>DATHEL010000001.1:0-1695030 GCA_035318625.1 Cyclobacteriaceae bacterium
TCGATTTGGTTCGAGGGTCGACTGAATCTATCTTTATAAAACGATGTTGAAATATGGAAAACACCCGGCTCACCCCAACGCATGTTTCCCACATTACAACATCTCAACAATTATTACTGACACAGTTTATTTTACAGACCCGATTTCAGGTTTCGGAATTTCGTCTTTTTGGAAATAGGCAGCCATCGACCTGAGATAGTTATAAATTGTAGCCGTAATTGTTGAAAGTTTATCTCTCTCCAGTGGGCCATTAGAAGGATTTTCTCGTGCAGCCAGGTAATCTCCGTACGAAAAAATTCCATGTTTGAATAATAGGCCCAACACAAGATCCTTTGGTTTTCCGAATGCATCGAGCAACTCTTCGATTATCTCAAAGTCAGTCATCGTCGCTTCATTGAAAATTATTCTTTCTTTAAGGATAATTATGGTTTTGTAATTAAGAATGTGCCTCCGGCTCGGCAGGATCATAATCCGTTGGTTTATTAATTTGATTTTTTTCGGTTTTTTCCAGATTAAAATACAGTTCCCTATAATGTCCAATAAGCTTAATAATCTCCTTCTCATGTTTCCCAAAACTCTCCTCGATCTGTTTATCTACCTCCTCATCCGCCCGCACAAACACTCCCACATTTATCGCCAGTAAAAGTGTTATCACAATTCCCGCGAAAATGTAAAAATCATTTATCCTCGAATGAAGCGCATTAACAGCTGGATCAATCTCACCACCCACAATCACCAACGCTCTCGTATTAGTAACATAAACAATCACTAACACACAACCCGCGCCAATCAACCCACCCAGAAACGAAGCCACTAAATACCTTTTGATCATACCCACAAAAATAAAAGCCCCACATATGCGAGGCTTCTTTGATTGACGATAATGTCAGGTATTCCTGATAAAGACTATTTCAACTTGCTGAAATCGAAGGAAGTCTCCAAAAACTTCGTCGTGAACTTGCCCGAACGGAATATCGCGTTGTCCATCAACGCCAGGTGGAAAGGAATAGTCGTCTTCACACCTTCGATCACGAACTCACTCAACGCACGCTTCATCCTGGTGATAACTTCCTCGCGCGACTGACCACTGACGATCAGCTTGGCGATCATCGAGTCATAATTCGGCGGGATGGTATAACCGGCGTACACGTGGCTGTCGATGCGAACACCGTGACCACCCGGGAGGTGAAGGTTGATTATCTTTCCGGGCGAAGGCCTGAAGTTGTTCGCGGGATCTTCTGCGTTGATGCGGCACTCCATCGCGAACAGGTTCGGGAAATAATTCCGGCCTGAGATCGGAACACCGGCAGCAACTTTTATCTGCTCTTTAATAAGATCATAGTCCGTTACCTCTTCCGTGATCGGATGCTCGACCTGGATACGGGTGTTCATCTCCATGAAGTAGAAATCCCCATGCTTGTCTACCAGGAACTCTATGGTTCCAACGCCTTCGTAATTGATGGCGTTTGCGCCTTTGATCGCAGCTTCGCCCATACGCTCGCGCAGCTCCTGGGTCACGATCGGTGACGGAGTTTCTTCAACGAGCTTCTGGTGACGACGCTGTATAGAACAGTCGCGCTCCGAAAGGTGACATGCTTTTCCGTACTGATCGCCGACAAGCTGTATTTCTATGTGACGTGGTTCTTCGACGAATTTTTCCAGGTAAAGGCCGTCGTTACCAAAAGAGGCGGCTGCTTCGCGCTTGGCGTCGTCCCAGGCTTTTTTGAACTCCGACTCTTCGTTGATGATACGCATACCCTTGCCGCCGCCGCCAGCCGTAGCCTTGACGATGACAGGATATTTTATCTGCTTCGCGAGCTTCATGCCTTCTTCAATCGAAGAGAGAAGTCCATCGGAGCCGGGGATAACGGGAACACCCGCTTTCCTCATCGTGGCTTTCGCGGTCGCCTTGTCTCCCATGGCTTCGATCATGGCGGGAGAGGGACCGATGAACTTGATACCGTACTCGTGACATATCGCCGAAAACTCAGCACGCTCCGAAAGGAAACCGTAGCCGGGATGAATGGCGTCGGCGTTCGTGATCTCGGCAGCAGAGATGAGTCGTGGTATGTTGAGATAAGATTCTTTACTGGGGGCATCCCCGATACATACGGCCTCATCGGCGAAACGTACATGGAGGCTTTCGCGGTCAGCAGTTGAATAGACGGCTACGGTCTTAATGTCCATCTCCTTGCATGTCCTGATGACACGCAACGCAATCTCTCCGCGATTGGCGATTAATATTTTCTTAAACATAAGTGTCTTTAGTCGGGCTCAACTACAAAAAGTACCTGATCGTATTCAACGGGCGATGAATTCTCGACCATGACCTTTACGATGGTTCCCGATACTTCCGATTCAATTTCATTGAAGAGCTTCATGGCTTCGATGATCGCCACGGTCTGTCCTTTCGATATTTTGTCGCCGACGGAAGCAAATGGAGGCGAGTCGGGGTTCGACGAACGATAGAATGTACCGATCATGGGTGACTTGATCTCTAATGTCGTGCCTTTTTCCGCCTTGGGCGCTGTCGCTGCAGCGGCTACCGCCACCGGGGCCTGAAGGGCAATGGGCTGAGCAGCCATAACCTGGCCGGAGTTCCTCAGTACCTTTTGGTCGGGTTCGCGTTTAACGTGCAGTTTGATCTCCTTCGTTTCAATGTCGACTTCGTTCAATCCGGATTGAGCGATGAAGTCGATGAGGTCTCTGATTTCCGAAGTTTTCATTTCCGAATTGTTTTGGATTTTATCGTTTCGGCTGCCATCCGCCTTGGAAGAGCCTTTTGCCGGATTAGTTTTCTTTGCCATGATTTGTTACTTCACGCGCTCTACGTATTCGCCGGTCGACGTCTTTATCTTAATGTTGTCGCCGGTATTGATGAACAGGGGTACACGTACTTCGGCGCCCGTTTCCACGGTAGCGGCTTTCAGTGTTCTTGTCGCAGTATCTCCCGCGACGCCCGGCTCGGTATAAGTAATATTCAGTATGACGTGTGCAGGCGCTTCAGCTGTGATGGGGTTGTTTCCGTTCTCGAATGCCACCATGAGGACTACACCTTCTTTGACGAAATTGACGGAGTCGCCAAGGAGCGCCTTGTCAATATAGATCTGCTCGAACGAATCCGGATCCATGATCACCAGGCTATTGCCGTCGCCATACAGGTATTGATAATTTTTTGTTTCAACTCTCAGGATCTCGATCGCGTCGCCAGGTCTGAACCGGTTTTCCGCAAGCTTGCCGTTCTTCAGGTTTCGCATTTTTAACTGATAGAAAGCACGGAGGTTTCCAGGCGTACGATGTTGCATTTCTTCCACTTGCATCACTTCGCCGTTGTAGCGAACATAGTTGCCTTTTACCAGATCAGAAATAGTAGACATAAATCAAAGTTCAAATTAAACAGTAAAACGAGTTTTAAGTTACAAATCAAAAATCTAATCGCAATCCCGCCAAAATACGACCGGCTAAAAAAGCCAGGTGCAGTATGGCGGGACGGGATTAGTTGCTATTATAACCCCACTTCACCCACATCGCGCCCCACGTAAATCCGCCGCCGAAGGCTGCCAGGATAAGATTATCCCCTTTCTTCAATTGCTTTTCGTAGTCCCAGAGCAGCAATGGGATGGTGCCGCTGGTGGTATTGCCATACCGTGCTATGTTCATCATCACTCTGTCTTCAGTAATTCCAACACGGGATGCTGTGGCATCGATGATCCGCTTGTTGGCCTGGTGGGGTACCAGCCACGTGATGTCGTCCGCTTTCAGATTATTTCTATCGGCCACTTCTGCTGCAACCTCCGCCATGTTGGTCACTGCAAATTTGAATACCGCTGATCCTTCCTGGTATACGAAGTGAAGTTTTTTATCCACTGTTTCGTGTGAAGCCGGCATCCGGCTGCCACCGCCCTTCATGTGTAAGTATTTTTCTCCGCTGCCATCGCTTTTCAACACGGCATCCATGATACCAACGTCTCCTGTTGCAGGTTCCAGCAGAACACATCCGGCGCCGTCGCCGAAGATGATGCAGGTCGTGCGATCCGTGTAATCCAGTATTGCCGACATCTTATCGCCGCCGACAATCACAACTTTCTTATACATTCCCGATTGAACGAAGCTCGCCCCCGTTGCAAGAGCAAAGAGAAATCCGGAACAAGCCGCACCCAGGTCGTAACTGAATGCATTCACGGCGCCGACCGCGGAGGCAACGATGTTGGCCGTTGCAGGGAAGGTCATGTCTGCGGTGACCGTGGCGAAGATGAGCAGGTCGATCTCTTTGGGGTCGATCTTCGTCTTTGCCAGCATGTTCTCGACAGCCTTGATGCCCAGGACCGACACGCCCATGTTTTCTCCTTTCAAAATTCTGCGCTCCTTGACGCCGGTGCGGGTAGTGATCCACTCGTCTGTAGTGTCCACCATCGTCTCCAGTTCTTTGTTTGTCAGCACGTAATCCGGCACATATCCTCCCACACCTGTGATCGCAGCTTTGATTTTACTCATTCGTGTGTCTCTTTATAAAAACAAAACCCGATTGATGTTTTCAATCGGGCAATGAAAGATCATGACAATCAGGCAGCATTTCCTCTCTCCATCACTACCTGGCCTTTGAAGTACAATTTGTCTTCGTGCCAGTATGCGCGGTGAGGAAGGTGATGTTCGCCTGTAGCTGCATCAACTGTGAACTGCTTTGCAGTTGCCTTATAGTGAGTCCTTCTTTTGTCTCTCCTGGTTTTCGATGTTTTTCGTTTCGGATTTGGCATAGTACTTCAGTTTATACGTACAGTTTTGTTTTCACTTATTTTAACTTCTTCAATTTCTCCCACCTCGGATCAATATCCGTTTTTTCATCCGGTTCCGATTTGTAGACGATCTTGCCTTCTGCCTTATCGTCGCTCTCTTCTTTCCTGAACCGCGGATGAAGCTTTTTTATCGGTATCTCGAGGCTGATGAATTCATACATCAGTTGCCCGAGCTCCAGGCTATGCTCATCCCGTGCAATGATGACGATCTCATCGGTCAGCTCCGTCGCTTCCTCTCCATATTTGAACATCACCTTGCGGTGGATCTTCATCGGCTCTTCAAACGGCTCCAGCGACCTGTCGCATACCAGCTTTGCTTTGCCGGTGATGCTAAAATCGGCATCTATGAACGTCTCGTGCTTGTCGAGCACAACTTTCGCTTCAAAATCACCTCCCTGCAGTATTTCCGTACCATACTGCGCGAAGAACGCGTCGCCGATCCGGAAATCGAACGAGTGGATCCTGCTGCTTAATCCTACAATATTTACAGTATACGCCCCCACACCCGTGTTTGAAATAAGCGGGCAAATTTACACGATTTGTTTGATTTTGGCGGGCCCGGGAAGGCTTTTTTGGGGTCCGGATGCCTAAGTAAGCATATACTCACTCAAAACGGTCCTTTTTAGCTCCTCCCGGGTGGCGGAAGAAAAGTTTTTTGACAGATAATCCACGACATTCTTCATGAATCCCAGTTTGATGGCGATGCTCTTGCAGAAAATGATCTCGCTCTCAAATACCTTTTGATCCACGAACATCAATACAATACAGTCTATCAAATACTCGAATTTCTGGTCTGCCGAAAGCGCTCCCAACGTGCCGATCGGCTCGGGATTGCGGATAATGTCATTCACCACCTCTTCGGGGAAATTCCGTTCCTTGGCAATCCGGAAAACCATTTCCCGTTCCACCTTGGCGAAATGCTTATCGGCCTCTGCCAGTTGTATAAGAATATTGAGTTGTTTCTTAGTTACAATATCCATTGCGATCGCGTCCATTCAAATCTAACAATTTTGCCAGCTATTTAGGGGTAACCAATCGCATAAACCTTGCGAAATGCACCAATTATAGTACATCAGTATTACCTGCATCCGTTTTGGCGTCGCGGATGTTTACCCTGGTTATTCCTCCTGGGGGGCCATCCGGTTCCGGATGATCTCGCTGGCGAGAAAAATAGCCTCACGCATCGAGCTGCAGTCGGCCTGGTTCTTACCGGCGATGCCATAAGCGGTTCCGTGGTCGGGCGACGTTCTCACCACCGGCAAGCCCGCGGTATAATTCACACCGTTGTCGAAAGCCAGGGTTTTGAAGGGTATCAGCCCCTGGTCGTGGTACATCGCTAACGTCCCGTCGTACTTCATGTAACTTCCGGATCCGAAAAATCCATCGGCCGGGAACGGCCCGAAGATCAGCTTGCCCTTCGACTTCAGGTCGGCGATCACCGGCTTTATTATATTGATCTCCTCCTCGCCGATCAATCCCTCGTCGCCTGCATGGGGATTCAGCCCGAGTACAGCTATCCTTGGTTTCTGGATATTGAAATCCTTCTTCAACGACAATTCCATGAGACGGATCTTCAGCTCGACCCGTTCGCGGGTAAGATATGCCGGGATATCTTTGATCGGGAGATGCTCGGTTACCAGGCCTACCTTTAGATTGCCTCCGGCGAGCAACATCAGGCTCTCGGTGGCATTGAAGGTTTTCGTGAGATACTCGGTGTGTCCGCGATACGGAAATTGATCGCTGTGTATTGTGTACTTGTCGATCGGGCCTGTTACAAAACCATCGATAAGTCCTTCCCTCGCTTCCTCCACCACTCGTTCGAGGGCGATCCTTGCCGCGGTCCCGCTGTCCTTCGAAGCCTTGCCGGGGTTGATCTCGATATTGTCGTCCCAGCAATTCACCACGTTGATGGTTTTTGGAAAGAACTGGCCTTTGGTCTTCAGCTGGCTGTAGTTGAACTCTTCAAGGTTCATCAGCTTCTTATAAAAAGATAACACGCGGGCAGATCCATACACCACCGGGGTGATCATATTGAGGATACGGCTGTCGGACAACGCACCGATGACGACCTCCGGTCCAATGCCGTTGAAGTCGCCCATCGTTATGCCTATACGGGGCTTCTCGTGATTTTTGTTCGTAGTCATATCATTGGGTCGCCTTGCAATTTAGACTAATTTCGTTGTTCGTTGTTCGTTGGTCGCGGCAAAGCTGATGATTATAGTAGCCGCGAACAACGACCAACGAACAACGAACAACGAATTACGATCTCCGGCATGGTTCGCCCCAAGAAACACCTCGGCCAGCATTTCCTCAAGGACAAGAATATCGCGGAAAAGATTGTTTTTTCTCTGCAATCAACCGGTTTGCCTGTACTCGAGATTGGACCGGGTACTGGCATTCTCACAGAGCTTCTCATTAAGAAGAAGTTTGAAGACTTCTCGGTGATCGAAATCGACAGAGAGTCCATCGCGTACCTGCACGACCGTTTCTCAACCCTGAATATTATAGAGGGGGATTTCCTGGAGTTTGATATTCAAAAACGTCTCGCCTTAATCGGCAATTTCCCTTATAACATTTCATCGCAGATCTTTTTTCGTGTGCTCGACGCCCGGCAGCACGTGCAGGAAGTGGTGTGTATGATACAAAAAGAGGTTGCTGACCGGATCGCTTCCAAAGAAGGGAACAAAACCTATGGAATATTGAGTGTGCTACTGCAGGCATACTATAAAATAGACTACCTGTTCAAGGTATCACCCGGCGTTTTTCACCCGCCGCCAAAAGTAAACTCGGCAGTGATCAGGCTTACACGCAACGAGGTTGCAACATTGCCCTGCGATGAAGTCATTTTTAAAAAGATAATCAAACAAGGATTTCAAAACAGGCGCAAAACATTGCGCAACGCTCTTAAAAATCTAAATTTGCCCGGCTCGGTTTACGCTTTGCCAATAATGGACAAGCGGGCCGAGCAATTAAGTGTTTATGATTTTATTTCGCTCACTCAGGCAATAGAGAAAGGTGAAAGAGCTGATCCCATTTGAGCTCACCAAAGAATTCCGCGATCGATTTCAGGAAGCTCTGAACGACCGCGACGATAACTTCATTCGACAGACCCTCGAAGAAGTCAACGCCGCCGATATCACCACCCTGCTGTATGAATTCAGCGGCGAGGAATCCAAATATGTACTCGATCTGCTGCCCCTCGACGTCAGGGCCGAGATCATCCGCGACCTGGACCCCGACACCCGGAAGATATTTCTTAAAGTCTACGAGCCCGGGGACATAGCCCTTTTTATCGACCAGATCGATTCCGACGACGCGGTCGATATCCTCAACGACCTTCCCATTAAAGTCCGGGAAGAGATCATCGCACTGATAGACCCCGAAGTACGCTCCAGGGTGATCGAGCTCCTCCGCTACGATCCCAACGTGGCCGGCGGTCTTATGGCCAAGGAATTGATCAAGGCCAGATCCACCTGGACGGTCGTGCAATGTATCGATGAGGTACGCAAGCAAGCCGAAGCCGTTACGAAATTTTATGCAGTGTACGTGGTCGACGACAACGATAAGTTATTGGGACGAATGGCCCTTCAGAAACTTGTCCTGTCCCTGGCCAGTCCGAATACCCTTGTCGGAGACCTGATCGATGAAGGTGAGCTCGTTGCTGTCGAAACCTACCTGCCCGACACCGAGGTGGCCGAGATCATGAAGAAGTACGACCTCGAATCCGTTCCCGTTGTCAATGTACAAGGGCAGCTCGTTGGCCGTATCACCATCGATGACGTGGTGGATGTGATCACCGAACAGGCCGATGAGGAGCGCCAGTTGATGTCGGGTATCACTGAAGATGTCGAAGAGGACGACAGTGTATGGAGGAACACCCGCGCCCGTCTGCCGTGGCTCGTCATTGGCATCGTTGGCGGACTTTTAAGCGCGCGCCTGATGGGCGTGTTTGAAATGGAGATCCAGCGGATCGCTGCAATCGCATTCTTCATTCCGCTCATCCAGGCAACCGGTGGTAACGTCGGCATCCAGTCATCATCGCTCGTTGTACAAAGTCTTGTTGCGCCCGGGTTTGTGGATGAGGGTCTGCTTACACGTCTGCAAAAGGTATTGAGCGTTGCGTTAGTGAACGGGCTTGTTCTCTCGGTGCTTGTGTTTGGAGCCAACTCATTGGTATTCGGCTACGACAGGCTTACAACAGTTGTATCGATTGCGCTGTTTGGCGTGGTCATCTTCGCTTCCTTCATCGGCACGGTAACGCCGTTATTGCTGAATCGCTTCGGGTTCAATCCCGCTCTCGCTTCGGGTCCTTTTATCACCACACTGAATGATCTGCTTGGATTGGGGATTTATTTCCTTACTATCCAGATACTGATGTAGCGTTTACCCGGTATATTGTAAAGATTAGTAGTAAATCTTACACAACGTTCCGGCGAAAAAACCTTTTTTTGTATATTCCGTTTCGAACGCCCCTGATTAATGTCTTTCCTCTCTAAAGTCGGCAGCAAAATACAAGATCGATTCCACAGTGTGGTTGAAAGGCCGTTGCTGACTGCTGCATTGGTATTGTTGGTCGTGGCCATCATCGTGATGAGCCTCAGTCTTAAATACTATATCCGGGACTTCGACGGATACTGGAGCCAGATATTGGTCGAGATGCACGGTATGATCTTCGACATTGCCGTCATTGCGATTTTGCTCTCGTGGCTTAACCAGAGCGGTGAGATCAGGCAGAGGATCCGTACTTATAAAGACGAGATCGACGACTTTCGCTTGTGGGAATCCGAAGAAGCGGCCTTTCGTACCGTTGGTAATATCAAGCGTCTCAACAGGCATCGCATTCACGAGATCAATCTTGTGAACTGTTACCTGGCACGGACCAATCTCAACTATGTGAACCTGAAAGGATCGAACCTGAATTCCGCTAACCTGGGTAACTCTTCGCTGATCGAGACAAACCTCGAGAACACGCGGTTCAATCAGACCAACCTGGAGAATTCCAATCTCAACCAGGCCAATCTCTGCGGTGCATATGCGAGTGGAGCGAATTTTAAAGATTCCTTTCTGATCAAAACCCAGTTCGACGGAGCATTTCTTATCAAGACCAATTTCAAGAATGCATTTTTAATGGAGGCCAACCTGCAGAACAGTTACCTGATGGGCGCCGATTTCGAGAATGCCAGTTTATATAAAGCAGACCTGAGAGGAGCCAAAGGGCTAACACTCGAACAACTTTCGAAAGCGAAGACACTTTACCTCGCAAAGTTCGATGATGAATTGCTGGAACAGGTGAAAACACAGATACCGGAACTGGTTGGAAGCTGAGAACTCCCGGCTATCCGTTTGTATTCATTCGATAAAAACACTTACCTTTGTTTCAACAACGGTTTCGGAAACGAAGCCGTTGTTCTTTTTTTAACGATTACGGAAAATGAGCAAGAAGATATCATACTATACCAAGGAGGGCTTCGATAGATTAAAGAATGAACTCACTGACCTGAAGGGAAGGGGCAGGTCTGATATTGCCAAGCAGATTGCAGAGGCGCGCGACAAAGGCGACCTCAGTGAAAATGCGGAGTATGATGCAGCTAAAGACGCACAAGGACACCTGGAAGCAAAAATAGTGCAGCTGGAAAATCTCGTTGCCAACGGACGTCTTCTCGATGAGACGAATGTCGACACGTCGAAGGTCTCGATCCTTTCGAAGGTCACGATCAAGAACAAGAAGAATGGCACTTCGTTTACTTATACCCTTGTGGCGGAGGAAGAAGCGGATCTGAAATCCGGAAAGATCAGCACCACATCACCGATCGGTAAAGGATTGCTGGGGAAAAAGAAAGGCGACAGTGCGTTGATCAAAACGCCCGCAGGAGACATCGAGTTCGAGGTAATGAACATCACCGCTTAGATCTGATGGCGAGCATCTTCACCAGGATTATCAACCGTGAAATTCCCGGACAGATCGTCGCGGAAGAAGAACGCTTCATTGCATTTCTCGATATCATGCCCCTCGTGTTAGGGCATACACTTGTCGTTCCCAAAAAAGAGATCGATTACATTTTCGACATGAGCGATGAAGATCTTAAGGCGATACATGTTTTTGCGAAGAAGGTCGCAGCGGGCGTACTCAAAGCCATCCCGTGCAAACGGATCGGTGTTGCCGTTATAGGACTTGAGGTACCTCATGCGCACATACACCTGGTGCCGATGAATACCGCGGATGATCTGAATTTTACACGGCCGAAGCTGAGGCCAAGTGCGGAAGAGCTTGCTGCTACGGCGGAGAAGATCAGGAAAGCATTGGCTTGACGCCGGTTCTCTAGAGAAAGTCAATATCCACATTCAGCGGATACCTCATCAAATACTGCGCTGCCGTTTCCATCGTCATTCCTTCGAACAACACCCGGTGTAATGTATCGGTAATAATCGCCCGTACTCCGTATGCATCGGCGCACTTCTTCATAATGCGAATGGTGTTCACACCTTCCGCTACTTCGTCCATGTCGTTGAGGATATCGGGAAGCCTTTCTCCTTTGGCGAGCCTGAACCCAACGGTATAGTTACGGCTGTTGGGACTGTTGCAGGTTGTTACCAGGTCGCCGATACCCGCCACACCGAGGAATGCTTTCGTGTTGCCGCCCAATGCACGGCCGAGGTATACCATCTCCACCGCTCCGCGGCTTATCAGCAAGCCTTTGGCGTTGTCGCCGTAACCAAGTCCGTTCAACGCACCGGCTGCTATTGCAATGATGTTCTTCAGAACGCCTGCCAGCTCTACGCCAACCAGGTCGTTGTTCTCGTACACCTGGAAGCGATCGTTGCGCAGCAACCGTTTACCTACCTGGAAAACTTCCTGGAAAGGACTGGCCACAACCGTCGCGCTGGGCTGTCGCAAGGCAAGCTCCTTCGAAAGATTAGGTCCCGCCAGGCAACCGATCCTCACCACGACACTTTCTTCGCGGATCACTTCGCTCATCGTTTTCACCTGGCTGCGATCGAGCGTTTTCACGGTCTCAATGGTCTCGCCTTTTTTTAACTTGATATCCAAACCCTTCGTGCCGTGTATCAGAATATGATAAGGATGAAGGAAAGGAGAGATGTCTTTCATCATCGAGCGGAACCTCGACGAGGGTACAATTGGAAAAATGACGTCGCATTCGGAAGCGATCAACCGCAAGTCGTGGGTTGGTTCCACGTTGACATGCATCTTATGGCCTTTGTTTATCCTCTTGTCGAGAATGGTTTCCACCACCTTTTCATCGCGGGCGTAAAGGAGGACCTTCCTGTTGAGAGCGATGATGTTGGCTATTGCCGATCCGAAATTACCCGCGCCAATGACACCGACGGGTTTATCAGATAAATTTTTCAAGATCGTAGCCAAGCAGGCGGTTGTGATAATAGTAAAGCAATATCAATTGCTGTGTCACGATCTTTCCTTTTTTATTTCTGAGCAGTGGCCGGTTGAGATGGAATATTCCAACGTTGTCGAGGCCTCGTTGGATCACGAGGTCGGCTTCGCCTTTCAGGTGCGAGGCGTGATTGATCTTGCCTTGTTCTTTCATCAGGTAGATCGCCTTACGCACTCGTTTGAACGAAGTTCTGAAATCTTCATATTCCAGCTCCATTTCCTCTTCGGGTAATCGAAGGAAGCTGAACAGATCGAGCTTGCCGTATTTTTTCTGTAACAGCTGGAATGCCACGAATGCCACAAGGTGACTAGCGAATACACGGTTGATGCTATGATACTCCTTCACGATACGCTGACTGAGCATTCGCGTGTATTCGTCTTCGCGCTGGTGGTCTTCGGTAACCTCGCCGTTTGTCTTGAAGTAGTCGGCTGTATTGATGACGCGCTGCTGCGCATCGAGGCTCTCGCCTTCTTCGTTCACATAATTACCCATCACGTCCAGGCCCGGACCGATGGCGATCGAAATACTTGATCCTTTCGTGAAGAACTTGAACATGAAGCGGATAAGCTGGAAGCTTCCGTATGCATCCTGTTCCGGGAAATACCTGTCCTGACCCTTTACTTGCAGGTAGTCTTCGATGAGCTCAGGCGCTTCGAGAACAAAATGATAGTTGATGGTCACGGGCACGACGAAGATCTTCCGGGGATCGTTGGTATTCTCCTGGTAAATGTTTCTCTGTGCTTCGATGGCGGTGCTCAGCAATCCCAGCTTCAATTGTTTTTCGAGCATACCCGAGCGCGAACGTGTACCGCCCGGGAAGAACAGGCTGTGCGCACCTTTCTGCAATGCCAGGGTCGAATACATCTTCAGTGTCTCGAGATAGGGCAGGTTCTTCTTACGCCGGTCGACCTTGTAGGCGCCCAGGCTGTTCATGAAGTATGCGAAGATCTTGATGTTGAAAAGATTGAGTCCCGCGCCGTAGATGAACGCAGGCATCCCCAACGAGTGAATGACCCAGCCGATCAGGATAGAGTCGAGGTTGCTGAAGTGTGTAGGAACCATCACAACCGTTCCCTGCTTGACGAGCTTGCGAAGCATTTTCACCTTGCCTACGATGTGGATCTTATCGCGCAACGTGTACTCGTTGCGGAAGAAGGCTCCGAATTTCTTTACACGGGCGCCGTTCAGCAGGCGGGAGAACCAGAACTTGGTAACACTCCTTGCAAGCCGGTACTTGCTTGGCTTGAAGTTGCCGGCGATCTCGTTGGCATACCGGTATACAATTCTATAGAGCAGCTCCTCTTCTTTTTTGCCTGATTCGTCACCGGGTTTGTTACTCAGGTCCACCAGCTCGGTTTTGATGCCGGACCAGAAGCGACTTTCGTCGGCGGGATCCACGCGCCAACGGTTCCGTTTCATGCGGTTCTGTTCGCGCAGGATCGTCGTCTCCAGTTCGTCGATCAGTTGTTTCCTGGTAGGGCGAAGGATGCGAATGCGTTCGATTGCCTTCTGTGTGACTTCTTCTATGAACTCCTTTCGTGATTTGCTAAGCTGGTATACGGGCCAGTCTGGAATTCCTTCGAGGATAGGTTTGTACTGCCTGTTCTTATTTTTCTTTTCTTCTATTTCCATTGACTAAAGACGACTAAAAGTAAACCGGATATCTCTCACTTCAAATTTCATCGGCGGCATCGGCCAGGCTGCGCGACATGTCGGAAAATCGCGCGATGGCCTGCGCTATAAATTCCTGGCTCACGATCTTGTTCAAGTCCGCCTCCGAAGCAAGGTCGTAGTCGTTGATCTTGAACGTCTGCTCGAACGGGCCCGCCTCTATCTTAATGAGGTAACGATTATTCCAGTGGAAGATGGTGATCTTACACTCGGGGTGGGGTATTTCTCCGACGACGCGCATAATAAGGTTCGCTAAAAGGCAAGTTCCGGCTTTCCCGCTCTCAAAACAAAACATTCAACAGGCGGTACCTTATTTTTCTGTAAAACATGGTTTTAGATGTATATTTAGAGTCCTATTGGCCTAAATTTCTGTTATAGGACATATGAAGAATCGTGCGGTATCGAACCCTAAAAAGGGAAAATTCTGGTCGGCGGCGGGGCTATTCTTTCTCTTATTCTTATCACCTTTCATTGGCTACTCTACCCACCTTCGCGCCGGTGAGATCACAGTCGAGCGTATCAACTGCAGTAGCCTCACATTCAGGATAACCATTACTGTTTATACCAACACCGGCTCCGAGATCAGGTTCGGAGAAGGCCTCCTCGACTTCGGCGATGGATTTTCGGAAAATACCCCCACCATAGAAAACACTAAAAGACCCGACCTGGGCGACAACGTCGGCATAGTTGCGTACAGTAAGGAGCATACCTATGCCGGTCCGGGCCGTTACGTGATCAGCTACCTCGAACCGAATCGCAACGGCGGTATCCTCAACATCTTCAACTCGGTCGAAACACGTTTTTATATCGAGACGATTATCAACATCGATCCGTTCCTGGGTTGCAATAACTCTCCGAAGCTATTGGTTCCGCCGATTGACAAAGCCTGCACCGGTGCAGCATGGTTTCACAATCCCGGCGCTTACGATCCCGATGGCGACAGCGTTTCGTTCGAGCTCACCATACCTAAAAAAGAAAAAGGACAAGTAGTCGGAAATTACCGCGATCCCAACAACAAAGAGTTTTATGATAAGAGCGATATACCATACGGTACCGCAAATGAGAACAGTGATGGTCCGCCGACTTTCGACATTGACGAGGTGACGGGAACATTGATATGGGACGCACCGGGACTTCAGGGGGAATATAACGTTGCCTTTCTCATCAAGGAGTGGCGAAAGCTGGCTGGCGTCTGGGTATTGATGGGGTATGTTGTGCGCGACATGCAGATCATCGTAGAGGATTGCGAAAACCAGCGGCCCGAGCTTATTGTCCCCGAAGACATTTGTGTCGAAGCAGGCGAGGTGATCGAACAGGACATTTTCGGTTTCGACCCGGACTCCGACAAAGTAAAGATCGAAGCCTTCTCCCAGGTATTCAGCATAGGGTCGTCACCGGCCGAGATATCCTTCCCCAAACCGAACGATTTTCAGCCATCGAGTCCGGACAAGCATGCGAAGATCACTTTCAAGTGGGCGACCGATTGCTCGCACATCAAGGAACAACCATACCAGGTGGTGTTCAAGATCACCGACGACCCCGCGGTCAAACCGAGGTTGATCCAGTTCAAAACATGGAACATCAGGGTCGTTGGCCCGGCACCAAAGTGGGTCGACGCTCATACTGTGCCGTCGTCAAGAACTGCAAGTTTGGCATGGGACCCGTATAAATGTATTAACGCTACGACCATGCAGGTGTGGAGAAGAGTGGACGAGTTCCCGTACACGCCTCCCGAATGCGTGACCGGCATGCCCGACTTCCTCGGTTATACACAGATTGCAGACGTCCCCATAGCTCAATCGTTATACAACGATAATAATGGTGGCAAGGGGCTCGCGGTCGGAGCGCAGTATTGTTATCGCCTCGTCGCAGTTTTCCCGTCGCCGGGCGGCGGACAAAGCTATCTTTCAAAGGACACTTGTCTCGCGCCGATCCTCGCCGATGCACCCATTATCACGAATGTCACAGTCGACAAGACGGGAACACTCGACGGGATCATCACCGTAAAATGGCGATCGGCATACGATCTCGATACAATACAGTTCCCGCCTCCGTACCGTTACCAGGTGTTCCGCGCCGAAGGGATCACGGGCACGATAAAGATCACGAGTCCGCACCCCGGAACAATTCCCGATTCGACCTATACCGACACCGGCATCAACACCGAAGAGTTCATGTACAACTACCGGGTGGTTTTGTATGATGGGACAAATGCCATTGTCGATACGTCCGACGTGGCTTCGAGTGTGAGGCTTGAAGGGAAACCTCAGCTTAAAGCGATCGAGCTCTCGTGGGTAGCAGACGTACCCTGGAGTAACAGGATCGATAAGTACCCGATGCACCTCATTTATCGCGGCCCGGGTGGATCCCAAGACAATCAACTGGTGTTGATCGACAGTGTGAATGTGAATAAGGACGGTTTCCGGTACGTCGACCAAGGAAAGTATCAGAATCAGCCGTTGAAGGAAACCGATATTTATTGCTACCGCGTCGTGACACGCGGAGGATATGGTAACCCGAAGATCGAAGAACCATTGATCAACTTCTCGCAGAGGATGTGCGCGCAGCCCAACGACAACATACCGCCATGCCAGCCCGAGTTGAAGATCGTCGCTCAGAGCTGCGAAGACCTGATCGGAACCACAGGCTGCGGCACGAATGTGTTCAGCAACACGCTCACCTGGCCCCGTTCCGTCGATGCAGCCTGCCGCAATGATATCCGGAGCTATAACGTTTATGTCGCCGACAGGGTAGGTGACGAGTTCAGACTGTATGTCGAGAATGTCCGTGATACATTCTTTATCGACGTCAACGACAATCTGACATCATACGCACGCTGCTACAAGATCGAGGCGGTCGACCGGTCTGGCAACAAGAGCGAGATGAGCGAAGCATTCTGTTTCGACAACTGCCCGCACTACGAATTGCCAAATGTATTCACCCCGGATGACGACGGGTGTAACAAATTTTTCAGCGCGTTCAGCGACCGCGTTCCGCTCGACGAAAATACGCACCTGGGACCCTGCAACCAGACTAAAGAAGATATCGATGCGCTTCAGCCCCGGTGCGCAAGATTTGTGCTCGGAGTAAAACTGAAAGTGTATAACCGTTGGGGTAAAGAAGTTTATCACTACGAATCGGGCGGAGAGCGCTCTATCTATATCGACTGGGACGGGCGTGACACTCAGGGTTCCGAACTGTCTGCCGGCGTATATTACTATGTCGCCGAAGTGACGTATGATGTCGTCGATCCCTCGCAGGCGATACAATTTCTCAAAGGATGGGTTCATCTGGTCCGATAGATCACCCGGTTATTCTTTTTGATGGGGTTTGTAATCTTTGTAACAGCTCCGTTCAGTTCATCATAAAGCACGACCCCCCAGGACGATTTCGTTTTGCCGCCCTTCAATCCGCTTTCGGCCAGAAGCAGCTAAGCCAACATGGTTTCAACAAAGAACAACTGCTCAGCGTAGTATTATTGCTCAACGGAAAAGCCCACGATAAGAGCCGCGCCGCATTGGAGATAGCCCGCCGCCTTACCGGTTTGTGGCCGCTCATGTATGTGTTTATAGTTGTCCCTCCATTTATCCGCGATTTCATCTACGATTGGATCTCTTCAAACAGATACAAGTGGTTCGGAAGAAGGGACGAATGCATGATCCCCACACCCGATCTAAAGTCACGTTTTATGTCTTAAACAGCTAAATTGCCGCGAATAACGATAACGATAACGATTAACGAACGAACAACGAACAACGAACAACGAAATTAGCGATGAGCAAAGCATACATCTTCCCCGGACAAGGCGCCCAATTCGCCGGCATGGGAAAAGACCTCTATGAGTCGAACCCCGCATCGCGAGAGCTATTCGAGCAGGCAAACACCATCCTCGGTTTTCGCATAACCGACATCATGTTCGGTGGAACGATGGAGGCCCTAACGCAAACAAAGGTCACGCAGCCTGCAGTATTCATTCACTCGGTGGCGATCGCACTTGCGGCAAAGGACTTTGTTCCCGATATGGTGGCAGGTCATTCGTTGGGAGAATTTTCGTCGCTGGTGGCGAACAAAACACTTTCTTTTGAGGACGCGCTAAGGCTGGTATCGAAGCGGGCTCTTGCGATGCAGCGTGCATGCGAGATCAATCCGTCGACCATGGCCGTTGTTCTTGGAATGGATGATCAAAAGATCGAGCAGATCTGTGCTTCGATCAAAGAGGAGATTGTTGTGGCAGCGAACTATAATTCTCCAGGCCAGCTTGTGATCTCCGGATCGTTGAAGGGTATCGAGATCGCTTCGGCGAAGATCAAGGAAGCCGGCGCCAAACGTGTCTTGCCCTTGCAGGTTGGCGGCGCCTTTCACTCACCGTTGATGGAACCGGCACGGGAGGAGCTTGCAAAAGCTATCGAGTCGACATCATTCAATACCCCGAGCTGCCCGGTCTACCAGAATGTGAATGCACTTCCGTCGTCGGACATCACGGCTATACGGCAGAATCTGATCGCACAATTGACATCCCCCGTTCGCTGGACACAGTCGGTTCAGAAAATGGTAGCCGATGGCGCGACTCACTTCGTCGAATGCGGACCGGGTAAGGTTCTCCAGGGCCTGGTCAAGAAGATTGCTCCGAATGTTGAGGCGGTAAGCGCGTAACTTCCAGGCTGTCGGTACACTCATCGTCGAGCCGGGCGATGGATTTCTTTAACACCGGATGTACCAGGTCGGGCGCGAGCTCACGCAACGGTACGAGGGTGAATTTCCTGTTCTGTATTTGGGGATGAGGGATCTGCAGGTTGTCAAGAGTTACGATGCTTTCCCCGAAAAAAAGGATGTCGATGTCGATCGTGCGCGGCCCCCATTTTTCGATACGATTCCGTCCCATCTTTATCTCGGCGCCGAGGGTATTTTGCAGGAGCGCTTCTGGAGAAAGGCCGGTGTCCACCTCGATCACCTGGTTGAGAAAATCCGGTTGGTTGTTATTACCCCAGGCTCCCGTCACATAAACCGAGGATTTCCGGAGAACGGTGGCGAAAGTATTTATATGGGAGGCGGCCGTCGACAGATGCTGAAGCCTGTCGCCCAGGTTGGAGCCCAATAATAAAAATATACCACCCCGCATACGGGAAAGATAACGGCTTATTAATTGAAAGCGTTTAAGTAATTTTGGAAATTATTCATTGATCTGACTATGAAGAATTTTCTCACATCGTGCGCCGGAACAATCGTTGGGTTGTTGTTATTAGTTGTTATCTGCATAACCTGGTTCGTCAGCATGTTATCAATAGAGAAGCCAGTCGTTATCGACGATGGAAGCGTGCTTCATATCAAGCTCGATAAACAGATTACAGAGCTCCAGGTAGACGAGCCCCTGAACGTTTTCATCCCGGGGGGCGATAACGAATCTATAGGGCTGATGGAGCTGAGAGACGCGATCAACCACGCGAAAGACGATCCGAAGATCATGGGTATCTATCTGAACGCTCCCTTCGTAGCCGCCGGCTTTTCAACGCTGGACGAAGTGCGTAAGTCACTGGAGGATTTCAGGGAAACAGGAAAATGGGTGGTTGCGTACTCCGATTTCTATACAGAGGGCGGATATTATCTCTCTGCCGCTGCAGATAAAGTTTACATGAATCCCACCGGCCAGGTAGAACTGAATGGTCTCGCGATAGAAGTGAATTTTTTCAAAAAGCTGTTCGACAAGCTCGAGATCAAGCCTGAGGTCTTCAGAGTAGGTGATTTCAAAAGCGCTGTCGAGCCCTTCATACGGGAAGACATGAGCGAAGAGAACCGGCTTCAGCTTACCGAGATGATCAAATCGATCCACCAACACATGATCTCCGAGCTGGCCCGTTCCAGGGACTTGCCCGAAGATCGGTTGAAAGAGATATCCAATAAGATGCTGGTTCGCGATTCGAAGCAGGCTGTTGAATTCGGGCTCCTCGATTCGTTGTATTACGACGATCAGGTGAAAGATGAGTTACGTGAAAGGCTCGGTCTCGAAAAGGATAAAGCGATCCCGTTCGTCAAATATTCCGATTACCAAAAATCATTCAGCGCTTCGGGCTCATCCAAAAATGAGATCGCAGTGATCGTTGCAGACGGCGACATCCTTCCCGGGAAGGCCAACAACGGTGTGGTGGGTTCGAGCACCATTCGCGAGCAGATACGTAAAGCAAGAACGACCGATCGCGTTAAGGCCATCATCATTCGTGTCAACAGCCCCGGTGGGGCATTTACCGCCGCCGACGAAATGTGGCGCGAGATCTATCTCGCCAGCCAGGCAAAGCCTGTCATTGCCTCCATGGGCGACTATGCGGCTTCGGGCGGTTATTATCTCGCCATGGCCTGCGACACCATCGTAGCACAGCCCAATACGATCACCGGGTCTATCGGCGTGTTCAGTGTGTTGTTCGACCTCAGCGATTTTCTGGGTGACAAGATCGGGATCACCTCCGAACAAGTAAAGACCGGCGAGATCGGCGATCTCATCACTGTTACACGATCCTTGACACCGCAAGAGAAAGACATCTGGCAAAAACAAACCAACGAAGTCTACGAGATATTCACCAGTAAAGCCGCACAAGGCAGAAATATGAGCCAGGACGACATCAAGAAGGTCGCATCCGGCCGTGTGTGGACAGGCTCACAAGCGCTCGAACGCGGACTGGTCGACAAGCTGGGAACCTTTAACGACGCAGTGCAGATCGCTGCAGGGAGCGCCGGCATCGGGACCGATTACAAGCTCAGGTACTATCCCAAGCAGAAAACATTCCTCGAAAAATTGATGTCCGACTACGAAAACGAAGTACGGGTGTCGACCTTGAAAAAAGAGACAGGCGAATACTACCGCTGGTTCCAACAGTGGGAGAAAGTGAAACATTACCAGGGTACTCAGGCAAGGATGCCCGTTGAGTTTATTATTAAGTAATACCCAATACCCAATATCCAATACCCAATGACCATTTCGGAGATTGAAGACATTTATAACCTGCCCATTTTAGATCTCGTGTATCGTGCGGCGACCGTACACCGCGAACACCACGACTCAGGCGAAGTTCAGGTATGCACGCTTCTTTCGGTGAAGACCGGCGGATGTCCGGAAGACTGTGCGTATTGTCCGCAGGCAGCGCGATATCACACCGATGTAAAAGTGCATAAGCTCATGGAAGTGGGAGAGGTGCTGCAGAAAGCCATGGATGCGAAAGAAGCCGGCAGCACCAGGTTCTGTATGGGCGCCGCGTGGCGCGAAGTGCGCGACAACCGCGACTTCGACAATGTGCTCGAAATGGTGAAAGGCGTCAGTACCATGGGTATGGAAGTTTGTTGTACACTCGGCATGCTCACGCCCGAACAGGCGAAGAAGCTGAAGGACGCCGGCTTGTATGCGTACAATCACAACCTCGACACCAGCGAAGATTTCTATAAAGACATTATCACCACCAGGAACTACGGCGATCGCCTCGACACACTCGAAAATGTACGGGAAGCGAAGATCTCCGTGTGCTCAGGAGGAATCATCGGCATGGGAGAAAAAGAGATCGACCGCATCGGTATGCTTTACACGCTGGTCAATCTGCCCGAGCATCCCGAGTCGGTGCCCGTCAACGCCCTTGTGCCTGTCGAAGGCACGCCGCTTGAGGATCAACCGCGCGTTTCTGTTTGGGAAATGCTACGTATGATCGCTACCGCCCGCATCATCATGCCCAAAGCGATGGTACGCCTTTCGGCAGGACGAGTGAGAATGACTATGGAAGAACAGGCCCTGTGTTTCATGGCCGGAGCGAACAGCATCTTCGCCGGAGATAAGCTGCTCACTACTCCCAATCCCGGAGTTATTCAAGACCAGGAAATGTTCCAGGTCCTGAATCTGAAACCCCGCAAGGCATTCAAGGACGCTCCGGTTGTTGCTTAGTGAATTTTGTTGACGGTGAAATTCTTGCCGTTAAACGAAAAGCTCTCGCCTGTCTTTAGCCCCATGAGTTTGGAACCGATCGGTGTTGCCGGTGATACCGCAAAGTACACCTGACCGCTCGCTTTCAACTGACCTGCGCTGATCGCGATATAAAAATTTCCATTGCTGGTTTCGACAGCGCTACCGGGTTTGACGACGCCGCTGCCGTTGGAGCTGATCTCGTCGAGTAGCTTTACCTGTTCGAGTGAAGTACGGGTCCGGACGGCTTCGTTGAGCTGCTCGGCCTGTTTTTCCATGTCGAGCTGCATCATCGACAGTCCTGTTTCATACTTGTCGCCTGCGCTGCTTTTTGTTTCCGAGTCGGCCGATGCCTGCGTTTGCTGCATCGCCTCGCGAATGGCCTTAATACGGTTCTCGATGAACTCATAGCAAAGCCTGTAGAGCTCTTCACTTAACTTCATTGAAGATCTTGTTAGAATCTAAAAAATCAGCGGGCTGTGTTACGATGGAACCATCTTTTCTTTTTCGGCCTCACACCGTCGTGACGTGGCGTCGAGTCGTGGCGTGGTGCAGAGTCGCTACGTGGCGCGGAGTTCTGGCGCGGTGCTGCGTGACGTGGTGCAGCTTCGGAGCTGGAAGAATGACTGGGAGATTGATTGGCGAGTGGTATTGCTCTGCCTATCAATTTTTGGATATCCCTGATATAGGCCTTTTCTTCAGTGTCCGCAAAGGAGATCGCGTGGCCTTTAGCGCCAGCGCGGCCAGTCCTGCCGATCCTGTGAACATAAGTTTCAGGAATGTTCGGGATCTCATAGTTGATCACAAGCGACAGGTCGTCGATATCGATCCCCCGTGCAGCGATGTCGGTAGCCACTAACACGCGTGTTTTCCCAGCCTTGAAGCTACCTAAAGCTTCCTGCCGTGCATTCTGCGATTTATTGCCATGGATGGCGCGGGCGGAAATATTCGAGTTCAAAAGATCTTTCACAACACGATCAGCGCCATGCTTTGTCCGGGTAAATACCAGGACCGATGGAGTGTTGTCGTCTCTCAGGAGCTTAAGGAGAAGCTTTTTCTTTTCACCTTTCTCCGCGTAGTACAATGCCTGGGTCACCGTTTCGGCAGTGGATGAAACGGGTGTCACCGATACTTTCACGGGGTTTGTCAGGATGCCTTTCGCAAGGGCCTGGATCTCGAGTGGCATAGTTGCCGAGAAGAAAAGCGTCTGCCGTTGGGCAGGAAGCTTCGCGATCACCTTTCTAACGTCGTGAACGAACCCCATGTCGAGCATGCGGTCTGCTTCGTCGAGCACAAAGATCTTAATGCTTGCGAGTTTTATGAAACCCTGGGTCATCAGGTCCAGCAAACGGCCGGGCGTGGCAACGAGGATATCGACCCCGGCGCGAAGTGCTTTGGTTTGTGCGTGTTGTGAAACTCCGCCAAAAACCACTGTAGAACGAAGCTTGAGAAGCTTTCCGTAAACTTTAAAGCTGTCTTCGATCTGGATCGCCAGCTCGCGGGTCGGGGTTAAAATCAGGGCTTTGATACCGGAAGGCCCATTTTTATAGAGTTCATCGTTGTGCAACAGTTGGAGGATTGGCA
Organism: Cyclobacteriaceae bacterium; assembly: GCA_035318625.1. GTDB lineage: Bacteria > Bacteroidota > Bacteroidia > Cytophagales > Cyclobacteriaceae > ELB16-189. Next base: position 23,391 of record DATHEL010000001.1, read on the forward strand.
GGGCAAATGCCGCCGTTTTTCCCGTACCTGTTTGCGCGCAGCCAAGAAGGTCACGGCGTTCAAGCACTATTGGAATCGATTGTTCTTGTATAGGAGTCGGTTGATCGTACCCTTCTGCTTTTATTGATTTGAGAAGTGGCTCAATCAACGATAGTTGGTCAAATGTCATTAAGATTGTTAAATAAGGAAATTAGAGTGTCTGTGAATTGCCCCCGATTCGGAGGCCGATAGACGAGGATTAAAGCACAAAGATAATCAAATAAAGTTAAATCGTGATCTTGAGGTGATTCTCACGATACTGCGAAGGCGTCATTCCATTGATTTTCTTGAACGATTTATAGAATGCCGAAAGCGTGTTGAAGCCGCTTTCGAAGGCTATAGCCTCGATCGTCAACGATTTCTGCGGGTCTGCAGCAAGAAGCTTCTCCGCTTTCTTTATCCGGTATTCAACAATCAGCTCCGAAAAGCTTTTATTGAAGTATTGGTTGATCGCCCTCGAAACCATGTAGGCCGGACACTTCAGTTTCGCCGCCAGGCTGCTCACCGTGAGGTCTGTATTGATGAACACCTCTTCGTTCTGTAGCAACTCCTGTATCCTTGATCCAAGTAATTGGTAGGTCTGCGCGTCCGATAGTTTCTTTTGCGGCTCAGTAATAAAGAGTCGCGACCTGGGTATCGCATACCACGACAAGGAATAGAATACCAGCGCAGCGCTGATAACGATAAGCTGATAGGTCAGCGGCTGGTAGAACAGCAACTGGCAGACAAACGTGATGAACAGCAGTCCGATACCGCCGATGATGAACATGATCCACTTCCATTTCATGTCATCTGCACGGAACGTCTCGCGGTTACGCAGTAAAAATATCAATGTCGCGATCATGTACACCAGCACCGAGGCGGTAAAGACGGTGTACGCGCCGTTTATGAATCGACCTTCGCGAATTAACATTACGACCAGCAACACCGCCGGCGGAACAAAATGCAGCCAGTCCTTCCACGTCACCTTGTACGTGCTGTCGAACAGACTTTTGGCAAACAGGAACAGCAGCGGCCCGATCGCCGACATCGACACCACACCGACCCCCGAGAAGAAATACATATACCCGGGCATCAGCATACCCACCACCGATTTGCCTACGCGGAATGAGATCATAATGAGCAAAACGGCAAGCAGCCGGTTAGACAAGCGCTGGTTCATGCCGAGCAGAACGGTAGCCCAGAAAAGACCGTGACTGACGGCAATGGAACTGATGACAAGAAGAGAATTCATAGGATGTACGATGTACAATTTACGATTTACGATTTACGATTTACTATTGAGACCAGCGATGATCGCCGGCCAATCGTACATAGTACATCGTAAATCGTAAATTCTCAGTACTCATTCGCGAATGAGAATAAAATTCGATGCCTCACAGTCTAAACTTGCATTAAAAACACAACGATTATGAGCACCAACCCCCGGAGAATCTTTCTTAAATCTGCAGCGTTCGGCGCCGGCTATGCCATCCTTGGTATCACCCGTGGTCTGGCCATGCGTCCTGACCAGAAGGAGAAACCCCCGCCAATTGCGGGAGAGATCGTGAAAGAGTTTGTAGGCGCCGGGCACGGCAAGTTCGATAGAGTGCAACAGATGCTCGCGGAAACGCCAAACCTTCTCAATGCGTCCTGGGATTGGGGAGGAGGAGACTATGAGTCTGCCATCGAGGGAGCAGGGCACATGGGCAACCGCGAGATCGCCGAGTATTTATTGTCACGCGGTGCCCGACTGAACATTTTCGCTGCCGCCATGCTTGGCAAGATCGACATCGTCAAGTCGACACTAACGGCCTTTCCGGAGTTGAAGACTTCGAAAGGTCCGCACGGCATAATGCTGCTCCAGCACGCTACGAAGGGCGGGGACCAGGCGAAGGAAGTGTTGGAGTATCTGAAGGAGATCGGGGCGACTTAGAAGTAGTAAGTAGCCAGTAGTAAGTAGTACGGTGCAGATTAGTACGTACGTCAATCGTCGAAATCAGTAGCCTTACTACTTACTACTTACTACTTACTACTTACTACTTACTACTTACTACTGGCTACTGGTTATCTATGTGTTTAAAAATGCACTCGCTTCGGCATCGATCATCACAAGAGCTTGCGGGATATTATGAACTATGGTTGCAGGAAGGCCTTCGGTCGGCTTACTTTTCATTGTCCGCCCGATGATTTCCGCCTTCTTGCTTCCATTCGCCATTAAGATCGGAAGCCTGCACTCCGTGAAGTGTCGAAGACCCAAAGTAATCCCGGTCGATAACGTCGTAGGCTTCGCAAAATATTTCTGACCGCTGGTTTCGGTGGCCTCCGCAAGATCGGCTACGTGAGCATATGTATTGAAAGACGTTCCCGGTTCGTTCATACCGATGTGCCCATTCAACCCAACGCCAACCAGCATGACATCGAGCCCGCTGTTTTTAGCAATAAGGTCATTCATCCGGCCGCATTCTGTCTGCGGATCTTTTGCAAGCACATCGAACATCTGAATCTGTTCTGCCCGAAGGGGCACGTGATCGAAGAAATCTTTTCTCAGCATGGAGATACACGATCCCGGGTCGGATGGATCGATGTTAAGCCATTCATCCAGGCTCACGAAAGTTACTTTGCTGACGTCGAGTTTACCGCCCTGAATATCCTCTCTTAAACAATGGAAGACACCGACGGGCGTGTGGCCCGAAGCGATACAGATCAACGCAGCAGGCTTTTTGTGGATCGTTTCAGTAATGAGATCTGCCGTTGCACGGGAGAGTTCGTTGTATGTTTTATAGGAGTGAACGGTCATGCTTCATTTTTAACAACCAATACCCAATACCCAATACCCAATACTCATTAACCAATAACCATTTTCTTGACCCACTCACGGGCATTCACGAAGGCTTCGATCCACGGACCCACCTCGTCCTTTTTTCTTTCGCGGGGATAGTAACCCCAGTTCCACGGGAACAACGAACGCTCGATGTGCGGCATGATGGCAAGATGACGTCCATCGTGCGAACACAACGCTGCCGTGGCAAAGTCAGAGTCGTTTGCATTGCCGGGATATTCGGGATTCGTGTATGTCGCCGCAACGTTGAAGTTGTCCAGTCCCTTCAGCTCGAAACGTCCTTCACCATGGGCAAGCCACACACCAAGCTGAGAGCCTTCAAAGCTTCCCAGTAACACCGAATTGTTTTTAGGTATCGTGACATTGATGAATGTCGATTCGAACTTACCGGAGCCGTTGTGATGCATCTTCGGATGTTCACTCATTTCCATGTCGCGGTAAACCAATCCAAGTTCCATCATCAGCTGACACCCGTTACAAACCCCGAGACTCAGCGTGTCGGGACGGCTGTAGAACGCATCCAGTGCCGCTTTAGCTTTCGGATTGTACAGGAATGCGCCGGCCCATCCTTTGGCGGAACCGAGCACGTCGGAATTCGAAAAACCTCCCACGAAGACGATCACGTTCACACCCGACAGATCTTCCCGGCCCGAGACCAGGTCGGTCATGTGTACGTCTTTCACGTCGAAGCCGGCGAGGTAAAGAGCATAGGCCATCTCACGGTCGCCATTCACACCCTTTTCCCGAATGATCGCAGCCTTGATGCCGGAAGGCGATCGCCTGTACGGATTTATCCCGTATGCAGCGTATTTGCCATCGAATCTTGCCGGCCACGAATACGACAACGACTGTTTGAAAATGTTTTCTCTTCGCGTTTCGGCGTGACCTTTCGGGCGCTGTATGCGATCGAGCAGGTACGACGTGTGGAACCACACTTCGCGAAGATGATCGATATCGAGCTTCAGTTCGGTGGATTTTCCTAAGACCGAGATCTCGCGCGTATTGGTCACTCTTCCTATGATCTCATACTCGATCCCATGATCATCCAGCTTGGCGATGGCTGCCTCGGCATTCGAAACCTGGATGACAACACCCGGCCTTTCGCTGAACAACACGGGTATGAGGTCGGCCTGGTCCTTCATGAAGACATTCATGCCCACGCCGGGAACCGGGAAGCACATTTCGAGCAACGTGGTGACAAGTCCTCCTGCAGAAATATCATGACCGGCAAGAACAATGTTGTTCCTGATAAGATGTTGAACGCATCCGAATGCTTTTGCGAAATAGTTTTCGTCCTTCACGTCAGGTGCACGTGTACCGAGTGTATTCAGTATTTGTGAGAAGCTGCTTCCGCCCAATGCGTGAATGTCGTTCGAGAAGTCGATCAATATGATCGATGACCCTGTCACAGGTTCGAGCGCAGGAGAAACAGACTTGCGGATGTCCTCACATTCGGCTGCAGCCGAAATGATCACCGTACCGGGCGAGTACACGACGTCGCCATCGGGGTACTTCTGTGTCATCGACAGTGAATCTTTTCCGGTAGGGATGTTGATCCCGAGCTTGCAGGCGAAATCACTCACGGCTTCGACAGCAGCATAGAGTCTCGAGTTCTCACCGGCGGTCTTCGCAGGCCACATCCAGTTGGCGCTCAGGGAAACACCCTTCAACCCATGTGTCAGCGGCGTCCATACGAGGTTCAACAATGCTTCGGCTATCGCGAGCTTGCTTCCTGCAACAGGGTCGACCAAAGCGGGACCCGGAGCATGCCCGATCGCGGTCGCCACACCTTTGTTATTATTGAAATCAAGAGCCATGACCGCAACGTTGTTCAGCGGAAGCTGGATCGGTCCGCACGTGGGCTGCATGGCCACACGGCCGGTGACGGAACGGTCGACCTTATTCGTCAGCCAGTCCTTGCATGCTACCGACTCCAGTTGTAGCACCATCTCCAGGTATGTCTCGATCTGTGTGGGTTCGTACGCGATCTCTTCGAAAGATGCCGGCCTGGTATCGTCTGTAAGAATAGTTTTTGGTGAGCTGCCGAAGAGTTGGCTGATTTCCAGCGCGACAGGGCTCGAATCTTTTTGTTTGTCTGTGAATGTAAATCGTTTGTCACCTGTGGCTGTGCCGGTAACATACATCGGTGCACGTTCACGGTCTGCGACCCGTTTCAGTTGCTCGACATTCTTTGCGTCGATCGCAAGGCCCATACGTTCCTGCGATTCGTTACTGATGATCTCCTTGTCCGAAAGGGTAGGATCTCCAAGGGGCAGCTGGTCGATCTCAATCGTACCGCCGGTTTCTTCCAGCAGTTCGGAGAAGCAGTTCAGATGTCCGCCTGCGCCGTGATCATGAATTGAAATGATCGGGTTCTCGCTGGCTTCTGTCATCGCGCGGATAGCATTCATCACACGCTTCTGCATTTCGGGATTCGAACGCTGTACGGCATTGAGCTCGATAGCATTGGCGAATTCTCCGGTTGCAACCGACGACACGGCGCCTCCGCCCATGCCGATGCGATAATTGTCACCGCCGAGCAGGACGATCTTGTCGCCCGCCTTCAGCGGTTCCTTCTTGCTGTCCTTTTCTTTTCCGTAACCGATGCCTCCTGCGAGCATGATCACTTTATCGAAACCATATTTCTTTCCTGCCTCGAAATGTTCGAAGGTCAGTACGCTTCCGCAGATAAGTGGCTGACCGAACTTATTGCCGAAGTCGCTCGCTCCATCGGAAGCCTTGATGAGTATTTCGGCCGGTGTCTGGTACAACCAGGGTCTTGCTTCGAATTTCTTTTCCCAGGGACGGCCGCCGTCGAGACGAGGGTAAGATGTGATGTATACTGCGGTGCCTGCGAGCGGAAGTGATCCCTTTCCACCGGCAAGCCTGTCGCGTATCTCTCCGCCCGAACCGGTAGCAGCGCCATTGAAGGGCTCGACGGTCGTGGGGAAGTTGTGTGTCTCTGCCTTCAATGATATCACCGAATCGACATCATCGATGCGAAAGAAATCGGGAATGTCCTGTCTTGCGGGAGCAAACTGTTCGATACGCGGGCCTTTGAAGAACGCCACGTTGTCTTTGTATGCCGATACCAGGAAGTTGGGATTCTCTTGCGATGTTTTTTTGATCAGCTGGAAGAGTGTCGACGGTTTCTGTTCGCCATCGATAATAAACGTGCCGTTGAAGATCTTATGACGGCAGTGTTCCGAATTCACCTGCGAGAAGCCGAACACTTCACTGTCCGTTAATTTTCGTTGAAGCTTGTTGCTGATCTCATCGAGATAATCGATCTCTTCTTTGCTCAAGGCGAGTCCTTCTTTTTCGGAGTACGCTGCGATGTCGTCGATCTCGCGTACCGGCTCGGGCTGGTGGTTGATGGTGAACAGGTCCTGGTCGAGGCCGGTGTAAAGCTGCCGCAGCATGCGGTCGTACTGGGCCGTTCCTGATTCAATCCTCACAAGCTCCTCGATCCGTTCGATGCCGGTGATGCCCATAGTCTGCGTGATCTCGACGGCATTTGTGCTCCACGGCGTGACCATCTCCTTCCTCGGGCCGACGAACTGACCCCCGAGCTCCATCTCATCGAGCGGCTGAGCGCCTCCGAAAAGCCACACCAGTTTGTCGATGTCCGGTTTGGAAAAAGGTTGAACGTGCCCCACTGCATAATGCAATTCAGGGTTACGACGGAAGAAGAGGATCATTTAAGGAAATAGTGGTTTTGGAGCGGCAAAGTTAGCATTACGACGGGTTTTTTGGGAATAAATTTTGCGGGAAGACGACGAATCCGCGACGATATTTTCGAGGGTAAATATTTTAACGATACTTGCAGTCTATGGCAGACTTTTCTCCGGCCGACTCCCGGCAAACAGCATTCGATAAAGCTCAAAAAGATCTCGACACGCTCGGCTTCACCGTCGTCGATAAAGACTTCAACCGGCCCTGGGGTGGATTTTTTGTGATTGATGAATCACAGGCAAGCCGATTCGCTTCACACTTTTTTCCGGAAGTAAAATTCGAAGACCTCAAGATCGCCGGCAAACTGAGCCCCAAGATCCTCATGGTAAAAGGGAACGAACGACTTTCATGGCAATATCATCACCGTCGCGCCGAGATCTGGAAGTTAGTGGGAGGAAAGGCCGGCATCGTCATCAGCCCCAACGACGATCAAGGCCCGTTGAAAAACCTTACGATCGGCGAGATCATCCGTCTTCCTCAAGGCGAACGTCACCGGCTCGTCGGGCTCGACGGGTGGGGAATGGTGGCCGAGATATGGCAACATACCGATGCCAAAAATCCCTCGGATGAGAATGATATCGTCCGCGTTCAGGACGACTTCGGTAGATAATCGATCACTTTATGAATGAGGCTGTTGTGCCCGGCCTCGACAACTTCGAATTGTGCACCGGGAACTTTCGAGGTCAGCCTTTGCATGTTCTGTGCGGTGATGATCTTGTCGTGACGACCAACGAAGAGCCTGAGCTTGATCTTATGACTGTTGATCAACGCCGCAATGCTATCGAGGTCGAATTTCAAATGACGGAACACGACCCACGAGTAATACACTCGTTTTCGTTTCTCTTCCGAATCCATTTGTGTTTCGACAAACCGGAGCACTCCCTTGTCGATCAGTCCGAGTCGCTTCGCACCGGATGCAATTCTTAGAAATCTTTTGTGATCGCTGATCATGCTTCGGAAAAGCTTGCGTAATGCGATAGGATACGTTGCCAGGCTGTACCAATAACTTGTCTTGATCCCGTCCGGTGCGAGGAGGATGATCTCTTTCACCCGGTCGGGAAATGCCTCGAGTGTAGCCATAGCAAACTTTCCGCCCATGCTGAAGCCTAACACAGCAAATGAATCAACCTGGTTTTCTTTAAGGATAATACCGATCAGCTCTTTCCACTCCGATTTTTCGAGAGCCTCTTCGTCTTTGCCCCATGTGCTTTTCCCATGAAAGAAGAGGTCGATCATGTAGAATGTATGCAAGCTTCCTAGCCGGTCGATATAACTATTGAAAGCAGTATGGTCTTGTCCATATCCATGGAACAGGAGCATCTTGCTTGGGCCTGTGCCGGCTTTATTGATGTGCAAATGAGGCATCACAGCTGCTAAGATATACACATGTCGTTATGAAGCCTCATTGCGCACGTTCAGACAGGAATCACTTCCTATAAAATGTCATTGCCCGGCTTGACCGGGCAACCCCGGGGCAGCCCGCAGCCACGTTCCTGTCATGTTTTCCTTTCATATGTCAACAATTTAGCAGCCGCTTTACCCTTACGATCCATATTATCGACCATGCGTCGCTATTACACTTACATCCTTTCCAATCAAAGAAAAACCGTTCTGTACGTGGGGGTCACTAATAACATAATGCGGCGTGTACTGGAACACAAGACTAAAAGGAACAAAGGCTTTACCAATAAGTATAATTGCGATCGTCTGGTGTATTATGAGGAGTTTGAGTATGTACTTGATGCTATTGCGCGTGAAAAAAGACTTAAGAAATACAGCAGGCAGTGGAAGGAGGATTTAGTTAATGAGAAGAACCCTGAATGGCGGGATCGTAGTGAGGAATGGTTTACGTGACGGTGAGCACGTCGCTTGGGCGGGGTGACCCGGTCAAGCCGGGTCATGACATTTCATTGGTTCGCGTTTCTGATAGCCACTGGCAACGTAGGGCTCCATTCTCCTCAATTTCTCCATTTTCACCGTATTCCCCTTTTTTCTTCACCTTTATAAAATATTTGGAATCGACCTGCCGTCTATGCTGTTGTATGGAACGAGTAGTGACGATAAGTTTGGCCATGCAAGAGGTAATAAAGCAAAACACTTTCCTGAAGGAAAAAGACAAGCTGCTCGGATTCATCCGCAGCCGTGTGTCTTCGGAGGAAGAGGCGGAGGATATCCTTCAGGATGTGTTTTACCAATTCGTTGCAGGCTTTGATGGCATTGAGTCGCTCGACCGAGTGACCTCCTGGCTGTACAGCGTAGCCAGGAACAAGATCATCGACCGGTACCGCCGCGAAGCAGTACGGCCCAAAAAGGCCGACTTCGAAAGCGCCGCAGGTAACGAAGATGATGCTCCCCTCACTCTTCAGGAGATCCTGCCCGACCTGGGCAACTCACCCGAATCAGTGATGCTCCGGGAAGCTATCTGGGACGAGATCATGGAAGCCCTCGAAGAGCTTCCGGCCGACCAGCGCGCGATCTTCATCCAGAACGAAATGGAAGAGCGAAGCTTCCGGGAGATCGCGGAAGAAACAGGCATTTCAATCAACACATTATTGTCGCGAAAGAGATATGCGATCATGAGTCTGCGTAAAAGGCTTCAACGCTTCTACAACGACGTGGTCAGTAAGTAAAAAATTAAGAACATTAGAAGGAACGAGTATGTACAGCAAACGTGGATGGTGGATCGGGAAAATGGTGGTCTTTGGACTGTTAATGTTGGTGTTGTTCGGGCTGTTGACCCAACTTCTCTGGAACTGGCTGGTGCCAGTCCTCTTCTCAGGACCAACAATCAGCTTCTGGCAGGCAATGGGTCTGCTGGCACTTTCAAAAATTTTATTCTGGGGATTCGGCGGAGGCCATAGAAAATGGGGCGGCCATCGCAATCACCAATGGAAGCGACAGTGGATGGATCGTTATTCAAAACTTTCACCTGAAGAGCGCGAGAAATTCAAACAGAAATTCAAGGAAAAGTGGTGCGCATGGGAAGAAAATCCTGTGAAGCAGACAGAGACTCAAAAAGACCCGCAGTAGCGGGTCTTTTTTTTACAACCCGACAATATCCCCGAACGCGATACGTCTCCCTGATCGAAATACAGCCGGTATTTTTTTGAACCATTTCGGCTTAAGTGGGTTTTAAGGCACTTCAATCGGTTTCGGTCATTTTTCACAAAAATACTCAAAACTTTTTTCCCGAAACCCCCAACCAATGCGAAAAAGGGCCGTTCAAGGAAACTGTGGAAACTTTGGTGATTTAAAAAGTTTCCATAGTTTTGCGCCCACTATGGAAGAACAGGATCAAATAAAAGACAGAATACTGAAAGGAGCTGAAGAGCTTTTTCTCAAGTATGGTGTCCGTAGCGTGTCAATGGACGACATCGCCCGGCACCTGTCGATATCGAAGAAAACGATATACCAGTACTTCGTCGATAAGGACGAGATCGTGACACAAGTGACATTGCATCACCTGGATCAAACGAAGTCTGGTTTCGATATTCTCACAAGCGCTTCGAAGAATGCTCTCGACGAGCTGATAAGGATACAGATGTTCATGAAGAAGAACATGCAGGATCTCAACCCCTCGTTACTGTTCGACCTGAGGAAGTATCATCCGAAAGCATGGAGCGCATGGACGGAGCACAAGAACAAAGACATCCGCGAGTCGGTAGTCCGGAATCTGAAACAGGGAATTGAAGAAGGTCTTTACAGGAGCAACCTCAATCCCGAGATCCTTGCCTTACTGCGTGTCGAAAGCATACAGTGGGTGTACGACGGGCAGATCGTTCCCACCGACAAGTACAAAATGGTAGACGTACAGGTTCAGATGCTCGATCACTTCATGTACGGTCTGCTCACGGAGAAAGGAAGAAAACTGTACGAAAAATATAAACAGGAACCAGTAAACCTCGAACTAATACCCCATAACATATGAAGCGAATATATATACTAACGGTAACGCTGTTGCTTGCAGGAGGAAGTGCGATGGCACAGGAACAGCAAACGACGACGGGAACAATGACACTTGACCAGTGTATCGAATATGCACTCAGGAATTCAGTGAATGCACAGAATGCAATATTGGACCAGGATATCGCGAAAGCGAAGGTGAAGGAAACCACGGGCCTCGGATTGCCTCAGGTGGTCGCCGGTAGCAGCATTACCTGGAACCAGAAACTGCCCCGGTTCTTTCAGAGGTATTCACCCCCCGGAGCGGGATTTTCTTTCTTTCCTGAGGTCCCTGGCGCAAGCACAGGCGATGTAGTTGCAGCACAGAACTTCTTCCAGTTACAGGGTTCAGGTGACGCGAACGTGCAGGTCAATCAATTGCTTTTTAACGGATCTTATTTCGTTGGATTACAGGCTTCATCGGCATTCAAGGACCTGGCATACAAGAACACGGCGCTAACACAACAGGGCATCGTCCTTAATGTCACGAAAGCTTATTACGGAGTGCTGATCAACAACGAAAGGGCTCAATTGTTTGATGTTAACATCGCTCGTGTTGACTCGCTGCTCCGCAACACTAAAGCTCTGAATGAAAACGGTTTTGCTGAAAGCATTGATGTGGATCGTATCCAGGTCAATTTCAATAACCTGATCTCCGAACGTGACAAGTTCGTTAACCTGAAGGAGCTTTCGCTTGCAATGCTGAAGTTCCAGATGAACTACCCGATGAACGACCAATTAGGTGTAACCGGAAACATCCAGGATATCCAGATACAGCCGAACCCGGAGAGTGGAGACTGGGATTATAAGATCCGTCCCGACTACCAGGTATTGGAGGCAAACCGGAAATTGCAGGCCCTTAATCTTAAGAATCAGTACGCCAGTGCACTGCCGACTATTGCAGCGTTCGGTAAGTGGGGCATGCAGACACAGTCAAATACCCTTGGCGGCTTGTTCAAGACCAACACCCCAATCAAAGAAGGTGATGTCCCCGGTGTCGGCCCCGACAAGTGGTATGACTATTCTATGTACGGAGTAAGCCTTAACTGGAACATCTTCACCGGAACTCAGCGTCACTTCAAGGTACAGCAGGAGAAACTGAATCTGCAAAAGATCGAGAACAGCTTCAGAAGCATGAAGGCTGGCATCGACCTGGAAGTAAAGCAAGCGAGCATCATGTTCGACAATGCATTGAAGAGCCTCACTGCCCAGAAACAGAATATGGAACTTGCTGGAAACGTAGCCCGGGTTACCCGGATCAAGTTCGAGCAGGGTGTAGGATCAAATCTTGAAGTTGTCTCTGCGGAAGGAGATCTCAAGACAGCACAGAATAACTATTACAATGCCCTGTACGATGCTATGATTGCAAAAGTCGATCTCGACAAAGCACACGGACGTCTCCTGCCGTCCACAACCACAGCAAATAAATAATGACCTACCAACCCCGAAACATACGCTATATGAAAACAAGAATATACACTAAGATTTTAAGTGCCCTCGTTATCGGCGCCATCGTGGCAGCATGCGCCGGCGCCGAGAAAGACAAAGAGACTCAGTTGAAAGAACTGAAGGAACAGCACGCGAATATCGCCAAGGATATCACTAAGCTGGAAAAAGAGATCGCTGCCGGAAAACCGGAAGGCGACCCTTCAAAGATCAAATCGAAAGAGGTGATCGTGACCGAGCTTAAACCCACCAGTTTCGAGCACTATGTTAAGACGCAAGCTGCCGTCGAGTCGGAGCAGAACATCCAGGTGAGCGCTAAGACTCCCGGTGTCGTCACCCACGTGAACGTTCGCGAAGGTGAGGAAGTAACCGCCGGCCAGACACTCGCGCAGATCGACAACTCTCTTATAGTGAGAGGTATCGAAGAGTTGAAGTCACAGATGGAGCTTGCCACTACCGTTTTTAACCGTCAGAAGAACCTGTGGGATCAGAAGATCGGTACCGAAGTACAATACCTCCAGGCAAAGTCCAGCAAAGAAGGTCTCGAAAGAAGACTGGCTTCGATGAACGAGCAGAACGAGATGACCAAGATCAAGGCTCCCGTATCCGGTATAGTGGACGCAATCGACGTTAAGGTTGGCCAGAACATCGCTCCCGGTATGCCTGCTGCGCGCGTTGTGAACAACTCGGACCTGAAGATCACAGCCCGTATCTCGGAAGCGTACTCGTCTCAATTGAGGAAAGGTGACAAGGTCATTGTAACGTTCCCCGATGGAAACAAGACAGTGACTTCAAAACTGAGCTTCGTTGCCCGCAACATCGATCCGTTGTCGAGAACCTTCATCGTTGAAGCCGATCTTCCCTCAGCTCCTGAGCTTCGTCCTAACATGACTGCCGTTGTGAAAGTTGTCTTCGAAACCACGGCTTCGGCCATTGTGGTTCCGATCAACGTCGTGCAAACGATCAACAACGAGAAAGTTGTTTATATAGCCGAACAGAAAGGCAACCAGACAGTCGCCCGCAAGAAAGTTGTGAAAGTGGAGGGTATCTACGACAACCAGGCGCAGGTACAAGGTCTGGCTGTAGGTGATAAGCTCATTACCACAGGATTCCAGGGCTTGACCGATGGAGATTATATCAAGATCTGATTTCAGTAACCCTTACGATGCACCTGAATCCCTAACTCCATTACCATGAAAGACACTGAAAAAGAATTTAAACCGACCAGTTGGTCGATCGACAACCGGGTGAGCATTTATGTTGCCACGATTGCGATCACACTGTTCGGTATGATAACATACCTCAGACTCCCGAAGGAGAACTTCCCGGAAGTCGTGTTCCCGCAGATCTATGTGTCCACGATCTATCGTGGCTCACCGACTGATATCGAAAACCTGATCTCGAAGGAGATCGAGAAAGAAGTGAAGTCTATCGAAGGCGTGAAGAAGGTGACGAGCAATTCAATTCAGAACTTCTCCAGCGTTATCGTTGAGTTTGAAACCGACGTTGACGTTTCCGAGGCGAAGATCGACGTGAAGGACGCCGTAGACCGGGCGAAGAACAACCTTCCTACCGATCTTGAAAACGACCCGAGTGTGATCGACATCGACATCTCGGAAGTTCCGATCATGAACGTAAACCTTTCTGGCGACTACGACCTGGCGGTGCTCAAGGAGTTTGCCGAACAATTGCAGGACCGCATCGAATCGGTGCCTGAGATCCGTCGTGCCGACATCATCGGTGCACTCGATCGTGAGTTCCAGATCAACGTCGATATCTACAAAGCGGCCCTTGCCGGCGTAGACCTGCAAGACATTTTCCAGTCGGTTGCAGCTGAGAACGTGATCATCCCCGGCGGTCAGTTGTCCGTCGACGGTATGAAGCGATCATTGAATGTAACAGGCGAGTTCAAGAGCGCTGAGGAGATCGCGAATACGGTGATTGCTTCGACGAAAGGCGGCAAGATTTATCTTAAGGATATCGCCGAAGTGCTCGATACGCATAAGGAGCAGGAGAGCTTCGCCCGTCTGGATAAAAAGAACGTGATCACTCTGAATGTGATAAAAATGGGTGGGAAGAACCTGATTGATGCATCGGACAAGATATTTGTTATCGTAGACGATTTTAAAGCAAACGTACTGCCTTCAGGCGCAACGATCACCATCACCGGTGACCAGTCTGACCAAACCAGGACAACGCTGCACGACCTGATCAATACGATCATCATAGGATTCGTACTCGTGACGTTCATTCTTATGTTCTTCATGGGTGCAACCAACGCCGTGTTCGTCGCTATGTCGGTGCCGCTGTCGAGCTTCATCGCGTTCCTGGTGTTCCCCGTTCTCGGGTTCAGCTTCAATATGATGACGCTGTTCTCGTTCCTGCTTGCACTGGGTATCGTTGTGGATGATGCTATCGTGGTCATCGAGAACACACACCGTGTGTTCGACAACGGCAAGGTGCCGATCCGCAAAGCAGCCAAGATAGCTGCCGGCGAAGTGTTCCTGCCTGTATTGTCGGGTACGCTTGTGGTGCTGGCTCCGTTCATCCCGCTGGCATTTTGGCCCGGTATCGTCGGAAGCTTCATGAAGTTCCTGCCCATCACGCTGATCATAGCCCTGCTTGCCTCGTTGCTGGTAGCCTATATTATCAACCCGGTGTTTGCGGCCGACTTCATGACCAAGCACGAGCATGAGCACGAAAAAAAGAGCAAAATCACCAAAGGTTTCAAGATCACAGCGATTGTATTCGGATCACTCGCGCTGATGTCATACATCGTAGGCGCGGTAGGTCTCGGCAACTTTGCCGTGTTCTCTTTCGCAGTGTATTGCTTGTATCATTTCCTGTTGGTTCGTGCGATATCACACTTCCAGACCGATACATGGCCCCGGTTCCAGGAAGGATATAAGAAGATGGTTACCGGTGCCATTAAAGGACGTCGTTCCTTCCTGGTAATGGCTACTGTTGTCGGTTTGTTCTTCTTCTCGATCATCCTGTTTAGCATACGGACACCATCCGTGGTATTCTTCCCGAGCGCCGATCCTAACTTCATCTTTACGTTTGTACGGATGCCGATCGGTACCGATCAGAAGGTAACAGACTCCATCACCGGAATTGTTGAAGACCGCATTCGCAAAGTGGTTGGAGAAAAGAACCCGGTCGTTCAGTCGGTTATTGCCAACGTTGCAAAGGGTGCGGCGGAAGATCCGTTCTCCGAAAGCGGACAGTCGTCACCTCACCTCGGAAAGATTACTGTTGCATTCGTTAAGTTTTCGGAGCGCAACGGTGAGTCTACTGCAGACTATATGGACAAGATCCGTTCGGCAATCAAAGGTATGCGCGGTGCGGAAGTGTGGGTGGGGCAGGAGGCCAACGGCCCGCCTACCGGCAAGCCGGTAAGTATCCAGATCGCCGCCGATAATTTCGACGACCTCGTTCTAACGGCGACCAAGATGAAAAAATACCTGGATTCGCTCGAAATACCCGGTGTTGAAGAATTGAAGTCTGACTTCCAGACGGACAAGCCCGAGATGCAGCTGGTGATCGATCGCGAGAAAGCCAATCGTGAAGGTGTGTCGACACAGGTTATCGGTGGTGCTCTCTACACGGCGGTTTTCGGCCGTGAAGTCACCAAGTTCCGTGATGAGAACGACGACTACCCGATCAACCTCCGTATTCGCGAGGAACAGCGGAACGACGTGAATGCGTTGCTCAGCCTTCCGATCACATACCGGGACATGGGTTCGGGCGGACAAGTTCGCCAGGTGCCGCTGTCGGCATTCGCACACGTTGAGTATACGAACTCGTATGCGGGCATCAAACGTATCGACCAAAAGCGCGTGATCATCCTGGAGTCAAACGTACTCAATGGTTTCAGTCCCAACACAGTTGTGTCTGATATCAAAGTAGCACTCGAAGACTTTAATCTTCCCGATGGTGTGATCATAGATATGACTGGTCAGCAGCAGGAACAACAAGAGACCGTCGAGTTTCTGGGCTTATCGTTCGGTATTGCGTTTTTCATGATCTTCATGATCCTGGTAACGCAGTTCAATTCGGTCAGCAAGCCGCTGATCATCCTCTCCGAGATATTCTTCAGTATCATCGGTGTGCTGATCGGCTTCGCGATCTTCCAGATCGAAATGTCGACCATCATGGTCGGTGTGGGTATCATGGCACTGGTTGGTGTCGTTGTACGAAACGGTATCCTGCTGGTGGAATTCACAGATTTGCTCCGCAGCCAGGGAATGGAATTGCGCGAAGCGATCGCCGAAGCCTCCAAGACCCGTATGACGCCTGTGTTGCTGACAGCAATGGCTGCGACACTTGGCTTAATCCCGCTGGCAGTAGGCTTGAACATCGACTTCGTTACGATGTTCACAGAGTTGAACCCGCACATTTTCTTTGGCGGTGACAACGCAGCCTTCTGGGGACCTCTTTCGTGGACGATGGTCTTTGGTCTGATCTTCGGTACTTTCCTTACACTCTTCGTAGTGCCGGCAATGTACCTGCTCACAGCCAAATTGAAAGAACGTGTCTTCAGAAATAGAAAAGTCGAAACTCACGAGGAATACATTCCCGGTGGGGCTTTGGACCACGGTCTTCGCTCACCCGAGGTGAACAAGATATAGTGTGCGATGTGCTATGTGCGGAGTGCGAGGATCATCGCACTTCGCACGTCGCACTCCGCACAATTAAAGTATGCGCAGAATTATGCCGGTTGTTGTTCTCCTGATCCTCTTCGGAGTGATCGACTACTACCTCTTCCAGGCGGTCCTGGCCGTTAGCAAAAACTGGTCTCCGACCTGGAAAGGGATTATCCGTTATGGTTTTTGGATACCCACCTTGATATCCGTTATGGGCGTGCTCTGGTACAACCTCGGAGATCCGTACCGGTTCAACCGCGATATCTGGTTGTGGCTCCGCACGTTCATGGTGGGGACTTACCTGTCGAAGACAATAGGGATCATCTTCGTTTTCCTGGATGACCTCCAACGTGGTTTCCGCTGGGTGGTGTCGTTGTTCTACCGGGGTACCGAAAATTCTTCCGACGGCCTGCCCGGCGAAGCGATTTCGCGGTCGGAGTTCCTGACGAAAGCTGCGCTGGTAGCAACAGCTGTTCCATTCGGAGCTATGACATACGGGATCATCTCCGGCGCTCACGATTACCGGATCAGAAGAGTTACAATTTCGTTGCCCAACCTGCCCAGGTCATTCGACGGTGTTCGCATCGGGCAACTGTCCGACATTCACTCGGGAAGTTTTTGGAATAAGACGGCTGTAAAGGGCGGAGTGGAAATGATGATGGCCGAAAAACCCGACCTCATTTTCTTTACCGGCGACCTGGTGAATGACCACGCGGATGAAGTGAAAGAATATGTGCCGATCTTCGGAAAGCTCAAAGCGCCGCTTGGAGTTTTTTCTATCACCGGTAACCACGACTACGGCGACTATGCAAAATGGGATTCACTAACCGAAAAGGAAGAGAACTTCAGGAGCCTGGTGAAAGCCCATGGTGAGATGAGCTTCGACATCCTGATGAACGAGAATCGTATCATCGAACAGGGCGGAGAGAAGATTGCCATTCTCGGTATCGAAAACTGGGGAGCCGGCAGATTTTCCAAACATGGTAAAATGGATGCCGCTTATCGCGGAACAGAAGAAGCGGCAACGAAGATCTTACTCTCACATGATCCGAGTCACTGGGATGCACAAGTGAGACCGTCCTACTCCGACGTCGACCTGACGTTATCTGGACACACACATGGATTCCAATTCGGCGTGGAGATCGGTGGATTTAAATGGAGCCCTTCTCAGTACGTGTATAAGCAGTGGGCGGGATTGTACAAAGAAGGGAGTCAGTATCTGTATGTGAACAGAGGCTTTGGCTATCTGGGATATCCGGGCAGGATAGGGATGCCGCCGGAGCTCACGATCATCGAGTTGAAGAGAGCTTAACGCCAAGGTCCAGGGCTCAAACTTTTTTTAGCCCGATCAACCAAAAATCATCATAATAAAGCACTCCTTCGTCGAGCATCTCCCTCACAACTTCCACAAACACTTCTTTGTCTTTCGGACCAACAGCAGTCTCCAGCTCATCCACCGGCATTTTCTTTTGTTTTAACAAATAAAGTATCTGGTCGCGGTAGTTCTTCAGGGCGTGAAGGTCTTCTTTTTTCTTCCGGTCGATACACACATCACACATCCCGCACGGCGTCGTGTTGCGCTCATCGAAATACTCCTGCATTACCTGCATGCGACACGTACGGTCCTGCGTTACGTAACTGACCATGGCTTTCATTTTGCCGACATGCAGTTTGCGTCTTTCTTCAAGACGTTTGCGGTCGATCGAAAGGTTGGCTGCATCCTGGCGAGGCGTGAGGTAGGTAACCGTCGGGATGTCGGAAGCGGGTTCGTAGGCGAGTATGCTGAGCTTTGATAACTGGTCGAGGGTGGAGGCAATTTGCCTGTCGCCGGTTTTTAAAAACGAGGCCAGCTGTTTTTCCGATATCTTCACGAATTCCGAATAGGCTTCGCCTCCGTAAAGCCGGAGTATGGTCTTCACCAACGGTTCAAAATGGGCATTCGCGATCTGGAATTCATACAGACGTTTGTTGTCGACCAGGAAGTGAAGTCGCGAGGGCTGGTAGAAGCTCTCGCTTAATTGGATCAGTCCCTCTTCTTCGATTTTCTTCAGCGCTATGAATGCCATCGACGACGAAATATTGAATCGCTTCGAGAAATTTTCAAGATTGAAAGGGAACGACTCTGCTTCGCCACTGCCGACAGCCAGCTGAAAATAGTTGGCGAGAGACTGGTATACCGCCTTCAGCTGGTCGGGCGACGGATGTGATTGCTCTACTTTTTTCTCGAGTGCATCGATATCCGAAGGGTGATAGACAACGGCAGCGAATGACCTTTTTCCATCGCGACCGGCGCGACCGGCTTCCTGGTAATACGATTCAAGATCTTCCGGGATGTCCATGTGGATGACCACACGAACGTCGGGTTTATCGATACCCATGCCGAAAGCATTCGTAGCCACCATGACACGTACGCGATTCTGTATCCATTCCTCCTGGCGCTTTTCGCGATCGGTGTGGTTGAGTCCGGCGTGATAGTATGTTGACGAGATCTTTTGCCGTGCGAGGTATCTTGCGAAATCCATGGTGCCCTTGCGAGAGCGCAGGTATACAATGGCTGGCCCTTGCACGCGACGAAGGATCTCGAGCATTTTTTTTTCCTTGTTCTCCGATTTCCGTACGACGAATGAAAGGTTGTTGCGGGCAAAGCTGATCTGGAACGTGGCTGGATTTTTAAGCTCCAGGAATTTTATGATGTCATCTTTCACGAGACCTGTCGCCGAGGCGGTGAGAGCGATGAAAGAAAGATCTGGTTTCAATTCCCTTAAGACCTTTATCTGAAGATAGGGTGGACGGAAGTCGTGGCCCCATTGCGAAATGCAGTGGGCTTCGTCGATGGCGACGAGACTAACTTTCATTTTTTTGAAACGTACCTGGAAGAGCTCGGTCTGAAGGCGTTCGGGAGAGACGTACAGGAACTTGGTCGATCCGTAGACACAGTTGTCGAGCAACACATCGATCTCCGAACGGCCGAGACCGGAGTGGATCGCCACGGCGGAAATGCCTTTGTCTTTCAATTGGCCGACCTGGTCCTGCATGAGTGCGATCAAAGGTGTGATCACGATGCACACACCCTCCATGGCGAGGGCGGGCACCTGGAAACATACCGACTTCCCGCCACCGGTCGGCAGGAGTGCGAGCACGTCTTTTTTCTGCAGAACTGCGTTGATGATATCTTCCTGCGGTGAGCGGAATTGATCATAGCCCCAATACTGCTTTAGTATTTCCTTTGGCGAGGTCACGTCCTAAAGAACAGGAAATGAGGGGGAATTAACAATTTGGGTGATGGGGGAAGCTGGGGAAAACCTGATAGAAACATCCAAAAACCAATACCAATGACCAATACCCATTGGGCACTTGGTCTGGTGTGGTCATTGGGGATTGGTATTGGTTGTTGGGTATTACCTGGATATTATTCCAGAGCCTTCACCCCAGGCAAAACCTTTCCTTCAAAATACTCCAGCAACGCTCCACCACCGGTCGACACGTAGCTAACCTTTTCGCTGAATCCAAGTTGAGCGACCGCTGCGGCAGAATCTCCGCCGCCGATCAATGAGAAACCACCTTTGGCAGTTGCTTTCACAACGGCTTCGGCGACCTTCTTCGTTCCGTTGGCAAACTTCTCCATCTCGAACACGCCCATTGGTCCGTTCCAGAGAATGGTCTTCGAGCTCTCGATCACTTTACTGAACACTTCCACAGCTTGCGGTCCGATATCCAGACCCATCCAGCCGTCTTTGATGGACGTGTTCATGGCAATCTCGGTGTTGGCGTTTGCATCGAACTTATCGGCGATGACGGAATCAATTGGCAGGTGAAGCTCGACGCCTTTGCTCTTGGCTTTTTGAATGAGCTCTTTCGCCAGGTCGAGCTTATCTTCTTCGACAAGCGACTTGCCGACATTCCCTCCAAGGGCTTTGAAGAACGTGTAGCTCATACCGCCACCGATAATCAGGTGGTTCACTTTGTCGAGCAGCTTTTCAATAATGAGGATCTTATCGGAGATCTTGGCGCCGCCCATGATCGCAACGAAAGGTTTCGCGGCCTTCTCCATCACCTTCTTTGCGTTGTCGAGTTCGGCTGCCATGACGTAACCGGCGCCTTTTTCTTTGAAGAATTGTGCGACGATGGTTGTAGACGCATGGGCGCGATGGGCTGTTCCGAAAGCATCGTTGATGTAGATATCGCCAAGCTTCGAAAGTTTCTCGGCGAACGCTACGTCACCTTTTTCTTCTTCTTTATAAAACCGGAGGTTCTCGAGAAGTAACACCTCACCGGGTTTCAGGTTGGCAGCTTTTGTTTTTGCTTCTTCACCAATGCAGTCGTTGGCAAACTGTACCGGCTTACCAAGAAGGCCCTCGGTGGTTTTAATGGCGTGTTTCAGGGAATGCTTTTCTTCAGGCCCGTCTTTCGGGCGGCCCAGGTGCGACATCAATACACAGCTACCGCCACCGGCGAGGATCTTTTTGAGCGTGGGAATGGTGGCGCGGATACGGTTATCATCGGTCACGTTAAAGCTCTTGTCCAACGGTACATTGAAGTCTACTCGGATCAGTGCGCGTTTGCCGTTGAAGTTGATTTCGTCGATAGTTTTCATGAGTGTGAAAAGTTAGAAATAGTACAAGCCTAAAAGCCTGCGAATGTAAGGAGGAGACCGACTAGTCTCCAAAGGAAATTCCTAATCCGCGGGCGGCTTTCACCAGGTATGAGTCTTTGCTCACGAAGTTATATTGCTTGGTGGCCTCTTCCAGGGTTACGTAATCGATTGTGTTGTTCCGGAAGTTGACCATGTTGCCGAATTTTTTTTCCAGCACGAGCTCGAAGGCTTTTACACCGAAGAGTGTGGCCAGGATCCTGTCGAATGCCACGGGTGATCCGCCGCGGAGCGTATGGCCGAGCACGGTTTCCCGGATCTCTGCCTTGCATCCTTTGTCTTTGAGCTGCTTGGAAAGCTGGTAGGCAACGCCACCTAACCTTACGTGCTCCGATCCTTTGTCGTTTGCAGAGGAGGTGACGCCGCCGGCTTTGCCCTTCGCGCCTTCGGCGATGACGATGTTCACGAAGCCGCGTCCTTTCTTGTATCGCGTTTCGATGCGTTTCAGGATCTTAGTGATGTCGTACGGGATCTCGGGGATGAGACACAATTCGGCTCCGCCCGCTATGGCGGTGTGAAGGGCGATCCAACCCGCATCGCGGCCCATGACTTCCATGATCATCACACGGTGGTGACTTTCGGCGGTGGTCACAAGCTTATCGAAGCTGTCGGTGGCAATCTGTACGGCGGTCTGGAAACCAAACGTCACATCGGTGGAAGAAAGATCGTTGTCGATGGTCTTTGGTACGCCGATGATCGGAATGCCTTTATCGAAAAGAACTTTGGAGATCTTTTGAGATCCGTCACCGCCGATATTGATGACGGCATCGAACTTCAACGCTTTCAGTTTCTTCACGAGCTCGTCGGAGCGGTCCACAAACTTCGTGGTCCCGTCTGGTTGTATAACCGGAAAGTTGATTGGGTTGGCTTTGTTGGTAGTCTTCAGTATCGTTCCACCTTTGATGTGGATGCCAGCCGTGCGGTGGCTTGTGAGCCTGACGATTTCGTTCGGTTCGTTGAACACGCCGTTGAAGCCTTCGATGCTGCCGAAGACTTCCCATTCTTTTTCTTTGCGTGCGCGTTTTGCAATGCCGCGGATCACTGCATTTAAACCGGGGCAGTCACCGCCACCTGTCAGAACCAATAGTTTTTTTGCCATATTATTTCGCTGAGGCGCGTCTTAGTCTGTCGTTAATTGCTCTTCCGATTCCTTCCTCCGGAACGAGCTCCGCAAGGATCAGCTCCACCGGCATCTTATCGAGCTGACGAAGGGCGCTGAAAAGATTTTTTGCCGCTTCGGCCAGGTCGCCCGAAGGGGAGAGGATGACCTGGTGCGTTGCCTTGTAGTCGGTTGCGAAAGACAACACGGCGACCCGGTCAAGGTCGATCAATTCGATCGCCTTTTCCACATCTGCCGTGAACATCTTCTTCGCTGGCGCGTAATGACTCTTCAGCTGGCCGGGCGCTTTCGGCGACGACGGAGAAGAGCTCATTTCGACGTCGCCGATAATTTTCTCCAGTGTTTCTACCGGGATACCGCCAAGTCTATGAATAACAGCTTTATTGTTTTCGAAACCGACGATGGTCGATTCGATGCCTATCGTGCAAGCTCCTCCGTTGAGCACATATTTGATCTTCGAACCGAGTTGGTCCGTTACGTGACCGGCAGTTGTCGGGCTGATGAAACCAAACGGATTGGCGCTGGGTGCAGCGAGCGGAAAATCGATACTCCGTAAAAGATCCAGCGTCAGCGGATGATTGGGACAACGGATGCCGACCGTGTCAAGGCCGGATGTAACGAGGTCTGGAATGATACTCCGTTTCTTAAGAAGGAGTGTGAGCGGGCCGGGCCAGAATTCTTTCGCAAGCCGTTCGGCTTGTACGGGCACGTGCATCACATATTTTGACAGTTGTTGATAGTCTGAAATGTGAACGATGAGCGGATCGAACGAAGGCCTGTTCTTTACTTCGAAGATACGGGCAACAGCAGCGGTATCGAGAGCATTCCCCGCAAGGCCATAAACCGTTTCGGTTGGTACTGCTACCAGTTCGCCTTTCTTCAATAAGTTACGCGCAAGTGAAATGTCAGTACCGGTTTCGGCCATCGGTTTCGGTAAGGTCTGTTGACAAAGGTTAGTTCCTAAAGTTGCCTGAAATTCGGGTGGTAAGCAACTATTTTACCCGATCAAGTCGTGTGATGACAACCCCGAACAAGTCGGGTGATGACAACGTGCAATTACAGCTTCGAACGCAGCCTGAGTATCGAGATTTCCGGGTTGAATTTTTCGAGGTCCTTTAGTTCTATCCATCGCAGATCGGTCGATTCTTCACTTATCTTCAATTCATCGGTTTCATCTGCCTGGAAGAGAAAACGGACGTCATAGTGATCATGCTCCGGGAACGATAGGTCTTTTCTTGCCGGTATCAAATGGATATCGATATCGAGAAATCCGGATCCAACCGGGATTAGATTTGTAAGGCCGGTCTCTTCATTCGCTTCGCGCACGGCGACCCTGAAAACATTCTCGTCACCGTCTGCATGACCGCCTGGCTGCAACCATTTTTTCAGAGCGGCGTGTTTCACGAGAAGTACTTTCGATCCTTCTTTGTTGATGATCCACGACGATGCGGTGATATGACCCGGCAGATGCGTGCGCTCATATGAGTCCGGGTGCTGAAGAAGCACGATAAAACGGGAAATGAACTCCCGCTCTTCGTCAAAATTGGTTTTGTAGTCACGAAGGGCCGATAGCAGCGACTGCCGATCTTGCACGGCTTGCCTCACCGTCGGAAAGCCCTCTGTCATTCGATAACGATAGTGACCTTGTTGATCCGTTTGGCCTCGAGCTTACCCGTCTGCTCTCCACCGTTGAAATTATTCTTATCGCCCTTCTTTGCGAGAACAAAGTAGGAGATGGCTTTAAGCTCTTTGAACTTAACAACACCTTTCTCGTCGGTAACGCCTTCAGCGACAGCATTCTTCTCACCCTTATAGTCTTCCTCTGTTTCGTATAGCTGAACTGTAACGCCTTCTTCCGTATTGCCGAGCTCGTTACGTATCGTCGCACTCATTTGTGTTTTAATAATCTGGAACTGGAGTGTCATCATCATAAATGCCACAGCCGCAAGAGACAGGTATATCTTTTTCATACTTCAGTTTATGATTTTTTTCCGTGTTTTCCGTGCTTTCCGTGAGAAATCACTGTAAGACGTCACCTGATCAACGCCACACCGCCTCTTTTCTCCTGTATTCCCTGGTCCGGCCGGAAGGCGCTTACGTACTGTACGACATACGAATATGTTCCCGGAGGCAATGGCTGTCCGGCGTCGTTGTTGTAGCCGCCATTCCATTTGAAGAACCTGTCGGGCGAAGTGAACACCATCTCACCCCAACGGTTGAAGATGAACACATGGAACCGATCGTCTTCTATGAATCTGGTGAAGATCCAGAAATCGCTGTTTGTCAAATCTTTCCTGTCGTGATTGAATATGACGCTGCCTGGCCTGAATGCGTTCGGTGCGTTGATCTTCGGGAGACATTCGTTGCGAACATCCGTTTCATCTTTGTTCGTACATCCTCTCGCATCGGTGATCGTTACTGCATATTCACCCTTGCTGTCGGCGGTGAGCACGCGTTGCGTATACGGAATGGAAACCCCGAACTTGGTCCAATCATAAGATACAAAAATGCCCGGGTCCAGATCGATTGTCGCGGTGGTGGGATCCTGGTTCTCCGAATCATCGCAAATGGTGGCTATGTTCGGCAACTCGCCTTCGGGCAGCGGTGCGCGGGAAATCAAAAGAGACGCCGAAGCTTTACAGCTTGATTTACTGATGTCAACCTGGTAGCGGCCTTCGGCAGTCTGGTCTGTGGTCGCAGTAGTGACGCCCGTTATGACAACTCCATCGCGTAGCCAGGCGTAGGTTACACCGGTAGCCGCCGTCGTCGACGTTAATGTTATCGGCAGCCCGTCATCGCAAGGAGGTGTGGACGACAACGCGGCATCTACCGTACCGATCACACTGGCAACGATCTGAGGGGAATCTTTCGTGCAACCGCTGACCGGTTCGAAGATCTGCACCTTGTATATGTGGCCACTCTCAGCCAGACCGATCTGGATCGAACTGCCCCCGACTGTGGGATCATAGACGTTATCTCTGAACCACCGGTAGTTGAATATACCAATAGGAGTAGCGTTGATGGTTACCGTCGAAGCGCACTCATTTGTCGGTGTCAATAACGGAACCGGTACGTTGCCCACGTTCAGCGTGATCGACTGTGTCCCGGGACAAGATCCGGTGTTGCCCGTGACCGTGTAAGTTACCGTTCCTGAATTCGCTGTCAGGTTCGCAACAGCAAACCCGTTTGGATTTCCGGTGATTCCCGAAGGCGGTGACGCTGTCCATATATACGTGGTCGCTGTCGCACCGCTCGCAATCAGCGAGAGTGAGCAAATGTCGGGGGTGAGTGTGATAGCCGGTGAAGCATTCGGAGCAACGACCTGGTTGAAGGAGAAGATACATCCTCCCGCATCTGTCAATTGAATCACATAGTCTCCCTGGGGCAATGGCGTGGTGAGGTTGAACGCACCAGGAGCGGCGCTGCTGCCGGTAGTGGTTGCTCCGGTCCCGGAATTGGTTGTGAGGTACTGAAGGGGATAAACGATCGGACCGACGGGTGACACTCTCAATGTCACGGGGTCGCAATTCGGAGGTTGTGCAGCCGCGGTGGCCGAGTATAGAGCATCCGATAAACCGAAGGCGGCTGAGATGGTACATCCCGAGATCTGATCTTGGATCACGCCCGAGAATGTTCCGGCGCCTACGTTGTTTATGGTGAATGTATTTGGCGCGGTCTGATCGACGTCGCTATCGGATGCCCCGGGTCCCGAGATGAAGTACGAATACAATGGTCCGCCGGCAGGCGTCGATGCGATGAGACTTAAAGTGATTGACCCGTCTGCTGCGCCGCATGAGCTCGGGTTGGCCCCACTCATAACAAACAGAGGTGAGACGTTGATGGTGTATACTTTGTCTTCCGTCCTGAAGCAAGTGGTCACGGAATCGGTAACGGTTACTGCATACGTGAATACACCTGCATTCGTCACATCAACCGACTGTGTCGACGATGTACTGGCGGGAACACTGTTGATGGTCCACGCATACGTCATTCCCGGGTTGTTCACGTTCAGCGCGGGCGTGTTATTGTCCTCACATATCGTGAGGTCGGGCCCAAGATCGAATATCGGTCGACTATCGGCGGCGAGAAAGGTACCGGTCGTGGTACATCCGACCGAGTCGGTAACGATTACGTTGTATTGGCCCTGCTCCGAAACGGTAAGAATTTCAGTTGTCTCGCCGGTATCCCATTGATAGGTAAGTCCGATTGCATTCGGAGGATTGGCATCGAGCTGCACGGTTGGTGTGTTACATATAGGGACACCACGACCGGGATTCACCGGTGGCGCTGTGATCTTGAATGCCTGGAACATTGTCGTGTCGGCCGCACAACGGTTATGAAGTACCAGTGCAACGCGGTAGTCTCCCGGCCCGGGAAGCAACGCTGCAAAGGTAGCGTCGGTGCTCGACGCTACGGTTGTCGTCGGACCGAGGGGATTGATACGGTTGACGGTCCAGTTGTATGTATCGATCTGATCGCGTGGCGTAGCAGAGAACCTTGTGGAATCCAAAGCGCACAATCCTGCAATGATAATACCCGGTCCGCCAAGGGCATTCGAATTGTTCTGAATGAAGTTGGGAAGTCCGAGCTTGCTCACGGTACCCGAAGCCAGGGCGAAACCCTGAAGGTTAAAGCTCGAGGTCGCGAGGGTATCCTCGTTAGCGAGGATCGTTCCCAGTTGCGTATTGTTGCCCGATGAGTTCATGGCTACGTAGATCTGTCCGTCCGGGCCAATCTGTATCGCACCGACGTCGGCAGCGACCGGTATACGTTGCCTGAATCGTACACGCAGCAACGAGTCGATCGAGTACTCATAGATGGCCGACGTTCCTCCGGTGTATCGTACAGAAGCGAAGAGTTTGTTTCCGGCGGGAGAGAATTCAATGCCATAGATCGAACCGTTGGGTTCGTTCAGATTTACGTTCTTATAATCATTGAGCGTACCGGTAGTGTCGTTGAGATGGAATAGCTCAATGCGGTTGCTGGTGCCCGGTGTCGATATCGGTACAGCAACGATGTCGCGAGGCCCGAGCTTCATATAACCTTCGCCGTTCTGCTGTATAGCCAGTGAATGATCGGTACCGACTGATGAGTACACCTGGTTGCCGATACCTTGATCCGAGATCGGATAAGACCTGAAGGTGCTGTTACCAAGCTCATGTACAATGAGCCACTGACCGCTTGCCGTCACCCGCTCGCCGCTCTTCATGAACAGTAAAACGTTCTGCTTAACTACGGCACCCTTCCCGTTATTCTTTTTCAGGTCGAACAGCGAATACTTCAATTGCAACGAATCGCTTCCGTTGATCGCCTGCGTGGTGAAAATATAATATATCGTTTCATCCCCGGGCACGGGAACGATCAAGGACGATTGCGTCGCCGCCAGACTGCCACCGATGCCGGTGGCGATCGCAGTATGGGTTTTATCGAAGACAGTATTACCATCTGTATAGAAGATTGTCTGACCGTTCCGGTCGCATACGATCGCACAACCCTCGGGTGGAGTCATCGCACTTTCGTTCAATGCTTGTGGCGGCTGTTTGTTGAAATCGATCCCCGCTTTATCACCAAAGTACCACTTATTGGATGTCTGGCTCTGCAAACCATATTCCCTTACGTTGACCCCTGCGTACGCTGAGCACCCGGCGGCATCGGTAACAACCACATAATAATATCCGGCTGAATCTGGAGTGAGGATCTCGCCCAAGTCGCCGTTCGACCATGCGATGGACGCAGCTGTGCCGCCCTGTATGTTCACTTTGACCTGGAATTGTGTGGGCGACGAAGAACCGCGGGGAGGAGGGAACTCCTGGCGGCAGGCTGTAGTATCCTGAGTCATTTGCAGTGTCAATGCGAACGCACTGATCGTGACATTACGCGAAACACTATCGACCTGGCCCTGGTAGAATGCTCTCAGCGTAACATTGAATGCGCCTGCCTGTGCATAAGTATGGATCGGCGCCCATCCCGACCCGGCATTACCGTCGGCAAAATCCCATTGAAGACTGTCGGCTCCGGGTCTGACAAAAGGGAAGAATGTTGTCGCGGAATTCTGACAGGTTCCCGCGGACGTGAAGTTCAGCCTGAGATCTACCGTGTCTTTGGGAACGAACCCGGGGAACTGTTTTCCTCCGAAGTCGAGCGCTGCGAACACACCGGGTGCGCCGGTATATCCGGTTTTACTCGCAACACTGTCGGGGTGATCGATCCGCCCCAACAGGAATGGATCGGTGGACGTCGTGCGCTGATAAAGGTGATAGATATTATTATCCGGACCCCGCTGCAATCCATAACTGCGGAAGACAGGCGCCGGGAGCACGGAAGCTAAAGTGACGGATGAGTTCGCATAGTCGTACTGAAGCACGTCGGCGGTAATTCCTGCCTCGCCGTGACGGGAAAGATAAAGGTACTGGCCGCTTGCACTCCACTCCATATCGTAGATAGCCTGTGTTGTGGTGGAGAGCACAGCGGAGTTTAATATCGCCCGGTCGAAGACGAGTCCACCGGCGGCTTCATTGAAGTCGAGTATGACGGCATCGGTGTTCGCATCCTGTGGAGCTGCCGCCAGTTTTCGCAAGCCTTCATGATAGGCTAAGTGTGCGATGGTTGTCGGGAGGTTGGCAGCGTTCGAAGTTACGACGGTGAATGTACCGCTGGTGTATGTTGCGGCATTGATCAGCGTGGCGTTGAAAGTCTGTGTGTTCACCGTTTGTGTGATCAGCCAGAAGTCGTTGCCGTTCTGATGCGGCATCGTGATCATACCTTCCGACACACCGGTCAATATCGGGATCGGGTTGTTCTTGCTTTCCACATCACCTGATGCCGGCGCCGGGAACACTGCTGTTCCAAAGAGCGCCATATCGACCACGGTGTATGATATATTTCCACCTGTTGTGAAGTCGGCTGTATTCGTGAATACAAAATATTTACTGGGTTGTCCGGGTACAGGGCAGATCGCAACAGGTTGATTAGCGGTGGTGTTGCCGTTCAGACCTGAGCCGCCGAGCATCAGGTTGTGATTGGCGTCGTAGATACGGCTGCCATCGGTATAGAACAGAAGATTGCCGTTGCCGCGGTCGGTCGCTACGGCGCTACCGCCGATGCCGAACGGGACTGCCTTGTTGGTAATCAGGGAGGCGGCGTTCGTTACCCGGTTGAACTTGATCGATCGTGAGGTGTTGCCGAAGTACCAGTTGTGCTTTGCGAGCGTATTCGTCTGTGCGTAGCTCTCGACGCCAGTCAGTAACAACATCCCCAACCCTACATAAACAACGAAACTCCTGATGTGATTTCTCATCCTTACTGTCACCTGGTTCATCGACTTGCGGACTGCGTCCCCCCGGTCCTCGCTCTCCGTCCGCGGAGGCGCAAGCCGGAGGATGACAGGGGAATAAGTGTCCGTAAATTTGTCAGAATTTAAAACGCCAAAGTCCCCTAAAATATACATTTTGAAGCAAAAAATCGTTAGACACACGACGTCGAAAGCGTGCAAATCGACCAACCAAAATCCAACGACGACGAACCTACATCCCATCGAAACTTTTCCATACCTGTGACACCGTTGTTTTTATTAAATCGAATAAAGGCTTTAATTTGCTAAGATGGTGCAGATATGTTTTCCTCGTTTGTTGCGGCGTTTGATCTGCATGTCTGCCCTGATCAGCGTGTTAGCCCCTGAGGTGGCCAAGGCCCAGGACCCCCAGTTTTCGCAATTTTATGCCGCCCCCCTTTACCTGAACCCGGCGTTTGCCGGATCGACCAACCAGGGCCGGGCCGGTATCAACTATCGCAACCAGTGGCCCTCTATCGACGCCAATTTCACTACGATCTCAGCTTTCGCGGACTTCTACCTGGAAGACTACAAAAGCGGCATAGGGATGATCATTAACCGTGATTACGTTAACCTGGTGGGACTTCAATCATTAAGTCTCGCGCTTCAATATTCATACGACCTCGAGATCGTCAAGGGCCTTTCATTCCGGCCGGGCTTCGAAGTGGCGCTCTACAACCGGTCCATCGACTTTGGCCGGCTCACATTCGGCGATCAGTTTGATTTCGACAGGGGGGAGCCTATCAATCCCACGGGCGAGTCCCTTCGCGGCTCCAACAAATTCTTCCCCGACCTTTCGGCGGGCGGTGTTTTTTACACGCCCCGTGCCTGGGTCGGCTTCGCAGCTCATCACCTCACGCAACCCAACCAGTCTATTTCCGGGGACGTCAGCCGGCTGCCGATCAAATACTCTGCTCATGGCGGCTGGAAGTTCCTGCTCAAACCGGGCATCATGGGGCAGGGAGTTTATTCGCGCAAGAGCGAAAGGAGCATTGCGCCCGCTGTACAATATCGTCATCAAGGTCCGTTCGACCAGATGGACGTAGGTATGTATTTTACTTTTGAGCCGATATTACTCGGTACGTGGTATCGTGGTATTCCTTTCAAACAGGTGGAGGGCTTCAGCAATAACGAATCTATAGTGTTGCTGGTGGGCCTCACTATCCTTCGCGGCGATGCGAAGCGCCAGGATGTACTGAACATGGGCTATAGCTACGATTATACCATCTCGAAGCTGGGCCCGGGTGCCGGAGGATCACACGAGTTCAGTCTTGTCTACACTTTCCCCATCAGAAATCCCAGGAAGCCACCGTTGGACAAGATGGTGATCCCTTGTCCTGAGTTTTAATTTTTCCATAGCGGGCACGATTTTTATTGGCTGATCGGGGTGAACATTCTCAACCCGAAGCAGATCAAGACCGAAGTTTCGAGCCGACGGCCAACGGTCTGGATCTGGACTTTCATACTTCTTTCCTTAAGCTGCGTTGCCGCGTATGTGATCCTCGACCTCCGTATCTTTTCGATATTTGGCGATTACCTGAAGCACCTTAAGAAGATCACGTTATGGAGTGCTATATCCTTCGCGATACTGGCGATATCGAGGATCATTGAACGGGCGATCGCAGGAAGTCATCCCTCGCCGGCGACGCGGTATAACCTCCTCCGCATGATACGCTTGCTGGCAATCGTGATCATCCTGGTGGTCGGAGCGTCCTTGCTTTTCGAGAACTGGTACACTGCAGCTGTTTCGTTAGGTCTGATCTCACTGCTCGCCGGCTTTGCCCTTCAGACTCCCATTACTTCTCTGATCGGGTGGCTGTATATCGTTATCCGGACTCCATATCATGTCGGTGAACGAATTCAAATAGATACATTCAAGGGCGACGTCGTCGAGATCAGCTACCTGGATACGACACTCTGGGAATTCGGCGGCGACTACCTGACCAACGATCTCCCCAGCGGACGTCTCATCCGTTTCCCCAACAGCCTGGTATTGCAGGTGCCGGTATTTAATTATTCGTGGAACACTTTCCCGTACTTATGGAATGAGATACCGTTTCATTTTGCTTATGAAAGCGATCTCAAGGCGATCGAGGAAGTGATCAAACGCGTTACAAAAGCCGAGCTCGACCAGGATGCGGATGAAAAGATCGAGAACCTTAAAAAATATATGGTGAATACTCCTGTAAGCGAAGTCGACATTAAAGAGTATCCATTCGTTGCCTTTCGTATTCATGTGAACACCTGGGTGGAAGCGACTGTGACTTATTTGGTAAGTCCGAAAAAAGCAGCTGATACGAGATCAAGGATTGTGAAGAAGGTGCTGACGGAGTTGAATAAGATACCGGAGAAGGCGATGTTTCCGAAGAGTAATGCGAGGTAGGGGTAAGTAGGGAGTAGTAAGTAGGGAGTAGTAAGTAGTAAGTAGGCAGTAGTAAGTAGTAAGTAGTAAGTAGTAAGGAGCCTCCGGATAGTAAGGCCTCCGGGTAAGACCTCCGGGTAAGACCTCGGGGTGTAAGGCCTCCGGTAGTAAGGAGCCTCCGGGGTGAGGCCTCCTGGTCAGTCCTCGCCGTTGCCGCCGATCTTGCAGACGTTGTCCAAGCCGAGGTGAAGGAGGGCATCGCCGGCGTTTACTACGGGGTTGTTATTGAGTCCGACAACGTATCCCATCGTGGGCGATTTGATGACTTCTTTGAATTCACCGAAGGGATCGGTGATGGTGCCGACATGTTCGTCTTTGTGAACGAGGTCGCCGCACTTGATGATGGGTTGAAACAGGCCGGCGTTCTTGGCGCGGATCCAGGATGAGCTCCAGATGACCTTGTTGTCCTTCTTTGGTTCGGGAGCGGAGGTGATCATCTTCAGATGTTTCATCAACCGCAAAGTTCCTTCGACGCCTTCTTCGATGGCGTACTGATCGAAGCGTACCGATTCTCCTCCTTCGTAGACGATGATGTTCTTACCTTTTTTCGCGGCGGTCTGCCGGAGGGAGTGAGGCCTGAAAGGTGAATCGATGGTGAAGGGCGCGTTGAATGCAGCGGCAAGCTCGACATTGATCGCCTCCTGCATCACACAACGGACCTGCGGATAGTTGGTGCGCATAGCGCCCCCGGTGTGAAAGTCGATACCGTAATCGATGAATGGTATGACGTCGTGGGTGACGTGCCAGGCGACACGTGCTGCGAGAGAACCGCCTTTGCTTCCGGGGAACGACCGGTTGATGTCTTTGCCGTCCGGTACTTCGCGCGAATAGTTGAGAAATCCATACATGTTGATGATAGGGATACAGATCACTGCGCCCCGTGCGACACGATTCATGCCTGTGTCCAGGATCCGGCGGACGATCTCCATGCCGTTGATCTCGTCCCCGTGCATGCCGGCCATGAGCGCGAGCGTGGGACCGTCTTCTTTAGCGCGATAAACGTAGATGGGTGTATCTATCTTGGTGTGCGATGGAAGACGCGCGATGTTTATATTAATTTCTCTAAACTCTCCCTTTTTCAGGGATTGGCCGGCTATCGTTAGTTCAGACATCATGTGCGGGGTGCGATGTGCAAAGTGCGATGATCCTCGATCGGTCCGTTAGTTACGTCGCACATCGCACCCCGCACAAGTTAGGCGTTGATTTTATCTTTTTGAATTTTCTTTTTTGTTGCATTCTTTTCCAGATACCGGATGATCTTTCCAGCGATATCGACTTTTGTCGCTCCTTCAATACCCTCCAGTCCGGGAGACGAGTTAACCTCAATGATCAACGGCCCTCTTTTCGACGGCAGCATGTCGACGCCGGCGACACCAAGACCCATTTTTTTCGCTGCAGAGATCGCCGTAGCTTTCTCCCGTTTGCTGAGCTTCACCACTTCTGCGTAACCCCCTCGGTGGAGGTTCGACCTGAATTCGCCGTCGCGGGCCTGGCGGCGCATGGCACCCACCACCTCACCGTCTACGATAAATGCCCGGATGTCGGCGCCATTTGCCTCCTTGATAAACTCCTGTACGATGATGCGCGCGTGTACGCCATGAAATGCTTCGATAACCGACTGAGCCGCTTTCTTGTTCTCTGCAAGCACAACGCCGAGCCCTTGTGTGCCTTCCAGCAGCTTGATCACCACCGGCGCGCCGCCCACAGCTTCGATCGCTCCCTCGGTGTCTTTCGAATAATCCATAAAGATCGTCTTCGGTAAGCCGATCCCCGCGCGAGAAAGTATTTGTAAGCTTCGTAGTTTATCGCGCGACCGGATGAGGGCCTGTGATTCGACGGCAGAAAAAACCTTCATCATTTCAAATTGACGCACGACGGCGGCACCGAAGAAAGTCACCGACGCCCCAATGCGGGGAATGATCGCGTCGAAGTAATCGAGCTTATGGCCGTGGTACAATACCATGGGATTTTTTTTCTCAACCAACAACACGCACTTCATGTGGTTAACGATCTCTACTTTGTGACCCGCCTTTTCTCCGGCCTCTTTCAGTCTCCTGGTCGAATACAGCTTCGTATCACGGGAAAGTATGGCGATATTCATGAGTGAGGAATTTGCTTTTTGATTACTTGCTTTTTCGCTGATCGCGATGGCCTCCGGTCTCGGCTTTGGAATTATAATATAGGTCTTTTTTGGTCACGTCGATGTAGAACCGGTCGCGGAGGATCTTGCGTCCCAGCAACACGGGAAATCTCAGATTGCCGCGATTGCTCAATGAGAACTCGGCGCGGATCCGCCTCTCGAATATCCTGATCTGGGTTTTGATAACGTACCTTAATTCCGATTCGCCGAAGGAGTTCCTGATCTGCTTCTGTTTGAATTTTTTGAACACAAATTTCGAACCAGTGTATTCCGGGTGTTCTTTATCCAACACCACGAATTCCAGACAATTGTTCACCACCTTGACGTGGGAACAGTGCAGGCTGCAATTATATGCGCCGGTATCCACCTTGGCATGCACATTATTCAACCCTAGTTTCGGTAAATCAACGCGATCGGAGCGGCCAAGAATCTGCATACATTTCAAGATATAAAAAAAGTCCCGCTTATGGCGGGACTTTCCTCATAGGTTAAGGTTGTATTAATATTTCACGGGAATTTTCACGAGTACATTTTCCCACGCGATATTCATGGTCGATGTATTGTCCTTCGGTTCGTCGAAACCGATTGTGAAGGCTTCAATTTCCTTTTCGGATTTGCCGACAGGTACTTTAATACGGGCCACGTCCTTGCCTTCCTCGTAAGCGTATGCTCCCCAAGTGTCGAGCTTGCTGTTGAAGATGATCGTCCATTCGCCTTCTGCCGGGATTGCATACATGGTGTATGTTCCCGCCTTCACCGTTTTGTCGCCGAAAGTAACATCCTTAAACAGTTTGATCTCAGTCGATTCGTTAGCGCCGAGTCTCCATACTTTGCCATAAGGCTCCGTTCCACCAAGCATGGTCCGTCCTTTTTTCATGGGCCTGCTGTAGACTACTTTCGCAACAGGATTGGTTCTCTTGGGAGGAAGCCACGCGATATCGGCCGGGCTCGAATCGATCGCCGGAAGGTTTTGGGCGTTCAGGTCTATCGTGGCCGCAATTGCGACGATCGCCACGAGGATCAGGTTGAGTTTTTTCATATTCTATAATGCGGTTTTGTAGCGTTAAACTAGGAATTTTTTCGCGGATCCCGATCAGCGTCCAAAAGGATTCAAAGCCGACATGGCTCTTTTGCCGCCGCCCATCTTATTCATTGTCTTCATCATCTTGCGCATCTCTTCGAACTGTTTCAGCAACTGGTTCACTTGCTGGATGGTAGTGCCGCTTCCCTTCGCGATGCGGGTTTTCCTGCTTGGGTTAATGATATCCGGGTTCTCGCGTTCCTGAAATGTCATCGAGCGGATGATAGACTCCACGGGCTTGAAGGAATTGTCGTCGATGTCGATGTCCTTCATGGCTTTGCCAACCCCGGGGATCATACCGAGGAGGTCTTTCATATTACCCATCTTCTTGATCTGTTCGAGCTGCGAGAGGAAGTCGTTGAAGTCGAACTGGTTCTTGCGGATCTTTTTGTTGAGCCGGGCGGTCTCGTCGGCGTCGAAAGTTTCCTGGGCTTTCTCCACCAGTGTCACCACGTCGCCCATTCCCAATATCCGGCTCGCCATCCGCTCCGGATAGAACCGGTCAATGGCCTCCATCTTTTCACCGGAGCTGATGAACTTGATTGGCTTTTCCACCACACGGCGTACAGACAAAGCCGCACCACCGCGTGTATCACCATCGAGCTTGGTGAGCACTACGCCGTCGAAATTCAAACGGTCGTTGAAAGCCTTTGCGGTGTTCACCGCATCCTGGCCCGTCATCGAGTCTACAACGAACAGAGTCTCCGAAGGCTTGAGGGCTTCTTTCAGCCGCGCGATCTCATCCATCATCGCTTCATCGACCGCGAGACGGCCGGCGGTATCGACAATGAGGATGTTGGCATTCATCTTCTTCGCGTGATCGATCGCCGCTTTGGCGATCTTGACGGCGTCTTTGTTATCCGGCTCGGCATACACTTCGACGCCGATCTGTTCGCCGAGAACTTGCAATTGCTGGATAGCAGCAGGACGATAGATGTCGCACGCAGCGAGCATCACCTGCCGGCCCTGTTTCTTCAGGTAGCTGGCGAGTTTTCCGGAGAAGGTGGTTTTACCCGAACCCTGCAAACCGGCGATGAGTATGATGGCGGGATTTCCGGTGACGTTGATGTCGACGCTCTCGCCGCCCATGAGCGCGGTCAGCTCGTCGTTCGTGATCTTGACGAGTAACTGACCGGG
Organism: Cyclobacteriaceae bacterium; assembly: GCA_035318625.1. Taxonomy (GTDB): domain Bacteria; phylum Bacteroidota; class Bacteroidia; order Cytophagales; family Cyclobacteriaceae; genus ELB16-189. Next base: position 59,901 of record DATHEL010000001.1, read on the forward strand.
AGAAATGGCCGTGAGGACATTCTGGCCCATTGCTTTTTCCCTGATCTCGTCGGTGACCTCTTTGGCGACTTTATAGTTAACATCGGCGTCGATGAGCGCTTTCCTGATCTCTTTTATTGTGCCCGCAACGTTGATCTCCGTTATCCTTCCCTGGCCCTTCAGCGTCTGAAAGGCTTTATCGAGCTTTAATGAAAGATTATCGAACATTTTATATTGAAATTCTGAAAGTGAGCGTCAAAATTAAGTGTTTTTAGCGACAGTGGCTATCTGAAAAAACTTCCTACAGCGTGTCATTGCACGGCCAAGTCGGGGCAATCCAGTGGAAGTCAAGGTGCGGACGACATTTCATAGTAGACCGATTTTCTGAACAATCAGCCCCCAGGCATTTTTCACGGCTTCTTCCGGGCTGGTGAACGGATCGGTAAGCGAAACGACCTCTTTTACCCCGATCTTTTCGAGCTCATTTTTCCGGAGCTCACACACCCCGCAAAGAGCAATCACCTTCTTATTGAAACCTGCGGCATGTTGCGCCACCGACGCCACCACCTTCCCCGCGAGCGTCTGCCGGTCGATCTTTCCTTCGCCGGTGATGATAAGGTCCGCGGCCCCGATCTCTTCAAACACCTTTAGCGTTTCCATCACAAAACGGGTGCCCGGACGGACGGTAAGCTTGAAGAAAACGCTCGCGCCTCCCGCAATGCCGCCTCCCGCGCCCGCGCCGGCAAAATCTGCCGACCTCCCGAACGTCTTTTTGGCAACTCTCTCGAAGTTTATCAGCCCCTGGTCGAGCAGCTCGACAGCGTCGGGGCCGGCGCCCTTCTGTGGTCCGTAAATATGCGCTGCGCCATTGAGGCCATACAAGGGATTGTTGACGTCGCACAATGCTGTTACAGCTACAGTTTTTAACTCCGGCATGACCCCGCTCATATCGATGTGTTCGATATGAGTGAGATTCTTTCCTACTGATTTCAGCCGGTTGCCCGACGCATCGAGGAACTTGAAACCTAACGCTTCGGCCATACCGATGCCCGCATCGTTGGTGCTGCTGCCGCCAATACCCAGGACGATCTTCGACGCGCCGTGTTCGATGGCGTGACGAATGAGCTCGCCGGTACCGAATGTTGTTGTCTCCATCGGATCCCGTTTTTCTTTGTCGATCAGCTGAAGGCCCGATGCGCTTGCCATTTCAATGAAAGCAGTGGAGCCATTGTCGGTGCCATACATTGCCTCGACTTCCTGACCCAGTGGTCCGTGAACAATCAACTTTACAGTCTTACCCTTGAAGTATTCAGTGAGTATTTGTGCGGTCCCTTCACCGCCATCGGCGAGCGGCAGTTTGATGATGTGCGCATCCGGAAATTTTTTTGAAAGTCCTTCGGCTGCGGCATCGCAAACCTGCGCTGCCGTCAGTGAGCCTTTGAACTTATCGGGGACGATCAGTATTCTCACAAAAAAAGAAAGAATAAAATGGACATCAGCAACGCGACTATGATCATGATCAGCGGACTCATCCGCGAAAGGAGATAAATGGAAACGGTTCTCCTTTTTTGAATTCAGAACGGTCCGACGGAAGCTCGATGAATCCGTCGACGTTTCTCAGGTTGGCGAAATCACCGGAACCTTTACCCGGATCGGGAACGGCGGAAAATCTTCCTTCGCTCGTATCGATCTTCACCTGGAGAAAATAAGTAAGGTCGGGCTTGAATGTAAAGTCGGAGGCAAGTAAGGCGATCCGCTGACGACGTGCGATGCCCAACCCGGCTTCGATCCATGGCTTGATGTACTTGTGAAAGCAAAGGAATGTCGAGACGGGGTTGCCCGGTAATGCGAAGACGGTCTTCGTATCGTTTCTTCCAAACCAGAGTGGTTTACCCGGGCGCTGTTTTATTTGGTGAAAAGCTTTTTTGATACCGATCTTTTCGAGTGTATCCGGGATGTAATCGAACTTGCCTTTTGAAACACCTCCGGAGAGAATGACCACATCGTGTTGATCCGCAATGGCCTTCAGCTCTTTTTCGAGAATAGTTGGTTCGTCGGGAAGATGAAAGAGGTCGGAAGCAATGTTCATTTCACTGAGTGCCGAGGCCAGCGCGACGCCGTTCGACCGGCGGATCTGCCAGGTCATGGGAGTAGCTTCGACAGGAACTAACTCATCGCCGGTACTGACGATAGCGATCGATCTTACTTTATAAACAAGCACTTCGCTTTTCCCGACGGATGCGAGGAGGGCGACTTCAGCAGGTGAAATAACATCTCCATGTCTCAACAAAACCTCACCTGCAATCGCATCGATACCCTTGACGTGAATGCTTTGGGCTTTTTCGACGGGTGCATGGATGATTGCAATGTTGTTGTTGATCGTCACATCCTCATACCGGACGACGGTGTCGGAACCCACAGGCAAAACGCCACCGGTCATTATCTCGATGCATCCGTTTTTTGATTTTATGCTTTGCTGTGACTGGCCGGCTGCCTGAGTTCCTTCCACCACAAACTCACGCCTGCCGGAAGAGAATTCTTCAAAGGCGATGGCGATCCCATCCATGGTCGCCCGGTGAAACGGGGGTAAGTCGCGGTCGGCGCGGATCTCTTCAGCAAGTACGCGGCCAGTTGCCTGAGTGAGTGGGATCTTTTCGGCGGAAGGCCGGAAGGGCACCTGGTTGATGATTTCGATTGCTTGTTGTACGCTGATCAAATTCTTTGTGCAGTTTTGCAGAGCCTGCCCCGCGCCCGGGGTGGTTCAATAAAAGTAACAATGAAAAAGAAACTTTCTCACGTTACGCCCGCCGGTTTGCCTGCGATGGTCAACGTTTCTGCCAAAGCTTCGACGTTCCGCACAGCCCGCGCGCAGGCGAGGGTAAATGTTGGCAAAGAAGTACTCGCGCTTTTGTCGGGCAATGATATCCAGGTAAAGAAGGGATCGGTGTTCCAGACTGCGATCATTGCCGGGGTGATGGGAGCGAAGCGCACATCCGACCTTATACCGTTGTGTCACCCCGTCGGTCTCGATGATTGCCAGGTGAGCATCGAAGTAAAGGGAGGGAAGGTTGTGATCGATACCTCAGCTACGACCACGGGAAAAACAGGCGTGGAAATGGAGGCCCTGACAGCCGCATCGATCGCGGCGCTGACGGTGTACGACATGTGCAAAGCGGTATCGCACAAAATTGTGATCGAGAGTGTGCGGTTGCTTGAAAAAAAAGGAGGGAAGAGTGATTTCACGGCCTAAACTTACTGGTCTTTTTGTGCGGTTTTCCGGTCGCAATAAACCGGTTACTAGCTGATTAATATGTAATTAGCGAGGCGTGTAAAAAGCATTACCTGAACCCGACTACGTTTTTCAAACGGTCCCACCGCGAAAATATTACACCAGCCGCGTTTGTGCCCAGAACGCCGAACTAATTCCTGTCGTGGCGGCTACTTTTATAAAACCACTTGAAATAGTTCTCCCACTATGAAAGCATTCGGCAAAAACATCCTGCCTGACATTCAAATCAATCCCATTCAACGCGACCTGTTGTTGATCTTAACGACGGGCTTCTTTGTTGCCTGGGGGATTATTGGAGTAATGTCTTTTATTTTCCACTGACAGCGGACTGCGAGGCCGTCGGCTTTGCCGATATCCATTCAGCTCCATCGTCAAACACTTCTTTTTTGAAGATCGGTACTGTCTCTTTCAGCTTGTCAATAATATATTGGCATGCTTCGAATGAAGCCCGCCTGTGTTTTGTGGATACGGCCACCGCAACGGCGACCTCTCCGGGTTTCAGTGTCCCGATGCGGTGACTGACCGCCCAGCCCATCAGCTCCCACCGGGCTGCCGCCTCGTCGATGATCTTACGGGTTTCGGCCACCGCCATGCTTTCGTAGGCTTCGTACTCGAGCCATATCACTCTTTTATCGAGGGCGGTGTCCCGTACGGTACCTATAAAAACGTTCACGGCTCCGGCGCCCAGGGCTGAAGCTGTTTCGATGACCTTGTTAACATCGATGGGTTTTTCGGTGATTTTTATCATGACGAAAAGCGATATGTACAACTGAATATAACGAAATTAGGCTTTATCCGCCGCTTACCGGGGGAATTAAAACGATCTCGTCGGTTTCATTGAGGCCGGCGGTATCTTCTGCGTAATTTTGATTAACGGCAATGAACAGAGACCGCAATTCTACCAGTTCGGGGTATTTATTGACAAGCCATGAACGAAGCTCGCCTACTGTAGCGGCATCGGTTTCCATGGTCATCGTCCTTTCACCGATGATGTCTTTCGCTATCCCGTATGATTTGATCTTGTATTTCACCCTGTGCAAGCTGCGGTTGGTCCGTAATTAAGAACGAAAATATCAATTGGTTCGTTGATTTTATATATTTCACATTGATACCGATCCCACAGAAAGATAAATGCTGACAGACAACCACGGCCGACCGCTCAACTACATGCGGCTGGCGGTTACAGATCGCTGTAATCTCCGGTGTTTTTATTGCATGCCCGAGGACGGGATCACCTATCTTCCAAAGAAGGACCTGCTGACCTTCGACGAGATCATTCGCATCGTAACGATCATGGCCGGAATGGGCATTTCGAAAGTGCGCCTCACCGGCGGCGAACCCTTTGTGCGTACCGACCTGATGGACCTGGTCAGAAGGATCGTCAAGGTAACGGGTATCAACGAGCTTCACCTCACCACGAATGGGACCCTCACCGCGCCGCATATCCCGGAGCTGAAGGATCTCGGTATAAAATCTGTCAATCTTAGCCTCGACACACTCGATGCCCAGCGGTTCAAAACCATCACACGCCGCGATGAGTTCACACGAACATGGGAAACGTTGCAGCTTCTTCTGGAAAGTAAAATTCCCGTCAAGATCAATGCAGTCGTTATGGAGGGAAAGAACATCGATGACATGATTCCCTTAGTGCAGCTGACGAAAGACAGTGACGTGTCGGTCCGGTTTATCGAAGAGATGCCGTTCAACGGTGAGGGCAATCATTATCCGAAGCTGAACTGGACTCACAACAAAATACTCTCTTATATAAAGGAGTCGTTCCCGGCTCTTGTGAAACTTCCCGACGCTCCGAGTGCTACCGCGTATAGTTACCAGGTGCCGGGGTATGTGGGTTCTATCGGCATTATTGCAGCGTTCAGCCGTACATTCTGCGGCACGTGCAACAGGGTGCGTGTCACCGCACAGGGCACATTGAAAACCTGCCTGTACGATGACGGTGTATTGAACATCAAAGAGCTGCTCCGTTCCGGCGAACCCGATGCGATGGTCGAAAGGCATTTGCTGAAAGCATTTAAGTCGCGGGAAAAAGATGGCTTCGAAGCGGAACGAAAACGAAAACAGGTCGTGACCGAGTCGATGTCTACCATCGGCGGATGATCGAATGGATACGGTCGTCATACTCACGATAAGTTTCTTCCTGATCGCACTTGTTTATTCTTCCGTCGGTTTTGGCGGAGGATCGAGTTACCTGGCATTGATGGCGGTGATGGGCGTCTCACAAGAGACCATGAGGCCGTCGGCGCTGCTGTGTAACATCGTAGTGGTGGTCGGGGGGGCGGTTATCTTTGGCAAGGCAGGCCATCTCGATCTTCGCAAGAGCTGGCCGTTCATCTTGGCGAGCGTGCCCTTCTCTTTTCTTGGCGGCTACTGGAAGATCGGTGAGCACAGCTTTTTTTTGCTGCTGGGATCTACCCTTGTACTGGCATCGCTCGCGTTGTGGATACAACCGGGTGAGGACAATAAAAAACTTTCCAACAGCATTCCCCTCAACGTGGGCCTGAGTGCTGGCGTTGGTTTTCTGTCCGGCCTGGTTAGCATTGGCGGCGGAATTTTTCTCTCGCCCATCTTACACCTGAGCAAATGGGATACGGCGCGGAAGATCTCTGCCATGGCGAGTATTTTCATTCTCGCGAATTCCGTGAGCGGCCTGGCCGGCCAGTTTGCCCGAAGCGCGGGTATCGATTGGGCATTTGTCCTGCCGTTACTGGGGGCGGTATTGATCGGCGGACAGATCGGATCGAGGCTGGGCGCGAACAAATTCAACCCCGTCTATATCAGAAGGATCACGGCGGCGCTGATCTTAATGGCGGGGATCAATATTCTTCGCGATCACTTATGAGGTATGGTCGTACACAATAGACCAGGTTCCATTCACCTTCCTTAATAACAAAGTAAACATCCCGCTCGGCTCGTCGGCCGTTCTTTTCAGGTGATATTTTCCGGTGACCATGCAGGCATCGTCACTGATAAATCTGAATTCATAAAATGTGAATTTCAACGTGCCCATGGCTTCCCGGTCCGGGTAGGTTTTACGGTATCGTTCGAGCGTGCCGGTCCAGCCGCGCGTGATATTGGCGCCGATGAACATCAGGGAGTCGGACTTCGAGTAACCTTTCATGAATTCTTCGATGTTTCCGTCGTTCCAGGCGGTCTCTTGCCGCAGGAGAAGGTCGCGGATCGTGGTTTCTTCGGCCCGTGTGTCGGGCTTTTGGGAACAGCCGGCGGAAATCAGCGCCAGGACAAAAAGATACCGGTTCATGGTGAAAAATTAATCTCAAACGATTACGAAAGTGTTCTTTATAAAAAGGAGCCCTCAAAAATGACCCACCTGTTTTCCAACGTTATCGAATTGTAAAAATATAGGGTCAAAAATAACCCCTCGTTCAAATATTCGTCTATTTTTGTCGCTTACCAGCAACCAAAAAACACCTACCAGATTATGTCCACATTACGCTTCGAAGCGCTCAAAAAACTTAGTGAGCGCACTCGTGTAACGGTCGACCTGCCTGCCGAAAAAGTCTCTCAATTTTTCGGAGAAAATGTATTCGGCATCGATCAAATGAAAGCAACGCTTTCACCGGCAGTTTTCAAAAAAGTCAGCAGCGCGATCAAGTCCCACGAAAAAGTGGACGAGGTTACTGCCGACGCAGTGGCCCAGGCTGCAAAAGCGTGGGCTATGGGAAAGAGCGCCACGCACTTTACACATTGGTTCCAGCCAATGACCGGCGGTACCGCTGAAAAACACGACTCGTTTTTCGACGCACTCGCAGGTCTCGAGAAATTCAAAGGCAGCGAGCTCGTTCAGCAAGAGCCCGATGCATCGTCGTTCCCTAGCGGCGGTATCCGCAGCACGTTCGAAGCGCGCGGCTACACGGCATGGGATCCTACTTCACCCATGTTCCTCTACGGAAAAACATTGTGTATCCCGACGATCTTCGTTTCCTACACAGGCGAAACTCTCGACCAGAAATCACCCTTGCTCAAGGCGCTGAAGGCGGTCGATAACGCCGCAACCAGAGTTTGCCAGCTTTTCGATAAAGATGTGCAGAAGGTTGTCGCATCACTAGGCCCGGAACAGGAATATTTTGTCGTGGATGCAGATCTGTTTGCGGCCCGTCCCGACCTGGTTATGGCCGGCCGCACCGTGTTTGGTCACGCACCGGCACGCGGACAGCAGATGGAAGACCACTATTTCGGTTCTATCCCTTCGAGGGTTTACGATTTCATGAAAGAATTCGAGATCGAAGCGTGGAAGCTCGGTATTCCCGTTCGCACTCGTCACAATGAAGTGGCTCCAAGCCAGTTCGAAGTAGCGCCTTTGTTCGAAGAAGTGAATGTAGCGAACGACCATAACCAGCTCATGATGGATGTGATGGGCCGTGTTGCGGAAAAACATAAGCTGCGCGTTCTTTTTCACGAGAAGCCTTTCGCAGGCGTTAACGGAAACGGTAAGCACAACAACTGGTCGCTGATCACTGACACCGGCGTGAATCTTTACGCGCCCACCAGCAGCGCCCGTGACAACTTACTCTTCCTCACATTTTTCATTACGACCATCAAAGCCGTGCACGAGCACAACGACTTGCTGAGGGCCAGTATCGCTACGCCTGCAAACGACTTCCGTCTTGGCGCCAATGAAGCTCCTCCCGCGATCATGTCTGCGTTCATCGGTTCGCAAATGACTGCCGTTCTCGACGAGCTCGAGAAAAAAGGCAACATCAAGATCGAGAAGGGCGACAACATGTATATGAAACTGGGTATCGACCAGATCCCCGAGATCATCCTGGATGCAACAGACCGTAACAGGACGTCCCCTTTTGCCTTCACCGGTAATAAGTTCGAGTTCCGCGCAGTAGGGGGCAGCGACAACTGCGCTACCGCGATGACGGCGCTGAATCTCATCATGGCAGACCAGCTCACGAAGTTCGGCGAAGCTGTCGATGCCGATATGGAAAAAGGTACGGAGAAGAGGATCGCGATCATCAACGTACTCCGCAAGTACATCAAGGAATCGAAAGCCGTTCGCTTCGAAGGCGATGGATATTCCGAGGAATGGGTGACCGAAGCGAAGAAGCGCGGACTGGGCAACGTCAAGAATATGCCTCGCGCTATCGAAGCTTATCTTACCAAGAAATCCCTCGACCTGTTCCAGAAATATGGTGTTTGCTCACACCGGGAAATTGAAGCCCGTAACGAGATACGCTGGGAGTCATACATCAAGCGTGTACAGATCGAAGCCCGCGTGATGGGCGACCTGGCGATGAATCATATCATTCCCACGGCAATTGCTTACCAGACCAAGCTCATCGCTAACGCAAACGGCCTTGCCAGTCTGAAGGTTGACAACAAAGCTGTGGTCCAGACCATTAAGGAGATATCGGGCCACGTTGATGTAATCAAGACCAATGTTCGTGCAATGATCGAAGAACGTAAGCGTGCGAATAAGATCGGTGATGGACACAAGCGTGCGATCGCTTACTGCGACGATATCAAAGAAAAGTACTTTGAAGTTATCCGTGACTCTGTCGATAAACTTGAGCTTTTGGTGGACAACGAGGATTGGCCGCTGGTGAAATACCGCGAGTTGTTGTTTCTCCGCTAATTTTATAATTTTTACCTAAACCTGTGAGAACGGTCTGCCTTGGCGGACCGTTTTCTATTTTACGTTTATGGTGTAAATTATCGCCTGCGTATGCAAACACAGATCCTGAACACGTCTTTGACAGACCTCGAAGATGTCTATTCCTTCTTCGATCATTCGATCGCCTACCAGGAGAAACACGGTTACACGTCGTGGAGAAACTACGACCGCAATGCCGTTATCAAGGATATCAAAAACGGGGATCAATACAAGGTGACGATCGACGGAAGGACCGGCATTGTCTTCAGCGCTTATTATGCCGACAAAGTTATCTGGCGCCACCACGATCAAGGCGATGCTGTCTACCTGCATCGCATCGTAGTCAATCCCGCGTTCAAAGGGCAGAAGCTCTTTGGCGTGATCCTCGACTGGGCTACGGAACAGTGCCGGCACCGCAAGCTTAAAAATGTCCGGATGGACACCTGGGCGTCGAATCCCGGGATCGTAGAATATTATAAAGGTTTCGGGTTCCGGGTGATCGAGGACTTCACTACACCCGATACGGAAGACCTCCCGGTGCACAATCGTAAACTGGCGTTGACGCTCCTGGAGTATACCCCTTTATAGGTATTTTTTACTTAAGCTAATTTGGCTAAATTAATGCTTTCTGCGCCGCTGGAGCACCTGGAGGAATGGAGCGCACGTCTCTTCGTAACACCTTTTTTGGTACTAAATAATTATGAAAAGCATCTTTTGCCTCCTGTTAGCGGTATGTTCTATTACTGCCTTTGGTCAGACTTTCGAAGCGACCAGCAATTCGCTGGCGGTAGACGTTGGAGTTCAACAACCTGTTGCCGTGGAAGTCGACCCGATGATGATGACTCTTGAGGCGCTCGGGATAACGACGCTGCCGAGGTATTATGCACTTATCATTGGGGTTTCGGAATATAAAAATGCCGGTGCGCGGCTTGTAAGCCTCGATCAGCCCGCGAAAGATGCTGAAAGGTTGTACTCCATATTACTCGAGAAGTATTCTTTCAGCAAAGAGACAGTCACGCTTCTTAAAAATCCTACGAGCGAGGATATTATCAATGGTTTCGAGCATCTCGCAGAGAGCGCAACGGAAAAGGACAACGTATTGATCTTCTATGCAGGTCACGGATCCTACGATAAAGTAAAGGGTTTTGGATACTGGCTGCCGTCGGATGCCAAGCCAGATAGCCGCAGCGCCTGGATATCGAACAGTGTTATCAAAGATTATATCGGTGCGATCAAAGCAAAGCACACGTTGCTGATCACGGATGCGTGTTTTAGCGGAAGCATTTTCAAAAGCCGGTCGTTTGAATCATCACGGATGCGAATCAACGAAATGTATAGAGACAAAAGCCGTAAGGCGATGACCAGCGGTAATCTTACCGAGGTTCCCGATAAGAGTGTGTTCCTCAAATTTTTCTTGAAGACGCTGGACGAAAATCCAGATCCGTTCATGCCTTCATCGGTTCTGTTCAACCGGATCTATGAGCCGATATTGAACAATGCCAACACGACCCCCCAGTTTGGCGTGGTGCAGGGTGCCGGCGATGAAGGGGGAGACTTCCTGTTTTTTAAGAAACTGAAGTAGCCCATTCCATGAGAGCCAGGTTACTCCTAGCAATCCTGGTTTTACCAGCGATTGCCCTTTGTCAACGTATTGAAAACCTAAAAGCCGAGAACATCTCCGGAAAGGTGATCATTACCTATGATCTCATCGGAAATACCGACCAGCATTATAACATTTCTGTTTTTTCATCGCATGACAATTTCGTCGCACCGCTCAAGTTTGTGGTCGGCGATGTCGGAAAAAGTATTGCTGCCGGTCCCGGAAAACGCGTGGAGTGGGACCTTACAAAGGAGCTTGTGACTTACCAGGGCAATATCACTTTTAAAGTGCGTGGTGATGTAATGCCTATACCGTTGACGATCAAGGCACCGGTGGAGAATAAGACAGTTCGTAAGGGAAAGGCCATGACGGTGACATGGGTCGGTGGTAAACAAGGTTCACCATTGCGGATCGATCTGATTCAAGACGGTAAGACGGCTCAAACGATCAGTGAGTCAGCGACCAATAATGGAATGCACACATGGGTTGTGCCCAAAGATATTGCTAAGGGAAATTACCAGGTGAGATTATCGGGTGGGGGAGAGACGGCCACGAGTGGGGCGTTCCCAATTAAACCCAAGCTGCCGATCTTATGGATCGCTGCTCCGATTGTCGTTGGTGGGGTGATCATTGCGATCCTTGCTAAAGGCAAAGATCCTGATATTGACCCCGATCTGCCTAATTCCCCGAGTCCACAAGATTAAAGCCATGCTGTTGAGAACAATATTTATAGTAGCTGCATTTTTTTGCATTGCAGTACCAGCTTCGTCGCAGGCGTTCTATGGGGTAGCGCCTAATGGAGGCACGGCCGGTGGAGGGACAATATTCCGCGCCAACCTCGATGGAGGAGGACTTAGGGCAGACTTCAACTTCCCGATCGATGCCAACGCGGGAAGTAATGGTGATGCCAGCGCCATGGTTGTGGCGACAAGCGGTAAGATGTATGGTGTGCTTTCAAGAGGCGGGGTATTTAGTGAAGGGGTCCTGTTCGAATACGATCCGTCGACAAATATTTATACAAAGAAAATTGATTTCAGGAATTCAACCGGTCAACAGCCTATCGGCGGGCTTGTGTTTGGACCCAACGGTAACCTGTATGGAACATGTGAACAAGGCGGGCAGTTCGGTGAAGGCTCACTGTTCGAGTACGCGATCGCGACTAACACGATAACATACAGGGCAAACTTTCAAGCCACTGTCACGGGTTCCGAGATATATGCGGGCCTTGCCCTTGCGTCGAACAATAAATTCTATGGTGTTACTGCGAAGGGGGGTGCTAACAACGATGGCGTTCTCTACGAATTCGACCCGGGTACCAATGCGCTTTCGGTGAAGCATAATTTTTCAAGTGTTACCACCGGCCGCATGCCTTATCGAGCTTTGAAACTGTTTACAGATGGCAAGCTTTACGGAATGACACCGGAGGGTGGCATAAATAACAAGGGTGTGATCTTTGAGTTTGATCCTGTAGCAGGTTCTGTGACGAAGCGATTCGACTTTGGAGCGGCAAACGGAGAGAATCCTTACTCCACATTTTCTATTGCAAATGGAAAGCTTTACGCGACGACTACGCTGGGCGGTGCAGTGGGCTATGGCGTACTGTTCGAATATGTACCACCGAACACTTTTACAAAGAAGCAGGATCTTACTTCAACCAACGGCACTGGCCGCGTCAATTTGATGACCCTCGTCTCCGGAAAATTGTACACAACCTTTGAGCAGGGAGGACCGAGTTTCAGCGGAACATTATTCGAATATGACCCCACATTAAACAATTATATTAAACGTGTAGACTTCGACCAGGCCACTACCGGATCGCAACCACGGAGCGGACTCACCCTTGCAACCAATGGAAAGCTCTATGGAACTACCACAAGTGGAGGAAGCTCAGGTTACGGGACAATATTTGAATACACACTTGGCGCTAGCGCAGTATCTAAAAAGATCGACCTGAACGTCGCGCTGAATGGCAGCAGTCCGCGATACATGACCCTCGCGCAGACAAGCGACGGCAAGTTGTACGGTACCGCGGTATCGGGAGGATCGAAAGGCAAAGGTGTTTTATTTCAATACGATCCAGCCACCAAAATTTATACGCGGAAAATCGATTTCGACAATGTGGTTACAAAAGGAGCAAATCCCCAGAGCAATCCTGTGCTTCATAGCAACGGTAAGTTGTACGGCGTCACGGCGGATGGGGGTACGAACACAGGTGGAACGCTTTACGAGTATGACCCAGCAACCAGTATCCTGACAACAAGGGCTGAGTTCGATTATAACCTGCATGGGGCTGGACCGGTCGGTTCCCTTTTCCTCGCGTCGAATGGAAAATTTTATGGAATAATGGTAGTAGGTGGTGCCACAGGCGTAGGCACTATATATGAGTTCAATCCGACAAACAATACGTTTGCGAAAAAGGTCGACTTCAACCAGGCTAATGGTGCTTACCCCATAGGGAGCTTTATAGAAGTAAGTGGAAAACTTTATGGACTTGCACAAAACGGAGGGACGAGCGGCTTGGGTACGCTTTTCGAGTATGATATGGCCACCACTATTACCGTCAAAGCGAATTTTATCAAGGCGACAACCGGAGCTGCGCCTCAGGGAACGTTATTCCGCGCATCTGATACCAAATTATACGGAGTTACATCAAGTGGTGGAAACAACGATTTTGGGATGTTGTTTTCTTATGATATCCCGAATAACAATCTTGTTGGCCTGGCGTCTTTCACAGCGGCTGTTGGCGCATATCCAAACAGTTCGCTGATACAGGCCAATGGCAACAAGTTGTATGGTACGACCTATGCCGGAGGAGCGGGTGGCTACGGGGCGCTGTTCGAATTCAATATGACAACGTCGTCCCTGGCAAGGATGTCGGATTTTGCCGAGACAACCGGTCTAAATCCGAGTTCGGGGTCACTTACCATCGTCAATAACCTTCCGCTGAAGGTCGCCGCGATTGCTCCACAAAATGGCGCTGCCGGTTCTACAATAACGATCTCAGTCGAGAATTTCAACCCCGCATTAGCACACACTGTTTACATCGGAGGAATTAAAGCGACAGTAACCGGATCTACCTATTCGCAGATCACTGCCATCGTTCCTGGTGGGGCGTCCATGGGTCCTGTGTCGGTAACTTGTAATGGATTAACAGCATATTCAAAGGACCCATTCTTTCTCACATTCCCTTTTAAGAATTGGATACCCGGAAGCTTCCCTGCAAGATTCGACCTGGTTGGGGGAACTGCAAATAACGCCAAAGTAACCGTAGCTGACTTCAACAACGATGGCCTGCCCGATGCCGCGCTGGCCGACGGTGCCGCCAGTGCCGTACATGTTTTCCGCAACACGACCAGTGCAGGAACGATGTCGTTCGCCAGTAAACAGACTTTCACCGCTAACGGCAGCGTCTATTCGCTTGTTGCTGCAGATTTCGACGCGGATGGAAAACTGGACCTTGCCGGTGCGACTTACAATAACGGGTCGGTGTCGATACTACGGAACATCAGTACTCCCGCCAACATAGCATTTGCTGCGAAGTTCGATCTGCCGGGCAGTCAACAATCTGCGCTTGCGGTGGGAGATATTGATAACGACGGGAAGCCCGACATTGTCGTGGTAGGGAACACAAACCAGATCAATGTATTCAAAAACACTTCCACCACGGGAAACTTATCATTTGCGGCACCCGTGAGCTTCTCGTCCGGCTCGGTGTCAACCTGGATATGGGCAGTGGAGCTTGTCGATATCGACAATGACGGCCGGCTGGATATCGCGGCACCGGTTCCCGAAAGCGTGGTAGCACAAAGCCGCGTTATTGTGCTAAGAAATACATCGACCAACGGCGTGATCAACAGTTCGTCGTTTGCCACGGCTGTTTCATTCGCCGCTCCCGGGTACAGATCCGGAATCGCCTTTGCAGATCTTGACGGCGATGGAAAAACAGACATGATATCGAGTGCAACGGGCGTTGGAAATCGATTGATGATTTGGCGTAACAAGGCGTCGTCAAACGTCATTGACGCAAATACTTTCGAAACACCCGTAATTTTTGATTTTCCGGACGCATGGAGTGTTACGGTTGGTAACGTTGACGGAGATAACAAGCCTGACATTGTTGCTCAGACGATCAGCGATGCAGGGCTCGTCGTATTGAAAAATGCAGCGTCGCCGGGAAGCATAACGACATCGAGTTTTTCACGTTATGCAATTGTAGTAGGAAAAACGGTCGCTGGAGTAACACAGGGAAGGCCATTGAACTCTATCGTGGCCGATATGAATAATGACGGCCTTGCCGACATAGTTTTCGGCGATGAGGCACTCCAGACATGTACTATCATGCTCAACACCAATGTTAGTCCGCCGCCTGTCATCACGAGTTTCGAACCGGCCTTCGGCACGCCAGGCGCCACTATCACTATCACAGGCTCAAACTTCGGTGCCAACGCCGCAGATAACATTGTGCGTTTTGGCCCTGTGAAGGCAACTGTTTCGTCCGTAACAGCCGCTACCGTTACAGTCCTTGTTCCCACCGGTGCAGCCTTCAAACCAATTACGGTGACTGCCAATGGACTCACAGGATCGTCGCTCAAATCATTTCAGCCCGCGTTTGCCAGCGGAAGTACCTTTGGCACATCTTCCTTCGCAGCCAAAGTTGACATCACTGCCGGTACTCAGCCGCAGATATTTGCTCCAGCCGATATCAACGGGGATGGTAAGATTGAAATAGCGGTGGCAAACATCATTAGTGGAAACATCTCTGTGTTGAGCAATGCAAGCGTACCGGGCACGGTATCTATGTCGAAGTTTGATTACAGCACCGACCTCCAACCATATGGGTTGGCAACGGGTGATATTGACAATGACGGTAAGCTCGACGTTGCCACTGCTAATCTCGATGGTAACAACATATCTGTATTTCGCAACCAGGGAACAAGTGTAGTAGCCACTGGTTCACTTGCGCGATTTGATATACCGACAGACGCTAAACCATTTAGTATTGCGATGGCCGATGTGGACGTCGACGGCAAGACCGATCTTGTAGTGACCTACGTCAATGGAACCAAAATCTCTATCTTTCACAATTCGGGCCTGGCTGCAAATGTCAGTGCAAGCTCGTTCTACCGGGTCGATGTGACCACGCTCTCCTCCCCGAGTCATGTGAGTGTCGCGGACCTCAACGGTGACAACAAACCTGAATTGATCGTGACCAGCTTCGTTGACGGTAGCTCCAAGATCAATGTCTTCAAAAACAATTGCGATGTCGGCTCGTCGATGGTCGGCTTTGGAGCGGCGACAGAGGTAATTACCGGATTGAAGCCATACAGTACTACTATTGCGGACTTCAACGCCGATGGAAAACCTGATATCGCCGTGACCAACAATGGTACCAACACCATTTCGGTCATCATGAACAATATCGACGCCACCGGCGCAATTTCGGCAGCGGCGTTTGGAGCCCCCGTAGACTTTACCGTGGGGTCCGGTCCGAATCTGATTACATCGGCCGACATCGACGGCGACCGTAAACCGGACATCATCACGATCAGCAATGGTCTCACATCTGCGAGTATAAACGTGTTAAGGAACCTGATGGCTCCGTTGGACGCCATTACAACCGCTTCGTTCCAGGCTAAAGTCGATTTCCCGGTGGGTGACTCGCCCATAAATGTTGGCGTCGCCGACATCGATGGGGACGGCAAGCCCGACCTGCTGGCATCTACTGCGTCTGCGTCTCTTGTATCGATACTAAGAAACACCGCCACGTTTGCGGCACCCACTGCGTCTGCGCAAAATATCGCCAAAACAAGTTTCAACATTGCATGGACGGCATCGCCTGGCGCAACCGGATACAAGGTCGACGTCTCCACCGATAATTTCGCGACTTTCAAACCCGGTTATGATGGCCTTGCCGCGACGGTCAGCCCCCAGTTGGTTTCCGGTATGCCCGAAGGAACAGGATTTGTGGTAAGGGTCCGGGCCGTTAACGCAACAGGCGAATCACCGAACTCAAATGTAGTGGCAGTCACGACACTTGCGGCAGACAGCTCTGCACCTATAATCACCGTAACGTCCGTCACCACCGTAGAAATAAATACAGCATACAGTCTTATCGCCACCATTAAGGACGATGAAAGCGGTATCACAGGAACTCCGAAAGTTGCATGGCGATCTCTTTCGGGCACTGCGGCTTCTGCGGACGTCAATATGACCGCAGGCGCGGCCGGTAGCTATTCAAAAGACTTTACTGCCGCAGAGATTGGCGAACTGGGGATCGAGTTCACAATCACGGCCGTCAGCACCGGGGGGACCACGACAACTCCGTATGTCGTCCGGGTGAAAGTGGTTTCTTCGGGACTAACCATTCCATACTCTGCGTATGGAACCGCTGAGAACAATTACCGCATCATCGCCGTGCCGTTAACGCTGACAACAAATACTGTACTAGCGACACTGGGGGACGACCTGGAGCCAATGACGCGAAAGACGTGGAGAATTTCGCATTATGCAGACGGCATAGCAACAGACTTGACCTCCAGCTCTGCAATTCTTCCCAAGCTTGGATATTGGTTTATCGCCAAGACCAGTATGGGTGCGATAGACACAGGTCCCGGAGAAATGGTCGCTGCAAGTAGCACCGCACCCGCAACGATCGCTTTAAAGACGGGCTGGAACCAGATCGGTAATCCATACTACTACAACGTAAAATGGAGTGACGTCGTAGCCGCCAACCCCAATCTGACGAGCACCCTTCGTGGATACGAGGGTACCTGGGGCGACGCGCCCACGCTCGAGAAAATGAAGGGCGCCTTTATCAAAGTCACCGCCAACATCGACATCAACATTCCACTGGCGAAGAACGCCTCCGTCAACGGCGGTCGCACTTACGAAGTAGTACCAGAGAACATCCTCGCCCAGGAAAACTGGGATCTAAAGCTTATGGCCATGAGTGGAATACAAACCAATCTCATTTCCGGAATCGGTATGCACAAAGATGCGCGGGAAGGATACGATATGTACGACGGCTTTACCATGCCGCGGTTTTTCGAGAATTACCTGGAGGTCAATCACAGGAAATCCGACCACGGAGATTTTTACTCCATGGATATTGTGCCAACGTCCCAATATCATGTCTGGGAGTTTGATGTCGAATCGAACAGTGATGTCGCACTCACGAAATTTCAGTGGGATAATTCCAACTTTGGGGAGAATGAAAAAACGCTCATCCTATGGGACGTCGCACGGATGGTGGCCATCGATATGCGTAAAACAAATGTGTATGAGTTTAATCGCAGCGAGTCGAATTCCTTCAAAGTCTATTTTGGCGACAAAGATGGCCTTGCAAAAGACATCGGCGTCGACCGGCTGGTGTTTCACTCCGTTTCACCCAACCCTACCGAGGGCCCGGTGGAAGTCGCCTTCTCCATTCCTGAGGATGGGAATGTTCAGTTCCAGGTTGTGGACCTGTTGGGCCGCATACATTGGACGGGCGAGTCGCACTTCACCCGCGGATACCATGAAGCTGTATTGACGAAAGAATTCGATACAGCGAAAGGTCTTTACATTGTGCAGATCAAGTACGGAACTTCTAATCTTCAGAAACGTATCGTCGTACGATAGCCGGTCATGTAAACTATTTAAGAAGGACTGATCATTCCGGAGTCCGCGAGGCTGCCAGTTTCAAAATCGCATCGTTTATTAGGTCCGGGCGTGCCCACGGCACGAAGTGATTCATGTCTTCCACCAGCACCAGTTCAAACGGAGCATTCACCAGCATTTTCTTCGCGAAGTCGGCGTTAGCCGCGGGCACCAAATCGTCCTGCTTTCCCTGGATGAATATCACAGGGCAGGTGATCCGCGACCACATGGGCAGCATCTGGTTTAACTGAGGCTCGAGTTGATAGATCTCGTCGTTGGAGGCACGGATGGAGCGAGGCAGCATCCATTTCAGGAATGGAGTGGCCAAGGGCGCACGGAACCACTCGTCGGGTTCAAGCTCAGGATCGACGGAGGCCGCTACGAAGATCAGCCCGTCTATAAGGTCCGGGTAGTCCATCGCCATCCTTGCAATGATCGGCCCGCCAAGGGAATGCCCGACCAGGAAGACCGGCCGGTTGTTCTTGTGCTTATCGAGGATCGGTTTGATCTCCTGGCATTGTTTTTCCAACGAAGGTTCGGCGTATCCGAAATTGGATGCTCCGAATCCGGGACGGTCGACGGAGATCATCTGTGTTTTTTTCAGCAGCACGGTGTCGTCCATGAAATCGATGAATGCGCTGAGTGAGCCGGGAGAGCCGTGAACGAAGATCACCAGCGGAAGAGAATCGCTTCCGGCAGTGAGGTAGTTGATCTTCTGCCTTCCTACGAAGTACGACCGTTCGATGCCTGCGTACTTCTTGCCTTTAAAGAATTCGTCGATCTCCGTTTTGCTCATGCGGAATTGCATGCATGAGTCCATCAGAAGCGATAGCGCTGCGAAAAAAACTATGGTTACTATTGAGGTACGGGCAGCAATACGCTTCCAGCGCATAAGTGAGTTTATTGCAAATTCAGGATCTTCTTGTACCCGCCGGCATCATTCAGGGCTTCGATCGACTTCCTGACATCCTGGTCGGATTTGAAAGATACCTCTGTGGCGCCGCGCTCCAGGTAGTAGTGAGCTACGATGTCTTCTTCCAGGAGTCCGCGGATCTGGTCTTTGAAATTAGTCAGATCGTTTTTCCTGTATTCAGTCACGAGGGATTTCAGTTTATCGATTTGAGGCTTCAGCTCTTCGATGGCGCGCTCGCGTTTCGCCTCTTCGGTCAATTGGTTCAGGTGTACTTCGATGGGAGAGAGGTACGAATACTTTTTTGTTTTCATCCATGCCACAAACTCGGTATACTCCGCGTCGGTCATAGCGAAATCCTTTGCAGTCGTGATGGTAGGATGTTTCACATAATATTCCGTGGCGAAATCGAACAGGAATCCTTCGCTGTAGAGGGTCTGGGTAATGGCAGATGCTTCTGCGCTGGCCGTAGCGATGTCGGGATCGATGCCGCCACCGTCGAATACCGTCCGTCCGTGCGAGGTCTTGAATGATTTCTTCAATGAATCGGGAACGGCGCCCACACTTCCATCCATGCGACGATGGGCGTAGTCGAGCACCTGGATGCAGCGGCCGGCCGCGGTGTAATATTTGGCAGTCGTGATCTTCACCTGTGAATTATAAGACAGTGGTCTCGGGAGCTGGACCAGTCCTTTGCCGTATGATTTCTCACCGACGATGATCGCACGGTCATAATCTTGCAAGGTTCCGGCTACAATTTCCGAAGCCGACGCACTTCCGCGGTTGATCAGCACGGCAAGCGGTATTTCAGTGTCCACCGGGGGAATAGTCGTTTCGTAAACGAAGTTGGAGTCTTCCACTTTCCCCTTGGTGCTAACCACCAGGTTTCCTTTCGGGAGGAATATGCTGCAGATGTTTACAGCTTCGAGGAGCAGACCGCCGGGATTGCCGCGGAGATCGAGAATAATTCCTTTCGCCCCTTTTTCCTTCAAGGCAACGATAGCATTCTTTACTTCCTTCCCAGCATCCGGTGTGAAATCGGAAAGTTGTACGAAACCGATCTCGTTCGACACCATCCCGAAATAGGGAACATTGCTCACCTTCACACGTTCGCGTTTGAATTCGAGGGCTACCGGTGTTGTCGCGCCGGGCCTCTTCACAGTAAGCCTCACGTTCGTTCCGATCTGGCCGCGCATCAGGTGGTTGGCTTCTTCCATCGTCAGCTTCGAGAGATCGATGTCATCCATCTTGAGGATCTCGTCGCCGATCTTCAAGCCATTGCGTGCGGCGGGGTACCCTTCATAGATCATGGTCACCACCGTTCTCTTTCCGATCTGTCGGGTGATGGCGCCGATACCACCATACTGACCGGTGTTCATCGTGCGGAAATCTTCGACTTCGTCTTCAGGAATATAGTTGGTATATGGATCGAGCGAGTTCAACATCGCATCGATACCGGTACGCATCAGTTTATTCGGATTGACTTCATCGACGTAGAGCGCATTCACTTCTTTGAATAGCGATGCGAAAATGTCCAGGTTCTTGGCGATCTCAAAATAGCGTTCCGCGGGCGGCGTAAACGACATGCCGACCATCATTGCGACGAAGGCCAGGCTAAAAATATATCTCTTCTTCACTTTCATCCCCTTGTATTTTTACTGTTCTCTAAAGTTACAGAGTTTACAACGGCGATTTGGGCCCGGCGGTGTGAAAAATAGGGTGAATTTTGAGGGTATCCGCGTCCTTTACTTCCGCCACGCCTTCCTGAGAAACCTGAGCCAGTTCCCCTGCATCACATTTTCTATTTCCTCGGGCTTGTATCCCCGGCTGGCTAGTATTCCTCTTAATTTTTGCAGATCGGCAATGGTCTCGATATCCGAAGGACTCTGCTCTTTCCCGAAGGCCCCGTCGAGGTCGGAACCGATACCAATATGCTCGGCATTTCCGGCCAGCTGGCAGATATGGTCCATGTGATCCACCACCCGCTCCAGATTCACGCCCATACCCTCGGGAGTCGATTGCCCGCGGATCCAGCCCGGCACGATCATCCAGGCATCCATTGGTGCGCCGATCACCGCGCCGCGACCGATGAGCTCCTTCAGTTGCTCGTCGCTGAACTGCCTGTTGTGGTTGACCAGCGCCCTGCAGTTGTGGTGACTGGCCCAGACGTGGCCGTTGAACGTATCGAGCGCTTCGCGGAAACTTTCATCGCAAAGGTGGGTGGCATCGAGGATGATGTTGAGACGCTCCATTTCTTTGAGGAGCGCTTTGCCTTTCTGACCCATGGGGCCATTCGAATCCGTTCCGAAAGCATAGCGCCCGGGGCCGTAGTGGGCGGGCCCAAGCGCTCTCAGTCCATACCGGTATGCTTTTTCAAGATGACCGATGGTTACGATCGAGTCGGCGCCTTCGAGGCTGAGTATGTAACCGATCGCCTTCTTCGGTGACGGGTTTGAATTCCAATCGGCGATATGTTTTTCGAGAGAAGCCAGGTCGGTGATCTGTTTCATTTCACCGTCTTCTTCCATCGACTGGTACCATGCGATCTGTGCTTGCGTTTGTGCCCATGCCTGCTCGGGAGAATTCCAACCGGGCAACCAGCTTCCTCGCTCCACGTATCTGGCGATCTGTGTGGCGACTACAAGTCCGAAGTCTCCCTTTCGCAGCTCTGAGAAACTTACTGTGTTCTTTCCGCGGTCGGGTTTATCGGTCAGGCCTTTTTCGCGATCGCGGATCTCTTCGACAGACATCCGCAGGTCACGGTTCCACTCCATGGCGTTCATCGAGAGGTCTAAGTGTGCATCGATTGAAAACATTTACGAGGTACGATTTACGAGGTACGATTTTGACGTAGACTAAATGGTGATCTTCCGTTTTCGGGAGATGGTTTCCCAGTTGCCGGTATACTTCCCGTTCTCAATGATGAAGGGAGTGTCGTAGAGATTGACGGTTGGACAAATATGATGTGGAACGCCGTAGAGCACGTCACCGACTTTGTATGAATGCTTGTTATTGGTTTCCAGGACCAGGTGTTCTTCGCTGTGACCGGTTGGAGTAAGGCCTTCGGCGTTCAGAAAATAGACGCGTTTGTCGATGGGATTTTCGGAAGCGATCCCTTTGTGACCCAGGTCCACGCAAATAGTGTCGGGTGTTGGAATGGAGATCACACGTGTAACGACGAGCGCTGCGAAGAGGAACGGCTGTTCTTTTAAGATCGACTGGTATCCTTTGTCCCAATAGATAAAAGTGCCGGGACTACACTCGACAGACTTCCGTTCGGCATGAATGGGGAACGACGGTGTTCCGCCGGCTACGACCGGCAGCTTGTTTCCGGTCGATTTCAAAATGTCGTCGCGGAGCCTGGTCACACGGTCAAATCCTTCGTTGCATTGCTTGCGCCGGGTCTCGAGATCGGGTTCCCGCAGATGGCCATCGTAAGCATGGAGACCGGCTATCGTGATCCCCTTCAGTGACTGGCAATCGTTGAAGAGTTGTAACGCTTTTTCCGGTTCGATACCCGTGCGGTTCATGCCAACATTCAGGTCGATATAAACCGGGACGTTCAATCCGTTTTTTTCAAAAGTGGCGGAAAGATTTTTTGCGTTCGAAAGATCGTCGATGAGACA
Organism: Cyclobacteriaceae bacterium; assembly: GCA_035318625.1. Taxonomy (GTDB): domain Bacteria; phylum Bacteroidota; class Bacteroidia; order Cytophagales; family Cyclobacteriaceae; genus ELB16-189. Next base: position 82,581 of record DATHEL010000001.1, read on the forward strand.
TGAGAATTTCACCTGCGGATATTTCTTTATCAGGCGCGCGAGACGTTCTCCTTTAGGGCCAACCGGCTGGTGGGCGAGGAGCACGTCGATGGCGCCGTTCATGGCGAGCATTTCTGCTTCGGCGATGGTGGCGCATTTGAACTTGATGATTCCGGCCTTGACGAGCATCCGTGTGATGTCGGGAGACTTGTTTGTTTTTACGTGCGGCCGCAACCGCTTCACGTCGTCCACGAACGTTTTCAGGATGTGGATGTTCTCTTTTACGCGGTCCGGATAGATCAGCAACGCCGGCGTATCGACGTCTGCAATGTTTTCAACCGTGAACCAGTTTTCCATTTGTAGTCAGTCTTTATTTCTCACGGAAAGCACGGAAAAATGCAAAGCTTTCAATGTGGCACACAGCTATCTTGAAAGAGCTTCCGTGCTTTCCGTGTTTTCCGTGAGAGCTATTTTCAAGCTAGTTCAAACATAGCTTCAATTTCAACAGGAATGTTATCCGGCAGCGACCCCATCCCTACCGCACTACGGACACCGACACCGTTGTCGTCGCCCCATACCTTCGCGAACAGCTCGCTGCATCCGTTGATCACATAAGGATGTCGTTCGAAGTCGGGAGTGGCATTCACCATACCGAGGACCTTGATCACTCTCTTAATCTTGTCCAGGCTGCCGAGGTTTTTCTTTAGCGTTGCAAGAATAGCCAGGCCGACTTGCTGAGCTGCAAGCTTCGCTCCATCCTTATCCATGTCGATACCCACTTTGCCGATGATCAGCGTGCCATCGTCCTTGACAGTACCGTGTCCGGATACGTAGACGAAGTTTCCGACAATCAGGAAGGGTTTGTAGACACCGAGTGGTTTCGGTGCGGGGGGAAGTGACAGCCCTAATTTGTTGAAACGCGCGTCCGGAGAAGTTTCGCTCATATTTCGTTGTTTGTTGTTCGTTGTTCGCGGCAAAGTTGATGGTCATCGTCGTAGCCGCGAACAACGAACAATGCTTAACCTTATATAAATGCATTCAACGCCATTACCCCACCCAGTCCGCACACGGCGACAATAGTTTCCATCAGCGACCACGATCGAATGGTCTGTTTGATAGACAGGTTGTAATATTCTTTGAATAGCCAGAAACCTGCGTCATTCACGTGTGAGAACATAAGGCTTCCCGCGCCTACAGCCAGTACCATCAGGTTGGCATTCACTTCCGGATGTTCGGCAAGCAAGGGTGCAACGATACCGGCGGCAGTAAGCCCCGCGACGGTTGCGGAACCTACACAAACGCGAATGATGCAAGCGATCAGCCAGCCGAGGAACAATGGGTGGAGGCTGAATCCATTAAGCATTACCGAAATTTCTTTACTCACACCCGTTACAATGAGCACCTCTTTTAACGTTCCTGCACCGCCCATGATCAAGACAATGAGCGCAACATCTTTAACCGCAACGCCATAGATATCCATGATGGCCGTTACTTTCATGCCTCTGCGGATACCAAGTGTATATGAGGCGATGGCGAGCGACAGCAACATCACAATATTGGAGTCGCTGAGGAAAAGGATTACCTGGGCGAGATAATGTTTTGCGGTGCCAGCTTCAGCTACGGCGCTCTTCATCCACTCGTCGGACATCACCATAATGAATATGGTCGTGAGAGCTAACAAGATTACCGGTAACAGCGCAGAAAACAGGCTGTTCCTGAGGCTCGGAAGCTGATCATCGCGCAGACCTTCCGATTGAAATGTCTTAGGCAGTTCGGCATTCATGCCTTTGAGTGTCTTCGCGAAAAAATACCCGGAAATGATAACGGTCGGTATCGCGATGATGATCCCGTACATGAGGGTTTGCCCCATGTTTGCGTTGAGCTGTGACACGAGGCCGACAGGTGAAGGGTGGGGCGGAAGGAACCCGTGCGTAACGGAGAGCGCCGCCATCATCGGAAGGCCAACGTATACGGCAGGTAATTTATAGCGATAGACGATGGATGCGATGAGGGGAAATACGAGTACGAAGGCTACATTATAAAAAAGGGGTATGCCGATCACAAACCCGGTGATCATCATGGCAACCTGGAGATACTTTTCTCCGAACGCTTTCATGAGCCCCGACGCGATCTGTTGTGCGGCGCCGGTTTCTGCAACGAGCTTGCCCAACATAGCGCCGACGATGATCACGATCACGAGTCCACCGAGCATGTCACCAACGCCCTTCTCCAGTACCTTTCCCATCCTGGCAGGGTCCACACCCAGGAGAAGACCTGCTGTGATCGACGTCACAAGGAATGCGAGGAACGCATTGATCTTGAATACCGTGATAAGCACGATAAGAAGCGCAATGCAAAGAATGACAATGATTATTGACACGAAGCTGTAAACTTCAATTAATTAAAATTTATCGGGTATTTGAACAATACGCACCACGATTTCATGCGGGTCGCCGTCTTTGTCAACCAGGCTGAATTTCACCATAGGATTGTCACGGTTGATGTTGCTTTCAACATTGACGATCTGGTTACCCTGAAGATGTTTCTGGATATCCTTTTGGAGAATGATCAGTGCGTTGGCGAAATCGACCTCAAGTGAGCTGGGATTATAGGCTGATGTTTTCATTAATTATATTTTCGCTTACCACCTGATAAGAGCGGAGGCCCAGGTGAAACCGCTTCCGAATGCCGCCAAACAAATTAAATCATTTTCTTTGATTCTTCCTTCTGCCCATGCCTCGCTGAGTGCTATGGGTATCGACGCTGCGGTAGTATTACCGTACCGCATGATGTTGTTGTACACCTGACTGTCAGTCAACTGCATTTTATCTTTGACGTATTGACTGATGCGGAGATTGGCCTGGTGTGGCACGAGGAGGTTGATGTCTTCCTTCTTCATACCGTTGGCTTGCAATGCTTCGTTGATGACTTCTATGAATCGCACTACGGCATGTTTGAATACCTGGCTGCCGTTCATGACCAGCTTATACGTGCTGGTGTCGAGTATTTGTTCGGGCTGCCGTTGTTCGCGGGGGCGGCTGCTTCCGGGATCTTTCAGGTAAAGCTCCTCGGCGTAACGGCCGTCGGAGTGGAGATGTGTCGATAGTACGCCTTTTGTATCCGATGCGCGGAGGATGGCGGCGCCGGCTCCGTCGCCGAAGATCACGGCGGTATTCCGGCCGCGTGTTGTAATGTCGAGCGCTGTCGATTGGATCTCGGCGCCGATAACCAGGATAGTCTTGTATGCGCCCGTCTTGATGAATTGGTCGGCAACTGAGAGCGCGTATATAAACCCCGAGCATGCATTGCGGATGTCGAGCGCTCCGATGCCTTCCAGTCCAAGCTCGCGCTGCAGCAATACACCCGAACCGGGGAAAAAATAGTCGGGCGTGATGGTGGCAAAGACGATGAACTCTATGTCTTTTTCGGTGAGGTTTGCCCGTTGGAGCGCCATCCGCGTAGCCTTTGCTGCCATGTTCGCGACAGTATCCACTTCAGGATTCATCCACCTTCGCTCTTCAATACCCGTCCGCTCGACGATCCACTCGTTGGACGTCTCCATGAGGGAGGAAAGATATTGATTGGTGATGACTGTTTCCGGAAGGTGATGACCCAAGCCGACAATCCTTGAATAGGGCATGAATAAGGTTTTAGATGTGCTTTTGCAGGGTTTTAGCCCACCTAAGTTAGAAGAAATTGGGCGTTTTTTTCTTATTTTCGGTTTGTGAAGACTTCAATCGTTGCGATCGTGGCTTTGCTCTTTACGACGGATGTGGCCGCCCAGGTCATCTTCAGAAACGATTTTGTTATCAACCGGAAGCAGCGCAAGCTGGAAAACCTCGGCGTAACAAGTATTACCATCAATCTCGGTCGTTATCCGAACTGGAACCAGCTGATCAATGGCAGGGGCGGACGGACCATGGTGATCGATGTGAGACAGATCACACACCGAAAAGTTGAATACTCTTACAGCGAGCTTGCGGAGAGGGTTTATATGCCGGCGATGTTCACCGGGCCCGTAACGCAACGTGTACCGATGCATTTGCTCATCGCGCCACGCAATTCGAAGTTTCCCGCCGCAACATTCCGCGGACTGAATTTAAAACCTATTGTTAGGCCAGGCACTGGGATGTAAGATTAGTTTTCCTAACGCTCCTCCAACAAGACTGAACGTCACTACAATACCACGTTCACAATTCTTCCCTGTACAACAATCACTTTCTTCGGGGTCTTTCCTTCCGTCCATTTCTTAACGATCTCAGAAGCCAGCACTTGTTTCTCGATGTCTTCCCTGGGCATGTCGAGCGCGAAGTTCATTTCGGCGCGGACTTTTCCGTTGATCGATATCGGGTAGTTGAATGAGCTCTCGGTGAGATATTGCTCATCGTATGCAGGGAAGCGTTCGTCGAGGACGGTGGTCTTATGACCCAGCAACGACCACAGCTCTTCGCATATGTGCGGAGCGAAAGGAGACAGAGCGATCACCAATGGCTCCACGATCTTTCTCTTGTTGCACTTCAGTGTCGAAAGCTCGTTGGCACAGATCATGAACTCACTCACAGATGTGTTGAACGAATAGTTGTCAACGTCCTGTGCGATTTTCTTAATGGTCTTATGCATGACCTTCAGCTCTTCGCGGGTCGGTTCGGCCTCGCTTACGTTCAGGTTTGCGAGGTTGTCGTGTATCAGATTCCAGAACCTGCGGAGAAATTTGTAGACGCCGTCGATGCCGTTGGTATTCCAGGGCTTGGATTGCTCCAGGGGACCTAAGAACATTTCATACATTCTTAACGTGTCTGCGCCGTACTTGTCGACAATGTCGTCCGGGTTAACGACGTTGTATTTCGACTTCGACATTTTTTCGATAGCCGATCCGCAGATATACTTATCATCTTCAAGAATGAATTCTGCGTTTGCAAAGTCGGGCTTCCATTTTTTGAAACCCTCGGTGTCGAGTTCCAGGCCGGTCACCAGCGACACATCTACATGCAATGGGTCGAACTCGTATCTTCCCTTCAGGCCATCGGATACGAATTTGTTCGTATCCCTCACTCTATAAACAAACCTCGAGTCTCCCGTGATCTTCCCCTGGTTGATCAACTTCTTGAACGGCTCATTGAAATTCAAATACCCGAGGTCGTGCAGCACTTTGATCCACAACCTCGCGTACAACAAATGCGCAACGGCATGTTCCGAGCCACCGATGTAAACATCAACCTGCCCCCAATAGTCCAGCGCCTTCTTGTCGGCAAAAGTCTTATCGTTTTGAGGATCCATGTACCTCAAAAAATACCAGGCAGCGCCGGCATGTGTCGGCATGGTGTTGGAATCCCTCATCTCCCGGTCGCTGATATTGATCCAGTCACCGAGGTTCGCTAACGGCCCTTCGCCTGTACCTGACGGCTTGAAGTTGGTCGTAGGAGGCAGCAATAGCGGCAGGTCTTTCTCGTCCATCGCGTAAGGGATGTCATTGCGATAGATCACCGGGAACGGCTCGCCCCAGTAACGCTGACGGCTCCAGCCGGCATCCCGCATTTTGTAATTCACCTGTTTTTTGCCCACCCCGAGCTCCTCTACTTTCTTCACGACAACTTCCAGTGCATCGCGCATCTTCTTCCCGTTCAGGAAACCGGAGTTTTCCAGCACGGCTTCGTAGGTAGGATTGGCTTCTTCGCCATTGAAATGAGATCCGATAATATTGGTGATCGGCAACCCGAAATGCTTTGCAAACTTGAAGTCACGCTCGTCGCCACAGGGTACACCCATAATGGCGCCGGTGCCGTAGCCCGCGAGCACGTATTCGCTGATCCATACCGGTATCTCGCGGCCGCTCAGCGGATTGATCGCATAAGCGCCGGTAAATGCGCCGGTGATCTTCTTCACTTCTGCCATACGGTCTATCTCCGAACGGCTTTCGACGTACTTCAAATATTTATCGACATCCGGCTGTTGCGAAACTGACGTAATCTCTTTCACCAGATCATGCTCAGGGGCGACAACCATAAAGTCGACGCCGAAAATGGTATCGGGTCTTGTTGTAAATACCGCCAGCTCTTTCGAGGTGGAACGTTCGCTCTTTATTTTGAATGTGATCCGCGCACCGGTACTCTTTCCGATCCAGTTGCGCTGTACTTCTTTCATAGAATCGCTGAAGTCGATCTCATCGAGGCCTTTCAGCAACCGGTCGGCATATTCCGTAATGCGCAAGCTCCATTGGCGCATCTGTCGTTTCACCACCGGAAATCCGCCGCGATAGCTGACGCCGTTGACCACCTCATCGTTGGCCAGGACGGTACCCAAAGCTTCGCACCAGTTCACGTCGGTCCAGGCCAGGTACGCGAGGCGGTACTCCATCAGCATCTTTTGCTTTGTCGTCTCGTCGAAGGCTTTCCATTCGCCGGATGTGAACGTCTCAGCGCCGTTGATCCGGAACTTCGCATTGGGGAACGGGTGATTGACGTTGCCTTCCTTTTCGAAAATAGAGATCAGGCCGGCAATCCGTTCGGCTTTCCCGGGCTTGCGGTTGAACCAGCTGTCGAATATCTGCAGGAAGATCCATTGGGTCCATTTATAATAGGAGGGATCGCAGGTCTGCACTTCACGGCTCCAGTCGAAGCAGAAGCCGATCTTCGCCATCTGTTCTTTGAAGTTGGCGATGTTCTGTTGTGTCGATATCGCAGGATCGATGCCGTGCTCGAGTGCATACTGTTCGGCGGGCAACCCGAAGGCGTCGAAGCCCATGGGATGGAGGACATTAAAGCCCTGCAATCTTTTGAAACGCGCAACGATGTCGGAGGCGATGTAGCCAAGGGGATGTCCTACGTGCAGGCCGACGCCGGAAGGGTAGGGGAACATGTCGAGCACATAGTACTTCGGCTTGGACGTATCGTTGGAAACCTTGTAAACCTGGTTTTTTTTCCAGGCTTCACGCCATTTCTCTTCTATGCGACGGATCTCGTCTTTGCTGTACTCGGACATTATCTACCTATTGAGATTTAAAGAACCGTAAAAATAGCAAAAAGGCGCTTTATACAGTCCATCGCGCCGGTTCTACACTTCAGTAACTCGTTTTTTCCAAAACCCTTGCCGTCAAGCTCCTTTGTCGTGGAAATCACCACATATGAAGCTGATCTTTACCCCACTGCTCGTCGTTCTCACCACCGTAGCCTTCGCCCAGACCACCATCTCGGGCAAAGTCACGGATGAAAAAGGCGAAGCCATTCCCGGAGCCAACATCGTCGTTCGCGACACGTACGATGGCGCCAGCACGGCCGTCGACGGCAACTTTATTTTCATCACCGAAGAGAAAGGCATTCACACCATCGACGTCACATTCGTGGGATACAAGCCTGTAGGGAAACAAGTAGAGATCGCCGGGACATCCCTCGCGCTCAACGTCATTCTCAAAGAAGAGATCAACCAACTGGATGCCGTCGTCATCTCGGCGGGATCGTTCACTGCCGGTGAAGAGAAACGCCGCACGATCCTCAAGGCTGTCGACATTGCGACGACCGCCGGCGCCACGGCCGACATTGCCGGCGCACTCAACACCTTGCCCGGAACACAGAAAGTCGGCGAAAGCGGGCGCCTCTTCGTACGCGGCGGTGATGGCCGCGAAGCCCGCACTTTCATCGACGGCATGGCAGTGCTCGATGCCTACGGTCCTTCGGCACCCAACACGCCCTCGCGCGGAAGATTCCTCCCCTTCATGTTCAAAGGCACCAGTTTCAGCACCGGCGGTTATTCGGCAGAATACGGACAGGCTTTGTCGTCGGCGCTGGTATTGAGCTCCAAAGACAAAGCCGAGATGAACCAGACCGACATCGGGATACTGTCGGTAGGGGCCGACGTTGCACAGACGATCGCGGGCGACCGTTCATCGTGGACCGGAAAGATCCAATACACGAACATCACACCTTATTTCGGTCTCATTCGTCAACGGGTGGATTGGTATTCACCTCCTGTGTCTACCGAAGGAAGCACGGCCTATCGCCAGCAAGTTGGTAAAGACGGGATGCTGAAGTTCTTCGGCAACTTCAATCATTCCAACCTCGCGATGTACAACCATGATATCGCCGTTCCGGAGATCAAACAATTGTATGATCTCACAAACAAATACGGCTATGGAAACGGCTCGTATCAACAAACACTGAATGATAGGTGGAACGTGAGAGGTGGGTTGTCGTACACGTATAACTCCAATGACCTGAAGGTCGATGGCCTTCCGGCGAGTGAGACGGAGAAGGGCATGCATGCAAAAGTCGTTGTGGAGAACACGATCTCCGACAAGGTCGAGGTCAGGTTTGGAACAGAGACGATCGGAAGAAGCTATACCGCTCAACAAGAACAGTCCGTTTCTTTCAATGAAAACATTTATGCCGCTTTCGCGGAGAGCGAAGCGTATGCGAACAAACACCTGGTTGCCAAAGCGGGCGCCCGTATCGAATACAATTCGCTCAACGGGCAAACCGGCATCGATCCCAGATTATCGGTTGCCTATAAACCGGGTGAGAAGGGCCAGTTCTCATTTGCTTATGGAAGGTTCCGTCAGAGCGCTGCCAATCAATATGTGAGAGTCAACACGGATCTGAAGTCGGAAAAGGCCGAACACTTCATCGTCAACTACCAGGTGATCAACAACAATCGCACTTTCCGGGTTGAAGCGTACTACAAGAAATACGATGCGCTCGTGAAGTTCGACGGCGGGGATGTCAATCTGCCCGCGAATAGCGGTGACGGCTTCGCAAGAGGTGTGGAGCTTTTCTGGAGAGACAACAAGACGATCAAGAATGTCGACTACTGGGTGTCGTATTCGTTCCTGGATACAGAACGTGATTACCTGAATTTTCCATACAGCGCCACGCCGTCGTTCGCCTCGAAGCATAATTTCAGTGTGGTGTATAAGCATTTCATCACCGCGCTGAAGTCGCAACTGGGTCTTACCTATTCATTCGGCAGCGGACGGCCTTATTACGATCCCAATGCCGTGAAGTTCAATGGATCGCTGACACCGTATTACCAGGATGTGAGCGCCAACATCAGCTATCTGCCCCGTAACTGGCTGATCGTATACGCTTCTTGCACGAACCTGCTCGGCCGTGAAAATATTTTCGGTTACCAGTACGCTACAACACCCGATGCGAACGGCGTGTATGCGGGCAGGGCTCTAAGACAGGCGGCAAACAGGTTCTTGTTCATGGGTGTGTTTATCACGATCTCTAAAAATAAATCAGTAAACCAATTACCTAATCTTTAATTCTTTAATCATGATGAAATCAATAATTATCCTAATGGCAGCATGCGTCTTTACGGGCGCCGTTGCCGACAAGTACACCGAACAGATGACGAAGAATATCGACGCTGTTTACAAAGCTGCGACGATCGAAGACCTTCAGAAGGCCGTCAACGTGTTCGAACGCATTGGCGGAGCGGAGAAGTCAAAATGGGAACCGTATTACTATGCCGCTTTCGGTTATGTGATGATGGCGACGCGTGAGCAAGAGGCTTCGAAGAAAGACGCCTTCCTCGACCAGGCAGAAGTTGCATTAGAAAAGTCCGCGGCGGTCAAGGCGGATGAGTCGGAGATCGTTGCACTGGAAGGTTTTATCCATATGATCCGGGTAACCGTAGACCCCGCTTCGAGAGGACAGCAGTATTCGATGATGGCGATGCAGGCTTACGGCAAAGCGCTCGGCATGAATCCTGGCAATCCCCGTGCACTGGCGTTGATGGCACAGATGCAATTCGGAACGGCACAGTTCTTCAAACAGGAACCGACCGAGGCGTGCGAGACAGCAAAGAAAGCATTGGCGGCATTTGATGAGGCAAAGGCTATAGATGCATTGGCGCCTGCGTGGGGAAGGGGAATGACAGAGGGGTTGATCAAGAATTGTAAGTAAGGCTTGTGTTGAATTGGGCGCCCGTGGATTGCCGCTGGGTCCCGGCGAGGTTGTTGAAAGGTTTGTACGTTGTAGGGCGGGCCGGGATGACAGTATTTCATAGGAAATGGCTTTAGACTTATATTTCAGTTTATGAAACGATTCTGCCTCGATAACTGGAAGATGTTTATCTGGCTTACGCTGGCGGGCTTCGCGATGACCATTTTTTGGGTGCAGCCGTGGTCGCGGCCCCTGGACGTTTACCTGAAGGTGGGCTCTTTTACAGCCTTGCTGTGGAATGTATTGTGGCTTGGGAATTCCTATACCAGCAATATGGTTACTGCACGGATCTCGTGGACGGAAAAGCCGGTGGCGCGATTCCTTGCAGGAATGGTTGTGATGGTCGTCTATACGCTCGGTGCCCTTTTTGCGCTTCTGGTGTTTTATGAGCTCGCGCTGGGTATAACATTCCGGACGGATCTTTCGGTGCTGATCTGGTCGTCGCTGAGCGTCACGTTTGTGATCTCACTGTTCATGCACGGCCGGGCATTCCTTCGTAACTGGAGGAAGGCTGAGCTCAATGCTGTCGAGCTTCAGAAAGAAAGTATGAAGGCACAATACGATAGCCTGAAGAGCCAGGTGAATCCGCACTTTCTTTTCAACAGTCTGAATGCGCTCACCAACCTGATCTACGAAGACCAGGACAAGGCCGCCAAGTTCGTGAAACAGTTGTCGGAGGTATACCGCTATGTTCTCGATACCCAGGGAAGAGAAGTGGTGTCGCTCGCCGACGAGGTGAAGTTTTTAAGATCATACCTGTTCCTTCAACAGATCCGTTTCGGTGACAAGCTTCGGGTCGTCCTGGAGATCGATTCTGCCGATGCACGGGTGGCGCCGCTGGTATTGCAAATGCTGGTCGAGAACGCGATCAAACATAATATTATCTCTTCCGAACAGCCGCTCAATATCCGGATCTATGGTGAAGCGGAGAAGATCGTTGTGGAAAATAACATCCAGCGCAAGAAGGTATTACCCGAGGATTCGAAGGGCATTGGTCTTGAAAACATAAAGCGCAGATATGTGTTTTTGAGTGATCGCCGCATCGAGGTGACCAGTGACGACAGGGCGTTTACCGTAAAGTTGCCTGTCCTATGAACATCCTCATCATCGAAGACGAACCCGAAGCTGCCGCACGACTGGCAACCCTCTTAAGGGAGATCCGCCCGGACGTCAACATCGCAGGATCTCTTGACTCCGTGCGAGCGGCCGTGAAATGGGTCAACGAAAATCCTTCGCCCGATCTTTTCTTCATGGACATCCAGCTTGCCGATGGCCTGAGCTTCGAGATCTTCGAGAAGGTCGAGATCAAATCCCCCGTCATCTTTACAACAGCATACAACGAATATGCACTGAAGGCCTTCAAGGTCAACAGCATCGACTATATCCTCAAGCCGCTCGACAAAGCCGAGGTCGTTGCCGCCTTCCGGAAATACGAGAATCTCACAGGCCAGCTTCCTTCCCGCGACCGCATGACGGAAAGTATCGCGATCGCCATGCAGATGCTGACGAAACGATACAAGGAAAGATTCGTCATCAAGGTCGGAGAGCATTTACGGTCCGTCGAAATAAATGAGATACTATATTTCTACAGTCTCGAGAAGACCACCTTCGCACAGGCCGCCGACAGCCGCAAGCACATCCTCGATTACACCCTCGACCAGCTCGAGGGACTGCTCGATCCCGCCCGGTTCTTCCGCATCAACCGCAAGTACATCGTGTCGGTAGCCTCCATCCGCGACATGATCAGCCACACCAACAGCAGGCTTAAGCTTGCGCTTAAATCAAGTGACGACGACGATATCATTGTCGCGCGCGAAAGGGTTCAGGAATTTAAAGACTGGCTGGATAAATGAAATTCATTTAGATTTGGGTTTACCCCGAACCTGTCATGACGTGTATCAACTGTTCTGCTGAAGGAGAAGGTAAATACTGCTCCAACTGCGGACAACGCCTCGAAGTAAAGCGCCTCACCTGGAAAGAGGGTTGGCACGACTTCTGGGCGCGTATCTACGGGTTTGACGGTATGTTTCCCCGGACCTTCAAGGACCTGACGCTTCGCCCCGGATACGCTTCTCTTGAATTTATCCGCGGCAACAGGGCCAGGTATTACGGACCCGTGGGTTATTTCTTCCTGATGATCACGTGTTTTCTGTTGCTCTTGAGCATCATCGGTCTGAACTTCGTCGACTATATGAAGGCGATGCAGGAAGCAATGCCGTTCAAGCAGGATGAGAGCGACCTGAGCCGGAATACACGCAATCTCGTTGCCGATAACATCAAGCTCGTTGCGTTCCTTTCGATCCCTCTACAGGCTTTCTGCGGGCGATATCTTTTTTTTAGAAAACAGGGAATGAATTTTCTCGAGCATTCCGTACTGCCTTTTTATGTGACTGGGCATTGGTACTGGTTTCAGATGCTGGAGGCCGTTGTGTTCCGGTTTACCTCCTTTTCAATCGGCGCTGTCATACAAGGTGTACTGACGGCATTGTATATGGGCTTCGGCTATACAAGCATGGTCACCAATCAGCCCAAATGGAAGGTATTCCTGAAAGGCGCGGCAGTCTATTTTGTAAGCTTCCTGTTTTTCATGATGCTGGTGTTCATTGTTTTCCTGGTGATAATCCTCATCCTGACGCTCATCGATCCGTCGTCGCTGGATGCCATCAAGCCCTCAAAAAACAAGTAAGGTGTTACGAGCTACTTATCCAGCAGCAAGATCAACTGGTCCGCATCTTCTTTAAAGTCCGTGCGTTGCGACAAATACCCTTTGAGACCTTCCTTCATGTAAGATGGAACAGGTTCCTTGCGCTTCACCTTATCGGTGATCGAGTTCAGAAGGTCGTTGACTTCAGTTTTTGTAGCGAGATCGGATGCGTTTACACGGGTCTTCAGTTCGTCAATGAAGTCTATCGTCGGGTTGGTCACGTTTTGTGTAACCGACTGGAATCGTTTTTCCTGGATTGTGGCGACACATAGATTGTAGCTATCCACCAGCTCTTCAACATTGCCCCGGTCCAGGTCGCCGCTCTTCACCTTGTCGCCTACTTCGGGACAGTCTTCTACGATCGACCCGACATATCTTTTGAAGCCGATATTAGGAACCTCCTGTGGAGGGCTTCCCATTTTGACCAACAGCCGGCCGTCGTAACTCACCTGGTTTGCAAGACGAAAGGCATACAAAGACAGGAAGCCGGAACGAATCACTTTCATCATTCGTATGGTGTTGTCGTACTTGACTGGCGCATACAATTCACTCGCCATGTATGCCTGGCGTACCTGTACGGCTGTAAAAGTTGTTTTTTTCTTTCCCTGGACCATCTGGACGCGGTCCATCAGGTCGTATGACATAATGCGCACCTCACCGCGAAGGGTGTCGTTCTTTGTGGTCACCAGGAAATCCTGACCATACGAGGCGGTGAGGAAAAGCAGTGCCGCAACCGTCAAAGCATGTTTCATATGAACTGTATTAAACTCTCACGGAAAGCACAGAAAAAATGCAGAGAGCCAAGGCAGCGCAACGCCATATTGAAAGCGCTTCCGTGTTTTCCGTGTTTTCCGTGAGAAATCGCTAAATAAACCAATACCGCACTGAATGCAAAGCTTCGCTCGTTACTTCTGTTTGATGCGGCCTGCTTCTTTGAGCGCTTTGGCGATGATCCACTCCAATTGTCCATTGGTGCTGCGGAATTCATCCCCGGCCCATTTTTCCACGGCTTTCAGCAGTTCCGGGTCAACTCGTAATACGAAGGGCTTTTTCTGAGCCATGATCAGTCCGCGCTTCTGTGCTTCATTTTTTCGATTGCTGAGAGGAATTCACCCGGCTGCTGTGTTCCCAGCATAAGCTTCGAGCCGTTGGTCAGCGTGATCTCGATCCCATCGTGGCCCTTCACGGTGATCCTCTTGTTTCCGCGAAGATCGCGATGAAAGCCGTAGCCCTTCATATAGTACTTACGGGTCCCGAAGTCCAGGATATTTTCCCGCTCGATCCGCCGCCATTTGCGGAATAGCGGAAAGAAACGCCAGGAAACGCTGGACTTATCTACAACTACTTCCAGCATCGCATTAAAGAAAACCAGCAACATGACGATCACCGCAGTGGCGTTAAAGAGGGAGAGCATGATCAGCGTATCGTTGCTGATCGGCTTGTCTCCCCATTGCTGGCCCAACACGAGCTGTATATACAGTGCGTGGCCGAAGATGCCTAATACAATGGCAGACGCGGAAACGATGATTGTCCAGAGCCACCATTGAGAGAAACGTTGTTTTTCCTCGAATAAAGGTCTCATAAATTATTGATGTAAGGTGCCGGTATTTACAACGGGGCTCACGTCCTTGTCGCCGCAGAGAACGACCATCAGGTTACTTACCATCGCTGCCTTTCGTTCTTCGTCCAGTTCAACGATGTTTTGTTTCGCAAGGTGCTCCAGGGCCATCTGCACCATGCTTACCGCACCCTCGACGATCTTAAAACGGGCGGCAACTACCGCGGTAGCCTGCTGCCTCCGGAGCATCGCGCCGGCGATCTCGGGCGCGTAGGCGAGATAACCAATGCGGGCTTCGATGACGTGAATGCCGGCCATGTCGAGACGGTTCTTGAGATTTCCTTCAAGCGCATGATTTACTTCGTCCTGGCCTGAGCGGAGTGTAATCTCTTTTTCGTTGTCGAAATTATCGTAGGGATACTGTCCGGCGAGTGTCCTCACAGCGGAGTCGCTCTGAACGCGAACAAAAGTTTCAAAGTTATCCACATCGAATGCCGCTTTGAACGTGTCGCGCACCTGCCATACTAATATCACGCCGATCTGGATCGGGTTACCCACCTGATCATTCACTTTGATCTTGTCGCTGTCGAAGTTGCGGGCACGAAGGGATATCTTCTTCTTCGTAAAGAAAGGATTCACCCAGTGAAAGCCGTTGTCTTTCACCGTTCCCTTGTAATCGCCGAACAGTATCAGCACTACGGATGAGTTCGGATTGATGAAGAAAAATCCGCCGCAGACGACCAACGCTATAAAGAGTACGATTCCGCCGGCGGGCTGGCGTGCCGATAACGTGACTACGCCGACAATGACCAACAGGAAGACCACGACCAGCATGATGTACCCGGAAAGTGGCTTGTATAATTTTTCGGTGCTCATAAGAGTGATATTAAAATGATATTACTTTGAATATAGTAACGAAAAGCCATTCGACGGGTTGGCTTTTGGAAATATTTTTTTAATGGGTTAATTAGGGCCGCGGAAAGCCTTTTTTATGATCAATTACAACCCCAAAAACTGGTTATATCTTCTTACACACGCGTACAGCAAGCAGGTCATGCGGACCCTGACGCCTGTACTCTTGATCCTGGGTGTTTTCACACTCATTTGCTGTTATCTCATGATCACGGTATTGGAGCTGCACGAAGCGGAGTTCAAGCCCACGATTGCCATGCACTCACTACTGGGCATCGTTTTGGGTCTGTTCCTCGTGTTCCGGACGAATTCGGCATACGACCGTTGGTGGGAGGGCCGCAGGCTGTGGGGTTCCCTGGTGAACAGTACCCGGAATATGGCTCTTAAGCTGAATGCCTATTTGATCAATGATGTGGAAGAACGAAAATGGTTTTCACTCATGATCCCGAATTTCGTGATCGCCACCAAGGAAACGCTTCGGCATGGCGTGCACATGCAGGAACTAGACTTTCCGGACGATGCGGCGGCTAAAGAAGTGGAGGCGTCCAAACACCGGCCGAATATTATCTCCTCACTGATGTACCGGAGGGTGAACGACTTGTACCTGAAAGGCAAGATCACCGGCGACCAATACATCAACATCGATAAGGAAATGAAAGACCTTATCGATTGCATGGGTGCTTGTGAACGGATCAGGAGCACACCGATACCGTATTCGTACTCCATGTACCTCAAGAAATTTATCTTTATCTATATAGCAACGCTGCCATTCGCCTTCGTTACCCTGTCGGGATATATGACAATTCCCATCGTTCTGATCACCGCCTATGTCATTCTAAGTGTCGAGCTCATTGCCGAAGAGATAGAAGATCCGTTCGGACGTGACGTGAACGATTTGGCTACCGACGAGCTGTGTGGTAAGATCCGGGATAACGTGAAGGAAATATTTGGAATACAGATGCACGCGACGCGCGCTGTGGCGGAGCCTAAGTAAAAATTACCCGGTACATCAGGTACAGGAACACAAGGAATATCAGGAAGGCGTACATCATGAGATCGCCCTTGATATATGGTTTGTACTCCCTGTAAAGCTCTTTTAATTTCTTGAACATATTTGCGACTCCGCGTAGGGGTATGACTTCAATCGATTGTCGTATAAATAACACGGCCAAGGTAACAAATTGATCATTCTTACGTGTTCAATGTCATGCGACTTTTTTACCCCCTCTTGCTTCTTGTCTTTTGTCAGTTTGGATTCGCCCAGAAGTACACTATTAACGGTTACGTGAAGGATTCTTCCAACGGCGAGGAACTGATTGGCGTCACAGTTTTGGTGGTAGGCAGCGGCACCGGTACCGTTACAAATGCCTACGGGTTCTATTCGATCACCCTGCCTTCCGGCAAACACGACCTGCAATACAGTTATGTGGGCTACCGGTCACAATCAAAGTCGTTCGATCTCACACAGAATATAGAGCAGAACATCGACCTGGCCAGTGAGGCTATCGCCATGGAGGAAGTGGTCGTGACAGGCGAGCGGATGGATGCGAACGTGACCGATATCCAGATGGGCCACACGAAGCTCAACATTGTACAGATCCGGAAACTACCGGCGATGTTCGGAGAGGTAGACATCATCAAGAACGTGCAGTTACAACCAGGTGTGATTACGGCAGGCGAAGGTACTTCGAGCTTCTTCGTACGCGGCGGAAGCGCCGACCAGAACCTGATATTGATCGATGAGGCGCCGATCTACGATCCATCACACTTGTTTGGTCTGTTCTCGGTGTTCAACGGCGACGTGGTGAAAGATTCAGAGCTGTACCGTGGAGGCATTCCTTCGCGTTTCGGCGGAAGGTTATCGAGTATACTCGAGGTGAGGACGAAGGACGGTAACAACAAGAGGTTTTCCGGAGCCGGGGGGATCGGTACCCTCGCCAGCCGTCTGATGATCGAAGGACCCATCGTGAAAGATAAGGCTTCGTACATCGTCTCGGCACGAAGGTCCTACCAGGAGATCTTCGCCAAGCTTCAGGGACAAAACAACATCGTTTATTTTTATGATATCAACGCCAAGGTGAACTGGAAGGTAAGGAACAACAACCGGTTCTTTGCAGCTTTCTATTCCGGTCGCGACCAGTTCCGGTTCGAGGATACATTCGGTTTTGGCTGGGGCAACACCACAGGCACATTCCGGTGGAACCACCTGTTCAGCGACCGCCTGTTTTCCAACACGACTTTCATCGCCAGCAATTTCGATTACAAGCTCGAGCTCAGGGATCCTGTGCAAGGCTTCGCATGGACGTCGCGACTGCAGCAATACAGTCTCAACAACGACCTCAGTTATTTTATCAATACCAACAACGAGCTCACCTTCGGTTATCACCTCAGCTACCGGGTCTTCCAGCCGGGCATCATTGAGCCCAACGCCGACGGATCGATATTTCAGTCCGTCTCGATGCCGAAGCAATATGTGTTCGAGAATAATTTTTACATCGACAATAAACAGAAGATCGGCAAGGTGACCCTCAGCTACGGCGCCCGGTTGTCGATCTTCCAGAACATCGGCCCGGCCGACATCACCACCTACCAGGATCCCCAGGACAACGTACAGATCATAAAGACCGGAACGGAACATTACGACCGCTTCGATCCGGTAAAGACCTACATCAATCTCGAGCCGAGATTTTCAGCTACGTATCTCATCAATCCGGTAAGTTCCGTGAAGGCTTCGTACAACAGGATGGTACAAAACACGCACCTCATCGCGAGTGGAACCGTACCGCTGCCGTTCAATACCTGGAACCCAAGTGGATATTATTTGAAACCGCAGCTCGCCGACCAGGTCGCGATCGGTTACTTCAGGAATTTCAAAGACAACAAGTATGAGGTCTCGGTGGAAACATTTTACAAGAACATGCGCCGCGTGACCGACTTTGCCGATAACGCCCAGATATTTTTTAACCAGGACCTGTCCGTCGAATTCAGACAGGGGAATTCCTATGCGAAAGGTCTCGAGCTCTCGGCACAGAAGAAGGAAGGAAAACTTACAGGCTTCTTAAGCTACACGCTCTCGAAGGTGATGCGGAGGGTTCCCGGTGTGAACCTAGGCAATGAGTTTCCGGCCAACCACGACCGGAGAAACGTGATGAACCTGGCGCTCACGTACGATCTGAGTGAGACATGGCAGTTCGGCTCCATATTCACGTACAGTACAGGCCGTCCCGTCACGCTTCCGTCGGGAAGGTATGAGATCGGAGATTACAATGTCGATCTCATCACGGAAAGGAACGGCTACAGGCTGCCGGCCTATCACAGACTCGACTTTTCTGCCACATGGAACAGAAAGCCGAAACATCCCGAGCGACGATGGAGGGGCCAATATGTATTCTCGATCTACAACGTGTATAACCGGCACAACCCATTTACGCTATACACAAGAGTTCAGCAAGACAAAGAGGGAAATGTAATAGGGGACGGAACGCAGAAAGAGGCGCGGTTGATCTACCTGTTCCCCATCTTCCCGTCGTTCACTTATAACTTTAAATTCTGATAAGATGATTTCTCACGGATTTATTTCTCACGGAAAACACGGAAAATACATACGCGTGTCGGCAGGATCGCAGGAACCTTCCTCAGGGCGCTTCCGTGTTTTCCGTGCTTTCCGTGAGAGCTTTTTTATACTGTTCATCGCGACACTGTTGGCCTCGTGCGAAGAAACGGTCCAGCTCGACATCAACCAGGTTCCTCAGCGAATGGTGATCGAAGGGCAGGTGACGGACATTCCAGGCCTCCAATTCGTTCGCGTGACACGCAGCGCTGGATTTTACGAGTCGGGTGAGACGAACCGTGTGACCGATGCGCAGGTGATCATCCGCGATGATTCCGGTGAGCAGATGGAGTTCGTTCATAACCCGGGCGGATCGGCAGACTCTGCCGGGTTTTACATACCGCCGGGTAATTATAAAGGCGTCGCAGGCCGCATGTATACCATGACCGTCGTGGCCGATGGGCACACCTACGAAGCCAGTGACAAGCTAATACGTGTTACGAGCGTCGACTCGCTCGGCTATCGTCCGAATGTTTTCCGTGAACGCAATGAACCTTCTGATGGAAAGATCTGGGAGCTGCTGATCTATGCGAAAGAACCGCAGGACACGCAAGACAATTACCTGCTTAAGTATTACCGCAACGACTCGCTCGTGTATAACAATGAGACGGACGTTTATGTACTCAACGACTATGGTGTGGGAGAGAACATCGACGGCGTACCGTCGTCAGTATACTATGCACCGGGCGATAAAGCCAGGGTGGAAATGTACAGTCTGACCCGCGACGGATTTCTCTTCTACAACGACCTGGTGACGGTACTCAATACCGACGGCGGTATGTTCAGTCCTCCGCCTGCCAATCCGCGCTCTAACATTTCGGGTGGAGCGTTAGGGTTCTTCCAGGTCAGCGCGATAAGTTCAAAAGAAGTTGTGTTGACAAAGCCGTAACTGAATGTACGATTTACGAGGTACGATGTACGATTGGGCGTAAATAAGTTACTCTGTAAAAATCGTACATCGTAAATCGTACATCCTAATGGTGGTGGTGACCGTCCGGACCGTGTACGTGGCCGTGTGAGATCTCATCGGCTGTTGCTGTTCTGACATCCGTTACCTCAACATCGAAATGTAACTCCATGCCGGCGAGCGGATGGTTTCCATCGACGGTGACGGCTTCGAGACCGGTTTCGGTAACGGTAACGACCTGCCCGTTGTTGGTCTGGAATTGCATTCCCTTTTCGATTTTCTGATTTCCGAACGCCGAGCGCGGTACTTTCTGCACCAGGGTATCGTCTTTTACACCGTATCCTTTTTCGGGACCTACTTTCAATTTGAATTTATCACCGGTCGACTTTCCTTCGAGTCCTTCCTCCATTCCGGGGATCAGGTTTCCGGAACCTTGCAGATATATCAGAGGTTCCCTTCCTGAACTGGTGTCCAGTATGTTGCCGTCGCTGTCACGTAACGTATAGTGGATCGATGCAACTTTGTCTTTTGTGATTTGCATTTTGCTGAGTTTTTAAAATTTCAGGCGCAAAATTACGAAACAATTCCTGCTTCGGAGAGCATCTTTTTGAATAATACAAGGTCCCGTCTCAGGGCTTTCATCACATCTTCTTTGGAGATGGTGATTTGTTTGGCCCCGTTTTCCGCGCCTCCGAGTGGGTATTCGAAGTGCATGGAGAATGGCCCGGTGAGGTCGTATTCTTTCAACAGGCGTAAATATTTGTTGTAGTCGATCATCCCCTGGCCCAGTGGTACAACCTCCGTCTTCCACTTGTCGCCCTTGACCCAGATAAAATCTTTAATGGCGATGGTCTTGACGTGTGACTTGAGGAGCTTGAGTCCCAGCTGCCACGTGTTTCCGCCTTCGACCTGTGCGTGCATGATGTCGAACTGCGAGCCGGTCCACTGTGGGTCCAGGTCTTCGAGGGCCATCCACAGATCCCACACCGGTGATCCGAAGCTCAGGCCTGAGTGGTTCTGGTAGTCGCCGCGGATCTTATATTTTTTATTGAGCGCAGCGAGCTTCGCCATCTGCGATTTGAAGTGATCGAGGTTGTCGCCGATGCTTTTCTTATCGTCGTAGCTCATCCAGCCCATGCGGTAATAACCGATGCCGAGGCCGGCGGCGGTCTTCAGGATCGGCTCGGTGAACTGGTCGTCGGCATTAGTGATCGCGGTCACGATCATGTGAACGTTGAGGCCGGCCTTCTTCACTGCTTCGACAGCTTTGGGGAGATCGTCGGCTACGCGTTCGGGCAGGACGTGTCCTTCCGGGCGAACGGTAAGGTCGATGCCGTCGAAGCCCAGCTCTGCGACAACATTGGCCATCCCGTTGTAGTCGAGCCAATGAAAGTTTTTCGAGAATACGTTGATTGACTTTCTCCCGGGACGGTCGGCCTGCAATGGAGAAGCATCGGAAGTCCCGGAATTTATGCCTGACAGCGCCGAAACTCCTGCCGAAGCCAGGATAGACTTGAGGATAAATTCCCGTCGTGATCCATTCATGATTATTTCTTTTTCAGGTGTTCGCTCAGTAAGCCTTGTTCCTGTCCGACGGCGATCGTGGTTCGAGAGCAGATGCTGGTCCAGTAAACTCCTTTTTTGCTGAACGTTCTGAACCGTTTTCGATCGACTCGCAGGAACATGTACATGTAGTTCTCGGTCGTTCCGTAGATCGTGTATTCTTTATTCATTTCGAACTTGAAACCGCAGGTGGCGCCGCGGATGCCCGTGTACACGACAATAGTATCATTTTTAGCGACACGTTTGAATGGGATTGTGACGAGTATGGTCGCTTTGAGTACCATCGGGGTGTCGAGATATGCTTTCGTGTTCTCGTGGGGCAACGAGCGGGCGACCTTTACGCTGTCGGGGATGAGCGTTTCGGCGATACCGAAATATTCTGTTTTAAGCACCTTGCCGGTAAACACAACCGTGGACCCGTCGAAGCTGGCCTGAACGGAACTTTGAGATGGGCATGTACAGCCAAACGATTGAATGTATCCGTAAGTGAGTATAACCAGCAGGAACAATTTTCTGCCGGGGTACGGGTGGTGCATTTTGTAAATTAACCAGAGTTTACCTGCCAGTCAACTTACCGCTTGATACAAGTTTGGAGCCAAAAAGCGACAGTTATTTCAGGGTGCCATCGAGGAATGAATTTACCATCGCGATAAATGTCTCGTGGAGTTTCGTGTCATTGTTGCCCGTGGTGAGCTCCCCGAGATATTCGCCGTGGCCGCCGGGAAAAATGGCGAGACGGCTGCCGGCAATGAAGCGCTGCATTTGCACAGCGTGTTCGGTTGTCACCACATCGTTGTCGCCGGTGATGATGAATGCAGGGGACGTGATTGATTTGATGGCGTCGTCTTCCCAGCTTGTGAACGCGTTCATCCGTATGGCGTCGCGATGAAACATTTTCAGGAGCTTTTCGGGGTCGGGATTCACCTTCAGGAAAGCATCTTTCAAGAGCGGGGGCATGGTGTCGAAAGTAGCCCGGCTCATGACATCCCAGAACTGAGGGTGAAACCCTTCCCGGGTATACCCGATAGAGGCGACGACGATCTTGCTGACCACCTTGGGATGGCGAATGGCGACCTGCAGGGCGATCTGCCCTCCGTTACTGAATCCGAAGATGTCGGCTTTCGTCAGGTTAAGATAATTGAGAAGTGCAGCGATGTCGTCGGCGTCCTGCTCGAAGGTGAAGTTGCGATCGATGTCTTCTGTGCGGCCGTGAGCCTGCATTTCGACCGCGATAACTTGCCGGGCGGGAGCGAGGAGGGGGATAACTTTATCCCAATTGCTCTGTATGGTCGATCCGCCGCCATGAATGAGAACAAGGGGTTTTCCCGAGCCGTACATCTCGTAGTACATTTTTAACCCGTTGACGGGAGCATAACCTGATTTGTTGGGAGACATAGATGAGTTTGGTGAAGTGATCGGCTGCTAATCGTTACGGTTTGCCGATCCGGTAAGTGGCGATCATGCCGTTGTTGTGTGTAAGATACTCAAATGGCGTCTCAAGCTTCGGTTCGCGATCGATCTTGTAGAAAAGTACCAGTGAGCAATCGCTTTTGATCTTTACCCAAACGGTTTTCGACTCGCCGGTTTTAAATTCACCCAGCTCCTGGCTGGAGCATCCCCCGATGGACACTGCGGAGATATCACGGCCGGTGGCATTTTCGAAGGTGATGCGTGCGGTAGTCATGAGTGTCATCACGAAATAGAAATACAAGGTGGCGATGGGCAGGTTGAGCGATACGATGGCAGCGCATTTGAAGCCGAGGGTGGCTTCGGTTTTTTTAGAGATGATGCGAAAGCCGATGAGGATAAGGTAGATCATTCCGGTGAGTATGGCGACGCCGGTGTATGAATATCCGATAAGCGCTACGGTGGAGGACATGGTAAAATAGTAGATGGCCATCAGCATGGTGCCGATTGCAAAAAATGCCAGAGAGATACGTGTAGCGAATTTCAGGTCGGACATTAACTTGCGTAAAGGGTTTTTGTGTGGGAATGTTTCGCGAAGTTATGGGATAATGGGAGAATTGTTCTTAGCGGAGTATTAAGATTGGAGTGTTGATTTTGGTCAGATCACATTAAAGACGCGGTATCGTCAGTCCGCCGTCGACCATAATTACCTGGCCGGTGGAGTAGGGGAAGCTTCCGGAGGCGAGTGCTGCCACCACCTTACCGACGTCGTCGGGAAAGCCCCAACGTTTTTGAACCGTAAGACCTTCGCTGATCAACTTGTCGTATTTGGCTTTTGCCCCGGCAGTCATGTCGGTATCGATCACACCCGGCCTTACTTCAAACACGGGTATATTGAACTCACCGAGCCTGGTCGCGAACAGTTGGGTTGTCATGCTCAGCCCGGCCTTCGAAACACAATACTCACCGCGGTTGACTGACGCGACCGTAGCCGATATCGACGACACGTTGACGATCGCTGCATCGAATTTCTGATCGGATGTTTTCTGTTCGATCATCCAGTTGGCCGCCAGCTGTGTGAGAAAGTAAGTGCCTTTCAGGTTGGTCGATACAACCTCGTCGAAACTTTCTTCTGTCGCTTCGAGAATGTCGCGTCGTTCACGGGGCGCCATACCGGCATTGTTGACCAGGAGATTCAACCTGCCGAAATGTTTTTTCACTTTCGATATCATCTCCTTGCGATCGGCCGAAGACGCAAGATTTCCACGGACATAAATGACTTCTCCGCCTTTCGATTGAAGTTCTTTCAGCACATCTGTCACGGCACTTTCTTCACGAACACCGTTGATGGCCAGATCATATCCGGCTGCCGCGAGATGTGTCGCGATACCGAGACCAATGCCACGGCTGCCGCCGGTTATTAAACTTACTTTTCTCATCGAAGCTGAAGTTTGGTTATTGGGTATTGGTATTGGTTATTGGTAGTTTAAAATATCCAACGACCAATACCAATGACCAATGACCATTTTATAGATTATTGATGTTTACCCAAGCTCTCTGGTTCCAGCTCTCAATTCCCTTCTCCGCCAGCTGCACACCTTTCGCTCCTTCTTTCAAATCCCACGGGAACGGCTCGTCTTTCACGACATGTTTCAAAAACATTTCCCACTGCACTTTGAATGCGTTGTCGAAAACCTCCTGCTCCGGTACGCGCGACCATCCTTCGAAGAAGTTGATCGGCTGGGGAATGTCCGGGTTCCAGACAGGCTTGGGTGTGTTACCGTATGATTGCGTATAACACTCACGCAATCCCGCGACAGCGGAACCCTTCGTGCCGTCCACTTGCAAGGTCAGCAGGTCGTCGCGGCGGACGCGGACCGTCCACGATGAATTGAAATGCGCGATGACTCCGCCTTCGAGCTCGAACGTAGCATAGGCGGCATCGTCGGCAGTACACTTATATCTTTTCCCCTGTTCGTCGATGCGCTCGGGAATGTGAGTGGCTCCCAGGCACGAAACTGATTTTACTTTTCCGAAAACATGGTCGAGCACATACCGCCAGTGGCAAAGCATGTCGACGATGATCCCGCCTTCATCTTCCTTGCGGTAATTCCATGACGGTCGTTGAGCTGGGATCGTATCACCTTCGAACACCCAGTAGCCGAACTCGCCGCGCACGGAAAGTATCTTACCGAAAAAACCCTGCTGGATCAGTCTCTTGACCTTCATGATCCCGGGTAGCCATAACTTGTCTTGTACGACACCGTTCTTCACTTTCGCTTTCACACAGAGGTCATGGAGCTCCAGCGCAGTCTTCGTGTCGACGGCGATGGGCTTCTCGCAATAGATATGCTTGCCGGCGGCGATGGCTTTCTTCACCGCGATGGCCCGCTGGCCGGTGATCTGCGCATCGAAGTACACCGAATATTCAGAGCTCGACAATGCCTCGTCGAGGTTGGTGGTCATTTTCTTTACACCTGATTGCTGACAGAGCTTTTCCAGTTTCGAAGCATCGCGGCCGACGAGGATGGGGTCGGGCATGATCGTTTCCGAAGAGCTGATCCTGACACCACCTTGTTTGATGATCTCTGCTATCGAGCGCATCAGGTGCTGATTGGTGCCCATCCGGCCTGTAACGCCGTTCATAATAATACCTACCCTGTGTTGCTTCATGATGGTTGACTATGATTTTTCGTGGTATGCCTTTATGATCTTCTTTAAGAAATCCGATTGATCGTGCGCCCACCAATGATTCGAAAAGATCTCGACTTCGTTAAATCCATTGAACCCGGTTTCTTCAACCCATCCGCGGATCTTTTTCACCGGGATGCATCCATCGCCCATCAGTCCGCGGTCGAGTAAAAGGTCTTTCGTAGGCACACTCCAGTCGCAAATGTGAAATGCGAAGAGATGATCATTCTTTCCGCAACGTTTGATCTGAGCTTCGAGATCGGGGTCCCACCAAAGATGATAAACATCTACCGCAACGCCAACGAACGGTGAGTTCAGCTCCTCCGCCATCTCGTTAGCCTGACGCAACGTGTTGATGGCCGAACGGGTGTCGGCATACATGGGATGAAGTGGTTCGATGGCGAGCTTTACTCCGGCGGCTGCCGCTTCGGGCAACACGGCGGCAATTCCATCACGGATCTGCTTACGGGAATCTTCGAGGGATTGTCCTGCATCGGCACCGCAGACCAGCACGACCATGGGCGCTCCCAGTTGCGAAGCCTCTTCGATAGCGCGCCTGTTGTCGTCGATCGCCGCGTTCCTTTTGTTGATATCGGTAGACGGAAAGAATCCTCCGCGGCATAACGACACCACTTTCAAACCGGCATCACGCGCAAGCGTACCCGACTTGCGAATGTCACGTCCTTCGAGTGCGTCGCGCCAGACAGTGATACCCTTCACACCCGCCAACGAGAACTCTTTAACCGCCGTCTCGAACGGCCATGGCTTGGTTGTAATGGTATGAATGCAAAGCTGTGAAAGATCGTTAAGCGGGCGGGCACTCATCACACGCAGTTGAAGAAGGTGTAATATTTTTCTTTATTGATGATTCGCTGCATGTACAGCGCTGCTTCACGAATATGATAATCTCCCCACATGCTGGATTCGCCGTAAGGGATCTTGCTGCCTTCCGGAACATAATCCCAACCGTTTGGACGGTGATAGATCGAATGCAGCAACAAACCCTGGTGTGTTGACGAAGCGCTGAGATAAGGCTCCTCCAACAACCGGCTTAAGACGGTAAGGCCTGTCTGCCAGTATTTATCCCCGTCTTTGGGTTTCTTATTGTTCAGGTAGTTCCCTAATCGCAGCAATCCTTGCACACCGATTGCCGCTGCAGACGCGTCGACGGGCTCGAACTCATTGAAAGGGTCGGCAGGTTTATCGAGATACTTATCGATCCTGTGAAGATCGGGTGCGCCGGTATCCCAATAAGGAATTCCGTCGACGGGTGTGTGTTCGATATAAAAATCGCAGGTAGCCTTTGCGGCCTTGAGCATGAAATCGATAACCGGCTGTTTTCCGCCATACGGTTCGAGCTCTTTATCGGTTCGCATGTCCATCCATTCCAGCTCTTCGGCAAAGCCACACATGGCCCAGGCGAGGCCGCGTGTCCAGGTGCTGAATCCGGTATAACCTTGTTGCGAGTTCGGGCAGCGGAAGTTACCATCCTTGACATTGAAGACACTTTCGTGAGCGGTACGTCCCAAAACGTCATAGCTGTCGCGGCCTTCTCCATAAAAAACAGAGTAATCGGCCGTCGCCTTCATGTGTTGAATGGCCCGTGAAAGCAGGTCGATCTTCGCATCGCCTTCGCTTTGATACACATGACCGAGCGCGTGACTTATTATCAATGCACGGCACGAACGAATGGTATCGACAAAAAGAGAATGCGATCCATTGAATGAGTGAATGAACCCGCCGTTTTTGATTGGTGTCCACCGGCCTGCCTGCACCGCTCCGGATATCTTTAATGCGATCTCATAGAAGTTTTTTTCCCACTCATTGGAAGTGATCTTGCCTTCCTTCATCAGGCGAAGCAGGTTTCCGTAGGTGCTTACGTTGTTGAAGCCGTGGTCGTGAACGCCGGTATGGCTGACGTGCGGGGCCATGACCTCGACCGTTTTCTTCCGGCCTATGTCGAGAAAAGCTTTCTCGCCCGTCGCGTCGTATTGAATAATCGCAGAGCCGTATTGAAACCCCTGAGTCCACTCGGTCCAGCCGCGTGTAGTGTACTTACCCTTTGCGGTAAACACGGGCGATCCCTTGCTGCCATCGTATTCCCGTTCGATCAGGTTGATCTTTTCCCCCGACAGCTCCCAGAATCTCTGAAGTTTGATCGTCAGGTGTGAGGGTTTGAGTTCCTGGTTGATGTTGATCATACCGGCTAGCTAAGTATTTTTTTACAAAAAAACTCAACTTTTCCTCAAAGCTGACCAGTACTTACCTGCCTGGAACAAATAAAAAAGGGGCGTTAGCCCCTTTGGTGATTGATTACTTCGGTTGCGGCTTATTCGCCGGCGGAGTTACCGCTGCAGTCGGAGTGACCCCGAGCTTCTTCAACACGAGTTTCGATACATCGAACTGCGGGTCTTTGTAGAGGAGGATGTTTCCACCACCACCGGTCGCGGTCGTAGTAAGGATAAAAGTGTATCCGTTTTCTTTCGAGACCTCGGCGATAGCATTTCCGACTTTTACGTAGAGAGGAGCCATCAGATCCTGTTGCTTCTTTTGGAATGAAGCTTCGGCATCCTGCTGGAACTTCTGGAACGCACCCTGCATTGTTTGGAGCTCTGCTTCTTTGTCGGTCCTGACGGCATCGACCCACTTGGCGGCGTTGTCCTGGTAATCTTTCAGTTTCTTTTGGTAGTCGTCGGCTTTCGCTTTCAACTGCGCTTCCAGTTGTCCGTAATGTGCCTGTAGGTCGGTTTCAACCTTCTTGGCATCGGGTAACTGACTGAGGATATACTCGGTATCTGCGTAACCAAGTTTCTGAGTTTCCTGTCCGAAGGCCGCGACCGAAACAAAAAGAGCCACAAGGGCGATGAAAAAGCGATTCATGGGGTCTAAGTGGATTAAGAGGTTACAAAAGTAATAAAAATACTTTTCTAACGGCGCAGCGTAGCTAAAGGTATGCCAGAAGGGAAATTAGAGTTTTTTAAGCCCCTGATGGCCTCTTTCTATATCTTTCCGCCATGAAGGGTAAAAAGTATTATGCGGCGGCCATCCTGGCGTTTGTGGTGTGGGGATTCTTTCCGTGGGTTTTGAAATCGTTGGCCGGGTACGGAGCAGGGGAGATACTTTATTTCAGAATATTTTTTTCATGCATTGTACTGACCGTGATCGTAACTGCTTTCAGACGGGGAAAGCTGAAGCAAGACCTTACTCTTTTCAGGTCGACCGCTTCCATCGACAAGCTTAAGATCATTTTGCTCTGGCTGGCAGGCGGACTTCTGCTCACCATCAACTGGCTTACATTCATCTACACCATAAACGAGATTAATATCCGCACGGCATCGTTTTCATATTTGATATGTCCCGTGCTGACCGCCGTACTCGGCTACGTAATATTGAAAGAGAACATAACCACAACGCAATGGATGGCAGTGCTGCTGTGCGCCGTAAGTTGTGTGTTGATGGGAATGAATTCCGTCAGCGAGCTTGGGTACAGCTTTACCACAGCGATTACTTATGGACTGTACCTCGTACTTCAGCGGCTCTATAAAGAGTACGACCGCATGACGGTGCTGAGTGTACAGATACTCTTTTCGTTCTTTTTGCTGAATGCTTTCAGAGGATATTTGATAGACGAGGTACCCGCTGAAACAAATTTTTATGTGATCACGGCGATCATTGCTGCGGCATTTACCGTACTGCCGTTGTTCCTTAACCTTTATGCGTTGATCGGGATCAGCTCGGCAACAGTGGGTATCCTCATGTACATCAATCCGTTGTTCAATTTCACCATCGCTTTCCTGGTGTTCCATGAGCCGGTGACTTCCCTGCAGGTGACCGGCTATTGTTTGATTGCCGCCGCGCTCCTGCTGTTCAATTACCCGAACTTCCGAAAGCTACAGGCGCTACGGACGTCGAACTGACTGTCCGGATGAAACCCGGGTCCGAGCTCGTAATGTGGATATCGGGCTCGGGAGCTGGTATTATCACATGCTTCGCAAAATATCCTACTGCATAGGTCGTCAGCTGACCGCTAGGTCCGGTGAGGGTATAATCGCATCCATGCGTCGCCCATGGCAGAGAGAGCAAGTAATGCGGCACATTGTTATCAGAGAGTTTTTTCACGAGGCGGCGACTGTGCTCGAAATCGACGAGCGCGTCATTTTCCCCGTGAATAATGAGCGTAGGTACACTCTTCCGGTTCACTACCTCAACCGGTGAACTAGATAAGTAGTTCTGAGGTACCTTGCTATATGGCCCGCCGAGGAAGTCTTCCAGCACCTTCTTTGAATCCATAATGTATGAATTCACGGGCAGGGAATATCCCCAGATCATGTCTGTAGGTCCGTAGAAATTGACGACTCCCCGGATGCCGGGTATGTCGAGCGTATAAGCGGCGACCATCGCCAGCTGTGCCCCGGCGGACCTGCCGAGAAGAATGAAATTATTCGTATCGATTTTCAGCTCGTAAGCATGCTGCTTGAGATATCCGATCGCGATTTTGATGTCTTCGACCGGTGCGGGAGAAATGTATTTAGGAGCAAGCCTGTAGTTGATCGACACCACCTGGAATCCCTGGCGGGCGAGCTCGCTGTTCAGCTCCGGCAGCTGTTGGCTATTGCCGCCGCACCACGAGCCGCCGTGTATTACCACGATGCACGGCCTTCGTCCCGGCCTGCCGGCGTGATAGAAATCCATCGTAAGGTCTTCGCTATCCTGTTTTGCGTAGGAGAAGGTCTCGTAGGGAACCAGCGGAGTATGAAAGAACATCCGTGAAAGCCGGAATGCTTCTCCTTCGGCCGGCCTTCCGCCAAGCTTGGTGGCCATCTCGACCGGTAATTTATCGCCGATCCTCATGGCAGTCATGATCGGAAGCAGGAAGAATGACAATGAAAGAACTCCCAGTGTAAGATTTGCCTGCCTGAACTTCTTCGCCTTAAGGCTCCAGATCAGCAGTAAGATTGTCACAGCAACGAATACCCATGAGAACTCGGATACGACTATCGAAGCTATCCAAAGACGGAACGTCGGAGCGATGAAAACACAAAGGAGAGAACCAAGAAAGAGAATGACATTAAAGATCAGCCGCACCACGACACCAACAGTTTAATCTGTTTGATCGTTTGCAATAGAAAGGCCAATCGGAAAGAGAGGAATTCAGTGGGTTTTGGTGAACTATGGTTGAGAAATATCCCTAGGGTTGTGAATAGAAATACTCAAATGGTAGTAAGTAGTCAGTAGTAAGTAGTCAGTAGTAAGGAGTACTGATGTCGAAGATTGACGTCTGCTCAATTTAGGTCCGGACCCCTTACTACTTACTACTTACTACTTACTACTTCTTCAAGC
Source organism: Cyclobacteriaceae bacterium (assembly GCA_035318625.1). GTDB lineage: Bacteria > Bacteroidota > Bacteroidia > Cytophagales > Cyclobacteriaceae > ELB16-189. The sequence goes on from DATHEL010000001.1 coordinate 113,190, forward strand.
TTTTGAGATACGCGATGCTCTGCGGCACTTGCTTCGTCACCCTGCTGCTCTCATCCTCAATAAAGAAATGTGTTATCCCGAGCTTGTTGGCTTCCTTGATGATGGCGGGCAGGTTGATCTCGCCGGTACCGAGGACGACATCGTTCTCCTGGGAGGTGCCGCCCGTGAGGTCTTTGGGTGTGCCTTTCTTAAGGTCTTTGACGTGGAGAAGTTTCCAGCGGGTGCCGTATTTCTTCAAGAGAGCCACCGGGTCGCCACCGCCGAAGTGCGTCCAGAGGATATCCATTTCGAAGGAGACGTATTCGGGGTTGGTGTTCTTGATGATGTAGTCCAGGAGGGTACCGTCTTCATAAGGCTGGAACTCGAAACCATGGACGTGATAGCAGAACGTAAGTCCGTTTTCTTTGAGAACCTTACCGCCGGCGTTGAAGTCTGCGACGGCCTTCTTGGCGTTCTCCAGGTTGAACTTGCCTCTGTCGTGGGGTATCCATGCGGTCATTACATATTTGGCTCCGAGGATCTTGGCGGTGTTGGCAACTCCCTGGGGGTCTTTCACCAGCTGGTCGTATCCGCAGCCTGTCGACGGGATGCTGAGGCCCCGTGCGTCGCACAGTTTTTTGAACTCCTCGGCAGTCATTTTGCCGGGCGCATTTCCTTCGAGCTCGGTGATACCGAACGACTTTATGGTGTCGAGGGTCTGCTCCACGCCTTTCGGGAAGCTGTTCCGGAAGGAGTAGGTCTGGATACCGAATTCAGCCGCATACAGGCCGTCTTTGCTTTGCGCGAAAGCTGTTTGTAAAAGCGCGAGAGTTACAACGGTTAAAAGGGTTCGTTTCATAAAAACGGGTTATAGATTATTTTTTTTCATTTCATCGACTGCATAATTGGCTGCACGGGCTGTGACGGCCATATAAGTAAGGGTAGGATTCTGGGTGCCGGTAGAAGTCATACAGGCTCCGTCCGTCACGAACACGTTCTTACATTCATGCAGCTGGTTCCATTCATTCAGCATGGAGGTCTTACGGTCGCGACCCATCCTCACGCCGCCCATCTCGTGGATGTCGGAGCCGGGAGGTGTCCTGGTATCGTTGGCCTTGACGTTGGTGAAGCCGGCTTTCTCGAACATTTCGATCGACTGCTGCACGTAGTCTTCGGTCATCTTGTCGTCGTTGGGCGTCCACTCGCATGAGATGATGAGCTGAGGGATGCCGTATTTGTCTTTCAGCTCCTTGTGAAGCCTGACGTGATTCGATTCGATAGGAACGGTTTCACCCATCATCCAGCTGCTGATGTGCCAGCTGCCGAGGTTGGGATTCAGTATGTTCTCGCGAAGCTGGTCGCCGATCATCGATGTGTCGGTCCAGTTGCCGCGGCCGCCGCCGATACCGATGGCGTATCCCCGGAGGAAGTCGGTCTCTTGCTGGCGGACATTCCTGAAACGCGGCATGTATGCGTTGCTGGGATTTCTTCCGTCGGTCTTCTTGTCTTTGAAACCTTCGTATTCGGCGCTGGCCTTCCCGCGATAGTTGTGCCATGCCACGAACTTACCCAGTGTCCCGCTGTCGTTGCCGAGACCATTCGGGAATCGTGACGAAGTCGAATTCAAAAGGATGGCATTTGAATTCAAGGCGGAGGCATTCACGAAAATGATCTTCGCATAGAACTCAACCATTTCTTTCGTGTTGCCGTCGATGATGCGGACGCCGGTGGCCTTGCCTTTCGCGTCGTCGTAAATAATCGAGTGTACGACGGAGAAGGGCCTGACCTCCAGTTTCCCGGTCTTCATCGCCCATGGAAGGGTGGAGGAGTTCGAGCTGAAATATGCTCCGTAGATACATCCGCGGTTACACATCGCCTGGTTCTGGCAACGGGTGCGTTTCTGTTCGATGTGGATCGGCTGCGGGTCGGTGATGTGTGCGCAGCGGGCCTGGATGAGATGCCGGTCTTTGTAGTTCTTTTGAAGCGCTTGCTTGAAGTAGTCCTCGACACAGCTCATCTGGAAACCGGGCATCACTTCGCTATCGGGCAGCTCGTCGAGACCGTCTTTGTTGCCGGCGATACCGGCGAATTTCTCAACATGGGCATACCAGGGTTCGAGGTCCTTGTAGCGGATCGGCCAGTCTACGGCAAACCCGTCGCGGCTGGGGCCTTCGAAGTCGAAGTCGCTCCACCGTTGTGTTTGCCGCGCCCAGAGCAATGATTTTCCACCGACGTGATATCCGCGGAACCAGCGGAATGGTTTCTCTTCGATGAAGGGTTGTTCGTCGTCGCGGATGGCCCAATGAAATGTTTCTTCCCGGGCGAAGCGTGCCGTCTGAAAGTCTTTCTTTTGCTCGAGGGGGATGGCTCCGCGATACTCCATCTGCCATGGGCCTTTCGAGGCGGAGGGGTAGTCTTTGATGTGTTTCACATCGCGCCCGCGTTCGAGGATCAAAGTCTGGAGTCCGCGATCGCAAAGCTCTTTCGCTGCCCACCCGCCGCTGGCCCCCGAGCCGATGATGATCGCGTCGTAGGTGTTTTTCTTTGCAGAGTCTATTGAAAAGTTGGCCATTGTATTCGTGAGCTATGCCTTTACGTCGACACACCCGTAATAATGTCCGGGCGCAATTTTGTATTTGAAGTGTTGTAGCATCACTTCTTTCGAGGTGTTGAATCCGCGAATGGTCTCGGATTTCATGAGCTTGAAGAAATCTTTTTCACTTGTTTCCGACGAAGTGTCGAAGCGGAGCAGGAGGGCTTCGCGTTCTTTCTGACTGCATTGAGGGAAGGCCTTCTGGTGCGTGCTTTGTGCATTTGCATTCAGGGCCGTCAGCTGTTTCTTGACGTTCTGCTGGACGTCACTTTCGTAACATTTGTCGATCAGCTTTTGGAGGTACTTATCCACGCCGACGGTCAATGCGCCCAGGTTATTGCCGACGGGTATGATCGTGTCGGCGACACTTGTCAGTATTTCCTGTTCGGTCGGTGAAAAAGAAGAAGCGTGTGCAACGGTCGACCGGCTCCAGCCTTCCGCCCAGGCGGGCAGAGCGACCAGACCGCCGGATGCGGCAACAAGGTACCTCAGGGAATCACGTCTGTTCATAATCAGTAATATACCAGAGGTAATATACTAATTATCTCTAGTTGATTCCCAGAGAAAGACGTGAGCGGCGGGGAGGGAGGGTTACAGCAGCAAGAAAATAATCTCACTGTTGTTAACGCTGAACCTGCTCTTGGTGAGGCCCTTTTCGTTAACAAAGTAATTCACGATCGTTTCGGCGTATTCCCGTTTCGTCTCGAAGAACTTCGCCTTCTTTTTGATCTTATTGATGGCAAGTTGTGAACGGAGGATGGTCCGGCTCTGCGCCCCGATTTCGCATTTGGGTTTTACGGATTTTTGGATGAGCTCGATGATCTCGTTGACTTCCGTGATTTGCTGTGGGTTGAGTTTGGCCATGGTGCAAGATAGGGAAAAGTCGGAAGTAGCCAGTAGTAAGTAGTACTGATCCCGAAGATTGACGTCTGTCCAATCAGGTCCGGACTCCTTACTACTTACTACTTGCTACTGACTACTTACTACTCCTGAAAAGTTATCTCCACCGCCTGCACAATCGTCTGATTCTCCTTCGCCGTCGGATTCTTAAAAACGAAGTACACGTCGTGAACCCCTTCAGTTGCCGTTAGCGGAGCCTTGGCACTGATCGACATCAGCCGTCGTAATGAGGAGAAGTCGAAGCCGGCCGCACCACCACCGCCAGCTGGTCTTCTTCTTTGCTGATTGCTGTTACGGTTTTTGTTATTGCTGTTGTTGTTGTTCGACGAAAGGAGTCGCTCGAAGCTGACGTCTTTGGGAACGATCGTTTCGGTCTGACCTATCAGCGGACCACCCGGCGAGTCGAGGTGCACTTCGATCGTACCACCCGATGCTCCGGTGCGGGGCTGTGCGCCCACCAGGAACTCGATCTGTTTGATGCCGGACATGTCGATCGCTTTGTAACCGAGGTATGAATCGTTGCCAACCAGGCTGAACGAACGGGTGGGAGTGGTCATCAGCACAGTGCCTTTCTGGTCGTCGGCTTTTTCCGGATCGACAGAAGGATTGCGGAGCGCGATGATCTTTTCGGCAGTCAGCGCACCGAGGTGTTCGGTACCCTTGTCTTTGTAAGCGACACGGAGAAGATATCCGCCGCGTCCGTTATCGCCGGCCGGCGCTACGGGGGTGAATGATCCCGCTACGGCAGGTTTCTTGCCAGCCGGTTTTTTGTTGGACAGGCCGAGGATGTACGAAACCATCGTGGCCGCATTCTGAGGAGATATCTGCGGGTGTGCACTCATCGCGTGATCGCCCCAAACTCCGCCGCCGCCCTGTATGATCTTCATGGCAAGTTTCTCCGGAGCACTTGCGTCTCCTTTGTACTTCGCTGCTACGTCGAGGTAGGCTGGGCCTACGGAATTTTTGTCGATCTGGTGGCACGACCGGCAATCGCTGCTGTTGATCAGCCTGAGTCCCGATGAAAACTCGGTCCACTCGTCCGTCGATACGTGGTTCTGCGCAATCTCGATCGGGTCGAACCCTTCCGGAGCGTAGTCGAAGTTAATAGACACCTCGTCACCGGCGATCTTACCGTCGGCCAGAGTTCCATCTTCCTTGTCCGTTACGTCGACTTTGTACTCGACCGGTTTCTTCGCGAAGAAGAATGTCTTGTTTCCTTTGGTGATGGTGATGTCGGCAACAGGCGGTTCGTTACCGGCCTTAAGCTCCAGCGATTGACTGTTCTTGTCGCCTCTGCTATCCGTCGCGGTGAACGTCACGCTGTAAACACCGGCTTGGTCCAATGTCAGGGTCGGATCGGACCCGGTGAACGTTTGGTTGTAACCGTTATCCGATTTCACTATCCATTCATATTTCAGAGCATCTTTATCGTAGGTGTCGTAGTCCATCGTTCCTGCCGACGATAGTTTTACCGTCATTGGCAATGCCGACGCGATGTGATCCGCGGAAGCTTTGACGATAGGCTTGCGGTTGCCGCCGTTGTATTGTATCCGCACGATCTGCGCGTTGTCGTTTCCACGGAACCAGGCCGAGCCATATTCAAGCACGTACAGGTCGCCATCGGGGGCGAACTTCATGTCGATGGCGCTGCTGAAGTTCTCCTCGGGGAAAACACGTTCCATGGATTTGTAGTTTCCGTTCTCATCCATGGTCACGGCCATGATCCATCCTCTCATAAACTCTGTGATGAGCCATTTGCCTTCGAAGTATCCGGGAAACGGACGAGCTGCTTTTTTGAAATCGGCGCGGCGGAACACGGGTCCACCGGTGGCGCTGCGGCCGGAGCTTCCCACAAGCGGGAACTCTTCAGAGGTGGAGTATGGATAATAAATGAATGCCTTTTCGGGAAGCGGAAGCTCTTTCAACCCGGTATTGTTGGGAGACTCGTTGACCGGGTGTGCGGGATCAAAGAACTGACCGGGATCGTTCGTCTCGTAGTTGAAATGAGAATACGGTTTGTTGTCTGCAACGAAGTATGGCCATCCGAAGTAGCCTGGTTTCTTTGCCTGGTTGAACTCATCATAGCCACGCGGGCCGATGATAGAATCTTTCGAAGCATCGGGTCCCACCTCGCCCCAATAAATGTATTTTGTTTTGGAGTCCCTCGATACTCTCCATGGATTTCTGTGTCCCATGGTATAGATCTCGGGGCGTGTCTTTTCAGTTCCTTTGGGGAACAGGTTGCCTTCGGGGATCGAGTATGATCCGTCGTCCTCGGGATGAATTCGCAGGATCTTTCCACGCAGATCGTTGGTGTTTCCCGAGCCGCGCTGATCGTCCCAGCTCGAACGGCCTTCGCGTTCATCCAACCCCGACGTGCCTGCTGTGGGATTGCCGGTGTTGTTACCCACGGTCAGATAGAGGTTTGCTTCGTCATCCCACACCATACCGCCGCCGGTGTGACAGCATGTTTCACGTTGTGTCGGCACTTCGAGCACAACCTTCTTCGTCGACGCATAGAGAGAGTCGCCATGTAATTCCCAGCGCACCAATACGTGTTTCGGTTCCGCTGGGTCGGCGTAGTACATGTATATCCAATGATTCTTTTCGTAGTCGGGATGTATCGCCAGACCCATCATTCCCTCTTCGGCTTCGCGTACTTCGCCTTCCTTGCTGGTGTATTTTGTGTTGACCGGAATGGTGGTTATGACCTTGACTTCCCCGGTGTTGCCGTCGAAGCTCTTCAGTTTTCCTTTCCGTTCCACGAACAGGATCTTGCCGTTTGGCAGAAAATCTATGACCATGGGCTCGTCGAGCTCGCCGGGTTTGGTGAGGATCGTTGTGGCGAAACGGTTATCCTCAGGACGCGAGTTGTCGACGGTTTCTTCCGGTTTCGAGCAGGAAAAAGCGATCAGAAAAGCGAAAAAAGCGAGACGGACGAAGGTTTTGTTAATGGTGGACATGTGCGGAGGCTATAATTATTGCGACCGCGAAGTTGTGTATTTCGTACACAATGTCCAAATGAGCATGTTAATTGAACGGGGTTGCCCGCTCGGAGGCGTGTAACGACAGTTTCATAGGAGGGCGAGCTGCGGCTGAGCGTGTCTGCTAAAAAGAGCAATGCGAAAAAGAGCCAAAAAGAGTCAATGAAAGCCTAATGACGTGCTCCCTAAGGATGTGATCAAGAAAGCCTAATGATGTGCTCCGGAGGGCGGGGTTATCATGATATGGGCCCTGTGCGTTCCGGGGTCCATGAGCCAGGGCATGCCGGGCGCGTCGGCGTTGGGTTTCAGGGGAAGCCCGGTGGTTTCGGCGGTGGCGTAAGGGATGTAGACCACGTACCTGAAGTTCCCGTTCGTTACCTCGCCTGACTGGGCGTTGTAATTGGCAGCGGGCGCGTAGTATACAAACAACGTCGTAGCAACAGCGGGCATCTTGAATTTACCGGACTTTACATCGGCCTCGCGCTGTTCGAGAATTTCCTTCGGGGATTTCCCTTCCTTTTTTAACTCACGTCCGCGTTCCATGAAAGGATCGAGGTCTTTGTGATAACACGAGGCGCTGAAGCCCTCCTGTTTGGGATCGTCGGCCAGGCATACCATCTCGTTTGTTCCTTTCCGGATCACCACGAACTCGGATTTTTCATTGTACCCATAAACCTGTGCGCCATCTTTCGAAGCGGTAGGGGCGGCGAGCATTGCGCCCTTGATCTGGACCTCAGCGGCGGGCACCTGTGCGATTGCAGACAAAGCCATGACGGCGACAACGAGACAAAGAATGTATTTCATAAGATTTTGTTATAGCGCATTAAGTTGCATCCAGTAATGTCCGACTTCCGAAATTGCTTTCGTATACGATTCAAAACTGTTCGGCTTCACCACGTAACTGTTGGCGCCCGACAAGTAACCATCTTCGATATCGCGCTCTTCCCTGGATGACGTAAGGAGGATGACCGGCGTTTTTTTAGTGTGCTGGTTTGCCTTTACCTGTTTCAGGATCTCGAGCCCGTTTACTTTGGGAAGCTTTAAGTCCAGTAAGATCATCTTCGGCGAATGTTCCATCTGTCGTCCTGAATATTTGTTGCGTGCGAAAATGAAATCCAACGCTTCGGCTCCATCGTCGATGTGAACGAGCTTGCTGTGGGAGTCTATTTTCCTAAGGCTTCGGATGGTGAGTTCTGCTTCGTCGTGATTGTCTTCGACGAGAAGAATGTCCACATCACTTAATGATGTGTTGGGAGTAAGAGACATAGGTTATGAGATCTGTTTAAGCTATACGATAAATTACCACAAACGCAGTTTAATCGCAAGGAAAATATTTTAAGACTATCGTGTTTTCTCTATACCTCTGAATGATTCTCCGAGTGACCGGAGAGAGTAAAGAAGAACGTGGCGCCTTCGTTCAATTTCGACTCGGCCCATACGCGGCCGCCGTGTCGTAGAACGATCCGTTGAACGAGTGCGAGGCCGACACCGGTGCCGTCGAACTCATCCTGTTTGTGAAGTCGCTGGAAGACGCCGAAGAGCTTACTCGCGTAGTCCATGCTGAAGCCGGCGCCATTGTCTTTCACAAACCAGGTTGGCGGATCGGCTTTGGGAACCATGCCGAGTTCGACAACCGGCTTCTCTTTTTTGGAAGAATACTTGATGGCATTCGAGAGGAGGTTGACCCAAACCTGTTTGATAAGGCTGCCGTCGCCCTTTGCCGGGTGAAGGTCATTGATGTTTATGTTGGCGGTCTTGATTAGATCCGCGGCCTGGAATTCTTCGAGCACCTGGTCGACGAGGCCGCGCATATCGACGACCGTCACTTTTATCTGGGTGCGGCCGAGCCGGGAGAAATTCAGAAGATCGTCGACGAGCTGGCCCATGCGTGTAGCGTTTCTCGAGATCGTCCGGGCGTGCTTCGCGATCCGCTCGTCATGGCCGTCGGCATCTTCCATCAGTATTGTTGCAAAACCGTCGATGATCCGTAGCGGAGCTCGTAAGTCGTGCGATATTGAATAGCTGAATGCTTCGAGCTCTTTATTCACGGCTTCGAGCTGGCTGGTCCGCTCACCGACTTTTTTCTCGAGGCTCGCATTCAGTAAAAGGATCTCCGATTCGATTTTCTTGCGCTCGGTAATGTCCTGTACGATGCCCAGCAGGAGCGGCAGGCCCTTGTCGCTGTCGAACGTGACTTCGGTTTGAACGTGTACCCATTTATCGATTCCATTATTTGTGAGGACGCGGTGGTCCATGGAGTAGGATACCTGGTTGACGAGCGCCGACGAGAAAGCACGGTTTACTTCGTGAAGATCGGCGGGATGGACGAAGCCCAGGAACGTCTGCAGCTTTCCGTCGAAGGATTGGGGATCGATCCCGAATATCCGGTATGTTTCGCTGGAGAGGGAAAGTTTGGAAGTAGCTGGTGGGCCGGCTTGTAATGTCCAGTGGCCGATGCTGGCGACCTGTTGGGCGCTTTCGAGCAGGTATTTGCTGGTACGAAGGTCCAGCTCTGTCTGTTTTTGCTGCGTGACATCGCGGCTGATGCCGACGATACCGATCACATTATTTTGTTCGTCGGTGAGAGGAACTTTGGTCGTGAGGAGATATTTATGTTCGCCGCTTTTGGTGACTGTCGATTCTTCGAAGTTGATCATCGGCAGCCCCGACCTGAAGATATGCTTGTCTTCTTCGATGTAGCTGGCGGCAACACCTTCCCCGAAGAAATCCATGGATGACTTGCCCAGTGTTTCCTCTTCGGAGGCTGCCCCGACCAGTCCGACCATCGCTTTGTTGTTGATGACGTGACGGGAAGAAACGTCTTTCACATAAATGTAGTCGGGAATGTTATCGATCAGCGTACGGAGCATGGTGCGCTCGCCTTTGAGCTTTCTCTCAGAGTCGAGGCGTTCGCTGATGTCGTGCGAGATGTTGGAGGCGCCGATGACATCGCCGTCGGCATTGCGGATGGGAGAAGCCGTGATGGTAATGAAAGCGATGCTGCCGTCTTTTTTGATGCGGCGTGTTTCGAAGGTTTCTACGAATACACCGTTCCTGATACGTTGGAGGATTGAAGTTTCCTCCTTTCGAAGGTCAGGGGGCACCAGTATCAGGATGCTTTGGCCGACGGCTTCGGCTGGCGTGTAGCCGAAGAGCAGCTGTGCGCCACGGTTCCAGCTGGTGATGATACCGTCGAGGTTCTTGGAAAGGATTGCATCGTTCGATGAATTGACCAGTGAGGCAAAGAGTGCCTGTTGCTCTTCGAGCTTTCGCCGTTCGCTGACATCGCGATAGTTGAATACCATTGCGCCGACACTCTCATCCTGGAAAAGGTTGGTGATCACGCCTTCGATCCAGATGGTATGACCGAACATGTGGTTCACCCGAGCCTGGAAGGATAATCCCCTGCCCGGGGCCTCTTTCGATTTCTCTATGATCTTCAGCATTTGGGGAAGATCTTCCTGGTGTATGTTACGCAAGTTCGGATTGGCGCGCCGGTGCTCCATGGAAATGCCGATCATTCGTTCGACCGACGGACTTTGATAAAGTACGTTGAGATTTTCGTCTGTAAGCACAAGGGCATCGACACTATGCTCGATCAAGGCGCGGAACCGTCGTTCGCTGCCGGCGATCGTTTCTTCGTGCTGTTTCCTTTCTGTTATATCGCGGTAGTTGTTGACAATCGCGCGGATGTTGGGATCGTCGATCAGGTTGGTAACGACACCTTCCATCCAGAAGTAATGGCCGGCTTTGTGTCTAACGCGCCATTGGTATTTGACAGAAGCGCCGGGTGTTCCGTTTATCGAAGACAACCCGAGCGATACGTCGTGGATGTCATCGGGATGCACGAGGGCTGTACCGGGAATGTTCTGTCGTTCCTGAAGGGAATAACCCGTGATGCGTTCGGCGGCAGGGCTTTGGTAGATCAGGTTGTTGTTGATGTCGGAGAGCGAAATGGCGTCGACACTTTGATCGAAAAGGGCCTGGTATCTCTTTTCGTTCTGGTCGAGCTCAGACTTTCGTTCAACCACTTCACGTTTGAGGTCGGAGTTTATCCTGGCAAGCTGGGCTTCGGCGCCACGACGCTTGCCGTCTTCGGTGTTGAGCTTCTTTGCGACAAACAAGACGACGAGAACGAACAACGAGACGGCGATGGTGAGCAACAGCGAAAATCCCAGCTCCATCGATATCGGGTTCCGGGACGTTACAAAGAGCCGGCTGTAGCCGATGAGTGTAGCCACCAGCAAGGCCACCGGTATCAGCGTGCGCGAGATCGTTCCGCCCGAGTTCGGGCTGGTAACTTCTCTCATGAATCCCACACCCTGGTTAGTAAGCAGAAGGCTCATGCCGGCGAGGAGAAACGCGACAGCCGAATGAACGGCCATTGGCATAAGGGAGAAATCGGCAAACTCCGCAACATGATACGAGTACCCGATAATTGCAAACAATGCACCGACGAAGCCTGCCCCGATCAGTATGTTGGCGATGCGTTTTGCACGAACATAACCGGTTGCCGTGAGAATGATAGCAGCACACAGCAACATCATATTCACAATAGTGGCGGGTGGCAGCAGGAAGGGACGGAGATCCCGTTCATGCTTCACGTCGCTGAAGAGCAGCAGCGTATCGACGGGGAACCCGGCTGCCTTCAAAAAAACAAGGATTACAGGGATTCCCGACAATATATATAGAGTGACTGTTGTACCGCGGGGAAATGGCTGTTTCGAGGGCGCCGGTGCAAGGATCATCAAAGCGATTCCCGTCATCACGAAAGCCACCGCGCTGATAGGATTCATCGCAGCCATACTTTCGAGCGGCCGTTTAAGGAATTCGATATCGAAAGTCCAGCCGATGATAACCATCAGACCGATCAGAAATGCAAGGGCTGCCGTGTAAAAAGATGGTCGAATGAACTGTCGGTCAGGCACGAATTCGCCGCTTTCGCTGGTTTCGGTCATTCATCTTAAATTAACAAATGAATCAGTCGATTCAATGCCCTTTTATCATTTTAATGACGAATGCTATCTTTATGGCCCCGTTCGAAGGGTAAGTAAGTATGGCAGAAAGGGTTGCAGATAAGAGTCTTGTAGTAGCAGGGGTGAGTTTCAAAACAACGGAGCTTTATTCCCGGAGCCGGTTTGCGTTCAATGCGGAAACATGCCGTTACGCTTACGCCGATTCATCGCCGGATCTTTCTTTTTTCATTTTATCGACATGCAATCGCACCGAAGTGTATGCATGGACTGATTTTGTTGAGCCTGTATTAGAAATTTTACAGCGTCAGGGCCAGTGTACCGCCGAAGAGTTAAACAAAATCGTCTACGTCAGGGAAGGAGCCCCGGCTGTCGATCATTTCTTCCGTGTTGCAGCGGGCCTCGAGTCCCAGATCATTGGTGATTATGATATCATCTCACAAATAAAAACGGCATTCAAGGGAGCGAAGGAACAGCGACGCGCCAACGGCATCCTTGAAAAGATGTTCAACTTCGCGCTCCAGGCATCCAAGGAAGTAAAGAACAGCACGTTATTCTCCGATGGAACGATGTCGGTACCCTACGCCGTTGTCAAACAGTTGCTGGGAAGGAACGACATCCGCACGATCACTGTAGCCGGCGCCGGCGAAACAGGGGAGCTCGTGATCAAATACATACGTAGCTATCTGCCTTATTGCGATATCAGGTTGGTGAACCGCGATGAAGACCGTCTTCAGTCGCTCGCATCGAAGTATGATGTCATGCAGTTTCCGATCGCGGCCTTAGGTCAGTCGCTCGCAGGATCGGACGTGCTGATCGTTACCACGAACGCTTCCGGACCGATCGTTGAACGGAACCACGTGGAAGGAACGGGACTGAAGCTCATCTTCGACCTGTCGGTCCCCCGCAACGTGTCGCCGAATGTTTACAGGATGAACATCCCGGTACTCGATACCGACAAGATATCCGATACCATTCAAAACAACATCAACAACCGCCTTTCGGAGATACCGAAAGTAGAAGCAATCATCTCCGAACATTCGGCAGCCTTCGGCGACTGGATGAAGCGCCGCGAATCATTTACAGTAAATCCATAAGATGCACCCGATCCGACTGGCGACACGAAGCAGCCGGCTTGCGTTGTGGCAGGCAAATGAAGTTGCCGCGCGGTTGTTGGAACAGGGAGTTCACTGCGAGCTCGTTCCCGTCCGGAGCATGGGCGACATCGATCTCGTGAGCCCGATCTACGAAATGGGGGTACAGGGTGTGTTCACCCGCGAGCTCGATATCGCGTTACTGAACAACGACGCCGACATCGCCGTCCATTCCCTAAAAGATATTCCTGTCGTTCCCGCCAAGGGCCTTACCCTGGCAGCGGTGCTTCCCCGGGGCGACGTCCACGACGTACTCATCCACAAAGGAAAAGAACCGGATAAAGAAAAATTTATTGTCGCCACGAGCAGCATCCGCCGCCGGTCTCAATGGCTGGAGAGATTTCCGCACCATGAAACCGTGAACATTCGCGGTAACGTGGAGACACGCATTCAAAAACTGGACGAATCGGATTTCGATGGACTGATCATGGCGAAGGCCGCGATCGACAGACTGGAGATCGACCTGCCGTTCACACAAACGCTTTACTGGATGTTGCCAGCACCGGGACAGGGAGCTATTGCAATCGTCTGCCGCCACGGCGACGAGGATGTTTTTAATAACATATTGAAGATAAACGACCGCCGTACGATGATCGCAGTGAAAGCCGAGCGCGACTTCCTTCACGAATTGAAGGGAGGATGTTCGGCGCCCATCAGTGCATACGCATTCGTTACCGACGACGCCATGAACTTCGAGGCAGCGGTGCATAGTGTGGATGGGAAACGGAGCTATAGGGTCGAGAAGAGGTTTGGTAAGGGTGATTTTTTTGAGGCGGGGAGGTATTGTGCGGAATTGGTCTTGGGGGCTTCGGAAGGAAGAGACATACTCGATGAGGTCTTTCGGAGTAAGCCCGAACTGGGGGATGGTTAGTTGTTGTTCGTTGTTCGAGGCGAAGCTGAGTTTCTGTCTGAGTAGGGATTTTTAGAATTGAGTTTAAGAGACTCCTGTTCGTGGCTACGACGAATGATCCTCACGTTGCCGCGTAATCGCGAGCACTTCGTAGCCGCGAACAACGAGCAACGAACAACGAACAACGAAATTAAACTATATTTAGCCCCGTGGATCTCCTTAACCGACATAGACGTCTCAGGGTCAATCAAATCGTGCGCGATATGGTTGCAGAAACGATCCTGACTCCAAAACAGCTGATCGTTCCTTTGTTTGTTGTGGGGGACGACGAGACCGATCTCGTGATTCCGTCGATGCCGGGTTACTTACGGATCAAGATAGGCTCAATCGAGAAGCACATCGAGACCCTGGCGAAGCTTGGCTTGCGGTCTGTTCTTCTTTTTGTGAAGGTCGGCAATGAGCTTAAGGATAATACTGGCAAGGAAGCGGTCAACCCGAAAGGCCTGATGCAGCAGGCGATCCGGAAGATCAAAGCTTTTGATGGCGATATGATCGTGATGACAGACGTGGCGCTCGACCCTTACTCCAGCTATGGTCACGACGGGATCGTGAAAGATCAGCAGATCGTCAATGACCCGACTGTGGAAGTTCTGGCAAGGATGTCGGTAACACACGCCGAGGCGGGTGCTGACTTCATTGCGCCGTCGGATATGATGGACGGAAGGGTGAAAGCTATTCGTGAAGCGCTCGATGAAAAAGGATTCACCAATACGGGCATCCTGGCGTACTCTGCAAAATATGCTTCGGGTTACTACGGGCCGTTCCGCGATGCGCTCGACAGCGCTCCGGGCTTCGGCGACAAAAAAACTTACCAGATGGACTTCCGTAATTCTACCGAAGCGGTAAAAGAAGCCATTACCGACGTGAACGAAGGAGCGGATATTGTGATGGTGAAACCTGCAGGTCCATACCTGGACATTATTTATAGAATAAAACAGTCGGTTCACGTGCCCGTTGCCGCTTACCAGGTGTCGGGGGAATTTGCGCAGATCAAAGCTGCGGCGGAAAGAGGGTGGCTGGATGAACGGTCTGCCATGATCGAATCACTGACGGCCATTCGCAGGGCCGGCGCCGACGTGATCGCCACATACTTCGCGCGCGAGTTCGCACAACTGCATTCAAGCTGAGCCGATGGAACGCAACGAGGAACTTTTCGCTGAGGCTCAGAGGTATATTCCCGGCGGAGTCAATTCGCCAGTACGTGCATTCAGACAAGTAGGAGGGACGCCGCTCTTCATGAGCTCCGCGAAAGGCGCCTATCTCTATGGTGAGGACGGCAGAAAATACATCGACTATATCAACTCCTGGGGACCGATGATCCTCGGACACCGGCATCCGCACGTGACGAAGGCTGTGTTGCAGCAGGTCGAGAAGGGATTTTCTTATGGCACTCCCACCGAAGCGGAGACACTTATCGCGAAACTTATCACCACCATGGTGCCCTCTGTAGACATGGTCAGGATGGTGAACTCCGGTACCGAGGCATGTATGTCGGCGGTAAGATTGGCGCGGGGGTTTACGGGTCGTTCGAAGATCCTCAAATTCGAAGGCCATTATCACGGCCATGCCGATATGTTCTTGAAAAAGGCGGGCAGTGGAATGGCAACACTCGGCATCAAAGTAGCCGGCGGCGTGCCGGTGGCCGTTACAGACGACACACTCGTTGCGGGCTTCAATAACAGCGAAGAGGTACTCGGTATTTTTTCTCAATACGGAAGCCAGATGGCTGCAGTGATCGTGGAACCCGTTGCCGGCAACATGGGATGCGTTCCGCCGCAGCCCGGATTTCTCGAAATGCTTCGCGAACAATGCACCCGTCATGGTGCCGTCCTGATCTTTGACGAAGTCATGACCGGCTTCCGTCTCGCGAAGGGCGGTGCACAGGAAGTGTACGGTATCACAGCAGATCTTGTAACGTTCGGAAAGATCATCGGTGGTGGAATGCCCGTGGGAGCCTTCGCCGGTAAGCGGGATATCATGAGCCTCGTAGCCCCGCTGGGTGATGTATACCAGGCAGGAACGTTATCCGGTAACCCGGTCGCTATGGCTGCAGGCTACGCTACGCTTCAATACCTGAACGACACCGAAAATATTTACGCTTCGCTCGAGAAGAAAGGCCAACGACTGGCGGAAGGCATGAGGGAGATATCGAGAAAGAAGAACGCCCCTCTTGTCGTCAATCAGAAGGGCTCGATGATCAGCATTCATTTCACGGATGGAGAGGTGAAGGATTTTAATGATGCGAAGAGAGGAGATAACGATACGTTTAAGAAGTTCTTTCATTACATGCTGGAAGCTGGGATCTACTTGCCTCCATCGCCTTATGAGTCGTGGTTTGTTTCGGTGGCATTGCCGGAGAATGATATTCAGTATACGCTGGAGATGACGGAGAAGTTTTTTGGAAAGTAACGGGGTCGTTGTTTGTTGTTCGTTGTTCGTGGTTTCGATGTTTGTTGGTGCACGGCAATGCTGACTCATTAACCGTTATTCCGCAATCGTGACTCAAAAGAGACTAAGCTTTGCCGCGAACAACGAACAACGAATTAGTAATAAACAGTAATCTCAACTCTCCTGTTCTTCGCACGGTCTTCATTCGTTAAGTTCTCATTCAGCGGTTCCCGCAGTCCTTTGCCCGCCGAATGTAATCTCTCACCGTTAATCCCTTTCCTGACCAGGAGTGCTTTCACCACTTCCGCCCGTTTCTGCGAGAGCCTTAGGTTGAATTTATCCGAACCGATGTTGTCGGTGTGGCCTTCGATGTTGAGCTGGAGATTCTCGTCCTGGCGAAGGGTTTCGGCAAGCTGATCGAGGAAAGTTTCGGTAGGCTCGTCGAGGTCGGACGAGTTGAACTCGAATGCGAAATGTAACGTCACGTGCTCGATTATCATCGGGTCTTGTTTCATCCCGCCGGCCTTCGCGGTAGCGGAGAGCTCGCCGGGCTTCTTTTCCCCGACGACCGTTACAGATTCAACAGGAGCCGGAGTCGATTGGATCGAATCGGTCTGTGCGATGGCGACGTCCGTTGTATCACTAATAAGCACATCCGTTGGTTTCTTCACTTCCTTAGGTTTCTGATTCTTCGTCAGGGCCGCTTTTTCATCGGCAGCTCTCTTTCGTTTAGCGACCACCTTCTGTGCGCGCGTCGCCACCAGTCTTCGCAGCTCCAATCCGAACTCGAGTGCGCCCAGGTTGGCGGGATTTTTTTGGAACAGGGGGAAATCATATGAGACACCCATCGAAATGTTTTCGCGGTGAAACTGGATCCCCGCAATACCCGATCGTCCAACGGCGTATTTCAGAATGACGTCTACAAGGTCTGATTGTTTTTTTGCAGTCACGTTCAGCTCCTTCTGAAGCCTCACGCCGCCGTTGAACATCGCCGCTCCGCCCGACATGGTAAGAAGCCCTTCGGGAAAAACATTGAAGCCGCCACTGCTGTAGGATTGAAAACCGGCATTGACGATGAAGGTCGACGGAAGATTGGTCGTGCTGCCGAAGAATGAATCGGAGGGCTTATTGATATCAAACAAAGACACACCGAAATGATGGATCAACCTGCCTTTCTTGTCAACCTCCTGCCAGTACAAACCGGCGCTGAACGTCTTGAATGAATTACGGATCTCCGGAAAATTCTCGCCTGACGAGCGTGTCAGGTCGAAGCCGCGGTCGGTGACGTATTGCGACCCTGTAAAGAATCCATCGAGGCCTATCTTTCTCGATTGATACAAAGCCTTCGCACCTAAAGAGAAAGTCTGGTAGCGACTAACGCGCACGTGAACGGCGTAGCCCAGTGCGATCTCCTGTGTTTTGAAAATGCTTGCCGACTGGTCGTTATGGAGCGACAATGCTATTCCCGACCACGGCACGCCTGTGCTCGCATTCAACAACGGGTAGGCGAGGCTCACGAAGTTGCTGTTGATTGAAAAATCCCCGCCGGTCTGCTGGTGACGATACAACGTGCCCGCGCTTGCATACCGGGTCAGGCCGGTCATCGCCGGGTTGATGCGTTGGGTGGAAAGGTTGTATTGACTGTACTGAAAGTACTGCCCATACGACCAGGAACTGATCGCGCTGATGAGTAATAGCAAGAACCCTCGCCTCATTCGTTAGTGCAACAGCAATATAGATCCAGTGGGCTTTCCGTTAAGCAATAGTTTATCTCCATTCGGCATTTCACCGTCGATCCTCCAATAGTAGATGCCACTTGGCTGCCGGGTGCCGGCTACGAATCCGTTCCACCCGGTGCCCGAGGCCTGCGATACATCTTTGCTTTCATAGACCAGGCTTCCTTCGCGGTTGAATATCCGGAAGTTGAACCTCGTCGGTGTCGTCAACCCGTATACCATGAGGTTGTCGTTCTTGCCATCGCCGTTCGGCGTGAAGAGGTTGGGTACGAAGGCGTTTTCCTGAACGAACACATGGGTCTTTGCGGTAGCTGAACAACCAACCGAGTCGGTTCCGGTGAGCACATACTCCGTACTCTTCGAAGGCGTGGCGACCGGATTGGGTATGGTGCTGTTGTCAAGCCCTTGCGGAGGATCCCATTGCCAGATCTCTACGTTCCCCGTTGCTTCGAGCTGCACCGAATTTCCTTTCAACAACTGGAAGCCGTCGCCACTGATCGTCACAATGGGCACACTGATCTTTATGATGAAATCTTTTTTGTAGATGCACCCCTGGCTCGTTGCGGTTGCGGTGATGGTCACGGCCTCGTTTACCAGGTGACCGATCGAGGAGACATTTTTCTGGGGAGGATTCGTATTCCAAATAATCTCTTTCCAGCCGGAAGCGATCTCAAGCTTGATGGTCTTGCCTTTGCACGCATAGATGGTTTGCTGACCCGAAGGAGGCGCTTCATTTACGTGCAATACAAACACTTTATTTTTACTGCAATCGAGTTGTTGCGGGACGAATGCGAAGATGGTGTCATTCACGCTCGCAACGAACTTCAGTGTGTCGAATTTTCCCAACAACCCCTTAGACATGGAATACCATGTGGCACCACCTCCTCCGGTGAGCTTTACCTCTTTTCCCTTGCATGCCTGCACATCTTCGTGAACGAGGTCGAAGCAGGGTATGACGCCGCCTTTACCCATCTCATAACTTCCATTGTAAGCATTGTCGACGGCCTGGATTCCGTAGAAATATCTTTCATCGAGAAGACCGCCGATCACCATCGACTTATTAGTACCCGCATTGCCATGACGGACAGCCGTTCTGCGGACTGTCTCAACGTCGCATGTAGGCGGGATAACGGTTGTTTGATTGTTCCCTAACCAGATATCGTACGTGATAGAGGGTATTGGTGTGTGATCGTCGTTCGAAGGCTCCCAGATGATGAAGGTCTTATCGAATGTTGAGATAGCGAAACTGGCCGTGGGACGTTCGGGCCTCTTGTTTTTTACAGGCGAAGTGTTTTCATAAAACTTGAGCCACTGCGAGCCTGCGGAATCGATGACCTGGATAAGATCGAGATCGCCGTCGCGGTCCTGGTCGCCCATCCGCTGAAGTATCAATCCTGTGGTGTCGAGTTT
Source organism: Cyclobacteriaceae bacterium (assembly GCA_035318625.1). Classification (GTDB taxonomy): domain Bacteria; phylum Bacteroidota; class Bacteroidia; order Cytophagales; family Cyclobacteriaceae; genus ELB16-189. The sequence continues at coordinate 132,217 of DATHEL010000001.1, forward strand.
CGTCTGAGTTCCATCGAGCTCGTAGATAAAGTTCACCTGTTTTCCTGACAACAACTGGTCACTCTTTCCATCCGAGGTCATATCGCCGGTGAAGATAGCTGGCTTCGTCAGGCCATCGAGTGACGTATCGACAACAAGACTGTCGTCTTTATTGATAAATATGACCGTGTTTTGTGAACCGGCAATGGCGGCATCGAACAAGCTGTCCTCATTCATGTCGGCAAGCGACAACGCTCCATCGAAGCCAGCTGATGCGTTCTTGCGGGTGTACTTAAACCCTGGCGCGCCGAGGAAAAGTGAAGTAACCGGCTTGTTCTGTTGGTCGCGCCCCGTTACCACCAGGTCGTTCACACCGTTTACGTTCATATCGAACACTGAAATGTCGGTGGGAGTGATGCCCGTGATCTCCAAACGTTGCGTGAGCGCTGTGCCTGAATTTCCGTAGACGCGGATCACCTGATCTCCAAACGTGACGATATCGGGCAGTGCGTCATTGTCGAGGTCGGCAATTACAAATCTGCCGGAATGATCGAGTAGTTTTTGCGATTGCTTCTGGAATAAAAAGCCGCCCATGTTGGTGAAATAGAAGATCGCATCGGTATTGATCGCCGTCTTACCGGAGATCACCAGGTCCATCTTATTGTCCCTGTTCCAGTCTGCCATTTGCACGTTGCCCGATTTCATTCCTGTGAGCTGAGTTGTCTTCCTCACGAAATAAGAAGCGGTGCTGAGGTTTTGATACGGGATGATCTTCAGCTGGCCATCGGCGGCAACACCGGTAATCACAAAGTCGAGCAATGTATCGGGATTCATGGAAACCCATCCAGCTTCAATGCCCGAGAGCTTTTCTTCCAGAGGTGTCACAAAACGCTTGCGGAAAGTCTGCGCGCCGGCTTGTGTGATGACGGTTATCATCAAAAGAAACCCAACGATCCGCTTCATGGTTGCTTCCGGTTTTTGTCGATCTGGAATGTCAATGGCATCGAGATACGTGCAGGCACGGACTTGCCGTTCAGGGACGCTGATTTCCATTGGGGCATCCCCGTGACCACGCGGGTAGCTTCATGGTCGAATGCAGCTCCGAGGGAGTTCAGGATCTTGATCTGTTCCGGTTGTCCCTGGTTGTTGATCACAAAAGATACCGAAACGATCCCTTCGATAGAGTCCTTCATTGCTTCAACGGGATATTTTAATTCTTTTTTGAAATAAGCGTAAAGTTCCGGGTAGCCGTCGACCGGTTCCGCTTCCAGGTAAACATCTTTGGCGGCTGTAACCTCGCTGGCATCCGCGGGAGGCTTCACCTCTTTTTCTTTTTTGATTTCAGTGGTTTTCGGCGTTGTGCTTTTTACTGGTTCTTCTTTCCCGATCTTTTCTGTAGAAACGCTGTCCGTGATCACCGGTGCCGGTTCCTGGATCGAAAGGCGGGGCGTTTCCGATGGCATTAATAAATACCAGGCTGTAATCGCCAGCACGATCGCGCCACCAATAAATCCCACGCGCATCGTTGTGACCTTTTTCCGCGCAATGCGATGGTCATCGAGCACCTTTTTGAAATCCATCATCTGATGGATCTCCTGGTCGCTGATCTCGGGCCGGGTTTTCATGACAAGTATTTTTTTCAGGTTCATTTTTGAAGGAATATCTTTTTCATCCTGCCGAGTATCCTGTATGTACGCACTTTTGTATTCGATTCGGTGAGTCCCATGATCTCCGAAACTTCCTTGAACGGCCGCTGCTCGAAGTACCTGAGCTCGATCAACTGGAGATCGTCTTCAGACAGCTGTTCCAGTACGGCCGGGAGCTTTCGTTCCCATTCATCCCACGACTGATCTGCTGTGAGATCCTGATAGAGATCGCGGATGTGTGGATCCTCCAGTACCACCATCCTCGTCTTCTTGTTCTTGCGGAAGAAATCATTACACTGATTTACCGCGATCCGGAACAACCACGACGAGAAGGGGAGTCCGCGGAATTGATACTTGCCGATATTAGAAAGTGCATTTAAAAAAACCTGCTGTGTGATATCCGCCGACGCCTCTTTGTCGCCCACGCGATGAAACACAAACAGGAAGATCTTTTTAAAGTTGGTTTCATACAGCGGCTTGAATGCCCCGGGGTCTTCAGTAGCCTTCCTGATTATTTCTTCTTCTGTGAGCGTAGCAGTGAGATCCAGCACAATGGTTTATTTAGTGGGCCGGATCACGCGAACCACGCTGTTTTGGGCTTCGGTGAAGTAGATATTGCCATCCGCGTCAACGGCCATGCCTTGTGGATTGGCTATCTCGGCTTCGATTGCCGGGCCGCCATCTCCCGAATAACCAAAAGATCCGGTACCTGCAATGGTGTCGATGATCCCATCGCCGGAGATCCTCCTGATCCTGCTATTACCGTTATCGGCGAACACGATGCTTCCGTCTTTCGCGATCGCGATGCCCTTGGGGAACAGCAGAGTTGCCTCGATCGCCGGACCGCCATCACCAGAGAAGCCTCCGTTGCCGGTGCCGGCGATTGTGGTGATCGTGCCCCCGGAGATTTTCCGTATCACAGCGCTATTATCGGTTATATACATAGTGCCATCGACGTCGATCGCAATACCGCTGGGTTCATTGAGTCTTGCAGCCGTCGCGGGACCGCCATCGCCGGAGTACCCGGCTTGTTCCGGAATTCCGGCAATAGTGGTGATGTTGCCGGTGGTTGAAATTTTCCGGATCACGTGATTGTGTGAGTCGGCGACGTAGAGATTGCCTTCCGCATCGACGGCAAGCCCGGTGGGGTTGTTGAAGCGCGCTTCTGTCGCCGGTCCGTTGTCACCGGCGTAGCCGAGTTCCGGCTTGCCCGCGAAGGTTGTGATCACGCCGTTGGCATTCACTTTCCGGAGTACCAAATTGGCAGCGTCATTGATATAGACATTCCCATTGGCATCGGCAACAACCCAAATCGGTACGTTCAGGTGCGCCGATGTGGCGGGGCCGCCGTCGCCTGAATAACGAAGCGGATCGTTGACGTTCCACCCGAGGAACGTGCCCGCTATCGTCGAGATCACGTTGGAGGTATTTACCTTGCGGATCACATTGGCGGCACCATCGGCGATGTACATGTTTCCCGCGGCATCGATCGAGAGGCCGTTGATCCAGCCGAACTTGGCGGCGGTCGCGGGGCCACCGTCGCCTTCGTGGCCGCCGGTCGTACCGGCAAATGTCTCAATCGTGGCGTCAAAAGATGCTTTGCGAGCTGCCGGATCAGGGTCGCCGGTCGTGCACGAGATAACCAGGATCAGGGGTATGAGAACCCATGCTTTCGTCTTCATAGGAGATCGGGTTTATTGATTTTTGCAGCCATAACGCACGATCTGAAAAAAGATACAGAAGAAAGTAATGGAATTCACTTATTTGCTGTGTGACTTTTTACGAAACCCAGCTGTGGAAAATACGGAAAGCGTTCCCTTCCGATGAGGTATGCGACCGTATCGGGAAGGCTGTGAAATTCATGGACGAAAACTACGGAAGCGGGATCACGCTGGACCAGCTTGCTTCTGAAGCATGCATGTCTAAGTTCCACTTTGTGAGGGTCTTCCGTAAGCTGCATGGCCGGACACCTTACCAGTACCTTACATCTACCAGGATGCGCCAGGCCGCGTCGGCGCTTCGGGCAAACCTGACTGTGACGCATGCCTGCTACGACGCCGGGTTTGACAGCACAACCACCTTCGCGAGCCGCTTCCGCAAATCGGTCGGCGTCGCCCCGTCACAATACGCCCGTCGCTGGTCGAAATAGCAATATCGGATAGGCGCTCCCGGGGTGGGCGTATCATCTTTATCAAAAAAAATCACAGTTATGAGAATAGTACTTACCAGTGTGATGGTCGACGACCAGGACAAGGCCCTTGATTTCTATACGCGGGTACTCGGATTCGTGAAAAAAACCGATATGCCCGTGGGAGAGCACAAATTTCTTACCGTGGTATCGAAAGAGGAGCAGGACGGCGTGGAGCTTTTGCTGGAGCCCATGGGAATCCAGGCGGCGAAAGTTTTTCAAAAGGCTTTATACGATCAGGGAATTCCTATCGCATCGTTCGGTGTAGACAATGTTCAACAGGAATACGACAGGCTTTCGAAGCTCGGTGTTGAATTCATTATGAAACCTACCAAAATGGGTGTCACTACCATGGCCGTGTTCAAAGATACGTGTGGTAACAATGTTCAGATTGCATCGGTGTGATCTTCCACGGTTGTTGAATTTAATCAACATCACGGTGCAAATGATACTTGGATCATCACTCAACTTACAACATGATGACGATGGCACGTATGTTGAGCGGCGGTGTTTTGTTTTAAACTAAATACACACATCATGAAATCTACTAAATCCACCGCATCCAAATCATCAGGAGCATCGAGCCGCAAGCCAGCGAGCCGTGCAACCAACGGATCAAAACAACAGCCTGAGGACAACTCATCGAAGCTTCACAAGCTTTTCGAAGAAGAGCTGAAGGACATCTATTGGGCAGAAAAGGCGTTGACGAAGGCCATTCCCAAAATGATCAAGAAGGCGACCAACGAAGAGCTGATCGAGGCTCTCGAAAATCACCTCGAAGAAACCGAAGGCCACGTACAGCGCTGTGAACAAGTATTTGAGATCCTCGGCAAGACTCCCCAGGCGAAGAAATGCGAAGCCATGGCCGGTCTTATCAAAGAGGCAGAAGAGCTGATGACCGACAACGACGAGGGCGTAATGAGGGATGCCGCGATCATTTCGGCCGCCCAGAAGGTTGAGCACTACGAAATCGCTTCGTACGGCACGCTCCGGACGTTCGCCACGACACTCGGACTGGAAGACGCTGCCGAGCTGCTGGAAGAAACACTCAATGAAGAAAAGAACGCCGACGAAACGCTTACCGGGGTTGCAGAATCTGCGATCAACCTGAAGGCGGCAAAAGTCGGTGAAGAAGAAGAGGAAGAAGAAGCAGTAGAGAAAGACGAGTAATAGAGAATTGCTCCAAAAAAAAGCCTGGTTAACCGGGCTTTTTTTATTTATAGGTCTTATTTATAGGTCTTTTAGCAACCCCTGCGTAAGCAAAGTCCATTGGAAGGCAGCGATGCCGGACGTAGCGGCGCCTGCGACTACCGTGTTGCGGATCTTGTCGATCGTCCGCTCCATGTTCTTGTTCGGGACTTCATTGCGGCCATGTACCGATGTCACCACCTGCAAGTCTTTCCGTTCCACCATGAACGTACTGGTGGCGCTGTCGTCGAAGAAGTGTGCGACGTCTTTTTCGTCGTTTACCGGACTGGATGCGGGCCGGACGGTCATGACCAGCGACTCGTATGCCGCTCCGGGGTCGGGCTTGTCTTCGATAGACTCGACGCGGACCCAATCATATCCTTCGCCCGTTGCCAGCCCGGGGCCGGGGATGTTGATCCGGATGTGATCGCCGACCCTCGCCAGCCGGTTGACCTCTGTGCCCTGGCCGTCAATCAGCTGGAATGTAGCCGAGATCTGTCCGGCCATTTCGCCCCACTTGTTTACGCTGAGAAGTCGTCGCGAAGCTTCGACGAAATTAGAGTGAGCCTGGCGATTGGTCGAGGAATCGATGTGGTCGCCTACGTCGGATTGGTTGCCCTTGTGTTGCTCTGGTATGGGATCGGTGCTCATGGCTATAATTTTATCCGTTGACGATCTCGCCGCCATTGGGGTGAAGGAATTGTCCGGTGTAGTAGGTGGAGTCGTCGCTTGCAAGAAAGAGGTAAGCGGTAGCGACCTCGATCGGCTCGCCGGCCCTTTTCAGGGGAACGTCGCTGCCGAACTTCGCAACCTTACCAGGTTTGAATGACGATGCGATCAGCGGTGTCCAGATTGGCCCCGGTGCGACGCCGTTTACGCGGATGCCTTTGTCAGCGAGATTACCGGCGAGGCTCCGGGTGAAGCTCACGATCGCGCCTTTGGTAACAGCATAGTCGATGAGCGAGCCGCTCCCGCGATAGGCGGTTACGGAAGCAGTATTGATGATCGCCGAACCTTTCTTCATATTCGGCAGGGCGGCCTGTGTTACCCAGAAGAACGGGAAGACGTTGTTTTTAAAAGTCTTCACGAGCTGGTCGCTCGATATCGCCAGGAAGTCGGTTTGTTCCCAGTGGAGGCCGGCGTTGTTCACCAGGATGTCGATCTTGCCGAAGGCCTTGATGACCTTATCGACCACCTTGCGGCAATGGTTTTGGTTGGACAGGTCGCCGGGAATAATGATGCACTCATTGTACGCCGCCACGCGCTGTTGTGTTTCGCGTGCGTCGGTATGCTCGTTGAGGTAGGCGATGGCAACGCGTGCGCCTTCCTTGGCGAAGAGTATGGCGACGGCACGTCCGATGCCGCTGTCGCCGCCCGTGATCAGCGCGACTTTGTTGAGGAGCTTGCCGCTGCCGGGGCGGTTGTCTTCCGACACTGGCTCTGGCTTCAAGGCTTTCTCGCTCCCTGGTCTTCTCTGTGCCTGTGCTTTCCGGACCTTCTTCTCCTTACCTCCTTTTTGCATAGTTGGTTTTTTGGGTGGGCGTGCAATTATATTGCCAGAGCGCCGCCGATTGCCGTAATTTTCGGTTCAATCCACCTGACTATGATCATCCGAATTGTCCGCATGCACTTTACCGAAGCCGGTGTTGACGAATTTCTCGAGATCTTTTCGGAGCACAAGAAGAAGATCGCGACATTTCCGGGCTGCACGCACCTCGAGTTGCTGCGTGACCACGAAGACAGAAATTGCTTCACGACGTTGAGTTACTGGAATGGTCCGGGCGACCTGGAGGCGTATCGCAAGTCGGAGCTATTCGGTAAGGTATGGGGTCAGGTGAAGACGTTGTTTGCGGAGAGATCGCAGGCGTTTAGCTTGGAGAAATTTATGGAAATGTGATTTTGGAGGAGGGTAAAGTTTAGGCATATTTGCGGTCCCATTAAAGGCCAAAGTGGCGGAACTGGTAGACGCGCACGACTCAAAATCGTGTATCTTCGGATGTGCGGGTTCGATTCCCGCCTTTGGTACTGAACCGGATTATCGAGAGATGGTCCGGTTTTTTATTTACCTGAATTCTTCGAATTCAACCTCTATTCGCAATGTCTTCCATTAACCTCGACGGTTCGATAATTGAAGAAAAGTGCTGATAGATATGACAACTCATATCTGCTTTACTCTGGCCGATAAACCCTTCTGTCGACGTTATTATAAAGCTTTTCGAGTTAAAAACATGGTTCGATAATTCAGTTTTTAACTCTGAAATCTATTCCAACAAAATGCCATCTCTCGCTTGAGTCTAAAATAGTTTTTATAGATTTGAATGAGCCCGGTTCTGATCGAAAGTCAGAGCGTGGGCTTTTTTTATTTCTTCCGTCTGTGTGAATGGATTGGATGAAGTTATTGACAGTAGATGTCACGAGTTAATCATATTTTGAAAACATGGTGAGTCGCATTCACTTTATTGGCGGAATTCACGGGGTTGGAAAGAGCACGATCTGTAGAGAGATATGTGCTGCTACAAGGCTTGTTTACCTTTCCGCAAGTGAGTTATTGAAGTGGAAAGAAATCAATACCGACCCATTGAATAAAAAGGTGGTCGACATTTCTATGACTCAAATGAGACTTGTCGATGCGCTAAGAGCGAACATTCATCCTGATACAAATTACTTACTCGGTGCTCATTACTGTTTATTTAATGGTGATGGAGTGATTACTCCAATTTTGCGTGACACCTTTCTTCAAATTAATCCCATTTCCCTAAGTGTTATTCTTGGTGACGTTCAAACCATTTCACAAAGATTGCAGCAGAGAGATAATAAGATTTATGATCAGACGTCGCTTCAAGAGATGCAGAATGCTGAACTAAATCATGCAAAGCGCATTTCCTCTGCGATTGGAGTGAACTTGTCAGTCGGACGAGAGGGTGATATTTCAGGAATAGTTTCACAAATAACCAGACTGGTTGGTCAGCTATGAGAGTACTTCTTGATACCAACATTATCATTCATCGCGAGGCCAGTAAGGTAATCCATCAAGACATCGGATTGCTTTTTAACTGGTTGGATAAACTGAAAGCAATTAAGTGTATTCATCCGTTGACGGTTGACGAACTGAAAGGTAATAAGGATGAGGCGACTGTAAAGTCAATGATCATTAAGATTGCCCATTACAATCTTCTTAAAACCCTGGCAGAATTCGGGGAAGAAATTTCCGCGGTGAGTAAGAAGGTTGATGTTAATCGAAACGATGTTAATGATTCCAAACTATTAAATGAGGTTTATGCCGGTCGTGTAGATATCTTAATCTCAGAAGACAAGAAAATCCATACCAAGGCTGCGCTACTCGGAATCGCAGAGAAGGTTTATAAAATTGACGCATTTCTTGAAAAAGTTTCGGCAGAGAATCCTGAACTAGTCGACTATAAAGTTCTGGCAGTACGGAAACAGTATTTCGGAAATGTCAATCTCAAGGATCCATTTTTTGATTCTTTTCGAGAGGATTATCGACTGCCACCATTTGATCAATGGTTTAGTAAGAAGGCAGATGAAATTTGCTATGTGTGCTACCAGGATCAGGCTGTCTCTGCTTTTCTTTTTGTCAAGGTTGAGGAGGAAAATGAGGTTTATCGGGATATCGCACCAGCCTTTGAACCTAAGCGACGCCTTAAGATTGGGACGTTTAAGGTGATACTTAATGGGTATAAACTTGGCGAACGATTTCTTAAGATAATTTTTGATAATGCATATAGGCAGAAGGTGTCTGAGATCTACGTGACTATCTTCACAAAAACGATGACCAGGCACGTCTGATTTCGCTTCTGCTAGAATGGGGCTTCCAAGAACATGGTTTGAAGACGACCGCCAATGGCGAAGAGAAAGTCTTGATTAGAGATTTTCGAAGAGGCGAAGTTAATCTGGAGAATCCAAAACTTACTTACCCGTATGTGTCGCGACAAAGCGATGTATATATAGTCCCGATTTACCCTAAATATCACACGAATCTATTCCCCGATTCCGTCCTCAGAACTGAATCACCACTGGATTTTGCGGAAAACGCGCCGCAGAGAAATGCGCTAAGCAAGGTTTATATATGTCGATCCAGATTTAAGAATTTGAAAAGCGGCAATCGTATCGTGTTTTACAGAACAGGTAAGGATACACCGGGTCCAGCCATACATACGGGAGTCGCTACGACTATCGGTGTGGTTGAGTCGGTGGTAACGGATATAAAGGATGAGCAAACATTTATAGCTCTTTGCGGGAAGCGAAGCGTCTTTACTGTTGCCCAACTTAAAGAATATTGGAATTACTCGAAAGCGAGGCCATTCATAGTGAATTTTCTTTTCGTCCATTCTCTTGAGAAACGACCTAACCTCCAATGGTTGAATAAGAACGGTGTGATTCCAGATATCAATGATATGCCTCGGGGCTTTAGAAAGATATCAGAGGAAAATTTTACTAATATTGTAACCTATTCACGAAGAAAATGAAAGTACTGTTATCCATAAAGCCAGAGTATGCTAATAAAATCTTCGACGGCACTAAAAAGTATGAATTCCGGAAGATCATGTTTAGGAATTCGAATATTACAACTGTTGTGGTGTATTCTTCATCGCCAGTTCAGCAAGTAATTGGTGAGTTTGAAATAGATAACATTCTCAGTTCGGCACCTAAGGACGTTTGGACCAAGACTAAGGAGTTTTCAGGTATTTCGAAGGAGCTCTTTTTTGAATACTTCGCTGATAAAGAGGTAGCGCACGCGATAAAAATCAAGAGCGTGAAGAAATATAAGAAACCCCTTAATATAAAGAGCGAGTTCAACGTGTCGCCTCCTCAGTCTTATCTTTACCTTTGAGTTGCAAGAGCGATACGCAACTCCCAGGGCTCAGCGCTAAACGTCCGCTTGATAGATTTGCAATTGAAATACCGCAGAGAGCTATTCTAATGCACTCTAATCCTAAGTTGATGACGGTGTTTTCTTTGGACGATTTTCTTTCCGTCTGTGAACCTTATCGATGTTGGATACTGAAGAGTCTCCGTCTCTTGCAATGAAGTTTTCAAAACCTTCGATTGTAAATTGATCCTTAGCCTTTCCAAATGATCTCACAACCATTGCTTTTCCAGGCTTTTGACCTCTCGATATTATGTCTTGATTTATTTTCTGCAAGAACAGCCATGTCTCCGTCAATAAATCGTCGCTAAAATCTTCTAATTTAAGAGTTAATAACTCATTTATGGTGAAGTCAAATTTGCGTAGCAATATTGAGACACCCAAATACGACAGCGTTTGTCTCCACCTTTTTAGAAAATGTTCAGTCGACCCAAGCTGAGTCGGTCTGTGATTTTCAAGTTGACGGTCAGTTCGCAAGAGGATTTGAGCAATTACTGGCCACACTTCTAAAGACGCATTAGAGTTGAATACTTTATCGTAAGAAGACTGTGACTTCATAAATCTTGTCTTAAGATTTGCTGCCTTTGCGGGTGCCTTAAGGACTAAGCTGACAAAACCAGCTGCTAGATATGCTGGACTCACAATCATGGATCTGGAAATGCCTTGATTCAGATAATAGTTTATTCTTCTTTCGTAGTAAATTTCATATCTTAAAAGAAGTTCCTCTATATCTCTCTGTATCTTATCGGTAGCGTGAAGAGCAGCTAGCTGGACGTTTGTTTGGTTATTTGTCGCTCTTATTATAGAGTCCCTTATTTTCAAGTCCCTGGCGACGATGACTTTAATCAGAACAGATCTTTGCGAAGAATCTAAACCTCCCGCGGTGAAGTATCGATAAATTGACTCGGTAGTCTGCAACCCGTTGACGATTTGAATGTCTTCGATGTGTAGTCGACCATCGAGTGGAACGGCCTTTGTTGCAAGAATCGTTACCCCATTGTTAAGCAGCCAAAAATCCGGTGAGTCAACGCTCATGAGAGAAGCTCGGATGTCCTCATTAACTCTGTTCAATCCCATAAAGTCTCGAACATTTGAGTCAAACAAATACCGACGTAACTTTCCTTGATCATCCGTAATAAATGATTTGTACTCAGACAATTTTGTTAGGAGAACAAATCGATCATCTTTCCCAAAAGCTTGGGAGTAGGTAAGTTCTAAAGAATAATTTGGCTTACGTCGATTCAGTTCAATCAATTCTGAACTTCCCACATAACTGATTATGGGTACGCAATTACCAAAGGATTTAATTATCAAATCTTTTATTTGGCCCCCTCGACTTTTAATACTATCACCGATGATTGAAGTATCACCACGAGAGGCGTAAGAAATGCGTACTGAAAACTTTGTGAGACGCGGCGACACTTTTCTGTAAGCCGACTTTAATATCTTGCGTTTCTTTTGGACCTCGTCGTTATATTTTTTGAGGTCATCATCATCCTTTGTAAGATCAAATATATCAGACAAGGTGGGGATCATGCTGTCAAATGTTGCCTGCTTGAAAGTGCCATGGTGTTTGCAAGTGATGATATGAATTTCCATATCAATATTTGTCTTGGGCCAAAAGAAGGATTCAGTATCATTCAGCAAATGGCCATTGATGAATATGTAGAAGACATCAATTCCTCCATCGTCTTTTCCGTCTACAAATCCAGAAGCTATATCGTCGGTTGATAAATGGAAGTCTTTCAAAATCTGCTCTGTAGCAAAGAATTCAAAGACTTCGTCGCGTTTTTCTGACGGCAATTTTAAGTTTATCCTATCATCTAAGATGCCGTCAAGTATGATGGTATCATTCGTAGCCATGGGTGAATAAGGTATGTTATAGAACAAAAAAGGCCCATTCACTCGCGATTTTTCGGAGTAATGGGCTCATAACAAATCTAATAAATCTATCTCAATCAAAGAGAATCCTATGCGAATTTTAAAGATCTAGAAGTAGTAAGAGCTAATCGCCCGTGATTGGAAGTCTGATGTCCTTCATCGATCCGCTATCAAACAACCAAGCGCGTCGGTATGAAAATGACTCGTAAGTTGACGAAAGGTGCAGTCAATTCCTTCAAACGAGATTGACCCAAACTGACCAACCTAACACTTAAATCCGAAATTTATCGAACCATCAAACGCTCGAATTTTCCCAAGTCCTGCAAGAAATTGTTCGATATTCGAGAGCATCTAAGTACAAACCCCGCAACACAAATTGTATTGCAGGTTTTTATTTTAACGCAGAATCCAGTGCAAGTGCTTTGGAACTGCGCACAGTCCTAGCCACCAAGCTACGAACTGGTCCAATCCGGATTTTTCCGAAATTACATCAGATCTGTCCGGAACGAAACACGTAAAAACGTCAATCACCAAACCTTCAAGTTTGTGCTCCACTTAAAATCATTTTTGAGAAGATACGGCTCCATCGTCTATCCGTTTCTCCTGGTATTCGGAGTAGGTTTCGTCTGCTATTTTTTTCCGTACAGACTGATCCCGGACTACGCGAATATTACGGGGTACACCAGAATCTACGAACTCTTTACCCTGATCATCAGCTCCTTGGTTTCACTTATCGGCATATATATTTCGGTCTCGTTAGTGGCATACGAATTTTTCAAACAAAAATCAGGAGTTGATTTCCATAAATCTCTTTTAGTCAACAAGGTTAATGCCTTATACATTTCCTTTTCCGTATCCACCATTATATTCACGTTCATCTCGAGCATCTGGATTTCGAGTTCAGATCCTGACTGGAATGAAGTAACTGTTATTTATTACAATGCTGCACTTTTTACCGGTGTCATCGCCTGTCTTTTCCCGGTAGCCTTTAACCTATTTTCATCCCTGAAGCCGGAAAAGTTAGCACATGACGAATTGGAGCAGATCAATAAGAATACTATTTTCATACCTGCAGCCAAGAATAATGATATCGATGAACAGGCTAAGCTCATTGAGAATGATCACCTGGTCAGGGTTGAAAGTATCGTGATTGCATTGATTTCTGTTTCTGACAGTATAAAGGCCCAGGCGATTATCCAAAAAATTACGCAGAGGCTGGCGGCGCTGATCATTGATGAGACTAACTCGGATAATAAAGAATATATCAGCAAGCGGTTGATTTCCTTTTATATTAAAGTAATTGACTTTGCCCTGCTTCAGCCAAACAACGCATCAATCCTCAGAAATATCTGGCTTGCCGTTGCGCGTGTATATGACATCATTATAGCTCGCAAGGAAACACTGGAACATCTCGAAACCTTCCGGAAAGGTTTTTTCGAACGGTATTTTAACCGGCTTTTAGAAAACAACAAAGAAGAGCTCGTGTTTGATGGTATCACCACCCTTCGGGACGTTATTCAAAATCAGGTTTTGCTTAATACGGCTGAGGAGAACAACATTCATTACTTCAATGGTTTCAGACGGGCAGTCGAACCTAATTTCAAGGAGCCGGAAGAATATTCGAATGACAATTTTAAAAGCGCCGTGCACTGGCGACTAATTGCCAGCGACACCTTGGAGGGTATTACGTTTCTTATTAATAAAGGGATAAACCTGAATAAGCCTGACTTGGTCAATAAGTGCTTTGAACAAATCAACGACCTGAATTTTCAACTGCGTCTGAAAAGGGCCGGCATCTATAAGCAATGCTACTTCTACATTAATTCCTCCATTATTGTTTCTGACTATGCTTATAGAGCCTTTGAAAAAGGTGTTTTCGCTGAAGGCCATGAGGTGAAACATCTGACCCCGGCCACGTTTGACAACCTGATTATTGAAAAGCATCCAGCTGCGCGGACTGTTCTGCAAAATTATTGTAACCTACTGATCAAGCTCCAAAGAATTAGTAAACTTGACCGGTGGTTTTTAGGAGGATTAAAAATTGGAGAATTCTTTACGACCGAAGGCAACCTTGGGCATGTCGCGAAGCGCTGTGTGATAGAATTTCATAAGAATAAGGAAATTCAGAATTGCCTGGAGGACTGTATCAGTACGTTTACAATCCTCAAGGAATACTATGAAAGTCACCCGCCCGTAAATTTCGGCTTATATGCAGCGATTAAATGGCAGTTTGAGAATATTCTGAGCTGGTTGGAAAGGGAGCAGCCTGATGAAAGCAAATTAATTGGTGATTTGAAAAATATACTTGCATCTTTTAAGGAACAAATTTTATGATAGCTGTCAGCGAGGTGCTAGTATTAGAGTTATTGATAGACCAAGGCTGGAACAACTTACAAAGAATTTTAATTTGCTGCTTGATTTGTTGCGGTAAGGGCATGGTCAAGGCCTCACCGAAGCCTCTGGTACGATTACAATGCTTTCAATCGGTACATCACATGAAGACCTTCGAGGTGTATAAGAATTTGGACGAAAAGATTTTCGGGTCTCAGTTCGATCAGTGAAGACAAAGCAGCTACCACACTTTTGAAACGGCGGGAGCCAGCTTCTTATTTTTTCAGTCGCAGTTTTGACCATGAATTATTTCTTACTCTTTGAAGATTCATAGTAGTGGAGTACCTCGGTCAGCGAAGAATCTAACCCATTTATTCGATCTCTAATTGCGGAAATCTTAATAGAATCAACTGTAGCTTCTTCGTTCTTAAAAGCCTATCCAATAGTCTTCTGGAATCGATAACCTGGCTTTGCATTCCCATCACGTTTTTCATCATAACTAAATCAATCTCCTTTGAATAACCGTGATAATGCGAAATAACCGTCTCTATCCGGACTCCGGGGTTGAGATGAGTTGATTGATCTCTTATTATGACTTGCTGAAACTTTAGCCATTGTTTAGGACACCCAGCCTGCGGGTTTCAATATCGAACCAAACAAATCCTCGAAAGCAGCTAAATTTTCAAGAAATCGGTTCGATATTCGAGAGTCTGAGTGTACTTCTGCGTTTTCACGCAATTCGAATTGCTAAGTCTCTGATAGTTAGGAGACTTAGTGGTTCGATAATGTCCGGTTCAGTTGATCTAGTGAATCACTTATTTTCCGATTTAAGCCGTTGATTATCTGGATATTCAGGTTCGATAAATTCTGATCTCGATCCATTAAATTGCGAGTCACTCTTCAATAATTTCTGAATGAGCATTATCGACAATGCATGAAGGTCTGCGATGATTTTTTGAGCTTGTTCATCACTTAGATCCTCCATGCCTGGAAATTTTCTTAGCCGTTCTTCATTTAGCCTTTTCATATGTTTGTATTTCGTTGTAGAGTTTTCGATATATCAATTCGTTAAAGAAAATCTCCAATCCATGACTTATTCAAATGATCGTTAAATGCATATTGCTGTCAATATTACTGATTACAGGACTAGGTGCTTGCCGGTCAGATTTCAAACATGACCCAACTGAACATGAAATTGATTCAATCATGCTTGACTTTTAAGTGCAATGGAGGAGCGATTCGATTGGACAGACAGGTTTTAGAAGAGATCATCACTCTTTGGATACTATTGCTAAAGCGAGATTAATCAACGGACTTTCATTGCGCGGTTACAGTGAATCCCACGTTCTTAAATGGTTAGGTCGTCCCAACGAAAGCTTTCGGCATTTTGAAGATAACGGACTGATAATGGTTTATTCGATAGAACCTGGTGCATCTGATTGGGGGACCAAGTCTTTGATGATTTATTTCGATAAGGATGACAAGGTTTCATCTATAGTGCAGCGAACCGAACATTAACTTTGAAGTTAAAGCAAGTATGAGGATCGAACTCACGCCTGAAGAGAAACAGGCTACGTTAGATGCAATTGATCGATTCAAAGCCAAAGACCCAGAATTGCTGAGGTTGTATGAGGTTGAGTTCGTTCTTACAGGCGTAGTTAGGGATGTGAACGACAACGATCTATTTGATTTTCTAAGATTGAATTCAATCGAATATACTAAGGTTACAAGAAATGGCGCTGATATTCTTCTTGTAATTACGATGAGGCTTGATGCTACCCGTCTGATTGAGCTTGAGTCGTACCTTACCTTACATTCTTTGCCAGGAATCATGTCCTTGCTTATGACGGGTGGGGCGCGTTCGAATAAAGAGGTAAAACTCCTTGATTTCAATCACCGTGTGATCTTTCAAGATTTCGACCATTCCGAGGTCCCATCCGCCATGTGATAAAGATATACGGTGAACCCGACTGGTCAACGTGTGACTATTGCGGCTTTTGGACATCTGAATATGAAGGAATTCAATTCAGTGTTGAACAGGACAAATCCTTGCCACAATATCCTCTGGACGAAGAAGTGCATGAAAGAGAATAATAGTTGAAATAGAAGTGACCAACGATTAGCACACTGGCTACAACAAAATGCATAATCAATGGCGGGGGTCAGTGTAAATTTGTAGTTTAGTTTTTCAAAATACGTTTGGTGTAGTGGGACAGTGACGCGCTTCGAGCACCCGCCACTGCTTATGCACAAACGTTGTAGGCCAGCCACTGACAATGAAAACTCGGTTGACAATTAAGTATCTAGAATTTGTAGAGCACATTCAGCTGAACTCTCAAAACCATTTTCCGGGGACAGTTGTGTTGTATTTTCTGTATTCCCCGCATTTGGGACAGGACATTTTTCCATTCAGTTAGTAGACGCCACAAGTCCGTTTTTACTCGTTAGACAATGGAATCAGGACTTAGCGGATAGTTAACAAATAGGCATTTACAATCTGGACAATGTAAAACTTGACGAGAGAAAGCTAAGTATGTCGGACAAGGACTTATTTCTCATTCGAGACCTCATTCATTCAGACATAGACGTTAACGAAATCCAAGCAATAATTTTGGACGGTGTTGATTTCGAACTAAAAGTAGCTAGAGAAAACAAAACTGACATCTATCATTGGCGGTCCGAAGAACAAATTTCGGACAAGACAAAAACCTTGATTAAAAAATTGGTTGACGTCGCCCGCCTACGATAAAGCCTATAAGTCATGGCTGCACAGTTGATATTTAATTTGATTATTTTGGAGTGCCGCTACGCCTTATAGCCAGACGTTAGGGGCAATTATGGGAAGACACAAATCATATGAAAATTTCAAAAATGACTTGGAGAATATTTTCTCCACGATAGTCAGCTTGCAACATTATTCATTAGTTGGTGAGGTTTTATTTTTCAATAAAGACAAACTCAAATTAACAACGGAGGAGGATGTCAAAGTCTTTAAGGATATTCACGCATTTGAACATGTGAACTATATAAATAACTCTTTGTTCATTGCATTAATCGCTCTGCTTGAGAGTTACTTGCAAGATAGACTGATTGAAGAGCTTGAAAGTAATGAAGGGAAGGTTCAGCAGTTAATACGCAAATATTCTATTGATAGAAAATTAACTCCAGATGATGTTATTAAAGGTCCACGTTCCCTTGCTAACGAAATCATTGAAGGTACAATCTTTCACAACTTACCAGTGGTGAATGCTTTATATAAGAATGTGTTCAACACTGATATCTTAGGATTGATGAAGGACAAAGAAATATTCTTACTCATCAAGATTCGCCATAAGATTGTTCATCACTCCGGGCGAGTAGCTGAAAAAAGAATTAAGATTAGAGAAATGGGGATACTTGAGGCGATGAATTCAATTTCCAGGTGGATAGAAAACATTGAGTTCTATCTAAGCAACAAAAAGGAACGTAAGACTTTTCCTAACTACGTCCGAAGATACTTTAAAGATGCTGGATACAAGAATAGTAAAATTTACGAACAAGGCATGCCACAACTTGCGGGACGGTGGTTAGTAAATATGGACAATAACATTAAAAACAAGGGCATTGATCAACATATATATTGGAAGTAACTGCTCCTAACAATGCATATAAATCATGCCGGCAAAGTTTGATGATAACTATTAATTAGGTCTGCTGGCACGCTTATATGCGAACGTTGTGAGTAATGGGCGCATAAAGCAAAGCACATGAAGTTCTTTCATAACCAACCGCGGCAATAGAGGATTTAGATAATGCGATTTTCTATTGGCTGGATTTCTCACGTGCAATTTGGACGCGGGCTCAGTTGAAGACCAAGCTTGGCCGATATGACGATGCGATGGCGAATTACTGTTTAAATCTTGCGAGAACTAATTGACAAGAATGCCATTGATACAACAAGATTGAAAAAAGAATGAGGATAGAAAACGGCACACAACAAAGTGTTAATCAATGGCCGGGGTTCAGTGTAAAGTTGTAGTTTTTTTTCAAAATACGTTTGGTTTCGTGGGAGAGTGACGCACTTCGAATTCCCGCCACTGCTTATATACAAACGTTGCCAGCCATATTATTATGAAGTACAGACTACTTACGATATTCCTACTGACAACTGTTGTTTCAAACGGACAAACAATTGCTCCGTTTAAAGACATCGACTTTTCCACAGACAAATTTGTAGTAAAAAAAGAACAACGGACTCTTGGGACAATCACGGTGGACTTAATTCACGCCAAACCTAAAAAGCAAGATGACTCGAGACATTTCAGTTGTCGGACCTGGCTAACAATTAAGGACAAGAATAAATTAATTAAGGATCTTGCTCAAGATGCAGATGCTGTTGGCGGTTGTTCCGGTTTATTTTTTCCGGACAATCAACCAAAAAAGGACATAATAATAATTTCCAAGTTCGGGGACTATGACGGCAGACTTTATGTAGTCAACAACAAGGGAGGATTTAAAGAATATCTAGGCGGGAAGTTTACATTTCAAGTGATCATAAGTATCTCTGACAAACTATGACTCGGACTTGTCTGGAGTTTCAATCATTGACTTGAATAAAAATGAGCTCATCTACACTGGAGAATTGAAACAATATCTTGCCGACTGGTACTTTCAAGGCGGACAATATTTTGCAATTGTTAGTGAAGACGTTAAAACAAATGGAGAAGCCGAACTACTCATTTTTGACTTTAAAACTAAATCATTCACAACAAAGCGGACAAAGGAAAATATATACGCTAAGTACAAAATGAAAGTATATAACGACTATCAGAAGGCTCCGGATTGTAGTTGCGGAAAATAATACGGCTGGCAGCAAAATGTATAATCAATGGCGCTGATAAGGAGGACATTTTTTATTTTTGCTCAGCGCCACGGCTTAACTAAACGTTATATGCCATTTATGGACGACCCAACGACATTGAGAGAATTGGAAAAATACATACAGACCTATCTTGGTGTTTAATCTCCCCAACTCCGGCAGGACTTGTGCGATAGGCTAGTATTTCATCCGGTTATTACGCATTGAACACGTTCAAGATCGCTTTGCCGGATTCCTTCGGACTGATTTCATGAAATATTCAAATCCAGCGAGATTTTCAATAAACTGGTTCGATATTCTCTCACTCCACTGTACGAAATACCCAAGTTAACTCTTGGGTATTTTTTTATCTACTTCAGGTCCAAAAACATCTCATCAAAATTCAAAACAATTTCGTCGAACTGATTCAAAAGATCTTGCCCGATGTTTCCATAGTACTTCTGCCCCGGATACGCCGGTGCCGTCAGTACTTGCACATTTTTCAAATCCACCTTTCTGCCACCAGCGTACACAGTGAAAATCGGGTAGACATAATCTTCCGATTGCTTAATTCCGCCCGCACCCCCAACCTGAGTTTTCTCAATAGACGCATTACTGGTGACGTGATCCTTAAACATTTCCAGGAAGTTGGAGTATAAAAGACTGGACGTAGCACCGGAATCGAAATGAAATGATAAAGTGTCCAGGTCCGTTCTTAAATTGATCACGGTGGTAGATTCATCGAAAGCAAGGTTGTGTAGGGAACTCTTCGAGCGGATTGTCGGGATAGTCATTGTTCCGTTCTTATTAATCTGAACTTCGCCCCATTGTTTAATGACAGGAAAACCGATAATCCCGTTAATTCTGAAGTTAATTGATGGAAAAGATAGTATCTCATCCGGTACTACCTGGAAAATAACATTCCTTACAACGAGGTTGTCAATCACAATGCTATCTGCAACCGCTGGGTAAGCGGCAAACGTATTGCCGGTGATGCCGCTTGACTCCTCATATGGCGCATCAATTATCCTGAGCTTAAGTTTTTCCGCGTACGTCCTTGTTATCGTTGAGACACTCGCCCGGGTGTCAAAGATGAAGTCGTATGAGTCCAGTGAATTACGCACAGGGATCTCCATTAAACCATGGGTGTTTCGTTTCCATGGAATAATAATGTCAGCTTTTAATTCACTTTGTTGGGGAGGGGTATTCGCAAGAGATGAGAACAGAATATCCAAATTGCGTATGTGTTTCGTGTGCAGCGAGTCCATTACACCGGCATATTTTTCCAGCAATGTTGCACCCGTTTCAGACGCAGCTTTATAATTGTATAGTTTAGTATAATTGTCCCTTTGGATTAATAGTAATTTGACCCTGACCGTGTCTGACAAAGACGTTTCGTCAAGGGAAAGTAATTGTCGGATTGCTTCATTAGACGCAGACGCTTTGTTGAATGCATTGTCGATAAAAGCCTGATATGTCAACCTGTCTGTTGTACTCAGTTGTGGCGAG
The DNA here is from genome assembly GCA_035318625.1 of Cyclobacteriaceae bacterium. Classification (GTDB taxonomy): domain Bacteria; phylum Bacteroidota; class Bacteroidia; order Cytophagales; family Cyclobacteriaceae; genus ELB16-189. The sequence continues at coordinate 152,664 of DATHEL010000001.1, forward strand.
GCCTTATCGAATAAGTCTCTCATGCGAAAGAATTCATGCTTTGCCAGGAGTGAGTCAAGGATTTGGGCTGTTTTCGGGTTGGATACTACACCTTTGTCCACACTGCATCCTTGAAGCAGGAAAATGACTAGTAGGACGAAATTGATATTGCTTTTCATGACATGGGGAATAGCCTGAAAGTAATAAGTAAAGCTTCAACTATACAACAGCGGCCGATGATGTAGCCTAAAAAGTCCAAACTACCAGCAGCGATCCCCAAAAAAATGCGACTGAGACTGGGAACGGGAAAGCGACTCAACGTAAAAGGCTCTTCATCTCAGACCCAGGACTGAATGAAAAATTTGGAGATTGAAATTCCCGTCATTCTTCCCGATGTGCCCGACGAAAAAGATGCAAGGTTAGTGCCTTAATGGGATTCATTGTTGCTGTCCGATATGACAGCAGACAAATTATCGTAAAGGAAATGAAGGCCATTAGAATTTCCTGAGAAGAAGTAACTTTTAGATCCTGGCCGTTTTAGCGATGTACTCCGCGCTGGGCTTATAGGTTTCAAAACCCATCTCCACAAAGAAAGTCTGTACTCCACCAGTCTTCGCATTCGCGAAAAAGTCATTCCAGTCGATAACACCCTGCCCGATCGGAACCTGCTTCTTATCTGCCGACCAATCTGAAAGATGCGCTGACACAAATCTTCCCGGATATTTTTTGAAATAATCGGAAGCTTTATACCCCAGTTTGATCACCTCAGTCTGGAATTGCATTTTCACAAGCTTCGGATCGAAGCGTTCCAACAGCGCATCGTAGACAAGTTTGCCATCGAGTTGCACGAATTCGAAGCTGTGGTTGTGGAATGCGGTCTGCATCCCCGCAGCTTTAATTTTTTCAGCAGCCTTGTTGAGCTTATCGGCAGCAGCGAGATAGTCATTCAGGGTTCCGTCCTTCTGAAGCCAGAAGGTTGACAGGATCATATGTTTGAGACCAATATCCTTCGACCACTGAATAGCTTCGTTGAGCTTTGTATCGTCGGAGATCAGGTCATCCGTACCAAAGTGGCAACTTGGACAAGTAAGCCCGGCGTCACTGAACATTTTTTTAAGCTCACCGCCTTTGTATTGAACGAACGGTCCGAACCCTATCTTTTCGTAACCTTTCGGATAACACATTTCAAGAAGTTTGTAGCCCATGCCCGACATAGTCTTCAATGTGCCAGGTATGTCCTTACCAAGCATTTCTTTGATCGGCCATGTTTGAAAACCAAGCGCAATATCTTTTGCCTTTGCGGCGGCAAAAAGATCACCGAATGTAAGTGCTGCCACGCCTGATGAAGTGACGGCAAGAAAGGAACGACGACTAATTTTACTCATAGATCGATTATTGAGATGAGTAATTTAGGTCTTTTTTTTCTTCCTAACTATAATCGAGGTTGTCGTCACTATAGTGATGTTGTCGTCGTCCTTAATTCTCGACCTCCACCGAACGTGTTATTGAGATAAAAAAGACATGGTTCGATATTCTAAACCTCCACCGTACTGATCCCGGGTTGGAAACAGCTCGGGATTTTTTATCCTAACTTGGCCTCACGCTGACCTTCGTTCTTCATGCCTGACCATAAACGCTCAAAAAATTTCCTCAACGACTGAATTGGTCAACTATCGCGACTCAATGTTCAACTCTGGCCATAGCGTTCGGGGTCGTATGGATAAATAATTGGTATTCAAACAACGAAAGACGAAGGAAAGTCAAGTATGAGCTTGTTGCAGAGATTTCGTTGTTCTCATCGCTATCGCAATCCCAGGTAGTGAACTTCAATAAATTTGACAGAGGATCGCGCATCGCATATTTTTCGTTTGAACGATATAAAAATACGTTGAGCGCGAAAGCCAGCGAAGTAAACAGACTGGCTTACGACCGTGACATAAAAGTAGCTGGAGATGCGAAGGCTCAATATGACGAGATATCATATTGGAATCGGCAAAAAGCTGCGAATTCGATATGTTTGTGATTTAGTGGATATCTTTTTTCAACCCTTAACATCTTGCGCTACTTCTTTCACATCGCATACAATGGATTTAATTACCGGGGCTTTCAGAAATTGCCGCAGGTCAATAGCGTCCAGGCAGTTCTTGAAACTCTTTTGAGTCGCAATCTCAAAACAGACATTAAAATTGTGGGTTGCGGAAGAACAGACGCGCAAGTGCACGCAAGTCAGTTTTTTTTTCATATCGATGTTGAAAATGAATGGGACTACGACCTGATTTTCAGACTCAATAAAAACCTTCCGTCGGATATTGCAGTCTTCGATATCATTCCGATGAAAGGAGAGGAGCACGCAAGACTCGATGCTATCGAAAGGACATACAATTATTTCATCCATACTTATAGTGATCCATTTCTCGCTACGACCAGTTCTTTGTATCCGGAACGAAATCTCAATCTGGATGAGATGAAGAAAGCAGTATTGATCTTACCGCGTCATAACGACTACAGGAACTTTTGCAGAAAGACATCAAAACATCGCACCACCATCAGTAACATCACATCTGCAAATCTTTATGCTGATAAGAATGGGGACAGTATCCGGTTCGAGATATCGGCAAACCGTTTTTTGAATGGTATGATCAGGATGATAGTCGAAAGACTTCTGATGATCGGACGTGGTGAACTCGGGGTAGATGAATTTCAGAATATCTTAACTTCGGCTGAGCCGGTTGAATTTATAAATAGTGCAGATCCGCACGGACTGTATCTATCGAAAGTAAAATACCCGTTTTTGGATATTCCTTCTCGATCACAACTGTTCAATGCAATGATTTTAAGAGTTGATAAGTTAGTTTAGGTTTCAAGTCAAAACTAACGTTGATTGGCGAGGACTTTCGCTCGCAGTGAACTTCTAATCAACCTTCAATGGAGGCCCAACTACTGTCATTTCGTTTTCTTCAAAGATCCTCGACATTTCTTCCTTTGAAGGTTCATGATTCAGTGCCGCAGTAGACGTAAAAAAACTTTCCATTTTTCCCGCAGGTTGAAACAGCACAGTCATCTTTCCTTTTGGCGACACCTGTGTCCATGCATGAGGAACTTTCATGGGCAAGAAGATAGTATCGCCCGCAAAGGCTCGAAATTTTTCATCTCCGATCTGAAAATAGTATTCTCCTTCGACCACATAAAAAACTTCGTCCTGTTTATGATGAACATGTAAAGGAGTGCCTTTTCCCTGTGTGACCGACGTCTGTTCAAACAACGCAAATCCACCGTTAGTATCATCGCCAGAAATTTTCACATCAAGGATGTTTGAGTTGACACCCTTGAGTTTGAAACTCTTTCGATTCCTGGCTTCCCCGGATTTGACGACGAAACCGTTATCAGTTCTGATATCCGTCCTGCGTGATCCACATAAGGCGGTTAAGGGCGCAATGCCACCAACAATCAGGGAACTAACAAACTGTTTTCTTTTCATCGTGTCTCATTTTTTATTACAATAACCAGGTATTCGTTTCTTCGGTAACAATGTAAGACAAAACGGTCATATATGACCAAGTGCCTCTTGAAGCCGACCGATTTTTGTCTTTGAAATGGAACCCGCCTCCTCATTTTAAAAGGACCAATACAATTTCACCTACCAATTTGTATTAAACCAAAGTACTATTTTTTTAATGACAGTTGTTTATCGTCTTCATTATGAAAATAGAAAGTATTGGCCTTTACCTGTTTAAAAGTCTTCGATTGACTGTTCGGATATTTGATCATAATGGTGTCAATAATTCCGGCATCTCCAAAACCAAAATGAACGCGCAGGTCGTTCTGGCTCATGAACGAATTCTGGGCATTGATCTCGCGCATCTGCCATACGGGCTTATCGTGAATTGTAGCCTTGACCATCACGATCGTACCAAGAGCCGACTTGCCCGATGCAGCCCCGGTAAGCGAAATGTTTATCCAATGATTTCCATTGGTTGATGCATTGTTGTTTAAGAGGACGCGTGCGCTGTCGATCCCGTTCACGAAAAGATCAAGGTCGCCGTCATTGTCATAGTCTCCGTTGGAGACGCCCGATCCGCCAGCCTTTCCAATTCTCACCGGCTTTGAAAATGTACCGTCACCATTATTGACAAACAACTTTGTCTTCGAGCTGTCGCTGGTAATGACTACGTCCATGTCGCCATCGTTATCAAAATCTCCCCAGTCGTTGGAAAGGTTGTTGGATGGGCCGGTGAATAGCACTTCCCTGGCCGTAAAGGTCCCGTTATCATTTCTATAGAACCGCGATGGAGCACCTCCATAATTGGTGATGCAAAGATCGAAGTCGCGGTCATTGTCGAAGTCGATAAAATTATAGCATTGACCGTCTTGCATCTGGGTAGGGAACGGTTCCTTTGTCATTGGCGTAAGCTCATTTTTTCCTGTTTTGGACTTTGTGTTTTGATAGCAAAAATCCGGACCGGGCTTTCCTCCGGGGCCGGAAGCAACGAACAGATCCATATCTCCATCCTGATCGAAGTCGCTCCAGTAGGGAACGGTGAATGGTTTTAAACTGTCAGTAACGGCAAGGCCAACGATTTTTTGAGGAGTAACAGCTGCAGAAGTGTTGATATAGAGACGACTGGGAGACATTGGCCCTTTGTGAAATCCTCTCGCATGGGCGAATATGAAGTCAGGAAAAGCATCGCCGTTCAAATTTCCGATAGCACATCCCCAAGAGGCAAAGGAGTCAAATCCCGGCAGCTGACTGGAAATATTACGGAACGTTGAGTTTCCATTGTTCAGGTAAATACCCGACGGATTCTGAGAGATGATACAATCGATATAGCCGTCGTTGTTTAGATCTGCCCAAGACGCACCACCCGGGGGCTGCATTGGCTTGAATTTGAACGGATCGTCGAGTGAGGTGAATACACCCTTGCCTTCGTTCCTGAAAAGAAAATTAGGTGACACAAACAGGTCGACGTCACCGTCGTTATCGATGTCTACCCAAGCCACCCCTTTGTAAAACCCCGGAGACGTCGTTTTTGTTGCCGGGTTCTTATCGTCCAAAACGTGAGTGAATTCTACCTGCGCCTTTAAGGCTGAAATTGCCATGACCGAAAGCACAAGGGTTGTCCTGATTCTCATAGATTATTTTTCAGGAGTGAATGTCAGCATTTGCTTCTGAAGTATCAGTATTCTGAATAGAAAGTCAATTTTCGCCTACTCCCAGTTAGCTGGAAATATCCGGGGCTAGTACAAATCCCGGGCAAAAGAGCGTCTTTTAGTGACCCGGCCCACACTATCAGGGCACCCGGAGATTTTTTATTCTAACTTGGGCTCTCCCTGACCTTCGTTCATCATGCCCGACCATAAACGCCCGAAAAATTTCTTCAAAAGACTCAATTGGTCAACTATCGCGAGTCAATGTTTAACCTTGGCAATAGCGTTCGGCGTTGTATGGATAAACAATTGGTATTCAAACAACGAAAGACGAAGGAAAGTCAAGTATGAACTTGTTGCAGAGATTTCATTGTTGTCATCGCTGCCACAATCCCAGGTGGTTAACTTCAATAAATTTGAGAGAGGATCGCGCATCGCATATTTTTAGTTTGAACGATATCAAAATACGTTAGACGCGAAGGCCGGCGAAATAAACAGACTGGCTTACGACCGTGACATGGAAGTAACTAAAGATGCGAAGGCTCAATATGACGAGATATCATATCAACTTGCGCTTAATAGTTCAAAGATGAACGCACTGCGAATTGAGGCTAGTGACTATTACGATTATGAAAAATTCACGATGGTTGACTCAACGATTGCTCGCCTGAACGCGGAACTGAACGCTGCAACATTTCAACTATTTGAATATGCCGGCATGAATGAGGACGAAGTGGTGAACATTGGATCTAAAATGCCTGCTGCTGCCCTTAGTAAACAACATGAAATTGCAAAGCGCGCCCAACGGGTTATTGAGGTAATAAGGACTGAGTTGCAATAGAAGGCAGATTTTAGCTGGTTTGTCACGATATGGTTCGATATTTCGGGATATCGGTGTGCTTAAGGTAAAAAAGCGAAGGTTATTCTTCGCTTTTTTTGTTTGGTATCGTCTTGAAAATGAATCCGCTACGGTATGACCTCGGCCAACAATCGCGCAGGTAGACGATGCCTTTTACCATTTGGGGAATTTGTATAACTTTAAATGAGCCCATTACTGCGAATAACGACTGCAGTGAGTGGGCATTTTTTGTTTAGTTCTAATGACGACCGGACTAGTTGAACGTCAGAAGTAAGAAGTTGGATTGCGACGTACTGCAAGAAATTAGGGGTCAATACTATGAGTAACATAAGCTATCACGGAACGAATCGGAAAAACTCGAGTCAATTATTGGTCCACCTCCGGGAGTGGATGTAAGTATTGGTAAGGGTGAATTGGGAAGAGGTTTCTATACAGGCTCGTCAATTGCCCTCGCCGCCATTTGGGCGCAGCTTAGGTATGGTAATGAGGCCGTAGTGATTGAATTTGACATTCTGAAGCCGAGATTTGTTCTGCTAAAGGGTCATGTAGTTAAAGTTGCGGTCGAGGTTACAGAGACTTGGGATATTGAAAGCGGACAACGAAACTGCGACCTTTTCATTCGGATACGACTACGTTATTGCACCTTTCGCGATGATTGAACAAACAGGCCATCAGTATAAGTTTGAAAGTCAAAGGGCGGAGGATGAATTAAATGCTCACAAAAACACGTTTACCCATGCGTATCCTAGCTCAGTCACCGCTTAGTGCTAAAGGTTTGATAAGCATCGCTGAGGCGCCGGAATATGGCCCACAAACTGTTGTCTTTTGCGTGCCAATTGACACACGAGAAGCTGAAAGGATGAACAGTATTTTTGATTTCGAGAACTACTTTGCCAAAGGTATTTCAACCAAAATTATGGAAAGGAAAGCTACTAGAAAGATTTTTTTTCGATTACATCTCACCTAGGCGAAATACCCAGGACGTCAATCCTATTCCGAAATTTGTAGCGACAATTATCGGACATAGAATTGATTTTTATCTGTCTCCTTTGAATTTTCGATCAAATGATAGACAGCGTTTAAGTATTGATTTTGTCTATGCGGGTAGAAATCTAAATAGTGATTGGTACAATAAGCGGCTAGTCGTCTTGGAGCCAAACTGGCAACAGTTGGATCGACTATTTCTGGAGCAAAAAGTTGTCTTTACCGATTGGTGAAATTGCATTACACGATTCTGTTGCTTGGTTGTCCTGGTTCAAAGGCACCGTGCGCATATCCTGTCTTATCATCGTCACCGTTAATTAAATTTTCGGGATTGATGTTCTTCAATAGCCCATACTGTTCGATAAGCGGTTTGAAGTCAGCACCCCTATCTGTAAGACAGTTGTAGAAAATGTTTACAAGTTCGAATGCTGATAGTTGAGCCCGAAGTATTCCAAAATACTCAGATTTTTCTATGGAATCTGACTTATGTATGAGGCGAACAATTCTATACAGGTGTCTAAAGTAATGACCTAAATCATCCTGGTAAGTATCAAACAAGTCATCACAATATACAGCCACAACTTGGTCCAATGTTAAAAGACCTCTTAAAGTTTTAATATCCTCTTTGACGGTCTCAGATAGTTCCTTATCCGGATATTTTTTTGTGTAGTAGTCAAATAATTGATTTTTGAATTTGTTCTTATAAATGTCCCGAAAGCATTCGCGTCCCTTGTTATAGACTTCTCTAACTTTCGTTTGTGCATTCGGTCTTTTAAGGTCGAACTCACCGACAATTTCACGTTGGGCTTGAAGGATGAGAAAGAATTTCGCTTCAAATCGATCAATTTGGGTATGCCTGTCCTGCTCCTTAATGTGTTTGTCCTGTTCTAAGAGAGAATAAATTACTCCTGCGAATGCAAGCGCGCTGAACAAAGCGGTCAGTAAACCAAATGAGTCCCCAAACGGTCCGGTTGTTTGCCAGGCCGTAATGTTGAAAAATAGGTCAGGGGCTAACGCGCTTCGAAGGACAAGCATGTAGAGGTAGATCGATCCAAGAATTAGTATGAATGCAATCAAAAAGAACCTGATAGTTGTCCATTTCATAACGGCGACATTTTATTGCTTCTGTTCTGAGTAATTTCTATCGCTTTGGTGTGGCAGCATTCCCTGGAAGTGCCCTTTGTGCGTGTTTTCATCTTGAAATTGCAAACAGTATTTTTATACTACACCGGTTTCGAAGAGATCCTGCTTTATCTCAATATGGTAGCCAAACTTTGCAATCAAATAGTCCTCAAGTTCATATCTAATTTTTGTCAGTTGTGCCTGGTCGAAGTTAGGTTCGTTGTCTCCGAATTGTATTGAGATAATTTTGATAAGCGGAAGGCTATCGTCCCTCACGATATTGTGCCGCTTTGCCTGCGAAATCTGCCTCCTTTCTGAATTTTCGACGAATAGCGGCAATTCTACGAACTTCGTCAAGCCTGTGTGAACTTTACTTACCCGAAAGTCAAATTGCGCGTCGCGACGATCGAACAAAAACGGAACATGTAACAGGCGTACCTCGGTTTCGTCTTGATGAATTTTTTCTTTGTGAAAAGCTAGGAGTGACAAAAGTGATTCTAAGTCCGGGTCAAACTCCCAGTCAGGGAACATTTGACGCATCTCTTCTGAAAGCCTGGTATATTCTGCAACGAAATCACATTCGCCATAGTGCATGGGGGAAATACGGTAGTATTCCCACGCCAGAGGATCATTAGCGATTTCAAAATTTAAGACGACCTGGCCATATTTTACCCACATCTCCGGCTTGGCGACAGCATCGTCCCTGCAAAACGAGAACGTGTGTACGTATCTTTTTACGTTTGTTGCAGCTGCTTCGTATGGTGGAATTCCCTTTAACGAGAATAGCTCATTCGGATCATTTGAGTTATCAAGATTATATAATCGCATTGAGCCTGAATTAACTATTCCGAATAGTCCCTTATAGGTTGTTAGGTGGCTGAATATCTGCCGGGAAGGGTTTAGAAAGTACTTTGAATCTTTAAAGCTGTGATTGCCGTTGCTAAATCTTAGGGTTAGCGTGTTACCCATCTGTCCCGCGCTTTGCGCTGGCATTCCGAAAAGCTTTGTAAACCTTTCGTTGTAAACTCTCATTGGTTCCGGCCAGCTTTCGTCGATATACATATTTGTTGCAGTATAGGAAGACAAAAAGCCCACTCCTCGCTTTCACGAGTAATGGGCTCTATGTAAAACTAATAAAATCTGTGGTCTTTTTCGGGCCCAATAGCCCCCTAATGAAGGCCGTTGTGTCCATTTGCTATACTGAAGTAATAGCGATATTTGCTATAGAGCCAGAATTCACACCTCTTAGCTCTACTATGAATGTATCCAATAGGGCAATTTCACCTGCCGCAATCAATGCGCTTAAGGATGCTCTTACCCACATTTATTGGACTAAGGATGATTTGAAGAGATTCATCTACAACACGATTACCAATAAAGCTATTGTTGGCACAATCGATTGGCTCAACCTAAGAAAGTACGAAAGCGTGTCAGCTCTGATCGACCGTATGTGTACTCGTCAAGATATTTATGGAAGCGATCTTTTAGCCCTTTTTGGGGAAGTCATAAATTTCAATGATCTGTCCCATCTTAAGCGTTGGGACGATTCCGATTTGAAAATTCAACGGGCTAAGGACGCGATTGATGCCTTGCGTAAACAAGCTAAGGGATATTTCGATATTGTCGAAGAAAAGAGAAAAGCTGAGGAACGTAAGGAGGTAACCCAGGAGAAAGTTAAGACTACTACAGCTTTAAAGACAAAGCTTGACGAGTTGTATCAGAAGTTCCTGGATTTTGCGATGTCGTCTGATGCACAGAAACGAGGTTATGGTCTTGAAAAACTCTTGAATGAACTATTCACACTTTTTGATCTTGATCCCAAGGCGTCATTCAAAATTACTGGTGAGCAGATTGATGGAGCATTTACTTTTAAAGACGATGATTTCCTTCTGGAGGCGAGATGGTTAAAGCACCGATTAACGCATCCGATCTGTACAGTTTTGCGGGCAAGATCAATGGGACGCGGAGAAATACTCTTGGTCTATTCGTCTCAATGGATGGGTTTTCTAATGAGTGTTTGCAGACCACGAGTTCCGATCTTCGTTGCTTGATTTTAATGGATGGAATGGATTTGAATGCGATTTTGACCGATCGAATTACACTTGAGGATCTGCTGTACAGAAAACGCGCCACGCATCTGAAACCGGCAACATCTATTTAAGTGTCAATAAGATGCTGGTGTCCTAGTCTGCAAGAGGTATGAGCGAATTAGCTTGACCAAATCGCGTTAAAGAAGAAAAAAATGAGTGTGCAAGACGGAGAAATGACCCAAGGAGAGCTAAAGAAGAAAGCCTATTTAATTGGATTGAGGCTCAAAAAGTCCGGAATGGATGGCGAGACAATTTACGCTCGCCTGGAAAAGCAGGGAATACCTGAGGAAATGGCAAAAGATGTCGTGAGAGATATTTTGATCGAAGGAAAACGGGACGTCGTGAAAGAGGCTACGCCGATTTATGATTTTGCTTTAGCTAGAATTGCAATAGGAATTACTGTCGCGTTGGTTTCTTATCTTGTGACCGATAATGTTTTGTTGCCGATCGGCATCATTTTAGGTGGAGTAGTGCTGCATTATTGATGAAGAGGAGAATGCAGAAATGAGTTGACTTTGGCTCGATTAGCTTCATCATGTGTTAAGGCAGCTCGTACAGAAGCCGCTAGGTTCAATTGGCCATTCTTCTCGCTACTTCATTTCCGTATCAGTGAAATGGGGCATCTGTCTTTGTTACTAGCGGACCACTCATAGCATGCCTGTTAAGGCTTTTAAATCAACAGCTTTAGATTTCTTACCTTTTCCGGTTGAGTCCTTAAGTGCGTAAAATAAAACTCCCCATAGGTACTCACTCTGTCAGTTCCTGACAAACAATGGAGCTCCGGAACATCCCATATAACCGACGATGTCCATAGTTAGCTCATTTAAGTCTATCTCTGATATTTTGCCCTCGAAGTGCTCCGCCGCATCACTTTGTTTCCCATTCATTATCGGGAACCCATAGTAAAAAGTGTCGGCGCCAATTTTTGTCTCAACCTTAGGTCCCTCATTGTTTAAGTCATAATAGTCAAATTCAAACGGAGGGTGTCGCTTGACACGAATTGCACTTATATCAAGAAGCTTTCCATTTTGATGGACCGATAAATATGTCGGATGCTGCATAGTTGAGTCAATTAGTTGTACTCTAGAGTAGTTATTTGTTTTAATGTCTTCCAGGTTCCGATAAACAATAACTTCTTTTATTAAATGGGAGCTTTTGTTCTCCGATGCTCCGGTTATATGATTTTTAAATGAGAAAGAGTGCCAGGATGAAACCAAATAGTAAAATTGTCCTTTCTTGATAAAAAATCCGGTTCCACCAACCTGAGGGCTGTTTCCGATAATTCCGACTACATGATAACTAAGATTTATTTTCTCATAATTTTGAGTTTGGGCCGAAACTAGGTTTGTCATGAAAATAAAAATTATCGACAGAAAGGTTGTCATGCGTTCTCTTTTCATTGGCCTTGCTGCTAACGTTTTCCTATAAAGCACAGCGTGTCTTATATACACATGTTCTCCTTAAAAGGTAGCTCTGTCGAGATCAAATCACCTACAAGAGGGCGTTGTTACAAATTTAAGTTTTTCTCCACAACTCCACCCGGAGTTGTGAACGGATAAGAGCCTTTATTGCAAACTTCAAAACTTAATTGCAATAAGATAAATGGACGCGAGAGGAATTACTTCGTGTACTGCTGGATTGAACGCCTTTTCTAGGGCACAAGAAAAGACTCGAATGCAGCCAAATTTCCTACAAACCGGTTCGATATTCTAGACCTCCACGTACCTAAGGTAAAAAAGCGAAGGTTATTCTTCGCTTTTTTTTGTTTCCTATCCACCTGAAAATGAATCAGCTACGATCCCTTTCGATTGTTCGATAAATCTTGAGGTGATTTACGCCTGAATTGCTCGAAACGTCAAACCTGAATTGATTCTGACTTTCATGGTTCGACTCGTGTGTGGCCGAACTGTTCATTAATTCCAATCTGTCAGTGTCTCGATGGTACAGCAATCCATCTGAGAATACGATATCTGCAAGCTTCCTTTTGCCATAACAAGTGAGCGAGTTCCAAAGACTGGAAAGACTGAGGCATTCTCTAATGGCTTTACCAAGAAACAATGATGAATTACGAAACTCATGTGCTGTCATGGTCAAATGATTTTCCACTTCATGTTTTTCTGTTTGCAGTTTCGATGGCGTTACGTTGAAAGTTTTCAGATCAACGTATCCAAGAGCGTTACACTCCTCAAGTAATTTTATTTCCCTGGTCAATTTTCTATGATGTGATTTAAGTTTTACTGAAACCATTTTTTCAGGCTCAGTCAAAGTGTCATAACTCTTTTGAAAATTGTTTTCCAATGGTTCGAATACAAGAAGTAGAAACCCGCAGCGGATATGATTGTTCCAATTACCCCGCCAACGAAATCTCCTATTTGGCCAGTGACGTCGAATTCAACCCGCCCAGATTTCCAGAAATTGTACCCATCATCCCATGTGCGAAAGCAGAAGATAAACGTTATTGCTATTGAAATGAAAAAGAAAATAATTGAAACCCATGATGGTTTTAGTTTCATATCGATTGGTCGTTTGGCGTATATTTCAGTTACCTGCTAAAAGTCTTTTATAGTATTTTGGATAATCTGATTAGTCGATTCGATCAAGGGCTTCCAATAACATCAAGGTTAACTGATGCAACATCTTTTATGAATTTACTTGTGGCTGCAAGTAGTAATAGAATATTCTCCGATGAGCTTTGTTTCGATATAGATGGTTGGACTATTGTAATGTAAAATTTTGATGGTTTTTCGTTACGGGCGACGCGACGAAATTTATCTAGAATTTCTTCTGTGCCTTTTTGCAGGCGATTAATAGAGTGACTCCCGCGTTTCTTTTCGCGTCGACGAAATAAGTGATCAAAGAACTCTTTTGAATCCTTGTGCTTCCAGATTACTGACTTTTGGGCCTGTCCACAGACTTCGTATAAATTTGTTATATCATTGCTAACGTTGGCGCCCTCTGCGGCTTTAAGATGGAATAGATGAATATCAATTGAAGCTAGGTTGTCTTTGATAGCTATGACATCAGCGATCTCCCCAGAGCCATCATCATCATAGACAATTTCAAAGTCTAGCGAACACAATTCTTGAATAATTGCGTATTGTATCGAAATCGTGGCGATGGGGCTGACGCCTTGCGGCTCAATACCGATATTTACATTAGCCCAGTTGCGCGCAATAATGTTTTCCTTTGGAAAAGGAATCAAATGTTGACGGGTTGTTACGTATCGGTTGCCGTCCAGAAACGACCCGTCGATGAACCAAAATATAGGGACGTACATCTGAAAAAAATCTTCGATTGAATACTGCCTCCGCCCAATCGCCACTGTGACCAACGTTGGTGATAGTTTGACAATGGTGTGCTCAGCGATTGATTCCTGTCCAATAACTTTTTCAGTTAGGTCCATTTGGAAGGGTATATTAAGGCCGTCTGTATGGAACTCGAATTGAAGAGGACCGCTTTCGGAAGTATTGATCAATCGCAATTCGGCAGTGGCAGGCGTGTAAGTCGCATTCTCAGTACGAAATTCAAAAGCGTCTTCGTCGGCTCCATAAATCAAAGGATCCCAATCTACAAATAGTGGAAGTACTTGTGGTCGAGTTGTAACAGTTGATGGCCGAAGAGTACCTCTTAGAACAGTATCTGGATCAATATTAGGGTCTAGAAGTTTTCCTCCCAACTGGGTACACCACTCAGTAAGCTCTTTAATGTTTCCGCGTGCATAAGACCAAATTCTTCCTTTTTTTGAACACCCAAGGGACGTTTTTTCGCCCTCGTAGAACCCGACTCCGAAAATATTGTTCTTAATACCTCGACCACGTTCGATATAGTCTAATGCCTCGCCGACGCTTCTTCCGATATATGATTGGAAGCTTAAGTCTTTACTTATCACCTTGCGCAATCCTACGTTGAATAGCGACAGCCTTTCTACTTCGTGGAAAACTTTGAAAACTTCCATATCTGCGATAATTGTTGAGTTGCCTTCTCCCAGTACCGCCTTGGCCATTGGTTGAAAATGTCCACTCCTGTCCGAACCATGCACATATAAGAGATTTTGTGCCGTGTTCCAATAAACCACAATGATATCCCATTCTAGATTTCCGATTTGAATGAAATTTCCCCAATCGACTGGGACTTGGCGCCCCAGGAGAATAACAAGCGTCTTAGCGGCGTGGTTGAGCGATGAAAACTTATGCGTGTAAGAACTTAGCGAAGGAATTCCTGCTTCGAAATTTTTTGGGTTCCAGGTGTCAGTCCGATTCTTGTAAACAACAGTACTTAATGCAGGACGAATGTTCTGAAATGGAACCATTGATTCATTAGTATTTTGAAATCCGGAAAGGAAATCTCTGAAATCAATTTGTTCTTGCGTCACTCTTGCGCTGATTCCTGGCAGTAATATATTCCAATTCGCGTCTTGGGCGTACAAGTCCTCCAATTCGTCTTGTACGTCTTTTTGGTAAACGTTAGCCACAAAACTTGCATTACCGAGACTAGTGTCGAAGCTCGTTCTTGTGAAACGACCAGCGAACTGAAGGGTGATTGGTAAACTCTTTCTGATGTCGTGGAATGCGGCGACTTTCAACTGTGCGAGATCAAATCCTTCACCCATCATATCGACGCAGACAACAATACGATGCCGACATTGTCGGATGTCCTCGATAATCTGATCTTTTGATGGAATCCCAGAAAAAACCATGACCGGATTCAAGTCTTCGTGTTGTTGGTAGCATTGAAAAACTTTGCGCGCACGCTCTTTATCGTTGCACCGGGCCATAAGAATGTGATCGTGACCGTCAGACAAATCCTCACGAAGTCTTGCCACAGCTCTATCTGCAATTAACTGATCCGACTTTGCGGCGTCATATTCTCTGATAGGGAGAAATTCAATTTCTTTAAAATAGCCTTGCTCCTGCGCTCTACGTAACGTGAAATTGAAGATAATGCGACCATCCAATCTTTCTCCATCGTTTCGAAAAGGGGTTGCTGTAAATAATATGATTCGTCCTTTATCGAATTTGTTAATGATCTTTTCCCAACCGATTGCCTTAGAGTGATGTGCCTCGTCAACAAAAATATGAGAACAAACCTCAGCGATTTTTTCTTGTTGATCGATGGTTGATTCAAAAATTTTAGCGGTTGATACTATCACATTGCATTTTGAGAAGAAATCTTCAAGCGTGCTTACGTTTTTAAATTTGCTATCAATTATGCCGACGATTGGATTGATCGCAGTTTGTTCAACAATGTCGAACTCTTTCAGGTATCCTAGTGTCTTGAACTTTCTTGCAATCTGAGTTCTCAAAGGATCTGTCGGCACAATGACCAATAATTTCTTACAGCGAGCTGAAATAAGAATCGACAGCATAGTTTCCGTCTTTCCAGTTCCGGTCGGAAGTACAACGGTGCCGATCTCTTCGCCTAGTTTAAGGTGGCCCAGTACAGAGTATATGGCGCCAACTTGTGGATTTCTGAGTCCTCGCACATCGTTATCCTTATCTTCTTCTATGAAGCGGAATTTGTCCTTCCATGATTCGATTACCTCTTGTGTACTATTACTTTTTAGTGCTGGGTGCTTCAACCACTGACGAAAATGTGTTTTTAGTTCTGAGAGATGATTTTCTTTTATGGCTCGTTTACAGAGAACAATAAATTGGCAGCTGGTATCTACTTCATTTTCGTTTCCTGTCAAGCAAATTTTTGTGTCTCCTGCCTTAAAAATGAGGAAGCTTTTTGTAACTGATTCAACACTTCCGTCGATTTTAATCGAGTTGCTTAAATAGTGAACGTAATGATTTCTTGAAGGATGGACATTATCCAACTCTACCGGTGGTAACACTAGCTGCATAGCGTCAATTTGCGTGGGGTGAAACTATCTGAAAATAGAAAGCCCATTCTCGCAAATTGTCGCGAGTAATGGGCTCAGAGTAAATCTAATAAACTTTACCGCATTTTGGAAATTTCGGTAGATTCGTTGGTTTGGTAAAACTGTAATCAGGGATGGTAACCACTCATTAATGTGCAAGCCTAAGAAATGTATCATAGACAATTGGTCACTTGAACACGCTGGCGTTCTATTAGAAGATGCAAATGATCTTGGTCAAAAAACTGAAGAGTCTTTGATTAGAAATTTTGGCGGGCTGTCAAACTTTATTGACGCTATCCTCTTGTATGAAGATTCATTTTTCCTAATGAATGGATTTGAAAAGGATTGGAAGCGCTTCGAATGGTTTGATACAAATACTAGCGCCTTCATTGAGGGAATTCAAACTGATGAGTTAGCAATAAATTGGACTAACGCCGCCAGCTACGAGGATCAAGGAGTTGGTAACTATTTGTTGACTTCAAATTACTTCGAGTCTGACTTGCTGATATGTCCAGAGCGATCTGAAACTGGTGTGGTTGAATGGAGCAAGTTAACGAGCACTTTCGCTGAAGCCCTGGAGCTGATTGACCTTAAGGTATGGGGGGAGAAGAATAACACGAACTTCAGCAAGTTGCAAATCGGGATCGAAAGCAACTTTCGATTGCCATCGATAACTCAGTATGTACTAGCACAAGCTTCAAATAGGAGTGACTTGCTCAAGGTCATAATGCAATTGAAGTCAGATGGTAAACTTGGAAGGATTATCAAAGAGATCGAAGAGATCACATCAACAGTCAAAGGAGCGGGAAGGCTTGAAAAAGATATTGATACATTGGTCAAAAAAGCTTTTGGACGCAAAATTAAAGCGGCGGAAGATTACTCAATAGGAGCATCTGCATTTGGTTTAGGTATATCCAAATCATTTAGTTTGGACTTCTTTCGCCGAGATGAATATTTAGTATTTCTTAAACATTTTATTGCTTGCCGTTCTGAGGCTTTTAAACTGGAGAAAGACTTTGAAAGAATTTTTGGGAAGAAGCTGAGAGGGTGATTGGGTTTCTGATGTAATGAGTGATAAGAAAAGTTTGAGATGCCCAGTTGAAAAAGATAATCATTGTAATAAAAATTAGGACATGGCAAAAACAAATCGAAAAGAGCTATCAGCCGAGTTAGCGAGGGAAAGAACCAGGGCATACGTGGCAGTCGGTGAGTATATAGTTCACTTCGAAATGATGCTTAACAGTATTCGATCGTTTTTGAAAGAATCGGCTGCAATAAAGGCAAAGTTAGATAACGATCGAATCATGGATATCCTTTTACATGATAGCACAGCGTCATCACTCTTATCCTACTTTAAAGCTTTTGTGTATGAACTTTTTCCAGAGCAGATGAGAGATAAAGAAGTTTCTGATTATCTGAAGCAGATTTTTAAAGAAGTTGAGACAGCCTATCAGATGCGAAATGACATCGCTCATGCCAGCTATATGTATGGCTTTTATGAAAAGGATGAAATAGAAAAGAAAGGATTAAGCGTCATCATGATTGCTAGGAAGTTTAAAGTGTACAAAGAAGGACTTCAGGATGTTTATCATAACGAAAGACAAGGTGTTATCGATTTTGCTGCCTTGAGAAATGCAAGTATTAAGTTGTCGGAACTTGATGAAAGAATTAATTTCATAATAATTCAGATAGGTAGCACTAAGTATAAATTGTCTGATCAGGAAGGCGACATTGAGATGCCAAAAAGGAGGAAAAAAAGACAATTTAAACCATCTATTAATTTGAAAACCAAAGACATAATTTCGTTTGAATAACCGCGATAATGTGATCCGGGATGGCTCGCCCGTCTGATCAAGATTAAACCTGGGAATTAACGAACCACCAACACGAAATAACCGTCTTTATCCGGACTCCGGGTTTGAGACCACTAAGGGATTCTTGCGGTTGACCGATGCGGATGGTTAGCTAATTCTAGGAGTGTCATGGGTAGTTTCAATATCGAACCAAACAAACCCTCGAATGCGGCCAGATTTCCTAGAAAACGGTTCGATATTCGAGATCCTGACCGTACAATTCCAAGCCAGAAACGAAGCGGCTTAGTTTTTTTTGGTCACTTCACAATCACCCCAATCTCCTCCAACGCCTTCAGATATTCTTCCACAACATCCAACGGCACCGGGCCAAACTCCGCAGAGAGCGCATCGCGGATGTCGTTAATCGTGCGAACGCCATCCACAAAGTTCAGGGCCTCATAAGAATATTCACTGCCCCACAATCCCTGATAGCTCAGTAGCCTTAAAGCCTTTTCTTTTTCTGCACCCAAGTGGTCTTCCAGGTAATCGTAACCAAACACAAACAACGGTCCCTTGACGTTCATGTTTCTCTTGTAAGCAATGCCCACCGGCTTCTTCTTCGAGACAACCGCGATTTGTTTTCCGGCTGCAGATTCAAGACTCGAATAAAACACATCAGCGCCTTTAGCGAGGGCTGGCGGAATTGTTGCAAACCCTTTCATCGAATTGAATACCTCACGCTCGTATTTGAAATGTTGCATCATCAAGTTCGCAGCCTCTTCCTTGGATAACCGGCCACTATGCTCAATCGCCAACGCCGTTCGTTTCAAAGCTTGTTGCTTGATTGAATTCCACATCGCCTCAACATTACCCTCATTCATGTTCGCAATGAAATAACCGCTGGCAGCTCCGATAAATCCTGCGCGCTTGAGTTTCGTCGGATCGATGTTCGCAGGCACATCACCATTCGTATGTATATATCTGTCCGGCCAATCGTGCATGTACACACTCGGTATCCTGAAACCTCCCTCTTGATAAACATCATGATCGCTGCCCATATGAAACTCTCCAAGAATGGCGAGCAACGGTTCCTTACCGCCTTCGTTCGACACAAATTTGAATTCATGAACAGAGCCACTCGCGTACGCATCCGTCTGATCGTTCACGTAATTGCCAATCACCTGGCCGACATCCGCTATAAAGCTTGGCAGACTCTTCGGCGCACCGGCCACGTGAAAAACGGCTTTCGTGACCTGCCCGCCACCAACCATGTCCATGTGGATATTTGCTTTTATACTTTTTGTATACTGAGGCCTTTGACTCAACACCGCCGCTGTTCCTTCGATCTCCGGCGACCAAATAAACCGAAGCGTGCGTTGAGGTCTCGCCAGCTTGCCTTCATCGATCAACTTCTTCATCGCCCGCGCGATCTCCAGGATCGTCATACTTCCGCTCGCATTGTCGTTAGCTCCCGGCCGTTGATGATCGAGGTGGCATGAAAATGCGATCTCTTCCTCGCGAAGCTTCGGATCTGCACCTTTGATAACAGCCGTGGCGAAGCTATAAGTTCCCGGATGTTGACCGGCATTCACCTTTGCGTGAAGGCTTATCTTTTCCCCACGCGCAAGCCTCGACTGAAAATCTCTCGCATCCCTGAGAGATATCATAAAGCAAAATGATTTCACATTCGTGAAGCTTTCGAAGTGCCCCCAACGGATCAGGCTCTCATCTTCCTTCCACCACGCTGTAACCTGGTTTTGCGTATAGCTGATCAAACCCACGGCACCTTTTCCGATCGCCAGCTCAACAGCACTGCCAGGCGACGATGAGATCAGCACGAGCTTTCCCTTTACATCTTTGTTCTCATAGTCTTTTTCCGAAGTGCCTTCGCCGACATCGATCAACTCCGCCGTTACATCACCGCTCTCGCTGTCTTCAGCGAGTGTCACGGGCATCGATTCCCAGTCGGCGATGCGCCTAATCCTGATCCCATTCTTATCCAATTCCCATAGTTCGGCGAACTCAGCCTCCCATACCAGTCGCGACTTCTGGGTTCCATACATCGACTTCCCCTCCGCTGGCGCTTCAAATACTTCGACTTCCTCGAGTCCATATTCTTTTAGTTTCGCCGCTACGAAATCGATTGCCTGCCGGAATTGTGCCGAGCCTCGCATGCGATGAAGTCGTGAAACGTATTCGAGGTTTCGTTTGGCAGATTCTCCTGAAATCTCCCCATCGAGCGAAGCGACGACGGACTTGTCGAGCAGGGGAGGCTGTGCCATCGAGATGTTGAAAGAGAGGAATGTTAAGATTAGGATCGGGAGCGTGCGAAGATGTCTGGACATGGGAGGCGATTATAATGCAATCTTCCCCTGGCCAGAGTCGAGGTTTGTCCAAAATGGTGTTTTTTGTAAAACTTTAAAATCAAAGACGGTGACGTAAAAATTAATAGCGCGATCCATATCCTGAACCAGCAGCATGTGCATTACTCCCAGTGTTTTCATATTGATATTCCTTTATTTGTTGATCATTTTATTATTTCCGCCGGTCCGAACCGGTTCGATATTCGGGACCTCAAAAATCCTCCTCAAACACCACCTGCCCCTTTCCATTTTTTAACCTTGCATAATCTATCGACCCCGTGCCATCAAAAGCATAGATCAATGCCATGATTTTTCCGAAATCCTTTTGGTAGTTCTCTTGATACGTAGGTTTGCCATTCAGGTAGATCGTAGCCTGCCGGCCTTCAACGCGTACCTCAAGGTCCTGCCAGTCAAACACATTGCACCCTAAAGCCGAGAGATCACTGTTGCGACCGGATTTAGATATTTCACCCAACTGGTAGCCAGCCTTTGTTTCGCAACCTTTCGCGGTCCATGACACCGAAAATGCGCCGACATCGGTTACAATCGTCAAATCCATCCAGGGACAAAGCTGATGAAAAACAGGATCTGCTTTCAGCCGGGTAGAAAAACTGAAGTTGTCGGAATGAACATCGAACAGCTGACTATTTGTAATCCTGGTATGGAACCTTTTCGAAAAATCGATGCCTCGTTTTACTAAAATGGCGCCGTCGAGGTGCAACTGTCCAAGGTTAGTAAATTTCTCGTTCTTCAGATCGGTCAGCTCGGGATCCGAATCACTGCGGTAGATATGTGGCTCCCATCCGTCACTGATAATATGTATCGGCCGCCAGGCGATCACCGAGTCGTTGGCCATTAACCTGGCCCTGTGAAATCCTGACTCATAGTAGATACGTGTAAGTATACTATCCCGGGAATTTACGGCGACCTTGTGATCCTCATTCCATGATTGTTGAATGTAAAAGGTGTCGGCAACAACATTGGAAAGATCAAACTTGAATATAACCGTATTGGGGATGCCGGAGGTCACTGTCTTTGACGCTTCAAAACGAACCGGGCCGTTTATTGTTGGTGCCTTGGTCGGCCTCGTTTGCTTTTCGGAGTCATTCGACTCAAATGCAAAACTGAAAATCAAAACTCCGGCTATGATCAAACAAGCTACCGCCGCCGTCACCCATCTACGAACGGGTTTTCGGACGGTAGTCTCTGTATTTTGGTGCGCTGACTTGAAATCTTGCCAGTCCTTGAAGTCCAGTAGTACAGCCAGGGCGTTGAGTGTGGCAAGTTGTGGACGTTGTTTATAGTTGCCCTTCCATAGTCGCTTGATGGTCGAGAGACTGATGATTACTCCTGTTTTATGTTCGATTTCGGCGCATAACACCTCCAGGTCCCGCTGTGTGTAGCCGTGACCATTACCAAAAGAGAACTTCTGTTCGATCTGTTTTTTACAGAGGTCAATGAGCCGCTCGTCTGATCTTGCCATGAGGCGAAATTTAGGGTAAAATCCGCTCTGCACGCGCTTTGACCGGCTTTTGACCGACAAATGAGGCCTCTTCTGCAAGAGGAACGGCACATTTTTGCGCAAAAAAAATCATGAAGACTTGGACATCACTCGGATTCGCTCTTATTTTTTTGGCCAGCAGCAATTTGGCCGCCCAGACCACCGTCGTCGCTACCCCTGAAAGATGGACTGCTTTCAATTGCGAAGCTGACTTCTCCGCCGACACTATCCATGTAATCAATACCAGTCGTAGTACGGCATTTCTGTGGGCGAAAAACATCAAATTAAAAAATGGCATCATCGAACTCGATATCAAGGGACCGCATCTGCCCGAGGAGAGTTTCGTTGGAGTAGCTTTTCATGGTGAAGATAACCAGGCATACGACGCTGTATACTTCCGCCCCTTTACGTTCAGGAATCCGGAAGACAAGGACCGGGCTGTGCAATACATCGGCATTCCTGGCAACGATTGGGATATATTGAGGGAAAAGCATCCGGGAAAATATGAACATGCAGTTGTACCCGACGCCGATCCAAACAATTGGTTTCATGTTAAGATTGTGATACAGTATCCCGAAATAACGGCCTATGTCAATGGTTCGAACGAACCTTCATTAAAGATCACCCAACTAAGCAAGAGAACGGATGGGAAGATAGGTTTATGGGTTGATAGCAAGGAGGGCTGGTTTAAAAATGTAACAGTAATCAACAATAGCCCGAAGTGATGATACGCATAAGCAGATTTATATTTTATTCTTTGATCGCTACGATTGTCATTTCAAACGCGGCAGCTCAAAAGGCTATACCTGAACAGATCCGTTTGGCGCTCACAAGTGAACAAAAGCAAATTATTTCCGGACTCTCAGGCGCAACGGCAATTGATGGAAACAAAATTTTAAAACGGAGATGGACCAGCAAGGAAAAAAGGTTGGCAAGAAATTATCTGAAGGCAAACCTTGCGAGCATTGGTATCGTGGCAGAGGAGCAAGTCTATAAGGTCGATTTACCGCACAGGAAAGCATCACAAAATCCCTTTCTGGGCACGAATCTGTTCGCGATCATTCCTTCGTCGATACCCAGCGATGAGTATATAGTTATTGGTGCTCATTATGATTCGGTGAGTGAAAGTCCGGGGGCAATGGACAATGCCACGGGTTGTGCTTTGGTCTACAGTGTCTCAAAACTGGTGTCGACATTGACAGATCGAAAAAGAAACCTTGTCATTGTCTTTTTTGATCAGGAGGAGACCGGGCATGCTGGAAGCTATGCCTTCGCGAACTATATCAAAGAACGGGGTTTCGTCGTCCATTCTGTGCATACCGCTGACATGGTCGGATGGGATAGTGACGGTGACCGGAATATAGAAATTGAATTGCCCTCGCCGGATTTAGAGTCGATTTATAGGCGGCATGCAAGTTCATTCGGTGTCTTGGCGTATCCAACGGAGACATCGGTAACGGATCATAGGGAATTCAGAAACGCAGGCTACAATGCGATCGGGATAGGAGGGGAGTATGTGAATGGTGATTCATCACCTCATCATCATCAGCCAACCGATACTGTTGACACCGTGGATTTCGATTATTTGGCGTTCGTTACTTTTTTGGTTTATAAAGTTATGGAGGAATTGATTGCCGGATAGGATCTGTATTTCACTGCGAGTCGCCTTCTTGAAAACCGAGCTGGTAATTTTACACGTTTCCACCTACGCCCCCAGGCGTATACGCACACTCAACCGCCGACGGTGCCTGTCTTAACTTCTCCGGCTCTTTTGTAATTAACAATAATAACTCCACCGGGCGTAACAACACTCTCCGTCAGAGTAAATGCTGCCGGAATAGTACCATGGCCCAGCAACTTTTTTCCGCCACCAAGCGTCACGGGGTAAATTTTGAGCCAGAGCTCGTCCGCTAGATCATGCTTTAGTAATAGCTGAACGAGCTCGCCGCTGCCCCAAACCTGGATGTCAGAACCTTCCGAATTTTTGAGCTTTTTGATATCTTCCACACTCGTAAGGAACACCGAGTTTTTCCAATCTGACTTTTTCATGGTGTTGGACATGACGTACTTCGTGACATCATTGATACCCGGCCAATCGGCGGCGTGCGTTGGCCAGTAGGAGGCAAAAATCTCAAATGTTTTTCTGCCCAGAAGAATATCAGCAGGTCCCATCTGCTTTTGCAACATCTCATTAAAGACTTCGTCACCATAAGGTGCAGTCCAGCCGCCATATTGGAAGCCGCCGGATGTATCTTCCCCGGGCCCACCGGGTGCTTGCATTACTCCATCTAATGAAATAAATGTTGAAACGATTATCTTTCTCATATTAGTTTAATTTGAAATGGTTGCTTTGTTTTTTTATGTAGTTCGAAACTATTTAAATTATTCGATTCATTGACAATGCAAAGATCGAAAGCATTTCGGGGTTTTAAGCTGCGTAAACACGACAACGAGAGGGGTGGATCGCGACAAAATGCGTCGGGACAGCCATGTTGTATCTTCGTTGACATATGCGCGTGAGAAGAAGTTATTTCCTGTTATTGATTGTGCTGGCGATGGGCAACTGCACTTCCCGGCAGGATTCGGCTCCTGTTCGTCAACCCAATATCGTCTTCATTGTTGCCGACGACCTCGGCTACGGAGATATCGGATGTTACGGGCAAAAGAAATTTTTCACGCCAAACATAGACAGGCTTGCAGCAGGTGGACTCAGGTTCACCAATCATTATGCGGGCGCAGCAGTTTGCGCACCATCCCGGTCGGCGTTGCTTACCGGGCTGCACACAGGTCACACCCCAATAAGAGGTAACAAAGAAGTATTACCCGAGGGTCAATGGCCGTTACCATCCGGTACATTCAACCTTGCGCTGATGTTGAAAGAGGCGGGCTACGTGACCGGCGCTTTTGGAAAATGGGGCTTGGGTTATCCTGGCTCCGAAGGAGACCCGCTAAAGCAGGGTTTTGATACTTTCTTCGGATACAATTGCCAAAGGTTGGCACACAACTATTATCCGGGCCACCTGTGGCGCGATCGCGACTCGGTCGTCATGCCTGGAAATGTTGGGCTTGCAAAAGAAACCTATGCTCCGAATGTTATTCATACGGAGGCGTTGAAGTTCATGGATGCAAATGCCGCGCGGCCTTTCTTTCTTTATTATCCATCGGTCCTTCCACATGCGGAGCTCGCGGCGCCCGAAGAGTATATTGGCCGCTACCGTGGAAAGCTGGAACCGGAGAGATCTTATAAAGGTGTGGACGAAGGAAAGACCTTCCGCGACGGACCCTATGGATCGCAGCCCGAGACGCACGCGACATTTGCAGCGATGATAAGCCTGCTCGACGTACAGGTAGGAGAGATCATGACGAAGTTGCGGGAGCTTGGACTGGAAGAGAACACGATCATCATTTTCACATCCGATAATGGTCCTCACGTTGAAGGTGGCGCCGACCCCGAATACTTTGACAGCAATGGAATATTGAAAGGATACAAACGCGACTTGTACGAGGGAGGTATTCGCGTGCCGATGATCGTAAGATGGCCGGAAAGGATTGCTGCAGGCACTCGTACAGATCATGTATCGGCGTTCTGGGACGTTGTGCCGACGATCGCCGATATAGTCGCCGCGAACGTAAAGCAAACCGATGGAATCTCATTTCTGGCCACCCTGCTTGGCGACAGTTCCAGGCAAGTGAAGCACAATTTTCTTTATTGGGAATTCCACGAAAAGGATGGTCGCCGTGCGGTCAGGCGAGGAAACTGGAAGCTTGTGCAATACGAGGTAAATAAAGATACTGCCGGCTCGTTCGAGCTGTATGATCTCGCAATAGATCCGGGGGAAGAGAGCGATATGGCTCCGGAATTTCCGGAAGTTGTGGAACAACTGAAGTCGATCATGAACCGTGAGCACCGGGAATCGGCGGCATTTCCATATAGCCGTAAGTAAGATCCTTTGTCCGATTGTGCTTAGAAGTCGAGGTTTTCCGTAACCCGCGTTCCGTTCTTTTTGAATTCATCCATAAAAAACCGGATCTTTTTTTTAGCCACTGCCAAATCGGTCGCGTTGAGACTGATGTTCAGCAAGTCAATGAACCATGGAGCCTTTACCGGGTCGAGTACGTAGGTATGAACGATCTCGCGGGAGATCGGTAAAGTCGTAGTCTTGGACCCGTCATGCACGTCTTTATTCTTTGCGCTGAGAAGTTTTTTGTATTCTTCTTCCAATAGTTTCCGGAATAACGTTTCGTTAAAGATATCACCTGACTTGATGCCGGTTTCCGGGTCGTCTTCCGTGAGCGTAGCGCCTTTGTGAATCCACTCCCAAAGAATACTCAGCCGGATCTCACCTGTCGCCATGTCTTCCATCAAAAACAAGATGTCATCATTGCCAAAAAAATCCGCAGGCTTTAGCGCGGCAGCCTGCATGCCCTGCAAGAACGCATTTCCATACTGCAATGCGACACTTAACAAATTGCGGGCACCTCGAATGGTAATTGGTGCAGGCTCCAGTAAAAACAGTCCGTCAGCATCTTGAGAAGTGTGTGACAGCGGAGGAAACTTCCTTCCGAGTTGATTCTGCTCGCCTGCTCTTTCCCAGACAGGCCTGACAATATGAACCATCTTCCAATGCGCTACCCATTTTCCGCTTGCCCCGTCACGTTGTTCACGCTCGGCTCCTGCTAAAGCCTTTGCCATACTCGCGGCAACCCCTTCTTTGGAACCCACCGGTATGTTGGGCTCCATGCCGCCTTGCCAAAGCGCGTAAACGCCATTGACATCCGGAGTATTTACCGCTCGCCTTACCCGGTCTTCATAGATCCGCATGTATCCGTACGTCATGGTGATGCTTTCGATGTTGGGGTTTATAAAAGTTTTGTCCCACGACATGGCGTCCGCTACACTGTTGATGTAATCCCAACGTCCCGTATTAAACCCGACAAAGTGTTTTCCAAGAGCAGCCCTGATTTCCATCAACTGGAATGTTGCTTCAAACTGTTCCACCAGCACGTAGACTTTTATCGCTCCGGTTTCCAATCCGAGGTGTTCTTCTAACGCACTCAGCATATCATTCCAGAGGGCAGCGTCTCCTGCGGTCTGAATTTTGGGCAGATATAGAACGACGGATGATCCGGCCTTTTGCAGCGCCTTATAGTTGTTCACCACATACAAAGTTATATCGACAATCGATGCAGACATGGCTACGCCATGCTGATCACGGATGTGACGATCATCCAGGTGAAGTCCACGTGCACGAAATATTTTTGTTGTGAAGTTTAATTGCTCTTTCCAGTCACTGATAGTTTCTCGTCCCAGGAAGCCCTTTGCCCAGTTGTTGATTTCGCCGGCGACCTTTTCTGCGACGTTCATAAACACGGGATCCTTATGAATAGCCAGTTTGAGGTTCCGCTGGTTGTCAAGCGACATGGCATCAATTTGTCCGAGAGCATCTTCTCCATCAAACATCCATCCATCAGCACCGGAAAGCAATGCATACGCTACATTACGGATACTGCTTTCCAACGGAGCATTCGGCTTTGCGGCAGGCCCCGTGCCTTGTATCCACTGCCGTTGCAGATCGCGGGGGACGGCCGAACCCTCAAACTTCCCCTGACGGGCCTCTTTTACATTTATATTGGTCCGCGGGATTGTGCTTTCCGGATCGGCAAATCCAATCCGCTGTTTCTGCTGTTGTCGTTCATTCCTTCGCTTAATGCGCGCAGCCATGGCGGTCTTAATGTCGGTGTTGAAATGAGCAAGAGAAGAAAGTGCAGCGAGAGCTTCAGGGGTGTAGATATCTTTATAAGCTTCTTGCAGGTTCCCGCGAATAGTGATATCAGAATTCATGTGTTCGATTTATCTGATTTTGATTATATATCCACATCGCGTTTTCTATTCAGAAGCAAAACTGTTCCAATAACTAAAACCACCGCAATCCCTAACAACAACAAATACATAAAACCTCCGGAGACATTTTTTATATCTACCGTAAGCGATTCTATTCTTTTATATACCGGGATAATCCAGGAAATAGCATAAGCCTGCATAGTGGTGATGATGCAAATGGCAAACAACATGATAAAGCTGTGTTTGACTGTAAACCTGAATAGATCTGATTCTTTTCCTACCAGTCCCACCGCGGCAGTACCGATGGCAATGGACTGCGGCGAAATCATTTTGCCGGTCACACCGCCTGATGCATTGGCGCTCACCGTCACCACCGGGTCAACGCCAATCGTTTCAGCTGATGTAGCCTGAAGCTTGCAGAACAACGCATTGGAAGAAGTATCCGACCCGGTTAGAACTACACCGAGCCATCCGAGTATAGGGGAGAAGAACGGGAAGAGGACACCCGTGCCGGCAAGCGCTACCGCCATGGTGATGGACATGCCTGAATTGTTCGCAACAAATGCAAAACCAACTACTGTAGCGATCGTGATAACAGGAAACATTAATTGTTTGAGTGTCAGCCAATATGTTCTGGCACCTTCTGCATAGGTCATGCCCAGCAATGGAATAGAGATCATCGTTGCAATCAATAGTGCGGTACCTGGCGCTGAAAGATAGTTGAACTCAAAAGGCTTGATGACAAGCGGGCTTCCGTCAGATTTTACGATGGCATCGTTGAGGCCGGGAATATCGAACTTGATAATGCCCATGGAATTCAGTGCATCTTTCACAGGTTGGAGTCCCCAGGCAATGATGAAGATGGTCATAATGATAAAGGGAGACCAGGCCTTTAAGATCTGACCTGGCGAGTATTGTATTTTTGTATCGATGGTTTGTGACGGTTCTTCACTGAAACGCCAGATTGACTTCGGCTTCCAGTATTTTAACAAGATCATCAGGCAAAGGATGGAGGCAATACCTGCCAGTACGTCCGGAAGCATGGGGCCTAGATAATTGGAAGCCAGCCATTGAAAAAATGCAAACGATAAGCCGGACACAATAATGGCGGGCAGCACTTCCAGTGATTTTTTAAATCCAGACATCAGCACGACAAGGTAAAAAGGCACCATCAGCGATAAGATCGGCAGCGTACGACCAACCATTTGAGAAATAGCCATTTCCGGAATATCCGACACACGTGATGCGATAAGGATGGGCGTTCCTACAGAACCGAACGCAACAGGGGCAGTATTGGCGATGAGGCAAATGCCCGCAGCATACAACGGATTAAATCCCAGGCCAACAAGTATCGCGGCCGATATGGCAACGGGAGCGCCAAAACCTGCAGCCCCTTCAAGAAAGGCTCCAAAGGAAAATGCAATCAAAAGCGCCTGAAGCCTGCGGTCGGGAGTGATCGAAGCCATGAAATTTTTAATGATCTCGAACTGACCGGCCTTGACGGTAACATTGAAAAGGAAAACCGCCCCGATGATCACCCAGCAGATCGGGAACAATCCGTAAAGTGCTCCACTCAAAGCCGACAATAGTGCAAGCTTCACCGGCATGTTATAAACAAAAAAGGTCAACAGGATGGCAAGCAGCATCGTGAGTAAGCTAGCGATGTAGCCTTTCACCTTTTTGATCAGCAACCAGAAAATGAATATTACCGGGATCGCTGCGACAAATGCTGACAGGGCAATGTTATGGAGTGGATCAATACTTTGGGTCCAGTTCATGCTTTCGGTTTAGCGGTGATCACTTCCACCCAATGTTTTGGTTTTACTCCTGTGAAGTGAGTGATCTGGTGACGACAACTGAATCCGTTCGCCACGAGTGTAGTGCCTGGCTTCATGGATCTGGCGGCCGGAAATAAAATGCTATCTCCGATTTTACGTGACAGTTCATAATGTTCCGTTTCATACCCAAAGGACCCCGCCATCCCGCAACATCCCGAGGGAATCTCAGCCACCGTTTGATTGCCCTGACCCAATAGCGTTTTCATGGTCTGCGTGCCGTACAATGCTTTCTGATGACAATGCCCATGGATAAGAATATTGCCCGCAATTGACTCAAAGGTTTTGTTCAGTCTTCCTGCCGATATTTCATGCTCAAGGAATTTATCGATCATCATCACTTTCTCTTTGAGCTTGATACCTAATGCTTCATCTTCGATCAGGTCTGGAAGATCGTCATTCAACGCGGAGGCACAACTTGGTTCGCACACGACAATGGTGAGACCCTGCTCGATATATTTTTGCAAGCCGGCAATGGTTTTTGCTCCTTCTGCTTTGGCTTCCCTTAAAAAGCCATGAGAAATTTTCGGACGCTGGCAACAACCCACGTTAGCCAGTATAACTTCGTAACCACACGCATTGAGCAATCGTAACGCACTGACTCCAATGTTAGGTTCATGAAAATTCAGATAGGTATCGGCAAAGAGAACAACTTTGCGGTCCGGGTTTTTGTACGAGTTGTTTTCATGCTTTTCAAACCATTTATAGAACGGTTCCCTGGCATATTCCGGCAACACCCTGCGACGATCGAACCCGGCCAGTTTTTCCATCGCATGTCGAAACAGTGCTGTATGCTGAATAAAATTCATCACACCCGACAATGCTCCTGATAAACGTGAAGCCGCTTTGGATGAATCACGAATCAGGCGGTCACGCAATGTAGTGCCGTGCTCATCGTAGTACATCTGCGCAACATCGGCCTTCATTTTCGCCATATCCACGTTGCTGGGACATTCCGATTTGCAGGCCTTGCATGAGAGGCATAAGTCCATAACCTGATGTAAACGCTTGCTGGTCAGGCCCTGCTTATCAAGCTGACCTGACATTGCCATACGTAGAGCATTTGCCCTGCCGCGCGTGGAATGTTCTTCATCACGGGTGACTTTAAAACTGGGGCACATGGTGCCACCCAACATTTTCCTGCATTCGCCCACACTGGTGCACATGTGCACGTGTTCCTTGAAACTGTTCTCCGCGCGATATTGAAAGGTGGTCTTCACTTCCTGATCGCGATACTCTGTACCATAGCGCAGGTTATGGTCCATCGTTTGGGCATCCACAATTTTTCCCGGATTCATGAGGTTCTGCGGATCGAACAATTTCTTGACGTCTCTGAAGGCCTGATACACCTTCGGCCCAAAGAACCGTTCGTTGTAAGCGCTCCTGACAAGGCCATCTCCGTGTTCCCCGCTCCAGGATCCTCCATACTTTACCACGAGCTCAAACGTCTCGTCGGTGATGTTCTTTAAGTTTGTGATGTCCTGTTCCTGTCGCAAATCGAGCAGGGGCTGAACATGAATAACGCCTACACTCGCATGAGCATACATGGCAACTTCCGTGTTGTATTTTGCACAAATTTTAAGCACCTGATCGATGTACTCAGGCAACACGGCAGTAGGTATCGCAGAGTCTTCAATGAAACTCAAGGCTTTCTTGTCGCCTTTGATACCCAACATAAGCCCGAATCCTTTTTTTCGAAGCGTCCACACGTCTTCATATTCTTTTCCGGAAGGGAATAGGGGATATGAATAGCCAAGTCGTTTGCTTTTTAATACGCTAATCATCTCCCCGGGCCGCTGGATGATGGATTCATACGTATCCCCATAGAACTCTACGATTAAGATAGCAGCCGGATCGCCCTCGATAAAATGGCAAAGGTGTTTGGTCGTGAGATTCTCGGCACTTAACTGTAATACAGTTCTATCCAGTATCTCGACAGCAGAAGGTCTGAAAGGAAGCATGGGCTCAACGGCCCGGATAGCTTCCAGTAAGTCGGCAAAATGTACGACGACCACCGATTTGAATTTTGGAAGCGGCTCCAGGTTAATTTTCAGATCAAGACTGACGGCTAGTGTGCCTTCACTGCCGGTGATGAGCTTGGCCAGATTCCAACGATCGGTATATACAAATTCATCCAGGTTGTAACCACCGACTCTTCGCATCACTTTCGGAAAGCGTTGCTTGATGTCGTCGTGGTTTTCCTGAATGATATCTTTTACGCCTTTGTAAATTTCTCCTTCACGGTTTTTTTGTTGCGCTTTTTGATCGAATTCTTGCTGAGAAACCTCTTCGAAGTGCAGTTCCGTTCCATCTGCCAGCAACACGTTGGCTTCAATAATATGGTCTACGGTTTTACCGTACAAGATGCTTTTCGTGCCTGAAGAATTATTACCTACCATGCCTCCTACGTTCGCCCTGCTGGAGGTGGCCGGATCTGGCGCGAATTGAAGGCCGTATTTTACCATCTCCTTATTGAGCTCGTCACAGACCAGGCCGGGCTGTACTTTTACCCAGCGTTCCTGTTCATTGAACTCGAGTATCTTGTTCATGTACTTGGAGAAATCAATGACGATCGCTTCTCCTACGGTCTGGCCGGCGAGGCTGGTGCCGGCACCACGTGGTAATATTTTCAGTTTATGTGTGTGGGCAACTTCAACTGCGATCTTAACGTCTGCTACATCGAGCGGCAAAACGACGACCAGGGGCCTGATCTGATAAAAGCTGGCATCGGTAGAATACATGCCGAGCGAATAGACATCGGAAAGTACATCGCCCTTTATGTTTTTCAGGGCGTTGACAAGAGTAGTGTTGTCTGTTGTTTGCTGCATGGGGGACTACGGTAACTGTATGAAAAGTAGTCAAAAAAGAACCGGGGATAAAAGGAAATTATCTGGTCGTTCGGGGGTTGACCGCTCCGCTGACAGCTAATTCATTTCATTGTTTTCAGATATTTGCTTCGACTCAACATCGTGCTACGCCTGCCGTAGCTAAATATAAATGTGAGTCATTCATAAGAATCTGAATATTCTTAACGGAAAATCCGTCGTAAGTCCAAACTTACAACACCACCACTTTCCCCGTCCTCACCGACTCATCACACGCAAACGCAATGCGCAAGCTATTCACCGCATCCTGTACATGATCCGTCAGGTCGACATTTTCGCGGATTGCTTTCAGAAAATAGCGCTGCTCGCGGTTGCAAAGTTCCTGGTGGTCTGGTTCGTCTTTTAGATTTATCCAGTCGTCAGCTTTTACAAACTGGCCGTTTTCATCAAGCGCCGCGTGGTGGTATCGCAGCGATTCTGTTTTGGTATGTGCCTCTACCGACGCGGATTTTCCGGCACCAGCTGCTTCCTGCGCGACAATGGATACGCAACCCTTCGGCCCGATCACGTCTTTCACAAAGAAGGCCGTTTCGCTCATCATCGGTCCCCAGCCAGCCTCGTACCAGCCAACCGACCCATCTTCGAAGCGGATCTGCAGTTGGCCATAGTTATAGTTTCCGGCCGGGATATCTTCAGTGAGTCGCGCGCCGATGGCGCTTACTTGTACTGGCTTGGAGCGCGTCATCTGGCACATTACATCGATGTAGTGCACTCCGCAATCCACAATAGGGCTTAGGCTGTCCAGGAGGTTGCGGTGTACTGTCCACATGGAGCCGTAACTCTGCTGGTTCAGGTTCATGCGCATCACCAGAGGCTTTCCAAGCTCGTGCGCAATTTCGACAAAGCGTTCCCAGGAGGGATGGTGACGCAGGATGTAGCCGACCACTAATTTTTTCTTAGACTTCTTCGCCGCTTCGGCCACTCGCTCCGCGCCTGCTACCGTATCGGCCAGAGGTTTTTCGATGAAGACATGGCAGCCCTGCTCCAGCGCCAGGATCGCAAAGCGCTCGTGTGTGTCGGGATAGGTGGAGATGCACACCGCGTCGGGTTGGGTTGCCTTCAAGGCCTCTTCATAGTCCTTATATAGTGCGTACCCGCCGCCAAGCTTCGCATTCAACACGTCCTTGCTTTTCCCGGTAGACACCAGGCCGCAAATCTCAACACCCTCGAGCAAATGATACGCTTGCGCATGCGACGCTCCCATATTACCACAACCGACAACCAGAACACGTAATGATTTTGTTTGATCAGGCATAAGCATCGTATTAACTAGTCTCAATCTTACGGGAAAAAGCCTTCATGTTAAAATCGATTCCAAAGAGATTTCTCCGCGTCGTCGAACACTTTTTTCCCTTTTAATTCAAATATCAGGACCTGATGATACAAGTCATAGATCCGTGCGATGTTGATCTGGCCAGGGCCTTCCCACATTTGTTTCGCAGAACAATTTCAGGCTTCTAAGAAATAGCGCCCAGGTGTAATTACATTCCGCGAACATGGGTGTGTAGTCTCGGCGATATTCGTTGCGTGCTCGTGACTGTTCGGTCTTTCCTTTTTTATGGCGGGTCAGCGTACCAGGGAAATTGGTGTAAAAAAGGTTTTGGGCGCGTCTAAGGCGGGACTATTGCTGCAGCTTATGAGCGACCTGGGAAAGACTCTTTTGTTGGCTTCCGTAATAGGCTGCGTAGGTTCAGGGCTTTGGATAATGAACTGGCTTGACAGCTATGCATTGAAAATGGAGCTGTTGCCTTACCACTTTGCATTACCAGCCGGTAATGTGATCGGGCTCACATTGATGACCGTGATCCTTCATATGCTTCGTGCAGCTTCTGTCAATCCGATAACTGTTCTCAGGAATGAGCAGCGTTCTTATCCCGCGAAACCAGACCTCCCTGACACCACTACGAACACTGACCTAACAGCGCCCATAGAATAAAGAATACAATTACTGTGCTGATCAATCCTCCGCCAAGCCATTTCGCGCCGGCGCCTGCAAGTAGACCTCTGAATAAGTTGTTCATGTAAGTTCGTTTATTCTCATCGCACTCAATATCCGGGCCAGGGAATTGCACGGCGTTTGGACTAGAGAAGTCAGTGTTCAACGGCAATTATTTCCATAGCGGGTGTCTGTTTTGTGGAATTTTTTCGTGCTATACTTGCTGTTCGCAGCACTCAACCTGAACACGCAAGGGCGATAGCGCAAAGACCATTCCCCCCCAATGAGCTTTAGTTCGTACAGCAGGAATATCAACTTTTGGATTGTCTTGTTCTTTGCCGTAAGAATGTACGGCATCACGTTTCCGCCGATCGAGATCGGTCACAACTGGCGACAGACCGACGGCCTCATGATTGCGCGCAATTTCTACGAAGTCGATTCGAACATCCTTTATCCGAGGGTCGACCTTGCGGGCGACAAAAGCGGGATCGTTGGCAGCGAGTTTCCCATACTTAATTACCTGGTGTACTTGTTGTCGCTCGTCTTCGGATTTCATGACTGGTTCGGGCGACTGATTGTCCTGACTTTTTCGTCGTTCGGAGCATTTTATTTCTATCGGTTGGTGAAGTCCGCCTTCCAGGAGACCGTGGCATTCAATTCCACTCTGCTTCTCATGGCAAGCATGTGGTTTTCTTTTTCACGCAAAATGATTCCCGATGTGTTTGCGGCCTCCCTCTGCATTATGGCACTTTATTTTGCTTACCGGTATTTGAAGGAAGGAGGTAGCTACAGATTGTTACTCGTTCTCGTACTGGCGACACTCGGAACCACCTCGAAGATCTTAACTGCAACCATCCTTACGGCGCTGGTTGTACCAATGTTCGATAAAACGATTCCGCTTTCGAGAAAGGCATTGCTTTCGGTAGTGTCGACAATTGTATTGGGCCTGGTTGCCTGGTGGTATTTTATGTGGGTGCCACACCTGAACACGATCGGATTTGCCGGGCATTTTTTCATGGGACTAACATTCAAGGAGGGGCTGATGAGTATCATGGAAATGCCCTTACCCGTGTTCGACAAATTGTTTTTGAGCCCAATTAAGTATACCGGGTTTGCAGCACTGATGATATCGCTTTTTTTCGCGATCAAAACAAAGCGTTGGATCCCATTGTTGTGCTTTAGCGTTCCTGCCTTTTCTTTCCTGCTGATATTCGTTAAGACCGGTTCTTACATTGCGACAGGCGACAACTATTATGTACTAACACTCATCCCGGCGATCGCCTTTATCATCGGCTATGGACTTTCATTGATCGGCAACAGGAAGGTCGCTGTGGTGGCCTTGACGATCATCTGCGTTGAGTCGATGGCCGACCAGATATACGACTTTCGTATAAAAGCTCCACTGAAGTCATTGGCGGCACTCGAGCCGGTGATGGACCAGTACTCGCAACGGGATGATCTTATTGCGATCAATTGTGAGTCGGACTATCCTACGGCGATGTTTATGGCACACCGGCGCGGGTGGTGTGTGCCCTATGATCTTACAAACCCTGCGGTAGTTGACGATCTAAAGAACCGCGGGTGCAAACTTATATTGATTACGAAGGAGCTGTATGGGGATTTGGAACTGCCTTACCCGGTGGTGTATGACTCAGAGAGTTTCAGGTTGTATCGCCTGAAGGATTAAGCCAGCCAGGGTGTTTTTGACTCGGGTGAAAACCCCCTTTTTTTTCAAATCTTCCGGAAAATCGTTCGATATTCGCGTTTCTTGGATTTGACATGTCGATAAATCACTGGAGCTCCTTCTGGAAAAAGCCGAACGATGCGTTTGACGACGTCATGAGGGTGAGTACCGATTTTTTTTACAACCAGCTTACCAGGCGATTTCCCCTCATCACCGGCTCCAGTATACTCGACTATGGCTGCGGCCCCGGGTTCCTTGTGCGCAATTTGATGAAGTCGGACGTTGCCGTAACTGCCGTAGATATAAACGAACACTACATTAAACAGAACAAAATAGCGTTCCCCTCGATAGAATTGATAGAGATCTCCGAAGACACGAAAGTCACTTTCAAAGTACTGTCTGAAAAATTCACAGGAAGACTATTCGACCGGATCATCCTTCTCAGCATTGTCCAGTATTTTAAATCGAAACGGGAAGTGGAAGATGTCGTTGGCTTTTTAGCCCGTTACTTAAAGCCGGAAGGACAGATGATTGTAGCCGATGTGCTCCACGAGAATACCTCTTCTGCCAGGGATGCGATAGGTGTATTCCTTCAATGTATACGGCGCGGTCGTATATTCGCTTTCGGGAAATTTATTTTGTACCTGATATTCTCCGACTACAGGAGGATATCAAAAGAGAATGAATTGCTGCTTCTTTCTTCGGATTTCGTTGACCAAATGGCAGGTCATCATTCCATGGCGGTATCTGAGGCGAAAGGGATGACACCACACCCCACGAGAACCAGCTATATTTTTACTCTCAAAGGATCAGCGACGCCAATCGCACATAAACTTTAGCAACTCACATGACGTCGCAAAGGATTTCATTTGTCATCCCGGTATTCAATGAATCGGCCAACATCAGGCCTCTCCATCAGGAGTTGTCGAAGGTTATGAAGAATGCCGGCCACGCATTTGAAATTATTTTTGTGGACGATGGCAGCACGGACGATTCTGTCGAGATCATCCGCCAACTGGGTTCAGAAGACAACCGGGTTTTTTACATTGAGCTTTCGCGGAACTTTGGCCAACAGTATGCACTGAAAGCGGGTATCGACACCGCGAAAGGGGACTGTGTAATTTCAATGGACTGTGACTTGCAGCATCCCGCGGACATCGTGATCCAACTGATTAAAAAATGGGAGGAGGGATATGAGGTGGTATATACGCGGAGGTTGCCGGATAAACGTCTTCCCTGGTTAAAGCGGACAACGTCAACCGCATTCTATAAGATATTGAACTGGTTATCGGACACCAAGCTGGAAAGCGG
This sequence comes from Cyclobacteriaceae bacterium, assembly GCA_035318625.1. Classification (GTDB taxonomy): domain Bacteria; phylum Bacteroidota; class Bacteroidia; order Cytophagales; family Cyclobacteriaceae; genus ELB16-189. Next base: position 189,856 of record DATHEL010000001.1, read on the forward strand.
CGTAGCTGACTTCCGTTTGTTGAACCGCAACGTTGTTGATGCGATCTCGGGCCTGACGGAGAGCGGACTTTTTCTTCGTGGCCTTGTGAGGTGGGTCGGATTCAGGCAGGCGAGGATCGATTATGTGGCCCGCGATAGATTTAGCGGAGTGAGCAAGTATAGCTTGAAAAAGATGTTTGAATTCGCACAACAGGGTTTGCTGTCGCTGACTACACGGCCGCTGGTTGTTATTCTCTATTGGGGAATGCTACTGTTGTTTATTTCCACAGGGTTGTTGGTATTCTTGACCGTCAGCTACCTGGTCACGAAGTCTGTGTCCATGTTATTTTTAATTGTCGCTATAATCTTGTTCTTCTTCAGTTGGCAACTGATCGTAATCGGTATTGTCAGCGTGTACATGAGCCGTCTTGTTGTGGAGGCACGCCGCCGACCGGTCTACCTGATACGAACAACCAATTACATCTAGCGTCTCTCATGTCCGTCAACCGACAGGTTCTGCTTTCATTTGATATAGAAGAGTTCGACGTGCCTGCGGAGTATGGTATTGACATTCCATTCGATCGGCAGATCAGCATTTCCGTCACAGGGACCCTAAGGATACTCGACTTATTGAAAGGATCGGGGATCAAAGCCACTTTTTTCTCCACCGTGGTCTTTGCAAAAAGTGCGCAGCATGTTATTGACCGCATAATCGCAGAGGGACATGAGTTGGCGTCACACGGATGGTTTCATTCATCATTTGAGAACAAAGACCTGATAACTTCGAAAAACGAGCTTGCCAGGATCTCGGGTGTTGAGGTCAAAGGTTTTAGGATGGCGAGAATGATGAATGTAGACGATACGGCAATCAAAGATGCAGGCTATTTCTACAATTCGTCCCTCAATCCAATATACCTCCCGGGCCGCTACAATAATTTCGGGAGCAAGCGTACAGTATTCAAAGAGCATGGTTTAGTCCACCTGCCTGCTTCGGCGACTCCGCTACTTCGAATACCGCTCTTTTGGTTGTCGTTTCATCACCTGCCTTTTTGGCTTTACAAAATGGCCTGTCAGCGTACAATAAATAACGACGATTACCTGAACATTTACTTTCATCCCTGGGAGTTTGCAGATATTTCCGACCCCCAATTGGGACTCCCCTGGCTCATTAGAAAGAACTCCGGGGAAGAGATGGTTACCCGCTTCCGTGAGCTCCTATTGTGGATGCAAAGGAAGCACTATACATTTGGAAGGCTGATAGATTTTGCAGAGCGGCAGTAAAGAGCTTACCAATACCATTATGACAAACAGAAGAACATTCATCCTCCGTTCGGCCAAGGTAGTCGCTGCAGTCGCAATACCTGCAATTGCAAACGCCAGTCCCTCCATTTTCAATATCGGGAATCGTGATGTAAAACCGGCGGATACGATCATCGGGCACGGAGACTTTAAATATAAAGTCGACAAGGGTTGGGCGAAGATCAGTGTGAACACCAATCCATTATTTAATTGTCATGAGATGGTTCAGGACAGCAAGGGCCGTTTGATCATGATTGGTGATAATACGCATAACAACATTATCATTTTCGATAAGTCGGGAAAGGTGCTCGACTTCTGGGGCAACGCGTTACCGGGCGGTCACGGCCTGTCGATCTCGAAAGAAGGAACGGAAGATTTTCTCGTGATGACGGACTGCGGATATTTCCAGGACAAGAGCGGTGACTGGAAAGCCCAGGCAGGACAGGTGCTGAAGACCACGTTGGACGGACGGCTCATTTTTTCGATAGGGCACCCGAGAACGATCGGGATCTACAAAGCAGATCAGAAATTTCAACCGACTGAAACAGCCATCGCTCCGAACGGCGACATATATGTTGCCGACGGTTATGGATCGGATTACATCATTCAATACGACAGTAACGGCAAATACATCCGTCATTTTGGCGGTCGCGATAATCAGAATGCCGACCACAATCTTCATAACGCCCACGGAATAGCGATCGATGCGCGCGATAAGAACAACCCGGTGTTGATCTGCACCTCACGTGAAGAAAACTGCTTCAAGTATTTTACGATGGATGGAAAGTTTATCAAACGTCTGGACCTGCCGGGTATGTACGTTTGTCGCCCGGTCGTCAACGGCAGTAATATTTATGCCGGCGTTTGCTGGTCAAAGGACGCCCAGGGTAAAATGTTCGGAGGATCCGGCTTCCTGACGATCCTGGATCAAAACAATAAAGTTGTTTCAAGTCCCGGGGGCACGGCGCCCGAGTACAAGAGTGGTGTACTGCAACAGTCGTTCCAGGCGCCTGAAAAAATATTCCAGCATGGACACGACGTTTGCATCGACGAGGATCACAGCGTGTATGTGTGCCAATGGAACGCACAGTTTACACCGCCGGTTAAACTCACGCGCGTTTAATGAGCGTCGCCATAATTCCGTGTATAATTTTTGCCTGGCTCTAAACAGCCGTATTTTAATTGTGGGGGACTTCCAGCCGGTTATACTTTCAATCTCGGACACCGTATTCCCGCATGTATAGTAAAGAGTGATTGCGAGGGTCTCCGGTTCATTCAAGGTTCAATCGCCTGGTTAAGGAGGTTAACCTGATCATCATGGATCAATTTTTCGAACCCATTGCTGTAGTCCGCAGGTATATCGAAATCGGAATTTCCTTCCGGTGATTCCTCGATGCTATAAAACCCTGTTTTTTTACCTCTGATCCGTGTGAGGGACGTGTGATAGACTATTTGTGTAAAGCCATGTCGAGAATTTTCCCTTTTTCTTTGAAACCTTTAAGCGCCTTGAAGGTTGACAAACTAATAAAGTAAGCCTGATCCATATCCTGTTTTTACTTATGAGACAACAAGGTATGGGAACCGGTTTCGGATCACACAATTTTTTTTTTACAAATCCTCGAATCCAGGTAGACCCGGAGCAAAACTACTTACCGTTGCATCGGAGGCCATCCGGGCGGGGGCAGGCGGATACCACTGTCGTGATACGGGAGAATTAACTTCTTCCTTTAAGCGCCGACACAAAATCTCCACGATTCAGACTGAAAGCCTGGTAGGCGCATACTCCAATGATCACAACGAGACAATACCCAATCGGGTACGCAGGATCCAGCCAGGAGAATTCAGTCGCGTACGCAAATGTTTTGAGCAGTTCCGTCAGCAAGATGTAGGTCAGCGGCCCGAAGAACACAAGAGCCAGCAGCAGTTGCCGGAGTAGGCCACGCGCGAGTAGCCGGGTGACATCTGCAGCCCGTGCTCCAAACAACTGGTGTACGGCAATCTCTTTCAGCTTGTCGCGGGCCAGACTTATCGTGAGTCCATAGATGGCACACCCCGCCAGGAACGCGGCGATCAACGTCAGGATACCGGACAATGCATTCAACTGATCTTGATAGGTCAGCCATGATTCAAAGTGTGGATTAAGGAAATACGTGTGCACGTTAAAACCCTTTTCGGCCATACGCCATTCGATCCATTTCACCGTGCGGCGGATATCCACCTCATGCACACGAAAGCATAACCAGTTATAGTGACTGTTCGGCACAAGCTTGATCTTGACTGGCTGCTCCGGCTGATTAAAGGAACTGTTGAAGTTCTGAATGACACCGATAACGTTTCGATCGACCTTGGACATTCGCTTCAGTGCCATTTCGTTCACGACTATGCTGGTGTCCCCGGCATTCTGATCAAACCAGTTTCCTTCTCGCATGGCGAATCGGAAGAAGTTTATAAAGTTCCAGTCCGCGTGAAGCACAAAGAGACCAGATGCGACATCCTTGCTTTTTACGTGTCCCGGGAGTTGTGAAACAGCGATCGCGTCGACCATGTGCGGGTTCCTGTAGGACCAGCCCGCTTGAATATTATAGATCGCGGTATCGGGAATATTGGGCGGACATGCCATGTAAACGACCTGATCGTAATTCCGTCCCGGCTCCTTTAGCAGCGAATAATTGATTTGGCGCCTGACCACGATAGACGAAACGATAAGAAATATGCTCACGCCAAGCTGTACAATGGTAATTATTCTTTTGAAGCGTGGGAAGGTGATAGCGTCTGAACTTAAGAGGCGCGTCGGCGTAGCGCGAATAAAGCGAACGGCCATAAAGACCGGAGAGATCGCGACGGTCGAAACCGTCAACACGATAAGGCCTAAGAACGCCGGGTTGGTATGAGTCAACATATACGCGACATCGATACCTAACAGCGAACTAAGATAATGACTGCTACCCAGAAGGATCATAACACCCGAGAATAACGATATAATGGTGAGTGTAACTGATTCATAGGCAAATTGGAATAAGAGCTGACGCTGTGATGTACCGGAAAGCTTTTTTACTGCTATCTCCTTTGACCGGTACGGCAGCGTCATGGTGGACAGGTTGACAAAACTGCTCAGAGCGAGCAGGAAGATCAGTGAGACAACACAAATGAGAATTACCATGCTGTACATGTCTCCGTGCCGGGCCTCCTCATAGCTAACGCGAGGCCCGAAGTAGATGTCTTTAATGGGCTGAAGCAAATATTCCGTATCAACCGTCGTGATTCCAGACAATGAAGGGACGGTGATACTTTCCGGTGAAGATCGGGCGTAGACACCGCTTTGATGGGGATCGAAGTTAAGGGCAGCAATGGCAGAGGAGTCATAGCGGATGAAGCAACCGAAGTCTTCATGAGTATTGGACGGGAAGTCATTGAACACGGCAACGACAGCAACGTTAATCGTGTCGCCGAACGTGGTTAACCGGATCGTCTTGCCCAGGGGGGTCCGTTCCCCAAAATATTCCGAGGCCAAGCTCCGGGAGAGTATGGCGACAGGACTATGCGATTCAGTGAAGTGAGCGATATTCCCATCAGTGACTTCAAATGAGAAAATATTGTGAATCGTCGTGTCGGCTGCGTAAATCCGTTGGTTATGAAAGACGCTGCCCGATATGATAGCGCTGACGTTGTTGAGTGCCTTGACGCGGGAAGTAATAACGCGGTCGCTCAATAGCTTGTTGATGCTTTGAACAATGTCCGGAGGTATCGACACCGACAATCTATTGCCGGAGTAATTTTTGTCCGTGTTATGGGCAAGTATCCGAAACACGCGGTCCGGGTCTTTATAATGCGTGTCATATCCATACTCATGGATAGAAAAGAGTATCACCAGGATGCTGGCAGCAAAAGCAACGGCGAGAATAAGAAGTTTGAGGAAATAGACGTCGCGGTTTCGCGAAAGGACCCTTACAAACAGGCGGGAATGAAGATGCGTCATCAGAATCCGGCATTAGTACAATTCCGTGCCAGCAGGAAAACATCGATTGCCTCAGGATTTGAGGGGTCCATCACTCATATGTGAACGCCTCCGTGCGATATTGGACAAGCAATTACGGGAATTCACCCGAACGGCTTGGCTCATTTTTGTAGATATCCATTCGTTTCGTACATTACATCGACAAAATAAGATGTAATAAGTTGTAAAAAATTGCAATGAAAAGAAATTCGATAGGTGAGTTTGAGGAAATTGTACTGATCATTACAGCATCGCTCGAGGATGATGCTTACGGTGTTACAATCACGAACGGAATAGAGAAGCAAACCGGTCGACACGTCGGGTTCAACACCGTTCATACCACATTGCAGAGACTCGAGGAAAAGGGCTTTATCGTTTCGAAAATGGGAGGAGCAACAACAGAAAGGGGAGGCAGGCGCAAAAGGTACTTTACGATCACGGCGCTGGGAGCCCGTACGGTGCGTGAACAAAAAGCCCTGCGGGAAAGGCTGTGGAAAGAACTGCCGGCGAAGGTACTGGGACTAACGAAAGGCTGATTGATTATGAGCGCTGGGGAAAAGGCAAATCCGCCTAAATGGATTCAATCTCTATTACGACGGTTCGCGAGTGAGGAGACATTGGAGGAAGTCGAAGGAGATCTGCTGGAGTTTTACGGACAATGGGTCTCATCGATGGGCCGCACGCGGGCGAATTGGAAATACTTTTTTGCGGCAATGACGCTGCTCCGCCCGCTCAACCAAAAGAAGAACGATACACTGGTCAACACGACATTTATTATGATTCGCAGTTACTTTATCATGAGTTGGAGAACTATTCTGAAGAACAAGGTCTCCACGTTCATCAACCTCTCCGGCCTTACGCTCGGGCTGACCACCAGTCTCCTTATCCTGCTGGTGGTATTGAAGGAGTTCGATTACGATCGATTCCACGTCAGGAAGGATTCGATTTATCTTCTGATGAAAAATGAAAAGACAAATGAAGGCATTTTGACGGGCCAGTCAACGGCGGGCCCCGTGGCGGAAGCGTTGAGGACCGAGTTTTCGGAAGTAGCTCGCGCAGCCCGCGTGGCAAAATTTGGTGACCGGAAGATCCTCGTCAATGCTACTAAATCTACCGTTTCCGGGATCTTCGCCGATCCCGATATTTTTCGAATAATGACATTTAAGGAGATCAACGGTGATGCCGCCGCTGCACTGGACAACCACTCCATCGTTATCACAAAAAGTATGGCCGTGAGACTTTTCGGAGACCGGGAAGCGCTGGGTCAAACCGTCGTATTTGATGGATACAACACCCTTGAAGTTGGAGCAGTGATTGAAGATATTCCGCAAGCAAGCAGCCTTAAATTTGAAATGGCTATTCCATTCAAAATATACGAAAAGAGTAATGCTTGGCTCAGCAAATGGGATGACAACCGGATATTTACATGGATGGAATTATATCCGAATGCAGACCTGGCGGCATTCAATAGCAAGGCCTCGCTCTTGATTCAAAAGAAGACGAATGAACCATACATTACTCTTTTTGCCTATCCTCTAACCGAGCTGCACCTGCGTGGCCGGTTTTCCAATGGGCACCCGGCCGGGGGCAACATTATGATGGTGCGTGTCCTCATTGGCTTTGGCGTATTTATGCTGTTGATCGCGTGCGTGAACTTTATGAATATCGTTACGGCACAATCGAGTTATCGCGCCAGGGAAGTTGGTGTGCGTAAGGTACTTGGGGCGGCGAGAAGATGGATCGCCTTGCAATTTCTTAATGAAGCGCTCGTAGTTACTTTTATGGCGCTGCTTGGCGCGATATTATTAACTGTAATTGTTATCCCTTCATTCAACGTGCTCACACATGCTTCCATTTCATTTGAATTTGATAATCCATTGATTTGGATACTTAGCTTTTTTGTGACACTCGTGACGGCCCTTGTTGCGGGAAGCTATCCGGCGCTGGTACTGAGCCGGTTTGCACCGGCGCGAGTCCTCAAAGGAATAGTCGACCATCCGAAAGGTTCGTCTTTACGAAGAGCGTTGGTCACGTTCCAATTTGTTATTTCAATTACCGTCCTCGTTGGGACCATCATTCTATTTGCGCAGTTCGACCATGTGAAGAGCCGCCCAATGGGTTACCAGCAGGAAAACTTGGTTAAGGTCCGGCTCGACTCACTAGCCACGGCGAAGTTCAATTATGTGAAGAACGAGGTGTCGAAGATCCGCGGAGTGCAGGCAGCAACAGGCATGAAGGGAAACGTGTTGTATTCAGATGGATCGGTCACCGGCATGGACTGGCCGGGAAAAAAGCCGGAGGATAACCTTTCGATCGTGGTGGCCGATGTTGAATATGACTGGATCCAAACAATCGGGCTTGAGATTGTGAAGGGAAGAGATTTCAATTCACAATTCAAAAGCGACCTGAATGGCTGCCTGTTAAATCAATCTGCGGTTGACAGGATGGGACTTGATAACCCGATCGGCAGTCTGGTTGGAGGGCATCCGGTTGTTGGTGTTTTCAACGACTTTGTCTACAACAATCCATTCGGCGTCATCGCTCCGATGGCTGTTTTTCTCGCACCGGAGCAGTCTCACCATCTATATGTCCGCGTTGAAAACGACAACTCGTGGAATAAAACGATACAGGAAATAGAGAAGGTAGTCAGGCAGGCAAGCCCGGATATTGAATTCAGTTTTGAATTTACGGTGGAAGAATACAACGCTAACTTTAGCGAGCTATCTGACGTCGGACTGATGGTATCAATATTTGGGGGGATGACCATCTTTATCTCTTGCCTGGGACTTTTCGGCTTAGCCGGCTTTATTGCTGAAAGAAGAGGCAAGGAAATGAGCATTCGCAAAGTGTTCGGTGCGAGTAATGTACGGGTATTGTTAGCCCTCACCGGCGACATTCTTAAACCCGTTGCGGTCGCGATAATCATTGTCATCCCGGTATCCGTATGGTTAGCAAGGTTGGCGTTGGACCAATTCGTTTATCGTGTAACTCTGAACTGGTGGATGTTCGGGCAGGCAGTGATCATGGTATTGGCGGTCTCAATCGTTATCATAGTGTATCACGGTTGGCGGACGGCGAGCGAGAGCCCGTCGCTGCGGCTCAAGAGTGAGTGATCTCACATGAGTGATCGCTACAATTTATAGGTATACCCAGCCGGAAAGCCTGCGTCTTATACATAATCGGTGCTTTGCAACGTAAAACCTTCGCCTTTCTACGAGTGAAATAAAAGGATATTAATAATTTTCACGCGGCCAAAAGGTACGGCGGGGAATTTAGAAGAAAACTTCGGAGATTAGTCCGGATATTATGCTGCAAAACTATATTTCGATAGCCTGGCGGAATCTGCTGAAGAATAAACTCTTTTCTCTGATAAACGTGTTCGGCCTCGCCCTGAGCATGTCGGTCGGTATTATGGTGCTGATTCGTCTATCCGATGCTATCGACTATGATAATTTTCATCCTGACGCTAAGAATATATATAGGGTGACTTCAAAGGTCACGAATTCACAGGGAAACCAATGGACATTGGCCAGTTCACCGCTTCCATTGAGCGAGGCGCTTAATGATAAAGCCTTTAAAAATATCGTATCAACCCACATCTATCCGGCCATTCATTCGGTAATCAAAGATGAAGCACGTGAATTCAGCTTTAACGGTGTGTTTATTGAGCCCGCGTTCTTCAACGTATTTGGCTTTGAGTTAATGTCCGGCAACGCCGCCGCACTGAGTAAGTCGAATACACTTTTGATGAGCGAATTATTCGCGAAGAAGTTCTTTGGTGATATCGACCCCACCGGCAGGACGATTACGATAGAGAGCTTTGGCGATTTTGAAATTGCAGGTATCGTCAAAACGCCACCTGCGAAATCACACATTACGTATGAGGTATTTGTCTCCATGCAGTCCGTTCCTGCCCTGGAGCGTGCCGGAAAGTTGGCTTTGAAGTCAGACAATTGGGATTCCTTTGAGCAGGGTTATACCTATGTGCGCATCAACGATGAAAGGCACATGCGTAACCTGAACGACGTGTTGGATCAAATTTCAAATGATATCAACAAAAAATCGGCGTTAGCGAATCAGCCTTCCGAACAAGGAAGGTTTGAGTTTGTTCTGCAGCCGCTCACGTCGATCAGTCCTGCGGCATTCGACATCTTCAATGATATCGGGCGCAGCCCCTCGCGTGGAAGTCTTCTGGCAGAATTAAGTATCGTTCTGGTTATCCTTCTCGCAGCATGTTTCAATTATACCAACCTGTCGATCGCACGGGCATTGACACGTGGTAAAGAAGTCGGTATTCGCAAATTGTCCGGCGCTACCCGCCTGCAGATTGTTGTACAGTATGTGATGGAGGCGGTATTAGTCTCCCTGGTAGCCCTTATTGTGGCCAACCTCATACTCGTGCCTATCCTCGAGTTCAAGCCTTTCAATGACGATTATGAAATGATCCCCGAGTTGCATTTAAGTTGGCGTCTGGTGGGATTTGTTACGGGCTTCACGCTCTTCGCAGGTTTAATGGCGGGTCTGCTGCCTGCATGGCTGTTGTCTTCGTTTAGGCCGGTGAGTGTTCTTCGCGGCGTGGCAAACGAGAAACTGATGGGCCATATGTCCCTTCGAAAGACGCTCCTGGTGTTCCAGTTTTCATTATCGCTGATTGTGTTGGTCTTCCTGTCGACGTTCTACAAGCAGTTCAATTTTCTGGCGACGGCAGATCCGGGGTTCAATCGCGAAAACGTACTTCTTATACATCAAGGAACTCACCCGGACGTCACGGCCGCATCATTCAACAATATTCATGGTGTCGAGAGGGTGGGTTTTACGTCAGCGCGTTTTGGACATGGACTATCTGCAACGATTTCACGCGATCGTAAGAGTGAACACCATGTTTCTGCTGAATATTATGGATGTGATCGCGTGTGGATTGAAACAATGGGATTAAAGGTGATTGCCGGTTCCGCCGAAATCCAACATTCGACGCAGATTGTGTTGAATGAGAAGGCGGTTGCCGTACTGGGACTTCCGGCTCCAGAAGAGGCGGTAGGTTCGGTGGTGTACATCCGCGATTCAGTGAAAGTGGTCGTCGTTGGTGTGGTCAGAGATTTCTATTCCCAAGGTTATGGCAACGCGGTTCAACCCACGGTCCTTCACGGCGACAGCGTATTGTTTAAGATGATCGCCATTCAAACCAGTCGTTCCGATGACGCTTTCGTCCGTCAACTGGAGGGAGAGTGGAAAAAGAGGAACCCTTCGCACCCGCTCGATTACGTATGGCTGGATGAAGAGCTAAATCGCGAAAACAGTCAAACGGCGACAGTTTCACTGCTCGGGTTTCTTGGTTTCATAACCTTAACCATCGCATCGCTGGGCTTGCTTGGCCTTGTCGTCTACACCGTCGAGGTCAAACGCAAAGAGATAAGTGTCAGAAAAATCATTGGTGCAAGCGTTCAACAGCTCGTAACACTATTGTCCAGGGGCTTTCTTTATTTATTATTGATTGCCGGAGCCATCGCACTTCCAATAGGATACTTACTAAGTGAAGCGTTCCTTACAAATTTCGTCAATCATGTTGGCTTGAGCTGGACTCAGGTCTTTGGGTGCTTCGCCTTGCTGCTGTTGATCGGGTTGTTGGCAATCCTTTCGCAAACATTGAGCGCGGCGAACGAGAACCCGTCGAGGAATCTGCGAAATGAGTAGATTCAATTCACCGCGAATGACACTTTCCCGTAAAAATTCCAATTCCAAATCCATTTCATGGACAACGATCGCGGTACTAACCGCCATGTTCTCCTTAACCCACTGCGCTGAGAAACCAGACTATGATAAGCTCAAGGTTGAAAATGACTCACTTCATCAAAGGATAACCAGAGAGCGCGCTGGTGTAAGACTGGATCATTCGGTTGTAGAAGAATTGACCTCGAAATACACAAACGAGTCATACGACATCTACATCTCTTACCCTCCCGATTTTAAGACCTCGGGAAAGGAATACCCTGTCTTGATAGTATTAGACGCCGAAGTCAATTTTGGTGGCGTCACCTACATTTCACAAAGACTGACTAAGGATAACCTTGTACCGGAACTATTGATTGTCGGAATTGCCTACAAAGGGGAGACGGATGAAGAGACCTATTATTCCGTGAGAAGCAAAGATTTTACGCCTTCCAGCGACAAATCGCAAGAAGAACGACATGGAGACAAATTCAATTCAGGGAGTGGCGGCGCTGAGAATTTCGTGAAATTTCTGTCATTAGAATTGTTTCCCTACCTCAAGGACAACTATCCAATAAGGGCTGACAATAGAACAATTTACGGACATTCCTTTGGCGGGCTGTTTGGGTTTCATGTGTTATTGCGTCATCCGGCGCTTTTTGATAACTATCTTTTATTAAGTCCCTCTCTCTGGTGGAATACGAGTGAGATTTTAAAAGATCCAAAAGTGATTTCGATTGCCACGTCAACGCAATTGAAGCTATATGTCGGCACGGGCTCCCTGGAGGACTCGATGGTGAACGAGCACTTGGAGATGATCGGGAAGTTGAAACATCTCGGTGTTGAGAAGCTAAAAGTTAAGTCAGAAATCCTCGACCAGGAGACACATAGGACAGTGTTCGGGAGGGGATTTACGAACGGACTTAGATTTCTGTTTCAGGCCAAGTAAACGCTATTCGTGAACCTTCACCAATTCTCCAGACCGAGAAGTTTCTTTCCGAGTGTCGATAGCTCTGCCGTTGGATACTTGGTTTGTTCCCAGTTTCTCGGATCACCAGGGAACGCATAACCTTCCGGAGCTATTCTGTCTTTCCACGAATTCGCTCTCCATTCACGTAAAGAATCGTTGTCTTCTTCCGCGGGCATCATCGATATATACTGCGCTATCCGCACTTTGTCTTTTGTAAGATTTGCGCGGATACCATGGGGTTGAGCGCTGTTAAAGATCAACAGATCTCCGGCATTCAATTTCACCTTTGTGGTGGTAAAACCGGTTGTGTCGGGCTTAAAGTAATCGCGATCCTGCGGTTGTGTCAGTTTCCACGTGTCATAGGTGCGGAACAATTCAGGGATACATTGAAACCCTCCCATATTTTCATCGTTCTGGTCGGCAAGCGCTAAAACTCCCTGCACATTTTGTGGCTTTGTTTCCGGATCATAATCCCAGTGGATAAATGCTTTGTACTCGAAACCGGGGCGTAGCGGAAAATTCAGATTGGCCCGGTCGATTGTCACCCACAATTTTTCTGTACCCCAGATGTCGGAAAACGCTGCATGAAGCTTTGGATGCTGACGATTGTTCCAAAGCATTTGATGATTGTATACTTCCACCATTCCGGTGTTGGTCAGCTCCTTCATTTTCATCTCGGCCCTTGGTGGAGTATACCACGTGTCCGGATTGTTCGGGTCTTTCTCTTCGAACTCCCAAATGAAACGAGCGGTAGCTTCTGCCTGCTCCCGGGGCACGGCATCGCGAACGATGACATACCCATTCTGGATCCAAAAATTCCAGTCCTCTTCGCTAAGAACTTTCAGGCCTTTGCCGTCGCTCAAATCCGTCCGTAGACGTACCTGGCTGCTCATTGCCGTCGAGGGATTGCCTGGAATCGCCTTGTGCGCGTTGCCGGGAGCCATTGTGTGCGCCATTGATTCTTTTTTCATAGGAGCATTTTTTTGGTGGGTAGTACAAATACCGGATCACTTACCCAGCTTCATCGCTACCGGATCCCACTTGATTATCTTCTTGGACAAATAGCTTTCATTACAAGCCAGCGCAGGAGCCGCCGCTCTGAATCCGAATTCAGCGTCTTCAACCACCGCTTCGCCGGTTCTTATGGCATCAAAGAAGTTCGTGAAGTGGTCCAGGTGGTCGCTATAACCTTCGGGCACTTTGAAAACGATATCTTCTTTTTTCTTCCGCTTTCTTTGGTCGGCAGTCCACTTCGCGGTGAATTCCTTTTGCATTTCCTCCTGCATACTTTTTGAAAATGTGAAAAGAGAATCGTAACCGCCGAAGCCCGGCGCTTCGGGAAGAAGGCTATGTTTTATAGTTATATTATTATTATCGACTTCTATAACGCCTTCCGAGCCAACCAGGCGAATTACCTGCTGTCCGCCCGTACCACTGATGAAATTAACTTGCAGTGTCAGTTGAAAGGCGCTGTGTTCTTTGCTGTCCGGGTACTGCATCACACCCGCCATGACGTCCGGTAAGTTCCGGCCATCTTTCCAATAGCTGAATTGTCCGGTGCTGACAATCGTTTCGGGACCTTTGGAGTTCGCTATGAAGTGAACCCCGCTGAGTAGGTGGATAAACAAGTCGCCGGCTACACCGGTGCCAACTTCTTTAAACGCACGCCACCAGAAGAACTTCTTGGCATCAAAAGCCATTTTCTCCGTGACTTCAATAAACTTATCCCAGTTTGTGGTCATTGCGTTCGCGTCTTTTGGAATGGTGTATTCCCATGCGCCGATCGAGCTTTGGCGATCATATACGGCATTCACCATATTCAGTTTTCCGATTTCGCCTGCGGCCAGCAATTCCTTGGCCTTCGCATAACCAATGCTGCTTACTCTTTGGCTTCCAACCTGGAATACTTTGCCCGCTTTTTTTACGGCGGCCATTACCGGATATCCTTCACTGATCTTATAGACCATGGGCTTTTCACAATACACATGTTTACCCTTGGCAAGGGCGTCCATCGCGATACGGGCATGCCACACATCCGTCGTGCAAAGCAGGATCGCATCGATATCCTTCCTGTCAAGCAAATCTTTGTAGTTGATGGTTGTGTACAGGTCTTTGCCGTGAAGCTCTTTTGCATTTTCCAATCTGCCGGTATATAGATCGCAGATGCCCGCTAACTCCACACCGGGCACTTTAAGGGCAGTTTCCAGGTCGTAATGACCTTGTACGCCATAGCCGATGACGCCTATCCTGACGGTGTCATTTGCCGAGATCTTTCTTTCATACGTCAATATGCGTTCTTCAGCCTTTGCCTTTGCAGCAAGTGACGACAATGGCGAGGCCCCGATCATCAGGCCGGTTGTACCTATTTGTTGTAAGAATTTTCTCCTCGAGCTTGACGTATCCTTTTTCATGAAAGAGTTGATTTTAAGTTTGTTGGTTATTTAAAAGGCTGTTTTTTCCAGCATTAAACTAGAAACAAAGTTTCACATTTAATAGCTTTCCCTGTCGGCGGAGAAGTAGGCCATATGGACGGTTTATTTATTTACCGGGTCGGCACCGGGATCACCGCCTGGCTTGTAAGGTCCTTCTCACCGACAGCCTGCACCGCGAAATAGTAGTTGTCTTTCGAATACGGCAAGTCCGCCTTTAGATCCGCAACGAAGATCTTTTTTTCCCAGAACGGCTGGTAAGTTTCACGGATCAGGATATTGTACCCTCTGGGTTTAGGGCCTGAGGCCGGAGCCTCCCACGTGAGATAGCTCATGTTGTCGAGATTCACTTTCATCTTTACAGCCTGTGGTTTGCCTGGCGCTTTCGCCAGCGATGCGAGCGTAGCCAGGTTCAGTCGTGCTACGTTAGCCGCGTAGGCGAAGTCAACATGTTTCAGAAGGTCGCCATACTCTTTTCCATTCTCCGTTCTAATCGTCTGATGTTGCTGGCTGAAGTTTTCATTGAACTCCGTGAAACGGACCGCGACAAATCCATTTTGGAGAAAAGGCGTGTGGTCTCCGCCGCGCAGGAATCGATCCGGACGCATGTTCATCGTAGCCGTAAAGCCTTTGGTATACGGCTCGGCTACTTCTTTGATATACCGCGCCAGCTGACGGGAAGGGCTATCGTTCTCAGCCTTTAACGCCTCGCGGGCTTTTTTCTCATCGTCAGTCTCAAGAGATGGGACCATTTCACTGAACACGCGAACGGTCTTGTCGTTCTTGTCGCCTGTTTCACTTGCAGTCGAGTTACCCACGATGTCATTGTTGAGCATCGCAATGAGGTTCATTTTATTGGCTTTCATTTTTTCCGCCATGTGCCGTGCACCGATCAGACCTTGTTCTTCGCCTTGTACTGCCATGAAAATAATAGTGCAGGGAAATTTGTGCTTCGACATTACCCGTGCAAGCTCGATCACGACGGCAACTCCCGAGGCATCGTCATTCGCGCCTGGCGCTGCGATCACGCTATCCATCACGTCTGTGGCGCGTGAGTCGAGGTGGCCGCTGATCAGTAACACGCGGTCGTCGTTGGGATCGCTGCCCTTCAAGGTGCCGAGCACATTTTTCATGATCACCCTTCGCGGTATACGGGCGTTGCGCCCGCCGGGCACTTCCAGCGGGTCGAGGTCGACAGTCATGTTGGCACCGGACTGCTTACGAAACTGGAGGAACTTCGAGGCGACCCAACGCCGGGCGGCGCCGATGCCGGTAGTGGCGCTTAGCGTGTCGCTCAGGGAATGTCGTGTGCCGAACGTCACCATTTTTTGAATATGGCTTTTAATACTGTCGGCAGAGATCTCTTTCACCATGGCAGCGATCTCCGCGTCCAGGGCAGGGGCAGCGGATTTCTTTTGAGCAGCGGCGAACAGCGTGGAGGTAACGAAGACGATCAGGAGTATGAAGCGCATGGTGAGGTTCGATTTGCGGACTGAATAAGCAATTAAATTCAGAAAATCCCTAGAGAAATGAGGAGAGAGGCTGTATAAGCGCATGATTATAAATATAGTTGTATTACTATATTTGTAGTCGTATATTTGAGGCGTGAAGCAGCTTACAAAAGCCGAAGAGCAGGTCATGCAAATTCTTTGGGCCCTCAAAAAGGGTTTTTTAAAAGACGTCGTCGAAGGATTCCCCGAGCCCAAACCGGCATATACCACCGTATCTACGGTCATCCGTGTGCTAACGAAAAAAGGCTTCGTCGCATTTAGAACCTACGGGAAGACGAATGAATATTTTCCGTCCCTGACCAAAGGGGAGTACTTCAAAAGCCGGGTGAAGCCGATGATCAGCAGTTATTTCGAGGGCTCGCCCGCCCGCCTTGCTTCGTTCTTCACGCATGAATCGATGAACTTGTCCGAACTGGAGGAAGTCAAGCAGCTGATAGAAGAACGGATAAAAAAACTAAAGAAAAAGAAGTGATCATTTACCTGTTGAAATCCAGCGCGTGCCTTGTACTCTTCTACGCAGTGTATCTTTTGGTGTTCAGAAGTACAGATAGATTTCAATTGAACCGGGCATACTTGTTGACGGGGCTCGTACTGTCCTTCGTTGTTCCAATAGTCGTAGTTCCCGCAACGTCGATCGATATTATTTCGACCACCGTTGCGGAGATCTATGAACCGGAGGGCGCGCTGCAAAGCACAGGTCTTCCACTGCCGGAAACAGCCGGAACTTTTTCGATCATTCGGTATTTGTATTATACCGGGGCCGCGGTCGCGTTACTGATCACATCCATATCTATTCTGAAATTATTCCGCCTGTATTGGTCTGCAGACAGATCGAGGCGCGGGAAGCACACGATCATGGTCCATCCGGACGTACAACCGTGTTCATTCTTTGGAATTCTGTTCGTACGATCGCAGAACGAGGATCCGATTATCATCGCGCATGAAATGGTTCACATCAGGCAACGTCATTGGGTCGATCTCGTCCTTGTGGAGGTAGCGGCCATCGTACTGTGGTTCAATCCTTTCATTTACTTCTATAGGAGGTCGATTACTGTTCAGCACGAATACATTGCCGATCGCCATGTGGTGTCGACTGTGTCCCTTAGAGACTATCTCGGTTGCATTACAACGCAGATCGAGTCGAATATCCTGTCTGCCTTGGTTAGCCGTTTCAATACCCGATCCATTAAACAAAGAATTATTATGCTCACTAACACAAAGACGTATTCTGCGTTTCGCTATGCGATCGTATTACCCGTTGTCGTCGTTCTCACCATGGCCTTCGCAACTCGTGATACCGCAAATTTATTTTTGATGCAGAACAAGGAGTTGCGATCACCGGTCGACGTCGTGAAGCTCAGAAAAGAACCGGGCGTGGGCTTTGGGGAACGAATGAATCCGGTTACACAAAAATTGACGTTTCACACCGGCGTCGATTTTGTTTTGGCTGCAGGCAATGGTGTCTATGCCGCCGCCACCGGAGTTGTTGTTGAGGCAGCAAGCTCCGAGAGCTATGGAAATTTCATCATCGTCAGACACGACCAGACGTTGACTACTTCGTATTCACACCTGGAGAAGATCGATGTGAAAGAGGGAGACAAGGTTCAGAAGGGTCAGACGATCGGACTGGTGGGATCGACAGGACTCTCGACAGGCCCACATTTGCATTTTGAGGTTCTGGAAAACGGAAAGGCGGTAAATCCAGTTCCGTATCTGGACATGTCCATTGATTAACAAGGTAAACGATTCCGGTACTTCGTTCTATCATTAAGATCATCGCAGGACCGTAAGGCGCTGCCCATCAATACCCCCGAAAATCGGGGTTAGCGCGATTTGGTAAGAGGAGGCAAGAATGCCTTGTTGCCGGTGACGATATCACTCGGGTACCGGCTTGGCATTGCAGATCATTCTAATGATTGATGAGGACCTGTTCCTCATTCCGTCCTTAACGCTTTGGTCGGATTGGATGTCGCGGCCCTGAACGACAGGACGCTGATCGTGACCCATGCAAACGTCAGTACGGCAACCGCAGCCAACAGGAATCGCAGCGGGTTGATCATAGCCTGTAATGTGAAGTTCTGCTGCCACTCTTTGATCAGGTACCACGTTAATGGTGTTGCAGCAAGGACGGCGATCACGATCAGCCAGATAAACTCTCGTGCAATCAGCACAACCACATTCGCCACGGACGCTCCCAATACTTTTCGGATCCCGATCTCTTTCGTCCGTCGCTCGACAGCAAATGAGGTAAGACCAAGCAGACCCAGACATCCGATGAAAATCGCCAGGCCCGTGAATACGCCCGCAGTTTTATTCAACTGCTGATCGGCTTTGTATTGCTGATCGAAGGTGACATCCAGGAACGAATAGTCGAAAGGCAGGTAGGAGATAAGCTCGCTCCATTTTTTCTGGATCTGGTCTATCGTCGCGGGAAAGTTGTTGCCCTCCATGCGGATCGAGATCCGCCCGACGTAGTCTGTCATAGCCAGCATCACGGGCTCCACCCTTGAATGCAGCGACGCATAGTTGAAATCTTTCACCACCCCGATGATCTTACCGCGCCTGCCTGCACCCCGCACGTTTTTGCCTATGGCCTGCTCCGGCGTCCATCCGAAATCTTTCGCACCGGTCTCATTAATAATAAAGGCAGTCGTATCGTCTGCTTTTGATTCGCGAAGGAACTCCCGGCCGGCAATAAGCTTTATGTCGTAAGTTTTAATAAAGTCGTGATCGGCATAAATGTAATTGATGTTGGTCGGTGACAGCTTTCCGTCCGTCATCTCGATCTCGGTGTATTGGTTGTTGGTCGATTCGCCAGGTACGCTCGACGACCCTCCGATGGACACCACACCCTGCACTCGTTTCAACTCATTTTTGAAGGCGTCCAGGTGTCTTACGATCGCCGTGTCGCCATTGGTGCGTGCATAGATTAACGCGTTTTTGTTGAACCCAAGGTCCTGGTTCCGTACAAGATCGATTTGATCACCAACCAGCAGCGTTCCCGCCACCAGCATGATAGAGATCGTAAATTGAATGCCGACGAGAACCTTTCTGAAATTATGGTGACTATAAATTCCCTTCGTCGACGGGCGGAATATCTGTAACGGCTGAAAGCCAGAGATGATCAACGCCGGGTAAGCGCCTGCGAGGATGCCGATGAACAATACCAGCCCGGCGGAGACGCCGATAATCGACCATAGATTGGGGAGGGTAGAGAAGGGGAGCGGCGATTCAACGAGTGTACGGAACGAAGGAAGAGCCACCCACGCAATAACACCTGCCAGTAACGACGCCAGTATCGTAACGATGATGGATTCGCCGAGGAACTGCCCCACCAGCATTCTACGCATAGCGCCAAGGGACTTACGAAGTCCGACTTCTTTCAAGCGTCGCGACGCACGTGCGGTAGCAAGGTTGATGTAGTTAAAGCATGCGATCAAAAGAATAAATACAGCAATGATCGACAAGATGTACATATTGTTCATGCTACCCCTGGTTCCGTTTTCCCACGAACGCGGCGGGGCCATGTAAATGCTGGTGAGTGATTGGATCGGCAGATCTTCATAATACATTCCGCCTTTCTCGACATTCTTGTCTATGAAGCCTTTCATCTTTTCGCGAACTGCATCCGCCGATTGAGCGTCGCGGAGAAGCACGTAGGTATGAAAGCCATTGCAGAACCAACAGCCATCTTCGCGCTGTTTGTTGTTGCGGCTCCATGTGGAAAACGAAATAAGGTTGGTAAAGCGAAAGTGAGAGTTCTCCGGAACGTCTTTCATCACACCGGTCACCTTGAAATTGTCGTAATCCATTTTCAGGGCCTGGCCGAGGGGGTCTTCGGTCCCGAAGTATTTCTTGGCCATCGACTCGGTTAGCACGATAGAAAAAGGTTCGCGTAACGCCGTCTTTTTGTCGCCATTGATAAGCTCAAAGCTGAAGACGTCGAAAACAGTGCTGTCGACTATGTAAGAATCCGGTTCGTAGTATGAGTTGCCGTTTCGCTGCCCCAGCAGATTCCATTGTTGAAAACGGACATAGCTTTCAACCTCCGGAAGGTCCTTCAGGAGCCGCGGCCCCATGGGCGGTGCGCTGGTGGACTGGAACAAAAGCTCATTCTCCGTTCTCAGGTTTTCGACAATGCGGAAAATACGGTCGGCATTCTTGTGATATCGATCGAAGCTGAACTCGTGGTATACGTAGAAGGAGATCAATCCGAATATTGCAAGGCCGACGGCCAGGCCAACGATATTGATCAGGGAAAACCCGATGCTGCGCATCAGCGAGCGTACGGACGTGATGACGTAGTTTCTAAACATAGCTGAATTTAATCATTCAGTACTCCGGGGAGATGGAAAGGTTACAAGGTTTGACCTCATTCGCTTCGCAACACGCTGGTACACCGTGGACTGCAGTGACATTCTTTTACAATACTGGATTATCACTACACATGTACAGAAAGATGTCCGCAGCGAAGAATACCCTCTAATGCCGGAAATCTCCAGGCACCCTGCTGGGTACCCATCTCCCCAATTCCACAACACATTTCTGTGTAATTCTTGGGACTTTAATCATTAACTCGGTTAAACTGATCCTTTAAGTCGTCGAATCCGGCGATGGCACGGATTTTCTAGCCTCAAAAAGCGGTGGGTATGAATTCGTGCGATGGGTTGATGTAAGAAACATGCTTCATTTTGAAGGTTTTTCTATCCCTGACAGTAGTATTCGTGGCGTTGATCACGTCGCCCACGTATGCCCAAAATTCGCAACGGTCTGTTGTCATCGGCACAATGACGACACGTCCGAATGCAGTTTTAGTGCTCAATCCACCCGGCGCTAACCAGGGCTTTCTCCTCCCTCAATTAACCACAGCTTCCCGTAACGCTATCCATCCATCTTCACCCGAAGAAGACGGCCTTCTTGTATTCGATATCAATCAAAAAGAATTCTATTATTGGAAAAATAGCCAATGGATCAAAGGGCTGGGCAGTGATCAGTCACTAAGCTTCGACCCGGACACCAGAAAGCTCACGTTGAGCGACGGAAATACCATCGACCTGTCGCACCTGGAAGAGATTCCGGATCAGACAGAGAACAGCGGAAAATTTCTGACCACAAACGGAACCACAACATCATGGACTACCCTGATTCCCGGCGTTGCTACACCCACGCTTCAGTCATATAGCATCGATCCATCGGATTTTTCCGGGCTTAGAACGTCCAGCAAAAAAGATAAAGCCAACGCGTTGATCTTCGAGGACAATACGACGTTCGTTACGGTTTTCAAGCAAGACGAAGGCTCGAGGGTTATTGCGCCGATCCATTTGCCCGACGGCGCAACGATCCAGCAAATACAATTCTATTACATGGATCGTGACGGACAGAACCTTTCATTGAGCATCATGCGCCGGCCATACATGGGTAATAATGAAAATATAATTACTACATGGAACTCATCGGGAGTTTCACCTGCCATCCAGATGTCGACCCACACGCCAATCGCCGGAAGGGAAGTGATCGACAACACCGCTTATTCATACCGCATCGTGGTGGATCTCGATCCAAGCTCTGATGCAAATGATTCGAATGATGCTACACATCGCGTTTATGGTTTGCAAGTCAAATACGTGAGGTAAGATGAACGCGAGATGCACATTTATAATAGTATGGATGAGTATCTCGTCAATTGCCTTTTCGCAGGATATGCACAACGGCACTTCGATCTTTGTCCCGGATTCTATAGGATTGTATTTCGACGATCTTGACAACAAGGGTTTTATCCAGAACAACGGTACCATAGGAATTACAGGCGACTGGGTGAATCAAAATGTTTACCAGGGACTCGGAACAGTCGTTCTTTCAGGTACTAACCAGGACATCGATAACAACAATCAGGCTATGCAGGACCTGCTGG
The DNA here is from genome assembly GCA_035318625.1 of Cyclobacteriaceae bacterium. Classification (GTDB taxonomy): domain Bacteria; phylum Bacteroidota; class Bacteroidia; order Cytophagales; family Cyclobacteriaceae; genus ELB16-189. Next base: position 211,655 of record DATHEL010000001.1, read on the forward strand.
TCCTGGGAGGAGGCACGAAATCTCTCGATGGCAAGCTCATCATCAATGGCTCGATCGATTTCGTATCGGGAATCGTCAAGGTAGGGAAGGGCGACATGTTACTGATCGGGGTTGATGGGACTATCGAAGGTGGGTCTGCGTCGAGTTTCGTGGACGGACCGTTGACCACTGTGGGAACGGGCTATAAGTTCTTTCCGGTAGGACGAAACGGCGCGTACTATCCTCTGACTTTAACCGACATACGTGGCCTTGACCCGGTCATGCAAGTGACTGCATTCGAAGACCTGCCTGAGATAACTACATCACGCAACGTGGAAGTAGATCATTCAGCTTACTGGACACAACAAGCCATCACCGGCAGCTATGATGGCAGCCCCGTTATAGCAACACATCATTTCGATGAGGAGGACGCGAAAAGGATCGTCGTCGTTGCGGGCAATGATTTCGCGGAAGAATTCGTCGTTATCCTCTCGAAAGACCCGGTCACTCTTCCCATGATCGCGATCGGCAAACTTCCCGTGGAGCCCGTAATGCCGGCTTACCTGAGCACGACGATGTCGCCTCATGCCCAGATGCCCGACAATCGCCTGGTCAAGATCTTTGGATCGGAGATGAGCTCCTTGAATTTTTCCTTCCGTGTGTTTAACCGCTGGGGCAGCCTCTTGTTCGAATCGAAGTCGCTGCCGGCAATGATGACCGACGGATGGGATGGAAAACACAACGGTCAGCTTCTCCCGGCCGGTGCCTATCCTTACTTTCTCGGTTATGTAGACCAGGAGGGAAGGGAAGGTCGCAAAACCGGCTTCATAACGATCGTTTATTGATGAGGAAGCTGAAGGCCATATCGCTATTCATCTTTTCATTGATCGCGACGGCTGCGTTTGCACAGGAGTCGGTGTTTTCACAATTTTATTCGAGCGCTCTTTACCTGAATCCCGCCCTCGCCGGCGTAGAGAACGAAACATTTCTCGGTGTAAACTACCGGTCGCAGTGGAACAACCTGTCGCTTCCATTCAACACATTCCAGGCGAGCTTTATCCATCCGGTATTTCAAGGCGGCTTGAAGAAAAGACATCTCGGCGGCGTAGGGGCCTCACTGCTCAACGATGTTGCCGGTCCTGACAACGAATTTGCGACACAGGCTTTTTCTTTGTCGGCAGCGTGGAACATTCACTTGAACGAGGCCGGCAGCCATTTTATCTCTGTAGCGGTTCAGACGGGTGTTGGCCAACAACGCATCAGCTACGATAATTTGCACTGGTCATCACAGTATTCGACAACGGCTGGCTTCGACGGATCGTTGCCGGGCGAATCCTCGATGACAAACATGCGCGTGTTCCGGCCGATACTGAATACGGGTCTGCTTTGGTCGTATTCCGTGAAAGGACACAAGCCGATGTCATTTTATAATGGATTGGTGTTATCGAACCTCCCCAGGACAAACAGCTATTTTCCCGGCACCGTCGGCGATCGCTCTGTCATATTCAAAACCCACGGTGGCGTTACCACACCGCTGTCGAACAACCTGGAGATTTCTCCCAACTACCTGGTACAGGTGCAGGGAAAGAACAGGCAGGTGAACGTCGGGACATACTTCGGATATTCTCTCCCCAGGGGACGCAGCGTAACGTCCGGGGTCAAGATCATCGCTGGTGCATGGTACCGGTTTCATGATGGATTGATCTTTTCGACAGGAGTCTCGACGCATAAGATCAACATTGGCTTCAGCTACGACAACAACATGTCCTCCATGGGACGCACATTCGGATATACGGGCGCTTACGAATTATCTGTGGCATACCGTGTTCCTGGTAAAAATAATTTCAAAAGAATATCATCGCCGTTGATATGAAGAAGAGTGTAGTAATGATATTGATGTTGTGCGCCTCGTCGGTGTATGCTCAGGACGACAAACAGTTATTGCGTGAAGAAGCCGATCGTTTCTTCGACCTCGAACAATACAATCTTGCGATCAGTTACTATCGTCAGTTGATCACGGAGGCAGGCACGGAGCCGGACGTTGTTTATAGAGTTGCGGAATGTTATCGCAAGTCATTCAACTACAAAGAGGCGGAATCTCATTACGAAAGGTTACAAAATGAACCAGGCCCCGGGTTTGCGTTAGCGGGCTATTATTACGGACTGATGCTAAAGGCAAACGGTAAGTATGCCGAATCGATCCGGTCCTTTAATGATTTCATTTATAAGAATCAGTGTGACGATCAACTTTTTGCTTTTGTAGAACAGGCGATTATTGACCGGGCGGGCAGCGAAAGCGCCTTGCGCGATGCGAACTCCAAAAGCGATCGTTACACTCTGGCCGCAGAGTTGTTCAACAGCACTTTCAATGACTATGCGCCTGCATTAGCCGATAGCAACAAGTTGATATTTACAAGCGGCCGTACCGGTTCACCTCTGACGGCTATCGACGAGCGGTATGGGGAAGGTTTTACCGACAACTATTTTTTCGAAAAACGCAACGGCAGCTGGCACGACCGCACCCGCCAGAACATCCGTAACCTGAACACGAAGTTCAATGACGGAAGTGGGTGTTTCAATCAGAAAGGCGATAGGTATTACTTCACGGTTTGTGGGAAGCAGGGATCGCAATGCAGCGTCGTAGTATCCGATCTGAAATCCGGCCGATGGAGCGATGCCCGTGTGTTGAATGACAACGTCAATATTGAAAAATTTGAAACCAAGCACCCAGCGGTTTCCCCCGGTGGCGATACTTTACTGTTTGTTTCTGACCGTCCCGGTGGTGTTGGCGGCTTCGATATCTGGATGAGCATCGATGCCGGCAATGACCATTGGGGTCCTGCGATGAATATGGGGCCGCTTATCAATACGAAGATGAATGAGGTGGCTCCCGCTTTTGCCGCGTTCAATCACGTGTTCTTCTTTGCGTCGGATGGGCACCAGGGTTTCGGCGGGATGGACCTTTACATGGGCAAGACGTTTTCCGATGGAACAGAAAGTGTTTATAATCTCGGGTATCCGTTCAACTCCAATCGCGACGATTGCTTTATTTCTTTCGCCGACAACAGGGTGTACATCAGCTCGAACCGCGAAGAGGGATTTGGGGGATTCGATATTTATTCTTCAAAAATAATATCGCCGCTGTCATTCATATCCCGCTTAAGCCTTCGCAACCGCTCGGGCCGTCACGATGTGGCGCTGGCGTCGCTGTGGAGCCCCGGATCATGGATGGATCTCATGTATTCACGAACGGAAGATCGCATCGAATATGAAAATCTCACTTACGAACGAAGGAGTATCGTAAACAAAATGATTGTCAATAGGAATGCCCGCAAAGAAAATTCCTTAGCCGACTTCCCGGGATTGGACGAAGGCGAATACCAGGAACTGCTGGCCATCGCACAAAATCAATACAGGAAGACCGAGTTGCAGCGCAAGTACAGGAAGACGTTCCTGACCAGCATCCGGGCAGCCGGCGAGTCAGCCATCACAGTCACCGGCGTACTTGTGGATTCGTTATCGGGGAAGGCGCTTGGGTCGATGAATATATTTTTAATGAATGAACAGGGTGAGGTTCTGAAGGTGACGAGCAGCAACGAATCCGGTGTGTTCCGGTTCACCAATGTAACGGGCGGCGACGACAACCTGTACCTGAGGTTCGAGGGACAGTCTGGCAATTCGAAGCCCGGCATCGCCGACCTTATTGTGGTGACCGATACACCCGATACGTTCACGTTCGACAATATCTACTTCGATACCGATTACTACGACCTTCGGCCCGAAGCAAAGGACGTCCTCAATAAGCTCGGTGACTTTTTGAAAATGATCCCTGATTCGCAGGTAGAGATATTTGCCTATGCGGATGATCGCGGCACCGATAGCTACAACTTCCAGCTTACACAGAAGAGGGGCGAAGCTGTTCGCGAATACCTTGGAAGCATCGGGGTAGATGAAACCTCGATCGCGATCGTGGCGAAGGGGCGTCAGATACATGCCGATGACCTCAACAATGAGGAAAAACGGCAATTCAATCGTCGTGTAGAATTTTATATTAATGGTGAGAAGTCGTCGGCGTTAGTTACTGCCGATAGTAATAAATGATCCCCACAGCCGCCGGGCGGGCTCTCGTTTCATGATCTCGAGCTGCGACAAACGCAGCGCTTCGTTCGGATCTTTCTTTTGCAGGAGATATTGGTAGAATTTTTTCATCAGGTCTTTTGTCACACGGTCGTCCACACGCCAAAGGCTGATGACAATGTCCTTCGCGCCCGCGAGCATGAAGGAACGCTGGAGCCCGTGGATGCCTTCACCGTATTCGTTTTTACCCACACCGGTTTCGCAGGCCGATAATACGACCAGGTCTGTTTTTGCGAGATCAAGGTTAATGATATCATAAGCCGTTACGATACCATCGTTTTCCGTTGGATTCGACTCCGTTTTGCCGGCCGACAATAACAGACCGGAATGAAAGAGATAATCGGACTTTACCTGCTCATTCAGGTAGGAGAGATCAACGGAGAAATATCCATGTGTCGCGATATGCAGCACGCCCGGTGACTTGATCTTTCTCAGGTTTTGTTCCGATGCCTGCGCCCTGACATACTGTGCCGGCGGTGGGCTTGTTTTAATGAGCTTCGTGATCTCCGCGATCTCTTCCTGCGTGCCGGGCAGGGTGGAGAACGACGATTGAATAGATCCGGCGCCGACCCGTGCCTGCTCCAATCCAAAGACGGCATTGCCCATCAACACCAGCCTCGAAAGGTCCACGGGTTTCGCCGAAGCCTTCGTTACCAGGCTTGCAGGGTTCAGGCTCGATCGGATCTCGTACTTTTCAATGTTATAAACGCCTTGCCGGTCTCTGATCGTGTTGAGATTGATCTGGCGATAGATCCCATCCGGTGTGAAATGAATTTTGGTCTTGCCCTTGATCCTGCTTTCGATGGGGCTCCAGAAATTGGCAACAGAGATGGTATCCTCGAAATCAAACCTCGTTGTGTTCTTGTGGTAGGGAAAGAATCTTGTTTCGAGCTCGTGACCGTTCTTCATCAATACAAGCTCGGGATTTGTCTTCGTCTCATGAGTCGTGACCAGCGCGGCGTAATAGATGCTGTCGGTGAACCCGATCTTCACGCCGGAAGTTTTGTTGGGCAGCGCGTCGTACTTGCGGAAACGGATGATGTCGACTGAAACTTCGTCGCCCGCGACGGCTTTCTGGATGTCGTTCCACGTAATGAAGCTCCCTTCCGGCTGATCATTCGGGAGCTTGTGACGGATGATCTTGTCGAGGCTGTCGATCTGGAGCTCCAGTTTCGTCAGGGAAATTCCCTTAGACTTAAGCTCTTCCAATGTCGACTGATAATGACTTCCCAGCTGGATCGACTTCGATTGTTTCAATTCGAATGTTGCTTTCAGCGCCGGGTCGTTCATTTCCTTGACGGTGGCCGTCGCCCGCCGGTTTGTAAAAAAGACCAGCGACTTGAGGAAGACCTGGTTGTTGAACATTTGCACCAGCATCTCCGGCATCTCGGCCGAAGATTGAACCGCCAGTGTGTTGAATCGCTCGAAGTTTTCTTTCTGTTGGGCGTAAAACTGCAGTTGTTCGGCTTCGGTTAGATTTTGAAAATTGTATTTCACCTCACGCAATCCGAGCTGCAGTGACCTTCTGAAATATGGAAGAGACTCCGCCCGTTTGCCGGCAGCCCAGAGAGACACGGCGAGGTTACTACAGAGGTCCAGGAGTAGTGGTGAGTCGCTGCCGTAAAACAGCTCCTTAATCTTCAATGCTTTTTGAAAGTTGAATGTCGCTTCGGCATAATGACCTGTTAGTGTTTGGGCAACACCGATGTTGTTCAACACGGTTGCTGCGAGGTCTTTTTCGCCGGCACCGGATCGTTCGAGGGATTGGTAGATATCATTAAAATACTGCAGCGCCTGGTCTGCCTGGCCCGCCTGTCGAAGGGCGGTTGCGAGGTTGTTGAGAGCTGAAAGAAAGCCCTGGTCGTTGAACCTTCCTTCGTCTGTTCGCGACTCTACATACGAGCGGTATTCCTCGATAGCTTTGTCGAACTGCCGGAGCTTGAGATGCATTCCGGCAATGTTATTTTGGATCACGTCGCAAGCGCCGATGTTTTCAACTCCGTTTGTGCAATAGTTGAGCGCCTCCTGGTAATACACCGTTGCCTTATCGTACACACCGAGTTTTTCATACACAAATGCAATCGCATTGGTGATCTCGGTTAGTATCGTGATGTCTGGTCCGGTCTCGCCTTTAACGACCCGGTACAACTGCAGGAGATCTTTTTCGGCTTTACTGTATCTGCCCAGGTCGATGTCGAGCAGTGATAATTGGATATTGACCGATCGCGTTACCACCCTGAAGGCCGACCCGCGTGCGATCAGTTGCTTCTGAAGGGTTGTAAGGGTCTCGTTTGCCTCGTCATACATTTTCAGCTTTCTCAGGACCCGTCCTTCCGCCAACTGGAGGTCGTACGAGATACTTTCATAGTTCTTCAGAAGCGTTGAGCCAATCACTTTTTGGGCGATCGACAACGCCGAGTCGAATTGATGTCTGCTCTCCCTGATATTTGCAAGCTGCGTGGCCGAAAGCGCATAGAAATTCCGGTCGCGGGATTTTTCCGATAGAGCGAAAATTTTACTAAAGAGCCTGGCTGACTCGTCGATGTTGTTTGTCTTTCGAAAGAAGAGCCCAAGGTTGTACATCGCCTGCAACATTCGTGGGTCTTCCTCTCGATAAACTTCGTGACCGAGGTCGACTGTCTGTGCAAGGTATTTCTGGGCCAGGGCGAAGTTGTGTGCGTTTTCGTTCGAGAGCCCGAGTGCATTGAGTATGACGAGATAATTGTCGTCGTAAATACCCAGATCGTTTCTCGCTACGGTTTCCGCTTTCGAAAAGAGTTGCACAGACCTGGGTGCGTCCGTCTTAAGATAAAGATTGCCGCTGTCGTAATAGACCTTCCAGAGCGGTGTATTGGCACGCTGACCATGAGCAGCGATGGCGAAGAATATCAATATAGCGACACCGATCGTTCGATTGAATGGAAACGGTAGGGCCAGCATCGACTGAAAAGTTACGAAAAAATGGAAGTGTTTTTATTTGAGACCCGAAAATGCTAATTCGAAGTTGAGTCGCCTCGTCGTTGCGCAAACAGCCAGTCCAGCAACCCCGGTGTTTCACACACCGATCTGCCGATGTCGTGTCCTGCATCCGGAAATTCTGTGTATTTGGGATTCCCGCCCGCTGCTCGCAAGGAATTAATCATATCGCGTGAGCCATCGACCGAAACGCGGTCATCCTTCGCGCCGTGAAACGCCCATACCGGGATATTTACGGATTTTGGTGCAAGGGCAGGGTCGCCGTGGCCGCAGATGGGAATTGCTGCGGCGAAAACTTCCGGGTGGGAGTTAATAAAATGCCAGGCGCCATAGCCACCTAGTGAAATACCCGTTACGTATCGTCTGTCCGGATCAATACTAAACTCCTCGTCCAGGGAGAACATTGCTTCGAAGACGATTTGATCGATGCCAGGCAACGGATGGGTGCCCCCCCAACTTGTCGCGAACTTGCATTGAGGTACAAAAATGAAGGCCCGGAATTTTTCCCGGTTTGATTCGGTCGTCAGGAACTCCGGGAGTAACGCAGCAGCGACCTGGCGGTAATTGTCACTGCCGGTGCCTGAGCTTCCGTGCAGGCAAACGACGAGCGGATAAGTTTTCGTGGAATCATAATCGAGAGGCTTCAGCAACCGGTATTTAAGCGTATCACCTTTCATGTCCACGTATGCTCTCGCGTCAAATGGTTCGGCTACTTTCTTTATGGCGGCATCCATGGATGGAAGTGATGATTTCATGCGATAACCGCCTGCGATAAAAGACACCAAAAAAAACATTGCTGTGAGTAGAGTAATAGCGCTGGGGATATTAAAAACAGGTTGCGCAGGTTGGTCGGCGATTGGTTCAGTTCGCCATTGACGATAGAAATTGATTGCCAGCATCACTGGAACCAGAACGCCTCCCCACAGAATTGGTCCGTGAAGATTTTCGATAGCGGAGTGGTATTCGAAAAATTTTCCACTCATCAGGATGGAAACGGGAGCAAGCGTAACGACTGAAAGTAACGCCGCGGATATGCCGGCGATCCGGAGCCAGGTGCGTTCCCGCGATGCCGACAGCGCGAGCGTCGCGTTGTAAACAACTTGCAGGAAAAGCATCGTTATGTATAGGGGTATATAAAGCTCTCTCCCCAGGGCAAATTTTGTTGCAGCGTAATTGATGAAAAGAAATAAAACCAGGGAACCGAAATAGGCTATGCCAATCCGGAAAGCCGTTTTATAATGCCTTGCCTGAAAATATTTCAGCATTACACCCGCCTGAAGGGAATAAAAAATTAACGTAGCAAGGAGCCAATTAGGGTACGACTGCACGTACGCCATCATATTTCCGATCCGTGAGTAGAGCAATGCCTCCGTCAAAGCCATTCCGGCTATCAAAACGTTCACAAGAATCGAAAATGAGTAGAACGACCGCGGCATCCGTTGGGTGTTAACCAAATATAGCAATGATCTGCCAATCGAATTCCCCCATGAAATACTTTGCATTTAGGAAACAAATCCCCACTTTGCACGTATATACTCTTCATTTAGGAATCAAATTATGAAAGGAACGTACCTGGGTGAATTTGAAGAACTGGTCCTTCTCACGATAGGGTCCCTAAAAGATGACGCCTACGGTGTGTCGATCAAGCTGGAAATAGAAAGCAGGGCAGGGAGGATCCCCAGTATCGGAGCGCTGCATTCCGCGCTGAACCGCCTCGAAGAAAAAGGCTTTATCAAATCACGGGAAGGCGGCCCAACCAAAGTGCGCGGTGGACGGCGCAAACGCTTTTATGTCATCACCGCGTATGGGCGACAGGCGCTCACCCGTTCCCATGACCTTCGTAACGAATTGTTCCGGCTTATCCCGCGCCTTCAGACCGATACAAAATGAGCGACGCCGGCAACAAGTCGCTTCCTCCCCGCTGGGCCGACCGCATCCTCGAATGGTTTTGCTCCGAAGAGCAGCTTGAGATCCTGCAGGGCGACATTCATGAATTATACGCCTACCGTCTCACCAAGATGAGTCGTTTCAAGGCGAACCTCCATTACGTAAAGGATGTGCTGGATATGCTCCGGCCATTCGCAATAAAAAGACGATCAAACTACAATCCTGCGCCCATGTTCAACAACTACTTTAGGATCGCGTTACGCACTTTCGCGCGCAACAAATCATCGTTTCTGATCAACCTGGTGGGCATGAGCATAGCGCTCGGATGCAGTATTACGGCATACGTCAATTACCAGTACAACACCAACTTCGATCGACAAGAAAAGAATGCCGCGCATATCTACAGGATTGGATTTTGGCAGACTACAGAAAAAGGAATGGTGCCTTATGGTGTCACACCAATACCGGTTGCCGAGCTCGTACGTGGAAACCTGCCTAAAGGCGAAGAAGTGATCCAGTATATGAGTAAAGACGCCCAGTTTCGTATCGGCGACGAGATGTTTCAGAAGCAAATGGTTTATGCAGAGCCTTCATTCACCCGGTTGTTCACGTTCGAGCGGCTGTCGGGCTCTCTTTCCCTGGAAGACAAGAACACGATCCTTATCAGCGACCAGCTGGCTATCACCTATTTTGGTACGCGCGACGTCGTTGGCAAGACGTTGACACAAGTTGTTGACGGCAATCCGCGTGAGCTCGTTGTTGGCGGAGTCTACAAGAAGTTCCCGATGAACTCCAGCTTTCGCTTCGATCTGCTGACCAGCTACGACAACTATTTTCCGGACCCTGCTCAGCGATCGGTCATTGAAAACAACTGGGCCCGGTGGGCAACTACTTTTCTTTATCTCGACGACGACGCACTGGCTGCAAAGCTTCCCAAGCAATTGGAGACCTATATAAAAACCCAGAACGAAGCCCGGCCCGACCTGAAGATCAATTCGTTTTATGTGGAACCGTTCATTGGAATGTCGGCGAGGGCGATAAAACAACGCAATCAGGGACATTGGATGGGCGGACCGATGCCCCCTGCGGCTGTGATAGCGCCGTTTGCCATGGCGGGGTTTCTTCTCCTCGTGGCCTGCTTCAATTTTATGAACAATTCCATCGCTATTGCCGGTAACAGGATCAAAGAGATCGGCATTCGTAAGGTGATCGGCGGCCGTCGCAAGGAGCTGATCATACAGTTTCTATCGGAGACGATGATCTTTTGCCTGGCGGCGATGATCATCGCGCTCGGCCTGGCGGAATATATCACCGCGGGATGGAACAGCATTTGGAGCGGTGTCGAGATTGCCGTTACCTATCGCGACAACATTTCACTCATCGTGGCCATCGCAGTCCTGATGTTGTTTACAGCTTTGCTCGCCGGAGGTTATCCGGCCTTCTACATTTCGGCTTTCAAGCCGATACAGATCCTGCGAGGTACCACTCGTTTTGCCGGCGTAAGCACGTTCACGAAATCTTTGCTGGTCTTTCAATTCAGCATTTCACTGGCCGCGGTAATATTCGCATTGGCATTCTATTTCAATTCGAAGTTTCAGAAAGAATACGACCTGGGATATTCATGGCGCACCGTGATACAGGTTCCCGTAACCGGCGAGCAGCAATTCGAACAACTGAGAAACAGCCTGCAGACGAATCCCGACATAAAGGCTATGGCAGGTTCCCAGCATCACATTTACGCAGGGTCATATAAAGCCGCCGCAAAATTCGAGAACAAAAAGGAAAGTGAAGTCGATGTATTGAATGTAGGCCACGAGTACTTCGATGCGGTGAACGTCCGGGTCCTTGCAGGCCGGAACTTCGAAAAGGACCGCGCGTCCGATATCAAAGAGGCAATCGTCGTAAACGAAGAATTCGTCAGGCAGTTCAATCTCGGCAGCGATGCCGTTGGCAAACGTATCACGTTTAACGACACGACCCAGGTGTTTATCACCGGCATAGTCAAGGACGTATATCTCGGCGCACTCTTCGAGCCGTTGTCGCCCGTTGCGTTCCGTTACGTGCCGGCGAAAGACTACAAGTACCTCCTTGCATCCGCGGAACGTGACCAGCTGCTTTACGTCAACGATCAGATCAAGGCGTCGTGGGGAAAACTGTTCCCGAACCAGATCTATCCGGGCCGCCTGATGGAGGCCAGGATGATGATGGCGCTGGAACACTTCGACGGTGTCGTGATACTATACACATTCCTCGGATTTGTCGCTATCATCATGTCGATCTCAGGACTCTATTCCCTCGTCTCACTGAGCTTGCAGAAGCGCATCCGGGAACTGGGCATCCGGAAGATCCTCGGCGCATCGTTGCGGCATATCATCTACCAGTCGGCCAAACTTTTCTTCATCGTGATGCTGCTATCGTTCGTAGTCGGCACTGTGCTTGGCACGGTCATGGTCAATGCGATGATGGATAGCGTTTGGGAATATTATGTTGCCGTGAACGTAAAGATCATCTCCATGGCCATTCTTATTCTTGCGGTTATAGCCTTAGCGACAATTGGATATAAGATCAGGAGCGTGGTCGTCTCGAATCCCGTGGACTCATTGCGCCACGAATAAAATTCAGTTCAACTTAAACCACTTGACGGCGTTCCCTCGATAAAATTTATCGATAATCTTCTTGCTGAGCTTCAGTCCTTTAAATTCACCGTTCACATGAGGGGAGGTCAGCGTTTCATCGGTTACGAAATACTTCCAGTCTGCCAGCCACACTTCGTGCTGCGATGCCTTTGTCTTCTCCGGATCCGATCCCGGCCCGATGCCCATGTCGGTAGCGTAGACGATGCGATCCTGGTAGCGATCGAAGAACCCACGCACTTTGTCGCGATCCTGTTGTGTGAGATACTGAAGGTGAGGGATCCTGGCGCCTACATCGACAGCCATGTTGGGAAACTTGTCGAGGCGTTTTGCGAGCTCATCGAGATCCCATTCGAGACTTCCGAGGTGAGCTCCCACGAACCGTAAGTCTGGATGCTTCTCCAGGAGCCGGTCGCGCGCCGCAATGACCTCGTTATAGCTTGGGTATTCCGGATGAAGGAACATGTGATATTCGGGGTGGGCCGTAAAATAATTCCTGTCGTTGTTCACGGTCATCCGGTCCAGCGGCAACCAGCAGTTTTTCGGTTCACCGAGGTGACCCAGCACGGTCTTGTCCTGGTCGATCACGAGCTGGATGACCGGATCGAAAGCGGGGTCGTCGATCATAATGAACTTGCCCGCCGGGTCGCGCTCCGCGATGCCGATGTTCTTCCAGATCTTGATGCCCAGCGCGCCGTGTTCGAATGACTCTGTTAGCCTCGCCAGGGTCGAATCGCGCCACCCTGCCGACGGCCAGCCCGTCATGTTGAAGGTGGACAAGTATTGTACCTGTTTCGGCGACCGGGCCACAAGGATCCGTGCGATCCTTTCCTGTTCGTCGATCGGTGTGCCGCTATCGACATTAATAGTCAACAAGAGGAAATTATCTTCCTTCGCAAGGTCGGTGAGCGCCGGGTCTTCCGAGTTTAAATGGATGTGCGTGTCAACTTTCCTTACACTGCTGAAATCTTCAAGCGCGTAGTGTTCATTGCTGCACGCCAGAGAAAGCAGGCAGGCGAGGGGCAGGAGATAAGTGCGGAGTTTCATAACGTATTAATCTATGAAGTGTAGTATTGTCGTCAAAACGGACCTTTTCTGTCAATCCTATCCGCGCCTGCGGAGGCACCCGGCATTTCACCCCTTTTGTCTTTTCCCGGCAACGTCTCCCCGTTTTCCCGGCCGTACCAGTCTTTCGTCAGATTGACGGGACGTGTATCGCCGGTTTCGTCCTGCCACTGTTTTAGGATTTGCCGGAGCTTGTCGAGATCTCCCTTGTATTCCGTAGTTGCGATTTCTGCGATGAGATTTGTTTGTTGTAATGGATCTTCGATCACATGGAACAGCTCTTCCGGAGGCCTGGGATTAAGGAAGACGTCTTTTTGAAGTGATGTAAGCAATCCATTGGATCTTGCTTTTAGCAATGCCTTGAATGATGGACTGTTCACGGCATCCAATGGGCCCTGGTTGGCGAAGTCCGGTCTGAGGTTAATGATGTACAATAACTTCGTGGTCCGCACCGCCCGTTCATACGCCTCATAGTCGTGCCAGTTGTGTTCCGTGAAAACATAGTTACGAAATGCAGTGCCAGGAGATCTTAGCAATTTTGCAAAGCTCTTCCCTTGAATTGTTGGGGACAGCGGAACGCCGGCCAGGCTCAGGATGGTAGGGGCGATATCAATTGAGCTAATGAGGCTTTGGCATTGTGCTCCCGGTTGAGTAATCCCTTTCGGCCACTTTACGATAAACGGCGTCTTCACACCGGAGTCGTACAACCGCGTTTTGCTGCCGGCAAATGGGCGACCGTTGTCGGACATGAATATGATGATCGTGTTTTCGGCTATCTTTTGATCTTGCAGTTCTTTCTCCAGCAATCCGACATAAGAATCGAGCCGTGAGATCTCGTTGTAATAGGCAACCAGGTCGGCACGGGTTTCTTCGTTGTCTGTCAGCGCCGGGGGGACGATCACTTTTGACGTTTCATGCGACGTGTTGCGCTTGTCTTCCTGCCATTCCCGGTGGGCATCGTACGGAGCAAACCAAAAGAAGAACGGTTTCTCCTTTGGGCGGTTCTTCAAAAGTGTTAGCCATTGCTCTTCGCCACCGTCGCCGTTGATGTCTCCCGCCATCAGCGTATCATACGCTCTTTTGGTATGGGGGCCTTCGTGCCATTTACCCGCCTGTGCAGTGTAATACCCCGCTTTTTTCAGCAGTTCCGGGAAATACGTAAGATGCGGAGGAAGCGGTGTGTGCAGCTCTGCCGCTCCGGTGTTGTGAGGATAACGTCCCGTAATGATACTGCTGCGACTCGGGCTGCATGAGCTCGACGTCACGAATGCATTTGTAAACGTAAGTCCCTCTTTGGCGATCCTGTCGAGGTTCGGCGTGCGGATGGCTGTGTTTCCGTAACACCCGATGTCGTCCTGACTAACGTCATCGGCAATGATCAGAACAATGTTCGGTCGCTGGGCATAACTAAAATGAAAGAGAAGTAAAAGTGAAACGATGAGGTTGACGGTGCGAAGAAACATTTAGTGATGCCGCAGTTTGGTTCTTGAAGATAGCGGAAAGGAAATGGAAAGCGTCTTGTAAACTACGGAATTTTCTACCGTGAGTTGATGTACCCTCTCCGTTGCAGCTCCGATTCGCCGTTAACCTGATAAGTTTGCCCGTTGGCCAGCACAAATAAACGATCGGTAATCGAAATGACATCACGGTATAAATGATCAGTGATGATAATACCCTTTTCACTGCGGGTATTTAGAATGATTTGTTTCAACCTCTGCACGTAAACGGGCATCACTCCCGTGAAGGGCTCATCTAAAAGGCAAAAAGGAGCTTTTGACTTCAGGATCAACAGGACCTCCACGATTCGTTGCGTGCCGCCGGAAAGCTGCGATGGATAAAGCCTTAGCCAGTCGCGGGACTCCGGGAATTCATCCAGTAACGCTTCTTCTCTCAGGCCGAATAAAGTCAGTGCCTTGTCGACGCGAACGTAATCTGGAATAAGACTATCCTGGGGTAAGTACGCGATGTGTTTTTCTTTGATGTAATTGCCGTGAAGGCTTTTCCCATTTATCCGGACTGATTTATAGTCGCCTGCCAGCGAGCCGAACACCACCTGCATGAGTGAAGACTTTCCGGACCCGTTTCTTCCGAGTAGGCCTACGATTTCGCCCGTGTTGCATTTAATGGAAACGTTGGAAAGGATCGGCCTTCCGTCGAAGCTGAGCATCAGGCTATCGAATTCCAGCGCTTGCTTCATCCGGTTGCGATTATTGTTATAGCGCTAAGAATAGCCCATATCGCGAAATCAAAGGCGGCTACCGCAGTGTACAGAGTGCGTTTCGAATATCCGAGGTTGTAAAAGAAAAGGAGCTGTTGTGAATGAAATATCTCGAAGTAAATTCCGATCAATGCCATCGTGATTACCTTCATCCAGAAGGTATAGGCGATACCGGCAAGGGGCGGAACATAAGTGAAGACCATGCAACACATCACGTTCAATAAATTCAATGGCCAAACGAAACGCTGGTAGAAGGTCAGTAACGTTTTCATCTTTTCCCGGGGTGGGATTTTTTGAAAACGAGAGAAAGCAATTTAAGGGCCACGCGAAAAGGTTTGAAGAAAGTTAAAAATGATGGATTTTCGTACCTGGCGGCTTCGCTCATATAATGAAACTAAGACTGGCTGTTGTTGTTTTCTTTCTCGTTGCTCCGAATACGCTCTATTCTCAGATCATCGATGTCCTGAAGGACCGCGTATTATCGCAGGCAGCCTGGGCCATGCAACAGGATCCTGTCACTGTTACTTCTTATCGTTCAAGCCGAAGCGAAGGCGGGCCTCACGATTTCTATTCCGAAGGCGACTACTGGTGGCCCGACCCCGCCAACCCCGAAGGCCCATATCTCCAACGCGATGGTCAAACCAATCCCGATAATTTCGCCGACCACCGTCGTGCCATGATACGCCTTCGTCACATCGTAGGCGCACTCGCGTCTGCCTATAAAATAACGGGAGATCCTCGTTATGCACAGCATGCATTGCGACACGCGAAAGCATGGTTTGTAGATGCGGAAACGAAAATGAATCCGTCGCTTCTTTATGCCCAGGCGATTAAAGGCCGCGCTACCGGCCGGGGTATCGGTATCGTCGACACCATCCATTTGATGGAAGTCGCACAGGGGATGCTGGTGATCGGGAACGCAGCTGACGTCGATAAAGCGGTTATCAGGAAAGTTAAAGACTGGTTTGCAGAATATGTTCTTTGGCTCACCACTCATCCCTACGGCAAAGATGAAATGAATGCCCAGAACAATCACGGGACCTGCTGGGTGATGCAGGTTGCATCGTTCTCCAGGTTCACCGGCGATCACAAGATGCTGGAGTTTTGTCGCGACCGTTACAAAAATGTATTGCTCCCCGGTCAGATGGCGGTCGACGGAAGCTTTCCGCGCGAGCTTGCCCGGACGAAGCCGTATGGATATTCGATCTTTAATCTCGACGCTATGGTAATGACTTGCCATATTCTGTCCGATCGTGAAAACGACCTCTGGAACTTCACGCTCAAGGAGGGACAAAGTATTCGCAAGGGCATCGAGTTCCTTTTTCCGTTCGTAAAGACGAAGGACGCGTGGCCATTTGCTAAAGACGTCATGTATTGGGACAACTGGCCCGCCGCGCAACCTTTCCTGCTATTCGGCGCTGTCGCGTTTTCAAATAATGAATGGCTCGACACCTGGAAAAACCTGGATCACGATCCGCAAGTAGAGGAGGTGGTCCGTAATCTCCCGGTACAGAATCCTCTCATCTGGCTGAAGGAATGACGGCCACGGCATGATTTTTTCGTGGTCATTTCCATGGAACATCTTTTCTCGACCGAGGGACTGGTCAGCCTCCTTACCCTTACTTTTCTTGAAATCATACTTGGGATCGACAATGTGGTCTTTATATCCATTATGGCCGGACGTGTCGAGGCGAAGAACCAAAAAAAGACCAGAACGGTCGGCCTGGCGCTGGCGTTGATTGCCCGCCTCATGCTGCTGCTGGCAGTGGGATGGCTGATCAGCTTGCAGAACCCTGTCCTCACTGTCAGACAATTCGACCTCAGTTTCCGCGATCTGATCCTGATCGGCGGCGGACTGTTCCTGATCTGGAAAAGTGTTTCCGAGATCCACGCCAAGCTGGAAGGAGATAGCCACGGCAAAAAAGAAGTGAAGGTGCTCACCTGGCGCGGAGCCGTGATCCAGATCATGCTCATCGATATCGTGTTTTCGTTCGACTCCGTGCTGACGGCTGTCGGCCTGGTCGAAAACCTCTGGATCATTGTCATTGCGATCGCTATCTCTTTGGCGATCATGCTCATCTTCGTGAATACGATCAGTAACTTTATCAATCAACATCCGGCGATGAAACTGCTGGCGATCTCATTCCTGTTCATGATCGGAACCATACTGGTTATCGAAGGCCTGCATTTTCACGTACCGAAGGGTTACATGTACTTCTCGATGGCCTTTGCCATTATTATCGAGATGCTCAACATGCGGATGAGGAAAAAGTCTAAACCTGTCGTTCTTAAGAAGGAGAGTGGTGTTGCGAAAGCGGGTTAGATCGCCTTCCAGATACCTTTGTAATACGCAATGATCACATTACGGATATCCTCGTCTTTGATCTCATAGAGCTTCTGACGTATCGAAGGTTCGATGGGATTGCCCATCGCATTATCGATGTCTCTCTTGTATTTTTTGGACAGACGCATCAGCGTCACAAGGTCATTCTCTGTAGAGTTCCCCGATTGAATTCTCTTTAGTGACCTGCCGTCGGCCTCCGATACGCCGGCTTGCTTTTGGAGCATCACCGCGCTTGCGTTCATGTAGTAGGAGCTCCGCAGATCTTCGGGTGTGACATACAGGGTAAAGATGCTCTTCAACAGCTCATAGTATCCGGAAGACATCTCCAGCGTCTGGTCGTTGAGATCGATGTGGGTCAGTATCACGTCCCTCGCCCTCGAGAAGTTGTTATACTCCGACACATCCTGCATTGCCTTCCGCTGGAGCGAGTGACAATAGTCGGCCAGGTTCCTGTAGTAGCTCACGTATGCGCTCTTCAGATACCAGATCACGAACGTCTTCGTGCACTTGGTCGACTTGCAGAAATTGTTGACAAACCTCAGGTTGGCATTCAGCCTGTCGTTCATGAAGTCCACAAACTCACGGGGATCCCTGTTATACTCCGATGGATACACCTGTACGCGAGGTTTGTTCTCCGCAGTGTACATATCCATGAGATTGGAACATGTTCTCGCCCTTTTCCCGAACAGCACACCGTCTTTTTCACTGAGGATGGTGATGTGAAGTGTGTCGTTTGGTGTAATGATCAACGGAAGGAGCTTATCTTTCTTGAAGCCCCAAAGGATATCGATAGAGTTGCTGATGTCGAAGCTAGCCAGGAAGACACCGTTCTCGTCGGGGGCGGAATAGACGGTGTGTGATGTGTAACCGTCAGAGATCACAAAACGGATGGTGTCGATCTTCCCGCCCATGCCGTAGTCTGTTTTTACCTTGACCCACGCCAGGTCGGGAGCCTGAGCAAGAGACGTTGAAAAAGCGAGCACTACCAGGAAAATGCCCAGCATTGTGTTTTTCATAGTAATAAGATACCGAAATTTACCCCTATCAAGCAACCTGTTCCAGGTACTTTGCGAGTTGCCTCAATACCATTCGCACATAGAACTGCTGGACTTTACTCATCTCCATCTTCTTGCATTCCATTTTTTCAGTCAGCACCACCACGTTGCGATAGGCGATCGCATACCATGCAAACAATGTATTCCCGACGTTCCATTCCGGCACCGGCGCGGCGTAACCGGTAATGCCAATTCCCCAGTCACTGGAAAAGAACTTGCATGCCCCTTTGGCCATCGATTGTGCAATCTTTTCGGAGACACAGTTGGTTCGCTCTGCTATAATGGGATCGATGAATAAATGACGGGCTTTCTGACCGGTGTTGTACAGTGTCAGGCCTCCCTGAAAAAATTCCGTGGCGTCTTTCGCAAGGGAGAACGCCGACTGCAGGTTGCCCGCGGTTACACTTTCGGCAACGCCAAGAGTCTCATTGCCGGAAACCAGCTTTTTGCGGATAACATCAAGTGAAGCGGACAGACTCTGCATTTTCCATGAGCTCGTTGCCGGAGCACAAGCCAAAGAAATGCCATTCTGTTAAACAAGAAGATACTGATTGTTACTGGATCACCAGCTTCATGGCGGTGGCGCCCATCCCCGTAAGGACTTTCACGAAATAGATCCCGGCCGGCAGCTCCGATACCTTCCACTTGCTGACAGGTTCGGTTGAAGAACCCGTGAAGACAACCTGCCCCGCTGAGTTCAGCACGACCATGGATGATACACCGGCCTCCAGGGGAAGCTCGATCGTAAACTCTCCTTTAGCAGCGGGGTTAGGATAAAGGTTTGCGAAAAAGGGCACGGACTCCAGCGTTACTTTGCGCACCGCTGAATACGAGGTCTTTCCATCGAAGTCGGTTTGCTTCAGCCTGTAATACACGATTCCTTGCGTTCGGGGATTGTCCATCGCCTCGTAATACCGGGTATCGCTGGTCGTCCCGGCGCCAGGGACGCGGATCGCTTCTTTGAATTTTTCTCCATCCACCGACCGTTCCAGCGTGAAATAATCGTTGTTGATCTCGTTCGCGGTGCGCCAGTTGGCAACCACGCCGCTTTTCTCGAGACTGACATCGAAGCTGAGGAGCTGAATAGGCAGGGGAGTACTTGTGATGTTGGTTGTTCCAATGGTGAATAAATCGTCGGGTTCCAGGTCAACTCCTGTCACCGTAAATATCTGTCCTGCCAGCGTACCGGTCTTGGGTACAACATCGTTGTCGGCGAATCCATCGTGGTCCTGGTCGATCATCATCCGGAGATCGGCCTGCACTTTTGCTCCGGGCACATTCGTGAGGTCGAAACTGATATCCACAGTACCCACCTCGCCGGTCTCGGCCACTTTCCATATACGACTCAGTCTTCTTTTAATGACTACTCCATCTGTGCCGGAGGCGGTAGGGGAGGTGAGCGATCCTGCATCGTCGCCCCATATTAAGAATTCGAGATCGGCAAGACCGCTGGGGTTCTGCATCTGCACAACTGCACCGGTGTTCATGCTCTTCGAATTGGTTTGTACCAATCGTGACACAGCGTCCCTGCCGATGCCGGCAATGTCGGAAATATAGCCGCTGTGCGACGAAGCCGCTGGGTATACGATCGCCCCATTGGACGCGGTGTAGTTCGTAAGGCTTACCTGGTTGAGTGTGATCCCATACTTAATAGCGAGATACGAGTCGATCCGGTTTCGTTCTGCCGTAGTGATATCACGCGTATAGAAAATATATTCGGCAATGTCACCGTCCAATCCGCCTGAACCGGCTTGAGAAGCTCCTATCCGCGGGGTTGGAAAGGCCAGGGCGCCACCGGCTTCTGCGAGGATAGCCTCCTGGGCTCCGTTGAAGAAAATTCCGAACCGGACCGAATAATCGCGGTAGAAGTCGACGATCTGCATGGCCGATGTGGATACGCTTGACGTAGTAACGGGTCCGTCCAATGCTCCCGCATTGGTCCTTTCCTGGAAACCGACCGTGTTACCGGTCGTAAATTTTAGAGACGTTAACGCAGTGGTGTTGGTAGTCCGGTCAAACAGGTAGCCGCCCGCGGTGTTGGCAGTGGTGCCGGTGGCTACTGTTGTCGGTCTGAACGCCATGGTCATCGAAAGGTCGCTCGTAGAAGAGACGCCCAGAGATGCTCCGAAGTCGAGGAACCGGGTGGTGGCGAACCGAACGACCGGGTTATTGTTGGCTGCACCGGTAACGAAGGTCGGCCGGTTGCCCCCTGTGCCTTGCGTTGCATTCGCTGAAGTGACTCCACCGCTGGTCTGCCACTGTTGTACGGTCTGTCCGTTTGTAGCCAATGTAGTACCGGCATTGTTGTAAACAAGCTCGTCAGCGCGTAACCAGACCGTTGTTGCGGCCACGCCGCCAGGGCCAGGGATGAGGCTCGACGCGAGGCTGAAGAACTGACCGGTCGTGATCGATGCGCCGGTGAATGTGACTACGTTGCCGGCGATCGCGCGGCCTGTTGTAATCGCAGTCGCATTATTGAATATGCCATCCCCATCGACCAGTAAAGCAAACTTTGTGGCATCGGTCATGTCCATTCCAAGACCGCTCAGATCGAAAGAGATGCTGAATGTGCCTACGTCGCCCCTTTCAAACACCCGCCATATCCTGCTGATACGATTAATATAAGGTGCAGGAATATCCGTCGAGTTCCATATCGTCGGGGCATCGTTACCCCATAGAAGAAACTCGTCGTTGACCATAGAACCCGGGTTGAAGATCCTCACGATACTACCAGGGTTCGAGCTTTGTGATGCGACCTGGTTCAAACCGGAAAGGTCGTCCCGGCCAATACCTGCAATGTTGTTGTCGTACGCATCATGTGATGTCAGCGTTGCAGGATAGATAGTAATACCGGCTGAGTTGACATAATCCGTCGAAACAGTTTGATCGAGTGTGACCCCGTATTTGATGGCCAGGTAAGATTCTACTCTGAGGCGTTCTGCATTGGTCAAAATGGAATTGTAAAGGATCACCTCTGCAAGGTCCCCATCGAGGCCGCCGTTAGTGGTCGATGTATGCCGTCCAAGCCTGATAGCCGGACCCGTTATATTGTCACCGTCTCCACCTGAGGTGGCATCCGTTCTGCCGTTAATGTTGATCCCGTAGCTGACATTGAAATTCCTGAAATAAGAGACGATGCCGATCGTGTTGTTTTGTGCGGAAGTCACCGATACAGGTCCGGTCAAACTTGCATTTGCGTCGTTTCGTTTTTGATAATAGTATTTGTCGGTGTTGACCATCTTGAACGATGCCAGGTTGCTAGTTGCGGTCGTTCGGTCTACGATATATGTTCCGGATCCATCGCCTGTCCCCCCGGCGACAAAAGAGTTTTGCCTGAAAACCAGGAACATGTACATGCTGTTGGTTGGCCCAATGCCAGGAACGGCGAGCTGATCAAGGAATTGATCTGTGTCGAAGGTCAGGACCGGATTTCCATTGAAAATATTGGTCCTGTAAATGGGCTTGTTTGCCAGGGTGGCCTGGCGGGCATGGTTGAGTATCAGGCTTTGGTCGCTCCACTGCTGGACGGCCTGATTATTCGTTGCCGCGGTCGTCCCATTATCCGTGAACGTGCCGGCGTTGGCTTTCAACCACCAGCGCAGGTTGGTGCTTACGTTGCCCGGCGCCTGGGCATACAGTTCAGCGCCAAAGAAGCAAAGGAGTACTACTAAAAGCCTAGTTTTCATTCGGGTACACAACGGCAACCACAAATCTAGCAAGTTTCTGCATCGGCTTCATGTTTCTTCGTCTCTTTTTCAGCGTCGAATTAGTGTCGGAAAAGCCCTTTTTGGGGTTTTTCAGCCTCCGGCCCGCTTGAAATACTGGACCTCCTTTTCGTGCTTTTCGGCGGCACTCCGGGATCGAAAGGTGCCGAGGTTTCTGCGCTTCCCGGTCTTCGGATTCAGCTTGCGTGAATAGAGACGGTATTGACCGTCAGACAGTTTCCGTATCATGATTTCAGTTTTAAAAACCCGAGCAAATCAGGAGCCGCAAAACAGCCGTATCTTGGACGACCGAAGCAAGATCTAACCGTCCGCCCATCATGAAACGAAGGTCATTTTTAAAGCATTCCTTTTTAACTTCCGGGGCATTGCTAACCACACAACTCCTGGCCCAATCACAAAATACCAACCTGAAGATCTCACTCGCCGAGTGGTCGTTGCACCGTGGCATCCAGGAAGGCAGGATCGACCACCTCGATTTTCCCCGCATCGCCCGAAACGATTTCGGTATCGACACAGTGGAATATGTGAATGGTCTCTTCGGTGGAAAGACAAAGAATTTCAAAGACGCCGGTAAAGATCCGGCATATCTTGGCGAGCTGTTAAAACGAAGTAAAGACAACGGCGTCACCAATCACCTCATCATGATCGACGACGAAGGATTCCTGGCGCTCCCCTCCGATAAAGAGAGACTTCCGGCTGTCGACAATCACAAGAAATGGATCGACGCCGCTAAGTTCCTCGGATGTAAAACGGTTCGCCTCAACCTTCATGGGGACGGACCGTCGGCGGATAAAAAAACAGCTTCGATCGATTCACTTTCAAGACTGGGCGAGTATGCAAAACCGATGGATATCAACGTTGTGGTTGAAAATCACGGGAGCGACTCCTCGAATGGCCAGTGGCTGGTGGAGGTCATGAAAGGTGTGAACAAATCCAACGTCGGCTTACTTCCTGATTTCGGGAACTTCTGCCTTTCACACCCATGGGGTTCCACGGAGGAAGGATGTGAAAAACCTTACGACAGGTATAAAGGCGTCCAGGAAATGTTGCCATACGCGAAAGGCGTCAGTGCGAAAACATATGACTTCGATGCTGCCGGCGAGCAACCACTCATTGATTATAAGAAGCTGCTTGGTATTGTGAAGGCATCCGGGTTTAAAGGATACATCGGTGTAGAATTCGAAGGGATGAACCAGCCGGAGGAAGAAGGGATAAGAAAAACGGTGGCGTTGATAAAGAAATACTGGTAGCGATCACTTCGCTGCCTTCTTCAGCAGCTCAAACGTCGACGGCATCTTGTCAAACCTGGACCTGCGTTAAAAAAAATTTTTGGTAACTTGTGGTTATCCTATATGAAGAGGATATTCACCTACATACTCGCTGGTTTGGCGATCGTCGCCGGGTTCTGCCTGGCATTCACGATCATAGTTGTATTGATTGCCAAAGACAGCGACGGAAGTAACGAGCTTGCCACCAAATGGATGCCTTACATCTCCATAGTGCTGGTAGCGGCCATACCGGCATTGATGGTATGGGGAGTCTTCTATCTCATGAGGATTTTTTTCTTCCGCAAGATCAGAAAAGATGATTTCAACGAAGGGCAGGAGAAGATCGGCGACAGCGAGGATAAGCTCAACTGATCACTCTTCGAAGTTGATGCTGACCGGGCTATCGTAATGTAATCCCAGCAATGCGCTCGCGTTGCCTTTATAGATACCGATCTCCAGCAAATTCAAGCTATTGAACATGACGAAGCAGTCACCCTGTTCGGCCTGGTTATAATTGGTCTGGACCTTCCGGAATTTCTCTCCCCCGAACTGGATCACATAGTTCTTTCCTTTGCTTAATGTCTCGAAAGCGTCGCGGGGGATGTTGGTGATCAGGTTACCTGAATGATCGACGCGGATCACGTGACCGGCTATCATTCGCTTCGTTGCCTTCACGTAGCGGTCGGTCATCTTCCTGAATTGTCCCAATGGCGTTCCGAGGCTGGAGATATTCACGCCGCTGGCGAGCTTGGCGGCGGCCGGCGCAAAAATATCTTTCTCGGGAAAGGTTGTCGGGATCCGGTTGACCTTGTTGAGCTCGATCACGTTCTGTGCCTGCTTGTCACTGATGAGGCCGAAGAATCCATTGTCGGCGCCCACGAACAAGTGGTCCTCCAGATGTACGGCAACGGGAACATCGCCGCGGTTGCCGCCAGCGTCGACACCGACCAGGTGAACGGTCCCTTTGGGAAAGTCGCGGAAGACAGCACGTAGCACGAACGCGGCATGCGCGATGTCGCAGGAGGAAATTTGATGAGAAATATCTACAATGGTCAGCCCCGGGTTGGTACTCAGTATTTTTGCTTTGATGGCGGCAACGTAAAAATCGCTTTCGCCTGAATCGGTGAGTAGTGTGACGATTGCCATCGCTGAACTTTGCCCCGCCTTTAACCGTTTGTCTATTAGGTCGGAGTTTCGCTAATTTTGCTGATTCAAAAATAAGTCATTTCAACAACTTTACTTCATTGATAGAAAAAACCATCACACTCGATAACGTCTCACTCATCGATTTTCTCGGGGTTGAAGACAGGAATATCAACGAACTTTCAGCTGCTTTTCCAAAATCAAAGATCATTTCGCGGGGTAATGAGATCGTCGTTAAAGGCGACGACTCGGAAGTAGTGCAGATATCCGATATCCTGTCCTCCCTGATCGATCATTTCCACCAGTTTGGAAAGGTGACCACAGAGAATGTCCGCGGCTATGTTTCCCAGGAGAGGCAGGAGGAGCTGCCGGGGGACCATGAAGGTGTCCTGATCTACGGTACACGCGGAAATCCCATCAAGCCCAAGACCGTGAACCAGCAACGCCTCGTGCAGGCCGTAAAGGATACCGACCTCGTGTTTGCGGTGGGGCCGGCCGGTACGGGCAAAACATATATCTCAGTGGCGATGGCCATTCGCGCGCTGAAGAACAAGCACGTTAAAAAGATAATCATTACCCGTCCGGCTGTCGAAGCAGGAGAGAACCTCGGATTTTTACCGGGCGACCTCAAGGAAAAGATCGACCCGTACCTGCGGCCGATCTACGACGCGCTGGGCGACATGCTTCCTTTCGAAAAACTCAAGTTCTACATGGAGCGTGAGATCATCGAGATAGCACCCCTGGCATACATGCGCGGACGCACGCTCAACAACGCATTCATCCTGCTCGACGAAGCACAGAACACCACACCGATGCAGATGAAGATGTTCCTCACCCGCATGGGGCCGGAGTCGAAGATGATCGTCACCGGCGACAGCACGCAGGTGGACCTTCCCCGCGGCCAACGCTCCGGATTAAAAGAGGCGGTCAAAATACTGGAGAACGTGAAGGGTATCGGTATCGTGGAGCTATCTGAAAAAGACGTGGTCCGTCATAAACTGGTGAGAGACATCATCGAAGCCTACAATACGCTGTCCGAAAATCCTGACAAAAGGGACGGCAATCCCGCGTAGAGCTATTTCTCATTCATAACAGCGCTTAATTTCCACCATGTTCCGGTGGATACCATACGCTATGGTGCGCGTCACGCTGTTCTTCGTCGTCGGCATTGCCATGGCGATTTTTTTCCCGGCCGACGTGACGAGGCAAGCCATGATCGTTGGGGTGGTGGCGATGCTATCAGTCTATCTCGTATTATGTGTCACACGATGGAACCTGGTGTTGGGAGCGATCGGACTTGTGGCCATTTTCCTGATGGGAATTCTACGCGTCCATGTACACACGGCCCGCAACGATGCGACTCACTTTGCAAACGACTCGATCGCATTCTATCAAGTACGCATTGTCAAATTCTCGGAGGAAAAGGCAAGCTCGTGGCGGACGGAAGGTGACGTTATATCCGTATCATCCAACGGTACGTGGAAGGACCGCGTCGGCCGGGTGCTTTTATATTTTAATAAGAAGGATTTCATTGAACCGTTCCGGTACGGCGACATCCTCCTGGTTCGCGGATCTCCATCGCCTGTTCAGCCTCCGTCGAATCCCGGTGAGTTCGACATACAAAGGCATTTATTCTTTAAGAACATTTATCACCGCCATAGTTTAAGTAAGGACCAGGTTCTATTGATCGACAGCGGTTCGGGCAATGGCTTTATTTCGTCCGCGATCGCAGTCAGGCTTTGGTCGGACCGCCAGTTGAAAACCTATATTCATGGTGAGCGGGAACAAGCTACCGCATCGGCGCTCGTGCTTGGCGTTACCGACGGGTTGGATGACGACCTGCTGAAGGCTTATGCCTCAACGGGAGCGATGCATGTGCTGGCGGTATCGGGCTTGCATGTGAGCATCATTTACTGGATCATTCTGCTGGCGGGAAAACCACTGGAGAAACTGATATCCGGTAAGATGATACTTGCGGCAGGCAGCGTTGTCATTCTCTGGATCTATGCGTTCGTGACTGGCTGGTCGCCTTCCGTGCTTCGGGCGGTGATGATGTTCACGTTTGTAGCCCTTGCTAGGCCGTGGCGCCAAAGCACCAACATCTACAACACCATGGCGGCTTCGGCATTCTGCCTGTTGGTATACGATCCGTTCTTCCTCATGTCGGTAGGATTTCAGTTGTCGTATATAGCGGTGTTCGGGATTGTCTTCCTGCATCCGCATCTCTATCGTCTTTGGGAGCCGAGGCGGCGTATTTGGGACGAGGTATGGAAGGTGACGAGTGTGTCGATCGCGGCACAGATCGCAACGGTTCCCATCAGTCTGTTTTACTTTCACCAGTTTCCGAATTACTTTTTGGTTGCCAACCTGCTCGTGATCCCCGCGTCGTTTGTTGTGCTGGTGGCAGGTCTGGCGATACTGCCGCTCAGCGTGGTGCCGGTCCTGGCTTCGGCGATGGGTTTTTTCCTTCAATGGGTGATTTACGTTATGAACCAG
Source organism: Cyclobacteriaceae bacterium (assembly GCA_035318625.1). Taxonomy (GTDB): domain Bacteria; phylum Bacteroidota; class Bacteroidia; order Cytophagales; family Cyclobacteriaceae; genus ELB16-189. The sequence goes on from DATHEL010000001.1 coordinate 238,581, forward strand.
GTGGTGATCGTCATCGGGTCGCTGCCGTTTGCGCTGATCAGTAACATTTACATCGATGCGATTCAGACGTGGTTGTTGGCGGCGATCACATTGAGCGCCGTGCTATGTCTGATGTTCAGGCGTATCCGGTGGCTCTGGCTTTCATTTATTATGGTGATCGCATTCTCGGTGATCGACTGGATACATCTTTACGATGTAGTCGATCGCAGGCACATCACGATCTACAACATAAGACGATTGACGGCGATCGATTTCATTCACGGTGGCAGGTTACTCACGTTTGGCGACAGCATACCTGCCTTTCAGACTGCGGCGAACCGGGTGAAGCTCGGAGCTCAGGAGGATGGAACGGCGGTACAAAGGGTCGAACGAAACGGGTGCGCGTTGATTTGCTGGAATGACCTGCAGGTGCTCATGATCCGTTCTCCGTTTTTTACGCTTCCGCGAAACCTGGAGGTTGACTTTATCGTCATTTCCAACAATGCGGTGAGGTCTCTTCCGGAAATAACCGCCGAAATCAAATGCCGGAAAGTTATCATCGATAGCAGTAATTCCTTTTACTTTGCAGAGCGGCTCCTTGCCCAATCGTTACCAGGAGGATCGGTCCATTCCGTTCTTCACCACGGAGCCTTTCAATACTCTTTCTGAACATGAATACAGTTGAATACGAAGTTCGCGACAGGATCGGGTTCATTACCTTGAACCGCCCCGAAAAAAGAAACGCCATGAACGAGGACCTCGTCCGGAGCTTGTCGTCGGCGTTCACGAAAGCGTCCAAAGACGATACGGTGAAGGTGATCATCCTTCGTGCCAATGGGGAAGCGTTCTGTTCGGGGGCGGACCTGGGTTATTTACAGGAGCTTCAGAATTTTTCTTTCGAGGACAACATGGCCGACTCGACCCGTCTGAAAGAATTGTTCCTGCAGATATACACTTTGAACAAGGTGGTGATCGCACAGGTAGAAGGTCATGCGATAGCAGGAGGATGCGGATTGGCGACAGTGTGTGATTTCATATTTGCAGTACCGGAAGCGAAATTTGGTTACACGGAAGTGAAGATCGGGTTCATACCTGCGATTGTGATGGTGTTCCTGATCCGGAAGATTGGAGATCAGAAGGCGAGGCAGTTGTTGCTTTCAGGAAACCTGATCGCAACGGAGGAAGCTTTGGGATTGGGCCTGGTTACGAAGGTTACTGGTAAAACGACGATCAAAGAAGATGTGCTTGAGTTTGCCGCGAAACTTATAAAAACAAATTCCACCCAGGCGATGACTTCCACGAAACGAATGATGGCGGAAGTTCAGTCACTTCCGCTTTCGGAAGCTCTTAATTATGCAGCGAGGATGAACGCAGATGCCCGTGGGTCGGATGATTGTAAAAAGGGGATTGGGGGATTTTTGAATAAGGAAAAGGTGGAGTGGTGATCTGTTAACTTCTTGCAAAGGAAAGAAGTGTTTCTATGTTACCCAAGTCCGCAGCTTTCACACCTTGTATGTATAACTGGCGGTTGTCTCCATTGCCCCACGAAAAGACCGGCCTCCCAAGAACCTTTTCGGCAAGTAAGTCTGCCATTAAACGGGAATGCCTGCCATTACCGTTTGGGAAACAGTGAATGGAAACAAGCCGGTGCTTGAGCCGCACGGCTAATTCATCGGGCGGGTATGTCCCATGAGATACCCACCAGGAACAATCATCGAGTAATTGTCTTAATTCTATTGGTATGATATGCCAATTAACTCCGATGTTCGTATTTGTCTTTCGAAACTTACCAGCCCAAGACCACACGTCGCCGTACATTTTTTCATGTAGCCGTTTCACAAATGCCTCTGTGAGGATATCTTCTTTTTTAAGCCGTCCATGCAAGGTCCATTGTATGGCTTTTTCAATATTAAGCCGTTCGAATTGATCCAACTCTTTACTTAAAGTGATTGTTGGGATGAGCAACCCGTTCAAAGCTTCTTCGTCGAGCGGAGTTTGGCCAACAACTAGATCAGAGTTCAGTCCCACAGGTATTTTGGTATCTCGTTCTTGATCTCTTCAGCGAGTTCTTTTATAGCCTTTTCGAGGTGTTCTTTGCTCACGCTTTGATCTTCGAGTTTCATGGTAGCATTTGTTCTTGCAACGATCTTTCGTGCTACAATTAATGCCCTGTTTTCGAGCATTTTTTCGAAAGTTCCGTCCACGGGAAGAAAACCGTACACTATATTCGTATTCAGCGCCTTGGCAGCTTTCCGGAGTGTTTTCAAAGTGACCGTGCCGTCTATTTCCCGTCGCTCCATGTCGAGCACATTAGAGGCGGCAATGCCCATTATATCGCCCATTTGCTGCAATGTCATGTTCAACGCCGTTCGCGTGGCGCGAATCCATCCTTTTTGGGGTGGATCCGGAAATTTTCTGTATTCCCGTAATTTGCTGTCCAGGTGCTGAATTTGCAGTTTTTTTATTTTTTCCATTACGTTATTATGTAAATAAATTCTGTCAAAAGTACTATTATAGTGTAATAGTTACAAGATGAAATTACATTATAGTATTAAAAACTCGACAGCTCCGCATTCTCTATATTTGTAAAATTACACGTAAAACCCTTCAAAATGCCCATTCAATGGACCGGCGTCTTCCCCGCCCTTACCACCAAGTTCACTTCCGACGATAAGCTCGATTTCCCCCTTTTTGAAAAAAACCTTCGCGCCCAGCTCGATGCCGGCGTGAACGGCGTCATTCTAGGAGGCAGCCTGGGCGAAGCCAGCGTACTGACCAACGAAGAGAAGTTCGAGCTCGTGAAATTCACACTCGACAAAGTGCAGGGTAAAGTGCCCGTCATCTTGAACATCGCCGAAGGCAGCACAGCCGAAGCCGTGAAGCTTGCCCTCCAGGCCGAGAAGACTGGCGTGCAGGGACTCATGCTGCTTCCACCCATGCGATATAAGGCCGACGACCGGGAGACAGTCACTTACTTCAAGGCCGTTGCCGATTCTACCAGCCTGCCGATCATGATCTATAACAACCCGGTCGACTACAAGATCGAGGTGACCCTGGATATGTTCGATCAGCTGAAAGACCGGAAGAATATACAGGCAGTAAAAGAGTCGACGCGTGATGTGTCGAATGTTACGCGGATGATCAACCGGTTTGGCGACCGTTATAAGATACTATGCGGCGTGGATCCGCTGGCAATGGAGGAATTGCAGATGGGTGCAGACGGATGGGTTGCAGGCCTCGTGTGCGCTTTCCCGAAAGAGACTGTCACCATTTACAACCTGGTAAAAGCCCGCAAGATCGATGAGGCTCTTAAGATCTACCGGTGGTTCTTACCGCTTCTCGAGCTCGACATTCATCCGAAACTCGTACAGTATATAAAGCTTGCAGAGCAGGAGGCGGGCATCGGATCTGAAATCGTTCGTGCGCCCCGTCTGAAGCTCGAGGGTGAAGAGCGCGAGCGTATTCTCCGTATTATCCGCGACGGTATCAAGGCAAGGCCAAAGCTTTAACGGCGGCAATGGCGCGATTCTCGTTTGCTGATATACAACACGCCCTGGACGTGATCGATCCGGTCTTCACACATACTCCGCAGTTCGAGTGTGAACCACTCGGCGCATCTCTGGGTTGTCGCGTTGTACTGAAGCTCGAGACGCTGAATCCCATCCGCTCCTTCAAAGGACGCGGGGCCGATCTGCTCACGCATCATTCGAAAGACAAAAAGATCATGTGTGCCAGCGCCGGTAACTTCGGTCAGGCGATGGCATGGTGCTGTCGCAAGCGCGGTATCGATCTCAGTGTCTACGCAAGCATTCACGCGAATGCTTTTAAAGTGGCGCGTATGAAAGAGCTCGGCGCGACCGTGATCCTGGCCGGCGAGGACTTCGATGCTGCGAAAGCTGCGGCGAGAACGGACGCGGGTCAGAAACATATTCGTTTCGTCGAGGACAGTCTCGACGTGGACACGGTTGTCGGCGCCGGAACGATTGGAATAGAATTGCTGCGCGATGGCCGTTTCACCCCGGACTTTATCCTTGTGCCTTTGGGCAACGGCGCACTGGTGAACGGGATATCTATGGCAATTGGAAATTTACGGCCCAGGACGAAAGTGATCGCCATACAATCCGCCAACGCGCCTGCCATGCTCGAGTCGTGGAAGTCAGGGAAGATCATTACGCACGAAAGCATCGATACGATCGCCGATGGCATCGGGGTGCGGATCCCGGTAGCCGAGGCGGTGACTGAAATGAAAGAGCTGGTCACCGAAGGGCTCCTGGTCAAAGAAGAGACGCTCGTCAAAGCTATGCAACTACTCCGGTTGCATGCCGGTATTATTGTTGAGCCTTCCGCAGCAGTTGGCCTTGCGGCATTGCTCGAAAACCGTGAACTTTTTGCCGGGAAGTCAGTTGTTCTCATACTGACCGGCAGTAATCTGACAGAACAACAACTACAGGACTGGTTTCATTAAATCACACACAATGGTATTCAAAGACGCAACGACACAGGAAGTAGAACAGGCATTGAAAGATGCTCAGCAGGCTTTCTTCTCTTATAAGAACTTCGACGGAAAACGAAAAGCCGGATTCCTTCGCGCCATCGCCAACGAGATTGAAGCGCTTGGCGACACGCTCGTGAAGACAGCCATGGAAGAAACCAACCTACCCGAAGCGCGGATCGTTTCCGAGCGCGGCCGCACCACCGCCCACTGCCGGATGTTTGCAACACTGGTGGAGGAAGGTTCATGGGTGGATGCAAAGATCGACACCGCGCTTCCCGATCGTACGCCATTGCCCAAACCCGATATGCGTAAGATGTCTGTTCCGGTTGGACCGATCGTTGTGTTTGGCGCCGCGAACTTTCCGCTTGCTTATTCAACTGCCGGCGGCGACACGGCATCGGCGCTTGCCGCCGGTTGCCCCGTTATCGTAAAGGCTCATCCCGGACATGCGAAGACTTCCTCGCTGGTCGCCGAAGCGATCTTCAAAGCGGCTCTCAGCACCGGCATGCCCAAGGGCGTGTTTCATCATTTGCACGGCACGGGCTTCGAAGTAGGCAAGGCCCTCGTCACGCACCCCGTGATCAAAGGCGTCGGATTTACAGGATCGCTCACAGGAGGCCGCGCGTTGTTCGACATCGCGAATGCGAGGCCGGAGCCTATACCGGTCTTTGCAGAAATGAGCAGTGTCAACCCCGTGATCCTCCTTCCTGAAACGCTGAAACGTGATGCCGATAAAACTGCCGAAAAGCTCGCGGGTTCGATCACGCTGGGCGTCGGACAATTCTGTACCAACCCGGGGCTGATCTTTGCCGTCGAAGGCGAAGGACTGAATCAATTTATTGGCGCGCTCTCGAAAAGCATCGCCGCCGCCCTTCCGGGAAAGATGTTGCACCAGGGCATTGCCGACAACTATTCGAAGAAACTCTCCAATGCCCTTGCGCAAAAAGGTGTGAAGGTCGAAACGCAGTCTGCCGACGGAGGTAACTCATCGCAGGGCCGCGCGCTCGTTGCCTCCGCGGATGCCGCCGAGTATTTCAAGAATCCGCAGCTGGCGGAGGAGGTATTCGGTCCGTTCTCACTGATCATACGCTGCAAGGATATCAACATCCTGAATGCCGTCGTTAATAACACGCACGGACAGTTGACAGCTACGGTGATCGGCGACGAAGCGGAGGTCGCGAATCATAAAGAACTGATGAACGTGCTGATCGAAAAAGCAGGCCGGCTCGTCATCAACGGCGTTCCCACGGGTGTCGAAGTTTGTCCCGCCCAGCACCACGGCGGCCCATATCCTTCTACGACCGATTCACGCTTTACTTCGGTAGGCGCAGATGCCATCAAAAGATTTGTCCGGCCCGTAGCATTTCAGTCATTTCCCGAATCATTGCTTCCCGAAGAGCTCAAGACATCAAACCCGAGAAATATATGGAGACTGTTCAACGGGGAGTTGAAAAAATGATAACAGTCTGAATGGCTTCAAAGACCTTTTTCTGTATCGACGCGCACACCTGCGGTAACCCCGTTCGATTGGTAGCCGGCGGTGGTCCATTGCTCACCGGCAGCAACATGAGTGAAAAGCGCCAGCATTTCCTTCGTGAATACGACTGGATACGCAAGGGCCTCATGTTCGAGCCGCGCGGCCACGACATGATGAGCGGGAGTATACTGTACCCACCCGTCGATCCCGCCAACGACATCGCCGTGTTGTTCATCGAAACCAGCGGATGCCTTCCCATGTGCGGTCATGGAACGATCGGCACGGTAACGATCGCCATCGAAGAAGGATTGGTGACACCGAAAACGCCCGGTATACTTTCACTGGAGGTTCCTGCGGGAATTGTGAAGGTCGAGTATAAGCAGGAAGGGAAGAAGGTGAAGTCTGTCAAGATCAGAAATGTGAAGTCATACCTGGCTGCTGAGAATATTACAGCAGAATGTCCGGACCTGGGCGCGCTGCTGCTCGATGTTTCCTACGGTGGTAATTTCTATGCGATCGTCGATGTGCAAAAGAATTTTCCGGGACTGGAACATTTTAATGCAGGCCAGCTGATATCGTGGAGCCGCGAGCTTCGAAAGAATATCAACGCGAAATATCAGTTTGTTCATCCTGAAAACCCCACGATCAATTCGTGCAGCCATATCCTGTGGACCGGCAAGACGATCGATCCCTCTTCGACCGCACGCAATGCAGTGTTCTATGGCGACAAGGCGATCGACCGGTCGCCATGTGGCACAGGCACATCGGCCCGCCTCGCACAATGGTATGCGAAAGGCAAACTAAAGAAAGGCCAGGAGTTCATTCATGAAAGTATTATCGGATCGAAGTTTATCGGAAGGATAGAGGAAGAAACGACACTGGATGGCAAGCCTGCAATTGTGCCGAGTGTAGAAGGGTGGGCCAGGATATATGGGCATAATACGATTACTATCGATCCCGATGATGATCCTTACGCGTATGGATTTCAGGTCATATAAAATACAATCTCTCACGGATCGCACAGATCACGCGGATAAAAGGCAAAATGGATCCGTGCGATCCGCGTGATCCGTGAGCAAAAAAAACCTATACTTTGACCAAAACTATCGGCATCATCGGAGGCGGAATAATCGGGCTAAGCTCCGCTTACTACTTGATTAAAGCGGGCCATAACGTTACCATTATCGACAAGGGCGATCTCACCGACGGATGTTCATTCGGCAACGCGGGAATGATCGTACCGAGCCATTTCATTCCACTCGCGGCGCCGGGGATGATCAGCAAAGGTATCCGCTGGATGTTTCGCTCCACCAGCCCCTTTTATGTGAAGCCGCGCCTCGACCCGGATCTGTTGAAATGGGGATTGCAGTTTTACAAGCATAGCAACGAGCGTCATGTGTCGCGTTCGGCCCCGGCCCTGAAAGGGCTTAGCCTTCTGAGCAGATCATTGTATGGTCAATGGGAAAAGGAATTGCCCTTCGACTTCGGCTATCACGAACGTGGGCTGATGATGCTTTTCCAGTCGAAGGAAACGGAGGCGGAGGAAAAGGAGACTGCCCATGCGGCGAACAAGCTCGGTATCGAAGCCCGTGTGCTGTCGGCAGCGGAAGTGCAACAACTCGAGCCGGACGTGAAGGTCAACGCCCGCGGCGGAGTGTACTTCCCGGGCGACACACATCTGACGCCACAACAATTAGTGAAAGGATTGATATCGTTTCTCAGGACCTCTGGGGTAACGTTCATCACTTCCGCAGAGATCACCGATATCGAGGTCAAAGGCAGGAGGATCGAAGCTTTGATTGCATCGGATAGAAGTCTCTCGTTCGACGAGTACGTCCTTGCGGCCGGGTCGTGGTCGGGCTTGGTGGCGAAGAAACTACAGAAGCTGAATAAATCCGGTCTCAACTTACCGATGCAAGCAGGCAAAGGATACAGTTTCACCTTAGACAATGTGGCGAAGAACATTCGTATCCCGTCGATACTTCTCGAAGCCCGTGTGGCGGTGACACCGATGGGCAGCTCGCTGAGATTCGGAGGAACGATGGAGATCGGTGGTATCAATCATGAGATCAATCTCAACCGGGTTCGTGGCATTGTGGACGCCATCCCCAAATACTATCCTGAAATGAAGGTCGGTTTTCCGGACAAGATATGGCATGGACTCCGTCCGTGCTCCCCGGATGGCCTTCCATACATCGGGAGAACGATCGCGATCGAGAATCTCGTAGTCGCAACCGGGCATTCGATGATGGGGATGAGTCTCGGTCCCGCGACGGGTAAGATCGTGAGCGATGTGGTGGATGCCAGGCAACCTGAGGTAGACATCACAATGTTCAGCCCTGAAAGATTTACCCCGGAAAGATCTAAATAAAAAAAACCCCGACGTTGTCGGGGTTTCGCAATAACCGAATATTGATAATTACTTTTTAATCGTCGTTACGGTTGTTGTAGCCTCCGCGCTTAAAACCACCGCCATTACTGCGGAAGTTGTTAGGGCGATCTTCACGGGGACGCGCTTCGTTTACTACTAGGTTCTTACCGAGGAAATCAGCGCCATTAAGGCTGTTGATTGCGTTACGGCCTGCAGTGTCATCAGCCATTTCGATAAATCCGAAACCGCGGCTGCGTTGAGTCACCTTGTCCATGATGATTTTTGCAGAATTTACCTCCCCGAACTCTGCAAAGAGTTGTTTCAATTGGTCCTCTGAAGCCTTCCAGGGAATGTTGGCTACGTAAATGTTCATTGTGTTTTTTGAAATTAAGTGATAAATGTTCTTGCTAACGGAGTAACTAAGCTGGTAGGATCAAAGATTTCACGCAGAGAAATTATTCTATTAACAACTACAAAGATAGGTTTTTTTTTATTTCCTGTTCTTTTATATAAAATTCCTTGTTTTTGTGGATTTTAAAAGGTTTTTGCGATAAAATGGCGGGTCAGTCCGACGAAGGCTCACTGTTACGGGTTGATTGGCTAGAATAGATGTTTTGAGGGTATTAATAGGCCCTGTCGACTATGCCGGAGCCGTACTGTTTTTTGGATACGGTCTTCGTATTGCCTTTATGTTTCACAGTTCCGCTACCCAGCACCGCCGCATCGAGCGAATTTGAGACGTTGATTTCCGCGATACCCGCACCGCTTACTTTTATTTTGGCGGATTCCAGCTCGAGGGTATAGGCACTGAGGCTGCCGCTTCCACTCATCAGGATGTCGTTAAAGGATGCATACCCTTTCAGGACAGCATTACCCGAACCGCTGAGCTCGGTCTTGATGGTCTTTCCTTTAATGTCGAGATCCAGGGATCCGCTTCCGGCAACTCCAATCGTAAGATTGTCTGAAGCGATCGAGTTCTCCGAAATGATCTTGCCGCCGCCATTCACCTGGAGCTCATTCACGTTTTTGACGCTCACATAGACCTTCATGGTCGGGTTCAACTTGATGTCGTCGATCTTTGCCCAGATGCTTTTGTTAGGACTGTCAGGTTTTCTTTCGACGTTGATCAGCAATATCCCATTCTCCACTTTGATCTCCGTCAATGAATAGATCTCGGTCAGGGCTTCTACGATCACTTCCTGCTTATTGGTCTGTTTTATATAGACCGTATAGTTAGAGTTGTTGTAAATGCTCTGAAACTCCGACAATTCCAACGTTTTCTTGGTTGTTTGAGCGAAAGCCAGCGAAGCAACCGACAGCAGTACCAGGGTAAAAAGTACCAGTACGAAAAGGAAATTAATCTTTCTCATTGGGCAAAGGGGGTTAAAAAATAGACCTTAAGGGGTTATGACAAATCTAAGGTGCAAAACCCCAATAAATCAAGGCCTTATGATTCGATAATGTGACATTTTTAGCGATAAAATGCCGCGTGTCGGGTGCAGTTGTACAAAGACTACTTTTTGCGGAAGAGCATCCGGTAAATCACCATGAAAGCGATCACTCCGATGATCATGGTAATGATCATCCCCGGGGTTATAAGACGAACGGCGTGCATGGCACAAAGGTAGCCCCGGCGCAGTTAATCCGCGCGAAAAACCACCTGTACTTTCACGTCCCGGCGTCTGTTTCCATCAATTGTGTCACTTCCGGAGCCTGAGCTAGCTGAATTGAAGTAGCCAGTCCGGGCAAACTTCAGGGAAAGGTCGACCCATTTGGCGGGCCGGAACCGTGCCACGACATAGGCACGTATGCCTTCGCCGTAATAAGCCGGGAACGAGAACGACATCAAAACATCGCGTTCGTTCATGTATTGACGGTTGTCGAAATCGTCGGTATCGAAGATCGCAATGCGTGTATCTATCGAAACCTTACGCCAATCATACGCCGCGTCGAATGCCATCGCAAAGCCATGCGTCGTCAAAGTCTGCCGGTAGGAGCTGAGCTGAACCCTCGCCCTCAGCGAAACGGCATCCAGTTTCAGGGAGGAGCTGAGGATCCAGTTTTGCCGGCGCCCGGGCAACGACTGGTACACCGGTGTCTCCGGCGGAACATTGCGGTTCTTTCGCTCGTCGCGGAACTGGAGGTAGAACTCTGCCGACTTCGAGAGCCGGTAGGTCATCCTCACCAGCGATTCGCTCCCTGCCGAAGGGATGTAGTTGCGGAATTTCAGCCACGGGAACGTAAAGAGATCCGTATAGGACGTATACGAAAGCTTACGGCTAATGGCGTGCTTCCAGCCCCAGTAGATGCCCCGCTCGTTGCGAGGGGCCGTATTCTCTGAGATGGCATTCGAATAGGAAGTATAGTAATCCCGTGCATAACGCCGCGCCAACAACGATACATCGATGTTGCGTGAAATACTGCCGATCACGCCGGCGACGACGCCCAGCCCGTGTTCTATAGTTTGCGCACACTCGCCAAATGCACTGAAGTTGCCGAAGGTATATGCCGCGAATGCTCCCACGTTCGTGTTGGCATTGCCGTTAAAGTCGAACGAGTTGTACACGGACGGAGACTTGTTGATAGGCCGCCCATACATGGTCCGGTGTAAAATCACTCCACCTTCGAATGACCGGCCTTTGTATTCCAACGCGGCTCCGAAATTCTTTTCACGTAGCTGATGGCGGCCGCTCTCCTCATTGATAGTCCGGTGTTTCCCCGACTGAAGTACCGCCAATGAGCTTTCCTCCGAACCGGATGCATCACGCGGCAGTGCAGAGATGAACGCATGCACCATCAAGCTTCCCGGCAGCCGTGCTGTCGCGGCCACACCGCGGAAGAAGCCCGACTCGTTGGCGGAGGTATATGGCATGAAGCCGGTAGAGGTCCGTCTTAACGTTGTGATCGTTTCGGAACCTTTACCTGCTCCGAAGCCTCCCCCGAGTGTAAGGCCCTGACCGAACTGCGCGACATAATCCCCGGCGACCAGGTTCACGAGCGATCCTTTGTTGATGAGCTGGACGTGGGCTGAATAGTAGTCGAAGCCTTTTTGTGCATCGTTCCACTTCAGTTGTTCGCCGGCATCTTTTTCCGCGGTGATACCAATGCTGACATCGCCGGGGCTGGCCAGGCGGAAACGGGAGTAGATGCGCGCCGGGTCGCCCCTGTATTTCGAAGAGCTGTCGCCTTCGGAGCGGTAGCCGTGCGACTCTTCCAGGGTGCGTTCGTAACGCGTCAAAAGATAAGCGCTTTGCTGTGACCGGATCCTTCCCAGAAAATTTCGAGCGGAAGGAGACGGACCGACGGAAACATAGGGGAGGATGTTATCGATGGTCTCGCTATCGAGCCCGGGAACAGATTGCAGCTCGTAGATCTCGAGGAGGTCGCCGTTTTCATGGCGATAGGCGATGAGAGCATCGGACTGAATTTGCGACAGCAGACCGAGTGACAATAGCTCGTCGCGGGAGGCGCGATTGAGATTGAGGGGATGTGAAGCTAACTGCGACAGATTTTCATACAGGTCATCGTAGTTGAGGTCGGCGTCGTCGGCAGGAACGATCCTTTCAGCAAGCCGGTCGGTATTCTGACGAGCCCGTTGCATTTCCTGGCAACGTGTGTCGATCGCCAGAAGACTTGTGATCAATATCATTACCAGGTATCTCACTTGTCCCTGGTTTTTGTTCGTATGGAAACCGACATCATGTGGAAATAGCCAGGCAGGTATCCCCAACGAACGGCATAGTCGAAACCCATCCGCCACATACGAAGACCGATTCCTCCGAATGCTGCATTCGGGAAGAGGTTGAATCCCGTTCTGACGAACAGCTTTTTCTTTACAGTGTATTCGACAGCGCCTTTAATCGTTGGATCGAGGTCTGTATTCTTTTCGACTTCTGCGATCACCGAAAAGATGTCTGTGGGCATGAACAACAGTCCGGCGTTGAGAACAACGGGCAGTGGCTGTCCTTCCGCCCATTGCGGCAGGTTTACGTTTCTCGCGACGGCGCCGATGAGCAACCGGCTGCCGATGGCAGTGATGCCGCCGATCGTTACTCCGAAAGTTCTTTTGATGCCGTTGCCATCGATTCGCAGCTGGAACACGTCGGCACGCACACCCACATTGGTGATACCGATTTTATGGGCGAAGGCGAGCGACATCGCGTGCTCGCTATAGAGATCGTCACCGAATGCCGATACGCCCGCAGCCAGGCAACCGGCCCTTGTTTTGACTGCCAGCAACGCGGACCTCGCGGGGACATTGATGATGGGTACTTGCCGGGTGCCGAATGATGCCGTAGTCGCGTCGACGTATGTAAGTCCCGCCGGGTTTCGCCATATCGCCCATTCGTCACGCGACACGGCAGACTGGCCGGCCAGTCCCTCATTCCGCGCCCCCGTATTTAAAAGCACCGACTGCGCGAATATATTTGCAGACAGGAACGAGAATATGAGAATCATCCGGGCGATCATGATACAAAGGAACCCAGCCGGCTTTTCAAAGAAGCATGATTGGATCAATCGCCTGATCCTTTGTCTGGTTTTCTGTTTGTCAACCCACCTGGTGTGTGCGCAAGAGCAGAATGATCGATATGCCAACGGACAGGTAAAGGCTTCCGGAAGTACAGTGGACGGAAAGAAGAGCGGTACGTGGACTTATTATTATGAAAACGGAAAGACCAGCGCTGTCGAGCATTTTCAGAATGGCGTGCTTCACGGTATCGTGGAATATTTTTATGGCGAAGGCGGCAAACAGGGAGTGGAGAGCTGGCGCAACGGCATGATGGAAGACTCGGCGAAGTATTTTCATAAGAATGGGAACCTGGAGAAGGCCGGGAAGTATGAACAAGGTCAGTATGCCGGTGAATGGAAACACTATCATCCGAATGGAAAACCTGAACGAATCGTCAATTATGTGAATGGCTTGCCCGATGGTCCGGTGAAGGTATTCAATGAAGATGGCTCGCTGTTACAGGAAGGATATTATAAAGAAGGAAAGGAGGAAGGTGACTGGAAATTCTATACGGAGAAAGGCGAGCTACAGTTTACCGGCACCTATCAGCAAGGTAAAGAAACCGGTACGTGGTATGTTTTTAAAAAGGGAAAACGAAAAGTTTATAAAGAGTATTAGAATTCTTTCTTCACGTGAAAGAAGAACCCATTTGTCTTTTCGCGGGTGAACGTGTACTCAAAACGGAAGACGTTGTCATACATCGTTACCAGGTCGAGGCCCACTCCGGTGCCCATCAGCATACGACCCGATAAACGCGTGTTAATGTTGAGCTCATCATAGCGGTTGTAATTATTCACGTAACCGAAATCAAAGTAGGCTTTTAGATAAACAGCCACGGGGAGATAGCTGAATTGTTCCAGCGGCATGTCCTGGAGCGTCCACGCATGCGAGAAGATCCGTTTCTTGAACGTGGTTTTGTTGAGGAAGAACTGCGGCCCTTCGATCACATAGATCTCATACCCGCGAAGGAATTGACGGCGATAACCCAACGCAGAATAAACCGAGTAAGGCTGATTCTGCGGAGTACTCGCATACGCGGAAGAGAAGTTAGAGAAGTAAAAACCTTTTCCCAGGTCGGAGTGCTTCGCAAAGGTGGCGTTGGCTTCGACCATGTTCACATCCATTCCCAAACCGATGCCGGTCTTCGAAGTATAGAAAGTGAACTGGTATCCTTTCAGTGGATACGCGATCACGTCGCGATGCTCGGAGTTGAACGAATAGGAGATCGAAGCGAGTCTTTGCCGTCTCGCGCCTTCCTTGTAAAAATTTGGATTCAATATGGCAATGGTATCGGCTACCCGGCTGTCCTGGTACTCGAACGTAAGGGCATGAGTTTCATAAAACGATTTCCTGAAACTGTATGAGATCGCGCCGGCGAGTTGCTTTTTCAGTGTCGTCCGCCCCTCCTGGTATTTAAGCTTATGGTCTTCGGTAAAGTAAGCGAGGTTCTTAGGCTCTTCGTAGCTCAGGTCGAAGATCAGCCCGGACTTTTGGTTTAGCCCTAAATTCGGAATGCTATAGCTGAGCAGGAACTTCCGGGTGAAACCGAACTGTGTCGTGAAACGCAATTTTTCATTCCGGCCGCGGAAGTTGGTATGGTACAAGCGAAGGCCGTAGTTCACGCGTTTCCAGTCGTGGCCGTAGTTCTGCCACCATTCGTTGAAGTTCCGGTCCGACAGCTCGAAGATGGGTTGAGGGAAGATGTACCATCGTTCACTCACCTCGACTATGATATCGATCGATCCGGCGAAGGGGTCGAACTCCAGCCATCGCACCACGACGGTGTTGAACAAACGCAGGTTGTAGACCTTTGCGCGGTCGCGGACCAGCTGGTTGTCGAAACGATTCGAAGAAATGGTATCGCCTGGCTTAAGACTCAGCTCGCGGAGAATGATCCGGTCGCGCGTGGTTTTGTTTCCCAGTATGATGACCCGGTTGACGCGGAGGATCTTGTTCGGCACCGAGTCGGCAACGACAACGGACTTACCAGGCGCCGGGACGATCGGTGTGGACGGCCCTTGTATTTGAAACAGACTGCTTAAAAACACCAAAAATGCGAGCATACATCACCGCTTTCGCGAATCTCCGGGCTGTTATGGTTTTAGGGGATCCGGTTGCTTGCGCGATCTTACAAGGATTATGATACCAACGATAACCAGCGGGATACTTAAGATCTGTCCCATGTTGAGGATCATATTCGTCTCGAAATCCACTTGTTCTTTCTTGAGGAACTCGTACAAGAATCGAAGGGTCCAGAGCACGACCATGAATATGCCGAAGATGAGACCGGGCTGACTTTGGACTTTTCCTTTTGCCCAAAGCCACAACAGCACGAAGAAGAATATGAAACAGGAAATGGATTCGTATAGCTGCGCAGGATGTCGTGCGATGGCCATGGTGTGGATACGGCCGACCACCACACCGGGCTTTTCTTCGAGCACCGAATAATTGAGCGGTGAGCTGACGGGCTCGTCGAAGAACTCGCTGTCGAGTGTCAGGTAATACTTTCCTTCACGGGAGAGAAAGGCGTCGGCGCTTGCCTGCGGAGTACCTTTTTTGAAAAACAGGTAGACGTTGACGGGCTTACGTCCATCCGTTCCGTCGGGTGCGTCGGGATTTTTCTTTACTTCAACGAAATCGACCGGACTGTTTGCGGCTTTGGTGAACATCCGTGTCACTTCCCCGGCGAATACGACTCCCATGGCGGTGTCGGTCGGTTTACCAATGATCTCGGAGTTGAAAAAATTTCCGAGCCTTATGAGGGCGCCGGTGAGCGTAACAAGAATGACGATACGATCGAGCGTCTGAATATAGGATTGACCGAACTTGACGCGTTTAATGATATTGAAGCCCTTCTTTATTTTGTGTTTGACTTTCTCATTGGCTTCGTCTTCAAATTTCAGCTCGCTGCCTGGCTTTCTTGTATAGATCATCAGGTAATTGGAGTAAACCCACAGCGCAAAAAGGATCCCGAATGCGGCGCCGTGGCTGGCCAGTCCGCGCAACCCGGTGAACTCGAATGTCGGAGTGAATTGAAAAGGCAGCAACACGCCGAGGGGATCTTCCCAGATGATCTCGGGCTGATAGAACAATATGTGACCCAGGCGGGCTCCGAGGATCGTCGAGATCACCATATATATGGTCAGTGTATCGACGTCCGCCTGTTGTTTACCCTCTTTTTTGAACATATAATTGAGTATCTGCTGGCTCAGCAGAAATCCCAGCGCGAAAAGCAATCCATACCAGCGTAGCGAGAGCCAACCCCAGGTAAAAATCTCAGGGCTCCAGTTCCAGATCAGGTAACTCAGTGTCATTCTAAATGATGATTAGAGGGTGTTTTTAAAGGGGGCAAAGATAGTAAAATGATGTGCGATGTGCGGGGTGCGATGTCCGATGCGGCTCTTCGAAGCCTGGTGTCCGGTTACATCATCGCACTTCGCACATCGCACCGCGCACAATTAGAGCTCCGAAAGTTCATGTTTAAAACCCGCAGATAGTATCGGAAACCTCAACCAGCTGCGTGGGTCGATATTCAGGTCGTCGAGATGGAACGACGGGGCGAGTCGTTCGCGCTTCCATTGGTTGGCGGCCCACAGCCTGAAGAATTTCCTTACATAATCCTTCAGTAGTACCGGGTCGTATTTTTCCGAAAGCAGCTTGTAAACTTCAATGGGCGGTTTCCTGTACAAAAAGGCGAGTTTCTCAATATCGGCAAGGACGGGGTAAGGCATCAGGTCTTTTTCGTCGGTCTGCGCACGTTCCTGCGGCCGCAATTCCGCGGTGGGCTGTAGATTGTTCACGTAGCTCAGGCCTTTGTACCCCAGACTATGTTCGGCCCACTTCAGCCACATCATAATGAACGGTTTGTCGATACCGGCAATAGGGGCGAGGCTGCCGCTCGTATCTCCGTCCATGGTAGCGTATCCCACATCGCCTTCGCTGCGATTGGATGTAGTGAGCAGGATACTCTGTTTGATATTGGCGAGCATCCAGATGATGGGAGACCTTGCACGCGCCTGGATATTTTGCATGGTCACGTCGTCGGTTTCCCAGGTCAGTTTTCTTCCGATCGCTTTCTCCGCTTTCGAAGTGTATGACTTCACCTCATCGTCGATCTGCCATTGATGAAACTCTGCTCCGATCGAAGCGGCCAGCTCACGGGCTGCCTCCAGTGTTTGCGAGGAAGAATTTCCGGTGCCCTGGTAAGCGGTGGTCAGCAATCTGCCCACTGCCTGCCTGAGGTCTTTCACGGGTTCCAGATCCAAACGCGACCAAAACGAATCCCAACCAATCTCCGCGACAGCCCTTCGCACCATTTCGGCAACGAGTACCGCGCAGCAAGATGAGTCAGCTCCGCCACTAAGACTCAACACGAAGCCTTTGATTTTACTCTTCCTGAGATAATCGAACAGCGCCAGCGACACTGCTTGTGCAAACTCGTCACTGCGGTCGGTGATGTCATCCTTCTCAAACTTTTGCGACCCGGACGGATCTTCAAAATCGATCGTGCATGTCCGCAACTGAAATGGCTGGAACGACAGCCGGCGGTGAGCGCCGAGCATGGTACCCTTCTGTGCGAAAATGATGTCGCCGTCGTAGATCATACGGCCGGCCTCATTACCCAGAACATTCACGTACACGTAGGCGCAATTGAACTTGAAGGAGCTGTCGACGACGAGTGTTTCCCTGGAATGACTTTTACCCAGGGCGAAATGACTCGCGCTGGGATTGATGATAAGGTCGACACCACGCTGGCAAAGGATCTCGCCGGGGCGAACTTTCCTCCAGGCGTCTTCGCAGATCTCGAATCCAAAACGGATCCCTTTGATGTCGTACACCAGGTCTCCGACGGAAACGTCCCTGCCGTTGCGTTGTAAGTGCGTTACTTCATTCGGCGGCCACGGCTCGAACCACCGGGGTTCGTAATGTACACCGTCGAGTGCAAGGTTTTGCTTGAGCGTGATGCCGAGGATCTTTGTGTCGTGGATCACACAGGCTCCGTTCCATGTTTTATCTGCGAAATGAAGCGGAAGGCCGATGCAGACGGCGATGTCTTTGGTGTGGGGAATGATCTTTTCGAGCTCGACCCATGCCTTTTCACTTAGCCAGGACGCCAGGTGAAGGTCTTCGCATCCATATCCCGAAATGCAAAGCTCCTGGAAGCATACGATGTCGGCGTTTTGTTCTCTTGCTGCTTTGATGGCATCCAGTACGCGCGAAGTGTTGCCGTCCCAATCGAGAGGGGTTTGATTCAGACATGCACCGGCTATTCGGAGAGTGGGTTTCAAAGTATATTTTTTCTTAAACGTATAATACACTTAAACGCATAGTACACATAGAAACTAATGAAGTCACCAACTGAGTGATACTATGTGCCCTCGTGCCCGCATTCTATTCAGGGCGTATTCCGAGGGCACATAGATAAGTTTCAATCGGCGCTACGTTTCACTTTATGTGACCTATGTGTTAAAAAAACAATCTCTATGCGATCTCAAGCATATCACAAGTCTTCTGGGCGGCATCCTGCTCGGCTTTCTTCTTCGTATAACCAAAACCAAGTCCGTAAGGTTGCTCGCCGATGAACACCTGTGCCGAAAATTCCCTCCCGTTCCTGGCTTTCTTCACGTTGAGTATTTCAAACTTGATCTCTTTGCTGTTTCGCTGAGCCCACTCAATGATCCGGCTCTTGTGGTTGGCGTTCGATTGGATGACAAGATCCAGGTCGAAGTGGGGCTGTATGAGCTTGTCGATCACGAATTTTTTGCAGCGCAGATAGCCTTTGTCGAGGTACACCGCGCCTACGAGCGCCTCCAGGGTGTTGCCCAATATCACCTGCTGCAGCTGTGCGTTCTTATTGTCGAACTGAACGATGTTGCCGATACCGATCTTCCGGGCCAGTGCATTCAACGATTCCCGGTTCACGATGCGACTGCGGATCTCGGTAAGGAAACCCTCGTCCTTGAACGGATATTTTTTGAAAAGATAATCTGCAACAGCGGCGCCGAGGATCGCATCTCCCAGGTATTCGAGCCTTTCGTTCGACTCGCGGAAGCCGTCCTTTTCCTTGGCGCGGGAACTGTGTATGGTTGCAAGCTGGTAAAGAGCAATATTCGACGGGGTAAAGCCGCCCATCGTCTTTATCGCATTAATCAGTTTGTCCCGTTCTTTTTTAGATGCTTGTCCCGATCGTTTTAAGATGCTCCACACCTGCTATTCTGCTTTCTTTAAAATAATGGAGAAATTATGTCCTCCAAATCCAAACGTGTTGCTCAAGGCAATACGCACGTCTTTTTTCTTTGATTTGTTGAATGTCAGGTCCAGTCTGGGGTCGAGTTCCGGATCGTCAGTGAAATGATTGATGGTGGGAGGGATAATACCTTCGTTGATGGCCATCAGGCAGGCGATCGCCTCGATGGCTCCGGCTGCACCGAGCAGGTGGCCGGTCATCGACTTGGTCGAGCTGATGCTCATCTTATAAGCATGTTCTCCGAAGACTTTTTGAATGGCACGGATCTCACCCACATCGCCGAGCGGCGTCGAGGTGCCATGCGTGTTTACGTAGTCAACTTCGGAGGGAGAGATGCCGGCTT
Organism: Cyclobacteriaceae bacterium; assembly: GCA_035318625.1. GTDB lineage: Bacteria > Bacteroidota > Bacteroidia > Cytophagales > Cyclobacteriaceae > ELB16-189. Next base: position 258,003 of record DATHEL010000001.1, read on the forward strand.
CCGCCAGCGCCTGTTCCATTACTTTGGTGATGCCTAATCCTTCGGGGTGCGGTGCGGTGATGTGGTAAGCGTCGGATGTCATTCCGCCGCCAACGATCTCGCCGTAGATCTTAGCGCCGCGTTTTTTGGCGAACTCATATTCTTCCAGGATCAATCCTCCGGCGCCTTCGCCTAGCACAAATCCATCGCGGTCCTTGTCGTATGGACGCGACGCAGTTTGCGGGGAGTCGTTCCTTTCCGAGAGCGCCTTCAGTGCGTTGAATCCGCCGACACCGGCGATACATACGGCAGCTTCCGATCCACCCGAGACCATCACTTCTGCCTTACCGAGCTTGAGGTAGGTGTAGGCGTCGTAGATCGCGTTGGTGGAGGAGGCGCAAGCCGATACTGTAACGTAGTTGGGTCCGCGGAATCCGTACTTGATAGAGATATGGCCGGCGCTAAGGTCGGCTATCATCTTTGGAATAAAGAAGGGGTTGAAGCGGGGGGTTCCGTCGCCGGCGGCGAAGGCCCTTACTTCTTCCTGAAAAGTGAGCAACCCTCCGATCCCCGACCCCCAGATCACGCCTACGCGGTCGGGGTTTAAATCAGAGAGAGGAAGGTTGGCGTCTTTTATCGCCTCGTCGGCCACGACCATTGCGTATTGTGCAAAGGGGTCGAGCTTGCGGGCGTCTTTCTTGTCCATGAAGTTGGTCGGGTCGAACCCTTTCAACTCGCAGGCAAACTTGGTTTTGAATAGAGTAGTGTCGAACTTGGTTATAGGGGCAGCACCAGATTGTCCGCTTTTCAGTCCATCCCAGAACGCCTGGAGGGTGTTGCCAATGGGTGTAAGCGCACCTAAACCGGTGATAACTACTCTCTTAAAAGTCATATTTAAGGTTTGGTGGCGAAAAATGCCCAGTTATTTCTTCGCGTGTTCTTCGAGGTAGGAAATCGCCTGTCCTACGGTAGCAATGTTTTCGGCCTGATCGTCAGGAATGGAGATGTTGAACTCCTTTTCGAATTCCATGATCAATTCAACAGTATCGAGTGAGTCAGCACCTAGGTCGTTAGTAAAACTAGCCTCGGGCGTAACTTCAGATTCTTCAACACCCAATTTGTCGATGATGATCTGCTTTACTTTTTGTGCGATTTCAGACATGTTATTAAGGTTTAGAGATTTAAAAAACAGTGCAAATAAAGAGATTTAGTGCAATATTGTCAAACTTTTTACCTCCCAGAAAATCGGCGGGAGCCACGGGTTTTAGGCTATGAAAAAGCGGCGACTGGAAGTAGAGTTTGCGTACGACTTTGAACTGATGGGCTTAATTTCATCAGCCCGGGGATACAAACTTGCGTGGGAGATCAACCACTCCCTGGGGGTGAACCTGGTCAGGAAAGACGACCTGAAAATGACCACAAAAGAAGGCGAATTCTTCTTCACTTTTTATTCCCACCAGTCACCCCTGAACACCGTCAATCTCTTCCGCAACAGGTCGAACGAGGGCGAGACAAAAGGAATTTTTCTCGTACCCGAACATCCTCATCTGGATTACATACTTTACGCCAAAGGAGACGAAGAAATGCACAGCAAACGTTTGCAGGAAGTCTTACGCAATATTCCTTCCATAGAACTAGTTGCTTTTTTACCTTTGCCCGCCTTAAAATCAAAAGACAACTTTATCTTCTAATGTGTAGTTAATACACATCCCCCCTCTTATGGAAAAAAACAGCTACAATAAAACTAAGATTGTTGCAACCGTGGGCCCTGCATCCAACAACAAGGAGATGCTGCTCGAGCTCGCCAAAGAAGGTGTGGATGTTTTCCGGCTCAATTTCTCTCATGGAACTCATGAGGACCACCTGAAGGTAATTAACCTGGTAAGAGAGATCAACAAGGAACATGGTTATCAGATTGCACTCCTTCAGGACCTGCAAGGCCCCAAGATCCGGGTGAACGAAGTGGAAGACGGAACAGTGATAGAGCGAGGGAAAGAGATCACCATCACAACGAAACAACTCAAAGGCAACGCAAGTATCGTCAGCACTTCCTACGAAAGCCTTCCCAAAGACGTGAAGGTGGGCGACATGGTCCTCATCGACGACGGTAAGATCGAGCTGAAAGTAAAAGAAATAAAAGGCGGGGACATCGTATGCGAAATAATCTACGGTGGCTTCCTGAAATCACGCAAGGGCATCAACCTTCCGTTCACGAAAGTTTCCGCTCCGTCGCTCACGGAAAAGGATGTTATCGACCTCGAATTCGGTTTGACGAATAAAGTCGATTGGGTCGCCCTGTCGTTTGTACGCAAGGTTAAAGACATCGAATATCTGCGTAGCATCATCGACAGCCGCAAATCCACCACGCGCATTATCGCAAAGATCGAAAAGCCCGAAGCCCTCGAGAACATCGATGCCATCATCCAGGCCACCGACGCCCTCATGGTTGCCCGCGGCGACCTCGGTGTGGAGATCCTCATGGAGGAAGTTCCCATGGTCCAGAAGATGCTGGTGGAGAAATGCAACAAATATTCGAAACCCGTCATCGTGGCCACACAGATGATGGAGAGCATGATTGAGAATCCGAGGCCTACCCGCGCCGAGACCAACGACGTAGCCAACGCCATCATCGACGGCGCCGATGCAGTAATGCTCTCGGCCGAAACGGCAGCCGGGAAATATCCCCGTGAAGTTGTCCGGAGCATGGTGCGCACCATCAACTCGGTGGAACGCCAGGCAGCAATTTATTATAAGTTCAAGGACGTCGATCCCGACAGCCCGATATTCGTCAACGACAGCGTGATCCTGGCCGCATGTAAGCTCGCACAGGACGTAGGAGCGAAGGCGATCGTCAGCATGACCAACTCAGGCTACGCAGCCTTCCGGTCATCGTCGCACCGTCCGAACTGCAACATCTTCGTGTTTACCGGCAACCGGGCCATCATCAACTCGATGAACCTCGTGTGGGCAACGCGCGCATATTATTACGAAAAGCAGGAGAGCACCGACGAGACCATCGCAGACGTACGCGAGATATTGAAACGCGATGGACATGTGAAGACGGGAGATATCTTTATTAGTTTGGCGAGTATGCCGATACAGGAGAGGAGCAGAACCAACATGATCAAAGTGAACGTAGTGAAGTAGGTCGTTATTCGTTAGTCGTTAGTCGTTATTCGCCGCTAGGAAGGATTTTTCGGCTCGACTAAAATAACTTCCTCCCGCTCGACTACCACGGCCCCTGCGGGTGCACCTTTCTTTTTGCGGACGAATTTTTTCGGGGTGACGATTACTGCGCAGAGCGTCTCTGTCTTTCGTTTGGAGTTCCAGGCCGCAATGCTGGCGGCATACTCGATGACATCTTTGGGGAAGGCCTTGCCGGATTGATGGCGGATGATGACATGGGAGCCGGGGACATCGCGGGCGTGGAGCCAGAGGTCGTTCTTGTGGGTCCATTTCATGGTGAGCTCGTCGTTGTTCTTCGCGTCCCGGCCGGCCCAGATGGTAAAGCCTTTGTATTCGAAAGCCCAGAAGGGGATCGGGTCTTTTTCACTTTCGCGATCCAGCTTCTCTTGTTCTTCAAAGATCGGCTGCAGGACAGCGTCGTCCTTCGGCGCCAGCAACGCGTGTAACGTCAGCTCGGCCTTGTCGAGTTTTTTCTGGTGCAGGTGAATGGCCTCTTTAAGCTTTCCGATCTCGATCACCCGGTTTTTGCTCTTGCGATAGTAACGCTCCGCATTTTTTTGGGGCGACAATGTTGCATCGAGCGGAATTTCGACGAGTGTGTTGTCGTTGTAAAAATTTTCGAGGGTGACTGATTTTTGACCCACGCTCACCTGGTGGAGGTTTGCCATCAACACATCTCCCCACATCTTGTGACGCTCGTCGCTTTCTATTTCGGTCAGTCGTTCGTGCGCGGTTTTGAGATAGTTCTTTCCCGCTTTTACCTCTTGCCGGGCGCGACTGACCATGCCTTCGATCTTTTTGTGGGCGGCCAGATGACTCGAATGCCGCGATGCGAATTCACTGACAGCCACAAATGGATCGCCGTACGTGGCGGTCGTTGTCCCGAAGGGCACCAGCGACAAATACATATTCAATCCCTGTTCGTTGATAAAATACGCCGAAGGTTTTTCGAGTATTTGTAAGGTTTCCCTGATTAACAGCCACTTCTTTTCCGGATCGGCATCGTCCAGCCCCTTCGACCTCAGATAAATCCACACGGCCTTCCCGAACGTAACGTATAGTTTCTCCAGGCTGCCGATGTTTCTACCGAACGCTTCTTTCGACCAGTCGATCTCTTTGTTCAGCGCCTCCAAAGAAATACCAAGATCATTCTCCTGGCTGTTCTTGAAAATATCCGTCACCCTTCCGTCTTCCGCCAAAAGAACGTTCGACCGGTTGCCATGCATCTTGAACACCAACGATAACCCCCCTTCGAGATCGATCACAAAGCTTCGTTCATTGGAAAACTGCCGGACTCCAGTCACAACTTTCATGATCACCGCATCGAACAGGTCAACGCTGTTCTTTCTTGCCCTTTGAAACCGGACGGGAAAACTGAGACATGAGAATTCCGGAAGCAGGCTGGCCCTGATGAAGAACGACGACTTCGCATCGTTGAGCTCGATCACCAGCTCATCCCTCGACTGACTGAAACACGAGACCAGTGTAAAGCCCTTGAGCTTCAGCTCTAGCCTGGCGCTGATCTGCCGGAGAAAGTAAAAATTGTTGTGCACCTCAGAGGGTGATGGTCAACCCATCGTGTCCCAAAGCTACGGATTCGGGAAGCTCCGACTGTACCGCCTTGTGAAGACCGAGCTTGTGACTGATATGGGTGAAGAAAGTCTTTGTCGCACCGATGCGCCGCGCTGTGACGAGCGCTTCCTCCAGGTTGAAATGGGAAACGTGTTTTTCTTTCTGAAGGGCGTTGAGCACCAGCACTTCTGTCCCTTTCAAAAGGTCCATGGTCTCCTCCGGAATCATATTGGCGTCGGTGATGTAACTGAAGTTACCGATCCTGAAACCCAGCACCGGAAGTCTCAGGTGCATGACCGGCAGCGGTGTAACGGTGATGTTGCCGATCGTGAACGGAGCGGTGTCGATCGCGTGGAGCTGAAGCTGGGGAATTCCCGGGTATTTGTTTTGGTCGAATGCGTAATGGAATTCCATCCGGATCTGTTCCAGCACCATGCCGGTGGCAAACAGGGGCATGTCGGATTGCTGGAGATAGTTATAGGCTCTTACGTCGTCGAGGCCGGCCAGGTGATCACGGTGGCCGTGTGTGAATATGACTGCATCGAGGCGGCTGATGCTTTCGCGGAGCATCTGTTGTCTGAAGTCGGGCCCGGTGTCGATCACGAGGCTCAGGCCGTCGACCTCTACGTGTACCGATGACCGGAGCCGCTTGTCACGGAAATCCATGGAGCGACATACGTCGCACCTGCACCCGATCACGGGCACGCCTTGTGATGTGCCGGTGCCGAGAAATGTTATCTTCAATATGTTGATACCTTCAGGTATCCGATTTAACCCTGGTTAGAGCTCGACCTGGTTAGAGCTCGAATAAAGCCACCTTCAGATTTTCACCTCAGCCTGTGACAGCTCTTCGTAAAGTTTCATGCTTTTCTCGGAAAACTTGGACGTGTCAAGCTCTATACTTTTCAGGATGTCGAGAAGGGCATTGATCTTTCCCTCCACGGCGAAGAACTTGTTCACGATCATGATCTTTTGGTCCTTGAGGACACAATAACCCGATTTAAAGTTTCCTTTCTCGTACCGGAGGATGTAGTCCGACTCTGCGATCAGCTCTTCCAGTTTGGTCAGGAATTGATTAGTGTACTTTACCATGAGTGCAAAGATAAAAAGAAAGTTTTGGGTTTCGCGCCCGCAGCGGGTCAGCCTTCGGCATTTTGTACTTTTGCGGCATAAGTTTTTTTCGTGAGCGATCACCAAACCAAAAAGTTGATTGTCATCGCCGGACCGACCGCCGTCGGTAAGACCGGCGTAGCCATCCGCCTTGCCGTCCGGCTCAACACAGAGATTGTCTCAGCCGATGCGCGACAGATATATAAAGAGCTGGAGATCGGCACGGCCAAACCCTCACCAGCCGAATTGGCACAGGCTCCGCACCACTTTATCTCGTCGCATTCCATTCACGACGAATACAACGCCGCCTCGTACGGGGATGAAGCCCTGGCCGTTATCCGGAAGCTTTTTACAACGCACGACCGCGTCATTCTTTGTGGCGGCTCGGGCCTGTACATCCGCGCGGTACTGGAAGGTTTCGACCCCGCCCCTTCAGTTGCACCCGAAGTCCGGACAGCGATCGTGGAAGAGTACAACGCCAAAGGACTCCCGTGGCTCCAGGAGGAAGTCAGGAAACTAGACCCCGAATATTTCGAAATAGTGGATCAGAAAAATCCCCACCGCCTGGTACGGGCTGTGGAGATAGCGCGGACAACCGGAATAAAAATGGCCGACTGGCGAAAGCGGTCGAAGCGGGAAAACGAATTCGGAGTCGTGAAGATCGGCCTCACCCTGCCAACCGAAGAGCTGTACGCGCGCATTGACACCCGCATGGACCAGATGATCGCGGCCGGCCTGTTCGAAGAAGCAGAGCGTTTGTTCCCATACCGCGATCTGCAGGCCCTTCAAACCGTAGGCTATCGCGAGATCTTTGCGTTCATGGATCATTCGTACGACCGCGAGGAGGCGATAAGACTGCTGAAGAGAAACACCCGGCACTACGCCAAACGACAAATGACATGGTTCAGGAAAGACCCGGAATTCAACTGGCTCGAGTCTCCCGATCAATGGAATGAAATCGTTAACCTTGCAACCGCGCCATGAGTCAGAAAAAAGTACTGATCGTTACCTACTACTGGCCACCTTCCGGTGGAAGTGGTGTGCAGCGATGGCTAAAGTTTGTTAAGTACCTGGACAAGGCCGGCTGGGAGACATTCATCCTCACACCCGACAATCCTTCGTTCTCCGTTTCGGATCCATCGCTGTCACGCGATGTTCCGGCCAATGCCGAAGTGCTTCGTCTTCCCATCTGGGAACCTTATGACGCCTTCTTCAAACTTTCGGGATTACTCGGCAAGAAAAAGCCTTTGGCCAGCGACCTGATCGCAACCGGGAAGAAATCCATGTTCCAGCGGATCAGTGGCTGGGTACGTGGAAATTTTTTTATACCCGATCCCCGCATCTTCTGGATAAAGCCGGCTGTTACTTTTCTGAACGAATTCGTGAAAAGTAACCAGATCGACAAGATCATCACCACCGGTCCACCTCACAGTATCCACCTGATCGGACTGAGGCTCAAGAAAAAGAATCCGGGGTTGAAGTGGATCGCCGACTTTCGCGACCCATGGAGTGAGTGGGATCTGCTCGATACATTGTCGCTCACGGACTATGCACGAAATAAACACAAGTCACTCGAAAAACAGGTTTTGCAAAAGGCCGACCGGGTGATAACCATTGCGCCGTATCATGTAAAGCGCTTTGAGTCTTCGGGAGGCAGGAAGGTGGATCTTGTCACGAACGGTTTCGACACAGATGACTTCGAGCAGGTGAAAAAAGTAGTAACGAAAAAATTCACAATCCGTCATACGGGAATTGTGGATGAGCTCAGGGATCCGAGGCCGTTCATGCTTGCGCTGAAGTCCGTCGTTGAGAAGAATTCTGCTATGAAAGATCAGGTTGCGGTGGAATTTATCGGTAACGTGAACTCATCGTTCCGGGAGTTTGTGAAGAACGACGCCGTGCTGGCTCATATCACGAAGTTTACCCCGACCATTCCCCACAAGGACCTTCTGCAATTGTATGGTCAGACCGACCTGTTGCTTCTGGTGCTCGCTCATACGGCGCTTGCTCCCGGAAACCTGCCCGGAAAACTGTTCGAGTACCTGGCTTCGGGCATACCCGTCGTTGCCATTGGACCTGTGGACGGCGATGCAGCGGACCTGTTGATGAAGTCGACAGCCGGAGACATTTTTTCGAGGGAGGATGAGACCGGTATGAAGCAGATGCTTCACAAGCATTATGACCTCTGGACGAAGGGCGGCGCACCCTCCACGACGGATGCGTCGATGTTTACACGCAAGAAGCTGACAGACCAGTTGATCGGAATTCTTGATTCATTGTAAAAATTATTTAATCTCCATTTTTCGCACTCTCCTGTTGCCCTGGTCGGCCACATATACAATAGTGCCCGCAGCATTGGTGGTCACACTATACGGATTAAAGAACCGTGCCAGTTCCCCGGGACCATTGACATAGGCGGTTGCTGAGGGAGCACCCGCGATAGTCGTCACCAAGCCTGTGGATGTGATCATGCGCACCGTTGAACCAAAGTGGTCCGCGACGAAAACATTTCCTTTATGGTCTGCTGATACGCCGGTAGGCCGGTCGAAGCGTGCTGCCGAACCTTGTCCATCCACCGAGCCCGCAAAATCGGCGCCGGCAAGGGTAGTCACCACACCTGCGGGTGTGATCTTACGGATCTTGTTGCCGAATGTGTCGGCGATGTAAAGGTTGTTGTTCTTGTCGATCGTGAGACCCCACGGATTGTAGAGTCTTGCCGCGGTCCCAGTGCCGTTGACAGAGCCCGGAGTTCCATCGCCTGCGAATGTGGTGACGACACCTGCCGGAGTAATCTTCCGGATCATGTTGTTCAGGTTGTCCGCAATGAAAAGGTTACCGGTGTTATCGACGCAAACACCATGCGGGTTGTTGAAGCTCGCGTCAGTACCAGTCCCGTTGTTTGCGCCCCCCGATTTCGTCCCGGCTATTGTCGTGACCATCCCGCTGGTGGAGATCTTCCTGATCATGTTGTTGAATGAGTCGGCAACGTAAATATTTCCGGTCGCATCAACTGCGATTGCAACGGGGTTGTCAAACATTGCCGTTGCAACGGGGCCGTCCGCGTATCCCTGACTCGTGCCGGCAATTGTAGTGGCCACGCCGGAAGGTGTGATCTTACGGATCAGGTGGTTGAGCTCGTCAGCCATGTAAACATTCCCGACACTGTCGATCGCAATGTTGGTCATGTTACTAAACGAAGCGCTGGTTCCGGTACCGTTGCCCGAACCATTCACGCCGCTGCCGGCAAGGTCCGATACAACCCACGACGGAATGTATGTAAAATCAATCGCCGACGTGCCTGTGACCCCACCGGCCGTGACGGTGATCTTGCCCGTGCTTACAATACTGCTTAATGTCACCTTCAACTCCGTCTTGGTTGCGGCAATGACGGTTGCGGTTGTGCCGTTGAACTTGACGACGTTTCCCCCGATGGTCGGCCCGAAATTATCACCGGTAATTGTGACCGTCGCTCCGAGTTTTCCACCGGTGGGTGTAAACGATGTGATCGTTATCGGGTCAATAACAATAAAATCCGTCGGGGACGTCGCAGTTGCATCGCGAACCGACACCGTGATCTTACCCGTTGTCGCTTCTGCCGGAACTGTTACGGTAAGTTCCGTAGCTGATGCCGCCGTCACAGTTGCAGTTGCTCCATTGAACTTAACAATGTTGTCTGCCGCGTTGGTTTCGAAAAAGCTACCGGTTATCGTAACCGTCGCACCCGCTGCACCGCTTGTTGGACTAACCGAGGCAATCTCTGCCAGCGGATCGTCTTCTTTACAGCCATTGAACTGGAATACAAGAACCAGGATCACCGGAACAGCGAGGTACTTCAACATCATTTTCATCACAAGGGGCCTTAGTGGACTTGGGGAATATCTATATTTGCCAATAGATTCGGTATAGTCTGCAGTACCAAAATAAATAAAAAGGAAACATCATTTACCAATGAAGGTTTTTGTCGAGCCTAACAAAAATTTTACTGAGGAGATCAAATATGTTTTCCGCACGCTCGCTCACGCCAACGGTATTCCGGTTGAATTCGTTGCAGACGCTGCCGATTCGCAGATCAGTGCGGGATCGTCAACAGGCTTTAGCTTCAATGTCTCCGAGAGTTTTTATACCGAAATAGGGGTAAAAAACTTTCGTCACGATCAGCACTTAAAAAAAGACTGTATTATCCGAAATGATAACGGCGACCCCGATTATCTTTCGACGATCTTCTACATGATCAACAGTTTACAAGAATACGATGATGCCGAAACAGACGAGATCGGACGGTTCAAATACACAAACAGCTATCAACATAAATTCGGGAATGTCGAAGACAACCTCGTCGGTCAGTACTCGCAAAAGATCTTCGGACAATCACAAAACACGAAGTCACGCATATTCCTTTCTCATGACATCGATTCGATCAACGGCGCTGTCCTCCAGGACAGCCTTTTTCTTTTAAAAAAAGGAAATCCACTGCCCGTCTTCAAGCTCGTGATGAATGCGGCCCTGCAACGTCCCGACTGGTTGAACATGGATAAGATCATGAGGATTGAAAGCGAGTACTCGCTGAAGTCCACCTTCTTCTGGTTGGTGAACAAGGGAAGGTTAAACAAACGTGAGGTAAATTCCGATTACAGCATCAACAACCCTAAGGTCCGGGCTCTGCAGAATACGATTGAGACGATCGGGTGGGAGAACGGGCTTCATAAAAGTATTTCTTCCGACAGTTATAAGGAAGAGCTCGCCAGCCTGGCACTGCCGGCCATCGCGAACCGCAACCATTACCTGAAATTCCGGCTGCCCGATCTTTATAACGATATTGAAGCGAGCGGCCTGCAAATGGACGCGAGCCTGGGGTTTGCCGAAGCAGTCGGTTTTCGAAATAGTTTTGGCTTGCCTTTTCATCCCTTTAATCTCAAGGAAAGAAAACCGCACTCATTTGTCGAGGTTCCCCTCACGGTGATGGATGGAACGCTCAAACAATACCGTGGTGTTCCGCTGGAGGAGACCGCCCCGCAAATCATTTCATTTCTCGAGAAGAACAAGACCGGGTGTGTCATTTCGGTGTTGTGGCACAATACTTTTTTCACCGAGTACAAGTTCGGCGGATATGTGAAGGTTTATAAGCAAATACTGGAGTATATTCATGCCAACGGCCTGCGCAGTATCAATCCACGAGAGATCGTTAAAGAATTTGCATGGCAGAAATAGTTATCAGGCTTCTCGGGAAAGACGACATTCAACAGGTCAATGCCCTATACCAAAGAGCATATCAAATCGATCGCTCGAATGAGAAGTTTAAATGGGAGTTTCAACAGGGTCCCGCAGGCCCTGCCGTGTATATTGTAGCGGTCGATCCCGAAACAAACCGGGTTGTCGGTACGCAGTGTGCGATTCCCTTGTACGTCACCAACGCATCGGGTGAGCGCATACTTACCGCAAAGTCGGAGGATACCCTGGTTGACCCGAACTACCGTGGCCGTAGTATTTTCGAAAAGATGTATGCATTGCTTTTCGACGAGTGTCGCAAGGCCGGTATCGTTGCGATCTGGGGATTTACATACGCGATAAAACCCTTTCATAAACTTGGTTTCGACATTCCGTTCCGTTCCGACTTCGGACTCATTGCATTCAATTTTACCGGCGCGTACAAATATTTCAATGCGCTAAAGGACAAACGTTCTGCCGTCGAGAAAATAAAGATCGCGGGACTTGTGACTGCCTCACGATTGAAATACATGTTTCGAATTGGATCGGCTGCGACCGACGGATACAAGATGTCCAAAGACGTCCAGGTTAGCCTCGAGGATCTGACTCCGTCGCATTCCGACGTTTTCTTTTTGCTGCATGACTCAAAATTTCTCGGTTGGCGATTGCGGGACAATCCATACCCGAATACTCATCACTATTATTCCCTGGTTGATGACTCGGGGAAACAAACCGGCTCCGTGATTTGCAGTCAGTCCCGCGATATAGCGTACATCATGCACGTATTTTTTGCGCGCGAATTGAATGAGCAAACGAGGGAACATTTTCTCAACGCGGTGATCGGCGACCTCTCCCGGAAAACAAAAGTCCTTCGTTTCTGGGGATTCACTCACAACGAAGCAGGACGACGGGAAATTGACCTTCTGAAAAAATCCGGTTTCGTTTTTACAAACCAGGGGATATCGTTTGTGTGGAAGAAACTGGATGAAACGAGCTCACTGAACGTGAACAATTTTGCGCTGTCGAGAATGGCGTCGCAGGGTACGTAACCGCCACCCGATCAAATCCCTATTAGCTTTAACCCCTTGTTGAAGAGCTGATTCACTTCCGGGCTCACCTTTGTTAATAATATTGCCGCCCCGTAAAACACCGTCACTATTCCCGATCGCAGGATCAGGTCGACAAAAATGTTATCAAAATCAGGAATGATGTAATTCAGTCCCACCGTCGCGGCCGCGATGGCTAAAACAATAAATGTGGCGGCGTTGAACGGCTGTATCTTTAACGTCGCCAGGATGAAAACATACTTTACGGCGTTGAACATGATTACCGCGAAGGCGACGCTCATCGCGGCTCCATCGATCCCATAACGTGGAATGAGTATGTTGTTGGCGATGATCGATGTCCCCGCCAATAGTATGATGAGTATAATATTGAACCAAAAGTATTTCGAGAGCACGACGATCTCGCTGCTGGGACCGAAGGCCATATCCGCCAGCTTACCCGCGCCCACCAGGATAACAACCCACCGCCCCGCCTCGTAGATCTCCTTGCGCGGCATGAGGTCGTAAATGTTATCCAGGTTGATCACAACACCGATCAACAGTAGCGCCCCGGCGATCAGCTGGTTGAGCGAAGTTTTCTGGTAAATGGTGTGTATGTGTTTGATGTCATCTTTTTCGAACGCCTGAGAGATCAACGGCATCGCCACCGACGACAAGGCTTTCTTGGGTATCTCGATGACACTCGCCATGTAGAATCCCGTGGTGTACACCGCTACGTATTTCAATCCCATTAGCCCGGCGATCATCAGACTGTCGATCTTTCCGAGAATGATCATTGCCGCAGAGCCGGCAAAGCTCAACAGACTGTAAACGATAAGCTCCTTTCTTTTTTCTTTGGTTATAAAAGAAAACCTGGAACTGAACGAGAGGTTCTTACTCGATGCCAGGTAGACCATCATTGAAATCAGGATCACGAGATAAGCGATCACCGTGCCGATGATGAAGGATTCGAAGGACAACCATCCCAGGAAATAAGCCGTCACCAGCATCGCCAGCAATGCCCGCGTAGCAACCTCCTTCATGAGGTTCGGGAACACGGTCTTAAGTAATGAACGCGAATATGCTTCCAGGATACCGCTGATCAGCAGGATGAACGTCAGCCAAAGGATCACGGGAACATAGCGAAGGACCGCGCCTGCATTTTCATCGAAGTAATGAAGGATACTCCCTTCAAATACCTTGAACACAACCAGGAAGATCACAAAACCGCCAAGCGCCATCATGAGTATCAAGGTGACGAATCCTCCCTGGTTGGCCTTCTCTTTTACTAACTGCGGATAGAAACGCAGCATTGTGTGCGCAAGGCCGAACTGAGCAAAGGGCGAAAACAAAATGGCGGCGTCCTGGATCGTTCGTAAGAGACCGACCTCGGCGGGGTCCAAAAATTTCGGAAACAAGTATAGAACATTGAGATATCCGATGAGTATCCCAACGTAAGAAACGATCGTTATAAAAATGCTCTGTCGAACAACGAGTCCCATCCGGCCTTACCGGCGACGAGGCCGGAATAGTTGAGGGCAAATTAGCTATTTTTGGCGCTTGACCGGAGTATGCGGCGTCATTCATGAATTTTATTTACCGGACCTGGAATCTGTTTTTCGAAAAGCTACACTCGTTGGCGTTACGTCAAATGAACTTTGGACGCGCGAGCAACTACCGGTCGAACGGAGAGCTGTATTCCCTCAGGCAACTCGCACACCGGTGGCGTAACGAGCCCGTTGTACTTTTCGATGTCGGAGCCAACGTAGGAGAGTTCACCCTCGAGATACTCGAAGCCTTTCAAAAAAATAAGTTTGAGATCTACGCCTTCGAGCCCTCCACGCGCGCCGGCGCACAGCTCAGACAACGGGTTCCCGATCTTCCAAATGTACACGTTGTGCCAAAGGGCTTCAGCGATCACGAAGGAACCGCCGAGTTGTTTTTTCCCGATGAGGGCTCGGCGCTCGCCTCACTCTACCAGCGCGATCTCGCACACGTCAATCGTACGTTTGGAAAAAAAGAGGAGGTGGCCATCACAACGGTCGACAGGTTTTGCGAAGAGCATCGGATAACATATTTACACCTGCTGAAGATAGACGTCGAAGGGCATGAGCTGCCTTTGCTGAAAGGCGCCCGCGGGTTGCTCGATCGCGGCGCCATCGAAGTCATACAGTTCGAGTTTGGAGGAACGAACATCGATTCGAGGAGCTACTTCAAGGACTTCTTCCAGTTGCTGTCGCCGAAATATACCATACACCGGATATTGCCCCACGGACTTCGCGAGCTCCATTCTTATTCGGAGAAGCTCGAGATATTTCAGTCCGCAAATTACCTGGCTATCCGGCGGTCGTAGCAGCCTTACTTATTCCGATCGAATCAGGTCCCGGCGCACCAGGCCGTTTTGCAACAATCACTCCATCGGTAGCGAAACTCTCGTCGAGGTTGGCATCGGCAATTATAACGTATCCGTAACTTTTCAATTCATCGATACATTGCCGATGCAACTCGTTCGAATGAGTCGAAATGAATGCATACCCGACTTTCTTTGTGCTGAGCGCTTCACGAGCTCCCTTCAGCATCTTTAGTTCATACCCCTGAATATCGCTATGAAGAATATCGAGAAAGTCGATCCCCGATGATTTCATCAAAAAATCTACATCGTACACAGGAATCCCCGGGTTCGTATTTGTAAATCCATCAATGAATCCAAGCCGGAACTGTCCGTCGCGTCCGTTCAGCTTGAAATTCAGTTTGCCGAAATTCATCTTGTGGGGATCCGGTTCGATCATGAAACATTTTGCATTCTTTACGATCGATGCAAACCATAATGAGTAGAACGCCCAATAGCTTCCCAGCTCCATCATCGTTCCGCCTTCGCGAATAAACGGCAGTATCTGCTGAAAGACGTACTCCTCCTGCGGCTCGTGTACGCCCTCGTTTTCGATCAGTAAGTGTGTATTACCATAGTCGTAATAGCTGCCCAGGGTGATCTTAATGCCGTTGTGCATCAGTTGATATTCCGGGAAGACCTTTCCTGCATCGGTGACACGATTTATCTTTTTATTATCGGCACTCTGCCTGACCTTATCGATCCTCGCCCGCCAGTATGGTGAAACGAGGTATTTGGGAAACGCCTGGTGAAAGCGGCGATTGAAATAGTTGGTGGAATTCAGGAAGAACAGCAGTGTGTTGTATAGCCAAGGGAGGTTCTTGATTTTTTGTTTGATACCCATTTGGTTAATTTTGTCGCAAGATAAAGCCCGGCAGGCACATATGATCATTGCTCGTCTCAGGGGTGGCTTGGGAAATCAGCTTTTTCAGTTTGCCGCCGCATATTCACTGGCCCGTAATAAAGGTGTCGAGCTTAAATCGGACCTGTACACGTATACAAAACATCCTTTCAGGAAGTACGAGCTACATCATTTCAATATTCCCCTCAAGGAAGCATCGAGAGAAGAAGTGCACCGGTTCACCGGAGATAACTTTCTTCAACGATATCTGAACAAGAAAAGCAACTACCTGTACTGCCCGGATGTGTTCGCGCAGCCGCACTATCATTTCTACGAGGATTTCTTTTCACTTCCCGCTCCGCTTTACCTTTCGGGCTATTGGCAAAGCGAAAAATATTTCATGAACGTCGCAGATGCTCTGCGGACCATGATCATACCATCTGCTCCGATGGATCGGAAAAACAACGACTTGATTTCAACCCTCCGGTCTTGCGAAAGCGTCGCGGTGCATATTCGTCGTACGGATTACAACCCGGGGTCGTTCTTTCAACCGATGAGTCTCGATTACTACCGCCGTGCTCTGAAGATGCTGGACGAAAGGGTCGGCAACCCACGTTATTTCATCTTCTCGGACGACATCGCATGGAGCCGCCAGCAGCTGAGTGATCTCAAGAATGCAACCTTCGTCGATCACAACAAGGGCGACGAGTCTTTCAAGGACTTATTGTTGATGTCTGCCTGCCGTCATCAGGTAATCGCCAACAGCACGTTTAGCTGGTGGGCTGCCTGGCTGAACGACTTCAAGGAAAAAACAGTCATCGCCCCTCAAACCTGGTTTCACAACACGTGGGTCACCAAGAAGGAACCGGTTTACCCGAGCAGGTTTTACAATACGAAGGACCTTCTGCCATCAAGCTGGATCCGAGCTTAGGCCATGGACAATGTGAAACGGATCGTAATGATGGCTAACCCCGGGCACCGGGCATTCGATCCACGGGTGTTCCAGAAAGAAGCACGTTCATTGGCAGCGGCCGGGTTCGATGTCAGCTTCCTTGTCCCCCACGACAAAGACGAAGAACGTGACGGCGTAAAGATCTTAGCGGTGCCGCGATATCCGAAAGGTTGGAAGAAGCTCGTTGCATCGCCGTGGCTTTTGTACCGTCGTGCGCTCCGTTGCCCCAAGGATGCAATCTTTCATTTACACGACTCGGAGTTGCTTTGGATCGGTGTGCTGTTGAAGCTTCGGGGAAGACGAATGATCTACGACGCTCACGAAGACACGCCCCTGCAGATCAGCTACCAGCACTGGATACCGAAGCTTCTTCGTAAGCCCTATGCATGGTTTTATTACTTGCTTGAAAAACTCTGTGGTCGTTTGTTCGATGGCATTATTATAGCCGAGCCGGTGATCGCACAGTATTTTCCGAAATCTAAAACAACGCTGATCCGGAACTTCCCGGTCCTCTCGCACTTCTCCGGGCCTCACCCGTATTTCTCCCGATCGAAGAATGTGATCTACGTCGGATTGTTGAGCAAAGTACGCGGCGCCGTTGAGATGGCGGCGGCGGCGAAAATCGCCAAAGCAGGGGAGACCTTTAGGATGATCTTCGCGGGTGATTTTTCACCCCTGGAGCTTCGCGATGAAATAGTCAATAACTACCCGGTAGAGTGTGTTCCCTGGATGAACACACCGCAATTGATGAAGCTGATCATGGACGCCAGAGCAGGTATGATCGTGCCACACCCTATCGAAAGGTATAAAACCAACTACCCGGTCAAATTATTCGAATACATGGCCGCGAGCATGCCTGTGATCGCATCGAAATACGGAGAGTCGGCCCGGTTCGTGCAGGAAGCCGATGCGGGAATTCTTGTGGATCCACTGAGCCCCGGGGAAATTGCCGCCGCCATTCAATGGTTACTCGATCATCCCGAAGAGGCTGCCGGGATGGGTGCGCGAGGACGGAAACTTGTCGCCGAAAAATATAACTGGGAGAAAGAGTCACAAGAATTGGTGAACCTCTATCATGGTCTTTTTAACTAATTGTTTTTAGTATCTGATCGAAAGCCATCCTTTGATTTCCACGTCACACTCTGTGAGGGTCAGATAATAGTAATACACCCCGGGTGCGAGGTCTGATCCCGACCAGTCGTTCTTGTAGTTGCTCGTCGAAAACACTTCTTTACCCCACCGGTTGACAACGCGAACGTGATTTTGGATCCTGTCGAGATGTTCGATCTCCCAGTACTCATTTTTCTTGTCTTGGTTAGGCGTAATGATGTTGGGAATTTTATCGCCGGTCATACTTAACGGAAAAATGACCGCAGTACTTTGTATGGATGGGCACCCTGGAACTGAAACCGTCCATGTTACTTCCACTGGCTTATTTTTTTCGTTGAACGTGATTGTTGTTTGGGCGTCGGATGGTGAGAGTATGCTTGCTGATCCCTTTGAAACTTCCCACGTGCCGGTCCCTATAGACGGCTGCTCTGCTGCAATCGTGAACTCACTTTGACATGTGATGCTGCTTGGCTGCATCGTCAGCGCTGCAACCGGTGTGGGTTGGACAACAACAAGAATTGTGTCTGCCATTGCCGGGCAATATGTATTTCCTGCAAAGCTCCATGTCAGAAGATTAATACCGACAGCGGGATTGACAACAACTGTACTTTGCAACAAGGGAGTATTAATGATACCGCTTCCCCGGATGAAGACCCAGCGACCAGTTGTGTTGACCGGTGCATTACCCGATAACGTCACAGACATTGTTCCCTCGCACACCAATATATCCTGACCAGCCGCTGGCTTTACGACAGCTTCTGTCACAATGGTAACGGTGTCCTTCGCCAAGCAGTTTTTTTTCGATACCGACCAAACAAAACGGTTTACTCCAACTCCCAACTTCGTTACGTTGGCTGTAGGGTCGACGGCAGAACTAAACTCACCTGCACCCGATATTACGGTCCAAACGCCGGAGCTTCCGACGGGAATGATTGCGGTCATTTTAACCGTTTGTGCCGAACACACAGTGAGATCGGGGCCGGCAGTCGTCGTAATTTCGCAACGCGGAATCGAGATCCACATGGCTCCTGTATCTGCACCGCCGTCGTCATCCTGAAACGCACCGACGCCGACGTCGCCAATCCCATCGTTGTTTAAATCACCGAGGTAGC
The DNA here is from genome assembly GCA_035318625.1 of Cyclobacteriaceae bacterium. Taxonomy (GTDB): domain Bacteria; phylum Bacteroidota; class Bacteroidia; order Cytophagales; family Cyclobacteriaceae; genus ELB16-189. Next base: position 276,502 of record DATHEL010000001.1, read on the forward strand.
ATAGGCTACTTCCAAAAAAATCGCCGACCTTCAGCTCAATGTCCACGTCATTGGACTTGCTGCTGATCTTATGAAACGACTTAACAGTCCCATTTGTGTTGAGCATCATGTACCATATCGCCCCAGTAGCTGTTCCAGTGTCATCGCCGCCAACAACCATATCGGGAATACCGTCTGCATTATAGTCTCCAACCCCGGCGATCCCAACTCCAAGAAGTCTTGCGGCTGGATCGTTGAAGTTGGCCAGGCCAGAGCTTATGCGTGTGAAGCCTTTAACTCCGCCGGTCGGCGTCAGAAACACGACGAAGACGACCCCAGAATCAAAGAAATTTACATCCGACCGGTGACCGCCAACGGCGATGTCTGGAACGCCATCACCGTCTACGTCACCCAACCCGGCCAAGCCGTAACCGACTAGTCCGTTCGGATCGATCGGCAGCCCTTGCGTCGATGAAATCGTGGTGAATGATTTTACCGTTCCGTTATTGTTGAGAAAAAGAATGTAAACTACTCCCGGTGTCCTTGCACCGGTTGCGACTTCAAGGTTTCCATCGTTGTCCAAATCCCCAATTGCCACAGACCCACTACCGAAACCATCGTTTTCATTGAGATGCCCGCTAAAATTACCATGCAGTGTATTGATCTTTTGGCGACCACGCACGGTTCCGTTCTTGCGCATGAACAGCACCCAGAATGCACCGGCCCGATAACCTCCGTCAGCGTCATATTGAGTGCCGACACCGATGTCTTCGATGCCGTCATCATCGAGATCCCCAAGTCCGCAGACCGATGATCCAAAAGAATCTGCCTCGAACGCCGGTTCTGAACTTTGGATCATCACGCTGGATCTTACAGTTCCATCTGTTTTCATAAACAAAATGAAAACAGCGCCGATAGCTTCTCCATTAAAGTTCGTCGCTCCTACAGCCAGATCGATAATTCCGTCGTCATCCAGGTCTCCAATTGTTGCCGACATAATTCCAAAGCGGGAACCCGAGTTCACCGGGGTGGTTAGTCCGCCGGTCAAGCTGCTGACCTTCCCGAAGGCAGATGGATACTGCTGTGCTATCGCAAGGCAACAGCACAATAGCAACCATATGATTACAGCAAGCTTCCGCATGACAGGAGAGGGTGATGGCCTAAAAATACTTATTTTGCGACTAATCAACAGACCCGTTTATGATGAAGGCGTTATACCGCTTCATGATCAGTATTAGTATCAATCCGAAACTCATAAGCGAGAGCATAAAAGGCTGGCCATACTTCAGGAGGAACCTCAGGGAAATCAAATCACAACTTCAGGGTAATAAAGAGTTTCAGATCACAAACCTTTACCCGGTACTGCGCGACCGCTTCGAAGGCAACGGAAAGCTTGGTCATTATTTTTATGAAGACCTCACCATCGCTCAACGGGTTTTTGAGAACAATCCTGTAAAACACGTCGACGTAGGTTCAAGTGTTGATGGATTTGTTGCACACATTGCCACCTTTCGGGAGATCGAAGTCTTTGATATTCGTCCGCAGGATGCACAGGTTAAAAACATAAAGTTTGTCACAGCCGACTTTATGAATATTTCACCCCACCTGCACAACTACACCGATTCACTTTCTTCACTCAACGTTATAGAACATTTTGGCCTGGGTCGCTACGGCGATCCGATCGATGTCAACGGACACCTGAAAGGGCTCGATAATATGTATAAGGTCCTGAAACCGGGCGGAAAGTTTTATTTCTCGACCCCGATCGGTCCACAACGTATCGAGTTCGATGCTCACCGCGTTTTCAGTGTGGAATATCTTTTGAGAATATTTCAACCCAATTACACGATCGACCATTTCTCCTACGTGGACGACAGCTCAAATTTGTACCGGCACGTAGCGCTCGATCCGGAAAAAGTCAAAGTGAATTTTGGATGCAGGTTTGGCTTCGCGATCTTCGAGATGACCAAAAAGTAAATGTCTTACCTCGACACTATCCTCCCTGCATTTGCTTTTGCAAAATCTCCCCACGACTTTCCTTTCGTCTTCTTGATCTTTCCCTGGTAGTGATGACACATCGCCACCGCCAATGCATCGGTGGCATCGAGCAGCTCAGGTAGCTCTTTTATCTTGAAAAGATTCATGAGCATTTTGGCCACCTGCTCCTTCGAAGCATTGCCATTGCCCGTAACAGACTGTTTCACTTTCTTCGGCGCGTACTCTACAATCGGCAGCCCACGGTACAACGCGGCCGACATCGCCACGCCCTGTGCACGGCCAAGCTTCAGCATAGACTGAACATTCTTGCCAAAGAACGGCGCCTCCAGCGCCACCTCGTCGGGAGTGAACTCTTCTATCAACGCGACCGTCTTGTCGAAGATCTTTTTCAGCCTTACCTCGTGCTTTTCAAACTTCGACAGGTGAATCACCCCGTATTGGAGAAGGGTCAGATCCTGTCCGGTCGCCAGCAGCACACCATACCCCATGATATTCGTCCCGGGGTCCAGTCCGAGTATGATTTTTTCTTTGACTGCTTTTTTCTCCATTTTGGCTGACTGCAATGTAGTCACAAACGCACAATGGCATTTATAATCCTTGTTTCCATTTATTCTGCATTGATTATAGTGCTGGCGTTCGGCTTTGCCCGTCTCGGGGATGTGTCCGATCCGAAGACGGGAGAGTTTCATTTTATTTCCGTGATCGTACCTGTTCGCAACGAGGAAACGCTGGGTGACCTATTGGAAGACTTTTCACAAATTGATTACCCGGCGGAAAAGTGGGAAGTGATTATCGTCGACGATTCTGATGTTCACCTTCAGCTTCCCCGCGTTCGGGTAGTGCGTTCTCCATCGCCTGGAAAGAAAGCGGCCATCACGGCGGGTATCGCTTCCGCAAAAGGAGGCATCATCGTTACCACCGACGCCGATTGTCGTATCAATCGCTCCTGGTTAACAGAGATCAATCGCGCCTTTCAAAACCCCCGCATCAAAATGATGGTAGGCGGTGTTCGCATAACCGGGAACGAGAGCTTCTTTTCACAACTTCAGTCACTTGAATTTGTAAGCGTTGCCGCTACCGGTGCTGCAACGATAGGCCTCGGCGTTCCCACGATGTGCAACGGCGCCAATCTTTCCTACCGCCGCGAAGCATTCGTCCAGGTAAACGGCTACCAGGGCAACGAGCACATCTCTTCCGGCGACGACGAATTCCTGATGAACAAATTCACAGGTCGTTGGAAGGGGAGTGTCAAATTCCTTTACTCTGCACAAGCCGTCGTCACTACGTCCCCACTTCCCACCGTCTCCACATTCATCCAACAGCGCCTTCGATGGGCAGGTAAATGGAAGCACAACATCTCGTGGAGCACTCGTGTTTTCGCGATGGTAGTTTGGCTATTTCACCTCGGTCTCATCTTAATGCCTGCCGCGGCCGCCGCGGGGTTCATCACGTGGCGCCTTTTCTTTATACTCGCAGGCGCAAAGATCTTCGTGGAATCGTTGTTTCTTCTCCCGGCTGCAAACTTCTTCGGGGTAAGATGGCGATGGATTTCTTTCCTTGTTCTGCAATTGATATACTCCTTTTACGTTATTTCGATCGGATTAATGTCACAGATTCTTTTGCCGGAATGGAAAGGAAGAGCGGTTGAAACGAAGGTCTAGGCAGGATTTTATTAATTTTGAAATTGCAAGACCTGTTATGACCGAGCTGTTGCTGAAGAAACAAGTAGAGAAAAAAGAGCTGGAGCTCAACGCACTCCTGGAGATCACCCAGGCGATCAACAGCAATCTGCCCGAAGACTCATTATACAAGATCTTCAACTTTACCCTTCGTTCGAACCTCAACCTCAGGAAGATGGCACTCTTCGTCCTGGATGAGATATGGAACTGCAAGGCCCACTTTGGTACCCAAAAAAATTACGCCAAGACCAAGCTCGACGACCGGGTTAAGCTGGTTAAGAACATTCACCGGATGTCGGAGTTCGAGAACTGCGACTTCGACGAGTTCGAGCTGGTGATACCCGTTGCCCACAAGACCGAGACACTGGCTCTTGTCTTCATCGGCAAGCTCGACGACGCCGTTTCCGACCACGACCAGGCCGAAAGCCTTAAGTTCATTCAGGCGCTAAGCAATATTATTATTGTAGCCATCGAGAACAAGAAGCTCGCCCGCAGGCAACTCGAACAGGAAGCCTTTCGCAAAGAGCTCGAGATCGCCAGCGATGTTCAGCAGTTCCTGTTCCCGAAAAAACTCCCGAACACCGACCGTCTTAAAATCGAGGCCAGCTACCTGCCACACGACCGCGTAGGCGGCGACTACTACGACTACGTTCCCATCAACAAGAACCAGTTCCTAATCTGTGTCGCTGACGTGAGCGGGAAAGGTATCCCCGCAGCCCTCATGATGTCGAACTTCCAGGCTTCGCTCAGAACACTGCTTCGGCAAACACCCAACCTCACCGAGATCGTGGAGGCCCTCAACTACCAGGTCCTCGAGAACACAAAAGGAGAGAAGTTCATCACGTTCTTCGGAGCGGTTTACGATCTCACCCTGCATACCATGGTTTATGTGAATGCCGGTCACAACCCGCCGATCCTCTACACACCCGACAAAGGCATGCGCCTGCTGGAGGAAGGGTGTACCGTGTTGGGCGCGATGCACCCCCTGCCGTTCATGAACGAGGGGTTTGTCACCGACCTGAAGAACTTCACGCTGTTTGCTTACACCGACGGCCTGACGGAAACCATGAGCGAATCGGAACAGGAATTCGGACTGTCGTCACTGCAGACGTATTTCGAAACGAACCACGACAAAGATCTCAAGACCATTCACCAGGACATTATCGTAAACCTCGACGGCTTCAAAGGCCGCAACAGTTATCGCGACGATATCACTATGTTAACTTGCCGGGTGTCGAACCCGTAGGTTTTTACTTACCCGATGTGAGATTTTTCAGAACACCTTCTGTTCTTCCGGCGCTATACCCATCCCTGGTGTGGCGAATGAAGACTATCGAAAAGGAGATCTATCTCACGTTCGACGACGGACCCGTTCCCGGCCCGACTGATTTTGCTCTCGAAACACTGAAGGCGTTCAACGTGACCGGCACATTTTTTTGCATCGGTGACAATGTCCGCAAGCATCCACACGAGTTTCAGAAGATCATCGACGCGGGTCATGCCATCGGCAATCATACCTTCAATCATCTCAACGGATGGAAGACCCAGGCTCCCGCATACCTAGATAACGTGCAGTTGTGCGAGCAACAGTTGGCTCTCCAGGGCAGCGGCAATACGGGAAAGTTTTTTCGCCCCCCGTTCGGAAGGATACGTGGTTCGCAGATACGGTTGTTAAAAGATTACCATATCGTGATGTGGGACGTGCTCACGTTCGACTACGACCGGTCGTTTTCTTCCGAAAAAAGTCTGCGTGGCTCGATCCGGGCAACGCGTCCAGGTTCTATCGTCGTATTCCACGACAGCCTGAAGGCTGAGAAAAATCTCCGGTATGTTTTGCCCAGGTTGATCGAAGAAATGCTGTCGCGCGGATACACATTCAGGCGATTAGAATAGATGGCGAAGCGAGTCCTCATATGTCCACTGAACTGGGGTTTAGGACACGCTACCAGATGCATACCGGTCATCCGGGAACTGGAAAGGTCCGGCTGCGAGGTGTTGATCGCTGGCGATGGCGATTCGCTGGCATTGCTGAAGATCGAGTTTCCGTCCAATCGTTTCTTTGAGCTGCCGTCTTACGGAATATCATACTCTGCCAGGATTCCTTTGGTGCTGCATTTTTTTTCATTGGCGCCCAAAGTGATCGCAGCGATAAAGAAGGAGCGTCATGCCGTATCGGATATTGTTGCACGCGAAAAGATCGACTTTATCATTTCCGATAATCGTTACGGATGTTATCACCCGAAGGTTCCGTCAGCGATCATTATCCATCAGTTGAATCTCCGGGCGTCGCCCTTTAGCAGATTAGCCAATCACTACAATGAGACCTTTATAAAACAGTTTCGTGAGTGCTGGGTTCCGGACCTGCCCGACCACAGCTTAAGCGGAGACCTCTCGGCCAATAAAAATATCGCTCACAAATTCATCGGTCCCCTTTCACGAATGAAAAAGAGCAAGAGTGCAGTATCGCTGCAGGTGCTGGGCCTTGTGTCCGGCCCTGAACCGCACAGGACTGCTTTGGACAACGTGCTACGGGATCATCTGACAAGGTCAGGACTTTCATTTAAGGTTGTCCGCGGTCTTCCTTCCCAGGCACCAGGTGAAGGCGACATGATTTCCCACTTGCCCTCGGGCCAACTCAACGGGCTCATCGAAAGCGCCGAGGTAGTTATAAGCCGTTCCGGATACAGCACGATCATGGACCTCGCTGCACTCCATAAAAAAGCCATCTTCATACCCACACCGGGTCAAACCGAGCAATTGTATCTTGCACAGGAAATGCAGAGAAAGAAGATCGCACCGATGGTCCTACAAAAAAAACTATCCCTGCAAACTGCTATGGAACAGCTGAAAGATTACACGGGATTCCGGGAAGACTACTTTAGTAACAACCACCTCCAAACGACGCTCCGTGAATTTCTGGGTTGACACGCATGCGCACATCTACTCCGAAGAGTTCCAGGCCGACCGTGCCGATATCGTCGGGCGGGCGCTCGACGCCGGTGTGAAACGGATCTACATGCCCAACATCGATCATACATCCATCGACGGCATGCTCGAACTCGAAGAGAAATACAAGGGCACCTGTTTCAGCATGATGGGTCTTCACCCGACTTCCGTCAAAAAAGGCTTCGAAAAAGAATTGTATATCGTCGAGGGCTGGCTGTCCAAAAGAAAATTCGAAGCCGTAGGCGAAATGGGAACCGATCTGCATTGGGACAAGACCTTCTGGCCCGAACAACAAGAGGCTTTCCGGATCCAGATAGGGTGGGCAAAGAAATTCAATCTGCCGGTCGTCATCCATTGCAGGGAATCAATCGACGAGACCATTGCTCTCCTGGAGCCTTTCGTAACCGGAGGATTTACCGGCGTGTTTCATTGCTTCACCGGTACATTGGAACAGGCGCGCAAGATCACGTCGATGGGGTTCTACCTGGGCCTGGGCGGAGTAGCAACCTTCAAGAACGGGGGAGTGGATAAGATCATCCCTGACCTGGAGCTTGACAATATCGTACTCGAAACCGACAGCCCTTACCTGGCTCCGGTACCTAATCGCGGCAAGCGCAATGAACCATCGTACATTCCCGTCATCGCCGAAAAGATCATTGGTTTGAAAAAGATATCGAAAGAAGAATTGCAGCAGATAACATCAAGAAATGCCGGCAGGCTGTTCGGCGCGCCAAATCGTACATCGTAATTTGTACATCGTAAATCATGAACTACACCAGTCAACGCATCAACACCGCTACTCCCGGCCAGGCGAAGTCCCGTGTGATGATCATCTACACCGGCGGTACTTTCGGAATGTCTTACAACAGCGGGGGCATCCTTGTGCCGTTCGATTTCTCCCTGATACTCGAACACCTGCCAACGCTTCGTAACCTGTCCCTCGACCTCACGGTGATCTCATTCGAAAAACCGGTTGACTCCTCCAACATCGATCCGTCGCATTGGACCACCATCGGCGAGATCATCTACGAAAACTATAGCGATCACGATGGCTTCGTCGTCCTTCATGGCACCGACACGATGGCGTACACGGCTTCTGCTTTGAGCTTCATGGTGCAGGGCTTGCGAAAACCTGTGATACTCACCGGCGCCCAACTGCCGATCAGTGAGCCCAGATCGGATGCCCGCGAAAATCTCATCACTTCCCTGGAGATCGCCTGCAGGTATGAAGACGGGATGCCGCTGGTTCCAGAGGTGTGTATCTATTTCGACTACCAGCTGCTGCGCGGGAACCGTTCCAAGAAGGTGGAGAGCGAGCACTTTGATGCTTTCGAATCGGGAAACTACCCGCCGCTCGCAACGGCCGGGGTTAAGATCGACTATAATATGGCGGCGATTCACTCGTCCCCCAAAAGCAACGAGAAGCTCACCTTGTTCAAGAAATTCGACACCTCCGTGTCGATCCTGAAGCTCTTCCCCGGTATCCAGCCGGCGGTCGTCCAGTCTGTCCTTAACACCCCGGGTCTGAAGGCTCTGATCCTGGAAACATTCGGGTCGGGCAATGGTCCCACGACGTCGTGGTTTCTCGATATGCTCCGCGAGGCCACCGGCAGGGGACTACTCATTCTGAATGTATCGCAATGTCCGGGCGGGATGGTGATGCAGGGTCGCTATGAAACAAGCCGGGAACTGGGACAGATCGGGGTGATCAGCGGGGCTGACATGACGACCGAGGCTGCCCTCACCAAGCTCATGGTGCTCATGGGGGAATTTGGGATGGCGGAGGTTTCGAAGCGTATCGGGGTGTCGATCAGCGGGGAGCTGACACAGGCTGGCTCATGATGTACGATGTACGATTTACAGTGTTCGATTTGGGCTGTCGAAAAATTGGCCGGCTGGCCTTAAATCGTACCTCGTACATCGTAAATTGTACGTGGTTTGGGGCGGAGAGAGAGGGATTCGAACCCTCGTGACGCTTTGGGCGTCAACACGCTTTCCAGGCGTGCCAGTTCAGCCGCTCCTGCACCTCTCCGAAAAAGCCCACAAAGAAATGGATAAAATCGCCAATCCCAATCCCGGCGGCTATTTCGATTTCCGGATTTCCACCCGGTTCGTGCAACAATGACTGCCCATGAGAGCCGATCTGACTAAAACAAAAACTATTCAAACAAAAGAATATTCTGCGTGACTAACGGAAGGTAAACGCATTATATGGCAGTAATGGAAAAAGGAAGAATACGATTGCAGAAAATTTTGAATAATTTTCTTTACAAATCGCCAAAACGTTTAATTTTGGGCGACTTCAAAGTTATCTTAAACCTTAAACCATGAAAAAACAACTCGCTATTCTCGCATTTGTTGGAGCTTTTCTGCTCGTTGCTGCGACGGCATTCGCGCAAGACGCAACAAGTGCAACCGATCCTGCCGCAGGTTCGGACAAATCATTTCACCAGGTGGTAAAAGACTGGTTCATTGACGGTGGTGTGGCATTTATGTGGCCCATCCTGATCACATTCGTCGTGGGTCTGTCCATCTCAATCGAACGTATTATCACCCTTAATCTTGCAAGAACAAATACCAAAAAGCTTTTGGCAAGAATCGAAGACGCCCTGGCGAAAGGCGGTGTTGAAGCAGCCAAAGACGTTACAAAAAGTACACGCGGCCCTGTTGCCTCTATCTTCACTCAAGGGCTCATGAGAGCCAACGAAGGCGTGGATATGGTAGAAAAATCAGTTACATCATACGGTGGTGTTGAAATGGGTAAGCTCGAAAGAGGCCTCATCTGGATTTCACTGTGTATCTCGCTCGGACCGATGCTCGGATTCTTCGGTACTGTGGTCGGGATGGTGCAGTCATTCGACGCTATCGAAGCAGCCGGTGATATCTCTCCCCAGGTTGTTGCGTCGGGTATGAAAGTTGCCCTTATCACAACTGTCGGTGGTCTTATCGTAGGTATGGTGCTCCAGGTGTTGTACAACTACCTGGTGTCTACTATCGACGGACTCGTGAACAGCATGGAAGACGCTTCCATCTCTCTTGTTGACATCATTGTTAAGCACAACCTGAAAAAATAAGGACTATGGATATCATTGACATTGGTCTTTACATTAACGATATCCTGCTAATCGTGTCCATCGTGGCACTGGTGGTTCTGGAAGCCTTCAACTTGTTGAAGGATCCCAAGTCACTGGTGAAAACCGGGCTCGTAATAGCAGGGTTGGTTGCACTGTTCGCCATTTCCTACGCCATGTCCTCAGGAAGCGTGACGAACAAGTACATCGCTCTGGGTGTGGATGAAGGCCTTTCCCGACTGATCGGAGCCGGCCTCATCATGCTCTACATATTCCTCTTCGTTTCGATTGCGGGAATGGTCATATCTGAAATCTATAAAATCTTCAAATAATGGCACGTGCGACTCCCGAAATTCCAAACGCATCCATGGCGGATATCGCATTTCTGCTCCTTACCTTCTTCCTGGTAACGACAACCATTTCTAACGACCGTGGATTGAGCCTGTCTTTGCCGCCTCCACCGGACCCGAACGCACCGATCACTAAATTCCAGCAGCACAACCTGTTCACCATACAGCTGAACTCGTCTGACAATCTCCTGGTTGAAGGTGAACCGATGGCTGACGTCTCCGGCCTGAAAGAGCAGATCAAGAAGTTCATCATGAACGGGGGCGTAGACCCCGAACTGTCCGACAGTCCCGAAAAGGCTGTTGTATCGTTCAAGACCGACCGTGGTACAACACACCGGCGTTTCGTGGAGCTTCTCGATATTATCCAGGGTGCCTATTACGACATCTGGGCTGATCGTGCCGGCGTAACGAACAAGCGATTCAGGGAAGCTGCATCAGACCTCGCAGATCCCGAGAACAAGGCGATCTACGACAAAGGTTTGGGTAAACGCGCAGACGGATCAAATGAGATCCCGATGGCGATATCTATCGCCGAACCAACCAAGATCGGCGGTTAAAAATCAAGAAATGGGAAAGTTTAAGAAAAAAGCAAACGTAAAACAGGAGATCCCGACATCGTCAATGCCCGATGTGGTGTTCATGCTTCTGTTCTTCTTCATGGTGACAACCGAGTTGAGGAAAACTTCGATCGAAGTTTATCAGCGCATCCCCGAGGCCACGCAGTTGCGTAAGCTCGTGCGGAAAACGCTGGTGACCAACCTCTACGTCGGCGCTCCCAAGAAAACGGAACAGTACGGTACCGAACCCAAGATCCAGGCAAACGACGCGTTCATTACTCCCTCGGAGATCTTTCAGTGGGTGAACTCTGAAAGAGACAAGCTTCGCGAAGACGAACGCGATCAGCTGACGATCTCCCTGAAAGTAGATAACGAAGCAAAGAGGGGTATCCTCGCCGATGTGGAAACCGAGCTCCGGAAGGCCAACGCCCGGAAGGTGCTTTACACCACGCGTGAAAAGGACGCCGCCGTAACAAGGTAGAAGTTGTTTTTCATGTTTTCATAAATTGGTCCCGGCAGAAACCGGGACCTTTTTTTTAACCCTCGATGACACCCCACTCACCAATCATTATGGACCAGCCCCGGATCATCAGGGCATGGTGTATGTACGATTGGGCTAACTCGGTCTACAATCTCGTCATCACCACCACCTTCTTCCCCATTTACTTCCTGGGCATCACCCGCTCGGCTTATGGCGAAGATTCCGTGCCGTTCTTAGGGGGCACTTTCAAAAATTCACCGCTGTATCAATATACCCTCGCAGCCGCGTACCTGTCCATCGCACTGCTGCTGCCAATCCTGTCGTCGATCGCCGATTCGCGCGGCAGCAAAAAGAAATTCATGCAGTTCTTCTGCTACCTGGGCGGACTGGGCTGCATCGGGCTGTTCTGGTTCAGAGGTCCCGAGCCCAACGTGGAACTCGGGCTCTTATGCTTTGTCTGCGCCACGATCGGCTATTGCGGCAGCCTGGTGTTTTATAACTCCTATCTGCCCGAGATCGCGTCGGTAGCGAATCAGGACCGCGTAAGCGCCCGCGGCTTTGCGATGGGCTATACCGGCGCTGTGATCCTCCAGGCTGTCGGCTTCGGACTGGTCATCTACTTCAGCGGGAAAGGCGACCAGACGTCCGGCCCGCTTTATACTTTCTTTCTCGTCGGGCTCTGGTGGATCGGCTTCGCACAGATCACCTTTTTGCGATTGCCTTCGCCGCCGCCACGGCCGGTCAGGAAGGATCACAATGTTTGGGTGGACGGATTCCGGGAGCTCAAAAAAGTGTGGACCTGGTTGAAGGCCCTGCCCAGGCTCCGTTCATTTCTAACGTCGTTCTGGTTCTACAGCATGGGCGTGCAAACGGTGATGCTGGCCGCGACGATGTTCGGTCAAAAGACACTGGGATTACCTACCAACAAGCTGATCATTACGGTGGTGCTTATTCAACTCGTGGCCATTGCGGGAGCTTTCATAATGTCGCGATTGTCGGCTTCCTACGGAAACCTCAAGGTGTTGATGGGCGTGGTGTTGCTCTGGGTGATCATTTGCATTTCCGCGTATGAGGTTGCCGAGCTGAAAGAAGCCGGGTACAATGCTGAGTATTCGTTCTACGGGCTTGCCATCGCGGTAGGATTGGTGATGGGAGGGATCCAGGCGCTGAGCCGCAGCACGTACAGCAAGATGATGCCGGAGACGGAAGACACCGCTTCGTTCTTCAGCTTCTACGATGTGACGGAGAAGACAGCGATCGTCATCGGCACATTCACATTCGGCTATATCGACGATATCCTCGGTATGAAAAATTCGGTGCTGAGCCTGATCGTGTTCTTCGTATTCGGATTCATCGGGCTGGTGATCACGAACAGGATAAAGGATACCGCTGAAATAAGCTAAGTAAACTCCGGGAATTCACTTGCAAACTTCGCGTCTGTTCCCGCTTGCGGCGCAGGGCAGCAATAGTGAACCATCCCGTTTGTAACGGCGAGGAACGTTGCGCCGATCGTCATGTTGTAGACCGCTATCTGGTTGAAAGCTTTTTGAGTAAGCTTGATTATCGGAGACTTACATTCGACCAGCATCCACGGTTTTCCTTCACGGTTCCTGATCAGGATATCTGATCTCTTCTGAAGCCGGTTGTATGCAAGTGATCCTTCGATCCTGAACAATGATCGGGGATATTTGAGATCGTTCACAAGGTAATGGATGAAGTGCTGCCGTACCCATTCCTCCGGTGTGCATACCACGTATTTTTTTCGAATGATGTCGAAAATATATACTTTGCCCTCCTCTTTCTTCAAAGACAGCGCCGGTTCAGGAAGATTTAGCTTGTACACGATCCAAAGAAATATTTTTTAAACATGAAGAGCAAACAGGAAATAGTGGAAAACTGGCTGCCGCGATATACCGGCATGCCGCTGGAATCCTTCAGCAAATACATCCTGCTTACCAACTTCGATAACTACGTCCGTCTCTTTGCCGAATGGCATGACGTTCCGGTTCACGGCGTCGACCGTGCTTTCCGGTGTGCTACCGCCGAAGGCATTACCATCATCAACTTCGGTATGGGAAGCCCCAACGCAGCAACCGTGATGGACTGTCTCACGGCGATCAAACCCGAAGCGTGCCTCTTCCTTGGGAAATGCGGCGGACTTAAGAGCAAAAATCATATTGGTGATTTTATATTGCCTATCGCGGCCATACGGGGAGAAGGTACGTCGAACGACTACTTCCCACCCGAAGTCCCTTCGTTGCCAGCCTTCGCATTGCAGAAAGCTACGTCGACCACCATACGCGACTACAACCAGGACTATTGGACCGGCACTGTGTACACCACAAACCGCCGTGTGTGGGAGTGGGACGAGAACTTCAAGGAATATCTGAAACGCATCCGCGCAATGGCCATCGACATGGAAACGGCAACGATCTTCTCGACAGCGTTCTATAATGAAATACCGGCCGGCGCGCTCTTACTGGTGTCGGATTCTCCGATGAGCCCCGAAGGAGTGAAGACTGAAGCCAGTGATAAGCAAGTCACCACCAACTACGTCGAGCTACATATCAAGATTGGAATTGGATCGCTGAAGCAGCTGATCAATAACGGCCAGACGGTAAAGCACCTTCAGTATTAAACCGCACCGGTCCCGCCCTTGACGACAGCGTAAAAATCCATCTCCTTGCTCAGCGGGACCCCGTGGAAGTCGCACCTGGTGAAAATTCGCACCTACCCTAAAAACTCCTTCACATCCACAAACGGCAGGTTAAACGCATCCGCCACTGCCTTATAAACAACCTTCCCACTAATCACATTCAATCCCTTGCGGAGGTCCTCGTTTCCCTGTGCCGCCTTCTTCCATCCGTTGCCCGCCAACTTAATGGCATAAGGTAATGTCGCATTGGTAAGAGCGAGCGTGGATGTATACGGAACAGCGCCTGGCATATTAGCAACACAATAGTGTACCACGTCATCAATAATGTAAGTAGGATTCTCGTGCGTAGTGGGTTTGCATGTCTCGATGCAACCGCCCTGGTCTACCGCAACGTCCACGAGCACCGTTCCGGGTCTCATGATCTTCAGCATGTCGCGGGTAATAAGCTTGGGGGCTTTGGCTCCCGGCACCAATACCGCGCCAATGATAAGGTCGTGGGTTTTCACGAGGTCGCGTATCACGTATTCATTCGATACCATGGTGTGCACGTTCTTCGGCATCACGTCGTCAAGATAACGGAGACGGTTGATGTTCACGTCAGTAATGATAACGTCGGCGCCCATACCTGCAGCGATCTTTGCCGCATTCGTGCCGACAACACCGCCCCCGAGGATCAGTACTTTCGCCGGCATAACACCAGGTACACCGCCGAGCAGAATGCCTCTTCCTTTCAGCGGTTTCTCGAGATACTTCGCGCCTTCCTGGATCGACATCCTTCCGGCAACTTCACTCATCGGCACCAGCAATGGAAGACTTCCATCGGGCCGCTCCACAGTTTCATAAGCAAGGCATACAGCGCCCGTCTTGATCATCGCATGTGCGAGCGGCTCGTACGATGCAAAGTGAAAGTATGTGAATACCAGTTGGTCTTTGCGGATCAGTTCATATTCCTGCTCGACGGGTTCTTTTACCTTGATGATCATCTCGGCAGCAGCGAAGACTTCTTCCGCCTTGCCAAGCATCTTCGCTCCGGCGCCCACGTATTCTTCGTCGTTGAACCCGCTCCCTTCACCGGCTTTGCTTTGTATGTAAACAGTATGTCCACGCTTTACCAGTTCCTGTGTGCCAGCCGGTGTCAGCGCAACCCTGTTTTCATTGTTCTTAATTTCTTTCGGAACGCCGATGATCATTTTTCGAGAAGTTTAAAGTTTCAGAGAATCGATTTAAAGCCTTAAAATAGGCCCGCAAATATAATCCGAAAACATATCCGTGGAAAACACATCTGTTTTTGCATTCTACGGTTCCTTGCGCAGGGGCATGGAGAATCATGCACTGCATGCCGGCCATCTCAAATATCTCTTTTCTGCACGCCTTTCAGGGTACAAACTTTATTCGCGGGGAGAATTTCCTGTTGCTGTAAAGTCAAATGCCACTGACTCTATCGTTGTAGAGGTGTTCAGGATCGATGACCGTCCTACACGGGAAATGATCCACAAACTGGAAATGGACGAGGGATATTTTTTCGAGATCGTTCCCATCGGCGGTGTCCAGGTGGGTATCTACCTGTTCGACGGCCCGGGAAATTATCAGCATGTCGGCAGCGGAGATTGGGTAACTTTCTTTCGTGAAACACATTAATAAAAGTATAATATTAGGCCCCTAAAACCCGCTTTGAAGCACGGGCCGATTTTCTTTACTTTTGTGCGAAATCAAACGATTGAGTGAGCTCCCCTAAGGCCATCATAGTAAGCAAATCTGAAAAGAAAGCCACCTCGGTGCTGGCCGACTTCCGTCTTGCGTGCGAAAGCCGCGAAGCCAGCCTGCTTGGCCGTAAGGAAGTATTCCTGGGCAAAGCCAAATTCGGCATCTTCGGCGACGGCAAAGAGGTCGCACAGATCGCCATGGCCAAAGTCTTCCGAAATGGTGACTTCCGCGCCGGCTACTACCGCGACCAGACGTTTATGCTCGCCATCGGCGAACTCACACTGGAACAATACTTCGCACAGCTGTACGCTCACAGCGACGTTATTGCAGACCCCGCATCGGCAGGCCGTCTCATGAATGGTCACTTCGCCACGCGGATGATCGATGAGAACGGCGCCATGAAGGAACTGTCGAAACTTAAAAACTCCAGCTCCGACGTTTCTCCCACGGCAGCTCAGATGCCTCGCCTTCTCGGCCTTGCCTACGCATCGAAGCTCTTCAGACAAAACCAGGAACTTGCGAAGTATAAAGATCTTTCTAACAACGGCAACGAAATAGCATTCGGTACTATCGGAAATGCATCCACCTCCGAAGGCATGTTCTTCGAAGCCATCAATGCAGCCGGCGTCCTCCAGGTACCCATGCTCACTTCGGTGTGGGACGATGACTATGGCATTTCCGTCCCCAACGAATACCAGACGACGAAAGGAAGCATCTCTAAAATACTCGAAGGATTTCAGCGCACAGAAGATGAAAAAGGTTTCGAGATCTACACCGTAAAAGGTTGGGACTACGAAGCGCTATGCGACGTCTATCGCCGTGCCGAAAAGGTATGCCGCGAAGAGCACGTGCCCGTCATCATTCACGTCGATGAAATGACACAGCCGCAAGGTCATTCCACCTCCGGCTCTCATGAACGTTATAAGTCGAAAGACCGCCTGAGCTGGGAGACAGAGTTCGATTGCCTCCGCAAGCTTCGCGAATGGATCATCGAACAGGGCTTCGCGTCACCCGATGAGATGGATCGCATCGAGAAGGATGCAAAGGCCAGGGCCAAAGCCGCACGCGATGCAGCCTGGAAAGCATTCACGGCCGACATGAACCAGGACCACCAGTCGCTGCTCAAGTTGCTCGAAGCAGCCGTTGAGATCAACCCCGATGTGGAGGACATCAAGCTCACGCTCAGAAAGACAATCAGCCCCATGCGTCTCGACGCAGTCAAGGCCGCCAAGACTGCCCTCCGTCTTATCCGCGACTCCGATGCTCCGGTAAGAGCAGAGCTCGTCGAATGGATACGTCGTACCACGGCAGAAAATTTCGATCGTTACAGCTCACACCTGTATAGCGAGTCGGAATGGTCGGCGTTAAAGGTCGAAAAGACGGACGCAATTTATTCGGAGAGCTCACAGATGGTCGACGGGCGCGAAGTGCTTCGCGCATGTTTCGAAGCCGCGTTGAAAAGAGATCCCCGCGTGTTCGCCTTCGGTGAAGACGTCGGTAAGATCGGCGACGTGAACCAGGGCTTTGCAGGATTACAGACTAAGTTCGGCGAGCTCAGAGTGACCGACACCGGCATCCGTGAGTGTACCATCGTCGGTCAGGGAATCGGCGCCGCCCTCCGCGGACTAAAACCCATTGCCGAAATACAATATCTCGACTACCTGCTCTACAGCATTCAGATACTTTCCGACGACCTCGCGTGCCTGCAATACCGGACCCGCGGCGGCCAGAAAGCCCCGCTGATCATCAGGACCCGCGGACACCGCCTCGAAGGCGTATGGCATGCCGGTTCACCCATCGGTATGATCCTCGGAAGTCTTCGCGGCATCTATGTCCTCGTTCCCCGCAACATGACACAGGCCGCCGGCATGTACAACACCATGCTTCGTTCCGACGACCCCGCTTTGATCATCGAGTGTCTCAACGGCTATCGCCTCAAAGAGCGTATCCCCGACAACATCGGTGAGTTTACCATATCGCTCGGTGTCCCCGATATTTTGCGCGAAGGCGAAGATGTGACTATCGTTACTTATGGATCGATGTGCCGTATCGTGATGGAAGCTGCCGAAGACCTTGCCGGGTTCGGTATCTCATGCGAAGTGATCGACGTACAAACATTACTGCCCTTCGACCTCCATCATGTGATCACCGGTTCGATCAAAAAGACCAGCAGGGTGATCTTCGCCGACGAAGATGTTCCCGGTGGCGCTACAGCATTCATGATGCAGAAAGTACTGGAAGAACAAGGCGCCTATGAACACCTCGATTCAAAACCGCGAACCATCGCCGGTAAAGAACACCGTCCTGCCTATGGAAGTGACGGCGATTACTTCAGCAAGCCCAGCACCGAAGAAGTGTTCGAGGTAGTGTATGAAGTGATGAGCGAAGCGGACCCCGTGAAATTCAAACCGCTGTACTAGCCGGCGATTATTGAGTAACCAGATTGAAATCGTTGGTGTAGATCACGTTGCTCTGGTTTAGAGCGCGGTCTTCGATGTAAACTTTCAGCCTCAATGTCTGGGAACCGAAAATGATCCTGAAGAAAGGCGAAGGCATTGAGTAACGGATCTCGCCTTCGAGCGGCGTCTCGCCACCGGTGTCAGTCAGCAACGGAAACCTGCCATTGAATCCCTGCACCTCGCACGAAGGGTACGTGAGAAAATTGCTCCAGCTAAATGCCTGATAGTCGCCGCCGACTTTTGTTTGAAACTCCACAAAGATGTTGCTGTAATGCGGGTTCAATGTGAAGTACAGCGAATCGACCAACTGGTCGTTCTCATCGCGAACAACGTCCCAGTTCAGGCAATTCCATGGCTTTACGAAATCTTTCAGGGTATCGAAAGGGGGAAGACCTCTTAGTTTATCTGCGTAGTCGATAAACTTCTCGACTTCGGCCTTCCTCACATAAAAACAACGATGTTCATTTTTGAAAGGCGCACATTCGGGGTTTATAGTTGCATCGAGCGGCCTCTTGAAGTAGTACCACCGGTCGTTGAAAGGGGGAAGGGTTTCATTACCACCGAGGCCCAGGTTTCCGTCCCCGTCTTTGAAACGGAGTGTCAGTATCACCGAATCGGCAACAACTTCGCCGTTTGGAAGATCGGGTACCTCAACATAATTCACGCTTTTAAAAACGATCTCCGGCTCATCGGGATACTCTGGCGGATCAAAGCAGGAAACGACGGACACACCGCAAAAAACCACCATCAACAGCCGCCGGAACATCTTCATTCTTCTAATTTTACCATCTGAAAATTAAACAAACCCTTGGAGACTTTTGAGAGTTTTGAGGAAGTTTTGTACCAGGTTAACGGTCAGTCATTCGATGAAATTGCACTCAGGCTCTTTCATTTTCAGGCAAAACATAACCCGGTATATTCCGAATACATCCGCCACCTCGGGGTTGTTCCTCATTCCGTAAAAAGTCCCGACAATATCCCGTTCCTGCCGGTATCCCTCTTCAGGACTCACGAAGTAAAAACCGGCAAATGGCCATCACAGGTTGTTTTCACAAGCAGTGGCACCACGGAGACGATTTCATCCAGGCATGCCATTCACAACCTCCGTTTCTATCTCGACAATGCGGCGCGGTCGTTCTCTTTTTTCTATGGCGATCCCGGCAACTATGCGATCCTCGCCTTGCTTCCTTCCTATGTCGAGCGGGGAGGATCATCCCTGATCGCCATGATCGAAGACTTCATCATCCGGAGTAAAACAATCGAAGCGGGCTTTTATCACAACAAGCCCGGAGATTTTTTAGAAGCGCTGGAAAACCTGTCAAAAAAGAAAGGAAAGAAGGTAATCGTATGGGGAGTAACATACGCCCTTCTCGACCTGGCGGACGAGCGGGAGCTCGATCTTTCTAACTGCATTGTCATGGAAACCGGGGGCATGAAGGGACGGAGAAAAGAGATCACACGGGCGGAGCTGCACGAGTACCTGGGCCGGCGGCTGCATTCGGAACGGATCCATTCGGAGTACGGTATGACCGAGCTGATGTCGCAGGCCTACTCGGAGGGAAACGGTGTCTTCAGATGCCCGCCATGGATGCGAGTGACCCTGCGCGACCCCGAGGATCCGAGGGACGTGGCCGCCGCCCGTCAAAGGGGTGGAATTAACATAATCGATCTGGCGAACATCCGCAGTTGCGCCTTTATCGAAACCCAGGATTTAGGGAGAACGGGCCAAAACGGTAATTTTGAGGTACTTGGACGAATGGATAATTCTGACATCCGGGGTTGCAATCTTTTGGTCGAATAGCCGTTTTTCTCGGTGAACGGGAATTATTGCACTTCGACGTTTGTTTTAATCGCCAGGAATCCTATTTTTGTTTGAACCCAAAGAAGCCTCGTCATGAAGAAAGTACTTGTATTTATTGCTCTGGCAGCATTTGTTTCTGCATGCAGCACTTACACTTGCCCTACCTACAGCAAAAAAGAAGTTAAAAAGACCCCGGTAGAAAACCGGATCTGATAGTCGTCACCCCGCCAGCACTGGCGATCATGACAGGCCCGGCATCGGGCCTTTGTTGTTTCTACGTAGTGCTCCAACTTCCTCTCCAGACCTTACATCGTTCATACATCAGCAGTCATCGCGCGCCTGGATAAATGCCCAGCGTTCATGTCCGGCGCCGCGCGATCCCGCTCACATCAAAGTGCATACTTTCGCACATCACTCTCGGTGATCTTTTCCTCACCCATGATCACTAACCGCTCCACCACATTACGAAGCTCGCGGATATTTCCCGACCACGGTTGTTTTTTCAGTTCTTCCAGCGCCTTCTTGTCGATGGTTTTCTTTTTAGCTCCGTATTCTTCAGCGATATCGTTCAGGAATTTTTCTGTCAACGACGGAATATCTTCGACCCGGTCTTTCAATGCCGGCACTTTGATGATGATCACACCCAGGCGGTGATACAAGTCTTCCCTGAACCTGTTCTCGGCGATCTCCTTTTTAAGCTCCTTGTTCGTCGCGGCAACCACTCTTACGTTCACCGGAATATCCTTATCGCCGCCGACACGCGTGATCTTGTTCTCTTGCAGTGCGCGAAGCACTTTAGCCTGGGCGGAAGCGCTCATGTCGCCGATCTCGTCGAGGAATAATGTTCCTCCATCGGCTTGTTCGAATTTCCCTATACGCTGTTTGATCGCAGACGTGAACGATCCCTTCTCGTGACCGAACAATTCACTTTCGATGAGCTCGGACGGGATCGCCGCACAGTTAACTTCCACGAAGTCGCCGTTGGCACGCGGGCTGTTGTCATGAATGGCTCTTGCCACAAGCTCCTTTCCAGATCCATTGGGGCCGAGTATCAATACACGCGCATCCGTAGGAGCAACTTTGCCGATCATCTCCTTCACCTGCTCCATCGCTTCTGAATCACCCACCATCTGGAATCTGTTAGCGACTTTTTTTCTAAGCGTCTTCGTTTCCCTGACAAGATTTCCTTTATCGAGCGCATTCCGCAGCGTGATGAGCAGCCTGTTCAGATCGGGCGGCTTCTGAAGAAAGTCGTAGGCGCCGAGCTTGGTCGCATCAACAGCCATCTCCGTGGAACCGTGGGCGGAGATCATGATGAACGTGGTTCCGATACCTTTCTCTTTGGCTTTCTGAAGCACTTCCATGCCATCCATCTTCGGCATCTTTACGTCGCAGAATACCACATCGAAGCTCTTGTTCTCCAGCATCGCCAGTCCTTCCTGACCGTCGCGGGCTTCTTCAACCTCGAGCTTCAGCTCTTTCTGATCTTTAATGATGTCTTTAAGGACAGCGCGAATACTGGCTTCGTCTTCAATGAGGAGTATACTTGGCATATTACAAAGTTAAAAAAATGCAAGCCTGTAAGCCGGGTTCTGTCATCCGCGCCGAAGCGCGGCCTTCTATCATTTATCTTGCCCCGGCTTTGCAACCGGGATCTAGCGGCCTACCCGCCCCGATAACCGCAGCGTGAGCTACAGTAGATCGAGCAGATCGTGATCGGAGCCTATTTGGCCTTTCAACTCGTAAGGTTTGCCATGCCCCCGGTGTCACCACCAGGGCGGTGGGCTCTTACCCCGCCTTTTCACCTTTACCCCATCCGACAAGTCGGGCAGGGAAGTTTGTTTTCTGTGGCACTGTCTGTCCCAGAAGTCACATAAGTGTACTTCAGGGCCTTCCCGTTAGGAAGTACGATGCTCTGTGTTGCCCGGACTTTCCTCTCTCCCGACAAGTCGGGACAGCGATAGAACGGCTTGCATTAACTGCGAAAATACGGGATTTATTATTGAACGTCGGCGCCGGTGATCTTCAGCTCGAATTGATCGGCCACATTCGCCACCTCCTGCACCATTTCTTTCACCGTCGATTCATTGACGTTTTCAAAAGCTGAAACAGCCTGCACCTGCAAATAATTTTCCAGGATAACGAAGCGGCTGTAATTGAGGAAGCTCGTCTGCGCAAGAAGCGCACGGTAATCCATTTCTGTGGTGGCCGGGCAGACCTTGGAGGAAAAGGTGATCAGTTTCCGGTTGTAGAGATCATTTTGACGCACTTCGCCCAATACGGTTTGGGCGCGTCCGCCTGAAACCGGCACTATAATAATAATGAACTCGGGTGCGTACTCATTGTACTCGCCGCCGATCTCCTCGGCGTAACGGCGCATAAAGTTTCTTAGATCCATATACTAAGTTAATAGTTAAAAGTTAATAGTGAAAAGTTGGCTGCGGCGCATAATTTTTACTATTAAGTTTGGTTTTTTAGCGCTCTTTAAAGAAAGAATAGTTAATAGTGAATAGTTTAAAGCGGACTGCGGATCCCCGACTTTTCACTATTAACTTTTAGTTTTTAACTCTCTTAAAAATACAAAGCGTGGGCCTTGATTCCCTTGCGTGAAAACTCCAAAGCCGGAGCGGGTACCTTAATAATATTCGCAATTTTCAGCACCGTTTTCAGAAATTTCGATCTCACGGGTATCGCCGTAAGATCGACGTCCAGGCTCAGATAATACTGGCGATAAGGGTCGAGGCCCACGGCTTTGTTTTGACCATCGCGGGCATACAGCATATTCTCGGCTCCGTAGCCGCCTGCCACGCTCAGCCATTTCGGCCACTTCGATTGCGGAAGGAATTTTCCCACGTCGACCGACAGCCACACGGTTTGACCGTTGTAGTTCTTGATGATCTCCGAAGCGCCGCTTCCCAACACCGACGGCCTGTCGCCGGCCAGCGAAGTACTGTGAAATGAAAACTTCGGGTGTATCCTTACTTCATGCCATTTCCACGACTGCCCGACGTAGAACAACGCGCCGGCTGCGTTCGCGGCCACGTCGGTCATCGATGCGCCGTAAGCTGCCGAATATCCGTCGAATACTTCGATCGATGAAAGTATCACCAGTCCAGCCACCGCTCCGATAATGTCAGACTTCTTCGGGGTAACATTGCAGCTCCGCAGGATCATGGAAGCATTGTCGGCGATATGAAACCCAGAAAAGAAATGCCCGCTTTTATCCATCTGTTTCCATTCGGGGCCATCATCGAAGAAATGGAATGATTGTTTCGGAGCGTCGTCGTACCAGGCTTGCCCCAACACCAGCATCGTCGACGCGTATGCCACACCAACGGTGGTCGACGCGATGATGAGCTTCTTTTTATTAATTGATTTTTGAGTGGAGTCTGACTGTGCAAAACAGCCGGATGATTGAATGAGCACGAGCAGCAATAAAAACCGTCGGCAGGTCATTCGTCAGTTTTTGCCTTCGGTTTTGTCGACGGACTTCACCGACTTGTCGTCTGCCGGCTCTTCTACCTCTTCATCAGGCTGCGGTTGTGTCTGCAATTGCTTGCGGCGTTTGTCGCGCGCAAACCTCAGCAGGTCTTTCAACTCGTTGAAGCTCTGAGTGTGCATCAGGCTGAAACCCGTAGTGACGGCCGTTTGTGAACCGAGCGAACTGGAGATCGCATTGAAGTTCGATCTGCTGTACATCTTCACCCGGAATTTGCCATCGGGTGTGAGCAGGTAGTCCACGGTCCAGTCGCCGGCAATTGAGGCCACACTCTGCTGTTGCTGACTGGCTCCGGTGATCGTCCCGTCGCGTGTAATGCGCAGGCGGCCGTTGAGGAAGGAGTAGGAGAGTCGTAGCTGGAATGTGTTGAACGCCTCGGCATCGAGCGCACCGAGGTCGAGGTCGATCTCCAGGTTCTGGTCAACCTGCGTGAGCCAATAGCTCAGCTGGTTCGAGAGGAGCTCGCTCACGCTGTAGGCAAGCGACCCACTGGCATTGAATGCATCGAGCGGCGACAGCTTGCGGAGAATGATCAGAGAGAACACCTGGCGTTTCAATTCCTGCTCGTCCAACCTTGCCTTGAAGGCATTGAAGTCGAAGCTCAGTCGCTTCGGCGGACCGTTATTAAGATTGATCGTCGTTGGCAGATCGTTCGCGACAAGGTCGAACGAGAACGTCGGCGAGAGCATGTGGCCGTCGAGCTTCAGCTGTACTTCGATGGGATACTTCCGTTTGATCGCAGGGTCGGTCTGTATTTCCGGTTCCTTGTCGTAGATCGGCGCGAGCGAAGCCAGCTGACGATAACTTGCAGTGATGTTCATGATGCCCGCATAAGGATCACCATACCACATCAGGCGACTTCCGGGCTTAATGGTGAATTCTTTATTAATGATATCATACAGCGTAAAGTTGTATGCTCCCTCCGTGAATTCGATCCCGCCGAACATGTTGAACTCGCCTTTCGTATCGAGCTGAAGCCTGAGGTCGCCATTCCCGCGGCCGCGTATGATATCACCTGCCTTGATGTCGAAAATGATCTCCGCATAGGCCGCCGGCGTGATGTCGAGGTTGATATCGACCGTGACACCGGTGAGCTCCGTCTTCTTGTTTATCTTTTTCTTCAGGCTCTGGGGGATGAAGAGACTGTCGGTGAAATGATCGAACGTGATGAAATCTTTCTTTTCCACCTCAGAGGCTCCGCTGATGGGAATGAAGATCTTGGTGTTCTTCTCTGTTCTCGCTGTTGCGGAGATCTTCAGGTTCGACGAGGGTCCGAAGATGTTCAGGTTGCCCGTTGCATATCCCTGGCCATAGAATAAATTATTATCCTTGCTGGTGGTGTTCAACACCTGGAAGTTGCTGAAATCTCCGTCGAGGTTTAGAACGAATTTATTAAAGTTCTTGTGCGCAATGTATCCGTGCAGCGTACCCTTGTTCTCGTACGCGTCGACGATCTCCATGTCATCGAAGATGATCTGGGTTGGCGACATACCGAGCTTTCCGCTGAATGCGTATAACGTGCGGAGATAGTCGATCATGATCTTTCCGTCCTTGACCATTCCCTCTCCATTCAGCGTCGGTCTCGAAAACGTACCGCGGATGTTATACGTGCCGGTCAGCTCCCCATCGATCTCCGAAAAGAGCCCACGCATCACCGGAGCAAGTAGAACGAGCCGTGCATTGGTGAACGCCGCCTTTACATCCAGCGGGTCGGTTTCTTCGGCAGGATCATAGATACCCGTCAGCGCCATGGTGCGTTCCTGCTTACGGTCGATAAAGAAGTTGATGTCGAATTTCTTTGTCTCGGGATTCCATTGATTTCTTCCCGATACGTCGCCGATGAGGAAATTATTTACGGTCAGATCTATGATCGCCAGGTTGTTCTGGATAAATCGCTGGTGGTGAAGATCCTTGCCGGTAAGCTGCGCGTTGAGGATACCCTCGACCTTTTCGGTACTGAAGGTATTGATGATGTCGAGGCTCAGGTTGTCTATCGTTAACACCAGCTCTTTGTCGGGGTCTTCGGATATCAGCCCGTCGATCAGCACAGACTGCTGTCCATTATGTATCCTGAACTGGTTGACGGTAAACTCTCTTCCTTTGAATAAGATATAGTTCTTCTGGTCGACCAGCCATTCCTTATCGAGGGCAAGTATCCTGGAAGGAAGTATTTTGATCTTCGTGCTGTCCTGGAGGAAATCGATTTCCGATCGAAGCCGGAGCTTATTGTCAAGACCCTGTTGATCGACGTCCAACCCCAGGTCGACGTGGTCGCGGTTCCAGATACCTTCCACAAGGAGGTTTCTGGTCTGCAAGCCTCTCGATAAAAACTGGCGTTCGGAGCGCACGGTCGCCATCGCCAATACGTTCGCGCTGTCGCGGATCTTGGAGCCGGTGATCTCGATCTCATTCGCAAAGAAATTCTTCCCGCGATATATCACCGTGTCGATCGTGGAGAACGCCTGAAGTATGGAAGTCCTTCCGTTCGTGAAACGTCCCTGGATCTTGGTATCGTGACTCAGCTGGAGGTCGATACCGGCAAGTGTCGTAAGAGGATTGATGTCGTGAAGGTCTATGTCGATCCGGACTTCATATTCCTGGCTGCTCTTCCGTTTAGCATCATAGTAGCTTGCGATAGCCGCCTTGTCGTTTTCGATACTCAGCTTCAATTCGAGGAATAGCTTGTTGAGGTCGTTGAACAGCGTAGAGTAATAGTAATCTCCTTTCATCGACGCATCGAACAGCGAGCTCCGGAAAGTGATCTGCCTTTCCGTATCCTGCTTCTCCGAAATGAGGTGCATGGAGTCGAGCTGGATAAACTTACCGTCGTAATAAATCTTAGTGTCTTTGAATATTGCGTCTCCGAAAAGACTGTCGATCTGCAAACCGCGTGAGTTGATATCGACATAGGAGCTGATCGCGAGATCTTTCCTGGTAAATCCGAGATTGTGGATCATCGCTGTATCCAGGTTGGCCTGGATCTGTACTATGTCACTATCGCTCCGGAAGTCGATCGATCCCTCCGCGTTGAAACGAAGATTGGGGTCATCGATCTTCAATGATCCGGCGAAGAACTCCTTTGCAAACCGGGCATTGGTCGTAATGTTGACATAATCATAACCCATGATGCCGATCGAGTTGACCGTTCCAACGAGCAGGAAATCTGCAGTCTGGTAGGTAAGGCCACGGCCGGTCACGTTTCCCCGAAGGGTGACATGCTGAAACAGGGTGGAATCGTTGAAATAAGTACCCATGTCGAAGTTCCTCAGCTCGAGGCCGCCCCGGTAGAGTGTCTTGTCGACATCCTTTTCGTTCACTTTAAGATTGATGTTGGAGCGTATCCATCCAAGGCGGCCATCGAGTGTTCCATCGGCAACGAAGTCGTTGATGAAACCCGTGAATGTTCCCTCCATGCTGACCTTATCGAGCGGTTTCAATCTCTCGTAAACAAAATCGTCAAAGGCGAACCGGAAGTCATCGATGTCGACCCGGCTATTCTTGAGCTTAAGTCTGATAAATGTCTCGTTAAAGGACGGCAGCCCGTCGAGATCCAGCGCCCCGGTGAGGGTCGTATTGCCAATGGCAACGTCCATGTTGGTATACTTAAGCCTGTTGACTTTTCCGGTCACCCTTCCGCTGAGCGTTACGGGCTGAGCGATGGCCTTTGCGCCCGGGGCGAACAGCTCGAGATCCGCCGGATGGAGGTACGTGTTTTTCAACAGGGCCTCGAACGTGACTTTGTTGTTGAAATCATTCAGATCCCTCTGTCTTTGGTAGGAGAATATTATAGTGTCGGAGATGACGCTTCGGCCAGCCTTTGCATGCACGCCGAGGAATTCCATGGAAGTCTGCGATATCCTGAAAAAGGTCTGAAGGCTTTTGACATCGAGCTTCGTCACCTTATCGACGGCCGTGAGCGAATTGAGATTGAACTGGATGGTATCGCCAATCACCTTGAAGTTCATAAGCTGGCCGTTGTCGAGATCGAGCTCGAAATGCCGGTAGTCGAAACCCTTCCTGATGGAATCCGAATCGCTGTCGTTATACAGGAAGTGGGAGCGGGTGAGAACGATCTCACCGATGTTCACCTTTGGACTTCCTCCCCCGGTTCCTTTCGACAGCCCGTTGATCCTTGCGATGAACACATTCATGTTCAGGTTGCGCGATGTGTCCGACTCCTGGATATCGGTGAGGACAACCGAAGCGCTGTCGATCGTCGAGCCGTCGATGTTGATCTCATTACGTTCCAGAAGGCTCGCGAACCGGAAGTTTACTTCAAGTTCACCGACGCGGATCATTTCATTGTGTTCCGGGTCTTCAACCCGTAGACCTATTATGTGCAAGCGGTCGTACCACTTCAGGCTGAGCGACTGAAAAGTGACATTGAACCCGATCGCCTTTGCAAGGTCGCCGGTGTATCGCTCAATGAGTGTCGTCTGGACTGCGGGAATCTGTAGCAGGAGGAAGGCAGTAAGCAGTAGCGTTACGGAGATGTATATGCCATAAAGCACAATATTCCGTAGCCATCGGAGAGTCCGAATTTTGATAACTTGCCACCTCATTTGCTTTTCTTATGCAGCCTGTGATCCTTGCCATTGAGTCGTCGTGCGATGAGACTTCGGCTGCAATTATTCGGAACGGCAAGGTACTCAATAATGTTATTGCGTCGCAAAATGTCCACCAGAAATACGGTGGCGTGGTACCTGAGCTTGCCTCCCGGGCTCATCAGAAAAACATCCTCCATGTTGTTAACGAAGCGATGTCCAGCGCCGGTATATCCGCGGGCGATCTTGACGCTATTGCTTATACCCGCGGCCCGGGATTGATGGGGGCGTTGCTGGTCGGTTCGTCTTTCGCCAAGGGTATGGCGGTTGCCCTGACGGTCCCCCTGATCGAGGTGAATCACATGGAAGCCCACGTACTCGCCCATTTTATCCCACGCGAAGCGCGGGAGCCACTGGATGGTCCCTCAGAGCCGGCCAAACAACCATCCTTCCCATTCCTCTGCCTCACGGTAAGCGGCGGCCATACCCAGATCGTCCTGGTTAAAAGCCACAGCGACCTGGAAGTGATCGGCGAGACCAAAGACGACGCCGTAGGTGAAGCATTTGACAAAGCCGCGAAAATACTCGGACTCCCTTATCCTGGTGGACCACTCATCGATCAATACGCATCCAGGGGTAATGAAAAGAGATTCTCGTTTCCCGGAACGACCATGCCCGGCCTGGATTTCTCTTTCAGCGGTCTAAAAACCGCATTCCTTTATTTCATCCGCGATTCGAAGGCGGAAGATCCTGAGTTCATCGAAAAAAATCTTAACGATATCTGTGCTTCACTGCAGCGTCGCCTGGTTGAAATGCTGATGAGCAGGGTAGAGGAAGCCGTGCAGCAGACAGGCATACTCCAGGTGGCCATCGCCGGTGGCGTGTCGGCCAACTCGGGTCTGAGGAAAGCGCTTTCCGCGGCCTCCCTGAAGAATGGCTGGGACGTCTTCATGTTACCCTTGGAATACTGTACCGACAATGCTGCCATGATCGCGATGGCGGCGCACTATAAATTTCTCGGGCAACGGTTCAGCGGCCTGGACTCCTCGCCGGTACCCAATCTCGAGATGATTTGATTCTTAAAACTATCTTTGTGCCTCTATGCCAAAGTCGGAGCGGTTCGCTAAAGATGTCAATGTCAGAAATAAACGTGCGGGATTCGAGTACGAACTGCTCGATAAATACATCGCGGGCTTACAACTTCGCGGCACCGAGATCAAATCCATACGCGAAGGCAAGATCAATCTCCAGGATGGCTATTGTTATTTCGCCAACGGCGAAGCGTTCGTGAAAGGCGTGAATATCTCAGCTTACGAACAAGGTACCCATTACAACCACGTTCCGATCCGCGACCGGAAGCTGCTGTTGAAAAAATCGGAGTTGAAAAGATTGGAATCACGCGTGGAGGAAAAAGGCCTTACGCTGATACCCGTCCGGTTGTTCATCAACGATCGCGGGTATGCCAAGCTGGAGATCGCCCTGGGACGCGGTAAGAAACTTCACGATAAACGCGATAGTATTAAAGACCGCGACATGAAGCGCGAGCTTGGAAAAATCAAGATGTAACGAATGACCGCACCCGTCGAGTATGGAGTTTGCCGACTGTCCATCGTGACAGTCAGAAAAGAAGCTGACCAGAAGGGCGAGCCGGTCACTCAATTGCTGTTCGGCGATCACTACGAAGTGAGTGAGATATCCAAAGATCAGAAGTGGCTTCATATCAAGATCAGCTCCGACGAGATCACCGGCTGGATCGACAGCCTTCAGCATCATTCGATCAGCCAGGAGTATCATCAGCAGATCGCATTGGCTAATTTCAAGATCACCACCGACATCGCTTCGACCATTCTTTATAAGAAAACCCAGCTCACCATCGTCATGGGAAGTATCGTACCCATTTCAGGATCGGAGCTGTTCAAGATGGAAGAACAGTTTGCTTTCAACGGTGAAGCGAAAAGTATCGGGCAACGAAGGGATTTCGAATACCTCCGCGGAGTGACAGGCAAATATCTTAACGCACCTCATCTTTACGGCGGAAAAAGTCCGTTCGGTATCGATGCTTCCGGCTTTACGCAGATGTCATTCCGCCTCACCGGATACCAGTTGCCCCGTGATGCAACGCAACAAACGACGGCGGGTAAGGCAATCGCTAACCTCGGTGAAGCACAGCCGGGCGACCTGGCATTTTTTGCAGGCAAAGACGGAAAGATAAATCACACCGGCATCCTCCTCGACGAACAGAAGATCATCCATTGTTCAGGTCGTGTCAGGATCGACTACCTCATGGAAGAGGGAATTCTCGCTGCTGAAACCAAGATATACACGCATAGACTCGCTGGTCTGCGCAGGATTCTGGGTTGAAAAACACAAACTTTGGCTTTATCTTGTAAGCCATGAACAACCGGGTACTGGTATTAAATCAGGACTTCAGCCCTCTGATGGTCTGCTCGGTGGAGCGTGCCTTTGTTCTTGTATTTCTTAACAAGAGTGAAATGGTTCGAAGTGCTAACGGCCATAAGATCCGATCGGTAACGAGCTCTTTTCCGATGCCGTCGGTCATTCGCCTGAACAGATACGTTCATGCTCCGTACCGCGGTGTGAATCTCACGCGGCAGAATGTTTTCAAGCGCGACAATTTCGAGTGCCAGTATTGTGGCACGAAGCGGGACCTCACGCTGGATCACGTCGTTCCAAGCTCACGAGGCGGAATTCATTCGTGGACCAATCTCGTCACGGCCTGCAAAAGGTGCAACGCCAAGAAGGGCGACTACACCCTGGAGGAATCGGGCATGGATCTGCACCGGAAACCTTACAAACCTTCCTACGCCCTTTTCTTAAGGGATATCAGCGGAATGAAGCAGGAAGAATGGGACGAATTCCTTGAATCTTAGCCGCGTATCGGCTATTTTTATTGATTCTTGATTTCCCTTTTACCCCATGAGCCGACCTTTACTGTTAGTCCTCCTTCTTGCGACCTTTCAATTATCAGCTCAGCGCCTGGAGAATATTCGAGCACAAGCCATCAGCGGCGGCGAACGAGTGAGCATCACCTACGATATCACCGGTGGGTCTCGGGATCAGAAATTCAAGGTTACGGTCTACGCCTCTCATAATAATTATTCCACGCCCCTTTCAATGGTCAGTGGCGACGTGAACGAAGTCACCGCGGGAACCGGCAAAAGAATAGAATGGAATGCCAAAGCCGAGATGGTTGAATATTCGGGCGACATCACGTTCGAGCTGCGCGCCGACCCCGTCGCCTTGCCGCTTAACGTTAAGACACCGCCCGGCGTCAAGAAAGGCAAATCCACAACAATCTCTTATGATGGCATCGCACCCAACGAAAGCGTGAAGCTCGAGCTGGTGAAAGGTGGCGTGGTGGTGAACCAGATCGGCGTCACCAACGACCCGGGCAAGTATGTGTGGACTGTTCCTTCCGATGTCGCGAAAGGTTCCGATTACCAGGTTCGCCTTACCACCGGTGGACGTGTTGCGAACAGCGGCTCGTTTAAAGTGAAATCAAAAACCTCACCGTTGGTCTATATCATCCCCGGTGTTGTGGTAGTGGGCGCGATTGTATTCCTGGTCACAAGAGACAAAGACAATGGCGGGGGCTCTAAAGAGTTACCCATACCTCCTGATCCTGAATAAAGAGACTCGGTTATACAAGTGAATGGTGGCGAATACGCAACAATACTTATGAAAAGATTTTACTTACTGGTCCTGCTTTTGGTCATCGTTCTGGGCTTGCACGCGCAAGTTCCTTCGATCACGTGGGCCAATGGGATTGGAGGGACCGAGGACGACCTGATCCAGGCAATAGCCGTCGATGCGTCGGGCAATGTTTATATCGCCGGATCTCACACAGGGCACATCGACTTCGATCCGGGTGCAGGCACAGCGATCGTGGACTCAAATGCCGGTTCAGCCGATGCCTTCATTGCTAAATACTCATCAGCCGGCGTGTTTCAATGGCTGAATGCTGTCGGATCACCCCTGGCCGATGAGGCATTGAGTATCGTTGTGGACGGAACCTCGGTCTACGTCGCAGGATATTATAGTGGTCTGATCGATTTCGATGACACCGCTGGCAACACGGTTTATGATACGAAAGGGGGTGCCGATATTTTCATAGCCAAGTATGCCACCTCTAACGGCGCACTTTCCTGGGCGTACGGTTTTGGCGCCGAAGATGACGACTATGCTACCGGCGTTTCATTCGATGCATCCGGTAATGTATACATGTCCGCGAATTTTCATGGCACCGTCGACTTCAACCCCTCCCTCGTAACCGCCACTCCCAAGACTAGCTGGGGTGAATACGATATGGCCCTTGCAAGGTATTCCAGCGCCGGAACATTAGATTGGGTAATTACACTTGGCTCCATAGAGGATGACTTTGCTACGTCGTGTTTTGTGAACGGAAGCAATGTGTTTATCACAGGCAACTATCTCGATACTTTTCACGCCGATCCGAATCTCACGACTACCACCGCACCCAATGGCGGTGGCACCGATGGATACTTCGGTCAATATGCTGCAAGCACCGGCTCGCTGATCTGGGGGGGATGGATATCGTCGTCGTCGGATGACGGCGTTTCATCTGTTTGGGCCGACGCATCATACTTGTATACGGCTGGGTTCTTCGGCGGTACCGCTACCGTGATCGGCGATCTCGGAAGCTCCACGAACTTGGTATCCAACGGCTTTACCGACGCCTACATGGCACGACATCAGCTGAGTAATCACACTGTGAGTTGGGCGAATAAGATTGGCGGCGCCGACACGGATTTCATCAACGTCATGACAAGCGACGGATCGAGCCTTTATATTACCGGCGCGTATGCCGCAACAATCGACATGGACCCTTCGGCAGGTACAGCCAATCTAACGAATGCCGGTGACTATGATGTCATGTACGGAAAATACGCAGCGTCAAACGGAGCTCACCTCGCATCCTTCGGCGCCGGCCAAACATTCGAAGAACAGGGTACCTCGGTGGCTGTGGATGCATCATCGAACGTTTATCTCGCCGGTGTATTTTCAGACGCCATCGATCTCGATGCTATCGGTAATACCGCCGTCAAAACTGCAGCCGGTCCTCGTGATGGTTTCTTTGCAAAGTATTCGCAGAGCTCAGAACCGACAGCACAACCAACCAATCCCGTATTTTCTTCCATAACCGGGTATGGGTTCAACCTCGCCTTCACGGCGGCAATTGGAAATCCCGCTGGCTACCTGGTGCTTATAAGATCAGGCGGTGCACCCACTGGCATCCCCGTAGATGGAACGACTTATAATGCGGGCGACCTTATTGGTAACGGTTTCGTGTTGTTTACTCCAGCCGCATCAACAAGCTACACGACCTCGGCGCTCAGCGCAAATACAACCTACCAGCTTGCAATATTTTCATACAATGGTAGCGGCGCCAACATCAATTATCGTACTGTTTCGCCGCTTCCCGGCACCGCAACCACACTCTCCCAGTCAGCAGAGCCAACCGCCTCGCCGGCTGGGTTTGTATCGAGTAACATTACCACCACTGGCTATACGGTTAGTTATACAGCTGCCGCCGGGGCCACCGGTTACATCGCTGTCCGGCAAACCGGCTCGGCGCCGATATTCGGCCCCGCAGACGGAACGGTGTACACGGCAGGGACCACGATCGGGTCGGGCACAGATAAAGTTGCATACGTCGGGTCCGCTCTTACCTTCAATGAAACCGGCCTATCGGTTGCCACAACGTATCAGTATAAGATATACGCATACAGTGGTGCTTCAACGGCCATCAACTACCGGCAAACATCGCCGCTCCCCGGCACTGTTACAACGGGCGGCTCTTTGGAGCCTACTGCCCAGCCGACCAACCTCGTTTTCAGCAACATCGCCACCACGTCGTTCGACTTCGACTTTACGGCAAGCGCCGGATCCAACGTCGCCGGTGTCATCGGCTTCTACAAGATAGGGTCCGCGCCTTCGTTTGTTCCCCAACCTGGCGTAGACTATGCCGTAAACAGTGTACAAGGCGACGCAACCGTGTCATTCAAAGGTACCGGCACAGACTGGACATTCTCGAGCGCTACCGCCAACACCACCTATCACTTTGCCCTCTATGCTTACAATGGTTCCGGGACGAGCATCAATTACCGCCAGCTAAACCCGCTCCGGAACTCTGTCACCACACTGGATCCCAACGCAGATACAACACCACCTGTCGTTACCGATTTAACTCAGACCAGAACGCCTCCCAATACCGCCGTGAAGGTCACCGTCACCGTTACGGATAACCTCTCCGGTGTATCGGATGTATACGTTACATATTATCCGATCAGCAGCGATAGAGAGGGAACAGGTACACTCGTCCTGAAAGGCGGAACCACCAACACGTACGAATACACCATCCCTGCAAGCTTCGTCACCGAACAAGGTGTCGAATACCTCGTGGGAGCAGACGACAAAGCCGGGTACAGCTCCAATCAAGCCTGGAAACAGGTATTGGTCGAATACACCAACGAGAACAGCCTCACCATTCCATACAGTGCAGGAACAGCGATCACCAACTATCGCATCATTTCCGTACCGCTCGATCTTGCCAAGAACACTGTGAACGATGTATTCAGCGACGACTTGGGCGCATTAGATAAGAGTAAATACAGGTTATTCCGGTACAACGGATCATCGGCAACGGAGTTGACTTCTTTATCCAAGATCGAAATCGGAAACGGCTATTGGTTCATCGCAGCCGAGTCCAAGACAATCGATACCGGCGCCGGCACCACGGCCGACACAGGTTCGGGCAAACCGACAACCATGCCCGTCGTCAACGGATGGAACCAGATCGGCAACCCGTTCAACTACGACGTATCATGGGCTCGGGTGACCGGCGCTTTAGAGAACGATGACAAAACACTCGGTGCGCTCAAAACCTTCACCGGTACATTCACCAACTCAATTACGCTTCCGAAAATGGCCGGTGCATTCCTGATGGTACAGGACGCCGGCGACGGTCAACTCACCATTCCTTACTTCAAAGAAGAGGGCCGCATCAGTGCGCCGGAACCTGTCAACTTCGCACGCACACTCGACTCCGACACATGGGCCGTCGACTTCGCACTGAAATCAGGCATGACAGTCAACAACTTTGCGGGCTTCGGTATGCATCCCAAAGCAAGTGAGCAGAACGACGGCTACGATGATTTCACGCTGCCACGTTTTATGGAATATCTCGAGTTGAATTACAACAAGAAACTCTACGGTTCTAACTTTACGAAGGACATCATCCCCACTACCGGTCAGCACGTATGGGAATTCGAAGTCACCTCAAACCTGTCCGATGAGGTCATGGAGCTGACCTGGGATAATTCATTCTTCGGCAACAGCGACAAGCATCTCGTATTGTGGGATATCAATCAGCAACGTTCAATCGACATGACATTAGAAAATCGTTATGTTTTCGAGCGCAGTCTTTCCGGTCCTTTCAAAGTCTTCTTTGGCGACGAAACGTTCGTGAAAACCGAGAGCATGCCGTTCCGTCCCGTGTTCCATTCTGCATCGCCAGTGCCTTCCAGCGGCAATGTGACTCTCGCTTTTTCAGTACCTGAAACCAACAGCCAGGTGAACACAAACCTTAGTATTTATAATCTGATGGGCCAAAAAGTGTCGAATTTACTAGATCAGCCTCTCCCGGGAGGTTACCAACAAGCGATATGGAACATAGAAGACGGTACGAAACCCGCGGCGGGTGTGTATATTAGCGTTTTGAAATTCGGTAATAGTACACTCCAGAAAAGATTGATAGTCAAGTAAAGGTTTAAGCTCCCATAAAACCGATAGTTTTTAAAGAAGTTAAACACCCAAAATCCCCACCATTATGAAGAGGCTGTTTGTAATTCTGATTGCATTCTATGCCTTTATGCCATCGTTCGCCCAAACGCTCACTGGCAGAAGCAACCCCGTTCATCTTGAGATCAGCTCGAAGCCGAAGTCGTCCCCTCCGGTAATGGTTTGGCTATCGCCCGAACAAACCTCATCTGTGATAACAGGTGCGGAAGTCACCATCAAGGTCGGTGTCAACTCCACCATCAACCTGAAGAATGTCACCGTGCTCATCAACGGATCAACCCAGCCTTCGCGCGGGTTTGCGGTCACATCACCCGATGCCTCTAAGTTCACAAAGTTCATCGAACAGAAAGTGACCCTTTCTCCC
This sequence comes from Cyclobacteriaceae bacterium, assembly GCA_035318625.1. Classification (GTDB taxonomy): domain Bacteria; phylum Bacteroidota; class Bacteroidia; order Cytophagales; family Cyclobacteriaceae; genus ELB16-189. Next base: position 312,432 of record DATHEL010000001.1, read on the forward strand.
GGACCCAATGAGATCAAAATAGTAGCAGTAAACGAAAACGGCGAGAGCACTACCGAGTCTCGTCAGGTCAATATGACGCCGGTCGTCGCTATCGTGAATGCCGAAACAAGAACAGACTATGCGCTCATTATCGCCACCAACGAATACAGTGACTGGGGCGACCTTACCAATCCCGTGAACGATGCGAAAGCCATCGCCACCGAGCTTGGAGAAAACTATGGCTTCAAAGTCGAGACACTTTTCAATGCAAGCAAATCGCAGATCGTTACCAAGATCCGTGAGTACGCGAAAAAGAACTACGGCACCGACGACCAGTTGTTTATCTTCATCGCCGGCCACGGCCAGTTCGATGAGATCGGTAAAGACGGATACATCGTTGCCAAAGATTCCCAGCTCAACGACGATACCTACGATACCTATGTTCCCTTCTCCGTATTGAGAACCACCATCGATAACAATCCCGCCAAACACGTATTCCTCACCATGGATGTCTGCTTCGGAGGGACCTTCGACCAGGCTATCGCAAAACGAGGCGACGACCGTGACCAGATGTATACAGACATCCCGCAGAACGAATACATCAGCAAGAAGCTGAAGTTCAAGACACGTATTTACATGACGTCGGGTGGTAAACAATACGTTCCCGATGGTCGCCCCGGCAAGCATTCGCCTTTCGCATCGAAATTCCTCGAAGCGTTAAGGGGATATGGCGGAACTTATCGTGTTCTCACTGCCAGTAAGATCTGGTTATCGGTAGAGACTGCGAAGCCCGAGCCCAGGTTTGGAGCTTTCGGCGACAACGAACCCGGCAGTGAATTTGTATTCCAGGCCAGGTGATCCGGTCCCTTTTCAAGGTCTTTTTAATAATTCTTCTCTCAGTCTCCTTCGCCTTTGGTCAAGACCATTTTCAGCGTGGAATGACCTGGGAAGACAATCGCTATAACGCTCTTCCCGTCCGCTACGGAAGCAACTCCATGCTTCCCCCGTCGAAAAGCCTGAAGGCATACTATCCGAAAGTCGTCATTCAGCCCAAACCCGATTATACCGGCGTAGCCTGGGCTGCCGTCTGGAATGCACGCACTGCTGCCGAGGCCATCGCTTGTAATCAGACCGATCCCCAGAAAGTACTTGAGCTTGCATTCTCACCCGCTTACAACTATGGCCTTATCCGTACAACGCCCGACTGTAAATCGCCAGTTAGTATAATCAACTTGCTGGAGTCGCTGGTAAAGAATGGTACTCCATACTTCTCCGAGTTCAGGGAATTCTGCCCCTCCGAAGTTCCTGCCGATCTGTACCCGGTCGCCAGGAATAAAAAGCTTTCAGGATTCGTTCGGCTGTTCAGCACGAAAGATGCGATGAACATCAAAGTGCAGTCTGTTAAGAATGCCCTCGTCTCCAATCACGCCGTGCTCGCCGGACTTGTCTGTCCTCCTTCGTTTCACTTCGCCCAGGAGTTTTGGCAGCCCCGCGAGCAGGAGGCCGACCCGCTCTATGGCGGTCATGCTGTGTGCGTCGTCGGTTATGACGACACCAAGTTTGGCGGGGCTTTCGAAGTGGTCAACACCTGGGGGAAAGACTGGGGCGTGCTGGGATTCAGTTGGATCCGTTACAAGGATTTCTCCGACTATGTTCCTTACAGCTTCGCATTGTTCCAGGTGGGCAGCACTTCGTGCAACGTCCCGTTCGAAGGAAACATAAGTTTCAGGTTGCTGAGCGGTGAAGAGATGCGCGCCTCGGTCGACGGCGGTAACGGTCAATACAAAATGGGTAAGACATGGCCTTCCGGAACCACGTTTACAATACAGATGAGCACCAACATGCCGGCATATGTCTATAGCTTCGGTGTCGATCCCGAGAATACATTCTTTCCATTGTTTCCCCGCGCCGCAACCACCGTCCCGATCACCTTTTCCCCGATGAAGGCACCGGACGACATGGCTGCACTGACGCTAACCGATCCGCCGGGAAAGAATAATATTTATTTTATTTTTTCACCCTCCGAGATCGACCTCGCCACGTGCCTCGATAAGCTCAAAGGTCAGAAAGATCTCACACCTGCGAAGGTTCAGTCCGTTGTCTCGACCACCCAAAACCAGGAGGTGAAGTGGAGCGACAGAACGATGAATTTTTCCGGTAACCTTACGGCACCCGTCGTGATGAAAGTGGTGCTCGATCAGACCCGAAGTAATTAGAACTTCAAGCTAAAAACCGTTCTCACATCCGGTACACTCTCCACCGTCAATGTGCCGTTGTGCATCTGCATGATCTGGCGCGACAAGCTTAGTCCGATCCCCGATCCCGACTTCTTTGTCGTGAAGAAAGGGACAAATATTTTTGCGAGAGCTTCTTTAATGATTCCCGGTCCGTTGTCGGTCACTTGAATGATCACATTGGCATCTCTCGTACCGCCTTTCAGCGTTATCTTTCCCTGCTTGTTATTGAGCGATTCGATAGCATTCTTCACAAGGTTGATCAACACCTGTTCGATCATTTCCTCATCAGCTTGTATAGTCAGGTATTCGGACTCGCATGAATAAATGAAGTCTACGTCTGACTTCTTCAGCTGTGTCTTCATGAATTGCCCCACACGGTCGATCAATTCTGTGACGCGAACGGTTTTGATCTTCGGCTGCGGCAGGGAAGTGTATTCACGATAGGCATCGATAAATCGGATCAATCCCTTGCTTCGCGACTCGATCGTATCGAGCCCCTCGCGCAGATCTTCAGCTCCTTCGTTCTTCAGCTCGTATCCGTTTTCTTTTTTAACAAGATCGTAGTCGAGTATTTCACGCAGGGTGGAGGTCAACGAAGAGATCGGAGTGATCGAATTCATGATCTCATGACGGAGCACGCGGGTCAGGTTCTGCCACGCTTCCAATTCCTGTTTCTGCAGTTCCGTTTGGATGTTCTGAAGTGTGATCAGCTTCACCGGGTTGCCACGAATGCGCATCTCGGTAGCCTGTATGGTCAGTTGAAGCTCGGTGCCTTCTTTGTATAAGCTGCTCTTACCCGGCGCGGTTGATTGTATAAAATCGTACAGCGACGGGTTTCTCTCCATAAGCTCCGAAATGTTCTTCATGGAGGAAGTGACGCCCAGATATTTTTTTGCATTTGTATTGATCAACTGGATGTTGCCGTCCATATCGTACGAGAAGATACCGGTGCGAACCTGCTGCACGACCGTATTCAAATACTGCCAGTGTTCTTCCTTTTCGGAACGTGTTTTTCTGAATGCTTCGAGTACCTCGTTGAATGCGACGTTCAGGTCGCGGAAACTTCGCCCGAGCCGGTGGTCTGTCGTAAAGCCTGAAATAAAGTCAGAGTATTTGACCGACTCCAGGAAGCGCGTCAGCTTTCGGTTGGTCTGTGAGCTGAAGCGATAGAGTTCCAGCAACTGAAGGATGATGATCATCGCCGTAAGCCCTGCCGCAAAGATCATGTTGGGCCGGCTTACCATGTAAACCATCAGGGACATGGACAAGCCGACCAGTATTACCCGGAAGGCGACCCGAAAACGAAAGTCGTTGAAAGCCATTGGGGGAATTTACAATTTACGAAGTACGATGTACGATTTTTACCTCACGATATTATTCGGGAACACCAAGTCGTACATCGTACTTCGTAAATTAAAGACCGTGTTTCTCGAGTCTCCTGTAGAGCGACGACCTGGTCAATCCAAGCTCCGAAGCCGCCTGTGTGATATTCCCGTTATACTTTTTGAGGACCTTGCGGATCAACAGTTTCTCGACTTCATCAAGATTGTACTGGTCGAGCGAAAGATTCTGGTCGGTCTCCTTCGAAGTACCTACCGTGAAATTGAAATCCTCCGGCTGTAGCACAGACGAGTTGCTGAGGATAATCGCCCTTTCGAGAGCATGCTGAAGTTCCCGGATGTTACCCGGCCAGGGATGTTTATGCATCCGCGCCATCGCTCCTTCACTGATCTTACTGATGCTCTTCGAATACTTGACGGAATATTGTTTCAGGAAATGTGACGCGAGGACCGGAATGTCTTCCATCCTGTCTCTCAACGACGGTATCTCCATCTCGATGGTATTGATACGGTAAAGAAGATCCTGGCGGAACCTGTTCTCTTTCACCATGTCGTACAGGGGCATGTTGGTTGCACAGATGAGTCTGATATCGATCGGCGTATCCTTGTTCGATCCCACCCGGCTTACTTTCCTGTTCTGGAGCACCGTGAGGAGCTTTGCCTGGAGCGGAAGTGAAAGATTTCCGATCTCGTCGAGGAACAGGGTACCGCCGTGGGCCATCTCGAACCTGCCGGGTCTGTCTTCCTTCGCGTCGGTGAATGCACCTTTCTTGTGACCGAAGAGCTCGCTTTCAAACAACGTCTCTGTGATAGAGCCAAGATCGACGCTCACAAACGATTCATTCTTCCTGGGAGAGTTTCTATGAATGGCCCTCGCGATCATTTCCTTTCCCGTACCGTTCTCGCCCAGGATAAGCACGTTCGCATCGGTATGCGCCACCCGGTCGATCGTCTGAAAGATCTTCTGCATGGAAGGGCTGCTGCCGATGATATCCGAATATTTTTCGTTCTGAACCTGGTTGAATTCCTGGTTCTTGATCTTCAATGTCTGCACTTCATCGCGCGATTCGCGCAAACGCATGGAGGAGAAGAGCGTGGCCAGCAATTTTTCGTTTTCCCAGGGTTTGAGTACAAAGTCCGTAGCGCCCGCCTTGATCGCCTTGACAGCCATCTGCACATCGCCGTACGCAGTAATAAGCACCACCACCGCCGAGGGGTCGATCTGGAGGATCTTTTCCAGCCAGAAATATCCTTCGCTGCCGCTGCTGACGTCCTTGGTGAAGTTCATGTCCAGCAGGATCACGTCGTAGTTGTCGTTGTTCATTAGGGCGGGAATGGCCTCGGGGTTCTTCTCGATGTCCACCTGCGTCATATGACGCTTCAGGAACATTTTGGCGGCCTTCAGCAAATCCTCGTTATCGTCGACAATGAGAATCTTACCCTGTTTGTTATCAGACATAAAGTGGTTGAAATTGGTCAATAGCGTCCGCGATCGGGCAATAACAAGGCCGAAAACGAAGTTTTTTGAAATCCGCCCAAAAAGACAGTTTTTGCGGGAATGGCTGTTTTCAGCACGTCCGAATGCGGACAGGGGCGTTCAGTGCTGAACGAGAAATATTTTAAAAAATGGTCTAACGTGCATCAAAACTGCGGGTTATTCCGTTGGCACGCTTGTTGGCAATAGGCTGGAAAAATCAATATACCTCGCGTTTTCATGGACAAACAACTCAAAAAAAAGAGATTTACGGTGAAGAAGGTCGCTACCTGGGGTGGGGGAGCGCTCTTGATCATTTTTATAGCGTACCAGTTCCTTTTTGCAGACCGCCGTTCCAGGCTGAAGGTAGATCAGAACAAGATCACGATCTCTGAAGTAAAGCGAGGCGTATTCCAGGAAACCATCCCACAAACCGGTGAAGTAAGACCCAAGAACACAGTTTATCTCGACGTAGTGGAAGGGGGTAGCATCAAAAGCATCCATAAGGAATCCGGGGCTATGCTCAAGGCTGGTGATGTGATCCTGGACCTCAGCAACTTTAACCGGGAGCTTAGCGTGCTTTCGCAGGAGGCATCGTTCAATGAAAGTATTAACCGCGCTCGTGAAACCCAGGTGGCAATAACCCGGATGGATACGGAACAGCGCTTAAGTCTTGCCCGCATCAAGCAGCAGCTCGATATACTTGGTCCACAGTATGAGCGCGCTAAAAAATTGTTTGAAAAAAAACTCATTTCCAAGCAGGACTTTGAGATAGCTGAGTCGCAATTTAAGCTCAATGAGGATAGCTATACGATCCAGTATGAGGCATACAAAACTGACTCGACCGACCGTATCCGTTCACTCGCATCCACAAGGTTGTCGGAGCAAAAGATGATCCTCAGTCTTAATGGCCTCGGTCAGATCCTCGACAAGCTTTCAATCCGCACGCCGATAGATGGTCAACTTTCATTCCTTCAACACTGGGATGTTGGTCAGGCTGTAAATACAGGTCAGCGTCTTGGACAGGTCGATGTCATGGGAAGTTATAAAGTACGTGTACAGGTCGACGAGCTTTACCTGCCTCGTATCTCCACCGGTCTTCATGCAACAACAGAATTCGCCGGTAAATCTTACGGACTTGTGATCATCTATAAGTATCCCGACGTTGTGGCGGGCCGCTTCGAAGTGGATATGGAATTTGAAGGAGCCGTTCCCGAGGGTATCAGACGGGGTATGTCGCTCCGCCTTAGAATAGAGCTGGGCATGTCATCGGAAGAGTTGTTGTTGCCCGTTGGTGGATTCTATAAAGACACCGGCGGAAACTGGGTGTTCGTACTGGATAATAATAGTCAGGCGGTGAAGCGCGATATCAAATTGGGAAGGAAGAGCCCGGATTATTTTGAAGTGCTGGAAGGCCTTCAGCCTGGCGATAAGGTTATCACCTCATCGTACGAAAACTTTGGAAATAATGAGGTTTTGATACTCAATTAACCCGGTTCAGTACAAACTATTATCAATTTGATGCATTTGATGCAACTATTTGGCTGGGAAGGCGTCTAAATGTATCGAATCCCCGGTAACCTTTTGTAAATTAACAAGTAGTCCATAAAACTAAATCTGATCCTCTACCATCTTAAACTTAAACAGCTACACGCATGAGCATGATTAAACTGAAAAACCTGGAGAAGGTTTATACCACAGAAGAAGTGGAAACAACAGCCCTCAACAGCATCAACCTCGAGATCAAAGAGGGTGAGTTTGTTGCTATCATGGGTCCTTCCGGTTGCGGTAAGTCGACCCTTCTAAACATCCTCGGGTTGCTCGATAACCCCTCCAATGGTGAGTACCATTTTGGAGAACATGAGGTCGCAAAATATTCAGAGCGTCAGCGCGCACAGCTTCGCAAAGGTTCGATCGGTTTTGTATTTCAGAGCTTCAACCTGATCGACGAGCTGACAGTTTACGAAAACGTAGAACTCCCCTTGCTTTACATGAAGGTTCCTTCCGATGAGCGCAAGAGGAGAGTAGAAGAAGTGCTGGAGCGGATGAATATCATGCACCGCAGAAATCACTTTCCCCAGCAGTTGTCGGGTGGTCAGCAACAGCGTGTTGCAATCTCCCGCGCCATCGTCGCAAAGCCCAGAGTGATCCTCGCTGATGAGCCTACAGGTAACCTCGACTCGGCAAACGGCGAGGAAGTAATGAAGCTCCTGTCACAACTCAACGAAGAAGGAACAACGATCGTAATGGTGACGCACTCACCCTACGACGCGAACTACGCACACCGCATCGTCAACCTGTTCGACGGTAAAGTGGTTACTGAGAACATCAAAGAACATTTTCATATTTAATCGGCTTACCAAGATCCCGGGCCGGCTGGCGGACCGGGATCCCCCAAGGGATGGTAAGTTTAGAGCATTTAAGATTTCAGGATTCTTCAGCCAACCCCGATAGGCGGGGCAAGTTTTATCCTGATGCGTTCTTCATAGTTTAGGTTTAGGTTAGGAAAAGGCCTCCGGAACAACTGGAGGCTTTTTTTATGAACAGTCGGGTGTTCACCCTTGAACAATTGCGGCAGGTGAAACCTCGAAATTCGCGCAACTGGCTCATGGCATAATTGTTGGCCCCGGGTGCAACCATCACCCCTCGGCGAACGTCTTAGACCAGCACACCCACCACCAAACCCAGCCTATGATCAAAAATTACTTCCTCATTACTTTGCGAAGCATGATGAAAAGCAAAGTGTATCTTTTCATCAATATTTTTGGGATGGCAATATCCATCGGGTGTTGCATCACAGCCTACTACAACTGGGAATTCAACGCGTCTTTCGACAGCATTCACAAAAACGCATCTTCGATCTACAGGATCAATTCTGTTCGCCGTTTTCAGGACAGGGACACAGAGTACGGTATAACTCCCATGCCTCTTTCAGAGATCGTTCGTGCTAACATGAAGGACGTAACCCACACCACCCGGTACATTAACAGTTACATTGATATGCGCGTGGGCGACGAGGTCTTCGACAACGTCCCGGGCTTCGTCGATCCTGACATGTTCGACATATTCACATTCGAATTTATTGAAGGAGATCCTGCAAGCATTAAGGACAAGAGCAAGATCCTGATCAGCGACGAGAACGCGATTCGTCTGTTCGGCACCGTGAATGCAGTTGGGAAAACCATGACGATGATCGAGAAGGGTTCTCCCAAAAAGGAATATGAGGTTGGTGCAGTATACAAACTCCCTGCAACCAACTCGAGTTTCGATAACGGGTCTTTCCTGCTTTTCGATAACTATTTCGATATGGACTCGACAGTACTAAAAGGTACTAACTGGAAGTCTCGCGTCACTACATTTATCAGGATGCCCGATGCAAATCGTGCCAGCGTTATAGAAGAACAGTTGAAACCCCTGGCAGAGAACAACAATAAGGTTCGCGAAGATTTCTTAATAACGGGTTTCAAACTCGACCCGCTCCCCGGCATGGCTAAACGTGATCAATACGGTAATAGGCCGGGATCGTGGACACGTAACGCATCGCCCCAGGCGGCCGTTGTGGGTTGTGCGGTAATGGGTATCTTCATTTTATTGATCGCCTGCTTCAATCTGACCAACACGGCGATTGCAATGTCGTCGCGGAGGCTGAAAGAGATCGGTATCCGGAAGGTAATGGGCAGCATGAGGAAGCAGCTGATCGCTCAATTCATCGGGGAGACGATGTTTGTCTGCTTCGTCGCGTTGTTGCTCGGCATAATAATCGCGGATCTATTCCTGATACCGCAGTTCAATGCACTCTGGCCGTATATGAAGTTGGAAACCGATTACTTCGGCAAACCCGACTTCCTTATTGTAATGATCTTCGTCTTGATCTTTACCAGCTTTCTCGCAGGCGCATACCCGGCGTTTTACATCAGCAAGTTCCAACCTACTGCAATATTGAAGGGCACGCTGAAATTCGGCGGTACAAACTGGTTTACCAGGTTGCTGCTAGGATTGCAGTTCGCTATATCTCTTATTGCAATCGTCTGCAGTCTTGCATTCATCGACAATGCCAAATACCAGCGCGACTTCGATATGGGTTACGACCGGAATGGCGCGATGTATACATGGGTCGGGTCGGAGGATGAATATAACGCACTCCGCAATGTAATGGCTCAAAACCCTGATGTAGTTTCAATGGCCGGATCCCAGCACCAGATCATGTCGAGTAATTACAACGATCCCATTAAACACATGGAGAAGGAAATTGAGGTCGACATCCTGCACATCGGCCCCGACTATATTCCTACCATGGGACTTACACTCACGCAAGGACGAAACTTCCAGAAGGACTCTGAAACCGATCGCAAAGAGTCTGTGATCATTACCAACCAGGTGGCTACTAAATTCGGCCTCGACAATCCTATCGGCAAGGAGATCATTTGGATGGATACCGTCAGACTGTATGTGGTGGGCGTGGTGAAAGACGTGTACAATCGTGGATTGTGGCGGGAACTTGAACCGATGATGTTCCGCTATTCTCCTCCCGCAGACTACAAGCACCTCGTACTAGCTGCTGCTCCAGGTAAGCTCACGTCGGTTACCAAGTACATGGAGGACCATTGGAAGGAAGTGTTTCCCAACCGCAAGTTTTCGAGCCGCTATATGGATGATGAGATGAAGGAAGCCAACGAGGTGAATGTGAATATCGTTAAGATGTTCGTTTTTCTCGGGGTAGCGGCGTTGATGTTGTCGGTATCCGGTTTATTCACCCTTGTCTCACTGAACATTATCAAGAAGATGAAAGAGATCGGCGTCAGGAAGGTACTTGGTGCGTCTATCGCCAACATTTCCCGTGTGATCAATACGGAATTCGTTATCATTTTGCTCGCCTCGTGTCTTGTTGGCGGTTGGGCTGGGGCTTATATGGCGGAAATGTTGATGGGCAGCATCTGGAATTTCTTCAAACAGACTTCTGCGGTGACCATGGCGATATCCTCGGTGATCATGCTGATCGCATCGGCCCTGTCGGTGTCGTTTAAGACCTACAGTACGGCGAAGATGAACCCTGTAAAGACGTTAAGGGACGAATAAGATAGATTAAAATGTACGATTTGGCCCTTTGGGTATTTACGGGGTTAAATCGTACATTTTTCTTTTAGAGATGCAACATCTTAAGTTACATTGGCGTCTGAGTGGTATACCAACACCAGCCCGCCAATGTTCCAGAATTACTTTAAAGTCGCGCTCCGAAACATTTTGAAGCATAAGTTCTACTCGGCCCTGAATATTGCGGGCTTGGCGCTGGGACTCACCTCTTGTTTCATTATCGGGCTGTATATTTTCGACGAGCTCAGCTTCGACCAGTTCCACACAGACCATGGAAACGTACATGCAGTCGCTCTCCATGGCCTGATTGGCGGGCAGGAGATCTACACTTCTACTACGTCGCCGCCCATCGCACAGGCCATGGCTTCGGTTATCCCCGGCGTGGAGCAGGCTGTCAGGATCAATCAGTGGAACAACGTGGTGATGAAATATGGGGATAAGGCCTTTACCGAAGCAAGGGCGATGCAGGTTGACAGCAATTTCTTTCAATTCTTCAGTTTCAAGCTGCTCGAGGGTCAAGGGGATAAGGTGCTGAGCGAACCCAATACGCTGGTGATGACGACTGAAACTGCCAGAAGATATTTTGACAACGAGGATCCGATCGGTAAGCTCGTAACAGTCGGTAACGACAACGTTTCATATAAGGTAACGGGCATTGCGGCTCCGGCTCCCGGAAATTCATCTATACAATACGATATACTCCTTTCGTCGGTCTCCGATGAGTACATGAAAGGTACCCAGTGGACCAACAACGGGATATTCACCTACATCCGGAAGAATCCTAAGACTTCTATCGAGAGCATTAACGCGAAGCTCGAAGAGCTAGTGCTTCAACATGTCGGGCCGGAGCTCCAGGCCGGGTTTGGGATTTCATTCGAAGAGTTCAAGAAGAACGGAGGTCTTTATGCTTACTACATCTATCCGGCTGAAAACCTGCATTTGTTCCAATCCGAGCTAATGGATTCGATCACACCCAAGAGTGACATCAAGTACGTGTACATACTTGGTGCGGTTGGTGTGTTTATCCTGGTGATAGCGTGCATCAACTTCATGAACCTCTCGACCGCGCGGTCGGCGAGCCGTGCGAAGGAGGTAGGATTGAGGAAAACACTAGGTTCGCAGCGGAGCAAGCTGGTACTCCAGTTCCTGGCGGAATCGTTCATTTACACATTGGCGGGTACCGTTATAGCGATAGCTGCAGTGTATGTGCTTATCCCGCCGTTCCAGCTTTTGTCCGGGAAAGTGATCGGCTTCGAATCGATGTTCAGCCCTGTCATGATCATGGGTATTGTGGGTGTGTTTGTTGTGGTTTCATTTCTGGCCGGCAGCTACCCTGCATTTTACCTGACCTCATTCAAACCGGTCGACGTGCTGAAGGGTAAGGTCAAGGCCGGGATGAAAAGCAAAGGGATACGCAGCGCCCTTGTCGTCCTCCAGTTCACCATTTCGATTTCGCTGATCATCAGCACCATGATCGTTTATAACCAGCTTAGTTACCTGCAAGACAGGAATATCGGGATGGATAAGCACAATGTAATGATCCTCCGGAATACATCGAGGTTAAATCAAAGCAGGGACGGCTTCAAGAAATCTCTGGATGAACAATCGGGTATTGTAGCGACAAGCTATACCAATAATGTATTCCCGGGTGTGAATAATACTACTGTGTTTAGAGTCGCGGGCACCGAGCAGGATCGCATCCTTGGCACTTACTACACCGACTATGACCAGGCGAAAACACTGAAATTCGAGATGTTGCAGGGTGAGTTCTTTACCAGGGGTCGTATTGCTGACTCGTCGGTTTGTATCATCAACGAGGCGACCATTAAGGAACTCGGCTGGGAGGGAGATGTCCTGAAAAGGAAGATAACGAACTACAACGGCACGAAGCCTCACGACATGGAAGTCATTGGTGTGGTGAAAGACTTTAACTTCGAATCATTCAAGATGAAAGTCAGGCCACTCGTTCTCCAGTTCAATGAGTTCAATAATAACCTTGTGATACGTTACGAAGGCTCGGCGAAAGAGACGGTCGATAAAGTGCGTGATGAGTGGAAGAAGATCGCTCCCAATGATCCCTTTGAGTTCGCTTTCCTGGACGAACGATTCGATGAGCTGTTCCGTGAAGAGCAACGGTTGGGCCAGGTGTTTACCGTGCTCACCGGGATAGCGATCTTCGTAGCTTGTCTCGGCTTGCTTGGCCTCGCATCGTTCACTGCGGAACAACGGACAAAAGAGATCGGCATTCGCAAGGTAATGGGCGCGTCGGTTTCATCGGTTAGCTCCATGCTTTCGAAAGAGTTCATGATCCTGGTGGGTATTGCTTTCGTAGTCGCCTCGGCCCTTGCGTGGTATGCTATGGATAACTGGCTGAGCTCATTCGCCTACAGGATACCGATGAGTATTTCGGCGTTCGCCATCGGGGGATTCCTGGCGGCGGCCATTGCGTGGCTGACTGTCAGTTATCACTTTGTCAAGGCAGCGAGATCGAATCCTGCAGACTCCCTCCGATACGAATAAACATTAGACATCAAAAGGAAAAAAGGCCCGCTACTCCGGGCTTTTTTCATATTTCCTGGGAGCGTAGAGGAAACCAAATGCTTCACCGTCTTCTTTCGTGTGCTTGGTATGATGCGCGTAATGGGCATTGATCATACGCTGTAAATACTTACTTCTCTTCTTTAGTCTCCAGCGGATGCGTTGATGCACGATGACGTCGTGGAAGATGATGTAGAAAATGCCGTAGCATAAAATGCCAAAGCCGATGGCGAGCAAATAAGGATTATAGGTCTCGACCGATCCGTAATAAAACAGGGCGATCGACGGAACGCTGAAGACAACCGCAAACCAGTCGTTTCGTTCCAGCGCGTGATCGTGAACGGTGTGATGAGAACGGTGCCACACCCAAAGGAATCCGTGCATGATATACTTGTGCGTGAACCATGCGACAAACTCCCAAAAAAGGAAGGTGCCGATGACTATCGCCGCGCAAACAAGTATGGTGACGCAATTCATAACCAGGGGCAAAGATAAGAATTAGGCTCCGCCGATTGTTCAACCCATTTTTAACGCATAGAGAACATAGTCAAAAGGTCTGTATCTAATCTGAACTTTCTATGTGTCCTCATAATACGCCATCTAATCAGCGTGCAATTCGAGGGCACATAGCGGTGTTTCTTTAAGCGTGATTGTCAGTCTGTTTTCGCGGTGGAGCCTGTCTCGGGTATTCTCTTAAAGACGATGTCGTCTACCTGTGGTTCGAGCCGGATCGCCAACCGGTCGATCTCTCCTTTGAGGCTGGAGATGAAACTTACTTTCTCCTTGTCGAAGTATTTTTCGTCGGTGGCTTCGAAATAGTCGTAGTGATAATGACGGAGGGGCGATTTCAATCCGTGAACGTCCACGGCGAGATCATCGCCTGTAAGGGATATCTCTACGATACCATAGCCGGGATGCTCATACTTGCCTACATAAGCTTTCATCGGATGTGAAGGCGAGGTTCCCGCGACACGGGCAGCATTGGCTTCCTGTTGTGTTTTGGCGGCGTTGTCCCGTGCTTTCTTTACATCACCGAGAATACGCGTGTTCCAGTCGACCTCGCTCAAACTAAGCAACTTGTCGACAGCGTAATTGCGGATGACGCCTGTCGATCCGGAGAAGTTCATGTTCGTAAGCACGATGATGCCGAGCGAATCTTTGGGAAGGAAGCATGTCGAAGCCGAGAAGCCGTCGATGTTACCTCCGTGTTCCACCCGGACGTGCCCGCGATAGCTGGTGATGTGCCACGCCAGACCATATGTTCCGTAACTGTTCTCGTCATAGGGAATGGGCACGGTAGCAGGGGCGACCATCGTCGGTGTCTGGATCTCTTTGACCGTGTTAGGTGAAAGCACTTGCTGTCCGTTGTACTTTCCACCGTTGATCAGTGTCATCACCCACTTCGACATGTCGTTGACGGTGGAGTTTATGGAACCTGCAGGTCCGAGGGCGTCGATATTCATGTAGGGAATGACTTCGACTTTGTCTTTGATCTCAATGAAGCCGAGGCTGCGGTCGGTAACTTTCTCCATGTCGGTGACGGAAAAGTTGGTGGAGGTCATTCCGAGCGGGTCGATCAGGCGTTTCTTCGCGTAAGCTTCCCAGGTCTGGCCCGTCAGCTCACCGACCATGAACCCGGCGGTCATGAACATCAGGTTCTGGTATTGGTAAGTGGTGCGGAACGGTTTGTTGGGCTGAAGGTATTTCAGACGTTCGAAGAGCTCTTTTCTAGTGGCAGGCGAGCCATACCAGGTCATGTCGTGCCGGGGAAGACCAGAGCGGTGACAAAGGAGGTCGCGGGGCGTCATGTTGTTCGAAGCATATTCGTCGTACAAGGCGAAACCGGGCAGATATTTTCTGATGGGCTGATCGAGATCGAGAATGTTGTCTTCATCGAGCATGCATACCGTCGCGGCGGTGAATGCCTTCGAGCACGACCCGATGGCGAACTGCGTGTTGGGAGTAACCGAAAGCTTCTTTTCGGCATCGCGATATCCGAAGCCTTTAGCGTAAATCACTTTGTTCTTTTCGACGATTGCAATTGCGACGCCCTGGACCTTCCAGTCAGTCATGACCTTGGTAACGATCTGGTCGAAAGTTTTCAGACGCTTATCGGTCTGTGCGATGGAGACGGAAACCCAAAATGTGAGCAGGATGAGAAGGGTTTTTTTCATTTAAACAAGATAGGTAAATGAAGGCTGTCCGTGTAAAAACCATTCGGAAACGCTTTGGGTTGTGTTAATTTTGTGCTGCATAAATATTACGGGTGCGTTACATAGTCTTTATTTTAGCTTCGTTTTCGCCTTTTTTTGGTGCCTTAGGGCAACTTTCGCCGCCTGGCCTCGACGATACCCGGGCGGCTGGCTGGATGGCAGTGGGGATCACGCAGCAGCTGGGAACAAGATGGCAATCATCGTTCTACATCGGTGGCGCCAGGCAGAGCAATCCCGACAACTATTCGTTTCTTGGCAAGTCGGCCATTTACGTACTCGACATACAAAACGCATATCGGTTCAACGACCGCTGGCAACTTGCAGGCTGCGTCAGCTATCGCGGACAGAGCCGGTACCGCGACGACGCTCCGTACCTGGCAGGCGACCCGGCTCTTCGGACAGAGGTCCGCTACTACATGCGGCTGTATTACCGGCACAAAATCAAACGCACTGCATTTACCTGGTCGCTCCGCCCCGAATACCGAACCTACTTCAATCACTCCGATCAATGGGATCCGGTTCCGGTCGAGTTGCGCCTCCGATTCAAAGTGCAGGCGGCGTTTCCTTTGAATTCGTCCCGGTCGAATCAAATAGTGGTTGGAAACGAGTGGCTTTCGGTAACCGATCACCGGGTACACACAGGAGAGGTACCACACTGGACGCATTATGAGTATACCGAGGACCGGCTTACAACTTACTTCAGGCACACTTTTGCGAAGCCTTCCGTCATCGTAGACGCCGGACTCATGTACCAGATCACTGCACACAATGGTTTGATCACTCACCTGGCGTTTGACGTTATTTTTGTCGATCCGTTTAAGGTCGGCGAAAAATTGTAAATTGACTTTATAAAAAAAATTGTACAATGAAATTCCTCGCACTCATCTTAATTGGAATGGCGATGTCATTCCAAACTGCCACTAAGAAAAAAGTAGTCTTCTTCGGTGACTCTATTACACAGGCCGGCGTACAACCGACCGGGTATGTTACGAAAGTCGGCGAGATGGCAACGAAAGACAAAAAGGGCGACCAGTATGAATTCATCGGCGCAGGCATCGGGGGTAACAAGGTGTACGACCTCTACCTGCGTTTGGAAGACGATGTACTATCGAAAAACCCCGACATTGTGGTGATCTACATCGGTGTGAACGACGTGTGGCACAAACAGTCGTCGGGAACAGGAACTGATTACGACAAGTTTGAAAAATTCTATAACGCCCTTCTGAAGAAATTCTCGGACAAGAATATCAAAGTAGTGCTTGCGACGCCGGCCGTTATCGGCGAACGCACCGATAATACCAACCAGCTCGATGGAGACCTGAACCGGTACAGCAACCTCATTCGTTCGATAGCCGCAAAGAACAACCTGCCACTGGTCGACCTTCGCAAAGGGTTCCTCGACTACAACAAACAGAACAACCCCGAGAACAAAGAGCAGGGAATTCTAACAACCGATCGGGTACACTTGAATGAGAAGGGGAATGAGTTTGTGGCAGCGGAAATGTGGAAGGCGATTCAAGTAGTAAAGTAGTAAGTAACCAGTAGTAAGTAGTAAGTAGTAAGTAGTAAGTAGTAAGTCTACTGATATCGAAGGCTGACGTGTTTCCTGAATAGTCCTTACTACTTACTACTTGCTACTGGCTACTGGCTACTTACTACAGTTTCGAGTTACTCACAAACGCAATCCATTTTCCATCCGGAGACCAGCTGGGTACATTGATCGTTCCCTGACCGCCGTAGATGTAGGCGATGGTTTTCGGCACTCCGCCGGATGTCGGCATCAATCTCAAATAGACCTTCTTATAAAACGGGTGTGAGCTCGGATCGATGTCTTTCGGGAAGGAGATATAGAGCACCTGTTTACCGTCGGGTGAGAAGTGAGGAAACCAGTCGTTGTATTCGTCGAATGTCACCTGCTCTTCATTGCTTCCGTCGGCCTTCATCTTCCAGAGCTTCATCGTGCCGGTACGCACCGAGTTGAACCAGATAGTTTTGCCGTCGGGTGTGAACTCCGGGCCATCGTCCAACGAAACGTCTTCCGTGAGCCTGGTTTCTTTTTTGGTAGCTACATCGACAGCGTAAATGTCGAAGTTATTGTTTCGCTGCCCTGTGAAGATGAGCCGCTTCCCATCGGGTGACCAGGAGTGTAAATAAGATTGGCCGCTGGCTTCGTCGGTGATCTTGGTCGGATTATCGGAGCCGGTGACCGGCAGCACGAATATAGTCGACGTTCGTTTTTCACCAACGTGGTGACTGATGCCGAGCATCTTTCCGTCGAACGAGAGCACGTGGTCGTTGTTGTTGGCTGTTGCGAAGCCGGAGTTGAGCTTGGTGATACTGCCGTCTTTTAAATCGTAGCGATACAGTAGTCCTTCGGCGTTGTAAATAAGATATTTGTTGTCGGGGGTCCAGTTGGGTGCCTGTAATGAATTCGGTGCACTGTGGATGATCTTCCGTTTTCCGGTTGAGACTTCCATGAGCTCTATGTGACTTCCGATGTAATCCCTGTATGGACGAAAGTCTTTTGCGGCGGGTATGATGATCTGTACGTTGCTGAAGACAGCCTTCTCCATGACGTTTTCTTCGTGGGAACAAATGAAGAGCCCGAGAAAAACTTCTTCGTTCAGCTGAATCTCTTTTGAAACCGACTTGTAGTTTTCACCGAACGGCGCGGCAGAGAACGTGAAGGTGTTGCCGATACGTTCCAGCTCGATCTCGGTAGGATGGAACGAAGACAGAACGACGTGCTCGGTGGCGGAGCCATCGGACGGACGGAACTGGAGTGAGGTCAGCACATCGCCATGAACGGCTCCGTCGACGTACCTCGAATCGGGAGTGAGCTGATCCCGGGCAATGATGCCGATCTTACGATGATCGTTCGTTCCTTTGCCGATGAATTGTACGGTAGCACGTACGATGAAGTCGCCCTTGATCTTCTTCCAGGCAATGTGGAACTGATCGGTCTTGTCCCACATGTTGGCTCCGCCGGCGCTCATGGTATAGGCCTGGTCTTCTTTGTTGTAGACAGCCGAACCTTTGACCGTGGGATTGCCGATGTCCTGGTGATTTTCGAAAATTCCGAGCGGCTCCGTTTGAGCAAACGTAAAGATTGCTGAAAGGACAAAGACAACCAGGAGTGACAGCTTCATAGGATGATTGATTTGATCAAAAATATGAAAGTCGGCTCCATGCAACTGGAATTGTTGCACAGAAAAGATCTATCGGATCCTCGTAAAAAGCCTACTCCATCGCACTTTGTGAAAAAGGTCAGCTTCCTGGTCTATCGACATCCAGACGAACAACGCCTTCCCGACGATATGATCATGCGGGACAAATCCCCAGTATCGTGAGTCGAGTGAATTGTTCCGGCTGTCGCCCATCATGAAGTAGTAGTTCTGTTTGAAAGTGTAATTTTTGAATTCGTTTCCATCGATCAACAATCTCCCGTTTTCGGTAACGACGTTTTCGTGGTTTTCATAAAGCCGGATCGTTTCTCCGTACATGCCCATGGTGCTGTCGTTGACGGCGATGGTCATTCCTTTTTTCGGGATCGTAAGCGGTCCGTAGTTGTCACCGTTCCACCGGCTATATTTTGAAGTTGGGAAGATGTCGCTTTCAGGCGCATCGCTTTGAGAGCGATCGAGTGAGGCCGATTCGATGTAGTTGATCGCGCTCATGTCGGCGAGCTGATCGGCGGTGAGGAGCATCCTGTAGACCGCCTTCTGTTTGCCATTGAGACCGACGTAGAAGTAATCATCGGAATCGAGTCCCAGTTTTTTGATGTTCTTCTGGCTGATCTGTTCCGTGGCGATGACGATATAGCTCCATTTCAAACCTTTCGGGTTGGCGAGTGGCTCACCGTTGACGTAGACCTGGCGTTCGCGTACCTCGATGCGATCTCCGGCAACAGCAACACATCGCTTCACATAGTTGTTCTTCAACGATATCGGATGTTCGATGCCTTGGTTCATCTCGATGGCCGGAACGTTGAATACCACCACGTCACCTTTCTTTACTTCGCTGATGCCGGGCAGCCTGTACACCGGAAGCTCGATCCACTCGACATATGAAGGGATTTCCGTTCCCCAGATCTTCTGATGGGTGAGAGGCACCTGTAGCGGCGTGCCGGTCGTGCGGGTGCCATAATGGAATTTGCTCACGAACAGGAAGTCGCCCACCAGGGCGGAATCTTCCATGGAAGGAGTGGGGATCACGAACGCCTCGACTGTTGTCCAGCGAATGAGTGTGGCTGCGACGACAGCGAAGGTGATCGAGTTGAGCCATTCTCTTGTTTTAGAGACGGGTTTTTTCGGGGCGGGCTTTTTCCAGAATCTGAGGCTCATAGGAATGTCAGGTTTTTTTGTGTGAACGAGGGGCGTGAATGATGGTTTGGCCGCCTGTCAAATAGTGATCTTTCGAGGCCGGGATCATGTTACGGCAATGTTAAGCCAGCGTTACAAATATAACTTTACAGTAATATTACCGGGGCTACTTTTACCCTCAGGAACACCTAAAAACGCTGTTTTTGGAGATGATAAGAAAAGTAGCCCTGGCCCTCACTATAGCCGCCCTGCTTCCCGAATTAACATTTGCGCAAACTGCTCCGCGGGCCGTTGTTGCCCAGCCGATCGAGTGGTCTTCGCTCACCTCCAACGTCAAAGTGAACAAATACCTGAGTCTCCAGCTGGAAGGGCAGTTCAGGTTTGCACACACGTTTCAGCCGATGCAGTTCCAATTCCGCACGGCGGCAGAGATCCATCTTACTAAAAAACTCTCCATCGTTCCGATCGGTTACGTGTACACGGCGAATCCGGTGTACGGTAAACAGCCGGCGAAATTTGTGAACAACGAACACCGGCTATGGCAGCAAGTAATGTTCAAGCACAAAGCGGGACGAGTTCATTTAAGTCATCGCGCGAGGATCGAGCAGCGGTACATCCAGGTTCACACGATCAACAACGGGGAAGTCGTGAATGAGGGATTCGATTATTTTGCCAACAGGGCTCGTTTCAGGTTTATGATGAATGTGCCATTCGGCAATAAGGAGATGGGGCCGAAAACCGTATTTGGAAGTTTCTATGAAGAGGTATTTGTAAGCTGGGGGCCGAAGACCACGTTTCACAAGCCTGACCAGAACAGGGTGTTCGCGGGCGTTGGATACCAGGTGACGAAGGACTTTACTGTTACTTCAGGTCTTATCTACCAGATGCTGATCAAAGCAAATGGAACGATGCAGGAGAACAATTTGGGTGTGCAGGTGATGGTGGGGTATAATTTTGACCTTACGGATTAAACTATTTCCCTCCTGCTGCCTTCAGATCCGCAAGGCAATTCGCATCCAGCCCCGGGACACCTGAGCCCAGAACATCCCCCGCAATGACGTTCGATTCAACCTTGTAATACATCAGACATTCTGTATCGGTACAGTGTGAGGAGTGCGCCGTATCCTGGTGCGTGCCAACCATGGATGTCCCGTTATTGACAAGACCCAGCACGTGGCCGAATTCATGAGTGAGGATTGTCGTCTCCAGTACTGCCTGCGACGGCTTGTCTATGCCGCCTGTGAATTCTTTTACAGTCTTTTCAAAAATTGCTATCGAGGAATATCCATAGGCTACGCCCAGTACTTTCGAGTTGCCGCTGTTACTGGAATATTCGGCATCGGAAAAGTATATCCAGGCCGTCAGTTGCTTTCCACCCGTTACCTTTTGCCGGTTTGTCTTTTCTATTTCACGGATAACGTTTACGTCGATGGTTGTACGTCCGGGGGTCGCGATGCTTCGCTGCACAATAGTTATTCCCGCGGGCTTGTTCAACCTCTGCCCAAGGAAACTCACCATGTTATCGAGCGCGGCCTTCGTAGGCTCCTGGCCTTCGACATACACTACTTCGATCACCAACGTGTTGTATAGCTTATCGGAAAGGAAGTCACCGGGAAAAACGGAATTGTTGATGTCGGACGGTGATTTTTCGTCCCGATCGCAACTAACCGCGATCAATACCAGCAACAAGAGAGCTAGGGGCTTCAGGTGGGAGAACTTCATGCGTGAAGTAAACATGTTGCGCCGGGGATTACAAATTCGAGACCATTCAGGCAGCTTTTAATGTGCGCAGCTCAGGGTGGTTAAGGATCAACCGGAACCAATAGGTGAATTCCTGCGGGTTTTTTCCGACGTCGGACCGCAAACGATCCATATCTTCGAAACGCCATTCGTCCACTTCGTCGCGGTTGATCTCCGGCTCACCGTCATAACGGCCGATATAAACATGGTCGTATTCGTGTTCGGTGAGATTATTTTCAAGCTCAGTTCTGTAGATGAACTTATGAGAAAACTGCGTTTCTACGTCAATTCCCATTTCCTGCTTCAGCTTGCGGCGCATGGCCTTTTCTATGTGCTCACCGGGTTGTGGGTGACTGCAGCAGGTGTTGGTCCAAAGGCCGCCGCTGTGGTATTTTTTCCACGACCGCTTCTGCAAAAGGAGCTGTCCTTTCGAGTTGAATATCAATATAGAGAAGGCGCGGTGTAACAAACCCCGCCGGTGTGCTTCCATCTTTTCCATGGTGCCGATGGCATTGTCGTTCTCATCTACCAGTATGACTTCTTCCACTCAGATGAGATTAAGTTGATGTTTGATGTACGATGCACAAAGTATTGACAGCTTCTGGCGGTTACGGATGTTGATCCTGTTCTTCATGACAAAACCGGGAGATGTGTTGCAGATCTTTTTGAACAACGCAAGGTAGTAAACATAAGCCACGTACACGCCGAGCTTCGAGGATCTGGGTAGTCTCCGAATGCCTTCGAACCCGCTTTCGAAATCGTCTTTGATGCTCTGTTCGATCTTCTTTTTTGATTCTTCGTCGAATCGCGTGATATCGAGGCCGGGGAAATAGATCCTGCCCAAGCCGTTGTAGTCGGCATTCAGGTCGCGGAGAAAATTGATCTTTTGGAATGCGGACCCGAGCTTCATCGCGTGGGGTTTCAGGCGATCGAACATTTCCTGGTCGCGCTGGCAAAAAACATGAAGGCACATAAGGCCCACCACTTCGGCCGAACCCAGGACGTATTCTTCAAACCCTTGCTGGTCGTATGATTGTCTTGTGAGGTCCATTTCCATGCTTCCCAGGAAGGTGTCGACCAGGCGGAGGTCGATATTAAATTGGTGTACGGCAGCCTGGAAGCTGTTGAGTATCGGGTTGAGGCTGATCTTTTCTTCGATAGCCGTCATGGTGTCGTTTCGAAAACGGAAGAGCAGCTCTTCTTTGTTGTAATCGTGAAATGAATCCACGATCTCGTCGGCGAAGCGCACAAATCCGTAGATGGAATAGATCGGGTTACGGAGATCTTTTCCCAGGCAACGGATACCGATCGAAAACGAAGTACTGTATGCCTGCGTGGTCAGCCTGGATGTTTCGATCGACAACTTATCGAAGAGATCCTTGTGGGTCATAATGTTATTATAAGATATTACAATTTGAGCACTCTTTCCTGAACAATCTTCGCGACAACCTGCCCGGAAATAATCGAGGGTGGTACTCCCGGACCAGGCACGGTCAGCTGTCCTGCAAAAAACAGATTGCGGACCTTATTGTTCAAAATGGAGGGGCGAAAATTTGCAGTCTGTTTAAGGGTATTTGCAAGGCCATAAGCATTTCCACGATATGCATGGTAGTCGGCAACGAAATCGTTGTGCGCATAGGACTTACGGAATACAATGTGTTCCCGGATTGCCTGGCCGGTATTTTTTTCAAGGCGGGTCATAACCATATCGAAGTATTTTTCCCTCGTCTCCGGGTCGTCTTTCAGCCCAGGCGCGACCGGAATGAGGATTACCAGATTCTCACCGCCCACAGGGGCGTTGGTGGGATCGGCCATCGAGGTACAGGACGTATAGAATTGCGGAGCCGCCGGCCACCGGGGTTCCTTGTAGATATCCTTTGCATGTTGGCCGAAATCTTCGTCGAAGAACAAGGTATGATGTGTCATGTTCTTCAGCCTCGTGTTGAGCCCTACGTAAAACAAAAGTGACGACGGAGCCATCACCCGTTTGTCCCAGTAGCCCGTTGAGTACCGCCGGGCGGCCGGGGGAAGCAGGTGCTGTTCGACGTGGTGGTAGTCGGCAGCCGCGATGATATGATCGAATGAAAGGCTTTCGCTGCCGACGGTGATCGAACCGATCGTGTCGCCTTTTACATGCAGAGCGGTTACTTCGGCATTGTAATGGAATTTAACGCCAAGCTCTTCTGCGAGCCTTATCATTCCTTCCACCACTTTGTACATCCCACCTTTCGGATACCACGTACCCAGCGCGATATCTGCGTAGTTCATGAGACTGTATAGTGCAGGAGTGTCTTGCGGCGTGGCGCCAAGGAACAACACAGGAAATTCAAGCAGCTGGATAATGCGGGGATGTTTGAAGAATTTTCTGATGTACCGTGAGATCGACGAGAAGACATGAAGCCTGAAGGTGTTGCGTATGATATTCATGTCTGCAAACTCGGCGAATGATAAGCCGGGCTTGTAGACCAGGTCGTTGATCCCGATGTCGTACTTCACTTTTCCTTCTTCCAGGAATGCCCGGAGTTGTTTGGAGCTTCCGGGCTCGAGCTGTTCGAATAATTGCGAGACCTTCTCAACGCCGGCGGGAATATCCATGAAGTCGTCGACTCCGAAGCAGATCCGGTAAGATGGGTCGAGACGTTCGAGCTGGTAGTAGTCGGAAACTTTTCTGCCGAACAAGGCAAAATATTTCTCGAAGACGTCGGGCATCCAGTAAAAGCTCGGGCCCATGTCGAAAGTAAACCCTTCGGCCTTCAGTTGACGCGCGCGTCCTCCGGCTGTAGCGTTCTTTTCGAACACGGTCACATCGAAGCCTGCTTTTGCAAGGCACGATGCGGCGGACAGACCGGCGAAACCTGAACCAATAACAGCTACTTTCGGCATTGGGGTAAAGGTAAGGGTTGTATTTTAGGGAAATGCAAATGCAAGGCTCTCACGGATCGCACGGAAAACACGGAAGCACTCTGAGGAAGATTCCTGCGATCCTGAAAACGAGCTCATGTATTTTCCGTGTGTTCCGTGCTTTCCGTGAGAAATAATCTTATGATCAAATCAGGCATCACTTGGTTCGAGAGCAATGGCTGGAAACCCTTCGAGTTCCAGTTAGATGCGTGGGACGCCTATTTAAAAGGAAAGAGCGGACTGGTCAACGCGCCGACGGGCAGTGGAAAAACCTATTCGCTGCTTGTTCCGATTTTACTCGAGTTCCTTCGCGATCATCCGGCCAAGCCGAAGAACAGCGGCCTTCGCGCGATCTGGATAACTCCCATCCGCGCGCTTTCGAAAGAGATCGAGTTTGCAGCCAACCGCGCTATCGAAGGCCTTGGTCTTCCGTGGAAAGTGGGTGTACGTTCCGGCGACACGTCGGTTGCCAAACGCGCCCGTCAACGCGAGCGGCCGCCGGAATTCCTGATCACTACGCCCGAAAGCCTCCACCTCCTCCTGGCATCCAAGGGGTATGCGGACTATTTCGGTAAGGTCAGCGCGATCATTGTCGACGAATGGCATGAGCTCGTCGGATCGAAGCGCGGTGTTCAGACGGAGCTCGCACTATCGCGCTTGAAGCGCGTCGCACCCGGTTTGAAAGTGTGGGGCATCTCGGCAACCATCGGCAATATGGAACAGGCGATGGAGGTACTACTGGGAGATTATCATAAAAAGAAGAATACCACGATCATCCGTTCCAACATCAAAAAGAAAATGGAGATCATTTCGATACTCCCTGATGAAGTCGAGAAGATGCCATGGGCGGGCCACCTCGGAATAAGGTTGCTTGAGAAAGTCATACCCATTGTAAAAGCCAGTACGAGCACATTGATATTCACCAACACGAGATCGTTTGCCGAGATATGGTACCAGAAGATGCTGGACGTGGCGCCGGAGCTCAGCGGGCAGATCGCGATGCACCACGGATCGATCAGTCAGCAGTTGAGACACTGGGTGGAGGATCAGCTTCATAAAGGAAACCTGAAGGCGGTGGTATGCACATCGAGTCTCGACCTGGGTGTAGACTTCCGGCCGGTGGAAACCGTGATCCAGGTCGGAAGCCCGAAAGGCGTCGCGAGGTTCCTTCAACGCGGTGGGCGTAGCGGGCACCAGCCGGGAGCGACCAGCCGGATCTACTTCCTCCCCACCAACTCCCTGGAGCTGACGGAGGGGGCCGCCCTTCGGGAGGCCATGAACCGCGGGATCATCGAGGAACGGATGCCTTACATAAGATCGTTCGACGTGCTGATACAATACCTGATCACACTTGCCGTGTCCGACGGATTCAAGGCCGACGAAGTACTGGAGGAGATACGCGGCACTTTCAGTTATTCTTCCGTTACCGACGATGAATTTCAGTGGCTGTTGCGCTTCGTGACAACAGGCGGGGCATCGCTTACGGCTTACAATGAATACAGGAAGGTGGCCTTTGAGAATGGCATTTATTATGTCGACAACCGGATGATTGCCATGCGGCACAGGCTTTCGATCGGAACCATTGTTGGCGATAACTCGCTACTGATAAAATATGTAAGCGGCAAATACCTCGGCATGATCGAAGAGTACTTTATAGCTGCGTTGAATCCCGGAGATGTATTTTGGTTTGCGGGCCGCGCATTGGAGCTGGTGCGTGTGAAAGAGAACGAAGCGCACGTGCGGAAGTCGAAACGTAAATCGGGGAAGGTGCCGTCGTGGCAGGGGGGAAGGATGCCGTTGTCGTCGCAGCTCAGCGAGATGATCCGCTTCAAGATCGACGAAGCTGCAAACAACAAGGAGAGCGATGCGGAGATGAAGTTCATCAAGCCACTGATGGAATTCCAGAGAACGAGGTCTCACCTGCCCAGGAAGGATGAATTCCTGATCGAATATTTCCACACCACCGAAGGATATCATGTGCTGATGTATCCTTTCGAAGGGAGGAATGTGCATGAAGGGATGGCGGCGCTGGTTGCCTATCGTATCGCGCAGATCCAGCCGATCACTTTTTCGATCGCCATGAACGACTACGGTTTCGAGCTGCTGTCGGACCAGGAGATACCGATCTACGAGGCGATCGAAACGGATGTCCTTGGGGCGGAAGATCTTTTGAAAGACATTCAGGCGAGCATCAACTCGACCGAGATGGCCCGCCGGAAGTTTCGTGACATCGCTGCGATCTCGGGACTGGTGTTCAAAGGCTTTCCAGGTAAGCAGATCAAAGACAAGCACCTTCAGTCGTCGTCGCAATTGTTCTTTAACGTCTTTCACGAATATGAATCGAACAACCTGTTACTGTTACAGGCCTACGAGGAAGTGATGGATTTCCAGCTGGAGGAGGGCCGGTTGCGAAGAGCGTTGGACAGGATCAGCAAACAGAAGATCATCATTAAAGAGCCGGACAAACCGACGCCTTTCGCATTTCCGATTATGGTGGACAGGACCCGTGAGAAGCTGAGCTCCGAAAAACTGGCGGACAGGATCAAGAGGATGATGCTTGATTGGGAAGAAGTTTAGATTATCTTAGTTCTAACTTAATTCTATGAGAAAAATCATTGTTGTGTTTTTGGCGGTTGCCGTGGGATGCAGCCCTAAAACAGAAGATCAGTCTGCCGACGCAAACATTACAGCGGTCGAAAACAGCCTCATCCGCCAGGTTCATTTCGAAGGCGACAGCCTCTGGAGCATCGAGGACCGTATGAAGCACTATGGAGTGCCTGGAGTGAGTATCGCCGTCATCAAAGACAACAAGATCGCCTGGTCGAAGGCGTATGGGATCATGGACAAAGAAACCAAGGAGCCTGTTACCACAAAGACTTTGTTTCAGGCAGGTTCGATCAGCAAACCCGTGGCCGCATACGGAGCGCTGAAGACTGTGGAGATGGGAAAGGTAAGCCTGACAGGGGATGCCAATAAATATCTCAAGACCTGGAAAATTCCCGATAACGAATTTACGAACAACAGGAAGGTCACCCTTGAACATCTTTTGAGCCACACTGGCGGACTGACGGTTCATGGTTTTCTTGGCTACAGCCCCGACCTTCCTGTACCGACATTGGTGCAATTACTTGACGGCGCCGCTCCGGCCAACTCACCACCCGTCCGTGTTGATAAAGAGCCTGGTTCAAGTTTCAGGTATTCAGGCGGAGGATATAGCATCATGCAACAGATGCTGATCGATGTGCATGGGAAGACATTCCCGGAAATTGAAAAAGAACTGGTGCTCGGACCGCTCGGGATGAACAACAGCACGTATGATCAGCCTCTGGACGCAGCGACCGTGAAAATGGCGGCGACCGGGTATCTTCCCGATCACACACAGACCAAAGGCAAGAGACATACCTATCCTGAAATGGCAGCGGCCGGCTTATGGACGACGGCAGAAGATCTGGCTAAGTTTGCAATCGACATTCAACTGGCTGTGAAAGGCCGGAGCGTGAGGGTGCTTTCGATGGACATGGCGGAGCGGATGCTGACTCCCTTCGACGGTGGATTTATCGGTCTCGGGATCTTCATCGACAACAGGAAAGGCGATGTTTACTTCGGACACGGTGGATGGGATGAGGGTTTTTCGAGTGAGATGAAAGCTCACAAGGAGAAAGGATATGGCGTAGTAGTATTGACTAATTCAAACCAACCTGCGTTTATTGGCGAAGTGATCCGGTCGGTAGCAAGAGCATACAGCTGGGATAATTTTGTTCCGGAATACAAGAAGTTGCCTTTGGATACATCTGTTGTGAAGACAATCGCTGGACGGTATTTCAATGGGTCCGACGGGGGTATTTCTATCACAAGCCAGGATGGACGATTGTTTTTTAAGTACCTGAGGGCCGAGCATCCCGATGAGCTCTTTCGTATATCGGAGAATGAATATATTACAGCATTCAGCGATTCAGAAGTGCAGTTTGAAACGAAAAAAGATGGAGAGGTCGCGCTTTACATCGCTCACGGTGAAATCAGTGCGGAGACTGCCCGCCGGAAACTCAAAGACAAGGAACGGGTCCCATATGAATATCTTCTTGAAGGAGATTTCAATAAGGCATTAAAAGGGTACAAAGACCTGTTGAAAACAAAAGACAAGGCCGTGGAAGAAAGCAATCTCAACGGCCAGGGCTATCAACTACTGGAAGATGGAAAGGGCACGCTTGCACAGGATGTTTTCAAAATAAACACAATCCTGTATCCAAACAGTTACAACGTATACGACAGCTATGCCGATGCGTGCAAGGCGAACGGTGACAACAAAGAGGCCATCGCCAATTACAAGAAGGCACTCAAGCTCAATCCGAAGAATGAAGAGACAGCGAAGAAGCTCGCCGAGCTAGAAAATATTTCTAAATAACAGGAACAGCGACCCGGAGAGGACCATCACGACCGGCAATGTCAATAGCCATGCGATGATGATATTGCGTACCGTGTCGGCCTGAAGGTTTTTGATGCCCTTGCTGGCAACCATGCTGCCGGCAATGCCTGAAGACAGGACGTGTGTGGTGCTGACGGGCAGGCCGTACTGGCTCGATAGTCCGATGGTGACTGTGGCAACCAGCTCCGCGCTGGCACCCTGTGCATACGTCAGGTGTTGTTTGCCGATCTTTTCCCCGATTGTTTTCACGATCCGTTTCCAACCGATCATGGTGCCCAGTCCAAGGGATAATGAGATGAGGGCGATCACACCGATAGGCGCATAGTCGGTCGCCTTACGAAGGTCTTTTAAGCTGCCGGTTATCGTTGAGCGATCTGCCGAGCTGATGCGAAGCTCGTCTTTATTCATGATGTCTTTCAGGTTCCGGTCGATCAGCAGGATCTCTTTCCGGATCACGAATCGTTCGGCTCGTGGAACTTTCTCGAGCGACTGGACGCTCCCAAACTGTATTGCAAGCGCCTGTGCCATGGAAGCAGATTCCATGAGCTTTACACTATCGACAGCCGATAGAGGACGTGGATCGATCGTCGCTACGATGGCGGTGATCTTCTGAAGCGGCGGTGTGAGATCGGCACTTTTTGCTTTAGAATTGAGCGCGAAGAAACCGGGCACGATGCCGATCAATACCAGCATGACCAATCCGACGCCTTTTTGCCCGTCGTTCTGGCCGTGAAAGAAACTTACACCGGTGCAGGTGAGAAGAAGGACTCCGCGGATCCACGGTGGAGGAGGAGCGTTCTTTTTTGGCTCTTTGAAAAGCTCGTCACTATTGGCGCGTCCTTTCGTGAACACCCGGAGAATAAACATGACGATGATCGTGAGTGTAAATCCGAAAGCGGGAGAGACCAGCAGTGACAGGCCGATCTTCGAAGCCTGCGTCCAGTCCACAGCTACGCCGGTCGATTGCGGAAGCAGCGAATAGGCAATGCCAACACCGAGTATGGATCCGATCAATGTATGTGAGCTCGAGCAGGGGATACCAAAATACCAGGTGAGAAGGTTCCAGGTGATGGCGCTGATCAGCAATGCGCCGACCATGGAGAGACTATGGGCTATATTCTGATCGACCAGCGATTCGACCGGCAGCAGGTTTACGATGCCCATCGCGACGGCAATTCCGCCCGCAAACACACCGACAGAGTTCATGAACCCGGACCAGACCACAGCCACCCACGGCTTGAGCGAATTAGTATAAATTACGGTGGCGACGGCGTTGGCTGTATCGTGAAATCCATTGACAAACTCGAATCCGCAGGCTGCAATCAGGCACACGATGAGTAGAATAGAATACGAAAGCTCTAACTCAAACATGTGCAGGGTGGTTTGGCGTTTGGTTTTGAAGGCCCCAAGTTATGGCAGTCAATCTCACCCAATGTTATGATAATGTTAACATTTACGGTAAGGTGCCAGTGAATATATTTCATGGTATTTGATATGAATTTAAAATGCTGAATATCAGCTCAATACGACGTAAAAATCTATTGACGTTTTTTAGAAACTGTAAGGAATTTTAGTATCATTCAGAATGCTTTTTTCGCTAAAGAATTTTTCATTTCAACTGCTTTCACAAAAGGCACTCTACTGGCCTTCGGAAAAAATATTGCTGGTCGCCGATCTTCACCTGGGTAAGGTCAATCACTATCGTCAAGCCGGCTACCCGGTGCCGACAAAGGCCAATGATGAAAACACATCCATACTGATAGACCTTCTAAATCGGTACAAGCCGGAGCGCATGATCTTCCTGGGTGATCTCTTTCACAGTCACTACAATGAAGAATGGGAAGTGCTGGGACAGGTGATACGGCATTTCGCGAGCACGTCGTTCGAACTTGTGATGGGCAATCATGATATCATGAGCACACTGCAGTACGATCGGCATGGCGTGAAGATCCATCCCGAACAGCTATTGATCAGCAACCTGCTGCTGACGCATAAACCGATGGAGTTGACGTCGCCGGATGTATACAATCTTGTGGGCCACATTCATCCGGGCGCGAGATTATACGGGAAGGGAAGACAGGCATTGTTGTTGCCGTGTTTTTATTTTGGAAGGCAACAAGGAATATTGCCGGCCTTTGGTTCGTTTACCGGATTGTATCCGGTACGTGTGATGAAGGGAGACCAGGTATTTGTGATTGCCGATGGGGAAGTGATTTCAATGGTGAATGAGGCGCAAGTGAAATGACGGGAAGAATTATTTTTTTTTACATATTATCGATCGCCGGGGCTTCGGCCCAGGATACAACAAAGCTCTCTCTTCTTTTCCTCGGTGATATCATGCAGCATGATTCGCAGATCGCAGCTGCGTTTGACGCGACGACCGGCAAGTACGATTACACAGAATGTTTTCAGCACGTGAAGCCGGTTTTCGAATCGGCCGACCTTACCATTGGAAACCTCGAGCTGTCGCTCGGCGGGGCGCCTTACAAAGGTTATCCGAATTTCAGTGCACCGGACGAGCTCGTGGACGCATTGATCTGGAGCGGTGTCGATGTCCTCGTGACGGCGAATAATCATTGCCTGGACCGCGGCAGGAAGGGACTTCAAAGAACGATCGGCGTACTCGATACATTACGCGTTCCGCACACAGGAACGTTCTTAGACTCTACCCACAGGGCCTATACTTATCCTTTGTTCGTCGAAAAGAATGGTATCCGGATCAGCCTGCTCAACTATACCTACGGTACCAATGGCATCCCGGTAACGAAACCAAACATCGTCAACTACATCGATACAACACTGATCGCTTCCGACATCATTAGGGCAAAAGCGCAAGAGCCCGACCTGATCATAACTTTCTTTCACTGGGGCGAAGAATACCAGCGGCTGCCTAACAAGACACAGAAGAACCTTGCGGAGTTTTGTTTCAAACACGGTGTGAAGCTGGTGATCGGAGCCCATCCGCACGTGATACAACCGATGGAGTGGAGGAAGGAGGACGATCAGCTGGTCGTGTATTCTTTGGGCAACTTCGTCTCGGGTCAGACGTCGAGATACAAGAATGGCGGCGCGATGTTGTTCGTGGAATTGAATAAAATTAAAAAAGCTCTCACGGATAGCACAGATCGCACAGCCCGCCCCGCACTTGATGCGGGGGATAATGTTGTGATTGCTAATGCGGAGTACCAGTTGCAATACGTTTACCGTGATCGGAAAAAGAAATTTCATATCCTGCCCGTTCAGGGATTCGAAGCAGATACGATAACGGTGGCGGAGAAAGTGGCGCAGGCATCGATCAAACAGTTTGCTTCCGATTCAAGAACCCTGTTCATGGACAATAATGTCAACATCGGTGAGCGGCCGTACCACCTGGTCGACTCCGTATTTTTTATTGCTGTTGAAGCCGGTGTCGACTCACTCGACACCTATCCTGTCGTCAAATTCTATGGCGTCAAGAGCGATTCGGTCGGCGGAAAGGCCGTTACCCGCGTAGGTGAATTCTACGACAAGGAAGTTGCCGCGAAAGCGCTGACAGACCTGCAGACACAGATCCCGCACGCAAAGGCCACCCTCGTCAGGCGCCGCAAGGACTAAGTTTCGACGTAATCCAGGTCACGCCCGAATGTTTCGCGCGTATACCAGGCCGCCGGTATCGCGATGGCAAAAAGGATCGCGCCCGTAACCCATCCTCCGGTGATATAACTATCGAACAGCTCTCTCGTGAACTTGAAGAGCAGGATGATCAGCGGCAGCGCGCCCCGGACCATGTTTGGAATGCTGATGGCTGCCGAAGCTCTCAGGTTCGTGCCGAACTGCTCCGCGCTCATCGTGATGTAGACCACCGTAAATCCCGTTCCATATCCCAGCCCTGCGCAGATGAGGTAGAAGTTCGAAGCCGTCCCGCCGTACTGGTTGAAATACAGGATCATGAAGAATATCGTGACACCGTAGAAGATGAATAGAGCCTTCTTGCGGCTTTTTAAATACTGGCTCAGTAACCCGACGGTCAGGTCGCCGAATGCGATAGCTAGGTACAGGTACATGATGGCCCGGCCTGGATCGATATCCGGTATGCCGAGCTCTTTGCCGAACTGATCGGAGAAGGTGACCAGCACGCCGATAATATACCATGCCGGCAAGCCAATACACAGGCACTTGATGAACCTCGAGAACCGGTCGCGATCGTTGAAGAACATGAGAAAATTTCCACGCTCGACAGAAGTGTTCGTGACTTGCTTGAAGAGCCCGCTCTCGCTGACCGACACACGGAGCAACAGCAGGATCAGTCCAAGTCCGCCGCCGATGAAGTAACAGGTGCGCCAGTCGAAGTACCGGTTGAGAATGAATGCTGTGACGGCTCCGAGGATGCCGAAAGATGCGATCATGGCCGAAGCAATGCCCCGTTTTTCTTTCGGAAGGATCTCGCTCACCAACGTAACACCCGCGCCGAGCTCGCCGGCAAGTCCGACCCCCGCGATGAAACGAAGGATGATGTATTGCGGGATGTTTGTCACCATTCCGTTGAAGATGTTGGCCACAGAATACATGAGTATCGAAGCGAACAATACTTTCAGCCTTCCTTTTTTATCGCCGAGTATTCCCCAGATCACCCCGCCTACCAGGAGGCCGATCATTTGAACGCTGATGATCAATTCGCCTTGCGTGAGGACTTCGTCGGGGGAGAGACCGAGGGAGGCGAGACTTGGTTTGCGAACGATGCCGAATAGCAGGAGATCGTAGACGTCTACGAAGAAACCGAGGGCGCTGACGATGACGGCGAGTTGGAAGAGGCTGGTTTTAGGTGTGGGGTTCAAGGTTCAAGGTTCTGAGACTCGTTAATTTTCGATACTCTTATGGGCATGGAGATATTCATTTGCGCCGGCGATAGGTTACAAAGATGATCTCTCCATGGTCAAAACAAACTCGTAACTGGAGGGCACTCGGCACTTAGCACTTTGCACCCTTAAGACTTGAAGTTTTTGTAATCCGGATTAACATTATTCGGCACCACCCCATCCTTAAAATACCCGATAATATTTTCAGCTGCCAATCTCGCCATCCCATTCCTCGCCTCCTCCGTCGCCGACCCGATATGCGGGAAGATCGCCACGTTCTCCATGGAAAGGAGGGGGTTGTCGAAACTCATCGGTTCGGGATTGGTCACGTCGAGTCCGGCACCCCAGATCTTTTTCGAGACAAGCGCTTCGTGGAGGTCCTCTTCGTTGTGGACCGGGCCGCGGGCAGTGTTGATGAAAATGGCAGTCTGCTTCATCTTCGCGAAGGCGTCTTTATTGAAGATGCCTCTTGTCCCGGCTGTGAGGGCGCAATGAGCTGATACGATGTCGCTTTCTCCGAGGAGTTCATCAAAGGAGACCAGTCGGGCGCCGAGCTCTTTTTCGGCAGAGGAGTTTTTCGACCGGTTGTGATAGAGGATATTCATGGAGTAAGCGCCTTTGCAACGGCGAGCCATCTCCATACCGATCCGTCCGAGGCCCAGTATACCGAGCGTCTTGCCTTTCAGCTCGATGCCGAGGCTCTTGTCGGGCTCGAATGATTTCCACCCGCCGGCGAGGATCTTTTTGTGATTGTGAAGGACTTTGCGCGAAACGCATAACAGCAAAGCAAAAGCGGTGTCGGCCGTGGCGTCGGTGAGGACACCGGGCGTGTTGCCCACAGCGACTCCATACTTCGTGGCTTCCGGAACGTTGATGTTATCGTAGCCAACGCCGAATTGCGCGAGGACTTTGATATGCGGACACTGCCGAAGGAATTCGGGTGTGATCTTGTCGGTGATGGTGCACAGGAGGGCATCGGCTTTCTTCGACTGCTCCACGAGCTCTTCGGGAGTCATGGGGCGTGGCTCGGGCCATACGATCACGTCCAGGCCGGCGGCTGCGAGAAGCTCGTGTGCGAGAGCTGGGTATTGTCGGGTAAGAAGAACTTTAGGCATAGCGCCTAAAGATACTAAGCGCACGTTCAGTGCCACAACCGTACCTAAGAAATGTCATGGCACGGCGAAGACCGGGCCACCCCGAGGAAGACAACGTGCGCATTGCTTTTCTCGATATTCCCCGGGGAATGACACTTCGTAGGAAGGCTACTCGTACTTAAGGGTCTCCGCCGGGTTGCGGCTGGCAGCCCTCAACAACTTCCCACTCAATGTTATCATGGCGATGGCCAAAGCCACCAGGCCCGGAACGATCAATATCCAAAAGGTGATGGGGATGTGGAAAGTATAGTTCTCCAGCCATTGATTCATAAAGTAATAGCTTACCGGTGCGGCGATCACAAACGAGATCAAAATAAGGACGACATAATCTTTCGATATCAGCGTCACGATGTGGCCGATCCCTGCTCCGAAAACCTTTCTGACCGCTACTTCTTTCATTCTGCGATTCACCACGAACGACAGCAGGCCGTACAATCCCAGGCATGCCAGCAACAGGAATATTGCCGAGAATCCTTGCAGGAGTGCGCTGAGTTTTTTCTCCCCCTTGTAATAGTTGTCGATGTTCTCATCGAAGAAAGTGTATTGGAACACCATCGATGGATACGTGACCGACCAGATCTTTTCGAGATCGACAATGGCCTGCTGGATCGATGAGGGGTCGTTAATCTTGATACTACTGGTAAGGAAGAACGACGGTTTGAAGACGAAAATCATGCTGCCGATATTTTTTTTAACCGACGAATTGTGGAAGTTGTTCGTAACGCCCACGATCGTGTAATCTTTGCCGTCGACACCGATCGTGTGGCCGATCGCCTCCTCCGGTG
The DNA here is from genome assembly GCA_035318625.1 of Cyclobacteriaceae bacterium. Classification (GTDB taxonomy): domain Bacteria; phylum Bacteroidota; class Bacteroidia; order Cytophagales; family Cyclobacteriaceae; genus ELB16-189. The sequence goes on from DATHEL010000001.1 coordinate 347,464, forward strand.
CTTTGTAACCCAGTACCGTAGAGAGCTCTTCATTGACGATGGCAGAACTGATCGAATCACTGTTTAGAAAGTTCCTCCCGGCTGCGAATGTTATCCCATATAGCCCGAAAAATCCCGTGTCTACCGACTGATATTCGACAATTGGTTGTACCTGCATTTCCTTTGTACCGACGCCGACGAACCAAAGGTTACGCCGGTCACCGGAAGGATAAGACGAGCTCAGGCTGACGGCCGACACATGCGGGTTGTTCAAGACCATGTTCTTCAGGTCGTCGTCCTTCCGCGACTTCTGCTCGGGGATCGGAATGTTGATCACCAGGTCTTTGTCGAAACCCATATCCATCGTGCGGGAATATTGCAGCTGGTTGATCACGATGAAGGCCCCGATGAGGAATGCCTGCGTTACCGCAAACTGAACGACCACCAATGACTTTCGAAGGAAGGCGCTGCTCACGCGGTTGCCGGTTAGTCCTTTCAACGCGTTGGTGATGCCGTACGCCGATACGACTATCGCCGGATAGAAGCCTGCTATCACAGTGATTACAAGGACCAGTGTTCCCAGTGCCGTGAGAACGAACGGGTCCATGAAAAGATGCCGGATCATGATCATGTTCGTGAGACCGGAAAGACTCATCAATACGATGTCCGCTACGAACAAGCTGACGACACAAGCGGTGAGCACGAGGGCGAATGTCTCACTGAGAAACTGCAGGATCAGTTGCTTGCGCTGACCGCCAAGCGCTTTACGCACACCGATCTCTTTGCCGCGTAAGGTCGATTGCGCCGTGGCTATGTTCACATAATTGATACAACCAACCGAAAGCAGCAGGATCCCGGTAAGGGCCATGATCAGCAGCGCAGTTTCATCCACAGTACGCCTGTTGAAGTTACCGAGAGCGGCATTCTTATGAATGTCTGACAACGGCTGTAAAAAGTACCGGAGCTCATCGGCAACAGCCTTATCGACGTGCAGGGCATGTGCCTTGTGAAATTGTTCTGCCGCCTGTTCTATGGTGACATTCTCGGGCAGCACGACGAACGCCTGGTGATTGGCATTGATCGACAGCCAGTCGTCTTTCATGCGATCGGGTTCGATCTGGTGAAGCGTTGGATATGACACAAGAAACGTAAAAGGAAAGTCGCTGTTCGCCGGAAGGTCCGTGATCACGCCTGTAACTTTGACGTCCAGTTGCGCTTCAAGGCGCAATGATCTACCCAGCGGATCTTCATTATTGAAATATTTCTTCGCCATGGATTCGGTCAGGACCACACTGTTTGACTCCGTGAACGCTTTCGCGGGATTGCCGGAGATCCATTTGAAGCCTGTTCCATTGAAATCGAAGACATTAAAGAACTCCGAGTCGACGAATGCAGTGCCATAAGGCTCCTTGAATTTTTTTACGTCGCCGTTCAGCTCTACATCCACCTGGGCGCCGCCGTAGTATTGAACGCCGGTGATCTTTTCGATAGCCGTTACCTCATTTCGAAAGGCATCGGCGAGGGGAGAGGCCACTCCGGGACCGCCCAGGCCACCTTCGGCCTTATGGTGCCGGGTGATGCGGTAGATTCTTTTCGCGTTCGAGTGAAAGCTGTCGAAGCTCACTTCGTAGCGGATCACGGACATCATGATCAGCGCCGAAGTGATACCGATTATCAGACTGAGCATGTTAATGCCCGAATTCATCTTGTGGGCCGCCAGGTTCCTGAAGGCGATCACGAAATAGTTTCTGAACATAAAAACAGGGTAATATTTTTTGTTGGAATTTCTTCTTAATAAGATACCTGGACGAAGGAATCTAATGACGGACAGAATGAATTTCTTTTGTGCGCGACGAACGCCGAACCGGTCTACGTCTTTATGAAAACGTTGAACGAGATCTCCTTCAATCTCCTCACGGAGGTGTGAAGGAATTAATGCAAGTAGTTTTCTTACGAACTTTTCTTTCATTCTACACGCAAAGAATCTACCGGATTCGATACAGCCGCTTTCCGGGCGCTGAAGGTCACCACAAACAGGGCGATGAGCATCAGCACCAGGCCTGGAATAGCAAACATCCACCACGTTAGGCCGATCCGGAGCGCGAAGCCCTCCAGCCATTTGCTGATGCCAAACCACGCGATGGGGATAGCGAGAACGACAGACAACACAATGATCCTCACGTACTCAATTGAAAACAACCGGAGGATATTCCATACAGACGCGCCCAGCGCTTTCCGGATACCGATCTCCTTAAACCTGCGTGTCACCGCCAGCGATACCATTCCGAGCACACCGACGATCACGATCACGGTCATCACGCCGGTACCGACAGCAGTCGCCTTCTTCAGTTGAACTTCTGATTTGTAGAGAGCCGTCAACCTGTCTTCCATGAGAGCATAATCGAACGGGTCATCCGGAAACACTTCCCGCCATTTGCGTTCGACAGCCGTTACCGCCTCGACAACGTTGCCCGGGGTGACCTTGAAAGAAAAGAAACGATACTTTTGGTCCTGGCTGGTATGAAGAAATCCCATCGGCTTTACAGCCTGGTGGAGAGAATTATAATTGAAATTTTTCACAATACCTTTCACCGTGAAATTCACCGTGTCGCTAAAGAGCGGAATGATTTTGTCGCCCACGCCTACACCCAGCGCCTTGCTGGCCGATTGGTTCAGAACAACGTCGTTGAGATTCCAGGTGCCGCCGTTTTTCTGAAAGAAGTTGCCTTCGACTAATTCCATTTTGTAAACGTCGAGATAGTCTTCATCCGTCCCGAGGAAGTCGATCGTCAGTGCTTTGGAACGGTCGGTAGCGGGTGCACGCATATTGAAAGTACGGCTGACCGCATTGCCATTGGGCACGCCCCACGACAACGTTGCGTTCTGAACCCGTGGTATCGTGAGGAACTGTTGTTTTGCGGAGCTCATCGTGGTCAACCCTTCCTGCGACCAGATCCGCGGCACCGACGACACCGTAATGATGTATGATTTATCGTAGCCGAGATCGCTTTCAAGGAACAAGGAGATCTGCCTGGCGACGATGATGGAACAAATAAACACAACGATCGAAATAGTGAACTGCGTGGTGATTAGCCCTCTTGAGAGGATGGTCTTGTTCGACCCGGTCCTGAACTTGCCTTTCAGCGAATCGATAACCCTGTATGCCGATAACAGGAATGATGGATATGATCCGGCGAGGAGCCCGACTGACAGCAAACCACCGGCGAACCACGTCCAGAAAGAAAATGGCAATTGAAATACCGACGTCACCGGTGCGCCGAGAATGCTTCCGAAGCCATCGAGAAACGATTCATAAACGGCCAATGAAAGGATCCCGGAAAAAAAAGTAAGCAGGACGGATTCGCCGAGAAACTGCAATACGATCTGTTTCTTCACACCGCCGATGACTTTGCGGACACCTATTTCTTTCAGCCTCGCTGCGGTACCGGCGATCGATATGTTGATGAAGTTGATCGAAGCAAGGAGAAGGATGAAAAACGCAATGCCCGCAAGGATCAATATCATTTTCTGAACGGCTGCGTTGCCCGAGAGCAAGTGATAGTCGCTCAAAGGCCTGAGGTGCAATTCAGTGTCGACCTTGAACTGAGATGGTACCCGCTCGTCTGCAAGCTTCATGGCGGCCTTCTCCACCTCCGACGGGTCGGCGCCTTTCGAAAGCTTTAGATATGAAAGGCACCAGATACCCTGCCAGTCGTCCGGATTGGGTAGAAGGAAATCATCCGCGTTCTTGAACGACATGAACACCCGGGCATTGATATGGATCAGATCGGTAACTGAGTTGCTTTCAAGCTTCGGAAGCACAGCGGTGATCACAAATTGTTTTTTGCCCGCAGTCCCGCTCGAAATGCCTACATGCTCACCCACCACATCTGCGCGGCCGAACAGCTGATTGGCAACCTCTTCGGAGATCACAACGGAATTGGGATCTTTCAGTGCATTCTTCCCATCACCGTAAATAACGGGCAGGCCGAGCATGTCGATCAACGTTGAGTCGCCGATCATCGACTGGTAAATGAAATTCTTGTCGCTTACGGAAAGCTTGACCATCCTGTCGAAGAACCGGTAGTAGCTCTCGACCAGTTGCGGATGTTCGTCTGCAAGTGTTTTACTCACCATCGACGGTGCGAAGAATACAGGCTGCGATCCGTCCTTCGTCGAGTTTTCAAAAATATACAGCTGGTCGACGTCCTTGAGCTGTTTATTTACCTGCATCTCGCCCCACACATACACACCGATCACCAACGCGAACGCTATACCCGTCGTGAGTCCGGCGATGTTGATGAAGGAATTGACCTTGTGCCGCGCCATGTGACGCAGCATCACCTTGAAGTAGTTGCGAATCATGTTCCTCGTATTTAAGGGTATCAGCGGGTTTCGTCATTGCAGCTTTAAGTGTTTGTGACGATACCGAAACAAATGCGATCACGACCACCAGCATACCTGCGATCAGCAGGAACAGCGGGCTTACCGATATGTGGTAAGGAAAAGTCTGTAGCCACCGGTCCATAAACCACCACGCCAGCGGCCACGCGATCAGGTTAGCGATCGCCACGGGCTGAAGAAAACCTTTCGCCAGCAGCATGACGATTTCCGATACACTCGACCCGAGAACTTTACGGATGCCGATCTCACGGGTGCGTTGCGATGCCATGAACGACGCAAGACCGAACAGGCCAAGCGATGCGATCAGGATAGCCAACCCGGTGAACAATGTAAATACATGTCCGAAACGATCGTCTTTATCGTATTGACGGTTGAAGAACTCGTCCAGGAAGAAATAATCCACCGGGTTGCCGGGGAAGAAAGTGTTCCAAGGTGCTGTGAGCGCATCGACTACAGCGCGATAGTTGTTGGTTTCCATTTTAACGGAGTAGAACGCCTCAGACGGGAAGTACATGATCGCGAGCGGAGCCACCGGGTTTCTCAACGACATCTGATGAAAGTTTTCGACCACGCCGACAACCTCAAGAGTATCGTTGCTGAATACGACCTTTTTACCTATCGCGTCGTTGGGCTCTTTGTATTCAAGTATCTTCAACAGAGCCAGATTCAGGATGATACCCTTTTCATCGCTCGGGAATGCCTTGTCGAAATTCCGGCCCGCGACTACTTTGACATCGTACGAAGGGATAAATTCCTCATCGATGGCCGCACCCGAAACGACGATATTGTCATTCGCCGTGGCGGTAAGATTCCGGATGTTGGACGTCCAATAGATCTCATCGCCGGGTATGAATGTGGAGCTTGAAACGTCTTTTACGCCAGGGATCCGTTTTACTTCGGTTTTGAAACTTTCAAACTTCGAGCGATAAGTTGAATCGGTCACACCGGGTCCCTTGATGATCATCGTTTCGTCGATGGTCAGGCCAAGATCCTGGTGTTTCATGAATTGCAGCTGCTGGTACACCACCAACGAGCCCACGATGAGGAACACCGACGCTGCAAACTGGAATACGACAAGGGACTTCCTGAGAAAATTGCCCGCGACCGATTTCAGAACTTTGCCTTTCAGGACCGACACCGGTCTGAACGAAGAGAGTACGATAGCAGGATAAAACCCCGAAAGCACGGTGCCTGCCAGGAAAAGCCCGCCGACGATCATCCAGAACTCCGAGTGATAAAGGAACTCCAGCGGAATGTTCCAACCGGCAAGGTTAGAGAAAGAGGTCCACGACAATCGCACGATGATCAAAGCCAGGAGACACCCGATCACATTCATGATCAGTGATTCGGTAAGGAACTGTCCGATGAGTTGTTGACGAAAGGCACCCATCACTTTTCGGACACCTACTTCGTTGGCGCGGCTAAATGACCTTGCGGTAGCGAGATTGATGTAATTCACCCATGCGATGGCCAGGATGAAGAACGCAATGATGCTCAGTGCATAAACGCTGTCGCCGTCGCGCTGGTCGTCCGGTTCTGCTTCGTAAAGGAGCTTCGATTCAAGATGGATGTCGAGCAGGGGACGGAGAATGAACTCCTGCCTGCCGGAAGACTTCGCCCACTCTTCGCCGCGGTCTTTCTCCACTGCTTCGTCGATCTTGGCCTGCAATGCATTCACGTCCGTGCCAGGTTTCACCTGCACGAATGAGTAGAAATCATACCAGCCCCAATGTGTCTCCGACCGGTTTTCGGTCATGGCGTTGAAGGTTGCGTATGAAAGAAGGATGTCGAAACGGATGTGGGAGTTCTCAGGAACATCTTCGAAAACGCCGGTCACTTCAAACGACCTGCCCCCATCCATTCTCAAGTGTTTACCGATCGGGTCCTCGTCTGCGAAATATTTCTTCGCTGCCCTTTGGGAAATGATCATTTTTTGAATCCCATCGAGGCATGTTGCGCGATCGCCTTCCACCAGCTTGAAGCCGAACATTTTCAGGAAGTCTGGTGCGGCGAAATGCATTTTTCTTTCCTGGAACGAGACCAGGCCGGCGGGGCCTTCGTAGCTCATTACAGCACTTCGCGGTATTACCCTGCACACCTCTTCGACTTCAGGGAAATTCTTTTTGATCATTGGAGTGATCGCCGGCACCGCTACGGCGCTCTCGAAGTTCAATGCACCGTTGTGGTAAACGTTGTATTGAATACGGTAAATATTTTCTGCGTTGGCATGAAAGGTATCGAAGCTGCGTTCGTACTTCACATACTGGAGTATCAGCAAGCTGGCGGCCATCCCCAGCGACAATCCTGTCACGTTGAGGACCGTATAGGATTTTTGTTTGAGGATGGTTCGGAATGCGATCTTGAGATAGTTACGAATCATATAATGCCTGTTTAAACGAAATGAAAATTTATTTCTGAGTATGATCGATAGCCGGAAAAACCTTATCGTGTTCCAAAGCAGCTTGCGCCTTGCTTTTTTGGCGCCGTATCTCGACTCGTCCCTCGCATAACGATGGAGCAGGTCGCCCTCGATCTCTTCCACAAGTCCATCCGGACAGAAAAGGATCAGGAACCGCGTCACCCATTTTGGTGATTTACTTTCCACCAACGATGAGCTTCAGTTGTGGGACCATCTTCCACAAGTCTACCCTGACATCTTTTAACGCCCTCAACATCGCCATACCGGCGCTGGTGATCGTATAGATCCTCTTTCTTCTTCCGCCGCGCTCGTTTGTCCCGCCACCCAGACTGGACTTGATAAAGCCTTTGTCTTCGAGGCGGTACAACGTTACGTGGACGGCGCTGAGGTTCACCTCGCGCTTCAGGCGGTTTTCGATCTCGTCGGCGATGGCAGCTCCGTAAGCGTCATCGCGCAATGCGGCGACGAGAGTGAGCACCAGCTCTTCAAATTCACCAAGATATTCTTTAGGCATATATATCCTTATAGTTTGTAAAGCAAATAAGGAAAAATTCCAAATATTTCAGTGAGTTCGCCTGTGAAAATTTCAGATTTTCTAAACCGGTTACAGAACGCTATCGTTTTTTTCTCTGCGGTCCGCCGCCGCCACTTCTCATAAACACCCCGATCGATACTTCCACGCCGGTAAAATCCACCTTCGCGTCGTCGTACTCGGCAGTTTTCGCCTGGTTGGCGGCGCCCAGCGTGCCACCCGTGTAGCTGCCCGTCAGGGGCAAGGCCGACCCACCCATGAGGTAATTCACTTCCAGCGATATCCCGAATTGCTTCGTAACGTTGACGGTCAGCTCGACACCGGCGTGTATGCCAAACCCCGGGCTGTTCTTGAAACTAAAGTCGGAATTGACCACATCCCAGCCTTCCATGGTCCTGATCGCCCGGTCTATATTCCCGTAGTTGAGCTTTTGATTCAGTCCATAGAACACGAACCCGCCGCCTTTTATATCGAACTCGAAATTTCTCGCGGGGAACTGGATCACAATTTCACCCGGAACGAAGAAAGTGAAATTCGGACCCACCAACGACTTGTCCGACTCGAAAGGAATGCCGGTCATGCTCAGCCCCGACATCCGGTACAGAGTGATGCCGGTCTCCAGCGCCAGGTATTTATTGAGGTTCACACCCACACCACGGAACGAGAATGGACTGATCGGGGTGGAGATGTCGCCGTTGCGGGGGATGAAATAAGAGAACGAGAGACCGAACTCCTGGGCATAGCTGACTTGTGCAAAGGCGCCCAGTATCAGAACAAATAATAGTTTTTTCTTCATGATTGATCAGCGTTTGTTGTAGTCACTAAACAACACCTGCATATAAGCCTTTCCATTCGCCTCTGCGTTACCAACCTTGTTCACATAATCTCCCAGGTTGAAATCATAAACATATTCATTGGTGCCATCTACATAACCATAACCGTTGTTGAATATATAAACTGCATAGGGTTTCGCGTGGCGGTCCATGATGTCTTTACTGAATTTGAAATCAGGCGATGATTTTCCAATCTGTGAAAGCACCGAGTTACCGATATCCGTCTGGCTGCCGGTCGCATGGACCACCGTGTCGGACTTGCTCACCGCGCCACCCAGCCACAACATGGGTATCCTGAATCTTCCTTTCTCCTGGAGCTCTTTAGCGTCGGGGAAGCGATGTCCGTGGTCGGCTGTTATGATCACCCAGGTATTCTTCCACCATTCTTTTGTTCGCGCCTTACGGATGAAGTCACCCAGGCTCTTATCGGTATAATGACATGCATTAAGAAACATGTCCCGCTCGTCGGGCCCTTTGCGGAAGGGTGGATCTAACGGGACATCGAACGGTTCATGGCTGCTTAGCGTCAGCATCATCTTGAAGAACGGCGTGGTGGCTGTGTCGCATTCCTCCAGTAAACGATCGAAGACGAAGTGATCGTGAATGCCCCACTTCGATTGGTTGAGTGAAGACGGGAAGTCGTCGTCTTCAGTGACATGACTGAAACCCGCTGTGGTCAGGTACGATTCCATGTTCGCAAAACCGATATCGCCTCCATAGACAAAGGACGTGTGATAACCTTCTTTCTCTAACGAACGCGACAGGAACGGGAGATATTCTGTTTTGTTAGGATACTTTATGACCGAGCTTCTGGGTTGTGCGGGATAACCGCTCAGTATGGCCACCATGCCCTTGTCGGTACGGTCGCCGCTCGCATAGAAGTTGTCGAAAAGGATGCCTTCGCGAACGAGCTGGTTCAATTCGGGAGTGATGCCCGGCACACCGCCCAACGGTTCCACGATCCGGGCGGTGAAGCTTTCGAGTACGATGAGCAACACGTTCGGCCTGTCGGTATTAATGATCTTTTCTACATCACCCGATCCCGCGGTCATAGACGTAAGTAACTTCTGTGCCTCATCGTTATCGAAGAAATCATTGGGGTAAAGATGTTCCTTGTCGTCTGCTACACTCTCGAAGAAATTCCAGATCACATTGATGCCCGCATGATTGGCAAATTGATTCGTCTTATGAAAATAGACTACTCCCGTATTCAATGGCGCCACGGAAAAGCTGCTTCTGATGGGAATGGACAACAACCCCGTCACCAGGAGCATGAATACTGCGTTATACGATCGCACTTCCGGAAGATGTTTAAAACGCGGTGCGATCTTTTTCCAATAGACCAGCCATGCCGGTACGATCAATAGCAACAACAACGAGATCAATATGATAGCAGTACCGGGGCTTACACTTCCCGCCCCTTCCTCACCCACATACATCAGCGGCGTGCTGTCCATCCTGAATCCCCAATGACGATACAGTTCCATGTCGGCGACCACAACGATGGCACTGATCACAATAAAACAACCGACGATAAAATGGTTGACTATACCGATGAGCTTCCGGTTATAAAAACACGAGACTGTAAGGAGAAGCCCGGTGAGCACCAGGCAGTCGGCGCTGATGGCAGCATCCATCCGGCTACCCAATGCCATGACCGTAAGGATGTCGGTCCAGGAAAGGGCGGACGTGAGGTTGCTGTGATAAACGAGAAACAGGATGCGGCTGACCGTATAATAGGTCATCCAGTATAATCCTAAGAATCCAAAGAGCGTTAGGCGCTGCTTCATTCGACGCCACGAATATAATGTGTTTCCGGAATGACCCGAAATCGCTTTATTTACGACAAACCTTCCCCTGCCTATTACCTATGCGTTTTTCCATCCTCCTCCTCGCCGCATGTGTACTTTTTTCATGCTCAAAGAAGTCGCCCGCGGATCTCATTGTTTCCGGTGGTAGCATCTATACCATGAACCCCGAACAGCCGCAGGTAGAAGCCGTGGCTGTGATCGGCACAAAAATCGTATTTGCGGGAACACAGAAGGAAGCTATGGAATACAAGGGCGACAACACTCAGTTGATCGACCTGCAGGGCAAGACCATGACGCCCGGCCTCATCGAAGGACACGGCCACATCATGGGCCTGGGCTATAGCGAGCTCAACCTCAATCTCAGCGACGTTAAAAGTTACGACGAGCTTGTGGAGCGTGTCAAGTCAGCCGTCGCCAAAGCCCAGCCGGGTCAATGGATCGTGGGCCTCGGATGGCATCAGGACAAATGGGAAACGAAACCTTCGAAGATGTACAAGGGGTTTCAGACACACCATCAGTTGAGCGAGGTCTCGCCCGATAATCCTGTGTTCCTTCGCCATGCCAGCGGACATGCGGGCTTCGCCAACGCGAAGGCCATGCAAATTTCCGGTGTCAACCAGCTGTCGGTGGAAAAACTGGAGAAAGATCTTGGCGAAGGCGGAGAGATCATCCGCGACAACCTCGGTAATCCCACCGGGATATTCAACGAACGTGCACAAGGACTGATCTCACAATATATTCCCGAGGACACGGAAGAGAACGACGCCCAGGCTCTGACTCTCGCGATGGATGCCTGTGCCCGTAACGGGATCACCAGCTTTCACGATGCCGGCACGTCGCGCGATAACATCGAGCTGTTCCGCAAATTCAAGTCGGAAGGAAAGCTGAAGTCGAGGCTTTATGTGATGCTCACCGGCTTTGACAGGCCGATGTTATACGAATGGTTTAAGAAAGGACCCGAGGTGGACTCGACGGCGTGGCTTACCATCCGTTCCATCAAGCTCAATTGCGATGGTGCCCTGGGCTCGAGAGGAGCCTGGTTGCTCGAACCATATTCCGACCGCCCCGACTTTTCCGGTATGGCGACACTCCCGATGGACACGGTGCTGAAGACGTCTCGCGAAGCGCTGAAGGCGGGCTTCCAGGTTTGTTCTCACGCAATCGGCGACCGGGCCAACCGCGAGATCCTCGATCGCTACGAAACTGCCTTCAAAGAAAATCCTTCGAACACCGATCATCGCTTCCGCATCGAACACGCACAACATCTTGACCCTGCCGACATACCGCGGTTTGCTTCATTAGGTGTGATCCCCTCTATGGAAGCCATCCATCTCTCGTCCGACCGGCCGTGGGCCATCGATCGTCTCGGTGAAAAGCGGATCAAGGAAGGAGCGTACATGTGGCAAACACTGCTGAAGTCGGGTGCGAAGATTGTCAACGGCACGGATGTCCCTGTGGAACCGATCGACCCCATCGCATGCTTCTACGCATCCGTGACACGTAAGACATTGGCTGGCGATCCGCCGTCGGGCTACGAACCTGAAGAAAAGATGACCCGTGAACAAGCGCTTCGTTCCTACACACTCGATGCGGCCTACGGCGCGTTTCAGGAAAAGGAGAAAGGATCGATCGAGCGGGGAAAACTGGCGGACTTCACGATATTCTCACAGGACCTGATGAGTGTGGAGGAAGGCGAGATCCTGAAGACTTCGATTGAAATGACGATTGTGGATGGGAGGGTGGTGTATAAAAAGTAATAAGTAGCCAGTGGTAGGTAGTAAGGAGTCTGATATCTAACCTCTGTACGCTTACTGCTGGCTACTTACTACTTAAGAACTATTTTAAGAATTTATGTGCGCGCTCCATCAGAAGCTTCCGGTCTGCTGTGATACTCGGGTCACTGTAGATCCTCGAAGAAAGCTCCATTACTACACCTTTCTTATAGCCCAGCTTTTCTGCGATGTTCTCGCAAAAGTGCACTTCGCTTTTGAAGACCTGGCCGTCGCTTTTCATAAGCTGGATCAGGTGGTAGAGGTTTTCGAACTTTTGGTCTTCACTAAACGTGGTAAGGTCACCGATAGGCTTGGGCGCCTTCAGCATACTGTCGACCTCTTCTTTCGCGATACCGTTCGCTTTGCCGATCATATAGATGACTTTCGATTCTTTTTCCGCAACTTTGGAATCACTGGCGGCAAGGTTGATAAGGACGTTCAGTTGCTCTTTGATCATAAACTTTTTGAGATTAAACCCCAAAGTTATTGAGGCGCAATAGCGAAATTTAGGCAAAAAACCATAATTTCTTACACGCTGAAAAAAAAATCTGACCCCTTGAAATCAACCGAGCAACCCTTTTATTGGGGTCCGGTCTTTGAATCAAATAAATTTTTTATGAAGAAGGTTGGCATCTTAGTTCTCTTTGTTCTTACAGCATGCGGCGCAATCGCTCAGGAGAGTGAAACGAGGGCGTTGGCGGCGTTCCGCGGCATACGGGTAGGCGAAGCGATTGATCTGTATTTGAAAAAGGGTGACAAAGAAAGCGCTAAGGTTGAAGTGGAGAATGTGAAACTGTCGGACGTCGTGACAGAAGTATCGGGCAGCTATCTTCGGATCCACATGCGTTCCGGTAATTATCACGGAAGAAGGACCGTAAAAGTCTATCTCACCTATGTTACACTCGAAAAGCTATCAGCTTCATCGGCATCCAGTGTTTTCTCCGAAGGAATTGTAAAGACACCCTCACTGGACCTCGCTGTTGCGAGCGCTGCTAACGTCGAGTTACAGCTCGAAGCCGGCGATGTTACTGTTGACGTTGCCAGTGCCGGCGACATTACCCTCGAAGGCAAAGCCAAGAATCTCTCTATCGAAGCCAGCAGTGCAGGCTCCGTCGACGCCTATAATTTCGAATGCGAGAAAGTCGAAGCCACCGTATCATCGGCCGGTAGCGCGAAGATCAACGTAACCAAAACACTCGACGCCAACGCCAGCAGCGGCGGAAGCATCCGGTACCGCGGAAACCCCGGGAGCACCAACACCGACTCCAGCTCCGGCGGATCGGTCAAAAGGAGCATCTGACAGGAGCGATTGATTAATATCGTGAAAACTCTATCGCCTGATGAGTTCCCCGCATCCGCGAGGACAAGCGCCTGAACCCCAAAAACAGTCCTTTTAACCCGTAAAAACGGCCAAAGGCAATAAAATTCTCAAAAAAGCGTAAACTAAATGCGATGAGGCATCGTCTTTAGTCATGTCAACAAAACTTGAGAATATGATCAACTTCAGATTCACAAAGTCTACCTGGGCGAAACATCAGCAGTCGAATCCCTCCTTTTACCAGAGATTCAACCGCGCATGGATCAATTTCCAGGAGAATGAGGTCGAAGCACGACTCCGGCTGATCGCCGTTCGTAGTGAGAAGTTAATAGTGAAAAGTTAAAAGTTGTCTGAACCTTCCAGATTCAGCGTTTCACCTTTAAGAGTTTAGCCGTTAACTTTTAGTTTTTAGTTTTTTTTAGTTTAATGGGATAAACTTCCCATCATCGATCAGGCCATTTTTTACTTTATATAAGGTTACGCCTGATTTCATGACCACATCTGCTTCACCGCCATCACCGACAACAGCTGCGGTTTGTTCGAAGCGTGTATTCTGACCGGTGCTTTCGTATCGAAAGATCTGCCGTGCATGAAAATGTCCCGACAGCGACAGTGGGTAGGGATGGGTTTGAAGAAGGTTCGTGAGCTCGTGGGCGTTCGAAACCACGTGACGGTATTGTAACACGCCGTCTTCGCGCTCGACGGTGCGTCCCGCGCCACTCTCTTCGAAGGGCGTAAGGCTTAGTCCACCCGAGAAATCCGGAATGTGCTTGAATGTCACCACGGGTGTTTTCGCAGGTACCGAAGCCAAGTCTTGTTTCAACCAGCTCATCTGCAACGAATCGACCCGTCCGAAGTACCACGTGTCTTCGAAGTCAACATCATTCAGCCCTATGAAATGAATTCCACCGTAGTTAAATGAGTAATAGTCCGGCCCAATGTAGTGGGCATATATTTTTCGTCCGTACATCGGGTTCTTTGTGCTCACCAGCGATATGTGGCGTTCGATACCGAAGATCTCGTGGTTGCCCGGCACGCTCCAGGTAGGCATCGTAAACTTCCCTATGTTCTCTACATACAATTCGTAATACCTACGCGCTTCTTCTTCCGGAACACGCAACGCATCGCGCACGAGGTCGCCGGTTATCAATACAAAATCAGGCTTCAGTTTTTCTGCAAGCTCACGAAACTTTACCATGCGCGGCAGACTTTGGTCGCTGATGTGCGTATCCGATGCGTGGATGAAGCTGAACTCCGCGGGAACGGTTGTCTTTACAAGAGGGAAATTGATTGAAGTGCTCGTTTCTATCCGCTTCCAGAATCCTTGCGGAGCCTTATGTCCGTTCGGAAGTGATATCATCACAAAGCTCCGGCCGGCGAGGGTCTTCAACTCATAGCGCCCATCATTGCCGGTGACCACCACCGTTGCCTGATCGGAAACCTGCACGCCGGGAACGCCGGCCTCACCGCCGTCGGCCGTGCCGTTGTTGTTCGTATCGATAAAGACAATCCCGGTGATCGTTGTTTGTGCCTGAACAATGGAAGCGGTCACGAGTAGAGAAAGGGAGAGCAACAGTATTTTATGCATGCAATCAAATTACCTAATTTGCGTCGTTTCTCACGGAAAACACGGAAGTCACGGAAAAATACATGAGCTTTTTTTCAGGTTCGCAGGAACCATCCTCAACGCCCTTCCGTGCTTTCCGTGAGAAGTAAATTTTTCCATTTAATGAAGAAAATCTCCTTTTCCGACATACTACCCCACCTGGTGGCGGTGATCGTGTTCCTTCTGGTTACCGTTCTTTTTTTCCGGCCGTTGTTTTTCAGCAGCATGTCGCTGAACCAGAGCGATATCGTGCAGTACCTGGGCAGCAGCAAGGAGCTTCGCGATTTTCGTGAGGCAACCGGAGAGGAAGGGCTTTGGGCAGGGGCGATGTTCAGCGGCATGCCCGCATACATGGTCAGCCTCGATTGGAGTGATGGAGCAGTGACCACTTTAAAAAGGATCGTGTCTTTTTACTTGCCACATCCGGTCAACAGCATTTTCCTTGCATTCCTGAGCTACTACATCATGTTGCTGGCATTTCGCGTGCGACCATACCTGGCGATCGCAGGGGCCATTGCTTTCGGTTTATCGTCGTACATGATCGTGGGGATATCCGCCGGGCACAATGCCCGTGTCGGGGCGATTGCATTCATGCCGCTGGCGATGGCCGGCATCCATCTCACGTTCTCCAACAAAAAACTTTTGGGATTTGCCGTGACGGCATTGGGTATGGCTCTTCAGCTTCGGGAGAACCACTTGCAGATAACCTATTACCTGATGATCATCGTCGGCGTGTATGGTATCGTTCAGCTCGTAGGCGCCTATCGGGAAAAACAACTGCCTGACTTCGCAAAGACGATAGGAATACTGGCTGTCGCAGTTCTCCTGGCTGTCGGAACATTCTTCGGACAATTCTGGGCAGCGAAGGAGCTTGCGAAATATTCCCACCGCGGCCAATCGGAGCTTACTACGAGTTCTAAGGACGCGGCCGGATCCGGACTTCCTAAAAGTTACGCCTTCGCGTACAGCAACGGGATCATGGAACCGATGACGTTGATGATCCCCAATTTTTACGGAGGGGCAAGCAGCGAATACTTAGTATACGATCAGAGCAGTAGTACTTACAAGGCGCTCGCGGGCAGTGGTGATCAGCAGCTGTTCCAACGACTGGCACAATTCACTTCCTCTTACTGGGGCCCGCAACCTCTCGCTACGCCGTATTACGCAAGTGCGATCATCGTCTTCCTGTTTGTGCTCGGACTGCTGGTTGTCGAAAAAAAATATATCTGGTGGCTGGCGTCGATCAGTGTCCTGTCGATCATGATGAGCTGGGGAAGCAGTTTCGAAGCATTCAACTATTTTATTTTTGATTACCTCCCGGGCTACAACATATTCAGGTCAGTGACATTTTCGATGGTGATCGTATTCTTCGCCATGCCGTTGCTCGGTATGATGGGCCTCGAAAAAATACTTCAGACCGGTGTAGACAAGCCTCTTAAGAAAAAGCTCTGGATTGCTTTCGGACTAACGGGCGGGATCTGTGCGTTGTTGTTCATCATTCCCGGCATTATGGATTTCACGAGGACTGTCGAAGAACAGTTACCGGTATGGTTCCAGAGTGCACTGAGGTCGGATCGCAAATCGCTGCTCAGGGCCGACGCGCTGAGATCCTTCGGTTTTATCGCCGCAATATTCATTCTGTTGTTCCTCAACTTTCCAAAGAGAATATCTTCCGTCGGATTCTTTGCATTCCTCGCATTCATGGTGGGCATCGATCTCAGCATCGTAGACTCCCGTTATTTTTCACGTGACAAGAATTACACCCGCTCGCATGGCGACCAGTTGTTCCAGCCCACGGCAGCCGACAACCGGATGCTCCAGGACAAATCTTATTATCGGGTTTTCAATCTCAACGAGTTCTATGAAGCCACGACTTCGTATTTCCATAATTCGCTCGGTGGTTACAGCGGTGTTCGTTTGAGACGTTATCTGGAGTTATACGACTCATGTATCAGTAAAGAAGGGGAGGAGATCTTCTCCGATGCACAAAAAGGCCCATTGGACATGTCCAGGTACGGAGTGCTGAATATGCTCAACGCGAAGTATCTCGTGTATGGCACCGAAGCGAACCAGGTGTTCCCCAATGTCGGTGCGAATGGAAATGCATGGTTCCCGTGGGAGATCGTCAGCGTGAATTCACCGAATGAGGAGCTCGCGAAGGTCGCCGATATCGATACCCGCCGCACTGCGGTAGTCGATCAGTCGAGGATTAAGCTCACCAATAATACCGTGAACACCGACAGTGCCGGGTCGATCGTTTTCATGGAAAAGAAACCATACTGGCAGAAGTATGAGTCGCAATCGACCTCCGGGGGGTTGGGTGTTTTCTCGGAGATCCATTATCCGGTGGGATGGCGTGCCACGATCGATGGTAACGAAGTGCCCATTCACCGTGCCAACTACGTATTGCGGGCCCTGGAGATCCCCGCAGGAAAACACACGATAGAATTTACTTTTCGGCCCAATTCCTACGTTATCGGTAATACGGTGACTAGGGTGGGTTCGGTATTGCTTTTGATCGCTGTAATTGGCGCATTGTTTCTGGAGCTCCGTGATAAGGAGCCGGGAAAGTCGTAAATTCCATTATCGCGACGAGTCGCGGTATTCCTGAAAACAATGTTAAGCATCATCTTATGAAATTCCTGGGTACACTGTTCTGCGTTTTCCTGATCGCACTCTCATCTTACGCACAGCCCGATACGGCATCATTCAAATCATTCGACGACACCAAGATCTATTATGAATCGATCGGCACCGGCTATCCCGTTTTGCTTGTACATGGTTTTATCACCAATAGCGAGTCGTGGAAACGCTCTGCTTTATACAACGACCTTTCGGCTGCCGGTTACAAGGTGATTATCGCCGACCTGCGCGGTAATGGTAAGTCGGGCAAGCCGCACGACCCCGAGGCTTACGAAAACGATGCGGAGGCGATGGACCTCATGGTCCTTGCCGATAAGCTCGGGCTAACGAAGTACAGCGTGGTCGGGTACTCCCGCGGCTCCATTATCGCTTCCCGGTTACTGATACTTGACAAGCGTATAAATAATGTGGTGCTGGGTGGGATGGGCGCCGATTTCACCAATCCCGAGTGGCCGCGACGCATCATGTTCTACAAAGCGCTCAGCGGCGAAGCTGTTCCCGAGCTCGAAGGATTGGTGAAGCGCATAAAAGACGACCCCACACTCGATCAGCTCGCCCTGGCATACATGCAGAAGGCACAACCGTCGACAAGCCGCGCCGATTTCGGCAAAGTAAAGAAGCCGGTGCTCGTGATCTGCGGCGATAAAGATGAGGACAACGGCTCATCGAAAGAGCTCGCAGCGTTGATACCGAAGTCGGCCTACAAGCGCGTGCCCGGAATCCATAATGATACTGCCAGATCGAAAGACTTTTCAATGGAGGTGATCGCCTTCCTGAAAGCAAACAAATGATCAGAATTCGACACTGACGAAACCGTAACCGTCAGAGGGCTCTTGTCCGTGCAATCTTGCCGGCAACCATCGTGGTCCCGAAAGAATAATTTGCCTTGCTTTGGTGTCAAGCTCTTTTGAAACGCTCTGCTCTGTTTTGAAATCAGTAAGTTGTCCGGCCACGGTGACCCTGAATGAGAGCTTGACGGTGCCGTGGGCTTTGGCATCCCTCGTCTGTGAAGCGATATGATCGTTGAGTTTTTTGAAACCTCCCTCGGGCAAAGCGAATAAAGTAGTTTCATCGTAGACGAATGTTCGTCCGGCCTTGCTTCGTGAACGTCCGTTGATCAGGCGCCCGCGGTTGTAGTTCTCTTCAAAGTACATCTCGCCATCGGGGTGTTTTCCGTACCAATAACCTTGCTGCTGCCCGTCGAGATATGTTCCTTCGGCAGCGACAATGCCGTTAGGATATTTATGGATCTCTTTACCTGCTCCATCTTTTACCATCTGTACGCCGGTCGAATCCCAATAGCTTTTCATGAAGTAACCGTCGCGGTAAAACACTTCACTCTCGATCTTGCCATTGGGATGGAATGTCTCCCATTTGCCGATGCGTTGGTCTTCGTTGTAAACACCGGCCGCCGAATACTTGTTGTCTTCCGTATAATAAATGAAGATGCCGTCTTTCAGATCGTCCTTGTATGAGCCTTTCATCTGCGCGTTACCGGTTCGATAAAAGTCAGTTAACGGTCCCTGCCAGCGGCCGGCAGAATCACGCTGACCGATCCTGAAGTACGCGGCAGGTGGGTACGGTATTTCTACCCAGTTCATATCGTACCAGATCCGTACGGTTTCGAGCTGGGGCGTCTCAGGCCGCTGCGAAGAATCCGGGGGCACATACTTCATGTTGAGTATGTATTTCAGACCGTTGTATTTGCGAATAGAGTCGTTGGCAATGTCGATGCTGTCGGCGTAGATGTATGACTCGTTTTCGACCATGATGGTGCGATAGTCGGTTTCGGCTTTGTTAAACCGGATGAGCCGCCGGAGCTTGAAGGTGTCCTCATGCAATTCGGAGGGGAGATACTCGTATGCATTAAGCATGCTCATGGCAGTGTCCCATTTCGAATTGACCCTTTTATATTCCTTGAGGAAGTCTTCATTTGTTTTCGATCCCGAATTGCGGAGTACGTAGTTAGACGAATCCTGCGCTTCAAGGACTTTCTGGAAAAAAGTAAAATACCGGACCTGGAAGGTTGGCAGAATAAAGAAGATCACGACCAGCGCCGGTGCGATGATCCATTCGGGCCCCACTTGCCTGACCGGCTTTCTGGAGATCACGGAAGCGGCGCCGATGATGATGCCGCAGAGGGCGCCGCCGATGTGTGCTGCGTTGTCAGCATTCAGTTGTTCTGCGAGTACGACGTTGATGCCCAGGAAGACCAGGAAGTTTACGATCAGCGGCCCGGTAGGTCTGTTCTCCTGCCTGGAGCTGACGATGTTCACGATCAGGCCAAATCCGAACAGCGCGAAAATTGCTCCCGAAGCGCCCACACCGATGGTAAAAAGATTGAAATACAGGCTGCACAACCCCGCGGCCAGTCCGCCGATAAAGTATACGAGCAAAAGCTTTTTTGCACCAACCGATTTTTCGAGGTCCATTCCGACCACCAGCAGTCCGTACATATTGAAAAGCAGGTGAAAGATGTTGCCGTGGAGGAACATGCTGGTGAACAACCGGTACCATTGACCCCCGAGCACGTAAGGGTTATAAGAAGCGCCACGCTCGAGCAGTCCGAGGATCCACCGGGGATCGTCGAATGTTCCCACGTCGAGATAGATCAGCAGGAACACGCCGCAGTTGACGACGATCAGTCCAAGGGTGACCGGCATTCTTTTCAGGAACCTCAGCATCTTGCAAAGCTAGGTCGCGAAACATTGATTATTATTGCGACTTGAGAATTATTTCGCTTGAAAATGGATGATCGGATCACGGATATCTTTTCAAAAAAATTCAAGGGCACGCCGTCAGTCTTCATAGCTCCCGGTCGTATCAATCTCATTGGAGAACATACGGACTACAATGAAGGCTTTGTGATGCCGGCCGCTATCGATCACCACATCACTTTCGCTATTGCTAACAACAACACCGACAAGTTCAATTTCTACGCGGTGGATTATAAAGAACATGCTTCGTTCGACCTGGCGAGCGTACAACCGGGAAGCGGCTGGATCAACTACCTCATGGGTGTCGTTCATGGATTGAGTCAGCAGGGATTTAAAGTGAAGGGCGTAGATTGTGTTTTCGGTAGCACGATCCCCGTGGGCGCCGGTTTATCGTCGTCGGCTGCGCTTTGTTGTGGATTCGGTTATGGCCTTAGTAACCTGCAAGGCTTTGAGCTTTCAAGGCTTGATATCGCGAAAGTGGCCCGGTATTCGGAACACCAGTTCGCTGGCGTGCGATGCGGTATCATGGATCAATATGCTTCGATGTTCGGCGAAACAAATTCGGCGTTGCTGCTGGATTGCAAACAGCTGACGCACGAAGTCCTCCCGGTTTTTCTGGGCGATTACAGGATTATGCTGATCGACACCAAAGTGAAGCACTCACTGGCATCAACTGCGTACAACGACCGCCGTGCTTCGTGCGAGGCTGGAGTGCAAGTGTTGCAAAAATATTTTCCGGCAGTGAACGCACTTCGCGATGTTACCCGCACGATGCTCGATCAGCACCAGGACGAAATGGGGGAGGAGGTTTATATCAAGTGTGCCTTTGTCATCGACGAGATCGCCCGGACGCGTCACGCGGCTTCGCTTTTGAAGTCCGGGGAGATCGAAAAGTTCGCCGCCCTGCTCAACGAAACGCACTGGGGGCTAAGCCGCGCTTACGACGTAAGCTGCGAAGAACTGGACTTCCTCGTGTCTCTTGCGGAAGACCACAAGGATGCCGTGATCGGGGCGAGAATGATGGGAGGCGGGTTTGGAGGATGTACGATAAACCTGGTGAGGAAATCGAAGGTCGACTTTGTCAAAGGTTACGTTCACGATAAATATTTCGCTACTTTTAAAAAAGAACCGGACTTTTATTTGGTGACGCTGGCGGATGGCGTTCACCAGGAGTAAGAGAAAACATTCCCTCAAAACCTAAAACTTTTAGCCGCTATGCAAAGCCTCGCGCTTAAAGATTACATCGTATTCTTTACATATTTTATCGCAGTGAGCTCTTACGGGTACTGGATCTATCGCCGCAAGAGGAAAGCGGTAGCCGACTCAAAAGACTTCTTCCTGGCAGAGGGATCGCTCACCTGGTGGGCGATCGGCGCATCGCTCATCGCATCCAACATCTCGGCCGAACAGTTCATCGGCACATCGGGCTCCGCGTTCGCGATGGGCATTGCCATCTCGTCTTACGAATGGATGGCTGCCGCAACGCTTCTCGTGGTAGCGATATTCTTCCTTCCGATCTACCTGCGCAACAAGATATACACCATGCCGCAGTTCCTCGCCCAGCGGTACAGTCCCACGGTGGCGACCATCATGGCCGTGTTCTGGCTTCTGGTGTACATCTTCGTCAACCTGTCGTCGATCCTATATCTCGGCGCTCTTGCCGTCGACACAATCAGTGGACTCGGATCAACAACCTGTATTATCGGACTCGCGGTCTTTGCAGTCTTCATTACGCTCGGGGGCATGAAAGTGATCGGTTACACCGATGTCGTCCAGGTGCTTGTATTGGTTGCCGGTGGATTGGTAACAACCTACCTGGCCATCAACCGCGTGAACACAGAATTACACCTCGGTGGATTCGGCGAAGCTGTCGATTTCATGAGGACCGACGCAGCCGATCATTTTCACATGATCCTCAACAAAGGCCAGATGATGATGCCCGACGGCCAGGGCGGTCACGTGGATGCCTACCAGGCTCTGCCCGGCCTCGCCGTGCTGATAGGGGCCATGTGGATTGCCAACCTGAACTATTGGGGTTGTAACCAGTACATCACGCAACGCGCACTGGGCGCCGATCTGAAGACCGCCCGCGCGGGACTCCTCTTCGCTGCATTCCTGAAGCTCCTCATGCCGATCATCGTGGTGTTGCCCGGTATCGCAGCGTATGTGTTGTTTAAAAACGGTATCGATAGCCAGGAGATGATGGGAACCATCACTCTGGACGACGGAACACTCAAGGAAGTGGTTCGCTCCGACCGAGCATATCCGGCCCTGCTGAAGTTGCTGCCCGCAGGATTAAAAGGTCTCGCTTTCGCTGCGCTCACCGCCGCAATCGTAGCATCCCTTGCGGGGAAAGCCAACAGTATCTCGACCATCTTCGTGCTCGATCTTTACAAAAAGTATTTCAGGAAAGATGCCTCCGAAGCACACCTGGTCAACGTAGGCAAGATTGCTATCGTAGGGGCTATGATCATTGCTATCCTCGTTGCGCCGGCGCTCAGTCGCTTCGACCAGGCATTCCAGTTTATACAGGAATTCACGGGTCTGATCTCTCCCGGTGTGGTGGCTATATTCCTCCTCGGCATGTTCTGGAAGAAAGCCAACGGAACGGCAGCGCTCGTGGCCGCGCTGCTCACCTTGCCGCTTGGAATAGCCTTCAACGAATGGATGCCGGCGATCCCTTTCCTCCATCGCATGGGATACGTGTTCGCGATACTGGTTGCCATTATGGTGATCATTAGCCTGATCAAACCCCAGAAGCCTAATGAAGGACAGGTGGAGGTCGATGCTGGCATGTTTAAGATTTCCGGTGCGTTTGCTGTTGGGACTATACTTGTTTCGGGGATTATCGCGGCATTGTATATTCTCTTCTGGTAGCTCGATAGGTCGATAATTGGGTATTGGATATTGGGTATTGGGTATTGGGTATTGGATATTTTCAAGTCAAGCTCCAACGCCCAATACCAATTCCCAATATCCATTAACTTCGCACCATGAACCGTATCGACCGCCTCACCGCCATTCTGATCCACCTTCAGACCAAGCGTGTCGTTAAGGCCGAGGAGATCTCGGGTCGTTTTGAGATCAGTCTCCGCACGGTTTACCGCGACGTGAAAGCCCTGATGGAGGCGGGCGTTCCTATAGGCTCCGAAGCTGGCAAGGGATATTTTATCGTAGACGGTTATCATCTTCCACCGGTCATGTTCACACAAGACGAAGCCAGCTCGATGTTGCTCGCCGGGAAGCTGGTTGATAAGATGGCCGACAAGTCCGTGCGCACCGCATACGAGTCTGCCATGCATAAGATCAAATCCGTGTTGAATGAATCGGAAAAAGATCACCTTCAGAACCTGGAGTCACACATCGAAGTCTTCCTGCGATCACGATACGAAGTGAAACAACGCGAAGAATTTCCAGACCACTTCATGACCGAGATCCAACGTGCCGTCGCGAAAAAGGAAGTTCTCCGGATCGACTATTCCAACAACGAGGAAGAGATGAGCCAACGGGAAGTCGAGCCGATTGGAGTATTCTATTACAGCATGGCATGGCACCTCATCGGATGGTGCAAGCTTCGCAATGGCTATCGCGACTTCCGCGCGGACAGGATCAAGACACTCGTCAACACCGGCCAGGCCTTCGAAGGACGAAACCTCATTTCGCTGAAAGAGTATTTTCAGTCGATGTTCCAGTCGAACAGCAACCTGACCAAAGCCGTGATCGTGTTCGAGAAGTCGGTACTGCGCGGCCGTCCTCTTTACGGCAGTATTTCACAAACGGACCTGGGTGAGAAGGTCCGCGCCGAGTTCATGTTCGACAGCCTGAACTACCTCGCCAGGTGGTTGCTGATGTACGGAAGCGCGGTCGAGGTCGAAGAACCGGAGGAGCTTCGACGGTCGGTGGCCGAGCTCGTAGAGGAGCTCCATGAGCATTATATTGCAACTAGTGCCCGTTAGTACCCCACTGCTGACATAGGGTTGTCACTCAGCCCTGAAAAAAAACCGAAAAATGTTTATCCTGTTGTCATAGGGCTGTCATATGTCAGTCGTTGATTCGTACAACAATTACGACTACGACTATGATGACGATAACCAAAGCGACCGACACTCAGCCTTCCATAAAAGAGGTAATGCCCATCAACTTTCTGTACTATCGCACAGAAACTACGGTAGATCAACTGTTGAATTTTATCCCCGTTACAATGGAATTGTTCCGTGAGGCTGTGAACTATAATCTTCATGTTACAGGGCCAATCCATTGGCACTATTTTGGTTTTAACGGCGATGCGTCCGTTCCGTTTACGCTGGAGATCTCGTTACCGGTGTCTGAAGTGATCGCGGAATATGACGGGAACTTCCATTTCAAACGCACCGAAACATTCCGGTGTGTAGCTCTGACTCACGAAGGTGGATGGGATAGCCTGCCTGAAAGCTACGGCAAGATCATGCAATTCCTTGCCGAGGAACATCTTGAACCGATCGGTGTAACCCGGGAGATTTACATCAATGCCGACTTTAAAGATCCCGGGGCAAACGTGACTTGGGTTCAGATTGGAATTCGCAAATAATGATACCTATGAAGACCCGGAAGAAAACCTGCTACCTGTTTGTATTCGATGGATTCGCCGACTACGAAACATCTCTTGCTGCCGTGGGCATACGCAGAAGCGCTGCCTGTCAGTTGAAGACGATCGCCATCAGAAAAGAATCCGTCCGCTCGATGAGCGGTATGACCGTTATGCCCGACGTGGACTTCCTGCCCGACACGGACCTGGCCGATATCGATAACGAGAATACCGGGATGCTGATACTACCGGGCGGTGCAGCGTGGGAGTCAGGAAAAAATGAAGCGATCACTCCGCTTGTTGCACACTGTTTGCTTCATGGTATTCCGGTTGCCGCCATCTGCGGGGCAACATTGTTCCTTGCAGAGCTGGGTCTTCTCAACCGGGCTGCCCATACCAGCAACCATTTGGATTACCTCACCGCGAATTCCGGTGTTTACCGCGGGCAGGCGCTTTACCGCTCTGCGCCATCGGTGAGGACGGAGTTCCTGATCACCGCCAGCGGAACGGCGGCGACGGAATTTGCCCATGATATATTCGAGGCGTTGGGAATAGTGGAGGATGAAAGGGTGTCGGAGTGGTTTCAATACTTTCAACCCCAGGTTGCATGAGGCGAGTTATACTTGGTCTTGCAGTTAGTCTCGATGGTTTTATCGAAGGGCCCAACGGCGAATACGACTGGTGTTTCACCGATCAGGATTATGGGCTAACGGAATTCTTCAAAAGTATAGACGCGATCTTCATGGGTCGTAAGTCGTACGAGGTCGCGAGTCAATCCGCGGAAACGAATCCATGGAAAGGAATGACGACATACTTGTTTTCAAACACCATAGACCAGGCGCCGTCGGACGATGTGAAGCTAGTCCGCGGTATGAGTGAAGTCGCTTCCATCATTAAACAGCCGGGTAAGGACATCTGGCTGTTCGGCGGTGCAGAGCTCACGACTGCATTTCTCAACGCCGGGCTTGTCGATGAGCTGTGGCTTTCGGTTCACCCGATATTACTCGGAAGCGGAAAGCAACTCTTCCAGAATATCAATGGAAGAAAGCATTTGAAACTGGTAGAATCAAAGACTTACAATACAGGATTGGTATCTCTTAAATACACACAACACGAATCATAAAACAAATTAATTATGTACACAGCAAAACAATCAATAACCATAGCAGCGCCGGTTTCCAAAGTGTGGGACGCGTTGACAAAACCCGAAATCGTTAAGCAATACTTCTTTAACACAGACCTTGAGACGACGTGGAAGAAAGGAGCACCTATCCGTTGGAGAGGAGAATGGGAAGGTAAGCAGTACGAGGACCGCGGAACGGTTCAGGAGATTGAAGACAACAAGCTCATCAAGTACACGTACTGGAGCGCGTTTTCCGGCAAACCGGACGTCCCGGAAAATTACCATAATGTAATCTACGGCTTCCGCGACATGGGTGGAAACACCGAGCTCACGATCGAGCAGGATGGACTCGAAACCGAAGATGCTGCCCGCCACTCGGAGCAAAACTGGGGATCGGTCATGGAAGAGATGCGCAAGCTCCTCGAGAAAGGTAAGAAAGGCGCTGCCGTTTAGCGCCCCAGGGCGATGGTCATACCCAGGCGGAAATCCATCATTTGCACGAAGCTGTTGTACAGATAGCCGACGTGGTGAGGATGGACCACCTGGGTTTGCGTGTTTATAAAATCGGCCTGAACTTCTTTCGCCCGGACCGGTCCGTGCATGCTGGCTTGCGACGGAGCGTTTTCATTCATATAGCTCACACGGCCACCTTGCAACACATTCGAGCTTAGGTCGATGTAGAACTTTCCGCGTTGAACCTTTTTAAAGAGCCAGGCCGCATCGAGGCGAATACCGCCGCCGGCGCCGTAGGCAAATGTCCCGTCCTTGCTGAGTACGTCGGATTCCAGCGGCTCGCAAGAGTCGCCGTTATCCGGATCATAGATCGAGAGGTTGGTCCTGAACCAGGTATATCCGGCCCTCACCGAAGCATACGGACGCACGGGGCCATTGACTACGAAGTACAGCCGGGTATTGACCATCATAGTGGTGAATGAGTTCATCACGGAGAGCTGCATCGGCGCCGAAGTGCCATCAGGGAAAACAAAGTCCGTGGTGCTTTTGGCAAGACCATAGCCCGTCCAGCTGAATTCCAGCCCGGTAGCTAAACGGCATGAAGGCGCGTCGTAGAGTAAGCTCATAGATATACCGTGTCCGTTGCGGATATACTGTTTCATGCCGCCTGTGGGGGTCATAAAACCGTAGTTGACTCCGAAGATCGGTGTGGCACGTTGTGCCTCTGCGGCTCCGAAAAAAATCAGCGCCAGGCAGAAGAAAGTCAGGGTTTTCATAATAGTCGCTTTGGGTGTACCTAAGTTACGAAAATGGGAAGGCCACAAGTATTTTGGCGAAACTGCCAGGAGGTACAGAGTACAGAGTACAGGGTGCAGTGTACAGGGTTCGGGCAGTCCTGAGAATTTGCAGAACCCTTCTCTGTACACTGTACCCTGTACTCTGTACATTTGGTACTTATTAAAAATCGAACTATCATGAAAAGAACAGCAAACGCCGTTTGGAATGGCACCGGAAAAGATGGAAAAGGCGTACTAACGACTGCCAGCACCGTCCTCAATAAAACACAGTATTCAGCCAATAGCCGCTTCGCCGATGGCGTGGGCACCAACCCTGAAGAGCTGGTTGCTGCCGCTCATGCCGGCTGCTATGCGATGAAGCTTGGCTTCGTTCTGCAGGAGGGTGGCTTCAACCCGACAGAGCTCGCCGTAACGTGTACCATCAATTTCGAGAATGGTGCGATCACAGAATCTCATCTGGACGTAAAGGGAACGGTGCCGGGGATAACAAAAGAAAAATTCGAAGCAGCAGCAGCCGACGCAAAAGCGAACTGCCCTATTTCTAAACTGCTCAATACTACCATCAAGCTGACCGCAGCGCTTGCCTGACGAATGACCAACAACGCAGAGCTGATCAGGAAGTTCTACACTGCCTTCCAGCAGAAGGACTTCCTGACCATGCAATCGTGCTATCACCACGCGGCATCTTTCACGGACCCCGTGTTTCAAGACCTCGACAGCAAGGAGGTAAAGGCTATGTGGCAGATGTTGCTTACTTCATCCAAAGATCTCAGGATCACTTTCGATAATATCAAGTCCGAAGGCGACACAGGCAGTTGTCATTGGGAAGCCTGGTATTCGTTTTCAAGGACGGGCCGTTCTGTGCACAATATCATCGATGCCACGATGGAGTTTAAGGACGGACTGATCTACAGGCATAAGGACCGGTTCGATCTCTGGAGATGGTCCAGGCAAGCGCTCGGAACTTCGGGAATGTTGTTGGGATGGACGCCTATTGTGAGCAACAAAGTAAGGGCTACCGCAAGGAAGAGTCTTGATAAGTTCTTAAACAAACTTTAGACTCACACTGCTTCAAACGATATGACGCCGGATGAGAAAGTTAAGGAGGTGGAGGCAGTGTTTCAAAAGCTCGACGCTGAGATCGCACAATTCCAGTCGTTAACCGGCATGCACTGTAAATTCGGTTGTGGCAAATGCTGCTTCAAACCCGACATCGAAGCTACGGCACTTGAGTTTCTCCCTTTCGCTGTTCATTTATACAGAGAAGGCCTTGCAGAACAATGGTACGAACGACTTACAACGGAGAATTCTGCGGACACTCTTTGCCTTATATTGAACCCTACGCAAGCAGCTGCCGGGCTATGTACCGAATACAAACATCGCGGTCTTATTTGCCGGCTCTTCGGTTATTCGGCGCGTACTAACAAGTATGAAAAGAAAGAGCTCGTTACCTGCCAGGTTATCAAAACAGAAGAAAGCGAGGAATACAGGAAAGGAGTGGAGCTGGTGGACAGCGGTGGGCAAATACCCGTGATGAGCCAGTACTATATGCAGTTACACGCGATCGACGCAGACCTTGCTACGGAATTTTACCCGATCAATGTGGCAATCAGAAAAGCATTAGAGAATGTGATGCACTATTATGCCTATCGTTGAGGCACCTTTGGAAAATCTACCCGCCTCGATATAAAGTCAATCACTCTTTGTGCAGTCGAATTAAGGGAAGTCTTCTTGGGGGTCGGGAGTCCTTGTTTTTCGGCAGACTGCCGATCTTTATACACCAGTGTTGTCAGCGTGACGACCACGGCCACCACGATGCCAATAACGAGTAGAATATTTCGGTTCGACAGTCTCATAGGATTTGTTGTTTTCAAGTTACCAAACCCGGTGCCATCCGGGAAATAGGCCAAATTGGGGTAATTTATTAGTTAAGGGTTCGTTAATTGTCCAATTCTGTACATCTCTGTTGAATGTTTCGTACACGCTTGTCCCGGCCCCCCGAAGCCGGGATGCTCGTTAGGGTTACTTCGGAGGGCTGTTAAAAATTAACAGTAACCGAACCTCTTTTCTTTATAGATTTGTTGTGTTTTGGTAGCGAGAATTACATGAAACTGAAAAAATATTTATCACTCGGGCTTCTGGTAGCGCTATCGGCTGCTTCTGCCCCTGCTGTTTTGGCGCAGGCCAACGAACAGACCCCCGTGGCTGCAACAGAATCAGCCGGCACCGCCCCGGTGAAATGGCTGACCTGGGAAGAGGCGGTTGAAAAGAGTAAGACCGAAAAGCGAAAGATCTTCGTCGATGTATTCACCGACTGGTGTGGGTGGTGTAAAGTGATGGACCGCAATACATTCACCGAAGCCTCTGTTGCAAAGCTTCTGAATGAAGAATTCTACGCTGTTAAATTCAATGCAGAACAAACCGACGACGTGGTATTCAATAATGTTACGTTCAAGTATATCCCGATGAACGGCGGACGCGGTGTACATCAGCTGGCAGCCGCGCTGCTGAACAACCAGATGAGTTATCCCAATTTTGTTTTCCTGGATGAAGATTTCAAGATCATCCCTGTGTATCCCGGATACCAGTCGCTGCCCGGCTATCGCAAGCCCGAAGAGTTTCACATCTTCCTTGATTACGTCGGGAATGATAACTATAAGAAAATGAGGATTGACGACTTCCAGAAAACGGAGTATAAGTCGCCTTATGGAACTGCACCCAAGCAGGAAGGGGGTAAATAGAAGAGGGTAAGAAACCGGGCAGGCCGGTTACTTGCTGAAGGGCTCGTTATGTTCGTTTTCCTTTTCGGTCTTCTTGCTATCGATGAAGCCCAGCGCTGATACGAAGCCGATTACTACTGCGATGATGATGATGAAGGCGTTTGCGCCGCTACCTACAACCTGTTCGAACATAGCTTTTTGCGTTTAACGGGTTAAAATTAGCTCTAAATTTCAAATTCCCAATTCCTCTTTATTCCGCTTCAGAACGTCGATAATAAAGCCGATGTGCTGATCGAGCGGTATCCCGGTCATTTCCGTTCCCTTGTAGACCTCGTCGCGTTCGACCTTGGCGGCAAACCCTTTGTCTTTCAGTTTCTTGACTACCGACTTTGGCTCAAGGGTCGAGATGCCTTCGGGGCGCACCTGGGCGCAGGCGACGATGAAACCTGTTAGCTCGTCGCAGGCCAGAAGGTATTTGTCGAGGGTGGATTCATAGGGCACATTCCATTTCGTGTAGTGGGCCGATATGGCGTGAGCGATGTCGGTCTCGTTCATGCCCTTCAGTTTGTCGACGATCACATTGGGGTGCTGGTCGGGATATGCCTCGTAGTCGGCGTCGTGAAGAAGGCCGGCGATCGCCCATTTCTCTTTGTCCTCACCGAGTTTTTCCGCGTAGGCTTCCATCACCAGCTCGATGGTCCTCATGTGACGCATCAGGCTCGCGCTCTGCGTCATCGAGGCGAGGATATTTCTCGCTTCTTCGCGGGTCATCTTGCGATAGATCTGCGGCGGCTGAAAAATAAATTGAAGCCGGCTACAATGATCACGATTCCCATGATCACTGTGGTGATGATCATCCGGGTGTTGTGGAGCTGGAGTGACTTGATCTCGTCTTCGCGGCGAAGGCCTTCCACTTCTTTTTCTTTCTCCTGGAGGTCGAGGGCCATTTCCATCTGTGCGATCTTGCGACTGCTTTCCTCGCCGTAGACTTTATCCTTCGTCTTATCGTAAGCAACCATGGTCTCGTAGGCTTCTTTCATTCTGCCCTGGCGGGCGAAGTTGTCGGCCATGCTTCGGAGGATCTGCGGTTCGAAGAACGTCGCTTGCATTTCCTTCACTAAAGCCGATGCGCGGTCGAGATAATCTTGTGCTTTCTTGGGCTGGTTGGCCCTCACATACACCTCGCCGAGGTTTGCTGTGATGTTGAGGATGTTGAGCTTGTTGTTTTCCTTTTCGGCCATACCCAGTGCGCGTTCGTAGTATTCGACGGCTCGCTGATAATTGCCCTGGCGGAAATAGAGATTGCCGATGTTGCTGAGGGGATCTGCTGAAGGAGTTCCCATTTTTTCGCTGAGCTGCCACGCGTCGGTATAGTACTTCAGCGCCTGTTCGAACAGTTGGAGGTCGCTGTGGAGATTGCCCAGGTTGTTCATCGTGCCGATCATCCGGCTCTTGTCGTCGAGTTGCGTGAGCAGGGCTTCCGATTCTTCGAAGTATTTCATCGCCGAGGCGTAGTCTTTTTTCAGCGAATAGATGTTAGCGATGTTGTTTTTGGTGGTTGCGATCCCTTCTTTGTTATCCAGATCGGTGTAGGTTTTGAGGGCAATCAGATAGTATTCGAGGCCTTTGTCGAGAGCACCCTGGTTTTTGTAAGCCACACCCAGATTGTTGTAAGAAGCGGCCATGCCTTTGTGGTCGCCTATGTTAGTGGCGAGGTCGAGGGCTTCACGCGTATAACCGATGGCCTTTACGGGGTCGGAGTTCATGTGAGCGCGGAAGAGCTCATTGAGGGTCTTGACCTTCTGATCGCCTTGTGCCGTTTTAAGCACATTTTCGAGACTATCGACAGGTCCGGCGAAAACAGAGACCGAGACCAACAAACAAGCAAGGATTGGGTATATTCTCATTGCCCGGGATTTTATGGGATTTAAAAATAAGCATAAAAATTCCAATCTTGCTACCTGATGTGCCACAGGAAACATAACACGTAGAACAATGCGAAAAGTACTTCTTCTGATCTGTACGTTAGTCTGCAACATTTCTTTTGGCCAGACAGCCCAGGACAATCGTGACATCATGGACACGATCAACAGCCTCTTCAAAGGAATGAACCTCGGGGACAGTGCCATGGTGCATGCTGCCTTTACGACCTCGCCGACCATCGCCACGGTAACGAAAGATAAAGAGGGCGTGCCGGTGGTGATCAGGGGAGATCTTCAAAAATTCCTGAATGCAGTCGGTACAGCCCATGAAGAAAAGTGGAGCGAGCCGATATGGGAGGTCAAAATACAGATGGACGGTAACATGGCCCAGGCCTGGATGAAGTACGGGTTCTATATCGGCAAGCAATTCAGTCATTGCGGGGTCGATGCATTTCAGTTGTTAAAAGGATCCGATAACAAGTGGCGGATATTTCACCTCGCCGATACCCGTTGGAAAGAAGGGTGTAACGTACCACCAGCCATTGCAAACCAGTTCAAATGAAAAAGTTTCTATATGTTTTAGTTTTCTTGTGTGGTAGTGCATACGCACAATCCGAGGTCACCACTTTTATTCTTGTTCGTCACGCCGAGAAAGAAACTGCGGCGGCAGGGGATAAAGACCCGATGCTATCGAAAGAGGGACAGGATAGAGCGCAGCAGCTTTTACAGAAACTCGAGAAGCAAAAGATCGACGCTGTATACTCAACAAATTACAACAGGACTAAAAACACCGTAAAGCCTGTCGCGGAAGCGAAGAACGTTACTATACAGACTTATGAATCTTTAAAATTTGATGAGCTGGTTGCCAAATACAAGGGAGGTACTGTGCTGATCTGCGGGCATTCAAATACAATTCCTGGCTTTGCGAATTCGTTGCTCGGCAATAAACAGTTCGCCAACTACGATGATTCTGATTACGGAAATCTTCTGATCGTGACAGTGACCGCCGTGGGAAAAGGAAACGTTACGCACTTGAGATATTAGAATACGATCGGGTGGATGATCACATCCACTCTCCGGTTCATGATCCGCCCTCTCCATGAATCGTTTTGGTATACCGGGTTATCGAGACCCCAGTCTTTCACAGAGATTTTTCGCTCGGGGATATTCTGATCGAGCAATAATTTGAATACAGTACTGCTCCGCATCTCCGACAGCCATTCGTTGTATTCTTTGCCGCCAATAGGATCGGTGTGACTGATGAGCTGGATCTCATATTTATCGAGAAGATTAGGAATGGAGTCGATCCAGTGTGACAGCTCGGTGGCCTGTGCCTCGTCGATATACCAGCTGCCCCCGTCGAAATAGATGCTCTTTCGAATCTCATCTTGCTGGGCGATGACCG
Organism: Cyclobacteriaceae bacterium; assembly: GCA_035318625.1. GTDB lineage: Bacteria > Bacteroidota > Bacteroidia > Cytophagales > Cyclobacteriaceae > ELB16-189. Next base: position 380,482 of record DATHEL010000001.1, read on the forward strand.
CGACCGGCAGGAGAGTGACAAAAGCTATGATCAGTCGGAGGATCATTGGACTAAGTTACGAATTAGTAGTCAAGTAGAAGTAGCCAGTAGTAAGGAGGGCCGCAGACCAATGTGTGAATTCCGGCCTATTTCGAAATCAGTACTCCTTGCTACTTACTACTGACCACTTACTACTTTCCCCCGCGCCAGCGGCCGCTTCCGGACACCTTTTTTCACCACCGGACGTAAAAACGTGCAACTAATCCTTAATTCGCACGTCTAATCCCTAAATTGCCCGTGGCATTATTATTGGCTAACCGCACCCGACTTTTATGATCAAACTAAAAAACATCGATAAGTACATCGATTCCCGCTTCCAGCGGACATTCATTCTAAAAGGCATCGACATCGAGGTACAGCAGGGAGAATTCCTGACGATCATGGGTCCAAGCGGCTCGGGAAAGTCAACTCTTATGAACATCATCGGGATGCTCGACGAGCCGTCTGCAGGCGAATATTACTTTTTCGATGAGCCTGTGCATAAGATGAAAGAAAAGCAGAAAAGCGAGATGCACAAGAACTACATCGGCTTCATCTTCCAGGCCTACCACCTGATCGATGAGCTGACAGTTTACGAGAACATTGAAACTCCGTTATTATATAAGGGCGTCGGCGGCAGCCAGCGTAAAAGCATGGTGGCCGAGCTCCTCGACCGGTTTGCGATGGTGGCCAAGAAAGACTTGTTCCCCGAACAGCTCAGCGGTGGTCAGCAACAGCTGGTGGGCATTGCCCGGGCAATCGTGGGACAACCGAAGCTTCTCCTTGCGGATGAACCAACCGGTAACCTGCACTCAGAACAAGGCAAGGCGATCATGGACATCTTCGAGAAGCTCAATGATGAAGGAATCACGATCATACAGGTAACACACGCGGAGGAGAATGCGCAGCGGAGCAAGAGGGTTATAAAGATTGGAGACGGCGCTGTGGTGAGCGATGAAAAAGTGAGGTAAAGAAATCTGAATATTTAAGTTATATGAAAAGGAGTCTGTTGTTGCTCGTAGGTTGTTTGATGGCTGTTGTATGTGCAATGGCGCAAGACAACCAGTCGCAGGTAAGGGTACTGACATTTGAGGAGGCTGTGAAGATCGCGCTTCAAAATAGCGTTTTACTTAACCAGCAGAAAAATAACCTGGAGTTTAGTCAGATGCAGAAGATGGCAGCGTATGTTGGGGCCGGCCCGAGTATCAATGCACAGAGTCAAATTTTTCGCTCGAATGGTAACCGTTTCAACGCCAACCAGGGTGAAGTGGTAAACGGTACATTTGACGGTGCAAGTGCTTCAGCTACTGCTAACCTTACTCTATTTTCAGGCTTCTCACAACTCAATACAATACGTCAGTTTACAAAAGCCCTCGAAGCTCAATCGTATTTTGTCAATCGCACCGCGCAGGACGCGATCAACACAGTGGCGACACAGTACCTGACGGTAATGCGCGACGTGGAGCTTCTTATAATAGCTCAGAAGAACTTTGCCGCTCTGGACAAACAACTTGAACAGGTAAAGGAGATGGTGAGTCTTGGTTCGCGCTCCCCCGTTGATGAATACAACCAGGATGCGTTGACGAAAGCTGCAGAGCTGCGAATGGTGCAGGCGGAGATCACACTCAACAATGACAAGACTCTTCTTCAGCAAACTCTTCTGCTGGATCCTTTTGAAGAGTTTACCGTGGAGGCACCCAACTGGGATGTGAACGCCATGAGCAGTGAGACTTTAAACATCGAAGAGCTTGCAGATCGTGCAAAAGGATTTCGTGGAGATTACCTCAGGTCCGTGCGTTCGGAAGAAGCGCTTCGATTTGCAACGAAAGCGGCGCGTGGGGGATACTTCCCCTCTATTGGTGCCAGCGCCAGCCTCAGTACTGCGTGGAACTTTACACATGGTGTAGACCCCGCATCCGACGATTATCCACGTCCGTTCAGAACACAGTTTTTGGAAGATAACGTGCAAAAATCAATCGGTGTAGGCATCAACATTCCAATCCTTAACGGGTTTCAGCAACGTCAGTTTGTTACTCAAACACGGATCAACTACGAAAATCAGAAGATAACTACCAGAAACCTCGAGTTCCAGATCAAGAACGATGTTATTAGAACGGTGCGTAACTTTGAAGGAGCAAAGAAGGCATTTGCCGTAACCACAAGGCAGTTGGAGGCAGCGGATCTTGCATATCAATTTGAGACGGAGAGGTATGCCCTCGGCGTAACAAACTTCGTTGAGTTTACGAATGCTAACCGCGTGTTGGTACAGGCCCAAACAGACAAAGCTTCAGCGGAGTATACGTTAGTCTTCCAGAAGATCCTGCTCGAGTATGCGGTGGGTACTTTGAAGCCCGAGGATGTGGCGGCTACCACGAACAAATAGGCCTGAATAGCATAAAAACCTCATAATTTCATTAAATTTGCAGCCCCGTCGATTGACGGGGCTTGTTTTTTTAAGGAAAACAGGCATTTAAAACAAATTTGTGGCAGCCCGCCCGACTGTCGCATGTAGCCAAGGGCAATTATTATCATGGCGAAACAACAAGGTGGACGGAACAACCCTCCCTCCAGAACATCATCAAAACCCCCGGTTAGGAACGATCCTAACAAGGCCAAATCGAAAGACACGCCTACAAGCAAACCGGAAGTTCCCCTCGAAAAAGACGAACTCTCCGAACTTCGCGCCAAAAAGAGGGCGGAAGACGAAGAAGGCATCAGCAGAATGATCCGCGACGTATCGGCCCGCAAGTCGGCAGCCGCCCCCGTGGATCTCGAGAACTTTGACTGGGAAGCATTCGATAAGAAAGGCTTCGGCGAAGGTTACTCGAAGACGGAAAGAGAGTCGATGCTGAATCTCTACTCAGGCACCGTTACAACTGTCAACGAAAGTGAAGTTGTTCAAGGTATCGTCGTAGGTATCAACGATCGCGATGTGATCCTGAACATTGGATTTAAATCAGACGGACTCGTGCCACTGGCCGAGTTCAAGGACATGCCCAACCTGAAGATCGGCGAAGTCGTCGACCTCTTCATCGAAGAACGCGAGAACGCAATGGGTCAGTTGATCCTGTCGCGCCGCAAAGCGAAACTCGTGAAAGGATGGGAACGTGTACAAACAGCTTTGGATAAGGACGAGGTGATCGAAGGTTTCGTGAAACGCAGGACGAAAGGTGGTCTTATTGTCGACGTGTTCGGCATCGAGGCTTTCTTGCCTGGTTCACAGATCGACGTGAAGCCGATCCGCGACTTCGATATTTATGTAAACAAAGCTATCGAAGTGAAGGTGGTGAAGATCAACTACACCAACGACAACGTAGTTGTATCGCACAAGGTCCTCATCGAGAAAGATCTCGAACAACAAAAGGCAGCTATCCTCACCAACCTCGACAAAGGCCAGGTGTTGGAAGGTGTTATCAAGAACATGACCAACTTCGGTGTGTTCATCGACCTGGGCGGTGTAGATGGTTTGCTCCACATCACCGATATCTCATGGGGACGTATCAACCACCCCGAAGAAGTACTCAAACTCGACCAGACTGTGAAAGTGGTTGTGCTCGACTTCGACAACGACAAGAAGAGAATATCTCTCGGTATGAAGCAACTCACGCCTCATCCTTGGGATTCACTCCCTGTCGAGATCCAGATAGGCTCGAAAGTAAAAGGCCGCATCGTGAACGTTGCCGACTACGGCGCGTTCCTCGAACTGCAGCCCGGCGTGGAAGGTTTGATCCACGTCAGCGAAATGAGCTGGTCGCAACACTTGCGTAATCCTCAGGATTTCATCAAGGTTAACGACGAGATCGAAGCGGTTGTGTTGACAATCGACCGCGACGAGCGCAAGATGTCACTCGGTATCAAGCAACTCACTACCGATCCCTGGACACGCCAGGACGTCCTCACCAAGTACGCGATCGGCACTACCCACACGGGTATCGTTCGCAACCTGACCAACTTCGGTCTGTTCCTCGAACTCGAGGAAGGTATCGACGGCCTCGTGCACGTATCGGATCTCAGCTGGACAAGGAAGATCAAACATCCTTCCGAGTTCATCAAGGTAGGAGAGAAGATGGAAGTGAAAGTGCTCGAGCTCGACGCGACCAACCGCAGGCTGGCGCTGAGTCACAAGCACATGGAAGAGAATCCATGGGATACTTTCGAAACGATCTTCACCGTTGGCTCTGTTCACAAGTGTACTGTCGTGAACAAGAACGACAAGGGTGCGATCCTCGAGTTGCCTTACGGCCTCGAAGGTTTCTGCTCTGTGAAAAACGTAGCGAAAGCCGACGGCGGCAAAGCAGAAGTAGGTGAGAGCCTCGACTTCAAGGTTCTTGAATTCTCTAAAGACGATCGTCGCATTGTGCTGAGTCACAAGGCAACGTGGTCGAACGAAGAAGAAGACAAGGTGGTAGCGAAGCCGGCGGCTAAGAAGCCTGCTCCGTCGAAGGGCAAGACGATTGAGAAGATCAACAATGAGTCTGAGAAGTCGACATTGGGAGATCTGGATGCGCTTGCGGCTTTGAAGGAGAAGATGAGCGGAGGAAACCCAAAGAGTGAACAATAGTTTAAAAACTAATAGTGAAAAGTGAATAGTTTAGGTTAAGAGGTAACTTTTAGCTTTTAACTATTAACTTTTCACTTAAAGGGTCTTGTGGCCGAGTGGCTAGGCTGAGCTCTGCAAAAGCTCCTACAGCGGTTCGAATCCGCTCAAGACCTCTAAGGAAGGAAGGACTATCGATATTCGGTAGTCCTTCTTTATTTACGGAGCTTTTGCAGAGCTTTGCTCTGCTTAATTTTTTTTCTCCTACAGCGGTTCGAATCCGCTCAAGACCTCGAGAAAGAAGGACTATCGAGAATCGGTAGTCCTTCGTTATTTACGGAGCTTTTGCAGAGTTTGGCTCTGCTTAATTTTTTTTCTCCTACAGCGGTTCGAATCCGCTCAAGACCTCTGAAAACGTATAAAGGCCCCGAACTTCGGGGCCTTTTTCATTTGCATTGTACCGAACATTGTAACAAGACGATCACGATTTAGCTCTTCAACATTACCTGCTTGCCCTTGATGTAGTCGTTTAATTCACTCGCGTAGAAATAGTACGTGTCTCCATCCCGATGACATGGAAGGCCGCCCTTTTTGATTCTCCGGTACAACGTGGTTGGATGTATCTGCAAGAATTTGAGAGCATCCGCTGTGGTCATCGGCTTTTCCGATTGAAGCTTAAGCGCGCGTTGTACCTGCTCGCCTATTTGGTTACCGATCTCGACTATGACTCGCTGGAGATCCTCCCCACTCAGTTCATAAGTTAATTTAGGTGTGCCTGTTAAATGCATAAATGTGTTTGTTTTAATGCTCATTGAATTTATCTGTCCTTACAAGGCATCCTTGGAGGGTTCGGATCAATCGTAGCATACCCCCGAGCATGTGCATTTCTTCCGGATAGTCGCCATCAAGGGCTAGGTCCTTGTCGTTAATTTTGTTAATGTATTCAATCAGCCGGTCTGTTATTTTGATTTGTTCGGTGTGGCAGAAGGCGTTAGTCAGGTATTTGTCAAAAGTGTACGTTTCCGCCACACCTCTTTCGATATTATCAACGCACTCGCACAGCAGCACTAGGGCATCTTTAAACACCTGCTCATTCCGAATTGCGTCGAACTCTTCATGTGAGATCAACAGGTCACGAAATGCCGACCATGAGTCTTTAAGATCTTCATCCATTGATTTTAGCATGCCGCGTAATAGGGACACGACCGTTTTTTCTGTCTTTTCAAATATTGATTCCATGGTTTTTTGTGTTAAATATTTTTGAGATTAAAAGCAGTTACCGATTGTCGGTTACTTATTTGTTATACCAATATATAGCTAACTCCCTATATATAGCAATAGTGCTATATATTTTAATTTTGCTAAGTAACTAGTAGATTTGCTACATAATGACCAGTATGGCCAAAACAATCAAAAAGAAGGCTTTTAATAGAATAGGCGAGGTGCTTAGGGAAAGGGGAGTTTCGCAGTACCGGCTGCAGAAGGAAAGCAAAATCGCTTACTCGCAGATCAACGCCTACGTGCAAAACACCAGGCAGCCCTCGTTAGAGACTCTTTATAAAATGGCTAAGACCCTCGGGGTAGATCCATGTGATCTGCTGAATCGATAAAAGCATTTGCTGTAGTCTCGAACGCCGTTAACCCAATATCGAGAAAACACGATATTGACCTCTTCGCCAATTTTGCGGTACTTCAGGCTTCAACGCCCTTAAATGCAAGCCATTATGTTAATAATTAGAGAATTACCTATTCAGCTCGCCGATGGAACTGTTACAGATCAATCGATCGTTTTAAACAACGTAGTAAGGTTTTACCAGCATCCGGCGAACGGTATGGAAGGCAAAACACTCATTGAATTTGACAAAGGGCACTTTGTGGTGGCGGATGTCCATTATTCCCAAGTACGTACTACTTTTAATGTGACTACTTGACACTCGCCTCGCAAAGTCAAGAGTCGTGACTCCGAAGGCGGGGGATTTGCCGTGCCGGCACACGGCAACCTAAAGCGATTCAGGACGGCTTAGAACCGGTTCTAACACATTCGCAAGGAGGTTGAAATACGAAGACCTGACAGCAGAGAAGGGGCCTAAAACGGCTCTTTTTCATTTTTCCAGAAAACACGGTATTTGTCAACCGAAGGATTTTCCCCACATTTGAACGTGGCCCCCGGCTCCCTCACACCCTGAACAAAACTTATGAGCAATGAGAATCCTCAGCCCCCCGGCAATCCAGGCACTGATGCCTTTCTGAAGCTTTTGGCCACTATCCTCAAGGAAATCGGTATTATGAACTTTTTGGTGCTGTTCGGTGCTATTTTTCTGTGGGCTTTTGCGTCGGATATTCAAAAGGAACGTTTTATTGATACGTGGTTCCTACTCGATAGTGATAAGCACACTTATTGCGTCATCATTATCGCGGGTATTTTAGGGCTGTCTTTTATTGGGTGGATTTATTTCAAAACAATGCTTAAATTGAGTAGAACCGAAAATGAGAGGGTTGGCAAGGAGAAAAGTCAGCTGCAGGCAAAAATGCTTAATAAGGAGCTAAATTCTAGTGAGTGATTAAGACAAACTGAATTAACAAAATTATGTTCGGTCTTGGAGTATTTGCATTCCTATTCATAGGAATTGTTATCTGCAGAAAAATGCATCAACGCTATGTCCTTGCAAGTTACAGGTATCGAGTTTTCGCCTTACGCGATGAACTGAGGGGCTTGGCAATCGACAAAAAGATTGATTCAAATTCGTTTGCTTTCGAGTACTTTGACAAGATGTTTTCCAGAACCATTAGTGATGCCTACTACGTAACACTTTTTCATATTGTCGCAGTCGGATTCAGGTCCCCAAACATATTGCGTAACAAAGAATTTGAGGCCCAATACGCGGGTGCGTTAAACTCTAGTAACGACGTTAGACGAATCGTTGAGAAATTTTACGGTGTTTCGGCTGAGTACGTTTTTGGTCAACATTGGGTAACATTCAACTTGTTCATCAAACCCGTTTTTAAAATGGCTTGGGGAGGATTTGCTTTGCGCCAACGGATTAAATTTGTTGTGGAGCGAGCCTTAGTCAATTCCGAAGGGCGACCATCTTTCGCGTATATACGCAAGCATTAAAATTACTATTTCGCAACCTCATCAAAGGAGCCCTTGTCAGGCGCGAGACGGCCCCGCGCGGTGATTCAGGCGTATCGATTTGCGTGGAATTTTACATCGTCGGTATATTCTTAGCATTTCTGCTCATCAGGCTGGAAGGTTGGTTGGGGATGTTTGGAACAGTGGTATTAGCAGCATTCTTAAGCAACATCCTGAATTTTCGTAGTGGTCTTTATTATAAATAATCATCACGTAAGTATAAATGTGTTACCACAAGCAAAGCAAAGCGACGGCTGGGGAACTTGAAAAGTTTTACGATTCAGTCAATCGTTTTCCGGATTACCTGCCCAGGTACTATGAGAACGGTTATGATTTCCAGGCATCTCCAGTACTGACCATTGAACGAAAGAAAGAACTGTTACCTGTCATATGGGGATTAATACCAAAATCTGTTAAAACAGTTCAGAGCGCTAAGGACATCCGGTTAAAGACATTGAATTGCAGAAGTGAAGCAATGTACACAACATCAGCATTCGCTGATTCAGCTAAAGCCGGGTTAAGATGTCTGATACCTGCAACAGGATTTTTCGAGTGGCATTGGGATAATCCCACAAAAGCAAAGAACAAAACGCCCTTCATCATCAGGGCAAAGGATCAGGAAATATTCAGTATCGGTGGAATCTACACCCATTGGTTCAATCCAGACCTATCACAAGAACAATTGACCTATACTGTATTGACAACTGGAAGCAATCCCGCGATGTCCTACATCCACAATTCCAAGTTGAGACAGCCGGTAATTATACCAAAGAAGTATGAAGGCGATTGGTTAAACGACACGTTGACGGAGGATGATGTATTGGCGTTATGCAAATCGATGCCTGATGACTTTCTAACGTATTACTCAATTGGGAAACAAATAAGCGGGAACAAGATTACCAGTGACGAAAAGAATACTCCAGACATTGAGAAGCCTGTTGAATATTCGAAAGAGGAAATGGACGGTGGGGGAGGGAGTAAATCCAAACCTGAAACGAAGCCTGGCCAGGTAGACAAAAGCAAGCCGGAACAGGGGCAACAGTCCCTTTTTTAGTCTCGGCTCTTTCCGATCATAGAAACATCTTCAGGATTATTGTATTTTTTTTGGCTATGCGTGGATCCTTCGCCCCATTGAATAGATCGCCCCTTTTATCAACCCTGGAAATCATTGACCTGATATTAAAATCACCTGGATCGAGTGTAGCGTTCACCTCACGCCAATCGACTGGCGCTGATACTAACGGGAGCTTAAACGGCCGCACAGAATAGGGGGACGCAACAGTATCAGTATAATCATTCTGACTTGGGTCCAGATATAATTTTGTACCCCGGTCGGCAACAGTTGTACTTGTAGTTGTAATACTGGGCACCAGACGATGCACCTCCTCGCAAATGAAATCAGCAAGCGTTCTGGCTTGTGGAAACGTGACACCGGCACAAGGAACAACAATATGAATGCCGGTCTTTCCGCTCGTCTTTGCCAGCCCGACCAAACTATGCTCGTCAAGAAAATGCTTGACCGCTTGTGCGGCTTCAATCGCCTTGTTGAAATCCTCATCACTTGGATCGAGGTCTATAACAATGAAGTTGGGATGTGTTGGATCGAGAATGGTAGAGGTCCACGGATTGACATCGATACATCCAAGGTTAATAGTATACAATAGGGTAGGGGTGTTGTTGCAAACCAAGTAGTCAATTCTGTCGCGCTTACCCGGTTTTCTATGCTTGCGCTCGGTCTGGAATACATCCGCGAAGTCTGGTTGTCGACCTTCCATATCCTTTATATATAGCCCTGGCGCATTTGGTCCCTTCAATTTTATGTGGAGGGACAAAGGGCGTTGTTGAATATGCGGCATTATATACCTTGAAATGCGGTTATAGTATTCGATCAAATCAGCTTTTAACACTCCTTTCCATAGCTTCTTTTCGACATTGGTTAGAGTAAGATCACACTCGTCAATACGAAATACGTCTTTGCTATTTGTTGGTACCGATTCCACAGCAGGCCAATTGCTATCGTCTGTTGTAGGAAGGTTTCGTTTTAGTGTGGTAGAATCTGAATGAGGCGCATTTCGAAGCGTGGTGACTTGAGATATTGGAATTGGGCGTTCTGTCGTTACCTGCTCAGCATTCTTATCTTCACGAAAACCGAGAAAAATTGCAGGCTTGCGAATTTTACCCGAACTCGTTGTCGCTGCATATTTGATATTTGCAACCAGTATCGGTTGTACCCAATGGGGCTTACCTTCGCTATAATCTACGTCGGTATCAAACGGATTGGTGGGCACTTCAATTGCCTGTAGCCGTTTCAGAATTTCAGCCATTTGTTTTTCTTTAAAGCCACCTCCGGCGTGGCCTTTCCATTTCAGCCTACCACTTTCATAAGTTCCAAAAAGCAAAGTTCGAAACGTGTTCCTTTTTTCGGAATCGACCCAGCCGCCAATCACAAATTCTTGCCGTATTTCAGTCGGGATTTTTACCCAATCCCTTCCACGCCTTCCCGGCACATATTGACTATCACGCCTCTTTGCTATAATCCCTTCTAGGCCATGTTTTGTGACCTCACTGAATAGATGAATGCCACTATCGAAGTGCTCACTGTATTTGATAATTTTATCACTTTTTACAACAGTTGACAACAATGTCTTCCGTTCCGCCAATGGCAGATTCAGGAGACTCTTTTCATTTAGCCAAAGAATATCAAAAACAAAATAGACAACTCCAGAACGCTGACCGTTAAAGTTTTGAAGTGCATCGAAGTCTGGTTTACCTTCTTTGTTTAAGACCACTGCTTCACCATCGAAAATGAAATCTGCATCGATGGCAGCTAATGCCTTGACAATCGGTGGATATTTCTTGGTGTAGTCATGCCCACCCCGTGATTTTAAAGTCACCGCGCCATTTGATTTATATGCCATTAGCCTGTATCCATCCCATTTCACCTCAAATAAAAAATGTGGATCATCAAAAGGCGTTCTAACCAAAGTGCAGAGCATTGGTTCGATGCTAATCGGCATGATCGGGGCAAGGCTACTTTGTTTCCGGGACATATTGTAAGGTAGTCAAAATGGACGCCGGACGAATGTATTACAAACGCACCGGTCACTGTTCCGACCGTAACTTTTCAATATACTCCTTGCCTTTTACAGTCAACACCCAACCCGTTTTGATTTTCTCAATCAAAAGTTTTTGAGCACACATTATTACGCCGGCGTCGGCATAGAGGGCGCTTAAAATATTAGCCCGCATAAATAGCTTCATTGTCTCTTTGACCTTTTCATTGGGATCAGGACTCGGTGGTTTTGACTTCTTTGGAACGTATGACAGTTCCTTAGCCAATGGTGGATTGGACTTTAGAAACTCTGCAAGCTCATTAACGTTGTTGAAACTCTTTATCGTTACCCCAAGGCTATCCCGGTAACTCAATTCTAATCTCACCTCCGATACGGGAGGGTAAAGTGGTATTTCGCGCATACACCTATCGTTAACACAGTGTGGCCCATAGCGCAGTACAATGTTAGGCAATTAGAGATCTCCATGGAATTGCTCGGGTAAAGCTTTAACTGTAACCTTCTGATTTCTAGCCAGAAAAAATATCGTGTTTATACGATAAAATAGCGGAGATGTGTAAGGTTTTCCTGACAATTAGCAAATAAAAAGACATGGCGCTATCCTAACCCACGTTCAGAAATGATAAATTCACTTAGCCTTTTGTAGAGAGAGAACAGATCAATCCCTTTTGTGGGATTGACAAATTATCGTTTTCAAGGTGGAAACGATTCAGCTTTTGTTCACCCTTAAACTCTTTCAATCATCATGAAAAAGGTATTTGTGTCTCTGTTCTTGTTACTATTCCTTTTCGGTGTTTCTTGTACCACCAATGAAGTGAATGTAAATCAGTTCGAAGCGCCCGGTTTTAGTGATTCTCAATTAAAACAAATGGGATTTACCAGCTTAAAAATTTACAATCCGGATCATAAAGAGTATCAAAAGAAAACCAAAAAAATTCGTGCGCGGTATGCTGCTAACAAAGCGGAAAAGAAACTGAATCAAAAAATTTCGCGAACTGCAGGTGAGGGGGATCCCATTCCCCAAAATCCGGAAGAGCCAGAAGGCGGTGGTGGCGGGGGCATTTACGTTGAAGCAACGGCCCCCGGTAGGGTAGTTGAAATATTGGAGGTAGCAACCCTTCAATTTTTTTCGACTGTGACTCTTTCAAATGGAATGCAAGATCACGATATATTTTTAACCCCGCGAACTCCAGCAGCGAACCAACCGAGTTTTGATTACCAGGTGTACAACCAAAACGGCTTACAGGGTAGCAGCAATCCTTTACAAACCCAAAGGACCTGGTGGGACTGCGTTGCACAGGAATATGCGAATATGTGTGGAGGCATTCTCAATGAAATTATGTGTGCATTGGCTGGTATGGCGGCACCTGAGCTGGTTTTGGTTGTGTATGCCTCTTGGATGCTTAGTTGCGCTTGGTAGCCGGAGTAAGTTTTATTAAATTCAACAAAATAATCTACTGCAAAATGAACCGAATTTCACACCTGCAAAAATCACTAATTGTGATTGTGTTGGTACTTGCACTATCGATTGGTAATCCGATTTGGTGGCTACCAGTGTCAACGGCGTTGTACATATACTATTTTCTATTTGCGCTTAGTCTCTACATTCCGATTTACCATAAGGAAAATCGGTTGACCAGGATGTTTTTTGGAACTACTGAAATGCCGATGTATTTCGCAATGGCTATGTTCGCATTTGCTATTCTATATGTAAAGAGAATGTTCCCTGATGCAAACGTTGCCTCCCTATACATCAATGGACTGGTTGGGGCAGCCGTTACGTTGATAGCCCGATATAAGCGGGGTAAGCTCGGCAGGAAAGCATCGTAGCGAGTGAAAACAGCAGTGATGATGTGGTTAATCGCTGTACCGACAGCCCTTTACGGCCAGGGTGCCGAAAGAGTGCTTTCTAAAAAATGCGTCGCGCTTGTAGGGAAACACTACGACAAGATAAAAGGCGAGACGACGTACACGGCGCCATTAACCGGCCTCAAAGTTAAAAACAATGAAGGGGAGGGGATTAATATTTTATGGATGTTAAGCAAGAATGAACACGTAATTCACCTCACATTATCCACTTCCCAAGAACAGTGTATTGACAGTGATGCGGAGATAAACTTTCTTTTTAAAGATGAAACGCGCAAAACACATCAAAGCGATCTCAAATACAATTGCGGTGGGTTAGCCGCTATCTCGTTTGCCGCTGTGTATAAGATAAGTACAATGACTGTGTTCACAACAACCGAACTGGCATCAATGCGGCTACATACCCTTCGCAACTTTATTGACGTCGATCTTAATAGTGACCAAGCGTCTAAGCTTATGCACAGTGCCGGGTGCCTACGCGAACAAATGGAAATTGACAACCTGCGTACCACAGAACAACAATGAAAATCCCCGTAGCATTCGGACTCATGATCAAAGAGGCACGCGCCGGCGCTGGCTTATCCCAGCGTCAGCTCGCGGCAAAGTGCAAGCTGAACAGCACGTATATATCTCTTTTGGAACGCGGCGAAAGGCAGCCTACGGTAACCTCGCTGATCAAGATATGCCAGGCGGTCGGGGTGAAGCCCTCGGAAATGTTTCGGGAATATGAAAAACAGTACTGGTAACCTAACGGCAGATTCACCACCTCGATACGATCATGGTACAACGCGTACAAATCCTCTCCAAATGAACCGCCTTTAAACCCTCAAAACCTTCCTGACCACCTTCCTGTTTCTGTAGATCACCACGGCGACAACCAGCAGGATCACGAGCGCAATCACCCACCCGTAGCTGTTCCGCTTTACGTCCTTTTCGACGATCTTGGTTTCCGCTTTCTTTTCCTCTTTGAACTTGCCGGACGAATCGGATTTGTGGATGGTCAGTTCTTTTTTATCGACTTCCTCCACGATGGTTTTCTTGATCTTGACCGGGATGCGCTTCTCAGGTTTCTTTGACTCCCAGGTTATCACCCCTTTATCCCTTCGTATCGCGATCTCACCGCCATCCCCCTCCCTGATAATGATACCGCCCATGTCAAGTTCAGAGTCTTGAGCCGTGCCCATGTGCGCTTCACCGTCAATCACTACAATGGTATCCCCCTCAATAGTCGTTGTGCGCTTGATCTGCGTATCGGTCTTTGAAACGTCCTTCGTTTTCTCAGTGACGTCGATCTCCGTTTTCTCGCTGGTATCCGTCTTGCTTTTGTCGAGGTGCCTTACCGATGAGCAGGACGTGAGTAGGGCGATGATAGCTAACGTTATCGGCAGTAAAATGTAGATGGTTCTCATGGTTGGGTAGTTGTCTCAGTTTGAAAGAGGGGCGCACAAATACGCCCTTTTTGTTTAGATTAGAATCTATGGATACGAATGAAATACTGAAGAACCTTGAGGATTCTTTCAAAAATCAAAAGGTTACTATTGATTTGACAGAAATGTTAAGAACAACGCTTCAATTAACGATAGCTAATTCATATCTGTTAAGAGAAGTAATAACACGACAAATTGAAGTAGAACAGCGAGCAGGATTAGATACGGTTGACCCCGAAAAAGCATGGAATAAATCCGGGGAAATATTCGAAGCGGAGGTTGAGCGGGCGAACGAAACCGTTTCTGCCCTCCTTGCAAAATGGGGGTTAGAAAATCCGGACCACGAACGTTAAATTTTGCCATTTGTTGTCAGGCGGGAACTACCTATTATTGCGTCTCTACTTTGGTGTTGATGTTTACAGTCGTCGGCTCCTTCTTCTGCTGTTGTTCAGGCACCGAAGACAGCCCGCCTTTGAAAGCCAGTGCCCAATCGAAGATGTACCGACCGAAGACCTGGTATGCGATCAATCCCGTCACGATGTACAAGGCGATCATTTGCGTGGCGGACGCATCTGGAAAGTAGGCGGTGCGAAACAGGATGGGGATAAAAGCGATCAGCGAGTAAAACGTTACCTGTTCCCCGCCTTCCCATAAAAGGTTAAGCCCCTCCATGCCTTTGATCATTCTCTGTTTCATTCGAAACATAAGGATCCATAGCACTACCGTGCAAATGCTTGTGAGCAAAAGGCTGTCGGCCCGTTCAGGGTTTTCGGCCAGATGCTGAAAGTAGGCGTGAAAGAATTTCATCGTTATCTAAGTTTTCGTAAGTCGTTTTCCATTGCACTGAGCCGGTATTCCATGTCTGCCATGCGCTTTTCCGTGTTCTCTTTGAAGTCGTTGAACTGAACCTCCATACGGATCATTGAGTCCCGAGCCTGTCCGAATGCCGCATAAGTGTCATGGAGGATCGTTCCGATGATGATCAGAATGATCGTAATGCCTCCCCGATATACCCAGTGCAGCGTGCTTTGAATTTCCTCTTTGCTCATGGTTTTGGCGTTAAACTTCCTCTGCCTTTCTTTATGTGATACGGTTCACTGAGTTTCAAAAAGTCTACCGAGTTCACGTCTGTTGAAATGAATGTGGGAACTGGTGTAGTTGAAACACTATTGCCGTGGTCGTTCAGCCCGCCGATCAGTTTATTTGTATATCCTTTGATCCTTTGATCCAGGAACACCGACTCGGTACCGGGAGGAAATTTGCAGTTGATGACGTAAACATCTGCCGTACTTTCACGCACCGCGAGAATGTATTTGGCATTCCCCGGATTCAATTTCATGAAGTCAATTCCATCGATCACGATGGGCTTGCCGTTCAAATGCGGATCGTTTGGAAATGCTTCCTTCGCATCACCGACATATCCGCCGTCAATGGTAAAAGCTATTGCCCCGTTACGGATCGAGTCCCCGTGTGAAAAGATGTTCATCCCGCGCGGGACGTTTTGGATAACAAAGTCTTTAACTGTTCCGGTCGATGCTTCGATCTGGATTGCGTGATTCTGTCCCGCCCCGTTTGCAAACCCGATGTTAACCCCTGTGAAGTTGGATATCGAGAAGTTGTCCGCCCATTTGACCTGTACGAACTCCCGGGCAATGTCCATTGCGGCCACATGCTGAATGGTTGCTTTCCTTGTCGGGATGCTGGTGACGTTATTGCCGATGTAGATAAATTCACCTGTCTTTGTCTTGCTGCCTTTCGAACGTAGGAACGAAAGGTTTATCTCCCCGTATTCCTTTCCGCTTCCCGAGCTGGCCAGAATGTCGGCGTAACCTACGTTGTCGAAGATGACGTTTGAAACGTTCAGCCTTGATCCTGTACCCGTCGCGTTCCAGCCTATCCCGGACTGATTCGCACCCGCTTTGATAATGATTGGTTCGGCGAATGACTTGCCTGCAATGGTGACGTCGTTGGTAGCCCCCAGCGATTGAATCCCGTGCGTGGTGGAGAAGGTATATGCCGGCGTCGAGCTGCCGACGATGACCGTGCCTTCGTTTGTGATCCGGACGGCTCCTGTAAGGCCGTTCAGCGCGATCCCGGTCGGCCATGCTTCGTTTAAGGTAATGTCCTGCTTGCCGCCGAGATCCACCGGGAAGATGTAGCCTGGTATTTTGACATCTTTAGCGAACAACGGTTTAGCGTCCGTGAACACCGGGCCAATTGGGGTTTTAACCACCGGCGCCTGAATGACCGTGTAGGTGATCTGCCCGGAGTCGGATTGTTTAATTTCCAGCGTGGACCCTTTTTCAAGGGTGACGGGCTGGGCTAAAATCGTGATTGAAGCGAGAAAGAAAAGTATCAAAAGTATGTTCTTCATGGTGCGTAAAAGTTAATCAATTCCAATTGTTGTTCGAGGTAATCAGTTATAGCCAAATGCCCCGCATTGTCTGGATGAATACCTAAGCCGTCAGCATCCATCGTATAGTCCGGCAAGTTCCTGACGTACTTGATGCCGTTGGTATAGCAATACGTAGACATGGCATTGGCGTAAATGTTCAGTTGCTGTTTTGTGCCCCCCGTTGCGTTTCCCTTAAAGTCCCAGCCGACAATCACAACGATGTCAGCTTTAGCCCATCCCCTCGAAGCTTGCGCGTAGGCGATGAGTCCAGCGAAGTCCGTGACGTATTGAGCGGAACCGGCAGCGTAGCTTCCGTAAGATTGCGTAGCATAGAAATAATCGTTAGCACTCCATTCCAGAAAAAGAATGGGGTTGCCTCCTGGCTTTGTTGCAAGACTTGAATAAGTAAAATGACTGGCCGCCACCTGAGTGATCGATTGACCGCCCACGCCGAAGTTATTTTCCGTCACTCCGAATCGCGTACTTAAAAGAGTGGTCCACCGGTTTGATGAGGGGGACGCGCCCGTTCCAAGGACGAGTGAAGTGCCATAGTAATACGCGGCGGTAAATGGGTAAATGAATGTATTCATCCAGTCGGAATCGGATAGTCCGGTCTTCTGAGCTTTGACACGGTAATAGTAAAGCGTTCCGGAGATAAGGCCGGAATCGTTAAAGGTGGTATTGGACCCTGAGTAGATTTGCGTCGACCCCGAATAGTCCGAAGCGGTAGCCCGTTCCAAAATGTAGTTGGTCGCCCCGTTGGTAGCGGTCCAGTTTACGGTTCTTGTCGTTGCGGCAACGCTGGTAAAATTCAGCGACCTTGGATAGTCGGCCTTCGTGCGCCGCAGGAGCCCTTGCGCAAAGCAGATGTTGGACAGGAATAAAAATAGAACGACAATTCGCATATCTTAAAGCGTTATGATCCTGTAGGTCACATAAATCTTGATCGGGGAATTACCCGCCGTTGGATTACCGGCAGAGGTTGTAAAATACAAATCTTGATTGGCGTGGGTTGCTACCGCATCGTCTCCCCCGATGTCAAGCACGATTTTGCCGTACCTGTCGGATGTGGTGTTAAGCGGAATGGCTGTGGTGTGTAGCGGATGGGCGCTGAAGCCGACAAACGCCGTGGTGTTGGTCGCGTAGGCTATTGAATTATAATCAAAGTAGTAACCAACCGAGATCACGTCAATTACTTTCCCCGCGCCTGGCGCAGCGACGCAAACAACCGGGGAGCCGTTTGAGGTCAAGACTTGGCCTGTTGCAATAGTTCTTACTGTCGTTCTAACCCCATCATCCGGCGATGACATCACGCCCAAAGCGTCTAAAACAACAGGTCGTGTGTCAGTTCCGCTTCCCGCAAGAGAAGGCACTGTTATCGTTCCGTTAATCTGAGCGCCCCCGCCCAATCGTGTCATCCCGGCTTCTACATAGAGGGCGTATGCATTTGTTATCGCCGCGTTCGTTCCTACTGCCGGAGCGCCGTTGATATGAACCGTTGATGCATTTGTAACCGTTCCTGTCGCCGATGCAAACGCCAGAGTCGGAGCCTGGAACAAAACGCCTTTGTAAATGGCTACCCCGGTATTCGATGCCCATTGAATGGTCCTGTTCAGGTTGTAGTTTAACTCAACGAGCGACCCCCCCGCCGTCATAGCTGTATGCGCTCCACCTGTCCAAAGGACGCCGGACGGCACGCCACCAGTATGCGCGGATTGCGTATGGGTTGTAAATGTATGACTGGTCGACTGCGCGGCTTGCGTTGTTACCAGGTTCCCCACTGGCGACAGCGTTATCCTAGGCGCTGTTCCCGATCCCAGAACAAGGTTTGCTGTGGCGCCCACCGAAAACAGGTTAAGAGATCCTGCTGTCCCGAAGTTGGTGTTGGCCGACGATCCGACGTTCATGATTCCAATTATCGCCGCCGCATCATTTCCAAATACAATAGATGTTCCCGCCGCCGCGTTTGAACTGAGGTTCCTAAAAGAATGCTGGTAGGTTCCCACGACGGTCGTTTCGGACTTTAACCCCATGACGTTAAACAACGGCGTTCCTGAAAATGTGGGGTTTAGAAATAACCCGGCCAGGGTAGTCGTCGCCGGGCCTCCTGCATGAACGTTCAATGTCGGGTTAAGTGTCAATCCATATAGATTGTCGCTAGCTGTGTTTCGCGTGGTGAGAGACGGGCTGATTTTTATGTGTGCATCGTTGTTCGCTGTTGCTGTCCACGTTCCATTGAAAATATGTTGAGAGGCGGCATTCGATGTTTGTGTGGAGACACCTGAAAGGGTTGTCGTTCCCAATATCTTCCAATAATAATCCTGCCATGTTGGTAGCGCACCGGCCCCATTGGAGACAATAGATTGGCCCGATGTTCCCACCCCTGAAATCTGCTGGATGTTTCCTGTTGAAGTTGTCCCCCCGGCCAGTAAAGAATATGCGGTTAGTGAACTCACTCCAAGTCCGCCGTTGGGAACTGTAACCGGCAAAGTGATGGCCAGATTATCAACGTAGGCCGTAGTGGCTATCTGTGTTGTGTTTGTTCCTGCCGTTGCCGTTGGGGCTGTTGGTGTTCCGGTCAATGCCGGTGATGCTAACGGGGCCTTTAAGGCAAGGGCAGCGTCTACGTCTGAAACAATGGCAATAGTTCCCGTCGTTGTCCCCGCAGTGAGCACTACATCTGAGGCTTGACTCTCTGGTCCTTTAATCGTGACGAAGTTAGAACCATTGTCAGTGTCTTCTCCAAAAGTAGCCCGAGCCGCTTGTGTTGAGTTGCCCCGGAAGGAGTAAACGCCGGAGCCTTTGGTGAGCCATTCAAAACCATGATTTGCATCCGGACCCAATGCCTCATAGGATACATTATGACCCGTCGTGACCCTGGTATTGTATTTACCGTTCTCATCGATTTTGAATCCGATACCATTGGCACCATCGCTATAAATCTCTAATATTTTCTGGCCGGTCTGATCTGTGAAAATGGAAGGCCCCGTTTCGGATTCAAAAACAAATCCTGACTCGGACTCCACGTAGTAGTTGCTGTTTGCCCCTTCAAGGATATATTGGACACCTCCGTCTCTATTTTGTACTAAAATCGGCGTTCCGGCGGATGGGCTTATATCAATGCCGAACCCCGATAGTTTCGTTCCCCCAACGCCGCTACCAAATTGAACGGTCCCACCAATTATAACTGGGCTTACAACCGTACTATTTCCATTCAGATTCCACCAAATGTTTGTCGGTGCCGTGCCTGTAATATCACCCCATGCTGTCGTTATGTTTACCCCCGGCGTATCGCTCAAAATCTGTGTGCCGTTGACTGTTGCCACATGCCGGTATCTTGTTGGCGTTGAGGCGTTATCAGGAATAGACGGTACCCTGAATTGAGCAAGCGCGACGGTTGAGAAAAACAGGAACGCAAAAAATAAACTGATCTGTTTCATAAAAAATATCATGGCTGAATTGTTCTGTACTTTAAAATGAACTTGATGTTACTGTCCCCGTCTGTTGGATTGCCGTCCAGTACGGTAAACTGAATCGCTGAATTTATTACCGCGTCTGAAATAGGAATCGTGTAGGTGCGTATTGAATCGGATGTCTTTGAAAGGAAATCCGTGTCCACGATGATCTGTGTGCCGTCTGCGTACTGGATTGCAAACTGAATATTGGTTTGATACTCCGTTGTGACGAAGTCCATGTACACAACTATATCAGTCAGCACGTTACCCTTGCCTGCCCCTGGAGCGGTGATGAGATCGACGGGGGTATCGAATGCATCCAGGACAGCAATAGGGGGAAGCACCGCGAATGTATCTTGTTCGCGGTATGGTGTTTCTGTCGCGCCACCTCTTTGATAAAGAATAGTCCCCGCGTTCGCAGTACCTGCCACAACGTACATGGCCTCTTCAAAAAGTGAATCCGCGAACTTGGTCAGGATAAATGGGGCGAACCCAGAGCCTTGATCTGAAACCAGGTAAATGCCGTTCAACTCCGGATCGCTCTCAAGACTCACAATGACGGTATCGCCATACAGCGGATATACATCGTCTATAATCAACGAACCGTCTACGTCTGCCGTGAGCGTGTCAACCCCATCGAAGGTATATGCCGGCAGGGTCGCCGCTGTCATGGCAGCGATTTGCCGCAGGTCTTCCGGCCAGAGGACGGAATCAAGGATATCTGCGACCAGTGCGCGGTGATCGTCAGAGCCGATGGCATCCACTTGCCCGGCTTTGTAAAGGCCTGCAGCCGCGTCGTTAAATTTGACCTCGAAAGAGGCCCTGCTGAGTTTGCTCATGAAAATTCGTCGGTAAACTCGTTTGTGTGTTCCCTGATATCCACTGGCGGCTCTATGTCAGGATCGGGGTCGCCCTCG
Organism: Cyclobacteriaceae bacterium; assembly: GCA_035318625.1. Classification (GTDB taxonomy): domain Bacteria; phylum Bacteroidota; class Bacteroidia; order Cytophagales; family Cyclobacteriaceae; genus ELB16-189. The sequence goes on from DATHEL010000001.1 coordinate 401,301, forward strand.
TCTGTCTGTGGTTGACCGGCTAATACTTCGATCATCTCGATCTTCATCAAGCGGCTGCGGTATTGCATGCTCATCGACATGGGTATGAATATCCGCCCGGTTAAAACCTCGTAGAAAACATTCACAAACGAGGGAAGTACTCCGTTGAAATCCATCATCCCGGCTTCCTTCCACCTTGAGGCGGAGTTATGACCCTGATACCACTCTTTAATCCATTTTAAAATCTCCTTGCCGAACGGGGCCGGGCCAACAGCCTGCCTGTCTTTCCATCTTGTCGTCGGAACATGATCGGTTCCGTCCAGAGTGCTGTACCACCCGTGAGTAATGTTCTTTAGGTTTTCGTCACTTGGGAGGTCGCTATGGATCAAGTCAAGATTTAGCACGAGTTTGTTTCTCGGCTCGATGATGACAGTCTCCTCTGTGCTGTTTTCGGGATCTACGCCATTTGGCAAGTACCGTACACGGACGTTATCAACTGATATCGACTGAAGCCACGGCTTTAAGTGTGGCGCTGCATGGTCAATGCCGCCCCCATATTGGTTGTCGGGGGGAAGGCTATCGGATAGCTCCCAAACGTAATGGACTCCCTGTGATGCGTAATCATCGGGACGAATTATGTCGGGAGCTTCGTTAGCATCCGTCCCTTGTCTAAGGGTATACTGCCGAATAACATCTAGTCCACCAGATGTATCATGCATACGCGCCCGGTTTGCATGATTCTGGATGGGGTACCGTGTCGGCGCGCTGTAGTCCATTGCGCGCACACTGCCAGTATCGGTTGGTATTGCCGAAAGACCCGCGTACTCTTCAGCATCGTATGGCTGATTGCTGTAAAAATGAAATGACAAATTAAATTGTCCGCTAACGGTTACGGGGGCTATCTCCCGTGGATCGATCCGTAAAGTAATTGTCTGCCAATCACCCGGAGTTATATACCTTCGAATGTATCCATCAGTTAATAGGAAATCCTCTACGTCATCGCGCCACTGGTTAAAAAGAATGGGGGATAAAAAATAATCATCGCCTGCGTGATCAATGTGAACTCTATAATCAAAAAAGATAAAAGACTTCGGATTGTACCCCATCGCCTTAACATCAAAAACAACCTCTATTGAATAGGGCTCAACAGCATCGACGATTTCAATTGGAGCCGCATGTAGTGTGCACTCACGGAGCGCAACGCCGATTCCTTCCTGTAGGAAATCGATTTTTAAAACATTCCTTGTCTCTCCATCTCGTGTTTCCGATACGATTGATGGAACGAAATCGACACCATAGAAACAAGAGGCCCCGGCTTTAATCTGCCAATTTTTCAACTGCCCATTATCTATATCCTCGTCTTCGAAAAAACCGCTTAGCAATAGGTTGTTGTCTTCTTCAATGCCCAGATCATTAATAACATTGACCGTCCCGTATTTCTGTGTGATGGTCATCTGCGCGTCTCCCTTGGCGTAGGCGACTCTCGGAGGGGGCATCTTTCCTTTGCGTAGCATGATCCGGTAGGACTCATTGGCCGAGGTCAGCGCCCCCCCATCGAACGCTCTTTTTCTTGTCGCTATGGTTGTGGCCGCCTTGTAAGGAACATGGTCTATCTGCCAGTGGCCGTTAGCCTGGTACATCCGGAGCCCGAGGTTTTTAAGCTCCTTATTAAGAACGGTCAAACAGTCGGCCATCTGACTGCCGGACATGTGTACAGCAGGATCGATGTAAGCATGTTGGAGAGCTGAATCCCCGGCCGTGTGGGGCATTTCGATTTCATACAGCCGGAAGGTTTCCCATATCTCCAGTTCTATGTTTGTCTTTTTAAGACAAAATTGGATAAGGTCGAAAACCGTCAGCCGCGATACTGGGGTGTTACCTCCTGCGTCTGAGAAAGCGACCTGGGAAAGGTCCGCCAAGCCATCGGTGAAGATGAATGTGTTATAGTAGTTCTGCTTTAAGATGTACGGCTCACTGTAAAGTTGTGGGATCAGGAACCCGACCCATTTCACTACCCAATCCCCGTCTTCTTCGAGGTAAAATCTTCCGCGATAACGACGATCATTAGTGGTATAGAGGTTGATAAATTCCTGGTTGGATGTTGCCAGCAGGGTTATGGTTGCCTGACTGGAGATAACTTCTTTGAATGGGTTCTGTTCTCCCTCGCCGCGCCAGTCTATTACAACCGGCTCCGGGCCGAATGCATCGAGTTCCGTGACATCTCCTGTAAATTCCGAATCCTCAATATCGAACCGGTAATGAAATTGGCTGTCCCCGCGATCATCGTAGAACTGAAGACGGTACAGCGGGGTATAGGTAAGTACCCACTCGACGACGACCTGGATGGTTTTTAGACACGTAGCGTTGCTTCGCGCATAGACCGTGTACGTCCCCGGAACAAGGAAATTAAAGGTGCCGCTTGTCTGTCCGCCGGTAGTATAGTTGAAGTCACTGTTCAGGTTGTATTTAACTGTCAGTCCATCGCCATCAAGAGCGCTTGCGTGAAGGCTTCCGTTCGCCACAGACGGACCTGTTGCAGGACTTGAGAAAGTCGCCGCGTTGAGCCAGTTGAGGTTACAGACGTATGACATAATGATGATGAATAGCCATTTCATGCCCTTGTTCTTCCATCCTTGTAATCCTGGTTCCTGATTTCTGCCTTTAAGAATTGCCCGAGACCGCGATCATCGACCGACACGGCTATCACTGATTTTTCCCCGTAACTCCGAGTGTCGGACGCGTTGCTCTTTTGTATGGCCGCGAATGCTGTTTTGAGCGCCACAAATCCGACGGTAAGCCCTATGATTGCTTTCATCGGATTGAACGCGGCATCAAGCGCGTTTTTTGCCAGTTGCGCACCTACAGCCATTCGATATAGTTCAGTGATGGCGCGGTCGACCTGCCGGGCAAGCGCCCTTCCAAAATTCTCACCGTCAACTAATGACGAGACTAGTACATCTCCGATTGCATCACCGAAAACACCGGCCGCTCTAGCCGCCTTTGCAAATCCCTCCTCACGGTCTTTTACCCACTCGTCGAACTGCTCCATTGACTTTTTGAACTCATCGTTCTCATCGCCATCTCCTGGATTCAGAAAGTCTAACCAGTCGTTTTGTAATTGATCTGGCTTGTTTATTCCCCGCGCTGCGCCGAATTGGTCGTTAAATCCTTGCAGGTCGTCAAAAGGACTTCTCTTGAAGATTTCGAATTGGCTCAGGTCTAACTTGCTTGCATCGAAGGCGATGTCCCAGTTTGTGCTGAAATTCTTGACACTGCCGGTCAGGACTTCAATCTTGTATTGCAGCCCGGATATTTCAGCTTGGTATTTTTTAATTTCACTCTGGCTTCCAGATGCTTCTATTTTGTCGTTCAGATCCTCGATCTGTTTTTTGAGCGATCCAACCGTCTCAGTGGCTTTTGGGGCGTAGAATAATATTCCCTTTAATGAATCGCTGAGCGATTCCAATTTCGGTAGCCCTGTCAGTTTGAAGTTGAGCGCTTCCTGCAATCCTTTCTGATCAATCGCAAAAACCTCTTTTACTTTTTCTCCCGTCTCATCCCACACGACACCGATTTGCCTGCCGGCAGCGGTAGCCAGTTCTTCCAGTTTTTTTATGTCCCGCTTTGTGACCTCGACGTCCTCATCACCGAAGTTCATGAAGCTCCCTTGGTTGGCAGCGTTCGTCTGTAGTTTCCTTAAAAGTCTTTCGAACTGTTCCTGCTGGGCAACAGCACCACTGAGGGAATTGACAAAACTTGTAGTTGATTGCGTGAGGCTTCTGAAAATTGGAATAAGGCCCGAGCCGGTTATAAACATCCGGTCCCAGGCGGCATTTAATTTGTCTACGTCACCCTGCAAATTGTCCTGCATGATCGCTGCCGTCTCAGCGAGGGTGCCCTTCATGGTCTTTTGCGCCTGTATAGCCTCCTCCACTTTCTGGGTGTTGTTGGCAAGGATCAAAAGGGATGTATAAGCTGTGCGTCCCACTTCAGTCATCGCGTCCGCGCCCGATAATCCGGCAGCGGCCATTTCTTTAAGGCGCTGATTCAGAATAGGCGCCGCGCCTTGCCCCAGATCGGAGATGATCTTACGGAGAGAGGTTCCTGCCATCGATCCCTTGACACCGTTGTCGGCAAGGACTCCAAGCAAAGCGGTCGTTTGTTCCAAGGAAAGGTTTGCCGCGTTGGCAACGGGAGCAACGTACTTCATTGCCTCCCCGAAGTTGTCCAGAGCGAGGGCCGAGGTGTTGAAACCTATTGCCATTACCTCCGCTACCCGTCCGGACTCTTGGGCGTCGATCTGGAAAGCTCTTAATGTCGAGCCTACTATCTCCGCGCTTTTAGCAAGGTCTTCCCCTGTCGCTGTGGCAAGGTCCACGATGGCCTTTGTGGAATTGATTATCTCACCTGTTGAAAAGCCGAGCCGGGCGAGCTCGGTTTCCATCTTCGCTATGTCGATGGACCGGAATGCCCCCGCAAGATTGACCGCGTTGTCCTGCAATTTCTTTAAGTCTTCACCGGTGGCTCCGCTGATCGCGGCCACCGTATCCATCTGGCGCTCGAAGTCTTTCATTACTCCCACGCCGTACTCAAGACCCTGATAGGCTTTATTGGCGATGAAGGCCACGGTAAGGGCCTTGCCTGCACTACCGATAGCCTTCTCCAATACGTTTGATTTTCGGGTGGCCTGATCCATAGCAGACAGGAATTGCGCGTTTTGCCCCGCAATCACCACCGTCATTTTCGCCAGGATACTATTTGACATTTTTCGCTTTGCGCTCCTTCTTTAGAGTTGCCCCCATGAGTTTATCCACTTCTTCGGGCGACATGATTACGGGCTTCTTTCCCTTATCTCCCTTTTTCAACAGGTCATCCGGCTTCACGCTTCTTTTGGAAACCTTCCCGGCCATGTTGATTATTGTTGACCATAGCACGCTTGTTCTCTGCCATGCTGCTTCCTCCTGTCTTTGCTCTGTCTCTCTTGTTTCATGCAGCCGCGCCATGTACAATTGAAGCTCATACCAACTCAGCTCCCAGAAGTCATTCACCGAGATACCGCAATGGATCACGGCGATCTCCAAAAAATCTTCTATGCCGAAGTATTCCCCGGTGCTTTCGCCGGGGGTTGCACGTTTGGGCTTTTCAGGGATTCATTATAAATCTTCATCGCTTCCTGAAACCCGATATCGTCGATCCAGTCGCCCACTTCCGACTGCGTGGGTTCGGTAAGTCCTTTTGAGTTTGCGTAGCTGCATGCGGCTCCATGGAAATAGGCCAGCAGGTAACCGATGGTGTTGGCAGATTCACGCAGGGTAAATCCATCTTCTCCTTCTTCCTTGCCTTCGACCTTTTCGATGTCGAACATCTTAGCCAGGACCTCGGTGATCTTCTTCCCGGTTGTTCGCTGCGTTACCCCAGCTGCATAGGTGCCGAACTTGAACCCGCGTTTGCCTGGCTCGATCTCATGGATTCCTTTACCGAACATTAGGTGTTGGTTACAGTGTACTCACCCTGGCCGGAGAACTCAAAGGAAAAGGTCGATACCGCATTGAGCGGTCCGTCCCAAGTCAGATGGTTTAACCTGGCCTCACCTGATATGTTGAGGTTATTGCCGCCCGATGTTGTGTCGCGCATCGTAACATCAACAAGCTCCTTGTTTTTGTGTACGTCGATGAGGTCAGCAAGACCAAATCCGGAGGCGGGATTGAAGTTGCCCTCACCGCTCATTGTCCATCTGTTTGAGCCTGCTTCGGAGGTATAATTACCATCGTCGTCCTTGCATGTGGTCGGGATCTCCTCATTGGTGGAGTCGAATGTGTTTGTTGTGAGGCATCCGATTCCTACGCCCCCGACATAGATTAATATTTTATTACCGTTTGAGCCTGCCATGATTATTTAGGTTTAAAAAATTCTGTTTTCACTTTTTGCTTCGGGGGATATTCCCCCTTGTACTCTTCTGCTGTCTTGCTTTTGATAAGCTCGGAACCGAGTTCATTGGTTACGCCAAGGACTTGTCCGATAGGATAGGTTTTTCCAAGTGAGCTCTTCCATGCTCTTTTCAATATGACTTTGTTCCCGTTTATCATTCCTCTACTTGTGTGGAGAAGGTGCTTACTTTCACATACATGGGCTTCGGCTCAGCGATAAAAGCATCCGCCGTGTTCTCATGGTTGATGTATCCCATGGCCACTTCATTGAATGTCCCGTTTCCCTGTTCATCCAGGGCAGCTACACACGCAAGGTCCAGCGCTTCCACGTCGTCATAGTTCACCGCGTAGGAGCGGACGTCGAACGTGCAGTTGAATCCGCAGTCTTTCCCGGCTTTGATTTTTCCGGTAAGGATCACCGTGACATAGGGGATGTTCTCAGGCTGGGGGGAGACGACAGGATACACCTTATACTTCTGGTCGGCCTTGTTCCTGCCGACCAAAGCCTGTACGCCTTCATCCTCTTCCAATATGCTGATCGGGCCTTTAAGCATTTTTCAAAGTGCGTTTCATGAGCCTTACCATCCTTCTTCCTACGATCTGATTGAATTTCTCTTTTACTGTTTCGATACTCCGGTCCAGTGCCTTGTGCATGAAAGGGTTTGCTTTCGACTTGCTGCCATCGCGGTTCGTTTTGCCGAACTCTACCAGGTGCGCATGGTGTCCTTTGCTTTTTCCTCCGCGCCTGGGGCCTACATTCACCTGTCCCACAGCGTCCACTCTGCTAATGCGTGGTTTCTCAACTCCGATGGACTCGGCCAGATTTCCCGTCGCCCCGACGGGGGCCAGTAGGTGCGCCGCATCAACCAGAGGCTTTGCTGCTTCTTCGTTGGCGGATTGAAGAAGCTTATGGCTCACTTCGACCTTCAGCCCACGAAAGACCGCATCGATTTCCTTTATGCCCGTAACTGTGATGGAGGACTTCATGTGAAAAATTCCGTGTCGATCAGTTTTGTCATTACTTCCAAATACCTCCGTCTTCCTTCCTTCGGCTCAACTATCGCCTGGATTTCAAAAACTTTCTTTTCATAAACCAGCCTCATCCGCACCGTCTTGTCCCTTCCGTCTTCGTATCTCACCGTCCACTTCACCGGCTGCACGTAGGTGATCCTGTCTCCAATCAAAGCCTCATATCCAGCCAGGTCTTCCTTGCCTGCCGATACCGTCGGATTCGTTGCGGCCTCCTGCCATCCGTTGGTATAATCTTCGTTACTATCCCCATCGGTGATAACCTTCTCGATGAAAGTGACCTTTCGATCAAGCTGACTGAATCGCTTCTGGCTCTGTAACATAGGACTCGATCATTGCCACCTCTTGCTTCGACAGCCGTTTGAACAGCTCGTTCTTATCGTACTCCACTCCAAGGAAGTAGTCGAACCTCCAAATGTTTTCATCACTCTTCACGTCGATCACGCCGGGAAACTCCTTTGGTGCAATTACTTTGTACTGGACCTTCTGGCGCATCAGATTAAACACGCTGTTGTTATCCAGTCCTCTGTTCAGTTCATCCTTCCATAGTTTCCAGTTCATTCTTTCAAGCACACTGCGGTGGATCATCCTGCCGGCGCCATACGTTGCCTTACTGATCAGTCTCCTACAAGCACCCGTGTCGCTTTCCAGGTAGGCGATATCCCTGATTCCAAAGAACAGCTCACCGGCGTCGACCATCGGGCAATACCAGTCGAGCAGCTCGTTTAAAACCAGGTCGTCACTTCCGATCTCCATCAGGTAATCGAACCCCAGTTTGCTTGCTGCTAAAAGGCCGTTGTTTTTCTTTCTGCCTAAAGGCTTGTTGTCGCTCATCACCCACTTCACGTCATACTTTTCGCAAAGCGGGATCATCGACTCTTCGCTGATCACAGCGAGTGCGTCAATGTCAAAGCGCGGATGCTTCCTGAGCCGTTTGATGCCAGCGAAACAGAGCTTGGTGATCTCGGGCCGCTTCCATACAGCCAGGTATACGAGAAGCTTAATAGGCTTAATAGTTTGCATTCCAGTAAACCTTTATGTTGTCCAGTATCGCCTTTGAGTTCATGTTGATCTCTGCGGCTACACTACCTGTTGAGCCTATTACTTCGTCCTGTCGATTTTCAAAGAGCGATCCCACCTGCAGTAGTATGGCTGTTTTGGCTTCTGGCGGTAACGCCTCTCCGCTCACATCGTCAAAGCCTGTCGTGTAGGATACTGTGATGCATCCCGGAACATTCTTTGTCGACGGCCATGAACCGATATCTCCACTTTCATTGAGCGGTACTATTCTGGGTACTCCGCCTGCCAGAAGTTTGAAGCCGGTGCCGTCGACCAGGGTTTGTTCATCCCCATTGGTGTCGACATACGTGACCTCGATCTGTTGAATCGGTCCGTAGGGCACATTGATCTCCGCATAAGGATTTTGAGGGGTGTTACATGGAAAGTAATCCATTGAAACCTCGCGCTCCTGGGTGATGAAACTCAGGCCCGCATATCCTTCGCACATTCTCCGCGCTGTCTTTATCAGCGCTTCAATGAAGTCATCCTTCGAGTCGTCAGCGAGTTCCAGATGGACCTTTGCCTCCTCTAGGGAAACAGGTTCGCCATCTGGAAGCTCGGTTAAACGACTGTACAGGATCATCGCTTAAACCCTCCGCTTGTAGCCGTCGCGCTTGGCGATTGTGTTGAGCTTTTTCTTCTGCTCGTCGGACAGGTCCAGGACACCCCAGAATTTGATCGCCTCCTCTTCTGTGAGGTTGATTTTTTTTCCCTTGACGGTCCTCACGTCGACTCTTTTGCCTTCCTTCAGGTCCTGCCGGATCAAGACGGCTCTTTTTGCTATTACTTCCATATATCTTTTACTTTTTGTTGTTTGGACTTCTTATCAGAATGGGGAGGTATCTACGGCCTCCCCATTTTTTCCAGATCACATCACCTGATTAGGTGGTCGCAGGAAGATCTGTTGCATCCCAATCCTTACAGATTGAGAACTCCAGCGGCTGCTCCACATCCACGTCCATGAATGCGTTAACAATCCAGCGAACCTTACCGCCGAGCTTCTGAGTGATGTTGTCGATCGTCAGATCAACCCCACCCCAGAATCCAGTGAACAGTCCGCCCCAGTTTGTCGAGTATGCCAGACCGCACAGATCAGTCTGTCCGCCTTCACTGAAGTTGGATGGAATGATCTGAGACGTGAGGAAAGGCTCGGCGAAGAGGCGACCGTTATAGTCGGGCTTCAGGATGAAGTTGCCCTCCACGCCGTTCGTCTGGAGCGGAGTCATTAACAGCGCGTACTCACCGTATGCGTTGGTAGCCCAGCCGGGTTTGCCTTTTCTCGCATTGGCGGCCTTGGCATCGCGCTTCATGGAGAGGAGCGCACGATAGGTCATATCGTTGGCAGAGCCTGAACCGAGAGAAAGCACATTCACGCCGCCCATGTTAAACAGGCCTGTAGTTTGGTTGCCTGCGCCACTTCCATTGAATATTTGCTCGTCAATGGTGATCTCAAGCCTTGTGTCGATCTTGCGACGCACGTATCCTTCTGAGATCGCGGGTGATTGACGTAGCATCTGAAGTGTTACATCGATATAACCACCGAATCGCTTTGGTGAAATCGACACGTTGTCATAGGTGGGTGTCATTTCATCCACATCGCCCGTTTCCGTCTCGAAGGAGAAGGCGAGCTCACCTGTTTCACGAGGCCACTGAACGTTGCCTTGCAAACCTTGCAGGAATGTTACTCCGAGTTTTTCCGCGATAGGCTCCGGATTGAGGAACGGGATTACCTTTCCGCCATACTCAGTGAAAACGACATCAGCGCCCTCGGTGCCAACTGTGAGCGCCTTGCGTTTTCCGATCTGAATAAACTTTTGCGGTATGGCAATCATACCGGTGATTTCCGTCTCAGCTTCCTTCGCCTCTTTCTGTGCGATCTGGTAAACTTCGGCGGCTACACCGGTCACATGGCTCTTCTTGCCGACAGCGATCTCTTTCATCGCTGCCGACAGGCTGAACTTGCTTGCTATGGCCAACAGTTCTTTCTCTTCGGCAGCATTATCCTGGACAGCGCCAGGAAGTGCGCCACGGCCTGCTTCGATGTCCCGCTCGGCTCTTTTCTTCGAGCGTGCCTCGATGCTTTCCAGGCGCTTGATCTCAATGTCCAGTTCTGCGGTCTCTGTTTCAAGATCATCGAACTGTTTTTTTTCATCAGCCGAAAGTTGCTCCTTCGCGGCCTTATCGAGAAGGAGGTTAAGGGACTTTTCTTTATCGGCCCTTTCCTCCCGTTTCTCTTTCAATTCATCTTTCATTTTTGAATTTGTTTTAATCTCAACTTGTACTTCTCAAAGTCGGGGTCGGGCCCAGACAGTTCTTTTTCGAGCTGCTCCATCGGAGGGCTCACATGTTTCTTTTCAATGATGTCGAGTATCTGCTGAACGCTCATCTGTTTAATGTCTTTGATGCCGTAATCCTGCATCAGATTTTGAACAAACAGGAGCGCGGCGTTTGTGTGATTTTTTAATGATCTCCGGACGGATTCTTGGTTCATTGGAATATTTACAACCGACCATTCCAATAGCTCTTGCCCTGGCCACTTGCGCAGGTCCCAATCGGAGATGCCGCCCCATTCGCCTTGTTTCGGGTTATCGTATTCGAACTTTCCGGTCGGAGCGATGCCAACCGATGCCGCCCGAAGCGTCCCGTTCAAAACCTTATTGAAAACCTTGTCTGCCTTCTCATTCATCTCCTTCGGCTCGAAGGTGACTGAGGAGATCAATGCTCTTTTTCCGTTATGTTCACCCAGGAATGCTTTCCCTTGGCCGATCACATCATCGGGATCTGGGGGATTACACATGTTGTCACCGTATACATTGTGCTGGTAGCCGACAATTGGGTTCGCGTTGTAATTCTCAATCTGCCAGTTGTCGTAATTCAGCCAATCCTTGCCGCGATCTTTAACCTCCACATTGATCACAAAATCAAGGGTCCTTGTTTCGCGGACTTTCTCCTCGTCTTTCTTCTTATCGAATAAAAGCTCGAAGTGATTTTGGATGTATTTGGTCTCTTCCATCAGTTGTACAGTTCGTGATGTACTCCGTTGTGTTGTTTTTGCTTGCCGTTCTTCTCCTTCTCTCCTTCGGTCGCAGGCACGGGTGCCACTTTACTTTTGTAGAACTCGCGAAGTTGATCCGCTGGACAGTTTGCAGACTGGAGCGTGAAGATGTCTCCGCCCTCGTATGCATTCATATCCTCGAAGCTTCTAACCTCGTTGCCATTGATTCCACCCACGTTGCGCATGGCTGTGTAGAATGCAGCCCGGGCCGCGATATCCCCTCTCAGGAGGCCGTTCAGGTTGAACTTTACATAAGTGTTTTTCTTCTCGCGCTCCCGGAAAAGCTTCATGTTACACTCCTGCTCGATGATGCGAATGATCGGGGTGATGGTGTGCTTTGCATAGATCAGGTCGCACTCTTCAGAGTTCTTCCAGGTTGCACGGCGGTAGTTTTGCAGAAAGACGGGAGGCACCTGGAAGATGCCGCAGATATGCTGATCACTGAGGTCCATCGAATCGATGTACTGAATGTCCGACGGGGATAGCATCGTTTTTTCATACCCCCATTTTCCGGAGAGGATCGGCGTGCGGCCGGCGAAGCGGTCGGTTTCCCAGGACTTCTGATTCTCAGCACGCTGGGTAGGATGCATTTCCCCTTCGTAGCGAAGGAAGCCGGGCGCCACCTGTTGCATGTTCTTGCCGGCGTAGCGTTCAGCCTGGAAGGCTTTACCCATTTCCATGGCGTTCTGCCGGATGGGGGAAATGCCGCAGAGTCCGTCCAAGGCCCACCACCTAAAGTGTAGGATGTCGGAACTGCGGTACATTTCACCTCTTACCTTATACCAGGCTTGGCCATCCGAGACCTTCACATCCCAATCTCCGGGCATGATCAGATCCAGGCTCTTTACATCCTCAAAACCGTCGCGGCTAATCCCAATGATTGCGTTACCCCATGAATCTGAATGGATCATGGAGGTTAAAAACATATTGGCCGAACTCATGTAGCTGTTCGGCTGCTGGGCGAGGGGATAATACGCTGCGTGGTCTGTGAGGGATTCTTTCTTTCCGTTCTTTTCCCGGATGATGTTTATCGGGAGCGATGCGATTGTGCGTGCGCGAACGTTAATGCAGGAGTAGACAGTGGAGAGCTGGTGCGCTCTGCGTTCGGTAACAACTTCGTTGGTGAAGTCGTCATTATATCCGTAAACGCCTTCACGCGCGTCGGTTCCTTTGAGATCGTAGGTGGGTCCGACGGACTTGGTTGCCCAATTCCAAACGTTTCTCTTCACCCAGCTTTGAAGCCTCGCGTCCGCCATGTGAGTGCGAACTAAAAGCAATACGGCTCTCAGTAGGTGTAATAATTTTACATACTTTTGCTAAACCCCGTTTGAATTGAACAGAAGAAAGAGAGCTTTCGATGTGTTCATGGAGATTTTCGATGGTTGCCTGGTTGGGTCGAAAACAAATGAACAAGCCTTCGAGGATGCTGCTGATGAATGGCGAGTGACGTTCCCTTTTGAACCCCCGTGTAAGAATTACGAGAGTTTCAGGGTAAAAAGAAGTGCTTTGATAAAGGCGAAGGAAATTACAGCAAGCAGGCGGTATAGAAAATCGGACCGCCCGACCACTTACGCCTCCTTGTTGTTTAGCTGAGTCGCGTACCCCACACCTGGTGCCAGCAATAGAATGCAGCCGCGCTCATGCGAAAGTATCGATCGTCGCGAGAGTTTCGCTGAAACTTCGGACTGATACCAAAATTGTCAGAGAGCAACTTAACTCCATCAGCTTGCAGTTTCGTGTATCCTAATGGTTCGGTATGTAGCGAAAATCCGAGTTTCTGCCTGTTTACAAAATGCTCACTGAATCCTTTCGACAACAGCCATTTCTTGAGGATGGACTTATTTCCCAGGCCGTTTACATGGCTTTCGCGCGGGAGCCACATTGCCGCCCGGATCACTTCACGGTTCAGGAACGGTACCCGGACCTCAAGCCCGAAGCACATCGAGGCATAGTCCAGTGTTTTGTTCAGGTCGTAGGAGAGGTAAGTATCCAACTCCGTCATGCGGCTGTGGCTTGCAACGATCTCTCTCCATGAGCTTTCGTCGTAGAATTGCCGGCGGAAGATGTGGTTTATCTGCGCATCTGTTGTGCTTGCTTTTATCCGGTCATAGCCTACAAAGATCTCATCCGCTCCGTTCGCCGAAATGGCCACCTTGCCGAACCGGCTTGCTTTCTTTGATGTGATGTAAGGGATCAAGGCTGCCATCGAGCAGTCCCCGGACTGGAAAGCGTAGTCCTTTAAGCAATCCTCCGCATTTTCTTCTGCTGGGTCGATAAAGGATAATTGCGTGTTGAATTTGTCCGCGGCCTGTTGGGCGTACCTTTCTTCCGGGGAGTTAAGATGCACCGCGTTCACACCAGGAAGACAGCCGGCCACTACGCTGCTATCAATACCCCCGGATAAAAATATGAACAACGGCACATCCGAAAGCCTCACCGACTCGATGGAGTTTACCACGGCTTCGATGCAATCCTGTTCGGTGTAAGCCCTGTAATGATCGAAAGGGTGATACTTCGACTCCGTGACAAACAAGTCCTTTGTGACCCTCACAATCGTGCGTGGGTGGACCTTGTTGATGTCCTGGAACAACGGTTCATAAGTTGAACCGAGGGCCAGGTAATCCGTCAGCGCCTGTTTGTTCAGTTGAAGTTTCGAAAGCTGTAGCGCTATGGCAGCAATAGAACTCGCAAAAAGGAGACGCCCGTTTGAAAGAGCGTAATAAAGCGGCTTGATAGATAGCTGATCGGTGACGAGGTAAAGGTCTTTGCTTCCTTTGTTATACGCACCAAAGGCGTACATGCCCTCGATTTTATCAAGTGCAGATTCCAGTCCATAGGTTTCTATCAGGTAAAGTAAAGTTTCGGTATCGGAATGTCCCTTCCACTGACGGTTGATCTGTTTTCTGAGCTGGAGATGGTTGTAAATCTCTCCGTTGTAGCACAGTACCCAGTTCTCGGACTCCATCGGTTGGCTTCCGTTTTCCGATAGGTCAAGAATTGAAAGGCGGTTGTGGGCAAGGCCGCAGTGATCATCGGTCCATGTCCCGGACGCGTCCGGTCCTCCGGGTCTTTGATGGTCGCGCATTGCGGCCAGTTGGGACCAATCTGAATTGTTATGCTTGTGAAGAATGCCAGCTATTCTGCACATCAGACGATGGGTTTAAATCCTATCAGGTTTTGAACTTCTATTGCCTCCACTTTCGACCTCACTGTACAGTTGGGATGCTGGAGCATCGACACGAATCTGTTCATCATCACCCACGGTCCCTTTACGGATACAACGTGTAATCCTTGCGCTGCTGCATCGCGGACAATCAGCATGGGCCTGCATAATCTCCTTGTGTTGTGATAGCCTTGGTCGTCCAGATGCCGGTTTATGCGGGTGTTGAACACGATCCAATTCATTGCCTCTAAAAGGCCGTTGGAGTAAACCCTTCCGGCGCCGAGCGGTATCTTCGCGTTGTAGGTGATCGAGTACAGGAAACTCTCGTGTAGCACGCTCCAATCCTGCAAGCCAATGAAATCATGTTGCCGGGAAAGACTGCAGGCGTTTTTTACGAAGTCAACTCCAAGGATATCGTCCGAGCCGGTGATAATCATGGGGTCCGCGTTCAGCTTTCGGGCATGATCGACGCCAGCCTGCCATTTCTTACCCAGCGGCCAATTACGTTCCTTCAAAACATGGATGATTGGAAATTCCTTTTTCCACCGCTCGTACTCATCTGGGACGGAGACAACGAGAACGATCTCAGGAACGACCGACTGACGGAGCAGGCTTTGAATGTTCTGCCGGGTGATCGAGGAGCGAAGATGAGAGGCGATGACTACGACGGGGTTCATTTATGGATTTTGTTTTACTTCCAGCTTCCTATTACCGCGTCCTGTGGATCGCGTGTAGATTCGATTGTTAAGTACTGTGCCAGTGCATTGATCGAGGCCGAGATCCCGGCGATCCTTCCCCCGGATCGTTGCAGCATGATCTCGCTGTCCTTTCGAAGCACCATGCAGTTAGAGTTCATCCAGGAGAGGACCGGGTTTCCAAAATGTTCGATACGATGGTTTACCAAAAGCTCCTCCCATGCTTTTGTTGGTGTGCTTTGACCCTGATAGCCTTTAGAGATGGGATTCCAGGTCTGCGTTTTCATCAGCCCTTGAAGTATGTCGTGATTCTCCAATAAATTCAGGAAAGCGCCCGAATGCACCCGATATTTCTTCAATTCGCTCTCAATTCTCTTGAAAATCATCTCGTTTTCGATGGCGTTTCCAGGGGTTGTCATGATCCATCCTTGCTTCACAAAATTTGAGAAATCAAATCTCATATCGTTTTTATCCGGCAGTACCTTCCCCTCGGGCATCCAAAAGAAGGGAAGTAGCGCGTGGGTGTTGTCACGAATGTTCGGAAAGAGTAAAATCAGGGCGTTTAATGATAGGCCGGAGATAATATCGATGCCGGCAAAGCATTCGTAAACACTTTGCAACTCTTCGATTTTTATTCCGTGGGTGTTTCCGTCCCACGTTTCTTTTGGCACCCAGATTTCAGAACCACCACACCATACATTGAAGTTCAGCGTGAGTACGTCGACGGCGCGGGAACCGCCTTCGTTCTTTGCTTCCTGAAGTTCCTTTCGAAGAAAAGATTTCTGTGTGCTTACATCTAAATTAGGGTTGCACTGCTGCCAGACTTCCGGGTGTTCTTGCAGCCAGCTGACTGTAATCTCTTCTGGCTTTCCATCCTCTTTTATTGGCGCGTCGAGCTCATAAATGAATGGTAGGTACCCGTCATCAAATCCATTTCCTTCCAGAACTTCAATCCCCGTCCGGCGAGTATTCGTATAGCACGGGCCGTCCAGGTTAAAACCTGCCGTTGTGATCACGGCCATCAATGGTTCCTCCGCTGCGGCCTGCGAGGATTGTATGGCAGAGAGTAGGTTTGCATCCGCAGCCAGCCCGTACTCATCGATGATTCCCATGGATGAAAACACACCTTGTTTACCCCCCGCTGTTTTACTTGTCTTGTCTCCTGTCTCTTTGGACATTGCCTTGATCGATCCCTTGCGCTCCAGGTGTGCAATGCCCCTGATCTTCCCGTCATACTTGAAAAGTTTCACCCTTTCATCCTCCACGAATGCGGCCAGTCGCGGGGAAACTTCAATGATCTGCCCGGTGATATTCACACAAAGTTTCGCCTGCTCTTCGTTGTTGGCGCCTACAAAAATATCTGGTGTTTGTACTCTCTTATCCCTGAAGAGCCGGAAGATTGCCAGCATCGCGAGCAAAGTTGTCTTTGCGTTTTTCTTGGCTATTTGGACGAATATTTTATTGATCCGTCGTGTTTCATCCATGTTGAACCATCCGAATACCTGTTCGAAAATAAACCGCATCCATGGCTCAAAGTGCATCGGTTCACCACGCCAACGGCCCTGCCAGAGGTTGCAATTCTTTTCGCAGAAGTTGATCATGCTTATTGCTTCCACCGGATCGAAATAGATATCCGTCCGTTGTAAGTCGGAAAGGAACCGCTTCGCCGCTAGTTTGATAAGCCTGCCGGTACAGATCGCGTTTGCCGGATCGAGTACCCAGTGCGCATATTTCTCCGCTTCCGTTACGGTGTCGACGGGGGTCAGAACGTTTTTGATGAGGGTGGCTTTCACTCTGCGAAGTCCGGTTTCTTCTCCGCCTTTTTCAATCCGGCGAAGTGCTTCTCAAGGTCCGCTGGGTTCAGTCCGAACTTGGGCGCGTGCTTCAATATCTTGTCGTGCATTTTGTCCATGATCGTAAGCTCGACGGAGACCTGTTTATAGCCGCCGTTGCCAACTTTTTGAAACGTTCCGTTTGGTTGATTGCAGGAATAGGCTGCCTCACAATACAGCACAAACACATTGGCCAGCATCGATGCCTCCAGGTGGTATTCTTCATGCCACAGCCCCATCGCCTCACAGTGTTTCTTGATGTATTCAAGCACATTCCGCCCATCCTGCGTCAGGTAGTAGTTAAAATCTGCGTTTTTAGTCTGTTTTGCCATATTCTATCGATACCCCCTCATGGTAAAATCGCAGAGAGGAAAATTTTGGTCGAGCGTGGTCTCCGTCCAATCCGAAAAAAGTCGCAGACCTACCCTCCCTCCGGTTGGGGCTCGTCGCCTGCGTTGGCGTTGGTTACGCCCGTCCTGAAAGCAGACTTCTGTATGGTTGCACACGCCACGATGTACTCTAATGGTACGAATGGGGTCTTGTACTTGGTGCAGTAGTCATTGAAGTGATTGACTAGCAGGTCGATGTTCTTATCGACGTAGTCTATCACTACCTGCTGGGCTGGCGTAGGACTGGGGGTTGGGGTTTTCTCTTCAGATTCCATGTTTGGGGTTGGTTCGTTTGTTCACTCTATATATATAGTGTCGGCTCTTATGACGGTTGAAATCAATCTGTTATGGGGCTTATCCCTTACTAAATATTTGAGTTCCACGGGGAACCTTCTACTATCAAAGTTAGCATTTCCCTTTCTTTACCTTTCCTTCGTTGGCTGACTTACTTGCATGATGGTGATCACATAGGGTCTGTAGGTTGCTGTGCTCATCCTTGCCTCCAGCCTTCCTTGTGACGATATGGTCTGTTTGTCGTCCTGGCTTGATCACCTGGTCTTTGGTGTAGCATTCGAAACAGAGCGTGTTGCTGATCTTAACCACGTTAGGCCCGGGCTGCGCTACTCTCACCAGGGTAACCGAATCCCATAAGGTACTGGTGAGGCGAAAGCTTTTCACTAAGGCCTTCCATGTCGATGATTGGTAATAAGGATCGGGCGCGTATTTCACGCCCCACTTACCTTTCCTTTCCCATGGTCGCTTTACACGCTGGACGTTCATCCTTCTGTACTGATCTTGGGCTTCATGAGCAGGTACTTGAACTGGCAGTTATACCGCGCTGTGAACCCTGCCAGGATGTTGAGCCCTGTGCTGGTCATGACCTTGTCCAGTTCGTTGATGTCGTTCTGGATGCGGGTGAGCTCTCCGGTGAGCATGATGTCTCCTTTGTGCTGTGGCTTCTGCAGGGTTTGAATAATGATTGCCCTGCGATGCATGAGGTTTCCCATCATCGTGGAGGCTGCGAGAAATTCTAAGTGTTCGTTCATAGGGAATCGGGGATAAAGTCTTCGTGTTCTATAATGGCGCGATTCGGCATTACCGCCTTTTCCTTTTTCAGCTTCGCGATCTCCTTCTCCAGATCCCGGAGCTTCTTTCGGTAGTCACGGTTCAATGGAAGGCTGATATCCTGAACGGCGATTTTGATGAGAGCTATGTCCTTTGCGTTGAGGGTTGCGGGTTTAGCTTTCATGCTGTGTTAAGGGTTCGAGGGGTTTATGACACACATTGGTGGATTCTGGTACACCGTTACTATACTTTCACTTCGAGTTCCTTGTGAGTAAGAAAGAAATATAAGTTTTGAACTTCATGGACATACTCTGTCCTCCCGCAATGCCAAAACGGCCAACGACCTGTTTGCTTAATAAAGACAGTCCATACATCGTTCATTTCTCCGAACTTGTAGGAGAGATCTTGATCCATCGGTAGAGAGTAGAATGCATCAGGACGCACAAATCCAAAGCGCTTTAACCACGTTTCGTTTAGAGGAATAGGGGCGAAGCAATCAAACTGCCTGGGGTCGTCAATGGTCTCGCCACCAATTTTAAATTCTTCGCCATCCACATCCTGCAGATAGTTTCCTATTCTGTATTCAGCCTGGTTCATCGCTCTGACTTTGAACTCACGATTTGCTCCATTCTCTAAAGAGTCACAGATTTCAGTTTCCAAAGGATTTGTCGCTCATGGTGTTATTATATTTTATGGTCGGCATAGTCGGCAATCGGGATTCTTGCACTGATTTTCTGGGCGTTGCCAGAATCCGGTGCGCAGGTATGGATGAACCCTATCACTCCTCGTTGACTTTCGCGTGGCTGCCGTTTTCTCATTCAGGGCGTGATGTCTTCCGGCCGACGAGATGGCCGCTGGGCGTTCAAATTCGTATTGAGGTTGTTTCATTCGGTAGGTTCCTTTATTCGTGCAAGTAATTCCTCCGTCAGCGCCGAACGCTTTGCAAAATGAATTTCCGTCTTGGCTACCTGAATTGATAGTGCGATGGAGTAGTTGTCAAGTTTTATGTACTTGTCCCTCATCATCGCAAGATCATTTAGGTCATCCTCGTAGGTACGGGTGTGGCACCGGTTGGCTCTGTGCTTGACACCCATCCCGTAACCTCTTTTGAATGCGGTGACTATAAAAATGATTCCAGGGATAAGCGCGGTCAGTGCACCAAACAGGAAATGCTGGGCTGAATCGGTCATGACTTCACTTCAACTTTGATTGCTTCTCTTTTAAATTCCTGTTTGAAAGCCATTCGTGCATAATGTTCATCGAGTGCCTCCACCTCTAAACCATCGCAGATAAAAATAGGTCGCTTGAACCCTTTTGAAATTGATTGCGGCCTGTCGTGCCTTTCCGTTTGATGGTCACCAATCAGATTGCCGCACGTGTTACAAATCCACCCAGCGGTCGTTTCAACTAACGTAAGATGCCGGCATTCTAACGATGTACCGTTCAAAGTCGCATACTTTGCAAACTTCCGCGATAGTTCATCTTTGGCTAATTGCTGATTGTTGTACTCTTCTTTTCGCTGGTCACGTATTTTCGCGTATGCAAATTCAAGTCCTTCTATGGGTTGCTTAGTCGCTTCGTTGTTTTTGCTCTGCCGTCGCCTCACCTCGTCTTCACTGTACTTTTCGTCCACGTACTTAACCATCCATCGTCCAATAGTGGCCCCATCCATACGCTGGATCTCTCCATACCGACCCATTGCCCCGCGCTCCAGGCAAAGCCGGATGTCGGCTATCGACTCGTTAGGAAACATGTCCATGAGCTCGCCGGAAATAAAATCCGTAAGGATATCGTTCAGGTTTCCGCCCGTGGTCATCAAGGAGGCAAGGCGCGCCAACTGAAATTCAATCATTGCCTTTACGGGCGCGATTCCAATTGCCAAAACCTGTTCAAATACCTTTGGCTGATCGTATACCTCCTGGAATGTTCGTGGAAGTCTTTTTGTTGCTTCCTTGAAATTACCTTGTGCCATTAGCCTCGTTGAAGCGTCTTGCGATACCGTCTGCAATGCTTCGGAGATTGTCTTCTTTTGGATTTCGTTTTCCATTTGTAATTATTTCATCATTCCAACATTCGCCGTTCAGGTAGGTCAAAGGATTCTTCCGGTATTGAATCTCCGGGCTGGACGCCACGTATCGCGGGACGTGATCCATCAATTTTTCGCGCGCCTCCTGTGAAATCTTTTTCCATTTTTTTTCACACTTGGGCCGGTCAACCTTTTTGCCGTATGCTTCCCAGAAGTCATCGAAAGAAGGCCAGACAAATACAAGCGGTTCGACCGCGACTGTCTTCGGATTCAGTTTCGTTTCTGTTTCTACTTCTGTTTCTGTTTCTGTTTCTGTTTCTGTTTCTGTTTCAGGCGGCAGAGTGCGGACAATTGACGGCGAGGCGCTGTCGTGCACATGCGTGTCGCTGTTGGGTTGCGGAAACCGGCTCACCATCCGCCGCAACCTCTGTCCGAAGTTCAAAATCTTGATGTACTCCCGACCATCGACCAAATACATCTGAACCAGACCGGCTTTCCGGCATTCATCGCGCCATGTGAGGATATCCTTGTCTTTGTATTCCTTCAGGGGAAATAAAGCGGCTCGTAGCAGCTTTGGATTACCGTGGAAGCAACCATGATCGTCAGCCTTCATAATAAGGCGGGTAAAGAAAACCTCGGCACTAGGGGGCAGAAGGTCAATTGTTTCGGAGGCGGTCCAGTCGCGGAGGACTCTGTTAGGCATAGCTAACCGTATTAAGCGGACGTTGTGACTTTCTCATTTTAAAGGGGATGGCGGTTTATGAGTGTGATTTGTCAAATACTGCGGTGAGAAACTGATTCCTGTTTTCAGCCAGTCCCTGCATTTAAGAAATTTTCAACAGTCCTTGCATTGTAAAGCACTCGCCGGCCGGCGCGTTGCGGTACCAGCTTGCCTTCGACCTCAAGTCGTCTAAGGGTCGGTGCGGTTATACGAAGGCGTTTTGCGACCTGGTCTCGGCTCAACAGCTCTGGCTCAACTCGTAGCTTGTCGACGTTCCGCATTAAAGACTCCTCGACACACCGTTGAATTGTAGCTTCGAGCCTGGTGAACGTTTCCTCTGGGAGTTCGAGTAGGATTTTTTGCGAACTCATGATGCTTTTGGTTTTAAAGCTTCAAGAATTTGAGTTTCATCGAGGTATACGCGCCTCGAACTTTTGAAGGTAAATTTCGTGATGACACCCTGTTTCGCCTTTCGACCGATAGTCGTTCTTGAAAGTTTGTACTTTTTGATCGCGTCGGTTAGGGTAATAGGGCTTTGGCACATCATTATTGGTTGATAATGCTCCTTTATGGGCATTACGACGCAATGATGAACAGATACGATGCGTATTAAAACCTAAAGGCCCTACAAAATTAGGGGGTGGTTTTGGGTTTTCTGATTAGGAATGGGGAGATAGTATTAAGAAGGGTTTTCTCGCTTAACCCCAATGGGGTTGCCAAACTGAAAAAAGCATGGACAAAGTCGCTTGTCTCCTCCTTCGACATATTCAAATTTTCCTGCGACCGCAGGTACTCAGCAAGCGGAAGGCAGTATAATTTGATAAACCACTCATTGAATCCCGGACGACCGTCTATTTTTTTTATAGGAAGTCCACGACTAACGTATAAGTCAATTGCTTCTTTGATAAAGTTCAAAAAAATAGCACCCTTAAAATGATGCGTACTTGAATGCCTGGTAGTTATTGTTACTTCAGTGATGCGGTCTAGTGATGAGATTAGCTTGGTAACTTCCAACGCATCTTTGTGATTTGGTTTTACAATGGTTAATAGTGCGCCATCACAGAATAAACGCAGAAACATCTTAAAGTCGGCAAATAACCAGAATAAAAAGTCACGATTGCCGATATTGTAGGGAGAGCCAAATAAGGTGGTTAGCTTTTGAATGTCTTCTAAAGGCACCTTTTCTTTCTCCTTTTTATTAAACAATTGTAGGCACTCCTTAAAGATAGGGCTCTCTTCCGACACGGCCCTATGATCTGAGTACCCTAGTATATACAGCATTTCATGAATGATCACCCTGCCAAGTTCTGTGACATGTTCAGCTGCAAGTTTCTGTTCATAGTATTGATATTCGGTTGATTGTAAAAACCCTTGGTAATATTGGAGGTCATCTTTCGACAGACGACGTTTTCCTTTTTTATAGACTCTTGAATAATACTTCTGTGACTTATAAAAGTATCCTTGCGCCTCAGCCATAATTATGTTATCAGCGACCGGGCTAGCTAACTGAAGGTCCTTTGTTTTTTTTCTTTTCATGCAATTTTCATTTTAACCCCCTCATCCCAAGTACCTGCTGAAAAGAATTTGCTGTCACTAGCTTTATATGCGAAGTCCCTTCCATCAAGTTTTAAGTATTTAAGAAATGAGGTTTCGGTGCGGTGCCCCGTGCATTTCATTATCTCTTGGACGGTCATGTCTCCGCTCAGGTAGGCGTTTGTGGCAAACGACCTTCGGGCTGTGTGGGTGGATATCGTGGTGTACTTATCAACTCGCTGGCCATTGATCACAACTTTCCCAAGTTCTGCAACCTTTGCGACTTCACGAATGGCCTCAGCGATCTTTGGACGAGCCACCACCCGCGGTGGACTATCCTTGTACCGCTGCCATATTCGCCTTACCATCGGGTGAATTGGGACATAGATGATTGCCCCTGTCTTTTGCTGCTTGATGCGGAGGAGTTCTTTGCCATTGTGAACCTCTACATTGTTTGGATGTATTTGGTGCCAATCCGAATGCCTGGCGCCGACGAAACAGGCTTGAAGGAAGACATCTCTGTGTTGAGCCTTTTGACCTTTGATTGCCACCGACGCTATTTTCCTAAGCTCCTCGATTGACAGGTATGTAGACTCTGCAGGTTCGCGGAACACGCGGAATGATTTCTTTAGGTAGGAGGGGTTAACATTGAATCCCCGATCGTCCGCCTCCCGGAGGATTGCTTTCAATTCCTTTACATGCTTTCCGCACGTGTTCGGTTTCAGTCCTTGACCTTCCAGCCATCCCACGAAGCTGGTGTAAAAGTCTTTGGTTATTGTGTCAAGTGTTGGCCGTAGTCTGTTGACAGCGGCGAACTCGGTGACTTTGACAAGGGTTTGTTTTTTTGATCGCTTCGTTCCTTCGGATATCGCTTTTCCGTTTGCACGGGTGGTGTCGATTATCTTCTCCCAGAGTTTAAAGAAGTCGCTCCCGGCCCTTAGCCGCTCTTCGGCGTCCTTGCGATCATCGTCTTTCATGCCATCGAGATGCGACTTCAATTCGGCCTTGTCGAGATAGTTGCTGTTCAGCTTCAGGCTCTGGTATAACTCCACTCGGTTTCGAATTGATTTCAGAAACTTGTCTAACGCGTCGAGGCGCTGCCGGTCGTCCTGATTTACTGCCTTCCGGATCTTTACAGCCTGGGCATCACCATCCCACAGCTTCGGATCGATAATTTGCCGCGTTGAATACAAGAATTTCCGATCCTTAAACCGAGCGTCAAATACCTGGAGGTAGATCACCGGCATCGCCTTGCGTGCTTGGCTCTGCTTAATAAGTATAAACTGCGATTTCATGCGGGCTTGGGGGGCAATTGTAACGGGAATTGTAACCAATTGTAACATTAGTGTGCTTTCCCTTCGTCTCGAAAGTACTGCAAAATCCGGAAAAACGGTGTTTTAGGGTGGATTAATTAAATGAGGCAAAACCAGATTAAGAAGGTTCGAATCCGCTCAAGACCTCAAACGATCAAAAACCGTCAAATTTTATGTTTGACGGTTTTTTTATGCCCTGTTACCTATAGCCTTCGTTGCTGCCGGTCCATGAATTTTGACCGACTTTGATTATCTTCACTCCATCCTTTATCGCTCCTTTTCCAAAACCTCGACAACATGTATGAGAAATGTTACTGAAGCTAATCGGCGGCTCGAACAAAAGATGTCAAGACGCAAGGCAATTAACTTTATTGGCTTAAGTGCTTTATCGTTCGGTATTCCTTTTAGTTGTACTAATCAAAAACAACAGCAGCTATCATCGAGTGACTTGCAGGCTTTACCTTATAAAACACTCGCAGAGGTTGCTGAATTGATAAGAACTAAAAAAATATCCTCAGAAGCACTCACGCAATTAATGCTTGAAAGGATAGCGGCGCTCGACAAGCGGTTGCACAGCTACATTACGGTGACTGGCGAGGAAGCGCTGAAAGATGCAAAAGCATTGGATAAAGAGTTGGCAGAGAACAAATACCGTGGCCCCTTGCACGGCGTGCCTATTGGTGTGAAAGATCTTTTATACACCACTAATGCACCTACTACCGGCGGACATGCATTCAAAGCCCACTTTGTTCCATCTTACAACGCAACGGTTGTTGACCGGCTACGCGACGCAGGCGCCGTTATACTTGGCAAACAAAACCTTACAGAAGGTGCTACCGGTGGCTACAATTCCACCGTACCGATCCCAAAAAATCCATGGGGCGAAGACCTGTGGACAGGCTTATCATCAAGCGGCTCTGGTGTTGCAACTGCTGCCGGATTGTGTTTTGGATCAATCGGTACGGATACGGGAGGTTCCATACGGTTTCCTTCATTTGCCAATGGTATTGTAGGCCTTAAGCCGACATACGGATTGGTGAGCCGCTATGGAGTGCTAACCTTTGCTGACTCTCTCGACCATGTGGGCCCTATGTCCCGTTCTGTTATGGATGCTGCACTCATGTTGGAAGCAATAGCAGGTTTTGATCCGAACGATCCAACTTCTCTGCCAGGCAATGCACCGAACCTTTTAGCCGGCATCGAAAAAGGAATGAAGGGTCTAAAAATCGGGGTCGACCATGAATACATAAGCAAGGGAGTACTTCCAGCATTGGCAAGCTCCATTGAAGCGGCCGTTCGCAAAATGGAGGAACTAGGGGCAACCATTGTCTCTTTCCAACCACCCGGTATTGAACTGGAAAATTCGGACATGTGGCTTAAGATTGCCGCACGGGAAGCTTACGAAGCACATAAGACAACGTACCCATCCAAACAGGCGGAATACGGAAAGTACTTAGCCGAGTTTCTTGAAATTGGCGTCCATGTTACCGACGAACAATACAATGAGGCACGCCTGTTTCAAAAAGATTTCACCGATAAGTTCCGTACCTCATTATCAGCCGTAGACGCATTTGCAGCACCTACATGTGGAATGGTGAAAGGCGTTACAGAACAACTCTGGAGGGCGAATATGTCTGAAGGGCTCATTGCTCACTTTAGCGAGCAGCTCAATTTTCGGTTTTGTGGTGCAGCAGATCTGGCGGGTATCCCGTCATTAGCACTTCCATGTGGAAAAGCAGAAAATGACATGCCACCTCCTGGCTTTCAATTGATGGGGAGCCCTCTGACAGAGGCGGTGCTTTGCAGGATTGGTTACGCTTATGAACAAGCAACAGGCTGGTCGAAACAACATCCGATCATTTAAACGAAGTGATTGCTGTGTTCGTGAAACCATTCGCCATCATTCAAAATACATCCAACACCAGGTTGGAGTCGCCCGATGCGATTTCGACGGTTTCCGTATTTCCTACTGCAGGGTATTTTTTCTCCTTTACCTATAACTTTACCAAGTTGCCGGCAAAATCGGAAGATCTGACTGGTGCTTTTACGCGTGTAATTGAGCGAGTAGAATTAGATCTTTGATAAAGCGGTTCGAGAATTGTGCGCTCAAGACCTCTGAGGGAAGGAAGGACTATCGATATTCGATAGTCCTTCTTTGTTTACGGAGCTTTTGCAGAGCTTTGCTCTGCTTAATTTTTTTTCTCCTACAGCGGTTCGAATCCGCTCAAAACCTCAAACGATTTTTATTATAATCCAGGAAAGTCGCGCAAATAATGATCCTTTAAGAATTTACAAGAGCACGTCTCCTCGATCTCCACTTTAATTCGGATAGAACATCTTATATGAGTGAGCTCATTTCAGCTTTGAATCTAGAATCATTGGCCATGGAAAGATTAGGCGCATCCTAAATGCTCGAGTGAAGAAGGTCTAGATTGCCTATCCGATTCGGGACCGCCCTAAGCATTAAAAGGAAAGTATACATAGAAAGTTGCTCCTTTCCCCACTTCGCTTCTTGCTGTAATATACCCGCCATGATTTTCCATGATCTTCTTACAAATTGCAAGACCTATTCCGGTCCCTGAGAATTCGTGCTTGCCGTGCAATCTTTGAAACATTGTGAAAATTTGTTTTTCAAATTGCTGATCGAAACCAATTCCGTTATCGGAGAATGCCACCTCTATATAATTTGTTCCTTCCAGGTTAGATGGGCTGTTTACTACTTGTTCTCTTCTGACTGGCCTTGAAGAGATTTTAATAATGGGATTGCGCTCTGTAAATTTTAATGAATTGCCAATAAGGTTTGCAAAAAGTTGATTGAGGTGAAGCGAAATCCCAGTGATCAAAGGTAAAGGTTCGCTTTCGATCACTGCATCCTTTTCCTGAATCAGTAATTCAAAATCCTGTGTAACATTTTTGAGAATACCATCTAAAGCTACTTCAGTTACCTGATGTCCGCCATTAGAGAGGCGACTGTAATTTAGAACAGACTTTATCAGTTCGGCCATTCGTTTTGCCGAAGAATCTACCTTTTTCAAATACGTCTTCGCAATCTCTTCGTTATGCAAATTCTTGTGAAGAATTTCGGAGAATGTTTGAATCTTACGCAAGGGCTCTTGCAAATCATGAGACGCTACATAGGCAAATTGTTCGAGCTCCTGATTTTGAGACTCCAACTCTTTGGTATAGTCACGCAGTCTGTCTTCCGATTCTTTCCTTTCTGTAAGGTCCCTTGTTACTTTTGAAAAACCGATAACATTATTGTTATCATCATGTAATGCCGTGATTGCGATGCTGCAGAATCTAGTTTGATCTTTTCGAAGGCGCCACCCCTCGTGGACTGCTCTACCATTCTTTGCCGCCTCATTTAGTAATTTATCCGGGAGTCTAGTTGCCCTATCCAAGGGTAAATAGAATATATGAAAGGGCCTTCCAATTACTTCTTGTTCCCTGTATTGTTTGATTTTTTCTGCTCCTTTATTCCAATTCTGGATAATGCCGTCCTTGTCCAACAAAATTATAGCATAGTCCTGAACTTCTTCAACCATCTTATGGTACCTTTCTTCGCTTCGCTTTAATTCCTCATGCTGTTCTTTTAATTTGACCGTTCTCCATTCGACTAGCATTTCAAGCCTTTCTGATTCGGTTTTTTGATCGGTAATATCTAACGTGGTACCGAACATCCTCCATGGTCTGCTTTGCTTGTCATATACCACTTTTCCATTTTCCCTGATCCAATGGACAGAATTATCGAGCCATAAGATACGGGCTTCATAAGATAGCGTTCCCGTTTTAAGTGCCCTTTCCAGTGCTTCCATTCGGTGGCTAACATCATCGGGATGAATTCTTTCTACGAATTTCTCCCGGGTGAGCCCTTTGCTCTCGCTGTAGCCAAAAATATTTGCCAGTCGCTCAGAAAATTTAAACTCGGATCGTTGCAGATCAAGATCGAACGTTCCGATTTGGGCAGCATCAATTGCAATGCGCTGTCTCATTTCAGACTCTTCGATCCGTTTTCTAGTTGTTACCTGTTCTGTTATCTCTTCAGCAAGCACCATGATCCCCGAAATTATTCCATCTTCCTCTCTAAGTGCTTCGTAGGTAAGCTTAATAAAGAAATCTTCTTGCTTTCCATATCGTATTAGAGTTAACGGGCTTTCATGAATCACTACGCGTTCGCCTGTAGTAAACACCCTATTGAGAAGGTCTTCATAGCCTTGGTCTCGGGCTTCCGGGATGGCTTCAAATACCGGCTTATCCATAACCTCCTCAGAAGTTTTGCCCCAAAGTTTCAAAATTTCGTCATTTGCAACTTCTATCACGTGATCCGGTCCCCTCAAAATTGACAATGCAATAGGAGCTTGAACGAATAGATTTTTAAGTTGTTTGTCCCGGAGTTTTCTGAGGTTTTGGTTATTTAAAATAATCTCTGTCGTGTCGTTTACAGATACGAAAATACCTTCAACATGTGTGTCATTATAAACAGGGCTATAAGAGAAAGTGAAGTAGCGTTGTTCATCATAGCCTTTTCGGTTCAGAGTGAAGGGATGGTTTTCTAATAGAAACGATTCGCCATTCTTCAAAACGCTGTCAAGCATTGGGCCTATTTCAGGCCACAATTCGGCCCAGACATCTTTTGCTTTAGCGCCATATGCGCGTGGATGCTTCAGCCCAATCATGTCTTTATAGGCATCGTTATATATCTGAATCATTTCTGAACCCCAAAGAACAATTATTGGAAATTTGGAATTAAGGCATATACTGATAGATGTTCTAAGCGATTGGGACCATGCTTGAGAATCGCCTAACGCTGTCGCTGTCCAGTCAAAGGACTTGAGAAGTTCATTTGCAGCAGGATTGTTTTTTAGTCGTGCAAGAGCCATGGTATGACTTCCTTTTAAGGCTTTATTATTTTAGATAACATAAGGGTTAATGAATCAAGGCTTGGGGGTTTTACTAGAAAATCATTTGCTCCCAATTGCTTACACAGGTTGATAATCCGTGGCTCTTGCGAAGTAGACAACATGATGATTTGCGTGTCGTTTAGACGCGAAAGTTTTTTTAATTGTTTTAAACAATCTATGCCGTTCATTTTTGGCATGTTGACATCCATGAATATATAGTCAGGTGTATAGCCAGTTTCGGCGTTCAATCGTTGAAGAGCGTCATACCCATTGTTTGCAACATCACATTTTATGGTTTCATCAATTTCGTTCAAAGACATACGAAAAATATCCTGGTCATCAATATCATCCTCAATCAAATAGCATGTCTTCATTTTTTCAGCATTGATTTTTGCTTTGCTGGAAGGACAACATTAAATACTGGCTTCGTTTTTCGCTGCTCTCAGTACTCTTTATTACGAAAAGAAGTTGTTGCTCATGCATTACGGCCATGTTAAAAATTAAATCAGGGCAGATTTGGTTGCTCTGGAACTTATTCCACGCTTCAGAAACATGAAACAACGACGAATAATTTATTTGGTTCGGTATGCCCCGTGCTGCAACAATAGAGATAACTCCAACGCCCTCATCATCGTACATTAGGAGAATGTTTTGTTTCACTGCTCTTTTAAAAAGATGGAAAATTAAACAACAATAGCCATTCTCACCAGTACCAGGCTACCTGCCCGGGTGAAGCAACGGGATGGAAGTTAAACGATGTGGTATGCGATCGAAAAAACGTAGAAATTGACGTTTGAGCCAATTAGCCCAATAATTATCGGAGAAATGTTCTGTTATTGCCCTGAATACCAATGATTTATGTTTTGTTGCAACTACAAATACCGGTTGGGTGTGCAGTCATCTGAAGTCCTAAAATTTTACTACGCTTTGACTCCTGGTTAGAATTTTTTAGCTGAGGCGGTGTTCACATTTTATTCCATATTTCCTAAGTTTGTTGTGGTTTTAGCATTGTTTTTGACGTGGATGATTCCAAGTTATTTTACGCTTATATTATAATGACTATGAAAAAACAACAGCCTGTTACCTTGTGTGGTGAGACACTAACAGCGCCACTGCACATCTGCGCTTTTTTCGATTCTCGGGAAGAGCAATATGAAGTATTGTTGCCCTGGTTAAAAGAAGGAATAAATAGCAATGAAGAAGTTTTAACCATATTGTCGAGCGATTCACACAAAGATCATTGCTCAAGATTGTCGCATGCGGGTATTCCAGTAGAGGAAGTGCTGACAAAAGGGCAACTAAAAATTGTGGCTACCGAAGATTCCTATATTCAAGGCGGGACTTTCGCGGCGAAGCGAATGTTCGATATAGTTGAACAAGCATTAATCGATGCGCAAAAGGGACCATACGGTAATTTGCGAGCCTGTGGTGATATGGAGTGGGCGTTGAAACATCTTCCAGGCACAGATGAGTTGATAGAATATGAAGCTCGTCTTAATTTGTTAACACCAAAACACGACTGTTCGATACTCTGCGGTTACGATATTAATAAATTCAGCGGAAGTGCAATAGCTGATGTGCTAGCAACGCATCCTCAGGTTATTATGAATGGAAGAATCCATATGAATCCTCATTACGTGGATCCCGTTGAGTTCTTAGGAAAGCTGATCAACCGACCAAAGAGACCGCTGGCGTTCAGGGTTAGTGCTAATTATAGCAATTGAGGGCGCCTGCCAATAAGCAAATTATTGAAGCATGAGTTCAATAATCTGGCAGTTATTTCATTTTCTCCGTCCATGCAAAAAAATACAGTATCAGGGTTTTTTTTGTAGTCGGACTTCATTTGATTCTTACAAAATACTATGCGGATTTTATCTATGACCTCATTGAAAGGGAGTTCAGAGGAAAAAGTGAGAATCTTAGGAAAACAGGTGGCGACGGATACCCATAGATTTTGAATGCCTTTAAATAAATGAAGGAAATCAAATTGGTGCAATGATGATCAAATTTGCATCGAATGATCAACAAGCAGTCGATCGCCGCGTTTGATAGTTGAATATAAATTTGACTTGGATTTAGGTGGCCAAGGTGGCAAGTCTCTGTAAATCGGGGATGAAGTGGTTCGAAAATTGTACACTAAGGACCTCGAGAAAGAAGGACTATCGATATTCGGTAGTCCTTCTTTGTTTACGGAGCTTTTGCAGAGCTTGGCTATCAATATGTGGTTAAGCACACGGCGGAATAAAGTACTTTTCGCAGATCGCAGACATTTTCTCTTTGGTTAACGGCTTCGTAATAAAGTCTTTTACGTTGTTCATTGTTTTGGCTTTTGCAACATCATCTTCATTGTCGGAAGTTGTCAGCATGATAATAATGGACTTACACTGCAGTTCTTTGTCCAGCTTGCTGTATTCTGCCAGAAATTCCCAACCGTTCATTTCGGGCATATTAATATCCAGAAAAATAAGATCAGCATGTAAAGATTTCAGGGACTTTAAATGAGTTAATGCATCAACACCTGATTCCTTCGTAATGACTGTGCTTTTAGTGCTGATCTTACGAATGGCCCTTTCATGAATAAAATTGTCATCCCGGTTATCATCGATTAGCATAATTGACTTTAGCTCTTTGTTCATTTTGTTACGATTGGTATGGTAAAATAAAATGTCGTCCCCTTTCCTAATGTTGATTCAATCCAAATATTCCCCTGATGCAATTGAACGATCTTCTTGCAATTTGCCAGCCCGATGCCACTACCTTCATACATATCTGAGGTATGCAACCGTTGAAAAATGTCAAACACCCGACTAAATGAGTTGGCGGCTATACCTATTCCGTTATCACTTACCGAGAATCTCCAGCTATCCTTGATCAGGTCGGCACGAATATCGAGTGTTGGCCGGGTATTTTTTTTCCTGAACTTGATTGCATTCGTTATAAGATTTTGAAATACCTGGCGCATTTCAACCTCGTACAGATTGAGTACCGGCAACGGAGATACTGTAATATCTGCATCGGACTTCTCGATCATCGTCGTTAAATCTGCAAGCACATCGGCAATCAGCTTATTACAATCTACCGTTACAAGAATTTTATTATGACCCAACCTGGAAAATGCTAAAAGTGATTTTATCAATATGCTCATCCGTTCCGTGGCTTTATTAACGGAGTGGAGATATTGACGCGCCTTATCATCCAGCAGGGGTAAATAGTCTTCTTCAAAGACTTCCATATAATTTGATACGGTCCGCAACGGCTCCTGCAGATCATGGGACGCTAAATATGAAAATTGCTCAAGTTCATGATTGTGCTTCTTTAGCATAACCTCCTGGGCTTTTCGCTCAGTAATGTCAACAATCGAGATAAGAACCTTTGTCCCCTTCACAGTTTTAATGGGGTTCAATCCAATTTCTATCTGAATTTCTGTTCCACTTTTGCTTAATGCAAATAAGTCCCGGTCTACGCCCATCGAACGTGCTTTTGACTCCTTTAAGAAATCCAGTTGCTGCGTGATATGGTTGCCCCGAAACCGTTCGGGCATCAGCATGTCAAGTTTATTACCGATCAATTCATCGCGTTTGTATTCAAAAAGCTTTTCGGTTTGATTATTAACAAGCCTGATCAAGCCCTTTTCATTAACAACGACCATGGCATTCGGTGAGGACTCTACCACTTGGCGGAATTGTTCCTCGGCCATAGCGAGCTCGTGATTCGCGATGATGAGCTCAGTGGCACGCTTTTCCTTTTCCTTGTTTTGATAGGCAAGTTCCGTATTGGCAATAATCAGTTCAGCAGCTCGTTTTTCTTTTTCCGAATTTTGAATGACAAGTTCCTGATTAGCAATGATAAGCTCGGCGTGGCGATTTTCCTTTTCACTGTTTTGGTAAGCCAGCTCCGAATTGGCGACTATGAGCTCTGCGGCACGTTTCTCCTTTTCGCCATTTTGGTAGGCGAGTTCGGTATTGGCGATAATTAATTCCGCTGCCCGTTTCTCTTTCTCTGCATTTTGGAAAGCTAATTCCCGATTGGCTACAATTAACTCTGCCGCGCGATTCTCCTTCTCCTGATTCTGAATGACAAGTTCTTTGTTTGCAAGAATCAACTCGGCAGCCCGATTTTCCTTTTCTTTATTTTGAAAGACAAGTTCCCGGTTGGCTATGATCAGTTCCGCTGCCCGCTTTTCCTTTTCGGCATTTTGGAAAATGAGCTCCTTGTTTGCGATTACCAATTCTGCTGCGCGTTTTTCCTTCTCCCTATTTTGAAAAGCAAGTTCCTTGCGCACGATGCGTGTGGTAGTGCCTTTGGCTTCCTTTAGAGTCATTTTTGTTTGGTTTACCATATTGTGGTCTCCACCGGTGAAAGATCAAGCGTACGTGGGTTTTGCGATTCAAGGAGAATGCAGTCTCTTTTATTTGGAATGGTTAAGATAACGGTTGTGCCTTCTCGGGCTTCGGAAGTGATCGTGATCTCCCCGCTGAGCTTATCAACAATTTCCTTAACAATGTAAAGGCCAAGACCCGATCCCTGGCTTTCCTCTGTTCCGCGATAAAACATGGTATATATCTTAGGCAGGATTTCTGTTTCAATCCCATTGCCGTTATCCTTT
The DNA here is from genome assembly GCA_035318625.1 of Cyclobacteriaceae bacterium. Taxonomy (GTDB): domain Bacteria; phylum Bacteroidota; class Bacteroidia; order Cytophagales; family Cyclobacteriaceae; genus ELB16-189. The sequence goes on from DATHEL010000001.1 coordinate 434,594, forward strand.
AATGTAATAGTCGCGGAGTCATCGGAGGTAAAAACCTGAATGTCAATTTTGAGATCATTTGTTTTGTTGCGGTACCGGATAGCATTCGCCAGCAGGTTGTTGAGAATTACTTCTATTCGCCCTGCATCGGAGAAAAAGAGGGTAGTGGTTTGCAGAGACTGCGTACGGATGATTTTCCGTGGGGGATAAATATATTCTAGTCCAAGAAAGGCATTTTCAATCATTCTTCTCCAGTCAATTTTGTCCCTGGAAATTTGATTTCTTGAGTTTCTTGAGTATTCAATAATATCTTTTAAAGTATCATCGAGCTTTGAAATGCTCGACCTCATCATGCTATGAAATGCATTCAGCTCCGGATCCTTAGTTAATTTATCAGTTACATTAAGCAATCCGACAACCGACATCAATGGACCGCGTAAGTTGTGAGAAACGCTATATACGAAGTTATCCAACTCCTTGTTGACCTTCATTAACTCGTCATTACGTCTTCTTAATACTTTTTCCGCTTCCTTCTTAAGTTTCTCCAACTTTCTTTTTTTCAATGCGCTTCTTACCGCAGTAGGCAAGCGGGAAAGATTAGACTTCAGAATGTAGTCATCCACTCCATTTTTGAGGCAGGAAATTGCATAATCATCTGAAACCGTACCGGTCACAAGTATGAAAGGGATATCAGCATGTTCTTGCAAGCATTCGTTTAACGCCTCAAAGGAATTGAATTCAGGCATGCCATGATCTGACAATACAATATCTGGTTTGAACCGGAACAATGCTTCACTAAACTCATCGAGTGTGTCAACGCACTCATTAACAAACGACAATTTTCCTTTGCGGAGTGCCCGCTCGATCAATTCCAGGTCATCCCTGTTATCCTCAACCATCAGGATTTTTAAAGTCTTTTCATCATCCATTTTCGTAGGGTTTACGCGTTAATCGATCAGAAATAGAGCAGTCGGAAATAGAGCAGAACAGGACTGTGCCGATAAACACAGTAAAGGAATAAGCAAAGATACCGGGGGGGTAGGTGGGAATGGCTGATAAAAGTCACCTCACTCTATGATATCGATCAATTACGTCAAGAGAGGGGCGATCTACATTTGAAGACGTTAAGGGGGCACTACATTAGTGGGTTAAGGTTACATAGTTGTAACCTTGTGAAAAAATATTGTATACCTGTTACGCTCAGAAAATCAAATATCAAGACCTCAGAAGGTTTTATTCCCCAAAATTTGAATCGTAATAAGTTGATAGTAACCTATTTACGTCGCCTTTCATTTGAATAGTTTTTTGGGTGATAATTTGGTATCCCTTTTGCCGAGAGGCCATCGAAAACGTTTGCAGGCTTTTGTCTTTTCGCAGGTTCCCCAGTAATTACAACAGACCGTTGCAGTCGTCAACCCCTAGCAGTGTAAAAAGAATCAAATGAAGAAATTTAGTGCAATGGCAATTATCTGGGCATGCATTTCATGCTCATGCCTGGCTCAGCAGACTAAGTCGGTCGATAAACTGATGTACCATTATGACAGACAGCGATCAGGCTGGAATCCCCATGAAACCCGGCTTACGCCGAAATCCGTGTCGGGTGCCCTGTTCACCCAGTTGTGGCAAACGCCCGCGTTCGATACAGTTGATGGTGATGAGCCTCGCCTTTTCGCGGCCCCGCTTTATGTAGATCGACTGACTCTTACCGAAGGCCCCCATAAAGGGAAAACCTTTTCGGTAGTGTTTGCGTCGACTGATGTTGGTTACATCTACGCCGTGAATGCCACTGCTGCCGGCAACGTCGCGGCGGGAACAATTCTTTGGAAACAACGCATATCGGACAAGAAGCCGAGTCGTTTTGGCAATATTGGAACACCCATCATCGACCTGGCGACCCAGCGCATCTATGCGGTTGGCAACAACGGCACCAGTCCCGACCGTGTGTACGCCCTGGATATCAGGAATGGAAAGAAACTGGAGAACTGGCCGGTGGCGCTGGATTCAGCCACGATTAACGCGCCCGGTGTCAAGCGCAACGGAGACACGCAGTTCCCGTCTAACCGTCTTCTTATTCAACGCGGATCTTTAAACCTCAACGCCGACGGGTCGCATTTGTACGTAACCTTCGCCGGCAACTGGGGTTGGATCGTGGCGATCGACACCCGTTCCGCGTCCGTGGCCTCGGCATTCTCCGTCACCTCACGTGCCGAAGAGAACGGCGGGATCTGGGCTTCTTCCGGACCCTCTATCGATTCGGATGGCAATCTTCATATGGCGACAGGATCCAACGTGCAGGTCATTATGAAAAAGCTGGGAATACCCGGAGTGTTTCCGGATAGCGAGAACAACTGGGGACAGTCAGTCATCCGTTTGCGCGATGACCCGGAAAAGGGACTCGTACTAACTGGAACATACTCACCATTCAATTGGGCGATTTCTCAGGTGAATGACATAGATCTTAGTAGCAGCGGCACCGTTGTAATAGATCTCGACCCTGCCACCACCAGCACGCCCCATCTGCTCGTTTCGGGCGGCAAGCAGGGCAACGTCTACCTGTTAGACAGGACAAACATGCCGGGATCGCTCGTAAAACGTCCTGCCATTACCGAGGACCCCAGTAAAGATCAGTCCTTGCTGTCGCCGGAAATCCAGCCTCAATTTGGCAAACGTGGACCGCTCAGTGTTTTTGGACCCTACGGAGACGAGAACGCGATGAACGATCAGGCGAGGAGCCGGACCACCTCAGCATATTTCAAAAGTGCCAACGGTAAAAATTATGTCTTTGCCACAGGCAGCGCAAAGACGGGCGAGAAATTGGATGTAAGCACGCCGCCGGGCTTGGCACGTTTGGAGATTGTTACTACACCCGGCCAGCCGGCCTATTTGAAAATCGATCAATTGGAGATGACGCAGACGTTCCACAATCCATCGTCGCCAATAGTGACAAGCAATGGCGGGGAGGATGCTATCATTTGGGTTATGGATACCAATGCGCCCAGAACCACACCATTTAAAGGTCCGAAAGCCACGCAGCGGCCATTTCTCTACGCATTCGATGCCCTTACGTTCAAACTTCTTTGGAAGAGCGCGCCAAACGAGCTGGGAGCAACCGGAAAATACAACGAAGTGACAGTTGTGAACGGAGTTATATATGTTGGGACAGATCGCATCCAGGCATACGGACTGCTACCATCATCCAAAGCTAAGCGTCCAACTTTCCCTTCGCCATTCGCCACTGTTGCCAAGGTTGCGGCGAAGGCCCCTGCCGATCCAAAAGTCCTGGAGGCCGGGAAGGTGCTTGTAGCGGCACGTTGCGCTGTCTGCCATACTTCAGGTACGCCAGGCATTCCCACGCTGGAGACTGTCAGCAAATTAGAGGAATCCAGAATTGTTGATGCGCTCATGACCGGAGTCATGAAACCACAGGCTGCAGGGCTGACTCAAAAGGATGCGATGGCGATTGCCGCGTACTTAACATCGTTGTCTACCGATACGAAGAAGCCAGCCGGTAAAAAATAGCTGACTGGTAAGGTGCTCTAGCCCTGAAAGGCCGCAGATGTAACAGTCTGCGGCTTTTTTGTTTTTGAATTTATGAATGCTGCTTGAGCAGCCCGAACTCAATGACAGCTTTTGTAAAGTTTTTGCTTTCATGGCCGGGTCGGCTCAATTTTAACAACGCGAACCGCTGAAGGTCCGTGAGTTGTTGCCATACATGCAGTGTTATTGGAAATCCTTCTTCTGCAAACCTGTCGCAAATGGAGTCGGGTATGAGATCGGTTTTTGACCACGACGGAGATTGATCAACCGGAATTTCGGCGACACGATTCCCCGTGCGATCAATTACCAACTGTTCCAGATCTTTCCGGAACTGACTGATTTCGTCCGGTGAGGTACACGATGCGTTGAAAAAATATTCACGCTCTGCCACCGTCATCGCGCTCCATTCCGCCAGCTTCAGCTTGATTCCGCATGCATCGAGTTTGAACCTTACGTTCATAGGGATGCACTTTATTCCAGGTTCAACGAAGTCCGACTCAAATTTGAAATGCATTGGTCAAATTGTGCTTTTCTTTAATTGAACAACTATGAACTTTGAAGTTGGGGTAAAGCTTTTGTCCGCAACAGAGTCTATTGGCACCAGCACGTTCGTTTCCGGAAAGTAACTTGCCGCACAACCGGTAGGGATGTCATAGGGAATTACATTGAATTTCTTCGCTACGCGCTCAATTCCGTCGAAGGTGCTGGTGATATCAACGGCATCGTGCCCGGCCAGATTCAAACGCTCTATGTCGGATATGTTCATGAATATTACCCGCCTTTGTCCTTTTATACCTCTGTATCTGTCGTCCAGGCCATAGATAGTAGTGTTGTACTGATCATGTGAGCGTATTGTCATCAACTTCAGCTTACCGTGCTCTACAGCTAGTTTTGGAAGAGGAGCTGTGGTGAAATTCGCTTTACCGGTATTGGTTTTCCATTTCCTTTCGGCTGCGGAATTGCCGAGGAAAAATCCGCCGGGTTTACTGATCTTTTCGTTGAAGTTTCTAAAATCGGGAAACACTTCGGCGATTTTAGATCTAATCAGTTCGTAGTTGCTGCCCAACCTGACCCAATCTGTCTTCGTACGTGGCAAAGAGGCAACGGCCATACAGGCAACTATGGCTGGTTCGGATAGTAGCTTCACAGAGGCCGGACGATTTTTACCTTCGGAGGTATGAACCATCGACATTGAATCTTCTACCGTTACTTTTTGCGGCAGGCCATGCTGTATATCGATTTCGGTCCTGCCGAGGCATGGTAGGATCAATCCTCGCTTTCCGGTAATCAGGTGACTCCTGTTCAGTTTAGTGCTCACTTGGACCGTTAGATCGCATTTCTTGATCGCTTGTTCGGTGAATTCTGAATCAGGCGTAGCGGCAGCGAAATTTCCGCCCATGCTGACGAACACTTTCACTTTCCCCTGATCCATCGCTTTGATGGTGTCGACCGTGTTGAATCCATGTTTTGAAGGAGGGGTAAATTGAAACACCTGTTCCAGGGATTTGAGAAACCCTTCGCTTGGGTTTTCAGTGATGCCCATTGTTCTGTCGCCTTGTACGTTGCTGTGTCCCCTTACTGGGCACAGGCCGGCGCCGGGTCGACCGATATTCCCCTTCAACAGCATGAGATTAACGAGGTATTGGATTGTGACGACCGCGTGTTTGTGCTGCGTTATACCCATTGCCCAGCAAGCAATTGTCGCCTTCGAGCGTAAGTATACCTGGCAAGCTTTTAAAATATCTACCTTATTCAATCCCGATTCCTCAACAATCTCGTCCCAGCTTGTCGAAAGAATATCGTCCCGCATTTGTTCGAAGCCAACGGTATGATCGGCTATAAAGTCGTAATCCAGTTGTCCGGGTTTCTCTTGTTCGGCCTCTAAGACGCCCTTAATAAGTCCTTTGATCAACGCAAAATCGCCACCTATCAATGGTTGGAGATAGAGAGACGAAATTGGGCTTCCTACATTCGATAGTGTGCGGATTACGTTTTGAGGGTGAATGAACTTCTCCAGTCCTTTTTCTTTTAATGGATTGAACGTTACGATCTCACAACCGTTCTTTCTTGCTTCTTCCAATGAAGTCAGCATTCTTGGATGGTTGGTTCCCGGATTTTGCCCGATAATGAAAATGGCTTCTGCCTTCTGAAAATCTTCCAGCGAAACGGTACCTTTTCCGATACCGATTGATTCTGCGAGGGCGACGCCCGACGACTCGTGGCACATGTTCGAGCAATCTGGAAAATTGTTGGTGCCAATCTCCCTTCCAAAAAGCTGGTACAGGAAGGCAGCCTCGTTACTCGTTCTTCCTGATGTATAAAAGACGGCTTCATCAGGATGGGAGAGTTGTTTCATTGCTTCACCGATGAGGTGAAATGCTTTTTCCCAACTGACAGGCCGATATTGATCGGCGCCAATGTCCAACAGCATCGGCTCGCACAGTCGTCCTTGTTGCTCCAGCCAATAGCCATCCTTCTCAAGGAGTTCGCTCACTTTGTTCCTCTTAAAGAAATCCTGGTCTACTCGCTTGGTCGTTGTTTCGGCGGCGATTGCCTTCACGCCATTTTCACAAAATTCAGTAACCGAAGGTTTTGATGGGTCGGGCCAGGCGCAGCCGGGACAGTCGAACCCTCCGGGTTTATTCATTCTTAGCAAAGCAGAGATGCCTGGCCTCAGCGCATTCTCCTGAAGCAAGTGCTTCAAACTTGATATCAGCGCAGGCATGCCGCCCGCAGATGATTTTACAACGGCGTCTTTATCCCCTTCCATTATTCCAGTTCAATGTTTTCAGGATGTGTGTAAATCGTAAATCTGCGATCGCGACAGAAACCGATTAATGTTATCCCTGACTTGGTGCAAAATTCGACTGCAAGGGAAGAGGGTGCAGAAACCGCGAGTAAGAATGGAATTCGCGCCTGCGCACACTTCGCGACGATTTCATAAGATACCCTCCCGCTGATCATCAGCACGTCCGCTATGGGCAATGCGCCCGTCGATAATAATGCGCCAATTACTTTGTCGACCGCATTATGCCTGCCGATATCCTCATGCACCGATAGCAAATCTCCGTTTACGGTGAACGCGCTGGCGGCATGAGATCCGCCGCTGCTTTCAAACGTGACCTGGTGTTCCCGCATCGTTTGCAGCATTTGTGGAATAAGTTCTGTATTCAGCTTTTTCGAAGTTGCGGCAAGTCGAATGGGTACAACCAGGTCGCAGATGTCCACCTTTCCACAAACGCCGCAGGAAGCACTTGATGCAATGGATCGTTTAAAAATGTTTTGGTTGATGATGACCTCAGGCCGGAGTTCGATGTTGACCGACAGGTTGCAATCTCCTAGAATTGTCGGCGTTTCGTGAATAGAAAGAATATCCTCGATAGATGATATAATCCCTTCGGAAAGCAATAGGCCCACAGTCAGAAAAACATCCTGGCCCGGGCTGCGCATGGTAACCGTGTATGGTTTTCCATTGATTGAGATCTGCAGCGCTTCTTCCCATGTCAGAGCTTCGTCTGAATCCTGAGGCCTTTCGTCAGAATATCTGATTGCATTGCTTTTTTTAACGGATATCATACGCTATGCATTAAAATATTTTGTTCTTCTGTTCAGTATAATACCCTGAACTTGATGGTGTGTTCAATTGCCTTCAGCTCTTTTCTTACAACTTCGGAGTATTCTTTGTCTATATCAGTGATGAGATAGCCCATCTGTTCATTTGTCTTGAGGTATTGGCCAACAATATTGATCTCATGGTTCGCCAAAACCGAGTTAATGTTGGCAAGAACGCCGGCCACGTTTTCATGAACGTGAATAAGGCGGTGCGCATTTTCCAGTTTAGGCAGTTGTATTACCGGGAAATTCACGCAGGTTGCCGTGCTGCCGGTATTGATATAGTCCTTTATCATAGCTGGAACAAAATTGGCAATGTTGACCTGCGCTTCTGTCGTGCTTCCACCAATGTGCGGGGTGAGAATGGTATTGGGCAGTCCGCGTAACACAGAAGTAAACTCATTGGCATTGCCTTTCGGCTCTTCGGGGTAAACGTCGACGGCGGCACCGCGAACTTTTCCGCTCTGAATATTTGCCCGTAGTGCTTCTACATCGATAACGTTACCACGGCTCAGGTTGACGAATATCACGCCTGGCTTCATCATATCGAACTCCCGGGCACCAATGACCTTTTCGTTGGTACTTCGCCCGTCGACATGAACAGAGATCACATCGGCAACCTCCAACAGTTCCCGCAGTGAATGGCATCTTCTCGCATTTCCAAGCGATAGCTTTTCGATCACGTCATAATAATATACCCTCATACCAAGCGCCTCGGCCAATACCGATAACTGGGTGCCAATGCTGCCATAGCCTATGATACCGAGTGTCTTATTTCGGATCTCAAAACTGCCTTTTGCCGATTTGTCCCAGATACCCTTGTGCATCATCTGAATTTTGTCGGGCAGGTTCCTCATCAGCATGATAATCTCGCCGATCGCCAATTCGACAACAGACCTGGTGTTGCTGTACGGTGCGTTGAAAACTGCTACACCTTTCTTCGAACAGGCAGCTAAATCGATCTGGTCTGTTCCAATGCAAAATGCACCTACAGCGATAAGCCGGTTCGCATTTTGCAAAACTTTTTCCGTCACTTGTGTTTTTGACCGGATGCACAGAATTGAAACGTCCTTGATTTTTTCAACCAGTTCGTCCTCATCGAGAGCGGTGGAAACGACCTGGACGTTGTAACCTTCCTCCTTCATCAATGACACAGCATCGTCGTGGATGTTTTCGAGGATCAGCGCGTTGATACGATTTTTCGGAAATGACGTAAGCTTGCTCGAAGGATCGGTGTTTGCGTGAGCGTGATTTGCGGTATCGGTCTTGATATTGAGGCTGGTCATCAGCGAAGGATATGGTTACAATTTTGAATTCGTATTAGCGTGATTGAGCCATAAGTATAATGTCTTACGACTTATATTCAGGGCTGCTGCGGCCTTGGTTTTGTTGTATCCCGCAGTAATCAACGCTTGCTGCGCCTTTTGATATCTGTAGTCGTCTTCTTCTTCTTCTTCACCTTGCTGGGGAGTTTCGCTTTTGAGCCAAAATGCTTTTCCGTCCAGAATCCGATGATCTTCCATCAGTGCTTGCCGGGTTATAACTTGCTCGAGCTCTCTTACATTTCCTTTCCAATCATAGCTCTTAAGCTCGTTCATGAAATTGTCGGTGATACCGAGCAGCTGCTTATTGAATTTTATCGAAAGCTTGGCGAGGATGCTGCTGACGAGTGAGGGGATGTCGTCCCTTCGCGCATTTAACGAAGGGAGTTTCATAACAATCGTACTCAGCCTGAAGTACAAGTCAACCCGGAATTTTCCTTCGCCGACGAGCTTTTCGAGATTTTGATTCGAAGCACAAAGAATTCGTACGTCTACCGGTATGTGCTTCTGACCCCCAAGTGTAATGACTTCACCCTCTTGGATAACACGAAGCAGAGCTGCCTGGGCATGAGGGCTTAGGTCGGCGATTTCATCGAGAAACAACGTTCCCTTATGTGCCAGCTCAAACTTCCCGAGCTTTCGGTGAACGGCACCAGTGAACGCGCCTTTCTCGTAACCGAAGAATTCGCTCTCAACCAGCGTATCGGGTATAGCTCCGCAATTCACGGTAATGAATGGGTGATTCTTTCGCGGGCTGAGAACGTGGATTTGATTTGCCACTAATTCCTTACCGGTTCCTGATTCTCCCTCTATACAAACATTTACATCGTACGGAGCAATTTTTTGGATCAGGCCAAATAGTCTCTTCATCGGCGAAGACGATCCTACGAGATTCCCAAATTTCTCCGGCGGTGTCGCTCGGCCTTTAGCAGAAATCTGTCTGAAGCTTTTGACCTTCAGGATTACAGTTTCCAATACAGGGAATCGATCAAACACAGACCCGCCTGCATACCCGTGTATAGGCACCTGTCTTAAAAACTCTTCGAAATCTTCAGGTTCGGTTATCGGTCCCCCATAGACGATCGTTAGCGGCGTTCTGCCAGACGTAGATACATGCGCGAGCATCTCCTTCGCTTTTGTAATCGACAACTGGATCTGATTCCTTTTTTCGATTGTGTCGACCGTTTCAAATGTCAGACCGACATTCAGGATGAGTGCGTCAACATCATTCTTGGCAAACACAAAGGCGTCTTCGGCGGAAAGGGCAAAGCCAAATGTCGCAAAACCAAGTTCTTTTGCCAGCTTCAACATCTGGACTTCACCGGATATACCGAACCCCTCATTTTCCAGATGGGCGCGGAAATTACCGTCGATGAATCCTACAGCAGGCCAATTGGTGATACCCTCCACGCCAAGCTCCTTTAGCCTTTTCAACCGCTCAATCACTGGCTGGTCCGGGTCGGAGGCAAAGACACCCGCCACAACCGGGGTGGTTTTTTTATGCGGTAGTATGTGATGCCTTAACAGGTGTTCAGTCTGGTCATTTGCATTCCCGTATGGCATAAATGCCGCCAGGGATCCAAAGCCAATGTTCCTCAGGAAGCCTGCATTGAGAGCAATGATAAGGTCTGCGCCGGAAGCGACTGCAGATTTGGTGATTTGTCCACTGCCTGCCACCACAGAAATGATCGGTGCTGAAAGTTTATTGTGACTCCGAATCAGTTTCCTGAGGTTGAACATAGTAATGTTTGCTGTTGCGGGCAGCGTACTTGCAGTTTTTCTCTTCGATCGCTACATCTCCAGGTTCGGAGAGATGAGCATACTTCGCGCACAATTTATTCTTGAATGATCTTAAAATTTATTCAGATATCAAACCTGAACTATAGGAGCTTATTGGAAAATTGTATCGTCGGTGTGAAGTGATTGATGAACTTTTTTGATTGATAAGAAAACGGTTAAGAATGATCTTGATCGGTGCTAACTTCTTAAGAAATGGATGAAGTCCTGTGTAAGTTACAAACTGTAACCTTCACTCTTTTTTGTGTAACCCAAGGTTACGCATACAAGGGAGGTTGCGACCTCTAAATCCGACTCCGTCATAAAAGTAGGTAAAATTATTCCATTGATTATTAGCAAGTTATTAGATGAATTTTGCCGTCTTGACATCGATTGAACAGTGGGTTTTAATTCTGGTTCCCTTTTTGCGTATTAGTCGCGACAAACGATTGCGCCTCTGTGAACGATACATTTTGGTACGTGGAGCCTGGCTAGGACATTCAAAGGCAAGCGTTAATTGGGTGAGTATGCTGGCGGACGGTTCATCCGGGTTTGGACACTGTAAAAAGTGTTGGATGTACTCGTCTGCCGCATTGCTTTATGCATTTTTCCGCAAGATCGTTGAGCCACGAATGCGAGCACATCACACGTAAGTAAGTCATACAATTAAGTCATACAATCCACCATATTATCCTTAAAGAAGATCATCATCCACAACTTCGCCACAAGTTCTGTGTTTGTGGAACCCGGTTGTATTTCCCAATTTGCTTTTGACAACGATTATCAATCTTAAACTTCAAATCTTATGGCAAAACATAATTATTCGTTTGCAATCCTGCTCGCGGCCGGTATAGTTTTACTCGGTAACACCAACGCATTAAGTCAGATGAAAGATTCAAGCCGCTTTGAACGCGGATCCAAACTGATTGGGGACGTATATGGGGACCCTGACGCCGCAAAGAAGATGATGGAAAGCTTCAGCGACATCGCGCCAGACATGCCACGCTTTATAATGGAGTTTGCATACGGTGACATTTATTCAAGACCGGGTCTGGATATGAAGAAAAGAGAAATTGCGACTGTAGCTGCACTTGCTTCAATGGGCACAGCAGCTCCACAGCTCAAAACGCATATCCGTGCTTCATTGAATGTTGGCCTTAAAGAAGAAGAAATCGTTGAAACTGTGATTCAGATGGCGTTGTATGCCGGCTTCCCCGCGTCGCTCAACGCGCTTCAGGCAACACGAGAAGTTTTCTTCGTGGAGAAAAAGGCACGGGCCGACTACAAACCGATGCTGACTCAAGGTGATCAGGCAACGAGGTTCAAGCGTGGTTCAGTTTTGATTGGACAAGTTTATGGCGACCCAAAGGCTTCTGAAACTATGATGAAAAACATGTCAGACATCGCTCCCGATATGGCGCGCTTCATTATGGAGTTTCCTTATGGAGATGTTTATTCCAGGCCTGGCCTCGATATGAAATCGAGAGAGATAGCAACGGTGGCCGGGTTGACGGCTCTGGGAAATGCAACGCCTCAGCTCAAAACTCACATTAGGGCATCGTTGGTGGTTGGATTAACGAAAACGGAAATTAACGAGTGTATCATCCAGATGGCGCTATATGCCGGCTTTCCAGCTTCACTGAATGCATTGCAGGCCGCAAGAGAAGTGTACGCGGAGAAAAAATAGAAAAAATAATTTTCCCGTCCACCGGGAGCATTATTATATAAAAGCAAACGGCCGGGTTTCCAAACCCGGCCGTTTGCTTTTTGCTAAAGTTTAACCTTCGCGGCATAGTCAACTACAAACAAGTCGTCCAGGATATCCAGCGACTTCAGCAGTTGTCCGAACTTTTTGTGTTCCGGGTGCGGCAGATAAGTGTCGCGAGCCTGGGCGCTTTCAAAAGTGACCTGGTAAACATGTGTAAACCCCTGGTTCTTTTTTTCCGGGCTGTCATTCACGCCGTGTTCGAATGATACTATGCCCGGGATCGTCTTTTTCATCTCGCCGAATGCTTTTGTCACCTGAGCTATTTGCGCTTCAGTTGCTCCCGCCTTGTATTTGAATACAACGATATGGCGTACCTGTTTGTCTTCGGGATTGACGAATCCTGCTAACGCTATTGCTACTGCAGAAAATATTGTGAGCAGTGCAATTGTTGAATACTTTTTCATAATTGATAAAATTTTAAGATGATGTTCAATTCTTTTGACTCTCAATCTATGAATTGGTTTCTAAACAACGCATAACGTCGTCGAACTTTTTGTCATTGCATCTCCGTTCGCTTTACATTCTAATATTATGGATGCATGTTTTTTCTTTTCTCGCGATTCGATAAAATCATTTTCGTAATGGCAAGTTCGGATCAGTTACCTTCCACATTCCAGCCGGGTAACAAAGTGTAACCAAAACCCAAACTTAGTGTTACTCAATGTTACAGATCAAACCGAGACAGCGAATCATTTGAAATGAGAGTGAGGAAATATACGGGAGGGTAACGCTTTGAAAGTCAGCTATTTAGCTCTTGATTTTTGTCTCAGCAAACGCGTGCAGTAATATTTGGTACCCCTTTTGCCAACCGCCAGCAAACGGTTCCGGTTTCGATAACTGGTAGTAACTGCACTATTTATCGAAAGCGGGAGTCGGTTATTGAAAAATGATTCATCCCTCAAAACCAAAAAAACCTTGAAATGTCTCTACTGCAACACCCCAAACTATTACTGAAGTGTGCCACTTACGTGGTGGCGTTTCAGCTGCTTTGCGTGCAAGTGAGTCTTGCTGCCATGCCGCAAGCGCGAATTGTTAGCGGTAAAGTAACCGCAGCCGCAAGCCCGGAAGGGATCCCAGGCGTAACGATCGTCCTGAAAGGAACAACGCTGGGAACGACTACCGATATGAACGGTGACTACCGGATTGAAATATCGGACGCGTCTACCGTACTGGTGTTCAGCTCTATTGGCTATAACACCCAGGAGATGGCGGTCGGAAACCAGACCACGATCGACGTAACCCTCGTCGAATCCCTCACGTCTCTTGAGGAAATAGTTGTGGTCGGATATGGTACCCAGAAAAAGAGCGATGTCACCGGTGCGGTAGCATCGATCTCCGAAAAATCGCTGCGGGAAATGCCGGCAGTAACCAGCCCCGCGCAATTGCTGCAGGGAAGGGTTTCGGGCGTAGATGTAACAAATGCGGGTAACAGGCCGGGCGACGGCGTTGCCATCCAGATCAGGGGAAAGCGCTCATTTGCTGCTGGGAATGATCCTTTGTTTGTTATCGACGGCATCCCTGTTACAGGAGATGCGCTGAATTCCATCAACCCAAGTGATATCGTTTCTATGGACGTGTTGAAAGACGCATCGTCTACCGCTATCTACGGGTCAAGGGGTGCGAACGGCGTGATCATCGTGACGACTAAGAGAGGAACACCTGGTCAGGTAAAGATCAACTACAACAGCAGCTACGGCATACAGAAGATCATGAAGTATCCAAACCTCATGAACGGTGAAGAGTTTGCAGAATACAAGCGTGAATCAAGAAGGTCGATTGGTCAGTATGACGACAATAACCCGAACGCGGATGCGATCCTTTTCCACCCGACAGAGTTGGAGTCCATCAAGACCGGTCGCGAAACAGACTGGTATAAACTGTTCATCGAAAATGGATATGTTCACACACAGAACCTGAGTATTTCCGGCGGCACAGAAAACACCAAATACAACGTATCGCTTGGGATGTTCGACAATAAAGGCATTATTCCAAACCAGAAGTTCACACGGTACAATACGCGTATCAACCTCGATCAAAAGATCGGAAAAAGTGTAACATTCGGAATTTCTTCGCTCGGTACATTCAGCATTGCGAACGCATTGGATGTCGATCCTCTTGCCGGCGCAGGTTCGGATTACGGCGCGTTCTCGGAAAACCCGCTAGGAACGCCTTACGATGCCAATGGCGCTTTGGTGTTCAGGAACACACCTGGTGATGGCAACCGTACAAATCCATTATATGATGTCGACCCGGACAACGTCATCAACCTCAGGAAGAGCTTCAGACTGTTCAACAGTGCGTACGCTGAAGTTAAACTGGCGAAGGGCCTTAAGTTCAGAATGAACTTCGGTCCCGACCTGTTGTATGGCTCGCTTGGCAACTTCAGAGGCAGTCTGACGCAGGTCAACGCAGGCGGATTGTCGACAGCTCAGTCGGAAAACAAATTTACATTGAATACGACTTGGGAGAATATCGTCACGTATAACACGACGATTGCAGAAAAACACCGGTTTGATTTTACGGGGTTATATAGCCGTCAGTCGAAGACGACCGAAGTTTTTGCCAACGAGGTCCGCGGTCTTCCGGTGGATGCATTCGAGTATTACAATATGGGGGCTGCATCGTCTTATCAAAGCATTACGAGCGGTTATGAGAAGTGGAGTATTGCGTCTTACATGGCACGATTCAACTACGTGTATAACGACCGCTACCTCGTGACATTGACTGGTCGCGCCGATGGTTCTTCAAAATTCGCAGAAGGTAACAAGTGGGGATATTTTCCGTCCGTTGCTTTAGGTTGGAATATTGCCAATGAGGATTTCTTTTCTGACAACAAAGTCTTTTCGAACCTGAGATTAAGAGCCAGTTACGGCTCGACAGGTAACGAAGGGATTCTTCCTTATCAAACACAAGGTCTTTTGTTAAGGACTGGCTATCAGTTCGGCGATACGCCGGCTTTTGGCTACACGCCGAGCACAATCAGGAACAGCAACTTGAAATGGGAAACAACAACGACGCTGAACTTTGGTCTTGACTACGAACTATTCCAGGGCCGGATCAGTGGTGCTTTGGAAGTTTACCAATCCAATACCAAGGACCTTTTGCTTCCCCGACTGCTTCCGAACACAAGCGGCTTTAGTTCGGTACTCACAAATGTGGGCGCGACACGCAATACAGGTATCGAGCTCATAGTGTCATCGATCAACATCCCAGCCAACAAGCCTGGCGACTTTACATGGAACACTGACTTCAATATTTCTAAAAACAAAGAGCAAATTATCGAGCTGTCGCAAGGCAAGGTTGATGATGTGGGTAACCTCCGTTTCATAGGCCAGCCTATCACTGTGTTTTATGATTTTGAACGGGTCGGGATCTGGCAGACTGGCGAGCAGACAGAAGCCGCCACCATGAGTTCCGGTGTCGGTTATATCAAAGTGGCCGATCAGAATGGCGATGGTGTTATTTCACCCAACGATGACAGAAAGATTCTCGGATCTTCTGTGCCGGCTTTCATTTCCGGTATGACAAACCGGTTCACTTACAAGCGTTTTAACCTCTCGATCGTTGCATATGCCCGTATTGGTCACATGATCGAGGATCTTTCCTACGGCGCAAACAGATTCGGCTCGGGAAGGGTGAATATGTTCGATCTGGATTACTGGACTCCGACGAATCCGACCAACTACATCCCCAGGCCGAATACGAGTTTGGATTTGCCATACTTCGGTTCCACGCTGCGGTACTTCGACGGATCATTCGTCAAAATCAGGAACATCAACTTAGGTTACGATATTCCTCAAGCAATAGTGAAGTCGATGGGAATGCAATCCTTTAACGTATATGTAAGCGTTCAAAATCCTATCTTCTTCTCTTCTTATGTGAAAAAATACAATGGAGTTGACCCTGAATTCCCAACCAGGAGCACGCCGGTCTCAAGAACGTTCTTATTGGGTGTTAACATCAACCTTTAATAGAGGATTCAATCATGAAAAACTTGAAAAAAATAGTCTCAGCCGTTTTAATGGCCGTGCCTTTAGTGATCATCACGTCTTGTGATGATAAGTTCCTTAAGGAAGATGCTCGCACACAGATAACAGATAACTATCTGAGCACACCGGTAGGGTTCAATGACGCAGTTAACGGCGTGTACAGCTACCTCCGCATTTTCATCGAAAATGAAAGTGTACCGCACATGACGACCATGGGCACTGACCTGTGGTCGAATGGATTTGACGGCGGTTATAAGGCGTTTAATTACTATGACGCAAACTTGAATTCACGAACTTCTGTATTTGACGGCGTGTGGAATCGACTGTATGCCGGTATTAATTCCGCAAATGCAGTGATTACCCGTGCACCTGATATTGCAGGACTGGATGAGGCCGTAAAAAACCAGCGTGTTGCTGAGACCAAGTTTATGCGTGCTCTCTTCTACCATTTTCTGGTTCAGGCGTGGGGCCCGGTGTACATCACTACGACAGAAACCACAGGCATTATCACAGAGGCACCACGTTCACCGGTTTCTGAAGTATATGACCTCATCGTTAAGGATCTGACTGAAGCCATACCTTTGTTGCCGGGTACGGCGACCGGTTCCAATTACGGGCGTGTAACGAAACCAGCGGCAGAACACCTGCTTGCACTGGTTTATTTGACCCGTGCCGGTGGTTCAGCGGCGAAGGCTGATGACTATAAAAACGCGGCCGCGCTGGCAGAAGGTGTGATCAAGAATTACAACTTCAAACTGCTGGACGATTTTTCTGCAGTTTTCGCATTGGGAGAAGCGGTGGAAAGGCATGCAGAGGTTGTATTTGCCATTCAGAACAGTCAGAGCTTCCTGACAGGCGAGCTTGGAAATACCTTGCACGCCTACTGGCTTGCAAAGTATGATGATTTGCCCGGCGTGACACGTGATCTTGCAAACGGCAGACCCTGGGCACGTTTCCGCCCGACCAACTTTACTTTAACGACCTTGTTTGACAAGGCAAAAGATGCACGTTATGAGAAGTCGTTCAAACGAGTATTCTACACGAATACACCAGGTACCTTTACCAAGGTGCAAGGAGGTACTATGACCCTCAAGAACGGGGACACCGCTCTATATATAGTGGACGAGCAATGGCCCGCCGACAAGCTCGCAGCTGCTAAATACAGCGTATACCAGCTGTCTAGGCAATCCGATCGTGTTTACCCGACATTGACTAAATTCCTGGATCCTACTCGCGCCTCGGTACCTGAGATGCGCGGTACACGGGATTTCCTGCTGTTCCGACTGGCTGAAACGATGCTCATCGCTTCCGAAGCATTAATGATGGATAACCGCAGCGCCGAGGCGGTGGTATATATCAATCAAATTCGCAGAAGAGCTGCCAAGGTTGGTAAAACGCCCGCCGAAACGGCCGCGAATAAACTGGCCATGGAAGTAACTCCGGCAGATCTTAACATCGACTTTATCCTGGATGAACGGGGACGGGAGTTATTGGGAGAAATGAAGCGCTGGTTTGATCTGACCCGCACCGGCAAGCTGGTGGAGCGAGTCAAGAAATACAATCCTGCTGCGACAGGGATCAAGCAAACGCACACTCTGCGGCCGATCCCTCAGAATCAGATTGATAGAAGCTCTTCGCCTCATGATCAGAACGAAGGTTATAATTGAGGAAGTACAATAGGAATAAACGCGGGTACTATTGTTTAATGCCATAAATTTAGGAACGACTAACAGACTAACAGACTAATAACTTAGAACCTTATGAAAAAGTGGACCAGAACTGAAGTCCTCAAAAACCTCAAAGCAAAAATTGCAAAAGGAGAACCCATTATCGGCGGTGGCGCAGGTACCGGAATTTCGGCACAGTGCGAAGAGGCCGGTGGTATAGACTTGATTGTTATATATAATTCCGGTCGATACAGAATGGCAGGCAGAGGATCGCTGGCCGGTCTGCTGCCTTATGGGAATGCAAATGAGATCGTTAAGGAAATGGCGCATGAGATATTGCCAGCGGTGAAGCATACACCAGTGTTAGCTGGCGTTTGCGGCACAGATCCTTTTATGCTGAGGGATAAGTTTTTGAAGGAACTGGTCGAACTTGGGTTTGCGGGAATTCAAAACTTCCCGACAGTTGGCCTCATTGATGGTGTGTTTAGAGCCAACCTGGAAGAAACAGGGATGAGCTACCAACTTGAAATCGATTGTGTTAAGGCGGCGCACGACCTCGACATGCTGACCACGCCATATGTGTTCAATCCAGCTGATGCTGAATTGATGGCTCATGCCGGTGCTGATATTATCGTAGCTCACATGGGACTTACCACGAGCGGGAAGATTGGTGCTAAAACATCCAAGACGATGGACGAATGCGTGGTGGAGATCCAGCAAATTGTAGAAGCTGCCAAAGATATCAATAGCGAAGTGATTGTGCTTGCGCACGGTGGCCCGATTGCCATGCCCGACGACGCTCAATATATCATGGAGCACGTGGTGGGTATCGATGGATTCTATGGTGCAAGTTCGATGGAGAGACTGCCAACTGAGGTTGCCATCACCGAACAGATCAGAAAATTCAAAAAGATCGGCTTTAAAAAGACAGTATAATGGCGAAAAAAGTAGTTGTCGTTGCCGGCGCGTTCGATACGAAAGGCGTCGAGCATGAATTCATCATTGATCTGATCAAGGGAAGAGGTTGCGAGGTAATAACGATCAACACTGGCGTGATGGGATCAACCGATCTTTTTCCCGTTAACATTTCAGCAGATGTAGTTGCAAAGGCCGGTGGAACGAGCCTTGAGGAGCTTCGCAAAGCAAACGACAGGGGCAAGGCCATCACGGTCATGTCTAACGGCCTTGCGGCTGTTGTCACTGAACTTTACAATAAGGAGAAGTTCGACGGCATCATCGGAATGGGTGGTACTGCAGGTACCAATGTGGTCACTTCAGGAATGAAGGGACTGCCCTATGGTGTTCCAAAGATATGCGTGTCGACCGTCGCAGCCGGCGACGTTTCTCCTTATGTAGGGATCAGCGATATTATGATGATTCCTTCACTGACCGACGTGGCCGGGTTGAATCAGCTCAGCCAGGCGATTTTCACCAATGCAGTAGGTGCTTTAACCGGTATGGTGG
Organism: Cyclobacteriaceae bacterium; assembly: GCA_035318625.1. Classification (GTDB taxonomy): domain Bacteria; phylum Bacteroidota; class Bacteroidia; order Cytophagales; family Cyclobacteriaceae; genus ELB16-189. The sequence continues at coordinate 453,708 of DATHEL010000001.1, forward strand.
AAATCAGGAAATCGAAACCCGCAAAAATGGCGCCGGCCAAACCGACAATAGCCGCATCGATGTTTGGAAATACGACACCGTGCATTGACAGGTGCCGTGAAGCATTGAACAAAAAAGGATATGAGGTCCTTGTATTTCATGCTACTGGCACGGGTGGAAAAATGATGGAGAAGTTGATCGAGGAGGGCATGGTACAAGGCGCCCTTGATCTGACCACAACAGAGTGGGCCGATACGGTTTGTGGCGGTGTTTTCGATGCGGGCCCGACAAGACTGGACGGTCCCGGAAAGGCCGGGATACCACACCTTATATCACCGGGCTGTATCGACATGTGTAATTTCGGAAACCCCGATACCATTCCATCAAAATACAACGCACGCCTGTTTTACAAATGGAATCCGCAGGTAACGCTGATGAGAACCACTCCGGAAGAAAATCGCAAGATGGGAGAGGTGTTTGCTGAAAAAGCGAACAAGTCGAAAGGAAAAGTGGCAGTGATCATCCCAATGAAGGGTTATTCGATGCTCGATTCTATCAATGACAAAAATGAACCTCAGTTGTTCTGGGATCCCGCAGCGGACAAAGCGTTCGTTGACGGCCTGAAGAGCAAACTAAGTCCTGGCATCAGTGTGATCGAAGTCGATGCGAACATTAACGACCCTGCTTTCTCAACAAAAGCGGTAGAAGTGTTTCTCGCAATGATGTAACCAGAAAATTTTCTAATTGGCAAACCTAAATCACCCCAATACCTATGAGTGAAGTAACCACTACCACTATTATTAAAGACACCTCCGCAAGTGCAGGCCCATTGGGTTTGTCGGCGTTTGGATTTTGCACGATCTTATTGAGTTTAACAAACGCGGGAGTTATAGCGTTTGATGCCACGGTGCTGTCTATGGGTTTATTCTACGGAGGATTAACGCAGATCATTGTTGGTTTATTGGAAGGTAAGAAGGGCAACACCTTCGGCCTGGTTGCCTTTACCTCGTATGGTATTTTTTGGGTTGCTTTCGTTTCGATGAATGTGCTCCCCGGAATGAATATAATGCCTGCGCCTTCGGCTGGCGGCATCAATGCGTTTTTGATCCTGTGGTGCTTGTTCACCGTGATACTCTTTATTGCAACATTGAAGCTGCCCAAAATACTTCAGATACTCTTTGGAGCCCTTATCCTGCTGTTCGTCCTGTTGATTGCAGGCAGTCTTACAGGAAACCCGGCCATCACTACGGCAGCGGGTTATGAAGGTGTTGTAGTCGGGCTGCTGTCTTTGTACGCATCGTCAGCATTCCTGTTGAATGAAATATATGGCAAGACCGTACTGCCGATCGGCTAATTGAAAATAAAAATGAACAGAGCTTGTATTTTAAGCCGCAAGGCCGGCCTTTCACTTTTGGTTTGTGTGATGGCTGTTACCGGGTCGCTTCAGGCCCAGGACGTTCCGTTCAAAAAAGTCACACTGACGAAAAAGTTTTACGGAGAAGGCATACACCTCGTTGATATGAATGCCGACGGGAAGAAAGACGTGATCGCCGGGCCTTATATCTATCTGGGTCCCGATTTCACCAGCAGTATTACCTACTGCGATCCGTTGGAGTACGATCCCCTGAACTACTCAGAGAGCTACCTGATGCGCGGCTATGATTTCAACGGCGACAAGCTTCTTGACATCTTTAAGTTCGGTCGCGCCGGCAGTCCTGCATTCTGGTATCAAAACCCGGGAGCAGGCAAAGACGGTTTTTGGAAAGCGCATAAGGTCCTCGATGCACCCGGCGACGAAGCACGTTATTTTACCGATCTCGACAAGGATGGCCGACCTGAGGCAGTCTTCGTCGCGGATGGAAAGCTCGCCATCGGTCGGCCCGACTGGAAGAATATCGAACAGCCATGGACGGTTCAATACATCTCAAGAGACCTGGGCTGGCAGAAATACACTCATGGCATGGGCGTAGCGGACATTAACAAGGATGGCCGTGCCGATGTGCTTGCAAAAAGCGGATGGTGGGAACAACCCAAGAAAGGTGCTGACAAAGGAGAGTGGATCGAACACGCGTATGAGTTCTCGAAGGAAGGCGGAGCACAGATGCTCGTATATGATGTCAATGCCGACGGCAAGGTGGATATTATCACCAGCCTCGACGCCCATGGCTACGGCATGGCATGGTTCGAGCAGACGAAGGACAAGGACAAAGGAATTACATTCGAGAAGCATATGATCATGGGCGATCGCAAGGAGTTTGAGGAAGGCAAATACCCTATGGTGTTTTCGCAGCCACATACTCTCGCCCTCGGCGATATTAATGGAGACGGCCTCATGGACTTTTCGTCAGGCAAACGATACTGGGCCCACGGTCCAAAGGGAGATGACGAACCTTTAGAAGCACCCGTTTTGTATTGGTTTGAGCTTGTCCGCAAGGGCAAAACTGTAACATACGTACCCCACCTGGTCGACAACGACTCAGGAGCAGGTTGTACCATGGAAATGGGAGACATTGACGGTGATAAGAAGACCGACATACTGGTCGCGAACAAATACGGCGCATATTTGTTCTTCAATCAACGGAAATAAGCGCGCACTTTTTTACACCCTGACCTTTACTCACTTGGAAACCACTTGTAATGAAGTCCATTCGTTATACCGTTTTTCTCCTTTTTCTCGCGCCATTAATCTTCGGCTGCGGAGGCTCACCAAATAAGGATGCCGGGGAAACGCCCGTCGACAATTCGCCGAAGGTATTAAGCGCGAAGGCAGCGGCTGATTCAATTTCAATCTATTTCAAAGACGGTACGGCGCCCATCCTGGTGCAGAAGGCAAAGGAGGATCACCGGCCTTTCATACACCCGATAGTAGCGCCCGACGGCAAGGGCATATTAACCCAGTATAGCCCCGGCCACCATAAACATCAAACAGGTTTGTACTGGGGATTTACCAGGGTGAATGGCAGAGATTACTTCCATCATCCAACCGACGGCTATTGGAAAAAAGTGGCGGCCAATGTTGTAGAGGGAGAAGGAGAGGAAGTGAAATGGCAAACCGTCTACCACCTTCTTGATTCGACCGGCGGAGTCGTAATGGAGGAAACTCAGAATTGGTCGATGAAAGCCGCGGGCGAGAAGTACGTGATGACACTTGAATGGAAAGGGCTGGCCAAAAAGAAAATAACAATAGGCAAATACGATTACGGAGGATTATTCCTCCGGATGCCCTGGACGAAGGGTATTAAAGGGGAAGTCATTAACGCGGCAAGACAGAAGAACAAGAACGCCGAAGGTCAACACGCCATGTGGGTAAACGTTGCCATGCAGGTTGAAGGCCGCGACAACATGGCTAACGTTGCAATCTTCGATCACCCCGAAAACCGTGGCTATCCTCAAAAGTGGCGCGTTGATAATCAGCTGGGGGTTGGCCCCGCTTTCACAAGAGATGCAGACTGGCTTATTGAAAAAGACGCTACCGAGACGCTCAAGTTTCAGTTTGTAGTTTATGGTGGCGACATGAACGACGTTGAGCTGACTAAACAATGGGCTGACTTCTCAGGTAAAGAAGGTGCTTATACGACCGCAGAGCTGTGGAAGATTGCGCAGGAGGAAGGACGTAATGCGGTATTTCTGAACCCTCAACAGGCCGTGGATGCGATGACCGTAAAAGCCGGTTATGTTGCTAACGCCTGGGCCGGTGAACCGATGATGACTCAACCCATGGCATTCTGCTGGGATGATAAAGGCAGGCTTTGGATCGCGGAAAATAAAGACTACGAATCGCGGGGTCGCGGGTTTTCCAATGTGGGAGGTAGCCGGATCTCAATCCTGGAAGACACAGATAGGGACGGCGTAGCCGATACGAAAAAAGTGTTTATCGAAGGCCTGGCTTTTCCCGCCGCCATTGCCGTGGGATTTGATGGCGTTTATGTCGGCGCACCGCCGAACCTTTTGTTTATCCCCGACAAGAACGGAGACGACAAAGCGGACGAGGATAAAATCGAGATATTATTGACTGGCTGGGGGATCCGGGATCGACATGAGACACTCAATAGTCTTCATTGGGGACCCGACGGATGGTTGTACGGACTGCAAGGTTTTGCTACTCCTTCGAAAATCCGGAAACCCGATAGTAAGACGAAGTTATATTACCATAAAGACCCTTTCCCCGAAGACTTGCTGGAAGCCGAAGGTGTCGACATCAATGGGGGCGTTTGGCGCTACCATCCGGTAAAGAAAAGTTTTGAAGTTGTTGCTCATGGATTCAGTAATCCATGGGGGATCGACTACGATTCAAAAGGACAATTGTTCATGAGTGCCTGTGTCATTCCTCACTTATGGCACATTGTTCCGGGAGGCATTTATCATAGGCAAGGTGGTCAGCACTTCAACCCATATGTGTATGAAGATATCAAGACGATCACCGATCACAGCCATCGGTCAGCTCATGGAGGAGCGCGCGTTTATCAATCAGACGCATTTCCTGCTGAAGAGCAAGGCAGGATCTTTATGGCGAATATTCATGAGCATGCAGTGCTTTCGGATAAGCTGGAACCTAAGGGTTCAAGTTTTGTTGGCAAACATGGAGATGATCTGCTGATGGCTAACAATGCGCAATGGATAGGATTCAGCATGGAGGTTGGTCCGGATGGTGGCATCTATGTACTGGACTGGCACGACGCCGACATTTGCGGAAAGGAAGTACTGAACACCGAGACCGGGAGAATTTTCAGGATCATCCCTGAGCAATCCCTGGCAAAAGATTTTGAGGGAAGATATTCGGATTTGAACAAGCTGACGGACAGCCAACTCGTCGGACTTCAGTCGAGCCCGAGCGACTGGCATTCCCGCAGAGCAAGAGGTATTTTGCATAAGCGTTCAACCAACGGCACCCTGCAAACCGGTACGCACCAGGAGTTGAAGAGCCTGCTCAATGACAGTAAAAATCCCGATTGGCGTTTAAGGGCGATGTGGGCGCTTCACCTGACAGGTGGATCGAGCGAAAAAGATCTAATTCGTTTGCTATCGGATAAAGACCAATATGTAAGGTCATGGGCGATACAATTGTTGTGCGAAGACATGAACCCATCCGAGGACGCTGTCGAAGAGTTCGAAGATATGGCCGAGGATGATGAGTCGCCCGTCGTGCGTCTTTACCTGTCGTCGGCACTGCAAAGAATCAACTCAAAGAATAAATGGGCAATTGCAAAGAATCTCTTAGCACATTCGGAGGATAAGGCCGACCACAATCTTCCAAAGATGCTATGGTATGGAATCGAGCCGTTGATGGCTGAAGATTCCGATAAATTTTTAGAGCTGGCGATCCATTCTGAAGTTCCGAAGGTTACGGAGTTCATCGCAAGGCGTGCTGTGGATGCCGACAAGCTTGAACCACTGGTGGCGCTTGTTGGAAAGTCGGGACCCAACACGGAGTTATTGATGTCGGGGATGTTAAGTGGTCTGGAAGGCAGGACCGATCTGATGATCCCATCGAATTGGCCGGCAGTATCGGCCAGGCTGCAAAAGTCCGAGGGCAAGTTAAAGACGCTGGCGTTAGCGATTTCAGAATTGTTTGGCGACACGGAGGCTACGCAACGAGCTTTCGCAACACTCAGGAACACCAACGCCCAGATTGATCAGCGCACAAAGGCGCTTCAGACCCTTGCTGCCCAGCAGAGAAAAGAATTGGTGGATCAGTTGCCCGGTCTGCTCAACGAACCGGCCATCAGGAAAGAAGCCATCAGGGCAGTTGCTGCATTCGACAGTGAGATACTGGGCAGGGCACTGGTAGATAATTATTCGAAGTACACCACGGACGAAAAGATGGAGGCCATCCTTGCTCTTTCATCCCGGTCAAGATATGGAAACATGCTGACAAAGGAGATCAACGAAAAAAGGATCCCGAAAAATGAAGTCAGTCCGAATGCAGCCAGGCAGCTGTTGAGAGTGGTGGGGAGTGGTTTCATTGAAGTATGGGGTCCGATCGAAGAAGTGCCGAGCGATGCTGCCGCATTTGCGAAGTATAGGAATCTGCTTACAACAGACGCCTTGAATAGCGCTCACGTCCAAAAAGGCAAGATGATTTTTCAGCAAACCTGCGGCACCTGTCATAAAATGTTTGGTGAAGGAGGAGTGATGGGACCCGACCTTACGGGATCCAACAGAACCGATGTGAACTATATTCTGATGAACGTCCTGCAGCCAAGTGCAGAGATCCAGGATGATTACAAGATGGTTGTGATCAACACCCGCGACGGAAGAACGTACTCTGGGAATGTTATCGAAGAAGATCAAAGGCAGTTGAAGCTCCGCGTTGTGGGCCGCGATCCGGTCACGATCAACAAGTCTTCGATCTTATCCAAGGATGTGACTTCGGTGTCGATGATGCCGCCAGGATTATTTCAAAACATGGCAGATGCCGAGATAGTCGATTTGGTCAGCTATCTCAAAACCTATACGCCAGTTCAATAAACGGTGGATCATGCTTAGTTACATTTTGTTCTTTTTGCTCGAGTTCCCGATCCACGCGGGACTTGTTGCCGAGCCTCCACAGCAATCCGGGAAGGAAACTGAGAATGAAGCAGTATCGGTTGCCGCAAGCAAAAACAACATGGCTTATCGTTGGGCGGAGGTTGCGTTGATCGCTACCGCGAATGACACGGATAGGTTCAAACCCCGGCCTACCATAACGTCTCGCTATCTGGCCCTGGTATTTACATCTGTTTTTGATGCGTGGTCGAGATATGACAGTAAGGCGATACCCGTTTACCTTAAAAATGTTGACAGGAGGCCTTCGCCTGAAGGGACGCTTACCAACAAAGAGATAGCCATCAGCTATGCTGCATATCGGTCAATGAGCGAGTATTTTTTTTCCGACAAGGCGCTCTTTCAAAAGTTCATGATCGAACTGGGGCTGGACCCTGACAATTGTTCCCTGGACCCGCAAACGCCGGAGGGGATCGGCAACCTCGCTGCAAAAGCAGTCATCGAGAGCAGGCGCAACGATGGATCGAATCAATACGGAGAGCAATCTCCTGATGGCAAACCTTATGCGGATTATTCAGGTTACCAGCCCGTGAATTCACCTGACGAGACGAATGACCCGATCCGGTGGCAGCCGAAATATTTTTCGGATGGGCGTGGCGGAAAGTTCGCACCGTCGTGCCTTACACCTTATTGGAACAAGGTTAAACCTATCGGCATGAAGACGGCTGACCAATTCAGGCCGGTGCCGCCGCCTACGTTGGGGTCAAAGCAGCTTCTTGGCGACGTAAAGGAAGTAGTGGACATGCAAGCCAACCTCACGGACGAACAAAAAGCGCTGATAGAATTCATGAGAGACGGCCCAAAGTCAGTCCAGCAGGCAGGCCATTGGCTGACTTTTGCGTTGGTACTCTCGTTGAAATACCATCATTCGTTGGATGACGATGTAAAGATGTATTTCTACAATCAGATTACTGCAATGGATGCATTCATTGCATGCTGGGACTCGAAAATGCACTATGACTATGCGCGTCCTTTCGCGCTTGTCCATGAATTGTATAAAGACCGGAAGATCTTAGGATGGGCTGGACCTGGAAAAGGCGTTGTTCAGATGAATGGTCAGGAATGGAGACCCTATTCACCCGACGTCTTTTTGTGCCCGCCTTTTCCAAGTTATGTTTCCGGCCACAGCGCGGTAAGCGGCGGCTGCGCCGAAGCATTGAAATTGTTTACCAACAGTGATGATTTCGGTCTGGAAGTACGAGTCGTGGCTGGTGCCCTTACCGATCCCGACCATCCCGGGAAAGAAGTTGTGTTGAAGTTTCCCACACTTACTAACACAGCCGAATTGGCAGGCATTTCACGGGTGATGGGGGGCTACCACATTCAGTCCGAGAATAGAGAAGGCCTCACGTTGGGGAGAAACGTTGCTCATGAAACCTGGAAGTTTTATAACCGACATATCGGCCGCGAGTAAGACCAGCGACTCGCCCACTGCACTGACCGCCTGTCAATTGTGTGTGATATAGTTGCAATACGGGTGTAATTTTGCTCAACTGGAAAACTAACGAATCGCACATGCCTAAGAGATTTCGAGCCAATCGCGCCTTTCTGACAGCCGCCATCCTTGGCGCTTTCCTATTGGCCGGCTGTGCAGACCGAAAGTCTGATCCCGTCGTCTCTGTACAAAATGCCGAATCGTTATTCAGGAGAGTAAGCTCTGCCGAAAGTGGCGTGACTTTCAACAACACCGTAGAAGAGAAATTTGAGAACTACTTTGACTTCTTCTCCTATGTTTATAATGGCGGCGGCGTTGCTATCGGAGATGTGAACAATGACGGCCTGCCTGACCTGTATTTCACAGGTAATGAAGTGCCCGATAAATTATACCTGAACAAAGGCGGACTCAAGTTCGAAGATATCACGACGTCTGCAGGAATAGCGACGTCCGGCGGCTGGCACAATGGAGTAACCATGGTTGACATCAATCACGATGGGCAGCTCGATATCTATGTATGTCGCGGAGGCTGGCAGGATACGGATGAGCAAAGAGCCAACTTGCTGTACATTAACCAGGGGGACCTCTCGTTCAAGGAGAGTGCCGCGGAATATGGAATAGCAGAGAATGGATATTCAATGCAGGCTTCCTTTTTTGATATGGATAACGACAACGACCTTGACATGTTTGTCGCAAACCGGCCAGATTCCTTCTACCTCTCTCTAAGCCAAATGCAGAAAGGCCGTTTAGAGAACCGTGACAAGAACCGCGATAAGTTATATGTGAATGAAAACGGAAAGTTCAAGGAAGTTGGATTGCAGTCGGGAATTGTCAACAACTACGGGTACGCATTGGGGATAGTAACGGCTGATGTAAATAACGATGGCCTCATCGATATTTTTGTCGCTAACGATTATGCGGGCGGCGACTACCTGTACATCAACCAGGGGAATGGAAAATTCAAAGACCAAATACAAGGATCGATGAATCACACCTCGCTCTATTCGATGGGCGTGGATATAAGCGATATCAATAACGATGGGCTGGAAGATATCATGGTCATGGAAATGAGGCCCGAAGACTACAAGCGTTCCAAGATATCGATGCCCAGCATGGATGTAGAGGGATTTAATGCAATGGTCAAAGCGGGCATGCATAAGCAGTACATGCACAATATGCTGCATCTCAATCAAGGCAACCTCGCCTTCAGTGAAGTGTCACAGCTGGCGGGCATCGCTCAGACGGACTGGAGCTGGGCTGTTCTTGCCTGCGACTTTAACAATAGCGGCGACCGGGATTTGCTGATTACCAACGGCTATCGGAGGGATGTTTTCGATGGCGATACGAAACAGGATTTAGAGGTATACCTTCAAAGTGTAAAAGGCAAGTATGCCACTCCCGAAGAGTTTTTTGCGAAGGGATTTAAAGGGATGGTGGAGGTGTACAAACCGGTGAAGGTTCGGAATTACTTATTCAGGAATAATGGTAATCTGAAGTTTGAGAACGTGAGCGAGGAGTGGGGATTCCATGAGACGAGTTTTTCAAATGGAGCAGCGGTGGGCGACCTTGATGGTGACGGTGACCTTGATGTGGTTGTGAACAACCTCGAGGACGAAGCCTTTGTCTTCGAGAACAAAGTTGACTCAAAAAGCAGCTATCTGAAAGTTAGATTGAAAGGCCCTGAGAAAAATACTTTCGGCCTCGGCGGGAAGATAACTTTGTACACAGGAAGCAGTATTCAATATTTCGAAAACAAGGTCGCGAGAGGTTACCTGTCGTCGAGCGAACCTATCGTACATTTTGGATTAGGCCAGCATGCAAGGATCGACAGCATCAAGGTGAGGTGGAACGACGGTAAGGAGAGCGTCTTGGCTGATGTGGCAGCCAATCAAGTTGTAGTAATCGATTATACGCAATCGACGAGGCGAAAGGATACAACGCCCGTTCAGGAGTTTCTTTTTCGCGAAGCCACTAACCAGGTTTTTAGCGAGCCTGTTTTTCACAAAGAGAACGAGTTCAATGAATACAAGGAGCAGGTATTGCTGCCGCATATGTTTTCGCGCAGCGGGCCATTTATGTCCGTTGCGGACGTGAATAACGATAACCAGGAAGATGTGTTTGTAGGTGGCGCCGCCGGTTCTGCAGGTCAGCTATTCTTACAAAAGAATGGCAAGTTGGTAAGAAAGGTCGTAAAGGATTTCGAGCAGGATAAAAGCTACGAGGACATTGGCGCATTGTTCTTTGATGCGAATCAGGATTCACATCCGGACCTATACGTCGTTAGCGGAGGAAGTGAGTTTCGCGAGGGACACGAGCTTTACCAGGATAGGTTGTATATCAACGACGGCTCCGGCAATTTCGCAAGAACGGCGTTACCGAAGATCGGAAGCAGTGGTTCATGTGTTGTCGCGAATGATATAAACGGAGATGGTAAACTCGATCTCTTTGTAGGCGGCATGGTAACGATGGGAGCATACCCCAAAGCGCCACGAAGTTATTTGCTTATCAACGAAGGAGGAAAGTTCTCCGATAAGACCAATGAGTTGGCACCGACGCTCGCCGAAGTCGGAATGGTGAAGTCCGCGATCTGGACGGACCTTACGGGTGATGGCGTTGCTGAGCTTGTTGTAGTGGGAGAATGGATGGCGGTTAAGGTATTTGAAAATGAGGGAGGGAAGTTAAATGACATTTCAGATGCTCTGGGCCTGGCGGAAACACATGGATGGTGGAACTCAGTGGCTGCAGAAGACTTGAATGGCGACGGTCGTATTGATCTTGTGCTGGGTAATCAGGGCGACAATTACAAGTTTAAGCCCTCTGAAGAAAAACCACTTCAGGTATTCGCGAAAGATTTCGACGGAAATAACACCAACGATATTTTTCTCGCCAAAATGAACAAGGATACTTTGGTACCGGTTCGTGGACGCGAATGCACGTCGGTCCAGATGCCAATGATTTCGCAGAAATTTCCTTCCTTCAGAGCTTTCGCCGGAGCCGATTTAAATCAGATACTGGGCCCAGACATGGCAAATGCAATGCATTTAAAGGCCACTATATTCTCAAGCATTATCCTGATCAACGAGGGCAACGGTTTTAAAAAAATGAAGCTGCCCGTGGACGCACAATTTTCAGCGATCAACAGCATCATCATCGAGGATTTTAATGAGGATGGGCACAAGGACATTTTGATCGCCGGCAACAAATTTGACTCTGAAGTGGAGACGACACCGGCAGACGCTTCGCAGGGACTGCTGCTGCTGGGGCTTGGAAATTTTGAGTTCAGGAGTGTCAGGGCGATGGAGAGCGGGTTCTTTGTGCCATACAATGTTAAGGATACCAAGCGCATAAAGCTGGGTAAGGAATGGGCGACCCTGGTTTCTTCAAATAATGATCTACTGAGGGTCTTTAAACAGACAAAGTCGAAACGCTGATCTCAAAGACGAGTGACGGGGTGCTTCCGGGATTGCAATGTGACTGCGGTCGATAATTAGTCTAATCCCGTCTTAAACTTTCCACAGGATTAACAATTGCAGCCTTCAACGCCCGCAAGCCAACGGTGATGATTGAAATCGATATAGTCATTATAGCAGCCAAGGCAAGAATGCCCCACACGGAATCAATGTGATAGGCAAAACCTGAAAGCCAATATCCAGCCGCAAACTGACTTAGCGGAAGCGCGATGGCCAAAGCAATAGTTACAACTTTGAGAAAGTCCAGGGTAATCATCGATGCAATTTGCCGGATGGAGGCCCCCAGCACTTTGCGGATGCCGATTTCCTTCGTACGGTGACTGGCCGACAAGCTCGCAAGGCCAAACAATCCGCTGCAACAGATGATGGCGGCCAACAAGGTTGCGAAGTTGACCACTGACTGCCAACGTTGTTCCGCGAAGTAATCTTTGGCATTCGCCTCATCAAAAAATTGGTATTGGAATAGAGCGCCTGGTGCCGCTGCCTGATATACACGGCTCAACGCAGATATGGCTTCTTTCTGTTGGGACTGGTTGAATTTTACCCATATTTCCTGATCGCTCTCAGTTTTCATAGACAAAACAAGGGGCATGATCGGCTCCCGGAGCGATCTGAAATGATAATCCTTAACAACGCCTATTACCTTTCTGAAAAGCGTGTCGGGATTGTCCCTGATACGAATAGTTTGACCGATTGGATCCACCCAACCTGCATTTCGGACAAATGTTTCATTGACTAGCACGCTGCCTTCCGTATCCGCCGTGGACCCGGATGAAAAATTCCGGCCGTCCACCACCGGGATGTTCATGAGGTCAAGGTAATTCTCATCCACGCGCTTAACCATCGAGCTGAACTGATGCTGATCGGTCATAACATCTTCAAATCGTCCTTTATTTCCGAACGACGTAGTTACGATGGATGGTTCCTTCTCCAATTCGTTTCGCATGAAGGCGATAACATTTTGAGCATTTCTGTTGCCAAATACTTCTGTCTGAATAATGTTGTGAGGATCATATCCCAGGTCTTTCGTTCGAATGAAGCTCATTTGTGACTGGTAAGTCAGCGCTCCGATCAGCAGAAAAGCCCCGATGGAAAGCTGAAAGGTCAATAGGGCACGGCTTGACAAGTGACCACCGGTTCCGCGTGTTACTTGCCGGTGCAGTACGTCAACTACCTTCAGTTTGGTCAGCAGCCAGGCAGGGTAGAGGCCGGCGACGATTATGACCAGGATCAACGCAAGACCAAAGTAGATCGTCAGTCTCCAGTCGAACATGTCGGCGAAGACAAGTGACTTGTCGGCAACGTCGTTAAACGATGGCAAGAGTACATATAGCATACCGATCGACAAGACAAACGCCGTCACGCATACCAATGCGGATTCAGTAAGAAATTGTGTCACGAGCTGCGAGCCTCTGCCGCCTGATATTTTGCGCACCCCGACTTCCTTTGCCCGGCGCAGCGTGCTGGAAATGGTGATGGTAATGAAATTGATCGAAGCCATCGCGAGAATGAAACCGGCTATAGTGACAAATGCGATCGAGTACTGAAGTTTGCTTTCATTGACAATACCGGATTCGTTGGAGCCATCTGAGCGAGTCAAAGGATTGAGATGGATCTCCTCCATGGACTGAAGGCCGTAGTGAATTTCCGGATCGACCTTGAAATAGTCGTAGTCGGGATTGCCTAGTTGTTTTCTCCCGTACGTTTCGTAGACCGCCTCGAACTTCCTGGTTACGGCTTCAAGGTCAGATCCCGGATGAAGCAATACAAAGGTTCCGAGATAGGCATTAAGCCAGTTGCGATCGTCGAAGGCAAGCTGCATAAAGCCGAAGGGAAGGAGGGCATCGAATTGAATGGATGAATTTGCGGGTGGGTCTTTAACGACTCCTGTCACCAACAGAGGCCGCTCGAGCCGATCAAAGGACGGGTCTGAATCGATGGTCAAGACCTCGCCGAGGACATCCGTACGGCCGTAAAATTTAAGCGCAATTTTTTCAGTGAGGACAACACCGTTGATCTCCCTGAGTGCGGCAGCGGAGTTACCATAAAGCATCGGGAATGTAAAGACTTCGAAGAATGTGGGATCGACAAATAGCGGGGTTATCCGCAGCGCGTTGTTATTTCCGGTTACGTCCGACCGGATGTCTCCGCCCATGACCCTCACATATGTATCGATTTCAGGAATGGCGTCTTTGAACGCGGAGCCCTGGACCTGCCCGGTTGTCCCTGTGACGATCCTAACTCCGGTATTCGAGAGGCGGCTGGTGGTGATCCTCGACAGGTTGGCATTTTCATGGAAATTGTCAAAACCGGATTCATCTTTCCAATACAATATTGCCAGGAGAAAGCATGTGATTCCACATGTGAGTGCGATCACATTTATTGTGGAGCTGAGCCGGCTTTTCATCAGGTGACGAACTGCAATTTGGACGTAGCTTTTTATCACGATTGGGGGGTTATGACCGATCTAAGCTATGTACAATTTTGTCTGTGAGGTGTTAATCGATTGTTAAGCTGTTTTGCGAAAAATGCGCCGGTTTTTCAAACGCAGTAACGTGATTGAACACCCTGCCTCAAATCCCCGTATACCACGCCCAACCCGTATCCTCTCCAACGTCCACGAACTTATCCGAAACCTCGATCTTTCTGAGGTACTTAATACTTTTATACCCAATCTGCGTCTCCACACGAAGCCTCACCGGAGCGCCATGCTGAAGCGGCAACGTCTTGCCATTCATGCCATAAGCAATCAGTGTTTGTGGATGAAACGCATCCATCAAATCAATGCTATCGAAGAAATCATCGAATGTGTGGAATATGATGAATTTCGCAGAGGGCATTATTCCTGCGTGTTGAAGCAGTGCTCCTAACGGTACTCCCGTCCATTCGCCAATCGCAGTCCATCCTTCTTCACACGTGTGCTTCGTGATCTGGGTACGGCGGTCGAGCTTCATCAGGTCTGCCAGGGAATACGATCCTGGCCGTGATACCTGGCCTTCAACCTCAAGCTTATAATCGTCGAATGAGTTAGCCAGTAACTTCGCGTAGTCTTCATTGAGTTTCGAAGGATCGGTAGTTCCTGTTGCCGGAAAAGAGGAGATGTCGGCGTCACGATATTCTCTCGCCAACGACTGCCCCGGCAGCAGTGCCCGGTGAGCGATGTACGTAAGATTGTCGCCCATTCGCAATATGCTGCCGTAGGTGGGCGGGAGCGGTTTCGTACAACCCGGAAGCATCAACGCTGCGCCTAACGACGACAACCCCGTCACCAATGCTTGCCTTCTGGTTATGAGCCTTTTTCTTTTCATTTGGCGACTGTCATTGCTATTATTTGTCGTTTGAAACCGGAGATGATCACCATGGTAAAGTGTACGATGAGGAACAGTTCCAATACAACCGATGTAAGGAAATGTATCGTGCGGGCCGACTGCAATCCGCCGGATAGGTCGAGCAGGAACGGGACGGCCGCCGTAACGGCAGGTGACATCGTAATTCCCGTCACCAACATAACCGGGAACAACAGGAATATTACAAAAGCGTACGACAGCCGTTGAGTGAGGTTGTATTGCGATGGTGTCGTGGCCGATGCATCGAACCGAATGTGCGCAACCAGGTCGTTATAAATTACACGGGGCGACAATTCCCTCAGCTTTGGCCAGATGCGTTGCCGGAAATGACCGGTAAACAAGCCGGTGACCAAGTATAGCATTCCGGTAATCACAAGTATCCAGGCCAAAAGAAAATGAAGGCTTCGGCCCCATCCATTCTTGTTGAAAATGTCATACGTGCGACTTGCACTGACGGGCGAAGAGCTGTTGTCGAAGAAAGCCATTTTCTTCTCCCATCCGCCGTGTTTGTAGTTACGACTGATCGGCAGCTCAAACAAAGCGGGCGTCAGGTCGTTGCCGACTTCGCCCCAGTAGAGGCGGGGATGCACCATGAGGATCTCGATGCCGGTAAACACAAGGCCAAAGAAACTGAGTGTTATCGACCAGTGCGACAAGCGCACCCACCAGCGGTGGCCGTGAGATTGTTTTCCGGCAGAGGGTTCGGGCATCGATAAATCTACATATTTTTTATTGGTATTATGCACCCGATTCGACGCAACCTTCCCGACCAAAACAACATCTAACCCGAAGATGAAACCCCGCCGGCCATATTGGTGTGGCAAATAGCTACGACGCTATTATCTGCTTTAAGAGCGTCACACCACGTTAAGATCACGAATGTTCCTTTGGATCGTGGCGCGATCTGCCGGTGAGTTCGCCAGGCGCAACGCATCTTCGTAGTGGCTTAACGCCTTCGCATCATCCACACCCGTATACAGGTTGCCAAGGAGTGAATGGTAAAATTGATTTTGAGTAAGGCCGAGCTTTTCTGCTTCGGGGATTCCGGCATTTTTCCCATGCAACCTAGAGATCGCAAAAGCCCTGTTCAACGCAGCGATAGGGGAGTATTCGATGGACAATAGATTATTATAGAGATCCAGAATGCTTTTCCATTTCTCAGCAGAATCTTCTTTTTGTGTGTGCCAATAGGCAATGCCGGCCTCCAGATGATACTTGGAGAGCTGTTCGCCCGTTGCCGCGTTATTCAGAAAATACGTCCCGCGCTGGATCAACTCCTGGTTCCACCGTTGTTCATCCTGTTCGTGATACAGTATCGCCTCCCCCTCGTCATTCGCGCGGGCATCGAACCGCGACGCATGAAAACACATCAATGCCATTAATGCATTTATCCTGGGATTGTTGGTCGCCGCGTTTTGGATCAGCAGGTACGTTAGTCTCATCGCCTCCAGGCAAAAATCCTTACGCAAATTGGTGTGCTGAGAAGTGGAGTAGTAGCCTTCGGAAAACAACAAGTAAATAGTTGTAAGCACGGTATCCAGCCGGTCATTGATTTCATGAATGGACGGTTGCGCCACATTTACATTGGACTCTTTAAGCTTCTCTTTGCCCCGGTTGATCCTTTTATAGATTACTTCCTTGTTGGTAAGAAAGGCATCCGCGATTTCCTGGGCGCCAAAGCCGCAAAGCAAATTGAGCGCTAAGGCGATCTGGGATTCCGAGGGAATGACCGGGTTACATACCGCAAAGATCATAGCCAGCTGACTGTCTGAAATATTTTTATACGACAGATCGATTACGTCCTCTTCGCTAAGAGACTTATCGTTTCTGAGCTCGGGTACGAGCTTTCGTTCGAACAACGAATGATGCTTCAGATAATTCTTTGTTTTGTTTTTGGCTACCGCATACAGCCATGCAGTGGGATTATCCGGCAATCCCTGGTGACTCCATGACTCGGTGGCTGTGAGGAACGTGTCGCTCGCGATATCTTCAGCAACTTCGATGTGTGCGATCCCAAACCGGTGTACAAGTACTGCTACTATTTTCTGGTACTCCGAGCGAAATAAATTTGGTATAAGCTCTTGCGCGTTCTGACTCATAAGGAAAATAAGGAAGAGGTGTTTTTTTTGACACCCTTCCTTAATATAATTCTATTTGCTATCGGGAGTCACTGCCCTCCTGATTTCCACATTTCCGCCGGCCTCCAGTATCGGACAGCCGTGAGCGATCTCTACTGCCTCATCGTAACCTGACGCTTTCACGAAGATCATTCCGCCGATTGACTCCTTGATCTCAGCATACGGGCCATTGATCACCTGCTTGCCTTGCTGCACCACCTTACCATCCCGGTCCCAGCGCTGCAAGGGCCGTGATAGTTTGTTGTTCGCAGTGAGACTCCCGAACCAGTCCTGCCACTGCTTCAACTGGCCCTGCATCTCTTCCGGCGAAGGTTGCTTCTCCTTGCTGGTGAAGTCCCTTCGAAATATTAACAGAAACTCTTCCATTTTTTCTAAAGATACGGATTAACCAAATTGACCGACAGCATAAGACCCGGGTTTCATCGGAGAAAGAGCGATGTTCAGCTTGTTCCACGTATTTAGATTTCCCACCGCCAGGGTCAGGTCGATCAATTCCTCGTCGGATAATTGAGCTTTCACTTTCTCAAATAGCTCCTGGGGAACGTGGTTGCTGTTCACAGCTTCTGCCCAGGCAAGCGCTGCCTGTTCTCGCGCGGTGTAAATCGACATTTCCCGCCACGCACTTACTGAATAGAGACGCTGCTCCGTCTCACCTGCAGCCCGTGCATCTTTGGCGTGCATGTCGAGGCAATACGCGCAGCCGTTGATCTGCGAAATACGAAAGTCCACTAACTCCAGTAAAGACCGCTCGATACTGGATTTTTTCAGGTATGCCCCCATGGCAAATACCGGTTTCAGACCATTTTGTCCTTTTTCAAGGACGTTCACTCGTGCTTCCATTTTGTCTGTAGTTTGATTGTTATGGCCTGATGACAACCGGCCGTTCCGATCTGGACAAAATGGATAAGTTTTTTTTAGATTTTTTCAGCCGGAACCAATCACATCAGTTTCCCAACCGCTTCCGCCGCAAAATCCACTTCCCTCTCCGTATTGAAAACATGCAGTGAGAACCGTATTCCATTAAACCACTGTTTGTGAGTTGCCCGGACGCTCAATTTATATTTCTCCAACAGCGCCTGAGAGAACGCGGTTTTTTCAAGTCTATCCGGCAATTGACAGGCAAGCATAGGAGAGGCGAGTGGCCCTGGCACGGGGCTCATGATCTCTAAACTTTTAATTTTTGACAGATGTTCGTACAAGCGGTTCCTGAGTTTCATGTTGTGCTCTTCGACCTTCAGGATACCGACAGATTGTATGTACTCAATGGCTTTTCCGAGCCCAAGTATTGCTGCCTGGTTCACCACGCCGTTTGAATCATTGTATGTGTTATGAGATCCTTCGAATTGCATCGGGCGAATCATGTCCTTCGTCTCTTCCGACAGATACAAAAGACCCGTGCCTTTCGGTCCCATCAGCCATTTGTGGCCGCTCGTTGCATAGGCATGACATCCCAGCTCTTTCAGGTTTACTTTCACGGCGCCTGCAGCTTGCGCACCGTCGACGACACACAAAATGCCTTTCGATCGCGCCAGGGCAGAGATACGTTCGATCGGCAACCGAAGGCCGGTCGATGATAAGATGTGACTTACGCTGATTACCCTTGTGTCCTTTGTGATCGCATCGCCGATCTTTTTCAGTATTGATTCTGCATTGTTTTCACCCGGCGGAATGGTGATCAGATCGATAGCCACTCCGTGATACTTCTGATAATAATTCCAGCAAAGTATACCGCCGCCGTGCTCTTGATCGGTGGTAATGATACGATCGCCTGTTTTCAGTCTCAGTCCTTGCGCAATAGAGTTCATGCCGTCGGTCGTGCTGGAAGTCACCATCATTTCATTGACATCGCAACCCAGGAACGCTGACGCCGTTGTTCTCGTTTTTTCAGCTAATGATTCTGCGCCCCATCTCCCATAGTACTTTAATGGCATAGACTCCAATTCTTCCCATAACGTTTTTGAGGCTTCCATGGTGTCGCGGCGACAAGGCCCCAGCGTCCCGGTATTCAGGTAGATCACTTCGGGGTCGAGGGCGTATTCCACGTTTGTTGTTGCGACGGGCGGCAGCGATTTTACGGGAGAAGCCATCAAAGGATTGATAAGCAAACTGCCGGCAGCGCCAGCCGACGCAGCTCCGAGGAATTTTCTTCTGCTGTAGTGGGAGGTGTTCATGGTAAAATATAATGATTTTGATACGACATAGGACAGGAGTATTTAGCTTTGTTTTCGTGACCCTATTTTCCCGCCTATGAAAACCCGGAACCTTTCCGTAATCCTGTTGGTCACCGCTTGCCTTCTCGGGTGCGGATCCAATAAGCCCAAGCATAACTCCCGTGATAATTCTGAAAGACCTCGTTTCACAAACCCATTACTTCCTTCCGGAGCGGACCCGTGGGTGACATCGCACAATCGCATGTATTACATCACGCACAGCACCGGCAACAGCCTGAAGCTTTATCGCACCGGCGCCGTCAGCCAGCTCGTGCAAGCCGAATCGAAAATTGTATGGACCCCTCCGGCGACGGGAATGAACAGCAAGGAGATCTGGGCTCCCGAGATCCATCGCGTGAACGGCAAATGGTACTTCTACTATGCTGCCGACGATGGCGACAACAACCACCATCGTATGTGGGTACTCGAGAATAGTTCCGAAGATCCCTTCGAAGGCACATGGATCGACAAAGGAAAGATGGAGCTCCCCGACGATAAGTGGGCAATTGACGGAACGATCTTCGAACACAACGGGTCACTTTATTTTATGTGGTCGGGATGGGAGGGAGATGTCAACGTAAGACAGGATATCTACATCACCAGGATGTCCAATCCCTGGACTCCCCAAGGAAACCGTGTCAGACTATCGAAACCCGAGCTGGACTGGGAGATCAAAGGGGCATCCGCGGACCTTCCGACCATCAACGAAGGCCCGCAGTTCCTGAAACATGACAACAGCGTGTTCATCATTTATTCGGCGAGTGGTTGCTGGACCGATGACTATTCGTTGGGCATGCTTCAGGCCGACAGTAACGCGGACCTGATGGCCGTGACTTCCTGGGTCAAGTCACCGTTACCGGTGTTCCAGAAAAATCCGGATGGAGAGGCATTCGGTCCGGGGCACAACAGTTTCTTCCAGTCACCCGATGGCAAGGAAGATTGGATCATCTATCACGCGAACCCCGAACCCGGACAGGGATGCAACGCGTTTCGTTCCCCGAGAATGCAACCGTTCACCTGGAGTAATGACGGCCGGCCGTACTTCGGTACCCCGGCACCGGTCGGGAAGGCTATGGCTATCCCCTCGGGCGAGTGAAATCATTAACGTATTTTTAATCACCGGTCTTGGCAGTGACGTGTACCAACTGCTCGATTTTTTGTGACAATTCATTATTTTTGACCGGAAAATTGTAGCCACGATTGACTCCGGTAAACACTAAGTTTCTGCTTGCGGATGATGATGCCGACGATGCAAATCTATTTTGCGAGGCGCTCACGCGGATTGCACCGGTGATGGAGTGTAACACGGTAGAAAACGGGCGAGAGGTCATTGAGCTGTTGTCGGGGCAGAACGCAGGAAAGCCGGACGTGATTTTTTTAGATATCAATATGCCCATCATGAACGGCTGGGATTGTCTAAGGGAGCTTAAACATCACCCGATCCATAGGGGCATTCCGGCAATTATGTACTCAACCTCTTCCGCAAAACACGATGTCGAAATGGCTTACCGGCTGGGAGCCCTCTTGTTCCTGACGAAGCCGGAAGATTTTCGAGAGTTGTGTCAAATCCTCGAAATTGTGGCAAAAAATCCACACGAATCTTTCGTGTCAGAGCTCAGCCGGTTCGCCAGCGTCAAGCTAAATTCCAACTAGTAAATACTGTTTCGGTTTTCCGTAACTTTTTTTGGTCCACCAATTCATTTTTTAAAAATGGGCATTAATTTTTCGGGGCGTGAGTCAACCTCGAAAATTATGCATGAACCAAACTTATTGAATGGTGAGTTCGTAAAGACCGACACCCGCCAGAGTAGGGAACAACTGGAAGCCGAATTGGCCGACGCCAGACTTTTACACAGGTTAAGTATTGAGCTCATTCAGGAAGACGGTACCGAAGGCCTGTATAAAAAAATTGTTGAAGCTGCCGTAGCGATCATGCGGTCGCAATATGCGAGCATGCAGATGCTCTTCCCGGAGCCGGGCGGTGTCGGAAAGCTTCGGTTACTCGCCTCGAGCGGATTCAGTCCGGAGGCCGAGAAATTTTGGCAATGGGTTCACAGGCACACGGGCAGCTCTTGCGGGGCTGCGTTACGATCCCAGCAACGTGTGATCATACCGAACTTTGCTACCTGCGAGTTCATGCAAGAGGCTCCCACACTGCCGCTTTTTCTTGAAGGCGGCATATACGCCGCACAGAGCACGCCTCTATATTCCCGCAGCGGAAAGCTGCTCGGCATGATATCGACACACTGGGCCACTCCACATACTCCGCCCGAACGACACTTACATCTGCTCGATATTCTTGCCCGCCAGGCAGCCGACCTGATCGAACGCACACAAAATGCCGAAGCCTTGATGGCAAGTGAAGAACGCATGCGTGCGCTCGCCACAGCGACCAACGATGTCATTTACAGGATGAGTCCTGACTGGAAGGAGATGTATCAGCTTGACGGCAGAAATTTTCTGAAGGATACCGGCCTACCCACCAGCGACTGGATTCAAAAATATATACTTCCTGACGACCATGAACGCGTAAGATCGGCTATAAAGAAGGCAATCGAAACGAAAGGTATATTTCAGCTGGAGCATCGGGTGTTGAGGGCAGATGGGACGGTAGGATGGACGTCGTCCCGCGCTACCCCAATTCTTAACAATGATGGTGAGATTATAGAATGGTTTGGTGCAGCGAGTGACATCACGGAAAAAAAATCACTGATGACGGTGCTTGAAAAGAAGGTTGAAGAACGAACGAAAGAACTGCAACGATCAAACGAGGATCTCCAGCAGTTTGCTCACGTAGCGAGCCATGATCTCAAAGAACCCGTTCGCAAGATCAGGACGTTCGGCCTTCGCCTGAAAGACGAGTTGCGCGGCAGCGCAACCGAGCATTCGAAAATTTTCACTGAAAAAATCTTGGAGTCCGCCAGCCGCATGTCCACGATGATCGAAGGGGTATTGACGTACTCGTCTTTGAATTCGATTGACCAGGAACTTGTGACGATTGACCTCAATCACATCCTGTCAGATATTCAGAACGATCTGGAAGTCTTGATATACCAGAAAAATGTCGGATTCGAATCCGGGACGTTGCCAAAAGTTGAAGGCGTTCAGGTGTTGATCTATCAGCTGTTTTATAATCTGATCAATAACTCTGTCAAGTTCGCGAAACAGGATCAAAAACCGGTGATCACGATAACGGGTAAAACCGTCGTTGTTGACGGTACCAACCATGTCGAGATAACCGTAGCGGATAATGGGATCGGATTTGATCCCGAGTTCAACATAAAGATCTTCGGTACTTTCACGCGTCTCAATTCAAAGAACAAGTATGACGGTACCGGCCTGGGTCTTTCGCTAGCGAAGAAAATTGTGGAACGGCATCATGGCACCATAGAGGCGAGCGGTCACACGGACGGTGGTGCGGCTTTTACGATCACACTGCCTGAAAAACAGCCCAGGGAATAACCGTTTCATAATTCCCTGACCTCCTTTTCAGTTTCTATCCCGAATTTCCCAGTCACATCGAACTGGCTGGTCCCTGCCTTGTGCTGAAAATCTTTTGGACTCATCGCGAATTCGGACTTGAAACATTTCGAGAAGTAGGAGAGGTTGGAGAACCCGACTTCGTACATGATCTGTGAGATGTTCCCTTCCTTGTTCTTCAGCAGGATGGATGCTTTCTTGAGACGGTATTTTTTAATGATCTCATTAGCCGAAAGCTTCGTGAGAGATTTAAGTTTCCGATACAGGTGGGTCGAGCTCATGCCAATCTCGTCACTGAGGATCTCCACACTGAAATCAGGATTGCTGATGTTGGCTTCGATGATCTGAACAACTTTTTTGACAAACATGTCGTCTACGTTCTTGTCGTTGTCCTCGCCCGCAGGCTGCAGGATAAGCTCGTTGCGGAGATAATCCGAAAGCTCTTTCTTGCGAATAATAAGGTGATCGACGTTGGCTTCAAGGAACTCGATTTCAAACGGTTTGGTGATGTACACATCCGCGCCCGTCTTTATTCCTTCGATCTTATAGTTCGACTGGTCTTTGGCTGTTAACAGGATTATTGAAATGTGACTGGTCTTCGGATTCTCTTTAACCCGCTTGCAAAGGGTCAGTCCATCCATGACAGGCATCATAATGTCGCTTATGATCACTTCCGGAAGATAGTTGAAAGCCTTTTTCAAACCTTCATCGCCGTTCTCTGCAACGATGAAATCATATTTATCGCTCAGGCTGATCCGGACGAAGTCAATGATATCTGTACTGTCATCGATCAAAAGGATCAAAGGCTTGTAGGTTCTCACGTCGTGACTGTTGCTCTTCGGGCGCGCCGTTTCAATGGACTTTTCTGCCGGAATGATCTCGGTGTCGTCATTGTCGCGAATTGAATCGAGCGGAAAGTGCGTGTTGCCCATGGGCAGGAGGACGGTGAACGTCGATCCATGTCCCCGCTGGCTGTCGAGATAGATTTCGCCCCCGTGAAGCTTTACGTATTCGAGTACTAACGCGAGGCCGATGCCCGTGCCAACCTCCATCTTCCGGGCCTCCCGTGTCTGGTAGAAAGGCTCGAATATCTTTTGTTGATCCTCCGGCCCGATACCGATACCACTGTCTCTTACTTTGATCTCGGCGGCGCCTCCGGGATATTTCGGGGTTTCCGGGAGTTGATCGATCGAGATGATGATCTCCCCGCCCTTCGGCGTAAACTTAAATGCATTCGACAACAGGTTGAATAAAACGGTTTCTATTTTTTCAGGATCGATCCATACTTCCAGCTCGCCCAGCGACTGAACAAAGGTGTAGGTGATGTTCTTCCTGGAAGCCTTGTCGGAAAACAGCAGCTGAATATTCTGGCAGAATTGTATCAGGTCGACCGGACTCGCCTTTGCTTCGAGCTTGTTTGTTTCGAGCTTCCGGAAGTCCAATACCTGGTTGATGAGGCGAAGGAGGCGGTGAGAGTTTTTTTCGGCGAGCGTTATCAATCTCAGGTTCTCCTGGTCCAGGTTGCCGCGTTTCATCATCTGGTGTATCGGCGGCAGGATCAGGCTGATTGGAGTACGAAGCTCATGCGATATGTTGGTAAAGAACTCCTGCCGGATCTTGCCCAGCTCCTCGGTATGTTCTTTTTCAAGTTTTGCGATCTTCAATTCGTTACGAAGGTGTAACCTGCCTGAGTATATTCTGAGTGAGATGTAAGCGATCGCCACCAGGAGACAGGCATACAGGAACAGGAAGCCCTTGCTGAGGAACAACGAAGGCTTGATCGTGATGTTTGTGCTCGCCTCCTTGTCGCTCCATACTCCGAAGCTGTTGGTGCCTCTGACGCGAAAAACATACTCGCCCGGAGAGAGGTTTGAGTAGACCGCGAAATTACGTGTGCCCGAAACATAGGTCCAGTCGTTATCGAATCCTTCGAGCTTGTAAGCGTACACGTTGATCGATGGCTGCCAGAAGTGCAACGCCGAGAACTCGAATGTGATCGAAGACCTGTGCGTGTTCTCCAGTGTCAGATCCTTCGTGAACGAAATGTCATTTTCGAGCAACACCTTGCCGTCCACCTCATCGCCGTTGTTTACTAAATTATTATTGATCTCCAGGGCGGTGATGAAGATCTTAGGCTTATAATGATCGGGTTTCAGATCATCGGGGTGAAAGCTGATAAAACCGTTGTCGCCACCGACAACGATAGTTCCC
The DNA here is from genome assembly GCA_035318625.1 of Cyclobacteriaceae bacterium. Taxonomy (GTDB): domain Bacteria; phylum Bacteroidota; class Bacteroidia; order Cytophagales; family Cyclobacteriaceae; genus ELB16-189. Next base: position 478,521 of record DATHEL010000001.1, read on the forward strand.
GTTGCGCCCCTCGCCGAGCATCCGTAGTAAAAGCTCTTTATCGGAAGGTCTTTATCCAGGGGAAAAACCTCGGTTGAATCGGTGGTTGGGTTGAATTTGAAAATAGAGTTGCTCGCCACGCCGATAATGTTGCCGTACCGGTCTTCGGATATGTTTCCAATGTTAACGTCGTTGCCGATGATGATGGGGTGAAAGTTCGTAAGCTCTTTTACAGGATCGTATGAAAGGAGACCATTTTGCGTTCCCGCCCATAGCTTTGAGTCCTTTGAGAAATAAAGGCAATGGATGTCGCGTCTGTTAGTAAGATTGTTAAATGCAGTGATGGGTGACTGTTTCAGCGTGGCCTGATCGACACGAAAAAGCTCATTGTAGATCGAATACCAGATCGCGTGGTTTCCTGATACCGCTTTCTCGGAGCCGAACTGGCCGGCAACCGTGGTAAAATGTATATCCGAAAGGTCATCATCTGCTCCGGAGATCTTGAAAAGGCCGCCCTGGTACGCGCTTACCCAAAACGATCCGTCGTCGCCTTCGATGAATTTAGCGATGTAGTTTGTGACAAGGCCGTTGGAAGCGCTGGCTGTAATCGCATCCATCTTTTGCCGCTTTTCATCCCAAACGTTGATCCCGCCGGCGGTACCGATCCATATTCGACCAAGCTCATCTTCCTCCAGGGCATAGGCGTTGTTCAGCAGGATCTTTTTGTTACCGGCATTGGTATCGAACACCTGGTGCTCGTTTGTTTTTGGGTCGATCCGGATGATGCCGTGTAACGTAGCGAGCCAGATGATTCCCTTTCCGGTGATCAGCGAGGCCCTGACCTGGTTGCCCACCAGCTGGTTGTCGATCTGGTTGGTGATCTCATGATAAGTATAAAAGCTCTGGCGCTTATTCATCCGGCTCAGTCCGTTCGACGTCACAAACCAGATCACACCGCCGCGGTCCTCATAGATCTGCCAGATCGCATTGTTGGCTATTGAATAGGGTATCTTGGGATTATGGAAGTACGACTTGCTTTTTTGGTCGAGCGGATCGAATATGCTCATACCGAAGTCGGTGCCGAGCCAGATCTTGTTTTCATCATCGAGGTACATGCATTTGATCACCTCGTTGCTGAAGCCGGCATTCGTTTCCCCGAAATGCTTGTAAGCGCCGGTGCGGATATTGAACAGGCACAGGCCACTTTCGGTACCCACCCATAACAGTGAGTCATTGGAATTTCGAAGCGGGCGGATCTCGCCGCAGATCAGGTTGTTCTTCAACGACGGCCGGTAGGACCCTTTGAGATCATAGGCTTTAAAATCATGCCTTCCCGGCGCCAGCCTGTTTAGTTTGTCATACGTTCCGACCCAAAGCGTACCCGTCACGTCTTCGTAGATCGACCGGATGGTGTTGTGACTCAGACCGTTTTTCCGGGTATTGAAAACTTCAACAATTTCATCCTTCGATATATCGTATTCGATCAGTCCGTCTTCCGTACCGATCCAGAGAATATCGTTACCACCCCTGTAAAGAACGCGTATGGCTTTGCTGCCACCCAGCTCGACCCGGTTCACCTTGAAAGTAACCGTATTGATCCGGCACAGTCCGTTCCATGTACCTACATATATATAGGCTCCATCAGCCATGAGACAGCTGATCTCATTAGACGGGAGTGAATTGGCGGATTCCGTCTTCTTGAAAGTCTTGAAACGGGTGCCATCGTATCGTGCCAGCCCGTTTCCGGTCCCGATCCAGATAAAATCGTCTTTATCCTGCGCAATGCCGGAGATAATATTTGAAGGGAGGCCGTCTTTGGAGGAAAGCGTCGAGAAGAACAATTGCTGGGCAGCAGCTTCTTTTCCGATCAAAAGGAGCATAGAACAGAACAGCAACGCAAGCAGGCGAACGTTCATAGGCGGTGAACAAAGATACTTGCGCACCCCTGGAATTTTCATTTTTGGAGGATTCCAGTCCATTTCTGTATGATTTTTTGCGCCCCTTGCAATCGATTGAAGATAGATTGCAAACGGTTTAAAATTCATTGAAACACTCAAAAAACTCACCCTATGATTAAAAATCTACTAATCCTGAGTTGTTTTCTGCTTTTTACCGGTTTCGCCGCTTACGGCCAGAAAGTGGTAACGGGAAAAGTGACGGACGAGACAGGTGGAGTTCTTCCAGGAGTAAACATCCTGGTAAAGGGCACCTCGGTCGGTACGGTAACTGACGCGAACGGCTCCTATTCGGTTTCGGTACAAGAGGATGTCGCCGCAAATGGAGTGCTGGTGATATCATTCATCGGTTATGCCACGCGCGAAGAAGCAATCGCGAACAGGACCGAGATCAATATCGGGCTCCAACCCGATGTGCAAACGCTCAATGAAGTTGTTGTCGTCGGTTATGGAACGACGGACGTCAAAGACCTCACCGGATCCGTCGTGAGCATCGGAACGAAAGGTCTTCCGCAGGCAGCGAATTCATCCATCAACGGCCAGCTGCAGGGAAGGGTAGCCGGTTTGAACATCGGACAGGTCAGCTCGCAACCGGGTGGAAGACTGAACGTCAACATCCGCGGACAGGGTACACCTCTCTATGTTATTGATGGTGTCCCCATTTTTAACTCGCGCGCAGCCGAGCCGGGCATCAACAGCTACAGCACTGCAGCCGAGCTCGGGTTCAGTGGCGGTATCGACCGTGATCCGCTCAACTCTATCAACCCTGCCGACATCGAATCGATCACCGTTCTAAAAGATGCCAGCGCTGCAGCGATCTACGGATCGGCAGCTGCTAACGGCGTAATACTGATCACCACGAAAAAAGGTAAAGCCGACGGGCGTGTGACGGTCGATTATCGCGGAAGCTATACTGTTCAGACCCCAAAGAAATATTACGATCTGCTCAACGCTACAGAATTCATGCAGCAGCAGGTGAGATTGTCTTACGATCAGTTTCTCAATACCAATAATCTTGCGCCTTATGGCAATTCCACGGCGAACCCGGTATTCACGCCCAGGTTTTCTTTCGGGGAGATCGCCGCAGCCGGCGTGGGGACCGATTGGCTTGACCTGATGATGAGGAACGGCAGCATCCACGAACAGAATATTGCATTGTCGGGAGGCACGGCGGCTACTAAAGTCTATACGGCCTTCAACATGTTCGACAATACTGCCATACTCGAAAACTCGGATTTCGTGCGATACTCCGGGCGTATGAATATAGAGCAGCGGATCGGCAACCGGATTAAGCTCGCCGTAAACATGACCGTGAGCCAGACGAACAGCAACAACGCATCGTCGGGAGCGGGCGGCCAGGGCGAGAAGTTCAACTCGTTGCAGGCTGCTTACGCATTCTCACCGGCACTGGGTGTCTATGATGAAGACGGGAATTTTACCAGGACACTCAATACGCAAGTCACCAACCCGGGCGCTTTTCTTACGATAGATGACAAGCTTCGGTCTACAAGGTTTTTTGTAAACCCTAACCTCGAGATAAAGATCACCGACGCTCTGAAAGTAAATGTCGTGGGTGGTGTCGACAGGCAAAAATCCGATCGCAAGCTCTTCCTTCCGGCCAAAGCCCAGAACTTCCTGTTTCCCGATGGCATTGCGCAGCTGGCTACGTCCGGCGTCAATAACTATTCGGCCGAAGCTTATGCGACCTATGCTAAGGTGCTGGGCGACCACGATCTATCCTTTGTGCTGGGCGGCGGATACTACAAAAGCTTCGACGAGAGATTTGATGCGCAAGGCGTCGGATTTTTCACAGATGCGCTCGGTTACGACAACATCGGGCTGGCAACCACCATTGCGAGAAACTTCATAGGCTCGAATCGTTCGCCGAATCTTATCAAGATCTCGCAATTCTTCAGAGCAAATTACTCCTTCAAGTCAAAATACTACGTGACCCTTACTGCCCGGAACGATGGGTCGAGCAATTTTGCCGCAAACAACAAGTGGGGCTTTTTCCCTGGCATCTCTGCAGCATGGCGGTTGAAGGCCGAAGATTTTCTTGCCGGTAACGATTTCCTTTCCGACCTCAAGCTGAGCGTCGGTTTCGGCACGGTCGGCAACGACGCCAATATCAATGCTATTGCCCTCTATTCATCCACCGGCGGACAGTTCCTAATTGGCAACACCTACTATCCCAGTGTATCGCTGTCGCAACTTGAAAATCCCAACCTGTCGTGGGAGACGGTGAAGACGATAAACGTCGGTTTGGATTTCGGATTCTTTAATGACCGCATCACCGGCAGACTCGAGCTATTCCGCGCCGACAGGCTGAACATTCTGGCAATTACGCAATTGCCGATCAACAATGCCGTGAGCAGCTTTAATACGAACCAGGGTGGATCGCAACGCAGGCAGGGTGTCGATTTTTCCTTCGTATCGAAAAATCTCCAGGGTCCGCTCACATGGGAGACTTCTTTCAACTTTTCAACATTTAATAACCGCTGGCTGGAAAGAAATCCCTTCATAACGCTCCAGCCTTATGAGAAGGCGAACGACAGGACCGATGCTGTCTATGGCTGGAAGACACTCGGCATCCTCAAGAGTACGAACGAGCGTCCGGCGTACATGCCAAACGCACGCCCGGGGAATATTATTTACGAAGATGTAAATGGCGATGGAGCTCTTGATGCCAAAGATGTAGTACGCCTTGGCAATGGGAATCCGAAATGGCTTTTCGGGTTCGGGAATAAGTTTGGATACAAGGGATTTGACCTGGACGTTTTCGTCTACGGACGTCTGAGGAACTATCAGCTCAATGACCTGGCGGGTTTCTATGCGCCTGGCCGTATCGGAGTTCCCCAAGGTCTGAACACGCTGGTCGACATCAAGAATGTTTGGTCGAACGACAACACGGAGGGTATTTATCCTGGTGTTGCTGCGGACGCATACACAGGATCTAATCCCAGTGGAAATAACAACTTCTTCCGGAAGGAAGTCAACTTCGCGCGGATCAGGAATATCACGCTGGGCTACACCTTCAATACCAAGAAGGTGGTTCGCCAGGCCCGCATATTCTTCGACGTTCAAAACCTCGTGCTGTTTACCAACTACGACGGATTCGATCCCGAGCTTGCGGCCAACAACACGCCGAACCCGTATCCTCCCGCGGTTTCAACCACTCTCGGTCTCAATGTCACATTTTAAGTCGTTCAACCAGATAATTCTTTGAACATGAAAACACTCACCATAAAAAGAGCATTCCTTCCGGTCACGCTCATGACCATCTTCATGCTTGTCAGTTGTGAAGACGAGTTGAAAACCGTTGTAGAGTCACAGTTGACTCCTGATAACTTCTACCAGTCGGAGGGAGACGCCAACGCGGCCCTCATCACATTGTACGTTCCGTTTACGTCCAACTGGGGAAATCCGGATCCCGGGCTTCCGACTACCGACCAGTGGCGCGCGGCTTTGTATAACGCCGATCTGAAAACCTACCTGATGCGTTCGATGTTGACAACGGACGAGATCTCCAACGACGGCACCTTTGTCAATGCGGGCCCGCTCACAAACTTCACGTGGGGTTCGGCGACATGGACCGGCGGCAACGAGCCAAACTATCCAAAGATCAGTTACGTGGCCAAAGCCACCGAGGTGATCCAGGCGATCGGTAAGTCGACTGCTGTAAGCGACGCTGTTAAGGCGAGTTATATCGCCCAGGCAAAGACACTGAGAGCATGGCTGATGTATGTGTTGTACGATTTCTACGGCCCGGTCAACGTAAAAACAGAATTTGAATCGCTGACCGACACGGAGCCGACTCCGCGCCTGTCGAACGAGGAGTATGTTGCCAAGATGGTCCAGGATCTCGAGGAAGCGATCCCTGATCTGAAAGACAAGTATAATGCCGATGCCGGAAACTGGGGACGGGTGTCGAAAGGCACAGCCCGGATGCTGTTGCTCAAGATATACATGCACACCAAGCAATGGGCAAAGGCCGAATCAACAGCGAAGGAAATTATGACGATGGGCTATTCGCTGCTTACGGGACCTATGGGATACAAGGACATTTTCGTAAAGGAAATGAATGCAGAGATCATCTACGCAGTTCCTGCCAACGATGCCTCGCCGAATTTCTGGTTACAAGAGGTGTTACCCGGTGATTTCCAATCGGCGCCCGGCATATCGGCCAGGAACGTAGGTTGGAATGAGAACTACATGTCATGGGCTTATTACGATAAGTACGATCCGACAGATATCCGAAGAAATACAACCATCCTCAATTCATACACCAACCAGGATGACAACGTCGTGACACGTGCGAGCGGCATGCGGGGTGCAATACCTGTAAAATATATGGACCCGACGCCTACCGAACCAGGCCAGCCTCATGACATCGTGGTGTTCCGTTATGCGGAAGTACTGTTGTCGCTTGCGGAAGCGATCAATGAACAGCGTGGCCCGGCCGAAGCCTACCAATACGTAAATCAGGTGAGAGCGCGCGCAGGGGTAACTGCATTTGCAGGCATGACCCAGGCCGATCTGAAGACTGCGTTGCTTGCCGAACGCGGACGTGAGCTGTTTGCGGAAGGTGTACGGCGACAAGACTTGATACGCAACGGTTCATTCATCTCCAATGCGTTGGCCCGGGGCAAGACAGCCGCAGCGGCTCACATGGTCCTGTTCCCGATCCCGAACACGGTGATCGTACAAGGTAAAGGCGTGATAGCTCAAAACACCGGATACACCGATTGACACCTGCTAATAATATTTAAATGACTGTCATGAAAAAATTAATCAATATATCAATCATTGGATTGTTAGTGATCTGCTGGTCGTGCAAACCCGACGAGGATGTGATCGATCTGGGGACGCAGCCGGCGCCTAACGCGCTTACGAATGAAACGCCCGCCACCGGCACGATGACTCTAAAACAGGAGGATGCCGGCGATACTTTTGCGATCCTCAGCTGGTCGGCTGCAGATTTCGGAGGCAGGACGGTAAACTACTCGGTAGAGCTCGACAAAGCCGGGAAGAATTTCGCCTCTGCGAGAGACATCATCACCGTCAAGCGACTTAAAGACACGCTTACCGTATCGGACATCAACGCTGCCTTGATCGATTATGGCATTAAGCCCGGTGAGGCGACGGCGATCGAGATCAGGATCCGTTCCTGGGTAGATTATATCTCCTTTCCCGCGACTTCCAACGTGCTGGCGTTTACCCTTACGCCGTATGAGCTTGTGTTTCCGCCGCTTTACGTGAATGGAGACGCACAAGGCTGGAACTGGTCCAATGCCGTTGCCCTTACGAGCACAACGCCTGGCGTTTATACCGGTAAGGCAAAGTTTCAGACCAACGGAAAGTTCAGGTTCTTCAAAATTCCGGACTGGAGTATCGCAGGCAATGAGTTCGGGTTCAGCAGTTTTCCTGTTGCCTCCCTTCCTGCTGAGTTCGTTACCGGAAATGACGGTGACAACAACATTCAGTTCACAGGCCTTACTGCGGACTACAACGTCACCGTATCACTGGCAGCGAATACGATCACAATCGCGTTGGCAGGGCCGCCTCCGCCTCCAACGGCATTATATCTTGTAACAGCACAGACCGCAGACCTTGCGACGTCTCTGGAGCTTGAAAGCATCGACTCCGCTGTGTATCAGGGGATCTATATGCTGGATGCCAATACCAAGTTCCGTGTGTTCGCCGGTCAACAATGGAATGCAGCCAAATGGGGATGGACTTTCTTCGGTGACGAAGCCGACGAACTACTCGAAGACAGCGGTGACGATATCTCCAACATCCTGTTCAACGGCGTTGCAGGATATTACATCATAACCGTATCGCTCGTAGATAAGTCCATCACGCTCGAAGCCACCGATGCTCCGGCACAGGTACTGTTCCTGGTCGGAGATCCCAATGGGTGGGCGCTCAACGACTTGCTTGCCATGCGCAGCCTCGGTGGGAATACATTCGAAGTCATCGCACAGTTCGACCAGGGAGACATCTTCCGGTTTTTCAAAGAGCTCGACTGGTCCGGTGATCAGGTTCGTTACAGCTCATTCGCCGGCGGTACGATCGATACCGAATTGGCAGACGGTGGCGGCGGAGATTCAAACATCCGTTTTGCTGCAGCGTCGGGAATATACAAGATGACAGTATCCCTTAGCGACAAGACCATCGTGGTAGTGCCCGCCTCGGCGCCGAAGCTGTATATCATGGGCGATGATCAGAGCTGGACACCGGCGAATTCGGTATCCATGACCTGGCTGGGTGGAGGAAAATTCGAAGCGACAACTACGTTCACGAATAACGCGATCTTCAGGTTCTTTGCAGACAACAATCCGGCAAACTGGGATTGGAATGCCCCGCAATGGAGATATAGCTCTTTCGCAGATGGTACGATCGATTCGGACCTCGGCGATGGTGGCGGCGGAGATTCGAACTTCCGGTTCGTGGGAACGACGGGATCACATACACTTACAGTGAATGTCAATAGTCTTTTGGTTGAGTTGAATTGATGAGTAACATGAAGAATGGGGCAGGGATAACCTGCCTCGCTCTTCCTGATTGATTTTCGTGCTGATGAGCAAACATATTCTTCTGATCGTCATTCCTATTGTCCTGGTTTCGCTGGCCCATTGCAAGAGCGACCCCGGACCGCTTCCTGAGCCTTCGGTAGGAAAATTTTTACCGACACGGGGCGTGCCTGGATCGATCGTCACTATTTCCGGGGTAAACTTCGGTGAGGACGTGTCGGACATCGCTGTTCTTTTCAACACAGTAGCTGGTGAGGTCAAGACGGTGACGGATAAGTCTGTTGAAGTTGCCGTTCCTAACGGCGCGTCCAACGGGCCGTTGACCATCCGTGTCGGCGATCGTTCAACAACCACATCGGAAACCTTTACCGTGCTATCGCCGGAAGACACCGTGTTTTATTTCGGCTCCGACCTTTCCTATGTGAACCAGATCGTGGATCACGGTGGGATATACAAGGTGAACAACGCACCTCAGGATCCATACCGGATCTTTCGCGATCGCGGCAACGAGGTAGTCCGTCTGCGGCTTTGGCATAACCCGGTCTGGACCAAAGAGGTTTATGATCCCGATGGTCCTCAATTGTACAATGATGTGCTGGATGTAGCCAGGGCAATTGACGCAAGCAGGAAACTGGGGATGAAGGTGCTGGTCGATTTTCATTACTCCGATATCTGGGCCGACCCGGGAGCCCAGGAGATCCCCGCAGCGTGGAAGAACATACGGGATATCAACGTGCTTCGCGATTCGGTTTACAACTACACCTTCAAGACGTTAAGGTACCTGGACTCGAAGGGGCTGCTCCCGGAGTTTGTACAGGTGGGCAATGAGATCAATTGCGGAATGTTGTATGAGTTCAACCAGGTTCCGGTCGAAGGATTTCCTGCGTGCAATGTCTGCAGCGGTCAATGGACCAATCTCAGAACTGTGATCAACGGCGGCATCAAGGCGGTGAGAGACGTATCCTCGTCATCGACTGTGAAAACTAAAATATTGTTGCATGTCGCCGATCCGGCTAATGTCGAATGGTGGTTCGATAACATCACGGCGGGTGTCACGGATTTCGATGCCATCGGTTTTTCTTATTACCCCATCTGGCATACAACCGTGGCAGTTTCCGACCTGTCGGACCGTGTTGCCACATTCCGTACAAAGTATCACAAGCAGGTGATGATCCTGGAAACTGCCTATCCCTGGACAAACGCGGGTAACGACGGATATAACAACCTGTTCGGAGCGCAGCCGCCGGTTACAGGATATCCATACACGCCGCAAGGTCAGCTGGACATGATGAAGAAGATAACACAGGAACTGATGGATGGCGGCGGCAATGGAATTTTCTATTGGGAACCCGGGTGGATCACTTCTGGTATCCGTGATTACTGGAACACCGGGTCGTCGTGGGAGAACTGTACTTTCTTCGACTTTAATAACAATGTGAATATCGGAGCGGACTACATGAAAAATAAATACGACCGAAACTGACCTGAATTTAGACCTTACTAAAAATGAAATATAAGATAGCGTTATTCAACTTGTTGCTGGCCGCATGTATCATGTACCCGATGCAATCGTCAGCGCAGAAAAAAGGATTGAAGGTCGACAATGCGCCTGTGTATGTCGACAAGCAGGGCGTGATGCGATGGAAGAGCAACAACGCAGAAGCATCATTCTTCGGCGTGAACTACACGACACCTTTCGCATATGCATACAGAGCGCACAAGGCATTGAACATCGATCTGGAAAAGGCCATACAGCAGGACGTGTATCACCTGGCGCGGCTCGGCCTCGATGCATTCAGAGTTCATGTCTGGGATAACGAGATATCCGATGTTGCCGGCAATCTTATAGAAAATGATCACCTGCGGTTATTCGACTTCCTTCTTGCGGAGTTGAAGAAGCGCAACATTAAAACCATCGTTACACCGATCGCCTTTTGGGGTAACGGATACCCCGAGCGCGATGAGGCTGTTGCCGGATTTTCGCAACATTTTGGCAGAGGCAAGCTGACCACCAATGATTCGGCCGTAGCCGCCCAGGAGAATTACCTGAAGCAGTTCTTCCGCCATGTGAATCCTTACACAAAAATGACGTACCTCGATGATCCGGACGTCATCGCGGTGGAGATCAATAACGAACCGAGCCACAGCGGACCCAAACCTGGGGTCACCGCCTATATCAATCGTCTCGCTGCCGCAATCAAGACAACCGGATGGAACAAACCTGTCTTCTACAACATCAGCCAGGGACCGTACTACGCCGACGCTGTTGCGGCGTCAGTCGTGGATGGGTACAGTTTTCAATGGTATCCGTCGGGATTGGTGTCCGGCAACACCCTGAAGGGTAACCACCTGCCGCATGTAGACAAGTACACGATACCATTCGATACCATCCCGGGATTTTCAAAAAAGGCGTTGATGGTGTATGAGTTCGATGCGGCGGATGTCCTTCAGTCGTGTATGTATCCTGCTATGGCCCGGGCTTTCCGTGAGGCGGGATTTCAATGGGCGACACAGTTTGCTTATGATCCGATGAACATTGCCTATGGCAACACCGAATACCAGACGCATTATCTGAACCTCGCATACACACCGTCAAAAGCAATCAGTATGCTCGTCGCATCGCGCGTATTCCATAAAGTCCCCCGTCGAAAAAATTATGGTTCATATCCTGCCGATAGCGTGTTCGATGCGTTTCGCTTAAGCTACCGGGCTTCTCTAAGCGAGATGAACACCGAAAGCGAATTCTATTATTCCAACACGACGTCTTCGAAGCCGCTCAATACTGCAAAGCTGCAACACGTTGCGGGCGTGGGAAGCTCAGAGGTCGTTACTTACGAGGGCAGCGGCGCCTATTTTCTCGACAAGCTGGAGAACGGCGTGTGGCGCCTCGAGGTAATGCCCGATGCTATTTTTATCCGCGATCCATTTGAGAAGGCTTCTCCAAAAAAGGAAGTCGTCCGGATCCAATGGCAGCCGAATACGATCAAGATCGGACTGAACGATTTGGGGAATGACTTTAATGTGAAAGGCCTCAACGAAGGCAACGCCGCTTCCCAACGCAGCTCGCCCTCGGGGATGAAGATCTCTCCGGGTACCTATCTCCTCACCGCTTCCGGTAAGGAGTACCAGGCAAATAAGAACAGCTCAGGGCCCATCGGGCTGAATGAATTCGTTGCGCCGCAACCGTTTGGCAACGACATGCGGCTCTTCCATGAGCCTCTCACAGAAGTCACGGCCGGTACTTCATTTACCGTTACAGCAAAGGTGGTAGGATTGGATAGCGGAAAGTTATCGCTCCAGGTCGGCACGATGGGGGGTCAGTCCAGGAATATACCGATGAAGATGCGTAGCAGCAATGAGTATACAGCGGAAGTTCCCGCAGAGCTTGTAACACCAGGTATGTTGAACTATAAAATGATCATGCGAAAAGGAAAAGAAACGGTATCGTTTCCCGGAAACATAAAAGACCCTCAGGCATGGGATAACATCACGGAGGAATCGTGGACTACCCGTGTTGCCGGCGAAAAGTCGGCACTGGCATTGTTCACACCGGGGAAAGACGATAAGATCAGCAACTATCCGACGTGGCGTCGTGGATTTCAAACCAGTTACGTTTCCGGCGACCGGCCCGGACAGATGATATTGAAAATGACTTCGAATGACATGACCGGTGTGCCGGCCATGGGCTTTCAGTATTCGTTCGTTCACAAGCTTCGTGGTCGCAGCAGCGAGCTCGGGACTTTCGATCGACTGGTGATCCGTGCGCGGGCTACAGGGGCACCGGCGGTGAAAGGCAAAATCGTGGTTACGTGCGCGGATGCTTTTTCCGCAGCCGCGACGGTCGATCTCACCAATGAATTTCAGGACATCGAAATTCCAATCAGCAGCTTCGCTCCGGCAGAGTGTATATTGATGCCGAGACCTTACCCCGGATTCCTTCCATTGACTTTCAAAGCAACAGGATCGCGATCCCAGATCGATGTCGCCACAGCCGAGAGAATTGAAGTGACGATCGGCTCTGAGATCGCCCCGACCGACAAGAAAAACCCTTACACCCTGGAGGTAGAATATATCTGGCTGCAAAAACGGAAGAAAGGGTTATGATTAGTTTTAAGACCGCAGGGTCGATATGTTTCATCGTGTTTTGTTTTTTCGCTTCGTTCATCGCCCCAGACGATGAGAACGCGCAACTGGTCATCGATGCCAAGGCGATGCTTGGTGAAGGCTCGATCTGGCATCCATCGGAAAAAAAATTGTATTGGGTCGATATCGAAGGGAAGGCGCTTCACATCTATGACCCGGTTTCGAAAGACGACAGGGTGATCACGGTCGGAGAGCGCATCGGCACCGTGGTCCCCGTGAAACAAGGCGGGGTACTTGTGGCGTTACAGAATGGTATCCATAAGCTCGATACCGAAACTGGCAGACTGACGCTCATCATCAACCCGCTGCCTGATCCCGGGCTTCGCTTCAACGATGGTAAGTGTGATCCTTCCGGCCGGTTTTGGGTCGGCTCAAATGCGCTCGACTCACGAAGGCGAGGAGCTTCGCTGTATCGCCTCGACTCCGATGGCTCTGTTCACGAAATGCTCGACAGCGTTTCTATATCTAATGGTATCGTATGGACAGCCGACCGCAAGACAATGTATTACAACGACACGCCCACTATGACCGTTCAGGCATTCGACTACGACGACGCCACCGGCACGATCAGCAGAGGTCGGGTAGCGGTGCGCATACCGCGCAACACCGGCGCCCCCGACGGCATGACAATCGATGCGGAGGGGAAATTGTGGATCGCGCTGTGGGGTGGGGGATGCGTGGCCCGGTTCGATCCCGATACCGGTGAGATGTTACGAAAAATAACTGTTCCAGCGCCGAACGTTTCGTCGTGTGCCTTCGGAGGTGACGACCTGGGAACACTTTATATTACCACCGCGCGTGCGTGGGTGAGTCCGGAGAAATTACAGGAGTTTCCGTCCAGCGGCGGACTGTTTGCCGTAAAGCCGGGAGTGAAGGGGGTGAAGGCGGAATTTTACATTGACCGCCGTTCGAAGTGATGAAACCGGAAATGAATATCTGAGGATTTTTTGTCGACATTGACCGATGAATGGTCAGCTTCTCAATCACAATCACTCACGCCCTGTTAATTTGTATCCCCTTTTCCGTTTTTGCCATTTCTAGTTTTGTTTTGAAACCCAGGTTGTGGCTGCACAGCCTTCCCAAAGACATCATATCACGGGCAGAACCTAAGAATGAACGGGAAAACCGGCTCACGAAGACTGTACTTTTGCCATTGGTGATTATCATTCTTCCCGGTCTTTCGATTCTTTCGGCGTGGAACGCAGCGACAACAACCGGTACAGATCTTACATTCTTAGGCACTGTCGTTCACCTGTACGGCATTTGGATCATTGTTCACGTCTGGGACTTTGTGATCATTGATTGCGGGGCGATCTTGGTCATCGATCCAACGCATCCTCCGATTCGGGGAACGGAAGGAGCGGCAGGTTGGTCTGATTATAAATTTCACTTTCGAGCCATGCTGCGGGCGGTCGTCATGAGCGCAGTGTTTGTTGTACCGGCATCATTATTCGTATCCTTAGTGATCTAAATCATTTGACAAGATCATCCACTCTTTTAAACTCATAACCCTTTGCCTTCAGTTTTTTGATCATCTCCGGCATCCGGCTGTACAGCTTGTCTTTTCTTCTCGGGTCGGTTCCGACGTGTACGAGTATGATGCTGCCATTGATCCCATCCTTCGCCTCTTTTTCAAAAAGTGTTTCAAGAATGGCCTCGCTTGACTTGTACGATTTGCCCATCTCGGGGTAAGTGTAGTCTGAGTTCGTCGGAATCCCAGGGGTAAAGCTGACCACCTGCACACCTTCTTCATTACACCAGGAAACCACCTCGCTGTTCCACCATTCATAAGGAGGAATGAATAGTTTCCGGTCCGTGCTGACTCCGAGGCTATTCATCTTTTTATAGTTGACTCTAAGATCATCGATCAGAGAGTCTCGCGTTACCAATGTGCTATCCCTGTCTTTCCAGTCATTGAAAAGCAAATGTTGATCGGAGTGCGGACCCAGGTAATGTCCCTCGGCAATAAGATCTTTGATATACATCGCTAATTTCACGTTGTCATACATCCTTCCCGTAAAGAAGAATCCAGCCTTGACATTATTTAGTTTCAAGGTTTTAATGATAGAGGGTAATCCATCGGCAAACTCGTCGCCGGTAAACACCAGTGCAATTTCCTTCTTGGTGATATCTCCGCGGATGATCGCCCCGTCGTTTATTGTAAACCGGCCTGACTTTTCCGCATCCTTCGCTGCGAGAAGGTAAACAAGCGATGCTGTTCCGTCCATCGTAGGCTCGTTCGTGCTGTAGTCGCCGTAGTCGTCGTGGTAGACTGCAAGGTTACTTTGAAACGCTGCATACTCGTCGGCATCGTGGAGCTCGATACCGATCAGGTTTTTATAGATACTCGTGTACACCGGGCCGTCCACGAGTCCGCCGTCGATCGGGTAGTTTTTCAGATGTGTAAATGCCGAGTGAGGATCGACAGGCGTGTCACCCTGCGAGGGCAGCCCAAAGACCATGGAAGTTCCCCAGGGATTACACCCAAACAACCAGTCTATGTTTGCCTGTCCCAAAGCTTCGAATTGGTCGTCACCTGTTAATTGGTTGTACCAGAAACATTGAATGGCAAACGCCGCGGTCAGGTTGTTGCTGCACCAGATAAACGGAACACCGCGGTTGAATGCGTTCTTCGAAGCTTTGTTCATCACCAGCTCTATCCCTTTCTTATAAAAACCGGTAACGGTGTCTTTGTCTTGTCCTTGCAGCCGTTTCGCAAGCTCGTAGTGACCAACGTTTATAAACGGATACCATTGGTAATGACTCGCCGTGTCCGTGCCCAACCATGGTGTGATGCGTTCCCGCCGGGCATACGAAATCGCATCGTCAAGATGCTGACCCGAAGCTGCCGCCAGCTCCATGTCATCCACCCAATTGTCTTCCGCATAGATATAAGGCGACCTCACCGAGACAGTTTGTGTTACGCCGGGCTTCTTCAAGGCATATTGATAGGCTGTACTTGACTTTTCGGAAAGCCTTCCGCTGTAACCGGGATCGACCGTCGAAAAGATCCCGGCACCGAGCGCAAAGGCGCTGCTGAATTTCGCAGCCGTCGATGAAGTTCCTTTCGTATTGTTCAGCAGCTTTCCACGTTGATGGACCTCACCGTCGATGAAGTAAACCGGGCGCTCGTAGCCGCGGCCGTATTGGTTATCCATTTTCGGAATGCGCATCGAGATGTGATCACGATCATCTGCGATCTGGTTGAACATGATGTCTTTCGAAGGATGCATTTTCAGAAGCCAGTCCAGGCCCCACTTCGCTTCGTCCAGCACGTCGGCCCGGCCATTTTTTCCGTCAAGACCGTTGGCCAGCTTGCGATCCTTAAAAGCCGCCGGGAAATCCCTGTAAGCTGCCAACAGATGCCACGTAGCATTCGCCGACGTCGTTGAATACTGCAGGTAGTCGCTGGCATCATGCCATCCGCCCACAACGTCAAAATGAGTGCTGTCCTTGATACCCGCCTTCGTGCCATACAACGCATAACCGTCTTTGGTATGGCAGCTGTCTTTCAGGTAGGGATTAAAGCCGGTGCGTTGTTGCCGCATATATCGTAAACAAAAATCGGCAGCTCCGGAATACACATTTTCCCCGATCACAAACTCAGGCGATTCGGCATTTTCAACTTTGATCTTGTATTTGCCCGGCGACTTGAATGCTGAAAAATCCAGGCGATGCGTTTGTGCAAAGGGCCCATAGGCGCCGAAAGGCTTTCCCGCCGGAGCGGTATAAACAACTGCGCCCGATGCTGATTGAATGATGTCGAACTTCGTGATCGACCGGTCCGCAGCGGAACCCCACACGGCCACCTTGCGATTACCAGGCCGGTAGCCCAACTGGTTTACCCGGATATATGACTGGGCATGAGAATAAGCTTGTACGAGCAGGAGCAAGGCAACGAATAACGCTCGTCCTCCGGACGGGATCGGCATATAGTTCTGGGTTGGGCCGGGCCTAATTTATAGGAATCTCCGATCAACCGGTAACTCTCTTACTCCTTATTCGAGATCGTTTTCACCAACACCCCCGCGCTTATTGCCAGGAAAAGCAATACGCGGCGGTCGGTCTTTTTCTGCACCATCGTCCGCTCGTCCCAGCGGTTCATAATGCGGTTTCGTTTCCGTTCAATCTTCGCTTTTTTACGCTCTTCCTGGCGAACGCTGTCGCGGACATCACCAAAAACAGAAGGAGAGTAAGAATATAGTAATATTATTATTGATAGTATCTGGCCTAAACGCTTCATCCCAACGCACAAAAATCTAACTGAGGTTTGCAAAAGATATTCCAGCCGCAAAAACTGATTTTCAAAATAACCGGCCGGACTTTTTCCCGGTTGACTTTAGCGGTTTGTCCTCATGAAGGGGTGTGATTGCAACAAATCCACTCAAAACGGTTTAAATTGAAACCACATTTCATATGCCCAAGAACATCATAATCTGTTGCGACGGGACCGGCAACCAGCTGAAGGAGACTTACTCCAACGTGGTCAAGCTTTTCATGATTGCAGAGAAATCCGAGGAACAGCTTGCCTACTACGATCCGGGCGTAGGCACCATGAGCGATCCGAATATTGTGAACCCTTTCTGGAAAACCCTTTCCAAGGTCGGCGGACTCGCCTTCGGGTGGGGCCTTCGGGCCAACGTCAGTGAAGCGTACGGATTCCTGATGGACTATTATGTGCCTGGCGACCGGGTATATCTTTATGGATTTAGCCGTGGCGCCTACACCGTCAGGGTACTCGCCGGACTGATACACATTGCCGGGTTGCTGCAAAAAGGCTCACAACATCTCATTCCGTATGCCTGGGAGGTTTATCGAAAGTCGTTCGACGACAAGGTGAAAAAGGTCGCCGACCAGTTCAAGGAAACATATAGCCGCCCGGTCGACATTCATTTTCTCGGAGCCTGGGATACGGTGACTTCGATCGGGATATTCAACCGGACCAAGCTGCCCTTTACGACATTCAATCCGGGCATCCTCAACATCAGGCATGCTGTTGCCATCGATGAGAAACGGACTTATTACCGTCAGAACCTGTTCGGACAAAACAAAACCCAGGACGTCAAGCAGGTGTGGTTTGCCGGTGTACATTCTGACGTGGGTGGGTCGTATGCACTCACGGAGAGCGGCCTTTCCCAGATAACCCTGCAATGGATGTTGAGAGAAAGCGAACAATTCAAGTTGAAGATCAATGAGGCGGCTTTTCAAAAAGTACTCGGCGGCGACAGTACTCACTGCAAGCCCGATATAAAACAAGCGATCCACCGGTCACTGTCTGCCGGATGGTGGACCCTGGAAGTCATTCCCAGGTATCGCAAGCGCGGTTTCCCCGTGTACGTTCCGCTGTCGCGACCACGGACAATGTCCAAGGATATGTTCGGCAACGACATCACCCCGACGATCCATGTTAGCGTTGTCGAAAAGATCAAGCTTGGTAATGGCTACCGGCCGAAAAATGTGGAGGTCGATAAGTGCAACGTGGAAGAGTGATTGATGTCATACCGTCTTAAGCTCTTTCTCGCCTTCGCAGCCGTCTACATCATCTGGGGTGCTACATTCTTCGGAGTTCAGGTTGCGTTGAAGTCATTCCCGCCTTTCCTTCTGTCGGCGTTGCGGCTGCTCATCGCGGGATCGGCCTTGTCGCTCTTCTGTGTCATCCGACGCGAATCACTGCCACCGCTCCGGGAGGTCGGCCGGCATATCGTATGCGGACTGGTGATCTTCGTCGGGGGCATCGTGTTTGTAGTGTGGGCCCAGCAGTATATTTCGTCCAGCCTGGCATCGGCGATCATCACCACACCGTTCTGGTTTATCATACTCGACAAGGCCCAATGGAAATTTTACTTCGCCAGCAAGTGGATCGTGGGCGGACTGTTACTGAGTCTCATGGGCGTGATCATATTGATGTCGTTCAAGCAGGGTAGGACAGGTATTGGCGATGAGACGATGCAGACAATCGCCATTCTCAGCATGATCGCCGGAAGCGGCCTTTGGGTAGGAGGGTCGTTATATCTGAAATACCAGCCGTCGGCGACATCGGTGTATGTGAGCACGGCAATTCAACTTCTCAGCGCCGGCGTATTCTGTGCGTTTCTCAGTTTTTTCACCAGCGATTTCGGCAGGTTCTCGATCGATGATGTTCAGCCGGAAGGAGTGTATTCGGTCTTATACCTGGGTATCGTGAGCTCACTGATCACCTTTCTTGCCTTTACCTGGCTGATCCGTCAGAAGCCCCCGGCCGTTGTGAGCACGTATGCGTATGTAAATCCGCTTGTTGCTACGTTGCTGGGCTGGCTATTTGCAAACGAAAATATTTCGGCAGCGCAGCTTGTTGCGCTCGGCATTATTCTGACAGGTGTTTTATTTGTAAATATTCCGAGATATCAGAAGATTACCTCCGCTTCATAACAAGGCTATCGGCGGGCCATACCTGTTTCAGTGAATCCATCTTCGATGATGCCCACGCCACGATTGCTATCCGTTGTTCGGCTGTAAGCCTGGCATCTCCGTGAACGCCCATCCAGGTATAGTCGGGCAGGGGCATTTCTTTTTCTTTCACGGTCTCCACGATCTCTTCCAGTTTGTGGTTCTGGAGGGCTATTTTACCTTTTGTGAATTCGGAGAAGTTCAGATGCCTTTTACCGTCTTCGACATGGCTTGCCAGCCACCACGCCACCGGCTGCACATTGGAATACCACGGATACCGGGTCTTATTGCTATGACAGTCTTTGCACGCGACTGCCATGATGGCATTTATGTTTTCAGGGACGTGGTATTGGGTCCGGATATCGTAGGTACGATCGTCGGAAAGGTTTTTTTCGGGGCGGAAGAACTGGATGACAACAAGGACGGCAGCGAGAGCGAGAAGTGTCTTTTTTAACATGGTCAGGATCAGGATTAGTACCCGACCCTAAATTTACAAATAAGACGCAAACCTTTCGACAATATCCCGGCCCTCGTCAAATGTCATCGGCTTCACCAGGTAGTCGACGGCGCCGTAGCTGAGACATTTTCTTTTTTCGTCGTCGTTCTCGGAGGTCGACAGGATGATTACCGGGATCTGCTTGAAACGCGAGTCCCGTTTGAGAACCCTCAATGCTTGGGTGCCGTTCAGGATCGGCATGTTCAGGTCGAGTACGATAAGGTTGGGTAACGCCGAGCCTTCTTTGAGCGCCTCCAGGTGCGTGATCGCCTGCTCGCCATTCTCGAAGTATCTCACACGGTTCCCGATCTCGCGATCCTCGAAGTATTCGTGAAGGATCTGACGGTCTTCCCGGTCGTCGTCTACAACAAAGATCACTGAATGGTCACTCATCACTTTGCTCACGCTACACGAGATAAATGATTGATAGGTAGCGTTACGTCGAACTTCGCGTATTCATTGAGTACCGACGAGGCGGCGATCTTCCCGTGATGCAGCTCGGCGATCTTGCGACAAATCGACAGGCCGATGCCTGTACCGGGGAATTGATCGCGTGTGTGCAACCGCTCGAAAAGCCCGAATATCTTTTCTGCGTGTTTTTCTTCGAACCCGATGCCGTTATCTTTTACTGTAATATGTATGTTGGGCGCTTGTGTTATCACCGTAATCTGGATGTGCGGCGGTACGTCGGCTTTCGAATACTTGAGAGAGTTGGAGATCAGGTTGTTGAACAACTGCCGGAGCCGGAGGATATTGCCGTTGATAATGGGCAATTCACACACTTCGATCACAGCATTCTTTTCTTTGATCGGCAGGTCGAGGTCGCGGATCACTTCTGCAATGATGTCACCCAGCTTCACTTCTTCGAACGTGACCTCCTGTTTCTTTAGCCGTGAATAGCTCAACAGGTCATTGATCAGCTCCCGCATCCTGCTCGCCGCGTTCGACATGTTATTAAGCACACCGACACCCGTCGGGTCGATGGTCGATGAATACCTTTTCTTTAGCAGGTCGGAGTAAAAGAACAGTTTGCGCAACGGCTCCTGCAGGTCATGGGTCGCCAGGTGAGCAAACTGTTCGAGCTCATGGTTGCTCCGGTTCAGCTCGATCACCTTTTGCTGAAGCTCTTCCTGATTGTTGAACAACTGTTCCTGCGTGGTCTGCAGGTCTTTGTTATCCTTGAAAGCTTGCTCGATCTTTTTCTGCGCGTCGATGTCTACAATAAAGCCCGTCCAGCGGTTAATGATCTGTTTGTCGTTCTTCAAGGGAATCAGCGAAATGAAATGCCACAGATAATTGTCGCTCGTCTTTTCTTTGAACCGGTATTGCCCCGAGAACGCTATCTGGCGGGTCATGGCATTGTTCAGCGCCTTAGTGAACGGGGAATAATCCGAGGGATGAATGATCGTCTGCCACGGCATGTGGGCGATCTCCGTCGGCATCGAGCCCAGGAAATCTTTCAGCCACTTGTTCGTATAAGTTACCTGCCCGCGGTTGTTGAGACTGAACATCATCAACGGCAGTGAGTCGGTCAGTATTCGGTAGTCGTTGTCACTCTCACGGATCTTTTCGGCCATGTCCTGCAGCATGATATTCTTACGCCGCAGCTCATCGTAGGCAGAGATAGGCGGCTCGGAAGCAAAATACCGGATGAAGGATTCGATCTTGTTGTCGGTCAGCAGCCCCTGGAAGTTGATGTTTTGTTTGAGTACGATCCGGAACTCTTTTCCGCTCTTTTCGATCGCGACCTCATCGACCAGTCTCTTAGCGTAGCTTGCCGCCTCGATACACTTGGACGAGAAATCTGTTTTGTCGGAAATGACAGCCTTTAGTAATTTCTTTCCTTTTTCCGAATCGATTGCCAGCAATAGGCTGGAGCCGTCTCCATGTTCGATCGCACACCGCGCGATTTCCGACACGGCGGTGGCAAGAGACGTTTGGATGAGAAGTGAAAGGCCCGACAATTCGCACAGCTTCATGGCACGCTTGTGTGCCAGGATCAGGTCCATTTCGTTTTCCAGCTTTACTTCGACAATATCTTTCACTTTACACCACTTTAGCTATTAGAACAGAAGAGTCGTCATTACCCCTGGAAAAATCCTTATACAATGCGCCGGCCAGGACAAACAGGTCGTACTTGAATACCGATGGATACTTCGAGATATCCCATCGCGTCGAAAGCCCATCGGATGACATGACCAGGTGCTGGTGGCGATCGGCGGGAATGACAGTGGCATTCATCGATTTTGGGATATTGAGACCTATCGTGCCGTTGTACGACATATAATTCCTGTATTCGATACCCGAGAAAAGACGGGCGGTAATATTGCCGATACCGCACAGCATCCACGTCGCCGTTTTCTTATCCAGTACCGCAACGGACCCCACCAGACCACGTGTCCGTCGCACTTTGTCATGCATACCTCTGAGGATCTCCACCGGGTCTGTTTCCTCACATTCAAAAAAAAAATTTCTCGCCGCATCGATGGCCTCCTTCGCATAAGGTCCGTGACCCAACCCGTCGCCGAACAGGATCTTCACGAGCGACTTGTTGCTCACTACTGCGAAGCCATCTCCACAGACTTCCTCGAGCGGCTTGGGGACCAGCAGCCCTTTTACGTCGACATCCATTGCACCCCCAATGGTGTCAGGCGTTCTTACACTGGGACCTACCCGTGAATACAAAACGGTTCCCCACGTTCGAAGGGACATCATGTGGAACGAACTGCTGAGACGATCCAGCGCACCGAGACCCTGCCCCAGGGTGCTTGTAGTCGACATTCCATCACTCATGGCCTTGCCGGTGTCTTCGATCCCCGGACCCTTATCGATGCAAATGACCTCGAAAACCGGTTCGTTATTTTCATTCGTAAGTACCCGGTATAAAAACTCACCTTCGCCGACGTGCTTTACCAGGTTGGAAGTCAGTTCCGATACGATGATGTCGATCTTTCCTGCGTCCGTGGCACTGAACTTTGCAGCGACCGCCTTCAGGTGGATCTCACGCTTGAGGAATGCGACGTAGCTCCTGTCTTCAATCTTGTAACGAACAAAGGCGCTATCCATTCTTCCATTTGATGATGGTCACTTTCGTGCCTTTTCCAACCTCCGACTGTATGTCGAACTCACTCACCAGCCTTTTCGTACCTGGCAGGCCGAGCCCCAGACTTTTTCCTGATGAGTAGCCGTCCTGCATCGCGAGCTTGATGTCTTTGATGCCGGGCCCTTCGTCGATAAAGGTGAGGCGAACACCATTCTCCTTGTTATTATTGATCACCTCGATGATGGCCTTTCCACCACCGGCGTATTTTAGCATGTTTCGGGCCAGTTCGCTGGCCGCGGTCATGAGCTTGGTCTGGTTGACAAGGCTCATCCCGATCTTTACACCATATTCTTTCAACCTGTTCCGGAAAGGAATTACATCAACTTCTCTGACTATCATCATGAATTCTTTGTTGAGAACTACCATGACCCTTCATCCTCATCGCCCTCTTCCGCCTGATTATTTTCCTTTTCCAATATCTTTTTCTGAAGAAGCTGCATGCCCCGCTCCACGTTGAGAGCGCTATGAACACCTTTGAGAGGCAATCCAAGCTCGACAAGAGTAATGGCTACTGCCGGCTGCATCCCTACTACGACAGTTTCAGCGTCCAGTATTTTCGACATCGTTGCGATGTTGCCAATGATGCGGCCCATAAACGAGTCGATAATGCTTACTGCGGAAATATCGATGAGCACGCCCTGGGCGCCCGACTTATTGATCATGTGTACCAGGTCTGCTTCCAATGATTCGGCGAGGCGGTCATACAGGTCCACTTGCACGGTAACAAGAAGCATGTTGCCCATCCTGAGGATAGGAATTTTTTCCATCTCGTACTCAGCTTTTAATGGTTGAACCCTGTTTCTGGACTACCTCCAGTTTCAGCATGTTGAATGCCGCCCTCAACGCGCTCGCCAGCGACGACTTAGTGATCACCGTTGAAAGGTCGATGCCCAGGTGGACAACGGTCTGTGCGATCTCCGGACGGATACCGCTGATGATACACTCTGCACCCATGAGGCGCGTCGCGCTAACGGTCTTGATCAGGTGCTGCGCAACCAGCGAATCGACGGTCGGGACGCCGGATATATCGAGGATGGCAATACTGCTGCCGCTTTCTACGATCTCCTGGAGGAGATTCTCCATGACTATCTGGGTCCTTGAGCTGTCGAGGGTTCCGATGATAGGCAAAGCGAGTATGCCGTTCCATACGCGGATAACCGGTGTCGAGATATCGGTGATCTCGCTGGTCTGGCGAAGAATAACATCTTCCCTTCCTTTGATGAAAGTCTCGAAGGTTGTAACACCCAGCCCATCGACGAACTTGTTCACCTTCATGGCCTGGTCGTAAAGCTCGACCGGATCTTTGATCTCCTGCTGTAGTGCTGTTATCAATGCGTCTTTCAGACTGAAGACGTAGAAGCCTGTTTCACGCGGACTGTATCCCTGTTTAGCGCGTGACATGGAGATCGTCCCCAGGATTTCATTAATGGGTTCGATTCCGGCGGCGTTGGTATTGACCAGCGCTTCGTCGTTCAGGTTACCGACAATGGCATCGAGCAACTCCTCGGATTGCATTCTTAGCTCCTCACTGCTCATGAGATCATCGCGCAGAGCCTCGTCCTGCAATTGGTACTTGATCCAGGATTCCAGGATCGACTTCTTTTTCTTCTGAAAGATCTTGATGGCTTCGTTTTTCATGAAGGGTGTAGGTTGTAGTTTAGATGGTTAATGATTCGTGGGCGCAAAACCGCTAACGACCGGGAGTGTTGGATAGCATAGCCGCCACGTGCAACGGCCGTGCAAAAATCAGTCCCTCCAACGGACGTTCTTGTAAACGTTTCGGCAGAGTTTCGAAATACTGGAATGTGTCGGCAAGGAGGCTGACTAATTGAGGAAACTAATTCTCAATGGGTTTTTTTTCCACACCTTTTGTGGATATCAAGGGTAAAGTTCGGTGATATTGCTCGCGGTTATTCGGACCTGAGGCTCTTCACCGGATTCTGCATTCCTGCACGTGCCGCCTGTATCGACGTGATGATCCATGCCGCAGTTATAACCACTCCACCGGCGATCGCATAGATCCACCACTGTGGATCGATCCGGTAAGCGAATCCCTGCAGCCATTTGTCAATTGCGTAGTACCCGGCGGGTATCGCGATCAGGAATGATATCACGACCAGGACAACGAATTGCCGGGTGATCATCACAACGATGCTCCCGACGGCGGCTCCGAGGACTTTGCGTATGCCGATCTCTTTCGTGCGCTGTTCGATGGACAGCATCACAAGGCCGAGCAGCCCGATACAGGAAATAAAAATGAACAACGCCGAAGCGAAACCTATAATGGTTTTCCATTTCGCCTCAGAGTCGTATTCCCGGGCATTGATGTTGTCCGTGAACTCATACTTGTAGGGGAAGAAGGGGATGGCCCTCTTGAAAGTAGCCTCCAGGAGCTGCAATGTTTTTGGAATATCATTCGGTTCGATCCTGACCCAGATGGTGCCGTAGTTGAATGCCGGCTCCATCACGTAGATCGCCGGGCCGATCTTTTCCTTCAAGGACACGAAATGGTAGTCTTTGATCACTCCAACGATGGTCATCGGTTTTTTCTCGTTGTCCATGTTGCCGAGGTTCCTGCCGATGGCATCCGCGGGTTCCCAACCGGCTTCTTTCACGAGGGCTTCGTTTACAATTACCGATGAAGCTGTATCTGCTGCGTTGCCGGCTATAAAATTGCGGCCGGCCGCCATCGTGAGCCTGAAGGTCGGAACAACGTTTTCATCGATCTTGTGCTTATCCGCCATGATCGTCTTCTCATCAGCCTTTATAGCGGTGATGCTCCGGCCACCGTTCTTGCCGGCAACGCTCACGATGTTTGGTTTGCCCATGAGCTCATTGCGGAAGTAGGCCGGCAACGGATTGCTCGCTTTACTTACGGGGATGTCGATCCTTACAAGATTCTTGCTGTCGTAACCCAGGTCGGCATCAAATAAGAAATTCAGTTGAGAATTGATCGCCATGGTCCCGATGATCAGGAAAATTGCCAATGCAAACTGGAACACCACCAGGCCTTTTGTAAGGAAATTCCGTGTCATCATTTTCTGACGGTTGTACAGCACCTTGGCAGGCTGGAACGAGGACAGCACCATCGAAGGATAGAAGCCCGCAAGGAAGGAGGTAATAATCAGTAAACCGAAGAAGCCGGCGTACAGGTATCCATCCGACAAATAAGAAATATCGAGTTTCTTGTTAGCCAGGTTGTTGAAGAAGGGCAGCGTCGTTTGAGTGAGCACGACAGCACCCACAAACGCAATCAGCGAAACCGTGAACGACTCAGCAAGGAACTGTGCAACCAGCTGCTTTCTCGAGCCACCGACTACTTTCCTTACGCCGATCTCCTTACTCCGCCGGATTGACTGAGCGACCGTCAGGTTGATGAAGTTGATGCATGCGATGATGAGAATGAAGACTGCGATACCCGTAAGTATGTACGAATACACCGGGTCGCTGGCGTCTACCAACCCGTTATCGGCGCCGGGACGGGAAAGATGTATGGCGGTGAACGGCTGAAGGGACAGGGTGATTGCTACAGCGTGGCCCTGTTGCTTGCTTGCTTCCTTAAGTTTTTCGGCGGTGTGCGAGTCGAATATCTCCTGCATCCGGGATTCGATCGGGCCCGCAGCCGTCCCCGGTGCAAGTACGACGAACGTATTCAGGCTGCCTCCGAGCCAATCGTTGTTATTGTTATACTTTTGATTATACTCCATCGTCAGGAGGATGCCTGTTTTGATAGAGGAGTTCAGCGGCATATCGGCCATGACACCGGTTACCTGAAACGTTTCGAAGTCGTCGGCCAGCTTAAGCAACATGCTCTTACCGAGCACATCGGTTGTACCGAAGTATTTTTCGGCCGTGGTCTCACTGATCACCACCGAGTACATGTCTTTCAGTACTTGGCCTTGATTGCCCTTCAGAAGGTCGAACGAAAAGACGTTGAAGAAGCTGTTGTCGACGCAGAGCGTCTCTTCTGTGAAAATGTCGTCGTCTTTTTTTACTGTGACCGTCCGGCCATTCACGCGCGCGTAGCCTTCGATGCCTGAAATATCGTGCGCAAACGTTTCGCCCATGATGGCATTCGTGATGCCGATCTTTTGGCCGGACTCGCCGAACTTCCAATCCTGGATGATCCTGTAAATGCGCGGCCCATTCGCGTGAAACTGATCGTATGATACTTCGTCTTTTCCGTAAAGAAGAATAAGCAGGCAGACGGTAAGACCGACCCCGAGGCCGGCGATCTTTATAAATGAATAGAATTTGTCGCGCACCAGGTTGCGCCAGGCAGTTTTGAAGTAATTCGTCAGCATGGGCTTATAGTGATTAATGATTTAGGTACACACACCGTTATCAAAATTGTGCCGCTGTTGAAGCGCACCTGGATCGCATAAAGCCTGTTTTCCCCCCACGCCGTGTTCACAACTGGTTAGAATTGCCCGTATACGGACGATTATTAACAAGTTTGTTAAACGTGCTTCACCATCCCGAACGCCTTTTCAAATCCAAACTGCTTGTAAAAGCCTTCGAGGTTCTCGCCGGTGTAGAGCCCGACGAGACTTTTAGGAACACCGTTCTTGTCAAGCCAGTCACAGGCCGCTTTCATGAGTGCCGTGCCGATCCGTTTCTTTTGCCACTCCTGCTTTACGATCACGTCTTTGATGTAGTAGAAACTTGCATTGTCCCCCAGGATCAACGTGCACCCGATCGTTTCACCGCTTGCAGTATCCACCGCCACCACACTGTAGACCGGCGATAGCAGTCGATCACTCAGATGATCGGTGTTGGCATAATCCAACCAGCCCACAGACTTCATCAACGACTCATATTCACTGAGGCTCATTTTCTTTTCGATAATCTGAACGGTGGCTGGGAACGATCCGGATTTCTCGCGATCGGCAGAATGACCTGCGAATACAATTTGATAGCCGTTAATGTCTTTAACAATATAGTCATGCAATCCCCAGGGCCGCTTCTGAAGCTCGTCTACGATGTCGGCTTTTCGTTCGCAATGGATCTTGTGGAGCTCGTCTAGATTCTTCACGCGTATCCACACGTAATTGCCCTCCGATTTTTTTGCACGCTCCGGGTGACGGGTGAATTGAAGATGGGCTCCATGCCAGGAAACACCTCCGTGGCCCGGCGGATCGCCCCATGTCCATTTATTCGGAAATGCAAGAACCTCTTGCCAGTAACGGATCGTCTCCGTCACATCGGCCACAGCCAGCACCGGCTCTACGTGTGAGAATACAGGTTGATCTCCGGGATCGTTCATGTGGGTATGATATTTGTCTGTGCGATAAGGGTAAAGTCGAAACAAATTTCGTAAATGTCAATTTATTTTTGTAATCGCAGATGATGAGAAGTATAATGGCATGTTTGATGGTTTTCTGTGCGATCGCTATCAGCAGTTGTTCCTATAAATCTATTCATGACGACAACTGGGTGTATTTTGAAGATTGGGACGCGGACGACAACTCACGCCTGGACAGCGCGGAATTTATCTCCGGATATCTTAGAGACGATGTCGTGAAAAAGGATACGACCAAGGCCGCATCCGGGGAGGAAGCCGCCCGTGCGAGCTTCGGCGCCTGTGATGAAAATAATGACGGCCTCGTTAGCGGCCTGGAATTTTACCGCTGGGAGGTAAAGCTGTAGCCTTTGTTTGGTTTTATAACTCCCAACCTTTCCTGTACTCCCTTTTGAGGAACTTGTTCGCATCCGGCACGTTCGTGATCTCCATCTTCGCCGCATCATACAAAATCTTCTTGCGTGTGCGAAGCGCTATGGCTCCGAGGTTGATCGTTTCAGAGATCGGTCCGGCAAGCAGAAAGCTTCCGGGCGATTGTTTCTTTTCGCGGAATGCGTCGATCCAGTGGTCGTCGCCGCGTTGCGATTCTTCCTTCGGGTAGGGCTGACCATTGAGGTAGCTTGCCATCCTGCTTTCGGGAATGAGAACCGGATCTTCATTCCTGAAACCTCCGAGTATCTTACCCTTGTCGCCCACGAACAGCATGCCTTCCTGTGGCAGATCTTTGTTGTCGGCTTCGAGCTCTTCGGGTGTATGAGGTTTCATGCCGCCGTCGTACCAGAACAGATCGAACGCCGGAAGTGTTTCCTGTTTTGGAAACTTGAACCGAACGATAGACGAATAGGGAAATGCAACATCGTTGACCACGTTCCGACTTACCTGGTCTACGATCGTGCGCGTGGTTGTCGCGTAGGCTTCGGCGCTCACCGGAGGTGTTTTTACTCCGAGTGTGAGGAACATTGGCCAGAGGCTGTAGTGTCCCATGTCTGCGATGCTTCCGCCTCCGAAATCATACCAGCCGCGGAATACACAATGTGTGTAGTTAGGATGATAAGGACGATCGGGAACCGGACCGAGCCATAGATCCCAGTTGAGATCTTTCGGAATGGGGGGAGTGTCTTGCGGAGTGGAGGTCCATTGAGGCCACACGGGACGGTACGACCAGTTGTGTATCTCTTTCAGTGTACCGATTGCTCCCTCAGCGATCCATTTTTTCACCAGGTCGTTGCCCGGGCGCAGGCTCCATGCCAGTAAGTGCGTTCCTGCCCCGGTGCTCTTCGCGGTATCGATCGTGAGCCGTGACTCGTACATCCGGTTTGCGATAGGCTTATGGATCACCACGTTCTTGCCCTTCTTCATCGCCGCGATGGATATCGTTGCATGAAGGTGATCGGGTGTCATGATCTTCAGCGTATCGACATCTTTTTCTTTTTCAAGAAGCTCCCTGAAGTCGACATACGAAGCGCAGCCTTTGTATTTCTTATTCTTGTCTTTAGCATAATATTTCTCTACGAAGTCCTGGCCAATGTCGCGACCGCCGGGAATGCCCTTCAGATTTTCGCCCCACGTCGGATCTCCCAATGCCTTGCGGATACCGTCGCGGATGCCGTTGGGCGACCAGTCGATGTAGTCGGTGCTCATTTTGTTGGGATCGCAGACGGCAACGATCCTGATCTTTGGGTTGGCGATCAGGCCCGTCATTTCTCTCATGCCTTGCGTGCCGCACCCGATGTATCCCAGTGTAAGCTGGTCGCTCGGTGCGATGAATCCCGGTCCGCCGAGGACGTTGCGGGGTGCGATGGTAAATACGGCCAGGGAGGCAGTTGCGGCGGACCCGATGAATTGCCTGCGCGAAATTTTCTTTTTTTTCATGATCTCTGAAGAGGTTGCGGGAATTTAAGATAACGAAAATTCCCGGCCGTGTTAAGTAATTCCTGCCAACGCGGATTACCGTTTTCAAACGGTATTTGAGAAGGGAAATAGGTCGTATCTTTCACCGTGTCACATCAACCCAAAGTGATCTGGTTCACCGGGCTCTCCGGCTCCGGCAAATCCACGCTGGCGGAAAGACTTCAGGGCCATCTTTTGAAAAACGACATCAAGTCATTCATTCTCGACGGTGATATCATCCGAAAGGGATTGAATAAGGACCTCGGATTTTCCGATGAGGATCGCAGAGAAAACATTCGTCGTGTGGCCGAAGTGTCGAAGCTTCTTCTTGACTCGGGCACTGTTGTTTTATGCGCACTGATATCACCTTTCACAGCCGACCGGGAGATGGCAAAGAGGATCATTGGTCCGGCAAACGTCTTTGAAGTATTCGTCGACTGCCCCCTCGAAGTTTGTGAGCGCCGGGATGTCAAAGGCCTTTATAAAAAAGCGAGGGCAGGGGAGATGCAGAATTTCACCGGCATCAGCTCGGCGTACGACAGGCCAGCCAATCCCGACGTGGTCATCCATACCGATAGTCAGAGCGTCGACGAATCGGTTGGGGTTCTTGCGGACTTCGTTACGCCGATCCTTTATAAGAAAAAAACAAGTTGATCCATGCCAGCCGGGAGAACCGGAAGTTCCAGGGAAGGATAACGATGCTTGCGACAAGGACCCAAATGGCATAAGTCCACAAACCAGGATCTGCCGTATATCGTAACAGCAGGTAGACTCCAACGATGACCGCAACCTGGTTCGCGTAGCTGAAATACATCGCTCCGAAATAGTACGCGGGTTCCGGCATGAAGTCCAGTCCACACACCGCGCATTGTTTGTTCATCACTGAGAATTTCGGGCTTAGCATACCGTAAGCGAACATATTTCCTTCCTGGCACCGGGGGCACTTTTCATGAAGGATGCTGTATAGTTTGGTTCCTTTGGCAAACATGGTGGGTAAATTTAACTATTGTAATAACGCGAATAATGTCAGGGAAATCCCGTACAAATCGATTATTCAACAGGACGAATCGTACTTTCGGCGGCATTTTGCTCCTTGAGCGCTTCGGGCGTCAGCCCGGTGTTTTTTCTGATAAACCGGATGAAGTACGAGGGGTCCGAAAACTTCAGCCGGTTGGCTACTTCGCCCACGCTTAGACCGGTATACGCGAACAGTCTTTTTGCCTCGAGCACGATCCGCTCGTTGATCAGCTCCGATAACGTCTTTCCGAGATGTTTTTTGCAAAGATTGTTGAGGTGTGCCGGCGAGATATTCATGAGGTCGGCGTAGTCGCCCGGCTTTTTCATTTTGATGAAATTCTTGTCGATCAGCTGTTCGAGCTTTCGTATCCGGAACGTGATCGCATTGGGCGCAACGGGCGCATGTCCGTTGTAATGCCTGCTGAGCTTCAGCAGCAACAGGTCGAGATAAGCTCTGAGTATTCGTATGTCGGCCTGCTTCAGATGGAATTCGCGATACATTTCTTTTACGACGGCGTCCGTCATCTCATCGTTTATATTCGAGACGTGCGGATTGGAATCGAGCGAATGAAAAAACGGGAAGTCCGTTATAACGGCATCGCCCGGATGAAGCCGGTAGAAATCATTCTGAAAAAAGATGATGAAGCCATCGGTCCCGGGGTCAAGCTTCCAGGAGTGTACCTGACCGGGCGACATGAGGAAAAAACTGCCGGCGTGTACGTCGTATGTGCGGAAGTCGATGGTGTGATTACCACCGCCGCCGGTGACATACAGGATCAGGTAGAAGTCATGTTTGTGAGGAGCGTTGACAAACGAATGGTTCTTCAGGTGTGCATCCAGTTTCTCGATATAGAACGAGGATGCTTTTGCTTTTTCACTAAAGGTATCGAGACAATAAACCGGTGTGGTATTTTCGGACGTCATCGATTCCCTATTTGCGATTACATATTATGATTGCGGTAGCGCCGGGCTTAGCTGCGACTGTATCTTTTGCGATATCACCAGGCTCATTACCGTAAACGAGGTGAACAGGTAGAACCCGAACTGAAGGCTCGATTTGTTGGTGGTCAGGATATCGATGTTACCCGACATGCCCTGCAGCTGCCGGAGCTGGTCGGAGATGATCCCTCCGAAGCCGATATAAGCCATGAAGATCGCCACCACCATCACATCGGCCATCGACCACTTGCCCGTTTTGAAGACCATGAAGTTCAGCACACCCCGCGAACGACTCGAAGGAGAGTAGACATACATTATAGAGCAAACAAGCTTCATCACCGGGAAAAGCACGCTGAAGACCAATACCAGTATTCCCACCAGCAGTACGTCGACCCTGCCATTGGTCAGCATCAGCCTCACTACTTCCAGGATACTCTTGCTTTTGTAGTACAGGACCTGGTCTTTGAACGCCACCGTTTCGCCGAGAAGTGTAAAGCTGATCGAGGAGATCCTCGCGTCGATCTCGATCATCGGGAGCAACACTCCGAACATCAGCAGGGAAAAGCAGATCAGTATGAACAGCAGGTACTCCAGGTTGCTGATGTTCTTCAGGAACAACGTCCATCCCAGGAACAACACCACAGTGCCGATAAGGATATATTTCATCAGGTCTGTGTTCTGGGCCGTGATCTTTTCATCCAGACCGGCGATCGCCGCTTGCCTGGAATCATATTGATACTTCGCTATGATCTCATCGTGAAGGGTATAGTCGACCTCCGCAAAGGTCTTCGAGGTATATTCGTCTACCTTCTGGATGATGAAGTTCTTCATCTTGTCGCGGTTGGCGGGGTCGTTCAGGAAGTCCAGTACTTGTTCAGTGAGTGTAGGGATGTAGTTCCGGACCTGCCCGAACACGTCCAGTTGTTTGGCCACCAGGCTCTCGAACGACCCTTTGACGGTCTGGGACTTTTGCTGGTAAAACGCGTTTTCGAAATCATTCACGGCGCGGTTCAGAAACCGGGTGATGTTGGCTCTCATCTCGTCGCGGTTGCCGCCTTCGACATTCAATTCCTCCACTTTCTTACGGATCATGTCGGTCAGGATCTTCTTCCACTCATCGACGTTGAACATTCCGTACTTCACTTTCAGCAGCTCGACCAGATCTTCTTTCATCACCCGCCGTTGTGATTCCGACCGGTAAATGATCGTTCCAACGACAACGGAGATGATCAGGATAAGGAGGGCAGGAGCGGATCGCATGAAAGGTTTTTACTTGTAAAAATTAGACGTGCCGAACGAGCATTAGTTACCGGTCGACTTCAATTGCTTGTTGCAACAAATTAATTGAAATAATAACAACTTAATTTTTTGGAAATCAATAAAGATTATACCTAACTTATTTTTGTAAAGTCTATAGTCCGCGTCGGATAGAAGCTTTAATCCTACCTAAACCTGTCGTTCCATCGGCTGCGGTATGGCGATCATACCGCATCGTCAGGTATTATATTTAATAAACTGTTAACGTCCCCAACTAGAGCCATCTAAGTTTGAAATCTCAACCAACCCAATGCGTATGATTAAATGACTACTTTCTTCTTGATCAGGACCCGTGCCGTTCTGCATGGCCTCCTGCTTTCTCTGGCTACTCAAATTTAAAAACCAATTAACTCAATTCTTTATGCAAGGAAAACTACCTCCATGGAGTTTGCTCAGAATGGCTTTGTGCTTTCTGGCAGCTCTTGGTTTCGCAATTCCCCCGGTGACAGGCGCCACTACTACGGCTGCCTCGTATCGTGCCGATTTTTTTCAAGGCATTCAAGTCTCAGGAACCATCCTCGATGAAAAAGGCGATGCACTTCCCGGGGCCAACGTACTCGTAAAAGGAAGCACAATAGGAACCACCTCCGATGCCGCCGGCAGCTACACGCTGAATATATCCGAAGGCAACGCGGTGCTTGTGTTCTCTTTCATAGGCTACACCAGCAAAGAGGTCGCGGTCAACAATCAGACCCGTATCGACGTTGGACTTGAACCGGATATCGTTTCTCTTTCCGAAGTTGTTGTGACCGGCTACGGCTCACAGTCGAAAAGAGACATCACCGGTTCGGTAGCTACGATCGACAGCAGGCTCCTGTTGCAAACGCCTTCCACCAACCTCGGCCAGGCGCTGCAGGGAAAGATCGCCGGCGTAACAGTGGGTAACGAAAACAGCCCCGGTGGCGGTGTCATGGTGCGGATCCGTGGATTCGGTACCATCAACGACAACTCGCCGCTGTACGTGATCGACGGTGTTCCGACCAAAGGAGACTTGAACACACTTAACCTCAACGACGTGGAGTCGATGCAGATCCTGAAAGACGCTTCTGCAGCTTCTATCTACGGATCGCGTGCAGGTAACGGTGTGGTGATCGTTACGACCAAAAGGGGTAAGCCCGGGAAGTCGGTTGTTACCTACGACACCTACTGGGGAAGTCAGCAGCCCGGTAAAATGCTCAATCTTCTCAACACTCAACAGTACGCGGACCTGACCTGGGAAGCACGTAAAAATGCCGGTGCCGTTGGCGGCAATGGCAACCCCGTTCACGCCCAGTTCGGCAACGGTGTAACCCCGGCCATCCCTGATTATATATTCCCGGCCGGAGCTATGGAAGGCGACCCTCGTGTGGCCCGCAACCCGGATGGGACCTACACCAATTATTCCAACAACATCGACGCGGCCGATTTCAACAAGACCAAGTGGATGATCACAAAGGCGAACAAGGAAGGTACTGACTGGCTCGACGAGATATTCAAGACGGCTCCCATTCAGAACCACCAGATCGGCGCATCCGGCGGCAGCGACGGCGGACGATACGCGCTTTCGTTGAACTACTTCGATCAGAAGGGTACAATGATCTATACCAACTTCAAGCGCTATGCACTTCGCGCCAACACCGAGTTCAACGTGAACAAGCGTGTCAGGATAGGCGAGAACTTCCAATTGGCATACAGCGAACGGGTCAATCAGCCCAACGGCAACAGCCAGGAAAGCAACCCGACATCGTTCGCGTTCCGTATCCAGCCTATCGTGCCTGTGTACGATGTTTCAGGTTCGACTTTCGGTGGAACACGCGGCACCGACCTTGACAACTCGCGCAACCCCGTTGCCGATCTGTGGAGGAACAAAGACAACGTACAGAAGAACGTCCGTCTCTTTGGAAATGCCTATGTGGAATTCGACATCATGGAAAACCTGACTGCGAAGAGCAGCATCGGTATGGACTACAACCTGTTCAACTTCCGTAACTACACTATCCGTGATATCGAATCGGCAGAATCACGCGGATCAAACAGCCTCCAGACCAACAACGCATACGAATGGACCTGGACATGGTACAACACTCTGACCTACAACGTAGATCTGGGTGAAAATCATCGTTTGAATATCCTCGGGGGTGTCGAGTCAATCAAGGACTACTTCGAATCATTCGATGCATCAAGAACGAACTTTGCTTCTGATGACATCGAAAACAGATACCTCAGCGGTGGTACCGGTGTTCAGACTAACAACGGTGCCGCTTCAAACTGGGCTCTCGCTTCGGAATTTGCCAAAGTGAACTATGCGTTGAAGAACAAGTATCTTTTGGAAGGTACGATCCGTCGCGACCGTTCTTCACGTTTCTCGCCTCAGTTCCGTTCGGCAGTCTTCCCCGCATTTAGCGCGGGCTGGGTGTTGTCGGACGAAGCATTTGCAGCGGGCTGGAGCGGCTGGCTGAGCAGGGCCAAGCTTCGCGTGGGTTGGGGACAAACCGGTAACCAGGAAATTGGTAACTATAATGCCCTCACCATCTTTTCGCTCAACCCGGCAACTTCGTTCTACGATCTCAATGGTACACGGACGTCGGCACTGCCAGGATATGAGATCACACAGTTCGGGAACGCAAAAGCAAAATGGGAAACCACCACATCTACCAACGTAGGTCTCGATGGTAACCTGCTGAACGGTAAAGTAGAGTTCTCGGTCGACTGGTATACACGAAATACATCAGACATGTTGTTCCCGGTACAGGCGCCGCTCACCGCAGGTGTAGCCGCTGTGCCTTTCCAGAACATCGGATCGATGAGAAACCGCGGTGTTGATATTGGCGCAAATTACAACGGACGGGCTTTGGGGAGCGACCTCACATTCAGTGTAGGTGGTAACTTCAGCATGTACCGCAACGTGGTGACCGGTACAACCGGCGACCCCGCCACACAATACTTCGGCCTCAACGACGAACGTATCCAGAACTTTGTGGTAACACAGCAGGATTACCCGGTCTCGTCGTTCTTCGGATATACGATCGACGGTATCTTCCAGACTCAGGAAGAAGCATCGGCTGCGCCGGTGAACCAGCTCGGCGTTAACGAGAACAGGCCGGGCCGCTTCAACTTCAGGGATATCAATGGAGACGGTTTTATCAATACGAAAGACCTGTCGATCATCGGCAACCCGCACCCCGACTTCACTTATGGTATCAACGTGAACGTGAACTATAAGAATTTCGGCCTGGTGTTGTTCGGCGCAGGAGTATATGGTAATGATATCTTCAACTACGTTAAGTACTGGACCGACTTCCCGACGTTTGCCGGTAACCGCAACGTGCGGATGCTCGAAGAATCATGGAGGCCCGGTAAGACCGATGCCATCCTGCCCGGTTTGACCTCATCAGACCAGGTGAGCATTCTTCCTTCTACATATTATATCGAGAAGGGATCGTATTTCCGGATGAAGAACATCCAGCTGACCTACAATCTGCCGAAGTTGTTCATCAGCAAGCTCGGATTGAGCACAGCACGCGTATACGTACAAACTCAGAATCTCTTCACCATCACCAAATATTCCGGTATGGATCCAGAGATCAACCTGCGTAACTACACTGCCGGTAACGACCGTCAGCTTGGTGTCGATGGCGGTGCGTATCCTACAGCGAAGCAGTACGTGATCGGACTCAACTTAAGCTTCTAATTTTTAACTGATAGAATTATGAAACATTTAAAATATATATCTCTGGGGTTGATGCTGAGCGTGATAAGTTCATGCTCGGATTCATTCCTCGACGTAAAGCCGAAGGCCGCGCTGAGTAATTCTGCGCTACAGAATTCGAAGGGTGTTACTTCACTCCTGGTTGCAGCCTATTCTCTCCTTGATGGATGGGCAACCGGCGAAGGTGCATACAGGTCCTACCAGGTAGGCGCCGACAACTGGGTGTATGGAAGCGTTGCATCGGATGATGCCTACAAGGGTACCATCGCCGGCGATCAGCCTCCGATCTCCCTGATCGAACAGCATAACATCGCGCCCGACAACATCTATTTCCGTGGAAAGTGGAGAGGGATGTACGACGGTATCGCGCGTTGTAACGATGTTCTGCAGATATTGCCAAACGTTACCGATATCACCGAGGCTGAAAGGAATCAGATCACTGCCGAAGCCAGGTTCCTGCGCGGTTATTATCACTTCGACCTCAAGAAGATGTACAACATGGTCCCGTATATCGATGACAAGATCTACGATCCGAATAACCTCGAGAGCACGAAGGTGAAAAACGATACGGATATCTGGCCGAAGATCGTTGAGGATCTCCAGGCTGCTTATGCTGTACTCCCGGCCACACAGGCATCAAAGGGAAGAGCGACCAAATGGGCAGCAGCTGCTATGTTGGCGAAGGTTTATCTCTTTATGGGAGGAGCCGGCAACCTGGCCAGCGCAAAAACTCTCCTGGATGCAATTGTCGCAAGCAACCAATACAAGCTCGTTGACAATTACCACGATAACTTCAGAGCCAGCACCAACAACAATGCTGAGTCTATCTTCGAAGTGCAGTATTCTGTGAACGACGGCGCTCCCGGCGGTGAGAACGGCAATATCGGTTCTACGCTTAACTACCCCTACGGTGGTGGTGGTGTGACGACATGCTGCGGTTTCTTCCAGCCTTCGCAAAACCTCGTGAATGCATTCAAGACAGGCGCCGACGGGCTCCCGCTCCTTGACGCGTTTAACAATACCGATGTAACAAGCGACCAGGGTGTCGAAGCGACCGCTCCGTTTACCCCTTACGCCGGTACTTTGGATCCGCGTCTCGACTGGACTGTGGGAAGGAGGGGTATCCCTTTTCTCGACTGGGGATTACACCCTGGTAAGACCTTCGTGCGCGATCAGGCATATGGCGGCCCGTATTCACCTATGAAGCACGTTATGTATCGCTCGGATGTCGGTACCAACACATTTGCGGGTAACCCTCGTCTGAATGCCAACAACTATCGTATGATCCGTTACTCGCACGTCATTCTGTGGCTTGCAGAGATCGCGGTGGCGCAAGGCGATCTGGATGCAGCAAGAGGATATGTCAACCAGATCAGGGCACGCGCTGCCAAGCCGGCAGGCTGGGTTAAGAAAACGGATGGAACACCCGCCGCAAACTACCTGATCAATCAGTACCTTACGCCGTTTCCCGACGCTGCAACTGCTATGAAGGCAGTGATTTTCGAGCAGCGCCTCGAGTTCGCCATGGAAGGCCATCGCCGTTTCGACCTGGTGCGTTGGGGCATCGCAGACCAGGTGTTGAACGCTTACTACCTGAAGGAAGGGAACTTGAGAACCTACCTGAAGGGTGTGCAGTTTATAAAAGGTAAGCACGAATACTTCCCGATCCCGTTACAGGAGATCCTTAACAGCCAGATTGGCGGAGAGCCGACGCTGAAGCAGAATCCACTGTATCAATAACGTTTTCTAAAGAAAGGGCCGCGTGGCCCTTTCTTATTCTTATTTCTTCTAGTAAATTTGAAGAAATCACTTAATTATGAGAAAGACATACCTGGGAGAGCTGGAGGAAGTGATACTTCTGACTGTGGCGCTACTGTACACGGAGGAGGCATACGGTGTGGCTATCACGGGAAAGCTCATCGAGCTGACTGGCCGCGAGATCAGCATCAGTGCGGTTCACGCGACACTCCACCGCCTCGAGGAGAAAGGTTTTCTGAGTTCACACACCGGCGGAGCGACGGCGGAGAGGGGTGGACGCAGCAAGAGATTTTTTACACTTACAATCACCGGGACTAAAGCTATCAAAGAGATCAGGAGCATTCGCGAGAATTTCTGGAACAAGATATCTCCGAAGGCGCTTCAGGTTAAGCCCTTATGAATGATCGCGCACCCCGTTTGCCACGATGGTCGTTGCGGCGCTTACCGTAAGTTATCATTCGTTAAGATCTGCATTCGCAAATCCGGCGAGAAGTCTACGGACTGAATAGTGTCTCTAAACTTAATAGAGTAAGTCAGGATCCAGGAGACAGGAGAGTTCAGCATCCACACACTTTCAACCCGCACCTCCTGACTCCTGTCTCCTGAATTCTATACCCTACCGTTTTCGCGAATAAAATCAGCGAGGAACCGTCACAATTTTTTCACTTTCCACTCTTTACCTGTGGCACGATTGTTTGCTTCAACTCCCGTCCAGACACAATTGTATTTATATATTTTAACTATAACCGCCGAATAACCCGCTAAACGCCCCTATGCCGATAAAAGTCCTGATGCTCGGTTGGGAATATCCTCCACACATTGCGGGAGGACTGGGTATCGCATGCCACGGTTTGTCAGAATCACTCAGTGACGAGGGAGTTCACATCACCTTTGTTGTACCACACCTTAGCGGAGAAGAGGATGGGTCACGGGTAAAACTGGTTTCCGCAAGCACCGTAGATGTCGATCTGGCATTAGAAAATGAATATTCTTTTAAAACGTCGTTGTCCGCAAAAGTTGCGGAAACGATCCTGGTCGAATCTACGCTGTCGTCCTACAACCTTGCGCATGTTCTGGAACCCTTGACTTCGTTTCAACACTGGAACAACGAAATACTGACAACAGTGAATCAATCCGTTACTCAATCGGAGCGGGTTTCGAAACCTTATAAATTCAAAGGCGGTTACGGAAAAGACCTGCTGGACGAAGTAAGCCGCTATGCGATGGTTGTGGAGGAAATTGCACGCACCACCGAATTCGATCTTATTCACGCGCACGACTGGATGACCTATCCTGCAGGCCTCGCCGCAAGTCGCGCAACGGGAAAGCCTCTTGTGATCCACGTCCACGCGACGGAATACGACAGGGCGGGGGAGGGCGGCAGCGCGGCCGTGTACAACATCGAAAGAACCGCAATCGACCGGTGCGATAGAGTAGTTGCGGTAAGCAAGTGGACCGCCGACATGCTGATCGCCAAATACAACGCCGACGCCCGCAAGGTGGACGTTGTACACAATGGCATCTTTTGTAAACGAAACGAGGGCGCCCGCAGCATCAACCCGGTAGGGGATAAGATTGTGACATTCCTGGGGAGGGTCACCTTTCAGAAGGGCCCGGAGTATTTTGTTGAGGCAGCAAA
Source organism: Cyclobacteriaceae bacterium (assembly GCA_035318625.1). Taxonomy (GTDB): domain Bacteria; phylum Bacteroidota; class Bacteroidia; order Cytophagales; family Cyclobacteriaceae; genus ELB16-189. Next base: position 518,706 of record DATHEL010000001.1, read on the forward strand.
AAAAGTATTGAAGCAGTTTCCCGACAGTCATTTTGTAATGGCTGGTTCCGGTGACGCTCTTCCGCAGATGATAGATCGCGTCGCGAAGGCGGGCATGTCATCACATTTTCATTTTACAGGATTTCTGAACAAGAAGGACATCGATCGACTTCTTTCATTCTCCAGTGTATACGTGATGCCATCGGTATCGGAACCGTTCGGGATCACACCGTTGGAAGCGATCCAGGCCAGCGTGCCTGTGATCATCTCGAAACAGTCGGGTGTATCGGAAGTGATTCCTCATGCATTGAAAGTTGATTTCTGGGATACCGATGCGTTGGCGCAGGCAGTTTGCAGCGTGCTCAGGCACAAGAGCCTCGCCACCACATTACAAAAAAACGCCCTGGAGACCATCGGGTCTGTCTCCTGGCATTCGGCAGCGAAAAAGATCAAACGTTTATACCATGAAACAGTCCAAGCAGAGTCCTAAGGAAAGGCACGTGATCCTCTACTTCCAGGTTCACCAGCCAAGGCGTTTGAGGAAGTTGGGTTTTTTGGATGTCGGGCAACCCGGCAACTACTTCGATGATCACCTCAATGAAGAGATCATCTCGAGGGTATCGGACAACTGTTATCTCCCTGTCAACGAAAGGCTTCGAAAGCTGATTGAACGTCATCCGGGGATAAGTCTTTGTTTCTCGCTTTCAGGAGTATTGATCGATCAGCTTGAAAAATACAAACCCGAGGCGCTGCAGAGCTTCAAAGCATTGTCGGAAACCGGCGGCATCGAGTTCCTGTCTGAGACTTATTATCATTCACTCAGCAGTCTCACGCCGAACGAAGAGTTCATCATACAGGTGAACGCACATCGTCAGCTTATGGAACATCATTTCGGCGTATACCCGGAAGTCTTCAGGAACACGGAGCTTATTTACAGCAACAGTATCGGTTCCAAAGTAGCCCAACTTGGTTTCAAAGGAATTCTTTGCGACGGTATCGGACGGACCCTCGAAGGCAGAAGCCCATACCAGCTCTTCAGGCATCCCACACAGGAACGTTTCGACATTCTTCTTCGAAGCAACGGTCTCAGCGACGACATCGCGTTCCGGTTCGAACAGGACAGTAAGTTCTCGGTAGAAGATTTCACTCAATGGATCTACGATATTCCCGGAGACAACAGCATCGTCACGCTGGGAATGGACTACGAAACATTCGGCGAACACCACAAGGTCTCTACCGGTATCATCACTTTTCTGGAGAAGCTGATCGAGAAGCTTCATACCGACGGCATCGTGAAACTGACAACGCCCTCGCCGTTGTTCAAGTCGCACGTGGTGAAGGAGAAGCTCGACATTCATGATTTTGTTTCGTGGGCCGATGAGTCGAAAGACATTTCTGCATGGCTGGGTAACGACATCCAGTGCGACGCTTTCAAGACCCTACAGTCGATGGAGGAAAGCATCATGAAGACGCACAACCTGGAGATGATCGAAACGTGGCGTAACCTGCAGACGAGCGATCACTTTTATTACATGAGCACCAAGGCTTCGCAGGACGGGAATGTTCATTCGTACTTCAGCCATTATGGCTCGCCGTACGAAGCGTTCATCAACTATATGAACACGCTGACAGACCTGGCGGTGAGAGCAAGGAACCGTATGCCTGTGGCGCCGGCTCCGAAGGATGTCGTGAATGCTAATTTTGAACAATATCTTTTTGCTGCGCCAGTATAGCTTCGCTCCTGGTCTTGGGAAGACTTTCGGGGTATTCGGTTTGTATGTACGAGATCAATTGTTCGCGTACGAAGCACCGGAGGTCGAATGCATCTGAAGAATTGCGCGCGCTCATCAGCGCGCGCACTTCCATTACTCTCTCCGTACTATCAGTCACCTGGATGGCCTTCACCTTTCCGTCCCAAAGTTTGTTCTCGGCTAAAAGCGAGTCGAATTTTTTCCTGAGCAGCTCGATGGGCGTCGAGTAGTCAAGGTAGAGTAACACCGTTGCCAGGAGATTGGAGTTCACCCTTGTCCAGTTCTGGAAGGGTTTCGTAATAAAATAGTTGATGGGCAACACGAGTCGTCGTTCGTCCCAGATCTTCACGACGACGTATGTGAGCGTGATGTCTTCGATGATTCCCCATTCGCCTTCCACTACGACCACATCCTCGATCCGGATAGGTTGGGTAAACGCGATCTGGAAACCGGCGAGTAGATTGCTCAAGGTCGATTGTGCGGCGAAACCGATGATGATGCCACCCACCCCGACGCCTGCAAGAAGACCCGTACCGATCTTGCGAAGACTCTCGAAGCTTAACAACATCGCAGACACCGCAAGCACACCGATGATGACGATCAACATCCGGCTGATGAATTTTATCTGCGTGCGGATCTTCCTTGCCTTAAGGTTATCGGCTGCCTTAATGTCGTTGCGGAAGTAAACAAGATCTTCGAATACTTTCACGACACGGATCAATAAAAACGAAAATGCTGCGATAAGTGCGAGCTCGATCGTTTTCTGAACCGCAGGATGACCGCTCATGTCGATCAACGGCAATGCGGCATTCAGTGTCAGTAACGGGATCAGTACACTGGCCGGCGCGTGGAGATATTTAGTGACGGCTTTGAACAGGTAGTAATCGGACCGTTTGGTATAATAGGAGAAAGTCCAGTGAACGATGGTCTTGATAATGAGGCCGATCGTGATGCTACCTGCGATTACAAGGATGTTCCACCCTGTTGGTGAAAACCTGTACTCGAGTTTAGAGATAGCTTCCCACATTTCATTTAACGCTTACGCCAGTACAATCTTGAGCAAAATATGTTCCTTAATTCGGCGGCGGATTGGTTCAGGGAACAATTTAGTGTTACATTATGGTAAGAGCCCCCCTTTTGACCGCCAGCGCGGCCGCCGTTTCAATTTTAGTTTGTACAACCCCTGCAAATTTAGTTGGGCATGGATCTTTTTGTCCGAAAAAAACTTGTCGCAATACTCAGTGTGGTCGGAGGCCTCATTCTAGTAACCATTCTTATTTTAAGTTACCGCCACACTTCGGCGGTCGTTGAGGCATCGGCCTGGGTTGAACACACACAGGCCGTTTTGCTGAAGGCGAATGAATTGGCACTCCACGCAAAAGACGTCCAGGCAAACGGCCGTATTTACCTGGTAACAAGGGATGAGAAGTTTTTTAGCGCCGTATCGGTCAACCAGCAGTCTGCCGCTGAGCATATCAAAACACTGCGGGAACTGGTGAGCGATAATTCTGTTCAGGTAAAAAAAGTAGACAGCTTACAGTCCTTTCTAGAAAGGACAAAACCTGACGACTTCTCGGGAGAGGACATTCAAACGAAGTTTGTAGAGAGTAAGCGTTTGGAAGATTCGTTTTCACTGGCCATTCAAAAGTTTCGGGAGGAAGAGGAACGCCTTCTGGCAATCCGGAAGGCGGACAGCCTGGGGACCGTTCGCGGGTTCGAATCGTTCCTTGCCGCGCTGATATTTACTTTGGTCATCCTCATAATCGTGGTGCTGATCAGTGTCCGGCGTGGAGAAACCCTGAAGAAGAAACTGACAGAGCATAATAAGAACCTTGAAAAGACGCTGCGGGAGATATCAGACTACAAATATGCGCTCGATGAGTCTGCAATCGTGGCAATTACGGACTATCGAGGCATCATTAAACATGTCAACGATAACTTTTGCAGGATCTCGAAATACCCCCGGGAGGATTTGATTGGAAAGGATCACCGGATCATCAATTCCGGTTACCATTCCAAGGACTTTATCCGGAGTATTTGGCAAACGATAGGGCGGGGAGAGATATGGAAAGGCGAGTTGCGCAATCGTGCCAAGGATGGCAGTATCTATTGGGTCAACACAAGTATTGTTCCGTTTGTCGATGACCAGGGAAAGCCATATCAATACCTGGCGATCCGGTCGGATATTACAGACCAGAAGATCGCTGACGAGATCAAAAGTGCAAATATGCGCCTCGAGATCGAAGTGCAGGAAAAGAAAGGCGAGCTTGCCGACATCCTGGAGATGATGAAGGATGCGTTCATTATGGTCGACAACGACTTTTGTTACACCTATGTTAACAAGAAGTTCGGTGAGATGTCGCAAAAAGACACACGGAAGATCATCGGGAAAAATGTATGGGATGAATTCCCCGAAGCGGTGGGAACCCCGACATACGATTCCATGACCGCGGCGCTTTCAGAGAAACGCTATATCAGTCACATGGATCATTTTGCGCCACTCGACGTCTGGTATGAGAACCACATTTATCCGACGGCGAAAGGCCTCTCTATTCTTATGCGGGATGTGACCCCTCACATGAGAGCGGAACGAAAATTGGCGGCGAGTGAGCGATTGTACAGGACCATAGCATCCAGCATTCCCGATTCTGTCATCTGCCTGCTGGATACGGACTACAGGTACTTCCTTATCGAAGGGGACATGCTGGAAAAGATCGGTTATTCGAAGGCGCAGCTGTTGGACCAAAAAGCGATCGACGTTTTGCCTGGGACCCAGTACAGCTTGACGGAACCACTTTTTAAAAGAGTCTTCAACGGCGAAACTTTCATGGTCGAGACAACCACCGGAAAGTATGATTTCCTTTCGCGCTACGTGCCCCTCAGAAACGAAGAGAGCCAGATATATGCAGCGATGATCGTATCGATTGAAGTGACCGAGTTGAAAAATGCACAAAGAAAGATTGCAGACCTCAACGCGGGGCTGGAGAGAAAGATCGCGGAGCGTACGGTACAGCTGCAGGTGGCCAACAAGGAGCTCGAGTCTTTTTCTTATTCAGTTGCGCATGATTTGCGGGCGCCGCTGAGAGGTATAGGGGGATACGCCAGCATTCTCTTGGAAGACTACCAGGACAGACTCGACGAAGAAGGCAAAAGGGTTCTGTCAGAGATAGGATACAATGCCCGTAAAATGGGAACGCTTATTGACGACTTGCTCACTTTTTCACGACTGGGCCGCAAAGAGCTTCGGAAAGATGTCGTCGACATGGAGAATCTTATCGCGGATGTGTTGAGGGATTTTGCAAGTCAATCAGCCGACATCAAATTGAACACCCTCAGACCGGTTTTTGGTGATTTTGCTTTGCTTAAACATGTCGTGACGAATTTGGTATCAAACGCGCTTAAATACTCCTCGAAACGTCCTGATCCTGTAATACACGTCTCTTCGTCACAGAAGGACCAGATGGTGACCTATTCGGTGGCCGACAATGGCGTCGGTTTCGACATGCAGTATGCAGACCAACTTTTCGGGGTTTTTCAGCGACTGCACTCCAGCGAAGAGTTTGAAGGAACGGGTGTAGGACTGGCTATCGTTAAGCGAATCATAAACAGGCATGGGGGTGAGGTTTGGGTCGAAGCGAAAGTAAACAAGGGGGCGACATTCTATTTTTCCGTACCTGCAATTCCTACAGAAGAAACAAACACTGTCTCATGAAACAAACAGAAGTTGAAATACTACTGGTCGAGGACACACGCAGCGATGCGGAGATGACAATTCGTGCCATCAAGAAAAGCAATATTACCAATCACATCGTTCACCTTAAGGATGGTCAGGAAACACTGGATTTTCTTTTTGGCACTGGCCCGTACGCAGGCCGCAACCTGGATAAATTGCCCAAAGTGATCCTGCTCGATCTTAAGATGCCCAAGGTCGACGGAATAAAAGTGCTTGAAAAGATAAAAGCAGACAGCCGCACCAGACAAATTCCTGTTGTAGTTCTTACATCCTCCAAAGAACATCCCGACATCGAAAGGTGCTATTCCCTTGGCGTCAACAGTTATATTGTTAAACCCGTGGCATCAATTGATTTTATCCAGGTTGTTTCTAATCTGGGTTTATACTGGGTGTTGCACAACCAGGTGCCTTAAAATATTTAGAACTTATGTCAGACGTAATTCAGATCATTCACCTGGAAGACATTCGTTCGGATGCGGAAATCATTCGGCGGGAATTAACCAAGGGCGGATTGTCGTTCAATCTCAAATGGGTAACATCAAAAGATAGCTTTGTCAGCGCTCTTTCCGAATTTAGACCAGACATTGTTTTGTCTGATCACTCCCTTCCGGGATTTACATCTTCAGAGTCATTTAGGCTTCTCCAAAAATCGGGGCTCAACATCCCTTTTATTCTGATCACCGCTACCGTTTCGGAGGAGTTTGCGGTGACAATGATGAAGGAAGGGATTGCAGATTATCTACTAAAGGACAGGCTGCAGCGACTACCTGTTGCGGTGACTAACGCGCTGGAAAAATGGGAGGCCGAACGGGAGAAGATCAATTCTCATGAAATGCTCGTTCAAAGTGAGCGAAGGTTTCGGGGACTCATCGAAAACAGCCATGATATGATCGTGGTATATGACGGAAATTTGAAACCCGTATTTGCGAGTTCGAGTTATACGCGCCTCACCGGCCGGACACTGGAAGAACGCAGGAACATCGGTAAAATCGATTTAATTTATCCGGACGATCGGAACGAATTCTACAATATCGTTAATACAGCCAAACGCGAGCCCCGTAAGTACTTTCCAATGCTCTATCGGTTGCTTCATAAGGACGGTAAGTATATCTGGGTTGAAGGTACGGTTATCAATATGTTGGACGACGAGGCAATCGGCGGTATCCTTTTCAATCTCCGTGACATTACCGCACGGGTTCAAACCGAGGAATCGCTCAGGAAGTCGCAGGCAAATCTTTCAGCGGTTATCGAGAATTCGAACGTAAGCATATATTCAATAGACCGGCAGTTCAAGTACTTGTCATTTAACGACCTTTTGCGAAAGAATCTGAGGCAGGTTTATGGCCTGGAAGTGAAGGCCGGTGATCACGTTTTCGATTTCCTGAACCGTTTAGACCCTGACGAGATCAATGAATGGAAGGATATATACACGGAGGCTTTTAGCGGGAACAGGGTGGAGTTCGAAAAGGAATTCAAATATGGAGATTACCATTCGTTTACCAGTTTCTCGATCAATCCGATTGTCGAAGGGGATTACGTGACCGGACTGTCCTGCTTCGCATGGGACATTACGCCACAAAAGATGGCGGCTATTAAAGTAAGTCAAAGTGAAGCCAGGTTCCGTGCACTGATCGAAAACAACTTCGACGCCATCGTTCTTCGCGATGAAAACAGGAAGGTAATGTATGCGAGCCCTTCCGTATCGCGCATGCTCGGGTCTCAGGGCGAGAAATTTGGAGAAACCGGGGAGGTTATGATCCACCCGGACGATCTGCCGTTTGTCGCACGAGCATATGAGGACGTTCTGAAGAATGAGAATGTACCGAGTTCCATGTCAATCCGTGTTAAGCATAAGAATGGACACTACCTGTGGACAGAAGGAGTGATGACCAATATGCTGAATAATGAGAATGTGCGGGGTATTGTTTCAAACTTTCGTGACGTTACCGAGCGGAAGGAGGCGGAGTTGCAGCGTGAAAAAATAACACTCGATCTCGTTGAGCGGAATAAGAACCTGGAACAGTATGCATACATAGTTTCTCACAATCTTCGCGCTCCAGTGGCAAACATTCTGGGCATTTCACACGTGCTGGAATTAGGCGGTATAACTGAGGCCGATGGTAAACAAGCGCTGCAACACCTGTTCGCTTCGACCCAACGCCTGGACGAGGTGATCAAGGACTTGAATATGATCCTTTCGATGCGTCAGGGTATCAATGAAAAGAAGGAAGATATCATTTTCCAGGACATTGTGGACGATATCAAATCGATCATCCAACCGCTGATCACGAAGAGCGACGTCAATATAACATGTGATTTTACGATACCTTCAATCGCGAGTGTTAAATCCTATGTGTATAGTATATTCTATAACCTCATTACCAATGGCATTAAGTATCGAAGAAGCAATGTGCAATCAATCATCTGCATCAGCAGTAGCGAGGCGTCCGGTCGCGTCCGATTAACATTTGGCGACAACGGATTGGGACTGGACCTGAATGCCCAGGGCGCGAACGTCTTTGGATTGTACAAACGCTTCCACCCTGCACATGCTGAAGGAAAGGGGATGGGACTGTTTATGACCAAAACCCAGGTCGAAGCCTTAGGTGGAAAAATCTCGGTTACCAGTGCGGTGAACCACGGTACTGAATTTACTATTGAATTGTGACCAACGGCATCGAGTACGGCGCCGGCATGTGTCATCGCTCTTTTTTGTTTTATATATTTGTTCACTATGCAAACACGCCGCAAATTCCTTCACCAGTCAGTCTCAGTCGCCGCCGCCTCTTTCTTATCTCCCCTGATCGTTCCCCGCCTGCGTGCCGGAGTTTCTCAAAACGATAAGATCACGATTGCGCTCATCGGTTGTAACGGTATGGGGTGGTTCAACCTTACAGACCACCTTAAGTTCCCCGAGGTGGAATGCGGTGCGCTATGCGATGTAGATGAGAACGTTCTCAACAAGCGATCGGCCGAGCTCGAAAAGCTGACCGGTAAGAAACCGAAATTGTACAGAGACTACCGGCAAGTCCTCGACGACAAAAGTATCGATGCCGTTATCGTTGCGACACCCGACCACTGGCATTGCCTGATGGCAGTAAATGCCTGTGAAGCCGGAAAGGATGTGTACGTCGAAAAACCCCTCGCAAACTCCATCGCAGAATGTGAAGCGATGTTGAAGGCTGCGAGAAAATTCAAGAGGGTAATGCAGGTCGGTCAGCAACAGCGCAGCGGCCAGCACTGGCAGGATATCGTCGGCATTGTGAAGTCGGGGAAGCTCGGTACGATCCGAAAGGTAAAGACCTGGGGATATTTCCCCTATGGCAGCGCTTCGCCCAAAGTACCCGATTCGCCGACACCAGCTGGCGTTGACTACGACATGTGGCTCGGACCCGCTCCCAGCCACCCGTTCAACAAGGCGAGATTTCATGGAAGCTGGCGATTCTTTTGGGAACAGGGCGGAGGATTGCTCACCGACTGGGGTGTTCATTTGTTGGACATACCATTGCTCGCCATGGGCGTCAGCGCTCCAAAGTCGATCTCATCTTCGGGCGGCATCTACGCATATCCCAACAATGCTATCGAAACGGCCGACACTCAAACCGTTGTCTATGACTTCGGAAATTTCCTGCTGGAATGGGATCATGTCGGTGGTGTGAGCCGCGGCCAGTACGGGCGCAACTACGGCGTCGCATTTATAGGCAACAACGGGACACTCGTTGTCAATAGAGAAGGGTGGGAGATCATTGCGGAGATGGATGGAGATAAACCCCGCATGGAGACAACGTCGCTTCAGCCTGCCGACAATAAAGATCATGAAAAGCACGTAAGGAATTTTCTGGACTGCCTGAAGAGTCGTCAGCTGCCAATCTGTGACGTTGAGTTCGGAAGAAACGCGGCCGTGCTGGCGCACATGGGCAACATTTCCTACCGAACCGGCAATAAATTATGGTGGGACGATACTGCGAAGAAATTTAAGGGCGATGAGAAGGCAAATGGGCTTATAACACCGGTGTATCGTGCGCCATGGAAAATGCCTGCGTGATAATCGTTGTTCGTTGTTCGTTGTTCGCGGCTAGTCTACTGAAACTCAGCTTCGCCTCGAACAACGAACAACGAACAACGACTTTCCGCTAACGCGTACTAAATCTTGTCTGTAAATTATCGTCTACATTTGCATCAATGGAATCAAGAAGAGAATTCATCAAAAAGGCAGCATTGCTTTCAGGCGTGGGTGGCCTTGCCACTTTTCTGCCAACCTCGATCGCTCGCGCCTTTGCCATCAATCCACAGGCCGGCACAACATTCCTCGATGCAGAGCACGTCGTTATTCTCATGCAGGAGAACCGCTCGTTCGATCATTGTTTTGGTACCCTGAACGGCGTTCGCGGATTTAACGACCCCCGTGCTGTCACACTGCCCGACAAGAAACCCGTGTGGCTTCAGACCAATGAAAACGGAAATACCTATTCGCCTTTCCGGCTTAATATCAAAGAGTCGAACGCTACGTGGATGGGATCGCTGCCGCACAACTGGACCGACCAGGTGGATGTCCGTAACGGCGGCCGGTGCGACCAATGGCTTATCGCCAAGAGGCCGGGCCGTAAAGAGTACAAGGACATGCCGCTCACGTTAGGGTATTATAATAGAGAAGATATACCGTTTTATTATTCCCTGGCCGACGCATTTACAGTTTGCGACCAGAACTTTTGCTCTTCCCTGACGGGCACCACAGCCAACCGCCTTCACCTATGGACAGGCAAGATCCGTGAAGATGTCAAATCTCCGGCGCGCGTTCGCAATGAAGAGACTCGTTACGAAGCCGAAGCACAATGGAAAACATTTCCGGAACGCCTCGAAGAGAACGGCATTTCGTGGAAGATCTACCAAAATGAGATCAGTGTCGGCAATGAGTTTGATGGAGAGGAAGACGACTGGCTGGCAAACTTTACCGACAACCCGATAGAATGGTTTTCACAGTACAAGGTCAGGTTCCACCCGGGATATATTAAATCCATTCCGAAGAAGATTGAATTGCTCAAGGCCCGGATCAAAGTGGACGACGAAAAACTTCGGTCACTGCAGGCAGGGAGCGAAGAGCATACGCAATTGAAGGGCAAGTTGGATCGGGAAAAGAAGGAGCTTGAGATCACGATGAACGACGCGAAGATCTACACCATTGAGAACTGGAACAAGCTGCCGCAACGCGAGAAAGACATTCACCAAAAGGCATTCACAACAAACGCTAACGATCCTGATTACCACCGGCTTGTATCGGTAAGCTACGACGACAACGGGACCGCCCGCGAAATGAAGGTTCCCAAGGGTGATGTCCTTCACCAGTTCCGTAAAGATGTGAACGAAGGAAAGCTGCCGGCTGTGTCGTGGCTGGTGGCTCCGTCGAATTTTTCGGACCACCCGGGATCACCGTGGTACGGCGCGTGGTATCTCTCGGAATCGATGGACATCCTGACGAAGAACCCCGAAGTTTGGAAGAAGACCATCTTCATTCTCTGCTACGACGAGAACGACGGATACTTCGATCATGTTCCGCCTTTCATTCCCCCAGTCGCTGGTAAACCTGAAACAGGATCGGTATCCAAGGGCATCGACACATCGACGGAACACCTCGCCATGGAGATGGACCTGAAGCGCAAACCTTCCAACCAGGCCCGCGGAGGCGCTATCGGGTTGGGTTACCGGGTACCCCTGGTGATCGCCTCGCCGTGGAGCCGCGGCGGAGCGGTGAACTCACAAGTGTTTGACCACACTTCTATATTGATGTTTCTCGAGAAATTCCTCAGTCACAAGACCGGCAAGAAGATCGAAGAACCGAACATCAGCTCCTGGCGCCGTGCGGTTTGCGGCGACATGACATCCGTGTTCAAACCATACAACGGCGAGACGATGAAGATGCCTGAGTCCGTGAAGAAGAACGAATTCTACGAGAACATTCACAAGGCCCAATTCAAACACCTTCCCGTCATGCCCGCGGCGCTCACCAACGATGAGATCGCCAGGATCAACTCCGGTAAAACCATAGCCGGAAAAATGCCCTCGCAAGAGAAAGGGACTCGTCCCTCGAATGCACTTCCTTACGAGCTGCATGTATCAGGTACTCTTAATGCCGATGGAACGTCATTCAAACTTACGTTCGAGGCCAGGAAAGAGATCTTCAAGGACAAAGCAGCCGGCGCTCCGTTCACTGTTTACGCTTACGGAAAAGAGTGGGCTACCAGGAACTACGCAGTCAACCCCGGACAGTCGGTGAGCGACTCATGGCCGCTGAATATTTTCGAGAATCGTGAATATCATTTCCGTGTCGACGGGCCAAATGGTTTCATGAGAGAATTCAAAGGAAACGGCGCTAGCGGTGTATTGATAGACCTGGGCTACGAAAGTGACAAGAAAAAGAACCCGACCGGAAACGTCATGGTCAATATTGTAAGCGCTGCTTCGCAACCTGACGCCGAGATCATCGACAACGCCTATGGTCGGAAAAAACAGACGGCTGCGATCGGTATGAACACGATGTTGTCGCTTACCGTCGACACCTCGAAGAGTTACGGCTGGTATGATTACACCGTGCGGACGGGACCAACAGAAGTACGATTTGCGGGGAGGATAGAGACCGGTAAGGAATCGATCACTGACCCTGCAATCGATCGGCCTTCCTCTTCCTGACGATTGTGATCACTTGCGTGATCGCAATGGTCACCAATGCCAGTCCGAAGATCCATTGCATCAGCGCTTGCCGGCCCGAGATCCACCCGGATATCGCGTGACCTCCAGCGATGAAGATCGCACTGGCCAGCAATGAACCGATGGCGATCCCCGTAACGTACCGGGTATTGTCGTGACCATCCGGCGCGAGCGTCTTTCGTTCCATTAATATCGTTGTCCAACCGATCCAGAAAGGTATTTGCACCGGGTTGACCAGCATGAGCAAAAAACCGAACACAAATGGCGAAACGTGTCCGGATATCACTGGAATATCCAACGGTTGCGGATCTTTTACAGTAGAGAATGACGATACGACCAGCCATGTGATCACGAGTAACGACACCCACTCCAGGGATTTTATCAGGAGTCGTGATTGGCTGATGCGGTCCATCACCTTCACACAAACCACAACGCAGATCACTTCGGCAAGCATGCATCCCAGCGCAAACCACGAAGACACAAAGTATCCTTTTGTGGCGGCGAGCTGGATCAACAGGATATTGGTAGTGCCGGGAGGCAACGATCCCAGGAAACTGATCATCAATCCCCAGAAGAAAACCGGAAGCGATCGTTTGGGACTGGCGTGTATCGCTTCCATTTTTTTTATGACTTGTTTTCCACCCGGTAGCCGATCGGCTTGAAAGAGAAGTTATTCGACTTCTCTGCCGAACAGGCTGTCATGCCGACTACCAGGTCCATGTTCGATTCCAGCACCACAAAGTCACCTGCTTTGCTTTTCGGCGGGCGGACATCGATGCGGCCGGTGCTGCCATCAACGGTTACGTTCATGAAGATGTTGAAGCAAACCGGGATATCATCTCCCGCAATGCCATACTGTGAAAGCGCTTCGACCAGGTTGCCATAACAGCCGCGATGGGGTTCTTTATGACCGTAGATGATCCTGAACGTGTCGGAGCTGCATGGAGTCAACAGGAAGTCGTGGCGACCCACGGTGTCTTCCACCATACGGAACATGACGTTGCTCCGGTTCGAATAGAACTCATGTCCTTTCGTAAGAAATATCGTGTCGGCATAGTCGATTGTCCTTCCGGAGGAAAGGTATTCCTGGCGATCGTGCAGGTTGTAGCAAACGAAGTCGCATACCTGTTCTCCTTCGATATCGGTAACGAGGAGCTGTTCGCCTTTTTTTAACGTAAACGCAACTGCGCTACGTGGGGGAATGAGGTTGATGTTTTTCATGGTTTGAAACAAAGGGACATTTCCATTCCTTATCATAAACGCGTCCGCTGTATTGAAACGCCTCCGATGATTGGCCGAAGTCGGAAAGCATGGGGTTCACCGAACCGGAGAACGCCATGTCCCGTTTCCTGACGGTTTCTTTCATGATCGAGTAGCGATCGGACTCTCTCAGTTGTTCGAACTGAAGATGCGGGTTGAATACCAGAGCCGGATATTTGAACCGGCGTGCCTTGCGGCTGCTGCCGGGATGAAGTCCGAGGATATAAAAAGCTTCTTCTTTGATGCTGAAGCTGAAACCTGCATCCGAGGGATCGCTGCTCACGCGCCCGTCCCAGGGATGGAGCGCTGCATCGCAGTTGGAGATACACTGGAGTCGCTGCCACATCAGCGCGTCGAATTCTCCTTCGGAGCATTCGGACGGGCTTTCGAAGATCACCACGGCACTGTTGTATAGTGTTGCCTTGGTCCTGTAGTCGTCAATGAAATCGTAGAGGAACTGAAGGATCGCCCGGTCATCTTTCGGACAAGCTATATGATCGCATACGAGTATCCGGATCTGGTCGTGCCCCAACGCCGCCTTTGCAGCAATGCACGGAAATGCCTTGTCACCGATGAAGGATAGATACTCGTTCCCGATGTTAGTTTCGGACGCTGCCGTCATGCCACTCTCTGTTTGATATTAATTGCCGGCTGTCCCAGCGACGGTATGGTCGGGAAGATGGTCCTAGAGATATTTTTTCCTGTCTCCTTCTTGAAGGAAAAAGAATGGTCAAGCGCTTTAAGTTCCCTGAAATATGCTTTCGAGCTCTGGAGAAATACAGCGCCGGGCCATAAGCCCCACGGTTGTTGCCCATTGGCGCGGTTGCGATTGGAGATCTCGTAAAGGATCCTGAAGTGATCGATCAATATGAAACAGGCGCGAAAGAACGAATTATTGTTGCCGTAAACGTGATGCGGCTCGCCACCACACCCATTGTATTCGAGTATCGTGAAGTTCTTTCCTTCCTTTAGGTCCGCGACGGAAGCACATTTGATATCGTAACGGCCATAGAAAAAGTTCTTGCTGTAGTTGCTCAGATTGTCGAAGACGCTCAATAGCTGTTCATCTTTTTCATGTTCGAGGCTCACCAGCAGCCCGCCCCGGCTTAAGTTCAGCGCATCCGACAATACAAAAACCTTTTTGTTTTCGACAACTTCATTCAGTCTGCTCTCGTGCTTTCCGAATAATTCCTTCGTCCTGAAGCGGGCCCGCGGATATTGAAGGATCAGTTCTTTTAATGTGCTCTTGCCATCGCCGGTCACTGTCATATATTCCTTCTTGACAAACCCGGTGATGTGTCCCTTGCTTTCACCCGGCAGGCGGTAATAGAACACGCTCACTTCGAGCGGGTAGTCGGCGTACTCCTGCACAATGTAATCGGACTTCATGACGGCATGATACTGACGAAGCTGATCGAACGATTCGATCTTCCGGAACATCAACCCCATCATGCCCACATCGGGCTTCACGACGAACGGGAAGCGGATGCCGTTTGAATCCACCTGGCTCTTGATGTCCATGCAGTTATCGCGCGGGGAGACGAATATGCTTTTAGGGTAAGACCCGGGTGGAAGATGCTGGTAGATCTCTCTTTTGGTTTCACCCAGGAACCCTCCAAAAGTGATGGCAGGGTTCGACGATGTGAAGAACCACAAGGACCGTGACTTGCAGCAATACCATGCCCATGCGGGGCCGATAAAAATATATTTTACGAACCAGTGCCAGACCTCCCAGTGGGTCAGGTAATAAAGGCCTTTCCTTAACATGAGTAATCCCCACCCAAAGGATATGCCATTTCCGAGTTCAGGGTACGGCGTACAGAGTACAGAGTACAGGGTACAGAGTACAGTGTACAGGCTACAGTGTGTGCGGGGTTCAATGTACAGGGTACAAGTGCAGTGTACAGGGAAGGGAAATCTTACGGAACGCCGTTCTAAGGCCCGTACTCTGTACCCTGTACATTGAACTTTCCGTGTGGACTAACTTGCCCAAAAATGTACCCAACTATGGTTTCGTGGCCACTTCCATACCCGCGATCCAAACGCTCTCGATGGCTCTTGTGTTCTTGATATCTTTCAGGGGATCTTCCGTCAGCACAATAAGGTCTGCCCACTTTCCGGCTTCCAGCGTTCCGACTCCTTTCAGCCCCATACAATCGGCGGCCGTCTTGGTTGCCGACACGAGTATCTGCATCGGGGTGAGGCCTGCTTCTGCCATCATCGCCATCTCCACGTGCTCGAAGTAACCGAAGAATCTTGTAGCCACTCCACTGTCCGTGCCGAACGCGATGGGTATCCCCTCGTCGGAGAGTATTTTAAGGTTTGCCATGGCGACGGGCAGCTGTTGTTTATAGGTCTTGGCGTTTTTGCTGTTGCGGTTCTGTTCTTGTCTCTTCGGATCCTTCAGTGGCCGGATCGTAGCGCTGTCGTATTCTTTGGTAAAGAATGGATCGTGAAAGAAGTCGGCCGTATCTCCATATACGTACGTCGAAAGTTCGCGTGTGAGGGTAGGGCAGTAGCAAACTTTTCTGTCCTTGATGAGCTTGATGAATTCGTCATCAACACGTTGGTCACGGACACTGTGTGCCATCATATCTGAACCGGCAGCCAGGAGCTTTTTGGCGTCGTCGAGGTAGTACATATGTGAGGCGATCTTGTAACCCAGCTCATGCGACCTTTTGATAACGGCTTTGTAAACCTCTTCGGGCATCTTCGGAGAGGTCCCGAGGTTGTCATCCACGCGTATCTTCATCCAGTCGACGCCCATGGCGTGATTGCTGTCGACAACTGCCGCGGCTTCCTCTGGTGTGTTCCCATTGATGATATCACCGGCGATGTATAATCGTGCGTGGTCTGTGGATGTGGTGTCGTTGACGGCGCGAACCGTTTCCGCATCTTTTTTATCGCCGCCGAGGCTCACGACAGTGGTGATACCGTAACGTGCATAGATCGCGAGGTTATCGATCACATTCTCCCTCGAATAATGGCCGGCCTCGATACCTTTCACGTCGCCGACGTGCCCGTGAGCATTGATAAGCCCGGGAATAATGAACTTGCCTTTTAAGTCTATAACATTGGCATTGTCGGGTATCGCGGTGATCTCGCCATGGCCGACTGCCTTGATCCGGCCGTTCTGGATAACAACTACCGCGTTGGTGATGGGAGCGGCGCCCGTTCCGTCGAACAGCGTAGCGTTGGTGAGTACCGTGGTGGGAGGACCTTCAGGTTGCCGCGGGCCGGAGCAGGCAGCTGTGAGGATGACGAATGTAAGGAGTGTAAGTATCTTCATAGGTTGAAGATACTTACATGAATGCCTAATGCCCAATGCCCAATATCCAATACCCAATACACAATACACAATACACAATACACAATACACAATACCCAATCGGGGTCAGAGTACCCGAGCACCCGCGAGTTCGGGGATGTCGTGCAGAGCAGCCTGTATTTGGCTGATGGCGCCTTCGATCGTTTTCAGGCATTCGGAGTCTTCGGGCAGGCCCTTGTATTTCTTTGTTAGCTTCTCGATGCTGCGGCTGATCTCCTCAAGTGGCGCTGTAATTTCGTTCGAAGCGATGAGCTGAAGTCTCTTGAGGTTGACGTTTGCTCGTTCGAGCTGATCGATCTTCTCGATGAGCTGAAAGTTCATGTACCGCACCTTTTCTTCCGAAGCTTTGCGATCCCTGATCTCCGTGTTCAAGGTCTCGTTGATCGCTTTGAGCTTTCGTTCCTGCTCTTGTAATAGAGTTTTGGCGCGATAGAGATTCACAAACACCGACACTTTCGCCCGAAGGATCTGCGGATTGATCGGCTTGAGAATATAATCGATACCTCCGGCCTCGTAGCCCTTGTACACATTATCGTCGCCATAATTGTTGGCGGTGATGAAGATGATAGGGATACCCTTCAGCCGCTGCCTGTCATAGATCATCGTAGCTGTTTCGAACCCATTCAACACGGGCATCTTGACGTCCATCAGTATGAGAGCGAAGTCGGTTTCGGCGAGCAGGATCTTTAAGGCTTCCGTACCTGAATATGCTCTGAAAAACTCATACCCATCCTGGCCGAGTATCGCCTCAATCGACATCAAATTGTCCTCACGGTCGTCTACAAGAAGGATCTTAGTTAGTTGCATGCATTTTCTATTTGTGGAACCATAGGCGCATCAGCGACAAAAGCTGATCGATCTTGATGGGTTTCACAATGTAATCCGAGGCGCCGGCATCGATACATTTTTCACGATCTCCCTTCATAGCCTTGGCTGTCACCGCGATGATCGGCAAGTCGCTGTAGCGCTGATCGCCCCTGATCTTCTGCGTGGTTTCATACCCATCCATTTCCGGCATCATGATATCCATCAGAACCATTTCTATTGTCGAGTTGTCCTTGATCATTTTTATGGCTACACCGCCGCTTTCGGCTGTGAGCACATTGATCTGGAACCGTTCGAGAATGGTAGTCACTGCAAACAGGTTTCGCACATCATCGTCTACAACAAGCACGTTCTTGCCTGCGAGAATATCGTGCCGGTTATGAATGTTTTCAATCGCGGCCCGCTTCTCCGGCGAGAGTGACTTATGACGGATATGAAGATGGGAGATAGTTACTTCTAATAGGTTTTCAAGCGATTCGGTGTCCTGTACGGCGACCAGCGTCGGATCTGTCCCGGAAATTTCGTCCTGGACATCTTTCTGCGCCTTTTCGCTATAAATGATCACCGGTGTTCCGGCCTTCTTCCTGGCATAGAGGCTCTGCAAGAATTCATCGCCGTTAGGCTGCGACCACGGATGATCGACGATGATACAATCGTAGGCCATTGTAGTCAAAGCGTCGAGCTCACTTTCGATTTTCGGAATAACCGTGACTTTCAGCAGTTCGTCGCGGTGTACGTTCGCAATACGGTTTGTGTCGTTTTCGTTACTTCCGATCACGATCACATTACGCATACGGTTGGCGCCGTACGAAACGATGTCCTGGAACAACGTTTTCAATGCTGCCGAGTTATCGCCGGACCTGGGAACAAAACTCCTCGCTCCGCGCCTCAACGCAACCTCACGGTTCTGTTCTGCAGATATGACGTGGATCGGTATGTGGCGAAGAGAAAGGTCATGTCTCAAAAGACTGATCACCTTCCACGCGCTGGAATTTTTTCCTTTGAATTCCATGATCACCGAGATCGGATCGAACCTGTTGATAAAATCAAAAACTTCGAGGTAGTTGGTGGCGATGATCGCCTTCAGCCCTATATCGTGTGCAGTCTCGATTAGCGTCTTACTGAATTCAGGGTCCGTTTCAACGATCAGCACGCAACGTTCATGGGACTGAATGGTATTACGGTCGTCACCGGTCTCGCTGATGGAATCTCCATGATCGAACACCAACTCCTTGAACGCTTGAATGGCAGGTTTTTCGCCGGTATTTTTTACAAGAACCTTCTGGAGCTGCTCGGGTACGCCAGGCTTGAGCAGGAGAGCGCCAGCCTGAAGATACGGCCGGATAGGCAGGAACAGCGTGAACACGCTACCCTTTCCTTCTTCACTTTCGATCTCGATTCCACCGCCAAGCAATTCTGCGAGGCCTTTACTGATCGAAAGTCCAAGGCCGGTTCCGCCGTACTTACGGCTGGTAGATCCTTCTGCCTGCTGGAATGCTTCGAAAATGATCTGTTGCTTCTCTGACGATATACCGATACCGGTATCGCTGATAGAGAATGCGATCACCTGGTCGGCGGTGTCGAGATAGGGATTTCCTTTTCTCCATCCCTTGGCGGCAATAAATATCCGCAGGATGACTTCGCCGGCCTCTGTGAACTTGAATGCATTCGAAAGCAGGTTCTTGATGATCTGGTTGAGACGTTGTACGTCCGTCTCGATGATATCGGGAAGGGTCGTATCGGTCTCGATCCTGTAACGGAGCTTCCGTGCTTCCGCGATAGGCTTGAAGGTTGTCTCCGCAAAGGAAGTGATCTCCGCGATGGAGGACTTCGAAATGTGAGGCGTGATGTGACCGGACTCGATCTTCGACAGGTCGAGGATGTTGTTGATCAGCTGGACAAGGTCGTCGCCGCAAGCGTGGATCGTCCGGGCGTATTGAACCTGTTTCGATGTAAGGTTGCCGTCCGAGTTTTCGAAAAGTTGCTGCGCCAGGATCAATAAGCTGTTCAATGGCGTACGCAACTCATGCGACATGTTTGCAAGGAACTCCGACTTGTATTTCGAAGTAAGCGTAAGCTGGTTTGCTTTCTCTTCCAGCGAGCTCCGGGCTTCTTCCACTTCCACGTTCTTCAACTCGAGCTCGTCTTTCTGTTTCACCAGCAGGAGCGCTTTGTCCTGGAGCTCATCGTTGGTCCTTCTCAATTCTTCCTGCTGTATCTTCAACTCACCTGCGAGCGATTGCGACTGGCTCAGCAGCTCTTCCGTTCTCGAGTTGGTTTCGATGGTGTTCAACACAATACCGATACTTTCAGTCAGCTGTCCGAGGAAGTCGATGTGTGTCTGGCTGAACGAATCGAGTGACGCGAGCTCGATCACACCTTTCACTTTTGTTTCGAACACGACCGGGAGTACGATCAGGCTCGACGGCTTGATCTTTCCGTGAGCCGTATTGATCTTCACGTAACGTTGAGGTACGTTCGTCAACAGTATCTTTTCCTTCTGGTACGCGCACTGACCGATGAGACCTTCGCCCACGGCAAACTCTTTCGGTATGTGCTGCTCTTCTTTGTATGCATACGATTCGAATAAGCGAAGCATATCTTCCTTGTTCTCGTCGTCTTGTTGTAAGATGTAAAATGCGCCGTAGTGTGCATTCACAACCTGTGCAAGCTCCGAAAGGATCCGTTTGGTCACCGTGTGAAGATCTTTCTGACCTTGCAACATCTGTGTGAACTTGGCAAGGTTGGACTTCAGCCAGTCCTGCTCCTGGTTCCTGAGCGTTGTTTCGCGCAGGTTGGTGATCATCTGGTTGATCGTATCTTTCAGGGCTTCCAATTCACCCTTCGCATCCACCCGGATCGTCCGGGTCAAGTCACCCTTCGTCACCGCCGACGCAACTTCAGAGATCGATCGCACCTGCGTGGTCAGATTCGCAGCCAGCTGGTTCACGTTTTCCGTAAGGCCTTTCCATGTACCGGAAGCTCCAGGCACACTCGCCTGTCCACCCAGTCGTCCTTCGACACCCACTTCCCTCGCCACCGTCGTTACCTGGTCGGCAAATACCGCGAGGGTATCGATCATCTCGTTGATCGTATCCGTCAGCTGGGCAAGTTCACCGAGGGCGTTGATGGAGAGCTTCTGCTTCAGGTTACCCTTCGCAACCGAGGTCACCACTTTCGCGATACCCCGCACCTGGCCTGTAAGGTTGGACGCCATCTGGTTCACCGAGTCGGTAAGGTCTTTCCATGTACCGGCTACACCGCGTACCTCAGCCTGACCTCCAAGCTTACCTTCCGTACCAACTTCGCGCGCCACCCGTGTTACTTCAAATGCAAACGAGTTGAGCTGTTCCACCATCGTGTTGATGGTGTCTTTCAGCTCGAGCATTTCCCCCTTCACGTCCACCGTGATCTTCTTCGACAAGTCACCTTTCGCAACCGCGGTTGTTACACCGGCGATGTTACGCACCTGACCTGTCAGGTTACCAGCCATCTGGTTTACCGAGTCTGTAAGGTCTTTCCATGTACCGCCTACACCTGGCACGAAGGCCTGTCCACCAAGTTTTCCTTCCGTACCCACTTCTCGCGCCACACGTGTTACTTCCGATGCAAAACCGCGAAGCTGATCCACCATGACGTTGATGGTTTCTTTCAGCTCCAGGATTTCTCCGCGTACGTCCACCGTGATCTTCTTCGACAAGTCACCGTTCGCCACGGCGATGGATACGTTGGCGATATTCCGGATCTGTGCGGTAAGATTACCGGCCATCTGGTTTACCGAGTCTGTAAGACCTTTCCACACCCCACCGACACCACGCACTTCGGCTTGACCGCCGAGCTTACCTTCCGTACCTACTTCTCGTGCCACACGTGTTACTTCAGATGCGAATGAGTTCAGCTGGTCCACCATCGTGTTCATGGTTTCTTTCAGCTCCAACATCTCACCCATAACGTCCACCGTAATTTTCTTCGACAAGTCACCTTTCGCAACAGCGATCGTCACCTCGGCGATGTTTCGCACCTGGTTGGTGAGGTTGTCGGCCATTTTATTTACCGAGTCGGTAAGGTCTTTCCAGGTACCGTCTACACCGCGCACAACGGCTTGTCCGCCGAGTCGTCCTTCGGAACCTACTTCTCGCGCCACCCGGGTTACTTCAGAACCGAATGAGTTCAGCTGGTCCACCATCGTGTTGACCGTGTTCTTCAGCTCGAGCATTTCCCCGCGCACGTCCACCGTGATCTTCTTCGAGAGGTCGCCTTTCGCCACAGCTGTCGTCACCTCGGCAATGTTTCGCACCTGGTTGGTAAGGTTCGAAGCCATCTGGTTTACCGAGTCTGTAAGGTCTTTCCATGTTCCACCGACACCGAGCACCGTCGCCTGCCCACCGAGCTTTCCTTCCGTACCAACTTCGAGCGCCACACGGGTTACTTCGGAACCGAATGAGTTCAGCTGGTCCACCATGGTATTCACCGTGTTTTTCAGCTCGAGCATTTCCCCGCGTACATCCACCGTAACTTTCTTCGACAAGTCGCCTTTTGCCACAGCCGTCGTCACACTCGCGATGTTACGCACCTGGCCTGTAAGGTTGGAGGCCATCTGGTTTACCGAGTCTGTAAGGTTCTTCCATACACCACCGACGTCCTTCACTGTCGCCTGACCACCGAGTCGTCCTTCGGTACCCACTTCAAGCGCCACACGTGTTACTTCCGATGCGAAGGAGTTCAGCTGGTCCACGAGTGTGTTCACCGTGTTCTTCAGCTCGAGCATTTCGCCCTTTACATCCACCGTAATTTTCTTCGACAAGTTACCGCGGGCAATCGCGGTCGTTACTTCCGCAACGTTTCGCACCTGGCCTGTAAGGTTGGAGGCCATCTGGTTCACTGAGTCTGTAAGGTTTTTCCATGTACCACCGACGCCCTTCACAGTGGCCTGCCCACCGAGTCGTCCTTCTGTACCCACTTCAAGGGCCACACGTGTTACTTCCGAAGCGAAGGAGTTCAGCTGGTCCACAAGTGTGTTCACCGTATTCTTCAGCTCGAGCATTTCGCCCTTTACATCCACCGTGATCTTCTTCGACAAGTTACCGCGGGCAATGGCAGTCGTTACTTCCGCAACGTTCCGCACCTGGTTGGTAAGATTACCAGCCATCTGGTTTACAGAGTCGGTAAGATCTTTCCATACACCACCGACGCCTTTAACTTTCGCCTGGCCACCCAGCTTTCCTTCCGATCCCACCTCACGCGCTACCCGCGTTACTTCCATCGAAAAGAGATTCAGCTGCTTCACCATGTGATTCACCTCTTTGGAGATCCTGAGGAATTCCCCTTCGAGCCTATGGTCGCCGATCTGCTCAGGCATTTCCTGCGAGAGATTACCCTTTGCCACGGAACTGATCACGTTCGCGATCTCGATCGTAGGATGTACAAGGTCGGAGATGAGAGAGTTCAGCGAAGCCATTCCACCTTTCCACGCGCCCCGTTTACTGGGCAGGTCGAGCCTGTGAGTGAGTTTTCCCTGTTTACCTATAGTGAGAGCCGCACGATCGAACTCACGCATCATATCCTCGTTGAGCGATATGATCTCGTTGAGCGTATCGTAGATCTTGCCATAGATCCCCGTTTCTTCCACGGGCATGCGAACGGTGAAATTTCCGTTCTTCACCTCACTTAATACTTGAAGGAGGAGTTTTCCATCGAACGGCTCGATACTCTCATGATGTCCGTTCGTGGCCATTCCGTTGACGCCGTTGACGCCGTTTTTTAATGCGGGTGTTTTCTTCAACGCAACAGTCTGGGCCTTTCGTTTGGCTGATTTAGTTTCCATAGGCAGTTTGTGGTAGCTATCTCGTTTTAAGTTTATGTAATCGTATTTTGGAAGATCCTATTTCCGTGCGCGTTCCAGTTTCGAGCGCTGAATGATCTTGAGACCCTTATCCTGGATCTCGATCAACCCTTCGTCTTTGAAGTCAGCCAACGTCCGGTTGAGCGACTCTGTAGAAGTGCCCACCATCTTCGAAAGGTCTTTCCTTGGCACGGAGACAACAGGAATGATATCCCGGTTTGTACCGTTCGCGTCGCTTTCAATCTGTTTGATCAACACAGTAGCAACCCGTTGGCGTACCGACTGGTAGGCGAGGTCGAACATGGTATTCTCGGCTTCGTACAGATTGCTCGACAGCATGGCAATGAACTTCTTCGCGATCTCCTTATTGGTATAGATCATCGTGAGGAAGTCCTGGTGGGGGATGAGATAGATCTCAGCCTCCTTTACAACAATAGCGCTTTCATTATTCGCCTTATTTTCAAGCAGCGGCACGAAGCCGACGAACTTGCCTTCACCGTGCAGTCCGGTGATCAGCTCTTTTCCTTCGTTGTTCGACTTATAAGTTTTCACCTGGCCTTTTGCGATCAGGTAAAGATAATTGGGCTGCTGACCTTCGATAAATACGAATTCTTTTTTCTTGTAGACCCTCGACCTGCGGTTCTCCGATAGCTTCTTGAAGTCGGGTAGTTGCCTGGCCTTGTTGAAGAAATCGTCGATATCGGCAATGTTGTTTTGGAATGTCGTCTTGATCAGGTCGTTCTTTTTGAGCCTGAGCTCGATCACCTTTAGAAGCTCGAGTCCGTCGAAGGGTTTGGTGATGTAATCGTCTGCTCCGAAGTTCATCCCCTGGCGGAAATCCTTTTGCTCTGCTTTAGCGGTAAGGAAAATGAACGGGATGTTCGCCGTTGCGGGATCCTTGCTAAGAATGTGAAGTACGCCGTACCCATCCAGCTCGGGCATCATGATGTCGCAAAGGATCAGGTCAGGATGATGTTGCTGAACAGCTTCAATACCCTGGCGTCCATTGTTAGCAGTGATGACGTTGTACCTGCCGAGTTTTAAGATGGAGGCTATGCTCTCACATACCTCTACACTGTCCTCGATAACTACAATTTTATGACTCATATAACGATCATTTAAATGTCTCCGTTAGCCGTGCCTCCGTTGTTGCCGGGCGTTTTCCCGTGGGCAGCGTCACTGTGAACTTCGTCCCTTCATCCAGTCTGCTGTCGAAGGTGATCTCACCATTCAACAGCGTTACATATTTCTGCGTGATGTGAAGCCCGAGGCCTGTTCCTTCGATGTTGGTCGCATTGCGGGCACGGAAGAACCTTCCGAAGATGTTCTTGTGCTCGTCGGCGGGTATACCGATGCCCCTGTCTTCCACAGTGATCAGAAGCCGGTCTTCATTGAGATCGGAGTTGACTCTAATGATCGACTCTATGCGTGAGTACTTGAGTGCATTGGAAATGAGATTTGTCAGGATGCTCCACAACAGGTGATGATCGAGATGCACGATGGCTTTGCCCTTGTGATCGTATTCGATCTGCTGTCCGGCCTTCTTGATGAGATCCATTTCACCAATTAGATCGTCCTGGAAGTATTCGGGTATGTTGATGTCGCTGTGGAAAACGCTGACCTTGTTGGCTTCCAGTTTTTCGAGAGAGAGAAATTCGTTGAGAATATTGGTAAGGTTGTTCACCGACCGTTTGATGCGGCTGGTGTGCACAATCTTTTCTTTACTGTAGTCGTCGCCTGAATAACTTTCGAGGAGGAATGTCGAGGCGAGTATAGCTGTAAGCGGAGTGCGGAATTCGTGCGAAGCCATGGTTACGAATCGCGACTTCAATTCACCGAGCTCCTTCTCGCGATCCAAAGCGGCGATCAGGCCTTCCTGCATTTTCTTCTGTTCGGTGATGTCCTGGAAGACGCAAAGCACCTCGTTAATGGCGCCATTTGCTTCTTTTAACGGGATAGCCTTGATGTTAAAATAGCGGTCGCCACCCCGGGCCTCGTAAACCACACTTTCTCCGTGAAAAGCGCGCCTTAAAATGGGGAGAGTATCCCCCTCCAGGTGTGGAATATTATACCCAATGGAATTATTGTGTCCGGAACCCAAATCGGTGATTTCCGTCATTGAAACTCTTTTTGCGCCTATTGGTCCGAATTGCATCTCTTTGTTGAGGGTGCCTATGACCACCTCTGGAAAATTTTGGGCCAGCGTTTCGTGCAGGTGACGGATGTGCCGAAGCTGCTCAACCGCGGAATTTGACAACTCGTCGTCAATGGCGACCGGCTGGTCTGTTGTGGTATTAAAAAGCTCTGTACTCATAATTCGATACTATTAAGTGATGATCCCATCACTGGTGGTAGTTTGTTTCGGGAAATTTTGAAATACACATGTGCCGGAGCGGCTCAATGCGGTAGGAGAGAACCGGATTTTTTCACCAGCTAAACAAAGTTAGATCATTATTTAGTTCTGGGTTTGTGACGTGCGTCATCAAATCGGGATGATTTAAGTCATGGGTCATTAGGAACAATCATTGCAGAGCAGTTTTACTCGACTTTAATTTTGATCCTTATTGAGTTTTATGCGAAAACAACTTATTATCCTACTATACGGTCTCGTAGTCATCCTGTCGTCGGGCTGTTACTACAACAAGAAGCTTATTTACCTCGACGATAGACAATTTTCTTCAACACGCCCAACACTTATTGAAAGTAAAAGGTCGGCCTACAGGCTTCAGCCATCCGATATTATCTCGGTCCAGGTGAAAGGACCGGGTGAAACAACAATCACTAACTCGTTCAATCTCAATCCGCAGCAGTCCGGCAGCATGTTTGCAAGCCCGGCGAACTTCTATATGGATGGTTATACCATCGATCCTGATGGGAAAATCACGTTGCCGGTGATCGGTGAGGTCGTCGTGAAAGACATAACCACTGACGAAGCACGGGAGGCGATCCAGAAGGCCGCCGATAAATTCCTGACCAAAGCAATCGTTATCGTGAAGCTTACCAGCTTCAAAGTCACGGTGCTGGGCGAGGTAAAAAGTCCCGGTTATTACTATGTGTTCAACAGCCAGGCAACGCTACTCGAGGGTCTAGGCATGGCGGGTGACCTTACTGCATTCGGCAATCGCGAGACTGTGAAGCTCATCCGCCAGACGCCGGGTGGCTCGGAAGTTGTTATGCTGGATCTCACGGATGCGAACCTGCTGAAGTCGCCCTATTTCTTTTTGATGCCGGGTGATGTGCTTTATGTAGCCCCATTGCGGGCAAGGTCCAACCGGTCGAACCTGGAACTGGCGACATTCCTGTTCGGAGCATTGACGACGACGATTTTGGTAATGAGTTTTGTACAACAGAATAGATAGTAGCGATTTAAACAGAAGGCAAAAACGGTGGGCACATGAATGGAAAGTTGGATCTGAAGGCGTTGGTTGGAAAACTAATTTCGCGATGGTACATATTTGTAATAGCCTTGGCGGTAGTCTTACCCGCTGCCTGGATATACCTGGCAACAACCGATAACATTTACAAAATAAGGGCCTCCCTTCTCCTCGATAGTCCCGGGCAGGACGGCATGGGGGGAGAAAAATTCATGAAAGGCATGGAGCTGCTCGGCTCCAGCAACGAGATCGAGGACGAAATAGGCATTCTCAAATCATATCACGTCGTGGGCACCGCGTTGCGAAGACTCTCCTTCGGCATCTCCTACCATGAAAAAAAGAATTTCAAGGCCGTAGAGGTTTACGATGAGGCGTTCCCATTCACGATCGAGCTCGATTCGACCGCCAACCAGATCGTCGGCGTTCCGATCTACATCGAACGGACTTCCGCAAAGACATTCTCCCTTCACGCTTCCGCCGAAAATGCCGGGACCTATAACTTCAGCACCGGGAAATCCGGTAGCTCCGTTAAACAGGTCGATATTCATTCGGTGTGGCTCATGAACGAGCCCTTCGTTCACGAAAAACTAAAGTTCCGTGTGAAATTCAACGAGCCATTCGAAGTGGGTAACGACGAGGGCAAGTATTATTTCGTGATACACGACCTGGGTGCGATGACAGAATCGTACACCGAGAACCTGGACATCAAGCCGATAGCACGCGATTCAAAAATGGTCGAGATCAGCATCGAAGGCCAGGTCCCCGACAAAGAAATAGCTTTCGTAAATACTTTACTGGATGTCTATTTGAAGAGCGAGGTCGAGAAAAGAACACAACGGGGCTTGAAGACGATCGAGTTCATCGACAATCAGCTCCAAAACGTATCGTCGGAGCTAAAAACAGTGGAAGCCTCCCTGGAGTCATTCCGGTCGGCCAACAACATACTGGATATCAGCGCAACTGCCGAAAACCTTTCCAAGAATCTCGAAAGACTGGAAACGGACCGGTCGAAGCTTGAGATCAAGCTCCGCTACTATGAGTCGATCGCCAATTCTCTGAACTCGAACAACCTGGCGGCTATCGAGTCGCCGTCGACGTTCGGGTTGGAAGATCCGCTGCTCAACAGCATGCTGATGGAGTTGTCGAAGATGAACCAGGAACGGACCGGTTTAAAATATAGCACCAAGGAAGGCAACCCGGTAACGGAAGTTCTCGACTTGAAGATCGCCAACCACAAGAAGGCCCTTCTGGAAAACGTGAACAGTTTTGTGACAGCGACCAAGAGCGCCCTGGGTGACCTCGACGGCAAGATCGGCAAGGTGGAACAGACGGTGAGCCGCCTTCCCGGCAGCGAACGACAGCTGGTCAATATCCAGCGCCGTTTCGATTTCAACGACAACGTTTACAATTATTTGCTCGAGAAACGCACCGAGGCCGGTATCGCAATCGCGTCGAACACGTCCGAGAAGACGATCGTCGACCGGGCCAAACAAATGGGAAGAGGACCGATATCGCCGAACCGCCAGTTGATACTGATCGCGGCCGTCGTCATCAGCTTCATGTTTGCATTCGGCGTTATCATCGCGAAAGATTTCTTCACCGACAACATCACCACGGTCGAGGAGCTGGAGCAGACTACGCTCATCCCGCATCTTGGAACTATTGCACACGGCAGCAGGAGGGACCGGTCCAGCACTGTCGTAGCTCACTCAAAGAACGAGATTGGCGAATCGTTTCGATCCCTTCGCGTTAATCTACAATATCTGACCCAGGGACTGGAAGATCCGGTGATCGGCGTTACATCGTCGATCGCCAACGAAGGAAAGACATTCTGTTCGATCAACCTCGCGGCTTCTCTGGCATTGTCAGGCAGGCGCACGGTAATCATCGACGCAGATATGCGCAAGCCGCGCGTTGCCAGCCAGTTCCACCTGAAAAACGACGTCGGACTTTCGACGTTCCTGATCGGGCATCACACAATGGAGGAAGTGATCAAGCACACGCTCATCGAAGGCCTGGATGTGATCACATCGGGACCGATCCCCCCGAATCCACTCGATCTCATTGCCCTTCCGGCAATGGAGGAACTCATCAACGAGCTTAAGAAAGAGTATGACACGATCATCATCGACTCGCCTCCGGTGGGATATGTATCGGAGTATATCATACTCATGAAATATACGAACTCCAACATTTACGTGGTGCGGGCAAATTACACGAATCGCGCCCACCTGGAGAAAATCAACCGGTTGTACAAAGATCACAAGATCAAGAACGTGAGCATTCTCTTCAACGATGCGCGAACGCCCATGAACGGGTATCGTTATTCATACTCCTGAATGTAAACAGCCGTGTCAGAAGTAAAAACTTCCACTGGTTTGATCGGTCAGAGCTCGACATTACTGCAACGTTTCAGGAAGTACGCCGAAAACGCGTTCTGGCTCATGGTCGAGAAGGGCTTTGCGCTGGCTGCAGGGATGATCGTCGGGATCTACGTCGCACGTTACCTTCGTCCGGAGGCGTTCGGGCTTCTCAATTACTCCATCAGCTTTGTCGGAATATTCTCTGCGCTCTCGACTCTCGGTCTTGAACAGATCATCGTTCGCGAACTATCAAGAAATCCAGAACGGAAGGAAGAGTTACTTGGAACCGGCGTTATTCTGAAATTGGCCGGATCTGTTGTACTGATCCTGGTGATGGGGATATTCATGGTGTCCATGAGACAGGATTCGTTCACCAACATGCTTATCCTCATCATTGCCGCTGCTGAGATATTCAAGTGCTTCGAGGTCATCAACTACTTCTACCAGTCGCAGGTGAAGTCGAAGTACGTGGTGAGAACACAGCTGTTCATCAACCTCTTCGTGAGCCTGGTGAAGATAGCGATGGTCTACCTGCAGATGCCGTTGGTGTGGTTTGCCGTGATCGTAATGATCAATTCGGTTTTGAACGGAGCCGGCTACCTCTTTACTTACTCTCGCCAATCGGGCCTTCTGCGCAACTGGCACTTCGACAAGCAACTGGCGTTGATCCTCCTGAAGGAGTCGTGGCCGCTTGCACTTTACGGGGTCGCATTGCACATACAGGCGCGGATAGACCAGGTCATGCTCGGCAACCTCATGAACAATTACGAGGTGGGTCAGTATTCGGTGGCACTGAAGTTCATTGAAATATTCGGCTTCGTGCCCATGGTGCTTATGAGCACGTTTACACCGGCCGTGAGCAAGGCGAAGCTCATCGACGAAAACCTTTATCATGCCCGCCTTGTGAATTTTTACAGGCTCATGTTCGCAGCATTTCTTTTGATGGCCATACCGATCTACTTCTTCGCAGAAGACGTGATCATGTTGTTATACGGCGCGGAATACCAGGCCGCAGGGTTCCTCCTTTCACTCTTCGCACTAAGATTGTTCTTCAGCAACATGGGCGTGGGGAAGTCGATTTATATTGTGAACGAAAGCATGTTTACCTACTCACTGCTTACCGTGGTCATTGGCGCTGCCAGCAATATCGGTCTCAACTTCATCCTCATCCCGCTATACGGCACGATCGGGGCCATCATAGCGAGCATGATCTCGTTTACGATCAGTATTTTCATCGTTGACCTTTTCTTTAAGAAAGCGCTGAAGAACCTGAAGCTCATGATACGCGGAATATTATCGTTCTGGAAACTGAGGGAAGCCGTATGATCGAGATCAAACCAGCCACCGCGAATTTCTTCCGTTGTCCCGAATGCAGTACGGGAGAGCCGTTCATTGCCGGTATCGAGGTGCACTCTATCTATACTCTTGGCGATTGCAAGTGCCGTAATTGCGAACTGGAATTCTACCAAACTCTTGCGGTCGGGCATTGTATCAACGACCACGTTTCAGTGCGAAAGTCCGATGGGAAAGTATACCCTGGCCTTAATCCGGATTTCTGGTTGATCGACACGCTCACGAAGGCTCATCGCGGCAAACGCAATGGTAATGTCTCCGTGAGGAAGATCGTCCATGAAGCGCGGAAAGAGGTAATTGTGCTGAATACGCTTGATTACCTGTACGGTCATGTCCTCCTGAAACTGTTCAATTACCAGCATCACCTCCGGAACAACCCGGGTGTCGGCCTGGTGGTCATCGTCCCCAAGTCGTTCGAATGGCTGGTGCCTGCGGAAGCTTCGGAGGCATGGATCGTCGACCTTTCGCTGGGTGAGCTCGCGTATGAGCACCAAGCCCTGTCAGATTTTTTCAATGAAGAGTTTAAACGGTTCGACCGGATATGGTTCAGTATGGCCTGGTCGCATCCGGACCTCACTTCCGTTGATATAAAACGGATGACGGGAATTGCGCCGTTCAACCTGGAATTCTATACGAAGGAAACGCCTGCGATCACTTTTGTGCTTCGCGAAGACCGGTGGTGGTTGCGATCGCCGCTTGGCTACTGGCTCTATCGCGCCGGACGGAGATTTAAAAATCTCAGAAAGGCATTTTACGGAATGGTGTCCGGTCAGCAGGAACGGCTGGTTCACGATGCCATCGACACTATCCGGAAAAAGCTGCCGGAGGCAAAATTCTACATCACAGGAATAGGGGAGCCCAAAGGTTTCGAGGGGCTTGCGACAGATGCGCGAAGCACGAAGGTAAACGAAGAAAAGGAGCTCGAATGGTGCCGGATATATTCACACAGTCATGTCGTGGTCGGATTTCACGGCTCGAATATGCTGCTGCCCACTGCTTTTTCCGCCGGCTGCGTGGAGATTCTCCCGGAAGACCGATACGGCAACATCTTACAGGATATTTCGGTCCGCTATTCAGACCGGCGCCAGGGATTCTTCTATCGTTTCGCCGACCAGTATTCGAAGCCTTCCTCCGTGGCATCCAAGGTGGTGTCGATGATCGTCGACTACGACGAGTTTCACAGGAACATGTGTCGCAATCAATACGGGCAAAACGAGCCGGCGTCTACTGATCTATATGTGTTGCAACGATGATGACGGTCATTGCTTTTACCCGCGATAACTTTTCACTTTTGGGAGGATTTAATCTATGGAAACAACTCAACCATACGGGCCATTGAAGGTCCCTGTCCTGCTGGTAATATTCAACCGGCCGGAAACAACACAAGTGGTCTTCGAAGCAATTCGCCAAGCCAGGCCGCCGAGACTTTATGTAGCGGCGGATGGTCCACGGCCGCACGTTCCTGCCGATCGCGAGCGATGTGCGGCAGCACGAAAGGTGATCGATGGGGTCGACTGGGATTGTGAAGTGAAGACATTGTTTCGCGAAAAAAATGTCAATTGCGGCATCGGGCCGTCATCGGCATTTACATGGTTTTTCGAGAATGAAACGGAGGGGATTATTCTGGAAGATGATTGCCTTCCTTCGCAAAGTTTCTTCTGGTATTGCCAGGAGCTGCTGGAGAAGTATCGCGACGACACCCGTGTGATGCACATCGGTGGAAACAACTTCCTGAACGGCTGGCTTAAGGACGAAGATTACTCTTACTATTTCTCCCGCTCGGGACACATTTGGGGATGGGCAACGTGGAGACGTGCCTGGCAGAAATTCGACTTCAACATTTCATTGTATAACAAGCTTCGGGAGCGCCGCCAGTTCGACGGATTTTTTCTCAACTCCCTGGAGAGGCGTTACAGGCTCCAAAAGTTCGATGATACGGTGAACAGACAGGGCCGCGCCGACTGGTGGGATTACCAATGGGATTTTGCGAGGTATGTTAATTCGGGGCTGGCTATCGTGCCGGAAGTGAACCTTGTGAAGAACATCGGTTTCGGTGCCGACGCAACTCACACGCTCAACCAGAATACGGATGCGTCCTCACTGGAGGCTCACGAGATCGACCTGCCGCTGACACATCCGCCGTTCGTGATCCGCGACGTGGAGTCGGAGCAGAAGTATTTCAGCGGATTCATGAAAGACAAGGTGCTCACCAAGCTCCGCAAATGGGGAGTGCCGGTGTCATTCTTTATGTAAAACTTGACGAATATGGACAAGAGGCATATCATCAACGGACTGTTCATTCTAAGCTTTCCTGTTTATGGTATAGGAACATACATTTCTGCCAGTATCAGCCCATCGGCCGGATACCTTGCTTCCCTGTCGATGCACGTATTGATACTCACGTTCTATATTATCGATCTCATCTACCGAAGAGAGATCCGGTTTCGTCTCAATAAGGTATACCTCGCGATGTTGGTCTATATCCTGACGGTGATCGCGTCGCTATTTGTGGCGCAGTTCAAAGGATTGCCGGAGTCGAACACGACCATGATCTCGATACGATCGCTGTTGTTGTTGCTACCCTTCCATTCTTTCATCGCGTTTACGTTATACAACGACGGTCATGAGGACGAGCTACCGATGTTGCTGATCAAAGGACTAAGCGCGTTGATGTTCGTAAACCTGGTCGGCTACTTCGTGCTCGGGATGTCGAATGCACAACACAGCATTGACGGCCGTTTGAATATGCCTTTCCTGGATGGATTCTATAGCGGGGCCAGTGTACTTGCCATTCTCAATCTTTTGATTGCATACCGTATCAGGTCGAACAACGGGCGTCCGTTGGAGTCGATGCTTCTTACGGCGTACTTTCTTATGAACCTGGCTCTCTTGTACATGATCAATTCACGGCTCGCAATGATGATCTTCCTGGTGATCTTCGTGATGTTCGTAATGCGGATCATTGCGATGCGTGGGATGTTCATTGTGTCGTTGCTTTTTATCCCGATACTTCTGAGCTCTGCGTTGTTGCTGTATGAGCTCGTACAATTACCCGGCTTGTCGGATATCGTGCGCAGGGTAGACGTCGAAGATGTGACGACTTTTAACGGCCGGGCGTTTCTCTGGAAAGACGGAATTGATTGGCTGATGGATAGCCGGGAGGGGCTGATCCTGGGCAACGGATACAAGGGCCATTACTTCTTAAACCTGATCACGGATGTGGCAGAGTTGTGGAACACAGATGAGGTATTTCATCTCCATATGCACAGCACTTCCCTGGAGGTGCTGATTTGCCAGGGCCTGATCTCTTACCTCATTTTCTGCGGAATTTGCCTGGTGACCTATAATTTTTTCAGGAAAAAGCATAAGGAGGGCAAATTGGAGGGGTCGTTCCTGGGGCCTATGCTATACCTGCTCTTCATACTGCAGGTGGACACTTTTGTGTATATGGATGGAATGGGATTTGTCCTGCTAGCCGTATTGGTGTCGCGGGTGGCGGTGACGGATAAGGAACGTCACACGACAGCGATCGAAATTCCCCTGGTGAGACCGCTTTACGAGAAGACAATTTACGAGACTGAGATCTTATCAACAATATAGAAAGACGTCATTATCATGCTTTGCATCGTTATCCCGGTATTTAACAGGATCCAGTTTACCAAAGACTGCCTGGAGTCGCTTGAAAAGCAGACTGTCCGGGCCGATAAGATCATTATCGTGGACGATGGCTCTACCGATGGCACCGAGGAAGTACTGGGAGAACGGTTTCCCGACGTGATCGTCCTCCGGGGCAGCGGAACGTTGTTCTGGACCGCGTCCATCAATATGGGCATTCATCATGCGTTGCTGCTCGGCGCCGATCACGTGATGACCTTGAACAATGATACGATCGCATCACCGACTTTTGTCGAAAATATGATGAAGGCTTCGAGAGCAATGCCTGCGGCACTCATCGGCGCCCTGGATGTCGACTCGTCTACGAAGAAGCCTTATTACGGCGGTGAGATCCTGAACTGGAAATGGAGTACATCGAGATACTTGCTGGATTTCCTAAGGAAGGATGAACAGAAAGGACTTCACGAAGTGTCTCTTTTCCCGGCACGGGGCCTCGTGATACCCAAGCTGGTATTCGACAGCATCGGGTTGTTCGACGAGGAAAGGCTGCCGCACTACATGGCCGACTATGACTTTACCCTGACAGCTGCGCGGAAGGGTTTCAAGATATATTGCAACTTCGATGCTGTACTCTATACTTATCCGGAAGAAGGCGGCGATCATAAGATCCGCAAAAAGAAATCCTGGACAAATTACTGGAAACACCTTTTCAACATTAAAGGTGGTGGAAACCTGGTGAACTATACGCGATACACGCTGAAGAATTGCCCGCCCGGAAGTATCATGGCGGCATTGTTTACAGGATACACGAGAAGGCTTTTTGGCTTTTGGTTACGATGAACAGAGGGGACGAGACTTACCACTTAACAAAACATGATCAGTAAGAAGGGAAGACGCAACATGCTGACAAGCTTCTTGCTTGCATTTGCGGTTTGTTTTAAGAGTTTCGCACAAATGTTCAACTTCCCGCCGACTGCGGCCTCGGACAGCACAACGACCATGGAAAACGTGGCGGTCACCATCGACGTGCTGGCCAACGACCGGGATACTAACGGGAATCTCAAGCGGTCTACCGTAGACCTCAATGTCAATCTTACGGGGATCCAGGATAGTTTGACAACAGCAAAAGGCGAATACAAAGTAGATTCGATGGGAATAGTGACGTTCACGCCGGCGCAAGGTTATTTCGGCCGCGCGACTATTGCTTACAATGTGAGGGATTCATTGGACTCGGTGTCGAACAACGCGAACATCCACGTGGATGTGGAAGGAGTGAATACACCGCCGGTGGCTACGGCCGATAACACGCAGACCGACCAGAACGTGGATGTCAAGCTAAACGTCCTTGCGAACGATTCCGACCCCGATGGATTCCTGGACACCTCGCGGGTGGACCTGGACATTGTAGCTCCCGGAATTCAAAAGAGTAAGAAAAATCCCGAAGGCGATTGGTCGGTAGACAAGGGTGAGGTGAAGTTCAAGCCAAAGAAAGATTTTTCGGGCGCGGCTAAGATCGACTACACGGTATCGGACAACGAAGGAGCGATCTCGAATGCAGTAGCGATCACAGTTACTGTAGTCATCCCCAATAAAGCTCCGGTTGCCGCGAACGATACGGGCGCCACCACATTGAATAAACCGGTTACAGTGAACGTGGTGGCAAACGACACCGATGCGGACGGCTCGATCGACCCAACCAGCGTGGATCTGAATACGGCCACCGTCGGCGTTCAGAAAACAGCGAATACCGCGCAGGGCAGCTGGTCGGTTACTACCGCGGGTGTAGTGACCTATACCCCGATCGCACTTTTCCTTGGATCTGCAACGCTGACCTACGTGGTGAACGACAACAAAGGAACGGTATCCAACGCAGCGACCATCACCATCACGGTACAAGCAGTGAATGTGCCGCCGATAGCGGTGAATGACAACGCGACGACGACGAAGAATAAGGCAGTCAACGTCAAAGTGACCGACAACGATACCGACCTCGATGGTACGGTCGATGTTACGAAAGTAGATCTGAACACGACACTGGCCGGGATTCAGAATACCAGCGACACGCCGCAAGGAACCTATGCCGTGAATATCACAGGAGTCGTGACATACACACCCGTCAACAATTTTACGGGCATTGCCGCATTGACGTACACCGTGAATGACAACACCGGTGCGACTTCGAACCAGGCTACGATCAACATTACGGTGCAAAATGTGAACTCGGTGCCCATAGCGGCAAACGATAACGGTGCGACCAGCCAGAACACTGCGGTTACCGTCAACGTGGTTGCAAACGATACAGACAGTGATGGTGTGATCGATGCAGCGAAGGTTGACCTGAACACGACAACTGCCGGAGTTCAGAATACAAACACTTCTCCGCAAGGCGCATTCAGTGTGAATAACATCGGGATAGTGACTTATACCCCCGTGAAGGATTTCACAGGCACGGCGACTATGAATTACACAGTGCCCGATAACAATGGGGGGCTTTCGAACGTGGCCTCGATCACCATAGCCGTTCAGCCGATCAACGCGCCGGTTGCCAACGAAGACGCGGTCACCACGAAAACCAATGTATCGATCGATATCAATGTACTCGCCAACGACCGGGACGCAGATGGAAAGATCGATCCATCGACAGTTGACTTGAACACGACAACCGCCGGCGTTCAGAACACTGCAACAGCGCCCGAAGGAACTTTCTCGGTGAATAGCCTGGGCGTCGTCCGCTTTGTGCCCCGGGCCGATCTTTTCGGACGGTCTACGGTAAAGTACATGGTGAAGGATGACAAGGGAGTGTTGTCGAATGCGGCAAACATCGTTGTTACAATTGAAGAAGTGCCGGATGTCGCGCCGGAGATAACTGTCTTCGAAACAGAAAACGATACGCTTCGCTACACGCCGGGAACACCCATGCAGATCACGGGTACATTCGAGGTGGCCGATGAAGACGATGACAGTCTTGCGGTAGCCGAGATCGCTTTCGTCGACGAGTTCTACGTAGTGGGCGAGGATATGCTGATGTTTGCGAACACACAGCGCATTAGCGGTACGTTCGATGCACAGACAGGCGTGCTGACACTCACCGGCCTTGCGCCTTTGCAAGATTACGTGGCCGCAGTCAGATCGGTGCAATACAATTTCATTGGAGAAAATGATTTTGACAAAGAAGTCAGGCGCATCTATGTACGGGTGAGCGACGGAAACAGCTTCAGCGATTTAAGAGAGCGTGTTATTAAACTCGGTTCGGCCCTTACCGACCTTGACATTCCCACTGCTTTCACTCCGAATAACGATGGGGCGAACGATACGTGGAGAATACTCGTCCCTGGCGGTATAAGTGGTTCAGAATTTGCCGGCGCGGAGGTCAGGGTTTATGATAAAAGAGGCGCGGTGGTTTTCGGTGTAAACGGCCTTGGAAATGCCTGGGATGGAACATATCAGGGAAAGCACCTGCCTGTCGATACCTATTATTATGTAATTGACCTGAAACAACAACAAAAACGATACAGAGGGGTAGTAGCCATACTGAGATGATGAAAAAGGTTGCAATAATTACAATAGCGGTGCTGAGCTTTGCGTTTTCGCAGGCTCAATATCTCCCCACCACAGGACAGCCCTTTCAATTCGCACCTGTGTACAATCCTGCCTTCACGGCGATTGACCCATTCGGTGATGTGCGACTGGCCTACCGGTCGCAACTCGGCGGCAGCTACGGGGCGAATTCACCTTCGTTCTTTAACGCCTTGTATCAGTTTCGCCTCACGCGATCATTAGACCCGAAGCTGAACGGCCTGCGCACCAGCAATCCTGTCAAAGGAGATGAATCGGCGCGCATACTCGGAATTTCACATGGTATGAGCGCAAACGTCTTCGATGAGGAGCTCGGTATTATGGCCAGGAAAGGCGGCGGTATCGGTTATGCATTTCATTTTCCTGTTTCTGAAAAATTGATGCTGGCGGTTGGGACGTCG
Organism: Cyclobacteriaceae bacterium; assembly: GCA_035318625.1. Classification (GTDB taxonomy): domain Bacteria; phylum Bacteroidota; class Bacteroidia; order Cytophagales; family Cyclobacteriaceae; genus ELB16-189. The sequence continues at coordinate 556,808 of DATHEL010000001.1, forward strand.
ATGATGATAGAGAATCTCCGTGTCAATGCCGATGAAATATACCTCGGCGCGAACCCCGATCCTGATCCGATCTATCAACAGATACTTGCAGGCAAAGCGAACAACACTCAATTGAACGTCCGGGCAGGTGCGGTCCTGTATTCACGTGCGTTCTATGTCGGCCTCAGCTACCTTCCCGTTTGGAAACATGACCTGACCGACGCAGGATGGCTTACAGCCGGTTCGATCCATAAGGCCGTATTACAGACCGGTGTTTCGTTCGACCTTTCGGAGACCGTCCAACTCAAACCCAGCATCGTTGCGATATTGAGCCAGGACAACAAGGTCGACATGGACTACGGTGTGAAAGTATTTCTAAGGAACATTGTATGGGCCGGAGCAATGTGGCGCGATACCGGGACCGGCGCCGCTCAATTAGGCTATAACATCAACAAGATGTTCAGCGCTTCGTATTCGTACGAGATATCGACCGGCGAATGGAAATTCGGATCAGGGAGTCATGAATTGGTACTTGGCATAAGGTTGAATAATTTCAGGAATCAACCTTCTTACATATGGTAAGACTTGTTGCCTTATTGATCTGTTGTTTTATTTCCGGATTGAGTGTGGCGCAAGAGATCATGTTCGAAACGGTCAACAAGCTACCGTCGTCGGTCAACGGGTCATGTGAAGAGATACTTCCCTTGAGCTCTCCCGATGGCAAGACACTTTATTTCGCCAGGGCCTCCTGTAATTCCAACACTGCGGGACTGGCTGGCGGATCCGATATCTGGTACAGCGAATATAATCCTAAGACCAAAGAATGGAGCAGGCCCCGGAATACCGGAAATGTCTTCAACGACAAAGGACACAACGCCATCGTCGGGATGAGCTCCGATGGGCAGAAGATATATCAGATCAACACCGCTGCTTCGAAAAAGATTAAAGGCATATATGTTTCAAAAAAAGAGAACGGCAAGTGGTCGCCCCCCGAGCTCGAATCCATTCCCTTCCTGGAGACCGAGGAATATTTCGGCCTGTATGTTTCTCCCGATCTGAACATCATCGTCGCGTCGATGAAAAGGCCGGATAGCGCAGGCGAAGAAGACCTTTACGTGAGCAGGAAGAACGCCCAGGGAAAATGGTCGGACCCTGTAAACCTCGGGACCGCGATAAACTCTATCGGCTTCGATATATCGCCTTTCCTTTCACCCGATACGAAGCGGTTGTATTTCGCCAGCAACGGACATCGCGGACTCGGTGGTTCCGATGTCTTTTATTCCAATCGCCTGGACGAGAGCTGGACGTCATGGTCGAAGCCCGTCAATCTCGGCAACCTGGTGAACACCGAAGGATTCGACGCTTACTTTTCCATGAACGATAGCGTTGCCTGGTTCAGCTCCAACAACGGCATCAGCTCCGATATTTACAACGTCAGGATCCTCCGGCCTGAAGACCTTCGAAAGGGACAAGTGAGCAGCATCCTGGAGGAAGCCAATTCGATGCTTGCTGATCTCACCGACGATACATACGATTCACTGAATGTTTTCACACAGTCGGTATTTGTATCGTTCGAGAAGAACACGGCCGTACTTTCTGCGGATGCTGTCACCCAGCTCGACGATGCGGTTGAAATGATCCGCGATAAGGGCAAGGGAAGGCTCAAACTGATCGCCTACACGAGCTCAGTCGGGGAGGGTGCCCAGTTGTGGGACAAGAGACTTGAAGAGATCAGGAATTATCTCAGGCAGAAGTCAGGTCTCGACCTGATGATCGATCACGAGATCATAAAAACAGATATCAGCCAAAGCGCAGGCCAGGGAAGTGTTGTGGAAGTCCGGTACAACTAAATGCCAAACAGCAGAGCACAGGGTAAATCGGTGAAGTGATGTGGAATGCAATTTACAAGAAGCTCTGGATCGTGTTGCTTGCACCCATGTTGGCAGGAGGAGCGGCATATTTCTTTACCGGGAAAGATGCCGGTAAGTATAAGTCGGTAGCGGTTATCGAAGCAAGTATTCCCGATCCGCCGGCCGGCGCACAGACACTCCAAGAAATTTCCGATCCCAACCAGTACTACGATAACATGGTGGAGACCATGAAGACAGAGATCATTACCTCGATGGGATCCTATCGTCTTCTTTTACACGACCTCGAAAAGGACATTGCATTCCGGCCACCGGCTATCCAGTATTCACCGCCTAAGAAAGAGCTGATACGCAGCAGGCTCGAGAAGAAGCTCTCCGGCTTCGAGCTTCTTTCAGAGACTGATCCCACCGAACAGACAATATTCAAGGTGATCAGCAACACTGACTACAACCTGGCCAACTGGATCAGGAACGAACAAATGATCATCAAGCGGAGGCCGGGGACCAACGAGATCGAAGTGGTATGTTCTACGGAAGATCCGTTTCTCTCTGCTTTCGCATCGAATGCGCTGAGCCAGGAATACATTCGCTATGAAACTGCCATCTCTTCCCCGCCCGCAAATCCGGCCCTCGCAGCGAACGATTCGACAGCCTGGTTCCGCGATGAAGTGGAGCGCCTTCGCAAAGATCTCGAACAGAAGACCGGCGAAGTAAAGGAAGCCGGAAACAAGTCTCAGTCTCCCGTCGACGACATCCGGTTCGACCGTGCGAAGGCCAACAAGGTCGCGGAGTTTGAAATGAGGATCGTGGAGGAGGACTGGGAGCTCAACGGTCTTCGCGATCAGCTGGCAAAAATGGAGCGACCCGAACCCATGGAGACAAACCGGGCGACAGCCGACGTGTCGGGCAACGCGAAGATCCAGACGATCAGGAACAAGATCGACCAGCTTTCGAAGCTTTATGCCGAGGGCGGGTCGAAAGAAAAGAAACTCGATTCCATCATCACGCGACTTCGTCAGCAGGTGAACGATGAGACCGCGCGGCTTCAAACAGCTTCTCAAAAGACTCTTGCCTCCCGGAATCCGAACCTGGAACGCAACAGGACAATGCTCCAGACACGCATCCGGCGACATGAAGAAAATATCGAGTCGCTTCGAAGGGATATACGAAAGCTGAAGAATACGAATCGCGCAACAGCGACTGGCGCGGCGGAAGTCGCGAAATTGCGGCAGGAGCAGGAGGACGCCACTACAGCCTACAACAGGGCGCTTGCAGAACTGACGAAGGCCGAGTCAAAACAACCTTCAGCAGTTGCAACCAGCCGTGCAAGCCATTATTTGATCCTCAAGGAAAAAGCGTTGCCGAGTGCACGACCCCAATCGCCCTGGGCCCTGACGATCATCTTATCGGCGGTCATCGGTACACTGGCAGTGACGATCATTATCGTCGTGTTAACGCACCCGGCGCCGCCGCCGAGTGACGACATTTTCCTTCGCGTCAATTATGCCAATCAGCGACGCGTGGGAGCAAAAAAAAAACATCCCCGTGAAGGGGATGTCTCTCTTTCAGACCGTTAAACCTTGCTTAGTTCGACGGAGTGTAGTTTGGATTGTTGGTGAAAACGATCTTGTCGACCTGCACGTTGTCGTGCAACCAGCCGAATTGTACCATGTTTGATCCCTGTTGAAGCGAGAAGTTAACAACAGCGCCGGAATTGGCGTCTGTAACTTTCACCCACGTCCATGTCGGGCGGCTTCCTGCCTTCCATGTCGTCCAGTGGCCTTTGCCATCATAGATGTAATATCCACGGCTATCGGAATTAGCCGCCTTCACGCGTACCCACAATGTATACGTGCCGGCTGCGGAAGCCTGGAAGTTGTACGTAGCCGAAGCCGGCGCCGGGATATAGTAGTTCGCTCCATTGCCTGAGGGTATACCGAAGTATGAACCTGCCGAAGCGTCGTTGCCCAGAACCATCTTGCCTGTGAGGGCGGCCTGTGATGCGTCGAGATTTACTTCAGAGAATGATGAGCCAGGGGGTGTTGTGGGTGTGGCAGGCGTAGTCGGCGGCGGTGTGGATGCGGGAGGAGTCGATGCCGGAGGTGCGGACGACATTCCTGTTTCGTATGCACCGATATCGGGTCTGCTGCCTGCGAAAGGAAGACCTACGTTCACGCCTGCGTCGATCAGCGGGCTGCCGGATGAAGGAACGTAATAGGGTGTTGGCCTGATGCCCGACTTGGCGATCTTCGGATCAGACAGCAGGTTGTTCAGAATGCTGCCGAGCAAGCCACCGAGGGGCAGGTTGTTCAGCAGGTTGGATCCTACCTGCAGACCGTTGATGTTCGCGCCGTTCTCGTAGTGAATAAGTTGGTTCTGATAATAGTTATACCCCGTGTTCGAGTTGATGATCAGGTTGTTCTTGATGTCTACACCGCTGCTGCTACCGCCGTATACACCGACCACGTTTGCAGTCTTGTTGCCCATGAATTCGATGGTATTGTTATAGAATTTCACGTTGTGAAGACCGCTACGCTGCGAGCGAACACACTCGCCTGGATACGAGCCCTGAATACCATAGAAAATGTTATGGTGAATACTCCAGTTGCTCATCGCATTGTCCCAGTTCGCGATACCTTGCGTTCCTTTAAGGATGTAGTTGTGATCGATTTCGGCATCGTGAATGCTGAGCTCGATGGCATATCCCTGTCCGTGCGAGCGGGTCTCCATGTCGAAAGTATTGTTGTATACCCGAACGGCTTGTACTCCGGTAGCTGCGGGACCGTTGCTGTTCACCAGTGAAAGGGTGTTGTCGATGTAGTTGTTATAGATCTGACATCCTACGAGGCTCGACTGCCACAATTCTATGGCGATATTCGGTGCCGATCCGCCGTTCCAGAGTCCCATTGGATTGACAGATACACGGCTGTCGTGGATAACGAACTGTTTGAAGTTGTTGAAACCGCTTGGCCCGATGGCCTTGATACCATAACCCGTTCCTTCATTGATGTCGACCTGGTCGAATTCAATACGCTCGAGGTTACCGACGTTGATAGCGCCGGCAGACCAGCCGGAGCTGCCCCATGAGCAATTGTAAGTAGCTACACTCTTCAGTCCGCCGTCTTTCATGTCCCACAACCAGATACCGGAGAAGTTTGTGTATTGGACCTTGACGTTTTCGATGTTCACGTTGTTGCGGTAGTGAACATAGATACCGCCGTGGAGCTTCTTTCCGTCACCGTCGATGGTAAAGTTTTTCAGCACCTGGCGGCCGGCCGTGTAACTTCCGGAGTTCAGACTGATAAGGAACTTGTCTGTAGCGTAGGCGGGGCTTGCCGGATTGTAATAGAACGAGCTCGCGGCTTTAATAATGGTCTGATCCCTTCCGGCGCCTTCGATGTTGACCCCGGTGGGAACATCGACGCGGCCGTCTTCCACGTAAGTCCCGGCGGCCAGCTTGATGGTGTGCCCGGCATTGGCGGCGACTTTGGTGATGGCATATTTGAGTGTTCTCCAGGGGCTGGCGGAGCTTCCGTTGCTTGCGTTGTTCCCGGAGGTGGAAACGTAGTATGTCGATCCCGTCTGGTAGGAGGTCCCGATCACCAGCTCTTCAGGTACGATTTGTTGCGGCGCTACCAGGTCAGTATCCTGACACTGGAAAAAGATTAGCGCGACAACGAAATACATAAGGATCAATTTAATTTTTTTCATGTATTACGTTTAATGATTGGACATAGTTTTTCTGTGGTCGGGGTTTTCTTACCTCGTCCTTCGATTTTCGGGGATTTGTGAGCCTTGTGGAAGGGGGGTGGCGGAAAGCGGTGCACAGCTTTCCGCCAATGGACTCAAAATGCTATAATCTAGTGGGTGTTTTGATCGCTTCTTCTTACCGGCGCCTTTTGTGTTTTAGTTTATAGTAACATCAATAAACGGGACATAGTCTTTCCGCTGCGGAATGCCAGGAATTGGGAGAGTTTGTACCGGACTTTTATTCCGGTTAAGAGATATTCCTTAAGAATCTTCCGCCGTATCGCTAAACTTTACTGATCCAGTTTATAAGGGGCCGTGTAGAGGGGGCTACTTATAATTCGGTTTCGTGCAGCGAAGATGGACGATTATGCGGAAGTACAAAAATTTACTTCGATGAAATTCCGATTTCTACAGATGAGTGACCAGAATCGGCCGTGAACTTCCAAAAATTCAATGATGTAGATCATCATTTTTAAAAATACTCATCGTTGAAATTATAAAGATGTGTGTGTATACTCTTTAGGCTGTAAAAAATATTCTACAACTTCTACACTTTATAGACGATACTTAACGAGGGTTAAATAGTTTACTAACATATATCTAATAAACAATGCCCTGCCAATGATTAGAATCATGATTTCCTAAAACGGGGGTCACAGATTGTTAGTATTCGCCAAGCCTATCTTTCCGGTCGATAAAAAATACGAGATGGATCTCCCTGATGTTCTAAAATCGTATAGGGATAAGAAGGTGTTGATTACCGGACATACCGGCTTCAAAGGAAGTTGGTTCTCCCTATGGCTTTCTAAAGCCGACGCGCAGGTTTACGGCTATTCTCTTCCGCCGCCAGGAAACCCTGCCCTTTTTGACATGCTTCAATTGAAGGATATCGTCCAGCACCAGATCGCGGATATCCGCGATTTCACGCAGCTCTCCAAGACGATCTTCAGAATAAAACCCGATATCATTTTTCACTTCGCCGCCCAGTCATTCGTGGGCAGCAGCTATTCATCACCCCTGGATACCATCGAGGTAAACACACTGGGGACGGCCAACCTGATGGAGGCGGTTCGGAAAGCAGGTGTGCCTGCCGCCGTGGTCGTTGTGACCTCCGACAAAGCTTACCGGAACATGGAATGGAAGTTCGGTCACCGCGAAAACGACGAGCTCGGCGGTGACGACCCATACTCGGCGAGCAAAGGAGCTGCCGAGCTCATGGTGCATTCATGGCGGAAATCATTCTTCGACCCGGCGCGAATCCAGGAGCATGGCGTCAGGCTCGCATCTGTGCGGGCGGGTAATGTCATCGGCGGCGGCGATTATGCAGTCGACAGGATCCTGCCCGATTGTATGCGGTTCTTACAGCAAGGTGAAAGCATCATTGTCCGGAATCCCGATCATACACGACCCTGGCAGCACGTGCTCGAGCCGCTTAGCGGCTACCTGGCCGTCGGTGAGAAGCTTCTGCGGTATCCGCAGTCGCCTGACTATTGTGAGGCATTTAACTTTGGGCCGAATGTCAACTCCAACAGGAACGTGAAAGAGGTGGTAGAAGAAGTGATCGAATGCTGGGGTGATGGATCATGGCACCATCTTCGGAACGACCGGACTAATTACGAAGCCAAGCTTCTGCACGTCGCAAGCGATAAGGCATTCCATAAGCTGAACTGGGAGCCGAAATGGAGTTTTAAAGAAACTATTGCCCACACGGTTGAGTGGTATAAGAAAGCCGCTTCGACCGATGATTACAGGCAGCTGAGAGAGCTGACAATAAAGCAAATAAAGAATTACGAGGAGAAGGCCGTCCTTCGCGTCCAGAAAGTTTTGAATTGAATACCCGTACGGGCCCCAGGCATCAGCGGACATTTTCACCAATGATCTAAGTCTTTCCTTAGCACCACATTTATCATTGAACACCTATTGCCAACAGTGCAAATTGGCAGCGGATTTAACCGAGGGTAAACAAGGCGATTATCTAGCAGGGGGGTTATCATGGTTTTTGTTGAAACAAAATTATCAGGTGCTTTTTTAATCAAACCGGAACGGCATGAAGACGAACGGGGATATTTTGCCCGCACGTTTTGCAAGAAGGAATTTGAGCAGTATGGCCTCAATCCCGATGTCGTACAATGCAGCGTTTCTTACAACCACAGCCGCGGGACATTCCGCGGTATGCATTTTCAGGCTCCGCCATACCAGGAGGAAAAACTGGTGAGCTGTGTCCAGGGCGCGATACTCGACTACATAGTCGATCTGCGGCCCAACTCGCCCACCTTCAAACAATATATAAAAGTAGAGCTGTCCGATGAGAACGGCTTTGCCCTCTATATTCCCAAATCATTCGCGCACGGATTCCTTACCCTGCATGATGAAAGCCTGGTGATGTACCAGATGTCTCAGTACCACCATTCCCCAGCCGCACATGGTTTTCGGTGGGACGACCCGGCGTTCGATATCAGTCTGCCATTCGAGGTGACAACGCAGGCCGAAAGGGACCGGAATTACCCCGATCTGTATGTTTTGCCAGTCTGAAATCACATGGAAACCGACACCTATATAATAGAGAGCCCGAGAGCAGAGGCTGCCCAGCAGAAAAAACCCGAAAGCGGGCCTGCAGAGAGCATTGGAGAGAAAATGCAGGAATTTATCCACCGGCTCTACCCGATCTGCCGGAGTATCTCAGGCAACGGCGTGCGGAAGACCCTCGATATCGTGTCGGGGATCATACCACTCGACCGCTATGAGATACCGACGGGCACCCGGGTGTTCGATTGGGATGTGCCCCGGGAATGGAATATCCGTGAGGCCTGGATCAAGAACAGCCGCGGTGAAAAGATCGTAGACTTTGCCAACTCGAACCTGCACGTTCTCAACTACAGTTCGCCGGTGAACAAACACATTACACTGGGCGAGCTGAGGGAACACCTGTATACTATTCCCGGTCAGCCGGAGCTTGTACCCTACCGTACTTCCTACTACGAAGAAAAATGGGGCTTCTGCATTTCACACAACCAGCATGAGTCGCTGGAAGATGACACGTATGAAGTATTTATCGACTCGACACTCGAGAAAGGATACATGTCGTTCGGAGAATACTTTATTCCGGGTGAGACATCGGACGAGGTCCTGATCTCGACGCACATCTGTCATCCTTCGCTGGCCAACGACAACCTTTCGGGGATCGCGGTCGCAGCCTTCCTGGCCCGGGAGCTTTCGCTGAAAAAACACAGACACTCGTTTCGCTTCCTGTTCATACCGGGGACCATCGGTGCAATCACATGGCTTTCATTGAACGAACGCCGTACGAAACATATCAAATACGGATTGGTGGCGTCACTGCTGGGGCGGCCGGGTCCATTTACATACAAAAGATCGAGACTGGGAAATGCCGACATTGATCACGTGGTCGAGGCGGTTCTCCGGCTGAGCCATATTCCTTACGAGGTCCGGAATTTTACACCGTATGGTTACGACGAGCGGCAGTTCTGTTCTCCGGGTTTCAACCTGCCGGTCGGTTGTCTCACGCGTACTGCATGGGGTGAATTCCCGGAGTATCATACGTCGGCAGACAACCTCGACCTCGTATCGGCCGAGACGTTGCAAGAATCGCTCGAAATGTACCGGAAGATATTTCACATGATAGAGGTGAATCGCCGGTACCTGAACATGAATCCCAAGTGTGAACCGCAGCTGGGTAAGCGCGGGCTTTATAATAACATCGATGGCGACCGCACAGGGCACGATATCCAGACGGCAATGCTGTGGGTATTGAATCTCTCCGACGGATCGCATACTACGCTCGATATCTGTGAGAAGTCGGGTCTGGAATACAGTGTTGTGGACATTGCTATCCGGAAACTTGTTGAATCGAAATTGTTGATAGGACTTTAATCCACCGGGTCATGAGGATCTTAATTATTCATAACAAATATAAGCTTGCAGGAGGAGAAGATAATGTATTCAACGCCGAGAGCGAGCTACTGCAAGGCTATGGTCACGAAGTAGAACAAGTGTTGTTCGATAACTCGGTCATCAAGACGTTCCTGGATCGTTGCTTGAACGGACTGAAGTTCCTTTACAATCCTTCGTCGGCAAAAATGATATCCAGGAGGATAGAGGCATTCAGACCGGATGTGATCCACGTGCATAATTTCGTTCCCCTCGTCTCACCATCGGTTTTCTACGTTGCCAACCAGCATCGCATACCGGTCATCGTTACGCTTCACAATTTCCGGTTGATATGCCCCAGTGCGACCCTTTTCCATAAAAACGCCATTTACGAGAAGAGCCTGAATTCCTGGTTCCCGATGGACGCGATACTAAAGGGTGTTTACAGGAACTCTGTTATTGAAACGGCCATACTTGCGTGTACCGTTGCATTCCATCACCTGGTAGGTACGTGGAGTAAGAAGGTGGACTTCTACATTGCGCTCACCTCGTTTGCGAAGGATAAATTCATCAATGCCAAGGTGCCGTTGCCGGCTGATAAGATACTGATCAAACCAAACGCCGTAGAGGACTGCGGGATGGGTACTTCGCGACGGAAAGACCACTTCCTTTTTGTGGGACGATTGGTTGAAGAGAAGGGGTTGAGAACATTGTTGCAGGCGACCTGGCGCTCATCCTTTCGTCTGATCATCATTGGCGACGGGCCGATGCGGGAGGAAGTGATCGAGCACACCAGAAAGAACCCCCACGTGATCTATCTCGGTCCTCAGAACAAGGCCACCGTAATCAGTCACATGAAAGCCTGTGCAGCGTTGATCTTCCCCTCGTTGTGGTACGAAGGCTTGCCGTTGACATTGATCGAAGCGTTTTCAGCGGGAACGCCGGTGATCGCCTCCAGGCTCGGCGCCATGCAGGAGCTGATCCAGGACGGATTCAACGGCAGACTGTTCGAAGCGGGAAATGAACGCGAGCTCGTTCAATGCATCGAAGACATCCAGCACGAAAAGGTGGACGTCAACGCGATGTCGGAGCGGGCCCGGGCTACGTACCTGAGATATTTCACCCCTGAACGGAACTACAACCTGTTACTGACCATATACAACCGGGCAATCGCCATGAAGCATGCATTGCCCCGCAAATGGAATAGTAAATTAATTCATGAGATGGAAGGGGCTGCCGGCTGAATCGTCGGCCCTATAAAAAATTGAGGGCCCGGAAAACCTCCAGGCCCTCAAAAAGCATTATCCAACCTACATTCTTACTTCCTGCCTCACCTTGAATTCCTGTTTCGGTGAGATCGCATATTTCATAGTCATCAAGAGGAATTCCGAGTTGGTATAGAGATACCTTTTCCAGAGCCTTCCGGGTTCCTGGAACAGACGGAATGCCCATTCGAGGCACAAGGTGCGCATCCATTTCGGAAGACGCCTTTCGAGCTGCGCGTATACTGTGAACGCCTGGCCCAGGCCGAGGAAGCAGGCATTGAGTTTCTTTACCGATTCGGCCATCCATTTTTCCTGGCGGGGGCAGCCGAGTGAAACGAACACCAGGTCGGCACCGGAGTTACGGATGCGGTCCAGGTCTTCAGCCTTCTCTTCAGCGGTCAGCTGGCGATAGGGCGGCGAGTATAGTCCCGCGATGCGCAGTTTAGGAAAGTCTTTTTTAGCCCTTGCTTGTATCAGGTCAAGGCAATGTTGTTCGCCGCCATAGAAATAAACAGAGCGACCCGATTCCTGTGCTTTACGCAGCAGGTCGGGGAGGATATCCATGCCGCATACCCGTTCCTGTTCCACGCGGTGGAATGTTTTCATAAATACCGACAGCGGTTTGCCGTCGGGCGCGACCAACGTCGCCTGGTTTATTGCGCGACGGAGCGATGGGTCGCGGTTTGCCTCAACGATCATGTGAACGTTGGCAAAGCATACGTAGGACGGGATCCTTTGCCCGGCCAGTTGTATGATTCGATCGAGAAATGCAGAATAAGATCCCAGTGTAATAACAGATCCGAATATATTAATCCTTTCCATTGATTTTTAAAGTGAATAAGGTCAGTTGGTTCAGTATGCGTTCTTATCTCCTTTTACCATGTTCCATACCGTGAGCATGATGATCTTGAGGTCGAGCACCAGGGTCCAGTTTTCGAGATAATTAACGTCGTATTGAACGCGCTTTTCCATAAGGCCCGGCTCGCGGGTTTCACCCCTGAGTCCGTGTATCTGTGCGTAGCCGGTAATTCCCGGTGTAATGAAGTGACGTATTTTATAGTCGCTGATTTTTTTGGAGTACTCTTCCAGGTGAGATACCAGGTTTGGCCTCGGTCCGACGACAGACATGTTGCCGAACAGTACATTGAAGAATTGTGGGAGCTCGTCCATGTTCGTCTTGCGGAGAAACTTCCCCACCTTCGTGATCCTTCTGTCATCTTTTGAAGCCTGGAGCTCTGTGTCCTTGTTGATGTACATCGTCCGGAACTTATAACATTCGAATAGTTTGTTCCTTTTTCCGGGGCGCAATTGTTTGAACAGGATCGGTCCGCTCGAATCCAGCCGGATGGCGAGAGCGATCAACGGGAAGATGAACGGGAATACAATACAGATCACGGCAAGAGAGAAAACGAGATCGAAAGTTCTCTTGATGTAGGAATTTGCGAGCAGACCCAGAGGTTCTCTTCTTGTTGTAAGGACCGGCACCGAGTTGACGAGGAAAGTACTCCCCCTTTTGTTGACAAAACTGCTGAAATCAGGGGCTATCCTGAAGTGAATAAGCTGGTCGTCGGAGAAGCGGGAGAGCTCCTTAAGCAGATGCTGGTGTGTGAGCGGCAGCGCAAAATAGATCTCGTCGATGCCTTCCTTTGTGCAGTACTCTTTAATGTCGTCCAGGCCGCCTACCGTAAGGTTTTTGTAGCCGGGGACGATTTCGTTGCTGAAAAAACCTTTGAATCTGTAACCATTCGAGGGGTTTTTTTCGAAAAATTCGTGAAGAGCCTTTCCGGAGCCCGTAATGCCTACAACTACGACGTCACGTCTTTCGAAGCCTGAGAATTCAAGGTATTTGCGGACGATCTTATAGGCCACCCGGGTGGCGGCTATGAATATGATCGACAGGGAATACAGCCAAATCAAAGTCTTTAGATGGACGGAGAAAACGTTGACTGAATAGAGCAGGACGGTAGTCAACAGGATGTGTGTCAGAAACGCATTGAACAGGTTTACGCTGATGATCTGTACCATGCTGATGGAATCGAGCCGGTATATCTTATTGAGAAACCCGCTGGCTATCCAGATCAGGCTGAAAACGAGGTAAAATGTGGTGAATTGCAGCTCGGGCATGCCCATATGCATGCCCTGTTCCCGTACGATGCTGAACGCAAAGTGTATGAGCCAACAGTCTATGATAAATACCAAGACCTTAGCGATCGATGAATAACTCCTGCCCTCCATAGCTCCCCATTAAATGTCGAAACTTGAATAGCAAATCTTGGTCCTTTGCAACGCGGGTTAATTATGATAACAATCATCGAAAAAAGAGACTTATCTGATTGCGTGCTACGCTCTTCAGGCCCTAAGATTGCCTTTACTTTAACCTTAGTTGAAAATTCTAATAGGCAATCAAATGATAACAAGAAAGACGGCTTTAATCACAGGTATAACAGGACAGGATGGCGCCTATCTGGCGGAACTTCTGCTATCGAAGGACTATATTGTCCACGGCGTCAAACGCCGGAGCAGTTCCATCAACACGACGCGCATCGACCATTTATACCAGGATCCGCACGAGAAAGATATCCGGTTCAAATTACACTACGGCGACCTTACGGATTCGTCCAACCTTATACGCATCATCCAGGAAGTTCAACCCGACGAGATCTACAATCTCGGGGCTATGTCGCATGTCAAGGTAAGCTTCGACATGCCCGAATACGCTGCCGACGCCGACGGTCTGGGCACGCTTCGTATTCTCGAGGCGGTCAGGTTGCTGGGTCTTGCTAAGAAGACCAGGATCTACCAGGCATCGACCTCCGAGCTTTACGGACTGGTACAGGAGATACCTCAAAGCGAGCATACTCCATTTTATCCCAGGTCTCCATATGCTGTGGCGAAACTGTATGCGTACTGGATCACGGTGAACTACCGGGAGGCGTACCAGATGTTTGCGTGCAACGGGATCCTGTTCAACCATGAGTCGCCGCTGCGCGGAGAGACTTTCGTGACCAGGAAGATCACCCGTGCTGTCGCCCGCATAGCGATGGGATTACAAGAAAAGCTTTACCTCGGTAATCTCAGTGCGCAACGCGACTGGGGCCACGCGAAGGATTATGTGCAGGCGATGTACCTCATTCTTCAACAGGACGCCCCGGAGGATTACGTGATCGCTACCGGTGTCACAACCTCGGTGCGCGAGTTTGTACGGAAAGCATTCAGGGAGGTGGGGATCACCATAAGCTTCGAAGGCACCGGCAACGAAGAGATCGGGCGTGTAGAGGAATGTTCGAACCCGAATTATTACCTCGAGCCCGGTAAAGAGATCGTGGCTGTGGATCCGGCTTACTTCCGGCCGACGGAAGTCGAGTTACTGATCGGCGATCCCACCAAGGCAAAAAAGAAACTCGGATGGACACCATCGTACTCGCTCGATGATCTTGTAAAAGATATGATGGATTCCGACGTAAGGGCGATCAGCCGTGACAAGGTGTTGGTTCAAAATGGTATTGAAATATTTAACAGCGAATTTTAAAATGGAAAAGCACGCAAGAATTTTTATTGCCGGGCACAAAGGAATGGTTGGGTCTGCGATCTATCGCAAGCTCCAGGAGTTGGGATTCGACGATTTCATTTTGCGTAACTCGCGTCAGCTCGATTTGCGGGACCAGGCCCAGGTTGCACGGTTCTTTGAAATGGAGCAGCCCGATTATGTGTTCCTGTCTGCCGCCCGGGTGGGGGGTATTCACGCCAACAATAACAATCGTGGCGAGTTCATTTATGACAACCTGATGATCCAGTCGAACATCATACACCAATCATTTGTGCATGGTGTTTCGAAGTTGATGTTCCTCGGTTCGTCGTGTATCTATCCAAAGTTTGCAGTTCAGCCGATCCGCGAGGAGTCGTTGCTCACGGGCCTTCTTGAGAGCACAAACGAACCTTATGCTATAGCGAAGATCGCGGGCATCAAGATGTGCCAGGCCTACCGGCAGCAATATGCGTGTAACTTCATCAGCCTGATGCCCACCAACCTCTACGGGCCGAACGACAACTATGACCTCATGAATTCTCATGTGCTGCCTGCGTTGATCCGCAAGATGCATGAAGGGAAAGTCAGTCTATCTCCCGAAGTGAAGGTATGGGGAAGTGGAACTCCCAAACGCGAGTTCCTGCATGTCGATGATCTTGCCGATGCCTGCATTTTCCTGATGGAGAATTATGACAGTCCGGAGATCATTAATGTCGGTACCGGTGTCGATATCTCGATCCGCGATCTTGCGCAAATTGTCAAGAGAGAAGTTGGTTTCGAGGGTGAGCTTGTGTTTGATGAAACTTACCCGGATGGAACGCCGAGGAAGCTGTTGGATACTTCGGTGATCAACAAGCTCGGATGGTATCCAAAGATCGGGCTTGAAGATGGAATTGGAATGGTATATAAGGACTTTCTGCGTGAGACTGCAGGGGTGGAAGAGGAGGCAGTTGTGTCTTATAGCGGTGGCGTTCGTGGATGATCTTTTCCACTGAGCACGCCGGTTGTCTTAGGTTGTGCATAGACGGGAGTTGCTGTTAAACACGGCGACTCCCTTTGTTTTTAGAGACCACGGTTAAAGTGTGAAAATGTGGCGTTGATCTTTTGAGGATCAATTAGTTACGGTCGATTCTAATGGGGTTCTTCCCTGAAGTTGCACAGGTTTTCCTGATGATTTTGATAGGGATTAGGAGTTTTGCTGATTAAAGGGTCTGCGGCGACGTATTTTTATATATGGGCTTGCGGTTTCACTAACCTTAATCCCTATGGTCAGGCTGAAAAGATTTTTATCCGGCGATGGTCGCGACAAATTGTGGTTATACTTTACGGTTTGCCCTTCGTTCTTGCCGGTGTTTACAACGATTTTGATGACTTGGATATCGGATGTCCCATCAGACAGGCTTGAAGATTACATAAAAATAAGTGATTTGATTTTCGCCGGTTTGACTTTGAATGTCTCGAATTTGAATGTGGTCAGATCGGATATTAAGGACAACAAAAAAATGTGCATACTTTTCGTTTCAATCTTGTTGATCGTTTTCTTGAGCCTGTGTCTGAATGGGGCCGCGCACCTAACTGATATCCACACACACTTCGCGGGGACTGTTTATATCCTTCTCCTATTTTCTGTCAGACTGAATTATGTTGTTAATAAGGACTTATCGAACTAATAAACATTATCAACTATGGACAAAATACAAGACATGCCAGCCTCAGAATGGTTTCTAATTATCGCCAGCGTATTTATCATGGTTGCGGTAACGAGGTATCTGATATGGGAGAGCGCCATGCGCAAACGCGAGGAAAACAAGCATAAAAAGAAAAATGAGTCCCATTCTGGGCAGGGGGCGGGGAACTCTTAGGAAGTTTGCAGAAATTGAGATCAACAAATCTATGAGCACTGGACCACATCAACAGACCGGTAAAACCGACATTACATTTGCCGTCAGCACCTGGCTCTGGACTTCCCCGTTTAACACCGGGTCCACAGACCTGTTCCCCAAAATAAGATCCATGGGTTTCGACGCCGTCGAGATTCCGGTCGAATATCCGGAGTTGATCGATGCGAAAAAAGTACGGTCCGCTCTTGAAGCGCACGGACTCAAGCCCATCGTCTGTGGCGCGTTTGGTCCGTCACGCGATCTCACCCACGATGACCCCTCCGTTCACAAGAACTGTCTCGACTACATCATGCAGTGCTTCGAGCTCTGTCAAGCCTGGGACGCGAAGTTTGTTGCCGGCCCGATGTACTCCGCCGTTGGTAAAGCACGAATGGTTTCAGGCGAACAAAGGAAGATCGAGTGGGATCGTGCCGTAAAAAACCTGTATAAAGTTTCTCAACTGGCACTGGAACGGGGACTCGAGATAGCCCTCGAACCATTGAACCGCTTCGAGTCCGACCTGGTCAACACTGCCGATGATGTCATGCGGCTGATCGCCGACATTAATCATCCCGCCGCCAAGGTCCTGCTCGATGGCTTTCACATGTCGATTGAGGAACGTGACTTCGAGAAGGCGATCGTCACCGCAGGCGACAAGTTGATACACGTCCAGGTTTCCGAAAACTACCGGGGTACGCCGGGTACGGGTCAAACACCGTGGCAGTCATTGAAGGCCGGCCTTACGAAGGTCAACTACAAGGGAGCGGTTTCCATCGAGAGCTTCACCCCGGAGATCAAAGAACTCGCCGGAGCAGTCTGTATCTGGAGAAACCTCGCCGAAAGCCAGGACGGTTTTGCTTCGGAAGGACTGATGTTTTTGAGAACCCTGTTAGAGGAGAAGTAGCGGGTATAAAATGTACGATTTACGAAGTACGATGTACGATTTGTCCTTCGATTAGGGGGAGAATCCGGGACATGGGTGAATATTGTCCCAAAAATAGCGATTGATCCGAAACGAAGACGAGAATACTATCTCGGGAGCTAGGAACCTTTCACAAGCACCAGCTGTCCCATATGATAGGCGATGTGGTTTGTACGGCTGATGAGAACACTCAATTTGTTTCTTGTCGGCTCTTTGGCGAGATCTTCAGCAGTCATGGCGGTGTGTTTATCCAGCCAGTCATTCACCGACAGTTTTTCGAAGCCCTTCGCCAGTGCCTGGTGTGTTTCCTTCCATGCTTTGCGGATCTCTGAAGCGGGCGGGTGGGGCAAAGCCCTGTCCGGGTTTTTACTAAAAATGTCTTCGAAGGATGGATACAACCTCGGTCCGAAGCCGAAAAGTGTCATCATACCGTCGTTCGATGCGGTAAGGTGGGCGTACAGGTAAGCAATCCGGTTGCGGCCCGGCGCGACTTCTTTTTCCAGACCTTCGTCACTTTGTGCGTCGAAGAATTTTTCGGCACGACTGACCTGTTGGTACCAGGCTTTCAGCGCCATGTCGACCAATATGCGGGATTGTTCCATTATAGGGAGTATTTTTTAGGTGTCACTTCAAACAGTAATGTCAGTTTAATAAGTTCTTGACTCGAATAAAAGTTATCCACAAAGTTCGTTTTCATATTTTTACGCCATGTCCGACCGGATCCTATATTACACCCAGCGTGTCGAAAAGCTTCGTGAGCAACAGTCTGTTATCGACAAAAAGCTCCGTCAGATATCGAACATACGGGTCATCCTCTTCCTTGCTATCGTGGGGTCCGTCGCCCTCGCGATCATATACACCTACGGGATCCTATGGGCTACGGTGGCTTTAGTGATCGCATTCGGTGTCCAGGTAAAACTGTATGCGATCGAATCGAAGGAAGCGGAGATCTGTCATGCGATCTTAACCCTCAATTCGAATGAGCTCGAGTTCGCCAAAGGCGACAAGTCTATCTTTCCTCATGGCGATATAACCGGTGCTACCGGGCACATCTATGCCGTGGACCTCGACATATTCGGAAAAGGCTCGCTGTTCCAGGCGGTCGATCGCGCCGGCACATGGGAGGGAAAAGGCCTGGTCGCCGACGCGCTTCTGGCCCTTCCCAAAGACCTTTCAGTTATCGAACGCCAGAAGGCCGCGACCATCGAGCTGGCCGAAGATGTAGAGTGGCGGCAGCGGCTTCATGTTATTGGAACCATGGCGGGCGAAACACCGGCCGACATGCCATCGTTGCGCCAATGGATCGATCAACCCGAGTTTTATGCAACACGCAGCTCGTGGATATGGATCGCGCGGGGAATATCATTGCTCTCCGTGTCATTCATTGCGTGGATGTTCTACGTGCAGGCATTTTATCCATTTTATTTTTTCGGATGGCTTACATTCAACCTCGCAATCCGGGGAATGCTTGAAAAAGAAATAAAAAAATACTTCTCCTCCTTCGGCTTTCGGACAAAGTTGTTTCGGAAGTTTGCCGATCTGTTCCTTCTCGTATCGAAACGCAGCTTCACCTCGCCTCTTTGTAATGAACATCATGAGAAGATCGGCGAAGCCCATACGGCATTCCTGGAGCTTTCACAATTGTCAAACCGCGCCGAGCAAAGATTGAACGGACTCGTCGGGCCGCTGATGAACGGACTCTTCCTGTTCGACATCTGGAATATCGATGCGATCGAACGGTGGAGATTGAAACATAAGGATCACGTCGACGGTTGGATCATCGCGCTGGCGAACCTCGACATGCTATCGAGTCTAGCCAACTACCGCTTCAATCATCCCGGTTTTACCGATGCGGCTGTCGTCGCCGGGCCATCGTTTATCAAGGCCCATGACATGGGACATCCGCTGCTGCCGATGGATGTTTCGGTGAAGAACGATTACGAGATCGGCGTTGGTTCGAAGGCGCATATCGTCACCGGGTCAAACATGGCCGGGAAAAGTACTTTCATCCGGGCTGTCGGCTTGAACCTCGTGCTCGCTATGAATGGATTGCCCGTGTGCGCCCGTGAGTTTCGATGTTCGGTGATGTCGATAGCATCGTGTATACGTATCACCGATTCTTTAGAAGAACATGCATCGTATTTCCGGGCCGAGCTGATCCGGTTGGAGCACATCGTGAGCCTGTTGAGTACGGGTGAACCGTATATCGTACTTCTTGATGAGATCCTTCGCGGCACGAATTCCGACGACAAACGGATGGGGACGCTGGCTTTCTTCAGAAAGTTGAAGGATCGGGATTGTCTTGCTATACTTGCAACGCACGATCTTGTGATCGGGAAGCTGGAAGCCGAATTTCCGCAACATTTTTCAAATTATTGTTTTGAAAGTGAGCTTCGCGGGCCGGAGCTGTACTTTGATTACAAGCTGAGGAGAGGTGTTTCCGCGTCCACGAACGCTACTTTCCTGATGAAAAGCCTTGGACTGATCGACTAACCGTTTGTGCGGTACGAACGACCGTTTGTCACGCATTAAAATTCAAGAAAAATTAACACAACCCTGGAACCTTAACCCACGTCAGTCACGTTTAACAATTTTGTTAAACAAAAATGACAATGGTAAAAGACCATGCCACCGAAGAGCTGATCAAGGAAAAGGCAAAGGTGCTTTTCTTCCAGAAAGGGTTCCTGGATGCGACCACCCAGGAAATCGCCGACGAAGCGAAAGTCAACCGGGCGCTCATCCACTATTATTTCCGCTCGCGGGAGCAATTGATGGACATGATCCTGGAAGAGGTGGTGAGCAGGAAGCGCAAACGTGTGCTGGCGATATTTACGTCGGATCTTTCCTTTCGTGAGAAGATCGCCGTGTACATCGACACAATCGTCGACCAGGGATTGACCTACCCTTACCTGGAGAATTTCATCATCTCCGAGACGGCACGCTCCCCCAAAAGGGTGGACCAGCTTTGTTCTCCGGGCAAAGCGAAGACCGTCGACCTGATCCGGGACGATCTTGCCCGGGAGATCAGGAAGGGCGGGATCGGCCCCATGCCCGCCGAACACTTTATGGTAAACCTGTCGGCCATGTGTAACTATCCGTTGCTGGCCAAATCGATCCTTAAATCGATACACGGTATGACCGACCAGACTTACCGCAAGTTTTTGCAAGACAGAAAGAAAATAATCTACCGCGCCATCTTCAACCAGGAAATGCCCGAGGTGGAACTAACTCCTGAACTAAAATCGATTTTATCATGATGAGTATTTTTATCCATGGACTTACTAAGGCGCGCCGTGGGCTGTTGACTTTATGTGGTGTTGCTTTTGCGTTTTCTCTGACGGCACAGGATCAGCCTGCCGACAGCCTGCTTCGCGAAGCCTCGCTGGACCGGGTCGTGCAATATGCGCTCGAGCATCAACCCGCGTTGCGCCAGGCGCAACTCGATCGAAAGATCGCCGACAAGGTGATTGCCGGGAAATTGGCCGACTGGCTGCCGCAAATCAATTTTCTATACAACTACCAGCGCAACTTCATTCTGCAGCAAAGTGTGATCGGCGGAAATGTGATCAAGTTCGGAGCGAACAACATCTCCTCGGCACAGCTGAACGCCACGCAGAATCTCTTCAACCGCGACGTGGCACTTGCCAGCCAGACTGCTTCGAACATCAGGACACAAGTAGCGCAAGCCGAAGGCAGAACACGTCTCGACCTGGTGGTGAATGTGACCAAGGCGTTTTATGATCTTCTTGCGACGACCCAACAGATCAGGATCGGCGAGGAGGACATCGTCCGGTTGAAGCGAAGCTTCCAGGACGCTCAAAGCAGGTACAATGCCGGTGTCACCGACAAGACCGACTACAAACGCGCCCAGATACTGCTCAGTAACGCCAACGCTTCACTTACAAGCTTTCGCGAAGCCCGGAAGTACAAAGAGGAATTCCTGAAAGCGCAGATCGGCTACCCGGTCAGTGACGACATGAGCATCAGCTTCGACTCCCTTCAGATGGAGAACGAGATAGGCCTCGATACCACCGAGAATCTGAACTACGACAGTAACGTTGACTACCGTATCCTGTATGTCGGGCGTGAGCTGCAGAACTCGAATGTGAAATACAGCTATTGGGGATACGTACCGACCATCAACCTGTTCGGTTCGTACATCCACAATTTTCAGAATAATACTTTCAGTGAGCTGTATGGGACGAAGTACCCTTATGCTTTCGGCGGCATAACTTTCGCGCTCCCGATCTTTCAGGGCAACAAACGAAACCTGAAAGTACAGGAACAGAAATACGCGCTGAAAAGAATTGACTGGGAGCTTGTCAAGCTGAAGAGCAATCTCGATACCGAGTACACGCGCGCTGTCGCTGCCTACAAGAGCAGCCTTGCGACCTACCTCGCACTGAAAGAGAACGTGACCCTTGCCAAAGAAGTCTACGATGTCATCCAGCTACAATACAACAGCGGTGTGCGAGCATATCTGGATGTGACTGTTGCGGAGACGGATCTGCGAACGGCACGGATTAATTACTTCAATGCATTGTACTCGGTACTTGCCAGCAAGATGGATGTGCTAAGAGCAAAAGGTGAGACAAATAACCAATAACCAACACCAATACCCGCTGACCAATAAACGGCGAATAACGAATAACGAATAACGACTAACGACATGGCCAATTTAATTACAAAACTCTTCCTTCTCCTCAGTCTCATCCTTACGCTCGCCGGTTGTGGCGGTAAAGGGCAAGCAGGCGCCGCCGGTGGTCCTCCTACACCTCCTCCGGTTCAGATCACCGTGTATGATGTAAAATCGGTGCAGGCAAATTACTTCGACGAATACCCCGCAGTGCTCCGTTCGATCAACGAGGTCGAGCTTCGGACACAGGTGAATGGATATATTACGGGCATTCACTTCCAGGAGGGCAGCAAGGTCTCGAAAGGGCAGAAGCTGTACTCGATCGATCCGCAATCGTCCGAGGCAACCTACCAACAGGCTGTAGCAAACCTTCAGGTACAGGAGGCAAACCTCGAACGTGCGAAGAAGGACGTCGAGCGATACCGTGAGCTGGCGAAGAACGACGCGATTGCCAAACAACAGGTCGACTACGCGGAGGCAACTTACACTGCAGCTGTGAAGCAGGTTGAGGCTTCGAAAGCGACGGTTCAGAATGTTCAGACCAACGTACGTTACAGCACCATCATAGCTCCCTTCGAAGGAAGGATCGGCATTTCGAACGTGAGGCTCGGCACGGCGGTCAGTGCGGGTCAGACGGTATTGAATACCATTTCCGCCGACGATCCCATCGCTGCAGATATCAATGTTGACCAGAAAGAAATACTGAGGTTTTCGAACCTGCAGAAAGGCAGTGTGAAAGACTCCACTTTTCACCTGGCAATAGGCGACCAGGACTACACCGGCATCGGGCAGATCGCTGTGATCGACCGCGCGGTCGACTCTCAGACGGGAAGTATTCGTGCGCGACTGACTTTCCCCAATAAAGAGCTCGTGCTCCGGCCGGGAATGAGCGCCAAAGTCAAAGTACGATCGCCGCTGAATGAAAAAGCGATCGTGATCCCGTATAAAGCGGTCACAGAAATGCTCGGCGAGTTCTTCGTGTACGCCTTGGATGGCGATAAGGCCACTCAGAAAAAAATAACCTTGGGCAAACAGGTCGGCCGCAACGTCATCGTTCGCGAAGGCCTCGCTGAAGGAGACAAGATCGCCGTAGAAGGCGTCCAAAATCTGAGGGAGGGATCAACAGTAGCTATCGCAGAACCCAAAAAGTAATCGCCGTAGCCACGACAACGAACAACGAACAACGAATTTTATGATATCCGACGTATTTATCAAGCGACCAGTCACCTCGATTGTAATCTCAGTAATAATCGTCCTGGTAGGCTTAATTGCCATGAGCACCCTGCCGGTCGCCCAATATCCCGACATCACGCCGCCTACCGTGCAGATCCAGGGCAACTACATTGGCGCCGATGCGCAGACCGTGGAACAGACTACCACTACTGCGATAGAAACGCAGGTGAATGGAACGCCGGGCATGGCTTACATGTCGAGCAACAGCACGGCCAGCGGCCAGAGTGCCGTAACGGTGACCTTCGAGATCGGTACCGACATCAACATTGCTACGCTGGACGTGCAGAACCGGGTGAGTGTCGCCGAGCCGTCGCTGCCGGAGGTGGTGAGAAGACTCGGGCTCACGGTTAGAAAACGTAATCCGTCGATCTTCCTGGCGCTGGCCATCGTGTCGCCGAACGGAACGCACGACGGGACGTTCCTGGGAAACTTCGCGAACATCTACATGAAGGATCCGCTCCTGCGTGTAAAAGGAGTGGGAGATATCTTCATGGTGGGCGACGAGTTCGGTATGCGTATCTGGTTGAATCCGGATAAGCTCACGAGCATGGGAGTTACTTCACAAGAGGTACTTGCCGCGCTGGCGGAACAGAATCTGCAGGTTGCAGCCGGGTCGGTTGGCGGATATCCGCAAACCAGTGTGCAGGCGTTCGAGTACAACGTGCTGACGAACAGCCGGATCAACCGGAAGGAAGACTTCGAGAACATCATTATCCGTACGAATCCAGCGCAGGGCAACATGCTGTATTTGAAAGACGTGGCCAGGGTGGAGCTCTCGAGGTTCAATTATGGCAACAACCCGTATGCACTCGGCCGCCGGTCGGCGTTCATGTTGCTTTATCTCGCACCGGGCGCGAACTCCATCGAAACGTATGGAGGTGTCATGAAGGCGCTCGATGAGATGAAAAAGGGCTTCCCGAAGGATGTTGATTATATCGTTCCGGTGGAAACCACGTCGGTGATCACAACGTCGATCAAAGAAGTGGTAATAACATTGGTTGAAGCCCTCGTACTTGTGATTATAGTGGTGTTCCTTTTCTTACAGAACTGGAGGGCGACATTGATACCGGTTTTGGCGATACCGGTCTCGTTGATCGGTACATTTATATTCTTCATACCATTCGGATTTACGATCAATACACTCACCATGTTTGCATTCGTACTTGCTATCGGTATTGTTGTAGACGATGCCATCGTGGTTGTAGAGGCGATCCAGCACAATATGGATCATGATAAGCTTTCGCCGAAGGACGCTACGATCAAAGCGATGAAAGACATATCGGCGCCGGTAATTGCTATTGCGCTCATACTGGCCGCAGTGTTCGTACCCGTGGGTTTCGTACCGGGTATCGTGGGTAAACTATATCAGCAATTTGCGATCACCATAGCCGTCTCGGTGATGATCTCCGCGTTCGTCGCGTTGTCGCTTACGCCGGCACTTTCGATGTTGTTACTCAAGCCGACGGACCCTAACCGTAAAAAGAACTTTGTTGACCGGATCTTCGACGGGTTCAATCGCTGGTTCGGGCGTGTCACAAACGGATACACCAACGCGGTCGGCAAGTGGATCAAGGGTTCGAAGTACGTGGTGGTAATGATGGTGTGTTTGTTTGCGGGGTTATACTTCCTGTTCAGTGCAAAACCCACGGGTTTCTTACCGGTTGAAGACGAGAAACGCGTGATGGTAGCCTACGAAATGGCGGAAGGTACTTCCACTACCCGCAACATCGCTATGATGCTCGAGCTTACGGAGCGCATCGGTTCGATGAACGCCGTCCGCGCAGCAGGTGGACTGGCCGGGTTGAATTTCTTTACGTTCTCGACCAAGTCGAATACTGGTACTGTATTCGTGAACCTGAAGCACTGGGACGATCGTGATTTGAAGACCGAAGATGTGCCCCACGTCATCCAGGAAATACAACGACGAACTGCCGACATCAAGGAGGCAACAATTCGCGTGATATCGCCGCCTGCTATTCCCGGTCTTGGGCAGTCATCGGGTTTTACTTTCGAACTCCTGCAGACTACCAGTACGGATGACGTCAAAACATTTGAGCAGGTGATGCGTAAGTTCCTCGCAGCCGTCAACCAAAGACCTGAGATCGGTGCTGCGTTTTCATTTTTCAATAGCCGAACACCGAGTTACCGGGTAGATGTTGATAAAGAGAAGGCGAAAAGGCTCGGTGTTAACGTAGCCGAAGCGTATAGCACATTGGCTACGCTGCTTGGCAGTAGTTATGTGAACGACTTCAATCTGTACGGCCGGAACTTCCGCGTTGTAGCGCAAGCCGACACGCTGTACCGCAGGAGCGTGGATGATATCGGTCAGTATCGCGTCAGGAATTCGCAAGGGAACATGGTGCCCCTCAGTGCACTGATCACCTCGACGGTCATCGAGACGCCTGCTGTTGTATCGCACTACAACCTGTTCCGTTCTGCCGAGATCAACGGCACAGCGAAACCCGGTTACAGCAGCGGCGAAGCCATCGAAGCACTCGAGGAAGTTGCCGCGCAAGTGCTGCCCGCGGGTTACAGCTACGACTTCTCTGCTATGAGCCGTGAAGAGATCAAAGCAGGCAACGCAACCGGACTTATCTTCGCCATATCGATCGTGTTCGTGTTCTTGTTCCTGGCCGCATTGTATGAAAGCTGGTCGGTTCCTTTTTCAGTATTGCTCGCAGTGCCGATCGGCGCCTTTGGCTCGATCCTTACGTTGACACTGTTACCGAACCTCACGAACAATATCTATGCACAGATCGGCTTGATCACGCTCATTGGTCTCGCGGCCAAGAACGCGATCCTGATCGTTGAGTTTGCCAAGGAACGCGTTGACCGCGGAATGGAGGTCGTCGCGGCGACACTCGAAGCGGTACAACTTCGCCTGAGACCCATCATCATGACCTCGCTCGCGTTCATCTTCGGTGTATTGCCGCTCGCGTTCGCCGTAGGCGCCGGAGCGGAAGCCCGCAAGACAATAGGATGGACCGTGGTCGGTGGAATGGTGGCTGCAAGCTCGCTGGCGATATTCGTAGTGCCGGTAATGTTTGTGATGATCACGAAGTTTGCGTACCGGAACCGGAAACCATTAAATGCTTAATTTACAGGATGACCAAAGATCTGCTTGCTGAGCTCAAATCGGTACCTGAATTCAAAGCAGTACCGGAAAATCAGTTGATGTGGTTGGTCGATAAGGGCGAGATCCGATCCTACAACGATGGTGACCGCGTCTTCGCACCCGGCGACCAGATCGATGGCTTCCAGGTCGTATTGAACGGCGGACTCACCATCTACATGTTGCAGAATGGCAATCGCCGGGACCTTGGTACTTACGAACACCTTGAAATTCTCGGTCGCCTTCCGTACTCGCGAATGAAAGCGGCTGCCGGAGAAGGCTTTGCCGTCGGCAGCCTGGAGCTATACTTTCTGCACCGTGATCTTTTCCCTGAAATGATCAGTAATTGCCATGAGGTGACCGAGGCATTGGTTCACAACATGACCGACCGGGTTCGTGATTTCACCAGGGTCACGCAGCAGAACGATAAGATGATGGCGCTGGGAAAGCTCTCGGCCGGACTTGCTCACGAGCTCAATAATCCCTCTGCTGCGATCGTGCGAAGCGCACAGGAACTGAAGAAACGAATGTCGGCAGCACCGAAACAATTCAAACTTGTTCTCAAGATACGCACCGACGATTCTGTTGTCGATAAAGTGAACACCCTGGTGTTTTCCAAAATGGACGGGCACGGCAAGAAACCATTATCACTGCTGGAACGAACAGAGCTGGAGGAACAGTTGAATGAATGGCTCGAGAAACATGAAGTGACCGATCCCTGGCAGATGACCGAAACGTTCGCCGAGTTTGGATTTACGACGAAGGACTTCGAAGAACTGAAATCGTGGCTGAGACCGGAAGACAACGTTGCCGTGATCGGCTGGGTACACCAGGTGATTTCGACAGAGAAGCTGGTGGGTGAGATTGAAGAAGCGTCGAAGCGCATCAACACCCTGGTGACATCGGTGAAGGGATACACGCATATGGATCAGGCGCCTGAAAAACAAAAGACCGATATCCATACCGGTATCCGCAATACACTGACAATGCTCAATCATAAGTTGAAGAAGTCGGGCATAAAAGTGGTCGAGGATTTCAGACACGACCCGCCTGAAGCCAACATTCTTGTCAGCGAAATGAACCAGGTATGGACCAACCTGATCGACAATGCCATCGATGCGATGGAAGGCCGGCCAAACAGCAAGCTCGTGATCAAAACGGAAAGAGACCGGGAATTCACTGTGGTATCGATCATCGACAATGGCCCGGGGATTGCCAAAGAGATCCTGGATAAAATATTCGATGCCTTTTTCACGACTAAAGCTATCGGGAAGGGTACCGGCCTGGGACTGGACGTCGTACGGCATATCGTGAACCAGCACAACGGAAAAGTGGAAGTGACATCGGAACCGGGGAACACCACATTCAAAGTTTGTTTCCCCACAAACTGAAGACAGCGCTGAATGAAGAAACCTATACTATTAATTGTAGACGACGATGAACAGGTGCTGCGCGCGGTCGTTCGCGACATCCGTAATGCTTACGGAAAAGATTATCGCATCGTGAGCTCTGCCTCGGCAAACGAAGTCCTTGGTTTGCTGACCGACCTGAAGAACAAAGGAGAAGTGGTAGCGCTTTTCCTTTCCGATCAGCGCATGCCCGACATGTTGGGAGTGGAGTTCCTGCAGAAAGCGAGGGTCATTTATCCCAACGCGAAAAGAGTGCTGCTCACAGCTTACTCCGACACGGAAGCGGCCATTCGTGCGATCAACGACGTCCAGCTCGATTATTATCTCATGAAACCGTGGGATCCGCCGGAGGAAAAGCTGCTGCCACCCATTACCGATCTTTTGGAAGAATGGCAGAGCAGCCACATCCCGTTGTTTCACGGCATCCGCATCGCAGGATATCAATGGTCTCCGAAGTCGCACCAGATAAAAGATTTTCTTTCTGGTAATCTCATTCCCTACCAGTGGCTCGACGTACTCGCGGACGAAACGGCGAAGGAGCTGCTTGCGCTCAACAACATAGACACAAAACAGTTGCCTGCTGTTTTCTTCGAAGACGGTTCATTTTTGCTGAGCCCCAGTATCCAGGAAGTTGGTGAACGGGCGGGGATGAACAGCCAGGCCAAACGTACGATGTACGACGTGGCGATCATCGGTGCGGGCCCTTCGGGACTTGCCGCAGCCGTGTATGGCGGATCGGAAGGATTGAATACCGTGATGATCGAGCGACGCGCACCCGGTGGGCAAGCCGGAACGAGCTCGCGTATCGAGAACTATCTCGGTTTCCCGAACGGACTTAGCGGTGCGGACCTTTCAAGAAGGGCGCTGTCGCAGGCGTCGAGGTTCGGCGTAGAGTTCCTTTCCCCGCAGGAGGTAACTGACATTTCCATAAAAGATAATTATAAGATCATCATGTTAAGGGACGGCAGTGTTCTCAACGCCCGCAGTGTGATCATTACCACCGGTGTCGATTACCGTGCGCTGGAGGCGGAGGACGTCGATAAGTTTACGGGGGCGGGAGTTTACTACGGAGCATCAACCACGGAGGCACATGCCTGCAAAAACCAGGATGTGTATATCGTGGGCGGCGGAAACTCGGCCGGGCAGTCGGCGATGTACCTGTCGAACCACGCACAGAAGGTCTTCATCGTGATCCGTAGGAAAGACCTGTCGTCGACGATGTCACAATACCTGATCGACCAGATCAAGGGAACCAGCAACATCGAAGTGCTGGGCGAGACCGTGGTGGGAAAGGTATACGGCACTGACAAGCTCGAAGAGCTGTGTCTCGAAGATATCAACACAAAGGAACGGAGACAGGCGAAAGCGGCGGCGCTGTTCATCTTCATCGGCGCAAAGCCAGTGACAGACTGGATCAAGCTCAATGTGATCAAAGACGACAAAGGATTTATCGAGACAGGCAGGGACTTGCTTAAATACGACTCATTCAGAAAATCGTGGAAGCTGAAACGGGAGCCGTATTTACTCGAAACCTGTAGTCCTGGGATCTTCGCAGCCGGCGACGTACGGTCCGGGGCGATGAACCGGGTAGCGTCGGCGGTGGGGGAAGGGGCAATGGCGATAAAGTTTGTGCATGAATATTTAGCGGAAAACTAAGAATGCAATTTCTCACGGAATGCACGGAAAACACGGAAGCGCTATCAAAATAGCTCTGCGCCGCATTGAAAACTCTTGCATTTTTCCGTGTTTTCCGTGCATTCCGTGAGCAATAAAACCTATGGACATCACAATCGAAAAACTCCTCGAAGGCAACAAAAAATTCGTCGCCACGAAGCTCAAAGAAAACAGTTCGGTATTCAAAGACAGCGCCCAGGGACAACACCCTCGTTTTTTATGGGTTGGTTGTTCCGATAGCCGCATCGATCCCAACGAGATCACACAGACCGGCATTGGCGACCTGTTCGTTCACCGGAACATCGCCAACCTGGTGGTGGAGTACGATCTGAACTTCCTCAGTGTGCTCCAGTATGCCGTCGAAGTGCTGAAGGTCCAGGACGTCATTGTTTGCGGTCATTATGGTTGTGGTGGCGTGAATGCCGCCATGAAGGGCGACCAGCTTGGATTGATCGACAACTGGCTGGCCCACATCAAGAGCGCACATCAATATTATTCGTGGGAGATGGACCTCCAGCCCGATGAACGGTCGAAGGCGAGGAGATTGGTCGAGTTGAATGTATTAGAGCAGATCAACAATCTCGGCAAGACCCGCATCATCCGCGAAGCATGGGCGAAGGGCTCCGCCCCGAGGCTGAACGGGTGGGTGTATGACATCGAGACCGGCGGCATCAAGGTTTTGCACGAAGCCATTACGGATACCGAACAGCTGAAAGTCGCCTGTAAGTACGAACGGAAGATGAAGTACGAATCAGAACAGAAAAAGATATCTTAGAATTTGGCTTTGGATTTGACGCGCGACTCTGTCGCGTGTCTGACCTACGAATTTTTTCGAAGGTGAGCAGGTACGGCCCTTCGCTCGATCACTTCGAACGTCAACTCGATCACCAATGCCAGTAGCGCTGCCGGAACAGCCCCGGTGAGTATCATCGATGTGTTGTTCAATGCCAGCCCCGTGACGATGTATTCGCCTAGTCCCCCGGCGCCAATGAAGGCAGCGAGTGTCGCCGTCCCGACGTTGATCACGGCAGCAATGCGAATACCGGTGAGCACCGGGGAGAGTGCCAAAGGAAACTCAACATAACGCAATGACTGACCGCGCGACATGCCCAGGCTCGCCGCGATCTCTTTCAACAAGGGGTCTACATTTCTCAGGCCGCTGACTGTGTTCCGGAGTATAGGAAGGATCGCGTAAAGGAACAGTGCAACGATAGCCGGCAGGGCTCCAATCCCGAATACCGGTATCATAATGGCCAGCATCGCGATCGACGGGATGGTTTGAAGAAGTCCGGCGATGTAGAGAGTGATATTGGCACCGCGGGGATTCCAATACAATAAAATACCCAATGGCAGCGCGAAAGCTATCGCGAGGACAAGTGCGGTGAAGGTCAGGAAAAGATGTTGCAGGGTTTTCGATGCGAGCTCACGGTAGTTAAAAGATGTATTGGATGATGCCTTGTTCTTATGGATGAGACCTTTCGTAACTAGAAAGTGCCGGGCAATTTGGTCAAAGGGTATTTTTTTGTAGACGGCCAGCGCGTTCAACGCGCTCATTTCCTCTTCTGTGATTGACAGATCCGTTTCACCCAGTGCTTTTTTAATATCCGGGTTAGGCCTGTAGATCGGGACTGGTTCGTAAGAGGGAAAGAAATTCTTGTCATCCTGTAAGACTGTCAGGGAGTTCGATGAGATCTCTGCGTCGGTTGAATATGCGTCGGTCACAGCGATCTCATTTTGAAGCAATGCCTGGTAGGCGAGGCCATGCTCCAGGCCGGTAGGTTTATGAGGCAGGGTATAAACTTTCGCAAGACGGTCCCAGCCATCCTGACGTTTCAAAAATTCGTAACTGAGGCCGACGGTCAGATCCGGAAATTTTATCAGATCGGAGATGACTTTGAGACCGTGCGAAGTTGCGATCCTGGTTGTAACCACAAGGGCGTAGGTATTGTTGAATCCAAAAGACCTGCCGATCTCCAAACCGTATTTAGCCTGAAGAATACCGTGGAGCTGTTCGGGCGCAGGGTTGTTTTCAAGCTTAAGTATTTCCTGTGAGATGGTTCCTGTGTATTCCGGGTAGATGTCGATCTCTCCGTTCTTCAGGGCTTCGAAACATACCAATGTTCCCCCGAGATTATACACTCGAGTTACGGCAATTCCCTTCGATTCCAATACTTGAGCGATGATCTCACTAAGGATATATCCCTCTGTAAAATGTTTGGCGCCGACACGAACAGGCTGTTGTGCAAAGACAACCGTTGCGCTCAGGGAGAATATCAGGGCTAAAGTCTTCAATTAATGCTTGCTTCCAGTAGTCCCCGGACGATTGGATCGGCGGGAGAGTGAATGACGTTTTCCTTGCTGCCGAACTGAACGACTCTGCCCATTTCCAGCACCAACAGGTCGTCGGCCAACCGCCGTGCCTCCGCCATATCGTGGGTGACAATGATCATCGTGAGGGGTTTTATTTTCTGGAACTCGAGGATCGTGTTATTGATACTGCGGCGGGTCATGGGATCGAGCGCTCCGAAGGGCTCGTCCATGAGCATCACCGGCGGGTTGAGAAACAGCGCTCTACACAAAGCGACACGCTGTTGCTCACCGCCCGAGAGCTCCCAGGGGTATTTGTTCGCGTAGGTCTCGTTTAACCTGGTGAGATAAAGCAGGTCTGACGTGCGACCGACCGGTTTAGAGTGGTCTTTTTCTCCTGCGATGACCGACGGCAGCGAAATATTCTCGGCGACAGTGAGGTGAGGAAAGAGTCCGTTGCCCTGCACGACATATCCGATCATCCGTCGCTGCGGAGCGATGTTGGTGTAATCCAATGGCTGACTGGAGACGAGGATCTTACCGGAGTGCGGCCTCACAAGCCCGTTGATGGATTTCAACAGCGTCGACTTGCCCATGCCACTCCGTCCGATCACAACGGTGATCTTTTCTCTCCTGAAGCCGATGGAAATATTGTCCAGGGCAGGACTGCCGTTGTAGGAATGGCTTACGCCTACTAACTCCACCTCGTTCATGAGGTGAAAGATAAGCGTTATTCTTTGTCGGTCTCGATGAAATTGCAGATGATGTAAGTGGCCATGATACCGGAGAAGATCCCTTCGAGGGCGACAGCCGATGTAGCGATGAACAGATTCATGTACTCACCCAGCGGCTCCTCTTTGACGACCCGGACGTACAGGTTGTGATCGACTGAGAAGAGTATAAAAAGGAAAGTCGCAAATGTCAATGCCCCGATGGCAGCGGTGTATGTGCCTAGCGTCAGGGCTCTCCAATAGCTCAGGTTCCCGTGAGTCCTCCTCCACTGATCTAATGCAAAATAGATCCCGGCAACCATGATCGGAAAATTTAATAACCTGAGTTCACGAACGTGCACCAATCCAAGCCAATAGCAGGCAAGGAAGAATATGATAAGCCCTAGTGTGATATAAGTGCCGTAGATTTCGCCAATCCAGGTCCTGTATTTATTTAATGCAAGTTTCATAACACAGTTATTTGAATGAACCCGATCAATAATCTCGCCACATGCAAATATGTCTGCATCCCACCACTGACATGCATCGCGTTCTGTGGAATTCGCTTCATGTAATTCCACGATGTCAACAAAAATCTACAATTGAAGTGTGTTGAAACGAAGTGTGAGGCGGTACTGTATAGCTGGCACGATATTTACGTAACGGTAATCGTCGATCGCTTAGGGAGTGTTGCTTACGATGACTCCAAAAGGTTTCTGAGTAGCATCTGAGAGACATCCTTTGAACTTGAGCCGGATAATACCAGCGGAAGGAGGGGGATTGACTTAAGAGGCCGCATCTAACTGATGTGGCCTCTTTAGACTTTTTATACAGTTCATATAGATGAATTCAGCTACAATATCTACCCCGGCGGCGGAACACAGTGTTACTGCGGCCTCCATCAACGAAGCAAAACAATTATTCAAGGCAGCTGCCAGCCGTTTGCTCAGCATTAGTGAATGGAACCGATGGTGCAACGGGTTGTCGGCGATGTTCAGGCTTTCTGACAACACCGGCCGGATACTGAGCAGGAAGGCGCGTGCTCACGACCTGGTTAAAATAGACGATAATTTCCTGGAGCTGTCCAGACTCGTGACGTTCAAAAAACCTTCAGGTAAAGCCGAAAGCTTGTCGATCGAAGTACGTCCCCAGTCATCGAACGGTACTGACGATTGTGTGGAGCTGTTCGAGATCAAACGATACAACAACGTCGTTACCGCCATTGTCCATGAAACGGCTAAGCCCGGGATTTCCCAGAAAATATCACTTATCTCCCGCCTTGAGTGGTCGAGCCTGGTGAAACGGTTGCTATCTTTGGGAGAATAGCCCGTCATGAACAAGGAACAGGAGGTACTGAAGTTTCTATTCGAATCCTCGAAAAAAGACTCCAACCAATTTTACGACATAAAGCCTGTCGCCGGCAACGATGCCCTGATGATCGCCAAGAAGCTATTGAAGAGCGGTCATGTCAAAGACGATATCCAAAACGATTTGACTTCAGTGCGATGTGCGATTTCCGTGGAAGGAATACGGGCCATCGATCCGCCTTATATCGACCGGAAGATCACCGAGCTTCTGGAACACACCGGCGAAGCAGGGTCGATCTGGAACGTGGTGGACCTGTTGAAAGAAAAGCCCGAAGGATTCCAGTTCTGTTTCGACCTGGCGAATGACATGCAGAACAGAGACCTGGTGAAATTACTATACGCCTTCTATCCTTCGAAGGTGATGGTTGAAATGACGTTGGAAGGAGTGAGGGCGGCCCGGTAGGCTTTCAACTACTGACCCGCGATGTAGCTCTCGAGGTGCGCGATGATCGACTTCTGCTCCTCGATGATGAACCGCACCACGTCGCCGATAGAGATCACACCGACCAATTCGCCGTTTTCCACGACGGGTAAGTGGCGGATCCGCCGGTTCGACATGAGCTCCATACATTCTTCGATGCTGCTGTCCAGCGATACCGTGAAGGGATTTTTAGTCATGAGGTCGCCGATGGTGGTATCCTTCGACGATTTTCCTTTGAGAATGAGCTTACGGGCGTAGTCGCGTTCCGTAAAAATACCGACCAGCTTTCCGTTCTCACAGATCAGCAAACCGCCGATGTTTTTTTGCGCCATGGTTTCGATGGCGGCGTATACAATGGTGGTCGGTTCGACAGAGAAGATATTATTGCCTTTGCCTTCAAGGATGTTCCGGACTTTTCCCATGACTCATTTTAGGGTTACAAACGATTGAAAATAGGATTTTTGGGTAAAATCTCAAAAGAGAATTACAAGGAAAAAATTAGAATCCTATTATACCCGCGAGGAAGGGGATCGAGGGAAAAAGTCCGATGCCCAGGATCAGCACGATGAGCAGCAGGTGGAAGGCGCGGTCGCCCAGGGATACGGTCACCGGGGTGATTTCCGACTGCCTGTTGAACATGGCGATGATGACGCGGAAATAGTAATAAACGCTGACCAGGGACGTCGCGACGGCCAGCAGGACAAGGATAGTATGAGAACCGCGCATGGCCATGATGAACACGAGGTACTTACCCGCAAATCCTGCCAGGGGAGGAAGACCGGCCATCGACATCAGCGCGAAGATCATCGTAACGGCGAGCATCGGGTTCCGGTAATACAGTCCGTTGAACGACCCGCCGTTCGCTTCAACTTTCATCAGCACCGAGAACGCCGCGAGTGAGGAGACGGCATAGGCGCCGAGATACAGAATGATGAAGAGCGGTTTTACGGACTGCAAGTCCATGGCACCCACGAATCCGAGAAGAATGTACCCCACATGTGCGATACTCGAATAGGCCAGCATCCGCTTCACCTTTTGCTGGTAGATGGCCGTGATGTTTGGGATGACGAGCGTGAGTATCACAAGTCCGACGATCACTTTTGTCCAGTTGCCGCCGGCGAGCGCGAAGGTAGATCCGAAGATCCTCCAGAAGGCTGCAAAGGCGGCGATCTTTACGACCGTTGCCATGAGAGAAGTGATGGCGGTGGGAGAGCCCTCATAAACATCCGGTGCCCAGAAGTGGAACGGTACGGCGGAGATCTTGAATGCCAGGCCTACCATCATCAGCAGAATTCCTGCGTAGAAGTAGCCGGGCATTGTTCCTTCGCTGTTTCCGATCACCTCGAATATCTCCTGCAGATCGAATGACCGCGTGGCTCCGTAGACCAGTGTAATACCGAAGAGCAGGAACCCGGTAGCGAAGGATCCCATAAGAAAATATTTGAACGCCGCTTCGATAGAGCTGAGACTGTCTTTGCGGCTGCCGGCCAGCGCATACAATGACAACGAAAGGATCTCCAGGCCAAGGAAGAGCATCGCCATGTTATTGAACGATGACATGATCACTGCGCCGAGCACGACGAAGATCACAAGGGAAGTCTTGTCGGTCTGGTGCGTGCCCTCACGCAAATATCCCGCAGACATCCACAGCCAGAGGACAGAAACGATCACGATGAGCCAGGTAAAAGCAACGGCCGATCCATCGAACACCAGCATGTTGTTGAAAGCTTGACTCGATTGCTGGTGATTTTGGAACAAAGGAAGGAACGCCAGTGCGGCAATAAGGCCGAGTGCGGCGAATGCAGTAAGGAACCTTTTCAGGTTGACGATCTCCGCAACCAGCGTCAGCACTCCGATCCCTGCTATGATGAACAGTGCATTCATGGTTTGAGTGAAGAAGTTAGTTCAACCAATGAACTCACAAGGGCGCTTACGGCCGGTTCCGATATCGACAGAAGCGGCGCGGGATAAACGCCGATCAGGATGATGAGGATTACTACAGGGTAAAGAACAATTTTTTCCCTGGTCGACAGGTCGGTAAATTTCAAGGTGACAGCCTTCGCTTCGCCGGACATTGCCCGCTGGAACATCACCAGCATGTACACGGCACCAAGGATGATCGTCAGACCGGCGACGGCGCCGATCCATATTTGATATTGGACCAGTGAATTGATCAGCAAGAACTCTCCGACGAACCCGCTCGTGAGCGGAAGCGCGACGCTGCCCAACATGATGACCACGAAAGCTGTGGTGAACTTCGGAGCCACATTGCGTATACCGCCAAGATCCTTGAGATCGGCCGTGCCGGCTTTCTGCTGGATGATATCGATCACATAGAACAAACCGAAAACAACCAGGCCGTGACTGAACATTTGTATCATGGCGCCTTGTATGCCGATCTCGCTCTGTGTGAAGACGCCTGCGGAAATAAGTCCGACGTGTGCGATTGATGAATAAGCCACGAGGGTCTTCATGTTGTTTTGAACCAGCGCGATGACGGAGGCGTACACGACCCCGATCACCGACAATACCAGCGCCGTGCTGCCCCACTCCGCGACACCGAGCGGCACCAACGGTATGAGCCAGCGGATAACGCCGTAGATACCCATCTTCAGCATGATACCCGAAAGCAGCATGGTTCCCTGCGTGGGTGCGTACGTGTATGTTGAAGGCTGCCAGGTGTGGAAAGGAAACACCGGCATTTTGATGGCGAACGCGGCGAACATCATCCAGAAAATAAGCCCCTGTCTTTGCGGGTCGAGGTTGCGGCCCAAAGCCATAAAACTATCGATGTCGAAACCCTGGTTCAGGCCCGGCTTAACTGACATAAATACGTAGATGATTCCCACAAGCATGACGAGACTTCCCGCCAGTGTATAGATAAAGAATTTGATGGTGACTTTACCCTCTTTTTCACTACCCCAGATAAGACAGATGAGGTAGATCGGAATTAGTGCGAGCTCCCAGAAGACGTAGAACAGCAGGACATCGAACGAGGTGAAGACCCCGACGAGTGCAGACTGCATGAGCAAGACCAGTCCGTAGAATAGCGACGGCCTGCTGAAATTCTTCTCTGAAGAAGACAGGATGATCAATGGAATGAGTGTGGTCGTTAAGAGGACCAACGGCAAGCTGATGCCATCCAGGCCAACGCTGAGACGCATGCCGAGTCCACTCAGCCAGGGTTCGTTGTAGGCGAACTGGACTTCAGAGTTTGACTGGAAGTTGACCCATGCGTAGACCGAGACGACGAATTCCACCAGCGCCCCAATGAGTGCGAGCAACCTGGGTCTGCGGTGCCTCATGCCGACCATCAGCAGGAACATGAACATCGGGAATATGATAAGGAATACCGTGATCATGCTAGTTGACGATTGAGAGGCTGAGGATTATGATTATACCGACTACCATCACAAACAAGTAATAACCTATACTGCCGTCCTGGAGGAAACGAAGTCCGCGGCTGGTGTACACGACACCTTTCCCGAGCCCGTTCACCAGATTATCGATGCCCAGAAGCTCGATGACATTGTAGAACGTCTTCGACAGCAAGTAGAGCGGTTTGACGACGACAGCCTCGTAGATCTCGTCGACGTAATATTTATTGGAAAGAACTCGCTGGACGCCGGTTGTCTCCGACGGCTCGGGTGGAACGGATGATTTTTTAATGTAGATGAACCATGCGATTCCGATCATGACGATCGTGAGGACGACGATCACCCCCATCAGCATTTGTTCGGTGGAATGATCCATTTCGTGTATTGGTGCGCTTGCGAAAATTGGTTCCAGGAAATCCCCCATCATGTGATTGCCACCCAGCGATGAAGGAACATTGAGAAAACCACCGAGGACACTTAACACCGCGAGCACGGCTAACGGTATCGTAATGCTTCTCGGCGATTCGTGGATGTGACTCATCGCATGCTGACCGGCTCTTTCGTTTCCGAAGAATGCCAGGAAGAACAAACGGAACATGTAGAATGCCGTGAGCAGCGAAGCAAACACCGCCAGGGCCCATACTACTTTGTTATGGGCGAACGCGGCTGCAAGAATTTCGTCCTTCGAAAAGAATCCTGCGAAAGGAGGGATGCCTGAGATTGCGAGGACACCGAACAGGAATGTGAAGAATGTGATGGGGAGATATTTTTTCAGGCCTCCCATTTTCCTGAGGTCCTGTTCGCCTCCCAATGCATGAATGATGCTTCCGGCTCCGAGGAACAAAAGCGCCTTAAAGAACGCGTGGGTAACGACGTGGAATATCCCGGCTGTGAAGGCACCGAGTCCCAGGGCAACGAAGATCAGTCCCAGCTGGCTGACGGTGGAGTAAGCGAGCACTTTTTTAATGTCGTTCTGCGAGATGGCGATTGTGGCGGCGAGGATAGCTGTTGCGAGTCCGACGAACATCACGACCTCCATGGTGAACGGCGACTGCATATAGAGCACGCTGTTCCGCGCCACCATATAAATACCGGCCGTTACCATCGTGGCCGCGTGGATCAGGGCCGACACAGGAGTGGGGCCGGCCATGGCATCGGGCAACCAGGTGTACAACGGTATCTGTGCGCTCTTACCCATCGCGCCTATGAACAAAAGCATGGTAATGAGGCCGACCGCCGGGGAGGAAATATCCTGGGCGTTAAAGAATACTGTCCTATAGTCGATCGAATCGTAGTTTACGAAGATCAAGATGATACCGATGAGCATACCGAGGTCGCCGATCCGGTTCATAATAAAAGCCTTGTTGGCCGCGCTGTTGTACTCCTGGTTCTTGAACCAGAACCCGATCAACAGGTAAGAACACAAACCGACGCCTTCCCAGCCTATAAACATGACCAGGTAATTATTACCCATCACCAGCAACAGCATGAAGAACACGAAGAGGTTGAGGTATGAGAAAAACCGGTTTTGACCTTCGTCGTCGTGCATGTAGCCGATCGAGTACACGTGGATGAGGAAACCGACACCTGTGATGACAAGCGTAAAGATTGAAGAAAGCGGGTCGACCAGGAATCCAAACGTACCTGTAAAAGAGCCGGCCTTGATCCAGGTGAAAAGATTGATTTCGACGGGCAAAATGGTAAAGACGTATATCGAAGCAAGGAACGACAGGAATATCATCACGCATGCAATAGTCGCTGCAAGCCCTTTCGACAGCCTGTTCACGTTGAGGGAGATCAGCAGGAAGCCCAGGAGCGGGAATAATGGTATGAGTGCCGCTGCTACCATTTCAACCTGTTAAGAATATTAATATCAATCGTTCTTGTCCCCCGATACATCACAACAAGGATCGCCAAGCCAACGGCTACTTCCGCGGCAGCAACGGCCATTATAAAAAACACGAATACTTGACCTGCGGGGTCATTCAGGTACGTGGAGAAAGCTACCAGTAATAGATTCACGGCATTCAGCATCAACTCGATGCACATGAAGATGATGATACCATTTCTGCGATAGAGCACTCCGAGCACGCCTATCCCAAACAGGATCGCGGAGAGCCACAGGTAATAATCGAGAGGTATGCTATTAACCATATTTTCGTTGTTCGTTGTTCGTTGTTCGCGGTTGTCGATTGTTCGTTAGGCGCGAACAACGAACAACGAACAACAAACAACGCTCTATTCAGCACTCTCCGATTTCCCCAACATCACCGCGCCCACCATTGCTGCAAGCAACAATACAGACGTAACTTCGAAGGGTATCAGAAATTCGCTAAACATTACTTTTCCAAGATTCTTTACCAGGCTTATCTCGCCGGTGGCCACTATCTGTTCGCCCAACTGCTCTGTTCCTCTCAATGATCCGATTAGAATGACCATCAAGAGTCCGCCGCAGACGGTAGCCGTGATTTTTAATAGAGTCGATTTATGTGGCTCCGATTCTCCGTTGAGATTGAGAAGCATGATGACGTAGAGAAACAGCACCATAATGGCGCCCGCATAAACGATGACGTGAACGACCGCAAGGAACTGTGCATTCAGCAGCACATAATGACCGGCGATGCAGAAGAAGGTGATAATGAGATAAAGGACGCTGTGGACAGGGTTACGCGAAACCACCACCATAACGGCGGCCAGTATCGCGAGGAATGAGAGAAAATAGAAGAAGTTAAGCGTCACTTTTATTTGTTATGGCTTAGCTGCTTGTGCTGTTTGAACGCGAGCACCTCTGGCGTCTGTCTTTTTGTTACGTCCACCCGCTCGTTTTCGCTTACCCCTTCCACCAATTTATCTTTTCCGTAAATGAAGCTCGATCTTGTATAATCCGTTTCCATGATACGATCCGTGAGGAATATCGCCTCCTTCGGGCATGCTTCCTCACACAGTCCGCAGAAGATGCAGCGGAGCATGTTGATCTCGTAGGTAGCCGCGTATTTTTCTTCGCGATACAGATTCTCTTCACCCTTTTCTCTTTCGCCGGCTGTCATCGTGATTGCTTCTGCAGGACATGCCACGGCGCAAAGTCCGCAGGCCGTACATCTTTCTGCTCCCTTATCGTCGCGCTTCAA
Organism: Cyclobacteriaceae bacterium; assembly: GCA_035318625.1. GTDB lineage: Bacteria > Bacteroidota > Bacteroidia > Cytophagales > Cyclobacteriaceae > ELB16-189. The sequence goes on from DATHEL010000001.1 coordinate 597,260, forward strand.
TACGTGCTGCCCGCGCCACACCTCACTGATCTCGCGGGTCTTCTCCGGGTACTTCACGGTAGCTGCCCGCTTGAACAAGTGCTTGATGGTAATAAGGATGCCGCCCAATATGGCAGGGAGATACAGCCGCTCGAGGAACGACATCTCTTTTTTTACTACCAGCTTGGATCTGTTTGTAAGCACTTTAGTATTCGTTGTTAGTTGTTCGTGAGCAATACAATAAAGCCTGTCACCAGGATATTCACGACGGCCAGCGGTATCAATATCTTCCAGCCTAAATTCATCAGCTGATCATAGCGGAACCGCGGGATCGTCCAGCGTATCCACATGAAGAAAAAGATGAAGAAGACGATCTTGCCAAACAAGGCTATCGTACCCAGGGTCGTGACCACATTATGATCCAGGCCCAGGTCGTTCATAAACGGGAAATTATATCCTCCGAAGTACAGCGTGGCGATCACCGCCGACGATACAAACATATTGATGTACTCCGCAAAGAGATAAAAGCCCAGTTTCATACTGCTGTATTCGGTATGATATCCGCCCACCAGCTCGGTCTCGCATTCCGGGAGATCGAAAGGGGTCCGGTTGGTTTCCGCGAAAGCGCAGACCAAAAAGATCATGAAGCCAACAGGCTGAAACACCACGTTCCAGAAATTCCAGTCACTGCCGACACCGCCCGCCTGCTGTGCACTCAGCTCGTTCAGGCTCAACGTACCGGTCATCAATACGAGTGCGATGATCGCCAGACCCATGGCTATTTCGTAGCTGATCATCTGTGCCGAGGCGCGAATAGCTCCCAGCAGCGAGAACTTGTTGTTGGAAGCCCAGCCGCCGATCATGATGCCGTACACGCCGATGGAGACCACGCCGAATACGTAGAGGATACCGATGTTGAGATCCGCGATCTGTAACGGATACTCGGTGCCGTTGATGACGATGCTATTGCCCCATGGGATCAGCACACCGGCCATGAGCGCCGTAAGCATGGCGATACATGGCCCCAGCACGAATAAAAATCTGTTCGAGACAACGGGGATGATCTCTTCTTTCATGATAAACTTCAGTCCGTCGGCGAGCGGCTGGAGGATACCCCAGGGACCGGCGCGATCGGGACCCACACGATCCTGCAGGAACGCAGCGACCTTGCGTTCGGCGTACGTCGAATAGGCGGCCACGAAGAGCGTGATCCCGAAGATCACACCTACGATTATCAGTTTATATATGATAAACTCACTCATGTTGTTTGCTCAGGAAGCTGTTTTCCTTTTTGAAAAACGATCTGCCTGTCGATCTCTTTTTTAAGTTTCTGCATGTCGAGATACTCGTAATGGTTCTGTGCGATGACGGAGCTCCGTTCGATGTGGCGGGGTCCTTCCACCACCCAGTCGCTCATTACCTTATGGTCGTACCTGCATTCATTGCAAATATATTCTTTTACTTCTCCGTAATGATCTTTCCGCGCTGAAACCCGCAGTACATCATCGCCTTTCGTCCAGAGCACGACTCTGCCACTGCACTTGGGACAGTCGCGATGTGCATCCAGCGGCTTGGTGAACCATACTCTGCTCTTGAACCTGAATGTTTTGTCCGTCAACGCTCCCACAGGACACACATCGATCATGTTACCCGAGAAGTCGTTCTCAACTGCTTTTTGGATATACGTACTGATCTCCGATGCGTCCCCTCTGTTAAGAACACCATGAACGCGGTTATCGGTCAGCTGATCGGCGACGAACGTGCATCGATAACACAGGATACATCGTGTCATGTGCAGCTTGATCTTGTCGCCGATGTCGATCTTCTCGAATGTCCTTCGTTCTTCTTCGTACCGCGTCTTGGCCACACCGTGCTCATAAGCGAGGTTCTGCAGATCGCATTCTCCGGCCTGGTCGCAGATCGGGCAATCCAGCGGGTGATTGATCAAAAGGAGTTCCACTACACCTTTACGCGCCTCGAGCACTTCGGGTGATGTGATGTTCTGAATGATCATCCCGTCGATGACTGTTGTACGGCACGAGGCAACAAGCTTCGGCATAGGACGGGGATCTTTCGTCGAGGTCTGTGATACTTTCACCAGGCACACCCGGCACTTGCCCCCTGTATCTTTCAAGGTCGAGTAATAACACATGGCAGGGGGGACGAGCGCACCACCGATCATCCGGGCAGCGTTGAGGATCGTGGTACCGTCAGGTACTTCGATGTCGACTCCGTCTATTGTTACTTTTGCCATCTTTCGTTATTCGTTGTTCGTTGTTCGTTGTTCGCGGTTAACGAATTTTATACTACTGCTGCGAGTGATTTTTCACTGACGAAGGGTTCTAGCTCAAAGTGTTTGGGATTCGCAACTTTCTCGGGGTGCTTCACATGAAACTCGAATTCTTCTCTGAAGTGTCTGATGGCGCTTGCTACTGGCCAGGCCGCGGCGTCGCCCAGGGGGCAAATCGTATTTCCCTCTATCTTTTTGGCTACGTCGACTAAGAGATCGATATCGCTGAGGTGACCGTGTCCGTGCTCGATACGGTGGAGGACTTTCTCCATCCAACCGGTGCCTTCGCGGCAAGGGCTGCACTGACCGCAGGATTCGTGATGATAGAACCTCGCAAAGGTCCATAGGTTGCGGACGATACACGCCGTTTCATCCATTACGATGAATCCACCGGAACCGAGCATCGTTCCACTTACGAAACCGCCGTCGGACAGTGACTCATAGGTCATGATCCGTTTCTCGCCTTTTGCAGTCTTCAATATCAGGTCGGTGGGAAGTATCGGTACCGATGAACCTCCGGCAACGACCGCTTTCATCTTGCGTCCTCTCCAGATGCCACCACAGTATTGATCGGAATAGATAAACTCTTCGACAGGCAGACCCAACTCGATCTCGTAAACACCGGGTTTGTTGATATGGCCGCTGGCCGATATCAGCTTGGTTCCCGTGCTCTTCCCGACGCCGATCTTCGCGTACTCGTCGCCACCCATATTCACGATGGAACACACAGCAGCGATCGTCTCCACATTGTTCACAACCGTAGGAGAAGCATACAAACCCGCTACGGCCGGAAATGGCGGCTTCAGCCTGGGATTGCCTCGTTTTCCTTCCAGCGATTCGAGCAGTGCAGTCTCTTCGCCACATATGTATGCGCCGCCACCGGGCTGCACATAGAGGTCGAGGGAATAATCGGTGCCGAGAATGTTGTTGCCGAGAAAACCGTTCGCGTACGCTTCGGCGATCGCCTTCTCGAGGATGCGGATCACGTACATGTATTCGCCACGCACGTAGATGAAAGATGTCTTCGCGCCCAGCGCATAGCTGGATGTGATCATGCCCTCGATGAGGACATGAGGTATCTTCTCCATCAAGTAACGATCCTTGAAGGTACCCGGCTCGCTCTCGTCGGCATTGCAAACCAGGTAGCGCGGCTTCGGCGACTTGCGGTCGAGGAAGCTCCACTTCATGCCTGCAGGAAAACCTGCGCCGCCACGGCCTCTCAACCCCGACTTCTTCACCTCTTCGGTCACGGCATCGGGAGTCATGGTCTTCAGCGCTTTTTCCACTGAAGCATAACCGCCTTTCTGCCGGTACACAGAAAAAGTTTCTATGCCGGGGACGTTTACGTGTTCCAAAAGTAATTGCCTTCCCATATTAGCTCATGACCCGGTTATCTTTCATATAACTGCTCCGCTGTCCCGAAGCTTTCAATTTCTCTATCAGCTCGTCCACTTTCTCATTCGTGAGGTTCTCGTAGAACTCGGCGCCCACTTGGAGCATCGGTGCGGTGCCACACGATCCCAGGCACTCGACGGTCTTCAATGTGAACATACCGTCGGCTGTCGTCTCACCCACTGAAATACCAAGCCTCTTCTCGAAATGCTCCACGATGTCATCCGCGCCACGTAGCCAGCAAGGGCCCGTGCGGCAGACTTCCACCAGACACTTGCCAACCGGGTTGACGTTGAACATGGTGTAGAATGTGGCGACTTCGTAGACTTCCACTGGTTTTATTAAGAGGATCGATGCGACATAGTCCATGGTTTCAGTACTCAGCCAGCCTCCGAATTCAGATTGGGCGATATGAAGCAGAGGGAGTAAAGCTGATTTCTGTTTACCCTCGGGATACCGGGCGATGATCTTTTGGACTGTCGCAAGGACGTCGGGTGAAAACTTTATTGTGTCGGTTACTTCCATTCTTTTTCGTTATTCGTTACTCGTTACTCGTTATTCGCGGCTACGATATTCGTTACGGCGATTAACGAATAACGAGTAACGATTAACGACTACGCGTCAAGCTCTCCCGCGATCACATTCATACTACTCATTGTCAGAATTGCATCCGACAACATCGACCCCTTTATCATCTCCGGATATGCCTGGTAAAAGATAAAGCACGGCCTTCTGAAGTGTAATCTAAAGGGCGTCCTGCCACCGTCGCTGATCAAATAAAAACCAAGTTCCCCGTTACCGCCTTCCACACAATGATATACTTCGCCTTTCGGCACTTCGGTTTCGCCCATCACGATCTTGAACTGGTAGATGAGCGCTTCCATATTATTATAAACATCTTCTTTCGGAGGCAGGTAGAACTCAGGCACTTCGGCGTGGAACGGACCATCGGGCAGCTTATCCATCGCCTGACGGATGATCTTCAGACTCTCCCACATCTCTCCCTGCCGCACCATGAAGCGGTCGTACACGTCGCCGTTCATGCCAACGGGTATCACGAAATCGAAATCCTCGTACGATGAATAAGGCATGGAGACACGAACGTCGTAGTCGACGCCGGCGGCCCTGAGATTGGGCCCGCTGAAACTGTAGTTCAATGCTTTTTCCGCGGTGATCCCACCCACGCCGATGGTACGGTCCATGAATATCCTGTTGCGGCTCAGCAGGTTTTCGAACTCTTGCAGCACCACTGGAAATTCCTTCAGGAACTTATTGATCTTGTCCCATGCCTTCGGCGAGAAATCCCTTTCGAAGCCGCCGATGCGGCCGATATTGGTGGTGAGACGGGCTCCGCAAATTTCTTCGTAGATCTCGTATACCAGCTCGCGTTGCTGGAACATGTACACAAAACCGGTAAGAGCGCCGGTATCCACACCGATCACAGCATTGCAGATCAGGTGGTCGGTTATCCGCGCGAGCTCCATAATGATCACACGCAAGTATTGTACGCGCTTCGGTATCGTGACCTTCAATAATTTTTCTACCGTCATGTGCCACCCGATGTTGTTAATCGGCGCGGAGCAGTAGTTGAGACGGTCGGTGATCGGAGTGATCTGGTTGTAAGGCCTTCTTTCGGCCAGCTTTTCGAATGCACGATGGATGTAGCCGATCGTCGGCTGCGCTTCGACAATGATCTCGCCGTCCATCTTCAGAACGTTCTGGAAGATACCGTGCGTAGCCGGGTGGGTGGGACCCAGGTTGAGATAAGAGTATTGTTTCTCTTCAGGCTTTACCTTGTCGATATCGTGTATCTGGTTCTCCATTATTTCTCCTATCGCCCGAACATTTCGTCTGCTTTATCTTCGCGGGTCTGGTCTTCGAGCGGGTATTCTTTCCTCATTGGAAAAATGACCATGTCGTCCACATTCAGTATCCGCGTTAAGTTTGGATGTCCTTCGAAGATCACTCCGTAGAAATCATAAGTCTCACGTTCCATCCAGTTGGCCGCCGCGAAGATGTTGGTCAGCGTTGGCGCCACGGGATTTTCAACTGGCAAATATATTTTCAATCTCACCCGTTGATTGTTGTACAGGTTGTGCAGTTGATACATCAATGCAATTCTTCCCGATGATACGGGCGTGTCGACTACAATCGTCGATGCCTGCCCTGATATTGTCCGGCTTTCATCAACGTCGGGGTAATGAATGGCTGCAATCGTGGTGAGATACTGGAATTTCGTTTCGGGGTGATCGTAGAGGAACTGGATGATCTCCGTGAGCTTGTCTTTCTTCAGGGTAATGGTCAGGAAATCGTAAAGCTGCTCGACCAGCAACACCTGGTCTTCAAACTTTTCTTTAATGATGCCTACTAACTTCTCTTCCTGACTATCGGCCATTTTATTCGATTCCGTATTTGTTGAGCATGGCTTTGTATTCGGGCGAATTTCGTCGGCGAAGCGACTCTGTTTCAACCAGTCTCTGGATCTTCATGACACCGTCGATGATCTGCTCGGGGCGGGGAGGACATCCGGGCACGTAAACGTCCACGGGTATGATCCTGTCGATGCCCTGCAGCACACTGTAGGTGTCGAAAATACCACCGCTACTGGCGCAAGCTCCAACAGAGAGCACCCAGCGCGGTTCTGCCATTTGTTCGTAAACCTGGCGGAGGACAGGACCCATCTTTTTTGCGATGGTGCCCATCACCATAAGCAGGTCGGCCTGGCGTGGTGAAAAGCTGAGGCGTTCGGAGCCAAAGCGGGCCAGGTCGTAGTGCGCCCCCATCGTTGCCATAAACTCGATGCCGCAGCACGAGGTAGCGAAGGGCAGGGGCCATATCGAATTCTTTCGTGCCAGCCCCACCACTTTTTCGAGGCTGGTCGCAAAGAAGCCGGCGCCTTCGTAGCCCTCCGGTTTTTCTCCGAGAGTAAGTTTTTGCGCCGGTGTTGTGATCACGTTGTTTTCCATCTCAATCCTCCCATTTCAGGGCTCCCTTTTTCTTGATGTAAAAGAATCCAACCATGAGGAGAACAATGAACACGAGCATTTCGATGAACCCTGTCATTTTAAGCTCTTTGAAGTTGACAGCCCAGGGATACATGAAGATCACCTCCACGTCGAACAGCACAAACAGTATGGCGACGAGAAAGTACTTGATATTGAAGGGGATACGAGCGTTTCCTTTGGACTCGATCCCGCATTCGAATGCGTCGAGCTTGGTTTTGGTGTTCCTTTTGGGTCCGAGCGCGTGGGTAGCGATCATGGTCACCACCACGAAGCCCGATGCAAAAAGGAACATGAGCCCGATCGGGAGGTATTCTGCCAGGTTAGCGTTCTCCATAGTTATAAGCGGAACAACGAAATTGCTGAAAACGATCACCCCGGCTAAGGGAATGACCGCAACGGGTGCAATTTATAATTATAGGCAAAATTAAACGGATTCGGGCCTGAGGGGAAGGAAATCGGGGATTAAAATGTGGATTTAGCAGAACGGGGGATGATAGGACGAGGGGATGAGGTGACGATGGGAAGAGAAATGATGCTGCTGATTTGTAAGGATTTCTGTTTTGACTTTTGATGAGCTGTGGATTTTGGGTGTGTAGATTAGCGTGCATGATAACACGGTTCGAAGACCTGGAGTGCTGGCAATTGTCGCGTCAACTCGTAAGATCCGTGTTTGCAGCGTGTGATCAGGGACGACTTTCGCGGGATTTCGATTTACGAAGTCAGCTTAGGCGTGCAGCTCTTTCCTGCATGAATAATATCGCTGAAGGTTTTGGACGGCGAAAGAGCCAACCGGAACTTATCCGCTTTCTTGATTACAGTCAAAGTTCGTGCTGCGAAGTGAAGAGTATCACCTACGTTCTCGAAGACATGGACTACCTCTCGACCGAAAAAACACAAATGATCCGTGATCAAGCAGAAAAAGTCAAGGCGAAAGTTCTAAGCCTGATTGCCGCAGCCAGAAAAAACGTCAGATGACGCCTCTCGTCCCCTCATCACTTCGTCCCCTCGTCCTATCATCCTCACTTCGTCAACAACGGTAAGTTCGTTGCCAACGTTATCAGATCCCTATCCTCTACATTCTTCTTCTCATCCGCCAGCACAAGAAAATTTTCATACACCGTATCCAAATCAATCCCGGCAAACTTATATCCGAGCAGCTCCAGCCTGTGCTTGAGTGCGGCGCGTCCGCTGCGGGCCGTGAGGATGATCGACGATACACCGACACCAACATCGGCGGGGTTCATGATCTCGTAGTTCTCGGCGTGTTTCAAAAAACCATCCTGGTGGATACCCGATGAATGAGCGAAAGCATTCTTTCCTACGATCGCCTTGTTGGCCTGCACGGGCATACGCATCATGCTGCTGATCAACTGGCTCATGCCATAAAGTTTTTCCGAAACGATGTCGGTGTACATGTCAAGGTCCTTGTGGGTCTTGAGGATCATCACCACTTCTTCGAGCGATGTGTTACCGGCGCGTTCACCGATACCGTTGATGGTCACTTCCACCTGGCGGGCGCCGTTGAGGATACCCGCAATGGAGTTTGCCGTGGCCATACCGAGATCGTTGTGGCAATGAACCGAGATCACCGCCTTGTCTATGTTCTTTACGTTGTTGAAAAGATACTCGATCCGTTTTCCATAGAGATTAGGAAGGCAATAGCCGGTCGTATCGGGGATGTTCACCACATCGGCGCCGGCAGCGATCACCGCTTCGGTCATTTGTGCAAGGAAAGCCAGGTCTGCCCGGCCTGCGTCTTCGGCATAGAATTCAACCTCAACACCTTTGGCCTTAGCGTACTTCACGGCCCAGACGCCTTTTTCGAGCACCTCTTCGCGCGTGCTGCGGAACTTGTGCTTGATGTGCATATCCGACGAGCCGATGCCTGTGTGGATCCTTTTGCGTTTCGCGTGGTTCAATGCCTCGGCAGCTACGTCGATGTCTTCCTTCTTCGCACGCGTAAGTCCGCAGATCACCGGCTCCGAAACAGCCTTCGATATCTCTACCACGGAAAGAAAATCTCCGGGGCTGGAGATCGGGAATCCCGCTTCGATGACGTCTACGCCGAGTGCTTCCAGCTCCCGCGCAACAATTATCTTTTCCTCAGTAGATAATTGACAGCCGGGGACCTGTTCGCCGTCGCGTAAGGTGGTGTCGAAGATTTGAATTTTGTTTGCCATAGGTTTTTAGTTTCTCACGGAAGCCACGGAAAGCACGGAAACCTCTTCGAGGTTCTCTGCTACTTTTCTTCCCATTGTCTCTGTGTTCAAGATGTTTTCTTTAGACGTTGTTTTATCTGCGATGTCTACCGTTCTGTATCCTTGCTTCAGTGTTAGCTCGACTGCTGCTACGACGGCATTGGATTCTTTCGTAAGGCCGAAAGAAATTTCGAGCAGCAGCGCTGCCGAAAGGATGGAGGCGAGGGGATTGGCAATTCCCTTACCGGTGATATCGTGGGCGCTTCCGTGAATGGGCTCGTACAATCCAACCTTGTCGCCTATCGAAGCCGATGCGAGCATGCCCATCGAGCCTGCGATCTGTGACGCTTCGTCCGTAAGGATATCTCCGAAAAGATTTCCGGTGACGACCACGTCGAAGTTCTTCGGGTTTTTGATGAGAAGCATCGCTGCCGAATCGACAAACTGGTGCTCGAGCTGAATATCGGGATATTCCTTCGCCACCTGGTTCACGGTTTCTCTCCAGAGGCGCGAGCTTTCGAGCACATTGGCCTTGTCGACACTCGTCACTTTCTTGCGACGGGTTCTCGCGGCCTGAAAGGCTTTATGAGCAATGCGTTCCACCTCGTACCTATGGTAGATCATGACGTCGTACGCGGTGTCGTTGTTGTCTTTCCTTCCTTTCTCTCCGAAGTACACGTCGCCCGTCAGCTCGCGGAAGAAGAGGATGTCGGAGCCCTTCAGTATTTCGGGGCGGATGCTGGATGCGCCGAGCAGCTCGTCGAATAACTTGATAGGGCGGAGGTTGGCATAGAGGCCGAGCTCCTTGCGCATCTTCAATAGTCCTTGCTCGGGTCTTACTTTCAGGGTCGGATCGTTGTCGTATTTCGGATGACCCACGGCTCCGAAGAGAATGGCGTCGCAGTTCTTCAGCTTGGTCAGTGTTTCGTCGGGGAGGGCGTTGCCGGTGGCTTCAATGGCATCGTGACCGATAATGGCTGTGTCGTACGTGAAGGTATGGTTGAAGATGGACGCGATCTTATCGAGAATGCGCTTGCCTTCTGCTGTAACTTCTTTTCCGATCCCGTCGCCGGGTAGTATGACTATTTTTTTATTCATGCTAGTGCACTGTATCGTATTCTTTGATCTCTTTCGTCAGACTCAATAGGTAATCGATATCATCGTAACCATTGATCAGGCATTCTTTTTTATAAATATTGATCTCAAACTTTTCTTTCTCGTTTCCGAAGGAGATCGTCTGCGCCGGAAGATCCACGTCGACAACGGTCTTCGGATCATTGGCTATCGCATCGAATAATTTTTTCAGAAAGCTGTCTGGCACGACAACCGGCAACAGTCCGTTATTCAATGCATTGTTCTTAAAAATATCAGCAAAGAAGCTGGACACCACGACGCGGAAACCATGATCGTAGATTGCCCACGCAGCATGTTCACGGCTGCTTCCGCAACCGAAATTCTTCCCACCGACGAGTATTTTTCCGCTATATGTCGGGTTGTTCAGTACAAATTCAGGTATCGGTTGGTTATTAGAGTCATATCTCCAATCGCGGAAAAGGTTATCACCAAACCCTTCCCGTGTCGTCGCCTTGAGGAACCGTGCGGGAATAATTTGGTCCGTATCAATATTCTCCGAAGGAATCGGTACAGCTGTAGATCTTAATGTGGTGAACTTGTCCTTTGACACAACTTTTAACTTTTAACTATTCACTTTTAACTTAAATCATCTCTCTTACGTCGGTGACCTTACCGGTTATCGCTGCAGCCGCAGCGCTCAGCGGACTCGCCAAAAACGTTCTCGACTTCGGTCCCTGTCTTCCTTCGAAGTTCCTGTTCGATGTCGAGATGCAATATTTTCCAGGAGGCACCTTGTCTTCATTCATACCCAGGCATGCAGAACAGCCGGGGCTTCGCAGCTCGAAACCTGCTGCTTCGAATACTTTATCGAGCCCTTCATTCTTCGCTTGCGCTTCAACTTGTTTGGAACCGGGTACCACCCACACTTCGACATTCGCAGCTTTCTTTTTTCCTTTTACGAACTGTGCTACCAAACGCAGATCTTCGATACGGGCATTCGTACAGCTGCCGATGAACACATAGTCGATGGCTTTACCGAGCAACTCCGTTCCCTGTTCGAGTCCCATGTATTCGAGCGACTTCTTGAACGAATTTGCTTCGCTGATTTCTTTGAGCTCGGCAACGGTCGGTATCCTGTCGGTCACCTTCATGCCCATGCCGGGGTTGGTGCCGTAGGTGATCATCGGAGCAATGTCTTCAGCTTTAAAGCTCAATTCAGTGTCGTATTTCACTCCAGGATCTGAAACAAGTTTCTTCCAGGTTTCAACAGCCTCGTCGAATGCCTTACCCTGTGGAGCGAACTTCCGTCCCTTGATGTAATTGAAAGTGGTATCGTCTGGTGCGATCAGTCCGCCACGGGCGCCCATCTCGATGCTCATGTTGCAGATAGTCATCCGCGCTTCCATCGACAACGCGCGGATGGCATCGCCTGCGTATTCAACAAAATAGCCAGTGGCTCCACTGGCTGATATCTTCGAAATGACGTAAAGTATAATGTCCTTGCTGACCACACCCTTGCCCAGTTTGCCGTTGATCTCGATCTTCATCGTCTTCGGCTTGCTTTGTAAAATGCACTGTGTGGCCAGTACTTGCTCCACTTCACTCGTGCCAATTCCGAATGCAACACTCCCGAAAGCGCCGTGTGTCGAGGTATGACTGTCGCCGCATACGATGGTCATGCCGGGAAGTGTCAGTCCGAGCTCCGGACCGATGATGTGGACGATGCCCTGGTAAGGGTGGCCGAGGTCGTACAAGTCGATTCCGAATTCCCTGCAGTTCACCCGAAGCGTTTCCACCTGGTGGCGGGAGAGAGCTTCCTTGATGGGCAGGTGCTGATCTTTGGTCGGTACGTTGTGGTCGGCGGTGGCGGTGGTACGATTGGTGTTGAAGACCTTGATACCTCGTTTGCGGAGGCCATCGAATGCCTGGGGGCTGGTTACTTCATGTATAAAATGACGGTCTATGAACACTGCGTCCGGATAACCCGGCGCCTGTTTGACCACGTGTCCATCCCAGATCTTCTCAAAAATTGTCTTTGCCACGGAACTCACAACAAATGTTAGTTTGGACTGCCCACTTAAAAACGAAACCGCCCCGGGTTACCGAGGCGGTTTCAAACGATTAGGTTTGGTTATGGGGTAAAGAAGTATCTTTTCCTCACAGCATGCAATTTGAGGAATCGGGAGGCGTGCATCAACAGTTTGGAGGTTTATTTTTGAAGATGAACCTTACGAGCGTTTGGTTAGAATATGATTTCGGCGTTGGGAAAGTTACGCTTCAGGGCCTCGATATCCTTTGGGTCTATGGGATTGCCAAAAAGCACGATCTTCTTTAAATTCCTCAGCGCATAGAATTCAGTCGGAATCGTTGTGATCTGGTTCCCACTTAAGTCGACCCCCCAGTTTTGCGAGCTTTAAGATGGGAGCTGGAATATTCGTGAGCTTGTTGTTGGCCAGGCCAAGAAGCGAAAGCTTGCGAAGTTCGGCAAACTCAACAGGCAACGTTTCAATGCTTTAAAGGATCATCGATCGTAAGCTCGAATGCTCCGAGGTGGTTGGTAACAGTGCCCTCGGGGTTCCAACGATGATGATGTTTACATTTTTTAAAGGCTTTTCTGTAGCGCCGTTGAAAACGAAGCCCGAGATCTTCCTGGATTGGGCAGTTGCACCGCCGATGAAAAGAACCAGGATGCCGAGTAACGTAACAGCAGGATTCACCTAAACAAGATACTCAAACAAATTCTCATTCTGATTCACCACCGTATAGTTCAGCTTATTTGAATCCATCCTTTGAATAAGAACATTAAAATCCTCCTGTGACTTCACTTCAATCCCGATCAGCGCCGGGCCGGTTTCTTTATTGTGTTTCTGAATAAACTCGAAACGCACGATATCGTCGGTGGGACCGAGGATCTCGTTCACGAATTCTTTCAGCGCGCCTGGACGTTGTGCAAACCGCACGATGAAGTAATGCTTCAATCCTTCATAGAGCAACGAACGCTCTTTGATCTCCTGCATACGGTCGATGTCGTTGTTGCCGCCGCTGAGGATGCAGACGACTTTCTTTCCTTTCAACAGCCCGCCGTACTGCGCCAGCGCGGCGATTGACAACGCACCCGCCGGTTCTGCGACGATCGCATCTTCATTGTATAGCTGCAGAATAGTCGAGCTCACTTTTCCTTCCGGAACAAGAAGCATGTCGCGGAGGATGTCTTTACAAATAGAGAATGTCAGGTCTCCGACTTTCTGTACGGCGGCGCCGTCGACGAATCGTTGGATCTTGTCGATCTTAACCGGTTTGCCGGCCTTCAGCGCTTCTTTCATCGAAGGAGCCCCTGTCGGCTCGGCGCCGATGATCTGTGTCTGGGGCGAATAAGTTTTAAAGTACGAACCGACACCTGCACACAAACCGCCGCCTCCGATGGGGACGAAAAGAAAATCGATATTAGAAAGCTCGTCGAGGATCTCTTTGCCGACCGTTCCCTGTCCTTCGATCACACGGATATGGTCGAAAGGAGGGATGAAGGTCTTCTTGCTCTCCTCGGCAGCTTTCAACGCATGTTGTTGACATTCATCGAAGGTGTCGCCGATAAGAACGATCTCGATATTATCACCGCCAAACATTCGCACCTGGTTGACCTTCTGCTTGGGCGTGATCGAAGGCATATAGATCGACGCACGGATATCCAGCTGGCGGCACGAAAATGCTACGCCCTGAGCGTGATTACCAGCGCTGGCGCAAACGACACCTTGCTTGCGTTGCGCGTCGGTCAGACTGTTCATGAGGTTGTACGCTCCACGTATTTTGTAGGAACGTACAACCTGCAGGTCTTCGCGCTTCAGGTAGACTTCGCATTCATATTTCTCCGACAACTTGCGGTGAAACTGAAGCGGGGTCTTGAGCACTACATTCTTGAGGGTTTCGTAGGCTGCCGGGATATCTATGTGTTGATCTAATGCCGTTCTCATAAGTTAAAAGTTAAAAGTGAATCGTTTAAAGTTTTTTGCGTACGCCAACTTTTAACTTTTGGTTTTCACTTTTAACTCTTTTTAATTGATCATACTCGCTTCTACCTTCTCTTTTTCCGGACGTAGCGACCTTACGGCAGCCCCCGCTTGCCACAGCTCGCTGTCGCGAAGCTCTTTCAGCTCTTCTGCGAGCTTCTCACGATAGTCGGGTTTGCTGCAAGTGTCGATGGTGCGCTTTGCTTCGGCGCCGGTCGCAACACTTTCATAAAGCTCTTTGAAGACCGGAAGCGTCGCAGCCTTGAATTTCTTTTTCCAGTCGAGGGCGCCGCGTTGTGCCGTCGTGCTGCAGTTTGCATACATCCAGTCCATACCGTTCTCTGCAACGAGCGGCATAAGGCTCTGGGTGAGCTCTTCCACTGTTTCATTGAATGCTTCGGAAGGAGTGTGACCCTTCGAGCGAAGCACTTCGTATTGTGCTTCGAAGATACCCGCGATGGCGCCCATCAGTGTGCCACGTTCACCGGTAAGGTCTGAGTAAACTTCTTTTTTGAAATCTGTTTCAAACAAATAGCCGGCGCCGACGCCAATACCCAGCGCAACTGCTTTTGATCTTGCATTACCTGTAGCATCCTGGAACACGGCATAACTCGCGTTGATACCTTTTCCCTGAAGGAACAACCTTCTTACGGAAGTACCGGAACCTTTGGGGGCGGCAAGAATAACGTCGATGTCTGAGGGAGGAATGATGCCCGTCTGTTCTTTGAATGTGATACCAAATCCGTGAGAGAAATACAACGTTTTGCCAGCAGTCAAATACGGTTTGATAGTCGGCCAGAGCGCAATCTGCCCTGCATCAGATAAAAGGAACTGAAGGATCGTTCCGCGCTTGGCAGCTTCCTCGATATCAAATAAAGTTTTGTCGGGAACCCATCCGTGTTGAACCGCCTTGTCCCATGTTTTACTGCCCTTACGCTGGCCAACGATCACATTGAAGCCGTTGTCCCGGAGGTTAAGTGCTTGTGCAGGGCCTTGCACTCCGTATCCTATGATTGCGATGGTTTCATTCTTCATAAGCGCAAGCGCTTTCTCCATCGGAAATTCTTCGCGAGTGACAACTTCTTCGAGTACGCCGCCAAAATTGATCTTTGCCATGATTATAAATTAAGAGTTAATAGTTAAAAGTGAATTGTTAAAGTTGGGACCTAGATTACTTGTTTGTTGTTGCTTCGTTCAAGAAGCTCGTAGAATAAATGGCTTCCTTCAGTGTAAACGGCTTCTTCCACTTCAATGAGTTTTTCAACCTGATGTTTGACCTTCTCGATCATGTCGGCGGTTGTATAGAGCAATAGTATTGCCTTGCCACTGCGAAAGTCACCTTCGTGTTCATGCGCGATCAGTCTCTTGATGCGAACACGACGGCGGTTCAGTACATTCACGATCCTGTTGAGGATAGAGAATTCATTATCTGCCGATATTTCTAAGGTAAATTCTTGTTTTAGCACGCTCGTTAATTTTTAGTTTTTAACTTTTAACTATTAACTTTTTTAGGGACTTCGAGGATCACCTCAGCAACACCCGAACCTGCAGGCACCATCGGGAATACATTATCTTCTTTACCCACGACTACTTCGAGGAACCTGGCGCTTTCCGAATCAAGGAAACGCTTCAGTGCACCGTCGAGCTCATCGCGTTCCGTTACCCTCTCAGCAGAAATGCCGTAGGCCTCGTTCAGTCTTACGAAATCCGGGTTCGTCATTTCGGTGAACGAATATCTTTTCTCATGGAACAGCTGCTGCCATTGCCTTACCATTCCAAGGAAGTTATTGTTCAGCACGAGGATCTTCACGGGGATCTTGTATTGCATGATAGTGCCGAGCTCCTGCACGGTCATCTGGAACCCGCCATCGCCGATAACGGCAACAACCTGTTTTCCGGGGCAACCCATCTTGGCGCCCATCGCTGCCGGTAATGCGAAGCCCATCGTTCCCGCGCCACCCGATGTGATCTGGGTGAGCGGAGTCTTGAACTTGTAGTACCTCGACGCTACCATCTGGTGCTGTCCGACATCGGTAACCAAAATGGCTTCGCCTTTAGTCATCTCGGAGATCTTATGGATCACCTCGGCCATGGTTACATTGCCCTCGTCGGGGTGTATATCTTTTTTGATGACCTTCTCGTGTTCGATAGCATTCAGGTGATGAAAGCTTTTCATCCAAAGAGGATGCTGTTTCTTTTCACACCTGGTGATCAGTGCAGTCATAGCTTCCTTGGCATCGGCGTGCACCCAAACGTCGGCACGGATGATCTTGTTGATCTCGGCCTTGTCGATATCGATGTGAACAATCTTGGCTTGCTTCGCATACTTGGCTACGTTGCCGGTTACGCGGTCGTCGAAACGCATACCGATGCCGATCAGGAGATCGCATTCATTTGTATTGATGTTCGAAGCGTAGTTGCCATGCATGCCCAGGAAGCCGGCGTAGTTCGGGTGGTCGGTCGGGAATGCACCGAGACCCAGTAATGTACTCGCTACCGGGATGCCCGTCTTCTCCGACAAAGCCACCAGCTCCTTCGAAGCGCCAGACAGGATCACGCCCTGACCTGCAAGTATGTACGGCCTCGAGGCTTTGTTGATCAGCGCGGCTGCCGCCTCCACTTGCGCCATCGAGAGCACCGGCCTCGGACGATAGGTGCGGATGCTTTCGCACTTCTGGTACGTGGCCTCTTCGATCATCTCGTTCTGTGCATTCTTGGTGATGTCGATGAGCACCGGTCCTGGCCGGCCGGTCTTCGCGATGTAAAATGCTTTCGCAACGGCAGGTGCAATGTCTTTGGCTTCGGCCACCTGGATGTTCCACTTGGTAACGGGTAGAGTCGTATTGACTACATCTGTTTCCTGGAACGCATCGGTTCCGAGGAGATGTGCGAACACCTGGCCGGTGATACAAACGATGGGAGTGGAGTCGATCAGCGCATCGGCCAATCCTGTAACGAGATTGGTCGCGCCGGGACCTGAAGTTGCCAGAGCCACACCTACACGGCCTGTGGCGCGTGCGAAACCCTGTGCTGCGTGAACCGCACCCTGTTCGTGACGGACAAGGATGTGATTGAGCTTGTCGGCGTAATGATACAAAGCATCGTACACCGGCATGATCGCACCGCCGGGGTAACCGAAGAGAGTGGTGACACCTTCGTTGACCAGTGACCGGAGAAGGATTTCGGAGCCCGAGATCTTTATCGCAATCGGGGTCTGTTCCGGAACGGGCATCGTTTTTACTTTACTCTTCGTCTGTAACGCATCCATCGGCAGCTGTCTTTACTTGTTGAGCATATTTGTATAGAACACCCCGCGTCACTTTCAATGACTGAGGTTTATAATTCGATCTTCTGATAGCGATTGTTTTCTCGTCGACCAGCAGATTGATCTGGTGTTTCTTCACATCGATCTCGATCCAGTCGTTGTCTTCTACGAGGGCCATGAGGCCGCCGTCGAATGCTTCGGGTGTGATGTGCCCCACCACGAAACCGTGCGTTCCACCGCTGAATCTTCCGTCGGTGATCAACGCTACCGTCTTGCCGAGGCCGCTTCCCATGATGAGGCTTGTCGGCTTCAGCATTTCAGGCATACCGGGCGCACCCCTCGGACCTACGTAGCGGATCACCACCACGTCGCCGGGCTTGATAAGGCCGGACTGAACTCCGGCGGTGAGCTCGAACTCGCCGTTGAAGACCCGCGCGGGGCCTTTGAACTTTTCGCCTTCCTTACCGGTGATCTTTGCCACCGAGCCCTGAGGCGCGAGATTTCCATAAAGTATCTGCAGGTGACCTGTCTTCTTGACCGGTTTCTCAACCGGGAAGATCACGTCCTGTTTTTCGAAGTCGATGTCGGGTACGCTTTCAAGATTTTGAGCGATCGTCTTGCCTGTTACCGTCATGCAATCGCCGTGAAGGAAACCTTTCTTTAAGAGATACTTCATGACCATCGGAACGCCGCCGACCCTGTGAAGCTCGCCCATTAAATATTTGCCGCTGGGCTTCAGGTCGCCGAGCAATGGCGTCTTGTCGCTTATTCTTTGGAAATCGTCCTGTGTGATCTTTACGTCGACGGCCTTCGCCATGGCGATGAGGTGAAGGACTGCGTTTGTCGAGCCGCCGAGCGCCATCACCATCGTGATCGCATTTTCGTAAGCCGCGAACGTCATGATGTCCCGAGGCTTGAGGTCTCTTTCGAGAAGGAGTCTCATCGCTTCGCCCGCCTGGAGACACTCGTCTTTCTTTTCTTTGCTAACCGCCGGATTGGAGGAACTGTAAGGCAATGACATTCCGAGCGCTTCGATAGCCGAAGCCATCGTGTTGGCGGTATACATTCCACCACAAGCGCCGGCACCGGGACATGAGTTCTGGATGATACCTTTATAGTCTTCGTCCGAAAGCTTATTGGCAACTTTTTCTCCAAGCGCTTCGAATGCCGATATGATATTGAGCTCTTTTCCTTTCCAGTTACCGCCCGCGATCGTACCACCGTACACCATTAACGCCGGACGATTGAGACGCCCCATGGCCATCAATGCTCCTGGCATGTTCTTGTCGCAGCCGACGACGGCGATCAGGCCATCATAGAAATGCGCGCCACAGATGGTCTCGATAGAGTCGGCGATCACCTCGCGGCTTACCAATGAGTAACGCATGCCGACAGTTCCGTTGGAGATGCCGTCGCTGACGCCGATGGTGTTGAAGATCAATCCTACCAGGTCGCGGTCCCACACACCCTGCTTCACTTCGGCCGCAAGACCGTTGAGATGCATGTTACAGGTGTTTCCATCGTAGCCCGTGCTTGCGATGCCGACGAACGGTTTCTTAAGGTCGTGATCTGTGAGACCGACGCCATGTAGCATTGCCTGCGACGCGGGCAGGGTCTGATCCTGAGTGATAGTCTTGCTGTACTTATTGAGTTCCATTATTAAACGATCAGGCTATAGCTCTTGTCCATCACCAGGCACCGATAAGCTTCTTGTATGATCGACCCGATTGAACCTTTCCACGCTTTTTTCATCGCGTGTCCTTCAACCGACTCGATGCCGAGTATTTCGGCAGCCGTTCCGCAGATGAATGCGCTGTCGGCTTCGAGAAATTCTTCGGGCGTGATGCCTTTTTCTTTTACTGTGATGTCGAGCTCTTTACAGATGTCGAGCACAGTCTTTCTGGTGATGCCGGGAAGGATGCTTCCAACAGCAGGAGTGTAGAGAACGTTTTCTTTCTCTACGAAGATGTTCGAGCCTGGGCACTCTGCGATATTCCCGTTCATGTCGAGCAGAACACCTTCGTCATAACCTCTCTGACGGGCTTCGGTAGATGCAAGGATGCTGTTCACATAGTGACCGCATACCTTGGCTTCGATCTTTACCGACTTCGGGTTGGGACGCTGGTAAGACGATATGCAAACGCGAAGGTTGTTGTCTCCCAGGTACCGATCCCATTCCCAGGCAGTGATCATCAGCGACACTTCTTTGGGTGCCGTAAGCGACATGTTGGGACTGCAGAAAACCAGTGGACGGATGTATGAATCGGAGAGTTTGTTCTTTTCCAGGATGTGATAGGTGATCTGGGTAAGCTCGCTGGCGCTGTAGTGCAGCGGGATGCCCATCAGGGAGGCGCTCTTGCGGAGGCGCTCATAGTGGTCTGTGGCCTTGAAGATCTTCGTTCCGTTTACCGTGCGGTAGGAGCGGATGCCTTCGAAGACTCCGTACCCGAAGTGCAGGGTCTGGCCGAACAGATCCATCTTCGCATCTTTCGCCTTCAGGAACTGTCCATCCAGGAAGAGGATCGTGTTGTCGTTATAGTACATATTGAGGTTTTTAAACAATCGTTAGTTTGTTCTGACCTATTAAAAATAAAACCGCCCCGATTTTGTCGGGGCGGCTGATATTGCTCTGTTCAGGTATCAAGTTACCATCGCCCCGCACTCAGCGGAATAATAATGACGACAGTAAGAATTACCACAACGGCGCTATTGCAAACGATATTCCATGTATTCGATATGCTAAAAGCTCTTTTCACAGGTCTTTTTTGTTGTGATATACCCACAAGATTGAGGAAAAATTCTGAGATTTCACCCGCGACTGCAAGAAAATTTTCCACACCTCATTTAACAAATGTTAGGTAGCAATCACCGAAAATCGAGATATTAGAAAGTAATTTACCAACGGCAACCTATGACGATACAACGCACCATCCCCTTCCTTTTACTGGTTTTATCGATCGCGGGTTGCACTTCTAAAACCAATTCCGACATGCAACAAACTGAAGCTGACGGCACATCCGAAGCATTTACGTTGTCGAACGCCTCAGGCATGAAAGTCGCCATCACCCCGATCGGTGGCCACGTGATGTCGATCATGGTACCCGATAAGAATGGGAACCTGGCCGATGTAGTGCTGGGCTACGACTCGGCGAGAGGATATATCGGAGGCGCCGGCTTTTACGGATCTACAGTTGGTCGTTACGGCAACCGCATTGCGAAAGGAAAATTCTCGATCGATGGGAAGGAGTATCAACTGTCGGTGAACAACGGAGAGAACACGCTGCATGGCGGACCGGGCGGTTTTCACAACGTGAAATGGAACGCGAAGGAAGTTACGACCTACGAAGGCAAGGCCATCGAGCTCACCTACCTCAGTAAAGATGGCGAAGAAGGGTATCCCGGCAACCTGAACGTAAAAGTTGTATTCAGTCTCACCGATTCCAATGAGCTAAAGATCCAATACCAAGCTACCACCGACAAGACTACGGTTGTGAATCTTACCAACCATTCCTATTTCAATCTGTCGGGCGAAGGCAGCGGCGATATCCTTAATCATGACGTTACCATCAATGCCGATAAGTTCCTGCCTGTCGATGCAGGTCTGATCCCAACCGGAGAGCTGCGACCGGTGAAAGGCACACCGTTTGATTTCCTGGAACCGCATAAGGTAGGCGAACGTATCAATGCCGCTGATGAACAGATAAAAGTCGGTCTCGGCTATGACCATTGTTTTGTTCTCAATAAAAAAGCTGGAGACGAATTATCATTGGCTGCGAAAGTTTTGGACCCCGCATCGGGAAGAACGATGGAAGTATGGACGACAGAACCGGCGGTTCAGTTTTATACAGGCAACTTTTTGACTGGAACACCGGGAAAAGGAGGGAAGCCGTATAAATATCGTTATGCGCTTTGCCTGGAGACACAACACTTTCCGGACTCACCGAATCAACCGGCATTTCCGAGCACGATTTTGAAACCAGGGGATACGTTTAAGTCGACGACGATTTATAGGTTTGGGTGGTAACATCCAACGTCCAATACCAATGACCAATGACCAGTTGGGTGCTGTCGATCGATCGGGTAGGCGATAAATGGGTATTGGTCATTGGAATTGGTTATTGGGAATTAACCTCAGGAAAACCTAACCTCCCTTTTTTGCCCCCAATTCCTCAATTCCCGAATTTCGACTATGAAGAAATTCGATCTCGAAGACCGACTCATTAATTTCAGTGTTGCCGTCCTGGATTTTTCAGAAAAGATGCCCGACACAAAGGCGAGTACGCATCTATGCGGGCAATTGATAAGATCTGCGACCGCGCCAGCACTCGTTTATGGAGAAGCTAATGCCGCTGAATCACCTTCTGACTTCGTACATAAAATGGGAGTTGCATTGAAGGAACTTCGAGAAACACATAATTGCCTACGGATAATTCAGTTGAAAAAGTATTTCGGTGAAGCAGCTCCCATAGAGCAATTAATTAATGAGTGCAAGCAGCTAATCAGGATTTTCGGAGCAAGCATTAACACCGTCAAAATGAGAAATCAACTGAAACCGTGAATTGGATATTGGTCATTGGTATTGGTTATCGGTGGTTTTAATACCCAACGTCCAATACCAATGACCAATACCCATTTTTAGGTCATTAGCGTTCTGCAAACCATTTCTCCCAATGCCGGACCATGCTTAAACCCATGTCCCGATCCGCCGCCTAAAAACCAAACATTCTCTTGTCGGGGGTGTTTTTCAAAAATGAAATTCCCGTCTACCGAATTTTCATAAGGACACACGCGGCTCTCTACTAACGGCGCATTCTTCAGCCCGGGAAACCGGTGCTCCAGAAATCCTTTCGCGTGAGCCAGCACTTCCGGCTCCGCCAGCCTGTCGTCATTCGTCGGGTCGAACGGTTTTCCCCGGCGATCGACACCAACCTTGAATCCCCGGCTCGTATTTCCCGGTATTCCATAATAATGGTCTTTGTCGTCGGCATCTACCCAAACCGGAAATCCGTCATATTCTGCGGCTTTTGATGCCGGAACACCGAAATAGTACACTTCCTGCTTACTGGAGCTGATCCTGTCTCCGATCTCCTTCGGGAACATTCTGCCAAGCCATGATCCACACGCATATATTATAGTGTCGGCGCCGGCCTCGGTCCCTGGCGTCCATTCCGCATTCACGAATGTGCCCCCTTCGCGGACAAATGTCTCCAGCACCAGCTGCGTACTTTCCCTTGCCTTCAGGTATCCTCCGTAAGGGTCGAGCCACCCGTGATGAAGGTCCGACGAGTTAACTATCGGGAATCGTTTGGCGAGATCGCTCTTGCCGAGATATTCGTATTCCATTTTATGCTTCTTCGAAAACGGGATCGACTCGTCGACGATCGAACATTTCTCCGAATGACATAACCACAACACTCCCGTGTTGAAGAACACCTGGCGGTTCCAGGCCTTCTGATGTTCCTTCCACAACTCGAGCGCACGAACATTAAGATCGAAATAGAACTCGTTGCCTCCGTATGTCGAACGGATCACACGCGTTTCGTCGCCCGAGCTGCTTCGCGAGTTGCCTGCTCCCCATGCGTCGACTAACTTGACCTTGATGCCTGCCCTCAGGAGATGTAAGGCAGTCCATCCTCCGAATGCACCTGCACCGACAACAGTCGCCGCATCGCCGCGCTTCAAGCTGCCCTGTTGTTCGAACCGGGCCTTGACGGATTGAGGTGCAAATGTGTTTGTCGCCATCTGTTGGGTATTGGATACTGCTTGTTGGTATTGGTTATTGGGTATTGGTTATTGGGTATTGGTTGTTATTGGATATTCTCACGCTCCCACCAGCCACTCATTCCACTGCACGGCAAATGTGATCAGCATCATCAGCACAAGCGCCACCACAAACAGTCTGTGTATCCATTCCTGTCCGAGCTTCATCGTTGTGATCAATGTCGACAGCGTCAGGATCGCGAGCTGCGGGGCTTCATCGATGATCCTGTAATGTTGAATGAACACATCGTCGAGCACGGCCAGCACCGCCAACACGGCTATCAGCAGGAAGAACTTGCGGTAATTGCCGAAATAAAACTCTTTCAGGTCGACTTTACCGGTTTGATTGCCGGTTCCCACGATATCAGAACCGTAAGGAAAGAGGATCCTTGCCAGGATGAAGAGGTTGATAGGATAGAGGATCACAAAGAGGAAGATCGGCAGCCGCCACTTTTCATATGTGCGGAGCTCATACAGCCACCACCATTCCTGGATGTGAAGAAAGAATACCAACACAATCCACAAAAGGTGCGGCCAGTATATCCTCACACGATTCCATTGATGAATAATGTCGGCCACCCCGGTGACAATCTGGGTAATGCCGAGGCCTAGTATGATAGAGATCAGGACGGTGATGTATTCGAATGGAGTCATGAGGTGTACACAATGCGCTGATCGCAAACCACTTAGTAAAAGTGTAAAATCCCAATCGATAAGTAATTTAAAACCATTCTAAATAGCGAGCAACTCAGGGGAAACCCGGAGGCAAAACCAATCGATAATGAAGATAAATGCAAACATAATTTCATGAGAGGTGTGGAAGTACAAATGTTGACTTTCTTCCCCGTCGAACCCTCAAATTTGTTTGAAATAATGCATCCGGCATGTACATTTGTGCACTTCGTATAAAACCGAAGCCCCTAAACATCATGATGATGAAGCACCGATCCTCGGCTTTCCTTCTGGTCACACTCATTCTCATTTCCGTTCCCCTCTTTTCCGTTGCACAAGAAATTTCCAAAGATGCCGCCGAGATCGCGGCCGGCAAGGCTTTGTTCAACGCCAACTGTAAGAGCTGTCACGGCGTCGATAAGAAGGTCATCGGCCCGGCCCTGCAAGGCGTTACGGGCCGCGCTCCGTCTATTCCCTGGATCATCAACTGGGTTCACAACTCACCAAAAGTCATTGCCGCCGGCGACAAGTACGGTGTAGCGTTGTACGAGGAATACAAGAGCCAGATGACGGCATTTACCAACCTCACCGAGCCACAGATCATGCAGATCCTGGCGTTTGTGGAGGCGCCGGTTGTAGCGGCTACTGCGGCAGAGGATCCAAACAAACCGCCGGTGAATCCTGGCGTACCAGCCGCATACCTGAACGCCATCGTGATAGGAATGGGTGTTATCCTGATCCTGCTCTTCGTTACTCTTCTTATTGTAGCCAAAGTACTCCGCTCGTCCCTCACCCAGCGCACGCTGGACGAAGCCGACGAACAGATCGTTAACTCTCCCTATACATTCGGTAGCATCGTCCGGAGCCCGGGCTTCGCATTTGTGGTCGTATTCATCGTTGGGGGAATTACTTTCAAGACTGTCATCGACGGACTGTACACCGTCGGCGTTCAGCAGAACTACCAGCCCAAGCAACCCATCGCATTCTCCCATAAGATCCATGCCGGTCAGTTCGAGATCGACTGTAAGTACTGTCACACCGGTGTGATGAAGGGCAAACAGGCGAACATCCCGTCACCTAATATGTGTATGAACTGCCACTCGCAGATACGGGAAGGCACAAACACAGGTGCAGGCGAGATCGCGAAGATATATTCGGCCGTCGGCTACAATCCCGACCAGGGTACATACAGCGGCGTTACCAAACCCATTCAGTGGATCCGTATTCACAACCTTCCCGACCTGGCTTACTTCAACCACTCACAACACGTGAATGTGGGCGGAGTTGCCTGTGAAACCTGCCACGGCCCCGTCAAGGAAATGGAAATCGTGAAACAGTATTCGTTGCTTACCATGGGATGGTGTATCAACTGCCACCGTAAGACCGATGTCAACGCAAAAGGCAATGCTTATTACGATAAGCTGTTGGAAGTACATGATCCTAATAACACAGGCAAGAAAATGAAAGTGGAGGAGATCGGTGGTCTCGAGTGCGGTAAGTGTCATTATTGATGTACGATTTAGGAAGTACGATTTACGATTTAAGAACTACGATCTAGGACCCCCGACTATAGTGTACTATGAGTAATAAGAAAACATACTGGAAAGGACTTCCCGAACTGAAGAATGACCCGGTAGCGGTAAAGAATGCGTCTAACGAATTCGGCAACGCACCGGAAGCCGACGACAACGGCCATTCGCGCAGAGACTTCCTGAAATTGATGGGTTTCAGTGTTGCTGCCGTCTCACTGGCAGCCTGTGAAACCCCGATCCGAAAGGCTATTCCCTACGTGAATAAGCCGATGGATGTAGATCCGGGCATACCTAATTATTATGCCTCCAGTTATGTAAGCGGCGGCGACTACTGCAGCATCGTGGTGAAGACCCGCGAGGGCCGTCCGATCAAAATTGAAGGTAACGCCCTGTCGAAAGTAACGCACGGCGGTACCAGCGCACAGGTAGAAGCATCCGTACTCTCGTTGTACGACAGCACGCGCCTCAGGTCACCGATGGTGGGGACCGAAAAGAAGGACAAAGTGAAGTGGGAAACCGTTGACAGCCAGATCATTGAAAAGCTGGCCGGCTCATCGAACATCCGCATCGTCAGCAATACCATCCTCAGCCCCAGCACAAAGGCGGCTATCGATGTTTTCAAAGCAAAATATTCCAGCACACAACATATACAGTACGACCCTGCGTCGAGCTACGGTATATGGAAGGCCAATTCCCAATCGTTCGGCGCCGGTTTTATTCCTTCTTATGATTTCAGCAAGGCAATGACCATTGTCAGTGTTGCTGCTGATTTCCTGGGTACCTGGTTGACGCCTATTATCTTCTCAAAACAGTATGCGGTCAACCGTACGGTGTCGGAGGAAAAACCTGAGATGTCGCGTCACTACCAGTTCGAGTCGATCCTTTCATTGACCGGCGCGAACTCGGATTACAGAACCATGATCAAGCCTTCGCAAGAGGGATTGGTTGTCGCACAACTATATAACCTCATCGCTGCAAAGGCAGGTCAGTCTGGCTTGTCGGCATCGATCGATAAAGTCGAACACCTGGAAGAAGCCGCCAACGAGCTGTGGGAAAACCGCGGTAAGGCACTGGTGATTGCCGGTTCCAACGACAGCGACGTGCAGGTGATCGTGAATGCGATCAACAACATGCTCGGCAGCTACGGCTCAACGATCATCTCTTCGAAGCCCGTGAATTTCCGTCAGGGTAACGATGAGCTGATGGATGCCTTCATCTCCGATGTCGAAGGTGGTAAAGTCGACGCCGTGATCTTCTATAACTGTAACCCGGTATATGATCACCCGAGAGGGGCCAAGCTCGGGGCAGCTATCAAGAATCTCGGATTGTCGGTGTCGACTGCAGTAACGGAAGATGAAACTGCATCGCTCTGCGGACACATCGCACCCGATCATCATTACCTCGAGTCATGGAACGACTTCGAGCCTGTTAGAAACTCATTCTCTCTCTCTCAGCCGGCCATCTCGAAAATATTCTCTACCCGCCAGGTACAGGAAAGCTTTATGATATGGGCAGGAGTTCCTGTTGCGGATGCAGAGTATTACACTTTCCTGAAAAATAACTGGACGAAGGCATTCTATGCGAGCGCCGGCGCGGGCATGAATGAACAGGCATTCTGGGACAAGAGTCTTTATGACGGTGTGCTCGACGTCGCTGGAGACGCAGCAGCGCCAGCATTTACCGGCGACACCGCAGGAGCGGGCTCACGCATTGGTTCGAACTACAATGCCAGCAGCACCGGACTTGAAGTTGTCGTATACGAATCATGCAGCGTAGGTACAGGCGCTCAAGCCAACAACCCTCTGCTCCAGGAGCTTCCCGATCCGATCACCAAGGCAGTATGGGATCATTACGTAACGATCTCTTTAAAGGATGCGACGGCACTCAGCATCGAGAACGATGCTGAAGGTCATACGCAGCTTGTAAATATTTCTGCCAACGGAAGTCAGCCCTTGAAGGTGGCGGCTCTCGTGCAGCCAGGCCAGACCCCCGGCACCATCGGTATCGCCCTCGGATACGGACGTACCAAAGTCGGTAAGGTCGGGATGGGCGAAACCGGCAACGGTATCGGCGTGAATGCATTCGTGCTGGTGAGTAGCCTCAACGGCTCGCTTAATTATAGCGCCACTACCGGCGTGAAGCTCGAGAAGACCGACGAGGACTTCCAGCTTGCACAAACCCAGATCCATCACACTTCCATGAATCGCGAGAACGTGATCCAGGAAACGACGCTGGCTGAGTTCAAAGAAAATCCTTACGCAGGCCGTTGGGAGCCCCACGTCACCAAGTGGGACGAAGAGCTTGCCGCAAAATCATTGAGTATGTGGAAAGGCCACCATTACAACAATCACCATTGGGGTATGGCCATCGACATGAACTCATGTACGGGCTGCGGCTCGTGCGTGGTTGCATGTAACGTCGAGAACAATGTGGCGATCGTCGGTAAGGATGAAGTCATCCGCCGCCGTGAAATGCATTGGCTGCGTATCGACCGCTACTACAGCGCGACACCAGGTACCGACGATTATAAGAAACTGGAGATCGCCGCGGAGAATCCCGAGGTCACTTTCCAGCCCATGCTCTGCCAGCATTGCAACAACGCTCCTTGCGAAACAGTATGTCCCGTAGCGGCAACGACGCACAGCACGGAAGGGCTCAACCAGATGACCTACAACAGGTGTATCGGTACACGCTATTGCGCAAACAACTGTCCTTATAAAGTACGCCGCTTCAACTGGTTCAAGTATCACGACAACCAGAAGTTCCTGCAGTCGAATCCCCAGATGAATACCGACCTGGGCCGCATGGTACTGAACCCCGACGTAACAGTCCGTTCACGCGGTGTTATGGAGAAGTGCTCGTTCTGCGCACAGCGTATCCAGTATGGTAAGCTGACTGCGAAGAGAGAACGCCGGGTCCTGAAGGACGGAGAAGTAGAAGTAGCGTGCGCTGCCGCATGTACTTCCGGTGCAATCGTGTTTGGCGACATGAACAATCCGGAGACACGCATCAGCAAGCTGCTCAAGATAAGTGTCGACGAAAAAGGTGCATCTCCCAGCGATAAGAACACGAGCAACCCTCGCGCTTACCGCGTGCTGGAAGATATCGGCGTGAAGCCGAACATCTTCTACCTGAACAAGATCAGGAACAAGAGACCTGCAAACGCATAATGAATATCTAATTACGGAATATCGAATTACGTCTTACGACCAACGAATAACGAACAAAGAACAACGAAGATGCAAGTGACCTCAACCCTCCGCGAAACGCTCGTAACTGGCGGAAAAACCGTAGGAGACGTATCCGAAGACATCAGCCGCCAGGTTGAAGGCAAGCCCACGCGTTTGTGGATCATGGCCTTCGCCGTTTCATTCGTGGTGATGCTTTATGGACTCTACTGTATGGGCTACCTGCTCTGGAACGGAGTAGGAGTGTGGGGTTTGAATAAGACGGTAGGTTGGGCCTGGGATATTACAAACTTCGTATGGTGGGTCGGTATCGGTCACGCCGGTACGCTGATCTCTGCGATCCTCCTGCTGTTCCGTCAGAAGTGGAGAATGTCGATCAACCGTGCTGCTGAAGCGATGACGATCTTCGCGGTTATCTGCGCCGCCAGCTTCCCCGGTCTTCACATGGGCCGCCTGTGGCTCGGCTTCTATTGGGCGCTTCCTCTTCCGAATGCATTCGGATCGCTTTGGGTAAACTTCAACTCGCCCCTCCTCTGGGACGTGTTTGCGATCTCGACATACTTCTCCGTATCGCTGGTATTCTGGTACATGGGTCTCATTCCCGACTTCGCAGTTATCCGCGACCGTGCCGTGAGGATGGGGAATAAGACAAGGGCCGTCATTTATAACGCCCTCAGCTTCGGCTGGCAAGGCGGCGCGAAAACATGGATGCGTTACGAATCAGTAGCGCTGATCCTGGCCGGTCTTTCAACGCCGCTTGTGTTGTCGGTTCACACGATAGTGTCGATGGACTTTGCAACGTCGGTTATTCCAGGCTGGCACACCACGATCTTCCCGCCTTACTTCGTTGCGGGTGCGATCTTCTCAGGGTTCGCGATGGTGCTCACACTGCTCCTCGTAACCCGGAAAGTTTTCAAGCTTGAAGATTACATCACCATCTATCACGTCGAGCTGATGAACATAGTGATCATCATCACGGGTTCGATCGTAGGTATCGCCTATATCACTGAGTTCTTCATCGCATGGTACAGCCAGGTGGATGCAGAGCAGTACGCGTTCTTCAATCGCATGCAAGGTCCTTACTGGTGGGCATACTGGTGTATGATGACCTGTAATGTAATCTCTCCCCAGCTGTTCTGGGTGAAGAAGATACGCACCAGTCTGGCGGCGACCTTCGTGCTGTCGATCATTGTGAACATCGGCATGTGGTTCGAGCGCTTTGTGATCATCGTTACATCGCTGCACCGCGACTACCTGCCATCCAGCTGGTCGATGTTCTACCCTACGATGTACGACATCGGGGAATACCTGTTTACGTTTGGTTTCTTCTTTACCTGTTTCCTTCTCTTCGCCAAGTTCTTCCCTGTGATCAATATGGCCGAAGTGAAAAGCATCGTGAAGTCAACATCTGAAAAGAAGCATTGATCATGGAAAGCAATAAGAATTTCGTTTTAGGAGTGTTTACCGACGAAGACGTCCTGGTGGACGCATGTGGTAATATCCGCGAGAAGGGTGTGAAAATACATGAAGTGTTTTCGCCTTTCCCAGTTCACGGTCTCGACGAAGTGCTCGGTTATCGCCGCACCCGTCTGCCCATCGCAGCATTCCTCTTCGGTCTGACCGGAACGTCGTTGGCGCTGTTCACGCAGATATGGATGCTGGGTTACGACTGGCCGATGATTATCGGCGGTAAGAATTACGCGTCTTTGCCTCCATTTATTCCCGTTACTTTTGAGTTTACGGTATTGTGCTCTGCGTTCGGTATGGTGATCACCTTCCTGATCGTGAGCGACATGAAACCTTATAAGTGGCCCCGTCAGTTCGACAATCGCAGCACGGATGACAAGCACATCGTGGCTATCGACCTTGCAACGACAAAACTTTCGAAGCAGGAGCTTTCACAGTTGCTGAAAGAGAACGGCGCCACCGAGGTAAATGATAAGAACTTTTAATGACGCTGAAGAACATGGTTAATAAAAAAATAGGATCTGTTTTGATGAGTTGCGGGATCGCCGCGCTGATGATCGGTTGCGCTGCGAACGGCGACCACACCGGCCGCGAGTATGCACCCAACATGTATCACTCGGTAGCGTACGAACCGCTGTCGCAGATCACCGACACTACTGCCGGAGCATGGGTCAACTCGTTGGACGCACGGGACGGGGAGTATTATAACTCCAACGGTTTTAATCCATTCAAAATGAATATGCGCGAGCCCGCGGCCAACACCGTGAAGCGTACGGCCAACGGATGGTTGCCATACCGTAGCCAGAATGTTCCCAAAGACCAGGTACCCGCTCTTACAGCCAATCTAAAGAGCCAGCTGGATTCGACCATGTACCTCGAAGACGATGGTAAGTTCCTGTATGAAACTTATTGCGACCATTGTCACGGCACAAAAGGCGAAGCCGATGGTAAAGTTGCAGACAAGTATCCCGGCGTTGCTAACCTCGCAGGAGGCGCTTATGACCACATCACAGAAGGACACATCTTTCACGTGATCACTTACGGCGCAGGACTCATGGGAGCACACGGATCGCAGGTTAGCCCTGAGGACCGTTGGAGGATCGCCAGGTACGTGAAGACAACACTGCAGAAGAAGAAATAAACGACTACTGATAAATCGTCAATAATGGCAGCGCTAGAAGAAGAAATATACGTTTTCAGTTCCCAGGCAAAGAGGAAGCTATTCATCCTCGGGGCCGTAGGCCTTGTGGTTTTCATCCTCGGCGTATTCCTGTCGATGGGCGACTCCGGTCATCATGAGGCCGGCGGTGCTGAGCACCACGGTGCAGCCGCGATCAGTCAGTCCATGGTAGCCAGCAGTGACGTTGCTGCCGAGCCTCAACAGCATGAAGAACATGCTGCCCCGGCCGAAGGCGGCGAGCATCACGGCAGCCCTACCTGGTTAAAACGCATTTTCGCAGCACTTTGGACCAATACAGTATTCTTCACCGGACTCGGTATCATCGGTTTGTTCTTCGTCGCAGTTCAGTATGCCGCGCAGGCGGGCTGGTCGGCGCCAATCAACCGCATTCCTCTGGCCATGGGTTCCTGGATACCGATCGCCGGTATCAGCATGCTGATCCTTTGGTTTATTGTGAAGGGAGACGTGTTCCATTGGACACACGCGAGCTTGTATGCAGAAGGAACTCCTACCTACGATAAGATCCTTGACGGCAAAAGCGGCATGTGGTACTGGCCTTTGGCTGCCGGAAGTTTCCCCATATTCTTTATCATCAGGATGGTGCTCTTCTTCGGACTTTGGTATATGTTCCTAGTGTGGATTCGCCGTGAGATGCTTGCGGAGGATATGAATGGCGGCGTTGGTCACTGGATGAAAGCGCGCAGGCTGTCGGCAGTATTCCTGATCATCTTCGCCGTGAGCTCTTCCGTGGGCGCATGGGACTGGGTGATGAGCATCGAGCCGCATTGGTTCAGCACGATGATAGGCTGGTATGTATTTGCAAGCTGGTGGGTATGCGGACTGGCCACGATCACGATGATCGTTGTAGTCCTCAAGGAATCCGGGTACCTTAAATCGGTTAACGCCAATCACCTTCATGACCTGGGTAAATTTATCTTTGCGTTCAGCATCTTCTGGACCTACATCTGGTTCAGTCAGTTCATGCTGATCTACTACGCGAACA
This sequence comes from Cyclobacteriaceae bacterium, assembly GCA_035318625.1. Lineage (GTDB taxonomy): Bacteria > Bacteroidota > Bacteroidia > Cytophagales > Cyclobacteriaceae > ELB16-189. Next base: position 629,269 of record DATHEL010000001.1, read on the forward strand.
TCCCCGAGGAAACCGTGTACTTCATTGCGCGGATGAAAACACCTCCTTTCAGCTGGATGTTTTTTGCCAACCTCATTCTGAACTTCGTGCTTCCTTTCTTGTTATTCATGACAAGGGATTCAAAACGCCATTTTTCAACATTGAAGGTCGTGTGCCCGATCGTGATCATGGGTCATTGGTTAGACCACTACCTCCTGGTAACACCTGGTGTTATGAAAACAGAAGGCGCATTTGGATTTGTAGAGATTGGCCTTGCCCTGGTGTTTGTCGCATTGTTCCTCTTTGTAACACTGGGCTCACTGGCAAGCCGTCCTCTTGTAGCGAAGCACGACCCGATGATGGGAGAGGCCCTGAATCACCATATTTAATATTTTAGAATTTTGACTTTTAATTGCACAACATTATGATGAGCCTGATTATCGGAGTAGGAGTAGTACTGGTGCTAGCGATCCTGTACATGATCTTCCGTATCGGGAACCTGATCGGAGTGGCCAAAGGCAAGCCCCCCCTGGATGGTGTCGATGAGGATACGAACAATCTTAACGGCTGGCTGATGCTCGCCTTCTTGGTATTCAGCCTGGTGGGATTCTTCTGGTATAGCTTCGCACATATCAAGGATTTTGAGTTGCCCGTCGCCAGCAAACACGGCGTTGTGACCGACGATCTTTTCTGGCTGACGATGTGGGTCGTTGTTATATCGTTCACCATCATCTTCATCGGTCTGTTCTGGTTTACGTTTGCCTATCGCTACGACAAGAACAGGAGAGCAGAATTCATCTCCGACAATCATAAGCTCGAGCTTGTTTGGACGATCGTCCCGGCTGTCGTTCTTGCCCTGCTGATCTTCGGCGGTCTCGAAGCGTGGAGCGACATTACTGGAAAAGCAAGCGACGACGCCGAGGTGATCGAAGTGATCGGTCAGCAATTTGCCTGGACCATCCGTTATCCAGGCGTTAAAGACAACCAGCTCGGCCGCCAGAATTACAAGCTCATCGATAACCAGGGCAATGAATTCGGTCTCGACCTCACGGACAAGAATTCATTCGACGATTTCAAGGCATTGGAGCTTCACATACCGGTGGGGCATGAGGTCGCGCTGAAGATCAGGGCAAAGGATGTGCTTCATAGCGTATTCCTGCCGCACTTCCGTGTGAAAATGGACGCCGTTCCCGGTATCCAGACTAACTTCAAGTTCACTGCTACGCACACAACCGAGCAGATGCGTGAACAGACGGGCAATCCGAACTTCAACTACGAAATGGCATGTACCGAGATCTGCGGACAAGGTCACTTCTCGATGAGACTGCTAGTTGTTGTCGAAACAAAAGCGCAGTATGATGCATGGAAGGCAGCACAGACACCGTGGCTGAAACAAAACCCTGAGTACTTGAACCGCGTGCCGGCAGAGCTCCGCGAAGTGGCGCAGATCAAAGCCGGATTTCCTATGGAAGCCTCTACTTCGACTGTAGCGGATAAGGCTCCCGTAAGCACCGAATCAAAATCCACACTCAACTAAGAATTTATACGAGATGGCAACAGCAGCAGCACCTACACAAACCGACACTCACGCACACCACGACGAACACGAGCACGAGCACCACGAAGGCAACTTCTGGACAAGCTATATTTTCTGCCAGGATCATAAGATCATCGCCAAGCAGTTCCTCATCACGGGGATGCTCTGGGCGCTGATCGGCGGCTTGCTTTCGGTGTTGTTCCGGATCCAACTCGGCTTCCCCGAGGCAGACCTCAGCTGGTTGCGTCCTCTTCTCGGCGGCTGGATCACCGATCAAGGCAAGCTCCACACGGAATTCTACCTCTCGCTGGTAACGATGCACGGAACCATCATGGTGTTTTTCGTGCTCACAGCCGGTCTTAGCGGTACTTTCGCCAACTTCCTTATTCCGTTGCAGGTAGGTGCCCGCGATATGGCATCCGGTTTTATGAACATGCTTTCGTACTGGTTCTTCTTCCTGTCGAGCTGCGTGATGATGGCATCATTGTTCCTTCCCACGGGGCCCGCTTCGGGCGGATGGACGATCTATCCTCCCTTGAGTGCCCTCGAACAGGCCATCGAAGGATCGGGAACAGGTATGACCCTGTGGCTCGTGTCTATGGCGTTGTTCATTATCAGTACGCTGCTGGGAGGTATCAACTATGTGACTACCATCATTAACATGCGTACGCATGGCATGTCGTTCTCGAGGCTGCCCCTTACCATCTGGTCGTTGTTCTTCACTGCAATCATTGGTATTCTTTCGTTCCCTGTGTTGTTCGCAGCCGCATTGCTGCTGATCTTCGACAGGAGCTTCGGTACATCATTCTTCTTGTCTGATATCTACATCGGCGGCCAGGCACTGGCGCACGAGGGTGGTAGCCCTGTATTGTTCCAGCATTTGTTCTGGTTCCTCGGTCACCCCGAAGTGTACATCGTGTTATTGCCTGCATTGGGTATCACATCCGAGATCATTTCAACCAATTCCCGTAAACCGATCTTCGGTTACAAAGCGATGGTGGGCTCGATGTTGTTCATCGCCATCCTTTCATTCGTCGTGTGGGCGCACCACATGTTCGTAACCGGTATGAACCCGTTCCTCGGTTCGGTGTTCACGATTCTTACGCTGATCATTGCTGTCCCTTCGGCCGTGAAAATATTCAACTATGTGACCACGCTGTGGCGAGGCAACATACGATTCACGTCGGGTATGTTGTTTTCGATCGGTATGGTGTCGTTCTTCTTAACGGGCGGTATTACCGGTATCTTCCTCGGAAACTCCGCTGTCGATATCCAGCTTCACGATACATACTTTGTTGTAGCTCACTTCCACCTGGTGATGGGTAGCGCGTCGTTCTTCGGTATGCTCGCCGGTGTGTACCACTGGTTCCCGAAGATGTTCGGCCGCATGATGAACGAGAAGCTCGGCTCACTCCACTTCTGGCTGACATTCGTCGGTGTGAACATGGTGTTCTTCCCGATGCACTATATCGGTATCGCCGGTTTCCCCCGCCGCTACTATTCATGGACCAACTTCGAAACATTCAGCGGATTTGCCGACCTGAACATGCTGGTCAGCGTCGCGGCGATCATCACGTTCGCGGCACAGTTCATCTTCCTGTTCAACTTCATCTACAGCATCTTCCGCGGGCGTCTCGCCCCGGCTAATCCCTGGAGCTCGAACACACTGGAGTGGACCACACCCCGCCTGCCTCAACACGGCAACTGGCCCGGTGAGATCCCTACGGTGTATCGCTGGCCTTACGATTACAGCAAGCCTGGTGCGAAGGATGACTTCATTCCGCAGACAGTTCCTTATTCGGAAACACCCGAGTCGAACCTCGCTCACGAAAATGAGCTGGTGAAACTGGAGATGTCGAAGGGATCGCCGATCATCGTTCCGGATAAAACACATCACTAAAAATGGATATTGGTCATTGGTATTGGATGTTGGTAATTAAACATCCAATACCCAATTCCAATGACCAATGACCAATTCACCAATCGGTCGATTTCACAGGCTCTGTTTTACTACGTTAATCGCTGTTTATATTCTCATTCTGGTCGGTGCCATCGTCCGAAGCACCGGCTCCGGTATGGGCTGCCCCGACTGGCCGCGCTGCTTCGGTAATTTCATTCCGCCAACTTCCGTCGATCAGCTGCCGCCCGATTACAAGGAAAAGTACGCTGCCCTTCGTGAGAAGAAGAACGTCAAGTTTGCGAAATACCTTTCTGCATTCGGGTTTTCCGACACCGCCGAAAAGATCCTCGATGACAAGTCGATCCTCCTCGAAGCCGACTTCAATCCCGTCAAGACATGGATCGAGTACGTCAACCGCCTGGTAGGAGTGGCCATCGGGTTTTTCATCATGATACTCGCGTACCGGTCCATCAGGCTTCGCCGCGAGGACCCCGTCATCTTCAGACTCTCGGTGTTTACCCTGATAGCCGTAATTTTCCAGGGCTGGTTCGGGTCCATCGTGGTATCTACTAACCTCACCACCTGGACGATCACCGTTCACATGTTCCTGGCGCTGGTGATCGTGTTGATGCTGGTCTACCTGTTGAACCGTTCCGATTCCCGGACCCGCGCGATATCATCCGGAAAGGGCCTGAAAATACTGGCCATAGCGGCCATGGTCATGCTGTTTGTGCAGGTGTTCCTCGGCACGGAAGTGCGTTCGGCGATCGACATATTGGCGGCGAGCCTGCCGCGCTCGGGATGGTTGGAGGGTGTCGGGACGCCGTTTGTCACACACCGTACTTTTTCGTGGATCGTCCTGGTGTTTCAGGGCATTTTAATTCTAAAAATTCAGAAAACAGGAGGCGGGAAGTCTTTATCGCTACCCTTAATAACCTTAATTTTGGGGACCTTTTTGACGGGCGTGGGAATGGCTTACTTGGATGTTCCCGCAGTGCTGCAACCTCTCCATTTATTGATGGCTACCATGGCAATCGGTACCGAGGCGTTGTTGCTTTTCAGAATGTATGATTTACGACTTAAGAACTAGGAAGAAACCTTGGAGGCAACCAACACAACAACGATCGTTTACACAGGCTCTAAATTCAGGGCGTATGTGGAGCTGTTGAAGCCGAGGCTCTCCATGCTCGTCGCATTTTCCTGTGCTTTCGGTTACGGCCTCGCCGTGCGGGGAGACATTCAGTGGGTGACGCTCACGATGCTCACGTTCGGTGGATTTCTTTTATCGGGCGCGTCGGTTTGTGTGAACCAGATCATAGAAAAAGATCTCGACAAGCTCATGAATCGTACGAAGAACCGTCCGTTGCCGTCAGAGCGCCTGACTTCGAACGAGGCGATGGTCTTTGCGTTGACGTGTTTGCTGGCGAGCGTTGCGATACTCTGGATCTATACCAATCCCCTGACCGTCATACTTTCCGTGATCTCGATGATACTCTACAGCTTCGTGTATACGCCGCTGAAGAGGGTAGGGTCGATAGCTGTTTTTGTGGGTGCGATACCCGGCGCGCTGCCGCCATTGCTGGGATGGGTCGCGGCGACCAACAGCATTACGCACGAAGCGCTCATCATCTTCGGTATCCAATTCATCTGGCAGTTCCCGCACTTTTGGGCGATAGCCTGGGTGTGCGACGAAGATTACAAGAAAGCCGGCTTCAAGCTTCTGCCTTCGGGTGGAGGCAGGGATCACAACACAGCAATACAGATCGCGATCTATACTTTGTTCCTGATACCACTTGGATTGCTTCCCGCAAAGTTCAACCTCACAGGCATCGACTCTGCGATCATTGCAACCCTCTGCGGCGTAGCATTCCTCGCCCAGACCTTCGCCCTCATGAAGACAGGTAGCCACGGCGCAGCAAAACGTATCATGTTCGGCTCATTCTTATATCTGCCCATCGTCCAGATTGCCTACTTATTAGACAAAGTATAGCCGCGAATAACGATTAACGAATAACGAATAACGACATGGAGCGCCTGGATATCAAGATCGTCGAAGAATCGAAAAAGCCCCTTCAAATGCACCCGAAGAAATTCGGCATGTGGCTATTCCTGGGAAGTGTTCTGATGCTGTTCGCGTCGCTGACCTCGGCTTACATTGTGAGAAGAGCGGATGGGAACTGGACGGCGTTCGATCTGCCGGCATTGTTCTACATGACCACCGTGGTGATACTATTGAGCAGTGTGACCATGCAGTGGGCTTACTTCGCAGCAAAGAAAGACAACCATTCTACGGTCAGTCTGATGTTGACGCTCACGTTCATATTGGGTGTGCTTTTTTTGATCGGGCAATTTTACGGATGGAAGGAGTTGGTGTTTGACAGGGTCTACCTGGTCGGAAATCCCTCGGGTTCTTTTGTGTACGTGCTCACCGGTTTGCACGGCGCGCACATCATAAGCGCCCTTGTTTATTTGTTGATAGTGCTGGTCGCTGCAAGGCGTCTTAAAGTACATTCCGGAACCATCGCAACCATAGAAATGTGTGCCACTTATTGGCATTTTTTGGGTGGACTTTGGCTATATTTGTTCGTCTTCTTATTATTGACCCGATAATTAAACCAGACTATGTCTCAACCTTCCGCTCCGTCAGCAGCCCATGGTTCTCACGCCGTTAGTGTGTGGGACGGCGGTTCTTCGCCCTTGGGTGTCAGCTACGGTAAACTGATGATGTGGATATTCCTTCTGTCGGATGCCTTCACATTCTCAGGACTTCTTATAACATACGGCATGGTGCGCTCGATGCATCCGGCGTTCGACCCTGCAATGGGAGAATTTGTATTCTCTTCCATCTACTGGCCGGTGCCTGAAATGGTATACGATGGATTCCCGTTCTTCCATGGTCTCCACCTTCCGCTGGTGTTTGTAGGTCTGATGACATTCATTCTCATCATGAGCAGCGTTACCATGGTGCTCGCCGTTGAGGCCGGTCATCGCATGGACAGGATCGCCGTACAGAAATGGATGCTCTGGACGATCCTCGGTGGTTTAACCTTCCTTACCTGCCAGGCATGGGAGTGGACGCACTTCATCGTCGGTACGGACACAGCTACGCCAAGAAATGTATTTAATACGCTCACTGGAAAGATGGAAGAGATAAAAGTCCTTGGGGCTAATCTCAAGATGAACCAGTATGGTCCGCAGGATTTCGCAGACTTCTTCTTCTTCATCACCGGTTTCCACGGCTTCCACGTATTCAGCGGGGTACTGTTAAACTTCCTGATCTATTTCAATACCGTAACAGGAGTCTACAACCGCCGCGGCAGCTACGAAATGGTAGAAAAAGTTGGCCTCTACTGGCACTTTGTAGACCTGGTTTGGGTCTTCGTCTTCACCTTCTTCTATCTGGTCTGATAGTAACCCGGTCTGATATTAACATTAAGCCGCGAACAACGAACAACAAACAACGAACAACGAACAACGAAATGGCACATCACTCCCACGAACCCGAAGTAATCGTTCTCCCTCCCGACAAAGCGAGGATCAGAAAGCTCTGGACCGTTGCCGGCATACTCGGTGTCATTACGATGGCAGAATTTATTATCGCCTTTGCCATGCCCCATGGTGTGGTGAAAACCTCCATCTTCGTTTTGATGACGATCGTGAAGGCTGCGTACATCGTAGGAGAGTTCATGCATTTGAAACATGAAGTTAAAGTCCTGATGTGGTCGATCGTTTTACCGATGGTTTTCGTTATATGGATGCTGGTAGCATTTGTTTACGAAGGCATGAAGTTCTCCGAAGTCAACTTCCTCAACTTCGGAGGCTAATTCCTCATTTAGGCCATGAATATTAAACAGGAGGGCTTCGGCCCTCTTTGTATTTAGTCGATGAAAAAAATTATTCTTTTTGTTGCCCTCCCGTTGCCTATCCTGGTCTTCATCTTCCTGAAAATGTTCGGGAAAAATGAATTTGAGATCCCTGTATACTATTCGGAGGGTGTGACCAGGGAAATTCCGGGATGTAAATCATATCCGGCGCCGTACGTTCTTTCCGATTCTGCGTTGAATGCGTGGGGATGGACCGGAGCCAAAGCCACACTGATCGTATTGAACGAGAAGGGCATCGAGAATCACCTCGCCAGGATCGCCGACCTGTTCGAACCTGGTGACTACGCCACATTGAACGTCAAGGATGCCCCTTATGAAGTGAAGACTTGCATGCTGCTGGCCGGCGATACATCGCGGGTGGTGTTGATCGACGACAAAAAGCAGATAAGGGGTTACTACACACCTACCTATGACAAGGAAAGGAGCAGGCTTGGTGTCGAGATCCGGATATTATTGAAACAGTACTGACGTGAAGAGCGACATTGACATTTCCCTCGAGAGGCAGGACCCGTACCGTAAGGTAATCATCGCCTTGTCGATCTCGATCCCCCTGATCGTGGCCATCCTGTTCCGGGTTCAGATACCGGGTTACGATCTCTCTTTCCTGCCGCCCATCTATGCCTCCATCAACGGGATCACAGCCGTGTTGCTGGTCGTGGCCGTGCAGGCGATCAAAAACGGGAAGCAGAAACGCCACGAGAACATCATGAAGACCTGCATAGGCCTTTCTGGTACCTTCCTGTTGATGTATGTGGCCTACCACATGACCAGCGAGCCGACGGCATATGGCGGAGAGGGTGCGATGAAATACGTGTATTACGTCATCCTGATTTCACACATCTTATTATCGGTGGCCATCACCCCATTGGTGTTGTTTACGTTTTCCAGGGCTCTTTCCCGCAATTTTGAAAGGCACCGCCGGTTGGCTAAATTTACGTACCCGATATGGCTGTACGTCGCCGTTACCGGCGTTATCGTTTACCTGATGATAAGCCCATACTACAAATGAAACATGGCGTAAAATACTTGCTGATTGTTGCCTTCTTCCTCGCGTCTGCCGGCAACGAGGCGCTGGCCCAGTGCGCGATGTGTCGTGCAACACTGGAAAACAATGTGAGCAACGGCAACATCGGTATTGCTGCCGGCATCAACTTCGGTATCCTGTATTTATTCGCAACACCCTATATAGCAATCTGCGTGATCGCCTTCCTCTGGTATAGAACCAGCAAAAGGAATGCTGCCAATGTTGCGTAAGCCTCTTACGTATTTTTCCCTCTGTGCCGTTTCCCTGCTGGCCGCTGCTATTTTTTATTTATTGTTTTGGAAAGTGGAGGATGGCAGGCGGATGGACCGGGAGATCAATGATAGACTTGATAAGGAAATTGCCAAGGCCTCCAGTGAAGCCGAAGCGATCCTGGCATCCCCGGAACGCATATGGAGCTCGGGCAATTATCCGTTCTACATACGTACGGGCAACAGACTGACTGCCTGGTCTTCCAATTTTTATGAACCCGAGCCCACCTGGTTTGAAGATTCGCGTAAGGAACGTTTCGCCCGGTCACTTCGCGGTGACTTTGTCATTAAATCGTGGCAGATGCCGGCCGGCAAAACACTGCTGCTGGTCATTCCGCTGATCGAACGCTTCCGGATCACCAACCGGTATCTCAGCACGCATTATAATCCGAATATCTTCCCGAAGCTGAAGACCATCACGATCGTCCCAGCCAGGAACAGCGATTGGTTTACGCTAGAGTTCAATCGAAGCGAATTCAGTCCGCCGTCTTTCATCTTGTGGTCGTTTGTTATTGCATTCGTGGCGTTTATCGCCGGCGTCTACCGGCTCATTCGCAGCCTTCATAACAAAGGCCGGTATGCGGTAGCCTTCTGGTCGCTGCTTGCCCTGCTGGTCACATTACGGGTCTCGATGATCTTCAGCGCATTTCCCGCCGCATGGATCCCATTGCCTTCGTTCGATTCATCGGCGTTTGCGTCCTCGGCATTCAACCCCACGATCTTTGATCTCTTGCTGAATTCGCTCATCGTACTGATCTTCTGCGGGTACCTGTTAGTCGTATACCGCCACTTCAGGTTCTTCAGGAAATGGCAGCAGCAGGACCAGACGAAACGATCTTTGCTTGCGGCACTTTGTATCACGATAGCTTTCTTTGGATTTCTTTTTCCGTTCCTGTTCTTCGAGAGTATCTTCCACGACTCGTCGATCACACTCGACTGGACCCAATCTCTTTTCTTCGACGGCCCGAGGATCGTCGCCTTCCTGTCCATCGTAGCCGGCTCCGTCGCCAGCTTCATGTTCTGCCATGTGTGGCTCAACTTTGCATTCAGGCTCACTGGCAATGAGAAACCCTTGCGTTTCCTGTTCTCCGTAGCAGCCGGCGGGTTACTCTTCGGCTTATACTACATACCGGCGGGCCGCGACTACCGCATCACATTAATGGTCGGAGCGGTATACTTTTTTATCCTGTACCTCACGCGCTGGACGAAGGGTTTACGCCGCACGTCTTACCTCACATTCCTGTACCTGATCTTCGCCGTTCTTTGTTTCGGCGTGCAGGCAAGTCTTTGCAACGAGCGGTTCACCAATGAACGGACCTCGGGATTCCAATACCGCTTCGGCCTCAACTTCCTGGTGGAACGTGACGTGCTGGGTGAGTATCTCCTGAACGAAGGCGCATCGCGAATAGCACAGGACCCATTCATCCAATCGGGGTTGTCGAACCCCTTCGTCAGCAAAGGGTCTCTGCGACAGAAGATCCGCCAGCTGCACCTAAGCTCGTACTTCAATCGGTATGACGTGCAGGTACATCTCTATACGCCTGCCGGGGACCCTGTCGATAACCTGTCGCGGTCCGACCTGTCTGGTTTCGTAAAACAGTATAAGACCGGAGTAGGTCAGACCATCTATCGCGGTATCTACTTTATCAATCGTGCCGATGCCAGCACGGCCAAAAGGTATGTCGCGATCGTACCGGCTGCACGGCAGGGAAGGATCATGGGATACATTGCATTGGAGCTGAGCCTGAAGAAGATCGTACCGGAAAGCGTATATCCTGAGCTGCTGGTCGACAATCGTTTTGCCGAGAACTTCAAGGCTGCGGACTATAGCTACGCGATCTTTCAAAACGACACGCTCGTCAGCACATTCGGTACATACAACTATGAGACAGCCTTCAGCAAACAGTGGCTGGAAACAATTCCCGAAGGCCCGGAAGGAAAAGTCATCGCCGGCTACAGGCACATCCTCATTGCAGGGGAACCGGGTTACTCGGCCTTGATCACGGCAAGGGTGTACCCGCAGTTCTACCTTGCTTCGAATGTCGCCTTCTGGTCGTTGTTCGGGATCGTGATCATCACCATCGTGATTCTTGTCGGTATTGTGATCAACCTGCGGCGTGTGCTGGTGCTTAACTACGCAACGAGGATCCAACTCTATGTTTTTCTCGCCTTTATCATTCCACTGGTTGCCGTGAGCATCACCACTTTGTACTGGACCAGCCTTTCGGCCGAAGAAGACCTGAAGGCGGAATTCACCGACAAGACCCGGAAGATCGCGGACCAGATCGCTCCGAACCTCGGACTGTTCCTCAGCGGGCTAACCGATGCAACTCCCTTACAAGAGGAGTTGATCGCCACCGCTCGCCTGTCCGGCGTCGACGCTACGATCTATTCCCCGTCGGGTCACCTGGTGGCCACCAATCAAGTACAGATCTTCGACAACCTTATCCTCTCGAATCTTATCAATCCCGGCGTGCTCCGCAAGGTGAAAGAGAAAGAGAGCGCCTTTATCCTCGAAGAGACGATCGGGAAGCTTACCTACAACAACTCTTACCGGCTCTTACGCTCCGAATCTACCGGCGATGTTCTCGGCATTCTCAGCATACCGTTCTTCAACTCCGGCGATTCCCTCGACCGAAGCCGTGTCATCATCCTGTCGAACATCCAGATCGTGTTCATGATCATTTTTATTTTGTTCACCGTGCTGTCGTTCATCGTCACCCGGTGGTTCACGTTTCCTTTGCGGATGATCACCAGGTCATTGAGCAACACAACCCTCAAGCAGGAGAACAAGCCTCTCAACTGGCAGTCGAACGACGAGATAGGGTGGATGGTGCAGGAGTACAACCGTATGCTTAGTAATCTCGAGAAGAACAAGATCGAGCTTGCCCGCAGTCAGAAGGAAAGCGCCTGGCGCGAGATGGCCCAGCAGGTGGCACATGAGATCAAAAATCCGCTTACGCCGATGAAGCTGACCCTGCAGCAACTGGAGATGCTCATGCACGCGGGAAGTTTTCCCAAAGAGAAAGCCGAGAGCGCGGTAAAGAACCTGCTTGTCCAGCTGGAGATACTCAACGAGATAGCGACATCGTTCAGCTCCTTCGCACGTATGCCCGCGCCGATCCTCCATCGCACCGATGCCAGCCGGCTGGTGGAGAAAGCGGTAGCGCTGTACACCAACCACCCGGCCGGTACCGTGACCCTTAAGCCATCGCCAGCCGGACTGTTTGTAATGGGCGACGACCAGCTATTGTCGAGGATATTCTCGAACCTGATACTCAATGGCCTTCAGTCGGGCCGCGACAGTGAGAAGATGACCGTCGAGGTGGCTATTGCCCTGGTCAACGGGCAGGTCGTTGCGAGCTTCCACGACAATGGCATAGGCATCGAGGAAATCCTCCGGGACAAGGTCTTTATGCCTCATTTTACCACTAAGAAGTCCGGTTCAGGTCTCGGGCTGGCCATCTCCCGGCAGGGGATCGAGCAGAGCGGCGGCTCCATCTGGTTCGAGACGTCCGCGGACGGAACGACCTTCTTTATTTCACTCCCTGCCGCGTAACCTTCCATCCTTTTTCGGGTACCTGAAATGCAACTTTTTGCCGGTGCATCTGTCTTAAATATCAGCTCTTAAACTACGACCTATGATCCGAAGCTACCTGCTCATCGCTCTTCGTAACATCTTCAGAAGCAAGCTCTTTTCGGCAGTCAACATCCTCGGCCTCACGTTCGGCATGGGCAGCGCCCTGCTGATCTTCCTGTGGGTGAACGACGAGCTTGGTGTAAACCAGTTCAACTCAAAGATCGACCGGCTATACCGCGTCATGGAGAACCAGACCTACAGCGGAGGGAAGATGTTCACATTCGAGGCTACCCCGGGGCCGATGGCACCCGTCATTAAAGAGAAATATCCGGAGATCGAGATGGCTACCCGATGGACCTGGCCGGTGAATCCCCTGTTGCAGTACGGCGACAAGTCGTTTAAAGACAACGGCCGGTGGGTGGACTCCGACTTCCTGCTGATGTTCGACTTCCCCTTCATTGGTGGTGACAAAACCACCGCTCTTTCCGGAAGGAACTCGATCGTGTTGACCGAGAGCTTTGCGAAAAAGATGTTCGGCGATGAAGATCCGATGGGCAAGCTGATCGTGATGGATACAAAGGACTCTTACCAGGTGACGGGAGTGGTGGAAAACGTTCCGAAGAACTCAACGCTTACATTCGATTATCTCCTTCCATTCCCTACATTTTTCGACCTGAACAAGGCGTGGATCGATCAGTGGGGCAACAACAATATACGCACCATGCTGCTGTTGAAAGAAGGCACGAATGCCGACGATTTTCAGAAAAAATTCACAGACGAAGTAAAGATACATAACGAACAGTCGAACGTCCAGCTGTTCATACAGCCATTCGGCGATGCCTATCTATATGGTGAGTTCACGGAAGGAAAAAATACCGGTGGGCGGATCGACTACGTGAGGATATTCTTCATCGTGGCGGTTTTTGTTCTTGTGATCGCGTGTATCAACTTCATGAATCTCTCCACCGCGCAAGCCAGTAAGCGTGCCAAGGAGGTCGGTCTTCGCAAGGTGATCGGCGCGGTTCCCCGTCAGCTATTCCGTCAGTTCATGGGTGAATCGTTCATCACCGTGACCATGGCAGCCATGTTTGCCTTCCTGATCGCTATGTTGGTCATACCGTATTTCAACGACCTGACCGGGAAGTCATTAAGCCTCAACCTGCTCGACTGGAAGATCGTCGTGATATTCGTTGGTCTGATCCTTTTCACCTCGTTGCTGGCCGGAAGCTATCCGGCGATCTTCATTTCGGAGTTCAAGCCGGTGCAGGTGCTCAAGGGACAACTGAAGAGCGGCAAGAAGGCCTCGGTCTTTCGCAAGACCCTCGTCGTGGTTCAGTTCTTCCTTTCTATTTTCCTGATCGTCAGCACAATCGTTGTCTATCGTCAGATGGATTACATGCAGAACAAAGACATCGGCTTCGTCCGGGACAATGTATTCTATTCGTGGATGGAGGCAGACATGGCTTCGAAATACGAGACGGTACGAACCAGGCTCCTTCAGTCGCCCGGTGTCGAAAGTGTGACGATGTCGACACAATTGCCGATCGAGATCGGTAACTCAACCGGGGGATTGGAGTGGGAAGGGAAGGATCCCGATGAACGTGTGTTGTTCAGCAATTTGGACGTGGACTTCGACTTTATCCAGACTATGAAAATGGAGATGGTGGAAGGACGTCCGTTCAACCGCGAGATCATCAGCGACACTGTGGGATATATCGTGAATGAGGCCGGCGCCGAGAAGTTCAACTTTACGGATGGCACTGCCGACAAAGACCTGACGATGTGGCGAAGAAAAGGAAAAATCGTCGGGGTGGTAAAAAATTTCAACTTCGGCTCACTGCATACTCCAATCGAGCCGATGATCATGCGCGTATCACCGCACGTCCGTGAGGGTTGTATCCTCGTCCGGGCAAAGGAAGGACAGACTACTGAAGCCCTCGCATCGCTGGAGAAGATATGGAAAGAGTATTCGCCGGCATATCCGTATCGGTACTCATTCCTTAACCAGGATTGGGAAGATTTTTATAAAGCGGAAGGACAACGGGGCAAGGTGTTCAATTCGCTGGCAGGTTTGTCGATCTTTATTTCCTGCCTCGGCTTGTTCGGCCTGTCGGCGTTCTCGGCAGAGCGACGCATTAAGGAGCTTGGTATCCGTAAGGTGATGGGCGCCACGGTTCCCGGTTTGCTTCGCCTGATGGCAACGGAGTTTACAGTGCTGGTACTGGTGGCCTCGGTGATCGGCTGCCCGGTGTCGTGGTACGTCATGAATATGTGGCTGCAGAACTATGCGTTTCACATCGACGTGGGGTGGCTTACTTTGGTGGCAGCGACGATTGTGTGTTTGTTTGTCTCGCTGGCGACGATCCTCTATCACTCACTGAAGGCTACGATGGCGAACCCCGCGGTGTCGTTGAAGTACGAGTAAAGCTTCTATGAAAAGCAGGTATCCCCGCCCGAACTACGACGTGCGGGTTGAGCTAAGAGCTAGCGGGGACCCCGCGGAGATCAAAGTGCGCGCTCTTTTCATAGCATCTTCTCCACGTTGCTTTCCACGGGGACCCCTTGGAGATCAAAGTGCGCGCGTTTTTCATAGCATCTTCTCCACTTTGCTTTCCACGGGACCCCTTGGAGATCAAAGTGCGCGCGCTTTTCATAGCATCTTCTCCACTTTGCTTTCCACGGGGCCCCTTGGAGATCAAAGTGCGCGCGCTTTCATAGCATCTTCTCCACGTTGCTTTCCACGGGAACCCCCCGGAGATCAAAGTGCGCGCGCTTTTCATAGCATCTTCTCCACTTTGCTTTCCAAAGGGTCCCCGCTAGGCTTTATAAAACTTGCACTTTGTAGCTCGGGCGGGGATCACACTCTCCGTAGTAAAGCTCATCAAATATCTCCCAGCTGGGGCCTGATCAGTATCTCTTCCACCACACTGCGGGGCGACAGCGCATGCGCTCCCCAAATGATATCGGCTACGTCTTCCGGCCTCATGAATCGTTCGGGAGGGTGTTGGCTTCCTTCCCAACTGGCGGTCAATGTGGCGCCGGGCATTACCGCCGTTACGCGTATCCCGAACTCCTTCAGCTCTTCCCGGAGAACTTTTGACAGACCTAGCAAGGCAAACTTCGAAATAGCATACGAGCCCCCGTTGGGGTACGCTTTGATGCTGGCGATCGAACACATATTGAATATGTGCCCGGCCTTCGATTGCTTCATGGCGGGGGCGAGGCCGCGGGTGGTATAGTAAGCGCTATAGACGTTGCTTTCGATCATGCTCTCCAGCGTTCCTTCGGGCTCGTCGATCACTTGCCCGGGGAGAAAATGTCCTGCATTATTCACGAGCACGTCTACGGGTCGTTTCAGGGAAGAAACGTAGTCGGTGAACGCCTTTACCTGGTCTTTTTTTGTCATATCGGCGACGAGGTAATGGGCTTTGACACCATACTTGCCGGTCAGCTCCCCGCTGAGCTTTTCAAGATCGCCTTTGCCGCGTGAGCAAGTACAGACGTCGAATCCGCCGGCAGCAAATTTTTCCAGGATCGCCCTGCCGATGCCCTTGCTTCCGCCGGTTACTACCAGGAGTTTAGCCATACCGATTTTATTATATTTGCCTGTCTTCATGCTTCGCACAAAGGCGAGGCTGGACGGCAGCAATTTAGAAGAATAAAATGAAGGAATTCGGGCGGTATGCGATGTTCATGGGGTCTCTTTTTGTACGCCGTGAAACGTTCGCCACTTACTATAAACTCACACTCGAAGAAGCAATCCAGATAGGCATAAAGTCGGCGCTGATGATCGCCCTGGTCTCGTCTTTCATGGGCGCGGTGACCACAGTACAGATCGCCGGTAACCTCGTCAGCCCGTTTGTTCCGCGTTTCGTGATCTCTCAGGTGGT
Source organism: Cyclobacteriaceae bacterium (assembly GCA_035318625.1). GTDB lineage: Bacteria > Bacteroidota > Bacteroidia > Cytophagales > Cyclobacteriaceae > ELB16-189. Next base: position 645,332 of record DATHEL010000001.1, read on the forward strand.
ACGGGAAATGACCATTCTCGAGCTGGCGCCAACGATCATCGCCATCATCTTCGCCGGCAAGGTCGGGTCGAGCATGGCCGGCGGACTTGGAACCATGCGGATCACTGAACAGATAGATGCGCTCGAGGTGATGGGTATCAACTCATCGTCTTACCTGGTGCTTCCCAAGATCGTGGCATCCATGCTGATGTACCCGATGCTGGTGATCCTGGCCGGTGTGTGTGCGCTCGTGGGCGGATACCTGGTGGGTACCCTGACCAATATCGTTACACCGAACGAATACATTCAGGGGATCCGGTACGCATTCAACCCAAGTATGATCGCCTTTGCGCTCACGAAGTCTTTTGTGTTCGCGTTCCTGATCGCTTCTGTATCGTCTTTCAAAGGATATTTCACACAGGGTGGCGCGCTCGAGGTCGGTATCTCGACAACATCCGCTGTTACCAGTAGTATTATCTCGGTGTTGCTGGCAGATTATTTCCTCGCGGAGCTCTTCTTCGAATAACATGATCAAGATCAACCACATTTCGAAATCGTTCAACGGAAAGGCCGTCCTCCACGACATTGGAGGTGAGTTCGATAAAGGCAAGTGCAACCTGATCATCGGATCGAGCGGTACAGGGAAAAGTGTGTTGCTGAAATGCATCGTAGGTCTTGTTCACCCCGACACCGGGAATGTTTTTTATGATCTCCGGAATTTCACGGAGGCAGACAAAGAAATGAGATCCGAGATCCGTCGCGAGATCGGCATGTTGTTTCAGGGCGGCGCATTATTCGATTCGAAGAATGTGGAAAAGAACGTGATGTTCCCCCTCGACATCCTCACCAGGATGCCCTTCGACGAGAAACTGGAACGTGTGAACTTCTGCCTGAAGCGCGTAGGCCTCGAGTCAGTCAATAAAAAAATGCCTTCGGAGATATCCGGCGGTATGAAGAAGCGCGTCGGTATTGCCCGCGCTATCGTGAACAATCCCAACTACCTGTTTTGCGATGAGCCCAATTCCGGCCTCGATCCCCAGACTTCCATCGTCATCGACGAGCTCATCCAGGAGATCACCCACGAGTTCGACATCACCACCGTGGTCGTTACGCACGACATGAATTCCGTGATGGGTATCGGTGAGAAGATCATGTTCCTCTACAAGGGCACGAAGCTCTGGGAAGGTTCCAAAGAGAATATTGTCAATTCCGGCGTAAAAGAGCTCGATGCTTTTGTGTTCACCAACAAGGTGATGAGAACCCTGAAAGCTGCAGAATAGGCTCTCACGGATCGCACAGATCACGCGGATCGCAAACCATTGGAGGTCCAATTTTGTTAACTTTGCAGGTCTAATTTCCCGGGAATTGAAATCAGTAGCACAGCTCCGCCAGTATTGCAACAGCCTCGTCAAATACAGCCGCCGGAAGACCCGCGCGGTCGACATTGGCGGGATAGGCGTGGGTGGCGACAATCCCATTCGTATCCAGTCGATGACCACCATCGATACGATGGACACGGAAGGATCGATCGAACAGTCGATCCGGATGATCGAAGCGGGATGTGAATACGTCCGTATTACGGCGCCCAGTATCAAAGAGGCGCAGAATCTCGAAGCAATCCGTAAGGGGCTCAGGGCACGGGGTTATAATGCTCCACTCATCGCCGATATCCATTTCACTCCGAATGCCGCCGAGCTTGCGGCAAGACTCGTTGAAAAAGTCAGGATCAATCCGGGGAATTACGCCGATAAAAAAAGATTTGAACAGATAGATTATACCGACTCAGCGTATGAGGCGGAGCTCGAACGGATCCGTGACAAATTCACGCCTCTCGTGAAGATCTGTAAGGAGTACGGAACAGCGATGCGTATCGGTACGAACCACGGGTCGTTATCGGATCGTATCATGAGCCGTTACGGAGACACGCCGCTCGGCATGGTGGAGTCGGCGCTCGAGTTCCTGAGGGTCTGCGAAGACCTGGATTACTACAATATTGTGTTGTCGATGAAGTCGAGCAACCCGCAGGTCATGGTGCAGGCGTATAGGTTGCTGGTACAGAAACTCGACGAAGAAGGATTTCAGCCGTACCCGTTGCACCTCGGTGTGACCGAAGCAGGCGACGGCGAAGATGGCAGGATCAAGTCGTCGGTAGGTATCGGCACGTTACTCGAAGACGGCTTGGGCGATACCATCCGGGTATCGTTGACCGAGGAGCCGGAGGCCGAAGTACCGGTTGCACAGGCGCTGGCTTCCAGATACGAGGGTGGCGCGAGGGAGAACCATGATCCGATACCCGACATCACGACATACCCGATCAATCCCTTTGCATATACCCGCAGATCGACGCGCGAGGTAGTGAACATCGGCGGTCACCAGGTTCCCCGCGTGATGGCAGACTTTTCATCGAAAGACAAGGTCACGGCGGCTTCGCTCTTCGCGTTGGGCTATCATTATTCGGTGCCGCTCGACAAGTGGAACATTACCGACATGGCTTGCGACTATGTTTTTCTTGGCGATAATGTCACGGAGTTCGACATACCCGGTACGCTGGGAATGGTCTTTAACCATAAGACATGGCTCACGCAGAAGGATAAGCCGCGTACGTACCCGTTCATTAATCATAAAGATTACAGGACCGGCGCAGTAAGATCCGAAGCATTAAATTTTGTCTATGCTTGCCTGAAGGATCTCGATAGTCAACTGATCGCGATGCTGAACGCCGATCCGGCGGCGGTGCTCGTGATCGATACCTACAATGCGCACGGTATGGCAGAACAGCGGCGGCTGTTTGTGGAGCTGATGAACAATAAATGCGATGTGCCGGTGATCATCGGTCGCGCTTATGGCAACCTTACGGCAGAACAGCTCCAGCTTTATGCCGCAACGGATATGGGCGGGTTGTTACTCGATGGCCTTGGCGATGGATTGTTTATCGCGGCAGAGAATTGCGGAGGAGATAAGATTGTCAACGAGACTGCCTTCAATATTTTACAAGCGACGCGGACCAGGATCTCGAAGACCGAATACATTTCGTGCCCTTCGTGCGGACGAACCTTGTTCGATCTGCAGGAAACCACGGCGAAGATCCGTTCGAGGACCAGTCATCTGAAGGGTTTAAAGATCGGCATCATGGGATGTATTGTGAATGGCCCCGGAGAGATGGCGGATGCAGACTATGGATATGTGGGCTCGGGCCCGGGGAGGATCACCCTGTATCGCGGGAAAGAGGTGGTAAAACGCAATGTTCCGTCAGCCCAGGCGGTGGATGCTTTAATCGGATTGATAAGAGAAGATGGAGTGTGGATTGAACCCAACTGATAACGACAATGGAAGAGAATCAAGAATCAGGAAAAAAGAGGAACTCGTTGAAGGAGTTTTTCTCGTTCGGGGAAGTGGGTGGTTATTTCTTCCGTAAAAAAGACCCGAACCGTCCGAACAACATCAACATCCGTATGATGCATGGAGTGAATAAGATATCGATCATAGTTTTTTTGGCGGGCGTGCTGTACTTGATATTTAAACTTCTGATCAAGCCTCTTTTATAGTTCTTCATGAACATAGAGTCATTCCGCACATACTGCCTCTCGAAACCTGGTGTGACCGAAGGGCTTCCTTTTGGTCCGGATACACTGGTCTTGAAAGTATCGGGAAAGATGTTTGCCCTTACGGATATCAATAGCTTTGAGCATATAGCGCTAAAGGTAGTCCCTGAGAATGGCGAAGTACTGCGCGAGCAATATCCTTCTGTGGTGCCGGCCTATCACATGAGCAAGAAACATTGGATCGATGTGATCATGGATGGGGCGATACCGGATAAGCTGGTGAAGAAGTGGATCGATGAGTCGTATGAGCTGGTGGTGGAGGGATTGACGAGGAAGGAGAGGGAGAAGTTGACCCAGTAGGGTGAGGATTTTAGGTTGATCCGGTTAAGGGGAGATTACTTTTATACGCAAAAATTACCTCACGGGGTTTATCCGGCCGTCCGCTTACGGGCGATTTCTTTCGGGATAAAATATATTTTATCAGTCGTAAGAAAATATTTTGCGGCAAAATACCAGGCTATCCCGGTCTTTTAACTCCCTGATTTTCAATTAGCTCCGTTCAATTAAATCATGTTTCTCTATACCTCTTTAGCGGTATATTTTTTTTTGACTCAACAGGAGCATGACACTCCGTGTCTTTTGGCTTTAGCTAATTCGTTGGGCTATATTCGAATAGACGCTCCGAACACCATACAGATTTTGATTGCTGTGAAGAAAGGGAACTAGTGCTTTTGCCTGGCTGAATTAAGAGCGAATACGCCTGAAGCAAAACTAGTTTATCATGAAATATATTCTTACTCCCGTGATGGTGATGCTGTTGCAAGCAGCCATCGCACAAAACACATTTCCCTCAACAGGGACACCTTACATTCAAAGTGGAAACGATCGAAGCCTGATTCTCAAGGATAATAGAGCCGGCACCAATTGGAATTATATCGAGTGGCAGTTTAGTACTGCTGCCCGTGATTGGGCCTTAGGTCGTGAGATATCGAGTGGAAACTTTGTTCTCTACAGGGAAGGGGTCGGCCAGGTCGTTTCGGTAGATAATACCGGGCGAATGGGGATTGGTACCACAGAACCGGTTGCTAATTCAAAGCTTGATATTCGTGGCGGCTCGCTCAGCATTGGTGGCCACGGCGCGGCGGACGCAATGATCCATATAAAATCGTCGAGTTATAACCCCACGAAGCGCCTTACGCAAATGCACCATCGGTCGCCAGTAAGCCTGCGCTCAATCTTATCGGTTCAACTGACGCAAGTATGAATTACAATTGGTGGTCGTGGGGCGTGCTGACCAATGGCAACTACGCGTTTCAGCCCACTACTGATTTCGGTGGGTCAACTGGAGTATTCATTGACCGGACAGGACGAATGGGGATCGGGACTATCTCCCCTGATGCAATGCTTTCGGTGAAAGGAAAGGTTCATGCGCAGGAGGTGCAGGTTGATCTTACGGGCTCCATGGCTCCGGACTATGTTTTTATGAAAAACTATAAACTTCCCTCTCTTGAGACAATCAAGGCATATATCAATCAGTATCATCACCTGCCGGAAGTGCCATCTGCTGAGGAATTTGAAAAGAACGGGATGAATGTCGGAGAAATGAATTTGTTGCTGTTGAAGAAAATAGAGGAATTGACACTACATATGATCGAACTGAAGGAAGAAGTCGATGCATTGAAGAAGCAGACAAATAAATAACCATCGTGGGTACCTGGTTCATAGCTGAACATCACCATCTGCGACCGCCCGTTGTGAAGAACACGAGACGCACGTAAGACGAGTTTGAATAAATTTATCAATACATATCCATATCATATGAAAATTACCCTGCTCACAGCTATCGTGACGCTAAGCGTTACGGTTTGCATAGCTCAATCGACCTATTACGATGTAACCGCGGGCAACGGCAACGGTGTCCGTTTCTGGCAGGATAACACGTATAAGATACACATGGGAACCGGGAGCGAGTATCAATTTGGACCCGTGACTGACTACAGTATTAAGAACAATATGTCTGGCGACACAGGTAGGGGCTGGACATGGGGAATACATGGACAGGTTCCGATAGCAGCGATTAACACCATTGGTAATATGCAGATTGCGGGGGCTTTTTATACCGGTGGCAATATCGGAATTGGAACAACATCGATTTCAAATCCACAGGGATGGGGCCGGGTATTGGAGGTATCAGGGACCGCTCACTCCAAAATACTGGCGACCAACAGCGATGCGGCGTATAGCGTCGGATTGTTTTCCCACTCGGGATGGTCGGGATTATCTGGAGGATTCGTGGGCACCGAGACTAATCACAATCTATATTTTCTTTCGAACTACACACCCAAAGCTGTGTTGACAACAGCAGGTCGGTTCGGAATCGGCACGTTTACACCTCAACAGATGCTCGATGTGAGCGGGATCGTTGCCATCAACGGTGTCAAAGTTATTAACACCACTAACAGTCTTAATGGACAGGACATTTACCTGAACGGTCGGGTCATCAGGAATGAATCCACGGTGAATCAGGATGGGATGTATATCAATTATGATGCGACGGGGGGTGGTGGAGCGCATGTTCGTTTTTATGCGAATGGCCAAACGGAGCGTATGAGAATTGACGCGTCAACGGGTAACGTAGGTATCGGAACCTTATCGCCGGATGCGAAGCTTGCTGTGAAGGGCAAGATCCACGCACAGGAGGTTCAGATAGATCTCGCGGGTGCTGTTGCCCCGGACTATGTGTTTGAACAGAATTATAAGCTGCCGTCGCTGGAGACTTTAAGGACGTACATAGAACAGTATCATCATTTGCCGGAAGTTCCATCTGCGGAAGAAATGGGAGAAAACGGCGTCAACGTCGGTGAGATGAATTTGCTGTTGCTCAAGAAGATAGAAGAGCTAACTCTTTATGTTATAGACCAGCAAAAACAAATAGACGAGCTTAAAACGAAAGTCAATTAACAGTATGAAAACATTATTTCCGTCGGTAATAATTGCTGGCGTTTGTATTTCTGATAGCAGGGAAACCATTGATAATATTAGCAAATGAAAAACCTGATTGACATCGCGATAAAGGCAATGTTTGCCGTAGCCATAGTGGCGTTGTTTATTCTACACTATGATTCGAATGATGCCGTGGTCTATGTGGATTCGCAAAGGCTTGTGGCCGGCTATGAGGGAATGAAGGTGGCAAGGCGCGAATTTGAAGGAAAGGCTTCCGTATGGAAGTCGCGACTAGACACGCTGAATGTGGAGCTCCAGAATAAGATCAACGACTATGAGAAAAAGAAGGCAACGTTGACGGCAAACGAAAGGAAACTTACTGAGGATGTGATCCGTTCGGCAGAGGAGCAGTTCCGGTCTTACCAGCAAATGGTACAGGAAAATGTAAGGAGGGAAGACGAGGAGCTAAGTCGAAAAGTAATGGATAGGGTTAATGAGTATCTGAAGAAGTACGGTAAGCAAAAGGGATATAAGATCATTTTTGCTGCGACGGCTTACGGAAATATTGTATATGCAGAGAGTGGAGTTGATGTCACCGATGAAGTTATGAAAGGTCTGAATAATGAGTTCCTGTAAACTTTATTTTGTGATTTTATTTGCCCTGTCTGCCGGGTGCTCAAGACCTGTGCTGACTGAAAAAGATTTGACCCGGTATATCATGACTGATGATAACGGGTTGATCAAGACTTCGGAATCTGGGGGCTATACAATTGAGGTTGTTTATAGTCCCGTTGACCTGGTGATGGTCGGTGAACTCCGTGAACTTAAGACCTTTGAAGAAAGGCAGGAGCATCTCAAGGCATACGACACTATTTCATACTTTCTTGTGCGCCTGTCACACAAGGGACGAGAAGTGGAAAATCAGTTTTCGTCGAATCCTGGAATGTTCGCATCGGTCGTGGAATATCTTGGTGATGGAATATCGGCAGATTTAACGGTGGTAACAGAGACCGATACTATTCCTGCGATGGCCGTCTCGTACGTTCGGGCGTTTGGTATGGCCGGGAAGACCAGTTTACTCTGCGCATTTGGTGAAGACCTGCGAAATAAGACAGGCACGATAAAACTGGTATTTGCGGATTCAAAACTGGGTACTGGTGTTCACGAATTTGTCTTCAGCACGAGAAATATTAAAGATGTTCCCCTGATAAAGTTATGATGATTATGAAAGTATTTAGGAATCGAATTGTCGCAAGAACGCTTGCGGTATTTTTTATCATTCTCACGCTCGCCAACCTGGTTGGCCCCAGCGAAGCTCTGGCTCTTACATCGGGTCCTCATCAGCCGGAGTATATGGGCTATGAAGAGCCGGGAAGTACGGACATGGTTAACCTCGTTAACGGCGATTTTACAATAAGCCCGGTTACAATCGAAGTTCCCGGCCCGGAGGGCAGCTTTTCCTTCCCGCTCACTTACAACGCGGGTGTCGGACCTGACCAGGAGGCCTCCTGGGTGGGGCTTGGCTGGACCATGAATGCGGGCGCGATAACGAGAAGTATAAACGCATATCCTGACGATGCTTCAGGTCAATATCAGTCGATCACCATGGCTGACCTTACCGGTGTGCGAGGTTGGTCGTCGTCAGCCCTCGGATTCGGCGAAATAGGATGGAATACGTCCCAGGGTCATTACGGGGCGATTACTCTTTTGGGACTGCTGGATGTGAATTATGATGATAAAGGTCTAAGCTCAGTTGGTGTAGCCGGTATCAGTGTATCAAAGACTGGACTGCATGTTGATCCTCTTAAACTTGCGATGGCAGCAGTTACCGTGGCGACAATGGGTGCTGGGTCCTTAGAGACAGTTGGAGCGGTTTTGAAAAATCTTGCGTTGAATTCTTCGTCAGGTGCAGCTTTAAGCCTGGTTTTTTCGGCAGGAACGCCAGCGGCTCCAACGATTGGCTTCTGGGAATACTCGAAGAGAAAGGAGCAACGGCTGTTCCATAAAAACTATTGGATATGGTTGGATCAAACCCGGACTGAGCAGATGTATGGTACTCTCAATCTGTCCTCGATACCGACACAGAATTTCACCGGAACTTCGAGCGGCCCTTCGTTAACAGTGAAAAAAAATGACACGACACAGGCGAATGTCAAGAAGTTCGTACCAACCAGCCCTGCAACCGGCCTCGGCGCTGCCAGCGATGTGAATTATAGTGTAAACGACGGACAGTCCTATCGCCAGTCAAACAATCCCTTTCAGATCGCGACCGATAATTTTTCGGTTGGTGGGTTAGGGATTTCCGGCACGATAAAACCATACCGATTTGATGTCGGGTCAGTCGCTACGCCGAGAGAAATGACTGATAATCATATAAGGTTGGCACCCGTACCATTTTACAATTATAAAGTCCCTTTTATTTACGATGGATCATATTCAAATAATTACTTCCATACTGTTGGGAAAGTATCCGGGTCAATAAGTCAGCCGGATTACTACTATGGACTCGCTCACAATGTCGCAGGATCGGCGATGACATATGATTTGAAGGATGTCGCTTTCTCCCAGCGCCTCAGAACGGACGCCGGCACTTATAAGGCTATACCGCAGTCAAATCAGGTAAGCTGGTACAGCATCCATGAGCTCACTACCGCCGCGCCCTTTAATGAGGGCTATTTAGATTTTCTGGAAAGTACTGAAAGAGCTTCTTTTAGGAGCCAGGTGTTTTCCGTAGTTGCGCCTGGCGGATTTGCGAATGAAGCACCTGCTAACGGATCCATTGCTGCATATTCCATCACACGGTCCGATGGTGTCACATTTCACTACGGTCTGCCGGTCTATGACTACAATTATTCGTCGAAGATCTCGGACAAATCTGACGCAAATAAGTACTCTTACATTGCCCGTAATTCACCGTTCGCAAATACCTGGCTTTTAACAAGCATCACGGGTCCGGATTTCGTGGATCGTAATTCTAACAAAGTCGCCGACAGAGACGACTGGGGCTACTGGGTGCGATTTCATTACGGAAAACACAGCCAGGATTATCAATGGAGGACGCCTTACGATGCCGGGGCAACGGATTTTTTGAACCAGCACGAAACCTATACGCAAGGCGAAAAACAGCAATATTATCTTAATAGCATCGAGACGAGGTCGCACCGCGCCGTTTTCATGAAAAGTACACGCCTGGATAATCAAGGCTACACGCAGGACGGAAATTCGATGCGACTCGACGAAGTTTGTATTCTACGGAATGAAGATTTCGATAGGATTTTAGCCCCGACTGGTAACGGGGGTTGTAACCTCACGAATTGCAATAATTCTGTAACTAAAGAATGGCTTACATCCGATTTTTACTCCGGGTTAACCTATACCTGTGCAGGTAATATTGTGAAGGCAAATGCGGTCAAGCGAATTAAATTCACGTACGATTACAGTCTATGCAAGAATACCCCCAACTCTTTTGAGACCAATAAAGGTAAATTGACATTGAAGCGCCTTTCCATGATTGGGCGCAACGACGTCAAGGTTATGCCAGACTATATTTTTGACTATGCAAATAATCCGAACTATGACGTGGATAAATGGGATGCCTGGGGGTATTATAGCTCCACCGGGACTTCGACGGTAACATCCCATGCCCCAGGGGTTTCGTCAGACGGGGCGGCTTGGTCGTTGACGAAGGTTACAAACCCGCTTGGCAGTGAGTTACTGATAAATTATGAACGGGACGACTATACATCTGTCGCTGGCCAGATGCTGCAAGGACTGTCGTGGCCGGGATCAGCTAGCTGCAGTTCGTGTGCTCCCCAGGCTGGCACTACTGTAATTAGCCTCACTGGAGCCAATCAGATATTTACTGTTGGTGAGAATGTTCAGGTAAAAGGTATCGCCACCTTCCAATGCTCGGGCGTATCCACGCAATATCCGTTCGTCAATACGTCGGCAAATATAACCGCTCTTACATCTAACTCCCTGACACTAGACGCCGCTGTCGGAAATATCTACTCGTGTGTGTCACCCGGTACGTCAGTTAGTTGGAGCGTCGAGGTACTTAGGTCGAACAGGATTGGGGGAAACCTTCGGGTAGGAAGTATCGTCGTTCAAGATCAGGGCACCCAGGCGAAAACCCGCTACAAATATTTTAACGGCACGGTCTCCCGTGAGCCGGATCAGCTTTGGTCTGGTGCCTATAGTTTTTATGATCTGCCTAATTACCCGTCCACGCCCGTAATGTATGGAAGAGTGGAGGTATTGAAAGGTGCATTAACCTCTGACACTGACTTTCACACGAGGGAACAATATGATTTTGAAGTGCCCTTCCAGTCAGTAACGCCAACGAGCGCATCCAATATGATAGTCGTTAATACCGATGTAGTGTCTAACAATGTGTCGACGGCGAACAATGGTGCTTTGAATAAGTATCATTTCAAGATCGATGATAATATGTCAAGGGTTGGGGCTATAAAAGCTATCAGGACTTTTGATGCTGCAGGGAATCAGAGAGTAACAAAGGAACTCACCTATTCTTCGACCCTGGCCGGGTATCAGGGGGTCTTTACGGAAAGCACTTTGATGGCGGAGCGGATCATTGAGGGATCCAACGCCTATGATAGAATGAGTCGAACGACCACGAGAAAAAATCCCTATGTCCTAATAACGACAACGACTCAGAAGGACGGATTTTCCAGCTCGGCGACGAACAAGGCTTTTGATATGATCACTGGAAAAATTCTAGAAACGGTAGAGACAAGCCCTTCAGGATTTAGTGTAAAGACCATCTCAGTTCCAGCTTATACAAAGTATCCCGGTATGGCCTCCAAGATAGTATCCAGTGGTAACAAACACATGCTCACCCAGGACGCCGCGACGTACGTTTACAGCGTTGACGCAATCGGCAATGCACTAAGCCTGATAAGTGCACAGGCGACGACCTGGAAGAATGATTGGGACAAGTACCGTGTATTGAATTCCGGAGTTTACTCCGACCAAACGGATGGCCCAAACATCTGGAGACGGCATGAATCGTGGGCTTACAACGGGACCTATAATGAGAGATTGTCAGACGGGTCTTTGAAGCTCGGTGCGACAAGCGAGTTCAATTTTGCGTCCGGCACACACACAAACTGGCTTAAGGCCGGTCAATCCTACAGATATGATCACTATGGGATGCCGTTGGAGAGTAAAGACATGAACCTTATGTCTTCGTCCATAAAAATGGGCCATAGTGATAAACTTAAAATAGCTGAAGCGATTAATGCTGCCTATACCGAGATGTCGTACTGCGGAGCCGAAGATCTAAATACCACGACGAATTACTTTGGCGGAGAAGTTGCCTTGGGCAGCGGTTCAGTGGTGTCAAGTCCTGCACATACAGGTTCTAAAGCCCTTTCCCTGTCCAGCGGATACGGGTTCACATATAAAACCGACCTGTTAACGCCGAACCGAACGTACCGTGCAAGCGTGTGGTGCAATTCTTCCAATGGCAGAATTTACTATAAGGTCAATGGAACGGAGACTGTTCCTACGGTTTCGCCATTGTCGCTTGGCTCATGGTACCTGATTCAGTGCGAGATTCCGATTACAACAATGACCTCATTTGAAGTGGGCGTGAAAACAGCGGCACCCGGGACCGCAATTTTTTTCGACGACTTTAGATTTCAACCTTTGGACGCGTCTATGGAGACATTTGTCCACGATGCCTCGACCGGCGACTTGAAATATGTACTCAACAACAACAATCTTTATACAATGTTTGAGTATGACGACCGGGGGTCTGTGACAAAAGTGTGGCAAGAATCTTTTAGCAACAACGGCGTGAAGCTGGTTAGCGAGTCAAAAGAGAATTTCAGACGATTCTTTATCAACCAATAACGGGGCGCTTGATATGAGAACAGCAATTTATTTCGCATTCATCTTCGGCTTCTCGTTCAGCTGCTATCAAGCTTCAGGCCAATGCGGTTCACCACCGACCGGGAACAGTCCGAGCTCGTGTAACGGCGCTTCAATTAACATGTCGGCGACCAGCTTAAGTATTGCCGATGGCACAACCGTACGCCATCATTGGTATTATGCTCAAACGGGGGGTACATCGTTTACGATCACCACCGCCTCACACCCGTATGTTGGATCCAGCGCCTACGTGTCGACCTACACTACAGGTTTTTCTTCAACCACCACCTACTGGGTGTCCACCTCCTGTAACTATGGAGCCGAAAGCTCTACGCGAAGCCCCGTCACGTTTACACTGATCAGCCCAGGATCGATTACGATCGGCGTAAGCGTTCCCCCCACCCTTTGTGCGGGCGATCCAATCACCTTGACGCCCCAGAATTGCAGCGGCTGTTCGTGGACTGCGGGCACATCAGGTACAGGGGCCAAGACAGTCAGCCCTGCGACGACTACCATGTATACCGTGTCCGGCCAGGAGCTGACTTGTAATACCTCCACTTCCGCAAGCATCACCGTAAATGTTTCCGTCAAAGCAGGCCAGGTCAGTGCGCCATCAGGCACTACTGCTTTTTGCCAAGGAACGGTCAGTTCTTCCAATTATTCGGCTTCAGCGACCAACGCATCGTCTTACCAATGGGGCCTTTCGCCGGGCGGAGCAGGCTCCATCAATTCTTCAGGCTCGGTGACATGGAATTCGGGGTTCTCGGGAACAGCTACTGTCTCAATCACCGCTTTTTCCGCGACGTATTGTAGCTATACTACTTCGAACTCCACGCAAGTGACCGTTCATCCGACCCCATCACAGCCGACTGTAAGCAACCAGACGATCACCTGTGGTCAGATAGTCTCGGCTTCCGGGGCTGGTGCAAATGAGACCTATAAGTGGTATACCTGGAACGGCAGTTCGTATGTTTATCAGTTCCAGGCAACTGCTAGTCCGGCTCTTTCGTCTACGATCACCTACTATGTTTCAAAGTACAATACAGTCACCGGGTGCGAGAGCAGCAAGGCTGGAATGACAGCTACCGTCAATCCCCTTGCAACGCCTTCGGTTACCAGCCCTGTGTCGCTGCAATACAATACATCTACAAATTTGTCGGCGAGTGGTGCGGGTAGCGGGGAGACTTACAAGTGGTACAACTCGGGAGATAGCTTTCTTGGAACGGGAACCACATGGGGCACTGGTGCGGTCAATGGCGCAAGTTCGTATACTTACTACGTCACAAAGTACAATTCGACTACAGGATGCGAGACGCCTTATGCCAATAAAGCCACGATAGTTGTTAACCTGTTTGTTCCGGATCCGGTACAGGCGGTGGCATCAGTTAACACTTGTTACGATAAGATACTCACGCTGAACACTTCGCCGGATAATGTGACGTGGTATTTACAAACTACGTCCAACAGCACTTCCACCGCCACACCACTCGGCACGCAATACACGCTGACTACGACAGGGACGTATTATATACGAGCCCATTCGAACACCATTAACCTGTGGAGTAATTCGATACAGCTTTCAGTGCCGGCATCTACAGTAAACCCTGTGGACATCACACTCAACAGCTATGACGCAGCTAACGCGGATGTCCGCGCTACATACAGGATCAAGTTAGCTCCGGGTTTCACTGTGACCTCGGGACAGACGTTTGGCGCAAAGATCGAGGTCACGCCCGAATGTAACCAGCGGATGAATTGGACCGAAACGATCATGTATGACAAGGATCAAAATATCGTTCGTGATTCCAGGACTTACCTTGACGGCAACGGAGCGCCGATTCAATCGACGGTAAAAGACCTGAGCAATGGGAAGGTTCTTGTTTCACAACCGCTGTTCAACTACCTGAACACTGCCGTCGGCTCGACATTGTCAGCTCCAATCCTCGAGCGTGAATTCATTTATAAAAATGAATTTGCCTCAGATGCATCGGGCAACCGGTATTCTTACGATGACTTTGATCTCCGGACTACAACCAATGTGGCCGGTTCCGGAGAGGTCAATTATCCAAAGGCAATGGGCACGCAAGCTGGAACAGTAGGCTGGTACTACAGCAGCGGTAATGATATCGAGCCGCAAACGCCGACCACTCAATACCCTTATTCACGCCAGTTTACGGCGGAAGGGCCGGACCCTGTGGCATCCGCCGCTGCCGGCCCTGGAGATGCTTTCCGGATGGGAAGCACGCACGAGGGAAAGTCGGCCCGCAGTCTGATAGTGGCCGGGGAATTGGACCATTATTATGGTATTCGCCCGTTGTTTGTATCCACCCCTCCGCCAGGCTCAAATCTGCTGACGGTGACCACCCTGACAACGACAGGGTTCTCGGGCAGTGGAGCGTCGGTCTCGTCATCGAATGGCTACATCGATGTACTGGCTACATCCACCGGCGGCACACCGGGGGTTACAATTGGCGGCCCGATCAGTGTAACTGCCGGCAAGAAGTATGTTCTGTCCGTACGAGGATACGTTCCGACAGGGGAACCTCAGCCGTATCTGTTTGCTAAAGTCAATGGCGGAGCTGATGTAACCTGGCCGGGTTCAGCTCTACCAGTCACCAACGAGGACTGGGTGTCGATCATCTTTACTGTTCCAGCCGGAGCTACCCAGGTCAATGTTGGTGTACGGTATAATGGGAACCAGGTGAACGGCACTTCGGATTTTTTAATTGGCGCTGTCCAGTTAAAACAGGCGACACCGGCACTTGCAGGATATAAATATATAGGCACAGACCCGAATGGAAAACTGTCCGTGTCGTTTGCCGATGCAGACGGACGGAATATCGCGTCGGCCGTAATAACAGGCGGGAGCGCACCCACATATACATACGACTACTGGAGCTATACTTTATATAACGATGCAGGGGCAGTCGTAGCAACCGTCGCACCGAAGGATATCAATACGGGGTTATTTACAATCCCAATAGCGTCTATTAATAAGTACGATCACCTGGGTCGACTGATCGAAACGGCGTCGCCGGATGAGGGCACCTCGAAATTTGTTTATAGCACTGATGGCAAAATACGGTTTTCACAAAATCAGATACAGTACAGTGCGAACAAGTTTTCCTACACAAATTACGATAGACTGGGGAGATTGATCGAATCGGGAGAATATACAACGACGGGTACAAACCCGTATGTTTTTGAACCCCATTCCACAACTTCCCCGGCATCATATAGTGTTCTCGGTATTGTCGACAATACCGGCTTCACCGGAGTTTCCCGGCAGGTTGACAACGTGCGGTGCTCTGAACACGACTACGTTACATACGATGTAGCCGGGGGTAGCGCGCCGGTCACACAGCGATATTTATACGGGCAGGTTAGTAAAACTGAGAATGCAAATGCAAGCACGTGGTATAGTTATGACGACTTAGGGCAGCTCGAGTG
This sequence comes from Cyclobacteriaceae bacterium, assembly GCA_035318625.1. GTDB lineage: Bacteria > Bacteroidota > Bacteroidia > Cytophagales > Cyclobacteriaceae > ELB16-189. The sequence continues at coordinate 661,141 of DATHEL010000001.1, forward strand.
GACCATACAGGCCATAGCAGGACTTGGTAATAAGCGGATTGATTACACCTATGATTTCTTTGGAAATGTAACGCGCGTAGCCTACCAGAACGGAGTGCCTGGCGACAGGTTCTATCATCACTATGAATACGATGTCAACGGACGGATGACGAATGCTCGGACCAGTTTTGACGGAGTTAGCGATACCACTTTACAGGCTACTTATTACTACTACACACATGGGCCGTTGAAACGCGTAGAGCTCGCCGGAGATTTGCAGGGTATCGACTACGTATATACTATCGACGGTGCACTTAAGTCGATCAACCATAGCGATCCGGCCAAAGACCCCGGTGGCGATGGTATCTTAAATGCATTTCCGGCAGATGTCTTTGGACAGACTCTGAACTACTACGCCAATGACTATTCCGGAGCAAGCTATTCGGCAGGCAACATAACAGCCAGCGGTATTAGTGACCAGTACAATGGCCTGGTGAAATATAATAGTTGGTTTAGCGTCGTTGACAATCCAACTTCCAAGAAGATATATGGATATACCTATGATGCTCTCAATCAACTCCAGAATGCACAGTTTTCACCTTTGACTGGTACAGCAGGTAGTTATTCCGCAACATTTCCGAGCGATGGCGCTTACCGGGAAGCTATTACAGGGTATGACAAGAACGGGAATATAACTGGCCTCAGACGTAATAATAAAACGACAAACATGGCCAACTATGCCTATTCCTATAATTCAGGAAAAAATAGTTTGGACTATGTATCGGGGGGAGCAGACACGATCGACCTTTCTCACAACGTGATAGGGCAGATGATTGAGCAGACGGAAGGTAGCAATACCATGAAAGTATTTTATAATGCATACGGTCTCGTAAAGGAAGTTCAGAATGCGAGCAATCAGCCCGTTGTAAAGTACTATTACGACGATCGCGGTAACCGCGTAAAAAGAGAGGATTATGGCGGGGGCACCTTATCGCGAACAACTTTTTACGTGAGTGATGCAAGAGGGAACGTTCATGCGATCTATGATAACGCGTCAAGCTCTTTTGTCAAAAAAGAAGTACCGATCTATGCTGCTGGTCGGGTAGGGGTCTATAAACCTGTGCCCGACGCGTGGTTTTATGAACTATCGGACAACCTCGGTAACGTTCGTGCCGTGATAGGGCCTCCGAAAACAACGACGTTCACGGCCACAATGGAATCGGAGAATTCGACGGCCGAGGATCTGAGATTCAAGAATATAGCGCCGCGGTCAAGCTTTGTGCGGCCCACCGTAACGCCTCCGGCACTTGCCGGGAACGAAGGAGTGGTGCTCAACAACACCCGGATAACCGGGCCTGCGTTCGCCGTGAAGGTTGCTCCGGGAGATGTAATTACCGCTGAGGTCTACGCATACTATGAAGGCTGCAGCAACTGTGCCACCACTCAAACCGTCGCGGCGGTTGTCAATTCAGTGGCTGCGGCATTTGGTGGAGTGAGCGGCCAGCCGGGTGAGGCCGGAAAGATCTATAACGCGATCAACGGTGTTATGACGGGTGGCTTCGGTGGGGCAGCAGGTTCAGGCGATAATGCGGTGCCGGCGGCGTACCTGAATATGATTACCTTTAATAATAACCTGGATGTACCCGATCCGCTCGTGCTTCCGATGTCCGCAGTAATGATCACATCGGCGGCGAACATGCAGAAGCAGAAACTTACGATCGGACCGATCACAATACCATCGCCAGGATACGTTTATATATACATCAACAACAACAGCAACTCGTCGACCAATGTGTATTTTGATGATATGACGATCTCCCATACTCAGTCGCCTTACGTTGCGGGTGCGGACTATTATCCGTTCGGCTTGACGATGAGCGATCGGGAGATACTGGAGGAGCCATATCGTTCTGGGTATCAAGGACAGTTTAGCGAAGAGGACAGTGTTACGGGTTGGAATAATTTTGAGTTAAGGATGTATGATCCAAGGATTGGGAGATGGATAAGTCCAGATCCGTATGGGCAGTTTGCGAGTCCGTATGTGGGGATGGGAAATAACCCGGTGAGTGGGACGGATCCTGACGGTGGATTTTGTGAGGAGTGCCTGGCAAAATTTTTAGCTGATGGTGGAAAGTTTTTGGATGAAGTGGTTGTCACGGCATCGAGAGGGGCAGAAGTTGTAGGAAGTGTGGGATTACAGTTATTGAGCGGACTAGGACGGACGGCTACCCAGTTATCGTATCATGTGAATGGATTAAACCATACGCTCTCGGGCGGGATAGTCCCGTTGATGAAGCCGATGAATCAGAACACGACGGATGCCCAACAGTTCGGGGCGGAGATTTCAGCGCCGGCGATAACTGTGGCAATGACAATGACATCAGGAACTGCTACTACGCCAATGCCAGGAGGAAGGCCGGTTTTGGCAACATCAAATGGGAATATTCCCGTGACAACGCCAGTTGTTGCTCCCACTGTAAAAGCCACTAATGTTCATGGTCAAGTTTTTGCGAAGAAAGCTACTCCAGACACAAATCCTGGAGATTTTACGAAGCTAAAAGGCGATCAGGGTTATATTCATAAAAAGACTGGCGAAATATACAGGAAAAGTTATACGAGTCATGGCAATCAAGGGAACACTGGCAAGCAATGGAAAGTTTATCCAAAAGGAACTACAGATTTTTCAAAACAGACTGGCCTGAGAACTACTATAGATGGGGAAGGAAATATAATCGGAAATTAAAAATGGAAAAGATAGATCAGCTTTTTGAACGTGCAGTATCATTTTGGCCTACCGAAATTGATATTTCAGACGGAAAATATATTGATGAGATATCGGGATTTAAATCAGAGAATTTAGGTCAGGCTTGGAATAGTGCGGAACATAAATCTTTAGGTCAAGATTGGAATGAATTAAGTGTTTGGGTTATTTATAAATTACTTCATCAAAAGTCGATGAAAGACTTTAAACTTAAGATTTTTAACCTTCATCCATCCCAGCTAAACAAAGATGAATTTAAGAAAATCTTATTTGAGGAATTGCAGCAAGAGGGATATGAACAAATGCTTAAAGAGCTAAATTAATTGATTTAAAAGCGTATACTATTGAAGCCCAACGGAATGGTTGGGCTTTTATTTTTTAAGCGTAGGCCTGCAGTTGGCTTGCATCATTTTTTTGAAAGTGAAGTGCTGGCGAGATTACAGTTCTGAATGGAGATTGTACCGACGCACTTCACCTTCAAAAAAACGTCCCCACCTTTGTTCTCCGCCGACAGGTCAAACTGCTGAAAAGTGCAGTTAGCAAGATGTACAAATGTTTACACATTTGATGGAAAATGCCTCGGAACTCGGCATTCTGGGGGGAGTAAATTACTATCTTGGCCATACGTTCTTTGAAAAAAATGATGCGTTGCTAAAATCCCGACCTTCCGGGAATTTTTTTCTGATCGGTAATGCTTAGGAAAACAAAGTTCCCGAATAGAAAAAAGCGCAGACTACTATCCGTTCGGCTTGACGATGAGTGATCGGGAGATACTGGAGGAGCCATATAGGTTTGGCTACCAGGGACAGTTTAGCGAGAAAGATAGTTTGACAAACTGGAATGCATTCCAACTGAGGATGTATGATGCGAGGTTTGGGAGGTGGATCAGTCCGGATCCTTATGGCATCGGTGATTCTCCCTACATCGGGATGGCAAACAACCCTGTGTCTCTAACCGATCCGGACGGTGGATGCCCTACTTGTCCTGGCTTTGTAGAAGGTTTGTGGAATTCAACCACGATGTTGGCTGAAATGGTTGTTACTCCAAGCGGTTCTTTTATGGCGTCGGCATTAAACGCAGGAAGCATTATTTCAGCTGGCATTAATGCGATGTACCAGGAGAGAAGTCCTTCGCTCACGTTGGATCAATACCAAATTAAGTACCCGGAATTCCTGGGGATGAATAGTGCGGAAGCCGATGCTCATTGGAATACGAAATATTCCAATCAGTTCAACAAGCAATGGAATGAGGCCATACGAGTAGAGAAAGTAATTAGGGCTCAAGAGATAGTTGATCACTGGACAGGTGCATTGAGTTTTGCAGCTGGGGGTGGTAATGTGGGATTTGTGCACGGGCCGTCATTAAAACCAAGGCGACTAACTGTGGCTGTTACCGTTACGAAACCAAAGCTCTCACTTAACAAGTCAGTTGGAGAAGTGATGAGTGGCTCGTATAGGGCGGCAGGCGAAGTTTCTGTTCCAATTAAAAATGAAGGATTACTTAAGCAGCTGAATTCAACTTCTAGGGGTGGTTGGGTTAAAGTTTATGAAGCAGGCGTCCATAACGGAAACAAAGTTGAGATACACTATTTCCGAAATAGCCGAACGAGTGAAGTCTTTGATGTAAAAACAAAGTATAACTATTGGCACCAGAGTAAATTTAAAAAATTGCAGTGATGGAGTTAACGATAAGGCATCTTGAGCATGTTCAGGATTCAAAAAAATTAGGATCAGCAACACGTGAGGTAATAGATATCTTGCTTACGGCGGTTAATGACTGGCCAAATCAAATTTCAGATTTGGAAGAGTTTGAAGGCAAGGTTCAAAATCTAATCGGAAGCCCAGTCACACATAGTAGCCTTAAAGATTATTTAAAAAGAATCGACTACTCTAAATTGGCTTGGGAGGCAGAGTCGCTAAGCCAACTTGTAGAAGTTTTTAAATATTATGACGATGAAAAAACTCTGGCTGATATACTGAACGACTTGAAAGTTAGCACTTAACTAGTTGGTCCAGAGGCAAGTTATTTAATAGTTGATGCTAAAAGAGGCACGAGATACAGCGCGTTTATTTTTGAAGTTATTTTGAGGCGGGGCATCGAACCGGGTCTTAGTTTTTTAAGCAGCAGTAGCTTTTTTAATTTTGGTATCCCGGATTACCATATCGATGTAGTCGAAGGATCTTTTCCTTCTCTTTCTCTGGCACCAGGTATTGCGACCTATAGCCAGATCATGGACGGGATCGGAGTGTTAAGAAAGAAGTACAGCAACCCGAAAACCATCCATCGCATTCTAGCGGCGATCAAGAAGTATTACGATTACCCACAGCACATTGGCATACGAGAAGATCATCCGTGCAGAAGCATCAAGCTGCGTGACGGCAAAAGAAGGGACATACAACTGCAGGACCTGTTCAGCACAAAGGAGCTTGAGTTATTACTTGAATCAAAACCCAAACGGGAACGAAACAGAAGGCTAATGCGATAAGAGATAAACTGATTTTAAGCTTATTGGTTTACCAGGGATTGGTTCGGACAGAGACCAGTTTGATTGAGATAGACGATATCAACCTGGAAGAAGCTTTAAATAGATTGATTTCATTGGACGACTGTCTGGTTTCCCCAAAGTATCAATAAGGTGAATACCAACACATGCCTTTAGAGCAATAATTTCGAGATGAGACCTTGAATCAGAAAAGATGCGCTTTAATACTATGCCTCTCTGGCGTGCGTCAGTGTTCCGGCCCTAGCCCAACCAACGTTCGCCCCCATCTTATTGACACGTCGGAAAACAAGACTTTTCTTATAACCTTCTAGATGGCAACCAGGCTCGAGAACTTTTCTTTGAGTTTTTTATTAGCGATATTAATCCAACAAAAATCGTCATAGCAATGCGCCTCACGCTCATCTCCTTCCTTCTTGTGACCATTTCACCCACCCTCGCCCAAAAGGCCATCCAATTCGGTCTCAAAACCGGCGCCAACCTCTCCATGTTCAGCGCCTCCATCAACAGCTCACCCTCTGTCAAGCCCGGCTTCCATATTGGCGGGTATCTTCGGACTGACATTAGCGAGAAATTTCACTTCCGGCCTGAACTGTACTTCTCCAGCCAGGGTCAGAAAGACAACTATGAAACCGCCGGCGGACAGTCGGTCGGCTCTACCACGACAACAATTTCCGCGATCAACCTGCCATTACTCTTTGAAGCCGGACGTAAAGTTACCTTCCAGTTTGGCGCCCAGGTCGGCTTCTTGCTCGGCGGTAACGAAAAGGGAAGCATCAACAACCAAAAAGTGGACGAGGACCTGAAGGATGTTATGAAACCCGTCGACCTCGCATTGGTCGTCGGTCTGGGATTCTACCCGGCAGAGCATTTCAATTTCGGAGTAAGATCTAACTTCGGTGTTACCACAATTTTCGATCCCCCGAGCAACGCACCGCCCGACTTTCCGACCGTGGCCAACAGGGTCTTTCATTTCTACCTCGCATATTCCTTCTAAGAACAATGAGAGCGAAGCAGAACATTCCGTACGGCGCGTTTTGCAACACAGGATCATTTCATCTGGTGATCGCATTCTCGTTGTTAGTAACTGCCGCCTTCGCACAGGATACAGACCGGTCCCGCGCGGTAAACGTCAACCATTTCGATTCACTAAAACTTCCCAATGCGACTGTCCCGGAACTAAAACTCCAGCCCGACAGCCTGTTCGCAGACAATCTGGCGAAAGCCGAGCAGGCCGCCGCGAAATTCTCGCACAAGATCGATAGCCTTCAATCACTCAACCTGCCCACCGAGAAATACAAACGCAAGCTCGACAGTCTTTCTGGTAGCCTTAAGAATAAGATCATCGCACGGAACAAATTTGATTCTGCCAAACTGAAATTCGAAAACAGGACGTCAGGCATTCGCAACGTACAGGATAGCCTGACCCATGAGCTCGAAGACCGGAAGTTGGCCCTTCAGAAAACGATCGATCAGAAATCCGGATTCCTCGATTCTCTCACCAATGGCCTCGGGGTCGCGCGGATCAACAGGAGCCTTCCCGTCGCCGGCGTTCCAAATGCCCAACTCCGAACCGACAAACTGAAACTTCCGGATGATAAGATTTCTGGTAAAAACGCGCTGCCCGGTAACAATGTGAATCTTCCCGCGAACCCGCTAGCCGATGTTAAGGCCGACATCAAGCCAGATATCAAGATCGATAACCCTCTCACAGACATCAACCAAAAAGTAAAAGACGTACAGGATAAATCAAAATCTGCTGTACAAGACAATGACATCGTAAATGGGGCTTCGAAAGTGAAAGGTGAGCTGGAGAAAGTCAATGGCGCCGCCCGGAAAATTGAAACCTACACCGAAGAGATCAAAGATGTGAAGGAGAACGGCCTCAGCCAAGCCGACGACCTTACAAAAGACGCTGAAAAACGCGCAACCGAACAGATCATGAAACAGGATGCCATGAAAGAGCTTCAGACCCAGAATAACAACGCCTCAAAATCGACGAACATGCTCAAGCAATACCAGGATATGCTCGCATCCGTCAAAGACAAGAACGGAGCGATCGGTACCGTCAAAGGTCTTGCTTCGGAACACGTTGTCGACCACTTCGCCGGGAAGGAGGACAAGCTGAAGGCCGGGATCGCGCAACTCGACAAGCTGAAAAAGAAATACAAAAACATTCCTGATAGCAGGTATCTGCCGAAACGCGCTCCGAACGAGATGAAAGACAAACCCTTTCGTGAACGTATCGTTCCGGGAATTTCACTCCAGTTATTTAAAGCCGACCGGACGGCGCTCGACGTCGCTCCTTACGTTGCATACAAACTGTCAGGCCGGTTTCGGCCCGGTATCGGCGTTTCGTGGCGCGCTGCCGTGTGGCTGAAACATCCGTGGATGAAGAAAGACGAAGTGTACGGGTACCGCCTCTTCAATGATCTTAAACTGTACAGCTCATTTTTCCTTCACACGGAAGGGGAGTGGCTTCACTATTCAGAAGGCGCCAAAGCAAGGTATAAGTTCCCTGTAGACAAAGACTTCGCCAATTGGCAGTTCAGATTCAACGCCGGGTTGTTTCGTACCTATCCGATCAGCAAACGGATCAACGGACAATTTCAGGTCTTGTACAACGTCGCGGACCTGAAGAGATTCCCTCAAAATCGTAACACCTCTCTCCGGTTCGGGTTCGAGTATAAATTGCAGCCGAAAAAGAAAAAATAGCGATCTTGCCATATGTTCCGCAGGATTTGCGTGGTACTGATTTTCGGAGCAACAACTTGTTCAATTGCTTCGGGACAAAATCTCGTTTTAAACCCAAGCTTCGAGTGCGGACAAGACTTCTGCGGAGCATTCCAGCCCGAACAGGCAGCTCTTCTTTCTACTTATGCCTGCAATTGGATGGCGCCAGGCCAGGGAACTTCCGACATACACAGTACCCAACTCATGTGGGCGTGCTTTAATTCTCAGCCGTACCGGGTCGACGCTCACGAGTACGTTGGCAGTCAAATGCCACGAACAGGCAACCGGTTTGGAGGCATCTACACATATATGGCGCTAAGTCAGGCGGATTCGAATTACCGTGAATATCTCGAAGGTCGGCTGACCGAGCCATTGGAACCCGGCGACACCTATTGCGCCGAGTTTTATACCTCCCGGGCAGAGTATATGCATTACGCCTCGAACAATCTTGGCATCCGGTTTAATCCGGGGCCAACATTTCACCAAGGCTACCGGGTTCTGAATCAATCACCCCAGATATTGGAAACAAACATCCTTACAGACACAGCCAAATGGACGCGCGTCGGCGGAATGTTTACCGCCACCGAGCCCGCCAGCTATCTGGTGATCGGTAACTTCACATCCGATCGTCTTACGTCGTCTGTACGATTTTCTCCCCCGGGCTACGAACACTCTTACTATTTTATTGAAGATGTCTCGGTCGAAAAGCTACCCGCGGATGTATTTACATTTTCCGGAGACACTACAATCTGCGTCGGTGACAAGACCACGCTATCGGCAGACGCGCGGACCAGCTATGTGATTTGGCAAGAAATATCGAAACCAGGCATCGTTCATGTGGGTCGTGATCTTGAAACAGGTCCGGACGTTACAACAACCTACGTTACAACCGCCAAAGGTTGTGGTAAAGAAGTGAAAGACACGATTACGGTATACGTCCATCCCAAGGCGCTTGTGAACCTCGGAGCCGACACGACGATATGTGCCGGTGCATGGATAAAAGTCAAAGCCGCAAGCCCGTTTGATTTTTACAAATGGCAGGATGGATCGACGCAAACATCCATTACTGTCAGTGAAGCGGGAACATACAGCGTAACAGTATCAAACGGACTGGGTTGTACTGCGTACGATGAAAAAATAATCGAAGTTCGCTCGCCGCCGCAAGTCGATCTCGGCCCCGATCAGTTGGTTTGTTCCGCGGATTACCCCGTCCTTCGAGCCGGGCCGGAGTATGATTATTATGTGTGGTCATCGGGCACTGTCGATTCGGTTTACGCTCCGTCCCGCAGCGGCGATTATTCCGTTACAGTCGGCAATCAGTGCGGAGAGGCATCGGACCGCGTCACGATATATTCGGGTTTTGACGTCGTGTTACCTAACGTGCTTACATTGAATGGCGACGGCCTCAATGAAACACTCCGGGTGTTGCCTGAGATAAATTATGGTAACGGCTCGATCAGAATTTACAACCGGTGGGGATCACAGATATTTAACAATGACCAGTATGATGGCCAATGGCCCGGCAACAGCACCGACATTGCGGCCGGCACGTACTTTTATAATTATAAGTTGGGCGTGTGTCCGGCAGTCAAAGGGTTTGTCGAGGTCGTCCGTTAGGGGCGAAACATTAAACAATTACTTAAAAATGTCGCTTATATCGTATTGATAATCAATTTGTTACAATTCAAGAAATATTCTTTCCCCAATTTCGTTATTTTTGCTGATTGTGCATACTATGTGCACGTAAGATGACCCGAGTCCTTACCCTTCTCGTAAGCCTGTTCGTTATCCTGGGATCATCCTGTACCCAGAAGCTGATATGCCCCGCATATCAAAGCTCCTTCATCTACGATAAGGAACAGCTACGCAAGAAATTCAGCTACTTCAAGGAAGACTCCACCCCCAAAATACTCACTGCCAGCAAAACCAAATACCTCGTCGCCGTCCCCGAATCCTATCGCAAAAAGATGCGGGGGCTCAAGACCGTCGAGATGAAACCCATCTATCCCGTCATTCCCGACTCTCTTAAACCCGACCAGGGTGAAGACCTTATACTCGCCGAACGCGACGTGATCGACAGCGCCGCCGCACCCGTCCAGGACAGCGTGTATGCAATCACCAAAACAAAGGAGAAGTACAACGTCGACCAGGACATTTACATGTGGTACTTCCGTGATCAGCTGGTGCTGCCCGACGTGGCAGCCGCCATGGACACCCAGACTAAGAACAAGGCCGAAGCCGCCAAGGCAGCAAAAAAGAAGAAAGGACTTTTCTCATTCCTGAAGTTCGGCAAGAAGAAAAAAGCTGCCGACTCTACAGCCGTCGAAGAACAGCCGTTGATACCAACCGACCCCGCCGACACTACCGCAGCACCGCCGAAGAAGAAAGGTATCATGGGACTCTTTGGTGGTAAGAACAAAAAGAAAGATCCGGCCGCTCCCGCTACCAAAAAGAAAGCCGACGCGAAGAAGGATGAGGACGACGGATTTTAATTGAACAACGTGAGGTTCCCGTGCTGATCCGCCGGAGGTGTCGGCATGATCATCGTTGCATCGTCGGCACTGATATCATTGATCCTGGGTGACACGGAAAAGCTCTCGAGCTTGCCTTCGAAAGGATGAAGACATGCAAGCAGCTCCTCTTCGGTTGACTCTGCATTCAGCCACACCATCGATTCCTCTTTAGTCAGGATTGCCGGCATGCGTTCACATATCGCTGCAACGCTGGCTCCGGCCTGAACCGTAACGATCATGAACGTGTGGATCATGTTGCCTTGCTCGTCGTCGTATTCTTCCCACGTTCCGGCCATCGCAAACAATCCCTTTGGGTTCATCTCGAAACGATAGGGAATGGAAGTCTTCTTTCCAACCTTCTTCCATCCGTAAAAGCCATCGGCAGGTATAAGACAACGGTACTTTTTGATCTGCTTGCGGATCGCAGGCCGTTCAGAGATCTGCTCGACCCTGGTGTTGATGATCTTCTCACCGATCGGCTTGTTCTTAGACCACTCCGGTGCAGTTCCCCAATAGAAATGCGACAACCCCGCAGTGCCTATCGTGATCACAGGCAACAGTTGCGACGGCGCAGCATTGTAACGCGGCTTGTCGAATCCATGCGGGTCGACGGAAAAGAAGGACTGTATCTGATCGGCCGAAGCCGCTATGGAGTATCTATCGAACATTATTTTTTGTCAGCGACTGCACGAAGTGCAATGCACGCAGCTCGGACCAATATAGCCCATTTTGATTAAACAGAGCAAAACCAACGTGCCCGCCGCGTTGCGGAAATTCAAAATGAACGTTTGGATTTTGAAGGTCCTTCGGGTAGCAGTCCGGACCGAGAAATGGATCGTTCAGGGCATTCACCACCAGCGCGGGTCTGCGAATACTGTTCAGAAAATAAAGCGAGCTGCACGCTTTATAGTAGGTGAGCGCATCCTTAAACCCGTGGAGTGGAGCCGTATACCGGTCGTCGAAGGCCTTTAACGTCCCTATATTATTAAGCCCGTCCAGGTCGATACCCTTCATGAGCCTGGACTTCGCCATCACCTTATTTTTCAGGCTCCGCAAAAAACGGGAAGCATAAACGGCGTTGCCGGGCGATGAGATCTTTTCGCAGCTCGTATGCAGGTTGATGGGGACCGAAAACACCGCCGCACCCTTCACGGCTCGCGGAATACGCTCGTCGTTCTCACCCAGGTATTTCAGGGTCAGGTTGCCCCCCAGGCTGAAGCCTATGAGGAATATCGAGGGATATTTCGCGGCGGCATGTTTTACAACCACGTCCATGTCGTCGGTGGCGCCGCTGTGATAGAAGCGAAGCGTGCGGTTCATCTCCTCGCCGCAACCCCGGTAATTCCATGTAAGCACGTCGTAGCCGTTATCGAAGAATGCTTTTGCCATACCCTTCATGTATGGGCGCCGGCTGTTGCCTTCCAGGCCGTGTGAAATGATGACCAGATTGTCGGAGCCACAGTTCAGCCAATCGATGTCGAGAAAATCGTCGTCGGGAGTACTGATCCGTTCGCGGCGGAACTCCGGGAGACCAACGCGCCGGAACAAGGCCGGATAGATGGTCTCGATGTGCTTATTGATGAGGGGGAAGGGAGGATCGTAGGGCGCTACTTCCATCCCATACGTTCCTTCAGGCTCGTGATGTGCGCCAGGTGATGATCGCCATGCCACGCATACAGATGAATGAGCCGGTCGATGGGCACCTTTTTCTTAGAGTCGGGATGGATGAACTCGCGCTGCAGCTCGGCAGGTGTGAGCATGCGCATGAGTGACGTCCATTTCACGTGAAGGGCTTTCAGGAAATTGATGGAGATGTCGGGAGCCAGTTTGGTTTCAGCCGTAAGTGCCCAGCTTTTTTCATCGTAAGCCTTGATGAGCGGGGTGTCTTCCGTAACGGTCCACTTGATGCGGATGTAGGAATTCATGTGGCTGTCGGGCACATGGTGTATCACCTGCCGCACGGTCCATCCGCCGTCGCGATAGGGTGTGTCGAGCTGTTGATCGGTGAGGCCCTTGATCGCAGCTTCGAGTCGGCCAGGCAGTGTTTCGATACGTGTTATAAATGCGTCGAGCTCTCCGGCGGTGTACGATTCCTGGGGCTGGAACTTACCGATGGGGTAACTGGGATCCATCTCTACTTACTCTGTTTTTCTATGACGGCTTCGTTCAGCTCTTCGTCGGTGTAACCTTTCTTGAGCTTGACGGGCTTCGACTTGTCACCGCGTTTCTTTTTGACGCGGATGTTGGTAAGCTCGATGAGCATGGAGAAGGCCACGGCGAAATAGATATAACCTTTGGGGATCACATAATGCAGCGATTCCAGGAATAGCATGAAGCCGATGAGGATCAGGAATCCCAGGGCGAGTACCTCCATGGATGGATGTTTTTGTATGAACCGGCTGATGGATCCGGAGAAGAACATCATCACACAGATCGACACGATGACGGCGATGATCATGATGATCACCTTGTCTACGATGCCGATAGCGGTAAGGATAGAGTCGAATGAGAATATGATATCCAGCAGGATAATCTGCATGATGGTGCCGCTCAGGGTCACTGTAGCTTTTTTGGTGACGCCTTCTTCTCCTTCTTCGCCTTCCATTTCATGGTTGATCTCCATGGTGCTTTTGGCGATCAGGAACAGTCCGCCGAAGCCGAGGATGAGGTCGCGGCCGCTGAAAGACATGGCGTGGGCCATGATGAAATTCTTGGGTATGGTGAACAACGGCTCGGTGAAGGTGATGATCCAGGTGATACCGAGGAGGAAACATATGCGGACGATCATGGCCAGGGCGAGGCCTATGTTGCGGGCGCGGGCACGATGCTCCTCCGGGAGCTTGTTGGATACGATGGAGATAAAGATAATATTGTCGATCCCCAGGACAACTTCAAGAAAACACAGAGTCAACAGTGCAAGCCATGTATCGGCCTTAAGGAACAACTCGAAATCCATAGGGTGCTCGGATTCTCTTCTTAATAGAACTTCCAAATTAATGAAAGGACAGAATAATAAAAATTTTGACGTCCTAAAAAGGTGGTAGAATGGGCTTGTTATTTCTGATATTTTTTCAGGTACGAATGGTTACCTGTGCTTTGATGTTTTTCTGCCTATTTGTACGGTTAACCTTACAAATAAACACTGGGGATTGTCGCATTGCGGTTACCTAAATACGCTTAATTTTGCACCCCTCGGAGAGATGCCAGAGCGGTCGAACGGGCCGGTCTCGAAAACCGGTGTGCGGGCAACTGTACCGAGGGTTCGAATCCCTCTCTCTCCGCCCCAAAGGATGTACGAAGTATTATTTACGAAGTACGATTTGGACCTTCGTAGGCCGCCATTCATCGAACGTACCGTCCAAATCGTACCTCGTACATCTTAAATCGTACATCTTGAAACAGATAATCTTCCTCATATTCACCGCACTTGCTGCCCCGGCAATGTCTCAGACTCCAACCAAATACCTCGCCCTCGGCGACTCCTATACGATCGGCGAAAGCGTTCCCGAAAACGAACGATGGCCGGTGCAGCTCTCCGAAGCCCTCCGCAAAAAGGGCCGCCCCATCGAAGGCCCGACCATCATCGCTACCACCGGCTGGTGCACCGACAACCTCCAAAACGCCATCAACATCGCCCACCTCAAAGAAGAATACGGCCTGGTATCGTTACTCATCGGCGTCAACAACCAGTACCAGGGCAAACCCATCGAACAGTTCAAAACCGAATTCGAAGACCTCCTTAAAACTTCGATCAGGCTGGCCGGCGGTAAGAAAGAAAACGTGTTTGTAGTCTCCATTCCCGACTACGGGTTCACCCCGTACGGAAAACCCAAACAGGAAAAGATCTCGAAAGAGCTCGACGAGTACAACAGCATCACCCGCACCATCACAGCACAGTACGGTGTCCGGTATTTTTATATTACAGATATCAGCAGGAACGGACTCAAAGACCCGTCATTGGTGGCTCCCGATGGACTTCATCCTTCCGGGAAGATGTATTCTCAATGGGTTGATTTGATCCTTAAGGATCTTAAGGATCTTTAAGCGCCCTTGACCAAAGGGCCGATGAGCTTCGACAGGTTCTTTGCGACGATCTTATGTCCTTCCACATTCGGGTGAATTCCATCCGGCAGGTTCAGCTTCTCGTCGCCGGCCACACCTTCCAGTAAGAACGGCATCAGTGTCGCCTTGTTCTTTATCGCCAGCTCGGGATAAATATTCCGGAACTCGTCGGTGTATTCCTTGCCTAGATTCGGCGGCACCATCATTCCCGCAAGCACCAGCTTCACGTTCGGATGCTTGGCTTTTACCTTGTCGATGATCGCCTGAAGATTTTTTCTAGTCTGATCCAGCGGTAATCCCCTGAGCCCGTCGTTCCCGCCCAGCTCCAAAAAGAATATGTCAACCGGCTGCCGCAAGATCCAGTCGATACGGCTAAGTCCGCCCGCCGACGTTTCGCCGCTGAGGCCCGCATTGGTCACCTTCACCTGTTGAGAAGTCTTGTTGAGCTCCCTTTCAAGGAGTGCCGGAAACGCCTCTTCGGTCGAAAGGCCGTAGCCCGCCGTGAGGCTGTCGCCAAAAAAGAGAATGTTCTTCGGAGGCGCCGGGAGTAGCGTAAAAGCAAAAGCAATAATGGCGAGGAGTTTGCCGACCATAGTTAAAGCAATCTAAATATTCTTTGAAAATCGTGAATATTAACTTTCTTACATTCTTTAATAATTATGCCAGAAATCGTACTCGCTGCAGAAAACCTCTCTAAAACTTATTCGTCGGCCGATCGCAAGCTGACCGTGCTCGAAGGCGTCTCATTTACGGCCGAAAAGGGCACGACCATGTCGATCATCGGTCCGTCTGGTAGCGGGAAGACGACCTTGCTCGGCCTCTGTGCCGGCCTCGACGTGCCTAGTGGCGGAGTCATCTCGCTAATGGGCTTCCGGCTCAATGCCATGAGCGAGGACGACCGCGCATATATCCGCAACCAGTTCGTCGGCTTCGTGTTCCAGAACTTCCAGCTGTTGCCCACCCTGACCGCCCTCGAAAACGTGATGGTCCCCCTGGAGCTTCGTGGTGAGAAGAACATAGAACACAAGGCAAAAGATCTCCTTGCACGCGTCGGGCTTGCCGAGCGCATTCGTCACTACCCTTCGCAGCTGTCCGGTGGCGAGCAACAACGGGTAGCCATGGCCCGCGCATTTATCACCAGTCCGAAAATACTCTTCGCCGACGAGCCCACGGGTAACCTCGATGAAGAAAATGCACGTCACATTACAGAGCTCCTCTTCGGAATGAACCGCGAGGAGAAGACCACGCTTGTTTTGGTAACACACAACCTCGAGCTCGCACAGCAAACCGAACGCATCCTAAGGATGAAGGGGGGAAAGATTGTAGAGGAAATTGAAAAAGTTAATAGTTAAAAGTTAATAGTTAAAAGTTGGGAGTAGGTTACGGGTAGACTTGACTCATGATTGAATATATAATTAAGATAAAGAAGAAGACAAAAAACATTCTTACCGACCCGTGGGTATGGAAGATGGCGTGGCGCGATGCAAGACACAACGTATCGCGACTGATGCTCTTCACCGCTTCGCTGGTCACCGGCATCACTGCCGTGGTCTCCATCGGCTCACTCAATTATTCTCTTCAGAACGATCTCGATCGCAACGCGAAGGAGCTCCTGGGCGCCGACCTGGTCGCAAACGCCAGCAAGAAGTTTGAGCCGGCTGTTCTCGCCGTTTTCGATTCGACGAAGCTCGAACAGGCTTCGGAGTCGGAGATGGCCTCCATGGTATACTTCTCTCATTCGAGACAATCCAGGCTGATACGCCTGGTCGCTCTCGAAGGAAACTTTCCGTTCTACGGAAAGATCGAGACCATTCCCGAAGACACTTATGCAAAAGTTAAAACCGGCGGGTGGGCTATGCTCGACGAATCGCTGGCTAGTCAGTATGAAGTCAGTACCAACGATTCGCTCAAGGTCGGCAATTCTTGGTTTAAAGTTGCCGGCGTAGTCCGAAGGTTTCCTGGCGGAACCGGGATACTTTCCAGTTTCACCCCGTCTGTTTATATCTCCCACGCCGAGCTCGATTCGACTGGTCTAATTCAATACGGTAGCCGTGTCACCTACAAGCGCTTTTTCAAAACTTCGTCCGATGAGGTAACGGAGGCACAACAAAAATCCCTTCGCCCGTTGCTGCGAAAATACGGCCACTGGCTGGAGACAGTCGAAACACGAAAGGAAGATCTGGGTCGCGACTTCAAAAGCGTTTATAGGTTCTTCTCGCTGCTGGCATTTGTTGCGCTCATACTCGGTTGTATCGGCGTGGCGAGCTCCGTTCACATTTATGCGAGGGAGAAGAGGGAAGAGGTTGCCGTCCTCCGTTGTGTGGGCACCTCCGGCTGGCAGGCGTTCAATATCTATTTCATACAGGTGGCCATCCTGGGATTGCTGGGAAGTATAGTCGGTGCGGCGTTGGGTGTCGGTGTTCAGCAGGTTGTGCCTTTTGTATTTGCCGATTTTGTACCGGTAGAATTGCAGTTCGGGATCTCATGGGGGGCAGTGACCGAGGGGTTGCTGCTGGGTATCACCGTCTCCATTTTATTCACCGTGCTTCCTTTGATTTCGGTGCGGTTCGTTCCGCCACTCACTGTGCTCCGGGCCGACTTCGAGCCGGGGAGGGTTTTCTCCCGCTCGAGGATCGTGGTGATCTCGTTGATCGTATTGTTCCCGATACTTTCGGCAGCATACCAGACGGGAAGCATCTTGTATGGATTGTCGTTTGCCGGGGGGATCATCGCGGCGCTTGGATTCCTGGCGCTGGTGGCGATCGGCATATTGTTCCTGGCGAAGAGATTCTTTCCTTCAAAGGCGAGTTTCGTGCTGCGACATGCGCTGTCGAATCTATTCCGGCCGAACAATCAGACTCAAGCACTGCTGGTGACCATCGGTCTCGGTGCATTCATCATTGCCACTTTGAACATTATTCAAAACAGCCTGTTGGACCAGGTAGCATTCACGGGCAACGAGAATCAATCCAACACGATATTATTCGACATCCAGCCTTCGCAGAAAGAAGGTGTCGTCGACTTGATGAAAGAGCAGAAGCTTCCTGTAAACCAGCTCGTGCCGATCGTTACATGCAGGCTTGCGCAGGTGAAGGGTAAGACCATCGATTCGCTTCAGCGCGATACGTCGGATAATATTCCCAACTGGGCTCTTACGCGCGAGTACCGCGTCACGTACCGCGACAGCCTTCATCACTCCGAGGAATTGATAAAGGGAGAGCTGCATCATCTGAAAAAGAATCAAATTGATTCCGTATGGGTAACGATATCGGAAGGCATGCAAGAATCGCTGGAAGTAGACCTGGGTGACTCGGTGGTGTTCGATGTGCAGGGTGTTCCCATCCAGGCACGCATCGCGGGTATCCGTAAGGTCGAGTGGCCGAAAGATCCACCTAACTTCATCTTTGTCTTTCCCACTGGTGTGCTCGAAGCCGCTCCGCAAATATGGGTGGCCACCACCCGTATCGATGACCAACAGGCGTCGAACCGGTTCCAGCAGGAGCTCGTCATGAAGTATTCGAACGTTTCACTGATAGACCTTCGGCTGGTGTTAAGCACCATCAACGAGCTATTCGGCAAAGTGAGTCTCATCATACGTTTCCTGGCGCTCTTCAGTATCATTACAGGACTCGTCGTCCTGGCAGGGGCTGTGATGAACAGTAAGTTCGTACGTATCCGCGAGAATGCTTTGTTGAGGACCATTGGCGCGCGGACCAAACAGATCGTCAGGATCACGCTGATCGAGTATGCATACCTGGGGGTGTTCTCTGCGCTGACCGGCATCGTGCTGTCGTTCATCTCAGGATTCCTGCTAACGAGATTTTTCTTCGATGTCGGCTTTTCCGCCGATTACATCCAGTTACTGTTCATAGGTGTCGGCGTAACACTGCTTACGGTCGTGATTGGGTGGTGGAATTCGAGGGAAGTGATCACAACGCCCCCGCTGCAAGTATTAAGAAGGGAGTCGTAAATCCTTTTTTCCCTAAATTCAGGTCATGATTGGCATGTGCAAGGGGGTTGTTGTGGTGTTTCTTATGTTCTTAGCCGGACACACGCTGCTCGCCGCGCCCCCCATCCACTACGTTGAGAACAAGAACCAATGGCCGGCCGGTTTCCACTTCGGGGCCGAATTCCCGAACACACGGGTGTTCCTTAAGGATGCCAGCCTGTACTTCATTCAATACCGCCAGACCGTCGAAGACGGTAAGTCGCCGAAATCATTACAAACAACTCTGAACGAATCGCATGTTCACGGAGCGGGTGAGCTCGCCTCTACAACTTTCGAGCTCACGTTCGTGAATGCCCTTCGACCGTCGATAGTTGCCTCAGGAAAGAAAAAGACATTATACAATTATTATCACGGCAACGATCCTTCCGCGTGGGGGCAAGGCGCTCATGCCTTCGGTGAGGTGATCTACCAGGGTATGTACGAGGGCATCGATCTCCGTGTATACTCGGAGGGAGACAGGATGAAGTATGACTGGATAATCTCACCGTGTTCCGATCCGCGGGAGATCAGGTTTGCCTACAAAGGCATCGAGCACCTCGATCTCGTCGATGAGAACCTGGTTATCAAAAGCAAGCTCGGTGAAGTCGTCGAAACCAAACCCTTCGCTTATCAGATGGTAAATGGCGAACGAAGGATGGTGCCTGCATCCTTCGACATAGACAACGGCGAGGTGACATTCGTCTTTCCCCAGGGTTATGATACCAGCTACGAGCTGGTCATCGACCCATTCCTCATCTTCTCGAGTTACTCCGGTTCGACACTGGACAACTGGGGTAACGCGGCGACTCCCGACAGTAATGGAAATCTGTATTCCGGTGGAATGGTATCGGGCACGCCCGGTGCCGCCGGTTTCCCAACGACGCCGGGTTCCTACGACGTCACACACAACGGGGGTACCTGGGATGTCGGTATTTTGAAATACGATTCTATCGGGGCGAATGTGTTGTATGTGACGTATCTCGGGGGTGATGGTGTTGAAACACCGCAGAGTCTTGTCGTGAACAGCAATGATGAGCTACTCATCCTGGGCGCTACGAGCTCGGAGAATTTTCCAGGCGCGCTTCCCAATTCGTTCAAGGGAGGAACAACAGTCGATCCGTTGAACGGCGTCGAGTATATTGGCGGAACCGACCTTTTCATTGCAAGGCTTAGCATCGATGGGCGGCAGCTACTCGCATCCACGTACCTCGGCGGTAGTTCCAACGACGGCATTAACTTCGTATCCGGGTACATGGCAGACCCGGCCAAGGTCGAAAGTCCTCTTTCAAAGAACTATGGCGACCAGCTCCGGGGCGATATCATAACCGACGCCGACGGGTTCGTGTACATCGCCTCGAATACGCGATCGCAGGATTTTCCGGTCGCGAACGCAGATCCCATGGCTCAATATCACGGCGGAACACACGACGCCGTCGTTGCCAAGCTGACCCCCGGCCTGTCACTGGTTTGGACCAGGCTGATGGGCGGCAGCAGCACGGACATTGCGTTGTCGATCAAGATCGCCGCGTCAGGAAGCATATTTGTAGCAGGGGGGACCGCCAGCACCAACATGGATGGTATGAACGGATTTCACGCGACCGCCCCGGGTAACATCGACGGGTGGATTGCCGAGTTGTCACCCGGTGGCGACAAGATCATCAACAGCACGTATGTCGGAACATCATCATACGACCAGGTTTACTTTATCGATCTCGCCACTAACGGAGATGTTCTCGCCTATGGCCAAACCAAGGGCGCCTACCCGGTTTCGTCCGGCGTCTATTCCAAGCTGAATGCAGGTCAGTTCTTACATCGATTTAAACCTGATCTGAAATCGAGTGTGTTCTCGACTACTTTCGGCAAGAGCAATCAGGGACCTGACATTTCACCGACAGCTTTTCTTGTGAATGCCTGCGACAACATCTACATGGCAGGTTGGGGTGGAGTACTGAATTCTACATTCTCCGGCGGCCTTCAGCGGAACTATCTCGGTGGTAATACAAAAGGAATGGCGATCACAGCGGATGCATGGCAGTCGACAACCTCAGGCAATGACTTTTATTTCATGGTTCTTTCCGGCGATGGGACCCAGCTTATTTACGGCACATACCTTGGCGGGTCGTCGTCTTCGACGCACGTCGATGGAGGAACGAGTCGCTTCGATAAGCGCGGTATAGTTTATCATGCGGTATGCGCGAGCTGCGGCGGGCGTACGAACGACTTTCCTTCGTTCAATGTACCCTTGGAACGGAGTCAGAACCGGAGCAGCAATTGCAATAATGCGGCATTCAAGTTCGACCTCTCATCGCTTCGTGCAGGCATTCAGACCAACAACGTGAAGCTGACCAACCCGGGGTACAACAAGATATGTCTTCCGGATACGATCGTCTTTCAAAACACAAGTATCGGTGGAGAGATATTTGAGTGGAACTTTGGTGACGGACCAACGCAGACCGTCATCGACAGGAAGAATATACTCCACCGTTATAAGAAACCCGGCCGTTATACGGTAAGGCTCAAGGCGATCGATAGAAGTACTTGTGTCGGCGAAGACTCTACTACTTCCGTCGTGGATGCATTCCTCCCGGATATGCATGCAGGTCCCGACCAGGATATCTGCACCGGATCGTCGACGCACCTGATCGCTTCCGGCGGGGCGGTTTATGCATGGAAGAACGTCGACAACAGCTTCACTTCGGCATTGAAAGATCCCTTGATCACACCGACGGACACGACCGACTACTACGTCACCATGACCGATATAAACGGCTGTGTGAGGAAGGATACGGTGACGGTGAGTGTCGTTCCCGGCATGGACCTGGCCTTCGAATACGAGCGGTATTATGATTGTCATACGCGACCTTATGTAAAAGTCAAAAACCTTTCCGAACTTAAAGACGGTGAAACGACGGCATTCTTTTTCGGCGACGGCAATTCGATAGCGGAGGATGAGGCCACGTATAGCTACGACCGCGACGGGATCTATACCATATCACTGCGGGGAACGAAGGAGTTCTGTGTTTACCAGGTGAGCGAGCAGGTGCGGTTTGTGACATTGAAGATCCCGAACGTGATCACCCCGGGTGAGGAAGACGGACTGAACGATGCGTTCAAGATTGTCTACGGCGATCCGCCCGTCCTGAAGGATGGACTCGAAATAGGGTTGAAGATCATGAACCGGTGGGGAGTGCGAGTATACGAGTCGGACAACTACCGTGACGACTGGAGGGGGGCGGACATCGATGGCGGCGTCTATTATTACGAGATCGACATTCGCGGAGAAGTACAATGCAAAGGATGGATACACCTTATTAAGTAACGAATCGAAATAACTAATCTAATATCATGAAATACATTCTCCCTCTTTTCATAATTGTGTTGGCATGCGCATCACCCGACTCGAAGAATTCGGCCAATTATCTGCTGCAGCCCGAAGATTTTCAAAATAAGATCAACCACGGCGCTACACTGATCGACGTACGGAGCGTGGAAGAGTATGCAAGCGGACACATTACCGGGTCGCTAAACATGGACGTCAGCAATCCTTCTTTCAAAGACAATGTCCTGATGCTCGACCGGTCGAAAGAGTATGCTCTTTACTGTGCCAGCGGCGTCCGAAGCGGAAAGGCCGCCGATGTCATGAGGCAGGAGGGCTTCGCGTCGGTATACACGCTGACCGGCGGGATCAAACACTGGACAGATAAAGGAATGCCGTTGGAGTGATCACACGTACCCCGCGAGCCAGTAAGCAACGAAGCCGACCCATTCCTTCAGCATCGTTTGCCACATACCCATGGCTTCCAGTGTTGGTATCAGCAGTTTATCGGGCTGGTATTTTCTCGGCTCGGAGACCGGCTCCGCACTGAAAGGATCGATGACGATGCCCGTTTTTTTGAAACACGCCAGCGAACGCCGCATGTGATAGCCTGACGTGACCAGCAACAGTTCCTTCGAGCCACCGAGGTCTTTCAGGATGGCGCTGACTTCGACGGCCGACTCGTGTGTGTTCTTCGACCGGTTCTCGATCACGATGTCCTCTTCAGGAATGCCTGCAAGTTTCAGGAAGTCGGCCAGGTCGTCGGCTTCTTTCACACCGGTTCCATTGAGGCGGCCGCTGCCTCCCGACACCAGCACTTTTCGGATGATACCCAGCTTGTATAACTGCAGGGTGTGCGTGGCCCGGTCGGCTCCTCGCCCGAAGTAGACCCGGTCTTTCGGGGTCATTTCCGTTTTCGTTACGCCGGTCAGCAGTACTCCGAAGTCGTATGTTTTAGTGATCGATTTATAGGTTGTGACCGGCACCTCCCACGCGCGCATCACTTCGTTGGCGATAAAGTAATTGGAAGTGAACAGCAGCAGGATGAAGCCCGACCGGTACAGGATCTTCTTCCAACGTGCGTTGCGGACGACCCACGCCGATACCAGCAGGATCACGACGATCACAAGCGGCTGCGCCAGGTAGGAAAGTATCTTCGAAAGGACAAAAAACATTTTTACATCCGCTTCGGCAATGGATTGGAGATGTTACTCAGTCCGTCCACAATCTTCTTCAACGCTTCAAAGTAGAGTGTGATAGTCAGCACGAGTGTCATCGACCAGATCACACCGAGGTTGAAGAAGAAAGTGTCGATATTCTGGTTCAGGAAATGTTTTGCCGGCATGTAAAACTGTGCATCGAAGTCGACGATGTGGTCGGGGTCCGGGTCTTTGTACACAGGATAGAATTTCTGGACGAGCCTGCCGTCTTGTTCAATGATACGGTTGGTTTCGGCCATATTCTTTACCAGCTCGGTGATCGCCTCATTCTGGTGCGAGTGGCGGAGGTTTTCGAATTCCTTTTCCTGTTCCACCGAACCGGTCATATGGTTTACCATCTTTTCCTTATCGCGATCGGCGGCATTGTACCGGCTTACATAAAACTTCTTCAGCGCTTCGAAGAAATTGGTGGTCTCGTTGAACACGGAAGAGTCGTATTTTTCAGGTGTGAACTTATCCAGCGACCTGAAGTCGTTTTTATGGACCGACTCCAGCTCGCGGCTGATCTCGTTGCGCATCAGGTCCAGACTCTTTATCACTTCGCTCTTGATCCCGGGTTCCGGATTGTTGATGTTCATGTTCACGAAGCCGAGCTTCGTCTCCAGCGCCGGGATGAAGTATATCTTCTTGAAGTCCGATTCCGCCATGACTTTATCCCAAGGGTAGAACTGTCGTTCGAACTGATTGTCTTTATACTGTGCTACCATGGCTGCTTCGAATGCCCACCTCGACGCCATCAGGTCACCCACAAACGGTACGGTAGCGGTGTTCCCGATGACCGGGTTCAGCTTGTCGAATTTCACCACGACTCCGCTAAGGATCAGTTGGGGGATAAGAAGAACGGGAATGAGAATGTAGATGGTTACGGCCGAATTGAATGCAGATGAGATATTCAATCCCAACAGGTTTGCGAAGCACGACACGGTGAACAAGATCGCCCAGTGCGTGAGAAACATGCTATGGATATTGAGAATATAATTTCCGATGGCCACGAACAACGCCGTTTGGATTGCCGATATCATAAACAGGATACCGATCTTTGAAATGATATAGCTGCTCCGGCTGAGGTGCAAAAATGCTTCGCGTTTCAGGATCTTCCTGTCACGGATGATCTCTTCGGCGCTTACGGTCAATCCCATGAACAGCGCCACGATCACACTCATGAACAGGTATGCGGGCATGTTCAGGTTCTTGCTGAAAATATATCCCGCACGGAACGGATCATCGGGGTTATAATAACGGACGATGAAGGCGAGTATGAATGCCAGCAGCGGGGCCTCCAGCAGATTGATCATTATGTATTGCTGATTACTCAGCTTCGACAAAACATCGCGGGCCGAGAAAAGCTTGGTTTGCTTGAACCAGGTGGGGATGCTTAAGGTGGAATGTGGTGTCTCGGTTGCACGTTCTACCGAAGACGACCTGGATTTCTGCAGGTAGATCTGGTTCCATTGCTCGGGAGAGAACTTTCGCTCCGATGTGAAATTGCCGTACTCATTGATCACTTTCGTTTCAATGATATTGAAGATCTGCTCCGGGTTTACATTACCACACTGGGTACATTCCCCTTCGTCGCTGTTGATCAGGTTGATGTTCTGTTTGAAATATGACACCGCATCGACAGGGTTTCCGTAATAGATCTGGAAACCGCCGGTATCGAGGATCACCAGCTTATCGAACATCTTGAAGATATCCGACGACGGCTGGTGTATGACGGTGAACACCAGCTTGCCCTTCAGTGAAAGCTCTTTCAACAGATCGATGATGTTCTCCGAGTCGCGTGACGACAATCCGGATGTCGGTTCGTCGCAGAATAACACCGCGGGCTCCCGCAGCAATTCGAGTCCGATGTTCAACCTTTTGCGTTGTCCACCGCTGATTGTCTTACGCAAAGGCGAGCCGACCTTGAGGTCTTTGGTTTCGATAAGACCCAGGTCCTCCAGGGTCGTCATCACAAGCTTATGAACAGCCTTTTCGGTAAGGTGACTGAAGCAAAGCTTCGCGGCGAAATAAAGATTCTGATAAACGGTAAGGTCTTCGATCAACAGGTCGTCTTGTGGAACAAATCCGATCACACCTTCGATCTTCTTCGGGTCTTTATGAATGTCGATACCGTTGATCAGTACTTTTCCACTCGAAGGTTTTTCGGTACCGTTCAGCACGTGCAGCAAGGTCGACTTTCCTGCTCCGCTGGCTCCCATCAGAGCGACGAGGTTGCCGGACTCTTCGTTAATGTTGACATCGCGTAGTCCAAGCCTTCCATTTTTGAAAGTGAACGAGATGTTGACGCCTTCGAAGCTGGTGCGTGTGGTATCGCCGAGTTTTTTAAACACACCCAGGATGTCGCCGTAGTAAACGGGGTCGGTGTGTCCCCAGCGGATGAGGCTGCCGATCGCCAGAGCGTTGATGTTGTTGGGCTTCTGAGGGACGCTGTTGAGGTACACGTCGGTATGGCCGACATATTTAAAAAAGAAGCTTTCGGTGCTGGACAGATACAATATGGCGATGATACCGTCGAGGTCCTTGCGGTGAATATGTCTTCCCTTACCTGAATAGGATGGGTTGGAGTCGACCGAAAGGATGGCCTCGTTCTCGAATTCGCCCTGCTTTTGTCCGAGCACATAATACCGCATGAGCGTCTGGTCGGCTTCGGAAATATTGAGGGCCTTTCCGATGGCGCGGGTGGCGCTGTCTTCATGGTCGGTGATGGTGCCATCGGTCAGGACGCTGCTCAACAGCTCGATCATAATGAGGCTCTTCTGCTTCTGTGCTACTTCCTGGTTGATCTCGTTGGCGATAGCCTTAATATCTTCGGCTTCTTGCTGGGGAGTGTGGCCGGCGATGGCTTCACAATATTCGTCGAACCGGTGAAGGTGGGCGCCGACCGAGCGCTGTCCTACGTGGTCGTTGAGAAAGGATTCGATGTGGTGTCTTTCTTCCTTGCTGACGCTGCCTTCCCGGGCAACAAGAGCGAAAAGTTTGATGATGGCGTTGAGGATAGGTTCGCTCATGTGATCAAATTTAAATTAAAAAGCCCTGCAGCATGTGCTACAGGGCTTCGTTTTATACCATAATTCAGTTAGTCTGTGATTGACTTCCTGAGTTTCTCTACGATGTTGGTAATGTCAACGAGGTTCTTGTCCGACAGGACCAGGTTTGCCTTGTTGTTTTTGATCTGCTCTTCGATGTTCAGGGCGCGGTAGCTGGCCTGAAGGGTGGTGAGGTCTGTCCTGATGCTGTTCACGATCTCGTTTTCTTCTTCGACAGTTGAGAGCATCTTGAGGAGCTCGTCCACCGATTGTTCCTGCTGCAGGATGACGCGCATCAGCGGAGTGAGAACGAGGTTACGCTGATCGTCGGCCAGGAGGTTTTTAGGATACGACTTGATAAGACCGGTAGAGATGTAGAGGCCTTCCACGAAGCTGCCGGTGACCATGAGGGCGGCGAGCTTGTTGCGGCTGTCGTCCTTGAGGTAGGCATCCGTCTTTTGAACGGTGCGGTTCAAGAGGGCTGCGAGGGAATCTTTATTGGAGATGTTGGCCTCGAATTGCTTGAGGACTTCGACGTCGAAAGATCCTACAACACCGAGCCTGTCGGCAAGGCTCTTGGAGGTATTCAGGTAGTCGATAGCTTCCTGTGTTTTTCCGTAGGAGCTGAGGTAGCCGATGTCGGCGGCGTAAACACCCAGGTTGAGGGCAGCCTTGTCGTTGTTGACATATGAGTCAGACTTTCTCCTGTCGTGGATCAGACCCTGGTTGAACTCGGCGCCGGTAGCTTCGAGCAGGTAGGGGATTTCCGAGGGAGAGGGAATATTATAGACTACGTCCTGGATCTGATCTTTCAGCGATTCTTCAGCAGCTTTGAAATCTTTGGAGTTCTCATCTTTGTTCGCGGAGCCGCCGCACGACCACAGAATCAGGCTGGCAGACACAGTAATAACCAGGTATAAGAGGCGAGTAAATTTCATGGGTTTTCGGTTTAACCTTCAATTTTAACACATTTTTCAATTCCTTTAAAGCCGCATTATTTTATTTTCTTCAGGATTGGGCAGATTCTCAGGCCGGGGTGAGCTTCTTTCAGCTGACTTGGTTAACTTAAATGATCAGACGCAAAAGCTATGGCCCTGGAATCGGTTGATCTGGTAGTTCTTATCGACGACAGCGACATCGATCTGTTTGTCCAGCGGCGATTCATCGAGTTAAGCGGATTTGCGAGACAGGTACTGACATTTCAATCGTCGCGGGAGGCGCTCACCTACCTTTCCGCCCCCAAAGCCACTCCCGACCTGATATTCCTCGACCTGAACATGCCGGAGATCGACGGCTTCGCCTTTCTTGAACAATATGAACGCCTCGTAAAAGGGGCTCACACAAGGATCATTATTCTCACCAGCTCCAGCAGCTCCCTCGACCGCGACCGGGCTGCCACCTTCCCGGACGTCATCGGGTTCCTGTCCAAGCCCCTCACTGAAGGAAATCTCTCGGAGATCGACATTCGGGGCGGCGCCAAGGCAGGGTAGGTTGCAGGCATATTCAGTTTTTATTAACATTGCGTCCCGAAATGTACAGGGTGCAGAATACAGTGTACAGTGTGGCTGGCGCAAGCAACTCTGTACTCTGTACCTGTACGTTGAACGTTCCCGGGCCCATAGCTCAGCTGGTTAGAGCACCTGACTCATAATCAGGGGGTCGCTGGATCATGCCCAGCTGGGCCCACATCAAATTCAAAAACATCATCTTCGACCTCGGTGGAGTGATCATCGATCTTTCGGTCGACTCCACGCTCAGGAAATTCTCGGAGCTGTCGGGTCATCCGGTCGATAAGGTTATCGACATCTATCACACACGTCCCGAGTTCCTCGCATACGAAAAAGGTGAGATCACCAACGACGAATTCCGGAGCGCGCTCCGGGACATCTTCGGGATGCGGTCGCTCGATTCCGAGCTTGACCTCTGCTGGAACGCCATGCTGGGCGGCATACCGGCCGAGCGCATCGAGCTACTTAGGGAGCTTAAGCAGAAGTACAAGACATTTCTGCTGAGCAACACCAATGCGATCCACCTGGATTGCTTTAGCGGGATCGTGAAGAAAGCGCATAACCTTGAATCGCTCGAACCCCTGTTTCACAAAACGTATTACTCCCACCTGATGAAGATGCGTAAGCCCGACCCGGAGATATACGAGTACGTTCTCCGGGAGAATAACCTGCAGGCCGGTGAAACTATTTTTCTTGACGACAACGTGTCGAACCTTAAAGGTGCTGCGTCTGTTGGTATTCAAACTTTCCACGTGACGCATCCCGATACCATCTTCTCCCTGTTCAGATGAACCGAAGTCTCAAGACGGCCCTAATCCATAGCGCTCTTTTTATCGTCACCTTCATCACCACTACCATGGCGGGAGCGTGGTGGGCGTTCGGCAGATCGATCTTCTTCGCGGATGAAGAGGGATGGTATATCAACCCTAACTATTCCTGGGATGATTTTGCGGTGGGCCTGCCATACTCGATCACGTTCCTGCTCATCCTGACTGTCCACGAATTCGGGCACTACTTCACGGCGCTTTATTACAGGATAAAAACAACACTTCCTTACTACATCCCGCTGCCTCCGCTTCCATATTTCTTCGGTACGCTCGGAGCGCTGATACGGATCAAGAGCCGGATATATTCGAAGAAACAGAACTTCGATGTCGGTATCGCCGGTCCGCTGGCGGGATTTGCGATCGCTATCATTATTATGATCTACGGGTTCCGGACGTTACCCCCGCCTGAATATATCTACGAGATACACCCCGAATTCGAGCAATATGGCGCTAACTATGCCGACCACGTTTACTCGAAAGCATATCTCAACGAGAAGCAAATACCCGACATGATCATCGGCAATAACCTTCTCTTCTGGTTTTTTGAAAATTACGTGGCCGACCCCGCGCGCGTGCCCAATCACCATGAGCTGTCGCACTTCCCGATCATCTTCGCTTCATTCCTGGCATTGGTATTTACCGCCATCAACCTATTGCCTGTCGGTCAGCTCGACGGGGGCCATGTGTTGTACGGGCTGGTAGGATCGCGACGGCACCGTGTCATCGCGTCTGTCATATTTATTCTGTTCCTCGGTTACGCGACGTTGGGAATGTTGCCGCCCGGCGCCACCCTCGACGTCATGGGATTCTTCACAGCGCCGCACATGGCAGGTATCGCGATCATGATCGGCCTGCTGTTCTTCTGTCTCAAGGGACTTCGTGTCTCAACACTTACGACCTTGATGGTCGCTATCGGCATGTTCGCCGTTCAGTATGTGATCACGTGGGTTTTTCCAACCGTGGTAGGCTACTCGGGATGGCTCCTGTTTGCGATCATCATCGGGAGGCTGATGCCGGTACAACATCCGCCTACCGAAATTGAAGAACCACTTACGCCTGGAAGAAAAATACTGGGATGGGTGGCTTTGGTCATCTTCGTGATCTGCTGGACGCCGAACCCGATCGACATAATTATCTGATCAGTACCTTAGCGGTACGGACCGTACCTTCGACGTAAGCTTTTATGATGTAAATTCCTTGTGAGGAGTTGGATAGCGTAACGATCGTTTCGTCGAACGTAGTTTCTGTCTGGAACCCAATGCTTCGCCCCGTCATATCGTAAACCGTTATCATGTCTGCCTTGCCGCCAAACCGGAATGACCCGGAGCTTGGATTGGGATAGACCACCAGAGTTTTCTCATCATCGAGCCCCGTAGGATCGACGGGAACGCCCTGTCCAAAGACCGGCCGTATCATCAAGCTGCCGTGGACGAGTGTGTTGAGGATCCATTCGCCGTTGGTATTGTAGAACATCTTACTGCCGGTGTCGGTATTCTTATCGAGACCTGCGGCAATTACGGCCGCCACATTTTGTTTCCATCCAACGTAGAATTTCCCTTTAACAGGGACAGCTTTTATAAGCTTCTTTACCCAGAACAGGTTTTGTTCGGATCGCTGAAGAGTAGCCACCTCTCTATATATCGGCTCTTCGTTAAGGTTATCGCCCCAGATACGCAGCTCTATCACTTGCGACGACTCGTCTCCAAACCGGGGGAAATACATTTCGAGATAGGTCACAAATTCTTCGGAGACGCCGGATAAGTTATACTCGTAAGCAAGTTGGGCGCCGGGTTGATTGAGACCCGCACCGTATTCAGCCACACCGTCGTCGTATCCGTATTTGTTCAGCAGCAGGTACGTTGCCCGCGTGGTGTCGCTGTACCTGAAATCGATCGGGGCATAGATCTCTGGCTTGTAGTCACCTTCGGTCGGTGTCTCGATAATGTTGTCCCCGGTGCTCAAACCAAAAACGAGGTTTATTCCGATCGAATCCGCTTCGAAGCTCAGCTTCGCAAGGTTCGGCAAATGCTTTGAAGACACGGTGGTGTACACTCCTTTCCGTAATGCCTGGTTGATGGTGTCTTTGTTGTCGAGTTGAATGGGCGGCAGCGTGGTGATCGTCTTGTTGTTTGCCCTGTAGGTGATCCGCGCGTAACTCGAGAAAGAGAACGGCTGCGGGTTGTTATCGCGCTGGTTGGTGGCAATCACCGAGGGAAATGATTTGATGGTCGTGTCTTTCTGGAAATGCTTCACCGGCATGATCCTGTACAGGCCGAACAGGTTGGTCAACGGCTCGGAGATCGTACGGTCGGGAAAGCTAAGGTCGTTCTCGGTCCTTCCTTTGTTCAGGTAGATGTAGTCGACGTTCCATGAATCGTAAGGTCCCGACAGGCGTGAGAAATTCTGTATCCTGAATTTGAACGCAGTATGATAGTAACGCGGGTCGGAGATCTTGATGATTGAATTATAGAAACGATCGCGCTCAAGACTACCGTCATTCTCGATGGTGGCGACCGGGACCCATGCACCATCGGCGTCCTTGAGTGAAACCAACAGCCTGTCGCCCGCGTCCGGAATCTCACCACGTCCCTGCATTTGATATGCAAAGCTGAGGTACACTGTATTTCTTAACGACTCATCCACCGAAGTAAGGTCGATCTCCTTCGACTCCAGCTTATCGGCAAAGCCTTTGGCCAGAACGTCGTTCGGATTGTAGGGCTTGCCGAGAGAGTCCACGCCGTCGAACGTCGCCACACCAACCGATGGAGGGCGAATAGCCATGCCGTCGTTGACACGGATCGACTGTCCGGCAAACCAGAGATCCTTGTTGGCAAATGTTGTTCGTGTCGAAGAGAAATCTTCCCAGAACGGAAGCGCTATCGCCTTGGTGCGCGCGTTGTTTTTTGTGACTTCCTTTTGATCTTTTGAATGGGGGAGACCGACAAGCACTATTTGGGCCTGGCAGAACAGCGGCAAGGCGATGAATAAAATTATCGAAAGGGGCCGGTTTGCTGTCACTGGTTATCTACTGAATCCGCTTCCATTTCTACCATGAGAAGAGAGTCGGCAATGGCCATCGGAGCTATGTACAAGTCGATCTGGTCGCCAACTCTTACGGAATCGCCGGCGGGCGGATATTGCCTGTAAACGACGCAAACCTTGCCGGTAGTATCAACTCCGTCCGGAATAAACGTCTGACCCTGACGTAGGTCCCATCCCTGCAGCTTGTAGAGGGCCAGGTTGTAACGGTTGCGGGTGAGCGAGCCAAGTACGAAGTCGCTGGGACCGTTGCCGTCACCTACGACGAGGTCGATCACCGATCCCTTTGGGATCCTTGTGCCTGCCTCTATCTTTTTACCCTGGTATCTCATTTCAAGCACCAGGTTCAGATCTATGTGCGGACGCTGGATGATCCTTCCTCTCTTCAGTCCATTGCTTTTAAGGATTGCTTCCGCACCGATCCGCGAAGTGGTGTTGTTAGGATTCGCCAGGTCCGGCATCGGCACCATAGGCGGCATCACCGGGTTGATGGATACATAGATGATCCTGTTCTGCTTCACCGTTGCGCCGGCTTTCGGGAACTGCCGCAACACGGTAAGGGGAGGATATTCTCCGTGGTACACCGAGTCTTCTACTTCGAAACGGAGCTCGTATTTGGTAAGGAATACTTCAAGCTCATC
Source organism: Cyclobacteriaceae bacterium (assembly GCA_035318625.1). Classification (GTDB taxonomy): domain Bacteria; phylum Bacteroidota; class Bacteroidia; order Cytophagales; family Cyclobacteriaceae; genus ELB16-189. Next base: position 693,257 of record DATHEL010000001.1, read on the forward strand.
GTATTTCATCCCTGCCAGATCAGGCACTGTGATGGAATCGCCGTGATTGGTGGCGTTGGGCAGGTAAATGAAGAAATAACAAATGCCGATCAGCGTTAGCAGAAAAAATGCAATTGCCAGGTTGGCAAGTACAGCGCCTAATGTCTTCTTTCTAAGAAACCCCAGTATCTTCATTCAGTTTGTCAGAATTTTAACGACGACTTAAAGTCACGTTCCACGCGGTGCGACCCTTCATCGCGTTTCACGGCGATATCTATGAGTTTTGTGATCAGCTCTGTGAACGACAAACCCCGCTCTTTCCACATCATCGGATACATGCTCGAGTTCGTGAAGCCGGGTATCGTATTGATCTCATTGATGAAGATATTACCATTTTCGGTGAGGAAGAGGTCTACACGTGCGAAGTCTTCACAATGTAATGCCTGGAATGCCTTGACCGAGAGCTTGCGGATCTCGTCTTGCTTCGCAGGGTCGAGCCTCGCCGGCACTTCGATATTTACTGCTGTCTTGTCGACATACTTGGCGTCGAAAGTATAGAACTCGTAACGGTCGCTGATCACGATCTCACCGGGAAGCGATGCCTCCGGCGGGTCGTTCCCGAGAACAGCACATTCGATCTCGCGGCCCTTGATGTATTTTTCAATCAGTATCTCGTTGTCGTAACGGAACGCATCTTCAACAGCGGGCAGGAAGTCAGCCTTACTCTTCACTTTCGATATGCCGATCGACGAACCCAGGCTGGTGGCCTTCACCATGAACGGCAGACCAAGCTCTTCGCTGATACTTTCGAACGACAGCGAGCTTTTTTCATCGTAGGAGAACGAAAGGAACGGCGACACCGGTACGTTCGCCTTTTGTAACAGGCGTTTCGATATGAGCTTGTTCATCGAGACCGACGAGCCGAGAACGCCGGTTCCCACCATCGGTACCGCCATCGACTTGAAGACACCCTGTATCGATCCATCCTCGCCGTCGGTGCCGTGGAGTACCGGGAATGCCACGTCGATGCCGATCGTCTGACCTGCCGTCTTCCAGGCCGGCTTACTGGCATCAAGGGCGAGGCTCAAAGGTTCTCCTTTCTCTATTTCTTTGGAAACGTCCGAATTCAGGAACCACGTTCCCTGGGTAGATATGCCGAAGAGCACCGGCTCGAACCGCTCCCTGTCAATATATTCGAAAATATTCCTCGCCGAGTTTATCGAAACTCCATGTTCCACCGAACGCCCCCCGAACAGGATGGCGACCTTCTTTTTTGTCATCCCCAAATATATCAGGGTTTGAGAGTTTATTCAATATCAGACCCTATTGTCCGGTACACGGCCTTACCTCCCGACGAACAATTTGGCGGTGCTGGTTTGTGAGGGCGTCAGTAGCCGGACCACGTAAACTCCGCTACTCTGGCCGTAGAGATTTACAGTATACGTCTGGTTGAGCGTGCCCGGCAGTTCACTGTCGACGAGTATTTGTCCCAGGGTGTTGTAGATCAACAGCCGGGCATCCTGCTTCTCCGGAAGGTTGAATATTATCTTGAACTCGTATAGATTCGTTTCCGAATTGTACACGGTCAGCGGGTCCGGTCTCCGCAGAGGATCGGGATTGTCTTCGATAAAGAACTCGATATTGTCCAGGTATAGATTGTTGCCGTTGTCATTGCCGGCAACGAAGGCAAAGCGAAGATTCTTTTTTCCTGCGAAGTCATTTGTCGAGATGTACTCCGTACGCCACCCGGTTTCATCTGCCGGTTTCCATTCGATCCCGGAATCTTCATTGGCCAGGTCATCGCCCGATTTGTCGAAGATCACTTGCGTATAGTTCTCGCCGCAGTCTTCCGATACCAGCACCCTCAGTTGTTCATTGGATGCTCCTCGTTGTCCGTAGCTGGTGGTGAAGAACAGACTTCCTTCTGTCGCCTTCGTGAAATCGAGTACAGGAGAAACGAACCACGACTCATCTCCGTCATTGCCTGCAGTGAAGCCCTTGAATACCAATCCGTTTTGATAAGTGTTTGTTGTCGTGGCTTCCCATTTCTTTGCGGAGCCTTCACTGAATATAGTCCAGCCCGGCTGGTCATTGTCAAAATTCTGACGAAGGGGTATGGCCTCGGATGCCGTATTGAATATGCGCGTAAAACTGAGGACGTTGTTCGAGGGCAGGTCGTCGCTGAGAGCGTCCGGGTCGGTAATGGTTATCTTGATGTTGTTCGTGGACTGGGTGAGGTGCAGCGCCTGCAAGGTCAGGGTGATCAGCGCACCGGGCGTCATCGCGAGGCCCGTCACTGTTTGAGACGCGCTCACGATCCCATTTACTTCAGTCACCACCTGCAGCCTGTTCACCAACTTCGTTCCCAGGTTCTGGACCTCGATCACGGGTTTAGCAGCTGGGTTACAAAGCACCGGTCCTGGCGAAAGCACCGATATCACACGTACATCATTGATGTCGCCGGTGGTCAACTGCACGTTGTCGAAATACAGGTTGTTGCCGTTGGCGTTCGTCGCTTCGAAGATCAGGCGGATGTTCTTTCCCACATATGCCACAAGTGAAACGGCATCGGAAGACCACTGCGATTCGCCTGTGGGCACGAATGGAACCGACTGCTTGGCCGTCGTTGCCAGGTCCGCCCCGGACTTGCTGTAGATCTCGACTGCCTCCGAAAGGTCTGCGCTGCACCCGGTCGACACCAGGACCCGCAATTTCTCGGTGCTCACATTCTGGAACATCGCATAAGCCCTGTCGAACTTCAGAACTGCGTCGGCATTCGGTATCGTAAAAAAAGGAGAGACGAACTGGTCCTTGGCGGAGAGGAACTGGTAGTTGTAGAGGTCGATGTACATCGCCCGGTTCGATGTTGTCGTTTTCGGCGCGATTACATTCGTCCACGTTGTTTGATTATCCGGGTTGATCACTTGCCAGTTCGACGGCATATTGTTGAATGCTTCGATGTATGGTGGTGTTATCCTTGCCGAAACATTCGAAGTATGCGATGCTGAGTTGTTCGATGGATCATTGTCGGCGCCACCATTGACCTGCAGGATACTGAATGAAACCCCGGGTGTACTCGGCTCCGTAAGGTTGATCGTGTTGAAGCTCAGGCTCGTCGATTCGAGGTTATTCAAATTCAACGTGAAGTCTTTCGTCTCGATGGTGGTGCCATTCAATATAAAGCTCACACGCACCGACGTAACCGGTGATGTTCCGCGGTTACGCACAACCAACCGCGGTGTGATCGCCTGGCCGCAAGTGACTGAAGCCGGCGCGGCGATGCTCTTCGCTTCCAGGTCGAGTGAGTAGACCACCGGCTCTTCGGCTCCATCGGAAATGAGCAGGCTGGCGCGCCGTGGGCTGTTTGCGAGCACCGTTACCAGGCGGTCAAGCTGATGGGCGGTAAACATGTTCATACACGCGTCGTCGGTGTAATCGAGATAATTCTGGAACATGATGTGGTTGCTGCATTGCGTGACAGGTGAGGAGGGACAGCTGAGCGTTTCGCTCGACTGGAGCGGTGTGTCGTCGACATAGTCTGTAGTGCCGCACCCATTGCCATCGCCGAAAGTGTGGAGGAGGCTGAAGAAGTGGCCGACTTCGTGGGTTGTTGTCCTGCCCTTGCTGTATCTGCTCAGCAGGTTGAATGCCCCGTCCACGCTCGATCCGAATGCCCTGTAATGGATCACCACGCCATCGGTTTCGCGATCGTAGGGTGGAGTAGGACCCTCGAGATCCGTATCGGGAAATTGAGCGAAGCCGAGATGGTCGTCGGTGAGGTTCGTAACCCAGATGTTGAAATAGTCTTCAGCAGGCCAGTAGCTCACTGCCGTTAATTCCTGCCTGTCGGTTATCGTGTAGCCGTTCTTACCTGCAAGTGTCCTTGTGATACCGTTCGTTGGAAGTCCTTCCGGATCCTGTTTGGCCAGGACGAATTCGATGTCGATACCCGCAGCTACGGGAGCGAACTCCGCCGGTGTATTGGAGGCATCTGCATTCAATCGCTGATAGTCTTCGTTTAGCACCCGTATCTGCGAGGTCACCTGTGCATCGGGAATGTTTGAGCCGGAGCCAAGTGGCTCACCGTTGTGAAGAATGTGTACGACTACCGGGATGATGTACGTCGAATTGGTCCGGGCGCGGATATTGTCCCCAGGATTGTCACGAAGCTTTTTCTTCATCCACGATTCAAACTCGATCCGTTGTCGCGGATTTTTCTGAAGCGCTTTCTGTTCAAGGATGTCTGTGGAACAACGGATCTGTCCGTGAGCGGAGATGGTGAGCAGGACGGCCGTAACTAGAATGAGAAGGCGAACGCTCACAGGAAAGATTTTAGTACCGGGTTAACGAATTATGGGCCGGAGTTATTTTGGTAAAATCTTAAATCAACTTGATTAGGTTCACGACCTCGATCGACTTTACTTCCGGGACAGACCGCTTGATCGCGTCCTCGACTCCGGCCTTAAAGGTCATATGAGACATGGCACAGTTGCCACAATTCCCGACGAACTCCAGCTTTAACACGTTGTCCTTGCTGAGTTCAATGATGCGCACGTTTCCTCCGTCCGCCTCCAGGTAGGGCCGGATGCTGTTGAGCGACGCCTCGATCCGTTGTGTGAGATCGTCTTTCTTTGTTGGCCGGGCAGTGGTGTTCATATCAGGCATTCATCTCAACTTTCCGTGATGGTACAAAGTTAGCATTTCGTATGGCAATTTGCCGGGCGACCGATTCGGCGAGTTCCCGGAAGGCAGTTGCTGCGGGTCCGTCTTTCATCACCACCGGCAAGCCGCTGTCCCCGCTTTCGCGAATACTCTGCACAAGCGGTATCTGGCCCAGGAATGGAACGCCAAACTTCTTCGACAAGTTCAGCCCGCCGTCCTTCCCGAAGATGTAATATTTATTGTCCGGCAGCTCTTCCGGTGTAAAATAAGCCATGTTTTCAACCACACCCAGCACCGGGACATTGATCGACGGCTGCTGGAACATCGCAACGCCCTTGGTGGCATCCGCAACTGCGACCTTCTGCGGCGTGGTCACAATGATGGCCCCGGTTACGGGTAAGGTCTGAACGAGCGTCAGGTGAATGTCGCTTGTGCCGGGAGGCAGGTCGATCAGCATGTAATCGAGCTCGCCCCATTCCGCATCGCTGATGAATTGTTTCAGGGCCGAGCTGGCCATTGGGCCACGCCACACGATCGCGCTGTCGGCCGGCGCGAGGAACCCGATGGACATCAGCTTGACCCCGTACTGCTCCAGGGGCACGATGATGTTCTTGCCGTTGACCACCTTGACGCCGGGCTGCTCATTCTCGGTATTGAACATAACCGGTATTGAAGGGCCAGAGATGTCGGCATCGATGAGACCTACTTTGGCGCCTGCCATGGCGAGGGCCACTGCCAGATTGGTAGTCACAGTCGACTTTCCAACGCCGCCCTTCCCGGATGCGACAGCCACGATGTTTCTCACGCCCGGGAGCAACGGGGCGTTGTCGCGGAGGGTCGTCACCGAAGAGGTCATTTTTATATTGATAGCGATCGTGTCGCCGGCGACTTTCCGGATGGCTGTTTCGCAGTCCTTGCGGATCATTTCTTTAAGCGGGCACGCGGGCGTGGTCAGCACGACGGTGAAAGAAATGGCCTCGTCGGTCACCGCCACGTCCTTTATCATGTTGAGGCTAACCAGGTCGCGTTTAATATCGGGGTCGTTGACGGTGGAAAGCGCGGCGATTATGTCTTTTTGCTGAAGTGTCATGCTTGTAAAAACGGTGCAATTTAGCAGTTAAGACGGGCATTCTAAATGCATTATCTTTGAAGGCCCGGCAGAACTTTCAGTGATCAATAAAGACACCATAGATGACATCAAAAACCGCATCGACATTGTCGACGTGATCAGCGATTTCATTACCCTCAAGAAAGCAGGTGTCAATTATAAAGCGCTGAGTCCCTTTTCTAACGAAAAGACAGCTTCGTTCTTCGTCGTTCCCGGCAAGGGCATTTTTAAAGATTTCAGCAGCGGCAAAGGTGGCGACGCCATCACCTTCGTTATGGAGCACGAAGGTATGACCTACGTGGAGGCACTGAAATTCATGGCCAAGAAATACGGGGTCGAGATACAGGAAGAGAAGAGTTCCGATCAGCAGCTGGCCATGCAGAGTGAAAGAGAGGGGTTGTATGTCCTCATGAACTTTGCCAAGGAATATTATAAAGACAAGCTAATCAACAGCGAAGAAGGTCAATCCATCGGGCTCACGTATTTCCGCGAGCGCGGCTTCAACGATCGCGACATACAGAAGTTCGAGCTCGGTTATGCCCTCGAAGGATGGGAGAATTTTTCAAAGGAGGCTGCAGAAAAAGGTTATAGCAAGGAACTGCTTGAGAAGACGGGGCTAGTCGTCAAGAAAGATGATGGCTCGTCGTATGACCGCTTTCGCGGACGGGTGATCTTCCCGGTACACAACCTCTCCGGTAAAGTGATCGCATTCGGAGCACGGATGCTTGGCAAGGATAAGAACCAGCCCAAGTACGTCAACTCGCCCGAAACCGAGATCTATCACAAAAGCGATGTACTTTATGGGCTCTACCAGGCGAAGAATATCATTCGTCAGAAGGACAATTGTTACCTGGTCGAGGGATATACCGATGTGATCTCGATGCACAAGAGCGATGTGCAGAACGTAGTGGCTTCGTCGGGCACTGCACTCACCATTTCGCAGGTCCAGCTTATCCGGAGGTTTACCGAAAACGTTACGGTGCTGTTCGATGGCGATGCCGCCGGTATCAAGGCAGCCATTCGCGGTATCGACATGCTTCTTGAAAGCGGCCTGAACGTACGGGTCGTATTGTTTCCCGACGGCGAAGACCCCGATAGCTATTCAAGAAAAGTCGGGACCACCGAGTTTCAAAAATTCCTGCACGACAACACGAAGGACTTCGTGACATTCAAGGCCGGGCTGCTCCTCAGCGAAGCAGGTCACGACCCGATAAAGAAAGCAGAAACGATCCAGGACATACTCCGCTCGGTGTCTTTGATACCCGACTACCTGAAGCGGACCACTTACCTGCAGGAAGTCAGTAAGATTTTCACCATCTCTCCACAAGTACTGAATACAGAGCTCAATAAGATCCTGATCAAAGAACGCCGGACGAAAAGGGACGACGCAGCCAAAGTTACCCCGGCTGGAGAGAAGCCTCTTACATTAGCCGACATACACGAGCTTTCGAAATCATTCCTGTACGACTCCACCCACGAGCTGGAAGAGCTCGAACGGGAATTTTGTAAAGTGTTGATCAACATCGGCGACAAGAAAGAATCTGATAACGAATTCGTCTACCAATATTTGTTCTACGAAACCGACGACGTCAATTTTATCTCGAAAGATCATATCGAGTTATTGGATCTGTACAAGATCGAAGTAGCGAAAGGGCAGGCGCCGACAGCGGAGACATTTATGGGCGTGGTGCCTCATCACCTGCAGACCTACCTGGCGACGATCGTCGTTCCAAAGTATTCCGTCAGCGAAGGCTGGAAGAAACACAAGATTTTCATCGGCGACGAATATCAGGCATCCTCGGCACATATGGTGGTCGCCCGCCTGAAGCTCGGCGTGATCCAGATGATGATCGACGAAGGATTGAAACAGATGCAGGATGCTCAAAACGACAAGGACCGCGACGACTTGCTGGAAGTCCAATTCCACGTTCAGAATGCGAAAAAAGATATTTCGTTTACTTTGGGAAGGGTGATCCAGCGGTTATCGTCAAGCATCCTGGCGCAGGGATAAGAAACTGAAACAGATTGATTGTTGTTTAGAGGCAGAATAACCAATAACCAATTCCCAATACCCAGTATCCAATTTTGGTCTCGAACAACGAACAATGAACAACGAATTAATGGAGCGGATAAAAATAGACGCAATCGAAGACGCAATAGAAGCCATCCGTAACGGAAAAGTAGTCATTGTTGTCGACGATGAGGACCGTGAGAACGAAGGCGACTTTATCTGCGCTGCCGAATGTATCACCCCTGAGATCGTGAACTTCATGGCTACGCACGGCCGCGGCCTTATCTGTGCACCCCTGGTGGAGAGCCGTTGTGAAGAGCTGGCACTCGAATTAATGGTCGGTAAGAATACTGCTGTCTTTGAAACGCCGTTTACAGTTTCGGTAGATCTCATCGGTCATGGATGTACGACCGGCATCTCGGCGCATGATCGTTTCAGGACGATCAAGGCGTTGGCGGATCCTGAAACAAGATCCGAAGACCTTGGACGCCCCGGCCACATTTTCCCGCTGAAGGCAAAGACAGAAGGTGTACTGAGACGTACCGGTCATACCGAGGCAGCTATCGACTTTGCAAGGCTGGCAGGTTTCCGGCCCGCGGGTGTGCTGGTGGAGATCATGAATGAAGACGGGTCTATGGCGCGTCTTGCCGACCTGCGAAAAGTTGCCGACCGGTTCGGATTGAAGCTGGTGACGATCAAGGACCTTATCGCATACCGGATGAGGACCGAGTCGCAGATCAGGCGCGAGGTTGAAGTGAACATGCCGACGTCGCATGGGGATTTTCAGCTGGTCGCCTACGAAGAGCTTGCAACGCGCGAGATACACATGGCGCTCGTGAAAGGAACATGGAAGAAGGACGAGCCGGTGCTGGTGCGTGTACATTCGTCTTGCGTTACGGGCGACATCTTCGGATCGTGCCGCTGCGACTGTGGACCACAACTGCATACGGCGCTGGAGATGGTGGAAAAAGAAGGAAAGGGTGTGGTGCTGTATATGAAACAGGAAGGACGTGGCATCGGCTTATTGAACAAGCTCCGGGCATACAAGCTGCAGCAGGAAGGTCTGGATACCGTTGAGGCCAATCTTCAGCTTGGTTTCGACATGGACAACCGTGACTATGGTATCGGCGCGCAGATCCTTCACGACCTGGGGATATCGAAGATGCGGCTCATTACGAATAATCCTAAAAAAAGAGTCGGCCTGAAGGGATATGGCCTTGAAATTGTGGAAAACGTTCCGATCGAAGTTGTGCCTAACCCGCATAACGAAAAGTATTTGATGACCAAGCGCGACAAACTGGGACATTCTATATTGAAGAGATAAAAGCGTACATGAAGAGATACCTGTTTCTTCTATTGTTGTTAGTAGGTGCGGCCGCGCGTGCACAGGATTTTTCTTTTGAGCACTGGCATGGCGGATACCTCATCGTAGAGGGAGGGGACACTTTGAAAGGATTGGTGAAGTATAATCTCGAGACCGATCTGATTCAGCTACAAGTCAATAACAGGTTGGAAACCTTCACCGCGCGTAAAGTTGTCTTCTTCGAGATATTCGATGTGCTGACCAAGGACTATAGGCGTTTCTACTCTCTGCCTTATGCGTTGTCGAGTGGGTACCGTGCCCCGACATTTTTTGAGCTTCTGACCGAAGGCAAAATGACGCTCCTGGCACGGGAGAACCTCGAGTACAAAACCTATTCTTCATTTTATTACTACGGTTCGTACACCCGCCTGGTGTTGGTATACAAATATTACCTGCTGGAGGAGAACGGCGAGATCAAAGAATTCCAGGGCAAGAAAAACGACTGGATCTATGCCATGGGAAACTACGGCGACGAGGTTCAGAAATATGTCAAGAGCAACAAGCTCGACTTCGACGACAAAAAAGATCTCACCCGGATCGTCGAGTATTACAATACCTTTTTTAAAAACTAATAGTTAAAAACTAAAAGTTAAAAGTTGGCCTGAACGACTATTTTTGGGCAGACTTTTACGTTCAGACTTTTACCTTCAGCCTTTTTACCTTCAGCCTTCAACTATTAGTTTTTAACGTTTAACTTTTAACTTAATGAGGCCTTTGATTCTCGTTTCAAACGACGACGGTATTACATCGCGCGGTATTCTCAATCTTGTCGAAACAATGATGGAGCTGGGTGACGTTATCGTAGTAGCCCCCGACGGTCCGCAGTCGGGAATGGGACATGCCATTACGGTGGGCGAAACCCTACGTCTGGAGGAGAACTTCCTTTTCAAAGGCGCACGGGCGTATGAATGCTCGGGTACTCCGGCCGACTGTGTGAAGATTGCCAGGCATTTCGTGCTGAAAGACGAACGTCAGCCGGATATCGTCGTGAGCGGGATCAATCATGGCAGCAATACCTCGATCAGTGTCCTGTATTCGGGCACGATGTCGGCGGCGATCGAAGGGGCTATCGAAGGGTGTCCGGCCATCGGCTTTTCCCTTTGCGATTATGGTCACAAGGCCGACTTCAGTCACGCCCGCGACGTGGTGCGAAGGATAACAAGCCAGGTTCTGGCCAAAGGCCTTCCGAAGGGTGTAGCCCTTAATGTGAACATTCCGAAGAAGCAGGAAGAGCCTATCAAAGGGATCAGGATCTGTCGCCAGGCGAACGCAAAATGGGTGGAGGAATTCGATCAGCGCTTCGATCCCAACGGAAGACGCTATTTCTGGATGGTGGGCAACTTTGTGAACTTCGATAAAGGGGAAGATAACGACGAATGGGCCGTTGCAAACAACTACGTTTCGGTAGTACCTTGTCAGTTCGATCTCACCGCGCACCAAACCTTACCCGTGCTGAATGAAGAGTGGGATATACTGGATTCGTAGGTTGCCTAACCCATGGTTAGATCTTACTGCTTTTTAATACTCTGCATTTTATCGCTGACTTCGTTTGGTCAGACCGGTTCTGTATCGGGTCGTGTCATCGACTCCGAAACGCTGGAGCCTCTGCCTTTCGCGAACGTATTCATTAACAACACCACCCTCGGTATGGCTACCTCGACAGAGGGGGAGTTCTCGATCAGGAATATTCCCGTCGGCGAGCCGGAAATCGTCTTCTCGTTTGTCGGATATCAAACATACCAGACCACGTTGAACGTCAAAGATGGAGAAGACGTCAGGCTGAATATCAAGCTGGTCCCGATGAAAGAACAACTGGCTGAGGTAAAGATCACGGGCACCAGGGACAAAGCATGGGAGCGGCAGTTGAAGAAATTCGAAAAGACCTTTCTGGGCGCCGACGACCTCGGACGGCAATGCCGTATCGTCAATCCGTATGTGATCGAGTTCTCCAAGAACAAGGGTGGTGATTTTGTTGCGACTGCATCGGCGCCGATCGATATCGAGAACAAGGCCCTCGGGTATGTCGTCCATTATTACCTGAGGAATTTTGTTTCCGATGGGACAAGCTTCTCGATCGTCGGCAACGCGAAGTTTGAAGAGATGCAGGCGGCAACCGCGAGCGAGGCCGTGCAGTGGATCAATAACAGGAGAGAAGCTTACCAGGGTTCCGCCCGGCATTTGTTCAAGTCGATACTCGAAGACAGGATGGTCGAGGAAGGCTTTCGCCTGTACACAACACGTGGCATCAGCAATTCGACTTCACGGACCAAGCTGTTCAACCAGGAGCTCGACAGGACCATCATTCCATTTAAATCCAGCGACGCCGTTTCTGCCGGCAACAACGCCCATGAACGAAGGTTGAAGATGGGCACCCGGATCGAAGTTCATTACATCAATGAAGCCGCGATCCGTCCCGCTTATCCCGACGTGGGGCACAGCGTCAGCTGGATCGATATGAGTAATGGCGCGATCAGGGTAAGCACCGATGGTGTGTTGCTGACGCCGCTCGAAGTTGTTTTCTCCGGTGATATCGGCCTGGCGCGGATATCCAACATGCTGCCGCTCGACTACAAGCCTGAGGCTATCGTGAAAATGAAATCCGTCCGCGAAGTGGAGATACGACGGATGTATGAAAAGACGTACGTGCACACGAGCAAATCATTTTACTACCCGGGTGAGGTGGTATGGTTCAAGGCTTACATGAATTACGCCGTCCCGGAAATGATCGACACCCTGAGTCAGACACTTTATGTCGACTTGATGAATGCCGACCGCCTGGTGATACAGACCAGGACAGTGAAAATAGACCGGTCCGGGTCAGCTGCCGGGAACTTCCACCTGCCTTCACAATTGAAACCAGGCTCGTATGCATTGGTGGCCTACACCAACTGGATGAGAAACTTCGGGAGCAGGTCGTATTTCGTGAAGCCAATTCCGGTACTCGATATCTACGAACGCATCGCACCGGGTGAATTGCCCGGGAGCGATAATTCACGTGACCTAGAGATCACATTTGACAAGGAGAAGTATGCCAGCCGCGAGCCCGTAAAAGTTTCAATCAGCCTGACCGACGAATACGACAGGCCGCTGGCCGCCAATCTTTCGGTTTCAGTTACCGACATCGAGCAAGTGCCCGTACCGACCTGGATCAACGAAAACATCGTGAATGGTTTCTCCATACCGGACGTGATCGAATTGGGAGGCAACAGGTTCATTCATCGTGTCGAACACGGAGTGTCATGGTATGGTCAGTTTGTTCCCGATACGAAAAAGAAAACGAAAGCAGAGCTCACGATCATCCGCGGTGCGTTCGATGAGGTCAAACAAGTAACGACGGCGGAAAACGGGACATTCACCTTAACGGATATGGACATTCCCGACTCAACCTTGTTCTCGTTCCAGGCATTGAAAAAAGGCGAACCGTACGGTACGGTCACGTCCCGCAAACGTGATTTTCCGTTCGTCGATTTCAAAGCCTCGGATTACAAGGTTCCCACAGAACGCAAAGACAACGTTCAGCGGATCCTGTCGACGTACGAAGTGCCGCGGGATGCCATCTTGCTGGAAGGGGTGGAGATAAAAGCGACCCGGCTGGATGACAAGCCTGTAGAGGTTCTGAATCTTTTCGGCCATGGCGATGCAATTCTCAAAGGCGAAGAAATCGCCAACGCCGGCAGCATGGAAACATTGCTGAGGACCAGGGCGCCAGGGTTCCGGTTGTTCTTCGACGGCGTACACTGGATGATGATAAACATTCGCGGTGAAAGTACCCTGCCGCCGGCAGTGATCAACGATCCCCGTTTTGCCAGTATCAACCGGTTTCCCGAGCCCGTTCTGACCATCGACAATCGTCAGGTGATCATAAGCTCCGGTGAAACCGTGGGTGACCGCCTCATGGCGCTTCAAGTCGACAGGATACAACGTGTTGAGATCAGTTCGGTGAGCAGCTCATACACAGGCTCACAGGGACAAAACGGCGTTATTGCTGTTTTCATGAAACAGGGGACCGATCCCGACAAGGAAAAGTTTCAGAGACTCTTCCTGAAGGGCTATGATACACCGTTGGAATTCCGTGGCCCGGATTACTCATCCACGACGGAAGACCATTCCCAGGGCGACTTCCGTTCGACCTTGTACTGGAACTACAACCTGGTGCTGGATGCGAATGGCAGAAATCATTTTTCCTTTTTTACATCCGACCTGCCTGGCAAATACCGGATCGTGATCGAAGGCGTGACGGCTGTGGGCAAACCGATTCACGTGGAGAGGTTCATCGAGGTGGAAGCCAAGTGATCTGATGCGTCATCCTACAACGCTGTCATTACCCGCTTTATGGGCAGGGCTGTCATTACCCGCTTTATGCGGGTAGCGGTCCGGCAAGCGCGAGACATTCCTAAACCGGGTCGACGTCGAACACCACCCGTACTTTCCTGAAATTTTTTTCTTCCGTCAACACGTCCGCTGCCGAAGCCAGCTGTGATTTTATCGCGGGAAGTTTTCCCTGGTTGCGGGGGATCTTCACCAGGATGGTCATGAGATACTCATTTCGTACGCGGCTTACCATCGGTTCGCCGGGACCCATGATCCTCACACCCTGCACGGTTTCTTTGAGTATGGCAGCAAGCTTATTTGCCGCGTCGGTGACGATAGCTTTTTCGGTTTGTTTCAGTGTGATCTCGATCAACCGCGCGAAAGGAGGGTAGCGATGAGTCTCACGGTCCTGCAGCTGCACATCTAGAAAACCGAGATAGTCGTGCCTAAGCGCGAACGCAAAGATCTCATGTTTTGGATTGTTCGTTTGTACGATCACTTTTCCTTTCTGTGCACGCCGGCCCGCGCGGCCGCTTACTTGTGTGATCAGTTGAAACGCTCTTTCATATGACCGGAAGTCGGGGAAGTGCATCATCCGGTCGGCATCGAAAACTCCGACCAGCGTCACCTTGTCGAAGTCAAGGCCTTTCGTGATCATTTGTGTTCCTACGAGGATGTCGGTCTTACCGGTTTCAAAGCCGTCGATGATCTGTTCATAACCCGATTTCGTGCGTGTTGTATCGAAGTCCATACGCCCCACCGTGGCATCGGGAAACTGAAGGATCATGTCTTGTTCGATCTTTTCGGTTCCATAACCCACGGTCAGTATCCTTTTCGATGAGCAGGTAGGGCATTGTTTAGGCAGCTCTTCGCGATATCCGCAGTAATGGCACACCATGGCATGACGATATTGGTGATACGTCAGGCTCACGGAACAATTGATACACTTCGGCACCCAGTCGCAATCTTCGCATTGAACGACAGGCGCATAACCACGCCGGTTCTGGAACAGGATCACCTGCTCGTGTTTCTTCACACGGTCGGCGATCTCGCGGAGGAGGAGACCCGAGAACGAGCCTTTGTTGGTCTTCATTTTTCGTTCCGCAGCCTGGTCGGCCAGGACAATATCAGGAAGAGTGGCGTCGCCGAAACGTTCCGTGAGTGTCACCCATTGATACCTGCCCTGCAGCGATTGATAATAGGACTCGATCGACGGCGTGGCGCTGCCGAGGAGGACCTTCGCAGAATGATGCTGACCCATGACCAAAGCCACATCGCGGGCGTGGTAGCGCGGGGCGGGTTCCTGTTGTTTGTACGACGCGTCGTGTTCTTCATCGACGATGATCAGTCCCAGGTCATCGAAAGGCAGGAAGATAGATGATCGCACGCCGACCACGAACCGGAATTTCCCTTGTAACACGCCGTTCCATACTTCAACACGTTCGGCGTCGGAGAAACGCGAATGATAAATTCCCATTTCGTCTCCGAATACTTTTTTCATCCGCTCGACGATCTGCGTGGTGAGTGCGATCTCAGGAAGCAGGTACAGCACCTGGGAGCCGCCCTCCAGCGCGCGGCGGATGAGGTCGATGTAGATCTCCGTCTTTCCACTGCCGGTCACTCCATAAAGAAGCACTGTACCTTTTTCTTCGAAGCCTGCGATGATCTTGTTCCTGACCTCTTCTTGTTTTTCAGTCAAGAGCATCGGCGCGGCAAGCTGGCCTTCCATGGGTTTGAATCTCGGCACCACCACTTCGAATTCTTCCAGAACTTTGTTGCGGACAAGTGTCTGCAGGGAAGACTCGGAGATCTCGTTATCCAGCAGAGTATTTTTGGCGATGCCTTTCTTATTGAGCTCCGGGTGCGTGAACACAGGAATTTCCTGAAGGTATTTCAGCAATACGGCTTCCTGTTTGGGCTTCGATGCAATCGACTCGAATAGTTTCTCCAGCTGTTTCTTTTTTATATGATCGCCGGTCAGCCTGATCCGCTTTTCAGTCTTGGGTTTGTATTTGTCTTTGATTTCTTCGAAAAGAATAATGGCCTCTTTCGAAGAGAGCGATTTTAACAGACTATAAATGGTTTTTACACCGAGGATATTCGCGGCGTCCGTGTAATTCAAGGTGCCCTGCTTGAGCTTGTGAAGCAGCAACTTTTCTTTCTCCGAAAAATCGAACGAAGTTGTTTCGTCGTCGAACGAAGGATGAAGCTGGATCATGGACTCGCTCGAAAGCTTTAGGCCTGCCGGAAGGGCTGCATTCAGAACTTCGCCCGGTGTGCACATGTAATATTCAGCCATCCAGCTGTACAGCCGGAACTGCTGCTCGCTGATCACTTCGGTTTCTTCAAGCAGCTCGAGAACGTACTTTGCTTCGTAATCACGTGGTGGTGTTTCATGGATGGTCACGATCACGCCGGTCAGGATCTTCTTCGGCCCGAAAGGAACGATCACACGCTGTCCCGGCCGGACTTTATCCGTAAGCTGCGCCGGTACCCGGTAAGTGAAAAACTTTGGAATGGGTACGGGTAGAATGATTTCGACAAACCGTGTTATTGTCTCGCCTGTAAACAGCTCACCCATCCAATGTTATTTTTCTATTTATTGCTATTTATCAAAAACCACCCACTACTTCAATTGCGTCAGGGCTTCATCGACGGAATGTACCGGAAGTTGACACGTGCGGTTGTAGCAAACGTAAACAGTTGTAGCGTTATCTGCCTGTTTTTTGTCATCCAGCAGGGGAAGTGTGCTCGATCCTTTGGTGGATTGAATGAGGACGAAGGGTAAAAATTGTACGGAAAACTTTTGCAGGAATTCTTCAGAATGCGGCCCGACGATCGCGATCTCGGCCAGGCCTATCGTCATCACCGCCAGGCATATACCCCAGTTCGACAGGTATGCCGGCTCCGCTTCGATAGTCTTTAGCATGCTGCCGGTCATCCGCGTCGCCGTCTCTTTCCATAAATTTATGTCGAACATCGTCCCCAGCGCCAGCAGGTTCATCGCCATCATCGAGTTTGAAGCCGGAATAACATTGTCGAAGATCTCTTTCTTCCTGGCGATAAGCTTCTCGGCATTCGAAGATGTGTAGTAAAAGAATCCATCCGACGGATCGTGGAAAGCAGCCATCACATATTCGCACATTCCCTTTGCCTTCATGATCCACGACTCGCCGGCCGTGCATTGATACAATGCAGTATAGGCTTGTATCATAAACGCGTAATCCTCCAGGAATCCCTCGGTAGGGGACAACTTATCCTTGAAGGAGCGGTGCACCCGTTGATCGACGATCATTTTCTTTTCGAGGAACTCGATGCAGCGAACGGCAGCGTTTAAAAACCTTTTATCACCAAACGCACTATACGCCTCCGTAAGTCCTTTGATCGTCATTGCATTCCAGCCGGCCAGTATCTTGTCGTCGAGGCCGGGCCGGATCCGGTTAGCCCTGGCGTCCATGAATTTATTTTTCCAGCGCCTGGACTTTTCGTCCGCGTTCAGACTTACGTCACGCATCAGGATGTTTTGTGCGTGTTCCCAGTTGCCTTCCGGCGTGATATTAAAATATCTAGCTGCTTCTTCGAAGTCGTCGCCCAAAGCTTGCTTCGCATCTGCCTCGGTCCACGTGTAGAACTTTCCTTCGACGCCTTCGCTGTCGGCATCCAACGCCGAATAGAATCCTCCCTCGGGGTGAGTCATTTCCCTTGTCAGCCAATCGAAAGTTTCGTAGACGATGTCTTTGTAAAAATCGTCATTCGTAACGCGATACATCTCGGAGTACAACGACAACAGCTGTGCATTGTCGTACAACATCTTTTCGAAATGCGGGGCAAACCACTGGCCGTCGACGGAGTAGCGGGCAAAGCCGCCACCGGCGATGTCATACAATCCGGCGCGCGTCATTTCTCGCAAGGTGATGGTCACCATGTCCAGCGCTTCCGCATTGCCAGATATCTTATAATATCTCAACAAGAACATCCAGATAGTGGGCATCACAAACTTCGGAGCTTTATCCATTCCTCCATATTCACCATCGAACCTCGAAACAAGGGTCTTGAACATGTTGTCGAGCACGGATTGATTGAACGCTTCAGCCCGGTCCGAACCAAAGCGTTGGAGGTCGGAACGATTGAGGTAATTCGAGATCTCTTCAGCCGACTTGTTGATCTCTTCCCGCCGTTGTTTGAATGCACCTGCGATCTGCGTGAGTACGCTGTGCCAGTTCTGGGGAGGAAAATAGGTACCTCCGTAGAACGGTTTCTGGTCGGGCGTAAGGAATACGTTCAGGGGCCATCCGCCGTTGACACCCATGGTCTGTACAGCTTCCATGTACACCTGGTCTACATCGGGCCGCTCTTCACGATCGACTTTGATGCAAACGAAGTGGGCGTTCATGATCGCCGCCGTATCGTCTTTCTCGAACGACTCGCGTTCCATCACATGACACCAATGACAGGCAGAGTAGCCGATGCTCACTAAAATCGGTTTATTCTCCGCCGCCGCCTTCGACAGCGCTTCCGTTCCCCACTCGTACCAATCGACAGGGTTGTGGGAATGCTGGAGCAGGTAGGGGCTCGTGGAGTGGATCAGCCGGTTAGTCATTCAGTCGACGTTCTATTTCAGTTATCTCTTTTGAAACATCCAATCGGGTATTTAGTTCCTTGAGATCCGACAGGAGCTGCTGAAGGAATCCGGTATGTTGTTTTAATTCCGGGTGAAAGGCACGGTGGTTGAGCGAAGTCCGTAGCTTCTGCCACCGGTTCATGAGTTCTATGGCAGGGGTGGTAAAATATCGTTCTCCGAATTTATTCCAGATGTAATCGACGGCCACGACAGACGGGTGGATCATATCAGTTTCATAAAAACGGTAGTCTCGCAGGTCATCCATCATGATCTCGTAAGCCGGGAAGTATTCCACCTCGGGGAATTTTTTCAGGATCTCATGAATTGCCAGTCTCACGACCGACTTGCTCACCTGGTTAAGCTCCAGTGTGTCTTTGATATGCCTGACGGGACTGAGTGTGAGGATAATTTTTTTCTTGAAGGTTTTTCGAAAGACCTCGAACGACTGCACGATCTCTTCCGGGGTCAATAACACTTTTTCAAATTCAGAGGAAGGGCGCTTATGGCAGTTTGCAACGATCTTATTTTGATACCGGTAGACCCAGGCAGTGCCATAGGTGAGTATGATGACGTCGGCGTTAAATGACCTTACTGCGTTTAACTGAGTGGAGAGATTTCCAGAGAGCTTTGACTTTTCGGGATCGGAAAATTTTGAATGAAAATTAAAATGCCTCCATGTCCCCTGGCTTTCAACGTACAGCGTATCATCGGCTTCTTTGATGAGAAAACCCTCGTGGATCGATATCGGATTATAACACACCCCAAGCGGATTCACGGAAGTGATGAACTTGTTTTCGGAAAGCATTTGCCCGATATTATCAGCAAAACACGAACCGGCCGTAACAATCTTTGTGATGTGATCAACGATCGGCGTAGGTGTTACTGTTACCTCTGTCCTAAAATGTTGCATTATGTTTCTATTCGGTCCGTAAGAGATTTTTCCGTGTTTTCCGTGATTTCCGTGAGAAACTTTTCCGTGCATTCATGAACAACAATATCCGCAATCTTTATAAAATATCTTCAAAAAAGACCCGTACCATCATCGGTCTGATGTCCGGCACGTCACTCGATGGCCTCGACATCGCACTTTGTTCCATATCAGGTTCGGGCCACAAGACAAAGGTCGCCCTAAAGAGCTTCACCACCATTCCATACGACGACGAGATCCGTCGAAGGATACTGAGTGTCTTCGCCAAACCCGTGATCGAGTTTCAGCTCCTGTCGGAACTGAATGCCTGGCTGGCACTCAAACATGCTTCGATGATCACTTCGACGCTCAAGCGTTGGCGGATCAAACGTGCGTCGGTAGATGTCGTCGCGTCGCATGGCCAGACTGTTTTCCACGCGCCGATGGCAATCACACGGGGCGTGTCGGTGAATTCTACGTTGCAGATCGGCGACGGCGATCACATGGCTGTTGCCACCGGCATTATCACACTGAGTGACTTCCGGCAAAAGCACATAGCCGGCGGGGGAGAAGGAGCCCCGCTTGCTGTATACGGAGATTACCTGCTGTTCTCGAAGAAAAATGAAGATCGCATCATGCTCAACATCGGCGGCATCGGGAATTTTACTTTCCTGCCCGGATCATTGCGGTCCGACAAGGTCTTCGTAACCGATACAGGCCCGGGCAATACAATGATCGATCAGGCAATGCGTCATTTTTTCCAGGGTAAACCGTTCGATAAAAATGCGGAGGTCGGCCTTTCCGGAGATGTAAATCCTTCGCTGCTGTCGGCTCTCAAGAGCAACTCGTTTTTCAGTCTTCCGTTCCCGAAAACCACGGGTCCCGAACAGTTCAACATGGAATACCTGAAGGCCGCGCAACAACAGTCGAACACAACATCGATTGCAGTACCGGATATTATCGCAACACTGACGCGCTTCAGCGCCGAAACGATCTGCGATGCGATCAGCCTTGCATCCGGAAAAAAACGGAGACAGAATATCTTTCTCAGCGGCGGTGGAGCCCATAACCCGCTTATCGTCAAGTGGATCAAAGAGCTTGTACCCGATTGCACTTTTTCAACCACCACAGTCCTGGGCATCGATGGAGATGCCAAGGAGGCCGTGCTGTTTGCCGTACTGGCCAACGAGGCGCTCGCAGGGGGAAAAATACGCTTCGGAAACCGTCACAAGGTGCCTTCTGTTTCGATGGGCAAAGTTTCGTTTCCGAAGTAATTCCTGTTAATTTCGGCCTCGCCTGTCGAAGTGGAACGTAGGCAGGCCCTCAAGTTTATATCATGCTACAGGTATCTCCTGAAAAAATTCCCCTCAAAATTTTTGAAAAGTCGGAGAGCGCATCGGAGTTCGTGGCTAAAGAAATCGCCAACCTCATCCGCTCGAAGGCAAAGGACGGTAAAAACTGTGTGCTCGGGCTCGCAACAGGGTCGACACCAACACGTGTTTACGCCGAACTGGTGAGAATGCACCAGAAAGAAGGACTTACTTTCAAGAACGTCGTCACTTTCAACCTCGACGAGTATTTCCCCATGCAGCCCGACTCGCTTCAGAGCTACGTCAGGTTCATGAACGAGCATCTCTTCGACCACGTCGACATACCGAAGCAGAATATCAACGTTCCCAACGGCACGCTCCCGAAAAGTGACGTGTCGAACTATTGCCGGGAATACGACGAAAAGATCGAGAAGCTCGGTGGGATAGACCTTCAGATCCTGGGTATCGGACGTACAGGTCATATCGGTTTCAACGAACCCGGATCTCCGGAGAAGTCTTCCACGCGTATGATCACGCTCGACCAGATAACACGGATCGATGCTGCGAGTGATTTCTTCAGTGAAGCCAACGTGCCCAAGAAAGCCATCACCATGGGTGTCGGTTCCATCCTCAAGTCGAAGAAGATCATACTTATGGCATGGGGGGAAGGCAAGGCGGGTGTCATCAAGAAGACCCTCGAAGGTCCGGTCACCGATCAGATACCGGCTACGTTCCTGCAGAACCACTCCAACTCTGTCGTCGTGGTCGACAATGCCGCGTCGTCGCAGCTGACCAAGATAAAGACACCGTGGCTCGTCGATAGTATCGACTGGAACCCGAAGCTTATTCGTCGCGCGGTGGTCTGGCTGTGCCAGTACATCAAGAAGCCTATCCTCAAGCTTACCAATACTGATTACATGGAACACGGTATGGGCGACATCCTCACCGAGTTCGGTTCCGCATACGGTATCAACATACGGGTGTTCAACGAGCTTCAGCATACGATAACGGGCTGGCCCGGTGGCAAGCCGAATGCCGACGACTCCAACCGCCCGGAACGCGCGACACCGTTCCCCAAGCGTGTCATCATCTTCAGTCCGCACCCCGACGACGACGTGATCTCCATGGGAGGCACGTTCATCCGCCTGGTAGACCAGGGTCACGAGGTTCATGTTGCCTACCAGACTTCCGGTAACATCGCCGTGTTCGATGAAGACGCAATACGCTTTGCGGATTTCGTGAGGGACTTCAACGACCAGTTCGGTTTGAACAGAGCCGATGCCGAGAAATTCTATCAACGCGTGGTGAAAGAGCTCCGCGAGAAAACTCCCGGCCAGGTCGATAGCCCCGAAGTGCTGGCCATCAAAGGACTGATCCGGAGAGGGGAAGCCAAAGCGGGCTGCCGCAGCGCCGGTATCACCGACGAGTTTGCGCACTTCCTCGACATGCCTTTCTACGAAACGGGCAAGGTGAAGAAGAAGCCGCTCAGTGACGAAGACGTCAACATTATTGTCGACCTCATCCGCGAAGTGAAGCCGCACCAGATATATGCCGCGGGCGATCTTTCCGATCCGCACGGAACACACCGCGTATGTCTTACAGCCATCTTCGCCGCGCTCGAAAAACTGAAGGGCGAACCCTACATGAAGGATTGTTACGTGTGGCTCTATCGCGGAGCATGGCAGGAGTGGGATATCGATGAGATCGAAATGGCAGTGCCTCTGAGTCCTGAAGAGCTGATGCGTAAACGCAAGGCGATCTTCAAGCATCAGTCGCAGAAAGACAGCGCCTTGTTCCCCGGCAACGACAAACGCGAGTTCTGGATGCGCGCCGAAGACCGCAATCATGCGACAGCGGAAGCATACAACCGCCTCGGCTTTGCAGAGTACGAAGCGATCGAGGCCTTCGTACGCCACATCTATTAACCTTCGCCTACTAACCTTCGCCGCGAACAACGAACAACGAACAACGAATGCCGCTGCACTTTGTAAACTGGAACGTCAACGGGATCCGATCCATCGTCAAGAAGGATTTCCTGAAAGACGTGAAGACCATGGATCCGGACGTCTTGTGTTTGCAGGAGACCAAGGGCGCCGAAGATGAGGTGGCAAGCACCTTACAGCTCCTTCCGGGGTACAACACCTATGTGAACTCATCGAAGGCAAGAAAGGGATATTCTGGTACGGCCATCCTGTCAAAGACAGACCCAATCAACGTCACGTACGATATCGGCCTTGAAGACTACGACCAGGAAGGCCGCGTGATCACTGCCGAATTCCTCACGTATTTTCTCGTTACCGTATACACGCCCAACGCCGGCGATGGCCTCGCTCGTCTGGATTATCGTGAACAGTGGGATGCGGCGTTCAGCAATTACGTGAACTGGCTGGCGAAAAGAAAGCCTGTGATCGTATGCGGGGATCTCAATGTCGCACATACGGAAATCGACATCGCCCGGGCAAAAGAGAACTACAACAAGTCGGCTGGATATACGCAGCGAGAGATCGACGGCTTTCAGAGACTTCTCAATACCGGGTTCACCGACACATTCCGTTTGCTGAAACCGAAGGAGATAAAGTACACCTATTGGAACTACGTGACCTTTGCCCGTGAGAAAAACCTGGGATGGAGGATAGATTATTTTCTTGTTTCAAAGGATCTCCTCGATAAGGTTAAAGGAGCAGAGGTTTATGACCAGTACATGGGGTCCGATCATTGTCCTGTCGGACTTACGATCGATCTCTAAGCGACGCGCTCGATTTGCGCACCAAGCGCCTTCAGTCTTCCTTCAATATCCTGATATCCGCGGTCGATCTGGTCGATGTTCGATATCTCACTCGTTCCCTGCGCCGACAGCGCCGCGATCAGCAAAGCAACCCCCGCACGAATATCGGGTGACGACATCTTGATGCCACGAAGCTGGAACTTCCGGTCAAGACCGATGACGGTGGCCCGGTGAGGATCGTTGAGAATGATCTGTGCACCCATGTCGATCAGCTTATCCACAAAGAACAAGCGACTTTCGAACATCTTCTGATGGATCAGTACTGTTCCCTTCGCCTGGGTAGCCACGACCAGCACGATGCTTAGCAAATCGGGTGTAAATCCGGGCCAGGGAGCATCGGCTACGGTAAGAATAGACCCGTCGATGAATGTTTCGATCTCGTAACGCTCCTGGGCCGGAATATAAATATCGTCGCCGCGAATCTCCATCTTGATGCCCAGTCTCCGGAAGATCTCCGGTATAAGTCCAAGCATATCGATCCGGCAATTGCGGATAGTGATCTCCGATTGTGTCATCGCAGCAAGGCCGATGAAGCTGCCGATCTCGATCATATCGGGCAGGCAGGTATGCTCGGTTCCGTTCAATGACGTTACGCCTTCGATGGTCAGCAGGTTCGATCCGACCCCGCTGATCTTCGCGCCCATGCGATTGAGCATCGCACAGAGTTGCTGTAAGTATGGTTCGCATGCCGCGTTGAAGATCGTCGTAGTTCCTTTCGCCAGCACGGCAGCCATCAGGATGTTTGCTGTTCCGGTCACCGATGCCTCATCGAGCAACATGTATTTTCCCGTGAGGTGCGATGCGTCTATGTGAAACAGGTTGCCTTCGCTTTCATACCTGAACTTCGCACCGAGATTTTCAAACCCGATGAAGTGAGTATCGAGACGACGGCGGCCGATCTTGTCGCCGCCGGGCTTGGGAATACTGGCCGAACCGAAGCGCGCCAGGATAGGACCCAGCAGCATGACCGATCCTCTAAGGGCCGATGCCTTCTTGCGATAAGTTTCCGATTTTAAGAATTCTGTGTCGACGTTGGCAGCTGTGAATCGATAAGAGCCACGCTGAAGCTTTTCGACTTTACATCCGAGATCCCCGATAAGCTCGATGAGCTTGTTGACATCGATGATGTCGGGAAGGTTGTGAATGGTAACGGGTTGTGCCGTGAGGAGCGGTGCGCAGAGCACCTGGAGAGCTTCATTTTTGGCCCCTTGCGGATGAATGTCACCCTTGAGCCTGATGCCTCCCTTGATAGAGAATGAACTCATTGATCCCTTCTGCGGTGGTTATGCCCCCTGTTCTTGTTGAAAGGCCTTCCGCCGTGGCGTTGCTTGCGGTCGCCTCTGTCACCTCTCTCATTATTATTATTATTATTATTATTACTACTACGGTCGCCGCGATCGCCTCTCTCGTTTCCGCTATTGCCTGCCTGAGAGGAATGGGGCTTCTTCTTTTCGCGGTATAGTTTTTCGAAGAGATTGTCTTCACGCACCTTTTCGATGCTCACGTTAAGAGTGCCGTTCGACATGTTGCGGATGTCTTTTACGATCACCGAGTCATCGAGGCTTTCCTTGTTCCAGTTCGAGTAGAAGGTCTTCATCAGTTTGCCGAGGTAGATGATCGCCTCCTGGCGTTCTTCAGGATTCTCTAACTTGGACGCCTCTTTGATCAGTCGCTCTACGTTCTTGCCGTAGTGCTTGTATTTTACGTCAGTCTGCGGATATGGCATGCGCCTTGGTTTCTTAAAAACCACTTCGCGCTCGGGCATCGGGTAAGGACTGTCGAGGTCGAGGTTGAAATCCGCAATAATGTAAAGGTCATCCCAGTTGCGCTGGGGATTTTCCGGGGTGTCTTTAGCAATAGGAGCAAGTTGCTTGATCAGCTCGATCAAGGTATAGGCCATGTCGGTTCTCTTCTTCTTGTCGGGCTGGTTACGGATGTGGTCTACCAGCTTCTGTACGTTGCGGCCATATTCTTTCAGGGTAATAGGCCCACGGTTGGTGTTATATTCCATGATGGATTGATTCAAATGAATTAAAGGGAAATAAAGTGATTGTTGTATTGCGGCATTGTATGCACCACGTCTCCGCCACTAGTTCTCATGTATTCTGAGCTTGGCAAAGCTAAGTAATAATGTCTTTTCTCCAAAATCGGTGAAATTGATCTTCGCCTTCCTGTCGGCGCCGGTTTCGTCCAGCTTCGTGACGGTGCCAAACCCGAATTTGGGATGCTCCACCTTCATGCCTTCCTTCAACCCGGTGGTATCGCTTGGCGTGAAATCAATGGGCGCCTTGTAACTCGTCTGTTTCGTCACCGGCTGCGAGCTGAGGGTCTTCTTTATACCCGTCACGAACGAGCGGGCATAATTGGGATCCGGGACGTGCACGTCGATCCCGCCGAACTTGGTGCTCACCTTGATATAGCGTGCGTCCAGGTCGTCCAGGAAACGACTGGGCTCGCAGTTCTTTAGCCTTCCAAAACGATACCTGGTAAGCGCGTAGGAGAGGAACAGCCTCTTCTGTGCGCGGGTGATGGCCACGTAGAACAGCCGGCGTTCTTCCTCCAGCTCGGCTCGTGAGCTCAGCATCATCTGCGAAGGAAACAGGTCTTCCTCCAAACCCACGATGTACACGTATTTGAACTCCAGCCCCTTGGCCATGTGGATGGTCATCAGGGTAACTTTCTCGGGGTCGTTGTCCTTGTCCTGGTCGGTGCTGGTGACCAGCGACACTTCCTGCAGGAATGCACCCAGGCTCTTGTCCTCGCGCTCGCGGTCGTCCACGAATTCCCTGATCGCATTCAGGAGTTCCTGTACGTTCTCGTAACGGCTCAAGCCTTCCACGGTCTTGTCTTCGTACAACTCTTTCAGCAAACCCGACGACTTGGCGATGTCGGCAGCCGACTCGTATGCGTCCTTGGTCTGCATGTCGACCTGGAAGCGTTTGATCTTGCTGACGAAGTCGTCGATAGGCCCGGCAGCACGGTTACCTACGAAATGCGGTGCGTTCTCCAGCACTTCCCAGATAGAGATCGCATGGTCGTTCGCGGCGACGACGATCTTGTCGATGGTCGAATCGCCGATGCCGCGCTTGGGCAGATTGATGATCCGGCGGAACGAAGCTTCATCCTGTTGATTGAGGGAATATCTCAGCCATGCCAGCAGGTCCTTGATCTCTTTACGTTGATAAAATGAAAGCCCGCCGACCACCTTGTATTTGATGTTCATCCGGCGAAGGGCCTCTTCAATGGCGCGCGACTGGCTGTTGGTACGGTAGAGGATCACGAAGTCGCTGAACTTCAGTTGCGAATGCATCTTCTCTTCGAAGATGGAGCTGGCAACCAGCTTGCCTTCCTCGTTATCCGATACCGCCTTGATGAGCTCAACCAGGTGACCGTCTTCGTTGGCAGTCCAGACATTCTTCGGAAGCTGCGCTTTGTTCTTTGCGATAACTGAATTCGCCGCGTCGACGATGGTCTTGGTAGACCTGTAGTTTTGTTCGAGCTTGATGATCCTCAGGTCGGAGTAGTCCTTTTCGAAGTTCAGGATGTTGGAGATGTCGGCGCCGCGGAAGGCATAGATGCTCTGTGCATCGTCGCCCACCACGCAGATGTTGCGGTGTACCGACGCCAGCTTGCGTACGATCTCGTACTGGCAAAGGTTGGTGTCCTGGAACTCGTCGACCAGCACGTATTTGAACCGGTGCTGATATTTATTGAGAACGTCGAGGTGCTCCTTGAAGAGTTTGTCGGTGTTGAACAGGAGGTCGTCGAAATCCATCGCCCCCGATTTGAAACAACGTTGTGAATAGTTCTTATATATTTTGTGGATCTCCGGGCGCATGTTCGATGCATCGTCGGCGATCAAAACTGCATTGTTCTGGTAATCCTGCCACGAGATCAGCCGGTTCTTCGCCGCGGAGATGCGGTTGTGTACCGTGCTGGCTTTGTATTGGGTGTCGTCGAGACCCATCTCTTTCACTACCGCCCGGATGAGCGAGCGCGAATCATCGGTATCGTAGATGGTGAAGTTGCTGGGGTAGCCCAGCTTCGGAGCTTCATGCCTCAGCATCCGCGCGAAGACGGAGTGAAACGTGCCCATCCAGAGATTGCGGGCTTCGCCACCGACGATCTTCTCGATACGGTCGCGCATTTCCTTCGCGGCCTTATTGGTAAACGTGAGCGCCATGATGTTGAAGGGATCGATTCCCTGGTTGTACATCAGTTGCGCGATCCTCAATGTCAATACCCTCGTTTTGCCCGAGCCCGCGCCGGCGATCAGCATACACGCACCTTCCGTGTTGATCACTCCTTCGCGCTGCGGCTCATTCAGACTCTGCAGAAAATCAATCATCCTCGCAATTTAGCTTCTCGGTGATGTGTCAGGGGAATATTTGAAAACAATTTTCCGTGTAATTAATTCAGTTTATCATTTACAGTTGATCCTGAAGTTTAACTGATTTTTAAAAACAGCTGATTTGTTGCGAGTTATCCTATGAAAAGAAAGGATCCCGGCCCACGCTACGAAGTGCAAACCTCAATCGAGCTAGCCGGGACCCCCAGGAAATCAAAGTGCGAACGTTTTTCATAGCATCGTTCGTGCGTTAGCCCGGGGGCCCCGCCGACTTCGTAGTACAGAGTGCACTTCGTAGTCCAGGGCGGGGACCACGACTTCGTAGTACAGAGTGCACTTCGTAGCCCTTGGGCGGGGACCACCGACTTCGTAGCCTTGGGTGGAGTGACTTTTTTTATAGGATAGTGCGTGCGTCTAATTACCTTTGAAAAACGAAGTTCCTCTTGTCCGAAGCCCCCAACAACGACCTCCTTTTCCCCGACGACGGCCTGCCTTCAACCGCCGCCGAAAGCTGGGTGAAACATAAGATCCAGGTCATCGGGCAATACCTCTCTTCCTTCGCCGGACAGCTCGCGGGTAAAGTGGACGACATCATCTTCGTAGACCTTTACGCAGGTAACGGATTATACTCCCTCGGGGCGAGGAAAGAACTGTTCGCCAGCGCCGCCCTCACAGCACTCTCACTCAACGTCCCCATAACCAAGTTTGTCTTCTGCGAGAAAGACCCCGACCGCCTGGCCGCACTCAAGATCCGGGTCAACAAATACTTCCGTAACAAACACGTCATCCTTCTCGACGGAAAACCCGAAGATATCATTAGCCGCCTCGACCTGTATGTTCCACCCACCAAAGGCAACTACCGGTCGGCCGTGATTTGTCTTTGCGATCCGTTTTCTCTCGAGACCCCCTTCGAGTGCATCCGTCAGCTTGGCGAAAAGGGTTTTTCTTTCCTGATACCATTCACGTTCGCATTGAACGACCGTCTGAACTACGAGTTCTACCTGGTCGAAAGCCGCGAACGCATCCGGAAATTTCTCGGCATCGAAAATCTCGAGCGGATCGAAACGGATGTCGACAGCAACATGACATTTTATAAAAAGCTTGTCCGGATCTACCAGAACAATCTCCTCGGAATGGGATTCAACGGAAGCAGTTCTGTCCACAAGCTGGACTCAGGTCTCATGGAACTTCCGGCGTACTATCTGGGGTTCTATTCACGAAATGTGTCTACCCGCGACATCCAGGACGACGTAGAGGCTACGCACCATGTTCAATTTGATCTTTTCGATTCATGATTAAAGTAGGAGAGATATTGGTTTCTGACGACATCAAATCAGTCGAATTTGTTTGTCACCTCGAGAAATGCAAAGGCGCCTGTTGTGTGGAAGGCGACCTCGGTGCACCACTCGAAGAAGACGAGCTTCAGACCATGAAAGACATCCAGTCGAAGGTGAAACCCTATCTCACGAAAGAAGGACAGGCGGCAATCAAAAAGCAAGGTCCCTATATCCTCGACGAAGACGGCGACTATTCCACCCCGACCATCGCCGGCCGTGAGTGTGCCTATTCTCATTATAATAAGGAAGGTATTCTGAAGTGCGGCATCGAACAGGCGTATCTGGACGGAAAGATCGGCTTTCGCAAGCCGATCTCGTGTCACCTATATCCTATCCGTATCACAAAGAAGAAAATCACCTCGCCATCCACGGGATTCCCCGGTCTCCCGGTCAAGCCGGGGGCTGCCGGGGAATCGTTTTTCGAAGCAGTGAATTACCATAAGTGGGGTATCTGCTCAGCAGCATGCTCCTATGGTAAGTCACTGAAAGTTCCGTTGTATAAGTTCCTGCGCGAACCGTTGGTGAGAAAGTATGGGCAGGAATGGTATGACGGATTGGTTCAAGCCATCGAAACCCCTAGAACGTAATCCCGAAACTAAAAGCATTCAGCTTCGGTCCTTTGTTGTCTGCAAACAGCTCGTTCATATCATAGTTGAAGAACAAGTCTGTCGAACGGACCCCGATCTGTAATCTGAGGCCATACCTGATGTTGTTCAGATAAAAGCTGTCGCGATCTCTTTCACGGCGCTTGTCACCTCCATCATCGTTGTAAACAAGTTTCGTATAGCTGCCGATACGATAGCCTGCATAAGGGCCGATACCGATGCGGAAGGATCCGCCGCGGTCGCCGTTGAAGAACATGGCCTTACGGCTGCGACCACCGAAGTCTATCACCGGTACCAGTGACGCATTGATGTACGTGGCGGTCAGCTTACTCTTTTTGTATTCCAGGTCCCGCTGGTCATCGGAGAACACGACCCCATCGGCATCTTTCGACATACGGATCTTGTCGCTCTCGAATTTGAAATTATACCAGCTTGCGCCAATGCCCCATTCGAGGAAGACCTTGCGGGCAAGACGGGTGCGTTCGATCGAATTGACGGCTACATACCACGAGCCCCACGGCCTGACGGAATACGTTTCGTTATTCTGGTTGGGAAACACATAGTCCGGCGTAACGAAGTTGTTGGTGCCCAGGTCGAAGTTGAAAGAGTGGTAGGTGCGGCGTCCGTAATATCTCCTCGTACTGGTGTAGTTACTGTTGTCAGAACGGCGGTTGTCCCACGAACGGTCCCAGTCATCATCACTGTCCCGGTCTCTATCCCTGTTTCGCCATTCCTGGGATTCGGTTTGAGTGGTCGTAGGTTCCTGCGTAGGTTCATTCGACTTGAGATAATCATCTGCGGGCTTTTCCAGCGACGTAGAATCTTTCTTTTCCAGTTTGGCCACGAGGTCGTCGACTACTGCCTGGAAGTTGTATTGCTTGAGTGTCTGCAGATCGGCTTTGTCACCGATGGCAAAGATCACTTTACTTTTTTCGCCTACATTGATAATAACCGAGTCGGTCTTCTGTGCATACAGCTGGCTGCCGGCCACCATACCTATCATCAACACTTTACATACTTTGTTCATAAGATCCACTAGTTGTTTTTCTTGGTTTTGTCTTTGTCTTTTCTAAATTCGAATGCGAAGATGTCGTCTTTAGCGTCCCTCAGGTCGCCCAATGGGTTATCCGCATTCTTCACTTCTTTCGCAATCTCGAGTACACGTTCCAAGCCTGTCTTTTTTGTCTCGGCCACAACGGGCTCCGCAGGGGCTTCTTTCTTTATGGTGGGAAGCGAGTACACGAGCGTGATCGGTTTTTCAGCTTTCTTTTCTGGTTCTTGTTTCTTTTCCAGTTCTTGATCCGTGCGATCCGTGAGAGATGTATTTATTTTCTCTTCCACGATAGCTACTTCCTGTTCCACGGGAACCACCGGCGCGACAACCCTTTCCGGTTTCTGTTTTTTCATCGGCGCCGGAGCTTCTGCAACCTGTTTCTCTTCTTCTTTTTTCTCCCCGGGAACAATAGTTGGGTTCTCCTGCGGTTTGATCTCTTGCTTCACCAATTCCGTCTTCGGGGTCTTATAAATTCCCCAGTTCAGTGCAGCAAACGTGAGGAGCCCGAGCAATGCGATAGCTGCCGCTATACGAAGCCACACCACCATCTTATTTTTTTTTGAGAGATGTGACTCAATCTTTTCCCATGCCTGGGCGGATGGCTGAAGGGTATGAGCCTCCAGTTTCTCCTTAAATAGTTTGTCCACTTTGCTGTCCATGACTTCCCTTTGATTTATTATTTTTCCCATCCTCCATGTCCGTCAATCGTTTCTGAAGCACTGCCCTTGCGCGACTAAGCTGTGACTTTGACGTGTTCTCGCTCACACCCAACTGCCCGGCGATCTCCTGGTGCGAGAACCCGTCGATTGCATACAGGTTGAAAACGATCCGGTATCCTGTCGGCAATTCGGCTATCAGCTTTCTCAGGTCTTCCGCTTCGAGCTCGCCACCCAGCTTGTTGTAATCCGGCTCACGTTCGGCGGCTTCGATGTCGGTTTCCAGGTACATGCTTTTGTTCTTCCGCAGGTAGGTAAGCGATTCGTTGACCATCACCCGCCTAATCCAGCCTTCGAAGCTCCCTTCACCTTTGAATTGCCCGATCCTGTCGAATATCTTCGTGAATGCCACTACCATCACGTCTTCGGCATCCATCCGGTCCTTCACATAGCGGCAGCAAAGGGCAAGCATTTTCCCTGAGAGATGTTCGAAGAGAAACCGTTGCGCGTGGCGGTCTTTCTTCCTGCATCCCTCGATCAGTTCGGTGTCTAGAGCGTTGTAAATCTGGTACCCCATTTACGTTAACAATAGCAAGATGCAGCCAGCGTCAGGCTGGTTGCATCTGCCTAATAAAATAAGTGAAAAAAGGCCCCGATGCAATCGGGGCCTTTTGAGGTGTTAGTCGTTTTCGCGGATCACATTCGGGTCTCCGCGGTGCGAAACGGAGCTCGCAACGCCCTTTGATATCTCTAATTTGTCGGTCACGTAGACCTTTGCGGAGGAAGCTCCATGAGCTTCGACATCGGCATCAGCCACTTCGTAGCCATAAGCGCTCAACGTAGAAGCTCCATTGATCTCGGCCTGGAGCCAACGACCCGTGCCGGCCAGATCCAATGACGAGGCGCCTGTTAGTTTGACCTTCATATTACGTGCATCGACGCCGGCGTTGGCAACGACGGCGCCGGTGAGCTCGATCAGCATTTCGTCTTCGTCAAAGCCGCGGAAGCGGACCTTGCCGCCGCCGCCCGCTTCCACTTCACGAAGTTGGGGCATCGTTATTTGAATTCTGATCACCTCGTCTTGCCAGTTCCTTTTCTTCCAAAAGCCTCTCGAATCGTGCTCGTAATCAACCACCAGCGTTTCGCCGCTCACATATATTCTGTATTGGTCCCTGGTCCTTTCTGTGTGATCGATTTCTACTGCGAAGTCATCACCTTGTTCGATGGTCACGTCGAAGGCTCCTTCGAGGTCAATTGAATTGAAGTTTCGCAGGCCGAGATCGTCGCGGAAAGAGCCCGCTCTAAAACCCGATGTGTCGCCTGCACTGTCACCTGCACTGTCACCGTCAATACTGCTACTACCATTTCTACTACCACTCTTGTAGCATGTAATGCATTCGAGCGATCCGTATTCGTTGACCTTCCATGTCTGTGTATCGTCGCGGTCGCTGTAATGTCTGCCTTCCCAACGGTTATCAACAAAGCGCCACATGCCTTCCTCCATAACAAATGGTGCGTTCGTGGGCACATAGAGATCCATTTCGAGGCGTTGAGCCCGGAAGATCGCGTCGTCTTTGAAGCTGATGTTGGAATCGAAGGTCAGTACACTGTCGGCTTGAGTTACACTGTACGTCACCATCTGTGCGTTTTCCCGCGCGAGCTGATGAGTTTTACCTTGTGCCCTGAAGCGTTGAACGAGCTTCAGCTCTTTGCCTTCATAAGAGCGGATCGAAAGATCTGTCACTTCGTAATCGGTGTGACCGATATCGTGTACCCTGAAGACCGGCGTGCCTTTGATCTGGAATGTCTGCTCCGTTCTGAACTCGCCGTCTTCCTTGTAGGCCATAACGATCTGCGGAATGGCGAACGAGAGCACACCGACGCTGATAAAGAACAGAACGAACAGCGACCAGCCGACATAAGAGTTGAATACGATCTTACGAGCGATGATGGACGCACCGAGCAGCGAGATCATCAGTGCAGGTACAAATACGGCAATGAAGGCGAAGATGGCGGGCCACGTAGGGAAGCTGCGGCGCATTACATCGAGTGGAAGATTAGGGGATGTAACATACCAGTCGTTCCATGCGCTGTCTATCGGTACGGAGTACAGACCGAAGACCATGCTGAAGGCGATGATCAGTGTGAAGATCAGCAGTGCGCCGGTGAGTGTAATACAAAGGCCTATACCGATCCTGAATACGTCGACCAGCAGGATGAAGACGGGGCCCAGCACCCTGGCCAGGCCGTCGATGATAGCAGCAATAAGCCGGAAGGGGAATAAGATGATCTTGGCAAACACACTTTCCTCGGCGCCATCCTTATCACTGAGTCCTTTTTTTACCGATGACTCAATGTTGGAAAGTGTGACGGGCTCCCCCGACATCTTCATTCTTTCGGTGATGGTCCTTGCCTCGGGCAGGGCGATCCACATTATAATATAGACCACTACGCCGAGTCCCCCGAAAATGCTCATCCCGATGAACAACACCCTGACAACCGTAGCGTCGATGCCCCAGAAGGCTGCGAGTCCGGCAGCGACACCTCCCACAACACGGTTATCGGAATCGCGATACATCTTCTTAGTGCTTGTTTCGTCCTCCAGGGAATCGGAGGCGGGTATGATGACCCAGAGAATGATATAGGCTACGACGAGTCCCCCGTAAGTGGCGAATGCGAGTAGAACCAGTAACATTCGCGGCCACACCGGGTCGATGCCGAAATAATGAGCGAGTCCCGAGCTGACACCGCCCAGTATCTTCCTGCGGTTGTCGCGATACAGTTTTTTGGCGGCGATGTTCATTTTAGGGTCTGTTGATTCGCGCCGTTCCTGCTGTCGTTGTTCCGGGCCTGCACCGGAAGACGTGCCGGATGCTTCCTGTTCTTCGGCAGCTTTGAAGTCGTTCACACTACCCATTGTTGCCATCACCGAGTGCACGTCGTCGGCAGTAACCACCTGTTTGCCTTCACTCAGCTTCGAAAGCAGGATCTCTGCAATACGGCTTTCTATATCGGCCAGGATCTCGCTGTTGTCTTCGAAAGACGAAAAATACCGGTTGATCGAGTCGAGGTACTTGCGAAGGATCTCATAACCATCTTCCTCGATGTGAAAGATGATGCCGCTGATATTGATGCTTATATTCTTTTTCATAATCGACAGGATTCAGTATAAGTTAAGCAGGAGTTTGGGATCTGTTTGTGATCGATTCAGTTGAATGTACCAGGTCGTTCCATGTTTCCGTAAGGCCGGCAAGGAAGGAATTTCCCATGTCAGTCAGTTTATAATACTTGCGCGGCGGACCGGACTTTGATTCGACCCATTTGTATTCCACAAGTCCCGAATTCTTAAGCCTGGTAAGCAGGGGATAGAGTGTACCCTCAACTACGATCATTCTGGCGTTGGTCAGTTCATAGAGCATATCGCTCGCATAAACTTCGCCGCGCGAGATGATATGGAGAATACAATATTCAAGTATTCCCTTTCTCATCTGCACCTGGGTGTTTTCAAGATTCATACTTCACTTGATTTATAGATTACCTAAAGCAAGTATACGGGTTTAGTACTATGCATGGCCAAGTACTAGGCGAAAATTTTCTTAGTTTTTAGGCCGGAAAGGCAGTTTTATGTGTACGAAAACGAACAGTACGGGATTTTTACGTACACCGGAGAGCGGAAACTTTTGAATTTCCCACGCAATGGCGGCAGGCCACTGTACGGTTTGGAACAGAAGATTTTTTTGCTGCGTATCTTTAATTGATGACCCGGACGCGGCGCAAGCACACCTTATTGGTTCTTTCAGTCCTTCTTCTCACCGTATCGTGCCGGGAGGATGACCCCCCGAGGGTGGTCTTTACCGTCACAGTCGACGAGAGCTACGTCACCGCCACCGACGACACCTACATTATTCTTCACAACACAAACGGAGATCTGATAGAATACAAACCTCTGGAGTCGGGAGAAACCATTGAGTTCGAGACCGCCGCAAAAACACCCGGTGACAAAGTCGACGTAACCATAGCGCGGATCTATGGCAATCCCAGTGGACGAGGGCTGACTTATCTCTGGAGCTACCTCGAAGTTCCGGCGGGCCAGTCGTGGACCTTAACATACAGGCAGGTAACGTATGGCCCTGCCAGGGAGTACGATCAGGCGGGTACTTACACGATGCTGCTGAATAATTTCAACGGCGCCGTGGCGCGATCCATTTCCGACAGGAATTACCTGCTGCCTTCCTCGACATCGAACTCACCATCGAGTCTTACAGCCAGCATCTACTCCCAAAATCACAAGCACCTGCTATCGCTCGATAACGGCACGAACTTAAAGTACCGGTTCATTGAGGATCCGAAGAATGGAGAGACGTATACGTTCGACTTCAACCAAATGACTGCATTCGACAAAACGATCAGCGTGCCGTTCACCGAACCGAGCTACGTGTATGCACATGTGATGGGATACGAGACGATGGAAGATTTCAGGTATCTCACGGGTTTTGTTTTATATAATTCCATTTCAAGCGGGCAAAAAAGAAATTCGTTGAATATCGGCTACCTCAACAGCATGTTGAAGTTCAGGACGGAAATCCGCCTGGGCGCGGGCAAGTGGGAGGTGAGTCACGTTTCGAGAGGTGCGGCGCCGGCGAGCTTATTACTCCCTTCGCCATCGGCTTTCACGTTCCAGGAGAAGTTTGCGCACAGTGTTGTGTACTCCAGCACGGTGCCGGTAACCTATCGCGTGTCGTACTTTATGTCGGAGGGACTGACGTCGACGGAAGGAACGCACTGGTATTTTTATGCGCCGGAGGGAAGGACCCGGCAGCCTTCGTTCCCCGACGCCCTTAGGGAAAAATACCCGATGTTGGACGTTGGTGAGTTTCGTCATTACTCGACGACGTTTTATACAAAGACCTGGCCCTACGAAACCTTCCTCGCACGGGAGTTTGGCGGCATGTCACGAAAGGCAGAGGAGGATGAGTTTGAGGATGTGGCGGTGGTGTTGTATTGATGCCCTGGCGACGCTCGCAAAAACCGCGTACCTTTGCGCAATTAAGGCGTTTACAAAACCGTTTTCTCTGGTATCTAAGGAGTCGATCACTATCCGAATGAGGCTTTGGGCGTTTTTTTTATTCTTTTCCTTCCAGTCTATCGCCTGCCTTGCCCAGTACTCCAACGATTGGGTCTCCTACAACCAGACATACTATAAGATAAGCGTCGCCGCCACCGGGATCTATCGCCTCACGTACGACCAGCTGCAGCAGGCCGGCATCCCCGTGAATACCATAGACCCGCGACTGATACAAGTGTATCACCGGGGTGTCCAACAAGCCATCTATTTCAAACACGACCAGCTGCCTGCCGATTCGAAGTTCGACAATGGCGAGTACCTCGAGTTTTACGGGCAGCGAAACGACGGCACCCTCGACACCAGGCTATACGAGCCCGCTGCGTCCCAGCCCCACAAATACTATAACCTCTATAGCGACACGGCTGCCTATTTCCTTACGGTGAACCCATTGCCGGTTCAGGGAAAGAGAATGGAAGTATTCGACCAGGCGAATTCTACCAGCATACCCAAAGAGACATCGCATAATGCCGAGAGACTTACGCTGTATACTTCCGAGTATGCCGTAGGAGAGGTGGTTAGCAACTTCACAACACAAAGCTATTTCGATGAAGGCGAAGGCTGGACGGGAGCGACGATTTGTACTTTGAATTCAGGCTGTGCGGGGAATGAGCAAAAGGATTTTCCGATCGACCAGGTTGTAGACATAAAAACCGCGCAGCCACCACCGGTACTGGAGATACAGCTGACCGGTCGCGATCAGTTGTCGCACCAGGCAGAGATCTATGTGGGCGTAAATGCCGGTGCGCTGAGACTTCTGAGTACAAAGTCGTTCGACAACTTTAAGACACCGGTGTACACCGAAAACCTCAATTGGTCGGATGTCGGAGCCGACGGCAAGGTGGTTGTTCGTGTGAAGGGTTTGGGTGTGGGAGGTATTCGTGAACGCCTCAGTGTTGCGTACATCAAATTGAATTTCGCACAGGGGTTCAATCTTGCCGCGGCAACAACGAGAACATTCAACCTGAATATCAAAACGGGTGATAGTAAGTCTTATGTCGAGATCGAGAACAGCACGGCCGGCACGAGGTTGTGGGATATAACCGACCCCTCGGCGATCGTACAGATAGGGACGAGGACATCGGGAAGCTTATTGACGGCCGTCGTTCCGAACACGAACACTGCAAGGAAGTTATATTCCGCCAGTACGTTCCTTACGCCTGACCTGCCGAAGATCAAGGCCATCACATTCCAGGAGATCAATCCACAGTCGAACTTCGTCATCATTTCGCATACGTCGCTGATGCAGCCCGCGCTGGATTATTCAAACCCGGTAGAGGCTTATGCAGCGTACCGCGCGAGTGGTCCCGGGGGAAGCTACATAACGGCGACGATTGCCATCGATCAAGTGTATGATCAGTTCAACTATGGAGAGACTTCGCCGCTAGCGGTTCGTGAGCTGATGCGATACCTGATCGGGGAGGGCGATCCTCAATACTTGTTCCTGATCGGTAAAGGGCGCGAGGTACATTCGGGCATTCATCGCAGAACACCGGCTGCGACCGAGTCGAAGGATCTCGTTCCGACAGGTGGCAGTCCCGGTTCCGATATGGTCTTTACCGCGGGACTTAAGGGAGAGCCGTTCGTTCCCGCCGTCGCTACCGGAAGACTGACAGCCACCACACCGCTGCAGGTGGCGGCGTATCTGAATAAAGTGAAAGAGACCGAAGCCACTCCGTTTACTGAGCTCTGGCGTAAGAAGATACTTCACCTGAGCGGTGGCAAGTCGGCCAACGAGCTCGAATTGTTCAAGGGATATATGCAGGGCTTTGCACAGATCGCAGAGGGAAACTTTCTTGGTGGCGATGTGAGCATGCTGGGCAAACACGGGACCGACGACAGGGAGTTAATCAACATCGCTAAAGAGATCAATGCGGGACTGAGTCTCGTGACTTTTTTCGGGCACTCTGCCGTAGACCTCACGGACATCGATATCGGATACGTCACCGAGCCGGTCTTTGGTTATAACAACCCGGGCAGGTACCCGGCGTTCCTGGTGAACGGATGCAATGCGGGAGAATACTTCAACGACGGGATAAACTTTGGCGAGAACTGGATGCTCGCGAGTGGTAAAGGCGCACGAAATTTTATCGCCAACAGCTCTTACGGGTACGAAGATGCTTTACGTGTGTACACGACCTATTTCTATGACGTGGCGTTCGCCGACTCGGTGTACCTGGGCAAAGGCATTGGTGACGTGCAGCGGGAAGTTGCAAGCCGTGTGCTGGAAACCTTCGGGGTCACGGAAAAATTCACGGCACAGGTACAGCAGATGGTCCTGCTGGGAGACCCTTCGCTGAAACTGTTTGCTCCTACGAAGCCCGACTACAGTATTTCCGGCGAGAGCATTAACGTTGTTGCATCCGACGCCCGCCCCATTCATGCGCTTACCGATGCTATGGAGGTTCAGATACTGACAACCAATCTCGGGCGCAGCACTGCCCGCCCGCTGAAGGTAAAGATCGTACACACCGTCGACGACGTTGTTACCAAATACGAAAAGGAATACGCAAGTGTGTTGAACCAGGATGTATTGAAGTTCACCATCCTTCGGGGCAGCGGGAATTTCTACGGCAACAATAAGATCGAAGTCGTGATCGATCCGGAAAACGATATCGAAGAGCTGGATGAGACCAATAACAAAAATCAGTGGACCAGGTTTATTCAATTCAACGGTACACAAAATCTTCAGCCCCCGGACTTCGGTATCGTCAATGCAACGACGGCGACCGTGTTGTTCCAGGATACCGACGTGCTTGCAGGAGAGAAGACCTACCAGGTACAGCTCGATACCACACTCGCCTTCAATTCGGGTTTTCTTCAGTCGAAGGAGATTACCGGAAAGATCCTGATGAAAAGTCAGTTCAGCCTGCTCGACACAGACTCGACGGCTTACTACTGGCGTTCGAAGCCTTCCGACAAGCCGGACGATCAATGGGAGACTACTTCATTCAGCTTTATACAGAACGGCAACACGGGCTGGGCACAGATGGCGTTTGATCAGCTTGCGGAAAACTCATTCAACTCATTGGTTGCCGATAACGGTAACAAGAAGTTTCATTTCCCGCCGACGAGCGTGTCGATCGTTGTGAGATCACTAGGCAGCGGAAATACAACTCCAGGCGTCACGGGATCATTCCAGGTGAACGATGCGGAGTATTACTATTCGCCACAGGCTTTCGGTTGCCGCAACAACACGATAAACCTGGTGGCATTCGACCGGAGCTCGGTGGTACCGTACATGGCTGTTCCTTTTACGTTCGATAACTCTTTCGGGAGGGCATGCGGCCGTGAGCCTCAGTTGATCAACAGCTTTGTGGCCTCTGAAACGTCGACGGGCAATCACGACGACCTCAATCAATATGTCGAGAATGTGAAACAAGGCGATTCCGTCGTCCTGTTCACGATGGGCGACCCAGGTTTTTCGTCGTGGAGTGCCGGTGTCAAAACAAAGCTCGGTGAGCTGGGGATCCGCGACACAGACATCGATGCACTTCTCCCTGGTGAACCGGTGATCATACTTGCGAAGAAGGGAACGGCGCCCGGTACGGCGAAGATCATTCGAAGCGATCAGCCTTTGCCGGAAACACTGGAGCTTCAGATCACAGATACTCTGACTGGCTTTGTAACGAGCGGCAGCATGAGATCTGTAGTGATAGGTCCTGCTCTCCGGTGGAACTCTGTTGCGCCGCGGTTCAGGATCGACGACCCGTCCGATGTAGTCGGGATGGATATCTTCCGGGTTGACAGAGATGGAAACGAGTCGCTCATTTTTAATAACCAGCAGTCTGCGCTGGAGATCAGCAGCATCGATGCGTCGGTTTATCCGTTCCTGCGATTGGTCTATCGCACATCCGATCCTCTGAACCTGACGGCGGCGACGCTGCGAAGCTGGATCGTCGACTTTGAACCTGCTCCTGACGGACTATTACTCCCGGCCGGTTCAACGGAACAAATAACCGTGAACGAAGGAGCGCCCTACACGGCGAAGTATGATTTCGTGAACATTTCACAGGTGGATTTTACCGACTCGCTTTTTTCGGTATTCTCCGTGTTGAACAAGAATAAGCTGACGAAAGAAACTACTGAGTTCAGTATCAAAGGTCCGGCTGCAGGCGACACCACTCATTTTTCCAGAACGATACAGACAAAAGGAAAGGCAGGCCTCAACGATCTCATACTGGTTGTCAACAACAGTTCGGTCACAGAACAGTACTATCAAAATAATTCACTCGAGCTCCCTTCACATTTGAATGTGATCAAGGATCAGATTAATCCTGTGCTCGATGTTACCGTGGACGGACGTTACGTTTCAAATTATGATTTTGTATCCTCCAATCCTTCGATAAAGGTTACGCTGTGGGATGAGAACCCGATGATACCGCTGGCAGACACCACCTCGCTAAACCTGTTGCTGTCGTATCCATGCGACGTTCAGCAGTGCCCTGCGAGACGGATCGCTTTTTCGCGAAGCGATGTGAAGTGGAGCCTGGCCGATAATAGTCTTGTCGTCGAGTTTACTCCGAAAGGTCTGGAAGGAGGCGAGTATGTTTTGTACGCCGAAGGACGTGATGCCAGTGGAAACCCCGCGGGACCAGAACCGTATCAGGTGTCGTTCGTGGTGGAGGAGGAAGCGGGAATGATCTTCTATCCTGTGCATCCCAACCCATCGTCGACCGGTTTCTATTTTGAGTTTGCCGCGGCCGGGGCGACTCCTCCGGAATCCATGGTGCTGGATATTCTCGATCGCAACGGCCGCCAGGTTGGACGGTTTACCGAAGACGACGCTCCCTCGTTACGGGTGGGTATCAACCAGCTCCGTTGGTCGGGGCTCGACTCGCAGGGCCATCGATTGTCGGATGGACTGTACTTCTATCTACTCACAGTCAAATCCGGAGATTTTGAATTTAAAAATTCAGGTCGGATCGTGATCATCCGGTGATGTAACGGGTTAAATTGCGGAACCCGGATCAATAGGTCACTATTTTTTCATGAACCAAAGAGTTATCAAGCTTTTGACCTTAGTCGTCCTGGTCTCGACTTCTGTTTTTGGGCAGGAGGTTGCTGTTCAGAATACCAACGCAACGACGCTTCAGTGGAACGAGATAAAGACCCCGAACTTTAATATACTTTTTCCGAAGGGCTTCGATGCGCAAGCGCAGAGAGTTGCCAATACCCTGGAATTTATCCGTGAGCCCGAAGCGTCATCGATGGGGGTGAAGCCAAAGCGGATCGCGATACTTCTTCAAAACCAGACTTCGATCTCTAACGGCTTCGTGACATTGGCGCCGAGGCGCTCGGAATTTTTCACCATGCCGCCGCAGAACTACAACTTCGCAGGCACGAACGACTGGCTGAGCCTGCTGGCCTCGCACGAGTACCGTCACATCGTTCAATACCAAAGGAGCATCGTTGGGTTCAACAAATTCGTGTACTATGTCTTCGGGCAACAGGCGCTATCGCTGGTGGCATTCACGGCAGCGCCACAATGGTTCTGGGAGGGCGATGCTGTCGCAACGGAGACGGCATTCACACGAAGCGGCCGGGGCCGGATCCCGAACTTCAATATCCTGTTCCGGACCAACCTTCTCGAAGGGCGCACCTTTAATTATCACAAGCAATACCTGCGTTCGTATAAACACAACATTCCCGATCACTACGTCCTGGGTTATCACATGATCACCTACCTGAGAAACAGGACGGGGGATGCAGGCATCTGGGATAAAGTTGTCACCCGGTCGTGGTCGTTGCCTTTCATACCATTCGCTTTTTCGAGGGCGATCAAAAAGGAAGCAGGCGTCAATGTGACGACACTATATAAAGAGATGGCCGACAGCCTTCGCACGGGCTGGCAGAATGAGATCGACGCTTTGCAGCTTACCAAATTCAAGACCCTCAACAAGAGGACTTCAAAGAGCTACATCGATTATTGGTATCCCCAGCCGCAGGAAGACGGGAGCATCATCGCCTTGAAGACAGGTATCGGTGAGATAGCGACAATCGTGAGATTGAAGAACGGCGTAACAGACAGGAAGTTTGTCGTCGGGCCTTTCAATGAAACCGGAATGCTTTCGGCCGTGGACGGAAAAGCGGTGTGGAATGAATTTCGCTACGATGCGCGTTGGCGCATGAAGACGTACTCGATCGTAAAGGGTTATGATTTCGACATACGAAAACGAAAAACGCTGTCGAAGAAAACCAGGTATGCGTCGGCAGCCATTTCGCCCGACGGAACGAAGGTAGCGACGATCGACTCCGATACAGAATATAAGTCCAGGTTGGTGGTGCTCGATTATGCTTCCAACAAAGTCTTAAAGACTTTCGACAATCCCGGCGACCGGATGATATCCATGCCTCGATGGAATGGCGACGGGTCGGCCATCTTCGTCATCCGGCTTTCGAAAGAAGGAAAGACCATGTCGAAGTATGACTACGTCACCGGCGCCGTCACAGACGTATTCGATGCAGGCAACGAGAACATCGGTCACCCGGTACCGTCCGCCGACGGCAAGTACATCTTTTATAATTCACCGTACAGCGGTATCGACAACATATATGCTTTCGAAACATCCACAGGCAAACGCTACCAGGTAACGAGCTCCAGGTACGGAGCATACAATCCAGCAATTACACCCGACGGCGACTGGATCGTTTACAACGACCAGACCCGCGATGGTATGGACATCGTGAGCGCCGCCTTCGAACCCACGTTGTGGAAAGAGATTGGCAAAGTAGACGTGGCCGCCGAACATTTCTATGATAAGCTTGTCACACAGGAATCTCATCCCAACATCATAAAGGACGTTCCTGAAAAGAAATATCCGGTCGCCAAGTACAACCGCCTGAAGTCGATCGTGAACATTCACAGCTGGGGTCCTTTCTTCTCGACCGATGTTACCCAGGCCGACATCGGCATCTCTTCGCGCAATCTTCTCGGGACCACCACCATCAACGCCGGTTACCTGTTCGATATCAACGAGCGAACAGGCAGTTATCATGGTGGCATCAGTTACCAGGGTCTTTACCCGATCCTCGACTTCAACATCCTGGCCGGCAAAAGAGAGACAACGACGAGTGTGGCCAACCGCGACGTGAAGTTCAAGTGGGACGAGGTCACAGCCACCGGAGGGATACGCGTACCGCTGATACTCACGCGGTCCAAATACAACACGACGCTGACGCTGAAGAACAACGTCGGAGTGACAAAGGTGACGAACCTGCGTAACCAGGTGACAGATATGGACAACCGTCTTATCTCATCCGGTACCGAAAGGATAGTTCCTGTAAACGACACCCTCCGGTTTATTTTCGATAACCAGACGGGGAATGGAACATTGCTATACAATCAGTTCACGTTTTCGTTTTCGAATTTCCTCAAACAAAGCCGAAGAGATTTCAATCCGAGGTGGGCGCAGCTTCTCGACCTGGAATTCTATAATACGCCATACGGTGGTGACTTCCAGGGCAGTCTTGCTGCCGCGCGGACCGTGCTATACTTTCCCGGAGTGCTAAAGCATCATTCGCTATTCTTCAGGGGCGGATGGCAGGTGGGCACCGATGGCGCCGAAGCGAATCGCTATTCTTTCAGGAACCGGGTGTTCAGGCCACGTGGCCACAGCTATCCGCACGATACCGAATTCAGGTCGGTGTCGGCGAATTATGCGCTGCCCTTATGGTATCCGGACATCAATATCGGACCGATGCTGAACATTCAGCGGCTGAGGGCCACCGTGTTCTACGACCGTGGTCAGGCAATCGGGAAGAATTTTTTCTATTCCGACAAAGGCATCGTTTATTACTCGCTCGCCGACAAGATCTATGATTCAGTCGGAGCGGAGTTCACTGTGGATGTGAACATTATGAGGCTGTTGCCCCAGCTGGACCTCGGTCTACGGACCACTTATATCAATCCGACGGCGACGGGAACCCGCAAATGGGTAGTGGAGTTTGTTTTAGGGACGCTGAATCTCTGATTCCCCGTCGTTTCACAAAACTCTTGTAAATCCCTATTTATAACCTAATTTTACAGGCTTTTAAAGATTTTCAACAGCATTATGGCAGAGATTATTCGAATGCCCAAGATGAGCGACACCATGTCGGAAGGGGTGA
The DNA here is from genome assembly GCA_035318625.1 of Cyclobacteriaceae bacterium. Classification (GTDB taxonomy): domain Bacteria; phylum Bacteroidota; class Bacteroidia; order Cytophagales; family Cyclobacteriaceae; genus ELB16-189. The sequence continues at coordinate 737,545 of DATHEL010000001.1, forward strand.
TCGCCAAGTGGCATAAAAAAGTGGGCGATACGGTAAAGTCAGGCGAGTTGATGGCCGAGATCGAGACCGATAAGGCCACGATGGACTATGAATCATTCAACGCAGGAACAGTTTTATACCTCGGCGCGAAAGAAGGCGAAGCGGTCAAGATAGACGGTGTTCTCGCAGTCGTTGGAAAGCCGGGAGAGGATTATAAGGCCCTTCTGGAAGGCGCGGGCACAGCGGCTCCTGCCGCGACAAACGGATCAAATTCATCATCAGCAAATGCCTCAGCGCCGGCCGCTAAACCCGCGCAGGCTGCCGTAGCAACTCCCGTTGCCGACACAAGCAATATCAAAGCGAAGATCGTTCAGATGCCGAAGATGAGCGACACGATGAGTGAAGGTGTAATAGCCGCATGGCACAAGAAAGTCGGCGACCAGGTTAAGTCCGGCGAGCTCATGGCCGAAGTTGAAACCGACAAGGCCACGATGGAATATGAATCGTACGAATCCGGGACTGTGTTGTACATCGGCGCAAAAGAAAAAGAAGCTGTCCCGGTCAATGGAGTCCTCGCTATTGTCGGCGACAAGGATGCCGACTGGCAGACTTTATTGAAAGCATTCCAGGCTAGCGGTGGAGGAACCGCCGCTGCACCGCCTGCTGAAAAACAAAATGAATCTGCTCCCGCTCCGGCAAAGGCCGAGGCACAGCAGCCGCAGGTTAACGGCGCTCATAATGAAGCGACCAACGGCAGGTTGAAAGCTTCTCCGCTTGCGAAGAAGATGGCCAAGGATCTTGGCTATGATATCAATAAAATAAACGGTAGCGGCGACAACGGTCGTGTCACCAGGCGCGACGTAGAGAACTACAAGCCTTCGGCAGCTCCTACTCAAGCCCCGGCAAAGGGAGGCGCGGCTGCTGCACCCGTGGTACTGCCACAGGTTGTCGGCAAAGAAAGCTTCGAAGAAGTCAACGTGTCGCAGATGCGTAAGGCTATCGCGCGGCGCCTGGCGGAAAGCAAGTTCACAGCGCCTCACTTCTATGTGACCATGGAGATCAACATGGACAAGGCGGTTGAAGCGCGCAAGAGCATGAACGAGATCTCGCCGGTCAAGATTTCATTCAACGACATGATCATCAAAGCCGCTGCGGCGGCGTTGCGTCAGCATCCTGACGTGAACGTGAGCTGGCTGGGCGACAAGATCCGTAAGAATCATCACATCCACATCGGTGTAGCCGTCGCTATCAAGGATGGCCTCATCGTTCCTGTGGTTCGTTTTGCCGATGCCAAATCGCTTTCACACATCGGCGCGGAAGTGAAGGAGCTCGCACAGAAAGCTCACGATAAAAAACTTCAACCCAACGAATTCGAAGGCAGCACATTCACCATCTCCAACCTCGGGATGTTCGGCGTAGAGGAGTTTACTGCGATCATCAACACACCGGACGCATGTATCCTTGCCGTGGGCGGCATCAAAGAAGCGCCTGTGGTAAAGAACGGTCAGCTCGTTGTGGGCAACGTCATGAAGGTTACGCTTTCGTGTGATCACAGGGCGGTTGACGGAGCTATTGGAGCTGCGTTCCTCAAAACGCTGAAAGGATTGCTGGAAGACCCGGTGAGGATATTGATTTAATATCCAATATCCAATATCCAATATCCAATATCCAATACCCAATACCCAATACCCAATTTCAACGACCGATACCCAATAAACCAGGGTAACATGGAAACTATTCATTCAACTACTATACTGGCTGTTTCACATAATGGGCGGGTCGCAATTGGTGGTGACGGACAAGCCACGATGGGCAACACCATCGCTAAAAGCAACGTGCGAAAGATCCGGAAGCTCCACGATGGGAAAGTAATCACAGGTTTTGCCGGTTCTACTGCCGACGCGTTTACGCTGCTCGACCGGTTCGATGAAAAATTGAGCGCTTACGGCGGCAACATGAAACGCGCCGCAATCGAGCTGGCAAAGGACTGGCGTACCGACCGCTATCTCCGGAGGCTGGAAGCCATGCTGATCGCCGTCAGTAAAGACGAGCTGCTTGTCATCTCGGGCACAGGCGATGTGCTGGAACCCGACAACGGCGTAGCTGCCATCGGTTCGGGCGCCATGTACGCGCAATCTGCAGCCTTAGCGCTGAAGAAGCACGCTACACACCTTTCGGCAGAGGAAATGGTAAAGGACAGTTTGAACATTGCGGCGGATATCTGCATTTATACCAACCACAATCTGATCGTGGAAATGATTTAAGATCTTAATTCTTAAATTGTTCCTATGAATCGACACGTGAATCGACACGCATTTACGCTGCTTGCCCTGTCGATTTTCGCGTACACCGATGCCTTTTCCCAATATTTCCAGTCAACCAACTTCCGCGAAGGCTCGGGCCTGCCTAGCTCCGAAAGCTATATGGTATTCCAGGATAGCAAAGGCTTTGTGTGGATAGGGACCGACAATGGGGTGGTTAAGTACGATGGCCACGAGTTCGTTACCTACAACGTCACCCGTGGTCTTTCCGACAACACTGTTTTCGGATTTCACGAAGACCACAAGGGCCGGATCTGGTTTCGTACATACAATGGCGCGTTGTCGTACTACGAGAACGATACTATCAGGACTTATAAATACAACGCGGAGCTAAAATCTGCCATCAACTCGTCGATACTTGTTAAGATGTATTACGACACCCTGGGAGAACTTTATTTTAGCTCGGCGATCAACTCGGCAGGGAAAATAGATTCGACAGGAGCTGTCTCCCTCATTTCGGAAACGGACGACGAATGGACTTTTATTGGATTCGTGGGCGATAAGATGATCTATGGCGACCCGGGGCTGCCGAGGAGCCTTAATTCAATACGGATCGAAGGGAAGAAGTTCCCGATCAGGCTCGACGATTCATTGAATCAAAGCAATTGGCTTATTTCATCCGTCAAGTGGAGAGGTAAAATCTACTTCACCATGCACAAAAACATTTTTGTATACGATGGCGAGAAGGTAACGAAGGTGTTTAAGGCCGATCATCCTTATATATCTCTGTACGTCGATCACCAGGATCGGTTATGGACCGGGTATTTCAACAACGGCGTGGATGTATTCAGCGATGAATCGTTGAAAGATCCGTTTTCCCTCGTCAATCTTTCCAACCTCTCGGTCAGCAGTGTCATACAGGATTACGAAAATGGAATATGGATCAGCACCCTCGATCAGGGTGTTTACTACTATCCTAACCTCACGGTTTTAAACTACAACGCGCCGAGCAATACACGTGTAAGCACTGTCGCTTTCGCAGATCATGAGCTCTACCTGGGAAACTATGGGGGAGAAGTTTTCAGGATGACCGACGATGGAACAATCCAGCTCGTCAACAAGGGTATTGCTCCTGCAGGCTACCTGTTCCTCGACAACGACGGCAAGCTCTGGGTTTCGGATGCAGCCGGCACACATATACATCAGACAGGTACGTATGTCGGTGGTCGCGGGAACGCGTCGATAACTTTCAAGGTGTTGATCCAGATAGACGACTACATCATCGGCTGCGGCTCGATGGGCATTGTCAAATTATCGACAAAAGGGGAGGTGATCAAAAAAATGCAGACACGAAAAAGACCAAGCTCGATGACCGTTTCCAACAACGAGATTTATCTCGGTGGGGTGAATGGAGTCGAGAAGTTCGATATCGATTTTGATAAACCGCCCCGGAAGATCACCGACTACAGGACCACGTCCCTGATCAGTGTTGAAAACAGGTTTGTAATAGTCGGAACTGTTGGCCATGGCCTCTTTATTCATGATTCGGAAAAGGGAACATTTACGTCATTGCCCATTGCCGACGTCGTCACCATCTATTCCATCGTCAGCGACTGGCCCGAGCGAAGGCTATGGATCGGGACCGAGAAGGGATTGTTTCAGCTGGACTTTCTTGCCGACACATCCGATCTGAAGCTCGAGGATTTTTCTAAAGCCGATGGCTTGATCTCGACCAAGATCAATAACGTGTGCCGCATGGGAGATAACGTTTGGGCTATCAGCGATCTCGGGATATCTTCAGTGCCGTTGGGTCATTTCAGTGAACGCAATTCCATACCGAAATTCTATATCAACAGCATTCTGTTCCAGAACCAGTCGCTGGGAGTACACGCACCATTCGTGAGAACGGAGGAAGAGAACATGGTGATCGATGTTCGCGCCATCACCTTCAAAGGGCACCCGACATTTTTCAGGTACCGTCTCCAGGGATTGACGCCGTGGCAGGCCGTTTCAGACGGGAGGATCTTCCTCACCGACCTGATGCCCGACAAATATATCCTCGAAGTACAAGCCTCAACCGGCAGCGAGGATTGGACGGAAGGGCTTACGTTCGACATCTATGTGGCGGCCCGGTGGTGGCAGACGTGGACGTCTAGAATTGCGATGATCGCAGCGGTCATGGCCCTCGGGTACCTCGGTTACTGGCTGCGCATCAGCGCTATCCGCAGGAAGCAGAAATATCTCGAGCTGATCAACCTGCATCAGGCGAAGCTTATCGACTCCGAAATTTGGACGCAGGAGCGCGAACGAAAACGGATCGCCACGGACCTGCACGACGGTATTGGCGCTTCTCTAAGCAGCATCAAAATGCAGGTGGCCGACGCCATGAATGTCGATGATGAAAGAGTGTCTTCCAGAGGAAAAGAGATCAACGACAACCTCAACGATGTGATTGATGACATCAAACGGATCGTGTACGACCTCCATCCGCCTGGCCTCGAACGCTATGGATTGCAGGCCGGCATGAAGACATTGATCGACCGGCTGAACAAGGCCGGTGACGTGAATGTGATCTTCGACTATTATGGAAAACGTGAAGTGGTACAGTCGGTGTCGATCACCATCTTCAGGATTTTACAGGAATTGATCAACAATACGCTCAAACACGCGCGGGCATCGGAAATACGGATACACATCAACGAATTCGATGATGAGATCAATATTATGTACGAAGACAACGGCATCGGCATGGTTGGCAGCCGGTTCACCGGGCTTGGCATGCACAGTATCGAATCCCGGGTCCGTTCACTCAATGGACAAATGAGCTGGGAATCGAATCACAAAGGGACTTTCTATAATTTTGATATACCGTACTGAGGGAACGGTTCAGATCCAGCGCTTCTTGATCGCCATACGGATCAGCTCGAATGTATTCTGAGCTTCCGCCTTACGAAGCATGTTCCTCCTGTGCACCTTCACCGTCTCAAAACTGATCTCGAGTCTCTGTGCAATGCGCACCGACGACATACCCTGGGCGATCAGACCCAGTACCTGAATTTCACGATCCGTCAAATTGGATTTTAACGTTGTTCTCATTGGGGTTATCATAATAACCCTAATTTGAAATTTGACAACGCAGGTTGAAATACCACTTTAGAGGTATTTTTAGTGGCATACCTCTAAAGGAGTATACGGGAACGAAAAATCAGGTCAAATGAGATTATTATCGAACCCGATTTTCAGCAATTGCGAGGTGTTGGAGGCGTTTAGCTTGCGCAGCATGTTCCTGCGGTGGGTCTTCACCGTATTGAGCGTAATAAAAAGCTGCCCGGCAATTTCATAGCTGTTCTTTCCTTTTGCCAGGAGCCGGAGGATCTCCAGCTCGCGTTCCGAAAAATGCTGTGATGGAACGACCTTTTTCTGCCGTTTTGGGAACACTTTCTGGTCGGCCCGCACCTTATCGAGCTCCTGTACCATTTTGGTACTGTCCATCGATTTTGGAAGGAATCCATACCCTCCCAAAGCCATGATCTCCTGCACAAATTCGTCGCCTTCGTGCATGCTGATCATGACCACTTTTATTTTCGGGAAACGGGACAGAATTCTTTTCAGTAAATCGATCCCGTCCACGCCAGGCATCTGGATATCGGCCAGAACAATGTCGACAGGATTGGCCGTGAGGAAGTCGATGACATGTAAGGGATCGTTAGCCTTACCGACGACCTCGTAGTTACCAGCGCGCTTGAGCAGCAACTCGAGCCCATCGAGGAACATTAAGTGGTCGTCGATCAACAGGATTTTTGTCATCTTCAGCAGTTATTCTCCAAGTTATCAAAACTCACTCTTTCGGGGTATCGACATCGACAGGTCCCACAGGCTCCACGATGGCCGGCACCGGTTCAGAGGGTTTATCCTCTAGCAGGATGACGAACGGCTTCAGAGAAGTCGAGCTCGCCATCAGGATCTTGAGGATACCCACCGCCGGCACGGCCAATATCATTCCGGCAATGCCCAAAAGGAGGTTCCCGATCAACAAAGCAAGAATGGCCGCCAGCGCATTAACGCTGATCTTGGACCCGGTGATCTTCGGAGTGATAAAATTTCCTTCCAGAAATTGAACTGCTGCGTGAACGCCGACGACACCTACCGCATACCATGCGCTGTCTTTCGTGATCAACGCCAGGAGGGCGGGTAGCGTCGCGCCGATGGTGATCCCCACGTAAGGGATCAGTGTGAGGGCTCCCGAAAAGAATCCAAAAAAAATAGCATGCTCGATGCCAAGCGCCAATAGCCCGATGCTGTTGAGTGTTCCGGCAATCAGGACAACGATGGTCAACCCGCTGATGTATCCGCGCACGACGCCGTCAATGTCCTTTTTCCATTTCAGCTCCCCACTACGGTTGAAGGCCATGAAGAACTCGCGGAACTTTTCGCGGTACAAAAGAAAAAGGAAAATGTAGATAGGAACCTGTATGAAGAAGTAGGCGAGGTAGGATGTTGAATACAAGACTTCACCAAGGTACACCGAAAGGTTCTTGAGGCTGTCGGCCATCATAGCGGTTTGTTCGTCGGTGCTGAAGTTGAAAGTATATTCTATGTACTGGTTCACCGACAACACACCTGCGAAGAATTTTTCTTCCAGGCCGGGAAGGCTTTGTACGAGGCCCTTGAGCTGTCCTATGATAAACCAGATCAATAATCCAAGGAGGATCAGCGAGCCCAGCAGCACAATCGTGATGGACAGGATCTTACCGGTGCGGCGTTCGATCCGCAGCGCAACCGGGTTCAGCACCAGGGCAAACAATGCGGCAAAAGCCAGGGGAATGATGATGCTGCGCATCAGCACGATCCCTGTAACGCTGATCGCGATGATGACCAGCAGTTTATAAATGTGGTCGAGCTGACGAGGCTTGTCGATCATCATGGGAGAGGCAATGGGGGTTCCGAAAAGATCACGATTTTTTGATCGCGTTCAAAATTATCTCACACGATTCCCTGATCTCGTCGTCGGTTATCGTCAGTGGTGGAGCAATGCGCAAGCTGTAAGGATGGGAGAGGAACCAGAAGCCGATCACGCCTTCCTCGAGTGCAGCGCTGACGATACGCTGAACCCGCTCCTCGGAATCGAAGTCGATCGCGAACATCAGCCCGGCGCTTCTCACCTGGCGGATCAGGGGATGTACCAGCAGTGATTCGATCAGTTGGCCCTTGCGTCGTACTTCTTCGAGGATGTTCCCTTCCGTGATCACCTCCAGCGTAGCGAGTGCCGACGCGCAGCATACAGGGTTGCCGCCGAAGGTCGTAATGTGCCCAAGCATGGGGTCATGTGAAAGCGTCTTCATACGTTCATGGCTGGAAATAAAGGCGCCGATGGGAAGCCCGCCTCCGAATGCCTTGCCGATGGTGAGAACGTCGGGTACGATGCCGAATTGCTCGAAGGCGAACAACGTCCCGGTACGGCCCATGCCGCACTGGATCTCATCGAGTATGAGAATGGCGCCGGTGTCGTCGCATTTTTTGCGAAGGCGCATCATGAAGTCGCGGGAAGGAACGCGCACCCCTGCATCGCCCTGGATGGTCTCCATGATGACACCAGCTGTGGTGGTGGTGATCTCTTCGAGGTCGTCTATATTGTTGAACTCTATAAATCTTACGTCGGGCAACAACGGGCGGAAGGCGGACTTTTTCACCTCGTTGCCCGAAACGCTCATCGAGCCGTGTGTGCTTCCGTGATAGGATTTTTTGAAAGACACCAGCCCGGTCCTTCCCGTCAGTCTCTTCGCGAGCTTCAGCGCACCCTCATTGGCTTCCGTTCCCGAGTTTACCAGGTAACAGCAATCGAGAGAGGGTGGTAAGAGTGACGTCAGTTTTTTTGCAAGCAGGTTGGAGCTCGACTGGATATACTCTCCATACACCATGACGTGCAGGTGCTTGTCGAGCTGTTTTTTGATCGCATCGATCACCTTGGGATGACGGTGCCCGATGTTGGTCACGCCGATACCGGAGATCATATCGGTGTATCGCGTGCCGTCCGGACTGTACAAGTATATGCCTTCCGCGCGCTCCACCGGAATGAGGAAAGGGAAGGGGTTGGTCGGGGCCAGGTGCTGAAGGAAGGTTTCTTCGCTGTACTCCATAACTTCCGCAAGTAAGCAAAAATGGCCTTGGGGATACCCTCTTTTATTTCACGGGTTTGCTCGGTAAGGCGCAGTCGTTTAAATTCGGCTCAACCCGAACTGTGTTGAAATATTCTGTCGTGAGGAGCGTACTTTTCCTGGCCCTGCTTTCCTGCTCAGTCGTCGTGCATGCTCAGGACTCTTTGAGCGCAAAGCAAAATATCCTCGATCTTAAAATGGACGGTTCGGAACAGGGTAAGAATCTAACTACCCTTCTTTCGGAGATTGAATCGAAACACAACGTCCGTTTTTTCTTTCTTCCGGAATGGACCGATCCGATCGCAATTGCAGAGAGCTATTCCGGGAAAACACTTTCTGAGACACTGGACTTGCTGTTTGCAGGTACTCACCTCGCATACATTTCTCTTTACCCGGAGGTGATCGTCATCGTGCGCGACCCCACCCAGGCCATCGCGCACCGCCAGGCTATGCAAAGGGCCGTGCGTGAACGAAGGTCCATCGAACAACGCATCATTGGTGACGAACGTGATATCGTAAAAGGAAAACGCGTCACCGTTACCGGAACTGTGACAGATTCGAAGACGAAGGAGCCGATGCCCGGAGCCAATATCCGTGTCAGCGATTCACAAGCAGGGTCGACGACGAACGAACAGGGGAAGTATTCGATCACACTCGACCCCGGGGATCATGTCATCAGCTTTAGTTTTGTCGACTACGAGGAAGGTATCGTGAATGTAGCTGCGTTTAAAGATGCCGTGATCGACGTGGAGATGAAGGAGATCCCCAGGTATCTCGATGAAGTCATTGTAACCGACCGCGCCGCGAAAGAGGTATCGACCAGTCGCATCGGCCAGGTACAAATATCAATCAAGGAGATCCGTCGCGCACCTGCCATGCTGGGTGAAGCCGATCTGATCCGCAACGTCCAGATGCTCCCCGGCGTGACAACTGTCGGCGAAGCTGCTTCGGGTTTCAATGTTCGCGGAGGAAGCGTCGACCAGAACCTGGTGATGTACGACGGCATGCCGTTATTCAACAGCTCTCACGTGTTCGGCTTTCTGTCTACGTTCAACCCCGAAGCGGTCCGTGACGTGTCGTTCTATCGCGGCGGTATTCCTGCCGAATTCGGAGGACGGGCTTCATCGGTGCTAGACATCCGTGTCAAAGATGGAGACTTCGAAAAATGGACTCGTAACGCAGGCATTGGATTGATCACCGGAAACTTGATGGTGAACGGACCGCTCGTCAAAGGCAAGACCTCGATAGCTGCGTCTATCAGGTCCACTTATTCAGATTGGCTGATTCATTCGATCAAAAGTGACTACGGGAATCTCAAAGAGAGCAGCGTGTTTTTTTACGACGGTACGCTCAAGCTTACACACCTGTTCAGTCCAAGGACAAGGCTTTCTGTCACAGGGTATTCCAGTAAAGATTCATTCCGGTTGATCGGCGACAGCACCTACCAATGGAGAAACATTCTTGGAAGCGCACGACTCGATCACCAGTTCGCTTCGGGACTCAACGGCGAGTTTATTGTCGGTGAAAGCGTGTATGGTTACGACCTCCTGTATGGCGAAAGCGAAAATGCTACAAAGCTTGGCTTCAGTATTTCGTCGACTGTTGCGAAAGCCGGGTTCAACTATCAATATGGAGATCACAAACTGAACTTTGGATGGCAGGCTACCTATTCCCGGTTCAATCCCGGCAGGCAGGAACCGAATTCAAGCTCGTCGACCACCCGCGAGATCGCTCTCGACAAACAGAATGCTATCGAAACCGCGGTATATCTCGCCGATAACTGGTCGCTGTCGGAGAAGGTATCTGTCGAAGCGGGGTTTCGCGTCCCTTTGTTCACAGCGTTGGGGCCTGCAAAGATCAATGCCTACGGTAGCGAGTTTCGTGACATCCATAACGTGACCGATACGATGAGGTACGGCGCTTTAAAAGCTATCAAGACTTTCGTAGGTTTCGAGCCGCGGCTCGCATTTCGCTGGATGACAGGTCCTGGCGCATCGATAAAAGCGGGATATAGCCGCGTATACCAGTATCTGCATTTGGTCACCAACACGACAGCCGTTTCGCCGGTGGATATCTGGCAACCGAGCGGTCAGTATTTCAAACCGCAGCTTGCCGACCAGTACTCTTTGGGATACTTCATGGACTTCAAGGAGACTACGTACTCCGCGTCAGTAGAAGGGTTTTACAAGACTATCAACAATATTATTGACTTTAAGGATGGCGCCAAGCTGATATTGAATCGTCACATTGAAACGGAGCTGCTGCAGGGTAAAGGATGGTCGTACGGCGCAGAGTTTTCGCTCGCAAAAAATACGGGCAATACCACTGGGTCTATCAATTACACATACGCGCGCTCGTTCCGGCAGTTCGCCGGGCCGACATCCGAGGAATCGATAAGCGAAGGCAAAGTTTACCGGTCGAATTACGATCAGCCTCATATTTTAAATGCCAGCTGGAAGATCGGCATTACAAAGAGGCATTTCTTTACCGGCAATTTCACGTATCATACCGGGCGTCCTGTTACTATTCCGTTGGCTGCTTTTAATATTGATAACATACCGGTCGCATGGTTCTCCGATCGCAATCAGTACCGCGTGCCGGATTACCACAGACTCGACCTGGCGCTGGTGATCGAAGGATCACACAAGAGAAAGAAGCTTGGCGATGGAACATGGGTATTCTCATTATATAATGTGTACGCAAGGAAAAATGTATACACGGTTTTCTTCCGTACCGGTGCCGACGGTGTTCCGAAACCTTACCAATTGGCTATCATCGGCACAATCCTTCCATCAATCAGTTATAACTTTAAATTCTGATGGGACGGTCGTTAATCAAATGGATCCTGATCTTCATCGTCGTGACGGCCTGCGTCGATCCGATCATGGTGGATGCGCCGGGGGCGGCCGAGATCCTTGTGGTCGATGGCTCTATCACTGACGCGCCGGGTCCATACTGGGTAAAAATTTCGAGAGGCGTTTCCCTGGAAGCCGACTCGGCGGTGCATACCAGGGTGCGGAATGCGATCGTAAAGCTCTATGATGATACCGGAGCGGTGGAAAACTTCGTTGAACCGAGGCCGGGAGAATACCGGACGGATGGAGCGATTCGCGGTACCATCGGCCGGACCTACCACATTACCGCGCAGCTGCCTGATGGGACAATACTTGAATCGGAACCTGAAAAGATATATCCTCGTGGGCAGATCACGTCTATCCGCCACCAGTTTGACGCCCGTAGCGATACAAGGGCTTATGGTGTTTTTGCCGCGGATGCTTTTAACATTTTCGTCGATGGTGATGCTCCGACAGCAAACGGCGAGGAAGCGTACGTGCGCTGGCGAATGACTGGAACCTATAAAGTGATGACGCACCCTGAGCTGCACGAGACGCTAGCACTTGAATTTTACTACAAGACGCCATATCCCTGCAGCGGATACAACGTTGCGCCGGCATTACACGGAGGGATACTCGAGAAAGTCACGGAATGCACCTGCTGTACATGCTGGGTAAAACAGTTCGACGCAAAACCGCAGCTCTCGGATACTGAGCTGGTTTCAAACGGACAGTTTCGAAACGTAAAAGTTGGCGAAGTACCTATTTCGGGCGCAACGTTCTACGACAAGTATAAGATCGATGTTGAGCAAATGACAATTTCACGCAGTGCGTTCGAATTCTTTAAACTTATAAGACTGCAAAAAGATGCGCCTTCAAATCTGTTTCAGCCTCCCCCGGGCCGGTTGACCGGCAATATCCGTTCCTCGAAGGAAGAGCAGGTAGTTGTGGGACTTTTCTGGGCCACCTCGGTCACCCGCACTTCGACGTACTTGCTGAAGAGCGATGTTCCCTATATTGTTCCACCTATAAAAAAAATCACAGAGCCCTGCAACACAAGCTTTGCAAAGAGTACCACGACTAAACCTGCAGATTGGGATGAGTAAAGGCCAGTGGATATGGAAATGGATCGTTGTGTTCCTTGTGGTCAGCGCCTGTGTTGAACCGGCCACGTACGACATTCCGCCACCTTCCGATCTTGTTATAATTGATGGCATGATCCACGACGGTCCGGGTCCTTACACGGTAAAAATATCCAAAGGCCGCGCGGTGACGGCCGACAGCACAAGCAGGTTTCCCGTGATGGGCGCGACCGTGATCCTCTATGAAGACACAGGCATCCAGGAACAACTGGTGGAACGCAAAGCCGGCGAGTACTCGACCGGCGGCATCATGCAGGGACGTGTCGGTCATTCATATCATGTGAAGATAAAAATGCCTGATGGAAACGCGCTGGAATCGGAACCTGAAGAAATATTACCGGGTGGTGAAATAGAAGAGATCCGTTATGAGTACGAAGCACGTACGGAGACAAAGGAATTCGGCGAAGTGGCGTCAGACGTGTTCAATATTTTCATTGATTCGCATGCCAGCACTGAAGTACGCGGGGACTCCTACATTCGATGGCGGCTTACGGGCACTTACAAAGTAGTAACGAGCCCGGAGTTGCATACAACATTTCTTCAGCAATCCTCCTACAGGACTCCGTGGCCCTGCAGTGGGTTTGTGATAGAACCTGCACTGGGTGGTGGAAAACTGGTGCAGCGTAGTGAATGCATTTGTTGCACGTGTTGGCTCAAGTACTATGAAACCAAGCCGCAGCTTTCCGACACGGAGTTTGTCGAAGGTGGACAATTCAGGAACGTAAAGGTTGGTGAGGTGCCCGTCACACCCGAAACATTTTCAGACCGGTATGTAGCCGAGGTAGAACAAATGCCAATATCAAAGGTAACATACGATTTTTTCAAGGTGATCAGCATACAAAAAGAATCGGCGACCAACCTGTTTCAACCGCCGCCTGGCCGCGTGTTCGGCAACATCAAGTCCAACGGTTCCCCTTACCCGGTGATCGGTCTTTTCTGGGCTACGTCCATGACGCGAAAGAAGGTGACACTGACTAAAACCGACTTACCTTACGTTCTGCAGCCGATGGACATTATCGCGGAATCCTGCCTCGAATACTTCGCCAACTCGACCACGATAAAACCTTCCAATTGGGATGAATAGGCTTGCGACGATCTTGTGTGCGTGCATTTTGACGGTGGAGGCATCCGGCCAGCTGCAGCTGAACAACGTGGTCGGAAAGTACACCGACTTTAAAAGGTCACAGCAATCCGCCCGGCTTCACCTGGTGTTCAACCAGGACCGGTACGCCGCGGGCGACACGGTATGGTTCAAGGCATATTTCCTTAATGGCGACATGTCTGTTGTAAAAGGCAGACAACTGGTTGAATTTAGCCTTGTGTCTCCCGACGCCATAGTCCTGAAGCACTTTCTATTTGCAGTCAATAATGGGATCGGGTCGAGCCAGGTCATCTTACCATCAAACACGTCGCCGGGGATCTACGGGGTAAACGCATACAACGGCTGGATGAAGAACTTCGATCCGCCACCGTTATTCAATGATGATTTGATCGTGGTGGGTGAAAAAGTTGTCAAGGCGAATGACGAAGTGGTCCAAAAGGATTTCAGCTTAAACATCCAGCCAGCCATGGATGGAAGTGTAGGGATCGTGTTCTCTGCACATGAAGGCTCGATGCTCCGTTTCCAGGAGCTGCTCTTGATCGTGACGAACAACGACAGGATACTGCACTCAACCGCGTTCACCCAGGGCACCAGGGGCCGTGTTCCGATCGAAGTAAAAGCCACGAGCGGCCTCAATCACATTTCAATTCTCGACAAAGCGGGGAGAGTGGTTGCAGCGAGCGGCTACAATCTGCCGGACACTGACGCAAATAAAGGCAAGCAGAATATCACGGTGAAGTTTGATGCAGGTGCAGCAGGATTTAAGACACGCCAGGCGGCAAAGCTTGCGATAACTTTGGTCGATGGGAACGATCAACCGGTACAAGGAGAGTTCTCTGTGAAAATATTGAACCATACAACATTCAAAAATAATGATTCACCACTGACCGACGACCTTGCCATGGCTAGGTTGCGTACAAATGAACCCTGGCGACAGATATTAACAGGTCAATCGAACAACTTGCCGGGAGGCTTTACAATCGACCTCTCTCGAAATGGCGTTGCATTTTTTGAAGATGGCATAACTCCCGTTCCTGCGGGCACCCGAATAGTTTTTTACCTTCAACAGCACGACATCCTGCTGCAGGCTTCCGCCTTGCGTGGGGGCAGATTTACGCTGCCTCTTCCGGATATATACGGCCAAGACGAGCTCATCGCGATCGGGGAATACAATCAGGATGATATTCACGGTATGAAAATATCCTGGGATGAAAAGTCCATCAAGCTGCCTGCTCCGCCCGTTTCGCACGAAACAGCAGAGCATGATGACTACGGCGTGTTTTATGCAACGAAAGACCTGATCGACAAATCGTTCGGATTTTATGCTACGTCAGAGGCAGGCGGAAAGGTTAGTAAGGCATCGTTAATCAATAACGCGCTCGAAGAACGTGTCAATGGTGCTGATGTATGGGTGGATGTAAGGAAGTTCGTGACATTTGGCACGATGACGGAATTGATCCGGGAGGTCGTGCCGTCTGTGATATCGCGCATGGCGAAGGGAAAGGTCGTGGTGCAGGTTGCGTTGAGCGAACCGATGCCTATCGCCAATTCGCATCCACTCTATATAATAGATAACGTTGTAACCAGGAACGCTGATTATTTCCTTGCCATGCAGCCGTCCGATATCTCGATCATCAGAGTTGTGAGGTCCCCGGCGAAGCTTCTGCCCCTGGGACTGATCGGTAAGAACGGTATCATTATCGTCGAGACGATCAAGGGTAACGCACGGCCGCCAATAGACCCGTCACAGATCATCGAGGGCATCAATCCCGTAATAGCATTCAGGTCCGTACCATCCGACGGTTCGTCGGCGCACCGCCCATATTTCAGATCGACCATCTTCTGGGCTCCAACACTGACAACCGGCGTCGATGGTAAAACCGACGTCGAATTCTATTGCTCCGATGACGTCGGTGAAATGAAAGTGAGAATAGACGGACTGACCAAAGACGGCAGACCGTTTTCAGGTGAGAAAATTTTCCAGGTGGTGTTGAGTAAGTAGGAAGAGGCTGAAATTCCGCGAGCCCGGTTCATGATCTATTCATAAATTATCTCTCCTTTTTCGGTTACGGTTATTTTACGTGTAGTCTCATCACGCAAAATGTAAGTTGAGTTAGATGCTTGGTGAGGGTTTTTACCGACGTGTTCGTCGGAGAGGATGGAGGAGAAGTATATAATTTTGAATTTGTTTACCTGATTAAGAAACCGGTAAATACATATTAAATGTTGCGCCTTCATTAGGCGTGCCGATTGCATTTATGGTACCGTTATGATTGTCAATAACTTTTTTTACAATAGCAAGCCCGATACCTGATCCGGCATACATATGGTTAACATGAAGCCGTTGAAAAACTCCGAAAATGCGATCGCTGTATTCCTGTTCAAAACCAATGCCATTATCAGAAATACTGATGTGGCAATAAGTTTCATCAGGCACAAGTTTAGATTCCGCAAACTCTATTCCTTTTGCAATTGTGCTCTTAATCACGATGCGAGGTGGCACACCAGGCCTGGAAAATTTGAGCGCATTATTTATAAGATTATACATGATCTGCTTGAACTGAAATGGAATAATTTTAACTATGGATAAGTTCATAGCCTCAATTGTTACTTGTTGTTCTTCCATGATCTCCTTCAGCTCATTCTTCACCTCATCTAGGATTTTATTAAGATCCGTTTCTTCAAACTTCCGATCGGCTACATTTAAGTGCGAAAATGCGAGTAAATTATCGATCAATAATCTCATTCGGATTGACGCCGCGTGCATCCTATTTAAATACTCCTTCCCTTTGTCCGATAGGTTTTCATTATCTATTTCCAAAAGCCGGTTTGATAAGGTTTGAATTTTGCGTAAGGGCTCCTGCAAATCATGACTTGACACGTAACTAAAGGCCTCCAGTTCCGAATTGACGATGATCAACTCAGCAGCGCGCTTCTCTTTTTCTATATTTTGAAAGGCGAGTTCAACGTTAGCGATAACCAATTCAGCGGCACGTTTTTCCTTCTCTCCATTTTGAAAAGCAAGTTCTTTATTGGCAATAACCAATTCTGATTCTCGTTTACCTTTTTCTTCATTTTGAAAAGCAAGTTTCAAATTTGCAATAACCAATTCGGCCGACCTTTTTTCTTTCTCACCAATTTGAAAAGCCAATTCACCGTTGGCTAACGTTAATTCAGAGGCGCGTTTACCTTTCTCAATATTTTGAAAGGCAAGTTCCCCGTTCGCGATGATTAACTCTGCAGCCCGTTTTTCCTTTTCACTGTTTTGAAATAAAAGTTCCCTATTGGCAATGACTAATTCAGCGGCACGTTTCTCTTTCTCTATATTCTGGAAAAGAAGTTCTTCGTTAGCAATGATTAATTCAGCAGCACGTTTGCCTTTCTCCTCGTTCTGAAAAACCAGTTCGCGGTTAGCAATAATTAATTCAGAAGCGCGCTTCTCTTTTTCGCGATTCTGGAAAGCGAGTTCGCCATTGGCAATTATCAATTCAGCTGCGCGTTTTTCTTTCTCGCCATTTTGAAACGCTAATTCGCCATTGGCAATACTCAATTCAGCGGCACGTTTTGCTTTCTCTTCATTTTGAAATGCCAGTTCGTCGTTTGCGATAATCAACTCAGCGGCGCGCTTTCCTTTTTCACCATTTTGGAAGGCAAGTTCGCCGTTTGCCACAAGCAGTTCAGAAGCCCGCTTCTCCTTCTCCCGATTTTGAAAGGAGAGCTCACCATTGGCTATAAGTAATTCGGCGGCACGTTTTATTTGAAACGCCAAGTCTCTGTTTGCCGCCATTAGTTCAGCGGCTCGCTTTTCTTTTTCTTCATTTTGAAAAGCCAGTTCCCCATAGGCAACGACTAATTCATCGGCCCTCTTTTTCTTCTCTTGATTTTGAAATACAAGTTCTTCATTGGCATTAATCAACTCGGCTGCCCGCTTGGCTTTCTCCCCGTTTTGGAACGAGAGTTCACTATTGGCAATGATTAGTTCCGCGGCGCGTTTACCTTTCTCTTCATTTTGAAACACTAATTCTCCATTAGCAATAATTAACTCAGCAGCCCGCTTACTTTTCTCTTCATTCTGAAAGACAAGTTCGCCATTCGCTATAACTAATTCAGCTTCCCGCTTTCCCTTCTCGCCATCTCTGAAAGCGAGCTCTTCGTTTACTTGTGCCAATTCACTTTTGAAGCGTTTTAGCCCTTCTGTATGGAGTATTGAAATCTCCCTTAACTGCTGCTCGGCATTTCGTAGCCGGGTAATGTCCTCCAGGATATTAATCGCACCGACAACATTTTTTGCGTCGTCCCTGATGAACATGGGATGTGAAAAAACATGAATACGAACACCATCAGGTCGTTCGATAATAATTTCTTCTCCACTTCTTACCAGTCCCCCCTTTATCGTTAGGGCCATTGGGCACTCGTCAGATGCAGACAGGGAGCCATCAGGTTTATAAATCTTCCAGGATCCGCACCACTTTGTAACTCCTATTTTAGGTTCTATGCCCCATAATTTTGAAGCGGCTTTATTGTAAAGCTTTAAATATCCATCCGTATCGCAGGTATAAACAGCCGATGGCAGGCTATCCAGCAGTTGTGTAGAAAATTGTTCAGGATTATTTAAGGACGCATTACTTTTGGCCAGACTGGATTTACTTGGCATTTCAGGGTGCTTTGAAGGCGGAAGAGGGCGCGAGCATTGGTTTTTTTGCAACAATCATACCGCGCCCGGCTTTCCGGACGCAACTTTAGGATTCTCAATAAAAGATTGGATTAAAAGCTGATTATGGTGGTTCTTACTTTCTGAAAAAGGATTTGACTTAAAAAATAAGAGCAATTATGAGCAATTGTTCTACGTATTGGGGAATGTCTGACCACTCCGGCCCCCATAGGATGTGCGATTCACCGGATGTTCATTTCCCTGCTTTAGTTAAACTTTTTTGTCAAGAAGCATTGATAGGACGTAAGCATTTAAGAATCTGCCTTCAACAGTGGAGCTTCCGTGTGCTTCAAGAGAATCCAGGAATTGATCCCAATAACATTCGAGGAAATAGTCAGTAGCTCTGGACAAACGCCTCCCTATTTTAAGAAGACTTATCCAGGTTGGACTTTTGTTTTCGTTTCTCTACGTCTTTCGTTGATAAAGTTTGTGGCTTTGGAAGTTGCCACCTGCTCATCAGTTTAATTGAGACGCCCTTTCTAAGAAGCACGTTACAATGCTCAATGAAAGTTTGTCTTAAACGATCAAGCTTTGAAAATCCGACAAAGAAAGGTGTTCGATTCCCGTACCGTCGATTTTTAATCAGCGAGGGCCGAGTCTAACACTGGCGATTTTGCACTAAAAACAAAAGATCTCTAATGTGCTTAGAGATCCTTGATGATCGAACTGATCGTTAAAGTACTGAAATGACATGTAGTCCGTAGGGGAATCGAACCCCTATTACCAGAATGAAAATCTGGTGTCCTAACCGTTAGACGAACAGACCTTTTGTAAAAAGTGTCGCAAAGATATGCCGCCTGCCACGATTTGCAAACCGGTGCATTAATATTTTTGCCCTTCCCGACCTGTATTCGTTTGTTTTGGCTACCACGTAGCTTATTTTTGGCATCGCAAATTTAAAGCGTTTAAACGATGACAAAAATTGGTATTAACGGCTTTGGACGCATCGGCCGTCTCGCTTTCCGCGCAGCAGTTGGGCGTAAAGATATTGAAGTAGTAGGCATCAACGACCTCGTTGATCCCGAGTATATGGCGTATATGCTTAAGTATGACTCTACACACGGCCGCTTCGATGGCACCGTGGAAGTAAAAGACGGAAACCTCGTAGTGAACGGTAAAAAGATACGCGTCACCGCCGAGAAAGATCCCGCCAACCTCAAGTGGAACGAAGTAGGGGCGGAGATCGTGATCGAATCCACCGGGCTCTTCCTCACGAAAGCCGACGGCCAGAAGCACATCAGTGCAGGCGCTAAGAAAGTTGTCTTCTCCGCACCGGCGAAAGACGATACCCCGACCTTCGTCATGGGTGTCAACCACAAGAAGCTCAAGGCCGAACACACCATCGTTTCGAACGCTTCGTGTACTACAAACTGTCTGGCTCCCCTGGCCAAAGTCCTGAACGATAAGTTCGGGATCCTGGAAGGACTCATGAGTACCGTGCACGCCGTAACAGCAACCCAGAAGACCGTCGACGGACCCTCTGCCAAAGACTGGAGAGGCGGCCGTGGCGCTTACCAGAACATTATTCCTTCGTCGACCGGCGCCGCCAAAGCCGTGGCCTTGGTGATACCCGAGCTCAAAGGCAAGCTCACCGGCATGTCCTTCCGCGTTCCCGTAGCCGATGTATCGGTCGTCGACCTCACCGTACGCCTCGAGAAACCCGCCTCTTATGACACCATCAAAGCTGCCATGAAGGAAGCCTCCGAAGGCGAGCTGAAAGGCATCATGGGCTACACAGAAGACGACGTGGTTTCGCAAGATTTCGTAGGCGATGCGCGCACTTGCATCTTCGACGCAAAAGCCGGTATATCCCTCAACGACAGCTTCGTGAAGGTGGTAGCGTGGTACGACAACGAATGGGGATACTCCAACAAGCTGGTCGACCTCGTTCAGGAATTGGCCAAAGTATGATTTAGGATGATTTTTCGACCGTGAGCGCGCTTCGCGCACTCACGGTTATATTTTGTACGTCACGGGCGGAAAACCTTCCGCCTTCTTTATTTATAAGAGTCTGATAATCAGCGACCCACCGGCACGAGCCTCAGCCCAGCAGGTTAGGATACGGATGTAGGATTTGACCCCCGAAAGCAAAAATTTTGACCTCCAAACCCTGCACTTTTGTACTGTACACAACACAAAAACCACACGCAAAATGTACCAGTCCAGGGGAGTCAATGTCAACTATAGAAGGCGGATCAGGCAAATTGTTGTATTGGTGTTTACCATCATCATGGGAGTCCTGATCTCTCAGGCAACGCAGGCGGAAGGCCAGACGCAAAACCACAACGTCGGCATCTTCAAAGTTAAATAGCAAGTCCCGCTACGCGGGAACATAGATTTAGGGTGTTTGGTGAATTGGCCCGGGCTTAGTGAAATAAGCAAGGGCCTTTTCCTTTTTTAATGGGTATTGGATATTGGGTATTGGATATTGGATATTCCCTATTCCTTACTTATGCCTCGGCTTCTTATTCCTCAACGGCACGCTCGCACCTGACGGTCTGGTCGACACCTTTGGCTGATGCTTCTGCTTGATCTGGAAGATACGGGAAATGCCTATCGTAACACTAAGGGAAGCTTCGCGGCGCTGGCCATATAAGTCGGGTGCGGGCTTGCTGCTGCTTCCACCTTTCAACTCTTCGATATATTCGGTCTTGCGAGGGTCGAAGATCCCGAATATGGCGCGTCCATCGAAGTTCATACTCCAGTTCTCATTAAAATCGAAGTCCGAGCGGAATCCCACAGCAGCTGATAACTGAAAAGGCTTGAACTTGTCTTTCGACACGTGAACCTGCTTGCTCACTTCGGGTACAAACACACCATCGTAGACCACCGAGTAACCAGGTTCAACAGGAATAATAACCCCGGGAGGATACCGTTGCTTGCTGGCTTCGTGGGTGACGACCTCTTTTCCGCTGAGCAGATAATCGAAGTTCGCGGCAGCTATAACGCTTAACCGGAAGAACGCCAGGTCGTTGAGGTGAAGCTTGAGCGCTACCGGCACGCTGAGGTAGTCCATCTGTATATCGCGCACGCCGACTTCACCGCCCTGTGTGTTCTGAATGGTATACTTTTGTCCGAGTTTCACCAACGATGGTGTGACAACGAAGCCATGGCCCACTTTATCATATCCGTAAGAAAAACCAACCGGTGTTGCGCGAAGGGTCAGCCTGGCAAAGTACCGTGTGTCCTTACGAAGTCCCTGGTCGATGGTGAAGGGAAAGTTCATTCCCATGAATACACCGTATGATTCAATATGCTGAGCTTCGCTGAGGTGAGCGACAAAAAAAAGAAATACTATGGAAACATTTCTTAGCCGACGCTCGGTCATATACTGGGTGTGGGATCGGAAATAAGCATCATTATAACGGTCAAAATTAGGATAAATTACAATGAAGAGAACCCAACAATTGTCTAATTTTTGGCTTTTTGAAAGCCTGCAATCTGTCAAGATAGCGACCAAAGTTGTAATATGAAAGTCTGTGGATTCTCATTTCTGAAGAACGCCGTCAAGTTCGATTACCCGGCGGCAGAAGCCATCAGATCGATACTTCCTGTATGCGATCTGTTTATCGTGGCTGTCGGTGATTGCGACGATGGAACGGCAGAAATGGTGCAGAAAATCGATCCCAAAATTCAGGTACTACGAACGGTGTGGGATGAGAAATCTCGTGACGGTGGCCGTGTTCTCGCACTCGAAACAGACAAAGCATTCCAGGCCATTCCAGCCGATTACGATTGGGCATTTTATATCCAGGGCGATGAGGTAGTGCATGAGCAATACTTGCCTGCGATCCGTAAGGCCATGCAAGACAACTTACCGGATACCAAAGTAGAGGGACTGCTCTTCAAGTACCTTCACTTCTTCGGTTCATACGATTACGTTGGCCAGGCACACTCCTGGTATCGTCGCGAGATCCGTATCGTTCGCAATCGCAAAGATGTTTTCTCATACCGCGATGCCCAGGGTTTCAGGATAAAGCCGAACCGTAAATTGAATGTCGTGCTTATCGATGCGTACATCTATCACTATGGCTGGACCCGCGAGCCGCAAGCGCTTCAGGAAAAAGAGCTGTCGAAAGTAAAACTGTATCACGACGACAACTGGATCGCTAGCGTCTTTAAAAAAGGAGCGAAGTATGACTACGAACAGGCCCAGGAGCCTATCCGTCGCTTCGATGGCACCCATCCTGCCGTGATGAAAGAAAGGATCGCGCGTAAGAACTGGGATTTCAAGCCCGACCTTTCGATTAGATTCTATTCCCCGAAAGACCGGTTCAAGCGCACGATGCTCAAGCTCACCGGCTGGATACCCGGTGAATACAGGAATTACAAATTGCTGTGATAATTTAGCGCCGTGAACAGAATCAGATCGTTGGTCGCAGGGCTAAAGTTCAGGGACAACATCTACGTTGCCCTTGCCGCGTACCTGCTTCTTTCGATGGCACTGTATTCGATTTGCCGGATCTTATTCCTCCTGTTCAATACTTCCTTCTTCCCGCAGATGACCTCCGGCCGGTTGGCAACCATCATGAATGGAGGGGTTCGCTTCGATCTTACTGCCGTCTTATATTCCAACAGCCTGTTGTTGCTGTTCATGATCTTTCCCCTGAAGGTGAGGTTTAAAACCTGGTACAAGACAGTGGTCAAATGGCTGTTCATCGTGATCAACGCGGCGGCGCTCGCTACGAACATCGCCGACGCGATCTACTACCAGTTTACCTTGCGCCGCACCACACTGAGTGTTCTATCGCAGTTCGGGAATGAACAGAACGGCTTCGCGTTGTTCTTCCGGTTTATGATCGACTACTGGTATGCGCTGTTGACGTGGATCGTTCTGGTGGCGATACTTTACTTCGCCCAGAAAAAGATAAAGTGGGAGGGGCCGCAGTTGAAGAACAACATTGTGTTTTACGTCGGAGGCCTTGCGGCGATGCCATTGATCATCTATTTGTTTATCGGCGGAGGACGCGGCGGCTTCGCACACAGCACCCGCCCGATCACACTCAGCAACGCGGCCGAATATGCCACAGTCCCCAAAGACATCAACCTGGTCCTCAATACACCCTTCGCTCTCATGAGAACGGCACGGGCGACGGTCATCCAGAAATCCACATACTATGCGGACGACACGGCGCTCGAGGACGTTTTTAGTCCCGTCGTCGAACCGGATACGATCCCATTCACAAAAGGAAATGTTGTCGTCATAATTCTCGAAAGTTTTTCGAAGGAGTTCATCGGGGCTTACAACAAAGACTTGCCGATAGAAGGGTACAAAGGTTACACGCCATTCCTGGATTCACTGATCGGTGTGGGCAGTGCGTTTCAGTATTCAATGGCCAACGGCCGGAAGTCGATCGATGCCATGCCTTCCGTTATCTGCAGTATCCCGAGCATAGAAGTTCCGTATGTGCTCTCTCATTTTTCCGGAAACAAGGTCAACAGTCTTGCGTCGGTCTTAAAAGAGAAAGGATACCAGACCGGTTTCTTTCACGGCGCTCCGAACGGCTCGATGGGCTTCCAGGCCTTCGCCAACCTTTGTGGGTTCGATAAATATTATGGGAAAGACGAGTATGAGTCCGACCGCGAAGGCGGGAGCGAGGACGATTACGATGGCATCTGGGGTATCTGGGACAGGCCGTTCTTTCAGTATTTCGGTCGAAAGCTTTCCACTTTTAACGAACCGTTCTATGCAACGATATTTTCGGTGTCGTCACATCATCCATACAATTTGCCCGACGACGAGATGTCAAAGTTTACAGGCGGCGATCACGATATTTACCGTACCATCGAATACACCGACGATGCTCTGAAAGACTTCTTTGCGTATGCGTCACAACAGCCGTGGTTTGATAACACGTTGTTTGTGATTACCGCCGACCATGCATCGGCAGAGATCAAATATCCCGAGTACAACACCACCTGGGGCTACTTCAGCATACCGGTATTTTTCTATCACCCCAAATGGCAACCTCTTTTCAAGAACGAGATCATTCAGCAGGTCGATATCATGCCCACCATTCTTTCGTCTCTTCACTACGACAAGCCGTATATCGCTTATGGCAGAGATGTCTTTGGTGAGGATAAACCCATCGCGTTTAATTACATCGACAACCTATACCAGTTGTTTCGTGGTAATTATGTTTTGCGATTCGACGGACAGAAGTCGATCGAACTGTACGATTTCGTAAATGATATTTATCTGAGAGAGAACCTCGTCGACCGGGAGTTGGAGACGGTGCAGACTATGGAAACGGTTCTAAAGGCCTATATCCAGCAATACAACAACAGGATGGTGGATGATAACCTTACGATGGAAGGTCCACAATCTGGAGCACGGCCTTAGCAGCTTTGTAAGGGAGCAAAAACATTCTGCTGGAAGGATAATCAAAGATCACAATGTGTTTCTTGAGGAAAGCGGCCCCGATCGATCCGCAGAACGAGAACTTGTCGTCGGGATGCTGTTCGACCGTAACAAGGTGCGACGGAATGGATTTTACCTTCAGGGTTGAGAGAAACAAGTGTTTGAAATACAAGTCGAATCCACGAACGATGCCATTCAGCCCGATGCCCACCGGCCTCTGAACGTTGGACGAGTAACCGGCAAACTTGTCTTTGCTGAATAATGTCAGGCCTAGCGATGAGCCCGTGTCGATCAGGAGCCGGATGTCCACGGTAGTCTTATCGTTCATGACGATACGCGATTGGACCTGGGGCATGGCTTTGTTGATCTCCAGTGGTATTGGCGTGAACCCTTGTGCATGACCATTCGGCATTTTTTCGTACAGGTAGATCGTCCGGGCCTTGTAATCGATCTCCACTACAAATTTCACGAACAGCTCGTACCCGATGATCCCGTCGATCCTGGGTTTGTCGGCAAAAAGGCTGCGCGATGAGACGACGGCGATGCCGAGGGCTTCGCCGCGAATGTGTCCGATACGTATAGTGTTTGGAAAGCTTACCGCCGCATCGACGCCCTCCGGTGAACCCCATCCGGCGATCTTGACATGTCTGTTGCCGGACAGATTTTGCAATCCTGCAAATCGTTTCCCGTATAGAAGCATCGACCGGGTACCTGTGTCAAGTATTAATCTGACTTTTAACGAATCGTTGATCTTCGCCGGGATGACGATGAGATCTTTGTACAACTCGAATTTGATGGTTGTTCTGGTTACGCCTTCAAGGAACTGGTAGCCGCTGGCTGCTAATCCCGAGAGCGAAGAGAGAACAATAAGTAAGATAAGAACTGGGGCAACCATGGGTGAGACTGGTTATAGTGGTTGCAAACGCATGCAATTCACTAAATGTTATCGCCCGCAACGCGGTAATTTTCAGAATAACATCTCCCGATAATTTCGTTTCACGCCAGATTATGATACACCGTCTGTACATCATCATCTGCTTCCAACGTCGTTATACACTCCATTACCTCATCCGTTTCGGCCTCCGATAGCTCTTTAGTCGTCGTCGGAATATAGTGTAGCTCCGAGCTCTTTGGCTCCAGCTTTTTCGTTTCCAGGAATTTCGCCATGTGACCGAAGTCCGTAAACCTGGTGTAGATAATCACCTCTTCCTCTTCTTTCTGAATATCTTCTGCCCCCGCGTCGATCAGGTCCAGCTCCATTTCGTCGAGGTTTATCTTCGAAGGCTCGAATTTGAATATTCCCTTTCGCTCGAACATGAACCCCACTGAACCGGAATTACCCATCAGCCCGCCGTTCTTCGAAAAATGCAGTCTTATGTTCGCCACTGTGCGGGTCGGGTTGTCGGTAGCACATTCAACGACCACAGGCACTCCGTGAGGAGCGTAGCCTTCGTAAACAACTTCCTGGTAATCCTTCTCTTCTTTCGAAACCGCTCTCCTGATCGCACCTTCAACCCGGTCCTTCGGCATGTTGGCGCCCTTGGCGTTCTGGATGGCCATCCTCAACCGGGGATTGTTGTCGGGGTTGGGACCGTTTAGCTTTACAGCAATGGCAATGTCTTTGCCGATCCTTGTAAACGTCTTGGCCATGCGGTCGAACCGCGCGAACATTTTATGCTTTCTTTTTTCGAATACGCGCCCCATCGGTGTGTGAATTAAGGGTTGTAAAAATATAGGAAACGGCACCCCGATGCAACTTTTCGGCGACTGCACGCATCTTCATCCGGGAATTTACCACTCTCAGTCACGAGATGTCCAACTTCAACCTGTTTTCATTTTTCTTGTCGCCCCGGGTAACTAATTTCCATAACTAAAGTTCCTGACGTCAAACTTCAACAGCTATGCTTCAAAATTACCTGAAGATTGCCCTGAGAAGCCTCCTCCGGTTCAAGGGTTTCGCCATCATCAATCTCTTCGGTCTGTCGCTAGGACTGACTGCCGGTTTACTCATCATGATGTTTGTGGCCGACGAGCTCTCGGTCGATAAGTTCCACGCGAAGGGCGACCGGATCTACCGTGTGCTCACCCGATTCTTCACGTCAGAGACAGGCCACGAAGGAGCCATGGAAACCAACGGATGGCCTATCGGCGATATCCTGCGTCGCGAGTTTCCGGAAGTCGAAGCGGTCACTTACATGACCGGCGGCGGGCAGTTCCTCATCAACCACGAAGACAAAAGATTCCGCCAGAAGATACAGTTCGTATCACCTGAATTTCTCCAGACATTCACATTTCCCCTGTTGAAGGGCAACTCCGCTACCGCTCTCACCGATCCTTATTCCATCGTCATCACCGAAGAGATGGAGAAGAAGTTCTTCCCCGGACAGGACGCCTTCAACAAGACCATGACCATCTCCGACACACTGCATTTCGTGGTGACGGGCGTGATGGCCGACATACCGCTCAACTCACACATCCATGTCGATATGCTCATTTCGTTTTCAACGTATCAAAAACTTTTTTCCGATTTCAGCTACGAAGGCGGCTGGGGCAACATCAACATGAAGAACTACCTGTTGTTGAAGGAAGGAGTCGATCCGGAAGCTTTCGCCGCAAAGGCATTCGATATTTACACCGAACGCGCTCCGGAGATATTGAAGAACTGGGGTGTGCAGTCCAACGTGCTGTTCGAGCCGCTGAAGGACACATACCTTCGCGGATGGGCGGGCAACGGCCTCGGCCCCTCCGGAAGTATCCAACGCGTGTATCTCGTTTCAGGCATCGCCTTGTTCGTCATCCTATTGGCTTGTATCAACTTCGTGAACCTTGCCACAGCACGTTCAGTGTATCGGGCACGTGAAGTAGGCCTGAGAAAAGTCTCCGGGTCATCGCGGGGCGGACTGATCCGGCAGTTCCTCACCGAGTCGTTCGTGCTTACCATTCTGTCGTTCGGGTTGGCGATGCTGATCACATGGCTGTTCCTGCCTTCGTTCAATGAGCTCATGCAGAAGAACTATATGTTCTCGTCGTTTGCGAATGTGACGATCATCGGGGGAGCAGTGTCACTGCTGGTGCTGATCACGGGCCTTGCAGGATTTTATCCCGCCATGGTGATGTCGTCGATGAACCCTGTTGAAGTGTTGAAAGGCAAAGTACAGACCAGCTCGAAAGGAGTTCAACTAAGACGGACATTGGTTGTATTCCAGTTTGTGATCTCATCCGTGCTGGCGGCCGGCACACTGATCGTGATCGCCCAGCTCGAGTTCATGCAGAAACAGCAACTGGGTTTTGCAAAGGATAATATCATCGTTGTGAATGCAGCCCGGGCCAGGTCGGTGAACCCCGATGGACATGAAACTTTCAAGAACCAGATCAAAGAGATGGCCATTGTCGACGGCGTGTCTTTCACGAATGCTTTGCCCGGTACACCCGGGTGGAACGGACAGGTCGCCTATCCCGAAGGAAGATCGGGCAAAGACGCCGTCACAGTTCAATACATGGCGGTGGATGCGGAATATATTCCCACCATCGGACTGGAGGTGATCGCGGGCCGCAACTTCGATGCACTACGTCCTCACGACATGAAAGACGGGCTGGTGATCAATGAAACCGCTGCGTCCCTCATGGGCTGGACCGCGACGGAAGCCATCGGCAGGAAGATCGAATCGCCGTCGGGATTTCCGGAAGGTGAGGTGATCGGTGTAGTGAAGGACTATCACCACGCCGGACTTCAGAAACAGATCAATCCATTGGCAATGGACATCAACCCCCGCGCCAGCTATCTGTATGCTATCCGCTATAAAGCTGCCGACACGAAACAACTCATCAGCAGCCTCTCCGACACCTGGAAGGCTACCTTCCCCGGTTTCGATTTCAACTACTTCTTCGTCGACGAAACATTCGACGCCCAATATCAATCGGAAGAGAAGCTGGCTCGCGTGTTCGGATTATTCGCCGTGATAACCGTAGCCATTGCAGCGATCGGGTTGCTGGGCCTGGTTTCATTCATGGTGGTTTCCCGGACGAAAGAGATCGGGGTCCGTAAGATCCTCGGCGCGGGCGTGTTCAGTATCGTCCGACTTTTATCGAAAGAGTTTGTGGTGCTCGTCGCGGTTGCGAACCTGGTGGCAGTTCCCATCGCGTGGTACTTCGCCGGCGAGTGGCTGTCGGGTTTCGCGTTCCGGATGTCGATCGACCCCATGTTGTTTGTGTGGACGCTGGTATCGGCTCTTGCGTTGACGATCGTCACGGTCAGTTTTCAAACGATCCGCGCTGCCGTCGCAAACCCGGTGGAGTCATTGAGGCACGAATAACACGGCCACTCTTGTAACTTATGAGAAAATCGCGGGTATTCGAAGTCTGAAAACCACCGGCCTATGCTCAGGAACTACTTCATTTCGGTCTGGCGTTACATCGCCCGCAACAAAGTATTCACCACCATCAACATTCTTGGCTTGGTCATGGGGATGACTGCGTTCATTCTAATCGGCCAGTATGTCGTTCATGAAACCAGCTACGACCGGTTCTGGAAGAATTACGACAAAGTATACCGGGTGCAGCTCGACCGTTACAATAAAGGCGAGCTCACCACGCGATGGGCTGCGGGTGCAGCAGGAATCGGTCCCGATCTCCTGGCGAATTTTCCAGAAGTTGAAGCGCAGGTAAGAATGCGCACCACCTCGTCCGTCTTGTCGAACGGCGACACCTTTTTCCAGGAGAGTTACGTTTTTTTTGCAGGCAAGGATTTTTTTAAAGTGTTCGGTTATCCCCTGGTGGAGGGCGTAGACTCCACCGCGCTCGATGGCCTCAATAAGATCGTGATATCTGAATCCCTCGCGAAAAAATACTTTGGTAACGAAAGCGCGTTGGGCAAGACCCTGAAGAACGGAGGGAAAACGGATTTCGAGGTTACCGGTATTTTCAAAGACCTCCCGGAGAATTCACACATGCGCATCAATGCCATGATGTCGATGGCCACTTTTGCAAAGAGGATCGGCCGCACCGATGAAACCGAGATAAAAGAATGGCACTGGGATGGTTGGCTTACCTACATTAAGCTGGCGAAACATGCCGATGCCGCGTCGCTCGAGGCGAAGCTTCCTGATTTCGTAACACAGCGTGACGGAGAGGAGCTCAAGGCGGACAACGCAGCCATGGTCTTTCACCTCCAGGCGCTCCCCGATATCCATCTCGATTCGGACTTCATGATGGAGATAAAGCCGAATGGCAGCCGCGATACGACATACTTTCTCAGTGTCATCGCCGTGCTGATCATCCTCATCGCATGGATCAATTACATCAACCTTTCTACCGCCAAGTCGATTGAAAGAGCCCGCGAGGTGGGAGTACGCAAAGTGATGGGCGGCTACCGGTCGCAGCTCGTCCAGCAATTCCTTTCCGAGTCGATATTTTTGAATACCATCGCGGTGCTCACCGCTGTGGTGGCCGTCGTGTTGCTTACTCCGTGGTTCGGCGAGCTGACCGGCCGTTCATTTGGCTTTTCGCTGCTGAAGGAACCCGGATTCTGGTTATTCATTGTAGTCCTCGTCGGTGTCGGTTCCCTTCTCTCGGGATTGTACCCTGCCTTCGTGCTTTCATCGTACAAACCGGTGGACGTCCTGAAAGGCAGATTCAGAAATACTTCCAGCGGCGCAATGTTCAGAAAAGGGATGGTCATCGTTCAGTTTATCGCCTCCATCACCCTGATCGTTGGGACGTATACCGTTTACCAGCAGATCGCATTCATGCGCAACCAGAAACTCGGCGTCCATATAGATCAGACGCTGGTGATCAATACGCCGGCTGTTACCGATTCGACTTACCTCGATAAATACCAGGTGTTCAAAAATGCAATGCTTGCATATCCCGAAGTCACCGCGTTTTCGTCGGCCACCGCGGTGCCCGGCAGGCAGCCCGACTGGAATGCCGGCGGCATACGCCGGTTGAGTCAGACCGAACGGGACGCCAACCAGTATCGTATCATTATGATGGACTACGATTATGTGAAGGCTTACGGGCTCGAAGTGGTCGCGGGTCGTTCTTTTTCCGACCAGGCTCCGAACGAAAGCGCTAACGTCATGCTCAACGAGTCTGCAGCGCGGCTCATGGGCTTCAAAGAGCTCGAGGAATCCGTGAACGACCAGATATATTTCTGGGGCGATACTTTCCGTATCGTAGGGGTGCTCAAAGATTATCACCAGGAGTCCCTGAAGAAAGCCGTCGAGCCATTGATCTACCGGTACTACAGCGCGCCCGGCGGATATTATTCGGTCAAGATGAATGTCTCCAACGCGGCGGAGTCCATTCAGAAATTCGAAGGCCTTTGGAAGGAATTCTATCCCGGCAGCCCGTTCTCTTATTTCTTCCTGGATGATTATTACAACGAACAGTACAAGGCCGACCAGCAATTCGGTAAGGCGTTCGGGTTGTTCTCCGTTCTCGCCATATTCATCGCCTGCCTGGGACTCTTCGGACTGTCGTCACTGATGGCCATTCAGCGTACCAAAGAAATAGGAGTGAGGAAGGTGCTTGGCGCCTCGGTAGGGAGTATCCTGACACTGGTCGGCAAAGACCTGCTGATCCTGATCGCCATAGCCGTACTGGTGGCAACGCCGATCGCATGGTATGTGATGAGTCAATGGCTGCAGGGATTTGAGGGAAGGATCAACATGGGGGTGATGACATTCGTAATGCCCTGTGCCGGAATATTGCTCCTGGCGGCCTTCACTATAAGTATACACACGTTAAGAGCCGCAAGAACGAATCCCGTAAAGTCATTGCGCTACGAATAAAAGCTCTCACGGAAAACACGGAAAGCACGGAAAAATGCACGCACTCTTTAAAAGGCGCTTCCGTGCTTTCCGTGAGAAACAATTATCTTCGGTGTAATGGGAAGATATTCCGGCAAGTTCCCGTCCAACTTCCACCTCCTCGACAAGGTCATTAAGATCAAAGACCTGCTTAAGCTGTGATCGTACATCGGTGATATACCGAATATTCCGGTACCCTTTATCGGACAATCACATCTATTTGTTGAAGTATTTTAAAACTAAGATGCGTTCTTTTAAAACTATTGCATTGTATGGTGCATCTAATGTCCGTAACATAAAATTATCCGTAAAATCGTAAATATTAGATGTACAAACCCGTTGATACGTAGGTTTGGGGATGGCATGCGGAGAATCTCATCCCCTAAACCAAGGTTACCCAATTACCATGACCAATTATCATATCCTTACCGGCGACTCACTAGCCGGTACCTTCAGGAGAACGAATCTCGAGGGCCCTGTTATTATTAGCAGGGAATGTCTTATCGACGGTCCCGCAGAGGACGACGATCCCGAAATCTTTTGGAAGAAGCGCAGCGAATACATAGAGTCGGCTTTCGACGGCGATCCAAAGGAGTATTACGACACAGTCAAGTCTGAATTCGACAAGATCAACACCATCGGCCCCGACGATGAGGTGAACCTGTGGTTCGAGAACGATCTGTTCTGCCAGGCTAACATGTGGTTCACCGTATCATTGCTCAACCGTCGCAACCTTACGAAGATCTTCCGGATAAGCCCGCTCATCCGCGGCACGAACAAATGGGAAGGTTTCGGCCGGCACACCGCCACCGATCTGCTGCAGTGTTTCGAAAAAAGACAGGCATTCACCAAGGGCGACTTCAAGCTTGGAGAAAATCTTTGGGATGCGTTTAAGACTGCCGATATCGTTGCACTCGCTTTCTTTTCCAGGTCCTTGTCGCCCTGTTTTCCTTTTCTCGAGGACGTCTGCCGGGCGGAGGTGGAGCGGAAACGCAACCAGCGGCCAAGGAAGGTTCTTGAAGACCTCCTTGCGAAAGGCTACACTGATTTCAGCGACATATTCACGCAATTCACAAAAACGGAAGGGATTTACGGGTACGGAGACCTCCAGGTCGGCAATATGTTGAAGAAGATCAGGCGGTAGTTCAGTACAACTTTCTGAGGATTGGGTACATCCGTACAGTAACACCTTCTTCCGGCTGTCTGTTACTCGTAAATTAACTTCCATGTTTAAGAGTATCCTTACCACCGCATTGCGCAACCTGACCCGTCAGCGCGCATTTAGCATTATCAATCTTCTCGGCCTCTCGGTCGGAATGTCTTTGGCGCTTTTAATCATTATGATCGTGAAGGACCAATTCACGTTCGACAATTTTCATAACAACGCCGACCGGATCTACCGGATCAACACACGCGCCCTGAGGACCAACGGCGGAACGGAACCTTATGCCAGTGCCCCACTCGCGTTGGCGAAGGTGATGGCCGAGGATTACACTTATTCTGAAAAGGTTGTCCGCATCAATCGTCAGTTCTCCGGCGACGCCATCTACGGAAGTGTGAACATTCCGCTGGGGGGATTTATGGCCGACCAGTCGTTCTTTGAAGTTTTCAACTTCCCGTTCGAGAAAGGTGATCCGGCAACTGCGTTGAAGGATCCGAAGGGCATTGTGCTCACGCAGGTAGCGGCCGAAAAACTTTTCGGCAGGCAGGAACCACTCGGACAAACTATCTCGTTCGGCAAGCTTGGCGAGTTTCACGTGACGGGCGTGTTGAAACCGTTCATCAGTAAAACACATTTTGAGTTTGAGGTCGTCGGTTCGATGGAAGCGCTTCCTGCGTATGAGAAGGCCGGTCTTCAGGGGGCGTCTCTCGAAAACTGGAATAACTACTATGCAGGTTATGTCTACTTAAAGCTGAAGGAAGGACATACTACCCAAGAGGTAGACCGGTCGCTTGCGGAGATATCTTCGAAATACTACGCCGGACTCAAGCTCGAGACCCGCGACAAAGGTTATGAGTTCTATCTCGATCCGCTGCCTTCGATCACACCCGGACCGTCGATTTCGAACAGGATGGGTAACGGCGTTCCGGACACGGTACTCGTCTTCATGGGCGTGCTCGTTGCCGTGGTCATGATCATGGCATGTTTCAATTACACCAACCTGATGATTGCCAAATCGCTGACCCGTGCCCGTGAGATCGGCGTGAGGAAAGTAATGGGTGCGCAACGCCTGCAGGTATTTACTCAGTTTGTGGGGGAATCAACTGTCTTCGCTCTGGTCGCCCTGGCACTGTCGTATGTTCTCCTCCAGTTGCTCAAGCCTGCGTTCATGCAGCTTAGCTTAGCCCGTTCGTTCGACATCACTCTTGGTGAGGATGTCAGCCTTTACCTGTATTTTCTCGCATTCGCGATAGGGATCGGGATCATTGCCGGACTGTTGCCGGCAGGCTATCTGTCTGCCTTCAAGCCCATCAAGGTGCTGAAGGATTCCGGTGGAATGAAAGTGTATTCACGAATGGTATTCCGGAAGGCTTTGATCGTAACACAATTCTCGCTTTCCATTGTTTTCATCATCGTGGTGCTGGTGATTTATAACCAGATCGATTACACGCTTAACAAAGATTACGGTATCAATGAAGCAAATACAATAAATGTGCGCCTGCAAGGGATGGGCTTTGAAAAACTGGCCGGCGAAGCCTCGAAAATTTCCGATATCGTGAGGATCGGCGGAGTGTCGCATCAGCTTGGTACATGGGCCGACCGGTCGAGCGATTATAAACGAAATCTCGCGGACGAACCTTTCGGTATGCGCGACTTTATAGTCGACAATAACTATATCGATAACCTGGAGCTTTCATTTATAGCAGGCGGCAACTTCGACCCTTCATTGCAAGGTGAACGGGAGCGGCATGTCATATTGAATGAGACGGCCCTGCCGCTTTTCGGATTTACCGATCCGGTGTCGGCGATGGGTCAAACGTTGTACACCGACGACTCGCTCATGCTGACGGTGACGGGCGTCGTGAAAGATTTTCATTTTCGCCCACTAAGCTATAAGATCGGTCCACTGGCGTTGCGATATAAAATCGACGAGATCGGTTTCTTGAGCGCGCGGATCGTTCCCGGTGAAAAGGAAAAGGTCAAAGCCCAGTTGGAGGTCGTCTGGAAACGACTTGATCCCGTTCATCCTTTTCAGGCCAGGATGATGGATGAAGAGATCGATGAAGCCTACACACGGGGGGGATTCACTGACCTGCTGAAGGTAATCGGTTACGTTTGTTTTATTGCGATAACACTCGCGTGTCTTGGAATGCTGGGCATGGCGATGTACTCCACCCAAACACGGATCAAGGAGATCGGTATCCGTAAAGTGATGGGCGCTGATGCGACGCAGGTGGTGATGGTGCTGAGTCGTTCGTTCCTGTGGCTAATCACAATAGCGATCGTTATCGGCTTACCCGCCGGTTACGTGGCCGGAGGAATGTTCCTCGAAAACTATGCCTACCGTATCCCGATCTCTTTCACACTGATGTTCTCCGGTGTTATTACGATCGTTATTCTGGGAACGCTAACGATTGCTTCGCAAACCTGGAAGGCTGCGATAGTAAACCCGGTGAATTCGCTGCGCTACGAGTAGTCCCTCAGGGTTATTATTATCTTTACACAAAAAGATAATAATGGCCCACGGCTTACTTATCGATATGGACGGCGTCATCTATGGCGGTAACGAGCTTATCCCGGGTGCCGATACGTTTATCGAGACTCTCCTCCAGAAAGATATACCCTTCACCTTCATGACCAACAACAGCCAGCGCACGCGCCTCGAGGCAACACGCAAGCTGAAGCGGTTGGGTATCACTGTCGACGACAAGCATATCTACACCAGCGCGATGGCAACAGGTCACTTTCTCGCAAGCCAGGCGCCCAACGGAACGGTGTATGTTTTAGGCGAAGGCGGACTGCTCACGAGCCTGACCGAACACGGTCTAACTATGGTCGACTCCGAGCCGGACTTCGTGGTGATCGGGGAGGGGAGGAATTTTACACTGGAGATGGTAGGCAAGGCAGTGAACATGATCCTCGAAGGCGCAAAGCTGATCACCACCAACCGCGATCCATCGCCCAAACGAAAAGGATGGGACAATCTGGGTATCGCTGCAACCACAGCTATGATGGAGGAAGCTACCGGTAAGAAAGCGTTCGTGATCGGCAAGCCCAGCCCGGTGATGATGCGTTCCGCCCGTAAATACATCGGACTGGAAACCGCCGAGACTACGATCATCGGCGACACGATGGACACCGATATCCAGGGTGGTGTTCAAATGGGATACAAGACCATTCTCGTCCTGAGCGGCGTTTCAAAGAAGGAAGAGCTGAACAATTATGCGTTCAAGCCTGACATGATCGTTGAGTCGATCAATTCCATAGAGCTCCCTTTAAAGTGGTGGTAAGATTTTTTGAATAATATCTTTCAATATTTGGATGTATTTTACATACATTTAGTGAATAAATAAAATGAAAGGCACAAATCTCGGCGAATTTGAAGAACTGGTGCTGCTCACCGTTGCCGGGCTGATGAGCGAGGCATACAGCGTTGCCATTTGCGACGAGCTTGAAAACTATGCGAAGCGCAGCGTAAAGCTCGGTGTTGTACATGCCGTGTTGAACCGCCTGGAAGAAAAGGGACTGGTGAAGAGTCTACTGGGAGAGGCTACGAAAACCCGTGGAGGGAAGAGGAAGAGGTTTTATCAGCTTACCATCCCCGGTAAGGCGGCGTTGGTGCGGGCGAAGTCGATGCGCGATCAACTGTGGGATAAGATACCCGAGCTGGTCTGGAAGAAGGTGTAGGGAATATCGAACACCGAGCACCGAACACTCAACACCGAATAATGAAGTAGCCGAAACAACGAACAACGAACAACGAAAATGCACCCTCCGAAATGGGCACAACGATTTGTAGAATGGTACTGCAAGCCACAGCTTACGGAAGACCTGCTAGGTGACCTTAATGAATATTTTGAACGAAATCTTGCTTCGAAGGGATCTCGCCGTGCTAAACTCATTTACATCATAGACGCATTTAAGTTCTTCAGATCATACACAGTACGCAAACCACAATTCATCAACCTATTAATCAACTGGATCATGATCGGCAGCTACATCAAAACCTCCGGACGCAACCTGATGCGCAATAAACTGTTCTCGTCCATCAACATCATTGGGCTGGCCATCAGTATGTCGGTGGGATTGCTGATGATATCGTTCATCCTTGACCTGTGGTCATACGATAAGTTTCACGAGAAGGGCGACCGGATATATAGACTGATTACGTCGCCGGGGAAGGACGGAGAGTCAAGTCAATTTGCGTCCACTTCCGTTAAGGCGGGCAAGTTGATCAGGGAGAGAGTGCCTGGTATAGAAGACATGACGATCCTGCGTAATGACTTCCGTGGCGATGCTGTTGTGGGAGATAATAAAGTGCCGGTGTCAGGATTGTGGGCTGATTCTTCATTTCTCAAAGTGTTTACGTTTCCAATGATACACGGCGATGCCGCGACTGCTCTTGATCAACCCTATTCGCTGGTGCTCACCGAACAATCGGCAAAGAAATTATTCGGCGACGCGGAAGCGATCGGTAAGGCGGTAAAATTCGACACGATCGAATACCAGGTAACCGGTGTGCTCAAAGACATTCCGATGTTCTCCCACATTCGTTTCGAAGCGATTGCTTCATTTTCTACCATCGAGCAATTGAAAAAAGACGACCGCCGTTTCCTAAGCTGGGGGAATATGTGGTCGAACTACGTGTACATGGTGTTGCCCGCGAATACCGACCTGGGCAAAATACAATCGCACATCGACCGGATTGCCAATGAAGAAAACGCAGCCGACCCGAATAACCTGCGTCGTTTCGAACTTCAGCGTCTGTTCGACATCGCGTTAGGAAAAGATCTCAGCAACTCAATCGGACCTACGATGTCGAAGGTTGTCGTTTGGATCGTGGGCGGACTTTCCTTCGTCGTGATCCTGTCGGCGTGTTTCAATTACACGAACTTGTCTATCGCGCGTTCCATCCGCCGGTTCAAGGAGGTTGGATTGCGGAAGGTGATCGGCGCGGGAAGAGGCCAAGTACGCCTGCAATTCATGGCCGAAGCGGTTATCGTTTCGCTGCTTGCATTGCTGATCTCCTTTCTGATGTTCCTCGTGCTGCGCGAACAGTTCATAGGCATGGCCCCGGAGCTTCAGAATATCGTGAAGCTGGACGTCACGCCGGTCATGCTCGTCTCCTTCATCGGCTTCTCGATCGTTGTCGGTGTTGCCGCGGGTGCTCTGCCGGCATTCTTTTTTGCAAAAGTAAATATTATCAATGCGCTAAAAGATACTTCGTCGGTAAAGGTGTTCAAGCAACTAAGTCTGCGGCGAAGCCTGGTTGTTGTTCAGTACACACTGACATTGATGTTCATAACGGCGACATTCATTGCCTTCAAGCAATACAAGTCGTTCCTCGCGTTCGACCTCGGCTTCGAAACGGAAAATATTCTGAACATCAAGCTGCAGGGGAACAAGGCAGACAATCTCGTAAAGGAGCTCAGTGAGATTCCTGAAGTAAAAGGCATCTCCAAATCAGCTATGGTTACCAGTGTCGGTAGCTACTGGGGCGGACACGTCAAGTATAAGAACATGAGCGATTCTTCCCTGATCTGGTTCAACATTGTCGATGAGAATTACTTCCCGTTGCACGGTCATCAGCTGATCGCCGGTCAGAATTTCA
Source organism: Cyclobacteriaceae bacterium (assembly GCA_035318625.1). Taxonomy (GTDB): domain Bacteria; phylum Bacteroidota; class Bacteroidia; order Cytophagales; family Cyclobacteriaceae; genus ELB16-189. The sequence continues at coordinate 775,672 of DATHEL010000001.1, forward strand.
TTTCCCGCCCCGCAACGAAAGAGGCCGCTACTGAAGTGATCGTGAACGAAACCGCGTTGAAAAAACTCGAAATCGCCACCGGCGACTATACGAAAGCCCTCGGTGAACAGATCATTCTTGATGGGAAGAAGCTCAACATTGTCGGCGTGATGAAGGACTTCCATTATGGAAAAGTCGACAACCCCATCGAGCCTGTCATCTTCACCTACTGGATCAACGAAACCGGTGGGTTTCTGAATCTGAAAATACAGGCTGGTGACCCGGTAGCAACTATGACGAAGATCGAACAGATCTGGAAAAAGACCGATCGTGTCCACCCGCTCGACGCTGTATTCTATAAAGATTCGATCGAACAGGCTTACAGTGAATTCTCTGCCATGATCAAAGTGGTCGGATTCCTTTCCTTCCTCGCCATCTCCATTGCGTCGTTAGGTCTATTCGGTATGGTGGTATTTGCTACCGAAACACGACTGAAGGAGATCGGCATCCGAAAGGTCATGGGCGCCAGCTCCGGCAATCTCGTCCTGTTGCTGAGCCGGGGGTTTGCGTGGATGCTTGGCATATCGGCGGCGATCGCGCTGCCTGCCACTTACTTCTTCTTCCAGGGGGTGGTGCTCTCCAATTTCCAGTTTCACAATCCGATCGGAGCCTTTGAGCTATTCGCCGGCCTCCTCGGAGTGCTGCTGATCGCCTTCATCATGATCGGCACGCAGACTCTGAAGGCCGCGAGAAGTAACCCTGCCGAGGTCTTGAAGAGCGAGTGATCGGGTTTTCAGCTTATCGACCTATCACGAGACCGGACGATGACAATCGTGGCGGATTCGGAGCCTGGTATACCACCAACTTGCTCCCGAGGATCTCGTGGGGTGCGATCGGCATTACCATAATCGGGATGCTCTTCACGATACTCCGCTTGAACGGGGGCCAGGATGAGATGCTGCCATTGGGCACGACGGTACTGAGCGTCGTCTGCCTGTTTATGATCTATTTCGTGGTGACCGGCTCAAAGTATTCGGCGGACTATATGGGCATCCTTTATCGCGCCGTGCCGGTCGGCCTTTTGGGACTCTACATGTTAATGAATACTGCGCCGAATTGACGTCCCGATCCCGAAATTCCTAGTATCTTCGCGGCTTTATAACAAGCAGCAAAGGCCCGGTCATTGAATGGTATTCGCCAGTCTACTCTTCATTTTCTTATTCCTCCCGCTCAGCCTCACGCTATACTTCGCTTCCGGCAACAAGGCGTATCGCAACTGGATGCTCGTCATCTTCTCCATGATCTTCTATGCATGGGGAGAGCCCTTCTGGATCATCGTATTGATATTTTCCGCCTCCGTCGACTTCGTCAACGCCATCCTGATGGAGCGACATCGACGGTACGCCAAGGCTTTTTTGGTCGGGTCCCTCGCCGTTAACCTGGGTTTACTCGGTACTTTCAAATACGGCGGATTCATCGTCGAGAATATCAACGCCGTGCTTGGTATCTCCATGCACGTACCGTCATTCGCCCTCCCCATCGGGATCTCTTTTTATACATTTCAGACCATGTCGTATGTGATCGACGTATACCGCGGCGAGGTCCGGGCTCAGCAGTCGTATCTCCGTTTCCTGATGTATGTTTCCTTGTTTCATCAGTTGGTCGCCGGTCCGATCGTACGCTATGCCCACGTCGAGCAAGAGATCAACAACCGCCAGGTATCGGGCTCCGAAATGAGCCGCGGGTTTCTCCGATTCTGCTTCGGACTGTTCAAGAAAGTATACTTCGCAAATATCGCCGGCGAACTGGTGGCACAGTTCCTCGATGTAGATCCCGCATCCATGACGGTGGCAGGCAGCTGGTACGGCCTGCTGATGTTCGCCCTCCAGATATACTTCGACTTCTCGGGTTATTCAGACATGGCCATTGGAATGGGGTGGATGTATGGTTTCCACTATCATGAAAATTTCAAATACCCTTATACGGCTACGTCAGCCACCGACTTCTGGCGTAAATGGCACATCTCACTGGGTTCCTTTTTCCGCGACTACCTGTACATACCAATGGGAGGCAACAAGAAGAATACTACACGAAATCTTCTTGTCGTTTGGTTCCTGACGGGACTATGGCACGGAGCCAGTTGGAACTTTATCTTCTGGGGCCTTTATTTTGGTTTACTCATCTGGATCGAACGGGCATTCCTGCTGAAGGTCCTCGAACGCATTCCAAAGTTTATTTCCCACGCTTACCTCTTGTTTATAGCGTTGATCGGTTGGGCAATATTTTACTTTACAGATCTTAGTACGTTAGGGACGTTCTTTAAGATATTATTCGGGGGAGGGGATAACGAGGCATGGGGCCTGTCGTTGACCGAGTCGCTGAAGAGTCACGTATGGTGGTTGCTGGCCGCGTTGGTCCTTTGTACGCCGGTGTTCGGAATTGTAAATACATTTTTAGAAAAGCGGGTCTCGGGGAGATCTCATTTCTGGACCCTTGCTGTGCTGGCTTTTGTCCTGTTCCTGGTTTCTGTAACGCTGTTGGTGGGTAAGACTTTTAACCCGTTTTTATACTTCAGATTTTAGATCTTTGAGATATGAAGGAGGAGAATAAATATCAAGCCGTAACTCCACGGGATCCCCCGGTCCCCCGGTCCAGCCGTGGGATGCCGGGGAACAGACCCTGGCCCGACAATGGGACCGGGCTGCTGTACAGCGCCTTTTTTATATCCGTGCTATGCATCGTAGGGTTGGTGTCGATGCTGACTCCTTCAAAAACCGTTTCAGAGATCGAGAACCGTACGCTGGTTCCTATGCCCGAGTTCTCCCTGTATTCCCTCTTCGAAGGCGGATATACCGACAGCCTCGACCTTTTTTATTCCGACAACTTTCCCGTGCGCGATGACCTGGTGACGCTTGCTTCGGGCATTAAGGATGCCGCAGGGTATTCGACAGGCGTTAAAATTTATCAGGCAACGGGTGGGGCGGAAGCAGATCCCGTCGAAGACGTCAAAGACACCTTGCGGGTCGTGAAGGCCGACAGTCTGAAAAAGCCGGCGAAGAAGGACACGGTGAAGACGCCCGACTATAATAAATCATCGTCGATCATAGTTTATAACGGCAGGGCGATTCAGCTTTTCAGCTCCACCTCGGAGATATCGCGCCGCTACGCCGATATGGTCAACTTATACCATCAGACATTCGAGTCGCTACAGATCTATTGTATGATCGCACCGACGCCCATCGATTTCTACCTTCCGGAGGAATACAAAAATTCTTCGAGCAGTGAGAAGAGCAACATCGATTTTGTAAAAAGTTTACTCGACTCCACCATCGTGTTTGCCGATGCCTATTCGGAGCTGGCAAAACATACCGACCGGTACATCTACTTTAATACCGACCACCATTGGACGGGCCTCGGAGCATACTACGCTTACCGCGGGTTCTGTCGCAGCGCTGGGCTCGAGCCCTATGAGCTCAAACAGTTTGAAAAAAAGAGGCTGAAGAAGAAGTTTCTCGGCTCCTTATACGGCATTACGCTCGACAAACGCCTGCGGGACATCAAAGACAGCGTGGAGTACTACAAGCTGCCGATCCCTACGAAGACCTTCCGGTACAACATCGATTCAGGGCGGTTCGAAAAGACCAACCTTTTCAGCAATGTCTCCAACTACGCGAATTTCCTCGGCGGCGACCATCCCCTGGTGAGGATTGAGAGTGAAGTGAACACAGAAAAACTCCTGATTATCAAGGACTCATTCGGCAACGCCGTGGCTCCCTACCTGGCGCTCCATTTTGGAACAGTTTATGTGATGGATTATCGCTACTACGACGTGAATCTGACCGATTTTATAAAAACCAATGGGATCACTGCAATTATGTTTTTACATAATACCTTTGCAGTGAATTCGAAGTTTGCGTCCTATCGCGGACGTTATTTTTTAAGCTATAAGCCCACGGAAGAGGCGAAACCAGAGGAAGATGTTAAAGTGCAGGAGACAGATACGGTTGCAAATCACCCATAGGACTTTGACAAAAGTATGAGAGTAATTTTTTTGACTTTGAGCTTAGTGTCCTCTCTGGCAGGAATGGCACAAGACTCTGTCCGCATCATGCCCTCGATCGGGTCCGACACCACCGCGGCCGTGATCGCCAAAGACTCCGTTGCGGCAATTGCTGCGACGCAAGATTCCACGGGTATTGCTCCCGATACCATCGGTTTTAAGTTCTTCCACGACGAGTTCAATTATATAGAGTATTACGACCGGTCGGCCCTGGCCAATTTCCTCAACAAATGGAAAGACGATACGACCCCGAAGATCACCGTCGCCCATTTCGGCGACTCGCACGTACAGCCGGGTATTTTCAGTGGAGAAGTGCGCAAGTACATGCAGAACCAGAAGGGCGAAGGTGGCTATGGGATCATCTTCCCGTACTCGGCCGCCAAAACGTATTCGCCACTCGACTACAAAACCGTTCATTACGGCAAATGGCAATATTCGAAAGCCCTCGAGCCGCGACCTCGCCTCCCTCTCGGAGTTTCGGGTATGACCATCCGCACCATCGACCCGGCCGCCGGTTTCAGCATCACGTTCAGGGAGCCCTTGCCTTCGCACTACAAACGCCTCAAGCTTTTCTTTAGGGCAGGCCCTCAAAGTTTCGACTTCAGGGTGATGACCAGGAACTACGAGACCGTGGTTCCCGCATCTACCTACCCCGACGACATGCCGTTCGTTGAGATCATCATTCCCGACAGCAGCGACTTCGTTCATATCCAGTTACTGAAAGCCCGTGATCAGCAGTTGAACTTTGAGTTCTATGGCATCAGCCTGGAGAGCGAGCAGAACCGGGGCCTGGTCTATCACCAGTTGGGTGTAGGCGGAGCGCCGTACACGGCAGTGCTCGAACAGGTGATGATCGACACACAACTGCCGGCTCTTTCTCCCGACCTCGTTATTCTTGACTATGGTACCAACGACTTCCTGTACGACCAGCGCATACCCGCACAGCTTGGAAGGCAGATCGTTCAGACCATCAACTGGATCAGGCAGCTTTCTCCCGGCGTGTCGATCCTACTTACCAGCACCCAAGACATGTATAGGCGCGGAACAAACGTCGCGGCCGCGAAAGAATTTTCGACCATGATGCGTCGCATTGCCAAAGAACAGAACTGCGGGTTTTATGATTGGTACCGGATCTCCGGCGGTCAGTATGCACTGGCAAAATGGGTCTCGGCACGTCTGGCCCGTCCCGATTACATTCATTTAACGAAAGAAGGTTATTTGCTGAAGGGCAGACTGTTCTCCCAGGCATTCGGCAATACGGTTAAACGATACAATGAAAACTTCGCCCTCGACTCACTGGTGATGGAAGGAGTGTCAGGCATCAATATCGATTCCACGTTGATCGCCAACAACATCGTGATGCCTCAGCTGATCAGCACACGCCACAAGATCAGGAATGGGGAAACACTTTCGGAGATAGCCGACAAATACAATGTGAGTGTTGGTTCGATCATGACGCGCAACAAGCTCAGGAACTCGAGCATCGTTGCGGGAAAGACACTCGTTATCGAACACAAGGCGTTGCGGAGCAGTGTGAATACCACCGTGATCGCGTCGACTACCCGTTCGAAGCCCGTCATTAGAGCGAACGATGCGAATGTCATACATCACAAGGTTGTTTCCGGAGATACGCTGGGGCATATCGCCGAGAAATATCACGTTTCTGTGAAAGACATCAAGAAATTGAATGGGCTTCGAAGCTCCCGCATCGTCGAGGGCAAGGTCTTGTTGATCCAGATGAAGTAGGGCGACCTCTGCTATGACATGCGTCGTCCCTGCCCCGGCTATTAAATGCCACCCTCTCAAAATGCTAGCAGGGGACCCCACCGTATATCAAGGTGCACCCGCTCCCCAAAAACCCTCTTCATGGAAATCCTCTTCCCGAAACCACTTTCCGGCATAACCCCCAACCGCAAATACCAGAACTAGTTTTATATTTAGCCTTACTCATTCCGCATGAAAAGGCTTATACTCCCGTTCGCCGCAATGCTTCTGCTCGGCGAATGCACTAAAGAATCTAACCCGGCTGCTGTCGATACCCGCACCGGCTCCATTCAAAAATATTCCATTCCAGCTTTTGCCGATAGCGCTGCTTTCGACCGGATGAAACAATTCTTCCCGGTAGTCGACAAGTTGTACAAGGATTATGCAGAGAAGAATCATTTCCCCTCGATCGCCTACGGAGTTGTAGTCGGAGATCAGCTGGTATATTCGGGCGCCACCGGTATCGGCAATGTCAAAGACAACCGCGCGGCGTCGACGAAGATGCTCTACCGTATCGCATCGATGAGCAAGAGCTTCACCGGTATGGCTATCATGAAACTGCGGGATGACGGAAAGCTCAGCTTAGGCGAGCCGGTTTCAAAATACATTCCCGAATTCAGCGGGGGTGGAGCGCTCACTGCAGACGCGCCACCGATTACAATTCTCAACCTCCTTACCATGTCGGCCGGGTTTCCCGAAGATAATCCCTGGGGCGACCGTCAGCTCGACGATACAGACAAGGAGCTGCTCGACCAGGTGAATGACGGAATTTCATTCTCGAATGTCCCCGGTGTCACATTCGAATACAGCAACATGGGATTTGCCTTGCTTGGCAAGATCATTAGCAACGTGTCGGGAATGCCATACCAGCAGTATATCACGAACAACATCATGAAACCCATCGGCATGAACGATTCGAAGTGGGAATATTCGGAAATACCAGCCGATGTTATTGCCCCGGGTTACCGGTGGGAAGACGAAACATGGAAGGAAGAGCCGTTGCTGCACGATGGCGCTTATGGCGCGATGGGCGGACTGGTCTGTTCCATCGAAGATTTTGCAAAGTATATAAGCCTGCACCTGTCGGCCTGGCCGCCACGAAATGAAACAGACAAAGGCCCGGTCAAGAGAAGCTCTATTCGCGAAATGCATCAGCCCTGGCGGGTAGTCGGCGTAGCAGCCAATGCCAGGACGCGTACCGGTATTCCATGTCCCACAGCCGGAGGTTATGGCTACGGATTGGGTTGGAGACAAGACTGCAACGGCAATGTCAGGATATCACATAGCGGAGGATTGCCGGGCTATGGCAGCGAGTGGAGGATCTACCCAGAGTATAACATGGGCGTTGTGTCGTTCAGCAATCATACTTACGGTGCGCCTGGTTTCCCGAATGGTGTTGTGCTCGACACATTGATACAACTGGCAGGGATCAAAAAACGCGCGTTGCCGGCGTCGGAAATCCTCATACAAAGAAGGGACGAGATCGTGAGCATCCTTCCCAACTGGGAACGTCTCGATGCGCGTGCGATGTTTGCGGAGAATTTCTGGCTTGACAGCGACGTAGAGCACCGGAAAGTGGAGACGCAGAAAGTATTCGCAGAAGCCGGCGAGATCGTCAGTGTGTCGGACGTGAAACCGGAAAATCAATTACGGGGAACGTTCACGATCCTATGCAAGAAAAAAAATATACGGGTTTTCTTTACACTTACGCCCGAACCGGCAGCTTACATTCAACAACTTGACATCCAACTGGAATGAAATCACTAAACATCATCGCAGCAGTATTGATCACCACCGTGATCTTCTCTTGTTCAAAGAAAACGGAAAAGTTGAGCTTGTTCAACGGTAAAGACCTGACCGGCTGGGACTCCTACATCGGCCCCGCTTACGACACGGCCCGTAAGAAGTTCGACACCATTCCCGGTCCGGGTTTGAACAACGATTCCGGCAAAGTGTTCTCCGTCGTGGAAGTAGACGGCGAGCCGGCAATACGGGTATCGGGCGAACGTTTCGGTGGATTATCGACAACGGAAGAGTTTTCCAATTATCACTTGACCGTCCAGTTCAAATGGGGCGAAGCCAAACATGTTCCGAAACTGGATGACAAACGCGACAGCGGACTGTTGTATCATGGAGTGGGTGACCACGGCGCCGACGGTGGCTTCTGGCTGCGAAGCCAGGAGTTCCAGGTGCAGGAGGGCGATTGCGGCGACTACTGGGGATGTGCGGGCGGCGCCTTCGATGTTCCCGTCATAGCTGCGGTTGATAACGGACTGATCTATACTCCCACAGGTGTGCTGACCTCTTTCAGCGAAAAGAGCAAGTCGGGCCGCCACGTGATTAAAAGCTCCGATGGCGAAAAACGTAGCGGTGAATGGAATACCCTTGAATTGTATTGTTATGGAGATTCGTCCATTCACGTCGTCAACGGTGTTGTAAACATGAAGCTTTTTCATTCCCGCCAGGTCGACGGCGACGTTGAAACACCCCTCAAGAAAGGTAAGATCCAATTCCAGAGCGAGGGAGCGGAACTTTTCTATAGAAGGCTATACATAGAGAAAATTTCGGCGATGCCCGATCTTGATTGATGTGAATAACTTGGTGAATAACTTGTTTATTTCTTTTTGTCATTTTCTTTTGTGTGAATGATCAAGGAATATATCTTCATATCACTAAGTCGATACTAACACACCGACACGGTAAAACCGGAAAACAAAAGTCAGTTTTCTCCGGAAGACAGACTACAAACGAACGGTGGTACAGTGTTACGTCCGCAAACTCCTTCGGGAATGAACGTGACGAGTGGCTCCGACTTGTCGGCAGCTGGCCCAAAGCAGTAATCGAAAGGTAACTGACAAAGGCAACGGAGTGTAAAGGCGAATTTAGGGTCAAGCAGGGGCTAAGGCTTCGGCCTGACAAGACGGGAATGATCAAGTAACTCTTGTGTCGTTCCCGTTTTCTTTTTTCTAACCGGTAATCTTTTTTCTAACCAGTAATAAGTAGCGAGTAGTAAGTAGCAAAGAGTACTGATTTCGAGGAGGACGTGTGTCCAAAGCTGCTCCGGACTTACTACTTACTACTTACTACTTACTACTTACTACCCCCGGACCGCCCGAACCCGGACATCCCCCAAAAAATCCCCCAAACTTCGCCGACAGCCCCTGACAGCCCCCGGTTCACCACAACTTTTTGCCAACTCAAAACATCTAAACCATCGTACCCGCGACATTTTGCCTGCAATCCCAGAAATTGGCCTGAAATTGAATCGTCCACCAAACTTTCCCCGCCATGATCAGAAACTATATCAAGATCGCCTTCCGCGCACTATTCCGCAGCAAGGTCCACTCCGCTATTAACATCATCGGGCTTAGCCTGGGTATCGGATGTTGTATTCTCATCACGCTGTTTGTTAAAGACGAATGGACGTTCGACCGGTTTCATACGAACGCCGACAGAATATACCGGGTCTATGCACGCGAAGACTGGGGCGAGAACCAGCAGTTCTTTTATACGAACACACCGTTCCCGATGGGCCCGGCCTTAAAAGATAACATCCCCGAAGTCGAAAGCCAGATCCGTATTAACAAGATGGGCGCACTGGTGCGAATCGGTGATGATATTTTTAGTGAGACGATCAATATCGTCGACCGCGATTTTTTCAAGGTCTTCGACTTCGAAATGATACAGGGAACGGGCGACGTTCTGGATAAGGCAAACAACATAGTCATATCGGAATTTAAAGCGAAGCAATTTTTCGGCAACTCAGATCCTATCGGCAAAGTGATCTCGGTTCAACTTGGGGAGACATTCGAAGAGTTTACGGTCGCTGCCGTAAGCAAGCGGGTTCCGACCAATTCAAGTATCGGTTTTTACCTGATGATCTCCGACCTCAACTACCCGAAGCTCTACGACACAAAACGCCTTACGGAGTCATGGTTCAACATCAGTCCCGAAACCTATGTGATGCTCCGCCCCGATGTTGACCCCAAGGTCGTCGAGGGAAAATTCCCTGCCTTGTTCAAGACGCTCCTTGGCGAAGAGCGATTTAACGAAAGCAAGTATGCACCCGGACTCCAGCCCCTGACATCCATCCACCTCGATACAAGTTTTCCCGTCGGCCTTGCGCCGGTAAGCGACCCCAAATACAGTCTCATACTGGCTGCGATTGCTTTACTGATATTATTCGTTGCATGTATAAACTTCGTCACCCTCTCCATCGGCCGCTCCATGAAAAGAGCCAAGGAGGTTGGGATCCGCAAAGTGGTCGGCGCAGCCCGGAAGCAGCTCATCACACAGTTTATCGGCGAGGCGATTCTTATAACGACCATCTCAATGGTAATCGGCGTCGCGATGGCCGTGTTGAGCCTCCCTACATTCAATAACCTGGCAGGGAAAGAGCTCGTGTTTCCCATCGACCGGTTTTTGGCAACATTGATCGTGTCGCTCTTACTCATCATCGGTTTGATCTCCGGCAGCTATCCGGCTTTCGTCCTATCGGCATTCCGGCCCGTGGCCATTCTCAAGGGTTCCGTACAATCGGGCGGCAGCAAACAGGTGTTGCGTAAAGTGCTGGTCGGTGTGCAATTGGTGCTCTCGATCTTTCTCATCACCTGCACGCTCGTGATGCGTAATCAGCTGGGATTTCTTCAGAACAAGAATCTCGGTTTCAATAAAGAACAGCTCGTCGTTGTGCCTATGAACTTTCCCCGCGGCCCGCGCATGGCCGAGCTGGTGAAACAGGGCTTCGAAAGAACTGAACTGTTTAAGACAGCCCTCGCCGGTAAACCCGGCATCGCCGCCACCTGTGCCGCCTCACACGACTTCGGTAACGGGGGATGGGTGAACGTCGGCTACACCGACGATAAATCCGTCTATCGCACATTCGATATCAACGCGGTCGACGATGAGTACATTCCCGTCATGGGGATGGAGATGGCCCTGGGCCGTAACTTCAACGACGCGAACACCTCCGACATACGCCGTGCAGTCATCGTCAACGAGGCCTTTGTAAGAGAGTACGGGTGGAGCGATCCCATCGGCAAGAAGATACCCGGAAAAAACTTCCTGGATCACGAGGTCGTCGGCGTCATAAAAGATTTCAACTACACGTCGTTATACACCAAAGTGCCCTCACTAGTTATCGTTCAGAATGTCGAGATCATTGCCGCAGGTATCGAAAACATTGGAGTGGATCAGCGGCCGGTACCCAAGCTCATCGTACGTCTGAAAGCCGGTGAAACAGCCGCCGGCCTCGACCAGATCAAAAGCGCGTGGGAGACGATTTCCGGCGAGGAAGAATTTCGCTTCTCATTCGTCGATCAGTCTCTCGAAGAACAGTATCGTGCCGATCAGAATCTCGGCAAGATCGTCAGTGTCGCTACAGTTCTGGCCATCCTGATCGGCAGCCTGGGCTTATATGGACTCGCCTCACTGGCTATGCAGAACAGGACCAAGGAGATCACCATACGCAAAGTGCTTGGAGCGACCGAAGGATCGCTACTGGTACTATTGTCCCGCGAGTACATAATATTGATTACCGTTTGCTTGTTGATATCCGTCCCCCTGACGATGTATTTGATGCAGGGGTGGCTCGATAGCTTTGAGTACCGTGTCAATATCGGCTGGGTTGTATTTTTGATATCTGGAGGGATCTCGTTGACGATTGCCATGCTGACGATAGGGCATCAGACTTTGAAGACGGCGTGGACGCAGCCCGCCGAGGCCCTTAAATACGAATAACACTATACGAATAACACTTCTTATCTCTTATTATACTCAAGCATGATCAGGAACTACTTCAAAACCGCGCTCCGGAGCTTCATGAAGCACCGGACATTTACGTTGCTGAACGTTGTCGGTCTTTCGTTGGGATTGGTGGCAAGCCTTCTCATTCTTCAGTACGTGAAGTACGAACGCAGCTTCGACACTTTCCACGACCGCGCCAGCGACATCTTTCGCGTGGAATACGACTACTGGCAGAACGGCAAGCTCCGGTTCGAGTGTGCTGCCGCCGTACCCGCCGTCGGGCCGGCGTTGAAGAATAACTTTCCCGAGGTCGAAAGGTTCACCCGGCTCTACCCGGTAAGTGGCATCGTACGCTATGAGAGCCCGGAAAATGGCGTGGTCGCGCATCGTGAAGAAAAAATGCAGGTAACCGATACATCGGTGTTCAAAGTATTCGGGTGGAAGCTTTTGAAAGGCAACGCGGAAGACGTGCTAAGAGGACCTAACAAGGCAGTCATTTCCGAAAAAGCCGCGGCGAGATACTTTGGAACAGTCGACCCGGTTGGAAAGCGAATAAAGGTGGATAGCGATCAGAACTATGAAGTGACGGGCGTCTTCCAGGACATTCCGGTAAATTCTCACATCAAGTTCGATTTCCTGCTGTCGTATGAGACGTTGTACGAAGCCAATGTGCCCCCCGCCCAAAACCAGGCTGAGACGGGATGGGGCTGGTATGATTTCAATACCTATGTACTGCTCAAGCCAGGTACAGATGTCAAAGCCCTCCAGGCCAAGTGGGATGACTTCGTTTTCAATGCACTGAACGAAGCCTGGAAGAAGAGGAATAGTAAGCAAGCCTTCGTGCTTAAACCAATGACCGACATTCACCTGTACGCCAACCTGCTGCAGGAGTCGGAGCCCGATGAAAGCGGAGACGGCGATTCGGTTTATGCGCTTACATTCATCGCCCTGTTCATTCTGATCATTGCCTGGGTGAACTACATCAATCTCGCCACCGCAAAGTCATTCGACCGCGCCAATGAAGTAGGCGTAAGGAAAGCCATGGGGGCACAGGCTTCGCAGCTGCGAGGGCAGTTCCTCGCGGAATCATTCCTCGTCAATTTTTTCGCGTCGGGGATTGCATTGATCGCCGTGAGATTATTATGGCCTTCGTTTTCAAATCTTGCAGGCCGGCCAATACCGGTTTCCTATATGCTCGACGGAGACTTCTGGTTATTGCTGGGCGGATTATTTGTGGGAGGTACCTTATTGTCCGGGTTCTATCCCGCCATGGTCTTGTCCCGGTTCAAACCGATCAGTGTTCTCAAAGGCAAAGTAATGACAACGTCGCAAGGCGGAGTATTGCGTAAATCACTGGTTGTGTTCCAGTTCAGCGCATCGGTTATGCTCATCGTCGGGTCGATCGTTGTCTTCCAGCAATTGAGCTTCATGCGAAGCCAGAAACTGGGCATCGACATCAACAAGACCTTAGTCATTAAAGGTCCGGGCGTGACCGACTCCACATTCCTTCACAAAGCGGAAAGTTTCAAAAACGAAGCCCTGCAAATCGCCGGCGTGAAGAGTGTCACCGGCGCGAGTAATGTTCCCGGCGATGAGATCTATTGGGCCAGCGGCATGCGGCGCCTTGTCGGCGGACCCGAAGGAAACGTACAGGCATACACCGTCGGTATCGACCATGAATACGTCGCCGGCTTCGGACTCGAGATCGTTGCCGGACGGGGCTACGATATTCAGCATCCAGACGAAAGGCACAACATCGTTCTAAATCGTGCCATGACCGAAGCGCTGGACTTCAAGTCACCCGAGGAAGCATTGGGACAGCGCGTTATCCAGGGCGATACTTTTGAAATTGTGGGTGTACTCGAAAACTACCACCAGATGTCATTGAAGGAAGCTGTCGTACCGCTGGCCTTTCGTTATACTCCGACTTTCGCACGGTTCTTTGCTTTCAAAATGGACGGCGAGAACTACCGCGAGGTATTGTCCGCCATCGAGGAACCGTGGAACCGGTTCTTCCCCGGAAATCCCATCGACCATTTCTATCTAGATCAATTCTTCAACCGGCAGTATGAATCGGACCGCCAGTTCGGAAACATATTTACATTGTTTACAGCGCTGGCGATATTCATTGCCTGTCTCGGCCTTTTCGGCCTGGCATCGTTCCTGACCACCCAGAGGACAAAAGAGATCGGTATACGGAAAGTCCTTGGTTCGAGTGTCAGCAATATTGTACTGTTGCTTTCGCGAGGGTTCATTCAGTTGGTGCTGGTGGCAAACCTGATCGCATGGCCGATCGCGTGGTATGCGATGGATAACTGGCTGCAGGGATTTCCGTACCGGATACACCTGAATCCTGCGTGGTTCATCATCGCGGGCTCCGGCGTGGTGCTGATCGCATTTGCTTCAGTGGGGTTTCAAACCCTAAAGGCAGCGTTGGTCAATCCGGCGAAGACTTTGAAATATGAATGATATAAAATGTAAATCGTAAATTTAAGCTATGGTCCGTAACTTCCTCCTTGTTGCCTACCGTTCGATGGCCCGGCAACTTTCGTATTCCCTCATCAACGTAGTGGGTCTTGCGATCGGCATTGCCTGCAGTCTCGTCATATTCCTTTTTGTTTATGGCGAATGGAGCTACGACCGCGGGTATGCCAACTCCGCGCGGATCTATAAGATTGGAATTTCTTTTTTCAACATCGGTAATTTCGGCAACGGACCCGAGCGTTTGTTTGACGTGCTGCCCCAGCAATTTGAAGGCGTCGAAGCCGCAACGCGCATCAGGGCACAGCGCGACCTGCCCGTTGAAGTAAACGGTCAGGCGTTCCGCGAACCGTTCGTTTTCTATACCGACTCTGCGTTTTTCAAAGTATTCTCTAATGAATTCATTGCCGGCGATCCGCAAAAAGTATTGAAGGCCCCCAATGAAATGGTAATCACGGAAGGCACCGCGATGAAATACTTTGGCACAACCGATGTGCTCGGTAAATCGATGATGATGGGGAACGACAAAAAAGAGTTCTTCATCAGTGGCATCGTAAAAGACATTCAGTTCAATACTACGGTTAAGTCTCCGATATTTCTTTCGATACACGACGTGCTGGAAGGACAGCCCGCCTGGAGCTCGGCCTCATTCTACAATTTTCTTTTGCTGAGGGAAAACTTCGAACGAAAAGACCTCGAGGCAGCGCTCGACCGCGTCATCGAGAACAACGTGTTCCCCGAGACCGGCAAAGCGATGGGCTTTACGTCACTGGATGACTATGTGAAGAATCCGAATGCCGTCAAATTTCACTTGCACGCCCTCCCGGACGTTTACCTGAAATCGTCCCTTAGTCACGAGCTCGTACCCGGCGGCAGCGAATCCAACATCTATATATTTTCAGCCATATCGTTGTTCATCCTCGCCCTGGCGGGCGTTAACTTCATCAACCTCACCACCGCACGCGCCTCGCGCAGGGCGAAAGAGGTCGGCATCCGAAAGACCATGGGTACTTCGCGACAGAGGCTCATGTTCCAGTTTCTCGCCGAGTCTGTCATGATCAGTACCGTCGCAATGGTTCTCTCGCTTGTTCTCGCCGAGATGTTTCTTATTGCCTTTACTTACGTTACCGGCAGCCCGTTGCTTACCACTATCTGGAAGAATGCATCCACCGTGTTGATGTTTGTCGGCTTCTCGGTGTTCGTCGGGATCGTATCCGGCATCTACCCGGCATTCTACCTCACCGCATTCAATCCCGTAAGGGTACTGAAAGGAAACGTGTCGGCACAAGGTGGACTGGGTTTCCGGAATTTCCTCGTTGTGTTCCAGTTTGCCGTATCGATGATACTTATTGTGTGCTCGATCGTTGTCCAGCAGCAACTGCATTTCGTCCAGACCAAGGAGCTCGGTTTCGATCAGAACAACATTCTGACGGTAGACCACGCGTACCTGATGGACAAAAGCAAAGCAGAAGCATTCAAGAATGAGTTGGATGCTCACTCCGGTGTTGTCCGTTCCGCATTTCACGCCGGTGAGCCAGGCAGTAAACGGTACATGGCGTTTTACACCTACCAGACGTCGGACATGACTGAAGGACTGACTATCAACACTTATCTCGGGGACGCCGACTATGTCGACCTGATGGGCATGAAGGTCGTGCAGGGAAGGGGCTTCGATAAAAACCTGGCCTCCGACTCCGCATCGATCATACTCAATGAGTCGGCCGTCGCCGCATTAGGGCTTCCCGAAAACCCGATCGGCGCGGTGATCAACAAGACCGATAAAGTCATCGGTGTGGTCAGCGATTTTCATTGGGAGACGCTTCACAAAGCCATAGCGCCAACCACGATCCGGCTCACCGACAATCACGGAGAGATCGGGTTCAAGCTGCAGCCCGGCCAGGTGAAAGATTTCCTTGCTACGGCAGAAAAGAAATGGAAAGAGATCATGCCCAACGAGACGTTCACGTATCACTTTGTCGACGGCAACTTCACCGCATTGCTTGAGAAAGACCAGGTCTTCAGCAAAGCCATCAACTTCTTCACACTGCTGGCTATCTTCATTTCGTGCCTCGGACTCTACGGCCTGTCGGCATTCACAGCAGAACAACGCACCAAAGAGATCGGTATCCGAAAAGTTCTTGGAGCCTCTTCATCGCAGATCGTGATAATGCTGAATCGGAAGTTCACGTTGCTCGTCACTGTGGCGATCGTCGTCAGCATTCCCGTCGCTACCTGGCTCATCTCACAGTGGCTGGATGGGTTCGCGTACAAAATAGATCCCGGTGCCGGCGTCTTCCTGCTGTCGGTTGCCATTGCCCTGGTGACTGCCTGGCTGACGGTGAGTTTTCACTCGGTCCGGGCGTCGTGGGTCAATCCAAGCGAAGCTCTTAAATACGAATAAGCCCAAAAGCCTCAAACATCATCATTCAGAGTTGGATGTTGATATTTGGTGTTTTTTATCGATTTGTATAACAAAGTATATAGAAATCCGTACATTACTTTTACAAAGTATATACTAATTGGATTCGGGGTAGGCTGCGCAGCCGGTGCCCGGCAACAAAATTGAAATTATGGCTAAAGATTTTCTTGGCGAGTTCGAAGAACTTGTCCTTACCATGGTCGGGATCCTCCAGCAGGAAGCTTACGGCAACGCGATTGTAACAGAGATCAAGCTACGTATTGGTCGTGAGGTGAACCTGAGTGCTGTTCACGTCACACTTTACAGGCTCGAAGACAAGGGCTACGTGAAATCCTCAATGGGTGGCGCTACGAACTCGCGCGGCGGGCGCCGTAAGCGAATATTCCAGGTGACTAACGCGGGCCTTGCCATGCTGCAGGCAATGAAGGAAGCGCGTACTGACTTGTGGAAACTGGTACCGCAGTTGAAGATCGTCGGCGTAGACCTTTGAATGTGAAAGATCCTCTGGTAGTCCGATGGTCCATCGGATTTATTAAATGGTTTTGTCCTTCGTCACTTGCCGAAGGTATCGAAGGAGATCTCCTCGAGGCGTTCGATAACGATGAGCGGACCGACGGAAAGACTATAGCCGTGCGGAGGCTGGTCTGGAACGCGATGAAATTCTTCCGCCTTTCGATCATACTCAGAAATAAGTTAAAGTATCAAAACAATTCCCTTACCATGCTCAGAAGCTACTTCCAACTGACGCTTCGTAATATTTCGAGAAGCAAAGGATATTCGTTCATCAACATCTTCGGCCTGTCGCTCGGTATCGCCTGTTGTTTGCTTACAGCTAACTACGTCGCGTTCGAATTCAGCTTCGACAACTTCCATCCGGATGCCGACAGAACATATCGCGTCGATCAGACGCTGATCTGGCGGACCGAGGGCGGTGTGTTCGGGTCCACAGGTCTGCCTTTGGCGTCGCTGCTCACTAATGACTACCCGGAAGTGGAGGAGACGACACGCATCAACACGCCCGGTGATTTCGTGGTCCGGTTCACCGAAGTGGATGGCAACGTGATGGCCTTCAACGAGAAATACATCTTCGCAGCAGACTCTAACTTCTTCCACTTCTTCGGGTTCAAATTGAAGGAAGGCGATCCCAACACAGCATTGAAAGGCCTTAATAAAGTGGTGATCTCGTCGGAGGTCGCACAGAAGTTCTTCGGAAACGAACCGGCGCTGGGAAAGATCATTCAGTTGGGAAATGAGAAAACACCCATCGAAGTATCGGGGGTTGCTGAGACACAGCCCGCAAATACACACTTTCAATTTAACTACCTGTTGTCGATGTACACCAACCCGAGTATCAAAAAGTTCGAGTCGAGCTGGATATGGACACAGGTCGTTACTTACATCCGCCTGAGGCCAGACGCCGATCCGGTTGCGCTCGAAGGAAAGATGATCAGGATCGGCGAGACCATCATCAAGCCTTCGTTCGAACGTTTCGGCATCAACTACGACGACTTCATGCAGGGCAAAGGCAACTGGTCGTTTTACCTCATGCCCATGCAGGACATTCACCTCAAGTCGCAGGACAACAGGTTGGGAAGCGTAGGCGACATCCGTTATTCGTATGCATTCGGCGCGATCGGCCTGTTTGTGCTTTTGATAGCCGCCATCAATTTCGTGAACCTGTCGACTGCCCGTGGGACCAAGCGTGCACGTGAAGTAGGAGTGAAGAAAGCACTGGGCGCTCTGCGAAATTCGCTCATCGCGCAGTTCCAGATGGAGTCGATATTCCTGGCCCTCTTCTCAATGATACTTGCACTTCCGTTGGTGGAAGGGCTCCGTTTGATCATGGTTTCTATCCTGCAGGACGACATGCCATTCACCTTGTGGGGCAACCCCCTGTTCCTGGTGGCAACTCCTGTATTGGCGATCGTGATCGGTTTTCTTGCCGGACTTTACCCTTCGTTTTATTTGACGGCTTTTTTGCCTGTCCAGGTTCTTAAAGGAAAAATAGCTTCGGGCATGGGTAACTCGGCTTTGCGAAGCACGCTGGTGGTCGTTCAGTTTGCAATATCGATCATGTTGCTGATCGGGACCGTGGTCGTCGTTCAGCAGATGAATTTCCTTCGGGAGACCAATCTCGGTTACGATAAAGAGAACACACTCATCATCAACTATGCTGAAAAGCTTGACACTCAGATCACCAGTTTCCGCGATGAGATTTCCAAATTGCCGGGAGTGGTGAGCGCTGCCGTTGCCCAGGACGTTCCGCGAGGCCGGACCTACGAAGACATTTACTCTGCCGAAGGAACTACCGTCAAGCTGCCCATAACTGCAGTGAAGATCGACGACCATTACTTCGATGCAATGGGATTCCAGCTGGTTGCGGGGAGGAAATTCGACTTCGAACACAACGCGTCCGACAAGACGGCGCTCCTCGCCAACGAAACGGTCGTCCGGTTATTCGGCTGGACTCCCGAAGAGGCCATCGGCAAGGTCATCCTCTATCCCGGCGACGATGAACCGAGACAAACGATCATCGGGGTCGTGAAGGACTTTCATTTTCAATCACTCAGGTCTTCGATCAACCCTCTCTTCTTCAACCACGTAACATCAAGAATGTGGGGCGACATGCGCGTGGTGGGTATCAAGTACAAGACCGATGACCTTCCGGGGCTTATCCGTGAAGTGGAACGTCGATGGAACGCGACGGTAGAACAGACTCCGATGGACTTCTCTTTCCTGGAAGACGACCTGGCTGCGAATTATCGTGAAGACCAGCGGCTCGGTGACATATTCGGAATATTCGCGATGCTATCGATCATCATCGCGATGATCGGACTGGTGGGATTGGTTGCCTATTCCGCGGAGGTACGCAAGAAGGAGATCGGGATCAGGAAGGTGTTGGGCGCAACCCGGTCCGGTATTGTAGTGATGATGAACAGCAACTACATCAAGCTTATCGCGATCGGCCTGTTGATCGCTACACCGGCTGCATGGTTCGCGATGAACTACTGGCTGGAGACGTTCGAGTTCAAAATATCGATACACCCGATGGTATTCATCGCATCGGGACTGATGGTGATGATCGGTGCGCTGGTGTGTGTGGCGTATTTGTCCCTTCGTGCAGCATCCGTGAATCCTGCGAGTGTGCTCAAAGAAGAGTAGCTAATTCTCAAGATGCGCCCGGATATCCAACCCCCAAAGATGCCTCTGCAGTTGCTGGAGCGG
The DNA here is from genome assembly GCA_035318625.1 of Cyclobacteriaceae bacterium. Taxonomy (GTDB): domain Bacteria; phylum Bacteroidota; class Bacteroidia; order Cytophagales; family Cyclobacteriaceae; genus ELB16-189. The sequence continues at coordinate 795,345 of DATHEL010000001.1, forward strand.
ATTTGTCCGCCGCCACTCTTTGAGGGCATTGAAGGAGATCTGGTGGAACAATTTTACATCGATGCGGAGCGGCACGGGGTTACTGTGGCACGCAGAAAGTTTACATGGAATGTCATTCGTTTTTTCAGGCTCGACATACTGCTCAGGAACAGGTTTGTCTTAAAATTAATCAACACGATCATGGTAGGTAATTACTTCAAGGTAGCGGTACGGAACATACAGAAACGCAAGCTGTATTCCTTCATCAATGCTTTCGGACTTAGCATCGGCATCGCGTTCTGCATGCTCATCTGGCTTTTTATCAAGGATGAGCTAAGCTTCGATCAATTCCATGAAAACAAACAAGATATCTACCGGATCGAATCGATCTCTTACAATTATTGGGATCCAAAACTGGAGGAGAAAGACCGGTGGCACAGGGAGGCATGGCTTCAGCTCGGGTTGTCGAAAGCGATCCAGGATGAATGCCCCGAGGTAACACACGCTGCCCGCTTCGCCGGCGGAGGCGGCATATTCAGCTACAAAGACAAAGTATTCTCCGAACGATTCACCTTCACCGACAAGGATTTTTTCTCCATGTTCTCATTCAGGATGCTGAAAGGCAATCCACAGACTGTCTTTCGAGACAAATCCGAGATCGTCCTCACGCCGGAGATAGTTGAGAAATATTTCGGGGACACGGACCCGATCGGTGAAACAATGAGCATCGACTTAGGCGAGGGTGAGAAACAGTTCACGATTACGGGTGTTGTTGAATCGGCGCCTGCCAATTCGAGCCTGGAATACAAGATATTAATGCCATCTGAGAACCGCGGCCGCTATGAAAAGCAAATGACCAGCTGGGGGAACTTCAACACGCCCGTCTTCGTACAACTCCGTTCCGATGCCGACACAGCTGTTTTCAAGCGCAACCTCGCAAAAATGTGCGATAAATATGTCGGTGCAACCCTGGCGCGATGGAAGAAAGAGGGGAATGTGCCAGCCAACCTCAGGCTGCTGGAGTATACGTTTACACCGCTGGCAGGCATACACCTCATGAAAGATATAGGGTGGGAGAAGGTCAGTGATAAACAGTACTCTTATATCCTTGGCGGGATCGCACTACTCATCCTGCTTATCGCAAGCATCAACTACATATCATTGGCCCTCACTACATCGGCATCCAGGAGAACCGAAGTTGGAATTCGTAAGGTGGTCGGCGCGATACGGAAACAACTGTTCTACCAGTTCGGCTTCGAGTCGATCATGCTGTCAATGATATCGCTGCTTGTCGGTTTCGGGCTTGTTGTGTTGTTCCTCCCATCGTTCAATTCATTTACCGGGAAACAGATAGCGCTTACTAATGTGAACTGGCTACAGTTCGGTATGATTGGATTCGGCCTGGCTTTGCTGGTCGGCATTCTCGCCGGCAGCTATCCGTCCATCTTCCTGGCGAAGTTCAAACCCGTGGCGGTGCTTAAAGGAAAATTCACGACCAAGTTGCAGACAGGATTCACCCGGCCATTGGTGGTGCTTCAGTTCGGCATGTCGGCATTCCTGATCGTCAGTTCTGTGATCATGTACCGGCAGATGGCATTTATCGCGAAGAAAGATCTTGGGTTCAATCATCACGCCATTATCACCATACCGACACATGCCGCCTACAACAACGAGGCTGAACGCACATACTTGACTTTCCGTACCGAGCTCGAGAAGATCCCGGCGATCGAAAGCGTTGGGGGCACCAGTCAGCCGTTCGCAGAAGGCTATAACCGCTACGGTTATAAGATCAACGACGTCAATCATTCGGCCTATGTCTATGCCGTCGACCCGGCGTTTGTTCCAACCATGGGTATGCAGTTGGTGTACGGACGGAATTTCGATCCGAGCATTCAGACTGATTCGGTATCTCTCGTCGTGAACGAATCACTGGTAAAAGACATGGGCTGGACCGACCTTTCGGATGCGTATCTCAACTGGCGGGAGGACTCAACCAGCCGCGGCTATAAAGTCATCGGGGTTGTGAAAGACTTTCATTTCCAGTCACTCGAACGACCCATCGACCCCATGTTCCTGACCATGGATCGTAAGGAAGGCGGACACATCATAGCCAGCTACATCCGGATATCGGGTAACGACGTGCCCGGTACCATAGAAAAGATAGAGTCAACCTGGAGAAGCCTCTTCCCCGACAAGCCCTTCGAATACTCATTCCTCGACGAGAAGATCGCGACGCAATACAATAATTACGAAAAGCGAATGAGCATTGTCGGCGTGTCGACCGTGTTTGCCATACTGATCTCTTGTCTCGGGTTGTTCGGACTGGCAGGTGTCAACGCCATCAACCGCACTAAGGAGATCGGCATACGCAAGGTCATGGGCGCGGACATCAAGAGCATTTTCGTTCTCCTCAACCGTCAGTACGTCTGGCTTTCGCTGATCGCATTTGCCCTGGCGATGCCTTTTTCGTGGTACGTAATGGACAAGTGGCTGAATGGATTCGAGTTCCGTATTCCCATGGGATGGGAATTGTTCGCCGCAAGTATGGCGGCAGGGCTCATGGTTGCATTATTAACGGTCAGCTATCACGCAGTCAGGGTGGCTCTCGTGAATCCGGCCGAGACCCTCAAATACGAATAGTTTCGTAGTTATGGATTTATTCGTAACTTTTCGAAAAAGTAACGGTATCCATTATCTATGATCCGAAACTACCTGAAGATCGCTCTTCGCAATATCCTGAAGAACAAAGTGTTCTCGGCGATAAACATCTTCGGCCTGGGTATTGGCCTGGCCGCCTGCCTGCTCATCTTCCAGTTCGTAACATTTCAACTCAGTTACGATACGTTCAACGTGAAATTCGATCGCACCTATCGTGTGACCAACGATCGCTTTCAGCATGGAAAGCTGATCCAGCATGGTACGATCATGTACCCGACCATCGGTCCCACGATGGCGAAAGATTACCCGGAGATAGAAGAATATACACGGATGATGCCGGGCGGTAATCTGAATGTCAGGATCGAAGACAGGAACTACCGCGGCGACGTTGTCATCTTTGCCGATGAGCACATGCTGTCGGTTTTCGATTACCCGTTGATGGCCGGCGAACGGTCAACGGCATTGAAGGCTCCCCGAAGCATTGTGCTGACCGAAAAGACCGCATTGAAATATTTTCCGGTGCAGAACCGCAACTTCGGAGACCTGATCAACAAGACACTTTTGTGGGGCCTCGACGACCGGCCGTACAAGATCACCGCTATCCTGAAAGACATTCCCGAGAACTCACATCTGCACTTCGACGCACTGGCGTCCTATTCAACGTTGTATGAAGGCGAGGACAAAGGAGCGGACATAAGCTGGAGATGGTCGGACATGCGTCATTACCTGGTCCTCAAACCCGGCGTCGACTATAAGACGCTAGAAGCAAAGTTCCCTGCATATAGCGAACGCTATTTCCAGGGCGACAAGGTATCGGGCAGCGTCGAGAAGTTCTATCTCCAGCCTTTGAAGGAGGCGCATCTCTATTCGGACTACGAGTATGACATCGCGGATACGGCCAGTGGCAAGGCTGTGTGGGGAATGCTGGTGGTGGCGGTATTTATCCTCGTGATTGCCTGGATCAATTATATCAACCTCACCACGTCGAGGGCAATAGAACGTGCGAAAGAAGTGGGGCTTCGCAAAGTGATGGGCGCGATGAAGAATCAACTGATGAAACAATTCATCTTTGAATCGATATTAGTGAGCTTGATCGCATTCGTGGTTGGGATCATCATCGTGCAGGTATCTCAAAGCGGTTTCAACCAGATCATCCGCGGCAACCTGTCGTGGTTGACAGTCTTCAGCGAGATGAATGCGGTAAGTATTGCGGGGCTGGTGGCGATCATGATCGCCGGTATTTTGCTATCCGGCTTTTACCCTGCGTTCATACTGTCGGCCTACCAGCCGGTTACGGTCCTGAAGGGGAAGTTCCAGCGCTCAGCGAGCGGTAGCTTCCTCCGTAAATTCCTGGTCGTATTTCAGTTCACGGCTTCGGCGGCGTTGATCACCGGTACTTTGATCGTTTCGAAGCAGCTCAATTATATGAATGACGCCGACCTCGGTATCGACATTCACAATACATTGATCATAAACTCACCGGAGCTCACCGCGTGGGATTCTACATTCGTTCAACGGGTGGAAGACTATAAACAGGAGTTGCTTAAGATCCCCGGTGTCACCTCAGTCAGTACCAGCGGGCGTTTGCCGGGCTCACGCCTGGGCCGTTCGTTCGGCATACGCCTGGCCGACGCCCCGGCAGATGAAAAGTATACTTTGAGCAACTATGGTGTCGATTACGGTTTCTTTGAGACGTATGGAATAAAAATCCTGGCGGGCCGGAGCTTTACGCCACTCGATCACAATGCTGATTTCGGGAAGCTGAAATCCGTGGTGTTGAATGAGTCGGCGGTGAAATTGCTGGGCATTCCCGGCAACGAAGAAGCGGTCGGAAGGGAGATCGCGTGGGGTGGCGAAAACGACAGTCGCCGTTGGACCATCATCGGTGTGATCAACGACTTCCACCAGGAGTCTCTCAAGAAACCAAAGGAGGCGATGGTTTTCCGTCCGACCTTCAGCACTTACGCGCCGACATCCGTGAAGATCACGGCGGGTGAGGAGAAACGCATCACGGCGGATGTCGAAACCGTGTATAAGAAATTTTTTCCCGGCAATTCATTCGAGTTTTCATTCCTCGAAGACCGCTACAACAATCAGTACAACGACGATAACCGTTTCGGTAAGGTGGTCGGCATCTTCACGATTCTTGGCATTTTAATATCATGTCTTGGGTTGATCGGGCTCTCGTCATACACGGCCGTACAGCGCACGAAGGAGATCGGTATTCGGAAAGTCCTCGGTGCGAGTACGCTCAGTATCGTGTCTTTGCTCTCCATGGATTTCATCAAGCTGGTGTTGTTCGCGACGCTGCTGTCGTTGCCCATAGCATGGTATGCGATGGATGGGTGGCTGTCGGGTTACCCGTACCGCATTACCTTGGGCTGGCTGGTCTTTGCTCTGCCGGTGGTAATGATCCTGGTGATTGCGGCGCTCACCATCAGCGCCCAGGTCATGAAGACAGCCATGGCCGACCCCGCGCGGACCCTGAAGTATGAGTAATTGACCGGAAGCACGTAATTTGAGGGCTGGTTCTTCGTTTATTCAGACCAGACCCCGAGTTAATGACGTTCTCCCGCGTTGGACTTCTCTTTTCCATCATTCTCTGTTCGATACTTTTCTCCTGCGCCAAGCCGATCCTGGTCACACACTGGTCTGCCAAAGACGCAGCGATGGTCAAGAAAGGCAGGACCTCCTTTGGGGGAAAGAAACCGTTCGGTTACCCTTCGCATAAATGGTATTCACGGGTTGTATGTTTTGATGACAAGTGTCGTCGAAAGGCGGCGTGGGTGAAGAAGCAGCGTAACGACAGGTTCAAAGGTTTCAAGGATGGAGGAAAGCTGCCGCCACCGCCGCCCCGCAAGTCGGTACCCGAAGACAGCGCCATGATCGCGAAACGACCCCAGGCCACGCCACCGGTTGTCGAGCCGTCGGCGCCGGTAGTTGCTCCCGAAAGACCGGCCGAAGTTGTGAAGAGCGACAGCCTGATCGTCCTCAACGAGGTGTTGTTCGCCGTCAACAGTTATAAGCTGAAGCCGGAGCTGTATCCGAAACTTGATTCCATCGTAATGTTCATGCAGAACAATCCCTCGACACGAATAGAGATATCAGGTCATACCGACAGCACCGGTAAAGAAGCGCACAACCTTCGTCTTTCGGAGAACCGCGCCGATGCCGTTGCCGAGTATGTTGTAGACAAAGGCATCGAGACTTCGAGAGTGACATTCAACGGGTACGGCAGCTCACGGCCGATCGCAGGTAACGATACCGAGCAAAGCAGGAGGAAGAATAGAAGGGTCGAGATATTGATCCATAACCGGGGGAATTAGAATACCCAATACCCAATACCCAATACCCAATACCCAATACCCAATATCCAATGAACATTGTTAGATCACTTGTTTCATTTTGTTCCTGAGTTTTTCGTCGGGGAACTTGCCCATTGCTGCCCCGAGGTTGTCCATCAGGTGACTGATCTTTGAAGTTCCCGGTATAGCACACGTCACGGCAGGATGTGATAGGATAAACTTAAGGAAGAACTGCGCCCAGCTTTTACAACCGAGCTCCGAAGCCCATGCCGGCAGCTCTTTACCTTTCACCCGCTGGAACAGCGCATCCTCGATCACCTTTGCCCCGGCTTCCAACATCTTTACCAGAACTTCCTTCAGGGGTTTTCTTGCCTCATCGCCCGCACCGACATTGAATGTCTGCCACGTACCTACCCCAACAGCCGGGAGTTTTTCGCCGGTGGAGGGAATGGATCGCTGCAACAGGGTCTGATTCGATTGATTCACGATGAAATTCGAAAGAAATGGAATGGCAGTCAGTGATGCAAGATTGGTGAGCGTTTTGCGGCGGTTCATATTTGAAGTTGTTGGTAATTTATTTAATATGATAATTAATACTCAATAGCCGATCCCAATGACCATTACCCAATTACGGAGAACCAAACTAGAACAGTAGGTTATGTCAAGTTACATACACGGCTCTACTCCCGAGGAACAAAAGCGCCTCTCACTTTTAAATGAACTCATAAATGAACGCTGCATTCAGCTTCTCGGCCTTGACGGCGGAGAAAAGATCATCGACATGGGCAGTGGGCTCGGCCAATTCACTCTTGCGATGGCCAGAAGGATCGGTGCGGAGGGCAGATGTCTTGGCATTGAGCGCGACAGTCATCAGCTGGAAACAGCAAACAAAAACCTGGCAAAGCAATCGGAGATCAAGTGGGTGGAATTCCGCCAGGGTGATGCCGAGAACATGCCGCTCCGCGAAGAGGAGTGGAGCTCCTTCGACGTGGGTCATACCCGTTTCGTGCTCGAACATCTGTCCCGGCCGGAGATCGCATTGCGGGAGCTCGTGAAAGCCGTGAGGCCCGGCGGCCGTGTCGTGCTGGAAGACGACGACCATATCGGTTTACTGCTCCATCCTGACCCGCCCGGCTTTTCAACGCTCTGGACGGCCTATATGCGCTCCTACGACCGTCTTGGAAACGATCCCTACATCGGCCGCCGGCTGGTGTCGCTGATGTATGACGCCGGCCTTCGTGAGATCCGCAACGACGTTGTATTCTTCGGTGATTGCGCGGGCAGCGCGACGTTCAAGAGCTATGTCGCAAACCTGATCGGAGTGATCGAAACAGCCCGTAAAGTGATGACGGAGGGAAACCTGATCAGCACATCTGTAATGGATGAATCGTTGAAGAATCTGAAGGCATGGGCCGAGCTGCCCTATGCAGCATTGTGGTACCAGATCTACTGGGCCGTGGGTTTCAAAGCCCATTAATTAACCCGAATCTTACCGGGAAGCCATTTATTTACGTCGGCCAAAACGCCTGTGTTTGCAGGGAAGTACCGCGGTTTAAGGTAGTTTTTTCTCTAATTCCGAATTCGTATTTTTACTTTACTCGAAAATCAAAAAACCATTATGAAAAAATCTCTCGTTTGGGTTGTGCTGATTGGCTTCGCGCTGACGCTGAACTCATGTGGAAAGGACGACCCGGAGCCGGTATCGCTCGTTGTAGGGACCTGGTCAAGGGCAGAATATGAGTTTACAGACCTACCGACGGGATTTACTGAAAATTGGGATGGGTTCACCATCACTTCATTCGGCGAAACAGGCTATACGTTCGTATTCAAGGCAGACGGCACTTATACAAGGTCAGTTACTCCTGCTATCAACGATAAGGGTAAATGGACACAAACCGACGCAAATCTGAAAGTAAGTCCCGACGATCCTGATAAACAGGATGACATCGAAGACTCAGGTTTTATCGGTCTGGAATTCACCGTTGAAGGAGAGATCTCGGATACACGCATGGTACTGTCGCGCGTTATCACGCTTTCGCTCGCATCCGATGCTGCCATCGCGGCGGCTGGTGGCGACATCGACCAGGTACCTGACGAAGAATTCAAGCCGGTTGATGTAAAGATCCTTTACAAGTTCAACAGACTCTAAAAAAAAGGCCGGTTCACACCGGCCTTTTTCATTATATAGGTTTAGATTAGGTAAGGCTCATTTTAGTTCTTGACCCACTTGCCGTAATAGGTATTATCATCGATCCTGATCGTGGTAATATAAACTCCCGCAGCAATCCCCGAGGTATCCATGCTCGCTTCGAAACGGTCGTCAGTTTTCGACAACTCACTTGCTTTCACTGTTTGGCTCAGAAGAGATGTAAGACTTAACTGTACCGGTCCGCGGTAGCTGTTCTCGAACGAGATGTTCAGCGAATTGCTTCCGGGGTTTGGCGACATGGTCACTCCGGTGACAAAGGCTTCGTGTACGCCGGTTACGACTCCGGTCCGCACGTAGATCGTCGTCGATGCGGTTGCATTACAAAGATCGAAACCCGATCCGCTGGTCTCATACACAGTGGTCGTCAGCGGCGTGACGGTTATCTGCGGACCCGGAACACTGTTGACGGCATCGTCGCTCGAGTTCCAGATAAAGATACTCGCGCCCCGCGCGCTCAGTGTGACTTCTTCACCCGGATAGATATATTGTTTCGTGCTGGATACCTGCACGGAAGGATTCATGCCCACGATGGGTGTGATCATCATTGCAATGTTGGCGCCGTAGGCGATGGTGTACAATTGCCATGTACCGGCAGCGTTTTGTACCCACGATGTGGAAGTATTGGCTTCGCCATTGGCCGATGAGATGACAGCAAGCGTGTCGTTTCCGTAAGTCATTTCCATGCCCACATGAAACGCACGGCTGAACACAGGCGTCTCGCGATCGAATGTTATAGTCGTCTCGCGGTCGTTTGCGACGTCCTCTTTGATCTGTTTGAACAATACGGTCTTTCGTTCGATGACGGAGCCAGGACCGGTTTGCGCTCCCCGTGCATTCCATACCAGGATCGTTGCAGTGGCATCTTCGTTCTTCGCATATGCTTTTCCGAACTTGATCTTTACGCCGCTGATATAGCTGTAACCCTGTACGTTTGCAAATATTTCAGACAGCGCTTTGATCTTCGCGCTGTTATGTCCCGTGAGATAGCCTGTATAGGGTCCGAAATCTTTGAGCCTCAATAGCGAGGGAGTAAAGGTTTCATCGAAGTTCGTTACGTTGCTGCACAATCCTTCTTCCGATACGCTGATGTAAGCTTCTTTGGTCAAAGGTGCAGAGGTACCTTCCGAATTTTCTACGATCAGCGTTACCTTGAATGTTCCCGGCGTGTTATACGTGACACGCGGATTTCGTACGTTCGACGTGCTGGGATCGCCACTCTCAAAGGTCCAGGTCCATTTGGTAGGGAAGTTCGTGGAAAGATCTATGAAGGCAACCTCACCGCCGCGAAGCACACTTTGTTTGTCTGTCGTGAAATTCGCAACCGGGGGGCCTTCTACTACATTGGCGCAAAGATTTGCCTGGGTCAGAACTTTCCTCCTTGGACTGAGCTCCATCACCGCACGTATACGCGACTTTTGCCCCGTTGTAAAGATGTTCATACAAGCGTCGTCGGAGTAGTCCATATAGTTCTGCGGCATCTCCAGGCTGACGCCATCGCAGCTGGTCTTTGTGGTCGGGCATCCCCTGTTCTCGGCGTGCTGGGTGGGAGTATCGTCGACAAAATCATTTGCGCAAGCGCCGTCGCCCCAGATATGACGGAGCCCTAACCAGTGGCCGGTTTCATGAGAGAGCGTGCGACCGTGATTATAGGGAGCCTGCATCACCGGGAAAGTTCCTTTATCGACGGAGCCGAAAGAAGAATACTGGATGACGACGCCGTCGGTCGATGCGGGCCCGCCGACCGGGTTAAGACCCGAAAGTCCCGACTGGTCGGGGAACTGCGCATAGCCCAGCAGGTTTGCGTCTACGCCGCCGAACTTCAGTGTCCAGACGTTATAAAAAAGGTTCGGGTTCCAGATGGTCTGTGGCTTGAGCGATCCTTCGATCTGGTCCCTGGTCCAGACGGTGTTATTACCGCGCACCCGGTGTATGCCCGGCTCTGTCAAAAGAGTACCGGCTTCATCCACAGGGGAGAGGCAAAATTCGATCTCAATATCTGCTCCGACCGGGCTGCTGTTGAATCCGGGCGTGTCTGTTTTTCTTCTGAAATCCTCGTTGAGGACGTCGATCTGTGCTTGTACCTGTGCGCGACTGAGATTCAACCCGGTGCCGACCGGTTCCCCGGTATGGACAACGTGAACGATGATCGGAATGGTGAGGACTACCGCCTGCGTTCTTCCCGACTTGCGGCGAGCCTCTATTTCATTAATTTTCAAACGAATGGCATCTTCATAGTCCAGCACGGACTGCATCTGCGGGTACTTGATCCTGTTAAGACTGTCTTGTTCCATCGTCGCACAGTTCTTGATCGTGGGCGCCTGCGCATAGGTAGCGGAAAGGCCCAGGAGCATGAAGAAACAAAGTAGTAGTTGCTGCCTTTTCACAATTATCCTTTTCACGATTTTCATAGGCTACTCAAGTGACGTTGGCCTGAAGTTGAACCGATAGGCGCTGCGATCGTCGAGGTAGATGTCGATGACCATCTTTGATCCGTCGACCTCCTTGAGAATGAAGGGGAGCGGATTGACCGATAGCAAGGGCATGATGATCGTCAGTGTGGCCGTTGGGTTTGAAAATGCCCAGCTGCTGGTGACGATGGTAGCAGGATCGGCGTCGTTGCATTTACTTGATCCTTCGGTGATCACGTAGTTTCTTTCCGCGTCGTTGTAGAAGATGTAGATATCATCGAGTACGCAGTTATCGAACCGGAACGTCTGTGTTCCTTTCCCCTCACTGATCAGCTGGACACTACGAACAGACCACCCTTTCTTTTCTTCACCGGCGAACACTTGCGGGTATGTGAAGGGAGTTACTTTCATTTCTTCCGAACATGCCGCCAGGATCAAAAGAAGCGTTGCTGTCAGTATTGATCTATTTCGCTTCATTTCAGTTGGGAATTAAATCGAATGTGAATTTGGGCTGTTCATCGAGCTCGACAAAACGAATGGTGAATGTGATCACCCTTGTTGTAGGATTGACCACTCCTGATCCGTCGATCGATGTCCCGAGCGTTGCCTCCTCCTGTTCGGGAATAGTTAGCGTGTTATCACCGTTGTCGATAAAGGTGAGATCACGAACTTCAGCGAACTGGAAGATATCGATGTCCCAGTTCGACAGCGTATACTCTTCGCAATTGAAGCTGGTGATGGTAATCTCTTCGATCGGTACGCTGGTAGGCGCTGACAATCCGTAGTAGTTACCGCCAAGGATACAATCATCCTGGATCGTGAGGGTAAACGTCTTGCCGATCTGACTAACGCCCTGGCCGATACGAAGGTTGTTGTCGTTGTTGTCGATGGTTTGCAGGGTGAGCACGACGTCCTGTGTTCTAAGGATGTTGTTTGCATTGTTTATGATCTGGAGCTGTATCGTTCCAAAGTATTCTCCACTCTTGATAACGACTTTTCCCCTGGTTCCTTTGATCGTGTAATCGATGCCTTCGCGGGCGCTTCCGCCGATAGTATAGTTAATAGTCACGTTGCCGGCAGGTTCGGCCGATGAATTGTGAACTTCGATTTGGATCACCTGGCTATGACTTTCCTTTTCCGTCACTGCAGGGTCGGTGAAACGCACAAAGTAGGGGCCCTCGAAAATCCGCCTCTCGGTTTCGCATGCCATCGTCAGTGACATTCCAGCCAGCAGGATCATTGACCATATTTTGATCTTACTATTCATGACTAGTATCCCGGGTTTTGATCTTCGGCCAGCGCCGGGTTATTTTGTAACTCCCTTTGCGGGATCGGCCACAGTTCGAAAGCGGATCTCCAGTTTGGATTGAATGCCGGCATCACTTGCGGCAGGCGTCCTGTCCGGCGGAGGTCGTACCAGCGATGTCCTTCGAAGGCAAGCTCCAGTCGCCGGTCCTCTTCGATCACTTGCAGCATTTGAGATTGAGAGGTGCTTCCGATCTCGGCAGCGTAAGCTCTTTTACGGAGGGTGTTAATGTCCGTCTGAGCGCTGTTCTCGCCGGATACATTCCCTTGAATGGCCCGCGCCTCTGCCCGTATGAGAAACATTTCCGCAAGGCGGAATACGTAAAGATTATTGTTGTCTTCTACCGCGGTGCCATATTTGGCGACAGTCCACCCGTTGTCGTTACCCTTCAGAAGAGCCTGATCAAATTTGATCGCATATCTCCGTTGCCCGCATGCGGGATTGGTAGCCGAGTCGAGGAGTGTTGCAAGTTGATTCGAAGGAATGATCTCACGCCGGCCGACAAATAATGTATTCAGGTTGTTTGGATCGCTGTCGTCCGCAATGGTATAACCGACTTCGAATATTGACTGTCGTGGGAAGTCCTTGAATACTACATCCGGGACCGTATCGAGCTTATACTTACCGGAATTGATGACGGCAGCGGAGTACAGTTCAGCAGCGGCGTAGTTTTTTGTGTAGAGGTAAAATCTGGCGAGAGCCGCCCGGACGGCATAGTTGCTTGCTGTGGCCGGGGTCGCTACTGTCTCCGGTAGATTGTTGAAGGCCCGTATCAAATCCTGTTCAATAAAAGCAAGCATTTCGGCTTCTGGAGCCCGCGGTATGTTGCGATTGTCTTCAATGTTTGTGGTGGTGACCATCGGGATGCGGCCGAACGTCATCACACCAAAGAAATTCGACATGCCACGTAAGAAGTAGGCCGTCGCCATCGCCCTGGTTCGTAACGCTGACGAGACACCGCTGATCTCCGGTATCCTTTCGATCATAAAGTTGGCGATGTACACCGTCTGAAAAATATGTCCCCACAACGCGTTGGCCGATGCGTTGGCGGATGTGATCCGCTTCACACCCAGCTCACGATACTGCGAGAAGGTGCCGTTATGGATAAGATTGTCCGGTGTAAGATCTCCGGCGATAACGACGTCGGGCATCGTGATCCTGAATGCCTGGTACAGACCGGTCTCGACGGCCTCGATGTCTTTCGCTTCATTGAGAACGATGTCGTTCACGAGCTGATCGATAGGCTTCGGCTCCAGCATGTTCTGGCATCCGTTCATCACTACGGCTGCAAGGGCAAACGATATGGTAGCTAACTTCTTCTTCACAACGATATGGTTATTCCTGCCGCCATAGTCTTCACCTGGGGAAGTGTATAAAAATCAATTCCTGCTGCCGACGATGAACCATCCAGTGTACTGACTTCCGGGTCGGAGCCGGAATACTTTGTCAACGTCCAGAGATTGGTGGCCGATACATAAACCCTGACTCCTGTCAGCTTGTACCTGGACGTCCACTGCGACGGGAGGTTATACCCGAAGCTCAGATTCTTCAAACGCAGATAAGATCCGTCTTCGAGAAGTCTGTTGCTATGAAGGGTATTGCTGGTGTTGCCGAATTCATAACGCGGTATGTCGGTGACGTCACCGGGCTTTTGCCAGCGGCGCAGCGCATCGACCGACTGGTTGGAATGTATATCGGTGCCCATGTTGACGAGCCCGGCTTTGGTATAATTCAGGATCTTATTGCCCCACGAAAAATTGAAAAGCACGGACAGGTCGAAACCCTTGTAAGATACTGTGTTGGTCATACCGCCGATAAGTTTCGGCCACGAGTTGCCGATCACCATGGCATCGGCATTTGTAATGAGGCCATCCTTGCTACGGTCCTCATATATGGCATCCCCGGTTGCCGGGTTTACTCCGAGATAGTTCAATCCGAAGAATGCACCGATCGGCTCGCCTTCTTTGATGATGTTGGTTCCATCCACACCCTCGGCGCTATAGCCCCGGTACAAGGGCACTGAATCAACGAGCGACAATACCTTATTGATGTTTCTTGATACGTTGACGTTTGTCCGCCATTTCAGGTCACCATCGAGGTTCACGGTGTTTACCACGAACTCGAATCCCTGGTTGTTCATGGACCCGATGTTGGAAGTGATCGAGGCGAAGCCAGTGGTGAGCGCGTAGGGACGGGCGAGGAGAAGACCGGTCGTTGTTTTGTCATACACTTGTACCGTTGCCTGCACTCTGGATTCCCATGCGGACACGTCGACACCGAGGTTGACCTCGCGGGTTGTCTCCCATTTGATATCCGGGTTATCGAGGCCATTCGGCCTGACACCGGAGCTGCCGCTGTACGTTGTCGGTCCCCAAAGTCCGAGGAACGTAAAGGCACCGATGCGTTCGTTACCGGTATATCCGTAACTGGCTCTCACCTTCAGATCGTTCACAAGTTTCGAGTCGAAGAACTCTTCGCTCGATATCCGCCATCCCGCCGATAGCGCCGGGAAATACCCGAACCTGTTGTTGGCGCCGAAGTTCGACGAGCCGTCGGCACGCATACTGAACGAGGCCAGGTAACGGTCATCGTAATCATAGTCTGCTGTTCCGAAGAACGAGGCGATCGTGTGGGCTGGCTCACGGAAAGATCCGCCATTGTCTACAAGGCCGGCTGAATTGATGTATGTGAAGTCGTCGCTGGTGAAAAGCCTTCCGGTAGCGCTGCCCCCGGTGGCGAAATTCTGCAGGAGCTCGGTACCCAGCAGTGCATTGAGGGAATGTTTGTCAAACGATTTGTTGTACGTAAGCCTGGCGTTTGAGACAACGGTAGAAACGGTCGTTGCATTGAAGATGCCATAGCCTTGCTGGCCGACACTGGGCAAGAATCCGCCTATCGCTGTTTGCGACGATTCATAGTTGTCTTCGGTAATGTCGTTGTAGTCGAGGCTCACCTGGCCGACCAGTGACATGTTGTCGTTGATCTTATAATCACCTTTTACGAATCCTTGCATCTTTACTGAAACCGTTTCGAATCGCGGCAACACGGCTTGTGCAACGGGATTGAAGTTTGGAAATCCTGCGTAGAGGTGAGAGCCGGGTCCTACCAGCGCTCCGTTCTCATCGAAGGGGACGTTGTAAGGAAGGCCCTTAATGGCGCCGGAGAATACGCCATCGAGAAAGTTATCGCCCTTCACTCTTTTGTTGAGAGACCTGGTCAGCACGACCTTCGTGGAGAGCTTGAGTCGCTGCGTAAGGCCGTGTTCGAAGTTGAGTGTCGTTCCATACCGCTGAAAGCTATTGTTGAGCTGTATGCCTTCTTCGTTCCTGTAATGTCCGCTGATGTAAAACGTGGTCCTGTTGTCGCCGCCGGACGCGGTAGCCTGGTATTGTTCCATGATGCCCCTGCGGAGGACTGCATCCTGCCAGTCGGTGTTCACCGCATCGGTCACCCCGGGTATGAGTCCAAGTGCATCCGCGTTCTGACCGGCATTGGTCACCGCTTCACGTTGAATCGTCAGAAGCTCGGTTGAATTGAGCAGGTCCAGCTTGTGAGTTGGATCGACAATACCGCGCTGAACGTCGAAGGTGATTTTAGACACCCCGTTCTTGCCTTTTTTCGTAGTGATAACGATCACGCCGTTGGAAGCTCTCGAACCGTATTGAGCTTTTGCCGCTGCGTCGGCCAGGATGGTGAAGGATTCGTAGTCGCCTGTATTTAACAGGGCGAGTGCGTTGTCATTCTGTCCGCCAAAGTCCCGTTGCGAGAGCAGACCGGTCTCGACAGGAATACCGTCGATCACGTAGAGCGGCGAGTTGCTCGCGCTGATAGACGTCACGCCCCGGATCCTTACCTGCACACCGCCGCCGGGAGTACCCGACGATTGTGTCACCTGGACACCAGGAGCCTGTCCTTGCAACGCCATATCAAGGCTGTTGATCGACATGTCTTTGAAGCTCGAAGCTTTGACGGAGGTAACAGCGCCGGTCACGTTCCTTTTTTCGACCGACTGGTAGCCGACGACAACTACCTCACTGAGCTCTTTGGGTTCTTCTTCGAGAACGATCTGTATGTTGGTCTGGCTGTTGAAAAGTATCTCCTGACTTTTATAACCGATGAATGAGAATATGAGGACGGAGGGCGTTGGAAGCTCGATGCTGAACTTGCCGTCGAGGTCGGTGATGGTACCGCGGGAAGTGCCTTTTACCACGACGTTAACGCCGGGTAGTCCGCTATTGTCTGTGTTTGAGATCACCTGCCCCGAAAGCCGCGAATCCTGGGCGGAAACAGTGAGACTTGCGAGTAAAAACAGCAGGAGTAGAGGTCTCTTCATGGGCACAATTCCAACTGTTTAAAAATAGAGAATTGGGGATTAAGAACCATACGGCAAAATGAAGTTATTAGGTCAGGTACGTCGGGAAATTGATGAATTTTGTCGGCTTTTTCCATACCGTCACTTCACTGTTTTGGTGAATGACGTCTCATGGGGGAGGCGCGGTAGAGTTCCTATGAATTGTCATTCTCCGGCTTGCCCCGGGGAATCGGGAGGCAAGCAAGGTGGAGAATGCCTCCCCCGGGATTACCTGTTCTTCGCCGGGTAATGACACTCCATAGTATAGCGCACCACTCAGAAAGGATATCCGATCCCTACGTTGTAGATCACCGGCTCCCGGTCTGTTCCAAAAGGTTTGAAGAAACGGAAGCGGTTGAGCATGAACCTGTCTCCCTCATTGCGGCCAGGGTCGTATGCCTTGATGCCTGCGTCGAGGCGAAGGACGAGGAAGGTGAAGTCGAAGCGCAGGCCGAATCCGGTACCTACACCGAACTGTTTATAAAATTCCTTTGCTTTGAACTTCGTGCTGCCGGTCCATGCGGCGGTGGTGGAAGATTCGGTTGCGGGCTTGGTTTCGCTGAGGGACCACACGTTGCCGGCATCGACGAACACAGCGCCATTGACGAAGCCGAAAAGTTTCTTGCGCAATTCGATACTTCCTTCAAGCAACACTTGTCCCGGTTTTTCAAAGCGATAGTCGAACAGCCCGTCTTTATCGGGATTGGCTGAAAGTTGCGGAGGATAGCTTCCCACACCCAAACGCCGGGGACGCCAGGCTCTTACACTGTTGCTTCCGCCGGCGAAGAAGAACTTCTCGTACGGCAACGTCCGGTTGTCACCATAAGAATACCCGACACCGGAGTTGAATCGGAATGCCAACACGGTATGTTTGTTCATCACCCTGATCTTGCGATAGTCGAGGCTAAGCCTCACATACTTGTAAAGCTCGAGCCCTTCCTTCGTGATGAACTCGGGTGTGAAGAAATTGAAGAACGTCCCACCGCTTTCGGCTGCAGCCCTCACGAAGAAGGAATTGGCTTCGCTGTTCCCGTAGTTCTTCGGGTTCCATATTGCCTGGAAGATCATACTACTGACGAACGAAGGCTTGAAAGAATTCCTCAGGTTGTTTCCTTGTTCGAGATACAGCTTATTGAGCAATTCATCGAACTCGGCAGCCTTGCTCGACCGAATGATGTTGAGGTTGTTCAGGGTAAACGAATATTGCGTCTTTCGTGGATTCTCCCAGTTGTATGTATTCGATACAGTGACGATGGAACGCGTGTACTCAGGTCTGTCGGTATACGTGTATCCCGCGAGTAGCTTCGTCCGGGGATTTAATCGCCCGAGCTGGTAAGATGAATTGTGCGCGAACGGCAAGAGGAACTGCGGGAATGTGATGCTGGCGTTGGTGTTGGCTTCCGTACTGCGATAAACGTTGCCAATGGCTGTCGCCGATGCCACACCTTCGAAGCCGAATCGCCCGGTGAGCTCGAATGTCTCCAGTCCGCGGAATATGTTCCTTTTCTTGAACGACAGCGAATAGTACGGACCGGGGAATCCTTGTGTAAGACTTACACCTGCTTCGTTCGACCAGGCGTAACGGTCGAGCGGACTGGTGAAGATACTTGCAATGAAACGGCCGCCCGATGTATCATAATTCACGTTTACGAACTTGAATACATCGAGGTTGGCGAGCTGTCTTTGTGTGTCGAATGTTTTGGTGCGGCTGTAAAGACTGTCCTTCGTAATGAAAACACGTTGACTTAAAATGCGTTCGCTATACACATCGGTGTAGTAACTGAATGTAATGTCACGATAAACTTTGGTGAATCGCTTCACGGAAGGCGGTACCGGGACCCCGGCGTCCGGTTGTATGGCAACCGAGTCGACCACAAACTGTTTGTGGTAATCTCTGCGTGCGGGGTTGTTGATCTTTAACAGGACAGCAACAAGATGCGGCGACTTGTAAGAGGTATCGACGTCGAAGTCGATATACTGCCTGCTGAAATCATAGTAGCCGACATCTTTCAACATCAGGTCTATTCGTTCTCTTTCGGAACCCAGCTTCGCCTGGTCGTACGGCGCGCCTCTCCGGACCAGGCTTTCGCGTTCGCTTTTCTTCACATACTTCAGCACGGTCGTGTCGGGAATCTGGTAGATGAGGGTGTCGTACCGGTAACGGGGACCGGGATCGATCGTATAAACGACGGTCACCGTTTTGCGAAAGATCTTCGGGAGTGCCGAAACGTGGTTGAGAAAATAACCCTTGTTGAAGAGGTAGTCGGTGATCCGTTCGGTGGTTAGCCGCATCGATGTCGTATCGAACACTGCGGCAGGCTCACCCCACTGCATGAACAGGTTGCCGTTCTCTATCTTTTTATTGAGCGCGTCGAGCTTCTTTTGCTTCCGGAACTGCAGCGACGACTTTTTCTTCGGTTCGCTAGCCTGGTCGATCTTCCGGTCGAATTTCCGCTCCAGCACGTCTTTCTTCCGAATGAAAGCATCCTTGCTGTCTTTCGACGTGGGATCATTGAAACGTCTCAGGCCGGGATAGTACATCCAGACCAGGTAGTGGCCCGTGAGCCCGAGGAGCTTCCGGTTAGGCTTCTGGACGTACAGGTCCGACATCCCTTCGGTGACGATACCCTTCGGGGCTTTTGTGTGCTGCCGGTTGAGGAGCTTCTGTTCGCCTTCTAAGTATTTGGTTCCGAGGCAGCCGGCGAGGAGTAGCGGCAGCAGCAACAGTGTCGCCTTCGCATGGCTCCGGCGGCCGAAGGAAAATTGCTTAATTTTCTTCCTGGTATAGTCTACAATGATCTCAAAAGCCAAGGCCGGGTACATCAAATCCCTGCAAGTAAAGAAATACCGAAAACAGGAACAATCGTTCGTGGTGGAAGGTGAAAAGAGCGTTATCGAGCTCCTTGACTCCGGTTTTGCCACCAGCATTGTATGCGCCACGAAAGACTTCCTTGAACGTCATGTCAAAAGCATCGCGGGCGACACCGAGGTGATCGAGGTTTCACCCTCCGACCTGGAGTCGATCGGGTCGGTGGAGACGAACGACTCGGTACTGGCGGTAGCCCGTATGGGACCAAACACCAGACCCGATATCGGTGCGTCCGGATATGCGTTGGTGCTCGATGACATTCGTGATCCTGGTAATCTAGGAACGATCGTTCGCACAGCAGATTGGTATGGAGTAAAAAATATTGTTGCTTCGGAAGAGACGGCGGACTTTTATAATCCTAAAGTCATTCGGTCTACGATGGGGTCATTCTGCAGGGTGAATGTGTTTTATACTTCGTTAGCTGAATTCATCGGGAGCACGAAGTTGCCCGTGTACGGTACATTTCTTGGCGGCATGGATGTTCATAAGGTATCGTTCGCAAAAGGCGGGTTGATCGTGATCGGAAACGAATCGAATGGCATTTCGCCGGAAGTGGAAAAGCTTGTGACTCAGAAAATCACCATACCCAAATTTGGGAAGGCCGAATCGCTGAACGCCAGTATCGCCGCAGGTATTATCCTCGATAACCTCAGCCGGAGCTAAAAAAACTTCCCACTGTCATTCGTCGCCGCTTCGGCAATCTTCTCCGAATTTTCCTTTCCAAGGTACCGATCAATCAGGAAGTGCCCGAAGTAGATCACGGGTGTAAGCGCCACAGCGACGATGAACTTGTAGATGTAATTGGTGAGGGCAATTCCGAGCAGCGTCTGATCATCGAAGATCCCTGCGAATGCGATGTACAACACCACGAAGCTGTCGATCAGCTGTGAGATCAATGTCGAGCCGGTCGCCCTTACCCACAACATCTTTTTGCCTGTAATTTTCTTCAGCTTTTGAAAAAGGAATGCGTCGATCAGCTGGCCGATCAGGAACGCCGTCAGTGAACCGACGATGATCCGTTGCCCCTGTCCGAATATCGTGTTGAACGCATAGTTCATGTCGAAGTAATTGCCGGCGCTATCCTTACTGTAGGCATCGAGCCAGAAGTCTGCAGGGGAGAGGCGAATTGTAACGAAGATCACCAGGAACGCGTAGGTGATCAGTATCGCAGTGAGATAGCTGATACGTTTTACACCCGGCCTTCCAAAGTATTCGTTGATGAGATCGCTGGTAATAAAAACAACCGGCCAGATCACCGCGCCTGCCGTGAGGTTAAAATCGGAGATGTAGCCGAAGATGTTCATCCGGGCCGGCTCCAATCCGAGCGTCTGCTCACCGGAAAATATCTTCACGCCAATCATTTCGGCAACGAGGGCATTGGTGATGAAGATCCCGGAGAGGACTATGAATAGACGGGTCTTTTTTTCTTCGAGGGTAGAACTGGTCATGAGAGTTAAAAGTTAATAGTTAAAAGTTAATAGTTGTACTAAAAGGTGAAAGTGACGGGTGCTGACCTACTTTTCACTATTAACTATTCACTTTTAACTCTTTAGTTATTCACTTTTAACTTCTATTGTATTCAGTTCAGCTGCCAACTCTGTGTTTGGAAATATCGCCCTGGCTTCAGATAACAGCCCATCCAGCTCCCTGTAACGCGCCGAATAATGACCGATCAATAGTTTCTTCGCATGTACCATCTGCGCGATCTTCGCGGCATCACCCGCCGTGCTGTGAAGCGTATCATGTGCCTTTGTTCTCTCTTCCTCCATGAACGTTGCCTCGTGGTACAGAAGGTCCACGTCTTTGATGTACCGGGTCAGCTCCGGAAACAGCGCCGTATCGGAACAATAAGCATATGACAATGAAGGACGGGGCGGCAGGGTGAAGTCTTCATTTTTATACAAAAGATGGCCTTCCTCGTCATGGATATCATTCCCCAGTTTCAATTGTACGATATACTGGAGCTTCATGTCCGGCGGGAGCCTGTCTTTATCGATCCGGCGTGGCTTCGGTTTTTCTTTGAACAGAAATCCTGAACACGCGAGCCTATGGACCAATGGAAACGCTTCGACGGTGAGATGATCGTCGTCGAATATCATCTCGTGCTTACCCGGCGTGAGCTCGTGAAAATGTACCCGGTAGTTAAGTACAGAGTGTGAATGACGAAGTTGTGTCAGGATAATATCATCAAGGCCGCGATGAGAGTAGATGTGAAGGTCAGCTTCGCGATGATTGAGGTGCATCGTGAACATAAGGCCCATCAGACCCAGGTAATGATCGCCATGAAGGTGGCTTATGAAAATATGACTGATACGGTGAATGCTGACGTTAGTCTTCGCGAGTTGCAGTTGTGCACCCTCGCCGCAGTCGATCAGGAAATGACGATTCTGGATACTCAGGGATTGTGCCGACGTAAGCCGTCCGTATGCGGGTATCGCTCCGCTGGCACCAAGTATGGTCAGTTGAAAAGACACCTGCACGTTGTTTCGGCGGGGTCGCGTCTCACTCTATTGGGGTTGGCCTTTCATAGCTAGTGACGCGACGGCGATTACTCACCGTCTTTCATGTCTTTTTCGATCTCGTGCATGAATACGGCATCGATGGCTTCTTCCACCGAAGGGAGAATGTTCAGCACGCTGTCAAGCTGGGAGATACGGATCAGCTTCATGGTGTGATCCGACAAGCAGGCAAGAATGAAAATACCGCCTTCTTCCTGGAAGATCCTATTGCCAACCAGGAGGGCGCTCAGGCCCGATGAATCGGTGTATTTGACTTCAGTAAGATCGAGAATAATGTTGCGCGTTCCTTCGGCATGTAACGTAACCATTTCCGACTTCAGGTTAGGAGCGATGCTCGAATCCATTTTTTCTTCATGGAGGCGGAGCAGCGTGTACTTCTCCTGTTTGTCAATGGTATACTTCATAGAACAGTGATTATAAGCGACTTACTTTTACAAGCAGGTCCAAAAATAGATTTATTTTATTGAATTAACGATACTTTTCTGGATACGTTCTCCTAATTGATCATAATTTATGTCGGGCAGTTTTTCTCCCGTTACCTGGGCGTAAAGTTCACGATAACGATCAGAGATCGAGGTCACGATCTGGTCCGTCATCTCCGGCACCCGCTGACCGTCCTTGCCCTGAAAGCCGTTTTCGATCAGCCACTGGCGAACAAATTCTTTCGACAGCTGTTTCTGCGCCTCGCCATTTTTCTGACGGTCTTCGTATCCATCCTTGTAAAAATAGCGTGAAGAATCGGGGGTGTGTACCTCGTCGATGAGATAGATCGTTCCGTTGTGCTTGCCGAACTCGTACTTGGTGTCGACCAGGATCAGCGAACGTTCGGCTGCGAGCTCACCACCACGGCGGAACAATGCGAGCGCGTATCTTTCAAGTATGGTGTAGTCCTCTTCCGACACCAGTCCGCGTTCAAGGATCTCTTCCCTGGAAATATCTTCGTCGTGACCGACCTTGGCTTTCGTAGTAGGCGTGATAATCGGGTGGGGAAGGGGATCGTTCTCCTTTAAGCCTTCGGGAAGGGGCACGCCGCAAAGCATGCGTTTACCGGCTTTGTATTCTCTCGCCGAATGGCCGGCCAGGTATCCTCGAACCACCATTTCGACGGGGAACGGATCGCACCGGAATCCGACCGTTACATTCGGGTCGGGAGTCTTCATGACCCAGTTAGGTACGATGTCCCTGGTAGCGGTAAGGTTGATGGCGGCGATCTGGTTCAGCACCCGTCCCTTGTCGGGGATGGCCCTGGGAAGGACAACATCGAACGCGGAGATTCTGTCGGAAGCAACCATGGCCATGGTGTCTCCGAAATAATATACATCGCGAACTTTGCCTCTGTAAAAACCGGTCTGACCGGCGAATTGAAAATTTGTTTCCTTGATTGAATTCTTGGGTGAGTCCATTGAGGTAAAAGTAATGAATCCTTACTTTTCCTCCATCAGTATTCCGGCCTTGAAAACGTACGTCTTCACCAGTCCGCCCTGTTCGTTAAATTCTTTCCACTCTTTGTGCTTCTTGTTGGCCACATACTCGCCCTGCTCCTTGATCTTGCCATTTTGATGGTATGCTGTGTACGGCCCGTGCATCCGGCTGGCCTTGTATTCGGCAACTGAACTTACCTCGCCGTTCTCGTAGTAATTTTTAACCGTACCGGTAATGAGGTCGAACTGCCAGTTCTCTTCGACCCGCTTTGATCCGTTAGGGTAGTAGCTCGTCCGGGTGCCGTGCAGCTTCCCGTTTTCATAATTTTCTTTCAGCTTGAGGGTCTTCCCGTCGTCGGCGTAGAACGTCCAGGTGCCTTGTGATTTTAGTCTCCGGAAATTCTTTTCGTACACCTGCTTTCCGTCGTTTTTGAAAGCCTCTTCTTTTGTATCGATACCGTTCGATGCCACCGACTCTTTCACTTTGGTTTTTCCATCGGGGAAATATTCAAAGTTGATACCAGTCTTTGCCCCTTCGATGTATTTGAATTTGTGACGAGCACTGCCGTCGGCGTAGTACCCGGTGTTGTCGCCGTGAAGTCTTCCGTTCATGACGAAACCTTCCAGCAACAAGTGCCCTTCGGAGTCGTAGTTCTTGAAGTTGCCCATCTTCTCCCCGTCCTTCATCGTCGATATGGTTTCAAGCTGGCCGTTGGGATAAAATGTTTTATAGAACCCGCTCACAACGCCTTCTTTGAAATTGGCTTCGGTCTCCACGGTTCCCGATTCGTAGAACGTCCTTGTGATGCCGTTGGGTTTTTTGTTCTTGTAAGTGATCTCTTTACGGATCTTCCCGGAAGGAAAGTATTCTTTGACGATGCCGTCGGGTTTACCCTTCACGAACATGCCTTCCATTTTCATGTTGCCCCCGTCGTAGTACGAGCGGATCGAATCGACCAGCAGGTTGTTCTGGTAAAAGGCGCGTTGCACGAACTCACCATCCTCATTGTAAACTTCCACCGCCCCGTGACGCAGCCCGTTCACGTAGCTGATCTTGCGAAGCAGCTTCCCGTTCTCATGATACTCGAGGAAGGTCCCGTTGCGGACGCCATCTTCGAAGATGCCTTCTACTTCAAGATTGCCATTCTGATAGTAGCGCTTATACTTCCCGTTTATGATGTCGTTGTTGTCGGAGAGGACAAAATAATCTTCCTGTAGTTGTTTCTTCTCTGGATCGTGGTAGGTAACGACATGCTTCTGCGCCAGGCAGGTTGTTGAGATCAGTAAAAAAATGACGACCCGTAATATCATGGACTGACTCAAAACGAAGGACGGAACTACTTATTATCAGAGTTTTTCGAGTACGATGGCTGAAGCGCCGCCGCCCCCATTGCAGATACCGGCTACTCCGATCGAAGCCTTATTCTGACCGAGGACGTTGGCGAGGGCCATGGTGATTCTCGCCCCGCTGGCGCCAAGCGGATGTCCCAGGGCGACAGCGCCGCCGTTCACATTGACTTTTGCGGCATCCAGGCCCAGCTTCATATTGTTAGCGATCGCCACAGCGGCAAATGCTTCATTGATCTCGTAATAACCGACGTCCTTCTTGTCGACACCCGCCGCTTTTAGCGCTTTCGGGATGGCCAGGGAAGGAGTAGTTGTGAACCACATCGGGTCCTGGGCGGCATCGGCGAAGCCAAGGATCCTCGCGATCGGTATGATGCCGAGCTCTTTCGCTTTTTCTTTGCTCATCAGCACCACCGCTGCCGCGCCGTCGTTAATAGTCGACGCGTTTGCAGCTGTCACCGTGCCGTCTTTTGTGAACACGGGTTTCAGTCCTGGTATCTTTTCGAAGTTCACGTTCTTGTATTCTTCATCTTCGCCAAACATGGTCACCTCGCCTTTCCTTCCGGTGAGCTCCACGGGCACCACTTCGTCCTTGAACTTTCCGGTCTTCCATGCTTCGGCAGAACGTTGGTATGAACTGATCGCGTACTTGTCCTGTTCTTCGCGACTGATCTTCATCTCCTTTGCAGTGTTGTCGGCACAAACGCCCATCGCGCAATGATTGTATACATCGGTCAGTCCGTCGTGCGTGAGCCCGTCGGTCACTTCACCGTTGCCGTATTTGAAACCATACCTGGCTTTTAAAAGATAATATGGTATCTGCGACATGTTTTCCATTCCACCCGCGAGCACCACGTCGTTCTGACCCAGCATGATCGACTGTGCTCCGAGCATGATCGACTTCATCCCCGACGCACACACTTTATTGACAAGCGTACAGGGAATATCATAACCCAACCCGGCAGCGACGGCCACTTGTGTTGCGGGAGCTTGTCCCAGCCCGGCAGAGATCACATTGCCAAAGTACACTTCCTGGATCAGCTTCGGATCGAGGTTGATCCTGGCAATGGCACCCTTTGCCGCAATGGCGCCAAGCTTCGTAGCGGGTGTTCCGGCAAGGGAGCCGCCGAAGGAACCGAAGGGAGTTCGTGCTATTGAAACGATGTATACGTCTTTCATAGATGGTTATTTCATAGGAAGGTTTATCTGGCTCTGTCGTTAATCGTTATTCGTTATTCGTGAATCGCGGATACGACGTTTTTTCTGAGTAGCCGCGAGAAATAGTTCGTTAACCTATGATCTTAAATCGCCACTCGGCAAGAATCTCGACTTTGCCGCGAGTAACGAATAACGATTAACGAATAACGAGCAACGCCGGACTACGAAGTACACACTACCAATCCGGCTTCGTCCTATCCCTCTGCTTCGTCGGCTTCCTCTTATTCTGCTGCAGATACTGTACCTCCTGATTTTTCATCGCCTCCAGGATCATCTGCGCCTTCTCTTCACTCATATCCATATCCTTCAGCTTCTCGCGTACAGAGGGCGGCATCTCTTTCTTATCCTGCTCTTTCTTCTCTTTCTCCTCCTGTTCTTTCTGTTGTTGCTCTTTCTTCGCCTGTTCGTCCTGCTCTTTCTTTTCCTGGTCCTGCTGCTCCTTGCTCTTCTGATCTTTCTTCTCCTGGTCTTTCTTCTTCTCCTGATCCTTTTGTTCTTGTTCCTTCTGCTCCTGGTCTTTATCCTGCTGATCTTTGTTCTGCTGATTCTTATCCTGCTTCTGTTGTTCTTGTTTCTTCTGCTCTTCCAGTTTCTTCTTCACCATCTCATAGTTGAAGCGTGCGTCTTCGTTGGCCGGATTGGCCTTCAGCGCTTGCTTGAAATAGGTGAGGGCCTGGTCAAATTTTCCTTCGCGGTTGTGGAGAACACCCAGTTGCTGATTAGCGGCCGACTGCAACCTGGGGTTCTTGCTGACCGTCAGGGACTGGAACGAGCTGATCGCCCTCGCTGTATCGTTCAGGTGAAAATACGAGTTGGCGAGATTCATCATCACCTCGTCTTCCGTCACACCGATCGAATCCACCAGGTAGGTGTACCTTTCGACAGCCTTTTTATAGTCTCCCGCGATATATGCCTTCTTCGCTTCCGACTTGGCAGCATTGATCTTACTGACGTCACCGGGGTCCACCAACATTAAAAGCAGTATCATCAATCCCTTCTGCATCATATCGCTACGGTTTTAACATTCACAAGGATATCGAATACCAGCAAGATCAGAGCACCCAGCAGGAAATAATAATACCGGTTGGCCGAAACGTCGACGAACCGCGCATCGCGCAACTCACCTTCGATCTTATTGATCGTGTTGATCAGCTTCGAGACTTCATTCCGCGATTCGTTGATCTCGAAGTACTGGCCGCCGGTTTTATCGGCGAGTGATTTCATGGAGGCAGGGTTGATCTTCGAAACAACGGTCTTACCGAACTTATCGGTCTTGTAACCGCGCTGTGTTCCGATCGGGCTTCCTTCCTGTGTGCCGATCCCCAGTGTGAACAGTTTGATGTCACGGTCTTCAATGTTGGTCACGATTTCGGAAGTTTCATCGCCGAAGTCTTCCCCGTCGCTGATCAGCACGATCACTTTCGACTTTTGTGAAGTGCTGGTGCCTCCTTCGTCATCGAGTTTATCCAATGCCATACGCAGGGGTGGAGCGAAGTCGGTACCTGATGAAGGAACGAGCCCGGTGTTCATGGTCTCAATGAAAAGATTCAGGGCATTCTGATCGTAGGTGAGCGGGCATTGCATGAATGCCTCCGAAGAGAAAATGATGATACCGATCCGGTCGGAGTTGAATGCCTTCACGATCCGCTTCATTTCGAACTTGACCTTCTCCAGTCGCGAAGGCTGCACATCGAACGCATCCATCGACTTCGACAGGTCTACACAGATCATGATGTCTTTGCCAACGGACTTTACCTCACGTTTCGAATCGCCATAGGAAGGACCGAGAAAGGCGATAATAAGCAGTGCGAAGAAGAGCGTACGGAGCACGAGCTTGATGGCGACCCGGCCATAAGGGGTATTCAGTGACTTGCCGATACGGATCATGCGCACGATATACGCGGCATAGAACGCCACGAATAGTCCGATTGCAATAAGTCCTGGTATGCCGAGCTCCCTGAATGTTACCATCTCACAAAAGTATTATTTCTCACGGAAAGCACGGAAAACACGGAAAAAACCCTGAGATGTTTACCAAGCGCAGGCGCTATTTTGAAGGCGCTTCCGTGCTTTCCGTGAGAACCCTTCACGGTAATGCGAATGCAACGTATCTATCCCCCGATTTTGTTCCCAGCTTTCCCCCGCCGCACGCCACGACCACAAATTGCTTGCCGCCGGCTTCGTATACCGCCGGTGTCGCGAATGCCGGAACGGGCAGGTCGGTTTCAAACAGCAGTTTGCCGTTCTTTTTATTGAAGGCCCTGAACTTTCCGTCGGGCGTAGCCGCGATGAACAGCAGACCTGATGCGGTAACCACCGGTCCCCCGTAGTTCTCTGAACCCGTCGCGATGCCTTTCGCCTTGAACTCAGCAACGTCTCCGAACGGGATACGCCACGCGATCTCTCCGGTATTCAGATCCACTGCATTGAGCGTACCCCACGGCGGCTTGATGGCCGGGTATTTCTCCTTGCTTTGAAATTTGTTGTAACCGGTGATCGAGTACTTCAGGTCCCGGTATGAGTTTATCTCCTTCACCTCGGGGACGAATTTTTTGTTAGCCTTCAGTCCCATGACGAAGGATGTAATCGCCTCCTTCTCCTGGTCTTTGACCGTGAGCGCAGGCATCATTCTCCGGCCACTGCTGATCAGTTCGCCGATCTGACCCTGCGAATACTTCTTATGAATGTCGATCAGGGTCGGGAAGTTGCCAGTGCCTTTCCGGTCGGGCCCGTGACACGCCGCACAATGCTGACTATAGAGACGCATTCCGGCCACTGTCATGGTTTCTTCTTTCGGCGTTTCGTTCGATACGATCCGGCTGCCGATCAGCCAGGGTATCTCATTGGCATTAATATAAATGAGTCCGGTCTCGGGATCGAATGCCGGGCCGCCCCATTCCGCGCCGCCATCGAGACCCGGATAGAAGATCGTACCCTGCGGCGACAGCGGTTCGAACATGCCGACTTTCGATGCAAGAAAGGTCTTACGGATATCCTGGTAGGATGAATCGGGCAGGAGGTCGTTCAGGTCCGTCTCGGTAAACGTTTGCCGCATGAACGGCCTTGGTAATGTCGGGATGGGTTGCGTGGGATGAAGCTTTTCCCCTTCGAGCTCACTCATGGATGGAACGGGTCTTTCTTCGACCGGGAACAAGGGCTCGCCTGTCTCGCGATCGAGCAGGAAGATGAACCCGGTCTTGGTGGGCTGTGCGACAGCATCCACCTTTTTACCATCGTGGATAACGGTTACCAGCGCAGGCGCGGTAGGGATGTCACGGTCCCAGACGTCATGGTGAATATTCTGAAAGTGCCACCTGTATTTGCCGGTCGCGGCATCGAGGGCAACGGTACTATTGGCGAACAGGTTGGCGCCTTTTCTCATGCCGCCGTAAAAGTCGAACGATGCCGATCCGGTGGGAGCGAAGACCAATCCGCGTTTTTCGTCAAGGCTGAAACCCGACCATGAGTTGGCGCCTCCGATGTTCCTGTATGCCGCTGTGTCTTCCCATGTGTCGTAACCGAACTCGCCGGGATGTGGAATGGTGTGAAAGATCCATGCCTGCTTGCCTGTCTTTACATCGTAAGCGCGAATGTGTCCGGGAGCTGCGTCGCTGCCTTCCGACACGCGTGTTCCGAGAATAAGAAGGTCTTTGTAAATGATGCCAGGGGTGGTCGATGTAATAAAAAGATCTTCGACGTTGCGACCCAGGCCCTCATGAAGGTCCACCATTCCTTTGTTGCCGAATGATGCTACAGGTACGCCTGTCTTCGCATCCAGCGCATAAAGGAATGCACTGGCGGTGAAGAGTATCCGTTTGTCTTCACCATTTTCCCAATAAGTAACGCCACGGTTATTATTCAACACGAACCGCATTCTCTGGTTGCCCTCGTCGAGTCCTTTGGTTGGATCGAAGACCCATTTTTCCTTGCCTGTGAGCGCATCGAGCGCTATGACCTTCAGTTTGGGAGACGTGGCGTACAGGATGCCGTCCACCACGATTGGATTACATTGGATCTGGGAATTATTGACAGTGTCGGCGTCGTTGGTCCGGTAGGTCCACGCAACAGTGAGATCGCGCACGTTCGTCGTGTCGATCTGCGTTAAAGTGCTGTAACGGATGTTTTCTTTGGAGCCGCCGGTTACACGCCAGCCATTGTTGGGGCTGTTGTCGTTCGAACACGCCGCTGCCAGAAGGATAAGGGCAAAAAAGAAGGGAAGTCGTTTCATAAAGGTAGACTTCCCTAAATATAACAGACTGCGGTAACAACCGCAGGAAGTTTTACGGGCGGGTGCGGACTTTTACGTCGCGGGTAGATTCCTTAACGGCCTTGTTGACAATGCGCTCGATCGCGTCCGGGTCTACCGCTCTGAGGGCGTTATTCACGGCGTTCTCCACGATCTCGTCGATATCGATGTTAATATCCATATCTATATCAAAGTCGAAGTCCTCATCGATGTCTATATCGATGTCCTCGTTTATGTCTTCATCTATGTCGATGTCGATTTCCTCGTTCATCTCGAACTCGATCTCCCTCATTTCCCTGCGAACCTCTTCCATTGCCTGGTTGATGTCTTCATCGATCTCGATTTTGATGTTATCGAGCTCCACGCGCACTTCTTTCATGGCTTCGCGGACGTCTTCGTCGATTTGTTGAGCGCCGGTGCCGGATGCGATCTTGCGGAGCGGTTTCTCCTGCGACTTTGTCTGCGCGATGGAGAAAGAGACGGCGAAGACCAGGGCGGCGGCAATGAGTATGGTTCTTTTCATGGTGATGGCGTTAAGAATAACACTGTAGTAACTGCCTGGTGGTGGAAAGGTTACAGGAAATAACCAATATCCAATACCAATGACCAATGACCAGTGCCGGGTTAGCTTACAAATTGACGTTTCTCGCCGGGCTTAAGGGTTGTCAAGTCACTGATTTTCACCACGTTGCCGGAATCACAACTTTTGCGAGCCGCCACACCGACCAGGATCGCGAAGGCCCCGTCGCGGATGTTGGCGGCCTGATGAAGCGGGTCGTCCGTTACCCCCGCGAAGATCTTGTCCTTCAGGAGGCGGTCGCCCCCGCCGTGGCCGCTGGTGCCATGAGGCACGCGGATGAACTCGCGGGTGCCGAAATTCCTGGTCACCATGATCTCATCGTAGTTCTTTTTTTCTATCGGGTTCGATTCTTCGATCCATGCGTCGATCCGTCCTTTCGTCCCGTTGAATGCGATGCGATATCCTTCGTAAGGCGAATAGGTGGTGAGCGAATAGCTTACCTGCACGCCGTTGGCGTACTTGATCGTGGCCGCCATCTTGTCGAAGATGTTCACATCTTCCTTGAACACACAGCCGTCCCTGAGGTAGCCGTCGTGTTGCTCATTGTTTACATACAAGTCGACGTATTGCTTGCGGGTCATGATGTCGAAATAGAAATTACATTGGCCTTTGTGCGGACAAGGCCGGCAGTTGGTTGAACGGAAGGAGTTGTTCTTGCCGTAGAACTGCAGCGACCCGCTTGCAAAAACTTCACTGGGATCCGATTCGACCCACCAGTTCAGCAGATCGAAGTGGTGACTTGCTTTATGCACCCAGAGGCTTCCGCTCTTTTCACGGAGCCTGTGCCAGCGACGGAAATAGTCGGCGCCGTGACTGGTATCGAGATACCAATGAAAATCCACGGAGGTAAGGTCGCCGATCTCACCCGAGCGGAGGAGCTCATATATTTTAGCGCGGTGCGGCGAGTAACGGTAGTTGAATGTGACGATCACTTTCTTGCCGGTCTTCTTCTCGGCCTGCAGAATGGCTTCGCACTTCTGCTCGTCGGTGGTCATGGGCTTTTCGGTGATGATGTTTGCGCCGAGTTCCATGCCGCGAATGATGAAGTCATGGTGGGTGGCATCGACGGTGGTGACGACGAGAGTGTCGGGCTTGACCTCTTTCATCATTTTTTCGAAGTCGGTGAAAGTAGGGCAGTCGAAGCCGGTAAGTTTCTTGAAGGTCTCCACGCGGCCGGGGTTGATGTCACACAGGCCAACATATTCGACTTTATCGACATACGTCTGGGCTACGTCTTTCGACCACATGCCCAGGGCGCGGCTGCCGGTGCCGACGATGGCGACGCGGTTCTTTTTATCGGCGGGCAGTGCGTGAGAAAGTACGGGGTTGATCATAAGGCTACCGGCGATTGCAGACCCGGCGGCGATAAAGTTACGGCGGGAGATGTTGCTTTTATTTTCCATGTGGAGACATTGAAGGACTTAGACAAAAAAAGCTATTTTTTTGATATTTGTGCTATCGATTGCGCAATATAGAAGAAGTCTAAATTGAGGAGCGGATCGCCTTTGTTCGTTTTTCAGCGCAATCGATTGCCTGTCCACCGAAAAAACCTTAAGTTCACTGCTATGAACCGGCCTGAATTAGAAGAACTGGACATCAGGGTCGACAGCGAGTCGCGGATCCCCAAGTATCGCCAGATCGTGAACTCGATCGTCGAAGATATAAAAAGGGGAGCGCTCACGGTCGGACAACGGATACCTTCGATCAACGAGATCAGCGAAGAGTTTTATCTCTCGCGCGACACGGTCGAAAAAGCGTATGCACTTCTTAAAGAGAAAAAGATAATCGTATCGGCGCGGGGAAAAGGATACTATGTTTCACGCACGGATCTTTCGTCGCAGGCCAACGTGCTATTTTTACTTAATAAGCTAAGCCCCTTCAAGCTCCAGATCTTCAATTCATTTGTAACGGCAATGGGCGGCCAGGCTCAGGTGGATCTGTCGGTATACCATGGCGATGCCCGCATTCTTTTGAATGCCCTTCATGAAAATACAGGACGATACGATCACTACGTGCTTGTTCCGCATTTCTGTGAGAACGTCCCTCGTCAAAGCGATGTATGCCAGGAAGTGATCGAGGCGCTTCGACGAATTCCGGAAGACAAGCTGCTGATCATCGATAATTATCTGCCGGACCTTCAACGCAACGTGGCGGCGGTCTACCAGGATTTCAGAATGGACATTTACGAGGCCTTGCAGGAGGGTATTCAGAACCTGAAAGCCTACCGCAAGCTTTACCTGGTGTTCCCCCGAAAGACGGTCTATCCATTCTTCCAGGATATCGTTCGCGGCTTTAGAAAATTCTGCTCCGATTATAATTTCGAGTCGGAAGTGAAAGACAGTGTCGGAGAAGAAACATCTCTGAACGAAGGTGACGCTTATGTGGTCATCGAAGAATCCGACCTGGTCAGCCTCATCAAGATCATGCGTCATCGCGAGCTCACACCCGGTAAGGAAGTCGGCGTGATCTCATACAACGACAGCCCGCTGAAGGATCTCCTGGGTATTACCGTTATCACTACCGATTTCCAGGCAATGGGAGAGACCGCGGCCTATATGATACTTCGTAAGAAGAAGGATGTTGTCAAGAATGTCTTTAGTCTTATCAAAAGACGATCTCTTTAAACTAAAAGGTAATAGTTAAAAACTAAAAATTGGCCGCAGTCTAATTTTTAACTTTCGGTTTTACCATTACCCTAACAATTAACTTTTTCATAGAATACCTTTGAAACAAAAGGCTATTACTTAAAACTAAGCGTTTGGCGTAAGGGCAACTTTTTAACTTTTAGTTTTTAACTATTAACTTTTAACTCTTTCAAGGCATTGGCCGGAAGCCTTCATATTTTATGTCCCACTTTCCGTTCTTAGGAAATCCCGGACTAGCTATTTCATTTCCGTCCCAACCTCCAGCCATCATAGCGACTGCCGTCAGCAATCCGCCATTGCCGGGCAGGTAAAGTCTCAGGCGTTTGTCCTGGTAATTGTGACCATTCACGAGATAGGTGTTTTTTTGTACGTCCATCATCAACGCGTCGATAGCTTTTTCAGGTTGACCGAGCCGCGCGGCTGTCATGGCCATCATCGGGTAGTCCCATCCCCAGGTTGATTCCCATTGCCATTTGTTCATGATGTTGTCGAATGTCTTCTGCATGATCGTTTTGTCCATGCGCTCATCTGCCGGAAGACATCCTAATGCTGCAAGAACGGATGGGTGGTCGCGGCGAAACTGATCGTCTGTATATGCGGCCGGAGTGGTAGCGTTAGGTAAATACATCCCATCCGAAACCGGCAAGGGGGCGAGGTGGACGATCATCGCATTCCATTCTTCGTTCTCAGGAAGATCGAGTCGTCGCCGCCATGATTGGGCAACGGTTAGTCCGAATTTCCAATACTGCAGCTCAAAAGCAGGATCGTCTGTATCTGTCGCTTTGAAGATCTCCTGCGCAGGGATCAGAGGATGACACAAGTGATATGAATTCTCTTTCTTTTTCAGGAACGATGCCATGAAATCTGCCGTGGCAAAGACAACATCTTTATAGCGATCCAGCATGACGTCGTCGGGAGTTTCGCGATACATCATTTCGGCCATGTAGATGGGGTGAGGCTGTTGCCAGATAATGAAGGCGCCCACGCCCGAAGGGCTTTCATGTCCTTGCGGCTCGGTCATCTTTTGCCATCGTGCGCCTTTGTAGCCTTGCCATGCGGCAGTTGTCTGTGCGGGCTCCAGCGCTTCGGTGTACCAATCGAGACTGCGTTTCATGAGTGAAGCGCGGTTCCACAACGGGAAGTGAACGCCGTGCCACCAATGCATTTCGAGGTGGAACTTACCGTACCAACTGTTCATAGTTAGGCCGGTTTCCTGTGGCGGGAGGGAGCCGGAGCATTGGATCTTGGTTAGATATTGCGAGAGCACCACTCTTCGTTCGAGCTCGGTGGCGCGTGGGTCGGTGCATTTTGAAAAGTCGATTGCCGCTCCACCTGTCCAGAAGGTTTTCCAATGTTCGGCGTTGTAACGCGCCACTTCCTCGAACTCGACGTCGTACGCATTCTGGTCGCGGCTGAACACGACGCCGACTTCCATCCATTCACTGTTTGGTACCGACCCCATTTGAAACTCATGTTTACCTGTTTGCTTTAATTCTCCGTTGTTGAGACTCACGTGTGTGTAGTAGCGGGTGCTGTCGATATTCCGGGTGATCGTGGCGAGATAATCGGACACGGGGGCCAATGCGGAGGTGTGCTTGTCGTCGTTGCTCCAATCGTAACCCGGGCAAACGTGGCAGTCTTTCGCATACGGGAATTTCAGCCGCACCTTTAATCGTCCGCTGGCCATCAAGGGCGACTCGATCTTGACAGCGATGCCATCGTCTTCCTGAATGGCGTAGATCGTCACTTTGACGGGCATGCCTTCCACTTCGTAGATCGATTCGATCTTGCCGGTCCACAGGTCGAGCTTTTGATCAATGTTCTTAAGGTCCCCGATAGTTGCTTCCTGGCCATTTGATTTTGTGATGACAAGGCCGACCTGTCCCAGGTGAAGTCGATGCGGGTTTGCGCGAAGGAAATTGGTTGCTTCGCCGGCGCGCCCTTCGTTTTGCTGAACGGCATACGGAGCGGATGTTCCATCGCAAGACTCGAACGGTTTGGCGACATCGGAAAGTTTATATCCGTTCTTGTTTGGAAACGAATGCCACCCCCATTGTGCTTGCGTTCCGAGAGGAATTCCGTTGTCGTAAACCGAGGGAAAAGTCTGCAGGCCGGAGACATCGACGGTGAATGCAAATTCCCCGTTGCCTACGGAAAGAGATCCGAGTGTATCGGGTTGATTGATAACGACGTTGTGACGGGTGACGAGCGAGAGGCGATCGATCCGGTCCTGTTTATCGTCGAATGAACAACTGAAAATAATGATCGCGAGAATGACCGGTAGTAAAGACCTCATTTATAGACGATTTGAAGAATGGCGGCATTAGGATCTTTTACGGGTTGTTTACAAGTCCGATTCCGGCATACGTATATAATAGTCGATCCCTCGACCAGCTTGTTTTCGAGCAATGGAAGGTTCTCCTGGCTGCCCCCCATAAACAGGGCTGTGGGCAGATAGTTTTTTTGAAGTTCCAGGGCGTGAAGGGCAGCATTTTCACCCACGACAGCGACTTCATACGGCGAGGAGTATACGATGTCAGCGATACGTGCCCAGTTTGAAATTGATGTTGCGTCGAGGTCCGGAGAAGATATCGCTTCCGATATAGCTTTATTGCAGATAGTCGTATAATTTTCGTTCTGATAATATTCGCCAAGCCTTTGTAAGACTTCGGCAAGAACCGAGTTCGAGGAAGGGGTGGCCAGGTCGAATACCTCTACGTTCCGGATCAGCCGGCTGTCGCCCGATGTTGAATAATAGAAAAGCGGACTTTGCTGGTTCTTGAATCGCTCGATAGCAATGTCGGCCAGAGCCTTTGCTTGATTGAGAAAGGTTATGTCCAGCGTAGCCTCGTAAAGATGGATGCTTGCCTTTGCGAACCAGGCGTAGTCGTCGAGAAATCCTTCGGTAACCGGGGCGGCGTCCAGCGTGCTGTGGAACAGGCGATCGCCTTTCTTCATCTTTGTATTTAGCGCATCGTAGATTTTCAATGCCTTATCGATATATTTTTGATCGCCGAATGCCGTAAAAGCATCGATGTATGCGATCATGATCATTGCATTCCATGATGTAATTATTTTTTTGTCGATAGAAGGAGGAACACGCCGGGCACGTGCGGTATATAGTCTTTGTTTCAGGCTATCGATATCGGCGCCGCTCTTTATCGTCAATACACCGTCGTTGATGTCCAGGTAGTTCACGTCATTGTCTCCTAATATGGACCGGAGCTCGTCCGTAGTCCATTTATAAAACTTCCCCTCTTCGTCTTCGCTGTCAGCATTGATTGACGAATAACACAGGAACTGACCGGACATCATTTCTCTTTCCACGAACTCCAACGTTTCGCGAACAACTTGCTCGTAACGGGCATTCTTTGTGGCCTTGAATGCTTTCGCATAAACCGATGCCAGGAGTCCGTTGTCGTATAGCATCTTTTCAAAGTGAGGCACTTGCCACAAAGCATCGGTCGAGTACCTCGAGAAACCGCCGCCAACATGATCATACAGTCCTCCGTTTGCTATCGCGTCCAATGTGGTTGTTGTCCATTGGCCGGCGCGTTTGTCTCCCGTGATCCGATGACGTTGCAGCATGAACTCGATGAGGGACGGCATCGGAAACTTCGGAGATCCGGTGACTCCACCATTATCGAAATCGAGAGAGGTATACCATGATGGAATATGATTTACGAAAGCTCCCAGGTCGAGTTGGAGGACCGTGTCGGCTTTGTACTCGAACAAGGGCTTGATCCCTTGCGTAAGCGACTCAGCTTGTTTTTTCAGCTTATTGCTATCATCGCGCCATGCTTCCGAAACGCGGTTAAGCAGGTCCATCCATTCGGTTTTTGCATAATAGGTGATCGTGTGAAACGGCTTGCCATCCGGCAATGCAAAAGCATTCAGGGGCCAGCCTGCTGTGCCGGTCAATGCAGTCGATGCGTAAACGAATTGCTGATCTACATCCGGGCGTTCTTCGCGGTCTACCTTGATCGAAATAAAATTGTCATTCATGATCCGTGCGACTTCAGGATCCATGAACGACTCACGCTCCATCACATGACACCAATGACAGGCAGCGTAACCGATACTGACAATGACAGGCTTGTTCTCTTTCCGGGCTCGCTCGAACGCTTCATCGCCCCACGGGTACCAATTAACCGGGTTGTCGGCGTGTTCGCGCAGGTAAGGACTTTCGGAGCTGGCGAGCCGGCCGGCTCCTTGTTCCTGCGAGCCGCCGCACGAAATCAACAGAAGCATAAGCCCCCACCGGAGACAGGAGTTAACGAATCGCTGTGGCTTTATCCGATGAAGGTGCGGTGTCATAGATCCTCAGGCGGTCGTTGTTGGAAGAGACAAGTATAAGGGTACGCCCCGAAACATTCACTGCCTGGATATCTTTTACATTGAATGGAATGAAAAAGCCACTCTTCGAAGCGGGAACGGGTTTGAAATTCAATCCTCCCTGGTTCTCCAGGTAAAGTCCCGGCGATGCGTCGGCCGGTGTAGTCTCTACCTCGACGTCGAACTTATTCCCACCGAGAATGATATCCTTTCGGCCGTCGCCGTTCATGTCGCGGATCACGAATGCGTTTACAGTCGACAGTTGTGCTTCTACCGGTAAAGGCTGGATGGTGAACTTGCCACCGTTGTTTACAAAGATCACTGTCGAGAAGAGGTAGGCTTCGTAATGCATTGCCCTTTCGATGTCCTGTCCGAGAATGCCACGGATGTCGGAACTGGCAAATGCGCCGAAGGTCGGGAAGCGGCTGGCGAGTACCGGCATCTGTTGTGAAGTGCACTCGCGTCCGCGGATCGGGACCACGAGAGAATCATTCAGATGCCTGGCGAGGAACACATCGTTGGTGCCGTTGCCGTCGAAGTCTCTTGCATAAACCATGAACGGTTTGTCGGCCGAAGCTTTGAACTTATAATTTTCACCGAGGTTTCCGCCGATCAGGTCGATGTCGCCGTCCTGGTCGATGTCGTCGGCCACGACCTTGTTCCACCACCCGTTGGTCGGGACGTCGATGTAGTCGGTGGTCACTTCTTCGAGCTTGCCATTCTGCCGCGAAAAGATCCGGACAGGCATCCACTCGCCGGTAACGATCAGCTCCGGACTCTTGTCGTTATCGAGGTCTGTAACAATAGCGGACCGGACGAGCCCAGGCTCAATAAGGATAGGAGCGACGTCGCTCGTTTTATCGGATAACGTACCGTTGTCGTTGATCATCAGGTAACTTCTCGGGATGCGGGGATACTGCCCGAACACCACCTGTCCCCCGCGGAAGATGTCGGTGTCTCCATCGCCGTCGGCATCGAATGCTGTTACACAGGAGCCGCTGCTTTTGGTGGGAAGTTTAACGCTAGGTCCGAAGGTTCCTTTACCATCGTTGATGTACAGCCGGTCCGAATACTTTTCAGATCCATCGGGAAACTCGCTTCCACCGCTGGCCACGTAGAGGTCCAGGTCTTTATCGCCGTCGATATCCAGGAAAGCGGCGCCGGCATCTTCGAATGACTTATCTTTTTCAAAGGCGGGATTGTTCTTCAACGTGAATTTTCCGTTGTTCTGTGTATAGATCGCCCCCGGCTGACCGGCCGCACCCCCTACAAAAAAATCTTCGTTGCCATCTTCGTCCACGTCTCCGGTTGCCATGAACGGCCCGGCTTTCGAAAATCCATGAGGAAGGAGTATTTGTTCACTATATTCATTGAAATCGTTTTCCTTGTGAAGGAATTCCGGCTGCGCGAGTGCCGATGCATCGCGGAACATCATCGCCTTCCGGGTTGGAAGAGCAGGCGCTTTGCTGTCGCTCCAATTGATGGCCAGGGTCTGATTGCTTTTTACACCCGTCACGAGGTTCTCTTTTCCATCGGGCCAGCGTACCAGCACGGTGTCTGCGGTGGTGTTGTTTCCCAATCCGAAATGCACGATGGGATCGTTGGATGACAGATATCCGCGCACCGTTTTGTTCTCAAAGAACTGAAGCTGGCCCCGCGTAAACACGGATACTTTCGCGCCGAAGCCGAGTGAGTTGCCGGCCGGTCCTTTCAGGTTTACTTTCAGATAGTTGCCGGCGGCGGAAGTGTTTTCGTAAATAAATGCTTCAGCATCAATGTTGTTGATCACCAGGTCGAGGTCTCCGTCATTGTCGAGGTCGCTCGTTGCTGCCCCGTTGGAAAAACTAGGTTCGGAGAAACCCCACGAAGCGCTGACATTGGAGAATTTCAGATCGCCTTCGTTATGAAAAAGAAAATTGGTGACCTTGATAGGCTCATAAAGATTAATAAAACGCTTGAAGTTCTTTTGCAGGAATTCGTCAGCCGACGCGTACTTGTACATGTTCGCCCGGGAGAATGCGACGATCCTCCGATCAATATCTCCGTCGAAGACGTCGCGCTTGTAACCATTGGCTACGAATATATCGCGCCGGCCATCGTTATCGAAATCCGACATGAGAACGGACCAGCTCCATTCGGTCTTCGCAACACCCGAGAGCTGAGAGACATCGCTGAAGAAAAGATTCCCCTGGTTCAGATGAAGTGCGTTGTGCATGTACTGTTTGTGCATGCCTGCCTTCACGAGTGCGTCGAAACCTTCAACGTCCATCGAAGGCATGGAGACCCTCGAACGCTTGTAATCGTCGGGAAGCATTTCGGTGACCATGATATCTTCGAGGCCGTCGTTATTGATATCTGCAACATCGGCGCCCATGGAATACATGGAGATGTGGTTAGTTGCGTCGCGGATCTGTTCTTTGAACTTCCCGTTGCCCTGGTTGATGTACATATAATCACTTTCCGCAAAGTCGTTGGCCACGAAGATGTCCGTGAGGCCATCGTTGTTCAGGTCTGATGTCACCACGCTCAGGGCATAGCCGAAGTTGCTGGTGATCCCGGCGGAAAGCCCGGCCTCATGAAACTTGTTGTTTTCGTTGATGTACAGTTTATCACGCGACTTGGAGGGAGAGAGCTTTCTCTGGCGGACCATTTCTGAAAGAGGAAGGTCGAACGAGTCGGGGCGGTTCGTGATATACACATCCAGGTCGTTGTCGTTGTCCATGTCGAAGAACGATGCGTGTATCGAATATCCGGGCTCCGCAAGGCCGTATTGCGCGGCCTGTTCCGTGAAATGAAGATTGCCGTCGTTGATGTACAGCAGGTTTGTGCGCTGGTTCTCCGTATCGTGCCACCCGCCCTTGCAGACGTAGATATCGAGGAAGCCGTCGCCGTTGATGTCGGCTAGCGTAACACCGTTGTTCCACTTGCCATTGCCCTGAACACCCGCCGAGGCCGTAATGTCTTCGAATTTCATGTTGCCCTTGTTCAGGTACAACTTGTTGTCGACCTCATTACCGGTAAAATAGATGTCCGGCAGACCGTCGTTGTTGATGTCGCCTATACCGACTCCACCCCCGTTGTACACATAAGCAAACAAGTCGAAGTAAGTATCGTAATCTTCCCGAAGGTCGTTACGGAACGACACGCCGGTTGAGTCGGAAGAAAGCCGGGTAAACAGCGGAGAGGCATCTTTAGTCTCTACCGGAGCGCCACAGGCTGCCAATAGAACTATGCCTAGGATAAATCCAACGGGTTTCAGGATCGACATACGTTAGTTGTTGTGGTAAACCGTGTGTTGCTGACCTTCGATGTGCCGGGTATATTTATTCCATACTGCCTGGGCAACATTGCGCCCGAGCTTCAGGCCTTCCACATTATCGGACTGTATGTGGTACCCACCCAGCACTCTCGATTGTCCGGCCATATCGGCCGCTGCTGTGAAGGTAGGGAATACCAATGTAACCGTGTCGCCTAAGTGCAACGGTTCGGTGGCGCTGCCGGGAATAACGTCGACCTCTTCGCCGAACAGGTCATTTCCAGTGAACAGCCTGAGTATCTCGGCACATGCGCCGCTCACACTGCTATGGCCCGATACATACGATGGGAACGGCGGACAAAGGAACGTCTCGGGCGAGTATGGACGCCATTCGC
This sequence comes from Cyclobacteriaceae bacterium, assembly GCA_035318625.1. Lineage (GTDB taxonomy): Bacteria > Bacteroidota > Bacteroidia > Cytophagales > Cyclobacteriaceae > ELB16-189. The sequence goes on from DATHEL010000001.1 coordinate 836,392, forward strand.
TGCCTTTGATATTTTTCATGCCGTCGTCAGCGCCTGCCCACGCCTTGATCACTTGTTCACCATAATAATTGTGAACCAGGGTATATGGTCTCGCGAAGTCGTAGTACATCTTCGTATCCCAGCAAGCAATGAAGGCATCCATCGCCGCAGCCTCGACGGCGAAGTACATCTTTACATCTTCATCGAGCGTGTGGTTGTCGCGAATGGATACGTCTTGTGCGAAGATGAGCCAGTGGCCGGCTTGTTGTACGGACTTCGGTCCATCGCGCATGAATTCAACAAGTCCTTTTTCATGGTCGGTGAGATTCGCCTGCAGAATGACAACCTCCTTGATCTCTTTGATCAGCTGGGCCGACCCGATCGTGGGCGGGGGTATCGATCTGAACTGTGACGATGAGTCGAGTGCCAAGGGCTTTACTTTCGCCCAATGCGGTGTGAGACATTGCGGTGCAAACCTTCCGCCTTTACCGTCGCTGAAATATTTTGGCTGCCATCTTTCGATTGCATTGAGCTTATCGGCTGTGTTGACCGGCGAATAAGCTGTGTAGTCAGAATAAGTATCTCCGGACGATCCGGACATCTTGCCGGTTTGGTTCGATCCGTCGTTCATTCTTGCATTGATGACAGACAACGCCGCAAGGTTCCCGATACCTTCCGGTGTGGCGGGATCGGTAGAGGTGTTACCGGGATCGAAACCGAGCTCGATCATCCGCGATTTGAGCAAAACAGAATCGGAGAAGTAATACGTGAGCATGGACCGATACAGGGCGAAGCTGATTGCCTTTTCCTTGTTGGCCAGTGTTCGTTCACTCTCAGGTTGCCGTTGCACATCAACGAGGTAGAGGGGAGTGGCTTTGTCATCGTAACGCGTCCAGGCGTCGAAGGCGGCGGTCCACACGAGGGCAAGCATCCTGGATGTAACGGTGGGCCTTGGCCTGAACCGTTCGGTGTCGTTGGCTGTACACTCCAATGTGATCTTTCCCCACTTGTACGCGATGTTGTCCTTACCTGCAGGCTCAACGAGTCTCGTTTCACCAGCTGGTGTACGACAGGAGCTGAGGAGGATGATGATCACCAGGTGATAGAAAGAATATCGCATCATCGGCGCAAGTTAAAAAAAAGGGGCCGGACGATTAAGCCCGACCCCGTCCCAAACTAGAAAAGAACTGAACTCATCATCAGGTTATCCGCCAGCGCAGGTTGCCGGGCCGTTAGGATAACCGCAGTTTTGCGGATAACCTCCCTGCGACCGGTCGATCTGTGATTGAGGTATGGGCCTCCTGACGTGGTGGTCTTTTATGCCAGTCACCTGTGGATTCAATTTAGCACGCTGTACAAGTTTGTTCGTACGCGTAAGATCAAACCACCGGAACTGTTCACCGTCGAACTCCATCGCTCGCTCATCGAGGAGGAAATCGAGGGTCATCTGTGCGTCGGTAACCTGGTTTTCCGCTACACGGCCAGGTCGCGCCGATCGTGTCCGTAACACATTCACGTCGGCGGTTGTGCCGGGGATATTACCTTGTTTGAGTCGCATCTCGGCTCGCAACAGGTATGCATCGGCAAGGCGCATCAGGAACATGTCGCGTGACCCGGGCTCCCACTGAATCGTAGGCCTCTTGGGATCGATATGCTTGTTCAGTGTCGGGAAGATCTTTTCGTTAAAATCCGATGTAGTCCAAATGCGATATCTTGTCTTTGCTTTTTGAGCAGCGGTCCACTTGGCTTCGTTTCCAGGACCGGGAATATACATGCAGGTGTCGCCTACAGCGTACTTCTTCTGCCCAGCAACTGCAGCGGTTCCATTTGCATTCTTTGCACCGGCGGTAACATCTGCTGCCGTCCACGCGGGAATGGTGCCCGCATTGTTTGAGATCCAAATGTGCTTGTATGTTTGTTCGTAACGCAAGTCGTTCGGACGGTTGGCTGCATACAGATCGAGAAGGTACTTGGTAGGCCTGAAGCGTTTGAACGGACGACCATTGGCTATATCGCGAATCATCCCGGGTTGAGTGTCATACTCAAAAAGGAAATACAAGTGGCCGCGATTGCCCTCGGGGCCATTAAGGATTGCATCGGTTGAATACTGAATGGCGAAGACGACCTCCTTATTCTTCTGGTTATCCTGGTTGAACAGTTTGTCCAGTCCCGGCTCCAGCGCAAAACCGTAGTTGGTGATAACGCTTGTGAAAAGGCCTTCAGCGCGCGAGACATCATCGGTCTTGGCATAAGACCTATACGACCTGGTTGCAAGTGCCTGGCCAAGCAGGAATTCTGCCGGCGCTTTCCACGCGCGTCCGTATTGTGCAGGAGCGGTGGCGGGAAGATTGGCGATAGCGAATTCGAGGTCGGCGACGATAGCATCATAAATCGCTACTTCAGTCGACGGTGAGTCTTTAACCAAAGCCTCGGTTACTTCCTCCAGGTGCAGAGGTACAGCACCCCATGTTCTCACCAGGTAGAAATAATACAGAGCTCTCAGGAATCGCGCTTCCGCCTGACGAATGGTGATAGTCGCTGCCGGCATATCCGTAACCAGTGGCGCACGTTCGATCACAGCATTGGCCTGGTTGATACCCCTGTAAAGGTTATCCCAAATCTGCTGAAGGATATCGACGTTCGATGCAAGCGTTCCATCATAATAATTGAATGCCTTATATCCACCGTCGGCACCATTGGTGTGAGTATCGGTACCGAACGTTGTCATACTGAAAGAACGCTCGTTCGTCCAGATGTATTTCATGAACGAGTAAGTGGCCTCGACGGCATCCTCGATGCCAGCTGCATTCGAATAGTAGCTGGTAGGAGCAACGTCGGACACAAGCTTCTCATCGAGATACTTGTCGCAAGAGGTAACAGAGAATGCCACCAATGCGATTGCTATAACTATTGATTTGATTTTCATAATCATCATTGGTTTAGATCAGAAGGTGATGTTTAAACCGCCAAGCATGAGTTTGGGCGGCGGGATATCGCCGGTTTCAACCTGGTTGACAGTTTCCGGATCCCACACCTTGTAGTCAGACCAGGCAAAGAGGTTCTGACCGGTAACGTATATTCTAAGTGCGCTCATGCCCAAACGTTCTGTAATCGACTTGGGAAAGTTATATCCCAGTGTGACGTTGCGGAGCTTAACGAAACCACCGTCCCTGTAACGAAGTGTCTCGCGACGTTGCGGAAACTCCTGGTTCTTGTTAGGACGTGGATATGCGTTGCTTGGATTGGTCGGCGTCCAGTAGTCGACAACAAGGTTGTTGTAGCGAGACTGCATGGTTGCCTGGCTGTCCTCGAAGCGACTGTCGATCATAAATCCGAGACGATAATACAGGAAAGCAGAAAGGTCGATGCCTTTGAATGAGAACCGGTTGGTCAAACCGCCATAAGCGCTGGGAACATCGCTGCCCAATATGCGCCTGTCTGACGGTGTGATCTTTCCATCACCATCGAAGTCTTCCACTTTGATCTCACCGGGGAAGGCTCCATCCATCGTCTTGGCTTGTTCGAGTTCACTTGTTTGCCAGATACCGATCTTATTGTATTGGTAGTAAACCTTGATCGGGTAACCGATGAACCAGGAGTTGCCGGTGTCATCCGTCTTGTTGCCTTCGGCATCCCTCAGAGAGAGGTCGACAATGCGTTCCTGGTAGTGGGCAAGGTTGAAGTCGGCATTCCATTTGAACCCATTGGGTAGGTCGAGGATGGCTGCGTTCACGTTGATCTCAAAGCCGTTCGTTTTTGTTGCACCCACGTTGTTGAGGATGAACTCATACGCGCCGGAGTTCACGAGCTGTTGTTTCAGCAAGAGATCGGTGGTGTTGGTCACATAGTATTCCAATGAACCGCTTACGCGGCTTTCGAACAAACCAAAGTCAAGACCGACGTTAACAGTTGCCGATTTCTCCCAGCTCAGTCTGTCATTTTTCAATTCCAGCAACCTGATACCAAGCGCACTCGCTTCATCCCATGAATAGTTTGTGATACCAAGCTTTCCTACCGTCGAGTTCGGATCTACCGCGGTATTTCCAACGACGCCGTACGAAGCTCTAAGTTTCAATTCGTTCAGCACGGGGATAGCCTGCATGAAATTCTCATCGCTGACGCGCCATCCGAGAGACACGCCGGGGAAGTTCGTCCAACGCGTAGCAGGAGCAAGGCGTGAAGAGCCATCGGCCCGCAAGGACGCCTGGAAGAGATACTTGCCGCGGTAAGAATAGTTGACCCGGCCCATCCATGAGGCCAGTTGCCATTGCTTCAGCAAGCTCTCCTTCGCAACCAGCGTAGCGGTTGTCGACAGGTTATACCATTTTTGGGTTTCATAGGGAAGGTCCGCTACCGAAGTGTAATGACGTTGATAAGAGTTGGCCTGGATACTTTGCAAGAATGTAACACCGAAGTCGTGTACTTCATTGATCTTCTTGTTATAGGTGAGCAGGTTTTCAAGCGTGTAACCGAGGTTTGACTCGTTGGTGTAGGAAGCGGAAGGCGTGCCGTTTTTACGGGCGTTCGTGAACTGGCCTTCGAACGTTCCGCTCGTATTGTACGATATGTCGGCGCCAAAAAGGACTTTGTACTTAAGGCCTTTCAGGATGTTTGCCTCGGCATATACCGAAGAGAAGATCCTGTCAATCCCACGGTCGTCAATACGTTTGTTCGGAACCAACTCGTTAAGAGGATTGGATCGGATACCATCTGAAATAGGGAGGAATAGAAGGTTCCCGTCAGCATCGTAAGGCACACCAAGCGGTGTCTGGTTGACAGCCTCATCAAGGGCGGTGTTTGCACCACCTCTTTCCTGGAGCGAGTGAGATAAGAGAGTGGATGTACCGATTTTGAATACCTTATTTATCTGGTGATCGAGGTTGACGCGGGCGGTGAATTTCTTGAAGCCCATCGTCTTGATCATACCTTCTTCATTGTAGTATCCGACGGAGACATTGAACTGGGTTTTTTCGGAGCCGCCGTTCACAGCGAGCTGGTGGTTGGTCTGGCTTCCGTTTTGGAAGATGAGGTCCTGCCAATCGGTAGAACGGCCTTCCTGTACGGATTTAAATTCAACCGGATCGATAAATACGATATTGTCGCCGGGGATCGTTCCTTGCCATGCTTCTCTACCGTTAGTGCTGGCAGGGTAGACGCGCCATGCTTCCCTTTTGAATTCAGCGAACTGCTCGCCATTCATCATCGGGAACGTGCGGAAGGGTTGGGTTACACCTACCGTACCGTTGTATGAAACTGTTGTCTTGCCGGTTCTACCGCGCTTTGTAGTTATGAGCACAACGCCGTTGGCACCGCGTGATCCGTAGATGGCGGTTGCTGCTGCGTCTTTAAGAACTTCGATTGATTCGATATCGCCTGGATTGAAGTCCTGCAGACCGACGGTTGCGGGAACATCGGTGTCGGCAACACTCTTGCCTTGTCCCGCATCATAACGATAAGTCGGGTTTGTTCCCGATGTCATTGGAACGCCATCGACCACGATGAGGGGGTCGTTACCGGCGTTGATCGAACGACGGCCGCGTATTGCGATACTAGACGCTTGTCCCGGACGTCCGCTGGCCTGGAGCACATCCACACCTGCGATCTGTCCTTTCATAGCATCGATCGGGTTCACGGTAGATATCCGTTGGATGGCATCTCCGTTAATAGACGCAATGGCTGCAGTCACATCCCGTTTTTCCTGCGTACCATAACCAACCACAACTACTTCGCTGAGCTGAGTGATGTCTGCTTCCAGCGTAACGTCGATCGTGCTCCGGGAGCCGACCGTTAGTTCCTGCGATTGATAGCCGATGAATGAGAACACGAGAACAGCATTGGTTGCTGCAGAGGAAGGGATAGAGAAAGCGTACTTTCCATCCGCGTCAGTAGTGGTTCCTGTGGCGGAACCCTTGAGGAGTACGTTGACACCAGGCATACCTGAGCCGGTGTTGTCAACGATCCGGCCTCTGACAACTAAGTCATCCTGGAAGTCGGCAGCTAGTGAAGAACTGCAGCACCAGATGATCAAGAGCAGAAAGCCCAACGTTTTGCCAAAGCACAGACTTTTGGCCTTTGGTAAAGGTTTAAGCATAAAACAGTTTGGTTAGGTTTGATGCGCAATCGATTGCGCACATGTACTAAAATACACCTATCCCAAGGCTCAACTGTCCTGCACTATACCGTTGCCGGAAACGTTTGCTGTGTTGCATGGAGAAATGCCCTAATTTCGCTGATTTCGCAGTTAACCGATTGCAGGAAGGCCCAATATTTTTTTTCCGCTCATCACCGAACCGCTTCGTTTTCGATGAGCAAAAGTTGCACAGGACCAAGCAATCCCGATGGCCTGGAAAGCCACTTTGAAGCATCGAAAAGGCCATCTCTCCGATTCTCCTCTTTCCGCGCGGGAAAATTGACGTTGTAGAACCTCTTCCACTTAACCCCCTTTTTATCCAAACCGATAATGCGATTTGCCATCAGATTCGTCACCCGCACCTCCAGAACATTCTCAGCCTGTGCCATCGATGGCTCAATTTTCACCCAGAATGGGGGTGAAATCAAAGCCCCGATCTCCTGTCCGTTCAATATAACACGCGCACTTTCGCGTACGTCTCCCAGGTCGAGGATCCACCCGCTACGGCCACCTTCCGGTAGCCGGAACCGGGTCTTATACACCGCCGTTCCGGAGAACTCCCGGTAGTCATCACTATTGTAATAGGTCCACGAGCCCAACGTGTCGGTTTCAAAAGGCTGCGGAAGGACCGGCCCGCCCGATTCAAAAGTCACACTCCAACCGGACCGAAGCGAAACAGGAGAGCCCGCGGTTGAAAAGTATGGAAACACCTGCTCACCGGTATCGGAACCGCCCGCAACGACGATCACCGTCTGGCCGGGTGAGAGTTGTAGTCTTATCACGCCCGCATCCTTTTGCACAGCTTTTCCAATCGAGCCGGTCATGGGATCATAAAGCATCATCGAAGCTGCTGACTCTTTTAAGGTTATCCAGTCGTCGAATGGATCGCCTGTGTTGCGGATGAGATACATCACCCGTCCATCGCTGAACGAGCGGCGCGTAAACTCGAGATTGTTGTCCGCCATTGTTTCACGACTGACTTCTGCGTGGTCCAGGTTTAACTCGAGGCTGTCGCCGATCACAACCTGTCCTTTTCCGATGCTCCTGGTCATCACACCATTGTCGTCGAGGATGCGCTCGGCAAATTTCGATATCTCGGTGTGATACGCTGCCTCTTTCCTTTCAAGATCCGCAAAACCGGCGAAGCTGTAGGGAACGCCCCGGTACATTATGACGCTGGCGCCGGACTCAACCAACGACATGAGGTATTGAAGCGTCTCAACCGGGATGAAATCACAATAAGGAATAACAATGGTTTTATATTCTGCCTTGCCTTTTGTGATCAACTTTCCGTTCTCATATTTCAGCTCACGGATCTGTTTATCCGAAATGAAATCAAAAGTATAACCGCGTTTGAGCAGCGTGGTGGCGGCGCGCTCGAATGCGCTTCCCGCGAATTGTTTCCCCACGCCGTCGAAATGCTCTATCATCTCCGGTCCGAAAGTTGACATCGGATCGGCAATGGGATAATACAACAGGACATCATTCTTCGCTTTGGTTGTCTGAAGGAATGACTGGCATCTTGTAACATAACTATTGAGCACATCGAAGTCGGCCCACTGCGGATTTCTCGGGTTGAGATGTACGGCAGCATAGAATAGCCAACCTGGCCATGGCTCGCCGGGCGGCGAGTAAGATGTACCGTGATAAAAAATGTGGTTGACACCGTTGAGCAGAAACAGATCGACTGCCGACTTGATCTCACCAAGATCCGATTCGAAGTGTTCATCGAGCCAGGTGGCCGATTCCGACGAAACCAGCGGTTTGCCCGTAACATTTCCGGCCGACGAAGCCATCCTGATACGGAGCGGATCCGTTCCCTCGATCTCCGGAATATCGACGGCAGCATAGAGGTCGAGGATGTTTGCAGGTGATCCGTGCGCCTGGTTCCTGGTGATGGCATTCTTCTTCGAAGCCCAGGTAGTCCACTTTGAAGTGAACTCATCCAATACAAGCTCAGATATCGTGAGTCGGTAGTCGTACAGCACCCGGCGGTTGACCGGTTCATCCGGTGAACCGAAAAGAGAGGGCAGGTGGGTCGCGAGATCGTAACCCCTTCGTTGTTTGAACTCGGAGAGCAGCCGGGGTGTCCAGTCGGCAGCACCGCGGGCGTCGTCAACTTCGTATGAGTCGTTGAAGAATGCGCGAAGAGAGGTGATGTCATGTTTGCTGAGCGCGCTGTCGAAGCGGTTCAGATAATGTTGCAACGCATCACCCGAGAAATGATCGATCACATTGCCTTCGCCGCCCGGGCCTGCACGCTCGACCATCTTTCCATGCCAGCCCATGAACAGGGCAAACAGTTTCCACTTACCCGAGGGGGGCGACCAGCCCAGCTTACCTTCGGAGCTTACTTTATCGGTGAGGTTCACTATTTCGCCCTGGTCGCTGTAGCCCATCAGCGCCACCAGGGGCAACGACCGTTCGAATTGTACCTGGTCGATGGCAAGCTCCTGCAGGTTGTTGTTTTTCTCAACGGGCTGGACCAGTTGCTTCACGTCGATCTTCGTGGGGTTGACAGTCCGGATGAATGGTGGTTGTATGTATTCTATTTTTTCTTTTAATGTCTGTCCTTGCGATAGCTCATATACCCGGTTGAGAATATTCCGGCAAGCGAATTCATCATTAATCCACGGTCCTCCGAATGGCCATCCAGTGCCGGTGGCCATATCCACACCCATGTCGAGCCGTTCGGCTTCGGCCAGGGTGTAGGTCAGCAATTCCATCCATTGATCCGATAAGTAGGGGATGAATTTGTCTTCCTGGCCCCGCACTCCATATATAGGTGTGATCTCGACGCCGCCCAGTCCCGCTTTGCGATAGGCTTCGAGCTCGGCAGTGATCCCTTCTTTTGTCAGTGAGCTTCCGTGCCACCACCATCGTGTCCAGGGGCGGGTTTCGCGTGTGGCGTCAGGCCATCGCGCTATTCGCGGGCTGTTGGTGCACGTGGTGCAAATCAGAAGAACAACGATGGACAGAATTCTTGTCACCATTTTTAAAGCTATGTAAATATGGGCTTTGCAACCATCCTGCACTTTCTTCTAAGTTTTTCTCTATTTACTTAACAGATATGAAACTAATGTATTATTTTCACGTTTGTTAAGTAAATGCGCCTGCGGCGAGTGATTTCAATGCTGGCCTTCGGCCGGCGTTGACCAATCTTGTCTATAGCGAATGAGCTTAATGCCGGCGTTCCGGCGGACATTAACCAACACTATTAACTATGAAGGAACACTCACTTGGTGAATTCGAGGAACTCGTATTGCTGATGGTGGCTGCATTGCACGATCAGGCATATGGTGTGTTGATATTGGGAAGTCTGGAAGAAAAGCTCAAGAAGAAGTTCAACATCAGCGCTGTGCATGTGGCGTTGAAGAGGTTGGATGACAAGGGTTTTGTGAAGTCCCGGTATGGTGGTATCACGACTGACAGGGGAGGGAGGAGGAAGAAGTACTATGTGATCACGGCGCTGGGAAAGAAAGTTCTCGATAATCAATATTCATTGCGCACGAGCATTTATGCGCAGATCCCCAAGATATCTTTTAGTTAAGTGGACAGCTAAGTGAAGATCCCTCCCAGATATTCCCTCCGATTTCTTCGTTGGTTTTGCAGTCGGGATTGCATCGAGGAGATCGAGGGCAACCTGGTAGAGGTCTTTGAGAATGAATATGAGGAGTCGCCTGCCAGGGCGCGGAGGAATTTCACGCGCAACGTGATCAAACATTTCAGGCTGGCATTTATCCGGCGATTCAAAATATTACCTGCCAGTAACGTTACCGATATGCTGAGACACAACCTGTTGATCGCCCTGAGGAACTTCATGAAGTACAAGAGTACATTCTTTATCAATATCGCGGGGCTGTCGACGGGCCTGGCGACGGTGTTCATTGTTTACCTGTGGGTAAATGACGAATGGAATAAGGATAAGTTCAATTCGAAAGACGAGCGGCTATATCAAGTATTGCAGAATTTACGCGAAAGCGACGGAAGTGTTTCGACGGGATTGGGTACGGTGGGCATATTGGCCGAGGTGCTGGCGAACGAGATCCCGGAGGTGGAATACGCAGTGCCGGTTGTGCCGCCGTCGTGGTTTGTCACGGAATCAACTCTTATACTGAACGACAAAAAGATAAGGGTTTCGCGACAGCACGCCGGAAAGGATTTCTTCAAGGTATTCGATATAAACCTGGTGAGAGGCGACAAAGAGACCGCCTTAGAAAAGAAATACGGACTCATGATATCTGAAGACCTTGCGTTCAGACTGTTCGGAGGATCGGATGATGTGCTCGGGAAGAGTATCGAATGGCAGGACGATGAAGCCGGACATATCTATGAAGTTACCGGAGTTTTCAGGCTGCCGGAAAACGCAACGGAGCAATATGATGTGCTGACCGGGTACGAGACCTTTCTAGACAGCCACCCATGGTTGCGGGAATGGGGAAGCAGCGATCCATACACGTATATCTTGTTGAAGGAAGGTGTGAGCGAGACAACGGTACAAGAAAAGATTCATGATTTCATTAAGAGCAAGCATAAGGAAACGAACAAAACCCTGCTGCTTCAACGATACTCGGAGACATACTTGTATAACCGCTACCAGGATGGAGAGATCACGGGCGGAAGGATCGAATATGTGAGGCTGTTTGTAATAGTGGCGATTGTAATTCTTTCAATAGCCTGTATCAACTTTATGAACCTGTCGACAGCACGGGCGACACGCCGGCTGAAAGAGATCGGCGTAAAGAAAGCGATCGGCGCAAGGCGGGGCAGCCTGACGATGCAGTTCCTGGCGGAGTCGATGTCACTTGCTTGGATCAGCGCCATTGTTGCTTTCATATTGGTGTGGCTGCTGATACCTGCGTTTAATGATTTCACGGGGAAGCATATTACGTTGACTTCTGATCCGATGTTCCTGGTGTCGGCATTTATAATAGTGACAGTGACCGGTTTGATATCCGGAAGTTATCCGGCGCTGTATCTTTCGCGGTTCAGGGCGGGAGAGGTCCTTAAAGGTAAGCTCCGGAAATCGTTCGGCGAGTTGCTCGCCCGGAAGGGACTGGTGGTTTTCCAGTATGCGATCTCTTTCATACTGATCGTAGGCGTAATCGTTATTTATCGCCAGGTGGAATTTGTGCAATCGAAGAACCTTGGATACAATCGCGATCACATCATTCATTTCAGCATCGAAGTAAAGCCAAATGCCGATCCGCAATATTTTGCACCGGGCGGTGTGTTCGAGGGGATCATAGAGACCACGATGAATGAGATCAAAAAGCTGCCGGACGTAGTAAGTGTGGCTAACTTCTATCATGATGTAACCGGTACGCACGGCGGACTTGGTGGCGTTGACTGGGAGGCGGGTGACCGCGATGAAGGGATGGACTTTAACAACCTGGAGGTTGGCTACGACTTCCTCCCCATCCTGGGCGTTGAGATGGCGCAGGGGCGTAATTATTCGAGAGAATATGCCGATGAGAAGTCCAAGATCATTTTCAATGAGACGGCCATTAAACAGATGGGATTGAAAGACCCAATAGGTCACACGATCCGGTTGTGGGGGCAGGAACGTGAGATCATCGGAGTGGTGAAGGATTTTAACTATGAATCGTTGTACACGGAAGTAAAACCGTGTTTGATACAACTGGTTTCGATGTCACCGAAGATCATGGTCAAGCTTGATGGATTGCACATGAATGAAACCATTGAGCAGATCAGGAAACTTTATGAGCAGCGCAATGAGGGCGTGGCTTTCGCCTACCGCTTCCTGGATGACGATTACAATGCGCTTTATGCGAGTGAGCAACGGGTGTCGGTGCTGTCGCAAATATTTGCGGGGTTAGCGATCTTGATCTCGTGCCTGGGGTTGTATGGGTTGATGGCGTTTACGGTGGAGCGGAGGATGAAAGAGATCAGTGTGAGGAAGGTGTTCGGGGCTTCGTCGATGAGTATTATGAGATTGTTGTCGGGCGAGTTTACGTTGCTGGTTGTGCTGGCGATGGTGATTGGTGTGCCGTTGATCTGGTTGGCGGGGAAGGCGTGGCTGGGGTCGTTTGCATACCGGTCGGACTTGTCGTGGTGGTATTTTGTGGTGGGGGCGGGGATGATCTTATTGATTACGATTGTTACGGTGAGTCTGAATACGGTCCGCGCGTCTAACGTCAATCCGGCGGAGACGTTGAGGAGTGAGTAGGATGAGTATAGTAACGTGTTGTTGGTCTAACACACAGAAATAAATCTTAATTTTTTGTAAGGTTAACTGGGGCTGTTTTTTTCGGTGGCGGGAGCTTTGTGCTGTAGATTTGTAGTATGAAGATGAAGGTGTTGCAAGTCTATTTGTCATTAGCAGCATTATGCCAATGGATTTTTCTTGCATCCTGCGGGAGTTTCATCGCCGAATTTCTTACACCTGCGCCAATACGAGAAAGACTGCTCATGTTCTCTATTGTTTTGGCGATTTCTTTCGCGTGTGGGTTAGGCCTATATATTAAAGTTTTCACAGCAACATCAAAAAAATAAATAATATGTATCCAATGATTTATCTGTGGATCATGGCCGGAGTAATTATGGGTGGCTTGTGCTATACCGTTTGGCTTGCATTCAGGAGTATTGATGAAGAGGTAGCAAGACATGAAAGGAAAAAGAAGAAGAAAAAAAAGTACGCTCACGACTGACCGGCAATCGTTCATAATCGCACGCCCTTAATACTTTCTTCAGCCAAATTCTTTTAAAATCTTAAAATTTACATGATCTAACCTTTGGCACAATTATTAATACTACATTTAGGAATTAATTTTTGTCCATGAAAAAATACCAACTCGGCGAATTCGAAGAGATCGTCATGCTCACTGTCGGCATCCTTCATGAAGACGCTTATGGGGTAACGATAAAAAAAGAGATCGAAACGCGACTCGTACGAAAAGTTAGCGTCGGCGCCCTGCAGACCGCACTAAAGCGCCTTGAAGACAAGGGCTACCTCAAATCACGCGAAGGGGAGACCACCCAGGATCGCGCCGGCCGCCCCAAAAGATATTACAGCATTACTGCGTACGGAAAGAAGGCAATGGAATATACCCGCACCACACGCAACGACCTCTGGAAAGCAATCCCTAAAGTCGTGTGGGACGTGAAGATAGCCTGACATTCATGAGCCAGCCAGAAACATCTCCACCAAAGTATGCCCTCCGGTTCTTCCGGTGGTATTGCCATCCGAGCATGCTGCCGGCGATCGAAGGCGACCTGGTGGAGCTGTACCAGGAGCGCGTAAGGCTTTCGGGTAAACGAAAAGCGGACCTCAATTTCCTGGCCGACGTCATTCTCTTGTTTAGACCTGGGATCATTCGTCCTGCGGAGGGACATCAAACATTAAATCAATACGGTATGTTAAAAAGCTATTTTAAGATTGGTTGGAGAAACCTTTTGAAGACGAAAGGATACTCGTTGATCAACATCGGAGGTCTCGCCATCGGCATGGCTGCTGCGATCCTTATCGGCCTGTGGCTTCATTATGAGCTTACATTCAATCAGAATTTTAAGAACTACGATCGCATTGCGCGCGTCATACAAAACCAGGATATCAACGGCACAGTTGAAACATGGTTCAGTCAGGCGAAGCAGCTCGGTCCGCAGTTGCGCGACAATTACGGCGCGAACTTCAAGCATGTTGTGGTCGGTACGTTTCCAAACGGCCGTAAGCTCACCAACGGCACTAAAAGCACCAGGTTCACCGGGAACTTTATGGACCCTGGGATCACCGAGATCCTCGACCTGAACGTGTTGAAAGGTACTCGCAACGGTCTTCAGGACCGACATTCCATTATGCTGAGCGCATCGGCCGCGAAAGCATTGTTCGGCGATGAAAATCCGATTGACAAGACGGTGATGATCGACGACAAGAATGAAGTGAAGGTCACGGCCGTATATGAAGATCTTCCGGTGAATTGCGGCTTCGCCGATCTTGGCTTCATCAGTCCCTTTGAGCTCGCTGAGAAGGAGCTTCTTCCCGACTGGCTGAGTTGGGGTAATAGTTGGTTCCAGGTTTTTGTAGAGCTGGAAGACGGAGTCGATATGAAAACGGCATCGGAAAACATCCGCGAGTCGAAGCTCAAGGCGTTGGTCGGGCAGGATGCGGATGATACAAGGTTCAACCCCGTGATCTTCCTTCACCCGATGGAACGATGGTATCTGCACTCCGATTACGAGAACGGCGTTTCAACAGGAGAGGGCGTGCGTTACGTGTGGATGTTCGGCACGATCGGGTTGTGTGTCTTGTTGCTGGCTTGCATCAACTTTATGAACCTGAGTACCGCACGGGCAGAGCGTCGCGCCAAGGAAGTTGGTATAAGAAAAACTGTCGGGTCCCGTCGCCCGCAACTTGTGAAACAGTTCTATATCGAGTCGTTTATTGTGGTATGCCTGGCATTGGTGCTATCGATCGTTCTCGCACAGATTGTAATGCCCTGGTTCAACATGGTCTCCGGAAGGAACCTGAGTATTCCCTGGAGCAGCCCGGTGTTCTGGTTATCGATTGCCGGATTCTCCGTATTCGTCGGATTTGTATCGGGTAGCTACCCGGCGCTGTATCTCTCGTCATTTAAACCTGTGAGAGCACTGAAGGGCGCGGTGAAGGCCAGTCGTTTTTCTTCTCTTCCCAGGAAGATCATGGTGGTTGTTCAATTCTCGGTTTCCGTCATTCTGATTGTCGGTACGTTTGTCATCATTCAGCAAATAGATTTTGCGCAGAACAGGCCGTTAGGATATGACAACACTGGGCTGATCTCGAGCCCCATCAGGAACGCCAACATCAAGGATCATTATGATGCGTTCAGCAATGACTTAAGGGCGACGGGAGCGATAAAGGAAGTAGCACTCACCGATGTTGAGATCACAAACACCGGAACAACCAACGGCGGGATCACCTGGCCCGGAAAGCCCGCCGATATGCAGGATCAATTTTGGACTGTTCGCTCAACGCCCGAGCTCGGTAAGCTGTTGAATTGGCAGTTGATAGACGGGCGTGATTTCTTGCCGACTGATACTGCGTGTTTCATCATTAACGAGACCGCTGCACGGCATATGGATATGAAGTCGCCTGTTGGGACGACGATGACGTGGGGGAGAAATGGAAATTTCACGATCATCGGGGTTGTAAAAGATATGATCACCATTTCACCTTACACGCCTGTCACGCAGATGATATTTGTGAAACTACGCACTATGAACTGGATGAATGTGGTGAACATGAAGCTCGACCCCGAAATGAATGTTGTCGATGCGTTGTCGAAGATCGAAGCTGTTTTCAAAAAGTATGATCCTGAAAATGCGTTCGAGTATTCGTTTGCCGACCAGAAGTATGCCAACAAGTTCAGTAATGAAAGAAGAGTAGCTAAGCTGAGCTCGGGTTTGGCGGGGCTGGGCGTATTCATTTGTTGTTTGGGATTGTTGGGTCTGGCGTCTTACATGGCCGAGCAGCGCACGAAGGAGATCGGGATCAGGAAGGTGTTGGGTGCATCGATAGGAGGGTTGTGGCGGATGATGTCGAGAGATTTTATTTTGCTGGTAGTGATTGCGGGAGTGGTTGCGTTGCCGCCTGCGTATTTTATAGCGGATGATTGGCTGAGCCAGTTTGAATATCGTGTGCCTCTGTCTTGGTTCATATTTGCTGCATCGGTTGGCGGGGCGCTTGTGATTGCTTTGCTCACGGTGAGCTATCATGCGCTGCGATCGGCGTTGGCGAATCCGGTGAATTCGTTGAGGAGTGAGTAAGAGGACTAATAACTTGTGGTGATCGGTACGCACATAAATTAATCTCCAATCTTTGTCAGGAAACCGGGGCTGAGTTTTTAGTCGCCGGCATGTTCATGCGTTATTTTGGGGCATGAGAATGAAGAGGCTATTGACGTGGTTAACGTTGATTGCGTTCACGCAACTAATACTTAGGGTTTGGTGGAACGTTATAGGTGAGCTCATCGCCGTGAGCCAGAACAAGCTTCTTTTGTATTTCGCAGGAATAATTTGCACCACGTTGATAGTCATCACAACGGCTATGTACCTCATGATATTCCTGAGAGTCACAACCGTCAAAAAGAAAAACAGAAATAGATATGGATGACGTAACAATCTTCTGCATTGGGTTGGTCGCTTCCCTCGCCATTGCCGGCCTCTGGCTTTATTACTCCTTTCGCAAGGGCCAGGGAAAAGTCCAGTAGTGGGAACTTGAAAGGCGAGAGAGAAAACGACTGAAAAAACTCAGAGAACAAAACCAATACGAGGCCATTTTGTCGATCAGTGAAAGCCTCAAAGAGCTTGCTTCTCACCGCGATACTTCGAAGCTGTAGAACCGGGCGCCTCGCCTGCGGAAAGCGTAAAAATTCCTTCATTTCTAAGAAAAAGGGCCTCTTTACGGACGGATAAACCGGCCGGCCGATTATATTTGCACTTCATTTTTAAGCGGCATACCTGGAGAGGTGGGTGAGTGGCTGAAACCAGCGGTTTGCTAAACCGCCGTACGGGTCAAACCGTACCGGGGGTTCGAATCCCCCCTTCTCCGCATCAGATCACCGAAGCGTATTGCTTAGGTGATCTTCGCCGCGAAGACGGCCGATCGCGGGGAGCGCAAGGGTCCGGTAGCTCAATTGGATAGAGCATCAGCCTTCTAAGCTGACGGTTCGGGGTTCGATTCCCTGCCGGATCACTTTCGCTTCTGCCACCTCAACATTGCATGCGCTTACTTGTCCCATCTATTCGCCTCTTGATTATCGCCTGTCCCTTAGGCACCTGCTGAACAACAAAAATCAAACAAGACACAAAAACAAACTTCTCTCCCCAATAGTACCATCTCGCTTCTTACCCGGGGCTTCGTATCATGAGACGTTCACAAGAAAAGTTGTTTCAGGGAGATTGATCAACGACTGTTGATCCGGAAGGTCAATTGGTCTCCGCTTCGTAATATCTGTATAACAAGCTCAACAGCTCGGAGTCGGTGAGGTAGTACATGATCGCGTAATTCTTCTCATTGAATTTTGAAAGGATGGCATAATACTGATCTTCGGTCAGCCTATGCCTTTTCATGAGGTAATTCTTCACTTTGTCATCTTTCACCATGAGATCCACGTAGTGCTTCACCCTGACGGCTTCGTTCTTGGCCATACCGATCTTCATCCGTTCCCTTTTGTCCTTCGGGTACCAGAACTTGATGGTCTGCTGTGAGTTCTTGAGCCGGATATTTTCCTCATCGAAAAGATGTTCATAGCCATCGGGGAGGCGAGCGCCCTCGACGGTGATGGTATTGAGCATCCGGACCTCTTCGGCCATGAGGATCACGCTCGGTTCCCATTCATCCAAAGGAAATTCGAGGGTCTTGTAACCCACAAATGAAAATACCAGCGTGTCTGTCAGGTGCGCCGGAAGGCTGAAGTACCCTTTCCCATCGGTTGTCGTGCCCCGGTAGGTGTGTTTGATGATCACGTTCACATAAGGGATCGGGCGATGGTTGGCCGAGTCGGCCACGATGCCTTTGATCGTTTCCTGGTTTTGACCCACGCAGACTCCCGCCAGCAGTAAGGCGGCAATGGTCAATCGAACCCTCTTCACACAGTCCACTCGTCGCGATATGTTAATGATTCCCTGGTTGATCGTTCATAATCCAGCGCCAAAGGTAATACACCGATCTTGGCCAGCCTTGGATAGGATTTGAATTCCTTTTGAAAACATCCCTGCTCGTGGTGCTGGTATTTTTGATCCGACTAAAATCAATCTCTCCAATGAAAAACATCATTCTGATCCTATTATTGTTCGGCGTGGCGGCATCGCTGCAAGCCCAAAATGGTAATGTTCCCACGCTCCGGATGAACAAAATGGCGTCCGTAAGCGAACGTATCGGGATCACCGACGTCAGGATCACCTACAACCGGCCCGTTGTAAAAGGCCGTGAGGGGAAGATCTGGGGCGAAGTAGTTCACTATGGCTTCGAAGACCTGCATTACGGTACCAGTAAAGCAGCGCCTTGGCGGGCAGGCGCCGATGAGAACACGACCATCGAGGTGAGCACCGAAGTCCAGATTGAAGGAAAAACCCTGCCGCCCGGCAAGTACGGATTCTTCATCGCCATGGGACAGGAGAAAGCAACACTCGTGTTTTCAAAGGACAATAACGCGTGGGGGAGTTTTTATTATAAGCCCGAGCACGATATGCTGCGCGTCGAGGTGCCGGTGGTAAAGACAACCGAAAGTGTCGAGAGGCTGACGTATGCCTTCAGCGACCAGAACGATAACTCCGCTCTCATTACGATGTCATGGGAAAAAATAAAGATACCGTTCAGGGTGTCGACGGACCTAGTGAAAGAACAGGTGGATGCTTACCGGCGCGAATTTGACAATGGACAGTTCTATTCCGTCTGGCAGAAGATGCAGCAGGCGGCTAACTACTGCCTGATGAATAATGTCAATCTCGAAGAAGCGCTCGTTTGGTCGGAACGCTCCATCAATACCTACTTCGGAGAAACCAACTTCCTCACGCTGTCGACTTATGCGGGACTGCTGGAGAAGAAGAGTCAGAAACAAAAAGCAGACTCGGTGATGAAAAAAGCCCTGCCGATGGCCACCATGCTGCAGATGCACCAGTACGGGTATACATTGCTTCGTCAAAAGAAGTACAAAGAGGCGTTCGATATCTATAAAGCGAACTACACCAAATATCCCAACGATATTTATACGCGACTGGGAATGATCCTTGGAAACGTCGGTTTGGGGAACACAAAGGAAGCCCTCGCATTTGGCGCCAAAGCCAACGAACTCGCCGACGATGCGAATACCAAATCGTATGTCGATAAGCTGATCGCCGATATCAAGGCCGGTAAGACAATATTGCCGTAATTTTATATGCTTACATCGACGACCGTAACAGTTCGATGCTTTTAGGCACGGCAACAAACGGATCTTCTTTTCCTTCGAACTCCAGGGACACATATCCCTGGTAGTTCACTTTTTTAAGAATGTTGAAGATGCGCTTGTAGTCCAGGTCGAGGCTGTACCATTCGCCGCCGCCGTAATAGGTCTTCGCCTGCACGAAGTTGGTATACGGAGCGAGCATCTCGAGCTTGCTGTAAGGATCCTCGAGGAAGTTGCCCGTGTCCATCATGATACCAAGCCAGGGCGAGTCGATCGCTTTTTTGATACGAAGCTGTCCTTCGGGAGTCGAACAAAGGCCCCAATGATTTTCGAGCGCCAGCAGAACACCGGATTCTTCGGCGGCCGGCAAGCATTGTTGTATGCTGTCGATGCACCACTTGAAACCGTCGTCTTCGGTGTGACCGGGAAGAACGGGTTCAACACCCCGGTTTTTCATGAGGTCATCGAATGACTTGATGGTTCCCCATCGACCGGAATTGAGGCGTAGGCAGGGGATACCCATACTCGCGGCAAGCCGGATACATTTCCTGGTGTGCTCGATCTCTTTTTTCAGAAATTCTTTGTCCGGTGATACGAAACTCTGGTGTATGGACAAACAAGTGAAAGTTATTCCATTGACGAACGCATGACGTTTCAGCTTTTGGATGTACGCATTGTCTTCGCCGTCCATTTGCCTGTGAAGTATATCGATCCCTTCAACACCAACCTTTGCGGCTTCATCGATCACTTTTTCGATTGGAAACTTATCCCCTTTAAAATGCCAGTATGAATACGATGAGACGGAGAGCTTTATCCTCGGCGCCGGCGCCGGTGCCTTAGTTTCTCCCAGTGCGAGCGATGGAATAGCAGTCGTTGCCGCCATGCCAGCCAGCGCCCTGGTCAGGAATTGCCTTCGGGAATTATTTTTCATGGGATTTAATTTTTATCCGTGCCCCGCATCAAGTGCGGGGCAGGCTGTGCGAGACAACAATTAACGATACTCAATGTATCATTTAAAGCCGTTGCTATCAAATCGTTTTCTTTTGTGTACGAAAAAAAGTAACTCGCTTGAATGAAGAAAACTGCTGTCGTTCTTTTATTCTTTTTCTGTGTTGTATCGGCTGTTTCGCAGTCGTACCAGGGACAGTTTGGCCAGTCGATGGCGCCTGTGCTTAGCCCGCACTACCAGGAAGAACACACCTTCGATCAACCCCGGGACCCCGCGCGATGGACAATTGAGAAAACCGGCATGCACGTGTCGTTCGGGTCGGCCGACAAGTTGTATTTCAGAACGGACGTTCCCGACCTGCAGCAGAAGACTTTGCTGGAAGAAACCGGCTGGAAGGGAGAACGTCTCAATGCTCAGATCGTCGTGTGGTCGCCCGATACATTGGACCAGGTACGATTTTCCGTAAGCGATCTAAAAAGCGCGAATGGGCAAATACTCAATCACGACAACATTACACTTCACACCGTCCATTATGTCGTGTCGAACTTTCCTTACGGAGCATCGGATGTCGACTGCGGACCTTCGCCATATAAGGATGTGTACCTGATGCCCGACCGTTTCGCGAAGATGACGGGCGACCGCGACAGATTCCAGGTTCCCGGCCGCACCGTAAGGCCGGTGTGGATGACGATCGATATCCCCACAACACAATCACCAGGTGTTTATAAAGGTAAGATCGACGTCGGCGCAACAGGTTCGAATGCGACGCTCGATGTCGCGATCACCGTACAATCTCACACGCTGCCAAAGCCGTCAGACTGGAAATTCCGGCTTGATCTCTGGCAGAATCCCTGGGTTGTAGCCTGGCATTATGATCTCGAACCGTGGTCCGATGCACACAAGTCATTGCTGAAAGAGCATCTTAAACTCTATGCCGGCGCCGGCGGCAAGTACATAACCACTTATGCCGTTCATTCGCCGTGGTCCGATAATTCATATATGATCGAAGGCGGTATGATCGATTGGGTGAAGAGCACGAACGGGAAGTGGAAATTCGATTACAAGATCTTCGACGAATATGTTCAGCTGTGCATGGATGCCGGGATCGACGAAGCCATCACGATCTACACACCCGTACCATGGGGAAACAGGTTCCGCTATAAGGACGAGTCTACCGGAGCGTTGGTTTACGAGTCATGGGCTCTCGGTACGACGGAATTCAAAGACCATTGGAATATTTTTTTAACAGACCTGAGATCACACCTGCAACAGAAAGGCTGGCTCGATAAAACCTATCTCGGTATCAACGAAAATGCGCTTGAACAAACGCTGGCAGCGATCAAAGTCATTAAAGACCATTCACCACAGTGGAGAATAACCTATGCGGGCGACTGGCACCAGGAACTGGACATGCTGCTGGACGACTATTCATTTCTTCACGGCAAGGAACCCTCGATGGCCCAGCAGAAATCACGGTCTGCCAGAGGTGCTTCGTCGACATTTTATGTGTGTTGCAATCCCCCGAAGCCAAATAACTTCGTCTTCTCACCGCCGATCGAAGGACGTTTTCTCGGATGGTATTCGCTTGCCTTCGGTTACGACGGTTTTCTCCGCTGGGCTTACGATGCGTGGCCAGCCGACCCGATGCGCGATGCGCGTCACGGTTCGTGGGCGGCCGGTGATTGTTTCCTTGTCTATCCGGGCGCCAACAGCTGCATCCGCCTCGAAAAGCTCCGCGAGGGAATTGTCGACTTCGAAAAGATCAGGATCATTCGCGAAAAGGCCTCCAAATCCAGGGACAAGTCGGTTCAGAAGCTGATGCAGGAATTCGACAAGCTTCTTGGCGTGATTGCGGTGGAAAAAGATTTCAGCGAAACAAAGCTCAGCGGGGAGGTAGGTCAGGGTAGGGATTTGTTAAGACAACTGAGTGAAGTAGTGAAGCCGTAAACTTAGGACATGACACCAAACGCGTCGGGCACTCGGTTAGCACGCGACCGGAGTCGCGCGCCAGGTCAGGCTATTCATCAAGCAACTCCTGCAGTTGGTCAAACAAGCCAGTCGTGCTTTGATTTTGTTCGTTAATTCAATAAAAAAACAAATCCAATGAAAACGAACATGCAATTCAAAGGTCTAACGGTTTTGGCTGCCTTGTGTATGATCTTGTCGTCGTTTGCTCTGAAGCCAGGGGCACACAGTTGCCAGGTGTATCTCGACGACAAGCTCCTGGTCGACCAGTATATGGTGAACCGAACGATCGCCCGGAAGATCATCATTGACCCTGCCGAAAATCACAAGCAATTCACTTTAAAGTACAATGAATGCGGACGGACCGTAACCGGGCGGGTTATTATCATTAAAGACGAGAACGATAAGGTCCTTAAGGAATTCAAGTTCGACGGCTCAACGAAAGGATACGAAGATCCGATGACGTGCTCCGTGAAGGACCTGGTGGCCTTGAAACAGACGTCGGGTAACCTGAAAGTGTATTATGCTTCGAACGATTTTCCGGAGGGGCAACATGTGGCTTCGCTGGTGATAGGACCCGGAACGAATACAGCGCTTAATTAGGTCAAACGCGCGACGGAGTCTAGGTCAAACACGCGACGGAGTCGCGCGCTAAATCCTGAAAGACAGTTTTCCGTGCTTTTCGTGTTTTTCGTGAGAAATCCATTATATTTGCTTCACAAAATAGAAGCAAATGGGGAAGGAAACTCTCGGGGAATTTGAAGAACTGATCCTCACGCTTGTCGCCGCACTCAGGGAAGAGGCTTACGGCGCCGTAATTGCCTTGAAGATCGAATCGGAGCTGAAACGTGAGATCACACTGAGCGCAGTACACGTAACACTCTATCGTCTGGAAGACAAAGGCCTCGTGCGCTCCAAGACGGGCGGAGCAACCAAGGAACGCGGAGGCCGTCGCAAACGAATATTTACAATAACAGCCGCGGGACTCGTCATGCTGAAAGCCATGAAAGAGTCCCGCCTCTATTTGTGGAACATGGTACCGCAACTCAAGATGTAGTACATGCGCCACGAGGATGACACACTCCCGGGGTGGGCGAGAGGATTTCTCAAGATTGTTTGTCCCGATCATTTTCTCGAAGAGATCGAGGGTGACCTCGTTCAGAAATACGAATTCGACATTCAACAGTACGGATTTTCCAGAGCTCGCCGGAAGCTCTTTTGGAATATCTTCCGCTTTCTTCGCCCGGGAATTTTCATGAGGAGCAGGTTCTCGTTTCAATCAAACCCTTTTATCATGCTGCGCAATTACATCGTTACCGCACTGCGCGTGTCGCGACGCCAGGGCCTTTATGCGTTCATCAATGTTCTTGGATTGTCGCTCGGACTCTCGGTAACACTCCTGATCGGAATATATATTTCCGATGAGCTCAGCTACGACCGTCATATCCCGGACGCCGAAAGAATATTCCGCGTTGGCATCAACGAGACTTTCAAGGGGGACGAGATCCTTTATTCCGACACCGGTGCGCCGCTGGCGGAAACCATGCGTCAGGAGATGCCGGCTGTGGAAGATGCCGTTCGCGTAGTCATTTACAACGCCCCCGTGCGGTATGAAGACCGCGCGATCATGGAGAAGAGATTCATGGGTGCCGACTCGAACTTCTTCAGCTTCTTCGGGTATCAATTGATCGAAGGTAACCCGCGCGAATGCCTGAAGGGCCCCGGGAAGATCGTACTCACGTCGTCCGCCGCGAAGAAATATTTCGATTACGATGGCACGAATGGAAGCTCACCGGTTGGTAAACAATTGATCGTCGGGCGGAGAGCCGAAGTATTCGAGGTGACGGCTATTGCCAACGACCCGCCGGAGAACACGCATATGAAATTCGCTGTAATCATATCGCTCGAATCGCTTGCGTTCTCCAAAGGGGATTGCTGGGGCTGCTATGGCTTGAAGACTTACTTCAAAACGGTGAATGAGTCAGGCATTGCTGAAGTCGAGGAGAAACTCGAAGATTTCGCGCAACACCGGATCATTCCAGGCATCGAAAAGAGCCTCAATATTTCACACGACCAGTTTGTGAAGAGCGGCGACATCGTGAAATTCTTCGTTCAGCCTTTGTTATCGATCCACCTCCAGTCAAGCCTCGACAACGAGTTCGAGCCTAACGGGGACCTGCGTTATGTCTATATCTTCGGAGCGGTCGGTCTTTTCGTGGTCATCATCGCCTGCATCAACTTCATGAATTTATCGACAGCCCGGGCGATGAGCCGGGGCAGGGAAGTCGGTGTCCGTAAGACGATGGGCGCCACCTGGCGTGGGCTTATTCCTCAGTTCATGACCGAGTCGTTCCTGTATGTGATCGTGTCTTCGTTGCTTGCGATCCTGATGGCTTATGCAGCGCTTGGAACTTTCAATTCCCTGAGTGGAAAAGACCTTCACATCGATCTTTTCGGCAACATCAGCGTGATCGGTTATAGCCTCCTGTTCCTGTTCGTTGTGGGCGTCCTCGCCGGAGCTTATCCTGCATTTTATCTCAGCTCGTTCAATCCTGTCAATGTTCTTAAATCAGGCAAACAACAAGGGGCCGGTGGTTCGTTTATAAGGAGCTCGTTGGTCGTTTTCCAGTTTGCGATCTCCATCGTGCTTATCATCGGAACATTGATCATTTATAAACAGGTGCAATTCATCCGCAGCCACGACTTGGGTTTCGACAAGGAGAATGTACTCAGGATACCACAATCTTTTATGCTGGGAGGGAACCATTCGGCATTCAAAGAAGAAATGCTTCGCCATTCCGAATTTGTGGATGCGAGCTATTCCGAATCCCTTCCGCCCGACGTTTCTTCAACCGGCTTCATCAAAGCCGATCACAGCGATCAGCTTGTTAGTGTCTATCTGAACGCGAGCGACTATGACTTTGCGAAAACCATGCGATACGAGATGAAGAGCGGTCGTTTTTTTTCCAGGGAGTTCATTTCGGATTCAAACGCGGTCGTTATAAACGAAGCGTGCGCGCGAATGATGGACTTCGATTCTCATGAAGGCAAAAAGCTGGGATTCGGTGGGGGCGACAATACCTTGTACCATGTGATCGGCATCGTCAAAGATTTCAATTTCGCCAGTCTCAAATCTAATATTCAGCCAATCGCCATGTTCCTCAATAAAGGTGCAGACAACAACTTCGTGGTCCGGATGACTCCCGGCGATCCAGGCCCAAAGATCGAGCTGGCGCAGTCGATCTGGAAGAAGTATGCGAACGGGAATCCGTTCCAGTACTCGTTTATCGACGAAGACTATGACCGGTTGTTCCGCGCCGAACAGCGCCTCGGCAAAGTGTTCGTCGCCCTTACGGTGATGGCCGTTGTCATTGCCTGCCTGGGCCTCTTTGGATTGATAACATACACCACGGCACAACGAACAAAGGAGATCGGGATAAGGAAAGTGCTCGGAGCATCGCCGGTCCAGCTCACCCTGCTATTGCTATCGAATATGACGCGGCTCCTTCTTATTTCATTTTTGATATCGATACCGCTCGCATGGTACGGGATGGATCAATGGCTTCAGTCGTTCGCCTATCGCACCGACTTTGATATTCTCTCGGTTGTCATAGCGGGTGTAGCCGGGTTGCTGATAGCGGTGCTAACCGTAGGCTATCGTTCAGTCAGGGCTGCATTGATTAATCCTGTGGATTCTTTGAGGAATGAGTAAGGCGCGTGGAGGAGTTGGTTAACATGCGACAGAGTCGCGCGCTAAGTCCAGCTACTTCCAGTCTGCGTTCGCCAGTACCACGGACGTTTCAACTTGTCGCTGAGGTATGTTCCAGTACTTCTTGAGCAGCCGGTCCTTTTCCGCGCCGGTGATCAATCTGAAACCGTGCTTCTTGTAGAAGTCAACGGCCCATGTTGCGTCTGCCCAGGTTCCGATCAACACAGGCTTACTGGTGAGGGTAGTGAGGTACTGGAGAAGCTTTCCGCCAATGCCTTTATTCCGATGGCTCGTGCGCACGTACGCGTGGCGTATCAGCGTAACGTCGCCGCGGTCCTGTAGTCCCATCACACCAATGGTGGTGTCGCCCTCCTTGTATCCCCAGAATATGACACCTTCTTCCACCTGCCGCGTGAGCTCCTCGGGCGGCATGTACGGGTCATGCCAGCGATCGCCCGGGATCACCCCTTTGTA
This sequence comes from Cyclobacteriaceae bacterium, assembly GCA_035318625.1. Taxonomy (GTDB): domain Bacteria; phylum Bacteroidota; class Bacteroidia; order Cytophagales; family Cyclobacteriaceae; genus ELB16-189. Next base: position 862,482 of record DATHEL010000001.1, read on the forward strand.
CGCGCTGGCGGCGTCATTAATTATGGTGTAAATATCGTGCAGGTCCTCAGGACGGCATTTTTCGAGCATAGAATGTAAGTTATTCAAAATCAACACCTTCCGAAAACCACCCCCTGCACAATGGCAGTTTATTGACACCGGATGGCAGGTTCTTCGCGTGGCAAGCGTGCAATTTTACTACACTAGAAATGCAGAAACTGACTTTTCACTTCTACCATCCCATGAGAAACCTATTGACTGTATTGTTGACAATGTTCGTGAGCCTTACTATGGCCCAGAACGACACGTGGACGGCCAGGCAGAACTACGCCGGCGGTGGCCGGACGCTCGGCACCTCATTTTCCATCGGGGCAAAAGTCTATGCCGGGACCGGCATGACAGGCGCCTCTATTCCTACCGACGATTTCTATGAATACGATGTCGCGTCGAATGCGTGGACATCTAAAGGAAACTTCGATGGCGGCGCGCGCATCGGGGCGATCAGCTTCAGTATCAATGGCAAAGGTTATGTCGCGTTCGGGACCGACCTGAGCAGCGGCTTCAAAGACATCTGGGAATATACCCCGGCCGGCGATACATGGGAAAAGAAGACGGACTTCCCCGGCCTCGGTCGTGCCGGCGGATTCGTGTTTGTTGTAAACAATAAGGCATACATCGGTGGAGGCCAGGATGAGAACGGGGTAGCGTTGAATGACCTATGGGTATTCGACCCGTCGGGCTACACGTGGATGGAGCTCGAGTCGCTTCCGTCTACACCGCGACTCTATCCCGCCGCGTTTGCTATCGGCACCAAAGGTTATGTCGGTACCGGCGTTGATGAGAATGATAATTCATTATCGGATTTCTGGGAATATAACACAGCAACCAATACATGGACGCGGAAGGCTGATCATCCTTCGGCTATCGCGGGAGCAATTGGATTCGCTACTTCAACAAGAGGGTACATGGGACTGGCTCAGTCGACCGAACTGTATTCGTACTATCCCACTGAAAACGTTTGGATAAAAGAAGCAGATTACCCGGTCGCTGGTTTTTACATCAATGCCTCGTGTGCGTTCAGCGGGGGTAAGGCTTACGTGGGTCTGGGGCAGGGGATTTCTTTTTCGCCGGCTTACTACGTTTACACACCGGGATCGGATCAGTCGATCACATTCGGAGCATTGACGGCAAAGACTTTCGGCAACGCACCTTTCGGATTAACGGCAACGGCCTCATCGTCGCTTACGGTAACATATACGAGCTCGAATACATCAGTGGCGACGGTCAGTGGATCGACCCTCACGATTGTCGGAGCGGGTACAACGACCATTACCGCTAAACAGGCCGGCAACGGAACGTTCGACGCGGCGCTGCCAGTGGAACAAACACTGACCGTCAACAAAGCCAGTCAGACTATTACTTTCGGAACACTCGTGGGGAAGAATATGGGCGAAGCTCCGTTCGGTCTCACGGCCACCGCGTCGTCGACTCTTGGAGTTTCATACTCGAGCTCGAACACGTCGGTTGCAACGATCGTCGGATCGACCGTCACGATCGTAGGAGCCGGGACCACTACCATTACTGCAAGCCAGGCCGGTAACCCTAATTACAACGCGGCGACGAGCGTCGATCAGGCCCTGGTGGTGAGCAAGCTCAACCAGACGATCACCTTTGGCACATTGTCTTCGAAGCACGCAGGCGACATACCGTTCGCTCTTACTGCTATCGCGAGCTCGGGACTTGTCGTGTCGTATATCAGCTCCAATACTGCCGTTGCCACTGTGAGTGGATCGACGGTAACGGTCGTTGGTAGCGGGACAACAACGATTACGGCAAGTCAGGCGGGCAACACAACCTACAACGCTGCAACGAGTGTTGATCAAGGCCTGAGTGTGCTAAAGGGCACTCAAACCTGGATTGGATCGTTGCCGACCGCCGGTGGCTATGGTAACGACATCACAATAACGCTTCTGATCTCAAGCGGACTTCCATACACACTTACCAGCTCGGATCCGAACATAGCCACCGTTGCATTCAACGGAACGAATCATGTCATTAGTCCTAAAGGCATCGGGACCACGACACTTACCGCTACGCATCCCGGCAACGCGGACTTCGAAGCAACGACGATAACTGCCAGCCTGGTGATATCAAAAGGAATACAGACAATCGTTGTCGACGATATTCCGGCCAGAAAATATTTGGACGGATTCTTTCCCATCGTAGCCACGTCTTCGAGCGGACTGCCGGTTACGTTCGACCCCCTGCCGCTCAATTCGGCCGTCACTATCAACAACAACATCGTTAGCGCGTCTTCCTCTTTCAACGGAACGATCACGGCTCGTGTAGCCGGCAACGACTTTTACCTCCCTGCCGACAAGGCCATCAACATTGTCATCGGGAAAGCTAACGCGACACTGACGATGGATCCTATCTCTGAAAAGGTCGTGGGTGCTGCTGCATTCACACCCGTTGTGAAATCGGGCCGGTATACGATTCCGTATACTTTATCGAGCACTAACCCCGCCGTAGCGCAAATTTCGTCTGGCCGTGTACTGATTGTTGGCAAGGGGAGCACGAATATTTACGCTGCCACTAACGTCAGCCAGTCGTTCACGGCGTCATCAACCTTTCAGACACTCGTTGTGAAAGAAGATCATACGATCACGTTTGCCCAGTTACCGACAAAGACACTGGGTGACGCACCGTTTGAGGTAACCGCGAGCTCCAGTGCGAGCGTTCCTGTTACGTTCGCCACAAGTGATCCATCCGTGGCTATGGTCGAAGGCAACACGATAACGATCAAGGCTGTCGGGCAGGTGATGATCATTGCCAGCGGGGGCAACGGTACGTATGCGATGAAGAGTGTGTCGCAAGTATTGACAGTTAAGAATATCGCACAAACTACCTCACAACAAGGGCAGTTGTATGGCATACTGGGAAACATCGGCAACGGGAATGCCGGTGCGATCTATAAAGCGAATAATGACGGCACAGACATAGCCATCGTCAAGGCTTTTAAAGAGAGCGACGACGGAGGTGGCGAACCTCGCGGCAGTCTGACGCTCGGATCGAACGGCAAATTCTACGGATGCACGTCAAAAGGAGGTACAAGAGGTGGCGGCGTATTATTTGAGTACGACCCCGCGACCGGAACCAACGTGGTAAAGTACAATTTCGCGCTGGCCGATTACCCGGTGAAAACTTTCGTTGCCACGCCGAATGGAAAGATATACGGCGCGAAGAGTGGAAATATTGATGATGAGCTGGGTCCTTTGATATTCGAGTTCGACCTCAATACAGGCACATTCACCAAAAAGAAAAATGTCTCTGATCTGATCAATAGTATCTCGGATGTTTTTATGACCTCGGATGGAAAGATATATATCACCGGATCGGCAGGCACCGCGCAAGAATACAGGGTCTTTGCCCAGTATGATCCTGCTGCAAACACGCTCACAAAAAAAGCGCAGATCACAACGCCAGGCGGTTCGACGATGTCGGGCCCGGTTGAAGCAGTGAACGGCAAAGTATACGGAACCACACAAGTGGGAGGAGCCAACGCCGAAGGGGTGATCTATGAATTCGATCCCGCTGCCGGCACGGTAGCCATTAAACTCGATTTTCCAAAGGCGAACTTCAACACAACGATGGCTCAGGGGCTGATGAAAGCTTCGAACGGGAAGATCTATGGAATGGCAAGCTATGGCGGCAACCAGACCGGTTACATCTACGAATACAAACCCGATGTTAACACCATGACAGTCCTGGTAGAGTTCCAGATCTATGTCGGTGTGCCCACCGGTAAGTTGACGGAAGCTTCGAATGGCATGTTGTACGGAACCGACAATAGTGGAGGTGCTGGTGGTACGTTGTTCGAGTTTAATCCAATCACTTTACAGTTGAGAACGCTTTTCGTGTTTAACAAAAACACGGGTCTTGCTGTGAGTGGAAATCTCGGAGTGAAAGGAGACAAGCTATACGGAACGTGTGCTCGCGGAGGCACCAGCAATCAGGGTACGCTGTTCGAGTTTGAGTATAACACCCGTACTATCACTACTAAAGTGAACTTCAAAGGATCTGCAGACGGCCATAGTCCTATGATGGCTCTTGCCATGTCGGGCAATGGAAAAATGTACGGCGTAACGAAGTTTGGCGGACCCGACAATGGCGGCACAATATTCGAAGTAGATCCAGTCACCGACGAATACAATACGCTGTTCGAGTTCACCAGCACAACCGGCGGCAATCCACAGGCGCCATTGCTTGCAGGGCTGGATGGTAAGCTTTATGGAAGCACCGGTCCGGCTTATGGATCTCCCTCACTTTTCCAATTTGATCCGGTATCGGGCGTCTATGAGACACTTTGGTATCTCAGTGTGGCGGAAGGAAGCGGCATTAATCATCAATTGATCCAATCAAATGACGGTAAGCTATATGGTCTAATGCCATACGGCGGAGCCAATGGGTCGGGCGTGTTATTCGAGCTTGATCCCGTAACGAGAGTATACCGGAGGCTGGTCGACTTTGCCACAGCCATCGGAAGCGGCCCTATGATGGCACCGATTATCGCTTCGAATGGAAAGATATATGGAACAACACCGGCCGGTGGCGCATTCGGGGGCGGCGTTTTGTTTGAGTACGATCTCTCTACGAATACCTACACGGTAAAACATAATTTCTCTGCGGGAACCGGAACAAAACCCAAGTGCATCCCGATCGAAGTTGACGGTAAGTTGTGGGGCGCGACGTCGGAAGGAAGTGTGGGTTCAGGTTCTTATGGAGTTGTTTTTCAATTTGATCTTGCCACCGGTGTGTATACAGCCAAGACCGCGTATGAATCCGTCGGGGCAAATTCAGGAGGTAAGTTTTTGCTCGCCTCGAATGGGAAGTTATATGGACTGACGGGTACCGGCGGCCCCCACGCCAACGGTACAATCTCCGAGTATGATTTCGAAACAAACAAGCTCACCCTGAAATCCGAGATGCCATTTTACGGGTCCGGCCTCGATCCGCTTGGCTGGCTTGTTCAAACCGTGATCTCGTCGAAGAAAGGACAGACCATTGCGATCACACCCGTCGCAACGAAAGTTCTCGGCGAGGGACCGTTCACGCCATCGGCTACCGCCACGTCGGGATTGACGGTGGTCTTCACCGCAGGAAGCTCAAACATCACTGTGGGAGCAGACGGTAAGGTAACGATGGCACAAGCGGGTAAGGCGACACTCAAAGCCAACCAGGCCGGCAATGCATCTTATAGCGCCGCGCCGGAAGCGCAGGTGATCTTCTGTGTGAATCCGGCGAAACCTGCAATCGCCTTCAGTACCACCTCGAATGGAACGGTGTCGTTGTCTGCGGCCGGCCCTATCGGTAATCAATGGTATAAAGACGGAACTGCGATTTCCGGAGCTGTGAATGGTTCGTATGAGGCGACAACACCGGGAGTGTACACGTTGATAACAACGATTGACGGTTGTGTCAGCGAAGTATCAGATCCGAAGCCGGTCATTGTTACGGGCGATATCGAGGCTAATCATTCTATCTCACTTTATCCGAATCCCGTCCAGGATAAGTTGTACATCATTCTTCCCGGAAACAATCTGAAGAAGGTAACACTGCTGCAGACCGACGGACGAATTGCGGCGGAGCACGACACCTCTGCTCCGTTCCTCGAAGTCGATGTTCGCAGCTACGCCGCCGGCTTATACCTGGTTCACATCCGGGACGAACAAGGATCACATCCAGCAATGAAATTCATCAAGAAATAATAACGAACATTAAATAAAGAACCCCATGAAAATAGTAAGATCGCTGATGTCGTTCGCTTTGCTTTGCGCAGTTATGATTGCATTGGACGCATGCAAAGGTGGAGGAGACCCCGAACCTGAGACAGAATCGGAGCGGGTGACGAAGTTGCTGACCACGGGTACCTGGAAACTGAATTCGCTGACAATCGACGGTGTTGCGAAGAGCTCATTCGACGGCATGACGATCACGTTCACGAATGGATCATACACTTCAACGAAGGGCGAACCGGTATGGCCTTCGTCTGGTACGTGGTCACTCAGCGATGCCACTGCGAAGACGATCAGCAGAAGCGATCAAACACCGGTCAGTATAGATGCGATCGATGCGAACAACCTGACGTTATCGCTAACCTGGACGAAGACGACACTAGGGCCGGGCAGGGCGAGCTCGATTGCAGGAAAGCATACGTTTGTGATGGGGAAGTAGCAGGCGCGACAAATTATGGTATCTGGCAATATGTCTTTTGTGCCTCGAGGATCATCGGTGTTGTTTCACCTGGTTGGACACCTTTGTTTTGCGGAAATTGCGCCTGGGTAAGGTCTCAACCGCAAAAATCGCAACTGCCCCGTCGTTTACCGGCAAAACTTACGATTACTCATATACAAACCGGCCTGGTTTGCTGGGAACAACACCCGCGGAAGGGGCTGGCGTGCGACTTTTGAGCCAGAAAAACACGCACCCATGCACACACGTCACATCCTTTCGATCGCTTTCTACATGTTTGCTATTGTAGCCACTGCACAAACTACTGCCGGTGCCGTATCGCCCGCTGACCAGCCGGATTGTAAGGCCCTCAGTTTGGACGCAGCAAATGAAATAGCCGCTGGCCTTACCGTTCAGGACATGGAAAGAGTGGAGCTGGCGATCGCCGACGTCACACGCTCCTGCGGAATGTCGGAGGTGACGATCCGGACCAAGATACTTTCGAAGATCATGACGGGACAATCTGCGGTTGACGACATCCGGATGTACTTCGAGGAGGAATATTATGATCGTACCTACTACAGAATTACAGCTGCACGGGCGGCCGATTTCGGATATAGCTATTTGAATCGCGAAAGTCAGTTCGGATTTGTTCCGCTTCGTCACCAGGTGGATAGCATCGCCGCAAAGATCTCCCGCGATTTGATGGAGACGAATGACCTTTCGAAAGATGAGCGGCTGTTATGTGCCTTGTTCTCCGGGGACATTGAAAAATTCAATAAAGATTGGGAAGGGAAGGAGAATAGAGATTCTTACGCGGCAGAATACCGACGTAACAGTCAGCGTAATTGGGGCAGGGAAAAGGGCGCTCTTGTTTTTTATTCCGGTATCTATGTGCCGCTTGGCTCGCGAAATATCATCGGTACCAACCCGATGTTTGGGTTTAGCTTCAGCTCGCCGGTCGAGCGTAAAGTCAGCGCCGAGCTTGCAATTAAAGTAAGGATACATCACAACGACCAGCCTTTTCAATACTACGCTATGGGTAAAGTGAATGAGGCTGACTCCGACGTGGGCCTGTTTGGCGGCCTGGTTGTCGGAGTAAAACTATATGACAGAAAAAAATTGCTGGTTCAATCGAGATTCGGTGTTGGCATCGAGTCGGTCGACACCGGGCTGTGGGAGCCTGCAAGCACCAAAGCGAACGCCAGTGATCCGAATAACCGGAATTATTTCGACCTGGAGACTGTACATACGTTCGCCGGCATCGCGGTGATGACACCGGTAGCCTATAGCCGGCATATTGGAGTTGGGATCAATCTTCACGCGTGTCCTTATGGGTTAGACAAGAATCTGAAGACTCCAATGGATAATTTTGCTGCGAGCGGAGAGTTATTTTTCAGGTTTTGAAAAAGGTTGCTTTCAAGCGAATTTACTGATACCCCCGTGTACACGAGCGGCATCCTCGTGTCGTTTAATGCTATATCTTTGTGTTGAAAACCAGCCTTATGAACAAGATCATTGCCGTTGCCGCACTCTTCACACTGGTCTTTTGGTCATCGTGTAACAACGAGCCCGAGCCGCCGACACCTGCGGTTATCAGTTCGTTCGAGCCCACGAGTGGAAAGATCGGGACTCTCCTGACGATCCATGGGGGGAACTTTGGCGAGGCTCCCGTGGTGACCATCAATGGGACCGAGGCGGGACTGAACCTTGTAGCAGACGATAAACTCATGGTTACCGTGCAGCCTGGGACTACGACCGGGAAGATCACTATAACCAACCAGGGCGTTGAAAGCACGACCAGTGAAAACTTCGTACTGGTCTCCGCACCGACCATTGCAAGTTTTACTCCTGCGACTGGCAACAGTAACACGGAGGTAACGATCACGGGTACGAATTTCTCGACCGACACCGGGGTGTTTTTTGGCGATATACAGGGAACAGTCACCAGTCAGACTGAAACGACAATCATTGCAAAAGTTCCGGTCGGCGCTTTCCCGTCTAAGATCAAAGTAAGCAACCTCGCCGGGTCGGCTACATCAAACGATCTGTTTGCAGCAAATCCCCCTACGATATCGACGACGTTTACATCCGTCGGCATTGGACAGAAAGTCATCGTAACGGTCACCAACTTTGCAGTTTCGAATGTGCTGAAAACTATCCAGTTCGATGGGAAAGATCTGCTCGAGTTAGATAACGCATCCCTGAACTGTTATAACTGCTATTCCGGGATAATTCCTGCCGGTGTTCATACTGGCAAGTTTACAGTCATCGTGAACGGGTATTCGGTAACTTCTGATAAGGTGATCACGGTGGCTGAAGGTGGTCACTGGCTTTCCGGAATCGATTTCCCTGGCCTGATGTACACTTCACCGGCATCATTTAAGATTGGCGATAACTTCTACTATGGCATTGGCGGCACTATAAATTCAGGAAGCGGAACAGTTGGGCCACCCGACGCTAAATTCTGGAAGTTCAATATCACGACCGAGCTGTGGAGCGCGGTTAGTCCCTACATCGGCACGGTAGTATTGCAACCTAGCGGCGATGCTGTTGCAGCTGCTTCGGGAACGTTTTCCTTTGCCATAGATGGTAAGGGGTATGTAGGAGGTGGCTATAGTTATAATATTGGTGCCGGCACGTCAAAAGATTTTTGTGAATATGATCCTGCAGCAAACGCGTGGGTTAAGAAGAACCCGCTCAGCGAAACGTTGTCCAAAGACCAGTATGGATTTGCCAATAGTGAGAAAGGCTACGTTGTAAGCAGGCAGGGCGTTGTGATGGAATACGATCCCGTTGCCGACACATGGACGCCAAAGACTTCGTTGCCGGGCAGTACGCCGCTCACGGTAACTACAAAGGTTGTTTATAACAATAAGGCATACATTGCTTTGACGAGGAGCGGCTCGACTGTGAGAGAATTCTGGGAATATGATATGGCAACCGATATATGGACACAAAAAGCAAATTACCCCGGCAGCGCGGACTACTCTTTTGAGATTGGAGGCAAGATCTACGCCGGCGCCTCGCAGCTTTCGATGTACGATCCCGCCCTTAATACTTGGGTGACAAGGCAGCCTTCACCGCTGCCAGCGACCGGCCCGGGCTTCTCGTCGGGCACGAAGGGTTATGCGATGTCTGTGTATCATACGAATTTCCCGGTAGTGAATAATAACATCTTATATAGATTTCAGATGGAGTAGCTGAACGCAGGGTTAGATTCTAACCTTTTTTCAATTCTATTTTCTGTAAATTTTGGGAGAATAATTCCGATGACCCGAAATTTCGCGTTCCTTTTCTTCTGCCTGTTGCTTTTGCCGGCTCTGTCGTTTGCGCAATACTCAAAGCTACTTGACTTCGGAAGCACCGACAATGGAGTGCGTCCCTATGGCGAAGTCTTTTCAGATGGAACATTTCTTTATGGAATGACGAAAGACGGCGGGAAGAACGCCCTGGGTGTCATCTATAAAGTGAAACCCAACGGCACCGGATTCACAACGATCTTCGATTTCGACGTAGCCACAGGCACTCACCCGATCGGTGGTCTTATCTCCGACGGGACATTCCTGTATGGAATGACTATAGGCGGCGGCGACAACGGACAGGGGAGTGTCTTTAAAATCATGCCCGATGGAAGCGGTTTCATCACCATCTTCAGCTTTAACTATTTCCCGAGCGGTGGTTATCCGTTCGGTTCCCTGGTCTACGATGGCAATTTTTTGTACGGGACTACAACACAAGGAGGAACGGGTTTCGTTGGAACAGTCTTCAAAGTAAAGACAGATGGTTCCGGTTATCTGAAACTGCTGGAATTCGACGGGACCAACAACGGGAGCAATCCACAGGGTTCTCTTATTACCGATGGTACTTTTCTCTACGGGATGACCACCGATGGAGGCGCCAACGATCGTGGAACCGCTTTCAAAGTAAAGACCGACGGCACCGGTTATACGAAGCTCCTGGATTTTGTCGGCACATCGACGGGCGCCAATCCATACGGATCATTCTTTTCCGACGGAACATTTCTTTATGGAATGACCATTCGCGGGGGAGCAAGTAATGCCGGAGTCCTCTTTAAGATCAAACCGGATGGAACCGGGTTTCTCAACTTGCTCGACTTCAACAGTGCTACCGGATCCTTTCCAAGAGCTTCACTGATATCGGATGGAACATTCCTCTACGGCACGACAACCCAGGGAGGCACCGGTTTAAATGGGACAATTTTCAGGATCAAACCCGACGGAACACTTTTCGCAAAACTGGCTGATCACAACGGCAGTACTTCCGGGCCTCAACCGGAGGGCACGTTGGCGCTCGATGGCTCCGTATTGTATGGCGTAAGATCTTCCGGGGGCTTGGGACGATTGGGTGAAGTTTTCAAGGTCACCACGGGCGGCAGCGGATTTTCCGCGGTATACACATTTGAGATAACCGGAAACAAACCGGGAGGACGGCCAATCTACGATGGCACATTCCTCTACGGCATGACATCGGCAGGCGGTGTATATGATGCGGGAACCATCTATAAGATCAGGCCCGACGGAACCGGCTTCACCAAGATTTTTGATATGGACGGCGATGCGGATGGAGACAAGCCTTACGGCTCTCTTATTTCCGATGGAACGTTCCTCTATGGAATGACATCACAAGGTGGCGCGAATGACCAGGGGACGATGTTCAAGATCAAGACCGACGGCACCGGTTACATTGCCCTTCACGACTTCGACGACCCGGTCAGCGGGAGCTATCCTTCAGGGTCACTCATTTCGGATGGAACATTTTTGTACGGTATAACCGCTCACGGCGGAACGATGGGATACGGAGTTGTATTCAAGATCAAGCTCAACGGTACCGGGTTTGTAAAATTGCTCGACCTGGATTATGTCAACAGCGGGGCGTACCCGAACGGATCGTTGATCTTCGATGGAACATTTCTTTATGCATTGACGTACCAGGGCGGCGCTGTAGGCGCGGGGCTGATCTTCAAGATAAAAACGGATGGAAGTGGTTTTGCAAAACTTCATGAGTTCGATTTCGACAAAGGCTCAAATCCATTGGGTTCCCTTCTTTTGGACGGAACATTTCTCTATGGGATGACCTCGAACTCCGGCGCCAACGGCTTCGGCGACATCTTCAAGATCGGGACGGATGGAACAGGGTTTGCTACACTGCTCGACTTCGATCGTGATACGAATGGCAGCCAGGCACAAGGTTCTTTTATCTCTATCGGCGGCTATTTGTACGGATTGACGGCCTACGGTGGGACCTTGGATATGGGTACAATGTTCAGGATACATCCCGACGGTACCGCCTATGAAAAAATGTTCGACTTCAACGATGGCCAGGCGCCGCCCGGGTCACTGGTGTCCGACGGGACATTCGTCTATGGCGTTACCAACGGCGGAGGGAAAAATGGCCTTGGTACTTTTTTCAAACACTCCATTGCGCCTTTTGTGAGTATCAACAGCTTTGAGCCTGCTGAATCCGTCATTGGAACCACCGTTACCATAAAAGGAACAGCGTTCGATCCGGTCGCAGCAAATAACATCGTCAAGTTCAACGGTACGACTGGCGTAGTGAAGACAGCAACATTGAACAAACTTACGGTCGTTGTTCCTCCAGGCGCGACAACAGGACCGGTAGCGGTAACGGCTGGCGGCGGTACTGCCACGAGCATCGATGATTTTATAGTGGCAACGGATGCGATCATGTTCAACGGCACCGTTCAGAATTGCAACGTAACTTTTGTGCCATCCAATGACTCCGACAACTTGATCGAAACCTTCGTTCCGGTCAACCCTGCCGACAAGGTCATGGTTTCATTCTCATCGTTTGATGTCGATGACCTTTTATTAGTGTACGACGGCCCCGACACCTCGTACGCTTTAGTGGCGACGCTACAAGGTCAAAGTCTTCCTGCCGATATCACGGCTACAGGACCGGGTGGGGAACTGACTTTCTTTTTAAACTGGCAAGACGCATCGTCGGACTGGGAGGCGAACATCTCCTGCGTGTCGACAGGTCCGGGAATTAACATTACCAATCAGCCGACAGACGGAGCCGTTTGTGCCGGTGAGGTCGCAACGTTCTCGGTCACGGCTTCCGGAGCGGCAAACCTTACCTATCGATGGCAGTACTCTTCCGACAGCATTGCGTATGCAGATATTGTTAATGGAGGAGGGTATTCGAATGCTACCACGTCGACACTCTCGGTAAACACGACGGGACTTTTTGGTCAGGGTTTGTACCGTTGCCGTATCAATGGAGATCTGGCTACCGAACGAATATCGGATGAAGCGGGACTATTGGTCCGTGCACTTCCGCCGGCGCCGTCGACCGTGAACTCAGTTGCGGTATGCGCGCCTGCTTCGGTGGTTGTGACTGCATCGGGCGGTACGAATGGTCAGTACAGGTGGTACACGACGGCAGTTGGGGGTACAGCGATCAGCGGGCAAGTCAATAGTTCCTACACAACGCCGCAGGTGTCGGTGTCGACAACTTATTTTGTTTCGCTGACGGATGGGACATGTGAAAGCGTGCGAACCGCTGTCATCGCGGGAATTAAAGCTTGTAACCCGCCTGCGATCGCCGCAGCATCCGCCACAACCCATATCGCCGGGAGTGCTACCATCGATCTGACGAGTTTGATTTCGGATTCCGACAACAATCTCGACCTGACGACACTGAAAATTCTGACGCCACCCTCGAGCGGCGCGACGGCGACGTTGTCAGGGTTGACGTTAACGATAGATTATAGCGGACAGTCTTTTGCGGGAACTGATGTAATTGTAATACAGGTTTGCGATGTTACCGGTCTTTGCACGAGTCAGCAGTTCACGATTGAGGTATTGGGCAAAGTTGTTGTCTACAATGCTGTATCGCCGAACGGCGACAATAAGAACGATTATCTGTTACTGGAATACATCGATTTGATACCGGCTACGGCGAAGAACCAGGTTCGGATATACAACCGCTGGGGTGATGAGGTGTTTAAGGTCGATGATTACAATAATCGCGATCGGGTGTTTAAGGGAGATAATAAGAATGGCAATAAACTTCCCAGCGGGACTTATTTCTATAAGATATCTTTTGAGAAAGAGACGCTGACGGGGTATTTGGAGTTGAAGAATTGAGTGGGGGATTAGCTAGGGCAGGTTAGCCCGGCGGCGCTGTGTTTGTGATGAGTAAATACGCGACAATTTTCCCCAACACTACTATCCAAAATCCTATAGTTCGTGACGTTTGGCATCGGCATAATTTCTGATTTCGGACTTAGGAAACAATGCTTATGCGTAACAGTCTCTTATTATGTGTCCTGGCTTTGATCGCGATCGGATGTAATCCGAAATACTATTCACCCAATACGCAGAACGTACCATTGCTTTCTGAAAAAGGCGAGGTGAATCTCTCTCTTTCAGGCAATACAAACCAGGCGGAATTCCAGGGCGCCTATGCGGCAGGAGAACACTTTGCATTACAGGCAAATGGGGGATTGTTTATCCCGAAAGATCTTGACAACGGCGATGGCGGCTCGGGAAAATTCATTGAAGTAGGAGCGGGATATTTTACACCCGTGTCGGAGCGATTTGTCTTTGAATTATACGGTCTCGCAGGCACAGGAAGTGTAGAGAACGACTTGCGGTCGCGCGCAACGACCAATCCGCCAACCACCGGTGTAATCTCGGCGAATGTGTTCCGCTATGGCATTCAGCCCAACTTTGGATTTAAGTCGAAGTACTTCTCAGCGGCGGTATCGTCGCGCATTGTTAACCTGAACTACTCGAACATCGATGGGGACCTGGTCTTCGAAGGAGCGAATCAAAGAGCTTATTTGAATGACAATAAGTCGAACTTTTTGTTCGAGCCGGCGCTGACGTTGAAGGCTGGGGTAGAGAAGCTGAGGTTTCAGCTACAGATCGGGCACAGTTTCAATTTGTCGAATGAGAATTTCCGGCAGGACAATGCGTATGCGACGGTGGGGTTGAATTTTAGGTTTGTAGACTAGGGTTGTAGTTACATTCAGGGGATCACGCGCCGCAGATCTTCAATGACCCGTATCGTACGTACATCTACGCCGGTTTTCCGTGGATGGAAAGGTGTATTGAAAAACATCGTGTCGGGTAAGGCATAACGTTCTGGTGAGGCGATCCATCCCAACTGATTGCTTTCCAGCGCTTTGCTTATCCTATCGATACTCCTGATGCGATTGTTGAACGACGTCTGTTGATAAACAGGTGGCATCATTACCAGCGTAGCTCCCTTGCCGGTTACGAATTCCGCCAGGGCATGAATGTCTTGAACTACTTTCGGGACCACCGTCTCATGACCACTTTCTTTTGGATCAGCTTCAACAGGCAATGGCGGCAGATTCCAGTGTGCGTTCGTATCTCCAAATTCATTGAAAGAGTGCCTGCCGTAGATGTCGTTCGGTGCCTCACGTTCTCCCCGGATCGCATGGAGGATCGCATTCTTCAACTTCGTGGTTGAATAGGTTGGCAGGTATACCGACAACGTGATCCATTGCTCGAGGCTCACGTTACGTCTTGCTTCAGGATAAACATCAAACAATACAGACACGAGTTCGATCTTACCGTCATAAAAATCCTGGTGGATGAAGTGCCAGTATTCAGGCATTAACACGATGATGTCGCCCTTATTGACGAATGGTTTAATATCATTCAGCATGAATCGGAGACCTAAACCAGCATGAACGCCGGCGTTGACAACGTCCATCTTCAAAGAGTCACGAACGCGACGACTGTCAAGACCAAAGCTGACATTCGAGCCCCCAACGAAAACAATCTTCGGCGACGATGCTGCTCTCAGCAGCGCGTGCTTATCAGTAACAGCGCCGACGGATTTTGTCTTTACCACATAATCCGGAAGGAGGAACAGTGAGCCCACCAGTATCGCCAGCAACACGACAGAGAAAATACCAGCCTTGATCGTGAATGATCTCATCGTCAGAACTGGAAATAGATGAATTGTTGATTTTGCTGGAAGTAGTTCAGCGTTAAGAGTATAATCAGAAAGTAGATAGCCCATCGTACCGGACGACTGGCAAACTGATCGAACTCGAGGCCGTGTTGTTTCGTTCGCTGAAACCATTCAACTACTAACATGATAGATATGAATAGGAGTGGTCTCAGATACTGTATAGGTATAGGCCACAAATTATCAAAGTGTGTCATGCCGCCGAGGTAGCCCAACGCATGACTGATATTCGTTGCACGGAAAAAGATCCAGCCCACCAGTACCAGCAGGAATGTCAAACCCATATGCAACAGATCTGACAGGGATGGAAGCAACCGACCTTCTGCAACGATCCCGATATTGGTGCGGTTCCTCGTTGCCAGGAGTAACGGGAGAAAATACAGTCCGTTCAAAAATCCCCACGCAATGAATGTCCAGTTGGCGCCATGCCAGAATCCGCTCACCACAAATATGATCATCGTGTTCCTCGCGGCCACCCACCTGGAACCCCGGCTTCCTCCCAGAGGAATGTATAGATAGTCTTTGAACCAGCTTGACAGGGAGATGTGCCAGCGCCTCCAGAACTCCGCAATGTCACGGGAAAAATAGGGAAACGCGAAGTTCCTTAGCAGGTCGAAGCCAAGCAGCCTGGCAGAACCCAGCGCTATATCGGAGTAACCCGAGAAGTCGCCATAGATCTGGAACGCAAACAACACCGCACCAAGAAGCAAGACGGAAGCGGGCTGACTTTGATACGTAGCAAAAATTTCATTTACCTGCGGCGCACAGATATCTGCTATAGCAATCTTCTTGAACACACCCCAGAGTATTTGACGCAGCCCATCGGTCGCCTGTGCCGGAGAGAATATCCGCGGTTGTTGTACCTGCGGTAATAAGTGCGACGCCCGTTCGATGGGACCTGCGACGAGCAGTGGAAAGAAGCCAACAAACACAGAGTAGTCGATGGGGTTGTTCGTTGGCTTACACCGGCCGTTATAGATGTCAAGCACGTAAGACAAGCCATGGAACGTGTAGAAGGAGATGCCTATCGGCAGGATAAGACTGAGCGAAGCGGGATTCGCCTGGATTCCCATCGAGCCGAGCATGTCGGCGAATGAGTGCGCGAAAAAATTATAATATTTGAAGAAACCGAGAAATCCCAGGTTCACGCCGACACTGATCACGAGCCACATCTTTTTTCGCGATTGTGTCGTCGACTGATGGATCATCTGGCCGGTGAAGAAATCCAGCAACGTGGAGAAGATCAGGAGAAAAAGAAATCGCCAGTCCCACCACCCGTAGAACAGGTAGCTGGCCGCGAGCAAGAAGAGGTTCTGAAGACGAAGATTTTTATTTACTACGAACCAGTAGATCAGAAAGACGAGGACGAAGAAAACCACATATTCATACGAGTTGAAGATCATGGAGTTCCGCCGGAGTATTGATCAGTTAAGAGGGAGTCTGGGTGGCCAAAGATAAAGCGTTCTCGGAGAGTTTAAAAAACAAAAAACCCGCTACATATAATGTATGGAGGGTTTTGACTTTGATTGATTAATCAAGCTGTATGCTTGATGTAAGTCATTGATTTTCTTGAAGTTGGAACCGCGCGAAGTCGGGGTGGCCAGATGATGGTCTGGGTTTATAACCCTCTATTATTCAAATATTTGTGAGAACGAAGGTGATTGAGGTCACGGAAAATTCAACATCCAGGTGCCCTAAGTATGTCAAATTCCGACTGTTGTGTTTTATGAAAGATTCTTATTGACCTCGTCTTTCAGGGGAGCAAGATGACGCGTTAGGATTGACCAGATGATAGAGTCATCGACATTATCGTAGGAATGGATTAGTCGATTTCTAAGACTAATGATTTGAGTCGCATTGTTGAGAGCGTTTCCGCTTGCCTCTTTCAAAAACTTGTTAACAGCTTCGCCAATGATTGCGAGTTGTCGTTCAACCGCGCTCTTCGTCTTAAGATCTTTTTGATATTCAGAAAAGGACTTTATACCCTGTGTGAAGCTCTCGATCAATTTCGATCGCCTGGGAAACGTCAGACAAGAACTTTCTCTCCTTCTCTGTCATAGATTAGCTTCTTTGTCCGATCAATATTCGCTCGGAGGTATGGATTCTTAATTGAGTCGTCGGTAAGGAGGTCGACCTTCCGTTTAAATAGGACTTCAAGCTTGTCCCACAGTGAAAGGAGAGCATCACCACGATCGGCGGGGTCTGCAATGTCGACTTTTACCACAAGGTCGATGTCGCTTGTAGTTGGATTGAAGCGTTCTGTTGGATCAACTTTGATGTCAAACCAGCCGCTTGTTCGCAAACGCCCTCCCAGAACCTCCTTTCAAATACCTCTCAAATTCAAAAGCCTTATACTTATCAGTAAAAACAATATACGTCACTAACGTTACTGGCAGACGGTCCCTCGTCCAACGAACTTCCTTTCCATTATGCCGCAGAAGTCTATCCTGAAGATCAGACGTACATCCGACATAAATTGAGTTATCCGCGCATCGAAGAAGGTATACTGTCCACATGGCACGAAACTATCGGGAAAGAAAAGAATGCAGTGTCGGAAAACCTGATGATTTTTGAGAAGGGTAGAGATACTCTCCACTCAGTCGGGCTTCGCCCGACGAAGTCCGCGTAACCAGCTTTAGAATAAACTCAGTTTGCGTGTGAAGTCCGCCGTCGCTCGCCTAAACGGCGAGCTATGGCGGACGAAGTCGGGGTGGCCAGATTCGAACTGACGATCTCTTGGTCCCAAACCAAGCGCGATACCGGGCTACGCTACACCCCGAAAACAACCCAATGGGACCGGTATTTTCCCAAAAGGACTGCAAATATAACCGCACACACCTGTCCAACCAAAACAATCAGCAATTCTTGCTCATGGTTTTATAGCATCAACAATCAAGGACGTGTACTTCAACTCTCCGCCTGCATTTCGTTTATCGTAACGGCGTGAGCGCGAGATCCTGCCGGCCTCATCCGTCCAGTCGACGTAATGAAACTTCCCGTTTTCATCCCAATATTCAAGCAGCTCCACACGAAACCCGGCATCTTCGAGGCGATCCTTCATCACCTGATAATTGTATAATATCTTGTGATCATCCGCGCCCATCCCGTTTCCTCCGGGCCGGACATATTCGATATAGGCCGGGTCAGGATGAAAACCGTCAGGCACGGCAAGACGAAGACGCCCGCCGCGCTTTAGGTATTTGAAACAATATTTATTCGCCAGTGCAGTGTCGTTGTCAGAGAGATGTTCCCAAACATGCTCGGCCATGATGTTGTCGAGTCGCAAAAAAAATAACAGCTTCCACCAATCCCTGTCCCTGGTAAGATTTAGTGTATTGATGTCCGTTGGATACCAGGAGGGATCGGGATTGATCCCTGCCGAGCCTACATTGAATTTCCTCTTGCTCCTTAGCGAGAGATCGGCAAAATGTTTCAGTTTATGGATAGTTCGCTTGATCACAGCTTCTCAATTAGATTGTTAAAATACCGAAGCGGTCGCCACAACATCCGACTCCGCGAAAGCCTTCCTGTATTTTGTTTCATACTCAGCCGCCTCAGCCTCGCCAAGTGATTTCAAGGCCTGATGCAATCCCAGCAGCGACCATCCATTGCCCGGACTCAACACCAGGTCTTCACGGTAAACTTTTTCCGCCTCCGCCGCATTATCCATTTTCAGAAGATATGCTCCCAGGTATTGACGCGCCGGCACCAGCCAATCCTGCGGCTCCCGATAGACCAACGCATCTTCTTCTTCCACCGCAAGCTCAAACGCCGCTATCGCTTCTGCCGTCTTGCCCTCCGCGTAGAGGATCTCCCCACTCAGGATTCCCGAAGCCACTTTGCACGACTGCAACGGACTGTTGAACGGCATGTAACGCACCGACATCAACGGGTCCTTCATCGCCGCATTCAGATTATCGAGACATTTCTTCGCTGCCGTCAGATCCTTATTACGCACATGCGCTACGCCCTTCGAAAAATTGTCCAGCGCCACCGCATAGGTCCATGACTCGTCGGGTTTCGGCTGTTGCAGGATCTCTTTCCACTTACCCAACCGCACGCGCGCCATTACCGGCATCATATAAACAAACTGTGGATACATTTCTTTTTTGAAGTCGGGATCCATCGCCACCTGGCGGTTCCTCGCGCGGTCATAGATCGGTAAACCCTTTTGGTAGAGTCCTGCTGTCATCGCACAATACGACTGTACTGCGTAATAGTGGATCGACTTGTCCTTACCAAGCTTGAGCGACGGCGCCTTCGAATCGAGATTGTTGTTTGCCTTGTGCGCATCTTCATTCACCTTCACGCCCTTCGAATACAACCCGTTCCGCTGGTACATGTGCGACGACATATGAACCATGTGGCCCACGCCGGGAAGCTGGTCTTTCAACATGTCCGCAGCCATCAGCGCACGGCTTGGTTCCCTCGACGCCTCTGTCACATGGATGTAATAGTGCATGATAGCCGGGTGTTTTTCTTTCTCCAGTACCGATTCGCAGATGTTTATGAGCCCCGGCGTCCAGGCACGCGGCGTCCCGTTATGCTGCCAGAAGTCCCACTTGTGTTCCAGCATTACAGCATCCACATACAAGGCCTTTATGTTGTTGTCGTCTGAAAATTTCTTTCCCAGCGACGCCAGCGCAGTCGTATAGTTCCTGTCGAGCTGTTTACGGTCGGAGTTGGTGAGGTCTTTTGAATATCTTTTCTGCAAGGCATCGATCAACCCTTTTTCTTTTTCAGTTGCCGTTGAAGAATAACGCACCATCGTCTCTACAACGCCCGGCACATCTTTCGGCATCCTGTAAGCATAGACGTTGTAAAACGGTCCCATGGCCAACGCCTGTCCCCAATAGGTCATCGCACACGACGGATCGAAACGGGTTGCCTCCCTGAACGACGCCAACGCAACCTTGGTTGAGATCTTATATTTCAGGTTTCCCCACCCATCGAGAGCGGTCATGAATTTTCCATCCGGCCCCGCCGCACCGATGCCGGCAGGCGACGAGCACATAGCGACGTCTTCATCAACAATAACAGCATCCATGGTCTCACGCCCCGCGAAGAATATCACGAGCGCGATCAATGCCGGTAATATGAACAGTGCTTTCTTCATACAAGATCTTTTTTAGCGACCTAATACTTCACGCGTCTGCGATAGCTGATAATTCCTCCCGTCATGCTCGCCAGGCCACCAACCAGCCCGCCGATGAAGGCAGTCACAAGCCGCAGCAATCCCACCGTTTTCGTAGGGAAGATACCGGCGACTTTTTCACTCAATATCGAGCTCGTCGAGGCATCGCTATACCATGCCATCAGGAACCACAGCAAACCAACGCCCAATAGTCCCGCAAGGAACGACTGGAATCCGCTCTGCCGGAAGAACAAACCCGTTGCGAAAGCGCCGACCGCCATCGTCCACCAGGGCAGGAACGACTGTAGCACCCAGCTGAGCAGCAATACGGCTATGAGGTGTGCGAGGAATTTCATTTCGAGACGGGTTTAAGTGTGGTAGTACCGATTGCGCCGGAGATTGACTCGGGTCCCCCGAACTGCAGCGGAATGTAGATGCCCTTCGCCCACATGGGGATCATGTTGCTGTAAAAACGACTGCCCGTATTTCCCGACTGGCCTCCCGGGTAAACACCCCATGCTTTCACACCCGACTTCTCAAGGCTGACGATCATGCGCCAGCTTGGTCCATGCGTCCGCGTCGTCGCATTTACGATGTCGTGATTGCCTCCGTGCTGTACCCGCACACTCAACGGGTCGAGTTGCATCAGGTGACGGATGATCGTGCCCTTGAAGTCTGCCCATGCCGGATCTTTCTTCTTGTCAACTTTCCATTTCTCGATCGCTTCCACACCAAGCTTGAACGACTTCCTCAGAAGTTCCTGTGCCGACTCTTTTTCCGGGGTCGATTGGATATCGAAGAAAGGAAGCGCGGGCTGCTCTTTCAACAGCTTGATGGTATTGAACGTCGTCGGGAAATCGATAAAGCTGTCGTCGTTGTTGAACTCGTCCCATGCAAGAGGCGTCAGTGCATCCCACCACGCTTCGTAATACGATGCGCCCTGCGACTCGATGTTATTATAGTAGTCCCATGACTTCAACACCTGCCACGCTTTTTTCTCGGTATCGGTGAGCGACGTGGAATCGAGGTTGCTCAGGAAGTAGGGGAGGCTTTCGGCAGCTTTGAGGTTGTAGTTGTCGAGCTGCAGGTTCATCATGTCTTGCACCGTTGCCTTCGTCAGCCCGGTGAGCACCTGGTTGATGCGCCGGTTGCGATAAGCTTCGTAGCTCGATGCCGTTACGTAGTAGGGATACGTGGCATCGACCGGGTATTGGTTGGCACTGCTGACGAAGCCACGTAGCGGGTTTTTATCCATCACGTTCTGATCGAACGGGATGTAAGCCTGCCATTCCTGTGCGGTCTTCGTGCCGTCGAGGACGAATTTGCCTTCATCTTTTCTTCGTACAGGATATTTACCCTGGACACGCATGGCGATATCGCCTGCGACCGATGCAAATACAAAATTCTGCGCGGGACATTTGAAGTCATCCAGTGCCTTCATGTAATCGCTATGATTACTGGCCCGGTTGAGCTGATAGAATGTCCGGAGCTCGTTCGAAGGGTCGTGCGACATCCAACGAAATGCATACAGGTTTTCAATACCGGTTCCATGATAGCTCCGGTCGTACGTCACCGGACCGTGATGCGTATAGGTAACGGTGTCGTAAAATGTTCCCTGGCCCTTGACCTCGATCTTCTCGACAACCTTCCTGGTATTCTTCCACACCCCATCACTGAAGTATTCAGTCATTGATTCGTCTTTGAAACGGATCTTGAAATAGTCCACCAGGTCGCGCTGTGCATTCGTGACGCCCCAAGCCACCGAGTCGTTGAAACCGATAATGATCCCCGGCGCTCCCGGCAGTGAGCTACCCATCGCATTGATACCGGGTGCATTCAAATGAACGGCAAACCAAAGCGACGGCAATGACAGGTTGAGGTGTGGATCGTTGCAAAGAATAGGCGAGCCTGTTGCCGTTTTACTGCCACTCACCGCCCAATTGTTGCTGCCCACATCCTTGCCGGGGTCTTCCGCCTCTTCCGTCTCTTTGCGATCCTCTTTATCACCGCGCGCAATCATTCCCTCCGGCACAGCCAGGGGAATCGTATCGAATTTTATCGGGTTGAATTTCCATTGCGCCGTCCTGTCCACGATCGGGTCGCCGGCGTTCTCATTGTCGGGCCACAGCAGATCGACCGTAGCCTTTCCAAGCATCGCAAGCGCAGCAGTCATCTCTTTATCTTTCTCGCCGACGTTGAGCGTCTGTGCCATGTTCTTCAGAAGCATCGCACTGTTGAAATTGGTCCACTGCTCCGGCGTATAGTCCAGCAGCTTGTATTCCATTGGAAGGTTATCTGCATTCAACGTTTCTATGAATGCATTGACACCTGCCGTGTAACTGGTCAGCGCCGTCAGCATCACAGGGTCCGATTCCATCGCCTTGATTGCATTGTCAGCCGCATACGCCATACCCAGTCGCCGTTGCGACCGGTCGCGATCGAGCAATCGCGGACCAAGAACTTCCGCAAGTCGCCCGGCGCCCGACCGGATCTGGGTTTCCATCTGCCACAACCTCAACGACGCCGTGATGTATCCCTGTGTAAAATAGAGATCCTCCTCATTGGTCGCGTAGATGTGCGGGATCAGTGCGCTGTCGTAAACAACTTTCACTTCTCCGGTCAGTCCATCGATGTCCAGCGTCTCCGGTATGGAGACGTCCTTTTCGGCATTGGCCCAGAATCCATGGAACGGGTCCAGGAATTTTCCGAGCGCCGGAAGGCTGTCGATGGCAGGCACGCCGGACCAGCTGCGGTTGAGCGCGTAAACCAGCAGGATCGTGATAACAAGCGACAGAATTACTTTGAGTGCTTTCATGTCCTTTGGGAGAGGTGGGTTGTGACCGCCGAAAACAGCTTTATTGCGGTTATTGCCTTAAAATTAAAAGGATTTCCTAATTTTCGGGCCAATTTGAGTGTCACCGATATATTGTTGAATCTCCCTGATCTCAGTCTGTGAAAGAAATCCTCGAAAAGTATCCAAAAGACCTTATTAAGAGAGCATCGCAGATCAAAGCGCTGATTTTTGATATCGACGGGGTGCTCACCGACGGCAAGATCACTTACGACGACTCGGGTAAGGAAATTAAGAGCTTTAATGTGAAAGACGGCCTGATCGTGAGCCACCTTAGAAAGGCGGGAATTCTCGTCGGCGCCATCTCCGGCCGGGAGTCGAATGCGGTGAGCCAGCGGGCGGCGGAGCTCAAACTGGATTTTTGTCACCAGGGTATTGTCGACAAGTCTGCCGTGTTTCTGAAGCTCATCGCATATCACGAGCTGAAAAAGAAGCAAGTCGCCTACATTGGCGACGATATCAACGACCTTTCGATCCTCGGACAGGTCGGCCTGGCTGCATGCCCCGTCGATGCGCCGGTATATATCCGGAAGCGGGTGGAAGTCGTCACTGGTGCGAAGGGAGGGAATGGGGTGATGAGAGAAGTTGCCGACCTTATCCTCGCATCGAAAGGTTATTTTGAAAAAATGTTAAGAAGTATTTGATGACTGATCGTTTCAAAGATAAAGTAAGAATTTCCGATAGCGTTGAGCTCGGGGGGGACCAGATGGTGTTGTTCGCCGGTCCTTGTGCTGCCGAGAGCTTCGACATTTGTATGGAGACCGGCACAGCCGTGAAGGAGATCTGCGCGGAGCTCGGGATCGGTTATGTGTTCAAGTCGTCATTCGACAAAGCAAATCGTACGTCGTCGTCGTCATACCGTGGTCCATCGGTTGAGTCGGGACTTGAAATTTTGCGGAGGGTTAGAAAAGAATTGAATGTTCCCATCGTTACCGATGTTCACGAAAGCGGCCAGTGCGCCGAAGTGGCGTCGGTAGTGGATGTGTTGCAGATCCCCGCGTTCCTGTGTCGTCAAACCGACCTGTTGATAGCAGCTGGTAAGACGGGGAAACCGGTGAAGGTCAAGAAAGGACAGTTTATGGCGCCGGAGGATATGAAGTATGCGGTCGAAAAGGTACGGGAGGAAGGCAACAACAACGTGTTTCTTACGGAGCGAGGTTCGAGTTTCGGTTATCACAATTTGGTTGTTGACTTCCGGTCACTTCCCATCATGCGTCAGTATACACCGGTTGTTTTTGATGTAACTCATAGTGTTCAAAGACCTGGCGGGCTGGGAGGGAAGAGTGGTGGCGACAGGCAATACGCAGGGACACTGGCAAGAGCTGCCGCTGCTGCAGGGGTGGATGGTTTTTTTATTGAAACACACCCCACACCGGAAACTGCATTGAGTGATGGACCGAACATGATACCCCTGAAAGAAATGAGGGAGTTTGTTAAAAAAATAAAGCAATTTTGGGACTTGAATAAAGGTTAATGAAGTATTCCCTTGTTATTCTCTCACTCTTATTGATACTCTCTGCTTGCGTGCCTAACAAAAGGTTTCTGTACATGCAGAAGGACGATCTTAAGAAAAAGGATATTCCGATTGATACCGTACTTCGCTCGTACGATCTCGGAAAGTACGACTATAAGGTACAGCCCCAGGACATCCTCATGGTGCGTTTTGAAAGTCTTACCGAGCAGGAATTCGACTTCCTGGGTAGCAGAACGGCGCAAGGTATCGGTGCCAGCCCTGCCTTAGCAAGTTTGGTTGGAGAAATGGTCGACGATAACGGTGAGATTGAATATCCGGTTATTGGCAAAGTGAAGGTTGCAGGACTTAACATCTTCGAAATACAGGATAAACTTCGGGATCTGACGATGCCATTTTTAGAATCGCCGAAGATATCCGTTCGCATTATGAACTTCAGGGTTACTGTGCTGGGCGAAGTGTTTAGAGAAGGCCAGGTCGTTATGAACAACAATCGCGTGTCCATGCTTGAAGCCATCGGCCTTACTGGTGGATTTGGTGAATTTGCTGACAGATCGAAGGTAAAGGTACTTCGGCAGGTGGGCGACAAACTTACGGTACAGTACATTAATGTCCTGGATGAGAATTTTGCGAACTCTCCGTATTTCTATGTACATCAGAATGATGTATTGGTTGTGCCGCCGTTGAATCAGAAACCTTTCAGACGATATTTCGGAGCGAACCTTGCCCTTGTAGTCTCAACGGTATCTGTCCTGTTGTTTACGTTAAACATATTAAAATAGCAACTACTTGGACGATTCGGTTAAACCCCTACTGAGAAATTTGAAGGATCAGCCAAACGCCGGAGGCTTCGAGATCGATCTGAAGCGGGTGCTCTTTCGTGCGCTCCGGTTCTGGTATCTGGTGGTTGTATCATTGGTGATTTGTTTGATCTATGCCTTCCTTGTCAATCGTTACGCGTTAAGGATTTACCCGGTGTCGGCTTCGATCATCATTAAGGAGGAACAGGAGACTTCGAGTGGAAAATTATTATACAACAACCCACTCGTCACCTACCATCGGAATTACTACAACGAACTTTATCTCGTCAAATCTTATCCCCTCATTGAAAAGGTGGTCGACAACCTCGACTTCGAAAGCACATTTTACCTCGAGGGAAACTTCCTGACTTCGGAGGCATACCGGACGTTGCCCGTGAAACCTTATGTCGACAAAAAGAATTCGGCTGGCGCCGGTAGTTTTAACTTCGAGATTTTAAATGAAAGAGAGTATAGTTTGAGTCCGCAGACAGACGACCTTGTTGCCGGTTCTCAATTCAAGTTCGGGGACACGGTATCTTATGGCGGTCTCAAGGTCATGTTTGAAAAGACGGCGGCTGTTGAGCCATACCTCAACAAAACGTATGTTTTTTCATATACACATCCTGCCGGGCTCACTGGCGGATATGTGGCAAAGCTGCGTGCAATCTGGGCTGAGGAAGGCGCGGGTGTAATCATCCTTTCGACAAGCGGGCCGATCCCTCAAAAGGAGATAGATTTTCTTAACGGCATGATCGACGAGTATGAACATCATGATCTCGAAAAGAAAAATCAGGTTGCCACGCTTACAATCGATTTTATCGGCGACCAGCTTACCAATATCAGCGACTCGTTGCAAAGAGCGGAGAGAGCTGTTGAGGGATTCAAGCTCCGCAACGTGATCACCGATCTCAGTGGAGAGGCGACACGCCTTTATCAGCGTGTCGAAACTTTAGAATTGCAGAAGACCGACCTTATTATACGCGAGAGCTATTATACCTATCTCACCGGGTACATTTCGAAAAATGGCGACATGGACCAGGTGATTCTTCCCTCTTCTATTGGTATCAGCGACGGAATATTGGTTGCACTAACACAGAAGGTGCTCGATCTTCAATCAACTCTTAAGAGGACTGTAGGGGCGGAAAGAAGTACGAATCCCCTTGTTCTCGACAAACAAAGGAAACTCGATGAACTTAAAGCGAATGTAGTTGAGGCGGTGAAGAACCAACGCGAGATGGATAAGATCAAGCTCACTTTCCTTGATAAGGGCATTCGGGAGGTGGAAAAGACCATGAGGACCCTTCCCAGCGTCGAGCGTGAGTTCATCGGTATCAGGCGCAATTATTCGTTGCTCGAGAGTCTTTATGTTTTCCTGTTGCAAAAGCGTGCGGAAGCCGGCATCTCAAAGGCTTCAACCACGTCCGATATCATTATCCTGAATCCACCGATGATGGTATCCGGTGCGATCACCCCGAAGATCGGTCAGAACTATGCCATTGCCGGAGTGGTTGGTCTGGCGTTCCCCCTGGTAATCTTCATCTTGTTTGAAATTTTTAACACACGCATTCAGTCGCGCGAGGATATCGAGAAACTTACCGGGATGCCGTTCATCGGCGGTATAGGTCACAAGCGTCTCGAATCGAATCTTGAAGTGCTTGATTCTCCCAAGTCGGCGATTGCAGAATCTTTCCGGGCCTTGAGGTCCAACCTAACTTACTTTTTGGGGGGAAGGTCAAACGGTCTGTTCCTTATCACAAGTTCGATTAGCGGAGAGGGAAAGACATTCACGTCGATCAATCTCGCGTCTGTCCTGGCATTATCTGGGAAATCAACACTTATCGTTGGTGCAGATATGAGGAAGCCCAGGTTGTATGGGGACTTCAATCTCAGCAACGAGACGGGACTAAGCAGCTACCTTGCTGACATCGCCGATTTCAAAGCTGTTGTTCAAAAAACGAAGTTTGATAATCTCGACCTGGTTTCTGGCGGACCCGTGCCACCCAACCCATCTGAATTACTGCTGACCGACCGGATGAAGGAATTTATCACTGAGGCGAGGAGTAAGTACGAATACATCATCATGGACAGTCCGCCCCTCGGCCTGATCACCGATGCATTTACACTTGCCCCGTTTGCCGATCATACGTTGTTTGTTATCCGACAGAACTATACTCCAAAAAATCTCTTGCGTACCGCGGAAGACTTTCATCAGTCAGGCAAGCTTCGAAACATCAGTATTGTTTTCAACGATATCTTTCGCTCTGGTCCCGGATACGGATACGGATATGGTTATGGTTATGGCTACGGCTATGGCTACGGTTATGGCTACGGCAGCTACGGAAAGGGCAAGAACGGCTACGGTTATTATTCAGATTCGGATACTGATCCAACGAAGTCAAAGAAGAAGCCTGGTAATCGCCGCGATTGATCATGAACAACGAGAACTGGGATCTTGAGATAACGCCAAAAAAAAGTCTTCTTGATATAAACCTCGCGGAACTCTGGAACTATAGATTCCTGATTGGCCTCTTTGTACGGCGGGACTTTGTGGCACAATACAAACAAACGATCCTTGGTCCGGTATGGCATGTTCTTCAGCCGATCTTTACAACTGCGATATTTTTGCTTGTCTTCGGAAGGATTGCCGGAATCCCCACAGATGGAGTTCCACCGGTTTTGTTCTATGTAACGGGCATCACTATGTGGAACTACTTCGCAACAACAGTTGTAAACACATCTTCGACATTCGTTACTAACGCAAGTATTTTTGGTAAGGTATACTTCCCTCGACTCGTAATTCCACTTTCAATCACAATCTCTGGATTGATCAAACTGGGAGTACAATTCCTGCTCGTCGTTGCCGCCATGATCTGGTACCATTTCAAAGGGTTTCCAATTCAACCATCGGCAGCCTGGTTACTGTTGCCTGTATTTATAGTTATCATGGCAGGTATCGGTCTCGGTGTGGGAATCATCATTTCATCTCTGACCACGAAGTATCGCGATATGTCTATACTACTTTCATTTGTGGTTCAGCTTGGTATGTATGCAACACCGATCGCGTATCCATACTCATTTCTGGAGAACCGAAGCTACGCGTGGCTTATCGGTTGGAATCCCCTTACATCGTTGGTTGAAGCTTTTCGCCATGCCCTGTTCAATCAGCCGATTGCTACCGATGGCCTCTTGTACAGTGTGATGTTCATGATTATTGTTATGATCTCAGGCGTCATAATTTTCAATAACGTGGAACGCTCCTTTATGGATACCGTGTGATTTTTTTAAGTTATGAGTGCAGTTATCAAAGTTGAAAATCTTGGCAAGCAATACCGGCTCGGTACCATCGGTACCGGCACGCTCGCCCATGATCTCAATCGTTGGTGGCACACGGTTCGGGGAAAAGAGGATCCTTACATGAGGATCAGTGAAGTGAATGACAGAGAGCGTAAAGGCGGCAGTGAATACGTTTGGGCCTTGCGGGATATCAGTTTCGAAGTTCAACAGGGCGATGTACTCGGTATCATCGGCAGGAACGGCGCCGGGAAGAGCACGCTGTTGAAGATATTGAGCCGTACGACCGCACCAACTTCAGGTAGTGTAAAGGCACGCGGGCGCATCGCCAGCTTGCTGGAAGTGGGTACAGGCTTTCACCCCGAGCTCACAGGGAGAGAGAATATCATTCTCAATGGTGCAATCCTTGGAATGAAGAAGAAGGAGATCATGTCAAGGTTCGACGAGATCGTTGACTTCTCCGGCGTTGAACGATACATCGACACGCCTGTGAAGCGTTACAGCAGCGGAATGTATGTTAGACTCGCGTTCGCGGTCGCTGCCCATCTTGAACCGGAGATTCTCATCGTCGACGAGGTTCTTGCAGTTGGCGACGCCGAGTTCCAAAAGAAATGCCTTGGTAAAATGAAGGATGTATCAGGACAGGGAAGAACAGTTTTGTTTGTGAGCCACAACATGGGGGCGATCAGGCAACTGTGCAAGACAGGCCTATTGATCAACAAGGGTTTGGTCGAAGCTTCCGGCTCCGCCGACGAAGTAATTCATCAGTATTTTCGTCACGGATACGAAGGATCGGGTAGACCCCCGGTGAGCGAATTCCGGGTCGGCTACAACATGAATGAGGCGCCTGTTTTTGTAGAGGATATTTTTATCGAGGGCCATAAGGATATTTCTCCCACGCTCGGCATCGGTGAAGAACCCAGAATAGTTCTCCGGCTTAATTCCCGACGCAAGATCTCCGGAGCCAATGTAACGCTAACGATCTCGAACTCGGAAGGGGTCAACCTCGGTATGGCCTTCAGTTGGGATGATGAATTTTATCTCGATGCAGAACAAGGTATTTACAACGTGGTGGTCCAGATCAAGGGTCTGAAGATCACTCCGGGTCAGTATTTTGTCGGAGTTGGCCTCAACCAATCGACACAAACGTTGTCGTGGGATGGGATCAGCTATTACCCGTTGTTCTCTGTGCAAAATCGGGATAATGTGACGCACTTCCCTCAACGTTCGTGGGGAATAAATCATCTTGCGGGAAATTCCTGGACGATATCAAAGGAATGATATGTTGAAAGCCCTCTTGCCGTTAAGTTTAAAACAAAAGCTCCGCAAGTATGTGAAGAGCCAACTTGGCTTGCGTGAGCCTGCCGAACCGGGGCCGGAATACTATGAGCGGCGTAAGGACATCGAAGACTCCATTCCGAAACTTAACCTTCAGCAGAAACACATTAACCATTTAAAAGTGCTTCTCGATCGTCAGAGCTTATTGGATGCCTTGCCTGCCGGAGCCGTTGTTGCAGAGATCGGCGTGAATGAAGGCGAGTTTTCAGAGATGATACTCAAAACCACAAAACCTTCGAAGTTGCATCTTGTCGATGCATGGGGTGATCCCACGCGTTACACGGACGACCTTAAATTAAAAGTAAAAGACAAGTTCAAGGCTGAGATAGCCGCCGGCAAAGTAGAAATAAACGTTGGGTTTTCTACCGACGTACTCGCAAAATTCCCCGATCGGTATTTCGATTGGGTGTACGTAGATACGGATCACACATATACGACCACCGCCGCTGAGCTCGGTATTCTTCGAACCAAGATGAAGCCGGGTGGTATTATCGCTGGTCATGATTATACTTTAGGTAATTGGATCAGCGGTTTCCGGTACGGTGTTATCGAGGCCGTTCATGAACTGTGCGTTAAAGACGACTGGGAATTGGTCTACCTTACGTCGGAAACGCATCAATGCAGAAACTTCGCAATCCGTAAGCTATAGTGATACCAGTTACAAAACCATTCTTGCCACCCAGGGAAGAGTACGAAAAGTATCTCGAAGGTATCTGGAAGCGCCAATGGCTTACCAACAACGGGCCGTTGGTGAACGACCTTGAATTGAAACTGAAGGAATATCTTGATGTCCCTCATTTGCTCTTCATTGCCAACGGCACTATCGCCTTGCAGATAGCGATCAAGGCATTGGGCTTGAAAGGAGAGATCATCACCACACCGTTCAGCTTCATTGCAACAACGTCATCGATTGTGTGGGAGGGCTGCCGGCCCGTGTTTGTAGAGATCGATCCGGCCACCCTGAACATCGATCCGGCGAAGATCGAAGCAGCCATTTCCAGCGAGACATCGGCTATACTTGCGACGCATGTTTATGGCAACCCTTGCGACATTGACGCCATCGATGCCATCGCCCGTAAGCACAACCTGAAAGTCATCTACGACGCAGCGCATTGTTTCGGAACAAAGTACAAAGGCAAGTCCGCGTTTGCGTACGGCGATGTTTCGATCACAAGTTTCCACGCTACCAAATTGTATCATACTATCGAAGGTGGCGGGATATTTACCAGCGACCCCGCTTTACTGAAGAAGATGGCGTTCATGCGAAACTTCGGTTTCTTCGGCCCCGAGGATTTTGCGGAGATCGGTATCAATGGAAAGAACTCGGAGTTCCATGCAGCCATGGGACTTTGCAATCTTACCTATATTGATAAGATCCTGAAATCGCGCAAGGACCAGAACGACCGGTACGATAAATGGCTCGGCAAGTCTGTCTTAAGGAAAGTCGTTCTCAATGAACACGCGGACTTCAATTACGCTTATTACCCCATCATTTGCCCCGACGAGAAAACAACCGTAGCGTTGTTCAACCAGATGGAAGGCAACCTGATAATGCCGAGGAGATATTTTTATCCTTCGTTGAATACGATAGGAATTTATAAAGGTCCCGTGCTCAAGGTGTCGGAAGAGGTTGCGAAGCGGGTTCTGTGTCTCCCGGTTTATTATGATCTCACCATGGAAGAGATCGACTTCATTTGTCGTGTCATTCTCAGGTTTTTAAACAATTGACCCGGTGAAGTTGGGTATTATGCAACCGTACCTGTTCCCTTACCTGGGATATTTTCAGCTTATCCATGCTGTCGATAAGTTTGTATTGCTCGATGATGTAAATTTCATCAATAAGGGTTGGATCAATCGCAACAGGATACTCGTGAACGGCAAGGAATATACGTTCACTGTTTCCCTGGTCGACGCGAGTCAGAACAAGCTGATCAAAGACATTGATATCGTTAGCGATGACAAGTGGAAGGGAAAGTTTCTGAAAACCGTTGAGATGTCTTACAAAAAAGCGCCGTTTGCTGCGGATGTATACCCGAAAATCGAGAGGGTCATCAACTCTGAATTCCGGAAAATATCGGAAGTGATCGCATACAGTCTCGATGTGGTGATGGAGTATATTGGTATCGAGACCGAGCTGGTCCGGACATCATCTGTTTATGATCGCACTCATTTGAAAGGAGAACAACGCATACTGGCGATTTGCGAGGCGGAGAAGGCCAGCCGTTACATTAATTTGATCGGTGGAAAAGAATTATATTCGCAGGATACGTTCAAGGCAGCCGGTATCGAACTGCGCTTTCTTCGATCGTCTTTGCCGGAATATGATCAGAAGGTGCCAACGTTCATGCCCGGTTTGTCTATAATTGATATAATGATGTTTAATTCTCCCTTGAAGATCAGGGAGATGCTTGATAAATATACGTTGGAGTGAAGCCTTCCTATAAAGACATTGTTAATCACTACGAAGCATGCCTGGAAAAGCACGGCGATAGTCACCTTGGGGTGGATTGGCCGAAGGCTGAAGATGTCGATAAAAGATATCGCGTGATGATCGATGTCATCCATGTTAATCACGACACGGAAAAAGTGTCGCTGCTCGATTTCGGCTGCGGAGCGGCGCACCTGCTGGAATACATCCTGAAGAATCAAGTCAGGAACATCGACTATTCAGGTCTGGATATTTCTCCGAAATTTGTAGCGTTGTCAAAAAGTAAGTTCCCTGATGTTTCGTTTTACACCGGTGACGCTTTGGACAACAATTTCGAAATGCCTGCCGCCGATTACATTGTTTTGAACGGCGTGTTTACGGAGAAACGGGAGCTGTCGTTCGATGATATGTGGTCTTATTTCACGTCCGTGATCACCCGGCTATACAAAACTTGCAACAAGGGAATCGCTTTCAATGTGATGTCGAAAAATGTCGAGTGGGAGAGAGACGATCTGTTCCATGTTCCAATCGACCTGCTGAGCGCCTTCTTATGCAAGAATCTCACTCGCGACTTCGTGATCCGTAACGACTATGGTTTGTATGAGTACACTGTTTACGTTTACAAAAGATAATGGCTAAGGTTATCATTTTTGGAATACAGGATTTTGCCGAGCTGGCACACTACTATCTCACGAATGATTCAGCGCATGAGGTTGTAGCATTTTCGGTCAATGAAAAATACATGCCGGCCGAGCGAAAGTTTCATGACTTGCCGGTCGTTCCTTTCGAAGATATCGAGTCCGGGTATAATCCGGGGGACTTCAAATTCTTCGCCCCCTTGGCGCCCGCGCGTATGAACAGGACACGCGAGACAGTATACAACGCCGTAAAAGAAAAGGGCTACGAGCTGATCAGTTACATTAGCAGCAAAGCGACGGTTTTTAACAACAAGATCGGTGACAACTGTTTCGTCTTCGAGGACAACACGCTGCAGCCCTTTACGAATATCGGTAACAATGTTATTCTCTGGAGTGGCAATCACATCGGTCACCACGGCACGATCAAAGACCATATCATGTTTACCTCACACGTGGTGCTGTCGGGCCATTGCGTTGTTGAGAACTACTGCACATTTGGCGTGAACTCAACTATTCGCGACGGGCTTACCATCGCAGAAGGGACGTTCGTTGCAATGGGCGCTAGTATCATCAGGAATACGGAGGCGTGGGGCATGTACAAGGGCAATCCCGCAGTCAAGTCGGAGAAGTCTACTCGCGAATAGTAAAAACGGATGTGGGATAAACGAGGTTTGATCTACACTACACCTGGATCGCATGAGTGGAATAAAACACATGCGCAGGTTCCGGTTGTCGATGTGCTCGATGACAAGCTGCGCATATATTTCGCGACACGAAACGCCGAAGGTAAATCCAACATTTCATTCATCGAGACCGCGAAGGACGACCCTTCAAAGATATCACTCGCCGCAAGCAACGCTTTGCTGTCGTTCGGTAAGCCGGGAACTTTCGATGATTCGGGGATGATGCCTTCGTCTATTATCACGGTTGGCGATCGGAAGTATTTGTATTATGTCGGGTGGACTACCCGGCAGACCGTCCCTTATCAGAACGCCATAGGCCTTGCGGTTAGTGACGACGGAGGAATCACGTTTTCGAGACATTCGGAAGGCCCTGTCATTACAGTCAATCACAAAGAACCATATTTCTCCGGAACCTCATTTGTAATTCGGGAGTCATCGCTGTTTCGCATGTGGTACCTGTCGTGTGTTGGCTGGGAACTGTTCGATGAAAAGTACGAACCATTGTACAACATCAAGTATGCCGAATCGCCGGATGGTATCAATTGGCAACAGAACGCCTATGTTGCCATTGGCCTCGAAGGAGATGAAGGCGGACTCGTGAGCGCTTCCGTAGTAAAACGAAAAGGCATTTATTGCATGTGGTACGGCAAAAGAAAGAAATCCGACTATCGTAACAACTTGAGCAATACGTACCGGATTGGTTACGCAGAGTCACCCGACGGGAGGAACTGGACCCGGCGCGATGACCTGGCCGGAATCGATGTCTCCCCCTCAGGCTGGGATTCGGAAATGATCTCGTACCCTTATATCGTTGAACTGAGTGGTAAGCTGATGATGTTTTATAATGGCAATGGATTTGGGAGATCTGGTTTTGGTTACGCAATTTGGAAGGATTAAAAAATTTAGAATATGAGAGTTAATGGTGACTTCTATAGAAAGAATGGCTACCTGCTGCTGAAGAATTTCCTCGATAAATCAGAAGTCGACACCGTTCTTACTGAAGCGAGGAATGTCTTCAGGAGACAGTTTGAGGAGAGAGACTATGCGCCGTCGACAACGAATGGGAAGTTGAATGAACCTCAGTTCAATGAGAATATGTACCGTTTGTTTGAAGAGGATTTCGAGTGTCTTTCGAATTGCGGTAAACAGGTTCAGCACCTTATCAGCCTTCATTCCCTGTCATTGAAGAGTGAGATCGTGGAGCTATTGCTGGCCGTTGGACTTACGTCCCCGACGGTAAGTACACGTCCGGTGATGTTTTTCAACCACCCGCGTCTGGCGAAACAGAAAGTGTTTCATACAGTCGACCCGCACCAGGATTGGAGAAGCATGCAAGGATCGCTCAACTCCGTAGTTATCTGGGTTCCGCTTATCGATATTCCCAGGGAGCTCGGCGCACTGGAGATATTACCCGGTAGCCATTTGCACGGTCTACGCACAGATCATATCGAGAAGGGTTTCGGTATGGTGAAGCTGACAGACGAGGAGAATAAGAAGATGCTGTCGGTTGAAGTGAATGTTGGCGATGCCTTGTTGTTTTCCAGTTTCCTCATACACCAAAGCGGCCAGAATGTGACCGATCGGCCCCGCTGGAGCTGCCATTTCCGGTACAACGACCTCGACGAAGCCACGTTCATCGAAAGAAAATTTGCACACCCATATATCTATAAACCTTCGGAAGAGTTGATAACACCCAACTTTCCCGTTAACGACGATATTAACAGGATATTTCAGGCATGACCCAGGACCAAAAACATATTACCGTTGATGTCCGGGGAACGGAGCTCAAGCTCATGACATACACCCGTTCTCTGGAGCTGTGTGCGAGAATGAATTACGAAACAGAGAATCTTGATTTTATCGACAGGATCGATAAGGGGAAAGTCCTTTATGACCTTGGCGCCTGCGAGGGCAGATTCAGTATCTATGCTGCGAAGCGCGGCATCCGTGTGGTTTCATTCGAACCCGAGTCGATGAACTATTCGGTGCTTTCCCAAAACCTTGAATTGAACGAGCTCGATGGGAATCGCGTGAAGGCCATGAATGCCGGTGTCGGTGCAGCGAATGGTAAGGCAACGATGGACATCGGTCAACCCTGGGAAGGAGGGCATCAGAAAGTCGTGAACCACGGCGAGGTAAGAAGCGACCTTAATTTCAATTTCGTATCCAAACAGGAGATCAGGATCATCTCACTCGATAGTTTTGTTGAAGAAGGCGGTCCCAAACCCGATTATCTCAAGATCGATATCGATGGCTCCGAGATGCCGTTTCTCGCGGGGGCGAAGAAAACACTCATGTCTGATCAGCTTAACGGAATTATTTTTGAGCTGAACCTTCGAGACTCCAACTTCAAGACCATCCATGATCTCTTAAATAACTGTGGATTCGCCGAGAAGGAAAGATTCCAGGTACCGAACGAACCGGACCTTTATAACATCATTTTCTATAAAAGTGTCGAGCGGAAGCAATGAATTATCACATCCTGATCGATCACTGGTTTGTCGATGATTTTATTATCACAGCGGAGCAGGTCGATCCGAAAAACAATACTTTCATTCTTACACTCGACGGTCCGGCCCACCACGTTAAATCCAGCCTGGCTGTGTTTGCTCCCTTCGGTTCACAAGCTCTTAACGACATCTTTCATAAGATCAAGAGCGGCGACCGGGTATTCGTGCATTGGTTCCAGGACGCAGTGATGTCATACATCGACGGCATGCCCGCCGATGTTCCGCTTTACCTTGTGTTTTGGGGCGGCGATTTTCTTTCGCAAACAAAAAAGTCTTCAGACTTCAATTATGATCCATTAACGCGGGAATATCTCCGGAAGAACTCGGGGTTACGTGTTTCAAAGGGTTTGATCGGATATGCCAAGCGTATGGTCTATGAGTTTCAACAATCCCGCACCCGGCAAGCTGCAGAACAAGCGCAGGTAGCCGTGCGAAAACGTTTCATGAGCCGGCTCAACTATTTCTGCCATTGGAATCACAAGGACTTGGAGAAAGTAGTGGCTGAGTTTGGCGGCAGTCCAAAGTTCCTTCAATTCTATTATGGCGGAGGGCTCGACCAGATTCCCGGGCCCGTTCACGCGAAGCAGAGGAGTACCGATATCCTGGTCTGGCTCGGGAATTCAGATACCCCGGCAAATAACCACCTCGACGTCTTTCGCTTGCTAAAGAAATTTCGCGGCCGCAACATGATGATTGCGTGCCCGCTTAGTTATGGCATCGGCGACGGGAGTTACGGGAATTTCATAGATAATACCGGTGCCGTTTTTTTCGGTGAGCGGTGGCGCAGTATACGCAAGATGATGGCACTGAATGATTATTTGCTCCTTCAGGAAGATGTTGACATAGCAATCATGGGCCACAACAGGTCCCAGGCTTCGGGCAACATCATTGCCTTCATGAAGATGGGCAAGAAAGTCTACCTGAAAGAGGAATCGACCATCTACAGTTTGTTGATAGAAAAAGGGATGCAGGTGTTTAGCGTGAGTGCGTTGGAACAGGAAAGTTTCGAGGAGTTCAGCCGCCCCCTCACCATCGAACAGGCTAACGAAAATAGCAAGCTGATCACCGGCCTTTTCTCGGACGAAGGGAAGATCAGGGGGTTTCAACGTATATTGCGTGATTGAGTTTACGGCTACAAAACCATGAGCGCACTCAGTCCCATTGTTTTATTCGTTTACAACAGGCCAAGGCACACGCTCCAGACTCTAACCGCCCTGTCTGCCAATACATTGGCCTCTCAATCTATCCTTTACATTTATTCCGACGGACCAGCGAACGATTCACCCGGGCTTGCAGAGAATATCGCAAAAACGCGACAGATCATCAGAGACCGTCCGTGGTGTAAGGAGGTCATCATTAAAGAATCGGATTTCAATAAAGGACTCGCTGCTTCGATTACCCAGGGGGTCACCGAAGTCATTCGCAAGCATGGCAGGGTCATTGTTTTGGAAGACGACATCGTTACGTCACCGGGTTTTCTTCAATATATGAACGATGCGCTCGAATGCTGGAAAGACGAAGAGCAAGTGATGCATATATCGGGGCACATGTACCGGCTGAATATACCAATGCCCGAAACTGTTTTCCTTAACGTCGTTACCCCGTGGGGCTGGGGAACATGGGATCGCGCCTGGAGATACTTTGTAGACGATGCAAAGCTGTTGTTGAACAAACTTCATAATTTCAAAGGCTTCAGCCAGGAGACCTATAACCGTGGCTACGGACAGGAGTTTTACAAGCAAATAACCGCTAATGCCGATGGTTCGATGAGAACATGGGCCGTTAAATGGCACACGGTGATCTATCTTATGAACGGCGCCTGTCTTCATCCCGGTGGCTCGCTGACCGAAAATATCGGGTTTGATGGATCCGGAGAAAACTCCGGTAAAGACACAGCATACAGGATCACCGAGCTAAGACAGTCTGTGAAAGTGGAGAAGATCGAAATTCAGGAACGGCCGGACGTCCTTAAGGCATTCGCCGAACATTATGCATGGTTCGCGTCGAAGGGAATACCACATACTTCACTGCTGACAAAAGGCATAAATTTTTTAAAGAGAGTTCGACTGACCTTGTTACCAAAATGAAAAAAGATCTGCACCTGGATTATACGGGCGAGAGGCTGGTTCCCGAAATAATAGAATACTGGTCGATAGAGCACTTGCATCGCTACGCCCTTGCCATGGCTTTTATTCAGAGTAATTCTGTCGTAGTCGATGTTGCTTCGGGAGAAGGGTATGGCACGTACCTGATGTCGGAAAAAGCAGGGTCGATCACCGGCGTGGACATTTCGCAGGAGGCGGTCGATCACGCTTCGCGGAGGTACACACGCCCTAATCTTGTATTTAAGCATGGCTCCGCCACGAGCATTCCAGTGCCTGACGCGTCCGTAGATATTCTTACAAGTTTTGAAACCATCGAGCACCACGATCAGCACGAAGAGATGATGCGGGAAATAAAACGAGTCTTGAAACCGAACGGACTGTTTATTATTTCCAGTCCCGATCGCAAGTTTTACTCCGATCTTACGGGGTACAAAAACCCTTTTCACGTCAAGGAACTGTACAAGGATGAGTTTGCGGCACTGATCTCAAAACATTTTTCGAACCACGTAGTGTTCAATCAAAAGTCGATCATGGGATCGGTCGTAGTGCCCGATAACAACAAAGGGGCCGGAATAGAGGAATACTCCGGTGATTATAACGGCATAGGCCATGCCCCGTCCATCGAAGGTTCGGTTTACACGATCATTATCGCTTCGCAGTCACCACTTCCAAAAGACGTCGGCTCGATGAATAGTATATTTCACAACCAGCATGTGTTCGAGCGTTATACCAAGACTTACGAAAAGTATCACCAGGTCTTTACTCAAAATCAGGTAATGCTCAATTCAAATGCCTTCAAGATCGGACGATTGATCACATATCCGTTCAGAGTTATAAAAAGCGTCTTATCCGGAAAGTAATAGATGGTAGCCGTAGTTATTCCGATCTACCGTGAAAAACCGTTGCCGTTGGAAATCGTTTCCCTCGCGCGCTGTTGCCAGGTGCTCTCGAAATACGATATCATTTTCGTGTGCCCCGATAAGCTCGATGTTTCGTGGTACCGGGAATTCTGTAAAGAGAAAGGAACGATATCGGTAGAATCTTTCGACCCCGGCTATTTCACCGGAATCGAAGGCTACAACCGCCTCCTGGTATCTGCAAAATTTTACGAGCGCTTTCTCAAGTATGATTTCATATTGATCCACCAGCTCGATGCATACGTATTTGACGATACGCTTGAACACTGGTGTGCATTGAGCTTAGACTACATCGGTGCGCCATGGATAGACATCAGCTGGCACGAAGAATATCGCGGAAGGGTTAAAGTCGATATTTTTAAAAAGCAGAGTTTCCTTTTACGGCAACTGACGAAGATCAAATGGAAACTGAAGAACCTGGACAGTCGCGATAGCCTGCGCGTTGGCAACGGAGGTTTAAGCCTGAGAA
This sequence comes from Cyclobacteriaceae bacterium, assembly GCA_035318625.1. GTDB lineage: Bacteria > Bacteroidota > Bacteroidia > Cytophagales > Cyclobacteriaceae > ELB16-189. Next base: position 902,321 of record DATHEL010000001.1, read on the forward strand.
AAGTGAAGACCTTCTTCGACATAGCGTCAGTTGCTGAAAAACCCGAGCCATTGTATAACGAAGATGTATTCTGGTCGATGTACGTAGCCCTCACGCATGATGATTTCAGAATAGCGGATGTAAAAACCGCAGTAAGTTTTTGCTTCGACAGCAAGCCTGCTGTGTGCCTCTCTTTGAACGCGGGCAAGTTGCCTTTCGCTACACACGGTTGGTACCGGAACGCAGGCGAATACGATGGCAACTTTGATTTTTGGAAATCATATATAGATGTAAATTCTTAGATTGCAGACTCGTGACGAGCCCAAAAAAACCCTTGCTGATGCGAAACCTAACAGCCTTCAGATGAGCGCCGGCCTTACCGTAAAACGATTCGTAAAAAGTTTCTTTCAGGTTTTTGGTCTCGATGTATCTTTCGCGAAACCGGTTCAGCACGTCGATCCGATGACGGATGGCCTTCGCCGGCTCGCACATTTAGGTCTGAAGTTTAACACGGTCATCGACGTTGGCGCCGCTATCGGTTCATGGTCTGTCACTGCGAAGAGTATCTGGCAGCATGCTTCTTTCCTCATGGTTGAGCCGTTGAGTGAACGGGTAGAGGACCTGGAAAAGCTCACCCGGAGCACCCCAGGGTTTCATTACGCATCTGTCGCCGCCGGAAAAGAAAAAGGACAGGTTACTTTTACTGTTTCGGACGACGATCTCTTCGGGGCAGGAGTGGCGAGAAATGCTGAAAGTAGCTCGACCTCTAACGGTTTGCGTCAAGTGACCGTCAATTCCCTCGACAATGAGATCCGCGACCGCAACCTGCCCGGCCCATACCTGGTCAAGCTCGATACTCACGGCTTCGAATTGCCAATCCTGGAGGGGTGTGTTAAAATACTTCCGGAAGTCAATGCCTTCATTATTGAATGTTATGGTTTTCAGATAGCTGATGGCTCTCTTCTCTACTGGGAGATGTGTCAGCACATGGACCGGTTGGGATTCCGCACCTTCGATGTCGTTGATATCCTTCATCGTCCCGCCGACAATTCCTTCTGGCAATTCGATATCTTTTTTATTCGGAAAGATCACCCGGTCTTCAATCATTCGAGCTATCGCTAACATGGAATGGCCCCGCATATCCATTGTAACTCCTGTATTCAATCAGGTCCAATACCTCGAACAGACGATCTTGTCGGTGATCGGCCAGAAATATCCAAACCTCGAGTACGTCATTATCGACGGCGGGAGCTCGGATGGTACGCTGGATATTATCAAAAAGTACGAGAAGCATTTAACACGGTGGGTGTCGGAAAAAGATAACGGCATGTACGATGCGCTCCAAAAAGGTTTTGCCGGTACCACCGGGGAGATCATGCTTTGGATCAATTCTGATGATATCCTTCATGCCGGCGCTTTCGAAACCATCGTGGAGGTATTTTCGTCGTTTCCGCAAATCGATTGGATCACGGGACTCAACACGATCATCGACGAGCAGGGAAGATTGTCAAGAGCTTACCCGGCACGCCGATTTTCAAAATATCACTTCCTGACGTTCGACTTTCAATATATACAACAGGAGTCCACCGTCTGGCGTCGATCCTTGTGGGAGAGGGCAGGAGGACGTTTGGAGACATCGTCGCGCCTGGCCGCCGACTTCGAGTTGTGGCTGCGATTCATCCATCTCACACAACTATATACGTGCAATCTCCTGATCGGGGGATTTCGTCGCCGAAAAGATCAATTGTCGTTTGTATTCGCAAGACAGTACGTTGACGAAGCAAATGCATTTATCCGTACCGCTCGTACGAACCTGGCGGGTAAGGAAAAAAATAAGATCCGGACTTTAGCGATTATCAGGCGGCTCCGGAAATTGCTGAAGTACTCTATCGTGCTTGACCTTGGGATATTCGACAGGACCATGAACAGGATCGAGAAAAGAATTCATAGTGTTCCGGCTATTGTAGAGAGGGATTGGGACACACAAAAGTTAATTTTACTGCCCTGACAGCGAACTTATCGTGCATCCGAAGATATCCATCGTTACCGTCTCTTACAATTCCGCTGCATTCATCGAGCGCACGATCCTTTCTGTGCTGTCACAGAATTATCCCAACCTCGAATACATCGTCATCGACGGCGGCAGCACCGACGGATCGGCTGAGGTCATCAGGAAGTACGAGGACCGGCTTGTGTTTTGGTGCAGTGAAAAAGACAAAGGTCAGTACGACGCTATCAACAAGGGCTTCGCGAAAAGTACCGGTGAGATCATGGCATTCCTCAATGCCGACGATGTTTACCTGCCCTGGACCTTACACACGATGAGTTCCGTGTTTTCGATTTTGAAAGAAGTCGAATGGCTTACGAGCCTCAATCCATCCATGATCGACGAAACCGGTTCGATATTTCGCTCAGGCAACATCCGGCCCATCTCGACGAAAGGGTTCCGGCAGGGATTCTATATTCCCGGCAAAAGCGATTTTGGATGTATCGTGCAGGAGGGAACCTTCTGGCGCCGAAGCCTTTGGGAGAAAGCCGGCAGCTCGATCGACCTGAAGTATAAGCTCGCGGCTGATTTTGACCTGTGGGGGAAGTTTACGGATCATTCTAATTTGTATTGTCTTGCACAACCGTTGGCCGCCATGACCCGTCACTCCGGGCAGCGCTCCAACAACATGTCATCTTATCAAAGCGAATGTATTGAATCGTTAAAAGCGCTTCACAAGCGCAAAGATCCGTCCGCCGACTGGAACCCGGATGTCAGGATCACTTCAGTTCGCCGGAGCAGGCTCCTATGGGCAGCCACGCGAAGGATGATCGATTACACGGCGCTGGTTGTCGACGGCATTTTTGATGAAACCACGTACAAGACGAAATGGGTCGCCAAACAAATTCCATTGTATTGAAACATGTCAGCGCGCGGCGGTAGGAATCTTGTAATGGGAGCTGTAAAGGGATACACCTTTCCTCAACTAAGGGCTTTCGTTCTTTCCTTACAAAAAACCGGGTTCAATGGTGACCTTTGCCTGATATACCGAGACCTCTCCGGCGACACCTTGCAGGAGCTCCGGAAGCTCAATGTTATCCTGGTCCCCATGCAGTATCGTGGAGGTGGGGCTTTAAACTCCTGGAGCAGGTTTTGGAAATTGATCAAACCGGTCATGACCGTTTTGGGAAAGTCTGGTATCGGCCGGCTTATCATGAAGAACATCACTCCGCTGCAAACGTCCCGCTTTTACAACTACAACGACTTCCTGCGTCGCAACAGGACAAAGTATAAGAACGTGCTCATCAGCGACGTTCGTGACGTCATTTTTCAGGGCGACCCGTTCGTGAAATTCTCTGCTGCGAAGGTGCAGTGTTACGAAGAGGACCGGGACATTTCGGAAGACACCCACTTCAACCTGCCCTGGATATCGGCATTGTTTGGCGATCACGCAGCCGACCGTTTAAGAAGCTCCAGGATCGTCTGTTCCGGAACCATCATGGGCCCTGTCGAAGAAATGATCGCGTACATCGACCAAATGGAGGGTCTACTGATCGACTCGAAGGATATCGGCATCGGCGGATCGGATCAGGGGCTTCATAACTACCTTCTCCGGACCCAAAAGCACAACGCCGACATCATTCCGAACGGACGCGGCGATGTCCTGACAGTCTTCGAGCCCAACATTTCCCGGTATCCAATGGCAGACGGATTATTCCGCGGTCCGTCAGGCGAGGTCATTCCTGTCGTTCATCAGTACGACCGTAGCCCATCGCTGGAAGCAGCATTGTTGAAACGCTTATCTTTAGACTGATGGGTCAGCCTTCCAACACCGGAGATTTCAAATATGTCATTCTTCTCACGACGAACAGTCTGATCTTTAAGGATGTCAATGTGAACTCGCAGCTTTTGCTCTGGAAGAATGGAAGGATACTCAACGAATCGAAGCTGAACCTGGTAGATACTGACTTTTACCGGTCGTCTATGAATTACCTGAGATTTATAGCAATCAATTACTTCAGGAGAAAAAAGAAGAGGGTAGAGGGGAAGACTGTCTGGGTGATCGACCAATGGGCTGGCAACTACTATCATTGGTTTGTCGAAGCCCTTCCGAAAATTCTCTCGACACGGCTCGATAAGTCTGAATTTGTAGTGATGATGCCCTCGACCTACAAGGATCTGCTCTTTCATGAGGAGAGTCTGAAGATGATGGGCGTCCGGTGGGCTTACTTCGATGTGGTGAGCGAAAGGCTGAATTGCGAGGAACTATACCTTCCGCTTAACGTGTCGATTGCCGGTACGACGAATCCATTTTATATCAATAAAGTTCGCGATCAGTTATCGGCAGGGGTGAGGCCCGCAAAAACGAACCGCCGTATTTACGTCAGCCGGCGCTCTACAAAACGCCGGGTCGACAACGAAGACGAGGTTGTGATTTTTCTTAAACCACACGGTTTCGAGATCGTGGAGTTTGAGAAAATGACCTTTACGGAGCAGATCAATTTGTGCAGTACATCGGCTATCATGGTGGGCCTGCATGGTGCCGGTCTGACGAATATGCTATTTATGAGCGCGGCTATGGTAGTGGTGGAGCTCAGGCGGGAGAACGAGGACAATTTTTGCTACCAGTACCTTGCCCAGGCGCTCAACATGAGGTATCATTATCTCGAGTGTAAAAACCTTGGCGTCGATCGCTACAATTCTGATTTCTCAGTAAATTTGCCGGAATTTAAAAAGCTGATAGAGCCCCTTCTATCCTAAGGGTTGTACAAATGAAGAAATTACTGGTAACAGGTTCCTCCGGCCTGATCGGTTCCGAAGTAAGTCAGCATTTCCATAAGTTGGGCTGGGAGGTGTATGGTATGGATGCTAACCTTCGTGCTGTCTTTTTTGGTGAAAAAGGAGATACGCGCTGGAATCAGAAGCGTCTCCAGGATGAGCTGAAGAACTTTAAACACATCGAGCTGGATATCCGCGACCGCGCTGCCCTGCTAGAGACGATTCCACAGGTAGCGCCCGACGCTATCGTTCATACGGCCGCGCAACCCAGTCACGATCGGGCAGCTGCCATCCCCTTCGACGATTTCGATACGAATGCTGTCGGAACCTTCAATATGCTGGAAGCAACCAGGCAATACAGCACTGAGATCCCGTTCGTTCATCTTTCGACTAATAAGGTGTATGGAGATGCCCCCAACCGCATCAAGCTCAAAGAACTCGAGACGCGATGGGACTATGACGATGCGAACTATGAACATGGCATTTCTGAAACATTTACCATCGATCAGAGTAAGCATTCACTATTCGGCGCATCGAAAGTATCCGGCGATATTTCCGTTCAGGAGTACGGCCGCTACTTCAATATGCCGAGTTGTGTGCTGAGAGGTGGTTGCCTGACCGGTCCCAATCATACCGGCGTGGAGCTGCACGGTTTTCTCAGTTACCTGGTAAAATGCAACCTGGAAGAAAAGGAGTACACCGTGTTCGGGTATAAAGGCAAGCAGGTTCGCGACAATATTCATAGCCACGACGTATCCCGCTTCATCGAGGAGTTTATCAATAAACCGAGAGTTGCGGAAGTGTACAACATCGGAGGGGGTAAGAACAATACGTGTTCGATCCTCGAGGCTTTTCAAATTACGGAGAGGTTCACCGGGAAGAAGATGAAGTACACTTACTCGGAGCAGAACCGGGAAGGTGATCATATCTGCTACTATAGCGATCTCCGGAAAATGAAGGAGCACTATCCAAACTGGGACATCACCGTTTCCCTCGACGAAACGATACGCCAGATTGTCGAGTCGTGGAAAAAAAGAAACAGATGAGCTCAGTCAAGCGATCTTTTTGGAATTACCTGGCAAGTGACTCGGGCTACAAAGTCATCGGCGATCGAATGTTCAAGGCGTTCGGATACTTCGGCCGTCTGGCCAATTCCATTCAATACTATCGACAGGAAGTTGAAGACAAGAAGAAGAGCGCTCAAAATCCAGCTGAATACCAGGTTGATGAAAAGGCGATCAGTCGCATTACAAAAGATATGGTGGTAATGCATGGCCCGTTCAAGGGCATGAAGTATCCACAGCTGAGTCGGCTCAGCGGGTATTACATCCGCGGACCGATCCTTGCCAAAATGGTTGGTTGTTATGAACGCGAAGTCCATGGTTTTCTGGAGGACATCTTAAAAAAGGAATACACCGAGATATTGAACATCGGTAGCGCGGAGGGGTATTACTCTGTGGGATTTGCGCGCATTTTTCCGAATAGCCGTAACGTGGCATTTGATATCGATGTCAATGCACGCGACATGTGTAAACAGATTGCTGCTCTGAATGGCGTGGAAGCCCGCATAGAAGTAGATAGCCGTTGCACCAGCGAAACACTGATCAATTTTCGTTTTAGGAAACGCGGACTGATACTTTCTGATTGTGAAGGCTTCGAAAAAGATTTGTTCACTCCTGAGGTGGTACGGAAAGTGAGTAACTGTGACTTGCTTATAGAGCTTCATGATTTCGCGGACCCTAATATTTATCCGGTGTTGCATCAACTATTTAAAGACACTCATACCGAACGGCTGGTATCGAGCTGGAACGATGCACAGAAGATCAGGAACTTCGATTACCCCGAACTGCAAGACCTGAATCCGCAAACCATCAAACACATCGTAGACGAACATAGGCCTCACCAAGAATGGATGTTCCTCGAATCAAAGGCGATTGTAAGATGATATCGCCGCGTCCGCGCTTGCTTTACATTTCCTCAATACTTCCCGATACAAGTTGCGGAGCACACATTGCCATCTATCGGCATTTTGTGGTGAAAAACGATTTTGAAGTAGCGGTTGCCGGATATGTTTCCGGCAATGCCATGGTCGAAAATAAATTTACAATTCAGAGATCCCGTTTCTTTGAAAGGTTGACGCGAACCCGCTTTTCAAGAATTGCATACAACATTGAGTACCTGTTGAACTGGTATGTTGTTCCGTCTGACTTGTTAAGTTATGCCCGTAACTTTAAACCTGATGCTATTTTTACGGTACCTGATAATATGCACTCGGGGCTCGCAAAAGGACTGAGTAAAAGGCTTGGTGTTCCGTTGATAACGGATTTCCAGGATCTCTTTCCAATCTCAACGTTCATTCCTTTTTTCATGGAGCCTTTTTCCTGGATGAGACAATTCCTGTTGAAGAAGTTTCATTTCCTGCATGATCACTCCGATCTGGTTTTCTACACCAGCGAGGGAATGCAGAAGTTTTTCGGGAAGCATAAGAACGGGCACATCCTTTATCCAATAGGAGATTTTGAACTTTTGTCAGAACGCCATCAGGTACCTCAGCGTAAGCCTCCATTAGTGATCGTGTACGCCGGCAATTGCTATGGTGCTTACGGAAGGATGTTGTTGGCCTTTGCACGAATGGTCAAGGGTTCTCCCGATATCCGATTGAAGATCTTTCCTGTAGGCAGGGGGTGGACTGATGAGGAAGTATCGGAGATGCGTACAGCGGGCATCTATCAAAATTTCCTACCCTTTGCCGAGCTGCGAAAGGAGTTGGAGGCGGCCGACGCCTTTCTGACTGTAATGAGTTTTGAGGCAGCCGAGGTGCCGTTTGTGAAAACAAGCTTTACTACCAAGTGGCTCGACTATGCTCCCTACGGAAAACCTATATTTGTTTGGGGCCCTGAGTATTGTAGCGCTGTCGTCTTTGCACGTAAATACGCATGCGGGATTGTTGTCTCAGAAGAGAATGCTGCATCCCTCCGGGGTTCGATCATACAGTTAGACGGCGATCAGGAGGCTTGGGACAGGTATGGGAATAGAGCGAAGGCGGTTTCCGTTGATGTGCTCAATCCGAATTCTATTCATGAAATTCTAGTGTCGGGAGTACGGGACCTTTCTAACAGTTGATATTTGCAAGATGGCAGACGTCGATGTAAGTGTTATCATTGTGAACTACCATACGTTTGACCTGACCTGTAATTGCATTCAGTCCGTAGAAGACCGTACGAAAGGAACCTCATACGAGATTATCCTCGTTGACAATGGTTCGACTAAGATGGAAGAGATGGAATTCGGCAAACGCTTCCCACGAATTACCTACATCAACACATCGGAGAACATGGGTTTTTCGAGGGCAAACAATGTCGGGATCAAAAGGGCAAGAGGTATCTATGTCTTATTGTTGAATTCCGACACGATCCTGGTGAATGATGCTGTGACGATAGCAAAGGAAGTTTTGGAGAATGATACAACGATCGGGGTCGTGTCGGGCCAATTGCTCAATCCCGACGGATCTGTGCAGCCGGTCGCCGGCAAATTTCCATCATTGAAAAATCTCCTCTTGGATCTTTTTAGGGTTTCACGGTTCTATGACCGGGAGCAACGATCTAAATTCTATCTCGGAACAGAATGGAATTATGATCAGGCCGGGGAGGTTGATTGGGTCTGGGGCGCATTTTTCATGTTTCGTCGCCTTTCCTTAAACGAGTTCCCCGGCAATAAACTCCATGAGACTTTTTTTATGTATTATGAGGACGTGCAGTGGTGTTATCATTTCAAGACTATCCTCAAAAAGAAAGTGGTATACGCACCGGGCCCCAAAGCCATTCACTACCTCGGCAAAAGCGATAAAAATGCTGAAGACAGGGATGCGAAATATTTCAGTTCGATGCTTCCCAATGAGCACGCCTGGATGACACAGACACGGGGACGGCTGTACACTTTTTCCTATTATCTCGCCAAGACATTATATTACCTTTCTCTTCGCCGATCAGCCGACGTATCGAAGGCGAACATTTATCGTCGATATATATTAAAGAAATAGAACGTGAGCCGCATTTCGGTTATTATTCCAACATTCAACCGCAAGGATTTGCTCCGGACTACACTGAAAAATGTCATGACGCAGACCAAGCCGCCATATGAAGTGATCGTAGTCGATGATCACTCCGTTGATGGCACTCTGGACTTTGTTAAAAACGAGTACGGTGGGCGCGTATTGGGGGTGGAAAATATCGGGAAAGGACCTGGTGCGGCCCGGAGCAGAGGACTACAACTTGCAAAAGGGGAGTATATTAAGTTCATGGATTCCGACGATCTTATGACAGAAAACATGCTGGAAGTTCAGGCAGGAATTCTGGACCAGAGTGGACGCGGGTTCACGTACGCATCCTACTTTCAAGTGCAGGAAATTTCAAATAACCAATGGAGGCAATACGATCCGGCTATCCTGTACTATTCGCCAATGCCCGCACAATTTCCCATCCGTCACCATATGATCCGGGGCTTGTTGATCAATCACCAGGCAATATTGTTCCGGCGTGACTTACTTGAAAAGGTCGGACCCTGGCGAACCGGGCTGACCGTGTACGAAGATTGGGATTATTTGTGGAGGGTTGGTGCGTATGAACCGTTTCCCGTGCATTCCAATGAATGCGCGTTTCTGTACAGGCTCCACGGTAAGCAGTCGACCGGAGACCACATGAACGATTCACAGCGCGACCGTGACATGATTACAGTTTACATGGATGTTCTGGCTTCGTTACGAAATGATAACTCCGTCACCCGGGCCGACATTCTTATTTTCGAAACCTTTATCGCCCGGGTCCTGAAAAAGAATGCTGCCGAGTCATGGGCGCGGGAAGTTCAGTTTGACAACGAGCGCTGGATATTCACATGGAGTCGTTTATGGTATCGCATCTCGGAGAAATGGGGGCGCGTAACCTCTGGCACACATTGGCAACCAAGGCACGGACCGGTGATCGACGCGGACAAGGTTCGATCCTATCTGAAAATGATCGACCCAGGTTATGAGTTAGTTAATTAAAATATGAAAATCCTAATAACAGGTATCTGTGGTTTCGTAGGTTCTTCAATTGCCAGGGCATTAAAAGCCAGGCATAGCGAATGGGAGATCATCGGTATAGATAATTTTATCCGCCCAGGGAGTTGGACCAACAGGGATGATGCGAGAAGGCTATGCACTTCCTTTTTTCATGGCGACATCAGGAATGAAAGTGATCTCGAGGTCATTCCTAAGACTGACTGGGTGATTGATGCTGCGGCCAACCCAAGTGTTCTCGCCGGGATAGACGGAAAGTCAAGTAGCTTACAGTTAATCCAGCATAATGTTGTCGGTACAATTAACTTGTTGGAGTATTGCAAACGGCATGGCGCGGGATTCATGCTGCTCTCGACCAGTCGCGTATATTCAATTCCACCCCTCGTTTCTTTGAAGATGGACGTAGCTGATAACGCATTTCAGCCTGACGTTAACCAAAAGTTTCCGGAGGGCATCTCGCCGCTCGGTGTATCTGAAAAATATTCTACGGCGCCCCCGGTGTCGTTGTACGGTAGCTCAAAAGTTGCATCAGAACAGCTCGCTCTGGAGTATGGGGCGACATTCGATTTCCCGGTTTGGATAAATCGTTGCGGGGTCATGGCTGGCGCTGGACAGTTCGGACATCCGATGCAAGGAATTTTTGCGTATTGGGTTCATAGCTTCCGGGAGAAACGTCCGTTACAATATATCGGTTTCGAAGGCACTGGCCATCAGGTACGGGATTGTCTTCATCCTAACGATCTGGTGTCACTGCTCGTCAAACAAATGAATGAGCCTGCCGGAAGCGAGAAGCAAAGGATAATAAACGTCAGCGGCGGCGTCGGTAGCGCCATGTCTCTGAAGCAGTTGTCGGATTGGTGTCAAAAACGCTTCGAAAGCACAAATGTCAAGGTCAGCAATACACATAGGCCATTCGATATTCCCTGGATGATCCTTGACTCTTCATTGGCAAAGGCAACCTGGGATTGGCAACCATCCACGACGACAAAAGATGTTTTGGAAGAGATTGCTGCATTCGCCGAGACCCACCCCGACTGGTGCGCTATGTCACTGTAACGCGGAAATGTAAATGAGTATCCTGATAGTTGAAGAAGCTCTTCGCGACCGAAAGGCTCACTGGTTTTCGTACATCAGAACGATTGCCAGAGCAGGAGTTGCTATCAACGTGACCGTTGATGTTGCCGGTAACGTGAACGCCGATGCAGAGATTCTCAATTCATTTCGAACATTTCCCATCTTCAGTCATTCGGTTTATCTCGACCAGCATCGTCGTAAACTGCCAGGCGAACGATTTTATAGTTTAATTCTTCACAGCTTCAGGATATTAAAAGTTTTGTGGCCTTTGCTTAAAAAACGAGAGAGGTACAATGAGGCATTGGTGCCGACGATGCTTGTGCAACATTTACTTGCCTGGTGGTTTATCGTGACGTTTCATCCGAAGCGTCCCAAAAGAGTTACCCTGTTCTTTGTCGCAACGCCCGGCGTATGGAATGAAAGCCTGGGTAGATCTGTCATGCCGAAGTCGTCGCAGCTGATGAAATTTTTACTGAGACTTTTTCGCAATAAGAACAATGTTAGGTTTGGCGTAGAGACTAAATCGGCTCTGAAAGAATATGAATCTTTAACGGGCTTAAAATTCACTTTGTTTCCTCACCCGGTGGACTTCGATTCTTCGCCAATACCCATTTCAGACAAGAGCATACTTAACTTTTGTTGTTATGGCTTCGCACGTCACGAGAAAGGGTCTGACCTTTTAGCCGAAGCCATCGCAAGGATCACATCGTCGGGCTCGATACCTCAGGTTCATTTTCGGATCCAGTGGCTCGATCCTTTCAGAATGCCGGATGGCACGGAGTGTGGTCCCGGCAAATTGAAGAACAACGACCGGGTTACCGTCATTACCCGGGCTTTAGATGAAAATGAATATCTTGAATTGCTGAAGGATACCGACTGTATGCTTTTGCCTTATCGGAATTCGTCGTATCATTCGCGCCTTTCGCGTGTTGCTATCGAAGCAGCTTTTATGGGAATACCGATGGTCTATACGAAAGGGGGCTGGCTCGACGAGATCGCGACTGAACACGGGGCTGGTGTTGGCATGAAGGGCGAGTCAATCGAGGATCTCGTTGAATCTATAAAAAAAAGTGCCTTGAATATAAACGACCTCAAATCGAAAGCGGCTGCGCGTTCACAGCTAGCGCGCGATTATTATTCCGGAGAAAGATTTATCAACATACTCATACAATAGATGCCATGTCCCTGATCAATAAAATTAAAGGCGCTATTCTAAAGAAAGTTTTCAAATCGGCTTATCGTCCGGGTTCATACTACAGCACCATTCCCGACCTTTTGGAAGTCCGGACAAATGCCTCGCGGATATTTGCGAATAAATTAACCACTGAAATTGGCGCGATCGATATCGATCGGGATGCGATGGCTTCTTTTTTGAATGCCAACCGTTCGATCATGCACGAGTTTCCCTTTCCTTCAAATAAATCGGAGGGTTTCAGATATTATACAGACAATACGTTTTTCAATATCTCCGACGGACGCGCGTTGTTCACCGTCCTCCGTTCGTTCAAGCCCGGTCGTGTTATCGAAATAGGCTCCGGTTTTTCGTCAGCGCTCATGCTGGATGTTCGCGATCGGTATTACAAAGACCAGTCCCTGCATCTCACATTCGTCGAGCCTTACCCGGATCGTCTCAATTCGTTGCTTACAGCAGCCGATCATTCTCAGTCGCGCATCCTTATCACGAAAGTGCAGGAGGTTTCTCCTTCCGATTTCATGGAGTTGAAAGAGAATGACCTGCTGTTTATCGATAGCTCGCACGTCTCGAAGGTCGGAAGCGATGTAAACTATTTGTTGTTCGAGATACTTCCGAAGCTAAACAAAGGTGTTCTCGTTCATTTTCACGATATCTTTTACCCGTTCGAATATCCCCGGGACTGGATCGAGCAGGGGATAGCCTGGAACGAGATGTACCTTCTTCGCGCATTCCTGATGCACAACGACCATTATCGCATTGTCTTGTTTAATAGCTTCGTCGGTAAAGATGAAACTCTGAAGGCGCTAGCGCCGGATCTGTCTATTGGCGGAAGCATATATTTGCAAAAGGTGAAATAGGATCGACATATCGATGAACGTCATTTTGTATGAATCAGCATCGCATGGTGGTAATTTCGATTATTCCCGACACCTGTTTTCTTCATATGGAAAGCACCTTGAGATAGAGAGTCTAGAATGGCTTATCCCATCATCGAGCCCGGTCGGATCAGCGCCGGGCGTTTACAAAATTTTGTGCGACGACAACAGGAAGTTCAGGATTTCGATACTTAACAGGTTTTATTTTGTATACCGGTCATTTGCTAACCCCCTTAGACTTTTCCGTCACCTTCGATCAAAGAAAAATAGCCAGCTCGTTATTCTCAATGACTTCGAACAGCTGACGGCCCCTTTTTGGGTTCCTTTTTACAAGGCGTTCCTGAAACGTCATTGGTTCGCTGTCGTCCTTCACGATCCCGATCGCGATGCATACCCGCCCTCCAAAGCAATCTCCCGAATGTCGATGAAGGGGATGATGTCGCTGATGAGTATCGCTTTATACCATGAGCACCTGCCGGAAAAACCCTATTATGTATCAAACAAGAAGACAACATACATAAGCATACCACACGGTCAATATGAACAGGCGCACAGCGATCATCCGATGACCGAAATGTTACGCCGGGGACGCAAAGACTCATTATTCATCTCGATCATTGGTAATATCCGTATGGAAAAGAACTATGAGATGGCGATCGAAGCTGTGTCGAAGATACCTGGTGTAAAACTGGTAATAGCCGGGTCTCCGTCAAGTTCTTCAGTGAGTGTCGAAAAGCTTCGTACGCTGGCTGCTTCGTTGCAAGTGGAAGAGCGCGTGGTGTTCATTCTGAAGTTCCTCACACAATCGGAACTGAATGCTGTAGTGGAGTCTTCCGACGTGATACTGCTGAATTACAAGAATACCTTCGCTTCCCAAAGTGGTATCTTTAACCTGATCGCGCCTTACAAAAAACGGTTGATAATTTCACGTACCGAAAGCGGCCTTGCCGCCATGGCAAAAAAGTTCGGCATTGGGCATTTTGTTGAACCCGATGATCCCGGTGATTTCGTGCGTGTGTTACGTCAGGCGCTGCAGGACGACAACAACAGCTCAGAGGGATGGAACGAATATCTTCAGTACTCCTCGTGGGAAAATCATGTTAATATTGTGGTCAGTGCCTTCAAAAGAATAAACACCGATGCGGTTTAAGATATTCGTTGCCGGTTTTGCGAATTTCCTCTGGAATGACCTTGTAACTCACTTTCCGGTGAGGTTTGTACGAAAAGGCTTCCTCAGGTTATTCAATAGCCGCATATCGCGATCGGCCGTGATCCTGATGCATACCAGGATACTGAATTTTTGGAATGTCGACATCGGCGACCGGGCTGTTATCAATCAGCATGTTCTTCTCGACTGCAGAAAGTATAAAGTCAGGATCGACCACGACGCCGATATCGGTCCTTATACCCGCGTGTGGACGCTGGGTCATTCTCCCGAATCTGCGACACATGAGACAGTAGGGGGTGACGTTGTGATCTCACACCATGTGTGGATCGCTTCCAATGTCACTATACTTCCTGCCGTCAGCATCGGAGCCGGAGCCGTCATCGGTTCCGCCTCACTGGTTTCAAAAAACATTCCGTCTGGCGAAGTATGGGCCGGCAATCCCGCACGTTTTATCCGCAAACGTGTCAACGATCTCAAGTACGTTCTTAAATACGACCCGTACTTTGAGTAACAGGGTAATTTTAGCCCACTCGGGTAAGCAGCATTCCTACCATGTCGCAAAGACCCTGCTGGACCTCGGCTATCTTGAAAGATTTTACACCAGCTCTTACATCACGCAGCAGTGGCTGCAGGACAGCATCACAAAAAGCAACAATCAATACTGGTCGCGAAGGTTTGAACCCGGCCTTGCCGGAGATAAGGTCGAATCGAACTGGCGATTTGAAGTAAAGGAGATCATCTACCACAAACTCTTCCGCACATCCGGTAAAGCACTGGACGCTGTGTACGAGCGCGATGTTGCTTTCGATCGGTATATGGCCCGGCGGATGCCGAAGCTCTCCGGCGATATATATTGGGGATTCCAGGGCAGCTCCTTCGAAAGCCTTCGCGCGGCAAGGAAGGCCGGCAAGCTGGCAATTTGTGAGCTGTCAACAGCGCATGCTCCCGCCGCCATCAGAATACTTGGTGAAGAAAAACAGCTCCACCCGGAATGGGCCGACAGTTTCGATAATCTCGAATTTCCACCGTCATACTACGAACGGCTTTGTCGTGAGCCGGAAGAAGCCGACCGCGTCATCGGCGCTTCGCGATTCACCATTCAAACACTCGAACAATCGGGTATACCTGCAAGTAAGCTCAGGTACCTTCCCCTCGGCTTCGATGCAAGCAAGATCGCGTTCAGCAACCAAACTCCGGGTGAGAAAAAACCCCTTCGTTTACTTTACGCTGGAAGAGTTACGCAACGAAAAGGCATAAAGTACCTGCTCGAAGCAATGAAAGCCTTCGATCGAAACTCAGTTCAGCTGGATATCATCGGGCATGTCCAGGGAAGCGGCGCGGGCCTCCGATCATACGAGGGATCATACACGTTACACAAGCCCGTTTCACAGGCCCAGCTGTTTTCAATGTATTGTAACTATGATGCGCTCGTATTACCCTCGGTCTTCGAAGGATTCGGTTTGGTTATCCCCGAGGCGATGGCCGCCGGTCTGCCTGTCATTGCCACGCCGCACACCATCGGTCCCGAATTGATCCGGCATGGCCTGAACGGGTACCTGGTCAATGTTCGCGACGTGAACGCGATCGTCCGGAGTATAACGGATCTGGCAAACAAGGCAGCAGACGAACGAAGCGCGATGCGTATGGCAGCGCACAGAAGCGCAATGGACTATAGCTGGGCGTCTTACAAGGAGCGACTTCGTATAATCATGGAGACGCTATGAAAGGAAACAACATCCTGGCGGTTTGGGATCGCATGGGCGACTACCACAGGGCACGTGTGCAGGCGGTCCGTTACGCATTCCCCGACCGGCAGGTATTCAGCGCGGATCTTGGCAGCAGCGACGCTCTCTACGGATGGAGCAATACAGAAGAGTCATTACATTTTCAACTTTCGTCCAAACCACCGGGCAGTTTTGATATCGGCCGGGTTATAAAGTTTATAAAGCTGTTATCATCATCCCGCATCGGATGCGTGTGCATCGCAGGCTATGGAAGACCCGAGTATGTATTATTTCTCATCTACGCACGACTTACCGGCCGGAAGGTCATATTGTTTGCCGAGAGCTGGTATCCGTCATCTTCACTTTTCGAAAAAGTAAAATCTGTTTTTCTTCGTTGGACTTGTGATGGCTTTCTGGTCTCGGGAAAGCGAGCCCGCGATCACTTCGCAGGTCGTTTGAATATAGATGATGAAAAAATCAGGACGGGTTACAGTGTGGTTGATAACAACTATTTTGCCACTCAGGGCCGGACCCATTCGCGAAAGATCCTGTGCGTTGCACGATTCGCCCCTGAAAAGAACCTCGAACAGCTCATCAAGTCTTTCAACAGCAGCAGCCTTCCATCGAAAGGCTGGGAATTAGTAATCGTTGGGGGAGGACCATTGCAACGTACTCTTGAAGATCGCTCTGCCGGTACACCGGTGTCGCTGGCCAACTGGCAGTCGTATAACGAGCTTCCGGGTGTTTATCAAAGCGCGGCTGTGTTCGTCCTTCCAAGCCTCTTCGAGCCGTGGGGGCTTGTGGTGAACGAGGCAATGGCCGCTTCGCTTCCCCTTATTCTTAGCGACAAGGTTGGTTGCCTGCCCGACTTTCTCCGCGAAGGTTCCAACGGCTGGTCGTTCGACACAACTGTTCCTGGCGCCCTGACCAACGTATTCAACAATGTCGCCAACACAAGCGACGAGGCATTGGCCGAAATGGGAAGGCAATCGTTCAGCCTCGTGAAGGACCACTCGGTAGACCTTTTTGCCGCGAATCTTAAAGTGTTAATTTTGCTGCAATCATATGCAGGATAGAGGATTTACGATAGAGGAGGCGATCCCATTTTATGGTATTCTGATCACTATCATCACGGTACTCCTCTTCAGTTATTTCAAGAACCGTCGCGAGTTCTGGTCACCGCTCACGATCATATCGATCATTTATGCCTACTACTGTTGCCTGGGCCCATATCACGCGGTAACGACAAACGAGACTTACGACAGGCTTATCAATATGAGGCGTTTTTACGAGTCGTCGTTATGGGGTGCGTGGGTTTCTCTGATCGCCTACATCGTTGGATTCTGGCTTCACGGTTACGCCAAACGGACGAGATTGCTGCCTGATTTTTCCATGGAGCTTGTTTCGAGATACGGTAAACGAATGTTCATTGTAGGTTTCACGTTGTTCGCGATTTCTACCGGTGGAAATTTCGCCAAAATGATCAACCCGCTCGATGCGCAGTATGTAGAACAAGTCGGTGGTGGTTTTGCCAATTACCTTGGTTTGTCATTGAACATGGTGATACCCGCGATTACCATGTTGTTCCTGTACTTCGTCACTACCCGGCGGGGGTTTCTTTGGTTCGCCATACCTTTCATTGTATGCTTAGGTATTTTTATCACACTTGGTTTCAGGTACCGGCTTGTACTCTTGCTGGCATCGATGGTGATCGTGTATTATTATGCCATGGGCCGCCGGCCGAACGTCATCTTTATTTCACTGGCGGTGTTCGTATTCATCTCCTTGATGGGGATTATAAACATATCGAGACAGTACAACGTGGGTCTGAATGTATCGAAACTCGATGACGAAGATTCGGAAGGTTACTACGCAAGCGGCCTTCGTGAAGCTTATATCTTCCAAACTTCCGGAGCGATCATCGATATCGTACCCGAACGACATCCTCATGCAGGGTTCCAGCCGATTTGGTCAACCATTGTTTTCCCGATTCCACGGGCATTCTACCCGGAAAAGAACTCTGCTGAGTATCTCTTCAGTGCTCTCGATGCCATTTACGGAAAAACAGTCAGTCAAGGGGCGGCCATTATGGCCTACGGAGAATACTACCTCGCATTCGGATGGGCCGGAATTGTTATTGGTTGCGGGTTGATTGGTTGGGTCTACAGAAAATTGTGGAATTGGTATCTCGCCAATTCGTCCAATGCATTTGTGATGACCGCTTACGCCGTAACAGTATCATACCTGTATGTGATCATATCACGCGGCTACCTTCCGCAGGTTGTAAACCTTTTCTTCTTCTCCGTCTTTCCGATCTACGTGGCGTTGCGATTTGCCAGAAAATACTACTTTCCGAACTTTCGTCCCGTGAGATGAAAGTTAGCAACGTAATTAATATCGTACACGACACAACCAGCGTGAATCTGGGCGTATGGAAGGCAGCCACCGTCGGACATGAGGCCCTTGCGGCACAAGGAGTCAATTCGTTTTTACTCGTCACGTCTCCAAACAACCCTGGCGGTTCTTCAACGGGTGTTGAAGTATTGAACGTGCCGGATCAGGGGACTCAACAAGCCATCGATGATGTTCTCCGGAAAAGAAATCTTTCACCTGAAAATTCAATCGTCGTTTCTCATGGAAGCTGGCTGGCGCCGACCCGCATCGGAAATCGCCTGAGCCGGAACGGCTATCGATGGGTTTACGTCCCGCAAGGAATGCTCGAGCCCTGGAGTATGAGTCAGAAGATGCTCAAGAAAAAGTTATACTATTTTCTCCGGGAGCGTCCGCTTGTGAAACGATCGGCAGCCATCCGTGCCGTAAGTAAAAATGAACAACGGAACCTTGAACGTCTCTTCCGGCGTAAAGTATACCTGGTTGAAAACGGAGTACCGGTGCCCTCGTACCAGCCGAAAGAAACCGGCAGTCTTCAATATGTCTTTATCGGACGGCTTCACGCTAAGAAGGGAATTTTGCCACTCGTGCAAGCGTGGGACAACGCGATGCGCGATAGTTCGGCCAGGCTCGTTATCTGCGGACCCGACGAAGGAGAGCTTTCCCGGATCAATCCCTATCTTCATGGTAACATTGAATATAAAGGACTGGTGACAGGCGACGATAAAATATCATTACTGAGGTCGAGCCACTATTTTGTACTGCCGAGTTACAGCGAAGGCTTACCGTCGGCCGTACTGGAAGGAATGAGCTATGGTCTCATACCGGTCGTGTCGGAAGGATGTAACCTACCTGAAGTATTCAGCGAGGACCTCGGGTTCAGGACCGGCACAGACACTACCGGTATTTCCCGCGCACTGAATCAGGCCCGCAACCTGGCATTCGACCACGCACAATCGAAACGGAACCATCAATATATCAGTGATCATTTTTCCGACCGGCGAACTGGAATGCAATTACTTGAACTTTACAGGGAATTGTAATGAGCCCATATTCTAACAGGGAAAACTTCTTAAGGATCTTGTGGGCTGTGGCAGACTTCATCCTGTTTCGCCTGTCGCCGAGACCGTTCTACGGATGGAGAAACACGGTACTGCGGATCTTTGGAGCCACAATCGGCAAACAGGTAAAAATATATCCATCCGCCCGGATCATGTTTCCATGGATGCTGAAGGTCGACGACCGTGTTGTTATTTCCTGGGAAGTCACTGTTTACAATCTCGGACTCATCGACATCGGCGCCGACACGGTGATATCACAGAACGTTCATCTCTGCGGCGGCACTCACGATTATCTCTCTCCTCAGTTCACTCTGCTTCGAACCGGTCTCACCGTAGGCCGGAATGTGTGGATCGCAGCAGATGCGTTTATCTCCCCCGGTGTTAACGTAGGCGACAATTCGATTGTAGCCGCACGGTCCGTCGTCGTGAAAGATGTGGAACAAGGAACGGTGACCGCCGGGAACCCCGCGCGTGTCATCAAAAAGATCGACAAGCCGGTAAGACAGCTCCAATGATCCTGCTGGTCAACCAACATTCCGTGCCTCTCTTTGTCGACGTGGCAAATTCATTCACGGAGAGGAATCAGGAGATACGGCTCTTTACAGGCTATGTTGAAACAGGACGAACACCTCTTTCAAAAAAAGTCAAAGTAATTAAAAGTATAGCCTATAACCGGCGATCAAAGACCACTCGCGCCTTCTCATGGATGATCTTTTCAGTACACTATTTCTTTTATCTCATCTTTTGTAAAAAGCCCGCGGCGATCGTTGCCGTCACCAATCCGCCACTGTCGCCATTTATCACTGCCCTGGTAGCAGGCATTCGCAAAATCCCGTTCCACATCACTGTATTTGATCTCTACCCGGACGCCTTAATGCAGTCCGGTATCTCGTCCAGTGAAAGCCCGATCTATCGCGCATGGCAAAAAAACAACCGGTGGGTCTTCAGGAAACCCGACACGATCATCACCCTCAGTCATTCAATGAAGAACGCCATCGCCGCCTATGCCGAACCGGGTAAGATCAAAGTCATCAATAACTGGGCAGACACGGAATATATCCGTCCGATAGACAAGCGAACCAACGCTTTTGTATCGGAGCATCGGCTTACGGATAAATTGGTGGTGATGTACGCCGGCAATATGGGCTTTACACACGACCTCGAATCACTGCTGGAGGCCGCCGGGCTTCTGATAGCCGACAAGAGGATCACATTCGTATTGATCGGCGACGGTGCAAAGCGAAAAAAACTTGAAGAGATAAAGCAAAAGAAACAGCTCAGCAATGTCGTGATGTTACCCTTCCAGGAGGGTGATAATTTTCCCCTCGCGATGGCAGCGGGCGACATCGGGATCGTGACCCTTGGCTCTGGCGGAGAGGGAATTTCAGTCCCGAGTAAAACATATGTCAACATGGCCGCGGGCCTCGCAATCATCGCCATCAGTCCCCCCGACTCGGAGCTGAACAGGATCATAAGCCATTACGAGATCGGCTATGTTGTATCTCCCGGAGAGAGCCAGAAGCTTGCTTCGATGATCCGCGGATTAGCCGACGCCCCTGACATCCTGCAGCAATTCAAAACACGGTCCCGTGCGGCATCATCCGGGTTTACATCGGCCAATGCCAACGCATATGTCAATACCGTGCTTGGCGGCTGATAACATAGTGTTAATTTTAAGTCCATGTTCTACCGGCAGTTCATCAAAGCCCCGCTCGATATTTTCGTCGCCGTCGTGGTGCTTGTTCTGATCTCGCCGCTGCTGCTGATCATCACTATTGTACTGTTGGTTGCTAACAACGGCAACCCATTCTTTACTCAACCGCGCATCGGTTATCGTGAACGCATCTTTCACGTGATAAAATTCCGGACCATGAACAATGTCCGTGGCCCGGATGGACAACTGTTGAGCGACGCCGATCGGCTGACGGCCGTGGGAAAATTCGTCCGTAAAACTTCGCTCGACGAATTGCCGCAACTGCTCAACATCGCTTTCGGCCAGATGAGCTTTGTCGGCCCCCGTCCATTACTGCTCGAATACCTGCCTCTTTATTCAGATGAGCAGCGCCTGCGCCATCGCGTCATGCCGGGAGTGTCGGGTTGGGCACAGGTAAATGGCCGCAACAGTATTTCCTGGAAAGACAAGTTTGCTTACGACGTCTGGTACGTAAATCATCAGAGCTTTTGGTTAGATTTAAGGATAATATTCATCACCATCGTCAAAGTCTTAAAAGCAGAAGGAATATCGGGAGAAGGGGTGGCAACGGTCGAGAAATTTAACGGCATTAACTGATGATCTTTTACGGAGCAGGAGGCCATGCAAAAGTGGTGATCGAGGCCTGGATTGCCTCGGGAAGTAAAGTCACCGCCATTTACGACGACAACGTGTTGATTAAAGATATCATGGGCAGAACTGTAAGTGGCCGGTATCAGCCCGAAGCCTTTCCCGGTGCGGACATCGTGATCTCTATCGGTAGTAATAATATCCGAAGGGACGTCTCACGTATTGTTAAAAATCGTTTCGGATTGGTGAAACATCCGTCAGCTATTATTTCAACTTCGGCACAGATCGGTGAAGGCACCGTGGTCATGGCTGGGACGCTCGTTCAGGCCGAGTCTGTCCTTGGCAAACATGTGATCTTAAATACGCGCGCGAGTGTCGATCATGACTGCAACGTAGGCGACTACGTTCATATCGCACCCGGCGTTATTCTTTGTGGCGAAGTCAGTATAGGAGAGGGGGCGTTGATCGGCGCGGGCGCAACATTGTTGCCCGGGGTCTCTGTCGGCAAGTGGGCGATCGTGGGCGCCGGGAGTGTTGTAACAACCGATGTCCCGGACTTTGCTGTTGTTGTCGGTATCCCCTCCAAAGCCCGGACCAGTAACAGTCCTCCCACGAACCCAGGAATATGAGCGTTTCAAGAGTGGCTGTGTACGGCGCCGGCGGCCTTGGCAAAGAGATCCGGGGAATGCTCGAGGACGCGTCGCTGATCTCCATGGAGTTTGCAGGTTATATTGATGATAATGTCACACCACAACCAAAAGCCAACCTCAAGAAGATCGATGATGTCGTGATTGCCATTGCCCTGACGCCGCGCCGGAAAATTGTTGAAAAAATCAAGAAGTCTTCCTATCCCTTTCAATCATTGATCCATCCTTCCGTGAAACCAAGACCATCGGTTAGGATAGGTCGTGGTTGTATTCTCTGCGAAGGTGTAAGATTGACTGTCGACATTTCGATAGGAGATTTTGTTATCATCAATCTGAACGCCACGATCGGTCACGACGTGAAACTTGGTGACTTTGTATCTGTAATGCCGGGTGTCAATATTTCCGGTAACGTTACCGTCGGCGACGAGGTGTTCATCGGTTCGGGGGCGACTATTTTGCAAGGCCTCTCCATAGGCAAAGGATCAATCGTCGGCGCGGGCGCCGTTGTAACCAAAGATGTTCCGCCCGGGATAACAGTCGTCGGTGTGCCCGCCCGGCCCATGAAGAAAAAATGAAGGAGCAAAAGGCTATATTATTTTTCCTTCTTAAGTTCATTGGCCTATACCTGGTTCTCAATACCATCTATGGGCTTTGGATCTCAGAACACGATCCATTACCGGATCCTCTTACAAGGATTGTCGCCCATCAAGCCGCAGCCATGGTTTCTCTCACCGAAGATAACATTACGATAGGGGTGGGAGTGAGATCAGGCAACGTACCCATTCAGCAAAACGGAAAAACAATTGTAAGCGTATTCGAGGGCTGCAATGGCCTCAATGTTATGATTGTCTTCGTCTCCTTCATTGCAGCGTTCACAGGCACATGGAAGAAAACGCTTCTCTTCGGACTGGCGGGCATCGCGTTGATCTATATCTCCAATTTATTCAGGGTTAGCTTATTGTTCTATATCTCCAAGTACTACCCGAACAATCTCTACTTCTTCCATAAGTATTTATTCACCGCCCTTCTCTACGTGCTTGTCTTTTTCCTTTGGTATTTTTGGGTGAAGAAGATATGGCCGAAGAAACCCTGAAAGACCTCAAGCCTGCGTTTTCAAGCAACACCCTGTTCCTGATGGCCATAGCCATTGGCGGCCTGGCCATGGTATTCCTTTTTCAGAATGCCGACGTGCTCGATCTCCTTTGCGGCGATTGCTCCTTCCATCCTTACACACGTTTCGTCGTAAAGAAAACACTCAGGGTATTCCTCAACGATTCGTTCATGCTTCTCTTTATTCATGCGTTGTTCCGCGATCCTTCGGTAACAAAGCTTGCATGGTACATCCAGCTTGCCGATACACTCATCCTCCTGCCTTTGTACCTTTTCATCAAGCTCAGCTATGAAGGCGATGCGGAGATCTCGATACCTCTTTTGTCACAGTTTCATCGCCTTATTGTTAATCCCACGCTTATGGTCTTATTGATCCCGGCAGTATATTACCAGCGAAGAATAACTCACCAGGACAGCAAGTCATCACATGGATAGGATCTATTTATCGCCTCCCCATATAGGAACACTGGAACAACAATATGTGCAGGAGGCTTTCGACACAAACTGGATCTCGCCCGCCGGCCCCCATATCACCGCCTTCGAGCAAGAGCTGGCATCTTACCTGGGAGAAGGTGTTCATGTAGCAGCGTTGAGCTCGGGTACCGCTGCCATCCACCTGGCGCTTATCATCCTCGGTGTAAAGCACGGCGACGAGGTCATCTGCTCCACCTTCACTTTTTCAGGGTCTTGTAACCCCGTGGTTTACGTGGGAGCAACTCCGGTGTTTGTGGAATCTGAGCACGGCACATGGAATTTAGACCCCATCTTTCTCCGGGAGGCGATCAAAGACCGCATCGCGAAGACGGGCCGCAAGCCGAGGGCTATCATTGCCGTCGACCTGTACGGTATGCCAGCAAGACTCGATGAGATCACAGAAATTTCGAAAGAATTCGAGATCCCGCTGATCGAAGACGCCGCCGAAGGCCTCGGATCAACGTACCAGGGACGCAAGCTCGGCACGTTTGGTGAGTTCAGTATCCTTTCGTTCAACGGCAACAAGATCATTACCACAAGTGGAGGCGGAGCCTTGGTAAGTAAAAACCCGGCATTTATCGAGAAGGCCAGATTCCTGGCGACCCAGGCCCGTGACAAAGCCCCCTACTACCAGCACTCCGAAATAGGGTACAACTACCGGCTCAGCAACGTATGCGCAGGAATCGGCAGAGGCCAGCTTCAGGTCCTCGGCGACCGGGTGAAAAGTCGCCGGTCCAATTATGATTTTTATGTAAAAAACCTCGAAAATAGCCCAAAATTCCATTTTTTGGCCGAGCCGGAAGGAGTGTTTTCCAACCGGTGGCTCACAACTGTGCTACTCAAAGGTCTTGCCCCTGAAAAAGTCCGGC
This sequence comes from Cyclobacteriaceae bacterium, assembly GCA_035318625.1. Classification (GTDB taxonomy): domain Bacteria; phylum Bacteroidota; class Bacteroidia; order Cytophagales; family Cyclobacteriaceae; genus ELB16-189. The sequence continues at coordinate 926,990 of DATHEL010000001.1, forward strand.
TGGCACTGGAGGAGCAGAATATTGAGAGCCGGCCACTGTGGAAACCGATGCACTTGCAACCGGTTTTTAGCGGTGCACCTTACTATGGAAGCGGGCTTTCGGAGCAGCTTTTCAGCGAAGGTTTATGCCTCCCATCCGGATCGGCCCTCGACTACGTAGATCTTGGACGAATAGTTGCGGGGCTGAACGCTGCCTGTTGAAGGACACCATTTTGGTTACTGCGCAATTCTACCTCCGAGGGTTACAATTTGCCGTGAAAACGGTATAAAAACCGAATAATGTAAGATTTTTACCTATTTTCGCAACTAACAGAAACTCATGAGGAGTCTATACCTTGTAGTTGGCTTAATAGTCGTTTTTTCGTCTTCACTCAGTGCCCAGTCAAATGGCGATTACCAGTCGCGCCAAACGGGCAACTGGAACACCGTAACCACATGGCAGGTGTTCAATGCGGGGTCGTGGGCCGACCTTGAAACAGCAGGCGCAGGCGTTTATCAAGGCACGACTCCAACCAACGCAAGTGGTATTATTACCATCATGGACCTAACTACGGTGACAGTTCCCGCCGGAGCGTCAATTACCGCCGATCAAATTGAGTACGAGAACAACGGTATTACCGGAACCACCGGTATCCTTTCTGTAGCCGCCGGCGGATCACTCACTATCGCTAACGGACCCGGCGACGACGTCAGGTTCCTGAATGACTTTACCGCCATCGCGGTGCTGGAGGTAGCTGGAACGCTCACACTAAGCAATGCCGCAACGATGGTTGATGACGACTACGGAAATCTCGGTGGTCTCGTGCTTCCTGTCAGTTCCGACACATATAAGATCCTGAATGGTGGTACTCACATACATACAACCGGTGCGGGCGTTGCTCCAATTCCGTCTGCCGACTGGCAGACCGGTTCTACGTGCCAGGTCAATGCTACCACTGGTGCAGCCCCGGCGATGGATTCAGGAATTCAATTTTATAACTTCGTTTGGAATGGTGCCAGTCAGTCCGCCACGATCAACCTTGCCGGAAATTTACGGACAGTTTTGAATGACTTCACCGTCACCTCTACGAACGGAAGCACGGTCCAGCTTTCCACCGCTACCAGCTATACCCTGAACATTAGTCGTCATTTTGTGATCCAAAACAACTCGAGGGTAACTTTTGGTGTGAATGCAAACCCGGTTGCCATCAATGTTGGTGGTGACCTTGATATCTCATCTACCAGCGCTACAGGTTCTGCGATTTCCGCAAATGCAATTGGTGTTCTGACCTTGGGTGTAACGGGTAATTTCATAAAATCCGGTGTTTCGACGATCACACTGATCTCCGGAAGTGCGGGGTCAACTACCGTGAATATTGAAGGCAATTTTTCTCACACGGGTGGAGGCCTTACGAAGAGCAGCAGTTCTGGGAGTACAGCAACTATCAATTTCGTTGGACCTTCCACCAGCACTTTTCTAAACACCGCATCGATAACGAATGCTGTAAATTTTGCCGTAGGCATTACTAAAACCCTTGACCTGGGGACGAGTGCAATAACAGGCACGGGTACGTTCAATCTTGCGGGTAACTCAACGCTTCGGGTTGGCTCACCACAAGGCTTGACCGTACCAGCTTCCAACTCAGGGAATATCAGAACGACGGGTGTCAGGACATATGCCGCTAATAGTAATATCGTTTACAGCTCCAGTTCTGCGCAAGCTCTTGGAAATGAGTGGGCTACCGGAGGTGCGTTAAATAATGCGGTTGTTAATCTTGAGATCGACAACACCAGCTTAACGGGAGTGTCCAACAATGTTGGCGGATCGACCAACGTGGTCGGCAACCTTGTGCTTACGAATGGTATCCTGAATATCGGAGCGTCAAACACGTTGAATGTCAGAAGCAATTTCTCAGCAGGCGCGGGAATGATTGGGGGGTCACCTACCTCGAGGCTCTTGTTCACAAACATTGGTTTATTTTCCGGAAGCCTGATTTTTGCCCCCGGTTTGCAGGATCTGGAAGTGTTGGATATCGGCCGGCCCGGAAATATCCCCCTGGGGTCTTCGTTAACGATAGCGCCAGCCGGGAGGCTTACGTTTGGAAGCGGTTCTGGGAATCTGATCATTAATGGCCAGACGCTGACAATAAATGGTGACATCCAGCAGACGGGACCCGGGACAATTACCAGCACAGTTAATACTTCGAATCTGAACATCGGTGGGGTGGATGCTATTACGAACTTTGCCCTTTCTAACCCGATACAACTTAACAACGTAACCCTTAGCCGCACGGGTGCAACTGCCGTGTACAACTGGAGTTCCAGCACAACGATCAGCGGTATGATCGACCTGGTCGCCGGAACATTCAATCACGTGTCAGGTGTAACCATGGGCACGGGTTCCACCTTCCAGAGAAGGCAGGGTTCAACGTTTAGCGGGTCAACTCTAAATGCCAGCACACGATACAGTGTTTCATACATTGGGGTAGTGTCAACAACAGCAGAGCTGCCGGCAAGCGCAACCCTCCTGGAGAACCTGACCACTCTTGGCGACGTGACACTAGACAAAGACATAAGCATTAATGGTAACCTGAATATCAATGGCGGACAGTTCATAGCCGGGGCGCACAACATTACGATGCTCGGACCATCATTTGCTGTGAATGGCGGAACGTTCAATATCAACCTGGCCAATACAGTCACTTTCTCAAGAGCAGGAACAACATTACTCACCGGGACAACAATCAACGAATCGCAGTTTGGTAATTTTGTCATCTCGAGCGGTACCACCGTTGACTTTCCGGATTTTGAGATACGCATCGGAGCACAATGGAATATACAGGGAACTTTCATTGCCCATAACGGCACAGTCTCTTTCAATGGAGCTTCACCACAAAACATCAATAGTGCTAATCAACCATTCTGGAATGTTATCATTACAGGAAGCACAAAGACCCTTACAAGCTCGCTCGACATCAATGGCAGTATCATCATAGGATCAACACTGGCTGCAGGTAGCAATACCATCAATATTGCAGGTCTGTGGGACAACAACGGTGTGTTCCAGGCCGGAACAGGCACCGTCATCTTCGATGGCAATAGCCAAACTATCGAAAATAACTCCCAAGCCTTCACGAACGTTACGTTTGCGGCTGCTACCCCGGGCGCAACGAAGACGCTCGGAGCCAACCTGGACGTGAATGGAGGCCTTTCGATTAACGCCAATGCGGTCCTTGATGTAGACGCCACCGGAAATTATCAGATCAATGTCACTGGTAATTTCATCAATAGCGGGACTTTCATACCGAGAACAGGAACTGTAATACTCGACGGCGGTAGTGTACAGAATCTTGCTGGCAACAGTCAGACCGTATTTAACAACCTCACTCTTTCTAATGCAGTGCAGGTTACGGTGAACCCGCTCGTTATGAATAGTGTCGCAGGGGTGTTGACTTTGAACTCTGGTGTGTTTCACCCGAATAGTCGTTTCACCATGCTCTCATCGGCAACGCGTGATGCACGCCTTGCGCCCGTACCACTTGGTGTGGCCATCATTTCCAACATGATTGTTCAGCGCTACCTGAGAAATACCAATGGCACTGCCTCATTCAGATACCTTGCGTCTCCGTTCACCTCAAACATTGGAACCAACACAGGTGCAAGAATTTCCGATTGGAAGAACAACCCCAACCGGGATTTCCCTGTCACGGGTTCGTTTATCGACCCGTCGACGATTGCTGAATGGCCACAGTTCCCCAACATGGGCCCTGGCCCTTCAGTTTATCGCTATGATGAAGATAAGCCGGGTGGTGTTACCGTCGATGATCGTTACACCGCATTCCCGTTGGCGGGGACGGCTTCAACTGCCGCAGCATCAATACTCGAAAACGGACGTGGATATGTTGTCCTTGTTCGTCAAAACGCCCCCATAACGTATGATCTCCTGGGTATTCCTGCTACCGGCGATGTAGTCAGGGCTGTAACATCCAAGTCTAACGTTGCCGTACCTGCCACCAACCCTGATGGCTGGAACCTCCTTGGCAATCCGTACGCGTCGCCGATTCATTGGGATAACGTAACAATTAATCCAGCCGTTATACAAGCGCAGATTGCCATCAAGGATAATACAAACAACCTCGGTGTCGGAACATATGCTTATTACACACAAGGTGGCCCTGCAATACCAGGAGCTTATGACGGTACCATTTCACAGGGGCAGGCTTTCTGGGTTCGTAAACTCACATCGGGCACTTCAAATATTACTTTCGAGGAATCAGATAAGGTGGCGGTTGAGAACCCTCCATTCATCAGGAAATCTTTCCAGGATCTCCTCCGCATCAACGTAGCAGGCAATACCAGGCAGGATGAGTTGATCATCCGGTTCGAAGCCAATGCATTGGATGTCACCGACAGTAAATACGATGCCTTTAAGTTGAAGAATGATTTTATCAACTTCTCATCTTTGGCAGCAGACGGAACGGAGATGGCGATCAACGCGTTCAGCGCATTAAGCTGTGCAAAAGAAATCCCGCTCGTCCTGAAGGCCGTTACCCCTGGCGCTCATGTTTTCACGTTCTCCGATTTTGAATCTTTCCCTGAAGACGTTAAAATTCGTTTGGTTGACAAGTTCACCAACGAGACATTCCTGGTAACGGAAGCTAATAGCAAGTATCACTTCAGTGTAACGACTGACGCCAACAGCTTCGGTAATAATCGCTTCCAGGTGGTCATCGGTTATCCGGATGTGGACCTTTCATTGGGGGTTCAGGCGCAGGACGTTTGCGAAGGAACCGATGCACTTATTCACATCCAGGCACCCCAGGCAGGAGTTGTTTACCATGCAACACTACACGGGACCGTTGTCAGCGACGAGGTTGCAGCCACCAACGGATCAGATGTAGTACTTTCTATTCCCAGGTCAAACCTAACCGGCACCGACAATACAATTGTTTTGATGGCGAAGGTTGCAGGATGTGTAGCACTGCCACTCAACAATTCAGTTGTTGTTAATGTGAAGGGCATTCCCACGATATCCAGTGTTACCGGGGAAGCACGTTGTGGTGAGGGTTCGTTAACATTGATAGCTGCCGGAGCGCCGGGCAGTGGAGGATATAAATGGTATCTCACCGAAGATGCAACCGATGCTATCGCCGGAGAAGCCGGTTCGACCTTCGTTACGCCGAGCCTGAACAAGACAAAGACGTATTTTGTTTCGGCTGTGAACTCACTTGGATGTGAAGGAGGCAGGATGGCAGTGACAGCAACAGTGACATACGCTTATGAAATCGCCGGCGTTACAGGCGCAAAGATCTGCGGAGGCGAATCCTCGACGATCTCTGCAACAGGCGCGCCGGAGGATGGATCTTATCGCTGGTATCTCAGCCAGGCGAGTGTGGAACCCATTCCGGGTCAGTCCGCTGCCTCCTTTCCAACGGGTGAGTTGGCAACCACAACCACTTATTACGTTACAGCCGTGAACTCGGCGGGATGTGAGAGCGCGCGGGTTCCTGTTACCATAGATGTTACACCAATCAGCGACGCAACGATCACAGTGGAAGGAAATATGCTGACGTCTAATTCTGAAACAGGAAATCAGTGGTACTTAAACGGCACGGCAATACCCGGTGCGACAGGCAAGACCTACACTGCCAACGAATCGGGTGCTTATAAACTCGTAGTAACACAGGGAACCTGCACGACGCAGATCGAGCAAGAGTTTGCAGTGACGGGTGATATAGATATTGCCGGGCAGAAGGGATACCTGGTGTATCCTAACGCTTCAACGGGGATCATTTACATCGAGGTGGCGACCACTAACTCGGTAGAGGTGAGCGTGAAAAATCAATTGGGCGTTGAAGTGGCAAAAGGAGCATTGAAACAGGAGGGAGCAATAAGGAAAGGCCAGCTTGATATCACCGGGCACGCAAGTGGCATGTACCTGGTCGTTATCAAGAGCGGTGGACAAACAGTTATCAGAAAAATCGTAAAGAACTAGAATGGCCGTCAGACGTATTTTCCTCCTGCTTATCTGCACAATCGTTCTGTCACTGTGGCAAACCGTCGTGTTCGGCCAGCCTGGCGACCCCCCGAATCCGGATGACGTTCCCATTACAGGATTGGAATATCTTCTTGGGGGTGGTGTACTCTACGGAATACGCTCACTACTGAAAGGCCGTAAGAAAAACCAAAACGACTAGGTGATTAAGCGATTCTTCCAGAATCTCACAATCCTTCCGCGGTGGATCATCATTATCATCGACCTGATGATCATCCTGGAGTCAACCGCCGTGGCTTACATGCTTCGCTTCAACTTTGAGTGGGAGGCAATCATTGAGCATTCATTTTTACTCGGTCTGGCCGTCAGTGGAGTTGCCGGATTGATATCCAATCTCGCGACGAGAAGTTACGCAGGCATCGTTCGTTACACCGGCATCGAAGACGGGAAGCGTATCGCTTCGAACACGATCCTTAGCATGCTCCTGCTTTCGATCACCAACCTGTTGTCTTATTACAACACCGGTATCAACCTCATACCATATTCCGTTCTGTTGATCACATTCCCGTTCGCTTTTTTTCAACTTTTCTTTTACCGTCTCTTTGTTAAAGAGCTTTTCGCATACATCAAAAGCGTTGACGACAAGAGTGAGCGCACCAACGTAGCTGTCTTTGGTGCCGGTAGCCTGGGTATTTCTGTAAAACAGATGATCGAATCGTCGCCCGAAAGCCGCCTTCGCCTGATCGCCCTTATTGAAGATGACATCTACAAGACCGGCAAGAAGATACAGGGCCACAGGATCTTTCGCGCAGACGAGCTTCAGGCCCTTGTTCAGGACCGCGGCGTCCAGGAACTCATCATTGCCGTCAATAACCTGACCCCTGAACGCAAAAATCAGCTAATCGACGATTGCCTTCGCCTCGGGATTAAAGTACGCGCGGTACCGCCGGCAAGTGAATGGATCAGAGGCCAGTTGAGCCTCAAGCAGATCAAGGAAGTCAGGATCGAGGATCTTCTCGGTCGCGATGTGATCGACATTGGCCAGGATGAGCTCGAGAAGCAGATAAAAGGCAAAGTGATATGCGTGACAGGCGCTGCCGGTTCCATCGGAAGCGAGCTATGCCGTCAGATCATCCACTTCGCACCAAAACGCCTGGTATTGATCGACCAGTCCGAGTCGCCTTTGTTCAATGCAGAGTACGACCTGAAGAAGATGGGTTTTCTCGTAGACCTTTCTGTCTACATCTGCGACATCACCAATGCGATGCAGTTGGAAAAGATCCTCGTGGAAGAGCGGCCCGAAACGATCTTCCATGCTGCGGCTTATAAGCACGTTCCACTCATGGAGCGTAACCCGACAGAAGCCGTGATTTGCAACATCTTTGGAACAAGGATACTCGCAGACCTCGCTGTGAAGACAGGCGTGAAGAAATTCGTAATGATCTCCACGGATAAGGCTGTGCGCCCGACCAGCATCATGGGATGCACCAAGCGCATCGCCGAGATATATGTACAGGCATTGTATAACCACCTTCAACTTAAGAAAGGCAGCTGCACGAGCTTCGTAACAACCCGTTTCGGCAATGTACTCGGCTCGAACGGTTCCGTGATACCGATCTTCCGGAAACAAATAGAAGCCGGAGGGCCGATAACAGTTACACATCCCGAGATCGTTCGTTATTTTATGACTATCCCGGAAGCATGCCGTCTCGTCCTGGAAGCTGGCGTGATGGGATACGGCGGTGAGATCTACATCTTCGACATGGGCAAGCCCGTGAAGATCTATGACCTCGCCCGCCAGATGGTGAAGCTATCAGGCCTGGAGGTTGGTAAAGATATCGACATCATATTCACAGGTCTCAGGGAAGGGGAGAAGCTATTCGAAGAGCTCCTCAACGACAGCGAGAACACAGTCCCCACGCACCACGACAAGATCATGAAAGCCAAGGTGGCCATTTATGAATACAACCAGATCAACAACTACCTCGATCTGCTCGACGACCTCGTCAAAGATAAGAATGAGCTGAAGGTTGTCGCCCTGATGAAAGACATCGTCCCGGAGTATAAAAGCAACTACTCGAGATTCGAAGTATTAGACAAGGATCAGGCGATTTAGCCGGTCAATCCGGCTCAGGGAATTCTCAACGCGCGAAGCGCGATTTACTATCTTCTTCTGTAGTTACGCCTCTTCTGAGTGTACAGCTTGTTGCGGCGGAATGCACTTAGATCGTAAGGCAGATAGTATTGTATCCGGGCATTCATCATGAAGTACCAGTCATCTTTTTCAGGATTGCCTCTCACCAAAGCCTCGCCGCCACTTCGATTCGAGAGGGCGCGGGAAAGGTCGCTGCTTAAAGTTGCTGGGTCCGGATATTCACGTACGCTGATATCGTCGATATAGTCTGTAAAAGTTTTCCGGATGCCACCTTCGAAAGTGAGATTGAAGAAAGGACCTGCCTTGACCTTTATACCACCGCCAAACGGTATGACCGGCTGAACCTTGCTGTATTTAATTCCTTCGGTCTTTAACGGCTGCAACGCAACCATTTCTCCGTTGTATTCTGTTTTCGGATTGATGTAAAGCAATCCAATACCTGCGAACGCATAGAAATTGATGACCTGTCTTTGGTAGAACCTCCTGCCATTTGGCAACAGGTTGATCGTGCCAACGATATTGCCTTCTATATTATTGGAAATAAAAGAGAGTTTTCTCACAATGCGGGAGTCGTTCGCGTTGGCATCCGATCCCGAGATCTGGAACCAGTTCACTTCTGCGCGTCCGCTGATCCTGTTTGTAAAGAAATGTTCGAGCCCGACGTTGAGGCCGTATTTGACAGTACCTAAGCTTTTGGGATTCGTTAATTCGCCGAAGTAGTTGGCGCTTCCAACACCAACATATCCAATCACAGATCTTTCCCTTCTGATAGCATAGAAGCTTTGGGAGAGAGCGACTGTGGCATCCGCCAGTAGGAGCGCGGCAACAACAATAAATCGAAACGATGTCGTCATCAGTCAGTCAATGCAATTTCAAATATAAGAAAAATCGATTACTTGACCGCCTTTTTTGACCTGGCCGGGGGCTTTTTGAGCCCCCGGTAAGTCTTTTAGTGCTTGTGGGTAATCACCAACCGGCGGTTCGTATAAACCCCGTTTTCTTTGAGCTGGACGATGTAGACGGCTGCCGCCAGCCCGCCCGTATCAATAGTTGTGGACCTTTCGCCCATGCCGATGGCCGACTGGATGACCGGGCGTCCGAGCTGGTCGATCACTTTCACGTCCACCCCGGTGGCTGTCGCGTGGGGCAGGTCGATGTTCAGGCTACGATCGGCAGGATTAGGGTAGAAGGCTGTCTGTTCCAGGAAGGGCAGCTCCACACCTGTCGTGAAATTCACCACGGGGAGATTGTTGTTGTACGCAGCTTGTAAAACCTGTTTCGTTCCCTTGGAAGGGTCGGTAACAATATCGGATTGAACGAAGGCGACAGCAACAAGCGTGGGGTTGTCTGTCAGATTAATCTTATCAACGCTCCACGACTCGTCGAATGTGAACGATTGGCCGATTGCCGTAGCCGGTACTTTCCTGCCCGAGGCAGAAGGGAGCATCTTGCGGAGGACGTAAGAATCGTTTCCGACAGTCTGCTCGACAACTGCTACATACAACGAATACTGGTTGGCCTTCAGATCGAACTCCTTGGAAGTCACGGTACCGGTGATGTTGATTATACCGTTAGTGATCGTAGGTGTGTTGATGACGATATCCAGGGGAGCTGTAACAAGAGATTCCGTGCTGTAATAATTCGCAGCCCAGTTGTTGGTGCTGTTGAACATAGAGGCGCCGGTCGTATTGGTATACCCGTCGATATAGCCACGAGGCACAGCGCTCAGTCCGTAGAATGACGCGCGTGCGTTGGGGTCCATCGGGTTCTGTTGGAAGATCGGGTCAACGGGGTCGCCGGCTACCGCAGGCAGACCGGTATGATATTCGATCTTCACCACTTCACCTGAAGCTGCGACGGAAGGGAAGGTCTTGAAGGAAGAAGAGTTGTTCAGGACAACCGAAGAAGTGCTCCTCGCTGTAAAGTTTTCAACCAGTACAAGCCTGTTCCTCGTTTCGAGCTTGAAATAATCCAGCGCGAACCCGTCAAATGGTTCTTGAAGGTCGAGCGGTTGACTTCCGTTTGATCCGAACACGATCCTGAAGCGGAGTCTTGTTCTATCTGCGAATTGATCAAGATTAAATCGTCCGGTCTTCCAGCCGTTGGATACGCCCGACCAACCAAACTGTCCGATGTCCTGGCCGACGTTGCCTGTTTTGGCGAGACCACCGACGGAGTTTTCATTGTACCAGTTCAGGCCACTGCCGCTGTCGCCAAGTCTTACCCACTGTGGATTGGACAGTGATTCATCCATTATCTCAATATAAGCGCCGTCGCCCTTGGGTTCAGTGTCGCTCCAATAGTCCATGGCAAGCACAGGCCGGTCAAGGGCCGTCATGTCGACGCAAGGTCCGTACAGCACCGAGCGCTCACTGTTGGTATAGGTCGGTTGACCGTTGACGTCGGTATTGGTTACCCAGAATGTAGATCCTGCACCAGGGGCTGCGTCGGGCTTGATGTGGTTCGTGCCCGTAGAGAGATTCCAGCTGGTTTCAGGAAACCCTTGTGATACCCATCCGTGGTTCGCTGATTGAAAGGGCTCAATGTAAGGGAACGAGCTGATGTAGGGTAGGATGGAGGTTTTAGTTGTAATGCTATTCTCACAATTGAGATCCGTGGTGACCGTTAACGTCACATTATAAGTATTCACCCCGCTAAATTGGTGCGCGGGATTTTTCGCCGTAGAGATGTTGCCTGAGCCGCTCGAGGGATCGCCGAAGTCCCATGCATAGCTGAACGTAGAGCCAGCTCCGGGATCGGCACCGGTGAATGCAAACTGCGTATCATCCTGGTCGCACACCAGTCTGGATGCGAACCTGGCCTCAGGAATTTGACCAACTTTTATCGGTGCGTGAGTGAGAGTGGCGGTACATCCATCGGAGGTAACGACAGCCAATCTGATATTATACAAACCGGTATTTCTGAATTGGTGGCGAAGACTGTCGTACGCGCCAAGAGTTCTGTCGTCTTGGGTTCCGGCGGGGATAGGTCCGGCACCGGCGTCGGTAAATCCGAGACCATCGTCAAAATTCCACTGCCAGCTTACGATCGAACGGGTTCCGACAGGGGGTTGTGCGATGGTCGACTGGTCTTTGAATTTCATGAATTCGCCGAGACATTGTTCTGCAAAATCAAATGCAGGCACGGGCAACGGATTCACAGTAATAGTGATCGGCGTTTTTGCGCTTTCACAGCCAGGGAAAGGGTTGAGCTTATCGAAGGTTTGACTTACGTGGAACGTTACCTTCTTTTCGCCATCAGCCACGACGCCTGTCGACAAGCTGGAGCCTGTGCTGATCTGAGAAAGAGTATTGTCGTACCAGGTAAGGCTTGTACCGGTTGCGCGAAGGAGGTCGACATTCTGCCCAACGCAATAAGTGGGAGGTGTGGCCGAACCCGGCTGCGGCGCATCCGGACGGGCGTGAATAGTTATGACCACCACGCTAGTTTCGACCGGGCAGACATTTCCGCCGCCGGGCAGATTAGACGTCAGCGTAAAAGTGATCTTCTTTGAGTTAGGATCAGAGACAGCGCCCGGATCTTCCGTATTGTCGGGATCGTATTGGGTAACGAGCGCATTTATATTGTTAATGCCGCCGGCTCCATCGTGCGACCATGTTCCAGTGCTCGCCGAGCTGATCGGATCATTAATACTACCGTTGAGCTGGATCGGCTGGTCGGCGCAGATATCGAAGTTCGAGCCTGCGTTGATCAACGGTTTCTGGCTAATGTTTACATTCAGCAATTGTGAGACGACAGCACAAGGTCCTGGGCCGTCCGGATCCTCGGTTGCAAGCTTGAGAGTGACCGTCCCGCCAAAGTCCAGTAGTCCCTGTGAAGGCACATACGTGGTCGTCAAATTGTGTTCGGCGCCGACGGGAATCGAGCCACCGCCGGTATCCACGGTCCACGTAAAAATGAGCGCTGCATTAGACACTTTTCCTTCCACCGATATCGGCGTGCTGGAACAAACGTTCACCGGGGAAACCGGGAAGCTGACGGTTACACCGGGGTTGATGGTAATAAACACAACATCAGTCACCGGTCCGCACGGGCCGGTTGGATCGTTGGTGGTCAATCGTAGTATTGCCAATCTCGCATCGATTTCGACCTGCGACGGGTGGTAATGTGTTGCGAGAAGGAAGCTACTTTGAAGGTTACCCGGTGTGTCCTTGTAGAAGTAGCCATCTACTCCTCCTGTCGTGCTGATCCAGGTACCATCGAGGCCAGCGGTAGGAGAATCGATCTCCGCCAAGAGGGCTGTTAATACAAGGTCGTTTCCTTCGCAGATGACCGCATCATCACCGGCGTCAACAGTCGTAGGCTCCATGATCTCCACGGTCAGATTCCTGGTGTTACTTTCACATCCGGCGAATGTCTGTATCGTGATGAAAGGGAAGATGGGGTGGGGCCCGAATTGCCTATGGACGATCTGTGAAACCTGGTAGTTGACCAATGCACCGACATTGGGTACACCGCCGGTATTCGGGAAGTCATTCGGGCTAAGCGCAAATTCATCGCCTTCGACCGGTGGACGTGCCAGTGAAGTGAGATTCCACTTATGTATTACGCTGGGGACCGTTGTTGCCGTGAACGGTGTAAGTCCCTCGCCGTAACAGAACTCGCCCGAGATATCGGGAGTAACCAGATCCCTTATAAAGATGTTCGATGCCGGCACCTGCCCGGGTTTAGCCCACACATTGATCGGAAGAGCTACCTCGTTGATACATCCCGTTGACGCGTCTTTATGCGTGTAGTTGATCTGAACGATTTTATCCGAACCCGTTGCATTCGCGATCTGAGGTTCGAACTTGAAACCAGTCGCGCGGTCGCCGGTTATGCCGGGTGCAGGTGAACCGGGTGCTCCGGACAATGAGCTCCAGAATTCATCAAAGTTATTTGCGGGGGTGTACGGAAGGCCCGACATATTATATGCAGCATCCGAGGCACACACACCATAGTCGAACGTGGGGCTAAACGAAATAGTAGGCTTCGGGTTGATCAGGACATATGTGTACGCAGCAAAGATTTGACTTCCGGGGTTACACACACTATTATACCAAACACTTACTTCAAGGTATCCGTCCAGGACCTCCTCGGCAAACGCAGGGTGGCTGGGATTAAAAGGCGTGTTCCCTCCCAGGACAAATCCAGGTAGGTTTTGATAACCGAAGGTGTAATCATAGTATTTGTAAACGTAATTCGCATTGTTAAAAGCAACGCCAGGGAAGGTCGGACAAGGCTGTAAAATGAACGGGGCAGAACCCACCGGTGTGGTAAGATTTGTTGGAGCGTCATTGATGCAATAGCTGGTTTGCAGACCATTGATGATCGAGGAGAATACTGTGTATGTCTTCGTTACATTACTAACACATCCGGGAGCAACGGGATCGGCATATGTAAATGTGATGTCATGATTTCCGTTACTTACCGACGACGGGTTGAATTCATAAACGCCGCCATCGAGCGATACTCCGTTGCCGGAAAATACCGCCGTGGGACCTGTGAGCGTTGCGGTAGGAGCGTTGGTTTTAAGACCTCTGAGCTCGATAGGCGTAGTGCTAAGCTTGCTAAACGATGTTTGTGTCGGCGGTGCGTTGACGTTCTCAAAGTCGAGGACAATGTTGGGATTGCCTCCCGACGACAATAAGCCGTGAGGCTTAGCGTCGGTCTCGGCATTACCTTCCTGGACGGCCGATCCACCTACGCGGAGTATCGGTTGTGACGTTACCACGGTGGTGCCGGCGTACTTGACCTTCAGGTTATCGATCGTAAGCTCGTCGAGGACTGCCCCGCCCGAGCCGCCTATGTTGTATTTAACACGAACCACATTGTTTCCGGTGTAACCGACAAATGCCGGTGTGCTGATGTCTGTTCCCGCGGCTCCGACTGTTGGTGTCGCGGCGATGTCGAACATAAATCCATCGGGGAGGAGCAGGGAGAAAGTCTGATTGGCGCCGGTCGAAAAATCCGAGCCGTCACTTTCCTTTACCTTGATCTGTCCGAGAGTAGCAAACGTATTTGGGGTAGTTGACCCGTTGTTAAAACAAAGTGTCGTTGTGGGCCCTGTGATTGCCGCTCCGAGACTTTCTACATCGAAGTCCTGGAATGCGTCCGGAACAGATCCGCTATGATCGGCTTTAAGGGTCTTCGGAACACCCACGGTACTTGCTGTTGTAAACCGGAGCAGACTCCATGTTGTGGTGCCACTTACCAATGAGCGGGTAAGGCCTCCCGGTGTGTCGGTAGACGTGAATGATCCGGTTCCTGCCGTCTTCGAAAGAGTAACAGAACCGCCGACGTTGGTATCGACGTTGTCGAAGTTGTCTTTCGCAGTGATGGTCAGAGTGAAGTCGTTGTTAGGATTGATCGGATCGGTGATCGCGGAGTACACGAGTTTCGTCGCAATAACATCCAGCTTGTTGTTGCTGGCACCGGAAGTTGCTGCACCCGCCGTACCGTTCGCAAAGCCTGATGCGGCCAGGTTGACACCTGTTCGTACGGTTGCTGCCGTTACAGTAAATACGATCGGCGTCTGGTCGACGACGGGGCTCTGTATGAACGTAGCATAAAATGCAAAATCTTTGTGATTGTTGTCGCTGGCAAGGGTGGTATTACTGGGGATATTAAAGACCATCGAGGCGGTTGCGGCCTGCGACTGCACGTAAGCTCCGTCGATATATGCCACAGCTTGGAGCAGCTCCGGGTGGTCGATCGAGATGGTTATCGATGCAAGCTCCGTCTTCCTGTCATCCGCATCGGTCTCGGGTGCACCACCGTCGCGTAAACGCAGGGGAAACACCTGTAGTCCGTCGGCGGCTGTAGTAATCGTTGAACCCGTCTTTGTAGCGAAGTTCAGTGTGGAGGAAGGTCCGTTTATCGCGATATCCGAGGTATTGCACCAGGTGGCCGCATTGGCGTCATTGAATGTGGCACCGCCATAGCGATAGTTTGTTGTTCCTGGATTCGTGAGGTCCCAGTTGTAGAGTACGGCGACGTAATAATAGTTGGTACATGGAGTCAGGCCCGCGTCGTCGTAGAAAGTTTTGCTTTGGTCTGTAATGATCGCAACCAGCGTGCTGTTAGCCGGCAGCAAATTGTCGTCAAGGTCGTCGGGATGAATACCATCGGGGAGATCGGTTACAGGAGGCTCACTGCCCACCTTCCGGAGGATCACGTAGCCTTCTGTGTCTGATATCGTGCTGGCAGCCGGAAACGTGATATGCATCGTGTTGGTAGCCGTTGCAGTCACTACCGGTGTCGGTGCGCTGGCGGGTTGGGTCGACAGTGTCCAGAACTCCCCTTCGGCCGAAAGCGTGGTCCCGATCGAGTTGGTTGCGTATGCTTTGAAATAATAGTGCGTCTCGTCGGTAAGGCCGGTGATTGCTTCGCTAAAAGGGCTTGATGCACTCGGATTCGAATCCTGTGTATCGCCGGTAGTAACACCCGGATTCGTGTCGTAGTAAATGCCCCGGCCGGTAATGGCAGTCCCGCCATTTGAAGTGATCGAGCCCCCGAGCGTCGCCTCGTTTTCCAAAAGGCCACTCACAGTAGGAGCTCCCATCACGGGTGCAGTAATATATTGTACGGTGTTATCGGTGCTGGTGCTGACAGTGTTCGAGTTTCCGACAACATCGTTTACATTTCCGGCGGGTATTGATGCAATTACATCACCGGCGACAGCCGATCCGGACAGTGTTACCTCTATCTCGAAGTCTGTATTGGGAGTTACGACGGAGAGATTCGAAACCGTAAAGGTACCTGCACCGGTTGTGCTGCTTGAAAGATCGATATCGGCCGCGACGAACGTTGAGGCGTTGATGGGCTCGCTGAAAACAACAGTAAATTTAATGGGACTTACACCGGTGGGGTCTGTTTGCGATCCCTTCTTGTTGATGGTGACATTGGGCTTAGTGCCATCATAGGTGACGGTGGGATCTCCTCCAGCGCTGGTAACGTTATTTTCGGCTGTACCGTTTTGTGCCGCGCCGGCGGGTACCGTAGCAGTAATTGCACCGCTTACCGTATGGCCGGTAACGGTAATCGTATAGTTTGACCCGGTTCCTGCAACGACGGCAGATGCTCCCGACGCTCCTGGTCCGGTCAGCACTACGTCACCGGAAATATTTCCGAAGCCGGTGACCGATTCACTGAACACTACATTGAAGACAATCGAACTGGAATTAGTTGGGTCTGAACCGGCTTGCGTAACTGTTACTGTGGGGGCAGCCGCAAACGCAGCCTGACCGGCACAGAAAAACAGAAGACAAAAGCCCAGCTTGACTATAGAGTTCTTCATAATCCGTAGAGGTGTATTATATCTAAATCGACTTCTTAACTACAAACTCAAATCAGTCCTTCAAATTACCGCTGCCATCGGCGCGGATGATGAACATGGACGATACGTTACTGATGGTGGATGTTCCGGCGATCACTAATGTTCCATCGGAAAGCTCGCGGATCGAAGAAGCAATTTCATCTCCGCTTCCGCCCATCAGCTTATGCCATAGAAAATTCCCGAAGGCGTCTATCTTGATCAGAACGATATCGGTGCCACCATGACCAGTGGTCGGATTCTCCCCCATGGCGCAGGCAAGCACGAAGCCCCCGTCTTTTGTAAATGTTATCGCAGTGCCCTCGTCCTGACTATTGCCGGAGTTTGTTTTTTCAATGGCGAGATCAACACCATCGAAATACTTGACCGTCGATTCCATGACGTTGCCGGCAGGATCCACTTTAACAAAGAATACGTTCTTGTTGCCGGCCTTGCTGGTATATGTTCCTACGATTCCGAAACCCGTTGCCGAAGTCTCTATGTCTTTCACATCGTGTCCACCTGTATCATCGGTCTTGCCGAACAGGCTGTTGTTAGAGGGTGATGCATAATTCGGAGGAACTGCGATCACGCTAACGTACTTCGACTGGTTGATGTCCTGTGGTGTCGCAGTGCTGGCCCATACGAGGTTGCCCGATTTGAAGCCCAGGAAATTCGGATTGATATAATCGAAGTTGAAAAGGTCGAGGTTCTTTCTCCAAAGCGGCTGGCTGAAGTTGGAAAGGCTGAAGCCCATCGTGACGGTTCTTTCCTGGCTGCCGGGTACTTTATAAGATCCGATGGTTGCTACTTCGGTGCCCCCGGGAAGTACTACGCTGGCGCTCGCTTTAAAGTCCACCTTGAGGTTTACCTGGTCCAGGCCTCGTGTCACAGTAACGCTGCTGTCTTTGGAGAACGACAGTTGCGGTTCGCCCGTGGCGCTGAGTTTTAGCAGGAGAAATTGGGTGTTCACGAATTCTGAGCTTTCGGATGAACTTGGATTTAATTCAATACCCTCACCGGTTAGCAGGTAACCGTCGGCCAATGGTTTTATCGAGTGAACATTCGCATTAGGAATGATTTTTTCCCACAGTTTCGTGCCCTGGGCGTCGGTCTTAACAATTACGATTGCCGGTATCTGCTGATCGGGTGTGGCCAGATCCGACTCGAGAGGAGCTGCGTTGCCAACCATGATAAACCCACCGTCGAGGTCGGGCTCCACGGCCACAGACACATAGCTCCGGGCGCTTCCGAAGAAACGTATGAATGTTTGCCTCTCGGGTATCGTGGCGTCTTCGAGGTTGTTACAGGCAAATAACGTGAGGAACAATAAAAACAGTAGAGAGCGGGCCATTCGTTAGTGGGTAGTTTTTTTCCTGGGACTGTATTTGTTCATCAGGTATCCGAAGGACACCGACAGGGTGTTCAGGGAAAATGGCCCGTGGACGAACTTATTACCAAAGACTTCCGACTGGCTTTCGTAAAGTTTCTGCTTGTCGAAAATCGTCGCTACACCGAAGTTGTAACGGATCTCCGCAACGATCTCCGCTTTTTTTACTTTTCCTTTTACGCCTGCCGAAATGATCGGCGCAAAATTGAATGAGGCATACTGTGCTTTTGCTTCTTTCCCGGCCGTCGATGTCTTCACGTCAGACTGGTCGTTGATATTCGTCGTTAAATCGGTCTTCACACCAAGCAGGTAATCCAGGGAGATACCGCCCGACACGTACGGCACCCATTTCGGATCGATCTTGTTACGGCCAACCGACAGGGGATATTGAACAGACACAGGAAGGCTGATCCAGCTCATCTTGATCGTCCCTGTCGTGGTCTGATCGCCTTCAAAGAAACTGTTGTTTACTTTGAATGACTTGACGTTGTAATACAGCTCAGGATTTAAATACAGTTTTTCATTGAAGATCGCGATCTCACTTGATAATCCTGCCTGGAACCCGACACCGTAATCGTAGTTCTCGGTTCCTTCGTTGAGAGGCGAATAGGAATGAACATTCGGCTGAGTTGCATTTCCACCGGCTTTAACACCGAGACGATACACAGGCTCGGTACGGAACGTGCGCCACAGGGCCACGAACTCCGCCGGATCTATGTTGTCGTTGGGTTTGAATTCAGGATCGGTCCTAAGAATGTTCAACATCATCTCGTCGGCCTTCTCCGGCTCTTCGAGATAGATATAGGAGAGGGTGAGAAGCTTATAAGCATCGACACGCTCCTGTGTGCTCCATTCCGTTTTACCGATACAGTCCTTCATCAAGTCGGGCAATTCATGCAATCGCCCGTTCTCATAGATGGACCTGGCCAGGCGCAACGTCTGTGCGCACGTGGTGGTTTTTTGCTGTGCCTCAGACAATCGGGGCACGGCGAGGAGCAAGATTAAAGCTGCAACTACAGCAAGTTTTCTCATTGGGTTACTTGTTGTTTTCGGGTAAGTTCTCACAAGTCTTCAGATACGGAAGATCTTTCCCAACATACAACGCCCATTCTTCCTGAGACATATTTCTTTTAGTATACGTGCAAAGCTTGTCCGACATGCTGTTGATATTGGTCGGCCATGCGTGAATGGTCTGATTGGTCTTGCCAATTTCTTCCTTCACACTGTTGATACCGGCCATCAACTGATCGTCGTTCGGCGTAAACGCAACACTCCATACCCAGTCGTGATCGCTGAGCACCATCGGAGGTTGCGTGAGCTCCTTGTAGTTCCAGAGTCTGATCGAGAAGTCTTTGCTGGCAGTTGCCATAAAGTTCCCTTTGAAATTGAACTTGATGTGTTCGATCGCAGACGTGTGTCCTGAAAGTTCGCGTATCACCACACCGTTAGCCACAATTCTCAACAGTCCGTATGTATTGCCGACCACGAGTTGATTTCCATCAGGAGTAAACGAAGCGGCACTCAGGCCTCTTCCGGCATTGTCGATCTTATAAACGGTCTGGGCGTAATTATTCTGGATTTCCCACATGTACAGGTTGCCTTCGTTACCCGCGCCCACAAGCACCTTACCATCAGGGCTTATGTCGAGGTAGTTGATCTTCTCTTTCGACGCAATCACTTCCTTCGCCGTATTCAGGTCGGAATAGCGGATGCTATGACCGGAGTTATCACGTGCGTAGAAGCCTTTGTTATCGTTAGTGAAGTGGATATCTCCGATATCTGACATGAAGCCCACAATCTTTTTGGGAGCCGCGTTGATGTTCTTCAGATCATAGAGCTCTACGTAGTTCGCATTGCGATTCATAGGATAGGAACCGCCCGCTGCCAGCCAGCCTTCATCCGGGCTGATATCCAGTGTGAACACCAGGTAGTCGGTACGTCCGCCTACAATTGTTTCTGCGCCCCACTTCCTGCTTCCGTCCTGCGTCCAGCGAATGATACGCCCGTCGCTGCCACCCGAGTAGATGTGATTGCTGTTTACCCTTGTCTCCAGCGCACGTGCAGCACCCTTCAAGTGACCTTCCAGACTGACTGTCATCGGATCGTTGTTGTTGGCAAGGGCCCTGAACAGTCCGTTATAGATATCGTTGTCGAACACGTAGCCAGCATACTTGTTGTTGAAGTTATGAGCCTGTTGCGCAATCAGCGCCTCCTGTTCGGGATTGTTACCAAGCTCCTTCGACTTGATGGCCATCGCTTTTGCTATCGCTCGATATCTTTCTGCCTGTGCTTTCGCTTCTTCGTCTTTAGCCCTCTTCTCGTTGGTCTCAGCGAGTGCCTGCGCCCTTCGCGCAACGTCAGCATTTCGTAACGCAATGCCTTCCTGGCGTTTCGCTTCGTCGGCGCTCTTTACCGCATCAGCGCGGGCAGCGTCTGCTAACTTTTCGTTTTCTTCAGCGATCGCTTTTTGTTGACGTGCAATCTCTGCCTGTTGCCTCGCGATCTCTGCCTGTTTTGTTGCTTCAGCCTGAGCGATCAACGCTTTCTTTTCGTTTTCCTCCGCCTTTACCTGGGCTTCAATGGCAGACTGCTGGGCTTTGATTGCCTGCGTCCGTTGTACAAGAGCGTACACCAGGAACATCAGGGAAATAACTGTAGCCGTTCCAAGTACGATCGCCGTGATCCGCGCATTGCGGAGCTTACGTTTCGCTTCAAGTTCCTTGATACGCTGCTCGGTTTCGAACTCCTTCTTGGAGTATTCGAGGAATATGAGCGTGCGTTCGAATGCAGGATGATAGCGCTGTCCCCAAACCAACGTAGGTTTGTGTTTGGTCTGCCAGTTCAAAGCGAGCTGAAGATCCGGTGGCCTCCAAAGGCCAGCCTTGCCTACCTGGTACTGCGCGGCCGCTTCGGCTAAGCGCAGGTACATCTGCACGGCTTCCGCTTCATCATCGACCCAGTTCTTCAATCGCGTCCAGATACGCATCAAGCTTTCATGCGAGATATCGATCATCGAACGCGACGTTAGGGGAGTGCCATAAGCGGGCGTCAGCAATGACCTTCCGGGCTCACGGAACTTCTCGAGAACCGAGATCACATCTTCCTCCGATACGTCGGCAATGGCCGCAATTTCATTCAACCGGGTAGGACGCCGGATACCGAAGTTCTCACCACGTTTTTCAGTGATGGCTTTGAACAACGCTTCACAAATACGTTTCTGATCGTCATCCAATTCATCGAATGCCTCGTTCGCGTGCTGCGACAACGCTTCCGACATGGTACCGATCGCCTCGTAATGCTTTAGGTCGACCGCTTCGTCGTCATAATCTTTATATCTCGACCAATAGCTCCACGTACGCATGAGCGCGTGCTGAAGGATAGGCAGCTGGTCGGGATTGTCACCAAGGTCATTGAGCAGCTGTTGCACAAGCCTGGGAGCGATCCTCGCACCACCCACCGCAACGGGTCCTTCTACAGCGCGGCGTTTCTGATCACGCGTCATTTGCGGGATCAGGTAATGACTATCGTTGATCTTTCTTGTTAGGTCGGGGAACTGCGCACAATCACCGATAAAGTCCGAACGCATGGTGATAGCGACGTAAATGGGAGCGTCTTCGTAGTTGACAGCTTCCATCAATAAGTTTACAAAAGCGAGCGTTTCGTCTACCGAGTTGGAATCGGTGCTGTCCTTGAAGCGGAACAATTCTTCGAACTGGTCGACCAGGATCAGGTAATTGACGTCGGCGGAACGCCGCGATTGCTGGATGGCTTCCACTAAACCAAGCGAGCTCGAACGAAGCAGCGTCGAAACGATGGTACGCTTGATCTTCTTGTCTTCAGCATCGGCTTCCAGGTATTCACGGTTGCTGCGAAGCAGCGACTCGGAGAGGTTATCGACCGGGCCTGCGCCCGGGCGGGTAACGATCACTTCCCAGTTGGGGCTGGCATCGGTAAGGAAACCTCCGTATAAAATGGGAAGGACGCCGCAATAAATGAACGACGACTTACCACTTCCTGAAGGACCGATGACGCCTACAAACCTGCTCTTCGATAGTTTCAGAAGCACCTCATCGCTCTGGCCCTCACGGCCGAAGAACAGGTGACTCTCCTCTATCTTGAACGGCCGCAACCCGGGAAACGGATTGTGTACATCCACTGTAGACACTACTGCATTTTCATTCTGCTGGCTCATAACCTGTTGGTTAAATCCGGGTTAAAACTCCTGTAAGAACACTTTCAACGACTCTATCGACTTCGGCTGTTCACCCGATATTAATGTTACGTTCTGACTTCTGAAGCTCTCCATCGCAGTAGTAGGAATAGAGTTGGAAAGGATCGCCTTTCCTTTGATCGGCTTCTTCCTTCCGAATCCGGGCGCCTTCAACAAGTCGAGGACTTTCATTCTTACCCACTGATCGTTCACCTTGCCCTTGAATATGATTGCACCGTCGAAGTTCCTCAGATTCTCTATATGCTGTTTACGCACCTCAAGTAAGTCGCCTTCGAACGCCGGGGTGAGAACTTTGAAACCTGATTTCTCGATTGCCTCCCTGAACGGAGCTACCTCCGCTTCGTCGATGCGGTCGTGAACCAGGTAGATCGCCTTGCCATGGTAGTCTTCGTACTCCTTGTCCTGGGCCTCCAAAAGCTCCTCCCGCATGATGTTTTTAAAGTCTTCAAGAGGGTTTTGCAGGATCTCGGCGCCTTCCTGCGCTTCGATATCGCGGCGGATGTTATCTATGAAAGACCGTTGACGGTCGCTGGCATTCTTAAGATTGGGCGAGATCCAGATGAGCCTCGAAAAATCTTCCTTATTCTGACGCTTCACTACGCTGAGCTCGGCTGCAATCCGGTTCTGGATGTCAACCACCGAGCGGTCCGCACCTTCTGGGATCTCACCATAGGCGCTACCGACCAGGTGGATCGACAGCGAGCACTCTTCCAGATCCTTCTTTACGATTCGCTCCAGCTCTACGCCATTGTTGGGAAGAGTCTGACGGGGCAACACCATATACCCATGGCGTTGCAGCTCACGCTTAATAATGTTACGTTGAACGGAAATGTCGTGGCCGGTCTCGGCCAGATAGATGGTCTTGCGACGGAAGAGGTTCTTCACTTCAGATTTCGTCCCGTCTTTCAGGAATAGAAGCGACTCATGAATGTCGTAGGCCAGGTCGACCATCTTCATCCAATATTGCTTTTCAGCTTCCTGGCTGAAGAAGTCGGAGTATTCCTTCATCAGGCCGGTCTCTGTGTCGATCTGGAACATGTCGTAACCGAGGAGCTCGCGGAGCTTCGGAGGTTGTTCCTGCAGCATCAATGGTGATTTCATCACCTTGAATACCCGGTTGGACTTGGAAGACGACGCGAGCTTGTTGAATGATTCCACAGTGTCGAGACATCTGCCGGACTGAACGAAATCTTTGGAGAGGATGGCGACCATCACTGCGACATTATCCATGGTCGACGCCGTCACGGTATCGAATTCATCCTTCATCAGGATGTTGGGCTTGGTGCCCAATACTTGCAATAACATCAGCTCCAGGAATTTCCTGAAGTGTGTTACCCAGCCGTTATCTGCTTTGGATGCTGTTTCGTTATCCTTTTGTGCAAAGGTGATCAATACATCTACTTCGAATGCCATTGGTGTGGTAGATTAGTTTTCGATACTGCGCTGGTTTCCGTTCTACTTTTATTCTGTTTGTATTACACTCTTTCCGGTAATATTCTTTATAAGACCTTGAGCCAACTCGTGATGATTGGCCATTACGAAATAGAAGTCATGTAGCGTGATCTTGAACACCACCGATCGTTCCGTCGCTGACAACCCTGTGATCCTGATCGGCGGCCCTTCCTGGAACAGGTCGCCCACAATGTCGCCTTTCTTCAGTGTGCCGATCTCTTCGTTGTCGTTCTTCATTGTCACCTGGCCATGGGCAACGATCAGGATAGGATTCTCGTCGGGGAAAGTCACCTTGTCGCGAACGTTGATGTCCATTGGCGCTATTTTATCTGCAAGCGCGCTTAGAAGATTGCCTGCGATGCCTTTGAACACCGGGAGCTCCTTCATGAACAAGATCATTTCAATATGGAGGAAGAAACCGTCGTCGAGACCATCGAGAAGCTGGTTGTTGCGAATGGCAGTATCGAGGAATCGTTTCTCTTTGTTGGGAAGACGTTCTGTTATGGTCTCGTACATGGCCTTGTCCTTATTGTAGATCACCCAGGCGGCAGTCTCCTGCAACAGCTTGTCGTTGTTGAACATCTGGCTGATGAGACCGCGGCTTACCCTGAACGAGGGAAGGAATGCTGCAGCGTGAACGGCACATACCTTCGACCACCTGTTGTTGTAATTGAAGTCCCGATTCAGCACATAGTTGATCACCTGTACCGGGTTGTAGTTTTCGCGGGGAAAGTATGTCTGAAGTTTTTCGAGCTTATCGGAAACCCTCGAGTCGTCGAGCAATGGAATGATCTTCGGTTTGAGATCGATATCCACGAACAGGTCGAGTAGCTCGAGCGCATACTGGATACTGTCGGGCGTGCCGGCAAGAATGTTTTCACGAACCAGCTGCACGGAAGTCGGATCGTACAACAACGATAGCAGCAACGTAATGTGATCGTAGTTCTCCAGCACCTCTTCGCGGATGGCCTGTTTGAGATACTGGAAGTGCGGTTCATCGGGAAGCTCATCGAGCGCCGTCAAATTCCAGAGCGCCTTGCTCATCTCGGTGTCGAGAAGATCCTTCACAGCGCTGGCCTCACGTCCCTTTGCGCGATAGTCAATGAATCGCAGCGAGTATAAGATCTGTTTTACAATACGCTTATCGGGATAATCGACTTTCTTCCACAATAGGGCGATACCTTCGGTACCGCCGATGTGACCGATGATCTGTATGACCTTCAGCATCACGACGTCCGACTGACCTGACTTGTGGAATGCAGTCTCGAGAACGGGCAACACCGGAGTGCCGGCTTCTTTCAATGCGGAGATCGCCTGGTGTGAATAAGCAGGAGAGGAGAGCATATCGATCAGCACCGGCCATGTCTCCGAACGTTTCACACGTCGCGCGGTCAGCAGCGCCTCGTTACGCACCTTTGCATCCGGGTCGCGCATGAGCTCTAGCAGGATGAAGATCGTTTTCTGACTGATAAGTTTTCTCAGGAGCTTGGCGGCAAGGGCACGGTCGGCTTGCTTCACCGACTTGCTGAGCTTCATGAGCTTTTCGGCAGATATTGAAAGCAGGTCGCTGTCTTCGGCCCCACCTTTTGCGAGCTCGGCCAGGCTCCTGGTCTCCGGTGCATCCTGTCCGGCGCCAATTGCCTGTGCTTTTTCTTCTGCAAATTTCTTCACGCGCCTCAGGTCGCTATTCACCAACTGGATCACGGCGCTTTCGAACAGCGCGGGCTCCAGTTTCTCCATCAGCTTCAATCCGTAGATCACTTTATCTTCAGCAGTGCTCTTCACTTCTTTTTCAAGCACGCGATCAAGTGTGTATTCTTTTTGTTCGTGATCCTCTACCACCTTCCTGCTCTTTTGCAGTGAAGACTGAAGTGTTTCACGGTAACCTTTGTACATCCGGTTGGTGAACCAGTACCAGCCCGCGAGCACTGGAAGTGTAAAGAAAGTAACGGTGAGCAGATTGAAGACCGCGAACTGGTTCATCAGCACGATTGCACCACCGCCGATAATACTGGCAGATGCCGTGATCATACCTTCGATCTTTGTCTGGGCATCAAGCTTGTGAGCTTTATCCATCGGTATGTAGTACATCTTGAAAACGGGGTCATCGAGACCTCCTTTGAGTGAGTTCACAAAGAGCTTACTCATCGCCATCATGATGAAGAAGTATATCAACGCATCGCCTTCCTGGAAACCAAAGGTTACTCCGAGTATAGCCGCCCCACCGGTGAACAATAGAAGAAGCAGCGGATTAATGATCAAGGCAACACGCAAGCCATAGTCCTGCATGATACGATCGGTGGCAAATGTTGTAAATAGAAATCCGAAGATCACAATCGTCGCTTCGAACAGGGAGAGGAACGTGGGAAGGTCTTTGCTATTGGTGAACACCTGGCCAGTCGCGTTGAAGAACGAGTAGTCGAGGAAGCGAAGCGCAACGATGGAGATAATCACAAAACCGGTCATCGACATGATGAACTTGTTCTTGATAAGGTCTGTAAATCCCAGTTTTTCCAGTTTGGAGTCATCACCTACGTCGCTTCGAAGAACTTTCTCTTTGGTCAGGTACCGGCTCGACATGATAATGAACAACACCAGGTACCCGATGGCACTGAAGAGCGCGATCGTGAACAGAGAGTCGATCTGGAGGTTGACGGTTCGGATAAGGATAGGAATACTGAAGAAAGCAATGATCTGGGCAATATCCACACCCACGTCGACACTACCGATGATCCGCTTGGCCTGTCTCAGGTTGAACAACCGGCCGAACGAGCCCCAGAAAACAAGTTGGCAGATGAACGTGAACGGCAGTATCTGCGTAAAGGCGAGGTATCCGATGTAGCTCTCATCCTGGAGCGCCGTAGAATCGGTAAACACCCGGTGTATGTAGATCTCGGCGAACTCAATGCCGCCCGTCACTAAGATGACGACCGAAAGGCTGCAGATCGCAAGGACCTTGAACGAGACACGGCCCTGGAGAAAGTTATAAATGCCGGTTGCCACCAGCCCGAACACACCCGAGATAGCCAATGCTACAGGCAAGTGCGTCTTCTCATTGAAGATATTGGATTGAAGGAAAAGCGTCTGAGCGGCAACCGTGATCGTCGCCAGGAAAGTACCCATCAAAAAGCTAAGACACAGCAGAAGAGTGACAGGACCCAACTCGTTAGGTTCTACCCCTAACAACCTCCGTAATCGTTCCTTCATAAAAGGGGGTGGTAAGACTAACGCCCAATGTCCGAATTATGGCGGAAAAAACCTATCTGAGGGCGTTTTTGATTTGTTTTTTAGAAGAATTCTACACAAGGATGCATCCCTCTTTTCAGGCCGTTTTTATGGCGTAAATCGGGCTTTTCACCCCATCTTTAACCCGGGTTGAGGCGAGATATTAAGTTTCTTGATTGTTTACCCGGGATCAGCAGAGAGCCGTCGCCGTAACTCAAAAAGCGGTATCCATTGTCCATGGCCTCCCGGTAGACTTCCCGCCAGCCCGGTCCGATAAAGGCCGCCACCAGGAGCATCAAGGTCGACCCCGGCTGATGAAAATTGGTGATCAATGCGTCGCAAAGGCGGAACTGGTAGCCCGGCCGGATATAGATCGACGTTATGCCGGCCAACTCAGGCTGCTGTTCTAATCTCCTCATCACATTCGACAAGCTGACTTCTATAGGTAGGGGGCTAACCCGGCCGTAAGGATCTTCCTGGCCTATCATAAACGGTGCGTCGATGCCGGTCGCGAGCTTACAGCCGAACCAGTAAATGCTTTCAAGCACGCGCAGGGATGTTGTGCCGACCGCCACGATCTTCCGGTTGCCCTGGATCTGCTCGATCAGCTCGCGTGTAACGATCAACTGCTCTTCATGCATCGTGTGCTCCGCTGCGTTCTGCACCTTTACCGGCATGAACGTTCCTGCACCCACGTGCAGCGTTACCCAAGCGGGTGTGATGTTCTTTCGCTTCAGCTTCTCCAGCAGCTCGTCCGTGAGGTGAAGGCCTGCCGTTGGCGCGGCAACCGCTCCTTCATGACGCGCATAGACCGTCTGATACCTGGTTTTATCCCGAGCGTCCGCGTTGCGCCGGATGTATGGCGGGAGCGGCGTCTCGCCAATCACCTCAATGACTTCGGCAAACGAGGCATCCCCTTCCCAGGTGAATCTCACAAGCCCCTGGGATCGGTCGGTCAACTCTGCACTGACGATCACCCCCGGGATTTCAAGACGTAGGAGGCTCCCGTCGTTCCAACGCCTGACGTTCCCGATGGTACACTTCCACGTGGCTTCCCCGCGGGCAAGCATTGCCTGTTGCACCAGTGACGAGGGGGCGACCGGTTGAAGGAGGAAGATCTCGATGATCGCCCCGGAAGGTTTTCTGAAGTGCAGGCGTGCAGGGATCACACGGGTGTTGTTGAGCACCAGCACCGAGTTATCCTCCAGTAAATCAGCGATTTGTGTGAACTTTAGATGAGATATGACGCCCTCGTTGTAGACCAGCAGTTTCGCCTGATCCCGTTTTTCCAATGGATGCAGGGCGATGCGGTCTGCCGGCAGGTCGTACGTATACCCGTTGATGTCGATAGGCTCGCTCACGATGCAAGTTGTTTATTTCTTATGGAACTCCTTCTTACTTTAGCTAAGTATGCTCCAGGCGACCCTGCACAAAAAAAACTTTCACTTCAACTTCGAAGCCCGCACGTCCCGCGGTGTGATGAAGGAACGCACGTCGTGGTTTATCAGGATGTTCGACGGATCAAGTCCTGAGATGTACGGGATAGGCGAATGCGCACCCCTTGCGGGACTGAGCCCGGAGCTCACGGACACCTTCGAGGAACGATTGAAGGAGTTCATCGAGGCATTCAACCATGCGGATATCAAGTCGCCACCTGGTAATCTTGATGCGATCCGGCAACTGATCGAAACCAGGTTTTCATTCATCATCCCGATGTCGTCGGTGGTGTTTGGATTCGAAACGGCCATGCTGGATCTGTTCAATGGCGGCGACCGGCTGATCTTCCGCAGCTCGTTTGTCGAGGGTAAACCGATACCCATCAATGGACTGATATGGATGGGGGGAATGGATTTCATGCTGCAACAGATCGAGATCAAGATCCGCGACGGTTTCCGGTGCATCAAATTAAAGGTGGGGGGATTGGATTTTGAAAAGGAGTGTGACGTCCTGCAGTACGTGCGACGGAAGTACTTCCGGGAGAACATCACCGTCCGGCTGGACGCCAACGGCGCCTTCAAGCCAGAGGATGTTTTATATAAGCTCAATGAGCTTTCGAAGTTTAATATTCATTCCATTGAACAGCCTCTCAAGAAGGGGTCCGAGCTCCTGCCTGAAATTTGCGCCAGCAGCCCGATACCCGTCGCGCTCGATGAAGAGTTGCTGGGCATCACGACCGAAACGGGGCGGCAAGAGCTGCTGACAAGGGTTAAACCGCGGTTCATCATTCTGAAACCAGCCCTCCACGGCGGACTATCCGGGTCGGCAGCATGGATCGACACGGCAGGCCGGAATAAGATAGACTGGTGGATGACATCGGCACTCGAATCCAACGTCGGGCTGAACGCGATCGCGCAGTTTACAGGCCAGTATCCCATAGAAATACACCAGGGGTTGGGCACGGGTGCCATTTATGATGACAACTTCCAAAGCCCCCTGCAGGTGCTGAAAACGGGGAATTTGGGGCTTAATCCTAAGGAAGAGTGGATCGTGGATCTGAATAACTAAAAAAATTAGCTGAAATGCTTGCATTCTTAGTAATGGGGTGTTTACTTAGCTAAAATTTTTAGCGAATATGGATTTCAAACTACGACTCAAGAGCAAAAAATTAGGCTCCGGCCGGTTCCAGGTGAATTTTTCGACCGAAGGATTTGTGATGGACTATTATGGTTACCTGCTGACAGAGCCGACCACGTCGGTGAGAGAGGTAGTTGAAAAGATCCAGCGGCATTTGGGTGCGGCCCAGAGTACCGACAAGTATTTTCAGAGGAACCTGTTTTCGCTCGGTAAGCGTGAGGTGAATTCCGGCAGGGTAATGATATTCCGGAGAGGCGCACCGAGTGAAGGTCAAAGTTAATTTGAAGTCTATAAGGTTTTACTGAGGGTTTACTAAGGATTTACTATGGATTTACTATGGATTTAGTATAGGGTTTTATTATAGGGTTTTATAAAATACAGTGAGGATGAAACTGAATGAATCAATCAGGACTCTGCGCAAGAAGCTAGGGCTGACGCAGGATCAGTTTGCAAACCAGTTGGGTGTGAAGCGATCGCTGATCGGCGCTTATGAAGAGGGCAGGGCGGAGCCGCGGCTCGAGCTGCTCCAAAAGATGGCAGCGCTGGGCGGTATATCTATCGATTCCTTTATGGAAGGCATCATGATCGAGACGCCACCATCAGCCGACTTGAAACGAGGAAAAGAAGTGGTGGTCGTTACAGTCGATGACAACGCCAAAGACAACATAACGCTCGTGCCTCACAAGGCTGCGGCGGGCTATCTCAATGGGTTCGCCGATGCCGAGTATGTGAAAGAGCTGACGTCATTCCGTCTGCCGCTTCTGAAACAGGGTACCTATCGTGCCTTTGAGATCAGCGGTGACTCGATGTTGCCGATATTGCCCGGAACGATCGTCGTCGGTGAGTTTGTGGAGGATCTGAATGACCTCCGTAATGGAAAAACATATATTCTTATCACACAGCGCGAGGGTATTGTCTACAAGCGTGTCTTCAATTATATCTCGGAGAACGGGAAGTTGTTCCTTGTATCGGACAACCGTCAGTATGCTCCTTTCCAGATCGCTGCCGAAGAAGTATTGGAGGCATGGGCTGCGAAAGCATACGTGAGCGTGCAATTTCCGGACATAGATAATAAATCCGACGTGTCTGTCGAGCAGCTTGCAGCGCTCGTCCTCGACCTTCAGAAGGAACTGTTGGAGCTGAAGGCCGATAAGAGAAAGCAATAAGCCCGGTTAGTGGTTTGATTTGGGTTTGATAAGCGAAAGCCAAACTCATCTCCCGTCTAAGTCCATAGCGTCGGGAATGAGTTTGTGCTTCGCGATATACACTAGACGAGCGAAGCTCGCCTGTCTATTTTTCCCGTTTTAGTTTCTGTGAAATGATCCTTGTAGACTACCCTTCTCGGCACCTCGTATTTACCCAGGGCAATCCTGAGCAAGCTCAGAAGCGAGTGCTCGTCTTCTGTCGAAAGCGTTCCTTCGACCACAAGACCGACTTCTTGTCCAAGGTGCGGATGCGCGAAGCCCGTCACAAAGAACCTTCTTGAGATTCCTTTGGAAAGCATGCTGGCGCCAATGGCCTGTTCGATCTGCTCAGGAATCACTTTTATTCCTCCGCTATTGATGACATTGTCATAACGACCCAGCCATTTGAATTCTTTTGGATTGATGATCTCGACAAGATCGTTCGTGATAATTATGTCGCCGAGGTAATCTGCACCGATCATCAGGCAACCGCGATCATCGATGCTGATCGTCACTCCATCCAGCGTTTGAAAATTTTCCTGCCGTGCAGGACCATTCAACCTTTGAAGCGCAACGTGCGAGAGGGTTTCAGTCATTCCGAAGGTGGCGTAACACGAAGCAGACAGGTCACGGAGATCGTGAACGAGCTCCGTGCTCACGAAGGCTCCACCGAGAATGATCATTCCGACGTGCGAGAGTCTTTCGCGTTGTTCCGATTTTAGTATGAATGCCATCTGATAAGGGACCAGCGCGGTGAAGTCGATCCCGGAAGAGGGGAGGTCTTTGAGAGGGTTGGCCGATGGTTCCCGGACGATCATATTCATCCCGGTTGTCATGCTTCGAACGAGCATCATCATGCCTGCAATGAAACCGGTGTCGAGACAAACGAGGGACGTCATGCCGGAGCGTAAGCCCAATGCCTTTGCAGTGCCCCGGGCGCTGGCGATCATTGCCTGTCGTTTGACTTTGATGTTCTGCGGAACGCCTGTTGATCCTGATGTTGTTATCTCAAAAACGTCTTTCCCATCCAGCCAGGCTGTACAAAACTCAACAGCTTTCTTTTCATTGGCGGTCAGGTTACGGATATCAACTTCATGCAGCCTGGCCAGAGGGACTCTCGTTCCCTGCAGGTCGATCCATGAAGCGACTTCATTCATTGCGCTTTTTCTTTACAACCAGCTCAGGGTATCCGTAGGTGGGATCTTTTTCACGAGTGAACTCCAGATCGGTAAGATCTACGATTACGATCTCTGCAGTAGTGTAAATCAGATTTTTATCGATCAGATGTCCGCCGACGGTATTGCCTTTTGTATCCGATACGGAAATATGGATGTGCGACGATGAATCGGAGATCGTGCCTGTCAACGAAACAATCTCGAAGAACCCCTTCTGTATGGTGCCATCCGGTTGGTTGGCGAAACGGATGTTGAATTGTTCGAGGCTTCCGGCGCACGACACGATAGCGCCTGCTTTGATCTTATGTGCCACCGCAAAGTCGGTGATCGCCTTCTTCAAATCCTCGTGCGGCTTCACACGAAAGCTATAATATACACCCTGCGAAGAGCCTTGGGCCAGTAGATCGAATGAGCTTGCCATAATGAGTCCGACCAATAAATATCTGAGCATTTCCTGTCAGGGGAACTTGGGAAACTTAGCGAAATCGGGATCTCTTCTCTCTATGAAGGCATCCTTTCCTTCTTTTGCTTCATCGCTGAGGTAGTAAAGCAGCGTGGCATTACCGGCAAGCTCCTGTATCCCGGCCTGGCCATCGAGCTCTGCGTTGAAAGACGACTTCAGCATGCGTATCGCGAGCGGACTTTTTTGGAGGATCTTGTTTGCCCACTCCACATAAGTGTCTTCCAGCTTATCGAGTGGTACAACCTTATTCACCAATCCCATGTCCAGGGCCTCTTGTGCGTTGTACTGGTCGCACAGGTACCAGATCTCCCGTGCTTTTTTCTGTCCTACGATCCTGGCCAGGTACGAAGCGCCGAAGCCTCCGTCGAAGCTCCCGACTTTCGGGCCTGTTTGACCGAAACGTGCATTCTCGGCCGCGATGGTAAGGTCGCACACCACGTGCAATACATGCCCGCCGCCGATTGCCCAGCCCGCCACTGCGGCAATCACCGGCTTGGGTATCGAACGAATTATCCTCTGCAGATCGAGCACGTTCAGTCTCGGTACAGTGTCGGTGCCGACGTATCCGCCGTGACCTCGCACACTCTGATCACCACCGCTGCAAAAAGCCTTTCCACCTTCGCCGGTTAGAATGATCACGCCCACCTGGGCATCTTCGCGACACAGGTTCATTGCATCGATCATTTCCTGTACGGTATCGGGCGTAAACGCATTGTGAACTTGCGGCCTGTTGATACTGATGCGCGCAATGCCGTTGTATTTGTGAAACAAGATATCCTTGTATTCTTTAACAGGCGTCCACGGATTCTTTAGCTGCATACATTACTTTGTTTACTTCTTTAAACTTGATCTATCTTCCTCTTTACATTTTCCTTGAAGCGTAAAAATAATTCCTTCGCTTCTTTGCTTCCTGACTCGAACTCAAGAATTTTTGAACGGCTGCCGGGTTTGAAGAAATCTTCGAGCACGACTGCCGCGTTGTCGTTATTCGTCACGCGATGATAGGTGAGGCCGAACTCATCCGCAAGATGTTTTGCCGTCAGTGGTTGACGCGTTACAAAATACTCGTCCACCTCGGGCTGCGACGTGGGACCGTCAATCATCCCAAAGATAGCGCCGCCGTGATTGTTCAAAACGATCACTCGCAGGTTCGGAGCATCATAGTTATTCCAGAACGCATTACGGTCGTAAAAGAAAGCGACATCGCCGGTAATCAGGGTGTGGATCGTGTCGGAACTCAACGCGTGCCCCATCGCGGTGCTTGTGCAGCCATCAATACCGCTGGTGCCGCGGTTGCTGTACACTTGCACGCCTTTCTTATTATCGCCCAGACCGCAGAAGTTGGCATATCGAACCGCCATGCTGTTTGCCACGTGCAAGCTCGTATGGTCTGGCAGCTCATGCATCACCTGGTCCACAAATGAAAGCTCGCCGGATGTTTCATTCCCGAAAAATTCTTTTACCGCTTCTGATGTCTTCTGATCCACCGTGCTCCACCGTTCCACATACTGTTTCCGTTCCGGATTTCCTTTCGCCGACTTCGCCAGCGTTGCAAATAGATCTTCCGGGTTCTGTGGGATCAAAGTGGTGATCGATTGAAACGGATCCACGATTTGTCCCGCGGATTCATCCACGTGCCAATGAGCAGCCGGTTTATTCGCCCTCAGAAATAGTTTTAGATTTTTTGATATAACAGACTGACCTATCGTTATCAACAAGTCGGGTTGAAGGTCTGTCGCCTTGCCATCCATTGGTGTGAGGAAGATATCGGCGTAACGGATAACGGATGGTAGCGCGTGGAGATTCGAGATCACATCACCGACCACAACTACATCACCCAACGTCGCCAACGAGTTCAGGGCCGCCACAAGGTTCACACTCAACGGGCCTTGTCCACCGACTACCAGAACCCTCTTGCTTTGATCTAACTGCACCGATAGCTGCTGAAGGGACTTGGGCGGCAACGCTACCCTGGTGGTCAGTCGCTCCGTGATCCTGATATCGTCGCTGTACGTGATTGCCTCGCCGGCCGGAGGATACAACGGCTCGCGTAATGGAACATTCACATGAACCGGACCATGGAAGCCTTCCTGGGTAAGGTTAACGGCTTCGTTGATCGAGCGCTGTATCCACCACTTCGAATCTGGATGATCATACTCCTGCGGCAGGTGATACGATCTCTTCACATGATTGCCGTAAATATTCTGCTGTGAAATAGTCTGACCGTCCCATTGGCCGATCCATTCTGTCGGCCTGTCTGCAGTCAGAACCAGCAATGGAATTCGTTGATAATACGCTTCGGCAACAGCGGGAGCGAAGTTGTATGCGGCAGTACCCGAAGTACATATCAGAACAACGGTACGCTTTGTTTGTTGTGCGATCCCCAGAGCAATGAATCCCGCGCTTCGTTCGTCGCTGATGGTTCGTGTTTGAATGTCGGGATGACGAGCGAAGGCAAGGGTCAGCGGGGCACATCGCGAGCCAGGACATACAATAGCATCTTTGATCCCCTTCCGGGAACAGATCCCAGCGATATCAAAAATGGGTTGCAGTCGCATCGGCCGTGGTTACGACAAGATCACCTGTCGCATGGTGTTCATTTTATTAACGGTCTCTTCCCATTCGAGAGCCGGGTTCGAGTCGATCGTAACGCCGGCGCCTGCATACAGGATCGCCTCACCGTGACTGGCTCGCATACAGCGCAGGTTCACATAGATGTGTGTCTCCTGGTCCACATTCACCGGGCCCCAATAGCCTGTGTATAGCTCACGATCATAGCCCTCTCTTTCTTCCAGGAATTTTAATGCAGGTTCCATCGGCATACCGCACACCGCCGAAGTAGGGTGGAGCAATCGTAGCATGATGGTACCGAGCTGCATGAAATCCGTAGCCGCCATGTCGACCGAAAAATCTGTCTTCAGGTGAAGGAGATTCCCAGCCCTGACCGTTCTGGGTCCATGCTCTTCATATTCTCTCAGCCTGATCTTTTTGAAACAGTTGTTAATGATATACCGGCTGACGAGCGCCTGTTCCTCGATCTCCTTTTGATTCCATAACACGGTCTTCAGGTTTGTATCGGATTTGTACACCTGTGTACTGGCCAACGAGCTCGTCTTGAAGATGAACTTGCTGTTCACGTTCACCAGCAGTTCGGGCGAAGCGCCCATCCACGTACCTGTCTGCGGTGTGGATACCAATGTGATCAGCGCCTGCGGATGTTGCTGGCATAATCTTTCGAATACATCCAGGATGTCGATGTCGTCCGGCACCTGGAACGACTGTCGCCTGGACGGCACTACTTTCTCAAACATTCCGTTCTCGATCGCAACGACGCATTGAGCGACCAGGCCCTGGTAGTGATTGTCGGTCTGCGCTACCACCGGCTTCGGAACGGGGGTCAGATGAAAATTGAGCTTGCCAGGAACGGGTAATACTTCGGGAAGGGGGGTGCCGGCGGTCTGAACGATCTCACCATTGGATATCTTCAGGCGGATGTCAGCGGGAAGGAACAATTTCTTTTCGGTCTTCCGGAAGGGCGATATAAGGAACCCGGGATGTGACTCTTCGACTGAGAAAGTTTCAGGATCGATGTCGATCACATGACTGCAGATAATAACATTTCTTTCCTGCTGATCGGGTAATCTCCACAACGAGAAAGATTTTCCTTCTTCGAGATAGGTGTATAGCACCGAACGGATCAGCTCGAGCTCTTTTAAGGCTGTACCTGTCACAACTTTCGCTTCCTGCATACTACTTCCTGTCAATAACTGCGATGGTTATCCTACTTATACAAACGAGTTCCTTTTGTTCGTTGGTGATACGTATTTCCCAAATGTGCGTTCTCTTGCCAATGTGTATCGGGGTCGTCGTTCCATACACGTAGCCTGTTGTCGCGCTCTTCACATGATTGGCGTTGATCTCCAACCCCACACAATACTGTGTCTTGATGTCAACGCAAAAATTGGCTGCCACACTTCCGAGAGTTTCAGCCAGTGCTACAGACGCCCCTCCGTGCAACAACCCCAGGGGCTGATGCGTTCGCTTGTCAACCGGCATTTTAGCGGAGATGAAGTTCTCGCCGATCTCAGTGTATTCGATACCGAGGTGTTCGACCATGGTATTGGCCGATAGCTTATTGAGCTGCTGAAGGGTTACGCCCTTAGAGGTAAAAGCCGGTGAAGGAGCAGCAGGGGAACTGGACAATTGACTATTTAGTTTATTTTTGCGCGCATCCCGCGAAGCGGGTACCCAAAAAACCTACAACCGGCCCAAATTAGAACAAATTGACCACCAAAAAAATATATCTCATTCGTCACGGTCAAACCGATTTCAACATGCGCGGCATCGTGCAGGGAAGTGGTATCGACTCGTCGCTGAATGACGAGGGCAGGAGTCAGGCGAAAGCGTTCTTCGAACACTATCGCGACATTCCCTTCGACAGGATATACACGTCTGGTCTGAAGCGCACGGTTCAAACGGTTCAGTCATTCATCGACGCAGGCATACCATACGAACCGTTGACGGGACTGAACGAGATCAGCTGGGGAAACAAAGAAGGACAAAAGATAACTCCCGAGGAAGATGCCTACTATCACTGGATGTTGAAACAGTGGCAGGATGGAAACACGACGCTCAAGATCGAAGGTGGAGAGAGCCCGGATGATGTTGCCGCACGTCAACGGCCCGTCATCGACCATATTCTGTCCCGTACGGAAGAACAAAACGTGCTGATCTGCATGCACGGCCGCGCTATTCGTATCCTGCTATGCCAGCTGTTGCACTACCCGTTAAAGTCGATGGATGTCTTCGAGCATGAAAACCTCTGCCTGTACCTGTTGAATCGAACCGGTACGATGTTCAACGTCGAGAAGTATAATTATACCGGCCATCTTGTTGGGCTGAGGCCGAAAGCCAACGTTGGCAGCTGACTAAAAATTTACGATTTGCGATTTACGAGGTACGATTTGTGCTCTCGCCCGATTCGTAGGTCAAAATCGTACATTGTAAATCGTACATCAAGAAGGTAACTGTTCCAGCGCCGACTTCGCTTTTCCATCAATACTATTCTTATACTCGTGTCGCTTGTAGGTAAGCGCCTTCTGGAAGTATTTCCTTGCCAGGGAATATTCGTGGCTTGCTTGCGCGATGTAACCTAATTGAAGCGCGGAGTTCGGCGCAAAATACCACTGACTTTCTCCCGACATGTCGATCGTTTGCTTATAGAATATCTTCGCTGCACTCATGTCACTGGTCTTGTGTGCAAGGCGTGCTTTACGGTAGTAGTATTCAACCTCTTCCTTTTTCGTTTTCAGGTCCGCGGGAGTGATCGAATGGAACAGATCCTTTGCTTCTTTATAATAGCCGCCATCTGTACAAAGACGAACCCTCAGGATCTTGGCATTGGGAAAGTTGCCGTCCTTTAACTGGGCGTCGGCATGATGATCTGGCTCGGCAACGTCACGTCCTGTAGCCTTCGCCTTTTCGAAGTTTGTTTTTGCCAGGTCGGTTTTACCCTGTAAGTAGTAGGCGAGACTTATCTTATAATAGGAGTCCTTCTTGAAATTCTGACTCCGGTAGTTGTTGATAAATCTCTGGTACGCCTGGATGGAATTTGCGTAGTCGCCTTTCTGAAGAAGGATCTCACCCCTCAGGTAGTCGATGTAGTACATGGGAAGACCGCCCGGGCTGGCATCCAGGGTGTGGATCAGCTTCAGGGCTTCTTCACTCTGTGAGTTCTTCATCATCATGTTGATGGCCAGGAAGAGCGCCAGTTTATTGTCGGGCCTTTCTTTGAGAATGTCGTTGAATCCCCGGACTGCCACCTCGATCTGTTGATTGATCAATCCCTTGATCGTGTAGTAGGCCAGGTTGGCTTCTACACTCAGCGACGACTGCGAGGTCTTCAGTTCTTCGAGTTGCTTTTGGCCTTTAACAACCGACCCTTTCATCCCCAACAGGCTGATGAAGAAGTGAAACTTGTCGGGCACCGATCCAACCATGACCTCGATCATACCACTGGTCTTTTTGATCGGAATGAATTCAGGATACTTCTTGAGGCACTCTTGCGTAAAGTTGTAAGCATTGCGGATCGCCCACACAGCGTTGAATTCCTGGCCGAGGTTCAGAAAGTTGAATCCGCGCTGAAGGTTAAGCTCTGCCTGAAGGAACAACATCTCGGCGCCGTTGGGGAGGGAGCTGAGATATTTCAGTCTGTCGCGGAAGTTGGATTCTATCTTCTGGAATTTCACTTCGTCTTCACTGATCAGCACATCAAGTGTTTCACAAAAGCTGAGCACATACATTGTATGAAACTCGTTGGCCTTGACCTTCTGCAAAAGCTTGTAGGCTTGCTCGGTCTGGAGATTGAGTACCAACTGGTGTATCTTCTGGAGCTCCGGATCGAACGTCCAGATATTGTCGGCGCGCGTTGAGAATCCTATAAGCAAAAAAAGGCAGGCGATAACGCCTGCCTTTCTGGTGCCTATGATCTTTATATTACCCAACTTTCTTTGCTCTTTTGACGGGAGCGGCTTTCTTGGGTTTTTCTTCCTCGATAACATCCATTTCTACATCGGCAAGGATCCTTCCAGAGTGTTCGTCAATCACAATCTTCTTCTTTTCCCTGATCTCCGCGATCTTTTGAGGAGGGATGATGATGTTACAGCCTTCGGCTGCGCCTCTAACTACCCTCACAACGGCCAAACCGTTCGAAAGGTTAGCGCGGAGGCGCTCATAATACTTCAGTAGCTTCTCTTCGATCTTCTTGCCGGCCTTCTCCCGTTCCGTCAGGAGCCTCTTTTCTTCTTCCTGGCTTTCACCCAGTATGTTGTTGAGCTCGCCTTTCTTGTTGTCGAGGTCTTCCGTGCGCTCTTTGATCAGCGTTTCAATCTTTGTGATCTCGTCCTTCTTCTGCTCGATCTTTTCCTTTGCTTCCTTGATGCGTTTTTCGCAGATCTGGGTTTCGAGCTCCTGAAGCTCTACTTCTTTGGTGATCGCGTCGAATTCGCGATTATTCTTGACGTTTTTCTGTTGCTCGGCGTATTTCTTAACCAGCTTTTCTGCTTCCTTGATTCCTTCCTTGTTCTTCTTGATGATATCCTCTACTTCTTTTAGCTCAGCTTCGAACCTCGTCAGGCGTGTCTTGTAGCCCTCCATTTCATCCTCCAGGTCCTGAACCTCGTCGGGCAGGTCACCCCTTAATTTCTTTAATTCGTCAAGTTTAGAGTCGATGGATTGGAGTTTGACCAGCGCTTCCAGCTTCGCTGCAACTGATTGATTTTCCATTATTTACAGGTATCTTATAGGATTAGTAACAGTTTTTGAAAAATTGATCGCAAAGGTACGAAATTTTTCCCTCAAAATCTCCGAGATCAATTCCTTCGTAAACTGCTCGCTTTCATAATGCCCTATGTCGGCGATGATGATCTTTCCGTCAGAATCGAAGAACTCGTGATACTTGAAGTCAGCCGAAACAAATACGTCGGCGCCCGAACGTATCGCAGCAGACAACAGAAAACTTCCCGAACCCCCGCATACCGCCACGCGCTTCACCACCGGCCTCACGACCGGTGTATGCCTCACGCAGTTTGTATGCATGCTGATTTTCAAACGCTGGAGAAACTCAATTGGTTCCTCTTCCACTTCGAGATCGCCAACCATACCCGACCCTGCATCCTGGTTCTCGTTCACCAGCTCCTGTATGTAATACGCAACCTCTTCATATGGGTGCGACGCGCGCAACGCTTCCAGCACCCGGTCCTTCCGGTACACCGGAAAGATCAGCTCCGCCCTTACCTCGTTCACTTTTTCCTGAACGCCCGTTTCACCGACCAGTGGGTCGGCGTCGCCGGTCGGCATGAACGTGCCGGTACCCTCAACCGTGAAACTGCAGTTCTTATAGTTACCGATATTTCCGGCGCCCGCTTCATGGAGCGCAGCCAGAACCGCTTCGGCATTCTCTTTCGGAATGAAAGTCACCAGCTTTGCCAGCGTCTCCTTCTTTGGCTGGAGGATCTTCAAATTCTTCAAACCGATCTGCTCGGCGATCTTCCTGTTCACACCCGAGTAAACATTATCCAGGTTGGTATGTATGGCAAAGATGGCAATGTCGTGCTTAATCGCCTTGATCACCGTTCGCTCCACGTAATTCCTGCCGGTGAGCTTCTTCAGACCCCGGAAGATGATCGGATGGTGCGCGATGATCATGTTGGCGCCCAGGCCGATCGCTTCGTGTACGACTTCTTCGGTGCAGTCAAGCGTAACAAGCACCGAGGTCACCGACAGCAACGGGTCGCCAGTCAGCAGGCCGCTATTGTCGTAGTCTTCCTGGTAAGCGGGAGGGGCAAGGTCGTCCAGATACCTTACCACGTCACCAATGGTGATCATAAGACCTTTTCGGTTAGTTTTGAATTCAAAAGTAC
Source organism: Cyclobacteriaceae bacterium (assembly GCA_035318625.1). Classification (GTDB taxonomy): domain Bacteria; phylum Bacteroidota; class Bacteroidia; order Cytophagales; family Cyclobacteriaceae; genus ELB16-189. The sequence goes on from DATHEL010000001.1 coordinate 967,546, forward strand.
TAAAGTATCTACTTGGAATGCTTAGACTGCTGTTGTTTCCCTTTTCCATAATCTACGATTTAATCACCCGCACAAGAAATCATGTATACAACATCGGGTCCAAGCCGTCATTTCGTTTCGAAGTACCTGTCATCTCTATCGGAAATCTAAATGTCGGCGGTTCGGGAAAGACTCCCATGACCGAATATCTGATCCGGCTCTTGTCGACGAACCACAAACTGGCAACTTTAAGCCGCGGCTATGGAAGACGAAGCAAAGGCTTCCGTATCGCCAACGGGAAAGATACCCCGGCAACCATCGGTGATGAGCCTTTGCAGATGTTCCGCAAGTTCCGCGATAAAGTTATGGTGACGGTAGGGGAAGATCGCGCCTTCGCCATCCCGAATATTCTACAGGAATCCGACGACATCGAAGCGATACTTCTCGACGATGCCTTCCAACATCGCACCGTCAATCCACACTTCTCGATCTTACTCACCGAGTATACACGTCCCTTTACCAGGGATTACGTTTTGCCTGCCGGTAATCTTCGCGAAGCGCGCAAGGGCGCCTCGCGTGCCGACGTCGTGGTGGTAACCAAATGCCCGGGACCGAAGACAGAGATGGAATCACTTACCGCGGACATCCGCAGGTACGCCGGCAACAAGCCCATCTTCTTTTCAAAGCTCAGGTACTCCGACCTAGTTCCGTTCGGAAACCTACCGTCGCCTACCGGCAAGATCATCGTCGTCACCGGTATTGCCCGTCCGAACCTGCTGATCGACTACCTGAAAACCCGGTTCGAGATCGTGAAGCATCTCGAGTTTGGCGACCATCACCTGTTCACAGAATCTGAGGTGAACGATATTCATTATGAAGCCCAGCAGATGTCCGATGTGTCGGTCGTGACCACCGAGAAGGACATGGTGCGCCTTCGTTCCTTTTCTTCGGTGCCGGGTCATTCCTGGTTTTATATCCCTGTGGAGATGGAGTTTCTTGAAAATGGATCGGAATTTGATATGCTCGTTGCCCGTCAGTTGAAGCGTGATTGAGCCCCTGTCTTATCTTTGCACCGTGAGGAAATGTACGATTTACGATTTACGATGTGCGATTTGCGGGGTACGGGCTGTCGGACCCAAAATCGCACATCGTAAATCGTACCTCGTAAATTCTTTACTGATCATTGCCTTTATCGGGCTGGCGTTCAACGCTTTCTCGCAGGTGAAGCCCGACACCACGAGACGGCCGGTCCGCACGAAGACCGTCGCCCCGACAGCCCCCCGCTCATCCTCTCGCACCGGTTCTTCCATCGTCGACGATACGACACGCAATGTTTACGGTCCCCACAGCACCCGCTGGACGACCGAGCGGGAAATGTTCACCGCCAAAACCAACTTCCGGCCCATCGACACCACCATTAACAATTATCATCGCTGGACATACGTCCAGAAGTCGAACAACATGTATCACGACCTGGGTAACAACGGTACCGCCCTCAACCCGATATATCCCGTGTTACAGTCTGCCATCGGCGCGTCGGCAGGGTTCAATGGCTTCGCACCGTACTGGAATGAAGAGCTTAAGTTGTTCGATACCAAATCGCCTTACACCAGGATGTACATTGTTTGGGGAGGAGAGGGGCGGGCGGCCACGCGGATCGAGTACGCACGCAACATTAATCCGAAGTGGAACATTGCATTCAACTATCGTCCGATCCTCACAGACAAGCAGGTGCTACGCAATGGCCGCGCCGACCGCAATGTCGTTAGTCACTATTACGATCTATCCACACATTACACCACGAAAGACGACAAATACAAAGTTGTCGCAGCCTACCAGCGCATTCGTCATCGTGTGATCGAGAACGGCGGCCTTACGTTCACTACAACCAATCCCGCTGATTCGTCTTACAAGGACTTCTTTGCTTCCGTCAGCCCTAGGCTGGTCCGGGCGAGCAGCTACGAGCAACACAACAAGTTCCACGTCTTCCACCAGTTCAATCTCGGCAAAATACAGGCATACCACATCGCCGACTTCGAGACACAAGTCAACTGGTATCGCGATGACCTTAATGTCGATCCCCGCGACTATTATGATTTCGACAGGATCGATACGGCGACGAAAGTGAGCGACAGCACCCGGTTCAAGACCCAGCAACATCAGCTCGGTATCAAAGGCCAGATCGGCAAAAAGAACAACCTGTTTTACAACGGATGGATCAAGTTCCGGACCTACGATCTATGGAACAAGTTCATGTCGTCCGACACGCTGTCGCAACCCGGCCGTGCTGTCGAAAAATACATCGGCGGGGAAATACAGTATGCGTTGGATTCGATCCAGCACATCACGGGACTGATCGAAGTGCTCGACGGCGGATATTCGCGGATCGAATCCGTGGGGCACATGCGATGGTTCGACTTCACCGCCGTTCATCGCGTGTCGAAACCGACTTTTCTTCAAACAGCTTACGCAGGTCATTTCGATCTGTGGAGTAACAACTTCAAGAGCGTTGAATCGCTTTATCTGTCAGCCTTCCCGAAAGTCCAGGTCGGTCCGTTGTTCATTTCACCCGGACTTTCGTTCACTTCGTTTGCCAACTACATATACTTCCTGAAGGGTAGTTACGAAAACACCAAACAGACGATGCTTCCACAACAGACGGAAGCTCCGATTTCCTACGCCACCCCGCAGGTGAATCTGGAACTTCGATTTCTGAAGAAGCTTTATCTACGTCCCCAGGCTATGTACACGAAGATCCTGTCGGACCGGGATAGCGTGCTGCAGATACCCGAGTTGTTTGTGAACACGCAGTTTGCCTTCGAAGGAAACTTGTTCAAGAATGCGATACAAGTCCAGGTCGGTGTCGACGTACACTGGCACAGCGCATACAAACCGATGGGATACGATCCGGTAACACAAACGTTCTACAACCAGCACGCCGTGAAACCACCTTCTGCCGCTCTCGCCGACATATTCTTCAACGGGAAGATCAAACGCGGTCGCTTCTTCATCAAGTATCACAACGCCCTTCAACGCTTCAGACCAAACAAAGTGGGCTATATGCCGACGCCCTACTATCGAGGCGTTCCCAGCATCCTCGACTTCGGCTTTGAGCTCATGCTATTCGACTGATCATGGACAAGCACGTACTTGGACTCGAGCTCCCGACCGACCCGCGATGGGTGAACATTGCTGAAATGAACATCCGGGAAATACTCATCGATCATGCCTACTGCGAACAGAAGGCCGCCTCGACCGGCATTTCACTGATCATCCAGTATCCCAGTTACGAGAAACTTGTTGATATGCTCATACCCATTGTTGCCGAAGAGTGGAATCACTTCGAAAGAGTGGTGGCCGAGCTTAGGAAACGCGGCTTCGCATTAGGGCCCAACCGCAAGGACGAATACGTGGAGCGGATACAGAAAATACTGAAGAAGGGCGGGGGCCGTGAAGAACAGCTCGTGGAAAGGCTGCTGATGAGCGCCCTGATCGAAGCACGCAGCTGCGAGCGGTTCCGGCTATTGTGGAAAGAGATCAAGGACGAACAACTGAGTGATTTCTACCACGAGCTGATGGTGTCTGAAGCGGCTCACTATAAAAGCTTTCTCGCCCTTGCGAAGGAATATATGGAGCCGGAACGTGTGATGGAAAGGTGGAGGGAGATATTGGTGGAGGAGGGGGAGATTGTGAAAACGCTGGAAGTGCGGGGAGATAGAATGCACTGAGCGTGGGTCGTTGTTTGTTGTTCGTTGTTCGAGGCAGAGTTTAGGTTCTTTTGTGTTGCGATTGCGGGTTGCGGTTAACGATCTCCTTCTTGCAGGTACACTACAATTAATCTTAACCGCGAACAACAAACAACAAACACCGACTTACTTAAGAAACGGTCTTAAATCAATCCTCCTCTTACTTCCTGCAGCTTGCTGAGCCTCCGACCCCAGCGACCTCGACTCTTCCAGCTCATAGACTGCCGACCACTCGATCACGCCCATCGTTATCGACCCTTCCAGTACGATCTTCTTGTCGCCGTTGCGCTGTACGACATAATGGAGCACGGGAACTCCCGACGCGTTCGGTTTCTCTGCTTTGTAAAGAGTAAAAGTATTGTCTTTATTGACCGACTTGCTGGCATCTTTGCCAAGCTTTTCTTCTATGACGTCGGTTTGAGCCGAAGCCCGGAAAGAGATCAACAGCACCATCGCAACAACAGCAACGCGTAGCATAGATCACGTCTTCTGTTTCTTCTTCTTTGCCGCCGGGAACAGTACGTTGTTCAGGATCAACCGGAATCCGGGAGAGTTCGGATGAAGGTTGAGGTCGGTTGGTTCTTCACCGACCGTGTGCTGATAGTCTTCGGGATCGTGACCGCCGTAGAAAGTCCAGAATCCTTTGCCGAAGATACCGTGCATATACTTGGCTTCCTTGATCTCTTTGTTTTCACCCATGATCACGACGTCGGGTTTGATGAGATGTTTTTTGAAGCCGGTGGTCTGACCGTAGAAACCCTTGATCACTCTCGTATGATTTTGCGTGAGCATGGTAGGAATAGGATCCCACTTGGCGGAGAATTCGAAGATGGAGAAGTAGTCGTTGTCCTGGCGGAGTCCGCGGTCCTGCAGGTTGTTGTCGATGTCGGAGAACTCGTATTGATATGGATCTCTGGAAAGGCGGAAGTCCGTGAATGCGAAAGTGGTTTCGAAGTTGAGCTTGTCCTGGGCGGCTGGGTCGGCTGCATCGCCATCGTACATACGTTCACAGATGTCGACGCCTTCGGCGGCCAGTGCGATATCGTATGAGTCGGTGGCCGAACACATGGCGAAGAGAAATCCGCCGCCGGCGACAAACTCTTTTATACGTTTAACAACGGTCAGCTTGAGCTGCGATACTTTCCTGAACCCGTGTTTGCGTGCGAGGTCTTCTGCTTCTTTCTGGGCTTCAATATACCAGGGCATGTTTCCATAGGAGCCAAAGAACTTACCGTATTGGCCGGTGAAGTCTTCATGGTGAAGGTGAATCCAATCGTACTTTGGAAGCTCGCCATTCAATACTTCGTCGTCGAAGATGATGTCGTAGGGGATTTCGGCGTAGGTGAGGACCAGCGTCACGGCGTCGTCCCATGGTTGTTTGCTTTTGGGAGAATACACCGCGATGCGTGGGGTTTTTTCCAGCTTCATGATGTCGGTATTTGTCGCGGGGCTGGCGATCTCCGTGATGATCTGGTTGGCCTGCGCGTCGCTGATGATCTCGAAGGAGACGCCACGGACCGTTAGCTCGTTCTGGATGGTGGGATGGTATTTGGCCATGAAGCTGCCTCCCCGGTAGTTCAGGAGCCAATCGACCTCCGCGTCTTTTTTCAGTATCCAGTACGCAATCCCGTATGCTTTCAGGTGATCCGTCTGTTTTTCATCCATCGGGACGAAAATATAGTTGGCGGAGGCCACCCGGCAGATCAGCAACAGGCAAAACAAAATCGAAAACCGCATCGTTTCAGCAATTAGTCCGGAACTGGTGTAACAATTAATTTCCCTACCAGTCTCAGAGTAAACGTTCTATAAGGTAAATTTGTCAAGTTCAGGCCCATAATTTCATGAATTTAATCGAAAATATTAAGGAAGGACTGAGGTCAATTTATGCGAACCTGCTCCGTTCCGTCCTCACTGCCCTCATTGTGGCCATCGGTATCACCTGTCTTGTGGGAGCACTCACCGCCGTCGACGGCATCGGGTACACCCTTACTGAAAGCCTTTCGTCTCTTGGGGCCAACTCATTTTATATCGAATCGAAGCGTAACAGGAACCGCCAGAATAACGGTATCAACGAAAAACGATTCCCCCCGCTTCAACTGAATGATGTTCAGCATTTTATCGACCGCTACCAGGTCTCTTCCATTGTAGCCCTCAACGCCGAGCTTTCATGGAACGCGGAAGTCAAATATCGTTCCAAGAAATCCAATCCAAACGTAGTACTGCAGGGTGTCAATGACGAATACATGGCGCTCAACTCGCTCAACCTTTCCGAAGGGCGAAACCTTTCGAAACGTGAGATAGACTACGGGACAAAAGTAGCCGTGATCGGGTACAAGATATACACACAGCTATTCGAGAAGAATGAGCTTGCCGTGGGCAAAGAGATATCATTTAAAGGCGTTCAATTCAGGGTCATCGGAGTGATGGCCGAAAAAGGACAGCTCTCCCAGGACAACTACGACAGCATGGTGCTCTTCCCGATACTGGTTGCCAACCAAATGGCGAGCGGGCGGGGGCTCGACTACGCCCTTGCTATCGGTATAGCCGACCCCACCAAGATGGATATGGCCATGGGCGAAGCCACCGGATTGATGCGCGCCATCCGTCACGACCGTATCGGCACGCCAGAGTCCTTCCAGGTAGAGAAGAGCGACACCCTGACCGAGATGAACACCATTATGGGTGTCATCCAGGGAGCCGGCTTGGGTATCGGTTTCATTACGCTGCTCGGAAGCGCGATCGCTTTAATGAACATTATGCTGGTGTCGGTCACTGAACGAACCCGCGAAGTGGGAGTACGTAAAGCGCTGGGCGCCACTCCACTACGGATCCGTCAGCAATTTGTGATTGAAGCGATCGTAGTATGTGTTCTCGGCGGTATCCTTGGAATCATTCTCGGTATCCTGATCGGAAATCTTCTCGCCGGTGTGATGGGCATCTCGACCTTTGTCATGCCCTGGTTCTGGATGTTCTTCGGTATGGTAGTCTGTGTCGCTGTCGGATTGCTCTCGGGATGGTATCCGGCATGGAAGGCATCGAAGCTGGATCCGATTGAGTCTCTTCGCTTTGAATGATTTCGTTGTTCGTTGTTCGCGGCTACGACGAATGATCATCGACTTTGCCCCGAACAACGAATAACGAATAACGAAAAAGCTACTCCCCAAATTCAATCTTCTTCTGCTGCTGCGCCTTTTCCAGCAGATGAAGTAATATCCCGTCCTTCAACCCCACCTCCGGTACAATCATCTCGCTCGCCTTTGCCCACTGCATGACCTTCATATAGATGTCGCTTGCCGGGATGATCACGTCGGCGCGGTCGGGATTCATCTGGAGCTCGTAGATGCGCTGCTCGATCGTTTTGCCTTCGATCATTTCCTTGATGGCCTTGAACTTCTTCAGGGTAAGTGATTTGCCTGGCTTGAGTCGCGCCAGCTCGAAGATCTTGGATATGTTTCCGCCGGTACCCACGGCGGTGATCTTGCCGAAGCCCTTGTCGATGTTCTTCCTGACCCACGATTCCATGTCCTGCCACATGATCGGGGAATCGGTGTGCTCGAGCACTCGTACCGAACCGATCTTGAACGACCTGGTCTTTGTCTTCTTTCCGTCGATATATATGTTGAGCTCGGTGCTTCCTCCGCCTACGTCGATGTGGATATACGACTGGTCGCCGAGGTAGGACGCGATGGCACGGTTCACCAACTCGGCTTCCTGTTGGCCGTTGATGATGTTGATGGTTATCCCAAGCTCATCGAGCACGCGTTTGGCAACTTCTTCTCCGTTCTCAGATTCGCGCATGGCCGATGTAGCGCAGAACATGTAGTCGTCGGCTTCGTAAAGTTCGATGAGCAGCTTATAGACCTTCATCAGCTTGATGAATTTCAGGATGCTCTTCTCGCTGATACTGTTGGTGGAGAACACGTCGTGACCAAGGCGGAGGGGGAAGCGCACGTATTCGAGCTTTTTGAACATGACCTTAGGTCCGTTGACAAGGACCGTAGAGATCTGAAAACGAATGGCGTTGGAACCGATATCGACAGCAGCGAGCTTCAAACTTATTTTTTGCAAAGATCAACTTTTTAGCGCTGAGTTCTAGGCGCAGAACAAGAGCTTCTTGGTTTGGTAATATGACAGTGATAATTTCTGTTTTCACAAACGATTACAGTGAAATGAACTGTTGCAATTGCAGGTCTGTTTATGTTTCTTTGCAAAGCTTATTCAGAAAGACCGAGGGTTTGGGCCCATTGACGTCTTAGCAACCTGTTCCGAGAAGTATAGCAGTGCCGGAACGTTGTGCTAAATCCCATCCCGACTCGTCGGGAGCAGATAGGCAGCCACTCTCATAGAGCCTCTTTCTGAATAAGTACAGATCAATTAAACCAGAAAGAGTGAACATCCAGGACATTTTAAAGAAACGGATCATGGTGCTCGACGGCGCCATGGGAACAATGATCCAGCGGCATAAGCTGGAGGAGAATGATTTTCGCGGGGAAGAGCTGAAGGATCATCCGCATCCACTGAAGGGAAACAATGACCTGCTGAGCATTACCCGTCCGGATATCATTAAGGACATTCACCGTCAGTACTTCGAAGCCGGCGCCGATATCGCCGAGACGAACACGTTCGGCAGCACGTGGGTTGCCCAGGCCGACTACCATCTTGAATCATATGTTTATCGCATCAACTTCGAAGCAGCAAAGCTTGCCAAGGAAGTTGCTGATGAGTTCACGGCGAAAGAACCACACAAGCCCAGGTTCGTAGCCGGGTCGATGGGACCGACCACCAAGCTCGCGTCCATGTCGCCCGACGTGAACAATCCGGGCTATCGCGCGATCTCGTTCGACCAGTTGGTAAACGCTTTCAAGGAACAGGCGCGCGGACTTCTTGATGGAGGCGCTGACATGCTGCTCCCCGAAACTATTACAGACACACTCAACGCGAAGGCGGCCTTGTTTGCCATCCAGGAGTTGTTTGAAGAAATCGGCCGTGAAGTACCTGTGATGATCTCCGGTACCATTACCGATGCCAGCGGGAGGATCCTTTCGGGTCAGACTGCGGAGGCGTTCCTGATATCGATGTCGCACGTTCCATTGCTGAGTATCGGATTGAACTGTGCTTTGGGTGCGGCAGCATTGCGTCCGTACCTGCAGGTGTTGAATGAAAAGGCGCCGTTCTTCGTGAGCGCGCATCCCAACGCAGGCCTGCCGAACGAGTTCGGTCAATACGATCAGACTCCCGATGAAATGGCAGCGGAGATAGAAGAGTTCCTGAAAGAGGGCCTGATCAATATTATCGGAGGCTGTTGCGGATCGACACCCGAACACATAAAGAAAATAGCTGAAGTTGCAGCGAAGTATAAACCAAGAACTATACATGCACAGGAACCTGCTGCGATCTAAGTAATCCTATTGATGAATCACCAACCACTACGCTTAAGCGGGCTCGAAGCCGTTTCCATAACACCTCAATCGAACTTCGTTAACATAGGAGAACGAACCAACGTGACAGGATCGGCTCGTTTCCTGAAGCTCATTAAAGAAGATAAGTTCGAAGAAGCGCTGGAGGTAGCGCTCGACCAGGTGCGCGGCGGCGCACAGGTGATCGACGTGAACATGGATGAAGGCATGCTCGATTCCAAGTCCGCGATGGTTCGCTTCCTCAACCTGATGGCTTCCGAGCCTGAGATAGCCGTGCTGCCGGTCATGATTGACTCTTCCAAATGGGAGGTCATTGAAGCCGGACTGAAATGTATCCAGGGCAAAGGCATCGTGAATTCTATCAGCCTCAAGGGCGGCGAAGAAGAGTTCCTTCGACAGGCAAAGCTGGTACGGCGTTACGGAGCAGCCACCGTCGTGATGGCGTTCGACGAACAAGGACAAGCCGACACGTACGAGCGGAGGATATCTATCTGCAAGCGCGCTTACGATCTCCTGGTCGACAAAATACATTTTCCTCCTTCCGATATCATTTTCGATCCCAATATCTTTCCCGTTGCAACAGGGATCGACGAGCACAGGAACTACGCTAACGATTACTTCCGTGCGACGAAGTGGATCAGGGAGAACCTTCCACATGCTCACGTCAGTGGTGGTGTGAGCAACGTGTCGTTCAGCTTTCGCGGAAACCAGAAGGTACGCGAAGCCATGCACTCCGTCTTTCTCTTTCATGCTATCAAATACGGCATGGACATGGGCATTGTGAACCCCGCTATGCTCGAGGTCTACGATGAGATCCCGAAGGACCTTCTCGAGAGAGTGGAGGATGTTCTTTTGAATAAGAGAGAGGACGCTACCGAAAGACTGTTGGAGTTTGCTGAAACCTTCAAGGGCTCGACCAAGAAGAAAGAAGCGGACGACGCGTGGAGACAGGGATCTGTCGAAGAACGTCTGAAGCACGCTTTGGTAAAGGGCATTATTGATTTCATCGACCAGGATACTGAGGAGGCCCGTCTGAAGTACGGCCGTCCGTTGTTTGTCATTGAAGGCCCTCTGATGGCGGGTATGAATGTGGTTGGCGATCTGTTCGGAGCCGGTAAGATGTTCCTTCCACAGGTGGTGAAGAGCGCGCGTGTGATGAAAAAGTCCGTCGCCTTCCTCACGCCATTCCTGGAAGAAGAGAAGCGAAGGACAGGGACAGCAGGGAAGCCGGCCGCAAGAGTACTCATGGCCACCGTGAAGGGCGATGTTCACGACATCGGTAAGAATATCGTCGGCGTTGTGCTGGCGTGTAACAACTACGAGATCATCGACCTGGGCGTGATGGTGCCACCCGAGAAGATCATCGAGGCAGCGAAGAGAGAAAAGGTCGACATCGTCGGTCTGAGCGGACTGATCACACCGTCGCTCGACGAGATGGTCCATGTTGCAAAGGAAATGCAGCGGGAGAAGATGGATTTGCCCTTGCTGATCGGCGGAGCGACCACGTCACGCATTCACACTGCCGTGAAGATCGACCCGGTATACGATGGCGCCGTGGTGCACGTGCTCGATGCCTCCCGCTCGGTGCCCGTTGCGAGCGAGCTCATCAGTCTTGAAACAAGGGGCGCTTTCAAAGACAAGATCAAAAAGGAGTACATCGCTCTTCGCAAAGACCACGAGAGCCGCCAACAGGAGAAGAACTACATCAAGCTCGCGGACGCGCGCAAGAACCGCGTGTCGATCGACTGGGACGCTCAGCTGATCACGAAGCCTTCATTCCTTGGAACGAAAGTGTTTATCGAGTATCCCCTCGACGAGATCAGGAAGTATATCGATTGGACACCATTCTTCCAGACATGGATGCTCGCCGGTCGTTATCCAGGGATCTTCAACGACGCTCATGTAGGTGTCGAAGCGAAGAAGCTTTTCGACGATGCACAGGCATTGCTCGACCAGATCGTAAAGGAGAAGTCATTGAAAGCAAATGGCGTCATCGGGTTCTATGCTGCGTCGGCCACACCGACCGACGATGTCACACTGTTCACCGACGACACACGAACGAAAGAACTGACCACGTTGCATTTCCTGCGACAGCAGAACAAGAAGGCACAGAACCTTCCCAACTTCTGTCTTGGGGATTTCATCGCACCTGCGAGCTCCGGCAAGAATGACTACGTGGGAATGTTTGCGGTAACAGCAGGAGTTGGCATCGAAAAGCTGCTTGCAAAATACCAGGCCGACCACGACGACTATTCGGATATCATGACCAAAGCCCTGGCCGACCGTTTGGCCGAAGCGTTTGCGGAAATGTTGCACGCAAGGGTAAGAAAGGAATATTGGGGCTACGTAAAGGAGGAGAACCTCACCGAAGAGCAGTTGATCAAGGAAGAGTACCAGGGAATACGGCCTGCGCCGGGCTACCCAGCCTGCCCGGATCATACCGAGAAGCAAACCATCTTCGACTTGCTGGATGCAGAAGCGAAAGCAGGTATCAAACTAACAGAGTCGTACGCCATGTACCCGGCTTCGTCTGTGAGTGGTTATTATTTTGCCAGTCCCGAATCGAAGTATTATGGTCTCGGGAAGATCGAAAAAGACCAGGTGACGGAGTATGCAGAGAGAAAGAAGATGGATTTGAAAGACATTGAGCGATGGCTCTCTCCGGTGCTGGCGTATTGAGTGCAATGCAGTTCACGCAAAGACGCGAAGGGGAATCCAACGCAAAGGGGTAAAGAATGCAGAATGATGGAAAGCGTAAGGTTTTCTGAAGGTATTGGAGCGAATTAAACTATAAGTTGGGTGTGATTATAGGTCATACCCCCATGAGCGAGAATGAGTTGTCGTACAAGATCGTCGGAATCGCCCTTAAACTTCATTCAAGTTTAGGTCCTGGTATGCTTGAGTCAATATATGAGGCAGCACTCGAGCACGATCTTAAGCAGTCCGGACTGGACGTCAGAAGGCAGCTGCCGGTCTCTTTTGTGTATAAAGGTATGAAGATGGAATCCGCGTATCGAATCGATTTATTGGTAAATGAGAAAGTGATAGTTGAGCTGAAAGCCGTCGAAACGCTGGCGCCAGTTCACTATGCGCAAACGTTGACCTACTTGAAATTATCATTCAAGAAATTAGCGCTATTGATAAATTTCAACGAACCTTTCTTGAAGACCGGTATCCATCGAATAGTAAACAACTTATAACCCTTGCGCCTTTGCGTGCATTCCTTTGCGCCTTTGCGTGAAATGTATTTAAAATGAAAGTAACCGATCACCTCAAAAACGCTAACGGCAAAACTCTCTTCACCATCGAGATATTACCGCCGTTGAAGGGAGACAACATCAGGAACCTGTTCAACAACATCGATCCCCTGATGGAGTTCAAGCCTCCGTTCATTGACGTTACCTACCACCGTGAAGAATATGTGTATCGTAAAATGCCGGGCGGGCTTCTCGAAAAGATATCCACACGCAAGAGACCCGGCACCGTAGGCATTTGCGCCGCGATTCAAAACCACTACAAGATCGACACCGTCCCTCACATCATTTGCGGAGGATTCAGTAAAGAAGAAACGGAGAATGCGCTGATCGACCTTCACTTCCTTGGCGTCGACAACGTTCTGCTGTTGCAGGGTGACGCGATAAAAAGCGAATCGAAGTTTGTCGCGGAGCCCGATGGGCACAAGTATGCTTCCGAGCTTTTGGAACAGGTCGTTCTGATGAACAAAGGAAAGTATCTCGACGATGAATTGCAGATCGCGGATCCCACCAATTTCTGTGTCGGCGTGGCCGGTTATCCCGAGAAACATTACAACGCTCCCAATCTCAAGTCAGACCTGAAGTATCTCAAGTTGAAAGTCGACATGGGTGCGGACTACGTCGTGACGCAAATGTTCTTCGACAACCGGAAGTATTTCGAGTTTGTCGATCTCTGCCGGGAGAGTGGGATCAACGTGCCCATCATTCCAGGTATAAAACCACTGACCGGTAAAGCTCAGCTGACGGTGCTCCCGAAGACGTTCAATATCGACATCCCCGAGGCGCTTTCGGAGGAGGCAGAGAAGTGCAGCGACAACGCCGCCGTAAAAGAGGTAGGCATCCAGTGGGCCATCGAGCAGTCGCGGGAATTGATGAAAAAGGGTGTTCCAACCTTGCATTTTTATTCGATGGGAAAATCCGACCCGATTTACAGGATTGCCAAGGCCCTGTTTTGAATTTTCTCACGGAAAGCACGTAAAGCACGGAAAATATGCAGGAGCTTTTTTCAAGGGGTTTCTGTGCTTTCCGTGTTTTCCGTGAGAACCAACCCCCGAAAACAGCTTTTCACCTGCATACGATTTAATTGGCCTGAAAAGGCACTTATTACTCGGCTTGCATACAATTTTCTGGCCTTTTTTGGCTAATATTGATCCATAAACCAAATTCAAAATTGACCATGACTAAGAGATTGTTTGCACTTCTCCGCTATACAACGGCCGTTGCGCTGGTGGCGAGTATTTTCGTCCTCAGCGGATGCGACGACGACGATGGTCCCACAATTTTCGACGGCACCATGTACGACTACCTTATATCCGATCAGTTCAAGCAAGCGAACACCGGATCTCCCGACAATTCGTACGATTCTATCGTGATGTACATCGAAAAATTCCCCGACTTGAAAGCATACCTGCAGGGGAGTACCGAGTACACTTTCTTTGCACCGAGCAACAAGGCATTCGTGAGCCTTACTGCACTTCCGGGCTTGAAAGATCCCGACCAGGTTAATCCCGATATCATTAAGGGTGTGTTGACGTATCACTTCGTAGCCGGCAAGAAAATGCAAAGCGACCTGACCGCAGGTGCAAGCATCAATACCTTGTACACCGATCCTGGAGCTCCCTCAGCTCCGCAAGTGATCAAGGTCAACACCGATGGCACGTTGCTCACAGGCTCTTCAACGACCAACATCGTTGTCAGCGAATATGATAAGCAAGCAAAGAACGGTGTGGTACACACTACAGCTACGGTACTTATTCCTCCCACAACAGGCGGTCAGCTTGCTGCGATCCTCGGATCACTGGCTTCTACCGTGCTGCTCGGAAAGGATTTCACATACATGGCATATATGATCGGTTACGCTGATGCAGGTGTTGCCGCAGCCGAGACCTACACGGGCATCCTCGCGAAAGGCACAAACCTTACGCTGCTCGCGATCCCGAACCCTGTGTTTATAGGTGTATATAACGCATTCAACGCAAAGCCGGCTACAAATGTGCCGACAGCTGCCGAGGTTAAGACTTTCATCACAACGACGTTTCCAGCTGCTGCAGCGAGATCAATCCTTCGCAGCCACGTATTGAATGGTAAGTATGTTGTAACAGCCTCTAGTGGTTCGACTACGTTTGCAAACGGAAATCTGAATTCAATGTCAGGCAAGGTCCTGACCGTAACGACGGGCGTACCGGCTGGTACTTGTCAGTGCCCTACCGGCATAGTGATTTCCGCCACGAAGACAGGTGGGGTATCACAGGCACCCATTGTGAAGCCTGATATCTCAACACAAGTAGGTATCTCTAATGGTATCCTGCAAGTTGTAGGCGGTATCTTCCTGCCGTAACGAGCTTTAAGGTCTTTAAAAAAAGGCTGTCATTCGACAGCCTTTTTTTATTCATTTAAGGCCAGCACGGCCGGGAGGAACAATTCGATGTATGGAAATATTCCCGAGTTGTGATCGGCTCCGGGGAGAGCTGTAAGAGTTACCGTCGACGAGGAGGCGCCATTGGCAATCAACTTATTGTAGGTAATGACCGAATTGCTATAGGGGACCGTTGTGTCCACATCGCCGTGGAACATGTGCATAGGAATGGTTGGTGTCCAGTCGGTGAGGCTGTTATCGTTAAAGGCATCCACGATGTATTTGAACTTCGGGTCGGTATCGATATTGGCGATCAGGTCTGCCTTCACGAGGGCGGGGATGCTGTAAGTCAGCTCGTCATTGATCTGGTTGTTGGTTTTGGAACCGTTGACCAGCGCCGGGATCCTGGCCGCGTATGGATCGTTGAAGAAGTCGCTGAGGGACTGTGACCAGCCGAAGGTTGTTTTGTACGCCTGCGCCACATAGGCGATGTAGAACGGCTGGCTGTATTCATTCAGGTCAAAAAAATATTCCTGCATGTTCTTGATGTCATATCCACCGGATGAGGGAAACGAGGATACCAGCTCGATGCCTTCGAGGCCCTCGGCTTCGATCGACTTATGGGTTGCCATCGTTGCATAGCCGCCCTGTGAATACCCTGCCAGGAAGAGCTTACCGTTGAACGCGATGCCTTTGTCGGCAGCGAGATCTCTCGCAGCACGAACGGCATCCCGCACCGCAGAAGCAGTCAGCTCTTCGACGTAGTAGGGGTGAAGGACACTTTTGGAGCTGCCGAAGCCGAGCAGGTCCGGAGCGACGGAGATCATCCCCGGTGCGGCGAGGGCCGAGTATAGGATTGCTTCCGGATCAAAAGCCTCCAATACCGTGGGGGCCTGTGTGTAAGCGGCGATCGTTCCGTGCTGGAAGCTTATGATCGGGGCTGCCGGGGCTCTCAAAGGCAAAGCAACCAGCGCCGAAGCATTGATCTCCTGGCCGTTATATGTGGTCTTGTAGGTGATCTTATAGATGTCTATGTCGTACTTGAGCACGTCGAGGTCGAGATCCAGGTCAGAAGCCCGGGAAAGGAACAGCCGGAGCTCGCTGGCCGAGCGGCTCAGGGCGTAGTCGGCCGTTACAAGGACCCGTTCGGGTTTCGGATCGTCCTCTCCACAAGAGACAACAAAAAGAGAAAGGAATAACGTGGAAGCATAGACCTTCGTGTATCTGAATAGATTCATCGGAATGGGACAATTAACAAGTGCAATGTACGATGTACGATTTACGATGTACGATTTTAGTGTGACGAATATTCGTAGACCAAATCGTACATCGTACTTTGTAAATCGTAAATCGTGTTTCTACCTGAAAAGTTCATCGAAGGTGAGGGACACATAATACATCGCGCCGATGTTCGGTCCTCCCAGACTCTGGATATACTTTTTGTTGAGGAGGTTCGACCCGCCTAGTTTCAATACCGATTTCAGGCTGCTGATTCGGTAGGTGACCTGCGCGTCGAGTGTGTTGTACGCAGGAACCATTCCGTTGGCCGGGATGGTGAACGACGATTGCCACAGGAATTCCGATTGCCAGCGCCATGTTACGTTGAAACCCACGTTGTCGGTAACCTTGCGGTTTCCAAAAGAGAGATTAGCCTTGTGCTCAGGTGTGTTGAACTCCGAAAGGAATTGGTCGGGCGGAGGTGTGTGCTGAAGTACATTCCAATTGTAGTTACCACCCAACGTGTAACCGCGTGCCAGGCTGTAGGTAAGGCCAAGCACGGCGCCTTGTGATGTAACCTGTTCGGTGAAGTTGGTGTAGATCTGTGCCGTGTTGCCGCCTATAGTTCCGTCGGCGCGCTTGTCCAGCGCCGTACCGTTCAGGATGGTTGCGTAGTTGGGAGACCCATCCGGGTTTTCGCTGGCAATCCTTACGCGGGTTTGAGTGATAAAATCATTGTAGATGTTGTAGTAATAAGCGGCATCGATCAGGAGCTCGTTGTTGATAAGGCTTTTGAATCCGATCTCGATATTCTGAACACGTTCGGGTTTAACAGCATTCCATACAAAAGGCTTTAGTAATCCAACATTAGCAGCAAATGCCGTAGGTGTCGAACCGCCGTCGAATACCGCCTTTGCGTATTTTTCAACGGAGAATCCTTCGAATGCCAGGTTCTGGCCGCTGCTGGACACTCTTCCGAGGTCATATTTTTCGTAATACCGGGGCAATCCACCCAATAGGCGCGCGGTTAGAATACTGAGGTCGATGTGTTGTCCTTGTGTACTCGGTATCCTGAAACCTGTCTGGTATGAAACACGCACGTTGGTGTTCTCACTAAATTTATACAACACCCCGAGCCTGGGATTGAAACGTCCTTTGAAGTTGATGTTCTTGTCGTAGCGTCCGGATGCCGTAAGTTTCACTTTCCGGTCGCCCAGCCATTTCCCGGCCTGGGCATACCCGCCGAATTCGCTGATGGTGATAGGGGCGTCTTTGTCGTCGAAGATGGTTCCGTTCGAGCGAAGGTCGTACACCTTGTAGCTGGCTCCGGCCTGAAGCTCCATGAACTTGATCTCGTTTTTGAAATCATACTGTCCTTCGGCATGATAGAGACGGGTGGCGTCGCTGAATTTCGGGCCTTGGGGTATCGTTCCATTCATCGCCTTGTCTTTCAGGGCTTTGAAAGCAGCTGAATTTGGATCCAGGTGGAACCGGCCGTCTACGACCTCACGCGCATGTGTGTGGGCTCCCTGTTGTATTGCTAGCCGTTCTGCAGCCGGCAGGGTATTGATCTCACCGGGATCGAGACCCGAGTCGTACAGGTACCTGAGATATTCAGTGCCGTACGTTGCGAGGTACCCCGATACATCGTTGAACAACGGGTTCGACGCGTTTACTGCAAGATCGTTGACACGTTTTGCAAGGAATTCCGTGATGTAGGAGTCACCGGAGTTTTCGATCGTCGTGTATGCCCTCAAAAAGAAGTTGTCGCCACGAAGCTGCACGCGATGCTGCTGAATACTGAAATTTTTCAGTGAATACCGTTGGGCGCCGGTGTAAATACTGGTGCCGAAGCCGGCGTTGAACAAATAGCTCAATTCCATTCTGTCATTGACGCGGTAATACAACCCTAGATTTGCCTTAATGTTCTTCGCGTTGTAACTGATCAGGTCTTTTTCCGGATACGGAGTAACCGACACGACTGTACTCGGAAGATCGCCTGCGTTTGCATAATCAATTGCAGACAGACCGGGTTGATAAATGTTGTTGTAATACGGTGAGTTCGTGCTTGCAAAAGTCCTCCAGCTTGCACTCAGTGGAAAGATCGCAAGGTTGATGGAAGCTTCGTCCCCCATATAGTGAAGGCGGTCGGCACCGGGATTGTTGACAGTGGAGAAGTTCGCATCAGAAAGATTGAACAGCGGATTGCCATTGGCATCCACCGGGGTGCGTGCACTCTCGCGATCGGTGCCGTCGGTGCCATGCCAGTCGAGGGCTTTCATGTAAGCAGCGTTCACCTTGAATGCAAACCTGTTGTTGAATGACCTTGCATAACGGATGGCGCCTTCCCAAACGGGGTGGGGGTTTGCATCGGCATTGCTGCCGATGTGGTTAACGCCTGCCTTCGCAAATGCGCTCAGTCCCTGGTAGTCAAACGGGTTCTTGCTGTTGACCAGGAGTATTCCGTTGAATGCATTCGGACCATAGAGAGCTGACGATGCGCCGGGTATGAGTTCCACGCTCTCAACATCGAGCTCCGAAGGACCGTTCAGGTTACCGATCGGGAAATTCAGCGCGGGAGCCTGCGTGTCCATCCCGTCCGTCAATTGAACAAAGCGCGTATTGCCTGTAGAGTTGAAGCCGCGTGTATTGATGATCTGGAAATTGATGCTGCTGGTGGTGATGTCGACACCTTTGAGGTTCGCCAGGCCCTTGTAGTAGTTGTCGGCGGAGGTATTTTGTACAGCGAGGATGTCCATCTTTTCGATCGACACCGGTGACTCCATGATCTTCTCTTCCACACGCGATGCGGATATGACGATCTCTTGTCCGAGCAACAAAGCTTCTTCCATTTTGATGGAGAGCCCGGTAGTGCTTGCATTGGCGATCTGTATTTCCTGTGTCGCATATCCGACAAACGAGATCACAAGGGTGAAGGGCGGGTTATCATTTACATTCAGATTGAAATTGCCGTTGACGTCTGTTACCGTTCCGATCACACGGCCCTTCACGATGATATTCACACCGGCGAGGCCTTCGTTATTCTCATCTTTCACCTGGCCGGTGATAGTAGTCTGAGCGAGGACGGAGGCAGCAGAAAAACAGAAAAGTAAAATGAAAAAAGAGCGTTGGTATAAACTCCTCATGCGGTATAATTTGTAGTTACGGATACTTACAAATTACGAGAAAATAGGGAGAAACAAACGATTGCTGGCGATTCTCAGGAGTTTTTCCGGACGTATTCCACGAGCTTGTCGCAGAGGGCATCCATCTCTCTGGCCATAAACTCATCGCCCGTTGCCCGCAATACACTTTGGGCCATTCCACCGATCGACTCGATGTAAAATCTTTTCATTTCTTCAACCGGCATGTCCTTCGTCCACAGATCGATACGCAACGTGTTCTTCTGTTCCTGATCCCATACCGATATGCTGATCGCTTTGGTTTCGGTAAGTCCGCCTTCCGGTTTTTCGTTGGCATCCCATTCGATCTTTTCCGGAACGTCGTTATCGTCGAGGTTGATATTGAACTTGATGGTAGAGGTTTTCATTTTTTGATGGTTGTTCTGTAAAAGTTCACAAAGAAATTCATCGACTCCGGATTTCGCAACGCGCCGGTATTGATAACCTTCGCGGGATCTTTCCCCATGAGGATCTTCTTGACGGGTGTTTCTGTCTTCTTGCCGCTGATCGTGTATGGTATGTCGGTAACTTCGATGATATCGTCGGGAACGTGCCTGGGACTGTAGTCATCGCGGATCACCGAGTTGATCTTCTTTTTGAGAGCTTCCGAAAGCTTCTGTCCTTCTTTGAGGATAACAAACAGGGGCATATAAAATTTGCCGCCCTCGCTCTCGATGCAAATGATCATGCTGTCCTGTACTTCGGTCACTTTATCGACAGCGCGATAGACTTCGCTGGTGCCGATACGCACGCCGCCCCGGTTGAGGGTGGCATCACTTCGGCCGTAGATCACAACTCCTTCGTGAGACGTTACTTCGATCCAGTCGCCGTGTCGCCAGATTCCGGGATAGGTACTGAAGTAGCTGTCTTCGTATTTAGAAAAGTCTTTATCGTTCCACAAATACACCGGCATCGAAGGCATAGGTTTGGTGATCACCATTTCACCCACTTCGTTCACGACGGGCTTTCCCTCTTCGTCCCATGCTTCCAGGCTGCAGCCGAGCGCACGGCATTGGATCTCCCCGGAATAGACAGGCCATAATGGGTTGCCGCCGACGAAAGCGCTGGCCACATCGGTACCACCGCTCATGGAAGCGAGCCATACGTCTTTCTTCACCTTCTCGTAAACATATTCGAACCCTTCTTCCGGCAACGTGCTCCCGGTCGAGCCGATCGACCTCAGGTCTTTCAATCCATATTGCTTGCCGGGCTCGATCCCGGCCTTGCGACAGGCTAGGATAAATCCTGCACTGGTACCGAAGTGATTGATGCGCGTCTTTTCACAAAACTCCCAAAGCCGGGAAAGGTCCGGATGACCGGGATGGCCGTCGTAAAGAACTGCGGTAGCGCCGCATACCAATGCACCTTGTACATAATTCCACATCATCCACCCGGTGGTCGTGTACCAGAACAGCCTTTCGTTTTCGTGAAGGTCGTTGTGGAACGTAAGATATTTCAGATGTTCAAGCAGTATTCCACCATGCGAGTGCGTGATGGCTTTCGGCAAACCGGTGGTTCCCGAGGAAAATACGATCCATATCGGGTGGGCGAAGGGCACGCGTTCAAACGTCAGCTCGGCGTTCGTGCTCCGTGTTGCTTCGCTCCAGCTTACATACTTTGCATCGGCGTGCTGTGAGGTCTTCGAAATAATAACGACGGTCTTGATGGACGGTATCTGGTGAACGACCTCTGAAACTACCGAGAGCTTTTCAAACGATTTGCCACCGTAGTCGTAGCTGTCTACGGCGATGAAGAGCTTCGGCTCTATCTGTTGAAAACGATCGACCACCGACTGTGTCCCGAAATCAGGAGAGCAGCTTGACCATACGGCGCCAATCGAATTGGCGGCAAGAAAAGCAATAGTCGCTTCGGGTATGCACGAAACATACGCCGCGACGCGGTCGCCCGGTTTGATGCCCTTCTGTCTTAGGAAGTTGGCGAACGCAGCCACGTTATCTTTCAGCTCCTTCCATGTGATCTCGTGAGGCTCTGTTGTCTCCGAACCGCATACGACTGCCGGGTATTGTTCATTCCTCTTGCGAAAAACGTGCTCTGCAAAATTCAATTTGATCCCATCGAACCACTTGACGTGCGGCATATTTCCTTCAATGGGCTGAGTATAAACTCCATCATACACAACATTGAAGTAGGAGAGGATGGTGGGCCAGAACTCCTGAGGCGCATCGACAGACCATTTCCACAGCGAGGAATAGCCGGCGTGATGGATCCCCTGGTGCGACAGCCACTGCATGTAGCGGGTCAGGTTGGCATCGCTAATCGTTTTAACAGAAGGTTCCCATAAATGTTTTCGCTCCGTGCTCATGAGGGGGATTTACGATTTACGATGTACGATGTACGATTTAGCCCCAGGAAGGAACGACAGCCCAAATCGTACATCGTACATCGTAAATCGTACATTAAACAATGTTGTTCAAGATTAAGACTGCTTGTTCCTTATCGGCTTTCATTTGTTTCTTAAGTGTTTCGAGGTCGTCGAACTTGGCGTCTTTCCGGATCGTAGCAACCAGGTTCACTTTCAGGTTCTCTCCGTATATGTCTTTGTCGAAGTCAAAGATGTTCACCTCGATGGCCATCCTGCTGCCGTCGACAGTTGGACGGTTGCCAATGTACAACATGCCCTTGAGCTTATCCGGACCGTGCTCCACAGTCACCGCGTAAATTCCATATGCGGGGATCAGCTTGTCGTTGGAGTCGACGTCGATATTGGCAGTAGGGTATCCCAATACACGACCGAGCTTATCGCCCTTCACGACGCGCCCGATCAGGGAATAGGGGCGGCCCAGGAAATGAGTGGCTGTGTCGAGATCTCCTTCTTCCAGGGCCTTGCGTATACGCGATGAGCTCACGCCAATGTTGTCGACATCCTGTCGCGGGATCTCTTCGACATCGAAGCCATAGCTCGCGGAATTCATGCTGAGCTGTTCGAAACTTCCCTCGCGGTTTTTACCGAACCGGTGGTCGTAACCGATGACGAGTTTTTTTGTGCCGATCCTTTTCACGAGAATGTTTTCGATGAACTCTTGCGAGGTGATCTGCGAGAATTCTTTGGTGAAAGGTATGCGTAGCAGATGTTGTATGCCCTGTTCTTTCAATAGCTCTGCTTTTTCTTCGAACGTGTTGAGAAGCAGGTGAGTGGTCTCGCCGGGTTTCAGGACAAAACGGGGATGCGGCCAGAACGTGATCACGATGGTCTCGCCATCGATGCGTGCTGCGATCTCTTTAAGCCTGTTGAGTATCTTCTGGTGACCGACGTGGACGCCGTCGAATGTGCCGCTGGTGACAACTGCGTTGCGGATCGGGTGGAAGTCGTCGGTGCTGTAGTAGATATTCATGCGGCTACAATATCTTCAATCTCCTGAGCATCTTCTAAGCGAAACGATCCGATCCGTGTACGGCATAGCTCGGCCAGGTAGGCGCCTGCTCCCAATGCCAGTCCATAGTCGCGTGCGAGACTTCTTATATACGTTCCTTTTGTGCATACAACCCGAAAGCTCACGGAAGGCAGTTCTATTGCCGTGATCTCGAACTCAGAGATCGTCACCGGCCGTTTCTTCAACTCTGCCGTCTCGCCTTTTCGGGCAAGCTCATAGGCTCTCTGTCCGTTTATTTTGATTGCGGAATACATGGGAGGAAGCTGTTCGATAACACCGAGGAAAGCCCGGGCGGTGTCGTGTATTTTTTCAACGGTGACGTGACTGATGTCGAAGGTTTCGTTCACTTCCGTCTCCAGGTCGTGAGAAGGGGTCGTCTGGCCGATGACGAACCTGCCGGTGTACTCTTTCTCCTGTGCCTGGTATTCGTCGATCTTCTTGGTCAATTTCCCGGTGCAGAGGATCAGCAGGCCGGTAGCGAGCGGGTCAAGCGTGCCTGCATGCCCGATCTTACTGACCTTGAGCTTGTATTTGAGCTTTCTCACCACATCGAATGAAGTCCACTCAAGGGGCTTATTTACGAGTATCACACGGTCACTGGATTCCCCCGCTTCCATTTTTCAGATAATTTTCAGACGATTGAAAGCCCACCGCCCAGGTAGTACATCAGCAGGATCGCGACACCAACGATGATCCTGTAATACCCGAACCATTTAAACCCGTGTTTAGTCAGGAATGAGATAAAAGAACGGATAGCGATCAGAGCAACGATGAAGGCAAATACGTTCCCGACAGCCAGCAGACTTACCTGGTTCGCGGTGAACTCACCGCCTTTCAGATAGAATTTGAGAAGCTTATATCCCGTTGCGGCAGCCATCGTCGGTACCGCCAGGAAAAATGAGAACTCCGCAGCTGTAGTCTTATTCAGTTTTTGTGAAAGCCCTCCGATGATCGTTGCTGCCGATCTCGAAATGCCCGGTATCACCATGGCAAGGATCTGGAACAGTCCCACCACGAATGCATTCCGGTTAGTTACTTCCGCGCTTCCCGTTTCTTCGGCGTGTTTGAACAAGTCATCCACGAATAAGAAGAATATCCCGCCCGCGATCAAAGCGTACGCTACCACATCAACACGTTCGAGCATGGCATCGATCGTATCGCCTAATAGAAATCCAACAACAGCTGCCGGGATAAACGCGATCAACAGCTTGATATAAAAATCAAACGTTTTGAAAAACCTTTTCCAATAAAGGATGACTACCGAAACGATAGCGCCCAGTTGTATTGCAACGGTAAATGTCTTCGTGAAATCGTCGGGTTTAATACCCAACAGTGCCGTAGTAATGATCATGTGACCCGTCGACGACACCGGCAGGAACTCGGTGAGACCTTCCACGATTGCCAGTATGATGGCATCGAGATACGACATCACTATTTATCTTTGGGAGTGTGGAGAATGGCAAACACCTCTACGATGAAACCCGTGAGAACGATAACGGGACTGAGGGTTATCCCGAGAAAGCCAAAGCCATGTGGTTCCTTATCCAGCATCATCACAATGAATCCAAGGGTAATTATGATCAGTCCGGCTACCATTAACTGATAGTTCTTTTTGCCGAAAGGGAGTTTACTCATGTCTAGTACAGCTCGTCCAGGGAAAGTTTCAAATACTTGTTCACGGCACGGTAGGTGCTCAGAACGGCCACAAAAATACCCATAAGAATCAGACTGCCAAGAAGAGTCGTCATCCTGGACTTATTTTGAATGAGCTGCAGGGCTTCGATGTTTTTATTGGCGAAATAGACCAGTCCGGCGATCACCCCGCAGGCCAGCAGACCAGCCGCCAGGCCATGAATGGCCGCCCGGAAGAGGAAAGGACGCTGAATGAACCAGCTTTTGGCCCCAACCAGCTGCATGCTGCGGATCAGGAAGCGCTGCGAGAACAGCGCCAGGCGGAGCGTATTGTTGATCAGGACCACCACGGCAATCAGCAACAGGGTAGCCGCGCCGATCAGGACAAGGCCTATGGTCGCCATATTCTCGTTCACGGAAGATATCGTGCTTTCGGGGTAGTCGACCTGGAACACGCCGTTGATCTGTTCGACATCGGTCTTGATCTTTGACAGCCGTTCTTTGGTCTGGTACTCGGGGTCGATCAGGACCACGAACGAATCGCGGAGCGGGTTTTCACCCAGGAACTGCAGGAAGTCCTCGCCGGTGTCTTTGATGAAACGCTCGGCGGCCTGTTCTTTCGATTCGAACCGGATATTGGATTCTTTTTTGTCTTTGGGAATGAAGTGTTGTGCCGAAAGGTTTTTGGCGATCTGAAGACGCTGGGCTTCGTTCACATTGCTCTTCAGGTAAACCTGTATCCGTACGTTTTCCCTGACGATCCTTTCAAGTTCTTTGGAATAAATGAGGAGGATCCCAAAAACTCCCGTCACAAGCAATGCCAGCGTGATACTGAATACGGTGCTGACGAACGGATAACTTCCCAACTTCTTCTTCCTGACCTTGAACTTTGGAATTGCTTCTGCCATCAAGGTTCAAAGATAAGGCCATTATTCCGATCTCAAAACATTCACAGGGTTTGTACGTGCCGCACCCAAGGCCTTCGACGCCACGGTCGACAACACGATCACCAATGTAACGACAAGTCCAACGACGAAGTAGAGAGCCTGCCAGTCGATCCGGAACGCAAACCCTTCCAGCCATTGATTGATGATCAGCCACGTC
Source organism: Cyclobacteriaceae bacterium (assembly GCA_035318625.1). GTDB lineage: Bacteria > Bacteroidota > Bacteroidia > Cytophagales > Cyclobacteriaceae > ELB16-189. Next base: position 992,826 of record DATHEL010000001.1, read on the forward strand.
AGCGGTGCAGAAACGACAAAGGCGACGATCACAAGCACCAGGTACTCTTTCGAAAGGAGGTAAAGGATATTGCTGATCGAAGCGCCGAGCACCTTGCGAATGCCGATCTCGCTCAGCCGCTGGCCGGCGACGAATGAAATAAGTCCGTATAGTCCGATCACCGCGGTGGCAATCGATAAGATGGAGAATACAAAGAAGACCTTGCCAAGCCGTTGCTCTTTTTCATACACATGCTGGATGGACTGGTCAAGGAACTGGAACGAGAAGGGCTTATCGGGCTCGATCTTTTTCCATTCACGCTCCATGGCCGCCAGCGCCTCTGCGGTCTTGCCCTGCTCCACATTCACGGCGACATACCAGTACGGTCCGCCGAACCATATAACGATAGGATCGATCTGTTTCTGGAGCGGCTCGAAGTTGAAGTCTTTCACGACGCCGATCACACTGCCCTTCTTTACCTTCTTGAAGGAGTGATCGATCGCTTTATCGATGGGATCGGTCCAGCCGAAGGCTTTTGCAGCCGCTTCGTTGATGATGAAACCCGAAGTAGAATCCGTAACGAGCTCCCGGGAAAAGTCACGGCCCTTCACCATCTCGAGACCCATCGTATTTACAAAGTCGTGGGTGACGTTGAGGATCTTGATGAACTGCGATTTATCGTGGCCTTCAATATCGAACGTCATGAACTGCACCTCGCGGCCGATCGGTTCCGACACCGATGATACGTTGCGCACAGAAGTCTCGGCGAGCATGGCATTCTTGAAAGCATGGTATGACTTCACCAGTTTGGTATCGCGAACAGTAAGCAACACGACACGATCTTTTTCATAACCCAACGGCCGCTCCTGGATGTATCTCAGCTGCTCGAAGATCACCACCGTGCCGATCACCAGGAAGATGGCGATCGCAATCTGCATTCCGACCAGCGTCTTTCTGAATGTGGCTCCGCCCTGGCCTTGTTTCCAGATGCCCTTCAGCACGCGTTGCGGCTCCAGTGCGGAAATGAATAACGCTGGAAATATGCCCGACAGAATACCCGTGGTGATGGTAAAGAATACGATGCCGGCAAGCAACCAGACGTCCCGTCCGATAATGATGTCCAGCGGCGCATCGAGAAGCGCACCGAATAACGGTAGCGAAAGTTTCAGCAAGCCGAATGCAATTACCAGCGACAACAGGCAGATGATGATCGACTCCATGAGGAATTGCCAACGGAGCTGCGACTTCATCGCGCCGAGTACTTTGCTGATCCCGATCTCCTTGAATCGCCCCGAGGCCATTGCCATGGAGATATTGATGAAGTTGATCGCGGAAATGAGCAGCACGAGCACACCTACCGATATGAAGATATAGAGGTTGCCGATGTCACCGTTCTGAACGAGGTCGGTGTTGTAGTCGAATTTAGAATATAGATGAACTTCTTCGAGTGGCTGAAGGAAGAACCGGACGTCGAAATCCTTTTGACGGTCTTTTATTTTTTCGGATGCGTACTGGTTGATGCCGGCCTCGACGACGGTGACCTGCGCAGGATCGGGGATACTGAGATATGTCCAGAACCAGTCCATGTCCCAGCTGTCCAGGAATTCGGCTTTGCCCGAAAAGTAGGCGAGGGGTACGAGGAAGTCGAACTGAATATGTGTGGTTGACGGAAGGTCTTTCAGAACGCCGGTCACTTCCACGTCCGTCCGGCCGTTGAACTGAAGTAGTTTTCCTATAGCATCTTCGTCACCGAAGTATTTGCGGGCAATGGATTCGGTGATCACAACCGAGTTCGGGTGACTGAGTGCCTTGGCTGCATCACCAGCGACGAACTTGAAATTGAATAAATCGAAGAAAGTAGAGTCACCGAAGATCACCTTTTGTTCGTAGTGCACTTTGTCACCGTACCGGAATGTGGGTTCGAGTCGTGAGTATTTGTAATTGTAGATCCTGGTGTATTTGGCGATGGAAGGAAATCGCTCGGCAATTCCCGGAGCGATGACCGGGTAGGTAGTCGGTATGTGGTTGTTGGTACCTCCAACAATCGACGACATGGTGATCCTGTAGATCGACCCCGGGTTGGCGAACATCCGATCGAAGCTGAGCTCGTGTCGCACATAAAGTGCAATCACTATAAAACACGAAAGGCCCACAGAAAGGCCGGCGATGTTTATAAACGAATGCAGGGAGTGCTTGCGCATGTTGCGTAGCATCATCTTCAGGTTGTTGCGGAGCATAGGCGACAGGTTGGGACGATCTATAAACGTGACAAACCCTGCCGTTGTTTCAGGACCCCGGGTAAAGGCAACAGACGGCACAATATGGTCAATAAAAAAACCCGGTAGGCTTTACCGGGTTTTTTTTACATGATATTTTTTGAAGATCAGCGCTTCCTGTATTCGCGAAGTTTATTCACGAGGCTGGCATCTTTAATGGGCTCGAGCTTGGTGATCTTTGTCTGATTTTCATCCAGCAAATAATATACTTCTTTGTAAAAGAGAAAAACTGCGTGGTTGTCGCCGTTGATCTCGAGTACTTCATAAAGGCTTCTGTCGAATGAACCATACAACATCAGCTTGCTGCCGACGAAGTGGTAATGAAAGTCGTACTTTTTATTCGAAGAGTCCATCTCAACCTGGATGTGAGAAGGGGAGATGTCGCTACGGTGACCGGCCAGCGGTTCGTTCTTGGTTGCGCTGCTGTTGTCGAGCTCGTCGCTCGGATTGGCAACGTCCAGCTTCGGTTTCTCGGCGGGCTTTACCTCTTCGGATTGTTTCGGAGACTGTTTGCCCGGCTTTTTGGATTCTTCCTTTTTGGAATCGTCCTCTTTCACGGCTGGGGTCGTCTCGTTTGCTTTAGGATTTGCATTTGAATCGGGAGCGACTTGCGTCTTATCCTGTTCAATGGGCTCCTGTTTTTGTACTTCTTCTGTTTTATCGTTCAGATCGGAGGCCGCCTTTTTGAAAGGGGGCATTTCACCGCGCATGGCGAAATAGACCGCCGCACCAATAATACCGGCTGCGATCAATCCAGCTGCCATTCTTAATACCGAGAAGTCCATATTCACAGTCTCTGCCACAGGCACCTTACTCAACATGTTCTTCAGTTCTTTCGCACGTGCGCTACGAATACCTTCTATGATTTGTTTTTGAAGATCGAGTTCAGACTTGAGTGCAGGATCATTCTGCAGCTGTTTATCAAACGCCTCTTTCTCTGCCCCTCCCAGCCGATTAGACAAGTAGTCATCAATTAATTCAAAGTTGCTCATTTCTCTCTTAGTCTAGAAAATCCTGCTCAGTATACTGAGTCTTAATAAGTTCATCCAATTTCTGCTTGCACTTATACTTCTTTGTTTTGGCGGTGTCGGTATTGGCGAAACCTAGTTTGTCCGCTATTTCCTGCATCGACATCTCATCGAAGTAGTAGTACATCAGTACTTTACGACAAGTATCGCCAAGTTGTTCCATGCATTTGGCAATTATCTTCTCGCGCTCGGGTCCGTCCATGTCGAGAGACTCCGCTGAGTCTTTCTCTTCATTCGACAACCTCTTCTTTCGGTCCAGCTCCTTTCTCCACAAATTCTGACAGATGCTGTAAACGTAGGTGCTGATCTTTGAGGTCAACACCAGGTTTCCGGACCGTGCCTTCTGCCAAAACACTACCAGCGCATCCTGGTAGACGTCTCTCGCCTCGTCTTCTGTACCGCTATTGGTGATGACCAATTTGGTCATCATCCGATAGTACTTTTTGTAAATGAACTCTAAGGCCTTCTCATCACCCTTACAGATCCTCTCAAAAAGCTCCTTTTCGTCTACTTGAATGCCGGATTTAAATACCCTGAACGCCACTTCTGGTAACCTTTAGTTTAAGACAAGCTGCAATATATCTGGGCAAAACGCCATATTCTTACGCCGAAACGTCATAAAATGGGCTACTGGGGTCGATGCCATGTTTGAGTACGGTAAAAGGGGCCCCAGTATCCCCTGACCTTCATATCAGTCCCTTCGAGCCATATCCGGCAGCGGTATACCTTGCCGTTCTTGGGGTCGAGGATGGTCCCTTCTTCCCACGCATCGCCGGTCTTTACCATATCCCTCATGATCTCCATCCCGATGACCTTCTTGTTATAGCGATTGTCGTCCTCGTCACAGTCCTTGCAAACGGGGTCGGGTTCTTCGTCGGACTCCCGGAAGAGCTTTATAACTTTGCCGTACAACTTGCCGCTCTTTTCGAATATCTCGACGATCGACCGGGGCTTGTCGGTTTCGTCATCGATCGTTTGCCATTTACCAGTGACATCCTGTGCAGACGCAGCTGACGGGCCAGCGATCGCCGCCGCCAGGATGACAGCGAAAATCCGTGTGGCTGGATTATCCATTGGTAAGACCCTCTATTTTCTCCTTAAAATAACAAAAAGAGTCCTGTAGCACATGCTGCAGGACTCCTTAAAGTTTGAAACTCTTTACGATTACTTCACCTGGAGAGAAGTCGTGGCTGCTTTTACCACTTCTGTCTTGGGTTTTACAGGCGCTTTGTCGGCCGAAGTTTTGTCAGTCTTGTCTACCAGCATCGGCGCGATCACCAGCGCAACCACCGACATCAGTTTCATCAGGATATTCAGTGAAGGTCCGGAAGTGTCCTTGAAAGGGTCGCCCACGGTGTCGCCGACAACGGCAGCCTTGTGGGGATCCGATTTCTTATAGTACATCTGGCCGTTGATCTCCACGCCTTCTTCGAAGCTCTTCTTGGCATTGTCCCATGCACCACCTGCATTCGACTGGAAGATAGCCATGAGAACGCCGCATACGGTAACACCTGCGAGCAAACCACCCAGTGATTCAGCTCCGAAACCGGGAAGGAATGCGATGACGACCGGCACAACAACGGCCATCAGACCGGGAACGACCATCTGCTTGATAGCGGCGTTGGTAGAGATCTCGACGCACTTTCCGTATTCGGCTTTACCATCGGCAGCGTGGAACACTTTCTGTTCTTCGGCGCTCCATTCTTCTACAGGTTTGTCGCCATGCTTTTTCATGAGAGCAAGAGCAGCCTTCAGTTCCGGGATATTGGCGAATTGCCTTCTCACTTCTTCGATCATAGACATCGCTGCACGGCCTACCGCACCCATAGCGAGGGCTGAGAACACAAAGGGAAGCATCCCGCCGATGAACAGACCGGCGATTACGTTGGCCTTGGATACATCGATGGCGGTGAGGTGTGCTGTAGTCATGAATGCTCCGAAGAGCGCCAGGGCAGTAAGAGCTGCCGAAGCAATGGCAAAGCCTTTTCCGATAGCAGCGGTAGTGTTACCTACAGCATCCAGCTTATCGGTACGTGAACGAACCTCTTTAGGAAGCTCCGCCATTTCGGCGATACCACCTGCGTTATCGGAGATAGGTCCGTAAGCATCAACCGCGAGTTGAATACCAAGATTCGAAAGCATACCTACAGCCGCGATCGCGATACCGTACAAGCCACCGAATTCAAATGCACCAATGATAGAGAAGGCGATGATGATCGTCGGCCAAAGGGTCGACATCATACCAACACCGAGTCCTGCGATGATGTTCGTTGCAGCGCCGGTAGACGACTGTCGAACAATCGAGAGGACGGGCTTCTTGCCCATACCTGTATAATATTCTGTAATAAGACCGATGACAACACCGGCTACCAGACCGATCACAGTGGCAACGAAAATGCCGGTTGAAGTATAAGTTGTGGATTCACCCGCTACGTTGTAAAGCGGATCTGCGTACTGCCATGTTTCGGGAAGCATAGCCTTGATAATGAACCACGAAGCCGCGATCATGATAACCGATGAAACGATCTCACCCATATTCAGCGCTTTCTGAGGATCGCCGCCTTCTTTCACTTTCACGAAGAAAGTGCCGAGGAATGACATGATGATACCCACCGCGGAGAGCGCGAGGGGAAGGAGGACCGGTGACAGCCCGTTCATATACTTCTCGCCGGCAAATTCGCTAATGCCCATGAAGGCTGCGCCCAATACCATAGTACCGACGATCGCACCGACATACGATTCGAAAAGATCGGCGCCCATACCAGCAACGTCACCTACGTTATCACCGACGTTATCGGCGATCGTGGCGGGGTTCAGAGGATGGTCTTCAGGGATACCTGCTTCAACTTTACCTACGAGATCGGCGCCTACATCGGCAGCCTTTGTATAAATACCGCCACCCACGCGGGCGAACAGAGCGATGGACGAAGCACCGAATGAAAAACCTGTAATAACTGTAATGACTTTGTTGACATTATCGAACGAGTCGACACCGAACATGGCCGAGTATACAATAAACAGAAGGCTAAGTCCCAGTACACCGATGCCGACAACGCCCATACCCATGACCGATCCGCCTGTGAAGGCAACCTCGAGGGCCTTACCCAGGCTGGTACGAGCCGCTGCGGTGGTCCTGACGTTCGCCTTGGTGGCAACGCGCATACCGATGAAGCCGGCGAGGGCGGAACAGAACGAACCCAGTATGAACGACACACCTACCAGAGGAGATGACGTTTCGCTGTCGGCAGTAACGGCCAGCAGGACTGCAACGCACGCAACGAAAATGACCAGGACTTTATACTCTGCCTTGAGGAAAGCCATGGCTCCCTCTGCGATGTGACCCGCGATCTTTTTCATCTTGTCTGTGCCCGCATCTTGCTTGGCAACCCAGGCGCTTTTCCAGGCTACGTACAGGAGCCCTAACAAGCCGAAAACCGGGAGGGCGTAGACTAAATTTTGCATACGTTATTTAAGGTTAGATTCTATAGGTTTTTTAAAAGTCCCGCAAAGATATAAGAAGGGCGATTACAGGCCAAACATTTGTTTTAGGGCGATCCAGAGCTTTTTTCTGCCTGCGTCGTCGGCGGGCAGAAGATCGAGGTGGGGGGCTAGTACCACTGTTCCTGTAGCTTGAATACATTCAAACTGAGCGAGCCCCGGAACGGGGTCGCCGAAATAAATGACCCGGGCGGGAACCGGTTTCAGACGAGTAAGGTCGAGTACAGATTGATGGGCGATACGAACCGAAGCGATGCTCAAACGTACGGCTTGAAGGATCTTTTGAAGCTGTTGCTTGTCACCTTCAGTGATCTCACCCCATGGCTTCGAAAGGATGACGGTAGTCTTTTCTTTGATGCTATAGATCTCTTCGCTGTAGGCAGTCTGCTGATCGATCATTTTGAACGCTATTTACGATTTACGATTTACGAAGTACGATTTAGTCTACCGATGTTCGACAGGATACATCGTACATCGTATTTCGTAAATCGTACCTATTACTGTTGGTTTATATCGAAGATCGACTTCAATTCATTCGCCTCATGTGGTTTCATTCTCCCGCTGAGTATCAGCCTGAGCTGTCGTCTTCTCAAGGCGCCGTTGTAGAGGTCTTTCTCCTGATCCGTTTCGGGCTCGACTTCGGGAACATCGATAGGTCTGCCGCTCTGGTCGACGGCCACGAAGGTAAAGTATGCGCTGTTGCTTTCCACGATGCTACCGGAAGGAATATTCTCGGCAAACACGTCGATCCTCACTTCGACTGACGAGCTGAATGCGCGGGTGACCTTTGCCTTCAGCGTCACCACGTCGCCCAGGCGAATGGGTTCGCGAAAAGAAATATTATCGACAGAGGCGGTGACGACGATACGGTTACAGTGCTTCTGTGCCGCGATCGCCGATACGATGTCCATCCAGTGCATCAACCGGCCTCCCATGAGGTTGTTGAGTGTATTGGTGTCGTTTGGTAATACGAGCTCCGTCATGCTGACGAATGACTCTTTCGGTGTCTTTTTCTTTCTGGCCATTGAGTGTATTGGAATCGGTTGCGAAGATAATGTTTAGAAAAACGTTGGAATACAGGACGTCTTGGATTTATTTAGTGGGGTCATGCGCTACATCTCCACGATTACCACGATCATCACCACCACTATTACGGGGTAGCGCCCGATATCACCAGTAGCCCTCATACATCGCTGTCTTATTCCCCACGCCAACTCGAAAGTTGGAATAAATCATTGAACATGAAAGTCCTCAAATTCGGCGGTTCGTCGGTGGCGAACCCCGAAAGAATATTGTCTGTCATAGAAATAGTCAAACCCTATCTGGAAAGAGGGGAGATCAACGCCCTGGTCGTATCGGCATTTGGCGGGATAACCGATCACCTCATAGAAGCCAGTACGGCTGCCCTTTCGGGTAAAGACGAATTCAAGAACCACCTCGCCAAGATCGATCAACGCCATCTCGACGCCGTTCGGGGTCTGATCAGCATGCAGCGGCAAAGCGGCATCCTCGCACAGGTCAGAGTAGTGATCAATGAGCTGGAGGATGTCCTCCATGGGATCTACCTGGTACGTGAACGAACGACCCGGACGTTGGACTTTATCATGAGCTTCGGCGAGCGCCTGAGCGCATATATCATTGCCGAAGCCTTTCGCGACAAAGGTATCGCTGCGGACTTTCTCGATGCACGCAAGGTTGTCCGTACCGATACCCATTTCGGCAGCGCGAAGGTGGACTTCGCCACCACACACCGGCTGATACAGGACTACTTCGGTACAAGCAAGTCGCTCCAGGTAGTGACGGGTTTCATCGGGAGCTCCGAAACCGGCGAGACCACAACGCTTGGACGGAGCGGCTCGGACTACACGGCTGCGATCTTTGCCGCGGCCTTGAAAGCCGACAGCCTGGAGATCTGGACCGACGTGGACGGAATGATGACCGCCGACCCGAGGAAGGTGAGAAAGGCATTTACGGTGCCCGAAATGACTTACTCTGAAGCGATGGAGCTTTCACACTTCGGAGCCAAAGTGATATTCCCCGCCACCATGCAGCCCGTGATGACGCGCGCAATACCGATCTGGATCAAGAACACCTTCAATCCGTCATTCGCGGGAACGTGTATTCACGGAAAGGCAAACGGGAGGGATCTTGCCATCAAGGGAATATCGTCGATGGCCGGCGTGAGCCTGTTGAGTGTGGAAGGCAGCGGGTTGCTGGGTGTGGTGGGAACTTCGAAGCGATTGTTCGGAGTGTTGGCATCCGAAAAGATCAATGTGATCCTCATCAGCCAGGCGTCTTCGGAACACTCCATTTGTCTTGCCGTCGAGACCGGGCACGCGGCTAGAGCAAAGGCGATGATCGAGCAGGAGTTTCAATACGAGATCAAAGGGGGGGAGATGGACGAAGTTTATGCAGAAGACGGTTTATCGATCATAGCAATAGTCGGAGAAGGTATGAAACACAATCCCGGAACAAGCGGACGTATGTTCAATTCGTTGGGCAAGAGCGGTATCAATATCCATGCGATCGCGCAGGGCTCGTCGGAGCTGAATATCTCCGCAGTGATCCGCGAGGAGGACACATCGAAAGCGCTCAATGTTCTCCATGAAGCATTTTTCCTTTCAGACAGGAAGGTGCTCAACCTGTTCCTCGCCGGAACGGGACTGATCGGCAACACATTGCTCAAGATGATCGGAAGGCAGAAAGAACAACTGAGCACACAGAATGCGATCGAGATCAACGTCGTCGGGTTGTCGAACAGCAGGAAGATGTTGTTCGACGAACATGGCATCGATCCGGTACAAGGGCTGGACCGGTTGCTCGCCGACGGAACTTCGCTGGACGCAAGGGCATTCCTGGACAACATCAAAACACTGAACCTTTCCAACAGTATATTCGTGGACTGCACTTCGAGCGAATCGGTAGCGGACTATTATATAGAATTACTCAATTCCAATATCTCCATTGTAACACCGAACAAGAAGGCGAACTCCGGAGACTATTCAAGGTACATCGCACTAAAGGCCGCAGCCCAGAAACGCGGTGTGAAGTTCCTGTACGAGACCAACGTCGGTGCAGGGCTTCCCGTGATCAATACGTTGAACGACCTGTTGCTTAGCGGCGACAAGGTGATACGGATCGAAGCGGTACTCAGCGGGACGCTCAATTATATCTTCAGCTCGTTTGTACTTGGGAAATCGTTCAGTGCCATCGTAGGTGAAGCCCGCACTAAAGGTTATACCGAACCCGACCCCCGGGACGACCTCAACGGAATGGACGTAGGACGGAAGGCATTGATACTGGCCCGTGAAGCCGGCGTGAAGATCGACATCGACCATGTGGAGATCGAAAACCTGGTGCCCGGCGACCTGATGAAAGTAAAGAGTGTGGATGAGTTCATGACCATGCTGCCGAAGTTCGACAGCCACTTCGAAAACCTGCGCTCCGATGCTGCCACCAGGAACGAGAAGCTTCGCTACATGGCCGTGCTCGATGAGTCGGGCGTGAAAACACAACTTGCCGGTGTCAATAACCAGCATCCGTTTTATTCATTGGCCGGTAGCGACAACATTATCCTGATCACGACGGAACGGTATAACGAAAGGCCGATGGTGATACGCGGCCCCGGGGCGGGAGCGGAAGTAACTGCGGCGGGGGTGTTTGCCGATATCATTCGTATCGCTAACTATGCTTCATTATGAAATGGGTAAGAGCATTTGCACCGGCCACTGTTGCCAACGTCTGTTGTGGATTCGATATACTTGGCTTCGCCATCGACGGGCACGGAGATGAGGTCGAAGTACGGCTTTCTGATACGCCGGGAGTGAGGATGACAAAGATCACCGGCGATGACGGGAAGCTGCCGATGGAAACCAACCGGAACACGAGCAGTGTTGCGGTTCAATCGTACCTTAATGCGTTGGGAAAGGATACCGGTGTGGAGGTGGAGCTTTACAAGAACCTTCCCCTTGGAAGTGGAATGGGCTCCAGCGCCGCCAGCGCGGCCGCAGCGCTCATAGCCGTCAACACGCTGATGGGCGAGCCGATGAACAGGAAGGAGCTTGTGCCCCATGCCATGGAGGCGGAGCGGATCGCCTGCGGTACCGGTCACGCCGATAATGTTGCGCCGTCGATACTCGGAGGCTTTGTTTTGATCCGCGATTATCATCCGCTCGACCTGCTGGAAGTCAGGTTTCCCAAGGAGCTGTGCTGTGTGCTGGTCCATCCGCATCTGGAGGTGAAGACTGAAGACAGCCGTCGCATACTCCGCAACTCGGTAACGATCCGGGACGCGGTTTCTCAAAGCGCCAACGCGGCCGGCCTGATGATCGGCCTGATGACGTCGGACTTCGTCCTGATCGGCAAATCTTTAAAAGATGCGATCGCAGAGCCGGTAAGATCTGTTTTTATACCGGGCTTCGATCAATTAAAACAGGTGGCGAAGGATGCCGGTGCGTTGGGCGCGGGTATCTCCGGTTCGGGTCCCACCGTTTTTGCATTGTGTAACGATATCAATATCGCAAAGAACGTTGGACAAAACATGGTAGAACATTTTTCATTAAGTCACCTGAAGAGTGATGTCATTATCTCTCCGGTTAATTCGGAAGGAGCACGAGTAATATCCAAGGGATGAATTTTTACAGCACAAAAAACAAATCGGAAAAATGGTCATTCCGCGATGCGGTGATCCAGGGTCTCGCACCGGATGGCGGACTATTCATGCCTGAAAGGATCGACCCGTTCCCGAAAGAATATTTCGATGCACTTCGTCAGAAGTCATTCTCCGAATTATCATTCGACATAGCGAAGCAATTGCTGGGCGACGCGTTGCCTTCGGACGTTTTGAAAGGTATCGTCGACCGCACCGTAAGCTTCGATGCTCCCGTGGTGAAATTAGAGCCCGCGGTATGGGCAATGGAGCTGTACCACGGGCCAACTCTTGCTTTCAAAGATTTCGGCGCGAGGTTCCTGGCGGGATTGATGGGGCACTTTGCAGAAAGTCAGGGCCGTGAGATCGTCGTGCTGGTGGCAACATCGGGTGACACCGGCAGTGCGGTCGCTAACGGTTTTTTGAACGTACCGGGCGTACGCGTCATCATACTGTATCCGTCGGGCAAAGTAAGCCCGCTACAGGAAAAGCAGCTGACGACACTGGGAGGCAACATCACGGCGTGGGAAGTGCAAGGAACTTTCGATGACTGCCAGCGCATGGTGAAGCAACTCTTCATGGATGCAGACCTCAGAAAAAAGTACCTTCTTACGTCGGCCAACTCGATCAATCTCGCGCGATTGATCCCGCAGTCGTTCTATTACTTCCACGGCTGGGGACAGCTGAGTGGTTTCAATAAACCGGTGGTTGTATCGGTTCCGAGCGGCAACTTCGGCAATCTCACGGCGGGTATTCTGGCGCGCCGGCTGGGTCTGCCCGTGAGTCGATTCATTGCATCGACGAATGTCAACGATGTGGTGCCGGCATACCTCGCCAGTAAGGTGTTCAATCCACAGCCTTCGAAGCAGACGATCAGTAACGCGATGGATGTAGGAGATCCGAGTAACTTCGCACGACTGATGGACCTGTATGAGAACGTTCATGCCTCGGTAAAAAAAGATATTATCGGCTATTCGTTCACCGATGATCAAACGCGCGACATCATGAGGACCGTCTTCAGAAATCATTCTTATATGCTCGATCCCCACGGCGCAGTGGGATACCTCGGCTTGAAAAAGTATCTCAGTGAATCGGGTAGCGACGCCAACGGACTATTCCTGGAGACAGCGCATCCCGGCAAATTCAGTGAGGTAGTGGAGGAGACGCTGGAGATGAAGCTTCAGCTTCCGCTCGCGCTGGAATCATTGAAGAGTAAGAAGAAGGATAGTCTCCTGATGAGCAATAAGGTTGAAGATGCAAAAACGGCTCTGGCGGGTATTATGAAATAAGCTTATTTAGAATCCCAACCGCCTTCACCAAGCAAAGGCACAAACGCAAAGTCCGCAAACTTCTCTTCGATCAGTTGACCGTTCACCTTTCGTATCCTCAGCATTCTCTGAAACTCACGGCCGCCAACCGGTATGATCAGGATCCCGCCTTCATTCAACTGATCCGTCAGAGCTTTGGGAACGACAGGCGCTCCGGCCGTTACCAGTATTCGGTCAAACGGCGCCTTCGCCGGAAGACCTTTCGAACCGTCGCCATACGAGAGGAACGCATTCCTGTATCCAAGTTGCGGCAGCAGCTTCTTCGTCTTCTCGTACAGGGTCTTGTTGTACTCGATGCTGTAAACGACGACACCCATCTCCATTAACACACACGCCTGGTATCCGGAGCCGGTGCCGATCTCGAGTATCTTGTGGTTGGGTTTTACTTCGAGCTTTTCAGTCTGAAATGCAACTGTATATGGCTGCGAGATGGTCTGCCCTTCGCCGATCGGAAAAGCCTTGTCTTCATAGGCGTGTGACAGCAACGCCTGGTCGAAGAAAATATGCCTGGGAACCCGTCCGATAGCGGCCAAAACCTTCTCATCCTTGATGCCTTTTTGAGCCAGTTTCTTGACCAGTTTGTTCCTCAACCCGCGATGTTTGTAGTCGTCTTCCATGGCCCTTCAGCTACCGTAATTTACCTGTCTTTTTGTGGATATTTTGTGGATGATTTTCTGCTTTGGGACGCTAAAAACGGCATTTTCCACCCCTTTGCAAAGTTTTAGTTAATCTTTAGGAAAAGTGAAACCTAAAGGCCTACTTTGGGGTTCACAAGCACAGTGAAAAAGCTTTTTGCCATAGCGTTCACATGTGTGTACCTGACCCTAGCAGTAGGAGTGGTTCGCACCACCCACTACTGTATGGGCCGGGTCAAATCCGCCTCCCTTTTTTCGTTCGAGACAACCAAGTGCCCGTGTTATCTTTTTGCCCGTTCGGTGAGCAATAAGAAGTGCTGTGCCGATGAGCACGACATCATCAAGATCGAAGACGATCACGCCGCATCAACTGTGGTGTCTATGGTGCCCGACTTTTTTCAGATCGGACTGCTTTTCGAAAACTTTGAGTTAACTGACAACCCCGTCGCTCACATCAACCAACCGGTGGAAGAAAGCCCACCGCCTCCGAGCGACATCCCCTTATTTACCAAATACTGCTCTCTCGTTTTCTATGAAGCTGATATGATTGGATAATGATCACGCTACGCGTGTGTTTAATCTTTCAATCATCAATCAAGAACATCATGAAAACTCTCATTACAATTATTTCTCTTATCCTGGTTTGTAACGTTGCTTCTGCGCAGACAAAAACTGTACAGTCCACCATCAAGGTTTACGGCAACTGTGCGATGTGCAAGAAGCGCATCGAAACCGTCCTCGACACCAAAGGTATCAAGCTGGCGAGCTGGGACTCGAAAACAAAAGAGCTCCAGGTCGTCTACAATGCTTCCAAAATCACCGAGATCGAGATCCACCAGCTCGTGGCATCCGTCGGGCACGACACCGACAAGGTGAAGGCTAAGGACGAGATCTATGCGGACCTGCCTTTCTGCTGCCTCTATCGTGATCACGATCACTCGGGCGTCAAAGAGTCTTCCGATACCGACCATCATTAATCTTCTCAGTCATGAGATACAAGTGGATTGCCACGGCATTCTGCATATTCATTTTTATGAATGTGTTGCAGACGCAGGCGCAAAAACTGATGGGCATCGTGGTGGAGAAAAGCCAGGGCCAGGATCAGCCTCTTCCCGGAGCGAACGTATATTGGCAGGGAACCAACAAAGGCACGACGACACGCAGTAACGGTGTGTTCATGATCGACCGGGTTCCGGGTGTCGACAAACTTATCGTTAGTTATGTCGGCTATACCGCCGACACACTGACGGTTGCCGGAGAGACCAACGTGAAGGTCGAGCTTCGCTCAGACCAGATGCTTCAAGAGGTCACCGTCGAAGGATGGAAGTCAACGACAGGTATCGATCATTCTTCCGGGATCAACATACAGGTGATGGACGAGAAAGAGCTGTTCAAGGCCGCCTGTTGTAACCTCTCGGAAAGCTTCGAAACCAATCCCTCGGTTGATGTCGCCTTTACTGATGCCGTTACAGGCACCAAGCAAATACAGATGCTCGGCCTCTCCGGTCCCAACACAATGATCTCCATCGAGAACATGCCAGGTGTTCGGGGACTGGCTTCGACCCAGGGAATACAATTCATTCCCGGGACGTGGATCAATTCGATCCAGGTGACGAAAGGAGTGGGGTCTGTCATCAACGGGTATGAAAGTATCGCGGGTCAGATCAACGTGGAGCTGAAGAAGCCCCAGGAGAGCGACAAGGTTTATCTCAACGGTTATTTGAATGCCTCCGGCCGTTCGGAACTCAATGCGATCTGGAGCGGACAGACGAGCAAGAAATGGGCAACCACCGTGTTGCTGCATGGAAGCGCGCGGCCTGTCGAAATGGATCAGAACAAAGACTCGTTCCTGGATTTTCCAACAGGTACGCAGATGAACTTCGTCAATCGGTGGGTTTTTCATTCAAATGGATGGCTTGGACAATTGAACTTCAAAGTGCTGAAGGACGAGAAGCAAGGCGGTCAGACTGGTTACAATGCCGATATGGATAAGTTCACCTCCAATCGCTACGGCCTGGAGATCAACACCGACCGGTATGAGTTCACCGGTAAATTGGGCTACCAGTTCCCGATGCATCCGTACAAGAGCTTTGGATTACAGGTGAGCGGCCTTATTCACAACCAGGACAGCTACTTTGGTTTCAATGTCTATGATGCCAGGGAAAGTTCGGTGTATACCAACCTGATCTACCAGTCGATCATCGGCAGCACTATTCATAAGTTCAAGACCGGTATCAGTTTTCTGTATGACAAATTGTATGACAACCTCACGCTTCGTGAAACGCCCGGTATTAATGGTTTTTCTCGTGTTGAGCTTGTGCCTGGTGCTTTCATTGAATACAATTATGACGACCTGAAGAAATTCTCGTTGATCGCGGGAGCACGTGTAGATCGTCACAACCTGTTCGGTTTTTTCTTTGTTCCCAGATTGCATGTCAAGTATGACCTCACCAATACCACTTCCATTCGTGCATCGGCCGGAAGAGGCATTCGCGTGGCCAACATCATCGCCGAGAACAGCAATTTCCTGGTTTCATCGAGAAGACTCTTGCTGTCGAACCTTACCTCATCCAAAGGATACGGTTTCAGACCCGACGATGCATGGAACGCGGGAGTCAACCTCTCACAGGACTTCGAGCTGGACTACCGGCCCGGCGTCATCAGCGTTGACTACTTCTACACCACGTTCAAGAACCAGGTGGTTGCAGACTACGACAGGGATCTGCACGAGATGAACTTTACCGGGTTGCAGGGAAAGTCGTTTTCGCACAGCTTTCAGGCACAGATAGATTATCAGTTGGTCCGCCGCCTCGACCTTCGTGTGGCATACAGGCGGATCGATGTGCAGACCGACTATCTCGACGGGCGACTGAGCAGGCCGTTGATCCCCAAGGATCGTTCTTTTGTGAACCTTGCGTACAAGACAAAATCCAATTGGGGTTTCGACTATACCGTGCAACGCATTGGGCCGCAGCGAATACCGGGGACCTCAGCCAACCCGGATGAATATCAGCTGCCGGCATATTCGGCTCCGTACTGGATGATGAATGTACAGGTTACGAAGGATTTCATTCCCCGTAAAGCCGACGCGGCTGCGTGGAGTGTCTACCTGGGCGTGGAGAACTTCACCAACTTCAGACTCGACAACCCGATCATCGGTGCGAATGATCCCTTCGGTCCGTTTTTCGACAGCTCGATGGTGTGGGGACCGGTGTTTGGAAGGATGGTGTATGGGGGGTTTAGGTATAGAATTAAGTAGTAAGTGGTAAGTAGTAAGGCGGGGCGTGTGCTCCTGCGAAGTGTGTCGTCCCGCCCCAGACTACGAAGCACGGACCTAAAGAAATGTGCGGCGGGTTCTATCTTAACCGGCATTTCATAGTCAAAACCCTATCAGCACAAACGGCGCCCAATAATAAGGCTCGGAAAACTTTTTGGAACCGATCATTTTGACCTTTGATCGTTGGAGGGAATAGCTAAATCCCCGGCCGGGATTCTTCAATAGCTCAGAGTAAAAATCCGTCATCAGCTGTGCTGTCGATTCGTCGGCGACACTCCAGAATGAAACGATCAGGTTTTTCGCGCCGGCGTAGACGAGTGCACGGGAGAGGCCGATCACTCCTTCGCCTTTTGAATATTTTCCGAGGCCGGTCTGGCAGGCCGAGAGCACGGCGAGGTCGGCATTGAGGTTGAGATTATAGATCTCGCCCGAATAGAGATGTCCGTCGTCGCCGGTGCTTTCGCTGAGGAAGATCTTCGATAGCTCGGGATCGGTTTCGTCTACTACGCCGTGTGTGGCGAAGTGGAGGTAGTTGTAGTTCGCGATAGAGTTTGATTTAACCGTGGCTTCGTTAGCCTTGTCGAACAACATTATCTCTCTCGACGCTTCGGGGAACAGGCTGGCGATGGTATTGATCTCCGATTCGCTGGCGGGCAGTTCGTTCAGGTGATCTTTTTGAGGGAACCGGACCGGTGCACACAGGAAGATAGACTGTGCCGTCGAGCCATTCGCGGATCTTTGTTTTCTCTTTTGCGCGAATAACGCCGCGGAGAATTCGTAGCTGATGGCTTTGGTTTGCGCGAGGTAGGATGTGTTTGCAAAACCCTGACTGTTGCTTTCTTTCGCCAATGCCTCGAGCGGCAGCGTGCTCATCCTGCCGGACGGAATAACGATAACATTTTCTTTACCCGTTTCAGGCCACAATACGTATTTCAGCTCCGATGCACTCTTGGCGTAAGTCGCGTAGTCCCGGTAGTAGATGCCATTGATGAGTCCCTTTGTCAGCCGGTCGAAATCAGCCGGCATACTTTTTTCAAATGACTTGAAGTTCTTATGTGTAATAACGAATTGGAACATCTTTCCCGACTTCTCTGCAACGAAATAGCTAACGATAGCCTCGTCGGGACCCAGCATCGCCTTTAGCTCTTCAACCGTGGGGAACGCGTTGTTGAACTTAAGGTTATAGTAGTTGGGAAAATCCTTTTCGAGTTTCTTCGTAAACGTGGAGTATTCATTGTTAAGGACAAACAATGACTCGCGGAGGTACTTCTCCTCTTCAGCAGGCGGACCAAGGCTGAGCTTCTGTGCGAGGAAGGCAATCCCCGACTTCAAATTCTTTTCCTCATCGACGAGATCCTGTGGAATGCCGGCGAACGATTTTGCCTGCGCATCCGCGATGGACTCCTGCAGGACGGCAGACTTACTCTTTTCGGCAAAGTAAAATGCAATCTCATGATACCTCCGGGGAGCGGCTGTAATGTCACTGATCGCCGATGCAAGGCGCACACCGTCTTCGTAGACGTCATTGGCGAGTGCACCCAACGAGATCTTGTCGCTTTCGTCGGCGCTGTGGTGGCGTATGTCATCGATCAGCGAATCGCAGAGGTAAAGGCAAGCGAGGGCAAGCTTCAGGTCGGAGAGATCAAGTGTTTTGCCGAAGTGTTTCGCCTCGAGGCCTTGTGCTTTGAGCATGAGACTGTAGAGAAGCACGTTGGCGTTGTAGAACTCGCTGACGGAAGGATTGACGTCGATATTTTTTTGATTGAACGCGGGTATGTTGGCACACATCGCCTGCTGGAAGTCGTGCAATGCCTCATCGAACAATTGCTGGTTGAGATGTACCGCGCCGATCTGGTTGAGGGTGGAGGCGATGTCGGGGTGTTTTTCTCCGAAGGATTTGCGGTACTGCTCCAGAGCTTTTTCAAAGTAGGTGAGAGCCAGCTTGCTGTTCTCCATCTTCATGTAGGTCTGACCGAGATTACGGTAAACGAAACCAAGGTTAGGATGTCCGTTGGGATAAAGGTTCAGCCAGATCTTCGATGCGGCTTCGAGATTATTGATCGCATCACCGTACAGCTCGATCTGCGTATAGAGCCCACCGATGTTGGTGTTGGCAATGGCAATCTTCGGATGTTCGTTGCCGTGAAGTTTCTTGTATACGACGAGGGCTTTCTCGTAGTATTCCAACGCCTTGTCGGGGTCTATCTGGCTGTATACCAAACCCAGGTCGTTGTAGGAAGCCGCTACCTCTTCGCTTTGCTCGCCGGATAATTCCTGGCGCAACTGAAGGGCCATCAGTCCATTGGTTTCCGCCTGGTTGTATTTGCCGGACGCGTTGTAGGTTAGGCTTAACAATGAAAGGCACTTGGCTGCATCTTTGGAATGATCGGTGTTCGATTGCTGAAAGATGGCGTACGCTTCCTGGAGCTTTTCAAGGGCAATATCCTGGCGGCCTTTGTTGAGATGCAGTGCGCCTGTGTTGGTGAGGAAGAGCGCTTTATTCTTTTGTGATTTCCACCGGCCCGAGTCCTGAGCTTTGAGCAGTGTCTCGGCCTTCGCGTAATCGCCTGCGGCTAGCAGCTCGTCGAATGTCTGCGAGTAAGCACAAAACGGGATCAGGAAAACGAAATAGAGGATAAACTTCATTGGCAGATCAGAACCGGTAGACGTAGGTGAGTGAAGATACGAACTCGCGCGTCAGGCCGTCGGGATTGGTTTCACGCTGAACGATCTTGTGGCCTAACAATAATCTTACACCCGAACGGACATTGAAGTTATAGCCTGTGGTCATGAGCAACGAGCAGGCGAGGCCTTTGGCTGCATCCGGGCTGATCCTTGTTTGCGGTGAGTTCGCTTCAGAGCCCGACCTGACAAATTCGTCTTTGGTTATGCGATAGATGGGGAGTATTCCCACGGTGAGATTCAATTTCGAGAAGCGGAAGTTGCGCTCGATGCGCAGCATGATATCGGTGCCGCGTTTGAGCTCCTTCGCCTGATTGTAGCGGTCGGCATACGCCCTCAGGCCCGGTTCAACGCCCGCCCACGAAGTCCACACGAACTGGTTTTTGTTGCTATTGAGGGGCACCTGAATACCTGTGGCAAGCAACCACTTCCGGTTGATCAATGATATGCCGGATATCACATCATAGGTTCCGAGACTTGTCTGGTAATACATTGGCAAAGGCAGCCCTGTGTCCGTCGCTTTGTCCGAGTGGTTGGTGGGTATTTTTCCTCCGAACGAAAGGTTGAGGCTGAACTTGTCGGAAGAATAGATATTACGCGTAAAGCAAAGAGAGATATCGCCCATACCCTGTGTGTTGGCCAGCCGGCCGGTGATTGCCTGGAATGGAAGCTTCAGCTGGAATGTGTTTTTCCGCTTGATAGAAAAATTCAGGTCCGCGGTGGCGACGTAGATGATGGGAGTGAGGGTAGTGGTGCCGCGGTAGAAGCTTAGTTCGGCGGATTGAAGCCGTACCGCAATCTTCTTGCTATAAGGCTGGTCCGGTTTCATGGCGCCCATGGTACAAAAGCCTGCATCGGAGCACCCTTGTGAAATTGATTTCAGGGGTATAAGCAGCGTGAGGGACAGCAAAAAAACGTACTTCATTCCGTATCTTTTCGGTCTTAAAAGTACACGTTTTAAAGACATTCAGACCATGAGGATCGGGCTATTAACCGGCTTTTTTCTGTTAACATTTTCATCGTTTTCGCAAAATGTTTTAGAGTGGAACCCCAATTACCAAATCTTGCTGACCGACTTTCAGTCCAAAGAGACCCAGATCGGCGACGGTGCGATGTATGGTGTCCAGGGTGCTACGAGAATCGATTTTTCGTTTTTTATGACCAATGCGGAATTCATGACGACCAAAAACTGGAATCCGAAAGTTAAGTGTACGTTCACGCGCGACGCATCATACATTCTTGCACCGAATGATACTATTGCACAAGCCCTGGTCAATTATGCGCGATACGAATTCGACCTCGCTGAGTTACATGCAAGAAAACTTCGCCACGGCTTTTGGGAAAACAAGAAGGCGTTCTCCAGTCTCTCATTTTTTCAACCGGTTTATGACGATGTCCTAAAGGAGTTCACCGAAACGCAAATCAGGGTTGCAAAAGAAACGGACCTGGGACGGAACGCCGCCGTTCTCCAGTTTCATCACGACGAGGTGCTGGTTGAGCTTGCGACCCTTAAAGACTTTTGTAAATCGTGTAAGCCTCCGAAGAAAAAGAAGTAGAGGAAACAACTGGTCGTTACATTCCAAGCGCCTGGTTCTCTATTGACGCCAGCTCGATGATCTTCTCGTATTCAGTAGCGTTCAGGTCGTTAAAGAAGTAGTGTACCGGGTTTACCTGTTGGCGGTTGATCATTACCTCGTAGTGGAGGTGAGGCGCTGTCGAAAGACCGGTGTCGCCCACGTAGCCGATGAGCTCGCCGCGTTTTACACGCTGGCCCTGGTGAACAGCGAAGCCGTGCATGTGTGCGTAACGTGTACGATAGCCGAACCCGTGATCGAGCTCCACCATTTTTCCGTAACCGCTGAAACTGACCTGTACCACGTCGACCACACCATCGGCTGTTGCGTAGATCGGTGTTCCGATGACGGCCGCGAAGTCGATACCGGCGTGCATCTTCTTCACTTTATAAACCGGGTGAATGCGCAGACCGAAACCCGATGCGAGGGCGAGGAGCTCCTTGTTGGCGATAGGCTGTATCGCAGGGATGGCGGCGTATAGCTTGGCTTTGTTCTCGGCCAGTTGAACGATCTCGTCGTGCGATTTCGATTCGATATAAACTTTTCTCCTCAGCTTATCGACCGATTCGTGAAGAGAGATAATAAGGTCTTTGTGTAATACGGATTTGTCTTTGATCTCGGCGTAACGGTCCATGCCACCCACACCTGCTTCGCGTATCGCACTCTCGATGGGTTCAGCGCCGAGCACAACACGGTAGATGTTGTCATCGCGATGTTCCATGTCGGCGAGGATCACATTCAGCTTGTCGACTTCACGCTTAAGGTTGTCGTAATAGTATTCCATCTCCGTAACCTCGTTGCGAAGCATGAGCTCTTTGGGAGATTCGAAGTAGCTGTAGTAAAGGATCACCATGCCTACTGCGAGGCCCAAGGTGATCGAAAAAATGCCGAGGATGTTAAGAACAATGTCACCTGTGGTTGACCGGACGCGTTCGTACTTACAGGTTTCCGTGTCGTAGTAATACTTTATTTTCGCCATAATTATTTACGATTTGGAAGTCAGGCAGGTCTGAAAGGCTTCATCACCGCTTCGTTGCACTCTATAAATGGCCCATCCAGAAGATCTATACAATAAGGAATGGCCGGAAAAACCGCATCCAGGCATTGGCGTATCGCTTTCGGTTTACCTGGTAAATTTACAATTAAAGTTTGATTTCTTACTCCGGCGGTCTGCCGCGAGAGGATTGCCGTCGGCACGTGTTTAAGGCTTTCCGTACGCATCAGCTCCCCGAAACCCGGCATCATTTTGTCACAAACTGCCTCTGTTGCCTCGGGTGTAACATCTCGCACGGATGGCCCCGTGCCGCCGGAAGTGATAACAAGACAACATTTTTCGAGATCTGACATACGTATCAGCGTGTCTTCAATAAGCTTCTGTTCATCGGGAATAACGGCATATACATGTTCCCATTCGCTTTTGATATATTCTTTCAATGTCGCCAGGATCGCTTTGCCGGGAATGTCTTCGTAGATGCCCTGGCTCGCGCGGTCCGACACATTAATTATGCCAATCCGTATCATACGTGCGGAGCCTGGTTGTCCTGACGTCCGTGTAGATGTGAAGTCCTCCCTTTGCGGAAAACCTGACGTCCCTTGTTGATTCCTTTGCGTATCTCTTTCTGTGCTTCGGCCGGCAGCTGTACGATATCTTTACATTCCTGTGAACAACAACTATCGTATTTCTGCGCGCACTCTTCGCATTGAATGAAGAGCAAATGACAACCGTCGTTCTTGCAATTGGTGTGATCGTCGCAAGGGTTGCCGCACTGGTGACAATTGCTGACGACGTCGGGTGAAATTCTTTCGCCCAGTCTTTCATCGAACACGAAATTCTTACCGATGAATTTATTCTCGAGCCCTTTTTCGTTTACCTGTCGTGTGTATTCGATGATGCCGCCGTCGAGCTGAAAGATGTTCTTGAAACCTTTGTGTTTCATCCACGCGCTGGCTTTCTCGCAACGGATGCCGCCGGTGCAATACATGATCACATTACGGTCTTCCTTTCCTTCGAGCATGTCGTCGACAATATGAAGCTCCTCGCGGAATGTGTCGGCATCGGGACAGATAGCGTTACGGAAGTGACCGACCTCGCTTTCATAATGATTGCGCATGTCGACAATGATCGTCTCCGGCCGGTCTGCGAGCTTGTTGAACTCTTCAGCGTTCACGTGCTTCCCGCTGTTCGTTACATCGAAATTGGGATCGGTGATCCCGTCGGCAACGATCTTGCTGCGAACAAGGATCTTTAATTTGAAAAATGATTTACCATTGTCGTCAACGGCAGTGTTCAGACGAATGCCGTTGAGGAACGGGATGGAATAGATGAGTCCTTTGAACTTTTCGAACGAGGCGCTGGGCACACTCAGTTGCGCATTAATGCCTTCGGTAGCCAGGTAGATCCGTCCCAGTATATCGAGTCCCGACCATTCGTTGAAAAGGCCGTCGCGTAAACCGGCGGGGTCGTCGATGTGGTGGTATTTATAGAACGAAAGGGTGGTGCGCGGCTCATCGCTGGAGCGCATCTTTTCCTTCAATACCTTTCCGTTAATACGATTGCGGAGACTCATTTGCAGGAACAAACCGCAAATTTAATCATTTATCCTCACTGGTTGGTCTTCAGCTCGCCCCGCAACATCTTGTTGTAGTCTTCGCAGGTGAGATAACCGAGCTGCTTGCAGAACTTACATGTCTTGTATGTATCTCCGAGATAAGTTTTTTTGATCACCACCGTTGAACCGCCGCATACCGGGCATGTCACTTTACCGGATGGCCCGCAGTCGATATTGTAATTCTTCGACAGGACCACGGATGCATCCTTGGATTGCTGCTCGCGTTCTTTCAGCAAATCCTGTTCGGCTTTTTTCAACCAGGTCACTGCTTCTTCGGAGTACTGTCCACCGGTGCCTTTAAGTTGTATGTATTTATTCAGCCAATCGACGCTTTGAGAAAACAGACCCATCATGTATGAGTTCTTGCCGAAATGAAAAGTGAGGTCGGAGGGAACGCTCTTCATGTTCTGAAGGACGTATCGGTATTTTTCGTTGGCAGCTTCATATTCACCGGCGTCTGTAAGAGCGATAGCCGAGTCGAGCTCGTCACGGACCGAACGGTTGCGTTGCCGCTGACGGTCTTCTTCCATCTGCCTTATTTTTTCCTGCTCACTTTGTCCCGAAGCATTCATGCTCAAGCCAAACAGTGCAATCAATAGAATGATAAAGTTGAAGTAATGGACAATACTCTTTCTCATGCTGTTAATTCTTCGTCCCGTAACGCCAGCCATTCCAGCGCTGCATTGTGAAAAATATCTTCTTTCTGTGGGTGAGTTAAAGTCGTTTCCTCAATAAACCTGCCAATCTCAAGGTCTCCGAGCGGAAAGGGGTAGTCGGAACCCAGCGTGACACGTTTCGAGCCCACTAATTTAACGACATATTCCAACATCATGGGATCATGCGTCACACTATCGACCCAGAATTTTCCGAGATAATTTACGGGCGGTATGGGGTTGTCGATCGCAACCAGGTCGGGACGGCAATTGAAGCCATGCTGTATCCGGCCGATAGTAGACAGGAATGAACCGCCAGCGTGAGCGAAGTTCACCCTCAGGGCCGGCAGCCTTTCGAATATCCCTCCGAAGATCATCGAACATATCGCTCTCGAAGTTTCCGCGGGCATGCCTACGAGCCATGGCAACCAGTAGCGTTGCATGTGTTTTTCGCCCATCATCTCCCAGGGATGTACGAGCACCGCCATGCCGAGCCTCTCACAGGCTTCGAACACAGGGAAGAACCTCGGTTCATTCAGATTCTCATTATTGATATTCGAGGCGATCTGTATTCCTTTCAGCCCGATCTTCTTACAACGTTCGAGCTCCTTCACGGCGAGCGAAGTGTCTTGCATGGGTAACGTCCCTAGCCCGATGTAGTTCTTCGGATGCTTTTCAATGACCTTGACGATATGATCGTTGAGATAACGGGAGACATCGAGACAGTCCATGGGCTTGGCCCAATACGAAAACATGACGGGGATCGTGCAGATGACCTGTATCTGAGTGTTGAATTGCCGGTACTCTTCGATCCTGACGTCGGGATCCCAGCAGTTGTCTTTGATCTCGCGGAAAAACTGGTTTCCGCGCATCATTTTGGCGAATCCCTTTTTGTGATGCTGGAGGTAGATGAAGTCGCCGTATCCGAATTTGGTAGACCAGTTGGGAAGTTTCTTCGGAAGAATGTGAGTATGCGAATCGATCTTTAACACGAGACCTTATAAAAAGACCTTATAAAAGCCCCAAGTTAAGAAAAAAGAGCATCTCCGGACGTCTCGCAGGTCAGTGCAATGTGCGAAGTGCGATGTGCGATGAGACCGATCACCGCACATCGCACCCCGCACTTCGCACAATTAAATTGCCCCTAGTTGCTTAAGAAACTTTTCAGAGTTCGCCTTCGTATTGGGGGCCGGACTCAGGGTAAGGGACTTCTTGAAATTCTTGATCGCATTCTTGTTATCGCCTTTGGTCACGAATGCCTCGCCCAGGCTGTCGAACGCGTTGGCGCTGGCCGGGTATTTCGTCGTGTTAAGCACAAACACTTCGATCGCCTGATCGACCTGGCCATTATTCATAAGCGTGTATCCGTAGTTATTAAGGTCGTTCTCGTTACCCAGCGTAACGGCGTCTTTCATCAGCTTATCAGCATCTGCGCTCCGGTTGGTTTGACGAAGAATGGCCGCTTTCGTCTGTAAAGTGGCGAACGACCTGTTGATGTTAACCGCCTGGTCCGACCATTTCTCCGCCTGCTCGAGATTCACGCGGTTGGCCTGCGCATAGTTGGCCGCGCTGTTGTATCCCTGCCATGTGAAACCGATGGGTCCCTTCAGTTCCTGTGTGGCGTTGGCCACCACGATACCGTCGACATCGAATTCCACCTTGACGGGGAATTGCTTCTTCTCCCAGTTCAACACGAGCTCTGCATTGGTCTTTGTTGCGTTGATGAAATCATAAGTCAATGTCTCGGTGTTCTGGTTATCCCTGATCTTGATGGGAGCCCTCATCTGATCGTTGGCGGCGTTGTAGTGAAACGCGCCCCATGAACGATAATCTTTGGAGAGAATGACTTCACCGCTATTGTCTTCATTGATGATGAAAAAGAGACCATAAGAGCCGGCGGGGACCTTCTTGCCTTCGATGGTGGCGTCGTGTGAAAGCTTTATCACAGTATTTTCATTCGCACCCGAACGCCAGGGCTGATCGCCGTTCGGAGCTTTCGTCCAGCCGTAAGGAACGAGCCCGCCCCATACTTTTCTTTCTTTCACCGAAGGACGCGAGTAGTTGATGGAAACGGTAGAGATGCCGATGATTTGACTGACCGTCGCACCGGGACTTGCCGTGCGGGGCTGAGTGATAACGCCTTGCGAACGGGCGTCGAATGAAAGTGTGGCCACGCATAACAACGCGAGTGTACACGCAATGAAAGTCTTTTTCATGTTGATGGGTTTAGCGGATGGAAGTACCACAATTTCCAATGCCCGTGCGTGACCCAATTTGGGTTAAACTATGGGTTAACTTATGGGTCAACTAAAGGCATAAAAAAAGGGAGCAGAGCTCCCTTTCGTTTGTTTTTCACAAGTCACAAGGACCATCCATCGCGGTAATCACGCTTCACGAACTGGTTGGCCGCGTCGAAGTTGGTGATCTTCATATTCTTCGCATCCCACAGGAGTTTCTTCCTTCCGGGGAACTTGTTTCCTTCAACCATAGCAAAACTGCGCAATGCGAGGTTGCCCATCAATACGGCTTCGGTAACCGGACCGGAGAATTCAAACGGTGAGCTCAACTGCATCTTGCCATAACCCGCAAGGCATGCATCCACCCATGTGGTGTAATGCCCTGCCTCAGCGCCTTCGATGCGCGGAATGCTAGGTGAAGGCAGCTTCACTTCTTTCATTCTCTTGGTTGGAAGAAGCACCGGAGGAATTGCATAGTTGCCCATCAATTTACCTTTCGATCCTTCGAAGATGTATCCGCCGTTGTTGTCTCCAAGCATTTCGTCAGGGAGAAGTTCATCGGGTCTCTGTGGCAACAGTCCTCCGTCCATCCATGTGAAACGGATATCGCCTTTGCCATCCTTTCTTGGGAACTTCAGGTGAATGATAGATGACGCTGGGCAACTGTCCGGATATTTGGCCATCTCGAAGAAGCCAGCCCACTCCGTTGTCGTGCTGCATTCTACTTCCGTGGGGAAGTCGATAGGCAGGATACGGAAAGCTGCGTCCATGATGTGACAAGCCATGTCACCAAGAGCACCTGTACCATAGGGCCACCAGCCGCGCCAGTTAAACGGAAGATAGACGGGGTTGTAGTCGACGTACTTTGCAGGGCCTAGCCAGAGGTCCCAGTTCAATTCTGAAGGAACTTCGTGCTTACCTGTTGGTGTGGGAAGACCCTGCGGCCATACGGGCCTGTTGGTCCATGTAATCACGCGATCTACATCACCGATCAATCCTGCGTCTACGTATTCTTTTGCTGTCCTCACGTGATCGGCCGAACCAAATTGGTTGCCCATTTGAGTAACGACCTTATACTTCTTCGCTGCTTCTGTAAGCATACGTGCCTCGTAGATGTCGTGGGTCAGTGGTTTCTGAACATAGACGTGTTTACCGCGTTGCATGGCGGCCATGGCGACCACAGCGTGTGTATGGTCGGGTGTCGATACCGATACGGCATCGAACGACTTGGATTCCTTATCGAACAGTTCCCTGAAATCTTTATAGTATTTCGCATTAGGGAAATTCGCACGCGACTTTGCGGCCTGGCGGTCATCGACGTCGCACAAAAAGGCGATGCGCGCTTTCGGATTGCCCTTCGTTTTCTTATCGGGGCTGCCGGCAAAGCCGGTCAAGTCGCTTTCGCCTTTACCGCCCGCGCCCACACCTGCTATATATAAGGTGTCGCTCGGGGCAGTGAACCCTTTGCCACCCATTACAAACCTTGGGATGATTGTGAAGGCCGCCGCAGCGGTAGCGCCTTGTTGGATGAATTTTCTCCTGTTGATCCTGTTCATTTTCTTAAAACTTTCTGTATTCACGTTTAACAAACTGGTTGGCTGCGTCGAAGTTGGTGATCTTCATGTTAGGACCATCCCACATCAGCTTGATAAACCTGCCTGGATAATCGAATTGATCTTCGCGGCCTCCGGCACGTTGAGTGCGGATGTAGTTGGACCTGATCGCGAGGTTACCCATCAACACGCTTTCAGTAAGGGGGCCGGCGATATCGAACGGCGACGACAATTCCGTTTTACCATAACCTGCTAGAGCACCTTCTACCCACTGTGCATAGTGACCTTCAGCCCCGTTCGGAACACGTGCGATCTTCTGTGGCACTTTCACTTCAGCAGTACGACTGGTGGGCAGCAACTTGGGGTCGAGACCATATGTGCTGCACATCATCTTACCTTTTGTTCCGACCATGATGACACCGTTTCCACCATCACCCATTTTTTCGTTCGCTCCGAGCTCTTCGGGACGCTCGGGTTGTATACCTCCGTCCATCCAATGGAATTTCACATTGGGTTTTCCCGATTTGCCCGGGAATGTCATGATGATGTGTGAAGAAGGAGGGCAGCTTTCCGGAAAATATCCTTGCTTGAATTCGTCTACGTATACGCTTCCAACGCTTGCTTCAACTTCTGTAGGATAGCCAAGGCCGAGAACGCGGAAAGGAGGCTCGATGATATGACATGCCATATCACCTAATGCACCCGTTCCATAATCCCACCAGCCGCGCCAGTTGAACGGAATAAGCTTCTCGACATAATCCTTTTGAGGAGCAGTTCCGAGCCAAAGGTTCCAGTCGAGCTCCTTTGGAACGTCACTTTTTGTGGCGGGCCATGCAATGCCTTGCGGCCACACGGGCCTGTTGGTCCAACAATACACTGTGGTGACGTCGCCGATCGTGCCGGCATCGTACCATTCACGCATTTGTCTTACACCATCTCCCGATGCGCCCTGGTTGCCCATCTGGGTGACGACTTTATACTTCTTGGCAGCCTCTGTCAGCTGACGCGCTTCAGCAATATCGTGCGTGAGCGGCTTCTGAACATAAACGTGCTTGCCGAGCTGCATCGCTGCAAGGGCCTGTATAGCATGCATGTGGTCGGGTGTTGAAACCGATACAGCATCGAAACTCTTGGCTTCCTTATCGAGCAGTTCGCGATAATCTTTATAATACTTTGCTTTAGGGAAGGAGGCTACACTCTTAGCAGCTCTTCTGTCGTCCACATCACACAGGAACGATATGGTTGCCTTTCCGCTTTTCGCGAAGTTGGCGATATCGCTTTCACCTTTACCACCGGCGCCAATGCCGGCTACGTAAAGTGTATCGCTGGGCGCTCTGAATCCTTTGCCTAAAACGTGACGGGGGACGATGGTCACAACTGCTGCGGCCAAACCTGCCTGCTTTATAAAGTTTCTTCTTTTCATGTCGTTATTCGTTAATCGTTATTCGTTAATCGCGGTTTCGATATTTTATCAGGCTTCGTGCTTGACGGCTTCGTTAAGAGTCCGTTCGTCGTACTTCACTCCGTATTGGTCTAGTACTTCCTGCGGCACGCCATCCCACTTGTTGGGTTGATTGCCGGTGTAGCCGAGATCTGCAATGCCGATCTTGCTGGTGAAGAAGCCACAAGCTGTAAGGTCGCGCATGCGGTTGAAGAAGGCGACACCTTGTTGCATGTCGGGTTTTGCCTGATCGGGGAAAGCGATCTGGTCAACCATCTCTATCTGTTGCTGCTCCGAGCAGTCGGAGAACGGCTTCTCGAATTTCTTCATACACTGTATGTCCAGCCACTTCAGTCCGCCTCGGAGCGGCACCTGGTAATGGGGCATGTCTTTGGCGATGAACTCGATGAAATCAGGAACACCGGCGTCTGTAGCGCTGCCCGAAGCTTCGTCTTTGGGAATGATGATGTCGGACAGTATCGCGATGGTTTTCATCTCGTGCTTATCAAAGAACTGCTCATTCATGAGCTTGTTGTGATAAGCTACTTCCTCCGGCGTTCGGTCGTAATTAAGACCGGGGATCTTGGCCGTGAGCTCTTTCTTCTCGCCGGGTCCGGGAGTACAACCCTCCAGTAATACACCGGTGGTTACGGCGCCAAGCGCCATGGATTTCAAATACTTTCGTCTATCCATTACAAATTCTGTTTTTTCATTTCATCGACAATGAAGTCCGAAGCTCTCATCGAAAGCGCCAAGATCGTCCATGTAGGATTCTTGTCGGCCTGCGATACAAACGAACCGCCATCCACTACAAATAAATTCTTGCAATCGTGAGCCTGGCTGTTTTTGTTCAATGCAGACTTTTTCTTGTCGTTACCCATACGAACCGTACCGACTTCGTGAATGATGCGGCCAGGAGCTGCAAGACCATAGTTGCTCTCCGCGCCCTCGTCTCCACCGGTGATCACACCTTTCATTTTATGAATGAGCTCACGGAAGGTTTCCTTCATGTGTTTCGCTTGTTTGACCTCCATGTCGCTCCACTCATATCTGAAACGAAGCACGGGAATACCAAACCTGTCGACTGTGTTAGGATCTATCTCGCAATAATTACTTTCCATTGCAATGGATTCGCCGCGGCCGGCCATTCCGACCGATGCGCCGTAGAAATACCGGTAATCATCTTTCAATGAAGCGCCGTAACCGCCTGCTGTTTTTGTTTTTCCGTCGCGTCCGGGATACTTGCCATTGGTTTTCTGCATGCCGAAGCCAAATCCGTAACCGGGCATGCCCATGCCGCCGCCGTATTCAATATGATAGCCACGTGTGAAATCGAGCTTGTCTTTTTTTCCATCGAGCCACCAGGGTGTATACACGTGCATACCGCCTACGCCATCTTCATTGTATCTCTTCCGGCCAACAAGGTGGGGGAGTATGGCACTCATCGAAGCGCCGGTTGAGTCGTGCAGATATTTACCAACGACGTTACTTGAGTTTGCTAACCCATTGGGGTGACGGGCCGACTTCGAGTTAAGCAGCAATCGTGCCGACTCGCATGCACTTGCTGCAAGTACAACAACCTTTGCGCTCACTGTATATTCCTGCATGTCGTTCTTGTCGACATACGATATTCCTTTTGCAAGTCCGTCTTCGCCGGTGATCACCTCGCGTGCCATCGCATTGGTGATGAGGTCTACGTTACCGGATTTCAATGCAGGATTTACGAGCACTGATGAAGAAGAGAAGTCACCATACACTGTACATCCGCGATTACACTGTGCACAGTAGAAACATGCAGCGCGATCGGTGTTGTTAGGCAGCGATTTGGTCAATATAGAAAGCCTTGAAGGGATCACGGGAATACCGAGATCTTTACCGGCATTCTGGATCATTATTTCATGAAGCCGCGGCTTGGGAGGAGGGAGGAAGATACTATCCGGATCGTTCGGAAGATTTTCCTTCGATCCGAATACACCGATCAATTGATCGACACGATCGTAATATGGAGCAACCTCATCGTAGCCGATCGGCCAGTTGTCGCCCATTCCATCGTGGTCTTTCCTTTTGAAATCTTTCGGGCCGAAGCGAAGAGAGATGCGGCCCCAGTGATTGGTCCTTCCGCCGAGCATGCGCGAACGGAACCAGTCGAACTCTGTATTGTCTTTACGTGTGTAAGGCTCTCCTTCCAGTTCCCATCCTCCGTATGCTGCATCGAAGTCGCCGAAATTTCTAAACTGGGTGGATGCGCCACGGCGAGGAGATTCATAAGGCCATTTCAGCTGCGTCGTATTTTTCCGTGGGTCGTACATCGGTCCAGCTTCCAGCAATACAACCTTGACGCCGGCCTGTGCCAGCATGTATGCGGCCATACCGCCGCCAGCTCCCGAGCCAACAATACACACGTCGTAGGTCTTTGGATTTTTCTTGATCTGGAATTCGGCCATGAGAAAAGTGTAAGTTTTTCTAAATGTATATTGTTTTAAATGATATTAAAAAGAGAATTTGATCCCCGGACGGAGACGTATTATGAGTCGGAAGAGACGCTTTTATTTTCCTTTTCGGGGCACTGGATCGTACCCGCTTGTGCCCCACGGATGACACCGGGCAATCCGTTTCACACCGAGCCAGGTGCCTTTGGCAACGCCCCATTCGCTGATCGCTTCGATCGTATATTGCGAACAGGTGGGAGTATGACGGCAATGCGCGCCTAGCATGGGCGACAGCGTTACCTGGTAGATGCGAATGGGCAGTATAAAGAGCTTTTTCAGCAAGGCGTCATTCTATGCTATATGTAATATCACCGTCTTTCCCGTCTTTCAGTTGAACGCCGATGTTCTTAAGATCGTCCCTGATCCTGTCGGACAACGCATAGTTCCGGTCGAGACGGGCCTTCTTCCTTAACTCGATCAGTACCTTGATCGTTCCATCGAGGAGCGCATTGTTACTGCTCTCTTCTTCTTTGAGCCCCAGCACGTCTTCGATGAAACCGGTATAGGCATTCCTGAAATTCTCAAATGTTGCGGCGTCGATCTTATCCAACGCTATGTTACCCGATTTCATGTCGTTGATACGCGACGACATTTCGAAAAGCACGGCGAGTGTTTTTGCCGTGTTGAAATCATCGCTCATGGAATTGTAGCACGAATCTATCAGTTGATTGAGTGTCTCAACGGTCTCTGCATCGCCTTTGGCATTACCGACCGGCGTCATGGCCTTTATGGATGCAAGGGAGGCCGCGAGTTTCCGGAAACCTTTCTCTGCTGCAGTCAGTGCTTCATTCGAAAAATCCAACGTGCTGCTGTAATGCGACTGAAGCATGAAGAACCTGACGGTCATCGGAGTGTATCCTCTGTCGAGCAGTTTGTGACTTCCGGAGAAGAGCTCGGACGGAAGGAAGGAGTTGCCAAGTGACTTACTCATCTTCTGTCCGTTCACGGTGAGCATGTTGGAATGCACCCAGTAGTTGACAGGATCTTTGCCGGTGGCGCCTTTCGCCTGGGCGATCTCACATTCGTGGTGGGGAAACTTAAGATCCATTCCGCCGCCGTGCAGATCGAATGTCTCTCCGAGATATTTAGTGCTCATCACGGTACATTCGATGTGCCAGCCGGGAAAGCCGTCACCCCATGGCGAAGGCCACCTCATGATGTGAGCAGGGGAGGCCTTCTTCCATAATGCGAAGTCTATCTTCTCTCTCTTCTCATCCTGACTGTCGAGGTCGCGGCCGCTTTCCAGCAGCTCTTCGATGTTGCGTCCCGAAAGTATTCCGTAATGATTATGTTGATTGTACTTCTTCACGTCGAAGTACACCGAGCCGTTGACTTCGTAGGCGAGTCCGTTGGCGATCAGCTTCTTTACGATCTCGATCTGTTCAATGACATGCCCCGTGGCTGTCGGTTCGATGCTGGGCGGCAGGATGTTAAACTCTCTCATGACCGAGTGGAAGTCTTCGGTATACCGTTTCACGACTTCCATTGGCTCCAGTTGTTCGAGCCGGGCTTTCTTGGCAATCTTGTCCTCGCCTTCGTCGGCATCGTTTTCCAGGTGACCCACGTCGGTGATATTGCGAACATAGCGGACCTTGTAGCCCAGGAACCTCAGATACCGGGAAAGGATGTCGAAGGTGAGGAACGTGCGGACGTTGCCCAAATGGACATTATTGTATACGGTTGGACCGCAGACATACATCCCAACCCTTCCTTCGACCTGTGGTGTAAACTTTTGCCGGTTTCCGGTGAGTGAGTTTGTGAGATGGATTGGGTACGTGTTGTAGAGCATGAAAAATTTAGAAAATCGAGTGCAAAATACGTCAAAAATGAAGCTTTTTGGCCATCTCGTTCACGTGAAGTATGTTAAAGATGTTCCCTAACGGTCATAAGGAAAATGCACTTTTCGTTTCTATCAATCGTTTGCGCAATCGATTCCAAAAATTTTTATCCCGTTTTTAAGGCTTGATGGGAAAAATCCTCCTATTTTAGAACGTTTGCGCAAACCTGTGCAAGGTTTTGCAGACAGTAACTCACTTTTATTCATTTCAAACCAATTAAAACCAAATTTCTAAACCTTATGACGATGAGAAAACTCTACAAAAAACTGAGTTTGACAGCGCTTATGGCGTTGTTAGTTGCATCGATTGCATTGGGCCAGGAACGCGTAGTTTCGGGTACAGTGACAGACGAAGATGGGGCCTCAATGCCGGGCGTGAACGTGCTTATTAAGGGCACGAACGTCGGTACAGCAACAGATGCCAATGGACAATTCAGGTTGTCAGTGAGCTCCGATCAAACCGTACTGGTCATTTCCTTCATTGGATACCAGTCTTCGGAAGTGACGGTTGGCTCGCAGTCGACTATTAATGTGACTCTGGCAGCAGATGTCACCTCACTGGACGAGATTATCGTAACGGGTTACGCGGTGGAAAACCGACGTGATGTTACCGGTGCGGTTTCGACGGTGAAAACAGCGCAACTTATTGCAGTGCCTACTGGAAACGTCGAACAGGCCCTCCAAGGTCGTGTTGCGGGTGTTACGGTGATCACGAACGGTCAGCCTGGTACTACTAGCGTTGTTCGCCTTCGCGGCTTCGGATCGGTAGGTGGTAACGAACCACTTTACGTTGTGGATGGCGTGCCGGTAACTTCGGTCGACTTCCTCAACCCGTTGGATGTTGAGACTACCACAGTTCTGAAAGACGCTGCTTCGGCATCGGTATATGGTGCTCGTGCTGCCGGCGGTGTGATTGTTTACACTACCAAGCGCGGCAAGAAGAGCGGCAAAATGAGCGTAAGCTATGATGGTCTTTACGGTGTTACAGTTCCTGGCAAGGTGGATAACATCCTTAACCCCCAGGAACAGGCCGATTGGACATGGAATGCGCTGAGGAACACAGGTGCACAGACTGGCACTCCCCCGGTTTTTCTCCACGATCAGTATGGCACCGGTGCTAACCCGGTCCTCCCGGATTGGCTCCTTGTAGGTGCGCAAACTGGCGTTGTAGGCAACATTGACCTTAACGCAGAGCGTGCTAAGTACAACACGGATCCCACGAAAGGAAGTTATTACCTGGTGATGCCTGCGAACAAGGCGGGTACCAACTGGTATGACGAGATCACCCAGACTGCTCCCCTCCACAGGCACACTCTTGGTTTCTCTGGCGGAAACGAAACCAGTACATACTACATGAGCCTTGGTATGCAGGATCAGGATGGAACGCTGCTGGAGCAGAACGCCAAGCGTTACACCATGCGCCTTAATTCCGATCACACAATTTTCAAAAAGCTGAAGATCGGACAGAACTTACAGGCCACTTTCCTCTCCAACAAGGGTATCGTTGGTGGTAACGGCGGTCGCGGTGCTTCGAACGAAGAAAACGTGTTCTTGTCTGCCTTCCGTATGCCTGCGATCATTCCTGTTCGCGATGCATTTGGTGGTTACTCAGGAACTGCAGCGAAGGGACTTAACAACCCCCGCAACCCGGTTGCCGAGCGTGAAAGAAGCGCCGACAATGGTGGTTATGCTATGGGTATGTTTGGAAACATATTTGCAGAACTTGAAGTTATGCCCGGCCTTACTTTGCGTTCCACCATCGGTGGAACCCTGGCATCGAGCTACTAC
Source organism: Cyclobacteriaceae bacterium (assembly GCA_035318625.1). Taxonomy (GTDB): domain Bacteria; phylum Bacteroidota; class Bacteroidia; order Cytophagales; family Cyclobacteriaceae; genus ELB16-189. The sequence continues at coordinate 1,028,358 of DATHEL010000001.1, forward strand.
GTAAGCTATAGCAAGCCTTCGTACGAAAACTCTGAAAACGGTAATAACTTCATTACCTATAATGAAAACTCGAACGCTTCACACCAGTGGAACTTTACAAATACAGCCAGGTATCAGAAGAAGTTCGGAATTCATGCGCTTGACATCCTTGCCGGTTATGAGTCTTTAAAGATCAATGCTGGCAGAGGCATTTCGGGTTCAGGTCAAAATCCGTTCTCTCCAGATCCTAACTATATCTCACTGAGCACAACTTCGAGCCGTGTGGTAAACAGCGGGTTTAACCCTGGATTCAAGATGGCTTCGGTATTTGGAACGGCTCGTTACACTCTCATGGATAAGTATACGATCAGCGGCGTGTTGCGTCGTGATGGTTCTTCCAAGTTCGGTGCTAACAACCGTTACGGTGTGTTCCCTGCGGTATCAGCATCATGGAGAATCAGCGATGAGGCATTCATGCAGTCTGTTCCCTTCATTTCTGATTTGAAGATCCGCGGTGGTTGGGGACAAATGGGTAACTCAAACAACGTAACCCCTACCAACAACTACAGCCTTTATCAATCCAATCTTGGACAGGCCTTCTACGACCTCGGTGGCACGAATGGTGCGCCCCAGGAAGGTTTCTTCAGGAGCCAGCTTGGAAACCCCAATGCTAAGTGGGAAACATCGATCACCTCTAACATAGGTATCGATGCGATTTTCATGGATGGCAAAATTGAATTAGTGTTTGACTTCTGGAAGAAGGACACAAAGGACCTCTTGTACCAACTTGAAACTCCTGCCGTCGTAGGACCTGTTGCGAACGACCCTTCTGTGAACATCGCCAAGATGTCTAACAAAGGTCTCGACATCATGTTGATCAACCGCGGTGATATCACTTCGGACCTGAAATACGAAGCAACGTTCACAGGCTCGTTCCTGAAGAACGAGATCGTGTCGATCGCTCCTGATGTTCCATATTTCGAATCAGGCGGTACCCGGATTGGTAACGCTATCCGTAACCAGGTTGGCGGACCTATCTCTTCGTTCTTCGGATACAAAGTGCTGGGCTTGTTCCAAAACGCAGCTGAAGTAGCGGCGGCTCCTGCGCAAGATGGTAAGGGCGTAGGTCGTTTCCGTTATGCAGATACGAACGGTCGTGGCGCAGACGGTAAGCTCACTGGCGTACCCGACGGCAAGATCGACGTTGACGATCGCACTTATATCGGTGACCCGGTTCCTGCGTTCACAGGTGGTATTAACCTCCAGTTGAACTACAAACAATTCGAACTGGTAGCATTCCTTTACACATCCCTTGGCTTCGAGAACTACAACTTCTCACGCTGGTTTACTGACTTCTATCCGTCATTCACCGGTGCTGCTTATGGCGAACGTGTAAAAGAGTCGTTCACTTTCGAAAATGGTGGTAGTACAACACCTATTTTCGAAAACATTTCGAACACCAGCACAAACAACGGCCACAGCACTTATTACATCGAGAAAGGAAACTACGCGCGTCTGACCAACCTTCAGCTTGCGTACAAACTTCCTGTTTCTGTGTTAAGCAGATGGGGTGTAGAGCGTGCAAAAATTTATGTGCAGGGTACAAACCTGTTCACATTCTCCAAGTATTCAGGTCTGGATCCTGGGGTAGGTGGTAACGCAGACACGACCCTTGGTCTTGACTTCGGTACTCCTCCTGTAAACAAGGGATTCAACCTCGGTATAAGCCTTGGATTCTAAATTTTTAAACAGATATATGAACATACTTAATAATAGAAACAAAATCGCTGCATTGCTGATCGGAGCCCTTGTTGTGGGTCCGATAGCATGTAAGGAGACTTTTCTTGAGGTGCCTATTACAGGGAACCTCACGGAAACGCAATTAGGTACCCAGGCGGGATTAGAGAAGCTTTTGATCGGAGTATATGCAAACCTTAACGGTCGTGATGCGTGGCACGGTGGTGCTACCAACTGGCTGTGGGGAAGCATTCGCGGAGGCGAGGCCAACAAGGGCACTAACTCGGGTGACTTTAACTCGATGAACCCTGTTGAGAACTACGCCATTGAGCCGACCAACAGTGAAGTTGCTGCTAAGTGGGCGAAGTCTTATGAAGGTGTCGTGAGAGCGAACATCCTGATCAAGACTGCAACCGCTTCAACCGATGTGTCTGATGCAGTGAAGAGCCGTATTCTCGCGGAATCGAGATTCCTTCGCGGTTTTTACTACTTCGAGCTGAGGAAAAACTTCGGTATGGTTCCTTATATCGATGAATCGGTAGACGGTACCGCTGCATATGTGATCAAGAATGACACCGACGTATGGCCTAAGATCGAAGAGGATCTGAAGTTCGCTTACGCGACGTTAACGCCTACCATGAGCGCTATCGGTAGGGCTAACAAATACGCTGCAGGTGCATTGCTCGGAAAAGCATATTTGTACCAAAAGAAGTGGGCTGACGCTAAGACTGTTCTCGACGATGTAGTTGCCAATGGCGTTACATCGACAGGCGTTAAGTATGCGTTGCACCCTAACTTTGCTCAATTGTTCCGCCTTAGCGGTGAGAACTCAGCTGAGTCGGTTTTCGCTTTCCAGGCAACAGGTGGAGCTTCGAACGTGAACAACTCGAACCAGGAATATGCAATGGCATTCCCTTACAACACACTTCCTGGTAACTGCTGCGGATTCTTCCAGCCCACGTTTGAGCTCGCGAGCTCTTACAGGGTTGACGCTACCGGACTTCCTTTGCTGGACAACTCTTTCAGGAGCCCGGCAAACGAGTTGAAGAATGACGAGGGAATTACCTCAGCTACAGCTTTCACACCCGATGCAGGCCTTATCGATCCCCGCCTCGACCTCACTATCGGTCGCAGGGGTATCCCTTTCCTCGATTGGGGTCCGCACGCAGGATTCAGCTGGATCCGCGATCAAACATATGCTGGTCCTTACTCACCTAAGAAGTACACTTATGCTAAGGCAGAAGCTACTTCCAACGATGGTAGCGGCTGGACACCTGGTTATACTGCGATCAACTTCATGATCATCCGCTTCTCTGACGTCCTCCTTATGGACGGTGAAGCTCATATCATGACTGGTGATTTCGAAACTGCACGTACTTACATCAACATGATCCGCACCCGCGCTGGCAACACCGCATCATGGGTAAAGGATGCAGGTGGTGTTGCTAATGCAGCCAACTACATGATCGGAACTTACCTCGTACCGTTCGCGAGCGAAGCCGATGCGTTAACCAAACTGCGCTTCGAAAGAAAACTCGAGCTCGGTCTGGAAGGACACAGGTTCTATGACCTCATTAGGTGGGGTACTGCCGCAGCCGAATTGAACGCATACCTGGCATACGATGGTGCTAAAATACCTTCGCACTTCCTGGATGCACAGTTCACTGTAGGCAAGGATGAGCTTCTGCCCATACCTCAACGTCAGATTGACTTGCAAACTGCCGAAGTACTTAAGCAAAACCCCAACTATTAATAGTTAGGTTTTGAATTCAGAAAAGGCCGCTTCATGCGGCCTTTTTTTTTGCCTATCCTGTCTCAAAAATGTCATAACTTGCGGCTCCGAATTGACTGATTTTATGCTGCGCTCCTCATTTTTTTGCATGCTGTTATTGGCAGGGACCTTGCTTTCATGCGAAACAACGCCCAAGAAGATGTTCGAATCCCTCGATGGAGACCGAACCGGCGTACACTTCGAAAATACCATCAAGGAGACCGGTGATTTTAACATTCTCACTACCGAGTATATCTATAATGGCGGCGGCGTCGGCGTGGCCGACTTCGACAACAACGGACTTTCCGACCTTTTCTTCGCCGGCAACATGGTGCCCAACCGGATGTATCTCAATCAAGGTGATTTCAAATTCAACGACGTAACCGAAACTGCCCTTATCAACGTCCAGGGACGATGGAACTCAGGCGTATCAATAGTGGACATCAACAACGACGGGTGGATGGACGTCTACGTGACTGCTACCATGCTCGCCGACTCTGCCAACAGAAGAAATATGCTGTTTGTTAATAATGGCCTGAACCCGGAAGGCATTCCAACCTTTTCCGAAATGGCCGGGTCTTATGGCATAGATGACAAAGGATACAGTCAAATGGCCGCTTTCTTCGACTACGACAACGATGACGACCTGGACCTGTATGTGCTCACGAACGCGCGGATGACCAACGTACCCACCAATTACAGGCCTAAGATTGTCGACGGCACCGCACTGAACAACGACCGGTTTTACCGGAACAACGGCGACGGCACATTTACGAACGCTACCAAAGAAGCCGGCATCACGATCGAAGGCTACGGCCTGGGATTGGCCATAGCCGACTTTAACCTCGATGGCCGGCCGGACATTTACGTGTCGAATGACTACTTGTCGAACGACATCCTGTACATAAACAACGGGAACGGCACATTCACCAACCAGATCGGGCGCTATATCGGCCACCAAAGTCAGTTTTCTATGGGCAGCGATGTTGCTGACGTAAACAACGACGGACGCCCCGACATCGTCACGACCGACATGCTCGCTGAAACAAACGCCCGGAAGAAAACGACGGTATCCGGTAAGAGCTATCAGAATTACATCAACAACGAACAGTTCGGCTACGAATACCAATACATGCGCAACATGCTCCATCTCAACAACGGTATGGAGTATGGCATGAAGTTCAGCGAGATCGGCCAGCTCGCCGGAGTGTACCAGACCGAGTGGAGCTGGGCGCCTCTGTTCATCGACATGGACAACGATGGCTACAAAGACATCCTGATCACAAATGGATTTCCGAAAGACATAACCGACAAGGACTTTGCCAACTATCGCGCAGATGTAGGAAACATAGCCACACCAGAGTACCTGATCGATTCCATCCCGGTCATCAAGATCCCGAACTATGCGTTCAGGAACAACGGGTCATTGGTGTTCACCGATGTATCGGCAGAGTGGGGGCTCGATCAGCCTTCTTTCTCAAATGGAGCTGTCTTCGCCGACTTCGACAAGGATGGCGATCTCGACTATGTCACCAACAACATCAACCAACCTGCATTTGTCTTTCGTAATAACCTCGAGAAGATAACGACTACTCCCAAACACTGGATCGGCGTTCAACTTGAAGGAACACCGGGAAACAAGATGGCGATCGGGAGTAAAGTAACAATTCATTCAGGCGGCGGTATACAGTTCGGAGAAGAATCGCTTTATCGTGGATTCCTTTCTTCAGTCGACCCACAAATGCATTTTGGACTTGGGCAAAACACCACGGTGGATTCTGTCGTGGTTCAGTGGCCCGACAACTCGAGGTCGGTTACTGTAAAGCCCGCCATCGACCAGTCGTTGAAGATCAGCTATTCAGGATCTAGGACCGGAGGCGCTACGCGGCCTGAGCTTCCTGCGAAATGGTTCCAGGAGAAGTCGGCCGACCTCGGGATCGATTTTGTACACCCGGAAGAGGACTTCATCGACTATAACAGGCAACGAACACTCCCTCATAAGTTTTCACAGGCGGGGCCGGGAATAGCGGTAGGGGATATCAACGGCGATAACATGGATGATTTCGTCGTTGGCGGATCTGTGGGCCACGATGCAACGATCTTTTTCGGGAATAAGAACGGAAAGTTCGCGAGAAAACAACTTATTAGTGCGACCCTGAAAGCTCCAAAGACAGAAGAGGATGAAGGCCTGCTTTTATTCGATGCGGACAACGATGGCGACCAGGATCTGTATATCGTAGGCGGCGGGTACGAAGCGGACTCTGCAAGCTATTATCGCGACAGGCTTTACGTGAACGACGGCAAGGGCAACTATAAGCAACAGCCGTCGTCGCTGCCGGATACAAACGCGGCTGGATCCTGCGTACGGGCTGCAGATATCGATAACGATGGAGACCTCGACTTGTTTGTAGGCGGACGTACGATGCCACACGCGTACCCGATGCCGGCCGCGAGCTACATCTTAATCAACGACAACGGTAAGTTTCTCGATAAAACCGCCGATTGGTCAGCCGATGTTCAACGGGTCGGCATGGTCACCGATGCCCTCTGGTCGGACATAAACAACGATGACAATTTCGACCTTATCGTCGTGGGCGAGTTCATGCCTGTTACCATCTTTGTCAACGATGGACAAAAGCTCACGAAGCTTAAAGACACCGGTATCGACGACCAATCAGGCTGGTGGAACAGTCTTACGGCCGCCGACTTCGACAGCGATGGCGACATCGACTACGTTGCCGGAAACCTCGGACTGAACAACGCATTTCAGGTTACGCCCGAGTACCCGGTGGTTTGTGTAGCGAAAGATTTTGACGCCAACGGCAGCATTGATCCTGTCATTGCATGTTACATGAGAGAATCGATGCAGGGCACGAAACGCAACCTGTATCCCGTTCACTTTTGGGATGAGTTGAACTCACAAAGCCCCAAGTTCAGGAGGAAGTTCTCGCGATACAGGCAGTTCAGCAAAATAACGATGGCCGAACTGTTGACCGCAGAGGAAAGTAAGGACGCCGTGACGCTGACGGCAAACCAAATGGCGACATCTTATATCGAAAACATAGGAAATGGAAAGTTCAAAATGTCACCACTGCCGATAGAGGCGCAAACGGCGCCCGTGAACGGTATGGTCACCGACGATTTTAACAATGATGGGAATATTGATATAATGATGATCGGCAATGATTACGGGAATGAAGTCTTTGCAGGACGGTACGATGCTTTTATCGGACTTCTGTTGGCCGGCAACGGCAATGGAAGTTTCCGCGTTGTCTCAGCACTCGAATCTGGCTTTGTTGTCGACGGTGATGCAAAGGCCCTGGCCCGCCTTTCTACACCCGGTGGTAATGTCTACCTCGCGACACAGAATCGTGGACCCTTGCGTGCTTTCACTACGTCCGGCGGAAACGGAACGCTGTATCGTCCTTCTGCCGATGACCGGTGGGCAGAGATCCAATTGTCCAACGGCCGGAAGCAACGCCTGGAATTTTACAAAGGCTCCGGGTATCTCTCGCAGTCCGGATCAGCTGTCTTTTTCCCCGATAACGCCGCGGTCACGGTGCATACACTGAAAAACGGAACAAAGCCACTTAATTGATCGCGTCGCCAGATCGGAACGTCGACTTTTTTACAAAAACACAAAGGAAATTATTTGATTTGCTAACAATAAATAGAAGCGTGAATGAAAAGTTTAAGATGGAGTTTTATTGTTTTGGTCGGGTTGTTTGGGTTTGGTATGTCGGGCTGTATCGACCCTAGCGATAGTTTTGATCCAAACGTGCAGATGGCGGCGGATATAGAAACCATCGATCAGTTTCTGGCCAAAAACAATATCGATGCAATTGTGGATTTGAGCGGACTACGTTTTCATATCGAGACCGTCGGTACCGGATTTCCCCCACGATACGATCAGACTGTTAAAGTAGATTATACCGGGAAGTTCCTTAGCGGCAGTGTCTTCGACGATGGTGTCGACGAAACCGGTGTCTTGAAAGGCTATATCGCCGGCTGGCAGCTGGCTTTATCGGTGTGGCCGGCGGGGACAAAGGGAACGATTTACATCCCTTCGCCGCTCGCGTATGGAAATCAGGCAGTCGGTAGCATCCCTCCGAATACCATTCTTGTGTTCGATGTACATCTCAAGGAAGTCGTCACGTCGGGTGCCGAAAAGGTGAGGCTTGCTGCCGACATAAAAACCATCGATGAATACCTCGCCTCGAAGGCGATCGATGCTGTTAAAGATACAACAGGTGTACGTTACGTGATCACGAATCCCGGAACCGGACCGCTGCCCACCTGGTACACGAAGATCAAGTTCAACTATAGCGGCAGGGTCCTGGCAACAAATGCCCAGTTCTTTAACGGATCTTCCGAGCCTAACGTCGGGTTCGACAGTCGTATGATTGACTTTATCAACGGCCTTAAGGTGGGACTGTCCAAGGTAGGTGCGGGGGGGAAGATCACCATCTATGTGCCCGCAGATCTCGCATTTGGTCCAAATGAAAGTACCACGAGCCCGGTACCGGCCAATTCAAATGTTTCTTACGAGATCGAGGTGGTAGAGCTCAAGTAGGGCTCAAGTTGGGCTACTTCTTAATGTAATCTTTAAGATTATTAACGTATTCTTCGAATGCTTTCATGCCCGTTTTTGTGATGCGGCATGTCGTTACAGGTTTCTTTCCTTTAAATGATTTCTCAACGGAAATATATCCTGCTTCCGAAAGCTTATCGATCTGTACGCTCAGGTTTCCCGCGGTCGCGTTCGTTTTCTCTTTGATATATGTGAACTCTGCGGAGTCCACACTGATCAACAAAGAGGTCACGGCGAGCCGCAGTTGCGAATGCAGCAAAGGATCAAGTTCTCTGAACATCAGGCGTCGGACTTTCTAAGAAGATATCCGGGGATCAGGTAGCCTGTCGCAATGGCAATTGCGGCGCCCAGGGGCTGCAGATCAGCCGGTAACATAAACAGTACGATCCCGAACGCCCACAACGCGGCGCCACCATACATCAACGGTCTGAAACGGAGCAGTATTCCCGTTACAAAAGTAGGTACAGATGCCATCGTGATCACGATCGGGTTGATCTGCCAGTTGGTCTTGCTGCCGAATGCCACAAAGGTGAAGCACAGAATTCCATAACCGATCCACAGCCACATGTTCACGCTATCCAGCACAGTCTTAGTTTGTGCCCTTTTACTTTGCCTCGCTCCGTGAATGAGCGAGATGACCGCGGATATAATGGTGATACCGAATATCATATTAGGCTCTTTCACCGTCGTGTAACGCATCATAAAGAACACGCCCAGGTTGGCAATCGTGATCGTCCATCCCCACAACAGGAAATAAAAGCTGTTGCTTGAGAAGTTGCCCTTCACTTGCCTGATCATCGAGGTGATAATGTCGAGGCTCTGCTGCGCCGTGAGATTTTCTTTTTCCGATTCCATTTCCTAAGGGGTTAGGGTTTATACTTGCTGATTACATAAATGTAAACTAGTTTATGTTATAAACCAAAATCTAATAAAAATAGACTTCAGGCTTCAGAAATGCCCTTTTTAATGACTGTAAAACCCTCTTGGCGGCTCTGCTCAAATCATTAACTTACAAGAAACCTAACCCTTCCATGAAAAAGATCTTTATCCTTTTGCTCTCGTGCATCGTGCTCGCAGCGGCGCAAGCCCAGCCCGAGTTGCAGCTCGCTGAGAAACTTAAGGCCGATGCGGCCAAGGAAGTCGAAAAAAATGCACAGCTCGGTCAGCAGATAAACGACATGCTCTTCAGCTTCGCTGAGCTTGGCTTTCAGGAAGTTGAAACACAAAACTACCTCACCGGCATCCTCGAGAAGAATGGTTTCAAAATACAAAAGGGTATCGCCAATGTTCCCACGGCCTGGATCGCCACATGGGGAAGCGGCAAACCGGTCATTGCGTTAGGCTCCGATGTGGACTGCATACCAAAGGCTTCGCAAAAGCCGGGCGTCGCTTACCACGACCCGATGATCGAAGGAGCTCCTGGCCACGGTGAAGGACATAATTCCGGTCAGGCACTGAACATCATCTCGGCCCTCGCAATAAAGAAGATCATGGAGAAGGAAAAGATCCAGGGCACGCTCATGTTGTGGCCCGGGATCGCGGAAGAGCTGCTGGGAACAAAAGCCTACTACGTACGCGACGGATATTTCAAAGATGTTGACGCCTGTATCTTCACCCACGTTGGCAACAACCTCGGCGTCGGGTATGGAGATGGGGGAGGAACAGGTATGATATCCGTACGATTCTCGTTCGAAGGAGCTGCAGCACATGCTGCCGGTGCTCCGTGGCGTGGTCGAAGCGCACTCGACGCAGTAGAGCTCATGAACATAGGCTGGAACTTCCGTCGTGAGCACCTGGAGCTTTCACAACGGTCTCATTATGTGATCAGTGACGGCGGCGACCAACCCAACGTCGTTCCGTCCAAGGCTTCGGTATGGTATTACTTCCGCGAACGGTCTTATCCCGATATCAAAAAACTGTTTGACATAGGCGTGAAGATCGCGGAGGCCGCTTCCATGATGACGGACACGAATTACTCTTATGAGATACTGGGAAGCGCCTGGCCCGGGCATTTCAATAAACCGATCGCCGAGGCGATGTATTCAAATATGAAGGTCGTCGGTCTCCCGAAATGGAGCGATGAAGACCAGCTGCTCGCGAAGGCCACCCAGATCGAAATGAAATCCAAGAAGATAGAGGGCCTTGCGGTGAAGATTGACACACTCGGGCTACCCAGTCCTACCGGGACCATCAACGTGATGGGCCGCCAGCTCATGGCCATGGGCGGAGGCTCCGACGACATTGCAGATATCTCGTGGTCGTTGCCAACCGTTGTGCTTCACTATCCCTCGAACATCCCCGGCCTTCCCGGCCACCATTGGAGTAATGCCATTTCCATGGCAACACCCATCGCCCACAAAGGTATCGTGGCAGGTGCGAAAGCCGAAGTGATGACGATACTCGATATGCTTTTGAAACCCGAGCTGCTCAAGAATGCATGGGAATACTACCGTAACGAACAGACGAAAGAGATCAAGTACACTCCGCTGGTAGGCGACAAGGATCGACCGGCAATATATCTCAATCAGAAGACCATGTCCGAGTTTGCGCCGAAGCTGAAGCCCTTGTACTACAACCCGGCGAAGTATAAGACATACCTGGAACAACTTGGTATAGTTTATCCTACGATACGACCCGACCAGCGTGAAGCAATCGAGAAATTATCGCAAGGAAAGAAGTAAATTTACCCGGCGCATGCGGAGTTCCCGGAATTAGAAGTGCGCATAAAGAATGTTCACCGGAATTATTGAAGCGTTAGGGACTGTCGAAGAAATCAGAATTGAAGGTCTTAACAAGCACTTCAGGATATCTGCTTCGATCGCACAAGAGCTGAAGGTAGATCAAAGTGTTTCACACAACGGCGTTTGCCTTACCGTTACCCAACTGGCTCCCGGTGGCTATTGGGTGACGGCCATCGAGGAAACGCTCAGGCGTTCCCACCTGGGCAGGATCAAGCCAGGCCACAAGTTGAACATCGAACGGTGTATGAAAGCCGACGGCCGTTTCGACGGTCACATCGTGCAAGGCCATGTAGACCAGACAGGCACCGTGATTTCAATGACCAATAAGCAAGGAAGCTGGCTTATCGAAATCGGGTACGATCCCAAGGTTGGAAATCTGACCGTGGATAAAGGATCCATTACCGTGAACGGAGTAAGCCTCACCTGTTTTAATTCCCGTGAGGATTCGTTCACGGTGGCCATCATCCCGTACACGTTCGAGGTTACCAACATCGGCCGGCTTTCGGTTGGAGACAAGGTGAACCTGGAATTCGATATTATCGGGAAGTATGTAAAGAAGATCCTCTCTTCTTCGTGATCCATTCGTACACCTTAAAACCCGCGAAAGCGCTGGCGATTCCCACCAGCGAGCCGGCAAGGATATCCCCTGGGTAGTGAGCTCCAAGGTAAATGCGAGTGTATGTCATCGCCGCAGCCCATAAGAACAACCATGTGATCCAGCGATGCTTTGGCCTGAACAGCAGGGTAAAGTAGGCGGCGGTTGCGAACGTGTTGGCTGCATGGCTCGAAGCGAAGCCGTAAAGTCCGCCGGTGTAGATCTCGCCATTACGGTCACGAACAAGATGAACGATCCCCGCCAGCGCCGGTTCCTGCGAGGGCCGGAGTCGTGCGAAGAACGGCTTCATCAGTGAGGCGGTAACCTGGTCGGCGAGAAGGATCGTGAGCCCAATGCCGATAAGAGGGATCCACGATTCTTTTTTGAAATCCTTGATGATCAGCCCGATCAAAAAGAGGTAGAGCGGAAGCCAGAATAAAGTCTGGGAAGTATAGTACATCACCGGGTCCAGCCAGTCGGCATGAAAGCCGTTAAGCCACACCAGCAGACGGCGGTCCCAGTCCATAAGTTGCTGAAGGACAGCGATGATCATACAGGGGCGAATCTAGGTAAATCTGTATATATTAGGAGCGGTATTTTTACTTTAAGCCCCAGGTAATCAAAACATCATAAGTAGCTGTAGATGAGTAAGTTCGACCTAGTTATTATCGGTGCGGGACCGTCGGGTTATGCCGCGGCCATGCGTGCACTCGATTTCAGGAAAAGGGTGTTGCTGGTAGAGCGGGGTAAGGTCGGCGGAGCCGGGGTTACGAACGGCGCTTTATCCTCGAAAACCTGGTGGGAATTGTCAAGAGAGAACTCGGCCTTCCGAAAGGGCCTTAAGCGCTTCAACATCAAAGCGCCGGCAGCTGACTACAAAGAAATACAGGCCGAGGTACGGAAAGCGGTCCAGGAAAGAAAAGACATGCTGGAAGAGCACATGGAGCTGTTGAAACACTCCAATTACTCCAACCTTCTCGAGTTCAAAACAGGTACGGCGCGCCTGGTGAGCCAGCACGACGTGGAGATCACCACGGGCGCTCAGAAGGAGATCGTGCAGGCCGATCATATCATCCTCGCTACAGGCAGCCGCCCCAGGTATCTGCCCGAGCTTCCCATCGACGAAAAGATCGTAATGACCAGCGAGGGGATCGAGAACATGGAGGACTTTCCGGAGAGCATGGTGATCGTCGGGGCGGGGGTGATCGGCTGCGAGTATGCGACTATCTTCTCGGGCTTCGGCTCAACCAAAGTACACCTGATAGATAAAGGCGACCGTATTCTTCCTTTCGAAGACGACGATGTGGTGAAGATCATCGAACGGAACATGGAGAACAACGGCGTGCTGATACACCGTAACTCACGGCTTATCCGCATGGAGATCAAGAACAATCGCGTTGAATACGAGCTCGAATATACCGATGGGGGCAAGGAGATATTCAATGTCGAAAAAGCGCTCGTGTCGGTGGGGCGTGTTCCAAATCTCGAAGATCTTTGGGACGACAAGGTGAACATCGCCATCTCGAAACGCGGCATCGAGGGCGACGATACCCAGACCAATATCGCCAACGTGTATGCGGTGGGAGACCTTACAGCAGATATCTCGCTGGTGAATGTCGGCGAGTTGGAAGGACGTTACGCAGTGGAAAGGATATTTGGTAAACCGCAGCGGAAGCTGGTTTACGAGAACATAAGCAACATCATGTTCCTGAGCCCCGAGGTAGCGGGCGTGGGGCTTAATGAGATCCAGGCAAAAGAAAAGGGGATGGAGTATAAGGTGGTAACACTGGACTACGCTTGTATTCCCCGTGCCATTGCAAAGAGGAACACGCAGGGTTTCATCAAGCTGCTGGTCACCAACGACGATGCGATGAAGATACTCGGTATGAAGGTAGTCGGTCATCACGCGTCAAGCGCGATACAGGCTGTGGCTGTGCTGATATCGATGGACAAAGGGATCGAGGAGCTGGCCGAATGTGTACATCCGCACCCATCTATAACGGAAGGTATCCAGGAGTGTGTTCGCATGCTCATGGGTAAGTCCATGTTCAAGCCTACTGCCCTGCACGGCAGGTTGTCGTGTCGCAGTTTCACCGGTGGAGACTATCAGAATATTCTTTTTTAGGATAACTAAATAAGACGGGTATGAGGATAATGATTTTTCTTATGTTGATGACATCGCTGACGGGATGTTCATTCACCAACCTTGTGACCATGAAACAGAGCTCCAAATCATCATCCCTCGAGCAGGTCGATCTGCAGGAGATGGTGGAGCGGTATATGGCCAAGGACCAGACCAGCATCGGAAGCATTGAAGGCATTTATACCGTATCGAGCGTGGTGACCAAGAAAGGGAAAACGGTGTTCACGAGCCGTGAGAGAGAAAAAGTTACCGACCGGAAGGAGAACTATTCGAAGGTGGCCATCATTAAAGACAACAGCGAGGCAGGCCGTGAATATATCGAGATCGTGATCGACAAGGATTTCCAGACGTCTTATCCTGTTTATGGCGAGTTCAGTGCCATGGCCGAAAGCAACCTGCTGTTGTACAAGCATTTCGACTCGAAGGGGAGGAACTCTTCGTTCACTTTCACTTACGATAAAATAAAGGATGTATTGGAAGGAGTGAGGACCGATAACTCGAACAACAAGACGATCACCTACAAGCTTACCTACATCAAGATATCACCGAAAGTGCCGGCTTTGCAGTCGTCATCGAAGTAATCCATTTTAACAATGCGTATCAAGATTTAACAATGCGTATCAAGATGCATTGCGTTTGGGATGTCTTAAAAATGATTTGGGCACAACGTTAAGACGGTTTTGGCTGATGTCGCTGGTGTAAAACCTTAGTTACATCCTCCATCGAAACTTCCTTCGCTGCCAGCAATACCATGAAATGATACATCAGGTCGGCGGCTTCTCCCACGAACAGGTCGCGGTTGTTGTCCTTGGCTTCGATCACGAGCTCCACCGCTTCTTCTCCGACTTTCTGGGCGATCTTGTTGATCCCTGAGCTCAACAAGGTGTTGGTGTACGACCCTTGTTTTGGATTCTTCTTCCGGTCCGAGATTATCCTCTCCAGGAACGCGGGTCCCGTGGCGAGGTTCGATGTATTAAAACACGTGTCTGCCCCCGTATGACAGGTAGGTCCACCCGGGCGTACCATGACCAGCAAAGTATCATTGTCACAATCCAGCTTGATGTCGTCGAGTGCCAGGAAATTGCCTGACGTTTCACCTTTGGTCCACAAGCGTTTCTTTGAACGGCTGTAGAAGGTAACACGCTTTTCATCGATGGTCCTTTGCAAGGCTTCGGGGTTCATGAAACCGACCATGAGCACCGTGCGCGTATAGGAGTCTTGCACCACGGCGGGGACGATGCCGTTAAGCTTGTCGAATTGGATCTTCTGAACGTCTACCATAAACTGATGTTTAACCCCTCATGGGGATTCGTACTTTTGAAAGATAAGCCTTGAGCTCGTTGATGCGGATCTGACTGTAGTGGAAGACGCTGGCAGCGAGTGCGGCATCCGCCTTTCCCGTAATGAATACTTCCGAAAAGTCCTCGACTTTGCCGGCTCCGCCCGATGCGATCACAGGAATGGAAAGCAGGGCGTTCAGTTTCTGAAGCGGATCGATGGCGAACCCTGCCTTGGTTCCGTCGTGGTCCATGCTGGTGAACAGTATCTCGCCCGCCCCGCGCTCCTGGCCTTCCTTGGCCCACGAGAACAGCTTGCGTTCCGTAGCCTTTCTTCCGCCGTGCGTGTGTACGATCCACTGGTTGTCGACTTTTCGTGCGTCGATGGCGAGCACGATGCACTGAGACCCGAATGCCTTCGACAGCTCGTCGATCAGGCCGGGGTTGTTGACGGCTGCGGAGTTGATGCTGACCTTGTCGGCTCCGGCGTCGAGCAGGGGACCGACGTCTTCCACGCTCCCGATACCGCCACCGACGGTGAATGGGATCGTTACCGTTTTGGCAACTTTGCGGATGAGGTCGGTCAGTGTCTTTCGTTTTTCTACGGTGGCGGAGATGTCGAGGAATACGATCTCGTCGGCCCCCTCGTGGGAGTACGCTTCCGCGAGAGCAACAGGATCGCCGGCATCCTGCAGGTCGACGAAGTTCACACCCTTCACGGTACGCCCGTCTTTAATGTCCAGACATGGGATGATGCGTTTTGTCAGCATGTGGCGTTAGCGGTTGAAGGCGGCCAGTTGCTCGAGGGTGATCCTTCCTTCATAGATCGCTTTGCCGATGATTACACCGTGTACCCCGATGTACTTCAGGCTTTCGAGGTCCTCCATAGATCCCACGCCGCCACTAGCCGTGATCTTCATCTCCGGAAAGTGCTTTAGTAGCTTTTTATACAACGCAATGTTAGGACCCTTCAACGTACCGTCGGCGCTGATATCGGTGCATGTGATGTGAGTTATCCCACTTGGCTTGTATTGTTCGATGAGGTCGTAGATTGTGATACCGGTCTTTTCCTGCCATCCGTTTACCTTGATCTCATCCCCCTTCACGTCGGTGCTCAGGATGAAATTATCGGCTCCGAATTTTTCAATCCACCCGAGAAATTTCTTGGGTTCCCGCACGGCCACGCTGCCCACGTTGATTCGGTCGATGTTCAGCTCCAGCAATGATTCGACATCTTCCGTGGTCTTCACGCCGCCGCCAAAATCGATATGTAATGCAGTGTTCGCCCGTATGTCTTCCAGCGTCTGCCAGTTGGTTACCGACCCGGTCTGTGCACCTTCGAGGTCGACCACGTGAATGTTTTCAAGATCGGCGTCTTCAAACTTCTTGGCCATATCGACAGGGTCTTCGTCGTAAACCTTTACGCTGCCGAAGTTGCCTTGCGTGAGCCTTACGCACTTGCCCTCCATGATGTCAATCGCTGCTATGATCTTCATAATTTCAAAAACGCCTTTAGAATTTGCTCTCCTGCTTCAGCAGACTTCTCCGGGTGAAATTGCACGGCGTGAAAGTTATTCTTCCGCATCGCTGCGCTGAACGGTACCACATAGTTCGTTTGCGCCACCGTATTGCTGTTCACGGGCACGTAATAACTGTGGACAAAGTAAACGTACTTTTCATTCAAATCGCCATCGATCCAATCCCGCACTCCGCTCAGCGAGTTCCAGCCCATGTGCGGCACTTTAAACTCGGGAGCCGGTTCGAATCGTTTCACCACCTCATCAAATATGCCAAGGCACTTCGTGTTATTCTCATCCGAGTGCTTACAAAGAAGCTGCATGCCCAGGCATATTCCCAACACCGGTTGTTTCAGATCGGTGATCAACTTATCGAGGTTGCTCGCCCGCAGGTAGTTCATGGTGGTACTGGCTTCGCCAACACCGGGAAAAATTACCTTATCGGCGCCCATTATCTTTTCCGGATCGGGCGTTACCTCGAAGTCGATACCCATCCGCTCCAGCGCGTAAGACACCGACTGGATATTGCCTGCATTGTATTTCACTACGGCCACCTTCATAACGTTCCTTTGGTCGACGGCAAGGAATTCGAGAAAGGGTCTTTCCTTACCGCCATCTTAATTGCTTTTGCGAAAGCCTTGAATATCGCCTCGACCTTGTGATGTTCATTGGTACCCTCTGCCTTGATGTTGAGATTGCATCGCGCCGCATCTGTGAACGATTTGAAAAAGTGGTGGAACATCTCCGTAGGCATCTCACCGACCTTCTCCCTTTTGAACTCCGCCTCCCAAACCAGCCACGGACGCCCGCCGAAGTCGATCGCGGCTTGCGCCAGGCAGTCATCCATCGGCAAACAAAATCCATACCGCTCGATACCTCTCTTGTCACCCAATGCCTTTGCAAACGCTTCTCCCAGTGTCAGCGCAGTGTCTTCAATTGTATGGTGTTCATCGATATGCAGATCGCCTTTTGTCGTGATCTCGATATCCATCAATCCGTGCTTTGCAAGCTGATCGAGCATATGATCGAAGAAACCCAGACCCGTGTTGATCTTCGACCGGCCTTGTCCTTCCAGCGCGATCAACACGGTAATGTCGGTCTCTTTGGTCTTCCTGTTCACCGTCACGCTGCGGCCAGCCGATGACAATAACCGCGCGATGTCGCCCCAGGAGCTTGTACACAACGCACAATATTCATCGAGGCCGTAGGCAGGGAGCTGGTCACCGAGCTCCTTGTTGGCCAGCAAGATGCCTTTGGCTCCGAGGTTCTTTGCAAGGGCAATGTCCGTCAGGCGATCGCCGATCACGTATGAGTTCTTCAGGTCGTATTCACTTCCAAAGTAGGAGGTAAGCATACCTGTACCCGGTTTGCGTGTCTGCTTGTTCTCGTAAGGCAGAGACTTATCGATATGGATCGCCGAAAAACGGATGCCTTCATTTGCGAATGCCTGCAGCATCTTGTTCTGCGCCGGCCAAAAGTCGCGTTCCGGAAAGCTGTCAGTACCCAAGCCATCCTGGTTGGTGACGATCACCAGCTCGTAGTGTCCGGCCGACGCAATGTTTCCCAGCGCCGTGAACACACCCGGTATGAATTCCAGCTTCTCCAGTGAGTCGATCTGATGCGTATCGGATGGCTCGTGGATCAGGGTACCGTCGCGGTCTATGAAAAGTACTTTTTTCATTGAATGATCTTCAAAGCGTTTAGCAGGTGGTCGTTCTCATTTTTTGTTCCGATGGTGATCCGAAGGCAGTCCTCGCATCGCTTCACCTGCGAGCGATCACGAACAACAATGTGATCGGCAATAAGTTTGTTGTACACGTCAGCCGCGCGGTCCATCCTCACCAGCAGGAAGTTGGCATCGGACGGAAATACTTTTTTTACGCTGCTTAATTTACTCAATTCCTCCGCAACGCGTTGTCTTTCGGCGATGATGAGCTCCACCCATTCCGTTGTCTGTTCCCTTTTCTGGATGGCTTCAAGCGCCAGTGTTTGTGTCGAAGAGCTGATGTTATACGGAGGCTTGATCCTGTTGAGAAGAGAGATGATCTCCGGTTGTGCAAACGCCATTCCCAATCGCAAGCCCGCCAATCCCCATGCCTTGGAGAATGTTTGGAGAACGATGAGATTCGGGAAATGATCGAGCTCCGTCAGCAGACTTTTGCCGGAGGTGAAATCGATGTACGCTTCGTCGACTACGACAATCCCTTGAAAGTCTTTCAGCACTGGCATTACATCCACCCGGTTACCGGACGGATTATTGGGACTGCACAGGAAAATGACCCGCGTCCGCTCATCGGCATTTGAGAGAAAGCTCAACGGCAACGCGAAATCTTCCGTAAGAGCAGCAGCCTTTATCTTCACGTTATTGATCTCGGCCGATACTTTATACATACCGTATGTTGGCGCGGGTATGAGGATGTTGTCTTCGTTGCCGCAGAAGAGCCGGATCACTAGATCGATCGCCTCGTCGCTGCCGTTTCCAAGGAAGATCTGTCCGGCATTCACGCCCTTGATCGCCGATATTCTCTTTTTCAGCTCACGCTGATGGGGGTCGGGGTAACGATTATGCCCGGTGTTGAACGGGTTCTCGTTTGCATCGAGATACACAAACTTGCCTTGCTCCACCTGTGACTGATCGAACTCGTCCCTGGCCGAAGAGTAGGGCTGGAGATTGAGCAGGTGAGGCCGTACCAGGGCCAATGTTTCTTGTAAAGTCATTACCGGAGATCCTTAAGTCGAATGCTGATCGATTGCTTATGTCCCACGAGATCTTCGGCGACAGCCATGGTCTCCACCACCGGGCCGAGCTTCTTTAGCCCTTCGGGTGTAAGGGACTGGAACGTGATGTATTTCTGGAAGCTTTCAAGCGACACGCCGCTGTACGCCTTGGCGAACCCATTGGTGGGAAGGGTGTGATTCGTGCCCGAGGCATAGTCACCAACTGATTCAGGCGACCAGGGACCGATGAAGACAGAACCGGTATTTCTCACCAGATCAGAGAGTTGTACGGCGTTCTTCGAGTTAAGTATGAGGTGTTCGGGAGCATATTCGTTCACGAAATCCATCGCGTCGGCATCTGACCGGACGACTATCGAAAGGCTGTTGTTCAACGCTGCCTTTGCGATTTCCTGCCGCGGAAGCAAAACCATCTGCTCATCGATCGCCGTTCGGACTTTTTTTACCATTTCCTCCGAAAATGCCACCAATACCACCTGGCTGTCTTTGCCATGTTCGGCTTGCGAGAGGAGGTCGGCGGCTACATAAGAAGGGTTGGCCTGATCGTCGGCCACGATCAGCACCTCGGAAGGGCCGGCGGGCATGTCGATGGAAATACCATTCTGGCTGACGATCTGCTTTGCCTTCGTAACGTATTGATTTCCAGGCCCGAATATCTTATTGACTGTAGGGATTGTTTGCGTTCCGTAAGCCATTGCCGCTATCGCCTGTGCACCACCAGCCTTGAACATTTTTGTGATCCCCACGCGGGAAGCCGCATAAATGATGGCCGACGAAATGTTCCCCGACTTGTCGGGCGGAGAGCAAAGGATAACCTCCCGGCAACCGGCGATCATCGCGGGTACGGCGAGCATGAGGACTGTCGAGAACAGCGGTGCGGTGCCACCGGGTATGTAGATGCCGGCGCGATCGATGGCCACCGCCTTTCGCCAGCAGGTAACACCGGGCGTTGTCTCCACTTTTTGGAAGTCGCGGCGCTGTGATTCATGAAACGTCCGGATGTTGGAGGCGGCAATCCCGATGGCTTGTTTAAGATCTTCGGGAACCGCGGCCGTCGCTGCCTCGATCTCTGCTTTCGAAACTTCGAGGCTTTCAAGCTTCACATTCTCATATCTCAGGGCAAGCTCTTTTAGTGCATCATCGCCCGACGTCTTTACCCGGTTGATAATGTTCTTCACAGTGCTGTCGAGGAACTCGAGCTCGAGCGACGGCCTTCCGCATAAGGACGGCCAGTCTTTTTTCGGGGGATCAATAACGGTGCGCATATTTCAGGCGATCATTTTTTCGATAGGAATTACAAGGATGCCTTCCGCGCCCAGTGACTTGAGTATATCGATCTTCTCCCAGAAGTCGTTCTCGTTCACTACAGAGTGTATCGACGACCAACCGGGCTCCCGCAACGGAAGGATGGTTGGACTTTTCGCGCCAGGCAATAACCGGGTGATACTTTCGATCGACGAGTTGGGGCAGTTGAGGAGAATGTACTTGGAATTCTTTGCCGATTGAACAGCGTCGACGCGGAAGAGTAGTTTTCCCAGGATTGTCTCTTTTTCTGAAGACAGTTTTGGATTGCCGATCAATACAGCTTCCGATTGCATTACGACCTCGACTTCTTTTAAGCCATTGCTCAACAGCGTGCTTCCGCTGCTCACCAGGTCACAAATGGCGTCGGCCAAACCGATACCGGGGGCGATCTCTACCGATCCGCTGATCTCGTGAATGCCCGCCCTCACACCTTTCTTCGCGAGATATTGACTGACAATGAAAGGGTAGGATGTGGCAACGTTTTTTCCTTCGAGAAACGTGATATCTCCGTAGTTTTCATTGCGGGGTACGGCGATCGACAGCCTGCACTTGGCGAAGTCAAGTCGTTTGATGAGCCGGTTCTGTTTTTGCTTTTCCACAAACACATTCTCACCTACGATGCCGACATCGGCAACGCCATCTTCAATGTATTGCGGAATGTCGTCGTCGCGCAGGAAGAGGATCTCTACCGGGAAGTTGCGGGCCAACGATTTCAATTGATCCTTGCCGTGACTGAACGCCAGTCCGCTTTCGTGTAAAAGATCGAGCGACCCCTCCTGGAGACGACCTGATTTCTGGATAGCAATTCTTAACAGTGTACTCATCTGCATTTAAATAAAAAAGGCTCGCCGTTTTAGTGGCAAGCCTTTCAAGGTTAATATTTTTATCCGTCAGGACAAAACGCTGCCACGCATCATTGTTGAATGATGGTGGTGGTGAACTGTTACTGACGTGAATTGTTTCATTGTCGGTGACAAAGAAAAGGAACGTGGATCGAATAAACAAGGGGCTCTGTCGTAAATTTGCCCCAATGCAAAAAACGGCAATACTGATCCTTGTGACCCTGGCGATGGCGGGCTGTGGAAGCAAGGAAACCCGCCTTCAGAGCTTTCTTTTGAAGGGTAATACGTCCCTCGATGAGGGCGATGCCGATAAGGCTTTATACTATTACAACGAAGCGCTGAAGGTCGATCCCTGTTTTACCGAAGCGTTGAACAATTCGGGCACTATCAACCACAAGTCTGGCAACTACGACGAGGCTGTCGCGCGGTATACCAAAGCAATCGAATGCAATCCCGGTTTTCTGGATGCCTGGTTCAACCGGGCGAACTCTTATTACGAATCGGGTGAGTATTTCAGTGCGCTTTCAGACATTGACCATATTGCCAAAACGAAGGGAGACACGTCGGCTGTTTACTTTCTGAAAGGCCTCGTGCTGACCAAGCAGCGGGACTACCCGGCGGCACTGACGGCATTCCAGCGGGCCCTGGAGCTCGGACCCGCCGACGAATCGGCGGCCCGCGTCAATCTTGCTTCCGTGAAGATATTCATGAAGAGATATGACGAAGCGAAGACAGAGCTGGAAGCGTGTATAAAGCTGGCTCCGCAAGAGTCCAACATCTACAATTCGCTTGCATTGATTGCGATCGAAAAGAAGGATTTCAACGAGGCGCTTAAGCAGGTCAATAAAGCGATAGAGCTGAGCCCGAAGCAGCCGTATTTTATAAACAACCGGGGGTTTATCTACATCAACCTGGATAAATTAACGGAAGCGGAAAACGACATCAACGAGAGCATCACGATCGACCCCTACAACGCGTGGGCCTATCGAAACAAGGGTGTGCTTTATTTGAAAAAGAAAGACTACGATGTAGCCGAACGGCTTCTGACCAAGGCAAAGCAGATGGACTCGGACGTGGAAAACGTTGACGAGTACCTGTCTCAGATCCCGGAAAAAAAGTTAAGATGATCTTCGAGCAACTTATCGGGAAGCTGGAGGTGAGGTTGGGGGAGGATCTGCCGGCGGCGCTTGCCCACGAAGGCATGCGCGCTACGCGGTCGGATCTGAGTCCGATCCAATTCAATCACTCGGCGCCGCCACGGCCCGGCGCGGTATTGCTGCTGATCTATCCCGGCCCGGACGGCGCTATCAATTTTCCATTGATCAAAAGACCCGACTACGCGGGCACACATTCAGGGCAGGTAAGTTTTCCCGGAGGAAAGGCCGAGCCCGGCGAGACGATCATTCAGACAGCCCTGAGAGAAGCGCAGGAAGAGATCGGTGTGAACCCCGAAGACGTAAACGTGATCGGCGTGCTGAGCGAGTTCTTTGTGATGCCCAGTAACTTTATGGTCACGCCGGTAGTAGGGTACATGAACAGGCGCCCGGATTTTATTCCCGACAAGATCGAGGTGGTTCGTGTTCTCGAAGGGGATATTCGCAGGCTGATGCCCGACGAAGCTATAACGGTCAGTGAGATCGTTGTGCAGAAGACTTATAAGCTGATGGCTCCGCATTTTCTCATCGACAACGAAATTGTGTGGGGAGCGACAGCGATGATGCTGAATGAATTTAGATATATACTGAAGGATATGATGGAACCAATATAGTATAGCGATGACTATAGAATTCCGAGGCGATGTGCAAAGTCCGTTAATTCAGTTGTGTTTTTTACAGAGAACTTGTGTTGAAGCCTCGCTCTCTGGCTTTCAATCGTTCTGGAGTTTGTATTGAGTCTTTGACCGATTTCTTCACTGCTCAAGCCCTTGGCCAGCAATGAGATCAATTGCCTTTCGTGGAGCGTCAGGTGTATTGATGGCTGATATTTGGAGTATGACATGGCGGAGTCTAGCCTGAAAAAACCGTGTGTCTCAACTTCATGGATTGCCATTAATAGTCGATCGATATCAGTGTTTTTATTTAGGTAGCCATGGACGCCCAGCCTCATAAACCCTGAGACGATCGCTGGCTCAGAATACATCGTTAGGACAATTACTTTTGTGTCAGGATAAGTGCAAAGAATTTTTTCGGCAGTTGTATAGCCGTCTAGGTTGGGCATCCGATAGTCGAGCAGTGCTACATTCACTTTGTGACCCGAAAGGAGTTCGAGCAATTGCATTCCGTCATCGGCTTCATAGATATGATCAAAATGATTCGATTGCCTGAGTGCGTGGCAAATGCCATATCGAAAAAGCCGGTGATCATCGGCTATTGCGATTGAACCCCTCCTGGTGTCGAAACTCGTTTGGTGATCGTCTCGAGTTCTCATTTGATTTTCCTCGTTGTCGACGATGTATTAAACCCCGCGAAAATGCCTACGCCATTCGTTATGTTGGAATAGATCGGGTAGGGTTCATTAAAATTGGGAATTGAACCGGTACTATTGACAATCCAGATGAAATAATCATCATAGGTTTTATAGTATGTATACATATCCTCGTCTACGTTCCACACCGTGGCTGTGAGGCTTGCCTCTTCGGGGAGAAACGCATTTGCAACTTTTCCCGAGCCGGTGTTGCTCGATTGTTGGTCATTTGCCGGTATGGGTGTCTGTTCCATGTCTGCTCTAAGGTTTGAGGTCACCGGGCCAAAGGGTGATTCGCGCTCATACTGTCCTTCTGCAAAGGCTGAGAGAACGTAGTAAGGATGCTGATCGACATTCTCCCATATGACTTGGAAACGAAAGTCGTCACCTTCCCGGGTGCCGTTAACGGATGGTGTGCCGGGATCAGGAGGTATTGTGCACGAGGCGTTAAGAATGGGATCTTCTCCCACTTTTATTGAAAGATGGTATGTTCCGAATTCCTTAACATTCACGTTCGAAGTATTTGTCGCGTAGTATGCCAGGTCATTGTTGAGATGAAGGGTATCGGCCGTAACCCCGTCGGAAAGTATAACGAGGGCACCTTGCACCACCGCGCTTTTATAATTTTCGACGTCGCCGACTTCAGATGCCCGAAATAGAAAAACCTTGTGTGTTGAATCCTGCGGAGAAATAAACGAACTCACGGCCAGGAGATTATCAATGCGGATGCTGTCGAGGTCTACACCCGGATCACAGTTAATCAACAACGCGGAAATGATAAATG
Source organism: Cyclobacteriaceae bacterium (assembly GCA_035318625.1). Classification (GTDB taxonomy): domain Bacteria; phylum Bacteroidota; class Bacteroidia; order Cytophagales; family Cyclobacteriaceae; genus ELB16-189. The sequence goes on from DATHEL010000001.1 coordinate 1,052,839, forward strand.
GAAGTAATTTTCGCATAGCTAGAACTCAAAATTGTAGCTTACGGACGGAATGATAGGCAAAAGTGACCGCTTTTTCAGGTCGATAATATTGACGTCAGGACCGGGATAGTAGGTTCGTTCCAGGTAATAGTAAAAGGGATTTTTACGATTATAAACATTGAAGACACCGATTTCCCAGTAGCGTTTAAAATGTTTCCTGGTCTTGTGAAACTGGATACCGACATCCAGCCGATGGGAAGGTTCGGATCGATAGCTGTTGCGTAAGCCAAAATATGGAACAGTTGAAGCTAAAAGTTGCGGCTGAAGGAAATTCGTTGTGATCGTTGGATAGTATCCCTGCGGCACGGTAAGGGCATTTCCGCTCGTGAAGACCCAGTTTGCACTGAGATGAATTCGTGGGGAGATCTTGTACGAGAGCACTGTATTGATCGCATGCCGTGCATCGTGGCGTGGAAAAAATGACTTTCCCTGATTCAACTCGTTGAACTGGTGAACTGTCCACGATAATGTGTATGCAATCCACCCGGTAAATTTATTGGTCTTCTTTTCAATCAGAATTTCAGACCCATACGATTTTCCATTCCCTGCTACGATGTTATTTTGCCAATCATACTCCGATTCGCTGTCGGATATGGACAGAAATGTTGCGTTTTCCGAGTATGAGATGATATGGCGCATGTATTTCCGATATGTTTCAAAAGAGATGGTCAGTGCAGGTTCTTGGAATGATTTCAAAATGCCAATGGCGAACTGATCGGATTGCTGGGGTTTTATAAGAGGTGTCGCAGGCACCCAAAGGTCGGTCGACAGGCCAATTCCAGTGTTGGATAGAAGATGAATAAACTGGTTGATCCTTGAATAAGACCCGAATATTGATACCGAATGCTTGAGTGAGTACGTCGCACGCACGCGCGGTTCGGCCCGCATAAACGTTTTTCCCATTGAATTGAATATAGTTCCCCGCACTCCATATTGGAGAATGGCATTCGGTGAGACGGCCCAGGTGTCGCCGATGTGTATTACGCCCTCAAGGGCAGTAGTGCGCTCCGTACGATCGGAGAATTGTTCTTTCACGAAGTCGGCCTTCCTGTGCATGATAGGAGTGAAGAAGTGGCTGGTCATTTCCAGACCGGATTCGATTGTGTGCTTGCTATTGAGAAAGTAATTCAGGGCCACCTTGGCAGATAGGTCTTTGACCAGGGACCTGTAAGATTGAAACTCATTACGCGGCGTGAGACCGTCTCTCTGGAATTTGTTTTCGAGTTTGAAGTTAAATCCACTGTATATGAGCGATGAGTTAAGAAACATTTTTTGATTGACTAGGTGATTCCAGCGCGCTGTAACTGTCGCATTGCCCCAACTAAGATCGGCCCTTGATTGTGAGGTGGAGCCCGTGGTATTTCCGGCGACCTCTTTCTCTGCGATAATCAGATGATCGGACCCGAAGTAGCTGCTTATAAATATTTTATTCTTACTGTTAATTTCATAGTTCGCTTTCAAGTTAAGATCGATAAAGTTGTACGCCTGCTTATTTCCACCTGTCATGAAAGGGGCGGTGACCAGATCGAGGTAGCTTCTTCGTGCGGATGCGATGAATGAGCCCTTGCCTTTATGAATTGGACCTTCTACCGTAAGTCTGCTTGAGAGAAGACCAATCCCTCCGGCCCCGGTGAACTTTTCCTTATTGCCTTCTTTAATTTGAATATCCACGACCGACGATAAACGTCCGCCGTACCGGGCCGGCATCCCTGATTTCCAAAAACTGACACTCTTAAGCGCATCTGCATTAAAGACAGAAAAAAATCCGAACAGGTGGTTTGCATTATACACCGGCGCTCCGTCCAGCATGATCAGATTTTGGCCCGGCGTGCCTCCCCGGACATAGAGGGCTGTTGAGCCTTCGGCACCACGTAAAACGCCCGGCAGGGTTTGCAATACCTTCATCGCATCTTTTTCGCCTAGTAACAACGGTGCTGTCTTTACTACCGCTATCGGCAGTTGGATCTCTCCATCAGCACGCATGATGGATTCATCTGTCACTGAGTTGACAACAACTTCATCTAATGTCTGGGTTTTTGGCGAAAGCCGGATCGACAACACAGTGTCGGCTTCTGTCGATAATGACGTGATAAATGGATTGTACCCGATTGCTGTGAACCGTAATTCAACTGTAGTATTTTTTGGGATTTCGACGGAAAAAAAACCGTAACTATTTGCGGCAGCGCCGGCAGAGTTGTTGACAAGAACGTGGCAATAGGGGATGTGTTCGCCAGTGTTGATTTCTTTGACTGTTCCCGACAGTACCGCTTGCGCCAGGGTTTCATGGCCGAGCAACAACAGCACCGCTATTATCCATTTCATCATAGGTGAACGGGTCATTGATAATAACGAACTTATATAGTTCGCATTGCCCTTCAGCTCTCTTTGTGCCCTCCGAGGCTTGCTCTTTTGCTTAAAAATACCAGTAAAATTGATAATGAGGTAAGTATTCCGAATATCGCAATAATTATAGTTATGTAGCCTTTAGAATCGGTAGAGCTGTTGTGTATGCTGGCTTTCGAAGATTCAGTTACGCGGCCATTGAAAAGTCGTGAAGCGAATGTTAGCGCATCGGCGGCAATACGCCTGCCAATGATTCGTCCGGGAATATCATCAGAAGGGGGATGGATGCCACCCCAAATCCGTGATAAGCTACACTGATCTGACGCGTCTCTGAACGTAGCCCATTGGAGTACTATATCGGTCGAGGGGCCCTCTTCGAATACCAGAAATTCATTTTTTTTTGCAGTGAATTCAGCCAACCCTCCGGGAAAATATTCACTGCCTGTAAGGGCCGTGAGAACATCCGCAGCGGCGCTGGAAAAAGTCGAATGACCTGAAACATATCCCGCGAAGGGAGGTGTGACAAATGTAGGTCGTTGATACGGAAGCCAGTTTTCGGCAAGTATCCAACCTACTCCCGCTTGGTCCGCTCTTGGATCAATGATATGTTTAGGCCCTCTCCACGACTTTACCTTGATCTTTCCAACGTTAATGTCTCTGAAACCGGCTAAATGATCGCCGTGTCGAACCACTTCAATGTAGCCGAGAAACAATGGAATGCCTTCCGGGTGATAGTTAGTGAGGGATTCATCAGAACGCTGCCCCTTTAGTACCATATACCGGAATGCTGAAACTGGCCGGACGTAATCATAATATCCCTTAATACTCCATGCTGTAACTGCTGCATCATGCATCGCACCACCAAGTGTCAGATAGGCCTTCACATCCCACTCGAGATCACTTTTGGCTTTTACCGTTTCATAAGGTCTGCTGAACGCCGGGTGATCGGTTACATAGTTTAGTATCTGGAACCAGTGTCCGGGCGGGGTCAGGGAGTTCGGGCCATCGGCCCAAAACTCAGCAAGAACCCGGACGAAATCACCTCGTTTTACCATTTGTCGCCGATAGGGAAGGCCGATAGCAGGATTTATCTTATGGCCATTATCCATGCTTCCACCATTATAGAGATCATAGAATTTTCTATACTCAATGAGGTTAGTGGGATAGGCGGTGACGTTGCCACGACTCGCTGGCGAAATATCAATGAGGGCGCTATCGGCAGGATCTAAGTGGGAAGACCAAATGGCCACCAGGGCAAAGTTCCACGCGTATTCTTCAGATTCGTCGCCACCATCGGGCCGAATATTCGGAGGCAGGCCCGGGTCATGGTACACAGTCCAATTTATGCTATCACGCTGATAAACCTTTTTGCGAGATTGATCAATCGCAAATGGCGTCACCAGTCCCCACTCCGGACCAATAAACCTGGAGGCACCGTCTTTAACCACCTGCCCACTTTGGTCGACAAATTCGTTCAAGTCGAGAGGCTGCCATCGATTAGGGTTTTTGATAGTGAGGTTACCGTGAAATAAAGGTTTGAAGGACGGATTGGATGCGGCATAGTGACGAAATGCATAATTTTCCAGCTCATTCGCCCCATCCTGTAACCCGCTTCTTATTATTAAGTCGGCGACCATGTTGCCCAAAGCCGGACATTGATCGCTTCGGTAGTCGGTTGATGTATAGGTCGTATCAAATCCCAGCCGGTACATTGTTTCGTTCGCTTCCTTGAACGTTTTTGCACGCCCCGGTGAATTTTTGAATCTGTGTCTTATTACCCTATACGCTGCAAAGCTTATTGCTTCAGCCTGGCACGATTCAACATCGGCGATGGCCGGTCGTACCAAAATGGTTTTAATGGAATCATGCACAAAAACAGGGCATGCTGTTGGATCGAAAAGAGCCCACGAATCATACATGGCTGCGGAAACATGATAAAGATTCCTGGCATGTAATGTAGGCCTGGCATAATCACGCTCGATTGCGTGCAATAGTACTTCATTCCATTGTCGCGCTATCGACATTCGCTGGCAGAGCAACACCGATGGGGCAAAAAACAGTAACAATAAGAAGGGTACAAATTTCATATGCCTATAAATTAACGGGTAAATAGAATAATAACACCAACTCGATATTACGATCCTCCGATAAGAATCGAAACAGGAAAAGTATGTGTTCGTAGTTCTACGATTTGCTGTGTGTGTAATAAAATAGCGGCGTAATACAAAACACAATGCGATCCTTAAATTGTGATTGCGTCCCAACGCCACGCTCTATGATACAGCATCAGGCTACTGCTTAAGTGGTATTGTAATTTTATACCAAACTCTAAACTGTGACCGACGAAACGAATTGATGAACTTCAATTCACATTTCTTTCACGTAACCAATAAAAAATATGAAAAAAGTAAAGTACATCCATGTCTTTGGTCTTTTTATGATGGCGGCTATTCTTTCGCGGTGTGCCGGGGATGAAAAGGTTGATAATGCCAACCTAGTCAGAACTTTCGAATCGCAGATTCCGGATCTGGAGAAGCAGATTGGTATCAGTTTTTTTGTACATGACTTGATCGTTACGGATCGGTCAGGGAAGAACTTCGTAAAAATGCGTTTCGCATCCCTGGATCAGGATCTTTTGGCGGATTACATGCAAAACACAAAGTATTCTATAACCGCCCTGACAGAATCACCCCGGCGAGTTGCCCCGAATCCACGAAGGCCACAAGACCTGCTAAATAGCGGTGAAGCTCCCGTGGATTACGACAATTCCAGTGATGACTATTCCTTTAAGATTGTCACCGAGGTCCTAGAACAATCTCTCGAACCCGGAATGGTCGGTTTTATGACCCACGTCGAGAACGCCAGGGAGCTTAAGATCGACGATAGTGGCCGGACGAAGAGCAGGGTTTGGATACAGCATGCGAGCGGGAATTGGCCAGAGTGGCTTCATATCCAAAACAAGCAGTATTGGGATGAAGATTACTATGTTCACTATAAGCTAAAGAAAAAGAATTCGACTATCGATTGCTGCTGGGGCGGTACTTGGATCATTTGGACACAGTATGCCGAGTATGAAGATTGGGACATTGATGGCCCTTACCGTGTTTGCGTCGATCTCCAGTACGAAAACTCTGGCTATGGCTATGATTACTTCTGGGAAAATGATGGTGCAACGTACAAATAAGGTCATTTTTTTTTGACTGGATGAGCAAAAAGAAAGGGCTACTCTTTTGAGTGGCCCTTCGCATATTCCTTCTATCCGCTACTTCTTTTTTGCTGACCTCATTTTCCTGACAACAACCTTCTTCTTTTTCGCCGCAGCTTTTGGTTTCTGCACCCTCTTCAATTTCTTCACTATCCTCTTAGCTGCTGCCTTAAGTTTCCTGGTGACCTTCTTTACGATCTTCTTTGCTGCCGTTTTCACCTTTGCCTTGGCCTTAGCTCTAGTCTTAGCTTTTGAGACAACGATAGCGGCAGCTTTGGCCTTTGCATTTACACCCATCTGGTTAAGAGCCGACCCTGCTTTGAACCAGAGTATCTGGTTGGCGTTGTAGGTATGAGTAACCTTGATCGTTTCTTTTGTTCCGTCCTTGTGATTGAGCTGCAGCGTGAGAGGAACATCGGGCGAGAACGAAGTAAGGTCGATCATATCGATCGTATCGTCTTCCTGGATCTTGTTGTAATCGTCCTTGTTGGCAAACGTCAGGCCGAGCATTCCCTGTTTCTTCAGGTTGGTCTCGTGGATACGTGCGAATGACTTCACCAGGATCGCCCTGACACCAAGATGCCTGGGTTCCATTGCTGCGTGCTCGCGCGACGAACCTTCACCATAGTTTTCGTCACCCACTACGATCGACCCGATGCCGTGAAGCTTATAGTCGCGCTGAACCTTGGGCACTTCATCGTAGGTACCGTTAAGAGTATTTTTTACACTATTGATCCTTTCATTGAAGAAGTTCGTAGCGCCGATCAGCAGGTTGTTCGAGATGTTATCCAGGTGACCTCTGTATTTCAGCCACTTCCCGGCCATCGAGATGTGGTCGGTCGTACACTTGCCTTTAGCCTTGATCAGCACCCTTAAGCCGGTGATATTCTTGCCATCCCAGGCCTTGAAAGGTTCCAGCAACTGGAGCCTGTCGGAGTTGGGATTGACTTTAACGGTCACTTTACTGCCGTCGGGAGCCGGCGCAACGTAACCGGGATCTTTCACGTCGAAGCCTTTCTTTGGCAGCTCGTCGCCGGTAGGAGGGTCGAGCTTCACTTTCTGGCCTTCGTCGTTGATCAGGTAATCGGTCGCGGGATTGAATGTTAGATCGCCGGCGATGGCCAGTGCAGTAACGAGCTCCGGCGATCCCACGAACGCGAATGTGTTTGGGTTACCGTCGTTACGCGACTGGAAGTTCCTGTTGAATGAGTGAACGATGGTGTTCTTTTCTTTCTTCTCCGAGCCGAACCGGCTCCACATGCCGATGCAGGGGCCGCAGGCGTTGGCGAATACTTTCGCGCCGATCTTCTCGAACGCAGCGATAAATCCGTCGCGGTCGATGGTGTATCTTACTGTTTCGGAACCGGGTGTGATGCTGAACTCAGCTTTGGTCTTCAGTTTTTTATCGGAAACCTGGCGGGCGAGACTGGCGGCGCGAGAGATGTCTTCGTAAGAGGAGTTGGTACATGAGCCGATCAGGCCGACTTCGATCTTGGTGGGCCAGCCGTTCTTTTCGGCTTCAGCCTTCATCTTGGAAATAGGCGTGGCGAGGTCGGGTGTAAACGGGCCATTGAGGTGTGGTTCGAGCTCCGAAAGGTTGATCTCGACCAGCTGATCGAAATACTTTTCAGGATTTTGATATACCTCGGGATCGGCAGTGAGATGTTGTTTGACACCGTTGGCCAGCTTGGCGATCTCCGCGCGGCCGGTTGAGTTGAGATATCGTTCCATCGACTCGTCGTAACCGAAGGTTGATGTCGTTGCACCGACCTCTGCACCCATGTTACAGATGGTTCCTTTACCGGTACAGCTGAGCGCCTCGGCCCCTTCGCCGAAATATTCCACGATAGCGCCGGTCCCACCTTTCACGGTGAGGATGCCGGCAACTTTCAGGATCACGTCCTTGGCGGCGGTCCAGCCGTTGAGTCTGCCTGTGAGCTTTATACCAATGAGTTTAGGGAACTTGAGCTCCCACGCCATGCCTGCCATCACGTCGACGGCGTCGGCGCCACCAACACCGATGGCTACCATTCCGAGACCACCAGCGTTCACAGTATGTGAGTCGGTACCGATCATCAGACCGCCGGGAAATGCATAATTTTCGAGGACTACCTGGTGAATGATACCGGCGCCTGGCTTCCAGAATCCGATGCCGTATTTGTTCGACACCGACGAAAGGAAGTCGAACACTTCGCGGCTTTCGGCGTTGGCTACCTGCAAGTCTTCTTTCGCCCCGGTTTTTGCAACGATCAGGTGGTCGCAATGCACGGTGGAGGGCACGGCGACTGTGGGCCGTCCTGCCGACATGAACTGTAACAGCGCCATCTGGGCTGTCGCATCCTGCATCGCTACGCGGTCCGGCTTGAAATCGACGTACGTTTTACCGCGACCGAAATTCTCGAGCTTCTGGTCTGCGAAGAGATGTGAATAGAGGATCTTTTCCGAAAGGGTAAGCGGCTTGTTAACCACTTTGCGGGCTGCAGCAATCCTGCCGGGCATGGCCGAGTACAGCGCCTTGATCATGTCTAAATCGAATGCCATAGTTTAGTAGGAGTATATGGCCCTAAATTAGGAAATTATGGACGATTTTCGAATGTACGATTTACGAAGTACGACTTACGAAGTACGATTTACGATTTCCATGCCGAATGCCCGACAGCCCAAATCGTACATCGTACATCGTACTTCGTAAATTATTTCGAGTTGATGTAGTTGAGGAACTCCCTTTTGTAAGTTTCTTCTCTGAAATTCCCTGAAAAATAGGCGGTTCCCGTCTTGCTGTTGGTATCTCCGACGCCGCGGGACGCTACACACATGTGGTTTGCGTCGACAACCACGCCAACATGGTCGGTCTTCAGCACGCGTTCGATCGATTTCCCAATCTGCACGGTAAGCCTTTCCTGCACCTGGGGACGTTTCGCGTAATATTGAACGATACGGTTGATCTTCGACAGTCCGATCACTTTACCGGAAGAGAAATAGGCAACGTGAACTTTCCCGTAGATCGGCACAAAATGATGCTCGCAGTGTGAGTAAAAGGTGATGTCTTTTTCAACCAGCATCTGGTCGTAGTGATACTTGTTCTCGAACAGTCGCGGTGTGGGTTGGTTCTTGGGATTCAATCCGGAGAACACTTCCTTCACATACATTTTGGCTACGCGACGGGGAGTACCTTTCAGACTGTCGTCGGTCAGGTCCAGTCCGAGGATGTTCATGATCTCACGAAAGTGGCCTTCGATACGTTCGATCTTAGTGTCATCGTCCACCTCGAATGCGTCGGCACGCAACGGAGTCTCATAGGACGAAACGGGATGTTCATCATCAGTGTCGGGGTCGTGATCGACCGATTGAATAGAACGGATCTTCAGGTTGCCATCTTTGTTTGTCATAACCGCTTGTCTGTTAGTAGCCTTCTTGTTAGTTAGTAGCCGGCCTCGCCCGCCGAATCAGGCAGGGTAATCAACGATATTCCTTTCAGTTTCAAAAAGCCTCACCTTGATCTCATACTTGTTGTCAATTCGTTGACGAAGAATCCGCCAGATAACGATCGCAATGTTCTCGGCTGTGGGATTAAGATCTTTGAAATATTCAGTATCTAAATTAAGGTTTTTGTGATCAAATTTTCCTGTTACGTTGTCACGGATAATATCACTCAACTCTTTCATGTCGAAAACATACCCTGTTTCGGGATCGGGTTCACCAATCAGAGTGACGATGACCTCGTAGTTGTGGCCGTGATAGTTCGGGTTGTTACACTTACCGAACACACGCTGGTTCTTTTCATCCGACCAGTTCGGGTTATGAAGCCTGTGCGCAGCGTTGAAATGCTCCTTTCTGGAAACAGCCACTTTCATTAAAAGCAAGAACAGCTATTTTGGTGAATAGTTCAAAAGCTGTCCTCCATTAGATGCAAATAGAGGGATTGGGGGACAAAAACAGGTTTAAAAAATTGCTGTTTCTCACGGAAGTTATTTCTCACGGAAAACACGGAATACACGGAACCGCTTTTATTTTAAGTACGTGCGTTCACTGTCTTGAGAGATAATTTGTACGTACGCTTCATAAGACGAGCTGCATTTTTCCGTGTTTTCCGTGCTTTCCGTGAGAGACAAATTCAGAATTCAGCGAACGAAGGATCCTGGAACTTCAGCAGCGCCATCCGTACCGCCAATGTAACCTCATGCGATGTGAACTGCGTTCCAACCGATGAACCACCCGGCAGCTCGAATGCATAACCGAACCTCACTTTATTATTGAGCACCCATGCCTGCACCAGCACACCATACGATTTGAAGTTGCGCATGAATACACCGGCCGAATATTTCGTGTCTACATTAATATTGAAGTTAAGGTCAGTCGCCACAGGAGCACCCTTCACACCCCGAAACAACACTGCCGGTTTCAGGCGAAGCCTTGTGCCGACGTAATACACATACGCGCCATAGAGATATAAATGCTGACTCTGCAGAAGAAAGTTGGTGTCGCCACCCTTCACCTTGCTCATCCGTGGCACCGACAAGCCTACTATAAATTGCTCTCCTTGAAGTATGGCCCCCACACCAATACTCGGCCATGAGAAACGAATATCATTTGTCGGGAAGGCGGGGTCATTGGGATTCGCAAGGGTCACATCGGTATACCGGTAAGTTGAGTTCATGAAGCCGAGCTGCATACCGAAGCTGACTGTATACTTATCGAAGTGCAGCTTGTAGGCACTCAGCAATTCAAGCTCGTTATTCTTCAACAATCCGGCCCTGTCGCGGATGAACATTACGCCAACGCCGACTTTATTATCGACCAGGGAAGAATGAGCGCTGAAGTTCACCGTAGACGGCGCTCCTTCAAATCCGGACCATTGGTTTCGAAAGCTTACTGCAGCGTTGAATGAGTTATTCAATCCGGCATACGCGGGATTGAATATCATCGGGTTGGTGAGATATTGTGCGTATAGCGGATCTTGCTGTCCATAACAGTAACCTGAGAAAAGGGCTGCAACGATAATGATGTAGAGTTTTCTCATAGTTACCTGTTAAGCAATATGTAGCCTGTCAGTACTCTTTTGTCTGGTAATCTCACCTTATAGTAATAAGATCCCGCGATGAGCTCCGTACCGTTCTTGTTCTTTCCTTCGAATCTTCTGGCGGGATCGGTCGTATCGTAGTCATCCGTCTCGAATATTGCGTCACCCCATCTGTTGTAAATGGCTACTTGTGTTTTCTCCGGTAGAAACTCGATATGGAACCAGTCATTGATACCATCGCCGTTCGGTGACATACCGCTGTAGATGTAGGGTACATCGCTGACCTCGATGTTGACGACTGTGGTTGCGCACCGGCCACCGGTATCGCATATGGTCATCGTGACCTCGTCGGTGCCCTCGTACGTGTCGATATTACGATAGCTGACCGTAATGAAACCACCGGAAATGATTATTTGGGCTCCATGAGCCGAAGTAACCGAAAGGGTCGACAGGTCCAGGTTGTCGTCGGGGTCGGTGAAGTTCTGCGCGACACTGAAAGCAACGTTTCCGCCGGCGCTGGTCTTCCTGGATAGCACATCGATAGCGGGCGGTTTATTGATAACGATGACCGTACCGGTGAGTGTCGTTGTTGTCCCGCCGTCGGTAACTGTGATCGTAAATGCCCGGTCAGTAGTCGAGGGAGCTCCCGATGCGTTCTTGTATCGGACAGACCTCAATGCGGCCTGGTAATTAGCCACGGAGCTTGTTCCGGAGAGCGTCAGCACACTGGATCCAGGGGCGGTCGCGCCGGTAATACCGTTTTGATCGGTGAACACCAGCTGGTCTTCGGCCGGATTGAAGCCGTTTGTGATTGCTACTGTCGCACCCTGAAGTGTGGCATTGTCCGCATCATTTAACACGATGCTGTTATTGATCACAACTTCGCCGGCAGCCCAGAACGAGCTGGCCGTACCGGTGATGGTAGGAGGAGTGTTGGCAACGGTAACGATCACGGAGGATGCGTTGCTGTTGGATAAACCATCGTTAACGATGAATGCTACCTGACGAGCTCCACCGGTTTTCGTAGTGGCAACATTTGTATACTGAACGGAACGTAGCGCCGCCTCGTAGTTGGCCAGCGTTGCACTGCCGCTGAGCGTCAGCACCGCAGTGGTATCTGTGAACGTCCCTGTAATACCATTCTGGGTTGTGAAGAGCAGCTTGTCTTCACCCATCATAAAGCCGTTGATAAAACTAACGGTTGCCGATGTAATCGTGCTTCCATCGTCAGTGACGGTCACGCCCGGATTTATTATCAGATTACCGGAGGTATATGTAACTCCGTTGGCATTCACAGGAGCTAATACCGCGGAAGCATTGACGGAGAAGACCGACAGGCTGATCGTACCGGGGTTGCTGTCGTTTTCGCCGTCGTTGACTTTAATGCTAAGCGTTCTCGGGGTGGGATCAACGCCGGCGCCAGCCTGGTTATTATACAGGACCGACCGGAGCGCTGTCTGGTATTCGGCTACCGAACCCGTACCGGTCAGGTGCAGAACCCCCGTGGTTCCATCGTACGTGGCGGTGATACTTCCAATAGTAGTAGGTAATGAGAGTTGGTCTTGTCCTGACCTGTAAGTACCTGAGGTGAAACTGATTTCCGCAGCGGACAATGTGCCGTCGTCGGGATCGGTCACCGTGATGGCCGGGATAAGTTGTACAGGTGCGTTGTTGTAAGCGGCGTTGAATGTACCGGGCGTAACCACGGGCTCATCGTTGGCGTGCGTGATATTGAACGTGTTCGTGTTCGAAGGTGCGATTGTGAGATCGGCGTCGAGTGTGGTGATGGTAATATTCTTCGATATGGAACGTGCGCTCGTCCGGTCGGATTTCTGTCCCTTTCGGAAGAATGATCCTGAATCTATATACACATATGCCACTACTCTGAGCGCGGCCTGGTAAGTTGCAACGGTGCCATCTCCTCCGAAGATGGTAAGTATGCCTGTAGCATCGTCCCAATTACTTCCGATGCCTGCGGGTGCGCTGGTAAGGGTCAGCTTTTCTTTGCCCTGCTGGTATGATCCGATCTTTACCCTGATCTCCACGATCCTGTCGCTGTCAGAATCAGACAGTGTGATATTCGGATCGAGGATCATGGGAGAACCCGGAGTAAATGGAATTTCCGTACGGGTCGGCGTGACGGTTGGCGCGGGGTTCTGATTTTCGTAGTAAGTAAAGTACCCATCCTGACCAATTTCATTAACGGAAAAGAGGAGGTCCCGGTCTCCATCGCCGTCAATATCCGCAAGCTCGGGAACGAGCTTACCGATCAGGCTTACGTCGCGGAATGGATTTTCCTTGTTTTCGGAATTATCATTACCTGGACCGTGATATTCCTTCCAGGCCGGAGCTTCCTTGGTCCCTATGTTCTCGAAATACCAGAATGAGTTGTATTTTCCGATTATCAGATCGGTATCGCCATCAACATCGAGGTCAATGAATTTAGGGCTGAAGTTACCGGGGCTTTCCATACCGGTTTCCCAGTCCGTCCTTCTTGTGTATTCAGGGCTTTGGGCGGTGCCGGTGTTTTTGTACATCTGCACGTGGTTGTACGAAATCCCCAGTGCCATGTCAGGCAGTTGGTCATTATCGATATCGACAAAGTCCATGTCCACCGGATCAGGCTCTTGCTGATTTATGAAAAGAAAAGGATTGTCTGCGCTTGCCTGGTCGATTTTTGTGTATGTGCCACCGTCGTTACGGAAGTAGGTGATGTAATTGTAGTAGCCATAAGTGCCGTAGTCATACTCGCGTCCGATCATGAGCACATCGAAATCCGAGTCGCCGTCGACATCGGCAACTTTCATTTTTCCTGCCTCGGGATGCTCCAGCAGGTTGAATGGATCGTTCAGAAACGTTTGTATTACAAATGTGTTATTCTCGTTTTTGAACAGGGCATGACCCACCCGGTCATGCGTTGTTTCACCCGTAGGGATCCTTGCCGAGCCTGACGTAATGAGGTCAAGGTCGCCGTCACGGTCGTAATCAATGAGCGAACTGTTTGAGTTTTGCCCTACGGAGAAACCGGAAATGTTATTTGTATAAGTCCGGTCGGCTACCATAACGCCATTGCCCGTGTTCCTCACATATACATAGGGCGAGTTCATAGTCCCGCGGTTATACCTTCCTATGGTCAGGTCGGTGTCCCCGTCGTTGTCCAGGTCTGCAAAACCGAATGATATAAATTGATCGTAGCCGTCCGGTTCAAGATTCGGAATTTCCAACGGATTACCGGTTGACGCGCCTGGGTTTGCCTGGTTATAGACATACGGCCCGGTTTGTTCTACGAATGTGCCGCCATCATTGCGCCGGTAGCCTATTATTCCATTCTCGAAACCGTAAAAGAAATCCTCATCACCGTCTCCGTCCAGATCAGCAAAGGCGATCGCTAATGCTCCATCGCCAATGTTACCAATGTACAGAGGATTTTCTGTGTTGGGTAATGGGTGGTACTCCGCCGGAACTCCCGCTTCGTGCCCAACCTTGTCGTTGCGGAAGAACTGCAGCCATGCATTCTCGTCCGCATCCTCATCGAAATACTCGCCGGCTATAACAAGGTCCAGGTCCCCATCCTTATCGAAATCTGTAAATGCGGGCCAACCATCACGTGTGACTTTAAAATCTTTGTAGGGACTTATTTCATTATCGACAAATTCAAAATTCGGCGCTTCGGGCGTTCCAATGTTCCGGTAGAAATACAAGTAGTCGTCGACGCCATAACCGTCGTCCGTCCGGTTTTGCCCGATGAGTAAATCCAGATCCCCATCATCATCCACATCTCCGAAGGCAGCCCTACCTTTATTTGAGTAGCTACCATACCAATTGACGAACGTACCTGAAGGATTGTATTCTTCAAAATGAGGACGTTCGGGGGGGCCAACGTTCCTGTAGTGTTTTAGATACCGATCGTATGATCCGGCCACCGATGCATCCAGGTCGCCGTCATTGTCCAAATCCCAATAGGTGACAGTCGGGTAATCCATCCGTTGGAACGCGGGCTGGGGCAGCGGGTTCTCGAGGGGGTTGTTGACAAAAGGACCGAGCGTCTGCGCCTGCGATTCTCCACCCATCATCATCAACCCGGCTGCGAGACCGGCGCCGGCCAGCCTGACCGCGAGTTTCAGTTCCGCCAGTCGTAGCCGAAGCCGTTCTATTTTGTGAAGGAGGTGATGCCGCTTTCTGCTCGTATATCTCCAGAATTCCCCGCTGTTGATGCTCTTGCGGATTTTCTTGTTAAGCCTTGAATACTTTGCGGTCGCAGAGTTGAAGGATAAGAGGAGCGAACTACTCATTTGAGCACGTTAAAGCGGGTGTAGACGAACGATAAACTTAATACATTTTGACATATATTGGTTACCGGGGAAATAGGAGAATATTTACATTTCTACCAACAATGGAAGTATCGGAACGTCACGGCCTGATTGCCAATAATGTGTGGATGGGCGTGACTAAGGCTCTCCAGAATGAAATCGTAGATTTCTGGAAATCCAACGACCTGCTGAGCCCCAAAGTCGACGCTCCGGACCGCGCACTGGAGGCAGTTTACACCGTCCGCAGCCAGGGTAAGATCGTGGGCATCACGACAGCCGGCCTTGTCCGTTTCAAGCAGCTAAACAGTAACCTCTTCTACCTCTTTCGGATGGCGGTGTTGCCGGCCTTCCGGATCCCGGGGATCGAATCGAAGCTCCTCGTAGACACGCGTGACACGCTCGAAACGTATGCCGCGACGCAAACCGAAAACAAATGTATCGGCTTGCTCACGTTTGTTGAAAGTCCAAAGCTAATCGCCAGTCGCAATGAAGCTGTATGGCCTGCCTCGAAAATGGTTTTCATCGGCTCCGATAAACAGGGCCGGCACATCCGGGTGTACTATTTTAAAGGGGTCAGGGTTTAGTATCGGCAGGAGTGGGCCAGTACACTCCTTCGGGGACGGTGATCACACCTTCGTGCTCGTTCTTCTCTATACTTAAAATAGCGGGCCGTGTCGCGCGGAGAACGCGTACCTCATAGATTTCTTCGACCGTCGTTTCGTATTTCAGGTACCCTGCCATTTTTCCGGAAGGAAGGTGGAATACAGCGACACCACAGATCGGCGATTTCGATGCGATGGGCAGATCGCCGAAAGCCGTGCTGGTCGTCCGCAGCTTCGAAAGCCCGATGAACAGGAAGTCACCGATGCGGTCCATTCCCCGCACAAACCCGTCGAAACTATAAATGACTTCGTAAGTGCCTCGCTCGATGTCGACACGAGCAAGCTCGCCCGTGGCCGAAAGTAAAATAAAAAGTCCTTCGCGATACAGCCTTGGCGAGTGGGGCATGGGCAGGCCCCGAACCAATGTGTTGTTTGTTTGAGCATCGATCAGTACCCCGCCATTCGCCTTGCCCGGCCGCCAGCCTTTCGCCGTGTTGGTCTCGCCCAGCGCGGTGACGTATTTTAAAATGCCGTTGGACACAACCATGCCGTTGAGATGACAGCAATCTGCCGGTTCAAGCTGGTCTATGAAGGATGGTTGCCAGACCTTTGTAAAACTGTAGTCATCGTTTATTCGCGACACGCAGGAGAAGCGCGTGTTAACGGCCAGCAATCCGTCATTTACAAAATGGATGTCGTGGATGTCGAGCTCGCCGGTGTAATACGTAGCACGTGGAATGTATAGCGCATCGAATACACCGGGTCTCTTTGGATAATTTTTCGCCTGGCCCGGACTGTCGGAATAAACAACGACTTCATTCTGCGTGGCGACAGCGAGCTTGTCGTCGCTTACGGCAATGCCCATCGGTTTTGTGAATGTCCGGGGAAACTGGATGAGCTCCTGATCATTCTTCGGACTGATGAATATCAGCTTGCCGGCCTGGTAGGTGCTGATCGCAATGCTGCATTTCAATTGATGAAGCAACTGAGCGAAACCCGGTGAAACTGTACAAGAGAAAGGTGGAGGGGTGTTCGTCATTCTCCGGTGTTGACAATTAGTGATGACATTCCCCTCACGGAAAGATTTCTATTCCAGACTATATTCTGAGTAGGTATATGGGCCGATGGAAATTTTCTCACGAAACGGTCGATAGCGATGCCGACCTGTAATTTACCAAGCCATTCACCAAGACAAAAATGAGTTCCGTAACCGAACGCCAGGTGAGGATTGGGAGATCGTTCGAGATCGAGCTCATCGGGCCTGTCGAATATATTTTCATCGCGGTTTGCGCTGGCGGTCACAAGCGTCAGTGGACTTTCCACTGGAATAGTAATACCACCGATCTGTGTTTCACGCGTGCTTATCCTGCCGAGCAGCTGCACAGGCGAGTCGAACCGGAAAAGTTCTTCGATAGCGATGCGGGCGATGTCTTGATTCGAACCGAAGTGCGAGTACTTTCCAGTCTGCACGAGGTTGTGCAGCGCGGTTCCGATACTGTGCGACGTTGTCTCTTCTCCCGAAACGAACATGAATATCAGCACGGAGATCAATTGCTTTTCATCGATCACCGGCTCCCGGTCGTTCGCCTCGACAAGCCGGCTGACGAGCCCGTCGTCCGGGTTCTTTCGTTTCTCTTCGATCAGTTGCCCGAAATACTTCACGAACTCACCGGAGGCGTTGTTAAGCTCGACGAGCTCTTTCCATGAGTTGTACAGGTTGAGGGAGTTGGTCATCGTAACGCCAAGCTTTCGGAGGTGTTCGTAATCACCGATCGCAATGCCCATGATCTTACTGATCACCATAGCGGGCATCGGTTGTGCGAACTGTTTCACAAGATCGAAGGAACCGGAAAGACCGGTGAGCAGCTGGTCTGCAACGCCGGAAATTGTTTCAGCCACTCCATTGCGGTCCCAGTTTTTGGATACAAAGGTGCGTATCTGCTGATGATCGGGTGGGTTCAAAAAAAGTATGAATGAATTGATCGCCTTGTAGATGTTACTCAGATCTTCGTCGTGGTTCTGAAAGTATTTTATGCCGCGCGAGAACCATTCGAGCCTGTTACCACTCCGGTATTCGGAACTTTTTAGTATGCTTTTTATGTCATTGTACCTTGTGATAATATACTCGCCGGTCTGTGACCTGTGAACGGGATCATTGTCGCGAAGCCGTTTGTACATCGAGTATGGATTGCTGAGGTGCGCGGGATCGAAGGGAGACCAAAGTTGTTCGGCGGCCATGATTACCGGCTTTGTGCATTAGCTGCGAAATCCGCGAATGAAGCGGGAGTGGGGTAATCCCAGAAGTGAATGGGGTTCAATTCGATACCGAATTCCTTTTCGATATTATAAAGGATGAGAACAGCGCTAAGGGAGTCGAGACCCAGGGAATGGAACGATGCATTTTCGTCGATCGTTTCCACCTGCGTCCCCGTTTCCGTGGCGATTTCTTTTTTTATGAAACGAAGGAGTTCTTCGCGGGTCATGGAGGTGCTTAAATCTTGAATCTAAAATCTAAAATTAACATCATTCTTAGCATATTGTGGCAGGAATAGTTTCATGAATAACATCACCATTGTTATACTGTTGCTGACCGTGATCACGGCCCTTTCGGAGCTGACCCACCGGATCAAAATACCATACCCGATCCTGTTGGTATTGGTTGGTATTGTGATCGGGTTGATACCAGGCCTTCCGACGGTGTCGCTCGATCCCGACCTGGTGTTCCTGATATTCCTGCCGCCGGTTCTGTATTCGGCAGCATGGCAGACTTCCTGGCCCGACTTTAAGGCCGATCTCCGGCCGATCTCGCTGCTGGCGATCGGTTGCGTGTTGTTCACCACCACGATGATAGCCCTTATCGCTCATACATTGATCCCCGGCTTCGGCTGGGCCGAGTCCTTCATCCTGGGCGCCATCATTTCTCCTCCAGATGCCGTGGCTGCCAGTGCGGCAACAAAAGGCCTCGGTGTTCCCAAGAGGATCATTACCATTCTCGAGGGCGAAAGCCTGGTGAACGACGCGACGGGCCTGATCGCATACCGTTATGCTGTCGCCGCCGCCGGCACCGGCACCTTCGTGTTCTGGCTGGCCGGAGCGAACTTCTTCTACGTGGCGATACTGGGAATTGCTATCGGCCTGGGCATGGGGTTCGTGTTTTATTGGATACACAAGATCACTCCCGATAATCCTACCAACGACACAGTACTCACATTCATCGCACCATATGCTTCCTATCTGACCGCCGAACATTTTCACGCTTCGGGCGTGCTGGCAGTTGTAGTAATGGGTGTGTTCCTCAGTCCGCGCGCTTCGATAGTCTTTAACCACCAGGCGCGTCTGCAGGCGTACAATGTCTGGGACACTGTGATGTTTATTCTGAATGGATTGATCTTTATTCTCATAGGATTGCAGTTGCCCGTCATCATGAGCCAGCTGGGAAAATTTACACTGTGGGAGGCAATCGGCTATGGCGCACTGATCTCTGGAGCTACTATTATTCTTCGCATCATCTGGGTGTTTCCATCGCATTATATTCCCAAGTGGTTTTTGGCAAAAGCCCGGAAGCAGGACACCGAGCTTAACTCCAAGTCCATTACCGTCATCGCGTGGTCGGGTATGCGTGGCGTGGTCTCTCTTGCGGCCGCGCTGGCATTGCCGCTTACGATCAACAACAACCCGTTTCCCAATCGCGATATCATTCTGTTCATCACGTTCGCTGTCATTTTCTCGACACTCGTGTTACAGGGATTGACACTGCCGAAGCTGATCCAGTGGCTCGGCATCAAGCCCGACGGCAAAGAAGAGAAACAGGAATTTGATGCAAGGCTGCGCGTCGCTGCATCCATCATCGAACACATCGAAGAGAATTACGCGCTGTCGCTCAGCGACACGGTGCTCTCGCAGATCAAAGCGAAATATGAGATACGGATCGAGAAAATGAGGCAGGAAAGTGTTCGTAAGATG
The DNA here is from genome assembly GCA_035318625.1 of Cyclobacteriaceae bacterium. Lineage (GTDB taxonomy): Bacteria > Bacteroidota > Bacteroidia > Cytophagales > Cyclobacteriaceae > ELB16-189. The sequence continues at coordinate 1,072,321 of DATHEL010000001.1, forward strand.
ACCAACGAACAGGTCGACGAATACGTGAGGATCCAAAATGACCTTTTGAGCGCCGAGCGGAAGTTTGTGCTCGACCTGAGAAAAAGCCGGGTCATCGGCGACGAGGTTCATCGCAAGCTTGAATATGAGCTTGACCTGGAAGAAGAAAGGCTGTCCCTGGAAAGGGATCAGCCTACTTTATAGTCTAACAGAATTCATCAAATACCTCAACGAGGTGCTCCCCGATCATCTGCGCATTTCTTCCTTCAATGTGATGACGCTCCACGAAGTGAAGCAACTCACCGTCTTTGAACAATGCGATCGACGGGGACGATGGCGGATAAGGCAACGTCAGCTCTCTCGCTTTTGAAACCGCTTCCTTGTCTACACCCGCGAAAACCGTCGTCAGGTGATTGGGTTTCTTTTCGCTGTGTTCCAGCGCCCATTTTACACCCGGCCTTGCAGCCCCTGCTGCACAACCGCAAACTGAGTTAATGACTAAAAGGGTAGTGCCTTTTTCGTCCTTTACTTTTTTTACAACCTCTTCAGCTGTCTTCAGCTCTTCAAAGCCTGCCGAAGTAAGGTCCTGGCGCATTGGGGCAACCAATTGTTCGGGATACATAGTTATTTTCGATTTGATCGTTTAGTTCAACTTATTACAACAAAGTTACATGAATCCTAGTTCAAGTTTGGCGACCTCACTCATCATGTCCTGCGAGTAGGGGGGATCGAACGTCAGCTCCACTTTTACATCATTCACGCCTTCCACGCCTTTCACTTTCTGCTCTACCTCACCCGGGATCACCTCGGCCGAAGGGCAGGAGGGAGACGTCAACGTCATCCGGATATACACATTGTTCACGGGAAATACATTGATCTCGTAGATGAGCCCGAGCTCATACACGTCAACGGGTATTTCCGGATCGTAAACCGTCTTTATAGCGGCTACGATCTTATCGCGGAGGTTTTCCGTCGTTGCTGTTACCGGTTCCGTTACTTCATTCATCATATCAGGACTTAACTTCTGCTTTTGTCTTGAAGGCCAGCGCGTATATCTTCATCTGTTTGATCATCGCGGCAAACCCGTTCGACCTCTGAGTTCCTATAAACCTATCCATACCGATCTTCTCTATGAAATAGAGATTCGAATTGAGAATATCCGATATCGCCTGGCCGGAAAAGATCCGTACGAGCAAACTAACCAGGCCTTTCGTGATCATGCTGTTGCTGTCCGCTTCAAAAAAGACTTTGTCGTCCTCTGAATGAGCAACCAACCACACTTTTGACTGACAGCCTTTCACTTCATTTCCTTCGTTACGATCCGATTCCAGGATGGGGCTTAATCTCTTGCCTAGGTCAATGATATACTCGTTAGACATATCCCTGTCCCCGTCGAGCACTGCGAATTCGGAGATTATTTCATCTTGTATCTCATCAATGCTCATCCTATCAAATTAATGACCCTGTCAAGCCCTTCCACCAATGAGTCGATTTCCCGCTTCGTATTATAAACAGCAAAAGATGCCCTAACCGTTCCCTCGATTTTCAGCCTGTCCATGAGAGGTTGTGTGCAGTGATGCCCTGTTCTGACGGCTATTCCACGTGCATCGAGCATTTGCCCGACATCGAAATGGTGAATGCCGTCCACCACAAAGGAGAGTATCGCCACTTTGTTCTTCGCGGTGCCGATGAGCTTCACACCCTTCATGCTACCGATGGCGCTTGTGGCGTACGTCAGCAACTCATGTTCATGGGCAGCGATCGCATCTTTCGTGAGTCTGTTGATGAAATCAATGGCGGGTTTCAATGCAATGGTATCGGCGATGTTCGGAGTGCCTGCTTCGAACTTGTATGGCAGATCGTTATAAGTTGTCTTTTCGAATGTCACCTGTTTGATCATCTCGCCACCGCCAAAGAAGGGCGGCATCTTTTCGAGAAGCTCGCGTTTTCCGTACAGGATGCCGGCGCCGGTAGGGCCGTACATCTTGTGTGACGAGATACAGTAAAAGTCTACGTCCAGGTCCTGCACGTCGATCTTCAGATGGGCTGCAGCCTGTGCACCGTCAATCAGTACGACTGCGCCGGCGTCGTGGGCCGCGGCGATGATCTCTTTGATCGGGTTGATCGTACCGAGACTGTTCGATACGTGATTCAACGCGACCATCTTTGTCCGGGGCGATAACAGCTTCAGGTATTCTTCGATCACCAGCTCGCCACTGTCCGTCACGGGAATGACGCGAAGCTTCGCGCCTTTCTCTTCACAAACCATCTGCCAGGGCACGATGTTGGAATGGTGTTCGATGGCCGAGACGATAATCTCGTCACCTGATTTTATAAAAACTCTTCCGTATGAGTGAGCGACGAGGTTAACTCCCTCCGTCACGCCCCTCGAAAGGAAAATGATCTCTTCTCTGGAGCCGGCATTCAGGAATGCGCATGCAGCATCCCGTGTCTCTTCGAAAGCGCGTGTAGCCTTTTCGGCGAGCGTATGAATGCCGCGATGTATGTTGGCATTATATCCCTGGTAGTAATCTACCAGCGACTGGATGACCTGCTTTGGTTTTTGTGTGGTCGCTGCGTTGTCGAAATAAACAAGATCGCGGCCATTCACCTTCTGATGAAGGATCGGGAATTCTTCGCGAAGCTTTACAACGTCAATTGCCGGTATGGTTGAAACGGAGGTCATTGGCCTTCATAAAGTCGTTTCGAGATCAACGAGTCGACGTGTGCCTTCAGTGAGCTGTTGGTTATGAGCTCGGTTGTCTGCATGGCAAACGCATACAGCAGCATGGCGCGTGCGTCTTCTTTGCCGATACCTCTCGACTGCAGGTAAAATAACGCTTCATCGTCCAGCTGGCCGGTGGTACAACCATGCGAGCACTTCACGTCGTCGGCCCAGATCTCCAGCTGAGGTTTGGTATTGATCGTAGACTGATCGGTGAGCAGTATGTTACGGTTCGACTGGAACGCGTTAGTCTTCTGTGCATGCGGCCTGACGAATATCTTCCCGTTGAAGATGCCCTTCGACCGGTCATCCATCACACCTTTGTAGAGCTCGTTGCTGAATGAATTCGGTTTCCTGTGATCAACAACGGTGTGATGATCGCCTACGGTGTCACCCTTCAGCAGGCTGAGCCCATGAAAATGCGACTCGCAACGTTCACCTTCGATAGAGATGGAAAGATTGTTCCTGATAAGTTTTCCTTCGAGCGTCAATGTAAAAGTATTCACATGGCTCGAGTTGGCCTGGCTGATCGAAGTATTACAGACCTCGATCACATTCGAAGTGTTCTGGATCTTGCAGAATTCGAGGCGGGCATTTTCGCCGACTCTTACTTCTTCGGTGAGTGTCTGGAATACGGGCTGCGTACCGATCGTGACAGTCTTTTGTATGATCGATACCGAAGCGTGATCGGCAACGGTGACCACGAGGCGGCTGTGAATGGCTTGAGGCTGCGATCCGTCGTTGATGTTGATCACAAGCAGGGGACGGTCCGATGGTTTTTTCGCCGTTACCGAGATGCCATCGTTCCACAGGGCCGCATTAATGGCGCCAAACGGGTCAGATGAGCTTATGGGTTCCGGGTTTGATTTCGCCAGCGATGAAACAGTATACCCGCCCGATAATTTCGAGAGTAGCTCCGAATAATATCCATTCAGGATCACGGCAACATCCGAGTCCAATCCGGGTATCAAATGATCTTTGATGTCTGTGATTGAACCTTGCACTGCTGGTGAAGGCCACTTCGGGAATGCCTTTTCAAGAACCCTGGTAATAGGAGTGAAGCGATATTCTTCTGTCTTATTCGTGGGCAGAGAGATCTCGGAAAGCCCCGGCGCTCTTTTGGCTGCGCCCGCTGCGATCATTTCAGCAACGAAATCTCTTTTATCTGTGGTGATGTTCATTAGTTAAACGGAGGCCATTTCGTTCTTGATCCAATCGTAGCCTTTGGCTTCGAGCTCGATCGCAAGGTCCTTGTTTCCCGACTTCACGATACGTCCTTTGTACAACACGTGAACGAAATCAGGAACGATATAATCGAGAAGGCGCTGGTAGTGTGTTACCACGATGATAGCGTTGTTCTTCGTACGCAGTTTGTTCACCCCGTTCGAAACAACCCGCAGGGCATCGATATCGAGGCCTGAATCCGTTTCATCGAGAATGGCCAGACGCGGTTCGAGCATCGCCATCTGGAAGATCTCGTTGCGTTTCTTTTCACCACCCGAAAATCCTTCGTTGAGCGAACGATTCAGGAGCGACTGATCGATCTCCACCAGCTTAACTTTCTCTTTCATCAGGTTGAGGAAAGAGACAGCGTCGACGGAGGGTTGGCCGCGGTGCTCGCGTATCTTATTGAGCGCGGTCTTCATGAAGTTGATCGTGCTCACACCGGGTATTTCCACCGGGTATTGGAATGCCATGAAGACGCCTTCGCGTGCACGGTCCTCCGGGGACATTGCGAGAAGATCTTTTCCCTGGAACGACACCGATCCGCTGGTCACTTCATAATCTTCACGTCCCGACAGCACGGAAGCAAGTGTACTCTTTCCGGAGCCGTTGGGTCCCATGATCGCATGCACTTCTCCTGCCTTCACTTCGAGATTGATCCCGTTGAGGATCTGTTTCTCCGCTACACGCGCCTGTAAATTTTCTATTTTGAGCATTATCATAAATTCACTTTAACACGTAATACACTTTAACACAGAGAGCACATAGTCAATAACTCTGTCCCTCATCGGAACCTTCTATGTGTCCTCGTGATACGCCTTCTAATCGGGGCGCATTCCGAGGGCACATAGGCGGGTTACTTTAAATGCGGGTATTTCACTATGCCTATGTTTTCTATGTGTTTAACCTATGTGTATTTCTATGTGTATTATCCAACCGAGCCTTCGAGTGTAAGCGCGAGTAACTTCTGCGCCTCAACGGCAAACTCCATTGGTAACTGGTTCAATACTTCTTTCGCATACCCGTTGACGATCAGGGCTACAGCGGATTCTTCATCGATACCGCGTTGCAAACAATAGAAGATCTGGTCCTCACCGATCTTCGATGTCGTTGCCTCGTGTTCGATCCGGGCGGTGTTGTTTTCAACATCTATATACGGAAATGTATGTGCACCGCACTGGTCGCCCAGCAACAACGAATCGCACTGCGAGAAATTCCTCGCGTTCTGCGCACGCTTCATGATTTGCACCTGTCCGCGATAGCTGTTCTGTGATTTACCTGCTGAAATGCCTTTCGATACGATACGCGACCTTGTGTTCTTACCGATATGCACCATCTTGGTGCCGGTGTCGGCCTGCTGGTAATTGTTGGTCACCGCCACCGAGTAAAACTCGCCTGAAGAATAGTCGCCTTTCAATATACACGACGGATACTTCCAGGTGATCGCCGAGCCTGTCTCTACCTGCGTCCACGAAATCTTCGAATGATCGCCTGCACAAAGGCCGCGCTTGGTCACGAAGTTGTAGATGCCACCCTTGCCTTCCTTATCACCGGGATACCAGTTCTGTACGGTCGAGTATTTGATCTCCGCATCTTTCATCGCATACAATTCCACGACGGCAGCATGAAGCTGGTTCTCGTCGCGCATAGGAGCGGTACATCCTTCGAGGTAGCTAACATAAGATCCCTCGTCTGCGACAACCAGCGTCCTTTCGAACTGCCCGGTGTTTGCAGCGTTGATGCGGAAGTATGTCGAAAGCTCCATCGGGCAACGAACACCCTTCGGGATATATACAAATGAGCCGTCGGAGAACACGGCCGAGTTGAGGGCCGCGAAATAATTATCATTCATGGGCACAACACTGCCCAGGTATTTTTTCACAAGGTCCGGGTGTTCTTTCACTGCGTCGCTGAACGAGCAAAAGATAATGCCCAGTTCCGCAAGCTTATCCTTGAAGGTGGTTGCCACCGACACGCTGTCGATCACGGCGTCCACCGCTACTCCTGTCAATCGCTTTTGTTCGGTCAGACTGATACCCAGTTTCTCGAATGTGCGGAGCAACTCGGGATCAACCTCTTCAAGCTTTTTATTCCCCTTTTGTTTGGGGGCGGAGTAGTAAATAATGTCCTGGTAGTTGATGGGGGTGTAGGTCACGTTCGCCCAGCGGGGCTCCGTCATCTTCAGCCATTTCCGGTAAGCTTCCAGCCTCCATTGCAGAAGCCAGTCGGGCTCTCCTTTACGATTGGAAATGAAACGGACAGTATCCTCACTCAACCCTTTGGGGGCTGAGTCAGTCTCGAAATTCACCGTCCAGCCGTGCTCGTATTCCTTCGATGTGAATTCCTCCAGTAACTGGTTGTCCTTGCTCATTGAACCTATTTAGACTGATTTTAAATAATAAACCTCAAAATTACTAACAAAAATCGGCTTTTAAGGTTCGGCGGGTCCCAATTATTAATGGGAATCGGCCTATTCGGCGAGTTTTAGATTCCGGTCCAGGCTTTCCTCCAGAGAAATCATTGTTTCCGTTCGTTCGATCCCCTCGACCTGCTGCATCTTATCGTGGAGGACCTCCTTGAGGTGGTTGGTGTCGCGGCAATGGATCTTGACGAACATGGAGTAGTTGCCGGTGGTGTAGTGGATATTGGTGATCTCCTGGATCTTCTTGAGCTCGCCTAGTACTTTCTCGTATAAGTCGCTCTTTTGCAGGTAAATACCGATGAAGGCGGTGATGTCGTACCCCAGCTTCGAGTAGTTCAGCCGGAGGGTGGTTCGCTCTACGATCCCGGCTTCCTCCATCTTGTTCATGCGAACGTGCACTGTTCCCTGCGAAACAAACACCTTCTTGGCGACTTCGGTGTACGGCTTCTTGGCGTCCTGTGTCAGAATCTCAAGGATCTTGAGATCAGTATTATCGATTTCGTAATTTTTGGCCATAAATCACCCAATTTGTTGTATACAACTCAAAAATGAGAATATTTTTTTAAAAATAATACATAAAAACAGATGTTTCATTGAAAAAACACCTGGATCGCCGTTCATTTGTATTGTTGTCACACGGACAACACACATTGTAGGGTGTTGAAATTGGCAGACAAGCCCTCCTGTCTCGGGGGTGAGGATAAACGGGATAAACACAGGGTAATGGGTTGACCACTAAAAAGTTTTCTTCGTGCCCTGTAGCTAACTGCCTCGTGGAGGTTCGACCCCTCCCTCTACAGCTTTGGAAGTGTAGGAATAGTATTTTGAAAGAAGAAGGGGCCTATCCTGAGAAATCGGGGTAGGTTTTTTCTTTTTATCGGTAGTAAGTAGCCAATAGTAAATAGTAAGGCCCGGGTCACTTCGGGCATACGGCAAACCTCGGGATCAGTATTACCGACTACGGCGACTGGCTGCTTACTACTATTTTTTCCCATAAATTGTAGAGCAAATCAACTTCTCTCAGTTTATGACAGACTATCCCTGGCTCTCCTCATACCCTTCCGTGGTCGCAAAGGAGATCGGCCCGCTTCCTTATTCCTCTTTGGTGGATCTGTTTGAGACTGCGTCGAAGAAATTCGCGGACAAGGTGGCGTTCGAGAACATGGGCGTGCAGCTTACTTTTCGTGAGGTCGATGAGCTTTCCACAGCATTCGGAGCCTATCTACAAAAAGACCTTGGACTGAAGCAGGGCGAGCGCATCGCGATCCAGATGCCTAACCTTCTGCAGTTCCCCGTGGCATTTATCGGCGCGCTGAAGGCCGGGCTGATCGTCGTGAATACCAACCCGTTGTATACACCGCGCGAGATGGAGCACCAGTTCAAAGACTCCGGCGCTTCTACGATCATCATCGTAGCCAACTTCGCCAAGAACCTCGAAGAGATCATAGACAAGCTGCCCAATGCAAAGCATGTGATCGTCACACACATGGGCGACATGCTGGGACTACTGAAAGGAGCCTTGGTGAACTTCGTGGTGAAGAGCGTCAAAAAGATGGTACCCGACTTCAACTTGCCAAATGCACTCTCTTTCAAATCGGCGTTGAGCAAGGGTAAATCACTCAAGCTCGACCGGCCGAAGATCGACATTGAAGATGTCGCGGTGCTTCAGTATACCGGCGGCACTACCGGCATTTCGAAAGGCGCACAACTGTCGCACCGGAACCTGGTCGCGCACAACGAGATGATCACCGAATGGTTCAAGCCATACATGACGAAGGACGGCAGCGATGTGATCATTACCGCAATCCCGATGTATCACATCTTTGCACTCAGCGTGAACGGCATCCTGATGTATTCGTCAGGTGTAAAGAACGTACTCATCACCAATCCGCGAGATATCCCCGGATTCTGCAAGGAGCTTCATAAGCATAAGTTCACGATCGTTACCGGTGTCAATACATTATTCAACGGTCTCCTCAATAACCCCGACTTCAAGACGCTCGACTTCAGTCATCTTGCCGGCGCGGTAGGAGGCGGGATGGCCGTACAGGATGTCGTTGCAAAAAAATGGCAGGAGGTCACCGGCAAGGCGCTTGTCGAAGGCTACGGGCTGAGTGAAACATCTCCGGTGCTTTGCTGCAATCCACTCGACGGAACACACAGGCTCGGTACGATCGGACTGCCCATGCCCAGCACCGAGGTCGCTTTGTTCGACGACAACGGCAACAAGGTTGGTGTCGGCGAGTCGGGCGAGATCTGTGCCCGCGGTCCTCAGGTGATGCGGGGCTATTGGCAAAAAGATAACGAAGGCGTGTTCTTCCCAGGCAACTGGTTCCGCACCGGCGACATCGGCGTGATGGATGAAAAAGGTTTTTTCAAGATCGTCGATCGTAAGAAAGACATGATCAAAGTTTCCGGGTTCAACGTGTTTCCCAACGAGATCGAGAATGTTCTTGCCAGTCACCCCAAAGTCCTGGAGGTTGCGGCCATCGGTGTACCCGACGCGAAATCAGGAGAGGTTATCAAAGTGTTCATCGTAAAACGCGACCAGAGTCTGACGGAAGAAGAGCTCCTCGCATACTGTCATAAGAACCTGACGAACTACAAGGTCCCGAAGTACGTCGTGTTCCGTACTGAGCTCCCCAAGTCGAACGTAGGAAAGATCATCCGCCGTGTTTTAAAGGAAGAGGAGGCTGCTTCGAAGGCAAAAGCGGCATAAAATATACTTCCGGCGATATTGCCTGAGTGTGTTTTGATCTATTTTCGCGGCATGAAATTAAATGCCCACCTCGCAGGCCTGTTGGTCGCCATAGCAATTTCAAACAGCGCGTATGCGCAGGATTCCCTTCGTTACCCTGAAGAGAAACACTTCAAGGATCTGCGTCAGCTGACGTTCGGCGCCGACAACGCAGAAGCCTATTGGAGCTTCGATAGCAAAATGATCACGTTTCAGTCGAACAACAAGAGCTGGGGTGTCGGCTGCGATCAGATCTTTTACATGCCCGTTACGGGCGAGAACCTTCGCGATGGCCACAAGCCGCATATGATCAGCACAGGGGAGGGAAGGACCACGTGCTCTTACTTCATGAAGGGCAACAAGACCGTTCTTTATGCTTCGACACACCTTGGGGGAAAGGAATGTCCTGCCGAACCTGAACGCGTTCCCGGCGGAAAATACCTGTGGCCCATCTATGATACCTACGACATCTTCGTGGCCGACCTTAACGGTAAGATCAAAGAACAACTAACGAATACGCCCGGCTACGACGCGGAGGCAACCATATCACCGAAAGGCGATAAGATCGTGTTCACTTCAACCCGTAATGGCGACCTCGATCTTTATGTCATGGATGTAAAGTCGAAGAAGATCACACAAATCACGAACGAGACCGGTTACGACGGCGGTGCGTTCTTTTCACCCGATGGAAAGAAACTTGTCTTCCGCGCTTCACGTCCTAAGACCGATGAAGAAAAGAAAGAGTACATGGGGTACCTCAAGCAGGGTCTTGTAGCGCCGACTGCGATGGAGATATTCACCTGCAACATCGACGGCTCGGATCTCAAACAACTTACCAGTCTTGGAAAGGCAAACTGGGCTCCGTTCTATCACCCCTCGGGCAAGAAGATCATCTTCAGCTCGAATCACAAAGGAACCCGCGGCTTCGAATTCAACTTGTTCATGATCAATGTTGACGGCACGGGCCTCGAGCAGATCACCTACGACAAAGTGTTCGATTCATTCCCGATGTTCTCACCGGACGGCAAGAAGATCATATTCTCTTCGAACCGTAACAACGGTGGAACGAGGAATACGAATTTGTTTGTAGCCGACTGGGTCGACTAAATCAAATTCGAAAGTCCGAAGAACTTCTCCAGGATCACCAGCACCGACAACACTCCGAGCAACGTCGGTGCGATGTAAGTGATCGTAAACGTCAGGTACTTCTTCAGGAATGAAGTGGAGTACCCTACGTCGCTAAGCTCGATCTCTGCGTGCATATTCTTGATCTTCCATCTCCTGGAAATGAAGATGGACATCAGACATCCGCCGATCACCAGGCTTATGTCGCACATGTCTGCAACGAAAGTAAGCCAGTCCTGTTTGTTCTCCCCGATGAACGGATAGAATGGAAGCTTGTTGAGCAATGGCACCATGCCCTGGCTGATCATACTGGGTATGCCGAGCACGAAGATCACTCCGGCCAACACCCACACCATTGTCTTGCGTGGCATTTTTCTGGAATCCACGAAGTAGGCAACGGGCACTTCGAGAAGCGATATCGTGGATGTAAGCGCGGCGAAACAGACCAGCAGAAAAAATGCACCCCCTACGACCCTTCCGAGAAATGGTCCCATCTCGCTAAAGATCTGCGGCAATACGATGAAGATCAACGGAGGTCCGGCGGTGGCAACGTTGTCCACCTGCAGTTTCCATTGAAGGAAGTGAACGAGCGGGAATACCATGAGTCCTGCCAGGAATGCTACCGACGTATCGGCGAAAGAAATGATCGCTGCCGATTTTGTGATGTTGTCGGTCTTCTTTAAATAAGATCCATATGTGATCAGGCAGCCCATGCCAAGTGACAATGAGAAGAACGCCTGTTTGAGTCCATCGAATACTGTTTGGATCCTCAACTCTCCGAAGTCGGGTACGAGGTAGAATTTTACGCCCGACATGGCATTGGGAAGTGTAAGACTATAAATAATAATCCCGATCAATATTACGTACAAGGCAGGCATCATGATCTTGTTGGCTGCCTCGATTCCTTTCTGAACTCCCTGGGATACGATCACTGCAGTCAATACCATGAAGATGAGCGAGAAGATGAGGTTGGAGCTGGCGAACCCTTTGGCGGTGGAAACATCGATGATATCGTTCACGAACGCTCCGAAGAATCCCCCGAAGTCTGTTTCGTTGAGCAGGTCTCCGAACGAAGTATGAAGGAAGTAACCGAAGGCCCATCCGGCAACCACATTGTAGAACGACAGAATGAAAATTCCGGCAAGGATACCGAATGTACCGAGGGCACCCCATCGCTTGCCGCCCAGTTTGGTATACGAGCCGTTGGCGTCGGACTTGGCGGCCCGGCCGATAGCGATTTCACCGACCATTACAGGATAACACAGCAAGAACACACAAGCGAGGTAGACCACCAGGAAAACCGCTCCTCCGTTCTGTCCAGCCAGGTAGGGGAACTTCCAGATGTTCCCCAGACCGACAGCCGAACCGGCTGCAGCAAGGATAAAGCCTATGCGCCCGGAGAAGTTACCTCTGTTGTCTGACATCGCGTTTGTAGGTTAGGGGTTAGATGTTACGTCGTCCCGGAGCTCTATCGGGACAGTCGGCAAAATAGGTCGATAAACTAAAATTGTCAAAAGCGGGTTACTCAAACGCGCTCCGGATAATTACTAGTATAGTTGGTAGTTTGACCAGCTTATGTAAAAGCCTAAATTAAGAGCAAAATTTTCACGTTGAGTGGCCATGGAAGATGCTAAGAAACTTTCGACCCAGGAAAAAGCACTGAGGATCAACCTGTCGAAAGCAGTGTATGGTTCGTTTGCCGAGATCGGGGCAGGGCAGGAAGTGGCCGCCAACTTCTTCAAGGTGGGCGGAGCTTCGGGAACCATCGCCAAGACCATCTCCGCTTACGACATGAAGTTCAGCGACGCCATCTACGGCCATTGCGACCGTTACGTGTGCGACGACAGGCTTCAGTCGATGCTCGATAAAGAATATGCGCTCCTTCCCGAACGGCTTTCGGAGCGGATCAGCCGGACTCAGTTTTTTGCTTTCGCCGATACCGTGGAGGTACTCAACTACGACCGGACCAACCAGGGTCACGGATGGATCGGGCTTCGTTTCCAGCTCGCGCCCGGAAAAGAGCCTAACGACTGCATCGTGCATCTCAAAATGCACGACAACGACCCGCTTCAGCAGCAATATGCGCTCGGTATCGTAGGTGTGAACATGATCTACGGATGTATGTTCGTGTCGGACCCCGAGACGATCATGATGTCGCTGCTCGACGGGTTGAGTTCACGGCGTATAGAGATCGATACCTTCACGCTATCGGGTCCCGATTTCAAGCAGGTCGATAACCGTTTGATGGCACTGAAGCTCGTGAAGAACGGGCTCACGAAGGCAGCGATGTTTGGCCCCGATGGAACTGTGATGCAGCCGTCGGAGGTCTTGTATAAGAAGAACGTTCTCGTGTTGCGCGGACGTTTCCGTCCGGTAACACACGTTAATGTCGACATGCTTCTCACTTCGCGGAGGCATTTCAAGAACGAGCCCGACGTGGACCGCTCGAAGATGGTGGTGCTCACCGAACTTACGTTGAACGACCTGAGTCCGGACGGCAACATCGACGAGAAAGATTTTTTACACAGGGCCGATATTATTTGCTCACTGGGTCAGACTGTGATCGTATCCAATTACTTTGAATACTACCGGTTGGTCGATTACCTGTCGAAGATTACGAAGGGTAAGAAGATAGGGATCATCCTTGGTATCTATGCGCTGCAGAAGATCTTCGAAGAGAAGACCTACGAAAACCTTAGAGGGGGTATCATGGAGAGCTTTGGGTCGCTGTTCGGCACCAATGTAAAGCTGTACATCTACCCGGCTTGGAAGAGGGATTCGAGGGACTTGTTTACGCTGAAAGACTTCGAGGAGACGATTCCTGTGAACGTGCGAAGCCTGTTCCGTTATCTGGTTGAGAACAACAAGCTGGAAGACATCCAGGATGCCAACGTCAATAATCTCCACATCATTTCAGACAACGTGCTGGCGATGATCAAAAAGGGAGATGAAGGATGGGAGAAGTTTGTTCCCAGGAAAGTTCAGGAGGCGATCAAGGATCACAATTTGTTCGACTACCAGCCCATAACATTAAAGGCTTCGTAGATCATTTCAGATCTCCTTTCGCTTTCATCCTTTCGAAATACGATTTCGCTTCCCTCATCACTCTCGGAGCCATAACGAATCCCGATAACATCGTAGGCACGGCCATCAGCGCGTAAGCGATATCGATGAGATTCATGACGTCGTTCATGGAGACGATCGCGCCTATAACGATCGTTGAAAGATAGAAGTAGTCGTACCATTTGCCGGCCTTTACGCCGAACATGAATGAGATAGCCTTGTTGCCGTAATAGCTGTATGAGAACAAGGAAGTGATCGCAAAGAAGAAGGCTGAGATCAGCAAAAGGATCTTGCCCACCTCACCCAATGAGCTTTCGAACGCAGCAACGGTGAGTGTAACGCCGCTCGGTGCTCCGGGCATTTCCCAAACGCCGGTTACAAGGATAGCGAGAGCAGTCAGTGTACAAACCAGGAGTGTATCGATAGCGGGACTGAGCATCGACACGAGGCCTTCGCGCACGGGTTCGCTTGTCTGCGATGCGGCAAGGGCCATTGGCGCGGTACCGATCCCGGCTTCATTCGAGAAGGAGGCGCGTCGTACGCCTGTCACGATCAATCCACCGATCACACCACCCAAAGCAGGCTCGCCGCGATAATGATTGGCACCGAATGCATCGGTGATCACCAGCATAAAATAGTGAGGCACTGCGGATATGTTGACGATCAGTATCAACAGTACAGTTCCGAAATAGATAATGATCATCAGAGGGACCATCTTTCCTGCCCACTGACCGATCCGTTGAATACCCCCGATGATCACAGTGGCAGAGATCACCATCAGTACGGTTCCGATGATAAATTTCGCGGTGTTGATCTCAAAGCCGCCGATTAAAAATGAATGCGACTTCGCAGATTCGGAACGGATCCCGATATCGATAATTACTTGCGTCAATTGGTTGGCCTGGAATATCGGCAAACACCCGACGAGGCAACATACGCTGAAGAGTATCGCGAGGGGCTGCCAGGCAGGGCTGAAAGCCTCGCGAATAACGTACATCGGTCCGCCCTGGATAACACCGGCCGAATCTTTTCCACGGTACATCACCGAAGCGGTACTGGTGAAGAAGTTAGTGGACATGCCGACGAATGCAGTCACCCACATCCAGAACAACGCGCCGGGGCCGCCGATTGAAATGGCTGCAGCCACGCCGGCGATATTACCCATACCGACGGTCGATGCAAGCGCCGTAGAGAGTGCTTCGTAAGGACTTATCTGTCCGGGATCGTTGGGGTTATGATATTTACCGCGAAGGATCGAAATGGCGTGTGAGAAATAACGGTAGATGACGAAACGTGAATAGCAGAGGAAAAAGACACCACCAAGAATGAGCAGAAAGAGTACGAAAACCCAGACAGAAGATGCAGTATCGGCAATGCCCTGGCTGAGAGACTGAAAGAACGTAGGCTCACTCATGGATTATTTTTAGGTAGCCAAATAAAGCGAATTAAGGCTACGCGTCAAAACGATCGAGTAGTGTGGCGCATCCCTTCGAAAGATCCTTCCAGTTACCGATTGGAACTTTGAAGACGATGACGGTGGCGGGACGAAGTTCTTCTACTACCGTGCCGGTAATGAATTCAGAAAAATAACTGACGGTAGGATTGTGGCCTACGATGGCGATACTCTGATGCTGATCCGCGCCTCGAAGTATATTAAATAAGGTACCGACTGATCCCTGGTAAAGCTCGTCTTCGACTGTGATAAGATCACCCGACTTCAGTTGTTCGGCAATGAGCTGAGCGGTGGTCTCAGCACGCGAAGCGCCACTCGACAAGATCATATCGATATGCACCGGTTGATCTCGCAAATAAGCTCCGGCCGATGCAGCCTGGCTAATACCGGAAGTCGTTAATTCGCGGTCTTTATCGGATTGACCGGTTACCTTTTCCCCGGATTCTGCATGACGTATAAGGATCAAGTGCTTCATTGTACAGGCACAAAGATAATTCGAAGTCAATTTAATTAAGTAACTACCTGAAAATCATTTGAATGTTGACCGTTATTCGCGAAGAATATGTGATGAATTCCGAATCGGCATTCTTTGTTGAAATACACCTGAAATTTGCGATTGTGAAAAAAATCGGATATTTGAAGCCCTTGTTCCAAAAAACTGAGCATGTCTAAGAATCTTGTTATTGTTGAGTCTCCTGCTAAAGCTAAAACCATTGAAGGCTACCTGGGTAAGGATTTTACCGTGGCTTCCAGCATGGGACACGTGCGTGATCTGCCCAAAGGAAATGGCTCGATCGATCTGGAAAACAACTACGAACCGACCTACGAAGTAAGTCCCGATAAAAAGGAAGTTATCGCGAAGTTGAAGAAACTAAGTGCGGAAGCCGAGATGGTTTACCTGGCGAGTGACGATGACCGTGAAGGAGAAGCCATCGCATGGCACCTCAAGGAAGTGCTCGACCTGAATGATAAGAACACCAGGAGGATCGTTTTCACTGAGATCACCAAGAATGCAGTTCAGAATGCATTGAAGTCACCGCGCGGTATTGATATCGATCTGGTCAACGCGCAACAGGCCCGTCGTATCCTCGATCGTCTCGTCGGTTTCGAGTTGTCGCCGATACTCTGGAAAAAAATTAAGACCGGTCTGTCTGCCGGGCGCGTTCAATCCGTTGCCGTTCGGATTGTTGTTGAACGCGAACGCGAGATCGATAAGTTCGATACAAAGTCTTCATTCAAGGTTACAGCTATCTTCGATCTGGGCAAAGGCAAGCAACTGTATGCCGACCTGCCCAGCAAGTTCGAGTCTGAAGCCGAAGCGCTCGGGTTCCTCGAATCATGCGTAGGAGCAGCGTTCACCATCGGAGATCTTCAAAAGAAACCCGGTAAGAAATCACCGGCACCTCCGTTCACCACATCGACACTGCAGCAGGAAGCCGGACGCAAGCTCGGATTCTCCGTATCGCAGACGATGGTTGTAGCGCAAAAGCTCTATGAAGCCGGTAAGATCAGCTACATGCGTACCGACTCTGTTAACCTTTCGGAAGAAGCCATCGGAGGTGCGACCAGACAGATCGAGTCGGCCTTCGGGAAAGAATATGTTTTCAACCGCCGCTTCAAGACCAAGACCAGCGGTGCACAGGAAGCCCACGAAGCCATCAGGCCAACAGACTTTTCCTTGACGGAACCAGGCGCCGACCGCAACGGCACCCGTTTATATGAATTGATCTGGAAACGTGCGATCGCCTCTCAAATGGCCGACGCGGAACTTGAGAAGACCACAGCGACTATCAGTATTTCCACCAACCCCCGTCAGCTTCAGGCTACCGGCGAAGTCATCAAGTTCGACGGCTTCCTGAAAGTCTACATGGAATCGCACGACGACGACAGCGATGACGAAGAGCAGGGCGGGAAGGTGTTGCCGCCGCTTAAAGTAGGGCAGGACCTCAAGCTCGACGAGCTTACCGCAACCGAAACGTTCACACGTCACCCGCCGAGATATACCGAGGCCAGCCTGGTGAAAAAACTGGAAGAGTTGGGCATCGGCCGTCCTTCTACCTATGCTCCGACGATCTCCACCGTTCAGAAGCGTGGCTATATAATTAAAGAGAGCCGCGAGGGTACAGAACGCCCCTACAAGGTCCTACAGCTGAAAGAGGAAAAGGTGACAAATCGCTCGGAAAAGGAGATTACCGGCGCTGAAAAGAACAAGCTGTTCCCCACCAACATTGCGATGGTCGTAAACGACTTCCTGGTGGAACATTTCCCGGACATCACCAACTATTCGTTTACCGCCGAGATCGAGCAGGAGTTCGATGAGATCGCAAGCGGAAAGCTGGAGTGGCACAAGATGATCGACACCTTCTATAAGCCCTTCCACATTGTGGTTGCGAAAACCGAGAAAGTGGAGCGGTCGTCGGTGGCCAACAAGAACCGTGAGCTAGGGTTGCACCCCAAGCTGGGTCTGAAGATCTATGCGAAGCTTGGCAAATTCGGCGCGTACGTTCAGTTAGGGGAGAATCCTGAAGATGGTAAGGAAGGCAAGCCGAAGTTCGCAAGTCTTCGTGCCGGCCAGTTCATCGAAAACATTACGCTCGAAAGTGCACTGGAGCTTTTCAAGATGCCGCGCGACATGGGTATGTTCGAAGAGAAACCGGTCGTAGTAAACATCGGACGGTTCGGTCCGTACGTGATGCACGACAAGAAGTTCGTTTCGATACCGAAAGAAGAAGATCCCTATACGATCGCACCCGAGCGTGCGGTGGAGTTGATCCAGCAGAAGCGAATAGCAGATGCTAACAAGACCATTAAGGCTTTCGATGAGAACCCGGACATCCTTATTCTCAACGGACGTTTCGGTCCCTACATCAAAGCGGGTAAGAAGAATGTGAAGATCCCCAAGGGCAGAACGCCGGCAGAGCTCACGCTTGAAGAATGTGTTGAGCTTGCGGAGAAGGCGCCCGAAAGGAAGGGAAGGTTCTTTAAGAAGAAGGCTTCGTAATTAGCCACTCAGTACAACCAGAAAAAGACTTCGTAGTAAGCTAGTCGGTTACGTTCAACTTCGACAGGTACTCATAACTCTTCGCGAGGTCTTCAATACCGTCGGGAGCAAGATCGCGTTCCACGATGAAATGCTCCATTCCGGATTTCTTCGCGGCAGATAGGATGCTCTTCAGGTCGAGGACACCACTGCCTGCATTAGAAAGGTAAGGGAATAAGTCGATCCACTGCTTCGAATCACCGCCATCCCCCGCAAAACGAACCGCCTTCGACATGTCTTTGATGTGCATGAGCCTGAAACGGCCTTTGTATTTTTCGAGATACTTCACCACATCGACTCCACCGGCAGTCATCCAGTAGATATCCATCTGGAAGAACACAGTATCGGCATCGGTTGACTCGAGAATGAGCTCCAACGGAACAATGTTATTGATCGCCTTCAGTCCGTTCCCATGATTGTGATAGGCGAATCGGGTACCGGATCTCTTCGCGTTCTTGCCGATCCCGGTGAAGTCGTCGGCTTGTTTTTTATAACTGTCGATATCAGGCTGTGTGGGCGCCGAAGGCAATACCACATATTTAGCGCCGAGCTCGTTCGCAGCATCGGCAAGCCGGCCGAGTGCATTGGTGTCGTGGAGAGTCGCCATACCGGTATGCAGCGATGAGGCCGACAGTCCGTTGTCACTCAGTATCTTTTTAACCTCTTTTACACTAAGGCCATAGAAGCCGCTTCCGCTGAATCCCAGGGAAGGGGTGACCGACTTCCATCCGTCGATGTCGGCCTTTGCGCTGAAATCATAAGGACCATAGAATTCGATCTCTTTGTAGCCCGTCTTCGCAAGGCTTGACATTGTCCCGGCGAAATCCTTTTCAACCAGGTGTGGAATAGAAAACAGCTGAACTCCGATTTTTTTAATTTCGCCTTTGTAAGGATTTCCATTCAACAGTTGTGGAACAACAAAACTGCCTGCCGTCAATGCGGCGCTGCGTTTCAAAAAATCTCTCCGGTTTATTGTCGTCATACTGTTCGTGATTTCTGTATGTTAAAATACTTAAATTACCCGTCCTTAACCGCTCCGTCATGAAAAGATTCTCGATGCTTCTGCTGACCCTGTTCAGCTTCTCCGCGTTTGCCCAATCACCCGAGCTCGAAAAATTCCTGAGCCACCCGATCGAATCTTCCTTCGCTTCATCCGGCGACGGACGCAACATCGCATGGGTCCTCAACGATCACGGCAAAAGGAACATCATTGTCAAAATGGGCAACGAGTTGCCCAAGCAGCTTACAGCCTATACCCAGGACGACGGACAGGAGATCTCACAGATCACATTCAGTCCTAACGGTACCATCATCCTGTTTGTGAGAGGCAGCGGAGCCAATCCGGCCAGCCTCGCAGAAGGAGCGGAGCAGGCTATTTGGTTCAAAGACCTGACTTCAAAAAGCAGCGTGCCCGCCAAAATCACCAAAGGCAATAGTCCTGTCTTCTTCAAAGACGGATTGAAGTTCCTCTTCAGCAGGGACGGACAGATATTCGAATCGCCACTCGACATCAATGCGACTCCCAAGCAGTTATTCATCGCCCGCGGAACCAACGGTGGCCCCTCATTTTCTCCCGACGGACGGAGCGTAGCATTTACCAGCGCCCGCGGCGATCATTCATTCGTCGGCGTGTACAACATCGATACAAAGCTGATCAAGTGGATGGCGCCGGAAGTAAGCAGCGACGACGAGGTCGTATGGTCTCCTGCCGGCGACCAGGTTGCATTCATACGCACACCTGGAACGAAAGTCGATGAGCTGCCCAACATCACCAGCGGAACGAAGTTCTCCATTCTCGTTGCCGATGCGAAGACCGGTAAAGCAAACGTGATCTGGACCTCGCCATCCGACGATGGAGGCTTCTCGCAATATTACACCAACACGCCGCTCGCATGGACCAAGACCGGCCGTATACTTTTCTTCTCCGAACACACAGGCTGGAACCACGTGTTCTCCATGACGCCCGTCGGTGGTGACGTGAAGGATCTCACGCCAGGCGATGGTGAAGTAGAGAACATGGTTCTCGACAACACCGGCGCGAACATCTACTTCGACGGCAACCGGGAAGACATCGACCGCAGACACATCTGGAAATCGGACGTAACAAAAGGTTCCCTGGTGGCAGTGACTTCGGGCGAAGGGATCGAGACTGCACCGGCGTTAGCAGGCAACGTGGTGTACTGTTTCCGTTCCACCTGGAATACTTCAAAGACACTGGTCCGTGTCGATGAAAATGCAAAAACTACCGTACAGGCTTTCCCGCAAAAGCTGACGGTCTACCAACCGGCGGCATTCGTGAAACCCGAAGCAGTGATCATCAAAGCTGCCGACGGCACCAGCATTCACGGTCAGTTGTTTATCGATCGATCGTTGCAGGGCAAACGTCCCGCCGTCGTGTTCATGCATGGCGGCCCGGTTCGCCAGATGTTGTTAGGATATCACTATAGCGATTATTACATCAACTGCTATGCGTTCAATCAGTATCTCGCCAAGCAAGGTTATGCGGTTATCGCGATCAACTTCCGTTGTGGTACCGGTTATGGTAAAGAATTCCGACGCACCGGGAACCAGGGACCGCGTGGCGCCGGAGAATACCAGGACGTTGTCGCTGCCGGAAAGTATCTGCAGACCCTGCCTGAGGTGGATGGTGCGAAGGTCGGCCTTTGGGGCGGCTCTTACGGAGGATACCTTACGGCGATGGGACTGGCGCGCAACCCCGAGCTATTCAAAGCCGGCGTCGACATTCATGGTGTGCATGACTGGGCATTCCGTGCCCGCGATTTCTCGCCCGGTGGTGGTTGGGGTATCGGTAAGAACGACATGGATCTCGCATTCAAATCGTCCCCTTCGTCCGACATCTCGAAGTGGACAGCGCCCGTGCTGATGATCCACGGCGACGACGACAGGAACGTAGCCTTTCAGGAAACCACCGACTTAGCTACCAAGCTCCGTGAGAAGAACGTGCCCGTGGAGATACTCGTCCTGCCGGACGAAGTTCACGGCTTCCTGAGGTACGATAGCTGGGCGAATGTTTTCGACTCGGCGAAAGATTTCTTTGACCGTCAATTAAAGAACACCAGGTGAGTTAACGAGATAAGCGAGATCAGCGGAATGAAAAGAAAACTTGTTGCATTGACGGGCGCCGGCATTAGCGCAGAGAGCGGTATACCGACCTTTCGCGATTCGGGCGGATTGTGGGAAGGCCATCGCGTGGAGGACGTTGCAACACCGGAGGGATGGATGAGGAACCCCGAGCTCGTCCTGGACTTCTATAACCAACGAAGAAAACGTGCGCTCGAAGTGGAGCCCAATCGCGGTCACTTTGTTTTTGCAGAGCTCGAGGAATATTTCGATGTCACGATCGTCACACAGAACGTCGACAACCTTCATGAACGCGCCGGGTCCAGTAAGGTCATTCACCTTCACGGAAGTTTATTCGAATCGCGTAGCACCCAGGATGAGCTCCTGGTTTATTCTATCGAAGGCTGGGAGTTGAATGTGGGTGACGTTTGCGAGAAAGGCTCTCAACTACGACCCAACATTGTGTGGTTCGGAGAAATGGTGCCAATGATGGAAGTAGCTGCGGAGATCGCCGGTGACGCCGATGTGTTTATCGTCGCCGGTACATCGATGGTGGTTTATCCGGCTGCGGGCCTGATCGGGTACGTTCGCCGTGAGGTCCCCAAGTTTATCGTCGATCCCAACAAGCCGCAAATATCTGCAGGGCCGGACATTCAGTTTCTCACCGAGAAAGCCAGTACTGGGATGGAGAAGGTAAAAAAAATATTACTGACCGATTACTGACCGTCGAGAGACAACAGGAACTTTCGGAATTTTGCCGTATCGAAATTCGTCGCGCCCACTTCCTTGCTCACGATCTTTCCTTCTTTATTGATGATGAATGTGGTCGGTATACCGGGGACATTTAGCTGAGAGGTCAGGTAGCCCGAAGGCCTGTAAACCGGGAAGGTGTATTTATACTTGCCGAGGTAGCTTGCGATCTTAGGCTCGTCGCTGTCTTTATCAACCGAAAGTATTACGAACACGACGCCGGTCGTATCCATTTTCTCATACAGGCTCTGGATGGTTGGCATTTCCGCGCGGCACGGCCCGCACCAGGTTGCCCACAGGTTCAGGAAGATGACTTTGCCCTTGTACTGGTCGAAATTCAACCGTTCCCCGGCAGTGTTTCGGAGCACAAACTTGTAATCGAACGGCTCCGGTTTGCGCATGACGATGGCGTCGGCATTCCGGATCCCTATTTTCAGCATTGCCGTTTGCGTGAACACGGAGACACTGCTCAAAAGACCTGTCGCCTGCAGCACGGCCAGGATGATGATCGCCGCAGCAACCGGTTTGAGCCAACCAAATACGGTTTTAAGCATCTTCACAAAGTGGGCCGACATATGGCCCGGTTTTAGATTGTTTCAGCAAATGTCCGTAAATTGATAAATTCGGGCAATAAAAAGTATCAATGAAACGAGCCGCTTCGCTTCTCACCCTACTTGTTTTGGCATCGGCAAGTGTTTTCGGGCAAAAGATCAAATACAAGGACCTCTTCGTTTTACTCGATTCAAAGCGGTATGACGACGCGGAGCCCTTCCTCCGTAAATACCTCAAAGAGAACGATGATAACCCCAATGCACAGCTTTTCATGGGCTTCATCCTCCAGGAGAAATGCCTGAGAGCCGACGTCCTTAAAGAGACGGAAAAGGTTGCTCAGAACGCCGATTCCGCAGTTATCTACATGGACCTTGCTCACAAGGGGATCACTGAGAAGGAGATAAAGCGCAACGATGAGTACTACCAGTCATACAGCCGCCGCGACCAGCGCACGGGCGAGTACGGCATCAAGATGTCCGATGTTCATCTCGACATCGAGAGGAGAGTACTGGAGCTCAAGTCCCGCAAAGACAATGTGAAGGCACTCCGCGGACAGTTCGTTGCCTGGGAGCGATTGTACCAGGCCAGCGCCGTCGGTTTCAAAGCTATCCAGGAAGCATTCCCGGGCGAAAAGGAATTACTGCTTCAGTCCGATCCAAAGGTCATCGACGACCTGAAGGCGATAAAAGTCAACTTCGACTCCTGTACGCTGATGTTTGCGGCCTACAAGACCACGCTGTCGCATCTTGGTAAGACCGCCTACAATCAGATGTTCGACGCGAAGAAGATCGTAAAGTTCAAGGAAGAGGGGAAGGGCCTGCCTGATTTTTACGCAGATGACTTGAAGACATGGAACTACGACGAGTGGGCTAGTGCCGCGCTCAATGAAATTCACAATGAAGTCCAGCCGTTTCGCGATAAGCTAGTTGCCTACGATGTAGAGATCAACAAGCTTGTCGATAAGGTCAAGAAAGACTCCACATCGGTTACCACCGAGCTGCGCGGGGTGGAGGAGAAAATACGCACTAACCCTGTCGCACGGTTCGACGCCTCGCCGATGCCATTGCTGATATTCCGTATGAAACTCGAAGAGCTTCGGTTTGCTTCGACCCATATCGACAACAGGAGGCAACGCGATTCGGCGAGCCTTGTTGTTCGCCTGAACGCAATCAAGTCGGAGTTGACGACACTCAAAAAACTCGACAGTATCGCCGGTATGCTCGCAGCGAAAGACATCGAAAAAGAGACTATTAATTACCAGCACTTCGTTACGAATTCTTACGGCAGCACAACGACATTGAAGAACCTGATCAGCGCCACGAAAGAATTCGCCGAACACGAAAAACACAAGCGCGAGGACATCGTCGCTTCCCTCAGTAATTCACTCAACTGGCTGCTGGTCGATTCCGATTCGGTGTCGCTCGGAACGGTGAAGCAAAAACGGCCCAGTCACTTCCCGCTGGCCACGTTGCCGGAAAAGTTTACCTCGGGCGTGAAGTACGGTGCCGACTCGGTGGCGACCGGTTTTTTTTACACGATAACCCCTAACCGTGTGCCTGATGTAAAGGTCTCATTTACAGTGGATAAGGTCAGTTTTGGTAAACGAAATCTTCCGGTTCTGAAAGGGATCGTCACCAGCAACGATGCGGGTAATGTGTATTACTCAATGATCTATAGTGAGACAAAAACAGGCGATAAATTCCCGGTGACCATTGCCCGGATCAACAAGCCCGAAGGCCTGGCTTGGACCTCCAATTACAAGTTCGATTTTCTTCCTTCGGAGCTCATCTTTTCCCCCGATACCGGCGGGCTGTCGGTCAAGATAACTTCGCCCGGAGGAGAGAGTAAGTTGATTGTCCTGGACAAGAACGGAAAACAACTTTGAATGTGCGATTTACGATTTACGATGTACAATGTACGATGTACGATTTGGGCTGTCGGTCGATCATTGGTCTAAATCGTACATCGAAAATCGTAAATGATTAATTGCTGTCCTTCGGCCCGTCGCCGGTCCACATATTATCCGACCTGTTTACGTCGGCCATTCGTTTGCTCGGGTCGATCTCGATGGAAGCGATCTCCGAGATTGGCTTCTTTATGGTTGTCCGGTACGTCGGATTCACCCACGCCCAATCACGAAGCGTTTCAGTTTTTAACGAAGGATCATCGGCAGGCTTTGCGCCCATCATTTCGTTGAGTGGAATATAAAGCAGCTCTTTCGTTCCGTCCTTGAACGTTATCATCAGGTCGATCGGCATCGGCATTTCACCCGTGCGGCCCAACAGCACTTCGGTGGTCTGTCCGTTGTCGGTTACTTCTTTGACCTCGTAGTCGATCTTCTTGTTGCTGTTGATCCAGTATCTCATGTACCAGTGCAATTGGATACCCGAAGTCTTTTCCATCACCCTGATGAAATCATTCGGTTCGGGGTGCCTGAACTTCCAGGTATTGAAATACCGCTTCATTCCCTTGTCGAAATTCTTCTCGCCAATGACGTAACGCAATTGATGAAGGAACACAGCGCCGGTAGTGTACGAGCCTGCCTTGTATCCCTTGTTGGTCATGAAATGGTCTGAATGCTGGTTGGGCACTTCGAGCAGGCCATTGCTGACTAACGTGAAATAATTCTTATAGCTGCCGGCGTGATCGTTCTCGGTGTTGGTGACGTGAGCAACCACCTCATCGCTGGTAAAGTCCGCGAAACCTTCGTCCATCCAGGCATACAAGGCTTCATTCGATGCGAGAATGGCCTGGTACCAGCTGTGTGCTATCTCGTGCAATGTAGTGCCAGCAAGGCCTTCGAGCTTACCTTCACCCAACACAAGGGTACACATCGGATACTCCATACCACCGTCGCCGCCCTGTATCACCGAGTATGTTTCGTACGGGTACTTACCGTAGTGACTGCTCATGAACTTGAACGTCTCGCCAACGATAGGCTGAAGTGCCTTCCATGTATGGATTGTCTTTTCGTTTTTCTGGTAGAAGAAATGAACATCCGGCCCATCCGGTACTTTTATCTTTTCGTGTGTATAATCGGGATCGGCGGCCCATGCAAAGTCAATCACATTCTTCGCTACGAAATGCCACTTGAGGTTTTTATCCTTTCGCTGCGGAGCGCTTCCGGGTTTTCCATAGCCGTGACCGATCCTATCCGGATCCTGGAGGATGCCGGTGGCGGCAACCACAAAGGACGAGTCGATGGCGATCGTAACATCGAAGTCACCCCAGACGCCATGGAATTCGCGAGCCACGTACTGGTACGCGTGCCATCCCTGAAAATCATATTCGGATATTTTGGGATACCATTGGGTCATCGAATAGGCGATGCCTTCGGCGTTGTCGCGGCCACTGCGGCGTACCTGTATCGGCACCTGCGCTTCGAATCTGAGCTCGAATGTGGTCCTGGAACGAGGCATGATCGGCTTCGCCAGGTCTACTTCCAGGATGGTGCCGTTCACACGGGTCTTGACGGGTTTTCCATCCTGTTTCATGTTGGTCACATTCTGGTATCCGATCTCGTTCTCCTGCAGCTTTGAAATACGGGAGCCAACACGTTTGTCCGGGTCTGTAATATTCAGGGAGCGTACATCCATCATGCTGCCGGGCTGAAATGCGTTGAAGAACAAGTGATAATAAACTTTGGTGAGCGTATCGCCGGAGTTGTTGTAATAGACCACCTTCTGATCTCCGCTTAAACGGTGTGTCTTGTCGTCGAGCGCGACGTTCATGGTGTACTCGACTTTCTGCTGCCAGCGATAATCCTGAGCAATGGAGTAACAGGAAAGGAGGAGAAGGGCTGAAAGGACGTGAAACTTCATTTTTCAAACGATTCGACGAAAAGTATCAAATCGTGTGCTGGTTTCAAATCGGAATTATACAGCCGATCACAAGTCAAAGTACCGTATCAGGCTTACCCCTGCGTAGCCCGTGCGATAGTTCTCGGCACTCTCGCCCGGCAGTCCTTTTTGAAAATTGAAATTATAACTGACCATGAGCGACCAGTTCTTGTATAGGATGGAAACAGGGATGGAGATCGTGTAATTCATGATACCCCATACAGTGCGGTCTTTCAGGCTGAACAGCGGCTTGTGTTGTGCCAGCAGCTGAAGTTGCTGAAGGCGTGTCGAGAAGTTGGGAACGTACTCCTCGATGGTATCGCTTCCATACCACAAACCTACGGTCGGCAGGAAGGTCACGCGATCGAGACCCAGCCAGCTTCGCTTCGTCAGGTTGAGACCGGCAGCCGGTGCAAAACGATGGGCCAGCAGCTCTCCGAAATAGAAGTTGTAGTCGAAGCGGAAGACAAACTTCTTGACTTTAAAATAATTCGAGATGTAAAGGTTGTTCGTGTAGGGTGTATAGATCTCTTCATCACCCTTTGGCGGCGTATAAAAATAATGATCGTACTCGACCAACAAGGACCAGTACTTGTTAATAGGAGTGAGGTAGCCTACTGCGCCTACAGTCAGGTAGTACGAAGGTTTATATTGATTGCTGTAGTAGCCGGTAGCATCGAGGTAAAGACCGCTCTTGTGATAATACGATAGCCCGGTATTGAGACCGAACTGGCTTACGCTGGAAGCGCCATTGCCGACGATGTTGTTATTGTAACCCGCACGCAAGGCGAGCTGAGATCCAACCGGGTCGGCTGCGAGCAACACGCTATCGATGAGGTCGAGAATAGATAGTGAGTCCGGTGAATTCAGAATGGAATCCATTTCCGCAATGAGCGGATCGTTTCGCAGAAGAAGCGAATCAGGTGTCTGGCTTTGGGCGTCGGTGTAGGATAGCCAGGTCGCGAAGAGGCAGAGGACGACCTTTTTCAAATGTTGTTCTTAGTTCCTTTGTTGCAGGCGTTGATTTCTCTCCCTGAAGTTTTCTCTCCGTTGCTGGTTGAGCCTTCGTTGCTGCAGAAGGTCCCTGAACTCCCCCTCTGCCCTTCGTAAGTTCAGGATCTGTTGTGCGGTGATCACTTTCAGCATGCGGCCCGAGTAATCTTTCTCCAGGTCGAGCAGCCGTTGCTTTACGTTCAACGAAAGGTCCATGAGCGCCTGCTGTTTCTTCGGGTCGGAATTGTTCTTGTCGATACCACCCTGTGCAACGCGCAGCTCGGTCGTGATCCGGCGGCGCTCTTGTGCAAACTCCCGGTAAATGGGCCAGAACTTCTCGGCCTGATCGGTGGTGAGACTTAACTTATCGGTAAGATAAGCGATCCTTAAGTTGTTGATCTTCTCCTGTGCCTTGGGATCGATTTGTGGAGGCTCCGGTTCTTCCTGCTGGGCCATTACACTAAAGCCAAACAGCAAAAGGAGGAAGGTTGTGGTAAATACTTTTTTCATAGCACTTCTCATTTACAGGTCTATGTCGTCTAAAATATCTTCGGTGATATCTGTTTCATTTGAATATTCCATGTTCGAATAAACGTCGTCAGCAAGCTCATCGAGCTCCGCTTCGGTCCAGTCGTTGTCGTGATTATCGGTTTGGTCTATATCGGCGGCGTAGGAGTTGTCGAGGTACAGTGCGACCTGGCTGGCGTCGATCTCACTCAACTGCATTTGAACGGAAGGTGCCGGCCGGAACCAGAGGATGCCGGTAATGACCAGGACGATCACAGGAAGAGCGTATTTCAATGAGAAACGGAGTGCGACCGCCAGGGGAGTACGTCCGGTTTCTTTGGCCATGCGTGCCTGGATGACCGTAGGCAGCTGGTCGAAATACCCATCGGGTACCTCATAGATGTTCTTTTTAGGGATGTCTTCGAGCTTCTTCATGACTCTTCCTTTTGACTGTTTACGGGTACCAGGGTTTAATTCATTCAGTTATAAATGCTTCAATTTTTTTAACGGCGTGGTGATAGCTGGCTTTCAGGGCACCGACGCTGGTGTTGGTTATCGCGGAGATCTGCTCATAGGGCAGGTCATCAAAATACTTCATATTGAACACAAGTCTCTGTTTATCAGGAAGTTTCAAAAGCGCCTTCTGTAGCTTTTTCTGGATCTCGTCCCCGTCTATATCGGGAGAGGAGTCGACTTTGGCGCTCAGCTCCGGGCCGATGTCTTCGAAGGAAAAGAAGAAGCGTTTTCGTTTTTTGTTGAGGAAGCTAAGGCATTCGTTGGTAGCGATCCGGTAGATCCAGGTGAACAGCTGTGAGTCTTCGCGGAACCGGTCTATGGCGTTATTCACCTTTATGAAAACCTCCTGGGTGAGGTCATCGGCATCGTCGTGGTCGATCACCATTTTGCGAACATGCCAGTACACCCGTTGCTGATAGGCTCGTACCAACAGGTTTATGCCGTAACTACGGGTTTCGGGATTACGGATCTTCGTTAGTAGGTCGCTATCTCCCAAGGGGGGAATTTACGGTTTAAATAATTTAGGGTTAGATAGGGAATGGGGGGGTAGGGTTTAACCGGTAGGTTAAAAAAATCTTTCGGATGCATGTTCAAGGTTCAAAGTCCCGTCACGTGTAGGTTAAGTTATCCTCGCAACCGGGAGAGATATCCAGACATGATGGAAGCATTAAACCAGCTAATCCCTGAACCTTGAACGATTTCCGATGACCTTGCGAAAGCTTTCCCCTACATCTTCAACAAACTATCCGCCAGCAACTCATACTGCTCCTTCGAATGTGCCGGAAAATTAGCGAACCGCAACTGACTCGCCTTTGCCTTCCCATATCCATCTCCCGGATAAAGCCCAAATGGCTGAAGCGCTTTGTTGATCCGTTCGGTGTGCGGGCCGGTGTCGGCGACGATGACTGTTTGGGAACGGAAAGATGGATCGGCGACGAATGGTTTTGCGAAGCTGACTTTTTCCAAGGCTTGATATAACAATGCTGCTTTGTAGTTTGTCTCGTGGCGAATGGCTGTGATGCCGCGTCGAACGAAGTCGGTCGTGACTTGAGCCAGCAGGAAAATACCGAGCACGTTGGGTGTTTCGGGAGTCTGGTTCTTCGAAGACATTGAGATCAATGAAGGCAGCGAGTGATACGAGCCCACGGACATTCCTTTCGAAAGGAGATCATCCGCTTTACCGACACACTTATCATTAACGATCCAGACGCCGAGGCCAGCGGGTAATCCGAAGCCCTTCTGCACCGAGAAGAACAGCATGTCGATCTTACTGAAGTCGAACTTCGGGTAGGGGAGTGATGACACTGCATCGACAGCGATAATCGACTTTGGATATTTATCCCTGAATGAGTTGATGAATTCTATCGGCAATGAAACTCCGGTGCTTGTTTCGTTGTGCGTGAGGCCCACGAGCTCCGGATCGGCAGACGGCATCGTTACATCATTGAATCCCGATCCGTCTTTTACCTCGACCTTCAGCGGATGCTTGCCGAGTTGCTGTGCGATCTCGAAGTACTTGGTTGAAAAAGCGCCGTTGACAAGGTGGAGTGATTGATCGGCGACCAGTGATTGTAGCGAGCGCTCCCATATCTCGGTGGCCGATCCCGTGAACACGATGTGAAAGCCGGAGGGTATGTGCAATAATTCGGTCAAGCCACTCACCGCTTCTTTATAAATCGCTTCGAATTCTTTACTCCGGTGTGAGATCGACGGAATACCAGTCTTGAAAGCAGTCTTTACATGGCTTTCAGTAGTGACGTAAAGCTGTGATGGGCCGGGAGTAAAGCTGACTTTCATCTGGAGTTCGTAGAGTACAAGTAATAAAAAAAGAGAAAGAAATCAAGAGGTGTATCTATTGAAGATTTGTGTACGTTTGAATTAGAAATCCCACTCGGATTTTGGGACATGTCGCTGAACCGAACATTAAAACCAATACCGGGTAGTGTAGACGGACAAAACCAGGCCTCATCCTGAAGCAGGTAACTCGCTTCAGGACCTCGCCCAAAAAGCAGGTTAACAGTGGAAGGTTGCGGCTGTAGACGACCCAAAACTTGTCTTTTCGGGGTTCAGCACCTCTCCAGATCCAGTGGGTATTTTTAAAAGAAACGGGACGCCATGCGCCCCGTTTCTCTTTAATAGAGGACACGGAATTTGATCGTCTGTTCAATCTCGCGAAGCTTCTTGATCACTTCCTTATCGTATTCTTTATTGATGTCGGTGATCACATAACCGATATCCTCTGTTGTCTTTAAGTACTGACCGACAATATTGATCCCGCCTTCAGCAAGCACCTGATTGATCTTCGCCAAAATACCAGGGACGTTGTTGTGAATGTGGATCAACCGGTGGGCGTTCTTCAATATTGGTAATGCCAGGTTGGGGAAGTTTACGCTATTCGAAGTGCCTCCGGTGTTGATATAGTCGAAGAATTTTCCTCCAACGAAGTTACCGATGTTCTCCTGTGCTTCTGCCGTGCTGCCCCCGATGTGCGGAGTGAGTATAGTATTCGGAAGGCCGCGAAGCTCCGATACAAACTCTTCATTGTTACTCACAGGCTCGTAAGGGAATACGTCGATCGAACAACCTGCGATCTTTCCGTTCAGGATGTTGTCTTTTAGCGCACGAATATCCACGACGTGTCCCCGGCAAAGGTTGATGAAGATTACGCCTTTCTTCATCTGGGCGAACTCCCGATCACCGAACAGGTTGGTGTTCGATTCGCGGCCATCGATGTGAAGCGACACGACGTCGGCGACCTCCAGTACTTCCTTCATAGACTTGCACTTGATCGCGTTGCCGAGCGAGAGCTTTTCTTCGGCATCGTAATACAGCACGGTCATACCGAGAGATTCGGCGATCACGGACAGTTGTGTCCCGATGTTGCCGTAGCCGATCAATCCAAGTTTCTTTCCCCGTATTTCAAAGCTGCCTTTGGCCGACTTGTCCCATTGACCTTTGTGCATCTTTGCCGACTTATCGGTGATGCCGCGGATCAGCATGATCATTTCTGCAATGGCAAGCTCTACCACCGAGCGTGTGTTGCTGAACGGCGCATTGAACACTGCTATGCCCTTCTTCGTCGCTGCAACAAGGTCGATCTGGTTCGTGCCGATACAGAATGCGCCGATGGCCATCAACCTGCTGGCATTTTCCAGCACCCTTGCGGTTACCTGTGTCTTCGAACGAATACCAAGCACCGACACATTCTTGATCTTTTCGACGAGCTCATCTTCGGTCATCGCGGCAGGGTAGATCTCCACATTGAAGCCCTCTGCACGCAAAGCATCCACTGCCACCTGGTGGACATTCTCCAGCAGTAGCACATTGATGCGGTTCTTAGGATACGATATCGCAGTATTCATTTTGTTCAGGTAGAGGAATTCATCGAGACTGGGTGCAATATGATCGGCATTGGCAAGCACGTTCTCCCTTTCGATGTTCTCGGTGAATGCATAGAACTTGTTGGCCAGGCCGGATTTTTTTATTTCGTAATCGGTATAACCGTCGCCAATCACATACACATCGCCCGGCAGGTTCAGCTTTTTCAGCTGCTCTACCTTGCCGTTGTTCGCCGACAGCGGGTTGTTCCTGTCGAATCCCGTTACATTACCCTGTTCGTCGAAAGTGAATGTATTGGCAATGATGTTCTGCGGCTTGATCCCGTACTCTGTCACGATCGGTTCGATAAACGTATCGAACCCATTGGAGATGATATAGATCTGTTCTGCGTAAAGTCCGAAGAACTCCTTATTGCGTATGAACGAAACCGACACTTTGTCTTTAAGGGCGGTTACGAGCTGTTGCAGGTGACGCTTGTTGGGTGAGAGGATCTTAAGCCGTTGCTCGAGTGATTCGCGGAACGAAAGTGTTCCATCCATGCCCTTATTGGTGATGTCTTTGATCTGCTGCGTCAGGTTTTCCCGGTCGGGATGACTATCGAGCGAGATCTCGGCAAGCACATCGAATGCCTCCACCTTTGTAAAAGTGCTATCGAAATCGATTACGAAGTACTTATTCGGCTTCATGGGGTGCTTGAAGGACGCAAATGTACTTTTTGTACGCTACTCTAACAAAATCCAGAGGATAAGTAGAGTAATAGAATTTGAAGTTCGGGATTTTGAGCTTGTCTTACTCCAATGCGTTACGCTATCGGAGCATCAGTATTTTCGAGGCTGCGTTAATTTGTTCAGCGTAAGCGTTGATCGCTTTCGCCGCATTCTCGATCTGACTCTGTGCCTGCTTCCAGTCGCGTTGCTCGATAGCTTCGCGGATACCCGGCAACGTCTTAACACCATAACCCGTGTAGAGCCCGGGAGCGTAGATGGAGTGTTTGAACCACGGGCGACCGGGAAGTCCATCACTGATAAGAAGCTTTTGTTCTGCCTGGAAGAGAAGCTTGTTGAGACTGGCGAGGTTGGTGTTGGGCTTGGTATTGGCAGCGGCCAGATCCGCATACTGGTCGGCGGCTTTCTCCAATCCTGCGACAGCATTTTGCAAGCTCGAGAAATTCAGGAATGGCACCTCATCTTTCTTAACAGGAGGGATGTACTTCTGGGTAGGGTCTGCTGAAAGCACATAGCGCTTCTCGCTGATCATCTGGTTCTCGACTTCAGTCGTCTCGCGCGTGCTTTCGAGCAATGTCATCACTTCGGTCATGTAGCCGTTCACGGTCCGGTAGAATGACTTGAAGTCGAATGGAAGCACGTCGGCGTTTGCGAGGCGCATGGTGATACGGCCGGCAGTCTTCGCGAGCGTTACCCCGTATTCAAACTTAGGGTCTTTAAATCGCTTGTAGAGGTCATACGAATCATAGACGGAGTGGTACTCACCGCCATCATCTTCGCCGCCGAAACCGATATTCATAGAAGGCACACCGAGATGCTGTATGAAGGGAGTGTAGTCGCTGCCGGAGCCCAATGCACTGATGGTAAGGCCAGGCTTCGAAAGAATGTCTTTCTTCGCTTTGGTCGTTGCGGCATTCGAAGCGTCAACAGACTTACGGCGCTCGATCACATTGACCCCTGTCTGCGGATCGATCACATCACGGCCCGCTTCGTTGATCAGCTTTTCCAACGTATGTGAGCCGCCGGCTCCGAAGAACCCGCGTCCATTGCCGTCGGTGTTGATGTATGCGACAGCTTTCTGTTGTAATTCCTGCGCGTGGTGCTCCGCCCATTCTGTCGAGCCGATGAGCCCGGGCTCTTCTCCGTCCCATCCGCAG
The DNA here is from genome assembly GCA_035318625.1 of Cyclobacteriaceae bacterium. Taxonomy (GTDB): domain Bacteria; phylum Bacteroidota; class Bacteroidia; order Cytophagales; family Cyclobacteriaceae; genus ELB16-189. The sequence goes on from DATHEL010000001.1 coordinate 1,105,548, forward strand.
TAGACGATCGTACGCTTGGGCTTCCAACCGGTCTTCATGAGTTCGCTCAATGCGCGGGCTTCTTCCATTACGGAAACCATTCCACTGATGGGGTCGGCGGCGCCGTTCACCCAACCGTCGTGGTGGTTGCCGCGAACGATCCACTCGTCGGGCAACTCGCTACCTGCGATCTTGGCAATAACATTATGACAATCCACCATCTTCCAGTCGAATGAGAGTTTCAAATGAACCTTGGCGGGACCGGGTCCGATGTGGTATGTGAAGGGCAAGGCGCCTCTCCACCGTTCCGGGGCAACGGGCCCCGACAGTGCGCGAAGCAGCGGCTCTGCATCTTTGTATGAGATCGCGATAACGGGGATCTTGATCAGGTTTCCGGCGGCGGATTTCTCCAGCCGTTGGGCATCGGCGGTGGCGCCGATATTCGGTGTAAGCGGATCGCCGGGATAGATCGGCATATCGAGCACGGAACCACGTTGCGCGCCGTTCTGATTTCTGAAAGGCCCCTTTGGATAAACGTCGCCCTGGAAGTAACCGTCCTGCATAGGATCGGAGTAAATGATACATCCGACAGCGCCGTGTTCCTGTGCGACCTTGGGCTTGATGCCGCGCCACGATCCGCCATACTTGGCGATCACGATCTTTCCCTTCACGTCGATACCGAGCCTTTCAAGCTGCTCGTAGTCGGCGGGAACGCCATAGTTGACGAACACCAGGTCGCCGTTAACGTCGCCATCGGCCGACCATGCATTGTAAACGGGAAGTTGCTCAGGAGTTTTGCCAGACGTTGCATCTTCTTTCAGTGCCGGTTCTTCGAGTGTGGCGGTGTATTTTGTCGGACCAGTGAGTTCAAGTACCCTGACCTTAGGTGTAGGGAAGAGGACCTTATAAGTTTCTATCTGTGCATCGTAGCCCCAGCTCTTGAACTGGTCGCGTATGAACTCTGCGTATTGTTTGCCTGTCGCGGAGCCGAGATGGTGGGGTTTTGCGGTCAGCTTCTTCATCCACTCGTCGAGGTTCGACGCTTTGAGATAACTGTCGAATTTCTCTTCGGCTTTGATTTCAGTGTCGGCGTTTTCTTTCGTAAAGCCGGTGATGGTTTTCGTTTGTGCGAATGTGATCAACGAAACGGCGCAAACAAGGAGAGTTAAATAATATTTCATTTTCTATAAAATGATGCTACATGCTTTTATAATCTTCTCGAACAGGGGAGAAAGTATCGATAACAAAACAATCGGTGACTGCTTTTGCTCCGTGCGGTATCATCGATGGAACAACGGCGCCCTGGCCGGGACCGAGTACCCGTGTTTCACCGTTCAGTGTGAATTCGAGCTGACCGGAGATGACATCCACCGTTTGCTCGTGAACGTGAGTGTGAACAGGCGCTGCGCTGCCGGCCTTAATGTTCCAATGGGCAACGGTCATCGTTGCCGAATGAAAGAACTTTCCCTTGAAACCGGGAAACGGTTCTTTCTCATTGATCTGGTTGATCTCAACAAAAGGCATGGGAGGGAGTTTAAATGATAATAGTTAATAGGTAAAGTTAAAAGTTGGTGCTAGGATTTGGACTTAGGTTTTCGGGAGAGGGCTTTCTCTGCGGCAGCTACGATATTTTCAGGGCTGAGTCCGTACTTCTTGAGCAATGCCGTAGGCGGGCCGCTTTCGCCAAAGGAATCATTGACAGCAACCATCTCCAGCGGAGACGGGTTGAAACGCGAAAGCACTTGTGCCACACTGTCCCCCAGGCCCCCGTTGATCTGATGTTCTTCGCACGTCACAACACATCCCGTTTTCCCGACAGAAGAAAGAATGGCTTCGACATCCAGCGGTTTAATGGTGTGCATGTTAATGACCTCGGCGCTGATGCCTTTGTCGGCGAGGGTCGCCTCGGCTTCGATCGCGTGCCATACCAGGTGGCCGCAGGCGATGATGGTGACGTCCTTACCTTCGATCATCCTGTCGGCCTTACCGATGGTGAAGGGCCGGCCTGAAGTGAATATAGGCCAGCTTGGCCTGCCGAAGCGCAAGTACACCGGGCCGGTGTGCTCACCAAGGGCTAAGGTTGCCATTTTCGTCTGTTCGTGATCTGCGGGTACGATGACAGTCATACCGGGCAGCATTTTCATCATACCGATGTCTTCGAGTATCTGGTGCGTCGCGCCGTCTTCGCCCAATGTTAGGCCCGCATGTGACGCGCATATCTTTACGTTCTTTCCGGAGTAGGCCACCGATTGACGGATCTGGTCGTAGACACGTCCGGTAGAGAAGTTGGCGAACGTTCCCGTGAACGGGATCTTGCCGCCGATGGTCATACCGGCTGCAATGCCGATCATGTTTGCTTCTGCGATACCGATCTGGAAAAACCTTTTGGGGAATTCCTTCTTGAATGCATCCATCTTGAGCGAGCCCGTGAGGTCGGCACAAAGGGCGACTACATTCGGATTGGATTTACCTAGCTCATGTAGTCCGATACCAAACCCGGACCTCGTATCTTTTTTTTCCGTGAAATTGAATTTGATCATGCGTCAGATTTAATAATCTCCGAGAGTTTCTTCCAGTTGTGCGAGAGCTTTTTTCAGCTCTTCGTCATTCGGCGCCACGCCATGCCACTTGTGTGATCCCATCATGTAGTCGACACCATAGCCCATCACGGTAGTCATGAGGATGAGGATGGGCTTACCTTTACCGGTCATCGACTTCGCTTTTTCGAGTGTGGCAATGATCTCTTCGAGATTGTTCCCGTTGGTGGTGATGACTTCCCATCCGAATGCCAGCCACTTGCCTTTAAGGTCCTGAAGGTCAAGAATATCTTTTACCGGTCCGTCGATCTGCTGGCCGTTGTAATCGATGGTGGCGATTAGGTTATCGACTTTGTTGTGTGCAGCGAACATGCATGCCTCCCATACCTGTCCTTCCTGCTGTTCGCCATCGCCCATGAGCACATACACGAGCTTGTCGTCGTTGTTGAGCTTCTTGGTGAGCGCGGCCCCGATGGAAACCGAGAGTCCCTGGCCGAGAGACCCGGACGCGATGCGAATGCCGGGCAGATGCTCGTGGGTGGCGGGATGTCCCTGCAGCCTTGAGTTCATCTGGCGGAATGTGGCGAGCTCTTTTACATCGAAGTAACCGGAGCGGGCGAGGGTGGAATACCAGACCGGGGAGATGTGCCCGTTGGAAAGGAAGAAGAGGTCTTCATCTTTCGCGTCGAAGTTAAAGTGATTGTTGTGACGGAGCACTTTAAAATACAGAGAAACAAAGAACTCTGTGCAACCGAGTGAGCCGCCGGGGTGGCCAGACTGGCAAGCGTGCACCATGCGGACTATGTCGCGCCTGATTTGTGAAGCGATCTTTTTTAGTTGCGGAAGGTCGTAGGTTTCAGCCATTATCGAAGGATAGGGATATTGGCTGCGAATATAATACAAGAGGCCTTGCGGGCCTCTATTTTTTCTTCTTGATTGCTTTCTTCGCCGGCCGGTCTCTAACAGGCGGCTTGACAACTTTCGCGGGTGTTGCGTTGTCGAGGATCTGGCTTGCGTGGTTCTTTGTGTCGACCTTCTCGATGATCTCGCGGATAACACCTTTTTCATCTATCACAAAGGTGACGCGAAACGTTCCCATGTACTTCCGTCCGTACATTGATTTCTCTCCCCACGTACCATACTTTCCGTGGACGGTCTTATCGGTATCGGCCAGCAGGCTGAACGGCAGCTTTTCTTTCGCGATGAATTTCTGATGCGATTTCTCGTCGTTGGAGCTCACTCCAAGCACGGCGTAACCTTGCTTCAATAAAACATTGTAGTTATCGCGCAGGCTGCATGCTTCAGCCGTACAGCCGGGCGTCATGTCGTTGGGATAGAAGTACAGTACTACCTTCATTCCTTTGAAGTCGGAAAGACTTACCGGTTTTCCGTTCTGGTCTTTTGATGTGAACTGTGGTGCGGGATCTCCAACCTTAAGCTTCATGCGTCAGGGAATTCTGTGTTTAAAGATAGACTCGTTGCCGGCATTATCTACAACCTTCAACTCGAAATCCCCTTTGAGAGGTATCTTTCGGTCGAGGCGTTCCGAGTATACAATGCCGGTCTTGTAATCGTACGTCATCAGCAGCCATTGACCGTTGATGCTGGCTTCAAAGTACGAAATTCCCGAGAGTTCATCCCTGATCCTTAAACGTGCAACAGACCCCGATATATTCAAAGCCCTGACGGAAGGGGTGACAGTGTCGTACATGATGGTGTACTGACCGAGCGCGAGAGAGTTGAAGCTTACTTTATCGTTCTTCCAGGCGCTGTTCATGAACGTATAGCCGTTGCCGTCGATCCTGTACACCCCGACGGATTTCATTTGCTCGTATTGCTTCAGCGGTTTGAGCTGTATGCGAACCGGATGACGGAGGGGGCTGAGCCTGCTGCCTACTGTAAATGTCTCACGGAATGTGGAATCGTAGCTTGTTGCAAGGAACAGTGTGTCGTATAACGACGTAGCCTGGAAGTCGACATCGATCAGGTCGCTGTAATACCGGTACGGTGTTCCCGAAGGCACCCGGTCGCGGAAGTTCGATACCCAGGTGCCCGAACAGGTGACCACCGAGTCGGGTTGCATCTTGTTGAGGTCGACCAGGAAGACATTGCGTGCCCGCGCAGAATACGACGGACTGATCAGTTGCATCGCCCCGTTCGAATAAACCTGTATGCCGCTCGAAAGACTGCTCTCATCGGCGGGCTCGCACATGTTCACGTTAAGGGTAAGAACGCTTCCGGAAATATCGGTGCTGAGTGATTTGATTGTCGTTTCGTTGAAATCGGCATTCTTCGATACCGGCGCGGCTTTCAAGGTAGTGAATACCGAAGAGCTGTTGCCATCGAAGTCGATGAGCTTTATTTCAACCTCAATGTCTTCGCCCATCACTTCGATGCCGTTCTTCTCGACGGTGCCGGCGTAGTAGGGGAGCTTGTTCCCATCGTCTACGTACAGTTTGTTGAAGCGATAGCCTTTTGTTTCCATTGTGCGGAAGTCCAGCAGCGCAAGGATGTTCCTGGTTTCGGAGAACATTACCTTATCGATCTTTTGGGTGAATACCTTTTGCTTGTTGGCAAACACTTCAATGAGGTTGATGCCGAACCGGAACCTGGAATTCTCCTGTTTGTCGTGAGCCAGGATCTCGAGGCCTATCCGTCCGTGCGCCAGTAACGACTGGTTCAGCACGTAGTCTTTGCCTTTTCTCTGGAGATGATATTCAAATCTTCCGAACTGGTCGTTGACACGTGAGTTGATGTCCATGGTACGGAATGCGATCTTCTGCGGCACAGGTGGCGTGTTATCGATGATCTCGGTAAACCCGAGCGTCATCGGGTTGAGGGCTTCTTCCCTGGGGCCCCTGAGCTCGAAGTGAAGGTGTGGTCCGCCGGAGCCACCGGTATTTCCAGACCGTGCTATGATTTCGCCCCTGGACACTGGGAACTCGCCGGGTTTGAAGAACAGGTCGACTTCCGATTGCTTTCTCCGGTAGCGTTCCTGCAGTACGTACTCCGCGATCGGGCCAACGAGCTCATTGAGGTGGGCATACACGGTGCCGCGTCCATCATTGTGACGGACATAAAGAACTGTGCCGTAACCGCCGGTGGCAACCGTAGCGCGATAGATATACCCTTCATTAGAGGCCACCACCGGCTGTCCGATGCCTTCGGTGTCGATGTCCAGCCCGGCGTGAAAGTGCGTTGACCGAAGCTCGCCCATCGTTCCGGTGAGCATGGCGCGGCGGCCTGCATGAAGCGGGAAGATGTACCCGTCGGGAAGCTTAACGTCCTTGAGTGACGCGAAAGAGATAGCGCTACTGTCGGGCGGCACCGACTGCGCCAATACAATTGTGGTTACAAGAATGAAAAATACGACGCTACTTAACTTCGAACTCCAACAATTTCTCATCTTCTATATAAGCGGATAATTTATTGCCGACTACTACGGGTCCCACGCCTTTTGGGGTGCCGGTGAATATCAGGTCGCCGGTTCGTAGTGTAAAAAATCTGGACAGGTAGCTTATGATTATATCAAACGGGAAAAGCATCAGGCTCGTATTGCCTTGCTGTTTTAATTGTCCGTCGATCTCGAGCTTGAAGTTGATATTCGCCAGATCTTTGAACGAACTGACGGGCAAAAAGCGGTCCGAAAGAGGTGCCGAGCCGTTGAAGCCTTTGGCGATGTCCCAGGGCAGGCCTTTCTCCTTGGCTTTTTGTTGCAGATCACGAGCAGTAAAGTCTATCCCCACACCAATAGCGTCGAAATAATTCCCCGCGAACTTAGGTTCAATGTTCTTTCCATCCTTCGAAATTCGCAGAATCAACTCTACTTCATGGTGTATATCCTTGCTGAACTCAGGATAATAGAAGGGGGCATTGTTTTTGATGACGGCCGTATCAGGCTTAGTGAAAATGACAGGCTCGTCCGGACGTTCGTTGTTGAGTTCCTTGATGTGCTCGGCGTAGTTACGACCGATAGCAAATATTCTCATGGATCACTTCTTAAGCTTTCCGTAAAAATAGAACAAATTTTGATATGCGATTCCTAACTTTACACGACTAAACATTTTAATATGTTGAGAAGAACTTTTATCGTCTTACTATCCGCCTCTCTTATATATTCATGCGCCACGGTACCTCTTACCGGTCGAAAACAATTGAACCTCGTAGCCCAGGATGAGATCATCCAGGCCTCGGCTGCGGAGTACAAAAAAGTACTTGATACAAGCAGGCTGTCTAACAACCAGGAACAGGTTGCTATGATCAAGCGCGTAGGATCGAAGATCGAGAAAGCGGTTGAAGACTATATGTCACAAAAAGGCACCTCCGACCAGCTTGCGGGATTTAATTGGGAATTCAACCTTATCCAGGACGACAAGACGGCCAACGCCTGGTGTATGCCCGGCGGCAAAGTGGCCTTCTACACGGGCATCCTCCCGATCTGTAAAGACGAAGCCGGTGTTGCGATCGTCATGGGCCACGAAGTTGCCCACGCTATCGCCAACCACGGCCGCGAACGTATGAGTGAAGCGATGCTGGCGAACGGTCTGTTGAGCGGGCTGAGCGCAGCGATGGGACAGAATCCTACCGTTGCACAATCGCTCCTCCTTCAGTCACTCGGTGTCGGCGCCAACGTCGGCATGTTGAAGTTTTCCCGCGATCATGAATCGGAAGCTGACCACATTGGCTTGATCTTCATGGCAATGGCAGGCTACGATCCTAACGAAGCTCCCAAGTTCTGGGAACGCATGGAAGCACAGTCAAGCGGAGGGGCACCTCCGGAGTTCCTTTCGACTCACCCGTCGCATTCGACGAGGATCAGGGATTTGAAGAAATGGATACCGGAAGCGATGTCTTATAAGAGGAAGTAGACAGGAGTCAGGAGGCTGTAGGTTAGGAGGAGACACCGACTGCGACGGTATTGTTGGAGTGCTCATCGATCAGGATGAAGGCTCCGTTGGCTTTGTTTTCGGAGAAGCTGTCGATGAGGAGAGGTTTTGCCGTCTTGATCTTTACGCTGGCGATGTCGTTCATCTTTAGCTGAGCGGGTGTCGTCTTCTCCAGGGTTGAAGGTATCTGGACGTAGTTGATCTGAGTTACCTTGGCCTTCGTGAGCGAAGCGCCGTGCTGAAGCAAATACACTTTGCCTGAATTGAACGGCTCGGCATTGAGCCAGCATATGTTGGCTTCGATCTCCGTGCGAAGGACGGCAGGCTGCGATTCGGGCACCAACCAGTCTCCGCGACTGACGTCGACATTATCTTCAAGCTCCACTACAACCGATTCTTTTGCCGAAGCTTCGCGGAGCTCCTCATCGAACATGCTGATGCGGCTTACTTTACTTTTTCTTCCGGAAGGTTGGATAACAACCTCGTCACCAACGCTGAGCGTTCCGCTGAGAAGTCTCCCTGCATAACCACGGAAATCACGGTGCGATTCGTTGCGGGGACGAACAACATACTGTACCGGAAACCTTGCCGGCTTCTTGTCGAGATCGGCGTTCACCTGGATGGTTTCAAGCTGTTTGAGGAGCGGCTCTCCGTCGAACCAACCCATAGACTCGGATTTGCGGGTGATGTTGTCGCCCAGGAGTGAGCTGACAGGCATAACGGTGATTTCCTGACCAGGGAACTGGATCTGTTTGGCGAAGTCGAGGAACGACTTTTCGATCTCGCGGAACGGAGCTTCGTCGAAGCCAACGAGGTCCATCTTGTTGACACAAACAATGACGCGGCTGATGCGGAGGAGATTCGATATGAAGTAATGACGGTGTGTTTGTTCGAGAACTCCCTTGCGTGCATCGATCAGGATCAGGCTGACGTCGGCCTTGCTTGCCCCGGTGATCATATTGCGGGTGTATTCCACGTGCCCAGGTGCGTCGGTGATAATGAACTTGCGATGACTGGTGTGAAAGTAGATGTGCGCTACGTCGATCGTGATACCCTGTTCGCGTTCGGCGATGAGACCATCCGTCAGCAGGGAGAGATCCACGAACCCAATGCCTTTTCGCTGGCTGGCTCGTTCGATGGCTTCCAGCTTGTCGACGGTGATCGAGTTTGTTTCGTAGAGGAGCCTGCCGATGAGGGTGCTCTTGCCGTCGTCGACGCTGCCGGCTGTTGAAATTCGTAGGACTTCCATTTTTCGCTTTTCGTTATTTGTTAATCGTTAATCGTTAATCGCGGTGACGAGGTTTTATCGTGAAGCCGCGAGGGAGATTTCGTTAACCTATATTCCAAAATCGCGACCGGCGAGAAACTCGACTTCGCCCCGAATAACGAATAACGATTAACGAATAACGACCCTAAAAATACCCACTCACCTTCCTCAACTCCATCGCCGCCTCAGCTCTCTTATCATCCAACCTCGTCCCTCTCTCCGAAATCACTGAGGCCAGGATCTCGTCGATCACAGAGTCGAGCTTATCCGCTTCGGAAGGCAACGCAGCTGTACACGACATATCGCCCACCGTACGGAACCTTACTCTCTTTTTAACTACAACCTCGTTGGCATCACGGTAGATGAAATCGGAAACAGGCCATAGCACATTGTCGCGTTCGATCACTTCGCGTTCGTGAGCAAAATAGATCGAAGGGATAGCCAAATCTTCTTCACGGATGTAGTTCCATACGTCGAGCTCCGTCCAGTTGGAGATCGGGAACACACGGACGTTCTCACCCGGCTTGATCCTGCCGTTGAGGTAATCGAACAGCTCCGGCCGTTGGTTCTTTGCATCCCATTGACCGAACTCGTCGCGAACCGAAAAGATCCGTTCCTTGGCGCGGGCTTTCTCCTCATCGCGACGCGCTCCGCCCAAGCAGGCGTCAAGCTTATTCTCCTCGATCACACGCAGAAGGGTAGTGGTCTGGAGCGTGTTACGGCTCGCATACTTTCCTTTTTCTTCGGTAGCGCGGCCGGCATTAATGTCATCCTGCACGTATCCGACAATCAATTCGATGTTGATCTTCTTCACCAGCCAGTCGCGGAACTCTACGGTCTCCGGGAAGTTATGTCCCGTATCGATGTGTATGAGCGGGAAGGGGATTTTGCCGGGATAAAATGCCTTCTCGGCAAGTCTCACCAGGGTGATCGAATCTTTGCCGCCGGAAAATAGTATCGCCGGGCGGTCAAACTGCGCCGCGGCTTCGCGCATGATACTGATTGCCTCATGCTCCAGGTCTTCCGGGAATTTCTTTCTGTCAATCGCCATGTTTACACTCTGTTCTTCGTCGGTTCCACTGTATGCAACCCGCACTCCTTTGCCGATGTTTCCCACCACCATCTTCCTGCCCTGATGTCTTCGCCGGGAGCAATGGCTCTCGTGCAGGGAGCACAACCGATACTGGGGAACCCTTTCTTATGCAATGAGTTCACGGGAATATTATTGTCTTTAATAAACTTCTCAACATCCTCGAAGCTCCATTGGAGGATGGGATTGTATTTGAGCAGCTGATGTGCATCGTCCCATTCTACAATTTCCATCGACTGGCGGTTGGCCGACTGATCGGCACGGATGCCGGTGATCCAAACCTTCGCGCCGGTCAATGCCCGCTTCAACGGACCGACCTTACGAACGGCACAGCATTCCTTACGGTTGTCTACAGAATCGTAGAAGCTGTTAGGTCCCTTGGCAAGCACCATTTGTTCAACCTGGGTAGCATCGGGATAGTAGACTTTTACCGGTAGATTGTATTTGATGCGTGTAAGCTGAAGTACGTCGTAAGTTTCCTGGAAGAGGCGGCCGGTGTCGAGGCTGAACACTTCAATCGGCAGTTGCTTTGATCCGATCCAGTAGGAGATCACCTGGTCTTCGAGACCCAACGATGTAGAGAAGCGTGCCGTGCTCCCGAATCGCCCGGCGATCCACTGGAGTCCTTCGGCGGGACCAAGTCCAGCCACTGCAGCCTTGACTTCATTGAGGGTCATCTGCAAAAATACTGAATTCCTATGGTTTAAATAGAATTTGCGAAATTTTAACGAATAGGGGGTTTTGCAAACGTTTACTTGCGAAGCATGCTCAATTTTATCTCCGTCAGCTTCCGTTTGGTATCGAGGGAAAAGTCGCCGTTCATGATCCAATCGTAGAACGCCGGTTCGTCTTTCAGCACCGACTTCACCTCTTTGCCTTTGTGCTTTCCAAAGTTGAAGATGGTGTCTCCTTTTGCGTTGAGGATCATCCGTCCGGCGAGATCGACCATTCCCTGGGACGTGAGCTTCGAAAGGACTTCCATGTCGTTACGGATCTCGCCGACCTTATTGCCGGTGGTGTCCGTCACGTCCTGGTTTTCATAACGAACGATCTGAGCCAGTAGAACTTCCATGCTGGCGTCGGTGTCAGCCTCGGCGGAATGTGAGTTGTCGAGGTCTTTGCCGCAATAGAACTGGTAGGCGGCTTTCAAGGTCCGTTTCTCCATCATGTGAAAGATCTTCTGGGAATCGATGACCTTCTTGCGTGTGTAGTCGAACTCCACGTCGGCGCGGAGGAACTCCTCGACCAGCACGGGCACGTCGAACTTCATGACATTGAAACCGGAAAGGTCACTTCCTTCGAAGAGCTTTGCATATTCGCGGGCGACTTCTTTGAACGTAGGTTTTCCCTTCACGTCTTCGTCGGTAATGCCGTGAAAGACAATCGACTCGGCCGGAATGGGTATGGTGGGGTTGATGAGATTCGTTTTCCGGATGATTTCACCGGAAGGGGTGACCTTGGTAACGGCTATCTCGATGATCCGATCGTGCTGGATGTTGGTGCCGGTGGTCTCGAGGTCAAAAAAACAAATGGGGATCTTTAAGTTAAGCTTCATTACTTAATCCCATCGTATGTCGCTATTGCTTTATAGAATTGCTCCGGCAGTACGCCTATTTTCTTCAATGCTTCGAAGGCTGCGCTTACATGGATGAACGCTTTCTTTCCTGAAAAGCTAACGGCGATGTGCTCCTTTTTGTGATTGACCATGAACTCTTTGGTCCCTTCGGCAGCGCTTGGGTGTGCTTTGTAAGGAATATAAAGGACATCGGCTCTCTCTTTGTTGGAGATCACGGACGCGATCTTGTCCTGTTCCCAGTAAATGAGGATACCACCCTTCGGCGTGCCGTCGGCGAAGAGGTCGAACTGCCTTATGAAGTCGTTTTCCGACAACGCTCCTTTGGGGTCGTATTCCACTTCGGACATGACGCCGATGTGATGCTTATAGCGGATGAACTGTGGCGTGTGATAGACCGCCGAGGAGCGGCTTTCGCTTCCGTCGATGACGATCAGGGGAGCATCGCTGAGGTGGATGGAATCCTGTCGCTCGTCGGAGAGGACGTAGTCGACCGGCCGGGTCATCGATTTGAGCACGTGCACGATCATCGATGCGATCTCGGTGCGGCCGCTGGTTCCCACGACGACGAGACGCTGCTTGTTGCGGGCAAACTCATAAATGAACTCGGGGACGGTATGTACCTTTAAACCAAGCTGTTGAGCCTTGAGCAGTTCAGGATTACTTCTATTAGCCTGGATGCCGATAATGACTCCATCGAGGGACTTATCCATCTTGTCGGGCTGCCATCCGCTGGCCTGGGGCAGCAGGTTGAGCTCAACAAGCTTCGAGTGTACGTCGGGGGAGATCTGTTCGTCGGAGGTTGTGATGGTATGACCTAATTGCCTGAGTGCCACGGCGAGATGGTAGGTGGCGCTGCTGCCGATCGCTATGAAATGATACTTCTTCTTTTGATCCACGTGGCAAATATTCCAGCTTAAAGTAAAAGAAAAATGTTCTGTTTAAAAAACAGTTATAATCAACGTGTTAGTAAACGTCGATCGGAGTGTATTGAAAATTTCTGATACGCACATAGCATATCAGAAAAACTTTATACACAAATTATTGTGTTTATTGAATGTTGACAAGTTTGATTTTTTGGGGATACCGTGATTGTGAGTAGAACTACGTTTGTCTCCCCCTAAAAGAAACCTCGTACAACAACCACGAATGTATGGAGCAAAGATCGACGTCACTGAGGGCATCGGCATCCGCCGGTGCAGGCAACAGAACCAAGCTTTTAGCGAGAGACATCTCCGAAAGCCTGGGCAAGCTGCCACCTCAGGCGCCCGATCTGGAAGAAGCGGTCCTCGGTGCGCTGATGCTCGAGAAGAACGCGCTCACTTCGGTCATTGAATTCCTCCGGCCCGAACATTTCTACGTTGAAGCACACAAACTTATATACGAAGCCATTATCGACCTGTTCAAGAACTCGGAGCCGGTCGATATGCGTACCGTTGTTGCCCAGCTTCGCAAGAACGGAAAGCTCGAACTGGTAGAAGGCGCTTATAAGATCGCCGAGCTGACGTCGAAGGTCAGTTCTGCGGCGAACATAGAATACCACGCCAGGATCGTTATCGAAATGGCGATCAAGCGCAGCCTGATCGAGATCGCCTCACAGATACATCACGACGCCTACGAAGACACCACCGATGTGTTCGAGCTGCTCGACAAGACCGAACAAGTAATTTTCCAGATATCGGATACCAACCTTCGCAAGAACTACGACACCATGAAGTCGTTGATGTTCCAGGCGATCCAGGAACTGCAGGAAAAGAAGAATCATAAGGACGGACTCACCGGTATACCCAGTGGGTTCTCGAAGCTCGACCGCGTCACATCGGGATGGCAGAAGTCGGATCTGGTCATCATCGCTGCCCGCCCCGGTATGGGTAAGACTGCCTTCATTGTGTCAGCGCTCAGAAATGCAGCTGTTGATTTCAACTACCCCGTTGCCATCTTCTCATTGGAAATGGCGTCGCTGCAGCTGGTGAATCGACTCATCTCGGCCGAAGCGGAATTGGAATCTGAAAAGATCAAGAAAGGAAACCTGGCGGAATTCGAATGGACGCAGCTGGTAACGAGGACCAACCGTCTTTCCAGCGCACCTATATTTATAGACGACACCCCGGCGCTCTCCATCCTGGAGCTCCGTGCAAAATGCCGGCGCCTGAAAGCCGAGCACAATATACAGATGGTCGTCGTCGACTACCTCCAGTTGATGAAGGGCGAAATGGGAGGGAACCGTGAACAGGAGATCGCTTCGATCTCGCGTGCACTGAAAGGTGTCGCAAAAGAACTGAACATCCCTGTCATAGCCCTTTCGCAGTTGAGTCGTGGTGTTGAGACACGGGGTGGCGACAAGCGCCCTCAGCTCTCGGATCTTCGCGAATCGGGTTCCATCGAACAGGACGCAGATATCGTTATGTTCCTCTATCGCCCTGAGTACTATAAGATCACGGTGGATGAAGAAGGTATGCCCACCCAAGGACTCGCTGAGGTCATCGTCGCCAAGCACAGGAATGGTTCGCTCGAGAACGTGAAGCTCAAGTTCATAGGCAAGTACACCAAGTTTGCAGACTTCGACGGACCGGTTGGTAATGAGAATCCATTCTCGGGGATGATCACCAAAGAGAGCCGGTTGAATTCATTTAACGATAGCCCTCCAAAGCTGCCGCCGATTCCACCGGGCGACGATACGCCGTTTTAAATTGTGCGGGGTGCGGGGTGCGACGTGCAATGAGGCTTCGGACGAAGTTGTGGTCCCCATAGCACATCGCACTTCGCACATCGCACATCTTTCTTTACATTTCGTGCATGAAATTCCTGCCCTTCTACCTGTTGCTGATCGTCGGGTCGGCGACGGCCCAGACGTATAGCGACCATACCAAGGTGTCGCAGCGTCTAAAGACCATCGAGACCGCCAATTCACAAACAACCAAACTAACGTCACTTGCAAAGACGGCCGGAGGCAAAGACATCTGGCTGCTGGAGATCGGTTCCGGGGACCGTAACAACCACCCGGGCATCGTGGTCATCGGCGGAGTGGAGGGATCGCATCTGCTGGGAACTGAGCTGGCTGTGGGTTTTGCTGAAAAACTGATGGCTTCGGCGAATACAGACAGCATCAAGACATTGCTGGCAAACACAACATTCTACGTGCTGCCGAACGTGAGCCCGGATGCGACGGAACAGTACTTTGCCAAAGTAAAATACGAGCGCAGTGCCAATGCTACGGCAACAGACGACGATCGCGATGGTAAGCTGAACGAAGATCCTTTCGAAGACCTCAACAATGACGGACAGATAACATGGATCCGTATCGAAGACCAGACCGGCAAATGGAAAGAACATCCTGCCGACCCGCGGGTGATGGTGATGGCCAATGCGGAGAAAGGCGAGTCGGGAAAATACAACCTTGTCCAGGAGGGAACGGACAATGACAAAGACGGTAAGTTCAATGAAGACGGCGAAGGTGGGGTCCACTTCAACAAGAGTCTGACGTTCGACCCCCCGCATTTCACTCCAGGCGCAGGCGAACACCCGGTGTCGGAGATCGAGAACCGTGCGGTGCTCGATTATTTGTACGAACGGTTCAATGTCTTCGCAGTTGTAACGTTCGGGCCAACGAACAATCTTTCCGAACCCTGGAAATTCGACAAGACGAAGAACGCCGGACGCATACCGGGTGCGATCACGGAGCCGGATGCCAAACAGAACAAGTTCGCCAGCGACATCTATAAGAAAGCCGTCACGCTCAAAGACGCTCCGGCCGCCGGACCTCAGAAGGGTGACTTTTCACAATGGGCTTACTTTCATTATGGCCGCCAGAGCTTCAGCACACCCGGCTGGTGGGTACCGAAATTTGAAGTGCCGAAAGACACGGTCGCCGCGAAGAAATTCAAGGCCAACGACGATAAGAACACAGACATCGATTTTGTTCGCTGGGCAGACAAAGAGAAAGTGGAGGTGTTCGTCAACTGGCAGAAGATCAGTTACCCCGACTATCCGAACATGAATGCCGAGGTCGGCGGGTTTAAACCATTTGTGAAAACCAATCCGCCTTTCAGCTATGTGGATAAGCTGGCAACGGAACACACAAAGTTCCTGGTGGCTATTGCGGCGAAGAGACCACAGATCGAACTGCTGAACCTGAAGACCGAGCCGTTGGATGGCGGCGTAACGAGGGTAACGGTGACTGTTCAAAACCCCGGATTGTTTCCAGCTGTGACCGATATCGGTAAGAACAACAATTGGATAAAGCTTGTGAAGCTGACACTGAACACGACGGGTGACCAGTCGATCGTGGGCGGGAAGAAGGTGACGTTGTTCCCGAACGTAGAAGCAGGTGAGTCGAAGACGGTCAGCTGGCTGGTGAAAGGCAAGGGAAAGGTGACGATCGAAGCAGGCGCTCCGCAAACGGGTATCAAAACATTGAACGCAAACTTATGAGAAGTGTAATAACATTATTATTACTTATAATAATCATTCGTGTAGAAGCTCAAAATGCCGACGGAGTATTCCGCGCTGCAGGAAGTCCGGAAAATCCGAAAGTTCCCATTTCGTGGAACAGGTATAACAACCACGCAGGTATCACCGACATCTGCCGGAAGCTTGCGGCAGCACACCCGGAGATTGTCCAATTGTCGTCGATGGGTAAAAGCTTCCAGGGCCGCGACATGTGGGTACTTACCATTACTGATTTCAAAAAAGGCAAACCCGAAGAGAAGCCCGCTCTATATATAGACGGGAATATTCACTCCAACGAAATACAGGGAGCTGAATTCGCATTGTACACTGCGTGGTATCTCGCGGAGAGCTTCAACAACGTTGCTTTCATCAAGGAGCTTTTGGCGGACAAAGTATTTTACATCGTTCCCACCATCAATCCCGATGCGCGCGATAACTTCATGAAGGAGCCAAACACTCCCCACAGTCCGCGTTCGGGTATGGTCCCGGTTGACAACGACCGCGATGGTCAGATCAACGAAGACGCGATGGATGATCTCGACAAGGATGGCAACATCACAAACATGATCCGTAAAAGTCCCAAAGGAAGATATAAGAAAGACCCGACCGACCCGCGTAAGCTCCTTCCGGTGAAAGCCGATGAGATCGGGGAATACGAGATCCTGGGGCAGGAAGGTATCGATAACGACGGCGATGGCCGTGTGAACGAAGACGGAACAGGCTATTACGATCCCAACCGCGACTGGGGATGGAAGTGGCAACCGAATTACATTCAGAACGGCGCCTACAAATATCCGTTCAGTCTTCCGGAGAACAGGAACATCCGCGACTTTGTACTGGCTCACCCGAACATTGCCGGCGCGCAAAGCTTTCACAACTCCGGCGGTATGATCCTGAGAGGTCCCGGCGCCGAAGAGGATGCGGCGACGTACAACGCCGAGGATTCACGCATCTACGACGCAATCGGGAAGAAGGGCGAGACATTGATACCGGGTTACAAGTACATGGTTGTGTACCGCGACCTTTATACGGTTTGGGGCGGCGAGCTCGACTGGTTTTACGGCAGTCGTGGTGTCTACACTTTCTCCAATGAGCTGTTCAACTCATACCAGTATTTCCATAAGACCCGCGATGACGACGACTTCGCTTCGGGCGAAGCCTTTGATTTCAACAAAGATCTTTTGTTCGGCGATGCCGTGGTGGACTGGAAGGAGTTCAATCACCCTCAGTTCGGCAAGATCGAGATTGGCGGGCCGAAGAAGAACTTCACACGGGCCAACCCGGGCTTCCTGCTCGAAACAGATGCCCATCGGAACATGGCTTTTTGCGTGTACCACGCCTGGAGCACTCCCAAGCTGGAGATCATCGAGATGACGGAGAAGTCATTGGGAGGAGGGCTCACGGAGATCACAGCTGTTATCAGCAATACGCGCATGATGCCCACACACGCCAGCCAGGACCTGAAGTTCAAGATCGAACGGCCGGACTACGTTACCATTACCGGTCCGAAGGTTATAGCCGCTATGGTCGTCGAGAACCGCGATCTTAACCTGACCACCGAACAAAAGAACGACCCGGCTACGATCGAAGTGGATAATATTCCCGGCATGAGCGCTGTTACGGTACGGTGGATAGTTACCAGCGCCGGGAAGTACAGTATAAAAGTCGACAGCAGGAAGGGTGGGATTGTTGTAAAGCAGAAGTAGCTTATATTGTATTTATGAAGGCGCTTGTTTTAACGGGGACAGGAACGATCGAGCTCAAGGAGGTACCGGTACCGCTGGTTACTCCAGGTAAGGCATTGGTGAAGATCAAAGCGGCATCGCTCAATCGCCGGGACGAATGGATCCGCGAAGGAAAGTATCCCAACATCCGATTCGGCGTCACGATGGGTACCGACGGCGCCGGTGTTGTCGAGAAAGTCGGCGACGAGAAGGATCACGAATGGATTGGCAAGGCTGTCGTCATTAACCCGAACATCGACTGGGGGCCGGACCCCGAAGTGCAGTCGATCAAATACACCATCCTCGGCATGCCGGTCGACGGTACGTTTGCTGAGTACATCCTGGTGAACACCGACAGGCTTCAGCATAAACCGTTTCATCTCGACTTCCTCCAGGCGGCCACGCTGCCGCTCGGCGGATTGACGGCTTTCAGAGCTTTGTTCCGCCGCGGTGGACTGAAACCTGGTAACAACGTACTGATCTCCGGATTCGGTGGAGGTGTTGCGCAGTTTGCGTTCCTCTTTGCACAGGCGGCAGGCGCAAATGTCTACGTGACATCGGGCAGTGACGAAAAAGTGGAGAAGGCGTTGAAGATGGGGGCGAAGGGAGCATACAACTACAAGAAGCAAAACAACTACACGGATCTGTGGAAGACAAAAGGCGGATTCGATATCGTGATCGACAGCGCCGGCGGCGACCAGATCAATAACTTCATTAAGGTCCTTCGTCCGCACGGAAGGATCGTATTCTATGGGGCTACCAACGGCAATCCTTCGAAGGTGGACCTGTACCGGATGTTCTGGCATCATCTCACACTGCAGGGCACGACCATGGGCAACGACAACGAGTTCATGGAGATGCTCGAGTTCGTAAGCAAAAACCAGATACGCCCGATGGTGGATTCGATACGGCCGTTCTCGCGAATTGTGGAGTCGTTCTCGGATATAACGAGGCCGAACAAGGTGGGGAAGATTGTGTTTCTGGTGAATCAATAATGTCTCTCACGGAAAACACGGAAAACACGAAAAGGGTGGACAGGATTGAACAACTCAAGGAGTTCTTACGAGAAGATCCCGACGATGCATTTAATAGCTATGCACTTGCTCTTGAATACTTAAAATCAAATCCACGGGAGTCATACATTCTTTTTGACTCCTTGCTGAACAGTCAGCCGAATTATCTTCCTACTTATTATCCGTTTGCTCACCTTCTCATAGAGATGCAACAACCGGAACGAGCAGACGCCGTCTTCAAACAAGGCCTCGATATAGCCCGACGGGTTAACGATCCTAAAACGTTAAGAGAGTTAAGCGCAGCATACAACGATTGGCTCTACAGTTAGCTTCCGTGTTTTCCGTGCTTTCCGTGAGAGATTGCATTTTTTCTTATCTTGCTCCCCTTAATTTCACGCTTTTCCAATCATTTGAGCATGAAGATTTTAGTCTGTATCTCTTGCGTTCCCGATACTACTTCGCGGATCAACTTTATCGAAAACGATACGAAGTTCGACACCAATGGTGTTCAATATATTATCGGACCGTACGATGACTATGCGCTCGCGCGGGCCGTGGAGCTCAAGGAAGCGAATGCTGGCTCTACTGTCACCGTTCTCAACGTAGGTCTCGCCGAAACCGAGCCGATCATTCGTAAAGCCCTTGCTATCGGCGCGGACGACGCTATTCGCGTCAATGCCGATCCGACGGACTCGTTCTTTGTCGCTTCACAGATCGCCGAACATGCAAAAGGTTTCGACCTGATACTGATGGGCAGGGAGTCTATCGACTTTAACAGCGGCGTAGTACACGCCATGGTGGGAGAGATCCTCGGTTTGCCGTCGTTCTCTCCGGTGATGAAGCTCGATATTGAGGGTACCACTGTTAAGATGGCCCGTGAGATCGAAGGGGGTAAGGAATACCTGGAAGCAAAGTTACCACTGATAGCGGGCTGCCAGGAACCGATCGCCGATTGGAAGATCCCGAATATGCGGGGGATCATGAGTGCGCGAACTAAACCGTTGAAAGTTGCAGAACCCAAGGCGGTAAACGCGACAGTTAAGCTTAAGAAATTCGAACTGCCGGCTCCGAAGGGAGCGGTGAAGATGATACCGGCGGACAATGTCGCCGAGTTGGTGAAATTATTAAAGAACGAAGCAAAAGTCTTATAGAAAATTTATGATCTGCAATGTGCGATGTACGATTTAGACCAGGAAGGGACGACAGCCCAAATCGTACATTGTAAATCGTAAATCGTACATCTAAAGTATGATATGAATATACTAGTGTTTGCAGAAGTCTCCGAAGGAAAAATACGGTCCACGTCACTTGAGGCCGTGGCCTATGCCCATGCGATGGGTGGTAACGTGACTGCCATTGTGTTGGGCAGCGCCGAGAAGTCGTCGCTCGAGTCGCTGGGTAAGTACGGTGCGAAGAAAGTACTTCATGCATCGAATGCGAAGCTGGACCAGGCTATCAGCGAGGCGTACGCGACTGTGATCGTCAAAGCTATGAAGGATGAGAATGCCGACGTGCTTGTGCTTGCAAACTCATCTCTCGGAACACCGGTTGCTGCAAAGGTGGCGATCCGTACCGGGGCAGGATTGGTTTCGAATGTGGTGGAACTTCCCGAGACGGGCGGCGGCTTTTCCGTGAAGAGAAGTATCTACACCGGCAAGGCTTTTTCGGTGGTGGATGTAGCGGCGGATAAAAAAGTTATCACGATAAAAAAGAATGCGGCCGAGCTGAAGGAAGTGGGAGCAAACGCGCCCGTGGTTGAATATCCCGTTGAGTTGCAGGACACGGATTTTAACGCAAAAATAACATCGACAGAAAAGGCGACAGGTGAAGTATTGTTGCCCGAAGCAAACATTGTCGTGTCGGGCGGACGTGGTATGAAAGGGCCCGAGCACTGGGGAATACTGGAGGAACTGGCAAAAGAATTGCACGCCGCTACCGGCTGCAGTAAACCAGTATCTGATATGAATTGGCGACCACACCATGAGCACGTTGGACAGACCGGTGTTAAAGTCGCGCCGCAGTTGTACATCGCCATCGGAATTTCAGGCGCCATCCAGCACCTTGCGGGCGTCAACTCATCGAAATGTATCGTTGTGATCAATAAAGACCCCGAAGCGCCTTTCTTCAAAGCAGCAGATTATGGAATTGTCGGCGATGCATTCGATGTCGTGCCTAAATTGACTGCTGCCATAAAAGCGGCGAAATAGAAGAAATAAAAATTATTAATTCACTCAGGCGAAACGTTTTTATCCGTTTTTTTCTAATATCGTAAACAAGACAGGGGACTTCAGCGCGTGGCACAAAGGAAAATCAAGCTTGAAATATTAGGTCTCTCATCCAGCCAGTCGACAACGGGATCATTTGCCCTGGTGCTTGGTGAGACCGAAGGGAACAGGCGGCTGCCGATCATTATCGGCATGTTCGAGGCGCAGGCTATTGCCATAGAGATCGAGAAGATCATCCCCAACAGGCCCATGACCCACGACCTGTTCAAATCATTTGCCAGCACCTTCCATTTTCATGTGGAAGAGATCGTTATCTCCGACCTTAAAGAGGGTGTATTCTTCGCCAAGATCGTTTGTACCGACGGCCTTAAGAAAACAGAAATCGACGCACGGCCTTCGGATGCCATCGCGATCGGCCTGAGGTTCGATTCACCCATTTACACGTACGAAAACATACTGGCCGAAGCCGGTATTGTGCTCACCGACGAGGAAGAGGAGGAGGAAAGAGAAAAGTCGGAGACCAAAGAGACAAAAGCCAAGGTCAAGAAAGAGGTTTCTTCAAAGAAATCGGAAGACTATAAGAATTATTCCGTAGAAAAGCTGAATGAGTTGCTGAAAGACGCCATCGACAAAGAAGATTACGAAAGAGCGGCAAAGATCAGGGACGAGCTAAGTAAACGGAATTAATATCTCTCACGGATCGCACGGATCGCGCGGATCTTTTTTTTTGCGTTTTTATCCGTGTGATCCGTGCGATCCGTGAGAGCCTGCACTACCCTAAACTAACCTCTAAACCATACCTGATGGATATCCTCCGGGGATTTGGCGGCCTCATCTTCCTGACCGCCGTCGCCTACTTGCTTTCATCAAACAAGAAGTCTATCCCATGGTCCACTGTTGCTATCGGCGTCACCCTTCAGATCCTCTTCGGGCTTGCTATCTTCAAGATCGGATTCGTTCACTCCGGCTTCGAATGGATCAGTGAAAAGTTTGTTGCCTTCCTCGACTTCGCACGTCAGGGCGCAATGTTCCTCTTCGGAGGACTGGCCAAAGACAGCACCAAAGACCCCACCGCCGGCCATAGTCTCGGATTCCTCTTCGCCTTCCAGGCGTTGCCTACTGTTATCTTTTTCTCTGCCGTAACAACCGGGCTGTATTACCTCGGCATACTGCAGAAGATCGTGTATGTATTTGCATGGGTGATGACACGCACCATGAGACTATCCGGGGCCGAAAGTCTCTCGGCTGCCGCAAACATATTCATGGGACAAACCGAAGCGCCGCTCCTCGTCAAACCTTTCATCAAGAACATGACCGACTCGGAGCTGTTCTGCCTGATGACCGGGGGGATGGCGACCATCGCCGGCAGTGTACTCGCCGTGTACGTCGGTATGCTGGGTGGAGCCGACGAACAAAGCAGGGCTACGTTTGCAACTTATTTGTTGTGTGCATCGATCATGAACGCGCCCGCGGCAATCGTGATGTCGAAGATCGTATTTCCTGAAATGCATCCGGAGAAGATCGACAAGTCATTGAAAGTAAATAAAGAAGCCATCGGTTCGAACCTGGTCGACGCTCTTGCAACCGGCGCCGCCGATGGTTTGAAGCTGGCGCTCAATATCGGCGGGATGCTTCTTGCGTTCATTGCTATTATCCTTGCCATCAACTGGGGGCTTGAAGGTCTCGGCGATCTGGTCGGGATAAACGGGCTGATCCGTGAAAGCACCGACAATGCCTATAGCGGTCTCAGTCTCGAATACCTGCTGGGTCAGATCTTCCGCTTCTTTGCCTTTGCGATGGGTGTTAACTGGTCCGAATCTTTGCAGGTCGGCAGCCTTCTGGGGAAGAAAATGGTCCTCAATGAGTTTCTCGCATACAGTGATCTTACGGCCTTCAAAAACGGAGGCTATCTCAGCGAGAAATCGATCATCATTTCGACCTATGCGCTTTGTGGCTTTGCCAACTTCAGCTCCATCGCCATACAGATCGGCGGTATCGGCGGCATGGCTCCCAATCGTCAGACCGACCTTTCGAAGCTTGGATTCAAGTCAATGCTGGCGGCATTCCTGGCAACGATGATGACGGGAACGATTGCAGGGGCAATTTTTTGAATAATTCAGGGACCGAAAAAGGCCATTGTTAGCGATCTTTGGCGACATTGTAACAATGAAAATACTGAAGATCTTTTTCGCGGTACAGTTCGCTCTATTCGCCCTCCTCCAGATCAACGACCCCGACCCGCTCTTATGGATACTTATCTATGGTTCGATGGTGGCTGTTTCCATCATGTCCGTTTTTCATCGTTATCCAACGCGTTTCATGATCGTGATGGCCTCGGGCTTTCTGATCATGTCCGTTTTGTATTTCGACGGCTTCAAATATTGGCTGCTGTCGCCCGACAGGAACCTGTTGTTCGATGACCTTGCAAAAATGCAATACCCGTATATCGAGGAGGCAAGGGAGTTCCTCGGGCTCCTAATCTGCCTGGCCGTGTTGATATTCTACTTTTACCTTAGCAGGAGAGAGGAACAGAAATAGTTTATGAAGAAGCTCGTACTCCTTGTCATCGTAGTATTACTTGGCTCGTGTGCGGCACCAAAAGAAAGAATTCCGGATACCATGCCCGTCACGCAAAGCTCTTCGTCCAAGGTTGTGATCTACCAGGTGCTTACGCGCCTCTTTGGGAATACGAACGCTACCAATAAGAAATTCGGAACAATCCAGGAAAATGGGGTCGGCAAGTTCAACGACATCAACGATGCGGCGCTTGCCAGCATCAAACAACTCGGGGTTTCCCATGTATGGTACACAGGTGTACTCGAGCATGCTGTGCTCACCGACTATTCTGGTGAAGGCATACCGCTCGATGATGCAAACGTGGTGAAAGGGCGTGCCGGTTCACCGTATGCGATCAAGGACTATTACGATGTCAATCCCGACCTGGCGGTTGAGGTAAAGAACCGTGTGGGCGAATTTGAACAATTAGTCGACCGGACGCATAAGGCCGGGATGAAGGTGATCATCGACTTCGTTCCCAATCACGTTGCACGTTCGTATCATTCCGATGTAAGGCCGGAGGGTGTGAAAGATCTCGGCGAAGGCGATGATATGACCGTGGGCTTCAGCCGGGACAACAACTTTTATTATTTACCCGGCCAGGATTTCCAACCGCCGCGTGATTATGTGCCTTTGGGTGGAGAAGCATTTCCAAATAAGGACCACAAGTTCACCGAATCGCCTGCAAAGGCAACCGGTAACGACGTATTCTCCGCTACTCCTAACATCAATGATTGGTTCGAAACGGTCAAGCTCAATTACGGCGTCGACATCCAGAACAACCGGCAAAAACACTTCGATCCTGTTCCATCGACATGGACGAAAATGCTGGACATACTTGCTTACTGGACACGAAAGAACATCGATGGCTTTCGTTGCGACATGGCCGAAATGGTCCCAGTGGAATTCTGGCAATGGGCCATTCCCCAGATCAAGGCGATCAATCCCGACATTATATTCGTAGCCGAGGTATACAACCCACATGTTTATCGTGCCTACATCGAGCAGGGTCGTTTCGATTACCTGTACGACAAAGTGCAACTGTACGATACGCTCCGGTTGCTGATCAACCAAAAAGCAAGATCGACCGACGTGCCCGGCATACAACGAAGCCTCGAAGGCATCAATCACCACATGTTGCATTTTCTCGAGAACCATGATGAACAGCGGATTGCTTCGAAGTTCTTTGCCGGTGATCCGTGGAAGGCAGTGCCCGGAATGGCTGTCAGTGCATTGATCGACAAAGGCCCCGTGATGATCTATTTCGGCCAGGAAGTGGGAGAGCCCGGTAGCGCCATTGAAGGTTTCAGCGGTGACGATGGCCGCACAACGATTTACGATTACTGGGGCGTGACAGAGCACCAGAAATGGGTAAACAACAAGCTTTACGATGGCGGTCAGCTGTCCCCCGACCTACAAGCCCTCCGTCAGTTCTACGGCGACCTGATGACATTGTGCAGCACGAATACTGCCATTACCAACGGCGATTATTTCGACCTGACACAAGCCAACGTAGATTCAAACAATTGTACCGATCATCATGTGGTGTTCGGCAGGAGCGACGGTACCGAGAAGCTGATCATCGTTGCAGGTTTCGGCACCAAGACTGAACGCATCAAGGTGAAACTTACCGATGAGGCCATACAAAAGATGGGACTGGAGCCGAACGGCCAGTACATTGCGCGCGACTTGTTGCGAAGCGGAACAGATGTGGGTTTCGATGCACAATTCCAGTTCGAGATCGACATGCCTCCGTATTCTGTATTTATACTTAAAGTAAAGTAATGAGAAAGATCTTTACATCAATCGCTGCCCTTGCAACGATCCTCCTGGTGTCGTGTACACCCGAGCCCGTCAATCACTGGCCTAATGGAGTCAATTATGAAGTCTTTGTATTGTCGTATGCCGACGGCAACGGCGACGGTAAGGGCGACTTCAAAGGACTGACTTCCAAGCTCGGGTACCTTTCGGAGCTGGGAGTAGGAGGGATCTGGCTGATGCCGATCATGAACTCACCGACGTATCACAAGTACGACGTTACCGATTACAAATCTATTCATCCTGATTACGGTACAATCGACGACTTCAAAAAGTTTGTCGAGGAAGCGCACAAGAAGAACATCCGGGTAATTGTAGATCTGATCCTTAACCACACCGGCGCAGACCATCCCTGGTTCCAGGAGGCGATCAAAAGCAAAGACAATAAATACCGCGACTACTATGTGTGGGCGAAGAAGGATTCTATCAGGGATCAGATCGCCAAGAAGCAGATATCGTTCGACTCCGATAATATCACCCAGTGGCATGCGGTCAATGGCGACACACTGGCAGAGCACTACTATGGATTCTTTTGGGCAGGAATGCCGGATCTTAATTTCGATAACCCTGCTGTTAAAGCCGAGTTCGTCGATATCGGCAAGTTCTGGTTGTCTGATATGAAAGTCGACGGCTTTCGCCTCGATGCCGCGAAGCACATTTTTCCTACGGATCGTGCCAGGGACAATCACGCATTCTGGGAATGGTTCAGGGACGAGATGCAAAAGATAAAACCCGATGTGTACCTGGTAGGTGAGGTGTGGTCTAAAGCCGAAGACGTTGCGCCGTACCTGAAAGGTCTTCCTGCGCTGTTCAACTTCGATCTGGGTTATGCGATCACATCGGCTGTGTCATCAGGTCTCGATACGACCGGATTGATCAGCGAGTACAAAAAGATCATCGACTTCTATACCTCGTCGACTTCGAATTACATCGACGCCACGTTCCTGAGGAACCACGACCAGAATCGCATACTGAGTGAGCTCGGAGACGATGAACAGAAGGCGAGGATGGCTGCTGCGATACTGATGACACTGCCCGGCACACCTTACGTCTATTACGGCGAAGAGATCGGCATGAAGGGCTTGAAGCCCGACGAATACATTCGCGAGCCTTTCATCTGGGACAAGGATGAGAAAGACCCCATGCAAACAACCTGGGAAGAGCCTCGGTTCTCGACCGAGAAGACCGTGGTACCGCTTGCTGTTCAGAAAGTGGATCCCAAGTCGATGTACAATTTCTATCATGACTGGATCGAATATCGCAACGATAGTGAGGCACTGACTTATGGATCGGTGGAACTGGCCCCCACCGAGATGCACGAGGTCGTGACGTTCTTCAGAATAAAAGATGGAGATAAGCTTTTTGTGCTGCATAACATTTCCGACGTGGAAGTCACCGTGCCCGTCGATCTCGATGAGCTTTACAGGCTCGACTATTCCACCAATCCCTCTGTCGAGCTTCGTGAAACAGAGATCGTAATGCCGGCGTACTCCAGCGCCATTCTGAAGAACTGACAATGAAAGGAAAGCAAAGGGTCATCATAGAGAACGTACAGCCCGTGATCGACGGAGGTCAGTACGCTGCGCGCCGTGCAGTAGATGAACGCGTCGACGTTACAGCCACCATATTTGCCGACGGGCATGATCACCTTCGTGCACGCGTTCTTTACAAAAAAGAAAGTGACAGCAAATGGTCTGAAGTTGAAATGGCACCTCGCTGGAACGACGAATGGTGGGCGCCATTTTACGTGACTGAAAAAGGTAAATACCTGTTCAAGATAGAGGCATGGATCGATCACTTCGATACCTGGTTCGATGGCTTTAAAAAGAAGGCTGCCGCAAAAGTCGACGTGCACACCGAGCTCCTCGAAGGAGTGAATTTCCTGCGAAGGTTCGCAGCCTCCGATCCGTCGCTCACACCCGTCATCAACAAGCTCAACGACCGTTCCAACTACGACGCCGCCGTCGACGCCGTGCTTACGGAAGATTTCGCAGGCATCGTTCATCGTCACCCGCTGATCGAGAATGAAACTTCGACCGGGATAGAATATGTTATCCGGGTCGAATACAAGAAAGTGTTGTTCAGCACGTGGTATGAATTCTTTCCACGTTCTGCATCGCTGGCGAAAGGCCGTCACGGCACGTTTAAGGATTGCATCAAGGTGCTGCCGCGTGTTGCCGCTATGGGTTTCGACGTGCTGTATTTCCCGCCGATACACCCCATTGGCAAGCTCAATCGCAAAGGCAAGAACAACGCCGTACGTGCAGAGGCCGGCGAGCCCGGTTCACCCTGGGCTATCGGCAGTGATGAGGGAGGTCATAAGGCCATACATGCGGAGCTCGGTACACTGGAAGAGTACAAAGAGCTGATCCGCCAGGCGAAGAAGCTCGGTATCGACATCGCCCTCGACGTGGCATTTCAATGTGCTCCCGATCACCCGTATGTGAAGGAACATCCCGAATGGTTCCGCCAACGGCCGGATGGGACCATACAATATGCCGAGAACCCTCCGAAGAAATATCAGGACATATACCCATTCAACTTCGAAACCGACAAGTGGAAAGAGCTGTGGGACGAGCTGAAGTCAGTGATCGTGTATTGGATCGAGCAGGGTGTAACCATCTTCCGGGTCGACAATCCGCACACCAAACCGATACCCTTCTGGGAGTGGGCGATTGACGACGTTCAGAAACAATATCCGGACACTATTTTTCTCGCCGAGGCGTTCACCAAACCCAAAGTGATGGCGTCACTTGGGAAGATCGGATTCAACCAGTCATACACATACTTCACATGGCGCACGAGCAAGCAGGAGATCGTCGATTACGTGAACGAGCTCGTACACACGCCGTCGCGTAACTACTTCCGGCCGAACTTCTGGCCAAACACGCCCGACATCCTCGCGCAACACCTCCAACACCAGGGTGAGAATATTTTCATAATCCGGTATGCGCTGGCAGCCACTTTGTCGTCGAATTACGGCGTGTACGGGCCGGCATATGAGTTCTACGACAACGTGCCGATGGAAGGCAAGGAGGAATACTTCAATTCGGAGAAATACGAGGTTAAATTGCACGATTGGAAGAAGACCAATCGAATGACTGATATTATCTCGATGGTGAACCGTTTTCGAAAAGAGAATCCCGCACTCCAGACCACCTGGAATACGGTGTTCTGTCCGATCGAGAACGGCCAGTTGCTGGCATACGTGAAAGCCACAGACGACCTGTCGAATATCATTCTAGTCATCGTGAATCTCGACCAGCACACTGAGCAGAGCGGCTACGTCCAGGTTCCGAAGGGAGTTTTAAAGCTCGGCGACAAGATCAATCTCAAGCTGAAGGACCTGATAACCGACGAACAATACATGTGGACACAAGAATGGAATTACGTGTCGCTTAACCCTCATAAAATGCCGTTCCATTTGTTCCACGTAAGCATACACCATTCAAACATGTAAATGGCAGCTCCGATTAAAAATAACGACCCGCAATGGTTTAAGGACGCCATCATCTACGAGATCAGTGTTCGTGCATTCTTCGAC
Source organism: Cyclobacteriaceae bacterium (assembly GCA_035318625.1). GTDB lineage: Bacteria > Bacteroidota > Bacteroidia > Cytophagales > Cyclobacteriaceae > ELB16-189. The sequence continues at coordinate 1,134,209 of DATHEL010000001.1, forward strand.
AGCAATGGCGACGGCATCGGTGACTTCCAGGGGCTGATACAAAAGCTCGACTACCTCGAAGACCTCGGTATCGATACCATCTGGCTGCTGCCATTCTATCCTTCGCCCTTGAAAGACGATGGCTACGACGTAACCGAATACTGCGACATCCATCCCGACTACGGGACACTCGCCGACTTCAAGTTATTTTTGAAAGAGGCCCATCGTCGCGGCCTTCGTGTCGTCACCGAGCTCATTCTCAATCACACCTCCGATCAGCATCCGTGGTTCCAGAAGTCGAGGAAGGCCAGGGCCGGGTCGCGTTACAAAGATTATTACGTTTGGAGCGATACACAGGAAAAATATAAAGAGGCCCGCATCATCATCGCCGACGGGGAATCGACCAACTGGACATGGGATAACGAAGCAAGAGCATATTACTGGCATCGTTATTACCGCCATCAACCTGACCTCAACTTCGACAATCCCGAAGTGCAGCTGGAGATCATTCGCATCACCGACTTCTGGATGAAGCTCGGTGTCGACGGCTTCCGTCTCTCGTCCGTGCCGTTCCTTTTCGAGCAGGAGGGAACTCCTTGCGAGAACCTTCCACAAACACATGCATTTGTAAAGAAGCTGAGAGCCCACATTGATAAGAATTATAAGGACCGGATATTGATCGCCGAAGCGAACTTGTGGCCCGAAGATGCCGCCGCGTATTTTGGCGATGGCGACGAGTGTCACATGAACTTCAACTATCCGCTCATGCCGCGTTTGTTCCTCGGCTTGAGGACGGAAGACAGTTATCCGATTATCGATATTATCGATCAGACACCAAAGACCCCGAACACCTCGCAATGGGCACTCTTCCTTCGGAACCACGACGAGATCGGCCTTGAAATGGTGACGGAAGAAGAGAAGGACTACCTCTTCAAAGCTTACGCCACCGACCCGAATACCAAACACAACCTGGGTATTCGCCGAAGGCTTGCCCCACTGCTCAACAACGACCGTCGGAAGATAGAGCTGCTGCACACTATCCTGCTGTCGCTTCCCGGTTCACCGGTGATATACTATGGCGACGAGATCGGCATGGGAGACAATATTTATCTGGGCGACCGGTTCGGTGTTCGCACGCCCATGCAGTGGAACATGAATCTGAACGCCGGCTTTTCGGTCGCCAACCCCCAGAAGCTTTATCTTCCGGTGATCACAGACCCGGTTTACCGTTATGAATCGGTGAACGTCGCCACGCAAGAGGAGAATCCTTCTTCGATGATGTGGTGGTTCAAGAATGTGATCGCTATGCGTCGCAGGTTGAACGTCTTCGGCAATGGTGACATGAAGTTCATCGAGAGCTCCAATGCCAAAATACTCAGCTTCGTCCGGTTCGATGAGAGCCAGAGGATCATCGTAGTAGCAAATCTCTCGCAATTCAGCCAGGCCACCACGCTCGACCTCTCGGACTTCAAAGATTGCGACATCACAGAGGTATTCAGCCAGAATCGCTTCAAGTCGGTCGACACCGGCGACGGAGAATATAATATTACCATCGGGCCATATGGTTATTTCTGGTTCCAGGCCGATGCCAGCGAGAAGAAAGAATCGATCGGAGGCAGCGGCGAGCTGCCTCTCATCAAGACAGGTATTTCGTGGGAGAAATACTTCAATAACTATAATGAGATCCGCGTTCTCGAGAGAAAGATCCTCCAGCCATTTATGCGCAAGTGCCGTTGGTTCGGAGGAAAAGCGCGTGCAGTCAGCAAGCTGTCGATAAAAAAATCATTCCCCCTCAAGGTCGAGGGAAGCACGCACTTCCTCTGCATCATCGAAGTGCATTATGTGCAGCGGTTGCCCGAGCTCTACTTCCTGCCGATGGTATTCGTTCCCGCCGACAATGTTTTCGACAGGGTGGAATATACCGCGCAGAGTGTTGTATGCCGCGCAGAGATACAAGGAGCCACAGGCTTCGTGATCGACAGCAGTTACGACCGCAGCTTCCGTGATTACCTGTTCTCGAGCATGGCCCGGAATCAGCGGATCCGCGAAGATGAAGGAGTGCTGGAGTTCAATTCCAGTGTTTATACGAAACTCGATCCTGAAAAAATCGAGTCCAAGATCCTGAAAGCGGAGCAGAGCAACACGTCGATCATTTACAATGACGCGTATTTCTTTAAGTTTTATCGCAAGCTCGAAAAGGAGATCAATCCCGACCTCGAGATTGTCCGGTACCTTTCCGAAGGAACCAGCTTTCGCAACGCACCCCGTTATGCAGGAGCCGTTCAGCTGGTCGATACCGACAGCAGCTGTTATGTGCTCGGATTGCTCCAGGAAAAAGTCGAGAACCAGGGTGATGCGTGGGTGATGACCATCGACTCGGTGGGTCGTTTCTACGAACGCGTGATGGTCAAGGCCAAGAAAGAGAAGTTGCCCAAATTGGTCAACAAGAATGTACTCACATTCGAGGAAGCCCCGGAGATGATCCAGGAGTTTATCGGAAGAGGATTTTACGAGCGCGTGGTGAGGTTGGGCCAACGTACGGCTGAAATGCATATCGCGCTGTCGTCGGATAAATCTAACCCGGCCTTTGCCCCCGAGGCGTTTACCACAAACTACCAGCGGTCGGTGTACAGCGGTCTTCGTAAGCTGCTCCGCGACCGGTTCAAGCTTCTACAGCAATCGCTGCCAAAGCTCTCGAATGACACGCGCGAGTTTGCTAAAAAGGTGCTGGCGCTGGAAGACAAGATCCTGGATTCCTTTACCGATATCTACCAGCAGAAGATCGATGCGGTCCGGACGCGGATTCATGGGGATTATCACCTCGGTCAGGTGTTATTTACCGGGAAGGATTTCATCATCATCGACTTTGAAGGCGAACCGGGATTCAGTTTCAGCGAACGGAGGCTTAAAAAGAACCCCTACAAAGATGTGGCAGGAATGATGCGATCGTTCCACTATGCAGCATTCGGAAAGATACTTTTGAATGAGAACTATCGTCAGCAAGACCTGGAGTTCCTCGAACAGTGGGGGGAGCAGTGGCAGCACTACATCAGCCGGTTCTTCCTGGGCGCTTATCTCGAAAAGATGGGACACGGCCAGAAGTTGTCTTACGAAGACGATGTGCTGATCCGAACCTACCTGATCGAGAAAGCGGTCTATGAGCTCGGCTATGAGCTCAATGGGCGTCCCGACTGGGTGATCATTCCGCTCCGGGGAATTTACTACCTCATGAACAGGTACTTCCAGGAAAAAGAAGAGAAAAAGAAGAAAAACTGATACTTTAAACTAAACCCTTGGACCATGACGAAGAAGGCAGGTAAAAAAGAGGATGAGTCACAGGAGGGTTTCTCTCTGCTTACCGATTTCGACATCCATTTGTTCAAGACGGGAAAGCATTTCAAGCTTTACGAAAAGATGGGAGCGCACACGGCTTCACATAAGGGGAAGACCGGTACGTTCTTCGCAGTGTGGGCGCCGAATGCCAAAGAGGTTTCTGTTATCGGTAACTTCAATCACTGGCAAAAGGGTCAGGATAAGCTTCATCCCCGCTGGGATGAGTCGGGTATTTGGGAAGGCTTCTTCCCTAGCATCAAAAAAGGTGAAGCTTACAAGTACGCACTCGTTTCAGATTCCGGCGAACATCTCGACAAGGCCGACCCTTTCGCCTTCTATGCCGAGACAGCTCCGAAAACTGCTTCGATCGTTTGGGAACCCAGTCACACCTGGGCGGACGAGGAATGGCAATCGAAAAAACGCAGCAGCACAGCTACCGCGCAACCATATTCCGTTTACGAATGCCACTTCGGCAGCTGGAGAAGAAAAGTCGAGGAAGACAATCGTTCTCTTACCTACACGGAGATGAAAACAGAGCTCGTTAGCTATGTAAAAGATCTCGGGTTCACCCACGTCGAGTTCCTTCCTATCATGGAACATCCGTTTTACGGATCGTGGGGCTACCAGCTTACGGGATTTTTCGCGCCTACGAGCCGTTACGGTGCGCCGGAGCAATTCATGGAGCTCATAGATGCCTTCCACGCAGAAGATATCGGCGTGATCCTCGACTGGGTGCCATCGCATTTTCCGGGCGATGCCCACGGACTGTTCAGGTTCGACGGAACTCACTTGTACGAACATGCGGACCCCCGCAAGGGCTTTCACCCCGACTGGAGCAGTTACATTTTCAACTACGGTCGCAACGAGGTCCGTTCGTTCCTCATCAGCAATGCGATGTTTTGGATAGACCGGTATCACATCGACGGCCTCCGGGTGGACGCCGTTGCCTCGATGCTGTACCTGGACTATTCGCGCAAGACCGGTGAATGGATCCCCAACGAATATGGCGGCCGTGAGAACCTGGAGTCGATCATATTCCTGAAAGAATTTAACGAAGTCGTTTATAGTAATTTTCCCGAGGTAGCTACGATAGCGGAAGAATCCACCGCATGGCCGGGCGTATCACGGCCCACCTACCTCGGTGGCCTCGGCTTCGGCCAAAAATGGATGATGGGTTGGATGCACGACACGCTTGAGTACTTCAAGAAAGATCCCATCCACCGGAAGTACCACCAGAACGACATCACGTTCAGCATCATGTATGCGTTCACCGAAAACTTCATGCTTCCACTTTCGCACGACGAAGTGGTACATGGCAAGGGGTCATTGCTCGGAAGGATGCCCGGCGACGAGTGGAACAAGTTCGCTAACCTGCGGACCATGTACTCCTACATGTTCACCCATCCCGGCAGCAAGCTTTTATTCATGGGCGGCGAGTTCGCTCAGTCTTCTGAGTGGAATCACGACAAAAGCCTGGACTGGCACCTGTTGGAATTCAACTTTCACCAGGGCATTTATAAGATCATTAAAGACCTGAATGCTTTATACAGGCACGAACCGGCTCTTTACGAATTTTCTTTTGATGTCAGAGGGTTCGAGTGGCTCGACTATGCCGACCGGGAAAACAGCGTGATGTTGTACGTAAGGAAAGGATGGAGGAAGGAAGATACATTGGTGATCGCCTGTAACTTTACTCCTGCGGTACGCTACGACTACAGGGTAGGAGTGCCGGTGAAAGGAACGTGGAAGGAGATATTCAATTCCGATAATATAAAGTATGCCGGGTCCGGAATTATCAACCATGGATTGCTGGTGACCAAGCCGGTGAAATATCATGGAAAAGATTATTCTTTTACATTAACACTACCCCCGTTGGGAGTAACCGTAATCAAGTTGAACGAGGAGGAAGGCGGCTTCGAGCTCGCCTCATGACGACATGGCAAAAGCGAGCGACAAATTCATCTGCATCCATGGTCATTTCTATCAGCCCCCGCGCGAAAACGCATGGCTGGAAGTGATCGAAGTACAGGATTCTTCACACCCTTATCACGATTGGAACGAGCGCATCAGTGCGGAATGTTACGCCCCGAATGCGGCGTCACGCATCCTGGATCAGAAAGGCGTTATCAAAAACATCGTCAATAACTATTCGAAGATCAGTTTCAACTTCGGGCCCACGCTGTTGTCGTGGATGGAGAACAACGACCCGGAAACCTATAAAGCGATCCTGGAAGCCGACACCGAAAGTATTGCCAACTTCTCGGGACATGGTTCCGCGATAGCACAGGTTTATAATCATATCATCCTCCCGTTAGCCAACAGTCGCGACAAGGAAACGCAGGTCATATGGGGTATCCGGGACTTCGAGAAGCGTTTTCAGCGCAAGCCCGAAGGCATGTGGCTCGCGGAAACGGCCGTCGACACGGAGTCGCTGGAGATACTGGCCCGGCACGACATCAAGTTTACGATACTCGCTCCCCGCCAGGCGAAAGCGATTCGTAAAACAGGAGAAAAGGAATGGATCGAGGTGAATGAAGGTAACCTCGTGACACGGCATGCCTATCGCGTGGAGTTACCATCTGGTAAGTCTATTGTCGTGTTCTTTTACGATGGATCTGTTTCGCAAGGCATCGCGTTTACAGGCTTGTTGAACGATGGCCACCGGTTCGCTCACAGCCTGCTCGATTCATTCAACGGAGATGAAGGCCCTCAACTCGTAAACGTTGCCACCGACGGAGAAACCTATGGCCACCATCACCGGCATGGCGAAATGGCCCTTGCTTTTTGCCTCAACTACATTGAGAAGTTTGGCAAGGCGACCATTACAAATTACGCAGAGTTCGCGGCGAAGTTCCCGCCCTTGTACGAAGCGCAGGTCATCGAGAACAGTTCGTGGAGCTGTGTTCATGGGGTGGAGCGCTGGAGAAGCGACTGCGGATGTAATTCCGGATCAAATCCGGGCTGGCACCAGGCATGGCGAGGCCCGTTGCGCAATGCGCTCGACTGGCTTCGCGATACGGTGATGACTGTATTCGAGCAGGAGGGAAGGAAGTATCTCAAAGATCCCTGGGAGGCCAGGAACGGATACATCGATGTGATCCTGAACCGGAGCGATAAGGTTATCAAAAAGTTTTTTAAGGACCATGTCCTTCCCGATGTCGAACCCACCCGGGTTTTCCGGCTCATGGAGATGCAGAGGCACGCAATGCTGATGTACACGAGTTGTGGCTGGTTCTTCGATGAAGTGTCAGGTATCGAGACCATGCAGGTGATGCAATACGCCGCCAGGGTGATCCAGCTCGCGAACCAGAACGGCGACGTGGACCTGGAGAACGAGTTCATGCAACGTCTCGAAAAAGCGCCGAGCAATGTGCCGTCGCTGGAGAATGCCGCGACCGTTTATCGCAAATATGTGATCCCTTCGAAGACCAACCTGCAGCGGGTGGGGATGCACTACGCCGTATCGTCGATCTTCGAAGAAGAACCTGAATCTCTGCCGTTGTTCAACTACACGGCTACGAACGATTTCTTCCTGAAGAAAGAAGCCGGAGAACAGAAGCTGGTTCTCGGTATCACCAAGGTCAAGTCACTGGTGACACAATCGGAGAAACGCTTCGCATTTTCAGTCGTGTGTATCGGGGTGCACAACATTATCGGCAATATCTCGCTCGATATGGAGCCCGATAAGTTTGCGAGCATGCAGTATCGCGCGACCCATGCGTTCGATGAAGGCCGACTGGGCGACGTGATCGGTATTATGCAGACCTACTTCGGTCCCGATAAGTACACCATCTGGCAGTTGTTCAAAGACGAGAAGAGAAAGATACTCGACATGATCGCGCGCAAGAGTCTCGAGGAGCTCGAACAGTCGCTGCGACGAACTTACAATCGCGATTACCCGCTTGTTAACGCGCTGGCTAACAATGAGATACCAATCCCAACGGCCTATCGTACCACGTTCGAGTATATCCTGAACGCCGACCTGATCGACAGTTTTCAGGCGGAGAAGATCAACGTGAAATCCGTCGAGCGTATCCTCGGTGAGATTGAAAAGTGGAGCATGAAGATCGACGATCCGGACAACATCTCGCGACTTGCCGGCGATGCGATCTTTAAAGAGCTCAGAAAAATCGGCCACGACAGGACAAACATCCGCCGCATCACGCGCTTAAACCGTTTGTTTCCCCTGCTGACGAAGTTCAGGCTGAATCCTAATATCCATAAGTCACAGAACGCTTACTTCGAGATATCACTCCAGCACAAGTCCATTCCGCGCAACGAGGAAGACAAAGACTGGTTTGATCAGTTTTCGTTGTTGGGTGATAACCTCCGGGTAAAAGTGGAGTGAAGGGAGTAGGGTAGTTCTGCCAGCGTCCAGTAATTTGATTGCAGGAGTCTATATTCAGATATAATTCTCCTGATATGAGATGCGTGATTATTTCACTGGCAATCCTGGCAGCTAGTGGTTCCTTCGCCCAGACGAATGGCCACCAGAATACCTCTATGATTTCCCCTGGCGCCGCGCCTAAACTGTTCACGCTTCCAATCAACCAAACATGGGACGATCAACCCTGGAGAGATAGTGTTTATATGTTCCCGGAATTCATGGAAGGCAGGTTCGTCTTAGCTAATGGTTTTTCTCCTTCGACGAGAGTGACGATGAACTACAACATTTTCCTGGAGTCGATCGACGTGAACGATGCTGATGGAAAGATATTCGCATTGACGAAATTCGAAGACATCAGGTTCGTCTGGATCGGGGATCATAAATTTTTACGTGATCCAAGGGGCGGTTTCGTCGAGATCATTGTTGATGGGCCCATAACCGTTGCCAGGAGATCCTACATGAAGGCGGCCGCTTCCCATGTCGGTTTCGGTCCCAGTTTTAGTGCCAGTTCCCTTGGAGGTGCCAGTGGAAGCTATTTTCATAGAACATCGGACGATCGGAGGGATGCATCGGACATCGAACGCATTTATTGGTCCGCAGAAGCTTACCACATCGTTGGCCCGGACTACGAAACACATATGTTTGGCCCGAATGTATTACCATCCATGCTCCCGCACATGAGAGACCAGATCAGGAAATTTGCCAGGTCAAACAAGATCAACTACAAGAGCAAGGAAGATCTATTGAAGATGGTAAAGTTCTGTAACGACAACTACATCGCCATGGATGATTATACCCGCGATCCGGTGACACTCAGGCTGCCGGTAGATTCAAATCTTGAGCAGTCAGTGTGGAAGGACAGTATTTATCGATTCAATCAGTTCAATGAGGGGATCATCAAGTATGCGGACGGCCGCAAAAGTGAGAGCATGCTCGTCAACCTCGACTATTCTTCTGGATCGTTCTACACGCTGAATAAAAAAGGTGACACGATCCGGGTATCTATGGCAGACAGGATAACAACTGTTGTCACTGATGATGCGGTGTTTACAAACGACCCGCTGCATGGGATACTGGAGGTGGTACAACAAGGACGTATAAGCCTCGGATTTAAGAAACAAATAACGAAAAGAGAATTCGTCTCAAAGTCTGCTGCGGAGTCCTTTCAGCTGCCGTACGAGAGTGTGTACGAGATAGAGCGCTCTTATTTCTTTATCAGGAAAAACAAAGCCTTTCGCGCCACACCGAAGATGTTGATCTCGTTGTTGCCGAAACACAAGAAGGAAATTGGAGATTATCTAAGTCAGCATACGCTGAACTTCAATTCTGAACGCGACCTTACCCAATTACTCAGTTATTGCTCGCAATTGTAAATATCGAACATCGAACACCCAACACTGAACACCGAATTATGCTGGCGTTAGGTGATGTTTCTTTTTGTCCAGATAGTCCCATACCAAACTGCTTGCTCCGAGAATAGGCGCCGCCTGGTTTTGTAAGGCCGATGGGAGGATCTTGACCTTGCCTCTGAACAACGGCATCAGGTTGGCCTCCATGTGTTTGATGGTGGGTTTGAAGATCAGGTCACCGGCCTGCGATAGTCCGCCGAACAGGAAGATCGCTTCGGGGTCGGTGTGTACAACGGTTTCTGAAAGTTTCATGCCAAGTATACGGCCAGTGTATTCAAAGGCAGCCTTCGCAACAATGTCGCCGCGCATGGCTGCTTCGGTGATCATTTTGGTGTTGAGGTTATCGAAGCTGATGCCTCTGAGCTCACTGGGCTCGAGATGGTCGGCGAGGAGCTTATACACCGTACGTTTGATGCCGGTTGCGGAGACGTATGTTTCGAGACAACCGCGTTTGCCGCAATTGCAATAGCGGCCTGTGGGATTCACCGAGGTATGTCCTACTTCGCCCGCGATACCATGCTTACCGTTCAAGAGGATCCCATTGCATACAAAACCGCTTCCGAGTCCGGTACCGAGTGTGATCACAACGAAATCCTTCATTCCCTTCGCATTACCATATACCATTTCGCCAACTGCCGCTGCGTTCGCATCATTGGTCAGAACACATGGTATTCCGAATTCTTCGGTGAACATCCTGGCAAGCGGCAGCTCTTCTTTCCATTTCAGATTCGTTGCCTTGTCGATCGTTCCGGTGTAATAATTTCCGTTGGCTGCGCCCACACCGATGCCGACTACTTTTACATCGGAGCCTGCGTTGTGAATGGCTTCGCGAAGTGCGTCGGCCATCGCGTCGAAAAAATCTTTGAAGTCCTCGTAATCTGTAGTGGCGATGCTGCCCTGGTGATGCACGTTACCCTGTCGGTCGACAATACCGAACTTGGTATTGGTTCCTCCGATATCGATGCCTACGGTTAGCTCTTTCATTTAAGTTTAATTAGATGGACAGAATTTTTGCTATTCTTAGCGACTCCGGATCGATCACATGATGAGAGCTCATGACCGAATCGAATTTATTGAATACGGTAACGTTGTTGCGGATACCGACCATAACATCATTTTCGCCGGCAATGAGACCTTCCACCGCGGATACACCCATACGGCTGGCGAGGACCCTGTCGAAATACGTTGGAGCCCCTCCGCGCTGGAGGTGACCGAGTATCGTAACCTTGATATCGAAATAACTTGAACGTGCTGCAACTTTCGCGGCGAGCTCATTGGCTCCCCCGATCTTCGAGCCTTCGGCCACCACGACCAGGCTCGACTTGCGGTTTGTCTTGCCTCCCTGTTCCAATATGGCATATAGCTCGTCGAACGATATGCTTTCTTCGGGTATGATCGTTGCAACTGCTCCTCCGGCAATACCACTGTTGATCGCGATGTATCCCGAGTTCCTTCCCATTACTTCAACAAAGAACAACCGATCGTGCGATAGTGCGGTGTCGCGTATCTTGTCGATGGCTTCAACTGCCGTGTTGGTAGCAGTGTCGTAGCCGATGGTATAGTCGGTGCCGGAGAGGTCGTTGTCGATCGTACCGGGAATGCACACCGATGGTACATTGAATTCCTGGTAGAATTTGTGAAGCCCCGTGAATGTACCGTCGCCGCCGATCGCAATGAGACTGTCGATGCCGTATTTCTTCAGGCTCTGAAATGCCTTCTCTCGTCCTTCTTTTGTTTTGAACTCTTCGCTACGGGCCGACTTGAGTATCGTTCCGCCTCGTTGAATGATGTTACCGACCGAACGTGCGCCGAGCTTTACGATCTCGCCGTCGATCATTCCCTGGTATCCCTGCATGATGCCGAATACCTCCTTGTTGTAGTAAATGGCCGCGCGGACAACGGCTCTCAGGGCGGCATTCATGCCCGGCGCATCACCGCCAGAGGTGAAGACACCGATCTTCGAAATTTTCTCGTTCATTATTACTGGATGTCAAAAATAAGGCTTAGAAGACACATTCCAAGAGTCATCTTCAAGCACCCGTTTTCAACCGTTTGAAATAATTGATTAGCCCGTTCGTGGACGGATCGTGTGACGAGATTTCGTCGGGAGAGGTCAATTCAGGCAGTATTTTCTTAGCGAGAATTTTACCCAATTCGACCCCCCATTGATCGAAGCTGAATATGTTCCAAATCACCCCCTGTACGAAGATCTTGTGTTCATACATGGCGATCAACACACCGAGTGTTTTCGGATCGAGCTGACGAAACAATATCGAATTGGTTGGCTTGTTGCCATCGAATACTCTGAATGATTTCTGAAAGGCGATGTCTTCCGTACCCATTCCCGCTGCCGCAAGTTCCGACTCCACCTGTTCTTCCGACTTTCCTACCATCAACGCTTCCGTCTGCGCAAAGTAATTCGACAGCAGCTTCGCGTGATGATCGCCGATGGGATTGTGACTGATCGCAGGCGCCAGGAAATCACACGGGATCACCCGTGTTCCCTGATGTATGAGCTGGTAAAAAGCATGTTGCCCGTTGGTACCTGGCTCGCCCCAGATAACCGGACCTGTCTGGTACAATATCCTGTCGCCCTCACGGTCGGTCGACTTCCCGTTGCTTTCCATATTCCCTTGCTGAAAATATGCGGCGAAGCGATGCATGTACTGGTCGTAGGGGAGTATGGCTTCGGTATGTGCATCGAAGAAGTTGACATACCAGATACCGATCAGCGCAAGCATGACCGGTATGTTCTGCTCGACGGGCGTTGCCCGGAAATGATTGTCCATCGCATGAGCTCCTTCGAGAAGCTTCACAAAGTTGTCGTAGCCGATCGTGCAAACGATGCTCAAGCCTATCGAAGACCAAAGCGAATATCGTCCACCGACCCAATCCCAGAACACGAACATGTTCTCGGTGGCGATGCCGAATTCACCAACGGCCTTCGCATTGCTCGACACTGCCACGAAATGTTTTGCGACGTCGCCTTTGCCACCGGATTTTTCAAGATACCATGCCTTTGCAGTTTCCGCATTGGTCATTGTTTCCTGTGTTGTGAAAGTCTTCGAAGCAACAATGAACAACGTCGTTTCGTGATCGACATTCTTCAAGGTCTCGGCCATGTGTGTACCGTCGACGTTCGACACGAAGTATGGTTTGATATTTTTGTGATACGGCTTCAGCGCTTCGGTCACCATCAGCGGTCCCAGGTCTGATCCGCCGATGCCGATGTTGACAATTGTATTGATGGGTTTTCCGGTATATCCTTTCCATTTACCCCCGAGAAGATTGTCGGAGAAGACTTTCATTTGTTGGAGCACCCGGTTCACGTCGGGCATCACGTCGTTGCCGGCGATGGTGACGGGCCTATTCGACCGGTTCCTGAGAGCGACATGCAGCACGGGGCGTTTCTCGGTCACGTTGATCGGCACGCCCTGGAACATGGCTTCGATAGCATCTGTGAGCTCACATTCTTCAGTCAGCTTTTTGAACAGCTTGATGGTGTCCTCGTTGATATGGGTCTTGGAGAAGTCGACAAGGATGTCGTCGAGCTTCAAGTGATATTTTTCGAAACGCTGCGGGTCGGATTCGAAGAGTTCGCGCAGCTGGGTAGCCTGCATTTCAAGAAAGTGGCTGGTAAGCAATCTCCATGCGACTGTTTCAACAGGCTTGTTTGTGGGGAACATAGTGGTCGTTTGATAAAGGGTAAAAATAGGATTTTTGTAAAAAACCCTAAATCGTTCAACCACCTACGACCTTTCTCAGATTTTCGATGAGTCCTTCCCACATGCCCTGCAGCTCGTCCACGTCGTCGAAGTCGGAGTAATCGAATACCCGGATAAAGGTTGTTTGGGTGAGCTCGTTGGTCTCCAGTCGAAGCTCGAACCAGGAGGGATCTGCTTTGTCTTCGTCCGACACGGGTCGAAACTCGAACTTGCAGAAATGGTTCATACGGTAGCCCGCCATTCTTGCTGGATGCGATTCATTGTCCCACTCGAAGGTGAAGATCTTCTCGGGGCTGATGGTAACATTCTCGGCGAACCACTCGGACAAACCTCCGGCAGTCTGAATGTAGGGGTACAGCATCTTCACCGAAGCATGTACTTCGAAATCAGCAGTGAATAGCTTCTTGTTAGTTGTTTTGGATGCGTTCGCCATCGCTTTTTTTAATATAGAGAATTTTTAGTGAACTCCAATGAAGATGGGAGAACGAGGTGAGCAAGTGACGTGTGTGTAGTAGAATGAGGGTTTATCTGAAAATAAAAAAGGCCGCCGATGAAGGCAGCCTATGCTTTTAAAGTAGCGCGAGGGAGATTTGAACTCCCGACCTCAGGGTTATGAATCCTGCGCTCTCACCAACTGAGCTACCGCGCCATTTCGCTGTTTGGGAGCGCAAACTTACAAACTTTTCTGAATCTATGTACCCACACCACAACGCCATTGTGTACCTACACCACACAATGGCTCCGTTTTTGCTACCTTTGGAAACCCGATGAAGAAAATCGACAAGCTCATTCTGGGTTCGTTCCTCGGCCCCTTCATCATGACTTTTCTTGTGGTCGTGTTCATCCTTTTGAACATCCACATGCTCAAGTATTTCGATGATATCATCGGCAAGGACCTCGGCTGGAGCGTCATCAGCCAGCTCTTCTTCTACTTCGCGATCTTCAATACACCCAACGCACTGCCACTTGCCGTGCTGCTTTCAGCGCTGATAACTTTCGGCAACCTGGGTGAACATTTCGAACTTACGGCCATCAAAAGCCTCGGCATCTCCCTGACGCGAGCACTGCTGCCCATCTTCATCTTCGTGCTCTTCATTACAGCCTTCGCATTTTATACCGGAAACTACCTGGTTCCCAAAGCCGCGCTCGAAGCCTACAGCCTGCTGTACGACATCAAACAAAAGAAGCCCGCCCTCGATCTTAAAGAGGGTGCTTTCACAAGCTCCATTCCCGACATCAGTATCAAGGTGGCCAAAAAGTTTCCCGACGCACGGACGATCAAGGGCGTCCTCATCTACGACCACCGCGGGAAGACCGGCAACAAGGAAGTCATCGTTGCCGACTCCGGTCGGATGTTTTCCATCATGGGCGACCAATATCTCAGGCTCGAATTATTCAACGGTTACAACTACCGCGAAGGAGCCTCTGAAACGGATGTGGCACAGGCAGCAAGCACCGACGAGACCATGAGCAAGACACGATTCGCAAAGAGTGTGATGGTATTCGACCTGTCGTCGTTCGGTCTCATGCGCACCGACAAGAAGTGGTTCCAGGGCCATCGGATCATGCGCAATCTGAAGGAGCTCGACAGTGACATCGATTCACTCAAGTATGAAAAGAACAAACAGCTTCTCAGTCTCATCGATGTGAAGGAGAGTTTCTTCCGGTACCATCGCAAATCCGACAGCACCACGCTTTCGCCCGAGCTGAAAGAAGCCAAGCAAAGGAGAGACTCCGTAACGAAAATACAGAACCCGGGTATGGTTCCTGAAGCGTCGGTCCGCCGTTTCCTGATCAAGTATCATAGCACCGAAGCCGATATTCAGAAAGCTGCCAGCGTGCTCTCGGTCAACGGTGCCAACTCCAGCGACCTGACCCAGGCTGTTTCTTCTGCGCGTAATGCCAGCGGCCAATTGCTCAACATCAACGAGAAACTCCGGCAATATTCCGACGACTCCAAAGTCTTCCAGGTCCAGTGGCATAAGATCATCGCCAGCGCTATCGCCTGTATGGCCATGTTCCTCATCGGAGCGCCGCTCGGAGCAATCATAAAGAAAGGTGGCTTGGGCATACCTGTACTCGCCTCGATCATCTTCTTCATCCTTTTCTACGTGCTGAGCCTGCTCGGTGAAAAATGGGCGAAGGCCGGAACTGTTTCGGTACCCTTCGGCATCTGGATGGCCAACGCTATCCTGTTCCTGATAGGCTTCGTGTTCATGATGCAGGCGAGGAGGGATGCACGCCTTTTCGAATCCGACTTTTACATGGTCATCATCGACCGCATCAGGCGCCGATTTAGCAAAAAGCAGGAGCTGGTCGTTTCCAGCGGGCGTCTCTGAGCCGGGAGGGCCTTCGAGGCCTCCAAAAGGTTCCTTCACCCTATCCCGCGTATCAAATTTCCGTGTTTCCGTCCTTTCCCTGAGAAACTGCATTTTGCAAATTTCCTTCACTTATTTACCTTTGCGCCAATTATAAAAGGCATAAAGCAAAAAGCGATGTATTTGACCGCAGAAAAGAAACAAGAATTGTTCAGCAAACACGGATTTGGCAAGACTAAGACAGACACGGGTTCTCCTGAATCCCAGGTCGCCCTGTTCACCTTCCGTATCAATCACCTTACGGAGCACCTGAAAGGCCAGAAGAAGGATTATTCAACCCAGCAAGGCCTTCTGAGGCTTGTGGGCCAGCGCAAAAAGCTGTTGAACTACCTCCAGAAGACCGACATCAACCGCTACAGGTCGCTCATAGCAGAGCTCGAACTGAGAAAGTAATATTTTAGATTTATTAAGACGGGGAACCTACGGTTCCCCTTTCTCTTTTTTACCCATCCTAGTATTTTATGAAACCTACAGCTATAACTAAGTCCTGTACACTCCCCGATGGACGGGAGATCACCATTGAAACAGGCAAACTCGCCCGCCAGGCCGACGGCGCAGTCGTCGTGCGTATGGGCAACACAATGATATTGGCTACCGTGGTAGGCAGCCAGGAACCCAAAGAAGGGGCCGACTTCCTCCCGTTGTCTGTCGACTACCAGGAGAAGTTCGCATCCCGCGGTAAGATACCCGGAGGCTTCCTGAAACGCGAAAGCCGCCTGTCGGACTATGAGATACTCATCAGCCGCCTGGTCGACCGTGCGATCCGCCCCATGTTCAACGACGATTATCACGCCGAAATACAGGTTGCCCTTTCTCTCATCTCGGGTGACGAGAATGCGCTTCCCGATGGACTAGCCGCCTTCGCTGCTTCGTCCGCACTTTCGGTGTCCGACATTCCTTTCAACGGTCCTATCTCCGAAGTGAGGGTGGCACGCGTGAATGGACAATTCGTGATCAACCCCACACTCGAACAAAAGCTCCAGGCCGATATCGACCTCATTGTCGCAGCGTCGCTCGACAACATCCTTATGGTCGAAGGTGAGTGTAAGGAAGTAAGCGAAGACGATATGCTCGAAGCGCTGAAGAAAGCTCACGAAGCTATCAAGGTCCAGTGCCAGGTTCAGATCGAGCTCACCAAGGCCGTAGGCAAAACCGTGAAACGTGTTTACGAACATGAAAAGAAAGACGAAGCCTTACGCCAGGAGATCAACAACCAGTTGTACCAGAAAGTGTACGAGGCCGCTGCACAACAGATACCGGACAAACACAAGCGTTCGGATCTGTTCAGCAAAATCATCGATGATTATATATTGACCATTCCCGCTGAGGTCCTTGCCGAGAAGAAAGATCTTATCAAGAAATACTACAAAGAGATCAATAAGAAAGCCTGCCGTAACCTTGCCCTCGAACAAGGCAAGCGCCTCGACGGCCGCACACCGCGCGAAGTACGCGCGATCTGGAGTGAAGTGAATTACATTCCTTCCGCTCACGGCTCAGCAGTCTTCACAAGGGGAGAAACACAATCTCTTACCACCGTAACACTCGGAACAAAGCTCGACGAACAAATGATCGACGGCGCGATGTTCGAGGGTTCATCGAAATTCATCCTTCATTATAACTTCCCCGGTTTCTCTACCGGTGAAGTGAAGCCTAACCGCGGTCCCGGTCGCCGGGAAGTCGGACACGGCAACCTGGCGATGCGTGGCCTCAAGCAAATATTGCCTGCCGATGTCGACAATCCTTACACTATTCGTATTGTGTCTGATATTCTCGAATCAAACGGTTCGTCTTCGATGGCTACCGTATGCGCCGGCTCGCTTGCGCTGATGGATGCCGGTATTCCTGTAAAGGCTCCGGTGTCTGGTATCGCTATGGGTATGATCTCCGACAGTGCAACCAAAAGGTATGCGATCCTGTCTGATATCCTTGGAGACGAAGACCACCTGGGCGATATGGACTTCAAGGTTGTCGGTACTTCGAAAGGAATCACCGCCTGCCAGATGGACCTTAAAGTTGACGGCCTCACATACGATGTATTGAAAGAAGCTTTGGATCAGGCGAAGGAGGGAAGGTTGCACATTCTCAACGAGATGAGCAAGACCATCTCTAAATCCAATGCCGACCTGAAGCCTCATACGCCACGGGCATTCACCATCGTTATCGAGAAGGAAATGATCGGCGCGCTGATCGGCCCCGGCGGTAAAGTCGTACAGGAAATACAGAAAACAACCGGCGCCACTATCGTTATCGAAGAAGTGAACGGTAAAGGTATCGTGAACACATTTGCTACCAACCAGTCCGTTATGGACGCTGCGGTGAAACGCATCAAGGCTATCGTAGCGATACCTGAAGTTGGAACGGTTTATGATGGGGTCGTTAAGTCCATCATGCCTTTCGGTGCATTTGTTGAGTTCATGGCGGGCAAAGACGGCCTGCTCCACATCTCGGAGATCAAGTGGGAACGCCTCGAGAACATGGAAGGTGTCCTTGAAGTAGGTGAAGAGATCAAAGTGAAGCTGATAGAAGTAGATAAGAAAACTGGTAAGTTCAGGTTGTCGAGAAAGGCGATATTGCCTAAGCCTCCAAAGAAAGAGGAGGCCACGGCGGCACAGTAATGCATTTCTCACGGAAAACACGGAAAAATGCAGTTGCACTTAAATAACTTTCCAGCCTTCCGTGTTTTCCGTGCTTTCCGTGAGCTACAAAATGCGCGCTTGCGCGCTTCCTATTTTGGAACTAAATTTTGATTTTTACGTGGTAGCTTAACGGACAGCCAGGATGAGACAGCTAAAGATCAGCAAACAAATCACGAACCGCGAAAGCCAATCACTGGACAAATACCTCCAGGAGATTGGCAAAGTGGATCTGCTGACCCCCGATGAGGAGGTGGAGTTGGCGAAGAGGATCAAGGAAGGAGATCAAATTGCACTGGAGAAACTAACAAAGGCGAACCTGCGCTTCGTAGTTTCAGTAGCAAAGCAGTATCAGAACCAGGGCTTGTCACTGGGTGATCTTATCAACGAAGGGAATCTCGGTCTTATCAAAGCAGCTCAGCGTTTCGATGAAACACGTGGGTTCAAGTTTATATCCTATGCCGTATGGTGGATCCGTCAGTCGATCCTTCAGGCTCTCGCAGAACAATCACGTATCGTGCGCCTTCCCCTCAACAGGGTGGGGTCGCTGAATAAAATATCCAAGACATTCTCCGAGCTCGAACAGAAATACGAACGCGAGCCCTCACCCGAAGAGCTTGCAGAAGTACTTGAAGTAACGACCGCTGAAGTGGTCGATACCATGAAGATATCCGGCCGCCATGTTTCAATGGATGCCCCCTTCGTGCAAGGTGAAGAGAATAGTCTTCTCGACGTACTCGAAAACGACAGCGAAGAAACTCCCGACCAGGGGCTGATGACCGACTCGCTGCGCCGCGAAGTTCAACGCGCACTGTCGACCCTCACCCAACGGGAATCGGATGTGATCACACTGTACTTCGGATTGAACGGCGAGCATGCCATGACCCTGGAAGAGATCGGTGAGAAATTCAACCTTACCCGCGAGCGCGTGCGCCAGATCAAGGAAAAAGCCATTCGCCGCCTGCGTCATACGTCCAGGAGTAAGGCTTTAAAACCTTACCTCGGTTAATATTATTTGAAATTGATAAGAAACAGGTCTCAGCAATGAGACCTTTTTTTTATAGAATTGGGTTTTAATTAAGTTAAAAGTTAAAAGCTAAAGGTAAAAGTTGGAGGTCGGAAAGTGCCCTAAACCCTCTGTGTTTCACTTTTCACTATTAACTTTTAGTTTTTTCACTCTCAACCATATGACATCCACTAAAGTAAAGGTTTTAATAATTGGCTCGGGACCGGCCGGCTACACCGCCGCCATTTACGCCGCCCGGGCAGGTCTCAACCCCGTCCTTTATACCGGCGGACAGCCGGGTGGACAACTAACAATCACGAACGATGTCGAGAACTTCCCGGGATACCCCGACGGAGTGAATGGTCCGGCTATGATGATGGACCTGCAGAAACAGGCGGAGCGATTCGGCACCAAGGTTTATTACAGCATGGCGACATCGGTGGACTTCTCAGGATATCCATTGAAAGTGACCGTAGATAACAAGGACGAAGTAATTGCCGAAGCAGTTATTGTAGCCACCGGTGCGAGCGCCAAATACCTCGGCATTCCTTCGGAGCTTGCATTCGCCAACAATGGCGTGTCGGCCTGTGCGGTGTGCGACGGATATTTTTATCGCGGTAAGGAAGTAGCTGTGGTAGGTGCGGGTGACTCGGCAGCGGAGGAAGCGACTTATCTTTCGAAGCTGGTGAGCAAAGTTCACCTGATCGTTCGCCGCGGTGAGATGCGTGCGTCGAAGATCATGCAGCAACGAGTCAAGAACACTCACAACATCGAGATCCATTGGAATTCGGAAACGGACGAGATCCTTGGAGATAAAGCCGGCGTTAATGGCGTACGGATCGTAAACACCACGACAGGTGTGAAGACCGTCCTGAAGATCGAGGGATTCTTCCTGGCCATCGGTCACACACCCAACACGGATGTTTTTAAAGGACAACTGACGATGGACGATGCCGGGTATGTGAAGGTGATCCCAGGCTCGACCCAAACGAATATTGAAGGTGTGTTTGCGGTGGGCGATGTTGCCGACAGGGTTTATCGCCAGGCTGTAACAGCGGCAGGAACCGGGTGTATGGGAGCGTTGGATGCTGAGAGGTTCCTGGTTGCAAAGGAACTCGAACCCCCACTCTCATGAAGCTCGATATTCTAGTTCTCGCAGCACATCCCGACGACGCGGAGCTGGGTTGCGGCGGCACCATCCTGAAACATGTAGCGATGGGACTGAAGGTCGGTGTTGTCGACCTGACCAAAGGCGAGCTCGGTACGCGTGGAACGCCGGAGATCAGGGCAAAGGAAGCTGCCGACAGCGCGAAGATCCTGGGCTTGTCGGTACGCGAAAACCTGGGCCTGCCAGACGGATTTTTCAAGAACGAGCATGAGCACCAGCTTGAAGTAGTGAAGGCCATCCGTAAGTTTCAGCCGGATGTTGTGCTGGCCAATGCCCGTTACGACCGGCACCCGGACCATGGTCGCGGGTCGGAACTCGCGTTCGAAGCATGTTTTCTTGCCGGCCTTTTGAAAGTATCAACGACATCGGACGGTAAAGAGCAACAGCTCTGGCGTCCCAAGGTGCTGTATCATTATATACAAAGTCAGTTCATCGCGCCCGATTTCGTTGTTGATGTCACTGATCATTGGGAGAAAAAAATGGAGTCCATCCGGGCATTCCGGACGCAGTTCTACGATCCAAGCAACAAGGAGCCTGACACGTATATATCCAATCCTGGATTTATGAAACTACTCGAGTCCCGTGGGAATGAGTTGGGTCATGCGATCGGAGCGAAGTACGGCGAGGGCTTTACGGTGAGAAGATTTATCGGGGTGAACTCGTTGTACGACCTTCGTTAAGGCGCGAGCCGGTTTATTTTCCACTTTTTGTCTATCAGGGTATAAGCAATTCTATCGTGCAGCCTGCTCGGGCGTCCTTGCCAGAATTCTATCTCGAATGGAGTGATCGCGTAGCCACCCCACTGTTTGGGACGGGGCAACACCTGGTCGTTGCGGAATTTTTCTTCCAGCTCTTTCACTCTTGTTTCCAGTATGTCACGGTCTTTGATCACGATGCTTTGAGGTGATGCCCATGCGCCGAGCTGGCTTCCGCGCGGCCGGCTTTGAAAGTATTGGTCGGATTCCTCTGCAGTTGCACGTTGCGCCATGCCGGAGACTCTTATCTGGCGTTCGAGCTCGGGCCAGAAGAAGGTGAGTGCACAAGCGGGATTTTGATCCAGCTCGCGTCCTTTCTGGCTTTGGTAATTTGTGTAGAAATAAAACTGCCCGTTGGTGAGACCTTTCAGCAGGACGATGCGCGCCGACGGCTTTCCGGCTTCTGAGATCGTTGCCAGGGTCATCGCGCTGGGCTCCAATGCATTCGATAACAATGCTTCATCGAACCATTTCCCAAATTGGAGTAACGGATCTTTGTTCACATTAGGTATGTCGAGAGAGGCTTGCGTGTATTCTTTGCGGATCGTGGCGATTTTGTCCATGTTACGATTTATTACGAGCCGTTAAGAAAAATAATAAAACGGTTAATTTGCAACTATCTGGAGACTGTATTTTATTGGCATAGGTAACGCGGGGGGTAACGCCGGGTGACCATCGTTAAACGGACCCGTTTTTGTTGACTAAAGTGTGTGTAAATGAAGTAAATGGAATTCTTTAGCTATAACAACAAGGTACCACCGGGTAAAGGGAGAATACTCGTATCGGAGCCGTATCTCCCGGATCCAAACTTCGAACGCACGATCATATTACTTTGCGAGCATAATGATGAAGGTTCATTCGGTTTCATCATGAACAAACCCAGTCTGGCAAAGCTTGGCGATATCATGCTGGACCTGAAGGATATTGATTCTCCGGTGTTTATCGGGGGTCCGGTTCAGCAGGACACGCTGCATTATATCCACAGGCTGTCCCACCTGGAGGAGTCGATCGAGGTGATGGAGGGGATCTATTGGGGAGGCAATTTCGACCAGCTTATCTCGTTAATTGAGACAAAGCAAGTTGCTGCAAGTGATATTAAGTTCTTTTTAGGATATAGCGGTTGGTCTGTAGGCCAGATCGAGGAAGAGCTGAAGGATGATTCGTGGATTGTGAGTGATAAGGTGAATGAGGAGCTGTTGTTCGACATTAAAGCGGAAGCGATGTGGCAATATGCCCTGAAACGCATGGGCGGACGGTTTTCCGTCTATTCTAATTATCCGCAAGACCCGCGATTAAATTGAGATTTTCTTATTTTTACAACCTCGTTCAACGAAGTATCCTCGGCTGCGTTGAACCCCAATGGAAATAGTCGCAGGGCGTATGGAAGACGGTAAAGAAGTTTTAGCAAAACAGGAGGCGGGTTTCGTTGAAGTACCATCGGAAGCAACTCCCGACGAATCCTCACGCATTGTGGGGGAAGATCACGATGTCTCCGGCGAAGAACCCGAACACGAAGAACATCCCGACTATTCGACATTCAGCAAGAAAGATTTCGTCGAGCTCCTCAAGACCCTTGCCACCGACAATGATTTCAGAAAGGTCGAGTTCATCTTACGCGAAGTAAAGCCTCTTTACGACGAGCTTCGGGAAAAAGAAAAAGAAGAAGCACTAAAAGTATTTGTGGAGTCCGGTGGTAACGCCGACGACTTCGAATATCGCCAAAGCGATCTGGACAGTTCTTTCGATGCGAACTTTCGTTTGATCCGTGACAGGAGGAATCAATTCCACAAGAGCCAGGAAGACCAGAAGAACGAGAATCTCCGTCGCAAGAACGAGCTGCTCGAGCAGTTACGCGTGCTGACCGATGCGGAAGATTCCGATCAGAGCTTCAATACATTCAAAGAGATACAGAAGAACTGGAAGAATGTCGGTCCGGTACCCAACACACAGATAAAACCTTTGTGGGCAAGCTACACAGCTTTGGTCGATCGTTTCTATGACAACCGCAGCATCTACTTCGAGTTAAAAGAGCTCGACAGAAAGAAGAATCTCGAATCGAAAGTCGAGCTATGCGTGCGCGCGGAGAAACTGATGGAGGTGGAGAAGCTGAAGGATGCCGTTCGTGAGCTGAATGAGCTTCACAACGAGTTCAAGCACATCGGCCCTGTTCCCAAAGACGAGAAGGATGCTGTATGGCAGCGTTTCAAAGCTGCGTCAGATGCCATCTACGCCAAGCGTGATGCGTTCCTCGATCAGATCAACAAAGAGCAGGTAAAGAACCTGGATGAAAAGCTCAGGATCGCAGAAGAAGTAGCGGCCTTCGCCAGCTTCGAAACAGATCGCATCAAAGAGTGGAATCAGAAGACGCAGGAGATCCTTGCGATACAGAAAAAGTGGGAGGGGATCGGAGCCGTTACGAGATCGAAGGCGAAGGAAGTCAACAAGAAGTTCTGGTCTGCATTCAAAGCATTCTTCAGCAAGAAGAATGTCTTCTTCCGCAAACTCGATGAAGAGCGGGAAAAAAATCTGCAAGCGAAGAAAGATATCATACGTCAGGCTCACGAGCTCAAAGAGAGCAAGGATTGGGATAAGACAGCCAACGCGCTAAAAGATCTCCAGAAAAGATGGAAGGACCTTGGTCCCGTGCCTGAGAAGATGCGCGAAAAAGTTTTCCAGGAATTCAAGGAGGCATGCGACTTTTTCTTCGGCCAGCGTCGTAACGAATTCGATAAACTCGAAGGCGAGCAGGAAGTTAACCTTCAGCAGAAGGATGCATTGTGCCTGGAGCTCGAGACATTGACGTCGAACAAGGCAGGCACGCCCGATCAACTCCAGGATATCGTTGAGCGCTTTAACGCTCTTGGCTTCGTGCCCAAAAAGTCGATCAACGATTCGAAGAACAGGTTCAAGACGGCTGTCGATCAGTTCATCGCGAAGCTCGATCTTCCTGCTGACGAAAAGGACAGGCTGACACTTGAAGTGACGCTCGGCAACCTGAGAAACGATCCGCAGGGCGAACGCAAACTATACCAGCGGGAGCAGACGATCCGCAAGCGTATTTCCAAGATCGAGAACGACATTGCGACGCTGAAGAATAACATGGAGTTCTTCGGCCGTTCGAAGAACGCCGAGGCCTACAAGGCGGAATTTGCCCAGCAGATCGATGCCGCTACAGTGCAGCTCACTGCATTGAAAGGGCAGCTGAAACTGTTGAAAACAGTTGGGTAAACTGTTCGGCAAATCTTTTGTAAATCCCGATTCTACACCTATTTTTGCAGCCTTCTTTAAGGCATAACGCCTCCTTAGCTCAGCTGGTAGAGCAACTGACTTGTAATCAGTAGGTCGTTGGTTCGATTCCGACAGGGGGCTCTCAAACCGCTTATTCAAGCGGTTTTTTTATGTTCATAGATGTTCAGAAAGGTTCAAATCAGGTCTTTTTGGAAGGTTACTCATAGTTTGATCCAAACACGGTGAACGACGCTGAACGTTCGCGTGCACCAAAAAACTGAGTCGCACGCGAGCCAGGGGTTATCAAAAGTCCTTGTTGGACACCAAAACTATGATACATAACAAACTATGAAACTGAAAATTGTAACGAAGAAGGTGAGCAATGGAAATGTTCGACTACTTATCTCGTACACGTGTCAGACACGTGTCTTGTTTGGACCGGAGTTATCATTCCACTGCAAGACTTTCGACCAGGAAATGTTGAGAAACCGGTAGCGAAGTCGAACCCCAATGCCGATTATCTGAATCAGAATGTCTCACTGTTGTTTCATGAACTTCAACAGATCATCTCGACCCTTCGAAGAGAGGATAAGATCCCGACGGCGGATGTGGTAAGCAGACTTCACCACGATAAGACACGGGTAGTACTGAAGCCGCTAAAGTCAACCCCGTTTGATAAATTGTTTCAGATTTTTCTCGATGAGAAGAACTTTACGGCAGCGACGCTGAAGCTATACAAGGCAACGTATTCGAGGTTGATGGAATGCTTCCCGGATCTCGATATTGAAAAGTTTGATGTGAATGCCTGGGCGCACTTCAGGAGATTTCTGCAGGAGGAGCATGGACTGTCGAGTAACACAGCATGCATTCGTATGAAGAAACTCAAGGCAATGCTGAAGCACATGAAAAAATCGGGAGTTGAAATCCCGATACGTACATTTCCATTACCGAAGGAAGAGGTCAAAAAGATATTTCTTGATTTAAAAGATCTTCGAAAAATTATTGACTTCGAGCCATTGAGTGAAGGATTGAAGAATGTTAAAGATCTCTTGATATTTCAATGTCACACAGCTCTACGGATCAGTGATCTCACCAGGCTTTCAAGGCTTCATATTAAACAGATAGGAGAGGGCTATTTCATTCAGATGACTGCATATAAAACTAACAAGCCGTGATGATTCCGCTCAGTAAGATCGCTCTTGATATACTTCGTAAGCATGACTTTGCTCTTCCATATCTCACCGAGCAATACTACAACAAAGAGATTAAGACACTCATTCGCGATGCAGGTGTTACAACTGCGTTCGAATGGCAGGCTTATGATCTCAAGGGGAATAAATTATATCGCAATAAATTTCTTTATGAAGTATTTACGAATCATTGTTGCAGCCGGACGGCGATCAAATACTTCTTTTCACGCGGCTACACGCCAGACCAGGTGAGCAGGATAGTGGGGAAGTCGCTGGAAACGATTATGAGTTATTACTATGAGAGGGCGACGGAGAATGATATTGTGATGAGGGCGAATCAATTGATAGACCGTGATTGAAACGTGGGTGCATTTTGATCGCGAGGTTTCGCAATTGGGTCAATTGGCTCGAAAATGGCAAGATTATCACAGCTTTTTTCCTTCTGGTTAATTCTTCAAGGTCAGGATCTCTATAAACCCGTTCTGTGGAAAATTCATAAACAGACTTTGATCGATTTTTAACACGCCCTTGAAATCGGCCAGCTTTTCAAAAGTATATGTCGACTGGTAATAGTTTACGAATTGCGACAACAACTCATTACCAACCTTGTCTACAACTTGAGAGGTTGAATTAGATGATGTAGAGATGATTTTCAGGCCCAACTTTTCAAACTTCTCTTTAACAAGTTCTGCAAAGATTATTCCGTCGTTGTTCAGTGCTATAGTCGCGCCTTGTGGATCCGATTTTGCCTGCGGTCCCTTAGATACTCGTTGTTCAACTATGAGATATCCTAGGTTGTCGATTTCGGTAGATCTAATCCAAATTCCATCTCTGACATTACTGGGTAATTTTGGAAGGACTCTTAATGTCAATGTGTTAGTGAGATACGTGGTATCATTTAGATTAAAAGAGAATGGTCCGATCTTTAACTTACCGGTATCGGAAGCGATCTGATTGATCTTGAAACTGCCTTTGCCCACGCTATTGTTCCAAATTCTGTTGTAATCCTCCTTGATCTTTTTTTGCTTGTTCTTTAAATCAGTCAAATCCTTTTTCTCAACACTGAATTCAATTTGGATGTCGTCACCTTGTCTCGGTATTGGATTGGTTGTTCCTAATTTTGAATTCTGACCCAGAACCTCAAAAAATAATAGAGAGAAAAGGGGTAAGATTAACAGTTTCATTTCGTGAAAATTAGAGCCTTCAAATTTGAAATTTAATGAAAATCCGGGTCTAGGTGAGTAGGATAGCGGTCAAGTCGCTCAGTTACTACTCAGAGAGGGGGACAGAGAACGATATTGTGATAAGGGCTAAATCAGGTAGCTGAGTATGAGGGGGGCGAGGTTTGTGACCAGCCGTTACTATTCCTTTTTTGCGAAATTTTGAAAAATTCAATGATTTGGAACCTCTATTGAAGCAATTACGTATCTTTACGAGCAAACATGAAAGCAGCAAACATCAATTTCAACCTGGTCGAAACCTATCTCGAACTCTTGAAGAGTTTAAATCCGGATAGCAAGCGTGAATTGATCGCAAGGCTTTCTGAAACTCTCAAGGGGCCAAATAAACCAGGCGCGAAGAGTCTGTCAGATCTGTTCGGTGCGTTTGACTCGAAGGAGTCAGCGGAGGAAATTATCGCTGATATCGAGAAAAGCAGAACATTCACGAGGAAATCGGAAGAGTTTTGAAGTATCTGTTCGATACAAATATTTGCATCTATTTTTTGAAGGGCCGTTATAATCTTGCTCAAAAGATTGAAAGCATTCCAGCGGACGATCGCTATATCTCGGAGATTACTGTTGCGGAAATGATGTACGGAGCAGAGAAGAGTGAAAGGAGAGAAAAGAACCTCGCTACTGCACAAGAATTCATTGAGAAGTTCACGATACTTCCTATTGTAAGCTCGTTACGCGTTTACGCCAAAGCGAAAGCAAGGTTAAGCAGGTCTGGAATTCTTATCGATGATTTTGATTTATTGATTGGGGCGTCCGCCATTGCCAATGATTTGATATTGGTGACTCGAAATGTTTCGCATTTTCAGAGGTTAGAGGGAATTAAGATCGAGAATTGGGTCGAAGAGTAGATGGACTTGATACCTTGACGGAAACTAACGATTTCAGAGTTTTAGACAAATAGTTGAATTTGACTAACCCGGATTTTCCGAACGTCCAAACCCTTAAATCTTCCACGTCTACCAAGAAAAAGTTCCATATTCAAAACTCCAATGTGCGGTGGGAGGGCTTCAGAGCTGACGTCCTTTTTGTTCTTAGGAATTTTATATAATTTTAAATGAGCCCATTGCTGTGACAAGAGTTGCAGTGAGTGGGCTTTTTTTGTTATGAAGCGACTTACCCTGGATGATTCGAAAATTTCATTGTAATATTTCATACTGTGGGGCGGCCTTTCTGAATCGGCGCACCAAGACTATCAAGCTAGATCAATAATTTTTAGATTATGGATGACGAAGAATTGCAAAAACTCGAGGACAGGATAAAACATTCTTGGAATGAAATCGTCAAAATGGAAGAACGAGTCAACGCACTTCCAGAGCAGGTTAACTCCTTTTCCGACCAGGTAGACGAATTAAGAAAACAGTTAGTAACGCACACTGAGCAGTTAAGCAAAATTAACGAGCACTACAAAGACTACTTTGCTACGGACGACTTTATTTCAAGTTCGAAATTTGAAACGGTGAACGGTCACTACAAGACCTCGGAACAATTTCTAAAATCTGCAACTGAAGCTAGAGATCAGTTGAATGAATTTAAAGATTTCATTTATGGTAATGAAAATTTAAAGACTGTAGGGTTCAAGAAGGACCTTGAGACATTATTTGAAAAAAATAGAAAATCGAATGAGGACTTGGAGAAGGACTGGGGTGGCAAGTATAGTACGCTCTACGATAAAATTGAAGGGTTGTTACCTGGAGCGACAGCAACCGGGTTATCAAAGGCATATGGAGATCAGAAGCTAAATTATAAATGGCCAGTCATAATGTGGTCGATTGTGTTTGGCTCAACCGTTGGTGGAATGATGATTTTCGGTTGGTATTTTTATAGTGACGTAAAAGACTTGCAGGACTCACTAAAACACATCTTGGCTAGGCTTCCTTTTTTTATCCCTGCGGTGTGGCTAGCAATATTTGCCTCCAGACAGCAAAGTCAATATAAAAGACTTCAACAGGAATATGTTTATAAGGAGACTCTTGCCAAGTCCTATGAAGCGTACAAGCGTGAAATTGACAAATTAATGGAAAGTGATGTCAAGGTCCAATTGCAAGAAAAATTAATTGCCGCGATGGTTGAAATGTGTGGATATAATCCAAGTTTAACCCTTGAGCATAAATCACATGACGAGAAGCCGCCTATACCTGGCTCAGATTTACTGATGAATTTTGGTTTAGGAAAGAGCAAACCGGCCGGTGTCAAACCGGAATAAGCTATGTTATCTGCTAACTAAAAAGACATAGACAAAAAATTGGCAGTATGAAGGAAGAGGTTCAGTCGCCCGATAAAAACTTTGTGTTTATAGAATTTGAATACAACGGTAGAGAGATCGTTGGTATCGACGAATTTCGAAAGAAACTTGAGGACAGCTATCATTTTGTTCAGTGCCGATCGAGATTTATCGCAGCAGCAAGTGAAGGTGGAGAAGTGTGGTTGACCGTTTTTATCAACTCGCCAATCGTAGAATTTTTGGTTGGAAACATGCTTTGGGATGTATTCAAGTATGGCGTAAAAAAGATGTTCCTTAGACCATTGATCGCTGCTTTGAGTGCGCTAGAGAAAGCCAATGCAAGTGCCGCAGGGCTTAGAGTTAAAAAACTTAAATTTCAGTTTGATGACACTTACGTCTATGTGGGGGGCATAAATGGAAACTTTATTTCGGTCATCGGGGCAATATTTCAGAAATTGGCCGGATTGATGAGCAAATTTAAAGCGGAGGTCAGTTTACCGGTAACCAGCATTGAACTGCCACTACACTACAATGATTCAGTTGATGCACATGGACATAATAAGTACTCTATCGATACATTTCATGATAGGGTGGATACAGAGTTTTACATCAGTCAATGGAAAGTTAACTACATGAATGGTCATGACTGCAGAGTTTATGACTTTAAAAAAGATGAGTTTCTTGGCTGCTGAAATCATGGGAAAGGATAACGTAGTTTTAGAATCGGAAAGCGATTTATGCCTTACGGGTTATGCCAGAGAGAAAACGAGTTAAGTAGTCTGGAATACGTACTGACGATATTGATTTATTGATCGGTGGGTCGGCAATTGCCCATGACTTGATATTGATGACTCGAAAAGTTTCGCATTTTCGGAGGTTAGAGGGTATCAACTACTTGGAGAAAAGTTTACGACACCAGACGATAGGGTAGTTGGTTCATGTTTTTAGCTTGACTAGCAGGCGTTATCGCGAATAGGGCAACTTGACGGCAGGCTAAACAGTAATTGCCCAGGAGGGCGATGATTGAATATAAATTCATCGAGGGACCAGTTTGTAAAATTGGCTTAACTAGCAATATCAGCAGATTTTAGTCAGCATTTCAGGACGCCGGTATCCAAGTATAAGTAACGTTGATTGTCCCGTTTTCTGTACCTCTTAAGAGATGTTCACTTTCCTCAACCAATTCAGTTATATAGATCAAGGCTCCGTCCACCTCGATGCCTTTGGCTACTTCGACGGATTCACCAACCAATACTGTTGCGGCCTCACGGATGAAGAAAATGCGCTTCTTCGAAATGTCGCAGAAGAAATTTTTGATCTTATAGGTCGCAAGTTGTTTGTAGTCTTTGACGATGCTCACTTTTCCATTTACAATTACAAGTCTGTGCTTGTGCCGTATCTTTGTTTCAGCATCATGCGCAACATAGTCCCAGTTTCCATCCAGCCTGTTTGTGTTTGTTGCTTGATTTTTGAACTCTTGAAGAGCTGCTACTCTGTTCTCGAGGTCTATAAGCTTTTGTGCTTGCGTAGATTCAGTTTTTTCGTAGTTCGCGTGTGACGTCTCAAGTATTGAATGTTTCAGATTGAGTTCGTTCGTAGTTTGTGTCAGATCATTTACCTCTTTAGTCAAGCGTGCAACATCCGTCTTGGACTTTAAGTGTTCAGTACGTTCATTGGCTAAATTTTCGATAGTCTTGCTTTCGTCTCGGATTATATCTTGAAGACTTTGCTCCTGATCCTTGTAGTTTTTACGGAGGGCCAGAAATTTTTTCGTGGGAATGCTACCTTCCTTAAGGATACTTAGTTCTCTATTCTGTGTCCAAACATTTATCCAGGCATAGAACAGCTTAATTCCAATCCTGATGAGGGGGTTAAAAAGAGTGTATAAAATCGCCATTGAAAGCGGATACCAAAAAGATTCCAAGGGGTAGGTATTATTATAAATGAAATCAAATATTGATTTTGAGCCATCTTTTGCAATTTGTTCTGGGTCGTACCAAAGCAAGGCAACGGTAACGCGCCAATTGCAAATAATCCAAGAAAGGAGAAAGGAAAAAAACAACGGACTGGATAGTCGGTCTTTGGCATTCCTAAGAATGTCAGAAATTTTATCCATCGTGAGTATCAGGGTGGCGGTAAAGATACGAAAGGGGGGACGGCGAGCAAAATTCTTGGATGATAGTAAGGAATAATAGTCCTTGTCACCGGATACATTATGTATTTATTCCACGTTAGTTGCAACAGCATGATACTTTCTTAATCCGGCATCTAGACATTGACAGTTTCTGCTTTTTTTCCTGATGTTATCTCGATCTCGTCAAAAATCATGGCTATCCCGGCCATAATAACTACACCCGGGATTAATTGCCAGAACGAAAAACCGCTACTAACATATATCCAAAAAATCGCTCCGACCGATAGAATAACAATTGAAATTCCCATTATGAAAGATCGCCAACTGTATAACGACAGTGTAAAACTCGGATCTGATTTTTTCTTTTTCGATTTTGCCTCCCTTTCCTGAAAGATGTTTGAGAGTCCCGCAATACATAGTAATGATGTCAAGATAGCCCAAGGCGAGAATCCGTTGTTCTCATTGTAGAGAGCTAGAGTCCAGAACCCGAATCCAAAAAAAAGTAGTAACCCTCCGACGACTTCTGCTGGCGAACTTGAAAATAGTCGCGCCTTATTTTTATATAGAAGGTTAACCGTACGATCTATTTCGTGCTTTATGGCCGTTATCTCTAGATTGCTCTCTTGTAATTGTTTATAGATTTCTAAGTCAGACTTTAAATGATTCCTTCGTGAAGAATTTATAAAGTACCGCCGAAGATTCTTAAACGCAATTAAAACTGTTGTTGCGGATGCAAAGAATTTTATTCCGAGATTGTAGTCAATCACAAGAAACTTATCAAGCCATTCTGTTACGCTCATTTAGTCGACGATTGAGATTAGTTCGTATTTAAGGAAGACACACGCGTGAGATTAAACGTAACTGATTTACATCTCTGGTTGAAATATTCACCTTGCAAAACCATACAATTTATTAGTATACTTTTGTTCGCTTCGTGTACTGCTTTAAGAATTTTCCCCAGAGCTAGCGGAATCTACTTTTGAGTACTTCGAACAAACTTTTTCCCAGATCATAGGTGAGCCAAATGAAGTACAGGTAAATCGACAGAAGGCCAACCTTTGACCAGTAAAGGATTCTTTCATGCTGAGATATTATGGCCGAACCAGGAGGAGGCTTACTGCTGTACAAAATCAGTAACAATATCGAAATTAGCAGCATGCAAGCTTGCAACTTTAATTCGGTCATTAGGACTTCCCTGGACTTGGTCAACGGTTGCCCGGTCTTGTCGGCAACTGAATTTAAGAGTTGAGCGATTAGCGCAGCGCTCGCAATATTTATCGCAAAGACTGCAAAAATCACTTCAAGCAACGATTGAAGAACTAAATCAAAAAAAGACGAGCCTAATAATTCGCCAATGAAGATAAGAATCATCGAGCAAACGATACAAAATGCTGTATCTTTTAAGTATGTGATCATTCCATAATGGATTTTATTATCTCTGCCAAAGCAGGTGTATCGGTGGGTAACGTTATGGTGAAGCTTTTTCGTGATTTTCCAGTTTTCTTTTTACCTTTTTCTTGCTTCACTTTAATCACTATAGGCATGCCCTGAAGACTTGCCGCTGTGTTCAGGCTGTTTATTTGTTGATTTGATTCAACAAGATTAGTAAGCGCCTGCCCATTTTCAGACTTGAATTTGACAGATCCTTCTGGTGAGTTTATGCTTTTAAATACTGCTTCGAGTTCCTCGCTAATTACAGAATGCGACTTGGGTAGGTTAGGATACAGGAGGTTAAATTCAATTTCTGTTATCTTTCCTTCGTACTTCTTTACAAGTTGCCAAAATTCAGACTGTTCTATTTCAAGTTTAATGCTTAAAGCAAGCTTGTGGGGCTTCAGTCTTTCATTTAACGTTCGTTCTAATAGCCTGCCTACCACTTTGCTTTCCTGAAAAGAAGTTTTATCCGATTCTATTAGAATTTTCTGTTCATTCGGATTATTCCACAAAAACAAGGTTGCACTGGGTTCATTTTCTATGACAACCTCCTCAAAATCCTGTTCAATTTTGGTAGTTCTGACATTGGCAATTCTAAATTGGTGCAAGTCGTCACCTAAATCGGTATAAAGATAATTCAGTTGTCGGTTTCGATGTGTGAATGTAATTTGTGATTGGAGAATTTCCCGAAGGATTACGGTTTTATTAGACATCAAGTCATCTACCGACTCAACTGAATTGAATAAATCGGGTGTGACTAAAGGTCGAAAGTGGAATCTATATTCATCAAACTTTAGTCGTTCATCCATTTATTTTGGGAGTTGGTGGTGAGCGAAGTGCCACAATTTTTAAAAAATAAAGCCCTCCCACATCTCTTCAAATGTGGAAAGGGCTCATGTAAATTTACCGAAACTCTTCTTAGTTGCAAAACGATCGCTATTGCCTCATCCTTTACCTGAAACAATCCGTGCATTTAGAATGTTTTGAATGGACGATCGCTGTACTACTCCATATTTCAACAGCTCTTCCGCAAGAGCCACTGTTTGGATTAAAAAGCCATGTGCGATTTGAAAGCTAGGAACCATAATGGAATTTCTACTTTCGCCGCAACTGGACGGGCAACCAAAAGCCCGCGACGGAATCGAACCTCTTAAAAAGCCTCGAAATAGTCCTAAATTTCCACAAAATTCAAAGCCCGACAGGGGGCTCTTGATAGTCGAAAACCGCGTGGAAACGCGTTTTTTTTGTGCCCGTACAATTCTTGAAAAATGCGTTGAGTTGAATTTGAAGGGTGATGAAATCGAAAGTTTGTCAAAAGTGGGTCGCGAAAAATTTTAACGATCGAAGTGTGTTTTTATCTGTTCAGGGTACGTTCATTTATGCGTTTATACACGATTAGTCGGAGTCCTCGGTAGGGCTCAGAACATAAGGATGAAACATGCTTGCTGATTTTTCGTATCCTTGAAGTAATCAATTGCGATGAGCGAGAAAGACATTCAAAATCTAATCGAACTGGCTGAGTCAAAGATCCAGGCGGGTGTAACTAAGGAAGAGGTTTTAGAGACGCTCGTTGGTGCTGGTATCGTAGATGAGAATGGAGAATACACAGAGCCTTACAAAGACTTGCTTGACCAAGCAGGTATAGACGCCTAATAATTTTTAGCTAATGTATAACACCAGGCCCGGTCTACTGATCGGATTTCACGGGTGTGATCGTTCGCGTCAGCAAGAGTTGCTGCAGAACTCAGCGACCATCCCCACATCTGATAAACCATATGACTGGTTAGGCCACGGTATGTACTTCTGGGAAAATAACTATGACCGTGCGTTGCAATGGGCTGAGGAAAACAGAGGTAGGGGAGACGGGATCAAAGATCCGACGGTAATTATGGCGTTGGAGTTATAAGTCCCTTGGCAAATCTTTGCCGGCTAACAAGGACGCTAAAAGTGACGAGCATAAAGATAAGTTGATGCGATTCCTTGATTGCACCACAATTGAGTTCATGCATGAATTGATTCGAAAGGAGGCGGGAAGGCAGATCAAGTCTGACCGCCATACATCCTTAAAGCTTTTTGATTCGGTGAGAGGCGTTTTCCCGGAAGGCGGCGAAGCATACCCGGGATCGAGTTTTTCGGCGAAGAGTCACATTCAAATATGTATTCGGAATTCAAATTGCATCAAGCGATTTTTTGTAAAACGTGAGGAGATTGATTTCTTGAAGCAGAAGTTTCCCGCGGACAAGATTGAGTCTTCAACGGGCTATTTTTTCTTTTTAAGAATTTGCCTCGCGTTCATAACGGTTTGTGGCTTGCAATCACAAATCGCTGCGATTTCTTCGATGGTCATTCCAATGATTGAAGTTGGTTCAGTGATATTTTTTTGTTTCCACACTTAAAGAAATGTGTATTTCGATTTAAAAGTTGAAATAAAAGAGCTCGAACAACACCAGGGTCGGGTGAGATGGATATATACAGGGATATGGCGGCGGCTGCGAAAGATCCCAAAGCGATGGTGATTGGTAAAGGAGCAAACACGGTCCCACGTGTGTGAGTATTTAATTTGAGCCGGTTCAAGCTTGATTTTTTCCGTCTCGGAATCTTTTTGAATAGGAATGGACTGCGCGTCAATGAATTCGAATTAAGTTTACTGGCATTGATGTTCAAAAAATGATTAAATCAATATGTGCGGGTTAACAATGAAAAATAAAAACCACATTCAATATTTGCTTTTATTTCTTTTTTGGACAAAAACTTGTGGCATGCTTAAAGCGGGTGCCGCAACATGAAAACTTTGAGAAATCATTCAGCTCATTGACCCAGATGATACACTTAATAAACTAAAATAACACATGGAAATGCTTCATCATGCAGTCAACTGGATTGAAATTCCTGTTGCTAATTTTGAAAGGGCAAAAAAATTCTATAGTCATATTTACGATTTCGATATGCCTGAAATGAAGATGGGAAATAACCGTATGGGATTTCTATTATTCGATCAGGAAAAAGCGGGTATCGGTGCAGCGATTGTTTCCGGCGAAGAGTACACACCTTCAAAGCAGGGTGCTAAAGCCTATTTGAATGCTGGTGCAAACCTCAATGTAGTTTTGGAACGTGTGACTCCGGCTGGTGGTAAGGTTATCCAGTCGAAAACGCTGGTTGCTCCTGACATGGGCTATTATGCGGTGATTGAAGATTCTGAAGGGAACGAGATTAGGCTGCATTCCAACGGATGAGTACAGAGTCAATATCTTCGACCGAACCATAATTTTTGGGTTTGAATCGGTCACGTCTAACAAGATCCTGACTCTTAATTTTATCAAAAAATATCAAAGCGCTATGAAAATAGTGACACTGTGCGTTCCCTTTCTTTTGTCTGTGGCAAGTGGAGCATTTTCACAGAACGTACAGGATTCGAATACTATTGTCG
Organism: Cyclobacteriaceae bacterium; assembly: GCA_035318625.1. Taxonomy (GTDB): domain Bacteria; phylum Bacteroidota; class Bacteroidia; order Cytophagales; family Cyclobacteriaceae; genus ELB16-189. Next base: position 1,169,851 of record DATHEL010000001.1, read on the forward strand.
ATAATCTGAAGCTTCCGGAAGGGTATCAAACGTGTGTGTATGGGTCGATTCCTCACTTCGCTAAGGCAGGCAAGGGAAAGCAGACAATGATCATTATTCCTGGGTGGGGCTTCGACGAAGCGGTGTTTGATGATTTTACGCGGCTGAATAGAAAGCGCTATACAATGTTTACTATAACAATTCCTGGTTTCGGGAAAACAGGCGCACCACCGTTGCCGCCAATTGGCACGAGCTACGGAGACCAATATTGGAATAAGGGCGTGATTGGAGGCTTGCTAAAATTAATAGAGGGTGAAGGACTTCAGAAACCAGTCATTGTTGGCCATTTTGTCCAAGGCAGTCAGCTTGCTTTGCGGATGGCTATTGATTTCCCCGAAAAAATAGGGGCGTAATTTTGATTGGAGGTGCTGCCAAATTTGTGCAGGTGCAGAATGGTGAACCAAAAGAATTTCCCCTAAAAGGTTCAATCGCGTATGTTGATAAATACACGGCGCCACAATTTTTTAAAGTAATGAGCAAAATAACTTTTGACGATGGAAATTATTTACCGGAACTATATTCACTAAATCCTGCCAATGCACGGAAGCTTTGGGTGCAATCCTCGAATGTAGCGGTGCCTGTAATGATCCAGTATCTATGCGAATTTTTCGCCTCTGACATAACCCTGGAGACAGGTAACATTAAATGCCCTGTCTTAATTATCAGAGCGCGATTCAAAGAAGAAATGCTTTCACAAAAAGAAAATGCCGCAACGAATTATATAAAGCCGCAGTTTGTCGATGCGTGGGATAGGGTCGCAAACAGTAATCCGCTTATTAAAATTCACGACGTGGAGAGTTCTGGTGTTTTTACGTGGAAGGATCAGAAACTTTTAACCGGTAAAGCCATAAAGGATTTCATGACCTCGTTGACTAGATAATCACTCAACTTACAATGTGTTAGCCAGTTTAGAGGGTTTCGACAATTACTTCCCCGATACAATATATCTCGACAATTTACCAGTATTGTTGCGATCACATCAGGTCCGTTATCATCACGCTGACATGGAGATGACGCAACGGAAGTTAACCTTGAGTTTTTTCAGGTCACTTCAGGCACTTCCTGCCGAAGATCAACTGCATGTTTTTTTATGAGCGGATTTTTCTATTTTCGCCAAAGCCCCAACATGTCAAACCAATCAACCGCCCTCGCCCTTATTCGCTTCGCCGTTGCCGGCAACATGCTCATCCACGGTATCTATCGTCTCAGTGTCGGAGGCGTTACCCCGTTCGATGGCTACTTGACATCGTCGGGTTTTCCTCCATTCAGTGCATGGCTCATCACGGTTTTTGAGATCGTCGCGGCAGTGATGATCCTTTTGAACAAGTGGGTATCGCCGCTGTGTATTGTGTTTATCGTGGAGATCGGCATGGGAATATTCCTTCTTCACCGTCACGAAGGATGGTTTGTAGTAGGAGGAGGGCGTAATGGAATGGAATATAGCGTGCTTCTGATCGTATGCTTCGCAGCGACGGCATTGGTGAATTGGAAGCGTAAGTAAAACTGTGGCGTTTCTGCTATCTGGTTTTCCTGATGATTTTATAGGGCATTGTTAAAAATCGAGCTGGTGTCTTGATTGACACTGTATTTTGCATCGTGCAAAACAGGATGACTTTTTATTTAACGCTCGGAAGCACGATCATGATCGCGTTTTATGGGGTGGTTGGCGCATTATTCACCGAGCTTTTGAAAACTGAGGTTGAAAGAGCTCATCGACTTTGAATTACCTGGTCGGAGTTGCGTTAACGCTGGTATTTCTTGCAGCCTTTGTTTCGCGATTGCATACTATGCGATGAAAAAAGGCCGCGAGCCAGCATGAGTTCGGGGTTGGTTAAGTTATTTAATAGAAGACATCAAACTATTAACACTATGGCCAGAGACATTTGGATCGATTTTTTCGGTATTTTTCTTTTAATAACACTTGGCGTCGTTCCACTTTGGATGTTGTACAAAGCCGGAGAATTAACCTGGAATTGGGAAGCCATCAAGGAATTTTTCTCTCTAAATAAACCCAGGCCAAAACCCAAGCATCCCCCTGAAAATCCTTGAAAGACTCACTCTGACCTCAACGATTCAGTCGGCGGTGCCACTGCAGCTTTTAAAGACTGTAGCACCACAGTTAGCATTGCGACAATAAGCGTGAATAGGCCGGCCGATGCAAAAATGACCCATGAGACTTCGATGTGATAAGCGAAATTACTTATCCAGGCAGTCAGCACGTAGTAGGCGATAGGAAGGGAAAGTACAGCAGCAAGCCCCACCATTTTAATGAAATCGCCCGACAGCAGGGCGACCACCTGGGAGCTCGAAGCCCCCAATACTTTGCGGATGCCAATTTCTTTTGTCCGTTGATTGGCAGTAAATGACACCAGACCGAGGAGTCCAAGGCAGGCGATGATCACCGCAATCGCAGTAGCAGAAGTCATGATGGTGCCCAGTTTAAACTCAGACTCGTATTGCTGCCGGATCCGGTCGTCCAGAAAATAATAGTTGAAAGGTGCGTCAGGATTAACCTTCGTCCACGCCTTCTGAACGGAAGAAATAACAGCGGGACTAACCTGGATGCGTACCAGCGTGAGGTTCATATCATAGCTCGGGTACAGTACGATTGGACTTACCTTCTTGTAGAGCGCATCATGATGAAAATCCTGTACAACGCCTGTGATGTAGCCGTCGCGCCATACCTCCGAACCACCGTTGAGAGGCGGCACAAACATAGAAAAAGGCTTTCCAATGGCTTCACTCGGATCCCAACCGAGCTCCCTCACCGCCGACTCGTTTAAAACGAAGGCCTCTTGCTCATCCTTTTGAGAAGCCTCAGCGAAGCTTCTTCCGGCGATCAACTTAATTCCCATAGTTTCGATAAACCCAGGCGTCACGCCATAGTGAGTCATCTGACTGGTAGAGTCCGTAACTACTCCCTCCGAACGGTAGCGACTAATCGGAAGAAGCCCCGGGAGAACCTGGGGAACGCCTGCCACTTGCTCCACACCGGCTATCGAACGTAACTCTGTGCGCAACGTCGGAAAACCGTCTCCATCCAAAACGATGATCTGGTCCCTGTCGAAGCCGAGGTCTTTGTCCTGTAAGTAATTGAGTTGAAGCAGCACGATAAACATTCCTGCCAGGAAAAAACTGGAGACCATGAACTGAAATACGATCAACCCTTTTCTAACGAGTGGATGAGAGGCGCGAGCGCCACTCGAACCTTTTAATGAGCTCACCGGCTTTAACCGTGACAGGAAAAGTGCGGGATAAGAACCTGCACAAAAACCGATCAGAAGAATAATGAAGATGGAACCACCGATGAATTCGGGAGTCAGCGCCGCCTGCAGTTGAATGGCCTTGCCTGCAAACTGGTTGAATGCCGGCAATATCATTGTGACAAGCGCTAATGCAATCAGCAGCGCCATCACGCATGTGAGAAGCGCTTCGCCGAAGAACTGTTCCACCAGTTGACGTTTTAACGCGCCTAGTGTTTTCCTCATTCCTACTTCTCTCGCCCGCGTTGTCGCGCGTGCGGTATTGAGGTTGGTAAAATTTATACATGCTAACACCAGGATAAACAACGCTGCTGTTCCCAGGATATACAGGTATGAAATATTGCCTCCTGGTTTGAACTCTGCCTTCAGGTCCGAGCGCAGATGAATACTTGTCAGTGGTTGTAGTGCTATCGAGGGGGAAAGATGTCCGCGCGATGAGCTTAGTGAGGGATTCTCAGGATCGGAGAAGTTTACATTGACAAGCTCCTCTATCGCGCTTTTCAATTGATCATTCGACACGCCTTCAGCGGGAAGGATATACGTGTAAAACACGGGCATCCCCCAGTTTTCATCCAGCTCGTTGCCCATCACCAGCTGCAGTGTGGAAAAGGAAATCAGGAAATCGAACTTTAAGTGGGAGTTGTAAGGCACATCTTCCATAACCCCTGTGACGGTAAGGTCTTCTCCCCAAAATTTCACGCTCTTATCCAGTGGATCTTCGGTTCCAAAATATTTGGTCGCCATAGACCGTGTCAGCACAATGGAGTTCTTTTCAGTCAGCGCCTTTGACGGATTGCCGGTAATAAGAGGCCAGGAAAAAACGGAAAATACCGAAGGGTCTGCGAAGACAATTCCGGATTCGACAAACACAACATCGTCGTGTCGCACCTTGGCGGGCGAGAAGACCGGCCAGAATCGTACAACTTGTTCTACCAGGTGGGGATATTTTGTACTCAATGCCGGCGCAAGGGCAGCTGGCATTTTTGCCCAATCCTCCATTACCACCCGCTGGATGCGGTCGCCGTTGCTATGGTAACGATCATAATTCAGCTCATCGGTTATGTACAATGCGATCAGGAAACAGCTGGCGATGCCCACTGCCAGTCCACCGATGTTGATGAATGAGTGAGTTTTGCTCCTCAGGAGGTTTCTCCATCCGATAGTAAAATAGCTTTTGAACATGCCGTCGTGCTTTGGTGGTTACTGGTTAGCTGATCTCTTTTGCCCTGCCATCGTCGCATTTGAGTAACAATCGTGCCGGGCCGCCTGAATTTGGTAATGGTACTGGATTCAGCCCAGAATCGCATATATTTTGTGCGATTACGGACGGTATCGATCGAAACCGGGCGCGCCTATAATCAGATTTTCCTGGTGATTTTATTGGGTAGACTATCTTCTATATTGTGACCTATTGTCCGCTTCTGTGGTTCTTCTATAAGATTCGTCTATTCGAGAACGTCGGCGAGTTTTTCACACTCAATAAACCTCGTGAAAAACCCAAAACCCCTTCTGAACACCCTTGAACAAACTTGTTTCTCCCTTGAATTAGCCCCGCCACAACCATCCCCGGCCATTTCCTTTTACTTGTCTAAAATCTCAGACAAGTATGAAAAAACTCCTACCAATCATTCTGCTTATCCTCGTCATCACCTCGGCTTCGGCGCAGATCATGCCGCTTACTTCCGAACCCGATGGTGGCAATAAGAAAGCATCCGTTGCCGAACAGATCGGCATCGTAAAGATCGCCATCAACTATAGCCGTCCAGGCGTTAAAGGCCGCGAAGGAAAGATCTGGGGAACCAACGTCGCTCATTACGGCTTCGTCGATCAGGGTCACGGCACAAGCTACTCCGCTCCATGGAGAGCCGGCGCTAACGAAAACACGACAATCTCTTTTTCCCACCCGGTACAGATCGAAGGCAAAGACCTTCCTGCCGGAACCTATGGTTTCTTTATCGCTCTCGGTGAAAACGAAAGCACCCTGATCTTTAACAAGATCTCCACCTCATGGGGCAGCTTCTATTACGATCCCGCCGAAGATGCATTACGTGTGAATGTCAAGAACCAGTCGCTGGATCATAACGTAGAGTGGCTTAAGTATGAATTCGGGGATCAGACGCCCAACTCAGCCGTCGTTGCCATGTCGTGGGAGAAACGGATGATCCCATTTAAGGTCACCATCGAGCGTGAAGCGCTGCAGATGGCTGCTTTCCGTAAAGATCTCCGGACCACGCGTCCTTACTACGATTTCATACAAGCGGCTAACTGGTGTCTTGAGAACAACGTGGAATTGGAACAGGCGCTGGCATGGATCGATCGTGGAGTCTATTTCAGGATCATGGGAGAAAAGAATTTCCGCACACTAAGCACGCGCGCGAATATCCTCACGGCGCTCGGCCGCAAGGACGAAGCCAAAAAGACAATGGACGAAGCGTTGCCGATGGGCACAATACAGGATGTACACTTCTACGGCCGGTCGCTGGTAAATCAGAAGCTGATCGACGACGCCTTCAAGGTATTCAAGATGAATTACGACAAGTCGCCGAAAGAGTACACCACGAACATCGGCATGGCACGGGCGTACTCGGCAAAAGGCGATTATAAGAAGGCACTTGGATACCTGAAAGTCGCATTGCCTGTTACGCCGGACGACGGTGCAAAGCGGAATGTGGAGTTAATGATCACCAAACTGGAGGAAGGAAAGGACATCAATTAGCCATTGTCGCGCAATCGGGCCGGGAATGACGAATTCTTACAAGGATTGAGATCGGGAATTTGCTAACTTAGGTCGGGTTCCCGATTTCACCATGACACTCTACCTCATTTCCTTTTTGTTTCTGTGGCAGACCGCCGAGATCCCGTTCCGCGCGAAGGAAGATTTCCAGGTTGAGCTGAAGTACGATCTCAAAACGCGCCCTGCAAAGGATCCTAACGCGGTGACCTTCGAAGGGGGACGGGTGAGCACCAATAGCTCAGGAGCTCTTCCATACCTCACGGTGAACGTAACGATCCTCAACCCAAAAGTCGAAGAGATCCGGTTCAGGTGCGAGAATAATTTAGGCAAGTCAGTCTTCAACAAGAAAGCAGACAGAACACTCCGCTACGTTATCGACATGGGATATATCGACGACCTGAAAGACCACGTTTCACCCCATGGCTATACTCTGTTTGCAATAGCCGACGACAGAGTGAGTCTCAACAAGATAGAGTTCCTGGTAATGGAAGACGGCACCTTCATGGTGAACGGAGAGAAACGCGGAAAATTCTAGTATTTTATCTATAGGGCTAGTAGAACCGACGAAGTTGCGTTCAATTGTTAATTCGTCGTTAACAGCGTCAAATTACCCCACGTTATCGCCCTCGATTCTGGTATTTAGTTGTTAATTGCACCAATCAAATCGGTATGCATGCGACGTTTGGTCTGCCTATTTCTACTCCTCCCTTTACTTTCCTATTCTCAAAAACAACTTAGCGCTTCAGAAATACGGCTTCGCCTCAAGAAGTTGAATTTCCTTGGATCGGTTCTTTACGTTGCGGCTCATCCTGATGACGAGAACACGCGTGTGATCGCTTATCTCGCCAGTGAGCGTCTGGCGGCAACGGCATATCTCTCGATGACGCGAGGTGATGGTGGACAAAACCTGATCGGTCCCGAGATACGTGACCTGCTGGGACTCATCCGGACTCAGGAGCTTCTGTCCGCGCGAAGGATCGACGGTGGTCAACAGTTTTTCACAAGGGCAAATGATTTCGGGTTCTCGAAGAATGTCACCGAAGCTTTCGAGATCTGGAATAAGAATGAAGTGCTGTCGGATGTGGTGAGAGTGTATCGCGAATTCCAACCCGATGTTGTCATCACCCGCTTTCCCCCCGATGAACGTGCAGGCCACGGACACCATACCGGCTCGGCAGTTCTTGCACAGGAGGCATTCGATCTTTCCGGAACGACATCTGCGTACCCTGATCAACTGAAAAAATTCACACCCTGGAAACCCAAGCGTCTGTTTACCAACACCGGCAGATGGTGGAACCAGACCATCAATGAAAAATCTCCCGGTGTCGTTGCGCTCAACGTCGGAGCATTCAACCCGCTTCTCGGAAAGTCGTACTCCGAAATAGCCGCCGACAGCCGCACCCAGCACAAGAGTCAGGGCTTCGGGTCGCAAGGAAGGAGAGGAGACGCCATGGACTTCTTCGAATTTGCAAAAGGCGACTCTGCCAAAGTCGATATACTCGACGGCGTGAACACAACCTGGACTCGCGTAAAAGGCGGGGCGAAGGTCCAGGTCCTTGTAGATAAAGCGATCGCAACTTTCTCCGATGAAAAGCCTTATGATGTCATCCCGGTGTTGTTGCAGATACGCAAAGAGATCATGTCACTGGAGCCCGGTGTCTGGCGCGACCGGAAGCTCCGCGAAACCGAACAGCTCATCCAGGCAAGCGCTGGCCTTTATACCGAAGTTACTGCCGCCGAATACCACATGGCGCCGGGGGAATTGGTGAAACTCCAGATGGAGATCGTGAACCGCTCGAAGGCCAACGTAAAACTGAAGTCGATCAAAAGCGACATCCTGGGCTTCGATTCTGTCGCCAACCTCGAAGCAGGTTTTAATAAACTGATCACACTGAAATCACAAAAGACATTAGGCGCCGGCGCACCTTACTCGGGACCGTACTGGCTTCGCGAAGAACATTCGCCGGGCTTGTTCAAAGTGGCGGACCCGGAGCTTATCGGCCGCCCCGAGAATCCTCCGGCAGTCATGATCGACTTCGTGTATACAATTGACAATCAGGATATTACAATTAGTGTTCCTTTAGTATACAAGTGGACCGACCCGGTCAAAGGAGAACTCTCACGACCCTTCGAGATCGTTCCACCGGTAGCCGTATCGCTGTCTTCTTCCGTGTATGTTTTTCCCGACGCTTCACCGCAACATGTCGTCATGCTGGCGCGGTCTTCATCGAACAGTAAACTGGACGGCACATTGTCGCTCACGCTTCCGAAGGGATGGAAGGCGGACCCTGCACAGCAGCCGTTCACGCTGAACAAACGCGGTGAAGAACAGAGCGTCGTATTTACCGTAACACCTTCAAAAGAGGAGATGACGGGTAAGATCGGAGCTGCGGCAACCGTCAACGGGAAAGTGTTTGATCGTTCTGTTCAGATGATCGGCTACGATCACATCCCCGTGCAAACTCTTGTGCCTCCTGCTTATTCTCGACTTGTAAGAACCAACATCTCGAAGGCAGGCAGCGTAGTTGCCTATATCAAGGGCGCCGGCGATGAAGTACCGGGCGCATTACGGAACCTCGGTTACGAAGTATGGGAGATGAAGAACGAGGAAGTGACCCCTGCCAACCTTGCGAAAGTCGATGCGGTTGTCCTGGGCGTAAGGGCGCTCAATACCAATGAACGTGTCCGCTACTTTATGCCCGACCTGCTGAAGTTTACAGAGAACGGAGGAACGTTGATCGTTCAGTACAACACCAACTTCGAGATCGAGATCGACCCTGACAAGTTCTCTCCGTATCCTCTTACCATCTCCCGCGACCGCGTCACCGACGAGAACAGCGAGGTGAGAATTCTAAAACCCGATCATCCCGCGTTGAATTATCCCAACAAGATCACCGCATCCGACTTCACGGGCTGGGTGCAGGAGCGGGGACTTTACTATCCTAACAAGTGGGATGAACATTTCGAAGCGCTGATATCTTCGAATGACAAGGGCGAGGACCCAAAAAACGGCGGATTGCTGGTAGCGAAATATGGCAAAGGCCATTATGTGTACACCGGACTTTCATTCTTCCGGGAATTGCCCGAGGGTGTTCCGGGCGCGTATAAATTGTTTGCCAATATGGTGTCGCTTGGAAAGATGGCGAGGCCGGCCGATCAAAAAGTTAAACAGCTTAAGAAATGAGCGAATCGGAACAGGATCGCCCGCCCGTGTTCAGTCGCTGGAAAGGTTGGTACTGGCTCGTTATCTCCGTACTTCTCGTACAGATCATTGTCTACACCCTGATCACTAATTCTTTCAAATGAATTTATTGGACTGGTTTGTACTGTTCGGGGTACTGGGTGTGATCGTGCTTTATGGTGTGCTGAAGACGCGGAACACAACGAGCATGGAAGGCTACCTCGTGGGCAATCGCAGCATGCCCTGGTGGACCGTCTGCCTTTCGATCATGGCAACGCAGGCCAGCGCCGTTACATTCCTGTCCACACCCGGCCAGGCATACAACGACGGCATGCGTTTCCTCCAATTCTATTTCGGGTTGCCTTTGGCGATGGTGATCCTGTGCATCACAGCAGTACCGCTTTATCGGAAGCTTAAGGTGTATACCGCGTACGAATACCTCGAGACGAGGTTCGACGTGAAAGTGCGGTCGCTGGCAGCATTTTACTTTTTGATACTTCGGGGATTTTCGGTGGGGATAACGGTATTCGCCCCATCACTGATCTTGTCGACCATACTCGGCTGGAAGCTAGAGCTCACCACGATCATGATCGGTTCGCTGGTCATGCTCTACACGATTACCGGTGGATCGAAGGCCGTAAGCTTGACACAGAGATACCAGCTCATGATCATCATGGGAGGGATGATTGTGGCGGGCGCTATTGCATTTTACAACATTCCCGAAATGAGCTTCGGAGAGACGTTCACTTACGCCGGCACGCTGGGTAAGATGAACCTTGTAAACTTCAACTTCGACCCGAACGACCGGTACAACATCTGGTCCGGTTTGTTCGGCGGGTTGTTCCTGTTCCTTTCTTATTTCGGAGCAGACCAGTCACAGGTAGGGCGTTACCTCGCCGGCAGCTCGCTCACAGAAAGCAGGCTGGGCCTTATCTTTAACGGACTGCTGAAAGTACCGATGCAGTTCATCATCCTGTATATCGGTATCCTGGTGTTCATGTTCTACCAGTTCAATCAGCCCCCGCTGGTACACAACAAGACGCTTTACGAAAGGGCTGTGCGAGCCGATCAATCGGGCACAATAAAAAACATCGAGTCGCAATACAATGAGACGTTCGACCTGAAAAAAGAACAGTCGAAGACCCTTGCAAGCGCCATTCGCGCCGACGACAGTCAGCAGATAGAACAAAGCACGACCATGATCAACCTGCTAGGTGTAAGACAGGATTCACTGCGCACCATGGCAAAGGCACAGATCCTGAGAACGACGGGAGAGGGAGGGAACGACGCCGATTATGTGTTCATCAACTTCGTCATGTCGTGGCTGCCGCATGGACTCATCGGTTTATTGCTGGCCGTCGTTTTCTCGGCGGCTATGTCGTCGACGGCTTCCGAATTAAATGCGCTCACGTCGACTACCACCGTCGATATCTATAAGCGTTCGATCGTCAAGAACGCCGATGACAGGCATTACGTACGGGCATCGAAGTGGATCACCGCCGGTTGGGCTGTATTTGCCATGGCATTCGCGATGCTGGCATCGCACGCCGAGAATCTTATCCAACTGGTGAATATTGTCGGATCATTATTCTACGGCACTTTGCTGGGGATCTTCCTGTCGGCGTTTTATGTGAAGTACGTGAGCTCCACGGCGGTGTTCATATCCGCCATTATCGGTGAGGCGATCGTGATCTACCTGTGGGCCGGAACAGACCTGGCGTTCCTGTACTATAATTTCGCGGGCTGTGCAGCGGTGATGTTCTTTGCCATCGCCATCCAGTTTGTCATGAACGCCACGGCAAAGAAATAATCTCTTATTTCAGAGATCTCATTTCAGAAAAAATACTCCCTTCAACCGTGCTTCTTCCCAGGGACGCTGAGCTCCACTGGAAAGATGTTCCACCTGGTTTCGCGTATTCATAAAGATATCTTCGATGCGTTGTGAAATCCTCATCTGCTTAACGAGCTCACCGGTGTACAGGCCGTTTGCCTTGTCGCCATCTGAAGCTGTAGAGCCAGGATCGGTGGCATAGGCGATGAGTGTTCCGCTGGGCGCTTGCACGCGGGCAAGTCCGGAGCCGCTGCTTCTCTTACCGGTAGGGAAGGGGTTGTTACGGCATGCGTCCAGGATGATCATGTTGAGGCCTTCATCGTTGGCGAACTCCATCGTGCGAATGACACCTGTGAGCGGGATAGTCTTCAGCTTTACATCGAGAGCCGACTGTATGTTGGCATCCACCGGAACGAGATAGTTGGTTCCGTCGACTTCCAGGCCGTGGCCTGCATAATAAAAGATGGACACGTCGACGTCCTGTATGCGATCACCGAAAGTATAAATAGCTTCTTTCATCGCCTCATAAGTGCCGTCGACAACCGTCGTGACTTCGAAGTTCATTTCTTTCAGCACTTTCTCCATGCTCTTCGCATCATTGGCGGTGTTGGTGAGCTTTGCTGCCTGAGAATAGTTGGAGTTACCGATGATCAAAGCCAGGCGGCGTCCCTGGAATTTATGTGGAGCGTCCTTCGATGCCGCATTGGGCTCGCAGGTGAGGTAGATATCTTTTTCGGTGATGCTCCGGTCGGTATTCTCGACTTCGATCTTGATCCGGTTCTTTCCTCTCACCAGGTTGACCTCATGCGAGAACTGTTTACCGATATTTCCCTGCACGGGTTGGCCATTGACCATGATCCTCGACACGGTGCTGCCTGTGCCTTCGATGGTCCCTTCGATGTTGATCTTCGTTTCTGTAACAACGTGGTCGCCGAGGTTGCGGCTCATGACGGGCTGTGTGATCTTGATCTCAGCCGGGTTGTTCCGGACGACTTCATACAGGTAGATATTCCCGGTCACCGTACCTACGGCGAGGAAAGTATTATCGTCGGAAAGAGAAATGGCGCTCGGTTTTTCATCGACGGCAACGCTGCTGCTGATCTCACCCCGTTCGATGTTGAGCATGGAGATCGTTTTGCTGTCGGTGCTGTAGAGCGCCGCATATCCCTGGCCCATTGCCATCCCGTCGCTGCGAAAACGAAGTGGGACGCGTTTGTATTCCTGTCCCGAAAGCCAGTCGTAGGAGATAAGCATGTTACGTCGTTCGGGCTGACTTCTTCCCTGCATTCCACCGGCGGGGATAAAGACCTCTTGCAGGCCGATGATGAAATGATCTCCGCCTGCATTGGTGGAGGCAGAGTTGATAACCGAACGCGAGCCCGAAAATTCGCCGCTCTGAAGCTTAAGTTGACGAAGCAGTTGCTGGTTGACGACATTCCATGTTACTGTTTCGCCGGTGTTGTTGATAACGGCAAGTTGCTGACCGAAGCGGTCAAAGCCCATGAACATTCCTTTCTGTGAGGCGGGCAATGCCGGGATCCTTCCAAAGGTCATGTTTGCTTTCAGGTCGACGATCTCGACGACGGACTCTTTATTGAGTATTGAAAGATATTGGTGATTGGGATCGAGCGTGGCGAGCTTAACAGACTTGGTGGTGGCTTGTACCTGCGACTCTTTGCTCGACATGTTGAAACGAGTCAGCTTACCGTTCTTGTCGAGCGCGAGCAGGGTTTGGTCCTGGTCGATGAAGTCAAGTGTGACCGTTTCGCTTGAACCTGCGATCCGGGCGAGCGGTGTGTTGTCATCGATACCGGATATGTATATCTCACCCTGTCCGTTGGCAGTAGCAAACCACTTCGAGGTTGACGAGAATGCTATCGTCGAGATCCCTTTAGATCCTGTGCTGATCTTTTTATATGGAGAGAGATATACGTTCTGCGCGTGCAGCGCCGTGAGGGCTGCGATCGAAATGATTAGGGTAAGACAACGCTTCATGGATTGCTTTTATGGGTTGTCTTTCGAGATGATCACACCAATACCGACGTTGAATTGCCACGTGGGACTGAAATGAACCGACTGAAGGTCATTCCCGAATGTACTTGCCAGGGTTACGAGGCAGTTCAAGTTGGCGTCGATGTTGATCTTTTCAGTGAGAAAATATTTGCAGCCTGCGTATGGGCCAAGGTTGACGGCAGCGTCCTCGCCGAGCGGCAAGTAGTTGACTTCAGCGCCGGCATACGGAAGGAATTTGGCACCGGGAGTGAGGAATGAATAGGTACCGTACAAACCCAGGCCGAAGTTGGACTTGAGTGAATACTTGACATCCTTGGAGTCGTTGGGGTTCGCTTTCTGTTCCGTGAAGAAGAAGATATTGGGCTTGAGGCCAAGCTCGATGTTCTGGGTGAAGAACTTACCGATCTTCACATAGATGTTGCCGTTGAAGTTCTTGTTAGTATAGCTGCCGATCTTATACTTCGAGGTATTGAAGTTACCTGAGAACTGGATCGATAAGTCGCCTGCCTGTTGTTGTGCGTAAGCCGTAAGGGATGCCAACGACAGGATCAACGCGTAGACTTTTTTCATGGGTTATTGGATTACCTGGGTGTTAAGTGATTGCAAATATCAACGATTTGATCGTAAGAAGAGATGGGATGTAGTATATAATGCATCAAATCTAAGGGTGAAATTTATTCCTTAAACAGTAAAATAGTAAATACCTCCTTGTGGGTATTTTCATAGTGTGAAAGGATTTCTAACTTTGTCGCTCACTTTTTCGTGTCGCCCCGTATATAGACACATTGTGCCACCAAAAACCCCTGGGATGAAGAAACCCCTACTTCTTCTGTTATTCATTTTATTCGTTTTTGTATATCAGGCCAGTGCGCAGACATCCATAGGCGCCAAAGCAGGCATAAATTGGAATTCTTTTCGTGGAAACAAGGCCTTCGATGTGATCCCGGGGCTATCGGTCGGCGCATTTGCAAGGTACCCCGTACTGCCCTTTTTGACCGCTAAAGCCGAACTTCTGTATTTTCAGCAAGGCGCCAACCTGGTAGATTACCAGGTCCTTCCCGGAGACCTCTTTCGTAACGATGCAGAGGTCGTGTTTCACCAGGTTCAACTACCCATTATCGCCGAGTTTGGACTGCCTGCACTGGCAGATGAGGCGTTACAACCGAAATTATCTATCGGTGGCTTTTATGCTTATAATATCTACGCGCGTGAGAGATACACAAACGTCGCGAAAGTCCCCGGTTATGAGAAGATCTATTACAATGGTCATGACAATGTCACTTCCCAGTACAAGCGTAGCCAGTATGGACTTATCGGTGCACTAGGCGCCGACCTGAAAATATTAAATATGCCGGTTTACCTCGAGTTCCGGTATACTCACAACCTTACCAATATTACTAAGTCGGGAATGACCACCAGGTATAATCTGAAGGAGACGTTCAAGGAGTGGGGAGATGATAACCTGAGGTTGGGAACGGTAAGTTTCAATATCGCTGTTACGTTGCAATATCTATAATACCCTATAATTAATTTTTCTAAACTTTATGAAACACAAAAACAATTACCGTTATCTCCTCATGGGTTTGATGATGGCGATGGTTTCGTCCGCCGTCATGCTTTCCTGTAAGGACGATGATCCTTCGTTGGCAGAACTTCGTGATGACAAAATCCAATACCTCGCTGATTCACTTCGCGTTAGCGACTCTCTCCGGAGACTGAATCAGGCTGGCGTTGTGAATTATGCGATCACTGTCGTGTCAGGTTCAACCTCAAGCTTATTCAAGAACAGCAGCCGCACCGATGGCGCGGCAGATGTTGTTGCGGCGGCCCTTGTGACAATCAGCCAGTTTGGAAAGGTTGTTACAGACACTACCGACGCTTCCGGCATGGTTGTACTGAATGGTTTCTTCCGCGGTGCAGTTAACGTAACTGTTCGCAAGGAGAACTTCACTACCGCCAGCTTCGTAACTGCGGTGAAATTTCAGGATGACACCGAGAACGGAACTATTAACTTCGTTGGTAACCTCATTCCGATCTTCGAAACAACCGGCGCAAACACTGCAACGATCTCCGGTGTTGCCAGGATACAGTCGGATCTTACCAATACTACCATGGAGCCTGTTCCTGCCGGAACAACTCTTATGGCTCACGTGGATGTCACCGATGGTAACTTCATCGACCGCTTCCTTTCAGCAGAGCCCCTTGTGGATGACACAGGCGCCGACGTTGTTGTTCTGAATGGTGTCATTCTTGAAGCCGCTTACTCAACAGGTGTGATCGGAACAACTGCTGCCGATGGAACTTACAGCGTAATTATTCCTGCTGCCATCGACGGTCTTCCGATCGTTCTCGAATACTCTTCTATCGCTGTGAATCGCCTCCGTTTCGATGACGTGAACGACGTCAACAGCAGCAACAGGACGATCAGTGAAAGAACGATTTATGCTCCCGGTCTCGGCGCTACCGTTATTCCGAACCCTTCCTCGGCAACACTGGTTAATTTCAACGCAGGTTCCGGCGCTATCGCAACGGCTGAGATCTCTCCCGCAGGTACTGTAGAAAATGTAACAGTTACCGAGGGTGGAAGCAACTGGACAGGTACTCCTACAATCGCCCTCACCGGCGGTGGTGGTACAGGTGCACTTGCAACGGCGACAATAACAAACGGTGTCCTCACCGGCATTACCGTCACAAACAAGGGAACAGGCTACACTTCACAACCGACAGTTGAAATTCACTCCGGTAGCGGTGCGGCTGGTGCAGTAGGTGGCCTTAACACAAACGGTACCGTAACCGGTGTCGTTCTGACCAACACAGGTTCAGGTTATACAGTAGCCCCTACAGTAACTTTCAGCGGTGGTGGTACTCCCACAACCCCCGCAGCTGCTACGGCTAACATCTCCGGTGGCCGCGTGACTTCGATCACGGTTACAAACCCAGGCGCAGGATATACCAGCCCGCCTACAGCTTCGCTGACCGGCGGTACTACCACAGGAACAGCCGCTACTGTACAAGCTGCGTCTTTGTTTTCAGGACTTTCAATCGGACCGGTCTCTTTGACGAACCCCGGTTCAGGATATTCTTTCGCACCTGCTGTACTCTTCGATGCTCCTACCACCGCCGGTGGCACAAGGGCAACGGGTACAGTTAGCTTCGACCCGGTAAGCGGACAAGTAACAGCGATCCAGGTTACCAACGCAGGTAGCGGATATACCAGCACACCTGGTCTTACCATCTACACACAATTGGGCGGTACTCCTGCTGCAACTGCATTCCTTACTGGTAGCGGTGTAACCGGCCTTAACCTCACCAACCAGGGAACCGGCTACGTGGGCGCTCCTAAAGTAGTATTCACCGGTGGCGGTGGAACAGGCGCAACTGCCACAGCAGTTGTTAACAACGGCCGCGTAGTTGCGATCAATATCGTAACACCTGGTGCTGGTTACACTACTATTCCTGCCGTGAGCTTCATCGCTGGTTCAGGCGCAACTGGTGTTATCCAGATCGGTGCAAACGGTGCGATCACCAATGTAAGGATCACGACCAATGGCTCCGGCTACGTTGGAGCTCCCACTGTAACGTTCACTACCGCCGGCGCTGGCCGGGGTGACGGTGCTACTGGAACAGCGACTATCGCTAACGAACAAGTAACCGGCGTAAACGTAACAGCCGGTGGTTCGGGATATCTCCTGGGCAACACGCCTAACGGTACTGGTATCGCGTTCTCGGCTACCAGTTCAATGCAAGTGAAACCAGGCGTGAAGTATATCAACGATGTGAGCTACGGTTCAGGTCAGGTACAACCTCAGTAGTCTGATATCATAAAATAAAAAAAAGGCGGCCATTTGGCCGCCTTTTTTTATTTAAGCACCTCTTTTTATTTAAGGCTTGCTATCAGGTCTTCGTTCTGTTTTACATAACCGAAATCATTGGGGGATGCTTTTGCGATCTCTATTGATTTCTTTGCTGTCGCAATCGCGCCAGCTTTGTCACCCGCAGCTTTCTGGATCTGCGCCTTCAGGTTAATGTTCCAGAATGCCTTAGGATCGGCAGCAATAGATTTGTCTACCCATTCCAAAGCCTGTTTCAAGTCCTTCTTGTTGGTCAAATAGTACCGTGCAGAGGTAGCGTACATATTGGGGATACTATTGGTTGTAGCTGTCTCGATCGACTTCATCATTTTTGAGTCGAGGTCGGTCTTCACCGCAAATTTAATTGACGTGTTTTCCCAGGCGAGCTGGATCTTTGCAGTTGTGTTGTCGTCTGTAAGATCAGTGACCTCCATGGTGAACATCTCAACTTTCTCCGTGAGCTTTTCAGACTTCACAGTGAACCTTGCAGCATCGTTTTCCTGCTTGTACCCCTCGGTGTTCCCACCCAAGGCAACGTCCTTGTACAGGATAATAGTCCAATCCGAAGCGCCGGGAATGGTGAGCAATAAGTAATCGCCTTTCGCGACTTTCTTGCCTTCCACTTCTACGTCGTCGCCGAATGTGATCACGGAGCCGTTGTTGGCAGCCGTTCTCCATATTGCGCCATAAGGAGTGAGGAAGTCGGTGCCTGCTCCGAAGACCTTACGGCCTTTAATGCGGGGGCGTGAGTAAGCAATCTTTACGTCGGTAATGCCAATCTTCGTCGTAAGTGTAACCGACGGGCTGGGTGAGGGGCTTTCGATCTGCGCGTAGGCGCAAATGTTCAAAGCCAGAAAAAGAAGGATAATAGATTTCTTCATGAGGTTTGAGTTTGTGAACTTGGCGCGAAAGTAAGCGAATTAAATTTTAAGTTGCATGTCGGGCGCGACACCTTAACCGACACCTTAACGTTTAACAACTGTTTAACATGCTCGCAACTTGTTGTGATTTGAAGCTTGACGAATCATTTTACCAGCGTAACGATGTAACACGCGTAGCAAAAGAGCTTCTCGGCAAGGTGTTGCATACAGCAGTCGGGCGCCGCGTCACATCCGGGATCATTGTCGAAACCGAGGCCTATTCACATGTTGAAAAAGGTTGCCACGCATACCTCAACCGCAAGACAAAACGAAACGAAGTGATGTTCAATGCAGGTGGTTATTCCTATGTCTACTTGTGCTATGGAATTCATAACCTGTTCAACGTAGTCACCGGATCACCAGATACCGGCGACGCCGTCCTCATCCGTGCCCTCGAGCCGGTCGACGGAATATCGATCATGCAGGAAAGGATGAAGGCCGATCATAGCCGGCGGATAACCTCCGGACCGGGTAAACTAACGAAAGCATTGGGTATAGACCGGACCTTCAATGGTAAACACCTTACCGGTTCGGAAATTTGGATCAGCGACGAAGGAATATCCGTAAAAAAACAGCAGATCGTGGCATCACCCCGCGTTGGCATCGATTATGCGGGCAAGGACGCGGAATTGCCTTGGCGGTACAGCCTCGCCGGCAACCCCTGGGTTAGCCGCTAGCTCTCTGTAATGGTCATCGGACATTGGGTTTGGGTATTGGATATTGAGATTGGGTATTGGGTATTGGGTATTGGGTATTGATATCGAACATTAAAAATTCATTTAGACATTGGTTATTTTTGCGGATGCGTGATACTTTTTTGGCCGCTCTAATTATTTTTCCATCCCTGGCGATCGCCCAGGATGAAGCTGCCGCTATCTCTCTTCTCAACTCACAATATGATGAACAGGCCCCGGTAATGTCTCCCGACGGGAAGCTACTTGCCTTCACCGTCGACGACCATCCGTCCAACGTTGGCGGCGTGCAGGATCACGGTGACATCTGGTTTTCTGTAAAAACAGAGACGGGCTGGAGCAAGCCATTTCATGGAGGGAAGCGGATCAACAACTCAAATCACAACACCGTGGCCGGCTTCTCGCCCGACGGCACACAGATGTTTCTTATGGGGCACTACCCGCAGAATGGCAAACCATTGACTTCACAAGGAGTGTCAGTATCCGTGAAGACCGGTGAAGAATGGTCCGCACCCGTCAATATCAACATCCCATATTTCAAAAACCGGTCGTCGTACAACAGCGGATTCTTGTCGGCCGACGGAAAGACACTTGTATACTCGGCAGTGGGACTGGAAACACGGAGTGAAGGAGCGGAGGACATTTACGTTTCATTTAAGGTCGACGGCAAATGGTCGGAACCCAGGAATATAGGAGCGAAGGTCAACACGCTGGGGCAGGACGTTAGTCCATCACTCAGCCCCGACGGAAAGCGGTTGTATTTTGCGACCAACGGGTATAAACAAGATGTAAGCTTCGATATCTACTACGTCGACCGGCTGGACGACGCCTGGCAGTCATGGTTGGAGCCTGTCAACCTCGGTCCTGACGTGAACAGTGCGGGACGCGAATTGTTCTATCGCCCGACACCCGCGGGAGCGATCTACACCACCACTCAGAACAGCGACGAATACTCCGACATGCGATACATCCCTTCGAAAGACAGCGTGCAGCTGCCTGTGATGATCAGCCCCACCGAAGATGTCAAAATAGCAACAGCCGACTCGACGAAGATCGACGAGGTGGTTTACGAGAAACAGCTGGCCAACGGCACCACCCGCATTTGGGGAAAGGTGCTCAACGCGAAGTCCGGTGCACCAATCACAGGCGCAATGATCATTTTCTCAGGTGATAAAGCCAATCACGCTAACGCATCGGCAGACGGAAGTTTCTCGATCAATCTGCCCGGTGTCGAAAACTATTCGGTTAAAGTCGAAGCGCCCGGTTATATCGGCGAGTTCGAACGTCTCGACCTGAAGACCCAGGTGATGAAAGAGCTCGAAATGAACTTCCGCCTGTTGCCTGTCGAAATCGGCATGACGATCAATCTTAAGAGTGTATTGTTCGAACGCAGCAAGCCCATATTGCTCACCTCGTCATACGATGAGCTCGACATGGTGATTGACTTCATGAAACAGAACCCCAAGGTAGAGATACTCCTTTCCGGCCATACCGACAACCAGGGGCGTCACGACGCGAACATGAAGCTGTCGCGTGAACGGGTAGCTACCGTCAAAGGATACCTGGTTGAAAAAGGCATCTCTGAAAATCGTATTACCGGCAAGGGCTTCGGGGGATCCAAGCCGATCGCCGATAACGATGCGGATGAAACCCGTGCCTTGAACCGCAGGGTGGAATTTACGATCGTGAAGGACTAAAACGTGCGATGTGCGGGGTGCGATGTGCGAAGAAACATGCTGACTGTGCGAGGGTCATCGCACGTCGCACATAGCACCTCGCACCTCGCACATTTAAGAGAACACCTGCTTCGAAAGAACCTTCATCACATCGGCTTTGTAGTTGCGGCCGATAGGCACCTTGAACTTGTTGATCTCGACATCGGTTGCCGTGTAGGCATCGATACGATCGAGGTTTACAATGAATGACCGGTGTATCCGGAGGAACTGCTGGCGGGGAAGGCTCTCGTCGAGGTAACTGATCTTTTGTTGTGTAATGATCTCTTTCTCCGCGGTGCGGACTTTCACGTAGTCTTTAATGCTTTCGATGTACAGGATGTCCGCGATCCTGGTCTTTACCATTTTCTTATCGACTTTGAAATAGATGAAGCTGTCTTGTGCCGACACTTGCGGTTGGGCGGGAGTTTCAATCCGGGCCAGTACTTTGCCAACAGACTTAAGGAAACGTTCGAATGGTATGGGTTTCAGGAGATAATCGATTACTTCCAGCTCGAAGCCCTCGATCGCATAATCGCGATAGGCTGTGGTGATGATGACCTTTGGCGGATTCTTCAGCGTCTTCAGGAATTCGATACCCGAAAGCTTGGGCATTTCTATATCGAGGAAGATGAGGTCGACCGGATTTTGCTGGATGAAGGAGAATGCGGCAATGGCATTCCGGAACGTGCCGGTCAGCTCGAGCTCGTCTATTCTCGCAACGTACGATTCGAGTATCTCGATGGCGAGCGGCTCATCGTCTATAATGATGCATTTCATATCGCAGCTTTTAGTTCCATAACTTATTTTGGATCTCTTGGTTTCTGGTTAATCGTCAAAATGACGAGAAAGGTTTCCTGGCCGCTGATGATCTTCAATTCGTGATTGTTGGGATAGAGTAGCTCCAGCCTGCGTTTGACATTGGCGATACCGATGCCCGCGGGCTCGGAGCGGCCGTTGCTCACGCCTTTGTTGTTCTCGACTTTGAATAACGTGCGGTCCGGCAGGACATCAATGTCGACCTTCACCCATGACTGATCGAGCTCCAGGCTTGCTCCGTGCTTGAAGCAATTCTCTGCAAAGGGCAACAACAGGAGTGGAGCGATCTTTCGGCCGTTGACGTTTCCATGAACCCGGATGTCGACGTCGAGCTTGTCGCCATAACGAAGCCGTTCGATGTCGACGTAATTATGAATGAACTTGATCTCACGTTCCAGCAAGACTTCGTCTTCCCGGCATTCGTACAACATGTAGTTGATCAGCTCCGACAGCTTGAGGACTATCGCAGGAGCCAGATCCGACTTCTTCAGCGTCAACGCATAAAGATTATTGAGTGTATTGAACAGGAAGTGAGGATGTATCTGGGTCTTGAGGAACTTCAGCTCCGCCTGGAGCTTATCTTGTAGGAGTATCTGCTGTGCCTGTTTGTTGGCATACCAGAACTTCAAAAGCTTGATAGCTACGGCGAAGAATGTATACGGATAAATGGAAACGATCATCTTGGAGATCTTCGGGAACCAGAAGAACGGATCGCGCAACGCTTCGGGGTAATAAAGTGGATACTCGAAATTGAACGAAACGTAACGCTGAGCCACTCCGCTGATCAATGATCCGAGGACGAACAGCGTGAAGAATTGAACATACTTACCGGCCAGGATGAACGGCAGCAGGTAGTACATCACAAAGTAGGTGAAAATGATCTTTACGGGGAGGTAGATCGCCTCCTGGTAGAACGTCTGTCCGTAGTTATCGGCATAGCTGCCATACACGACTGCATAGCATACCAACTGCGAAATCCAGAAGATCGTATGCTGAAAAATGCGGTTGTGCAGGAGCCTGTTCATGGGTTGAGCAAAGGTAACTCGAATAGGCCGCTGAACAGCTATTTGGCCATAGACGACAGCTTACACCTTCCCTCTGGCTCGTTATTCCCGATCAAAAGCTCTCCACTGTATCATCGCCGCGTGTTTTGTCGGCTCCGCCTTCGAGAGTACCATCATCGTGAATAAGGATGGCATCGACGCGGCCGATAGATCTGCGGGATTTGAACTGATGACCCATTTTAACCAGCGTGAGACTGTCGTCCTTGCTGATCGCCTTATACTCCGGTGCGATGACGTCTGGTTGCCATTGGCTGTGAACGCGCTTGGCATCTACTGCATCCTGCATACCCATCCCGAACTCGGTGACGTTGAGGATAACCTGGAATACGGCTGTGATGATGGTAGATCCTCCCGGTGATCCGAGGACCATGTGCAGCTTTCCATTCTTCTCCACAATGGTCGGCGTCATAGCGCTGAGCATACGTTTGCCGGGCTCGATCTTGTTGGCTTCGCCTCCCAGGACGCCGAACATATTCGGCACACCGGGCTTGGAGCTGAAATCATCCATCTCGTTGTTCAGGAAAAATCCAGACCCGCTTACAACGACGTATGAGCCGAACCAACCATTGATGGTTGTGGTGATGGCTACCGCGTTGCCTTGAGGGTCGACGATCGAGTAGTGGGTTGTCTCTTCCGATTCATAACCGGTGATGGTACCGGGCGCCACGTCGGAGCTCGGCGTCGCTTTGCTTTCGTTAAATGACGACATCCTGTTCTTGTTGTAGTCCGGGGCTATCATTTCAGTCAGCGGTACCTTATAGAACTCGGGATCGCCGAGGAACTTGGAGCGGTCGGCATAAACCCTTCGTTCCGCCTCGACCATCAGGTGAACGGACTTCGCCGAATTGAATCCCCACTCTTTCATGGGATATGGCTCAACGGATTTCAGCAATTGTATGAGGCACACGCCGCCGCTCGATGAAGGGGGCATGGAGATGATCTTGTACTCTTTGTAGTCTGAAGTGATCGGTGTTCTCCAGGATGATTTATAATTTGTAAGATCTTCTTTGGAGATAAGGCCCTTTCCTCTCTTCATTTCGGCAACGATGTCATCGGCGGTCTTTCCTTCATAGAATCCTGCGCGTCCATTGTCACGAATACGTTCGAGTGTGTGACCGAGGTCCGCCCACCGGATGGTATCGCCGGCTTTCCAGAGCGGCCGGTAGAGGAACTGTGGTTGAACGGTGTTGTATTTTTCGAATGTCGGCCGGTAGTCGTTCATCCAACCTGCTTCCCGTTGTGTAAGCGCGAATCCATTTAGCGCCAGGTCGATCGCCGGCTGCAAAAGATCCTTCCATGGAAGCGATCCGAATTTGGTGTGAGCTTCCACCATGCCATCAACCGAACCCGGAACTCCCGATGCTAAATGCCCTTCTGTACTCAGGTTGGGTACGACCTGCCCCGACCTGTCCAAAAACATCGCGGTGGTGGCTTTACCCGGAGCTTTCTCGCGAAAATCCAACGCATGATACTGACCGTCCTTTGTCCGGTACATCATAAATCCACCGCCACCGATGTTACCCGCGGCAGGGAAAACAACAGCGAGAGTAAACTGCACGGCTATCGCGGCATCGATTGCGTTGCCACCCTTCTGCATGATCTCTTTTCCAACCCTCGATGCGATTGGATGCGCAGACACGACCATACCATGAGGACCTGCTGACGTTGAGGTAGTTAAATTTTCTTCTCGCTTTTTCTCAGGCTGGCACGATGTTAAAGCGAGTAAGGTTGTTGCCGATAGAATGGCAAGGGCAAGTTTCATGGAAATAGCTTTTGATTTTTTATCCTAAATGTATTATTTGACCGGAAGTAAACCATGAGTCTAAGGAAGGAAAAAGCAGCGCGGCTAAAATTAAGCGTACTCGATTTCACAGTGAAACTTATAGGGAAGAAGTCTTTCGACGACCTGTATGTTGAGGAGATCTGTGACAAGGTAAAGATTTCGAAAGTAACACTTTTTAAATACTTTCCTCAGAAGGAAGATATCTTACTCTATTATTACAGGACGTGGTGTTTACGTCGCGCAGTCGAGCTTCGCGACAAACCTAAAGAGGGCATGACTGCCGTCTTCTACTTGTTTGATAAGCTCAGCGACGACTGCGAAGATCATCCCGGCATCATCCTCGCCTTGTTTGCGTACCTGGCCGACCTGAAACGCGCGCCCAAACCGTTCCCGGTAAAAGTCGAAGAGAAGAAACTGCTGTTCCCGACCGTTGCCGATATTCAGAATATTGAAATACAATCCGTCGAGCAGATGTTCGAGAAATTCGCACTCGAGGCGATCTTCAAAAAAGAGATCACAACGACAACTTCGACCAGAGACATCTGTAACCTGTTCACCACCCTGTTTCATGGGTCGGCAGTAACCGGTCATATCAACCAGCTTACGCCATTGAAGCTGTTCTTCCGGAAAAATCTTGAATTGGTTTTGAAGGGACTTCAGTAGAACTCAGTTCCCCATTTTCACCTTCTTCAGCCCGCCGCGCTCCGGCATCTGGACAGTGTATCTCCAGACTTTCAGCTTTTTGTGCCACCGGTGCTTCTTCGGCCAGGTCTTATGAAGCCTTGGCTTTCTGACGTCTACCGTATCTCCGCCGATAATACCGCAGCTGGCTGTTCCAAACAGCAAAAAGGCAATAAGAAGCCATATTGTGGTAGTCCGCTTCACGTAACATGAAAGATAGTAAATGAATGAATAACGGCCGTGGCGCCGGGTTATTTCGAAGGCACGGCAACATACAGCGCCGTGATCTTCTTTCGTTTCAACGGATCGTGCGACTTGCGGACAACATAGTACCACTTTTCTGCAGGAAGGTCGACCAGGAAGACATCGCCTTTCGCGTGGGCGCGCACAACAGAAACAAATCCCGCTACATACATCTCCCGGTCATACCATCCGGTGTCGCCGCCGCGCTTGCCGCTGGGGTCCATTGAATACTGCTTTGCCAAGGCAGTAAACGTTTCGCCCGCTTTAAGCTTTTTCATGACAACAGAACGAAGCGAGTCGATTTGCTTCCTGGTAAGCTTCGTGTTGTCGAAGAAGATATATTGAACGCGGTCTGCCTCCGATACATTCACGGTCACTTGCTTGTAGAGGAAGGTGGTTGACTTGTCTGTCGACGTTTGTTCGATCAGTTCGCCGGGTTTGGCCTTGAATAACTTCATGGCCGCGACGCTGGAGTCCTGGATCTCATCCAACTCGAGTATGTTGCCTTTGAGGCCGGATTTGGAGAGGTATGCTTGCGCTTCCTGAGAAGTCTTTAATGACTGCACCTCCTTCCTCACCTTGTCGATGTTAACCGGGTTTTGGCTTACCGAAAGGAACGCCAGGATTGATAGTGTGATCAAAAGTTTCACAATCAAAAATCGTTTATCTTAACCTTCCGATGAAATGGTTTTGGTCGTTTCTGCTGATTTTTTTTATAGCGCATGGTACGTATGCGCAGACTGTTGATCTTTCGTTTGAATATGAGCTCAATGGCAAACAACACCGGCATGATGAAAAGACCGGTCTCACCATCACCTCGAGGCGGAATAGCAACGGCTTCGATGTTGTTTTTACGAACAAATCAAATGATACGCTGCGGCTATCGAACGTCCTTCCGTTCGGCCGCGACCCAAAATATCCATACATCACCGGACTAGGTGATCACTCCTTATCACGAACCCATTTATTTCTTCCCGGAAGAAAGCCAGTCAACGTGATCGTACCCGATAATGCATGGGAGCTGGGCTGGGCTTTTCGCCCTGAGACTGTCGGATTATCAAGAAGAGATGTCTTTTCGATCGTGAAAGGACTGCGACGAAGGTTCGAGACCGTATTATACCCCGGTGGCAGTGTGAAGTACGATTTCTACATAGAAGAGTTCGGTGGCGACTGGCGCGATGGACTCATCCTAACTTTTCAAAAGAGAAAACTCTTCGATAAAACTTCGTTTGATAGCACACTCTATAATCGACAAGACCTTCAATGGATCCGTAACGCCTACGTCATGCATCTCGTCATGGCATGGGATAAAGAATATCCTAACCTGGTCGATTTCGTCAAGCGTGGTAAAGATCTGTACGGCGGAGACGATGTGATCTGTCTCTGGCCCACGTGGCCAACCTTAGGCATCGACCAACGAAATCAGTTTGACATGTATCGCGATCTCCCGGGCGGACTAATCGGTTTGAAGAAGTTGTCGGATTCATTGCATACACTCGGTACTAAATTCTTCATCGCTTACAATCCGTGGGATGAAAGTACACGCAAGGAAGAGCACCTGAAGGGACTTGCAACCCTCATCCGGGAGACCGGCGCCGACGGTGTGGTCCTCGACACCAAAGGCGAATCGAGCAAGGAGCTTCAGCAGGCGGCAGATCAGGTGAAAACCGGCGTGGTCATGTATAGCGAAGGCATGGCGGTGCCCAAAGACATGGACGGCATCGTGGCAGGACGTGTTCACAATGCACTGTATTATCCGCCGATGCTCAATCTCAACAAGCTGATCAATCCGCAGTTTTCAATTTTCCGCGTCGCTGAAGTCAATAAAGAACCGGTACAACGCGAGTATGCCGTTGCATTCTTCAATGGATATGGAACCGAGGTCAACCAGTTCGCACCGGGGCACCCGGAGTGGGAGAGGGAACAATACCGTTACCTGGGAAAGACTTCGCGAATACTGAGAGAGAGCTCCTCGGTTTTCACAACGGGCAAGCTGACGCCGGTAATCGAGACCACGCATGATAGCATTTGGGTGAATAAATGGGAGGGAGCGAACAAAACATTGTACACGGTCTTTAGTTTGAAACCGGAGGGGTTTAACGGTACACTGTTCAATCACGAAAGAAGACCCGGATATCATTTGGTGGACCTTTGGCATCACCGTCCTTTCGTTGCCGTCAATGTCGATGCATTTAATCGTGAATACGTGGGCACGAACAACGAGGGAGAGGTAACGTGTATAGCTGACTTGCCCACCTTGCTGAATGTAACGTTAAGCGGATGGAAACTTTCTGTAAAAGCCAGCCGGGGCAAAGCCATCCGGGTCTGGGCCGGTGATCCCGCGTACGGAAAAGATTTTCTTTCACTCAATGACCTTAACACGATGATCGATATCCGTGAGAAGTTCGGCCGGTACGAGGGCAAGATTGTGGTCCAGCTTTTGGATGATAAGGAACTGCTCGACGAGAACGTCATCTATCTGCAGGCCGGAGTACCCAGGCTTGTTTCGGAATCCAATCCTTCCAATGTCAGCGGAAGGGCAAAAGGAATGAAACCAGTGCCCGCCGGCACATTCACTTTCAAGGCAACCAACGGCGACGAGTTTATCCCTTATCCGAAAGACGGGATCGACAGCACATTCCATATGAATGCTTTTATGATGGATGAAACTCCCGTAACCAATGAACAGTTTCTCGAATTCATGAGAGCTACTTCGTACCAACCAACCGATACGGCTAATTTTCTCAAGCATTGGAAGAACAATGGGCCGGTGAAAGGGCAGGAGCGATATCCCGTGGTGTACATATCGCTCGAAGATGCGCGGGCGTTCGCCAAATGGGCCGGCAAGCGACTGCCCACGGAGCTCGAATGGCAGTATGCCGCGCAAACTCCTTCCGGCAACGAATGGCCGTGGAAACAGAGCAAACCCGTGACCCGGAAAGAAGAGGTCGTTAACGAAACCCTCACGGTATCGACGCTGCAAGGGATCGACAAAGGAATGTGCAACCTGGGCGACGGCAACCTTTATCCGGTGGGCAAATACAGGAAGGGTGTTAATCCCTACGGACTGCTGGACCTCACAGGCTGCGTGTGGCAGCTTACCAATGACGTCTACGAAAGCGGCAGCTACACGTATATTATGATGAAAGGCGGGAGCTGCTTCAAGCCGTCGTCGAGCTGGTGGTACGTGCAGGGCGGCCCGAGGGAACTGCATTATCGCCAGTTCCTGCTGAGGGTGTCCGCAGGCTTTGAGAGGAACGCCACAGTCGGGTTTCGGTGTGTAGGGGATATCCTGGGGAGCGGGGTCCCGACGCAAAAGTAGGAAGTTTGCATACCATAGCCTTGGACGGGACTCCTTTAGAAATAATTTCAGTGGACAACTAGACGGATTTTACTGATCTTAGTGGTATCACTCAAATCAGAAGCAAATGAAAACCAGGAGAGAATTCATAAAAGCCACATCCGCTGCCGTTGCCGGCGCCGGGTTGTCATCCATTATTCCGCTCGAAGCGCTCGCGAAGCAAAAGAGATTGTTCTCCGCAAACGAGAAGATCAATGTCGCAGCGATCGGTATCAATGGAATGGGATGGGCAGACTTCTCGTCCCTGATGCGACTGCCGGAAGTGAATCCCGTTGCCCTTTGCGATGTGGACGACAACGTTCTGAATTTCCGCAAGTTTGAGCTCGCGAAAGCAGGAATCAAGGTGGCCACTTACCGCGACTACCGGAAGCTGCTGGAAAATAAAGACATAGATGTGGTGGTGATCGGCACTCCCGACCACTGGCATTGTTTGCAGATGACCGAGGCATGCTCCGCCGGTAAGGATGTGTATGTCGAAAAGCCGGTGGGCAACTCTATACAGGAGTGCCAGGTGATGGTGGCGGCACAGCAAAAGCACAACCGCGCCGTGCAATGCGGTCAGTGGCAACGCAGTGTTCCCCATTTCGTCGATGCCCTTAACTTTTTGAAATCCGGTAAGCTCGGTAAGATCCGTACCGTGAAAGCATGGGCCTACCAGGGATGGATGAAGAATATCGAAGTAAAACCCGACGGACCTGTGCCCGACGGTGTGGACTATAACATGTGGCTCGGACCTGCTCCGAAGCGGCCATTCAATCCGAACAGGTTCCACTTCAACTTCCGTTGGTATTGGGATTATGCCGGAGGACTGATGACGGACTGGGGTGTTCACCTGATCGACTATGCGTTGCTGGGTATGGATGCAAAATTCCCGAAATCTGTTGTGGCGATTGGCGGCAAGTACGCGTACCCGGATGGAGCTCATGAAACACCGGACACACTCGCAGCCGTTTATGAATTCGACGGCTACAATATGATCTGGGAACAAGCTCAAAGTATAAGCAATGGCAATCATGGGAAAGACCATGGCATGAGCTACATCGGTAACAACGGCACATTGCTCCTTACCCGCGGCGGATGGGAAGTGATTCCCGACGAGAAGAGGATGGAAGCGGTGACGTGGCAGCCCAACAAAGGATCGGGACTCGATTTCCATACTAAGAATTTCATCGACGTGGTGAAATCGAGAAAGATGGCTGACCTCACCTGCCCCATACAGGACGGCGCACACGTAGCGACGGTCTGCCAGATGGGTAACATCTCGTACAAGACCGGCTCGAAAGTAAGCTGGGATGAAAAGGCATCGAAGTTCAATGAGAACGCTGCAAACTCATTGGCTGCGGCGAAGTACAATAACGGCTTCAATGTTCCTAAGGTGTGACGAGCCAAATGAGAAAGATCTTTACAATACTTTTTCTATCTGCATTTCTCATTGTAACGAGATCTTTTTCTACTTCTATACTTGTTCCGATGGACGAGGCTCAGGCAAACCATCTCAAAGCATATGGCCTCGCGTTCCATGCCCTTCAGCAGGACAAAACAGTTGACTGGCTGTTGAACTACCGGGGAGGAAGCTTTCTCTTCGATTATTCCGACGCTGTAAAGAATGAGTGTACCGTAAGAGGCGTCAGCTTCGAAGTGGTTTCCGCCGAGCGGGTGAACGGTATTCTCACCGAGATCGCCAACCCCGAGGTGAACATGAACGTCGTGAAGCTGGAGCGCTCTCCGAGGATCGCGGTGTACTCTCCGAAAAACGACCTCATCCTCGACGAGACCGATGCTGTGATACTCGTCCTGGATTACGCCGAGATCCCTTACCAGATCATATACGACGAAGAGATCCTTCGCGACGACCTGGCAAAGTTCGACTGGGTCCATCTTCACCATGAAGATTTTACGGGACAGGTCGGCCGGTTCGCCTGGCGCCAATCGAATGTGATCGAAGGCAAGGTGCAGGAAGTTACCGCACATCATCTCGGTTATTCGAAAGTCTCGGAGATGAAGCTTGCTGTAGCCAAGAAGCTCAAAGCATTTTGCGCAGGAGGCGGCTACCTTTTCGCCATGTGTTCCGGCGCCGAGACATTCGACATTGCCCTGGCAGCCGAAGGCATCGACATCGTGGCGATGAGCTACGACGGCGATGAAGCCGATCCCGCCGCCCAGGACAAGCTGGACTTCAACAAGAGTTTCGCGTTCGAGAACTTTACCCTGGAAATGGGCGACTCCAGAAGATTCTCAGACATCAATGTGAATGGCCGCTCCAATTTCTTCGAGCAAAGCCCCGACTTCTTCATCTTGTTCAACTACTCTGCAAAATGGGACATCATACCCACGATGCTCAACCAGAATCACGAGAATGCGATCCGTGAGTTCTTCGGGCAGACTACGGCTTTCAATAAGTTCCTGGTGAAGCCATCGGTTACCGTGCTTGGTGAGAACCGCAAGGCTGATAACGTCAGGTATGTCTATGGCGAACACGGCCTCGGTCACTGGACATTCTACAGCGGGCACGATCCCGAAGGCGTTCCTGGCCGTGGACGTGACAAGGCAACGAATCTTAACCTGTTTCCTCATTCACCCGGATACAGACTGATCCTTAATAACGTGTTGTTCCCTTCAGCCAAAAAGAAGAAACAAAAAACCTGACCGCCATTGGTTATTGGTCATTGGTATTGGTAATTGGTTGTTAGTATTGGATATTGGATGTTATGAACAAGATCCTTCCCATTGCCTTTACCTGTATCCTGATCTCCTGTAAAGCTCCGGTCAATCCTCCAGAACCTATTCATCCTGTTCCTTCTCAATCTCAACTCGACTGGCACGACATGAAGATGAATGCCTTCATTCATTTCACCATCAACACCTTTACAGATCGTGAGTGGGGTATGGGCAGCGAGTCACCGAAAGAGTTCAATCCAACTGACATCAATGTCGAGCAGTGGATATCGGTGTTGAAAGAAACGGGGTTCAAAGGTGTCATTCTCACCTGCAAGCATCACGACGGATTTTGCTTATGGCCCAGTGAGTTCACCGACCACGACATAGCAAACAGCCCTTTCATGGATGGCAAGGGAGATATCGTGAAGCTGGTATCGGATGCCTGCAAGAAGAATGGACTAAAGTTCGGCGTCTACTTGTCGCCATGGGATAGAAATCATAAAGATTATGGCAAGCCGGAGTATGTAACCTATTACCGGAACCAGCTGAATGAGTTGTTCGACCATTACGGCCCTGTGTTCGAAATGTGGTTTGACGGAGCCAATGGCGGGGACGGATATTACGGTGGCGCGAACGAGAAGCGCAGGATCGACGGATCGGAATATTACGACTGGCCGGCGACACTGGACCTGGTACGTAAGAAGAACCCCGATATCATATTCTTCAGCGACGCGGGTCCCGGTGTGAGATGGGTCGGTAACGAAAAGGGAATAGCCGGAGAAACGAACTGGAACACGATATCGACTGATACGCTGCATGCAGGTAAGGCCGGTATCGAGTCGTTGCTGAACACCGGACATGAGAACGGCGCCAACTGGGTGCCTGCGGAGACCGATGTGTCGATACGTCCCGGATGGTTTTATCATGCGAAGGAAGACACGATGGTCAAGTCACCCGGGCGCCTGTTCGATATCTACCTCAGCTCGGTGGGGCGAGGATCAGTGTTACTGCTCAACATTCCTCCTGACCGGCGAGGGTTGTTCCACGAAGAGGACGTAAACGCATTGAAAGGATTCAAGGAACTGCTCGACACGGAATTCAAAACGGACCTTGCAGCAAATGCAGAAGTGTCGGCTTCGAACACCAGGGGAGATGATGACCGTTACCAGGCTTCGAATGTAACCGACAATGATCCTGAAAGTTATTGGGCCACGAACGATGGGACGAACACAGGAACGCTCGAGATCCGATTGGGTGGATCTAAGGAAGTGAAGTATGTTGTATTGAAAGAATATATCAAGCTCGGTCAGCGGGTGAAGTCGTTCGATGTCGAATACCTTTCAAAGGGCTCATGGAGCAAGCTGGTGTCGGGAACCACGATAGGACATGAGAGAATACTGAAAGTATCGGCCGAAGCCGAGGCTATCCGCTTGGTAATCAGCGATTCGAAGGCCTGTCCTGTGATCTCGGGAATAGAGGTCTATTAGAATTATTTCACTAAATTTAATCAAAACCTGTTGGCTTGAGTTTAAATCGGGTAACGCTCGTATTTTTCCTTCTTTGTGGTGGTGCGACGTCTTTTGCGCAGTCAAAATATACTGTGCAAAAGGGCGAGATGAGCTTTGCATCTAACGCTGAACTTGAATTAATTAAAGCGCAATCCACCGAAACTCAGGGGCTTCTCGATCCCGCTACCAACCAATTCGCATTCTCCGTACTCATTCAATCCTTCAAAGGATTCAATTCAGATCTGCAACGGCAGCATTTCAATGACAACTACATGGAGAGCAGTAAGTTTAACAAGGCTTCCTTTACCGGGAAGATCATCGAACAAGTCAACTATTCCCGCGATAGCATTTATACGGTGAGAGCGAAAGGCGAGCTCGACATTCACGGTCAGAAGCAAACCCGGATCATCAAGGCAAAGCTCACTGTCCGGAAGAACGATGTTCAGATCGACGCCGATTTCAACGTGCCGCTTGCCGACCATAACATTTCAATCCCCAGGATTGTAAGTCAGAAAATTGCTACGGAAATTGACGTCAGGTTCCGGGTGACCCTGGTGCAACAGTGAACGATGATAAAGAGGCTGATCCTCCTGATATTGCTATTTCGGCTACCGGACGCCTTTGGCCAATCTCCATACTTTGAACATTATCCTCTTCTAAAGAAAAACGAGCCTGTACAGGTCGAATCCATTCTCAAGGATCGCACCGGGTTCATGTGGTTTGGTACTAACAAAGGACTATTCCGTTTCGATGGTATCAACACACGGCGTTTCACTAAGGGGGATAAGCTTGCTGTAGATCACGTCACGGCATTGGCGGAAGATTCCACCGGCCGTCTGTGGATAGGTCATAAGAACGGACAGCTTTCAGTCATGGAGAACGAAGTCATCAGGACGATGGAGTTCCCCGAAGGAGACGCCACGCAGGAAATATCCGACATCCTGTTTGCCCGCGATGGCACCATGTGGTTCTCTACACTCAACGATGGACTGTATTACTTCAACGAGCATCTCTATCGCCTGGACGAAGCGGACGGTATGCCCGACATATTCGTATACGACCTCGAAGAATCGGAAGACGGATCGGTGTGGGCCGGGACCGACCGCGGTGTAGCCGTATGCACACTGACCGACCGGAAGGCTTCGATCAAAGTACTCGACTATAAGACCGGGTTCCCCGATAATATCATCCGGAAGATCGCCAGCGGCGGTGATCACAAGATGTGGCTCGCTACCGAGGATGCCGGCGTGTTCTCATACGATGTGTCGTCTGGAAAAACAGAAACCCTGATCAAGGCCGGGTGGACCGCCGGCGGCGTGAACGACTTCCTCAAACTGGACGATGAGTTCTGGATAGCGACCGCCAGCTCGGGTATCCTCGCCTTCGATCAGTCCGATCAGCGACTAAGCATTTACAGTTCCATCGTGTCGTCGACATTGTATGCCGATGAAGAGGGAAGCGTATGGCAGGGCTCCCGCAACGGTGTATTTCGTTCACAGGGACGTGATATCACATTTATCGACCACCCTTCACCGCTCGAGGATCAGATCGTTTCGGCAATAACGGTCGATAGCGAGAGCAACATCTGGTTCGCAACCGATGAGGGCTTATTCCGGAGGAGCATCGATAAGGAAGGGAACGCCACCGTCCGGCAATATCTCGCGTCGGCTCCATACAACCGGTATAAGGTGATCAGTCTGTTTACCGACAGCAAGGGTTTTTTATGGGGCGGATTTTACGGACAGGGCGCCGTGAGGTTGGACCCCGGCACGGGTGCCGTAACCGTGTTTGACAAACAGCTCACGAACGGCAATGTCCTCAGTATCTCAGGTGCCGGAGATAAAGTCTGGCTGTCGACACTCAGCGGAGCATCGATGATCGACCTTGGAAACAAACTGTCGGTTACAAACTATGACCGTTCAAAAGGACTCGACTGCGATTATGTCTACCAGGTTTTTGTCGACAGCAAGCAAAGAACGTGGTTCGCAAGCGACAGGGAAGGGGTGGCCATGCTCGACCAGGGTGGTTTCCACAAAATGCTCGGAAGTCTAACTGCGAAAGCCGTGTATGGTTTCGTTGAGGACGCAGCGGGGACGATATGGGCTAACGTGCAGGACGACGGTTTGTATAAATTCGATGGGCAGCAATTTCAGGCCGGGCCTGTGCTCCGCAACATTAATATCAACTGCCTGTCGTCCGATCTTTCGGGCAACCTGGTAGCGGTACACGAGCTGGGTATCGACGTGTACGATCCTTCTACGTCGGCCGTTCATCATTTTGATAACGAGATCGGTTTCGCCGACCGTCAGCCGAGCTTGAATGCCACCGCCCGCGATAAACATGGAAAGATCTATTTCGGTACCGACCAGGGGATCGTCATTTACAGCAACAGTACGCTGCCCGAAGCAAAGCCGGTGGCCACGATCGATAAGTTCAGAATATTCAATAAGTACAAGGACAGATCGAAGGAGCTAGCCCTTGCATACGATGAGAACAACGTGACCATCACCTTCCATGGCTTCTGGTACCAGGATCCGCAGGGTGTGGGATTTCAGTACAAGCTCGAGAATTACGATGTCGACTGGATATCGACTGTTGACCGTTCGGCGGTCTTCAGCAGTCTGGCGCCGGGATCGTACACCTTCAGGCTCCGGGCCTCGGCGAATGGAACGTTCGACGGAGCATCGGAAGATTCAGTGAGTTTCGTCATTAAGCCTCCGTTTTGGCGCACGGCGGCGTTTTATCTTTTGGTGGCGATCGCCTTGGCATTCGCGACATACACGGTTGTTCAACGGCGGGAAAAGAAACTGCTGAGAGACAAGGTGGAGCTGGAGCAGAAAGTTGCCGAGCGCACAGCAGAGATCTTGAAGAAGAACGAAGAGATTCAGGCCCAGGCCGAAGAAATAAAAGCGATCAACGAAAGTCTTGAAAAGCGCGTGGTTGAAAGAACATTCGAGCTCGAACGGAAAAACAAGGCTTTAAATGATTATGCATTCATCAATGCGCACAATCTGCGAAGCCCGGTAGCCAGCATACTCGGTTTGGTCAACCTATTGTCGCACATCCGGCACGAAAAAGATACGAAAGAGGTCGTGGACCACATAAAGGTATCGGCCGAAAGACTGGACGAAGTGGTACGCACCATCACCGAGTCTATCGAAAAAAGCGATCAGTTCGAATCATTCCAGAGCAACGATGAAGGCCTTGATTGATGTGCGAGGTGCGATGTGCTATGTGCGACGAGTGACCTTCGAAAGATCTTCGCACCTAGCACATAGCACATCGCACCTTGGCGCACCCCGCACATCCCTCATGTTGGGTGAAATTCAATCTTTATGAAACCCTGGACCCATTTTCGGAGTAGATTCAAGTAGATTCAATTTATGTTTAGAAACTTCTTCAAGACTGCCGTGCGAAACATCGTTCGCCACAAGGCATATTCCATCATCAATTTTGTCGGGCTTACGTGCGGTGTTACACTTGCGCTGCTCATCATGGTTTATGTACGGTCGGAGATAAGCTTCGACACGTTCCATGAAAAGGGCGACCGCCTTTATCGCATCAAATATGTGGCGCCCAATGGCCTGGAGCTCGCCAGCAGCCCGCCTCCTTTGGCCGTCTACATGCCTGAATATTTTCCCGAGGTGGAATTGACCGGCCGCATGTACGGACGGAACGTCAGCGTGAAGCGACCCGATACCCCCGACGCTTTCGAAGAATCGGGGATATTCTTTGCCGATTCGTCGATCATGAAAATGATGACGTTCGAGTATTTGAAGGGAAGCTCTGAAAATGCTTTACAGGAGGAATTCACCGTCATCATTAACCAGGAGATGGCCAACAAGTATTTCGGTGACAAAGATCCGATCGGGGAGACATTGCTGTTCTCCGGGAAGCATTCGTTCAGGGTCACTGCCGTTGTAAAAGATTTCCCTGACAATTCCCACATCAACTTCAATATGCTCGTCCCGTACGAGAACATGTTCGATATGGAGAGCGACGAGACCGCTCAACGTTTGAAGGCCAACCTGCAGCAGAACTTTGTGATCAGTCATGGCTACACGTATGTGCAGCTGAAAGAAGGCGCCGACCCCGCGAACGTCGATAAGAACATGGATGCATTCATGAAGAAGTACGCTCCGGCTAACCTGCTGGTAGGGCAGGTGTTCACCCTGTTTCCGCTGCGCAACATACATATGAATTCCACGATGCTCGCCGAACCGAACAGCACGAATTCGTGGTCGAACATCCTGATCTTCGCGGGCGTGGGCTTACTCACGATCATCATTGCCTGTATCAACTATATCAACCTCAGTACCGCGCAATCATTCACGCGCATCAAAGAGATCGGCATCCGGAAAATACTCGGCTCATTCAAATACCAGATTATCTTCCAGTTCCTTGCCGAAAGCTTCCTGTTCTGTGTGATCGCATTTGCTTTGTCGTACGTGGTGTTCTATCTCACCTTGCCATTGCTCAACGAGCTCACGGGTAAAAGGCTGGTCTTCGACCAGGTGGTCGATCTTCAGCTTGTAGCTGCCAGCGTTGCACTCCTTTTTGTGATAACGCTGCTGGCTGGGGGATATCCTTCGTATTTCGTCACGAGGTTCGAGTCGGTGAACACACTAAAAGGCAATGGCTCTGCGGCCATCGGCGGTCAATGGCTCCGTAAAACACTCATTGTGTTCCAACTGTGCATTGCATGTATGCTTTTGTCGGGATCGTTGCTGATCATGAAGCAGCTCGACTTCCTCGGCTCACGCCCCTTGGGTTTCAAGAGAGATCATATCGTTACCGTCCCGATCTTCAGTCAGAACCTGAACGGTATTTTCGGCCGTCCCGACTCGACGTTCCGGATCCGGTTGAAGAGCTTCCGGGATGGTATCGAAAGTGAGACCGGTGTCATGGGAACAACGCTATCGTCCAACGTCCCGGGCGTCGGCGTGGTGTTCCGCGGAACGATCCCCGAAGGGTTTTCCCAGGAAGACAACATGTTCATCGCCAATCTTTCGGCGGACTATGATTTCTTCACCATGTATGAGATCGAAGTGGTGGCAGGCCGGGTTTTCTCACGCGAATTCACGACCGATGCTGCAGAAGCATTCATCGTGAACGAGACTGCGGTCCGCAGCTTCAAGTGGGAGACTCCCGAAAAGGCCATCGGCAAGACGATCAACCGCGAAGGAAAGATCGGCAAGGTGGTCGGTGTTATCAAAGACATCAATTTCACTTCGCTGACAAGCGCCATATCTCCATTGGTCATGGAATACAACCCGGATCAGATGAACCAGCTCTCGATCCGGTTCGAGAACAACAACGTACAGAGCACCATCGATAAGATCCAGGCTACCTGGAACTCGATGTTCCCCGAAAAGTCTTTCCAGTTCAATTTCCTCGATCAACAACTGGACCAGCAATACAGCAACTTCCAGAACTTCGGAACGATCATACAGACATTCACATTCATCGCCATTCTTATCTCCTGTCTCGGCGTGTATGGGCTCGTGCTGTTCGTCGTTCAGCGCAAGGTGAAGGAGATCGGGGTTCGGAAAGTGCTGGGCGCGAGTGTGGGCAGTATCCTCAACCTCATCTATCGCGACTTTGCGTTACTGATCGTGATCGCCTTCGTGTTCGCCACGCCCATCGCGTGGTACTTGATGGATCAGTGGTTGTCGAACTTCTCCTATCACACGGTGATCGATGTATGGACGTTCATCGTGAGCCTGCTCCTGGTGGTGACCATAACTTCGGTTACGATCTCGTACCAGGCATTGAAGGCATCGCTCGCCAACCCGGTGAAATCTTTGAGAACTGAATAAAAGTCGGTAGTTTCGTGGGCTTATAAAACCAAGGCTCATGAACCTAATTCTCCGCTCGGTACTTGTTCTCATAGTAGTTGCTATGTCGTTAACCGCTTGCAAGCAGGAGACGTCACCAGCTTTAAAGGACGCATTCCTGAATGTCATCCCGAAGCCTGTAAAAGCTGAGCTCGCAGAAAGCGGTGCTTTTACAGTCGATAACGCGACCATGTTGTATGTCGAGGGAGAAGACCTCGAAGTTGTCGCACGACACACTACTGACCTGACGCGCGTAACGAAGGTGTCGGACGACCCTAAGAACCTCAACCAGATCGACCTCAGGATCGTTAACGACAGCGAACTTGGCGATGAAGGTTATGAACTCACCATCGAAGAGAAAAAGATCACGATAGCCGCTAACAAACCAGCCGGCATTTTCTATGGACTGACCACACTCGATCAAATCTCTGTAAAAGATCCATCTACGGAAGCGCTGTCATTCGCGACAGGCAAGATCCGGGATTACCCAACGTTCGGCTGGCGCGGTTCTATGCTCGACGTGGCCCGTCACTTCTTCAGTGTTGAAGACGTTAAGCGTTACATCGACATGATCGCAGCTTACAAGATGAACGTGCTCCACCTCGGTCTGAGTAACGACCAGGGATGGCGGATCGAGATAAAGTCCTGGCCAAAGCTTACGGAGATTGGCAGCAAGACCCAGGTTGGTGGTGGCGGCGGTGGCTTCTATACACAAGAGCAGTATAAAGATATAGTTGCTTACGCTCAAAGCAGATACGTGAACATCATTCCTGAGATCGACATGCCCAGCCATACGGAAGCCGCACTGGCTTCATATCCGGAGTTGAGCTGTGACGGCAGAAAGCCTGCACTCTACGAGGGAACTGAAGTTGGATTCAACAGCTTTTGTCCCAAGAATGACAAGCTGATCAACCAGTTTGTCGGTGATGTGATAAGAGAGATCACAAGTATTACGCCTGGTCCTTATTTTCACATTGGTGGCGACGAAGCTTCGAAGGCTGTTAAGAAAGATGACTACATCAGGTTCATCAAGAATTTTAAGCAGATCGTTCAGGCCAACAAAAAATACCTGATAGGATGGGAGGAGGTTGCTCAATCCGACATCGGCCCTGGCGACCTCGTACAGTACTGGCACAACGCAAAGCATGCCGACACGGCAGTAAGAAAAGGTGCTAAGCTGATCATGTCGCCTTCAACGAAAGTCTACCTCGACATGAAATACGACAGCACGATAAAGCACATAGGTTACGATTGGGCAGCACTGATCGAAGTAGACGACTCATACCTCTGGAACATCGAAGATATGATCCCTGGTGTTACTCTCGAAAACGTAGTTGGTGTCGAAGCTCCGCTTTGGTCGGAAACACTGAAGTCAATGAAAGACATCGAGTTCATGCTGTTCCCGCGACTACCCGGTATCGCGGAGATTGGATGGCACTACGACGGACGCGACTGGAACGAATACAAGGGCCGCCTGGCGAAGCACGCGAAGTTTATGGATGAATGGGGAATCAATTATTACAAGTCTCCGAAGATCGATTGGACGAACCAACCCGCTGTTCCCAGTCCTCAATAGTTAACTTTTATATCCTTGATCTTCCGTGGCAACCAGACCTGCATCGGGTTCTGGCCCCGGTTGCACCATGCGTAGTAGGGGATAGCGATAACTTGTTTGGTCTCGCTCTTCACCGACTGTCCATCGGAGGCGATCTGTAAAGTCGGCGCATTGAATTTTATCGTCGTCACACCTTCCAACAGGTCTTTCTGAAACGATGCCTCGAAGGCAGCATTGTCGGGCAGAATAATATTCCATGCCTGACCGTTGTTGTCGGCTCCTTCGACACAGTACACCAAAGGCCCGCGTTGCAGCGCAACCCTCTCCTCGTCTTGTTTTACTTCTTTGCGGGAAACGATGCGCTTGACGTCCATGGGAATATTCAGCGTTACTTTATCGCCCTTCTTCCAGTCGCGATCGATCACCGCGTAACCTTTGTTCATCGTATACGTGGCGGGTTTGCCATTCACCGTGATCGTAAATGCAGTGGGCTTGGTATCCTCGAAAACATACAGTCCACCCGGGACTGCTTCCCCGCTAGCCCATCCTGGTATCCGTAATTGCAATGCGAACTTAGTCTTCGATGATGGGTCGACGTTCATCGACACATTTCCGTCCCACGGGTAATTGGTGTTCATCGAAACAGCGACGTCTTTCTTCCCGAGCTTGATCCGGGTATCACTGGACACGAACAAATTCACCCGGATTGCATTGTCGGACCTTGCGTAAACATAATCACCCAACGATGCGATCAGCCTGGCGATGTTGGCCGGGCAACATGCGGTGCCAAACCATTCTCTGCGGAAATGACGACCGTTGGAAGCCAGCGGGTTTCCGTAGAAGAACCGGTCGCCACTCAGTGACAGTCCGTCGCGGGCACCGTTGTACAGACTTCGTTCGAGCACGTCGATAAACTTGCCGTCACCGGTGAGCATGTTCATTCGTTGGTTCCAGAAGACCATCCCTACCGAAGCGCAGGTTTCACAATATGCCTGTTCGTTGGGCAGGTCATAATCGACGCTGAAGCCCTCGTTGTTTCCGGAGGATCCGATGCCGCCGGTCAGGTACATGTTGCGGTAGACGACGTCTTCCCACACGGTGTTCATGGCATTCAGATACCCGACATCCCCTGTGAGGGCGGCTACGTCGGCGGCGCCGGTGTACATGTACATGGCCCTAACGGCGTGACCCGTGATCTCTTTCTGCTCTTTCACCGGGACAAGATCCTGTGCGTAGGCGGTGTCCTTCCACTCGGTCCACGTGTAGCCTTTCGCGAGCTTATGGCCGCGTTCCTCGAGCAGCCAGCGGGCCAGGTCGAGATACGTTTTATCGTTGGTGGCCTTGTAGAGCTTTACCAGCGCCAGCTCCAGCTCCTGGTGTCCAGTGACCCAATGTCTCTTGTTGGGTCCGAACAGGGAGTCGAAGTGGTTCGCCCATTTCACGGACACGTCGAGCAGTTTTCGTTTTCCCGTGGCGTTGTAGTAGGCGACCGCGGCTTCGATCATGTGGCCGCCGTTGTAGTCTTCGTGCATGCTCATGTCGGTCCATCGCTGGTCGAGCTTGCCGAGTGTGTAATATGTATTCAGGTATCCGTCTTCGAGCTGGGCGGCGGCAATCTTATCGATCCACTCGTCGGCTTTTGCTTCCAGCTTCGGATCGGGGTGGTTCTTTAGCGAGTAGGCGATGG
Source organism: Cyclobacteriaceae bacterium (assembly GCA_035318625.1). Taxonomy (GTDB): domain Bacteria; phylum Bacteroidota; class Bacteroidia; order Cytophagales; family Cyclobacteriaceae; genus ELB16-189. The sequence continues at coordinate 1,211,283 of DATHEL010000001.1, forward strand.
CTTCGAGTGCTTTGAAGACATCGGAGTCGTCATAAAAAATGCCTTCGTGTTTCTCGTTCCCGGACAACGAGTGCGGGGCAAGCTTATTGCGGGCGACTTTCTCGAAGTTTCGTATGCGCGGTGTCTTTACTTCGGTCTGGAAGATGCACGCCTGGATGGTCGTGGTCGCCACTTTTTCCATGGCGGGTTTCCAGAAGGAGTCGGTGATGGTGACCTGGGAAAAATTAACGGGTTCCATACGGGTCTGTAGCTGTGCCGCAGCCGGGATGGAAACAATTGCAAAACAGAAGGAAAGTGCGCGATGCATATTGAGATATTTGATAATCCCAATATAAAAAATCTCTCACGGATCGCACGAATCACACGGATAAGTAATGCCTTTGATCCGTGCTATCTGTGCGATCCGTGAGAGCCTGTATTTTAAGAATCTTAACGTATCAGGAATTTGATCCCCAACGCCAGATCCGGCGCCACGCCCACGTCGCCATCGCTATCGATCTCGATGAATGGTTTAAGGTCGAGGCTGAATGCAACCGGTATATCATCGGGCAAAATATATTCGAGGCCAATGATACCGTTCACACCGATCCCTACGTCATGGTTGTCGCGATACGTAACATCGCGGCCATATACATTGTAGTATCGGTTGCCGTTGTAGAATGCGATATGTGCACCTCCACCGTAATACCAGCTAAGACCGATCACGTCGAATGCCTGCGCATTCTTTTCGATAAGACCGGTGAGGCTGAAACCATTTCCGAACGTTCCGAGGATACCTTCGACGGCTGTTGCCGGACGGAAAAAGTGTTTCACTGTTGCGCCGCTCGTTCCGCCGACCCTGATGCCCAGTGCGGTCGTGTATGGAGTTTTATATATCGGGCTGTATTGTGCATGACCCACGCCAAACGACAATAGAAGAAACCCCATTGCAATCCCCAGCTTCACTATCACATTACTTCTCTTTTTCATTTTGTGGTTTATATGTTTCATTACCGTCTCTGTAACGGTTGATGCCTAACAAGTGTTCAAAATCATGCCACTACAACGGCGAACCGACGTAATCCACGTTGACTGACGGCGCCCGTGTATGCAACAACGCATGCAACAACACCAGCGGTTGCATTTAATTCTACATACTAATAGGCCGTTGGGGAATTCGATTCTCAACTGGAATTGTTATCATTACACTTGTTAAATACCTAACCCCAAAAAACTACGGACATGCAAGGATTTGCAACACTAGACTGGCTCGTTATAGGCTTTTACTTTGCGCTTATCGCGGGCCTCGCCATCTGGGTAATGACCCGCAAGCAGGAGACAACCGAAGACTATTTCCTTGCCGGCCGTAACATGGGTTGGTTCGTGGTTGGTGCCTCCATCTTTGCATCCAACATTGGATCCGAGCACGTCGTCGGTCTCGCCGGCGCAGGGGCCGGTGGTAAAATTCCGATGCTCATTTACGAGCTTCATGCGTGGCTTGTGATCACACTCGGCTGGGTCTTCCTTCCGTTCTATTTGAGGAGCGGGGTATTCACCACACCCGAGTTCCTGGAACGCCGGTTCAACGCCAACACCCGTTGGTTCCTCAGCGTTTTCTCTCTGTTAGCGTATGTTCTTACCAAGGTTTCCGTAACCGTATATGCAGGCGGCATCGTGATCTCCCAGTTGTTGGGTATTGACTTCTGGTTTGGAGCCCTGATCACCGTCGTGCTTACAGGAGCATACACCGTTCTCGGAGGTATGCGTGCCGTAGTGTATACCGAAGCCCTTCAAACTGTTGTGCTCGTGCTTGGCGCGGGCACGCTCACAGCTGTCGGCCTCATGGAGGTCGGCGGATGGGAAGGGTTAAAATCATCGTTGGAGCCCGGCTATCTTAACATGTGGCGTCCGGCATCCGATCCGGATTTCCCCTGGCCCAGCCTGGTGATCTCCAGTACGATCGTAGGGATCTGGTATTGGTGTACCGATCAGTACATCGTACAGCGGGTCCTCGCTGCAAAGAACATCCAGCAGGGCAGAAGAGGTACGATCTTCGGAGGATTGCTCAAGTTGCTGCCTGTATTTCTTTTCCTGATCCCTGGCGTCGTTGCCCTTGCGTTAAAGAACCGTGGTGAGCTTTCATGGGATTCACCCGATCAGGCTTTCGCAGCATTGCTGATGAACAAGATGCCGGCTGGTTTGAAAGGATTGGTTGCCGCCGGTTTGCTCGCAGCGCTCATGAGCTCATTGGCTTCGGTATTCAATTCATGCTCGACCTTATTCACCGTCGACGTATACAAAAAACTCAGACCCGATACGCCTGATAAAAAATTGATAGGCATCGGTCGTTGGGCAACTGTCATCGTGGTTGTCCTCGGTATTCTCTGGATACCCATCATGCAGAACATCTCCGGTGTGTTGTATGAATATTTGCAATCGGTGCAATCATACATAGCTCCGCCGATCACAGCCGTATTTATTCTCGGTATCTTCTCGAAACGGATCAATGCATCAGGTGCTCTTGGTACACTCATCATGGGACTGGTCGTCGGCGTTATCCGGATCGGCCTCGAGTTGGCGGCTGGCGCCGAGATGCTCGATCACAGCGGCATCCTCTATTTAATAGCTACGGTCAACTTCCTCACATTCGCAGCATGGTTCTTCCTGGCCTGTGTGATCTTCTGCGTAGCGGTCAGCCTGGCGACACCGGCACCGTCCGCGGAAAAGATACAGGGCCTCACGTACGGTTCCCTTACCCAGGAACAGATCCAGGCCAATCGTAACAGCTACAATATGTGGGACATCATATTATCACTTGGAGTTATCGGCATTGTGATCTATGTTATGACCAGTTTCACCGGATAACCCTCAATGAAATATTGCCTGATTGCACTTCTCCTGCTTTGTCACTCCGTTAGCTGGGGGCAGGCAGGCGATTTGAAGCGCCTTAAAGACCGCGCACAGAAGGTCACCATCATACGCGACAACTGGGGCATTCCCCACATCTACGCTAAAACCGACGCCGACGTAGTCTTTGGACTCCTGTACGCCCAATGCGAAGACGACTTCGGGCGCGTCGAATGGAATTACATCGACGCCCTGGGACGCACCGCCGAGATCGAAGGTGAATCAGCACTGTACTTCGACCTTCGCGCCAGGCTGTACAACGATACCACGCGTGCCAAGACACTCTACTCGAAAAGCAGCCCGGAAATGACAAAACTGATGGATGCTTTCGCCGACGGCGTAAATTACTTTATAGCCACACACCCCGAACGCAAGCCCCAGCTGTTGAAGAAATTTCAACCGTGGTATCCGCTGTTGTTTAGCGAAGGATCCATTGGCGGCGACCTCACCAACATTAATGTTAATCAAATGCAGGGCTTCTACGAGAACGTAAAAGTTCCGGAGACCGAGATCAGCGGCCCCGTCGAGCCCAAAGGTTCCAACGGCTTCGCTATAGCGCCCTCGAAGACAGAGAATGGAAATGCATTATTGCTGATCAATCCACACACGTCATTCTACTTCCGCTCCGAAGTACAGATGGTGAGCGAAGAAGGCCTTCATGCGTACGGCGCCGTCACCTGGGGACAGTTCTTCATCTACCAGGGTTTCAACACCAACTGCGGATGGATGCACACATCTACGTATGCCGATGGAGTGGATGAGTATCTGGAAACTGTCGCAAAAAAAGGCGACGGGTTCTATTACAAACATGACAACAAGTGGAAGCCGCTCAGAAAGCGTTCGATCTCCATTGACTACAAGACCGACGGAGGAATCAAACGCAAAGACTTTGTCGTCTACGAATCACATCATGGGCCGGTGGTGGGGGAATCAGACGGAAAATGGAAGACGATCTCCATGATGGATGACCCCATTCACGCGCTCCGGCAATCGTACATGCGAACGAAAGCCACCGGGTACGACAGCTACAAGAAGATCATGGAGCTCAATGGCAACTCTTCGAATAACACCGTGTTTGCCGATAACAAAGGCAACATAGCTTACTGGCACGGGAACTTCGTTCCGAAGCGCGATCCGTCCGTCAACTGGAATCTTCCCGTCGACGGCAGCCTGGCATCGAATGACTGGAAAGGTCTTCATGGCATCAACGACATCGTCCAATTAAAGAACCCGGCTACCGGATGGCTGCAGAACTGTAACTCTACACCATTCACGGCTGCGGCGGAGAACAGTCCGAAAAAATCATCTTTTCCGGCGTACATGGCTCCGGACGGACAGAATTATCGCGCCGTCAACGCAGAGCGCGTCCTTCGCCGTGAGAGTAAGTTCACACTCGATAAGCTCATCGCCGCCGCGTATGATCCTGCCCTGACTGCATTCGAAAAGATGATACCCGCGCTCACCACTGCCTATGAGTCATCGACCGACACGCAGATCAGGGAAAAGGTGAAGGAGCCGATGCAAATCATCTCCTCGTGGAATAAGCAATACGGTACCGGCTCGGTCGGCTGTGCACTGTCGATCTCCTGGGCGAGAAAACTTCAGAACATGATGGGCTCACGGCTCAATGCAACAGATATGGCCAACAACAAAGGGGGGCAAGTGTTTTTGATCGACATGATGATCGCCACCACATCGGGTGAAGAGAAACTAAAGGCGCTGTCGGATGCGATCGATGACCTCACCCGTGACTTTGGAACATGGAATGTTACCTGGGGCGACATCAACCGTTATCAGCGCCTCACGGGAAAAGTCGAAGAGGCCTTCGATGATTCGCAACCCAGCCTGCCGGTCCCTTCGGCGCCGTCATTTTTCGGTTCGCTGGCTGCTTACGGCAGCAGGACATATCCGGGCACCAGGAAGTTTTACGGCGGTGTGGGCAACAGTTTCGTAGCGGTGGTGGAATTCGGACCACGCATTATAGCAAAGTCGGTAGTCACGGGCGGGAGCTCATCCGATCCGGCGTCACCTCATTTCAAAGACCAGGCATTGATGTATACGCAAGGGAAATTTAAAGACGTGCTGTTTTATAAAGAGGATGTTGTAAAACACGCAGAGAAGACATACCACCCGGGGGAATAATCGTCAGCCGCCCTACTACGACGTGTCATTCGACGGCCGTCCCACGGCCTTGACCGGGACCGGGGAATCCCGAAGATGGCGGCACGCATGACCTTCCACTGATTGCCCAGTCAAGCCGTGCAATGACATTCCATAGGAACGTTCGTAGTCCTTAACGCGCAATCGGCGCCATACAGCTTTCGGGAATCTTGAATGCTTCTACGAGAGGCACCGCCTCCTGTCTTATCTCCCAGCACAATTGATTCATCAGCTTACGAATCGCCTTCGTCTTCGACCCATCCATATATCCCTGTTCGAGGTACCACGCCTTGTTCTTATCGATCTGTGAAAGCGCAAAAAGATTACACAGCTTGCGAAGCGCCTGCTGGCAACCCTTGTCCTTCGTATTACCAACCGCTTCCTGGAATTTTTCCAGTATGATCCTTTCAATGTAAGCGAAGCCCACCTGCACCAGGTGATGTTGCGCGACGTTGAAGGCATCGAAAGAGTCCATGCCTTCGCTGATGTGGCGTCGCAGCCGTTTGCCGGCCGACGTGAGGATGTCGCGCTCCCGGTAGATGAATGCACTCTTATGGAATTCGGGATCGAGAAGGTGATCTTCATCGGTCTTACGGATCGTGATCGGATTCATTTCACTGATCGACGTGGCCGCCTGCTGCGCGACATATCCGAGTAACCCGAAAGCATTCATGTTACTGAATTCCTGTTTGAACTCGGTAAGCCTCGACTTCGCCACCAGCTGCATCAGCACCGTATTGTCTCCTTCGAAAGTCGTGTAGATGTCGGAATCGCTCTTCAAATCTCCGATACGGTTCTCTGAAAGATATCCCTTGCCGCCACAGCATTCGCGGCACTCCTGCAACGTAGCCGTAGTATTCCAGGTAGCGAAGGATTTCAGTCCTGCTGCCAGCGCTTCGATCTCCTGCATCTGCGCGTCGGTCCTTGCCAGGAAACGTTCCGTAAGATATTGTAACGAGAAGTGCAGTGCGTAAGCATTGGCAAGCAACGGCATCAGCCTGCGCTGGTGAGTGCGATAGTTGAGGATTGGAACTTCGGCAGCGCCCTCGGGCCCGAACTGACGGCGCTGGTCGCCGTACTTGATCGCGATCGCCAGTCCGAGCTTCGAAGCAGCGTTGCCGGATCTCGGTATACCGATCCGTCCGCCTACCAACGTTCCAAGCATAGTAAAGAACCGGCGATTATCGCTGCTGATCGGACTTGTGAACTTGCCGTCTTCGCTCACACCTGCAAACTTATCGAGCATGTCGTCTTTCGGTATCACGACATTCTTGAAATAGATTACTCCATTGTCGACGCCATTAAGTCCCAGCTTCCTTCCGCAGTCCTTGATCTGCACCCCGGCTTTCATCGTTCCGTTCTTTTCTCTCAACGGCACCACAAATGCTCCCACACCATAGTCTTTTCCTTCTACGATGATCTTGGCGAAGACCGTCGCCATCTGACCATGCGCAGCTGCGTTCCCGATATACTCTTTCCGCGCCAGTTCATCCGGCGTATTAATAACAAATGTTTTATTTGAATGATCGTAGGTCGCCGTGGTTTCGATACCACGCACGTTCGAGCCGTGTCCCGTTTCCGTCATTGCGAAGCAGCCGGGTAGCTCCAGCGTTCCGATATCCTTCAGGTATTTCTTGTGATGCTTCTCGGTTCCCAGGAAGTAAACACTCATTCCCCACAGTCCGAACTGCACTCCGAATTTCACCACGAGGCTCAGGTCGAGGTAGCTGATCATCTCCATCACCGAGAAATACGAAGCCATGTCTCCCTGTCCTCCAAATTCTTTTGGGTAACCCATAGATCCCATTCCCTGCTGGGCGAGGAGCTTAGTCCAATGCAACACCTGTTCTCTTTTTTCTCCGAGGTCGCTGGTATCTTTTATTTTGAAAGCGGGATCGGAGATAATAGTCTTCACCCGTTTATTGATCTGTTCAGAGCTTCCATCGAGCAACTTAGCCAGAGCATCCACATCAAACGTTGCCTGGGTGCTTTGCTGAGACGTGATGGTCTTCCTGTTTTCAGGGTAGAAAGTAAAGACCGACTCGCGACTGATCACACCCAACGCGCCTTCTATCGGAAGTAACGACGGCCTTGCTTTCTGCAACACCGCTGCCGCATCGTTCTTCGAATGCATTCCTGCCAGCCGGATGCCGATATCCACCAGATTGGTCCCGCTTTCGGCTTGCACTTTCCGGATCTCTTCAAGCCATTCCTTCAGCGCATCCGGCGTCGGGGGAACAGTCGGGTCGACCTGCTTGTAAAGGAACTGACGTTCATCGCCGGTAAGCCAGTCCTGGCCTTCGATCACATCGCGGAGCGACTTGAGCTCGGTAGGTGTGAGGACCGAATCGGACCATACTGTGTAAAAGACCGGAAGGAATACCAACAGGTTGGGATTCGACTGTGTTTGAGGTGTGCCAAGCATGATTTCAGGGAATTTGAGGGTGTATAAAAATAAGCGTTTCGATACACCTTTTATCGTTTTCAGGGACCGATTTTGGCGGATCGGTATCGCCGATCGGCACTGTATGCTATTAAGCAGTAGCTTTAATTTTATGAAAAACCTACTCACCCTCGCATTACTGTTTGCAACGGCCACGGGATTCGCTCAAACACCCGAACGTTACATCGGAGGCACCATCGATATCAACGCACCCGTCGATTCCGTCTGGAGCCGTTGGACATCACCTGCCGGACTTCGCAAGTTCTTTGTCGCCGACGCGCGCATCGAGTTTGAAACACTGGGCCGGCTCGATCTCTATATGAATCCTTCTGCGCCCGAGGGACAACGAGGAGCAGAGAACAACCGGATATTGGCCTGGCAGAAAAATAAGCTGCTGTCGTTTACCTGGGATGCTCCCCCGATGTTTCCGGAAGTGAGGAAGCAAAGGACGGTCGTCATTGTTCGATTCAACGAGCTTGAAGGAAAGACAAACGTAACGATCACTCACATGGGCTTCGGAAGTGGAAAGGAGTGGGACGAAGTGTTCAACTACTTTGAAAAGGCATGGACGGGCTTCGTTCTGCCTAACCTCAAATACAGCTGCGAAGTGCCGGGTATTAGTCTCAAAAACATGCCCACAAACCTGCCTATGGCCAGGAAGCTCTGAACCCGCTTCCGGCAGGCGGAAATAACCGCTCCTCACCAAAGCTTTCAAATTGCAGGAAGCTGTATTATCTTACGACCATAACCAAAATTCCTACTCACGTGAAAATAAAAAGCTCTTTGGGCATGGGTGCTATCGCAATCCTTGCAGCATCGGTATGGCTCCAGTCCTGTTCCAAGCCCACCGCTGAAACGGCCGACACTACGCCCGTCGCGGACTTAGCACCGCCACAGAACAACCTAACCCAGCAAGAACAGGAAGCAGGCTGGGAGCTACTCTTTAATGGAAAAGACCTCGATGGCTGGAAACGCTACAATCACGACACCATCGGACCACTTTGGAGTGTCAGAGACAGCTCTATTGTTGTTGATGGTACAGGACTCGGTGAAGGCTCCGGCAAACATGGCGGTTCATTGATGACGATAAAACAGTTCGGCAACTTCGAGCTTACCGTCGACTGGAAGATCTCAGCTCCGGGAGGAAATAGCGGTATCATCTATCACGTGGTCGAGAAACCCGAATACAAAACAGATTACGCTACCGGTCCTGAAGCACAGATCATCGACGATGCCGGCTGGACAGGTGGACCATTGACTGCCGCACAAAAAGTAGGCAGCAATTACGATATGTTCCCCGCGGACTCTACCAAAAAAGTAGTGAACCCCGTTGGCGACTGGAACACAACCCGTGTCGTTTATCTCAATGGTCACGTTGAACATTGGTTGAATGGTGAGAAGGTTGTTGAGTTCGAAGAAGGCAGTCCTGCATACCAGGCAGCTTATAAAAAATCAAAGTGGGTTGATTATCCCGGTTGGAACAAGTTCAAAGTGGGATCCATCTCACTGCAGGACCACGGAGCGCCCGTATATTTCCGCAACATCAAGGTCAGAGCATTGTAACGAATGCTTTACCCGTGTACATGAAAGCCCCGTTTTTTACGGGGCTTTTTTATTTTAACCTGTTCATTCTCCGAAACTCTACACGGCTTGTGGTAGTAATGCCACCCATGAAACCTACGAACGATGCGCGCCATGATTTCGTTAAAGTGTCATGGAGGTGACAACAAATATGATCAATAGATTAAGTATATGCCTGGCAGTAGCGGGAATGCTGCTGCTGGGAAGTTGTGCTGTGACGGATATAGGTGAGGATGTTGATTTCAGTCAGTACAAAACTTTCGGTTGGGGAAAGGCTGAGGTCAGCGTCAGTAGTCCCGCTTACAAGAGCGGCCTGATCAGCTCAAAAATCAGGAAAGGAGTGAAGGCGGAATTTGAGAGACACGGGCTTATGTACGACAAGAAGGATCCGGATCTTTTGGTGAGCTATGAGACATTTACCAAAGAGAAGGAGCAAATGAGCGCAGGTGGCTACGGCGCATATCCGTACATGATGCCTGGTATGTACCGTGGTTTCTACCCTTACATGTGGGGTTATCCGTATATGCCTTACGGCGGCGGGTACCCTGGTCGGATGTTTTACTATACGGAAGGCACTCTTATCATCGACATAACCGACGCCAAAACCAAAGAGCACATCTGGCGCGGGCTGGTGAAAGGGAATGTAAGTGACGTCAAGGCTCTTCAGAAGTCGATCGCCAAAGGCGTGAAAGCTATCATGAAGAAGTATCCCGGAGCGGTTGACCCGTCGAGGGAAACCATAGAAGTACCGCCGAAGAAGAGGGTTAGTTAAACGCTCGAATGGTTAATAACAGAAGGGCCTGAGAAATCGGGCCCTTTTTCTATTGTTTCACTAAACGAACAACATGAGTCCTTGTGCCTTTGGTAATAAGCAGCGTGTAGACACCGGAGGGATGATTCGTCAGCATGCCGGACGTTATATGATCGAACCCGGATCCATTTTCCAGACAGGCCCTCGTCGAGCCGATCAGCCGGTATTCGAAATTCCCCGGACAAACTAATTGAAACTCTCCGCCGTTGGGATTCGGGAATACACATAGCCCCGGTGGAGGTGTGACAATTTCAGTGATCACCTCACTCCCGAAATCAAACTCTGACATCACCGGCAGGTGGTCCGATGTCGATTCTCCGTATCGTTCGATGAGGCCGAACGGGTTAACGATCTTTGCCGACCCGTCCACATAACCTGTGGCTAACGCAGATGATAATATCTGGTGATCGATCACATCGTCATACGAGATCGTCGAGTGCCATCCGTTGTCACTTAGTTGTTTCGATATGCACCGGTAGCTCATGTCGTTCACGAACGGAGCATACGGACTTTCGCGACCCCCGGCGATCGAAACATCCAGGTCATCATTGAGATCCCCAAGAATAATGACATTTCTGTCCCTGTAATATTCATCCAGCGTGTCTTTCAATAACCGGGCATCGAATGCGCGCCGGGTGCGATCGTCGGGACTTGCTCCTGACTTGCCATGGATGTTTATAATAAAGATGCGCTTCGTCTGTCCGTTGCTCGTGACCTCAGCCTCCAGCAGATAGGGCAGACGTCCGCTGGCAAATGTGGCCGGTGGAAGTGCCTCGTCATATTCTTTTCTGAATAGGATCTTTTCCCGGATAAGCTTTACAGTATTCATCTTATACACGAAGCATAGCTTTTGGGGAGGAAAGTTGTCCGATGCATCGAACGAATACGAGTAGCGACTCGAGCATCGTCCCTCGTACCCGGACAACGTCCTGACCAGATCCCTGAATGCTGCGTCGTCCGATATCTCTTGCAAAGCAATGATATCCGGATGAAGCGCAGTCAACAGCCTGCCGGCATTGGCCACTTGCAGGGTTTCGTTGGGCGGACCGTATTCGGCGCCGTATTTCTTTGACGATGCTCCGAGGAACTCCAGGTTCCAGTTCATGATCGCCACGCGGTTGTCGTTGCGGGCAACCATGGGTGGACCGGCGCCGGGAAGGTCGTCGACAGACCGCGGGATCAGCTGGCAATGATCCTTAAACCTGCCGACAACCCCGGTGATGGAGACTGGTGAGGTTGGTATCGAGTAACCGGGAATGTTCGTGTCGCCATCGATCCAGTAATTCAATGTGTCCGGCCCTTTCACCATGATGCCGGCTCTCTGTGGGTAGAAGAAATGTTCGGGAGGCTTGAGCAGCACACTGCTGACGCGAACCAACTGTCCTTCATAGTCTGCAGCCTGTTTTAGGTTAATGTCTTTCGGGGCCATCAATCTTGTCGCACCTGCGATCTTCCTGACAGAATCTGACAGTATTTCCAGTAACCCGTTGAACTTCGAAAGCTTGCCGGTTACGACAATGGAATCACCACGCACCACGGACACAGCGATGGCTTCGCTATAAATGGCTATACCGCCTGTCCGATCCTGGATGAATGAAAGGTCTCCGAGCTCTTTCGAAACCGTGACGTTCCCGGCAACGGTGACGATCGTCCCTGCCTTAAGCTTTCTGGCTTGAGCAATTGGAATTGGCTGTGACCATGCGTCGGCCGCGATCAATATCAAAATGAACAATAACTTCATACACAAGCTTCTCATTCCGCTTGTGCAAAGTTGAGAACCGGGTATGACAGATCAGCTAAGACCGTCCAACAGTTTCCCTTACAATTTTCAGGGGCCTATTTCTTTGAGAATGAATAAGGTACGTCAGCAGGATTTGTACCGCGCGACTTGTCAGGCGTTTCGACCATCTCAAAGTCGATCGTCGCGCCTTGCAACAATTGCTCGTGTGTGATCCATACGGCGCTGTGAGGCTTGCCATCGATTTGTACCGATTTCACGAAGCGATGGGAATCACTGTTAGCCGGCGCATTGATGGTGATCTGCTTGCCATTCTCGAGATGAATGACAGCTTTCTTGAACAACGGTGCACCCAACACATACTGATCCGTGCCTGGACATACAGGATAGAATCCAAGTGCTGTAAAAATATACCAGGCCGACGTTTGTCCGTTGTCTTCATCGCCACAGTAGCCATCGGCATTCGGTGAATACAATCTGTTCATGACTTCACGGAGCCAATGCTGCGCCTTCCAGGGTTCGCCCGCGTAGTTGTACAGGTAGATCATGTGCTGTATCGGCTGATTTCCATGAGCATAGTTGCCCATGTTCATGGTCTGCATCTCGCGGATCTCATGGATGGTTTGTCCATAATAGCTGTCGTCATAAACAGGAGGGAGGTTAAAGACAGAGTCGAGCATACCCACAAACGGTTCCCGTCCGCCCATGAGCTCTATCAATCCCTCCACGTCGTGGAACACAGACCAGGTATAGTGCCAGCTGTTGCCCTCCGTGAATGCATCGCCCCACTTGAATGGATTGAAGGGCGACTGGAACTTCCCATCCTTGTTCCTTCCGCGCATCAATTTGGTTTCGGGGTCGAATACGTTGCGGTAATTCTGGCATCGTTGCGCGAACCGGTCGATCTCTTCCTGGGGACGACCGAGCGCTTTCGCAAGCTGCCAGATCGTGAAGTCAGCATACGCATACTCCAGCGTTCTCGCTACGTTTTCATTGATCTTGACATCGTACGGAACGTATCCGTACTTGTTATAATCGGCCGCGCCCTTGCGTCCAACGGAGCTTACAGGCCCTTCCGCCTCGGTATTTTTCAGCATTGCTTCGTACAACACCTGGATGTCGTTGTTTCGAATGCCTTTTATATAGGCGTCCGCGATGATCGAAGCGGAATTGGAGCCGATCATACAATCGCGATGGCCCGGGCTTGCCCACTCCGGCAGCCAGCCGCTTTCCTTGTATGCATTCACGAGTCCTTCCTGTATCTGTGCGCTCATCGACGGCTCGATGAGGTTGATCAACGGCGCCGCGGCACGGAACGTATCCCAAAAGCCATTGTCGGTAAACATATAACCATCCTTCGTCTCGCCGTTGTACGGACTGTAATGTACCGGCTTGCCTTCTTTGTTGATCTCATGAAGTTTGCGAGGGAACAACATAGTCCGGTAGAGGCATGAATAGAACGTCCGCAGCTGGTCGACCGAACCGCCTTCGACCTGGACCTTCGACAGGGATTTGTTCCATACGGCACGGCCTTCTTCTTTTATTGTTTCCAGCGACTTGCGTCCCACTTCATTCAGGTTGAGCTCCGCCTGCTCCGCGCTGATAAACGATGAAGCTATTGTGACATTCACCTTTTCGCCTTTCTTCGTTCTGAACCGGATCAGCGCGCCAACGTGCTTGTCTTTGTATTCGAAGAGGGCCTTCTCGACTTTGGCCACGTTCTTCGCTTCGTGCCAGACCGATGCGCTGAGAAACGGTTTGTCGAATTTGATGACGAAATAGTTCTTGAAATTTTCGGGCACTCCGCCGCTGTTCCTGCTCGAATACCCGATGATCTCGTTCTTCGCGTGAATGATCTTGATGAACGAGCCCTTATCGAACGCGTCGATGACAACATGAGAGCTGTCCGATTCAGGGAATGTAAATCGCATAGAGGCGGCGTGTTCGGTGGGCGCCACTTCTGCCGTCACATTGTAATCGGCCAGGTAAACGCTGTAGTAATATGGCTTCGCGACTTCGGCTTTGTGGGAGAACACACTGGCGCGATCTTTCTCGAGGATCTTAGGTCTTCCCGTAACCGGCATCAGCGAAAAGTTACCGTAGTCGTTGATCCATGGGCTCGGCTGATGAGTTTGTTTCAGTCCCATGATCTTCTCGGCATCGTACGTATACACCCACCCGTTTCCCATCTCGCCGGTTTGGGGCACCCAGCAGTTCATCGCGTACGGCAAAGTGATTGCCGGGTAAGTATTTCCCGTGCTGAAACTGAACTTGGATTGTGTTCCTGTCATGACGTTTACGAAGTCGACAGGATCTGTATGTTGAGCGATAGAATTGCTCAATTGAAAACACAGCAATGCAATGATTGCCCGCTTGCCTACTATAGCCATGATACGAATATAGACTGCATCTCCTTACCAAATAGCATTACCGGATGTAATCACAATGGCTATCATACACGATTCTTACAAAGGGTTTCGCATAGCAACGGCCACAGAGGCCATTCGCCGTTGTTTATCGTCGGTTCGAAGCTTATTTCGGGTTAAATAACCCCATTTCCAGCTCAATTTGGCCGCTTTTAAAGCTATCCTTTAAGTAACGCCGTCTGCCCCGCCAGGAATTGAACTCAGCGTTGATAAATGCTGCTCGTTGGCGTTAGTGGGCCGGGTGGTCGGGGATGCCCGTATGTAGGTTATCGTTTTTTGAGAATGAAATACCCAATAACCAAATCCATTAACCAATAACCAATCCATGGAGACTATGATAAATGAAGAGAACGTGGTTAAGGTCCACCACCAAGCCGATCGTGTGAACCTATATGATTATGGTTACGAGAAATCGGGAAACGTTAAAGGTGATCCCGATGTGTATGCATCTTATCTCAACCGGATCATCAATGGCGATCTTGTTGAGGAGCCTTTCAAAGGTTATACAGACGACGAGAAGAAAGAGCGTCTGAAGCAGATCAAAGATCTCGAGAAAAAGGTGAAGGAGAAGGAAGAGAATAATGCGAAGATCGACTCCGAGATCAAAGAAAAAGAGAAGAGCGTGGAAAAGTATCGCAAAGACCTGTTGCAGATACGCGAGTCACGCGCTAAAGATAAAGAGAAGCTGAAAGGCGAGAACTTCAGTATCGTGAAGTTTTCGCTGAACCTGTTCATTCTGGCAATGCTGTCGGTGTATTTGTTTTTCTTCTACGTGTCGGCAACTTACAAGGCTTTGTATGTTGATTTTGAGGGGATAGCTGAAGCCCTTGCCGCCGGAGAAGGAACCGGCAGCATTATGCCAGGACCTGCCGAGCTTTCGGCAGCGTTGCAGTTCAATTACCTGTTGTTCGTAGTGCCCTTCGTTTTCTTCGCGTTCGGTTGGGCGTTCCACGTCATCCTGGAATCGAAGCACAAGATGAAGACCATGTACCTGTCGGCGCTGGTAGGAGTGACCTTCGTGGTCGACTTCCTCCTGGCGATGATCATCAACACTAATGTGGAGAGCGCGAAGTCGCTGATGGGTCTTCCCACGTCGCCGTGGTATATCAGCCCGTCGTTTTACATCATCCTGTTCCTCGGATTCCTGGTGTACATCATCTGGAGCATTCTGCTCGACGCTATCCTTCGTGAGTGGGACAAAAGGGAGTCCGTCAACAATCTCAAGAGGATCATTGCTCACCTGAATGGCGATATAAAAGCGCTGAAGGCAAAGCTCGCCGACGTTGTTTCGATCAGGAAGCAGATCTCCGAATACCGTGAAGATATCAGCACAGTGATGTACGGCAACCTGAAGAGATACATCGATCAGTTCTCGTCGGGCTGGATCACGTATCTGTCGCCTTCGAATATGAAAGATATGAAGGAGAAGTGTTTGCATATTAAACGGGATTTCGAGGATAAGCATGAGATTAAGTCGGGGACGGTGAAGGTGGTAAGTACTCGTTAATCGTTAATCGTTATTTGTTATTCGTTAATCGCGGCAGAGTTTAGTTTCTCTTGTGTTGCGATTGTAGAATTAAGTTTACGATTTAATTCTCGCAGCACACCGACAAACGTCGAAACCGCGAATAACGACTAACGAACAACGAACAACGAATTCCCAAAACAACTAAAGAAACACTATGAAAAACATAACACTCATATTCCTTGCGACAGCCTTCGTCCTCTCGAATTGCACTCTCCCCGCACCTGAAAAGAAGAAGGCCACCGCGCGCACCAAACACAACTACATTGTTCTCCTCGACCTGTCCGACCGTTTGATCGTTCAGCAGAACCAGCCACAGCGAGACAAGCAGATCATCAAGAGTCTTTACGGCGCGTTCGAGCGCAAGGTGAGGAAGGACCTGTACATCAAGTCGCGTGACGAGTTCAGAGTGGTGATCGCCCCGCAGCTTGGCACAGGCGTACGCCGCGACGATTTCGAAGACCGGTTGTATGTGAACATGAAGAACATCAGCAATGTGTACAGGAAACTGAATGAGGAAGACCGACGGACGGCTTTCGAAGCCAACCTGGACACCCTATATAACAATGCCGTGTTTAGCAGTACTCCTGAAGAATACCACGGCGCCGACATCTGGAAGTATTTCCATGAGGATTTGAAGGTGGATTACTCGCGGGATACGCTCACGGAAAACTTCCTGATCATTATAACCGACGGTTACCCGATCGTGGGCCATAACCGCAATAAGCTCCTGGAAGTGAAGAATGAGTTCCCCGACCTGAAGATCGCCCTGGTGGAAGCCGCTCCCCGGGAGAAAGATATGGAATGGGACAGGATGATGCTCACCTGGCAGGAATGGTTCGAAGGGATGGGAGTGAAGGAGTATACGCTCATAAAAAGAGGGGCCATCACCAAAGAACTGGAGCAGATCAAAGACGTTGTCGATGCTCCCAGGACGATAGCGAAACGATAATACAATCCCGGAGGCGTGCGGCGCTAGTATGTACAAGGCTGCACGCCTCCTTTCGCTTACGTAGTTTGAGGAATTAAACGTATTCTGTACATTTATTTTTCAGAATCCACCAATTCCATGACAAAACTACTTTTTCTCCTCCTTGTTCTGCCTATCGCGGCGTTCTCTCAAACCACGATTATCCTGAATGCCGACGCAGGTAAGGATAAGATCAGCAAACACATTTACGGTCACTTCTCAGAGCACCTGGGCCATTGTATCTACGGTGGTTTCTATGTTGGCGAGGACAACAAGCTTATTCCCAACACCAAGGGCGTTCGCAACGACGTGGTCGATGCCCTCAAGAAAATGAAGATACCCAACCTGCGGTGGCCCGGTGGCTGTTTTGCAGATACCTATCACTGGAAGGATGGCATCGGCCCCAAGGACAAACGTCCGACCATCGTTAACACCTGGTGGGGCGGGGTCACGGAAGACAACAGCTTTGGAACACACGACTTCCTCAACATGTGCGAGCTGCTAGGAACGGAACCGTACATCTCAGGCAACGTGGGAAGCGGAACAGTGCAAGAGCTTTCGGAGTGGGTCCAGTACACCAACTTCGGAGGGGTAAGCCCGATGTCGAAGCTGCGTGCAGAGAACGGCCGTGAGAAACCCTGGAATGTGAAGTACTGGGGTATCGGCAACGAGGCATGGGGCTGTGGCGGCAACATGACCGCTGAATACTACGCCAGTATTTACCGGCAATATTCGACATTCATGACCGGGTGGAATAACAACGAGAAGATATTCAGGATTGCATCGGGTGCCAACTCGAGCGACTACCACTGGACCGAAGTATTGATGCGCGATATCCCTCTCAACATGCTGGAGGGAGTGGCCTTGCACCATTATTCGGTGATCGACTGGTCGAAGAAGGGCTCCGCAACCAACTTCAGTGAAGAGCAGTACTTCACGATCATGAAAAAGGCGCTGTTTATGGAAGAGCTCGTCAGTCGGCACTCGACGATCATGGACAAGTACGACAAAGCAAAAAAAGTTGCCCTGGTGGTGGACGAGTGGGGTGGATGGTACGATGTGGAGCCCAACACCAATCCGGGATTCCTGTATCAGCAGAATACCATTCGTGATGCGGTGCTGGCCGGAGCTACACTGAATATTTTCAACAACCATGCAGACAGGGTAAGGATGGCTAACCTGGCGCAGACCGTAAATGTGTTACAGGCGGTGATCCTTACTAATGAAGAAAAAATGCTGCTGACCCCTACCTATCATGTGCTTGAAATGTACACCGTACACCACGATGCCACTTTGCTGCCACTCGAGGTCAAGACCGGTGACTATACTTTCGGTAACGACAAGCTCGCGGCGGTTTCTGTTTCGGCTTCGAGGGACCAGCAAGGGCTTACGCATGTTTCCCTGGTGAACATCGATGCGACTAAAACCCAGGAAGTGAGTATCGATGTTCGTGGCGCAAAGTTCTCGGGTGTGACGGGCAGGTTGCTGACATCAGACAAGCTTCAGGACTTCAACACGTTCGAACAGCCGGCCAAAATAAAGCCTGTGGCGTTTAAAGATGCATCGCTATCGGGGGGAAGTTTGAAAGTCAAATTGCCGGCGCATTCGGTAGTTGTATTAGAGCTAAAATGAGTCGTTATTCGTTACTCGTTATTCGTTATTCGGGGCTACGCCGACAGTCACTCGTTACAGCAAATAACGAATAACGAATAACGATTAACGAACAATGATGAGTAAGACTATTCGAGCCGCTCTCTTATCGTATGGAATGTCCGGTAAGGTCTTCCATGCCCCATTCATCTCTCTACATCCCGGGTTTGAATTAGCCGGGGCGTGGGAGCGGAGCAAGAAGCTGATAGCCGCCGACTATCCGGGTGTGACGAGCTATGCCACGATGGAGGATGTGCTAAATGACAAGACGGTAGACCTCGTTATTGTCAATACACCGACATACACTCACTTTGAATATGCGAAGAAAGTTCTCGAAGCGGGGAAACATGCCGTGGTCGAGAAAGCATTTACGGCAAACGCGGCTGAAGCGGAAGAGTTGAAGGCCCTTGCGCAAAAGAAGGGCGTGAAATTGTCCGTGTTTCAGAACCGCAGGTGGGATAGCGACTACAAGACAGTGAAGAAGGTAGTGGAAGAGGGACTGGTTGGCGAGGTTGTTGAGGCTACGTTTGCTTACGACAGGTTCAATGGTGCCTTGAGCTATAAAGCCCATAAGGAAACGCCGAGCGCGGGTTCGGGAATTGTGAAGGACCTTAGTCCGCATTTGATAGATCAGGCGTTGTTTTTGTTTGGGATGCCCGAACGTGTTTTTGCAGATGTGATGATCACCAGGCCGGATTCGCAGGTGGATGATTATCTGGAGATATTATTGTACTACAAAAAACACCGGGTTCGTCTGCATTCGGGATATTACGTGAGAGAACCGGTGCCGTCGTATGTAATTTATGGCCGTGTCGGTTCGTTCTTAAAGACGAGGGCCGACGTGCAGGAGACCAAGTTGCAGGCAGGAGAGAAGCCTACGAAAGAAGGATGGGCGGAGCCGGATACTGAGAGCGGGTTATTACATACAGAGAAAGCCGGAAAGGTGATACGAGAAAAAGTGCCGACGTTACCGGGAAATTATTATGCTTATTATGATGGGGTTTACGAGGCGATTGCAAATAACAAGGACATGCCGGTGACGGCAGATGATGGCGTGAAGGTGATGAGAGTGGTTGACGCGGTTTATAAAAGCGCGAAGGAGGGAAAAGTAATTTCGTTATGAGAGGTATTCTGATTATTGGTCTTTGTTGCGTATTGGGCTCGTGTCAGAACGGCGGTGATCTGCGCATGCAGTCCATGAAGATGGGTCGTGCCGGGTATGCTGACGTTGAAAATCCACAAGCAACTTTTGCCAGCAATGATGAGGGTCAATCGGCACCTGTCGCGGTCGAACGCAAGCTCATCAAAAATGGCTCGATGGAGTTTGAGGTGAGTGACATCGGTGAAACAAAAAAATCAATCTTACAATTAACGGCAGAGTTTGGCGGCTACGTGTCCTCCGATAATCAGAACAACTATTCCGGGACTCCGCGCTACGAACAAACAGTCAGAGTTCCCGCAGAGAAGCTAGATGAGTTCATCGCGAAGGTCGAAGCCCTTGCACGGAATGTGGATTCTAAAAACATTTCGGTCCAGGACGTTACTGAACAATTTATTGACGTCGAAACCCGCCTGAAAACAAAGAAAGAACTGGAGGCCCGGTATCTCGAGCTCCTCAAGCAATCAAAGACTGTCAAGGATCTCATTGAAGTCGAAACTCAGCTCGCCAATGTTCGCGGTGAGATCGAATCGATGGAAGGGCGGTTGAAGTATTTAACCAACCAGGTAGCGTTCAGTACAGTAACTCTCACATATTATCAGCCGGTCAGCGGCAACACCGGGTTTGGTTATCGATTCTCCCGCACGTTTGGAGCGGGTTGGGATAACTTCCTGGGATTTGTTATCGGTGTGTTCGAAGCATGGCCTTTCATATTAGTTACCGGCGTTCTGATCTGGCTCTTTATTCGTTGGCGCCGTAAGAGGAGACAAAACGTTTAGTTGAATGAAAAAGGAATGCCCCGCCTGCGCCATGGAAGTCGACGCCGACAGCAAAGTCTGCCCGATCTGCGGATACGAATTCACCAGGAGCTATCCCGCACCGTGGCGGTGGCTGGCTGCCATCATGGTCATCGTGATTGTATTTCTCTTCTTCTATTTCCTGTATCGTTAGATCACTTCTTAGGGAACACCGCGTTGAAACACTCCCACGGCGTGTTTCCTTTCTCGTCCGTTTTTCCATAGAACCCATCCAGGAAATTCCCGGCGCCCGACCAAACGGTTTGAACAATGCCGCGGTAGTTTTCTCTCATCGCATCGGTAGCGTCTTTTCTGAATGTCATCATGTCGATTGATTGCTGTACGGCGACGGGCGGATTTCTCCAGGGGCAGGTGGCCACCTGAAATCCATTTATCGCGAAATATACCGCAGTCTTATCGGGTCTTTCGTAGTGCCAGTCGCAGATCATCACATCTTTCGGGATCATATCGATTGCGCGGTGGGTGTTGTTGAAGCTCGCTTCCCACATGCCCATACCCGTCGTCTTTCCGTCGAGGAGCCGGTCGCCCCAGATCCATAGCTTCCGGCCTTTCAGCGCCAGGTGATCGCGTATGGTCCGCACTTCCCCCGCAAACAGCTCGGCCTTGTCGCGACCTCCGCAACGCGGGCATTTGTCGTCACCGATATAGAATACTTCGTCCATTCCTGCATGAAATGCTTTGCTTTTGAAACCATCGCAGACTTCGTCGACCATGTCGAACACGATCTTGTGAACGTCCGGGTGAAGAGGGCAGTAGCTCTTGCAATACAGTCCGTCGGCATTCGGCCATTCATATTTCTCCGGCATTTTCACGTGGGGAGTCTCATCGAATTGCGGATATACTTTCAATAGGTTACCGATACTTCCTGCCCACGACTGATGTCCGAGCAGGTTGATCTGCGGGATGATCTCGATATTATTCTTTGCACAGGCATCGACCAATTTCGCCAGCGAGGCTTTCGTCAGTGAGTTCGTGGCCCGCAGCTCGGGGTGTGTGTTAAATTCATAGTTGAAGTCAACACGAAGGATCAGGGTATTGATCTTACGGGGTCCGAGCTCTTCGTTGATGAACTTCACGAACGCGTCCACACCTTCATTTCTCGGCGCCTCGATGCAAAAGCCTCTTAATGGATATTCGGGAGTGATCTGGGCGGCGAGCTGGAACGAACATAACAGTGCGAGTGCAATCAGTCTGGTTGATCTCATGATAGGAGCATTTTTACAAATTGGTCGGTCGTGTAGTGAGACGTTTTATTCCTAAGATCCCCGAGGTTCTTCCGGAACTTAATATCACTAAAAATTTCGATCATCTTGCGTTGAATTTCATCAGCGGTATCGTTGTCAAAATCTCCGCGCAAGCCCAGTCCACGATACACAACCCGGCTGGAATTTCCATTCTGGTCGTAGGTGTTGTCGATGGGGTAAACCAACATTGGAACGGTAAACCGGATGCCATCATGCACCGAGTTCATCCCGCCATGAGTGATGAACAGGTCGCAGCCCGGCAATACAACGGACTGCGGCACCCAGTCGAACACGTGGATCTTTTCGGAAGCAGGAATACCGACAACCTTTGCGGAAACGATCACGGTACAGTCCAGCCGGCTGACGGCTTCCGACAATTTTACCACGAAGCTCCTTATATCTTTGCCGGAAGGAACAGTTCCGAATGAGCAGTAGGCCAGCTTGTGACCCTTCTCTCTTACGTCCCGAACCAGCTTCAGGAGCCCATCTGACGGTGGGATGGCAGCTTGCGTATCGGCATGCGGACCAACATACCGGAGATCTTTCAAACGATCGTCCATGAAATCGAACTCGCGATATGTGAGCACATACTGATCTATGTTCTTCACGGCGTAAGTGATGAGCGAGATATAGTCGGACTTCAAATGAAGCATCTTGTTCCTTCGAAGCCGTCGCTGCACGATCGCCCGGTCGTCGAGTCCGATAAAGTATTTGATCCTCTGACGCCATTGCTTATCGCGGATCTTTCCCATGGCACGTTTGTAGGCTTCGTTGACCGATTTCTCGTCGCCAGGCAATGCGAGCGAATTGGCAGGCGGATGGCCCGGCATTAACAAGTAGGGTGGAGCAACGTTCAGCACCGAGACCCTCAAGGAAGGATCGATAGCTTTCAACACGATCACGTCTGTAGCCTGTTGGGCATCTACCAGGATGTGAACCGGCCTGAGCTCGGCAAGGACGTTCGTCAGCTCTGCTACCCGCTCATGATACAAAGTGTCGCGCCAGCGGTCGATGATGTTCTTGAATATCGGCGATTCCGATTTCCGGATTTGGTGGATCCAGCCCTCCAGACCAAGTCCAAAAGGATAGGAGTTAAGTATCCTGAACGGAAAGCCCTGCGATGTGACGTGGCTGTTAAAATATGCCGTCCCGGCAAATACAACGTTGTGTGTTTTTTGAAGTGCCCGCGCAATCCCGAACAGGCCGTTGAAATGACCTATGCCATGAAAAGGAAGAATGAGAATGGTGGGTTGCATTTATCCGTGTGATCCGTGCGATCCGTGAGAGATGTATTATTCGTAGGTTTTGCCTCTCACGGATCACGCGGATCGCACGGATCAAGTTAATAGGCCAATTCGTAGGCTACCACTTTGTTCTTGAAGAACGTGGGGATGAGCAGCAGCTTCTTATCGGCGATGTATTCGATATCCGCAGCGCTCACGCCGTCGGCAGTCGTGTTCAGGATCTCTTTCGTCCTGCCGTCGGCAGAGACATACGTCACCTTACCGTTCCAGCTCGATACCAGGTATCCGCCATCACCGACCGCTTCGATACCATCCGGGTTCTCGATACTGTCGGCCAGCAAAACAACCTCTTTCAAATCATTCACGGTGTTCAGAGTCTTGTCGGCCCAGAGAGCTACCAGGAATGTTTCTCCATCAGACAGAAGTCCATTGGGACCATGCTGACCGCTCAGGAAGGGTACGATCGTACCATTGTCGAGCATGCTCACGGCACCCGAGTTCGAATCGCTTACGTAAACTTTTCCCGCTCCGTCGACTGTCACATCGTTGAGGAATACTGCTCCTTCGACCGGGTATGTTTTCGTGACGGTACCGGTCTCGCGGTCGATCTCAACCAGGTTGGTGATATCGGCAACGTACAGTTTACCGTTGGCGATACCCATTCCTTTCGGCGCATTGAGTCCCTTCACCCACTGAGCATCGATCACTTTGCCGTCGAGGCCTACTTTGCCGATCGATCCAACACCGTCTACGGAGTCGGGCTTGCCCATGATGTTGGCAACATACAATACATCTTTGGCCTTGTCGTAAAGAACCGACTCACAAGTAGTGAGCACGGTGTCTGTCTCCCACTTCAAGGTCAGGGTAGGAGCTTTCAATTCCTGCATGGTTTCTTTTGTCGGCGAGCAGGCTGCGATCACAGTAATCGCTGCCGCAATGGCTATCAGTTGCTTCATGGTTTTTATAGTTTTTGGCGGATCAAAAGTAATGAAACAATCAATTTGGTAGTACACAAATTATTTAGTACTTGCTTACGGCTAATATGACCTCTCCGCCCGAAAGAAAAGTTGGACTGCTCACGGCAACGTCTCTGGTAGTCGGTAATATGATCGCTTCGGGAGTTTTTATGCTGCCTGCGACCCTTGCAGGTTACGGCGGCATCAGCCTGGTGGGGTGGGTGATCTCCTGTGTGGGCGCAATGTCTCTGGCCCTGGTCTTCGGATGGCTTAGTAAGCTTCGCCCCAACGCCACCGGCGGCCCTTATGCCTACGTCCGGGACGGGATGGGCGACTTTCCAGGATTCCTGGTTGCATGGGGATACTGGATATCGGTGTGGGCGACCAACGCAGCTATTGCCGTTGCATTCGTAAGCTACCTCGGCGAATTCATCCCGGTGGTATCGCAAAACAGTTTCGCGGGTATTACCACGGGACTGGCCGCTATCTGGCTCCTCACGTTCGTCAACTCGATGGGTATTAGTGAGGCAGGCATCGTACAAGTAGTCACCACCGTGCTGAAGATCGCACCGTTGCTGATACTTTCGATCGGCGGTTTGTTTTATCTGAACACAGATCACTTCGTACCATTCAATACCAGTGGCGAGTCGGATCTTTCAGCCATTACGGCAACGACGACGCTTACCTTGTTTGCATTCCTGGGATTGGAGTGCGCTACGATTCCATCTGAAAACATTAAAGATCCCGAGCGCACCATCTCCCGTGCTACCGTCATCGGTACGTTGCTCACATTGATCGTGTACGTTCTCGGTACCGTGGCTGTGATGGGCATACTGCCGCCCGAAGTCCTCAAGACTTCGAGAGCTCCCTTTTCCGATGCCGCCGAATTGATCTGGGGTCAGCCTGCGAAATACCTGGTGGCCGCCGGCGCCGTAATCGCTACTTTCGGAGCGCTGAATGGCTGGATCCTGATACAGGGCCAGATGCCTATGGCAGCCGCCCGTGATAACCTCTTCCCGGTGCTGTTCAAAAGAGAAAATAAAAGAGGAACACCGGTGTTGGGCATCATTGTATCTAGCCTGCTGGTATCGGTACTGATGGGCATGAACTTCAGCCGCAGCCTTGGCGACACTTATAAATATATGATCCTCCTGTCGACCATGACCTCCTTGCTTTCATACAGCCTCTCAATGCCATCGTATGTGATACTGCTGGCCAAAGACCGGTCGCTCGACAAAACAGGCTGGATCAGGATCGTTGTGACGATCATAGGTTTTATCTTTTCCTTTTGGGCCATCATCGGATCGGGTGAAGTGATCGTGTACTGGGGATTCATACTGCTGATGGCCGGAGTTCCTTTTTATGCCGTGATGAAATTACGCAGACGAGCAGTGATACCATGAAAACAACCTGTCATTCGGAATACGGACGCCTCGTAACAGTGATGCTCAAGAAAGCCGGCGATGCTTTTATAGACGAGCGTACCTTGTCGGACCAGTGGAAGCCTTTGAATTTCCTTTCGAAACCCGACTTGAGGGCCTCCGCTTCACAGTATGCGACGTTTGAAAACATACTGACTTCGGCAGGAGCGAAGCCTTTATTCCTTCCTGCGGACAAGGCACAGTCCATCGACTCCATCTATTGCCGTGACGCTTCGATCGTCAGTGATTTCGGGGTTGTATTGTGCAACATGAGTAAGGCCAACCGCGCTGAAGAGCCGGCGGCAGAAGGTGTAGCGTTCGGGAAACATGGCGTTAAGATCCTCGGCATCATAAAGTCGCCCGGTACCCTCGAAGGCGGCGACTGTGCGTGGATCGATGAAAAGACCTTCGCGGTCGGGCACACGTATCGCACCAATGAAGAAGGTATCCGCCAGCTGCGTTCATTCCTGGAACCGCATGGTATTGAAGTTCTAGTTGCACAGATGCCTCACTACCGCGGCCCATCGGATGTGTTTCATTTGATGTCGGTATTCAGCCCGGTCGACAAAGACCTCGCAGTAGTGTATTCGCCCCTGATGCCCATCTCGTTCCGTGACGCGCTGCTCCGAAGGAACTACCGGTTCGTCGAAGTGCCCGACTCGGAATTTGATTCCATGGGCTGTAATGTACTTGCGATAGAGCCGAGAAAATGTGTGATGGTGAGAGGCAATCCGGAGACGAAGGCAAGAATGGAGAAGGCGGGATGTACTGTTATCGAATATGATGGATCGGAGATTAGTGTGAAGGGCGGTGGGGGCCCGACCTGTTTGACGCGGCCACTGGATCGGATGATATAAAAAACAACAGGGACGGCGATCACGTGAGTGATCTCGTCCCTGTCTACGAATCGTGGTTAAACGCGATCCGATGATTTGCCTGATCTTACAGATTACAGTCTCCAGGACCAGGCACGAGCGCTTAAAGCTCTTCGAGCTCTTTCCTTATCTCTTCTTTTGTTTTGCCCAAACGCTTTTGCAGCCTTCCGAGCAATTCGTCGTCTTTACCTTCAGCAAATGTTAGATCGTCATCTGTAAGTTGACCGTACTTCTGTTTCAATTTTCCTTTCAGCTCATTCCAGGTTCCCTTCATTTTCAAAGACGTCATAATAGTGAATTTAGTAAGTGCTTTGTACCCTCAGTTGTCAAAATCGTGCCAGCGGCTTGTTGTCTGATTAAACAGATTTTGAACTTGAAGTTGGGGAGATGATTGTTTGCGGTCGGGAAAGCATTCCCCGCAGTTGCTTCTTTCGCAGGGCGCCATTGTATTTCAGAGGAAATGCTGATATTTAGAAACATGGAACAACGATCCCACTGGAACAAGATCGGCTCTTCCTACCAGGCAGAGATCTTCGACGTCTTCCGCAGCGACCGTCTCCAGCTCCTTTCAAAGATCCTGAAGAACTACGCCAACCCCGACCACACCGCGATCGACTTCGGCTGCGGAGTAGGTCGGGCGTTCGAATACCTTTCGCCCTCTTTCCGTTCCGTCCTCGCCCTGGACATTTCCGATAACCTGCTCGACATCGCAAGAAAGACTACGTATAAGAACATCACGTTCAAACAACATGATCTGACGAAGCCCCTAAAAGCGACGGCCGATTTCGGTTTCTGTTGTAACGTGGTCATGCTTCCGGAAGTCGGTAAGAACCGTATCATGCTTCGAAACATCCGCAAGAGCATCAAATCCGGCGGCAACGTCGTTATGGTTCTCCCTTCTCTGGATTCATTTTTCTATTCTGCCTGGCAGTTGATCGAATGGTGTAAAAAAGAAGGAACTTCTCCCGAAGATATCGACGCGTCGGAGCTTGCCGGTTTCAAAGGGACCAAAGCCGACCTTATCCAGGGAATTGTTAGGATCGACGGCGTCAAGACCAAACACTATTCGCAACCGGAGCTCGAGGTCCTGTTCAGGGATTCTGATTTTACAAAAGTTACCATCAACAGGCTGGAATATGACTGGACCACCGAATTCACTTCCCCGCCGAAATGGATGAAAGAACCGTATCCGTGGGACTGGATCGTAGAGGCGCGATAAACTCGGTTTTTTACAACAAGATTGACGGACTGTTCAATAACTTTCGTCATTCAACCAACCGGCACTCATGGAACAAGCTGTCAATTTTCCGTCTAAAAACACCAAAAAAGCAATTTTCCTGGCCTGGCTGCTTGTCGGCACACTGGACATTACCAGCGCATCGATCAACTATATGATCGGCGGAGGCAAAACCCCGGTCAACGTATTTGTGTATATCTCCAGCGGCATTTTCGGGGCCGATGCATTCCAGATGGACCGGACATCGATGGCAATTCTCGGTCTGGCCCTTCACTACTTCATCGCTTTTTGCTGGACGTTCATTTTTTTCACCATCTATCCAAGGTTGCCGTTCCTTTCAAAGAACAGGCTTCTCACGGGAATCGGGTATGGGATATTTATATGGACGATGATGAGTCAGATCGTTGTGAAACTGAGCAGTACTCCGAAAGGCCCGTTTAGTTTATCGGGTGCGGTTATTAATGCGGGGATACTTTGTGTGGCGATTGGGATACCGTTGTCGTATATCGCTCACCGGCACTATTACGGCAGGAAGTAGTAAGTAGTAAGTGGGGATTGGTTTGGAAGACAGATCGATGCTGCGAGGAATATCAATACTGAGATTAGTATCAGAACTGAGATTAATACTGGTTCAATTTTAGAAGGTCGCTTTTAACGGGTTTGCTGTTCCAGTCTTTGTGAATGATCAAGGCTGCTCCCAGAGCGGAGGCCTGCACTACGGAGGCGGCGAAGACTTTAAGACCGGGGTAGGCTTCCGAGAGCAACGTCATGAAGATCTTGTTTTGACTGAAGCCGCCGTCAACAAAAATCGTTTTGATGTTGGGTTGAATAACGAGGTCGGTCGAGGCGATCTGCACCTCTACCAGGTACTCTACGAGGGCAGTATAACCTTCTTCAAATGACTTGAACCGGGAATACTGATCCGTGTCGAAAACCTGCCTTCGTTCCGCCGGCTTTAGACGGTCCCTGAGCTCCTTCCACCGGTCACCCGAGGCGACGTGTTTGTAGGCGTCGGATGGTTCGTTAAAGTGGTCGGAGAGACCCTTGCACTTCACCTCGTGTACGTGCCCGGAAAAGAGCCGGGACGCCTTCACCGGTTTGCCTTCAGACGTGAGATAACAGAGGCAGTCCCGCTCCAGGTCGGTGTCGGTCAGTGCGCTGCCGTTGGATGGGTTCAGGCTGATACACCACGTGCCGGTCGACAGCAAGATGAAGGGCTCCCGGGCGTGGGTGATGTAGGGGATGAGAGCCGCAGAACTATCGTGTAAACCTATACCTGAGTACAATAATTTAGCACCAGCCGTGATTTCGACGGTTGAATCGGAGTGGCGTATCGGAGCGAGCTTTGGTTCGACACCTTCCTCGATCACCCACCGGTGATAATTCCGGGTCGAAAAGTCCCACAGGTTCGTGTGACAACCGATACTGGTGAGGTCGGAGCAATAGGCCGATGTGAAGAGGGATGACACGTACTGGGGCAGGTGCAGGCTCACCCGGACGTCTTTGAAAACCGATGGTTTTCCGTGCTTCAGAAAGTAGATCTGCATGCCCGAATTCAGGTTGCCCAGGACCGGCGAGGCAGTCAGCTTGGGGAAGTCTTTTTTGCCTCCGTAAGTTTCATAAAACCGGCTGAGCAGATCGTCGGGAAATGGCTTGAGGTAATTGTACAAAGGGGCGGCCGGAAGACCGTCATTTCCCAAGTGTACGAAGCTGGCCCCATAGGTGGAGAAGTTGATAGCCCGAATGTCGAATTCGGGAAGGGAATTCACATGATCGAATGTCGTCCTGACCCATGCCGTTAGTACGTTGATATCCTCGCATGGATCTCCATCGTCGTCAATAGTCTCATCCAGGTGCGTGGATGTTTCATGAACAACCTTGTAATCCTCGTCAAATAAAAAAAGCTTCTTGTTGGTTTTACCTATATCGAATACCGCGATGACAGGAATGCGAGGCATGTGATTAAAGTCCGGTCGCGAATGTTGTCGAGCCGCGTTCGCTGATAAGTTTCTCTCTCACCTTTTGATCGCGGAAGAACCTGAGAGGATCGAGTGCAGCCCCGTTCTTCAATCGCACTTCGGCAACCAGCGGACGAACATCGGTACGGAAAGCAGATTGTAAGATCTCCTGGCACCGGACTACGTCGTTTTGCTGGCGGGCATCGTTCAATTGTCTTCTATCAACAAGAAGGGCCTGGGCATAAGCGATCATGATCGCCTCTACGGATTGCAGCAGGTCTTCGAGGGGGTCTTTGACGTTGTGCGACGCATCGATCATCCAGGCGAGGTCTGTGGCGTGGTTCATCTGGCGGTCGTCCATACCGTCGATGAGCTCATTGAAGATCAGGAATAGCTGGTAGGGGCGAATGCTGCCCACGGTCAGGTCGTCGTCGCCGTATTTGGAATCGTTGAAGTGAAAGCCGCCGAGCTTGCCCTCCATCAGGAGCAGGGAAACGATCTGTTCGATGTTAGCGTTGGGCAGGTGATGACCCAGGTCGACCAGCGCGAAGGCCTGCGCGCCAAGCTTTTGCGCGTATAAGTGGCTTTGACCCCAGTCGCCGACGCTCATCGAATAGAAGTTGGGCTCGAAGGCCTTGTACTCTACGAACATCTTCCAGTCGGGGGGCAGCTTGGCGTAAACCTCGCGGAGACTATCGAGGGTGTTTTGGAATGCTTGGCGGAAATTGAGCTGGCCGGGAAAGCTGGACCCGTCCGACAGCCAGACGGTGATGGATTTCGAGCCGAGCTCCACGCCGTGCCTGATGACGTCGAGGTTATGGCGGATGGCCTGTTGCCGCACGGCTTTATTCACGTGTTGCATGGATCCGAACTTGTAACTGAGGGACTGACCGGGCTGGTCCTGGAAGGTGTTCGAGTTCATGGCGTCGAACTGCAGGTCGAAAGATTTCGCAAGGGAACGGATCTTAGCTGCGTCTGTGGGAATGTCCCAGGGGATGTGGAGAGAGATCGCTCCGCTTGATTTATTCAACGAATGGAGGAGGCCTATGTCTTCTATCTTTTCTTCGAGGTTACGCGGTTCTCCGCCACCGGGAAAGCGACCGAAGCGCGTACCGCCGGTGCCCAATGCCCAACTGGGGATGGCAATTTGAAATGCAGAGAGCTTATTGATGACCTTGTCGGCGGCGGGTATGCCCGAAACGATAAACTCGAGCTTCTTCTGATGGAGTTTTGTCAACTGGTCGTTGTGGAGGGCGATCTGGTTTTTGTCTGCTCGCATGATTACGGAAGATAGAACACTTCTTTCAAAGGTACACTCACGGGAGACTTATCGGGATTGGTATCCATGATGTCGCTCATGTGATCCCACCATTTTTTCATGACGGCGTGTTCGGGGAGGTTGTCGAGGGCTTTGGGATCGTCGATATCCAAAACTCCGAAAAGGCCGGCGGTCTCTTCCTGCAGAAAGATGTAGTAGTCGCGAATGCCGTTGGCTTTCAGAAGGGCCCGGAGCTCGGGCCAAAGCTCGTCGTGACGGCGTTTGTACTCGGCTTCTTTGCCTTTGATTAGTTGCATTCTGAAGGCGACTCTCATATTTTTTTTTGCTCACGGATCACACGGATCACAGGAATCGCTTTTTGTCTTTATCTGTGCGATCCGTGAGAGATTGCATTTTTTTATCTAACAAACCCCATAGCCACGCCGCCATCCACATTCAATACATTCCCTGTAGACTTATTTAGCAGTCCGCCTACAAATGCAAAGCATGCATTCGCAATATCGTCGGGGACGATGATCTCGTTTAGCAGTGTACGTTTCGCATAGAACGCAGGGAGCTCTTCGACTTTCACACCATACGCTTTCGCACGTCCTTCGGCCCATGCGCCCGCCCATATCTTACTGTCGGCGATTACTGCGTCGGGGTTGACGATATTCACACGGATCTTATCGGCGCCAAGCTCTGCGGCATTCAGTCTGCTGAGATGGGCTTGCGCAGCTTTCGCGGAACCATAACCGGCGTTGTTCGGACCCGATACTACGGCGTTCTTACTGACGATGTTGATGATATCTCCGCCAAGCCCTTGCTGGCGCATGATGCGCACGGCGGCCTGTGAAGTCAGGAACTGTCCTTTGACGAGGATATCGTACAGCATATCCCAATCTTTCTCGGTGTGGTCTTCGATCGATTTGGAGATGGAGATACCCGCGTTGTTCACCACAATGTCGACTCCGCCGAATTCTCTCGCGGCTGCCTTCATGGCTGACGTGATATCGGCGCCCTTCGTGACATCCATGACCACCGATGTGTAGGTATCTTTGCCAAACCACTTTTTAAAATCTTCTTCAGCGCCTTTCAGTCGTTCGGCGTCGTTATCACTCAATACTACAACGGCCCCTTCGGAGGCAAACCTCCTGGCGACGGCTTTCCCGATGCCGCCACCACTACCTGTGACGAGGGCGATCTTGCCCGTCAACGGTTTGGGCTTAGGCATGCGCTGCAGCTTGGCTTCCTCCAGCAACCAGTACTCTATATTGAAAGCCTCCTGGTGCGGGAGCGAAGTGTACTCCGAGACGGCCTCGGCCCCCTTCATTACATTGATGGCGTTGATATAGAACTCTGCGGCGACGCGTGCCGTCTGCTTGTCTTTGGCATAAGTAAACATACCGACGCCGGGATACAGTACGACCACGGGATTGGGGTCGCGGACGGCGGGACTATTGGGCTGTTTGCACTTTTCGTAATACGCTTTATAGGAAGTCCGGTATTGTTCGAACGCAGGCGAGAGCTTTTCCTTGATCGCTTTCGAATCACTGAGATCGTCCGAAGGAGAAAGCTGAAGCACCAGAGGACTGATCTTCGTTCTCAGGAAATGATCGGGGCAGCTTGTGCCCATCGGCGCGAGCTTAGGGAGATCCTTGGAGTTAATGAATTCAAGAACACGATCATCGTCTGTGAAGTGGCCGATCATCCGGTTAAAGCCCGAACAGAAGCCACGCAACACGGGCGACAATGCCGAGGCTTGTTCGAGCCGCTGCTCTTTGGGTAGTCCTTTTATGTTTTGTCCTCCGAACACAGGACGTTTCTTGCCGTAGTTCTCTTCGAGATATTCTGCGCAACGCTCGATGACTTCAAGAGTGTTCACATAGCTTTCGTAGGCAGTGTTGCCCCAGGTGAAAAGTCCATGCGAGCCGAGCATGATACCGCGTATGCCTGGATTTTCGTCGAGACACTTACGAAGCTTGAGGCCCAGGTCGAAGCCCGGCCGCTGCCATTCCACCCAGCCGATGGTTCCGTTGAACAACTCCTGGGTGATCTTCTTACCGTCTTTCGCAGCAGCGATCGCGATAGCCGCATCGGGATGCAAATGGTCGATGTGTTTGAATGGAAGAAATCCATGGAGGGGAGTGTCGATCGACGGTGCTTTGGATGCCAGGTCATAGATGCAATGATTGAAGAGCTCTACCATTTCATCTTCATGGGCCAGTCCGCGATAGACATTTTTCAATGCCAGCAGGCGGTCGACGTACAATGCCGCGAGCCCGCTCTTTTTTAATGTACCGATGTCGCCACCGGAGCCTTTCACCCACATGACCTCGGTCTGTTGGCCGGTAAGAGGATCTTTGGCCATCGCCTTACACGAGGTGTTCCCGCCGCCGAAATTGGTGAGGCGGAGATCGGCGCCGAGGAGGTTGGAGCGATATATCAAAAGGCCGACTTCGTCACCGGCGAGCTCTGCAGCCTTTTTATCGTCCCAAAGATAGCTAACGTGCTTAAAGCTGGTTTTTGAATGAACCATAACTCGTTGATATATAATTACTTAATTGAATTTCCGTAACCTACTACTAAAACAGATAAAATGATCGCCACGATACCCACGATGAACGTATTCCTGGTCTTTTTGCTGACGGCCGACCACTCTTTAAGGACGATTCCCCAGCCGTTCGCGATCAGTATGATAAACGCCATGTGGAGGATCCAGGAGCTGGCGCCGTTGCCGAGCTTGCTTTCGCCCATGCCATAGAAGAAGAACTGGAGGAACCAGATAGTTCCGGCCATCGCTGAATAAAAATAGTTGTTCCCCAGGGGCGTTTTGGTGTCGGTGTAATTGGAGAATGTCTTGTTGCGGCTGTTGAGGATCATGCACCAGATGAAGTTGGTGGTCAGTCCGCCCCAGAGAAGAACGACATAGGTCACGTTGTTTTGGTATAACGGGTTGAGCCCACTTGCGACGGCGACCTCGGCCATGGGCTTTCCGGCTTCGATACCGAAATTGAAGCATGAGCTTAGGATACCGGATGCTACTGCTACGAACAGGCCTTTGACAAGATTGAACTCGGACACGCTTTGTTTCTTCACTTCATCAGGGAGCTCTTTTTCTTTCATCATTCCGGCCATGCCGCAGATGTAGATACCGAGGAGGCAGATGCCGACACCGGCGAGTACGATGAGACCCCAGGTGGTGGAGATCAGTTCGGAGAAGCTTGTCTTGCCGGGTGTGGGGACTATATTATAATAGATGGAAGGCACGAGCGCTCCGAATGCAGAACAGAAACCGAGGATGACGGAGTTGCCGAGTGACATCCCGAGATAACGAACACCTAATCCATACGTGAGACCACCGATACCCCATAGCAGACCGAAGAGCACGGTGTACTGAAGCGTTTCGGGAGCGGCGGAGCTGATGATGTCGGAGAAACCGGGAAGAGTAAGCCAGGCGGCGAGGGGAGGAACGATGAGCCATGAGAATAGCCCGCCGATGATCCAGTAACTTTCCCATGCCCAGCTCTTAACCTTTTTGAACGGCATGTAAAAACTGCCTGATGCGAAGCCTCCGATGAAATGAAAGAGAACGCCTAGAATGACACCCATAACTAAGGAGTAAGTAGTAAGGAACCAGTGGTAAGGAGACTAGCTGAACGTGAGTATTTCATGGCACAGATTTCGGGACCTTAAACGCGTGAAAATAAACACCGAACCCTCTCCTGGCGTCATGCTCTGTCATGGCCGCTGGTTCAAGGTTCAAAGTTCAGATGTAGTGTGGGTTGATCCTTTCTTTCGACCATGGAGACATCCTAAAGTTTCGATTCATAAGTGATCTGTCCATACTCTACGACATTCGTCAACTGGTGAATATCAGAACCTTGAACCTTGAACCCGTTGCGATGATTTGAATCGAAGTTTTCGACTATCTGAATCGAAGTTTTCGACTATATTGTCACTGTGACGCGGACTTCGACCTACACCTACATTCAACTCGACGATCACTCGGCTACGCCGAAATATCAGCAGCTGGCGAATTCGATCATTCGCGCCGTACAGTCGGGAGAGCTCGCGAAGAATGCCGTGCTGCCGTCCATCAATGAGCTCAGCTTCGAGTTTGAAATATCGCGCGATACGGCGGAGAAGGGATATAAGTATCTCAAGAAGATCGGTGTCCTGGGGTCGGTGCCGGGCAAGGGCTTTTTTATCAAGAATGTTTCCGTAAGCCAGTCGATCAAAGTATTCCTGTTATTCAATAAGCTCAGCGTCCATAAGCAGATGATCTACGACTCGTTTGTAAAGGCGTTGAACGACGTGGCGTTTATTGATTTCTATATTTACAACAACGACTTCTCGTTCTTTAAGAAACTTCTTTCCACGCGGCAGGACGAGTATACTCACTTTGTGATCATACCTCATTTTATCGAAGGCGGAGAGAAGGCATTCGAGGTGATCAATACCATCGATAAAGATAAGCTGATCATACTGGATAAGCTGGTGCCGGGTGTCTCCGGTTATTACAGCGCCGTGTACGAAAACTTTGAGAGCGACATTTACAATGCGCTCGAACAGGCATTACCGCAGCTAAGCAAATACCAAACGCTGAAGATCATCTTCCCGTCGAACAGCTATCATCCGAAAGAGATATTGAAAGGCTTTGAACGGTTCTGCGATCAGTATGCGTTCAACCGCAAGGTTGTCAACTCCATCGCCGACGAGCCGATCCTTCGGGGGGAGGTCTACATTAATCTGATGGAGAACGACCTGGTGACGCTGATCGAAAAGATCATGGAAGGCGATCTGGCGGTGGGTAAAGATGTCGGCGTGATATCCTACAACGAGACGCCGATGAAGAAGATCATCCTCGACGGCATCACGACCATATCCACCGACTTCGAGATGATGGGCCGCAGGGTGGCCGAAGTTATCCTGTGCAAGAAGACCGAACATATTGAGATACCTTTTTCACTTACCCTCAGATCGTCGTTATGATTCGAAAGCTGTTATTGTTCATAGTGGCAGTAATACCATTCGCGGGACTTGCACAAACGATCGATAAGAACATCCTGGAGAGACCGTGGAAGGCCGTGTGGATAACGAGCGCCGGTGAGGATTTCAACATCTGGTCTGCAGCCTCAGGCATTCCCGAGTCATTGAAACAACACGAAGTCCTGAAATTCCGAAAGACGTTTGATCTCCCTTCGAGACCCGGTTCATTTATCCTGCACGTGTCGGCGGACAATCGCTATAAGCTCTTTGTGAACGGCAGCCTCGTATCGCTCGGGCCGGCGAGAGGCGATGTGAACAACTGGAATTTCGAAACCGTCGACATTGCTCAGTACCTGGTTGCAGGGAAGAACGCTCTCTCGGCAATTGTCTGGAACGAAGGCCCGATGAAACCAGAGGCACAAGTGTCGGTCATGACGGGCTTTATCCTGCAGGGAAATACGGAGGCTGAAAGCATGGTGAACACCGACAAGTCATGGAAGGTCATACGGGATGAAGGATATCAGGCATTGAGGCCGCGGACCCACGGATACTATGTCGCGGGACAGGGTGAGCTCGTTACAATGAGCAAGACCGTAAAAGGCTTCGAAGCCCCGGGCTATAACGACGGTCATTGGAAACAACCGAGAACGATGCACCAGGGGGTTCCCAAGGGTGTATTTACATTCGCCCCGGTAACATGGATGCTCGTGCCTTCTGCGCTTCCGCAAATGGAGCTTACTGCTCAGCGTATGGGCTCGGTTCGAAAGGCGGAAGGGATAAAGCCACCAGCCGGATTTCCGAAGAATAAAGTCGCTGTCACCATTCCCGCAAAAACATCGGCGACTTTGCTGATCGATAACGACGCCCTCACGAACTCCTATGCCACGTTGATCTTTAGCGATGGGAAGGATGCAGGTATTTCGATCGCATATGCGGAAGCATTATACATACGGAACAAGAATGAAAACCTGACCGGTTACAGCCTTCCTCAAATGCCGAAAGGAAACCGCAATGAGGTCGAAGGTAAAGTATTCGTGGGTCGAAGCGACAGTCTGATCTCGGACGGAAGTAAGTCACAACAGTTTACATCACTTTGGTACCGGACCTACCGGTATGTATTGTTGAAAATAAAGACAGCAGATCAGCCGCTCGTGATCGACGATATGTACGGCGTGTTCACCGGTTACCCGTTTCAGTTAGCCGCATCGATGACCACGCCCAACCCATCGCTCCAAAAGAACCTGGAGATAGGATGGAGGACAGCACGACTCTGCGCTACCGAAACATACATGGACTGCCCGTACTACGAGCAGCTTCAATACTTCGGTGACACGCGTATACAGGCGCTGGTGACTTTATATAATTCCAGGGATGATCGTTTGGTACGCAATGCCATTCTCCAGGGCGACCAGTCGAGGCTGGCGGAAGGCGTGACGATGAGCCGGTACCCGACGGCTCAAACCCAGATCATTCCAGGCTTCTCACTTTGGTGGATCGGCATGGTGCATGATTACTGGATGTACCGCAGCGATGTCGCTTTCGTGAAGGATCGTTTGCCCGGATCGCGACAGGTGTTGTCGTTTTTTCAGAAGTACCAACAGGCCGACGGATCGTTGAGGGGACTACCTTACTGGATCTTTTCAGATTGGGTGGATAGCAAGGGATGGAAGGACGGTGTGGCGCCGCTGGGTGCCAATGGCAACTCTTCGATACTCGATATCCAGCTGTTGTGGACATACAAGATTGCGGCAGAGCTCGAAGACAATCTCGGGTTTAAAGACCTGGCGGCTTCTTACCGGAAGAGTGCGGAACAGCTCACGACGACCGTCCGTGAAAAATACTGGGATGCTTCGAAGAATATGTACGCCGACACACCGGAGAAAGATGTGTACTCGCAGCATGCCAATTCGCTGGCTATTCTCGCTGAATTGGTGGCGGGTGAAGAAGCAAAGATACTCGCAGGAAAAATACTCAACGATGCTACACTTGCTCCCGCATCCATTTACTTCAAATACTATGTTCACCAGGCAGCGACAAAAGCAGGTCTGGGCAACGACTATGTCAAGTGGCTTGACAAATGGAATGAGAACATAGCGATGGGGCTGACGACCTGGGCGGAGATGTCGGACGTGGCCGAGTCACGTTCCGATTGTCATGCGTGGGGCTCGAGCCCGAATGTCGAATTATATCGCATCGTGATGGGCATCGACAGCGCCGAGCCTGGCTTCGGCAAGGTGAAGATCGAACCGCGCCTGGGAGATATCACCGACATCAAAGGGACCATTCCACATCCTCAGGGTGACATCGCTGTATCGTATGTGAAAGACAAGAAGGGTAAGTGGGCGGTGTCGGCCGACCTGCCGGGAACCGTTACTGGTAACCTGGTGTGGCATGGTAAGACTTATCCTTTGAACTCCGGAAAAAATACCATTGACGTTAATTTAAGATAATAGTTAAAAGTTAATAACTAAAAGTTGAGCTAAGAGTTATGCGAACAATATCGTTTCTATCAATACTGATGTTGATGTCTGTCGTAGCGGCAGCACAGGTAAAACTTCAGAATGTCCTTATTGAGAACCGGACCAATCCCGTGGGGCTCGATACCAAACAGCCGCGCTTCTCGTGGCAGTTGGTATCTGATAAGCGGAACGTGATGCAATCCGCTTACGAGATCAAGGTTACCGATGAAAGCAAGAAACAAGTATGGACTTCGGGTAAAGTAGACTCCGATCAATCTGTATTTGTGCCTTACGGCGGACCGGCGCTCGCTTCGGCGACGACGTACAACGTGCTAGTCAGAGTTTGGGACAACAACAAGAAGGCTTCGAACTGGAGTGAAGGCTGGTGGCAGACTGCGTTGTTCAATACATCCGACTGGAAGGCAAAGTGGATGATGACAGGGTTGGCTGAAGATACCGTGGTGCGTACGGGCCCTATCTTCCGGAAAGAATTCGGGGCAAGCAAGAAGGTTGCGTCGGCGACGGCATTCATCACTGCGCAAGGATTGTATGAAGCGTTTATCAACGGCAACCGGGTAGGGGACTCTTACCTGACACCCGGCTGGACGAGCTACAACAAAAGACTTCAGTACCAGCAATATGATGTGACCAAGATGATCACATCCGGTAACAATGCTATCGGGATCTCGTCGGGAAGCGGTTGGTACCGTGGCTTTATCGGTTTCTCCGGTCAGCATAATTTCTATGGTAAGGAGATCGCGGTGTTGTTCCAGCTGCAGATCAAATACACCGACGGAACATCGGATGTTGTTGTTTCGGATGAGTCATGGAAGAATTCAACAGGTAGTATTATCAGCTCCGAGATCTATCATGGCGAGACGATCGATAACCGGAAGGATCAGCCTGGTTGGAACAAGACCGGCTTCGATGACTCGAAGTGGACGAGCGTGAAGATCAAACAGAACAATAACGTGAACCTCATCGCGACGTATAATGAGCCGATCCGGAAGAAGGAGACTTTCAAAGCCGTGAAGGTGTTTGTGACTCCGAAGGGTGAGAACGTCATCGACTTCGGTCAGAACCTGGTAGGCTGGGTGCAGGTGAAGGCGACGGGTAAGGCGGGTGATAAGATTACGCTGTATCATGCTGAAGTACTGGACAAGAAAGGCAACTTTTATACGGAGAACCTTCGTCCGGCGAAGCAGAAGAACGAGTACACGCTGAAGGGTAGCGGAGAAGAAACCTTCGAGCCTCATTTTACATTCCAGGGCTTCCGGTATATCCGGGTGGAAGGCTATCCCGGAACGATAAAGCCGGAGAATTTCACGGCGATCACTCTTTATTCGGACATGAAACCGACCGGTTCGTTCACGTCTTCGAATGCGTTGATCAATCAATTGCAGCACAACATACAATGGGGTCAGCGAGGAAACTTCCTGGATGTTCCCACTGACTGCCCGCAACGCGACGAGCGCCTGGGTTGGACGGGCGATGCCCAGGCATTTGCGCGGACGGCGTCGTACAATTTTAATGTGAATGACTTCTTCTCCAAATGGTTAAAAGATGTCGCGCTCGACCAGGTGGACGGCAGCGTTCCGTTCGTGGTGCCTAATGTTCTTGGACCGAATGCAAGCGGTTCGGCGGGTTGGGCGGATGCGGCGACGATCATACCATGGGAGATGTATACGGCGTATGGAGATAAACGAATACTGGAGGATCAATACGAGA
Source organism: Cyclobacteriaceae bacterium (assembly GCA_035318625.1). GTDB lineage: Bacteria > Bacteroidota > Bacteroidia > Cytophagales > Cyclobacteriaceae > ELB16-189. The sequence goes on from DATHEL010000001.1 coordinate 1,250,822, forward strand.
GCATGAAGGCCTGGGTGGGTTGGATTGAACGCAGGAGCACCGACAATTTGTGGAACAAGGGCTTCCACTTTGGTGACTGGTTGTTCTACCGTCCGTTCGATGACAATGATGGTCGCTCGGCGGTGACTGACAAATACCTGATTGCACAATGTTTCTTTGCGCACTCTACGGAACTGATCATAAAGACAGCGAAGGTCCTTGGCAAGGCGGATGATGTGGCGAAGTACACCGCGTTATTGAAGAACGTAAAAGATGCTTTCGTGAAGGAGTATGTGACTCCGAATGGGCGGCTGGTATCGGGAACTCAGACGGCTTTCGTGCTCGCGTTACATTTCGATATGCTGCCGGAGAGCATGCGGGCGGAGACTGCGAAGAGACTGGCGGATAACATTGCGTCGTACAACAATCACCTGACGACTGGCTTCCTGGGCACGCCGTATTTGTGTCATGTGCTGAGCAGGTTTGGTTATAATGATGTTGCTTACAAGCTGTTGATGCAGGAGACGTATCCGTCGTGGTTGTACCCGGTGAAGATGGGAGCGACGACGATATGGGAACGTTGGGATGGCATTAAGCCTGACAGTACGTTTCAGACGCCGGGGATGAACTCGTTCAATCACTATGCGTATGGTGCGATTGGTGACTGGATGTACAGGGTGGTGACGGGTATTGATACAAAGGATGAAGCTCCTGGTTATAAGGGGATAGTGATAAAGCCGACGATTGGGGGAGGGTTGACGATGGCGTCGGCGGAGTATACGACGTACTACGGGAAGATACGTTCGTCGTGGAAGGTTGTGGGAGACAGGCTGCAGGTGGATGTAGAGATCCCGGCTAACACGACGGCCACGGTGTATGTACCGTCGGGGGACGTGGAGGGGGTGACGGAGAAGGGTGTGGCGTTGAGCGGTTCGAAGGAGCTGAAGGTGCGTGGGCAGGAGGGAAAGTACACGGTGGTGGATCTAGGATCGGGAATATGGTCGTTTAGTGCTAAGATGCCATTATAACCTCTTGAAGTTATATCTTGGAATTATAACCCACAGAGGTTATATTTATAGATTATAACCAAGATAGGTTATAATGTTGAAGTATAACAAGTCATGATTGCAGTCCTTACAGGTGATATGGTTTCCTCCAGGAGCATTCCCAACAAAAGCCGTTGGCTGCGACAACTGCAGGAGATCATCGAAAAGAGGTCCGGCCTCACCAAGACACCCAAATGGAGCGTCTTCCGCGGCGACGGGTTCCAGGTAGAGCTTCCGCAGCCCTCCGACGCCCTCCGCCTGGCCGTTCTCATCCGCGCCGGCCTCCGATCCATGCCCGCCTTCTCCAAACTGAAGCTCGACGCACGGATCGCCATCGGCATCGGCGAAAAAGGATACACCGGAAAGTCGGTCAATGAATCCGACGGGCAAGCGTATCTCTGGTCCGGCTCCCTGCTCGATTCACTCATGCACGAGAACCATCGCCTCCAGGTCAATACGCCGTGGCCAACGATCGATCAACCGGTCAATGTCGCCCTTAAGCTTGCCAGCGCCATTATCGACGACTGGACATTCGCCGAAGCCGAGGTGGTCTGGCTGAAATTGTCGGAAGGAAAAACCCAGGACCAGATGGCGAAGAAACTGAAGATATCCCAACCTGCCGTACATAAGCGTTACGCCAGCTCCCATTACAATGAATTATCGGCACTGATCTCGTATTTTGAATCGACTGTCTCCGAGGCGGTCATGAAACCAGGGAAATAAATGCTCGTACTTTTTTCCAAGCTTCTCATCGCCCACCTGCTCGGTGACTTTGTATTCTTCCGGAGAGACCGGCTGAAAGAGAAAGGGATAAAGCTCTGGAGATCGAAATGGTTGCTCCTTCAGTCGCTCGTTCATTTCCTGTGTGCCTGGGTCGCGCTTTGGGATATCGGGCACTGGCCTTATGCGCTGGTGATCGGACTTTCCCAATACGTCGGCGATCTCGCCTATGGAACGATGTCGTACCGCCGGCCGCAGCTGTGGTTCGTAGCAGATCAGCTGTTTCACCTGTCGATCATCGCCGTCGTGGTGTCGCTCGCCACCGGCATACAGCTAACGGATGCTTTGTCGTACAACATCTCCTGGATCATAGTAGCTGGTTTTGTTGCTGTAACATTTCCTGCCGCTAAATTTATTAGCGTGTTTCTTTCTCAATGGCCGCCCGCGCGGTCGTCGGAAAAGCTGAAGGGAATGGTGAGCGCGGGCCTTTGGATCGGGATACTCGAACGGATACTGATCTACGTGTTCATCGTCACCGGCCATTGGGAAGGCATCGGGTTTCTTCTCGCTGCCAAGTCCATCTTCAGGTTTGGAGACCTTACCAGCAGCAAAGACATTTACCTCACGGAATATATCATGGTCGGGACGCTGCTAAGCTTTTGCCTGGCGGTGATCGCAGGATTGTTAGCGCTTTACCTGAACGTATGAGGATAGTTATCGCGATCGCATCGGTACTCCTGCTCGCGTCTTGTGCGCAAAGCGTCTCGAAATTCTACCCGGAGATCATTCCCAATAAAGCCAACGTCACGCTGCCGCTGAATAAAGACGGTAAGCACGTCGTCAATCTTACCTACCTGGGTTGTGGCAACATGATCATCGAACAGGATGGGGATGCCGTCGTTACCGATCCGTTCTTCTCGAACCAGAAGTTCACCAGGATGTTGGGTAAAGTCCAGACCAAACCGGAGCTGTATGAAGTTTGGAAGAGCAGGGTCCAGGCATCGGCCTCACGCGGATCGGTGCGAGCAGGTCTGGTGTCGCACACTCATTACGATCACGTTATGGATCTGCCGACATTGGTGCAGGCACATTACTTCACTAAGATGGATGTTGTTTACGGCAACAGCTACCTCCCGCAGATGATGGTCAATTTCATCAAGGAAGGAGTGAGGCTGGAAGGATTGTCGAACGAGCAGATATTCCAGCCCACGATCAGCAACGACCAGGCTTACGAATGGATCAACGTCACACCCAGGATCCGGTTCATGGCGATCGAATCGAATCACGCGCCTCACACGAAGCGCAAGTTGTACATGAGCAAGCCGCTCGACCCGGAGTATTTCAAAGAACACCTGATCTGGCCGGCTGACAAGATCAAGGCAAGGAAATGGACTGTCGGAACGACGTATTCTTTCCTGGTGGACTTCATCGCACAGGATAATGACACGCTTCGAATGTTCATACAAACGTCGGCCAGCCAGTTCCCTTATGGAAAGCCTCCCGAGGCTGAGTTGAAGAAAAAGAAAGTAGACGTGGCAGTGCTGTGTTATGCATCGACATTGAATGTCAAAGACTATCCGAAAGCTATCGTCAAAGACATCGACCCGGCGAAGCTCATTGTGGTGCATTGGGAGGATTTTTTTCGCGAAACCACATCGGATGATCATGTGAAACTGGTGCGAAGGACGAATCCGCGGAAAGCAAGAAAACGGTTCGATGAGCTCGGTAAAAAGAAGGACTTTTTTGTAATGCCCAAGCCAGGTACGAAGGTCCAGATAACATACTAATTTCTAATTTTTAACTTTCGAAATGAACTTACCCGATTCTTTGTCCCTCTTCTCTCTTCAGAATAAAACGGCCGTCATTACCGGAGGCACTGGTGTGCTTGGCCAATCGATGGTCAAAGCGATCAGTAGTGCCGGCGCGAATGTCGCTGTCCTCGGACGACGGAAAGAGGCGGGTGATGCATTGGTTGCCGAACTGATCGCAGCAGGAGGCAAGGCGATCTCCGTGAATGCAGACGTCCTGGAACGAGATCAGCTGGAAGCAGCGAAAGCAACAGTGCTGAAACAATTTGGCGCCATCGATATCCTGATCAATGCAGCCGGGGGTAACATGCCGGGAGCAGTGGTAGCTCCTGAAAAGACATTCTTCGATATGCAGATCGGCGACTTTCAGAAAGTCGTTGACCTGAACCTGCTCGGGTCGGTGCTTCCCACACAAGTGTTTTCAGAAGACATGGCCAGGAGAAAGAAAGGTGTGATCATCAATATCGCGTCGATGGCCGCCATGGTCACGATCACGCGCGTCGCCGGCTATTCGGCAGCGAAGGCGGCGATCACGAACTTCACCTCATGGCTCGCCGTGGAGATGGCTCATAAATATGGTGAAGGCATTCGTGTGAACGCGATCTCACCGGGATTCTTCCTGACAGAACAAAACAGGAGTCTTCTCACAAACCCGGATGGTTCCTATACAGCACGCGGACAAAAAGTTATCTCGCAGACGCCTTATGGCCGCTTCGGCCGTCCGGAAGAGCTGAGCGGTACGCTGGTATGGTTGTGCTCTGACGCATCCGCGTTTGTAACCGGCATCAACGTGCCGGTTGACGGCGGGTTCAATGTGTTTTCCGGAGTCTGAGATCAGATAGACCTTGCGATGCCGAGCTCGAGTCCTCGGAGCTCAGCCAGTCCGCGAAGTCTTCCTATTGCCGAATACCCGGGATAGGTTTTCTTTTTCAAATCATCCAGCATCAGGTGTCCATGGTCGGGACGCATCGGTATCGCCTTGCCGGTACGGCGCATCAGCAACACGATCTCTCTCACCACTGCCGGCATATCCGCATCGCCTCCGAGATGATCGGCTTCGAAGAAGTTTCCGTCCTTATCGCGCTTGGTATTCCGGAGATGAAGGAAGTGTATGTGGTCGCCCAAACGTTTCACCATTCCAACCAGGTCGTTGTCCTCGCGAACGCCGTAAGATCCGGTACAGAAACACAGACCGTTCGCCGGCGATGGAGCACATTCGAGAATTTCCTTTGCATCTTTTTCCGTGCTCACCACACGGGGCAGCCCTAGAATAGGGAAGGGGGGATCGTCGGGATGGATGGCCATCTTCAATCCGTGGGCTGCAGCCGTCGGGACCACCTGCCGGAGAAAATGAAACAGGTGTTCTTTCAGCTTACGCGCATCGATGTGCTCGTATGTTCTCAATGCCTTCAGGATCTGTTCCTCCGTGAAACGTTCGTCGCTACCCGGCAGACCCAGCAATGCATTCCTGTACAGTGTTTCCTTTTCGACATCGGTCAGGGTTTGAAAACGTTCCGTTGCTTTCCGGATCTCCACCGCCGTATATTCTTTATCGGCGCCGGGTCGTTTCAGGAGGAATAAGTCGAATGCCATGAAGGCCGACTTCTCGAACCTGAGCGCCTTGCTGCCGTCATCCAGTGTGAAGAACGGATCGGTTCTCATCCAATCGAGGATGGGCATGAAGTTGTAGGTGACGACCTTCAGTCCGCAACCTGCAACGTTTTCGAGACTTACCTTGTAGTTGGCGATCCACTTTTCGAATCCCGGCGCTTGTTTCTTGATGTCTTCGTGTACCGGGAGGCTTTCGATAACGGTCCAGGTCAAGCCTGCGGCTTCGATCTCTTTTACCCGTTTGCTGATCTCGTCTTTGGTCCAGATCTCACCGACGGCGATGTGGTGAAGGGCGGTGACGACTCCGGTACATCCGGCTTGCCTGATGTCGGTAAGACTTACGGGGTCATTCGGTCCAAACCATCTCATGGTTTGTTCCATCATCGGACTGCTCATTGGATACTGGTTATTGGATATTGGTTATTGGATATTGGATATTACCACCTCGGTCTTATTCCCGGGGCATAAGGATACTGAAGGTTGATATAATATTCAAGAGGTTTGTCGCCAACGTTTATTCCATCAGGGATTGGTCTCTTTGAAAAAGTCTGAAAGTACAGGATACACGAGTGGTGCCAGAGCTCGGCTTCTTTCTCCTGTCGGTCAAGCAACATTCTCACATGGTTGAAGCGCTCCTCATCGACCTCCGGCTTGGACATGTCCCACATTTTGCCCGTGATGCCCACCATTGTTAATCCTAAGTCGTATTGTCGGCATAGTTCCTCCCACAGGGTAAGGTTGGAACTCATTTTGTGATCCCAACTGACATGATGAAACCATAGGAGAAGCTCTTCGGGACAAGTATCAATTTTTTTCCAACGGTCCTGATATGCCTGAGGATATTGTGCGAGCGCGTTGCTGCCGGTTGCTGTACGGTCGAAGCCTATTCCAATGGAATCTGCCTTATGGTAGTAAGTAGAGGTCCAGTCGGCGCGAGACATCTTGCTTACCCACGGGCCGGGTCCATAGTGATGATTCGCGCCCATGATGTGGTGAAGTCCCAATGGAGTCATGTATTTCACGGCCATTTCATGTGAGCTATTCATGGTCTTACTCCAGGATTTGACGAAGTCTGGTTTGGTGGATAAAGTCATGCCAATCCACTCGGAAGAGATCTGTTCGGGTGATATTTCATAATTCCAAGCCAGCCTTCCGAACCCATACCAATTTGCCTGGCCGAATAAATGCCCGGTCCAGTTCCTGTCGTTGCCGATGTTGGCCACGCCTGCAATTGCTGTGAGCGCATTGCTTTCTTTAAGATCAGCTTGCAATATATTTTCTTTCCACAGCACGGGAAGGAATACGAGATGCGTTGCTTGTCCTAAATATTCCTGCGTTATCTGTAGCTCCATCATTAACGGAGTCGACTTCATGGCTCCGAACAACGGATGATAAGGTTCTCTGGGTTGAAAATCGATCGGGCCGTTCTTCACCTGTATGATCACGTTATCGTTGAACTTTCCGTCGAGCGGTTTAAACTCCGAATATGCCTGCTTCGCACGATCGTCGGGAACGTTGCTGTCGTACACAAATGCCCGCCACATGACGATGCCCCCATGTGGTTTTACTGCTTCGGCAAGCATGTTGGCGCCATCGGCGTGAGTACGGTTGTAGTTCTGCGGACCAGGCTGTCCTTCGGAGTTTGCTTTCACCAGGAATCCTCCGAAGTCGGGAACATATTTGTATATCTCGTCGGTTTTCGTTTTCCACCATTGCCTGACGTCGGCATCGAGCGGGTCGGCGGTCTTAAATCCACCGATTTCCATCGGAGCACTGAAACGGGCCGTGAGAAATACTTTGATGTTGTATGGACGAAACAGGTCGGCCAGGACTTTTACTTTTTCGAGGTAAGCCGGTGTGATCAAAAGAGCATTGGCATTCACATTGGTCAGTGACACTGCATTGATCCCAATAGACGCGTTGGCTCTTGCATAATCTGTGTAACGGGGATCGACATACTCCGGAAGCCGATGCCAGTCCCATATCGAAAAGCCGGCGTAGCCGCGTTCTACGGTGCGATCGAGATTGTCCCAATGATTGAGTATGCGTGTTTTGATCTTCGGGCTTTCTGCGATACTGATTTTGCTGATATCGGTATGAGTTTGAAGCAATCGCAGGAAATGAAACATTCCATATAGAAGACCCGCGTCATCCGGGCTGCTGATCGTGATATTTTGATCTTTACCAGTTGAGATCGAAAAGCTTTCGGGAACTGCAATACCAATGACCGCAATCTTAATAACCAATGTGCCGCTTGAGATCTTATCGGTAAAAGGAACTTCTTTACCAAGAAGCCCTTTCAGCGCCATGCTCAGCTCGGTCTTCATTACCGCAACGGTTGCCGAACTGCCCGGCAGGTAAATGTTCTTGATGCGGCTTTGATACTGCGTCAGTAGTTTCTCATCCTTGACCTTATCATATCGTAGCCAAAGCCTGTACCCATCTTCGGCAAACGCATTCAGCGCAAGGCAAAGGAAGAGTAAACCAGTCAGCAGGTTTCTCATGGTCGGTAAGTGTTTTATTTTTTTCTGAGCGACGATCCCCGAATGATCAGCTCATGACGAAGCACGACGGTGTTGAGATTGGGAGGCGGCACGTCTTTCAGCTTGTTGATCATGGTTGTAGCCGCGACTTCGCCCATTTCCGTTCCGGGATAATTGATCGTAGTGAGGTTGGGCTCGATCACCCTGGAGATCGGATCGTTATTAAAGCCCACGACGGCAATATCGTTTGGAACACTCAGGCCTACTTGTTTCAGCTCGCGGACGATAGCGACGCCGGAAGTATCGTTGGCCGTAAAGATGCCGTCCGGGCGTTTGTCGAGCTTGATCAATTGCTGTGCGGCTTCAGCGCCTTCCTGGTCGGAGAGGTTGTTGCTGATCACGAGTGAAGGATCGTGCTCGATGCCCTTGTCTTTCAAAGCCATGACTTGTCCTTTCAGGCGGTCGGCATACACGTTCCGGTTCATACTTCCACCGACGTGTGCAATGCGGCGACAGCCTTGTTCGATGAGGTGCATGGTGGCATCGTAGCCTGCCTTCACGTTATCGATGACGATACTCGTGCAATTCGGGTGTTCGATCACGCGGTCGAAGAAGATCAGCGGTATCTGCTTTTTCAGGAGCACATTGAAGTGATCGGTGTTCTTGGTATCGTAGGAGAGAGAGATCATCAGTCCGTCGACGCGGCTATTGAACATCGTGTTCACGCCGGCGATCTCTTTTTTGAAGAGCTCCTGTGACTGTCCGATGATGAGGTTGTAGCCTGCGTTGTTGGCGACCTTCTCCATGCCGGCGATGACGGTAGACATGAAATAGGAGTTGAGTCGCGGGACGATGACGCCGATGGTGTTGGTACGTTTGCGTCTCAGGTTTGAGGCGAAGGTGTTGTGCTGGTAGCCCATTTTGCGGGCTGTTTCCACGATGCGCTTTTTTGTATCTTTTCGGAGGCCGGGGTGGTCTTTGAGCCCGCGACTGACGGTAGCGGGAGATACGTTAAGGACTTCTGCGATGTCGTAAATAGTGACGTCTTTGGTCTGGCTCATTTCAATCGCTTGCATGGCAAATTAATGTGATTTAGTTTAGAATTCCTCTAGTTTTCAAAAATTCTTTGCAATCGGTTGCAATATTTCACAAGACTGTTATTTTTGATCTCGTAATCGGCTTAACCGCGGAAACAAGCCCTTATGACACAACACAAACCAGACGACGTCGGCCTTGCATCGCAGAAGCGCCTCGCGAAGGCAAGCCAGGATGAACTGATCGCCATGGTGACCGATCTGAAAGAGAAGCTCAAGAAGAAAGGACAGGACCTGACCCGGGCCCGGGAGCGTCTCAGCAAAGCAAGGTCGCGCATACAAAAGCTGAAAGGCATCGTCACCTACCAGGGCCAGCGAATCATCGAACTTCATACCTGAACTGTCATGCACCAGCTTCGCCTGCTCACCATTGCACTACTTATTCCTGTCCTGTCGATCGCACAGGGTAAAATTGAATCGAAGGCCTACAACTGGGACGACCTGAAGTCTGTTAAAGACGAAAACCGCATGCGACGACAGTTCGTTGACGGCAGCACGACATTACTCGATAACCTGGAGATCCATACCAGCACCGTTGAAGGAGGCGAGGCTCCGCACCCGAGTCACGCCCATACAAACCAGGAAGAGCTGGTGATCATAAAAGACGGAACGCTGACGGCGACGATCGGTAGCGAATCCAAAACGCTAGGACCTGGAAGTGTGGTCTATATTCTTCCCGGCGATGAGCATGGTTTCAGGAATGCAGGAGCTACGCCGTGTACATACTACATCATCAAATTGAAGAACCGCACGCCGATCAATGCCGACCGCGGTAAGAAATCAGGCGGCTCGTTTATGGTCGACTGGAATGAGATGAAATTTGTGCCCCACGATAAAGGAGGCAGGCGAAACGTTGTGGACAGGCCGACGGCGATGTTTGAAAGATTCGAGATGCATATCACGACGTTAAATGCGGGATTAGCGAGTCATGCTCCGCATACGCATATGCCGGAGGAGATTATACTTTTAAAGTCTGGTAATGTTGAGATGATTGTCGGGGACGGGAAGTATAAAGCGAAGGATGGGGGGGTGGTGGTTTTGGATAGTGGGATATCACATAATCTGACGAATGTTGGATCGGAGCAGGCGACGTATTTTGCGTTTCAATGGAATTAGCGGTCCTCCCAGAAAACCTGACTGATTTCAGAACCTCGAACCTTGAACCCTGACCATGACCCGATTCATATCCCTTCTCTTCCTACTATTATCCCTCAGCTGTTCGAAGCCCTCCTCCCCAACCTTCCGGTTTCAAGACACCACCGTCTCATTCGACCAACGCGTCAACGATCTCGTCAGTCAAATGACCCTCGACGAAAAAATCACCCAAATGATGAACGCCGCACCCGCCATCGATCGTCTCGGCGTTCCGGAATACAACTGGTGGAGCGAAGGACTGCATGGTGTAGCGCGAGCCGGACTGGCAACGGTTTATCCACAAGCTATCGGATTGGGCGCCACGTGGGACGAACCGATGATGTTTGAGGTTGCCACCGCTATTGCCGACGAAGCCCGCGCAAAGCATCATGACTTTGTTCGCAACGATAAACGCTTTCTGTACCAGGGATTAACGTTGTGGTCGCCGAACATCAACATCTTCCGCGACCCGAGATGGGGAAGAGGGCAGGAGACGTATGGAGAAGATCCGTATCTCACCGGGCGACTTGCCGTTCAGTTTGTGAAAGGGCTCCAGGGCGATGACCCGAAGTATTTCAAGACCGTCGCTACCGTAAAACATTTCGCCGTGCACAGTGGGCCGGAGCCCGAGCGCCATCTGTTTGATGCGAAGGCCGGCGAGCGCGACTTTCGCGAGACTTACCTGCCGCAATTTGAAATGGGTGTAAAGGAAGGCAAAGCTTACTCGGTGATGTGCGCTTACAATCGCGTCAATGGTGATGTTTGTTGCGGAAGCGATCACCTGCTCACAAAGATCCTCCGGGAAGAGTGGGGCTTTGAAGGTTACATTGTTTCTGACTGCGAAGCTATCACCGATATCTATAAGTTTCATAAAGTCGTTGCTACGCCCGAAGAGGCCGCGGCCATGGCAGTGAAATCGGGATGTGACCTCGAGTGCGGTAAAGTGTTCGCTGCGTTGAAGAAAGCTGTGGCCGACTCGCTGATATCCGAAGACCAGATAGACATTGCGGTAAAAAGATTATTCATGGCGAGGTTCAAGCTCGGGATGTTCGACCTCGACAGCCAGGTGAAATATGCACAGATACCATACAGTGTAGTCGACAGCAAAGAACACCGCGACCTGGCCCTTAACGCAGCCCGTAAGTCGATCGTCTTGCTGAAGAATGATAAGAACACCTTGCCGTTGAAGAAGGACATCGGCACTATCGCCGTCATCGGACCGAATGCGGACCAGTGGCTGATGCTGCTCGGCAACTACAACGGTGTTCCTGCCGATCCCATCACTCCACTGAGAGGCATTCGCGAAAAGGTATCGAAGAGCACGAAGGTGCTTTATGCGCAGGGAAGCGCTTTGGCTGACGGTATGCCGTTGTTTGAAATTGTTCCCGCCGACGTCCTGACTTCGGAAGGCAAGCAAGGGCTGAAGGCGGAGTATTTCGAAGATCATGAGTTAAAAGTAAAAACATCACTGTATTCAGAGACAGTCAGGACACTCGATGCCAACTGGAAGAATAAGGCCCCGCGCGAAGGAATGGATGACGACAATTTCGGAGTCCGCTGGACGGGAGAGATCACCCCGAAGGAGTCGGGCATGTACCAGGTCGGAGTGATATCGACCTGTAAAGTGAACGTGTATTGGGCCGACACTGTGATCGCAAAAACGGTATACCATTTCCGTGACGAGTATGGCGATCCACGACTGAGAAAGTCGGTGCCGATACGTCTCGAAGCCGGTAAATCGTACAAGTTCAGGGTCGAAGCAGGAGAGACCTATGCCGACGCGCAGGTGCAGCTGGTTTGGGATCAGATCAGCGAAGGGGAGAAGAGCCGTTTGAAAAAGGAAGCTATCGAAACAGCGAAGAAGGCCGACGCCGTGGTGATGTTCATGGGACTTACGGCACGACTGGAAGGCGAGGAGATGGACGTGGCTATCGAAGGTTTCCGTGGCGGTGATCGTACAAGTCTCGATCTGCCGAAAGCACAGGAAGACCTCATCAAGGAAATTCAAGCGCTCGGAAAACCGGTTGTGCTGGTGTTGCTCAACGGCAGTGCGCTCTCGATCAACTGGGCATCCAAAAACATTCCCGCCATCGTCGAAGCCTGGTATCCTGGACAGGCCGCCGGAGCCGCGATCGCCGACGTGCTGTTTGGCGATTACAATCCCGGCGGTAAGCTTCCTGTTACTTTCTACCAGTCCGCAGACGACCTTCCTCCCTTCGACGACTATCACATGAAAGGACACACCTACCGGTATTTCGAGGGCAAACCGTTATATCCGTTTGGCTTCGGCCTGAGCTACACGACCTTCGACTACTCCGACCTGAAAGTGGAAAAGACCTTGAAAGAAGGTGACAGTCTGAAACTGAGTGTCATTGTAAAGAACACCGGAAAGATTGACGGCGATGAAGTTGTGCAAGTCTACGTATCCGGAAACGATGGACCGATGCGATCCCTTGCAGCATTCAAAAGAATCAACATAAAAGCAGGTCATCAAGAGCAAGTAGAGCTCACATTACGCCCAGACGCATTTGTGTCTTATGATGAGCGCGGGTTGAAAGTATTTAATACCGGAGCGTATCAAATTTCAGCCGGAGGCGGGCAGCCTCGTCTCTCCAAGACCCTCTCCTCAACGATCCAACTTCAATAACAGATCAGATTTCAGAACCCCGAACCCCGAACCGGAAATTTAACAACCTCCCAATACGCTTTCTTCGGTTTCAATTCCTGATCGAACAACAGTGGATAATTCTTTCTTCCCCTCACCGGAAAATTATCCAACCAACTTCTCTTATCCGTCACATTCCAAAACGTCACTGTGGTGATAACCCTTTTATTCTCGCGAAGAACGTTAAAGATCGATTGATACTGTTCAACCTGCCTCAGTTCCATCTCCGGCGTAAAAGTATCGTTTTCATCCGCTCTCTTCTCGCGACGTCCTTGTTCGGATTTGTATACTGAGATATCGAGCTCCGTCACCTGCAACGGCAATCCCAGCGAAGAATACGCTTTGATCGATTCATCGACCTCCTTGTAACCGGGTCCGTAGATCGACCAGTGTCCTTGCAAGCCGATGCCGTGTATCGGAACACCCGCATCGATCAATGACTTCACCAGCTTGATGATCTTGGCGCGTTTTACGGGCGACTCGGTGTTGTAGTCGTTGTAGAACAGCAATGCGTCGGGGTCTGCAGCGTGCGCGTACTCGAATGCTTTCGCGATGAACTCTTCTCCGATGATGTTAAACCATGGCGACGGGCGATAGAATACATCGTCCTTGTCGTCGATCACTTCGTTGACAACATCCCATGCATAGATCTTGCCCTTGTAGCGGGAGACAACCGCTGTGATATGATCTTTCAGCCGTTGAAGTAGCACATCCTTCGAGACTTGATTGCCGGCGGCGTCCTTGAACAGCCAGTCGGGTGTTTGATTATGCCAGCAGAGTGTGTGCCCGCGCATTTTCATGCCATTGGCTTGTGCGAATGCCACAATCTGATCGGCCGGCTCCCAGTTGAAACGGTTTTCTTCGGGATGGATCGGGCCCATCTTCATCACGTTCTCGGCTGTAATGCTGTTGAAATGTTTCTTGATCAGCTCAGCCTCCGGTCCGGTAAGGTCCCTTGGCGAGATCGCGACCCCAACCGGAAAAAAGGATTCGTAATAGTCTTTGAGACCCTTGCTATCATTTTGCGCGACGCCATTAGTAAAGACCGCGATAAGCAGCACAAATCCTATTAATCTCATATTCCGTGCTTTCCGTGTGAAATTTACTTCTTTGATTTTTCCAGAGCTTGCGTAGTCGTGTAATACTTCGCAATCATATTCGGTACTTCCCACGCGGGTATACTTCCATTTTTCAAATACTCGATAAACTTCTCTGTCACCATTCCGAAATGCGCTTCATGCCCTTCCTTGTACTTGTCGGGTATCGTTACAACCCAGCCTTTGGCATTTTTCGACAGCTCGATGCCCGGGTATGTTCCCTGCAGAGCTTTGAACTTATCTACAACCGCCTGCTCGTAGTCTTTACCGGGTTTTACTGCCTCGACGTACAACGTCACTTTGTATTGTTCGTCGGAACCTTGCCGGATGATCAGGTTGGCCTTCGTTCCTCTCATGACAGAAGAATGAGTATCACCCGACCCGTCTTTCGATTCGTAGTTCCAGGTCACCGATGTCTTTGCATTGACGCCACGAAGCTTGTAGTTCACTTCGCCGTTGCTCGAGACTTTCAGGACTGTGTCGGTGACGTTCTTCTTTAGAAATTCAGGGAAGTTATCGAGCTTGGTGATGGTCTTGAACTTGCTTAGCGGAATGTCGGTGGTCCATCTTTTGGCTGACGTGATCTCGATGTCCTTCGTGTAGTCTAATGTCTGTTCGGGGAACGCTTCCCACTGTACGAGATCCACCAGGTGTGTCATTACATCGACGATACCTTCGCCCTGCTGTTGGGTGTCGAGGAACCAGGCCGGCCTGGTGAGCACGCTACCGGAGACGTACTTATAAAAGTGATGAATGCTTTCCTTTGTGATTGCAGGGTTCTCCGGCGTGCCTTTTTCGAGCTCGCCGAAGATCTCGGGGATCATCGAAAGCTCCCGCTGAAGGATCGTGGTGATCTCGAAACGTTCGGTCATGATATCGTATAGGAGCAATTTTTTCTTCTCCGCTACGTCGAATGCCTTCCGGAGGTCATTGAATCCTTTGGAGTCGATCACCATCGGCTTATCGGCAAACACGTTCAGTCCTGCTTCGAGTGACTTGAGGATGTATTCGGCCTTCCGCTGGTTGGTGCCTGAAAGTACAACGACATTACCCCGTTTCTCCTCCAGCATCCTTTCGAAGAAATGCTCACCGGCGAATAGCTCCTCGTTCCAATGGGTCGGCTCTTCCGCTCTCGTATTATAGGAGGTAATCCGGTCGAGATACATTCTCAAGTCCGGTCCTTCCGGAGCATACACGTGTACGGTCGAATCGACGTCGCTGTACATCACTTTCTGGATCAGGGCCGCATGGAAGTGACCGGGGTCCACGGTAATTAGGCGCACGGGTTTACTCGGGGTTTCTTCTTGCGTGGTAGATTTAGGTTGACAAGAAGTGATTAGTAGGGCTATGATGAAGGTGATCGGTAGAAGACGCATGATCGGTTTTTTGAATCAAATATACATCGTTACTCGTTATTCGTTATTCGTTATTCGCGGTTCCGATATCCGAGAAACATTTCGTAAACGGATACTCCAAATCGCGACTCTAATGAACTCGACTTTGCCGCGAATAACGATTAACGATTAACGAATAACAACTATTTAGCTAACGCATACGCCTCCCGCTGCGGTCTCGATAACATCTTATTCGCCTCATCATCATTCTTAAACCTTTCCGTCTTCGGATCCCAGTAAATCTTTCTCTTAACCTTCATCGCAATATGATGCAACAGGCAAGTGCTGCAGACCCGGTGAGCAATCTCGACATTGGTGATCGGCTTCTTTTTGTCCCTGATCGACTCCAGCCAGTTGAGGTGATGGTTCTTGCTCTCGTACAGATGGATCTCCTTGGGACCGATCACAGACTTGATGATCTTCGGGTCGCTGGAATCCAATGGTTTCACTCCATCTCTGTCGGCTACGGGATCGCTTCCTGTGACATTGTAGTTGCCGCGCGTCACGAAGATCCATCCGTCCGATCCTTCGAACTTGATGCCGTTCGGAAGCTCATTGCTGACGATCATCTTCACACCGTTGGCATACAATGCTTCGGTGCGGAATATCCCGTGAACATCCCAAAGACCTTTCGTGGGAAACGCAGCCTCGCCCCAGATCTCAATTGGGCTGGTGTACTCTGTATCCATTCCCCAGTGCGCAGAGTCGACGTGGTGAGAGCCCCACCCGGTTATCATCCCCGCTCCGAACTGTTCGCAACGAAGCCATCCCGGCCTGTCGTAGCCTTCCTGCGGATGCACTCTCTTTTCGGTGTAATACACATAAGGCGTCGAGCCAAGCCACGCGTCGTAGTTGAGATTTTTCGGTATCGGCATCTCGGACTCCTCTTCACCGGATGGATCGCCGGGCAAACCGACAGACACAGTGTGCAACTTACCGATCCGTCCATTGCGAACGAGCTCAGCGGCATATCTGAACTGCTGTGACGACCTTTGTTGACTGCCGATCTGGAAGACACGACCTGACTTTGTGATCTCGTCGGCCATCGTGCGGCCTTCAGCGATCGTCAGCGACGTGGGCTTCTGAAGATAGATGTCTTTCTTAGCCCGGGCTGCTTCTACGGCGATGCGGGCATGCTGATGATCGGGCGTGGAGATCACCACTGCATCGATGTCTTTGTTCAGCAGCATTTCCTGGTAATCATAGTAGGCCTTCACACCATCGTAAGTCTTACCAGTCTTCTTGGTATAGAATTCATTCACCAGCTTCTTGCCTTCTTCCGCGCGCTTGGTGTCCAGGTCACTGACGGCGACGATCTGGCCGATATCTGTATTCCACACGCCGGGCATATCGTGTACACGTGAAATGCGACCGTTGCCGATCATTCCAACGTTGATGCGGTTAGCGGGCGAATTTTTTCCGAACACCGAGGCAGGCACGATAGTCGGAAAGCCGGTGACAGCTAGCGATGCGAGGACGGAGGCTTTGGCGGATTTTTCGAGGAAGGACCGCCGGGTGATTGGTTTTTGCTTGCTCATGGTTCGTTGTTTGTTGTTCGTTGTTCGTGGCTCTGGTGTTGTTCGTTAATCGTTAATCGTTATTCGTTAGTCGCGGCTCGGTGATTTACTGTAAGGCTTCGTCGCGGGTTTGGGCGTATGATTTGGAGTAGTCTGGCTTCTTCGCGGTGGATGCTACCCAGGTCATACCGTTGAAAATGTGTTTTAAATACATAGGCTCTGAGTAGTCGGTCTTGTCGTGCCCTAGGGCCGTGATCCAGATCGTGCCGCCATCGTAGGTTTGATACCAGGCTGCGGGATAAAGTTGGGCATAGGGTCCTGATGATGACTTGATGCGGACACTATCTTTCTTATCGAGGGTGGTGAGGTCCTGCGCCATGATTGGGCGGATGCCGGGATACATTTCTTTGACAAAGTAGCATTCGTCGCTGCGCTCCCATACGGTGGGGATACCCGCCATCGAAGGATGATCGGTGTCGATCACGCGTACTGTGTATTTTTGAAATGTCGGATGCCAGGCGAACGTGCCTCCGAGCATCTTCTTGAACCAGTCCCAGCTTCGTTCGGTACCAACTACCGAATGCAGTCCGACGAAACCACCACCTGCCTCGATATATCTACGGAAAGCGACCCGCTGGTCGTCGGTATCGAAAACATCCTGGTTGGTGCTTGGGAACATGAGGAAATTATAGTTGGCCAGGTTCTGATCCGTGAACTTCGAGGGGTTGTCGCTCACGTCGACACTGAAACCGTTTTCCTTAGCAAGCTTCTGTATGGCCGTCACTGCAAAGGGAATATTATCGTGAACATAGCCCTTTCCGTTTTTCGTATAGACCAGGACCTTTACCTTTTTCCAATTGACTTTATTCTGAGCGTCTAATTTATTCTGAGCATAGGAGGAAAAGAATAGAAGGATACCGGTAACCAGTCCGGCGGTAATTAAAACGGTAACTCTACGTTTTCTCATCTTGTCAAGTTAAGAATTTACGATTTACGAAGTACGATTGGGTCTGTCGATCATCGTTAGTTAAATCGTACATCGTAAATCGTACATCGTACATGGAACCTACATCTCTACTTCTTTGATGACACGGCGCCGACCACAGTCGGTGGTTGGGCAAATGCCTCCCATGCCGCTTCCGCCCGTTCCTTTGTCATCTTGTTGTCGAAGACCAGCATCCTGTAACGAAGTACATATGTTTTTCCAGGCTCCAACGCCCAATCTTTATTTTTAGTGGGAGAGAAGTTAGCAAACATATCCCCGCGATTGTACTGATTCTCCGGCCATATCCTCAATGGCTCCGGGTGATTGTAGTTCTCCGGGTGCGACATCATAACAGCGCCTGCATAGGCGTCGTCGATCGCTCCCTGAATGATACACCAGCGTGCCAGGGAACCGTCGGCTTCCTTCCGGTTCTTCCCTTCGGAGGTGATCACCTCACTGTTCTTGTTGTCCCACTTCTCGGTTGTCCTCCATCCGAACCCACCGTACCTGTATTCTAAAAGCGTGATCGGCGCGTCCGATGCACACTGAAGATATGATGTGAAGTCCATGATATAATAGTCGGGACCGGGATTGTATACCCTCACCACCTGGGTTTCCTCCATCGCGACGTCAGGCTTTGTTCCCTTTTTTGTCACCACGTGCTCATGAACAGACACGTATTCGGCAAAGATATCTCCACTGGTTTGGGACATGAACTTCGAAAAACGAACAGTTGCTTTCCCATTCCCGATATTCCAGAAATCGATCGTATCACCTTTATATAATGTGTGGGTCCACGGGTTCCAGATACCGTAGTGATGATAATGATCTTTCGGCTGTGTTCTTGTCAAAACCTTTCCGCTTGGCGACCATAGGGGATGGATGAAGCCACTGCGCCTGTATGCCGAATCCACACCGGCTGGCGGATAGACGGTCTTGTAAACATAGCTCAGCAGATTTTTATCACCCGACCGGATGATCATTTCACCATCCTTTGCAGTAGCGGTAACGCGGGGAGCAGTTGCTTTGTGCTTTGCTTTCCTTAAGGTATACGTGCTTGTTTCACCAGCCTTTACTATCCACGATAGCGTTCGTGCTTCGCCGTTTTTTCCGAGTTGGAATGGTACCGGCGATGATTTCTCATAAAGAGCGAACAGCAACGAATCGGCTAAATCTATTTTCGGGTCCAGGTTCACGCTCACCGGAACAACATCGGTACCCGAGACAGGGACCGACACTTTATACGTGGCGATCGTTTGTCCGAAAGCGATAACACTACTGAAACAAAACAGGACTACTAATCTCATTTTTTGGTCTTAACATATTTATTTGCCCACGCCAGGAAAGTTGGCCAGTTTGGACCAGGAGTGTGTCCGCCGCTGTGCTGGCGATATGAAATTTCTCCGTCCATCAAGCCGGTCTCGCGCGCCGGAAACTCATTTGTACCGAGATCTTTCCTGCCGAGCAGTTTATAGACCGGGCCGGCGTACACGCCTGCAAGGAACATGCCTTTCGCATCCACCCACTGGTCGCCGTTATCTCCGGAGCTGATGAACACCGGCCGCGGTGCACATAACGCTACGAGCGAGTGCGCATCTACCGGAAGATCATTCCACTGCAACGGACCGGCATACTTGATAAAATTGCCAGCCATCCAGTGATATTCACCCGACCCCGCAACGTTCTCCAGGAGCTCACCGAAATTCCTTCTGTAAAGGCTCAGTCCACTTTCGCCGGATGAGCTCACAAAAGCAATAACGAACCTGGGATCATACGCCATCGCCACAGCAACAGCCTTCCCATATCGCGAGTGACCTTCGAGGCCGACTTGTTTGGCATCGACCGTCTTGTCGGTTTCAAAATAGTCGAGCGCTCTGCTGGCACCCCATGCCCACGCACGAAGCGCACCCCAATCATCGAGCTTACGTGGCTGACCTTTATTCACCAGACCGATGATTCCCTGCGTAAGTCCAGCGCCATTGTCAGCCTGTATGCTGACGGGAATGATCTGTGCATAACCCCAGCCTTTTGCGAGGACTTGTTGTTGCCACGTTGGACCGGGCGGCGGCGGATTGGCTTGCGGCCGTGTACCAGGAGGCCACACCCACGCCAGCTCCATGATCACGGGCACGGGGCCCTTTGCGCCGGCAGGAGTTGCAAGTGTAAGGTCGATGTCGACTTTCACCAACGGGTATCCGGAGTTGTCGACGTGACCGATCAGTTTTCTAACGAGTACTTTGTGATCGCCATCGGTTTCTTCATTGCTGCTTACGACTTCCCATTTTACGCCGGGCACATTCGCAGGCACGCGTCCATAAATTTCACGGTCAAATTCTTCTACGATCTCCGGACGTCTTTCATTCCACCAGCCTTTTTCGTTCGTTACTTTCTTTCCATTCTTCAACACGAGAGGGTCGGGTAGCGGACCAAGCGGAAGCACTTTCGATTCGTCGTAGTTAGCGGCATTGGATGCCGCGGTATCTCTGCCATTGGCGCCTTGCCGGATGGATGTAATGTTGAGCAAGCCCATCATCCGTTGATGGTCTTCCTGCGTGGTCAGCTTTACAACGGGAGTGTATTTAGAAGAGTCGATCCCGACGTTATCGGGACGGGCCGCGCCTGTTGTTTGAGCGGCGCACGGGACTGAGTATGCAACAATTGCAGTTGCATAGAAGATCCGTTTCATGTAGCTGGTCATCATTCCCTGAACTTCCTCACTTTATTCGTTCGCCACAAGAGTTTTTATGTAAAAAGCAGCCCGACATAGCCGGGCTGCTTTTTTTGACAATCAATAGTTTGGATTCTGTGGATACTTACCATTATCACTCGTCGGATCCACCGCGCCGTCGATCTGTATCTGCGGTATCGGCCGCAGCACGTTGTGAGGCTGTGGATTGGGAACAAGCTGTGCTGTGCCGGTGATCGTCCCATCGGCATTGATGGTACCGGGCATTGCTGGCTTGTTGTTAAAGGTATTCACGCGCTCGATCAGCTTGCCGGTGCGCACCAGATCAAACCAGCGCATTTCTTCGCCGGCGAGCTCTCTCGTACGTTCGTCCAGGATGTAGTCGATTCCTCCTGCCGCAAGATCGGCGGCTGTAGTAGCTGTCATTGCGCCAACAGCGCCGGCCGATGCGGCAGCCCTTGTCCTCACAACATTTATCATGTTGACAGCTTCGGCAGCGTTGCCTAAGCGAAGCAATGCTTCGGCAGCGATCAGGTATGTTTCGGCAAAGCGGTGAACGATGAACGGCCTGACCGACGTGACGTTCGGATCGCCACCGGCAGGTGAGCCTGCACGAAACTGTGTTGCATCATACTTCTTCAGCGTCGGGTAGTATTGGTTCTGTATGTTGTAACCGCCATACGATGTGTAATTGTTCGATGCTCCGAAATAAGCCTTAGGAGAAGTGGCATCGTTCGGGAAGAACATGACATAGGATTTCTTGTTCTTCCAGGGCAGGAACTTCGCCACCAGGTGATTGGGCACCATGAAGATCGCCGTATCACCAACGGAAAGTTTCGGCTGTCCTGCAACTGCCGGTATCAGCGTACCATTGTTATTCTTCTGCGTGACTGCACCTGCGGTAACATCAGCCGCCGTCCAGTTAGGATTCAGTGTCGTCGCGGAATTGCATTTCCATACAGTCTGGAACGACTTGTCGTAACGGGAATCGCTGACCTTGTCGTTGAAAGCCGTGTTCATTAACCAATCCGTAGGCTTGTAACGAACGAAGGGACGTCCGTTAGCCGCATCGCGGATCATACCGGGCATGTTGGTAACATAAAGCATCCGGAAGAGGTAGTTACTCCGGTTTTGTCTTAGCCCGTCTTCACCGCCGGCGAATCCATTGTTGTTGTTAAATGTCTGGTTGTTGTCTATCCAGTCTACCTGGAAGAGCACCTCCGCATTGTACTCGTTTCCTTCCTGGTGTACGCTTGCATAGTTGGGCAACAACGACACGCCGTACGTAGCCTTGGTATCGATCAGCTTCTTTGCGGCGTCATAGGACTTCTGGAAATCGGAAGACTGAGCGGCAGACGACCATCCGCGTGTAAGATATGCCTTGGCAAGCAGGTGTATTGCACTCGCTTTCCATACACGTCCCTGTGCCGAAGGGCGATCGGGTAATTCAACCGACGCTTCTTCAAGGTCCTTGATAATCGCAGCCCAGCAATCTGCAAGCGGCTCACGCTTTGCAATATTGGTAGGCGAGGTGTTGAACTTCAACGGACCCGATCCGAGATCAAGAGTGACACCACCGAATGTGGTCACGAGAATAAAATACCAGTGCGCACGAAGGTATTTGGCCTCGGCAAGCAACGCGGTCTTTTGCGCGGCCGACAGGTCCGGAGCCTCTGCTCCGAGCTCGATCACTGCGTTACACGTGTTGATCGCTCCGTAAGAACGGTTCCAGGGAGTTTGAAGGTCACCGACTGCCGGATTCAGCACAGATCCATAAGTGTTGAGCGGCGGATTTGTCACCTGCTGTCCATGCGTAAACTCGTCGGTTCCGTAAACGGATAGGTTCATGCCACCCTCAGTGCCGTAATAGAACTTGAATGAGGAGTAGACAGAAGTAAGACCGGCATTGATACCTACGCCCGTCGCGTAATATCCCGGGGTTAAACCGGCTCGCGGTTGCTCTTCGAGCAGATCCTTGCAACCCGACACTGCGAACATCAGCAATGCGGCTGCGTAAGCGAAAGATTTTCTATATGTGATTTTCATAAGTGTATTCATCTTTAATGATTCAACCGATTAATACCGGATGTTAAGGCCTACAATGAATTGCTTCACGGGAGGCGTGTTAGGTTGAACTGTTACACGGTTGTTCCACCCCGGAGAGTTCGATCCGCCATAACCTGTTGTTTCAGGATCGACACCGCCTTCTTTCACGTAAGAAGAAGCAAACGCCTTGAAAGGATTAATAGCCTGAACGTAAATTCTCACGTTATTAAGTCCTGTTTTCGTCAGCAATGCCGCAGGCAGAGTGTAGGAAAGATTGATTGCACGAACCTTTATGTAGCTGGCATCGAAGTACCCAAGGGTCGATCCATATACCGGCTGTTGTGCCTGACCGGGACGGGGATAAGCGTTGGTGGGATTATCCGGAGTCCAGTAGTCGACTTTCGGTCCGTTCCTTCTTCCTTCCAGTGTGTTGTATGGACTATTCGAGTTGGCCTGGTACAGTGTGCTGACCAGCATGCCACCCATCTTTGCAAACATCACCACATCGAGGCTAACGCCTTTTAACGAAAAGCGGCTTGTGAAACCACCTTGCCACTTGGGTTGGAGCGAGCCCAGAACTGTGCGGTCTGTTGCATCGATCTTTCCATCGGGGTTGATATCCTCGACCCTGACATTGCCGGGCCTGAATCCACCCATTTGTGTTGCCGTCGTTTCTTCGCCAAGCTGCCAGATACCGATCTTCTTGTAGTCGTAGATGGCATCGATGGGATAACCGACATACCATCCGTTGGTAGCATCAATCGTTACCCCGCTTCCGAGCTCAGTGATCTCACTGCGATTCATGAACCAGTTTACATCGGCAGACCAGTTGAAGCCGCCAGGCGTTTTGCTTTCCATGATGACACCGCTCAATGTAAGCTCGATACCCTTGTTCTCGGTCTCACCGATATTCTGGGTTACTGTTGATACACCGGAGGTCGGAGGGAGTGCGCGCGGCTGTAAGATGTCGGTAGTGATCGACTTATAGAATTCCAACGAACCTGAGATCCGGTTGGTGAACAAGCCGAAATCGATACCTGCATTGTAGGTGGTCGTGAATTCCCACGACAGGTCGGGATTGGGCAGGGAAGTAACGTTGTATCCGAATATACCTGCAGACGGGCCGAAGTTGTAAGGCACTTTACCCAATGAACCGAGCGAAGCGTAAGGGGCAATCGCCTGGTTTGAGGTTTGTCCCGCACCAATGCGAAGCTTCAGGGTCGACACGACGTCCAGGTTGCTCATGAAATCTTCCTTCTGGATGTTCCATGCAACAGCTGCCGCAGGATAGTTGAAGTACTGGTGTCCCTGTGCAAGCCGCGAAGATCCATCGCGACGTAATGTGAGGGTCAATAAGTACTTATCCATGTATGAGTAATTCAAACGACCCATGTAAGAGATCAGGCCGGACTTCGCATAACTTCCGTTGGGAACCACGGTGGTATTCGCGAGACCGAGGTTGTAATACAAGGTAAAGTCTGCAGGAAGGTCTTGCGCCTGGATTGTGCTGCCGTAAGTTTCGACCATCTGCGTGCTGAACAGTCCCGTGAAATTCACGCGATGCTTGGCTGCAAAAGTCTTGTCATAGATCAGTAAGTTCTCGATGGTATAGCTGGCACTGTTTGTATTCTGAACCTGTGCGGTATTGGCCGCGCCGTTCTGGAAGGGAGTTTCCGATCCATAGTAGTGGCCGTAGTTATCCGCAAAGAAGTCGAGACCGATGTTAGCCCTGTATTTCAGCGACTCCAGGATCTTCAGCTCACCGTAAAATGAATTGAAGGTCCTTAAGCGGCGACGTTGCTGCTGCCAGGTGTTATCCTTGCGGAGAAGCAACGGGTTGCGCGTGGTAGCGTCGATGCTTCCTGTAGCAGGGAGGTTGTAGACAGAGCCGTCGGCATTGTAAGCATTATAGAGCGGACTGAGTGTCAGTAGCTGGAACATCGGGTTGGCGTTTTCACCATCGTTGACGTTGATCGAGTTCTGTGTGCTGAGCCCGACCTTCACCCGGCTGCCGATCGACTGATCGATGCGGCCGGTCAATGAATAACGTGAATAAGCCTGGCCGGGCATTACGGTAGTCTGCTTGAAGTAGCCTGCTGACAACGAATACTGTGTGTCGTCGGTACCGCCTGCAGCGCTGATGGAATGATTGGTGATGTAGCCTTTCTTGTACATCTCGTCCTGCCAGTCGGTTTGGTTACCGGCCGCGAGGTTAGCAGCCTCGTCGGCAGTGGGAGCGTATGCAGCTCCGGCCGCGATTGCCTGAGTTCTGAATTCATTGAACTCCTGACCATTATATAAGTCGTATTTACCGACTACGGAAGCGCTTCCGTAATAACCGTCGTAATTCAATACGGTCCGTCCCTTTTTACCCTGCCGGGTAGTAATGAGGATAACGCCGTTCGAGCCGCGTGAACCGTAGATGGCTGTAGCAGAAGCATCTTTCAGAATATCCATCGACGTGATGTCGCTCGGGTTGAGATCATTGATGGATCCGTTGAATGGAATTCCATCGACGACGATGAGCGGGTCATTGTTCGGAGGGTTCGGGTTGTTGGGATCGAGTGTGCTGCCCAGCGAACGGCTTCCGCGAATGCGAATAACCGGGGAGCTGCCGGGTCTTGACGAAGTTGTCTGTATATCGACACCTGCAACACGTCCTTGAAGCGCCTGGCTTATGTTGGCTACGGGCACTTCGCGAATCGACTGTTCGTTGAGCTGTACCATAGCGCCGGTGATGTCGCTTTTCTTCTGCACTCCGTAACCGACGACAACGACCTCACCGAGCTGTTCGGCGCTGAGGGCCATTGAAACATCGATGGTAGAGCGGCCGCCGACGGCAACTTCCTGTGAGGAATAGCCGATGAAGGAGAATACGAGGATCGCATTATTGTCATCGACGGAGATGTTGAACAGTCCGCCGGCATCGGTCGTGGTGCCGGAGGAAGTTCCTTTGACGATGATGTTGACGCCGGGCATGGCGGCTCCGGTCTCGTCCTTCACAGTCCCTTTGACGGGGCTTTGTGCGAGGGCGGGAGAGGAGAGGATGATACCGACGATGAGTGCGAGGTACCAGCCGCGAGTGTGTTCGGACCAAGAGAACTTCCGTCGCTCTTGCGGCGGATGCGGGCTGTTCCCTGGCCATTGATTGCTTCGTAGAATTACGTTTTTCATAGCGGGTGATTTGATTTTTGATTTGGGACTTTTGAGACGGCGTTTGGCTACCGCGTGACTAATGTCACTTTTTGAAAACAATTATGCAACCGATTGCAATAAATATTTCAGTGAAGTGCCTAATGGAGTCTAATTTGCCATAAAATCAATGCAACCGATCTATAATGAAATCGCTTACATATATGGTCATAATGACCATCTCACTTGATGAAATACTTGCCTCTCACAGATCGCACAGATCACACGGATTGGGCCTTTTTTGATCCGTGCTATTCGCGCGATCCGTGAGAGATGCATTTCTTACCTTGTTGAAAATATCCAACTACATGCGTCTGCTGTCTGCGCTTTTACTGATCACAACTCTTTCCTCTTTTGCCCAGAACCTCCACTCGGGCGGAGCGCTTAAGCCGGAACAGGCGATCATGGACATCCGCCATTATACCATTGCGCTCAACGTCGACCCGGTCCAGCAATCGATCAAAGGATACACGACGGTCACGATGAAGCTTACTTCGCCCTCACCGGTCATTGTGCTCGACTTCTGGCATGGACTGACGACTGAAAAGGTGACGGTTAACAATAAAGCCGCAACGTTCGATCACGGCGACAATGACATCCTCACCATTAAAGGGAAAAAGGATTTTGCAGTGGGTACTTACGATGTCAAGGTGTTTTACGGTGGAAAGCCGAGTGTGGCGTCACGCCCCCCGTGGACCGGTGGATTTCAGTGGAGCGCCGACAGCCAGGGCAACCCGTGGATAGCGATCACATGTCAGGGCGAAGGGGGAAAGATATATTTCCCCTGCAAGGATCACCCGAGCGACGAGCCGAACGAAGGCGCCGACATGATCATCACAGTACCCAAG
The DNA here is from genome assembly GCA_035318625.1 of Cyclobacteriaceae bacterium. GTDB lineage: Bacteria > Bacteroidota > Bacteroidia > Cytophagales > Cyclobacteriaceae > ELB16-189. The sequence goes on from DATHEL010000001.1 coordinate 1,277,127, forward strand.
GGCCTCACCGTCGCGGCGCCGGGTTTACTGAAGAAGGTGAAGGACAACGAGGTTGCCAAAGGAACGACGACGTTTCACTGGAGCACTCAATACACGATCAGTAATTACTGCCTGGTGTTCAATGCCGGCAAGTATCGTAAAGTGAGCCGCAACTACACCACAGTCGATAAGCACAAGGTGCCACTGGATCTTTACATCCTCGAAGAGCATGCAGCCAATGCCGACAGGCTGCTCGACTTCGTAGAGCGTTCCTGTGGCGTACTCGAAAAATACTTCGGTGAATACCCATGGGTGAAGGAGAAGATCGGTGTAGCTGAGACCCCGCACCTCGGGATGGAACATCAGACCATGATCGCCTACGGCAACAAGTTCAATTTCACTCAACTGGGCGGTAAGGATTTCGATTGGTTGATGCACCATGAATTCGGTCACGAATGGTGGGCAAACAAAGTCACCAACCGCGACTGGGCGCATATGTGGATACAGGAAGGTATCTGCAGCTTCGGCGATGCTCTGTTTACCCTGGAGATGGAAGGAGAGGAGTCGTTTCTGCGCAAGATGCGGCAGACGGGAAGGAATACACAGAACCTGAAACCGATCGTGCAAGGAGAAGTTATGGATTCCGATCAGGCGTACACGGCGGATATCTACGGGAAGGGTGCGTTCTTTATGCATACCCTGCGTTATGTTCTTGGGGATAGCATTTTCTTTCCGACGTTGAAGAAGCTCGCGACAGATCCGAAGTACACGTACGATAATACGGTGGTGACGGACGATGTGGAGCGGTTGTTTTCATCGGAATCGGGAAAGGATTTGAAGCCGTTGTTTGATTTCTATTTGAGGACGATCAATAAACTGGAGATCGATGTGAAGCAGACGTCGGAGACGAACTATACGGTGAGGTTTTTGAATTACGAAGGAACGTTGCCGATGGATGTTGAAGTGGATGGGAAGGTTGAAAGAAAGGATGTGAATGGAACGGGGGTTGTGATACAATCGCAGAAGGGGTACCCGGGGATAGATCCGAAGGGGTATTATTTGAAGAAGGTAGTGTTGGAATGACGGCAAAGCGGTGATTTTTCGAATAGCACTTATTATCCTTGTCTTTTGTATCCTTACTGCCCTTACTCAGGTTGGTGGGGTTGTGTTGTTGATGTCCTTATTGATTTGGATCCCAATTCGTAAGAAAGCCAACCGTCTTGTTCGGGTGATTGTTAGCGTTTCACTGTTTGTTGCGCTGTATTCACTTTCAACTTTTATAGTCGTGCCGACCGCCGCCCGGGCATTCGATCGCGTACCGCTTCCCATATTTCAAAGTAATAACATCCGCCCTCTCAATATCTGGACATGTTTGCTAAATCGGCATTACGTAAAGCCTGAGCTTCGTGATGTCGTCATTGAAGTTGCCAGGAAGATGAGTGAGAAATATCCAGGTACCGTTGTTCGGTATCTCGATGCAAACTTCCCTCTCATTGATAGATTTCCACTGCCGCCACATTTAGGGCATAACAATGGCAGAAAGCTTGATATTGCTTTTTATTATACGGACAGTCAATCGGGCCTTCCGTCAAACGAATCCCCATCCTTCATGGGCTACGGTGTTTGCGAAGGCCCTGTAGATGGCGAAGAGAACATGCCCGCCGCGTGTGCAAGTCAAGGATATTGGAAATATGGAATCCTGGAATCGATCGTGCCCCAGCGTAAGAAGTCATCGTTACAATTTGATGGGGAACGCACGGCCGCACTTGTCAGATCATTTGCCCAGCAGCCATCCGTCTCACGGATGTTTATCGAACCGCATCTTCGGCAGAGACTCCAACTTACTAGCGAAAAGATCAGGTTTCATGGTTGTCGGGCCGTGCGCCATGACGACCATCTCCATGTACAAATTAATTAGCACCAGTCCCGCCCCGCCCTACGAAGCGCCTCATCCAAATAGTGCGCCGCGGGACCCCTGAAAGATCGCATGGCCCGGCAAACCAAGCCCCCTCACCAGTCCTCACTCAAATCCCTCAACCCCATATTCATTTTTTGTATCAACTGCATTTTCCATTCTCTTCTAAACCTCTTCAACTCCACTTCCCGATTGGCTGCCTGATGTCTGTTTTCATACTCTTCAAAGTATAACAGCTTGTCGCAATTGTACATGCGCGAAAATGCTCGACGATAGAATCCAGTCTTGTGTTCGATTATCCGCCGTTTTATATCGTTGGTGATGCCGGTATAAAAGACCGTGTGATGTTGGTTGGAGATTATGTAGACATAGAAGGTCATCAGGCAAAGTTGCATGAGAGATATTGGTGATGATGGGGATGATGGGGGCGTTGTCAGGTTTATTGGATGGATGGGGGAGTTTATGGGGGGTGTTGGGGCGGGCTCGTGCGATTGGGAGGGGGTCCCGCTGAGGAGATAATGAGGGTTTGCGCTTCGTGGTTGGGGGCGGGACTGGCATTTCATAGCGACGACGCACCAGTCCCGCCCCCACCCACGAAGTACATCATCTAAATAAATGCGCAGCGGGACCCCCGGGAAGGTCCGCACCTCCCCAAAACCATCCTTCCCTTAAACCACCACCCTCACCCCCGCCGCCCTTTCTATCTGCTGCGGCAACTCCCACTTATTCACCATCGGCACCTTCTCCATCTCCGCCACTTCGATCACATACACCCCAAAATCCTCCACCACCTTTCCCTTGATCGCATAAAATCCCCGCCCTCTGAAAGAATATTTCTTCACCAGGTTCGGAAAGTGTACCGTATCAAAAACCTCCCCGTTAGAATCGAAGAACGTTCCAAAATGCATCAGATGACCACCGCGTGTGCGGGTATCTTTCGTCGTGACCAGGTAGCCGGTAATGGAAACCAGACGGTTTAGCTTCGACTCAAGCTCACGAGCTGTTGTATCCCCATAGTTCTTATCCGGCAAAAGTTGAAACGGATCACCTAACGGAAACCCTATCAGCTCGATCTCATCGAACGCCGCTTCGATCGGATTGATCTCGAAGTGAGGCAACGGATATTCCTTCGGCTCCGTATCGAACAGATCCGCCGTAGACGGCTTGCGCACCTTCGCCTCGCTGTAGTACAACATAGCCTCCCACAGCAGCTTCTGTTTGTTCTTCCCCGTAAAACGAAACGCGCCGACGCGTATCAATATGCGCACCTGCTCCAAGCCCAACTCTATCCTTCGAAGAAAGTTATTCAAAGTCGTGTACGGGCCATTCCGCGTCCGTTCGCCATCGATCTCCCGGGCGACCTTCGCCTCCAGACTTTTCAAATGAATAAACCCCATGTAGATCGTACTGCCGGCGATACTCGTATGATACCCGCTCCGGTTCACACACGGCGGCTCGATCACAGCGCCACTCATGCGTGCCTCGTGAAAATAAAACTCAGTCTGGTAAAAGCCTCCGAAGTTGTTGATCACGCCGACCATGAACTCCAGCGGGTAGTACGCTTTAAGAAACAGGCTTTGATAACTCTCCACCGCATAGCTCGCCGAGTGGCCTTTCGCAAACGAATATCCCGCAAAGCTCTCGATCTCGTACCACACCCGGTCTGTCACCACCTGCGTGTAACCACGCGCCTTGCAGTTGACGAAGAACTGCTCGCGAACTCTTTCGAATTCCTTTCTCGAGCGATACTTGCCCGACATACCACGACGCAGCACATCCGCTTCCGTAAGCGTCAGACCCGCAAAGTGATGGGCAACCTTGATCACATCTTCTTGATAGACCATCACACCGTATGTCTCCTTCATCAGCTCATCCATCATCGGGTGTACCGATTCGTACCGCTTCCCGCTTCGGACCGCGTGAAATCTTTCGATATACGCGCGCATCATGCCCGAGCTTGCCACACCCGGCCGGATGATCGAGCTCGCCGCTACCAACGTGAGATAGTCTTCGCAGCGCAGCTTGCCCAATAGCATCCGCATCGCCGGCGACTCCACGTAAAAACAACCGATCGCACGGCTGCTTCGAAGCAGGTCTTTTACTTTTTCATCTTTCTTGAAATCCTTAAAGCGATAGACATCCACTTCTTCGCCTTTATTGAATTTCACCAACGCAACCGTTTCCTTGATATGACCCAGACCCCGCTGGCTCAGCACGTCGAGCTTGTGGAGACCGATGTCTTCAGCCATGTGCATGTCGAGGTGAGCGACCGGGTAACCCTTCTGCGGAAGGTCGGTCGAAGTGTATAAATAGATCGACTGCTCCGATATCAGCACACCACCGGAATGGATCGACAGGTTGGAGGGCATCTCCTTCATGTAATCCGCATAACGGAAGACGAGCTCCGTGATCTCATCACGTTTCCGGTGCTCTTCGGGAAACTCGACGATGTTGTCGATCTCATCTTTCGGCAGACCGAAAACTTTTCCAAGCTCACGAAGGACCGACCGCTTTTGTAAGGTCACGTGGGTACCGAGCAGGCATGCATGTGTGGTCGAATACCGTTGAAAAATATACTCGTAGATCGCATCGCGGTCCTTCCATGAAAAGTCCAGATCGAAGTCGGGAGGTGAAGTCCGTTCGGTGTTCAGGAATCTTTCAAAGTACAAATCGAGCTCGAGCGGATCGACATCCGTTATCCCCAAACAATACGCCACCAGGCTGTTCGCTCCGCTGCCGCGCCCGACGTGATCGAAGCCACGGCTGTCGGCGAACTTCACGAGATCATAGGCAAGGAGATAGTACGGGCAGAAGTTTTTTATCTTGATCACATTCAGCTCGCGTTCGAGACGCTCACAGGCGACCGGATCCGTTACATCATAAAGCTTTGCAAAGCCTTCTTCCGCTTTCTGTTTTAAGAAGCTCCAGTCATGTTCCTCCGTTCCGAAAATGCTGCGCTTGTTCTTATCCGCACCGAGTGCGGCCTCGAAGGTACATTCACTCATGATCCGTTTCGTGTTTTCCACGATGGCAGGAAAAACGTTGAACAGTTTTTCGAGATGTCCCTCCGGAATCATCGTCTCGTCGCCATGGGCCTGTTGATGCGGAGCGAGCTTGCTGAGTAACGTATTGTGGTCGATTGCCCGAAGCAGCCGGTGGATGTTATGTGTCCGCTTGTCGCGGAACGTCACCGGGTGAAAGATCACCATCTTTTCTTGCCGCTGAACAGGAGAGAGGCGGAACTTCGTTAGCTGCGAAGCTCGTATCCCCAGAAATTCGTTCTCACGAAGGATCGCGAAGTCCGACTCGGGACTGTACGGATAAACAACGAACACGTGATCGAATTGCGGAGCACGAAGGGGAACAAGCAGCGATTCGTTATTGAGATGCGAACGATAGCGATTGATCTCTTCGAAGCCCTTGTTGTTCTTTGCCAACGCCACGAACCGGAGCTGATGATCCTGGCGAAACTCCATACCCAAGGCTACCTCCAGCGCATATTCGTCCTTATGCTCCGCCGCGATCCGTAACATCTCGACGTATGATGTGGTATTGTTGATCTCGGTGAGAATGATCTTGTGCACGCCGCATTCCCGGCAAGCCTCGAAGATCTTCGCGGGCGAAAGCGTGCCGTATTTGAAACTATACCAGGTGTGGGTGTTTAAATACATGGATGTGCGAGGTGCGGGGTGCGATGTGCGGGGGCGCAAGACCCATCGATTCCAAAAAATTGTAAGGAAAATTTCGGCTTCCTTGTTACCAATCCATATAACATTGGTGTAAAATTAAAAGCTATGGGAAAAGTCGATGGATTCGAAAAGCTGATGTGCTGGCAGGCGGCAAGACAACTGGTTGCACTGACGTATTCCGTTTGTCGCGGAGGGTTACTGTCAAAAGACTTTGAGATGTCATCCCAAATAAGACGAGCTGTGCTATCAGTCATGAGTAACATTGCAGAGGGCTTTGGTAGAGAAAGCCACAAAGAATTTATTCGGTTCCTCGACATCTCCCAGAGTTCGGCGATGGAAGTCAAGAGCATCGCATATGTCCTGGAGGACCTTAAATACATATCGCCGGAACAAATCATCTTGATCATGGAAAAAGCCGACGAAGCCAGGTATTTAACGCGTGGACTCATGAAGTACCTCCGATCAACTCCAAAACGACCATCTCCGTAAATAGCACATCCCACGTCGTAACTCTGTCATCGCACTTCGCACATCGCACTCCGCACGTTTCATCCCTTAAACGCATTCATCGTCATCCTCACCCTCTTATTCACATCGATCGTCACCGCCCTCATCAGCGCCTCCGGCCCAAACCGGTGCTTGATGATATCCATTCTCTGGTAGAGATTGATATTCTCCTCGGTATCGTTGAACAGGTCGATCTGGTGATTTCCCTCCACCATTCCGCTGAGCCGGACGCCTACCAGGCGCAGCAACATCCGGCGGTTGTACAATTTTTCGAAGAGCTCGAGCGTGGTCTTCAGCAGGATGTGATCCGACGACGTGTAGGGTATATGCATTTGCTTCGACTCCGTATCAAAATTCGTGTAGCGAATCTTGACCGTCACACACGAAGTGAGCTTGCGCTGCTCGCGAAGCTGGAACGCGATCTTCTCCACCATGGCGATCAGTATCGACTTGAGCTTCTTGACGTCGATCGTGTCGGTCTCGAAAGTTGACTCTGTTGAGATTGATTTCTGTTCGTTGTATGGCACCACCGGCGCGGGATCGATGCCGTGCGCCTTGCTCCATAGCGATATCCCGTTCTTGCCCAACGCACTGGTCAGGAATTTTATCGGCATCTCGCGAAGCGTTCCCACTGTGCGCACACCCATGTCGTGAAGGAACGAGGCAGTCTGTTTGCCGATCATCGGGATCTTCTCCACCGCCAACGGATCGAGAAAGGTCTGTTCTGTTCCCTGCTCGATGAGCTTCGTAGCAAGGGGCTTGAATTCACCCGTCGCGATCTTCGACACCGTTTTATTGACCGACATACCGAGCGATATCGGCAGCCCGCTCTCTTTTATGATCCTCTTTTGTAATTCAACCGCCCATTGGAATGCTCCGAAGAAACGATCCATGCCGCTGGCGTCGACATAGAACTCGTCGATAGAAGCTTTCTCGAATGACGGTGCGCGCTCCGCAATGATCTGAGTTACCTCGTGAGAGAACCTGCTGTATGCTTCCATGTCGCCCGAGATAACTTTTGCGTCGGGACACAGCTGGAGGGCGAGGTACATGGGCATCGCGGCGTGCACCCCGAAGCGACGCGCCTCGTAGCTGCAGGAGGTCACTACACCGCGGCGGCTCTGCCCGCCAACGATCAGTGGAATTCCGTTGAGCTTGCTGTTCAGCCTGCGCTCCACCTGCACAAAGAACGCATCCAGATCGAGATGAATAATTGCCCTGTCCATTCTGCAATTAAGCTAAAAATGTTAGTAATACCTGATGGGTCTACTAATTTTATTAGCTTTCAGAAATGGCCCTTAATGGGTTTAAAATCAACTATTTATGAGATTCACGTGGAACGTTAAACGGCCTGGAAACGCACTTATTTAAGGAAAACTGCCTTTCCATCTTTTGCAGATTGCTTTGCAGCTTCCAGGATCTCCACGACGATTACATTATTCTCCAGCGACGATAGATCGGTGGGCGTAAGCTTTACCTCACCCCGGACAACGGCGGCCAGGTAGGCAAAAGGGTCATTAAAGGGCCGTTCGAGGGTAACACCGGGTGTGACGACCTCCGGTGTTTTGGCACCGGTCTTCAGCTTCGACTGGCTCCGGTCGGCCATGATATACCCTGTTTTTCCGTAGATCTCGATGTCTTTCCGGCCAAAAGGCCAGTTCCAGGACGCCTGGATGATACCTTGGGTCCCCGGATAGGTCACGATGATCGTAGCCTCGTCGTCGACCTTTGGATAGATCTCGGGCTTGAAGGTTTGCGTGACGGCTGTTACGGAAACAGGCCGCTTTCCATCCATCAGCCAGGTAATGAGGTTGGCGCCGTAGCAACCGAAGTCCATCAGCGCACCGCCGCCGTTCTTGACCGGGTCGGTCAGCCACGCGAAGAATTCAGGCTGAACGTTGATCTCCTTAGGCCCCTCGTGCCCGTCGTGTACCACGATCTTTCTCATCGGGCCGATCTGGCCTTTCGACTTCACTTCTTCGATCATCCGGTTGGTGCCATACCATGTCGTCTCGTAGTTCGTAAGCACGTAGATGTTATTAGCTTTTGCCAGCGCCTGTATTTGCTTTGCGTGATCTACGCTGACGGCGAGAGGCTTCTCGACCATGACGTGTACTTTTTGCTTCGCGCACTCTTTAATGACTTCCAGATGATCGTAGGTGCTGGTGAATGTCGTCACGGCTTCAGGCTTTGCCTTCTCGAGCATCTCTTTGACCGAGGGGTACCACAATGACATCGGGAGCTTGTACTTGGCGAAATACTTTTCTGCCAGCGCTTTGTCGGGTTCTGCGATACCTACTACGTCGAGATCATCATCATCGGCGCGATCGAGGATCCAGCCGACGTGACCATGTGTAAGGCCGGCTACTCCGATCCGAAACTTCTTCGGCGCCTGGCCGAGGGAGTTGAAAATAATGAACATCATGAGCGCTGTCGCGAGGTATCCGAAAGATTTCATAGGATAGAAAGATAGGTAGTTTTGCCAACAAAAGATCGGGGAGTTGTTTGTGTTAACATTTACGGATGTCTATCGGAGAAAAACAACGCGTCAGCTCGATCGACCTGCTGCGTGGATTGATCATGGTCGTGATGGTGCTCGATCATACGCGCGATTATTTTCATTCGGAGGCTCTGTTGTTCGATCCCACTAATCTAGAGAAGACCACGCCTGTGCTATTTGCCACTCGCTGGATCACACACTTTTGTGCACCTGCCTTCGCGTTGTTGTCGGGTATTTCGATCAACATCAATCTTCGTAAGCGGGGGAGACCCGAGCTGGTAAAATACTTGCTCACGCGTGGACTCTGGCTTGTGATCCTCGACCTTGTCGTGCTCCGCTTCGGTTTCTTTTTCCAGTTCTATTACGACATGACCTTCTTCAGCATTCTTTGGATGCTCGGCTGGTGCATGGTGCTCATGGCTGTGGTTATATTTCTTCCTTACCGCGCTATCCTGGTAATTGCTATCGTGATCATTGCAGGCCACGACGCATTGAATGGCATTGCGGTCACACCCGGTACGCCAATGGCCTCGTTGTGGACCATACTCATGTCGCGAGGCTTTGTCCCTCCGGCATTTATCTCTTCGTACGCGATCATACCCTGGCTTGCGATCATGATGTTCGGTTTCGTTACCGGCCGTTTATATGGAGACAAGTATGATCCTGTTCTTCGGAGGAGACTGCTGCTGCAACTTGGTATTCTGTCGATCGTACTGTTCGTACTGCTGCGATGGGCAAACGTTTACGGCGACCCCTCGCCGTGGAGTGTGAGCGATCGGGGAACGATCTACACGATCATAAGTTTTTTCAACGTCACGAAGTACGCGGTGTCTTTGCTCTTTACCTTGATGACGGTAGGTCCGCTACTTGTACTGCTGTCGCTATTGGAAACGGACAACACGCGGTGGCTTTCGCCGGCAGCTGTGTTCGGAAGGGTGCCGCTGTTCTATTTTCTACTTCACTTTTACCTGATACATGCTGCAGCACTTATTCACTACATGTGGAAAACAGGAAAGTCGTGGTCGGAAATCGACCTTCACTACCCCACAACCTTCGGCGGGATCACCGCCGAAGGGGGAGTATCATTAGTCTGGGTTTATGTAGCATGGGTGCTGATCGTGCTGGCGTTGTACCCAATCTGCAAATGGTATGATCACTTGAAGAGAAAGCACGGTCTCACCTATCTTTAAACGCTTCTTAAAACGTTACGAAGAGCGGTACGCCATCTCGTACACCGATTTTACATGAGGTCCGAGGAACACACGTGCATAGATCCGGATGATCGCCAGTCCGTCGATGATGAAGCTCAGCGATACGAAGAATGCCAGCAATGCCTGATCCTCATGAATGTGAGTGAAGATCAAGTCTTCGCCCACGAAAGTCGGAGTGATGGGGAAGCCGGTTGCTGCGAGACATGCCACCAGGAACACGAACGCCAGCTTTGGATGCCGGTAGGAGTGACCGTGAAACTGATCGAGATCTATATTTCCTTCCACGCCCTTGAGCCTTCGGAGCACGATGAAACCCAGGATACCCGCGGCCACAATGCCGCTGAGGTAGAGGATGGTTTCCTCGATGCCGAAATGTTCGTTGAACGATATCGCCAATGCGATCCAGAAATGGTTCATGATCACCAGTGTCCAGCTTAGTCGTGCCTGTCTTCGTTCCGTGAATGATTTCAGCACGGCGATCAGCGCAATGATGGAAAACACGAGCGGCAATGATTCGTGAATACTTGCCGGTATGAGATCTTCGCGGTAAAGCGACCACAAGCCTAACAGGTACATCGGGATAAAGAAAACAAACGCCCGCTGCAATGTCAGGAAGTCGAGGCGGCGCCCCAGCCACTTCATAGGATTCCAGAGGTAGCGATACATAAACGAGTCGATGTTCCACTCTTTGAGGCAAAGTATATAAAGGGAGTACCGGAGCTTTTTCGGGAATGAATCTTCGACAGACCGTAAGCGCGGCACAAAGTTGTAGAACTGTTCGCGTATCAGGTAGCTCACCACCGAAGGCGACACCAGCAACTGGTAGGTTCTCAGAAAGGCATTACCGGCGAAATGGAATAGCGCAAGGTTTTCGAAACCTGCAGCCACTTCAATAAAGATCAACCCGATCTGAGCCGACGAAGCGTACGCTATCTGTGCTTTGATCGATGACTGCACCCTCGCGATACCGGTCGTGATCACTGTCGTGACCAATCCGACCAGACCGATCAGTATTCGTACCGACAACTGTTGTTCCCAAAACGGAAAAGTTCTCAGCAGCAGGAACACGCCGACGTGAACTGCCAATGATCCGTAGAAGATCGCGCTCGAAGGAGTAGGGCCTTCCATGGCGCGCGGCAGCCACGAAGAGAAGGGGAGCTGCGCCGACTTCGCGGCAGCAGTGATCAGTATCATCAACGAAATGAGCACGCCTACCCATGAATGCGTCGCGAGGTGTTCGTGTACCAGCTGGTAGTTGTTCAACTTTACAAACGTGATGTTCTCGTGAAACAAATGGTGTGTAAGCCACATGGTGAGTATCAGCCCAACATCGCCGATGCGATAGATCGAAAAAACCTTGACGGCGTTTTTCACGGGCAGATACCGGTCACGGTAGAATGCGATCAGCAGGAACGAAGAGATACCAAGCATTTCCCATCCGACGAACATCGTTTCGAGATTTCCGGAAAGGATCACGATGACGTAGCCGAAGTAGAAGAACAACATGGTGTTGAAGAACCGCTTATAGCCCGCCTCACGATGCATGTAGTACCGGCTGTACACCGTTACGAGGAACGTCAGGAAGGCGCCCACCAGCAAGTAGGTGGCGGCGATCTTATCGAAACTGAAATCCAGGAAGAATTGATAGCTGCCGGTCTCGAACAGCGCCATGTCTTTCTGGTTGAGGATCGGATGACCGTTGTACATCCAGTAGATCACAAAACCGATCGAGAGAGCCAGGTGAAGGCCAACCGTGAGGAAGGCCACTTGCGAAAGCAGAGTCTCCTTGTTGCGCGGTATCAGCAAGCTGATAAGAAACCCCGCGATGGGGAGTATGACGAGGGTATGAAGTATCGTATTCATTACAATTGAATCAGGAAAGTTTGTAAACCGGGAGATAGTCTATACTGTTGCCCTCTTCCACGACCCGGTTAATGTCGTCGAGCACATCGATCTTTTTGGTGAGCGTCTGATAAGGAATAAACTTCCCCTCTTTGAAGTAATGAAGCACCCTGGTTTCGGGTTCCACGGCAATGAGATGAACCCATTCGTTGATGAACCATTCGTATGTCTCCGGAGAGCGTTGAATGGTTTCCAGCAACAGGTCCGGGAACTGTTCGACGATAATCAGCAGCCTGATCGGATCGTGTACTTCGATCATCTGGCTTGGAAGGCCGGGACGCAAGTCGCCGTCGATCCCGTTAGCGACACCGAACAGGCCCATGACATTGTGCGGCAGCTTTGTGCCCGCCCCGAGCTTGTTGTTATCAACACGCGAGAAGAAATACTCGAGATTGATACCGCCGCAGACCGGCGCGGCAGGACGAAGAATGTTCAACAGGTACTTGCCGGTCGGGTCGATGCGATAGTCGTACGAGTTCATGAAAGCGCGACGGTCCATGAACAACTCGCGGGTGAGTGAACGCCGCCCGACAATGCAAAGGGCATTCGCAGCATGGTTCAACTCGGGACGAGGCTCGAACAACGATACAGACCTGCGACGCACTTCCTCGTGAATATGCTTAGGCGTGCCACGTGAATCGATCGATTCAAACCGGCGTGATCTTTCCTTTGAATTCAGATCCAACGCATTGTCGAAGGTGATCAGGTTATAAAGATGTTTCTGACGGTTGTCCGGTGACAGCGCGTTGACATCGTAGAAGTCGATCTCGTCGCGGGTGGTATCATGAAGGCCGCCCACAAACCTGGTGGTCGCCGGAATGTTGATACCTTTCTCAGCCAGCATCTTTCGCACAGTAGTGTGATTGGCCATGTAGCAAAACACGCGGGCATTCACCGAGCCGGGCCGGCCCGAGCACGCACCACAATCATACGCGGCGAAGTGAGGGTTGTTCACGCTGCTTGCTCCGTGACCGACCACGTACACAATCGGTGCGAAGTTGTCCACCAGTCCGATGCTCATCAGCAACCCCTCTACACGGGCAGCCATTTCGTCGATGGTGAACCCGATCTGCAAGCCGTTCTCAACCTGGTCGGGGCTTGTGTTCTCGATCGTAAGCTGGGAAGAGTTTTCCATGTGCCGGAACGACAGCGCGGTAGCCGGACTGATGGTCGGACGGAATATATTGAGGGCGAGCTTCAGTGCGGACCAAAACCCGATGGTCTGCGAGATCAGCCAGCCGCCGTAAAACGAATGTGAATGTTTGCTGAAGTGAAAGTCAGTCTCACGTTTCTCTTTGGTCTCGTACTCTTTGATGAGATACTTCGGGTTCATCGGCGCGGGGCAGACCTTCGTATAGAACTTCCCGCCTTCCGGCTGAAAGAAAAACTCGGAGCTAAAGAAACCGGGTGTCGCATAAGTATCGGCCATTGGATCGATCTTCTCCAGGTACCGGCGGAGTGAGGTCTCGCGGTCATCGATGCAGAACATCGCCTGGAAGCTTGCCTGTCCTTTCGGGGTCTCGTGGATCCTAACCTCACGGATCCCTTCCAGGACCTGGTCGTAATACGTCCACTCGAACGCATCCTGCCAGATGATCATGATGTCGTGATAGTCGGTCTTCGGCACTTCGGCAAACAGTTCCACCGGCCGTGACTTGATCATGAAGCATAACGGAAGCCATTCCTTGCCCAGGTTGGCGTCCAGTGCATCGATCTCCAGTAAGAGCTCAAATACGACCAGATCATGTATGGAGATCTTGCGGGTGTCGAGCAGCGTTTGCGGCATGGTCTCGATGATCGAGACGATACCAGACCATCCCTGATGGGCGAATTGCTGGTCGAAGAGATATTGTTGATACAGTGTTTCATCACCTACGACGATCCGGAGAAGGTCGGCGATACCGCAATTGTTTTCCAGCAGGAGCTTCTTTGCACGCTTACCTCTGAAGAAACTGGTGAAGCTGTTCTGCTCCATCTCCTTCACCGACTCCAGGAAGCCCATATCACGGATCGGGAAGGTCCAGATAGAGATCCCCTGGTCGAGATAGCTGCACAGTACCCGGAACAGGATCGGGTGGGTCTGCGAATCGAGGTCCACTTTATACTGACGTTTCCAGTTCGAACGGAGGGAACCGATACGAGGCAGCAATAGCGCATCGAACGAGCCTTCGAGCGCCATTTTTTTCCATTTAGCCGCAAGGGCATCCCCTTTACGCTCACGGACGACGCGATCGAGCACCATTTCGTTGATCTTGCCCTGCTTATATAGTGCCCGGTATTCCTCTATAGAGAAGGAGACCTTGTGCCCAAGTATTTGCGAGGCATGACGAAGTCCATCGTAGAACTTCATCTTCTGGAAAGCCTGGAGTGTATTCTGGTGGATGAAGTCCTTAAGAGCAGCCTGTTCCGGCAGGTAATGCTTCAGGTCGTGAAGGACCTGGGCTTCATCGAAGCCAGCCAGGGGTGTACCGGTCTGGCCGTTATTGCGTATGGCCTCGTCGATGGCCACGTGATTTGATTTCATGATATGAGTTGAGACTGATAAAAAGGACAAACGTCAACCGATCCGTCCTGGGGCAACGGTCGATTTTCAACAGCTATGACGCTGTCGAGGTCGGCAACTATTCAGATCAGTATTGTGCGGTTGCTGAGGAACAGCGGAACACGCGGGCCGGGAATGGCCGAACTGGAATTATAATAGCAAATGCCCTTGAAATCATCGGAGATGTCGGGCGAGGGTGATGATATGAAGCAGATGAAGAATAAGTTGGAAACGAGTGTGTCGCCGGCGGCTTCGGACTTGTCTTCGAACTCTTTCTCTTTTTCTTCGAAGGGGAACTGCTGGTCGGCGCCGTATGGAGCTTCCGGCTGTGTTTGGATGGAACAGGAAGAATGAGAGTCGCCGGCGTTGTTGCCTGCCACCACCCGTGTGAGGGTAGAGGTGGCCAGGAAGACGATGACCAACGCCACGGAGAACAGCCTTGTTTGCTTGACTTTCTTCATAAAGCCTGGGCAAAGTTAGAGTTTTTTAGGAATTTTCTGTGTTGGGCTATCGCCAGCCCTCGTTCATCGAAAAAATTTCGCCGTGGCGAGCACTCACGACATCTTTCCGTATCATTAAACACATTTGATATGAGAAAGATATTAATCATCGCGATCGCCCTCGTTGCCGTGTGCCTCCAGGGCTGTATCGTCAAGTCCGTATACCCATTTTTCAAAGAAGAAGACGTGGTCTACCGGAAAGAGTTCGTCGGAAGCTGGTTGGATGAAGACAAAAACCGGTGGGAAATACACCAGAATGTTTACAAGCTTAACTCCTATGAGCTCCATTGTGCGAAGAACGGGAGAGAGGCGGCGCTGCTCGGGCACCTTTTCACAATCAATGGAAGCCTCTACCTGGATATCATGCCCATTGCGGACAATAGCGAGGAGCTGTTGGTGTTCGACCTCCACATGGTGCCAACACACTCTATCGCCAAAGTCGAGCTTCGCGGCAACGACGAGATCAACATCCGCTGGTTCAACGAGGAATGGCTCCGGGAAATGTTCGTTCAAAACAAGATCCGTATCTCCCATGAAATGATCATGGACGCACGACCGAAGTCCAACGAAGACGGCATGTATCTGCTGACCGCTACTACGGATGAGCTTCAGAAATTCATCGCCAAGTATGGCGGATCGGAAGAGGCGTTCAAGAAAGGCGATAGTGAAATGAAGCTCGATCTCAGGAGGACCGGCCCGTAATGAGATATCTCGTACCAATAGCATTCTGGATCACCTCCTGGTTCGTCCTCATCAGCATATTCGCTGGCTCGGCAGAGTGGCAAACGATCGACTATATCTACACGTCTGTCTTTGTTGTCACCCTGCTGATCCCTGTGGCTGTGAACGACTGGTACCTGCGGCCACGCATGCTCAACCGGGGCCGTTACTGGCAATACTTTCTTTTGTTGATACCACTCGTTCTTGCAGGGGCGTTCGTGAACCAGAAATTGTTCGACAAGTTCATCGACTATATTCTTCCGGGGTATTACTTTATATCATACTACGACTATATCGATATCGTAAAGTTCTTCGTGGCATTCGTCGGACTCACTACTTTGATCGGCTTATCGGGCGAGTGGTTTCAGCTGCAGGAAACACAACGGAGGGTCGTGTTACTGGAAAAAGAAAAGCTGAGCGCTGAGTTCAAAGCATTGGCCAGCCAGGTAAATCCTCATTTTCTTTTCAACAGCCTCACGGTGTTGTACACATTGGCTCTACAAGATTCCAAGGCCACGCCGTCGGCCATCATTAAGCTTTCCGACATCCTTCGTTACGTCATCTATCAGTCATCGCAGGCGACTGTGGCATTGGCTTCCGAAGCCACGATCATCCGCGACTACATCGATCTCCAGCGGTACAGGATCCATCCGAGCACGAAGATCGGCTATATCGAAACCATATCGGACGGGAATACCATGGTAGCTCCGATGCTTTTCCTGCCATTGGTGGAAAACAGCTTCAAGCACGGTGTTCATGCAGAAATTGAGAATGCGTTTGTTGACATTAGCATGGAGGAGAGAGATGCAATCATCTATTTTAAGATTTCAAACAATAAACCGACAGGAGAGAAGGTTGAGAGCAGGGAGGGTATCGGTTTAAAAAACCTTAAAGACCGCCTCTTGCTCATCTACCCCGAACGTCATAAGTTCACAGTCACGGAAACGGAAAATACATTCAGCATAGAGATGCAGATCGGAGCATGAATAAGGCCACGTGCATGATCGTTGAAGACGAACCGGTGTCGCAGGAATTGCTTCGCAGATACATTTCGGAGCTGCCACAGCTCGACCTCGTATCGGTTTGCAGCAATGCGATCGACGCGGGCAGCGAATTGAGAAAGCAAAAGGTCGACCTGCTGTTCCTCGACATCAACATGCCGCGCTTGTCGGGAACCGAGTTTTATTCGACGCTGGTCAATCCACCGGCTGTTATTTTTACGACTGCTTACCCGGAGTTTGCGGTAGCCGGCTTCGAATTGAATGCAGTCGACTACCTGGTGAAGCCTTTCCCGTTCGAACGCTTCGTGAAGGCTGTCGGCAAATTCCTGGATCAGCGCCAGCCGGGCGAACAAACACCTTCGTACATCGCCTTACAGGCAGACAAGAAAACGCACAAGGTTAACTTCAGCGACATCGACCACATCGAGGCAATGGGGGACTATGCGAAGGTTAAAATGAAGGACAAAACACTGGTTGTCCACCAGACTCTACAAAAACTCGGCGATCAATTACCGGCAGAACAATTCAGGCGTATCCATAAGTCGTTCATTATTTCCATGAACAGGCTCGAGTATGTGGAAGGCAACATGGCCATCGTCGCAGGCCAGAAAATACCCATCGGGCAAACGTACCGGGGCGAGTTTATGGACCGCCTTTCAAAATAGGCGCTGTTTTATCAAAATAGTTGATTGCCAAACCCGCATTTTGTAGTGATCTTTATTTCATGAACACAACCGCTATCACAGCTCCGGACCTGACCACGCCCTATCCGGTCACAAAGGAAATGGTGCGCCAATACCAGGAAAACGGCCACGCTCTTTGCAGGGGCCTCGCTTCGAAAGACGAGATCGAATTCTACCGCAAGGCCATCCTCGACGGGGTGAACAAACTCAATACCGAAAGGAGAAAGATGGAAGAGCGCGACACCTACGGTAAGGCCTTCCTGCAGATATTCAACCTGTGGCGACAGAATGAAGTGCTGAAGAAGTTCGTGCTGGCGAAGCGTTTCGGCCAGGTCGCAGCACAGCTGATGGGCGTGGAGCGCGTGCGTTTGTATCACGATCAGGCTTTGTTCAAAGAACCCGGCGGCGGCCATACGCCGTGGCACCAGGATCAGTTCTACTGGCCGCTTGATACCAACAACACGATTACAATGTGGATGCCGTTGATCGACATCACCCAGGAGATGGGGATCATGAACTTCGCCTCGGGCACGCACAAAATAGGATCGATCGACGCGAAAGAGATATCGGATTCCTCGGAAAACTTCTTCAACGAATTTGTGAAGAGCAACCAATTCAATGTCACAGGCGCGACCTCACTCAGTGCCGGAGACGCAACATTCCACGCCGGGTGGACGCTTCACAGCGCGCCGGGTAACAACTCGCCGAAGATGAGAGAAGTGATGACCATTATCTATTTCGCCGACAACACGAAGGTGCTGAAACCGGACCATGATCATAGAAAGAAAGATCATGAGGTGTGGCTGATGAGTATCCCTCCGGGGGAATTGGCAGCGAGTGAATTGAATCCGGTGATTGAATAAATACAGCTCTCACGGATCACACAGATTAGCAAAAACCAATATCCGTGTGATCCGTGAGAGATTGCATTTCATCTCCCAAACTCGATCGAGATAAACTTCAGGATATCATTATCCGGTTTGTCGCGTTTGATCGCAAAGAAGTATACGTCGTGACGTCCTTCGACAGGGCTCTTCACTTCTCCGGTCACAAGCTTCAGTTTATCCCAATCACCCGTCTGCTGGTAGGGCGTCGTTGAGATGACCGGTCCCGCCTGCGAATCGATCCTGACTTCGATCTCACCGTCGCGCTTTTCTGCCGCATATTCGAAGACGAATTTCCTGATGCCGGTCATGTCTACATTCTTCAGCATCACGAAGGCTTTGTGCCCGCCCCCGGTAAGATTGCTGCCGAACCTTCCGAAGCCCGACTGGACATCGGAGTATACTGCTCTCACTTTGGAATTCCGGAGCACGATCTCGTCCGTTGCCGTCAAGGGTTCGATACCATTGGCGCCCTTGTCGGTGTAGGTCGCGCGGAGGGTGTATCGTCCCTGGAAGTCTTCCGGCTTATGCTGGTTGAGCGAAGCCGTTCCCTGCATTGCCATATCCAGGTTGGGCCTGCTCTTTTCCGCTATCGAGAGGATGTACTTCACCATCTCTTCCGCTTCCTGTTCGCTGATCTGCGGATGTGCGCTCATCACGCTTTCCGTGCCCCATGCACCGCCGCCACCGGCGATGATCTTCGAAGCAAGCCTGGTGATGGCGTCCTGCTGGCCTTTGTATCGTTCGGATACCTGGAGATACGAAGGACCGACCGACTTCCGGTCGACGGTGTGACAAGCCTTGCAGTCGCTGGCTGCGATCAGTGCTACGCCGATCATCATGTTGGCAGGCTCGGGCGTGTATTCGAAAGTAACGCGCGTATTCTTTACATCGACCGACTTGTCTTCGGTGTCGGATATCTTCACATCGTATTTGAAATTCTTACCCGGCCAGTAGAACGACTTGTTGGCTGTACTTTCGATGACAACTTTCGGAGCATCGTTGCCTGCACGGATCATTACCGTATCCGACCCAACAAGGCCGGCCTTGTCGGTCACCCTCAGGATCGCGTAGTACTTCCCTGGCTGCGTGTATGTGTAAGCTGTATTGGATTTCGTTGCGCCTACGGTCTTACCATCGAACAACCATTCATATTTGATCTCATCATCATCGTCGGGATCCGCTGTTCCTTGTGCGCTGAAGAGCACGCGAAGCGGTACTGCGCCCGACTTCTCCGTGAGCGTGTAGGGGAGACGGCGTTCCGAAGTAAGGAACACGGTCTTGTCGAGCTTTGCCATCGCAGCCGAGTCCGTCACACTGGCTTTCGCAACCGGTGCACGATTGCCGGCGTTGTACTCGATCTTCACCAGTCGTGAGTCGTCGTTGTCTGCGCCGTACACTGAACCGTATTCAAGCATGTACATCACTCCGTCTTTGCCGAATGCGAGATCGATCGGCCTCCGGAAGTCACCATTCGCGGTCATGAAAGGCTCGCTCTTCACGTAGTTCTCATCCTGATCGAAACTAACCACGCGTACCCAGTTACGCATCCATTCGAAGACGAACAACGACCCGCTGTAGTACTCGGGGAATTTGTATTTCGAATCCGACGATCCGTCGTAAGTATAGAATGCACCGGCCATAGCGCTCCGGCCGCCCTGGCCCAGCTCCGGAAACTCTTTCGAAGCCGCGTAGGGATACCAGATCATGGGCGGTTGAGCAGGAGGAAGGTTGTTAAGTCCCGTGTTGTTGGGTGAATTGTTGAGAGGCTCGGAAGCATCGAACAGCGGCCCGGCTGTATTCGAAGAAAAGTCCCATTTATGATACGCAAAGTTGTTGCCCACGAAATACGGCCATCCGAAGAAGCCGGCTTTCTTTGCCTGGTTGAATTCATCGTACCCACGCGGGCCCTGTGTGCTGTCTTTGCCTGCGTCGGGACCGATCTCACCCCAATACAATACGGAGGTCTTTGGATTCACGGCGATCCTGTATGGATTGCGGCAGCCCATCGCATAGATCTCCGGCTTCGTTTTTTCAGTGCCGGCCGGAAAGAGATTGCCTTCGGGTATCGTGTAGGTTCCATCGGGCTCCGGATGTATCCTCAGGACCTTTCCTTTGAAGTCGTTGGTATTCGAAGCGCCACGTTGCGCATCGAGCGCATAGAATTCGTCGCCGGGACGCTCATCGAGCGGGGCGTATCCGTTGGCCGGGAACGGCGACGAGCTGTCACCCGTCGAGAGATAGAGGTTGCCGTCTTTGTCCCATGCGATAGAACCACCATGATGTGCACCGCTGTTGAATTGCACCGGCACTTGCAGCAGTACCTTTTCCGAAGACATATCGAGTGTGTTGTCGTCTTTCAGGGTGAACCGTGAAAGATTGAAAGGCACTGGTTCCGTTTCGCTGGGCGGAGAATAGTAGAGGTAAATGAAATGATTGGTGTTGAAACCCGGATCGAGTGATACACCGATCATACCCGTGCCGCCTTTCGTGGCTACATCAAACCGGTGCACCAGGGTGTACTTGCCGGTCTTTGTATCGTACATCGACAGGTTGGCGGTGCGGAGCTCGGTGAAGAACACCCTTCCATCGTCGGAGACTGCAAGCTCCATGGGCGTATTGAGATCGTTTACAAGGATAGTCTTCACAAAACGGTTTTCTTCGGGCATTGCCACGGAATGCGACTTGCTGTAGTCGAGCTTGCCGTCTCCCATCGCATACTTAATTCCACCCATCAGGTGTTTGATGAACAAGGGCTCGGAGTAGCTCGAATCCTGGTGTCCTCCGCCGGTATAAAACGCACGCCCACCGTCGAACTCATGGTACCATGCGATCGCATGATTGCCTCCGTTCGTTCCGCCCTCATAGGTATTTTCATCCAGGTACGCGAGTATTTTCAGACCGGAATAGAAAGAACGATAGTTGTACCATTCGTCCGTGCGCTCCCATTTGTCGGGAAGATGTTGAGTGGATATATGTGATTTGTCCGTCACGTTTACCGTTGCCTTACGAATGTTGGAGTTGTGAGGATGACTCGAGAAGTGTGCGCCCATCAACTGGCCATACCACGGCCATTCGTATTCCGTATCGGCAGCCGAGTGTATGCCCACATATCCACCGCCGGCCTGGATGTATCTCTCGAAGGCCGCCTGCTGTTCGGCATTCAGAACGTTGCGCGTCGTGTTGTTGAATACAACCGCGTGGTATTTTTTAAGTGAGTTGTCGGTAAAGACGGAAGCATCTTTTGTGGTATCGACCTTGAAGCTGTTCTCAAGCCCAAGCTTCTGTATCGCCGCATCAGCGAATGGGATGGAGGAATGCTTCCAGCCTTTTGTCTTTGAGAATACGAGTACCCGCGGGTCGGAAGGAGCGTTGCACGCGGCGGCAAGAATTATGATGGCAGCCAGCCACAGAAGTCTTTTCATTTTTTAAAGTAAAGGAATTTCATGTATGAAATGTGTGAGCAATATTTTAATATGAAATTGTAAAAAAAGAACGTTTGTAGTTATACTTTAAATACACGCCATTAAATAATTGATAATGAGATATTTATTAATACTAATTGCTGCCTTTTTGTTCGCCTGCGCTTATGCTCAGCCCATCGAGCAACGGATAAAAGTAGTCGTGGCGCCCGACCATTCCGACTGGACGTACAAGCAGAATGAGAAGGTGAAGTTTACCATTACGGTTCTCCAGGATGGCAACCCCCTCAAGAACGTAAAGGTGCGGTGGGAGTACGGTCCCGAGAAGATGACGCCATCCAAAATGGACTCGAGCGTATTACAAAACGGCACGCGTTCCGTCGATGCCGGCGGCATGAAAGGTCCCGGCTTCCTGCGTTGTACGGCATGGGCGAAAGTCGACGGCAAGGAGTATCGTGGTCTCGGCACCGCCGGGTTCGACCCGCTGTCGATCAAACCATCCGTGGAAAATCCCAATGACTTCGTTTCGTTCTGGAACCAGGCGAAAGCCGACCTGGCCAAGATCCCCCTGGATGCCAGGATGACGTTGTTGCCGGAACGATGTACCGAAACGGTGAATGTCTACCACGTCAACATTCAGAACTTCCGGGTCAATACAAGACTCTATGGAATTCTCTGCGTTCCAAAGAAGGAAGGCAAGTATCCCGCACTGTTACAGGTGCCTGGCGCCGGCGTCAGGGCTTACCCGGGCGATATCGCGACTGCAGAAAAAGGGATCATCACGTTGCAGATAGGCATTCATGGCATACCCGTTACACTCGATCCGCAGGTGTACACCGATCTGGCCAATGGCGCATTGAACGGCTATCCGAATTACAACATGGACAACAGAGACCGTTATTACTTCAAGCGTGTTTATCTCGGCTGCGTACGTGCCAACGATTTCCTGGTAAGTCTTCCACAGTACGATGGGATGAATCTCGCTGTGACCGGTGGAAGCCAGGGCGGCGCGTTGTCGATCGTTACTGCGGCGCTCGACGAGCGCGTGAAATTCCTTGCTGCTTATTATCCCGCGATCAGCGACGTCACGGGATACCTGGATGAACGGGCAGGCGGATGGCCTCACATGTTCAACAAAGACAACCTTCCTTTCAATGATCTCAAAGAGAAGAAAGAAACCGTCAAGTATTACGATGTGGTGAATTTTGCGCGGCTCCTGAAAGTGCCGGGAATGTATTCGTGGGGCTATAACGACGAAACCTGTCCGCCTACCTCGCTCTATGCCTCCTATAACGTGATCACCGCGCCTAAAGAACTTTATCTGGCCCAGGAAACAGGACACTGGACTTATCCGGAACAAAGAGATAAATTCAACGCGTGGTTATTGGAACACCTCCGGGGCTGGTAGCCCTCGGAGGTGTTCCAGTGCGATGTGCGACGTGCGATGTGCGAAGACCGGAACCTCATCGCGTGTCTGTAGTCTCACCGCACCCCGCACATAGTACCTCGCACAAAAAATAGAGTATGAAACGCAGATCTTTTATCCATAAGTCAGCATTAGTTGGCAGTGCCCTAATGACATCAAACGTTTTCGCTTTCAAAGGATCGCCGGGTGAGAAGGTGATCGTTGGCGTGATGGGGTCTAATGGCCGCGGTGAATACCTGGCGCAGCTGTATGCATCGCTTCCCGATGTAGAGGTTGGATATATCTGCGAGGTGGACGAGAATGTTCTTCAACGCACGATTGCCAAGATAAAGGACCGTACCGGCAAAGCTCCGAAAGGTTATAAGGACGTCCGCAAGCTGCTCGAGGAGAAAGATCTCGATGCACTTGTTGTTGCCGCGCCCGATCATTGGCATGCGCCTGCAACGCTGATGGCGGTCAAAGCCGGCAAGCACGTCTATGTTGAAAAACCATGTTGTCATTCTCCTGCCGAAGGAGAGATGCTCGTCGAAGCCGCCACCAAGTACAACAAGCTTATCCAGATGGGCAACCAGCGCCGCTCATGGCCGGGAGTCGTCGAGGCAATGAATGAAATACATAATGGTGTGATCGGCCGCGCGTATTATGCGAAGGGCTGGTATAGCAATGCTAGGAAACCGATCGGTGTCGGGAAGGCAATCGCCCCTCCGGCAAACCTCGACTACGAGCTATGGCAGGGCCCGGCTCCGAGAATGCCATACAAGGACAACCTCATCCATTACAACTGGCACTGGTTCTGGAACTGGGGCTCGGGCGAAGCCTGCAACAACGGCACGCACGAGATCGACGTCATGCGGTGGGGATTGGGCGCAGGGTTGCCGAACCGGGTCACATCCGGCGGGGGCCGTCTTGCCTATAAGGATGATTGGGAAACACCTGATACACAGATAATAACCTACGAATTTGATAACAACACTTCAATCTCCTGGGAAGGCAGAAGCTGCAATTCGTTTGACGAGACCAACGGCGGCAGGGGTACTATATTCTATGGTGACAAGGGCACCCTGGTCATGCTTGCCGGAGACGATTACAAGATCTACGACCTCGACAACAAGCTTCTCCGTGATGTGAAGAGCCCGCTGGGACAGGTCGAGGCCACTACGCAGGGAATGGGTGATAAGCTCGATGGCGCACACCTTACCAATTTCGTGGATACGATACGCGGTAAAGCGAAGCTCCACTCGCCGATCTCCGAAGCGTACAAGTCTACGCTTCTCCCGCACCTTGGCAACATCTCGCAGCGGACGGGCAAGGTTCTTAAATGCAATACTGCCAACGGACATAGCGACGATGCCGATGCGAAAAAGTTGTGGGCAAGGGAATACGAGAAGGGGTGGGAAATGAAACTCTAGCCTGTTATATTTAGGGTAACCCTACGTCACCCATAACTATTCTCATAGATGGCACCCATGTACATTGTAATTGGAGGCGTTGTACTCCTGGTCATTATAATTATCGGGATATACAACAACCTGGTCGGCGCACGAAACCAGGTTGAAAATGCCTTCGGCAGCATCGATGTGATGCTAAAAAAACGGTATGACCTGATCCCCAATCTCCTCGAGACGGTAAAGGCATACATGAAGCACGAAAAAGACACATTCACTTCGATCACCGAACTGCGCACCAGGGCGGTTTCGGGAAATCTATCGACTGAAGAACGGGTGGATGTCGAGAACAAACTTTCTGGAATGATGCGCAGTGTGATGGTAGCAGTCGAAAACTACCCGGAGCTGAAAGCCGACACGCAGTTTACGATGCTTCAACGCAGCTGGAACGAAGCGGAAGAGCAGATCTCGGCGGCGAGACGCTCTTACAATGCTTCCGTTACCGACTATAACAACGCCGTCGAGAAATTTCCGTCAAGCATCTTTGCTTCTATGTTCGGCCACAAGCGCAAGCAGGTGTTCGTGATCCCCGAAGTGGAGCGTCAGAACATCAGCGCGAAGGCGATGTTCAGCAACTAGATCCAAGCCATTATGATCAACGCAGCAGAATTCAAGTCGTTCTACGACCGTGAGCTACTTCCGTCTCTTCAAAATCTGGAGGGCGATCGGAAGAAACTTATCAATGGAAGCTATAAGTATATCGCTATCGGCCTGATACCTTTCGCGATCTCGGTGGTCCTGGCCGGGGGCAACGTCCTTGATGCTTCCTGGATCGCGCTGGCCGTGGGTATAGTCCTATCGGCAATCGTTTTCTTTTTTCTTAACTACAAGAAGATCGGCGAGATACAGTCACGCTTCAAGAGCGAGGTGATCGCCAAAATGGTAAAGGCCATCGACCCCAGCCTGTCATACCAGGCCAATGGAAAGATATCCGATTACGATTACCATAAGAGTAAGCTCTACCTGTCGCAAATCAACAAGTACAAAGGTGATGACCTGGTCACGGGTACCGTTGGAAAGACGGCTATACGTTTTTCCGAGCTATTGACACAAATGGAAAAAGAAACCACCGACAGCAAGGGCAATAAGTCGAAGTCGGTCACAACGATATTCAAAGGCCTCTTCTTCGTAGGCGACTTCAACAAGAAGTTCATTGGTGAAACCATTGTGTTGCCTGACACGGCCGAAAACCTCTTCGGAAGTCTCGGCACGATGCTCCAGAAATGGAACGTCCAGCGCGACCAGCTGGTGAAGATGGAAGATCCCGAGTTCGAGAAAGCCTTTGCCGTCTACGGCACCGACCAGGTCGAAGCGAGGTACATTCTTTCCACATCATTGATGCAAAGAATTCTACAGTTCAAACAGAAGACACGTTCCAACATGAGTATGTCGTTCATTGCCAACGAGGTGTTTATCGGCGTTCCGCTTCGCGAGAACCTGTTCGAAGCCCCTTTCTTCAGCTCCATGGTGAAATACGAGCGGATTGAGAGCTTTAATAAGTATTTGGTTTTGTTTATAGGGATCGTGGAAGATCTGAACCTTAATACGAGGATCTGGACGAAGGAATAGTACAGGTACAGGGTACAGAGTACAGGGTGGCGTGCGCACAGTATTTGCAGGTGCTCGTCAAACTTACAATCATGAAAACAAACAAATTCAGGGCTTTGATGACAGTGGCGGTTTTTTCGTCAGCGTTCTTGTTGGTATCGTGCGGCCGGGGCGAACAGGCACGGTCGGACAGGGATTCGGCGGATTCTGTGATCAATGACTCTGTTCCTCCTTCAGGTGAAAATGAATACCAGAACGATCTGCAGCCACAAGGAACACCGCAACAACTCGATTCCACAAATGATACAGTCAATCGAAAACCATAACGTTTAATAATGTATAAAAGAATTCTCCCGGTCTTTATACTATCAGGCTTATTAGTATCATGCGGAAGTCAGCAGACTTCCGAGTCAACGGCAAACGCCGACACCGCCGGTGTTGCAACGCCACCTGATTCGACGCAGGAAGAAGGAGATCCGGATGGGGACATCTTTGTTACGGATGGACTCAAGAACGCGATCAGCGGCGAGACGGAACAACCCGACACCGTTTCAGAATACGGCACAGAAGAAAAAGAGGAGCTCGAAGAAAGGGTCGGTCCCAGCGAGAGCCTCGCCGAAATACGCGGCTTCAGCGCGGATGGAAAGTACTTTGCATTTGTGCAGGTAGAACGAGGCGATGGCTATACTGATCCGTCCGGTAAAGTATACGTGATCGATGTTGAAAAAAATGAATGGGCTACACGTCCCGTTACGTACGGGGGTGACGGGCTGGATGAAGACTTCGACACAAAGCTGAACGAAACCCGCGATAAGGTCCTTAAGAAATACGGCTTCGCACACCCGCCAAGCATTGGTTACGAATACCGGTTTATCGGCGTCAATCCCAACAATGTTGTGTTGATCAACGAACAGCGTTATGTCCTGGATTTCAAGTCTAACAATGGCATGATCGATCTTCGTGTGAAAGGTCAGGGCAAGGATATCCTTCTTCAGAAAGACAGCAAGGTTCCTGCGTCCAGGGGCGTCGTCCGGAGATGCAGGCTCAATAAAGCTTATGTACTCGGCGACCGGATCGCCGTGTTTGTCGAGTACGATGGTAATATCGAAGAGGGTTTCGAAGCTTCTCGGTATTATTCCCGCAAGAACATCGTCGTAACCGGCGTGGTCAAATAGATGAGACTGTTTAAGTGGATCATTGTACTGGCAGTACTGGGTGGCGGCGGATGGGTCGCCTGGAAGTTTTACAGCTCCAAAGGTGTTGCGGGTGAAGCTCTTCAACTTATTCCCGACGATGCCGTCTATGCCATTATCACCGACGACCCGATCGAGACCTGGAAACAGATCGCAGGCACCGAGGCCTGGTCGCACCTGGCACACAACGCATATTTCGCTTCCCTGACTTCTTCGGCTAACAGCCTCGACTCTTTGATCCGTGACAACGAAATGCTCTTCGACCTGATCGGCTCGAGGTCGCTGATCGTTTCAGCCCACATGATCGGCACGAAGGATTATGATTTCCTTTTCCTGGTCGATCTCCAGGGCGCATCGGGCATCAAGTTCCTCAATGAATACGTCACCACTTTTACAACCGGCGGGTTTACCGTAAAGAAGGAGAAGTATTTCGATCACGACATTGTCATCCTTCACGATCCTTCCGACAATACCAACCTGTACATTTCCATACCCGGGACGTTTTTGGTGATGTCGTACACGAAGAAAGTTCTGCTCAACGCACTCGATGCCCAGGCCAGCGGCGCGACATTGTCGAAAGACAGGCTGATGCCTGTGGGTGACGGATCTAATAGCATCGGCAAGCTATACTTGAACTATTACAGGCTTCCGGAGCTGGTCAGGTCTTATTCCGACGGGGAGAACGAGTATGTCAACAACCTTTCGGAGTCGCTCATATCGACCAACCTGGATATTCAGA
Organism: Cyclobacteriaceae bacterium; assembly: GCA_035318625.1. GTDB lineage: Bacteria > Bacteroidota > Bacteroidia > Cytophagales > Cyclobacteriaceae > ELB16-189. The sequence continues at coordinate 1,304,933 of DATHEL010000001.1, forward strand.
TTGACGGGAACCTTCTCACTGCGAAAGGATTTACGTATGTGAATGATTCCACGGAGTCTTACATCCGTACGCTCGAAGTATCGGGCAAGGGGCCGACCGAGTTCTTTGAGATCGCGCCGCAGCGAACGGGCTTCTGCATGGCTATGGGCTTCGGATCTTTCTCCACGTTCTTTCAAAAGTTTCAGGACAACATCAGCAAAGACGTCAAGGAATACAAAGAGTATCGCGATAACATGACAGCCGTCGAGAGCTATCTCAAGATCGACTTGCAGAAACAACTGATAGACTGGATCGGCGAAGAAGTCGCGTTCCTGGAATTACAATCTTCCGGGAAGGGAACGGATACGGAGATGGCGGTGATCCTGAAAGCAAATAACATCGAGAAGGCGCGCAAAGACCTCGCGGACATCGAACGGCAGGTGAGAAAGAGGACGCCGGTGAAATTCAAGTCGATCGATCATCGCGGCTTCCCGATCAACTACCTCGGTATGAAAGGTGTTTTCAAGGTGCTGCTGGGAAAGTTCTTCGCGAGGTATGACAAACCGTATTATACGATCATCAATAACTTCGTGGTGTTCAGTAATCACCCGCAGACACTTGAAAGTATGATCGATGACTACCTGGATCACAATACACTCGACCGGTCCGCAGAGTTTAAGCAGTTCCGGAGAAAGTTCGAAGACGAGAGCGCGGTGTTCATGTATATCAGCACGCCCGCGTTGTTTAATACGATGAAGGGCATGGCCGACGTGGAAACGCGGACCTCCATGCAGAACAACAAGCCATACATCACCTGCTTTCGTCATATTGGATTTCAAATGGTACCGGACGGAGGGAAGTTCATTACGCTGATGGTTGAACAATTCGAAGTGATGGACTCTTTGCCGAAGGTTGCCACGATCGAAGCCGTCGAAGCTGTCGATGACGAGGTGCCGATCACGGAGGATACCGTCGATATTGAAGTCATAGAGACCGAAACCGATCCCATGGCGCTGCCATACATCTATGTTAAGAATCTAAATGCCAGATCGTTCACCGACTATTATGAAGACAGCACCGTTCATTTCAAAGTAGAGATCAGGAATGGCTTCAAGGATGGCTCCTTCACCGAGTATTATCAGAACGGCGAAGAAAAGATGACGGGTAAATTCAAGGGCGACAAGAGAGACGGTCACTGGCGGTTGTACAACGAAGACGGCGACCTTGTGATGCGGCGGGTTTATGACAACGGGCAAGTGAAGCGGGAGCGCGACTGATGTCAGCCCCGGCACAACCTTCGGAGCTCAGGCGATCGCTTACACCGGCCATGGTGTGGGGACTCGGTGTTGGCTACGTGATCTCCGGCAACTATTTCGGGTGGAACCTCGGCCTGGAGAAAGGCGGAACGTATGGACTCGCCATCGCCCTGTTCTTCATCATTATCATGTATGTAACGTTCACGCTCAGCTACTCGGAGCTGGCATGTGCCATTCCTAAATCAGGTGGCGCGTTCGACTACGCCCGCAAGGCATTCGGAGACGACGCGGGCTTCATCGCAGGCATGGCGCAGAACATAGAGTTCATCTTTGCGCCGCCGGCCATCGCGTTGGGTATCGGCGCTTATGCAGGCACCTACTTTCCCGGCGTGCCGGTGGTAGTGATCGCCATCGTTTCATATTTTATTTTCCTGATGCTCAATATATCCGGGATCAAGATAGCTGCAGTGTTTGAGCTCGTCATCACCGCGATTGCCGTCATGGCCATACTGGTGTTCTGTATGCTGGTGTTTCCTCACTTCGATTCTTCCAACATCCGGCTCGACGCATTTCCGAATGGGTGGGAAGGAGCGCTTGCCGCAACCCCGTTCGCGATCTGGTTCTTTCTCGGCATCGAGGGAGTGGCCAACCTGGCCGAAGAGACTTTACAACCCCGGCGCACGCTGCTGATCGGCTTCGGGTCGGCCATCACGACGCTTGTTGTACTTTGTATACTGACGTTCCTGAGTTCCATCGGCATCGGCGGGTGGAAGTCCATCGTGTTTACTCAAGGTGGGGCGATCTCCGACTCGCCATTGCCGATGGCCATCCAACAGATACCGGGAAATCCGTCGTTGTGGTACACCTTGATCACGAGCGTGGGATTGTTTGGACTGGTTGCCTCATTTCACGGGCTCATGCTGGCGGCCGGCCGCTCGGCGTATGAATTTTGTAAAGCAGGCTACGGGCCGGCGGTTCTCGGTCGCGTCCATTCCCGGTTCAAAACGCCGGTAAATGCCCTGATCGTCAATATGTTCATCGGCATCATTGCGCTGCTTTCGGGAAAGACCGGAGAGGTGATCACCATCGCCGTATTCGGAGCGCTGACGATCTACATCATCTCCATGTTGTCGCTCATCCGTCTTCGGAAAACTCACCCCGATATGGAGCGTCCGTTCAAGGTGCCGTTGTACCCGTTGTTTCCTGCCACGGCGCTTGTTATCTCCACGTTATCGCTCATTGCAGTTGCCGTTTATAATCTTAAATTGGCCTTCTTGTACCTGGGTTTGATGATCACCTCGCTGGTCATCTACAGGCTTGTAAGAAACCGTTAAGAAGAGTAACATGCCGGTATCTCAAAAAGAGATCCTGAAATACGTTCAGAGCCACCCGTCGGGAAAGGTAAAGATCGCTTACGCGGATATCGACGGCATCCTGCGCGGCAAGTACATCGCCGTGGACAAATTCCTCTCTGCTCTAAAAGACAACACCAGCATTTGCGACGTCATCTTCGGATGGGACGCCGCGGATGTAGTGTATGACAACTCCACGTATACCGGGTGGAACACCGGATTCCCCGATGCCGCGGCAAGGCTTGACCTCCAGACCTTCCGGAAGATCCCCTGGGAAAACGACGTAGCGTTTTTCCTCGGTGAGCTGCTCGATAAAAAAGGAGGCCCTTTGACTGTTTGCCCAAGACAACTTTTGAAAACGCTGAACAACGAGGCGGAAAAGATGGGATTCACGGCAGTGTTCTCTCAGGAGTTCGAGTGGTTCAATTTTGCCGAGACGCCGCAAAGCGCTCGCGATAAGAATTATCATCAGCTGACGCCGATCAGTCCGGGCAGCTTCGGTTACTCTGTGTTAAGAACTGCACTGGTTCAGCCTTTCTTCAACGACCTGTACGATCTGCTGGGCAGGTTCGGTGTTCCGCTCGAAGGGCTTCATACCGAAACGGGTCCCGGCGTGCTCGAAGCTGCGATAAAATACTCCGGTGTGATCGAGGCGGGTGATCGTGCGACGTTGTTCAAAACCGCGGTGAAAGAGATCGCCTACAAGCACGGCATCATGGCGACTTTCATGGCCAAGATATCCGAAACGCTAGCCGGTTGCGGCGGCCACGTGCATCAAAGCTTGTGGGACCGGTCGATGAAACGAAATGTCTTCCACGATGCGAACGATAAGCTGAAGATGAGTGAAACTTTCCGTCAGTACCTGGCGGGGCAGTTGTTTTGCCTGCCGCACATTCTTCCATTGTTTGCACCGACGGTCAATAGCTACAAGCGGCTGGTGGAAGGGGCGTGGGCTCCGACGACACTGACATGGGGTGTCGACAACCGCACGGTGGCATTGCGCGTTCTCTCCGGCGGCGACAAGTCGTGCAGGCTGGAGACGCGTGTGATCGGTTCGGATGTAAATCCATACCTGGCGATGGCAGGAGCCTTGGGCGCTGGTCTGTATGGAATTAAAAAGAAGTTAAAGCTCAAGCAAAAGCCGACAACGGGAAACGGATACTCCGACCTTTCGAACGGTGTGTTGCCCCGAACGTTGGAAGAAGCGACGAGAAGGATGAAGGAATCGGACGTGGCGAGGGAGATCTTCGGAGATGAGTTCGTCGATCATTTCACACAGACAAGAGATTGGGAGTGGCGTCAGCATTTGAAGAGCGTAACGGATTGGGAATACAGAAGATATTTTGAAATAATTTGAGATAGTAAAAAATGACCTTCGATAAAGTCTATCAGTTCAACTTTCCAACAACGATCCGGTTTGGCTCCGGCTCGAGTAACGAGATCGGCGATTATCTCACAAAGAACGGCCTGTCGAAACCACTGATCGTCACCGATCCGCTGGTGGCGCAGCTGGGTTTCTTCAAGAGCATCGTCGACGATCTCAAGAAGCAAAAGAAATCCGTAGAGGTCTTTTTCGACATCCATAAGAATCCCGTCAAGTCTGACGTGTACAAAGGCTCCGATGCATACGACGGACACGATCGCGATTGCATCATCGGCATCGGCGGCGGGGCTGCGCTCGACGTGGCGAGGGCCATCGTGCTGCGCATCAACCACCGCGAGGATCTTTTCAAATACGACGACCTCGTCGGCGGCGACGTTTTCGTGACCAACGACGTTCCTCATTTCATTACCGTTCCAACCACGTCGGGGACCGGAAGCGAAGTAGGAAGGAGCGCGATCATCGCCGATGACGTAACGCACCAGAAGAAAATACTCTTTTCACCGAAGCTTCTCGCGAAGATCGTTTTCGCCGACCCGGAGCTCACGATGGGATTGCCCGCGCCCGTTACGGCAGCTACCGGTATGGATGCGCTGACACACAATATGGAGGCATACATTGCCAAAATGCCTCACCCGATCTGCGAAGGGATCGCGATGGAGGGAATGGCGCTCATCAGCCAGTCGCTGGAGAAGGCCGTCAACAAACCCGACATCGAATCGCGGAGCAAGATGCTGGCTGCGTCGATGATGGGCGCTATCGCGTTCCAGAAGGGACTCGGTGTGGTCCACTCTTTGGCGCACCCGCTGTCGTCGCTGCTCGACACCCACCATGGGTTGGCCAATGCGGTCAATATTCCTTACGGGATGGAGTTCAACGTTGGGGGATTCGAGGACCGGTTCCGTAAAATTGCCCGGACATTGGAGCTGAAGGATGAATCGGGCGAAGGTGTGGTGAGATATTTGTTTGAGCTGAACGATAGGATCGCCATTCCACGCCGTTTAAGAGACATCGGGGTAAAGGAGGAACATGTCGAGACGCTGGCGGATCTCGCTTTCGCGGACTTTGCACATCCCAATAACCCAAAGCCGGTGAAGCGGGAAGATTTTAAAATGTTATACAAGAGAGCACTATAAATAGATGAAAAAGAAAGTAGGAGTTACAGATTCGCGGAGTGCGAGCATGGAGAAGTACCTGAGTTGGTTTACACAGGAAGACATAGGGGGAGACATAGAGATCGTGAAGCTTGAAGTCGGCTCTCATGAATACAATGGTTGTTCGGGCATCGTGCTGACGGGCGGAACGGACGTTCATCCCGATCAATACGACGGCAGCACAGATTATCCTTTGAAGCCCGAGAGCTGGGACGAAGAGCGCGACGTTTACGAAGAGAAAGTTTACAAATACGCGAAGTATAACAAGCTGCCGGTCCTTGCGATCTGCCGCGGGATGCAGCTTGTCAATGTGATCGAGGGTGGAACGCTGATCCAGGACCTCGGCGAGGGCAATGTTATTCACAAAAAGGAAGAAACGGACAAAGAGCATCCGGTGACGGTCGATTCACGGACGTTGCTGGGCGAAGTTACGGGAGCGATGACCGAGAAGGTGAATAGCGCCCATCACCAGGCAATCGACCTGGTTGGAAACGATCTCATGGTCAGCGCTGTATCGAAGGATGATGTGATCGAAGGTCTTGAATTCAAGAACAAAGCCAATAAGGGTTTTATGGTGGGCGTTCAATGGCATCCGGAAAGGATGACCGACAAGGAGACGAGCCTTTTATCCAAGGGTCTCAAGAAAGCGTTCCTTTCCGCAATCCGGTCGTTTTCAAAATGAAGATCGTCAACCCAGCTACCGGAGAGCTTTTCCAGGAGGTCGCCGAAGACACGGCTGCGTCCATTCAATCGAAGTACCAGAAACTAAGGTCGGGACAAGCTTTGTGGGCTGGCGTTCCGTTGAGCGAACGCATCGGGATCATCAAGAAATTTTCTGACTACCTGGAGAAGAATGCAGAGCAATTGGCCGTCACTCTCACCTCCGAAGTTGGCAAGCCGCTGCAACAATCGAAGAACGAGCTCAACGGCGCACGGGCGCGGATCAAATGGCTGACGGAAAATGCAGTGAAGTACCTTTCCGATGAAGTGATGACGAGTGAGCAAGGGCTCGAAGAAAGGATCGCTTACGAACCGCTGGGTGTTGTCGGCAACATCTCCGCATGGAATTATCCCTACCTGGTCGGCGTGAATGTTTTTGTGCCGGCGTTACTGGCGGGCAATACGGTATTATATAAACCGTCAGAGTTCGCGACACTGACCGGTATCGGGATCGCAAAGGCGCTTCACATGTCGGGCGTACCGGAGAATGCTTTCCAGGTGGCGATTGGCGGAAGGGAAGCGGGCGAGGGGATGCTGGATCTGGATCTCGATGGATACTTTTTTACGGGGTCATATAAAACAGGAAAATACATTTACGAACGTGTGGCCCGTAAGATGGTGCCGTGTCAGTGCGAGCTGGGGGGTAAGGATCCGCTGTACGTTGCCGACGATGTTGCCGATGTGAAATCTGTAGCAGCAGCGACAGCAGACGGAGCTTTTTATAACAATGGGCAAAGCTGTTGTGCGGTGGAACGCATCTATGTTCATGAAAAAGTTTACGACAGCTACATCGACGAGTTTGTTAAGGAAGTCAAGACATACAAGACCGGGGCGCCGACGGAAGCAGGTGTTTACGTTGGTCCGCTCACCAGGCCGTCGCAGGCAGATGTGCTGATGGCGCAAGTAAGCGAAGCGGTCATGAAAGGAGCGACGGTGCTCACGGGCGGAAAGAAAGGACCGGGAAAAGGCTACTACTTCGAACCGACGGTTCTCACGAATGTCAACCACGACATGAGCATCATGCGCGAAGAGTCGTTCGGCCCTGTGATCGGCATTATGAAGGTGAAGAACGACGACGAAGCGATCAGGCTCATGTCCGATACGGAATACGGACTGACGGCGGCGGTCTACAGTGCCAGCAAGAGCAGGGCGGAGCTGATCCTCTCGAAGGTCGACGCGGGAACGGGCTATTGGAACTGTTGTGATCGCGTGAGTGCGGCGGTGCCGTGGAGCGGAAGAAAACACTCGGGATTCGGGGCGACGTTGTCGTATGCCGGGCTGCGGGCGTTTGCGAAAATTAAGTCCTACCAACTAAGGGGATAAAATTAAACCGCAGAATATCGAACATTGAATGTCGAACCGCAGAAGGTGCGGGTAGTTTCATCACTCAACCAGCAAGATCATTCGGTAGCCTTCTGCCACTTCTGCGGTTCGGTGTTCGGTGTTCGATATTCTGCGGTTTGCATTAAAATGTTCTCATGTCCGAAAATCTCCCCAAGAGCAAAAGTTCTTTTGTAACAGAACTGATCGCCGGCGCGAGCTCCTTCATGGCGACAGCATACATCATCGTCGTTAACCCGTCGATCTTGTCGAACACGGGAATGCCATTTCCGGCGATCCTCACAGCTACGATCATTGTATCCAGTTTCAGCAGCATCACGATGGGCTGGTATGCCCGCAACCCGATCCTGGTGGCGCCGGGGATGGGCATCAATGCATTCTTTACGTTTTCGGTGGTACTGGGAATGAAGGTACCGTGGGAAGTGGCGCTGGGCGCTGTGTTTTGGGCGGGACTCGTATTCATGCTGCTGGCGTTGTTCAACGTAAGAGCTCATATCGTGAAGGCAATCCCGAAAGCGCTCCGTCATGCGATCGCGGCGGGCATTGGCTTGTTTATTTCACTGATCGGTTTTGTGAATGCGGGGTTTATCGTACACAACGAGGCGACGGTGGTTGGGATTGGCGAGATGAATACAGCGGCTATCGTGTTCATCGTGGGCTTACTGATCACGGCGGTGCTGGTCATACGAAAGATCCTCGGTGCGGTGCTCATCGGCATCGTGATCACGACAATATTGACCTACACGGTGGGAGCGAAGGAGTGGGTGACGATGAGCTCGATCTTCGCGGCGCCGGACTTCAGTCTGTTGTTCAAGCTCGATCTGGTGAACTCGTTGTCGCTGGCGATGGTGCCGGTGATCTTCTCGTTTGTGTTCACGGGTATGTTCGATGGACTGTCGACGTTCCTGGGGCTGTCGGAAGCGGCGGGACTGCTGGACGAGCATGGAGAGCCGCGCAACATCAAACGGTCGCTTGCGACGGATGCGGTGTCGACGATGCTGGCGGGATTGTCCGGATCGAGTCCGGGTACAGCCTACATCGAGTCGGCGGTGGGTATCGAAGCGGGAGGAAGGACAGGGCTCACGGCCATCGTGGGTGGACTGTTGTTCCTGCCGTTCCTGTTTTTGTCGCCGCTGCTTTCGGCGATCCCGTCGATTGCGACAGCGCCGGCGTTGGTGCTGGTGGGAGTGTTTATGATCTCGCCTGTTGTGAACATTCCGTGGAGCAAGCTGGACGATGCGATCCCGGCATTTATTGCGATGATATTGATACCGTTTTCTTATTCGATCACACAGGGGATTGTGTGGGGGTTTCTGAGCTGGACGGTGATCAAGGTGTCGTTGGGGAAATGGAAAGAGGTTAGTATTACTTTGTGGATCATTGATGTTTGTGCGGTCGTTGCGTTAGCACTGAATGATTAAATTGAATATCCAACACCCAATATCCAACACCCAATATCCAAGTTGTCGGTACAGTTACTTCAACATTCGGTGTTGGGTGTTCGATGTTCGATATTTGCATTAAACAATACTATGAGAATTCTCCCCTTCATTTTTCTAGTCATCTCGCTGGCGACACACGCACAAAGCCAGGTCGTTGTCCCGGTATATCCGGAGCCCGCGTACAATCGCGAGTATCGTCCCATCACGGGTATCCTTGGGGCATTCGATCAGGAGATAAAGTACTTGCTGTCGATAGTCACTAATAAGAATGAGAGCATCATCCAACGGATCTCGTTCACGGAAGGGGAGCTCAACGGGAAGAAGGTTGTCATTGCGCAGACGGGTATTGGTAAAGTGAATGCGGCGATTGTCACGACGCTCATGATAGAACATTTCATGCCGAAGGAGATTGTGTTCACCGGTATTGCGGGTGGGACGAACCCGGGTTTGTCGCCGGGTGATATTGTGATAGGCACTCGGGTTGCGTATCACGATTACGGTACGCTTACGCGTGACAGTCTGATGCGCCGGCCTACGCGCAACCCGTTTACTCAGGGGGACAATCCTGTGTTCTACGAATGCGATCCGAAGCTGGTAGAGAAGGCGGTGCTGGCGGCGACGGAGGCGAAGTTCGAGAAGCTGAAGACGTCGGAAGGAGAACGATATCCGAAAGTGATACGGGGGACGATCGTGACGGGCGATGTGTTTGTGTCGTCGAATGCCGCGGTGAAAGATCTTCGGAGCAAGCTGAATGCTGATGCCACGGAGATGGAAGGGGCGGCGGTGGCGCAGGTGTGCCTGCAGGTGAAGCAGCCGTTTGTGGTGGTGCGGAGCTTGAGTGATAATGCGGGGGACTCGAGTGTGGGAGAGGTGAAGCAATTTTATAAACTGGCGGCGCAGAATAGCGCGAGTTTGGTGGTGGCGCTGGTGGGGATGTTGTGAGTTTATTTGCTGAGGCGACGACCGAGTGTAGTTTTTTTTGTCGCGATCTGGTATTTTTTTCCCTCGTTAAAAATATATCCCGAGAATTTATTGACAGACCTGAGTTGAAGGCAAGTTGCTGCTGGCCAATGGCATCCGGTTTTCCCTATCGTGTTTTCACTATACCTCTTTTGGGGTATGTCGCCCACTAACATCAAATCATTTAAGTGACTTGTGAGGTGTGAAGCTATTGTAGAAGAGAAAAAGTTTATGTCATATTGATGTAAGGTTTCTGTCGGACGCAGAATTTTTTTGAAAGAGAAAATTTTTCATCGGACGGATCCCACCCCTTTTCAAAACATAACATACACGATCTGTTTTAAACAAGATGGATAGGAAATCTTTTGCCTGCAATTTGATGTGCCGGGAGTTGACGACTATAGTCTCTATTTTAGTCGCAGCAATTACCACGACTTTTGGCCAGGCTCAACTACCCCCGCCGTGGGCACCGCGAATGGCCCCCTTTTTTCAATAAAAGTATTTATGAAAATCAAGCAGTGTATGATTGTCCATACTATCGTTCTGGCACATAGTTTTTCAATTGCGTCTGGTGCAAAAAGAAGTATCGTCCGTACTGCTCTTTGCCTCTTCTTCTGTGGCATAGGAATGTTTGGATATGGCCAGGCACCGCATCAGGACCGTAATTCAACACCTGTTAACATCAATTTACCCAAGGCGCCTGAGGTGGCGACATTTGAAAAGTTCATTCAGAACCCGGTCAGCTTGCACACTGGGTTGCATGCGGTTTCGATCCCCATCCATGTCATTAGTTTGAGAGGAGCAGAAATCCCGATTTCATTGAACTATCATTCGAGTGGGATCAAGGTCGACGAGATCGCCAGTGAAGTTGGATTGGGATGGGGGCTCGAGGCCGGCGGTGTCGTTTCAACAAATGTTCATGGTATACCCGATCAAGCTGGTCACTGGCCTCCGCCCGGTGAATACCCGGAAAAGATAAAAGACATTTCACAATTTCTGGCATTCTATCCCGGAGGACTCATCACAGCAATCCAGGCAGAAGCGCTGGAGGATCCACTGGATCAATTCTCTAACGGCGATACCGAGTTTCTTAAGGGCGTAATAAGGGGCGAGAAAGATTCCGAGCCGGATTTCTACAATTTCAGCGGGCCTGGATTGTCAGGACAATTTTTCCTGGATGAGTCTGAGCAATGGAGATCGGTGCCGTTTCAGAAAATCAAGATCGAGTCGTCAGGGGCAGGGTTCCGAATCACAGATGAGCGCGGCACCATTTATACCTATCATGGTATAACCATTTCCGGGACAACGACGTGGCCTTATAATACCGGTGGCCAGGCAAACGTTTATCCGCCGAACACAAATTACAACACATATTATTTAACAAGTGTGACAACTCAATTGGGAGATGTTGCCACCTATTACTATTCAGACTATGGGTATGCCGACAACAGGACAGTAGTAACAAGATCTACCCGCGCCGCCTTTTCAAATGTGTCGTGTGCCTTATTTCTTCCTCATGAAAGAGTTGATTCTCTGGCATCAAACACGGGTGTTGGTGCGAAACGCCTCGATTCTTTGGTTACGAGTACAGGTGAGCGGGTAATTTTTGAGTACTCTAACCAAGGCAGGCAAGACATCGCAGCGAATGTTAAGACGCAGCTTCAGTATATCACTATGTACAAAAAACTCAACGGCATTTATTACGAGATAAATAAGTTTAACCTTTCACAGTCTTATATCGGACCAGGGACTGGCAATAACCCAATGGCCTACCGACTAATGCTGAACAGTGCGGGGCACGTGGGGAAACCTCCTTATAAGTTCACTTACAATCAAACGGCACTTCCCGCACGACACGGTTTTCAACAAGATCATTGGGGTTATTTCAACAATTACGATAACGCAACCCTCCTTCCCATAGACGAAATAAACAATTTTACTACCGGCGCCAACAGGACACAACGGCATGAATACGCTATCGCGGGTATGTTATTAAAGATCAAATATCCAACGGGTGGAACACTGGACTTTGAATATGAACCTAATCAATACTCTTCTCCTCCAACAACGCAAAACGTTCCGGGTGGCGCATTCCTGAGTTCTACAACCGATATGGTCAAGACAACTGATTTTACGATCAACTCCGACTACACCAATGTCAAAATTGTCTGGAACAATGCAGACGATGGAACTACCACTCATAATGACAAATGTCTGATAGAGATCACAGGCCCCAATGGCTATTACCGCCTCTGTATGGGCAACAGTGACCCATATGGGCTTCCCGTTATTCTTTCACCAGGAACCTACACTATTCGAATAGAAACCATCGGTACATCGTACTATGGTGACGTCGCCGTTCACTGGCTGGATCCTGTGATCGTGCCCGCCCAGAATATGACCGTGGGAGGCTTTAGAATAAAGAAAGTCAAGAATTGCGCGGCCGGGAATCCCTGCATCGAACGAGAGTTTCAATATACACTCGACGATGGCATTGAATCCAGCGGGCTGATATTTCAAAATCCAATTTACGTATCCACTGCAGAAAAACTTTTTAACGGACCGCCAAATGGTTTCTGTAGCTACCAATCGGTTGTATGCCCTATTAATACTCAGAGTACTTCGTCGGTCCTCCCGCTAGCCAACAACAGCGGTGCCCATGTGGCTTACAGCCATGTTACTTTTTTTGACCATGACGCGACCACATCGGGTAAAACGGTCAATAAATTCCTAATCGACCAATCCCAAAACATTATTTCTGCAGGCTTCCCTTTTGCCCCCGCTATGACCTACGATTGGTTGAACGGACTTCCGGATGAGGTGACAGAATATGGCTACTCAGGAGGTACGTTCAAAAAGGTTAGAAGGGTAAAAAATCACTACTCTTACGACAATATTCTCAACAGGCCAGAAGAAAATCCCAACCAGTTTTACGCATATGGGGCGAAGATTGGCATAGAAACTTATCCCTTTGTACTGCCTGCTCCGTGCAGTCCCGATCAAGCTATTCTGTCCAACCTTGGGTTTGGAATCGCCGGGTATAAGTTTATTTCTTCGTGGCACTATTTAACCTCGACGGAGGAAACTATATACAATGATGATGGCGAAGATAACTTGACCGTTACAACTTATAAGAGAGACAACCCGGACCATACCCAGGTAACAGAAATCACGAAGACTACGAGTAGTGGCGAGGTTCTTTTGTCCAAAATGACTTATCCACATGACCTCGACCAGGGCAGCAGCGCTGTGATCGCTGAAATGCAGGCCAGGAATATGGTGAGTTCGGTTATCGAGAATACAACTGCGATAATCAGGGGCGGCTCGACCAATGTCACCTCATCGGATTTGATCGTCTACAAAAACAGCAACAATGCAATTGTAGCAGAAAAGCATAAGAACCTGAAGATACTGACGCCAATCCCTCTATCGAACTTAACTCCATTCGATGGCACTACAGCCGACAGCCGATATGCAGATGAGGTTAAGTACCACCAATTTGATAGCCACAACAATGTCATTGAGTATTCGGATAAGACAGGAATTACCAAGGCACTCGTCTGGGGTTACAATGCCGAATTGATCGTGGCGGAGGCTGCAAATGCTGCCGTTCAAGATATTGCCTTTACCTCGTTCGAAAGCGAATCGGACGGTGGATGGACCGTAAGCGCCGGAAGGGTGAATGGCGATGGTGTGACAGGAGACCGGTGCCTGAACCTGCAGACTCGTACGATCAGCAAAGGGGGCCTTACCTCAACCGGCACGTATGCTATCAGTCTTTGGGTGAAAACCGGAGGGACGGTGAATATTACCGGGGGCGCGGTATCCGGCCCTGTGAATGCTCTGTCGAATGGGCTTTGGACAAATAAAATTTATACGGTGACTGGCGCGACGTCAGTAACTATCCAAGGCACGGGTCTTGTCGACGAATTGAGACTTCATCCCGCTCAATCGATCATGACAACCTACACCCATCAACCGGGCATTGGTGTGCGATGCATGACAGATCCTAATTCGAGGATAAGTTACTATGAGTATGATAACCTGAACAGGCTGTCGGTTATTCGGGACTACAATAATGACATTCTCAAGAGGTATACCTATAACTACAAACAATAATCAGCCATGAAACAGATCATAGATTTTCTGAGAATGTGCTCTGCTATGACGGCAACCAGCCTGGCGATTATGCTGGTCTCGCAGAATGCGTTTGCTGATTGTCCCACATTAACGACGTCTGGAAACACTGTCTATTGTAATCAGTCACCGACTCAGAATTTCGTGATAGCATTAGGCCTTCCGGGCAATTTCAGGTGGGAAAAGGAATCAGGCGAGGACGTTTGGACAGTCGTCGACGATGGAAGAAGTAATTCTTATCCGGCATCGTCGATTATTCCAAATATCAGGTACCGCGTTGTTTACCTCCTGGACGATGGGCCGAATTGTTCCGGTACGGAGTATTTTCAAGCAGATGTTGTTTCAAATCCATCAACGCCAGCCCCCACCCATGGAGTTATCTGTGGCCCTGGCGGTGCGCAGGTTTCGGTGAGCGCTGTGTCGGGTGCGACGTATAGCTGGTACTACAACTCCACCTTGCTCCATAATGGTGAGGACATCGGCGACCCCGGATCACCGACAGTTATCATAAGCAATGGGTCCAACGTAATGACCCTCGAGAGCGTGAGTGCATCCATCTTCGGACTTTCAGTGGTCGTTAGTCGCACTATTGCAGCATGCAACTGGTCGTCGGGACCGATCGCTCTCGAAGTAATCGTACACCCAATTCCCTCACTCTCAATCGGATCGAATGAATCTGCTTGTCTCAATGGTTCAAACGTATCTCTTACCGCAACACCATCAGGCGGCGAATGGGACGATGTTAGTGATGGTAATGGTGATGGTGTTCAAGAATCCTCGGGTATATATCAATTTGCACCTTCCGCCGCCGGCGGGGGCACACATGTCGTGAAATACAGTTATACGGATGGAACAACTGGTTGCTCCGCCTATGCGACGAAACAGATAACCGTCAGTCCGAACATTTCTGTACCAACACAAGGAGCATGTGTTGCCAGCCCCGTGTTTGAACTTACAGGTTCGCCCGTAGGTGGAACGTGGTCGGGCAGCAATGTTAGTGCCGACGGATTCTTCTACGCCAATGCAGCGGGTCAGGGCAATCATTCGGTTACTTACACTGTTACGTCTGCGGGATGCACCGCAAGCAAGGCGGGCACTGTGGTGGTCGGTAGCGCAAATCCCCCCGCGTTCCCTTATGATATTACCAACCCGTATTCGTGTGGCGGAGCGAGTGTGCGAATTAACGTGGTGACCGGACCTAATTTCGATGAAAATATCAGCCACTATCTCTGGCTCGATGAAAACAATGTTGTGCAGCGATTGAGTGGCGCGGTCATACGTACGAATTTCATTGACACTCCATTCTTAACATCTGCGAAAACTTATACAGTAGTAGCGGTCGGACACGATGGTTGCGGGAGTCCAAAATACGGAACAGCGACAATCGTAGATATTACACCACCTTCTATTGCAAACGTTTACAATTGCGCAGACGGTGAGGGTTTAATGTCAGTCAATCCTGTTGTATCCAATGTCACTTATCAGTGGAAGGATTCCAACAACACCCCGATCGAGAATGGAACGACAGGCGGAGCTGTTACTTACCTGTTATCCGGCACTGGCCAAAGTACGCTTGCGATCAGTGGAGTTGCAGGAACAGAGAATCACACGTTGCATGTAAGATTAACAAGCACACTGATATCGGGATGTAATTCTGATTATACCCCGGTGACTCTTGTTTATAGAACACCTCCAGTAATCACCTTCGACAGCTCAATTCCTGCCTTCGTTTGCTCGAGTACACCGTCATTTAGTCTTACAGGGGCGTCGCCTGCGGGTGGATCATGGGATGTTAACAATTCGCCGAGTTCTACCTTTCAGTCGTCCAGCTATTCGACGGGTAGTCAGAATATCGGGTACAGTTATACCGATGAGTACGGCTGTACCAACAAAAACACGAGGGGAATATCTATCGTAAACCCGGAACCAACAGCTGATCAGACCGTTGCTGCGGAATATGACGAAGCATATACTGTGCAATTGCCTCCTAGCTACTCCGAAATATTCAAATGGTATGATAGCCCGTCGGCGGGATCCCTTGTCACCACAGGAACAAGCTACCAGACGACGATCCCATTTACGACGCAAAAGAAGTTATACATCGCCACGGTCCGCCCTGACCTCCCTTCATGCGAAGGAACGATTCGTGGTACGATAACAATTGATCCGCTTCCACCTAACAATCACAATTATGTGAGGGAAGAGGTTATGCTGATCGAAAACGTCAAGACTACGTTAAGTATCGAAAGCCTCAGCAATGAGGAAAAGTCGATGGTTACTAGCTACATCGACGGCCTGGGTCGATCACTTCAAACTGTTAATTGGATGGTAAGCCCGGATCAAAAGGACCTCGTTCAACCGATGGAGTACGATGACATAGGAAGAGAGGCAAAGAAATATCTGCCTTACGTAGTCGATCAAACGAATAGTTGGCTTCGGAGGAAGGCAATTAAGAACGAAAATTATACTAACAGTGAGCAGTCCCAGTTTTATTTGAATGCCCCTTCAACAATCGCATCAGACCTCAAGCCATATGCCCTTACGGTCTTCGAGTCGTCGCCGCTGAACAGGGCAAGCGAGGTGGGGGCCGTGGGAACAGCCTGGCAACCTGGAACAACCCACACTGTAAAGAAAGAGTATTTGCTTAACGCTGAAAACGACATACTGGATTTCAACTACGACGTCAATACGGGAAACGTTTCATTAACAACGCCTACCCCGTATTATCAACCAAACACACTGTTTTGTAATAAAACCACGGACGAGCATCAAAACGATGTCCTCGAATACGTGGACACCCAGGGACGCGTGATCTGCAAAAAGGTTAAAGCGGCCACAGCAGTATACGCGTCCACCTACTACATCTATGACGACTTTGGCAACCTTGCCGTAGTTCTGCCTCCGGAGGCCGTTAAATTCATTATTAACGAAAACTGAACGATTTACCAAACGCCTGACCGCACTTTTGAAATGAAAAAAACCTGGCTTCTTTCACTGCTCCTTCTTGTCGCGCTTGGGTGCATCGGTCAAAGTCAAATGGATGTTACGTGGACCAACACTGTAGGGGCCACAGCAAGCGGCACGTCTCTTACCAAAACCGCATCCAACGGCTGGGGCAACGCCGGTGCGGAATCATTAAACGTGTTGCCTACTGCTAACGACGGTTACATCGCCTATACGGTAACAACTTTGACCGCTGGAGAATTCACTTATGGATTTTCCGACCTGAACGTAGACAACAATTTCTATACAGTCGAATACGCGTTTCACCGGACTAACAGTGGTCTTACTTATGTAAGATTGAGCGGTACGATGGTGGTCTCATTTTTCGTGGCAGTTAATGATCAGTTGACCATGGAACGTAGTGGCACCAATATGATCTTTAAGAAAAACAGTACCACGCTTTATACAGCCAATAATGTGCAAATAAATTCCCTGATCGTAGATGCTGCCTTGTACAGCAACGGTAGCAGCATCACCAACCTTAAAGTTGGATTCGCCCCCGCACCGGTCGACTTGATAACATGGGGCAGTCTGGTTGGAGTGACTCAAACCAATTCACAGACACTGACGAAAACTGCCAGCAGTGGTTATGGCAATGCAGGTGCCTCATCGATGAACGTCCTGGGTTATGAACAGGATGGGTGGATCGAGTTTACACTGGACTCATGGAACAACAACCGTGCTTTTGGGTTTTCGGACATCAACTCAAACAACAGTGAAAATACAATCGACTTTGCTTTTGTCATATCAGGGACAAATATTTACGTGTATGAGAACGGCGTAAGTCATGGGAACATTCCAAGTGCAGCCCTCGGCGATCGCTTTCGAATAACCCGCCTGGGAGATGCGATCTACTGGCAACGAAATGGTTTTACATTCTACTTTATCGCACAAACCTATCGCGGTGGTATGATCGCTGATGTTGCTCTCGGCACAAGCGGCGCAACAGTATACAATGCAAAATGCTCTTTTATTGCGCCGTCCGTCAACCCTGGTGTTGTTCCGCCAACGCCCGAATTTACCGCCCTAACGGATCTATACAATCAGGTAAATGGGCCCAATTGGAGAAGGGATCTTTATCCTCTGCTAAATTGGCCACCGACAGAGTATTGGCCGATCACGCAAAGCCACATATCTGGTGCACATGATAATGATGGCTTCCTTCACTACGTGGCCCTCGCAGACATGAATCTGAGCGGTGTTATACCGCAGTCATTTTGGAAAACGAGGCATTATCGCGGCATCTATATGTCAGGGAACCACATCAAAGCCTTCGAAGACTTTGGCGCTGACATCGCTCTGGGCAAGGAGGTATATGAGCTGGACTTCGCGTCAAATGAAATTGAAAGCATCCCAACAGGGTTCGGCTTCCTGTCGGGTATTCTTGACCTGAGACTTGACCATAACAGGATCAAGTCGCTCCCCGAGTTTGTTGGTGTTGGTGGGCCATATTACAGCCCGAGACTTTCCCTGTACGACAACGAACTGACGACCCTGCCGGAAAGTATCCTCTCGAACTCCAACATTAAGATTCGCGTGGACTCTAATTATCTTGATTTCTCGGTACTCGAACAGGTGTATGACCAGGTGATAGACGATGGTTACCCGCTTCGTCAAAAGAAGATACGTGACGTTCATGAGATCACAGCTGTCGAGGGCCACCCTCTTATCATTCCATCCCGTCCGCCCGGCAACTACTCTACCATTTTTTGGGATAAACTTGTCAGTGGAACCTGGACCAATATTCTTTCCCTGAACGAAGACTCTAGTGACGAAACTTTTACCAGGAACACACCTGTCGTTTCCGACACTGGGATTTACCGGTGGAGAATGACCAACTCCGTAGTGACGGGAGTGACCTTAGAAAGTGAGCCCATCGAGGTTACCTTTCAAACCAAACTCACCTGGGCGATTCAAAACATGGGTTTTATGTATCGTTATGATGGCCGTAAACGGATGATTGGAAAAAAAGTACCGGGCGCCGACTGGATACATATGGTTTATGATAACCGCGATCGCCTTGTGATGACTCAAGATGGTCAGCAACGACTTGCAAACCAGTGGACATACACCCGTTACGATGAGCTTAACCGTCCGGTGATAACTGGGATCTATACCCACTCGGCGACCATAAGCCAGGAAGCGATGACCTCGCTTATAGGTACAACTGTTTTGAACGAGGATTTTGCTGTTGAACAGGAGGACCACTTTGGATACTCCAGGAATGCGTTTCCATCGCTTGTACAGAATAACTTTTCCGTGCTTACGGCAATCTACTACGATGACTATGGTTTCATTGGACTGTTTGACCCGGAGAGCCTGGAGTACAGATCCGAAGAGGTGGATGGTCAGTATGAGTACTCCGTGAATGCGACGGGCCACTTTCCTTTTGTGAAAGGCCAGGTCACAGGTTCTGTAACAGCCGTGCTTCAGCAAGGCTTGTATGAATTACCGGATACCGGCAGATTTATCCATGCTGTCACATATTACGACGATCGGTATCGTCCAGTGCAGTCTATATCGCTGAATATTCATAATACCTACGATGTCTCCACGAGCGTATATGATTTTACGGGAAAAGTCATGGCAGCAAAAACACGACAGAACGGCCTTGACGAACACGCTGTTGTGCGCACTTTCCAATATGATCATGCGGGGCGGCTTAAAAAGGTATGGCACAAGCTCGATACAGGCAATGCGGTATTGATCGCGATGAACACTTACAATGAGCTCGGTCAATTAACTGAAAAGGGGCTTCATAACACGGCGACAATGGGCGCAGCCGATAATACCAGGATGTTCAGGCAGAAGGTTGACTACAGTTACAATATTCGCGGCTGGTTGACAGCGATGAATAATTCGGAGTTGTCCGCCCCGGATGACTATGCATTCCTGCCCGATCTCTTTGGAATGAATCTGTTTTACAACCTCGGCGCTGACATTGGGAACTCACCGGCTTACAACGGCAACATTTCCGGGATGAAGTGGAGCAGCTTTTCAGACGGATCAACGCAAAGCGCTTACAAGTTCGAGTACGATGACATGAACAGGTTGTTGTCTGCCAACGGGAAACTATTCACAGAGGGGTGGGCCGACACGCCGGGCTTCGCCGAGCATGAGTTCGAGTACGATCTTAATGGTAATATTAAACATCTTGCACGTACTGCACGGAACGGTGATGATATGGACGTACTTTCATACAACTACGGTGAAGAAGGCCTTACAACCAACCAGCTTCGGTCGGTCACCGATGAGTCGTCCTCGCCGCAGGGCTTCAAAGACGGCAACCAGGATGGCGCAGATTACGAGTACGATAAAAACGGCAATATGATTGTCGACCGGAATAAAGGAATTTCTTCTATCACGTATAATCATTTGAACTTGCCGGAGATCGTCGCCACCACAAAGGGAGACTATATTCGCTACGTCTACGATGCGACCGGCAGGAAATGGCAGCAGGTTGTGGCGCATTCATCCGGTGGCCCGGACGCTGACGACGACCACTTATTGAAAGTGACGGACTATATGGGGGAGTTTATTTATGAAAATGGCAAAGTTCGTTTCGCTAACCATGAAGAAGGAAGAATTGTCTTAGGCGGCACGGAAGAGATATTTTCAAAATCGTGGGAGGAGTCGGCATCGTTCGAAACTCTAAATGCGACTACCTACACTTTGAGTGATAACGGCGGAGGGATTGCGGTCACGCCAAGTGCTGGTGCCATTGGTTACGAGAGCGGCTTGACCCGGATCGGTTACGTTCTGCCTGTTGAAGAAGGTGAATGGTATACCGTAAAATTCCGGGGTATCAACAACGGCAGTGCGTTCTCGCTACGAACGAAAATAGGGAACAATGTAACGTACATACCGGTCGAGCTGGACGCTTATGGCTCGGTATCCTCGGATATGCTTACATGGCACGAATATTCGGTCAGGGCCGAACAAGCGGGCGACATGACGATCGGTTTGGTTCGGCAGGATACTGAGTCGGATGACTGGTTGTATCTTTACGAGTTCGTAATTGAGATAAACACATTGGTTGATCCTGAGTATCAATATCACCTGAAGGATCATTTGGGTAACGTGAGGGTAACGTTTACCTCGAAGGAGCGGGTGGATGAGTCAACCGCGACAATGGAGGAACCGAACGCAGGGGAGGAATACGGGAAGTTCATTGACTATGACAACATGCGCCTGATCAACCACGTTGTGTACGATCACACGTACGACGATCAGACGCCGCCGGATGGAACGGCCTACGCAATCCGGTTGAACGGATCCGAGCATGAAACAATGGGCCTGGCTAAAAGTCTTTCGGTCATGCCGGGCGACACACTTAAGATAGAAGTGTTTGCGAAGTATTACGAGCCGCCGCCAGGAGGTTCTATGGGTATTTTTGCAACGTTGATGGCGAATATCATAGCAGGTACGCCACCCTCGGGCACATTTGAGAACGGCGCAGGATACGCGGTGAACAGCCCGACGCCCATACCCGAGAGTGGCTGGCTCGACAAGTCGGCACCGTCATCGGCGCCGAAAGCGTATTTGAACTGGCTGATTTTCGATAGAGATTTTAACGTGATTGCTTCACAGAGCTCGTTCGACCGGATTACGACAGCTGCGAAAGAAGACACGACGAATATTTCGCACGAACGGTTGGCTCCGCCGGCTGACATAGTGATAAAGGAAGCAGGGTATGCGTATATTTGGATATCGAATGAAAATGAGACGCTGGTAGAGGTCTACTTTGATGATTTTAAAGTTGAACATGTTAAAAGCCCTGTTATTCAATCAGAAGACTTCTATCCCTTCGGACTTTCATTCAATAGTTATCAAAGAGAGAACTCTCTCAACAATCAGTATCAATACAACGGAAAAGAAAAGCAGGACGAGTTAGGATTGGATTGGTTGGATTATGGAGCTCGAATGTACATGCCTGAGATTGGAAGGTGGGGAGCAATTGACCCACATGCTGATAGCTATGACATGTACTCTCCTTACAATTATGCTGTTAATAATCCCATAAATGTTATTGATCCAGATGGCAATGATATTTATCTGCTCACATGGTTCTCCAAGCACGATGAGACAGGACATGCAGGGATTGCAATTGACAATTATAAGAGAGTGGAAAAGAAGGATTCAAGGGGTAATACCGTGTTGGATTCAAGCGGAAAACCTGTAATGGAAACAGTGAAAGATGGCACCATGACTTACTATGATTTATGGCCGGATCAGCCTGTGGGTGAAACGAACCTTCAAGATAATGTCACGTCGGATTATAATGGACCAAAGGTAATCAGCAGTTTGAGTGACCTAATGGGCACGGATGTAAGTAAAAGTGGTGAGTCAGGAAAGGTTAGCGAGTTTGGGGAAGGCAGAGCGGCGGATGGTATCGTTCAAATTTCTACTGACCATGCGCAAGACACAAAAGCGAAAACAGCTTTGGACACTAGCCTAAGTTCTGCGGCCGACTACAATGCTTGCTATAATAATTGTTCATCATTCGTTCAAAATGCTCTTAAGTCAGTATTTGCGGGTTTCAATGCTAGCCAGACAATAAAACCTGGTGGAGCGTTACAGCATTGGCCATTTAGTTATAAGGATGCGAGCGTGGTCGCACCGAATAATCTTTACAACGAAGCTTTAAAGATCAAAGGAGCAAAAAGTATTAAAGGGCCGAGCAGTGTTACTGCTAAACCATATTTAGAATATTTTGGTAAGCGAAATAGAACGCCATGAAATTATACCTTCTCCCCATAATCATTATCATTCTTGAAGTAATGGGCTCTTGCAAACCTGAGATCAAACATGAACCTCCGCTAGCGGTCGTTGTGAAATACATTACAGCGGAAATGAAGGGATTGATCACCGATGCGAGACCATATATCGACGTAAAGAAGGTTTACTCAAAGCATATTCCCGACAAGAACGTTGACTATGAAAAAATTTGGGAAGAACAAATGAGTTTTAGAAGGCAGGTATCTAGTACAAAGAAAATTAATAGTTGCCCCTCTTTTTATGATTTCGATATTGAAGAAATCATAAGTAGCAGCACTGAATCCACAGTAATATTGAGATCAAAAAAGCAACCCGTAAAAATGGATGTATATGACCTGGAACTTACTGATCGGGGGTGGCAGATTGTTGACATAGATTATTCCGACGATGATGACGTCAAGGACAACTAACAAATGAGGGAGGTGTATTTTGATGATTTTAAAGTGAAGCACATAAAAAGCCCGGTAATTTCATCACAGGACTATTATCCGTTTGGTTTGTCGTTCAATGATTATTCAAGAGAGAATTCTCTCGCCAATCAGTATCAGTACAATGGCAAAGAATTTCAGGATGAGTTAAATCTTGGATGGCTTAACTACGGCTGGAGAATGTATCAATCTGATCTGGGGAGATTTTTCAATCTTGACCCTCATGCCGAAGGATATAGCAATTGGACCCCATATAATTATGTTGCTAACAATCCTGTCTTGCTCATAGATCCAGATGGAAGAGATTGGACAATAAACAAGTCCGAAAAAGATGGCAAGACCAATTACGATATCAAATTTACTGCCACCCTCATAAATAAAAGTACTAACACAAATATTAAGACAGAAGACTTGCTAAATCTGGTCTATTCAATTAAAACGCAGATAGAGGATGTATTCACGATTGATGAAGATAATGTATCAACATCTGTGTCAGTTGACATAGCATTTTCTAAAGATGGAAAGGCACGCGATGGTGACCACATCTTTGAAGTCGTCGATAACTTGGATAAGGGAACTGCTGGTGAAGTTGATCCAGATAATTCTCGTGTCATGAAGCTTAGCTCAAGTCAGATTTTTGATACTTCCTCAAGCAATGACACATACACAGCACCTCATGAGGCTGGTCACTCTGCGGGCCTTCTTCATCCGGATGAGGGATTTGAGTGGACCAATGTTTGGTCGTGGTTCAAACATACACCGGATGATCAACGAATGGAGTATAAAAACGATCCTGATAATGTCATGTTCTCCGGTAAATACCAATACGCTGAATCTGGCAGTGACACCAGAAACAATAATGGTAAAGGGTACAAAATAAATGGAAATCAAGCGAGAATCATTTATGAAAACAGAGATAATAAGTCGAAGAAGAAATAACGTAGCATCGCTTATAATTATAGGAGTATTCCTACACAGTTGCGCTGTTCCTTCGAATTGCGACAGTCCAAACATTGAGATTTTCAGAGGTATTTATTTCAACGCCGGAACGACGATGAAAGTTGAATTTGATAATGGGGAATTCCAAATTCACGATGATTTCAAAGGCAGATATAAGGTAATTGACTATAAACTGATCGGAAGATTTTGCTGCGTTTCGGATTCATGTAGAGTAGTTTTTTCATTAAATGACGTGGACACCGTGTTTTATATATCTCCAAGCACTACTAAGCGATTGATGATAGGCTCAAATTCGCAAGGTGGACTGGTTGTTGCCACCGATATAAATGAGATTGCATGGGAGAACCTTTAATAGCTAAGGGAGGTGTATTTTGATGATTTTAAAGTGGAGCATGTGAAAAGCCCAGTAATTTCATCGCAGGACTATTATCCCTTCGGTCTGACATACAATAACTATTCGCGCGAGAACTCTACAATGCGAGACAGTCATCATCCGGTGCCCACCTTAATTTTAATTACAATGGTACTGACAGGCGAGGCCGTGCGAGAACAAGAACCTCAAGAATAGTTGTTGAATGAAGAAGCTGCTTGTCATTATCTTAGTGATAATCTCCGTCGATCTAGTCGCTCAAGACTACACATACTATCAAATCGCGTTTGAACGGTTTATCTCTTCATCTGACGCTTATAAATCCCAGTCATGTTATCGAAAGGGCGATTTTGTGATATTGGAAGAAGTGATACCTTTTGATAAGATGTCTTATCTGTTTCAGAATCGAATTGACAGTTTAAAGAAATCAGAAATCGTTTTGGGGTCGAGTGTTCTTTTGTACAAATCATTGAGCATCGGAAAAAAGAGGAGTAAGATGAAAGTTATTTTTAGTGAGCAGAAGGATGGGATATTCTTTGCCGAAGCCACTTGTACCAGGAAGAAAACAGTAGGTCCTTACAAGGACTTGTCGCCGTTTGGGACGAGTGTTGTTTTTATGTTTAAGATAAAGTCACCCGATGAGGTTGAACTGATCAAAGTTTCTGAGATCACAAATCTTTAGTTGATTATCAATTATTGGCCATCCCTTTTTTGAATGGCTTTTTTTTCCTGGGGACAGGCCGTCGAAGAATTTATCGATCTCTTTTGGCTCAGTGATCATTTTACCTGCGATGATGTTAACGAGCTCAAATAGTTTAGAGGTAATAGCGAGGGAGGCGTGTTGGCAAACCACTTGGCGAAGAGATTGAAAGACGAAAAAATTGCTGATCCGGAGTTTCTGATTGTAGTTGATGCGGCAAACGGTACTCAATCTGACAATATTGATCGTAATTACGGGGAGAGTGCAGATCGTGTTGATAATTATTATACACCCGACAGATCGAATATCCTAGGATCTCATGGCGATGAAGGTAGACCAAAACAAAAAGTAAACAATAAGATTAGAATTACATACACCGGCGGAGATGGAAAGAAAAAGACGGTTACTCACAGCAACATCGACGAGGCGACTTTTGATGAAATATTGACGAGCATAAATAATTTTCTTAAGAAGTAAGTCATGAAGAAATATTTATTGTATACATTATTTATGATTGTGGCTCTTGCGGCCTACCCAATAGTCAGATATTACTACTTTCTTTTCTTTGATAGATATACGCAAGAGTCTGTCGTTTTTATAACGATGAGGGTTTTTTTGAGTGTCCCATTACTGCTCCTTTCTGGATTTCTTTTAGTAAAATATTACAGGCAATGGATTGTCGGACTTTCCAGTATCATTTTGGGTTTATGGTTTATGGCTAGTATTCTACAGGACTTGCCGAGTATTTAGAATAGTCAAGAAACGCTAATGGAGGTTTACTTTGATGATTTTAAAGTTGAACACATCAAAAGCCCTGTAATTTCATCGCAGGATTATTTTCCATTCGGACTTACATTCAATAGTTATCAAAGAGAGAACTCTCTCTCGAATCAGTATCAGTATAATGGTAAAGAGATGCAGAGTGCTTTGAGTCTTGGATGGCTTGATTATGGTGCCAGAATGTATCAACCTGATATTGGAAGATGGGGAGTAATGGACCCTAAGTCAGAGAAATACGCGAACTACACTCCTTACAATTGACGTCCCCCCTAAAAACCGGATAGTTCAAAAGTAGATGAATCGGGCAATTATTGATAACTTAAAAACAGTAATTGCTTATGAAGAAATCGAAGTTCACAGAAGCACAAATCGTATTTGCATTACGACAAGCAGAGACCGGGACATCGGTAGAAGAAGTTTGTCGCAAGCTTGGAATTCGCCACGCGACGTTTTTCAATTGGAAAAAAAGTATGGGGGATTAGGCGTTTCAGATCTGCGACGCCTTAGGCAGTTAGAGGATGAGAACAATCAACTCCGCAAATTGGTTGCCGATCTGAGTCTCGACAAACAAATTCTCCAAGACGTTCTTAAAAAAAAGCCTTGAGAGCTCCGATAAGGAGGGAACTGGCTTCAAAGGGATGAAGGACTATAAGATTTCGATCCATCGAGCTTGTTCGTTGATCATGATCAGCACATCAGTGTGGTATTATATACCAAACAAGCGAGATGATTCAGTATTGCGAAGGAGAATGAGAGAGATAGCCGATGTTAGAGTTCGATATGGTTTCTGGCGGATCTTTACGTTGCTTCGACGCGAAGGCTTTGAAGATAACCATAAGCGCATGCACAGGATCTATTGCAATGAAGGATTGAACCTCAGAAGCAAAAGACCACGAAGAAGCAGGGCATCAGCCCACCGCCTGGATCGTCTCGAATTGCTTGGTATGAATCAAAGTTGGAGCATGGACTTTGTAGCCGATCAGCTCTTCAACGGGAGTAAATTTCGTTCGTTAACTGTAGTGGATAACTTTAGTCGAAAATGCCTGGCTATTCGTGCTGGACAATCGCTTCGAGGAACAGATGTAGTGGTACCATGAATCAAATCGTAAAAGAAAGAGATTGCTTGCCTGTGCGAATACAAGTTGACAATGGTAGTGAGTTTATTTCAAAGGATCTGGATAAGTGGGCTTATGATCACGGGGTTACTCTCGACTACTCCAGACCCGGAAAACCAACAGATAATCCGTACATTGAATCATTCAACGGTAGCTTCAGAGATGAATGTTTGAATGTACATTGGTTCATGTCAATGGAAGATGCGCAAGATAAAATTGATGCCTGGAGAAACGAATACAACACCTTCAGACCACATAGTTCTTTGGATGACATGACACCTGAACAGTTTGAAGAAGCCTACGGAAAAGAAGCCCGAAACTCTACTTTAGAGTTGTCCTGAAACTGGGAGGACCTCAAAAAAGAAAATTCGTTACTTTCAACCGTTACTACTTGAGGGAAGCTTACGGACGCGCATGATAAAAAGAGAATGGAGACAATGACCGATCGAAAAAACAATTGAATTAAGATTACGATGCAAACAATAAATAACACGAATGATTTTAAGGAAGCTCTAAAAGACGCAATATGCGCGGGAGATTTAGCTTTCCTTGAAGAGAATAGGGAAAAGTATTCAATGGATGATCGACTTGAGGACGAGAATAATGATACTTTACTTTTATATTCTCTGAGTGACGCCAATAGTAATACGTACCAATATTTTCTGAAGAACAAGGCAGATATATCATTGCTCAATGGTGAAGGCGAGAATGTGATCCATAGTATCGTTTATTCTGGCGAAGCTAAACGATTGAATGGCCTTTTGAATGATGGAAACATTAATCATCAATCTAAGGATGGAACCACGCCGTTATTATTAGCCATTGCGTTGGAAAAAGACGAGATCGCTCAATCATTAATGGAGAATGGTGCGGATATAAATATTTCAGACAATGATGGGAACGCACCGGTGCATATAGCTTGCCACTTGGGAAAATTTTACCTCGTATCGAAATTAGTTGGCAAAGGAGCAAACCTGCGGGTTAAAACAAAAAAAGGTAATTTTCCTCTGGCCCTGGCTGTTAATGGAGAACACGATGAGATTGTAAAATTTCTTTTTAAGAAGATATATAATTAAAGGAGAATATCAGTTAAGCGGCGAACGCTTTTTTGGCTTTTACATTCTGTAAAATATTATCGACTACATAGAAAGGGTGGTCGCGGTCTGTAATGTACCAACGTAGCCTATTCTCCAACTTCTCCGCGCAGCTAATTGATAATCAATCGCAACCCTGCATTCAATACCGCATTCCCCCGCCATCCCCATTTTGAAATCCTCCCCACACTCCCTATCTTCGTTCTGTCTATTTCCAATTTTTTAAACTAACGCCTATGCGAGCCATCTGGAAAGGTCACATTCAATTTTCCCTTGTCACGATTCCCATAAGGATCTACAACGCCCTCGACACCGGCCAAAGCATCAGCTTTAACCTGTTGTCCAAAGACAAGCACAACCCCGTCTCCTACGAGAAAAAGGACAAGGTCACCGGCGAAACCCTACGCCAGGAGGACATCGTCAAAGGCTACCAGTACGAGCCCGGGCAGTATGTCATCATGGAAGACGACGACCTCGCCAAGGTCCGCCTCAAAAGCACCCGGGTCATCGAGATCGAAGGGTTCGTTGACGCCCAGGAGGTCCACCCGACACTATTCGAAACCCCATATTTTGTGGGGCCCGACGGCGAAGTCGCCGCCAAGACGTATGGCCTGCTGATGCATACCCTCAAGGAGAGCGGGAAGATCGGCGTGGGCAAAGTCGTCCTTCGCGACCGCGAAACACCGATACTGCTGACACCCTACGAGAAGGGGATTATGATGTATCGCCTCCGCTACCCGCACGAAATACGCAGCATCAACGAGGTACCGCAGCTCATCGACGTCAAGGTCGACAAAGACCAGCTCAAGATGGCCAAAACACTCGTCGACTCCATGTCGAAGAAGTTCTCGCAGATCGAAATGGAAGACCATTACTACGAAGCGCTGAAAGAGATCATCGACGCGAAGGTCGCGGGCAAGGAGATCGTCACCGTCCAGGAAGAAGAACCGAAGGTCATCGATATCATGACCGCCCTCAAAGCAAGTATCGACCAGGCCAAGAAAAAGCCTATGGAGAAAGCGAAAGGGGATGGCGAAAAGGAAACGAAGAAGGTCACCAAGGAGACCAAGACGCTCAAGCGCAAAGCAAGCTGATTTAACTTAACTTTGCAGGATGGGAAAAGTGGTCCAGTTTCCAATCTCCTCTACGGAAAAGTTCGGCTTCAAGCCGGTCCGGAAGAAGAAGACAGACGTCCCCGACAAGAAGGGACAGCTTAACCTGTTTGTGGGAGGCAAGGTCGTAAAGCTCAACCAACTCACACCGTTCGAAGAAGCCCTGATCCTCGACGACTTGGGCGATGCCGCGAAAGCCCGCGAGTATTATCTCAAGGCGATCAGCGTGAAAGATTCCACCGCCGACGCTTATTGCAACCTGGGTATCATCGAGTCCGAAGCCCGGAATTTCACCAAGGCCATCGACTGTTTTACCCTTTGTTTGAAAGAAGACCCGCGCCACTTCGAAGCGCATTATAACCTGGCCAACCAGTACGCCGAGATCGGCAACCTGCCCCTGGCCAAAGTCCACTACCAACTTTCGATCGAGATCGCCCCGGAGTTCCCCAACAGTTATTTCAACCTGGGACTTACCCTGGCGATGAATAGGGAGATCGATGAAGCCATACAGGCGCTTTTAAACTATCGGAATATCGCAGCGCCGGAGGAAAGGAAACAAGCAGAGGACCTGGTAAAGATGCTGACCCGGACAATGCATTAGAAAATCTCTCACGGAAAACACGGAAAGCACGGAAGCGCTATAAAAAAGGCTCCTGCATTCTTCCGTGCTTTCCGTGAGAAATGCATTTCACAAACTCCATAACGTCACAAAAAACAACACTATCCTGTACAACTCCAGCGCTACCTTCAAAAACAATATCATCATCGCCGACTTCACCACCAGCCGCCATCCATGTTCGTTGTAAAACGTGCCTGACGACCGCAGCAGGAAATACAAGTTGGTCGCTATAAACAGACCCGTCACCACACCTTCGCCGATGTAATGCCCGATCGGTATCACCGACGTGATCACATCCACCGCTATCGCATTCACAAACAGGTTGAAGCACGCCAGCTCTACCGCATACCCGAAGTGATCGGTAAAGAAGCGGTTTCGCTTACGATAAAGGAAATTCAACGGCATCGACGCAAACACCACGAACACCATCACCAGCAGCTTGGCAAGCGTTACCGACTTGAAGTTATATACCAGCGCGAACGACTCCAGGTTTAGGTGCATCGAAGCCATCTTCCTGGCAATCGGTTGCTTCAGCAGGAAGCCGAGCGGTGCCATCATCTGCGTGGTGAGCGACGCGCTGAAGAGCTGTACGATCGGAAAGAGAAAGTAGACCAGGTTCAACACGAAGAACACCTGCACCAGGCCGAGATATCGTACCGTCCGGCCATCTGCTACCTCGCGCGACACAAACCCGGGCTTCGAAAGGATCAGCCACAGCGTACGGGCAAACTTGTTGTCGGCAAGCGTTACCGCCCGGACGAAGTCGTTAAGGAACGACTTGAAGGTGCGGTCGGCCGCCACCCGTATCTTCTCACCACAGTTGTTGCAGTAGATCCCGGTGAACTGGTGATTGCAGCTCTTGCAGGTATGAACGGTCTCGTCCGCCATCAGCTCTTCAGCGTTTTAAGCAACCGTCGTGCACGGCTGCGGTAGGCAGGGGAGCCGTATGGCAGATCTTCCTTGATCGCCAGGATCACCTCGTTCTTCAGTCCGGGTTCCTTCATGGCCACGTCGGCCATCACTTGCATGGCGAATACCCTGACTGCTATCGCCTCGCCGGTATCTGAAAACAGGGTGAATGCCTTATCGAAGGCAAGGCCCGCCAGCTTGCCGGGTATGTCTATAAACTGCAGTAATCTCATCACGTCTCTCTTTACAGCTTCATTTACCTTCGGCCGGTCGACTGATTTCAACACCTGCTTGAGGTGTGGCACGATCAACTCCGGGTGCTTTTTCACCACGTCGCTCAAGGGCCATCCTGCCCATCGCGTCAGTAGATCATCGTCGCCCAGGAAGATCTTCACCAGCTCGGCAAACCGTTTTGCATCGCTGCCGATATAGCGGACGATGCTTTCCTTTATTGCCTTTGAATGCCTTTTCCGTAGCTCAGCTACTAAATTCATAATCAGGCATTTACCTTTAGGTATAAATCCATAACTATCTGACCGTTAGGATATTTAACACAGGTATATTAACTTTACATTTAACTAATGATGTGTGCTTTATGACCATATTTTTTGCCGTCATTGCTATCCTGGCCCTTCAAATCGGACTCACAATCTATTGCTTTCAGA
Source organism: Cyclobacteriaceae bacterium (assembly GCA_035318625.1). Taxonomy (GTDB): domain Bacteria; phylum Bacteroidota; class Bacteroidia; order Cytophagales; family Cyclobacteriaceae; genus ELB16-189. Next base: position 1,336,188 of record DATHEL010000001.1, read on the forward strand.
AGCAAAGTATGAAAGCCGTTCGTGAAGATCTGCGCGTAGCAAAATTTCAGCTTTAATTACGAAGACAACGACTAACTTTGCGCGCAATTTTTATTATTACGCGTGAACTACCTTTCTGCTGAGTCGTTATCGAAATCATTTCATGAACACTGGCTGTTCAAAGACATTACCCTGGGTGTTTCCCGTGGCGACAAAATCGCCCTGGTCGGAGCAAACGGAGTAGGGAAGTCTACTTTATTAAAAATACTAACCGGCCAGCTCAAGTCTGACTCTGGTAAGGTTGTCCTCCGCGACGGTGTTCGCACGGGCTACCTCACCCAGACGCCTAACGTCCCGGGCGACACGCCTGTGAAAAGCCTATTGTTCGACAAGAACAACAAGGTGGCGATGGTGGTCAAGCAATACGAGGAAGCCATCCACAATCCCGACACCTCACCGGAAAAAATGCAAACCCTCCTCGAACAGATGGAGGATATGAAAGCATGGGACTACGATGCCAAAGTCCAGGAGATCACCACGAAGCTCGGTGTTCCTTCCCTCGACATGACATTCGGAGAGCTCTCCGGCGGGCAGCGGAAACGGATCTTTCTCGCCCAGCTTCTTCTCGCGGAACCCGACCTGATCGTTCTCGATGAGCCTACCAACCACCTTGACCTGGAAGCCATCGAATGGCTGGAGAACTATCTCTCCGCCGTCAACGTCACCTTGATCATGGTGACTCACGACCGTTACTTCCTCGACGCCGTGGCCAACGAGATATTCGAGATCGATCGCGGCAAGCTGTTCACCTACCGGGGCAACTATGCTTACTTTCTTGAAAAGAAATCGGAACGTGAAGCCATGCTGCGCACAGAAGTGGATAAGGCGAAAAACCTTCTCCGCAAAGAGCTGGAATGGATGCGCAAGCAGCCCAGGGCCCGCGGAACAAAGGCTAAGTATCGCATCGACGCCTATTATGACCTCAAGGAAGTAGCTAGCCAGAACCTGAAGAAAGACAGACTGGAGCTCGACATACAGGAGACCAGGCAGGGCACCAAGGTGCTCGAGCTTCACGGCGTCTCGAAGTCATATAACGGCGTGCCGATGGTCGATAATTTCTCTTACGTTTTCAAAAAGAAAGACCGCATAGGCGTGGTGGGAAAGAACGGCGTTGGAAAGAGTACCTTTCTGAATCTCATCACCAACAAGATCAGGCCCGACAAAGGCGAGCTCATTCCCGGCGTGACCACGAAGATGGGTTACTTCACACAGGAGACCGAAGACCTCAACCCATCGCACCGCGTGATCGAAGAAGTGAAGGAGATCGCGGAGTTCATCACCCTGGCTGACGGGTCGACAGTGTCGGCGTCCAAGTTCCTGGACATTTTCCTGTTTCCCCCGGAGAAGCAATATACGTTTATCGATAAGCTGAGTGGCGGAGAGCGAAAGAGGCTTCAGTTGTTGAAGATCCTCATCACGAATCCAAACTTCCTGATCCTCGATGAGCCCACGAATGATTTCGATATCGATACCCTGAACGTGCTCGAGGAGTTTCTGGAGAAATTCGGCGGATGTCTCGTGCTGGTATCTCACGACCGGTACTTTATGGATCACCTGGTCGAGCAGCTGTTCGTCTTCGAAGGCGAGGGCAAGGTCCGTGTCTTCAACGGCAACTATTCAGACTATCGCACCTGGCTGGACGAGCGTGAAGATTTTGAAACTGTAGAGGAAGAAAAAGAAGAAAAAGAGGAAAAGGCCATACCTCCAGTACAAAAAGAGAACGGCTCATCGAAGAAGCCGACCTTCAAGGAGAAAAAGGAATACGACGAAATTCAGAAGGAGATCGAACGGCTGGAATCAGAAAAGCGCGCAACGACAGAAAAGCTGAACGATAGCACAATGAGCCATCATCAGCTTACCGAACTGGGCCGGCGTCTGGAAGAGATCGGGCAGGAGTTGGACGTGAAGACAAATCGATGGGTGGAGCTCGATGAGATCATGAATAGCTGATGCGCAGAATAGTTACAAAGATATTCGGCGGCCTCCTGATCTTTGTTGCAGTATTGTTGACGCTGGCAGCAGCGACTATTGGGACAATAGACCGCGCTCCGGCCCGGCAGCAGGATTTTTACAAGACCATGATGGGCCGGCTCGACACAACCCGGCTTGTCGATCGCGGCAATAGTCCGTTGAAGGTGGGTTGGGCGAAGGTGAACATCACGCCGGCCACGAACATGCCCATGGCCGGGTACTTGCCACGCGATCATTTCGAGTCAGTACACGATTCCCTGTACGCACGAATTCTCGTGATCGACAACGGGTCGTTCCGCAGCGCGATGGTGAATGTCGACCTGTTGATCTTTCCGCCGATGTTAAGCGAAAGGATCAAAGAGCTGAATGACCACAACACATTTCTTTACCTCTCCGCTACGCACACACACAACGGCGTAGGAGGGTGGGACTCTTCTTTAGGAGGCCGGTTGATCACCGGTAGTTTTTCGGAAGACTGGGTGAACGACATCTCCGCGAAGATCGACATCGCACTGAAGAACATCACAGTCAAAGACGCAACCATTCAATACTGGGAAGCCGACGCTGCCGATCTCGTGGAGAATCGCGTCGACGTAGATTCCGGAAAGGTAGATGGCAAGCTAAGGGGCCTCAAGGTACTCCGGTCCGACAGCACGCGCGCCATCCTGTTCACATTCAGCGCTCACGCCACGTCTATTCAGAAAGACGTACTGGAGCTCTCCGCCGATTATCCCGGGAGCACGATCAAAGAGCTCGAAAAGAAGAACGACTTCGGCATGTTTATGTCCGGCATGGTCGGAAGTCATCGGTTTACATTCACACCCGAGAACAGCTATGACTTCATCGGCAACATCGCGCCGGTGGTCGCAGCCCGTATCGATACCGGCAGGTACGATCCGGCCATGAGTGCCCCGTTGATCCGCAGCGCCCATGTGCCCATCGAGTTTGGCCCCGCCCAGCTGCGGATCGACAAGGACTGGAAAATCAACAACTGGGCGTTCAAATTCCTGTTCCGCGAGCTTAAAGGCGAGTTGACGTACCTTGAGCTCGGTGACGTTGTATTTATCGGAACTCCATGCGATTTTTCCGGTGAGATCTATGCGATCGACTCACTGGAGAGTTTTGCAGCACAACATGGAAAGCATTTGATCATCACGAGCTTCAACGGTGATTACGACGGGTACATCACATACGACGGGCATTACGAGACGAGTAGCAAGGAAGAGATCAACGCATTGAACTGGGTCGGGCCGTATTACGGTGAATACTTTTCTACCATGATCAAAAAACTGGTTTCAAAATAAGAGCAATCAAAATCTTATGAAGATCAACATATCCGACAAGATCGGCTCGGTCACAGCAGAACTCACGGAGCCGAAGAAAATGAAGGCAGTCTTCACACTCGCTCACGGAGCAGGTGCGCCGATGGATCATCCGTTCATGAAGACCATGTCGAAGGAGCTGGAACAGCTCGGGATCGGCACGCTTCGATTCAACTTTCCGTACATGGAAGCAAAGAAGGGCCGCCCCGATGTGCCGGTGGTAGCCCACGCCGCGATCGAAGCCGCGGCCAATCACTTATATAATGAGTTTCCGAAGACGCCGATTTTCCTTTCAGGGAAGTCATTCGGCGGGCGGATGTCGTCGCAGTATATGTCCAAAAGTGCACCCGGATTTGTTAAAGGTCTGGCCTTCTTCGGATTTCCGTTGCATGCGCCCGGTCAGCCGTCTGTCGACAGGGCCGACCACCTCAAGGACATCAAAGTACCCCTGTTATTCCTTCAAGGCACACGGGATTCCCTGGCTCAATGGGACCTGATCGCGTCCGTTACGGGAAAACTGCCCGGTGCGACGCTGGTAAAATTCGAAGGCGCCGACCACAGTTTCAAGGCCGGAAAAGCGAATCTGCTGCCCGACCTGGCAAAGACTGTCGCAGAATGGGTGACGAAGACCATCGCCTGACTCGCAGAAAGTCGTAGAAAGTTTGTTTGATGGATCACTTCGAATCCATAAATTTCTAATTATGAAAAAGCTATACTATGCCCTTGCAATACTCGCTGCAGTTGTAGCGATGATCGCCGGAACGAATCGTCACGATGCGCTTCGTGAAGGATTTGTTAACGGTACTGCCGACGTAAGATCGATCAGCGCCCTGGCCTTCGGTCCGGATGGAGTGCTGTTCATCGGTGACTCGAAGAGCGCTTCTGTTTTCGCACTCGACACCAAAGACAATCAGAAAGTAGACAAAGCCACTGCAGTCGAACTGAAGAAATTCGATCAGAAGATCGCCGGGGCTCTTGGAACAACCGTAGAGAATATCACCATCCAGGATCTCGTGGTGAACCCTGTTTCGAAAACGATCTACTGCGGCGTTCAACTCGCCGACGGTACACCCGTGCTTTTGAAAATCGCCGGTGAAAAGATCAGCACCGTTCCGATGAAAGACGTAAGCTATTCTGTCGTAGCGATGAACAACGCACCCGCTGAAGATGCAAAAGATGATCGCGGCCGCTCCCTTCGTGTATCGGCAATCTCCGACGTCGCTTTTGCAGATGGTAAGCTTTTGGTTACCGGCCTGTCGAACCAGGAATTCAAATCGACATTCCGCAGCATACCGTTCCCTTTCACCAAACAACAGGATCAGTCGTCGCTCGAGATCTATCACGCGGCACATCAGCAATACGAAACATTTGCGCCCATCCGCACATTTACCACAGCAACCATTGCCGGTAAAAAATACCTGGTGGCCAGCTATACTTGTACACCGCTCGTTCTCTTTCCCCTGGAAGATCTCAAGCCCGGCGTTCACGTAAAAGGCCGCACCGTTGCCGAGATGGGAAGCGGTAACTCACCGATCGATATGATCACGATGACGAACAAAGCCGGCGAGAGCTTCCTCTTCATGTCGAACTCGAGCCGCCCAGTATTCAAAGTGAAGTATAAGACCATCGAAGCCTTCCAGGGCTCGCTCACAACACCCGTCGAAGAGAACTATGCGACCGCAGGTGTCGACTTCGTATCCTTACCCGTTACAAACGTCCTTCAGCTCGATAAGCTCGACGACACTCAGTTCGTCGTTCTTCAGCGCAGGGCAAACGGTGACCTCGATCTTTGGACCGCCGGTGAACGATATCTTTAACACGTTGAAAAACATGTTGAAAAACATAACGAAAGGCACCCGATCGGGTGTCTTTCTTCTTTTGCTGGTCATTCCATCTTTCGTCTCGCAGGCACAGGCACTTAAAAGCCTCGTCAATGCCGAGAAAGCATTCGCGCAAACGTCGGTTGACAAAAACACACGAGCCGCTTTCCTGGATTTCTTTAACGACAGCACGCTGGCATTCGCCAACGGTGAGCCCCGGTATGGCCGCCCGGACTGGGAGAAACGCGAAGCCAACAACAACTACCTGTTCTGGTGGCCCGTCTATGCCGACATCGCCGCCGCCGGTAATTTCGGTTACACCACCGGCCCCGCGGTCTTCGGTCCCGATAAGTCGACTAAAGAAGTAAAGGGTGGGATCTATTACGCTTCCGTGTGGAAGAAGAATGCTAACGGCCAATGGAGAGTGCTGGCCGATATGGGATCGTCTACTTATGATCCTGCGGAGAACCTGACTGCTTTCAGCACAACGGCCAAGCCTTCGAAAGCGTCAAAGAAAAAAGGTAGCTCCGGGGGTCTCGCTCTTCGCGACCTGGAAAGAGAGCTCGAAGTAAAATTAAATGAGAAGCGAACATCATTCGACCCGGCTTATTTTTCGAACGAAGGCCGGATACATCGTCGCGGTATTCCCCCGGTGATATCGAAAGCCTCCATAGAAAAGCTCACCGAGCCACAGAAGTATCACTTTCAATATGGAGGCAGCGAAACAGCTTCCTCCAACGACATGGCATTCAGTTATGGCCTGGTGAAGATCACCTCGGTGAAGGACGGAAAAGAAGTCGTCACATCCGCGTGTTACATGCGCGTCTGGAAAAACGTAGACGGCAAGTGGAATATCGTACTGGACGTGATCGGAGGTTAGTATGCGATCGATATACCTGTTGTTGATCGCTCTCGCCGTTCCTGGTTGCGGAGACAAGAAAGAGTCCAGGGAATTATTATTAATAACCTGGGATAACAACAAAGCAGCCGGTGTTTCAATAGATCAGTCGTTGTTCCCGTATGCGAACGCCGATAGCATTTCAGCGAAGCTCAAGGTCTCGGTGCAAGGGTCGGAGTACGGTGTGCTCGGTACCGTCGAAGTCGATCACGATGTCATCCGGTTTACCCCATCCGTTCAGCTCCAGCGGGGACAGACCTATGATATCTTCTACGGCAACGACAAGATCCATTCGTTTACCATTCCTTTGGATACAAACGCCACACCACCAAAGATCGTCGGCTCGTACCCATCGTGCGACACCGTACCCGAGAATATCCTGAAGATGTATCTCGCGTTCGATCAGCCTATGATGGAGGGAAGATCGAAACAGTTTGTATCACTATTCGACGCCACAACAGGCGATACCGTCGAAGGAGCGTTTCTCGACCTTCAGCCGGAGCTATGGAACGAAGACCAGACGGTTCTGACCTTGTGGTTCGATCCCGGCCGGGTCAAACGGGATCTTATCCCAAACAAAGAGCTCGGAGCCGTCCTGGTTAAAGATCATCGTTACGTCTTTCTTGTCTCATCGGGGTGGAAAAGCAAGTCCGGGCAAGCAGCCGGCTCCGGCTATCAGCGGTATTTCTTCACAGGTCCGAGAGATTCGGGAAAACCCGATGTCGCCACGTGGAGTGTCACCACACCGAAAGCCGGTTCCTCCGACACGCTCCTGGTGAGAAGCGCCGAGCCGATCGATTGGGCCCTGTTGAGCTATGCCATTTCTGTTGTGGATAATGATAAGGTGGTACCGGGAACGATTGCAGCGGGTGATTGCGAACAGAGCTTTCGTTTTATGCCTGCCGACCCGTGGCCTGCAGGCGCATACCGCCTGGTTATCGAATCACGGTTGGAAGATCTCGCGGGAAATAATCTCAATCGTTTATTTGAATCGGATGCAACCGATCCAAACGGTGTGTCGCCAAGTAAACCTTTCTACATCGTGGGGTTCACCATCAAGTAGTCGCGATAGTAAATTCCTGTACTCAGGATATTTTTTACCGTCCGTAACCTTGTTCGACCGCTTTCGTTCACGTACCTCTATCAGGCATAAGCCGGATATGAAAGCCACCACCACCCCAAATGAAATCTTTAATCAGTGCGGAACATTTTATCCGCATCTCCGTAGTTCTATCTCTTTTTGCCTTCACCGTAAGTTGTAAACAGGAACAGGAACCCACACCGCCAGGTACCACTGCGCAGTTTTCTGAATCGACACTTGCCTTCCTCGAGAATGAAGGGGAAAAGGTGATCTCTCTTACTTTTGATAAGCCTGCAACCGGCGACGGCCAGATCGTTTTAAAAGTAAATACTCTTGTGCCACAGTCGTTCTCGACAATTCCATTGGCGCAACAGGGACAACTCGTGTTGCCTGTGTCGAAAGGGCAGGTGAAAGCCGAATTCAGGATGACTCCATCCGATAATCCCACCCTGGATGGATGCAAGATTGTCAAGTTCTCCATTGCCTCGACGACCGCAGGCATACAGCCCGGTTCACTCCGCGATATGGTGGTGTCGGTAAACGACGACGAGGCGCCGGTAGAAGCTTCCTTTGAACTGGAAGACCAACGCTTTCGTGAAAATGATCCGACGGCAGCCAGTATCAACATTCAACTCAATCACGCTGCACCCGCGGAAGGTATCCTCATTATAAGATTGCAGTCAGTCAGCAAGTATGGCGTCGATTTTACTACCGAGCCGGCTGCCGTCGGAAACAAGATATTTCTTCACGTCGAAGCAGGGGCAACCAAAGCCGCCATCAAAGTATTCCCGGTAAACGACGCCACATTCAGGGCCGATCGTAACCTCGACTTCAGGATCATCGATGCCACCGGCAGCCTGCTCGTTGGAGAAAATAGCTCGTTGTGGTTCACCATCACCGAAGACGACGGATACCAGCTGTCCACGATCTCGTCCATCCTGTCGATGTACGAAGGGGACAACACGATCATTCACGGCGACACGTATATCGAAGGTACCGTGACCTCGATCGACAACGTGTCTCCCGGCCGCGTGGTTATTGAAGACGGTACCGGCGCCTTGCAAGTACAGATCATCACGACACATGCGTTGACCAGGGGAGACCTCGTGATCATGAATCTCAACTATGGGTTGCTTCATGAATTCCAGGGCGCCGTGGAAGTCAGCCAGGTGTCGGTCTTCGAAAGGCTCGGCGACGGAGATTGGCGCGCGGATAAAATGACCCTCGAAGCATTGTATGAAAGAGGCGGAAACCTTGAGCTGCAGACGGTACAATTAACTGGCGTTACCTTCCCCGACGCCAACGGCTCGCTGCCCATGCTCGGTGATCGCGCAGCAACCGACGGCATCAGGACCATCATCGTCCGTACCAACACGTTCGCAGCATTTCGCAATGAGCTGGTTCCCGAGGGGACACTCAACATCACCGGTATTTTCGTCAACATCGATGGAACATATTTCCTGTTTCCCCAGGACTACAACGACATCCGGCGACAACAGTTCATGCTGAAGCGCGACTAAAATTTCATGGGTCGCGTAAGCGGCCCTTCATATCATTCCTCTTGATTTCAATTCGAGGTACTTGTTGATCGAAGCAACGGTCAGGTTCTCCGGCTTCGTAAGTATACTCATGATCCCGAATTGCCTCAGCTGCTGTACAAGCTGCACCTTCGTGAGCAAATAATGCTCTGCAGTCACCTGCCTGTAGATGTCCTCGACAGTATCGACCTTCGCCGATGTGTTCGACGACACTTCTGTATTTTCGAAGAACACCACCACCAGCAAATGCTGATCGTTCAGCTTCCGCAATTGCGGCAGTGCGCGGTGCAGCGCATACGTGCTTTCGAAGTTAGTGTACAGGAACAGCAACGCCCTTCCGTTCACCAGGTCGCGAACCGACATATACATGCTCTCGTAATTGGCTTCCACCGATCCTTCACTTTCGTTGTAAAGCGCTTCCAGTATCTTCTTCAGTTGGTGCTTGCCGCGATCGGCGCGGATCCTCGCCTTCGGTTGCTCGGCAAATGTCAGCAGACCGGCTTTGTCCTGTTTGCCCAGTACGATGTTGGCGATCACCAGCGAGGCATTCACAGCATAGTCGAACAGGCTGAGCCCGTGAAACGGCATGTGCATGATGCGACTCTTGTCGATGATGGTATAGACTGCCTGGGATTTTTCGTCTTCGTACACGTTCACCATCAGTTGCGCCCTTCGGCCCGTCGCCTTCCAGTTGATGCTCCGGTAATCGTCGCCGCGGTTGTATTGCTTGATGTGCTCGAACTCGTAGCTATGTCCGATGCGCCGGACCTTTTTCACACCGTATTCGATCGCCGTCCGCGCAAATGTCTTCAGCTCGTATTTTTTCATCTGGATGATAGACGGGTACACCGCCACCATCGTTTCGAGCGGCTTCCGCAACCGCCGTCGTACCAATCCCATACCGCTCGACACGTAGAGGTTGGTCCTGCCGAAGTGATATTCACCCCGCGACAAAGGGCGGAGCTGGTAAGTTTGTGCGTATGTCTTGCCTGCAGGCATATCCACCGACATCGAGAAGCTGCGCTCCTGGAATTGTTCCGGCAGCTCGTCGATCACCTGGACATGCAATGCGATCCGTGCCTTGTTGCGCATCGTAAGCTTGATTGAATTCTCATCACCCAGCGAAAGGACGCCCGGAGTCTCACGCTCGATATCGACATCGACACGCTTGTTGAAGAGCATCAGCATATCGACCCATACCGCCAATGCGAGCAGCACAATCGCCGTTTGAACGATCGGCATCAGGAAAGGCACCGCATAGGAAAACATCATCGCGCCGGTCAGCAACGCGAGAACGAGGTAGAACCTGTTATTGAGATATAGATTCCGGAGGACGTTCATCTACCGGGGAACTTCAACTCTTTCTGCGATCTCTTTAATGATATCCTCTGCTTCCATACCCTCCATTTCACGCTCGGCGGTGAGAATGATCCGGTGGTTGAGAACAGGATATGCCACGAACTTCACGTCGTCGGGCGTTACGAAGTCGCGGCCGTTCATGGCAGCGACTGCTTTCGAAGCGCGCATGATAGCCAGCGACGCACGCGGAGAAGCTCCCAGCGCCAGGTCCCCGTTGTTCCGCGTATTGTCGATCAACCGCGCGATATACTCCAGTATCTCGTCCTTGATGTGAATCTTTTCGATCAGTTCCCTGCAATGCAGGAGCTCGTCCTTACCGAGAACCGGCCTCACGGTCTCCATAACTTTCATGGTGAAGTCTTCCCGGAAACGCTTGAGAATCAATAGCTCCTGTTGTGCGGTAGGATATTGTAGCTTCAGACGGAACAGGAAGCGGTCGAGCTGTGCCTCCGGCAGCTTATAGGTTCCTTCCTGCTCTATCGGGTTTTGCGTGGCGATCACCAGGAAAGGGAAATCCATCGGGTAGGTCACACCGTCGATCGTGATCTGCCGTTCCTCCATCACTTCGAAAAGCGACGACTGAGTTTTTGCGGGAGCGCGGTTGATCTCATCGATCAGCACGAGGTTGGAAAAAACAGGACCTTTATTGAATGTAAATTCAGAAGTCTTCAGATTGAACACCGTCGTCCCCATGACGTCGGTAGGCATCAGGTCAGGCGTGAACTGTATCCGCGAAAATCCGATGGACAGTGACCGCGCAATGAGCTTGGCCGTCAGTGTTTTTGCGATGCCGGGAACACCTTCAAGCAGTATGTGGCCACCGGTAAATATGCCGGCCAGCAACAGGTCGATGATCTTCTCCTGGCCTATGACGACCTTGCCGATCTCGTGACGTATCTTGACGACACGCTGATTGAGCAGATCGATATCGGCTTGAAGAGCGCTTGAATTGTCAGGGTTAAGGGGTTCCATAAATTACTTACAGTTTTTGTAAAATTTGTCTATTGCCTGGTACAGACCGACCAGCCTATCGGATTCGTCGTTGGAGATCGAGTAACTCTCGATCACCTTGTAGCGATCGTGGATGATCTGGATATCGGCTATGTCCACTTTCGATTTCTCTGCAACCCGTCTCACATGTTCTTCTGCGAACGACTGCGTATTGATGCCATACCGGGCCCTGATGAAATACAGGAAGTACTTCATTTTCTTGCGGGCCATGTCCAGGTGGTTTGGATTCTGGTAGTGAAGAGACGAGATCACATTCAGGAATTCCAGCGAGGTGTTCGATTTGACTTCCAGCACGGGTATGATCCGCTGTGTTCTCTTCGACGCAAAAATGATGTACAGGATCGCGCCGGCGAGCAGCATCCACCAGGCATATTTCAATGCCGGTTGCTGCAGGATGTAGTACAACGGACTGTTGTATGGGTTCTTCTTGTCGAAGAACGGCATCTTGCTGACTTCATCCCATATCATGTTGTTGCCCGACAAATGTGAGAAGACGGCCGAAGCATACTCCATCTTGTCCGGTTGGGTCAGGAAATAATTCGTGAACATAAGGGGCATAGTGTGGACATAGAGGTGGCCTTGGCCCTCACCGATCCGGAAAAAGTTTACGCGATCTCTTTGCTGGTATCCCAGGGGCGAAAGGCCTCTCCACGAATCGCAGACGTCATTTGGATCGAGCGACCTCCAGAAGTATGGCATGTTCTCCGTGCCGGAGCGATAAATGAATTTAAATCCTGCGGGCCTGCTGAACTCCGGATGATAGAAATTCGCCGAGAGAATAGAATCCTCCGTGTAATCGTAGCTCAACGTGCTATCACAGTCGCCCTCGTACACGCGCTTGAGAAGATCGCGCGGAATGTCTTCTGTGGCGATGAACACGTCGTTGCCTTCACGCATGAAATTCATCATGGCGTCGAGGTCGGTCGAATCGAGGTATATACTCTGACCGATCAGCACGTAATCGGTATTACCGTCGCTATAGTCTTCATCTTCGTACAGTTTGTGGAACGGCTGTTTGTCATTGACGACGAACTCCGCCTCGCTGCGATACGACTCCAGCATCTTGCGGATGAACAGCGTTCCATACGGTTGCTTACTGGTTGACTCGAGGGTAGGGCCCCATTGGTATCTGTTGGCGGTGTTGTTCATATAGAACCAATAAAGCAGGAACAGTATTCCACCACCGACGACAACTCCTATGATGATAGGCTTGCCTTTCATGCTTTGGTGTTTTCTTTGACCACTTGCCTGTTTACCGATTCAAACTCCCCGGAGATCCGCTGGAACGAGTCATGCGAAACACCGCGTTCGCCATACCACACCAGCTCATAGGCCAGCGTCAGTTTTCGCACGTCGTCATATACCGTGTCGCGTCCATATAGCTCGGAGAGATAGTCGCGGTTGGTTTTGTCCTTCTTCCAGATGATAAACTCCGCCTGGTTTAGCTTCTTCAGCAGCAGGAGGTAGTGCACCCGGACCGCAAGCCGGAAGTCGCCGTTAGCCAATGCTTGTTTGAGGAGCCCCTCTATATCGACTTCCTCGATGTTCTCCACAGGCACCGTAATGTCGGTGATCTTCGCCTTTTTGATTCTGGGGTTAAGGCTAAAGCTGGCGTTTCGCAACACATAGTAGAGAAGGAAGCCTACCCCGATAAATACCAGGGTGTAGGCTATCAACTGGATAACACCAGGCGAGATCCCAGGCATCTTGAACCAGGGCTTCCATGGCTTCGGCTCGGGCCTGGCCTTTTCCTGAAATGTCTCATCGCCGACGATGCTCTTCCATTCGTCCTTATCGAATTTCCTGGCGCTGTGATCTTCCTTGATGTATCCGGCTACAGACTCCGAATCCTTCGGGTCGACCTCGTTGTAGCTTGCGTCACTCTCAGATTCTTCGACCGCAGTCGTATCGGTTTCAGTAACGGCTTCATCCTGGGCAAAAAGTGCCGTGCTCACGATGAGGCCAAAAAGTAATGCGGTCAGATGTTTCATCTCCTGCCGTATTTCTGCTTCTCGGCGCCGAACACTTCTATCGATTGCCTGAGGTACGGTGCATCCATGATCTCCGAAAGAGAATAATAGAGATAAGCCGAGCAGGCCGCGAGAATGGGCAATGTCATATAGAACGACAAAACTTTAATAAACAGCTCGAAGAAATATAATACATCGTTGATCCAAGTATCGGTCTTCGCAAAGTTCCATTTGAAGACACTCAGGTACATGTACACCAATGGCGCAGAGAGAATGATCAAAAACGAAAATGTGATCAGCAACAGGATGAGATGAAGAAGAAAGACCTGGCTGTAATTCGCGCCCAACAGGTTCCACGCTTTTCCGATTCCGCCGGCGAAACCTCCCGGCTGTGCGAAAGGAGCAAAGGCGCCCAGCAGGAAACATACAAACGTGAATAGCAATATCAGCACACCCCAGGCTCCGAGGGCATACAGGAGTCCATAAACAACTGCCATCACCAGGAATACGCTTAAGAATGACACAAGATGGAAGGGCTGCTTGCCTTTCATGGCATCGCCTGCGACCATCCTGTATACCGCGTACAACACAACTGAATTAGCCAGTGCATTGATACCGATGAAGAACACATTGGGCGTACCCATCCCAAAGAGCAATTCGCCGAAAAGATTCACCCACCATTGTCCTGCTGATCTGAATTGAACAAGGTCGCGCAGCAGCAGCCAGCGTCCCGTAGTGACAACCATGGCCGCTCCGAGTATCCACGGGAATATCTTGCTGAAATTATTCTTGTAAAACACGAACGCGTCCTTCAGCAGGTCGGCGTTGTTCTTGATAGCCTGGTAATTCACGGGCTCATCCACCGACGGCGCAAGCCGCACTTCTTTGATCGGCACCTCAAACCCTTTGCGGGATTTCCACCAGGGATAGATAACAAAATAACCGACGATAAATGAAAGCGATATCAGTATCAGTAACAACCTGATGAAGTCCGGCACTTCCGTATATCGCGTAAGGAAGCTCTCGATGATCGCTGCAAAAACGAAGATGGGACTTATCCCCAGCATGAGCTTGAGCGATCGTATGCCGCTTAACTGGAATGCCTGTAATCGTGAATACGTTCCCGGGAACACCAACCCGCTGCCGAGCGTAATGCCCGCACCGCCGGCGAGGATCACTGATGAGATCTCCAGTGTTCCATGAAGCCATATCGTCAGGGCCGATTCGGCGAACAGTCCGCGTTCTATAAAGAAGTATTGGAAGCAACCCACCATGATCCCGTTGTACATCAGGATCGCCAGGCTCCCGATCGAAAGGAATATTCCGAAGACATATGTCCTGAACGCGACCATCAGGTTGTTCAATGTGATACCCAGGAACATGTTGACCTCGTTCCCGCTTTTATACACCGCCATCGGATCGCCTTTCTCGATGTTGGCTTTCGTCATAGCCACGTAACCATCTCCGAGAATGGAGCTGGTGAACTGGGGATCTTTCATGGAAGAAAAAACACCAATGGCCATAGAAAGGGAAAAGAAGAGGAATGAAACGATCAGCTCTCTGCGGCAATGGATAACGATCTGCGGAAGCTCATCGAACCAGAACAACCGGAATGCATTTTTGCGGTCGCGTGGCCGGCTATAGATAATGGAGAAGTACTCACGTGCAATCTTGTTCAGGTAAACCCTTATCGACCGGTTTGGATAGTACGTTCTCGAGTAAGAGAGGTCGTCGATAACCTGCGTGAACAGGTTGCTGAGCTTCTCAGGTTCCTTTCTTTCTTGCGTCAGAAGATTTTCCGATTCGAGCCACTTTTCCTTATTTTGAGCGATGAAACGGGTTTCCTTCATTACTGGAAAAATATGGGTTTAGGTCGATAAAATGAAGAGCATAGAAATCAAAACGACCCAAAATGTAATCCTGGAATATGAGCTCGCCGACCTCAGGGACCGCGCCGTTGCTTTCCTGATCGACATGGCCGTTTTGGGGATTGGGCTCGCAATCCTTTCGATGCTGGGTTTTGCCGGCCTCGGCCTTTCAGGAACCGGAGCTATAGTCTTTACAATCTTCCTGTTGTGCATTTTCTTCTTCTATTCGCTCGTCATGGAACTACTCAATAATGGTCAGAGCGTCGGGAAGTTGGTGATGAAGATACAAGTCATCAAGACTGTCGGCGGCCAGGCAACGTTTTCCGACTATGCGGCTCGTTGGGTGTTTCGTATGATCGACATCTGGTTTTCACTGGGCGGGATCGCCTCTTTGCTCGTTGCATCGTCGGTGAAGGCTCAAAGGATCGGTGACATCGTCGCCAACACGGCAGTCATTAAGCTGGTTCCACGGATGGACCTTAAGCTCACCGACGTCCTTGCAATCCGCTCCCAGGAGTCCTATAAAGTCATGTTTCACCAGGCCCGCCAGCTCGAAGAAGTCGATGTCCTGCTGATCAAAACAACGCTCGAACGTTTTCGTGAATTCAGGAACCTTGCACACGAACGGGCTGTTCGTGCTCTGGCAGACAAAGTAAAGTCCCGGCTTGGTGTTGTTCCCGCCGCCCAGACAGACATACAATTTTTGCAGACTGTGCTAAACGACTATGTCGTACTCACCCGCTAGCTTTAACTTTTAACTATTCACTTTAACTATTCACTTTTAACTTTTAACTCTTTAAGATGAAGATCGCAGAGATCCACACAAACAAAGGCGTCATGAAAGTCAAGTTCTTCGACAAAGACGCTCCCAACACGGTAAAGAATTTCATAGACCTGATCGAACATAACTTCTACGACGGGCTCACATTTCACCGCGTGATACCCAACTTCATGATCCAGGGCGGATGTCCCAACGGACGTGGCGATGGCGGTCCGGGGTATAAGATCAAGTGTGAGCTTACCGGTGAAAATCAGTACCACGACCGCGGCGTGCTCTCGATGGCACATGCCGGCCGCGATACCGGGGGTTCCCAGTTCTTCATTTGTCACAGTCGCAACAACACCGCACACCTCGATCGTAACCACACCGTGTTTGGTAAAGTGTATGAAGGACTGGATGTGATCGACCAGATACGCCAGGGCGACGTGATGGAGAAGGTCGTTATCAAAGAAGAAGAAGCCTGATGTCACTGGAGCTGTTCGGATCGGTTGATAATTATATCAACGCACTTCTCGCACCACACGACGACGTACTGGCTGCCGCCGAACGGGCTATCCACGAATCCGGTATCCCGCAGATAAGCGTCTCAGCCAACCAGGGAAAATTCCTGCAGGTAATGGCGAAATTGTGCGGAGCAAAGAAGATACTCGAGGTCGGGACACTGGGCGGCTACAGCACCATCTGGATGGCTCGCGCGCTACCGCCCGGCGGAAAGCTGATCACACTCGAGATCGAGCCCAGGCATGCCGAAGTAGCCCGCGCTAACTTCGAGCGCGCCGGCCTCGGAAGCGTGATCGATATCCGCCTGGGCAAGGCCATCGATATTATGCCCGCTTTGAAAGCTTCGAACGAAGGCCCCTTCGATATGATCTTCATCGATGCCGACAAGCCACCTTACGCCGAATACTTCCAGTGGGCACTTAAGCTGTCCAAACCCGGAACACTGATCATTGCCGACAATGTCATCAGGGGCGGCAAGGTCCTCGACGCACAGTCTGACGATGACATGGTGAAAGGCGTTCAGCGGTTCAACAAAGTACTCTCGCAAACACCAGGCGTCACAGCGACCATTATCCAAAATGTCGGCGCCAAGGAACACGACGGCATGGCCCTGATTGTGGTCAACTGACCACGCGTTGATTGTATTGTAAAAGATCGTCAGCGCTGAGTGTGTAATTTCCAATTTTGGTAATGGCCGATTCTTTATAATTGGACTTATTCTGTCTATCTTCTGAAATGAAATATATCCTGCTCGTTGCCCTGGTGGCGCTGCTATGCACCGAGGCAAGCTCTCAAAACGACTCGGGAGTATTTCTGACCATCAAGTGCAGTAAGAAAATACCAAGGCATACCGAAATGGTCACCTTTAAACAGGTCTGCCTTGCCTCAAGCCCCATCATCATCGCTTCCGACTTCGAGTCCATAACCGACCTGAGACAGAACAACGAGAAGATCCACTTCGATATCGGTCTGTCTGCAAAAGCCTTTAAGACCTTCCAACAGCTTAAGGCCAACTTGCCGGAAGCGACGTTCGCTCTCGTTGTTGACAAGGAAGTTTTCTCCGTGTTTCCCGCAAGCGATCTCGCAGTCAACAGGACTTTCAGATTTGAAGGAGTGTCAAAGGACCGCCCGGTTTTTTCCAAAATTCAGGAAAAGCTGAAAGCACTTATCAATACCGGGGACGAGAAGAAACTCTAACTACCCTCACTCATCAAGAGTATCTGTAAGAATGTCTGTAAGAATGTCTGGGTAAAAAGTACCCCGCGACGGGGACTTACTGTGGAATGATTGGTATATCATTTACAGCGGGGAAAATGTTCACTAAACTATAGACGATTTCTTTTATGAAAAACCCCAACCCGCGGGGGAAATGAGACGTAAATACATTTACAAACTATGATCAATTGCGGGCTATGAACACTGATAAAGTTTACTATACCGACGGTCACGATGTTACGGTGACCCAGTCGACACTCAAAGTACACAACAGGGAATATTTGCTGCCAGGGATAACACGCCACGGACTTTCTACATTGAAGCCACAACGTGCGCCCGGTCTGTTCCTATTTATAATCGGGATGCTGATCGTGGTAGTTGGAGCCTACCAGCTGATACCACCCGGCTTCGTCGCCAACGTACTTATTATGGACCGCTGGGTAACGGTCAACGATTGGGCGATCGTAACCGGGGGCGTTATCGCCTTGGCGGGATTGCTGATCGCGATGCTTGTGAGACCGAAGTATGCGGTTCGTATCGCTACGGCGGAAGGAGAGAGCGACGTCGTGGTGAGCAGGCAGCGCGAATACATTCGCCAGATCATCGAAGGCCTCAACAAGGCGTTCGTTGCGAGAGGATCAACCGTTTAAACTAAAAGTCAAAAACTAAAAGTGAAAAGTTGGCTTACGCACGCTTGGCTTACGCACGTCCGGCCTGCGTACAAGTTTTAAGCCCTACAAACTTTTAGCTATTAGTTTTTAACTTTTAACTTATGTTTATGTGATACACGTCGGTATTATTTCTCGAGATCCCTTCCACATGAAATCCTCCCGGCTGAGGAATGTCTTCCAGCAGATCAAACGACGTGCAGCTCCTCGGAAGTGCTTCGAAGATCAGCAAAAAGTGATATAACTTATTATCCGGTATCATGGTCCATTCGGGGGCGTACGAGATGTTCTCCACATGGATCATTTCCGAGCGGCTGCCCGAGGCGTTGTCGACCAGGACGGTGGTCCGCCAGATCCGGATCAGCATATCTTTAAAGGTGTTGTTGAAATAGCAGTGCACGTACACGTGCGACTCCTGCTGCACATCCGTCTTTGTTTCAGGCAGAACTTCCACGTCAGAAGCCGGTTTTGTCTCCGGGACAGGCGTTTTTGCGGCAAAAATGTCGTTTAGGTGAAGGTTCATTCGGGGTCAATTTCGCAAAATCAACGCCCGGCGGAAAAAAAAATTAGCGAACTGGACACCTTTTTTAACTTCGCGGGTATCCTTAGGTATTACCGCCGCAACCTATGTTCAGAAATTACTTCACCATCGCCCTCCGCAACGTTCGTCAGAACCCTCTGTATTCTTTCATCAACATCTTCAGTCTGGCCATCGGCCTGGCTGCCTGCATGGTGATCTATCTCTTTATTGCGGACGAAAAGAGCTTCGATGCGTTCAATGCCAAACGCGACAGGATATACCGCGTCGATGAAGTCCAGTCGTTTCCCGGTACCAATGTACAGAAGGTCGCCCTGACAATGTCCGGGATGGCGCCGGCATTCAAAAC
This sequence comes from Cyclobacteriaceae bacterium, assembly GCA_035318625.1. Taxonomy (GTDB): domain Bacteria; phylum Bacteroidota; class Bacteroidia; order Cytophagales; family Cyclobacteriaceae; genus ELB16-189. The sequence goes on from DATHEL010000001.1 coordinate 1,355,117, forward strand.
CGACTTCGCACAGGTCGAGAAAATTACGCGCTTCTGGAATCGCCAAAAACAACTCGTAGTTAAAGGTGACAGCCGGTTCCTGATCCCCAGCCTGGCCACGGTCGACAGCACGTTCCTGGATATATTCGATTACCCTGTTTTGCTTGGTGATCGGAACACAGCGCTCGATGAGCCTTTCACGATCATGGCGACGGAGAGCATGGCTCTTCGTTTCTTCAAGACCACCGCCGAAGCGATGGGTAATACCCTGACGATCGGCGATCGGGAATACAAGATCACAGGCATTCTTAAAGATGTGCCGGAACAATCCCACTTGCAGTTCGATGGTTTGATCTCGACAGCTACAGCCCTTTCCCAGTCGCCAGACTTCAACGACCGCTGGGGCGGCAACTTCCTGAATACGTACATGCTGCTTTACCCAAATTCGAACACAGCAGACATGGAAGCGAAGTTTCCCGAGTTCCTGAGCCGCCACATGCCGGACGAGCCGAGGATCAACGAGTTCTACAAGGTCTTCCTCCAACGTCTTGAGGATGTTCACCTCGCATCGATGGATATCGAACACGATTACAACAACTACCGGAAATTCAATGGCGAATACCTCGACGTGTTTTATATGGTGGGCGCTTTTATTTTGCTGATCGCTGCGGTAAACTTCATGAACCTTACGACCGCGAGAGCGTCCCATCGCTGGAAGGAGATCGGCGTCCGGAAAACAGTTGGCGCTAAACGTATCCAGTTGTTCGGACAGTTCATTTTCGAATCGATCATGATGGCGTTGATGGCGCTTGTATTGGCCGTCCTGTTCGACATCGGCTTTTTACCACTACTCGACAGCCTCATCGGACGTCAGCTTTCGATCGTCAACTTTTTCATGCAATACCAGTATGTCGCCCTCGTGTTCACCGGTACGATCGCACTGGGGTTGTTGACTGGCATTTACCCGTCGTTCTACCTTACATCGTTCAGCATGTCGAAGGCGCTGAAAGGAGGGAAGGCGGAGGGCAAGTCCCTATTCCGAAGCAGCCTCGTGGTCGTCCAGTTCGGGCTGGCCCTGGCGATGATCGTCAGCACGCTCGTCGTCGTGCAACAGCTGTCGTACATGCGCACGGCCGATATCGGTTTCGATAAAGACCAGATGCTGCTCGTCGACATGAACGGCGATGCCAACAAGAATTTCGAAACCCTCAAACAGGAGCTGTCGCGGAGTCCTTATGTGCTTGGTGTCACGGCCAGCGGCCAACGTCTGGGCAACAACTTTCACCAGTGGGGCTTTAAGATCAAGTACGACTCGATTCGAAACATTACGCCCTCGAACGTCAACGTGGATTACGATTACCTGAAAGTATACGGCATCGACGTGGTCGACGGTCGCGGATTCTCGAAAGATGTGCCTACCGACAACGGGATGGCGTTCGTGATCAACGAAACGTTTGCCAAAGAGCTCGGCATCAAAGACATCGTGGGCACCCCCGCGGGTCACGGCTGGTATCACAATGACTCGCTCGGATCGATCATCGGGGTGGTGAAAGATTTCAACTTCAATTCACTGCATTACAAAGTGAACACCCTGCAGTTGGTGGTACATCCCGACTGGGGATACGACGAGATGTCGGTGAAGGTCGATAGAGCACACGTGCAGGAAGGGATCGCTTTTGTAAAAGAAACATGGGAGAAGCTTGTTCCGACTTATCCGTTCGACTACACTTTCCTGGACGAGCACTTCGAAGTACTCTATCGCTCCGATGAGCAGATGGGCTCCGTGGTAACGATCATGGCTGGATTGGCGATACTCATCTCGTGTATGGGATTGTTTGGGCTGGCGGCGATCACCACCGAAAAGAAAACGAAGGAGATCGGTATCCGGAAGGCTTTGGGAGCCACTGAAGGTCAGATAACAGTGCTGTTGTCGAGGAACTTTGCGGTGCTCATCCTGGTGTCGTTTGTGATCGTGAGCCCGCTGACGTGGATGTTGTTAAGCAAATGGCTGGAGAGCTTCGCGTACAGGATTGGCGTAAACCCCTTGATGTTTTTGCTCGGAGGATTTATTGCACTGACGATCGCCATGGCGACGATTAGTTTTCATACGATCAGGTCTGCACGGGCGAATCCGGTAAAGGCGCTTAGGTATGAATAGTCTTTAGCATATCTTCCAGATCCAACGGTTTTGTAAACATTACCAACTTACCCTCATCATCAACCGGCCACAATTCTTTCGGTCTATCCCAGTACAGCTCAACCCCGTTCTGATCGGGGTCATTCATATATAACGCTTCTGAAACTCCATGATCCGACGCGCCCGTCAGCGGATACCTTGCTTCCATCAGTCTGTCGAGGATCACCGCCAGATCCTTCCGCGTCGGATATACGATTGCCGTATGATATAAGCCTGTCGCTCGAACCGGAGCCGGGGGCATTCCCTTACTGTGCCAGGTGTTCAAACCAATGTGGTGGTGATAGCCACCCGCTGACACAAACGCAGCCTGATCGCCGTACATCATGGTCACCTCGAAGCCGAGCAGATCGCGATAAAAACCCAGCGAGCGTTCGAGGTCACCCACCTTCAGGTGAACATGACCGATCCGGGTCTGTCCCGGAACCTTGTAAATATCGGAACTCATATGCTTTCTCCTTACTACTTACTACTTACTACTTACTATTTACTACTTGTTACTTACTACTTCCTGCCTACCTCCAGCGCTTGAAAATTAAACCCACCTTCGACAGCCGACACTCTTACCACATTGGCGCCTTTTTTCAAACTCACTTTCCCAACCACCACCTTTTGCCATTGCCCTTTCGTGTCGGGTACCACAGCCTCTGAAACCTTTCCATTATTGACACTGACTCCCACCTTCGTTGCGGATTCGGATGTTACTGTCAACACCACGTTATAAGTTCCCGCCTTCGCCGCTTTGATGGTATACTTCAGCCACTCGCCGGTTTCAAAATGATCGACATAATAGTTGCCGGCGTCTCCGCTGATGTCCACACCGTCGTTACGATACTTGTACCCGTGATTTCCTGTGCCTGGCTTGCCCGAGACCCAATAGTTGCCGGTATCCTTGTCCGCATAGGCATAAAGATTTCTTCCCATGTCGTAGTCCACAGCGTTGATGACCTTGCCGGTAGCGTGCGATGCAAACGGCTTGGTATCATTGGTCTGCACCTGGCGGAACATCGCGTCGACGACATCTTTGTGATAGATACAATTCTCCAGTTTCAGATTGTTGGCAAACTCCATTAAACCTTTTTCTGCTTCGGCAGGCGAGGGGCGGGGTCCTTTCCCGGCCCAGTAATCGAGTACCTTCTGGTAGGCTGCAGGCATCTTCACCTGCAAGGGATTGTTGTTCCCGAGCTTCTTCAATGGCCACCATGCCCATCCGATGTTCCTTTGTTCTATCAGTTGAATGGCGTCGCGGAACCAGAGATTGGAGTTTTCGCCCGATTCACCGAGCCAGATCGGAACATTCTGTTCTTCACGGATGTCGAGTGTTCCTTTGATCGTCGCCTCATCATTGAAGCTCCAGTACTTGTGAAAGCTCACGACGATGTTGTTATCCCACAAAGGAAACACGCCCCTGTAATTATTCCCCCAGCAATTGCCCTCGATAATAATAATGTGTTTCTTGTCGATCTCACGGATGGTCTTCGTGATGTCCACCATCAGCTGGCGCAACGGCTCGTTCTTCTCTTCGTTGCACCCGTTCTTGTCGTCTTCCTTTGTAAAACCATAGTTGGGTTCATTGATAATGTCGTAAGCTGCGATCCATGGTTCGTTGACGTAACGCTCCGCCAGCTTCTTCCACAACGCGATCATCTTTTCCTTGTTCGCTTCGCTTTGCCACAACGATGGCACGGAGGGGTCGCGGTCGGCTATGTTCAGGTCGTTTCCCTGACCTCCCGGAGCAGCATGAAGATCCAGGATAAGATAGACTTTGTTGGCCTTACACCAGCTTAGCAGACTGTCGGTCATCGTAAAGCCTTTTTCGACCCATGTATTTTGACCGGCCACTGGTTCTTTTTCAACCGGGAGTGTATACAGGTTGTAGTGCATGGCCAGCCGTATAGAATTGAATCCCCAGCTCGCCATAGAGTCGATATCGATCTTGCGAGTATGGTTCGCAAGCCATGTATCGTAAAATACTTCGGCCTTTTGAGTGCCGATCAGGTCTGCAATATTTTTTTTGATCACATTCTGCTGCTGGCCGATCTTTTCGACTCCGAGCATGTATCCCTCCTGAAGCATCCATCCGCCCAATCCCATACCGCGCAGCAAGACGTTATTTCCTTTCTCGTCGACAATACGTTTGCCGTCCACACGAAGATACCCCTGCCCGGATACGATGGAACCTGTGATCATGAACAGGACGACAAGGAGTGTGATGGGTTTTTTCATTGCTCGAGGAATTTGTCTGTATGTGCTAAAATAATATTGTTAGATTTAAAAAGCCTTATGAAGAGATATATTCCAGTTTGTTTCGCGCTGCTGATCGCCTGCACTGAGAAAAGATCTGTTCCCGCGGAGCCTGCGATATACAAGTTTGACGAAAGTGTTTCCACGCGATGGAGCAGCCCGGAGAACATCAATGGAGTTCCCGGTGAGGGCGGCAAAGAGAACGACGGAGGAAAAGGACATCCATTCGACCCGGTAAAAGCCGGACAGACACTCACCTTACTCGACGTGAAAGGCGCCGGGATGATCACCCGGATGTGGATCACCGTGGTCGATCGGTCTGCCCTAATGCTCCGGTCGCTCAAAATCGAAATGTACTGGGATGGAAGCACCAAGCCCGCGGTGTCCGTGCCGTTCGGCGACTTCTTTAGTGTCGGCCTGGGCAGGACGACGGCATTTCACAACGCATTCTTCGCCAACCCCGAAGGCCGGTCATTCCAGTGTTTCATTCCCATGCCGTTCAGGGAAGGTGCAAGGATCACTGTCACCAACGAATCCAATAAAGACCTCACACATCTTTTCTTCGATGTCGACTACCAGCTCGATAAACAATGGGACTCCGACAACATGTACTTTCACGCTTACTGGAGTCGCGACACAGCCACGACGGTCGGCACCGACTTCGAAATGCTTCCTGCCGTTAGGGGTAAAGGAAGATATTTAGGGGTTACGGTCGGCGTAAACTCCAATCTATCTTACGGCACCTCATGGTGGGGTGAGGGAGAAGTGAAGATCTATCTCGATAACGACACAGAATACCCGACCTTGAACGGTACGGGCACGGAAGACTATATCGGTACCGGGTGGGGCCAGGGCGCGTACGCTAATCCTTATGCCGGTTGTCTGATCGCCGACGACCAGCGAAAGCAGTGGTCGTTCTACCGGCTTCATGTTCCCGACCCGGTCTTCTTCGGATCGATGTGTAAAGTCGCTCTTCAACAGATCGGCGGAAGCGGCAAGGCCGACGTCCTCGCGATGCAGAAAGCAGGAGCGAAGCTGTCACCGGTCACGATCGATGAAAACGGCAAGCTCCATCAGCTGTACCGGAAAGGACACACCGTTAAGCTGGACAGCGCCGGGCTTCCCGATGGCTGGACCAATTTCTATCGCAGCGACGACGTCAGCGCGACAGCTTACTTTTATCTTGACAAGCCCGGGAACGACCTGCCATCGATACAACCGGTGGGATATCGCACAGCTAAACTTCGAATTGAATAATCAAAAAACATTATGAGGAACAGTTTTATATTCACCCTACTCTTCGTTTCAACGATCTCATTCGCACAAGTGCCCGTGATCTTCGATACCGATATTGCCCCCGACTTCGACGATGTTGGCGCCATGGCCTTGCTGCATGCATTTGCAGACAAAGGCGAAGCGAAGATCCTTGCAACGATATCTTGCAACACCTTCAATACAACCGTGCCCACGCTCAGCGTGTTGAACACATACTTCCGTCGCCCCGAATTGCCGATCGGCATAACTCAGGGAGATTTTCCCAATAAAGACTGCCGTGAAAAATGGGCGGAGTTTATCAATGCAAAGTATCCTCACAACGTAAAGAGCAACGCCGAAGCACAGGATGCATTGGTGTTGTATCGTAAGATCCTGATGAGTCAGCCGGACAACAGTGTGACTATCATCAGCGTTGGGTTCTTTACAAATCTCGCCAATCTCCTCAAATCCCCTCCAGACAGCTATTCCTCATTGAGCGGTAAAGACCTCGTTAAGAAAAAAGTGAAACATCTGGTGTCGATGGCAGCATCGATTGGCAAAGATGGAAAAGGTGGCGATGAATTTAATGTGAATGTCGACGCCAAAGCATCGCAAGTTGTTTTTAACGAGTGGCCGACCCCGATCATCCTCAGTGGTTTCCACATCGGCGAAAAGGTGATGACCGGCATCCCACTGGTGAACGACGAAAAGATCACCAACAGTCCCGTTAAGGATGCATTTGATGTGGCGCTGAAATTCAATAAGCAACCACAGGGGCGGTGCAGCTGGGACCAGACGGCCGTTTACGTAGGCGTGCGGGGAATGGAACCTTATTTCAAATCGCGCAAGATCGCATTCGATATTAAAGATGACGGCAAGTCCGTACCGGTAGCCGGCGAGAAATACCTATGGCTGGAATTCAAACAAACACCTGAGCAAGTCGCGAAAGGCATCGAAGAGTTAATGCATCATCAACCAGGAAGTAAATAACAAGGGAGAACTAATACGAACAATGAAGCACTATTTAATTATCATCTGTCTTCTGATCTCGCAGGCTGCCGTATCGCAGCAGGCAACTACGATCACTAAAGAGTCATTAAAGAACAAGATCAAAGGCGGATGGGCCGGACAGACCATCGGCGTTACTTTCGGCGGACCATATGAGTTTCGTTTCAACGGGACATTCATCGGCGACTATCAACCGCTCCTCTGGTACGATGGATATCTGAAGAAGACCATGGTAAACAACCCCGGGTTGTACGATGATCTGTACATGGACATTACGTTCGTGGACATCTTCGAAAAGGAGGGCCTCGACGCCCCGCTGGAATCTTTCGCCAACGCCTATGCGAATGCCGGCTACATGCTATGGCACGCCAATCAGGCCGGCCGGTACAACATTCTCAACGGCATCAAGGCGCCACAATCGGGTCACTGGCTGAATAACCCTCACGCAGATTGCATCGACTACCAGATCGAATCTGACTTCGCCGGTCTGATGAGCCCTGGTATGCCCAACACCGCATCGGCCATCAGCGACAAGATCGGTCACATCATGAACTACGGCGACGGATGGTACGGCGGTATCTACGTCGGCGCGATGTATTCATTGGCATTTACTTCCAACGATATCAACTGGATCGTGGAGACCGCGTTGGAGACTGTCCCCAAACAAAGCTTGTTCTACAAATGTATTCGCGATGTAATCGACTGGCACAAGAAGTATCCCAACGACTGGAAGCAGACATGGCTCGAAGTCCAGAAGAAATGGGCCGACGACATCGGGTGCCCCGAGGGTGTTTTTGTTCCGTTCAACATCGATGCCACCGTGAACTCCGCTTATTGTGTGATCGGCTTGTTGTACGGTGACGGCGATTTCACAAAGTCACTCGAGATCACGACACGCTGCGGCCAGGATGCCGACTGCAATCCTTCGACGGTCGGCGGTGTGTTGGGAACCATTGTTGGCTACGACAAAATACCGCCTTACTGGAAGCAGGGTCTTACCGAAGCCGAGTCGATCGACTTCAAGTACACGACCATGTCGCTGAATAAAGTTTATGAGACCGGTTACAAGCATGCGTTGGCAAACCTGGAGCGTAACGGTGCCAAGGTGAACGGCAATACGATCACGCTGCCTTCACAAAAGATCCAGACGGTTCGTTTCGAGAAAAGCTTCGACGGTCATTACCCGGTGCTGAAGATGCCCGTCACGTGGTCGGCCAACAAGGACGAGATCTCGTTCGATTTCGAGGGAATAGGTTTTGTGATCCGCGGATCCGCGTCGCCTCAGGGGGCAGCGCAGGCGTCGGCTCCGGAAGCTAAGACAGATTATGTATTCGAAACAGAGCTGTATGTCGACGGCAAAGTTGTAGAGAAGCCGCGGCTTCCGGTAAACTTCACGACACGTCGCTATGAGCTTGCATGGAAGTACCAGTTGCCTAAGGGAAAGCATTCGGTGAAGCTGAAGATCCTCAATCCTTCGAAGGACATAAATCTGCGGGGAGTGGAAGCGATCCTGTATTCAGATAAGCCGGTGGATGGCATGAAGCAGACGATGGAAGCGGAGGCGAAGTTTAAATAAGGTGCCGTTTCAAAGAAATTTCAATGTTTTTTTGGTTTCCGAACACCAAAACATATCTTTGCAGCCTCTTAAAACGAGGTCCGGTAGTTCAGCTGGTTAGAATGCCTGCCTGTCACGCAGGAGGTCGCGGGTTCGAATCCCGTCCGGACCGCAAGCAAGCCCTGTAAGGTGTTCCCTTACAGGGCTTTTTATTGCGAATACAGTCACTCTGTGACATCTTCTTACATCATTTTTTAGAACTTCGACCTCTCATGCAAAGTCCGCTTCGCAAGATCTTTCTCGTTTTCATCCTCATCGCCATGCTGCCGGTCATTTTCCTGGTGTATGAGTTGGCAGAGCTCAACAAGAACGAGAGCATTGTCAGGGAAACCTATTCTAATCAACTCGACGCAATCCTGTACTCCGTCAATCAGTATTCCGATGACGTGATCAGCAACTGGGCTAACCGCATCCGCCAGGCACGGCGGGAAGGGCCGGAGCAGGACTTCGAATCGCAGCTGACTGCTATCGTCAACCAGGTTAGCGTTGTACGATATGTGTACCTGTCCGACCTCGAGGGCCGGTCGGTGGCCCACAAGCTTTTTGAAACCGACCCGCCTTCCGAAGAGGTCAAGGCGAAGCTCGACGCAATGATCCTGTCCAACTTCGACCAGTGCCGCCGTCTCAACGAGTACGCCGAGGCCGGCTTCCGGAAAATGCAGGCTCTCGAAACACCGGTCTATGGCGAGTCCATACCCATACTCTTCGCGCTCGACGGAAACGAGGGTGATTACCAGATCGGTGTGCTCGTGGTCGACCTGCCGATGCTGATCAAGAATAACCTCGCCCCGAAGATGCAGGCCATATCGCAAGGCAAGCTGGTGATCTCTGCCTTCCGGCTGGCCGATGACTCCCTGATCTATTCCACGGAACCCAACCGCCTGGATGCCGAAGCCCGCGCCGACGCACAGCAGTTCAAAGACCTCATGCACAAGAAGGACTTCTGGATACTTCCCGGATACTATGTGGGCATCAACGTCGTGGGCGTCACTTTGGAAGACCTCGTCCGGGAAAGGACAAAGACGGCGATCATTATTCTCGGCGTGCTTGCGCTGATCTTCGCCGGCGGAATCTATTTTCTGTACAGCAACATCAAACGGGAGATCTATCTGTCGCAGGCTAAATCGGAATTTGTCTCAAACGTGTCGCATGAGATACGGACTCCGTTGTCGCTCATCGGCATGTTTGCCGAAACGCTCGAAACCGGCCGGGTTACAACCGAAGAAAAGAAGAAAGAATACTACGGCATCATCAGCAAGGAAACAGCAAGACTCTCGCGCATCGTCAACCGCATACTGAACTTCTCTCAATTGGAAGCCAATAAGAAGACATTCAACTTCCAACCGGTTTATATCAACGACCTTTCTGCGGATATCCTCAAGATGTATTTCTATCCCATGCAGGAGAAAGGCTACACTTTCGAATTCAATCCCGACGAAAAAGTCCTTCCTGTCCGGGGCGACAAAGAATCGATATCGGAGGTGGTGGTCAACCTTCTCGACAATGCGATCAAATACAGCCGCGACAACAAGCATATCACGATCACTACCGGTGTAAAAGACAGATACTCGTTTATTGCCGTGAAAGACCAGGGGATCGGCATCGCAAAGAATCATCAACGGGACATATTCGACCAGTTTTACCGCGCCCCGACCGGCGACGTGCACACCACAAAAGGATCGGGTCTCGGCCTCACCCTGGTGAAGAAGATCGTCGAGGCGCACAATGGCGAGATCAAAGTCGAAAGCATTCCGGATAAAGGCAGCACTTTTATCGTTTACCTTCCATTCATAAACACGGGAACATGAGCTATTCTATTCTTATTGTTGAAGACGAGCCAAACATGAGGCTGGGCCTTAAAGACAACCTCGAGTTCGAAGGGTATACCGTCGACCTCGCGGAAGACGGCGCCGAAGGACTCGACAAGATCCTTAAGAAAACCTATGACCTCATCATCATGGATGTCATGATGCCACGTATGTCGGGTCTGGACGCATGCCGCAAGGCAAGAGAAGGAGGGATCGAAGCTCCCATTCTCCTCCTGACAGCGAAGAGCGAAGAGGTCGATAAGGTGATCGGGCTGGAGCTCGGCGCCGATGACTACGTCACGAAGCCTTTCAGCCTTCGCGAGCTTCTTGCCCGCATCAAAGCGATCCTTCGCCGTGCATCTCTGAGGAAGGAGCCTGCTTCGAAAAACAACGAGACAAAGGTGGGACGCCTCACGGTGAACTTCGACACATACACGGCGAACGACAACCAGGTCCCGGTCCGCATGTCGCACAAGGAATACGCTATCTTACAATATCTCCTGGGCCGCAAGAACGAAACGGTATCGCGGTACGACCTGCTGGAAAAAGTCTGGGGCTACGAAGAATCGCCCACGACCCGTACCGTCGATAACTTCATTGTAAAGCTTCGCCAGAAGGTGGAAGCCGACCCGAACGATCCTCGCATCATCCTCACGGTCCATGGCACGGGCTATAAACTGATATTTTAATGTACGATTTAGGATGTGCGATGTACGATTTGGGATCCGCACAAGCGTTCAGTGGCATCAATCGTACATCGTACATCGTAAATTCCTCAGTGACATCTTTTTACATCTCCTTACCCCCCTGTGACATCTATTTTTTTGCTTGCCGTTATATTTACTCATGATTTGTAAGACAACCCTGACCTTACCTAAACCTCTGAGAAATATGAAACCAGGTATAGCTACAACAACCTTCCCGGTCATCGTCCTTATGATGTTGATCGTATCGATCTGCTCTGCCGGTGAACGCAAAGTAAACCTCCGCGGCAACTGGAAATTTTCCCTGGGCGACAACCTGGGCTTCGCCAAGCAGAAGTACGACGACTCCAAATGGGAGGAAATGTATGTTCCCGCCGATTGGCACCAGGAAGGATTCAGAGAATATCGCGGCTATGCATGGTATCGTTATACCTTCGAGATCACATTCAAACCCAATGAGCCGTTATTCATCGAGCTCGGCCGCATCGACGACGTAGATGAAGTATACATCAATGGCAACCTCGTCGGATCCTCCGGCGGTTTTCCTCCCTCGTATTACACAGCCGTCAACGTTAACCGCGCTTATCTTATTCCTACCGAGTTCCTCGTTCAGGGCAAAGGCAATGTTGTTGCGGTAAGAGTGTTCGATGAAGGCGGCGAAGGTGGTATCATCGGCCGCAACCCCGGCATCTTCAGCTACGACGATGTGTTTGCCAATGGATATACACTCATGGGCAACTGGAAGATCAATCTCGGCGACGATCCCGCGTGGTCCAAAGAAGGCATAGACGATTCGAAATGGGAGACCATCGCCGTTCCTGCCACATGGGAAAACCAGGGCTTCCGCGACTACGACGGCTACGCCTGGTACCGCAAAACATTCACACTCCCGAAAGACTTCGAAGCAAAAGACATGGTGCTGCTCCTGGGCCGCATCGACGATATGGATCAGGCATTCCTCAACGGCACGCAGATCGGCGGAACAGGGAATATCGAGCGCCGCTGGGCCCATAACAACGAATGCAATATGTCGCGCACTTACTTTATTCCCAATGATCTCCTCCGGCCCGGTGCAACGAATACCGTAGCCGTTCGCGTCTACGACCAGGAAGGACGGGGCGGTATTTACGAAGGCCCCGTGACCATCATCAGGAGGTCTGAATACAGGTCGTTCTGGAAGAAGTATAAGGAAGAAGATTTCAGCTGGTGGTCCATACTCGGATGGGACGATGACGATCGCTAGGCAGTATTTTAAAGAAAGACTTTGATCTTGAACACACCAACAATACAGACAAGCGCAGGCTTCCCAGGCATGAAAGGCGACAAAACAAACTACTGGTTCTTCATCGTGTTCCTCACGATCGCCGGGATGCTTGCTGGGATACCAGGTCTCGCCCAGGATAAGTACGACCGGGTTTTGAGCCTGCACGGAAAATGGAAGTTCAACATAGGCGATAAGAGCCTGTGGGCCGATCCTTACTTCAATGATAAAACCTGGGAGACGATCTACGTACCGGCGAAGTGGGAAGAAGAAGGTTTTAACGGATACAATGGCTTCGCCTGGTATCGCACTTCGTTCGAAGGAGCAGAGCTCGAAGACAAACAGGGCAGCTATTCACTTTTCCTGGGATACATTGACGACGTGGATGAAGTATTCCTCAATGGCCATAAGATCGGATCATCCGGATCATTCCCGCCACGTTATCACACAGCTTACAGTGCGTTCAGAGCATATTTCATCCCCCGCGAATTTCTAAACCTGACAGGCAAGAACGTGATCGCAGTCCGTGTATACGATGCCGAGATAGAAGGAGGGATCGTGTCGGGCGAGGTAGGCATATACAGCAGCCGGAACGACGCAGGCATGGCCGTTAACATGCGCGGCATGTGGGACTTCAGGATCGAATGGAAGTCGATACGATCCGCGGGCCTCGACGAGAAATCCGTGAACACACTTGCCAGCACCCCCGACGGATGGACAGAGATCCTCGTGCCGGCCACCTGGGAGAGTCAGGGCTTCGAAGATTACGATGGTGGCGCATGGTACCGGAAGAAATTCACAATACCCAAGACCATGGCCGGCGAAGATGTCGTGCTTGTGCTCGGTAAGATCGACGACAGCGACAAGGCATTCCTTAACGGAAAGCTTGTAGGAACGATGACCGACTCGTGGCAATCGATAAGGTACTACCACATCACCGCGTCACAGCTCAAAGCCGGGGAGGTGAATACACTGATGGTCTTCGTCGACGACCCGCAGGGAAACGGCGGGATATATGAGGGACCGGTTGGTATTATGAAACAAGCGGATTTCACGAAATACCTTCGTTGGAAGTAAAAGAAAGTTAATAGTGAAAAGTTAATAGTGAAAAGTGAAAAACTGAAGGTTGGTTATGAAGCGTGAGAGTAAACAATGGACAGAAGTTCTCTAACTTTTAACTATTAACTTTTAGATTTTAGTTTAGTTTTTAGTTTTTACCTAAACCGGAAGTGTTCAACACGCTCCGGCTGCATCTGGAATCATGGGGGTGCGCTGGAGCGTTTGACTTTTATACGTACCTTCATTGCATGAAATACGTATTCATTTTCGTACTAATCGCATTCTCCTGTGCCACACCGAAAGAAAAGGCAAGTGAGTGGACCACTCTTTTCAACGGCAAAGATCTCAACGATTGGATCGTCAAGATCCACCACCACGACACCGGGGTAAACTTCGGCGAAACATTCCGCGTCGATGACGGTATGATCAAAGTGCGTTACGATCAATACGGCGACTACAACGACCAGTTCGCGCACCTCTATTATAAGACTCCCTTCTCACGCTTCCATCTTTCGCTCGACTATCGCTTCACCGGACAGCTTCAGGCCGGTGCGCCGGAGTACACAATACTCAATAGTGGTGTCATGTTTCACTCACAGGATCCCCGCACGATGCCCAAAGAACAGAACTGGCCGATATCAGTCGAAATGCAATTCCTGGCCACACTGGACGACGGCACACCGCGCTCTACCGGCAACATGTGTTCTCCCGGCACAGACATCGTCTACAACGGCGACCTCTACCCGAGCCACTGTCTCAACTCCTCTTCGAAAAGTTATCCGCGCGAAGAATGGGTCCACGCCGACCTCATCGTCTACGGCGACTCGCTCATCACCCACCTCATCAATGGCGATACGGTCCTCCGCTACAGCAAGCCCACCATGGGAGGCGGAGTAGTTCAGGGATACGACAGCGCCTTCTGGAAACCAGGTACGCCCTTAAAAGATGGCTACGTCGCCCTCCAGAGCGAAGGCCAACCGATCGACTTCAAAAACGTGAAATTGCGTAGCCTCGAACAACGAACGACGAACAACGAATAGACGCCTACGCCCTATCCACCAAAGATCAAACTGTTTTAGGATCGGGATGCACCCACGGTCCCCGATACTTCCTCTGCAACAACGCCGTCGCTTCCTTATCACCCGGTATTGTCATCGTCTTCGGGTCATACGTCAGTGGCCTGCCCAACTGCATTGAAAGATTAGCAATGATACATGAGGCGGTCGAGATGTGACCTTCTTCGATATCAGCGACAGGTCTTCCACCGTCCTGCATAGCTTTCAGGAAGTCAAGCATGTGCAGGCGTGTTGCCGGAGCGGCATTCAGCTCGATGCGTTCTTCGGTGAGGTCTTCGGGGTACTTTTCTTTTTCATAGACCACATCCATGTGAATGGGCTTTCCGCCTTCAGCCTCAGGCACAAAGTCGTACTGCATGGTGCTTGCCGACAGCGTTCCTTTATCACCAAAGAGCTTGAACGACCAGGGATATTGCGGGTCGGCAGGAGTGCCCCAGGTGCGGTGCGTCCACACTGCGTTGAGGTTCTCATATTCGAAGATCGCTGTTTGAGTATCTGCAATGTTGGATTTGCCTTCTTTTTGTACGTAGATACCTCCGTTAGAAATGATCTTGTTCGGATACCCGAGCTTCATCATCCAGCGAACGGTGTCGAACATATGAACGCACATGTCACCCATGATGCCGTTGCCGTACTCCATGAATGTTCTCCACCAGCGGATGTGGGGGATGCCATCGTATGGACGCATCGGCGCGGGCCCCGTCCACATTTCGTAGTCGAGGAAATCGGGGACGGGTTGGGTCGGCGGGTTCTCGTTGTTGCGCATGTGAAAGTAGCAGCACATCTCTACATGCTTGATCTTGCCAAGAAGGCCGGCATCGACAATGTTCTTCTTTGCCTCGATCAAGTGCGGCGTGCTCTTGCGTTGAGTTCCCACCTGTACTACTTTTTTATATTTTCTGGCGGCAGCCACCATCGCCTCGCCTTCTATAACATCTACACTGATAGGCTTCTGAACGTAGACATTCGCGCCGGACTTCAATGCTTCGATACACTGCAATGCATGCCAATGGTCGGGCGTGCCGATCAGCACGATATCCATCTGGTTGTCGGCGAGCATCTTGCGGTAGTCTCCATATAGCTTGGGGATCTTTCGCGACTTCTGACGTGTGGCCACCAGGTCGCCGGCAGCTTTAAGCAAATTCTTATCGACATCACACAGGGCAACGACATCAACCGGCGCTACCTGTATCAGGCGGAACAGGTCGCTCTTTCCATACCAGCCTGTACCGATCAGTCCAACACGATACGTTTTTTGGGGATTGACGAGATCCATGCCCTGCGCACCAAAAGCCGAAAGGGCCAGCGCAGCAGTAGAGCCCTTCAGGAACAGACGGCGGTTGATGTTGAAGTCTTTCATGATGTTATGTTTTAGGTGTTCTGCCTGAGTTAAGTATGCCTGGTTAAGTACGACCTAAAATAGGGGTAAACCAAGTATCAGGCAAGGGCTTTCCTGACGGCCGGAGCCACAACGTTCCCATACAGCTCGATGGCATGCATCGTGTGTTTGTGATCGACCGACCCGACGCCCATTTGTGCCATGTAGCGAGTGTGGCCAAAGAGCTCATGTTCATACAGGATCTTATCGATAACCTCCTGCGGGCTGCCCACCAGCAACGACCCGTGTTTCGAGCGCGACATTTCAAATTGATCCATCGTCATCGGCGACCAGCCGCGCTCCCGTCCAATGCGCGTCATTACATCGGCGTAGCCGGGATAGAACTCTTTGACCGCCTGCTGAGAGCTGTCCGACACCCAGGTGAACGAGTTGATGCCTATCTGGATCGATTTGGGATCATGCCCCGCCTGCGCGTAGTTGTCGCGATAGTATTGAACAAGCGGAGCAAACCGGTCGGGCATTCCGCCGATGATCGCCAACGCCATGGGTATGCCCAGGCGGCCGGCGCGTGCCACCGATTCAGGTGTTCCACCGATCGCGATCCATAGCGGCAGCTTGTCTTGCAAGGGGCGGGGATAGATGCCCAGGTTGGCGATCGAAGGACGCAGCTTTCCCTGCCACGTTATCTTTTCGCCTTCGTTGAGCTTGATCAGCAGATCGATCTTCTCCGCGAAGAGCTCGTCATAGTCTTTGAGATTATACCCGAACAACGGAAACGACTCAATGAATGAGCCTCGTCCCGCCATGATCTCGGCGCGGCCACCCGAGAGAAGGTCGACTGTCGAAAATTGCTGGTAAACCCGGACGGGGTCGTCGGAGCTCAGTACCGTAACGGCGCTGGAGAGCCTTATCTTCTTAGTAACCGCCGCTGCCGCACCCAGGACAACAGCCGGAGCCGACACTGCATAGTCGGGGCGGTGATGCTCGCCGATAGCGAAAACATCGAGACCAACTTCGTCAGCGAGCTTGATCTCTTCCATCAGCTCTGTCATTCGTTGATGACCGCCCTTGCCTTTATCCTTTAATTGTTCGTGGGAAAGATCTGCGAACGTATAAATGCCCAGCTCCATAATAATTATCCGTGCGGTCCGTGAGCGATTTTTTCAGAATAACGTCAACTGCTTGGTCTCTGCCGGAACAGACCGTTTCTTAACATGCATTACATCGCGAATATGATACAACCTTGTTTCTTTCTTTCTTCCCGCCACAATGATCTCCGTGTTACCGGCATCCTTCGAAAAGAAATTCTGAGCCAGGCGGGGATGATTGTTGTCTTCCGAAAGGTGCGAGAGGAACAGGTGGCTCAGGTACGGAGCCCGGTGATTGACGAACAGTTCCAGCGCCTGTTTATTCGACAGGTGTCCTTTGTCGCCCCTGATGCGTTGCTTCAGATGATAGGGATATCTTCCCTGCTCCAGGAGATCTTCATCGTAATTGGATTCGAGAAACGCGGCGTGACACTGACTGAAGTAATGGATCACATTCTCGCACGCATGACCGATATCCGTAAACACGCCGACGCGTACACCGTTCCTCGATACAATAAAGCTATGCGGATCGCGGGCGTCATGTGACTTCAAAAAAGACGTGACCTGTATATCGCCAACGCTTATCGGCTCATGCGAAGGTATGCCCCGTATCAGCGACCGGTCGATCTCCATCCGGCTCTCGCCGATCGTTGCTGGCGAAATATAGATCGGTATCCTGAATTTCTTCGAGATGGCGGGAAGCCCATGGATGTGATCCCCATGCTCGTGCGTGATGAAGACTCCTTTCACATATTTCAGTGAACGGCCAAGCCTTTTGAGCCGCTTCTCCGTCTCCCTGCACGACAGCCCGGTATCGACGATCACGGCCGACTCCTGGCTGGCTAAATAATAGCAATTGCCGTTGCTGCCGGAGTTTAATGATGCGACGAAGAGAGACATGTGGCAATTTAAGATTTATAGTAATTTTGTGGGCCTGTGTGGTAAACTAAAATCCCAATCGAAAAAAATATGAAGCGCAATCAGAGGTTTAAAGTCGCAGCACTCACTGCCGCCATAGTCGCCGGACTGTGGGCAACGTCGTGCTCGAACGTCGCAAAAGAAGATACCGGCCTCCCGGCTATACCGGCAACCGGTATAAAAGTACCCGATGGTTTCAAAGCGTCGATCGTGGCCGATAGCCTCGGACCGGCCCGTCACATCGCTATCACCAAGGAAGGCAATATCTACGTGAAACTCGGCGGACCCAAAGATGGCAGGGGTACCGTGATGCTTGCACCTTCGGGAGCTCAAGCTATAGTTAAGACCGGCTTCGGAGACTTCGGAGGAACAGGTGTTTATGTGAAGGACGGATACTTATACACATCATCTACTACTTCAGTCTTCCGGTATAAACTCAATGAGACTGGCGAAGTTATCGATCCCAACAATCCTGAGACAATCGTATCGGGCCTCACGGATAAGGACCAACACAATTCGAAATCGATCGTCCTCGACAACGCCGGTAACATCTATGTTAACATCGGTGCTCCATCGAATGTATGCCAGATAAAAGACCGTGAGAAAGGCTCGAAGGGCATGCAGCCCTGCCCGATCCTCGACTCCGCCGGTGGTATCTGGAGGTTCAAAGCCGACGTCGCCGGTCAGACATTTAACGATGGCACCCGCTATGCCACTGGTCTTCGCAACGTTGTAGGCCTCGATTGGAACCAGGAGTTGAACCAGCTCTTCGTGATGCAACATGGCCGCGATATGCTCTTTGCACATTTCCCGGAATTTTTCGACGCTAAGCAATCAGCGGAGCTCCCCGCCGAGTGCCTGTATGCTCTTAAAGAGGGCGACAACGCCGGATGGCCATATATGTACTACGATCATATTCAGAAGAAGAAAATGCAGAACCCTGAGTTTGGTGGCGACGGCAAGAAAGAAGCGACAGGTAATTTCATCGAGCCTGCCGCAGCATTTCCCGGTCACCTGGCGCCGAACGGCTTGCTATTTTACACGGGAACTCAATTTCCAGAGAAATATAAGAACGGCGCGTTCATCGCATTCCATGGCTCATGGAACCGGGCTCCCGAACCCCAGGCCGGTTTCTTCGTGGTGTTTCAGCCTTTCGTGAACGGAAAAGCTGAAGGCGACTGGGAAGTATTTGCCGATGGATTTTCCGGAGGCGCAGAACAGACAGCTGGCGCGAAAGCAGCCCGTCGTCCATGCGGCCTTGCGCAAGGTCCCGATGGCTCTTTGTACGTGTCAGACGACGCGGGAGGAGGGATCTTTAAGATCTCTTATGGTTCTGGCGCCGCGGCGTCCAATCAATAAATACTGACGCATCCTCATATAAAAGCTCTGCCCCACGGCAGGGCTTTTTCTTTATATTTATCGCATGCGTAAATCTTCTTTCATCTTAATTGTCGCCATCCTTTTTGCCTGCGAAAAAACCTACCGCGACGAGATCTATACCAAGCCGGAGATCGTTGCCAACCCGGTGATCAAGGACCTGAGTCCTGAGGAAAGTCTCAAGACCATGTATGTTCCGAAGGGCTATAAGATCCAGCTGGTTGCAAGCGAGCCGCTGATCAACGAACCTGTAACAGTTGCCTGGGACGGAAATGGAAAGATGTACGTGGCGCAAATGATGACCTACATGCAGGACATCGACGCCGGTGATGAGAACGCACCATGGAGCCGCGTGTCGGTACTGGAGGATACGAACAACGACGGCGTTATGGACAAGTCAACGACCTTCGTCGACAGCCTGGTTTTGCCCCGCATCATACTTCCCCTCGACGACCGCGTGATCATCGGCGAGACTTTTGAAAGGAACTTATACTCCTACCGCGACACGAATGGCGATAACATAGCAGACGAGAAAATACTTCTCCTCGAAGATACCGTCAGGGATAACCGTAACCTCGAACACCAGGATGCCAACATGCTTTGGAGCATCGACAACTGGCTGTATGTCACCAACAAGACATTCCGCTACAGGTTTACACAAAACAAATTCGTGAGGGACACGCTTCCCGAGCCTTGTGTCGGGCAGTGGGGTCTTACTCAGGATGAAACCGGACGGCTGTTCTTCTCCAGGGCCGGAGCGGAAATACCAGCCAATGGTTTTCAACAACATCCCGCGTATGGGAACGTTGACCTTCCCGGCCAATGGGATGAGGTCTTTATGGAACCCTGGCCGATTGTAGGGACACCCGATGCACAAGGTGGTCCGCGCCGGATCAGAGAAGGAGAGAACACCCTCAATCGTTTTACCGGTGTCGCAGGGCAGGAGATATACCTGGGAGACAAGATGCAGCCGGCGTTGGGAGACTTGTTCATACCCGAGCCCGTCGGCCGCCTGGTCCGGAGAGCAAAGGTCCGTCACAATGCAGGTAAGATCTTTTTAGAGAACGCATACGACTCCGCCGAGTTCCTCGCATCGACCGATCCGCTGTTCAGGCCGGTACATGCCACGACCGGCCCCGACGGATGTTTGTACGTCGTCGATATGTATCGCGGTATCATCCAGGAAGGAACATGGGTAGGGGAAGGAAGCTACCTGCGCGGCGTGGTTCAGGAAAAAGGATACGACAAGTTCACTTCGAGAGGACGGATCTACAAGATCATCCACGAAGAGGAGTCTCCCGGGCCGAACCCCGACTTGTTAAGTAAGTCGGCCAAAGAGCTTACGGAATATCTCGGTCATCCTAACGGGTGGTGGCGCAATACGGCGCAGAAGCTGATCGTGTTGAAGAACGATCCCTCGGTTGCGCCCGGCCTTGTCGATATGATCGAAGGCAACGGACCCGCACTCGAACGCCTTCATGCACTGTGGACTCTCGAAGGCCTTGATGCGATCAGTAAAGACATTGTAAAGACAGCGCTCAAAGACAAGGACGCCCGTGTACGCGCCGCCGCGATACGGATCAGCGACCGTTATGTGAAAGCCGGCGACAACGATATAGTCGAATCGCTGAAGCCATTGGCCAGCGACCCGGACTTCGAAGTACTGCAACAGCTGATCCTTACATTCCGCATTCAGAACAACACTACAAAAGCGATCGTAAAGACGATAGCCGATAAGTATCCTGACAACGAAGTGATCCGGGTTACAGCAGGAGAGAACCTCAACCCTTCGTTCGACGTGATCCAGGGGCTCCGGGAAAAATATAAGTTTCGCGGTGGCGATGCTGCGGGCCAGATCGTTCACGGGTATAAGATCTTCCAGGAATATTGCTCGACCTGTCACGGCAAGGATGCCATGGGGATTTCACAATTAGGACCGCCGCTCGTTGGCTCGGCGCGCGTCAAAGATGACGTGGAAGTAATGGCAAAGATACTTCTTCATGGCCTCGAAGGGCCCATAGATGGAAAGACGTACAACGGCCCGATGGTTCCCGTCGCGCAGGAAAACGATGAGTACATCGCCGACATCATCAGTTACGTTCGCGAAGAGCTGAACGGTGCGGGCACGGTATGGCGCGGACGGATCAGAGGGATCCGTGAGCGCACTAAAGAGAAAAAAGGTTATTACACACTCAAGGAAATCGAGAAGGAACGCCCTAAAAAATGATCAGTCTATACTATCTTCATGGCATGAAAATGAAAACTGTATTTGGTACACTTGTCTGTGTCGCTTTGATCTTTATCCCGGCCTGCTCTACCGGGCCGTCGGATAAAAAGATCAGGAAGGTCGCGCCGGAAAAACTGGCCGAAATGAAGAAGACCATCGAGGCCCAGGTGACCCCCACGCTAGCCGAAGGCTTGACGCTCAAGCTTTGGGGCGTGGACTCGCTGGTAGCCGACCCGGTCTCGATCGACGTAGACGATTACGGAAAACTATACTATACACGCACCAACCGCCAGAAGAATTCAGAGCACGATATCCGCGGCCACCAGGACTGGGAGCTGCGCTCGATCGCCCTCCAGACCATCGAAGAGAAGCGCGCGTTCCTTCACAAGGAGCTCGCACCCGGGAACAGCGCACGGAATACATGGCTGGGTGATGTCAACAAGGACGGCTCGCACGACTGGAAAGACATGGCTGTCGAAAAAGAAGCGGTCTATTGTGTGGAAGACACCGATGGTGACGGGGTGGCGGACCAGGCACAGCTCGTGGTCGAAGACTTCAATGACGAGGTGGCCGACGCAGCAGGCGGCGTCATGAAACATGGCGACGATCTGTTCTTCAACGTCGGACCCGACATGTGGCGGCTCAACGACAAGAATGGCGACGGACTTATCGATGAGAAGACTTCCATCTCTCATGGCTACGGTATACACATCGGCTTCAGCGGTCACGGCATGTCAGGCATCGAAGTCGGACCCGAGGGAAAAATATACTGGCAGATCGGCGACATCGGTTTCAATGGAACCGGCGCCGATGGAACGAAGTGGGAGCACCCCAACAGCGGCGTGGTTGTCAGATCCAATCGCGATGGAAGTGACTTCGAAGTTTTCGCTTACGGAAATCGCAACACACACGAGTTCGTGTTCGACGAATACGGGAACATGATCAGTGAAGACAACGACGGAGACCATGCCGGCGAAAGCGAGCGCATTGTCTACATCGTGAATGGCGCCGACATCGGATGGAGATCCAACTGGCAATACGGAAAGTACCGGGACCCGGATAACAACAGTTACAAAGTATGGATGGAAGAAAAGATGTACGTGCCTAAATGGGATGGACAACCTGCGTACATCACTCCGCCGATCGCCAATTTCGTGAATGGACCCACCGGCTTTTTGTACAATCCCGGTACTGCGCTGAGCGAAGAATGGAACAAGAATTTCTTTGTCGTTGAATTCGTCGGCAACCCGGCGAGATCCGGCATTCATGCATTCAAGCTGGACCCTAAAGGAGCGACGTTCGAGCTTGGCAAGTTCAAGAAAGTGCTCGGCGGCGTATTGGCCACCGGCATCGACTGGGCACCAGACGGATCCATGATGGTTGCAGACTGGATCGACGGCTGGGGAACAAAAGACATCGGGCGTGTATGGAGAATGGATGTCGGCTCACCCAACCCTCTACGGACCGAAACCAAGAGTTTGATCGGAGAAGATTTCACCAAGGCGGATAACGACAAGCTCAGCGGCCTGCTACGACACGCCGATATGCGTGTTCGCCAAAAGGCACAGTTCGAGCTCGCAACCCGCGGCGGCGATGGACTGGAAGTATTCAAACAAGCCATTGCACAGACCGAGCATCAGCTTGCCCGGGTCCATGCCATCTGGGGCATCAGCCAGTATGCCCGGAGAGACATTAAGAACGGGGCGTTGCTTGTTCCGTTGCTGAACGACTCCGACCCCGAGATCAAGGCACAGGCTGCCAAATGGCTCGGAGATGTTCGTTATAAAGACGCCGGCGACCAGCTGATCGCATTGTTGAAAGACCCGTATCCCCGTGCACAGTTCTTTGCAGCGGAAGCATTGGGAAGAACAGCAAACGAGAATGCGATCAATGGGCTCATTGAATTATTACAAACCAACAACGACCAGGATGTGTACATGCGACACGCCGCAAGCCTTGCGCTTGCCAGGATCGGCAAAGCAGACCCGGTTGTCGCGCTATCGACAAACCCTTCGAAAGCAGTTAGGACTGCGGCAGTTGTTGCCTTACGCCGGATGGCGAATCCGGGCATATCGGCGTTCCTGAATGACGCCGACGAATTCGTGGTGACCGAAGCCGCGCGCGCTATCAACGACGACCTCTCCATACCGGATGCATTGCCGGCTCTGGGAGATGCATTGCTGAATTATAAGTTTACGAACCAGGCATTCGTGCGCCGTGCGATCAGCGCCAACCTTCGGGTCGGCAGCGACAAGGCGATGCAGAATCTAATTGACTATTCGTTGCACGAAGGGTCGCCGGTCGAGATGAGAGCAGAAGCTGTGGCGGCTCTGAGTACATGGGCGAAGCCTTCTGTCGTGGATCGTGTCGATGGCAGATACCGCGGTGAAGTTACGCGTGATCTTGCAAGCGCTCAGACCAAAGCAGGCCCTTCATTTATCGCTTTGCTGTCGAACAAAGATGCCTCCGTACGTCTCGCTGCCGCAAAAGCGATCGGCAAGCTACAGGTCAACGGACAGAAAGAGCTCTTCGCACATCTGAAGACAGATAAGTCTCCCGAAGTCAGAGTGCAGTCGTTGAAATCATTGTCTGTATTGAAGTACGACAAGATGGACGAAGCCATTAAGGCCGCCTTGCGTGATAATGAGAAGTCGGTGCGTGTAACGGCGCTCGACCTTCTTGCAACCGCCGGCATGGCGAAGGATGTCATGGTGCAATTACTCACCGAAGTGATCAATACCCGGACCACGGAAGAGAGACAGGCTGCATTGACTACACTCGGTTCATTGCCGGTCGAAAGCACACAGACAACTTTCGAAGGTTTACTGACGAAGTTTGAGAAAGGCTCGCTGCCTTCCGAGCTCAGTCTCGAATTGTCCGAAGCGCTCGACAGCACGAAGTCACAGCCATTGATCGCCCGGTACAAAGAGATCAGCAAGAGGACATCACCCGACTCCTTGATGGGCGCTTACGCGGGAAGTCTCCTCGGTGGCGATGAGCGTCGTGGTGCGAGGATATTCTACCAGCACCAGGCTGCACAGTGTATCCGTTGTCATGCTGTGGGCGACTACGGTGGAAGTGCAGGCCCGCGACTCAGCGGCGTCGCCGGACGGATCACGCGCCAGCAGATACTGGAAGCGCTGGTCAATCCCGACGCGCGGCTGGCCCCTGGCTTCGGCACCGTGAAGCTCGATCTTAAGAACGGCAAGACAGTGAGTGGCATCTTACAAGAGGAAACTGACAAGACATTGAAGGTGAAGGTCGGCGACAAGCCCGATACAACTGTAACGGGTACCGACATTGCGACTCGCACAAACGCAGCATCGAGTATGCCCGCAATGCGCTATGTGCTCTCCAAGAGAGAGATTCGCGATGTCGTTGCATTCCTTTCCACTTTAAAAGAAGACAAATAAATCCGTGTGATCCGTGCGATCCGTGAGAGCTGTATTTATTTTTATTCTGGCAACCGCAACGACACTGGCCTTTGGACAGAAGTTCCGTATGCTTGTCCTTGCGGAGCGCGACAAGAATCATACACCATATGTCGAGGCGGCCAAACCGTGGCTCGATGAGCTTGCCAAAGAGAATGATTTTGCGGTAGATTATTTCGATAACCCCAAAGACATCAACGACGAGTTCCTTTCGAAATACAAAGTGATCTTTCAAATGAACTATCCTCCTTATATGTGGAGCGATACGGCGAAGGCTGCGTTTGAAAAATACATCATGGAAGGAAAAGGCGGCTGGGTCGGCGTTCATCATGCTACTTTGCTTGGTGAATTCGATGGGTATAAGATGTGGGATTGGTTCTCCCAGTTCATGGGGGGAATAAAATTCAAAAGTTACATCGCCACCTTTGCAGCCGGTACGGTTAAAGTCGAGCAGGGGAGTCACCCGGTGATGAAGGGACTGCCCGGAATGTTCGTGATCACGAAAGACGAATGGTACACCTACGATAAAAGCCCCCGGCCGAATGTTACCGTACTTGCAAGCGTAGATGAATCGACGTACACGCCTAAATCCGACAAAGTGATGGGCGACCACCCGGTGATTTGGACCAACCCGAAGATGATGGCGCGCAATGTTTATATATTTATGGGGCACGACCCGGTACTTTTCCAGAACAAGAATTATAAAAGACTGCTCAGGAATGCCCTGCTTTGGGCTGCAGAAAAGTAGTATCTTGGTGGTATCACCTGACCAATGAAAAGATTCCTCCCTGCGATCTTCCTCATGCTGCTGGCATGTTCGAAACCAGCGACGGATCAATCCTCTGATGAATTTGTCGCCGCAGATTCGGTAGCGCTGGCCGCAGTACCCACGACCCCCACAACACAGCCAATCTCTCTCACTCCTGAGCAAATCGAAAGAGTAAACTTCGAGGTGTTCCTGACCTTTCGTTATGACTGGCTACTTCATGGCAATCCGGAGGTGATGGCCTACAAGGAAGATTTTAATACCAACGGCACTGAATTTCATTACACTTTGCTTCGTCATAATGGAACTGCGTTGCTGGGGCAAGGCTCGTTAACAGACAAGTCAGAGGTCGAAGGCGACATTAACAACAACGAGATCGACACCATAAGGATCGATGGAAATTATATTGTCTATCCCGAATCGGTTCAGGAATCGAAGGTGATGACCATTCGTTGTGTGTTCGCCGGCAGTCAGAAGCACCTGAATTCTTTCAACGTAAGGTATGGACAAGTATCAACCTTTGAAGACGAGTACAGGATCGCTGAGCAGTTCATCGAATTAAGCACTCCAAGAATACTTACTTACGATGACCTTTACCTGAAAGCTAAAGTAACCGAGCTTACAGACCGGGATCTGGCGGGCCTCGACAAGGATGAATTATCTTATTTAAGGAACGAGATATTCGCAAGGCACGGTCACACATTCAAGACCGACAAGATGATATCACACTTCTCACAGATGAAGTGGTATCATTCGCTGATCGACGACGCGGCATCACTTCTTAATAATTTCGAAAGAAAGAATGTGGAATTCATCAAGAAGAAAGAGGGGTAGCGCTGCCATCCTGATTGCATGTGCATTGATCTACTCATGCGATCAAAAGAAGGCTGTTACGGAGACGATCAAGACATCCGGGCTTGAGCCTGTCGTAAATAAAATTCAGCCTCCAAAGGTCGACACCTTTCCGGTGCTTTCGGAGAAAAAATTAACGCTCACCGCCGCCTACAACAAAGAACACTACGGCTACGACAGCTATCGCCTCGATACTCCCAGGATCATCGTCGTACATTATACCGCTATCGATGATCTCAAAGCTACGCTCAATCTTTTCCGGCAAGACAACATCAATCAGTCCCGCGATTACATCAAGGACTTCAGCAGCCTGAACGTCGGTATACAGTATGTCATCGATAAAGACGGCAGCATCTACCACCTGACGCCCGACACCGTCGTGGCGCGGCACCTGATCGGCTTCAACTACGTCTCGCTGGGCATCGAGAATATCGCAGCCGATTCCACCGGACTTACGACGGCTCAACTGGAAAGCAACGCACAGCTGATACGCTTCCTGGCCGGCAAGTATCCGACCATTCAATACATGATCGGTCACCATGAATACAATAACAAAGACCTCCCGCATTACAAGCTCTTCCGGTCGTTGAATCCGGCCTACAAACCTTACGGAAAGATCGATCCGGGTGATTGGTTCATGAAAAAACTTCGGAAGAGGCTTGAAGCCGATGGAGTGGTTCTCGAAAAATAAAGTAGCTGTTGCCGGCATTGCCCTGGCAATTTTGTCGGCAGTGCTTCGCTTTCTCGCAGCTGATCAAACTCAGCATCCAACCGGTTGGGATGGATACTACTATGTGATGCAAGTGCATTCGTGGATCAACTACGGGTATTTACAATCACCCGACTTCTCGTTGATCTATCCGTACTTAACAATGGTCACTATTATCGCCGGTGACGTTATACTCGGTTTCAAAACAGGAGTTGCGTTGCTGAGCGGACTGCTCGTAGGAGCGGTTTTCTATTCTCTCAATAAAAGAGCCGTACCGCTTTCATGGATATGCATCGTGTGTGCTTATATCGTGTTCAGTCCACTGACGACTTACTTCGTATTACAGTTCCCCAAGAATGCACTCGGATTGATCTTCCTGGTCATTTGCCTGAGCTCATCCAACAGAGTTGTAATGGTTCTTTTCTTTGTGGCAACGATCATGACGCACCGCATGACGGGTGCATTCGCGCTGATATCAGGTGGCCTGTTTGCACTAAGGCACGTTTCATGGAAGTGGATCTCTATCGGAGCCGTGATCGTTGTCGCCATAAGTTTCCTTCCCGGGGTTCTTCACTTCAGCGACGTGGAACGATTGAAAGGCCAGCTGACCTTTATCCCTCATTGGCCACCGTTCTCGTTCTACCGATTATTCCCCGACAGCCTGTCATGGGCCTATCAACTGGATCTCGTGCTGATCAGTGTATTGATCCCGGTTTCTTTTTTTCTGGTAATCAGACACAGGAAGAATATCTCTTTCAGCTCGTGGATGTGGCTGCCCATAGCTGCAATCTCCATATTTCCTTTTTTTAAATTTTCTGCAGGCGACCTGGGGTACAGGTTTTTTCTCGTCGCACCGATCGTACTTTTTATGATGTTGCCATACGGGAACTGGCGCCCCAGGGTGGTATGGATCGCAGCTGTAATCGTCCTCTCGGCTTCCGTGATCTCATTCCACTCTTACAGGCCGCGCAGCTTCGATCCACCCAATGACCGTTACAGCTATATCGTTGGCAAATTGATAACCCGTTACGATCCCCAGGAATACCCGCTGGTCATCGCGCATAATTCACTTGCCGAAATGATTATCTTTAGGACTGATTTCGATGCCTTGAATTGGCTACCACCCGAAGACATGCAGCCACAGCACATTCTTCGGCTCATCCAGGGCGTGAACTACGCGGACCTTCGTAAATATCTGGATGCCCATGATAGCGCGAACCTTCGTCCAATTGCCTCCGGCTATTTCGCGCTGCCGGAAGACGGCTGGCAAAGGTTCGTGGCCGCAGCAACCAGAGAAAACGACCCGCGTGTCATGGCCAGTATTTTCAGCCAATCGAATCCAATGAACAAACGACCGTATTATCTCAACAAGGGCAAGATCCGCTGATGCGACGCGCGCTGATCATATACACAACACAGTACAAGAAAGGTGGTGACCTGTTCCGGCACGTGGCGCACACCCTCGCCAAAGAGAAAGCCGCCGCCGGCGCTGACGTCATACTCGAGCCCACTGAAACAAAAGCAGACGTGAAGGCGGTCTTCAACCGGCTGGCCGGGGAGAACAGACTCATCGACGAGTTTCATTTCGTCGGACATTCCGGAATGTACGGCCCGATGTTCGGAAGCATCCAGTACCCCGAACAATTCAGTCCGCACGAGGTCAAGATCCTTCGCATACCGTTCCGCGAAAATGCCGAAGCTTACTTTCATTGCTGCCGGTCCGCCCGCTGGTTCGCCCCGTATTTCTCGAGGGTCCAGCACGTGACTGCATACGGGTATCATTGGTACACGGCGTTCTCAAAGACCCGCGACCGGTACACCGCCGTATGGGCTCACGAAAAGCTCGACGAGGTATATTGCTTCGGCTGCCCTGGTAAGAAGTCACACGGCCTGCTCGCCTCCGTGAAGAAGTATACCGGCGCCATGAAAGCTGAGCAGTTCCGCAAGTTCGAAGACAGATCCGATGCCGTCGATACGTCCTACAACCCCGTCGCGGAACTGTATGACGAAACCTTCAGCGACATCCGTGTTCGGCGCGACGAACTGCGGTGGATCTATAAAAGTCTGTCTGGAAAAACAGATAATGTAGTGCTGGATATTGGTTGTGGTAATGGGGCGCTACTCAGGGAGTTAAGCCCACAAATAAAGGCCGGTATCGGTATCGATGCTTCCACCCGCCTGGTAGAGTTGGCCACCCGGTGGGGCAGCCCCGCCAGCAACGTCACCTACCACGCCGTCAACGGACCCGTCATTCCCCTCGCCGACCAGTCCGTCGACGTGGTGATATCCATGCTGTCGTTCCGTTACCTGGACTGGGACCCGATCATGAAAGAGATAGAGCGGGTGTTGAGGAAGGACGGAAAGCTGATCGTAGTCGACATGGTTACGGCGCCGGTAAAATGGAAAGAGATACCGCAGTTCCTTCTCGACAAGGTGAAAGAGTACATCAACAGGCGTCGCAATCCGGAATGGTATGCAAGTCTGCAAAGACTGGTCACGCACCCGGCCTGGGCGCAGATGCTCCAGTTCAATCCCATCCGGGCGGAGCATGAAATGAAGTGGTATCTCGAAAGCCGTTTCCCCGGAAGGAAAGTGAAGGTGATCAACACGGGTTACAACTCACGCATATTGGCTTTCGATTCCGGGAACATGGAGAACATCGCCAACATCAATCTCACGTACCCGTGAAGTACCCGGTTGCTATTATCGATTATGGTATTGGAGGCCTGGGTTTATACAAGATGATCCGTGAAGAGTTTCACGACCTTCCGGTCCTCTATTTTTCAGACAGCGGTGAGATCCCTTATGGAAAGCTTTCGAAGACCGTGCTCCGGTCGAGGCTGGAGAAAGTATTCGCATACCTGGAAGGGCGAGGAGTGGGGCATATCATTGTGGCGTGTCATTCGGCAAGCTCGGTGGTGCTTCCGGGTCATAAGAATGTGACGGGGTTGCGAAAACAAACAGTAAGAGCAGTTACAAAGCGTAAGCCGTCATTCGTTGGTATCATTGGAGGCGGAAGAACGATACGGAGCGGGTATTACCGGACTGAGCTGAACAAGGCGGGAATAAAAACCAGTCAGAGAATAGCACAACAGCTCTCGATACTCGTCGAAAGAGGAGAAGTGGATACGCCTGCGGTGCATGCCGCGGTCTCGAAGATCGTCCGGCCGCTGGCGGGGTGTAAAACAATATTGCTTGCCTGCACGCATTACCCGGTGCTTTCGGATGTGATCCTTCAACATGCCACGCCGGGGACGAAGCTTATTGATCCGGCGAAGGAGCTATACAGTTCTGTTCATGGATATTTGAAGTCCGCCGGCAAATCGCAGCGGGGCGTTACGGAGTTTCTCACAACGGGTAATACCAAACTTATGATCGAAGCGGCGGGAAAGGCGTTCGGAGTACGAATACCGCGGGCTACGCGTGTGGTAGTGTGATGACCCATCCTACAGCGCTGTCATTGCCCGACTTGATCGGGCAATCCCGTTCAACGCAACGTGCTGCGCGCCTTTCCACGGGATTCCCCGGCCCTAGGGCAGGGAGGACCCACTTCGTAGAGCGCTACTTCTTCAACACCAGCTTCTCCGCCTTCTCTTGCGCCTTCAGCGCCAACTCCGTCGCCAGGAAACAATGCTCCTGCGTCATCGCAGTATTCGTACGGTTAGCCACATCACTGATAAACTGTTCGCCAAACGTCAAGGCAATCTCCTTACAATCGATGTAACGCGTTTCTTTTTTATCCACCAGGAACAAATGATTGCCACCCTCATGCCCCGCTATATCTACATTTTTTCGAAGCTCGATATATCCATCGGTACCGAGGATCGTCAGTCTCCCATCGCCCCACGTATTCAGTCCATCGGGCGTAAACCAGTCCACGCGGATATAGCCAGTGCCGCCATCGCCCCGGACCATCATATCTCCAAAGTCTTCGAAGTTTGGGTATTGAGGGTAATGCACATTTCCCGTTTGCGAAGCCACCACTTCTCCTTTCGTGGAGCCGGTGAAGAA
Source organism: Cyclobacteriaceae bacterium (assembly GCA_035318625.1). Classification (GTDB taxonomy): domain Bacteria; phylum Bacteroidota; class Bacteroidia; order Cytophagales; family Cyclobacteriaceae; genus ELB16-189. The sequence goes on from DATHEL010000001.1 coordinate 1,386,037, forward strand.
AAGGAACTGATCACACTGGTGCGATCCTATATCACAAATAATACCTCCGAAATACTTCTTGTCGAAGAACCATTGAGGTCGCGAATTGAGATTGATCCGGTGAGGGCCCATGCCGATGGTCTGGATGACCTGACCGATCGCGCCTGATTTCACGAGCTCGCCTGCCTTCACGGTGGCGCGGTTCTCGAAACGCTCGCTGTACATGATGGCGTAGATGCGTTTCGTTTCCTTCTGTACTTTTCTTACGTCGGCCAGCTGCTTCAGGGTGGTGATCCCCGGCTTGTCGACCAGGAAGTCCTTTCCGTGTTTCATCACCTCTATGCCCAGCGGCGCGCGGTCGGCAGGAATGCTGGCGCTGACGATGAGCTGGATGTTACTGTCCTCGAGTATCTCTTGCTCCGATGCAGCCCGTTTGGCATCGGGGTATCGCTTCGCAAAGGCTTCAGCCAGGTCGTTCTCCTTCGCATAGAAGGCAACGAGCTGTCCTCCGCCACGGATCATGGCCTCGGTTTGGGAGTAAATATGGCCGTGGTTGAGTCCGATCACGGAGAATTTTGCCGTGGCCAATGTGCGCGAAGGCTTGGCGTGCAGGCCTCCACGGGAATTTTCAAAAACAGGTCTTTCGCTTTTTGCGAAGGCTGACAATGACACCAGGCCGGCAGTTGCGGCGAGCGATTGTTTGAGAAACGAACGACGGTCTTTCATAATCTGTGTATTTGATCTGTGTGATCCGTGAGAGCTGTATTAATACTGATCAAAAAATCTCTCACGGATCACACGGATAGGTTTAACTCTTTATCCTTTCAACTTTTCTAACGAGAAATATATATGACATCGCGCCGATAAACCCAAGTACCCCGATGAACACCAGGGCATTGTCGAAGTTTCCGTCGCTTACCAGGAATCCTATGATGATCGGTACGGCGATCCCCGCAAGGTTGCCCATGAAGTTAAACACACCGCCCGTGAGTCCGACCAGGTGCTTGGGCGAAAGTATGGAGACGAATACCCAGGATATCAGCGCCATCCCGGCTCCGAAGAATGCAAGTGAAAGGAAGAAAATGACCCACGTTGTGTCTGAGGTATAGTTAGGGCCGATGATGCTAACGGATATCAGTAACCCGATAATGATAGGCACCTTACGCGCCATGGCAACCGACCAGCCTTTTTTCGCAAGCGCATCGGAGATGAAACCGGACAATAGCAATCCCGCACATGCTGCCAGGAAGGGTATAGATTGTAAGTATCCCGATTTAACAAAATCAAGTCCGCGGAACTTTACCAGGTAAGTAGGGAACCACGTCAGGAAGAACCACAACATCGCGTTCACACAGAATTGTGCGATATAAACACCCCATAAGGTCGAATTAGAAAAGATGATCTTCGCATTCGACCATTGCCAGGGCTGTGACTTCCCGAGATCGTCGACCCTGCCCTTCAGTAGTCCGCCGCCTTGCTCGATATAATCCAGCTCTGCTTGATTGACCTTTGGATGATCGGCCGGGTCGCGATAGAAGAAATACCACACAAACCCCCATATCAAACCGATGGCGCCTGTAATTACAAACATCCAATGGAAACCAAACGTATGTTGGATCAGGACGAGCACCGGCGACAAGAATGCGAGCCCGATGAACTGGGCCGAGACGTAGATCGCAATCGCGGTTGCTCTTTCATTGTCTGGAAACCAACTAGTCACCACACGATTGTTGATAGGGTAGGAAGGCGCCTCCAGGGCGCCAATGGCTAACCGTATTCCAAAGAACGATGTGAAACCCCTGGCCAATCCAAGAACCATAGTTGCCGTCGACCACATCACGAGGCAGAACGCATACAATAAGCGAGGCCTGAATTTATCGGCGAGTATACCGCCGGGTATTTGCAGAAATGCATACGCCCAGCTGAATGCAGAAAATATCAAACCCATCTGCTTGTCGCTCAATTGATACTCGGCACTGATCGATGAACCAGCCACGGCAAGATTACTTCGATCGAGATAATTGATCATCACATTAACGAACACCAGCGAGAGCATGGCATATCTTACATTGGTCTTCTTCAGCTCGTTACCCACTGCAAACTTTTAGTTTTTCACAATTACCTTTTAACTTTTATCTAGCGGTCCATCCGCCATCCACAGTTACCATCGACCCAACCATATAACTTGCCGCGTCACTAGCTAGAAATATCGCCGCGCCTTGTATCTCTTCCATTCGCGCCCAGCGTCCAAGCACCGTTGCACCCACTACAAATTTCTTCCCGTCTTCCGTATCGGCGATCGGGAGATTCATTTCCGTAAGAAAAGGACCGGGGCAGATCGCATTGACGTTGATGTTGAACGGTGCGAGCTCGACTCCCAGCGCACGTGTCATTTGCACGACGGCTCCTTTACTGGATGTGTAGGGAGTACGGTTCGCCAGGCCCACCAAACCCAATGTGCTGGCCAGGTTGATGATCTTTCCGCCGGTGGCTTTCTTCATGTATGGTGTCACGGCGCGACAAGCCAGCCAGGTGCCTTTCACATTCACGTCCATGACTTTGCTGAAATCCTCCGGTGTCACTTCATCGATCGCACCGCGGATGTTGATGCCGGCACTGTTGATGAGTATGTCCAGCCTTCCGAATTTGTTCACGGCTTCCTTCGCCATCGCTTCGGCATGCCCCGGGCTGCTGATGTCGGCGCTGAATGCGAAGGCCTTCACGCCAAATTCGGTCGCGAGATCCTCAGCGGCTTTCGCGCCTTCGTCGGCATTGCGGTTTACAATAAGGAGGTTGGCGCCGGCTGAGGCCAGTCCCGCGGCCATCGCCAGACCGAGACCTTTGGAACCGCCAGTAATGATCGCGGCACGACCGCCGAGGTTGAACAATTTTACACCAGGAAGTTTCTCTTGTATCATATGGTATTGGTTCTCACGGATCACACGGATCGCACGGATAATCTATTTTTGATCTGTGTGATCCGTGCGATCTGCTTCGCCTTCCCGTAGGCCGTTTCGGCGGAGGGAGGTGAGAGCTATTTCTACTTTCCTAACTTACTCTTCGAATAATCCAAACATTCAATAATATTCTGTTCCTCCACCGCGAGCTTTCCTTCACCATCCAGTTGAGACACGCGCGGCAGCGCCTTGACCTGTTTATCTTTGATCAATCTTAACGACTTCGCCAGGTCAGTTGCCTTAGATTCCGGGAACACGCTCCAATAATCATTCGTCAAACAAGGTATCTGCAGCGGGTCTCTAGTTATCATCTCGAGATTGAACTTCACTTGCGAATTGTTCTTGATGCAAAGAGCGAATATCTTCTCAAGGTCCAGAAAGCCCTTACCCAACGGCACTTCAGAAAGCAGGAATCCATCTTTGTATTCTTCAACAGCCATATCCTTTACGTGTGTGGAGACCACGTAGGGCACCAACTGCTCGATCACCTCCATCGGTTCTTCCAGCAACGCGATGCTGTTACCGAAGTCGAGCGTTACACCGATCCATTCGCTCGACATTTGTTTCATGGCTGCCGCGAGCTCCGGCGCTTTCCAGTCTTTATGATTTTCGACAGCAAGCTTCACCTTATGCTTCTTCAGTATCGGTTCTATCCAGTGAAGCGAATCAAGCGCTTTCTTTTTGAAGTCCTCGACTTCCGAAGAAGAGTGATACGCTTCGTAACGGCGCCCGGTCGATGTAACCGTTCTGAGTATCGTAGCGCCTGCTTCCTTTGCATTGATGACGGTCTGTTCGAAGCCGGCGACGTCTTCCTGTTTACCGGGAATTCCGACGGATCCTTCGAGGTACAACCCAAGCTTCTCTCGTCGCTCCCTGACCTTCTTTGCGAAGTCCGTTGTCCATCCGTTGACCACGACCTGTATTCCTGCTCCGCCGATCTCGTAGGTATGTTCGAGCAGGTCGACTGCAGAAGCGAAGCCGGGATACTTTGCGCTGGGTGTTTTTGAATTCCAACGGAAGGCATAGGAGTGGACCACGATGCCCATCTTCGTTTGCACTGCGTGCAGTGGTGACGAGGTGGCGACGTGACGTGGTGATGTGCTGACGTGGTGACGTGGCGCGTGCGAACCTTGCGGGGACCCAACGCCTTCACCGTTCGCAGCCAGCGATGGCAATGCAAGACCGGCGGTGCCTGCGGCAGCCATGTGCATGAACGATCGGCGATTGATGGGTTGATCCGGTAATGTGATGTCATCCATAGGTCACTCGGTTTTAATTGTATCGATCTTCACCATGTGCTCATTGAGTCCACGTACTGTCCAGGGAACGACGCGACCCTGGGTGGTATGACGGAGCCGTCCCACCGTTCGACGGTTGACCCCTCCTGCGTTGTTACCCCATTCATTCCTAATATATATCAAAATCGAGGTAATGGCGCCATCGTCGAGAGGAGAATGTGAAGGCATGACGGGAAGGATGTCGGGCACACCGTAGCGCTTGCCTGCCACTTCCATTTCTCCTTCGATGCCATGAAGTACGAGTAATGCCAACCGGCGTTCGTCACCGAGTACCCATTCGGAGCCGGCGAGGGGCGGTGCGAGACGGCGAATGCCTTCACCATCGTTGCCATGACAACCGGCACAGACCCCGAGATATTGCTGACGTCCGTCGGCGAAAAGTTTTTGCTGGGCTTCCGTGAGGTTGATGGTGCTTTTGATGGCTTCGGTGTCGACAGTATGACCGGGCCATTCGAACATGTTGTTGATGATCGTCCTTTGCTGGTCACCGATCATTTCTGTTCTCTTTAGAACGACGGGCTCTGACCTTAACTTCAATGCCTTCCACTTGCCGCGGCCCTGGACAGTGACAGCGCCGACGAACGCGGCCTTGCGATAGGAGGAGGGATCTTCTTTCGAGATGATGGAGAAGAGCTCGGCGATTTCGTTGGGTCGTCTTCTTTTGACGATAGTGGTTGCCAGATTTTCGAGGAAGATCTGACGGAAGCCATCGCCGGTCTTCCAGTTTTCGTCGGCCAGTAATGTTTTTGTGAAAGCGAGCTCTTTGCCACTGAGTCCACTCAGTACTGCATCGGGCATGAGGGCAATAGGAGTGTCTCGTTTTTCAAGAACGTATTTATAGATGGGGAAAGACTGTTCCGGATCGAGGTAACGTGCGGAGAGGGCAGCTTGTAGTAACAAGGGAGCGCCCGCGCTATCAAGCACAGCCAGTAACTCTTTTCCAAGTTTTGTCCGAAAGACCGGATCATTTGTCGCGAACGTTTCAAGAAGTCTTAGTGCGGTTGCCGGCTCGCCCGCGAAATCAGACCAGTGCAACGCCCCCAGGAGCAGGTTGCGGTCATTGGCATGAATTCCGTCCAGTGTCCATAGGGCATGAAGCGCGCCACCGGGGAAACCAGTACCAGCCACTTCTTTGAGCGCATCAACAATGGTTGTGTCTTTCCTTTCGACCAATAATCTTTGGGCCATATCGCGTGTCCATCCGTTGTCTTCATATAATAGCCCCACAAGATCTAGTGAAGAAAGTTTGGAAAGCTTCTTTACAGTTACGGGCTCCTCGGGATCCGAAGGCACGATCCTCCAGATGCGTCCGTAATGGATCGGAGCGTCGAGTTTTCGTTTGAGCGTCTGATCTCTGAGATAGAGCGTTACATACTCACCATGCTGTACGAGGCCGCGGTACATATCGGCAACATACAGGTATCCGTCCGGTCCGCTTGTGATGTAGACCGGTCTGAATCGTTCATCGCTTGACGCCAGAAATTCACGACCCGGATCAGGGTCTTTCGCTTTTAAATTATAGCCAACATATTCAATCACATTTCTCTTAACGAGATTTCCGGAGGGCTCGCAAACAAATACATTGCCGTTGTAGTTATCGATAGGTAGCGGACTACCACGGTACACGTAGGGCGAACAGGCGGCAGTAAATTCCAATAGTCTTCCTTCTTCATCCAACGTTCCGGGAATGTATCCGCGGTTCACTGCTGGATTAGGGCGAATAGGATAAACTCTCCGGTCGAGTGTAAGGCCGTGATCGATCCCACTGGTCGGAGTATGATGCTTGTTCGCGTACAAATAATTTGGCGGAACCAGATCGGCGTGAAGTTGCGACCAATTGTAGTTATAATGGAGCCGTCCCCAGTCATCATGCGACATTCCCCACTGTCCGCGAAACTCGGTGCTGTCGCGGATCACCTTTCCGTTCTCAAACTTATACCGCAACGACGACCTCGCATTATAATACCAGTTGTCCATACCACGCCATAATCCATTTCCCGAATGCTCGGGTAGCCGCGTACCTCCATACGTCGAGTCAACCAGCTCTTTTGTATCTGCTACCAGGTCACCATTCGTGTCTTGCGTCATCCACAACTTATAATCCTCTACGATCAATGCCCCGCCTTTCACGACAGCCAGTGATCTCGGCAATATCAGGCTGTCGATATAAACCGTGCTCTTGTCCATCATCCCATCCCCATCTTCATCTTCCAGTATGGAAATCCTTCCAGTCCGGTCATTCTCTCCCGTGCCGTCGATATCCGGCATAAATCCACGCATCTCGACAACCCACAGCCGTCCGTCTTCGTCAAATTGCATCACGACCGGGTCTTCGATCATCGGTTCACTGGCCACGAGCTGGATCTGGAGGTCCGGGGGCAACTGGAAAGTCAGGAGTTCTTCTTCAGGAGATTTCGGAGGAGAGGGGTTATCTTCGGAGGGCGGTCGGCTGCAGCTTGTCGCGAATAACAGAGCGAGAAAGATGATGCAGCTACGAAGAAGCATGGATGCTGGTTATCTTCTGTAAGGTTATGGTAAACTAGTACAAATTCTCAAATAACTCTTAAACATTTATATGAATGTCGGGAATGGTTTTATTTTTGCCACCCGTAAAATGTTTCTCACGGAAAACACGGAAAGCACGGAAGCGTTATATAAAAGGCTCCTGCATTTTTCCGTGTTTTCCGTGAATTCCGTGAGAAATTATGCAGAACAACGACACGACAATTGCCTTAGAGCTCAAGCTAAATCACAAAAACGTGAAGGCAGTGATCGACCTCCTGGCCGAAGGCTCTACGATCCCGTTTATCGCACGATACCGCAAAGAATTAACCGGCGGCATGGACGAAGTGCAGCTAATGGCGATACGCGACCGCAACGAACAGCTTGTTGCACTGGCCGAACGAAAGGACGCCATCCTGAAATCAATCGAGAAGCAGGAGAAGCTCACGCCCGAGCTGACCAAAGCCATCGAAGCCGCAACGACCCTCGCAGAGCTCGAAGATATTTACCTGCCCTACAAACCCAAGAGAAAGACCCGTGCTACCGCCGCTCGTGAGAAGGGACTCGAGCCGCTAGCCGTCGCTATCTTCGACCAGAAAGAAAAAAACGTCGACGCGCTCGCCGCTACATTCATCAGCGCCGAGAAAGGTGTCGCGTCCGCCCAGGAAGCCATCGCCGGTGCAACCGACATCATTGCCGAGTGGGTCAGCGAAAACCAGGAGGCCCGTCAAAAGATACGCGACCTGTTCTGGAAAGAAGGCGTCATCGAAACCAAGGTCATCAAGTCGAAGGCAGAGTCCGAAGAAGCACAGAAGTTCAAAGACTATTTCGACTGGAAAGAGCCTGTCCGCAAAGTTCCGTCGCACCGGATGCTGGCTATGCGAAGAGCTGAGAACGAAGGTTTTATTACGCTTGACATCGCTCCCGAAGAAGTACAGGCACACCGTATTCTCACCGATCAGTTTATAAGATCATCGGGCCCTGCGGGACTGCTCGTCACCGAAGCGGTCAAAGACAGCTACAAGCGTCTCCTTAAACCTACGATGGAAACCGAAGTCCGGTTGGAATCGAAAGTGAAAGCTGACCTGGACGCGATCAAAGTGTTCTCATCCAACCTGAAGGAATTATTACTCGCCGCCCCGCTCGGCAGTAAGCGTGTGTTGGCGCTCGACCCCGGCTTCCGGAGCGGAACTAAACTGGTTTGTCTCAGCGAGCAGGGGGATCTCCTGTTTAACACGGTGATCTACCAGAACGAGCCACAGAGAGAAATTACGAAGTCGGCGACGATCGTCCTCGGACTTTGCGACCGGTTCAAGATCGAAGCAATTGCCATTGGAAACGGTACAGCCAGCCGCGAGACGGAAGCTTTCGTGCGCGGTGTCGGTCTTCCATCGTCCGTCATGATCGTAACTGTGAACGAAAGCGGCGCGTCGGTGTACTCTGCGTCCGAAGTTGCCAGGGAAGAGTTCCCTAAAGAAGACGTTACTGTTCGCGGCGCCGTCTCGATCGGGCGAAGACTGACCGATCCCCTGGCCGAGCTCGTGAAGATCGACCCGAAATCTATCGGCATCGGTCAGTACCAGCACGACGTCGATCAAGCGAAACTGAAAGCGGGTCTCGATGATGTCGTCATGAGCTGTGTGAACTCGGTCGGAGTGGAAGTGAACACGGCCAGCAAAGAATTGTTGTCCTATGTTTCCGGCCTCGGTCCGCAACTGGCTAAGAACATCGTCGAGTATCGCAACAAGAACGGAGCTTTCAAAAGCCGCGACGAGTTACAGAACGTGCCTCGACTCGGTGGCAAAGCCTTCGAGCAATGTGCAGGCTTCCTCCGGATCAGGGATTCCGAAAATCCTCTCGACTCCAGTGCAGTTCATCCCGAGAGCTACCCGATCGTCAGCAAGTTTGCGAACGACCTCGGCTGCGGTATCCAGGACCTCATGACCGGCAAAGAGCTTCGCCAAAAGCTGGACCTCAAGAAATACATTTCAGATAAAGTCGGACTGCCGACGCTGACCGATATTCTTTCCGAACTCGAAAAGCCCGGCCGCGATCCCCGTGATAAGTTCGAGCTGTTCGCCTTCGACGAGAAGGTCCACGCCATCGCCGACCTGAAAGTTGGAATGACACTTCCTGGCATCGTTACCAACGTTACCGCCTTCGGCGCATTCGTCGACGTAGGTGTTCACCAGGACGGGCTCGTACACATCAGCCACCTGGCCGACAAGTTTGTGAAAGACCCCAACGAGGTTGTCAGCGTTCAGCAGAAAGTGAAGGTAACAGTGGTGGAAGTCGATATTCCAAGAAAGCGGATCGCGCTATCGTTGAAAAGCAATCCGTTCGGAGAATCGCCCGTCAAACAAGAGAGGGGAACCAAACAGGACAGGGGAAAGGGACGGGAAAAGGAAAAAGAAAAAACCAAGCCGCAGAGCAGGCAAGCGCAGGACACCGGACAAACCATGGAACAAAAGCTTGCAGCTTTAAAAAATAAATTCAAAAAATCGTAATTTTTGAATTCAAACTGCCTAAGCTGTGCGATGTTCAATGTACAATGTGCGACGAGTGATGTATCATATACGATGCATACTCGTTCCTGCATTATGCATGGTAGCGTGTAGTCCTGCCAACGACAAACTGGTTTCGCACGGACAGGAAGTCTTCGATCAGAACTGCAGCTCTTGTCACAACTTTCGTTCAAACGGGATCGGCCCGCAGCTTGGCGGCCTGACTGAACAGGTTGCTGACGAATGGATCCGTAAGTTCATCAAAGACCCCAAAGGAATGATCGACGGTGCCGACGAACGTGCCGGTGTGCTCTTCGGGCGTTACAACACTTTTATGCCTTCGTTCGCGCACCTGAATGAAGGAGATATGGATGCCATCGTTGCCCTGTTGAAAACAAAAGAGGCCCCGCCGAAGAAAGAGTTCAAAACAGATGGAACGGAGCTGAAGGATCCTATCCCTTCGAAGATCGAAATGTCGGACCTGGTGATCGACCTGACCGAGTTCACGACCATTCCCACGTCGAGCAACGAAGGGCAGAAGACCCGCATTTGTAAGCTCGACTATCGCCCCGACACCAAAGGCGTGTTTGTGGTCGACCTGCGCGGCAAGCTGTACGAGCTTAAGGATAACGTTCCGCAGCTGTACCTCGACATGGCGAAAGAGAAGCCGATGTTCATTCACAAACCAGGACTCGCTACAGGTTTCGGAAGCTTTGCGTTTCATCCTGATTTTGCGAAGAACGGGCTTCTTTATACAACGCACGTGGAGAGTCCGGGCTCCGGTGTGGCGGATTTCGCTTACGCCGATACCATTAAGGTCATGTTGCAGTGGGTGCTGTCGGAATGGAAAACTGACAAGCCGAATGCATTCCCTTTCGAAGGAACGAGCCGCGAGATGTTTCGCGCAAACATGATCCATTCGTTTCACGGAGTACAAGAGATCACGTTCAATCCCCTTGCAAAGTCTGGTGACGAAGATTACGGACTGTTATATATAGGTGTCGGCGATGGCTCGTCGGTCGAGATGGGCTACCCGTTCCTGGCGCACAGCAAGAAAAAATTCTGGGGAAGTATTCATCGCATCGACCCGCGCGGCAATAACAGCAAGAACGGCAAGTATGGAATTCCGAAGACCAATCCTTTTGCAAACGACTCCGATCCCGAAGTAGTGAAAGAGATCTTCGCCTACGGCTTCCGCAATCCACACAGGATATCGTGGAGCAAGAACGGACAGATACTGTCGTCGAACATAGGTCATCACAATGTCGAGACGCTGAACATCGTCGAATCCGGCCGCGACTACGGATGGCCGGAGCGGGAGGGAACATTCGTGATGCGATATACCGAAAACATGAACGTGGTTTATCCGCTTCCCGCCGACGATGCGAGTCACAACTTCACGTATCCTGTTGCCCAATACGATCACGACGAAGGCAATGCCATTTCAGGCGGACTGGAATACTGGGGCAAGTCATTGGAGGCGCTGAAGGGTAAATACATCTTCGGTGACATCGTTAAAGGGCGATTGTTTTATGTCGAGATGAAGGATCTCAGGATCGGCAGCCAGGCCACCATCCGTGAGTTCCAGTTCACGCTGAATGGCGTTAAGAAGACTCTGGTCGAGCTGACCGGCGACGACAAAGTCGACGTGCGCTTTGGAAGAGACCACACCGGGGAGATGTACATTCTCACCAAGCCCGACGGCAAGATTTACAAAGTCTCCGGTGCGGCGTCCCGCTCCGCCCTATAGCCTGCAACCTTCCAAATGCCTCCGCAGTACCCCGCCCCAATCAAAGTGCGCCCTTTCTAATTTCCTTCGACACTAGTACATAACTTATTGACAATCAATATCTTATTATGACACCTCCCGGCCACAGCCAGGCACGCCACTTTCAACAAAAACCGAAATCATTACTTTTGTGGCACAACGGATAAGAAAGACGAAATAATGCTGCTGGATTTTGAAAAACCTATTGCCGAACTTGAAACAAAGCTAGCTGACATGAAAACGCTGGCTGATGATAGTGACGACTCTGTGACGCGTGCCATTCAGGCCCTCGAGAACAAGATTGTGGAATTGAAGAAAGAAACCTTTGAGAACCTCACTGGCTGGCAACGTGTTCAGCTCTCGCGTCATCCCGACCGGCCTTACACACTGGATTATATTTACGAGATCACTTCAGACTTCATCGAGCTTCACGGCGATCGTAACGTGGGCGACGACAAGGCGATGGTCGGCGGCTTTGGCACCATCGACGGCCAGACGTTCATGATGCTCGGCCAGCAGAAGGGCCGCAACACCAAACAACGCCAGATGAGGAACTTCGGTATGGCAAACCCCGAAGGCTACAGAAAAGCTCTGCGACTGATGAAGATCGCCGAGAAGTACAATAAGCCCATCATTACCTTTATCGATACACCGGGCGCATTCCCTGGGCTGGAAGCCGAAGAGCGCGGACAGGGTGAAGCGATCGCACGCAACCTGAAAGAGATGTTCATGCTCAAGGTACCCGTGATCTGTATCATCATCGGCGAAGGAGCAAGTGGCGGAGCATTGGGAATCGCTATCGGCGACAAAGTGTTCATGCTCGAGAATACATGGTACTCGGTGATATCACCCGAGTCGTGCTCATCCATCTTGTGGAGAAGCTGGGACTTCAAAGAACAGGCCGCGGAAGTATTGAAGCTCACCGCCAAAGACATGAAAGAGCTTCGTCTCATCGACGGTATCATCCGGGAACCTCTCGGTGGTGCCCACATCGACGTCAAGTGGATGGCTGGTGAAGTGAGGAAAGCTATCCTTGAAAATTACGCAGCGCTGAAAAGCATTCCGGTCGACGACCTCATCAGTAAACGGATCGACAAGTTTACGTCGATGGGAGTTGTAAAAGAATAATGAAACTTTCAGTCATCAACACCGGCTTCTTCAAACTCGACGGGGGAGCGATGTTCGGCGTTGTGCCCAAATCACTCTGGAGCAAAACCAATCCCGCCGACGACAGGAATCTGTGTACCTGGGCAATGCGCTGCCTGCTGATAGAGGACGGGAACCGTTTGATACTGATCGACAACGGCCTGGGCGACAAGCAAAGCCCCGAGTTCTTCAAGCATTACTATCTCAGCGGCAACGATACACTGCTCGGCTCCATAAAAAATGCAGGCTACGATCCATCCGAGGTGACCGACATGTTCCTGACACACCTTCACTTCGACCACTGCGGGGGCGGCGTGAAGAAAGAAGGTGAAAAGACATCACTGGTATTTCCCAACGCGACATACTGGTCGAACAAGTCGCATTGGGAGTTGGCTATGAAACCCAACGCTAGGGAGAAAGCGAGCTTCCTGCGCGAGAACATAATGCCGATGCAGGACAGTGGCCACCTGAAGCTGATCGATGCCAACGCCGCTTCGCCGTTTCCACAGTTTGATATCTTATGCGTCGACGGGCACACCGAGCAGATGATGGTGCCGGTGATCCGGTACAACGGCAAAACGATCTGTTACGCGGCCGACCTTATTCCGTCCGCATCCCATATTCCTGTTTCATATGTAATGGGATACGATACGCGCCCACTCGTCAGCATGGAAGAGAAGGAGAAGTTTCTCAAAGAAGCCGCAGCGAATAATTATGTTTTGTTTTTCGAGCATGACCCCGTGAACGAATGCTGCACGGTTAAGCGAACTGAAAAAGGCGTACGCTTGGACCAAGCATTCCCGCTATCCAACCTATAAGTATCCGCGCGATCCGTGCGATCCGCTTCGCCTCACGTAGCCGCTTCGGCAGAGTGAGGTGAGAGACTTTCCCGGTATAAATGCAAACGCTCACAGATCACACCGGATCACACGGATCGACTTTGCGCCTTTCCTTTAAACCTTCTACATTAACACCATGAAAATCGGCTTGGCCTTGTCTGGTGGCGGCGCGCGAGGTATCACACACATTGGCGTGATCAAAGCGATGGAGGAGCTGGGTGCAAAACCCGATGTAATTTCCGGTACAAGCGCCGGTGCGATCATTGCCGTCCTTTATGCCAACGGCATGAAACCCGACGACATCTTCGAAGTCGTCAATCATCTCAGTCTTTTCAGATCAGTGAAGATGGCGTGGGCATGGAGCGGCTTGCTGAAGATGGAAGGTCTTCAGGCGTTGCTTGCCAAACACTGCCCGCAAAATACCTTCGAGTCATTGAAGATGCCATTGGCCGTTGCAGCCACCGAGATCAGGCTGGGAGAGGTCCGCTATTTTTCTTCGGGCCTGCTGGCCCCTGCGATCATCAGCTCGTGCAGTATCCCCGGCATTTTCAATCCCGTAAGCTTCGAAGGCCACCTGTATGTCGACGGAGGGCTGCTGGACAACCTTCCCGCAACGCCGATCCGCAGCAAATGCGACTTCCTGGTAGGCTCACACTGCAACCATCTCACCCCGGAGTACGATGAACGTAGTTTGCGCGCCGTTATCGAACGCAGCATGCTGATCACGATATCTTCCAACTCTACGGCTAGTCGCAGGATCTGTGACCTGGTGATAGAGCCCCCGCACATGGCCCGGTTCACCGTCTTCGAGATCGGGAAGGCCAGGGAGATCTACGATGCCGGCTATCAGTACACCAAGAAAAATTTTCTGCCTCATCATTTCGAGAAAAACCGCGTTGCATGAGTAAGAGCTTTGCCGAGGAGATCGAACAGGGCATTCCGGGTGAGCTTCCGCCTGCGCCACCGTATAGCCTGCCCCGCTCTGGTAGCGGGGACCCTTCAATCAATCACGCCCCGAAACGCAAAGACATCCTTACCCTCGATGAAAAGAAGCTCGCTATAAGAAACGCGCTTCGTTACTTCGATCAGAAACATCACACCATACTTGCGAAAGAGTTTGCAGAGGAGCTAAAAAAATTCGGACGCATCTATATGCATCGCTTCAGACCGGCATATCCCATGCATGCCCGGCCGCTGAACGACTATCCCCATCAGAGCAAGCAGGCCGGCGCGATCATGCTGATGATCCAGAATAACCTCGACCCTGCTGTCGCCCAGCATCCGCATGAGCTGATTACCTACGGCGGGAACGGAGCCGTCTTCCAGAACTGGGCGCAATATCTTCTGACGATGAAGTATCTCTCGCAGATGACCGACGAGCAGACTTTGCACATGTACTCCGGCCACCCCATGGGATTGTTCCCGTCGTCGAAAGATGCTCCGAGAGTTGTTATAACAAACGGAATGATGATCCCCAACTATTCCGCCCAGGACGATTGGGAGAAATACAACACGCTCGGCGTAACACAATATGGCCAGATGACGGCAGGGTCTTACATGTACATCGGTCCTCAAGGCATCGTCCACGGAACGACCATCACCATTTTGAATGCCGGCAGGAAGATATCCGATGACCAGGCTGCGTCCTCCGACATGCAGAAAGGCTTGGGCGGCAGGCTTTTCCTGAGCTCCGGGCTCGGTGGAATGAGCGGCGCACAACCGAAAGCCGGGACCATCGCCGGCTGTATTTCGGTGATCGCCGAGGTTAACCCCTTCGCCACACGCAAGCGCCACGAGCAAGGATGGGTCGATGAAGTCGTCGATGATCTTAAAACACTTGGCGATCGCGTACGCACTGCCAAGGCTAACAAAGAGATAGTCTCTATCGGCTACAACGGAAACATCGTCGACGTGTGGGAACATTTCGACAAGGAGAACATTATTGTCGACCTCGGATCGGATCAGACGTCCTTGCACAATCCCTGGGCGGGCGGTTATTACCCGGCAGGAATTTCATTTGAAGAAGGCAAGGTCATGATGTCTGAAGATCCGGGGAAGTTCAAGGAGCTTGTTCAGCAGTCGTTGCGAAGACATGTGGCTGCGATCAACAATCACACAAAGAAGGGGACTTACTTTTTCGATTATGGAAATGCATTCCTTCTGGAAGCATCCCGCGCCGGCGCCGACATCATGGCAGCCGACGGTATCAATTTCCGGTACTCGTCGTACGTGCAGGACATCATGGGCCCGATGTGCTTCGACTACGGCTTCGGTCCGTTTCGCTGGGTTTGTACTTCCGGACGACAAGAGGATCTCGATATCACCGATCAGATCGCATTGGATATTCTCCAGGAGATGCAAAAGACCGCATCTGCCGACATACAATTTCAACTAACAGATAACATCAACTGGATCCGGGCCGCGAAAGCGAACAAGCTCGTGGTGGGTTCGAAAGCAAGGATACTGTACGCCGATGCGCGGGGACGGATCGGTATCGCATCGGCATTCAACAAAGCGATCAAAGAAGGCAGGCTGGGACCCATCGTCCTTGGCCGCGACCATCATGACGTTTCAGGAACCGACAGCCCTTACCGCGAAACATCCAACATTTACGATGGTTCCCGCTACACGGCCGACATGGCCATCCACAACGTGATCGGTGATTCGTTCCGGGGCGCCACCTGGGTATCGATACACAACGGCGGTGGAGTAGGGTGGGGCGAAGTGATCAACGGCGGCTTCGGTATGCTGCTCGATGGCTCGGATGAAGCGGATACCCGCCTTCGAAGCATGCTCCACTTCGATGTCAACAACGGCATTGCACGGCGCTCATGGGCTCGTAACGAAGGAGCAGTGTCGGCAGCAAAGCGGGCAATGAAAGACGATTCACGACTCCGCATCACAATGCCTAACTTGGCAGACGACGGATTGATCGACAGTTTGTTCTGAAGTGTTAAGACCATTCTACCTTTTATGTTTTAAGATCTCCGGATGGAAAGTAAACGGACGACTTCCCGATCTGAATAAATACATCTTTGCCGTCGCGCCACATACCAGCAACTGGGACTTCGTGGTGGGTGTCGCTGCCCGCAGTATACTCCGCATTCGCAGGACGAAATTCCTCGGTAAGAGTCAGCTCTTCAGGAAACCATACGGCTGGCTGTTCAGATCTATCGGCGGCATTCCTGTATACCGCGACAAAAGTCACGACATGGTGGAACAAGTTACCTCCATCGCCAGGAAGTCCGACGACTTCTTACTGGCTATCGCGCCCGAAGGAACCCGAAGAAAAGTCACCAAGCTCAAGACGGGTTTCTGGTACATCGCGAAAGCCGTAAACATTCCGATCGTTCCCGTCGGTTTTGATTTTAAAAAAAAGGAAGTTGTAGTAGGCCCGCTGCTTTATCCAACAGAGCTCGACAAGGATATGGATACGCTGATAGAATTCTATAAGGGTATCCACGGAAAGAATCCGGAATTAGGAATATAATCACTAAATTATTTACGATTTACAATTTACGATGTACGATTTTTGGCTGTCGATCATTCGGAGAGCGAAATCGTACATTGTACATCGTAAATCCCACATTCAAAATGAGCGTTACACGCCAAGACTTTTTAAAAGCGACGGCAGCGGCAGGCGCTGCCTACATGCTTACGTCGTTGGAAGCATTCGCCACACAAGCCCCGGCCGGAAAGATCAGGATCGGGATCATTGGGTGCGGCAGCGTATCGGGCGTATACCTCCCGCACTTGTCGAAATCGCCTTTCGTAGAGCTCGTCAGCGCATGCGACATCATTTATGAAAGAGCAAAAAAACGCGCTGAAGAATTTAAAATTCCCAATCACTATCCGGATATCGGAAAGATGCTTGCCGGCGCGCCGTTCGATCTGCTCGTGACCACGACAGACATGCAGGAGCATGAACTTCTCAACCGGCAGGCACTGGATGCAGGTAAACATGTGTGGAGCGAGAAGCCGATGGCGAACTCATACAAAGCAGGTAAGGCATTGCTCGACCTGGCGAAAAGTAAGAACCTTCGCATCTGGGGAGCGCCGGCCGTAGTGAACAGCCCGCAATTTGCATTCATGTCGAAGGCGATACGCGAAGGTAAGCTCGGCAAGGTATCGAGTGCCCATGCGCACTACGGGCATCTCGGGCCTACGTGGTCCGCATTCTTTTATGAAAAAGGCGGCGGAAGCTTACCCGATCTAGGTGTGTACAATCTCGCAACACTGACAGGCCTTCTTGGCCCGGCGAAATCAATCATGGCAATGACAAGCATCGTGACCCCGACGAGGAAAGTCGACAACAAAGGAACGATCAAAGTCGAAGCGGAAGACAACGCGATGGTCCTCATGGATCACGGACAAGGAGTGATCTCCCATGTTCAATGTGGTTTCAACTACTTCGATCCTTATGGTCACGACGGGACGGGTCAACAGAGTCACACGGTAAGTATCTGGGGCACACATGGCAACATGGGACTGGTGGGTTACGATTGGGCGCCGTTCGGTGTCGATCTTGCGACCCACGATCATGAAAAGCCGGAGCGGTTCGTGCCCGATCCTGAAGAATATGTGTGGCAGCAGGGAGCAAGTGTGATATCGCAGGCACTGGTAGAAAAGACCGAGCCTTTGATCGCTGCCGAACATGCGCTACACGTGCTGGAAGTTATCGAAGCGACGCGCGAGTCCGCAGCTACCGGAAAGAAGGTAGAGCTGGTGTCCTCGTTCAAATGGCCGGTCGTATAACAAAGGTCCGGAATTGAGTAAATTTGCGAACAAAACGCATTTTGGCCACGTATAAGGCCATTTAACGGGCGGATCGGACAAGCATGTCCGGCACCCGGAAATGTTTCTTTACTTTAGACAACTTTTAAAATCACTTATGAAAAAAATCGTTACTATTATCGCTTTCGCACTGATCTGCTCCGGTGCGTTCGCACAGTTCAATCAAGGAAGGTATCTTGTTGGTGGAAGCCTCGGCTTTAGCGCTACTACAACTAAAGCTAAGAGTGACAACGCCACGAATACGCTGTCACATCACACAGACCTTTTTGTGTCGCCGGATATCGGATATTTTGTTATCGATAACCTGGCGGTCGGTGCAGGCTTGGGACTTTCCGTTGGATCAACTAAAGGTGATGGCAACGATAATTCAAAGACTACCAGTACCACTTTCACTTTATCTCCGTTCGTCCGGTATTATCTCGATCCGGGGGTCTTCTTCCAGGGCCAGGTCGGTTTCGGAAGTGAATCAGAAAAGAGAAAGGCAACCGGCAGCAACACTACGGTAACAACCAAGTATGGTGTGTTCAATTGGTCACTCGCCGCCGGATATGCATATTTCCTTAATGACTTTGTAGCGATCGAACCGATGGTAGGATTCAGATCAAACTCACTTAAGGATAGTGATGCCGATGTGAAGTACCTTAACGGCGGGATCTTTATAAACGTCGGCTTCCAGATCTACCTTGGTCCAAGAAATTAATTCTTAGTACCTTTAACAGAAGCTAACTAACTTTTATGAAATCAAAGATCATCTTAGTAGTACTGATTCTTTCGGGGATCTCATTTAAGGGATTGAGCCAGGCTCAGTTCGCGATCGGTTTGAAGGGTGGAGTGAATCTGTCGAAGTTCGACATCAAGAACGGTGCAACGAACATAGAAAACAGGACTGGCTTCAACGCCGGAGCCTTTGCTCTCGTCAAGATAACTGCATTCGGTATCCAGCCGGAAGTGTTGTTCTCCAGGCAGGGCAGTACGTTCACTTTCGATTCGAAAAACTACGAAGCAAACTTCGACTATATCAGCGTTCCGATCATTGCCAAATTGTATCTCCCGCTGGGATTGAACTTCCAGCTCGGTCCCCAGTTCAGCTTTCTCTCAGTCGCCGATTTGAAAGCCGCTGCACAAGCCAGTGCTGACGATCCCAAGAAGTTAAAGAAACAGGATTATGCAATTGCGGTCGGCGCCGGATGGGACCTTCCTTTCGGCCTCACGATCGACGCGCGCTACAACTTTGGGTTATCGGATATTAAAGTCCAGCCCAGCAGCGGGCAACCTATCGCACTGAAGAATAAAGTTCTGCAGGTGTCGGTTGGTTACAAGCTGATCAAGCTCGGCAAATAATCACAGAATCACGGATCATCAAAAGCCCCTTTAATCGAGGGGCTTTTTTATTTTTGCCGCATGTTCTCCGACTACCGCCAGGCACTCGATTACCTATACGCCAATCTTCCCGTCTTTCAGCGCATCGGCGCCGCCGCTTATAAACCCGACCTTCATAATACCATCGCACTGCTGGAGATCCTCGGCAACCCGGAAAAGAAATTCAAATCTGTTCATATCGCGGGCACGAACGGCAAAGGCAGCAGCTCCCACATGCTGGCGTCGATATTCAAGTGCGCCGGCTATAAGACGGGGCTGTACACATCTCCTCACTTGAAAGAATTTACGGAACGTATCAGGATCGATGGCCGGGAAATGGAGCAGCCGTTCGTTATCGATTTCGTGAATCGCATTCGCCCTGCGATCGAAAAGATCCAGCCTTCGTTCTTCGAGATCACCGTGGCCATGGCCTTCGAATACTTTGCGCTGAAAAAAGTTGACATTGCCGTGATCGAAGTCGGGCTGGGAGGTAGGCTCGATGCAACCAACGTCATTACGCCGCTCGTCTCTTTGATCACCAATATCAGCTTCGACCATAAAGATCTGCTGGGCAATACATTGCAGAAGATCGCCTTCGAAAAGGCGGGTATCATCAAGAAAGGTATACCGGTGGTGATCAGTGAAACCCAGTCTGATACCTATGCGGTGTTCGTTGAAAAAGCGCGTCAGCAGAAATCGCCGGTTGTATTTGCCGGCGAATCCGTTTCGGCAAGGCTCGATGACGATGACCTGACGGTGACACACAACGGCAGCGCTTTCAGCGTGAAGCCATTTCCATTGAGGGGCATTTACCAGGAGAAGAATGTTCCGGGTGTCATCACGACCATCGAATTGCTCAATCAACATGGTCTTGCAATCGATCAGGAAGCCGTTATCTCCGGCCTTCGTGACGTGGTGTCGGCCACGGGCTTGAAAGGGCGTTGGCAGACGATCGCGCGCAACCCGCTCACAATATGCGACACAGGCCACAACGAGGCCGGCATCGCCCAGATCCTTCAACAGATCGCGCGGGAAAAGTTCGACAAGCTCTTCATGATCATCGGTATGGTAAAGGACAAGGACATCAGCGGTGTTCTCAAACAACTTCCGAAAGGAGCGACCTACTTTTTTTGCGAAGCCCGCATCCCGCGCGCCCTTCCCGCCGCCGATCTTGCAGCGCAGGCATTATCATTCGGTTTGAACGGCACCGTGATCCCCGATGTCAACGCGGCAATTGAAGTTGCCAGAAAAAATGCGTCACCAGGCGACCTGGTTTTTGTTGGCGGCAGTACTTTTGTCGTCGCCGAAATCGAAAACTTATAGCGTGAAATCAAAACTACATCGTTTCGACGTCATTGCTTCCCGCGACAACGTGCTGCAACGCGGCAAGGACATGTTCGACAGGATCAAGGGCCACTGGAATGACTTGTATTTCCAGAACGACAAGCCCATCACCATCGAGCTGGCGTGCGGCCGGGGAGAGTATTCCGTAGGACTTGCCTGCCGGTTCCCCGAACGCAACTTCATCGGCATAGACATGAAAGGAGACCGGCTTTGGAAGGGAAGCACGCTGGCTGTCGAACAATCCCTGACCAACGTCGGATTTCTCCGGACCCAGATCCTCGACATCGAGAGTTTCTTCAAAGACGGCGAGGTCGACGAGATCTGGCTGACCTTTCCCGACCCCCGGCCCCGCAAGCGCGATGTGAAACGCAGGCTTACCAGTCCGCGGTTTATGGACATGTACAAAAAGGTCCTGAAACCCGGACAGTACTTCAGGCTCAAGACAGACAACACTCCACTTTTCGAATATACCCTGGCGCAACTCGGTATGCGGAATGATCTCGAGGATTTCCGGTATACCGACGACCTCTACAGCTCCGACCTGCGGGAAGAATGCTTTGATATCAAGACCCGTTACGAGGAAATGTTCACGGAGCAGGGGGAAAAGATCAAATATCTGCGCTTCCGGTTCAAACATAACATTTAGGTAATATTCCGGAGGTTTCTTTCTTATACCTTTGTGAAACCCTTTCGATGGGCAAAAAGAGAAAGCGCGAAGTAGAGCTTGTAATTCTTTCCGATATTCATCTCGGCACATACGGCTGCCACTCAGAGGAGCTCCTCAGGTACCTCAAATCGATACGACCCAAAAGACTGATTCTCAACGGCGACATCATCGACATGTGGCAGTTCAGTAAACGTTACTGGCCGCAATCACACATGCAGATCGTGAAACACATCACCGGCTTGCTGTCGAAAGGAACCAGGGTGACTTACCTCACCGGCAACCACGACGAAATGCTCCGGAAGTTTGCCGGGTTCAGGCTCGGCAATTTCCAGATCGCGAACAAGAAAGTGATTCAGCTCGGGGGTCGCTCCGCATGGATCTTCCACGGCGATGTGTTCGACGTGACCATGCAATACTCCAAGTGGCTGGCCAAGCTGGGAGCTATCGGTTACGATACGCTCATCGTCTTGAACACGTTCGTCAACTTCATCCTGCGTGTCTTCGGCAGGGGAAAGATATCGTTGTCGAAGAGGATCAAAGACAGCGTCAAGCAGGCAGTCAAGTTCATCAATGATTTCGAAAAGACGGCTGCCGACATCGCCATATCCAACGGTTACAACTACGTGATCTGTGGGCACATTCATCAACCTGAAATGAAAACTATCACGACCGACAAGGGTGAAGTCGTTTATCTGAATTCGGGCGACTGGATCGAGAACCTCACGGCACTGGAGTACGACAAAGGCGCCTGGCGTATCTATCGCTATACGGAAGATCCGGTCGCACAGTCGATAAAGATCCCCAAACGGTTTCGCAATGAATTGGATAATGACGAGATATTTAAAGACCTTGTCAGCGAGTTCATGATCATTAAAAAATGAAGATCTTATATGCAATCCAGGGGACGGGTAACGGACACCTGAGCCGTGCTGTGGACATTGCTCCCGAGCTGCGCAAATACGGAAAACTGGATCTGTTCGTCAGCGGCGCGCAGGCGGAAATATCGTTGCCGTTTCCAGTCAAGTATAAATCCAAAGGATTGAGCTTCTATTTCGGAAAGACGGGCGGTATCAATTTCTACAAGACCTTCATGCAGAACAGTTCGAAGGACGTCGTCCGGGAGGTGAAGAATTTTCCTGTGGAGAAATACGACCTGGTGGTGAATGATTTCGAGCCGATCACGTCGTGGGCGTGCCGGAAGAAGGATATCAATTGTGTGGGTCTCAGTCACCAGTCGGCATTGCTTTCAAAGAAATCGCCGCGGCCAAAGATCATCGATCCGTTTGGTGAATGGATACTTCAGAATTATGCGCCTGTTAAGAAGTACGTCGGTTTTCATTTTGAGGAATACGACAAGAACATATACACGCCCGTGATCCGGCGGGCAATACGGGAGGCGAGAACGAGCGATGAAGGCCACTACACGGTGTATCTCCCGGCCTACGATGACAAGAAGCTGGTGAAGCTGCTACTCAAGTTCCCGAAAGTTCATTGGCGGATATTCTCCAAGCACGCGAAGGCGGCTTACCATGTTGGAAAGATATCCGTATTCCCGGTCAGCGGTACCGACTTCGTAGACAGCATTGTGTCGAGCACCGGCGTACTATGCGGAGCAGGGTTTGAAACGCCCGCAGAGGTTCTTCATATGAACAAGAAGCTTATGGTTGTGCCGATGAAGGGCCAGTACGAGCAGCAGTGCAATGCCGCGGCGTTGAAGCAGCTCGGTGTTCCCATTCTGAAAAAAATGAAGAAGAAATCACTGAAGAAAATAGAGGAATGGCTGGACGAGAAGAACAAGCTCGACATCAGTTTCCCCGACATCGCCGGGAAGGCTGTGGAGAAGATGATCAGCAAGTACGGGAAGTGACGAAGCTCACTCCGTCTCCAGAGCCTCGAGTATCTCCGCAACACTACCATAGTCCTTAATCCCCGGCTTTTCCTCATCGCTGCCAACCAGCGAGATGCCTGCTGAGTTAAGTTTCAAAACGTCGGCAAGCCTGCCAGGATCGTTTACACCAAGCAGGACCGGGAAGAGCGACCCGATCGCCTGCACCGTCGACGCATCGTATTGTGTGGCATTGAGAAGCTCGATGTACTTTATATTCTCAAGACCCATCAGGTTGCCGTACAGACTAACCCAGTCCTTGGCTTCGATCGCCAGGATGAAGTTGACCTTTCCGTCGGAAAGCCAGTCCAGCTGGTCGCGCCCTATTTCGATATAATGTCCGGGGTAATTATCCGTTATATATTTCAGATCCAACGTACGCGAATGATGTGCTTCCAGTACCAGCTCCGGCCCAGCCACCCATTCGATCATCTGGCGGTATTGTTCCGGCTTCAGTCCCTCGTCGCCCACAGGAAATCCCAAAAGGTCGACGCCCATGCCTGCGCAATACCTCGCCTCGCTCAAATTAGTAACCCGTCCTACCTTGACCTTGGTTTTCAGTGACATGCGCCAAATATCAAAAAGAAAAAATAACTTTGCTATTCGCCTTCGTGTGTGGATAATGAGGACAGCGCCGGTATTTGCCATATTGCTTTTTTTGATGTCAGCCTGCGACAGGGTAGAGGAAACGCCCGTCGTCATTCCCGGGCCTGAATACTTCCCTCTTGAAACCGGCCGGTATATCATTTACAAAGTTGACTCATCGCGGACCATACTCAATGTGTCGACATCTTATTCGTTTGAAATGAAAATATCCGTCGGCGCGTCATTTGTAAACGGTGAAGCCAACACGAGCTACATCATCCAAAGGGAGAAGCGAGCCAATGCTTCGCAGCCCTGGAAACCCGCGGGAACATGGACCGCCTGGAAAAGTATACGGCAAGCTGTGGTATCGGAAGGCAACACGAGTTATATCAAATTGCAGTTCCCCCTTTCGAACGGCATCCAATGGGATGGAAATGCGTTGAATGCAAAGGGAGGCGACGACCGTTGTAATGGTATCGAATGCGACCGGTATGAAGTCACACAAACAGACCCGGATGTGATCGTTACCCAGGCCAATACCCCCGACGACCCCCTGAAGGCGGACGTAAGGGTCGAGACGTATCGCAAGGACGTGGGGCTGGTCTACAAAGAATCGTCAGTCCTCGAATATTGTGACGAGGAATGCTTCGGCACCGGGTTTGTGAACGACGGGGTAGTCTATAAACAAGAGATGTTGGAAAGTGGAACGCTTTAAAACGATCGTCATACTGTTGCTTCTTTGTTCTGCCGGAATAGCCGCCGCGCAGAATCGCTATATCGTTCATTTCACCGACAAGAACTCATCACCTTACAGCGTAGCGGCGCCTGAGAAATATCTTTCCGCCCGCGCTATCTCGCGACGCATCAAACAAGAGATACTGCCGACCGCCGAAGACTTCCCGGTGAACCCGGCATATGTTCAACAACTGAGCTCCGCAGGAGCGAAGGTCTTCTATACATCGCGATGGCTTAACTGCGCATTGATACAGGCAACAACTAACGTGGCCAGCTCATTGAACCTGCTTACGTTCGTCAAAGAGGTTGAGTTCGTCGCGCCGGGAGCGAGATTGATACCCGGAAGAGTAAAGGCGCATAAGACCCGAAAACAAACCGGCGGTGCCGAAGCGACCAAAGCCCAGCTCCAGATGGTGGGTATCGATGACATGCAGGCCGACGACATCTACGGAGAAGGTGTTCACGTAGCCATCCTCGACGCAGGTTTCGATGGCGTCGATACCGGCGTACCCTTCAAGCATCTGTTCGACGGCAAGAGAGTGATCCAGGTCCACGATTTTGTTCAGAACACAAAAGATGTTTATCGCTACGACGATCACGGCACGGAAGTGTTTTCCGTGATCGCGGCAAGCTCCGACACGTATACCGGCGGCGCTCATGAAGCTTCGTTCTATTTATATGTCACCGAAGACGTGCCTACCGAATATCGTGTCGAAGAATATAACTGGCTTTTTGCTGTCGAGCGTGCAGACAGCGCCGGCGTCGATGTCATCAGCTCATCACTCGGGTACAACACATTCGACGACGCGTCGATGAACTACAGCAAGTCCGATCTCAACGGCACAACGGCGATCATTTCGAAAGCTGCCATCGGTGCGCTGGCAAGAGGCATCGTCGTTGTTTGCAGCGCCGGTAATGAAGGCAATAATTCCTGGGGCACTGTAACGCCTCCCGCCGATGTGAATGGCATCCTCGCCGTAGGTTCCGTGACCTCCGCCGGCGCCCGAAGCGTATTCAGTTCCAAAGGGCCTACGGCAGACAGTCGTATCAAACCCGACGTGGTCGCGATGGGCAGCGGCGTGTCCGTGATCGAGCCCAGCGGATCCAATGGCTTTGCCAGCGGCACATCGCTCGCGGCGCCAATCGTTACCAGCCTGATCACGGGCCTTATCCAACGTTTTCCGGATATCGATCCGGGTATCATCGCACAGAAGATCGTGTCCACGGCAAGTCAATCAGACCATCCCGACAATTCGCTGGGCTACGGCATACCGAGTTACGGTGCGGTGAAAGCGGAACTCGAAAGCTTGCTTCCCCTCGAAGCGATATCGGTGTATCCCAATCCTACCGACACCGGCAGGTTCTCGATACGCTTCAAAACATCCGGTGTACAAGCGACCATCATCGTGTATGACCTTATGGGAAGGATACTCAGCACTCACGTCGTCGATATCAAGTCCGACAATAATCCGTTGGAGATCAACGTCGCCGACCTGCCCGCGAGCAGCTATTTGGTAAAGGTGAAAACAAGCGATAATTTTAAGACCTTCAAGCTTGTAAAACTTTAAGCCATCCGTGAACCTTCCCATCGTAGCGCCTTCCATTCTTGCCTCCGATTTCGCCAACCTCCAGAAGGAGGTGACGATGATCAACGATAGCGTCGCCGATTGGATACATGTAGATATCATGGACGGCGTGTTCGTGCCGAACATTTCCATGGGCCTTCCGGTAGTTCATGCTGTTAAGAAACATGCCCGTAAGCCGTTGGATGTACACTTGATGATCGTACACCCCGAACGTTATATCGAAGCCTTTCGTGAAGCCGGCGCATCGATCATTTCGGTGCATGCCGAAGCCTGTACACACCTCCATCGCACGATCGAGCAGATCAAAGCGACAGGAGCGAAGGCCGGTGTTGCCCTCAATCCTCACACGCCCGTCTCGGTCCTTTCGGAGGTCATTTCAGATATCGACCTGGTTTGCGTGATGTCGGTGAACCCCGGCTTCGGCGGACAGAAGTTTATCAGCAATACCTACAATAAGATCCACGAACTGTCGGCCATGATCCTGAAGAGGAATGCAAAGGTCGATATCGAGATCGACGGCGGAGTCAACGAAGAAAACGCGAAATCGTTGATAGAAGCCGGTGCGACTGTTCTCGTTGCCGGGAATTTTGTTTTTAGCTCCGTTGATCCCATGCAGACGATCAGTAAACTTAAGGCCATTCGGTAGGATGTACGATTTACAATATACGATTTACGATTTTGGTCTGTCGATTGATCGAAGGGTTAAATCGTACATCGTACATCGTACCTCGTAAATCGTAAATTTGACCATGGTCCGCTTTGTCACCCTGCTCATAGTATTGCTGCTGGTCTCATGTTCCCGGAGCGTCACTCGCGTCGATCCATCCACCGAGATCAACCTGAGCGGCCGATGGAATGATTCCGACTCGCGAATGGTAGCCGATAAGATGATCGCCGACCTCACCACCAGCGAACGTTTCAAAGAATACGTAAAGACGAAAGGATCCAAGCCCGCCATCATCATCGGGATGGTGAGTAACAAGACCAGCGAGCATATCGACGCCGACAACTACATCAAGAAGCTCGAGGCCGCGATCTTCAACGCAAACATTGCCACACTGGTAGAATCCGACGCGTTCCGCGACAAGATGCGGGTCGAACGGGCACAGCAACAGGAATTTGCCGACCCGAAGACCGTCAAACAATGGGGAATGGAAACAGGTGCCGACCTGATGCTGTTCGGAGAGATGACGTCGGAAACAGACGTGTATAACAAGGAGCGCGTCGTCAACTACATCACAACGCTATTCCTCACCGACATGGAAACCAACCAGCGGGTCTGGTATGGACAACAGGAGATCAAAAAACATATCCGGAATTGAAAAAAAGTGCGATGTACTATGTGCGAGGTGCGATGAGGTCCCCAACTTT
The DNA here is from genome assembly GCA_035318625.1 of Cyclobacteriaceae bacterium. GTDB lineage: Bacteria > Bacteroidota > Bacteroidia > Cytophagales > Cyclobacteriaceae > ELB16-189. The sequence goes on from DATHEL010000001.1 coordinate 1,413,356, forward strand.
CATTGCACTTCGCACCTTGCACATCGCACTTCTGATCACAGCCTGCACAACCGGCACCTATTACCAATCCAACGCTTCATTCAACCAGGAGTTCGAGCAGGGTGACCTCGAAGGAGCCCTGAAGACACTACAGGCCAAATCGTCGGAGGCAACGGGACGAAAGGAATTCCTGTACGATGTAAACAACGGCCTGGTGTTATCGATGCTTGGAAAATATAAAGAGAGCAACGATTTCCTCGAAAAGGCATACCTGTTCCGCGAAGACCTTCAGAACAACTACCTGTACGAAGCCGCATCGTATCTCACCAACCCGACATTCACCACCTACAAGGGTGAAGACCATGAACACTTGATGCTGTTGTACTACAAAGCGATCAACTACGTAAAGCAAAACAACTTCGAAGACGCTCTTGTAGAATGCAGACGGTTGAATATAAGGCTTCAGCAGTTGAGTGATCGCTACACCAGTGAGAACAAGTATCGCGAAGATGCCTTCATACACCTGATGATGGGTATTATTTACGAAGCAGGAAAGGATTACAACAATGCATTTATCGCTTACCGAAATGCGTATAACGCCTATACCGGTTCATACGGACTAATGTTCAATCTCAGTCCGCCACCACAATTGAAGATCGATATACTCCGCAGCGCCTGGCTCAGCGGAATGATCCAGGAGTTCAATGCATACAAGGATGAATTCGAAATGCTGGATTATAAATATGAGATCAACAATGACCCCGGGCTTGTTTTCTTCTGGCACAATGGACTGAGCCCAATTAAAGCCGAGTGGGGATTGAACTTTGTTGTAAACCGTCGCGATGATTGGCTATACTTCAACAATGAAAATATGTCGATGGCCTTCCCGTTCCACATCAGAGATTATAACGATAACGAAAAACGACGCCTGTCGGATCTCGAGATCATCCGGGTCGCATTTCCCAAGTACCTCGAACGGCCCGTGTATTTCGACCAAGCAGAGCTCGTCGTCGCCGGCAACCACATCGCCCTTGAGAAAGCTGAAGATGTCAATGCGATCGCGTTCAAGTGTCTGCAGGAGCGAATGAATCTCGAATTAAGCAAAGCTCTGATCAGGCTCGCTCTGAAGAAAGCTACCGAAGCCGAAGTGAAGAAGACCGACAAGACGCTAGGTTCCGTCGTCGGCATGATCAACGCCTTTACCGAGAAGGCAGACACGCGTAATTGGCAAACGCTTCCCCATGAAATATTCTACTGCCGGGTGCCGTTAAAAACAGGGCCGAACAAAGTAACACTCCGTGTCGGGATGCCTGGAAAGGCAGATGCAGAAACCTTTGATTTTGAATATAATGCCAGGGAGGGACAGACGTTGTTCCACACATTCACCTCGCTGGAGAGCAAGTACCCGACGTATTAAAAGACCCCCGAAAATTCATTAAATTTACTTCTTTACGCAACGCCGGCTGAAGCCCATTCCCTCCATATCGCTCGCTTTATGCCTTATCGTCCTCTTTCCGCTTGCCGGGTGGGGGCAAGACGAGGAAAAACCGACCTTCCCGCTGGAGACCATCTACGCGAAACGCAAGCCGTGGGGCACACGCAAGATCCTCCGGAACTTCCGGTTCAGCCTGAGCACAGGCTACGGCCATACCTTCGTCAATCATAAGCTCGACGGCTACGGTATCGTTCAACCTACCGGTTATCAGCCCCAGGTGTTTCCCACGAACGACCCGACGTTCCGCTATATGAACTGGGTGAACGCAGCCGTCCCCGGTACACTTTCCCCCGCTTTAGACGCCTTTACCGTGAGCTCGGACACAGCGAAGCTTGGCTTTAAGGGCGGCGGATGGAACATACCGTTGAATGCCACCATTCATTACGAATTCCTGGAGCGTTACCGGATAGGCGGCGGTTACTCTTACGAGTACATGAACCTCGGTCCGCTCAATCCCATCACTTTCAAGAACGACATCAAACCCTTCCAGCCAACTCCCAGGGGTGGCTTTATGCAGAAGTACTACGGAATGGTTGGTATATCATTCTACCGGATCCAGAACTTCCTGTTTACAGGCGACGTGCACGTCGGTGGATACAAGCCCGGAAAGAATTTCAACCTGTCGCAGATCAAAAAGGGGGTTTATGTGAATGCCGGCGTTACGATAGAGCATGAGTTTTCGGAATACCTGAAGGCGTTCATCCGGCCATCGTTCGAGATCAAGAACTACACGCTGAGTGTACCCTACGCAGCAAAGTCTATCCCGCATTACATCAATGCGTTCTATATAAACGTCGGTCTGACCTACGCCATACCGGACTTGCCGCGCTGTTTTCACAAAGACTGCAATGCCCAGATGAACCATACGCACGGCGACCGGGAGTACCGGAGCCGCATGCATAAGATCTGGAAAAAACAGAACCCGGCGTACGGCGAAAACTACCCGAGGCTGCTCAAGTACAAGGGTAAAAACAAGAGAAAACTTAACCCATATTAAGGGTATAGAAAACTGCGGTTTTTCTATTCAAAACACCGGATTTTCCCCACTTTTTCTAATCTTATTGGGCATATTTTACTTACCTTGCCGCCTTGAAACTCAACGAGTTCTAACCCTCAAATTCTGTAACATAAGTGGCCGAAGATTCAGGTTCTGTACCGCAGAACATCATCCCGATAAATATTGAAGATGAAATGCGTGGCGCGTACATCGATTACTCGATGTCCGTCATCATTTCACGTGCGTTGCCCGATGTGCGCGACGGACTAAAGCCCGTTCACAGACGCGTTCTTTTCGGAATGCAGGACATGGGCGTGAGCTACAACAAGGCCCATAAGAAGTCGGCAAGGATTGTCGGTGAAGTACTCGGTAAATACCATCCGCACGGCGATGCCTCGGTGTACGACACCATGGTGCGTATGGCCCAGGACTGGTCGCTGCGTTACATGCTGGTCGATGGCCAGGGTAACTTCGGTACCGTGGATGGCGACTTTCCCGCTGCAATGCGATACACGGAAGCCCGTCTTCGCAGGATTGCCGAAGAGTTGCTTGCCGATATCAACAAGGAAACCGTTGACTTTCAGCCCAACTTCGACGACTCACTGACCGAGCCGACGGTACTGCCGGGGAAGATTCCTAACCTGCTCATCAATGGATCGTCGGGTATAGCAGTCGGTATGGCTACCAACATGGCGCCTCACAACCTCTCCGAAGTTGTCGACGGCATCACCGCTTACATCGACAACAGGGAAATCACCATACCTGAGCTGATGAAGTTCATCACCGCGCCCGACTTTCCCACGGGTGCGTCCATCTATGGCTATTCCGGAGTTCAGCAGGCATACCTTACGGGACGCGGAAAAGTACTTATCCGTGCGAAGGCAGAGATCGTAACGACCGGCAACAAGGAGCAGATCATCGTTACCGAGATACCGTACATGGTGAACAAGGCCATGATGGTAGAGAAGACTGCGGCCCTGATCAACGAAAAGAAGATAGAAGGTATCTCCGGACTCCGCGATGAGTCGGACCGCGATGGATACCGGGTGGTATACGACCTGAAACGGGATGCCATCCCGAATATCGTTCTAAACAACCTGTACAAATACACCCAGCTGCAGTCGACGTTCGGTATAAACAATGTCGCGTTGGTGAAGGGCAGGCCGATGACGCTCAACCTCAAGGACCTGATCGTTCATTTCGTAGATCATCGCCATGAGGTGGTGATCCGCCGCACCAAATTCGATCTTGCGGAAGCCGAGAAGCGTGCACACATCCTGGAAGGATATCTTATCGCCCTCGACCACCTCGACGAGGTGATCACCCTGATCCGGAACTCGAAAGACCCGGATGTAGCGAAGACCGGCTTGATGCAGCAATTCGCGCTTTCGGAGATACAGGCAAAAGCCATTCTCGAAATGCGTCTCCAACGCCTCACCGGCCTGGAACGCGATAAGATCATCAACGAATACAAAGAAGTTAAGGATCTGATCGCGAAGCTCAATGAGATCCTCGCCAGTGAGCCGCTCAGAATGAGTATCATCAAGGGCGAGCTGCTGGAAATAAAAGAACGGTACGGCGACGAAAGACGGACCCAGGTTATTCACAGCGACGACGACATTACCGTCGAAGACATGATCCCCAACGAAGAGATGGTGATCACCATTTCAAACCAGGGATATATCAAACGCACTTTGCTTTCGGAGTACCGGATACAGGGCCGGGGCGGCATCGGTTCGAAAGGCGCTTCCACGAAGGAAGATGACTTCACCGAACAGCTCTTTATTGCAAAAGCTCACAACTACCTGCTCATCTTCACCGACAAGGGACAGGTATATTGGAAAAAGGCTTACGAGATTCCGGAGGGAAACAAAGTTTCGAAGGGCAGGGCCATACAGAACCTTCTCAACATTCAGCCAGGCGATGCAGTTCGCGCGGTATTGAACGTGAAAGAGCTGGAGAGCGAAGAATACCTCAACAACAATTTCGTTATCCTCTGCACCGAGAAAGGCGTGATCAAGAAGACGTCGCTGGAAGCATACTCCAGGCCGCGTGCCAATGGCATTACGGCCATCACGGTACATGAAGGCGACCGGCTTCTGGAAGTTGCTTTGACGAACGGTAAAAATCACATTGTGATCGCGAAGAGCGAAGGCAAGGCCGTACACTTCAACGAAGAGGATGTAAGGCCTATGGGACGTACCGCGGCCGGCGTCCGGGGCGTCACACTCGAGTCCGATCAGGACAAGGTGATCGGCATGGTGTGCATCACTTCGAGCGACACCAACCTGTTGGTGGTTTCTGAAAAAGGATATGGGAAACGCTCCGACATGGGAGATTATCGAATCACCCGCAGGGGCGGGAAAGGTGTGAAGACCATCAACGTCACGGAAAAAACTGGCAAGCTTGTTGCGATAAAGGAGGTCACTGATAAGGACGACCTGATGATCATTAATAAGTCTGGGATCAGCATCCGGATGAACGTATCGGAGCTGAGAGTAATGGGCCGGGCCACGCAGGGCGTCCGCCTGATAAAGCTAAACGAAGACGATTCCATATCGTCGGTGGCAAAAATCGAAAAGATGGGCGATCCGGAACCAACGATTTGACGAAAAAAACTATTTTTGACGCAGAATTCAAAAAAACTAACCTAAAGATGAAAAAACTAGTTGTATTGCTGCTCGTTCTGTCGCCGTTCGCGGTGCTGGCGCAGAAGGAGTACAAGCCAAGTCTTCCGAAGGCTGAGAAGGCCCTCAAGGAAAACAAGCTTGACGAAGCAAAAGGTATTATCGACGCCACTACCGCAAGCCAGGAGTTCATGGTGAACAAAAAAGGTGAGCCTTCAAAGAACGCGGCCAAGGCCTGGTTCCTGAAAGCCGTCATCTACGCGGCTATCGATACCACGAAGAACCAGGCTTGGAACGAGCTCGATCCGAATGCCTTCGAAACCGTGAAGACTTCCTTCGACAAATCCAAAGAGATCGGTGGCGCGGACGCCAAAGGGTACATAACCGATGCCATAGGAATTCCGCTCGACAATCAAAACGTAAAGATGAACCTGGCCCAGGCTTACTTCAACAAAGCCATCACCGAATACCAGGACAACAAAGACTACAAGAAAGCATTCAAGATCACAGAAGAGACCCTGTACTTCATTCCCGGAGACACATCGGTACTTTTGAACGCCGGCGTTTACTTCGGCCCTGCGGCTGAAGAATACGAGAAGTCGATCGAGTACATGAAACAGTACATCGCGAATGGCGGAAAATCGCAGGACCCTTACATCATGCTTTTTGGTATCTATCGCGACAGGAAGAAGGATATGGATGCAGCCCTGGAAATAGCCCAGGCTGCGATCAAAAAATTCCCGAATAACGCTGACTTCCCCAAGTACGAGCTTGATATATTTATCAAGACCAACAAGCTGCCGGAAGCAAGGGAATCGATGGCCAAACAGGTTCAGGCAGATCCAAACGATAAAGAATCCAGGTACTACCTTGGTGTGATCAACCAGGAGCTGAAAGACTTTAAGGAAGCACGTAGGTGGTACGAAGAAGCCGTTAAGCTCGATCCCAAATACTTCGATGCCCAGCTTGCCATCGCCGACCTGGTGTATCTCGACGCGAAGGAAGTGAAGAACCACATGAACCAGCTTGGTATCACCGCCGAAGACAAGAAAAAGAGATTCGAGCTCGATAAAGATTATGTGGAAAAGCTGAAAATAGCGCTCCCGTACTTTGAAGCCTGCGAGAAGATGAGCCCCGATGAACCCAAGGTTCTCGACAACTTGCTCGCTATCTACCAGGACCTTGGTAACGATGCCCAGGTGACTCGCGTCTCCAAGAAAATGAAATCTCTCGGCCTGCTCGATTAAGAGCTGGTAATAATAGCCAACCGTTTAAAAGCCGTTCCGTATTTGCGGGGCGGCTTTTTTTATTGCTATTTTTAAATACCCATGAAAAACCTCTTCCTGTTGTTGACGGCATTGACGGTCCTGTCATGCCAGCAAAAACCGACATATCGAAAAACGTCCGATGGCGTCATCATTAAACTGTCCGGTAATGTCGTCGATCATATCAAGCTTCGCGTGATCGATGAGAACATTATCCAGGTCCTTGCTTCACCCGACAGTGCGAATACCGACAATAGCATGATGGTGGTGCCCCAAGCCATCACTCCGGCCGCGTGGGATCTTGCAGAGATACAGGATGGCTTTGAATTAAAAACATCCAACGTGACCGTCACAATTTCGAATGGCGGGTTGCTCACGTTTAAGGACGCCGCCTCGGGTGCTGTCCTCCTTAAGGAAACAATCGGCGGACGGTCGCTCGAGCCTTATCAGCTTGAAGGAACGACCAGCTACCACATACGTCAGGTCTTCGAGTCGCCCGATGACGAGGCGTTCTACGGACTCGGCGGACATCAAAATGGTCAGATGAATTATAAAGGAGAAGACGTAGAGCTCGCCCAGCACAACATCGTCGACGTCGTCCCTTTTCTCTACTCCAGCAAGAATTACGGATTGTTGTGGGATAACTATTCGATCAGCAAGTTCGGCGACCCACGCGATTATCAACCGCTGTCATCACTTCAATTGTTCACACGCGATGGCCGGGCCGGCGGACTAACGGCCGATTATTACGTGGAAGATAAAGTAGTGAAGTCCCTCGTGCAGAATGATATCGGTATCGAGTATTTAGAAACTCCCGCCTACGATACGTTCCCCCAGGATGTATCCAGGAAAGGAAAAGTAATATGGGAGGGATCATTCTCTTCCGAGGTTGAAGGCGATCACAAGTTCCTCGTATATTCTTCCAACTACTTTAAAGTCTGGGTGGACGGCAACCTGTTGCTCGACAAATGGCGGCAGAACTGGAATCCCTGGACTAACAAGTTCAGCGTAGCACTAAAGAAAGGAGAGAAGCATAACCTGAAGGTGGAATGGCTTCCCGACGGCGGTTATATGGCGGTGAAACATCTCGATCCACTGCCACCGCAAGAGCAATCGAATCTCTCGTTATGGTCGGAGGCGGGCGACAACATCAACTATTATTTTGTCCGGGGGTCGAATGCAGATGAAGTGATTGCCGGCTACCGGAAACTGACCGGCAAAGCTCCGATACCACCCAAGTGGGCCATGGGATACTGGCAGAGCCGCGAAAGATATCGCAACCAGAATGAGCTCGTGGAGGTGGTGAAAGAGTATCGCAAAAGGCAAATCCCTCTCGATAACATTGTGCTCGACTGGCAATACTGGAAAGACCCCGACTGGGGAACACACACGTTCGACGCCAGCAGGTTCCCCGACCCCAAGGGAATGGTGAACCAGATACATGATCTGCATGCCAACATTATGATCTCGGTGTGGCCCAAGTTCAATAAAGGAACTGCGAGCTATGACGAGATGAACGACAAAGGCTTCCTGTTCAAACGGAACATCGAGAAGGGCCGTAAAGACTGGGTTGGCGTCGGGTATCAGAATACTTTCTATGATCCGTTCAACCCTGAGGCCGGGAAACTCTTTTGGCAACGTATCGACGAGCGCCTGAACTCGATCGGTATGGATGCCTGGTGGCTGGATGCTACCGAGCCGGACATGCACTCCAATCTCTCGATCGAAGAGCGAAAGCTGAACATGACGCCGACAGCGATCGGCCCAGGCGCCAAATATTTCAATGCCTATTCACTCGCCAACTCGAAGAACCTCTACGAAGGGCAGCGTGCTTCGAGCCCGGAAAAAAGAGTGTTCATACTTACCCGGTCCGCCTACGCCGGCCAGCAACGTTACGGGGCTGTGACCTGGAGCGGCGACATCGTTTCGCGCTGGAGTGACTTCAAGGACCAGATCGCCACCGGCATCAACTTCTCTCTTTCGGGGATACCGTACTGGACGATGGATATCGGCGGTTTTGCCGTCGAGAGACGCTATGAGAAAGCAACCGGCGAGACCCTCGACGAATGGCGGGAGCTGAATACGCGATGGTTCCAGTACGGAGCCTTCTGCCCGGTGTTCCGGTCGCATGGCCAATACCCGTTTCGCGAGATCTATAATATCGCCGAAGCCGGCAGTGAGCATTACAACAGCATGGTGTATTACGATAAGATGCGGTACAGGCTCATGCCCTACATCTACACACTGGCTGGCAAGGCATACTTCGACGACTATACGATCATGCGGGGCCTGGTGATGGATTTCAATGACGATCCAAAGGTCAGGGACATCGGCGATCAGTACATGTTCGGTCCCTCGCTCATGGTATGTCCGCTCTATGAATACAAAGCCCGGAAACGCGAGGTGTATCTGCCGGCGGGAGCGGGATGGTATGATATGGAGTCTTCGAAATATTATGAAGGCGGACAGACAATCACGGTGGACGCCCCGCTTGACAGGATCCCTGTGTTTGTCAGGGAGGGATCTGTTGTTCCAACTGGCCCCGACATGCAATACACCACCGAGAAGACAGACCCGTTGACTATTCAGATCTACGCAGGCAAAGACGGGAACTTCAACTTGTATGAAGACGAAAGTGTGAATTACAATTATGAGAATAATTCGTTCAGCATCATTCCGCTCAACACGCTGAACGATGGTACGACGCTGCACATCGACCACCGGTTTGGCGAATTTGAGGGGATGAAAAAAGAGCGCACCATCATCATAATATGGATTAGCAAAGACGGCGCAACAAAAACTTCAAAACCGTTTGTGTACACTGGGGAGGAAGCCACCTATTCCGCGACGCAATGACTTCAGAACATTTCAATAAGGCCATAGCAAAGTTCGACGAGTACAACACCGCCGATCCGAAAGGCAGCGAAGTATTGTATGCCCAACGAATGAGTGACAGGCTTAATAAATTCCAACCCGGCGCCCCGGAGCACATACAGCTGGCGATCCGTTGCCAGCATATCGGGCGGTGGCAGATACCCCGCAACACTTATCCCGAAGGAAAGAAGGGTTACATAGCCTGGAGGAATAAGCTGAAGGATCACCATGCTGAGATCGCTGGACGCATCATGACAGAATGTGGTTACGATCATGAAATGATCGGGCAGGTTCAGGACCTTCTCGAGAAGAAAGACCTGAGAAACAATCCCGACACCAAGCTACTGGAAGATGTGGTGTGCCTGGTGTTTGTCGAGTTTTACCTGGATGACTTCGCAGGAAAACACGACGATGCCAAGGTGATCGACATCCTTGCAAAGACATTCCGCAAAATGACTCCGGCTGCCGTCAACGCTGCAAGTGAAATCCCTCTTTCCTCCAAGGCAAAAGATTTATTCGACCGGGCGGCCTCCGTACGATAATTTCTTTAATATTACCAGCGTCAACCTTCCCCCTTGAATCGCGTCCTCAAGAACATCGTTTTTCTGCCCATACTTTTCGTGGCCTGCCGACCTTCAGGAAATGATCAGGCAGGCAAAAATGAACCGAAGTCAACTGTAGACGGTGGGCCTGAGGTGCGTACTATTATTTCAGAGTTTCCTGTTTTTGAGCTCGACGAACTGGTCGAGAGTATTTCCCAGGAGGAGCTCATCCAGGTGATGACTGAGGGTGAGTCGAAAGAATGGAAAAGGACAGGAGAAGATGCAGACAAGGACCAAGTGGTCCTCAGGAACAAGCTGGCCAGTGACAACTCCGTGAAGTTCACCGTATACAAGTCGGGTTCCCGTGCGATGGTCGGTGTTCAGCAACAGAATGCCCAGGTGTCGGTCAGTGAGATCTGGGAATACCGTAATGATGTTGACGGCGATCATCCCGAACGATGGAATCAATATCTCTTTTCAGACTATAAGATCGACAGTTTTTTCACCGAAAAAATTATCCTCCCGGAGATGTTTCGAGGCGATCCAGCATCGTCATACCTGGATTACCAGTTTTCACCGAAGGGCGTGACGGTGTCTTTGAACAAGTGGACTTTCATGCGCGACCTTGAAAGCAATTCCATCGAGATCGAAGGGCCGCTCGACCCGGCAAACATCAAGTACAAATACACACTGACCTGGGATGGGCGGGACTTCGTCGAAAAGAAAATCACTGAGGCTGGATATGAAGAGACGATGACATTCACCACGAATGTCGTTGAGCCATCACCCGGCGGACCGGGACCGCATGAGTTCGATTGTCCTCACGGTGTTATTATAACGACGTCCTCTTCGCTGAAAGACCAGGGCACGAACATATACAGTCCGGCGAATATGCTGGATCCAGACGAGCAGACTGCGTGGTCGGAAGGAGTGAGTGGCGATGGCGTGGGAGAGTGGATCGAGTTCAAGATCACCGAGGACTTCGTGATCGGCCGCAGTTGGCAACTCTCCAATGGATACACGAAGACGAAGGCGGTGTGGGAGCAGAACAACCGCGTGAAAAAATTCAAGGTACTCGTCGATGATCAAATCGTCGGATATGTAATGCTTGGAAATATATCGACATACCAGTCGTTCAACATAGCTCCGTCGTGGATGCGTAACACGCCAAATTTCAAGAAGGGGACACGTATCCGTTTTGTTATCGAAGACGTGTATAAGGGTTCACGATTCGAGGACACGGTTATATCTTACTTTGTACCCACTGGGAATTGCGGATAGTCTAAAAGTACAGGGTACAGCGTACAGAGATGTGCGCGGATCGATGAGCCCCGGACCCTGTACATTGTACCCTGTACACTGTACACTGTACTCATAACACACGTTTGCAATAACTAATGCTTGTTCGGTCAATTCACCCCACACAGGGGGTTTTTGTTAAAAATCTACCAATTCGATAGATTAAATTGGTTTTGCCTCGTTTAGAGAATATATTTACATAGGGGATGAGTGTTCCCCTGATAACCTGGAGTGATAGGATATAACGCATAGTCATCAATCAAATACATAGAACCAGTAACGCTCTATGTATCTATGTGACCCAAAGATTTAAGCAGCATGGAAAGTTTCAGGACAGAGTTGGAGAACATCGAGAACCCGGTAGTAGCACAGGACATTATTGATCTTGAAAAGAAGATCAGGCTGTTCAGGGCGGGAAAGATAGACGACGACAAGTTCAGGAGTCTTCGCCTGGCGAGGGGAATTTATGGACAGAGACAGCAGGGCGTCCAAATGGTACGCATCAAGCTGCCGTTCGGACGGATCACGACCAAGCAGATCAGACGCATCGCCGATATCTCGGATGAGTATGCAAGCAGCAATCTCCACGCAACCACCAGGCAGGATATCCAGATACACTTTGTAAGCCTCGACAGGACGCCGGAGCTGTGGGCGAAGCTGGAACAGGATGATATTACCACGCGCGAAGCCTGCGGTAACACCGTAAGGAACATCACCGCTTCCGCAACGGCGGGCATCGACCCGGATGAGCTCTTCGACGTATCGCCATATGCATACGAGATGTATACCTACTTCCTCCGCAATCCTGTTTGCCAGGAGATGGGGCGGAAGATGAAGTTTGCATTTTCAAACAACGAATCAGATACCGCATATACCTTCATTCACGACATCGGTTTCATTCCGAGGATCGTCGATGGCAAGAGGGGATTTAAAGTGCTGGTCGGCGGCGGCCTCGGGGCTACGCCGTTCCTTGCGTTCGTCGCTTACGAATTTTTAGAAGAAGACAAGATCATTCCGTTCTCTGAAGCGGTGTTGAGGGTGTTCGACCGCTATGGCGAAAGGACACGACGCATGAAGGCACGACTGAAGTTCCTGATCGACGACATCGGGTTCCCGAAGTTTATGGAGCTGGTGGAAGAAGAGAAGCTCGCGTTAAAAGATCATACCTACAAAATCAACCAGGACATACTGCCCGATCCCGAGCTGCCGGAATTCCTTCCCCAATACGCGCTCGCGTTGCCTAACGAAACGAAGTATACGCGCTGGCATAAGAGCAATGTTATCACACAGAAACAAGAGGGATACTTCGCTGTTTACGTGAGGCTGCCGCTGGGAAATCTTTCATCGGACAAAGCCCGCAAGTTTGCCGATGTGGTGGACATGTTCGCAAGCAACGAGCTTCGCATCACGATCAACCAGGGATACCTGATCCGTTTCGTTCGCCCGGAAGCGCTGAGACATCTTTACAACGCGCTCGACCAGCTTGGCATTGCCGAGCCCGGCTTCGATAGTGTGGCCGATGTTACGGCATGCCCCGGCACCGAGTCGTGCAACCTGGGTATTTCCAGCAGCACCGGCATCGCACTGGCTTTGGAAAAAGTATTGGAGGATGAATACCCGGATCTCATCTTCAATTCAGACATCAAGATCAAGATCAGCGGTTGCCCGAACTCGTGCGGGCAACATGGTCTTGCCAGCATCGGATATTACGGAAGCACGATCAAAGACAAGTCGGGGAATGTACTTCCGGCGCTGGTTGTGTTGCTCGGTGGCGGAAAGCTTCGGGACGGGGAGGGCATCATCTCCGACAAGATCGTCAAGATACCGAGCAAGCGCGGACCGGATTCGTTACGCTTTCTGCTGAATGACTATCAACTGAATGCCGGCGAAGGCGAATATTACCACGACTACTTCAAGCGCATGGGACGAAACCACTTCTATGCGTTGCTTAAACCCCTTGGTGAGCTTAGTACACTGGGACAAGAGGACTACATCGACTGGGGTGAAGAGCATAAGTTCAAATTACAAACTGCCGTTGGCGAGTGCGCCGGTGTGATCATCGACCTGATCTCGACACTCTTCTACGATTCGCAGGAGAAGCTCGATCTGAGCCAGTCAACATTGCTCAGCGGACAATACGCCGATTCGATCTATCATAGCTACAGCGCATTTATCAATACCGCCAAGGCGATGCTGCTTACCCAGGATGTTAAGCCCTCAACTCAACACCAGGTGATGACGGATTTCCAGAAGGTATTTGTCGAAGGCGGACTGATGGACATCGGATCGAACAGCTTCAGGGAGCACGTGCTCAGGATCAACAAGAACGAGCCGTCGGAGGAATTTGCGCGCCGGTTTTCGGCCGATTCGAGCGCGTTCCTGGAACAGGCCTTCGACTGGCGCAAGCTGAACAAAGTTGCAGTCTGACCGATAACTTTACAGGATGCCTACGGACGAAACATTCCCGACTTCATCGGGACAGATTCTTTCACAGAAACCATCCCTTACGCTGGTTGGAGCAGGACCGGGTGATCCCGAGTTGCTGACCATCAAGGCGATGAAAGTCATTCGTTCCGCCGACGTTGTTCTCTACGACGCGCTGGTTTCCGAAGACATCCTGGCTTTGATCCCCTCAGGTATTCCGGCATGGAGCGTCGGTAAGAGGGCTGGATCTCATTCACATCTGCAGGAAGATATAAACAGCATTATCGTTAATCTCGCCCACAAGCACGGACACGTAGTGCGGCTGAAAGGCGGCGACCCGTTTGTTTTCGGGAGGGGTTATGAAGAGATGCTTTATGCAGCAAAGCATGGTCTGACAGTGGCGGTCGTCCCCGGTATATCCAGCGCTTTGGCTGTTCCCGCCAGCGTGAATGTGCCGCTTACGGCAAGGGGCATCAGCGAGAGCTTCTTTGTGATCACCGGCACAACCAGGTCGGGCGACATTTCCGAAGACATATACCTTGCTGCGCAGTCGACGGCGACGGTGGTCATTCTCATGGGCCTCTCGCAAATTGGTCTGATCATGGAACAGTTCAAAAAGGCGGGCAAGTCAGACGTGCCTGTGGCGGTTATTGAAAACGGTACGCTTCCGTCCGTCCGTTCGGCGACGGGTACGGTGTCTACCATCGAAGACCTGGTGGCTGAAAAGAACATTTCATCGCCGGCGGTTATCGTTGTGGGGCGGGTTGTGGACTGTGCCGCGGAGATCCAAGTATCGCCACATTCGGCAGCCGGCAATGAATAATCTATTTCCGATATTCTTAAAGCTTGAATCACTTAAGATCCTTATCGTCGGTGGTGGGCATGTGGGACTGGAAAAGCTTTCGGCCATACTGAAAAACAGTCCTGATGCGCCGGTGATCCTCGTATCCAGGACAGTTCATCCGGAAATCAAAAAACTTGCAAGCGCCCGTCCCAACGTTGAGCTCATTGAACGAAACTTCAGGCTGTGGGATCTGTGGAGCGCCGACATCGTACTGCTGGCCACCAACAACCGCGAGACCAATCAGTCAATACTGAAATTTGCAAAGACAAAAGGGCTTTTGGTGAATGTTGCCGATACGCCGGACCTTTGCGATTTCTATCTCGGCTCGGTGGTAACGAAGGGCGAATTAAAGGTGGGGATTTCGACCAACGGAAAGTCGCCGACGATTGCCAAAAGGTTCAGGGAGTTCCTGGAGGAAGCGATTCCTGAAGACACGGATCAACTTCTCGATAACATGAATGGTATCCGCGAAAAAGTGAAGGGCGATCTTGGTGAGAAGGTGAAGATACTCAATGAAGTGACGAAGTCGTGGCTGACGAAGAATGCGTGACCTTGACGTAGGGTTTCCCTATCAGCAGGCTGGTCAGCGCTATCGAAGAACAAATAAGCATTGTCAACACGATCGGTAGGCTCGAATCGGCGGTCAGGAAACTCACGACAAAACTGGCCAGCGCTCCGAATCCGAATTGCAGCGTTCCGAGCACAGATGCTGCTGTTCCGGCATTGGACGAAAACGGCGCCAATGCAAGCGCGGTTGAGTTAGGCAACACAATTCCCAACGTTGCCAGGAATAAAAATATCAAGGCTGTCTGTATATAAAAGATCCCCGTCATACCCAGGAAGGTGACCAGCAGCAGAAGCGCGGCAACCACAAGCTGAATGGTGATGGACCAGCTGACGAGCGTTTCACTGGAAAACTTTTTGAGCAATAAGCGATTCAGCTGGCTTGCGCCGATCAGCCCTGCCAATAGAACGGCGAACATAATCCCGTACTCCTTTTCAGTGAAATCATAGAGCGTCATGTAGATAAATGGCGACGACGAAACAAACACGAACAAT
Organism: Cyclobacteriaceae bacterium; assembly: GCA_035318625.1. Lineage (GTDB taxonomy): Bacteria > Bacteroidota > Bacteroidia > Cytophagales > Cyclobacteriaceae > ELB16-189. The sequence goes on from DATHEL010000001.1 coordinate 1,428,761, forward strand.
CCCGCGAACGCGATGCCGCCGGAAAGGGCATAGGTAGAGAATTGCGGCACACGCAATACTTCTGCGAAGCTCCGGAGGATATCGCCCGGCCGCAGGGAGAATGAAGGGTCGGGTCCCTTGCTTTCCGGAATGAACAGGAACACCAGCACGAGTATCAGAAGGGTGATGATGATCAGGATAAGGAACAGGGACTGCCATCCCCAGGCCACACTGACGAACCCGCCGAGTGACGGCGCCACCAGTGGCGATGCGCTGATGACCAGTATAAATGACGAGAATATTTTCGCGTTGTCTTCAACAGGAAACATGTCCCGGACCATGGCGTTAGCCGCCACGCTTGCGGCACACCCGCCGATAGCCTGTATGAACCGGAATGCGATCATCTGCTCGATACTGGTCGACAGAATGCAGGCAACCGTGGCGACGAGGTAAATGAAAAGCCCGGCATACAGCGGCGGCTTGCGGCCAAAGCGATCGAGCAATGGCCCATAGAGCAACTGTCCGGCAGCCATCCCGATAAAGTAGCTGGCCATGGAGAGGGCAACTTTGGATATCGTAGTGTGGAACTCGTCTGCAATTACCTGGAATGCAGGCAGGTACATGTCGATGGAAAATGGTCCCACGGCGACCATGAGACCCATGATGATCACGAGTAATGTCTCCCTTCTCTTATTCATGAAATAGACAGGTACGGCGAAAAGGCCGCAAGCTAAAAAATATATCTACTTTTTCTTCAACACTATTTGCTCCGCCTGCTTTGCCACCACAAGGTTGTAGAATTCACGAAGACTGGGATAGATGTCTTGCGTAAAGATGCTGCGATTGATCGTCAGTGAGCTGGTGAAGTGGCGAATGTTGCCTTGCTGGCTCAGGCTGTATGCATACTTGCCGTCGCCGTCGGGCAACGCGAGCATCTTGCTGGGAGGAAGCTCGTCCACCACATAACCTTCCGGGAGCGCGATCTTCGCCACGTACAATTGCTCGAAGTGGTTTCCGAAGTCAACCGGATACTCGCGCGTCTCCGATTTGAAAGGGTTTTCGTCCTCCCGCGCGGCGACAAAGGGGCTGAAATAAATAGTAGTAGCCGCAGCCATACCGACCTCAGTTGCAACGATTTCGTGTCGTTCCTTAAAGGGAAGGTTTATGTCATTCACATTTTCGAAAACGCTGTTTGAGAACGTCCATACCGGGTCTTGTGTGATCTCCTTCAGGTATTCGTCCTCGCCTTGAGCGTAATACTTTCTCCGGGCGCTGGCGGAGGCATACCCGGTCTTATCGATCTTCAGGGTGCCCTTTACCACACCGGTCTCTGCAAGAATGACGTCGGCGCTGTATACCGTGCGTGATTTGACGGTGGGCTGAAGGCTGATCCAGGAGGGTTCGCCACCCGATACTACAAGCCCTTTCCCGTTCAGGCATCGTTCCGGCAAAACGCCGATCGGCAGCACACGGTCTGTGGCATCGAGGAGCACCCTTTTGTCTCCGAATTTTGCTAAACAAACGACATAGTTGAATTGAGTCGAGATCGGTACCGACTCGCGAACCCAACCGTGATCGCGGGTGCTAAGAAGGACAGGGCTGACATCGATGCCAGCCTTATCGAGCATACAAGCAAGGAGGATGTTGATATCGGCAGACGATCCCTTTTTTACGTCCATAGCTTTTCTCGGGCTCAGCTCCGGATATCGTCGTTGGTTTCCATCCCACAATACGCTCGACCTCACATGATCGAATATCATTGCCGCTTTCTGTTCATCTGTTGTTGCGCCGGCGGTTACACGTTCCACATCGTCTTTCAACCCGGCGTTGCTGTTGATGTCGGGCTTCACTACACCCCAATACGACACGTTGATATCTTCCCAGGTACCCATATAATTTTTAGTACCCTCGTTGGGGAACCTCGTAAAGGCGAGCTCGAAATTGATCTTGGAGATGTAATTACTCGAGGTGGTGATATACGGTTCCTTTTTGAAGGCCGGAACGTCTTTGGCAGCCCAACGGAAGTTTTCTTCCTGGTACTCTACCGTCTGCTGGCTTGTTTGTGCCGGGCTGACGCCGGAAAAAGATGCTTGCTGCCGTTGAATCGATTGAATTGACAGTGAACCTGCGCGCGTGGTATTGTCGCTTATGACGAGACCAACGTAGCCCTGCATGTATTTCTGGTAGTTAAAATATTCGGGGATCCTTGCGCGGTACTCGCTCCATCGTGCGGGTATGTCCGATTGAAACTCCCAATCCTGAAAGTTGAACAAAAAGTCTGATTTCACTTTGTAGGTGATCTCTATGACAGAACCCTCTTTTACGTTGGTCCACGCGCACTTTGTAAAAGACAGATTCTTATCGTACTTCTCTTTAAAAAATGAGTCGTTCTTAACCTTAGTCTCCACGATCTTTCCATTCTCCAGATTGTAGGTGACGAGTTTAAGTCCCGAGAGTTTTTCTTCGGCGCCATTGCCGGCATCGCGCCATAATGCGATCGTGAACTCCGCATGGTTAAGCCCTTCCTTGGTCAATATCTTCACGCGGCGGATCCGTTCGAAGTCGATCTGGAACCCGGAAGTCTGGGTGTAGACAAGATTCGACGTGCCATAGTCGGCCAACACGACAGCGGAAGCCCCGGAGTCGAGCGGGTAGACTTTCATCTTCATGTCTTCCATCGGGATGTCTCCGAATTTGATGGGAGCTTTTTGAGCGAGACCGGATGCACACAACAGTAGCGTGCAGAAAAGCAGGCAGAGGGTGTTTCTCATGGGGATTGGGGTATTACAAAAATACCAAACAGCCGAAAGATGGTCAATACTCCTAAAGAGGTATAAGGAGAGTTAAAAGGTAATAGTTAAAATGTAATAGTTAAAAGTTAAAAGTTGGGAACTGCGCCTAGTTAGGACCGGGGCGCCAGGGGAAGTGAATACAGGTGTTTTCCGGTCGCGTTTACGACGGCATTGCGGATCGCGGGCGCGATTCCGAGGATAGCAGTTTCGCCGGCACCGGCAGAAGGTATGTCCTTGCGATTGATCAGTACGACCTCCAACGCTGGTATGTCGCTGAATCGCGGCACACGGTATTTCGACATCTGTCCGTTCAGCAGTTTTCCGTCTTTGAAATCGATCAGCTCGAACAGCGCTCCACCGAGTCCCTGGACAACGGAACCTTGTACCTGGTTCTCCAGGTGACCGGGGTTAATGATACCGCCACATTCGAATGCCGCCACCACGCGGATCACTTTCACTCCTCCATTGTTGTCGACGGCCACTTCGGCGCAGGTTGCGATGTAGCTCGCCTTCTCGGTACCACACGCAATGCCGACGCCGTGATTAGGCTGCGATGCTTTACCGGTCCATCCGAATTTCTTTGCGGCAGCTTCAAGGACCGCTTTCATTCTCGGTTCACCGAGGTTCTTCAGACGGAACTCAAGCGGATCCATCTTGATCGCATCGGCCAGGTCGTTGATGAGCGCCTCTCTTGCAAATGTATTCGCTGTGGCCGCGAGCCCGCGATAAGAACCCTGACGAAGAGGAGAGTCCATTGGGTGAAACTCGGTCCTGTTGGCGGGTGTCTCGTACGGGTTCGCAATACCGGATGCGCCGGAGTTGTGATTGTGAAAATCCCATGATTTCAATAGTCCGTCTTTACCGACGCCGGCTTTGATGTCGATTACGCCGGCAGGGCGGAAGTATGCCCACATAAACTCTTCTTCGCGCGACCATGTCACCTTCACGGGCTTGCCTGCTGCCTTTGAAAGACGGGCCGCTTCGACGCCGGCTTCACCTGTGTGCTTGCCGCCATAACCCGAGCCGGTGTCGGGTTGGATCACTCTAACTTTTTCCTTTGGCATCTTGAAGACCTCAGCGATGTCCTCTTGTACACCGAACGGCACTTGTGTACCTGTCCACACCGTTACCTTATCGCCTTCCCACTTCGCCAATCCGGCGCGCGGCTCGAGAGGCACGTGTGCGATATAATCGATCCGGAAAGTCTGTTCGATCCTGAGGTCGGACTGCGCATAAGCCTGGCCGATGTCGCCTTTGACATTGGGTTCTTTTCCGTTCTTTGAATTCTTTTTGATATAGTCGAAGATCTCCGCTCGCGATGGTTGAGGAGTGGACTCCCACTTTGCATCGATCGCCTTCAGCGCTTTCTCTGCAGTCTTTCTATCGGGAGCGGTAACGCCGATGAAGTCGCCGTCTTTAACAACCGTCACACCTGCAAGCTGTTGTGCTTTCGAAACGTCGGCCGTTAGGAGCCTGGAGCCATACGATGGAGCCCGAAGAATCTTGCCGTACAACATACCGTCCAGTTTCATGTCGGACGTGTATTTGTGCTTGCCGGTTACGAACGAGACACCGTTGACTTTGGGGACGGATGTTCCGGCGATCTTCCATTCTTCTATAGGTTTCACCTTCACATTGTCGTTCACCGGTTTGACGAAGGTCTCACCTTTTGTGAGCTCGCCGAAGCTTACGGACCTCCCGCCGCGGTCCTTCACAAATCCGTTATCGACAGACAATGTGTTGCGATCTGTCTTCCACGTTGCATTCGCCATGTCGATCAACACCTCTCTTGCCGTAGCGGCAGCCTTTCGGAGCGAAGGGCCCATGTATGGAATGGACCGGCTGCCGAATGTACCGCGATCATAAGGCGTGAGGTCGGTGTCGCCCAGTACCATCGTGATCTTTTCTACGTCAACGTTCAGCTCCTCCGCTACGACCTGTGCCAGCGATGTCCGGATATTCTGACCGACTTCCGCCTTTCCGCTGAAGATAGTGATGTTGCCGTTCGGGCCGACGTGTATCCAGGAGGACAGCTGGTCTTCGGGCACTCCCTCTATTGCCGGTGCGGCCAGTGCCTGTTCGAGCGAGAACGTAATAGCGATCCCGCTACCAAGAACCTGGATGAACTGACGTCTGTTTATGGTTGACTCACTAAACATTTGTTGCTTCTTCAATTGCCTTCGCGATCCGCACGTGAGTTCCACAACGGCATACATTTCCCTGCATGGCCTTTGCGATCTCGTTGCTGTCGGGTTTGGGATTCTTTTGCAGGAGCGAAACGGCCGACATGATCATTCCCGAAGCACAGTAAGAGCACTGGAACACGTCGACTTTCAAAAAAGCCTTCTGCACGGGATGGAGCTGACCGTTGCTTTCCAACCCTTCGATGGTGGTGATTGTTTTCCCCGCAAGGGTTCCGGTCCTGGTGATACAAGAACGCACGGCAACGCCATTCACCAGCACAGTACAGGCTCCGCACGCACCTTCCCCACAACCATATTTACTGCCGGTTAGGTCGAGCTGCTCACGAAGCACCGACAACAAGCTATCGTCGGCTTGTGCGTCGACAGTGTATTTTTGGCCGTTGATCTGTAAGTCCAAACCTTCGCGATTTTTATAGCTAACATCAATCTAGGTAATCGAGGGTTGGAATTCAAGGGGGACTCTTTGAATGGTAAAACTTCGGGATCAAAGTGGTATTTTAGAATCACGAAGAGTATAAAAATCTCTCACGGATCACACGGATCGCACGGATGAAATTATTGAAACTTACTCTGTTAACCGCCGTGTTGCTCGCATGGTCAGGCTACCTCGGAGCTCAGTCATACGTACCAGAAGAGCACAACGCCCGCGTCAAGGTCAAACCTGTTGTCGCCATCAAAGCATACTCGTTTCATCCCGCGGATGTAGAGCTGCTGGACAGCGAATTCAAGGAGGCGATGAAGGCCGACGTGGCATACCTGTTGAAGATCGAGCCCGACCGGTTGCTTTCACAGTTCCGGTCGCACGCAGGACTACAGCCAAAGGCGCCGATCTATGGCGGGTGGGAAAATTCGGGACTGGCCGGACATACACTCGGTCATTATTTATCCGCATGCGCATTACAATATGCAGCTACGGGAGAAAAAGAGTTCCTTAACCGGGTCGAATATATCGTCGATCAGCTCGACGAATGCCAGCGCGCGCGGAAGACCGGCTACGTGGGTGCGATTCCTAAAGAAGACAGTGTGTTCCGTGAAGTGTCGAAGGGCAACATCCGGTCGCGCGGGTTCGATCTGAATGGCGCGTGGTCGCCCTGGTATACCGTACACAAAGTTATGGCCGGCCTGCTGGATGCGTACCTGTATTGCAATAACGACAAAGCGCTTGCTGTCGAAAAAGGGATGGCCGATTGGGCCGGCACCGTGCTGAAGGACCTTACAGATGACCAGCTGCAAAAAATGCTGCTATGCGAATACGGTGGGATGAATGAAGCGCTGGTGAACACCTATGCATTCACCGGCGACAAGAAATATCTCGATCTGTCGTACAAATTTCACGACAAGAAAATACTCGACTCGCTCGCGATGGGAGTGGACGTACTACCAGGCAAACATTCGAACACCCAGGTCCCAAAAGTAATTGGTACTGCACGGCGCTTCGAGGTAACAGGCAGACAGAGTGATTTCGCGATCAGTGATTACTTCTGGACCACTGTGGTTCAGCATCATACATACGCACCGGGCGGCAATAGCAATTACGAATACCTGAGTAAGCAGGATTCGTTCAACGAAAAGCTGACGGACAATACGATGGAGACGTGCAACACTTACAACATGCTGAAGCTCACACGTCACCTGTTTGCCATGAATCCTTCGGCGGTATATATGGACTTCTACGAAAGGGCTTTGTACAATCACATCCTGGCTTCGCAAAACCGGTCAAATGGAATGATGTGCTATTTCGTTCCGTTGAGGATGGGCACCCGGAAAGAGTTCAGTGACGAGTTCGATACGTTCACCTGTTGCGTGGGATCGGGTATCGAGAACCACGTGAAGTACGGCGAAAGCATCTATTCAAAGTCAGCCGATGGTGGCCTGTATGTGAATCTCTTTATCCCTTCGAAGCTCAACTGGAAAGAAAAGGGTGTTACCGTCGTCATGAGATCGCAGCTGCCACAAAAGGGGAATGTCGTTATCGATATCGCGGCAATCAAAACAACTTCACTGCCGATCCACATCCGGGTGCCCTCATGGGCTGAAGGTCCGGTGGAGCTGAAAGTGAACGGGACAACCCAGAAAACGGACCAAGGGAAGGACGGCTACCTGGTGATCACCAGGAAATGGAAAAACGGAGACAAGATCGAACTTACACTTCCCTCTGACATCCACGCGATGGCGATGCCCGACAATCCTTCGCGGCAGGCATTCTTCTATGGGCCGGTGTTGCTCGCGGGAAATCTCGGAACCAAAGAGCCGGATCCGATGAAGGGCATTCCGGTGTTTGTGACTGGTAACACCGATCCGAAGGAGCTCGTTAAAGCGGATGGTCCGGGGGCACTGACATTTCATTCGGAGGATGTCGGTCTTCAGGACAATGTCAGGTTTCAGCCATTCTATTCCATCCGAGACGATCACTACTCGGTGTACTGGGATGTGTTCAGCCCGCAAGCATGGAAAGAACAACAGCTGGTTTACGAGTCGCGCCGGAAACTCGAGTACGAAAGAGAACAAAGCACCACCGATATCGTCAGGCTGGGAGAGATGCAGCCGGAACGCGACCATGAATTTACCGGAGAGAATACCGAAGCAGGCGAGTCGCATACACACAAGTACCGTGTGGCGAACGAGGATGGGTTCTTTTCGTTTACGATGAAAGTGGTGCCCGGTTTCTCATACACGCTTATTGCGACTTACTGGGGCATGGACAATCGTGGCCGCCAGTTCGACATCCTGGTTGATGGGCAAAAGATAGCTTCCGAAGATCTCAATAAATACAAAGAGAGCCGGTTCCATGATCTCACTTACCGGATACCGGTCGAGCTGACAAACGGAAAGTCGAAGATCACCGTCCGGTTTCAACCAAAAGAAAAGAACAGCGCAGGACCGGTTTATGGTGTAAGGCTGGTGAAAGAAGCGAGAGCCGATAAATAGATATATTTGTTCATGAACAAATTATTTACCGGCTTAAGCTTTCTGTTGTTAATTTCTTGTACCACGCCAACGCCTTCTTCCATCGAAGGAACGTGGGAGTTGCTTTCGGAAACCAAAATCGAAAAGGGCGACACGACTTTTACGGAAGCCAGCAAGCTGATACCGATGATTAAGATTATCAACAACTCTCACTTTACATTTTTGCGACACGATCTTCAGAAGGGCAAGGACTCAACGGCGATGTTCTCCGCAGGAGGTGGCCGGTACGAGCTGAAGGACGGTCAGTACACCGAGTATCTCGAATACTGCAGTGCCCGCGAGTGGGAGAACAACACGTTTCACTTTACCGTGTCGGTCGACGGAGACATGCTGAACCAACAAGGGCAGGAGAAAGTAGAGGGCACCGATATCGACCGGGTGATCATCGAGAAATACAGGAGAGTGAGGTAGGGCAGTCATCGCCTAAGGCGCAGTCATCGCGTCTCTGGCTATGAAATAGTGAACGCTGGGAAGGAAGAGACGCTATCCCGAGGTTAGACGCAGGAGCGTATTTCATAGGGAAGTGCGCTCTTTGATTTCCCGGGGGTCCCGCCGAGACTATTGGTGGGGCTGTATTTCATAGGGCGGGGCGGGATCCGGTGTTTCATAGGAGGACGGTTATTCCTGGCGCAACGATTTGACGGGGTTGACCGTGGCGGCCTTAACAGTTTCATAGCTTACGGTGAGAAGACTCACCAGCAAAGCGGCCATCCCGGCAATCACCACGACGATCCAGCTGAAGTCGACGCGGTAAGCAAATCCTTCGAGCCATTTGTTCATAGCAAACCACGCCAGGGGTGAAGCGAGGATCATCGCAATCAGGACCGGTGTCGCAAATCGCGTATTTAGTAAATAAACAATACTGCCGACGGAAGCTCCCAGCGCTTTACGTATCCCGATCTCGCGGGTACGCTGTTCGGCGATGTAGATCGAAAGGCCGTATAGCCCGAGGCATGAGATAAAAATTGCCAGGGCGGCAAAGACCGAGAACAAAGTCCCAATCTGTCGTTCACCTTTGTATAAGTTCTCGAGATCCTGGTCCACGAAACTGTATGAGAATGGATAGAGCGTTTCAAGGCTACTCCACACCCTTTGCATGGCGGCTATCGTTTCTTCCGTCCGGCCGGCTTCAGCCTTGATCACAACAGTTCCACCCCATTGGTTCGCGCGGAGCAGCATTGGCTCGACAGCAGAGCTGAGTGGCTTGAAGTTGAAGTCTTTGATCACACCGATAACATTTCCTTTCATTCCCCATAAGTCCACCGGCTGACCGATCGCCGACTCATCGGTAAAGCCCATGACTTCCGCTGCTTTCTGGTTGATGAGGAAGCTGGAGGAGTCACCACGCATTTCCTTATTGAAGTTCCGTCCGGATGCCATTTCCATGCCGTACACCGGGACGAAATTGTCATCGATGAACAGGGTAGCGAATACTATTTGCTTGTCAGGCGGTTTTCCCTGCCATTTAACGTAGGCTGTACCGGAGACAAGGTCCGTCGGCAGCGCGGAGGCGATCGTGGCATTCGCAGTCGCAAGGTCCGACCGGAACGCAGCCTGCCATTTGTTCAATACAGGACTGACATCACCGTGGATCGAGACGGTCAAAAGATTTTCTTTGTCGTAGCCGAGGTCTTTACTACGAATGTATTGAAGCTGCTTGTAAACGACTGTGGTCCCCACCAGCAGGAAGATCGAGATCACAAACTGCGACACGACCAATACGTTCCTGAATACGATACCGCCTGCTCCGCCTTTGATTTCCTTCTTCAGCACTTTGATGGGTGTAAAACCGGAGAGGATGAAAGCAGGATAGAGGCCCGAAAGAATGCCGGTGATCACGGTGACGGCCAGCACTGCACCGACGATCATCGGATCGGTGAAATCAATAAATAAGCTCTTGCCCGTGATCTCGTTTATGGTTGGAAGTGAGAGCGCGGTGATGATCATTGCGATCGTGAGGGAGATCATGCTGACCAGGAACGATTCGCCGAGGAACTGCCGGACGAGTTGAGCCCTGAATGCGCCGGCCACCTTCCGCAGGCCGACTTCCTTCGCTCTTCGCGCAGACCGTGCGGTAGAAAGGTTCATGAAATTGATACAGCCGATCAGTACAATAAATACGGCGATGAGCGCAAACACAGCGACGTGCCGGAAATTGCCATGTCCGGCAACATCGGCCATGAAGTTGGATCTTAAGTGAATGTCGTTTAGAGGCTGCAGCAGGAACCTCGCGGCGATCACCGCCTTTCCTGCGTAGACTTTGTCGATCTTACCTTCGAATTCCTTGAGCGTTGCTCCATCCGGATTTTGCCGGAAGGTGATGTAGCAATAAAAATCAAAATTACCCCAGTTGTTCTCTCTGATGTCTCTATTGCGCGAAGGGAGGTAAGCCCACGGCAACAGGATGTCGAATCTGAGATGTGAGTTGCCCGCCGGCTCTGCCAGGATACCGGTGACGATAAAATCATCAGCGTTATCCTTCTTGAGAATTTTACCCAGCGCGTCGGTTGTTCCAAAGTACTTAATAGCGACCTCCTTCGAGATCACGGCTCCGTTGGGTTGAATAAGGGCAGTTTTTTTATCGCCTTGTTCCAGCTTAAAATCAAAGATCTCGAAAAAGGAGGGCTCTGCATAGTAACCGCTTTTCTCTTCAAACCGCTTGTCGCCGTTTTGAAACATTACAGATTTCAGGGGCCACAAGCGCGTGTTGTGCTCTATCTCGGGAAACGTTTCCTGCAGTGTGGGGACAACCGGAGCGGGTGTGATGGCGGCCTTGATGTCGCTCACATAACCGATCAACCGGTACGTTCTGTCCGCTTTCATGTGAAACCGGTCGTAGTCCAGTTCATCCCGTACCCAAAGCAGGATCGTGAGGCTGCTGGCGAGGCCAATAGCGAGGCCAGAGATGTTGATGATGGAGAATGCTTTCTGACGGGACAGATTCCGGAAAGCGAGCGTTAGGTAATTTCGGAACATCGGCGGCAGGTTTGTGTTTAGACGTAAATAGAAGGCAGGAGGTTGCAGGGCGAGGCGCAGTCATCGCGTCCGCGGCAGAAAGCGCGACTATATTCTATACACTCAATCATTCTATACACTCAACCATTCCTGACACTCAATCAGTCCTGCCTCAAGGCTCTCACCGGCGCTTCGAACATTGCCCGGACACTGACGCCCACTACGGTCGTCATCGTAATGGCCAGAAGCAGAATGAGCGGCGTGACGAATATCTCCCACCGGAGTGGTATCCGGGTCGAAAAATTCTGAAGCCAGTTACCTCCGGCCCAATAGATCACGGGTAAGGCTATCGCATACGAGATGAGCAATGCGCGGATGAAATCAGTAGAAAATAAAAACAGGATGGCGGAAGCAGGTGCACCTAACACCTTGCGAATGCTGACCTCCTTGGCCTTTTGCATGACAGAAAAGATGGAGAGTCCCAGTAAGCCCATACAAGTTACGATGATTGCCAGAACGGTGAAGGTGTTGAATATCCTTCCGAACTGCTGATCGTCGCGATACTGTTTGTCAAAGAATTCATCCAGGAAGAAGTAGTTGAACGGGTGACCGGGAAAGGCCTCCGAATACGCAGACTTGACATCTTCAATGGCAGAGTTGTTAGCGTTTGTAATGCGTGTGGCGAAGTACTTCGATGCCTGCCATTCGGGCTGCATGTAGGCGACCGGCTCGACGACTTCCTTGAACGACACCTGGTGATGATCGGCAACTACACCGATGATCTTTGCATAACGCTGATCGGGACCCCAAAAGAATGTAACAGGATGTTCGATCGCATCCGCCAGATTGGTGATGCCCAGTTGTTTCACAAACTGCTCGTTCACCAGTAATGGAATAAGCTCTTTGGGCGTTTTGCGTCTGAACGTCATTCTCTCGTGGGTTTCAAACATCCGTCCTTCGAGGATCGGGATGTCGAAAGTGGTGAGGAAGCTCGTGTCGATGCCGGAAATGTATGTCCCGAAGTATTGGTTCTCGTTGACGGCTTTCAGTGAGCGGACCGGCGACTGTTCAACAATATGTTTGCCGGGTACATCGGCGGGTGCAGTGATATTTTTCACTCCCTGTAATTTCAATACCTCGTTGCGAAAGAACGAGATCCTGTCACCAGCTGTTGAGTCGTATACTGCCGGCGCTTCGGTGACGATCACCTGGTCTTTTGTAAACCCCGTGTCGAGCGAGCGCATGTAGGACAACTGCAAATAGATCGTCACCGTGCCGGCGATCAGCAGCACCGCAAGCACATACTGGAATGTCACCATCAGTTTACGAAGGAAGATGCCTGAAGATGATTTAGAGAACTTCCCCTTGAGAACAATCGCGGGATTGAACGACGATAGCGTGAGCGCGGGATAGACGCCACAGATAATCACTCCGGCGATAAACACTGCAATCGCAATCAACCACGGAGCTACCCCGCCATAGAACAGGATGCCGCCGATCTCCTTGCCCACCAGTTGTTCGAATGCAGACCAGGAGGTAAGCACAATACCCGCCGAAAGAATCAGCGCGAACAAGTTGATCAGTATCGTGTCGAATAAGAACTGGGTGATGAGTTGCATGCGCGTGGCGCCGACCGTCTTCCGCAGCCCGACTTCCTTCGATCGCTGTAGTGCCTTCGACGTGGAAAGATTGATGTAATTGATCCACGCCACAACCAGGATGAATACCGCGAGTATCGACAGAAAATAAACGCTACGCTCGCTGCCGTTCGTGCTTTGTTCCATATTGAGCTGCGATCGCAGGTGGATGTCGGTTATCGGTTGAAGCTTAAAGGAGGTCTTATAGGTTGCAGTGGCTTCATTGGGGAATTGTTTCACAGCCAGGTCGTCTAACTTGGATTGAACTCCGCCAGCATCTGATCCGTCTTCGAGAAGAACGTAAGTATAGAAGACCGTCCACCCCCAAAAGTCGTTCATGTCGCCGATGCGGGACTTCATAGTAGCGAACGACAACAGGATTTCGAACTGAAGATGTGAGTTTGCCGGAATATCTTCGATAACACCGGTGACCTTATACACCACATCACTGTTGAGGCGCAATTCTTGTCCAAGTGCCGATTCGTCGCCAAAGTACTTCCTGGCAATCTTATGGGTAATAACGATGGAATTCGGTTCGGTCAACGCATCGCTGGTTCCTTCCAGCATCTTGAACGAAAACATCTTGAGAAGTGGCGCATCCGAAAACCAGACGCTTTCTTCGATGAATGATACCACATTGCCAGACCGATCCACGCGCGAGAACTCGACGGCATTCGCGAAGTACTTTCCGAGATCGGAAGTGAACAAAGATGTCTTTACTATGCGGCAGTATTCTTTCACCTCAGGCATCACGGATTTCATGGCATACCCAAGCGCAGAGAAAGCGGGAGCGTTCGCTGAAACCAATTCTCCATTATCCCTGCCTTCCAGGGTAACACGGTAAAGCCGGTTGCGATTCCCGTGAAATGTATCATAACTGGATTCGAATCGTACGTATTGCCAGATCATGAAACAGGCGCTCAGGCCAATCGCGAGTCCAGCGATATTTATAAACGAGAAGAGCTTGTTATTGCGAATGTTGCGGAGTGTGACCAGCAGGTAATTTCTAAACATGACATTCTTTTTAACTTTGTATAAAGTAGGAAAATTATTAACCGACTGCGCCTTTTCGATATTGGGCGTTACAAATTATTACATATAATTTTGTCCGGCAGAAGTCAATGAATCCGTCTGTTTTCGAACAGTCATGTCCGCATGCGACCTGTGAGATGCTATGCAGCCTCGAATTAGCAGCACACAGCCCCATTACTATGGCAGCCTAATTGCAATGGCGGCAAGCTTGAACCTGTACCTATGATCCGGCACTACCTTACCATCGCTCTTCGCGTTCTGGAACGTCAGAAGTTATCTGCATTCATCAATGTAATTGGACTTTCGGTCGGACTCGCTTGCTTCAGCCTGTTTCTCTTGTATGCAGTGAATGAATTCAGTTATGACCGCATTCATGCGCAGGGTCCGAACATCTATCGTGTATATGAATGGTGGAAGTTTACTAACAGGCAAGGTGTGGAACCGGCTGCGGCAACACCGATCGGCCCAGCGATGAAAAACGACCTCGCCGATGTCGTTGACTTCGTCCGCGTCCAGGGTGGGAGAGAACATCTCGTTCGCGTAGAGGGCAAGAGTCAGTCAGCAGGGTTTACACTGGCGGATCCACAGATCCTTTCCGTATTCACATTTCCCCTCATTCACGGCGACGCCTCGAGTGCCCTTAAAGATCCCAACAACATTGTTCTTACTGAATCGAAGGCGTTACAATTCTTCGGGGCTACCGATGTAGTCGGAAAACAAATAGAGATCCGCGAAGACGGACAGTTTAGACCTTTCATCGTGTCGGGTGTGGCGAAAGACGTGCCTGTGAATTCGACAATCCGGTTTGAGATGCTGGGAAGTTTCGACCGCACGCTGAATACTCCAGCAGGGCAACGAAGCAGCAGCAGCTTTACGATGACATTGGGCATCTCGGTCTATGTTTTACTCCAGCCCGGCAGCGGCCTTACCGACGACGCGGTCCGGCTTGCTTCTTTCCGCCAGAAGTATTTTCCGGATGAATCGGCGAACCTCATCAAGGAACGAGCGTGGGATGGCGAGGGCCAGATCCCGACAGGTTACGGTCTTCAGCCATTGGCCGGTGTCCATAGCAATGTTTCGATCGATATGGGTGCGTCCGATCCTAAAAATACATGGACGCTGATCGCGATTGCGGGTGGTGTTCTGGTTATTGCGTGCATCAACTTTATAATCCTGTCGATCGGACGTTCTGCGAACAGGTCAAAGGAAGTCGGGGTGAGGAAGATATCCGGCGGCAAAAGGAAGCAATTGATCTTTCAATTTCTGTCGGAGTCTATGTTGCTCACTCTTCTCTCGGCTCTGATCGGATTGGGGACGGCCCAGGTGCTGCTGCCATTTTTCAATGAGCTCTCGGGTCGGTCGCTGGCATTTTCTTTCCAACTATATCCTGAGCTGGTCGCACTGATCATATCTACCATAGTTGTCGTTGGATTGCTGGCGGGCAGTTACCCGGCGTTCGTTCTTTCAAAACTTAAGCCGTTAGAAGTCATGAAGAGCAGGATCCGTCTGTCGGGCTCAAACTTCTTCACGAAATCCCTGGTCACGTTCCAGTTTTCGATCTCTGTTACATTGATCATCGTGATGATTATTGTACTTCAGCAACTGTCGTTCATGCACACAAAAGATCTTGGGTTCCAAAAGGAGCAAGTGGTGATGATCCACGCCCAGGAAACCGATGTATACCCTCAATTCCGGAAGATGCTCGAATCCCGTTCGACGACCGCGGGCATCACGGGTTCTGAGATTGGTATCGGCGCAGACGAAGGGCAAATGGGTCGAGCTTATGAGTTCGATGGAAAAAAACAGGGAGTGATCGAATACCCGGTGGACGCGAACTTTCTCGATGTGATGGGCATGCAATTGATCGCGGGCCGCAACTTCGACCGCGATCTTACGTCCGACACGCTTACGTCTGTGATCGTCAATGAATCGCTTGTTTCGACCGCGATGAACACAACGCCGGAGAAGGCGATCGGCATGCAGCTTCGTGCAGCGAGGGAAGGCCAGGAACCAAAAACGATCATCGGTGTCGTTAAAGACTTCAACTTTGAACCGCTCACGCGTAATGTACGTCCGCAGTTGTTTCTACAGCCGGCAGACCTTAATGCGTCGTCATTTTTCGTGCGATTGAAGACCGCAGATCCGGAGACGATGAAGGAACTGGAGTCGACCTGGAAAACGCTGGTCAATGACCTTCCTTTCAGATACAGTTTCGTCGAC
The DNA here is from genome assembly GCA_035318625.1 of Cyclobacteriaceae bacterium. Taxonomy (GTDB): domain Bacteria; phylum Bacteroidota; class Bacteroidia; order Cytophagales; family Cyclobacteriaceae; genus ELB16-189. Next base: position 1,444,547 of record DATHEL010000001.1, read on the forward strand.
GAGAAGTTCGACGCCTTTTACAAGTCCGAAGAACGATGGGCAAGCATTGTCGGATGGGCTGGCAACATCTGCATTTTCCTCGCTTGTCTTGGTTTGTTCGGACTGGCCTCTGTTGCTGCGGTCAACCGCACGAAAGAAATCGGCATTCGAAAAACCTTAGGTGCATCGGTCGCCGGCCTGGTCCGCTTGCTGTGCAGGGATTTCATTCTTCTCGTGGTGGTGGCTGTTGCGATAGCTTCACCCGTCGCGTGGTATATCATGGATGAATGGCTCGCACAGTTTGCATTCAGGATCGAGCTCACGTGGGTAACGTTTATGGTGACGGGCTTGTGCGCGGTAGGGATCGCGGCATTGACCGTTAGTGTTCAGGCCATCAGAGCTGCATGGGCAGACCCGGTGAAGGCGTTGAGATCGGAATAGGGATTTAACGAAACTGGCTTTAACCAGGCTGGCTCTCACGGATCACACGGATCGCACGGATTTCCCAAACTCGAACCAGTCGAAACCCGTTTCGATGCGGTTGTGACGGAGCGCGGGGATTTGTGTCGTGATGATCAACCTGGTTCCGTTTAAATCGGCACAATGATGTTGTGGGATCTGGAGCTTCGTGGATTGCACCGTCTTAAACTTTGCCGCTGGAAAGAAGTCTTGCACTGACCTTTTTAATGAGTTGATATTACTCATCCCATACATCACAACCACTTCTGGCTTGTGCGCACTAATCTTGTTAAGAATGTTGCCGATCCGGTCGGGATAGACCTGTCGCTGATACTGGTCGCGTGTTTTTAGAAAACCGAATGGCGATGGAAGCTCGAGCCAGCTGTAATACCACGAGTGACTGTGCGGCGCGGGTAGGGGATACAACCTGATGAGCGCTTCGTTGGGTGTCACGGAAGAGACGAAGGCGTTTTTCTGGTAGGTCAGGACGCCGGGGAGCTTCTTGTTCCTGAAACCGTGCGCGAATGAGATCAGGTTCCCGAAGATCGTATCCTGCGCGGCATTGCTTCCGAAGCGGTAGTCGTGCATGGTGGTGAACAGATCGGCTTTCGGTCCGTCGAAACGGAACGCCACGCGCTTGTACATCTCACGTATGTCACAGAGAGTGGGTTGTGTCGCTGAACGGTGCTGATCAGAAAAGTAGCTTAGTTTTTCGGAGACTTCTTCCGGAAGGTCGCCGCCGTTTTCTTCATGGGACACGAACCAGACAGGAGCTTCGAAAGTCCCGTAGCCGTAGAAGTGAGCAAGCCAATGTATGAGGAGTTCGGGTTCGACGAGCATGCGGATGATTGATCATCGCCCACAATCTAGGAAAATATTCCGGCAGAGGTTCGGGATCGCATCTCTTTCTCTACGCCTGCTGTTTCATAACCAAGGACGCGATGACTGCGCCTTCTATGGAATGTCATCAAGAAATGCCGATGATGACGGCTCCTTTTTTCAGGCTTTGCTCTACATACCGGTGGGCCTCGCGGGTCTGTTCCAGCGGGTAGTGCCGGTCGATCACGGGTTTTACTTTTTTCGAAGCGATGAGGCCGGCCAAATGATTGAGGTCACGCTGCGTCTCTCCGGCAAACGCGAATCTTATTTTCTTATTGGTCCTCATCTCCACGAACAATGCTTTTATCATCCGGCGTGGCCCGCTGTTGGCCATCAGATAGCAACCGGTGTCGGTAAGAGCGCCGACACACTTGGAGAACGAGCTCTTGTACACGATGTCGAATATCACGTCGTACCTGATGCCATTGGTGGAAAAATCTTCTTGTGTATAATCGATCACGTGATCGGCGCCGATCTCGCGGAGCATGGACAGCTTGTTGGTGTGATCTACTGCAGTAACCTCGGCTCCGTAGTATTTGGCGAGAATCACACCCCAGGTTCCGATACTTCCACCCGCACCGATGACGAGCACTTTTTGTCCCGGTTGAATATTTGCCATCCGGAGAAAGTGTAATGCGTTGATGCCGCCGACTGGAATTGTGGCCACATCTTCGAAACTGACGTTGTCGGGTTTGGTGCCGAGCGCTTTCACAGGCCGGCATACATACTCTGCGTTACCGCCCATCGCCATGCCGGTCGATCCGAATACGGCGTCGCCGGGTTTGAAACCGGAGACTTCGCTGCCCACTGCCTCGATCACCCCGGCGAACTCCATACCGGGAATGAGCCGCCTCGGTTTATTGTACCCGAAGATCAGCCGTAACGGGAATTTGGTCCAGGGAGGAAGAGAAAGATTGCGGAGCTCACAATCGCCGAAGGTTACAGTCGACACTTTGATTTTCGCCAATATCTCGTTCGGCTTCGGCGCCGGCTTGTCGATTTCGACAAGTTGCAGGACTTCCGGTGAACCGTATTTCGTACAGAGAATGGCTTTCATCGCGTTCAGGAAGATATCATTTATTCGATCCGCAAGTTTTCTGCAGGGTTTGCATTGGCCGCCTTCAGGGTTTGCGACAAAATGGTGGACAGGCACAGGACAGTCATAATTAGGACGCTTGTGAATATTTCGACGAATCCGATTTCGATGCTATAGCGCTGTATGCTAACCAGCAGGTAGTCGAACAAAAAGTAAATTGCCGGAATGGTGATGACGGTTGCAATGGCCATCAACACCAGGAAGTCTTTCGACAAAAGGAAAATAAGGCCTTCGGAAGATGCCCCCATCACTTTTCTGATACTTACTTCTTTCACGCGATTTCTTATCGTAAAAACAACAGTGCCGAGCAACCCGAGGCACGACACAGTAATTGCTAATACGCCCAGGAAGGTCCAGAACTTAATAAGCATAAGGTAGAAACTATATGCTTCTTTGATCTCATCATCGAAGAAATGCATCTTTAATTTATCCACTCCTCCAATAGTTTTCCATAATGCTTCCATCCGAGCCATGTCCTGCGTGAGGTCAGACGAGCGGACTTTAAGATTCACGTACTCGAATTGATCGGGTCGGTATTCGAAATAGAAACTTTGGATTGGCGTAAACAGGTCTGTATAATGAAAGTTCTTCACGACGCCCATGATTTGCACCTGACTTCCGTCGGTAAGTGTTACCGCTGCGCCGAGCGCCGTCGACGCGCCTGAAAAGTTCAGCTTTTTAACAAACTCTTCGTTGACGATTATCATCCTTGCGTTTTCCGGTGCGTGATCGCTGAAGTTTCTTCCGGCCAGCAACTGCAATTTCAAATTCGGGATGAAGGTATCATCGATCGATATCGTCGCCACTTTGACAGAATCGGCATTATCCTGGGATCTTTTAATGTACTTCTTCCGGGGCGTGGCTATGCCCAGGACATCCGACGACATCGATATAGCTTCGACTGAAGAAATCTTTGCAAATTCATTTTTGAAAACCTGCGGATCAACATTCTGCAATTCTACATTAAGAAGGTTCTCGCGTTCGAATCCGAGATCATAATTTACCGAATGACGATACTGCTGCATCACGATGACGACAGCCATAATGAAGCCGAGGGACAAAATAAATTGTGTCGTTATCATCAACTTGCGAAAAGTGAATCCGGTTCGGCTTCCGGCTTTAACTAATTTGCCTTTCAATGCATGCACCGGACTGACTTTGGAAAAGTAGATCGCAGGCGTGACGCCGGTGACAATACCTAAGAACACTGCGAACAGGATGAACCCAACATAGGTCGACCATTCCGGGGTCAGATCTATATGGTCGGTCTCTGCCATCATTTCGAGAAATTCAACACGTATTGTCTCATACATCATGTAGGAGAGGATTAGTGCCAGAAACATCATCAGCGTTGTCTCCGTTACGAACTGGAAGAACAGTTGTTTCTTTTGGCCCCCCATCACTTTTCGTACGCCGATTTCCTTCATGCGATTCAGGGACTGAGAAATTGCAAGATGAACGTAATTCGAACAGGCCGGTACGAGTACGATCAACGTCATCGATCCGATCAGTATCATGTTAAGAATGTCCCAAGTAGCTCCAATCGAATTATATAAGATGGGGCCAGGAATAATAGCTTCGAGCGACTGGAGGTGGAACGACTTCACGTGATCCGCCTTCGCATATTTCTCTTTGGCTACCTGATCGAGAAATTGTTGAAGTCCTGATATTTCAGATTGCTCCGGTTTAAGAATGTAGACATACGAATTCCTGAAGTCTTCCCAGGCTTCTTCCCGTTCGACAACGGACCTTCCGTGATGGGATATCAGCGTCGAATAGGAGGCCAATGCGTCAAACTGTATGTGGGAGTTTTTAGGAATGTCTTTCAAAATCCCGGTGACCAGAAACTCGCCGTAAGGTTCGATCGTGATTGTTTCACCGAGTGGAGCTTGAGTGCCGAAGATCTTCGCAGCTTCGGTTTCTGTTAAAAGAATACTGTTGGGGTTTGTCAACGCTGAAGAAATATCTCCCTGGGTCAGGGGAAAGCTGAACATCTTCAGGAAGTCAGGATCGGTAAAGCAACCGTCCAAAGAGATCTTCTTTTCACCATAGAGCGCGTCGGCGAGGGGTATCGCCTGGACGCGGACTACCTGATCTACTCCGGCAAACTCTTCCTTTAACTTTTCTGCCAGGCCGACGGGAGCGGATGCATACACCGGGTTTTCTTCTTTGTCATGTATTTGAGTGGTGACCCGGTAGATACGATCCATATTCGTATGGAATTCATCGTACGAATAAATGAACGACAGCAGGGCGATGAACATCAAACTGATAGACATTCCCAGAGCCAGGGTGAAGACGTTCAATATTGTAAAGAATCTGTTTTTGGCGAGGTTACGGATAGCCGTCTTGAAGTAGTTTTTGAGCATAGGAATGCGGTTTGGCCCTGGTTGACGGTGGGAAGACGACGCAGGGGCAAATTTGTTTCACCGGAAGGGTGAAAGGCTCTCGAAAAGATAAAAGGAGGAGGTAAGTGAAGGTGAAAAAGGTACTCTCTATTTTTCCAGCAGGTAAGAGGTAAAGTCCCTTCCATCGATCTTGGTGTACTTGAAGTCTTCGCTTCCCTTAAAGGCAACGTCATTCAGGTTTACCGGCGATCTGAACCTGGTGTATTTGAAATTGGCCATGCCGCGGAATGTGGCTTTCTCAAAAGACGTTTCACGGGGGAACTCGGTGTATTTGAAGTCGGCGCCCCCTTCAAACTGTACGCCGCTGAACGAAGGTCCGCTGGAAAACTCTGCATATTTGAAGTTAGCTTCATTATTGAATGTGCTCCCGGCGAAGTTTGCCACGCCATAAAATTCGGAGTACTTGAATTCACTATCGTGCTTGAAAATGCAATTCTTGAAGATGGCGTCTTTCTCAAAATGGGCGATGTATGTTTCGTTACTGCGTTCGAGGTTGTAGTAGGCGAGGACGTCGCCCAGGAAAGTGCAGTTGGTGAAATTTACAGATACTTCCACCGTGCTCTCGAACGTCGCGTCTTCGTCACCGAACCACTTTGGCGCCGGAGTTTCAGGCTTACGGGTTTCGAGATCGGTCAGGTCGAGGTCGCCTTCGATTATCACATTGCTGTACTGCACGGGACGACCCTCATTGATTTGCCTGATGATATCACTGGCCTTCACCTTTGTTTGTGCAACAGCCGCAGCAGCGATCAGGCACAGGAAGAAAGTAAGCGTCTGTTTCATGGTTTCAGTCTTTGGTCCCAGTGGATACTCCACTAATTCACAAAGGATACAGTAATCGATATCAATTTTTGTTGATCTCCATCGAGGTTGCGTTCAGGATCCGGATGCCACCGCCATGCGTCGCTACGATAACTCTTATGCCGGGCAGCTCGTCCTTTAGCAAAACGATCCTGTTAATAGAAAAAACCGCATTTTTTCTATACGTTCGAGGGGGATCCAGCCACAGGGTAAAAAGTTACGGTCTAAAGAGCACCTCCTGAATATTATCATCGTCCTCTTTTTCCTCCCAATCCAGCAAATGATGAGGGTCGATGCCGGCCAACACGGGCTTGCGCGACACGGTCACAGTGATGGTCTGGTCGCCGGCGCGGATAAAATGTTTCTCAAGATAAAGTGGGGCGCTTAATTCGTCGTGGCCGGGCTTGGGTTCGGCGAATACCCCGATAGGGATCCAACCATCCATCGGCATGTCGGTCTCGACGCCGGCACTGTCGTAAACGATCTTCCTGGCTTTGACGTTGAGGGTGACCTCCCATTTACCGGTGTCTGTTTTGATCGCCGTTACTTTATTGGTCTCGAAGAACCACAATGTATTCACCTCGAAGAAATCGTGGAGCATATTCTGCAGCGAATCGGGCGTCGCGGCCTTCAGCTCACGATAAAGATCCAGTGTTGTCACGGGCGCCGCATTAACCGAGTCGCTCTTTTTTACCAATGTCCGGATCGCCCGGTTGACGCGATCAGACCCGGCGTACTCGCTTAATGCATACATCGCTAACGGACCACGTCTATACGCCAAATAAGGATCGACCGCGCGGAGTAAGGGCTCGCCGCGACGGATGGGCTGGTACGGAAAGGGTTGACGCATGAAGGACATCAGTCGCCGCGTTTGGTCGGGACCGAGTGTCTCTTTCACGAGCATGATGCCGTAATACCACGCGATGCCTTCACCCAAAAATGGCAGACCTTCGGCAAGAGCGTAGGGAAGTGTCCATTGATGTCCCATCTCGTGTCCCATGACTGCGTAAGGAAAATCCAGCTTGCTTTCTTTTTTGGGAAGCCAGTATGCATATCCCTGTCCGTAATAGATCAAGCTCGCTTCGGCGTGCATCCCGGTTCCGGGCGCGAAAGGATGCTCGACAACATTGAGATGCGTGTACGGATAGGGACCGAACTCCGCGCTGTAGTACTCGAGCGACGAAAGGACGCCGCGCATCATGTGCCCGAGGTGAGCGGTGTGTTTTGGATGATGAAAGATCCGCACCGTGACAGACTTACCTGTGCCTTTGGAAATCCACTCTTTTTCATACATCCCATAGTTAGCAGAGAAGAAGCCCCACTCGTTCCCGATCGGACCGCTGGTTGCATAATGAAAATACCGACGTCCATTTTCGTTCCAGGTGCCAAGCAAAGCACCCGGTGCCACGGCGACCTGGTCGTCACTTGTCCCGATCACAGCATCGAATGCCGCTCCTCCGCCGAAGGACACAGGGTCGCCTTCGTGAGCCTCGTACAGGGAAGCGATCACGGGACGCGGTTCAAGCCCATACTTTCGTCTTTCCGACGGGTTGATGAGTCCGCGCTGTCGTTGATAGCCGATGAATGGGAACCACGTTTGGTTGTTGAAGTAGCTACCACTTGTTACTAACGAGGGGTCGATGCCACGATTCCTGAAACCGTTCGACCCGACGGTCACTTCGAAGTCGAGCTGCAGTGAATCGCCGGGCTGGAGTGCGCTTTCGAGAACGTAGATCCTGTAGTGGTGGTGATTGTCTTCGATTGCCAGTGCGGCATTCCGGTCGAAGGTCATTTCTTTGGTGACGGCACTGCCCATCGACGTCGACACGTGGATCGAGTCGATGGCGACTTTACTATTGTTCTTTAAATGATACGAGCCGCGAATATCAACGGCGGTCCTTTCCGGATAGATCTCGACATGCACCTTCGTTTGGGTGAGCTCGGGTTCTGGAATATTCTCGTACCGCCCATAATGCCGTTCGTAATCAGCGCGGAGCTCGCCAACATCAGAGCTATTGACATATTCGTTCAGGATGTTGGTGTTGTAGAAAATAAAACCACCAAACGATAAGATGAGAAGCGCGGCAGCGCCTGCGACCAAAGCTGTCTGCCGTGTGAATCGCTGTTTTGCCAGCTTAAGCCTGACGGCAAATCCGAAGTCTTTACCGCGCGCCCAGAATAGCATTGCCACGACCATGAGAAGCAAAGCCCACGCCGCCCAGTACAGCTTGAACCACAACCACACTTCTATGAAGGGTCCGAATTCCCGGATCTCCGTGTAAGACCATCCGGGTCCGGCTCCATAGATCAGCAGGTTGTGCTCGATGCCGAGCACGGTTGCGATCGCGGCGATGAATGCGTAAGCGATTATGGCCACCAGGTGACCGACATACTTTTGATTCATCACCGCATGCAAGAAGAGCGCGAGCGCTGTAAAGAGAATGTATTCCGGAAGCTGAAGGCCGAACATGATCTTAATGTACAGTACGATCTCAAAGTTGTCGTAGCTCATCAGCATCTGTGCAGACAGGCCGGCGATGATCAACGCTACCGTGAACACGACGAGTATGAGTGAGATCCCGAGGAACTTGCCGAGCACTGAAGGCCATTCCGATCCGGGCATCGTATCGGTGATCTCACCGAGGCCGTTGTCGCGTTCACGCCATACCAGCTCACCGGCGAAATAAATGATGAAGCCCGGTATCACCATCCACCGGCTCATGTCAGCCGATAGCGGTCCCGTTAATTCTTTGATCACACGTGCTGTGGTTGGAACAAGGGGAAGGCCGAGGGCGACCATTTGATCGATGACGACCGGAATTGCGAGAAGCGGGATGAATATCAGTAAAGCGAGACCCGGCAGGCTTGTGGAAAGAGTTTGGAACGATGTCCACGCTATATGTGTCGTTTGGCGTGCGAGAAATCTGAAGCCGAAGTTTCGTTTTACGGCCTGATGCGTAATCAAGTCGAGCCTTTGCCGGTCAGACGATAGGTTGAGGTCGACATTGTCGTTAACCCTCACCTTGGAATTTCTTTGACCGATGATCAATCTCCACCAGCTGGAGTTCGCTGTTCGGTGAACGAAGCCAAAACGTATATAGGTTAGAACACTTAGCACCAAACCGGTTCCGATCCATATGAGCCGGTTCTGAAGTAGTGTGCCTCTGAACTCGAGCAGACGTGAGTTTTTTTCAACGGTTGTCCACAGGTGTGAGAGATCATCCCAGACGAAGCGGACACCAATCGGATCCAGCAATGTGCCGAGGCCTTGCCGGAAAAGCACGAGGGCGGCGATGAAGAATGAGATAAAGAAGAGCAGCAGGCTTCCGATGTACGCGGTAATGGGTCGACCGGTTTGCGATGCGGCTGCGAACTGGATGGCAGTCGTGGCGAAGGCGTTGGGCAGAGCGATAAAGAAGTAAGCGGTGAGAAATGCAGCTGGCCGGAATGGACCGATGGAATCTGGATGGACGCCAGGAAGGTAGACCGCAAGCACGATGGTCAGCTGGACGGTTAAGAGGATCAGTGCGTTCAGCACCAAGGCTGCCAGGAATCGTCCTCCGAGATATTCGGCTTTGGTGATGGCGAGGGTGTAGGTGAGGGGATGCATGCCGGTGGCCACATCGCGTGCGGCGGCTTCGCCGGCGATAAACGGGGCGATGAGGAGCCAGAGCAGTCCGCCGAATACGGTGGCCATGGCGATCTTGAAAGGGGAGTTGATAAAGAACTCGGTATAAAGGGCTTCTTCGAAAGAGCCGTCTCGCATGAAGAGGAATACGAGCGCCATGAGGACGGTGATGATGAGCCACGGCCAGGCGCGGCGGAGTTGGTAGGCGAGCTCGAAGCGAAAGATCTCGAGGAATTTCATGGTGATTTTACCCTTGGTACGCAAAGGTATAGAATCACTTTGAAATTAAAAGTACTTTTTAAAATATCAGAAAATACCCTGAAGCAATAGCCAACGCGATCAGGTTGGTTTTCATAAGCCGTTTTTTGATATTCAAAGATGAAGAAACTAGCGGGTTTCAATACCGACTCTTGTGAGCATAGGGGATACGTAGAGGCGCCTTTGCGCTTCCGCTTCCTTACGCTCGCATTCGGGTTCCTTTTGTCGTTCTCAATGTTTACGTGCAACGAGGACGATCCAAAGAAAAACGCCGTGTTTACAAAGGTCGAAGCCGGAGCAGCATTTAGCATAGCGCTGGATACCGATGGAGGTCTTTGGGTCTGGGGCGAGAATTCAAACGGTTTGAGGGGCGATGGGTCGTTCGATGATATTCTTACGCCGAAGCGACTGAGTGGGACTTATAAAGATGCGTCGGCGGGTCTCAACTTCATTCTTGCGATTAAAGATGATGGTACGATGTGGGCGTGGGGTGAAAACGTTAACGGTCAGATCGGAGACGACACGGGAGTCGACCGGACTACGCCTGTAAAGGTTGGCGAGAACTTTGTCAAGGTCGATGCTGCGTTGTTTCATTCCCTTGCTATAAAGAATGATGGCAGTATATGGGGTTGGGGCATAATCGGATCGCGCAAACCCGTTCAGATCACGACGGGTTTCAAAGAGGTAAGCGGTGGCCTTGCTTACAGTCTGGGACTTAAAGCCGATGGAACGATGTGGTCCTGGGGACAAAACTTTCGCGGCAGGCTTGGCAACGGGACAATGGAATCCAATGACGCGCCGCAACAAATCGGAAGCGGCTTCTCGGCGATCTCTGCCGGATCTTCGTTCGGTGTAGCGCTTCGTACGGATGGTACGTTGTGGGGGTGGGGGAGTAATGAAACCGGCGAGGTGGGGGATGGCACAGAGCAAGACCAGCTAGCGCCCGTGAAGATCGGAGAGGGGTTTGCAAAAATCGCCTCGGGAAGTTTCGCGCTGAACACGATTGCTATCAAGGCAGACGGGTCGATGTGGACGTGGGGTTCCGGCAACAGTCCGTTTGGAAATGGCACGGGCGAGATGAGAACGCCTGTGAATCTAGATCAAGACGGTTTCACACAGGTATCCGTGTCTGATGGACACATCCTGGCGTTGAAAGGAGACGGATCACTTTGGTCGTGGGGCGAAAACGCGAGCGGCCAATTGGGAGACGGGACGAACACTGGCAGGGAAACGCCGGTTAGGATCACGGTTATGTATTGATGCAGAGGGTCAGACTCTAAAACGTGGGTGGTTCTTCACTTAGATCTGAATCCAAAAAATCAGTTATCATGGGTATCAGCCAATCCGTTCTCTTCATCACCATACCTACGTGGGTAGTGCCTGGAATGATGGCGAGCCTGGACTTCGGTAGTCCATTTAGATCACCCATTTTTCCACCGCCTTTAGCCCTAAACAGCTCCAGTGCATGTTCATACCGCACACCGTCGGCATCGCCGATGGCCATGAATATCGGGGCTCGAATACTCTTTACGTCCTTAGACCAATCGTAAGGCTTCAGGTCTATACTGATAACATTTTTCACAAATTCAGGAAAATGGGCCGGATCGTTTCCAAGGCTATCGTATTGCTTCAGAATCGGAGTGCCTTTGAATGCATCCGGATTGAAAGTGGCAAAACTTTCCTCGGCTTCGGGCCACCACCCGTCATGCTTGTAAGCAGCTGACAATATCACGAGTCTACGAACCTGGCCGGGGTGACGCACGGCTACTTGAAAGGCGATCCCGCCTCCCATGCTATATCCCAATATGTCTGCGCTATCTATCTTGAGATGCTTAAGCAGCGCTGATACATCGTCTGCCATGCCTTCGTAGCTAAACGTCCTGGGGATGTCTCTTGTGCGACCGTGGCCTTGCATTTCGGCTACGATTACTTTCCGGTCTTTGGCCAACATTGGTAAGATGTGCGACCAATTCAGGGGTATGGTCATTAAAGAGCCATGTAGGAGTACGATGGGTTTGCCTTTGCCGTGCACCTCATAGTACATTTTTAATCCGTTTACGTCTGCATAGCCGCTTTCAGCTGGCTGTATGTTATGGCTGGCGACCGTGTCCTTTATTGGAGTTGAAGAATTTTGCGCATCCTTTTGATTCGGTTGGCAGGATACCATTACTGCCACAATGAAAGCGAGTGGGAAGCTGGTTGCAACGTGTTTACTCATATCATAACTTGTTTGCTTCAAATCCGGCAGCAATATCGATGCCCATTTGACTTCCCCCAGGGCGATTTGTTTAATTTAGTGTACACATGACAGCCAATTTCTATCTTCCAAAGAAGCCGCCTTTGAAGAACCTGGTGCAGCATGTTTTTCAAACACATGGTCTCACGCGATTCAGTAAGGAGATCATATTTCCAAAGGGCATCACGGAGATAATCTTCGATCTTGGAGAGAGTAATTCCACGACGGTGGTGTTCGGTGGTAAGGAAAGAAAAGTCCCAAAGTGTTTTATCACCAGTTATAGTATTCGTCCCTCGCACCTTGAGCTGCCGACGCGACAAACATACTTCGGAGTAGCGATTTATCCCGGAGCGATCGGTAGTGTATTTGGAATTCCGGCCAGTGAGTTTGCGAACCAGTTCGTGGACTTGACGGAGGTCGATGCAGACATTCGTTCATTGTGGAATCAGCTTGCTGAAAGCCCGGCATTTTCATCGAGGTTGGCTGTCTTGTCAAAATGGATCCTTAGACGAATGAGGCCGCAGGATGGGCGTGAGCTGATGCTGAATACTTTTCTGAGTAACCGGCAGGCGGGTAATATTTCGGTTCCGGTCCTTGCGTCGGCGCTATGCTATTCACCGCGTCACTTGTCACGGAAGTTCATGGATCTCACGGGGATGAATACGGAAGAAGTCCTGCTGCTGAAGAAATACACTTATTCGCTTGCGCTGATGCACGACCCGGGTCTTTCGCTGACGGCGATTGCGCATCAAAGTCATTTTACGGACCAGTCTCATTTCATAAAGGCCTTCCGGTCTTTTACGGATATCACTCCGGGCGAATACAGGCAAAAGAAAAGTCAGCACCTTCCTCCAGGGCACATATTTCACGATGTCCGTTAAATACAATTAAGCAATCAGGTACGGCTCTAGTTTTGATCAAAAAAAGTCATGATCAAGATTATTGTCCTTTACTTGTCGATCATCTGCGCGAGTGGTGTGATGACGGCGAATGTTTACAACTCTGTAGTCGACGCGAGGTCGTGGGGAAGTAATCTTCCTGAATCGATTGAGACGGCGCGTAAATACTACCAAACTGTGAATCCGGGAACGTTCTACCGCGTGTTTTCACCGGTGACTCAGGTGTTGGCGTTACTTGCGCTGATATTGTTTTGGAAAAGTGGGCGGTCGGTGAGGGTGGCGTTGATAGTAGCGTTCCTGATCTATGCGGCGGGTGATGCGCTGACGTTTGGATATTTCTATCCGAGGAATGCGATTATTATGGGTAGAAATTCAATGGACATGGAAATGGTAAGGCAGGCGTGGTCTGAATGGAGTACGATGAATTGGGTGCGGTCGGTGCTGGTGATGGTTGGCGTGGTGTTTTCGTGTTTGGGGTTGCATAGGGGATATGCTGGGAGGATGGTGGGGTAGGATCGAATTGCCCGCGGCGGATGGGGGAAAGAACAACTTAGGAATCAAAGGAGTCACAAGTCCTCACGGTATTTAACATAATATAAATTATATAACATCGAGTTGAGCTTCGTATGTTCTTGGGCCTGGCGATTTATTTGTTGCATTAAAGTTTATTCACCAAGGTAGGATAAGGAAGAGTCCATTGCATCAAAATTAATGGTCAGACGGTTCTCTGAATTTGTTTCTTGTTTCGCAATATCTTCAAGCTGTTGTGTTGTTACTAAATACATCTTAGCAAGAGTTGTCATAGTGCTTGGTTCAATATGTACAAAACTAACGCCACCGTTGTCCCATGCATGGGAATTTTTTGAAAATGATCGATAAAAATTTAGTTTGGTATGTAGGATTTGGTTCAAACATCTTAACCGAGAGATTCCGATCCAATTTAGTAAAAAGCTGCCGAGTGGTTAAGCCTTTGATGATATGAAACTTTGAATAGAATTCGGGTGACGTTAATCAAGCTAAGAATTTCCTCACCTAAAATTCCTCCCCTCCCACAGCCACCCCGTCTCACTTCCATCCTTCTTCTGCATCCCTCCCTCACTATTCCACTCTCCCTTCACATCTTCCTTCAAAAACGGCGTCGTTACCTCATCTCCCTTCATCTTCTTCACCTCCAACTCCTCCTTCCACGGTGTCAGTTTTTTCAACAACCCATTAAAATTAAAACACCTCTGCACAATCACGTGAACAACTTCCCCTTCAATTTGTAATTTCCCTTCCACCATCAACAACCTCGATTGTATAATCTCCGGCCTGTACTTATCAAACAAGCTCTGCCACACCACCAGGTTACCACTCGCCGTCTCGTCTTCGATCGTAATAAAACATATCCCGCTTGCCGTACCCGGCCGCTGACGAACAAGTATCAGTCCCGCAACACGAACCATATCGCCGTCCTTACAATCTTTCAGACTTTCCAATGTTCGCACGTTAAACCTATCCAACTCCTGCCTCACAAAGCTCACCGGGTGCCCCTTAAGCGATAACGACGTCGTTGCATAGTCTTGCACCACGTGCTCCGACAATGTCATTTTAGGAAGCTCTATCTGACCCTCCGATAAGTTTACGCCTTTGAACAATGCCTTCGGGTGATCCTTTGTCGATACCTCCCACAATGCCTCTCTTCTGTCGTGGTCGAGAGAACGGAAAGCGTCGGCATCGGCGAGTTTTTCTAAAATTGATTCGGAAAGTCCGGTGTCGCGAAGTTGGGCGAGGGTGCGGAACCTTTTACTTCGGGATTCCCCGCTCATGGCGGGGAATGACAGGGACTTTCCACAGCCGTGCTCACTCATAGAGGGCGCTGACAGGGACTTTCCAGTGACGTCCTCGTTCATAGAAGGCGTTGACAGGGACTTTTCAGTGACTTGCTCATTCATAGAAGGCGCTGATAGGGACTTTCCAGTGACGTCCTCGTTCATAGAAGGCGTTGACAGGGACTTTCCAGTGACGTCCTCGTTCATAGAAGGCGTTGACAGGGACTTTTCAGTGACGTGCTCGTTCATAGAAGGCGTTGACAGGGACTTTCCAGTGACGTGCTCGTTCACAGAAGGCACTGACAGGGACTTTCCATAGCCGTGCTCACTCATAGAGGGCGCTGACAGAGACTTTTCAGTGACGTGCTCATTCATAGAGGACGCTGACAGGGACTTTTCAGTGACGTCCTCGTTCATAGAAGGCGTTGACAGGGACTTTCCAGTGACGTGCTCATTCATAGAAGGCGCTGACAGGGACTTTCCAGTGACGTGCTCGTTCATAGAAGGCGTTGACAGGGACTTTTCAGTGACTTGCTCATTCATAGAGGACGCCGAAAGGGACTCATTCGTTCTGCTTTCAGTTATTACGCGCAATTCCTCTTCGCGTAAACCCTTCACCTGCCTAAAACCCAGCCGCACTGCACACCCTTCGTATTTATTTCCGTGCCTTTCCGTGCTTTCCGTGAGAGATTTTTCCAGCGTATTATCCCACTCCGAATAATTAACATCAACCGGTAAAACCTCCACCCCATGTTTCTTCGCATCAATTATTATCTGCGCAGGCTGATAAAACCCCATCGGCATACTATTCAACAACGCACACGCAAACACATCCGGGTAATAACATTTCAGCCACGACGAGATGTAAACCAGCAACGCAAAGCTCACCGCATGACTCTCCGGAAAACCATAGCTCCCAAAACCTTCGAGTTGCCGGAACACACGCTTCGCATACTCCACCGTGTAACCATTGTCCGTCATTCCCTTGATCAGCTTCTGTTCGAAGTATGCGATCTTCCCCACCGCCTTGAACGTAGCCATACTCCTTCGCAGCTCATCAGCCTCAGCCGGCGTAAACTTCGCTGCTACTATCGCGATCTTCATCGCCTGCTCCTGAAACAACGGCACACCCAATGTCCGCCCGAGAATTTCCTCCAGCTCCTTCGAAGGATATACCACCGGTTCTTCACCATTCCTCCTTCGTAAATATGGGTGAACCATGTCGCCCTGGATCGGCCCCGGACGTACGATCGCAACCTCTATCACAAGATCATAAAAACAATTCGGCCTCAGCCTGGGCAGCATCGACATCTGCGCACGACTCTCTATCTGGAATACACCGATCGTATCGGCATGACTCACCATTTCGTACACCGCCGGATCATCCTGCGGTATATTCGCCAGCGTGAAGTCCTTACCGTAATGTTTCTTCGCCATATCGAATGCCTTACGGATACAAGTCAGCATTCCCAAGGCCAGCACGTCGATCTTAAGGAACTTTAGCGCATCGATATCATCCTTGTTCCATTCAATATTCGTCCTGTCCTCCATCCTCGCATTCAATATCGGGCAGAGATCCGAAAGCCTGCCCTCCGTGATCACAAAGCCACCGGTATGCTGACCAAGCTGTCGCGGGAAGCCCATGTATTGTGCCGTGAGATTCAATACTTTCATGATGGTGGGATCATCGGGATTTAGTCCCTGGTCCGTGATGCGCTTACGGTCGAAACCCTCGTCGGCAAAATCCCAGATCAGCGCCGACATACGGTTGATGGTATCCACCGACAAGCCCATCGCCTTGCCCACATCACGGATCGCACCCTTATGATGAAGCTGCGTTACCGTCGCCACCACCGCCGCCCGGTGGCGTCCGTATTTATTGTAGATGTACTGCATGACCTCTTCGCGCCGTTCGTGCTCGAAGTCGACATCGATGTCCGGCGGCTCATTGCGCGCCGAAGAAATGAAACGTTCAAACAACAATTCGAACTTCGAAGGATCCACCGACGTGATGCCGAGACAATAACATATTGTTGAGTTCGCTGCCGATCCCCTACCCTGGCAAAGAATATTCAGACTACGGGCATAACGAACAATATCATAAACCGTGAGGAAGTATTCGGCATAATTCATTTCTTCGATGAAACCCATTTCGTGGGCGATATTGGCCTTGACTTTATCGGGAATGTTTCCTTTGTAAATTTCTGTCGCTCCACTCCACGTAAGATCCTTGAGCGTCTCCATTGGCGTTTGACCTTCTATGATGACCTCTTTCGGGTAATTGTATTTCAATTGATCCAATGAAAACGTACATGCTTCGGAGATCACTTCCGTCTGCCTGATCGCATCGGGATACTGACGGAACAAACGAAGCATTTCATCCACGGGCTTCAGGTATCTTTCGGCATTCGGATGAAGCCGGAACCCTGCATTGTGGATCGTACACTTCTCACGAACACACGTCACGATATCCTGTAGCTCTCTCCGCTCCGCATTGTGGTAGTGTACATCGTTCGTAGCCACCATCGGTACTGCAAAATTTTTAGCCAGTTGTGCGATTCGATACAACTGCTTCGAATCATCACCTGTATACGAACGCGAGGCAGCGATGTATAACCGATCTCCAAGAGCATCACGATATTCTTCCAGCTGTTTTTTAAATGAGTCGTCGAAATCGAAAGTCTCGTTCAACGACGGTGGCGGGATCACAATGAACTTCGATCCCTTCGCATGATCATACAAATCTGCTTTGTACAGATCGCACTTACCTTTCTCCGTCCGGAGATTACCAACGGTCAGTAAGTTCGATATCTGTGAGTACGCCTGAATATCTGTTGGCAACGCCAGCAGGCTTGGTCCATCGAGCAGATCCAACCGGCACGCAGGAATGATCTTCATGCCATTACTCTTCGCAGCAACATGCGCCCGAACAATACCGGCAAACGTATTCCTGTCCGTGATAGCAATCTTGCTATATCCGTATTCATGAGCCTGGTTAACCAGCTCCTGTGGATGCGATGCCCCCCGAAGAAAGGTGAAATTGCTCGTGACCTGAAGTTCTGTATAGCTCATAATAACATTGATTCTTAGTTCGACTGCAGTTTGACGCAATTCAATTGCACACTTTCCCACATGATGCACCGTGCTACGAAGCTGTCATTCCCCGGCTTGGCCGGGGAATCCCGAGAAAGCAACGTGCCAGTGAACTTTCACGGGATTCCCCGGTTAAACCGGGGAATGACAGCTTCGTAGAACGCCGGTACCACCGAACACTCGCACTTGAAGTTCTGTATAATTCATTCCGTGTGATCCGTGTGAGACCTATGCGAAATACCCATGCAAAAACCACTGATACGTCTCATCATGATAATGTCCCAACCTGAACAACCAATACCTACTCCCATTCTCATCTTCAACCCTATAATAATCCCTATGCTGACCCTGCTGCAGCCACCACTCCTGCTCGATCCTTTCAGGTCCATCCGCCTTTATCACCTGGTGCAATTGGCCCTTATGCCTGAACAACATCGGCGGATAATCCGGTATCGGGGCCGTGACATCGATCGGCTCCGGCTTCATCAACATGTGTACAGGCCTCAGCTTATCGGATCTCCATCCCGTAGCCGGTTTTTCCACGAGCGACGAAGTCATGGTGATAGATCGCTCCGGCCAGTAATGTTCATCCGGCAGATACCGGTGAATAGAATCCATGCCAACCTTACTCGCCAACCGGTCTATCAGCTCCGATAATCTTTCGTCTTCCAGTCCACCCGCTCCCTCCCACATCTTTTCCTGCTTCGAAAAATGGTCGTCAACCTTAGGAGCCTCGAGCACGAACAGCTCGATACCCAGATCAGGCTCTATCGTAGAAATCTTGAGCTCGAATAATTTGAAGAGATGCTCCACATGATGTGATGGACGATTCGTGCCGATGGATATCTGCTCCGTTTTTCCATCCATTCGATAGCCCTTGAACACTGCCTGGCGAAGTCCTTTCTGTTCCTGCTGCAGGCGAAGACATAAGACATTCAACAGTTCTTTCAGCGCTATCCCGATACCCGTCGCCGTAACGATCGGCTCCATGCAAGGCAACCGCTCCTGGTACGGCTCCACCGGCATTACCGGCTCGATGGGTTCGATCTCCTGCCCTACCGCTTTATCTATCTGTAAAAGTATATGGGGACCGAAACGCTTTCTCAATGCCGTTCGCGGCATCCGTATGAACTGCGATGCCTTATGAAGTCCGAGCTTATGTAAGCGCTCCGTGGTTTCCATCTCCAAACGCAACCCTTCCGGAGGCAATGCCATCAACGCTTCGAAATGATTATTGCGTGTAATGACAAAAGGGCCTTCGCTGTAACGCGCCACTCCCCATGCAAGCCCGGCAGTATCGGCAATAGCCGCACGTACATCGTAGCCGCGTGCCTTCAGTTTTTTAATGATATCCGTAAGATAAATTTCATCGCCACCCCACAGGTGGGAACATCCGGTAACATCGAGCAAGAGCCCGTCGGGCAGATCTATAGCGACAACCGGCGTAAACCGGATACACCACTCGGCCAGGCGTCGAAGCAGCTTACCGGTCAGATCCTGTTTATCATCTCTTACCTCGATCTCAGGAACCAATGCCCTTGCGTCCGCCACAGCCATTCCAACGGAGATGCCCCTCGCTTCAGCAACTGCATTCGCAGCAGTGATGATCATCCTTCCATGTGAAGGAGCCCGAAGAACAAAGGGGATCTTTTTCAGCCCGGGTTCCCGGAGAGAGAACCAATCCGTTGCAAGATGCCGGAACCATATCGACACAAAGCGCTTATCCACATCATCCGACTTTATATACCCTTTCCGTGTATTCCTTTTGTCCTCTACCTTCCGTGTTTTCCGTGTTTTCCGTGAGAAATTGAAAAGCATTCTCTTTCAAATAAACATTCCACACCCCGGGCCTTCCATTCCTCACCCTCATCAACTCCACCCTCCATTTCGGAAACCCGATGCCGGGAAGATCATCGAATGATTCACTGGGCAGCGAAGTGATCTTCCATCGCGATACGCACGCTGTGGTACCCGGCTTACTTTTGTTGTTCCGGATGATAAAGCCGGTCACATGGCTTTGCTCCACTGCCAGTTGAAGCCGTCGCGAAGCCGTGAAGCTGATGTCTTTCACCTCCCCCACAACCGCCGTGAGCGCTGCACATTTCAGCGCCTCATCCATCGCCCAGATAACATCCTTTTCCTTTTGCAGATCGACGAAGATGAAACGATCGGGCTCGATGCCGAAGCTCTTCAGCGCCGGTGGGAAGATCTTCCGTGCCTGACTGATCCAAAGCACCGGACCGCCGTTGCCAAGCGCGTTGACCAGTGCAGCGATGAAACCATCCGTAGCGGCGCCGTCTTCGGCCTGAGCCGAGAGGAATTCATGAACACATCCAAGAGGAAATGAGGCATTTGGGAAAGCCTCCTTGATAGGTCCTAAGCCAATATCCAGCGTCGGGCTATTAACAGAGCGAAAGCCCTGCAGGCGTAAAATATTCGCTTGTAATTCATTGATAATATGTGACTTAGCAGTTAACAATGCCACCTTTTATTGAGATCAAAGGTAACATTAAAGCTAAATTATTTAGTATGTAATTACTAATAATTTTAGCTGAAAAATGAGCCACTTTCTATGAAAGTGATGATTGGACTGCTCCTTACGGCGACTGCTACGCGATGACTGCTACCAGAACACAGCATACAACACGATCAATATCACAACGATCACCACCGACCCGACCTTAAATGCCGGCGACACGCTCAGCATGCTTCGATCCAGGGGGAACAGCTTAGACGGCTCGTTGGTAGCCGGCTTCATCAGGCTTATGATCACCATCACCACGATGATGAACAGAAACGTGATCGTCATCCGGTCCAGGAATGGATAGTCTGGAAAGGCCCCATCGGTCCATGCGGGAAGGAATTTTAATATCGCAGAAACGGGTATCGTCAACAATGTTCCTGCAAGGGCCGCCATTGAAGTCGTTCTCTTCCAGAAAAATCCCATGAGGAATATCGCAAGAACACCCGGTGAAATAAAACCGACATATTCCTGAATGAACTGGTATGCCTGGTCAAGCGCGGCAAGCTTCGGCGCAAGCCTTCCGGCAAAAACCAATGTCACAATGATCACGATCCTCCCCGCGATAACCTGTTTTCGTTCACTGGCCTTTTTGTCGATGAACTTCTTATAGATATCAAGAGAGAATATGGTCGCGATGCTATTTGCCTTCCCTGCAAGCGATGCCACGATCGCCGCCGTCAACGCTGCAAACGCCAGTCCCTTCAGACCCGGTGCAAGCAGGTTCATCAACGTAGGGTATGCATGATCGGGTCTCACGTTGCCCATCGAGTCAGCCATCTCCGAGCTGAACATTCCCTCCTGGTACATTACAAACATTGCGATGCCCGGCAACACTGCTATCACAGGGATCAACAGTTTCAAAAAAGCCGCGAAAAGTATCCCGTTACGCGCAGTCTTAAGGTCTGCTCCAAGAGCCCTTTGAATGATGTATTGATTACATCCCCAGTAGTTCAGGTTGTTGATCCACATCCCTCCTACGAGCACCGAAAGTCCCGGCAGATCCATATAGTACGGATGACCTTTGTCGAATATCATGTGAAAGTGCGAGTCGGCTTTCGTCTTAAGCAGCGACAGTCCCTCGAATATACCTTCGCCGGTGCCCATCCTGTCCGACAGCAAGTTGAGCGCCAGCCATGTTGTAACCAGCCCGCCGAAGATCAGCACTGCCACCTGGATCACGTCGGTGTACCCTATGACCTTCATGCCTCCGATCGTCAGTATGATCGCAAACAGGACAAGACCCCGGATACAGTAAACGAACGGAAAGCCCGAGATCGCACTGATTGCCAATGCACCCAGGTAGAGTATCGACGTAAGATTGACCAGCACATATACGAACAGCCAGAATACGGCCATCGTAGTCGCCACACCATCGTTGTACCGGATGGCGAGGAACTGCGGCATGGTGTAGATCTTATTCTTGAGGTAGTATGGTATGAAAACAACGGCGACAATGATCAGCGTCGCAGCAGCCATCCATTCGTAGGTCGATATCGCCAGGCCAAGAGCGAAGCCCGAGCCCGACATGCCGATAAAGTGTTCAGCGGAAATGTTCGAAGCGATCAGTGAAGCCCCGATCGCCCACCATGTCAATGATCCCTCCGCTAGAAAGAAATCTTTCGAATCGGTTGTAGCTTTTTTCTTTCTGAAATAAATGTAAATGCCATAAGAGCCTACTACCAGGAAGTATAGAAGGAAGACCGCGTAATCTTTCGCGACGAGCCCCGGCACCTACGATCAGAATTTCAAAGTGGCCGGAAGATACTTGGCCACAAGGTCTTCATAGTAAGGCTTCAACTCTTTCCAATCGGGAGGATTGGGATTCTTGGAATACAGATCGTAAGGATTGAACAGCTTCACCCACTTGAACATCTCACGGTCGTGATCATCCATCAGGTGATCGTAAGCATTCTCACGATGTTGTGAGTAGAATGAGTGATAACGCAGCATGTATAAGCCCGATTCGGGCAGGTGGTTCTTCACCATCTGGTATACATATTCGTCGTGTCCCCATGACATATGGACGTTGCGAAGTCCGCAGTTCGGAGCGTACACTCCGTATTTGGTGTTATACTTTTCGTTTGTGAAATCGGGATTGGCCTTGAAATACTCCGAGTAGACGACCTTATCCGAATAGCCACAGCCTACGGGAAAGGTATCTCCTACCACAGCCCACTGGGGCTCGCCGAACAGGCAAAGGACCTTACCCATGTCGTGGAGCAGTCCGACTGCCACAAACCAGTCCGGGTGGCCGTCTCGGCGGATTGCTTCGGAGGTCTGGAGCAGGTGCTGGAACTGGTCCAGGTCGGTATCGGGGTCCGAATCGTCGACCAACTGGTTAAGGAACTGGAAGGCGTCCCAAACCGGCATTTCCTTCTTGTCGAACTTGAGGAACTCCTTTTCCTTGTCCAGAACGAAGTCGTAAGTCTGGTATTTATGGTTGAGGCGATAGAATTCGCGAACGGTGTCGCGTTCGGGGCTATCGTAGTTGCGATAGTCCTCTTTCGATTTGTCCTGGGCGATGTTATCGGGATCGGGATAGCGCAACAGCAGGTCTTCTTCCCACACTTCGAGGTTCTTCAGGGGCGCGCTTTCAGAAATATTTTTCATGATGAAGGATCAATTAATAACGTGAATTTCAGCAAAATGAACATTAAATGCAACCTCTCACGGATCACACAGATCACGCTGATAAGCACACTGACTTGCAAATCCGGGGACAGTTTTTATACATTTGCATCGCTATGAACACAACAGTTAACACATATTGTTTTAGAATTGCTGCTTAAGCGGCCGACTGTTTTTTTACAATAGTTATAGCCGCTTCTTTTCGCATGTCTGCGGAAACAGTTCAATCTCTTAAAATTTCTTACTAACAAGATCAGCGTCGTATTGGCTTTTATGCCATTCGCATGCGATCAAAACTTATATCAAATGGTCGAATTAAAAGACTATGGATGGAATGATTTCCATCAACAGAAGTATAGCGAATCGGGTAACTATAAAGAGCTCGTGGGACGCGTTGTGTCAGTACAAGGATTCAAATATCATCTGGCCACCGAAGCGGGCGAAGTGGAAGCAGAGCTTGCCGGCCGGATGTTGTACGGAGTGGAATCGGAAGACCTGCCTAAAGTGGGCGACTGGGTCTGCTTCCTGGGCTATGGAGAATCGGGTTACATCATCGAACGTTTGCCGCGCCAGAATGTGCTATCGAGGAAGAAAGCGGGAAAGACGACAGACCGCCAGGTGATCGGCACAAACATCGATTACGCCTGCGTGGTTCAGGGTCTGGATCGCGATTTTAACCTGATGCGACTCGAACGCTACGTTACGCAGATTGCAGCATGTAGCATTACACCGATTGTGATACTGAACAAGTGCGACCTTGTGGATGAAGCGGTTTCATATATTCAAAAGGTTTATGAGCTAAACAGAAACTGCGAGGTATTCACATGCAGCACGGTGACGGGCATTGGTTTGGATGAACTGAAGAACGCTCTTTTGCCAGGAAAGACATACGTCATGATAGGTTCATCGGGTGTGGGTAAGAGCTCACTGCTCAACGTGCTGATGGCTTCAGAGCTCCAGGCGACGAAGGCGATCAGTGACTTTAACAACCGTGGCCGTCACACGACCACAGCGCGCGAGCTGTTCATGCTGCCGAACGGAAGCCTGCTGATGGATACGCCCGGTATGCGCGAGTTCGGTATGACGAGCGAGGATGGTGCAGAGGAAGACGCGTTGTTCCCCGTCATCGAGGAGCTGGCGAAGGGCTGCCGGTATGCCGACTGCACGCATATGGTGGAAGAAGGCTGCATGGTGCTCTCGGCGCTGACCACCGGTGAGCTGGACGTGATGATCTACGAAAGCTACACGAAGCTGGTACGGGAACAGAAAAGGTTCAGCGTGCGGGCCGAGGATAAGAAGAGGCTGAATAAGCAGTTTGGAAAGATGACGAAGGAAGCGAAGAATTACAGGAAGAAAAACAAATATTAGTTAATAAGTTAATAGTTAAAAACTAAAAGTTGAAAGTCACCGGGTTCAAAAACTTTTAACTTTTAGTTTTTAACTCTTCCTATGTAGTTTTTAACGTAAAAAAATGCCTGACAGTGCGTTTGGCACCAAGGGCTCAAGTGCATGGGACTTACACCCACTCTCTGCCAGGCTGATGTTGTAAATCAACATGGCAAAGACACTTGTTTAAGAGGAATAATCAGAATGGAGAATGATCGCGATGTCAGGTTTTCCTGACAATGAACGGACTTTGTTCCGAGGTGTGAGTCAAAGTCAGCCGATGCATCGCCCTCGTGCAGGCGATATATAAAAGACTCCTGTCCACCTCCGTGTTGTAATTCTTATCCGACACCATCGGAATGATCACCTCGTCGAATTCCAGACCCTTCGCCATATGAACCGTCGTGATCGCAACTCCTTGCGCGAACGCCGTACTGTCGGACGTAAGCAGATGCACATCTGCCGACCGAAGCTCGTCGTCAAGCATCGATGCCTGACGTTGCGTCTTGCAGATGATGCCCATCGACTGGTTGCCCGAAGCCAGGAATTGCGAGACCATGCGCCTGATCTCCTCTACTTCATCTTCGGATTTTTCGAAGCCCTTCACAAGCGGTTCCTCGCCATGTCTTTCCATGGGGATCATATCGGGGTTGGGCTTAATGCTCAACGAGAACTGCGCGATCTCCCACGTGGAACGGTAGCTTCTCAGGAGCTTCACCATCTCCCCTTGCGGAAATACTTCTTCAATCGTTGCGGCCGATGACGCGCTGTAAGGATTTACCGTTTGACTTATGTCGCCGAGAATGGTCTTCCTGCACTGGAACACCCGCGACAATACCGCGTAGTGGATCGGAGTGTAGTCCTGCATTTCGTCAACCAGCAAATGCTTCACCTTGTCGTATGAACCGGTGCCTTCCAGGCGGATCTTGCAATAGATCAGCGGGAACACGTCGGCGTACTCCAGGCCATCTTCATTGTACGAAACCAGGAGGTCTTTTCTACCGAGCCAGTTATAAAAGTCACGGTACAGCTCTGACACGTTTCCGATGCGGAACATGCGAGGTACAGCTTCCCACACTTTCGTCTTCTCCCGGCCTGTAAGTTTTCTGTTCACCAGTCCCCGCAGGTGCTGAAGGAGATCCTGGCTCATTTCCGGGAACCGCTTCAGCATCGGCATCCGGTGGTAAGCTTTGAAACGCTCCATGATGAACGGGTACGGGATCACAGTTCCGGCTACGCGGATCTCTTCGGCCTGGAAGTAATTGTTCTCGACATGAATGAGATACTGGTTCAGCTTCGCCAAAAATTCGAACGATGACTTGAAGCGGATGCGTTCCACGAAACGGTCGTCGGGTTTCTCGAGCAATGTATAGACCTGCTGGAAGAAAGTCTGAAACCTGTATTTGTTTTCCAGGAGCTCGGCCGCAAGCTCGTCCATACCCACTTCGGGAATGTGCTCTTCACCCAACTCGGGCAACACGTTCGAGATGTAATCCGCAAAGACCTTGTTCGGAGAAATGATCAGTATGTCTTTCGAGCGGATCGTATCCCTGAAACGATATAGCAGGAACGCCACGCGGTGAAGCGCTATCGAGGTCTTTCCCGATCCCGCCACGCCCTGGATGATCATCACCGTTGCAGTCTCGTTGCGGATCACGGCATTCTGGTCGCGCTGGATCGTTGCCACAATGTTCTTCATCCGGTCGTCGGACGACTTGCTGAGCTCTTTTTGAAGAACTTCATCGTGGATGTTGAGTGAGTTCTCGATCATGAACTCCATTCTTCCATCCCGGATCTTGTATTGTCTCTTCAGCGTGATCTGTCCTTTCACTACTCCCGATGGGGTCTTGTATTCGGCAGGCCCGAGCTCGTAATCGTAAAACATCGATGACACCGGCGCGCGCCAATCGAAGATCACGCCCTTACGGGTGACGTCATCTGAAAACGAACGGATGCCGATGTAGAGCGGCATCGGATCGACACGACCGGAAGTGAAGTCGATGCGGCCGAAGTATGGCGAAGACAGAAGCTTATAGATCTTCGTTCTCGTTTCGACCGCGTTCTCGCCAGTGGATGCTATACGGTTTATGGATTGCTCGGCAGCAACCATGTCGGCTTCGTCCATGCCCGACTGGTGCTCGTGGATGTATTCCTTGTTCTGCCTAAGCTCGGTTGAGACTTGTTTTACCCTTTCGTCGACCCGCTTGAGATTCAAGTCGAGTTTTTCTTTGATCTCCTCCAGGTATTCCCGTTCGTCTGCCTCTGTCTCGTTGATCATTAATTGCCCCTTATATTTCGGGCAAATGTAAGGCTTTTTAGGCCCTCATAAACGCCACCAGAAGTTTAATTGAAAGACGTCGTCACCGGGAACAGGGGCTTTGAACGTAACACCAGAGGAAAAAAAATTGTTCAAGTAATAAAATTTAGTGTGCTCGCTGTCTGTCGCAAACCGTACAATGCCGCCGTTCTTGTTATAGATCATATTTCCGAATAGATAAGCTTCCGACAACTGGCTGGAATCGCCGGATGAATTCCATATATAAATCCCCGCATGAGCTGTCGATACAAGTCCGTCGTTCAGGCTCACATTGTATCGTATAATATTATTCTTCCAGGGACTTGCGCCATCGTACTGAAAAAGTCCGATCCCACTCCCATCGTTCTCGTAAGAAATGCAGTACTGGATCACCGAATTCGTCACACCGCCGTCGAGGTCGAACCCGCCGCCATCTTCCCCACCCTTCGAAGTATGATTGCGATACGATACACAGCGTTGGATCGTCACACTGTCGCTTTCGTAAGCCCAGATGCCGACCGGTCCGTTGCCGATCCGGGGCATATCCCAGCCGTTATTTGTAGCCGTGCAATCATCGATCAGGACGTTCTTCGAATAACCGACGATGATGCCGTTACCACTGTGATTGGTGAAGTTGGTCGGGTCACCGGGATTGTTCTCCGCCAGACAGGCCGTGATCGATATGTTCTCTCCTTGTGCGGATATTCCGGCAAAACCGTTGTTCAATGCCCGCACGCGAGTGACCTCAATTCTTTTCGACTTCTCGATCAACAGTCCCGATTTCTGAAACCCTTCCACCGACAGGCTATCGAACAGCAGGTCGGATGAATTGAGCGAGACCACCCCACTCGACGTGTTGCCGTCTTTCCTGCCGCTTCCTTTAATACGAAGGTTAATGACGTGTATGTGCCGGGCATTGGTGATCGACAGGCCGGTTCCATTACCAGCGTCTATCAGTGCGGTACCTCTTATTACCACCGGATTTTCTTTTGTGCCACTATCGGCGCCATCGAGACGGATCTCGCCTTTGTACAAACCGGAAAGAAAAACGGAATCACCCGGGTGAAACGTAGTTTGATTGATCTCTTCGACTGAGTTGAAATGATACTTTAACGAAGGCCTGCAGGCAGTGACGATCAGCAACAGGATGACAAGAGCCCTCATGCTTCAAAAATAGGCCGTTTCCCATGTATGCTAAAAGAAGTTCGATTTTTTTCGAAAGGGGTGTAATAATCGTCCGCTTCCTACATCAAAGGGGCAAAAAAAGATTATGAAAAAGTTTTGTCTCCTGGTTCTCGGTATAATTGTAGCAATAGCGGCGGCCTATGCGCAGCCATCGTTTCAGATAAAAAAATCCGGTAAAGGCGATCCTGTCATCTTCCTTCCGGGATTCACGTGCCCCGGTGCCGTCTGGGATGAAACCATCGCCCATCTCAATAAACAATACGAGTGTCACGTGATCTCTTACGCGGGCTTCAACGGCCTCACTCCCATCAAAATGCCCTGGTACGAGACGATCAAAAAAGAAATGATCGACTACATCAAGTCACAAAAGCTGTCGAATGTGCGTATCGTCGGGCATAGCATGGGCGGCATGCTCGCTCTCGATCTTGCGTCCGAGCTGCCCGACAATATTCGAAGTGTGGTGGCCGTCGATGCGCTTCCGTGCTTACGTGAGCTTTGGATGCCGGGTGTACCTGCCAGCTCACTGAAGTATGAAAGCCCCTACAACAAGCAACAGCTTGCGGCAACCCCTGAAGCAATGAAACAGACTGCCACGATGATGGCGTCCGGAATGACGTTGAACAAGCAGAAAGCCGACTCTGTTGTGAAATGGATGTTGAATGCCGATCGCGAGACTTACGTGTATGGCTACACCGATCTGTTGAAGATCGACCTTCGTGACGCGTTGACAAAGGTAAAGGCGAAGACATTGGTACTTGGAGCCCCGTTCCCCGACGCGACGGTCGTTACCGCCACTTTCGAGAAGCAGTATGCCAATCTGAAAACTAAAACCATCGTAGTGGCGGAGAACAGCCGGCACTTTATTATGTTCGACCAGCCTGACTGGTTTTACAGCAAGGTGAACAACTTCCTGGCCGAATGAACGATTCGCGATCTGTCTTTGAATCCCTGCACGTCTCGTATCACCCAATGGTGTTGCAGATGTGCACGGGCTTCATGAAAGGCGATCGCGATCTGGCCGCCGACCTCTCGCAAGATGTGTTCATCAACGTATGGAATGCATTGCCCGGTTTCAGGAGCGAGTCGTCGCACAAAACGTGGATCTACCGGATAACGGTAAACACCTGCCTGCAGCACCTCAGAAAATCGAATGACAAAAACCGGCTGTCGCTCGAACATGCAGGCGGCGTCACCGAAACGGCTAACGCTAACGAAGACCGCGCAACCAACCTGATGAAGGCCATCGGGCAACTTGAAAATATCGACCGGCTCATCATCATGATGGTGCTCGACGAACTGGAATACGAAGAGATCGCCCGCGTCATGGGCATCAGTGAAAACAATCTGCGGGTTAAGATCCACAGAATAAAGCTCAGGCTTAAAACACTAATGAAATATGGAGAATGAAATGGATGACCTGAAGTCGATCTGGAAATCGGCTAAAGGAAATACGGAGAAGTCAGCGGTTACTGCCGCTGCGCTCATCAGCCAGGCTGAAACGAAAAAGAAGAACGCGGTGGTAACACACTTTTGGAACATCGGGATATTGCTGGCCCTGGCAATCATGCTGGCCCTGACGTTCTACTTCTTCTTTCCTTTTCGCGACACACTGTCAAGAACAGGGATCGGCTTTATGATCGGCGGACTACTCGTCAGGATCGCAATCGAGATCTTCAGCATCAGCAAATCCAATAAAGTGAAGGTATCGGATACCACCTCTCAGGCAACAGAAGATATCCTGGCCTTCTATGAGTTCCGTAAAAAGATACATGGCCCCGTCACACTCTCGATCGTTATGACCTACATAGCGGGCTTTTACATGCTGTCGCCAGAATTCAGCCGGTACATATCGACCACCGGTATGATTGTAATGGACGTGGGCTTCCTGGTTGGCGCAATCGTCATGGCCTTACTTATCCGGACCGGCATCAGAAAAGAGCTCCGGGACCTGCAGACCGTAGTCGAGATCAAAAGAGCATTGACATCCGCCCAATAAGCTTCGCAACTCCTGCTGACACACCCTTGTCACCGGGAGTTGTAGCTTTGAATTCATGAAACGACCTCCATTTCGTGACAATCTGGTTGGCGCTCACTTATCACTTGAGGAAGAAGCGAAAGCCGGGTTACGGAGTTCCACTCGGATAGTTTTGAAGTGGTGGTCTCGCGTGAAGGTCATTATTCGTTATTCGTTATTCGTTGTTCGCGGTTTCGATATCTTGTTGTGAAGCCATGAGGAGCATCTCGCTACCTGATATTCCACATCGCGACTCTGAAAGAAATTCAGCTCTGCCGCGAACAACGAACAACGAATAATGACCCAACGAAATTATTCAGACCGCAACGACCTCGCCGGGTTCCTGCTCGCCGCCCTCAACGCCTGTGTGCTCACGATTAAAACAGTAAACGTCAACGCCACTACGGCCGTCAGCGGAAAGATCCACCACTGAACAGCTACCCGGTAATTGTATTGCTGCAAATATTGATTCATTAGCCACCAGGCCAGCGGTGACGACAGGACGAATGCGACAACAACCAGTATTGTGAAGTCCGTCGTCACCAGTCTCACTAGCTGTTGAACGGAAGCGCCCATCACTTTCCGTATCCCCATTTCCTTTGTCCGTTGCTCTGCCATAAATGCGGCAAGTCCAAACAAGCCCAGGCCGGTGATGACCAGGGTGAGTACGGCGAATATCGAAGCCAGCCTGCTGGTGAGGTTGATGTTGGTGAATTTAGCCTGGAACGCGTCGTCGACAAAGGTGTACTCGAACGGGTAGGCCGGACTGAATTTTCTGAAGACAGATTCGATTTTTTTCAAAGACTCCGGAAGGGAAACGCCGGGCGATAGGCGGACCATCATTGTTCCCACCCAATACGGCTGAAACAAAATGATCATCGGGCCGACAGGTTCGTATGGTGAGTCGCTCAACGTGTTCTCTACAACGCCGACAATCTCGAGCTGACTGCCATTCCCGGTCACCCTGGTTCCGATGGGTTCTTTTAAGCCCATCAGCTCAACGGCGGCGCGGTTAACAATAACTGCTGCGGTGTCGCTCCTAAACTCCTCGGAGAAATCGCGCCCGTCGAGCAATTTTACACCAATCGTCTTCACAAAGTCATACTCGGTGGCCATCATCGAGAAAAAGTGTTTTTTACCTGAGGTGTTCCCGGGCCAGTCGACACCGCTCCAGGAGCTGATCTGGCTGATGGACGAGTTCGATTTCGTTACGGCTTCTACAGTGCCGGTCGCTATCAGCTCTGCTTTAATGGCTGCGTAATTCTTACGGATATCGTCGGTAAACGATACCGACAGGAGATTAGCCGCCGTAAAGCCCATGTCCCGGTCCCGTACATGCTGTATCTGCTGGTAAATGACAATCGTGCCGATCATCAACAACATCGAGAAGCCGAATTGTATCGTCACCAGTACCTTTCTCGGCATCACTCCACTTCCCGCGATCCTGGCGCCCTTCAGCACTTTTACCGGCTTGAACGCCGACAGATAAAACGCAGGATAACTGCCTGCGATCGCTCCCGTGAAAAGTATCATTGCCACAGAAGCGGCCACGACCTGCCAGGAATCGTACGGTATCGACAGCTGTTTCGAAACGAGCTGATTGTAGAATGGCAGAGCCAGCTGCGCGAGCACCAACCCGACAACGAAAGCGATTGCCGTTGTTATGATAGACTCGCTCATGAACTGACTGATGAGCTCGAATCTTCCCGAACCGATGCTCTTACGTACCCCGACTTCTACAGCCCGTTTTTCAGATCTCGCCGTCGCAAGGTTCATGAAGTTCACACATGCGATAAAGAGTATGAGTCCCCCGATGATGGAGAAAAGCCGGACGTAAGTGATCATACCACCCGACTCCACGCCGTTCTGAAAATCCGAATGCAGTCTCCACCGTGAAATCGGATGAAGGAAGAACTCTTTCTTAAAGTCCGTCTCGCCGTGCCTTGCCAGCAGGTCACTTATTTTAGCTTCAACCGACGACGCATCTACTTTGTCCTTCAGCTCCACGTACACGGGAAAAGAATAGTGCGACCAACTCTCGGTCATTTCCCGCACCCAGGGCACCTGCTCATAGAGCTTCCAGGCCACCAGGAAATCGAATTTCATGTTGCTGTTGTCGGGCACGTCGGCGATCACACCGGTAACTTTCAATTCATGACGATCGTCCATGCGAACTGTTTTATCGATCGGGTTCGCATCTCCGAACAGCAGTCGTGCCAGCGACTTTGTGAGTACAATGGAGGTCATGTCGTTCAGCGCCGTCGCACGATCGCCGTGTATCATGGAATGCCCGAAGACCTCGAGAAACGCTTCGCCCGCGTAATAACCTTTCTTACTGATGCCGGCCCGGTCGGTCTTCGAAGCATCCGCCAGCAAGTGGGCGCTGCCCCAGTCGGTGATCACAGTGTTCAAGACATTCGAGTGATCTTCTTTCACGGCTAAGGCCGACGGCGCCGGATTTGCGTTCCACACATTCACACTGCCGTCATACTCGGCCCGTACCATCAGCCTGAAGATCCGGTCGTATTTTGGCAGATAAGCGTCGAAAGTCAGCTCATCTTTAACCCAAAGAAGGATCAGGAGGCTGCACGTGATGCCGATCGCAAAACCGGAAATGTTGATTAAAGAGTAGACTTTGTTTTTGCCCAGGGTACGGAGGGCGATGCGAAGGTAGTTTGACAACATAAGGCGCAGGTTTTTTTTGTTACCTGCTATTTGTCAAAAGGTGACAGTTCGGGAAATACTTTTTTAAGCTTCGGACTTTTCCGTCTTTTCAGTCTCTTCCAGGTACCGTTTGGCCTGCATGGTAAACAGGTCGGCATATTTGCCGTTGATCGCCATCAGTTCCCGGTGGCTTCCCTTCTCGATGATCCTGCCGTGCTCCATCATCAGGATCTTGTCGGCATTCTTTACCGTACTGAAACGGTGTGTGATGAGAATAACCGACTTTCCCTCCATGTGTTTTTCCAGGGCCCGGAAGATCTTCTCCTCGGTGACCGCATCGATAGAAGCGGTGGGCTCATCGAGAATGGTAATGGCTGCATTTCGATAGAACATACGCGCTACGGCCAACCGCTGGTGTTGTCCTTTTGAAAGGTCGATGCCATCTCTGAATTCCTTCCAGATCAGCTGCTCATAGTTATCACCGATAAATTCGTCGGCGCCCGAATATTTCGCAGCCCGTTCGAGCTGTTCCTTCTGTGGTGTTTCCGATATCCTGCCGACCCCGATCGATTCGCGGATGGTTAGGTTGTAGATAGGGAAGTCCTGGAACAGAATGCCGATCGCACTCTGCCAGTCGTCGAGCTTAAGGTCACGAAGATCAGTACCATTCACCAGGATGCTGCCTTCGGTAGGATCATAGATCCGGCACAGCAGCTTGATGAGCGTCGTCTTGCCGGCGCCGTTCACTCCTACGATCGCGATCTTCTCGCCGGGACTAAACGTGAAGCTCAGGTCCTGAAGAACGAACGGGTTCTCCGATTCCTCTTTCGGATACCGGAACGACACATTCCTGAACTCGACCAGCGGGGGCTTCGCATAATCGAACGGGATGGCATCCGTGCGGGATGTAATCTTCGGTTGCACATCGAAAAGCTCAAACCAGCGGGCCGCGTAACGAGATGCTTCCTCCGTCCACGAAATTGATTCCACGTAGCCGTTTACCGTCTGGTAAAAACGTGTGTAGGTATTGAATGCCAGGAGCAATGCCCCGACAGCCATAACGCCTTCGAGCGTGTAGTAAGTCATCAGCGCAATAGCGGCAAAAAGGAACAGCAGGTACCAAAGACTCAGGAAGCTGTACGAGATCGCCTTCCTCCTCTCCGCCCCGGATATTTTTTTGTTGTATGCCGTCATCCTGTCGCCGACCTGCCCTTTGAGCCATCCTTTTAATTTCAGAAGGATCACATCGACTGCCTTTTGCAGTTGTTCGAAATGCGATATCCGGTTGCTGATGATGCGGTGATCGTCGATCGAGAAATACCGGATCCGGTACACCTCCATGCTGTACTTCTTGTAAAAGAAATACACCGGCGCGGCTGCTAGAACGGCAAACAGCACCAGCCAGCCGCTCAGCGACCAAAGTATGATCATCGAAGTAATGATACCCGAGAAGCTCGTTGCAGAGGTGAGGATAAAGTCCTGGAGGTTCAACATGCTTCCCGAACCCCATTCCTGTGCGCTCCTAAGCAATGTCTGATAAGAGTTGCTTTCGATCGTACCGATGTCGAGATCCCCCTGCTTGTCGATCTTATACAGGTCCAGCCTGAGATCGAGGTCAAGACGAAACTTGGAACGGTAATACGATACAATGTTCTGAGCAACAGTGGGTATCAGGAACGACAATGCAAGAAGCGCCGCATGCGGCACCAGGCGGGCGAACGTGCTCTGTCCCTGCTTGATGAGTATGATCTCGTCGACGATGGCGGAGAAACTTGTAAACTGGAGATAGACGATCGATCCCAGGAAGATATTCAACACAATGAGCGTTGCGAAGACCTGCTTGTTGGTCTCCCAGGCAAAACGTATCGACTTAATTGCAACGGAAAAAATATTCCGGTTGACCTGCTCCTTCTCCATAACGGGCGCTTATCGCAGCCTTAAGGTAAATTATTGACAAATACGAAACAAATATCCCCGATCAAAGTCGGAGAGAGCCTACTTCGGAATGCTTGGACGCACCTCGATCTTGCTGGGCAATGTTCTGGGATGCATCTTCAAAAGGTCGACGACCATCTGTCCGAGGTCTTCGATCTGGATCTTCCAGGCGTCTTCCGGTCCGGGGTCGTGATTGTTGAACTCGGTGGCCACGGAGCCCGGCATGATCGTGGTCACCTTGATACCATCTTTGCGAAGGTCTAGCATGACGGCCTGTGTGAAGCCGGTAAGCCCGAACTTGCTGGCGTTGTAAGCGCCGGCGCCGGCGAAGAAATTCGTTCCTGCCAGGCTGGAGATGGTGATAATGTAACCTTTGGATTTCTTCAAAGCATCGAGAGAAGACTTGATGCTATAGAACACACCGGTAAGATTCGTATCGATCGTCTCTTTCCATTTTTCTACTGTCAGGTCTTCGATCGGCGCGAAATGTCCCACACCCGCGTTGGCCACGAGAACGTCGAGGCCTCCAAACTCCGCTATGACTTTGCTGACTGCATCCTGTTGTGACTTAAGATCACGAACGTCCGCTTTTATAAACAGCGCTCTTGCGCTTCCAGGCTTCGCAAGTCCGGCAACGGCTGTTTTACCGGATGCTTCGTCCCGGCCGGTAATGGCGACGTTAACGCCTTCTTTCAACAACGCTTCCGCAATGCCGTAGCCGATACCTTTTGTTCCGCCTGTAACGAGTGCTGTCTTTTTCTCTAATCCCATTGGTAATTGGATATTGGTATTGTTATTGGATGTTCAAATGGATAGCCCTCCTAATGCCATTCCCCTATTTTAATCTTTGCCTTCAGATCATGTAAGATATTATACAACCCGAAATACGTCCTGTTCAAATAAATCGCGTCCCTCACTCCTCTTGCCTTCTTCGACTGTCGAAGCTCTTTCATGTTCGTCAGTTCCTCGCCAAAGCCATACAGTGTTTCAAAGTATTCCTTTTGTGAAAAATCGAATTCCTTGCCGCGGAAAGGCCGGCCCAGCAGCTCCACCAGTTTATAGAACAGTTCCCCGAAGAACTTCCTGTCCTTGGCGCTGTCATCGGGATAAATGAAGTGAAGATCATAAAAGACCTTCTCCATCTTCGCTTCGTCTTTCAGGAAGTCCGGGTGCATCAGCTGGAAATAAGTATCGTGGAACTTCGGTGGTATTACCTTCACACATCCGAAGTCGATAATGCCCAGCTTGTAATCCGGTGTAACGATAAAGTTACCGGGATGCGGATCGGCATGAACGGCTTTCAGCCTGTGCATCTGGTAATGATAGAAATCCCACATCGCCTGTCCAAGCTTGCTGCCAATGCCTGCCGGGATCTTTTCCATATCTGTGTCGCCCAGCACACGGCCGTCGATCCAATCCATAGTCAGTATTTTATCGGACGAATACTCGGGATAATATTCGGGGAACACAATGTTCGGTATATGCTTGCACTTCGACGACAGCTCACGGCTCCTTTTGAGCTCGAGCTTGTAGTCGGTTTCTTCGGTCATCCTCAGCTCCACTTCGCCGATAAACTCATCGTACTCTGCCGCGTTCAGATTGAACATGGTGAGCGCGATGGGTTTCACCATGGCCAAATCAGATTTCACACTGTCGGCAACGCCGGGGTACTGTATTTTAACGGCGAGCTTCTTGTCGCCCAATGTGGCCAAGTGTACCTGTCCCATCGAGGCGGCATTCATGGCGCTGCGTGTAAATGAATCAAAGACCTCGTCGGGCCCTTTGCCAAAATTTTTCTGGAATGTTTTTACGACAAGTGGATATGACAATGGCGGGGCGCTGTACTGCGCCATGGCAAACTTCTGCTGGTATGCCGTCGGCAGAAGGTTCTTGTCCATACTCAGCATCTGGGCGACCTTCAGTGCGCTGCCTTTCAGCTCGCTGAGTGACGCATATATGTCGCGTGCGTTTTCTTCGTGCAGCTCTTCGCGCGATGCATCCTGGTTGATGAGACGCTTGCTGTAATGTTTGAGATAGTTTGTCCCGATCCTGGCGCCGGTCGCTATGAACTTCGAGGCCCTTTGAATTCGCGTTACAGGTATCTTATCGAACTCCTTCTCGTTTTTCTTCACTTTCTGCTTTGGTAAAGAAACTTCGCGAAGTCAAATGCCGAATCGATTGCGCCTTTGCCGATCAGGTCGAACGCAAGGTTCACCGATTTCTCGATGGCTGCGTCTGTCTTTTCGAAACCGGCAGATTCGTCCTCACGCCAGTACAACAGCAGGAAACCTGTGTGCATCCAGAATAAATTCGGATACAACCTATCGAGGTATGGCCGTGGGCTGACCTCACCGTTCGACTTACCCTGGTTCAGGGCCGACTCGATGAATTCAACGAATGCTTTTTTGAAATCTTTCAGGTATGTGGGAGTCAGCTCTGGTTTCCGGAAGGTACCAAGCTGTTGTATTGCAAAGCTCCGGTTGTTCTTCAGCTCTTCGAAAAGCCCGAAGTAGAAACTGAGGATCTTTTCGCGGCTTGTAAATGTAGACCAGGTCTTGTCGGACTGAAGGCGGCTGATCGCCGTGTTGATGAAACCGGCCCAGATGTCTCTTTCGACAGCGTCGAAGGAACCGAACTGGTTGTAGAACGCTTCTTCTTTAATTCCGAGGTCGAGGCAGAACTTATAGACCGACGGCGGTTGTTTGCCCTCTGTTAGGAGGTAGTCGGTATACGCTGAACGAATCTTGTCCGTTGAGGCCGATGTGGTCTTACTCCCACGGGTGGTTCGGGTCCGGGCCCGTTTTTTTGTGGTTTCCATATAGTAACTTTAACAAAAAGCCAGTGACGAAGTTTCGTTTTTGCGGGATTTTATTGTGGGGCGTCTTTTTTGCGACCCTCAGTGCCGTCGACTGTCTTGCCCAGGAAGAAAAACGACATTCGGCCGGCTATTATTACCGTGTCAGCGAGGTCCAGGTGGAAAAACACAACTGGCCTGCCGCACGTGAGTCCCTGAACGCCTGCCTTCGCGAAGACCCTACTTACTGGGATGCGTACTATTCCAGGGCGATCGTCAACGAGCATTTCGACAGCCTGAACCAGGCTCTCACCGACTACAACATTTACCTCGAGTACAGGCCCGAGCACCACGAGGCCCTTTTCGGAAGGGCGCAGGTGCGGATGCGCCTCGATCAGAACGAGCTCGCGAGAACAGACTTCGTGAAACTTCTCGCCCTGCCTCCGGGCGAGACCACGGCGGTGTTCTTCCGGCAGGATGTATACTCGGGCCAGGTCGACCAGGTATTCACTGCCAGGGGCGCCAACAAGTCGTACCTCTACAACGCACTGGGGCTGGTGGCGATGAAACTCAGCGACTTCGAAGGAGCCATCGGTTATTTCGACTCCGCCCTGGCGATCTCACCGAACGATCCCGATCTGTTTGTCAATCGCGGTACCGCGAAAGAAAAAAAGACAGATACAACCGAGGCCGTACTCGACTTTCAGAGAGCATTGATGTATAATCCCCTGCATGCTGTCGCCAAGCATAACCTGAGTGCAATCTCCAAAGGAAAGAACATAGCGGAAAGAGACCCCAGGCTTCTCGATGAAGCAATCGAAGACAATCCCAATCTCCCCTTTGTTTACGCCGAGCGCGCGTACATGAATTTCCAGAAAGAGAACTTCTCTGCGGCGGTAGATGACTACAATAAAGCGATCAAGCTCGACCCGGCGCAGCCGGAGTATTTTCTGAATCGTGGACTGGCCCTGGAGAAGTTGAAGCACACCAACGCCGCGTACACTGATTACACCACGGCGATCCGGCTGCAGAACAATTTCGAGAAAGCATGGCTGAACCGCGGAAACCTGTTGGCCCGGTTGGGCCGGTTGAACGAAGCAG
Organism: Cyclobacteriaceae bacterium; assembly: GCA_035318625.1. Taxonomy (GTDB): domain Bacteria; phylum Bacteroidota; class Bacteroidia; order Cytophagales; family Cyclobacteriaceae; genus ELB16-189. Next base: position 1,482,621 of record DATHEL010000001.1, read on the forward strand.
TAGAAGATTACACGGCAGCGATCACTCATTCACCTGAGTACGCTTCCGCATTCTTCAACCGGGCGATGGTGCTCAATCGTCTTAAAAAAAGAGACCTTGCCTGTGCCGACCTCCAGACCGCCGAACGCCTGGGTGTTAAAGTAGAGCCCAGGGCATGGAAGAGTATTTGCGGCAACTGATGTTTCGTGGTATTTTACTGATAACAAACCTGTAGAAATATGAGGCTCCTCACCCTTCTGACACTTCTCTTTAGCCTGATTGCAACACCACTGCTGGCACAACCGGTAGACAACACCACGCGCGAGATCATCATCACTTCGGTCAATGTGATCCCTATGGATACCGAACGGGTGCTCGAAAACCAGTCGGTGATCGTAAAGAACGGAGTGATCACTTACGTCGGTGACGCGAAGAACGCGAAGCCATCGAAGGATGCTGTTAAGGTCGACGGCAAGGGCAAGTACCTCATTCCCGGCCTGGCCGAAATGCACGCCCACGTTCCCCCGAATGGTGACATCGATCAGGCGAAGGACGTGCTGGCATTGTTCCTTGCGAATGGCATCACGACCATCCGTGGCATGCTCGGCCATCCCAATCACCTCAAGCTCCGGGAGATGATCAACAAAGGCGAAGTCACTGGTCCGCATTTCTATACCACCGGCCCGTCTTTCAATGGTCAGAGTGTGAAGACACCCGAGCGTGGTGCCGAAATGGTGAGGGAACAGAAAGCCGCCGGTTACGATTATCTGAAGCTTCACCCTGGACTTACGAAAGAAACATTCCCCGTCATCGCATCGACAGCTAAAGAAGTGGGTATCCCCTTCGTCGGACACGTTTCGTTTGGGGTCGGGGTCTGGAGGGCGATCGACGCAGGCTACTCTTCGATCGATCACATGGACGGATTCATTGAAGCCATCACGCCCGGTATCGATACATTGGCGGAACAGGAAGCCGGGCTCTTCGGATCTTGGATCGCGATTCATGCCGACGAGTCGAAGATACCGAACCTCGTATCGAAGCTTGCAGAGAAAAAAATATGGGTTGTGCCCACGCAAGCGCTAGCCGAACGCTGGCAGTCGCCGCAACCTGCCTCGGCGTTCCTGAGTGCATCTGAAATGAAATACATGAAACCCGAAGATCTCAAGGGCTGGGAGAACGCGAAGAATAGTTATCTCAACAATCCGAATTATTCGAAAGAAAAGGCCGAGGCGCTCGTCAGGGTCCGTCGCAACATGCTGCGCCAATGTCAAAAGGGCGGCGTGGGATTACTCCTAGGTTCCGACGCTCCGCAGATCTTCAACGTGCCTGGATTCTCGGCACATCATGAGATGAAGTACCTGGTGGATGCGGGACTTACGCCTTACGAAGCGTTAAGGGCAGGAACGGTCAACGTTGCAACGTACCTCGGCAAGTCGAACGCCGGTGCTGTTAAAACCGGGTATGTATCGGACCTTGTACTGCTTAATGGCAACCCGCTTAAAGATATCAACCAGTCGAAATCGATCGAAGGAGTTATGATCGGGAATAAATGGTTGTCGAAGGACTTCATTACGAGCGAGCTCAAACGACTCGAGAGGAAATAGGACCTTTCGGCAGGTCCAATAGCTATGGAATGTCATTCCCCCGCGAAGCCGGAGGAATCCCGTGAAGTGCTACTGGACCGAAGTCAGCACTTCATTCTTCGTGACTTTCGTTTCATCCAGCTCGATACCAAACCCGGGCTTCGTTGGCAGCGGAACGATCCCGTTACTCGTCAACAACGGATCTTTCTGGAAGTTGAGCTTGTTCGGAACGTGAAGGATCAGGTATTCGACCAACGGACAAACTTCAGGCGACTGGCTGGCGACCACGTGCAGCTGCGAATGAATGTTGTGACCGTGAGGAAACACTTTCGCACCGTAGGTCGAAGCCAGGTGACATATCTTCACGAGCTCACTAACGCCGCCGCACCATTCAGGGTCCGCCTGCACGATCTGTATCGCGTTTAACTTCAAGAAGTTCAATACCTCCCACCTGCTATAGAAGTGTTCGCCTGTCGCTATGGGTATCGACGTTTCAGCCGCCAGTTGCGCGAACATCTCTGGCCTGTCGGGCGCGAATGCTTCTTCGATCCAGTATGGCTTAAATTTTTCAACCTCTTTACACCATGCTGTGGCAAAGGGAAGATCCCAACCCATGAAGGCATCAAACATCAGCTGCAGATCGGGCACGGCTTCACGCAGCTCCTGAACGAGCTCTACACTTTTCTTTAGACCGGCGGTGCCATCACCGGGTCCGTATGCAAGGAACCACTTCTGCTGAATGAACCCCTGGTCGTAAAGTTTCTTTGCCTGCGGACCGGCTTTGCCTTTTTCGATGCTGTAACCGAGGCAACTTCCGTAAACGCGAACTTCCTTCCTTGTCGCGCCGCCGAGCAATTCGTAAACAGGCGCCTGGAAATATTTACCGCGAATGTCCCACAAGCAATTGTCGACAGCGCTGATGGCCATCATGTAATGACCAGCGCGTGCATGCCGGTTATTCCGGTACATCTGATCCCAGAGCGCTTCGATCGCGAGAGCATCTTTTCCAATGAGAAAAGGACGGAGCTGCTGCAGGATCGGTGTGACAGTTTCCGGATCGAGGTGACCATAAAATCCTTCGAGGCCTCCTTTGGTCTTTATCCGGATATAGTCGTGGGTGATCGTTCCGGTTGTCGGATTAATTCCGGATTTGTCACTGTACGGCGCGGGACGAAGCTCGGGATAAATGAAATTGGGCTGTACCTGGTATTGCTTGTTTATGCCCGGGGTGTTGGTCCATGGTCCGCTGACCCGCACGATCTCGACCGAGTCGATGATAGTATCCTGGCGTGGACGTTGCGCGAACAGATCCTGCGTCGCGAGGGGCAACGAGGCGATGACCGAAGCTTTGGATAGCCTGGACAGAAACTCTCTTCTGGAAGTCATAAGGATAAATATAAAAAAAAGAGCCCGTCCACCGATGGCGGACGAGCCCAAAGTCACCCAATGAAATCCTGTTCTTACCTAACCCAATTTACAAACCCAAAGGGTGCTTTTGTGATGCTGCAGGACTGGAGCCGTCTCCTTGTGGCAGACGTACCCTCCTGACGGATTTACGGTTGTGCATATGTTTATAGTCCTGTGCATCGACGACATTCTCCGTAGCCAGCGTCTCCGACTTACCGAGTTTGTTATTTTTCGCAGTCGTAGCTGCAAAAGGATGCTTATAGTTTTGTTCTGATACCAGTGGATTGTTTGCTGCCTTCTTCTGACCGAATGCAACGGTTGCAATCATAAGAGCGAAGGCGAAAGTGATTACCTGTTTCATGGCGTTTTAATTACACCAATATTAACGGGTAACGACAGGGGTTGTAAATCGGGATTTACAGCAAAGTTGACTAGGGGTTTTCCCCGATAGCAACGGTGACTATTTCAACATGCCTGTTTCGAAAGCTTTCCTGACGAGCTCCGCAGAGTTGCTTACTTCCATCTTCTTCAGCATGTTAATGCGATGGGTCTCGACGGTGCGAATGCTGATGCCGAGTTGATCGGCTATTTGTTTGGTGCTATGTCCGGCTGCAACAAGCACGAGCACTTCCTTTTCGCGGGGTGTGATCTCGGAAACTTCGGCGGCAGAAGGTCGCGCTACCGAGTCGGCCAGCACTGCTGTGATCTCCGGGCTGAAATATTTACCTCCTTTAAATACCGTGTGAATAGCATTCTCGAGCTCTTCGCGATCGATGTTCTTGAGGAGATAGCCATCGGCGCCGGCTTTGAGGGCCTTATGAACATATTCACGTTCTTCATGCATTGTCAGAACGATGAACTTGATTGCAGGGAAAGATCCATGAAGTTTTTCCAGCGCTTCCAGTCCGTTCGTGCCTGGCATGTGCAGATCCACCAGCGCTACGTCGGGTTTTACAGAGGTTACTACTTTGATCAGTTCCTCGCCGTTGTCCGCCTCACCTGCAACTTCGAAGGCATCGCTTTGCGCGAGCAGGGTCTTGAAACCCGCCCTTATCATCGGGTGGTCGTCGGCAAGAACAAGTCTGATCCTGGTCATGATTTCTTTTCTGAAGTTAACGGTATGTGCGCTTCAACAGTTGTCCCTCCGTTTGGCTCAGAATGAATATCAACGCTTCCGCTTAACAACTTAGCTCTTTCCTTCATACTTCTCAACCCCATGCCGGTATGGCTGTGCGATTTCTCGTCGAAGCCCTTTCCATCGTCTTTGAGCAAGACATAAATCTCATCGTCCTTGTCGAGTATATGAAGCTCCACGTCGTGGGCGGATGCATGTTTAAGTATATTGTTGATGCCTTCTTGCACGATCCTGAACACGGCGACGGTTACATCGAAGTTGAGTTGATGCGACGATTCGCGGATGTACCGGAAATCAAATTTCAGCTTCGAATACCTCGCAGTGTTGTCACACAGCCCCTTCAGGGCAGCCTCCAGTCCAAAGTCTACGAGCGCTCCCGGCATCACGTTGTACGAGATCCGTTTCACCTCTGCAATGGTGTCGTTGATCAGGTCGACGACCTCCTTCCGGTGCGTCATGTCCAGTGGAATGATATCCACACGAAGGCGTATCGCGGTGAGTAGCTGTCCGACGCCATCGTGAAGGTCCTGGATGATCCGCTTTCTTTCGTTCTCCTGGCCTTCGAGCAATGCCGCAGCCCGTTCGCGGGCAAGCTTAATCTCGCGTTCGTTGAATTCCTTCAACTGATCCCTCATGTGGATCAATGCAAGACCGAGCGTGTCGTTCTCGCTTAATGACTGATACCTGGTTTCGAAATTGCCCTGACCGATCTGGTATGCAAATTCCGTCGTCTGCCTCAAACCCACTACGAGTTGATTTACTGCGGTGGTGATCTGACCGATCTCATCCGCGCTTCGTACAACGGCCGGCGCTTGCGGAAGTATCCCTTTCGCCAACTGCAGGATCACGCCACGCAGATATAGCACCGGCTTCGATATCTCACTTGAAATAAAAACAGAGACGAGCAGGATGAGCAGTGCGCCAACCAGCGTGATCACGAAGAGATAATCCCGGAATCTGTCCACCGGCTCCATCGCTTCCTTCACATCGATCTCCGAAAAGAGCCTCCATTTCAATTCGGGGTTATTCAACTCACGCGAAAAACTGATCACTCGTTGCCCCCGGTAATCGACCCGGATGTGATCGGCGTCGGAGCGGGCTGTTGTTATTTTTATCGTCAGCGGTTCGCGGCCCGGCAAGAACCTCGACGCCGACCGCAAGCTATTGTCCTGTCCTACGAGATAGCTCTCACCCGTAGCGCCCATGCCCGCATTCTCGAGAAGCAGCTGCTCCACTTTACCGAAATTCTCGGTAACGACTATGAAACCGAGATGCTTTTCAAACCGGATGATCGGGATCACATACAACAGGACGGTACTGTCGGAGCCGAGTATCCCCGATGCGTCGATCCAGTGAAACCCGTCCGCTCTAACGCTGTCGCCGAATATTTTTTGCAAATCGATCGCATCCATTGACGTAGATACGATCATGTTCATCTGCGGATCGACAAAGCTGATGCCGATGAAGCTATAGATGGATCTTATGGTGACGATCTCAGCGCTTACTTCCTCCGGAAAATTAGCGATCGTCAACGGGCCTTTTGCCTTGTCGAAATGTTCGAGAAAGAACTCATGGGTAAACAGGAATGTCAGGTCTTTCTTGTGCTGATTCAGGTAACTATCGATCTGTTCGGCCTTCAGCGTGTTCACGGAAGCAAGCTGGTCGACGGTGCGGTCGATGAGTGAGTTTCTTATCAGGAAATAGAAGATTACCGAGATCGTAATGACCGCGAACGTTCCAATGACCGCATTGGAGAGAAATATCTTTGTAAAAATTCTCGTCGTATTCATGGTTTAACATCGAACACCCAACACCGAACATCGAAGTACTGAGATCGAACTATTCAAGATCAGGCCTGAGCCTTACAAACACCGGCTCCCTGAACATCTTATCCGTTGTCAGTGACGCATAACTGATCTCCGCCATGATCTTCGGCTCGATCCACGTACTGGTTTTCTCATCCATCACCTTGTTTGGTATGGGCTTTTTTGTCCCCGGCAATGCCTTGATCTGTTTGTAGATCTGTTTGAGCAGCGCGTCGTCGAAACCAGTCCCGACCTTACCACGGTAGACAATCCCACCGTCGATCTTCTCTGCGACATGCAGCCCGCCGAATGTCTGGCTGCGCTCCGATATTCCCGTTGTGTACCCGATGATCACACAATCACGGGAATTCCGGATCTTAACTTTTACCCAACAATCATTCCGCCGGCCCGGGTAATATTTGCTGTCTTTGATCTTGGCCATAATGCCTTCCAGCGAATGTTCACGGGCTGCTTCGAAGAGCGACTCCCCGTCCTCGATAAATTCACTGACGCGATATGGCGTCTCGTGACGAATCGCATCTTTCAACCATTCCTTCCGCCGCATCAACGGGTCGTTCACCAGCGGACGTCCGTCAAGGTAAAGGCAATCGAACACGTAACAGTTCACAGGATTTGTCTTCGACAGCTTTTGAATATTCGTCTCACCAGTGGCCATGAGCCTGCTGATGACTGTCTTGAACGAAGGTCTGCCGGCTTTGTCAAGGCAAACGATCTCTGCATCGAACAAGGCAGTGTTAGCGCGAAACGCCTTGTCGGGGATCTGGAGCTCGGGAAACTGTGCAGTGACGTCGTGCTGGTTCCTGGTCCGTATTTTCAGCTGGCCTTCTTCGAGCGATATCATAGCCCGAATGCCGTCCCACTTCACTTCGTAGATGTACTTCTCTCCTTTCGGCGGCGTGTCGACGGAATCTGAAAGCATCGGCTCGATCTCCTGCCTGAGATAGTTCACTTGCGGTTCGTCTACACGCTCGAGCAACCACTCTTTGTTCTTCATGTTGTGAATGCGGTATTCACCCGTGACTTCCTTGCTGCTCAGTCTGAAGTAAAACCCGTCCTTCTTGTCTTTCGTGATCTGGTATTTACCCGTTGCGTAGATCCACATCTCCCCGGCTCCGTATTGTCCTTTGGGGATCGCTCCATCAAAGGTGAGGTATTGCATGGGGTGATCTTCCGTCTGCACGGCGAGTCTTTTGACACCCGGGTGTGGCGGCAGGCCCCGTGGCACCGCCCACGATTTGAGAACACCGTCTTTCTCCAATCGAAGGTCGTAATGCAGGTGCGAAGCATGATGACGATGTACAACGAAATTACTCCCACCGGCTTCGGTCAGTCTTCCTGTAGGCTCCGGTGTTTTTTCGAAGTCGCGTTTCTTCGAATAGGTCTCGAGCTGTTCCGGCTGTTTGTGTTTTGCATTCTTTGGAAGTCTCTTGGGAGCGACGGACGTTCTTTGAGTATGAATTTCGACGGCCGAGGCGTCGATACCCTCCCATGCATCTCCGTCCGTAAGTACTTTTTCGGCAGCATTGCGGATGTTGTATTCTTTCGGGTCGGTGAGATGTTTCAGCTCTTCCCATTTCAGGGGCATCGATACCGGCGCACCCACCCGCCCGCGAAGACTGTATGGGGACACGATACTCTGACCCGATCGGATCCGGTAGATGTCGACAAGCACACGGCCCTTCCGCGCTTCTTTTTTTATTTGAAGTGTAACAGTGTTTGGCCGCTCCTCGGTGAATGGTTTAGCGATAGCCTGCGCGGCTTCGAAGACGTCGTGAAAAGAGAACTTGGGCTCGATGGGACAACAGATGTGGATACCTTTGCCTCCGGTAGTTTTCGCGAAGGGCGTATATCCGAATGTTTCGATATACTCTTTCAGATCGAAGGCAATATCGATCACCTTCTTGAAGTCATAACCTTCCGGCGGGTCGAGATCGAATACCATGTAGTCGGGATACTCGAAGTTGGGGCGGCGGCCGTGAAGCTGATGAAGCTCCAGCGAAGCCAGGTTCGCCAGCCAGACAAACGACGCCGCTTCGGTAGCGATGATATAGTCTTTCACCTCCTTGCCGAGTGTCTCGAATTCTATCCAGTCCGGCGCCCATTCCGGGCGATTCTTCTGGTAGAACATCTCTCCGTGAATGCCGTCAGGAAAACGGATCAGTGTAAGCGCGCGGCCTTTCACGTGATTGAGTAATGTCGGTGCGAGCTTGAGGTAATATTCAATGATCTCGGCTTTGAGCACGCCGTCTTCAGGAAAGAGGACCTTATCCAGGTTCGACAGTTCCACCTGCCTCTTTCCGATCTGTACCCACTGTGATTTTTTGGCCATTACCTCGTTTCTCTCCTTTTAAAGGGAACCAGTCCCAATATCGTGATACCGATGCAAAAAGCAGAACAGGCAGTGATGATGGCCACAACATACCTGAGGTTCTCGAATTTGTATTGCATTCGTATGTAAACGATACCGACGATGATCAGCGTCAGCAAAACCCAATAGATGATACGTGGTTTGTTGAAGATCCCGACGGCGGGTTTTTGCAGAAACACGTAAACCAGGATGATCAATCCGCCGACAGCGGTACTTAGTTGCTGCAGAGCGTACCACAACGGATACTCCGCTCCCATGAACGGAACGACGCGGCCATCGTATACCTCCGGCAAGGCCTTCACAAAGTATTGTCTCTCGTGTGTAAATCCGTCCCATAGAATATGTGTCGCCGTTCCTAAAACTACCGAGATCAAAAAGATGACCTTATGCTGCTTGAGGTATGCCGGAAAATCGAAATTCCTCACCTCCTGGAATCTTGCTTGTAGGAAAACAGGAAACTGATCGATCAGATTTTTCTTCGCGACACCATGAAAAAGGAAGGCCAGGAGAAAGGCAACGGGTATGTCAAAGTATAAAATACCCCACCACGTATGGCCATAGATGCCGTATACGTTCATTCGGAAAAAATATTCGAAATCAGGGGCCATGGTACCGATGATCAGGCCCGTGGCGGAAAAATATTTCGACCGGAGTATTGGGAGGACGGCAGCGCTATGACAAAGCGTGAAAGGCATCAGTCGTTATCACCAGCGGGGATCTTGTTACTCAGGAATATCATGCCGATAACGAAACAAACGGCAGCGACACCGATCGGGTACCACAAGCCCTTCAGGTAATCACTTCCTGTACCCACCAGCGCTGTCGCAATGAAAGGAGTCAGGCCACCAAAAACACCGTTGCCGATGTGATAAGGTAATGACATTGAAGTATATCGGATCCTCGTGGGGAAGAGCTCGACAAGGAAAGCTGCAATTGGCCCGTAAACCATCGTCACCAGTATCACCTGCACCAGGATGAGGCCCACCACGAACCAGAAACCGCCGTTGTTGAGCACGATATCCTTCTTCTTCTCTTCAACCGGGTTCGAAGCATCGGCTTTCGAGGTGGTCTTTATTGTTTCAGTTACGCTCGTTCCGTCTGTAAAGACGTAGGATGTTTTGACGCTCTTGACGGTATCTCGTTCTGCTGTGAACGAAGTGCTCCGGGTTATACTTTTGGAACCTTGTGCCTCGACTTTTCCTGCAACATCTGTAGTGGAATAGATCTGTTTATAGATCGGCCGATATAACAGCACCGCCAGCAACATTCCTCCCATCATGATGTACTTCCGGCCTACCCGGTCCGACAGCCATCCCCAAAAGATAAATAGCGGTGTTCCGATCACAAGCGCGGTCGCAATGATATAATTTGATTGTATGAACTCGACGTTACAGGTTTTTTGAAGAAACGACAGGGCATAGAACTGACCCGTGTACCAAACCACTCCCTGCCCCATCGCGGCTCCGAACAACGCCAGCAACACCAGCTTTAGGTTTTCCTTTTTACCAAAGCTCTCTTTGATCGGGTTAGTAGAGGTCCTTCCTTCCGCTTTTAGTTTCGAGAACAGCGGCGACTCCTGCATCTGCAGCCGGATATAGATCGATATTGCAACCAATACGGACGAAAGCAAGAACGGTATCCGCCAGCCCCATTCGCTGAATTGTTCCACGCCCATCGATTGACGGACGACCACGATCACGCCAAGAGATACAAATAGTCCAAGGGTCGCGGTTGTCTGGATGAAACTAGTGTAGAACCCCCTCTTTCCGGGTGGCGAGTGTTCGGCTACGTATGTTGCTGCACCACCATACTCGCCGCCAAGTGCCAAGCCTTGTACGATCCGGAGGAGTGCGACAATGATCGGAGCGGCGACGCCAATTGTATCAAACGATGGAACAAGGCCAATGGCAAACGTAGACCCGCCCATCAAAACCAAAGTGACCAGGAAAGTGTACTTCCTTCCTACAATGTCTCCAAGCCGGCCGAAGACCAGCGCACCGAACGGTCGCACAATAAATCCTATAGCGAACGTAGCAAGCGCTGCAAGAAATCCAATCAATGGATTCTTTGTCGGGAAGAACTGTAATGAAATTATAGTGGCCAGACTTCCGAAAATATAAAAGTCATACCACTCGATGAGGGTACCGACACTGGAAGCCGTGATAACGGACCAGAGTTTTTTCTTATCAGTCATGTTTAGTGATCATGATGTTCCTCTTTACCCGACGTATGCCATTTTTCCATGATGGAATGAAATGTACTGTGAAGGGCAGTGAGCTGCGCGGCGATCTCGTCGTCTGTCGCAGTGCCTACATTTTCCGCAAGCTCCCCGGACCCTTCTTCAAGCGCAGACAGGAGGCCTCGCGTCTCATCGTTATCAACTTTTTTCGGAAGAGGCGATTGCGCCCACTTCGTTGCTGCTGCCGCGAGATCTCGCGCGCCGGATTTGATCGGTGCCAGGTTGTTTGAATCCTTCAGCGGGTGATAGACATCCGCCATGATCGTATGAAACTCGTCCATTTCTTTCCACTCGACATCATCATCTTCGGCAACCTGCTTGCTTCCGCAAGCGCTAACGATAATAGCCAGGAGTATAACAAATCCGTATTTCATATTTAGAAGGTTATAATTATCATTCAATCTTAATCAGCCGTCGTCTGTATTTTTTCCACATCTCGACACTGTTTACAAGCTTTTTCAACGCTTCGAAGTACAGCGCTATATACAACAGAATCGTCATTATCCATATAACGGCTATATTGAAATACAACGTGTTGAAGCTCGTACCCATAAAATGCTTGACAGGTGAATAGAACTGCGCCCTGAAATCGAACATGCCGCTCGGTCTTTGGTCCTCGCAATAGATCGGGTACACCTTTTGGATCAGCTCGCCGTTCCACTCCACGATCCTCACGGAATTGGCGGTGTTCTCCACCAGGTTCGTCACCGCGTCGTTCTGGTAACGTACTTTGGCTTCGTTATACATGGCAAGCTTCTCCGGCGTATTGGTGGCTTCCGCAACCATCGCTTCGCGCTCACGATTGGCCCTGCCGGATTTCACATTATAATATTCCTTCAGCAGGTTGAGGAACTGATTTGTCTTCACATATGTGGCAGAGTCGAACTTACCAACCACCAGGCGGTCGATCTCCGGAAACTTGTTATCCGGGAACTGGGCCAGCTCACGCTTCAGCTCGGATTGCAACAGCTCCAGCGACTTGCGTATCGGATTGTTTTCGTTCCTGTTACGCCACTGGTTCCGGTTGTTCACTACTTCGGCAAGCTTGCTGCTCAACGTAGGAATGTAATACAGCTTTTTATACTCCGCTATCGCCTGCTTTTGATCGATCGGATAATACAGTCTTTCGAGCTGGTTGTCGCGGAACTGCGTGACCATGTACGCCTCGAATGCCCACCGTGAGGTCATGGTCTCTCCCAGCCACGGAATGCCTTTCTGCGAGGCAACCTTCGGGTTGAACTTATCGAAACTGATCACTACGCCGCTCAACAACAGTTGGGGAATGATCAGAATGGGTATCAGGATATAGATCGTTACCGCCGAATCGAACGCAGATGAAATGTTCAAGCCGAGCATATTCGCAAAACACGAGCACGAATACAGGATCAGCCAGTACCGCATTTCAGTCAACGGTATCTCGAGTATCGCGTTACCCACCAGCACGAACGTTACCGTCTGCACAGCCGACAGCGTGAACAAGATCACCACCTTCGACATCAGGTAGCTGCCTTTGCTGAGATTCAGGTATTGTTCCCGTTTCAGTATCTTCCGGTCCCTGAATATCTCTTCCGCGCTGACGATCAATCCCACAAAAAGGGCCACCACCACACTCATGAAGAAGTATACCGGTATGTTATTGTTGTGAAAGAAAGTATACTTCGGCACGGCAACCCCAGCCACATCGTAGTATTTCACGAAGTAGGCAATGAACAGCGCCAGGATCGGGGCCAGCACCATATTCACGATCACATACTGCTCGTTCGAAAGCTTCGAAAGAACATCGCGCTTGGTAAACACTCTTAGTTGCTTGAACCGTGTCGGTATCTTTTGCGTGATCACCAGCGAGTCTGTCACCTTCGGAACCCGCGGTATCTTCACCTTTGCTTTGAAATACTGATACCATTGTCCGGGCGAGATCTTTCGCGTATGCGTAAATCTTCCGAACTCGTTCACTACCCGCGTCTCGATGATGTTGAAGACCTGTTCGGGATTGATATTACCGCATTCCGGGCATGCACCCGGATTCTTGTTGGCTGCGTTGACGGTGTCCGCGAAGTAGTTCACCGACTCCAGCGGGTTGCCATAGTAGATCTGAAACCCACCCACGTCCAATATTAGAAGCGTATCGAACATCTTGAAGATATCCGACGAAGGCTGATGTATCACCACAAAGATCATCTTGCCCCGGAGCGACAACTCCTTCAGCAGGTCCATGATGTTTTCCGAATCTCTCGACGACAGCCCCGAAGTAGGTTCATCGACAAACAGGATAGCGGGTTCACGCAAAAGCTCCAGTGCAATGTTAAGCCGCTTGCGCTGACCACCACTGATGGTCTTATTCAACGGCGAGCCTACTTTAATATTCCGTATCTCCGATAATCCGACGTTCAACAATACGCGTTCCACCAGCACCGACAGCTCTCGCTCCGTGTAATGGCCGAAGCATAGCTCAGCCGCGAAGTACAGGTTCTGAAAAACGGTCAGGTCTTCCATGAGCAGGTCGTCCTGCGGGATGAATCCCATCACACCCTCGACCTTATGCGGATGTTCGTAAATGTCGATGCCATTGATAACGACCCGCCCGCTGGAGGGCCGCTCCGATCCGTTCAATACACTGAGCATCGTCGACTTTCCGGAACCGCTGGCGCCCATGATCCCGATCAGCTTACCACCCTGTTCGGCAATGTTAATATTCTGAAGTCCCGCCCTCCCGCTCTTGAAGTGATAAAAGATGTGCTCGGCGACGAGGGTTATGTTCGACGTATCCGCTTCGGTCAAAAACTTGCTGACAACGTCGCTGTAGTAGATCGGGTCTACCTTGCTGCCGCGGATGGTACTTCCGGTGGGAAAGACGTCGATCTTCCGGCTCTTGAGGGGAATGCTGTTGAGGAACAGTGAAGTAATGCCGAGGTACTTGATGAAGTACGCGTTGATATCTTGTAACCGGAGAATGGCGATGAGGCCCGTGAGGTTTTTCGATATGATCCTCGGGCCGGGATGCGTATGTTCGTCGGAGCCTTCATCGATGACCAGGATGTTCTTCGAGGAGAGCTCCTCGATGTCCTGACCGATGACGAAAGCCTGCATAGCCCGGAGGTCTTTGCCCGGGATCTTGAGCGCCTCGCCGATGTAGAAGATCAGGTTGCTCTGTCGTTCCGACAGTTGGCCGTTGGCAAATACGAGCTCGATGATTTTGATGACGAGAACGGCCTTCTGCTGGGTCGTTAGTGCCTGGTTTACCTTCTTGGCGATCTGCATGATCTGCGCCCAGTCGTCGACGAACTGCAGTGTCTCTTCATCAACGTTAGTTAAATCACTGGAGGCCAGACGTTTGTTCTCCTTACAAAAATCGTCGAAGAGGCCGAGGTAGTACCGGATCGCCTCCTGGTTGAGGTGGAGCGACAGGAATTCCTTGATCTTCTGCCGCTCGTCTTCGGTGATCCGTTCCTTGGCTACGATGGCGAACAACTGGATAATTGCCCGTAGTAACTCCTCGCTCATTTAACGCTATTTGCGGTAATTATACACGATAAAATAGACAAAAAATAAACACGTTTTGCGTTTCTTTGTTTCATATAAAATCAATTGCCGATCCCTCCTGGTTATGAAAAAAATAATCCTGTTCGTACTTGTACTCGCCTTCATTGAAAGCAAGGCTCAGCACTCGCTCATTTGGGAAATTTCCGGTAACGGCCTGACGAAAAAATCATATCTGATGGGCACGCTGAAATTCATCGGGGAAAAGGAATTCTATATGCCTCCGAAAGCGGCGGAGCTCATCAAACAGGCGGAGATATTCGCTATCGAAGACGAAGTCGACCACCACGCTCAGCATGAGCTCAACACCGCCCTTCACTTTCCGAAAGGACAAAGCCTGGCCGATGTCGTGCCCGCTGCAGAATATCAAAAAGTGAAAGACCTTTTTCAAAAAGAATTCAAGATCAACTCCGCGACGTTCGACAAAAAATATTCTCATATCAAACCCCTTCCGCTGTCGATCATCATGACCCGGCTGTCATTGGGGGAAAAAGTAAAGTTCTACGACATCGAGCTGTTGCTTATTGCCAAAAAACACGACGTGACCGCTTACAGCCTCGAGGCCATCGAGCGTGAAGCCGAAGCGCTGAACACCTTCAGCATGGAAGAACAGGTCAAAGCGCTCGTCCACAGCGTGAATAACTTCTCATCTCAAAAGGCAGAGTTCAAAAAGCTCATGGCCGACTATCGCACCGCCGATCTTCAGGAGATCTTCGACTACACACTCCACCCGCTCGAAAATAATCCTCGCTTCGTGGAAGAATTCTATTACAAAAGAAACGAAGAATGGCTCCCGAAGATCGAGAAGATGATGAGCGAAGATGCGAGCTTTATCGCATTGGGAATATCACACCTGGAAGGTGAGCGGGGGATCTTAAAGTTGCTGGAACAGAAAGGATATACACTTACGGCCCTTAAATAGGACCGTAAGCTTTTAAGTTTTAAGCTTTTAAGCTTTTAATCTTATCTAGTCTTATCCGATCTTCTTGTTGATCAGCTCGGAAAGTATCAACGCTCCCTCTCTCAAAAACTCATCGTCCAGCTTCAACACATCGGCTGGCAAACCGTCTTTGTTGTTGATCTTGGTATCGAGCTTTTCGCTGGCATCGCGTTTCTTCTGCTCTTCGAGCTCTTCTTTCCGCTTGGATTCATTCAACGAAACCCGGGTTTGGGCAAGATTGTGTTTCAGCTCTTCGGTTTCGAGTATATACTTCTTCAACGAAGGGTCGAGCTTCACTCTCTCCTGGTAGGTCTTGTTGAGATCGGCGATCACCTTGCCGTTGATATTCGTGGCCTTCTGGAAGTTGGTAGACTTGATCACATCCCACGGCAATGCACTGGGGTTCGAGCTTTCGCCAAACTGATCGGGACCGAGCGCCGACGGAAGCTTCACATCGGGAGTAACACCCTTGTGCTGTGTGCTGCTACCGGCTACGCGATAAAATTTCTGGAACGTCAGCTTAAGCTCACCGACGGGTTCGGAGCTGTCGATAAATCTTCCCAGGTCGAGTACTTTCTGAACGGTGCCTTTGCCGAATGTGCTTTCACCAACGATCACGCCACGCTGGTAATCCTGTATAGCACCCGCGAATATCTCCGATGCCGAGGCGCTGAAGCGATTCGTGAGTACCACCAGCGGGCCTCCATAGAGGACCTTCTGATCTTCATCGTCATATACGACAACCTGGTTATTGGAGCTTTTTACTTGTACCACAGGACCGTCCTTGATGAACAAGCCGGTCAATTGAATAGCCTCTTCCAACGAACCGCCGCCGTTATTGCGAAGGTCCATCACGACACCGTCGATGCCTTCCTTCTGTAGTTCAGAAATGAGATTCCGGACGTCGCGTGTGGTGCTCCTGTAATCGGGATCGCCCTTCTGATATGCTTCGAAGTCCATGTAGAACATGGGCAGTGTGATAACCCCGAGCTTTATCGTTCTCCCGTTCGACTGGTAGTTGATCACACTCTTTTTGGCAGCCTGTTCTTCGAGCTTGATCTTGTCGCGGATCAGCGTGAGCTCCTGCGTCGGGCCTCCAACGCCGGTAGTGGCGGGAATGAATTGGAGGCGCACCGTAGTTCCTTTGGGGCCTTTGATGAGCTTGACCACGTCATCGACGCGCCATCCAACGATGTCCACGATCTCGCCTTTGTCACCCTGGCCTACGCCGGTGATGAGATCGTTCACATGAATCTTATTGGATTTCTCTGCAGGTCCGGCGGGAAGGATCTTCACGATCTTGGTATAATCGTTTTCCGTCTGAAGTTGTGCACCGATACCTTCCAGTGAAAGGCTCATGCTCTGGTTAAAGGCGTCGCTCGCGCGTGGAGACAGATAGTTGGTATGAGGATCGTAGGCTTCGGTGATGGCATTCATGTAAATACCGAAGATATCCTCGTTGTTGAACTGAGAGAACGTCTTTACGAGGCGTTCATAACGGGTCTTCAGCGTGTTGGTGATGTCTTCCTTACTCTTGTTGGCGAGCTTCAGGCTGAGCGCCTGGCTTTTGATGATCTTCCTCCAGACATCGTTGAGCTCTTCTGGGTTTTTGGCCCACGGCTCATTCTCGCGTTCGGTTTCATAATACTCGTCGGTCGTGTAATCGTGATCGCGTTTGACAAGGTCGCTGATCACGTAGTCGAGGCGCTCCTTGGTCCGCTTGGCAAACACTGCGTAAATGGCGTATGCGGCCGACACATCCTCCTTGCGGGTCATGTCGTCGATCGTGAAGCGATACTTTTCAAAAGACTTGATATCGGAGGCCAGGAAATAGGTCTTGTTGTTGTCGAGGCCCTTAATGTATGCGTCGAGGATCTTGGAGGAAAGAGAGTCGTTTAGCTTGATCTTCCGGTAATGGTTGTTGTCGAGGATGTAAGAAACCACCAGGGCTTCTTTGCCATATATAGGCTTGGCTTTAAGTGTGGTTGTGTCTTGCTTAGGTGCCGTCTGTGCAATTGCTGCCGCGACAAAGATGAGACAGGAAGCGAGCAAAATGGTTCTTTTCATACTATCTGCGATTCTATTCCCTCATTAACGGAAAAACTCAACCGGAGGCTGCGAAAATCAGGCCACTTTAAGCCTTCTTTAAGCCACCTTGTCTGCGTCGAACTCATCGAGGAACTTCTGCGCTTCCTCTACGGTCTGGAATTCGAACGACTGCCGGCCACGTATGCTGGAATGGATCTCAACCTTCACCAGCTCCACGTTTTTAGTATTACGGGCAAAATGCGGTTTCTGATTCTTAAAGTCGTCACTCTCTTTGCGTGATATTCTGAACTGAGTGGCGCGAACGTTCTTACAATAAGTACACTGATAGTGCTTAACAAGTTCCTTGGGCGTGCCGTCGTCGTTGGTAACGACGATCTCCTCGCGTGTTACCTTCATCGTATAGAAGCCGCAGTTCTTGCACTGAAGCGCGATGAGGTGACCCAGGTATTTTTCGATCTTGACCTCGTTGGTCTTCTCATCAACCCAAACGTCGTAGTCGATGGAGAACACGTTCTCTTCAGCCTGCATTCCTTCGTTGAGGTGAATGTCTTCCTCGTCTTCACGAAGCAGTCTCATCTTGTTACCGGTAGCCGGGTTTATCCTGGGCATATACCGCCATTTGCGGAGCTTGGAGCTTACACGTGTAGGATAGTAGTATTCGAGAACCAGCGCTGCCACGTAACCTACGAGGGTTGCTGCGGCGCCGCTGATGAATAGCCTGACGAAGAACCAAACCCCCACTTCGTGTACCTTACCGGCTGCATAGAGGTTGACGATCATCGCAACGCCGATACCGAACGCAAAAAATACGTACTTGTACCACTGGATCTCGTGGGTGTTGATGAAATCGTGCTTTTCTTTATAATCTTTGACCGCTGCTAATCTGACGTGGTAGATGATGAATATGATTATTCCCACAATCGCCATTATTATGGCTCCCGTGATCATACTTTGATGCCAGGCATCTAGAAACGGCGTGTCCTGAATATTAGCTTGCATAAATCTCCGCGATCAGTGGGGGTTAATAGGTTAGAAGTATTTGATAAAGGTAAAGATATTCATCAATTACAGATCACCAAAAAAACAGCGTGACCAATGAAACGATCCGTGTTCCAAATCCTTGCGTCTATCAACAAGATGCTCTTGCCCCGGATGAGCAAAAAGGACCTTACCAAACTCTCTAAGGCACAGAAGGCTATCGTCGCATGGCGGTATTGGGTGACGTCCAACGCTCTCGATTGACCAGAGCAATTGTGCACTATTGCACGCATAAAACGCTGGAATTGAGGTATTTTTCAAATTTAAGTGCAATTTTTCACGCAAATACTTGACTGGAATGTCAATTTAAATGTATCATTGTGTAATAACGCACAATGATATGAGCGACTACGAAAAGAAAAGACTGGAAATGGAGCTGAAGAATTTCACCTCCCGGAACTTCGAAAGGCCCTCGGACTGCCGCAATCTGGACCAGACCCGCTACTACGTGAAGGAGCTTTGCTGCAAGATCGAGGAGTATGAGATACGCTTCAAATACGTGCCCTCCTGGGCATATTCGCTGCTGGCCCAGTACAACCTGGTGCAAAACCGCATGCTTCACGTGGAGTTTGTGACCAGCTACCCGGTCAACTTCGCTAAAGCTCCGTCGACCAAAGCCGCGTGAAATACATCCCCTCCCCTATTCCGCTTCATTTTTCGATGATGTTTACCGCTACGGCAAACCGGTCGGGGCGTATGCAATACCATAAGGTCCGGCTCGGCACTACGAAGCTTCGCATTACCCGTGGTGAGTTTATAAGGGCTTATAACGATTCTGAGATCCTGGCCGTGAGGCCTCTTCAGACTCAGGGAGTTGATTCAGTATTTCAACTGGAGTTCTATATCTAACTGTTCCTCAGTACACTATCCAAATCAGCAGGTGAGTAATTGATCGACTTGATCGTTTTATTATCTGCCTTCCGGTACACCAGCCACTTCCCTTCTTCCTTGGTGTAATAGCATTCTGTCCCGTCCTTCTCCTTATAATATTGTACGGTCTTGACAGCCTCGGCTTCGGAGGTGCAGGCCTTGCTCATGTTGGAGCGTTGAACCTCTTCAAAGAGCGCTTTGAACTTATCCCCCAGCCCAAATTCCAGCACCGCGCCGGATAACACATACTGAATATCGCACAAGGCGTCGGCAATGCCGGTGATGTCCTTTTCCAGTATCGCTACCTCGAGCTCCTTCAATTCTTCGGCGATAAGCGCTACCCGCAGCTTGCACCGGTTCTCATCGGGAATTACCGGAACAGGTTGGATCGGGTGCTTGAACGTTTTATGAAATTCGGCGACGAGGTTTAAGGACTCCGGTTGATCCATAGATTGGCGTGGTCTGTTTGCTTCGCAAGATGTGAAGAAAGTAGTAAGTAGCAAGTAGCAAGTAGCAAGTAGTAAGTGGCAAGTAGACAGTAGTAAGAAGCCAGTACTAAGCGACCATGGTAGGACCAAGAAATATCGAAACCTGACTCCTTACAACTTACTACTTACTACTTCTTATATTGCCAGCCAATTTTTGATTACTGATGCAAAAAAACTTCGTAGACGAGCTTCGCTGGCGCGGTATGATCCACGACATGATGCCGGGCACAGAGGAGCAGCTGAAGAAAGAGATCACGTCGGGCTACATCGGCTTTGATCCTACAGCGGACTCGTTACATATCGGGAACCTGGTTCAGATCATGACCCTGGTACATTTCCAGCAGAGCGGGCACAAGCCTTTCGCCCTGGTTGGCGGCGCCACAGGCATGGTGGGCGACCCTTCCGGTAAATCGGCCGAACGCAACCTGCTGTCCGAAGAGGTCCTCCGACATAACCAGGCATGCGTACACGCACAGCTCCAGCGTTTCCTCGACTTCTCCACCGGCCGTAATGCCGCGGAGATGGTGAACAACTACGACTGGTTTAAAGACTTCAAGTTCCTGGAGTTTATCCGCGACGTGGGCAAGCACATTACGGTGAACTATATGATGTCAAAAGACTCGGTGAAGAACAGGCTCGAGTCGGGATTGTCATTCACGGAATTCACCTACCAGCTCGTGCAGGGCTACGACTTCTACTGGCTGTACAAAAACAAGAACTGCAAGCTGCAGATGGGGGGATCCGACCAGTGGGGCAATATTGTTACCGGCACGGAGCTCATTCGAAGGAAAGACAACGGCGATGCTTTCGCTCTTACAACTCCATTGATCAAAAAAGCGGACGGTACCAAGTTCGGCAAGACCGAGCAGGGCAACATCTGGCTCGATAGCAAGCGGACTTCGCCATACAAATTCTACCAGTACTGGCTCAATGCGTCGGACGAAGATGCGCTGACATTTATCAAGATCTTTACATTACTTACGAAGCAGGAGGTTGAAGCTATCGCGGCCGAACATGCGAAGGCCCCTCACCTGCGTCAGCTGCAGTCGGCCCTGGCGAAGGATATCACCACACGGGTACATTCGGAAGAAGATTACCAGGCGGCGGTGAAGGCTTCGAACATACTCTTCGGCAACTCCACGACAGATGACCTGAAGGCACTGGATGAGGAAACATTCCTGGCCGTGTTCGACGGCGTACCACAATCGACTATATCGAAAGGTGACTATGAAGCGATGGCTTCGGTAACGGACCTTCTCACACAATGCGGCGTGTTCCCTTCAAAAGGCGAAGCGAGAAAGATGATACAGGGCGGCGGTGTGAGTGTGAATAAACAGAAGATCGAAGACGCGAATCAGAAGCCTGCGTTTACGTTGTTACAAAACAAATACTTGTTGGCTCAGAAGGGTAAGAAGAATTACTATTTGATCGTGGTCGGCTAAGCTCAGCGTGTTTTCAGAATAAACACGACCTTTCCTTTGGAGCGCTCCGGCGTTTGTCCACCGGCAGTGCGTATCAACGAATTCCTGCGGATCTCTTCTTTGAGCAATTGCTCTGCGCGTGGGCTAAGGCCTCTCTCCACGGTAGTGATACCGATTATCTCGCCGTCCGCATCGCATTCTATTTCGAAGACGATCCGGCCGTCCTCATTATCGGGAATAGTAGGCAGCTTGGGGTTCTCGGCCCACGCCCATCCCGACATCGAGAGGCTCATGCCGTCGCCGCCACCACCGCCGCCGGGAGTGCCTTTGTATTGACCGTTCGGGTCGAGTGTACCTTTTGGTTCGCCCTTGTTGCCTTTTTTATCTTTATCGTCGCCTTCGCTGGGACTTTTCTCTCCGGTGTTCTTAGCCTGCGTTTCAGTCTTCTTCGCGTCTTCCTTGGTGAACTCGGTCCTGACCTTTTCGGGTTCTTTAGGTTTCGGCTCTTCCTTTACCTTCTCTTCTTTCTTTTCAACAGCGACAGGGCTTTCGATCTTGCTGGTAACAACTTCCGTCTGTTCAACCTTATCGACGGGCTTGTCCTCGACTACAGGTTCTACCTGTGGCTGTGTTTCTTCTACGGGTTGATCTTCGGTCTGTGTTTCGGGTTCCGCAGCCTGCTGGTCGGTCTGCACGATGCCTGAACCCTCGTCGTCGAAGCCGACGTTTACGATGATACCAAATTCGGGAAGAGGCGGGTCGGGAGCACGCCAGGCCATTGCGAAAATGAAAAGCAGTAACAAGGCAGCATGAATACCGAACGAGGTAATCATCCCTATGCGCTTGTTCTTTTTTTCCTGTTTTTCCTGGGTACTCATTTTGGCTTCGTTGCTATCGAAACTTTCGCTTCCAGTTTGGTTGCGATCCCTGCTACGTATACAAGATCCCGGGTGGGCACCATCTCGTCGATGTGAAGCACTACCACACCATTCGGTCCGGCAAGCTTGCTTTTCAACTCTCCCTCCAGCGTTGCCCGCGACACCTTCCTGTCGTTAACGAAAAACTGGAGGTCTTTGGTCACCGTTACCGACACTTTCTGCACCTCGATCGTGCTGGCCATGCTGGTGGGCAGGTTTACCGGCAATCCAGATGGGGTTACGAACGACGAAGTGAGCATGAAAAATATCAGCAAAAGGAAAATGAGGTCCGTCATGGACGCCATGTTGAAAGCTGCATCTACCTTATTTCTTGTCTGTAGGTTCATGTGGCCAATATCTTATCGCGGCTCCTGTAGCAGGTCCACAAATTCTATACTGGAATATTCCATTTTGTGCACGACTTTCGACACCCTTGTCACCAGGTAATTGTATGCGAGGTATGCGATGATCCCCACGATAAGTCCTGCTACGGTGGTGATCATGGCCGTGTAAATACCGTCAGCCAGCAGTTTGGGGCCTACCGATCCTTCTTCCTGTGCGATGGCGATGAACGCCGTCACCATACCCATAACAGTTCCGAGGAAGCCCATCATAGGCGCTGCTCCTGCAACCGTGGCGAGTACGTTCAGGTTCTTCTCAAGCTTGAACAGCTCGATCTTTCCGGTATTCTCGATCGAAGCTTCGATATTCTTCAACGGGCTGCCGATACGCGACAATCCCTTTTCGATCATGCGCGCTATCGGGCTATCGAACTGGGCGCAATGCAACCTGGCCCCGTTGATGTCACCGCGGAGCACGAGTTCCTTGATCTTGCCCATGAATGCTTCGGGAGGCTGGTTGGCCTTGTTGATGGTCAGCATTCGTTCGACAAAAATATAGATGGCGATGAACGAGCTCAGAACGATGGGGATCATCAGCGGTCCACCGGCGAGTGTAAGATCCCACAGCGATATTGCCTGGTTGGCAGCTGCCGCAGTGGAATCGGTACTTACGATTTGAAATAGGATCATGAATAAAAAATTAAGTCTGTTCGCAAAAAATAAGAGTACGAAACAGGTTCAGTCAAGTCTACTCCTAGAACTTCAACACCCAAACGGCGCCGCCATAGTCCCCTTTCGCCGCGTCGGCGGAAGCTTGCGCGTTGGCAAACGTATCGAAGTCACCGATAGCCAACCGCGAGAACTTATACTTACCGAATGGTGGAATGATCTTGGTGCTGACACCCTTTGCACTCAGTTTCTTTGCATAGTCCATCACCAGGTCGCCATCGACGGCGCTGGTAACGACCACATAGTAACGCCTGGTGCGATCCGTTAGTGTTTCAATGGTACCTTCTTTAGGCGTCGCCGGGATGGCTGCCAGCGAGTCGGCTACGCGCTGCCGGGCGGCCTCTTCGAGGGCCTGCTTGTCGCGAAGAGCCTGCTCTTCCTTTGCTCTTAGGTCTGCCGCTTCTTTAGTGATGCGTTCTTTCTCCGCCTGCTGAGGCTTGTACACATAAAAGTAGAACAGAGCGCCGAAGATGACGACCGCCAAAGCGACTACTACCCCAATGATTACCGGGGTTCTCGATTTGTTCTCTTCCTCCATATATGCTGAATATGATGATGTATAGTTTGTCTCCTTTTTAGTTTCGGTGTAAGAAGGTCGTTCGGCTACAGGCTCGCTAACCTTTTCTTCTTCTTTCTCCGTAGTACTGGTCGTTTCTTGCGTCGACTCGAGCGGCTTGTACTCCAGATCAGGAAGGCCGAAGCTATCATCATTCACATTGTCATTCTCATTGTCCTTACCTTGCTCATCCGAAGGTGTCTTTCGTTTTGCCATGGGCTGGTTTTAAAGGGTATTAAACAAAATTAATCCAATTTAGCTATAAATCACAAGTACTTGCATTGATTGCACGATCCCCCGGTCAAGCCGTGGGATAGCCGGGCAACTAAAAACTCCAGCTCAACCCCGCGCTTACCTGTACACCTCTTGCCGGGTAATATTGATATATAAAGTATTTACTGTTCAGTATGTTATTGCCTTCGATATAAACAGACAGCTGCTTCGACACAAAGTACCGGACCTTCGCATCGAGGTTCATTGCCGGCTTAAGTGTAACGACTGTATTTGTCTCATTATCATAAGCTTTTGCCCCTCCTTGTGAGACCAGGTTCACCGTCAGCAGGACTTTATCCACGATCCGGAAAGACGAGTAGGCGCCCACCTTATACAACGGACGCTGCCACGGATAATCGAGCTTGCTCATGGAATAGCTGTATTGATCACCCCTCAGGCTGATGTTCACCTTATCGGAATGGACCACCCCGGCTTCGGCAAAAAAGTTGAGCCGGACGGCATTGTCGTACACGACGTTGAACTTCGACCGGTCGGTCACTACGTTCTCGTAGAAGTACAGATGCTTGTAGTTGATGACCGACGTGCCCACGTGGAATAAAAACTTACGGGCGATCTTACCCTGCACCCCCGCCCTGAACTCGAACGACTTGTTGGTATGGAAGATGCCGATGTTCGAATTCACCCACTGGTTTTCCCGGGCCAGCGAATGCAACGAGACCTTATCGAAGTCCCCCGTGATACCTGCATAGGCATCGACAGACTTGGTAGCCGGGTAATGGATCCAGGCATCGGGATATAAATGGAATGCCTTATCCTTCCCGATGGTGTCGTTCTCCACGACGGCGTTCAGACCAGCCGAAACCTTCAGCTTACCTCCCACCAGGAATTCATAAGCCGGGTTGATCTTGAACAAGTGACGCGGCTTGGCCTCGATGTTCACGTCCTTACGGGCCACCAGGACGTAATCAGTCTTGAACAGGAATGCCTTCTCTTTATCGATGGCGTACCGGCTGTTGAAGTGGATACCGACTTCGCTTTCGGCAGCCTCAAACCTGTCCCGCAGGTAGCTGAAATCGCCCGTCATCTTGTAGTTGAAGTCCGATGCCTTCGTGTTGCTGAAACCAGCGTTGAGTCCGAGGATGTTGTAAGTCTGGCGGATATCGTCTGCGTTTACTTCAACGGGTGTCGGCCTGTAACCATAAAAGTGGTTGAAAAGATTCTCGTACGTCACCCCCAGGTCGGCCGTAACCTTGGGGCTCATACCCGACAGGTATCCATTGACCTTGCTGTATCCGTTGCCGGAACTTTGCCCGTCGACAGGGCCTTTGCCGAAGCTGTGATGGAAGAAATCGATACCATAGTACTTCTCGGCATTTCGTTTTGAAGAGATCGATCCCCGCAGGAACGGCGCATTGTAGTTGCCGAAGCCCGCGCTGACATAGTTACCATAGATCTTCGAGAGGGGCTCGTCTTTCAACCGCAAAGGCTTCACATTCGGGCTGTAATCCGGCGCTTCGAACTTCATTGCCTTGAAATCGTAGCTCATGGCAGGCGCCAGTGGTTCGGCGGGACGCGGCGGTATTTTTTCGAAGTTCCTGTTTGCCTTCGGCAGGGTGATCTGCTTGTCCTTCACAATCTCGATCTCCACGTTCTCGATCCCACCTTCTTCCCCTTGTTCTTGCGCAAGAGCATTGGTGCCGATTGACAACAAAGCCCCGATGAATATCACCAGGTATATGTGCGAGGTGCGAGGTGCGACGTGCGATGTATGCCTTTTCACACCTCGCACCCAGCACCTCGCACAATCTCTCAATTTCTTCATCGCCTATTTGTTATCAATTGAGTCCGTCTTCGTTTCGGCAGCTGCCTTCTTCTCTGCGTCATCCATCTGCTTCATCTTTTCGGCTGCTTTGTCTTTTATTTGTTGCAAAGGGAAATTTTCGATCAGGGACTTCAGTGTGCCCCTTGCCTGGAATGTCTCTCCCTGGGCGAGGTAGTTATCGACCAGCAAAAGGAACGACTTCCCTACCCACTCGGTATAAGCCGAGAAGTCACGGTTCAGGCTCACCAGGGTCTCGTAACATCTTGCATGCTCGCGGTTCAGGTAGAATATCTCGGCCATCAGGTACTTGGCCTCCGCGCCGTGCTCGTCCTGTGCGCTATTGAGTGTGTTGAGGAACTCGTCTTTAGCAGTTTCATAATCACCCCGGGCCATGGCTGTTTTACCAAGGAACAATGACGCTTTGTTCACAGCTCCCGCATTGATGTTGCCCTTCTCGATGATGAGGTTCGCATACTTGTCCGCCGAGTCGTACTGGGACAGCAGGTAATGGGATTCCATAAGGCCCGACCATGCTGTGTACAGGTCTTTCTTGCTCGTGGAATTAGCGGCCAGCCTCATGTACGCCGGCAGCGCATTCTCATACTTACCGTCTCTGAATTCAAGCTCCGATATCCGTGCAACTACCTTGTTGATCATCTGGAAAGTGTTGTCATTTCCGATCTGTTTGTAGATCGCCAACGCAGACGCGTAATCTTTGAGCCTGTATTGCGATTCGGCTACATAGTATTTTGCTTCTGTAATTCTCGGGCTTTCCGGGTAGGCCGCCATGTAGTCGTTAAGGCGTTGGATGGCGCGCTGGTAATCCTGGCTGAAGTAAGTGTTCTTGGCTGTTTCGTATTGCACCGATTCCAATCCCTTTGCATCCGGGTTGGCTGATTTCACAAGGCCGAAGTATTTTTCGAATTCCCCGGACCTGCCGGCCAGGTTCAATGCCTCCTGGAGAGACAACAGCACTCCGTCCGCGGCGGGGTGCGTCGTGTAATGCTCGATGACGTAGATGTAATCGGTCGCCGTCTTGTTGTAGTCTTTTAGGTTGTAGTACGACGACGCACGCTTTGCATAAGCATACGGAAGGAACGACGAGGTCTGACTCCCTTCGATCACGCGTGAATACCCTGTAGCGGCCGCCGAATACTTGCCCTGTTCGAAGTCGAGTTGGGCGGCACGGAACAGCGCCTCTTCCCTGTAAGCAGATCCATTGGTCCTGATCACCTGTTCGAGCTCGGAGCTGGCTTCGGCGTATTTGCTTTGGATCCCTAGAATAATACCGGCCTGGAGATGTGCATAGTCTTTATCGGGTGAATTCATCGCAAGGACTTTGCGATAGGTCGCTGTTGCCTCCGCATAAGATTTCGAAACGTAGTAGCAATCAGCCAGCCTGAGTGTCGCATCGGGCACGTAGGTGTTGGTCTTGGGCGCCTTGTTGGTGAATTCCTTGAAGTTGTATAGAGCCCTGTCGTATTGTTTGAGGTTAAAATATGCGTAACCGAGCCCGTATCTCGCGAGCAGGGTAATGTCGGCGCTCGCACCCGAGGTGGGAGAAATGATCGCTGCATAATGATCGACAGCCTGATCGTACTTGTTACTCATCGAATAACCTTCGGCTGCCCAGTAATGGGCTTCCCCCGCCATCACGGGGTCGATCGGATACTGGAGTGACTTCTCGAAGAAGCTGTTGGCCTCCACGTATCGCTCCATGTTGAACAGCTCGGTGCCTTTCAGATAGGTGGCCTTCTGATAAGATTTGTCCACTGCTGGACCACGCCTCGGCAGCGACTCGATGTATTCGATCGCTTTGTTGTAGTTGTTGGCATTCACATACGCGTGCGACAATACCTCTTTCACCTCGGTGATCCGTGCGCTGTTTGAAAATGTATTCTGAAATTTTTCGAGCTCTGTAATGGCCAGGTCGGAACGACCAAGGTCGTACGACAATTTCGAGAACTGGAACCAGCTTTCTTCCGCCAGGGCCTTGTCCCCGTTGAACTTGCGGGCTACGTCGAAGGCTGTTACGGCGAGAGGCTTCTGGCCGGCTTTCAAATACAGGGTTCCCAGGTAATATGAAGAGTAAGCTCCGACAGAGTCGGCTCCGGATGCGGAATTCTTCAGCATGCCGATAGCGAGCTGGGTGTCGCCGGCGTTCATCGCTGCAACGCCCGCACGATACACGACAGCCTTGTCAGCATTCTTTCTGTCTTCCAGGTATTGCTGATATCCTTTCAGCGCATTCGCATAGTCGCCTTTGCTGAAATAGACTTCGGCGCTCAACAAAGCGATCTCTTCCGCCTGACCAACTCCCTCCCTCTTCTCCAAGGACTTCACATACGACTGAAGCTCATCGTACTTCTTTTGCTTGTACAGCACCTGGGCGATCATGTACGGCACGATGAGCGAATATGCCTGATTGTTTTCCGCACGACGAAGATCCGTCAGTGCATTGGTATAGTCGCTGTTATTGAACTCGATATAGCCGGCATAATAACTGGCTGCGGGGCCGTACTGTCCACCGAGACCTTTCATGAAATTGAACTGGTCGAGGGCGTCGGTGAGCTTGCGCTGGTTGAACAGTGCATAGCCCCAACGGAAGTGACCGGTACTTTGATCAGCTTCGGTTAACGAAGGGAAGTCGACTTTCTCGAAAGCGGCTATTGCCTTGGGATAATTCTTTTGCTGGTAGAAGAGCGCCGCGAGATCGAAGTACGCTGTTGCTGCGCGGGGGTGTTCGGGATAATCGGCAATAAAGGCCGCTATCCGTTTCTCACCGTCGGCGTGATAGAGGTTTACTGCACAAAGGGCTGAATAGTACTCGGCATCCTGGCGGCGCGGATCATGCGGACCTGCTGCCGAAAGGAAGTCTATGAACGTCTTTTCAGCAGTAGCATATTGATTATGCGAGAGCAACGCAAGGCCATCGCTAAACAATTCATCGGGGCGTGACTGCGAAACAAGCTGCTGTGCAAACGAGGAAAGTGAAGAGCAAAGGATGAGCGTAATGAAGAACGATCTCTTCATGGTGGCTTTTATCTGAGAACTGGCTAAGTCTAAAAAAATTGCCGTAAACAGTTTAAAAAATTTCGGCTTACACACCATTGGGTTGTTGTAAACCGATGTAAAGCTAAGAAAATAAGTTAAAAGTGAATACTTAAAAGTGAAAAGTGAATCGGCAGAAGGTTGATGATATGTCCGTGGGCCCAACTTTTAACTTTCAGTTTTTAACTTTTACTCTTTCACCCCATCAAACGAAATACCAATTCTTTAAGAATGTCTCCTTCCGATGCAGAACCGGAGTTGACACCCTTCAGCTTCAGATCGGCTTCCTTGAGGAGACTTATGTTCTGAATAATGCCCATCGTGTGATACCGATTCAAAGCGCTACTGTAATCCTTGGCAGCGAACGGACTGATCTTTAGCAGACTAACAAGGTCCTTTTCATTCTGAACTTTGGCTGACGAAGCGATCAATAGCTTACTGAAAAATGAATAAAGGAACGCAACCAACGGGATCACCGGGTTTCGTTTGGTCGTCGACGCGATATAATTGACAATCCGGGCAGCCTGAAAAGTGTCTTTAATAATAACAGCCTTCTGGAGCTCGAAAATGTTGAACTCCCTGCTCATTCCCACCTGGCCCATGATCTTGTCGCCGCTGAGTGACGAACCCGCCGGAGCAGATATCAGCACTTTATCGATCTCATTGGCCATGCGGTTAAGGTCGTTGCCGACGAATTCACAGAACACGCGAACGCCCTTATCGTCGATCGTGTAACCTTTGGAGCTCACATACTCTTCCACGAATGACGGCAGCTGATTGTCGTACATCTTTTTGAATGTGGCCGATTCGGTAAGACTGTCGAGTTTCTTTCCCAGTTCTCGACGCTTGTCCAGATTCTTGTGCATGTGACACAACACAAGGACCGTCGAAGGAGATGGGCGCGTCGCGTAGTCGAGCATCAGTTTGGTGCCCTGCTCCTTTTGAAGGTCGGGGATATCCTGTGCCTCCCGCACGATCACCACTTGCCGTTCGGCCATCATAGGGAACCTTCGTGCATGGGTCAATATCACGTTCACAGGCGAATCCTTCCCGTATACCACCACCTGGTTGAAGCTCTTTTCGGATTCGGTCAGCACATTCTTCTCGATATAGCTTGCAATAAGGTCGATGTAATAGGTCTCCTCTCCCTGTAACAGGTATACGGGGGCGTATTTCTTAGCCTTTAAATCGGTCAGTATCTTCTTCGCCGCAGCATCCATTAACTCGAACCTTTAAACTATTAACTTTTAACTATTAACTTTTTTCGTGTTGCGTAGTCCGATTGCTGTAGCGGCACCGACTATTGTTCCGGCCAGGTGCGATTCCCACGATATCCACGGTTGTGTCGGAAGAATGCCATAGAAAATTCCTCCATACAGTAAGATTACAACGATCGATATGAGCATCGACATCAAGTCTTTGCGCAACAGCCCAAAGAAAATCAAAAACGCCGAGAGTCCATAGATCAATCCGCTCGCCCCTATATGCGGACTGTCGCGAGGACTGAAAGCCCACACCAGGACGTTAGTGATAAAATAACAGCGAAGGAACACCGTGGTCCCGATGCGATTATAGAAATAGAAAAGTGTGCCGCCCAGGAATAAGAGCGGGACGGTATTCGAAGCCAGGTGCGTCAGGTTTCCGTGTATCATCGGCGCGGTGAAAATGCCGATAAGGCCCCAGGCGGTGCGGGGAATGATCCCTAACATCGAGAAGTCGAGCCCGTAATAGAACTGGATCGTGAACACAAGCCACATCAGGAACACCAGCCTGAAGGGAACGACAGAGCTGCCGAGATAGGAACGGCCTGAGTTGTCCATGGCCTGGTTAAGCAGGGTTCCTGATCATGGAGAGCTCGATGTACTGCGCTTCCTCTTCCCCCACTTTGTTGATGCCAAGCACACCGCCCGAAGACGATGCTACCTCGTGGGCGAGGCCCCGCATCTTTGCATAGAACTCTGTTGCAAACAATTTATTCAGCTTAGGTAAAATACTGTTGAGCCGGGTTAACTCCTCAACTATCAGATGGTTACGATCCGCTACCTGTACCGGAAGGGTTTGGAGCACGATCTTCAGCTTGTCCTCGAAATCTTCTTCCACCAGCTTGAAGTACTCCACAATGGATGCTTTCGACTTTTTGGCGCTCTTGCGGGTGTGGTGAATTGCCTTTTCGATTTCCTTACGGTCGACGTTACCGTCGGCGCCGGCGATGAGGATACATGCAACGAGAGGTGCTCTCAGCATGGTCTCAATTTCAGTGTCGGAAAGTTTGTCGAAGGCCGGGATCATGAATAAATAAAGTTCTTTAATTAAATGGTAAATTTAAAATAGTTGTGGATGTAAAAATGTAGGCTTAATTTCATCCCATTCGCGTAGCGAAGGGAACCCCCTTCAAGAAGCAAACCTATGTACGAAAAGGACCCGGTGAAGATATTTGTAGTTGAGGACGACCCCGCCTACTCCAAGTTTCTAAAATACGTTCTCGCCCTCAATCCCGATTTCGAAGTCGAGTTTTTTCCCACCGGCAAGGAGTGTCTCAACCAGCTTCATCAGCATCCGACCGTCATCACCCTCGACTATTCCCTTCCCGATATGTCGGGTGAAAAGGTGCTCGACGGTATTCGCGAATTCGATCCTAATATCAGTGTTATTATCATATCGGCACAGGAAAAGATCGGAACGGCCGTTCAACTGCTGAAGGCCGGGGCATTCGACTACATTACCAAGGACGAGGACGCGACGGATCGCATCCTGAATTCGATCAACAACGCTCGCAACAAGAACAGCCTGATCCGCGAGATCGACATGCTCAAGAAGGAGATCTCTACCAAATATGAGTTCGGTAAGAGTATCATCGGTACCAGCGCTGCCATTAAAAAAACATTTTCGTTACTGGAGAAAGCGGTAACCAACAACATCACCGTATCGATCACCGGAGAGACCGGTTCGGGTAAAGAGCTCATCGCGAAAGCGATCCATTACAACTCCAAGCAGAAGAAGAAGGCATTCGTCGCGGTGAACGTCGCCGCTATTCCGAGGGAGCTTATCGAAAGCGAGCTGTTCGGTCACGAGAAAGGTGCATTTACAGGCGCGGTCAATCGCCGTATCGGCAAGTTCGAAGAAGCCGAAGGAGGAACCATCTTCCTGGACGAGATCGGTGAAATGGACCCTAGTCTCCAGGCCAAGCTGCTTCGCGTACTCCAGGAAAGGGAAGTTACCCGCATCGGCGGAAACGAAGTGATCAAGCTCAATGTAAGGATCATCGTAGCCACCCATAAGAACCTCCAGGAAGAAACGAAGGCCGGAAGATTTCGCGAAGATCTTTACTACAGGCTCCTCGGTTTACCGATCCACCTCCCCCCCTTGCGAGAACGCGACCAGGATTCATTATTGATTGCCAAACATTTACTCGACTCCTTTAGCCGCGATAATCAACTCCCCAAATTCAGGATAACGGCCGAGGCCCAGGAAAAGCTCCTCCAGCACCCGTTCCCTGGCAACGTACGCGAGCTTAAATCCGTCGTGGAGCTTGCTGCCGTGATGTGCACCGATGGCGAGATCCAGGGAAAGGATCTTACGTTCACGAACGTATCGACCGAACAATCGTTCCTTTTGAAGGAAATGAGCCTGCAAGAGTACACCTACAGGATCATCCGCAGTTATCTCACCAAGTACGACAACAACGTTCTCGAAGTCGCGCGAAAACTCGATATTGGCAAGTCGTCCATATACCGGTACCTGAAAGACATGGAAAACGCGGGTATCTGAAACGAGCCACCCGATGAAGAAAATTACTGACTACGTCAGCAAGGGCAAATTTTATGAGTCTGTCGTTGAAGATGGTTCGGATATTATTTTCATCGTCGATTTCAAAGGTCAGATCCTGTATCATAACGACGCCGCGGAAGAAGTCTTAGGCTATAAGCCCGGAAGCCTCGTTCAGAAAAACCTTCTCAATTTCATCAAGCCCGACACCCACCCGGTGTTCGATAAGAAGTTCGCCGAGAGTATTCGCAAGCCCTATAACGACTCCGTTGAATTCCAGTTCCTCTGCAAAGACGGATCATTTAAGTATCTGGAATTCAATTCGATAAACCTAAAACAGAAAGAAGGACTTGAAGGTCTGATCCTGGACTGTCGCGACATCAGCGGGCGCAAGCGCGACGGCGAAGAGCTGCTCCGGGCGCAGAAGGCGAAGGAACAGTTCCTGGCCAACATAAGCCACGAGATCCGGACCCCAATCAACGGCATCGCCGGCATGGCCGAACTGCTCAGTCAGAGCCCTACCGCCGAGGAGTCGACAACCTACCTGAATGCCATTAAAAGTGCGGCCGACAACCTGAAGGTGATCATCAACGACATTCTCGACCTGGCCTCGATTGAGTCGGGAAAGCTAAAGTTCGAGAAGATCGGTTTCAACGTGAAAGATCTCCTCAGCTCGCTCATCGATACGTTCCGGATGCAGGCAAAGGAAAAGGGCGTCCGGTTAGAGCTCGAAGTCGATGAACAGGTCAACACTATATTATTAGGAGACCCGGTCCGGTTGAACCAGGTGCTGATCAACCTGATCGGTAATGCGATCAAGTTCACACACAACGGTTACATCCGCATCCATTGTTCGGTGGAAAAGACACACCGCCGCAAGTTCGACATGCGCTTCGATGTGATCGACACTGGTATCGGCATTCCCACCGATAAGCTGGAGACGATCTTCGAAAGTTTCAGCCAGGCCGACGAGAGTGTGACCAGGAAGTACGGCGGCACCGGCCTCGGCCTGACGATCGTAAAACAGCTGGTTGAATTGCAGCGAGGGAGGATAACCGTAAAGAGTGTCGAAGACGAGGGATCGACTTTCAGTGTTCACATCCCATATGCACTGGGCAGTTCGGAAGACATTGCCGCTGGCAGCGCGAGGAACCATGTCATCAACACGCACCGCGACAGCCTCAAGAACATGAACATCCTGCTGGTGGAAGACAATGACATCAACAGGCTTTATGCGACCAGCATCCTAAAAACGTGGGAATGCAAGGTAGACACAGCGGAGAACGGCTACGTCGCCGTGGAGAAGATCAAGGATAACCTGTTCGATATCGTGTTGATGGACATCCAGATGCCGGTGATGGATGGCTTCGAAGCGACCAAGGCGATCCGGCTGGGCGACTCGCCGCGGAACAGCATACCTATCATTGCACTGACAGCCAATGCCACGCGAAAGGACATAGAGAAGTGTCTCGCTGCGGGGATGAATGACTGCATCCCTAAGCCGTTCACGCCGGAAGATCTCTTCAGGATGCTGTTTAAGTACAGCGCCTTCGTGAAGGTGACCCGGTCGCAGGCCGCAGTGGAGCAGGCGATACAGAAGGTCGAAGAAGAATCAAAAAAAGGAACCGTGAATGTCGCAGCTACTGCAGGCCGCAGCGGGCTGGAGAAAATAGACCTTAGCTATTTGAAAAAAGTCACTTCCAATAACGATGCGTTCCTGAGTGACATGATCGGCACATTCCTGGAGGCCATGCCGAAGTCTGTCGAAGAGATCCGCTCGAACAGCGCGTCGAAGGACTGGGAGGCGCTGGCAAGGGCCGTACATAAGATCAAGCCGTCGCTGGCGATGATGGGTCTAAATAAGACCCGGGACGTCGCCTCATTGATCGAGATGTCGGCAAAGGAACGTACCGATTTACAAGCCCTGCCGAAAATGACAACGCGGTTATGCGCCCAGCTCGAATCGGCGCTGGACGAGCTTCGGAAACTCTGATAAGCTTATTGCTGAACCCTAGTGGTGATTCATCACCATTAGTTTGTGATAGACGACCGATTTGTTTGGGCCTTCGATCACAATGATGTACATCGCGCTGGCGAACGGCGAGACGTCGACCTCGAGCTCTCCGCCGATGGCGCCCGTGAAGTCACCACTGCGTACCACAACGCCACGTTGATCAGACATCTTCCATTTATAGTTGTCACCCGGTATCGCATCGGGTAGCCTGAAGAAGAATCGCTGGTTAGCGGGGTTCGGGTAAATATTGATGCTCTTCGCGATCACAGACTCTTCCGACTCCTCATCCTCGACACCGGTGGGAATACTTCCCACTTTGTAAGGCGCCTTCAGGACAACTGACTGATATATCTCTTTGGTGATCTTGTCCTGGACGAACGCGATCATGGTAAGTCCGTTCGGGTTTGTTATCGGGACATTGATATCGATAACACCCTTATCTCTTACAATGACCTCGCCATCAGCGACTGCATTCGTGATCGTGAGCCCATCGGGTCCGAACAGAAGCTTGCGCAGGACGTTCTTGTTGCCACTCACATCTTCCACCAGTGCTACATTCAAAAGCAGAGGCGTGTTGAAGTCCTGTTGGGCGGTGAGGGTGATCACCGGCTGGATCTTGTTGCTGACCAGATTTGTCGACGTGGGATTGAGTGTTACTGTATCGAGCCTCATAATAAATTGAGGATCTTCCAGGGCGCGCCTGTCTATCTCGCGACGGTTGATCTTGACATATGTTCCATTGAATGGAGGCCTGCGCAGACCATCCAGGATCGTAGTAGGTGGCGCTGACACACTCATAAATACCGCGCGTGTCGCCGGGTCGATCTCATTATCTGAATTGATAGGATCGGGTGTAGCGGATTTGATGTGATATTGTATGTCGTAAAAGTCCGACTGGCCTCCGTAGAGAACTCGTAAGTCAATCTGATCCTGGAATTGATCATTGACCACCCCATCACCGATCTTGCTGCCTGCATCTGCGCTGGTGAAGTGCTCGATCAGCACGTTGCGGGTCTTGTCACCGACGAATACGTTGTCGAATGCGAAACCATCGAACTTACCATCTGAATTGTCGTTGTCATCCTCACTTCCAAACGCGACACGCAAGCGAACCTGGTCGCGCTTTTTGGGATCGACCATATCAAGATTGAAGCGGGCATTCTTCCATTCCTCGGTCCTGCCCGACCATCCGTAGTCACCGGCTGCACGCTGGTTACCGGGCTTGCCAACGATACCTTGTGAGTTGTACCAGTTGATACCTTCGTTACGATCCGGTTGTGCGGGGATGGGTCCGATAAGCTCCCAGTTGAATCCACCGTCGATCGAATACTGGAGCACAGCCCCATCACGATTTATTTCCACGTCGGCCCAATAATCGAGCGATATCATGGGGCGCTGAAGCTCGGTAAGATTGAAGCAAGGCCCGTTCACCGCCGACGACTCCGATTTGAAATATGTGTCCGGGTTGATGTACCTGGAGTTGTTGTTGCCGAAAGGATCTACAGTTATTCTGCGGCCGGTCCACCACACGTTGGCACCGCCGGCAGCCGAATTGATATTCGCGCCGTCGGGCATACCGCGCATCCAGCTGTAGCGTGCCGAGTCGTTCTGGTTCAGTCCGCGTTCCTTCCAAAGCGATTCAGTGCTCCATCCGTTCTGCGGTATCTCGAAGTCCTGCTGATAGGCGGTCGTAGACGAAGGCTTCACAGTGATGTAAGGGAAGATATTCACCTGTTGCGACAACTGGTTCACGCAGCCGTCGTCTGTGGCAATGGTAAGCTTCGCCGTATACCTGCCGTCATTGAAATAACGGTGTTTCGGATTGTTGAATGTGCTGTCTGTATGAGTGCTTCCTACAATGGGTAGGTTGGGAGCGCCCGTGACCGTCGTACCGTCGCCAAAGTCCCAGGTATAGGATATGATATTACTGATACCCGCTGAAGAAGAATCTTTGAACCGCGTGTATTCATTATTACACAACGCCGACCAGTCGAACACGACAGTAGGCTGATCTCCCACGCGGATCTGTTTGGTCGTTGTTCCAATACATCCCTGGTTGGTTGTAGCTAACAGGCCGATGTCGTAATACCGGGGTTGAATATATCCGTGCGACGGGTTCTGGAAGTTGCTGAACGACTGATCGTCGAAGTCCCAGCGCCATTCCGCGATCGCTCCTCCGAAGGGATTGGAAGGCAGCGTCGACGCATCGTTGAACTGTATGACATCCTTCACGCATGAATTGTCGACGTTAATGACGGCAACCGGGCTGGCGAAAATGTGCACCGCATATTCTTTGTATGTCACAGCGTTGAACTCGTTCTTGAAGGTGTAACGGACCATGTAAGTATCCGATACCACTCCGTCTGTGTCGATGTACCAATCACCGGATTCGAACACAATATCGATCTGATTGCTGTACAAAAGTCCACCGTTCGGGAAGTCGGGGCTCAGGTGGAATCGTGTCTCGGGAGGGAAACCATCTGCAACCACAGGGTTACCGACAAGCTTCACCTTATGCTGGTCGGCGCACAGTTCCCATTCCTGCACCGATGTGAGGGTACCGCGTTCGATAATGAAGTCGACATTCGTCACAGGGTTTATGATCACGACCTGTGAATTGAAATTCGTACAACCATTCCCATCGGTGTAAGTGTATTTTACTGTATTCGGTCCGAGCTCTACGATGCTTGGATCGAATGAAACCTGGTCAGTAGGATTCGGTGTCGTAAGACCGATGATCGAGGTGATGGGTGTGATCGAGAAAATACCTCCTACCTGGTTGCCGGTAAGTGTACGTGCTCCTTCATTTTCGGCCATCGATGCAGGATTCGGAAAGCCTACATACGAAACGACGGGAAGCTTGTTGATCTTGACCGTCATGATATCGGAAACATCGGTGCAGGGACCGGTAGCGCCGCCGCCATCCGGGTCAAATGCAGTGAGTCGCAACGTGACTGTTTGTCCTGCTTCGGCCGGATTAGCGTACGAGTAGTTCGATGTCGGGCTTGCGGCATTCGAGAATACGCCGGCTGCTGTAACGAGTGACCATTGCGTTCCATTCGGCGCAAATGAAGTGGAACCCTGAAGCGGAGTGCTCGCGATGTCTTCACACTGCTGCAGGTCGGGGCCAGCGTTAACTTTCGCAGAACGGTTGATGGTGATCGTGTAGTCAGATGTTACCGACTGGCACAAGCCTGATGGTCCGTCGGGGTCGTTCGTAGTCAATCTCATCGTAACGATCGACGCGATATCCGAAGGACTGACGCCGTAGGTTGCGTTCGCATTGATAGGAAGGCCTGCTACAACGTTGGTGGACGATAGTGTTCCTGCACCGGTGATCACACTCCACAATGCACTGCTTGCACCGCCGCCAATGGTACCGTTCAATGGTATCGAAGACGGCTCGCACTGTGTGATGTTGGCAGGTACTGTAACGGTGGGCTGCAGCCTGATCGTAAGCTGAATGCTTTCAGGAGCGCTGAAGCAACCCATCGCTACCGCACGCGCCGAATAGGTAATGGTACCGATCGATCCTGAGGAAAGAGAAAGTACTGTGTTGATCGCACCGGCAGCCACGGGCGTCGGTTGGTTGGCGGCGCCATTTACGTTGGTGGTGGAGATCGTCCACACATATTGAGTCCCTCCCACGTTGTTAGGATTGGTAAGGCCTACCGTCGGTATCTGACCTTCGCACAATTCCTGAAGATTAAGGTTGGTCGCGAGCGTTGGTAAAGGATCAACGATGACGCTCGCAGTCTGCTGGGCGCTCGGTGCACAACCCGATACGACTGCTTCGAAGGTGTAAACCACAGTTACCGGTGCATTGGTCGCGTTGGTAAGCACTTCCATGATCTGCTGGCCATTGGTATACAACGCACCGGCAGACAGTGTTCCGCTTACCGCACCGTAATTGACGGAAGCAAGCCTGATCTGCGCTGTTCCCACAGGCGTGTTGAGCAATATGTTCGTTTGGTTTCCGGAACAGAACCTTGTGGCATTATTCGTCACGGAAAACGACGATGAGGGCTGGACAGTCACGACCAGAGTCTGATTCGATGTGGCCAGCGGACAAATAGGTGAAGTACCAGGTGTGGTGACGTTGAACACATAAACCACGCCGATCGGACTTGTCGTCGCGTTGCTGAGTGCCTCTGTCAGTGAGTTGCCGTTGACGAAAGATGTAGTCCCCGGAATGACAGTACCGCCTGTGACGGCTCCATAGTTCACACTGACCACGTTGATGGTGTGGCCTGTAGTCGGACTCGTGAAGGAAATGTTGGTCGACGTGCCACTGCAGATATTCGAAGC
This sequence comes from Cyclobacteriaceae bacterium, assembly GCA_035318625.1. Taxonomy (GTDB): domain Bacteria; phylum Bacteroidota; class Bacteroidia; order Cytophagales; family Cyclobacteriaceae; genus ELB16-189. The sequence continues at coordinate 1,521,238 of DATHEL010000001.1, forward strand.
ATTGTTGGTTGCAGTGAACGAAGGATTGGGGTTGACGATCACGTTCGCTGTCTGCGTGGCACTGGGGGTACATGCGCCTACGATAGCCTCGAAAGTATACACAACGGTAACCGGTGCATTCGTGTTGTTAATCAGCACCTCAGTCACCTGCTGACCATTGTTATACAGAACACCGGCCGAAAGAGTGCCTGACACCGCACTGTACGTCACGGATTGTAGTCGCACCTGCGCGCCGATAACGGCCGTGTTCAATGTGATATTCGCCTGGCTTGCCGAACATATCTGTGCGGTCGCATTGACGAGATTGAACGCAGGCGCCGGAAGTACCCGTACCGTGACGGTCTGATTGACGGGTGATAATGCGCACGAAGGTGTAGTGCCTGGTGTTGTTACGTTAAACACATACACTACATCGATGGGAGCCGTGGTATTGTTGGCCAGGGTTTCGGCGAGTGTGTTGCCATTGACGAACGTTGTAACGCCGGCGGTCAGGGTCCCTCCTCCTACTGCTCCGTATGTTGCAGATACCACGTTGATTTGATGCCCCGTAGTCGGGCTGTTGAACAGGATGTTGGTGGCGGTGCCGCTGCATATCGTCGATGCATTGTTAGTGGCAGTGAATGAAGGATTCGGGTTGACGATCACCTGCACGGACTGGGTAGCGCTTGGTCCACATGAACCTATGATCGCTTCGAAGACGTAAGTAACAGTAACGGCAGCGGTGGTGTTATTGACAAGCACCTCGTTTATCTGCTGTCCATTGCTATACAATGCACCGGCCGAAAGAGTACCCGATACTGCTCCGTAGCTTACGGACTGAAGGCGGATCTGTGCGCCCGTCACGCTTGAATTCAATGTAATGTTGGCCTGGCTGCCGGAGCATATCTGTGCCGCGCCATTCACCGTGCTGAACGCCGGTGTGGGTTGAACACGTACGGTAATAACCTGGGTGGCAGGAGTCAACGGGCAAACCGGAGTCGTCGATGGCGTCGTTACGCTGAAAGTATAAACCACGTCGATAGGCGCCGTAGTCGCATTCGTCAGGGTCTCGACGAGTGTGTTGCCGTTGGTGAAAGTCGTTACTCCCGCCGTTACTGTTCCACCGGAAACCGAACCGTAGTTTACACTGACCACATTGATAGTATGACCTGTCGTGGGGCTCGTGAATCCAATGTTGGTATTGCCGCTGCTGCAAATATTTACTGCATTGTTCGCAACACTGAATGTCGGGTTAGGATTGACGAGTATCGTAAAGGTTTTTGCTGTTCCGAGGCATGCGCCGTAATGCGGAGACACGGTGATTGTTGCTGTAACGGCGCTCACAGTATTGTTCACAGCCGTGAAGGCTGCGATGTCTCCGGTGCCACCGGCAGGAAGTCCGATCGAAGGAGTGTCGTTGGTCCAGGTGAAGCTGGTGTGAGTGCCTGTGAAAGTGATGGCTGTGGTGCTGCTGCCGTTACAAAGCTCCTGGTTGCCGATCGCAGCAACGGTAGGTGTCGGCTGAACGGTGATGGTGAAGATCTTCGTTGGACCATTACAAGTAAGGGCTGCGAACGTGTAACGGGGCGTGATGGTGATGGTGGCCACAACAGGGATGGCTGTAGCATTCGTCGCCACGAAAGAACCGATGTTGCCCGTACCCGAAGCGCCAAGACCGATGCCCGTATTACTGTTGGTCCAATCGTAACTGGTACCCGTGCCGGTGAAGTTTACCGCCGCCGTGTTGTCCCCTGCACATACAACCTGGTTGGAAGGTGCGGTAACGTTAGGTGTGGGATTGACTGTGATGGTGAACGTATCCGTTGCACCCGTACATGCTCCATATACCGGGGTCACAACGATGGTGGCTACCGAAGGAACACTGCCCGTGTTCAACGCAGCGAAGGCCGTGATGTCTCCCGTCCCTGATGCAGCAAGGCCGATGCTCGTATTGTCGTTGGTCCAGGTGAAGCTGGTGTGGGTCCCCGTGAAAGTAACAGCGGTGATGCTAGTGCCGTTGCAGACAACCTGGTCACCGGTCGCAGCAATGGTAGGTGTCGGCTGAACGGTGATGGTAAAGGTCTGCACCGTTCCGTTGCAGGTAAGTCCTGCAAAGGTATATCTCGGGGTCACCGTGATGGTGGCAACCACAGGGATGGCTGTAACATTCGTTGCTGCAAAGGATGCGATGTTACCCGTACCGCTGGCAACAAGGCCGATGCCGGTATTGTCGTTGGTCCAGTCGTAGCTGGTGGCAACCCCGGCGAAGTTCACCGCCACGACGCTCTGTCCGTTGCAGACAGTCTGGTTCAACGGATCAACTACAGATGGTGTCGGGTTCACCGTAATGGTAAAGCTCTTCGTAGGGCCGTTGCAGACAGGAGTCCCTGCAAACACCGGGGTCACAACGATGGTGGCTACCACAGGGCTCGATCCGCTGTTCACCGCAGCAAAGGCTGCGATCGTTCCAGTGCCCGAAGCGGCAAGACCTGTTGAAGGAGTATCGTTGGTCCACGTGTAGCTGCTGCCAGTACCTGCGAAGGTGACAGCTGTCGTCGTAGAGCCATTGCACAGCACCTGGCTGGTGATCGCATTCACATTAGGTGTCGGGTTCACCGTGATGGTGAAGCTTTTCGTGCTGCCAACACAAGATCCATAGCGGGGAGTAACTACGATGGTGGCCGTCACGGCCGTACCCCCGCTGTTCACAGCCGTGAAGGCTGCGATGTCTCCGGTGCCACCGGCAGGAAGTCCGATCGAAGGAGTGTCGTTGGTCCAGGTGAAGCTGGTGTGAGTGCCTGTGAACAACACCGCTGTGGTGCTGCTGCCGTTACAAAGCTCCTGGTTGCCGATCGCAGCAACGGTAGGTGTCGGCTGAACGGTGATGGTGAAGATCTTCGTTGGACCATTACAGGTAAGGGCTGCGAACGTGTAACGGGGCGTGATGGTGATGGTGGCCACAACAGGGATGGCTGTAGCATTCGTCGCCACGAAAGAACCGATGTTGCCCGTACCCGAAGCGCCAAGACCGATGCCTGTATTACTGTTGGTCCAATCGTAACTGGTACCCGTGCCGGTGAAGTTTACCGCCGCCGTGTTGTCCCCTGCACATACAACCTGGTCGGAAGGTGCGGTAACGTTAGGTGTGGGATTGACTGTGATGGTGAAGACCCGCGGAGTGCCTGTGCAGCCTACGTACACCGGAGTGACAGTGATGGTGGCTACCGAGGGAGTGCTTCCTGTGTTAATGCCTGCAAAGGCTGCTATGGTTCCTGTGCCGCTGGCAGCAAGACCGATGCTTGTATTATTGTTGGTCCAGGTAAAACTCGTCGCCGTGCCGGTAAAAGTGATAGCCGTCGTGTTGGTTCCGTTACATACAACCTGGTTAGCTATCACCGCCACTGTCGGATTGGGCTGAATGGTGATAGTAAAGCTCTGCGCCGTTCCGCTGCAGGTCAGTCCTGCGAAGATATACCTCGGGGTAACGATAATGGTGGCAACAATGGGAGTGGCTAATGGATTGGCAATTGCGAAGGGTGCAATGTTGCCTGCTCCGGCTCCGGAGGCACCGAGCGCAGGGACGTTATAGGTCCAGTCGTAGAGGGTGGCTACGCCCGAAAAATTCACTGCCGCGAAGCTCTGCCCATTGCATATGACCTGGTCGGGAGGATCGACCACAGACGGTGTGGGGTTCACCGTAATAGTGAAGCTCTTCGTAGGGCCGTTGCAGACAGGAGTGCCCGCAAACACGGGGGTCACAACGATGGTGGCTACCACCGGGCTCGTTCCACTGTTCACCGCAGCAAAGGCTGCGATCGTTCCAGTCCCCGAAGCGGCAAGACCTATTGAAGGAGTATTGTTGGTCCACGTGTAGCTGCTGCCTGTGCCGCTGAAATTGATGGCTGTCGTCGTAGAGCCATTGCACAGCACTTGGCTGGTGATCGCATTCACGTTGGGTGTAGGATTCACCTTGATGGTAAATATATCCGGTGCGCCGCTACATGCCCCGAATGAAGGCGTTACGGAGATCGTTGCAATGACAGGCACGCCCGTAAGATTGACCGCCGTGAAGGCGGCGATGTTACCGGTTCCGCTGGCTGCAAGTCCGATCGACGGTTTGTCGTTCGTCCATGAATAAACTCCGGCAACACCCGTAAAGTTGACGGCGGCAGTGTTCACGGCATTACACAACTCCTGATCAGCGGTAGGATTTACCGAGACCGAAGGTTGTACGGTGATTGTAAATGTCTGTGTGGGGCCGGTGCATGTTGTCGGCCCGAGTATGTACTTCGGAGTGACTACAATAGTTGCTACAACAGGGATCGACGTTGCATTGGTAGCCGCGAATGCTGCAATAGGACCCGTTCCGCTTGCCGCCAGGCCGATCGACGTCGTGTTGTTGGTCCACTCATACACTGTCGCGGTGCCTGTAAAATTCACAGCTGCAGTATTGTTTCCGTTACAAACAGTCTGGTCGGCCGGATCGGTTGCCGCCGGCGAAGGGATCACATTAACGACAACGTTCTCCGGTGGACTATTACATCCGGAAGCTGATGAGATATAAGCATACGTAACGGCTACCGGTACATTCGATACGTTCGTAAGCACTTCATTCACGGGGCCGGTTGCTCCGCTGGCGGCCTCGCTGATACCAGACACTGCAGCCCTGGTCCATGCGAAGGTCGCTCCGCCTGTTGCGCTGGTGGGTGTGTATGTAAATGCTGTGGCGCTGCAGATCGGGGCAGGTGTGAGTGAGCTGCTGAGAACAGGTACAGGGTTAACGACTACGTTAGCATTCGTGATCGATACGATACCATTGGCATCCCTGACTGTGACCGTATAATTTGTTGTCGATGCCGGAGACGCGGTGGGGTCCGCAACAGTGGTCGCGGTCAGTCCGCCCGCCGGAGCCCATGAGTAACTAAAAGGAGCGTCGCCGCCAGTCACGTCGCTATCAAGCAGGATCGATCCGCCATTACAAATAGTAAACGGTGCGCCAAGCATAGTCACCAAAGGATCTGTTCCGGTGATACCTGTGCAGTATGAGGCCTGACCGGCTACGATGCTGATACCCGTTATCGATAAAGATCCCGCGAGTACATTAAACTTCGTCCATGGGTTGGATACCTGATTGAAGACTCCACTCAGATGAGCAGCTTTGATCAGGCTTTCAGTACCGGTGATGTCGGCGGCTGTCGCATCATACGTCGCCGTTACGTTGGCAACTCCACTGGTGATACCAACCTGGTTGATACTCCAGTATCGTGTAAGATAATTCGTCGCGCTCGCGTTGGACGGATGTTTTGCATCGGTAACAGACACACCGACATACGCACCGCTGAATGATCCTGCCGTGTAATCGACAGTGACCGGCGAATACTGAGCAGACCCGGTGTTATCTCCAATGGGAAATACATAAGATCCCGTTGCAGTAAATGTCCTCCTTACTTCACCCGAGCCCGAAGCGACGATCATTCGCACGGCCGATGGTGACGCCACCGATACTGCTGCCGCTCCAAGCAACAGGTTGTGTGCACCGATGTTCAGCGTACCGTTCGATAGAGTAAGCGTGCCGTTGACGGTTGTCGCTCCATTCAACACAGCTTCGCTTGCACCCGACTGATTGATATCGAGATTGACATACGGTGTCGGGAAAATATTCTGACCGCTGCCGGAGTAAGTGACGGTGTTCGTCACAGTTGAAGCATTAAGGTTCGCAATGGTTACGCCACCCCCCACGGTCAGGCTGCTCGACGCGGCCTGCAGGAATGTACCGGTGCCGGCGAGCACGTTTCCAACGGTAAGGTTGTTGTTATTCGTCAGCGTTATTGTATTCACGGTAACGGCGGGTATCGACAGCGCTCCTGTCAATCCCTGCGGATTGGTATCGAAAGTATGCGTGCCCGATCCGGCAGCGAAAGTACCGCCGTTGGTGATCCCGCCCCTGAACGTAACTGCCGAGTTGCCTGAGTTATTCCACGTTGCAGTCGGTGTCACCGTCACTAATCCAACAAAGAGCTTCGCTCCCGTGCCGGAAGCAATTACAAGATTCGCTGCTGAAGAGCTTCCGACGTTGGTTGGACCTGTAACTGTGAACGGAAATCCGCCGACATTCAGTGTTGATGTGTTCCCGACCGTAAGCGTCCCCGACACCGTGGCGACACCTGTGGTGACCGATGCCGATCCGCTTGTGCTAAGATTGTTGAACGTGGTGCCGGCAGAGCCACCGATCGATTGAGTTGCACCGTTAAATGTTATCGTGCTGCCGGCTAGTGTAAATGTACCTCCGTTGTTGATCCAGTTTCCCGCAACCTGGTGATTGAACGCTCCGGCAACGAAAGTACCCGAGTTCAATGTGAAGTTCCCCCCTATCGTCAGCGCGGTGACGGCTGTAGCGCTTGCCGTGCCGTCGATCGTAACGTTGCCTGAAATACTCGCCGTGCCTGCCTGTAGTGTTTTTGTTCCGCTACCCGACAGTCCGAGATTTAAATAAGAGTTTGAATTGACGGTCTGTGCAGCGCCGGTGAAGTTCACCGTGTTGCCGGCCGCCGCAGTATTCAACGCAGTGATGCCGGATGTACCGCCGATGTCAAGAAGAGCGCTTACTGCCTGCGTCAGCGTACCGGTGCCGGTAAGGGCGGTTGATACCGTGAGGCTGTTATTGTTGGTTAGGGCAATACCCGTTACAGTAACGCTGGGTATCACAAAAGTTCCTGTCAGCGATTGGGGATTCGTATCGAATGTATGTACCCCTGCTCCTGCCGTGAAGGTTCCGGTATTCACAATACCGTTTTGGAAACTTACCGGCGAGGCGCCGCTGTTATTCCAGGTACCGGCAACCGTAACAAGGCCTTGAAATGTTTTTGCACCAGTAGCCGCCGATATCGTCATGAAACCTCCGCTGCTCACCGTTGTCGTTCCGCTAACACTGAGTGCAGCGCCGGCGGCGGCGGCATTAAAAGTTGTTCCACTTCCGATCGAGAGATTACCGATCGTAAGACCACTGACCGTTGCTGTGGTGGCCGTGCCGGTAAGAGTTAGATTTCCTGAAACGCCGGTGGTTCCTGCCTGCAACGTCTTTGCTGCGCTACCGGCGAGTACCAGGTTTACGTATGTATTTCCATGTACCGTCTGCGCCGCGCCGTTGTACGTAACTGTGTTTCCTGCAGCGGAGGCAAACAGGGTGGTTATGCCCGATGCACCACCGATGATAAGACTGGCATTGACGGCCTGTACCAATCCACCTGAACCGGACAACGCACCGCCGGCCGGGAGCGTGAGGCTGATGTTGTTCGTAACATTTATCCCGGTTACGGTTATGTTTTGAATACTGAATATCCCATTCAACTCCTGATCATTGGTAGCGAATGTCTGGATACCCGAACCAGCGTTGAAACTATTGTTGTTGGTGATACCGCCGTGATAGGTCACCGGTGAATTTTGCGTGTTGTTGTTCCAGCTGCCGTTAACCGTCACAAGTCCGTTGAAGGTCTTGGTGTTTGCCGCCGATGAGAAGCTAAGCACACCACCCGCAGCAACCGTCGTGGTTCCGGTAACAGTCAGATCAAATGCTCCTGCCGTGAATGTCGCCCCGCTCCCAACTGCCAGGTTTCCCCCGATCGTAAGTGCGGCTGCCGTGGCTGTCGTTGCTGTACCGGACATCGTCAGATTGCCAACGAGCGACGCCGTGGTACCGGTTAATGTCTTTGCTCCGCTGCCCGATAAAGCGAGGTTCCAATAGTTCCCGCCATGAACGGTTTGCGCTGCCCCGGTGTAGTTCACATCGTTGTTGAATGTCGATGCTGAGAAGTTTGTGATCGACGATACTGCTCCGACGTTCAGCACCGCATTCGCAGCCTGAGCGAGCGTTCCCGTGCCCGCGAGACTTGTGCTTACAGTGAGTGTGTTGTTGTTGGTAAGCGTTATCCCGGTAACCGTCGTGTTCGGAATACTGAATGAACTGGAGCCGGTGAGTGACTGGTTGTTCGTGTCGAAGGTCTGAACCCCGTTGCCTGCGGTAAACGTTCCGTTGTTTACAATACCGCCCCTGAACGTTACCGCCAGGTTGGTGCTGTTATTCCATGTGGTCCCCGACCCGACGGTCAATGTGCCCCCGATCGTGTTCGTACCTGCTTGTAAGGTCTTTAGCCCGCTCCCGCTCAGGACCAGGTTATGATAATTGTTTCCGATCACGTTCTGCGCTGCACCACTGTACGTCACCTGGTTTCCAACGGCAGTTGCAGTGATCGCGCCGATAGCTGTGGTCCCGCCGAGATCCAACAATGAAGTTCCCGTCTGTGCCAGTGTTCCCGTACCGCCCAACGTCGTCGCAACGGTAAGTGAGTTCGTGTTGGTCAGCACCGTGGGAGAAGTAACACTTACTCTTGGAATGACGAACGTACCGGTCAAGGCTGGCGCGGTTCCGTTGAATGTATTCGTGCCGGTGCCGGCTGTGAATGTTCCGGACACATTAAGACCGATCCCCCCCGTAAAGGTGATATCGGCGTTAGCGCTATTGATCCACTGTCCGTTAGCATTGATGACAAGAGGACCAAACTGTTTGGCCCCGGTAGGGGACGTGATGTTGAGCGTCGTCAGTGCCCCGGCGCCGATGGTGGTGGTTCCTGCTATGGTAATTGCAAAACCTGGAACGTTGAACGTAGTGTTGTCGCCAATATTAAGATCGTCGCTGACCGTGATATCGGCACCGAGGGTCATATTGGTTCCCGCGGTAGCCGTCGCAAGAAAATAGAATGCAGTTGCCGCCGATCCATTGATCGCCTGGGCGTCGCCGCCATTAAAAATGAGTATAAGCTTTCCGCTTCCGTTATTCGGATTGAAAGCCGCCGTACTTGTGTTGTTAGTGAAGTTACCGCCGATGTTGACGATATGAGTGAGATTGGTGATCGCCGTAGTGACCGAACCTCCTGCCAGCACAAAATCGTTTGTAACATTCAACTGCCTGGCAAGCGCAGTCCCGTTGCCAACTGTAAGTGATCCCGTTCCGTTGATGGTTACAGAAGCAGCTACTGCAGGATTTCCTGCGTCGTAAGAATCTGAAAGGATGACATCGTGATCAATGATAACGTCCTGCCCGGCAGTAGGCGGTAAACCGGTGTCCCAGGTTGCACCCTGGTCCCATTGACCTGGAGCGATGCTGGTAACAGTCTGTCCAAAGCTTAAATGAGCCGACAGTGTCCAGAGGGCGAGGATGAGGGGTAAAAAACGGACGAGGTACAATTGTTTCAAATTACGCCAATCTATCCCTTTAAATCGTCCAAAAACGTTAAAAGTAACCGTTTTTGGCTATTAAAATACTAGTCACCAAACATCCCGTTTGGGCTTAGATTCATCAACACCACCTTCTTCTGTCCTATCACATCGCCCAGCACCATCGTTCCGCAAATGAGAATTCTTCCATTACTTGTTTCCGTAACCGCTCCCGCCATGTCATTGCCCTGCCCGCCAAGAACCTGAGGCGCGGACCAGGCCTCCGCAAGGAGGTTATCGACCTTCATCAGGAACATGTTCTCGTTGCCTTCTGAATTCAGATTGCCCAGCACCAGGAAGCCCGAGCTTTTCGAGGGGAATACGGATGCCTTCGTGGGCGCAATCGGGGAAAGACTTGTTTGGATCGTCCGGGGAGGTACCTGGAGAAATGAATTGGGATCGCTTGATGAAAATTCCAGATCCTGCACAACCTTGATCAGGTAAAGCTCCTGCTGGCCGGACGACGAAGTATAACCCGCCATGATAAAACCTGAGCCTGCTGCGGCGGGAATGGCGCTCACGGAAGTCAGTCTCTCATCGGAAAGCGGGTCGGCGCTTGGAATGACCAGGTCATTTTTTCCGCCGTTGAACTGGTTGGAAACGTGGATAAAAAAGTTGTAGTCCGCGATCTGATCGCCGAGCAATTTTGAGTTGGAATAACAGAACGTGTAGAACAGATCGGGGCCGACCTGCACGGCCTTAACCGGGATGATATCATAACCGCCAGAGGCATCCTTTATATCCACCTTCTCCGGCCAGATGTTTGACGGGTACATCTTAAGGCTGGCATCGTACCGGAACACCGAGCCGTCTTTATATGGACCATTATCTGAATACGAGCACACGAGGAATCCGTCGGATGATTCCGTGATAGTATTCACGTAATCCACAACGCCCGGGTACCCTCCTGTCGTTGGTGTGCCGATCACGGAACCGTTGCCGCTGTTCAGCCTGTAGATCACAAAATCCTGTTCGCCTGTCGCGATGTCGACCCGCTCGGCAACAAGCACAAGATCGCCGTTGCTCGCCAACTCTATGTCCTTCGGTATCTCCTGACCGGGATCGCCAAAGACTTTTTCCCAAACGACTTCGCCTTTCGGGCTGGTCTTCACCACATACAGCTGGTCGCCATTCGAAACCGACGACGTCTTGCCGAGGATGTAAATGTTATTCGCGGCATCCACAACGAGATCTACCGACTCCTGGTCGCCATCCGATCCGATGTATTTATAAAACTGCTGCGGTTCGTCGATGTTGATCCTGGAATCACACGACTGAAAAACAATCATGGCGACAACAACCGGTATGGTAAGTATCTGTCTCATGTTACTTATCATCTTTATCGTCCCTGATCATTTTCCGTGACACAGATTTTGTCTTCACCCGGCTGACCTTGCGCGGATTGTACAACGGCCTCACGTAGCCAAGCGACAATGAAAAGTTGTTTACCCGGAACAGGTCGCCCATCGTAGCGAATTGCCACAACGACGGATCGATCTCTTCACGGGCCTTCGATGCATAATTGTTATACTTCAGGTTGGTGACGTTCGATAAGCCGGGCATGTACCGCACATCCACCACGACGAAGTCTTTCCCGATCTTGAACTTGGCCCCTCCTCCGAACACGAGCGAGCGGTTCAGGAAGTTGCGCTTGTACATGATGTTCCTGGTAAGCTGAGGGGTCGGCGTAACTTTCTCCGGCTCTAAGCCGGCTTGCGTCCGGTCGTTGAACTGCTCCTCTACGCTGGCCGTCAGCAGCAAGTTCAGTGCGCCACCAGCATAGGCAAACGGCCTGATGTTACCTGTATTGAACGAATACCTCACATAGATCGGAATGTCCAGCCACAACTGGCTCTCCACTGTCTCTTCGTCATCACGGCGGAACATCGAAGACGTCCGGGTACTGAACCGCTTCTGTGAAAGTAGTACTTCTCCACCCAGTCCGAAGTTATCCGTGATATTCCATTCCACACCGCCACCCACGGTGAACCCGGGCAACGCCCGATGCTCAAGCTTGGTCGAATCGGGGGTCGATATGACGTTCTGAGAGTAAATGATCGACTGGGAGGACAAGTTGAATCCCGCTTTGAAATGCGGTGTAAAAATAGGTCTGGACGTGAATTTTTTACTCAGGTAAACCACGTCAATCGGGTCCAGGTCCGACGGTACGAACTCGGGATTGGCATTCAGCAGCTTCAGGTAGGATTCGTCCGCCGCCGGATGGTTGTCGGTAAGCAGGTAGACCTGTGTGAGCAGCATGTAAACCCTCACCTTCTCTTCGTTGGAGAACCGGTTGCCCCGGAGGCAGTCGGCCAGCAAAGGGGGAATGCCGATGAATCGTCCGGCAGCAAATTCGCTTTCGGCATGACTAAGGGTAGTCAAGCAGTCGGTATCGCCCTGCGCAAAGGCCGCCGGCATCCCCGATGACAGGGCCATCCACACGATCACGGCTAGCAGCGTTTTGCGCATATCAAAACTTTTCAATCACTACACTTTTGCAAGTGATCTCGGGGGCCTTATCCTTTTCAACATAAATCGACCACTCTTCGGGCGTCATGTTGCGGGTAAGCTTGGGGCATACCAACTCTGCCAGAGCACGCGGGTCGGTCGGCCAAACCCTGATCTCTCCCGAGTTGCATGATGCCACCAGGTAATTGTTGTCTTTCGTAAATGCTATATCCCAGATGTTACCATTGTTGTTGGTCATCTCGATGGGCAGGTCATCGGGATGTTCCACTACCCACATCTGTAATTTCTTGTCGAGGCCGGCGCTGGCGAGCAGCAACCCATCGGGGCTGAACTTGAGGTCGGAGATAGCCGACCGGTGACCCGAGAGCTGCTTGGTGACCTTCTGCTGTGCAATGTCAAATATCTTCACGGTACCCCTGAGTGTCTGGCTGTTTTCATTCAGCACTTCGACCCCATACGCTATGAGTGTGTTTGCCGGGTTGAGTGCGATGGACAGGATCCGGTTAGGAGCTTCGTCGGCGATCACTTCAAATTTCTTTGCTGCGATGTCAACCCTTACTACCTGTCCTTTCGAAGATGCACCGACCAGCCACTTGCTGTCGGCGCTGATGTCGATAGATTTCAATTCAAAGGGAAGTGAAATAAGCAATTCGCTCTGACCTGTTTTATGATCGGTGATCCTTAATGTCTTGTCATTTGACGCGGAGATGAATCCCCTCTCGTTGGGTAAGAACTTGATGTCGTTAACGAAGCTGGTATGACCGCGAACAACGGTAGCGCGGCTCGTAGCCAGGTTGAACACCTGCATGAACGACGAGTCACTGCCATTCGCGAGGTATTGTTCGTCGCCACTGAGTGCGAGCACACGGTTGGGGAAAGGGTTGGCTGCAACCAGCGTACCCGCAGTTTGTGCGTCGACGTTGCCGCGGATGATGCGCCCGTCATTACCTGTAGTGTAGAAGTCATTGGTCTTCTTCGACATGGCGATGGAGAACATCCGGTTCCTGGTACGCCCCGATACCCGGATCTCGTTGTAGTTGTAACCGTTTTGTTTCGCGACAGCGTGATACAGTCCGCTGAACACGTATGGATCGTACCGCTCTCCTCCGTACCGGGTGTGGAACAGGTAACCCTGCATGGCGAGCAGGCCGGCGAGGTCTTTATCGTCGATGGTAACTGATTTCGCCTCCATCGACTGCGCAATAGAGAGGTACAGTAGCGCCTTATTGTCTTCAAGAGCTTTCTGGGCCCGGTGATATTCGGAAACGGCGACCTCGTTCGCAGCTTTGGCGTTTTCGGTTTCGCGGTTTGCAATATCGGTTTGGTCGCGGGCGACAAGCAACGCAGCCTCGGCACGGTTTCGTTGAAGCTGGGCTTCTTTCACCTCGGCCTGTATCCGCTCGTTGGCGTCGCGAAGTTGTCCAAGCGCTTTCTCAACCTCGAGGGTTTTCCCTTTGGCGATCGACTCCTGTCTCTTCGCTTCGTTTTCCTGTTTCACCGCTTCGGCCTGCGCGGCCCTCGCTGAAGCAGACTCGCGTTCAGCTTCGAACTGACGGATCAAACCATAGAAGAAGAATGCGATGGCTATAACAAGAAAGACGACGAGGATGAAGTTAGTGACCCGGGCCCTGCGCAGCATTCGTTGCTGCAACATTTCCTGGTTCTTCAATTCGGCTTCGTACGTAATGCGGCTAGTATCGAGGAACACGATAGCACGCTCGAAGGCTTCGTCGTAACGCGTTGCCCACGTGCGCGTCGGTTTCTGCTTCTTCTGCCAGTTGAGCGCAAGTTGAAGATCCGGCGGGCGCCACAAACCGGTCTTGCCGATCTGGTACATGGCCGCTGCCTCCGATATACGCTTGTACATCTGTGCCGACTCGAACTCTTCGTCCACCCACGCGGTGAGACGCGTCCAGATACGCATCAAGCTTTCGTGTGAGACCTCAATGATGGTGTTCGTGCGGAGCGTAACATGAATACCGGGCATCAAAAAGGAACGACCGGGCTTCCGGAATTCCTCGATGACCTTTATCACTTCTGCTTCGCTGGCTTCTGCGAGCTCGCAGATAAGCTTAAGCCTGCAAGGCCTTCGCAGGCCCTGGTTCTCGTTATTCTTTTCAGTAAGATTTTTGAACAGTACTTCGGCAATCTCTTTCTCACGTGAGGTGAGCTCTTCGTACGCTTCGTTCGCGTGAAGCGAAAGCGCCTGGCTGATCTTACCTACTGCATTGTAATGCCGGATGTCGATGGGCTCTCCCTGCTCGCGGTTAGCTGTCCAGTAATCCCACGTACGCATCATGGCGTGCTGCAGGATCGGAAGCTGGTCCTGGTTATCGCCGAGATCACTCAACAACCGCTTCAGCAAGCGTGTCGATATCTTCCCTCCGCCAACGGCGATCGGGCCTTCGATAGCCATCCGCTTCTGATCGCGGGTCATCTGCGGAACCAGGTAATTGCTCTGGTTGATCATCTGCGTGAGCCCGGAAAAGCTCGCGCAATCACCGATAAAGTCCGACCTCATGTTGATCGAAATATAGATCGGAACTTCTCTCTGATGTACGGCCGTAAGAACGAGGTTCACATAAGCGCCTGCGTCGTTTGCAAAGTCGACATCGCCGGAATCTTTGAACCGGAAGACCTCTTCGAACTGATCGATGAGGAAGAAAATGTTCTCACCGTCTTTTGACTGTATGTACCTGCTCACTTCCACCAATCCATCGGGACCGCTGCGAAGAACGGAACTGATAATGGCCTGGTGTATCTGTGCATCTTTCTGTTCGATGCGGCCGGATTGAAGAAGGAAGTTGACAATTGAATTCGTAAGGTTGGAGATCGGCGTTATGCCGGGGCGTGAAGGAATGACTGCCCAGTGCGGACTTGTGTGAGTCATGAAACCACCCAGCAACACGGGCACCACACCACAGTTCATCAAGCTCGACTTGCCACTGCCCGAATAACCCATGATAGTAACACAACGATGCGCAGCAAGCTTCAGCAATATGTCGTCGACTTGTCCCTCGCGGCCGAAGAACAAGTGGCATTCGTCCATCGTAAACGGACGCAAGCCCGGGAACGGATTCTCACCAACGTCCTGCGGTATTGCATACGCGTCGGCTTCCTCGCTCTGTTCACCAACTTTGACCGAGTAATTCAGCATCGTTCAGTTACAACTAACCTGAAATTTAACCATTCCGAAGAAAAGAGGTACTTCAGGGGGTGACGTTTGGGTTCAGTTTAAAAAAATACTAAAAAACGATCGCCTTGGTTCAAGAGGTGATCAGGGCACTCCAAAATCAAAAAGTTGTGAAATTTAACGAATTTAAATCGATTCCAAAACCCTATCGGTCAATTTGACGCTTCCGGCAAGGAGCTCATAAAACATGTCTTTGCTGAACTTCAGAAGCAGGGTATCCTCCTTCGCAACGAGCATATTTGCGTTGGCAAAACCTTCCGGCGCCAGCATTTCCCCCACAAATTGCCCTGTGGCGTATTCGCCCTGAATCCTGCCCTTGCAGTAGTACTCCAAAGAACCCGAATAAACGATGTAAAAGTGGTTGTTCAGCTTCTCGTCGAGCGACAGGGAAGCATTCGCCACCAGCCGTTCCTCCTCCGAAAAATCGGAGAGGTAAGACAAGGCGATAGCCGGTGTGCCTTCAAACAACCGGATTGACTGGAAGAACAGCACCTTCTCGAATTTCATCAGCCTGGATTGCTGACCTGAAAGTATCGCCGCGTCGAGATCGCGTTTCGCCACCTCACCGAGCCTGGCAGCGTTGACGTGATATAGCTCGGGATTGATCTGGTACAATGACCATCCCGAAACCTCCCGGATAAGCCTGTCGGGATTGAACAGCTGGGAGATAAGATCAAGCTTGAAGTCAAGGATCTTAAGAATGCCGATCTGGTAAATGACCGTGGCTTTTGTCCAACGGTTTGTTTGAGTAAAGTCCCTGTTTATCAGGAACTTAAGAACAAGCTTATCATCCAGGCTGACACGCGGGTAGAACATCTCGAGCCTGCCGATGCGCTCTGTATCCGTGAGCTCATCGAGCACCGGGATCACGCGCTGTTTCAGCTGCTCCGAAAGGAACACATCGAGCAACTCTACCGCATACGTTGTGCCTTCGGTCGTGCCGCTTTCGATATTCTCTTTCACGAGCTGGATCGAACGGGTATCGTACAACATGGCGAGCAACATATAGATATGCTCGATGTCGTTTTGTATCTCGCGACGGATGGCGCGCTTCACCTGGTCGGCATTGCCGTCGTCGCTAATCTCCTGGATGGCGCCCAGGTTCCATGCGATGTCGGCGATATCGAGCTCGATGGCGTATTTGATACGGGTGATCTGCGATATCCCCGCCTTAAATCCACATTCACCGAGGGCCAATAACACGCTGGAGGTCACTACTTTATCAGGATAGTCGATCTTGCCCCAAAGGAGATCTTTCGCTCGCTGCCCTCCTATCCTGCCCATGATCTGTACGATCTTCAGCAGGGTCTGTGTATGCTGGCCCGACCGGTAGAAACCGGTGTCGAGGATATTCAGAGCCTTGCCGCCGATCAGCGTGAGCGAGTGCATAGCCTGGTTGCTGTACAAGGGGCTGCCCAGGTTGTCGATCAGCGAGAGTATAACTTCGTTGTTGTGTTTCTTGATGGCAGTCTTGATCGCAGTATTCCTGACCTTCTGTTCGGGGTCGTTCAGAAGCTCGATCAGGAACGATGTGTTCTCGTCGTTCGATGAGTGCAACAGCAGCTCGGCAGCATACTGTCTGTCTTCAACGATCGGAGATCGCGACAGCTTCTGCACCCTGGACTTGGTAACGTTGCCCCCGTTGTTGATGATCGATTCCAGGTCGGTCTTCGTGAGCACGTTCATTCCGCTATGCGATTGCTTACTGGCATCGAGCTTTACGACGTAGCGCTCGGAGACGGAGAGTCCTTTGAGCTCGTTCAGCCGCCGGTTGGCATACTCCTCCACTTCTTCGGTCTTGTTCCCGATCAACTGGTTCACCCAGCCGCCTATCTGGGAAGGGCTTATCTTTTCGAGGAGCTTGAATGCGAAAACAGCTTGCGAAGGATTCTCGGAGACGAGCCGTCCTTCGAGCTTGGAGGTGATCTCGCGGTACCCAACCTCGAGCTTGTCCTGGTGAAATTCCGAGCTTTCCAGCTTGGACCGGATCTTATTGCGATATCCGGTGTATAGGTTTTTGATTACCAGCACATAAGCTAGTCCCAGTAAAAGTATTAACAGGGTGATCCAATAGGTTCTGAAAATAGGCGCCAGGGCGAATGCAAAGATTACGAGCCCGGCCAGGAATCGTCCGGATTCGTTGATCACACCTTCGAGCTTTGCTTGTATGTTGAACCTGTAGCGATTGTCGAGGGGAATGAACAAAAGCTTGAAGACCGGGTTCTCGAGGGAGTCCCTGATCATGACGTTGAACAGTCGCATGAGCGCGACGGTGAGGAAGAAGAAGATGAATGTGGTGGGCGATACAGTTGGGTCGTCGCCTAGGAAGATGCCGGTAAGCGAAGCAGCCAGCGCGAAGAACGCCACGAGCATCGGGAGGATGAACATCGATACCTTGATGCCATAGTTGCTCAGGATCTTATCATTGATAAACGTTTGCATGATAAGGCTGAGTGCATAGATAGCTCCGTTGAAATACGCCAGGAAGTTTGCGAGCTCCTTCTGGTTCGGATACTGGGTGTTGACCAGCTTCTGGAACGAATACTGGCTGAAGATATACGTCACCATGGAGATCACGAGGAACATCGCGAGCAGCTTGGTGTATTTGTCTGTGAGTATCTTACCGAAGGTAGTTTCCCGCACCACCGATTCATCGAATTCGCGCGGGTCGTTCTTGGTCAGGGGAAACTTGTACGAGATAATGATCATGCACACGGAGGCCCCGACGATACTGGCGTTGCAGACGATGAGGTAGTCGGACGTGTCCGGGAAGAATGCTGCGGTAAGGGGTATGAAAAAGAAAGCGAGGATGGCGGCTATCAGCTGGCCGGTATCGATCCAGCCGATGATCCGCTTGGATTGCTTGAAGTTGAACAGGCGTCCGAAGATACCCCAGTAGCAGAGCAGCAGGATCGCGGTGACGGGGCCTGTCAGGCAGTACATCGCGAACAGCACGTCATTGTGGAGCGCTGCCGGGCCGAAGCGGTAGAGCAAGTAAACGACCGTCACCGAGGCTACGATGAGGACCATACAGGCGATGGTGAGGCTCGAGAACTTTACTTTGTTCTGGAAAAAGGAAAAGAGCATCGTCGAGACTATCCCGAGGATACCTGCGACCAGGAATGCATCAGTCAGCTGGTCGCTGATCTGGCTAAGAAAGAGGGATTCGGCGGTTACAGAGAACGTTGCAATGAACGTACCCATGAAAAAGCCGACGGCCAGCATGAGGACCACCTGTATCTGCTCTTCAGGCCTAACATTGAGGGCCGATAAAAGTGAGCGAAGCATTATTAAAGTTAATAGTTAAAAACTAAAAGTGAAAAGTTAACGGCTTAACTTTTACCTATTAACTCTTAGTTTTTCACTTCCCTTTGATACCAGTAGAATCCTTCTTCGCGGGGTTTTGCAATTCAACCTTCCATGCGTCGTTCAAGCCTTTGATTACATCCTTGGAAATGTCGAGGCTGTCGCCGCCGAATAACAGGTCGCTTTCGCGATCGTATTTCATGACCACGACGATACCGCGCTCCTTGCAATAGTCCTTCACGTAGGCAGTGATCTTTTCGTACAGCTCCTGTGAGATGCGAGACCGCTCTTCCATCATTTGCTGTTGAAGGGTTTGCTGGAACATCTGGAGGTTTTGTCCTTTTCTCTGGAGGCTTTCCTCGATATCCCTGGCCTGGCCCATGGTGAGGTTGGAGGCGCCTGCCTGGTACGCCTGCACTTCTTTTTGAAGGCTGGACTGGCGGGCAACAAGCTGGTCGTCGAATGACTTGGCAGTTGCCTCTAGCTTCGCTGAGTTCACCTTCACGAAATCGTAGTATTTCAGCAAAGTATCCTGGTTGACGTAAGCAACTTTCAGGTCGGAAGGTGTCGAGCTACTGCCCGAAAATGAGCTCCCGGAAGACTTTCCCGAGGAAAAATGGAGGAAGTACAGTACGGCTACGGCAACAAGTAAAACTCCGTTGAGGACTAGAGAGGCGTTCTTCATCTTGGTTGGATTTGGGAGGGCAAATATAGGATATTATTCTGCTTCGTCCGGCTCGGTTTGAAATGAATAATGCAGGGGGTCGAGCTTCAGCGTGTCGTCGTTGAACAGGGTGATAAAACGGGTGATGACGGCCGGCGTGACCTCGTCCACATTCAGTCCCACGTCGAGTCCGATGCCGAAGTCGAGCTCTTCGTCGATGTCGATGTGTTCCTGGACCTGCACCTCTCCTTCTTCCTCCAGTGAAACGATGACTTCGGCCATGAACAGACCTATCTCTTCTTCGAGGTCGCCGGATATTTTTACGTTGGCGTTCTCATCTTCGTCGTACGATATCTTTTTGTACTCCGGAAAATGTTCTGCAGCGCGATGTTCGGCGATCTCCAACATCTCGCTTTCGTGCTGAAGGCGAAGTGTATACAGTGCGGCGTCGTAAATCACCTCGGTGCCTTCGTACTTTCCAATGAAAAGGAAGTGGGCGTATTCGTCTGTGCTCTCGTCTTCTTCCGACAGCACGTAATCTCTTCCGTCGGCAAGCATACGCTGCTTGTACTGTAAAATAACCTCCGTGTCGAAGCCTTTATTGCTCATCAATTGGATATTGGGTATTGGTTATTGGTTATTGGTTATTGGATATTATCAATCACTCTCTTCTTTAAACCACCCGGCATACATCGGATAATTCTTCGCGGTCCTTTCGATCACTGCTTTCATTTCGGGGCTGGTATCTTTTACTTTTTTGGCCGGGATGCCTGCGTATATGCTGCCCGGCTCTACTTTCGTGCCTGGCAATACGATCGCTCCCGCTGCAATCACCGAGCCCGTGCCTACAACGGCATCGTCGAGTATGATCGCACCGATCCCCACCAGCACGTCGTCTTCGATCGTGCAGCCGTGAACGACTGCATTGTGCGCGATCGAAACGCGGCTGCCGATAACGGTCTTCGCTTTTTGGTAGGTACAGTGGATGATCGCCCCGTCCTGGATGTTGGTGTCGTTGCCGATGGTGATCGAGTGCACGTCGCCTCTCACCACGGCGTTGAACCACACCGTACAGTTGTCTCCCATCGTTACTTCGCCTACGACGATTGCCCCGTCTGCTAAAAAACAATTCTTTCCGAAGACAGGCGAAAATCCCCTAACAGGCTTCACAATGGCCATTTTTCAACTGATTTTATAAGGCTCTTCCTCGCTGTTGGCGCTGTCGAGCGAAGCAAAACTAATTCAACGACCTGACAAGATGTCATTTCATAAGAACTAAAAATATTAAATTTGCGTCCCTAAGGTGAATTATGGAGAAACTGATCGCAGACATAGGCTTATTGTCAGAGGACCATCACGTCCAGGACACCATAAAGCTTTTGCCCGACGAGTCGACCGGTAAGGCGCGCAAGCTTTACATCGAAAGCTACGGGTGCCAGATGAATTTCTCGGACAGCGAGATCGTTGCTTCGATACTTCGCAAGGAAGGTTTCGACACTACGTCCGACATCAATCAGGCCGACGTGGTCTTCCTCAACACGTGCTCGATCCGTGAAAAAGCGGAACAGACTGTCAGGCACAGGCTGGGCCAGATCAATTCCATCAAGAAGCATAAGCCGGAAATGATGGTGGGCATATTGGGTTGCATGGCCGAAAGGCTGAAGACCCGTTTGCTGGAAGAGGAGAAGATCGTGGATCTCGTTGCAGGTCCTGATGCGTATCGCGATCTGCCGAAGCTGATCATGCAAGTAGATGAAGGCGAGAAAGCGGTGAACACATTCCTGTCGAGGGAAGAAACCTATGCCGATATCACACCGGTGCGTTTGAATTCAAATGGTGTTACGGCGTTCATCTCCATCATGCGCGGTTGCGACAACATGTGCACATTCTGCGTAGTGCCGTTCACGCGTGGACGCGAAAGAAGCCGCGACCCGCATTCGATCGTTGCCGAAGCTCAGGATCTTTTCTCCAGGGGCTTTCGCGAAGTAACGCTGCTGGGACAGAACGTTGACTCGTACAAGTGGAGCCCCGAAGAGAACAACAAGGCATGGCTTGAAAAAAACAATAACAATTACGGACTGGTAAACTTCGCCGGCTTGCTGGAGATGGTAGCCAACGTGCATCCCGATCTGCGGGTCCGTTTCTCGACGTCGCACCCGAAAGACATCACCGACGACGTGCTGCACACGATGGCTCGCTATGAGAACATCTGCAAGAACATACACCTGCCAGTGCAAAGCGGCAACAGCAGGATACTCGAGATGATGAATCGCGGCTACTCGCGTGAATGGTATTTCGGCAAAGTAAATCGCATTCGTGAAATACTTGGTGATGACTGCGGGCTATCGTCGGACATGATCGTTGGATTCTGTTCGGAGGCTGCGGAGGAACACCAGGAGACACTCTCGTTGATGGAACAAGTAAAGTTCGACTTTGCGTATATGTTCTTTTACTCTGAACGGCCCGGTACACTGGCGGAGAAAAAATTCACGGACGACATTACTTTGGACGTAAAACAAAGAAGGCTTCAAGAAGTGATCGATAAACAAAGACTTCATTCACAGTTAAGTAATCAAAGGGAACATGGAAAGGTTTTCAAAGTGTTGATCGAAGGACACTCCCGCAGGTCGGATGAACAGCTGCAGGGCCGGACGAGCTCGAATAAAGTGGCGGTGTTCCCGAAAGGAAATGCACGCAAAGGTGAATATGTGAATGTGCTGGTACACGATAGTACAGGAGGAACATTATTGGGAAGTATAGTGGAATAAAATGCAGGCTCTCACGGATCGCACGGATCACACGGAAGAAATCCAGATCAGTGCGATCCGTGTGATCCGTGAGAAATAACAAAATGGCGATAACAGAACAAGATATACACAGCACGAAACAGCGATTTGGCATCATTGGTAATTCGCCAATGTTGAACAACGCAGTTCGCGTAGCGATCCAGGTGGCGCCGACCGATATGTCGGTGCTTATTACAGGAGAAAGCGGAAGTGGTAAAGAGTCTTTTTCAAAGATCATCCACGCTGTCAGCCCGCGGAAGCACGGACAGTTTATAGCGATCAACTGCGGGTCGATTCCCGAAGGGACGATCGATTCGGAACTATTCGGTCACGAAAAGGGATCGTTTACCGGAGCGCATGAGTCCCGTAAAGGGTACTTCGAAACGGCCAACGGCGGTACGATCTTTCTGGACGAGATCGGTGAGATGCCGATGAGCACGCAGGCTCGCCTGCTGCGCGTGCTGGAATACGGAGAGTTCATTAAAGTGGGCGCCTCCAAGCCGCAGAAGACCGATGTAAGGGTGGTCGCGGCAACCAACGTGAATCTTCAAAATAAGATCGAAGAGCATAAGTTCAGGGAAGACCTGTACTACAGGTTGGCCACGGTACCCATCTTCGTTCCACCTCTCCGCGATCGCGGGGTCGATGCAGAATTGCTGTTCAGGAAATTCGCATCGGATTTTGCGGAAAGATATAAGGCTAAGCCGATCCATCTCACGGACGACGCGAAGGAGGCTTTGTTGAAGTACAGGTTCCCCGGCAACATCAGGCAGCTAAAGAACCTGGTGGATCATATCTCCGTGCTGTCGACGGAAGTAAAGGAGATCAACGGCGAAATGCTCCGCTCCTATTTACCGCAGGGTACAAACTTGCCGGCGCTCTATTCGGATGGCAACAACAAGGAGAACATTTCGGAGCGGGAGATTTTTTATAAAGTATTACTGGAGCTTCGCAAGGACGTCAATGAGCTGAAAAAGATGGCGGTGGAAGGCAGTCTTAACCCGGCTCAATATTCATCGTCACAGGTATCGATGAAAGAACATGAGGAGATGGATTCGCAGAAGGAGCCGATGTTGCTGAATATCAATTCCAACAATCACAACCACGAAGATTCGCGCGTCGAAGAAGTGCATGACGTGAGCCACGAGGCTGAAGACGATTCTTTGTCAATTGAAAAGAAAGAGAAGGAATTGATCATGCGTGCTTTGCGTAAGAACAACAACAAGCGCAAGTATGCGGCACGGGATTTGGGCATTTCTGAGCGTACTCTCTACAGGAAGATCAAACAATACGAGCTTGAAGAATAAATCCCGATCGTCGGCGTTAAGAATTGTTTTTGTGCTGACGGCTTTCGCGTGCCTGCCTTTGCTGCAATCATGTTACAGTCTCTCGGGGATCTCTACCGACGCGGCCTCGATACAAGTGGAACCGTTTTTCAACAATACCGATCTCGGTCCGGCCAACCTTGGCCCGAACTTCACCAACCGCCTAAAAGATTATTATCAACGCAACAGCAGCTTGCGCGTCGTGCCCGAGAGCGGTGAATTGCAGATAGAAGGAATGATCACCGATTACAGGCTTACGCCGGTGGCACCGGTTTCTTCGGGCAACACACTCCAACCCGATGCGGCCGCTTTCACGCGGTTGACGATCAGCGTCCGGGCAAATTACGTCGACAACAAATCGCCTGGTAACAGCTTCAAAGACAAGTCCTTCTCGTTTTACGCGGACTTCCCCAACAGCCAGGACCTCATATCGGTACAAGAGTCACTTGAGCGAAAAATCTTCGATCAGATCTTGCTGGATATCTTCAACGCCACCGTGGCCACCTGGTAGGCGATTGACCTTGTTTGCGCGGCTTGCTAAATTAATTTAGATTTACAAACACTCACGTCGACGCCCCAGTTGGAAAAAGAACGTTTTCTGGACCTCGCCCGAAATTATACTTCGCTGACGGAAGCGGAGACTAACGATCTTGACGCGCTTCAGAAACAATACCCTTATAGCCAGGTCATTCATAACCTCGCCAGTCGCGGCGCACAGGATCATAAGCTGGAGACATCGAAAACACTTCTGAATATCAGCGCGGTCTATTCCTCGGATCGCAGTGTGCTGAAGAACATCATCACGGCGCCAAGGACAAAGAGAAGCGAAACGGGAGTTGAGACAATTACCACGGTTGTTATTGAAAACCCGTTTATTGAAAAACCTTTCCCTTTCGTCAGACGTGAAACCGATGGCCTTTCAAGTGAAGAGCTGAACGAAGAGATCATGCACGATCTCAACAGGCTCCAGGAACTAAAGCACGACTTTGAAGTCTCGGTGGAAGCCTTCGAACATTCGGGCTATAGCCCGCTGCAAACCTCCCAGCAAAGCCCCCAGTCTCAGCCAAGCCCCCAGAAGGAAAAGAAGCCTGCTCAAAAAAAAAAGGAAGAACCCCTCGATCTGATCCCGGAACCGTCGGGTGAAGGGCTCCTGGAGGAGATCAAGACCACTAAGAAGAAGATCGCCCCTGAGTCGCCGCGGCAGAAAGAGCAGATAGAGATCATCGATCAGTTCATCAAGAAACAGCCGTCTCTGGCGAAGAACGCCTCCTCGGCGGGCGATGCATCCGATCTGGCTGAAAAGAACCTTTCCCTGATCGACAACATCGTTTCCGAGACACTGGTAGAGATCCTGCTACGGCAAGGAAAGAAGGATAAGGCCGTCGAAGTGCTGAAAAAGCTGATTTGGAAGTTTCCGCAAAAAAAGGCGATCTTTGCAGCTCAGATCGACGAACTGAAAAAGTAATAAAGCGATGACTATTCTGATTATCCTGGCGATGGTAGCCTCTGTGCTGTTGGTTTTAGTGGTTCTTGCACAGAATTCAAAGGGTGGCGGGCTGTCGAGCCAGTTTGGAGGTTCGGGCGCCAGCAACCTGATCGGTGTGAAGAAGACAGGCGACCTGCTGGAACGCCTTACATGGGCCTTCGCTATAGCAATCATGCTCTTTTCTCTCGGTACCAACCTGACGGATTCCAATTCCGGCGCCTCAGACGAGCTCCTTGATAAGGTCAAAGAAGAAAGGGTTCAGCAGCCGAACAGCACTGTGCCGGAGCTGCAGAATTCTGCGAAGCCTGATTCGACGAAGTAAATTCATTAGCTGCCGTCACGCAGCTGTACTTGAAATCTGCTTTATAAGCAATCTCTTGGCAACAGGCACCAATGTCTGTATGTAAGGAAATCTCAGTTTCGAGTGGACCAAATAAACCGCGGGGTTCGGAAGGGAGGTAAACTCTCTGATCAGTTGTAGCTTGATATGTTCGTAGGTATTCGACAAGCTGCGTTCGGTGGTCCGGAGATGTTGCATGTGAATACCACGCATTGCTTCGCTGGATTGTTCGAAGAATGTGAGCTGGTAACGGAACACGTTTGTTTCGTTTTGAGGCGGCTGAGAAAGGAACAGGTATCCTTCGTGAGCGTACAGGCTGGTGAGTCCTACCGGCGATATCTCGCAGTTGGACTCGACGTGTTCATAGATCTGTGCTCCTTCGTCGAGGGAGTTTTTGAATTCGGGGAGAGCGAAAGCGATAATGGACTCGATCTCTTTCATGATCGCGTCGTCGTCGATGATCTTCTTCCAGGAAAGCTCGAGCTTCTGGATGCTTTCGGGTGAGAGCTCCGTGGGGAACGACTCGTTAATGACATCCTTGTTTTCCTTGAGGGTGACAAGGTTACGGTAGTGGAATACCAGGTCGGACAGGGATGGGTAAAGTTCCACTTTCCCAAAGGCTTCACGGACTTTTGTCAGGTAAGCCAGCAGGGTGTATTTCTTATATTCGAAATCGATAAGGCCTTCGGTCAGCCAGTTTTCCTTCAGTTCTCGTTCTCCCATCGGCGGAAATCGGTTCGTCTATGTCAATTATACGGAAATCTGAGATTTTGTGCCAGACGGAGGAAAATTAAACGTTTCCTGTCATGCCAAATCTGACATTTTTTTCATCTTTGCCCGCCCATTGGGTGAAAGCGGAAAATGTGTCTGGAAAGTGGTAAAAAAGCCCAATTGGCACGGAAATCGATAACCGGGGGCAGGCAGTAAATCTTTTAAAAACAAACAAATCACGAACCATATGGCGAAGATCAATTTTAAACCCAACGAGGACAGGATCCTGGTAGAACCAGCAGAAGCGGAAACAAAGACAGCATCAGGGCTCTACATTCCCGATACGGCGAAAGAAAAGCCTCAGAAAGGCAAAGTGATTGCTATTGGCGAAGGAATTAAAGACAAGCCTGTAACAGTTAAGGTTGGCGACCACATCCTCTACGGAAAATATTCCGGAACAGAGATCACGATCGACGGCAAGGAATATCTCATCATGCGCAACTCCGACATTTTCGGAACTATCTAAGACATTAAAAGCAAATCAGATTAAATTATGGCTAAAGAAATCACATTTAATACCAACGCCCGCAACCGTATCAAGGCCGGCGTTGATAAGTTGGCAGATGCCGTGAAGGTTACACTTGGACCCAAGGGTCGCAACGTTATCCTCGACAAGAAATTCGGAGCTCCGATGGTAACAAAGGACGGCGTGTCGGTGGCGAAAGAGATCGAGCTGAAGGATGCTATCGAGAACATGGGCGCACAGCTCGTGAAAGAAGTTGCTTCGAAGACAGCAGATGCAGCCGGTGACGGTACGACAACTGCAACAGTTCTGGCGCAGGCGATCTTCAATCATGGAATCAAGAACGTAGCTGCAGGTGCCAACCCGATGGACCTGAAGCGTGGTATCGACAAAGCCGTTATCGCTGTTGTTGAAAACCTCAATAAGCAAAGCAAAAAAATCAAGGATTCGAGCGAGATCGAACAAGTAGCCACGATTTCATCTAACAGCGATGTCGAGATCGGCAAAATGATCTCTACAGCGATGGACAAAGTTGGCAAAGACGGTGTGATCACCGTTGAAGAAGCAAAAGGAACAGAGACCGAAGTGAAGACCGTTGAAGGTATGCAATTCGATCGCGGATATCTTTCTGCTTACTTCGTTACCAACACTGAAAAGATGGAAGCTGAGCTGGACGCTCCTTACATCCTGATCTACGATAAGAAGATCAGCAGCATGAAGGAACTCCTTCCGATCCTGGAACAGTCTGCACAAACCGGCAAGCCCCTTCTGATTATTGCAGAAGAAGTTGACGGTGAAGCTCTGGCGACACTGGTGCTTAACAAGATCCGTGGCGCGCTCCGCGTGGCTGCTGTGAAAGCTCCTGGCTTCGGAGATCGCCGCAAGGCAATGCTCGAAGATATCGCAGTCCTCACCGGTGGTAAAGTAATCAGTGAAGAACAAGGGTTGAAACTCGAAGGTGCTACCCTGAACGATCTCGGCAAGGCAGAAAAAATCACGATCGACAAAGATAATACTACGATCGTAAGCGGCGCCGGCAAGAAGGCCGACATCCAGGGCCGTATCGCCCAGATCAAAGCACAGATCGACACAACTACTTCGGATTACGACAAGGAAAAATTGCAGGAACGTCTTGCAAAACTTTCCGGTGGTGTGGCTATCCTCTACGTAGGCGCCGCTACCGAAGTTGAAATGAAAGAAAAGAAAGACCGCGTTGACGACGCACTGCACGCAACCCGCGCAGCTGTTCAGGAAGGTATCGTTCCCGGCGGCGGTGTGGCGTATATCCGCGCTATCGAAGTATTGAAAAACGTGCAAACGGACAACGAAGATCAGACGACCGGTGTGAATATCATCCGCCTGGCCCTCGAAGCTCCTCTCCGTGTTATCGCTGAGAACTCCGGCCAGGAAGGCTCAGTGGTTGTAAACAAAGTTCGCGAAGGAAAGGCGGACTACGGATACAACGCACGCGACAATAAATACGAGAACTTCTTTAAGGCAGGTATCATCGACCCTACGAAGGTGACACGCCTTGCTCTTGAAAACGCAGCTTCGATCGCAGGACTCCTGCTGACTACAGAAGCAGTTGTTTCCGAGATCCCCGAAAGGAAGGAAGCATCCGCAATGCCTCCCGGAGGCATGGATGGAATGATGTAAAAAAAAAGCCCCGCGATGCGGGGCTTTTTTTTTATCGTTTTATTACGACACCCATCTCTATAATGTCCTTGAGCTGATTCAGAGCCTTCGTTTCAGACTCCTCTACTTTCCCATCGGCGTGGATGATATCGTACATGTCGGTGTAGACCTTGTACTTCTGCGCGAACCGGATAGAGCTGAAATGCTTGAATGTGTCTTTGATGATCTCATCGATCTTTGATTTGTCGACAGCGGCATATTGTTTTTCAGCCCTGGCGAGCCTGCCGGCAATGTCGGCTTCGGCCGGGAATAACTTCGGGATCCGTTCGGCGATCACCTCCTTTTCGGCAGGGTGATAGATGCCGTCGGCATAAGCCATGTGTATGTACAGGAACAACACAAAGTCGGCGAAGTTGTCGTGGATGACCATGCGTCAAATATTGAAAAAAACGGAGAGATTAAAAATAGAGAGGTTTCTCACGGAAAACACGGAAAACCCGGAAATCGCTGAAAATACGAAGGTCATCACTTCTTGACGGCTAGCCTATAGAGTATTCCGCACATAGTGATGAAGAAAGCTACTCCCAAAAGGGCGTACGCCCCATGGCTCATAACGCCTTCATAGATCTGGCCCGTTTCGAAGTCTGTCCCTCCTACCAGGGGCAGCTCGAAGTTCAGCGTTTTGTTGAATCCCGGAGTGAGCACCGACAGGATGGCTACAAATACCCCCGTGAGCGCCCCACCGGCGATGAGGCCGGTAGCAAAGAGGCTTCCGCGGCTCAGTTCGCTGTCATCCACAATTTCATTGCGCCGGGTAGCCCTCCAATCGACGACTCCCTTGATGGCGCCTCCGATGAAGATCGGCAGGGTGGTCGACAGGGGCAGGTACAGTCCGATTGCAAATGCCAGGGCTTTGATGCCGCACAGCTCCATGGTGACGGCAATGAAGGCGCCGACCATTACAAACTGCCAGTCGAGGTTGAACGAGAGGATGCCGCGGGCCAGGGTGGCCATCAGGGTCGCTTGTGGGGCCGGATAGGTGTCGCTGCCGATGGCATGCCTGAGTCCTTGCTGGACCATGGCAGGGGTTGGCGTATCGAGCAGCTGGATGACCCAGCCGATGGCGACGGATGAAACGATAGCGCCGATGAACAATGCGAGCTGCTGGTATTTCGGAGTGGCGCCGACGATGTAGCCGGTCTTGAGGTCTTGTGAAGTTCCGCCGCCGTTCGCGGCTGCGATACAGATCATTGCCCCAACGACGAGCGCCATGGGCTCATAGACCTTACCGGACCAGCCGATGCTGGTGAAGATGAGGCAAGTACCCATCAGTGTGGCGATGGTCATCCCGGATATCGGGCTGTTGCTGGTACCGACTAGTCCGACGATGCGGCTTGCCACGGTCACGAAGAAAAATCCGAAGATAATGATCAGGATGCCGATGAAGAGCTTCTGGAAGAAGCCATCACCCGGAATGATGGTGCTGGGAAGAATGGCGACGAGTAAAATAAGGACGACGCATCCGACGATCACCACTTTCATGGACAGGTCGCGGTCGGTGCGCGCTACGCCTGCAGTTCCTTCCTTCTTTAGCGACCCAAGGCTCTCGCGGAAGGAGCTGACGATAGTGGGAAGGGTTTTAATGAGTGTGATGAATCCACCGGCGGCAACGGCCCCGGCGCCGATCTGGCGGATGTAGGCACGATAGATTGCATCGGCGTAGCTGCCGAAGCTATGGGTAGCGGGATCCCAGGCGCCAGGTCCGCCGGCGACAGCGATGTCCTTCAGATAACCGAGCTTAACCAGTTGCAGCGCGATCACATCAGGTGAGATCAATGTCGCGAGTAAGGGTGTGATTGCCCACCAGGCGAGTACGGAACCTGCGACCAGTACGCCGGAAATTTTCGGTCCGATGATATACCCGACACCGAGGTATTCCGGCGTGATCTCTCCACGTGTGGCGGCAGAGGGCCAGTACTTATTCGTCTGGCTGGTGATGAAGCCCGGTATCTCTGCAAACACATGCAACAGTTTCTGCATGACGGCATAACCAAAGGCGACCGCCATGCCGATGAATGCAGTACGGGCGAAGACGCCGCCCTTCTCTCCTGCCTGCAATACCGAAGCACACGCTGTGCCTTCGGGATATGGAAGTACGCCGTGTTCCTTTACAATGAGCGACCGTCGAAGGGGGATCATCATCAACGTGCCCATCATTCCTCCGAAAGCCGCGAGGGTGAAAATGGTGAGGTAATCGAAGTATGCTTCGCCGATACTGACCCCGTCGGGGTTGGGCGACAGGAAGAGGAAACCAGGCACGGCGAAGACTACGCCGCCCGCGATGGACTCACCGGCAGATCCGGCAGTCTGGATGATGTTGTTTTCGAGGATGGTTGTTTTCAACAACGAACGTCCCAGCGTGATCGCGATCACAGCAATAGGAATAGACGCGGTAACCGTGAGACCGGCCTTGAGCGCCAGATAGACGGTGGAACAACCGAACAGGATGCCGAAGATGGATCCGAGGACGACTGCCTTGACGGTAAACTCGGCGACGGTTTGCTCGGGTTTGATGTAAGGCTGGAATATTTTGTCCATAATAAAATAATTGTGCAAAGTGCGGTGTGCGACGTGCGATGAACCTTACGTTTTCTTTACTAAAAATCGGTCATAAAGGATCAGCAGGACAGTAGAAAATATACCAATGGAGGCAAGGATGATCCACATCATGGAGGGGTTGGTTTCCATGTAGGTAAGGCGCAGCCAGTCGGAGATGAAGCCAGCCGCAAAAGCACCGATTGCCACCGGAAGAAATGCGAACCCCATGTAGGTGCCGGTTTGCGACGGCGGCGCAAGGCTATACATGTACTCATAGAACCTCGGCGAGAGAGTGCCCTCTCCTAAAGCGAAAAAAATGATGGCGACTACGACTGACCAGGTGGTTCCGTAGGCCATGATCAGTATCCATGAAAGACTTGATACTACAAATCCGAATATGAGCGCAGTGAAGACTTTCCATTTGCTGAATACGGTGCCCATGAAAAGGCTAAAGAACATGATAAACCATCCGTCGACGGATTCGAGGAATTCAAATTGGTCATAGTGGAGCACGTCCATTGCGTATACCGGTATCAGGTAATAGATCTGCCAGAACATCAGCCAGAATGCCGAGAAGATCAGCAGGAACAGCATGACTTTGCGGTCGCGGAAGACCGTCATCATATCGGCGAATACTCTACCAAATGTTTTCTGCTCTGTGGGCTGTCCCGCCGCTGCAGGTGGTTCACGGAAAAAGAACATTGTTCCGAAAAACAATAGGAAGCAAGTGATGGACGAAGTGATCAGCACCCATTCTATGCCGAGATCTGTGCGTATGAAATATGCGAGAACAGGCCCTACAGCCCCACCGAAATTCACCAATGAGTAGTAGATCGAAAAGCCGAGCGTACGAGAGTCTGCACTGGATGTTCTGCCGACGGTACCGACGATACATGGTTTAATCAGCGACCCGCCGATGGCGGTGAAGGTCAACACAATAATAATGTAGGTGCGGTTTCCGATCGCGGCTACGATCTCGGCGCTCCACTGCATGCCTGCCATCCCGATAAGGAAATAACCGACACTGAATATCGCAAAGCATGCCATCAATGTTCTGCGAAAGCCATAGCGATCGACCAACACACCTGCCAGTATGGGCAGTCCGTATATCAGAAAAGTAAAAAAGCCGGCAAGACTACCGGCTTCGTTTTTCAGACCAACCTTATCGATGAGGAACACGACCAGGACGGCCTTGGCTCCGTAGAACGCAAAGCGTTCGAAAACTTCCAGTGTGTTAGCGACCCAAAATATCGAAGAAAAACCTTTGACAGATTTGGACAGACTAGCGAATAACCCCATGAGGCGGTTTTAGGTATTTCCAAATTTAATGTTTTTCAGTTGCCGAAAAACCCTAAATCCGCTCCGGTTCAAGGCTCCATTTCTCCGGTGACCGCCACAAGCTCGACAACAGCAATTCGCGCATGAAGATGAATTCCTTCGGAAGCTTGTCGTACATCCGTTCGAATAGCTCTGCGTGCGAGAGCAGTTCATACTTCCATTGCTCACGGTCGATCACCATGATCTCGTCGAACTGTTTCTTTGAAAACTGCAGGCCGGTCCAGTCGAGGTCTTCGTAACGCGGCATCCACCCTATCGGGCTTTCGGTGGCGTTCGATTTCCCGCGGATCTTTTCCACGATCCATTTGAGAACACGCATGTTGTCGCTGAAACCGGGCCAGAGGAAATTTCCTTTCTCATCTTTACGAAACCAGTTGACTCCGAACACGCGGGGCGGATTGGGAATATCGCGGCCAAACTGCAGCCAGTGATTGAAATAGTCGCCCATGTGATAGCCGCAGAACGGCAGCATGGCAAAAGGGTCGCGGCGTACTTTGCCGAGCTCTCCGAAGGCTGCTGCGGTCATCTCGGAACCCATGGTGGCCGCCAGGTATACGCCGGAGTTCCAGTTGTGAGCCTGGTAAACCAGGGGGATCGTTGTGCTCCTTCGTCCTCCGAAGATGAATGCGCTGACATGTACGCCATGCGGATTCTCCCAGTCGGCATCGATCGACGGGCATTGTGAAGCGGGTGCCGTGAAGCGCGCATTAGGATGTGCCGCGGGCTTACCTGAATTCGGATCCCAAGGCAACCCACGCCAGTCTGTGAGACCATCGGGTGGAACTTTGGACATTCCTTCCCACCACACGTCGCCATCGGGCGTAATGGCCACGTTGGTGAAGATGGTGTTCTTCGAAATGGAAGCCATCGCATTGGGATTGCTCTTCTCGTTGGTACCCGGAGCGACACCAAAATATCCGGCTTCGGGGTTGATCGCATAGAGCTTGCCGTCCTTGCCGGGCTTGATCCATGCAATGTCGTCGCCGACGGTCGTCACCTTCCAGCCGTTGAGCTCTTTAGGCGGAATGAGCATGGCGAAGTTTGTCTTGCCACAAGCGCTGGGGAAAGCAGCAGCGATATATGTCTTTTCTTTGTCAGGGCTTTGAACGCCGAGTATCAGCATGTGCTCTGCAAGCCAGCCCTCCTCGTGAGCCATGGCGCTGGCGATACGAAGTGCGAAACATTTTTTACCTAGCAATGCATTGCCGCCATAACCCGAACCATACGACACGATCGCTCTTTCTTCCGGATAGTGGACGATATACTTCTCGGAAGGATGACAAGGCCATTTAACATCGGTTTGTCCCTCTTTCAACGGCGCGCCGACGGTATGAAGACACTTGACGAATTCTTTATAAGGGCCCAATACATCGAGCACTTTGCGTCCCACGCGTGTCATGATGTGCATGTTGACCACGACGTATTCTGAGTCGGTGATCTCGACACCGATGTGTGAGAAAGATGATCCGATAGGTCCCATGCAAAACGGGATGACATACATCGTGCGGCCTTCCATCGATCCTTCGAGGAGCTTGCGCATGGTCTGTTTCATCTCGCGGGGCTCGACCCAGTTGTTAGTTGGGCCGGCGTCTTCCCTTCGGCGGCTGCAGATGAAAGTGCGGTCTTCGACCCTGGCTACGTCGCTTGGATCGGAGAAGCATGCATAGCTGCCGGGCCGTTTTTCTTCGTTGAGGCGGATGAAGGTTCCCTTGTCGACGAGCGTCTGACAAACGTCGTTATATTCCTTTTTGGAGCCGTCGCACCAATGGATGCGGTCGGGTTTGCAAAGGTCGGCGATCTGCTGAACCCATTCGCGGAGGCCGGAGTGTACTACGTCGTATGATTTAGTGATGACAATGTCGTCGGTCATAAAGGTGGTTTATGAGGAGACAAAGTTAAGAAAGTTTCCGCAATCGATTGAAACAGGGTGAAATGGAATTATTTCTCACGGAAAACACGGAAAACACGGAAGAAAATCAGGGAAACTGGACGCTGCTCAGAAGATTTTGTGCGTCTGAGCTCGCTTTCCTTTATATCGCGGAAAAGATGAGGCGGAGATATGCTGAAAGAGGAACTTACGTATAAAATAAAGGGTGCAATCTATTCGGTGTTCCGGGAACTTGGGCCGGGGCTTTTCGAAAGCGTATACGAGCGTGCGTTGGCACTGGAGCTTAAAAAAGCAGGCTTGCTAATAGAAGCGCAAGTACCTGTGCCCGCTTATTACAAAGGTGAGAGTATGGATATCGGCTTTAAAATTGACTTGCTTGTTGACGACGAAGTAATCATTGAAGTCAAATCAGTCGCTGAATTGCATGACGTTCACAAAAAACAGCTTCTCACCTATCTAAGACTTACAGGCAAGCGCGTCGGTTTCCTCGTCAACTTCAACAGCGCAATCCTGAAGGACAACATCAACCTGATCCGCATCGTCAACTAACCACGGATACAAACGCATTGAGGTTCGTGCGCCCTACATTATTGCTATGCATTCCTTCCGTGTTTTCCGTGCTTTCCGTGAGAAATCCTTCCGTGAGGGATGCCTTTCAAAAATCTATTCTATACACCAGCACCGGTATAAACCCCACCTGGTACTGCGTTACCACCTTCCCCTGGAACGCATCATAATACATATACGCCTGGTTCTTGATGCCCGCCACATTCTGCACATCCAGCGCTATGGTGCGCGTGTAGTTCTTTTTATCCTTTCTCCAGCTCAGGCGAAGGTCGAAGCGGAGATAGTCGTTTAAAGAAATTGAGTTCGTGTTTGAAAAATATGTCGTCGTTCCCAGGCCTCTCGAGAGGTCTTCATCGATTGGTGTGTCGCGCTGGCCACCCATGTAGAGCATGCGCCCGTGAACTCCGAAAGACCTTTTGTTGCCTTTAACCTCTTTGTTCCACTCTCTCCCTCCCGTGATCATCAGGGAATACCTTCCATCGAATTTGGTCGGACGTTCTACCCCATCTTCGGCAGTGTACATTGAATTGTAAATGCTTGCCCCTGTGAGAATATAAAATCCGGACACGAACGAACGCTCCGCCTGGACAGTAAGGCCTTTGTTAGATCCGGTACCTACCGGCGTCAAGCTTTCCGTAACAATCCCTTCCACGTAGTTCAATACCGAGAAGTTATTGTTCATCGATACCGGCACTTTATCATAATAATGATAGAACAACGACGAATTGATCTTCCAGTTATCGAACTGAACCATGTGACCGAGCTCCACGAATTTCCTCTTCAGAAAATCGCGGAGACCGACGCTGTTCTGGGGCATGAGATAAACGCCGGGGGCAAGCATCTGGCTCATCTGGCCGAACGTCAGTGAAAGGCTGGATGTGGGCGCGAGCTGGTATTGCAAATTGACACGCGGGTCGAATGCGGTGGCATTGAATGTCGAATACATATAACGTCCGCCGATGCTTGCAGTGAAATTACCGGTGCGTAATCCTACCTGTGCATAAGGCTGAATGAGCGTGCTCTCCGCACTGCCACCTACGTCGATCGTTTGTGCCGGAAGCAATTCGTTGCTACGCAGCTCATCGTCGTATTGATTGATCATCACTCCTATCTCGCTGCTGATCTTCGAAGACCACTTGCCTGTAAGGGCGGCAAAGGCCGACACGAGAGTTCGCTTGCTCATGTAGTCGCTGCGCTGCAACGGAAGGTCGTCAGTGGCAATCGACTCGGCATTCCTGGTCTGGTCGTTGCCCGAGATGGTGACACCCGTGGAGAATCCAAATGACTTCTTCAATGCAAGATCGAAACGTGTACCGATAGCATAAGTCTTATTGGAGTATTTGATCGTGAAACGGTCCTTGTCAACCTTCCACTCCGACGAATCTTTTGCGTTGAAGACGTTGTTACTGATCCCTCCGAATCCGAAGAACGAAAGGCTTCCGCGCTCACCGGTTTTTGTATTCACGTTGAAAGAAAAATCCTGGAAGTCGATCTTCTCGTCTCCGAAGTTCACGCCCATCTTGGAGAGCAATCCCACCGTGGAATATCGGTAGTTCGCCAGGTACGATGCATTGTTGTTCTTACCGATCGGTCCTTCTGCGGCAAAGTCTAGCCCTATAAGACTGGCCTGTGCGGTGTACTCTCGCTTGGCCGCGTTGCCGGTCCGTAAAGTCATGTCGAGTGCGGCGCTGGTGAGATTGCCGTACCGTGCTGGCATGGTCCCCGCATAGAAGTCGGTGCGGTCGAGCATCTGCGCACTGAGGATGTTAACCCCGCCGCCATTGGCAGTCGGCTTGTCGTTGAATGTCCCCGCGTTGGCGAGGTGGTTGGGATTGACAATGTCCATCCCGTTCAGTCGCCACAGCAGGCCGGTCGGTGAATTCCCCTTCACCGCGATGTTATTAGCCTGGTCGTTGGTGGCGACCACACCGGGATAGGAAGAAAGCATCCTCACGGGGTCGAAGAAATTTGCAGGCATGCGCATCACTTTTTCGATGGGCAGTGAGATCGATCCCGGTTCGGTGTTGTTCGTCGGGCGAGCCTGAATGGTGAGCGCCTCGAGCTCGGTCACTTTCTCCTGGAGTGCGAATTCAACGATGGTGGTCTTACCTGTGATCACCAGTGTTTCCTGTATATCACTTTCATATCCCAGTGAATGAACGGAGCAGATATATCTTCCGGCGCTGACATTGTTCAGGACAAAGCGGCCCTGCGCATCGGTAACAACGCTGAGGGTATCACCTTTCCCGGCCAGGTATACCAGGGCGCCTTCAACGCCCTTGCGTGAAACGTTGTCACGGACGACACCGGTGATGGAGGAGGTTAGCGACTGGCTGTATGAAGAAAGGGCCCCGGACAGAAGCACAAGGAGCACGACGAGTAATTTACCTTTCATGAAATATAGGTAGCAGTTGTCTCGCACGGATCACACAGATAAAATACAGTTAATATCCGCGCGATCCGTGAGAGATGCATTTCAAATAGTTTTCAAATAGTCAATCGAGTTTTTTGCACTCGTCATCGGATCGACAGGATACGTCTCCTGTTCCACATACCAATGTTTCATACCCGCCTCCTCCGCATGTGTGAAGAGCTTTTTGAAATCGATGGATCCCGAGCCGATGTCGGCATTCTTTTCGGGGGCCGCCTTGTCCATATCCTTTACGTGCCACTGTTCGAACCTGCCCGGGTATTTTGCAAAGATCTGTTCGGGATCCTGGCCTGCCCTCACCACCCAGTAAAGGTCCAGTTCCATAGACACCAGCTTGGGATCGAGGCCGTCGAGCAATAACTCGAAGCCGGTCTTGTCACCCACCTTCTTGAATTCGAAGTCGTGGTTGTGATAGCCCATACGGATGCCTGCCTGGCTGGTGACCTCGGCGGCTTTGTTCACGTCTTCGATGATCTTCTTGTAACCATCGGGGGTCCGGCTGGCATCATCGATCCATGGCAACACCATGTATTCCTGACCGGCGTCTTTCGCATCGGCTACGGCTTTCGCCCAATCGCCGCGGACCACATCGATGCCATAGTGGCCACTGACCACCCGGGCGCCGAGACTTTTCACGTAGTCATTGAATTCTTTGCTGGGCATGCCGAAGAGCTGGCCATTGTTGTAACCATAGGTCTCAAACTTGGTGTACCCCCAGTCGGTGAGTTGCTTGATCGTGCCTTTTACATCTTTACCGATCACATCACGCAGCGAATACAGCTGAAGACCCATAGGCTTCCCGGGTGTTATGGCCGTGCTTGCAGCCGTAGAATCCGCAGACGCGTTTTCAGCGGGCTTGGAACAACCGAACATCGCGGTACCGGCGACAGCCAGGGCGGTGTTGGCCATAAATGTTCTTCTTTTCATGATGTTTATGGGTTGTATTTAGGTCTACTTGTTAAGGGCTACGTTCGAGAACATGAAAAGGTCGCCTTCACCTGCCTTATCATTATTAAATACCAAAACCAATTTATGCTTGCCTTCCAATGTCGGGAAGCCGATGGTCGCGGTCGTGAGGTCGTACCCCGCCGCCACGTTCATTAGCGGTGTTTTCGAGAAGTTCGCCGTTCCAAGCTTCTTACCGTCCTTGCTGTCGAGATACACGTCGATCGTTCCATTCTTACTGACATTCTGTATCAACACGATCATGAACGTCATGTGACCGGCGCCGGTAAGGTCGACTTCACGGGTCGTTGCCGTTCCTCCATTCTTCACTCCCTGGAGCGCTTCGCCACCGGTAGGTACTTTGAAACGCGCCGGCCCGTTGAGCTCTTCGAAGGCCGAGCCATCGAGAACAGGTGCGCGAAGCACGATCGTTTTTTCTGATGACAACGATGGTATCGCACCGGCACCTTTATCTTCGTAAATAGCCGTGAGCAGGTATGCACCTTTTGCAACGGGTGGTGTCTGCGGCTTGTCGAACTTCACGGAGCCTGTTACGGGCAGACTCTTCTTCACCTCTGCTTTTGCGAGGGAAAGAATGTATTCAACCATCCGCATGGTCTGATCCTTCGTCAGCTGGGGGTGAGCCGCCATAGGTGTTTCGCCCCAAACTCCCGATCCTCCTTTGAGTATTTTCTCAGAAAGGGTTTCGATAGCCTTTGTATCCTTTTCATATTTCGCAGCTACCATTTTATAGCTGGGTCCGGCTGATTTTTCATTGATCGTGTGACACGACTTACAGTCACTCTCCGCGATCATGATCTTGCCGGGAAGCTCCGCCTTCTGATGGCCGGCGGCGATAGCCGTCATGTCGTACCCTTGTGCGAGATAATCGAACGTAACGCGGACCTTGTCAGCCGGGATCTCTTTACCCAACGAGCCGTCTTCGGCATCGGTGACGGATACTTCATACTTACCCGACCCGCCATTGAGGAAGAACTCCGAATTACCGGTCCAGGCAATGTCGACCACCGGCTCTGTATTACCTACCAAGATGGTGAGCTCCGAAGTTGATTGCGAACCGCCCTTATCTGTTACGATAAGTTTCGGACGGTAAATGCCAGGCTTATCAAAAGTGTAATCAAAGTTGCCGTTCTCCGACTTTTTCGTTTCTCCATTCACCTGGAGCTCATACGTGATCGCATCTCCATCAGGATCGCTTGATTGATCGCCAGTCAGTTTTACCGCCAACGGTGCAGGGCCTTTTGTCTTGTCGGCGCTAAATGAGATAATGGGTAAGCGGTTGCCTTTATTGAATTCGATCACAGCAAGACGCGCATCCATGTTCTGTGCAAACCATTTGGTGCCGTACTCCATCAGATAAAGCTTACCGTCGGGGCCGAACTCCATATCCATGGTGTTGTTGAATGTGATATGATCGAGAAAAGGTTCGATGTCGGTGATCTTTCCTTTGTCATCCATCGTCACCACGCGGATCCAGTTACGGATCCAGTCGTAGATGATCAGTTTCTTATCGAGATATGCCGGGAACGCATCGGGCTGTCCGCTGAACTGGTCCACATAATACACCGGACCTGCCATGGCGTTACGTCCACCGGTTTTCACCAACGGAAAATCGGGTGAAGCAGCATAAGGATACCAGATGAACGGAGGGCTCACGGGAGGTAACACGTTCTTACCGGTATTGTTGGGAGAATTGTTGACCGGCTCATTCGGATCGTTACGTTCTCCGATGGTCTTCGTCGCGAAATCGTATTTCGCATAAGCATAGTTACCGCCTACAAACAACGGCCATCCGAAGTAGCCTGGCTTCTGAGCCTGGTTCAACTCATCGTAACCACGAGGGCCGCGTTCTGGACTGTCGTTGCCGGCATCGGGACCAACTTCGCCCCAGTAGAGGAAACCCGTCTTCGAGTCAACTGAAATGCGATAAGGATTCCGGTTGCCCATCACGTAGATCTCCGGCCTTGTCCTCTCCTCTCCTTTTGGAAACAGGTTGCCATCTGGAATGGTATAAGTTCCGTCCGGTTCGGGATGAATGCGAAGGATCTTGCCCCGGAGGTCGTTAGTATTCCCTGAAGACTTCAAAGCATCGAAAGGGAAACGGCCTGGGCGCTCATCGGAAGGGCTGTAACCATCGGACTCGAAAGGACTGGTGTTGTCGCCGGTCGAGATGAAGAGGTTGCCGTTGGGGCCGAAGGTCAAAGACCCGCCGGTATGACAACACGTCTCACGTTGTACGGCTACTTCAAGCAGCTCTTTCTCGGAACTCATATCGACTTTGTCGTCCTTGAATTCGAACCGTGACAAAACGTTTGCAGATCTTTCCGGATGCGAATAGAAAATGTAAATCCAGTGGTTGCTCGCGAAGTCAGGATCTTTCGTGAGTCCGATCATTCCATCTTCCGCGGTTTGGCCACCCTTGTATTTGACAGACACGTTGAAGACGTTGGTTGTTATGAGTGTATCTTTCTTCGGATCGTATAACCTTACTTCGCCTTTGCGCTGTATGAAGAGAATACGTCCGTCGGGAAGAACGGTCATCTCTGTAGGTTCGTCGAGGTTATACGCGAATACCTTTTTGCTGTAGCGATTGTCTTCCGGCCTCTGCTGTTCTATTGCTTTCGCGTAATTAAGTTTGTTCTCGCCGATCGCATACTTGATACCTGATGTCAGGTGAGCAAGGAACTCCGGCTCTGTCCAGGATTCGTCGGTATGGCCCATGCCGGTATAGAACGAACGTCCGCCGTCGAAATCGTGATACCATGCCCACGGGTGATCTCCGGGGTTCTCCCCTCCTTCGTAAGATGTTTCGTCGAGCTTATAGAGGACGTTGAGGTCGTCGGATATCGCGCGGTAATTGTAGAGCTCGTCTGTCCGTTCCCAGTTGTCGGGAGTCTGGACCTGGAACCGCGGGTCATCGACAGGCATCTTGATGATCTTGGCCTTTTGTGTTTTGGGATGGCTCTTGAACCACGCGCCGACCAGCTTGTTGTACCACCACCAATCGTATTCGGTATCGGCTGCAGCATGCACACCAACGTATCCGCCGCCTGCCTCAATGTATCTCTTGAATGCATTCTGTTGCTGAAGATCGAGCACATCGCCGGTCGTGTTGAGAAACACAACGGCTGCATAGTTCTTCAGGTTGTCTTCTGTAAAGGCGGCAGCGTTCTCGGTGGTGTCGACATCGAATTCATTCTCGGTCCCGAGTTTCTGAATGGCGGGCTTGCCTACGTTGATCGACGCATGACGATATCCTTTCGTCTTCGAAAAGACCAGGACCTTGACTTTTTTAGTTGAACAGGATTGAATTACAAAAACAGAAAGCAGCAACAGATATACAAGATTTCTCATGTTCTATAGTTTGGTGTCTGAGCGGGTCAGACTTAAAAAAAGATTATTAATGTTCCTTCTCACCGTCTAGTGACAGGACATAGCGGGCCATCTTTTCCGCATCGGCTTGCGAAAGGCCTACGTGAGCTGTCATCGGGATCTCTCCCCAAACACCCTGTCCGCCTTCAATGACCTTCTTGGCAAGCAACTTCACGTTGGCTTCCGTGAAGTCATATTTCTTTGCAACATCCATATGCGAGGGGCCGACGAGCTTGACGTCTTTGGCGTGACATGTCTTGCAGTCACTCGCTTTCACCAGGGCCTCTCCTTGGGCGACAACATCACCGCCGGATGTTTCGGCTGAAGTTGTTTCATCGGGAGTACCGAAGTCTTCTTTCTCGGTCTCAGTCTTCTTCGATCCGCATGCTGTCAGTATCAGCGCTATAGCAAAAATTGAAAAAATGGTCTTCATTGAATTGGTTATTTAAATGCCCAGAACTTTCTTATTGAACTTGGTATCCTTACCGGTCGCAGCGAAATCATCGAACGCCTTTTCGGTAACGCGGATGATGTGGTCCTTGATGAACGGGGCGCCTTCCGTAGCACCCTGCTCCGGATGTTTGATGCAGCACTCCCACTCGAGTACAGCCCATCCCGCATATCCATATTGAGTGAGTTTCGAGAAGATCGATTTGAAATCGACTTGCCCGTCGCCCAGGGAACGGAAACGGCCGGGGCGGTTCACCCAATCCTGGTAGCCTCCGTATACGCCACTTCTTCCGGTAGGATTGAATTCCGCATCCTTAACGTGAAACATCCGGATGAACTGGTGATAGAAGTCGATGTATTGTAAGTAATCCAGTTGTTGGAGAACGAAGTGGCTCGGATCGTAGAGGATGTTTGCCCTGGTATGCTTGCCGGTCGCTTCCCAGAATCGTTCGAAGGTGATACCATCGTGAAGGTCTTCGCCGGGATGTATTTCGTAGCAAAGGTCCACGCCGGTTTTGTCGAATGCATTCAATATCGGAAGCCAGCGTTTTGCAAGCTCTTTGAATCCATCTTCAACGAGGCCGGCGGGGCGCTGAGGCCAGGGATACATTGTATGCCACATCAGTGCGCCGGAGAACGTCGCGTGCGCGTTGAGCCCGAAGTTCCTGCTGGCTTTGGCGGCAAGCTTCAGCTGATCTACAGCCCATGCTGTGCGTGCTTTGTTATCGCCGCGGACGCTCTTCGGAGCAAATCCGTCGAACATCGTGTCGTAGGCGGGGTTCACAGCAACCAGTTGGCCCTGGAGGTGTGTCGAGAGCTCGGTGATCTGCAATCCTGCCGACTCAACAGTCTCCTGGATCTCGGCAGCATAGTCCTTGTCTTCGGCAGCGCGTTTGAGGTCGATACACCGTGCGTCCCAGGTTGGTATCTGAACGCCTGCGTAGCCGAGGCCTTTAGCCCACTTGCAAATAGATTTCAGGTTATTGAACGGCGCATCATCGCCCATGAATTGTGCGAGGAATATGCCGGGGCCTTTTATCGTTTTCATCAATTTTTCTTATAGCTAAACCTCAAAAACTGTCCACTTCTCTTTGCTCTGGCCGCTCTTCACGACGTTGTCAATGAAGGCCATACCTCGGATGCCGTCGTTGACGCCGGGGAAATCCAAAGCTTCTTCTTTCGGCTTCGTTCCATCGATCCTGGCCGACAAAGTCAGGGCAAAATTACGATAGAGGTTGGCGAAAGCTTCGAGATATCCTTCGGGGTGTCCGCCGGGGGTACGTGTGTTGTGAAGCCCGTATGAGTTGAGGAAGCCGTTTGTACCTGCGCGATAGATCTGTGTCGGTTTGTCGAGCCACTTCACGAGGAGTGTGTTGGGTTCCTGTTGGCTCCATTCGAGTCCCCCCTTCTCACCATAAACGCGGATCTTGACAGCGTTCTCTTCTCCGGCCGCTACCTGCGAAGCCATGAGGCATCCGGCGGCGCCGTTATCGAATTTCAACAGCACGTTGCCGTCGTCGTCCAGTGCACGGCCTTCAACCATAATATTCA
The DNA here is from genome assembly GCA_035318625.1 of Cyclobacteriaceae bacterium. Taxonomy (GTDB): domain Bacteria; phylum Bacteroidota; class Bacteroidia; order Cytophagales; family Cyclobacteriaceae; genus ELB16-189. The sequence continues at coordinate 1,564,086 of DATHEL010000001.1, forward strand.
GGTCGGCACAGAGGTGTGTGATCTTCAAACCTGAAACATACTCGGCGAGATGAGCCGCGTGTGTTCCGATATCGCCCATACATCCGGCCTTACCCGAACGCTTGGGATCGGTACGCCATGCAGCCTGTGCATTGCCTTCGCGTTCCGACATCTTACTGAGCCATCCTTGAGGATATTCAACCCACACCTTACGGATCTTTCCGAAGGTTCCTTCCTTGACCATCATCCTCGCCTGCTTCACCATCGGGTAACCGGAATAGGTGTGCGTGAGCAATAGGAGAAGGCCGGTTTCTTCCACCTTTTTCTTCAATTGTTTTGCTTCATCGATGGTGAAGGTGATGGGTTTCTCGATGACCACGTGAAAGCCCTTGTCGAGGGCGGCCATTGCCGGTGCAAAGTGAGCGAAGTTGGGGGTAACAATGGTTACGAAATCCATTCTCTGATCGGCCGGGAGCTTGCTCTCCTTTTCGATCATTTCTTCGAAGGTCAGGTACGTCCTGCTTTCCGGAAGGAAGAGCGCTTTGCCGCTGGCTTTGGCTATTTCAGGATTGATACTGAGGGCGCCACAGACCACCTCGATGAGGCCGTCCATGTTTGCCGCCAGGCGGTGAACCGCGCCAATGAAGGCGTCGAGGCCTCCACCGACCATGCCCATGCGAAGTTTTCTATTCATAAGAGAGAAAGGATTTAGTTGCTATAAAACCGGGTGGAAAATACCAAAATATCTCTCACGGATCACGCGGATCACACGGATAAATACAAAGCAAAAATAAGAATCCGTGCGATCTGTGCGGTCCGTGAGAGGTGTATTTCAAATAAATCGGTTTATCAGGTTCTCATAATACTCCTGCCTGCCGCTTGTCATCTCTGGTTCGCCGTTCGCATGAGCAAGATCTCGCAACGCCTCGAGTGTCAGCTTGCCCTGCTCGAACTGCCTGCCTTTTCCCGAGTCGAACGACGAGTAGCGCTCTTTGCGGAGCTTGTTGTACTCACCGTTGTCGAGGATAGCCTGGGCGGTGACGAGCGCCCGGGCGAAGGTGTCCATACCACCGATGTGGGCATGAAAAATGTCGACGAGGTCCGTTGAATTGCGACGGGCCTTGGCGTCAAAGTTAACGCCCCCGGTTTTAAGACCACCGGCTTCGAGTATGACGAGCATGCATTCCGTCAGCTCGTAAATGTTGATGGGGAACTGGTCGGTGTCCCAGCCATTCTGGTAGTCGCCGCGATTGGCGTCGATGCTTCCGAGCACGCCTGCATCGGCAGCAACCTGGAGCTCGTGCTGCATGGTATGCTGCGCGAGGGTCGCATGGTTCACTTCGATGTTCAGCTTGAAATCGTCCATGAGATCGAACGCCCTCAGGAAAGAGATCACCGTTGCGCTATCGAAGTCATACTGGTGCTTGGTGGGCTCCATGGGCTTGGGCTCGATCAGGAACGGACCCTTGAAACCATTTTTCCTCGCATAATCTTTTGCCATGTGCAGGAATTTCGCGAGGTGCTCTTGTTCGCGTTTCATATTCGTGTTGAGCAACGACATGTATCCTTCGCGGCCGCCCCAGAACACATAATTAGATCCGCCTAAAGCGATGGTGGCATCGAGCGCATTCTTCACCTGGGTTGCAGCCCAGCAAACGACATTGAAGTCGGGATTGGTGGAAGCGCCGTTCATGAACCGCGGGTTGGAGAACACGTTCGCCGTTCCCCAGAGAAGCTTCACACCGGAAGCTTTCTGTTTCGACTTTGCATAGTCGACGATCTTCGAGAGACGTTTCTCGGATTCTTTGAGGGTGGGTCCTTCTTCCACCAGGTCGTAGTCGTGGAAGCAGTAAAAAGGCGTACCGATCTTGGTCATGAACTCGAATGCCGCGTCCATCTTATCGGTGGCGCGCTGCATGGCTTCGCTGGCGCGGTTCCATGGAAAATCTTTGGTGCCTGGTCCGAACGGGTCGCCGCCGGTGCCACAGAAGGTATGCCAGTAGGCCGTTGCGAAGCGAAGATGATCTTCCATGGTCTTCTTCCCTACCTTCTTTGTTGCGTCGTAATATTTGAACGCTAACGGATTGTCGGAGTCTTTTCCTTCAAACTTTATTTTGGGAATGCCTTTAAAGTATTCTCTGTCTCCTGTGATGACTTTCATAATTTATCGTTTAGTTTTTTTAGCCATGTTGAATATGCGGCGGCGTATCGCTCGCCTTTTGCTTTTTGTGGTTCTTCCACGTGAAGCTTCTTCAATCCTTTGAAGGCTTCGGGAAAGGTCTTGTACAATCCCACTCCCTTGCCTGCGCCGAGCGCCGCACCTTTGGCGCCGTCGGTGTCGTACAGTTCCAGCTGTGCGCCGATCGTATTGACAAACGCTTCGCGGAACAGCGGGCTGAGAAACATGTTTGCCTTGCCGGCGCGGATGACATTTGTCTCGAGGCCCATGTTCTTCAGAATATCGAAGCCATAGCCCAGCGAGAACACGATACCTTCCTGTGCTGCCCTGAACAGATGTGACTGCGAATGAATATTAAAGTTAAGTCCTTCGATGGAACTACCGACCTCTTTGTTCTCCAGAATTCTTTCGGCGCCGTTGCCGAACGGAAGCACGGCGAGGCCGTCGGAGCCGACGGGTACCTTCGAAGCCAGGTCGTTGATGGTGTTGTAGTCGTGCGGTTCGCCCGAAGCCCTGGCGGTCTTGCGAAGCCAGCTGTTGAGGATACCGGTGCCGTTGATGCAAAGCAAAACACCATTGCGTTTCCCCGCTCCGTCTGTATCGTTGTTCACGTGCATGAATGTATTGACGCGCGATTTCGGATCGTATGCATTCTTTTCCGTGACACTATATATGACTCCGGAAGTACCGGCCGTGGCGGCAGTTTCCCCGGGGTTGACAACATTCAATGAGAAGGCGTTGTTGGGCTGATCGCCTGCGCGATAGCTCACCGGTGTTCCGGCGGCCAGGCCCAGGTCGTCGGCGACCTCCTTCAGGAGCTTTCCCTGGACGGAGAATGTCGGTACGATGGGTGGGATCACGGAAGCGGAAAAGCCGTAGTGTTCCAGCAGCTTATCGGCGACTTTACCTTGTTTGAAATCCCACAGGATACCTTCGGAAAGTCCGGAAGCGGTGGTGACGATCTCGCCGGTCAGACGCATGGCCAGGTAATCGCCGGGCAGCATGATCTTATCGATTTTAGCAAAAAGCTCTGGCTCGTTTTCCTTGACCCACTTCAGTTTCGAAGCGGTGAAGTTGCCGGGCGAGTTCAGGAGATGTCCGAGGCAATAAGTTTCCCCGAGCTTCACCAGCGCATCCTGGCCGTAAGGAACCGCGCGGCTGTCGCACCATATAATGGATGGGCGAAGGACTTTCTTGTTCTTGTCGACACACACCAGGCCGTGCATCTGGTAGGAGATGCCGATGGCGAGGATGTCGGTGTTGGTTATCTTGGCAGCTTTGAGCGAAGCGTGAATGGCGTTGCGGGCATGTTCCCACCAAAGGTCGGGTTCCTGTTCGGCCCAGCCGGGTTGTACGGCCTTCATGGCCATCTCTTCCTTTGGCGACTGGGCGGCGGCGACGGTAGCGCCCGATCCGGCATCCACGAGCGATGCTTTGATGGAAGAGCTTCCGAGGTCAATTCCGAGGAGGTATTTCATTTGGGGGTTATAGTCATATTGACCATCAAGTTTGTTGAAAATATGTTAATTTCAAAATTCGCCGTTCGTTATTCGTTAATCGTTATTCGTTATTCGCGGCAGAGTTTAGGCTCTTATGTGTTGCGACTTGTGGTTTTCGGTTAGTGTCTCCTGCTCGCGGCTACACCGGCAGCTACTCGCAAGCGCGAATAACGAATAACGAATAACGATTAACGAGAATAACGATTAACGACAAAAAAGCCGTATGAATCCTTCCAATACGATAATCGACGCCCTCTCGATCGACTGCCTGATCTTCGGTTTCAAAAAAGGTGAACTCGATATCCTCCTCGTACAGCACGCTGAGGGTATCAGCAAAGGAAAATGGGCGCTGCCGGGCGGATGGATACGATATAATGAAAGTGTGAACGACTCGGCGGTGCGTTTGCTGCACGACCTGACGGGTGTTTCAAAGATCTACATGGAGCAGCTGGGTGTCTTTGGCGATGTGGAACGGTATCCGCAAAAAAGGGTTATTACGATCGGCTATTTCGCTCTTGTGAAACCGGAGAATTATAAGCTTCATGCGGGCTTTACAGCGTCGGATGCACGGTGGTTCAAGCTGAGTGAAGTCCCCAACATGCCATATGACCACGATAAGATCCTGGACTCCGCAATAAAACATCTCAAACACAAGGTGCGTCACGAGCCGATAGGCTTTAATCTTTTACCGAGGAAGTTCACCCTGCATCAGTTACAGGAACTGTATGAAGCGGTGCTGGAAAAGAAGCTCGATAAGCCGAACTTCCGGAGAAAGCTGATGAATATGAATTTGCTGGCGCCTAGTAAGGAGAAACAGAAGGACGTGTCGCATAGGGCGGCGTCGCTTTATAAGTTTGATAAGAGGACTTACGATAAATTGAAGGAGAAGGGATTTACATTCGAACTTTGATCGTTAATCGTTATTCGTTATTCGTTGTTCGCGGCAGAGCTGAGTATCTCTTGAGTTGCGATTGCGGATTTCAGTTAACGAAATTGTACTCGCGGCTACACCGACGATCCCTCGTAGCCGCGAACAACGAACAACAAACAACGACCAGCGAAATCAAGCGGGCACCGCACTCGCCCTCGACCTCCTCGCCCAAAACCACAGTATCGTAAACAACACAATCAGGATCGCCGGGAACGTGATCATTCGGGCGAGCGTAGCCTGACCTGCTGCGAGCTCGAGCGCATCGCCGGAAAGGCCGGTTGTCGCTGCCGATTGTCTCGCACTATCGATCCACCTGCCGATGATCGGTTGCCAGATAGATGTCGAGAACATGCCGAAAGCACCAACGATCGACATACCGATCGCGCCGCTCAGGGGGATTTTCTCGGCAGTGAAGCCAAGCAAGTTGGGCCAGAAATAGCATATGCCCATACCAAAAATAACCGCGGCAAAGTACGCAGCCGGCCCGGTAAGCATGCTGAGGAGTGTTATTCCTATGGTGGCAACAATTGCCGATCCTAATAACACACCGGGTTGATCGAATCGGTGAACGAAATCGCCACCAAAATAACGGCCAAGGGCCATAACGCCTGCCGTGAGGGCTACGATGAGCATCGGCTCAGCGCCACTCTTGGCCAACACCAGCGCGGCCCATTGTGACGGACCAAATTCCGATATGGCCGTAAGGGTCATGCAAGCACAGATAAAGATGAACAGCAATGAGAACTGTCCTCCCGAGTTACTCACCATTGCTTTAAAGTTACTTTTCAACGAAGCAACTTCGCCCGAAGGCTCGGGGAAAGCCTGGCCCCAGAAGGCAACGGCATATGCGACGGTAGGCAGCATAATGATCCACATTTGTGATTCCCAGCCCATGCCTGCTTTCGTCATCATGAACGATATCACACTACCTACGAGAATACCACCGGGGAACCACATGTGAAAGCGGTTGAGCAGTGTATTCATTTTCTTACCGGTGTAGCTGGTAGCTATCAGCGGATTACATGCAGCTTCGGTACATCCGTTGCCAAGGCCGATGAACAATGTTGAAATAAGGAGACCGACATAACCGCCGGAATAAATGGTCAGCAAAATACCGATCGTGTGAGCGAACAAAGCAAAGATCATGATCCTCTTCGGACCGATCGTGTTATAAAAAATACCGCCGATCACCATGGAGATCGGGAAACCCATGAACCACATCTGGTTGATAAAGCCAAGCTGCTCTGCCGAAAGCCCGAACGTCTCACCAAGTTGGGGCAAGACACCCGCTCTGATACTGTATGAAAAGGCAGTCGTGATCAGGGCAAGACAGCTTCCATAAAAGAGCCTAAGGGAATTATTTTCACTCATGGTAGATTTGAGGGTTAGAGGTTTACGAAACTGAAAGTAGTTATTATTTTATAATAATGTAAATAATGCTGTTTCAATTTTTGGCTACAGTCTTCTTCGAATTGTTGATGAAGACGTCGAGCGGCTCCCCGTCTTCCAACACCGTCGTCACCTGGTCTTTCGTTATGGCTACCTTGATGATCCTGCCGCGAAACTCCAGGCGAAAGGAATATGATTTCCACTGGTCGGGAATGAAGGGCTTGAAATGAAGAGCTCCGTTCTTAACACGCATTCCACCGAATCCTTTCACCAAGCTCATCCATGTTCCGGCCATACTGGTGATATGACAACCGTCTTCCGTATCGTTGTTGTAGTCATCGAGGTCGAGGCGGGCCGTACGTAGATACATCTCGTACGCCTTTTCCTTGTAGCCGATCACCGATGCAAGTATCGCATGAACACAGGGCGACAACGACGACTCATGAACCGTCATAGGCTCATAGAAATCGAAATTCTTTTTGATCGCGGGCACGTCGAACCTGTCTTCGAATAAATAAATTCCCTGCAGAACGTCCGCCTGTTTAATAAAACATGAACGAAGTATCCTGTCCCACGACCACTTCTGGTTAATGGGCCGGTCTTCCGGTTTCAGGTCGTTCGCCGTAAGGATCTCTTTGTCCAGGAAGTTATCCTGTTGAAGGATCACATCCCGTTTCTTGTCGAACGGGTAGTACATCTTTGCGCTGATGTCTTTCCACTTCGAAGTTTCCTTTGCCTCGTCGAATGAAGTCTTCTTAACGATCTCGGCATAGCGGGCTGCGGATTGTTTCTTCACTTTGTCGATAGCCGACAAAGTGAAGTCCAGCGTCCATGCGCCGAGGGTATTGGTGTACCAGTTGTTGTTGACGTTGTTCTCGTACTCGTTAGGGCCGGTCACACCGAGGATCACGTACTTCTTTTTGTCGGCAGACCAGTTGACACGCTGTTCCCAGAAACGGGAGATGCCGATAAGCACTTCCAGTCCATAGTCCGACAGGTAGGCTTCGTCTCCGGTGTAGTCGATATAGTCGCGCATAGCATACGCCATGGCGCTGGTCCGATGGATCTCTTCGAAGGTGATCTCCCACTCGTTGTGACACTCCTCCCCGTTCATGGTAACGAACGGATAGAAGGCAGCCCCGCCTTTGAAGCCGAGCTTTTGGCCGTTCTCGATAGCCTTTTGAAGATGCTTGTATCGATAGACGAGGAGATTTCTCGCAACCTTCGGATCCGACGTGCCCAGGTAGAACGGCAAGCAGTAGGCTTCGGTGTCCCAATAGGTACTTCCGCCGTACTTCTCTCCCGTAAAACCTTTCGGCCCGATGTTGAGGCGCTCGTCTTCGCCCGTGTAAGTCTGCAGCATCTGGAAGATGTTGAAACGAATGCCCTGCTGTGCAGCCACATCGCCGTCGATGGTGATGTCGCACATCTCCCACTTCGCGGCCCAGTTCTTTTTATGATCGTCGAGAAGCTTGTCGAAGCCGCGTTCGCGTGCTGCCTCGAGCTTCTCGAGACATCGCGCCGCCAGCTGATCCTTCGGGTGATTTTCAGACGAGAGAATGGCGCCACATTTATTGATCACCATCTCAACGCCTTGTTTGAGGTCGATCTCAACCACGTTCTCGGCGTACTTCTCCCTGGTGTTGGTGAAGACCTTCCCTTTGATCCACTTTCCCTCCGATTGAATGGCGTACTCCATTCCGGTAGCAACATGGAATAATGTCTTTCGTGTTTCAGCAACAACGATCGCGTAACCCAATTGCGCTTCTTCCGATACGGCATCCCAGAATTTTTCATCGTAATTGGAATCCTTATTCAGTACGTCGGCATCGACTGTCAACGTGATCTTGGCGGGAGCCGAGAAGTTGAGTGGCGTAATCGCATACCGTATCGCTCCCAGCTCACCGTCGGCCATACTGCAAAAGCGCTGAGAATAAACCTTTAGCTCCTTGCCCGACGGCGACATGGCGGTGAACGACCGGTGAAGGACCCCGCTCTTCATGTCGAGCACTCTTTTGAAATCGGCTACCTTCCATTTTGCAAGGTCGAGCTCTTCTCCGTCAATGTTTATCAGTATGCTGATCCAGCTCGGTGCATTGAGAACCTTGGCGAAATACTCCGGGTACCCGTTCTTCCACCAACCCACTCTGGTCTTATCAGGATAATATACCCCTGCGACATAGCTGCCCTGGTGTGTATCGCCCGAATAGGTTTCTTCGAAGGTCGCGCGTTGCCCCATGCGCCCATTGCCTAAACTGAATATGCTTTCGGAGATCCGGTTGAGGTGCGGGTCAAAACCTTCTTCGGTGATTTCCCAGGCGTGGTGCTTGATGTAACTTTTCATACTCGCGTTATCGTTGTTCGTTGTTCGTTGTTCGCGGCTTAGATGGAAGTTAGGGTTTCCAATTTGAAATCGGAGGTTTTCGAAACTACCATGTTGGCGCGGCCAACGTTGGCAGCCGACCCTACTCCCACGCATTTCATCCCGGCTCTGATCGCTGCCTCCACTCCCGCTTCGGCGTCTTCAAATACCAGGCAATTCTTTGGATTGATGTTCAATTTCTGGGCACTCAACAGAAAGATCTCAGGGTCCGGTTTGGTGTCGACGATCATGCCGCCGTCCACCACCACGTCGAACAGCTTGGCGATACCGAGCAGCTCGATCACCCGCGGGGCATTCTTGCTGCTGGAAGCCAGCGCAACTTTTATTCCCATCTTGCGGATGCTGCTGATCAATTGCTTTACACCCGGGAATATCTCTTCAGGCTTCATGGCTTCGACATATTCCACGAACCAATCGTTCTTGCGGTTGGCCAGCGACTCCTTGCGGTCTTTACTGAGGGTGATCTTCCCCATGTCGAGAATGATCTGCAGCGACTGCATACGGCTGACGCCTTTTAGTTTTTCATTTTCTTTTTCAGTCAGGTTTACCCCGAGCTCCCTACCTAGTCGTTGCCAGGCAAGAAAATGATAATGTGCGGTGTCAACGATAACGCCGTCGAGGTCGAAAATGCAAGCTTTGATCAATTGGTCGGATAGTTTATTCACTGGGAATGAATCCCTGTTTAATGATTTGCCGTGTTTCTTCAAGGGACTTGAACACAGCGAATGTTTTGCCCTGCGTTCGCAATGCGCCTAATGCGTTGCCGAAGGCGGCAGCCGCAACATAGCCGGTCGGATTTTCCATGAGGCCGTAGCCGATACCGCCTGCGAAAGAATCCCCGCAGCCGGTGGTATCGATCACATGGTTGACTTTGACGGCGGGCACCATCTCTTCGCGGATCTTTCCGCGGACTTTATAATACACCAGGCAACCGCGTGAGTCTACTGTAATGTACACGCATTTTACCCCGCGGCTCAGGCAGTGTGTGGCGAAGGCTTTCAGCTCCGCGCGGTTAGGCTCTTCGTTGGTCGAGAAGTCGCTGGACTCATATTCTTTTTTGAACCAGGAAGCCTGGGCTTCCTCGAGATTCATCTTCAACACATCGATGTATGGGAGCCACTGATCCCGGTCGATCCAGAATTTACGCTGACGTTCACCATTGACGAGGCATGCCGTCGTGGGGCCGTGAGCATCGAATACGATGATCCCTTTGCTCTTCTTGCTGAGGAATTTCAGTGTTTCAAGCGAGATCTCGTAGTCGCTGATGGGTATGAACACAAACACGCTGCAATCGAGCAGGTGCTTCACGTCGTCGGGCATGATAGGGTCCATGAAACCCGTCTGCCGTTCGAGGCGATTGTTCATGTCGACAAAGCGAAGGCTGATGATATCACCCTGGTCGTTCTTGCAGGTGAGGTGTTTGAGATTGATACCGTTGTACCCGTGAAAAACTTCGGTGACATTGTCCACGTCGACAGAACGAAGATGGGAAACCGGGACGATCTCGACATCTTTGCCGGCCATCACCGAAAGGGCAACGACCGGGTGCGTGACACATCCCCACTTCTGGATCAGGTCACCCTGGTGGGTGACGATGTGGTCTCGGGGAATCGGACCAACGATTGCTATTCGTTTCATAAGGTAATATCCAATATCCAAACCCAATAACCAATGACCATTACGCACTGAGTAACGAGCATTTTTAGTCTACGAGATAAGCCGCACCGAATACACCCGCGCTATCACCGAGAAGAGGCTTGACAATCGGAGTATCCAGTCTATGATTAAAAATATACTTTTTCAAAGATTCAACTCCATCCGTATAAATCTCGTCGATGTTCCCCACTCCACCACCGATGACAATGACGTCGGGATCGAGGATGTTGATCAGCACGCTGGTGGCAAGTCCGAAGAAATGCGTCAGCCTGTTGATGGTCTTCACGGCTGCCTCGTCGCCGCCGGCTTTATAACGGGCATAGATGTCCTTCATGATAACCTTGTTGCCGGTAAGTGAGCGATAGTATCGTTCGAGGTCGGGGCCTGACAATACCTTTTCCACGCAGCCGCTTTTGCCGCAATAACATGGGCCTGCCGATTCATCGAGAAAGTTGTGTCCCCACTCTCCTGCTATGCCTTGTAGCCCGTTGATGACATGATTGTTGATGACAAGTCCGCCACCCACTCCTGTTCCCATGATGACGCCGTACACCACCTTTGCACCGGGGAACTGTTGCTTCACGACGCCCATGCGTGTTTCGGCCAGGGCGAAGCAGTTAGCATCGTTGGCGATCTCGATCTGTAGTTGCAGGAGCGCTTCGAGGTCTTCCTTCATGTGGGTTCCGTTCATACATTCGGAGTTGCATCCCTTCATCACACCCAGGCCGGGATCGAGTGTCCCGGGAGTACCTATGCCCAATCGTTCCGGACGATAGCCGAGTTGTTTCTCCATCATCGACACCAGTATCTTGATCTGGTTTAAAATAAAATCATACCCGTTCTCTGCGCCGGTCGGAAGCCGGTCTCTGAAGAGAATGTCCTCTAACCTGCCCGGGCCTAATACCACACCTTCGGCTTTTGTTCCACCAAGATCGATGCCCCACAAATGCTCTTTATTGCTCATTCAAACTTTTCCCTTTAACCTTCTCCGTTAACTTTTAACTATTAGTTTTTAACTCTATACTCCGTTGTATGAGCCCGGAATGTTTTCCACGAATGCCAGTATTCCTGGTATGCCTGCTGAAATTCCAACCGGTTTCCTTTCAAGGTACCATCGATACAGACACCCTGCCAGTTCCACGATGAACCCGTGTTCGTATCTTTCATCCCGTTCTTACCCGCGTCGAATTCAAACATCAATGTGTCGGGTCTTTTCCACACATGAAAAGAGGCATTGTCATCTTCGATAGCAACGACCACCGCCATACGGCCGATCGTGTCGTTGACCACATGAGTTTTTAGAGTTTCAATCCAGTCGTATGCTTTCGCATGGTCGTTGGTCTGTACGCCGATCACCCATGACTTGTTAAGCCACGAAGTCGAGTCGGTACGTTCGAGGCTGCCTTTGACCTTGCCTTCGTCGTACAGGGCAAGGCTGTCGTAACGCTGCCGGAAGTTGGAGTCGGGCTGAAGTATCTTTGTGTCGGGGTGTGCTGTGATCCATGCCGAGAGGCTCATCTGCTCCGAAGGGATCTCCTCCAGGCGTTTGCCCTTCAGCTCACCGGTGATCGCTTCACCATTCACCTGCCGCCACCAGCTCCGGGTACGACTGTCTTCGAACATCGCGTTGAAGTGATCCATGCCGACCAGGCGAAATTGCTCCGGCGCTCCATCCACGAATGGTGAAAAGATACGGCCCGTACGGCAAACGGTGCAGTACGTCACCATCACCGGCTTGCCACCCACGCTGTCGCGCACCTGGTGATGATAACCAATGATCTCTATGGGATATGCCTTACTCTCGCCGTTGATGGACACACCGACGACAAGGTTTGAAGGCGGAACTTTATTCGCGTCGACGACAGCTAAATTTTTAAGCGTCGGCTGAATGAACATCTTTTCTGCCAGCATGACGTAGTTAGTGAGGTATACAACAAACAGCCACAGTCCGATCGCGACGGCTGTTGGCCAGATCACCCAGATCTTTCGGGACGTGAAAAGATGAAATGCCGGCCATGCGATCATCGCCATCCCGGCGATCCTGAACCACCAGATGTTGTTGTGAAGCATGTAAGCGATCCGGATCGTCTCGTCCTCCTGGCTGCCGGGAAACGGCATGATATAATAGACTTTGAGGACCTCCGAGGAAATGAGTACAATAATCCCGGCAAGGAAAAGGAGCAGTCGCGACATCTATTTTTTCACAGGAATTCCCCGGACAATTTAATAGAATCTTTTAATCGTTGACGCTCCGCCAGCACTTTATCTTCCGTCCAGCTCAGTTGGCTTTTGAGGACAGTCAGGACGGGCTCGATGGAACTCTTCATCCTGCCGATGTTGAAGAAAAGCGAGCCGGTGCGTCGAATGAAAAAGTCGGATGCCGAGAGTACCATTTCGTTGTCGAGACAATACTCGAGCTCTGCTAAAACGAGGTCTTTGTTCGACGAATTCGCGATGATCTGCTCGGCAGCGCGGCCGTAGGTATGAACGAGGTAATTGATCACGGGGCCTACTTCGGGAAACTTGCGTTTGAATGATTCGACTTCGCTTTGTGATGAGAATCCCGGGTTGGTTATTGGGATGGAAGCCGTATAGCAACGTTTCAATTTGCGGTCTTCGAAATATTTTCCGATCACCAGGTCGACCACGCGTTCAGCCATCTTGCGATAGCCGGTCAACTTTCCACCGGCAATCGAGATAAGACCGGTGGCCGATTCGAAGATCTCGTCTTTACGTGAAAGCTCCGATGCAGACTTACCTTCTTCGTGTATCAGCGGTCTCAAGCCGGCCCATGATGATTCGATGTCCGATATCGAAAGTGCGTTACCCTGGAATGTCTTATTGATCGCGTCGACCAGGTATTCCACATCGGGTTTCGAAGCGACGACCTGTTCCTTACTGCCGTCGTAGGTCGTATCGGTTGTGCCCACGTATGTCGTTCGGTCGCGTGGGATGGCGAATATCATTCGTCCATCGCCCACGTCGAAATAAATGGCTTGCTTCACCGGGAGTTTCTCCCGCGGTACTACGATGTGAACACCTTTCGTGAGATGAAGCCGTTTTCCTTTCTTTGAATTGTCGGCTTCGCGTAGCTCATCCACCCAGGGTCCGGCGGCATTCACGATGGTCTTTGCTCTGATCGCAAACGAGCTGTCACCATACTCATCTTTGACCGTAGCGCCGGTTATCTTTTGATCGGCATAAGTGAAACCCGTGACGGTACAATAATTCACCGGAACCGCACCGTTCCGGAAGGCAGTCTTTATGATCTCGATGGTGAGCCTTGCATCATCGGTGCGGTACTCGGCATAGATGGCTCCTCCTTTGATGTCGGAAGGTTGAAGCAAAGGCTCGCTCTTCAATGTCTGTTTCCTGGTGAGCATCTTTCGCTGGTCTTCTGGTTTCACACCGGCAAGCCAGTCGTAGAGCTTCAGACCGAACGAAGTGAGTATGCTTCCGAAGCCGCGCTTTTCATACAGGGGCAAGAGCATTTTCTCGGGCAATACGAGATGCGGTGCGAGCTGGTGAACGACGGCACGTTCGCTGCCCACCTCGCGGACCAACCCGAACTCCAGTTGTTTGAGATAACGAAGGCCTCCGTGAATGAGCTTGGTGGAACGGCTGCTTGTGCCAAAGGCAAAGTCGTGTTTTTCGACAAGAGCGGTTTTTAATCCGCGCGAGGCAGCGTCTAACGCAATGCCGGCGCCGGTTATCCCGCCACCGATGACGAGGAGGTCGAAGGGCTCCGATTGGAGCCTGTTTAAGTGAGAGGATCTTGTGGTGTGTGAAAACATTTAGAAATAAACCGCAGAATGTCGAATATCGAACACAGAACCGCAGAAGGAACATCCTGCTATCGATTCAAGGTCGGGTAATAATGTAAACTTGAACTTCTGCTGTTCGATATTCGGTGTTCGATATTCTGCGGTTTGCATTAAGTAGATTCTATTCAACCCATCCCTTGGTACGATCGACGGCCTTCAACCAACCCTTGTATAGTTTATTTCTTTGCTCATCTCCCATCGCCGGGCTGAATCTTTTTTGAACTCTGCGGTTCGAGAGTATTTCTTCTTTCTTCCAAAGCCCCGATTGTATTCCGGCGAGATATGCTGCGCCTAATGCTGTCGACTCGATCACTTCCGGGCGTTCCACTTCCGACCCGAGTATGTCGGCCTGAAACTGCATCAGAATGTTGTTCGCGCTCGCGCCTCCATCCACTTTCAGACTGGCGAGCTTCAGGCCGGAGTCTTCCTGCATGGCGTTGAGGATGTCTTTGGTCTGATAGGCCATCGACTCGAGTGTTGCTTTAATGATATGATCCTTGCCTGTATCGCGTGTAAGTCCGAAGATGGCGCCGCGTGCATACATATCCCAGTACGGCGCGCCGAGTCCGGCGAAGGCAGGGACAACATAAACTTCGTTAGACCCAAGCGCCTTGGCGGCAAAATACTCGGAGTCTTTGGATTGATCGATCAGGTGAAGCCCGTCGCGAAGCCATTGAACGGCGGCTCCTGCAATGAACACGCTGCCTTCGAGCGCATACTCGACTTTACCGTCAAGTCCCCAGGCGATGGTGGTGATCAGTCCGTTCCTGGACTTCCGGATTTCGGAACCGGTATTCATCAGCATGAAGCAACCGGTGCCATAGGTATTCTTTGCCAGGCCGGGCTCGAAGCAACCTTGCCCGAACAAAGCAGCCTGCTGATCGCCGGCCACTCCGCATATCGGTATCGAAGCTCCATCGAACGACCATGTTCCAAAATTAAACGCGGAAGGTTGTACATCGGGAAGCAAGGAAGCGGGTACGGTAAGCGCCTTCAGGAGCTTGTCGTCCCACGCGAGCGTGCGGATGTTGTACAACATGGTCCTCGAAGCGTTCGAGTAATCGGTAACGTGCGACTTTCCGTTGGTGAGCTTCCAGATAAGCCAGCTGTCGATCGTTCCGAAAGCCAGCTCTCCGTGGTCGGCGCGTTCGCGAACGCCTTGCACGTTGTCGAGTATCCATTTGACTTTCGTGCCCGAAAAGTACGAGTCGATCACAAGGCCGGTGTTCTCGCTGACGTAATCCGACAGTCCTTGTTTCTTGAGCTCTTCACATTGAGGAGCGGTACGTTTGTCCTGCCACACGATGGCGTTATAAACCGGCAAACCGGTCTTGCGATCCCATACAACGGCGGTCTCCCTTTGGTTGGTGATACCGATCGCTACAATGGAAGATGCTTTGATCTTGTTATCGGCGATGACTTTTACAAGCACACTGTGCTGCGTCTTCCATATCTCTTCCGGATCGTGTTCGACCCAGCCGGGCTTTGGAAATATCTGTGGAAACTCTTGTTGTGCGATGCCTTTGATCTGGCCCTTGCTGTCGAACAGAACAGCCCGGGAACTGGTGGTGCCCTGGTCTATCGCAATGATGAATTTCTCACTCATTTTTTATAGGTCATTCAATTCAATATCGAACACCGAACACCCAACACCGAATGTCGAAGTGGATCGGAAAGTTAACTTCATCATTCAGTGTTGGGTGTTGAGTGTTCGTTATTCTGATCAATTAAAAAAAAGGTTAAATATCAGCGCTCCGAGTGCCCCCCCAATCATGGGTCCCACGACCGGTATCCACGCGTAAGACCAGTCGGAGCTTCCTTTACCATGAATCGGAAGGATCGCATGAGCAAGGCGTGGGCCTAAGTCCCGCGCAGGGTTAATGGCGAAGCCCGTGGTGCCGCCGAGACTAAGGCCGATCGCGATGATCAGCAATCCGACAACAAGAGGTTTGAGGCCTTGACCGAATTCATTTCCGCCCAGGAAAAGAAGGCCGAGTATGAGCACGGCTGTTGCGATGATCTCACTGATCAAATTCGATATGGGGCTGCGCAACGCAGGAGCAGTCGAGAAAACGCTAAGCTTCGCGGCCGCATCCGGCGTCTCTTTCCAATGAGGAAGATAATGAAGCCAAACGAGGATCGCACCGGCAAACCCACCTGCGATCTGCGCAAGAATGTATCCTACAACCTGGTCCGCAGGAAAGCTGCCGTCGACCAGCAGGCCAATGGTAACTGCAGGATTGAGATGAGCTCCGCTAAAACTACTCACGGCAAATACTGCGAGTGTTACCGCCAGCCCCCATCCCATCACAATTGTAAGCCAGCCGGCATTCTCCGACTTGGTCCGTTTCAATACGACGCCGGCAACTACGCCGTTGCCTAAAATAACCAGCAACATGGTGCCGAAAAACTCCGCTAGGTAAGGGTTCATAGTTTGAAGTTTGATACCTGAAGATAGATTAAAACTACTTCATCGCTGAAACGACCTTTCTCGTCTTCACCTTGTTCACGATAAACTCTCCCAACTTCTTTCCCTGCGTTTTTCCATTATCACATGCAGCCCTGTAGTGAATGCCTCCATATATTCTGCTTTCGGCAGCTTCTTCCGCAGCATGATAAAAAGAAGTAAAGCTGCGGGAAGTCATGCCGTATTCGACCTCGGTAGAATCGGTAAATGCAAAGTTGTCGCCGAACACGCCGGTGAGCGCAACGGCAGCAGCTGCGGAGATCACGCTATGCCCGCTGGTGTATTCAGGGAATGGCGGAGTCTGAAGCATCGGCACCCAGTTCTCATCAATGTACTGGTTGATATATGTTTCGGGGCGGATCACTTTGCTCCGGAATTTTTCATCCCAGCAGCTAATAAACCCGTCGACCAATGAGAGGGCGACCCGTGCATACGCTTCAGCCGATTGTACCATGGTGGCGTCCGACTTGCGGCAAGCTACCGCGGTAATGTTCATCCAGTGGCCGCCGGGCGATATCTTCTTGGTGGCAAACATGACGTGACCGCGCACGTTCATCACGAAAGGGTTGCAATCCCAAAAGCTAGCGATCTCCTTCTGTTCTTGCGTAAGACCTTTGCCTATGTCATACACCTCAAGAGCCTCTTTATAGAACGGGCCTTTTTTATCGGTACCAAATTTAATGGCGGGATCCGGACGAAACTGCGTAGCCGAATCGATCACGAACGGACGGATCTTGTTCCAGTGTGGTTCGACCGCATCCATGTAAGCAGGCGGCGTGGGCTTCCACGTTGCCGGGTCGCTGAGAATGGTGTACTTCGGAAATGAACGCGATTGTTTGTAATTATCTTTGCTTGACCATTTGATGATACGAGCCGCTACCTTGTTGCCATATTCAATAGAACGGTCATAGACCTCCGTGGGCAGCCCTGTGTCACGAAACTCCTTCAGTATCTTTTGATGAAAAGCCTCGATCTCAGGCTCGGAGAACACCAGGGTCTTCCCTATTGCCAAATAAGCTTCGACGGATGCAAGGGGGAAGCAATACTCCAATGCGAGGTCCGGTTGCGGAATGCTGTCGAGTCCACTGACCTGTCCGCTGAATGATTCAAAAGACGGATCTATATGCCGTAGCGCTTCGTAACCTGCAACACTGCTGTAAGCATAGATCCGGCTCGCAACGGGAGGCGAAAAAATGTCGTGCACGATACGGTCGGTGACCTGTTTTACCGAACGATGAATAAACTCAGGATCTTCGGTTTTAGGCTTGTATGCCTGATCGCTGTCTGAGCTGCACGTTGCAGCAACAAAGGATAACGACAAAACCAGCAGAAAGGCAACGCCGAGCTTAATATTCCGAGAGGCCATAGCCTCAAATTTATTCAGAGTATTGGTACGGCCAAAATTAATTCTTGAACGACCGCTCGTCGATTCCCGCCCCTTTAATCTCGAGACCTTTCCAGCCCGGGGGCAGTTTGGTCTTTAGTTGGCTGATCCCGCCATCATTGACCTGTAATCCGCCGAAACCGAACATGACCGCCTGCAGAAAGCCACCCGCGCCGGTCGCAAAGTATGGGTTCGATCCGCCGGCTGTCTCCGCAAGTACACCGAACGGCGGGACTTCGTTAGGCTTGTAGGCTTTCGCAAACCACTCCGTCGCCTTGGCTGTGTTTCCCATGCGGGCATACAGCAATGCGAGCACCGAGCTGCCCATTGCCGGCCCTTCCGGCGACATACGCGGCTCATAATAGTTCAGGTCTCTCTCAACCTGGGCTTTATCACTTACAATATCCAGCGGGAACGCGAGAAGGTTCACGTCTGCCTGTTTGATCATCACACCGTCGTACGTGGCGTTTTCTTTCGTCGTTCCGTCTTCGAACTTAAGTATGGGAATGTTTTGAGCCACGTGATCCCAGTCGGGGTTCGGAGCAATGCCGAGCTCCTTCGCCGCTTGTGTCGCGTAACGGAGCACAGTGATCGCCATACCGTTAGTAAATGCATTGTTGTCGATGTTCTCCTGCCACTCGTTGGCGCCGATGACGTTGTTGATCTCGTATTTGCCTGGTCCTTTCCGTTCGACGCGACTCGCCCAGAAGTCGGCAACTTCTTTCAGCATCGGGTAGCCGCGGTCGCGAAGCCATATTTTGTCTTTCGTCACCTGGTAGTATTTCCAGAACGCCCAGCCGATACATCCTGTGATGTGATGCTGGAACGGACCGGTCAAAGCCCACACCGGCGTGTCTTCCGATCCTTCGTCGGAAGATTCCCAGGGGAACATCGCTCCCTGGTATCCGTGCGAGAATGCATTTTGCCGCGCAGCAGGAAGTCGTTGGAATCGGTATTCGAGCAGTGACTTCGCAATGCCCGGTTGAAGTACAAGCAACGGCGGATACATCCAAAGCTCGGTATCCCAGAACACGTGGCCATTGTATCCCAGACCTGAAAGTCCCATGGGGCTTAGACTGTACGCAGTGCCTTCGCGTGCGAATGAATACAGGTGATATAAAGCGAAGCGGACGTCTTTCTGTGCCTGCAAGTCGCCTGTGATTACGATGTCACTCTTCCAGAGCTTGTCCCATTCGGCAACATGACGATCGAGTAATCGCTTCGTGCCTTCGAGCGCGGCGAATATGGTGAGACGTTCCGCTTCATTCAATGGGTCCTGGTAATGCTCCGTAGAGGTTGCCGACGCAACGACAGTGAACGAATATGTTTCCCCTGCCTTCATGATCTTGTTGAATTTCAACAGGTGCATGTTGTAATCCCAGTCCTCGTGAATAAGGGCCGGCTCGCTTCCATGGGGCTCGCTGAAGATAATACTGTTGCTGGCAGCCAGCAGGTGTTTACCGGAAGGGCTTTTACCTACCGAAGTCATGAGCGGTATTTTCACGTGCGGCCTGTCGATCTCGCTGTATGTGTTCCGTACATCCACCAAATGATTGGGAGCTTCGATAACGCTCATCGGTGTGACTTTGACATCTTTCTTCGCCGTGATCTCTACGATCGACATCGCCGTGTACGGAAGGTGTCGCAACGACATCATCGAATGACGAACCGACAGCTTGTCGCCGACGTCGAAGGTCGTAACAAGAACAGCCCGCTTCATGTCGAGTGACTGTTGGTAATTGGAGATGTCGCGCTGGCCGATCCTTCGTCCATCGACATCGAGATTCATGTTGAGGTGGTTGAAGGTCTTCAGGATATTTGAAACACGGCCACGCTGGTAATAATCATACACGCCATTTAATACAACGTCGCGTACCTTCATGGGCTCGGGCGACGATACGATCCCGACCATGCCGTTGGCCACGGTTACACCGAAGTAGTTATTGGGGTCGATGTTCTTTGCATCGATGGTCCATTCGGACGTTTGGGCGTACGCGCCGGCAGTGACTGCCCCTGCGGCGATAATGATTGCAATTAGTTTCATCTTAATTTCCTTTTAAAAACGAGTAACGAATCGTTGTTACGCGTCACTAAATAAAACTCTTCTTTCCTGAAGTTCAGGGTTTTTATGTCCCGTCCTTCCCCTTTTATAACAAATCCCGATCGTGTTGGGGAAATGGCTTCAAAATCACCTTTGCCATTTCCTTTCAAAGCGAGGCCGTAGCCTTGATCATGACGCCACAATTCTTGCGGGACCGCTTTCAGATTTCCCACGAGGAGTATGTCCTTGTTTCCATCGTCGTCGAGATCGGAGATGTTTATTGCGAATACAGGGAACATCTGGGCTTCGTTCGGTAAGCTCCTGGCTTTAAATTTTCCATTGCCGAGGTTTTCGATGTAGATCGAACGCATGATCCCCGCATGCCTACGGAATGCCTGCTTTCCCGTTACGATCTGATCGATGGTTACGTGTGCGTAGTCGGCGTATGTAGGATACTTCTTTGCCAGGGCGGGCACCTGCTTTATGAGAATGTCCCTGCCAGGAAGCGGATAGGTGGCGTAAGCCATGATCGGTTCCAGGCTGCCGTTGTTGTCGAGATCCGTGACAAACAAGTCGGCTGTTTGTGTTCGTTGGTTCAGACCAAAATTGCCGGCAACGATATCATCGTCGCCATCATTATCCATGTCTGCCGAGGCCAGCGAAGTCCACCAGCCACCGGGAATACTGTCGATGCCCGTATCCGCTTGTCGCTTCAGAACACCCTTCTCGTTGATCCATAGTTGTACGGGTGTCCAGTCACCTGCGGTAATGAGATCGGGATATTCATCTTTATTCACGTCGATCCATACGGCAGCCTGGATCATGTCGCCCACGGGCCGCCTTTCGAAGAACGAGTCCGGACTTCCCGTGAAAACTCCCTTGCCGTCGTTGGTAAGAATAAAACTGTCGCTATCGAAACCATACCTTCCGGTGATCACACCCCCACCCACGAATACATCCATGTCTCCGTCATCGTCCATGTCGGCAGGAACGATACACGACGCGTTGACATAGATCTTCGGAAGATTCTTTTCGGTCTTGGCAAATATTCCCCTCCCGTTGTTCAGGTAAAGACGCATCATTGTTCTCTTGTCCAGAAATTCCTCTCCCCCGCTTGCAAGCATGAGATCCATATCGCGATCTCCGTCCACGTCGAACAGTGCCACGCAGACCTCTTCGTTTCTTTTGTCTTCTTCGAAAGAAGGCTGCGACACCGATACGAATTTACCCGCCCGGGTCTGAATAAACACAGCGCCCGGCTGTCCCTGGCCTCCGCAGATAAACACATCCTCCAGCTTGTCTCCGTTCAGGTCGGCAACTGCGATCTTCGGGCCTTTGGCGGAACTGGCGTGAGGTATGAGCAGTTGTTTATCCAGCGTATTGAAAGAGTTCTCGATATGTTTGAACGGAAATAACGCTGTCCGTTGAAGTAGCGGTTGTTCTGTTCTCGTGAAATTCCAACGACCCGCAGCTTCCTCTTCTTTTATGATCAGAGTTTGATTGACCTCAATACCAGTCAGTTTCTGAAACTTCCGGCCGGGCCAGACAACAACGAGCGAATCTATCTTCTTGCTCGTACCAAGACCGACATTGATCACCGGATCTACCGACGACAGCCATCCGCGGACAGGCTGCTGCCCGCGGTGGTGGGATCTTCCGCCCGCATAGACCCTGACCGCTGCGCCAATTCCGAACTTGTTTTTCCCTGCTCCTTCAAGTTTTATATTGATATAACTCGTTGAATCGTGATCGGCGTTGTTGCGAAGGATGGATGCTTCGGAATTGATATTGTTGACGACCAGGTCCAGGTCTCCATCGTTGTCAAGGTCTCCATAAGCAGCGCCGTTCGACAATCCGGGCGGTGTGTCCAGGAACTCGGGCAGCTTCTCAAACTGAAGATCGTTGTAAGCTCTGAACAGCATGTTCGGAAATGGGGCCGGTGGCATTCCGGCGATTCGTTGCTCGACGGTCATTACCCCGCGGCTCGTGTCGGCAACGCGGTCGAGATAATCGAGGTCGTTCGTCCGTCCGGCAATCCCCGTGGTGATGAACAGATCCTTCGCGCCGTCGTTGTCGAAGTCGGCCATCAACGGTGCCCAGCTTCGATCGGTAGCGGCTACCCTGGCGAAGGCTGCCACATCCGTAAACAACAGCTCGCCGTTGTTCACACCTAGATTGATCTGCAACGTGTTCGTAGAAGTGTACGGAGTTGTCTTTATAATTTCATCTTCATACGGAAAGCTTCCCGCAGTCATGATGTCGTTCCAACCGTCTTCATTGACATCGACAATGTCTACGCCTGCCGATGAATTCTCGCCTGACCGGTAAGAAGTTGCCAACCGAAAAGTCCCATCCCCGTTGCCCAGGTGTACCGATCCCGTTTCATGAAGGTCATCCGACAGGAAGATATCCACGTAGCCGTCGTTGTTGAGATCCGAAACCGCCATATTGAGTGCGTCCGCACCGGGATGAAAAACGATGCCCGAAGTTTCGGATACATCGACAAAACGAGGCTGGTCACCGGTAAGATCATTCCGGTACAATACACCTCCGTTAACCGTTAAAAGATATCCGTCGAGGTCGCCATCGTTATCGAAATCAAAGAAGGCTATTTGCGTAGAGGGTCCTTCGTATCCCAGGCCGTATTCCTGTGCCTTGTCCGTGAACGTCAGGTTGCCATTGTTGACGTACAACTGATTTCGTCCCTGGAAGGGCTGATGATTTCCTCCTGTACACACATAAATGTCCAGGAGGCCATCGCCGTTTACGTCGGCCATCGTGACGCCGGTTGTCCAGTTACCCGTTCCGCCGACGCCTGCTTTCGCAGTGATATCTTTGAATTCTAAATCGCCTTTATTCAGATATAATTTATTTTCCCATTGATTCGAAGAGAAATAAATATCGGGTAGGCCGTCGTTATCGATATCGCCGACGGCAACACCGCCGCCATTGTAGAAATACGGATACTTTATAATGTTAAAGTATTCGGAATCGGATAGGATATTGGAAAACTTGACGCCGGAGCGGGATGATAGTATCGAAGTAAACTGCCTGTATTCTTCAGATGCACGAGAGACTTCCTTTTCCTTGCACGAAAAGACCCCTATCAGGATGAGCAGGTATAGTCCAAATCGTTTCACTTGAAATACAAAACACTGTCGTTGTTCCGGGCCACAAGGTATACATTCTCCCCTTTCGAATTCACAATCAATTTGATATCCCGGCCCTGGCCTTTCACAACGAAACCGGACGAAATCGGCAGCGATTTGAAATTACCGCGACCGTCACCTTTTAATATCAATCCATAGCCTCCATCGAACCGGCCGATATCGGGTTGAACTCCATCGAGGTTGCCGATCAAGAGCATGTCTTTGTTTCCATCATGGTCGACGTCTGCCGGAAGGATCGAATACACCGATGAATACTGAGCCTCTTTTGGAAGGAGCCTCATCTCGAACTTCGTGTTCTTTACATTTTCGAGGTATACCGACGCGAGTACATTCGCGGTCTTGTGCAGTGCTTGTCGCTCGGGCGGCATAATATCATTGAGTGTCACACGTCCATAGTCTCCATATTTGAGGAACTTCCGCTTCAATGGCGGCACTTGCTTTACGAGCAAATCTCTGGAGATAAAAGGATGCTTTATGCCTTGATTATAATAAGTAACAATTTGGTCAAGACTAAAATTGGCATCGATATCGCCAGCGTAGAGCTCAATCGGATTTGCAACGCTTGCCTTTAAGCGCGAGTTGAGGCCGATGTTGCCCAATGCCAGGTCTATATCTCCGTCATTATCGAAATCGGCGGCGGTAAGCGTATTCCACAACCCGGAAGTAGCAGCCAGGCCATACTCCTCAGTCTTATCGTCGAACACCTTGCCGTTATTATTGAGAAAAACTTTCACTGGCATCCACTCCCCGATCATCACAAGGTCCGGTCTTTTGTCGCCATTCACATCAGTCAATGCGGCATCTGTCACCATTCCCGGGATACGGTCTGCGATCCAATTCTGTGTCCTGTCGGCGAATTTACCATGGCCGTCGTTGATGAGCACAAAACTCTGAGGATCCATTCCATAAAATTTCGTCATCACGAGTCCGCCAATGAAAAGATCCTGGTCACCATCCGCATCGACATCGGCAGCGACAACGCACGAGACGTTAGCATAGATCTCGGGCATTGACTGATCGGACTTACGGAACTGCCCTTGCCCGTTGTTCAAGTAAACCTTCGGCTTCAATCGGCTGTCCGGTTGAGTAAATTCCTGACCTCCTCCCGCCACAACCAGGTCCAACGATCCATCGCCGTTAACATCCACGGCCTCAGCCGCAGTTACTTCAGTCTCTTTGTCCATGGCAGCCTGCCGACTTGCGACGAACGATCCACCGCGGGTTTGGAAGTACACCATTCCGGCTTGCCCGGCACCCCCTCCGATATAATAATCGTCGAGCTTATCTCCATTGAAATCTCCCGTCGCAATGCATGGTCCCTGAGTGGCAAAACTGCGCATGATCAGCGGCTCTTGTTCAAAAGGGCTGAACTCATTCTCGCGATGAATAAAATCCTTCGAAGGAATCTGGGTGAGTACCTGTTCCCTCTTTCTTATATAATTCCATTTTCCCGTGGCTTCCGACTGCTTCAGGGTAATTTTCTGATTCGGTTGAACATTCTTGAGGGTCTGGTATTTTTGGTCAGGCCAGATAACTGTAATAGAATCCACAACGGCGGCATTTCCCAGGCCCGCATGCATCACAGGCTCCGACGATGACTCCCAACCGCGAACGGGTTGCTGTTCGAGATAAACCGACCGTTTGTTGAAACTCACGATCACCTTCGCCCCGATCCCGAGGCTGTTTGGCGATGTGCCGGCGAGATTGAACCGGATGAATCGTGCGGAGTCCGCCTTTGAATTGTTTCGCCATACCAAGGCATTGTCGTTTAGTCTATTGACGACAATGTCTTGATCCCCATCGTTATCCAGGTCGGCGGCAATAGCCCCGTTGGATATGTCGGGACGGGCGTCCATCCACGCATTCGTCATGTCCTGAAAGGTCATGTCCTTTTCAGTCATGTCGCTTTTGGTCATGTTCACAAAGACCATATTGGATACTTTGCCCCCGGGCATTTTCGACGCGAGTACTTCGTCTGAAACTATCTTCTGTGCAGAATCGGTGGACACATAGTTAGTATAGTCCAGGTCGTTTGGCCGCTGCAGGATCCCATTTGTTACAAACAGGTCCTTCCAGCCATCATTATTGAAATCGGTAACGATGGGTGCCCAACTCCAGTCGGTTGCGTCCACACCTGCATACGACGCGACATCCGTGAACAAAAGATTGCCTTCTGCATCTACACCGTTATTCATCTGCATTGCGTTGCGTGCAAACTGGTAGTGATAACCGAAGCTTAGCTTAAACTTGTAGATGTCGTAGTTGTCCTCCTGCTGTGTTGTCTTTATGATCGCCTCTTCGCGGGGTCGCATGTCGAGTGTAATGATATCGTTCCACCCATCTTCATTGATGTCGGCGGCGGAAGAGCCCATTGAGAACCGGCTGGTATGCGGAGCCGAAGTCTCTATTACCTGGCGGAATGTGCCATCTTGATTATTGAGATATAAATAATCGGTTTCATGAAAATCATTCGATACGTAAATATCCTGCCAGCCATCGCTGTTGAAATCGGAGGCGGATACTGCCAATCCATAACCGATCTGGCTGTTCAGTATCCCCGCGATCGACGTCACATCGGTAAAACGAACTTTGCCTGCCGGGACGAGTTCATTTTTATAAAGCCGGTCGCCTGCAATTGTGTCGTGCTGAAAACGCAAGGCCTTTTCCCCATAAGATCTGGTCGAATGAACGCTGTGATTGACCAGGTACATGTCGAGATCGCCATCGTTATCGTAATCAAAAAACGAAGCCTGCGTTGAAAGCCCTTTGAACGACAGTCCGTATTCCTCGGTGCGATCGGTGAAACTGAGGTCCCCATTATTGATCAGCAACTGGTTTTGCCCGTCGAATTTTTTATAGTTGCCGACGCCGGCGACAAAAATATCGAGCCAGCCATCGCCATTTACATCGGCCATCGTTACACCGGTCTTCCACCCTGCAACGCCCTCCGTGTGCGAACTAGTCGTGATGTCATCGAACTCGAGGCGGCCTCTATTGAGAAAAAGTTTATTCTGTCCCTGGTTAGAAGAAAAATAGAGGTCGCAAAGACCGTCGTTGTTGATATCGCCGGCGGCAACACCTCCGCCATTGTAATAATACAGGTATTCGATGATGTTAAAATCGTCGGTATCCTTGAGGTCGTTGCGAAAGTCGATCGCCTGTTCTGTGAAAAGCTTATGCGATCCCGATTTTTCGGGTGTGCAGGAGATGCTGACAATCAACACTAGTGAGCATAAAATGATAGCCCTCACTTTGTGTTGCTTAAAGTAACAACAGCGGCGTTGCTTCTTGCAACAACGATCACTTGCCTGCCGCCGATATTTACGGTCAGGATATCTCGCACCTCGCCGTCGATTTTCCAACCGGTAGATGAGGGCTGCGCGACAAAACCGCTTTCGCCATCGCCGGAAAGGAACATGCCATAGCTGGCATCGTAACGCCCCTGCTCGGGTTTAACTCGATATTGATTACCCCCTAACAGGATATCTATTTTTTTGTCGTTGTTGAAATCACCGGTCTCAATACCATACACTGGAGAAAGCTGTGCTTCGACAGGAAGGGCTTTCAGCGATAACCCCTTGCCCTTCTCGTTCCAAAGGATACTGTTTTCTAAAACATATGCCTCCAGCTTCACTGCGTTTTTCATCTGCTCGGGCGTAAAGATGTCGGTGATCGTTTGATCTTCATATGATTCGTATTTCAGGTATTTTTTCTTGAGAAAAGGCATCTGCGATATCAGGTCGTGTCGTAACGCCAACGGATAGCTCTTGTCACCGTTGAAAGTACAAACGATTTGCTCCATGGTGCCATTCTGATCGAAGTCGTTTATGTACATGCACACCGGCTTTTGCTCCGAAGCGCGGACTCTTGAATTCAAGCCGTGGTTTCCCAAAACGAAATCGTCATAGCCGTCACCATCAAGGTCTGCAACATGAATGCGGTTCCACCAGCCGTTCGTCTTTTCCAATCCAAATTCCTTTGTGCGGTCGACAAACTTACCGTTGTCGTTAATAAGCACTTTTATGGGCATGTATTCCCCTACAATAACAAGATCGAGGTCTTTATCATGATCCACATCGCTCCATGCCGCATCTGTGATCATCCCAATGTCGATCAATGCCGGAGCAACGTCCTTGGTGACGTCTTTAAAACTATTGCCTTCCGAACGCAACACATATCCCTTGCAGGGCATGCCATAAGCGAATGGCCGTAGACGTTCGCCCACAAACAAATCCATGTTACCGTCGCCATCGTAATCACCGGCTTTAACAGTCGACTTGCTTTCGTATTTCGAACTCATGACCATACCGGGCTGCTTTGTGAAGTTGCCCCTTCCGTCATTGACGTATAAACGGTCAGCAAGAGCGGACGAAGTCGACGGAAGCTCGTTGCCGCCGCTGCAGACATACAGGTCCACGTCGCCATCCCCGTCGAAATCGAGAAATTCACTTGCCATATCTTCCGAAGTGTTGTCTGCTTCAAACAGCGTCTCGTTCGACTTCTTGAATTTCCCCTCCTTCTGCTGAATTAACAAAGCACCTGAAGATCCTTTGGCCCCGCCAATGTAAATATCTTCGAGGCCGTCGCCGTTGACATCGGCCTTTGACATCCGCGGACCTTCGTTGCTCAGCATCTGGAGTATCAACCGGTCGCGATCGAAATCGACGAACGGGGCTTCTTCATGCTTGTAATCGATAACGCCCTGCAATTGATCGAATAACGTCACCGGTGTCGCATCCGGTTTTGCGATTGAGGGCGATACGTCCTTGCCCATCGAAAGCCGGAGCGATTGATTCGTTGGTACGTTGGTCATAGCGTATTCGGTTCCATCGGGCCATTGCACCAGCACGTGGTCCACGGTATCGCGTGAGCCCAAACCGAAATTTGGACGTGGATCTACAGACGACTCGAATCCCCGGATGGGCATTTGTTCGCCATAGAACGTCTCTCCCTCGTCCTTGATCGTTATACGGGTACCAAAAGCGCCGGTATTTCCGGCTGGACCAACGAGAATAAATTTCAGATATCTGGCCGTCGATGCATTCGAGTTGTTCCTGTAGATCGATGCCAGCGAGTTGACATTATTGATCACGATATCAAGATCACCATCATTGTCAAGATCGCCGTACGCAGCTCCGTTTGAGAAGTCGGGCTGGTTCAATCCCCATTCTTTTGAAACCTCCCTGAACTGAATTCCATGTTTGTTTTGAAATGCCTGGTTAGGTACCGCATGCGATGGGATCAGCTCCACCAGTTTTTTATAGTCAACCTTGCCTCCGGAAACGATCGAGCGGATCACCTCTTCGTTGGAGACGTATTGCAAGTAGTCCTGGTTGGTGAGATCCTGGTAAATACCGTTGGATACGAAGATATCGCGCCAGCCATCGTTATCCATATCGAAAATGAGCGCGCCCCAACTCCAATCCGTGGCCTCTACACCTGCCAGCCTGCCGATCTCGCTGAACGTGCCATCGCCGTTGTTGAGCTGCAGCATGTTTCGTGTGAATTGGTGATAATAGTCGTTTTGAACACTGAAATTATAACGATCCCAGCTCTCGAAGGTGGTGACTGTCTTTAACCGGTTGTTCTGCCAGGGCAACATCTCGGTGACAAAAATGTCGGGATTCGCATCGTTATTGATGTCGGCGAGGTCCGCTCCCATTGAGGCGCCGCTGACCGACTTCATTTGTTCCGTAAGAACTTCTTTGAAAGTACCGTCGTGACTATTGACATACAGGTAGTCGCGCTCGAAAAAATCGTTTGACACATAAATGTCCTGCCAGCCGTCGCGATTTATATCGCCGACGGTAACGCCGAGGCCGAAGCCGATCACACTTCCGTAAATGCCTGCCTTCTCGCTCACATCGGTAAAATGACCATTGTCGTTTCTTAAGAGTTTATCGCCGCCAAGGGAATCGCGTTTGGGGCGTTCGCTCTTCGTAAGATTAAAACTGCCGATAGCCTGGTATGAATTATTAAGAATGTAGAGATCGAGGTCATTGTCTTTATCGTAATCGAAAAAAACGGAATGTGTTGTAAAACCACGATCGGCCACGCCGTATTCTGCGGCTTTTTCAGAAAAGGTAAGATCGCCATTGTTTATAAAGAGCTCGTTCTCCTTTCCGTCGCCCTTGACGTCTCCCGAATTAGCAACGTAGATATCGACCCGTCCGTCGCCATTCACGTCGGCAACACTCACGCCGGTAGACCAGGCTTTAGTTCCTGCCACACCGGCCGTTGATGTAATGTCTTCAAATTGGAAATTACCCTTGTTGAGGTATAGCTTGTTAGGGCCCTGGTTCGATGTTAAAAAAATATCGATCAGTCCATCGTCATTTATGTCGCCCAAACCGACGCCACCGCCGTTGTAGAAATTCCTATATGTATAAATATTGAAATCCTCGTCGAAGGTGAGGTCATTTCTGAAATGTACGCCCGACAATTGCGAGGGTATGTTTTCAAAAAGTGTCGACGTATTTTGGTTATCCTTTTCGCTACACTGGATCAGAATGACCAGGGTTACAATAAGAATTCCGGCTCTCTTCACTTAAGGTTTAGTTAGTACAGTTCGGATACTCGAATTTCAATATGACACCATCGGGGGTGGTTATTTTGGTCGGCATCGGATCCGTGCCATATTCGAATTTGAATTTCTTTGTCACCCCATCAAACGTCTCATCAAGGCGATTGTGGAATGAAAAATAAGTGACGTCGGGCAATTCGGCTTTAAAGAAGTTCGCGATCACCAAATCTTTCAAGGGGTTCTGAATATTATCGTACGTAAATTTTTTATCGCGATACGTAAAATCATTTACACCATTGTAAATATCCTTATTGCGAAATATCTCCATACGCTCAACGTCGGCCGTGTTGCTTATATAATAGACCGCGCGGGAATCAAAAACAGCGGCGTCCCCGATAATTCTGTCGAGTGTCACCCCGATCTGTTGAGTGGTGGAATAATCGAAACGAAAACGGAAGGTTCCTCCGTTCTCCGGAATGGTCGTTACAACTTCCTGGATCTTTTCACTCAGGAGAGCGGTCAAAAGGGTTTTACCTTCGGTGAAGGTCTTGAATTCTTTGATGTACAATGAATCATTCACATACTCATGCTTGTAAGCGTTCTCTACAGTCCAGGTTCCGTTCACCAGGACCTCTTTTGAGGCGACACTGACACGGATGAAATAATTTTCGACGTAATTGATATTGTAACTCTCGTCGTTTCCATTGGCCTGGCCAAATACATACCGGCCTACCCGGCAGCGGTCCTCGCTGCTTGGTTGAAACTCATCCCTGGAGCATTCGACCAGAAAGATCATAAACACTATCCAAACCAACTTCTTCATACTCTGTTATTTTTCTTGTCCCTGTGTGTCGTCTTTTTTCAAGCCAAGTGCCTGGTGCATAAATTCCGGATGATTAATGTCGTGTATCCTCACAAGTACACGTTGCGGATCTTCCATGAAAACCAATATTCTGCGGTTCCCATCAATTTTTACAGGGACGTCCTGTTCATTGATGCGCGCCGTTATAAATGGGTTGCCTCCGTACCATTTTTCCAATATTTCCTTTACATGATTACTAAGACTATCCGATTGCAAATTCCTTTGGCCTGGCATCCAACCGGGGTAACTGAACTCCAGGTTCATTGCATTTATGATGTTGAGGGTGTCGAAGTTAGGATAAAACAGCATCCTGATGTCTTCGGGTTTTCTGCCGGTGATGGAGTCCTTGATCATGTACTGAACTGAAAATCCGACTCCCTGCGATACGAGCTTTTGCTTGTTCAGGTCGAAGCATTTGCCGTAAAATTCTTCCCGTGTGCTGCCGAAACTGATACCAAACAGCAACGAATCCTGTCGAATTCCTTTCGCCAGCTCAGCCTTTACTGCCTTGGTGTATTCCGTTTCGCAGCCGATCAGAAGGAAGCCGCAAAACGCCAGGCTAGCGTATCTTATAAATTTCCAGGTCATCATCATATTTTGCAAAAACGACAAATTTAACACCCTCATATTCAACACACTTAATCCCTCTTACCTCACCTTTTACATCAAGATCCTGCGCATCATTCAAACTGTATGTTCCATGATCGATCCGGCCTTTAAAGAACCAGCCGTGGGACGCATCATACCGGCCAAATTGCGGCTTAACCTTGTAATTATTTCCACCCGCAATTAAGTCAATCACTCCGTCGTTGTCCAGGTCTTCCAGCAACAACGCATAAAGCGGTGCATATTGCAATGGAGCAGGAAGTTCTATCCGTTGATAGCCCCCGGGGCGGGACAACAGCATGATCGAAGAGAGCAAATTTACCTGAAATACCCTACCATTTTCCAGTGCCTTCGCGTTAAATATATCGTCGATTGATTTCCTGCTATAGTCTTTATAGTAAAGGAGCGATTTCTTCATCGACGGCATCTGCGAGACAAACTCATCACGGTCTATCACCGGGAAATATTTGCCGTCTACATTTGTACAAAATATCTGTTCGACCGACCCGCTGTTGTCAAAATCGCCTACGTACATCCGGTCCCCAGCCTTGAAGAATGAATTCAGACCATGATTTGCGAAAACAAAATCCACCTTTCCATCTTTGTTGAGATCGGCAGCTTCCACGTCGCGCCACCATCCTTCGGTGCCCGTAAGGCCCATTGAAGCCGAAATGTCTTTGAACCGCCCTTTTTCATTTTTTAAAACAACAATGGGCATCCAATCGCCGGCGATGACGATATCCGTCCATCCGTCGAGATCCACATCCGTTGCTATGCCATCGGTGATCATGCCTATATTAGACAACATGGGCGCGGCTTTGGTTGTGGCATCGGTAAATTTTCCCGTACCATCATTCTCGAATAAATAACCCTGCCCGCCCAATCCATAGGTAAAAGGATCGAAGCGTTCGCCGGCAAAAATATCCATGTCGCCATCGTTGTCGTAATCGAATGGCATCGTGACGGCAGTGGAAGCGAACTTCCCGAATGGAATGGGGTTGGGCGACTCCGAGAAATTTCCTCTTCCATCGTTGATGAAGACCTTATCGAGTAGAACCGAAGACGACCCTGGAAAGAAGCGTCCACCGGTAGCCATGTAGAGATCCAGATCGCCATCGTTATCCACATCGAACAAAGCGCCCTTCGTTTCTTCGGAGAGTGAGTATTGGCGCATGGCATCGGGCACTTTCGCTTTGAATCTGGAACCATCGTACCTGATCAGTGCCCCTGGCTGGTCTTTGCCACCGCCGATATAAAGTTCGTCTCGCCCATCCTTATCGATATCTCCTTTTATCAGCGACGGTGTTTCGTTGCTATACATCATCGGCAGCAACCGGTCGCGGTTGAAGTCGATGAGGCCATTGCCGGTATGCCGGAAGACACTATTCGTGACCAGGTCAAGCTGCAGCGTCGCTGGCTTGCTCGTTACCGGCATCCTCTTCGTTACCCTCGAGTCGTCGTTTACCTTAATGACTGGAGTAACCGGTACGTTATACAACATAGTGTAACCGTCGTTGGGCCAATCGACCTGCAAGGAATCCAGTGTTTTCACGCTCGTACCTAAACCAATATGCGCTTGCGGCTGAACAGAGCTTTCAAAGCCCCGTGCTACGAAATTATCCGTTATAAATTTACGCCCATTTGCATAGGCTGTTACTTTAGAGCCGACAGCGAATGTATTTGCGCTCTTTGAAGACAATAAGATGTTTACCCCAAGCCCTGCCGTGTCGGAATTATTCCGGTATATAACGGAAGGGGTATTGATGTTATTGACAGCAAGGTCCAGATCGCCGTCGTTGTCCAGGTCGCCATAAGCGCTTCCGCAGCTGTACATCGATCGATCCATACCCCATTCGGCAGCGACATTGGTGAAATGGAGATCGCCATCGTTGCGGTAGGCATAGTTAAAGACGGGCGATTGGGGCATCAGGTCGATCAGCTTCGTAATCGCGTTCTTCCTGTCTTCGTTAATGATCTTTTTTACGTTCTCGTCGGAGGCGGTGTAGGCCAGGTAGTCGCGATCGAGCAGGTCCTTATAAATACCGTTGGCGATGAAGATGTCGCGGCGGCCATCATTGTTCATATCGAACAGCAAGGCGCCCCAGCTCCATTCGGAGGCGGCAATACCGGCCATTCTTCCGACCTCCACGTAGTTGCCTTCGGCTGTTTTCTTTTGCAGAACGTTTCGCGGGAACTGGTGGTAGTAGCCATTCTCTACATTCAACTGGTACTTATCCCAGCTCTCATAAACGGTTTTGGTTTTTTTCCGGTTCAATGAATCGGGAAGCATTTCGGTTACAAATAGTTCTGCGACACCATCCCCGTCGAGGTCCGCGAGATCCGCGCCCATCGAGCCCATACTGATGGATTCAAAGTATTCGGTAAGTGATTCGTTGAAACCGCCCTTGCGGTCATTGATGTACAGGTAGTCTCTTTCGAAAAAGTCGTTAGACACAAAGACATCGGTCCAACTGTCGTCGTTGAAATCGCCCAGGGTTATTCCGAGCCCAAAGCCGATATTACTGCGGAATATTTTTGCTTGTGCCGAACGGTCGACAAACTTTCCGTTGTCATTAAGAAAGAACTTATTTCCGCCTCCTTGCGGGTCGGGCCGATTCCGCTGGTCCTTCACCAGGTCATAATTACCGACGGAACGGAAAGAATTGGTTAGTAAATAGCAGTCGAGGTCGCCGTCTTTATCGTAATCGAAAAAAGCCGCTTGCACGGAAAGCCCGCTGACGTCGAGTCCATATTTGGCGGATTCTTCGCGGAATGTGAGATCGCCGTTGTTAATAAACAGTTCGTTATATCTCTTAGGCGCGCCGGGATCTCCTGATTTGCACACGTAAATATCCAGCAGCCCGTCCGCGTTTATATCCGCAAACGTTACACCGGTGCTCCAAACACCGGAGCATGCTACACCGGCCTGGTCGGTAATGTCTTTAAATTTTAAATCACCTGTATTGAGATACAGTTTATTGTCGGTTTGATTTCCGGCAAAGTAAATATCGAGGAGTCCATCGTTGTTGATGTCGCCTATCGCGACACCGGCCCCATTGAAAAAATTCCTGTAGGTGTATGGATTGAACGATTCGGTGAAGGAGAGATCGTTACGAAAGGTTATTCCGCTTTCGGTTGTAACATCGGTGAACAATGTGGCACGATGCGGAGATTCCTGGGTACATCCGAACAGCAGAACAACAACACAAATCCAGGATCCAGGTCTCATATTTAAAGCAAACAGCGCCCAACTCTACGTTGGACGCTGTTTTAAAATTATAAATCTAAGGCTATGGAAAAATTAATAGCCAGGATTTTGTTTAAGCGGGAAAGGTGTAGAAGACGAGTTCACCATTTGCTCCTGAGGAATCGCCATAAGAGTATGAACTGCGGCCTGAGGGTCTACGGCTTTTTCCCACCATGCCTTATGATACGCGTTGAAACGGATCAGGTCGGTACGACGATGTGCTTCCACAAACAACTCACGACCACGTTCTGCGAGCATTTTACCTTCGGTAAAATCACCTGCGGCGAACTCACTTGCGTGAGATCTTTTTCTTATGTCGTTCACGAGTTGAACAGCAGCAGCGTTTGTAAAACCACTCATACGCATCATAGCTTCAGCCTTGTTGAGAAGAACTTCGCCATAGCGCATGAGAGGCATGTCGTTATCTGCGTTGTCCCTCTGACCGATTTTGAAGGAGAATTTACCGAAGCGAGCGCCGCCCTGGCGTGACGCATTAGGGGCCAACATGTTGACGAACGGAGTATAGTCAAGACCTGCTCCATCAGCATCGCCCTTATCATAAGCGAGGTCGAGCAGCTGGTTGCCGGTGCGATCGTATTGCTTGCCTACAATGAAGTTGGCTGCTTTGCGATCATCGGCGTCATCGTAAGACTTATAGAATTCTTCGAGCGTCGAGAAACCGTTCCATGGCTGACTCTGCAGCTTGTATGTCAACTGGCTGGGATAGTGCAGGGTCATCATCGGCCACACAGCACCTTCACCCGTTGCTTCGTCGAAAGGAACAACAAAGATATGCTCTACGTTCTCAACGTTATGCGGATCGAACACCTCGCTATATACCGGCGACAGGCTGTATAAGCCGGAAGTAATCACTGCATCTGCTGCATCGATCGCCTTCTGGTACTCAACCTTGGTCCCGTTGGTATAAACCGAAGAGTTTAAATAGATCCTCGCGAGCAGGGCATTCACACCCGCCTGGTTCCAGCGGCCATAATCTTGCTTGGTCGCAGGGAGATCTGCGCGTGCCGCGAGCAATTCGCTGACCACGAAATCGTAAACCTGGGTGCGCGTCGACTGAGCGGCGTTTCCACCGGCTGTCAATACGATCGGCACGTTTCCGAACACATCCAGCAAGCGCCAGTAGAAGAACGCACGAAGCGCTTTCAACTGAGCTTTCTGACCTGCGTCGAAATCCGTTCCTTTCTCCAATAGGTCATTGACCTGGAGAATACCCGCGTATGCATGGATCCACGTGTCGTTGATTGCCCACGTCTGAGGGCTGAATTCGTGATGGTGCATTCTTATGTAAAGACCACCATCGAACCAGTCACCACCTTTCTGGGTAATAACGGCTTCATCGGTTCCAGCTTCCTGAACGGCGAAGAATCCGCCATTGGTCGCCGAGCCATCCCGCAGTTTAGAGAACGCGCCTTGCAAACCATCGGTCGGTGCTGCCTTGTTCACGTTGTCTTTGATACCGACACCAGGGTTGTTAGGGTCAAACAGACCAGTATAACGATCCTGGAGATCCTCGTCGAGATTTGTACATGATACTACACTTGCAAAAAGTCCGGCTGCAAAAGTGTACTTGAATAGTTGTTTCATCTTAGTCATGGTACTTAATTATTGAAGGCCTAAGTTGATACCAAAAGTGAATGTCCTGGCCGTGTAGTAGTTATTCCTACGATCGATACCAGGTGACAATGGGTCATCAGGATCTTGTTCGTAATCCATAAGCGACGGCTCGGGATCGATACCAGTGTAGCTGGTGATCTGGAAGATGTTCTGGCCGCTCACGTACAAGCGGATGTTCTTAAGGTTCTTGTTGTTAACCTTGAAAGTATACCCAACTGTAGCGTTGTCAAGCCTTACGAAGTCAGCCTTTTCAACGTACAGGGAGCTGTACTGTGCTGATGTAAGACCAGGAACTGCTTTGCTTGTTTTGATACGATTGTAAGAGTTGATCGCACCCGGGTCGATAGGCTCATAGAATGCACGGAACTGATTGACGAGGCTATGTCCAAGAGCTGAACGGAAGAAGATGTTCATATCCCAGTTGCCCACGCTTAGTCGGTTGGTCCAACCAAGTTCAACTGTAGGAATACCCTGACCAAGAACCTTCATATCGGCATCATCCTTGAGATTGTCCGAAGGGTTAGATACGATCTTTCCATCGCCGTTGAGGTCTGCAAATACGGGCGTACCATTCGACTCGTTAACGCCGGCAAATACAGGTCCCCAGATCTGTCCGATCGGCTTACCTTTCTCGACGAGGATCGCATATGTTCCGTTCTGGCCAGGAGCGCCGAAGTCGGCTGTTGTAACTGTTTTGTTATCGTTGATGTACTCCTTCATTTTTGTCTTATAGGAGCTTGCTACCAGACCGGTAGTCCACCTTACGCCGCCAATTTGGATGTCGCTATAGTTGATGTTCAATTCAACACCAGGCGTTTGGAGCGTACCTACGTTCTGGTACTGGAATTTTGCCTCACCAAACTCGACGCCGGTCACACCTCTCTTGAAGATGAGGTCTTCAATGGTCCGGTTGTACACGTCCAGGGTACCAGTCAGGCGACCAACACCGAATTCAAGGCCGAAGTTTAATTCTTTCTTCTTTTCCCAACGAAGGTCATCATTTCCCTGGATAGCCCGGCGAACCGAGCCGCCACCTCCGAAATCATAATCGTAGTCGAATTGAGATATACCGGCATCACCAGGCACTGCACCTGTAACGCCATAACCTACTCTGAACTTCAGCAGGCTAACATTATCCAATTGTAAGTACTTGTTGATATCAACACCTGCGCCAACGGCTGGGAAAGTTCCCCACTTGTTGTTCTTCGAAAATTTCGACGAACCTTCCTGGCGAACAGAGGCATTGAAGAAGATACCGTTATCCCACGTAAGGTTCAAACGGGCAAAGCCTGCAACGATCCTGTTGCGCGGAGTCTTGCTACTATTAATGTCTACGTTGGTGGCAACACCGGAGATCCGGTCACCGGCGTCTTCAAGGTTGTTATATCCGAGTTGATCGCTCGGGAAATTTCCGAGCTCAACGTTCATTTCCGTGAACTGATCTTCTGTGTAGGAGTAACCGGCGTTTGCAACGATGTCAAGACTTCCGGCCTGCTTTGAATACGTACCGTACGTTTCAATAAGCGTGAAATCGCGGTTGTTGTTCTTTCTTCTTGCAAGACCGTTCCGGCCGTAACCGGTCCACAGTGACTTGCTTGAGAAATAAGCATTCTCCTCATAGTCCTCATTCTGGCGGCCATAGTTCAGGGTCCATGTCAGGGCTTTGAATAACTGGTAGTCGATCTTACCGCCGTAGTTCAACGTCTTTTTAAGCGCTTCACGGTGGTTTTGATCAATGATAGCCACAGGGTTGTAGTTATCGAACAGGATCGCCTGGTAGTAATCACCGTTGGCAAATCGTACCGGCGCCGTAGGGTTATACAGCGTGGCGTAGCGGAAGGCCTCGGGGAAAGACAGATCGCTGTTCCTGTTCGTAAACGACATGTTGAAATCAAATCTCAGTTTTCCATCGAGCGCGGAATGCGACAGGCCAGCGCGCGTGTTGATCTGATCCCAGCCTGTGGTCTTGAGGATACCCTGCTGATTACGGAAGTTGGTGGACATGCGGAACTGTGTGTTCGCCGTTCCACCCGAGATACCGATGTTGTGAACGTTGCTGATTGCAGTACGGGTAACCTCTTTTTGCCACTCTGTGCGCGAGCCAAGGTCGTTACCACCTGCATCGACGTACTCTTGAGGTGTCATGATCGGCAGCGCCTTGAAGATCGACGAAGCAGACACGTAGCCGTTATAGTCAACCGAAAGTGCGCCTGCTTTACCTTTCTTCGTAGTAATAAGTATCACACCGCTTGAGCCACGAGTTCCGTAGATCGCCGCGGCAGATCCGTCTTTCAACACGTTGATAGTTGCGATGTCGTTCGGATCCACGTTATCGAGTGTCGCGCCAATAACACCGTCAATCACGATGAGTGGCTGTGCGTTAGCTCCGAACGTAGAGATACCACGAAGACGTATGATAGGAGTACCATTGGGGTCACCGCCTTTGTTGTAGATACTCAGACCTGCAACCTTACCCTGGAGGAGCATGGTGGGGTCATTGACGTTACCCTTGTTGAAGGCCTGCGGGTCGAGAGAAACTACTGAACCAGTAATCTCCTTTTTGTCCTGCGAACCGTATCCAACCACCACAACTTCAGACAGAGAAGTAACGTCTGCCACGAGGGCGACGTTGATCGTAGTCTGGGTTGAACTGACAACCTGTTCTAAGGTTGTATAACCAACGAATGAGAACACGAGTGTTGAACCTGAAGGGACGGCAATCCTGTAATTTCCGTCGGTATCAGTAACTGTTCCATTGTTGGTGCCTTTCAATAGCACGTTTACGCCGGGGATGGGGGAACCATCATCCGAGGCTGTTACTTTGCCTGACACCGTCGCGTCCTGCGCCATAGCCATGGTAGTGGCCAGGAATAGAACCGCGAGAGTGTACCTGGCCTTTAGCAGATACAATCTGATCATACTGGTTTAGTTTGGGTTTATAATTGAAATTTAGATGAGTTCTCAATTGTTAATTAGTTATTTTGGCCATCGAAATGACCACGTTAACTGCCACACAATACGCCCTAAAAGTTCACCCATTTTCTGGGTTTTCCGTAATAAATCTAACAAAAATTATGGAAACGGTATCGCAAACGTTTCCGATTTTTAAGATTCTGTACAAAATCGCCCCACCAGACATTCGCTAATCATCCAATAATGAAGTTCAATCAAGTCACCATCAAAGACATCGCCCGGGAACTCGGTATCTCCCCCTCCACCGTGTCCCGCGCTCTGAAAGATCACCCAGACATCAGTGCAGAGACCAAGAAAGCCGTTAACGAGCTCGCCGAACGGCTCAACTATCAGCCCAACATCGTCGCGCTAAGCCTGCGCCAGAAAAAGACCAACACCATCGGAGTTATCATCCCCGAGATCGTCAACACGTTCTTCTCTACTGTCATCAGCGGCATTGAAGATGTAGCCTATGAAGGCGGATACAATGTCATCCTCGCTCAATCAAACGAATCGTATCAGCGCGAAGTGACCGACATGAAGGCACTGTTCAACAGCCGTGTCGACGGCATGCTCCTTTCACTCTCCCGTGAGACAACCAACTTCGACCATATCGAATCCATCATATCGAAGGGCGTGCCCATCGTGCTGTACGACCGGTTCTATTCGAATCCCAACCTGAGCAAAGTGATCGTCGACGACTACGTCGGCGCGAAAGAAGCCGTGCTCCATCTCATCGAGCAGGGTTGCAAACGTATCGCTCACCTCGAAGGCGCTCCTAACCTGATCATCAGCAAAGATCGTCTCAGGGGCTACCAGGATGCATTGTCTGAAAGCAATCTCGAGATCCGCGAAACCTACACCGTGGTGTGTCCCAACAACTCATTCGAAGAAGGACAACGCGCCACACAAAAGCTCTTGTCGCTCAGTACTCCCCCTGATGCGATCTTCGCCACCAACGATCCGATGGCAATGGGCGCCATCATGGCTATTAAAGAAAAAGGCCTTACGATCCCCGATGATGTAGCCGTTGTCGGATTCAGCAACTACTTCTTCTCTCAGATTACCGACCCCTCGCTGACATCTGTCGACCAACCGGGTTTTGAAATGGGACAGGAAGCTGCACGTCTGCTTATCCGCCAGATAGAGATAAGAGATAAAGACCTGGAAGATCTGCCTGCCGAAACCAAGATCTTGAAAACAAAGCTGATTATCCGTAATTCGTCGCTGCGTAAGAAGAAGAAATAGTCTTTCACGTTGAAAAATCCTGTCAGTAAAACAATCGGTAAATTCTCCGGTTACGAAAAGAACGATTCAGGAGTTTTGATTTCAGCCAGCGAAGGTTTGCTGCGGGTCATACTATACTCCGATTCAATTGTCAAGATATCACTGTCGCGCGACGGAGAGTTCGACGATTTCTCCTATGCGGTTTGTCAAACACCACCAGGCGTAAACATTGAAACAAAGGAGGACAACGACACGATACGGGTCACCACCCCGAAACTTCGGGTTACTGTCACTAAAGATCCCATCCGCATTTCCTTTGAAACGCCCGGAGGCGATGTCATCAACGAAGACGAAAGAGGACTGGGCACTGCATGGATCGGCGAGCAGGTAACAACCTACAAGAAGCTCCAGGAAGGAGAACGGTTCATCGGCCTCGGTGAAAAGACCGGTTCGCTGGACCGCAGAGGTCATCACTATCAGAACTGGACCACCGACGCATACGGTTATCATGGCGGCCAGGATCCGCTGTATTGCTCCACTCCCTTTTACATCGGCATTCATCACAAGCTGATGTACGGCATCTACTTCGATAACTCGTACAAGTCGTTCTTCAACTTCGGCGCATCCAACAACAGGTTCTCGAGCTTCTCCGCCGACAGCGGTACGATGAGCTACTATTTCTTCGGAGGCCAGAGCGTAAGCGAGATCGTCGGCCACTACACATGGCTTACCGGCCGCATGGAAATGCCGCCCTTGTGGAGCCTGGGTTATCAACAGTGCCGCTACAGCTATTATCCCGATAAGGAAGTAAAGACCCTTGCAAGGACCTTTCGTGAAAAAGATATTCCCGCCGATGTCATTGTGCTCGACATCCATTACATGGATAAGTACAAGATCTTCACGTGGGATCCGAAGAACTTCTCCGACCCGAAAGGCCTTTTGAAATTCCTGTCCGACGAAGGCTTCAAGATCGTTGTCATGTGCGACCCCGGTATTCGTATCGAAGCAGGGTATCCGGCGTACGACGATGGAGTAAAGAAAGATGTGTTCCTCAAATATCCCGACG
Organism: Cyclobacteriaceae bacterium; assembly: GCA_035318625.1. Classification (GTDB taxonomy): domain Bacteria; phylum Bacteroidota; class Bacteroidia; order Cytophagales; family Cyclobacteriaceae; genus ELB16-189. The sequence goes on from DATHEL010000001.1 coordinate 1,605,106, forward strand.
GCGAATATTATTCAGGTCAGGTCTGGCCGGGATGGTGTCACTTCCCCGACTTCACAAAAGAGGAAACAAGAGCTTGGTGGAAGTCGCATCTGAAGTCCTACACCGATCTGGGCATCGAAGGTTTCTGGAACGACATGAACGAGATCGCCACATGGGGACACGGGTTGCCCGAGAATATCGAGTTCGACTTCGACGGAAATAAAGCGACTACACGGAAAGGACGAAACCAGTTCGGGTTCCAGATGGCGCGGAGCACCTACGAAGGAACCAAAAGTCTTATGAATGGACGACGTCCATTCAACCTGACACGTTCGGGATTCTCCGGCGTGCAGCGTTATGCCGCAGTATGGACCGGTGATAACGTGTCGTACGACGAGCACATGCTGCTGGGTGTGAGATTGGTGAACAGCTTTGGTCTTACCGGTGTGGCTTTCGCCGGATATGATGCCGGTGGATTTGTTGGTGAAGCCAACCCCAGGTTGTTCGCCCGTTGGATGTCGATCGCAGCGCTGTCGCCGTTCTTCCGCGGACATACCATGATCAACTCACGCGATGCTGAGCCGTGGTCGTTCGGAGAGGAAGTAGAACAGATCTCCAGGAATTTCATCAGGCTCCGTTACCAGCTGATGCCTTACATCTATTCGCTGTTCCATGAAGCAGTCGCGACAGGAATGCCCGTCCAGCGAAGCCTTGCCCTCGCCCACCCTTTTGACGAAAGAGTATACGACCATCACTTCCATAACCAGTACTTGTTTGGGCCGAACATTCTTGTTTGTCCCGCCGAAAGCACCCGCGACGTCGTGAAAGTATTCTTCCCGCCCGGAGAATGGTATAGTATCTACAACGGCAAAAAGTATTATGGCGACCAGGAAGTTTTCATCGAATGTCCCATACACAGGCTGCCTGTTTTTGTTAAAAGCGGTTCCGTGCTTCCGATGAAAGACAAACAGGTCGGTAGAAACGTAGCCGACGCAAACGACACACTGGTGCTGCATGTTTACCGTGGCGCTACACCGTCGGAGTTCAATTTGTATTCCGACGATGGCGAAACGTTCCGGTATCAGCAGGGTGAGAGTTCCATACGCAAGATCATTTTCGATCCCGCGAAGTCCCAACTCACGCTCACCCGCAGTGAAGGGAATTACAAGTCTCCCTGGAAGACGATCGTCGTTACGCTCCACGGCTTCGACCTACTGAGCAACAGCGCTCCAAAAGAATTTTCATACTTCACTCCTATCGAAAAATACGACCCGATCAACGACCCCGAATGGATGGGAAGCGAAACGGTTCAAATGATTACATTACCTTATACGGACGAACAACTGGAAGTACGATTATCTTAGTTTCACTTGGTTTACCATGGTTTAAATCGCACTCTTAAATCGTACATCGTACATCGTAAATCGTACATTTAATCCAATGGTTCAGAACAAGTCATACCAGCCCCACCTCAGCTTCATTCAAATACTGAACATGAGCGTCGGGTTCTTCGGTATCCAGTTTGGCTTTGCTCTTCAGAATGCCAACACCAGCTGGATATTTTCCTCTCTGAATGCGACGCCCGAGGAGCTGCCGATGCTGTGGATTGCAGCGCCGGTCACCGGCTTGCTGGTGCAGCCGATCATCGGTTATTACAGCGACCGCACCTGGCATCCAACGTGGGGACGTCGCCGTCCTTACTTTACCATCGGAGCGCTGCTGGCTATGACGGCGCTGATCCTGATGCCTAACTCATCCGTCTTATGGATGGCCGCCGGCACTCTATGGATCATGGACGCATCACTCAACATCAGCATGGAGCCGTTCCGTGCATTTGTAGGCGACATGCTTCCGCCCGCACAGCGCGCCCTGGGTTTCGCCATGCAGGCAGTCTTCATCGGCACGGGAGCCGTAGTCGCCTCTTCCCTTCCCTGGATCTTTACCACATTCTTCGAAGTATCCAATGTGCCCGATGGCAGTGCGATCAGCGATGCCGTGAGATATTCATTTTATGTCGGCGGGGTCGTTTTGTTCGTGTCGGTGATGTACACCGTGTTTACAACCAAAGAATATCCACCGACTGAGACCGCCGAACAGAGGATCAAAAACCGTGAGACACAATCGACAGTGAATCATAGTTTCCATAAGCAGCGATTCCTTTATACAGGCATCTCGCTGCTGTCGCTCGGTCTTATCGGGGCAGTACTGATCTATATGACGGGCGTTGTCCAGGACCTGTATGTGCTGGCGGGTGCGTTTGTTGTTTTCGGGATCATCCACCTTGTGGCCGCTATACTGATCGGTGCTCGTTTGCCTCACGTGGCAGTTGTCAACATGATCCGCGACTTTCATGAGATGCCGGGCACCATGCGGCAGCTGGCGGTCGTACAGTTCTTTTCGTGGTTCGCGTTGTTCGCTATGTGGATCTTTACGACGAGCGCTGTTACATCACACATCTTCGGGGCTACCGATCCGAAGAGCGAAGCATACGGAGCCGGCGCGGTCCTCGTGGGTAATCTGTTCTCGGTATACAACGGTATCGCCGCCGTCGCTGCCATCTTTCTTCCGGTGCTGTCGCGATCGCTCGGTACGAAGGCTACCCATCTTGTTTCACTTACCTGCGGCGGCCTTGGCCTTATCTCATTTTATTTCGCACCCGGTCCCGAGTGGCTCTGGCTCTCGATGGTCGGCGTTGGCATTGCATGGGCCAGTATCCTTTCCATGCCATACGCGATCCTTTCCGTTGCGCTTCCTCCCGATAAAATGGGATACTATATGGGAGTCTTCAACTTCTTCATCGTGATCCCGCAGATCATCGCCGCTGCATGTCTTGGCGCCATCCTCAAAGGCTTCTTCAACAACCAGTCGATCTACGTTCTCATCCTGGGCGGCAGCTGTATGATCCTGGCAGGATTGCTCACGCTTCGGGTGAAGCTGGATGGAAAGTAACCGAGGGTCGTTGCCATTCTTTCCAACCTTCTGAAAAAGAGGTGTTTTCTTTGAGGCATCGAATTTGTTTCTTTGCATTTCCAGTACCCCAACGTACCCTTATGCGTTCCTTATACCCTCTTATCACGATCTTCGCGATCGTTGCCCTTGCTGGCGGATGCAGCTCGGGAAAAAGTGCTTATAAGCACGGCGACTATTACCAGGCTGTGCTCACAGCAGTACAACGCCTGCGACAAAGTCCCGATCATAAAAAGTCGAAAGAGGTTCTAACACTCAGCTACCAGGCTGCGGTCGATTACCTGGAGACGGATGCCCAGAACCAGATCGCTTCAAACGCCAACTTCAAGTACAAAGCCGCGGTGGTGAACTACGAGCGCATCAATCACTTATACGACGAGATCCGGAAGTCACCCGGAGCGCTGAAGGTCATCCCAAATCCCGTTAACAAATACAAGGAGCTCACAGAGTTCAAATCAAAGGCCGCAGAAGAAAGTTACGAAGCGGGTATACAGGCGCTGATGCTCAACACTCGTCAGGATTCCAAGAACGCCTACTACCTCTTTACCGATGCCAATGTCCTCGCCCCCGGGTACCGTGAAAGTATCGAGATGATGGAACAGGCTAAAGTCAACGCAACGGTGAACATTATAGTTGAACCAGCTCTTGAAAATCGTTACTCGTGGAACTTCGAGCCCACCGTCTTCGGCTACAACAACAATATGTTCGTAAAATTCTATACTCCCCGGCAGGCCGAGGAAATGGGCGTGAAACGTGTAGACCAGTTCCTGAAGGTTTCCGTGAACAGCTACAGCGAAGGATTGCCCCAGATCTCGCGTCGCGTCGAGAACCGCACAGACAGTGTGAAGACCGGCGAGAAGACAGTTAACGGCCAGAAGATCCCCGTCTACCAGAAGATCTCCTGTTCCGTCACCATCTTCGAAAAGAAAGCCACCTCCCGCGCATCGATCAACCTGTGGATCACCGATGCCGCCAGCAAGGCCGACATCCAGAATAACGAGATCACCAGCAGCATGACGTGGTCGGACTCCTGGGCAATTTACAGCGGCGATCTCCGCGCTGTCGCTCAAGGCAACAAGAAGCTGATCGAGAAACGGGAACCAAACATGGGTCCGGGATACCTGCAGGGTATCACCAAAAAGGACCTGGATGACAGGCTGGCAAATGCCATCTCATCGTATTACGGACAATTCTGAGTTGGGCGAAATCCAAACCTTTTTGTTGTTCCGTAGGTTATCCTACAAAACAAATTCTATGAAGGCATATCTGATCATTGCGGCCTTACTAGCAGCAAACATTAGTTTTTGTCAATCAAAAAAGCCTATGAACAATAAACTGCAGGTGGCAACCTTCGGCGCAGGTTGCTTCTGGTGTACAGAAGCCGTCTTCCTGGGTGTCAAGGGTGTCTCTAAAGTCGTTTCCGGGTACGAAGGCGGAAAGGTTAAAAATCCTACCTACCGTGACGTTTGCACGGGCGAAACCGGCCACGCTGAAGTCACACAGATCACGTACGATCCTTCGAAGGTCACCTTTGACGAACTCCTGGAGGTCTTCTGGAACACGCACGATCCTACCACCCTGAATCGCCAGGGCGCGGACGAAGGCACCCAGTACCGGTCGGTAGTGTTCTACCATAACAATGAACAGAAGAAGACCGCGGAAGCTTACAAGAAACAGCTCGCCACTTCGCAAGTTTACAAGAGCCCGATCGTAACGGAGATCTCGCCGGCAACAACGTTCTATCCGGCGGAAGATTATCACCAGAATTACTATGAGCTTAACCCCACTCAGGGCTACTGCCAGTATGTGATCAGACCGAAGGTGGACAAGTTCAAAAAGCAGTTCGCTTCGAAGCTGAAGAACTGAGGAAAAACCCCTTGCCTGAGTTAAAAAGTCCCTTTCGAAAACGATTTCGGAAAATAAATTGAAGAATTTGCAATCTGTTAACGCAACCTAAAAGACCTGACCCCGTTGTACACAATATAGAGTAGAGTAATCTTCTCATAGGTTTAGGTTTAGGTAAACAAGAGACCCCTCAGTCGGAGGGGTCTCTTGCATTTTAGGGGTTGCTGGCTTCGCGCAGCCCGGCTTGTTTTTGAGTTAGTCATCCCAGGCTTGCTTTGAGCCGCAGTCATTCCAGGCTTGCTTTTGAGCCGCAGTTATTCCACGGCTTGCTTTGAGCCGCAGTCATTCCACGGCTTGTCCGGGGAATCCCGTATTTTTATCACACAAGCTATCCAAACCTCCAACCCCGCTCTCTCATGTGTCGACTCATGGCCTACAAGGGCACGCCTATCATAATCGATAAGCTCCTTTACCAACCCAAGAATTCCCTTGTCAATCAAAGCATCAATGCAAGAGAGATCGAAGAGCCACTCAACGGCGATGGCTTCGGTATTGGCTGGTACGTTCCTGAAATAAATTACGAACCGGTGACCTTCGTGTCGGTGAACCCAGCGTGGAGCAACCGGAACCTCCGGAACCTCGCTCCCAAGATCCGGACCGAATGCATGTTGGCTCACGTCAGGGCTGCCAGCGTCGGCGAGGTCTCGGAGGCCAACTGTCACCCCTTCTCGTACAAGAACCTGCTGATGGCGCACAACGGCGGTGTCGAAGAATTCGGGAAGATCAAACGCAAGATCCGCGAGCCGTTGTCGGACGAGCTCTATAACTGGATCAAGGGACAGACCGACTCGGAGCACATATTCGCCTACTTTCTCCACTACCTCTTCAAGACGCATAAGACTATCAACACCGATGCGGTTGCCGATGCGTTCGACCATACGTTTCAGTATGTGAATAAGCTGACCAGCGAGGCTGGCATCAAGGAACCCGCCTACCTGAACATGGTAGTGACCAATGGGTTGTTCATAGTCGCCACGCGGTATGTGTCGGACCCGAATGAGGACGCGCTCACGCTCTATCATTCGGAAGGGGCCCGCTATGTTGTGGAAAATGGCGAGGGTCGCCTCGAAGCGCCGGAAGATGATGATCACGCGGTGCTTGTCGTCTCCGAAAAACTCTCCGACGGCGCCGAGTGGACTCTCATTCCCCGAAACCACCTGGTGATGGTGGAGCAAAACCTGAACGTCAGAGTGCGACCGATCAAAGCATAAATCCGTGCGATCCGTGTGATCCGTGAGAGATTTTTTACCTTCGCGCAATGCAGTACGATGTTACAATAATAGGCGGCGGTATAGTTGGTCTTGCAACAGCTCTCCAGTTGAAGACCGCTAGTCCGAAGCTAAAGATTGTTGTGATTGAAAAAGAGCTTTTTCTTGCTCAGCATCAAACCGGCAACAACAGCGGTGTGATCCACTCCGGCCTTTATTACAAGCCGGGCAGCCTGAAGGCGACCAACTGTATTCGCGGGTACAATCTCCTGCTGGATTTCTGTAACAAGAATGAAGTTCCTTACGAGCTCTGCGGAAAGATCGTCGTGGCCACAAGCGAGGAAGAGAAACCCTTGCTCAACAACCTATACGTTCGCGGCGAGCAGAATGGGCTCACCAACCTGAAAAAACTCACACAGAATGAGCTGAAAGAATACGAACCTCATGTTGCCGGTGTCGAAGGAATATTTGTTCCTCAAACCGGTATCGTGAATTATACGGTGGTTGCTAACAAGTACGGTGACCTGATCAAAGCTGCAGGCGGCGAGATCCGCCTGGGCGAGAAGGTGATTGACATACAAAAGAAAGCAGGCGAAGCGGTTGTGATCACGCAAAAGGGATCTTATTCGACCAAGCTTGTTATTAACTGCGGCGGGTTGTACAGCGACAAGGTGGCAAGCATGACGGTACCGAACCTCGACGTCAGAATAATACCCTTCCGCGGCGAATACTATAAATTAAAAAAAGAAAAAGAGTATCTCGTCAGGAACCTGATCTACCCTGTGCCCGACCCTAATTTCCCGTTCCTCGGCGTTCATTTTACCCGCATGGCCAAAGGCGGTGTTGAAGCTGGCCCGAATGCCGTGTTGGCTTTCAGAAGAGAGGGCTACAAGAAATCAGACATCGATCTTTCGGAGCTTGCGGAAACGCTGGCCTGGCCTGGTTTCAGAAAAGTAGCTGCGAAGTACTGGAGGACCGGCATGGGCGAAATGTATCGTTCGTTCTCCAAGGCAGCATTCGCCAAAGCGCTTCAGAAACTGATCCCCGAAATAAAGGAAAACGACCTGGTGGAAGGTGGAGCCGGTGTGAGAGCGCAGGCATGCGACCGGACAGGCGGGCTAGTCGATGACTTCCTGATACTGGAGGATGCTTATGCGATCAACGTCTGCAATGCACCGTCGCCCGCGGCAACGTCATCATTGGCTATCGGTGAAACGGTATCGGGCCTCGCACTAAAAAGATTCTAAGACATCTTCACTTCGTCACCTCGTCCCCTCGTCAATACAGCTTAAACGCAACTCCCCCTGTCATTCCCCAAACGTTGATCTCATCATAATACCGCTGGAACATCACACCACCGGTAGCGAACAGGTGGATATGATTGTGGTCTAATAATTTCTTCTGAACACCCAGGCTTGCTTCGATCCGTGGGCTGGAAATGGTGAAACGATCTTTGGCCCAACGGAACTCGCCCATACCTCCTATCGACTGGTTGTCCGACATCACATTCAGACCGAGAACGGATTCACTAAACACCGCGCCTTCGCCGAATGCCTCGTGCATGATACCGGTGCTCAAGCGGAGCGTGACATTCTTCTTGTTGATCAGGTTCAAGCCCAGTATCTGCCAATCGTCTGTGCGAAGATCCTGCGGTGCGCCGATCTTTTCCTCGACCATATAGTTCATCCTGAAATCGGTGAGGAATATTCCCCAGTTGCCGCGAATACGCGGGTTGAAGACGTAATACGTTGAGGGTTGAATAGCGGCCTGCCCGTAGACTTCCAGTGAGAGAACATTCGGAACTTCTCCCCTGTGCTGAAGCACGTTCTTTTGCCAGATAGCAAATCCCCGGACGGTAACGTCGGCGAACATATAGAACATTCCTACGCCGAAGGGTCCGCCGCGGAAACCACCTTCCGAGCTGCCGTTTCTATTCGATGACGACGCACCTTTGACGGTGCCGACCTGTGCTGTTGCGGCATTGCATGCAAGCATCAATACGATGAGCACACATAGTTTAGCCTTTGATCTATTCATGAGTTGAGGTTCCACATCTGCATGCGGGTCCTTTCGATCGTTGGCTCCACGCCCTTGATGGCAGTCACCTCGATCTCGATCAGGTATCCCGGGTCAATCAAACCTTTCACTTCGATCATCGAAGTAGCGGGTTTGATGTCCTTAAAAAATTCACCGTGAGCTTTCCCAACTTCCTCCCAACGCGAGATATCCGTAACGAACATCCTGGTTCTCACCACATCGCTCAATGAAAATCCGGCTTTCTCAAGAACGCCGGCGATCTTGTTAATGATAAAATGAGTCTGACCGTACATATCGCCCTTTGACACAACGCCGTTCTCATCGGAGGCGACGGTGCCCGCCACTTCAATATGGTTTCCCACCTGGACGGCACGGGAATAACCGACAATATTTTCCCACGGAGCACCGGAGGAATAAATAATACGTTCCATAATTAAGAGAGGACGGGGTCAGAAACGAATTACAATGTACGATGTACGACTCAGACTCCGTATAGTTCCTTAGCCAAAAAATCGCACATCGTAAATCGTAAATCGTAAATTTAAAGAATGGGGGATTTCTCACCTGAGGAAAGTATTCGCTATAGCCGGCATTTTGTTCTGCCGGGCTTTGGAAAAACCGGCCAGGAAAGACTGAAGGCAGGCCGTGTACTGGTGGTCGGCGCCGGCGGGCTAGGAGCGCCTGTTTTGTTCTACCTGGCGGCGGCCGGTGTGGGAAAGATCGGCATCGCAGACAACGACTCGGTGACACTGTCGAACCTGCAGCGCCAGATCCTGTACAACACGTCCGACGTCGGTAAGAGAAAGGCCACCACGGCAGCAGGCCGGCTTCGCAATCTGAATCCAGACATCTATACGGTTGCGATCGAAACCCGGATCGGTACGGGCAACATTTTCGATATCATTAAAGACTACGACATCATCGTCGACGCCACCGACAATTTTCCCACGCGATATCTTCTCAACGACGCAGCAGTCCTGGCTGGAAAGACACTGATTTACGGATCGATCTTCCGTTACGAAGGGCAGGTCGCCGTCTTCAACCATAACGGCGGTCCCAACTATCGTGACCTCTATCCTCTCCCACCCGCGCCGGGCACGGTACCTGATTGCGAACAAGGTGGAGTGCTGGGCGTGCTTGCGGGAATGATCGGCTGTTACCAGGCGAATGAAGCGATCAAATTGTTATCAGGCAATAAGGACACACTCGCGGGCAAGCTGTTGATCGTCGACAGCCTCACGTCGGAGACGACCATCATTACTGTGCCCGACCGAAAGGCCAGGTCCGGTATTAAAAATCTGATAGATTATGACGAGTTTTGCGGACTGAAAAACAACACCGGGAAATCTCTATTTATGAAAGAAGTCACTGTTCAGGAGCTGAAAAAAATGATGGATGAGAAAGCTGAGTTCCAGCTGATCGATGTAAGAGAACCGCATGAAGCCGACATTTGCGAGATCGGCGGAGAACTCATCCCGCAAGGCGACATCCCCTCGAATGTCGATAAGATATCTCGCGACAAAAAAGTAGTGATCCACTGCCGCAGTGGTGCACGGAGCGGCAATATGGTTCAGTGGCTCGAGAAAAATCACGGGTTCACAAACCTCTACAACCTGAAGGGAGGTATCCTAGCATGGGCGGATCAGATCGATCCATCGGTACAGAAGTACTAGAAGTACTAACATTCTGTATAGCGGCCTCTATTCGTATTTCAACGCGTTTACGGGATTTGCAAGCGCAGCATATACCGCGTGATAAAGTATCGACACTGCCGTAAAGAACAAGCAGACAAGAAAGGCGACAACAAACGGCCATACCCCGATTTCAATACGATAGTCGAAGCCGGTAAGCCATAAGGTGAGCACATAATACCCGGCCGGTATCGACAACAATGCCGCCGCAACCAGCAGGTATACGAATTTCCGTGAAAGCATGGCGACAATGTTGGCCGATGTGGATCCCAGCACCTTTCGAATAGCAATGTCCTTACGTTTGCTCTGAGTAGCGTAAGAGATCAGCCCGATAATACCCAGGGACGCGATCGTCAGGGTAATCGCGCAAAAGCCGCCGAGTAGCGCCAGGAACTTGGTCTCACGCTCGTACAGCGAGCCGAGGTCCATATCGGCGAAGCTGTATTCAAAGTTGTAACCCGGAAAATGCTCTTTCCAGGAATCCTGCATCTTTTGAATTGTCTCGTGAATATCTCCGCCCCCGATCCTCACATACAGGTTCGGCTCCCCGCCCTGACTGAGAAAGATAATCGTAGGATGAACGTACTGGTATGATACACCAAGGTGGAAATCTTTTACAACACCGATCACATTTCTCATGGCGGGTTCGCGTGGTGTAAAGCCCGCAAATTTTCCTTCCAACGGACCTTTTTCCCAACCGAATTTCTTTGCTGCTGCTTCATTGATCAGCACCGAGCTTTCGGCCTCAGTCAGATTTTTATCGAAATTTCTTCCTGTTGCCATCTCCGCACCGATCGTTGGAATAAAACTGGCATCGGCATAGATAATGTCGGATCCCATCTGGAATTTAGTACCATCAGGATTCTGTAACGTCGGTGAGAATGAATCCGTCTCACGATGCACCTGGACATAAGCAAGTGACGTAGAGATCACTTCCGGGAAATTTTCGATGGCCTTTGCGTACACGTCGATGTGATTGTTCACAATACTGTCACGGGAAACAACGACGTTCACGAGATTCTCTTTGTTGAAACCGATTTCTTTATTTTTAATAAACGATATCTGTTCGTAAACCACCAGCACACCGGCGACGAGGATTGCAGCAATGAAGTACTGTGTGATAACCAGCGTTCTTCGAAGTATCTCGCCCCGGCCGGAAAATTTGCCTTTTAATCCCTGAAGTGTTTTCATGGACGACAGGTAGGCGGCCGGTATTATCCCTGCCACTAACCCAACAACAAAAGACAACAACAACACACTGCCGGCCACCCGCAAGGTGAACAGCTGACTCTTAGCCAGGTCGAGACCGGACAACCTGTTGAAGACCGGAAGCATTCCGTAAGAAAGCAGGAGCGATAGCACCCCTGCGGTCGTAGAAAGTATGATCGACTCGCCCACGAATTGTCCCCGCAGGAACCACGGCGACGAACCCAGCAATTTCCGGATACCGACTTCCAACGCGCGTTCCGCTGCCCTGGCCGTAGCAAGATTAACATAGTTCACCATGGCGAAGGCCACCAGGAATAACGCGACGAATCCGAGAGCGACTACGTTTGCCCGGCTTCCATGTGGGTTGGGTTCCCAAACCAGCTCGTCGCTGAGATAGATATCGGTGAGTGGCTGAAAGAATATCTTTCCCTTACCGTTGAACTCGTCGAACGTCTTTTTTATGTACCGGTTAAAGAACGCGGGCATTTGCGCGGTCAGCGTTGCGATGTCCGTGTCCGTCTTCAAAAGAATGTACGTATAGGCGTGAGCGCCATACCATTGATCGGAGTCATACTGCGGATAAGTATGCCACGACACGATCGCTTCCATAGGGAAATGAGAATGCCTTGTGTCGTCGGCAATCACGCCGGTGATCTCCAGGTCTTTCTCAAATTCAATGAAATGAACGCGCTCGCCCAGTACATCTCTCCTTCCGAACAGCTCCTTCGCCATCGATTCGCTCAACACAATGGAAGCCGGTTCCGACAGGGCACTCGATTCGTCGCCCTCCAGGAACTGACGATGAAATATCCTGAGCACAGAAGAATCGGCAATCACCAGGTTCGCCGAGCGTATCTTCTTCTCCTTGTATTCAAGCGTTCCGATGTGATCGGTCAACGCCACGCGGGCCACCTCCTCGATCTGAGGATAGGTCGATCGAAGCGCGGCGGCTGTCGGCTGAGGTACATTGCAGTACACGTCACGTTTACCATTCATGTCGGCTTCGAGATTGACGCGGTATACGCGCTCAGCATTCGTGAAATGGCTGTCATACGACGCCTGGTCTACCACGTAAAGTGACATCAGGAAGGCAGCGCAAATACTTAAGGTCAGCCCAACGACATTCAGTGACGAATACCAGGCCCGTTTCTTCAATGCCCGGAATGCGATCACCATCACGTTTCGCATGATGCCTGCATTATCGCGACGGCCACCCTTTTTAAGACCAATGTTCCGGGTCGATAACATCACGTCCTTGAAATAGTGGACCGATGCAATGAACCATCCCTTTGTCTCAATACGGTCGTTAAAGATCTCTTCGAGGTCTCCGGAGATCTCATCGTAAAACCGGTCGTCGAATATTCTTCGAAGAAGCCATCGGCCGAAGCGGGGAGGTTGTATTTTTTTCATGAGTGTGTCAACTGTGGAATGGTTCTCCAGTATTGCTCCCGGACAATTTTCGCGTCGCGCAGCGCATCCAGTCCCTCATTCGTCACCCGAAAGTACCTTTTCATCTTACCCCCTCTTTTTTGTGTCGCACCGCCGAATGACGAGGTCAGAAATCCCTTCGCCTCGAGGCGGTAGAGCACGGAGTGTATCGCACTGATATTTGCTTTCCGCTTCGCCCCGCGTTCCAGCTCTGCCTTCACCGAAACCGCATAAGCTTCCGTGCTTAACGAAGCCACCGACAGCAATATCAACTCCTCCAACTCCCCCAGGTATGTTCCTTTCATGATCTACATGATTATCATCATGAATGTAAACAATATTGTGAGATATTCTACACTTTTGTAAATAATAAGATTTTTAGCGTGAGCTATTGATGGCCTGCTCTAGGTCGGCGATGATGTCGTTCATCTCCTCCAGACCTACCGACACGCGAATGAGTCCCGGCTTGATACCAACTGCATCGCGCTCGGCATCTGTCAGCTTCGAATGGGTGGTCGATGCAGGGTGCGTGGCGATCGTACGTGTATCGCCAAGGTTGGCTGAGTGCGAGATCATCTTCAGGGCATTCAGGAACTTGCGTCCCCGGTCGACGCCACCCTTGATCTCGAATGTAACAACACCTCCACCATGACGCATCTGCTTTTTAGCGAGGGCATACTGCGGATGCGAGGGAAGGAACGGGTATTTTACTCTGACTACGTCGGAGTGTTTCTCGAGCCAGGTGGCAAGCTCCAGGGCGCTGGCACAGTGGCGTTCCATCCGCACCGCCAGCGTTTCAAGACTCTTTGAGAGTATCCACGCATTGAACGGCGAGATCGAAGGACCGGTATGACGGGCGAAGAACCGGATCTCTTTCATGAGCTCTTTCGTACCGAGGACCGCGCCGCCGATCACTCTTCCCTGCCCGTCCATGAACTTGGTGGCGGAATGTGTAACCAGATGAGCGCCCCACTGTGCCGGCCGTTGTAAATACGGTGTGGCGAAACAATTGTCGATGTTCAGTATGAGCTTATGTTTCTGCGCGAGTTTTCCCAGCCATTCGAGATCGATCATGTCCAGCGCGGGATTCGATGGAGTCTCCACGAAGATCATCCTGGTGTTGGGCTGTATCTTCGATTCCCATGCACCGGGGTCTGTCAGATCGACGTACGTATGGCTGATGTTGAATCGCGGGAAGATGGTGTTCAGGATCTGGTGGGTGGAACCGAAAACGGACCTGGACGCGAGAATATGATCGCCGGCTTTTACGAGGGCGGCCATGCTGATGTACATCGCAGCCATGCCTGAAGCGGTAGCGTAACCGTCTTCCGTGCCTTCCATGAGACACAGTTTCTTGATGAGCTCGGTACTGTTGGGATTGGAGAACCGTGTGTAGATGTTACCGGGTATTTCATCGGCAAATAGTGCACGTGCCTGCTCGGCGTCTTCGAAGACGAAGCTGGAAGTTAAATAAAGGGGTACCGAGTGTTCACGAAATGAAGTGCGTTCATGCTGTGCCCTGATGGGATCGGTTTCCGAATAATATTTCTTACTTGCGTCTTCGCTCATGTTCCGTGCATTCCGTGCTTTCCGTGAGAAATTTTATTTTAAATGATTTCAAAACTGTACGTGATCTTTGTCGTTTTCTCGATAGTCTTTGCTACCGAGCAATATTTTTCGACCGACAAACTTACGGCTTTCTGAACTTTATCCGTGTCTAATTTTCCGAATAGCCTGAAGTGAATATGTGCTGCGATGAATGGAGCGGGGACTGCATCTTTCTCGCGGTCGCCGGTCACCGTTATCTTGATGTCTTCCAGCGGTTGACGTTGTTTCTTGAGTATGGATATGATATCGATCGTGCCGCAGGCTCCTAACGCCGTGAGTAACAACTGCATAGGTCTCATGCCTTTGCCGGTACCACCTATATCGGGTGATCCATCCATCTGCACGGTATTACCGGTTTCGTTAACGGCTTCTAAATGAAAACCGTCATTCAATCGATTGATATCAATTTTCATACAGGAGAAATTTGCTTTTCAGGAAACAACAGGCTTCCGGCAATCATTCCAACGACACTCACAATGGTAGATGGAACGAGGGCCGGCACTGAAAGTTCAACGTTAACAAATATAAACCACGCTGCCGCACCGCCTACGATGGAGGCGATCGCTCCTACACTGCTGGCACGCTTCCAGTACAGCCCGAACACCAGCGGGACAAACAACGACACCAGGCTCAGTACACTCGACTCGCCAACCAACTCATAGATGTTGCTTCGTAAGCATGCCATCACCGTAGCAAGGACGCTGAAGATAAGCACACCGATCCGCGTCAGTAGCAGCATCTCCTTATCGGTGTAAGTACGTGATGACAGCGGCTTGATCAGGTTCTCGCCAAGTATCGCCGCAGGCGCCAGCATGGCGGAGCTCGTTGTACTCATGATCGCCGACAGCAACGATCCGAAGAACAGCACTTGAACAGCGATCCCCGTATGAGCCATCACCATGTTCGGTAGCGCCAGCTGCGCATCCCCTACCTGGTCGGGATAAAGATGCTTGGTGCAAAGACTGATGAACAGCGGAAGCATGGCGACACTCAGGTAGAGGATCGCCGCGATGTAACATGATCTTACGGCTGTATTCGCCGATCCGGACGACATCGCCCGCTGGAAGACATCCTGTGAAGGTATTGAACCCAAACCGAGAACGGACCACGCGGCAAACCACGCGATGACCTCCCGTCCGTTCGCTTCCGGGAAAAACTTGAAATTGCTTGCGGGCACCTGGTTGATCACATTCATCACACCTCCCGCCTTACTTGCCAGCACAACCGCCAACACCACCATGCCGGCAATGATGATGATACTCTGTATGAAATCCGTGATAGAGATTGCCCACATGCCGCCGATATACGTGTAGAATGTAACGACCACAGCGCTGATCACCACACCCACCCATACATCAAGACCCGCAACAACATTCAGTATCAGCCCCATTGCGACCAGTTGTGCGGCGATGTAACCGACATACGGTGGCGCAAGAAACGCGCTTGCCACCAACTCTGTTTTCTTTCCAAAACGCACCTTGAAGAAATCACCAAGCGTGAGCAGGTTCATGTTGTACAGCCTGCGGGCAATGAACAGCCCGAACAATACCAGGCACAACGCAGCACCGAACGGGTCTTCGATGACGGCGTACAGCCCTCCCTGGAGGAACTGCGACGACGCTCCAAACACCGTTTCAGATCCGAACCACGTGGCAAATAATGCCGATGAGCTCAGCAGGATCGGAAGACTCCGGCCTGCCAGCATGAAATCGCCCGACGTCTTCACACGTTTGGATGCCCAATATCCGATGAGGATCGTAAGGATGAGATAGAAAATGACTGAGAAGAGCAGCAAGTTCTTTTAGCCTGATGAAGTCAGGCCGAAAGTATAAAATAATAGGTTTAAAAATCCCTATTTCCTTTCCGCAAGCTGGAATGTCCTCGTGATATTGAACCCGAGATGGATATCGCCGTCGAAGAAATCACCCGTGGTTTCCGTCAGCCAGGCGCGCTCCGTAAGACCGCGCGTGTTGGTGAGCACCAATTGGAACACGTGCCCCCCGGTTTCGATGTCGATACCGAAGCCCAGCACGTCTTTGTTAGGATTGGTCTCGAATGTATTCAAACGATAGTAGTATTCCGTGGTGAGCGCTACGCTGCGTGAAACCTTCAGCCTGCCACCAACGCCGATAGCAAACTGATCATTGTCCTCTATCGTCTGATCTACCCTGTTGCGATGTATCATTGTCGGCATGAGCTGCAACGACAATTTCGAATTAAACTTCCTGGCAATGAGCAGTTGTGCGGTGTACGACATCCTGTTCACCGTCGTCAACGTACCGGTAGGGTCGTCTTCCTTTCGGGGCGACATTTTGATGGCGGCCTGACCAAAAGCCGTGATCGTCACCGGCATCACCTTCGCTCCTTTGCTTTGACGAAGTACTTTAAGCCGGCCGTAAGCGTCCATCGTTTTGTCGACCGAATTCCTGCCGAAGCCGAAACCCAGGCGGTCGGTAACGCCGTACTCCAACCCCAGCCTCACGTAGGCCTGGTCGAGCCCGAAGAGCTCATACAAGCCGCCGTTCATCGGCCCGAAGCGGTGGGCGAAAATGAATTCAAGCTCTCCCTGTCCTTTTGTCTCCACCGATTGCCCATTGACGAGCCTGGTGCCTTTAAAGGTCTGTTCGATGTATTCCACTTCCGGAGCCTGGCTCTTTTCGAGCTCCTTTAACAAGTCGTCCTGCGCTGCAACCGTGATCGACAGGCAAAGAAAGCAAAACAGAATGGTAGAGAACTTCATAGAATATATTTATAAAAGTTAAAGCCGATCACATCGGTTTATAGATGAAGTCGATCGTTACATCGACCTGTTCGGCAATATTATTGAACACGAGCTGCGGTATCGAGATATCATAATCAGCCACCTTCACCGTGAACTTCGATTTCATTTCAAGCTTCTTGCCCTTTACTTCGATCGTTCCCGGTACGTCGATATCTTTTGTGACGCCATGAATGGTGAGCTTACCTTGTGCCTTTACTTGCTGAACGCCGGTGGTCCCAGGCTTAAAGTCGACGATCTTCCCCTGGAAGGTTGCTTTCGGAAACTTCTCAGATTCGACATATTTTTCATTGAAGTGTTCCTGCATGAGCGACTTGGCGAACTTGAATTCCTTCATCGGTACCGAGAAAGCGATATCGCCTGTGGCAGCATTGAAGATGGTTGATGTCTTGACGTTCTCCGCGGTGATGTCCTCGAGTGGTGCATCGGAATAGAAAGAAATGAATGTCTTCTCGGCCGTATACTTCTGTGCATACGAAGACATACTGGCGGCGAACAAGAAAAAAAGAAGTGCGTATCTCATAATATCAGGATATTAATTTTCCAATGCTCCGTCGTCGACCCAACAGCTGATCAGGTCGATATCGGATTGTTTCAAAGGCTGGGTGGGAGGCATCGTATGGTTAGACACGCGCGTTTTAATGTTGCTTGCATGACTTTTCACGTTGGCAAATACAGTCCAGTCTCTTGCACCTGTGCCGGCGCCATGACAACCCGAGAGGGCGCAATTAGTTGTGATGATGCTCTTGATCTGTGCCGAATAACTGATGCCGGTCGGACCATGCGCTATTCTTACACTCAGCGTCCGCTGACATCCCTCATCGTCTTTGATCACGACAACGTGCTGTCCTTCCTTCAGATCCGCGAAAACATTCGAAGGACCGTATCCTTTGGAATCGATCTGGTACTGGTAAGGACCAACGCCTCCGGTTACAGTGACGGTTGCGGTTCCATTATCGGAACTACATTGGTTATCGGCGCCGGTTTGTACAGTAGCATCCAGTGTAGATCCGGCCGCAGAGATGGAAACATCTATCGACTTCCAGCAATTGTTCGCGTCTTTAACACGGACGGAGTATGTACCCGGACCCAGATCGATGAATGTGCTGTTGGTTTGATACTCGCCTCCATTTATATTGAAACTATAAGGCTCGAGCCCGCCCGAACCGATAGCTGTAATTGCGCCGTCGATCGCCCGGCAGCTCGACACGTCGGTCTTTGATTGAAGCTCGATCGCAAGGGTTGAGCTACTGCAGTCGAACTCAATGTTAATGTCATTGTAGGCACATCGCTCGAAAGCGAAAAGGAAGATGAATATATAGACAAGAGTAATCCGTAGCCGTGCGCTCATACCGTCTGGTTTGTTATGCAAAATTCGAACTGATGAAGGGGATTAGGTTTCTGCACCCGTAACCAATATAGCGACATTAAATGTTGCAACAACAATTGCGGATGTGTCGCTTTTTTATCGGGATGACCACAAAAAAAATCCCCCAAAGTCCTGGACCTCGGGGGATTTTCTTGTCTATAGTTGGCTTTAATCTGATATGAAGATATAACCGGGACGCTTGTTGTCCAATGCACAACCGACTATTGCCCGCATGAACGGGACGAGCCGGCATTTTCGCCGTTAACTTGTCAGTCTGAAAAGGTCATAAAAAAAGAATCCCCCAAAGTCCTTGACCCCGGGGGATTCTTCTGTCTATAGTTGGCTTTAATCTGATATGAATATACGAGGCTGTCCTAAAAATGGGTGCATGGCGACCGACTACTGCCTGTTGTGCGGGGTAAGTCGACAATTTTGCCGTTCAGCTACTCTCCGCGCTACCCCCTAAAAGGAAAATCCCCCAAGGTCCTTGACCCCGGGGGATTTTCTTGTCTATAGTTGGCTTTAATCTGGTGCTAAGGTATGACCGGCTCCCGATCCTGCCAAAGCGCAAACGATTTTCTTGAGAAATTAGCCACGAATTGCCGGAAATTACCGACGAACGGCCGCCGCGCTATCTGCGCGGGTGGTGTCAGCAGCGGGTTTTTCGGGAGTTGCCGGCGATTTAGGACCTGGAAAAGTGGTCTTCCTGGCAAAATCGTAGCTGATCATGCCAACAATCACCAGAAACGCGGCTGCAATTATTAAGAAGATCTTTCTGGAACGCTTCACAAATTCCGTGTTTTCCGTGAGAAACAAAAAAGGGCCGTAAGGCCCTTTTATTATTTCACTTTCTTCACAATTGCTTCGAAAGCTTCCGGGTGATTCATCGCCAAATCGGCCAGCACCTTGCGGTTGAGATCCACCCCTGCTTTCTTGAGCTTGCCCATGAACTCCGAATAAGAGATCCCATGGATGCGGACACCGGCGTTGATACGGGCAATCCACAGTGAGCGATAGTCGCGCTTTTTAGCTTTACGGTCACGGTAGGCGTAAACCAGACCTTTCTCGACAGCATTCTTTGCTACTGTCCACACATTTTTCTTCCTGCCAAAAAAACCTTTGGCTAGCTCGAGAACGCGTTTGCGTCTTTTTCTCGATGCTACATTGTTCACTGAACGTGGCATATTACTTCCTCATTTTTTGGTCGTTGGCGTTGTCTGCTTTGGGCGGACACTCTTGCTTGCCAAAAACCGGGTTAAACATGACCGGGGATTTGAACGATGGCTCCCGGAACAAACCAGGCCTTATTGAGTTCCCTGAAGTATCTTAGATACCGTAGGGGAACATCAGTTTAATGTTACGCTCGTCGGCTTTGTTAACCACCGACTTGTGGCTGAGCCTTCTCTTTTGCTTTGTTTCCTTCTTGGTCAGGATGTGGTTCTTGTATGCGCTCTTGCGCTTGATCTTACCTGTACCTGTCATCTTGAACCTCTTCTTGGCTCCTGACTTTGTTTTCAACTTGGGCATAATTCGTTAATCGTTATTCGTTAATCGTTATTCGCGGCTCTACTTGCTCTTGCCTTTAGGAGCAATCAGCAGGAACATTCTCTTTCCTTCCAGGTGCGGCATCTGCTCAACCTTTCCCCACTCTTCAAGCGCCTGTGCAAACCGCAACAGGAGGATCTCACCACGTTCCTTATATACAATCGATCGCCCGGCAAAGTGAACATATGATTTCACCTTCGATCCTTCCTTAAGGAAGTTCGTCGCGTGCTTCAATTTGAAATTGAAGTCATGATCATCGGTGTTGGGGCCGAATCGAATTTCTTTTACTACCGTCTTCTGCGCATTCGCCTTGATCTCCTTCTGCTTCTTCTTCTGTTCGTACTTGAACTTGGAGTAATCAATGACTTTGCAAACTGGTGGATCGGCATTAGGAGATATCTCCACAAGGTCGAGTCCCTGTTCCTGCGCAAGTTTTATCGCTACAGAGGTGGGATAAACGTCCACCTTTATGTTCTCTCCTACTACGCGCACACGAGGAGCTGTGATCCTTTCGTTAACGCGGTACGGTTCTTCTACAACTCGCCTAAATCCCCTATTGTAGGGACGGCTGCCGCCGGGAGGCCTGCTACCACTACCTTGAAAAATTGCCACTCAATGGGTTTATGTTAAACATCAAAGCTTGCCATTTTGGCAAACAGGGTGCAAATATCGGGATATTTTACGAAAATCATACTCCGGGCAATGCGAAATCCGCAGCATACTGCGCTGCAAAGTCGTCGAGCTTCACCGACCCCTGGTCTAATGACCCGTGACGCCGCACCGACACCAGCCTTCCGGCCACTTCCTTCTCTCCGACGATCAGCATAAAAGGCACTTTCATCACCTCGGCATCCCTGATCTTCCGGGTGACCTTCTCATCCCGGTCGTCGAGGAACCCTCTCACGTCCCTGCCCCTGAGGGTGTCGAGCACCTCCTGGCCATAGCTGTTAAATCGCTCCGAGATCGGCAATACCGCTACCTGCACCGGCGACAACCACAGCGGGAAATTTCCCGCACAGTGTTCTATCAGTACCGCCACGAACCGCTCCAGCGACCCGAACGGCGCCCGGTGGATCATTACCGGCCGGTGCCGCTGATTGTCGGAACCGACGTACTCCAGCTGGAAGCGTTCCGGGAGGTTATAGTCCACCTGAATTGTACCGAGCTGCCACTGGCGGCCTAGCGCATCCTTCACCATGAAATCCAGTTTCGGTCCGTAGAAGGCAGCCTCGCCCTCCACCGCCACGGTCGTCAGGCCGCGCTCGTCAGCAGCTTCCTGTATTTGTCTCTCGGCCAGATCCCATTTGTCGGAATCCCCTATATACTTGACGGTGTCCTTTTTATCCCTCAATGAAAGCTGGGCTGTATAGTGTTGGAAGCCCAGTGAATTGAATACGTGCAGCACAAGGTCTATCACCTTGATGAACTCGTCCTTCACCTGGTCGGGACGGCAGAAAATGTGGGCATCGTCCTGGGTGAAGCCACGTACGCGGGTCAGCCCATGCAGCTCGCCGCTCTGTTCGTAACGGTATACAGTTCCGAATTCGGCAAGACGTATAGGAAGGTCTTTATACGACCTGGGCTTTACTTTATAGATCTCGCAATGGTGCGGGCAGTTCATCGGTTTCAACAGGAACTCCTCTCCTTCATCGGGAGTGTGAATGGGCTGGAACGAATCCTTGCCATACTTTTCGTAGTGTCCCGAGGTGACATACAAGCTCTTGGCACCGATGTGAGGCGTGACCACCGGGTCGTAGCCGGCTTTCACCTGCGCCTTCCTCATGAATTGCTCGAGACGCTCGCGGAGCACGGTGCCTTTCGGCAGCCACAACGGAAGACCCATCCCGACGTTCTCCGAAAAGGCAAACAATTCCAGCTCACGTCCCAGCTTGCGGTGGTCGCGCTTCTTCGCTTCTTCCAGAACGTGCAGGTATTCCTCGAGCTCTTTCTGTTTGGGGAACGTGATTCCATAGATACGGGTAAGCATCTTGTTCTTCTCGTTACCACGCCAGTATGCTCCGGCTACATTGAGCAGCTTTACTGCCTTGATGAAATTCGTGTTGGGTATGTGCGGACCACGGCAGAGATCGGTGAAGTTGCCCTGCGAGTAGAACGTGATCGATCCGTCGGTCAGGCCTTCGATCAGCTCGAGCTTATACGGATCATCCTTCTTCGTAAAATATTCGAGGGCTTCCTTCTTGGAAACTTCCCGGCGGGTAAAAGTGCTGCCGGCTCTTGCCAGCTCGATCATTTTCTTTTCGACAGCCGCGAGATCATCCTCTCCGAAAGCCTTTCCGTTGAGGTCTACATCATAATAGTATCCATTCTCGATGGGCGGGCCGATACCGAATTTGGTTCCCGGATACAGTGCTTCCAGGGCTTCCGCCATCAAGTGCGCCGAAGAGTGCCAGAAGGCATATTTACCGCCGGCATCGTTCCACGTAAGGATCTTCACCGCTGCGTCGGAAGTTATAGTCCGGCTCAGGTCGAGTATCTCTTTATTGACTTCGATAGCGAGGGAATTCCTGGCGAGGCCTTCACTAATGCTGCGCGCGATCTCCATGCCGGTCACACCGGAAGGATATTCGCGAACGGAGCCGTCGGGAAGGGAAATTCGGATCTGATCCATCTGCGTAAAAAATTGAGGTGCAAATATAGTAAAACCGTTGCGCGGTGATGACGCGATGACGATGGGACGAAGAGAAGATAGGAAGATGGAAGATGGGACGATGTGAGGATGGGATGATGTGACGATGGGTCAAAAGCTACTTCCCCACCTCGTTACCTCCTCATATCGTCATATCCTCACATCGTCATATCGTCAGAACTGGAGCTGGGCCGTAAACAGGACCCCAAACTTCCTTGCACCCTCATTATCGAGATAGCTCATGCGGTGAATGAAATCCACGCGGAAGATCTTGAAGATGTTCTCCACCCCGTATCCCAGCTCGACGTAAGGCTTGGCATTGACAAACGATCCGGCCCTTAAAGTTTCCCCACCGTCGGGCGAGAACGCGGAGATGAGATCACGGTTCGACTGACGCATCCCTCCTACGATCACGTTGGCGGTAGCAAGGAGACGCCAGTTGAGTTTCTGGAGAAGCGGGATCCGGTTGAGAAGAAATCCTTCCAGGTACTGGCGATACTGAAGCGATGCGTAATGATCACTGACGAATTCTCCGTACCGCATCAAATTGTAGGTGATTGAAGAATAGATCGGCGTTTGGTTTCCGAGGTGAAGTGCGAGCAAAGGGTACGGCAAGGTGTTGAAGATGTATTCTCCGGTGACGGTAGCATAGCCCACGCCCAACGGCCCGGTCTTGATCCGCTTGAAGAGGCTGAACCGGATCTTGTCGTATTCGAAGTCACTTCCGAAAACGCCTTTAATCCCGTGCGAGTATCTCACTGTAATGACGGGTGACTTGGTAGTCCCGAGGCTGATGCGGTCGTTGTCGTCCTGGAGGAAGACCTCGTCGCGCGCGTAACGCGACTCCACGGCCACTTCCGTAGTCTCGAAGGTGTCGTGAACGGGTGAATTGACCTCGCCGGGGCTCTCGAAGTAGCCGAAGTTATACGTCGGCTTGAAGGTGAAGTGTTTAACGATCAGCCGTTGCGAAAACCCTTTGAAGAGCTCGCGCTGGAACACGCCACGGTACTCGTTCATATAGTATCCGCGGCGGAAATATCCCCAGCGAAGGCCGGCGAGGAAGATCGGGTTGTCGGCAAGGTTCTCGTCATCGACACCCAGTCGTGTCAGGTCGCTCCGTGCTCTGAAGCTCCACGTGGTCCATCGCGTTCGCGAGAGGATATGTGTAAACGACGCGTAGTATTTGAAGCGCTCATCCGTGAATCCATAGCCGAGCTGTGCACCGATCACGAACTTCTTGCTGAACGAATAATTGGTTTTGAAACCCGGCTGGAACCTGAAGCCTTCTATGTTATTCCATGAAACGGCGCTCAGGTATGGACCCAGGTCGAAGCGGCCCACGGTGACGTATCCGTTCAGTGCGATCTTGACGATATCCGTATAGGTTTTTACCACGGGTATGTTCCGGAGCGTATCGATCATTTTATAAACACTGACTTCCGTTTCCGACAACGGTTCATGGCGAAGGGTATCCCAGTACTTTTCGTCCTGGAACATCCGGGCATCTTCTTTTATCTGGATGGGCCGTTCGTAGAACGTGAGGTCGTATGGTTTGTTGACTACAATATTCTTGTTGCTGGTGTAAAACTTGGCCAGCATACCTGCCGAAGCTTTTGTGATCTCGCTGACGTCTATCAGCACCCGGTTCTTGACCGGCAGCCATGCTCCGTCGGATGTCTTTTCAAGCTCCTGCTGGATCTTGAGCTTTTCGATGAAGTTGATGTTTGCCTGCTTGCCCATCGTCACATCGATCTGCTTGAGCGCGTAGTCTTTTTTGGTGATCCACATCGTTCCCGTGAACGCGAGCTCTTGCGGACTCTTGGGAAAGAAGTCGAGCCTGTAGCAGAAATGTTCGCCGACGTAGGCGCTATCTGTGAAATCGTATTCGTAGAACAACCTCCACCCGTCGGCTATCGGCGACACGAACTCTTTACTGACGATATTGAGCCAGTTCTGGTAGAAGTTATATTCCTGGAACGATGAGCCTACCATCTGCTGTATCAGCGTGCCGTCTTCCATACCAACGCCGTTGATCTTGTTCTTGAGGAGCACTTCGGTTTTCAGAGATGGATTGTCGCGGTAATAAACTTTCGATACACTTTCGGATATCATGATGGGCAGGATCGGGCTCCCGTCCTCACCCGCGATCTGGTCGATACTGTCGAGCACTTGCTGTATCTTCTGCATGAACTTCTTCTCCCTCATCTCCTCAGAAATGTTGTCGACGTCGATCTCGATCTTGGTATAGGTGTCGTATTCGTAGGCGATCAGCTTTCTCTTATCGTTCTCCTTTTTATTACGGACCACCCGGCGAAGGATTTCGAAGGCAGGGTTTTCACCGGCGTGCACCACCACCTCCTGGAGGTTGACCACGTCCTCCGCCAATTGGAAATTGATGGTCTGGCGGATACCAGGCTTGATAGTTTTTGAACGAGACTTATACCCGATGTAGGAGGCCGTTACCGAATCGGTAGGCTGACTGGATTTTATCAGGAAGTTGCCGTCGAAATCGGTCGTAGCGCCGATGGAGGTTCCCTTGAACACGACGTTCACAAAAGGAATAGGATCGCCAGAAGTGGCGTCGGTAACTTTTCCCTGCACAATAGTCTCCTGGGCTACCAGGGTAGCGGAAGAAAAAAGCCCAGAAAAAAAGCAGATCAAGCCAACAATCCGAATCCCCGAAACGCGCCTCACAGTTGTGGTTTACTTAAGCAAAGTTAACTAATAAACGCAAGCGGTTACTTGTGGTTATACCCCCGCCATCTAAAAAATTAAGGACGAAATCACAGGTTTTTTATTGGCTCCTTGTCCCCAAGGTGCCGCGGGGGGGTCTTGAACACGTAAAGATCCAGCACGGCCCTGGCCCGCGCAAAGTACTCACGTATTCTGACCCGGACGGCAGAGTCGGGATTCGGATCTTCGGTCATCACAGCCACTGCATTCATATTATAATAGTTGCTGATAAAGAGCGCCCGGTAGCAATGGAACGGCTGGGTAATGATGGTGATGGTATCCTGCCCGAATATCTCCTTACATCTTACGATGGTATCCAGCGTACGAAGGCCGGCATAATCGAGCGTGATGACACTGTCGGGAACACCGCTCTTCACGAGCGCCTTTTTCATTTCCAGGGGTTCGTTGTAATAACGGGTGCGGTTATCGCCGCTGACAATGAAATGTCTCACCTTACCACTTGCGTACAAAGTCGCCGCCATCTTTATCCGGTACTCAAAAAAAGGATTTGGTTTCCCGCTGGCCAGCTTGTGACTCGTGCCCAACACAACAGCCACGCCATTGGTGGGTAAGGCATCGGTACTTGAAAATACCTTGTCCGACGTGCTATTTACAACCCATAGGTTGGTAAACCACACGAGCAAAACAGCAGAGACAAACGTGATCAGCACGCCCCTCGTCACCCTTCTCCAAAACATAGAACACAGATTAAAGCCCTACCAAATTTAGCTGTTTCCTAAAAATATATGGTCATGTGTTTAACTTCCCTTTTGCCTGAAAATCCTTCTCCATAATGGCAGGCTGCTTCAGGCTCTTCCGGTACCACTCCAGGCGAAGTATATCTTTCTCAGTATCACTGAGTTTCCATGCGGTACCTGAAGCCCTGATACGACTCACCAGGGAGCGAATACAGATGGCCGCGCTCACGGATATATTCATGCTTTCGGTAAATCCGAACATGGGTATGCGAACGAGCTCATCGGCGTTGTCCAACGCAAATTTGGTGATACCCTTCAGCTCGTTGCCCATCACCACGGCAATCTTCGAGTCGATGGACAGCTCATCGATGGAAATCCCCGCAGCCGGATGCGTGGCAACTATTCGGTAGCCCTCCGACTTCAACTTCGCATAACAGGCGGAGATGTTGGTCTTACCCAACTCTTTTTCTTTATAACGAATGAGATTCATCCATTTGTTGGACCCCATCAGCACTTTTTTATTCACCGAGTACTTGCTCTTCGACTCGACGATGTGAAGATCCTGGATACCCATGCACTCACAGGTCCGCACGACGGCACTTGCGTTCTGTGACTGGTAGATGTCTTCCAGGACAAGGGTCATGTACCGGGTACGATTATCGAGGACTTTTTCGATAGTGGCTTTTCGGTTGTCGGTAATGTATTGCCCTAAAAAGTCAGTAAGTGGGTTCATTCATTAATGTTAGGGTACAGTGTACTTAATGTTAGGGTACAGTGTACAGAGTACAGGGTACAGGGTTCGACGGGCCAATTTACAACTCCTTGAACACCGTGCCTCCACTCTGTACCCTGTACTCTGTACTCTGTACCCCGTACTCTGACCAATTTTTCGTACTTTTAACTCGATTTTTTGCACCCCAAATGCACCAGTTAGGCCTCACGGCTCTATTTTTTGGCTTTGTATGTTTTGCCAACGCGCAAAATCCTGTTCCTCCGTGGTCGGAAGAGCAGAGTCATGCTGTCGTTGCGCTGAGCCAGTCGTTCGTCGTTCCGCCGGTTCCGGAGATCGTACCAGACACGGTTGATCAATGGATGCAGTGGAACACCGTCGGCAACTACACCTTCGGTAAGAACCGTGGAGATATTTCCATGATCTGCGACGTCTCCGCACTTCACCCCTACTTCCGCGATAAAGTGATCGAGCTGATCGCCAGCTGCAAGGCGAAGGGCATAGAGCTTGCGGTTGTCGAAACGTACAGGACCGTGGCGAAGCAGAATGAATACAAACATCTGGGAAAGATCTACACCCGCAGCAGCGGCGGGCGTTCACGCCACCAGTATGGTCTTGCGATAGACGTAGTGCCGGTGATCGACTCAGTTCCGTCCTGGCATAATGAAGCCGTGTGGAAGAAAGTCGGAGCCGTTGGAGAAAAGCTCGGCCTTCGATGGGGCGGCCGTTGGCGCCATCCTTACGATCCCGGTCATTTCGAATGGAGCGGCGGCATGACCAGCGCAAGTATGGAGGCTGGTCATCTTCCCCGGGTACCCAATGCAGCCATATCCTATCCCTGCCTTTCCGACGACCTGAAGATGCTCCAGGAATACTGGGATCGATGGGAAACCGAACAAAAAGGCGCGTTCGTTGCAATGGCCGGGGAAAAGCCCGCACCGAAATCCCGTGCCAGGCCGCCGGTAAAGGCGGAACGGTAAACAATCACCAAATGGAACTGCTGTTTCCAAGCGACTTCATATTCGGAACCAGCACGGCCGCTACACAGATCGAGACTGCCTTCGAACACGACTGGCAGGGCGTTAAAGCAAAAGACGGTTTTATATTTGACCGCACTACCGATCACGAGCTACGGAGCGACGAAGACATCCGCATCATTTCATCGCTCGCTCCTTACTACCGGATGAGTCTCATGTGGAGCAAACTGCAACGGGCTCCGATGGCCGATCTCGATCCCGGCACTGTCGAACATTACAGATCACTTCTCAAACAACTGAAGTCAAACAAGGTCAGCATCATGATGGTGCTGCATCACTTCACTAATCCATTGTGGTTTTCCTCGAATGGCGGATGGGAAAATGAAAAGAACATCGCCTGCTGGGTGGACTTTGCAAAGAAAGTCGTGACGACCTTCGGTCAATACGTAAGTCACTGGAATACATTCAATGAACCAAATGTGTATGCGAGCTTCGGGTGGCTGACAGGGTTCTTCCCTCCTTTTCGGAAACATCCTGTGAAAGCCGCGATCGTGGTGAGGAATATGGGCAAGGCGCACGACATCATTTACGATTATATTAAAGAGAAATTCCCGGATCAGCCCGTGGGCATCTCACACAACTGTGTGGTGTTCTCGCAAGAAAATGTCCTCGGTTGGTTTTCGGCCAGGCTCAGCGACTGGTGGTTCATGGATTTCGTTCCGAAGCACTTCGAGAAAACAGATTTCTTCGGCATGAGCTACTACGCGCGCATCTCGCACGACCCCATGCCCATCACCTGGCTTGAAACACCTCACAAGATGAACGGCCGCGTGCACGATGATATTTGGGAATACCACCCTGAAGGTTTGCGCGAGTGTATCGACCGCTACTGGAAAAAATATCAGAAGCCGATCATCATTACTGAAAGCGGTGTATGCGATGCAAGCGATCAGCTTAGGCAGAAAGCCATTATCGATTATGCCCGTATCATCCACAAAGCCTTACAAGACGGAGTCGACATTAAGGGATATTTCTGGTGGAGTACGTGGGACAACTTCGAATGGCATCTGGGTCCGTCGATGAAGTTCGGCCTTTACGAATGCGATCCCGTTACGATGGAGAGAAAGAAACGACCAAGCGCCGATATCTTCAGGAAACTTGCGTGGAATAAGATGATTTAACTGAGCTGAATTCGTTGTTCGAGGCAACGCCGAGAGGCATTTGTCCGGCCGCGAGCAACGAACAACGACAGGTTACTTCAGCTTCCGTTTGTTGATCGTGCTCTTCCCCTTCTTCGATTCTTCGTTCTTAAGATCTATCAGGTAAGAGAAGCTCATCCTGAGTCCCTGTATCCTTGTCCGCAGATCGTCCTCATATTCATTCGTCTGTCGGAACGTGCCTTTTCCTTCGGGGCTCATGAAGCTGTGGCCTGCTTCGTACCGGACGGTGAACATGACCTTTTGATAACCGAGCGGTTCGAACACAAAACCCGTCTGAATATTAAGTCCGAGTTGAAGGCGGTTGGCGCCGGTGACGTTCATCTGGTTGTCTGCGTAGTCGTTCTCCTCTTTGTCGAACACGATTTTATAGTCGATGTGGTTGACGAGCACTTCTGAAAGCTGGGTGTTTTCAAGATAGCCTTTGCCGCCAAGCCAGTAGCTTACGTTAGGGCCGATGCCGAAGAAGAACTTGTATTGTTTTGTCTTACCAACCTTGTGAAGGAACTCGACGGTATACACCATCGGAACATCGATGTAGTTGTATTTGCTTTTGAAACGCAGCAGCTGGTCTTGCTTGCCTTCAAGGTATTTGCCTTTAGTTGAATAAAGGAAGGCTGTGTGAAGGAAGAATCTTTTGTGTACCCGGAAAGAAAGTCCTAAGCCGGCGTGAAAGCCGTAAATCGGCTTCCGACTATACATGGACTTACTGTCTTTGTCGTCGAACGAAACCCAGGATACTTGTGGGCCTACGACAGGGCCGATCAGTATCTGTGCGGTCAGGGTAGTTGATGTGAACAGTAAGGCTGCTAACATCAACAGCGCAAATCCTTTCATTGGTCTGCCATTATGGTTGTTTACCGATTTTGCTGATGTAAGGGGGTCTAAATCTGTAAGTTAACCGGATCAATTTTGAGTGCAAGATAGGATTTCGCTGTATATTCGCAGAATCCTTTTGTCATTCAGTAAAATCGACAAGAGGTAAATAAAGACCGGTCAAATAAATGATTCATGCATTGGTTACCCTACGGGTTACTAAGATTGGCAAAAAGTAATACAACATGCATGACCTATAAGCCACTCAGCCGTGCGATGTTCTATGTACGGTGTGCGATGACCTCCCGAACCGTGTTCATCGCACTTCGCACATCGCACCTCGCACTTTTTTTCATTGCAGCCAACGCATTCGGTCAGGCGCCGGTCATTACTCACATCGACAAATATATTAATGGTAATGGCCAACGGGTCACGATCTCCGGCACCAACTTCGGAGGTGTACCCGCCAACCTAAGTGTCTGGTTTGGAGCCGCCAAGGGTGTTGTCGAAACGGCGTCCGACCAAACGATCGAGGTAACTGTTCCTCCCGGCGCCACTTACGAAAGCATTATTGTAACGAACACATCCACCGGTAAGTCGGCCTCTTCAAAAGGTGAGTTCCTTTTGTCATACGGAGGGCAGCAGCCGATCGCGCTTGCAAACTTCGTCGCCCAGACCGACCTCGACGCCGAGGCGGGTTTATATGATGTCTGCCTATGCGATCTGGATGGCGACGGAAAAAATGATGTGGCTGCATCCAACTCAGGAGGCAACAGCCCACCACCCGCCGGGGTATCCCTGTTCCGCAATACCTCTACAGCGACAGGCCCATTCGCATTTGCTGCCAAGACATCCTTGTTGCCGTCAACAAAAACACTCAATATCAAATGCGGAGATCTCAACGGCGACGGTAAGAAAGACCTCTTGATCACGGAAGCCGATCCGGGCAACAAGATCTTTATCCTGAAGAACGCAAGTGTCAGCGGCAGCTTTATCTTTACAACACAGAATCTTTCATTACCGGGTAAGTCACCCAAACGCGTTGACATCGCCGACCTCGACCGCGATGGACTCCCTGAAATTATCGTTACAGATCAAAACACCGAGAACAAAGATCTCCTGATCTTGCCCAATACCAGCTCGGGTGGCACGATCTCATTTGGTCCACACACCACGCTCACGATTCCCGTTACAAACAACACCGGTTCCGACGGCCTTGCTATCCAGGATATCGACAATGATAATCAGCCGGATATTATCGTCAGCCAGGTACTGTCATCCAGCGGAAACATTTTCGTTTATAAGAATCAAAGTCGTTCCGGTACGTTTGTTTTTGACAAGGTCACTAAAGCCGACATCGCACCGGCGACACCTAATAATACCGGTGCCCCTGTCAACGTCCGCGTCGGCGATATCGATGGTGATACAAAACCCGATATTACAGTAACACACTTTCTGGGCTCACGCATCTCCGTGCTTCTCAACCAGAGCACATCGACCGAAGTAAAATTCGCGGCGCCGGTGTCGATACCAACCGACCCGTTTCCATTCGGCATCGACCTGGGAGATCTCGATGGCGATGGCAAGCTCGATATCGCCGTGGCCTCTCTTACCGGCCCTATCACGGATGTGAATCCAAAGTCACTCACTATATTAAATAACACCAGCACCGCCGGGTCGGTGTCATTCCTTCCGAGGCTCACGCAGGCAACGACATTCGTTAACCGGCACATTGTTCTGGGCGATCTTAACGGAGACTCGAAACCGGATATCATGTATACCAGTGTCGATGACAACACGCGCGGGGTACCGGCTTCGAAGCTGTCTTTTTTCAAGAACCTAAGCTGTATCACTCCGGTCGTTACCCCCGGTGGCCCGATGGTAGTTTGTGCGAGTTTTCCGATCACATTAAAGGGTACGATATCGGGTGGCGCAACCTACCTGTGGAAGAAGGACAACGTAGACATGCCAACTGAAACGAACTCCACGTTTACACCCTCATTACCAGGCATTTATACCCTCAGTATTACAAGTGATGGTTGCACCAAAACTTCGAATGCCGTTGATGTAGATATATCAGCCGGCGCAGCAACCGCACCTGCGTTTACAAACAACTCCCCTGTTTGCGCCGAGGGCACCATCAACCTGACAGCCACCAGCGCCGGGGCCGATAGTTACGCATGGACCGGGCCCGCAGGTTTTACAGCGAACACCGCCAGCGTTACCCGTACTCCTTATAAACCGGAATATGCCGGCCGGTATGAAGTTGAGGTAACAGCCGGAGGTTGTATTGCAGCCAAAGGGTCGACCCTGGTGGAAACAATCTCGCTGCCTCCATTCAGCGTAGGCTTCCCCGGCTCCGATGTGTTTTGTACCGGCGATACGAAAATGCTCACAGCCTCACCAAGCGATGCAAATTTTACTTATCAATGGACGGACGCCAATGGCAACATCAGCGGCGCTACCACCACAACACTCAATGTCAACACCACGGGCACTTACGCATTCAACGCGAAATCGACGTTGTACCCCGGGTGTCCGGAAGTACCTGCCGAACCCGTGCAGCTAACGCTGGCCAGCACACCAGTCGCTGCATTCCAGTCACCCGTCGAAACATGCAAAGACACACCTGTTACATTCACCAATCAATCGACCGTCGCATCGAATGCCGGTGCACACTACGTATGGGACTTCGGAGACACAGGAACATCAACAGACGTGAGTCCTGTTCATACCTACACCACCATCAGCAATCTCACTGTTAAGCTTACGGCCTCTTATCGCGGCGATGCCTGCCCGGTGAGCCTCACCAAACCGATCAAGATATCGGCGCTTCCGACAGCAACGATCACTGCACCTGATAATGTGTTCAAGTTCTGCGACGGGGATAAGGTCACATTGTCGGTAACTCCTGCATTCAGCGAATATCTCTGGAGCACGAATGCTTCCACACCAACGATCGACGCAACGACTGGCGGAAACTATTCCGTTCAGCTTAAGAATGCCGCCGGGTGTAAGATATCGGTGAGCAAGGAAGTAATCATGTTGCCCAAACCCGAGGTGGTGGCGAGCGCCACTCCGAACCCGATCAACATTGGAGAAAGCACAGACCTGTCGGCTACCGGAGGATTTACCAGCTACGAATGGTCCCCAGCCGAAACACTCGACAGCTCCGAAGACCCGACTCCGAAAGCAACTCCTCAGCAAACTACCACCTACACCGTAACTGTGGTGAACAGCAATGGATGCGTTGGTGAAGGCATTGTCGAAGTGGTGGTCATCGTCGACAACCCGTCCAATCTGCTGAAGCCCGCGAATTTCTTCTCACCGAATGCCGATGCAACCAATCCAACCTGGAACGTGGGCAACATCCTAAGCTTCCCCGGATGCGGGGTAACTATCTTCGATGAGAAAGGCCTGAAGGTATATGAAGCCAAGCCCTATCTGAATGATTGGGATGGCATCAGCAATAGCGGCAAGAAGGTGCCAGATGGGGTCTATTACTATTTGATCCGGTGCGAGGGTGATACCGGGTCGCGCACGGGCAGCATCACTATTCTGAGGTAAAACCTACATGACGTCGGCCCCGCAAAATTCTGAAATCAGCTAGAAATGGCAAAAAACGCGGTTTTGACCGCCAATGATCGACGATTTATGTATATTCATCGAGAATTGCGGTTCCTAATATTACAACCCGGGTTACAGATGTCCTGATTTGAAAATAAATCCCCGGAAACAACTGATTTTGCTATCTGTTGGCTTTGATCAAGCGAAATCAACCTGACAAAAAATGAAAAGAACCCCTTTTCTCGCCCTCACACTGTGCTTTATTTCTTTTTTTGCCGCGGCACAGGGCGTCGAGATCTGTAACGATGGTATAGACAACGACGGAGACGGCTTTATCGACTGTTACGATGGAAGTTGCGCCAACATCGGTGCTTGTGACGGAACCTTCCTGGGCAACGATGCCAAGTGCGAGGCCAAACCGTCGGCCTTCCCGAAGTTCACCATGACGCTGGACTTCGCCTCCCCTGACGAAACAACCAATCACCTCTCGCGTATGGCGATCGGTGACCTCGACCGCGATGGTATCCCTGAGATCATTACGATGAACAGGTATACCAAGAAAGTGTTCGTGATCAGCGGCCGCGACGGCAGTGTGAAACATTCGTTGGATGCTCCCTTCACGCCGCAATGGGAAGTAGCGATTGGTAACATCGACAACGACGCCTGCGCCGAAATATTCCTGTTCGGAAACGAGGGAAATAGTATATATCTGTACTCATATAATTGCGATCTGACGACACAATTATGGAGGACCAAGATCAGCGGTGATCCTATCAACTTCGGTCTTGCAGACTTCAACGGCGATGGTAAAGTAGAATTGTATGCTAAAGACGAGATCTATGATGCCAAGACAGGAACCCGCTTAGTAAAGAGCACCAATTGGAACGATCACAACGGTGGACCTGTAGCAGTTGATATAGAAGGTGACGCCGACCTGGAGCTCGTCATTGGGGGATACATCTATGATGTGAACCTCGGCAATGGTTCCCTGGATAACGGAAGTCTGACTGAGCTCAAGAAAATTCCTGACTATTATATCAGGTTTGAATACAACGCCACCAGCGTGGCGGACTTCAACCTCGACGGTTTCCTTGATGTGATCGCATCGGGTTCGACCGTCGGTAAGGGAAAGAACACAACGGTTTTTTTCTGGGACGTAAAGAACAATGTTGTAAAGACATTCTTCGATAACACCGCCGGCGCTTACCTGCCGAACGGATGGCAGAACGGTACCGGACGGATCAACATCGCTGACCTCGATGGCGACGGAAAGATGAACGTGTCCTATGTGTCCGGTAAATTCCTTTATGCCCTCGATGAAAACCTTGACCTCTTCTGGCGCAAGGTCATCAACGAAGAAACTTCCGGACATACCGGGTGTACCCTGTTCGACTTTAATGGCGACGGAAAATCCGAGATCGTGTACCGGGACGAACAGTTTTTGTACATCATCAACGGTACCGACGGCTCTATCTATAATCAACAGAACTGCGTATCGCGTACGAACAGGGAATATCCCATTGTAGCGGACGTCGATGCGGATGGATCTACCGAAATGTGTGTGCCTTGCGGTTTCAGCGACACAGAGGCGATCAAACAATTCGACGACCTGAATTACTCCCGTTACTCACATATACGCGTGTATAAATCGGCAGCCGAGCCTTGGGTCCCCGCGCGAAGGGTGTGGAACCAGCACGGTTACTTCAACGTCAACGTAAACGACGACCTTACGATTCCGAAGCGCCAGCAGAAACACCACCTGGTGTTCTCGACCGGAAGCTGTACCACCGGTCCGAACCGGCCATTGAATGGCTTCCTTAACCAGTCGCCTTTCCTGAACTCATTGGGCTGTCCGACCTATGCATCTCCCGACCTGGCGTATGTCGATAACTCACTGACTGTAAATCCTCCGACATGCCCCGATGCGAAATTCACAGTGTCGTTCCAGATCACGAACAAAGGTGACCAGGTGCTGGACGGCGACGTTCCGATCACATTCTACAATGGAAATCCCGCGGCTGCCGGAGCTGTCAAACTCGGTACGATCACAGTAACCCTCGCACAGTTTGGCCCCAACGATGTGTTTTCGATCACGAACGCCCAGGTCTCCGGGCCCGGATCGCCGTTCATATTATTTATCGTACTCAATGACGGCGGTACTACTGTCCCCACTCCTATTTCGCTTCCCAACACGAATTTTGTAGAGTGCGATTACTCCAACAATATCATTTCAGCGCCCGTGCTTCCAAGGCCAGTGAGCATCACGGCATTGAAAGTTTCCGACAACGCGAAGTGTCCCGGCAGTACGACGCCTGACAACGGCGCCGTGAGAGCTTTTATCCCGAAGGTCGGCGGCGGTGAGAATACGACGGACTATACTTTCTTCTGGTTCAAAGGCGCAGTGGATGCAACACCCGATTTTACCGGCCCAATTTATTCGGGTGTTCCCGCCGGAACATATCGCGTGTTCGCACGTCACAAAACCGCGCTCTGTAACTCCGACACTGCCCAGGTGGATGTCGGGTTGTATACCGGACCGCTGAAAGTGACGATAAATCTGCTTGCACCGGTAACCGATTGTAAGAATCCGAACGGTAGCCTTCAAGCGATCGCCGACAGCAACAGCCAGCCTGCCAGTGCATTTACCTTTGCCTGGTATCAGGGTAACGACATCTTTACTTCGCCGCAGATCGGTGTAAGCGATGTAGCAACCAATCTGAAAGCGCAGACATACACCGTGCTGGTAACTGAAAAGCTTTCGGGCTGCCAGACTGTAGAATCGAGAGCCGTCCCGAGTACTGTCGCTCCACCGGCTGTGGTTGCAACGAAGACCGATATCATCTGTTCGGCCACCAACTCCGGAAAGGCCAGCGCTACTGCCGATGGCGGAACGGCAGGCTTTAAGTTCGAGTGGTACAAAGGCGCTGCGGTGAAACCTGCGGCTGACTTCACCGGTGCATCGATCAACAACCTTGCTCCCGGTAGCTATACCGTTATCGCCGCGAACAACTCTTCGAAGTGCGTGTCAACACCGCAAACTGTAACAATCATACAAACCGCGTCACCTGTAGTAACTGCTACGAAGACAGCCGATATGACGTCGTGCGATCCTGGCAGGCCGAATGGCGCCGCCAATGCAAGTGTGACGGGCGGACCCGCCGGGTTCTCCTTCGAGTGGTTTAAAGGAACAGTCCTCACCAACCCGAACAAGGTCGGAAGCGCTGCTGCTATAACTGGCCTGGCTGCCGGAACTTATACCGTACAGGCAACACAAACCACCAGCGGATGTGCTTCGACCGCCCAGGTGATCATCGACTTCAGTGTTCCGAATCCTACACTGTCGAATGTAGTGCAACACGTGACGACCTGTACACCGTACAATGGACAGATCACGATCACTCCTTCGATCGATACTCCTGCCGACTTCACGTACTCGTGGTACAACGGAACATCCGTGCAGTCAAGTCCGGATTTTACCGACGACGACAATATCCTGAGCAACCTTGGACCTGGCGACTATACCGTGTCGGCTGTGCATAAGACTAAATTCTGTAATGCTCCTCCGATCACAGTCACCGTTCTTGACAACTCGCCGACAATCACAATTACATTGAACAGCGGCATTACACAATTCCCCAGCGATTGTAATGCAGCCAATGGTGAAATGACGGTCGACGTTGCCGCGCCCGGAAATACATTAGGTTTCAAAGTGGAATGGCACTTCGGTCGTGCTCCTTTTAGCGGACCGGTTCTTTCATCTACTAACACACCTCCTAATGCACCAACCAATTCCGTAGCGTCTGGCCTCAAGACCGGAGTGTATACCGTGACGGCTACAGACCTGAACAGTGGCTGTAGCAAGACTGCAGAGTTCGACCTGCCATTTGCCGACGCACACGAGCTCCAGATCGTTTCTACAGACGATGTGCAAACCTGCGTCCCCGGTAATGACGGAAGCGCGGTGATCAAACTGATTAAATCTCCCAGGCCCGAATTTGACGAAGCCGATTACGACATCTTCGTGTACGTTGGAATGAATGATCCAGGACCCGGAGGAACAGCTATCGATGTGATGGCAGGCGTTTCTGCGCAGCTTAATTACAACACGAGTACTCCGCTGGCGCCTGGATTCTATACAGCGGTTGCTGTTTCAAAGAATATCCTGATGGACGGTTGTCGTTCGGTCCCTAAACTTATCTCCATCAAGAAGGCAACCGTGGACCCTGTGATCGTACCGACTGCTATCAATGCGAATACAAATTGCGCAGGCACAGGCACGGGCTCGATCACGGTCAGCGCGAATGGCGGAAACCCGGCCGACTACACCTTCGAATGGTTTGTAGGGTCGGGCACGACAGGGGCTTCGGTACCCGGCACGGGTGTTAACGGCGAAATGATTATAAACCTCTCGCAAGGCTTCTATACCGTGCGGGTGACGAACAACACTGCGACCTCTACCGGTTGTAAGTCTCTGTCAGCAATTCCCGTGGGCTCGAATCCTATGAACATCAATATTGCAGGCAGTGGCCTGACCACGAATAACCTGACTTCATGCGATGTGGTAAGCGGTATGGCTATCAACAACGGATCGGCTACCGTGTCTGCGATTACGCAAAACGGTGCACCCGGAAATCTTGCCGACTATACATTCGAATGGAGTAACAGTGGTGGAACGGTTCTGCAAAATAGCGCATCGGCCACACTGAATAGTCTTGGTGCAGGAACGTACTTCGTGAAAGCTACTAACACCACGAACTCGTGCTTAACCAATGTCCAATTCGTGATCAACGACATGACCATAGGAACTGTCGGTGTAACCCTCGATAGGTTTGAAAATCCTGAGCGCTGTATTCTTCCGAAGACCGGCTTGTTAAAAGTAATCGCAACGGGTACGAGCGGCGGTGGCTACGGCTTCGAATGGTATAACGGCAGTACGCCGACGGGCAGCGTTGTCGACTCCGACGACGAGCTCACCAACATTGTTGTCCCCGGCGGGCAGACTGACGTACAGAGAACGATCCGGATCACCAATATTTCGAATAACTGTAAGATCGTGGATGTATTCACGGTTCCTCTTTTTGTAAATGAGTTACAGGCTACGACATCTGCCTCGCCCCTCACAAGCTGTCTCGCTCCCGACGGCGGCGTGTTTGGTGCCGTAACGAACGACAACAGTCTCGACTACAATTACAGCTGGTACGATGGCAGCTCGGTGAAAGCTTCGGCCGATCATTCCGGCCAGTTGATCAGCGGCCTGGCTGCAGGTCAATACACGATGGTGGCGGTCGACAAGGTCGACAACTTCTGTGTGACTCAAGCTCAAACGGTGGTCGTGAGCGACCAACGGGTATTGCCGGTCGTGACAGCCATGGTGATGTCGCCGGTAACGAATTGTGATCCCACGAAAGCGAACGGCGGGGTGTCTGCGTCGATTGACAACGGCGACGTTGTTGCCTTCACCTTCGATTGGTTCAACGGAGGTCTGCCGCCCGCAGGTGCATCGATCTTCTCTGGTATTAGTATGACCGGCTTGCCAATAGGCACGTATTCCGTCCGGGCCAAAAACAGGATCTCCAATTGTGAAGGCACGGCGGCGGTTGTTATCATCCAGCAGCTGGAGCCCATACCGAACCCGCAGATCGTAGTTGAACAGAATGTGACGAGCTGCGTGCTCGACAACGGTATACTGAGCGCATCGGTTAACGGAAACACCGCCGACTACATATTCAACTGGTATGTTGGAGGCGCGGCGACAGGTTCGATCGCATATCATGGCGAGCTGGTCGACAGTCTGGCAGTGGGTAATTACACGGTAACTGCCACCAGCCGGATCACGGGTTGTACGACCGGTCCCGATACGGACCAGATCATCAAGGAGCAGCTCTTCCCGGATTTCGACTTCAAGATCATCCCGGCAAGCTGCCAGTCAGACAACGGTTTTGCATCGCTCGTAATGGCCAGTAACGTACCGATCTCCACCATCGAGTGGAATGCCAACGGTGCGATCGTAATGGGCCCCAACCTGGAGAACATCGGCGCGGGCAGCTACGATGTGACGGTGACTTCGGAACTGGGATGTTCAGCGAAAAAGACGATCGATGTCGGCACTGAGATCAGACCTTACAATGGCGTGTCGCGCAACAACGACGGACGCAACGAGATATTCAACATCAGTTGTATCGAGAATTTCCCGGGCAACAATGTGAAGATATTTAACCGCGCGGGGACGATGGTTTACGAGGGTGATGGTTATAACAACGTCGACATATACTTCGATGGTAAGTCAAACAGGGGTGTGAGTCCTATGGGGATTCTCCTGCCTGATGGAACTTACTACTATGTGATCGACAAACGGGATGGGTCTAAACCACTGGCCGGATATCTTGAACTAGTTAAGTAACTATACCAGAACCTGTGACATAAGCCTATGCGAATTTTTATCCGGATACTATTTTTTGGGATAGTACTATTGCTGGCGCCTGGAGCCCGGGCCCAGCAATATCCCGTATTCACACAGTACTATTTCAACGAGCTGGTGATCAACCCCGCCTTTGCGGGTAATCACGTGCAGCTAAGCATGACTGCCCTGTATCGTAACCAGTGGGTGAACCTTCCCGGTGCGCCACGAACATTCTCGTTTACAGGTCATACGGCGCTGCTGAAAAGCCGCGTCGGAGTCGGACTGATGGTCAACCACGATGAGATCGGCAGCTACAAGAACGAGCACGTGTACGGCAGCTATTCCTATATGCTTCGTTTTCCTCATGCCACGCTGGCGATGGGAATTCAGGCAGGTTTCAACATCGTGGGCGCAGACTTCAGCAACCTGGATCTTCTAAACCCGGACGATGCTTCGTTTGCCCCCTTCAACAAGCTGAAGCCCAATTTCGGTGGTGGTGTGATGTTCAGTAAGAAGCACTGGTTTGTAGGTTTCTCGGTGCCGTTCATTATCAACAGCGCGGTGGCGTCTGGTACCTTTGAGGGTATATTGAACGAGATCCGCCAGAAGCGTTACTACTTCCTTCGTGGCGGTACTATCTTCCCTTTCGCAGGGATGAAGGATGTACAACTAAACCCGTCGATCCTGGTGAGATCGCAGGAAGGACAGCCTTTGAGTGTGGATATCAATGCGGCCTTCGTGTTCTACGAGGTCTTCAGTATCGGAACGTCGGTGCGGAGCGGCGACTCATTCATCACGTTCATCGACCTGAAACTGAGTGAGAGCTTTCACTTTGCCTATTCTTACGACTGGACATCGTCGTCGTTGAATAAATTCTCGAATGGTTCGCATGAGTTTATGCTGAACTACAGGACGAGGATCCGGGGGATACACCATAATGCACAGTGCCCGGATTATTACAGGTACAGGGATTGATCAGTCAGCGCGTCGGACTTTCGGCAAATACTCCCGGGCATCGACTTCTTCAATTTTGCCGTTACGAGAAACGATCAGTGGCTGATTAGCGGCGATGTGTTCTTAATGAGCTTTTCATGCACTTCATCCATTCCAGCCATTAATTTCTCCCTAACCCGGCTATAATTTCTTACTGGCTCCAGCATACACTGCTTTTATCTTGTTTTAGATTTCGAGATTATTAATTGTAAAATCAATACCATTTTCACCTTCAGCGGTAATCGATTGTAGCAGTAGTTGTCTTCCCGGCACCTTTAGGTCCGGCGAGTATGTACATCATTGGCATAACGTTTTTGATTATGCCGTAAAGTGTTATTAACTCCTCCTACTCCCAAAAAACCATCTCCGGAAAACCTGATCATTTTGACAAGTATTTATCCCACTATAAAACACTGTCCGGTTTCGGCGAACAGTGTACAGAAATGAATTCCATAATTTTCATGACAACATTTTACAATTCATTACTCTTCCATTACATCTATTTTATGACTTCAGCGGTATACACAAAAAGTTTTGAAGCAACTATTGAAACCTTTTCAACAACTCAAAGTACACACTGTCATGAATCGCAAAATCACTCTTACCCTTGGCCTTCTTTGCCTGATGGCAATTACCGCGGCCAATGCCCAGGTCCAACCAACTACCTCTGGGACGGTCGACGCACCCGTGAAAGGTACTCCCTACCTTAATGATGCCTATGTAGAAGGCACTATCCTCTTCGCTAACAATAGCCGCACCGCCCCCGTCCGATACAATGCCCACAGGGACCTCATCGAATTCGAAGCCGGCGGTCAGGCCCGAGTACTCGATCCCAGCACCACCATCAAGCGCGTAGACTTCGGAGAAACCACATTCGTGGTGGAGAAATACAAGGACGATGGCATCACCAAATACGGCTACTTCGCCCTGCTCGACAGCGGTAAAGTGACTCTGTTCTCAAAGAAGAGCGTGAAGTTCACCCCCGCGATGAAAGGACGTGCACTCGACGGTGGCGACCAGGCCGCCGAATACCGCCGCGCTCCCGACGAATTCTATTTCAAATTCGCCGGCAGTGAAGTGACAAAGGTCAAAAACATAAAATCAATGATCGCAGCCTTCCCCGACAAACAAGAAGAGCTGAGTGCATTCGCGAAAAAGGAGAAGATCTCTCCACGGAATGAAGAAGAGCTGACAAAGCTTATCAAATACTACAATTCGCTGTAAGACATCACCCGTAATACATTAAAAGAGCTTCACCTCTTCGATGATCTCGCGCGTGATGTTATAGAATTCCTTATGAATATTGAACGGAGGACTCCCCTGGGAGTCCTTCTTCGTATAAGTCCCGTCCTCGTGCATGATGTAGCTGTTCACGTTATCCTTCAGGTTGTACCGGAGGATATTCATCGCCTGCTTCTTAAGGATGTCCTGCTCCAGCATAAATAACGACTCTATGCGACGATCGAAGCTTCGCACCATGGCGTCGGCGCTGCCAATGAAAACCTTTGGATTGCCGTTGTTGTGGAAATAGTAGATCCTCGCATGCTCGAGGTATTCCCCCACAACCGAATACACCTGCACATTCTCGCTGAGCCCCTTACGTTCGGGACGCAGACAACACATACCGCGGATGATCAACCTGGTTTGCACGCCTGCCTGCGATGCTTCATACAAAACATCGATGAACTCCTTATCTTGTAAGGAATTCATCTTGATCACAATGCCCGCCGGTAGTCCATTCCGTGCATTCTCGGCCTCCCTCCTCACCAGGTTACAAAGCTGTATCCTCATGTCACGCGGCGACGTGATCAGGTTGCGATAAGCAAACGGCTGCGAATGACCCGTAATGACATTAAAGAAATCAGAGACGTCGTTGGCGTAGATCTCGTTAGTCGTGAGAAGGCCGACGTCGGTATAAACACGTGCCGTAGCCTCGTTATAGTTGCCGCTCGAAAGGTGAACGTAGCGATAGACACGATCGTCATCTTCCTTTCTAACGATCAGAAGAAGTTTAGTGTGGGTCTTCAGACTACTGACACCATAGATCACAAAACACCCGGCTTTCTGAAGCTTCTGTCCTTCACGCAGGTTGTTCTCCTCATCGAAGCGGGCCTTCACCTCGAACAAGACCGATACGTGCTTGCCGGTCTCGGCCGCTTTTAACAGCGCCGCAACAATACGGGAATCTTTCGCTACGCGGTAAATGGTGATCTTGATCGAAAGTACTTTCGAATCCTCCGCTGCCTTTTCCAACAATTCCAGCACGGCATCCATCGAATCATACGGGTGATGCAGAAGGATATCCTGCTTCTTCAATAATTCGAAGAGATTGATGTCACCGTTCTCGGGATAGAGCACGGGCCTGCGCGGCGGATGAAGCGGACCGCGCCTGTCCTTGAAGTTTTTGTGGTTGATCACCTGCAACAGGCCGGTAAAATCCACCAGGCTGTCCTTCGGAACCGAGATAATATTCAGATCGTCGATATCCCACTGTATTTTGAGAACACGGATGATCCAGGGATCGCCGTTCTCCTCCACATCCATCCTGACCACACGGCCGGTTCGCCGGGTCTGAAGCTTCCGTTTCAGCTCTTCCAGGAAATTCGACTCTATATCTTCGCTTTCTTCCAGTGTAAAGTCACCGTTGCGATTAATGCGGAACAGGGTGACGCTCTCGATCTCCACATTCCTGAAAAGGTGGTGAATGTTGTTTCGTATGATCTCTTCGATGGGAACGAAATACGTCATGTTGCCCACCACCAGTTCGTAGAACCGGGGGATGTTGCTGGGCACCTGTATGAAGGAAGCTTTGTTTTGATGGACACCCTCATGCACGATGCCGGTAACAACACCGATCAGGAGACGGTTGTTCTTCAGTATCGGGAAAGCATGATAGCTGTCGAACAACATCGGTGTAAGCATCGGGTAAATCGTCTTCACAAAATAAGTGTTGACGATGGTTGCCAGCTCAGGCGACAGTGTGTTGTATGCCTTGATCTCGAACGAGTTCTCGTTGAACAACGGCTTCAGCTGATTGATGTAGACATCGTGCTGGGCCTGAACAAACTTCCTGACATCGGTAAGTAGCAGTTGTCTGAATGGTTCTTCACGAAGCCCGCTGTAGTCGTAACGTTCTTTATTGAAGTCGAGATAGTTGTACAACGATCCCAATCGGATCGTACAAAACTCATCCAGATTCGAAGACGTGATGGACAGGAACCTCATCCTGTCGAATATGGTCCGGCTGGGATGCATGGCCTGATCGAGCACACGATAGTCGAAATGGATCCAGCTTAGATCCCGGCTGACGTAGTTGCTGCGAAAGACGTCCTCCCTGAATGCATCAGGTGATTGAATTTGTTCTGTCGTGGTACCGCTGAGTTCCATGAACGTAAAAATACGGTTCCGCTATTCGCCGTTCACCGTCGTATGTGAAGTTGGTATTAAATATCCCTTAAATGTCTATGCGGGCATACTTTGCATTCTTCTCGATGAAGTCACGACGAGGAGCAACCTCATCGCCCATCAACATCGAGAAAAGTACGTCTGCTTCGGCAGCCGATTCGATGGTCACCTGCTTCAACGTCCTGTGCGCCGGGTCCATGGTGGTGGTCCACAGCTGCTCGGGATTCATCTCTCCTAACCCCTTGTATCTCTGCACGTTAACGTTATCCGTATTTCCATCTTTCGCCATCTCCCTCACGTTCTGCTCCCGTTGTTCCTCGTTCCA
Source organism: Cyclobacteriaceae bacterium (assembly GCA_035318625.1). Lineage (GTDB taxonomy): Bacteria > Bacteroidota > Bacteroidia > Cytophagales > Cyclobacteriaceae > ELB16-189. The sequence goes on from DATHEL010000001.1 coordinate 1,649,339, forward strand.
GCAGTAACGTTCGTCCTTACCCTTCTTCAACAGGTAGAGCGGTGGCAGAGCGATGTAGACATATCCCTGTTCGATCAGCTCTCTCATGTACCGGAAGAAGAAAGTAAGTATCAGTGTCCGGATGTGACTTCCGTCGACGTCGGCATCGGTCATGATGATGACCTTGTAATACCTGAGCTTGTTCAGGTTCAGGGCCCTCTCGCCCTCCGCCGTTCCGAACGACACACCCAAAGCCGTGATCATGTTCTTGATTTCCTCGTTCTCGTAGATCCTATGCTCTTGCGCCTTCTCTACATTGAGGATCTTTCCCCGCAAAGGAAGAATCGCCTGGAAGGTCCTGTCACGTCCCTGCTTGGCAGAGCCGCCGGCAGAGTCACCCTCCACCAGATAAATTTCGCAGATCGAAGGATCGGAGCTTGAACAGTCAGCCAGCTTACCGGGCAAACCGGTGCCGGTGAGGACGTTCTTACGCTGCACCATCTCACGCGCCTTACGGGCTGCGATGCGCGCTTGTGCCGCCAGTATCACCTTGCTCACGATGAGCCTAGCTTCTTTGGGATTTTCTTCCAGGTAATGTTGGAGGGCTTCTCCAACGGCCTGATCGACGGCGCCCATCGCTTCGGTGTTACCGAGCTTGGTCTTCGTCTGGCCTTCGAACTGGGGTTCGGCAACTTTCACGGAGATCACCGAAGTAAGGCCTTCACGGAAGTCATCGCCACTTACTTCGACCTTCGCTTTTTCGAGAAGACCGGATTTATCCGCGTACGATTTCAGGGTGCGTGTCAGTGCGCGACGGAAGCCGGCTACGTGTGTGCCGCCCTCGTGGGTATTAATGTTGTTGACGTAAGAGACGAGGTTTTCAGCATACGAAGTATTGTAACTCAGGGCCACTTCGACGGGTACTTCCGATTTATCGTTGACCACGTAGATCGGTCGCTGGATCAGTTTCTCCTTATTCGAGTCGAGATATTCTACAAACTCGCGAAGGCCTCCTGTAGATAAGAAGGCGATGGCACGGGGCTCGCCTTTCTCGTCGATCTCACGGAGATCTTTCAGGTTAAGCTTGATGCCGGTATTGAGGAATGAAAGCTCCCGGAGACGCGTGGAAATCGTCTCGTAGTTGTAGTCGAGCACCTGGAAGATCTCTTTGTCCGGTTTGAAGTGTACCGTAGTGCCGCGGCGGGTGGAATTGCCGATGGTACGGACTGGATACTGAGGCTTGCCGCGATGGTATTCCTGTTCGAAGACCTTACCCTCAAGATAGACCGTAACGTGCAGGACCTCCGAGAGAGCGTTCACGCAGGAAACGCCTACGCCGTGCAAACCTCCGGAAACCTTGTAAGTATTCTTATCGAACTTGCCGCCGGCGTGAAGCACCGTCATAACCACTTCGAGCGCCGACCGCTGTTCCTTTTCCATGATACCGGTAGGAATGCCACGACCGTTGTCCTCAACGGTAACGGAGTTATCGGCATTGATGGTTACGTTTATTTCGTCGCAGTAACCCGCGAGGGCCTCGTCGATAGAGTTGTCCACAACTTCCCAAACCAGGTGATGGAGGCCCTTTATACTGATATCGCCGATGTACATGGCGGGCCTTTTTCTGACCGCCTCCAACCCTTCCAGAACCTGAATATTATTCGCTGAATAGTTATCGTTCTTACCGTCTTTCTTACCTTCTTTTTCTAAACTCATAGTAGGATGCTTGCAAGCCGTCAAAAGTAAGGTTTTTTGCCTCTTTAACAGCACGTTAGACTAGAAATAAATGCGATTTTCGGCCCTGTCTACGCACTTTTTTTATCCCGGTTGGAAATCCATAACTAAAGTTTTAGTTTTAGTTGTGGGCTCGAGATTTTTAGTCGTTTTATTGGCGTTTTCAGGCCTTGAGATGCAAGCTCAGAACAACCCTTCGCAGCGACCGGTGTTTGCAAACAAGACCGACTCTATCGACTATGCGGTCCTCGATGCCAAGCTGGACGCCAGGATCTTGCAGATGGGGCATTTTCCAAGTCCGAAATTATTCGATAGCATTCAGACTGCGCGACGGGTGTTCTTGGATACACATCCGTTTGTTTGGCGATTTGTTTTCAGCCAGGGCAGATATTTCACCCCCTATCAATCATTAAAGTCGATCGCCAACAAAGATTCGATCACCAGCATATCGATACTGGGAAACGGAAGGCGGCGATTACCGGACAGTTTGTACTTGTACAAGAACCTGGCTGAGCTTGAGCTGATCGATTTCAAATTATCGAAATTGCCCGGGAAGCTCTTGCGACAACGGCAGTTCAAAAGGATCTCGTTGTACAACAACTTTCCTGCAAGAAGATTAAAGCTTCCGAAAAGCGCTTCGATCACCGCTTTGATCATTCGCGGCGATGAGAAAGGAAAGCTTCCGAAGAAGTACAAGGCATTCAGGAATCTCGAGGTTCTGACGCTTTCGCGAAACAACATGCGTGTGTTCCCAAATGTGGCAGGTTGTAATAATCTTAAGCTCCTTCTGCTGGCAGGTAATTCGATCTCGCTGGATAAAAGGCCCCGTAAGATCCCGATCTCACTGCTGAGCATCGATCTGAGCCTGAATGGAATTGTCACGGTGCCTTCCTGGATAGGCGACTTTACGAACGCCCGCAATTTGAATTTCAATAACAACAAGATCGAACGGATAGAACCCGGGATCGAAAAGATCACCGGCCTCCAGGAACTGTCGCTCTACAAAAACAATCTGAGTGAGATCCCGCCGATGTTGTACACGATGACGTCTTTGAGAGTCATCGACCTGTACTACAACCGAATTCCTAAAGTATCGCGGGAGATCTCCAACTGGAAAAACCTTGAGATACTCTACCTGGCGAACAACGATATCTATTCTGTCCCCGAAGAGCTCGGGCAACTCGTCAAGCTTCGTGAGCTGTACCTCCATCACAATAAGCTAAGCAACCTCCCGCATTCGATCGGTAACCTGGAAGGGTTGAACATTTTACGGATCAACAATAATAACATTGTAGAATGGCCGGTTGAACTGAATAGACTGAAAGCGTTGGGCAACTTCGATTGCTCGTTCAACCAGTTCGACAACATTCCAATTACGGAACTGGACTTCCGTAACATGAAGATCCTGTCTCTCGGTGGCAACCCCTGGAATGCGGATGCGAGAAGAAAGATCGAGGTATGGGTGAAAGCGTTGCGCGAGAACGACGTTGTCGTCCATTTGGGCGATGGCAAGCGACCAGATTGATTACTTCTCGTCCATCAGCACGGCTCTGGCCTTCAGCAACTCCTCCTTTTGCGCTTTGGTGACTTTCGGATAATGCATGTCGAGACCCTGGAATGTTTCCAGGATAACGGACGCGACAGCCAGGCGGGCGTACCATTTGTCGTCGGCAGGAATGACGTACCACGGTGCGATATCCATCGAGGTTTTCTCAAGCACATCTTCGTAAGCTTCCTGGTAATTGTCCCAGTGTCCGCGTTCGTTGAGGTCGCTCATCGCGAACTTCCAGTTCTTAGATGGGTCGTCGATGCGTTCGAGGAAACGTTTCTTCTGTTCCTTCTTCGATACATGGAGGAAGAATTTGATGATCACCATGCCGTTCGAAGCCAGTGATTTTTCGAAGCGACGTATTTGTTTGAACCGTTCCTCCCAGAAGCTTTTGTCGATGTCCTTTACGGATTCGATACCCGGCAGCTGCTCACCCAGGATATATTCGGGATGAACGCGTGTAACGAGCACGTTCTCGTAGTGCGAGCGGTTGTGGATGGCGATCTCTCCGTGGGCCGGGAGGGTGATCATGTGGCGCCACAGGTATTGGTGGTCCAATTCCGTGCTGGTGGGAGCTTTAAAACTATACACCTTTACGCCCTGGGGATTGAAGCCGGACATAACGTGCTTGATGGCTCCGTCCTTGCCGGCTGCGTCCATCGCCTGAAAGATGATGAGGACACTATGCCGGTTATGCGCATAGAGCAGCGATTGGTTCTCCGCAAGCTCTTTCCGGCTTTCGTCCAAAAGTTGCGACGCTTTTTCCTTGCCGAGCTCCTTACCGGTATAAGCAGTATTGAATTTTTTGAGATTGACCTTCGTGTCCTCTTTTACGAGGAAGTCTTTTGCGTGGATTGTTTTGCCTCCCATGGGTGTGTAATGAAATTCTAATGAGATTTTTAATCTGAATTTATCTAAATTCTGTCAGTACCGTTCCAAAACTCCGTCGATATGAAAAAAATAACCGCAACTCTCGCAACTGTCATCATTGGCTTGATCAGTTTCACCGCGGCCGCCCAGGACGATAAGGCGGCAATTAAAGCAATTATTGAGAAGGAGACGCAGACATTCTTTAACGCCGACCGCAAAGGTTGGGAAGAAACATGGACGCATAGTCCGTATGTCTACTGGTCTTATTCCGATTCCACGGGCACCAGCTTCATCGAAGGATGGGATGCTCTTACCAGGTCATTCGACGAATACTTTCGCACACAGGTAGCCAATCGCAGCATCGACGTGGCTCACCAGTCTAATAAACTCGCGATCGACCGCGTGTGGAAAGAGATCCGCGTTTATGGCGGTGGGGCGTTCGTGCACTACATCCAGCGCGTAAAAGACGGGTCCATCGAACGGGATGAAACTTCACAGATCCGTATTCTCGAAAAGAGTAAGGACGGAAAATGGAGGATCGTATGTGTGGGGGCTATTGCTAATTATCCGGTGGAGGGTATTGTGGTGGGGAGAGAGTAAAATAAATACCCAATAACCAATACCAATGACCAATACCCAATCATCGATACCCGATGACCAATCAAAACTGGTTGGTTCGAAGCATGACAAGGGTACAGGCTTCGATCACCTCTACACCCTTTTCCTCCGCAAGCCTGGCAAGCTCAGGGTTTTCGGAGCCCGGATTAAAGATTATTCTACGTGGCTTTAAGCTCAGGATGTAATCGTACCACGGCGTCTGACGCTGTGGTCCGATGTACATCGTTATCGTGTCGACGTCTGTGATCTCAGGCCTGTCGGTTATCTGAACAATGGGCTGTCCATGCACTTCTCCTTTCCTGATGCCAACGGGAACAAATTCGTGCTTATAGCTTTTCAGCATTTGCGCCGCCATGAATGCGTACCGGGAAGGATTCGGCGTAGCGCCAATTACGACTGTCTTCATACTTTCTTTTGCGGATACTTTGCGGCCACTGCTTCGGCACACCGTTCTCCGTCCATTGCCGCAGAAACGATGCCCCCCGCATAACCGGCGCCTTCGCCACAGGGAAATAACCGCGACACCTCGGGATGTTCCAGTGTTTCATCATCGCGCGGAATACGCACCGGCGATGAGGTCCTGCTCTCTACTCCCACCAGCTGTGCGTCGTTGGTGAAATATCCTTTCATCTTCGAACCGAACTGCACCAACCCCTGACGAAGGCTCTCGGTAATAAAACCCGGAAGCACCTCACTTAGTTCTGCCGAAACCAAGCCGGGCTGATACGAGGTCTCGGGCAGCGAAGACGAGACCTTGGCCCTGGTGAAGTCAACCATGCGTTGAGCCGGGGCTGCCTGGGTGCCGCCGGCTATCTCGCATGCTTTTCGTTCGATATCCGACTGGAACTGTAAACCCGCCAGCGCTCCGAATCGTGCGTAAGCTTTGAAGTCAGCCGGCTCCACGGTGACTACGATACCCGAGTTGGCAAACTTCGAGTCGCGCCGCGATGGGCTCATGCCATTGACGACCACCTCGCCCGGGGCAGTGGCGGCCGGTACGATAAATCCACCCGGGCACATGCAGAACGAGAAGACACCCCGCTCCCGCCCGTCGACCCGGGCCTGGTGAACAAGGGCATACGACGACGCGGGAAGGAACGGCCCCCTGTCGACCTCGCAGTGATACTGGATCTTGTCGATCAAAGTTTGATCGTGTTCGATCCGGAGTCCGAGCGCGAAGGGCTTTGCTTCGATGAGTATCTTTTTGTCGTTGAGCAGGTGAAAGATATCGCGCGCGGAATGCCCCGTGGCGAGGATCACCGAAACTCCCTTAAGCACGCTTCCATCCGACAACCGGACGCCCTTGCATTCGGAGCCCTCCATGACTATGTCGGTGACTTTCGAGTCGAACCTGAAGATGCCGCCGGCAGCGATGATCTGTTCGCGTAGGGCGGTCACCAGCTTCGGGAGCTTGTTGGTACCGATGTGCGGGTGTGTATCGAAGAGGATTTCGTTCGTAGCGCCATTGGCTACCATGATCTGCAATATCCTCAACACGTTGCCTCGTTTCTTCGATCGGGTGTACAGTTTCCCGTCGGAGTACGTACCGGCGCCGCCCTCTCCGAAGCAATAATTCGATTCCGGGTTTACGATATTCTCCTTGTTGATCGCCGCGAGGTCTCTCCTCCTCGACTGCACGTCTTTTCCGCGCTCGAGCACAACGGGCCTGAAACCGAGTTCGATCAGCCGAAGGGCAGCAAACAAACCTGCGGGACCCGAGCCCACGACGATAACCTCGGCGCTTTTTGAAACATCGGGATAATGAAAGGAAGGGATCTCGGGGGTGAAGGGTTTCTTGATAGCCTCGACTTGCAGACGGACTACGACGTGGCGAGCGCGGGCGTCGACGGATCGCTTGAGGGGGCGAATATACCAGTCTGCAGCGGGGAGACTGAGTTTGTCGTTGAGGGAGAACGAGTCGTCGAAGGCTTCGGCGGGGGAAAGGGTGAGGTCGATTAGTCTGGACATTCGTTATTCGTTACTCGTTATTCGTTACTCGCGGCAGAGTTGAGTTTCTTCCGTGTTGCGATTGGGGACGTTAGGTTAGCTTAAAGGTTAACGATTTGAGACTCGCGGCTACTCCGACAAAACTTCGAAACCGCGAATAACGAATAACGAATAACGAGTAACGAATAACGATTAACGCCGAGAAAACGAAAACGCAAATCCAATATTCAATCCAAACCTAAAAGTCTGCGAAAAATGCCCCTGATTAATATTACTAAAAACTCCTTCAAACATCGGGTCGACGTCGAACTTGCGGTAGCCGAGACCATACCCGGTGTACGCATCGATCGTCAGGCCGTCGCCGTCGCGTTTCTGCATGAGCCGTGCGCCGACGAGCAGTCCGTACTCCGCGCGTTGTTCGGAAGCGCTGACGGTGATCAGGTTGCCGCTGGAACGGAACTCGATGTTGGAAAAATAACCGACGTTGGTGAAACGTACCTCATGGGCGAAATACCACATGCCGAAATTAACCGGGTTGTAAAACTTTTCCCGTAACGATATCGAGTAACCGCGTTTGAATATTTTGTTTTGAACCACGTCGCGGTCGCGGGTAAAAAATGGATCGCGGATACCTTCGAACTCGAACTCATGTCCCAGGCGTTCCTGGTTGTAGAACTCGATACCGAACGGCATGGTGCCGATAAATGTCAGCACAGGATTTCCTTCCATGATCACGCCGCGGTACTCGGGAAATCTCGGAGTGAAGTAGGTGAATCCTTTTCTTGCGGTCTTCGTAGTTGTAACGGTCGGTGTCCGGCTTTTGGTGAGTAATGAATTGATCTCGTTGACGAGGGCCTTGTCTTCATAGATCGGCTTATAGTATCCCGATAACTTGCCGTCCTGCTCGTATAATTCCCACGTGCCGACGCGAAGGTCCCCTTCGATGATGCCTTTTGTCTGCAACGTACCGTTGGGGTAATAGCCATAGTACATTCCTTTGCCCTTATCGAACTCGCATTGTCCTTCCAGCTTGCCGTCGTTGAAATAATATTCCCACTTGCCCTGGTTCATTCCGTTCTCCACCATTCCCTTCACCTTCAGTTTTCCGTCGGGATGAAGCTCACGATATTCGCCGGAGCCGTCTTTGTAAGTGATCTCGCTCTTTATTGATCCGTTGTTGTTGAACGAACCCCAGTAGCCGTCTTTCTTGCCTCCGACAAACTCGCCGGTTGCGTTTGTCGTGCCGTCTTCAAAATAATAATTCCACTTCCCGACAGCTTCGTCGTTCTCGAATGAGCCCGACGCCGATGTCTTTCCCGAGGGATACTTGTATTGCCACACGCCGTTCTTCTTTCCGTTCATGTATTCACCTTCGGTTTCCAGTGTGCCGTCTTCCGCAAAGAAGCGCCATTGTCCGACGTTACGCGGGCCCGAACGTGGTCCTTCGCCCAGGACCTTACCGGAATGGTAGTACTCCGTGTAACGGCCATGATCGTCGGTATACTCTATCTCGCCACGAACCACTCCGTCTTCGAAGTAAGTCTTCCAGAGGCCAGACCGTTTGTTGTCGATATACATTCCAAGCTCTTTCAACTCCCCGCTTTCGTAATAGATCTTCCACTCGCCCTCTTTGTTCTTACCGTTGATGGTGCCCTCCATGCTCTTGCTGCCGTTCTCGAAAAAATATTCCCAAAGGCCATAGTTGGAATTCTGCCGGAGGATACCGCGCATCTTCATGTTGCCGGTTTCATAAAAGAACTCCCACACACCGGTTGTCTCGTTGTTCACGAACTGCCCTTTCGACTCGACGCTACCGTTCAGGAAATATGAAATGTACCGGCCATGGAGGATGTTACGGAGGGTGTCTTTGACCTGGAAGATCTCTTTGAGGTTCTTCTTTTCGGCATCGTGATAGCTGTAGCGCGTGAAACCCTGGCCGTGAAGACAGAAGGGTATCAGGATTACGAGAACCAATACTTCGCAAGAGCGCTTCACAAGCCGAGTGTGTCTTTTACCAGGGAAGTAAATTTAACCTATTTAGGGCGACCCCGCTAGTGCGGGGCGTGCTTCTGGGCCTGTGCCAGGGCTTCCAGGACCGCTCCCTTACCCCATTCCGCCTTCTCGGTTTCCGACCATATCTCGGGGAAAAAATGAATTCTTTGGAAGCGTGGAGGAAGGTATTTCTGCCAGTTGGTGCCACCGGTGGCGCGAATGTCTTCCGGGGCTTTATGGAGGTAGTGGCCGGCAGACTTGAGGTGTGCGAGCGGCCAGTCGACGTTGGCAAGCTTATCGAATTCACGAAGGGCTTTTATGGCTGGCTCGAGGCCGCGGAATGTCCGAAGGTATACCTGGTAGAGGTTCCTGGTGCGATAGGCATCGGCAGTTTCGATGAACTGCTTCATGTACTTCTCTTCGAACTGGACGAGCGTCAGTGTACCCTTGCCGGACGACAGCTCGGTCGACCCTTTGCGCCAGTAAACCTTTTTAAACAACGTTTCGGTGTCGGTGGGATCAAGTTGCGGCGTACGTTCTTCCAAACTCACCAGGTTGATAAGGTCGGTGGAGCAAAACTCGATGAGCCTGTATTGACCGGATTGAAATCCGCTGGCCGGCAGCAGCGCCATACGGAATTTTAGGAACTGGTCTTTCTCCATTCCGTCGATCATCACGGAGAATGAGGTTTCAAGTTGCCTGAAATAGTTGTTGATGCGGCCCATCCGCTGCACGAAGAAATCGATCGTGATATTTTCTTTGTATGAGATCTGTTCGATCTCCCAGAGGATGAGATTGAAATAGAGCTCAGTGATCTGGTGATAAATAATGAAGACCTTTTCGTCTTTGAATTGGGTTTTCGGATGCTGGAGACTGAGTAATGTATCGAGGTGAATGTATTCCCAGTAATTGAGGTAATCCGAATGAAGCAGGCCGTCGAGATAGGAGGACAAATCCTGACCCATGACGGCGTATTTCTTTTGAAGCTTTTCGAGCTGCTCGAGCAGGACAGGATTTAAAGGCTTATCTTCCATTTTGTGTAAATTTGAAACCTTAATTCAGAATAAACAAAAGCTTATGGGTTCTTCTGCAACCACCGCTACGAAGGCAAAGAAATCTCAGAAACAGGATACCTACGATCATCCTGACTTCTATGCGATCGACAGTCTTCTCACCGAAGAGCATAAGCTCATACGCAGCTCCATCCGCGACTTCGTAAAAAAGGAGATCAGTCCGTATATCGAAGATTGGGCTCAACGTGCTCACTTCCCCTACGAGATCGTGAAGAAGTTCGGCGACATCGGCGCTTTCGGTCCCACCGTTCCGCAGCAATATGGCGGAGGCGGCCTCGACTATATTTCTTACGGCATACTGATGCAGGAAATAGAACGCGGCGATTCAGGAATGCGTTCCACCGCTTCGGTGCAGGGCTCGCTGGTCATGTACCCGATCTATAAATTCGGCGATGAAGCACAGCGGAAAAAATATTTGCCAAAGCTCGCCTCCGGTGAATGGCTTGGTTGTTTCGGGCTGACGGAGCCCGACCACGGGTCGAACCCCAGTGGAATGGTTACGAATTTCAAGGACGCCGGTGATCATTATGTTCTCAACGGCGCCAAGATGTGGATATCGAACTCACCAAAAGCAGACGTGGCAGTTGTTTGGGCAAAGAATGAGGAAGGAAGAATTCATGGTCTGGTCGTGGAGCGCGGTATGGAAGGATTCTCGACACCGGAGACCCACGGCAAGTGGTCGTTGCGTGCAAGCGTAACCGGCGAGTTGGTATTCGATAACGTAAAGGTCCCGAAAGCCAATCTGCTTCCCGGCAAGAGCGGTCTTGGCGCTCCGCTGATGTGCCTGGACTCGGCCCGCTATGGGATTGCCTGGGGCGCTCTTGGCGCAGCGATGGATTGTTACGAGTCGGCACGAAAATACGCGGCCGAGCGTATCCAGTTTGGTAAGCCGATCGCTTCGTTCCAGCTCGTTCAGAAGAAGCTTGCAGAGATGCTGACGGAGATCACAAAAGCGCAGCTTCTCAACTGGCGCCTGGGGGTATTGATGAATGAAGGCAAAGGCACGACACAACAGATATCGTTGGCGAAAAGAAATAATGTACAGATCGCCCTGGAGATCGCGCGAGAAGCACGGCAGATACACGGCGGTATGGGTATCACCGGCGAGTACCCGATCATGCGTCACATGATGAACCTCGAATCGGTTGTGACTTACGAAGGCACACAAGACATTCACCTGCTCATCCTGGGCAACGAAATTACCGGAATCCCTGCTTTCGTATAATCTGTAATGAAAGTACTGACGGTAATCGGGGCCCGACCCCAGTTCATAAAAGCTGCCGCGGTATCGCGTGCACTGAAGGCTGCGGGTATCCCGGAAATCATCGTTCACACCGGTCAGCATTACGACCACAACATGAGCGAGGTGTTCTTCAAGGAGATGGACATCCCTGCGCCGGATCATAATCTCGGCATCAACGACGTGGGCCACGGCGCTATGACCGGTAGGATGCTGGAGAAGATCGAAGCGATCCTGCTCGAACAAAAGCCCGGCTACGTTCTGGTGTACGGCGATACCAACTCGACACTCGCCGGTGCACTGGCTGCCGTCAAGCTGCATATACCTGTCGCACACGTTGAGGCCGGCCTGAGAAGCTTCGACATGAACATGCCCGAAGAGGTGAACAGGATATTGACGGACCGCATTAGCAACATTCTCTTTTGTCCCACCCAGGCAGCGATCGGCAATCTCGACAAAGAAGGGTTCAAGACTTTCAACACGGAGATCCTTAACGTAGGCGACGTCATGCTCGATACGTTATTGTTTTACAAACAACGCGCTTCACAAAAATCAACGGTTGTGAAAGACCTCGGGCTGGCGGGAAAAGATTTCGTGCTCGCCACGATCCACCGTGCCGAGAACACCAACAACATCGAACGACTGAAAGGCATCTGTGAAGCGATCAACGAGATCAACAAAAAAATCCCGGTGGTCCTCCCCTTGCATCCCCGGACGAAGGGCTACCTGAACGCGAACAACATCATGCTCGAAGCGCAAGTCACCGAACCGCTCGGGTACTTCGATATGCTATCGGTACTCTCCTCCTGTAAGCTTGTGATGACGGACAGCGGAGGATTACAAAAAGAAAGTTATTTCTGCGGGAAGTTCTGTGTCACCCTTCGCGACCAGACCGAATGGGTGGAGCTCATCGACGCCGGTGCAAATGTTCTTGCAGGCGCTTCTAAAAAAACCATCGTAGACTCTGTATTCTCCAACCTCACAACAAAGGTGAGCTTCGATCCGAAACTTTATGGCGACGGCCATGCTGCCGAAAAGATTGCCGCACGGCTTAAGACGTAAGCGCTCTTAGTTGATGCTCGCCGTGAGCGCTACCCGTTGAACGGGATTGACCGGGTCGGTGGAATAAATAGTGATCGCCTTGTGCTGTACTCCGTGTTTTCCTTCACTCTTCCATGAGATCGTTATTTTCACTTCTTCTCCGGGCTTCGCCTTCTGTTTGTCGGTCGATACGATCATGCACGGGCAGTTGGACTGAATGTGGCGAATGGCCAGCTCTTTCTTCCCCGTGTTACGGACTTTGATCGTCCGCTCGACGGTCGATCCCATGTTGAAATTGCCAAAGTCGATCGTGCCGGTCTCCAGTGACATCACCGGGATCTTGTCGGCATCTTCGGATGACACGGGCAGGAAGAATTCCTCCACCGTCGCGAATACAGGGATAGACTTAACGGGCACGTTCTCGTCGTTGGTTACAATATCGATCTTGTCAGATAAGAAACCGTACTGATTGCGAAGCATGGCGTTGTAAGTCACTTTCATGATGACTCGCTTCTGTTGCGGGATGGAATCGGGTATTTCCACTTTGAGGTAGTTGGGAGCAAGAACGGAGTCCACACGAATCGTCTTGTTACCGGAATTGTACAATACCATCTCTTGTAAAGCTGCTGGACGATTGATGAATATCTTTCCGAAGTTGATCTCGCTTGCCCTCATGTTGAGCGAACCACTCGACGCGGTGAGACGGCTGACGTCGTTGTTCATTTCTTCATTGGTCACAGTGCCTTTGATCTGGAGAACGATGGACGGTCCATTGAGATTGGTGTTGACGGTGAGCGTCTTGTTGAAATAGCCAGGGCGCCCCCTCGGATCGAAGCTCGCTTTCACAAAGCCCTTCTTCCCGTTTTCGACGGTTTCCTTCGACCAACCGGGCGTGGTACATCCGCACGAAGCGGCGACAGAAACGATGTTGATGGGTCTGCCGCTGTTGTTAGTGAATGTGAACTCGAAGTCTGCGTTACCGGCATTCTCGTCGATGGTTCCGAAGTCGTGAATGGTCTCATTAAAAATCAGCTGTTCCGATTGTTGCGCGGTGGCTGCCGAGACGATCAATAGCATTAAAAAAAAGAGAGCTTTCATAAAGTTTATGTTGCAAAATTAATCGTATTTCGCCTGTTTCTTTACAAAACTATGGCCAGAATTCTTACCGGTATTCAGAGCAGTGGCAGACCGCACCTGGGCAACCTATTGGGCGCGATCATTCCGGCCATTGAACTGTCGCGAAAAACCGGCAATGAATCGTTTTTCTTTATTGCCGATCTGCATTCCATGACCACCATCAAGGACCCGAAGACACGTGTGGACAACGTGAGGGCCGTTGCCGCGGCATGGCTGGCGTTCGGCTTCGACGTTGAAAGCAATTACTTCTACCGCCAGAGCCGGATACCTGAAGTCGCCGAGCTTACATGGTACCTCAGCTGCCTGACGCCCTACCCCATGCTGGCCAACGCCACGTCGTTCAAAGAAAAAGCCGACAAGCTGTCGGACGTCAACGCGGGTTTGTTCACTTATCCTGTGCTGATGGCGGCCGACATTATTTTGTATCACGCCAATTACGTTCCCGTCGGCAAAGATCAGCAACAACACCTGGAGATCGCCCGCGATGTTGCTACGGCGTTCAACCGCCAGTACGGTGAAACTTTTGTTTTACCTGAAGCAAGGATCTCGGAAGAGCTGATGACCATACCCGGTACCGACGGTCAGAAGATGAGCAAGTCGTACAACAACATCATCGACATCTTCCTTCCCGACAAGGAGCTTAAGAAGCAGATCGGCTCTATCGTTACCGACTCCACTCCTATGGAAGAGCCGAAAGATCCTTCGAAGGACAACGTGTTCGCGATCTATAAAGTAGTGGCCACACCGGAACAAACCGAAGAGTTGCGAAAGAAATACCTGGCGGGCAATTTCGGATACGGCCATGCAAAAGCCGAGCTGCTCAATCTCCTGGTCACCAAGTATGCGAAGGAAAGGGAGATGTTCAATTATTATATGAACAACCCCGATGAGCTCGAGAAGAAGCTTAATGTCGGTGAAGCGAAGGCGACTGAGATTGCGAAACGCGTATTGGCTGACGTCCGGAAAAAAACCGGCTACGCCTGATCGTTACTGGGCCGACCAGAGAACTTTCTGTTTCTCTTTTCCACCATTCAGTATGATCCTCGGAGGGTTGGGGAGCAACACCAACTTGGTGTTTTTGCTTGGCTGACCTTCCAGCTCTACAAACACACCTTCATTTTCGGCTACCGAGTACTCATTGTCGTTGCCGACCTGATACGTCTTGGCCAGATAGGCAATCGGGTAAAGCACGTCGTTGTCGGGACAATGCTTGTCGTGTACTTCCTGCAGAATGCCTTCGAGATAGTCGCCGTATTCGTCCTGGAGAGTGTCTTCGAGGTCGTGAAGCTGTTCTTCGAGGTCGTCGTATTTGGGATTGTTATAATCGATCTTGCTGAGCTCCATTCTCCTGTTCGCGATCTCTTGTAAAGCCTTGTCGAGCGCTTTAATGTCCATAGAAGTACTATTTTGAAGATGTAAGATTGTAGAAATTCTCCTATTTTAAAAATAGGTCGGGCTACTTTGGTAAATTTGTAAGACTAGACATCGACAGCTATGAGCCAGGACTTCCTTCCAATAAACGGCACCGATCACATCGAATTTTATGTGGGCAATGCAAAGCAAGCCTCATTGTATTACCAGCATTGCTTCGGCTTCGAGCTGGTGGCGTATGCGGGCCCGGAGACGGGCGTGAAAGACAGAGTATCGTATGTTCTGAAGCAGAATAAGATCCGTTTTGTGCTCACCACCTCCCTTCAGCCGGGAACGGCTATCGCCGAGCACGTGAGCAAACACGGGGATGGAGTCAAAGTCCTTGCCCTCTGGGTGGACGACGCAACATACTCGTTCAACGAGACAACCAAAAGAGGCGCGGTTCCGGCAGGCGCCCCGCAGAAAATAAAGGATGAGTCAGGCGAAGTCACCGTGGCTTCGATCAAAACTTACGGGGAAACCATTCACACTTTTGTCGAAAGAAAGAATTACAAAGGAGCATTCCTTCCGGGGTACAAACCGGTGAAGAGCACCATGGAACCCAAGCCCATCGGCCTGCTGCACGTCGACCATTGCGTAGGCAACGTGGAACTGGGACAGATGGACAACTGGGTGGGCTTCTACGAGAAGGCGATGGGCTTCAGCCTGCTGGTCACATTCGACGACAGCGACATCTCTACCGAGTATAGTGCACTGATGTCGAAGGTTGTTTCGAACGGCAACGGGTACATCAAGTTTCCTATCAACGAACCGGCAGACGGCAAGAAGAAGTCACAGATCGAAGAATACCTGGACTTTTACAAAGGTCCCGGTGTTCAGCATATCGCTATAGCCACGGAAGACATCGTTCGCACCGTATCCGAGCTTCGCGAACGGGGTGTAGAGTTCCTGTACGTTCCGGAAACTTATTACGAAGACGTGCTTACCCGTGTCGGTACGATCAATGAGGATATTCAGGCTTTGAAAAAACAGAATATCCTGATCGACCGGGATGAGGAAGGCTATCTTCTGCAGATCTTTACGAAGCCCGTGCAGGACAGGCCGACCGTATTTTTCGAGATCATAGAACGCAACGGTGCAAAATCCTTCGGTAAGGGCAATTTCAAAGCGCTGTTCGAATCCATCGAACGGGAACAAGAATTGAGAGGCAACCTTTAGAGTGTAGAAGACTGTAGCAAGCCTGCCACACAGATCGCTGTTCGACTCCCTTAAACCGGCTTCTTAAACTACTTTAAGAAATGGCAGAATAATTGAATTCCGACCAGCGTCGAAGTACCTTTATCCCGGTTAAAATATTATCCCCGAACCAAAATGGATCAACAACTACTTGAGAATTCGAAGAAGAAAGCGAATGATTGGCTGAACAGCAAGATAGATGATTCAACGAAGAAGGAGATCGAGCAAATGCTGGCCAATCCTGATCCTAAACTTCTCATAGACAGTTTTTATAAGAACCTGGAATTCGGCACCGGAGGATTGAGAGGCGTCATGGGCGCCGGGTCGAATTGCATGAATATTTATACGGTGGGTATCGCTACCCAGGGGCTGGCCAACTATTTAAAGAAATCATTGCCGGGCAAGGATATCTCCGTGGCGATCGCGCACGATAGCCGCAACAACAGCCGGAAGTTTGCCGAAGTAACAGCCGATGTATTCTCAGCGAATGGCATCAAGGTGTACTTGTTTCCCGCGCTTCGTCCCACGCCCCTGCTTTCGTTTGCCATCCGGTACTTGAAATGCCAGTCAGGCATCGTCATAACCGCTTCGCACAATCCGAAAGAATACAACGGATACAAAGCGTATTGGGCCGACGGAGCACAGCTCGTGCCACCGCATGACAAGAACGTGATCACTGAGGTCAACCTCATTCAATCTTCCGACCAGGTGAAGTTCAAAGGCGATGCTTCGAAGATCATACCGGTACCGGCAGAAGTAGAGAACGCCTACTACACCGAGGTGAACAAGCTGATCCCGCGACAGGATGCCATCCAAAAAGTGAAAGACATACCGATCGTGTATTCCAGCCTGCACGGTGCGGGAATCACTATGGTGCCCGAGTGTTTGAAAAGGTTGGGCTTTACGAACGTAACGATCATCAAAGAACAGGAAGAGCCTAACGGCGATTTCCCGACGGTGCAATCTCCCAATCCCGAAGAACAATCGGCGATGGCGATGGCCCTCGCGAAAGCCCAGTCGATGAAAGCGGAGCTTGTGATGGCCACCGATCCGGACACCGACCGCGTCGGTTTCGGTATCAAGAACGAGAAGGGAGAATTCTACCTGCTGAATGGCAACCAGGCGTTCAGCCTCATGATGTGGTTCATCATGAAGAATCTCAAGGATGTTAAAGACAGCTACATCGCGAAGACTATCGTTACGACCGAGCTGGTCGATACGATGGCGGAGCATTTCGATCTGGAATGTCACAACACACTGACGGGTTTCAAATACATCGCCGAGCTGATGACCCAGCTGGAAGGCAAAAAGAAATTCGTCGCCGCGGGTGAAGAAAGCTACGGTTACATGGTTGGCGATTTCGTTCGCGATAAAGATGCCGTGTCGGCATGTGCCTTCTTTGCTGCCATGGCAGCGGCAGCCCGGAACGACGGCTTCACACTGCATGAGTGGCTGATCCAGATGTACCAGGAATTCGCATTCTACAAAGAAGGTCTCGTGAACCTGGAGCGGAAGGGCGCCGAAGGTGAACGGCAGATCAAGGACATGATGGAAAAGTTCAGGAAGAACCCTCCCCTCACTATCGCCGGTGAGAAAGTTATCCGCGTGCTGGATTATAAGACCGGTGTTGAAAAGAATATTCTCCAGGGATCGGAAAAGAAACTCGCTCTTCCGAAATCCGACGTGCTTCAGTTCTATACCTGGGAAAACTCCAAGATATCGGTACGCCCTTCAGGCACGGAGCCCAAGATCAAGTTCTACATCAGTGTGAACACAAAGCTGAACAAGAAGGAGAACTATTACTCGGTGAAGAAACAGCTCGAGGCGAAGATCAAAGCAATAGAACAGGAGTTGATAAAATAGATGAACAGTTTCTTCAATACCCTCAGCGAAATACTTCTTCGCGACCTCGATAAGCTCCAGAAAGAGATCGAACAATACCCTACGGAGGAATCCATCTGGGTGATCAAAGGAGACATCAAGAATCCGGCCGGTACACTAGTGCTGCATCTTTGCGGCAACCTTCAACATTATATTGGTGTGGGCTTGGGTAAGTCGGATTACAAACGCGACCGCGATAAAGAATTCAGTGCACGGAATGTATCGAGGGATGAGTTGGTGCGGGAGATCGGTAAGACCAAGGAAGCCGTGAAGACTGCCCTTTCGAAAGTATCGCCCGATATCCTGGAGACCGACTATCCTTTGCCGGTCTACGATCACCCGATGACAGTTCAGTATTTCATGGTACACCTGACAGCGCATTTCGGATACCACCTCGGCCAGGTGAATTACCATCGCCGCCTGACATTATAAATTCTTAACTTTGCGGCTTCGGAATGAAAAAAGTCGCCTTCTATACCCTTGGATGCAAGCTCAACTACTCGGAGACTTCTACGATCTCCCGGAAGTTCGAGGAAAAGGGGTATTTGAAAGTGGAGTTCAACGAGTCTCCCGACATCTTTATCATCAACACCTGCTCTGTTACCGAGAATGCCGATAAGAAATGCCGGAAAGTTGTGCGCGAAGCGCGAAGCATTTCACCCAATGCGTACGTGGCCATTATCGGCTGCTATGCCCAGCTCAAACCGAAAGAGATCTCGGAGATCCCCGGCGTGGATGCCGTCCTCGGCGCCGCCGAAAAATTCAGACTGATCGAGCTGCTCGACGGCTTCGTGAGACCCGAACAACCTGTAATGATCGCTTCCGATCTCAGTAAAGCAAACACGTTCAATACATCTTATTCGATGAACGACCGTACCCGGACCTTCCTCAAAGTCCAGGACGGCTGCGATTATTCCTGTTCTTTTTGTACGATTCCCCTCGCGCGCGGCGGTAGTCGTAGCGACACCGTTGCCAATGTCGTGGAAGCTGCGAAAGCAGTCGCTGCCAAAGGCGTGAAAGAGATCGTGCTGACCGGCATAAACACGGGTGACTTCGGCTTACACGATGGCGTCAGAAAAGAACGTTTTATCGATCTCATCATGGCTCTCGATGACGTGGAAGGGATCGAAAGGTTCCGCATATCATCCATCGAGCCCAATCTTCTGACCGACGAGATCATCGGTTTCGTTGCCGCTTCGAAGAGATTCGTACCTCATTTTCACATTCCACTGCAGTCGGGTTCCAACCAGGTACTCAAACTCATGCGAAGACGATATCAGCGTGAGCTTTACACCGGACGTGTTCAAAAGATCCGTGAGCTTATGCCCGATTGCTGCATTGGTGTCGACGTGATCGTGGGCTTCCCGGGCGAAACAGAAGAGCATTTCCTGGAGACCTACAATTTCTTAAACGAGCTGGATATCTCATACTTGCACGTGTTCACCTACTCCGAACGCCAGAACACTGCGGCTGCCGAAATGGAGGATGTTGTTCCGCCCTCGGTCCGGGGCGAGCGGTCTAAGATGCTCCACAGCCTGTCGGACAAGAAACGCCGCGCTTTCTACGAGAAGAACTTAGGTACCGAGGCAACGGTGTTGTTCGAGAATGAATCAGAAAACGGGGTGATGTACGGGTTTACGAGGAATTATGTGAAGGTGATGGCGAGGTATGATCCGTTGATGGTCAATGAGTTATGGAGACTTAGGTTAACCTCGGTGGGAGATAATGGGACGGTGCTGGTAGAGGAAGTTGAAGCGGAGATATTCACTCATTAATTCGTTACTCGTTACTCGTTATTCGTTATTCGCGGTTACGAGGCTTTTAGTGTAGTCGCAAGTAAAGTTTAGTTAACTGAAATCCCCAAATCGCAACCAAAAAGAAGCTAAGCTTTGCCGCGAATAACGAATAACGAATAACGATTAACGGCCAGCGAAATCAGCAGATAAGCCCATCCCTCATCTCCACCTTCCTATCCGCCATCCCGGCAAACTCAAGATTATGAGTCACTATCACAAACGTATGCTTCAATTCCCTCCTCAGTTCCAGGAACAAATGATGCAGCTCCGAAGCATTCTTTGAGTCAAGATTACCGCTGGGCTCGTCGGCCAGGACCAGTCCCGGTGAGTTGATGAGTGCACGGGCGACAGCCGTACGTTGCTGCTCACCACCAGATAGTTCCGATGGTTTGTGCTCAAGTCTTTCTTTAAGTCCAAGGCGATCCAGAAGGGCCGTGGCTTTCGAAGCCAGTCCCTTCATCTCCTGTCCCGCGATCAGTCCGGGCATCATGACGTTCTCCAGTGTATTGAATTCCGGAAGAAGGTTATGGAACTGGAACACGAAGCCAACATTCCGGTTACGGAACTCAGCAAGCTCTTTGGTGGATTGGGCGAAGACATCTTTACCGTGGATGACTACCTGTCCATGGTCCGGTGTGTCGAGCGTGCCGAGCAGGTGCAGGAGTGTGCTTTTGCCTGCCCCGGAAGCACCGATGATGGCAACGACTTCACCCTCTGCAACTTCGAGGTTTACGCCTTTAAGCACCTGGAGCGCTCCGTACGACTTCCGCAACTCGACGGCTTTTAACATAATTTCTGATCTTGAATTAAAGATTTAAAAAAACTAGCTTGCCTGCAAACTACCGAATCCATGAACATCCACGAGTACCAGGCCAAAGAGATCTTGAGAAAATATGGTGTGGCTATCCAGCGCGGCATCGTAGCCGACACCCCGGATAAGGCACACGCAGCGGCTAAGGAGCTTGCGGCCGAAACAGGTACGAAGTGGTTTGTCATCAAGTCGCAGATACATGCCGGTGGACGCGGAAAAGGAACCGTCAAGGAAACAGGTTCGAGGGGCGTCGTACTGGCCAAAGGCCTCGAAGAAGTGATGGACAAAGCGAAGGGGATTCTGGGTGGCACATTGGTAACACACCAGACAGGTCCGGCGGGAAAGAGAGTGAATAAGGTGTTGATCGCCGAAGATGTTTACTATCCCGGTGAATCGGAGCCTAAGGAATATTACATGAGTATCCTCCTCGATCGCGCTACCAGCAAGCCCGTCATTATGGCTTCGACCGAAGGTGGTATGAACATCGAAGAGGTGGCTGCCGCAACGCCTGAGAAGATCGTGAAGGAATGGATCGATCCTTCGATAGGACTTCAGCCTTACCAGGCACGCAAGATCGCGTTCGCACTCGGTTGGGAAGGAAATGCATTCAAAGAAGGTGTCAAGTTCATCAACTCGCTTTTCACTGCCTACATGGCCATCGATGCGTCGATGTTCGAAATAAATCCGGTACTGAAAACGTCCGACAACAAGGTGATCGCCGTCGATGGCAAGGTAAACCTCGACGACAACGCCTTGTATCGCCATAAAGACCTCGAAGAGCTCCGTGACTTTTCGGAAGAAGAACCCCTGGAAGTCGAAGCCGGAAAGTCGGGCCTCAACTACGTAAAGCTCGACGGCAACGTGGGCTGTATGGTAAACGGCGCCGGGCTGGCGATGGCCACCATGGACATCATTAAACTGTCCGGTGGTGAGCCGGCTAACTTCCTGGATGTGGGTGGTGGAGCCAATGCAGAGACGGTCGAGGCCGGTTTCAGGATCATCCTGAAAGACCCCAACGTAAAAGCTATTCTTATCAACATCTTCGGTGGTATCGTACGCTGCGACCGCGTGGCAAATGGCGTGGTCGAAGCCTATAAGAAGGTGGGGAATATTCCCGTTCCGATCATCGTGCGCCTGCAGGGCACCAATGCCGAAGAAGGCGCGAAGATCATACAGGAGTCGGGGCTCAAAGTATTCTCGGCGATCTTACTAAAAGACGCGGCTGAAAAGATAAAGCAGGTTTTAGGCTAACTTCTTTTTGTAGTCGGCCTCGTCGAAACCGAGTAGGATCACTTTATTATTTTGTTCGATCAACGGGCGTTTAATTACGCTCGTTTTTTCTACCATCAGGTCGATGGCAGCTTTTTCGTTTGTGACCTTCTGCTGCGTTGCTTCATCCAACTGACGCCACGTTGTTCCGCGTTTATTGACAAGACTCTCCCACCCGACTTGCTTGGACCATTCTTTGAGTTTCGAGTCGGTGATGCCTAACTTTTTATAATCGTGAAATTCGAACTCGATGTTGTTGCTCTTCAGCCATTCGAGGGCGGATTTGACTGTGTTGCAGTTTTTGATACCGTAGACTATCATGTCGTTATTCGTTAGTCGTTATTCGTTAATCGCGGTTTCGAGAATTGTTGGTGTAGCCGTGAGAAAAGGTTCGTTAAATGAGAGCTTAATCGAAAGCTCGTAAACAGAAATCGTTGACCCGAAGATCAAGACCCTAATCGCTTCAGAAAATTTGCAATCGCAACCCAAAAGATCCTAAACCCTGCCTCGAATAACGAATAACGAATAACGATTAACGACCTAAAACCCCATCCTCAACTCAAAAGATTTCCTCATCCTATCGACCAACCTCTCCGACTCCCCGAAATTCAACGTCTGTGCTCCGTCACTAAACGCCTCTTCCGGTTTTTCATGCATCTCATAAATAATCCCATCAGCTCCCGCCATGACTGCTGCCAGGGCAACGGGCTCGATGAACTCACGGATGCCAATGCCGTGCGACGGATCGGCGACCACCGGCAAGTGTGTCTTGTCCTTCAGGATCGGGATGGCATTCACGTCGAGGGTGTTGCGGCTCGCACGTTCGTAGGTACGGATGCCTCGTTCACACAAGATCAGTTTTTCATTGCCCGCAGCAAATACGTACTCCGCTGAATACAACAACTCTTCGATGGTACCCGATATTCCGCGTTTGATCATCACAGGCTTGTCGACCTTTCCGAGCTCGTCGAGCAGGTTGAAATTCTGAGTGTTCCTTGCCCCTACCTGGAATACGTCGACATACGGATACATATCGGCAATCTGACTCACTTGCATCACCTCGCTGATGATCTTGATGCCGGCTTTCTTCGCCAGGGTGTACCACATCTTCAGTCCTTCGACACCCAGCCCGCGAAAGGCGTAGGGCGAGCTGCGTGGCTTGAATACACCGCCGCGCATGATCTTTACGTTGTTCTTCACCAGGTGGTCGATCGTAGCCTGCACCTGCTGCTCGGTTTCGATAGAACAAGGACCGGCCATGACTGCCAGTGTTCCGTCGCCAATGGCTACTCCGTCGCCGAGATCCACGCTGCTTCGTCCAACCTTCCATTTCCTCGATACCAGTTTGTAGTCGTCCGACACACGGTGGATGTCGGTGATCCCTTTCATGTGACCGAGCTGCCTCAGGTCGAACTCTTTCTTACCGATGCCGACCAGGTAGGTGCCGCGTTGTGTACGGACTTCCGTGGCCTTGAAATCGAGAGTCTGCATCTTTTCGGTGATGGCGGACTTATCGGCCTGGGTGATATTCTGTTGTAATTGGATGATCATTGGAATGGGTTCTCACAGATCGCACGGATCACACGGATTTTAACTTTGGCTAACTTTGATTAACTGATAAGCTCTTTTACAAATACCTCAACATCTTTCCCGATGTCTTTCGAATCTTTCAACATATTCACAAACGCGCTGCCGACAATGGCGCCGGCTCCGAATTGCGAAGCCTGTTTGAATGTGTCATTGTTGGAGATAC
This sequence comes from Cyclobacteriaceae bacterium, assembly GCA_035318625.1. Classification (GTDB taxonomy): domain Bacteria; phylum Bacteroidota; class Bacteroidia; order Cytophagales; family Cyclobacteriaceae; genus ELB16-189. Next base: position 1,672,636 of record DATHEL010000001.1, read on the forward strand.
CGAAGCCGATGAGGAACGGGTTCTTCAATTTCATTTTCTTCAGTCGTTCGAAGTATTCCATTTGCGCGGGCGCGAAGCCCGACTTGGCGCCGGTTGTGCTCGAAGCAGAGACGGCGTAAATGAACCCGCTCGAAAGCTGATCGATCTTACGGATCCTTTCCTCCGACGTCGTAGGTGAAATGAGGAATGTGAGTAATAGTCCATTGTCATCGAATGCCTTCCGGTAATCACGTTCATATTCGGCGAGGGGCATGTCGGGCAAGATCACGCCGTCGACTCCAGCCGCACCTGCATCCTTCGCGAATCTCTCTACCCCATACTGCATGACCGGGTTCAGGTAGCCCATCAGGATAATGGGAATATTCACAGCCTTACGGATCTCACGCACCTGCTGAAGGATCAGCGGGAGTGTGATCCCATTTTCGAGGGCAACCTTGTTGCTCTGCTGTATCGTGGGGCCGTCGGCTACCGGATCGGAGAACGGTATGCCGATCTCCACCAGGTCTGCCCCTGCCTTCTCGAGACTCGCCGCGATCAGCGAGGTATCGTCCAGCTTCGGAAAACCAGCGGTATAAAAGACCGACAGCAAAGGTTTCTTCGTGTTGGCAAATAGTTGTTGAAGTCTGTTTTTCATGGATCACTTCTTTACTGATTATGCAGGTCGTAATTTTTCTCACCCGCCGTTATCGCTGCCGCAAGAATATTCTCCTTTGGCGGCAATGGACAGGTTGCAAACTCCGTGAATGCACAAGGTGGGTTGTATGACTTGTTAAAATCGATGAACGCGACGCCCGTAGAGTCCGGCTTGTCGATGTAAATGAATTTTCCTGCAGGGTATGTTTCTTTACCGTTCGTCGGATCGGCAAACACCACGAACAATTTCTTACTGGTGCCTGCTGTCGCGCTCAGCCGGTGTTGCTTCCCGTTAAGTTCGAAGACATAAATACCAGCAAGGTCCTGTGCCGTCGTCTGGCCAAGCACGTTCGTAATGTCGATCGTTGCACCGGCACTTGCCGGCTCGAACTCTGCCTTCACTCTCCATGAATATTCTACCGGGTATCTCTCAATGCCGCGAAAGCTCTTCAACACATCGCTCTCCAGGTCACGGAGCCTGATCCCCATCTTGTCGTCGCGACGGATGACGTGCCACTCGAGTGATCCATGCCTGGTGATGGAACCCTGCAGCTGTTTGACAGCCCTTGCGGAATCCGGATGAAATACCACCACATCTTTTTGCACTGGCTGACCATAGATCGTGATACCCGCATCCTTAGAGGGAATGAGTGTCACCATCCCACCCTTCACCATGAAATATCCTGCCTTGCCGGCTATCTTGCCCGAAGGAAATACGATGTCGTTCCCTTCATCGCTGCCGAAAGAATTTATGCCTTCATTGAGCCAGAAAAGACCCGCAAGGTTCAGCCACCCGTTGTTTGACTTAAGATCTTCGATACGCTTGTTGTACCAGGCGTCGACATCCGTTTTGTGATCAATGAGTTGTTGTTCGGTTGGTTTGTCCCCCGGAGTGCACGCTCCAAACCACGCACCCACCACGAACAACGAACAACGAACAACAAACCACGGCTTCAGTATTTTCCCCATTTGATGTAGGTGTCAAGGTCTTTATCTCCCCTACCCGAAACGTTCACGACAACAACATCATCCGGATCCATATCCAGTTGTTTCAATGCAGCCAATGCGTGGGCAGACTCGATAGCCGGAATGATGCCCTCCAACCTGCTGAGCTCGATACCTGCATTCATCGCTTCTTCATCCGTCGCGCTCAGGAACTTCACTCTCCCGACTTCGAACAGATGCGCGTGCAACGGTCCGATACCCGGATAGTCCAGTCCGGCCGAGATCGAATACGGCTCGATCACCTGCCCGTCGGCGGTCTGCATGAGAATGGTCTTGCTGCCGTGGAGCACACCGGGCTTACCGAGCGCCAGTGTTGCCGCCGACTCGCCCGAATCGACTCCTTTACCTGCCGCCTCCACGCCTACCAGGTTCACGTGCTCGCTGTCGAGGAAATGATAGAACGCGCCGGCAGCATTACTTCCACCGCCCACGCAGGCGATCACATAGTCGGGCCACGGATTGCCGGTAGCTTCCGTCAATTGTTTCTTCATCTCTTCACTGATCACCGATTGAAACCTGGTGACCATGTCGGGATAAGGGTGCGGACCGACGACAGAGCCGATGATATAGTGCGTGTCGGTCGGATTGTTGATCCAGTGACGCATGGCTTCGTTGGTCGCGTCTTTCAATGTCATGTTTCCGCTCAGCGCAGGAACTACCTTCGCACCCAGGATGCGCATACGCTCCACGTTGGGCCGCTGGCGTCCGATATCCAGCTGCCCCATGTAGACCACACAATCCATGTTCATCAATGCGCATACGGTGGCGGTGGCAACACCGTGCTGCCCTGCCCCCGTCTCCGCAATGATCTTGGTTTTGCCCAAGCGTTTAGCCAGCAAGATCTGACCGATGGTGTTGTTGATCTTATGGGCGCCTGTGTGGCAAAGGTCCTCGCGTTTCAGGTAGATCTTGGTCTTGTACTTTTCCGAGAGCCGTGTGGCATAGAACAATGGCGTGGGCCGGCCGGCGTATTTCTCCAGAAGGTAGACGAATTCCGTTTTGAAATCATCGCTGTTGATAATGTCGAGATACCTCGTGCGAAGCTCTTCGACGTTGGGATATAGCATCTCGGGAATGTATGCTCCTCCGAAGTTTCCGTAATAGCCGTTTTGATCTACTTCAAACATGACGATAAGATTTCATTTTTGGAAAAAACTTGTTCTCTGATCTACTTCAGACTTGACATCACACTTTTTATCTTTTCAATACTTTTAATGCCGGGTGAATCCTCGACGCCGCTGTTCAGATCCAAAGCATGAACATTCATTCCATTTAATACACTCAGGTCCTTCACATTTTCAGGATTCAGTCCTCCGCTCAAAAAGAATGGAACGGATTGATCGTACTCTTTCAGCTTATTCCAGTCGAATGTCTCCGCATTTCCACCGGGCATCTTTCCTTTCGTATCGAACAGAAAGAAATTTGCCATGCGTTGATATTCTTTGGTCCGTCTGAAATCGAAATCCTTATCCACCGAAAAAACCTTGATAACGGTCACGCCCCACCGTCTAAGCTCGTTACACTGCGAAGGCGTTTCGCTTCCGTGAAGTTGCGCTGTTCTGCTTTTTATAAATTTCAGCCGGTAAAGTACTTCGTCGGTGCTTTCGTCCACAAATACGCCCACGTTAGCAACTCCAGGGAATGGCGCGGGCAGAGAAAAATTTCCGCCCACGTATCTGGGGCTATCCCGGTAAAAGATGAAGCCCATGTAGTCGGGACGCAACTCCGCCACCGCATTCATGTTATCCAGGTCTTTCATCCCACATATTTTCAGCTTCATCATAAATTTCATTTTTAACACATAGATCACATAGGCGAACACATGGTAACACAAGGCTGTACCTGATCGTAACTGCTTATGTGTCCTGGAAATACGCCCCAATTAAGTTCGCATTACCAGGGCACATAGTAATCACCCTGTTGATGACTAAAGCTGGTCTCTATGTGATCTATGTGTTTAAAAGTTGTTTAATAAACTCCATCGCCGCCTCTTCCGGTCTTCCGTGTCTCATAAACGTCTCTCCGATCAAAAAACCTTCATATCCCGACTTCCTCAATTCCCCGATCACCGCCGGGTCGGACAATCCGCTCTCCGAAACCTTCACCTTTCCCGCAGGAATCATCGGCGCCAGTCTCTTCGATACGTCCACACTTACCTCGAACGTCTTCAGGCTGCGATTGTTTACGCCTACCAGGTCGGCATCCACGCCGGATGTCCTTTTCAGCTCGTCTTCATCGTGTACCTCCAGCAATACTTCCAAACCCAACGAGTGGGCGAAAGTTGCCAACTGTTCCGCCATCTTCACTTCCAGGGCGGCCGCTATCAACAGTATCGCGTCGGCGCCTATCGACTTGGCTTCGATCACCTGGTACTCATCGATCATAAAATCCTTCCGGAGGATGGGACAAAAATTGAACTTCCGGGCTGTCATCAAGTCATCGTTGCTTCCACCGAAAAACTTGTTGTCCGTGAGTATCGACAGCGCCGAAGCGCCCGCCTGCATGTAACCGATGGACGTTCGTTCAATCGATACATTCTTGTTCAGCACACCCTTCGAAGGCGACTTCCTTTTGATCTCTGCAATCACCCCCGACTTATCCGGACGCTGAATGTACTTGCGCAACGAAACCGACGGTGAAGAGAAAAATATACTCTTTTCCAACAGCTTGACCGGGTAGAGAGATTTACGTTCCTCTACTTCTTTCTGTTTGTGTGCAATGATCTCGTCCAGGATGTTCATACACTTCGATATTCGGTGTTGAGTGTTCGATATTCGATGTTCCGCTTCATGTCAACTAATAAGTTTCTTAAAGGCGTCCAGTGCTTTTCCCGATGACAAAGATTCTCTTGCGAGCGTTACAGCATGTGCGAGCCCCTTAACTCTATCTCCGCAATACAACGCCATTGCCGCATTGGCAATCACAACGGAGTTTTGCGCTTCGGTTCCCTTCCCTTCGAGTATCATCATGAATATCTTCGCGGATTCCTCTACCGTCTGGCCGCCTTTGATCTGCTCGTATTTTAACTGGGGCAGTCCCAGGTCTTTCGGGCTCGTTACCTTCTCTCCTTCGTTGGAGAAATATTTGAATGGGCACGTGAGTGACACTTCATCATATCCGTCCAGTGAATGAAGTATCAGGAATTGTTTGTCGGTGTTCTGGTAGAGGTATCCATATTGTCTTGCAAGCTCGAGGCTGAATACACCCACCAGCTGCCGTGTCGGGAATGCCGGGTTGACCATAGGGCCAAGCATGTTAAAGAATGTCTTCACGCCGAGCTCTTTGCGTATGGGCCCTACGTTTTTCATGGCCGGGTGAAAAAGCGGCGCATGCATGAAACAGATGTTGGCTTCGTCCAGGCTGCGCTTCAGCGAGTCGATGTCATTGGTGAATTTGTACCCGAAGTGTTCCAGTATGTTCGACGACCCGCTCACCGACGACACTCCGTAGTTGCCGTGCTTCGCAACCGGCTGCCCCGCCGCGGCCACCACAAACGACGACAATGTTGAAATGTTGAACGTGTTCTTACCATCACCTCCCGTGCCGCATACGTCCATCACAGGCGCGTCGAACTTCACCGGGATACAAAGCTCCAGCATGGCGTCACGAAAGCCCTGGAGCTCGTCGATGGTGATGCTTCGCATCATGTAGATCGTCATGAATGCCGTCGTCTGGCTCTGGTTGTACTTCCCGCTGGTGAGGTCTACCAGCACCTGGTGTGCCGTCTCACGCGTAAGCGACCTATGGTCGATGAGTTCATTCAGAATTTGCTTCATGATCAGTTTTTTATCCAGTTCGCGATCATCTTTGGTCCTTCCGTCGTCATGACCGACTCGGGATGAAATTGCAGGCCCTTCACATCATATTCCACGTGCCTTAACCCCATGACCAATCCTTCCCCGTTGGTAGCAGTTACTTTCAATGACGACGGGATCGATCCGGGCTTCACCGCCCACGAATGGTAATGCGTTGCTTCGAAATTGTTCTTCACACCCTTGAAAAGATATTCCTCACTGTCGATTATCGACACCGAAGAGGTCACCCCGTGAAGGACTTTTGGAATATTGAACAGCTCCGCGCCAAAAACCTCCCCGATCCCCTGGTGTCCCAGGCAAATACCGAGGATGCTCTTCGACTTGCCATAGGTCCGGACTACGTCCTTCATGATCCCTGCCTCATCGGGGACACCCGGACCCGGCGAGAGCATGATCTTGTCGTAACCGCCGACAGCTTCCACGGAGATCTTGTCATTCCGGTAAACGTCGGGCGAGTGACCAAGCTTCCGGAGGATGTGCACCAGGTTGTATGTAAACGAATCGTAGTTATCTAATACCAGTATTTTCATATTTTTTCAGCCAGCTCCAAGGCGGTCCGAAGCGCCGCCAGTTTATTATTGACCTCCTGTAATTCACTCGAAGCTTCCGACTTCGCAACCACACCCGCGCCCGCCTGGTACACCAGCTTGTTACCGTGACTGAGAAACGTCCGTATCATGATCGCGTGATTGAAAGTTCCATCGAAGCCGATGAACCCGATGGCTCCGCCGTAGAAACCGCGGTTCACGTTCTCGTACCGTTCGATCAGCGTCATCGCCATGTGTTTCGGCGCGCCCGATAAAGTCCCGGCCGGGAACGTATCGGCAGCCATGTGTACGACCGACGAGTCTTTGTTCACCGTACCGGTCACTTTCGACACGAGGTGTATCACATGCGAGTAAAACTGTACCTCTTTGAAAACTTCCACCTTTACATCCGACGCGTTGCGGCTCATGTCGTTCCGGGCTAAATCGACCAGCATAACGTGTTCGGCATTTTCTTTTTCGTCTGCCATAAGCTTCTCGGCGAGGAGCGCATCCTCCTGGTCGTTGCCCGACCGGCGGAATGTTCCCGCGATCGGGTAGATATGAGCATGTCCGGCTTTCACTTGCAGCTGTGCTTCGGGCGACGACCCGATCAATCTATAATTGCCGTAATCGAAATAAAAAAGATAGGGTGAAGGATTAACAGACCTCAACGCGCGATAGACATTGAACTCATCGCCGCGAAAACCACATTCGAAGCGCCGGGACAACACGATCTGGAAAACGTCCCCGCGATAGCAATGTTCTTTCCCTTTACCGATCACATCCAGGAACTGATCGTTGCTGAAGTTCGACTTCTCCTCTCCTGTCCGGGCGAAAGGATAGGTCGAAAACCGGTTGCTGAAGATGATCTGTTCCAGCTTCGGAAGGCCGATACCCTGCGCACTACCGAAGTTATTCTCGAACAGGCTCAATTCATTCGAAAAATGATCGACCACGATCACATACCGGTAAAGCCTGTATACCATATCGGGTATCAGCGACTCTCTCTTTTTGATGTTGACATCTTCAAAGAACCGGACAGTATCGTAAGAGATATACCCGAACAGCCCATTGCTTACATACTTGCTTGCAATATTGTCCTCGGCCTGGAATGAGTTGCGGAATTCTTCAAAGAGATCAGCCAGTCTGTCCGTGTTTTCCGTGCGTTCCGTGAGAGATGTATTCTCACTCTTTCCATCGGGAAACACAGTCGTCACAATATTCCCCTCCACCATGAACGATGCCAGCGGGTCGCAGCAGATCAAAGAGAGACTATTCTCGTGGCCGTGATAGTCGGAGCTCTCGAGCAAAATGCTTTCGGCGAAAACATCCCGGAGCTTGAGGTAGATATTGACCGGCGTAAGGGTGTCGGCCAGTAATTTTTTGTGTTGCGTGTGGTACTTATACTTCATACGATCCTACGTATTTATAAATAAAAAAAGCCTGCTCTTTTGAATCGGAGCAGGCTTTTCGATATCCTTGGTTTTATACCATCAAACAATAGCCGTGTGCCGATCCTTTACGAAACCGTGCCACCACCATGCTACGTTTGAAATGTTATACATCGATGTCTGAGTTTTAAGCTTCAGCTTTCTTCTTTACCACTCTGCGGGGCTTAGCCGTTGCTGCTGCTGCAGCTTCCGACTTCTTAGTAGCAGCCCTTTTCCGGCGTGCTCTGATCGCGGTACGGTTTCTTGAAACGCCGTAAGAACCTTTGAAACGCTTGCCTTTTTTGGTCTTTTTATCTCCTCTTCCCATTCATTTAAAATTGAGAGGGCAATAATAGTGATGAGGGCTCAAAATACCAAATATTAGGGCAACCGATACAGGAAACAGTGGTAATTTGCGCCCGCAAATCCACTTTTGAACTGAAATCAGATGCCAAAGCAATCGGGGTCAAATATTGTACATCAGTATTTTAAGAAAGAAGATGAAAGTGGTAAAACCCTTATCAAAGTGAACCCTATTCATCGCACCGGCGTCGAGATCATTGTTCCTGTAAAGGGTGAAGCGGAGACCAGTGAGATCGAGTTAACCGGCGAATTCCAAACAGAATTGACCGAGGAAGGTTTTCAAGCCTGCAGTCCACTTGAATTCAATTTGTACTGGAGCGGATTGGTTTAATATCTCTATACTCTCCCGGAATGCACGGAAAACACGGAAACGCTTCTAAAAAGGTCGCTGCATTTTTCCGTGCTTTCCGTGTTTTCCGTGAGAAATAATTAATTTTGAGCTTGGCAAGTCGGCACGACCAGCTCCTGCTGAACTCCCCCAGGACCGGAAGGTAGCAAGGGTAGGCGGTTGTAGCGGTGCGATGTTCGGCTTGCCTCTTTTTTTGCCTTCGGCCATACTATGTACAGAGTACAGAGTACAGGGTACAGGGTACAGGGTACAGGGTACAGTGTACAGTGAGAGAAACCTTAAGGCTACAGAGCTGTACCCTGCAACCTGCACTCTGAACAATAATCATTAACTTTATCGCAACATTCACTCAATCAGTAAGATGAAATTCTTCATTGACACGGCCAATCTTAAGGAAATACAAGAAGCTCACGACCTCGGCGTCCTCGACGGCGTTACCACCAATCCTTCCCTGATGGCCAAGGAAGGCATCGCGGGAAAGGAAAAGATCATGGGGCACTACAAGGCCATCTGTGATATCGTCGACAACAACGTTTCGGCAGAAGTGATCGCCACCGACTTCGACACAATCATTAAAGAAGGAAAAGAGCTTGCTAAGATCGACGACAAGATCGTTGTGAAAGTGCCGATGATCAAAGATGGTGTCAAAGCGATCAAGAAATTCTCAAGCGAAGGTATTCGCACCAATTGCACACTCGTATTCTCTCCCGGCCAGGCCATACTTGCCGCCAAGGCCGGCGCCAGTTACCTCTCTCCGTTCATCGGTCGCCTCGACGACATCGGCCAGGACGGCCTGGAGCTCATCGCACAGGTACGCCGGATCTACGACAACTACGGGTACGGTACTGAAATACTCGCGGCCAGCGTTCGCCACACCATGCACCTCATCAAATGTGCGGAGCTCGGCGCCGACGTTGTTACATGCCCCCTGAAAGTAATCACCGACCTGCTGAATCATCCCCTCACGGATGCAGGACTCGCAAAATTCCTCGCCGACCACAAGAAGGCCAACGGATAATTCATGTTTTCGTCCGACCCGGTTGTCAGCATCAAAGAAGCATCGATCCTCCAGGATCACAATACGATTTTAGATAACGTCACCTTCAACATCGAGAAGAGTGAGTTCGTTTTCATGGTCGGCCGGACCGGCTCTGGTAAATCATCGTTGCTGAAGACACTGTACGCAGACCTGCCCTTACGCCATGGCGAGATCAGCGTGGCAGGCTTCAACATCGGTAGCATCAAGACCGGCCAGGTGCCCCTCCTGCGACGCAAAGTCGGAATCATCTTCCAGGACTTCCAGCTTTTTCCCGACCGCACTGTCGGAGAGAACCTGATGTTTGTCATGAAAGCCACGGGCTGGTCCGACAACGGACGTATGAAAGGCCGCATGGCGGAAGTACTGATGCAGGTTGGACTCGGATCGGTAGAAAAGAAAATGCCCCATCAGCTTTCGGGTGGTGAACAACAACGGGTAGTTATTTCGAGAGCATTATTGAACGAGCCGCTCATCCTCTTCGCCGACGAACCCACCGGCAACCTCGACCCAGAAGTGGCATCGGGCATCATGAAGCTGTTTCAACAGATCAACAAAAGCGGTACGGCTGTTCTGATGGCAACGCATAGCTACGGGTTGATCCGCAAGTTTCCATGCCGTGTGCTTAAATGCGAAAACGGAAAAGTGCTGGACTCGAACGTGGACAAATTCGAGCTGACCACAGAAGATTTCTAGGTCAGATAATTTCCTCTATCTCTTTATTTTCCTTCCTGGAGTCTTCGAGCCTTTTGATCTGTTGATTCAACAGGTCGATGCGCACCAGCATGTTCAGGATCAGGGCATCCTTCACTTTCTCGCTGGGCCTGGTCTTCATTTCTTCTCTCAGTACCTCGTACATCGCATCGAGCTTCTGTACGTCCTGCGTAAACCGGTCGTCTTCGTAACCGTCCAGGTTATCGATAAAGGCAACCTTCTCCGCTATCTGTCCGCCGTAGAACGATTCGAGGTCGCGGAACTCTACCTGAAGTTTCGACATGTCATTTTTCTGCTCGATCTTTTGGCCGAAGTACAGGTACACCGATAATCCGAGAAAGATAACTGCCGCCGCCCGCCAGATAGATACAGAAGTCCAGAGTGATTTGATCTTACCGCCTTCCGTGCCTGAAATTCCTTTCTGTACTCCTTCCCACACACGGTCCGACGGCTCGCGGTTGTCGAACTCGTCGCGGTGGTTTTTTATAAAGTCTTTAAGCTTGTCGCTCATACATCTTTTCCTTCAAGCATTGCCTTCAGTTTCTTCTTCGACCGGTTGAACTGCGACTTGGACGTCGACTCAGAGATGCCGAGTATTTCGCCGATCTCCCCGTGGTCGTATCCTTCCAACAAGTAGAGCGATAGAACCGCCCGGTATCCGTCGGGCAGGATGGCTATTGCCTCCCGCACCCGCTCGACGGTGAAAGGAAAATGGCCGAGGTCATCGGTGATCTCTTCCTCCTTGACGTCCCATCTATCATCGTCTGGCAACCGTTCTAACTGCCTCTTTTTCAGGTAGTTAATTGCCTTGTTTACAACTATTCGTTTCAACCACGCGCCGAAGGTCGCATCACCGCGGTAGAACTCCAGGTTGCGAAAAGCGCTGATAAACGCTTCCTGTAGCACGTCTTCGGCCTCCTCCTCGTTGTTCACGATCCTGTACCCAACGTTGTACATGCTTTTCTTATACAACTGGTACAGCCTGAAATGTGCCTGCTGGTCCCCTCCCCGACAGCGCCGGATCAGTTCTTCGTGAATATTTACAGCCTCAGCCGACAAGTCACAATTCTACTAAAATACAGTGACAGGCAAAGCGGGTAAGGGGTTGCATGCCTACTTGGTTTTTTCCATGTTTTCTTTGGCCGGGATGAAGTCCGGAGCTGCCGCAAGGGCCTCCGTAAAGGCCTTTTTAGCGCCGGCCTTGTCGTTTTGATCCAGGGCCAGGAGGCCCTTCAGGTTCAGCACCGACACCTTGAGGGGATATTCCTTGGGAACACCCTTGGCGTCGTTGAACACCACCTTCTCGGTTGCAGCCTCAGGTTTGGCGAGGAGAATACTGATGCTGGTGGTACACTCAGCGGTCCGCTTTAGATTGTACTGGAGGAACGCGATCTGGTAGAGTGTCTTGATGTTGTTGTTGATCAGGTAAAGGCTCTCGAATGCCTGGAGAGCTTTATCGTTCGCCCCGAGTTGCTGTGCGGAGCTTCCCGCCATCTCTAAGTACGCGGGATCTTTCGGCTGCATCGAGAGCAAGTCTTGTGCGATCAGGAATGACGAAGCAAACTTTTGCTGATCATAGTAAAGGTAAGCAAGGCTATAGACCAGGGAGTCGTTTCCCGGGTTCTCGATGATAACATCGTACAGTGCATCCTTGGCAATGTCGGGATCATTCCATCTTGCGGCGGCTGAGTATTTTCTCAGGAAATGCTCTGTCAGGATCTGGCTGGCAGTCGGAATTGAATCGGTAGCGGTTGGCTGCTGTTGTGGTGGTGTTGTTGTTGCGGCAGGTTGCTGCGGTTGTCCCGTAGCGGCCGGTTCCGGCTCCTTGTCCTTGTCTTTTTTCTTTTTCTGGGCGAAGCCTGCTGTGGTAATGAGGAGCAGGAGAATAACAATAAGACGCATAGTTATGGATTTAATAGATTTGACTCAGTAACTGTAATTCCTTTTTTTCGGGCTATCTCGATCATGAACCGGATCGCTTCTTCGCGGTCGTTATGGATCACGCCATCCAAAATAGCATCTTTTATTTGTTCTTTGATGTCCCCGACGATCCGCCCGGGCGTGAGCCCGAGCCACTTGATGATCTCGTCACCCGTGACGGGGGGCTGGAAATTCCTGACCTTGTCCTTTCCTTCCACTTCCACCATCTTTTTCTCGACCAGGTCGAAGTTCTTGAGATACTTCGAGACCTTGTCGTTGTTCTTCGAGGTTATATCGGCGCGGCACAACTTCATGAGCGCTTCTACGTCTTCGCCGGTTTCGAACAACAACCTTCGAACAGCCGAATCGGTCACCTCATGTACCAATGCTATCGGACGGAGATGAAGCCTCACCAGTTTCTGTACAAACAACATTTGCGGGCCCATGGGAAGCTTGAACCGTCGGAATATAGCCGGGGTCATCCGTGCTCCTTTCTCTTCGTGCCCGTGAAATGTCCATCCGTGCTTCGGCTCGAAACGTTTCGTGGCGGGTTTGGCGATGTCGTGAAGGATAGCAGCCCATCTCAGCCACAGGTCGTCCGACATCTTTGCAACGTTGTCGAGGACTTGCAGTGTATGAAAGAAATTGTCTTTATGCGCGTGGTTGTGCACATACTCGACGCCATGCAGTGCTATCATTTCGGGGAAGAAGTATTTCAACAGTCCGCTGTGAAACAGGAGCTTGAATCCATACGATGGCACCGGCGAGAGTATGATCTTGTTGAGCTCGTCGGTGATGCGTTCCATGGAAACGATCTTCAGACGCTCGCCGTTTTTCCGGATTGCCTCGAAGGTATCTGCGTCGATGTCGAAGCCCAGCTGCGAAGCGAAACGCACCGCCCTCATCATGCGCAGCGGATCATCGGAGAATGTGATCGTGGGGTCGAGCGGCGTCTTGAGTATCTTTTTCTTGATATGCCCCACCCCATCGAAAGGATCGAGCAGCGTACCGAAATCTTCCTTGTTCACACTGATGGCCATCGCATTGATGGTGAAGTCCCGCCGCAATTGGTCGTCTTTCAGGGATCCGTCTTCAACGACCGGCTTGCGGGAGTCGGCCCGGTAGGATTCTTTTCTCGCCCCCACAAACTCCAGGTCGAAGTCATTGTGTGGGATCATGGCCGTTCCGAAATTCCGGAACACGGTAGGCTGTATGTTCCCGAGCTTACCGGCGACGGCTTCGGCCAGCTCAATGCCACTGCCAACGCATACGAAGTCGAGGTCTTTGGAAGGACGGCCGAGGATGAGGTCGCGCACATAACCGCCGACCACAAACGACTGATATCCAAGGCCTTCTGAGGCGTCTCTTATGGTGTAAAAAATAGGGTGCTTTTCGAGCTCCGCTCTAAAGTTCATCAGCCGGCGTTTGCCGCAAAGGTAACTAACCGTCAGTTACTTCTTCCAGAAATTCGGCTTCTGGTGGAACGTGGGGCATGGAATCAGCTTGTTGCTTTTTTTCACCTGTCTTGCAATAGGTTTGGCAACAAATTCGTAGATCAGGCTGATCTCATGCGAACCGCCGGCCGAAGTGGAGAGCGCCGACACGTTGAAGTCGTAGCTATAGCCGATGTTCAAGTTCTTCAGGAACAATCCCATCGTGAATATGAGGGCATCCTGGTTGATCGAACCGATCACATTTTCATCGAACGGTTTACCACGGTACCAGATACCGATCGACACCGGGTCGATGTGATAGTTCACGCCCAGGTCAAGCTGGGTGATTGGTCCCTGGACGCGATAGATGAACGAAGGTGTAATGTAGGATACCTTACCGGTTGTGCGGGGGCCGTTATACAATGAGATACGCGCACCGCCATGGATAGTGGTCTTCATGGGCAAACGGCTTGTGCTGTTGAGGATAGACAGGTTGGGCCTGTTCATGTGATTGAACGAGGCGCCCAGCCATAGTGTGCGGCTGTAGAACAGGAAGCCGGATCCAAAGTCGAAATACTGTTGGTTGCCGAGTCTGTTCACATCGGGGTCGAGCGATTGACCGTTGAACTCGAGACCATCACCGAGGCGAAGGCGGGTGCGGTCCAGGCCGTTGATACCGTAGCCGAACTGGAGGCCCGGCGAGAAGACTATCTTGTCATTGAGGCGGACTTTGTAACTGTACAAGAGTGATGCAGTGGTGGTCCTCCACCCTGCTGATCCCATTTTATCGGTGGTCGCGAGGATACCGAATCCGCTCTTAAGCTCGTCGACCCAGATGTCGTAGCTGGCTGCAGTGGTGACGAATGCCTGCGGCAGGTTGGGCCACTGGATACGTTGGTTGAGAACAAATCTCTGCTGCGGCGTGATCCCGGTAAAGCCCGGGTTCATGTAGAGCGGCGCCTGGTAATATTGTGAGAACTGAGGGTCCTGCGCCATAGCGGCGGTCCCCATCAGAGTCACAATTACAAAAAATAAAAGTCTCCTCATGCTATCCCGTTTTATAGCCTATTTACCTGATCATCGTTATGTCACCCACTTGCGTGGTTCGCTGTCCGTCGGATAATCGCAACGTCATCTTGAACACATACACACCGGCTGGCATGAGCTTACCGTGCTTGTCGTAACCGTCCCAACCGATGTTGGAGTTATTGCTTTCGAACACGAGGTTACCCCAGCGGTCGAACACCTGCATATTGAATTCTTCCGCGCCTTTCACCTGCGGCAGGAAGGTATCGTTGAAAGAATTGGATCCTGGCGTGGGAGGCGAGCCAATACTGGATGTCGGACCGTTAGGGCTAGGTGTGAATGCGTTCGGTACGCGTGTTACACCACCTTGCTTGGCCGTTACTTTCCGGATGAGCGTATCCACGCAGACGATATTGTTACCGTGATCGTTCATCGCGATCAGCATGATATCATAAACCCCTTCGATACGATATTTGTGAGTCGGTTCCTTGTCGTCGCTGGTCGTGCCGTCGTCGAAATCCCACAGGTACGATGTCGCGCCGTCGGAGAAGTTATAGGTAGTGAGCTCGGTATCCGGCACATACACGACACCCGGACGTACATCGAATGAAGCCATCGGCAGATTGTAGATGATGATGTCCTTCGTAGCTGTCTTCTGATCTCCGGTAAACGAGTTGCTGGTCACGAGCTCGATGGTGTACTTACCCGGTGACGGTATTTTGAACACAGGCAGATCGGCGTTCGACTGCGCGGCTGTACCGGCATTGTCGATCACTCTCCACGCAAACTTGTCGCCGGTAGCTTTGTTTTCCGTAATGGTGATGTCAGTCGGGAAACATGCTTCGAGCGGTATCGCTGTAAAGTCTGCGATCAATGGAGGTACAACGATCTGTATGATCTCCCTGAACTGATCGGCGCACGACAGGCCGGCGGCGTCCGCCAGGACGTTCGTGGCTACGAGGACGATCTCCTTCGGACCAGGTGTCGTGTAATCCAGGTTAAATGGCCCGGCGCCAAGACCGCCTTCAGGGGTGGCATTGAGACCGAATTCCCATTCGTACTTGAAGTCTGCTACGTCGACCGGGGCCGAATCGTTTGTAAATGTTACTGTCGAATGGCCACCTACGAACACAGTAGGTACTGTATGACTGAAGTGTGCATCAACACCACGATAGACTTCGATCGGCGTGATCACATCCAGGGCAGGGCAATTTCCATTGGTCGACTGGTAAACGACTTCATACGTGATAGGATTCGAGCTCGATGTATTAGGCATCTTGAACGACACATTCGAAGTTGACTTCACATCGAGTTCCGTCGCGCTTCCTGCCACACGATAGAACCATCGATGGGTCGAAACACCTTGTGAAGAGTTTACGAACGTTACGGTCTCATCGGAGCAGATCACCGACTTGTCGGGGAATACACCGGTACTGATCGTCGGGTACACTCGTACTTCCTGGAATGTCGACTTCAAGCAACCACCGGGGTAGTTGGCATCGAGCGACGACTCGAGGTATACCTTGTAGCGCACGTTGCCGCTCGGCGAAGGATTGAAGAAGGTATGAGGAACCAGTTGACCTGACACGTTGCTTGCAGCTAAGTATGCGCTATCCGGAACACCGTCGAACCATTTCCAGGTATAGTTAACACCTGCAACTTCGTCGTGCTTGAACTTCACCTGGTAAGGGCTACATGCTATCGCGGGTCCATCGACCGAGAACGTGGCATCGGTGACACCGACGTTCACTGTAACCTGCTGACCTGTTGGATTCGCAACGCATCCGAAGCCGTCTTTCACGGACAACAGGGTATACGTTGTCGTCACCGCAGGGGTAACCGTTACGATATCGATCGGGCCTTTGCCACCTACGGTCTTCGGAGGATTTACGCCATCACTGTATGTATACTCGAACAGTGGCAAGCCGGCGAAATCAAAGAACATGAAGTCCCTGGCGCCTTTGCAGACAAATGCTGTATTATCTCCATCCGAGCTGTAGAGCTGTCCTACAATGGGGGGAGCAACATTGATGATCATGAAGCCATCGGTACCGATACACTCTTTTCCGCCACTTGCGGGAATGATCACCGAAGGTGTGATCCTATACTGGTAGTTGCCGAGTGACTCGGTGTTATTGACAAACATCTGGTTGATCACCGAACCGCTTCCGGGTCCTATTACGGGCAGAGCCGGGTCGCTGCGATCGGGGGCAGCCCAAATGTATGTGGTGCCATTGGCAGTGCTTTCCAGAGTTACATTAATGGTCTCGTTGTTACACACGTTGTCCGGAGCAATAGGCTTCAGCTTAGGTTCCGGATAGACAGTGACCTTCAACGGTATGGAAGGTCCGATACATGCCGGAACGTTGCCGATGTTGCTGGCCTGCAACGTGTAGGTAAGCGTTACGGGGTCGGCTGATTTATTAAACAACACCTGTGAGAACGTGCTGCCTGCACCATTTGATCCCTTAACGGCGGGGTCCGTTGACACCGTCCAGTTGATAAACGTTGATAAGGGATCCGTATCGACAACGATATCGATGGGATCAAAAATTTCACCGTGACAGATACTGAAGTCAGGGATCGGAACAATTCTGGGTCTGTGAGCAACTGACACGAGGGTTACCACATCAGCGCCAATGCAAGTTCCGAACGTTCCAGCATCTGTGAATTTCGGAGTGAATGTATATGCAACGGTACTGTTCGCAGGGTCATTGTTGACCAGCACTTCATGCATGGTTGCGCCATTTACAAAGCTGCCGGCAGGTGAAGCGCCTACAATGGCACCCGTTACAACCGATGTCATATCGAAGAACAAGCTGGCGGCTCCGGATGACGGAACGGTCGGCGAGGTAAGCGTGATATTCACATCATCGTTCTCACAAATATTCTTCGTTGTAGGAGCGGTCACCCTCGGTCTCGGTTGTACGGTTATCACAACCGGCACAAAAGTGCCATCACAGCCTAAACCGTTCCTCGCGCCCAAGGCCCTCGGAATGATCGTGTAGGTCAGTGTTTTGACGATGTTAGAATTATTTGACGGCTTGTCGTCCACAACATAGTTAATAGGCAGGCTTGACGCGGTCGACGTAAAACCAGTTACCTGGCCAGCCGGCGCTACTGCTGCGGTAAAGTTGAAGGATATCGGTCCGGCTGAAGGGATGGATCCGGAAGTCAGCGTGATCGCTGTCTGAGCAAAACTATCACCGCAGATGTTGGGATTCGCCGAGATCGGAACTACCTGGATAATAGGTTCAACCGTGAGCTCGACCAATTCGGCAGGGCCTTTACATGTGCTGGCGGCGACAGGCCTGATCGTGTAGATGACTTTATGTGTTACCAGATCGGCGTTGGTAAAGCGGTCGTTCTGGATGAAACCTGCTGCAACCCCGTTGGCCGGAGCGACGACGTTGGTTCCAGCTGCCGTGAGGCCTGGCTCAGCTGCCACTGAGACAAAATCATAGCTGGTTGCCGCAATACCGGAAGGATCTGCGGCGAAGGAAATACCGGAGATCTGACCATTACATGTAATGGCATTGGCAACCTGCAGGTTCGGAGACGGGTTGACCCTCAGGACTACATCCTGATCGGGTCCTACGCAGCCTGAACCGGATACCGGCGCAATGGAATAAGTTGCGGGTAGCTGGCCTGACGTTGTATTGGTGTATACGTCATTGAATATCGCGTTGGCGGGCTTGCCTGCACCCGAACCGGCATTGCTCGCGCCTGCTATCAGCCCGGAAAAGCTGATCGACCGTATGATGTAGTTATTCGCTGCTATCGAAGGAGGCGCAGGATTTACACTTAACGTAACAGACGAGATCACCTCGCTGCAGACGTCAGCCGGGTTAAGCGCAGGGTTCAAAGTCGGCTGAGGGTTGACCTTGATGACGAAGTCCATGGCGTCGCCTAAGCAACTCAGACCGCTCGAAGGTGTAAAGGTGTACTTCACTTCAACCGTTCTGTTTGATGTGTTGGTGAAGGCATCGGTCTTCACAACATTCGCGTCGCCTGAATTCGTTATGACCTTGTTTGAAGGCGGGAACGAGAATCCGACGGGTGCACCGGCCGCGTAAGCCGGGTCGCCGACATACCGGTATTCAAGGACATCAAGCCGATAGTTTGTTGCATTGATCGACGTGCCGTTCGTTCCGAGTACGATGTTGGTAGACGACGCATTGTTAATGTTCGAGCTGCAGATGTCCGGGATGATCAGCGATGCCAGTACGGGCTCGGGATTTATTTTGAAGATCACATCTTTTGCATCACCAAGACAGCCGGTGGCAGCCCTGGGGATAACGGTATAAGTTACACGTAACTGCGCGGCGTTGAGGTTCGTGAACGCATCGCCGGCGAGTGCATTAGCTGCCAGCGTTGTGCCTGTTGTAGGCGAGCCGGTGAGGCCGGCTTCAACCAGGGCAGTGATATCGTAGTTGACGGCCGGTGCGGACGAACCTGTCGTAGCCAGGCTGGACCCGAACGTCAGGTCGCTGCACTGGGTAACATCCAGGCCGCTGGCAACTACCGGTTCGGGGTTGATCGGTACCGTGATCGTGAAGGGATCGCCGATACAGCTGCTTCCCGATGCTGTAGGGATTACGGTGTACACCGCATTGTGCACGACTGCCGTCGAGTTGGTCAGTGTTTCTGCGATGTTACCGGTCTTGGGGGTCTTCCCTATTTTCACTACAATACCTGGGTCGTAGGCAACAGTCCATACGAACGAGCTGGCTACACTGGGAGAAAGATCATTCTGCGGGTCGAAGTCGAACGCGACGTCGGAACATACTGCCGCCTTCGTGCTGCTTACGCCAACAGGCTTGGGACTTATCTTCACCTTGTAGGTGAAAGTTGTACCTCCACAAAGAGGTGCCACGGCGTTGAACGGGGTGATGGTGTAGGTCACATCAACGGCTGCACTCGACGTGTTGGTGAAGCTGTCGGTGATAGGATCCGAAGTTGCCACAACCCTGTCGAGAGCCGGAGGTGTCGGAACGGCAATCTCGTCGGTCGAGACGACGGTATAGGTGAACACGCTCGGCAATGAGTTACCAAGTAAATTGATGTTGTCCGTCTGGATATTGTAGTTCAGTGTCGTGCTGCAATCTGTAACA
Organism: Cyclobacteriaceae bacterium; assembly: GCA_035318625.1. Lineage (GTDB taxonomy): Bacteria > Bacteroidota > Bacteroidia > Cytophagales > Cyclobacteriaceae > ELB16-189. The sequence goes on from DATHEL010000001.1 coordinate 1,692,001, forward strand.
GTCACGCTCTGGCCAACAGGCTCCGGATTGATTGCAACGGTGATCGTGAACGCATTACCCTCGCAGCTTTCAGGAGCAGCAGATACAGGTGTGATCGTGTAAACAACATTGACCGGTGCGGTGGTGATATTGTGCCATGCATCGTCGGCGATCTCGTTGGCTGCCATGTTAAGGCCTACACTGGGTGTACCGGCGCTTTGCACGAGGCCGTTAGAATTCACGGCAATGTGATAAGAGTCGGTCGCTACGGAAGAACCACTTGTTGTGAGAATGATGTTGAAAACTTCATCGCTACACTTATCAGTAACGACGCTTGCGCCAACCGGCTCGGGATTAACGGTGACTGTTACAATGAATGGATCGCCCGGGCAGAGTGCCGGAGCAGCGGTCACCGGTGTAATCGTATAAATGACGTCCACGGGAACGGTACCAGTATTCCTCCACGCATCGGCGACCAGCTCGCTGACGCCTTTATTGGCGCCGGCGCTATTGGTACCGGCGCTTTGGATCAGGCCGTTTGCGTTCACGCTGATAGTATAGGACTGCGCTGCGACACTGCTGCCGTTCGTGCTTAATGTAAAGCCGACAGCCTGGTCGCTACATACAGTAATAGGCGTGTCGAAGCCTACCGGTTCCGGTCGCACAGTTACGTTTACAGTGAATGGATCTCCCGGGCAGCCGGCAGCGCTGACCGGAGTAATGGTATATATCACATTCACCGGTATGAGACCGTCGTTCGTCCAACGATCGTCGAGAAGTTCATTCGCAAGCTTACCAGAACCTGCGCTAGGAGTTGTTCCGCTAAAAACAAGACCGTTCGGGTTGATCACGATGTCGTAGGTCGCGGCGGCAACGGCTGTGCCACTGGTCGAAAGCGGCAGGTTTACCGCGTCGTCACTACATCTTGCGGCCGTACTATTGGCGCCAACAGGTTCGGGGTTGACCGTTATGATCACGGTAAATGGATCGCCCTGGCAGAGAGTGCCGCTTACAGGAATGATCGTGTATTCGACATTCACCGGTGTAAGACCCGTGTTGGTCCACTTGTCATCCATGAGCTCGTTGGCAAGCTTTCCGGTGCCTGAGCTCGATGTCGTTCCATTGAATGTCAAACCGTTGGCAACGATACTGATATCATAAGTAGCTGCGGCCACGGAGGCGCCGGTTACGCCGAGGGTCACTGCCACGAGCTCGTCGCTGCAACGTGTCGGTGTTTGAGCTACACCGATAGGTTCGGGGTTGATCGTAACGGTTACTGTAAAGGAATCGCCGGCACATGGAGCGCCGGTCATCGGTGTAATGGTATAAACAACGTTAACCGGTGCGTTGGTAGTATTTCTCCAAACGTCGTCGGCAATTTCACTGGCGGCCTTGCCGGCACCGGCAGAGCTCGTGCCACCGACCTGGAGAAGTCCGTTTGCGTTCACGGCGATGGTATAATTAGCTGCTGCAACCGCGGTAGCGCTGGTCGTCAGGTTGATGCCCAGGACTTCGTCGCTGCATTTGCTTGCTGTGCTGTTTGAACCAACGGGTTCAGGGTTAACAGTTACGGTTACTGTGAAAACATTTCCCTCGCAAAGCGCTGCAGTTACAGGAGTGATGGAATAAATAACATCAACAGGATTCAGACCGGTATTTCTCCATACATCGTCGGCGAGCTCATTGGCCGCTTTGCCTAAGCCGGCGCTGGCAGTACCCGCGCTGAGTATAAGACCGTTGGCATTTACTGCAATGGTATAGGTGGCCGCAGCTACCGAAGCAGCGTTGGTTGTCAACACCACCCCTACTACGTCGTCGCTACATTTGGTTATCGTGCTGTTTGCTCCAACGGGTTCCGGATCGACGGTGATCGTTATAGTGAAAGGGTCACCGATACAACCTGCCGCACTCACGGGCCTTACAGTATAAACAACATCGACGGGGTTCAAGCCCGTATTTCTCCAAACGTCGTCAGCTAGTTCGTTAGCAGCCTTTCCGTTGCCTTGACTTACCGTGCCGGCGACCTGAGTCAAACCACCATTGGCGGTTGTGATATTGTAGCTCGATGCCGAAACAGCTGTGACACTTGTTGTGAGGGTCACTCCTACCAAAGCATCACTGCATCGTGTTGCTGTTACATTCGAGCCGACAGGCTGAGGGTTAACCGTCACTGTTACGGTGAAAGGATCGCCCGAACAGCTCGCGGGTCCTGCGCTAACCGGGGTGATCGTGTAGATCACGTTCACAGGGCCAAGACCAGTGTTTGCCCAAACGTCGTCCAGAATTTCGTTAGCCAGTTTTCCTGTGCCGCCGCTCGGTGTGCCCGCAGCAAGTATAAGTCCATTCGGATTGATGGCGATGTCGTAGGTCGCCGCCGCTACAGAAGCAGGGTTGGTCGAAAGAGTCACGTTAACCTGACTGTTTGCGCAGACCGTGGTGGTGCTGTTGTTTCCTACAGGCTCCGGATTGACGGTAACGGTAACTGTAAAGTCGTTGCCTGAACAGCCCGCTGCACTGATCGGTGTGATCGTATAAACTACGTTCACAGGATTCAAGCCTGTGTTTCTCCAAACGTCGTCGGCAAGCTCGTTGGCAAGTTTATTAGACCCGGCGCTATTGCTACCGGCGCTTTGAACGAGGCCATTAGGATTCACCGCGATGGTATAATTGGCCGCAGCAACAGCCGTTGCACTGGTCGTCATTGTGAGGCCAAGCACTACGTCGCTGCAAAGCGTAGTGGTGCTGTTGGCGCCGACCGGTTCGGGTCTGACGGTAACGGTGATCGTGAAAAGATCGCCAGAGCACGACTGTGAACTGATCGGGGTAATGGTGTATACAACGTTCACCGGATTAAGACCAGTGTTGGTCCACTTGTCGTCGGTGAGCTCGTTGGCAAGCTTACCTAAGCCGCCGCTTGGAGTGGTGCCGCTGAAGATAAGTCCGTTGGCATTCACTGAAATGTCGTAGGTGGTAGCTGCTACAGCAGTGAGGTCCGTATTGATCGTCGTATTCACCAGCTCATCGCTGCAACGCGATAAGGTAGCAGCAGTA
>DATHEL010000002.1:0-540934 GCA_035318625.1 Cyclobacteriaceae bacterium
CAGCCGATCGCGGTCGTCGTATACCAGATACACCCAATCCGCACCGGGTACTTTCTTCTGGGTCATACGCTTTCTGCTGTCGTATTTATATTGAAAGCCCCAATTATCGAGAGCAAGCTGGATAGAGCTTTTTACTTGTATTGGACCGCTCACTATCGCAGCTGTAGAAAACTTGGTGCTTGTTGTCTTCCAGCGGTATGTCCCCTCGTCGGCGGCGGTGGATGAATTTCTCGTATAAGTACGTGCCACGGCATCTTCATCGTTGGTCAAAAGGACCCACGTTCCGCTGGAGTTCTGCTTTTCCCAGGTGATCGATGTGTAGGTCCCCAGTGGCCGGGCGGTGAGGGTGAATGGACTGCCGAAGGTGATCGCCTTCTGTGTTACCTCTACAATCTCATACTGGCCTACATAGGCCGACGCCGGATTGAAGCCGGCCGTAGTATAAGGCTCCAGGGTAGCGAAGTCAAGACGGTTGGCCGCAAAAAGAACCTGGAGGATACCCCTGTTGGCTTTTGTCAGAAGCCACGGGGAGATAGATACCAGCTCGTTGTACATCATGTTCAATACCTGCAAAATGGGTGGTGAAGCTAACGAGTTACCTACGCTGGTAAATTTGTTGTTTGAAGCATCGAGCGTATACACCGCTGATCCGGACACGACGGTAAGCTCTCCACTGAGCATGTTGTTGCTTAAAGAGATCGCTGATCCTCTGAGTGCAGGCAGCGACCCGGTCAGACGGTTATAGGACAGGTTTAAAGTATAGAGTTGCGTCATCGATGAAAATATCGACGGTACGGGCCCCGTCAGCTCGTTACCGTGAAGATCAAGATGTACCAGGTTGGTGAGAGAGCTGAATGTTGATGGAATGACACCCGACAAGAGATTGGTATGTAAATACAAAGTACTCATGGAGGTGAGGTAACGGAAGCTCTCGGGAATGCTTCCGCTGAACTTGTTGCCGTACAGGAGCAGTTGCAGGACCTTGGTACACTCCCCCAACCGGGCGGGAATCTGACCCGATAGGTTGTTGTCGAAAACGCTAAGCAGCTTCAGTTCCTTTAGATCGCCGAGCTGGTCGGGGAGCCTTCCATTAAGATTGTTCGCGTTAAGGATCACCTGGGTGATATCGCCATTGACCACTACGATCCCGTACCATGCGTCCATTTCTGTGGCGGTTGCAGAAGCAGGCCAGTTACCAGTGGTGGGCCAGTTGGTTTTAGTGGTCCATGAGGCACCCCCGGCGTTCTCCCAAATTGCTTTGAGTGCCCCCAGCTCGATGATGTCGGCGACCTGATTGGATTGAGCAAATATTTGTGTTCCCCCTGTAATGAAGAGCAAAAGGAGTGATACTTTGTAAATAAGTCTCATGCTTGAGATACCTAATATGTTTTGTTTGGTGGACTTATTCTCCATTTTTCCACATTCATTTACTGTCCTACCGCATAATGGTATGACTGCTTCTTAACAATATTTCCGTCGTTATCCTTAACAAAAGACAGGCGTCCAAAATTGTCGTAGATAAAATAGGTTGACCTGTTGTTCGAATCTGTGGTTGAATTTATTCCATATGCCGTATCATATGTGTAAGTCGTCATCCTTGCGCCTGCCGGAAACACGCGGATGTCGTCAAGCCTTGAACCTGAGCTGCTTATTGAATTCGAAAACGACAATTCTCCGCTGAACACCCACTTGATGCCGTTCCAAAACCAGTAGGACATTTTCAATGCTGAGGGATTTGATGGGCTGAAGCTAGCGGCGGTGGAAAAGTTATATGATCCCGAATTCAAGTATCTGAAACCCGTCTTTGCCGGCAATTCCAAAGTTTGTTCCGTTCCGGTTGTTTCAAAACTTGTGCAGAATGAGGTGCCTTGTTCAGCATTAACGACATCACCAACGGGATTCGGATTTCCAGCCTCCCAGAGGTAGATTCTTTTTATCTGGTCCCTCGGGCGTACTTTCGCAATGTTTGCAGCTCCGTCGAATGTAAATTCAGCTTCCAAGTCGAACTTGGTGGTATCCGGGACTGTTGGATCTGCGGACCACGCTGTCCCGGTGGAAGACGCAATATCCTTCATCCTATAGAGGCGCTTTGGTGCAATAAAATATCCCCCCGAGGTCTTGCTAAATTTCCCGGCCATGTTCAAAGTTCCTCCAGTTCGCACGCCATTGCGAAAAGTTCTTGTCTCAATAGGCGATCCGACCATATGAGAATTTCCTTTCTTCATTTGGGTGATTACGTGATCCGGATGAACAATCGAGACATAATCATCGGGATAGCGAAATTCGGTCACCAGCTCTGAACTATCGCTATCACGGGTAACAGTCTTAGTTAAGAAATGGTGATTAACGCCTTCATAAAAATATTTTGTTTCCTTGGTCAACTCCTGGTGGGGAGAAGGAACAATAGCTGTCTCAGCCGTTGAGTCTACGTTCACGAAACCAGACGAATACTTGAAAGTTGAAAACAGCCAATCGACATCAGGGCGCAATACCTGTGTACGGACTCCATAGACCTCGTCGATATCATTCATCACGGGAAAATGTTCTACGACCTTCAAGGGCTGACCTGCTTCGTTCCTGTAGGTGATCTTTCTGAGAAACCCTCGCTTCCGGTCGAAGTTATTAGAAGGAATAAAAGGCCACTGAGGTCCGTCCGTTGGATAGTCAACTTTGATTGTTCCGTCCCCTCCGTAATCCCAAAAAAAGTATGTGATTTTATCGCTTTCTACACCGTAATCAGGGAATTCCATTGAGGTGGTGTATTCATAAGTCGCACTGCCATTGCCGGCTTGTTTTTCCGTTACCGACTGGTATGCCATCGAAGAGCCTTGTGTGTAGCCCAATTCGGTGTGAGATCCGCTACTCACTTCAAGATAGGGAACCGGATCAGCGTACGGCTGAAGTAGTCCCGGGCAACGCTGCAACAATCCGCCGCCTTCGTACACGTATCTGGAGTACTTTAGTCCGTCCATTAGTACACCGAAACCATAGTCGTAGGTCTTCTTAGCCACGCTGGAGCCATGCTCGTCGAAACTCTCGACGCTGTTTATACGAAGGCCTCCAGCAGTTTTCGCATAGGTTTCCGTCAATTCAGGAATAGTGACTGTCTTTTCAAAACCAAACCATCCAAGAACATCTCTATCTGCGTCCGGATCCTTTATTGCTTTTAGGGTGTAGATGCCGGGGTAAAATTCCAACGATGGGATAGATAAGGTTACATACCCGCCCATATCCGGGTCTACAATGCCGTATGAATGATCAAGAAACCCGTTCTTATATATCTTGAATCCCGGATTATCCCATTTCACCGCAATTATTTCCGCACCTTCGGCGTCATACAGGCCAACACTATTCCCCCCAAACTTGACTGGATCTATCTCCGAATCCGACGTGCCGCAGGCTTTAGGCTCATAAGGGGGAAAACTGTTCCGGCAAGTAACGGCAAATTCAAAACTGAAGGTTGCAACGACATAGTTAACGGTATCCGGCTTACTATCTGTATAAACTGTGCTCTCTGCACCGACGTTAACCTGAATTTGAAAGTTCTGTTTCTGAGTAACAAGCCCTCTCGTGGTCTCGTAGAGATACTTTTGCGCTCCGAAATCATAAACAGTTTTTCCTCCCGTAGGGTACTCTATACTGTGGATAGTGCCATATCCGGATTCTGGAAAGCTAGGTGCACGATTTGCGCCAGCGATTGTAAAGGATGGCCGTGACCTTTGAATGATTGGTTCTATATCGCAAACGACGGTTGGAAGCGAAAAAGTCGGATCATATAGTGCAAATGGGCCCGAATACCCTGGCCATAAGTTGTTATTGGATGAACCGTTGAAATAACCCCAGTGGTCCTGGGCGGGAGATAACTTATTAGGCAGGCGATCTTTATTGTCGCTGGTCCTCCCGGTGTAAGTAAACTCATAGGGCGGGTTGGTCGAAAACCGATCAGACGACATCTCTGCCACACTTTTCAGGTAAAGTCGATAGTTCGCATAAGCACTGTATTGGCCCACGATAGGATCGTTGCCGGTATACTGAGTGTAAGGACTACTCGTTTCGATCGTTTCATAGTCAAACACAAATATCTTTTTGACCTGGTCAAATTGATTGGAGATCACGACTTCCTTCAGGGCTTTCGGCGCGACATCAGGGTCATTAGTCCCCAAGTCCTGGCGAGGTTGTGAATCTGGAACGAACGTTATCTTGCTTCCAAAATTGGTAGCAATGCTCTCAAGCCGCCTCCCCGCTATTAGATGATCACCAGGAAAAGGGGCATACACATCGACGGACTGATTGTCTGGTCTAATTCTTCTCAGTGGCCTGCTTAGAGAAAGATACCTGGTGGCCTCGTACACGTAATCAAAATCTATAGTTTCCTTTCCGGTAGGGGAAATAATCTTCGTGAGGTAAATGCTCGAATTTCCGGACGCGCCGCTGTTGAAATAAGCTATCTCAACTTCGTCGAAAATAAATTGAGTACCATTCTCGCTGGTGATGATAAACTTAGGGGGGGTTATGACAACTCTTTTTATTCTAATATCCTTCGCATCGTCAATTACCGCCTCCCCATTCTCATCAAGGACAAAACTGCCGGCCCCGCCCGGATAGTTGAAATGAAATAAATCGGGTTCCGGGTCCACGGTCTGTGCCTGAATATCCGTCAGCGCGGCCTTCAAGCTGGTGTTTGTACTCGGAAGAGGCAACGATGCGCGAGGTTTTGTTCCGTCTTCAACGCCGCGGACAGTACGGGTAATTACGCCAGTACAATTCAGGCTCCAACCGGTGCCTACCCAGGAGGCATTCTCATCAACTCTGACTCCCTTGGCCATATAAGACAGAGAGATGTCAAGGCCCAGCTCGCTTCCTTTAATAGCGGCAAGAGGAATTGAGATGTTGGGAGTACCGGTGTAGTAGCTGATCGGAACACTGCCGTACTGCCCCAAAGCAGCCGCTGTTGGGGAAGATGGAAGGATAGCATTGTAGTCGAATTGTGCAGCGGCGTTGTTTGATAACAAGACTGCAGCCGCAAAAAACGGTAAGGTAAAATTAAGGTGCCTTTTCATTAGCATAAAATTCTTGCTCATTAAACTCATAGGGTATTGAGAGAACTGACGGTGAGCTCGTAAGTCTGGCTTTCAGGTACTCCGATAAATTGAATACGGATCATGGTCGCTCCACCGGTCTTCGTGAATTGCACGACGCCGGAGTCGTCTCCCGAAGTGACGCTAAATGCAATGGTACCGTCATGTGTTACGTTGCTCCAGGAGCCGTTGGCATTTACGATGGTTAGCGTCTGCCGGACGGTGCCATTGTTGTCATACCATGTAATGCTCTCTTGCGAGTTGACGACACGTGTAAGTTCTTCAGTGATAATTCCGGGTTGAGCTACGAAGGTAGAATTACAGTGCCACTCGATGGCCGAGGTTTGAATGTTTTGAGCGGACACCTTGAGAGAGAAAGTGAAGATCACTCCAACAATAACTAATAGGTATAAGGTTTTCATGTTATGGTTGGCTTATGGATTCGACATTGCCCGGACGCCTTCGGGCGGAACTACTACGACGAGGTTACCGAAGTCGTCGTAGATGTAGTAGGTGGAGGCGAACACTTCGTCAGCGACTTTAACCTTTTTGCAAATGGTACGCCCCTGGATATCGATATATTCTAATACAACATTCTGGTGTTCATCAAGGGTTTCATTGCGGAAAAGTGAGTTCGGTAGATAGTATTCTCCTGGGGCTAGTGAAATCTTCCCGTCGTTGTATTTAAAATGTAATACCTGATTTTCTCCATTAAATAAGTAATGTTGTTTTATCGTATGGGTCGATCCAGGTTGCCATGCTGTTCCTGGAGCACCTTGCTCTACTATGCGGTTTAAGGGCGATGCTTCAAAGTTGGTCTTTGCATACGGGACAGCATCTGATGCGATCAAAGGGTCCGTTCCGTCATAAAACTTTGCTTGCTTACTATTTGGATAGCTAACTGCATCGATAGCATCTTCTTTCAAAGTTCCATCTCCCGAAGTCGAAGTGTAAGGAAGATATTTGATTGGCTCCCTTCCAAAATTATCGTATACGATCGGCTGAACAAGGTCATTCTCATTTGGGCTGCCTCGCCATTGCACCTGCTGTAGCGGTCTACCCAGTGCATCTATATATTGAATTGTCTTTGATTTCTCTATGTCGTTCAGACTTTCAACGTGGGCTGGATCTGTTTTTCCAGGGATCCGTACGACTTCCGTTGTCACGCTGTTATAATTGTTTGGTGGAAAGGAAACTGTCACCTGAACATCATCATATGCTTCAAAATCATAATTGTCTCTCGCTGTAAACCTAAACACATAAGTGCCATTCGGCAGGCTGTTTAGAGCTAAGCTGGAGGAACTGGCGCTACCCAATGATAGGCTGGGGCCGGTAATTTTGTTCCAGTTTGTTGTGCTTATGGAACCATCAGGATCAGAGGACGTGGCATTGAGTGTCGTACTACGCTGAGGAACAATCAAACTTTGGTCACTACCGGCATTTACAACCGGGAGATAATTGGGATATACTGTTATAGTGCCTCTTCCGAGACTTTCACAAAATGAAACAAGTTCATCAGTTAGCGATATATAGTATATAAGTGTTGAGGTAACATTACCGGAAGTCCATGTATCGCCTGTTGTAAAGGGCGATCCACCCGAACTGACGTCATACCAGCTATATGTTTTGTTTGTGCCCGGGGCGGGCGGTTGAATATTCGCCGGGATACCGTGGACTGTGCGGATGGTTTGTGCATCCGGAGTGGTTAAGGAGTTTACTGTTACCGTTTTTGAATCAGCACCACTGCATCCATATTCATCAATGTAGATGTACATCACAGAATGGCTACCTGCGCCAAGTGTATATGAGTCGAATGATGTTGAAGCAACGTTATTTATCTCCCACGTTCCGCTTATAGGAGATCCACCGGATAAATTAAAGGGGGCCGTGCTGGTACAGCTGACATCAGGGATAGAAGAACCTAGTGAGACCACAGGAATGGTTCGGAACCATGCAACAACTTCAGTTTCATCAGACGCGCATGTGCCGTTATATGCGCGAACCATGACTGAGTAATCCGAAGTGCCCGGGATATATTCCATATCAAGAACAGTATGACTGGATGAAAAATCAAAATAAATGCCTGTCTCCGCGTGTTCCGGAAGCGGATTGCCGCCTTGGTCTGTCCATTGGTAGGTGTAAGATCCGTTGGGACTTGCAATGCTTAATGTAGCTTTGCCATCTGAACAATTTGGCCCATCGTTGACTGACGGCGCTGCCGGAACCGGAATGATCTCAGCCGTGATTGCGGCAAGATACGTTCCGCAATCTTCGTCTACGCCTTGAACTTCATATTCCTGCGATAATGATAAAGTCGGTGTTGTGTAAGAATTGGAAGTGTAAAGTTGGCCATTACTTTGCTTGATCGCCTCCCCGTCCTCAAACCATATAAAGGAATCATACACATTGCCGGCATTGTTTGCACTGAGTGTCACCGCACCTGACCCACATATGTCCGACGATGGACCAGTGACCGTTGGAGCAGAAGCCGGGGTGTCACTATAAACATTGACGGTGCCATAGGCCGTTCCGGCACACCCCTGCGAGGTTGTATAACTGTAACTAACTGTGTTATTTCCAATCGAGGCTTCAAATGGTTTGAATATGCCATTAGACACATGGCTCCCCGACCACGAGCCGGTCACCCCGGAAAGCCCATGACTAAGCACGTATGCTCTAAGTGATCCGCATACGTTTTGTGTTGACAAGGTGACCTCAGGATAAACCGTGATGACCCTCACATCGCCGCCTTCACACGTAGTCCCTGCGTCCGTATAAGAGTAGATCAGGTTCTTTGCACCTGCACCGGCCGAGGATGGTGTGAATGTGTAACCATTCACCTGGTCACCGGTTACGCCCGGACCAGACCATTCTCCACCTGAAGGGGAGCCACCTGTCAACGAAATCGCGCTACCATTTAAACATCCAGATTGATCGGATCCGGCTGAGACAGATGGCAGGGAGGCATAGAATACTGACGCAGGCTCCCAATCCGGATTTGAGCATCCTGAGTTGGTAACCCTCACCCAAAGTGTATAAGACCCACTTCCAAGGTTAGAGACAGTGGCCGTCTTCCTTCCATTGGTCAACAATATATCTACATTGAAGGATGGGTCTGTGTAGTTGGTAACATTGCCTGGAATAATCGTTTGCGCATTATCAATAGCCCACTGGTATGTGACGCCACTGGATGGAGTTGAAATAATATTTATAGAGCCCTCACCAGTGCCTCCACAATTAGATCCGTTCACCACTGTAACACTCGGACACTGGGCAATTGCTTGAGTTGTGATCAAAGTATTTATAGTAAAGGTCATTGCCAGACTCAGCAGGACCCGACCACTTCTATCGATAAATAGCCTCATACACATCTTTTACTAACCAGAATTTTTAAGAGTAAGGGGGTGGCTCTGTCCAACGAAAATTTCTCTTTCAAAAAAATCCGTCCCTCGCAGAAACCTTACGTCAATATGACATAAACTTTTTCTCTTCTACAATAGCCGACCGACCGGTAAGTCACTTGAATGACCTACTGTCACTTCTTTATGTACCCCAAAAGAGGTATAGAGAAAACACGATAGAGAAAACCAGATGATGTTGACCGACAGCAACTTGCAAACATCTCGGTGTAGCCAAAAAATTTGAAATAAAAAAGAATCTCGTCACGAAAAAAATACCGTTTGCCGACAAAAAAATTACTTAGACGGTACCCATAAATTGCGATCTGTTTATCCTCACTGACCTTCTTCAGTTCCTGCCAGCCTTCTACCAACTATCCAATCAAAGGCTTTTCGATCACGAACTTCATTTCCTACGAATCCTTATTTGAAAGAAACCAAATACGTATCCTGCCGCATTGGATGTGCTACTTTACAAGAACTTACAACTACTTCCTGTACAATTTGCCGGTGACAGGTTTGCCACCGTTGTGTGTGATCCTGTAAAAATAGAAACCGGGCGAGGTTGATACAGTGGCCTGCGTGGAATGCCGGCCAGCTTCATGGTTTATACTCACCTCTGTCACGATCCTGCCGAGAATATCCCCGATCTCGATCCTCGTCACACCCGGCACCGGCACGTCGTAGTCGAACAGTACCTCACGGTCGAAGGGGTTTGGAGATACACTGACCGTCACAACCGACTCTACCCGTTCGTTCACTCCGGTGATCGATGTACCGAATACACCATCCAGGTAAGCCATCCGGTCTTCGATCCATGTCTTCATCCAGGCGACTTCACCGGAATAAGTATTTATGTCGAATTTATAGTTCGGCCATACATATACTCCCAGTACCGGCCACTTCTGAAAATTCCTTTGTTGCGATTCCGTGAGAACCGTCGCCACCGAATCGACGTAACCGAGTACCGTGGCGTTCGAGAATTTATTTTCGCGCAACGTTTCCCACCGGTTGGTCACCGCCAGGCGGAACGCAGGATCACTCCACAGTTTCCTCCACCAAAAAGGTATCTGCCAATAGTCGTCGGGACAAATGAAATTGAAGTCGATGACAAGGCCGGTGGGTGTTCCTTGTGTGCAGTAGTTTACATTTCCGAAACCCAGGTTAAAATCCCAGACGGGTCCCATAAAAAGCTTACCGCCGTCTGAATCTCTTTTCTTGTACATAAATGTGCTCAGACGATAGGCGTCGGGGTTCTTGGTGAGCTCGTTCATGATAAAGTAGTCGACGAACGAATTCATGTCCGCATACTTTGTCCAGCCTGTATTGGGATCGTTGTATTGTTCACTCGCGAGGGCATCCTCGAATTGTTTGACGTAATTCTGGATGTATGTCTTTTGTTCCGCGACGATGTCCTCGCCTTTGGGATACTCGTACTGGAAGTAGATCTTCTGCCCTTGCTTGGCATCTTCGGGCGTGTGTGACGAGGTGAATCCACCTTGATCGCCGCCGGTGGTTTTATCGAGCTTCAGTATATAACCGCCGGTCAGGTCATTCCCGGAGATTTCGCCTTCCTCCAGTTTTTCGATGTTCACGCGGTTCTTGCCTCGCTTCACCTTTTCAAAGAAAACGTACACACCCATATACTGATCGTTGAGCACCAGCTCGAAGTACCGGCTGCGCGATGCATAATTTCCCATGCTGCGGCCGAGCCGGTAGGATAAGGCGTCGCGGATCAGGGTTTTATCGTTGTATGGCGCAAACAGTATCCAGTCGCCCTCCTTCGGCATTCCGAACAACGCAAGCTCATTGTCGTCCAGGCCATTTTCAGCTCTTAGCTCGATACCATACTGTTTTTTGGGAAACATCTGCGACGAAGAACCGCGGATCTCGATAGCGGCCTTTCCGTTGTAGGCATTAAATGGGTCGGTAAGGTTGTTACGGTTACCCGGACCGTTGTCGATGATACCCATATCGACGACGATTTTCGGGTCGTCAACGATGGTGCCACCGTTGGTTTTTACAACTATGATCGGGAGATTGGACGAAGTAAAATTGACACTCTGTGCGCGAGTAGATATCCAACAAAGACATGTCACAATCAAGCACGCGAACCACCTCATAAACATTTTTTTAATCAGAAGTTGTGCCCTTTTTGGCCTTGTTTCATGGTAAGTTAGCAATAATCCGCCCCCCTAACCTCAAATATTATTTGAGTTAACCGTACTAACTTTTTTCGCAATGAATGTCATTTTAGATACCTTTGTGTACTTATTTCGGCAACTACAACAGTCCTCGACCACTACATCTCCTGTTAGGACTTTGTTCTTAGTGTATAAATAAGGCAAAGGCTATAAAAACACAGTTCAGCAACATGAACACCGACATGTCAATACGAAAATTTTCGCCGCTTTGGAACAAATATCGTCCGGCGATCCTCAAAATGATGCTGGCCGCCGCCGATCAGCCCCAGCAGTACAAGCTCATGCAGCATGAGGTCGTTGCCATGGACTCGAAAAAGAAAAGCGGTTGGGGCTTCACTCTCCAGGTGAAGGGAAGCAAGGCCATTAATAAGATAAAGGATTCGGAAATGGCTCAGGACCTGCTGAATATGTTACAGCTTTCTCCGAAAGCCTCCGAATTGATGAATACGCACACCTACGAGATCGTATTCGACAAGCAATTTACGTTGCATGTAACCCAGGTAAAAGCACCTGTTGCGCCTGTGGAAAGTGAAGTAAGTCAAGAAACAAAACCAGAATAAAATATGGGGAAATCCTCAGGTACATTTAACAAGAGAGAAAACGAGAAAAAAAGGCTGCAAAAACGTAAAGACAAAGAGCAGAAGAAAGAAGAAAGAAAGGCAAACGGCAAAGAGTCCACGTCTTTTGAGGATATGATCGCTTATGTCGATGAAAATGGCAACCTGTCATCATCCCCTCCTGATATTACCAAGAAAAGGGTGATCAAGGAGGCTGATATCGACATCACATCAAGAAATAAAGGCGGTATTACTCCCGGTTTCGTGAAGCAGGGATTTGTAAAGTTCTTCGACAAAGACAAAGGGTTCGGCTTTATCAAAGACGACCAGACGCAAGAAGAACTGTTCTTCCATTATAAAGCAGCAGATTTCCCTATCGCTCAAAATGATCGCGTGACTTACGAGACAGCCATGGGCCCCAAAGGCATGAACGCGGTCCGTATTGCAAAAATAACCGGGTAGATATCTTACACGTTCCTTTGGCCGGTCCCCCGACCGGTACTTGGCCCAAATTTGGTCCGGCTTTGAACAGCCCGAACAAGACCGAAACCACCTGATTTTCGTGAGGTTTGAATACACGCAAACCTCGTTACATGAAAAAATCTTTGGTCTTTGTTATACTGGTCCTTTGTATCAGTCTGCAGCTGTCCGCTCAAAAAAGCAATCAAAAAAACGATAGCCGGATCCCGCTCATCGCCGCCGGCTGGGACTCGAAAAACGGCGAGCTGAAATTCGCCGACCACAACGGCGTGCCTTCTATGGAGATCACTTCCGGAGGAGGAATGGCCATCGCGAAGAACCTCGTATTCTCGAGTGGGACGATCGAATATGATGTTGAATTCATCGAAGGGTTCACCGGCTGTTACTTCCGTCGTGAAAGCGATGACGAATCGGAATTCTTCTACTTGAGAGACCGGCCCGGCAACGCCGTCATCCTCGATGCCGTGCAATACACTCCCATCATCAAGAAAGTAAACTTCTGGGACATGCTCCCCTGGTACCAGACGGCCGCAAAGTTCGATAAAGGTCAATGGACACATATCAAGCTGGTGATCTCAGGCAGCCAGATGCTGGCATACGTGAACGATATGTCCCGCCCCACCCTTCAGATCCCGCGACTGGAAGGCAACACAAAGCAAGGCGGGATCTCCTTTTCTGGCCATTGCTTTATCAGCAACGTCGTTGTGAAGGCTAATGACGCCGGTGGATTAAGTCCAGCCGAAGGATTCGATCCGACCTATCATGACAACAGGTACATCCGGAACTGGCAGGTAAGTCAGCCGGTCCCTTTGCCAGGCGGACAAGAGCTCACCAATGAAAATCTTCCCGATATCTCCACCGCCTGGGAAAATATTACCGCCGAACGCAGGGGACTGATCAACCTGACCCGGCTTTATGGCAATAGCGAGTCGCGCCGCGTGGTTTGGCTGAGAACAAGAGTGATCACGAAGAAGGAACAGAAACTAAAGCTTGATTTCGGTTTCAGCGACGAGGTCTGGGTATTCGTGAATGACCGGATGGCATTTGTCGATAAGAACCTGTATGCACAGGGCATGAGGAAGAAGCCCGATGGCCGGATATCGACTGACAATTCAAGCTTCGAGATCTCGCTGAAAGAGGGAGAAAATGATCTTATGATCGGTCTTGCTAACGACTTTTTCGGCTGGGGGATCATCGCCCGCATCGATAACCTGGATGGAATTACCCTTGATACGAATTACAAGCAGGAGACGATCAATAAAGACCTCGAGCCATATTTCGGAAAATACGCCAGTAAACAGGTTCCCTTGAAGATCAAGATATCACAGAAGGACAATAAGCTATCGCTCTAACACAGAGAGCACATAGTAAATAGGTCCTGTACCTGATCGGTACTGTCTATGTGCCCTGGAAATACGCATTTAATTAGCGCGCAATACTAGGGCACATAGCAGTAGCGATCAGATGACGATCCTATTCCCTATGTGCCCTCTGTGTTAAGACTGCCTTTTTGTTATCTTATTCTTACTTCAGATCAAACCTGTCCAGGTTCATCACTTTATCCCAGGCTGCGACGAAATCCTTTACGAACTTTTCTTTGGTGTCCGCACATCCGTAAACTTCGGCGATGGCCCTTAGCTCGGAGTTCGAGCCGAAGATCAGGTCAACACGGCTGCCGGTCCATTTCACGGAGCCAGTCTTACGATCACGCGCCTCGAATAAATTCTGAGAATCGGAAGTGGCGTTCCAGGTGATACCAAAATCAAGCAGGTTCACGAAGAAATCATTCGTCAGCGTCTCAGGGCTTTTGGTGAACACACCATGCTTCGACTTATCGAAGTTGGTATTCAGCACACGCATACCGCCCACAAGAACGGTGAGTTCCGGAGTGGTTAAATTCAACAGCTGGGCTTTGTCCACGAGCAGAGCCTCCGCGGAAGCCTTGTGATGAGACCGGATGTAATTGCGGAAGCCGTCTGCTGCCGGTTCGAGCACTTCAAACGACTCGACATCGGTTTGCTCTTGTGAAGCATCGGCACGCCCGGGCTTGAACGGCACCTTCACATCGAGACCTGCATTCTTTGCAGCCTTCCCGACACCTGCACATCCGCCGAGCACGATCAGGTCGGCAATCGATACTTTCTTGTCACCGGCCTGACCATTGAACTCCTTCTGGATACCCTCGAGAGTCTTCAATACTTTCGACAGTTGTGCCGGGTTGTTCACTTCCCAATCCTTTTGGGGAGCGAGACGAATGCGTGCGCCGTTGGCTCCTCCACGCTTGTCGGAATTGCGGAATGTGGAAGCCGATGCCCAGGCTGTCGATACCAGTTCGGATACCGAAAGGCCTGATGCGAGTATTTTGTCTTTCAACGCGGCGATGTCTTTGTCATCGATCACTTTGTGCTTGACAGCAGGAATGGGGTCTTGCCAGATGAGCTCTTCAGCAGGTACTTCGCTGCCGAGATAACGTGCGCGCGGTCCCATGTCGCGGTGCGTGAGCTTGTACCATGCGCGGGCGAATGCATCTGCAAACTGATCGGGATTTTCGAAGAAGCGTCTCGAAATTTTCTCGTAGATAGGATCGACACGCAAGGCAATATCCGTCGTGAGCATGGTGGGTGCGTGGGTCCTTGATTTATCGTGTGCATCCGGAACGGTGCCCGCTCCTGCCCCGTTCTTTGGCTTCCACTGGTTGGCTCCTCCAGGGCTCTTGCTCAATTCCCATTCGAAGCCGAAGAGGTTTTGAAAAAAGTTATTGCTCCACTTTGTCGGTGTCATCGTCCATGCTCCTTCCAGTCCGCTGGTGATGGTATGTACTCCATGTCCGTTGCCGAAAGTATTTTTCCAACCCATGCTTTGCTCTTCGATGGTGGCCCCTGCAGGTTCCGGGGCTACGAACTTACCCGGATCGGCTGCACCGTGTGTCTTGCCGAACGAATGTCCGCCGGCGATGAGCGCCACTGTTTCTTCGTCGTTCATAGCCATACGGCCGAACGTCTCGCGAATGTCGCGGGCGGATCCGAGCGGGTCCGGCTTTCCGTTGGGACCCTCGGGGTTCACGTAGATGAGACCCATTTGAACGGCGCCAAGCGGAGCTTCGAGCTCGCGGTCTTTGGTATATCGTTCGTCGCCAAGCCACTTGCTTTCAGAACCCCAGTATATTTCTTCCTGTGGTTCCCATACATCTTCGCGACCGCCGGCGAAACCGAAAGTTTTGAAGCCCATCGATTCGAGCGCGCAGTTACCGGCCAGGACCATGAGGTCGGCCCAGGAGATCTTGTTGCCATACTTTTGTTTGATCGGCCAGAGCAGCAGGCGTGCCTTGTCGAGGTTGGCATTATCGGGCCAGCTGTTGAGTGGTGCGAACCGTTGCTGTCCGGCACCGGCGCCGCCGCGGCCATCGCCTACGCGATAGGTGCCGGCGGAGTGCCATGCCATACGGATGAAGAACGGTCCGTAGTGTCCGTAGTCAGCGGGCCACCAATCCTGTGAGGTGGTCATCAGTTCGAAAATGTCTTTCTTGACGGCCTTGAGGTCGAGTGATTTAAATTCGTCGGCGTAGTTGAAGCTTTCTCCCATCGGGTTGGAAAGAGAAGAGTGTTGCCGGAGGACACTGAGCTTCAGCTGGTTGGGCCACCAGTCGCGGTTCCGTGTTCCGCCGCCTGCGGTTTGCTTCAATGAGCCGCCGTGAAACGGGCATTTGGCTTCGCTATCATTGACGTTCAACGACTTCTGTCCGGTGGGTGTGGTATCTTCCATGTGTTGGATATTGGTTATTGGATATTGGTTATTGGTTATTTCCAATCGGCAAGTTGCACTAATCCCACCCATAGATCAAATCAATTGTTTCTATTCCATCATAGATACCATCTATCAGAAGATCAGTCTAAAATTCTCGATATTTCCGTCCGTACATATCGACTTCATTTTATCATGAAACCATCCGTCTTCGCGATCGCGCTCTTCCTCGTTTTCTCATCCAATGCCTTCGCGCAACGGGATCCCTCCGTCACCATCGACGGTGAGGTGACGAAGTCTTTAAAATTGTCGGTTGCTGATCTCAAGAAATTCCCGCCCACGGAAGTCAAGACCAAAGACCGCGACGGGAAGGAACATGTATATAAAGGCACCCTCCTCTCCGTCGTCCTCGACTCTGCGGGTGTGACGCTGGGGAAAGACCTGAGAGGAGAAAACCTGGTGAAGTACGTTCGTGTGAAGGCTGCCGACGGGTATAAAGTCGTCTATTCGCTTGCTGAGATCGATCCCGGGTTCACTTCCAATACCATCCTGCTCGCCACCCAGGTTGACGGAAAACCTCTGCCAAAAGGCGAAGGGCCGTTCCGGATAATCGCCCCTCTGGAAAACCGCCCTACCCGGTGGGCACGGGAGGTCACTTCGATCACCGTAATAGCTCCAAAAGACTAAGCACAGACGGCCTTCTGGTATCAAGAGAGAATTTATTCTAAAAGTCACTTTGAAATACAAAGTACTTTTAGAAATATTGCATGAGCAAACCGGGAATTCACATGGCCTTAACGATCACCAACGTCTCCAAAACCTATCCCAACGGCGTCCAGGCCCTGAAAAACATATCGCTTACCATTCCCAACGGCATGTACGGACTTCTGGGACCCAACGGAGCGGGCAAATCGACATTGATGCGCATGCTGGCCACGCTGCAAGAGCCCGACCAGGGTGACATCCACCTGGGCGACGTGGACGTGCTGAAGCAAAAAGACGAGGTACGCAAAACCCTCGGGTACCTGCCGCAGGAGTTTGGAGTTTATCCGAAGGCAAAGGCAGAAGACATGCTCGAGCACTTCGCCATTCTCAAAGGTTTCGGCGACCGCAAAACACGAAAGCAGGTCGTCGAAGGTTTATTAAAACAGACGAACCTGTGGGATGTTCGCAAGAACAAGCTCGGCGGTTATTCCGGCGGGATGAAACAGCGCTTCGGTGTGGCCGTCGCCCTGCTGGGCAATCCAAAACTGATGATCGTGGATGAGCCGACGGCCGGTCTCGACCCTGCGGAGCGGGTGCGTTTCCTGAACTTGTTGAGTGAGCTCGGTGAGAACAGCGTCGTCCTCCTCTCCACGCATATTGTTGAAGATGTCAGCGAGCTATGTACAAGAATGGCGATTATTAATAAAGGTGAGATCCTGTTGGAGGCAGAGCCATTGCGAGCTGTCGCGGATCTCCAGGGCAAAGTGTGGCGCCGGGTAATTTCCAAAGAAGGGTTTTCAGAATTCAAGAATCAATATGCTGTGATCTCGACCAAGCTTCTATCGGGCCGCACGCTGGTGCATGTGTATAGCAACGGTTCGCCAGGCCCGGGCTTCGACGCGGTAGAGCCCGATCTCGAGGACGTTTATTTCACCACGATGGCCGGTCTGATCGGAAACAGGGTTTAGGCTATTTTAGCCGCCATAGCTTTTGCTCGCTCCAGTAATTTCGGTTCACCGATCTTCGAAGTGAAATCCGCGAATGTATCTGTCGGCCCGCGCCATCGAAGCTCTTCGACATCGGTGAACAACGGTGCATCGGTTCGCAGTATGGCGAGACGTTTGAACAATAAAGCTTTATCGCGTTGCTTTGCCAGGATGTTTTCCGGGAAAGACTCGATGGGACCGTACTCGTTCAGGAGACGGGCTGCACCGATATTACCGATGCCCTTGATCCCCGGGTAACCGTCGGCGCTATCGCCCACCAGCGCAAGCAGATCGGGAATGAGCTCGGGGCTTACACCGAACTTTTTGCGAACTCCGTTTGCGTCGCGGATGACTTTAGCTCTCCTGTCTATTTGAACGATGCGATCTTCCCGTACACACTGGGCGAGATCTTTATCCGGTGTCCAGATACAGACTTTCAGGACTTCCGGATCGGCGGCTGCGAGAACTGCTGCCGAAGCGAGCGCATCATCCGCTTCCAGGTCGACCATCGGCCACACGACGACACCCATCGACTCCAGCGCTTTTTCCAAAGGATGAAACTGTGCAAGAAGAACACGGTCCATGCCGGCCGATGTTTTATAACCCGGCCAAAGCTCATTACGGAATGATTCGATGACATGATCCGTCGCTACACCGATGTGAGTCGCTCCCTCATCGATCATTTGCAGCACACCGTGCAGCATGCCAGTGACCGCACCGAATTTTTTGTCTTTGCCCTTATTGAAGCTACGCTGGCCGTAGAAATGGCGAAAGAGCTCGTAGGTGCCGTCGATCAGGTGAACGATCATTAGTGTAGAATAAATCGAAATTAAAAAGCGCTTAAAACGATATGTAGCTGGTGTAAATGTATGTCCCCTCCACCGGATTTTTAACTATAATCGCGGCCAACTTTGAAGCCAGCTATGTTATGGGCAAGATCATACGACCGAGATATCCTGTTGAGTTCAGTATTGGCCTTCTTATACTTGTTTTTTCCCTTTCCTTCCTCTTATCCTTCCAGTTCTTCGTCGTATCGTGGCGCAAGCTTGTCGACGGGTCGGGTGAATATTGGGGAATGTTCCTGGCGGCCATCGCCACTACGGTCACCGCATTGGTCCTCTGGGAGGAGCTCCTGTTCCCTGTGAAAGTCAAAGCTGACGAACACGGGGCGATATTCAGAAACCATAGCACCAAGCTCAAAACACAACTCCTTATATATTGTGTGATCCCTGTGATCTTCACGTTCATTTACGCGACTTATGAAGTCCGTACCGTGCGGTTTATGATCTTCGCAACGGTTTGTATCATTGTTCCCGTTATAACAAAGCTCATCTCGGGTATCAAAAATTATAACGACTTTCTACGATTGGGACCCGTTTCCATTGAATACAGGAACAACGACGAGTCGGGAACTTTCAGGTTGAATGATATCCGACAGATCGCACTGATCCGCGATGGCGGGAAGGTCCTGCATAAGGTGCAATTGCTGACTGTAAATAACAACCAGGTGATGATCGACCTGGATGAGATGGAGCTGGACGCCTTCCTGGATGCCATCGACCGGTTTATCGTCGCCAACTACGAAAATCTGGTGACTGAAAAAGCTCAGCTGGTCCCGTAGCGAAACTTGATGGGTTGCTGGTAACTTTAAAGAAGTAGTCAGTAGTAAGTAGTAAGTAGTAAGTAGTAAGTAGTAAGTAGTAAGTAGTAAGTAGTAAGGAGCCTGCACAACGTGCGGATTTCATAGATACCGCTCCTTACTACTTACTACTTACTACTTATTACTACTAGCTACTTACCCTACTCCGACCTCAAACTCCCCACCGGATTCGCCCTCGCCGATTTAAACGCCTGGTAACTCGTCGTCATCAGGGCTATTCCTGTTGCCAGTAGTGCCGCTACGATAAAGACCCAGATGCTGATGTCGATGTGGTAGGCATATTCCTGCAGCCAGCGGTTTGCACCCCACCAGGCGATCGGGAATGCGATGACGTTGGCGATCAATACGAGGGTTATAAAGTCTTTTGATAGCAGAGTCACCAGGCCGGGAACGGAGGCGCCCAACACTTTTCGCACGCCGATTTCCTTGACACGTTGTTCGATGGAATAGGTGGCGAGTCCGAACAGCCCGAGACATGCAATCAATATAGTTGCCGAGGCCACCCAGGTCAGGAGTGTCTGGCGCCGTTCGTCCTCTACGTAGAACAAGGCCAGTTGGTCGTCGAGGAAATGATATTCGAATGGTTCGCGTTCATCGATTTTTACCATGATGGTTTTCAGTTGCGCGAGTGTTTCGGAGATGTTGGCTGCATCGATCTTTACCGAATAGTAATCGATCGGTTGAATGGGATTCTCGTTGTATGCGAGAATGAGCGGCTCGATCTTTTCGCGCAACGATTGAAAATGAAAGTCTTTCACGATGCCAACCACCCGGGGTTTGAACGGGACGTCGAGGCTTTCGAAGGGACCTCCGTTCGACACGGCACCGATCTCGATAACCTGCCCGGATGCATCGGTAATTTTTAATATTTTGGCTGCGGTCTCGTTAATGATCACGGCGGTCGAATCGCTCCGGCCTTCGAAGTTCCTTCCATTCAGAAGCGACACCTCGTATGTGGAGATAAAGTCCTTGTCGGCACCGAACAGGAAGCTAACAATAGGCTCTTCGGCACTTCCTTCATTCATGGTCTTTACTGTCCGGAAAGACTTCCATTCGCCGGGAACCCTTGAGGTCACCGAAACATGCTTCACGGCAGGCACTTTTTCCATTTCATTCTTTATCGTTTGAAATTGGGTTCGTGCTGCGCCAACGTTGACGTCGATCACCACCATCAGGTCTTTGGCGAAACCCAGCTGGGTGTTATTGAGAAATCTTACCTGGAGCAACAATAAAATTGTACCGATTATCATCACCGAAGAAATCGTGAACTGAAGAATGACGAGCCCTTTCCTCACGGTGAGATCGCCCTTGCTTTTGATCTTCAGGCCCTTTAACAGGGAAACAGGTTTCAAGCCCGAGAGCAGCAGCGCGGCATAGCTGCCGGACAACATCCCGATAAGGATTATAATTGTGACTGCAAGAAGCCAGTATTTATATCCGCTGATGAAATCCAGCGAGAGTCCTTTTCCGGTAAAGGAATTGAACATCGGAAGCACCAGGGCCACAACAAGAACAGCCAGTAGAAATGAGATGAGTGTCGTGATGACAGACTCCACGAGGAATTGCCCGATAAGGCTACCGCGCATGGCGCCGATCGACTTGCGGACCCCAATCTCCTTCACGCGATTCGAAGCCCGTGCTGTCGTAAGGTTGGTGTAGTTGATGCCGGCGATCAGCAACACGAAGAAAGCCGTAAAAGTGAAAATCGTGATGTACATCGGGTTGCCTTGCGCAATGGCGTCTACGTTACCGTTCCTGGCGCCGTCAACAATGTCGGCGGAATAAAGATGCATGTCTGTCAGTGGCTGAAGAGAATAGCGAACCGTTGTGCCTTCTTCAAGGTCGACGTTGGAAACCACGAGCTTTGTCATCTTACTGGCGACTGAATCGGGATTCGAGCCGGGCCGAAGCAATGCGAAAACGGTAAAGCTCTCGGACACCCAGTCTAATGCCATGGTTTGCTTGAAGAAATCGAGTTTGTAATACGTGGCTTCCGACATCACGCAATTAAAAGTGAAGCTTGAATTGCGCGGATGTTTCTTCAGGATGCCGGTGATCTTCAACGGCTCCGGCATGTGACTGAACTGAACGTTCCTGCCCATCACATTGGTGCTACTGAAGATCCTCATCGCCAGATCTTCATCGATGACGATGGAGTTCGGTTCTTTCAATGCCGTCCGGCGATCGCCTTCAAGCAAAGGGAAATTGAATATCTCCAGAAAATGTTCGTCCGCGATGGTCACTGTTTCCTGGAAGGGTACCGGGTTCTCGGGATCTACAAGGTTTGCCCGTCCGGCTCTCATAAGACGGGTAGCACTTTCAACTTCCGGGAATGAACGAGGTGACTCTTCGGCAACCTTGAAACCCGCTGCCCCAACGGTGACCTCGTCTCCTTTTACATTCCGGTGTTCCACTACCCGGTAGATCTGCTCCGCATTTTCATGCTGCCGGTCGTACGTGAGCTCATCGAAGACGTAAAGACCGATGAGCAGGAAGCATACAATGCCGAATGTCAGTCCGATGATATTGATCGACGAATACAGTTTGCTTCGCCAGAGCGTTCGCCATCCTGTTTTGAAATAGCTTTTTACCATACCGTACCTGTTTATATTTTGATTTCCCGATGACCTGATAATACCCGGCCTCATAAGCAACAACACGTCGACTGCGAATCGCACACCCGCCACTCTTCTCCCACTCTTCTTTACCCGCCGCCGGTAGACTTCCAGTAGATCTCCTTCTATGTAGTCATGCATCTCCGGATTGCAGTACCAGCGAAAAAAATTCAGCAGAAACTGCGGCGGAAGTTGATTGCTATCGTTCATTGTCCGATGCCCGACAGATTGACCGCCGTTTTCGGGATTGCTTTCCACATGTCGTCGCGGGTTGCTTTTGCGTGCTGCATTGCTTTGCGTCCCATCGCGGTGATTTCGAAATAGCGCTTGGGCCTGCCGGCACGTTCGTCGCTGGAGTCGCCGGAATATGATTTCAGGTAACCCTTCTCCTCCATCCTCTTCAAAGCAGTGTGGAGCGCACCCAGACTTACCGTGCGCGAAAGGCGCGTTTCGATCTCATCTTTGATCGAGACGCTGTAAGCAGTGCCGTTGTGAATTGCGATGGCAAGTATGACGATCTCTTCGAACTCACCGAGCTGAAATTTCTTCATGGTGGATTAAATATACTCCAAATGTATAAATAACCCAAAAGTGCCCCTTATCGTGTCAGCATTCTCCGGTAAGAAGCAACCTGGTCGAAGTGAAGGATAACGAGGGTTATGCTGGCCAGCAGCACGATCAACGCGTAAGCGAACAGCTGTCCGCCGTCGCCCTGGACCTCGATACCGAGAATAAAAAGGTGTGTGACAACGGCGCCGAGCATGATGCCGATCGCCATAATTGCGCCGATAAGGATCGTCGCCGGAACAAGCAACAAGACGGAGGCGATCAACTCGGCCACGCCGGTGCCTATCCTGCCCCACGGCTCCATGCCGATTTCTGTAAAAATGTAGATTGATTCGGGCTGACCCGTAAACTTGAAATACAACGTCTGGACCATAATGAATGCCGCGACCAGGCGTAATATGATCGATATGATTTTTTTCACGGGGTGATTGTTATTTGTTGATTGCCTTCCAGTTTTTGTCGGCCTTTGATTTCAGAGCCGTTTCATCCTTGTTCCATTTAGGAAGCGTGTTGTTGAAAAGGCTGTTGTAATACAAATACAGCTTGCCGTCCAGCACTTTGAAAGTTTCAGGATCAATCTCCACTTTCTCGCCGGATTCTCCCATCGCATAAGCACACCATCCGCCGTACTGGGGCTCGTAGCTGACATGGTTCTTTGTAAACTCTTCTTTATTAGCGGCGGATGAGAAGTAATAGGTTACTCCGTCCACTTTATAAGAAATTTCCTTTTTTCCCTTGACAGGCTTGTGGGCCGAGAAGTAAGCAACGGGGTCGTAGCCTTGTATCGCGAGACCTTCTTCAAGGTTAAGCTGATTGGTCTTCGACTGACCGAACGATGCCATCGATACGATCATGAACAGTAAAACGATAGTCGCTTTCATTCTTCTTTGTTTTTAAGCCCGATCCAATTGCTTTCGGCCTTGCCTACGTGTCCTTTGATATCTTTCGACCAAAGCTCTTTCACTTTGGCGTTGTAGTTCAGGTATAATTTGTCGTCTACAATGGTAAATGCCGCGGGTTGTGTCGGCGACTTGTGATTTTCGCTGACCCCGTAGGCACACCAGCCGCCAAATTGAGGTGCATACTTTTCGGGATTGGATTTGAAAACCTCCAGGTTGGCGTTGTTTTTAAAGCGCCATTCCGTCCCCTTCCATGTGTAGCTGAATTCCTTTGAACCTTGCACCGGGGCGCTTTCACTAAAATAGGCAACCGGATCATATCCCCTGATTGCCACTCCGTCTGTGTTGAAATACGAAGTGACTTGCGCATACGAGGCTCCGAACGTCAAGACCAGGACAAAAACCAAAATACCACGTCTCATAGAATTTTTATTAGCTGATTTCACCCGTTAGACGGAGCGATCTCCGGAACCTTACAAGTGCCGGGCGATTTCGCTCTGAATTTTTTCCCTGGAGGCAGGAGAAAGTGAAAATCGGGGTTCTTTCGCAAACGGAGTGTCATTCTTAGCCTTCGCGTTCAACAGATCCCATTGTTTTATAAACCGCCGGCACGGATCGCAATACATAAGATGATAGGACAGCTTCACCCTTTCAAATAACGTGATCCTGCCTTCATCCTTCCTTATGGACAACAGGGTTGCTTGTTTACAATCAAAAACCGTTTTCCGGAACAGGTACATTATTTTAACGTTTTGTCAAGAACCAGTTTTTTTCGATACAACTGCGAACAAGGACCTTCGCGCGGTGTATGATCACCCAGTAGTTAGACGAAGAGATGCCGTGGTCCTTACAAATTTTTTCAGAATCTTCTTCGTTGAAAAACCTGGCAATAAATACGGGCGCCAGCCGGGCGGGCATTTTTTGAACACACATTTCGAGGACTTTGTTGAACTCTGCTTTGTCCATCGAGGCGTCGGCCGGTTCGCTCCAGAGCTGCGGGGCCGCTTCGGGCAGCCAATGACCGTTGCCGGTGTCGAAGAAATTCTTCGAGAAATCCAGGTCCGTCGTCTCCAGGTATTCAACGGAACCTTTCAGAATGTCTTTCTTGCGATAGTAGTCTGTGATCTTGTTCTTGAGAATGGCCGTGAGCCAGGTGATCTCCGAGCTCTCTGCCCTGAAACCTTCTATCGATCTTATCGCTGAAACAAATGTCTCCTGGACAAGGTCCTCCGCCGTCTCGCGGTGATTGACCCGTACCATACAGTATGAAAAGAGATAGTCGCCGTATGACTTCAGCCATGCTGTAGGATCGGGCGCTGATCTGTTTTCAGGTGTTGACAAATTCGGGTTGGGTTGGCCTGAAATTAAGTCAATTTAGCTCAAAAAGGGGTATGTAATTTCGCACTGTATTACGGAGCTTGCTTGTAAGTCAGACTATGGCAAATCATTGCTACCGTGCGGGGAATATCGGGTACATGTTCGAGTTTCCGGATTTCAAAGCGCCTCAATTCCAGATCGAGTCTTATAACCAGCGCTTTCACGAGGCCAATGTGATCATCGATGCCGGCGCAAGCAACGTCTTCTACCCCGACCATTGGGGCGGCTTGTCGGTTAAATGTGCTTTTAACGGCTCGGAGCATTATCGCACGTCCCGGACACATTACCGTGTCGACCATTCGTCTTTCCTGGTATTTAATGAAGGAACGCTCTACTCGAGCTGGATCGAAGACCAGCATCATGTTGAGTCATTCACGCTCAATATGACGCCCGCTTTCGAACGCGAGGCTACCGCAGCGCTCCTTGGCTCACAGGCATCCATGATCGACGATCCATCCAATAACGGTAACAATCACCTGCACTTCCTGGAATGTCTTTATCGTCACGGTGGCGATATCACCCGGCACATGATGCAGATGCGTTCGCTTGCAAAGGACCTCGCCCACAATCATCTGCGACTCGAAGAGATGTTCTTCGGATTGTTTGAAAAGATGAATGAGCTGCAGGCAGATCATTTCCGGCAAAACGATGAAGCCTTTCGGCCACCGGTAGCGACCGAGTTGTATCAACGGCTGTTACATGCACGCGATTATATCTGGTCATGCTACGATCAGGAGCTTACGCTTACGGATATCAGCGAGGTCGCATGCCTGAATAAATTCCACTTTCTTCGCCAGTTCAAAAAGTTCTTCCGGCTTACACCGCACCAGTTTCTCACGCAGGTTCGGATGAAAGCAGCCTGTGAAAAGCTGGCGCACACGGCAGATCCGATCTCCCTGATCACGTCGGAAACAGGATACTCCGACCTGGCCTCTTTTGGAAAGCTCTTCAAGCGTACCACGGGGTTCTCGCCGGCACGCTATCGCGAGGACTTTGCCAAAATCGTTACGACTTCACCTAATTTAAAGGTTGCGCAATAACGGAGCTCCTAAATGTGCTTGATGACTTTCGCGGGAACGCCGCCCACTACTGTGTTGGGTGGAACGTCGCGGGTAACTACAGAACCGGCGGCTACGACGGAGTTTCTGCCGATCGTCACTCCTTTAAGAATAGTGGAGCGGGTCGCTATCCAAACATTGTCTTCGATGACAATTGGAGCCGACTTGCCGTCAGAAAAGTGATCTTTAATGTCGTGGAAGTCACTATCGAGGATGACGGTGTACGGAGCAATACGGACATTGTTGCCGATAACTACAGACTCGCTGGCATCGATATGAACGCCATTGAGCCGGGAATTGGTGCCTACGATCAGCTTTCCGCGCTTGCCTGTGTACAATTTGGCTTGAATAATACTCGACCAGATACGGACCTGATCCCCGAAAATCATCCTTCCCTTGTTTCCAATCGTGGGACGGCCATTAACCGATACATATCTGCCGAGCTCGCAGCTTCGCAGGTAGAATTTTGCAGTTAAAATCCGGATAGCTGAACTTAGGATGCCCTGTATAAGCTCGAACAGGGATGCATCCGGGTTCTTGGCTCTAAATGCTTGAAGCCTTAAACTGATTGTTTGAAAAAAGAAGCTCCTGCGTGGGTAAGTTGCTACCACCAGGGCCATTATGCTCTGCCACTTCATGATTCCGCGCTGTATATATTATTAATACAATCATTTTGTTGAGGCTTGTCGCAATAATTATACCTCCATGCGAACTCAACGTGGACACATTGCATTGCCCGGCTAATTCACCAAATAGGGTAATACGTGTGAAAACGTTTCTACAGAATTACACACATTGCCGGAATTAAAGTTATTTCAGAACGAAGGTTCTTGACGGGGCTTTTCATACGCCGACGTGATCGCCTGAAAGCTTATCGTTAGCATCGAGATCAGGAGGGCCAGCACTCCCGCCCCGGCGAAAATCCACCAGGCGAGGGCACCAAGCGCTTTCCGGATACTCAGCTCTTTACGGCGTTGCCCGGCAGAAACATCGCCAGTCCGAGCAGCCGCATGCACGAGATGAAAATGGCTAACCCCGCGAACACATTCAACAGCTTGGTTGACCACCAGCTCGCTTTTATAACGTTTTGCATGTATAGTCACCCTGGTTATTTCGGCCAAACCAGTCAGTTAAAACTCCTCCTTCAGCTTATCGACCGAGTCATGCTCCGAATAAACCATCTCCGTCAGCTTATAATTCTCATCATAACCGATCCTTAGCTTGATCTTCTGACCGGTCCATACATACACCTTCTCAAAACGACTCAGCGCCGGCGATTTCTCTTTGCCTTTCGAATATTCACCGTACAATGTTTCTAATGACTTCAGAAGATCTTCGAAGTCACTCTTCGAAGAATTCTTAAACGAAACGATCACCTCCTGCACTTTGCCTTTGTATACTTTCAGCTCGACTTCGCCGGTGTAGGTTTTTACACTGACCTTGTCTTTCGCCAGGTACAGCTTCGAATCAACATTCTCGAGCGTCTTCGTCGGCTTCACTTTGTCTTTGTACAACGAAACACTATCGCCTATCTTGAATTCCTTAAAGCCTCCCTTCTTGTCCAGCTCTTCAACCGACTGTCCCGAAGCCGTTGCGTAAACGACTAAACCAAGAATCACACCGATCACTCTCATTTTTTTATTTTTTAATGACAACATAAATCTACTAAATGACATGCTCACCCCAAATACAGCAGTGTCGCAGTTTCCTCCTTCGAGAGGCCGTACAATTTCCGTCCACTACCGGCTTTGTTCCATTTTTCGCGGAAGCTTCCCTCCTGCCAGTCCGATAAAATGACCGGATGAATGTAAGAGGAAACGCACACGGCGGGTGTGTTTCCCAGATCCGAAGCCACCGTCCTGATCACTTCACGCGTGACCTTCTTGCGGGCGGTAGCAGTATTGGGATCATGCTGCTTCGAAAGACGAAAAGCTGTCTTCCAGGTGGCAGCCCATGTCCGAAAGTCCTTCGCTGTAACGCGCTTATCCTCCGAGGTGATCGTATCGAGGTACTCGTTGATATGGTAGGACTTGATGTCGAAATAATTGCCGTTGCCATCTTCGTAGCCGAAGAGGTCTTCGCTCTTCTTCCCGTTTCCCATCTTCCCCGAGTCGGCGATCAGCATCGCAAGCTCATCCTCCCATATCCTTCTCTTCCAGAGCTTTCCCGACTTTCCGACAAACTCGAAGATAGCGTCGAGCTTTCCTTCCGCGTTCCTGGAACGGTCGATGGTCATGTGACCTTTCTTGAGCGTCGTTAGTCCGTAAGATTTGTTCTGCTTGGCGTATTCATCGTTCCCCACGCGAAAGTGGTAGAGGTCGATCAACTTGACGATGAGCGCCACCACTTTGTCCTTCGGCATTCCCTCCAGCCTCAGGTCGGCTTCCACTTTCTTGCGGATCGAAGGTAGCTCGCGGGCGAAGTGAGTCATGCCGTCGAACTTCTCTTCGGCCCTGGCTTTTGTCCAGTCTGCGTGGTAACGGTATTGAAGACGACCCTTGACGTCCTTCCCGGTGGCCTGTAGATGCGCGTCCGGGTCCGGTGAGATCCAGACGTCCTCCCATGCGGGAGGCAGTACCAGCTTATTGCACCTGTCTCTTATTTTGGCGCTGGTGATGCGTTTGCCTTTGGGATCGAAGTAGTCCCATACAAGGGGTTGGCCGTTGCGATTCTGACGCTTCCGGGTAATGCCTTTTCCGTCCATTCAGACCAAAATAAGAAATCCGGAACGGAAATAAGAAATCGCTCACGGATCGCACAGATCGCAGGGATCATTTTTTGCTTTTTATCCGTGTGATCCGTGCGATCTGTGAGAGCCCTTCCGGGTTTTAATTCCACCCACCCCCTAATGCCTGGTACACATTCACCATGGCATTCATCTGCTGCTTCCTGGTCTCTATAAGCTCCATCCTCGACTCCAGGGCATCGCGCTGTGTGAGCAGCACCTCCATGTAGTCGGCGCGGGCCGACCGGAAGAGGTTGTTCGATATGGTGATCGAAGCCGTAAGCGCCTCAACTTCCTGTGTCTTGAGATCGAAGCTTTTTTCGAGATTGCTGATCATCGACAACTGGTTGGCCACCTCGACGTAGGCATTCAACAGTGTACGTTCGTAATTGTACGCAGCCTGCACTTGTTTTGCACTCGCACTGTAATACATCGCCTTGATCGCATTCCGGTTGATGAGCGGAGCCGTCAGGTCGCCGGCGAGACTGTAAAGCATTGCGCCGGGCCTCTGGATAAGGTACATAGCATTGAAGGCATTCAGTCCTACACCCGCCGCAATACCAAGCGAAGGATAGAAGTTCTTCTTCGCAACTTTCACATCCAACCGTGCAGCCATCAAACCTAGTTCAGCCTGACGTACATCGGGTCGGTTCTCCAGCACCTGTGATGGAATACCGGCATACATCTTTTCAGGAACCAGGTCTTTGAAACCTTGAGAGTCCCTGGCGATCGTTTGCGGGAATCGTCCAACCAGGAAGTTGATATGGTTTTCCGTTTCAACGATCCTCTGCTGAATTCCATACTGAAGAGCTTTCGTATGAGCCACCTGTGCTTCGAACCTACGCACGGCAAGTTCCGTCACCCTCGTTGCCTCCTTCTGCAACTTCACGATCGTTAGCGCATTGCTCTGAATATCGATGTTCTGTTTCAGTATGTCGAGCTGGTTGTCGAGCGCCAGCAGTTCATAATATGAGTTGGCGATCTCGGCGATAAGCTGCGTTTTCAGGAAATTCCTTCCTTCGATCGACGCCAGGTATCGCGACACAGCCGCGTCCTTCGCATTATGCAGTTTGTTCCAGACGTCAACCTCCCACGTGGCGAACGCGCCCACCATGAAATCAGTGTACGGGTCGGGCATCTTTTTACCGGGTTCTATGTCGGTATTCGTTTCAACAGCACCCCAACGGGTGTAACGTGCGGGTTTCTCCACCGCCGCAGCTCCTTCGAGGCGAACAAATGGAAGATACTCTCCTTTTCTTGCACGAATCTCGTTACGCGACACCTGTATCTCCTGCGCCACGATGTTCAACTCCTGGTTATTACCAAGGGCTGTATTGATAAGTGCATTGAGATGCGGATCCGTAAAGAAATCGCTCCAACGCACACGGGCAGTGTTAGTTGTGTCCTGTGAGTTAGTTACATAGCTATCCGGTGTTGACTTATTCGCGGTCTTATCCACTACGCTGGGAACACACGATGCGAAGGTGAGGGCGATAAATGCAGCCACCACGATGTTCCGCACGTCATTGCCCGACCTGGTCCGGCAATCCCGTTTTTCATTGCTACGCATTGATTTCAACAGTTTGGGGTACTTCATGTTGAACTCCGTTCCTATGAGCGAGCTCCTCTGTCAGCGGTTCTTCATCTTCATCCTTGATCAGTTGACGACCATCTGCCAGGCTGGCGAATATAAAGTATAAGCCGGGGATAACGATCACACCGAAAATTGTCCCGAACAACATCCCGCCAAGGGCTGATGTTCCGATGGTACGATTACCGATCGCACCCGCACCTGACGCAATCATCAGCGGTATCAAACCGGCAACGAACGCAAACGAGGTCATAAGGATCGGGCGGAAACGCACCTTGGCTCCTTCAATAGCCGCATCCAGGATAGACGCTCCCTGCTGTCGCTTCTGGACTGCAAACTCCACGATCAACACGGCGTTCTTACCCAACAGACCAATAAGCATGATCAATCCGATCTGCGCATAGATGTTGTTTTCGAGTCCCATCACCTTGAGCAAGAGGAACGATCCGAACACACCGACAGGAAGTGAGAACACCACGGCCAGTGGTATGATGAAGCTCTCATACTGTGCCGCCAGCACGAGATATACGAAGGCCAACACGATGATGAACACATAAAGAGCCTCATTTCCACGGATGGACTCGTCGTACGACAAGCCTTCGAAGGCGATGTCATATCCCCTCGGCAAACTCGTCGCAACTTCGCGTATAGCTTTGATCGCATCCGCCGTCGTGTATCCTTTAGCGGGCAGACCCTGGATAGCAGCCGAGTTGTACAAATTGAAACGAGTGATCTCGTTCGGGCCCTGGCCTTTTTTTAATTTCATGAATGCCGAGTAAGGCACCATTTCACCATGGTCGTTTTTAATGAATAGATTCAACATGTCTGACGGAAGCCTTCTGAATTTCGGATCGGACTGAACATACACCTTAAAGAACATATTGAACTTGATAAAGCCCTGTTCATAGGTACTACCAATCAATATGTTGAGGTTGTCCATTGCCTTTCCGATAGACACTCCTTTTTGCATCGCCAGGTTGGGGTCGATCTCCAATTCGTACTGCGGATAGTTCGCAGCGAAAAAGGTGAACAAGCCCGTGACCTCCTTGCGTTTCCCGAGTTTATCCAGGAAGTCTTTTTGAATCATGTCGAACTCCTGGTAATCGGTATCCCTGGTCTTGTCGAGCAAGCGCATGGAGAAACCACCTGCTGTACCGAAGCCGGGGATTGCCGGTGGTTCGAAGAATTCAACGATAGCCCCCATGCCTTTCGATTTCTCTTCGAGCTCTTCCATGATCTCCTTCACCGTCTGGTGGCGTTCCGACCAGTTCTTAAGGTTGATCAAACAAGTTCCCGCGTTCGATCCGCGTCCTTCTGTCATGATCTCATAACCCGCCAGCGACGACACAGATTCAACACCTTCGATCTCTTCGCAGATCTTCTGAAGACGTTGAGAAACTTCGTTAGTTTTTTCAAGTGTCGATCCGGGAGGTGTCTGAATGATGGCGTAGATCGTACCCTGGTCTTCGTTAGGAATAAAGCCTGAAGGCACTACGCTACTTTCGTACCAGATCCCCACACAAAACACGGCCAAAACACCGTACGTCACTACTCTTCGGTTGACGATCAGTTTCAGCAGTCCTACATATCGTCCTGTAATCTTATCGAAGCCCCTGTTAAAGCCGTCGAGCGACCGGCTGAGGATATTTCTCCGCTTGGGTTTGCCGTGCTGGTTTTTAAGGATGATCGCGCACAGTACCGGTGTAAGCGTCAGCGCTACCAGGGCAGAGATCACAATTGAGCTCGCCATGGTGATAGAGAACTGACGATAGAATATTCCCACAGGACCAGTCATGAAAGAGATCGGTATGAACACCGACACCATGACCATAGTGATCGCGATGATCGCACCGCTGATCTCTCCCAACACCTTCTTCACCGCACTGAAAGGAGTGATGTGCGGGTCCGATTCAAATTTCGCGTGTACCGCTTCCACCACCACGATCGCATCGTCCACCACAATACCGATCGCCAACACAAGAGCGAACAGGGTTACGAGGTTGATCGATAATCCAAAAAACTGGATAACGAAAAATGCACCGATCAGTGAAACTGGCACGGCGAGAATTGGAATAAGTGTCGAGCGAATGTCGCCGAGGAAGATGAACACAACAAGCGCAACGAGTATGAATGCATCGCGCAACGTGTGAAGCACCTGTTCAATCGAAGCGTCGAGGAATTGCGAAACGTCGTAACTGATCTTGTAGTCCATTCCGGGCGGGAAGGATTCTTTCATTACCTCGAGTTTTTTTTTCACCTCTTCGATTACATCGCTGGCGTTACTACCGTAGTTTTGCTTCAAGACAATGGCGGCCGATGGATGCCCGTCGAGGTTGGAATAGATATCGAAAAATTCGCTACCTAATTCAACAGTCGCGATGTCTCTTAAATGAATGCTTTCTCCGTTCGTGTTGGCCCGGATAATGATGCCCTCGTATTCTTCCGCTTTGTTAAACCTTCCTTTATATGTTAGCACATATTCAAGCGACTGCGCGGCGATACCAGAGCTCTGGCCGATACGCCCCGGACGCCCAAGGATACTTTGCTCGCTGATCGCCGTCATAACGTCTTCCACGGCGATGCTATAAGCACGCATGCGCTCAGGGTTCAGCCAAATGCGCATCGCGTATCGGCGGCTACCCAATATCTGCGCTCTCGCTACACCCTTGGTTCTTTGGATCTCCTGGATCATTTCCACCGTGGCGTAGTTGAAAAGGAATTTTTCATCCATGCTCTTGTCAGTCGAGTAGAGGTTAACGTACATCAACATACTTGGCTGGATAGGCGTGATGATTACACCTTCTCGTTGAACGAGTTCGGGGAGTAGCGGCATTACCTGGTCCACCCTCGTCTTGACTCGAATAACGGCATCGTTTGGATCGGTCCCCGGCTCAAAGATGATACGTAGTGTTGCTTCACCGGCACTGGTTGCGTCGGTTGAGATATAACGCATGTCCTGTACACCGTTGATCGCTTGCTCGAGGATGATGAGGGTAGACTTCACCAACACATCGGCGCTTGATCCGGGGTATGCGATAAATATATTGACAGTTGTAGGAGCAATATCCGGAAACTGGGAGATCGGCAATTTTTTGATGGCCAGCATCCCTACAAAAACTATCATAATCGATATGACAAAGGCGAATACCGGCCTCTTTATGAATTTAGCAAACATGGGATTCTACTTTATGGTGGTTCGATTACTCAGCGTACAACTCAAGGTGAGAGATCACGGAATCCGCCTTGACGACGTGATACGCTATCTTTTGATTTTCGCGAACCTGGCGCAGACCTTCCAGCAGGATCTTGTCGCCTTCTTCCAGGCCGCTATCGACAACAAATATGTGCGGCAATTCCGCGCCGATCTTGATCTCTCTCGATTTCACAACGCCTTCTTTATCTACGATGAACACATATTTTTTCTCCAGTACTTCGAACGTTGACTTCTGCGGGATGAGCAGTGCATTCCTGAGCGGTCGCATTACCTGGATGTTTCCGGTCTCACCATGGCGCAACAGTGCTTTAGGATTAGGGAAGGTTGCCCTGAATGCGATGTTACCCGTTTCGTTGTTGAAGTCTGCTTCGATAGTTTCAACCCGACCATCGTAATTGAACATCTGGTCATTCGCCATCCGGAGTTTCACATTCATTACACTGTCTTTGTTGGCGATAGCCACCTTATAATTGAGATACTCTGCCTCGGGTACGTTGAAGTAAACCCACATCTTACTGTTGTCGGAAAGAACAGTGAGCAGGTCGCCTTCGTCCAAAAGACTTCCTTGCCGCACATGAAAGCGGTCCATCAATCCATTGAAGGGTGCACGGATCTCAGTGAACCCGAGGTGGACTTTTGCCAGCGAGAGCTCTGCCTTTGCTTTGTCGAATTTGGCCCTCATCAATGCCAATTCATTCTTCGATACGACGTTGCTGTCGGCGAGCGCCTGGGTATTCTGAAATTCTATCTCGGCGAAGTTTGCTTCAGCCTGCGCTTTCTGCATCTCTGCTTTATATAACAGGGGCATGATCTGAAACATCAG
The DNA here is from genome assembly GCA_035318625.1 of Cyclobacteriaceae bacterium. Lineage (GTDB taxonomy): Bacteria > Bacteroidota > Bacteroidia > Cytophagales > Cyclobacteriaceae > ELB16-189. The sequence goes on from DATHEL010000002.1 coordinate 33,679, forward strand.
CTGTCCTTCTTTGACAAACCGGCCCTCATCGACATAGATCTGCTGCAGGTAGCCTCTTTCGAGCGCTCTTAATTCAATGTGCTGGATTGAACGGATCTGACAAACATATTCACGGGTAGTGAGCGTGTCTTTTCTTATTGGACTGGTGACCAGAAACTCGGTCTCTTCGGTTTCCTTTTCTTTTTCCGATCCACAGCTTGAGTTCATCAACATGAAACTCAACCCAATGAATACGAGAAGTAATTTAAAATTATTTTGATTTTTCACAGACAGGTTTTTTGAATTGAATAATAAGGTGTACACAGATACACCCTTGCATCCGATATCAAGAGATCGGGAAGATCAGACGCAATTGTTATAGACGGAATACCTTTAGTGTAAGATATAATCGCCGGGACGAGCTACTAACAAATTTGGTGCTAATACCCGTTCGTTCTTCTTTGATAGCGACGAAAGAATCGCCGACAGGAAGGTTATAAAAAAAAGCAGTAAAGTCTCTACTGCTTTCGATTCGTTTCTTTAAGGACTGAAGCTCGTTCTCATCCTCTTCTTCTCTTGCTTCCCGTGCATCAAACGCGATGAACTTTGTCTGTTGGTGCGTTGATGATCTGTTGAACGCAGCCAGGCTAATGTGCCCGGCACTGGCGTATGCCGGGTGAGAATGTCCAACTCCCAGCACCAGCACGCAGATCGATAAGAAAGAAATAAGAACAACCTTATTCATTGGCCGCAAATGTATACATTCAATAAGGGTTGTATACGGGCCTGGCCATTACTATCGCCTTAATTCGGCATTAAAACGGAATAAAATATCCGTTAATTTAGCGTAACCGTAAATTGCAAACGTATGTCGTTGAACAAAGGGCTGAGTAAACTCGCGGTGATCATCGTCGTACTACTGACGGGATGCCGGCCCGACGGGAATCCCGGCAGTACCAACAACGGGTACCCCATCACTCCGATCGACATTACGCACGTAACACTCACCGACAGCTTTTGGCTGCCAAGGATAAAGCTGATCCAGGACACCACCATCAGACACGCTTTCGAAAAGTGCGAGTCCGAAGGACGCATGGAGAATTTCTTCATTGCGGGCAAAAAAAAGACCGGCACCACGAAAGGCCAAATGCCCTTCGACGACACGGACCTGTACAAAACGATCGAAGGCGCATCGTATTCGCTTATCAGCCGTCCCAATCCTGTGCTCGAAACGTACCTCGATTCGATCATCTCTATTATTAAGGTCGGACAAGAACCCGATGGATACCTGACCACCTGGTTTACCATTGACCGGACCAAGCCGCCCGCCGATTGGGTGAAACCCTCCACGGAAAGGTGGGAGAACGAGATCACCAGTCACGAGCTATACAACAGCGGCCACTTGTTCGAAGCCGCTGCGGCGCATTACCGTGCCACCGGCAAAAAGAACATGCTGGACATAGCGCTTAAGAATGCCGATCTCCTCGTTGCCAATTTCGGTCCCGGCAAACTGCAAAAGCCCCCGGGACATCAGATCGTGGAGACAGGACTTATTAAACTGTACGAGATCACAGGAAAGAAAGACTACCTCGTACTCTCAAAATACTTCGTCGACCTCCGCGGCGACAGCGCTACACATAAGCTCTATGGCGCCTACAACCAGGACCACGTGCCGGTAATCGACCAGGCAGAGGCCGTCGGACATGCCGTGAGGGCGGAGTACATGTACGCCGCGATGACCGACATCGCAGCTATTTACCACGACGACTCATATACCAAAGCGCTCGATAAGATCTGGGACAATGTCGTGAACAAGAAAACATACATTACAGGAGGCGTTGGAGCCAGACACGACGGAGAAGCATTCGGCGACAACTACGAACTACCGAACCTTAGCGCTTACAACGAAACCTGCGCTGCTATCGGAAGTGTCGCCTGGAATCAAAAGATGTTCATGCGCTCGGGTGATGTGAAGTATTACGATATCCTCGAACGCACCTTGTACAACGGACTCATCTCCGGTATCTCCACCGACGGTAAGCTTTTCTTCTACCCTAACCCGCTGGAATCGAACGGGAAGTTTCCATTCAACAAAGGGGCGTCTACGCGGCAGTCGTGGTTCGATTGCTCCTGTTGTCCAACGAACCTCGTCCGGTTCATCCCCTCGCTACCGGGATTGATCTACGCTTCACAGGGAGATACGTTGTATACAAACTTATTCGTGTCGAGTGAAGTCGCGTTCGAAAACAGATCGGCGAAAGTAAAACTGACGCAGCGGACCGGGTACCCGTGGAATGGCAATGTACAGTTAACGATAGACGGCGAGTCAACGGCAGATTTCACATTGAAGGTCCGTGTACCGGGTTGGGTCCGGAATGAAGTCATGCCGGGAGATCTTTACAGTTATGTAAATAGTACGAGTACCGTACCCTCGGTCGCGATCAATGGAACGAAGGAAGAAGCAATGATCTCCAATGGGTACATTACACTAACCCGCTCATGGAAACCGAACGACGTTGTTGAGGTGACATTCCCGATGGAAATCCGTGAAGTCAAAACAAACGGACCCGTGGACGACAACCGGAATAAAGTGGCATTCGAGCTGGGGCCGATGGTCTATTGTATGGAAGAAGCCGACAATGGAAAAGTAGAGAACTTCGTTATGCCCGCTGAAATTAAGCTGGAAGCAAAAACGCAAAGATTGCTGAATGAGGATGTGACTGTGCTTATCGGAAAAACGAAGCAACGTGAAGTAAAACTGATCCCTTATTATATATGGTCTAACCGTGGTGTGGGGGAAATGAAGGTCTGGATACCAAGGGGGAATGCACTTTAAACACAGAGGGCACATAGATGGTTGCGATCGGGCGCCGGCGTTTGCCTGTGCCCTCTGTGTTAGAAATGCATTTGCACATTGGCTCGCGCGCTCATAATCCGATATAATACATAAATTGAAATACGAACGTCTATGAAGAAAGAGATCAGGGTCCGTTGCTGGATCGATGTTGACAGCGAAAAGTTTTTTGGGTTGGGTCGTGTCGAGCTTCTCGATCACGTAGACAAGACCGGCTCTATTGCGAAGGCCGCAAAATCGATGGGCATGTCGTATAAGAAAGCATGGGAAATGGTGGAAGATCTGAACGCCAGGGGTAATAAGCCTTATGTCGTATCGCGGAAGGGCAAGAAAGGCGGTGGCGCGGAGCTGACCGGTACGGCTAAGAAAGTTCTTACGGCTTATGTCAAACTAAAAAAGGACCTGGATGCCGTTGCTAAAAAGCACGGCAATATCTTAAAGCTGGTGTGAGAACACGGCGTTAAAATGCAATTGACCCAGATCGTCGGAAATATTTCCGGAAAACACGCCCCATGAAAAAACGATACAAGTTTCTCATCGCCCTGGTGATACTGGTGATAGCTGCCTGGTTCTGGTTCACACGCGACACGCGCGAGATCAAAGTCCTGATCTTCTCCAAAACAGCTTCGTTTCGTCACGAATCCATTCCCGCCGGCATCGAGGCAATTCGCACCCTCGGCAAAACACATGGCTTCACCGTCGATACCACCGAGAACAGCGACGTTTTCAAAGAGAAGACCCTCAAGAATTACAACGTGATCGTGTTCCTGAATACAACCGGTGAAGTGTTGAACGACGCCCAGCAGCTCGAAATGAACCGGTGGGTACAAGCTGGCGGCGGCTTCGTGGGCATTCATGCCGCAGCCGACACCGAATACGAATGGCAATGGTATGGAGAGCTCGTTGGCGCGTACTTCAATGGTCATCCGAACGATCCCAACGTCCGGGATGCTGTCGTTAAAGTCATCGACAAGACTCACCTGTCGACCAAACATCTTCCCGAAACCTGGAGTCGTACCGACGAATGGTATAACTATAAAGACATCAAACCGGAGGTCAACATCCTCCTCAATCTCGATGAAACTTCGTACCAGGGCGGAACGAACGGGGAAAGTCACCCCATTGCATGGTATCGCGATTTCGACGGCGGAAGGTCGTGGTATACCGGGTTAGGTCACACCGACGAATGTTATACGGATGAAACTTTCCTGAATATGCTTTGGGGAGGAATTCAGTATGCTGCCGGTTCGGGCGTGGAAGTGGATTACAACAATGCGAAGGTAGCTCCCGAAGAGAACCGTTTTCAGAAAGTCGTTCTCGATTTCAATCTGAACGAGCCGATGGAGCTCGACATGCTGCCCAACGAAGACATCCTGTTCATTGAACGGCGCGGCGGCATGAAGCTCTTCAAGAAATCGGAAAACAAGACACGGCTCGTTACAACGTTCCCTGTTTTCAATGAGCTGGAAGACGGATTGCTTGGCATGGCGATCGATCCCGCATACGAAAAAAATCATTGGATCTATCTCTACTATTCTCCCGTGGGCAAAGAAGCCGTTCAACGTTTGTCGCGCTTCGTGTTCGCCGGCGATTCGCTGGAAAGGTCGAGTGAAAAAATCCTGTTGACCGTACCGACACAGCGCCAGGAGTGTTGCCACTCCGCGGGATCCGTCGAGTTTGGTCCTGATCGCCTGCTCTATCTTTCCGTGGGCGACAATACAAGTCCGCGCGCCACGGGTTACGGACCGATCGATGAAGCGCCGGGTCGTTCCGCCTGGGATGCCCAGAAATCATCCGGTAATACGAACGATCTCAGGGGAAAGATCCTCCGCATCAAGCCCGAAGATGATGGAACATATTCCATTCCCGACGGCAACCTGTTCGACGATCCTGCAAAAGGAAAACCCGAGATCTTCGTGATGGGCGTACGCAACCCTTTCAGGATCTCAGTGGACCAGAAGAATGGATTTCTGTACTGGGGTGACGTCGGCCCTGACGCGGGCAAAGACAGTGTCGGCTTTGGATCACGTGGTTATGATGAAGTGAACCAGGCACGTAAGGCCGGTAATTTCGGATGGCCATATTTCATCGGCAACAACCAGCCGTACAACGAATACGATTATGCCGCGAATAAGTCCGGCGCACTGTTCGATCCTAAGAAACCGCAGAACAACTCTCCCAATAATACGGGATCAAAAGACCTTCCCGAGGCCACTCCACCAATGATCTATTATCCTTACGCTACATCTACTGACTTCCCGGCTGTCGGGGAAGGCGGACGCAACGCGATGGCGGGCCCGGTATTCTATATCGACCGGTTCCCGGATAGTGAAAAACGATTCCCTGTATACTACGACAAGAAACTTTTCACGTACGACTGGATGCGTGGATGGGTGATGGCCGTTACCCTCGACGAGAGCGGAAACTTTGTGAGAATGGAAAAATTCCTGCCCACCATGCTTTTCAATAATCTTGTCGACGTGGTGTTTGGGCCTTCCGGCGATATGTATGCGCTGGAATACGGTACGAACTGGTTTGCACAGAATATGGATGCGAGGTTGATCCACATCACCTACTCGTCGGCCAACCGGGTGCCGGTCGCGGCGATCACGGCCGACAAGACGATCGGTAAGACTCCGTTCTCTATCCAGTTCAGCTCCGAGGACTCGAAAGATTTCGACGGCGACGATCTGATCTATGCATGGACGTTCGGTAACGGCGAGAAGTCGTCCGATAAAAATCCTAAGTATGAGTTCAGGAAGCCCGGAGAATACCAGGTGTCGCTGACGGTGACTGACCCTTCGGGTGAGACCGCTACCCACAATGTGTCGGTGGTCGCCGGTAACGACCTGCCTGAGGTCAAGCTGACTTTCAAAGGCAACTCGAGGTTCTATTGGGATAAGACCAACTTCGAATACAATGTTGAAGTGACCGATTCCGAAGACGGAAGCATCGGCAAGGGCATCGATCCCTCCGCCATCACATTCACCGGCGATTACCTGGAACGTGGTCACGATGTGACGGAGATCATGCAGGGTCACCAGGCAAACATGGAGGCTTCGGCACACCTGGTCGGTAAAGCGCTCATGGAAAGCTCCGATTGCAAAGCATGTCACAATATCACAGAGAAGTCAGTCGGCCCTTCGATGAAAGACATTGCTGACAAGTATGCCGGGAACGAAGCCTCTGTGAAGACACTCGTCGGGAAAGTGATCAAAGGAGGGTCTGGCGTCTGGGGCGACCTGATGATGTCGCCGCACCCGCAGCTGACGAATGAAGAAGCGGGGAAGATGGTGCGGTACATGCTATCGTTGAACGCGAAGAGCGTAGCTCCAGGTCTGCCCTACAAAGGAACGTTTGCGCTCAATCAGCATAAGCCGGCACAAAAGGAAGGCACTTACATCTTCACGGCTTCGTATACAGACAAGGGTGCGAATGGCATCAAGCCATTGACGGCCACCAGGGTGGTCACACTCTCCTACCCGATGATCGGTGCGGAGAAGTTCAAGGAGAAAAAGAAAGCGATGACCTTCCTGGTGACGAAAGAAGTATGGAAGGACATCGAGAACGAGATGACGATTGTCCTTCCGAGCGACCAGGGGTTACTTCGATACGGCGACATAGATCTGACGGACGTGGCACAGATCAAATTTGGCGTTGCCGTGGCACCTACTTACTTTTCGGGTGGAACGCTGGAGGTGCTGATCGATAACGAAAACGGAACGCCTGTCGCTAAAGGCGAGCTGGAAGTAGGATTGACCGATCTTGGTTTCAAGGAGTTCACTGTTGACATCGCTCCTACGCAGGGAATTCACGACCTTGTACTAAAATTCAAATGCAAAGATTCAAGTAAGATCTTCGCGGGTCTTGCGACAATCGAATTCCTCAAAAAGAAATAACGTATGAACCGGTTTTTGAAAATTGCTCTCTGGATCGTCGGACCTCTCGTACTGCTCCTCGCCCTTTTGATGTGGGGTTTCATGTACAAGATCCAGAACGGGTTTCCGGTGTCTTATGAAACTGAGCCGCCGGCAATCGACTTCCCGGAAGGCAAAAGGGCCGTACTCTTGTTTTCGAAGTCGACCGGGTTTCGCCACGACGAATCGATCGATGCAGGCAAGAAGGTTATTGCAGCGCTCGCTTCAAAAAACGACTGGTTCCTTTACGACACGGAAGAAGGCGGAGCATTCGGGCCGGAACAGCTGTCGAAGTTTGACGTGGTGATCTTCAACAACTCGACCGGTCGCGTGTTGAACGACGAACAACAGAAGGCGCTCGAAGATTATGTAGAGCAAGGGGGAAGTCTTGTAGGTATTCACGGCTCCGGTGATAATTCACATCATTGGGACTGGTATGTAGATAATCTTGTAGGGGCAGAGTTCTCGCATCATGCGATCGACCCGCATCTCCAGGCTGCCGACGTGATTCTCAATCCCGTTCCTGACAGTACGATCGTTGAAGGGTTGCCCGGGAAATGGGCTAACACGGATGAGTGGTATGTCTTCATTGAAAATCCCCGCGAAAAAGGCTTTAACATTCTTTATTCGATCGATGGCGACAAGATCATCGCGAATGGGAACTTTTTATGGATGTCGGGTAAAGATTTCGGGATGGGAAAAGATCATCCGGTAGCGTGGTATAAGCAGACCGGCAAAGGCCGTACTTTCTATACGTCGATGGGTCACGATGCATCCGTGTGGAAACATGACGCGTTCGTGAAGCTGATCGAGAATGCAGTGAAATAACGTACCGAATATCACGGGATTGCCGGACATCGCCCGAAGTCGTACTTTCCCCTGTGGTCCATCAGCTAAACATATTCCTGCTGGCTTTCGGAGCGCTGCAGGGCGCACTCCTGAGTTTCTTCCTGCTCCGCAAGAAAGAAAAAGACGTTTCGAAAGGCGCCTTCGTTGTCTTTCTTCTGGTGATCGGCCTTCAACTGACATTTAAGGTCGTTGCCAAGGGCTGGCTTATTCACAATGTGAACTTGCTCTACTGGCTCTCATACAGTCTCCCGCTTCTCATCGGACCTTCGATCTACCTTTTCATCCGCTCCAGGGAACGCGATACGGCATTGAAAGCAACAGACTTGCTCCACGTCATTCCCTTCGTGGTCTATTTCGTTCACATATTGATCGGTGAACTCTTCAACGTATACTTTATCCGCCTGTATACCTTCTATACGCAATTCCTATCGCTGTTTGCTTATGGATTCGCGAGCTGGATGATCGTCAGGAAATCAGACACGCGTGGCTTAAAAGATTTCATACTGCTGGTGGTTATCTGTGAGACGGTCATTCTCATCACGATCATATTGATGGTCCGTAATATCCGGACGTTCCCGGATGTCAGGTGGTTGTTTGTAACGTTGACGCTTCTGATCTACTGGATCAGCTATAAGGTCATGACCCAACCGGCATTGTTTGCACAGAAAGAAAGAACCGTTGCGTTGAAACCGGAAACGGTTGTAAAGTATGCCCATTCCGGATTGAAAACGGAACATGCCGACCGGATCGAATCGCTGCTTCGGGATGCCATTTACAAGCAACAGGTTTTCCTCGAGTCTTCGGTTACCATCGACACGATGTCGGTCCGGCTCAAAGTACCAAAGCATCACCTGTCGCGGGTGATCAACGAACGGTTCAGGAAAACATTCAATGAGCTGGTCCACGACTGGCGTCTCGGTGAGGCCCGTTCGCGGTTGACAGACCCGAAGTACCGTAAGCTTACCATTTCCACGATTGCCCTTGACTGCGGGTTCAACTCGGTACCGGGTTTCAACACCATGTTCAGGCGGAAATACCAGTCGACACCCTCGGCTTACAGGCAACTCTATTATAATAGAGAGATGACCGCCTAAAAAGCCTGAAAATCTCTTTTTCCCTTGTCGGGAGAAAAGAAATCGCTAAACCGTCTTCGTTAGTTGTGAGAAAAATCACCTTTCTCATGAAACTGACATTCATTTTTTCTCTGCTGCTGGTCAGCCTGACGCTGAACGCACAGTCGTCCGACACTTCACCGTTCAATCCCAATCATTGGGGTGTGGTCCTGGAGGATCCGAACATCAAAAATGTAACTGTGAGGACAGACATTCCCTATCTCAAGGACGATAAAGGCGATCTGCGCATCGACATGTACGTGCCTCCGAAACTGAAGGCCGGTGAAAAACGGCCGGCGGTTGTATTCATAAACAGTTTTACGGATACGCGAATGAGATCCTCGGAAGTGTACAAGACGTGGGGCAAACTTGTAGCGGCCAACGGATTCGTCGGCATAACGATGGATGGCGACCCCGACAGGGGATCGTACGACGCGCTCTTTAAATTTCTCGGCACGATAGCGGAAGTGGATGGTAATCAAATCGGCACCTATGCCGCTTCCGCCCACGGTCGTGGAGCCTTCCGATACCTGATGAGTGCGCAGGCTCACCCGGGGATCAAAGCTGCAGCAATATTTTATAGTGAACCGCCGCCCATGCCCTACCGACGGGATCTGCCGGTGCATTTCATTGTGTCTGAGCTCGATGCGCGGAATATGAATTATTCCACGTTATGGTCGAACGTGCTTGAAAGTAAATCACCGTGGACGATCACGATGGGTGCAGGAATGCCGCACGCTTTCGATATTTTCTCGGACACCGATGCATCGAAGCGGTTGATACTGGAAGCCCTTGCGTTCTGGAAGACGCATCTTTACAGCGTACCTGCATCTTCCTCGAAGCCGTCGCCCGAGCGGGAGATCGTGGCCAGCGGCTACTCGGGCGACTTTGGAAAAATCGTGACGTTGATGCGCGAATGGGAAAAGAACAATCCCGGCAGCAAGGACGTGGCTGCGTACAAAATGCTCGGTAACGCCCTGATGAAAACCGGGGAATACCAGGAAGCGGAAGAAGTCTATTTGAAAGTGCTTTCCCTGGAGCCCGGCGATCGCGGATCGAAGCTGAATATGGTCATCATCTCTCATGGTGTGGGTAAACCGAACGAAGCTGCGAGATACCTGGCGGAGTATGAGAAAGGCAACACACCGGAAGGATTTACTTACGGCTACGTTGCGCGTCACCTAATGGGATTACGGAGTACAATCGACCTCATCCCCTACCTCGAGCGGGCTGCGGAGCTGGGCGGTCATCCAACGGACTATTATAATCTCGGTTGCCTGTATGCATTGAAGGGTGAGAAAGAAAAAGCATTTACAAACCTGTTCAAAGCTGTTGAAAAGGGATTCAATACCAGGAAAGACTACGAGGAAGATGAGGACCTGGCAGCATTGAGAAGTGATAAGAGATGGATTGAGCTGGAGGGCAAGCTGCGTTAAAAAAGATCATCCTCTACCTAAGTTTATTCCTACAAAAAGATATTATTAAATACTTTTTCCTACATTTGGATAAAACTCATCCAAATGAAGAAGTACCAGCTCGGCGAATTTGAAGAACTCGTCATGATCGTCATTGCCATCCTGAACAACAACGCCTACAGCGTCGCCATCAAGGATGAGATCGAATCGCGGATGACACGAACCGTGAGCATGGGCGCCCTTCATACTGCCCTAAGGCGCATGGAAGACAAGGGGTACCTCCGGTCGTTCTCCGGGGAGGTCACCGAAGACCGCGCCGGCCGCCCCAGGCAATACTTCGAGATCACGGCTATGGGTAAAAAAGCCCTTCAGTACACCAAAGCAACCCGCGACGAGCTTTGGAAGTCCATACCAAAAACCGTCTTTCAGTCGAACATGGTCGTTGCATGAAAAACAACCCCTCTCCTCCCCGCTTATTCGTCCGCTTCTTCCGGTGGTATTGCCACCCGAAGGTCATTGGATATATCGAAGGCGACCTGATGGAAGTCTACCAAAGACGATACAGGGAGTCGGGCAAACGTTTCGCTGATCTTCGTTTTGCACTCGACGTGATCTTTCTTCTCCGGCCGGCGATCGTCAGACCAGTCGGCAATTCGCAACCATTAAATACCTACGACATGTACAGCAATTACTTAAAAATAGCCTTCAGAAATCTTTTGAAGCATAAAGGCTACTCCACAATCAACATTCTGGGCCTTGCCCTCGGCATGTCGGTCGCGCTGCTCATCGGACTCTGGGTAAAGTTCCAGGCAAGTTTCAATGACTTTCATGTCAATGGCGACAATATCTCGATCGTTATGAAGCGAACGTTCTTCAATAACACGAAGGGCACGCAGACAGGCGTTATGCTTCCGTTGTACGATGAGCTGAAAGCACACTATCCGGAGGTAAAATTCGCTACCCGTTTGGATTGGGGTGATCATAATGCGCTCGTGGCCGGCGACACGCGTATCAGCAAGCGAGGACATTTCGCCGACCCGGACTTCCTTCACATGTTCACCTTCCCCCTTGTCAAAGGTGACATCAAGACGGCACTGAAAGACCCGTACTCTATCGTTGTCACGGAATCACTCGCCGTCGCGTTATTCGGCGACCAGGATCCAATGGGCAAAATGGTGACATTGAATAAAAATCAGGTCGTCGTGACGGGCGTCCTGAAGGACGTTCCTCCGAATTCTACCCTCCAGTTCGATTTTCTTGCTCCATATGAATTGCGTGTGCTGACCGTCGACTGGATCAGGGAAGCCAGGGACGAATGGGGCAACAACTTCCTTCAGACATACGTAATGCTCAACGATGGAGTGACGCCTGAACAATTTTCAGCCCGAATCGAACACTTGCTCCAGGAAAAGCAGAATGATAAAGATGAAGCCGCCTTCTTCGTGCATCCCCTCTCCCGCATGCATCTGCACGGTGGATTTAAAGACTGGGTAAACACCGGAGGAGCCATCGAGCTGGTGCGTTTGTTTGCCATCATTGGGTTGCTTGTCCTCTCGATTGCCTGTATCAATTTTATTAATCTCAGCACTGCGAGGTCAGAAAAGCGGGCCAGGGAAGTCGGCGTTCGGAAAGCGGTAGGATCCTACCGCAGGCAACTGATCGGGCAGTTCTTAAGTGAATCGATGCTTACAACGTTCATCGCTTTTCTTATCTCTTTGTTAATCGTGAGGTTGTCGCTGCCATTGATGTACTCGATCGGGTTCGAATATATTTCTCTCGACATAACCGACTTCAAACTGATGGGCATTGCGATAGCGGCATGTATTGTAACCGGCCTTCTCGCGGGATGGTATCCCGCTCTTTACCTTTCGGGAATAAAAGCAGTCACTGTCTTGAAAGGAGGTTTCCGCGGGGGGAATGCCGCCAACCTGCCCCGCAAGGTTCTCGTGGTGTCGCAATTCACGTTTTCCATCGCGTTGATCATCGCCACCATCGTAATCTTCCTGCAAATCGAGCACGCCCGGAACCGTTCCCTCGGTTACAATCCAAACCTGCTCATCAATACCTATTTCAACGAGGACCATATTAAACACTACGATGCGATGAAGGAGCAGTTGCTGGCGACGGGATATGTCGAAGCCGTCAGTCGTTCTACCAGCCCGATGACCGGAGTTTACAACGATTGGGGCGGCTTTACGTGGGAGGGTCTGGACCCTGCCAGTCACCCGGCATTTTCTGTGTTGATGGTGGACCATGATTATGAAAAAACCGCGCAGCTCACGATCAATAAAGGCAGGTTCTTTGACCGCGAACATGCTACGGATACCGTAGGTGTTGTACTCAATGAGGCCGCCGTGAAGCTGATCGGATTCCAGGACCCGGTCGGAAAGACAATGAAACATAACGATACCCGGCTGTTGATCATCGGCGTTGTTCAGGATATCGTTATGCAGAATCCTTTCCAGGAAGTAGCCCCTGCGGTGTACCTGTTGTGGCCGGGATCGGCGAACCAGGGTCTTATCAGGTTACGTGAAGGCGCCAACATTGAAAATGCGATCGCGGCAATCAAATCGGCCATCGAAAAGATCAATCCCGATTCGCCCTTTTCCTATCAGTTCACCGACGATGCATTTGCGGGGAAGTTTGTAAACGAAACCCGCCAGGGGAAGCTCGCCGCCATCTTTGCGGTACTGTCAATCCTCATCAGTTGCCTCGGATTGTTCGGCCTCGCGTCATTCATGGCCGAACGGCGCACGAAAGAGATCGGTATCAGAAAAGTTGTCGGTGCATCGATGTTCAACTTATGGAAGATGTTATCGAAGGATTTCGTGTTGCTGGTATTCATCGCCTGTATCGTGTCCATTCCTGCTTCTTACTTCCTGATGAACACGTGGCTGAATAGTTATGCGTACAGGACGGATATTCCGATATGGATTCCGTTAACGACGGGGATTGGTGCGTTGGTGATTACGTTGTTAACGGTAAGCTATCAGACGATCAAAGCGGCGAAGATGAACCCGGTGAGTAGTTTGAGGTCTGAATGATTTTGATGTACCATCAGCAACTCGGTACAGCGGCTCAAATCGTACAGTGTACATCGTAAATCGTACATCCTTATTTCACCCCAAACAACAACCCTATCCATTTCAATCTTCTGATAACAAATTCGAAAGTCAAAAAACACCCCGCTCCCGTTATCACCAGCAACGCCACGAACTTCAATGAAACCGGGATGTCGAGCGGGAACAACCACAGTCCACCCAGATACAGGAAGATCATATGAAGTATGTAAACCGGGTACGCCGCCTTACTCAGGTAGCTGAGCGCCTTGCCCCCATGATTGAGATACTTGTATCCAAAAGCGAGGAGCGAGAATATCCAGCAGTCGGATTCCGTTACCAGCAGGACATACGGCACCTTGAGATGGAAATAAGTGATCCTGGCAATAAACAGCACGACCGCTATCGCCACAAACGCCCATCTGCCCTTCACGATCATCTTTAAAAAACCTTCACCACTCAGCACAAAACAAAATCCAAACAAGAACGCCAGCAGACCCAGCGCCCACCCGTGCCACGTCATGGCGTAGAGCTCATAGGGATTCGGTTTGAGGATCATCGCTTCAAGTGTAAAACATCCGATCACCAATAAGAGTCCAAGCGGATGACTGAAAACTTTCCTGGTCCATAGCACAACCTTTCCGCCTTCGTTGTGCTTCAGGTAAAAGAATAACGGCGAGAGGACCAGCACATACACGAAGATATTCCTGAGAAACCATAAATGGCCCGGGTCCGGACTGTAAACCAGGGCCATGTTATAGTAATATCTCCAGATGAGCACATGTATCGGTACGATCACAAAGACACCGAAGATGAACGGTACCAGTATCCTCATCGCGCGCTCGGTGATGAGCTCCTTCCAGTTTCTCCTTTGCAAGGCAAAGTATACTCCCATACCCGATACAAAGAACAGCAGCGGTATCCTCCAGATGTTGAGCATCGACATCGGCGCCCACAGGGCAGTCCAGGATTCCTTGTTGGTCGGGAAGCCGATCATCACGCCCCAGGGCTGAAATGCGATGGCCACATGGTAGATCAACAGCAGGCCGATGGCGATGACTCTAAGCCAGTCGATATCGAATCTTCTTTCATTCATGCTACTTCAGCATTTCAGCGATCTCTGGCCTTGTCTTTTCGATGTGAGCATAGTCGAGCTTCAATCCCATCGGGCCAAGTATGTTGCCCATCATGTCATAAGCGTCTTTTACGTCCTTGAAGGGAACAGATACCGATTCGTAAGCAGTTGCATTAAACTTGTTGCGCAAGCTCTTGTCGGCGCCTTTCTCCAGCAACATGGCTACGATATCCTTGTGACAAAAGAATGCTGCCGTGTGAAGCGCCGTCGAGCCGTCATTGTTCTGAAAGTTTACATCGGCGCCGGCGTCTAATAAGATCTTCGCAGCTTCGGGCTTACCGAACACGGATGCGGAGATCAACGGGCTCGATCCGCCAAAGGGATCTTTTTCGTTGATGTTCGTTCCGGCAGCGATGTGTTGTTTAAGCGCCTCCAGGTTGTCGGTCACCACCGCAGTGTGGATATCGACTTCGGGGGTTTTCGTTGTGCTTGCTGAGGATGACTCTTCAGTCTTGTTTCCTCCGCAACTGATCAGGACGATGATGATACCCAGAACACAAAGGAGCCTGATGGAAAAGGTGACAGTTTTCATTTTTTTGACGTCGAAGGGTTTGTGTTTCGACGGTGTAAAGAACGGGTGGGTGCACGGGGCCGGTGAATCAGCCTTGCGGAGAAAACCATCAAATTTGCTTGAAAACATAGAAATCCTGACGAATCGATGTCAATCCTGACGAAATCGGCCTTGCTTTAGGTAGATTTGCACTCTCTAAAACACCTTATATATAGATGTCCGAACCCCGATCGGCAGACAGTGAGTTCCTGGACCAGGTGATCGTCACCATCGGGGACAACATGCACGACGAGCAGTTCGGCGTGACCGAGCTGGCAGACAAGATGAACATGAGCCGGTCGAACCTCCTGCTGAAGGTGAAAAAGGCAGGTGTTACTTCGGTCAATCAGGTCATCAAGGAAGTCAGGCTGAAGCGGGCCATGGACCTGCTGCGGACTTCACAGCTGAACGTGTCGGAAGTCTCGCATAAGGTCGGCTTCAACAGCTCGTCTTATTTCATCAAGTGCTTTCGCGAATACTACGGATATCCGCCCGGCGAGGCAGGAAAGAAGACTGCCGAAGATATAAAGCCGTTGCCCGTAGCCAAACCCAACCGCAGAATACTGCCAATCGTGGTGAGTATTGTTTCCATCGTGGCGCTCGTGGCGGTTGCGGTAGTTTGGTTTTCTCCTTCGGGTACGAAAACGGCACGTGAAAAGTCGGTGCTCGTGCTTCCATTCAAGAACGAGAGTAATGATTCGACGAACTTGTATCTGATCAATGGTCTGATGGAGTCGACCCTGAATAACCTTCAGAAGATCGAAGATCTCCGGGTGCTGAGCAGGACTTCGGCGGAGAAGTACCGGAACTCGCAGTTGTCCATTCCAGAAATGGCGAAGGAATTAAACGTTCAATATTTTGTGGAAGGCAGCGGCCAAAAGATTGGCGACCAGATCCTGCTGAACATTCAGCTCATCGAGGGGCCGACCGACAAACATCTTTGGGCAAAACAGTACCGCCGCGAGGCAAAAGACATATTCGAGCTGCAGCAGGAGATCGCAAAAAACATTGCTGTGGAGATCCAGGCGATCATTACGCCGGATGAACAAAGACGCATCGAGGAAAAACCGACAGAGAACCTGGTGGCATACGACCTCTACCTGAAAGGCGCCAACGAGTGGACTGCCGGCACACGGGAATCCCTGACCAAGGCCATACCATTCTTCAAACAGGCTGTCGAACAAGACGACAAATTTGCTATCGCGTATGCAGCGCTCGCCGTTTCATATTACTATCTGGATATTTTCCAGTTCGACAAGAAATATGGCACGGAGATCAATAGCTACTCCGACAAGGCGCTTCTGCTGGATCCGCAAAATCCGACATGCCTTATCTCGAAAGCGATGTATTATATGCATCAGTACAAGCCGGTAGAGGCTGTGCCGTACCTTGAAAAAGCGCTCGAGTTCAACCCTAACTCCGCGCAGGCGCTCAACTTCCTTTCCGATATTTATAACTTCTACCTTCCCAACACTTCCAAACACCTTTACAATGCATTAAAGGCAACACGGCTCAATGTCGGGCTGCTGGACTCCGCAACAGCAGGCCTCAACTACATGCACCTGAGCGCCGCATTCGTACAGGCGGGTTTCAATGATGAAGCGCAGACATATATCAACAAATCGTATGCATACGATCCCAACAACATGTTTGTGGGATGGTTGAAAGCTGCCATCATGATCACGAAAACCAACGACTTTGCAGCCGCAAAAGATTTTTTGGTATCCGAATATGAAAAGGATACCACACGCCTCCACCTGTTACAGGAGATCGGCAAGCTGGACTATGTGATGCACGACTACGAAGGCGCCTACAGGTATTTTGAAAAATTCAACAGGGCGAGGACCGCTTACAACCTCGACATCTTCCACAACATAGACCTGACCATAGGGATTGTTTACATCAAAGTGGGTAAGAAGGAAGAAGGAGAAAAATACATCCGCCAGTTTGCAGATTTTGCTGAAAACGACAAAACGATCTATAAACCGTTTTTTCTATCCATGTACTACGCATGGAAAAACGATCCCGATAAGTCGCTCGGGTACCTGAAGGCATTTTCGGAGGAAGACAACTTTCAGTATTGGGTATTATTACTCGAATCCGATGAGCTCGTCGATGATCTCAGAGACAAGCCGGAGTTCAAGGCAATCACGAAAAAGATCTCCGATAAATTCTGGGACAACAATAAGAAGATCAGACGTCAGCTCGAAAAAGACGGATTGATTTAGTGTCCGGCAATCATTTTACCCTGGTCATTTCGCAGGCACGTGAGTATTATCGTTTTTCTTCGCAAGGAGATTGGGCCGTTACCTCTTCAGCGCGGCATTCAACTCCTGGCTATACGCCTCACTGACCGGCACCACATGTTTTCCGATCGTCACCTGGTGCCTTTCAACTTTGTCGATCTTATTCACGGCCACAAAAAACGAACGATGGACCCTGACGAAGGTATCGGCCGGGACAAGGTTGATCGATTCGGCAAAAGTACCTCGTGAAAGCACTTTCTTTTCCTTCAGGACAAACGTTACATAATTGCCCGTTGCCTCCAGGTACAGAATGTCGTCGTACATTACTTTCACCTGTTCGTAGCCGGTCTTCAGGAAAACATGATCGGTGGTACGTGCCAGGGTCCTGAAATTATAGATCTCGAATGCCTTATTACATGCTTTCACGAATCTCGCCAGAGAGAACGGCTTCAACAGGTAGTCGATGGCATCCATCTCGAAGCTTGTAATGGCATGCTCGCTGTAGGCCGTTGTAAAAATGAGGAGCGGTTTCTTGGCGAGGGTGTTGTAAAAATCGATACCGGAAATGTCGGGCATCTTGATATCCAGAAAGATCAGGTCGACGCTTTCGTTCTGAAGGAATTCCAATGCAGCGAACGCATCCGTAAACTCGCCTTTCAATTCCAGGTACGGAACTTTCGACGCATGGTTGCGGACTACTTCGAGCGCCAGGGGTTCGTCGTCAACTACAATCGCTTTCATAAACTGACACTAATCGAGTTCAAGCCTCAGGTGCACGAAGAAATCCCGGTTGGTATGACGGATCAGCAGTTCGTGCCGGCCGGGATACGAATGCTGGAGGCGGTGCCGGACGTTTGCAAGCCCTATGCCATTGCTATCTTTTTCGGGATCGTTCCCGGTTTTTGCGTGCGTGCTGTTCAATACATCAAAGTAAAGCGTTGTTTCCTTTAGTTCAAGAGAAATCTTGATGTACGATTCTTCGCGCATGCTGATACCGTGCTTAAAGGCATTCTCGACGAATGGTATCAGCAGCATGGGTGTGATCCGGGTCAGGGCGCCGGTCTCTTCGGGGATCTCGACCTGGATGCGAAGCAAGGGATTGCTGTCGGTACGAAGCTTTTGAAGGCTGATGTAATTACTGAGGTATTCGATCTCGCGGAGTAGGGAGATCCGTTCCTGTGTGTTTTCGTTGAGCATAAAGCGCATCATTTCTCCAAGCTTTTCGACTGCCTCGCTCGTACGTTCTGCTTTCTCATGAATGGCAAGGCCGTAGATGGTATTGAGTGCATTGAAGAGAAAATGAGGATTGATCTGTGATCGCAGGAAGTCGAGATTGGCGGCAGACTGGCCGAGCTCACTTTTCAATGCGTAGATCTGCTCGCGACCTTTCATCCGCCACCGGTAGGTCAACCAGAGCGCCGGGGCGGTGATGAAGAAATGTAACACACCGGTGAAAGCGCTGATGGCAAAGGCCTTATCCTCACTGTCCGTTGTAATCATAATTGGCAGCGCTATCGCAAAGTTGATCAGAAAACAAAAGACAAAGACTTTGAAAAAATAGGATATCAGCGGATACTTCCACCGGAGCGAAGATGGAATGAACAAGTGGAAGGACATACCGTGCAACAGTATGCCTGAGGGAATGATGGCAAACCAGGCAAGCCATAGTTCGATTGGAATGTCAACGAGCAGGAGAAAATAGGTAAGGATCATCCACAACCCGAGGACCATCATACTATCCCGGTTGAAGATCACAAAGAATGATTGTATCCCCGCTGATTTCGACAGGATGAAAAGCGCCGCATACCTGACCGCTAAATAACCTCCGTAAATACCGAGAACAACCGCCGTACTCAGAAGACTCTCTTGAAAGATAATGTACTTGGGGTTCGCACTGTCAGAAAAAAGGAAGATACCCGTGATAAAGAACAGCACTATCAATAAGACGACAATTCCTGCCGACATCACTAAGTTCCTGGTGGTAAACTCTTTCCGGAGGAGAGCCGGGAATAGCTTGAAGTTCAGGTAAAGAAATGTGAGAAAGATCACCACATATCGGGCGACTATGGGTACAAGGTAATTGGCGTAGTAATCCACCGACGCATCCTGCCATGGGAAGTTGCCGGTACGAAAATCGTTGGATGCCTCCGGGTCAAGCTGCACCGGCAGTGTGAAAATAAACACTGCAGTCAGCGCCCAAAACTCCAATTTCTCGAAGGTGGAAGAGTTGTCGTTTGTCATGCACGGAATTAACGGCAATGATAACGGAATGATAGGAAGCTATGGCATAAATGTGACTAAGAGACGTGTATTTGTGATGAACGCAGTCGTCACGCCAACGCCATGTCCCGTCACATTTTCAGCACTGTCTGTCCTTCGGAATTCTTGTCTCATTATAACCTCTTTATTGTTGTGCCCATGAGCACAGCTATCGTTTCAACATCCGGACTTTTCTACGACTACAGCCGCGGTGTTACCACCCTTCACGGTATCGATCTTCAAGTCAATCGCGGCGACATCTACGGTTTCCTGGGCCCAAACGGTTCGGGAAAGACCACAACCCTGAGCTTGTTACTCGGACTTCTGAAGAACCAAAAAGGAAAGATCGAATTCTTCGGTAAAGAGTTCTCTCACCACCGGGAAGACATCCTTCGAAAAGTCGGATCGTTGATCGAAGCGCCATCGTTGTACGGCCATCTGACGGCCCGCGAAAATCTCGAAGTGTACCGCGAGATCTACGGCGCCACGAAAGAACGCGCGGTCGAAGTCCTGTCGATCACCGGCCTTAGCGACACCGGTTCCAAAACTGTGAGGAAATTCTCGTTAGGGATGAAACAACGCCTCTCGATCGCGTTGGCCCTTCTGCCTCGTCCCAGGCTGATGATCCTCGATGAGCCGACTAATGGTCTTGACCCCTCCGGCATCATCGAGCTACGAGCATTCATAAAAAAACTGAACAAAGACGAAGACATCACATTTATCATCTCCAGTCACATCCTGTCCGAAGTCGAAAAGATGGTGAACAGGGTCGGGATCATCTATCGTGGCAAAATGCTCTTCCAGGGCTCGATTGACCAGCTGTACATGCTACAGCAACAGCAGAGCCGTGTGATCCTACAGACATCGGACAACGAACGGGCAATGATGCTCATATCGCAATTGAACCCGGAGCGATCGGAGGAACACATCGCGTTCGACTTCAAAGATCTCCAGCACGTGGCCGATGTCAATCGGCTGTTGATCGATTGCAAAATAGACGTGTATTCGATCTATCCTGAAAAACAAGGTCTCGAAAAATTATTCATCAATATCACCTCAGAAACCGTATGACATTCGCAGCATCCCTCCGATCGGAGATCCTGAAGACCAAACGCACGCCCGCCGTGTACCTGATGCTGATCGCGTCGTTCATTGCGCCCTTTGCTTTATTCCTCGACTTACTGTCTCCGCCGGAAGACCCGCAGACCAGCATGGATACCGGCTCCTATTTTCTGGAAGGTCATTCGATCATCAACTTCCTGTTCCTGCAGATGTTCATCATCCTGGCCAGTACACTGCTCATGCAAACGGAGTTCAAGAACAATTCGTGGAAACAGGTACTGACATCGCCACAACGATACGCCACTATATACTTTTCGAAATTCCTCGTCCTGCAAGGTCTGGTGATCATGCTGCTGATATCATTCAATGTTTTCACCCTGATATTTGCGTCTCTCCTGGATCTGTTGTCGGAAGACGCAAACTACCTTTCGTACCTGGAGGACTGGCCGAAGATATTCCAGCTCATGGCGCGCACGTATGTGTCGTCACTGGGTATCAGCGCCTTTTGTTACTGGCTGGCAATCCGCTCCCGTAATTTTATTATCCCGATCGCGGTCGGTGTTTCGTTGTATGCCGTCGGCCCGTTGCTCCTGTTCGAGTTTGCGAGAGCTTTGGCTCTGAAGTACTTCTTCGCGCTGCCAATCCTGGTGATCCTGGAAAAATACAGCGACAATGCGCTGGTCTACCAGGGGCTGTCTCTCGGTTACGCGGTAGTGTTTCTCGCTGGCGGTTATGCCGACTTCCTGTTCCGGCAGGTGTCGCTCCAATCGATCATCCCTGCCGATGCATTGGGTAATCCATTCAGTATCTTCAAGCTCCGGAAGAACATCTTCCTCATCTCCTGGCGAAGCCTGATCAAAGACAAATATTACACGCTTATCAATATTTCCGGTCTCACGATCGGCCTGGTCAGCAGCCTGTTCCTTCTCATCTACATCCTCGACGAGCTCAGCTACGACCGTTATCATAAAAATGCCGGCAACATCTACCGGGTGATCTCCGAGATCAAAGAATCCGATAACGCATTCACCTGGCCGTCGACGCCCACCCCTCTTGCACAGGAAATACTCGAGCAGGATAAACGCGTCAAGAATGCCGTGAGGTTCTTTAAGACCGGGAGGGCAGTCTATCGGAATAACGCCAAGGAATTTTATGAAGAGAATATTTTCCTGGCCGATTCCACCGCGTTCGACATGTTCAGCTGGACATTCATCGCAGGAGATCCCGGGACAGCATTGGACGAACCGGCATCGATCGTTCTCACGGAGAAACTCGCCAGGAAGTATTTTAGCGACCCGTACGTCGCCCTTGGCCAGACCATCCAAAACGAGGAAGAAGTCTTCCGGATAACGGCGGTGATTGACGACATTCCGCTCAACTCCCACTTCCGGTTCGACGGATTGATCTCTTCCAGTACGCGGAAGCAATTTATGTCCGACAGTTGGGGTCGCCTTGGGGCATTCACGTATCTCGAACTGTCCGATGGTGTCGACTCCGACGACATCAGGCCTGTGCTCGATACGCTGGTACGTCAAAAGGTCGACCCCATTTTCGAGAGTCGTGGAATAACGACCAGGCTATCGCTCCAGCCGATCACGTCCATCCATCTTTATTCGAAGATCGCTGACGAGGCCGAAGCGGGCGGCGACATCTCTTATGTATATGTGTTTGGCGCGGTGGCGATCCTGATCCTCGTGATTGCGTGCATCAATTATATGAATCTCACCACAGCCCGGTCGATGGGCCGTGTGCGTGAGGTGGGCATACGAAAGGTGGTCGGATCGATGCGACACCAGATCATCACGCAGTTCATGCTGGAGTCCGTGACTCTTTCGTTCGTAGCGCTGGGTATTGCCGTGTTGCTGATCTATCTCCTGCTTCCCGGGTTCAACTTCCTCGCAAACAAATCGATGACGTTCGACTCTGTGATGAACATACCCGTGATACTGTCGTTCACCGGCATCACGATCCTCGTTGGACTTATATCGGGAAGCTACCCGGCATTGTACCTCTCCGGATTCAATCCGGCCGACGTGCTGAAAGGCAACCTGGTCGCAAGGGCCGGCAACAACAACTTCCGGAAGACGCTGGTCATCATACAATTTTCGATCTCTGTCTTCATGATCATCGCTACGTTCATCGTCTACAACCAGATGGAATTCATGCGCACGAAAGATCTCGGTTTCAACAAGGAACACGTGGTCCGTATTCCGCTCAGCGGAAGCGATCAGCGGAAGAACTTCTCCCTTCTTGTGAAAGAGCTGAAACTGCTGCCCAACGTAGTCGACGTGGGTATGTCCAGCGCCGCACCGGGCGAGCGTATCTCGAAGTTGCTGCTGAAGGTGGAAGACGATGCGGGTAGATTCTCGGACCGCGGTGTGAACCTATTCTTTGCCGACTATAATTACGTGAAGACCATGGACATGAAGATCATCGAAGGCAGGAATTTCTCCGAGAACATTCCCTCCGATACCCTCTATGCTATCCTGGTAAACGAATCGATGGTCAAGCGTATGGGCTGGACCGACCCGATCGGCAAGCGATTCAAACCCAACCGCAAGTCTAAAGACGGCCGTGAGATCGAGAAACGTGTCGTTGGTGTGGTGAAAGATTACAACCAGAGCTCATTGTACGACGTCATCGAGCCGATGATGATCGTGTTGAGCGACGAGAACAACGACAACATCTTCGCCCGCATCTCGCCAGGCGACGTCAACCGGTCGGTAGAGGCTGTCTCGGACGCATGGACGCGATCGTTCCCCAACGATCCATTCGAGTTCAAGTTCCTTGACCAGGATTTCGATTCACAATACCAGGCAGACCAAAAGCGGAGCTACATCTTTACCACGTTCTCTATTCTCACGATGTTCATAGCGTGCCTGGGTTTACTCGGACTGGCGGCATTCACCACAGAACAGCGGACCAAGGAGATCGGTCTCCGCAAGATCGCCGGCGCATCGACGGGAAATCTGCTGATCCTGATTGCAAAAGATTTCTTCAGACTGATCGTGATAGCCATCCTGATCGCCATCCCCCTCACGTGGTACCTGACCAATGAGTGGCTGGAACATTTCGCCTACCGGATCGACTTGGTCAGCGAATGGCCGACGTTTGTAGTGGCGGGCGCAGCCGCGATGGTGGTGACGATGATGACGACAGGGTATCATGTGATCAGGGCGGCCAGGACGAATCCTGTGACTGCGTTGCGAAGCTGACGAAATTGGTTAGCGCGCAGCTACCGGCGATTCTCCGACCCTCACCTTACCATATACCGCATCCCTGAATTTCTTGTGCAGCTCGTTATGGAAAGGAAATGCCTGTACGAACAGGACGGCAGTGAGCTCGTTAACCGGGTCGACCCAGAACAAAGTGCTGGCTGCCCCGTCCCAGAAGAACTCGCCCACGACGCCGTTGTTTTCCTTGACGTCTTGCGGAGCACGCATCCTAACGGCGAAGTCGATACCGAAGCCAACCTGGCCTTTGCTCGGCAGCCACATCCGTTCGGTGACACTGTCCTCGAGCTGGTTCGTAGACATCAGCTTCACGGTTTCCGGCTTGAGAATGGCTGCACCGTCGAACGTTCCTTCGTTGACGAGCATCCGTGCGAAGCGCTGATAATCATCGACAGTCGATGTGAGTCCCCAGCCACCTGGTTTCAATGGCCACTCCTGCTTGTTGAACCCATTGACAAAATCATTGTCATCGGGAACGCGCTGTAACTTTCCAGCTTCGTCCCTGGAATACACCGTGGCGAACTTGCTCATGTCCCTGGCTACATAACCGGTTGTAGTCATCTTGAGCGGATCCAGGATGTTCTCGCGAACGTATTGATCGAATGGTTTGCCAGAAAGTTTCTCGACCAGGTATGCCTGCACGTCGACAGAGATGCCGTAAGACCATTTTTCGCCGGGATGAAAGCCGAGCGGAAGTTTGCCAAGCTTGGCAGCCATTTGCGCGAGCGTATTCTGTTTGTTCATCACGTCTGCCGTTTTGATCATGTCGGGCATTGCCGGATGTTCATCGCCGCGGGCGAACCCTGCAGTGTGTCGTGTAATATCGCGTACGGAGATGGGACGTTTGGCAGGTTCGAGGATCATCTTACCTTTTGCGTCTGAGCCGGAGATCACCTTCATGTTGGCAAACTCGGGAAGATACTTTTCGAGAGGGTCGTCGAGCTGGAACATGCCTTTTTCATAGAGTTGCATCAGCGCGGTACCCGTAACAGGTTTGGTCATTGAGTATATCCTCACGATCGTGTTGCGGTCGAATGGTTTGTTGGCTTCGCGGTCGGCAGAACCGAATGCGTTAAAGTATACTTCCTTGTCTTTTTCAAAGATGAGTGCAGACACGCCGACGATCTTTGCGGAGTCGACCATCGCCTTCAGGGTCGAGTCGATGCGTGCTTTCGCGGCATCGTTGATCATGCCGCCGGTTGTGGCGGTTTCTTCGGTCTTCGGCGCCTGGCAGGCTGCCAGCGCAACCAAAACCACAATAAGTAAACTTAGTGCTCTAAACATGGGTATTGGATATTGATTATTGGTTATTGGTTATTATTTTATAAAGTTATAATTGTTTTCCAAAACCCTCGCATTTTATGAAGAACCTTGCCACCGGTCTGCTTTTCTGTGCTTCGATATCATTCGCGGCAGCCCAATCGTCGCTTCCAAAGAAGATGGACAGCCTTTTCCAGAAGTACGATAGCAAAACAGCTCCCGGCGTTGCCGTAGGAATTGTGATGAACGAAAAGGTCGTGTTCACAAAGGGCTATGGGTTGGCGAATATGGAATACGATATTCCGATCACCCCGGCTTCCGTTTTCGACATTGCTTCGGTCTCCAAGCAATTCGCCGGGCTCGCAATCTCCACCCTGGTCCAGGAAGGAAAGATCTCCTTGCAAGATGACATTCATAAATACCTCCCCGACGTTCCCGACTTCGGCAAGACCATCACCATCGATCACCTTGTACATCATACCAGCGGACTGCGCGACTGGCCTGAAGGGCTGAACGTCGCCGGCTGGCGATGGGACGAAGCATTCACCTTCAGCGACATTATCCGTATGGTGAAGCACCAGAAAGAGCTCGACTTCGAACCCGGCGAACGGTACTCTTATTCGAACACAGGTTATAATCTTCTTGCGCTGATCGTAGAAAAAGTCTCTGGCATGTCGTTCAGAAAATGGACGGACGAGAATATTTTCAAACCGCTTCAAATGGATCATTCACGGTTCCAGGATGACTATTCGGAGCTCACGAAGAACATGGCCTACTCCTATCATCGCGATGGAGATGTTTACAAAAAGAATATGACCGGCTTGACTGCTGTCGGTTCTAGCTCGTTGTTCACCAATGTGGATGATCTCTGCAAGTGGGTGATCCATTTCAGCAAACGGATATCGGCCAAAGATCCTGTTTACCTCCGCATGCTCGAAGGCAATAAGTTTAACAACGGTGAAAAGAACACGTATGCATTCGGTCTAGGCCCTGGCGATATGGATGGACTACCCATTGTTGCCCATACCGGCGGCTGGGCCGGTTATCGTACGGTCATCATGAACTTCCCCGACGAAAAGCTTTCGATCATCCTTCTTGGCAACAACGGGGAATTCAATCCGCACGGAACTGCGGGCGACGTAGCGCGCGTGATCCTGAAAGGCAAGATGAAATCTCAACCCGCCACGACAGATAAAACTAAAGCACTGCCAACCATCAAGCTCAAAGAGTCTCTTGCAACAAAGTTTATTGGAACATATCAATTGGGCGATAACTGGTACGTCAAGCTCACGCTGGAAAACAGGCAGATCATGACGCAAGCTAACGGTGAAGAAAAGTTTCCCGCTATCCCGAAATCGGATTCCGTGCTCTGGATCGATGCGTATAATTCTTCGATGACGTTCGTGACAGGTAAGGATGGCAAGGTGAATATGTTACGCTACCGTGGATTCAATGCTCCGAAGATCGTCCCGGTAAAACCGGATCAGGCGCAATGGAAGAGTATTCCCGGGATCTATTATAGCAAGGAATTTGGCACAGAGTATGAGATCGAGTCGAAAGACGGAAAGCTTATCATGCATCACATGCGCCTGGGGGATTTCGATCTTACTGAAGATATCGTGAAGGCAGGAAGTTTCTCGAGCGGCATCGGAACAATGACGTTCTTCGGTGAGGCTGGAAAAGTGGAAGGGTTTCGGCTGTCGCGTGGAAGAATAAGGAATATTAAATTCGACAAAGTCGACAAACGATAACATCATGAATATCGAGATCAGGGAAAATCTAAAACTTGACCTGTATGGTTACTCCGGGTCGGTGCCCGACTTGAAATACGGTGAGACAGGCATCAAGCTTTCAGACCGCGTATGGTCGTTCGTGGGTGAGAACAGTCTGCCCAACAAAGGCATCAACGTTTGGGTATATGATTCACAAACCAAGATGTTCTGCGGTCTAGAACTCGATCCGCCTCCGAAGAATGATTTTGTTATGGAACATCGCGTCATCCACTTGAAAAAATATGCATGGTTCAAGCACGTCGGACCTTACCGCTTGTTGTATGAAACAAATGCCAAGGCGAGGGCCGAGATCCAGAAGATGGGACTTCAGTACGGCATGCCATCGCTGGAGATCTACGGTCATCACGACGTTGATGAGCAAAAGCTTGAAACAGAGATCATCTATACGTTACTCTAGACGAATTTATACAACGGCCAGGGGTAGTTTTGGCGCCATGAATCGAATAGGTGGCATTATCTTTATATTATGCCCTCGTTCGATTCATGCGCTGGAAACCTCTTTTTTTGGTAATACTGGCTGTTTCAGCCGCCGCTCCTGCGCTGGCGCAGATCGATACTGAGTTTTGGTTTGCACCTCCCGAGGCCTCGCGGGGTCATGGAGATCAACCACCTTTAATCCGCTTCGCCTCACAGGACAAACCCACAACAGTCGAGATCTCGCTACCTGCCCGCGGAATGGTGTTGGCCACCTTCAGCATGCCTGCTTTTTCGGCGCACACGGTAAACCTCGCGAACAATCTCGCCGACCTGGAAACGATCATTCCCGACGCTGTCATGAAGACCGGCTTGAAGATAACGGCCACCGAACCAGTGACAGCCTATTATGAAATTTTCTCCTATTTCAATGGGGAGATCTTTTCGCTGAAGGGTCGAAATGCAATCGGCAACAAATTCATTGTCCCTGGTCAAAATGTTTACGATATCAGCGCAGACTATACGCCAGCCCCAGCGGGCTCCATCGACATCGTGGCAACAAAAGACAATACGAGGATAAGAGTGAAACCTACCACGAAGTTTGTGGGCCACGAATCGATGGAAGAATTCTTCATCTCCCTGAACATGGGCGAAACATATTCACTTAGACAAACTTCAATCCTGGCGGCCGCCACCTTCGCCGGCACTGTCCTGGAGTCGAACAAACCCATCGCTGTGACATTCAAGGATGACTCCCTGGTTAAAAACACGTGCCGCGATATTGTCGGGGACCAGACCTTGCCGGTGAAAGTAACGGGCACTGAATACATCGTACCCAAAGGGTTCTTAAGCTCTCCCGAATATGTTTTCATTACCGCGACGGAAGATAACACACCGATTTATATGTCCGGCGGCATCAATCCAATGGCGACACTCAATGCCGGCCAGACCTTTCGGCTTAATTTAACATGGCCGGCCACGTACATCACGTCAACAAAAAGGATCTATGTCTTTCACATCACCGGTTTCATTTGCGAACTCGGTGGCGCTGTGTTGCCTCCGGTAACCTGTACCGGCTCAAAACGGGTAACATTCACAAGAAGTACAGAAGACTTCTTCGGCATGGACATCATCGTCCGGAAAGAAGGAATCGGATCGTTCACGTTGAACAACAGTGCAGGCCTTATTCCGAGAGATTCCTTCCAACCGGTAATGGGAACAAATGATGAGTGGTATTCAGCCCAGTTGAGTTTTTCAACACTTCAGGTCGCGCCCGGCGAGGCTTCGGTAGTGAGCAACGATAACCATTCATTCCAGGTGGGTATCATCAATGGCAGCGGATCCAACACAGCTAAGTACGGGTACTTTTCATCATTCGCCACCTTGTTTATCGGCGACGATGTAAATATGTGCGAGGGTGATGTTCAGACAATAGATGCCGGCCCGGGAAAAGGATCCTATAAATGGAGCACCGGGTCAACCTTGCAATCCATCGATGTAACGACAGCGGGCAAGTATTGGGTAACGATCACATCCCAGGATTGTATCCTGTCGGATACGGTGAATGTGGTTGTCAAGCCCAAACGTGGGGACCTGGGTCCCGATCTCCAGATCTGTCCTTTCGGCAAAGCGAAAATGGACGGCCAGGCGAATGCATCCTGGCTATGGTCCAATGGAAGCACCGATCGTTATCTCGAAGTCGAGCTTCCCGGTAAATACGGAGTGAAAGTGATTGACTACAATGGATGCGTATCCACCGATACCGTCGAGGTGACGACTTATGTCGACCGCTTTAATGAATCCGTCCAGCTTCGGCTCGACTACGTCAGTGTAGACACCGCCGCACAGGAAAACATCGACGTCGATTGGACGAAGAACAACGGGAACCAGCCTGAAGATCTCACCCTGAAGCTATTCAAGAGACCTGCTACTTCAACAGCCTGGGAGGAAATGCTTACTACCAGCGACGAGCATGGTCCGTATGTTTCGACTGGTAACCAAACTGCCCTGGACAGTTACGAGTGGTACGGTGTGCTTGTCAATCTCTGCGGTGATGAAAAGCTCGAGAGTGTTGTTCACGAAACCATGCTGCTGAGAGGAGTGGCCGATACGGTTAACGGCAATGTTAAGCTTGAATGGAGTGATTACGTCGGGTGGCCTCACCGTGTCGACCGGTATGAAGTGTGGCGGAAGCTGGATGAGGGCAAATTCGAAATGGTCGCCGCGACCGGCGCTTTGTCCTATACATCCAACCTCGCATTCGACGGCTTTACGCATGAATATGTCATCCGGGCTTACGAAGCAGACGGTACCGGCGCCAGCTGGTCGAACATAACCGGATTTCATTTCGAGCACCCGCTATATCCGTACAACGTTTTCACGCCGAACGGCGACAGCTTTAATGAAAAGTTCATCATACGGAACATCCACCTCTATAAGAATGCGCACCTGATCGTCATGAACCGCTGGGGCCAGCGTGTGTTCGAAGACATGGCCTATAAGAATACATGGGACGGCGGCGACTCGCCGGCAGGTGTCTATTATTATGTGATCGATGCGGGCAACGGAGCGCCGGAATTGCGAGGTGTTGTAAGCCTGGTCAGGTAAGAATTTCGTCCAGCTACGGCCGGGATCGTCCGATAAGGGACAACCGATGCGTTTCAATTGCGCGAATGCCGCCCCGGTTGCATGATATGCCGGCTGGCACAGGATTGGAGACGCGGCACGCGGTTACCAGACTTAAATCAAGCTGCTCATGCTCCGTAATTATTTCAAAGTCGCGATCCGCACCTTCATCAAAAGCAAATCTTTCAGCCTGATCAACATCGCCGGACTGTCAATCGGAATCAGCACCTGTATTCTCATCACGCTCTTCGTGCTCGACGAGGTCAGCTTCGACAGGTTTCATGACAAAGCAGACCGCATCTACCGGATGACCGAGCTGTTGCACCTTCCAACCGAAGACCGCCACCAGACCGTTACCTCCCCTCCTATGGCGCCGGCGATGGAACGTGTATTCCCGGAAGTCATGAAGACTGTACGGTTGAGCTTCAGCAGCCGCAACCTGTCCTACAAAGACGTCAGGTTCAACGATACCAGGATCCTTTACGCCGACTCCACATTACTCCAGATATTTTCATTCCCGATGATCGCTGGTGACGCCAATAAGGCGCTCGTCGAACCTTATTCTGTTGTCCTTACCGAACGGGCTGCCAAGCGTTACTTCGGCAACGAAGATCCTATCAACAAGACGATGGGATTATCCGACACCATCGCGCTTACCGTTACCGGTGTCATCAAAGACATACCGGCGAACTCACACCTTCAGTTCGATGCAGTGATGTCGCGGTCGACGATCACAAAGATGATCAACAATCAGCCGGAAGATAACTGGTTCAACAACGGCACTTACAGTTACATGCTGTTACCGGAAGGCTACGACATCCATCAGCTGGAAGCGAAGATCCCCGCTTTCTTCGACAAAGAAATGGGCGACGACCGTAAGGCTACGGGCTTGTGGTACGATTTCATATTCCAGCCGCTTACCTCCATTCACCTGCATGCAACGTCATTGTCTGATATCGGGATCAATGGGAACATCAGGTATGTGTACACGTTCATCGTTATCGCCATCCTGGTGTTGTTGATCGCCTGTGCCAACTACATCAATCTCGCCACCGCGAAGTCGGTCAACAGGGCGAAAGAGCTCGGCATGAGAAAAGTGATCGGTGCGAGAAAGAACCAGTTGGTCGCGCAACTGCTCGGCGAGTCATTCCTCATCACATTGATGGCATTCATCGTAGCAGCAGCCATCGTGTCTGCCGCCATTCCTTCATTCAACCTGTTGACCGGCAAGCAAGTCGACATCGGCATATTGATGAGACCCGATGTATTGACGGTGGTCTTGTCGATATTTATTATGATCAGTCTTTTGGCCGGCGGATATCCTGCGCTTCTCATGTCGTCCGTCTCACCTTTGAAGGCTATGAAAGACTACGGGCGGCAGGGCAACGCCAGCAACATGGTACGCAAGGGCCTGGTGATATTCCAGTTTACGATGTCGATCGTGCTCATCTCGGCAACGATGCTGATCTTCCGCCAGATGGATTACATGAGAACGAGAAACCTGGGCTTGCATAAGGATCAGGTGTTGCAGGTAGAGCTTCCGGGCCGCATGCAGTCCAAGTATAAGGTTGTACGCGACGAGCTATCGAAAACACCCGGCGTCATATCGGCATCCGTTTCGGATTTCTCGTTCCGCGACCGCCCGAGCAACGTCGCCGTCCTCCCTGAAGGAGCGGCAGAGAATGAGATCACCTCCGAGGCAAGTATCGGGATCGACGCCGACTTCCTTTCAAACTTCGACATCAAGCTTGTCGCAGGCCGAAATTTCATCACGGGAAACCTGGCAGACGATTCTTCGTCGTTTATCGTCAATGAAACCGCAGTCAAACATTTCAACTGGGGAACACCGGAAACTGCGATTGGAAAAACACTCGACTGGGGTCTTGGAAAGCAAGGCCAGGTAGTCGGTGTCGTTCAGGACTTCAACTTCACCTCTCTTCATACATCGATCAACCCACTCATCATGCACGTTTACCCGGCGTGGTATACGAACGTCTCTCTGCGGGTCGAAGGTGATATCCGGTCGGTCGTAAGCCAGGTAGAAACACGGTGGAAGCAGCTCGACCCGGAAGGACAATTCAAATACACATTCCTGGATCAGGACTTTGATAAGCTATACCAGGCAGAGGAACAGACCAGGACTATTGTCGGTCTTCTCGCCAGCCTGGCGATATTCATCGCATGCCTTGGCCTGTTCGGGCTCGCTGCATTCATCGCCGAGCAACGCACCAAGGAGATCGGTATCCGGAAAGTCCTGGGGGCCAACACAGGCGGCATCATCGCACTGATGTCGGTCGATTTCCTGAAGCCGATCCTGATCTCGTTCGTGATCGCAGTGCCCATCGCGTGGTATGCTGGCTCCCAATGGCTCACCGGTTTTGCGTTCCGAACCGACATAGCTTGGTGGATCTTCGGTGTCGCAGGTTTGTCTGCGACCGCAATAGCGCTACTCACCGTCAGCTTCCAGTCTGTAAAGGCTTCGCTGATGAATCCGGTGAAGGCGTTAAGAACAGAGTAGCTATTTTAACTTCAGGTCTACTTCGAGATACTTATGGTCGCCGACGAGAACGTTGCCCACCATGAACCGGTGCGTCGCGGGTGACGACTTGCTCACGCGTATCAGAGTCACTGCCTTGGGCTTGAGGTATATTGTCTTCGGCTCCATTTCCGGGTTCATGTTCTTTAGGCGATAAGTCACAGTGCTTTCATTGACCAACTGTACCCAATGAACATCTTTGTCTTCCGAATGCGGCGGGTCGATCTTTATCGAGCTCCGGAAAAATGCTTCGGCCCACTCAGGCTTGCCTCCCAGGCTATCGCCGTTATATAATGCCAGTGTTCGTCCGTTCTTCAGTGCTTCACGAACACCTTCTACATTCCGTTCTTTGGCAAACACAAGCGTTACGGGCCGGACCTCGCCCCTGGTTATGTCCCAGTAATCGCTGGTGGCAATGTGGACGTCGGAGTTCGCGAATACTGTCAGGTTGCGCTGCTTACACCAATCCAGTACAAAGCCGTAAGCGCATTTCGTGTTGTAGAACTCTACGCCGTGAAGCCAGCCCTTCTTCAATAGTTCCTCGTGAACCGGGTGAAACTTCGGAACACCGTCGGGCTGCTGGGTCTTCCAGCCGGGATGGTTCCAAAATACAAACGCGCCCTGGCGGTTGGCTTCCTCCATGACTTTCATGAAATCCGGGTCGGTCAGCTTATTGACGTCGGTAACGAACAGGCAGTTGAGGTGACCTGTCGGCATTGGGCGCGTGATCTCCACGCCTTTCACCAGTACCACGTTCCGGTCTTTGGCGTACGGCAACGCGATATCATACGACAGGTTATGACTCTGGTCTTTCATGTAATCTTTGTGAGGACGATACTCGACGTGATCGGTGATCGCGATGATGTCGATACCCTCGCGGACGGCCTCATCGATACGGATCGTGGGCCAAACGGTACCGTCGGAGAAATCGGTGTGGACGTGAAAGTCACCCTTCAGGGTCATGTAGCCCGGGATGTCGGGAAGGTTGTTGAGTTTGCGCTGAGCGAATGAAGAGACCGTTGAAACGAGGATGAGCAGGCTGAGTATGATTTTCATAGGCTGATTTTGGTGTGAAAAGTTACCAAAAAAGATGCCTGAACGTCGTCTTAATCGCGAAACAGCAATCGTTTGATCTGTTGTTTTTTCTAAGATTTTTCCCTATACTCAAACAATTAATTTTAACCGATCCATTGTATGTCATTGACGCATGCTGGTTTTGGTAGTACAGCTCGGATAGATATGTGGTGGGTTCGCCCGCTGCTGATCTTTATTGCCTTGTCTTCATTCATCATCTACGCAACATGGGCTGCGTTCCAGGGAGCACACTACGCCGTGGGCAACTACATCTCACCTTTTTATTCGCCGGAGATATTCGGCGACTCGCCGCACGCGTGGTTCGGGCCAAAGCCTTCGTGGTGGCCAATGATCCTGCCTTTCTCGCCGGCATTGCTCATCCTTTGGGCCCCGGGCGGAATGCGTTTCACCTGCTACTACTATCGCGGCGCATACTATAAATCGTTCTGGGCCGATCCGCCAGCGTGTGCTGTCGGGGAACCGCGCAAGAAGTACCTGGGCGAAAACTCGCTGCCGTTGATCATGCAAAACGTCCATCGCTATTTTCTATATCTCGCCATCATCTTCGTGATCCTCCTCACCTACGATGCCTACAAGGCTCTGTGGTTCGCCGACCCCGCAACCGGTCAGGAAAAATTCGGCATCGGCGTGGGCACACTCGTGATTGCCTTGAACGCTACGTTGCTTGGAGGCTACACATTCGGATGTCACTCATTCCGGCACCTTGTCGGTGGTTTCAAAGACCAGTTATCGAAGGCGCCGGTACAGCGGAAGGTCTACAACTGCTCAACTTGTCTCAACAAACGGCACATGAACTGGGCTTGGTTCAGTCTGTTCGGTGTGGCGTTCGCCGACGTTTATGTCAGGCTTGTCTCAATGGGGATTTGGACCGACTGGAGGATCATTTGATGGCGTCTGAATTCCAAACATACACACACGATGTTCTTGTGATCGGCTCCGGCGGTGCGGGGTTGCGCGCAGCTATCGAAGCCGCAGGCGCCGGCGTTCGCGTTGCCGTCGTGTGCAGATCACTGCTGGGCAAGGCCCACACAGTGATGGCTGAAGGGGGAGTTGCGGCGGCATTAGCCAACGTCGACGATCGCGACAGCTGGAAAGTACACTTCGCCGATACCATGCGCGGCGGACAATACCTCAACAACTGGCGTATGGCGGAGCTTCACGCAAAGGAATCGCCCGACCGCGTAAAAGAGCTCGAAGCATGGGGAGCCGTATTCGACAGAACAGACGACGGCCGTATACTCCAGAGGAATTTCGGAGGTCATAAGTATCCGCGTCTCGCTCACGTCGGTGATCGCACGGGACTCGAGATGATCCGCACCCTGCAAGATCACACCATCCACCTCAACGTCGACATCCTCCAGGAAGTCACCATCATCAGTCTTCTTACCAACGGCGGCAAGATCGCCGGGGCATTCGGATATGACCGCGAGAAAGGTGAGTTCAAAGTATTCAAAGCGAAAGCGGTCATCATCGCCACCGGCGGAATGGGCCGCATCTATAAAATATCGAGTAACAGTTGGGACTGTACCGGGAGCGGCATATCACTCGCTTATCATGCGGGCGCGGAACTGATAGACATGGAATTTGTGCAGTTCCATCCTACCGGTATGGTGTGGCCGCCAAGCGTACGAGGCCTTCTCATCACCGAAGGTGTTCGCGGTGAAGGCGGCGTGCTCCGTAACAAAGACGGAAAGCGTTTCATGTTCGACGACATCCCCGACAATTACAAAAATCAAACGTCCACCGACGAAGAAGAAGGATGGCGATACACACAGGGCGACAAGAACGCCCGTCGTCCGCCGGAACTGCTGACACGCGACCACGTGGCCCGTTGCATTCGCAGGGAGATCAAAGAAGGACGGGGCTCTCCGCATGGAGGCGTGTTCCTCGACATCGCGTGGATCAAAGAGAAGATCCCGAATGCCGCCGAGCACATCAAGCGAAAGCTCCCCAGTATGTATCACCAGTTCAAAGAGCTGGCCGGTGTCGACATCACCGCGGAGCCGATGGAAGTCGGCCCGACGACACACTACATCATGGGCGGTGTGAAAGTGGACGCGGACTCGCAGATGACCACCACACCAGGCTTGTTTGCGGCGGGTGAATGTGCAGCCGGCCTTCACGGCGCCAATCGCCTGGGTGGGAATTCATTGTCGGACCTGTTGGTATTCGGCAGGCGCGCCGGTGATCATGCTGCAGCGTACGCGAAATCGAACGCTGCTCCGGATGTCGACCCCCGGCAAATGGAAGAGATCCGGTCGTGGGCCCTCTCTCCTTTCGAAAGGCCGTCGGGAGACGACAGTGTGAATCCATTCAAGATACAATACGACCTGCAGGACATGATGCAGGAACTGGTTGGTATTGCCCGCGTCGGAAACGAGCTACAAGAGGCGCTGGGTCATATTGCCAAACTGCAGGAACGTGCCGTGCGCGTGGCTTGTGGCGGAGGCCGCGGTTACAACCCGGGATGGCATACGTCTATCGAGCTCCGGCACATGCTTACCGTGGCGGAAGCTATCGCACGCTCTGCGGCGCTCCGAAGGGAAAGTCGCGGAGGACATTTCCGTGAAGATTTCCCGGAGAAGTCGGAAGAGCTCGGCAAGATCAATTTCAGTATCAAGAAAGACGGCGAACAGATGGTAACGAATAGTGTGGAGAAGACGAAGATGAGGGACGATTTGAAACAGATAATTGAGGAAATGAAATAACACGGGAACTGAATATCGAACACCGAACACTGAACACCGAATATCGAAGTTTATGGCACAAGTCAAATTCAATGTATGGCGCGGCGACATAACCGGCGGTGATCTGAAAGAATATACGACCGAGATCACCGAAGGAATGGTGGTGCTCGATGCCGTTCACCAAATACAAGCCGAACAGGCAAACGATCTTGCAGTGCGGTGGAATTGTAAGGCAGGCAAATGCGGATCGTGTTCGGCGGAGATCAACGGCCACCCCCGTCTGATGTGCATGACGCGCATGGCCGACATGCCAGCTGACAAACCCGTGAGCATCCGGCCCATGAAAGCATTCCCGGTCATCCGCGACCTGGTGACCGACGTGTCGGTAAACTACAGGGTGAAGAAACGCATCAAGAAGTTCAAGCCCCGCAAGCCCGACGCTGCGGACGGCACCTGGCGCATGGCACAAGTCGACATCGATCGTGTGCAGGAATTCCGTAAATGTATCGAATGTTTTCTTTGCCAGGATGTCTGTCACGTGCTGAGAGAACACAACCTCCACGAAGAGTTCGCGGGACCGAGACACATGGTGTATACCGCCGCTCTCGAAATGCACCCGCTCGATACGGAAGACCGTCGCGAGGAGCTTAAGGAAACATCGGGGATTGGATTTTGTAACATCACCAAGTGTTGTACCAATGTTTGTCCCGAACATATTACGATCACTGATAATGCCATCATACCCTTAAAAGAGCGTGTAGCCGACAGGTACTATGATCCGGTGATGGCTTTCTTCAGACTATTCAGGAAAAAATAAATTAAAAAATCATGAATCCGACACCAGCAATCGAACGGACCGAATTCACGCTGAAGCCTATATCGAAAGACGGTGTGGCTTCGGCAATCGACAAGGCGGAACAATACAGGCTCCTCAACCAGCCGCGCTTCGCAGAGAGCATTTGCCTCGACGTGTTGCTGGTCGACAGTGGTAATCAAAGGGCGATGGTCATCATGCTGCTCGCGCTTACCGACCAGTTTGGACAGTCGTCTTCAACTGCTGCCCGTAAAGCACAGGACATCGCAAATGGACTGAAAGACGACTATTCGAAACTCTACTATACAGGTATCGTCCGGGAGCGGCAAGGCAGTGCAGCCCTGAGCTCGGGTAATCCGGGTTCCGGATTCGATGCCTACGAATGGTATCTCGAGGCCATGGAGTTTTACGAAAAGGCCGACGCTGCAAACAACGATTCTAAAAATGAAGATCCTCTGCTGCGCTGGAATACATGCGCGAGGATGATCATGCAGTATGGCCTAAAGGGAAGACCCCAGGGAGATGATAGTGGAATGCTGGAGTGAAATGCAATTTAACACATAGAGCACATAGACGGATATCATAGCCTCATACGTGTGTTCTTTGGTGGGCCTGCGACTGAAAGGTGATTCGCTATCGACCCGAAGTGTATCTCGAGGGCACATAGACGGGCAAGTGGAAGCCAGGAGTGCCTCAGAAATCCAATCGAAAAATAATATCAATTATCTATCTCTCCGCCACTTACCGTACCTTTTATGGTTACCGCACCTTCTATGTGCCCTAGAAATACGCCCCATTTAAAATGGTACGGCTCGTCTATTCGCACCTTCCCAATAGAAAGCACCTATAACACTATGATATCCGCCTATGTGCCCTATATGTTAAAAATGCATTTAAAACTTAATCGTCTTCAAATACCCCGCACTCTGCGGCACCTGGTCCCATTGGCGCGATGACTCGTCTTCGATAAAGTAGTGCTTGATGCCAGCCTTATGCCCTGCTTTGACAATTGCTTCAATGTTGACGTCGCCGGTCCCCAGCACTACATTCGCCTTCTCCACATCTGCCCGTCCATTATTGGAGTCGGGCATCCCTTTCAACCGATCCTTCAAGTGCATTGATATAAACCTGTCCGGATATTTGGCCAACAACGCGACAGGATCAGTTCCACTTTGCTTGATCCAGAAAACATCCATCTGGAAATTCGCATAACGCGGGTCGAGGTTCTTTGCGATGTAATCGAACAACGTCGCTCCTTCGTACGGGCGGAATTCGTAGCCGTGGGCATGATAGCCGAGGGCTAGTCCGTTCTTCGAGAGCACTTCACCTGCTTTATTGAAAACTTCAACTCCCTTCTTCGCATCGTCGATGGTGAAATCGTCTCCAGTGTGCGGTATCCAATAACAGATTACCTGTTTGGCACCGAGAGACTTTGCACGGTCGGCTACCTTCTGCGGGTCTTTAGCCAGGTCTTCGAAACCTGCACCGACCGCTACGAGCGTCAGGTTGTTGTCCTTGAGGAGCTTCAGGTAATCTGCCACCTCCATTCCCTGCGGCAGCCCTCCTTCGAGCTCACGAACTCCCCACTCGTTCAGTTTTTTCAACGTGCCGGGTAGGTCGGCTTTCGCCTGTTTCCCGACCGAACCCATCTGAAGTCCGATGACGGGCTGTGCGAAAGTGTAGGTGGTGACAAAAAGCAGTAATGCAACGCAGAATGTTTTCATAGTTTTCATTGGTCTGTAAAAGATACATTTTTATTCAGAAAGCACCATTTTCCTCAAAGCCTCCACTTCGCTCTTTCTTCTCCTGTAATAATTATGTTCCCAACCGCTGGCATACCATGTTATTGCGGAGAATGCGAGGATACCGACAGCCAATGCGAACCCTTTCCCGCTATTCCATACACCCAATGTGATCAACACCGCAACAGGCACGACATTCCACCGCAACATTCCCGACAACCGTACCTGGTAGCTTGCGGTTGCGATGGTATGATCGAGGTCACCCAATATACTTCGGTCGAACGTTGACTGCGAACCGATCCGCTGCACCCGGGTGACGGTCACGACCGCGGCTACGATCAGCATCCATGACGCAAGAATATACATGTAGACATTCCCGTTGCCATACAGCGTTACCCCCAGGATCATTCCGCCGAGGGCCAGGTTGACCACGATCGACAATAATTCGCTGATGTTGGTGATATGCCCCGTCTTCCGTTTCTTCGACCCGATGCGGTTGTGAAGCGCCGGTTCATCGAGCACGTACAGGGGCTGGTTGTTTTGTTTGTCCCAGATCTTTTTCATGTCGTCAAATTCCATAGTTATCGTACGTTTTGGATTGTATCATAAGGTGTTTCTTGATGCGGTTGATCTTCACACCGATATTCGATTCTGTGATGCCCACGATCGCGGCCATCTCTTTGTAGCTGAAACCATCGAGCATCAACAGGGTGATCGAGCGGTCGATCTCATCCAGCTTCGCGATCTGGGCATACAGCCACGACAGGCGTTCATCTTGTGAAATGTTGTTCTCGTGCAACGTATGCCGGACGCCTTCGATATCGGTCTGATTCCCGGATCGCTTCCGTTCTTTTTGTGAGAAGCGGATCGCCGTGTTGAGCGATATCCGGTATATCCACGTGGTCACGGCACATTCTGCTCTGAACGTCGGGATCGACCGCCATATCTGCACGGTGATCTCCTGGAACAGGTCTTCGCGATCCATGGCGGTGAAGGCATAAGAGCGCACGATCTTAAAGACGAGGCCTTTGTATTGGGTCAGCCAGGTTTCGAGGATGGATTGTTGCTCGGGTTCGGTCAATGCTTTTTTATGTATAGTCTCCGGAGGGGGGTCATTTCTTACAAGTTAATCCGCCTTTTTTGTTATTTAGTAGCACCTCTCTCAAATGAAACGCTACCTCGTCGCGCTGGCATTTAGCCTCGTTATTGTTTTCCTGTACCAGTTTGCCAATTCACGCATCACACCGCTTAATGCCGATTACGGAGAGTCGAATATCCCACCCGATTTGCATGAAGTTTATATAACAGCTAGCATTGTTTCAACCATCGACAATGAAGACTTCATAAATGAGATCGGCTTATTTCCACGCTTAATGATCTTGCTTTTGATTGTCATCATTAACGTGGTCTTATTAACCTACATCAACACGAGGTGGATCATGGTTAATATTATCATTGCTTTGGCTGTTTTTCTTTTACTGAACATGGCCGGTAATTTATTAATCGTTTACCTCTTTGGCTCCGCTTACTACCTCAACCTCGATGAGCTAACGATATGTTTACTGATCACGTCTATATCGACCTTGGTACTTAATGTGAGAAACAAAGTGCCAGCGAGCGATCACAACTAGTTTTGTCTCCTTTTATACGGGAGGTCTATGCCTTATATGCTGCGAGACCTATCTTTGGCTTCATGGAGGTACCCTCACCAAACACCGGTAACACCGCCGCCGCGCACGTCTCGGAAGAGTTGACCTCTGAAAAAGGACGAGTCAGGCGAATACTCTTTATCACCTCGCTGGCAATGATCAACGCCGTGATCGTCGGAGGAATCGCGAAGCTGCTAGTCATGCTCATCAATGTCGTCACCTCTATTTTCTTTTATGGGACGGTCTCCGTGGGCGAAGTGTCACCGGAGCACAATACGCTCGGCTATTGGGTAATTGCCATTCCGGTGATCGGTGGACTGATCGTCGGCATCATGGCCAGGTTCGGCTCCCGGGCTATCCGGGGTCACGGCATTCCCGAAGCGATGGAGAAGATCATCACCGAAGAGAGTCGCATTCATCCCATGATCACAATACTGAAACCCTTATCGGCGGCGATATCGATCGGCACGGGCGGGCCTTTCGGAGCAGAGGGTCCCATCATATCGACAGGCGGCGCACTCGGTTCATTCTGCGGACAAACATTGCACATCACCGCACAGGAACGCAAAGTTCTTCTGGCCGCGGGTGCCACCGCCGGCATGACGGCGATCTTCGGTACACCGTTCGCCGCAATACTGCTGGCCATTGAACTACTGTTGTTCGAATTCGCAGCTAAGAGCTTCCTGCCCGTCATGATGGCCTGCATCACAGGCGCCTGTATGCACTTCGTGTTGTTCGGCGCGTCCGCAACCTTTCCGATGCCCGAGGTCGAAGCGCCAGGCAGTGCCGCGGTGTTTACCTATGGCGCGATGGGAATCGTGATCGGCCTCGCATCGGTGTTCGTCACAAAATTCGTTTATAAGATAGAAGACTGGTTTGAAAAACTTCCGATACATTGGATGTGGTGGCCTGCCATCGGCGGTGTCGCCGTGGGCGTCGTCGGTTTATTCTTTCCGAAAACACTCGGCGTCGGATATCACAATATCACCGACGCACTTACCGGCGACCTCTCCGTCGGCATACTTGTATCGTTGTGTTTCTGGAAATTCATTTCGTGGGCGATCGCACTGGGCAGCGGAACGTCGGGTGGAACGCTGGCTCCGTTGCTCACCATCGGAAGCTCAATGGGCTGCCTGATCGGCATCTTCGTACAGACATATTTTCCCGAAGCAGGTATTAGTCTCCCGCTGGCAGCCCTGGTTGGAATGGCTGCGTTGTTTGCCGGGGCATCGCGGGCAATACTTACTTCGATCGTCTTTGCGGTGGAAACCACCATGCAGGAAAGTACCCTGCTCTCACTTATCGCGGGATGTTCGACAGCTTACCTGGTTTCGTTCGTCCTCATGCGATCAACGATCATGACCGAAAAGATAAAACGCCGCGGAATACTGATGCCGGAAAGCTACCGGCCCGACCTGCTGGAGATGAAGCGTGTGTACGAGATTATGTCACCGGTCGATCCTACCCTGTTCACGGTGGCTAATACCCTTACCGTCACGGAAGTGAAACAGACGGTACTCGATGAGGGACTGCAATACGAAGGCCTGCAGATGGTCGTTGTCGGCCACAACAAGATCCTTGGATTTGTCGACAGGAAGAAATTATTCGTGGACGACGTAAGTAATCATCTTAACATCACCGACATCATGGATCGGCACTTTCATACGATCTATGCCGACAATTCGCTGGCGCTCGCGCTGGAGGTGATGCTTAAAGCCAAACAACAGGTATTACCGGTGATCGACCGGGGTACTCATGAACTGGCCGGCGTCATCACCGAGCGCGACATACTCAACGCGTTTGAGAAGCGCTTCTTCGAAGACAGGGTCATACAACAACACATTTCTCTGCCGCAGAAAGCAGTGGGAATGTCGAAGAAAGCAATGGGTATGTCCAAGAAGGCAGCCGGGATGCTCCGGAGAAAAGGCTCGTAGCTCAGACGGCCTTCATCACAAAGTCGACAACGGCGTCGCAGCGTGTGCTGCCGAACTCGAAAATCTCGCCGCCCGACGACATCTCGAGGAGCAGATCTTTAAGAATGGCCTTCGCGCGATAGCCTCTCACCTTCACGTTAGACTCGGTAAGTCCCAGACATTCGGCGATCTCCTGGTTCGACATCCCTTCGACTTCCTTCATCATGTAGATCACCCTGTATTTTTCCGGCAGGTTGTCCACGGCGTGTTCAAGGAGCTGTTGTGTTTCCTGTCGGATGATCACTCGTTCGGCATTTATTTGTTTGTCGGGAATACGATTCAATGTTTCGGAGCCCACTTCATCGGCAGTAAGGTATAGCACCTTGTTTCTCTTTATGTCTTTTAACCTCATCAGGGC
Source organism: Cyclobacteriaceae bacterium (assembly GCA_035318625.1). Classification (GTDB taxonomy): domain Bacteria; phylum Bacteroidota; class Bacteroidia; order Cytophagales; family Cyclobacteriaceae; genus ELB16-189. The sequence continues at coordinate 76,295 of DATHEL010000002.1, forward strand.
TTCGTTGATGCCGATGCGGATGAGCCAGGTCGCGAATGCGGAGTTGCCGTGAAACTGGAAGAGCTTGTCGAATGCTTTCAGGTAGGCGTTCTGCATCGCGTCACGAATTTCATCGTCGTCGCGAAGATACCCGCGGATAACCCTGTACAAGGTTTGGTTGTGACGGCGCATGAGTATCTCGAACAGCTCCTTCTCGCCGGCGATCACGCGACGCACAACAGTGTTGTCGTCGAGCTGACTCGTCCTGTAATCGTTGATTTTGAAGGATTCCATTGTCATTGCTTCATCATTTGATGACCGGCTTGCTATTAAGTTACAAAAAACATTATCCATTTTTTTTGTAACCAGCGGCGCGGTTTTAGATCGAATCTGTATAACCAAACTGATATAATTATGGCAACGACAGCAATTAAAACTTCCACCCAGGTTAACGAACTAACAAGGGTGTGGACGATCCTCAAGTTTACATTTGGCCTCGTGCCGATTGTAGCGGGACTCGACAAGTTTACCAACATTCTTACCGACTGGAGTCAATATCTCAATCCTGCGGTGGCAAACATGCTGCCTGTGACTCCCGAGGGTTTCATGATGATCGTCGGCGTGATCGAGATCGTCGCCGGTTTCATCGTGTTGTTCCGGACCGAGCTGGGGGCATATATCGTCTCGGCGTGGCTGGTGGCAATTGCACTCACGCTCATTACTTCGGGTAATTTTCTCGACGTGGCCGTCCGTGACCTGGTCATGGCGATCGGCGCATTCTGCCTCGGCAGGCTGACACATTACAGGACCCACGGGGGTGCGTAAAAAAAAGGGGTACTCATAAGCAACCTTTTGTAACTTCAGATGTAATTAGGTCTGAACCGGCACACGTGTGCCCTTACCTGCCGCCTTATGAGCATCTACAGAAACTACCTGAAGATCTCCATCCGGAATATCTTCAAACAAAAATTGTATTCGGGAATCAATATTGGTGGGCTCACAGCAGGGCTCACCATTTTTATTCTCATCATGTTGTACGTAAACCACGAGTACTCGTACGACAGGTTCTACAAAGACGGCGACAGGGTATACCGGGTGTACCAGCAACAGATTGGGAACGACGCCGACGTTGGGAACATCTTCGGTGTTACTCCGCCCCAGCTTGCGAGCGTCATGCGCGACGAGATGACAGGGCTGGAAGCAACGACGACAGTCGATGCCGCGGAAGGCTTGCTCAGCAACGGCGACGAACATTTCTGGGAGCCGGGATTGTTTGGCGACGAGCAATTCTTCGAAGTTTTTCCGTTACCGTTCATTAAAGGCAATCGCGAAAAAGCGTTCGCCGATCCCACCAGCGTCGTACTCACAGAATCTCTGGCCAGAAAAATATTCGGTGACAAAGATCCGATTGGTTTACAGCTCAAATACCACAGCGAAGACCTCTTCACCGTAACGGGAGTTGTCGGCGACGCCCCGGCGAATTCATCATTCGATTATACTTTCATCATGCACATACACGCAAACGGCTGGTATGCAAACCGCATCAAAATTCCGAAGTGGAATGGCAGCTCATTTCATACGTTCATTAAACTCACGGAAGGAGTTCAAACGGCCGAGATCGAGTCGAAGCTCCCGGATCTCCAAATGAAATACTACGATCCGGTGTCGTATGACAATTACCCGTACAAGGATCGCTACATCCTGGGTAAGCTTTCAGATCTCCACCTGGGCGGTCCTGTGATGAATGCAGACATCGGCATAAAAGGCAACGCGAGATCGGTAAACCTCATGATGATCGTTGCCTTGATCATTCTTGTTCTGGCCTGCGTGAACTATATGAACCTGGCTATCGCAAGGTCGATTAAACGTGCAAAAGAAGTAGGACTTCGTAAGTCGGTCGGAGCGCTAAAACGGCAAATCGCCGCACAGTTCCTCAGCGAGTCGTTGTTGTTCGCATTTCTTTCTTTGCTGATGGCGGTGGGCATGGTCTATATTTTATTGCCTTCGTTCGGCGACCTGATGGAAAGAAGGATCCCGCTCGAATATCTCCATAACCCGGTGCTGCTCCCGGGTCTGCCTATCCTGGTTATCATTATCGGAGTAATCTCGGGCAGTTATCCTGCGTTCGTGATGTCCTCGCTCATGCCTGTGAATGTCCTCAAGGGAAAGATCGATAAGACCATGGCGGGAAGGAACCTCCAGCGATGGCTTCTCGTCGGCCAGTATTGTATCTCCATTGTACTCGTTGTCTGCAGCGTCGGCATTTATTTACAGAACGAATACATGCAACAAAAAAATCTCGGCTTCGACCGCGATCACGTGCTCACTTTCCGGTCGAGAGACTACCGGTTGCTCGAGCACCGGGAAGCCCTGAAAGCCGAATGGAGTCAGAATCCCAACATCATCAGCTCGACCCTGCTGTCACACCTGCCCATCCAGATCGGATCAAGCTATGTTATCAACGATGAGCCCGGCACTCCCACCACCGATGACGTGCATGTTTTCGAGATGCGTGTAGACTACGACTTTCTGAAAGTTTTCAATATGAACCTCATCGCAGGAAGGTATTTCTCGGAAACGTTCCCCAACGACTCCAAAGATTCTTACGTGATCAATGAAACAGCCGTAAAAGCGTTGGGCTGGACACCGGAGGAAGCCATAGGTAAACAGATCTGGGATGAACAACCGGTCACGATCATCGGTGTTATCAAAGACTTTCACATGCACTCGCTGCATCAGGCCATACGTCCGCTGGTGATCAAGCTCCGTGACGAGTGGAAGAGCTACTTCTGCCTGAAGATCTCTCCTGACAACATCCAGGAGACGATCGCTTACATCGATCAGACCGTAAAAAAACGTTCCCCCTATCCTTTCAGCTACGAGTTCCTCGACGACAGCTTCGACAGAATGTATAAGAGCGAGGCGAATCTTGGGAAGATATTCGGATGGTTTACCGTGCTGTCGATCCTCATTGCTTCCCTTGGGCTGTTTGGCCTTGCCGCTTTCATGTCGGCGCAGAGGACCAAAGAGATCGGTGTAAGGAAAGTACTTGGCGCTTCTATTCAGAACATCGTCGTTCTGCTTACAAAAGATTTCCTGGTCATGGTGGTGATCGCATTCGTGCTTGCGATTCCCATTGCCTGGTACGGCATGTCGCAATGGCTTCAGACATTCGCCTACCGGATCGATATACAGTGGTGGATGTTCGGCGGGGCCGGCCTTCTGGCGATCCTGATCGCAGCATTCTCCGTCGGATACCTGTCCCTGAAGGCATCGATGGCTAATCCCGTCGACAGTCTGAAGTCTGAATAATGATCTTTTTCCCGGCAATCGATGATGCGAATCATTGATTGCCTTTTTCGCCGTCACCATTTTTCGTCTTTCAAAATGAAGGCACGGTGGAAGCAGGAACATTTAAGACTCCGATACTATTTATCATATTCAACAGGCCCTGGACAACCCAAAAGGTATTTGACCAGATAAGGAAATTAAGGCCTGAAAAGCTGTACGTGGGTGCCGACGGCCCACGGCCAAATCGTCCCGACGACCTTGAAAAGTGCGCCGAAGCACGCCGGATCATCGAGCAGATCGACTGGCCCTGCCAGGTTCGTACCCTGTTTCGCATCAACAACCTCGGCTGTGGCGAAGGCCCTTCCACTGCCATCAGCTGGTTCTTCGAAAACGAGCCCGAAGGGATTATCGTCGAGGATGACTGTCTTCCCTCACTAAGCTTTTTCAAATACGCCGCGGAGATGCTGGAGAGATACCGCAACGACACGCGGGTGATGATGGTTGCCGCGAACAACATCGAAAATCCGGAAGACCGGGAGACTGAATTTTCCTATACGTTCTCAAATATTACTTATTGCTGGGGTTGGGCGTCGTGGGCGAGAGCGTGGAAGCTGTTCGACTACAAAATGGGTCATTATAAAGAAGTCTATCACAAAGGCTACCTCAATTCATTGTTTCGCACCGTCTACGAACGGACCGCCTGGGAATACATATTCAGCCGGATGTACGAAGCAGACGACCGCACGAGCCGCAAAACTATTTGGGATTACCAATGGCAATTCGCCTGTATGATCCATTCGGGGCTGATTATTGTCCCCAACCGCAACCTCGTCGAGAACCTCGGGTTCGGTGAGGGTGCGAGCAACACGATTGACCCCGAGGCATTTACACATGTATTGAGCTCAGGCGAAATGGAGTTCCCGCTTCGTCACCCGCAGTTTATGATGGTAGACCGCGAACGGGACCTGCGGACATTCAAGATCATGCACACGTCCTTTGCGTCAAGGTTGAAGGCGCGGGTCAAGGCACTGATACCGGTAGCAGTGGTGGAGATGCTCATTAATCCATTTATGAGCAAGAAGATTTTTATGCCGCGCCTATACTCAACCAAGAGTTAAAAGTTAAAAACTAAAAGTTGGCAGTAGACCAAGCTTAAGTCCCCAATTCTGCTTTGATCCGTGCTATCCGTGCTATCTGCGAGCGTCCATTCAGCGGCCTCATTTTGAAATCTTGATTCTTTTAACTTGTTTAGCAACCAGTTAAAAGCCCGAATCTCTGAAAAAGGTATTCTCATTAGCCCTGATCGCGATACTCCTGATGAACACATTGGGGTATTATGGCGTATTTCTGGGCCTGCAATACCAGAACAGCTTGGCGATGACGCGGCAACTCGATGCCGACCGGTACGATGAATTGCAGACCGTCACCATCCAGGTTCCCCTCTCCGTTCCCTACATGTATAATGATGCGGACTTCAAACGCGCCGAGGGTACATTCGAATACAATGGCGAATCCTACCGCCTGGTAAAACAAAAATATTCCAACGATACCCTCACGATGATATGCGTACGGGACACCGAGAACGAACGGATCCAGGATGCATTGTCGGACTACGTAATGTCGTTCACGGATAATGCCGGCGACGAGCACCAGGGTTCTACGCTCACCGTATCTTTTATCAAAGACTATTTGCCTCAGGCATTTTCGATCCTGACAAGTTCTCCGGGCTGGCAAGCTGAAGTGGTTAACAGCGACATTGCCGGCAATCTGATCCCTACTTTCACCGCATCGGTGATACATCCGCCCGAACGGGCATAATCTCCTGTCGGCATACGCCGGCTTCTCACGTCGAGAGTTGAAGCACCTTCTTTCAAGGTCCTATTGAGCATGGGTAGCAACCTGTAATTGACGCCCGTACTCCGTTAGGATGAGTTTCGGAGATCAATAGTCCTTGAAGATTGCAACTCTAAAACACCGGGAGTCATGGGTTTTCTCCCGGGAGTGAGTTCAATGAAAACAGCCTTGCTGGTTCCTTTTGGTTTGGGTTTCCGGCGGGCTGTTTTTCAAATTTTATACCCCCGACCATTATGCCTTACATCCCCTTAGAAGAACATCTGCCTGGAATTACCGGGCTTCTCGAATACCGCAAAGACTCCGCCGGTCCTATCCGTGAGCTCACGCAATTTTTGCTGCGCGGGCCTTCGACACTGACGGAGGGCGAACGCGAGCTGATCGCAACCGTTGTCTCGCACAACAATGAATGCACGTTTTGCACCACTGCACACACCGCGGCGGCCGACAGGCTGCTGGGCGACTGCGACACTACAGCCGCCGTTAAGAAAGATATCGAGACCGCGCCCGTCAGCGAAAAGATGAAGGCGCTGCTCGTCATTGCACGACAGGTGCAACAAAGCGGAAAGGACGTTACCACACAATCGGTAGAAAGGGCGAAGAAAGCAGGCGCAACCGACATCGAAATACATGATACGGTGTTGATCGCTGCGCTCTTCTGTCTCTATAACCGGTACGTCGACGGTATGGCTACGCGCCTGCCCGACAGCCCGGAATATTACAATACTCTTGCAGATCGTCTCACAACGATCGGGTATCAAAGATTACCCCAAGGGTATGATCATCTGAAAAAGAAATAATACATACTATTACTCCCACCCCATGAAGAGACTTCTACTATTTATAACAGCATTTTTACTGATCTATAGCGCGAACGCACAAAACAAAATAACCGGCACCATAACCGACGATAAGGATCAGCCTGTTGCCGGGGCGAATGTGATCATCAAAGGAAAGATCACGGGAAGCACAACCGATTCGAATGGCACCTTCGAGATCGTCACATCGACACAACCGCCTTTCACATTGGTGGTTTCAATGATCGGTTACGCCAAACAGGAGATTGAAGTGCAAAACACATCCGATAAGGTCACGGCCAGGCTGAATGAGTCAACCGAAGTGATGGACGAGATGGTGTTCTCCGCATCGCGGGTTGACGAGAGTATCATGGAGTCTCCTGTCAGCGTTGAAAAGTTAGACGTTCGTGATATTCGCGCCACTCCTTCGATGAGCTTTTACGAAGGCCTTCAAAACCTGAAAGGCGTCGAGATGGTGACCAGCGGACTTACGTTCAGCCAGATCAATACCCGGGGCTTCAACAGCACGGGCAACTCACGTTTCCTCCAGCTGGTCGATTGGGTCGATAATCAAACGCCGGGTCTCGGGTTTGCGGTAGGAAACCTCTTTGGATCTTCCGACCTCGACATGGAGAGCGCCGAGTTGATCCCCGGAGCTGCGTCGGCACTTTATGGCCCTGTGGCTTTCAACGGCGTGCTGATGATGCGTACCAAAGATCCGTTTCAATACCAGGGTTTAAGTGCACAGGCGAAAGTCGGTGTAAACCACATCGGTGAAGACCTCGCCGATCCTCATGCACTGAGTGATTTCGCGATCCGCTACGCTAAAGCTTTCAACAACAAGTTCGCTTTCAAGATCAACGCCTCATACTTTTCCGGTCTCGACTTCTACGCGGCAAACTACATGGATGTAGACCCGGGGACACCCGCAGCACAACGCGGGGACAGCAATCCTGCAAGGAACGCTCTTAACATTTACGGCGACGACGAAGCCCGCAACCTGAACGGCATCGGAAGGGTTTCAAGAACCGGCTACGAAGAACGCGACGTGACCGACTACAACGTCTATAGCCTGAAGCTCAATGGCGCATTACATTACCGCCTTTCGGAGAATGCAGTCTTGAGCTATCAGTATAATTTCGGACAGGGCACGGCAAACTACACCGGTAGCAACCGCTTCTCGATCAACAACTTTACGCTTCAACAACACAAAATCGAATTGAAGGGAGCCAACTACTTTCTGCGGGGCTACTCGACCATCGAAGATTCGCACGATTCATACAATGCCAAAGGTCTCGGCCAGCTGATCAACAAGACCTGGGTAAGGGACTTAGCCGGCAACGTCGTTCCCGAGAGCCAGGCTGACGACATGTGGTACGATCGTTATAGTATTGCATTTAATGGGAACATTGGAACCGTCGAGGCAGGCGACCACGCCGGCGCAAGGGGCTATGCCGACCAGGGAAGGCTCCTCCCCGGCACACCCGAGTTCAACGAACAAAAAGAAAGACTCATCAAAACACAAGGCTTGAGCGGAGCCGGTATCCTCAGTCAGAGCAAACTCTATCACATCGAAGGTCAGTATGATCTTTCCCGCAACATCAAGTTCTTCGAATTGCTCGTGGGTGGAAACTTCCGTAGGTACAACATGTTCACCAATGGCACGCTGTTCGACGATAAAGGAAAGAGCATCATCATCAACGAAGGCGGCGCATTCGTGCAAGCCGGGAAAAAGCTTCTTGGCGATAAGCTCAAGCTCACCGCGTCGGCGCGTTACGACAAGAACCAGAACTTCGACGGACGTATGACCCCGCGTGCATCGGCCGTTTATACGATCGCCAGGAATCATCATATCCGTACCTCGTTCCAGACAGGCTTCAGGAACCCTACTCCCGGCGATCAGTACATTAAGCTGAACGCAGGGCCGATAACCATCCTCGGTGGTGTGCCCGCCAACAGCAAGGACATGACGGTATATCAAAACTCGTTCACCTCCGCTTCACTCGGTCCGTTCTTCGAAGCATTCGGAAAGGCGGTTGCTCAAGGTGCCTCCCCGCCGCAAGCGGTGATGCAGGCTAAAAACCTCCTGCAGAAATCGGACGTCGACTACATTCGTCCCGAACGTGTGAAAGCTTTCGAGATCGGATACAAAAGCCTGATCAATAACAGTCTTGTGATCGACGTCAACTACTATTTCTCCAGCTACAATGATTTCCTGCTTAACCAGGTGGTGATGGAGCCGGAGAGCGCCGTGCTCGGCCCCGACGGAACGATCAATCCCGATGCGGCATTCGACCTGCTGAACGGCGACAGCCATCTTTACCAGCTTTACACCAATGCAAAAGACAGGGTGACGGCACAAGGCGCCACGCTTGGTCTTACTTATGTCCTGCCGAAGAATTACACGCTGGGTGGAAACTTCACGTATGCGACCTTCGATCTGCGAGGCGCCAATCCAAACGACATCCCCGCGTTCAACACACCCAAATACCGGACGTCGGTCACTTTCGGAAACAGCAAGGTGAGCGACAACTTCGGTTTCAACGTCGCGTGGCGCTGGCAGGATGCTTACGACTGGACGAGCACGTTCAACCAGTTGAGGCCCGGACGCATCGAAGCAATGTCGATCGTGGATGCACAGGTGAGCTACAAGATCATGCCCATCAAATCGATCGTCAAGATCGGTGCGAGCAACCTGTTCAACAATAAAGTTTACCAGGCCTTTGGGTCGCCGTCCATTGGCGCGATCTATTACGTCAGCCTGACCTTCGATGAGCTTCTTCGATAATGAACGCGATCGACACCGATATCCAGATAACCACACAAGCGGATATGAGCGCCGGAAAGATCAGCGCTCATCTCTGGCTGTCCTTTGCGGTCTGTTTCTTTTCCAATGTCTTTGCCGGCTTGATATCGACACTGATGTCGGTGTACCTGCCGGTCGTGGTCACAGATCTATCGGGTAGCACCGGCGACCTTCCGCGGATCAGCGGGACGATCAGCGCTTTGTACATCGCCGGGTGGACTGTCGGAGGATTTACCTGGGGCTTTATCAGCGACAGGATCGGGAGAACGAAGGCGCTCGCCTTGTCGATCGGAACCTTCGGTCTGTTCACGCTCATGATCAGCTTCGCATCGACGTGGGAATTTGTCGTGGCCTTCAGACTACTGTCGGGTTTTAGCGTAGGCGGAATTCTTGTGCTGACACCTACCCTGCTGTCGGAGATCTGGCCGGCCCGTTCGAGGTCTGTCATGATCGGTATCGACTCCATCGGGTTTCCGGTGGGAATTTTTTCGTCCGGGCTGGTGACCGTGTTGGTGAATGACTGGCGCGGAGCTTTCTTCGTCGGGATTCCACCCATGATCATTGCGCTGCTGTCGATCTGGGTGCTGAAAGAATCGGACAACTGGCGGGCTTCGCGTACGGGTAAAAAATCCATCGCGGGACCTGGGGCACGCGCGGACCTTCTGAAGGGTGCGATCATCTTCGGGTCGATGCTGATCGGCCTGTGGGGAATGTTCTCGTGGATACCGACCTGGGTCCAGAGTCTTCTCACCGGGTCCGATGGACAAAGTGAGCGCGGAGTCACCATGATGCTGCTGGGTGGAGGTGGATTGTTGGGTGGTTTTATCTCCGGGTGGGTCTCCGATTCGCTCGGTGTTCGAAAGGCGATGCTGGTTTGCTTCTCTGGCTGTATCGTGATGTCGTTCCTGCTTTTCGGGTTGAATAATTCTTTTCACGTCATTATTTATCCGGAACTGGCATTGTTGTCGTTGTTCTTTGGAATAAGCCAGGGGCTGCTGTCGATTTACATTCCACAACTATTCCCCTACCATATTCGCGGAACATACACCGGCATCTGTTTCAACATCGGCCGGATCTTCACCACGGTCGCGATATTCTTCGTGGGCGTATTGGTAACTTCCTTCGGGGGGTATGGCAACACACTGCTCGCATTTGCCGGAATATTTGTGCTGGGATTTATAGCAGTCTATTTCGCCGGAGATAAAACAAAATCTCTCACAGCCCGCCCCGCACTTGATGCGGGGGAAAGCACGGAAGCCGGAAAAGTATAAACGCAAAATATGCCACATATAGCCGTTCCCGAGGGCATCCCGGGCATCAGAAGCCTTGCAGCCTTCCGGCCAGAGACCGGGGTTCATCTCTACCAGCTTGCACAGGTGTTGTTACGCGATCCGTCGCCCCTCACTACTGCCGAACGTGAGTTGATCGCCACACATGTTTCCGCACGGAACAACTGTATATTCTGCATGAGCAGCCATGCCGCCGCTGCACGGGAACTGTTCGGCGGGCAGAGTGAAGTAGTGGATTGTGTGATCGGGAACAAACCCACTCCGATGCTCAGCGATAAGATGAAAGCACTGTTGAATATCGCGGGCAAAGTACAACAGAGTGGAAAGTCCGTTACACAGAACGACATCGACGAAGCAAAGAGTAACGGTGCAAACGACCGCGACATCCACGATACGGTCCTGATCGCCGCCACTTTTTCCATGTTCAATCGCTACGTAGACGGGCTGGCGACGCTGACTCCTACCGATCCAAAAGATTACGAACCCATGGGCAAACGACTTGCTACCATCGGGTATGTTCCACCAAAGAAACCGAACGAATAATGGCTCACATCAATTTACCCGAAGGACTTCCCGGCATCCGCGGCCCTATGGCCTTCAGGCCTGAAACATCGAAGCCGCTTAACGATCTTGCCGAAGCGCTCTTACGAAGCGATAACTCACTCTCCCGTGGAGACCGCGAGCTTATCGGAACTTATGTTTCTTACCTGAACGATTGTTTCTTTTGCCAGAACGCACACGGTGGACTGACACAGCACTACCTCCAATGCGACATGCCATTTGTGGATGGTGTGAAAGAGAACCCCGAACGGGCGAACATCCCCGAGAAACTGAAGGCATTGCTTGCTATCGCGGGCAGCGTTCAGAAAGGAGGAAAGCATGTTACCCCGGCACAGATCGAACGGGCAAAATCACTGGGGGCAACCGACATTGAAATACACGACACCGTATTGATCGCAGCTGCATTCTGTATGTTCAACCGGTATGTCGACGGCCTGGGCACATCGGCTCCGGCAGACCGCATGTTCTACGTGAACCGGGCTCCTGCGCGCGCGGAGGAAGGTTACGCGAATTATAATCCAAATCATTAGATCCACGTATGAAGAAGTTATTCTACTTCGGGCTTTTGGGACTGGCCCTGTATGAGATCGTCAACGTGTATTTTATCATGCCGATGCCCGGCAGCCAGCGGATGAATTCAATCGGCCTCGCCTACTTCCTGTACTCTTACCGGTGGGTGTTCAGGATCGCATTCACATTGATGATCATGATCGGGAGCGTGGACGCCTTTTCGACGCGCCGCAAATGGATACCAGCCGTTCTCGTATTGCCGGTCCTCTTCATCGTCTACAATTTCAATTTCAAGATGACGGCCGACCACATGTTCCTTCAGCCCGGGAACCTGGCCTTCAAGCCAAAAGGTGAGAACACGCTGACAGATAGTAGCATCGTGGTATCGGTAAGTCACCAGGGCGAGGCGAAAGCATACCCGATCCGTTTCATTCAATATCATCACCAGGTGCGCGACACCGTGGGCGGCAAGCCCGTGATGGTGACTTACTGCAACGTTTGCCGCACGGGACGCGTCTTTGAGCCTCTGGTGAATGGAAAGCCCGAAACATTCCGGCTTGTGGGTATGGATCACTTCAACGCAATGTTCGAAGATGAGACAACGGGCAGTTGGTGGCGACAGGCCAACGGCGAAGCGATCACCGGTTCGCTGAAAGGTACCATGCTCCCGGAAGTCCCATCGAACCAGGTCAGCCTGAAAATGTTTTTTATGCTCTACCCTTCCGGCAAGGTCATGGCGATCGAAGATCAGTTCAGAAAAAAATACGATTCAACCGGGCGATATGAAAAAGGCCGGAGCAGAGGGCAGCTCACCCGCACGGACTCCCTCGCGTGGAAAGATAAATCGTGGGTGGTCGGTATCGACATCGATAAATACGCGATGGCATACGACTGGTTTGACCTCAAAAAGTTACGGGCGATCAACGACAAGGTTGGAGACACACCATTGGTTATCGTGATCTCGGCCGATGATCAGAGCTTTGCAGCATTCAAAAGAAACGCCGGCGAAACATTCACCGTGCAGAACGACTCACTGGTAAGCGCAATGAACCGGTACGACCTGGCCGGGCGGAGCGCCGACGGCAGCAAGCTCGAAGGAGTGAAAGTCTATCAGGAGTTCTGGCACAGCTGGCAGACATTCCATCCGAATACCGGGGCCTACAAACCGGAATTTTGAAGCGTAGCGGATAAATTGCACCTTCGGCCGTAGTTAGATCTATGGGAAACGGAGTGAAACACATACGGCTTTCTGAACTGAATCAGAAGATAACTACGGCCATTTCCACCGCGTTCAATAATATATCGTTTTGGGTGATCGCCGACGTCACCAACCACACATTCCGCGACCAGAAATCCTATCACAACTTCGAACTGGTCGAGAAAGATCCGGTGTCCAGCAGTATCCTCGCAAGGATACCCGGAAAAGCGTGGGGCAACGGGTCGCTCCGCATCGATCAGTTCGAGCGACAGACCGGGCAGAAGTTCACCAACAATATCAATGTGCTGGTAAATGTCTCGGTAGAATTTCACCCGGTGTACGGATTGCAGGTGAATCTCAACGACATCGATCCCACCTTCACACTTGGAGTGCTCGAGCAGCAGCGCCAGGCCGTTCTCGAAGCGCTGGTTGCCAAAAATCCCCAATACATCAGCAAGGCCGGCGATCGTTACATCACCCGTAACAACCAGTTGAAGCTCAACGCGGTGATCCAGAAGATCGCCGTCATCTCTTCGAAGACGTCGGCCGGCGCCGAAGACTTCCGGCATACGCTGGATAATAATCCGCACGGATATAAATTCACCGTCGACAATTACTACGCGGTGGTGCAAGGCGAGAACAACGCCGATCAATTCCTCCAGAAGATCATCGAAGTCTTCAATTCGGGAGTACCGTATGATGCCGTGGTGATCACACGCGGCGGGGGCGCCCAAACCGACTTCCTGATGTTCGACAGCTACCAGATCGGCCGGGCGATCGCGCGGTTCCCGATACCCATCATCACCGGCATCGGTCACCAGAAGAACGAAACCATCGCCGACCTGATGGCCCACACGCAAACGAAGACGCCGACGAAAGCCGCGGAGCTCATCATCGGCCACAACAGGTCGTTCGAAGACGCGATGACCGGCCTGCAACGGAATATTATCATCAAGACGCAACAGATACTGAGCCGGGCGAAGGATGACCTGTCGGAGATCCGTCAGCATACGATCGATACCGCGAGGTCGGTGCTGTTCATCAACCAGCGGTGCGTGATCCACGTGGCTTCGCAGATCGTCTCTGCGCCGAAGATCATGTTGTACAACCGGATCAACGACATCGGTAACAGGTCGGAAAACCTGCAGACCTTCGTTCAGCAATACTTAAAGAACAAACGCGGATCTTTGGAACACCATGTGTCCATGATCCGTATCATGAAACCGGACAGCATTTTAAAAAGAGGTTTTGCGATCATCAGATCCGGCGGCAAGGTGGTCGGGAATGCCGATCATATTGAGAAAGGAAGTGAAATAGACATAATATTGTCCGGCGACCGACTTCATGCGACCGTCAACGAAAAAACAAAGCACGATGGATCAGAATTCAACGCCTGAATTAACATACGAGTCCGCTTACACGGAGCTCACCCAGATAGCGAGGGACATCGAAGATGAATCCGTTTCGGTCGACGTGCTGGCGGAAAAGGTAAAACGGGCTTCGGAGCTGATCACATTTTGTCAGAAGAAACTGAAGTCCACGGAGACTGAAGTGAACAAGATCATTTCGCAATTGGAGAAATCCGCTCCCAGGGAATAACTATACGACAGGCAGTAATATTTCAAACGTCGCCCCGTTCCCGTCACTATAGGCCCTGATCTCTCCATTGTGCATTGTGATGATCTTCTTCACGATGGCCAGGCCAACACCGGTCCCTTCAAATTTATCCTTACTGTGAAGACGTTGGAATATCTCGAAGATCTTTTCGGCGTGTGTGTTATTGAAGCCGATGCCGTTGTCGACATAATTGATCCGGTTGTACTTCATCCCGCCTTTCTCGATCAGGCTGGACGAAATATGGATCTCCGGGCTGCGACCGGCGCTGGCGAATTTCAATGAATTACTGATCAGGTTCTGAAACACCTGTCCTATTTGCAGGGCAATGCCATTGACAACCGGAAGCGTGTTGAAATGGATCTTTGCCTTTTTTTCGTTGATCGTTATCTCCAGGTCCGATACAATCTGGGCCAGCAGCAAACCAAGGTCTACCCGCTCGAATGGGATCTCCGTGTGCGACAGCCTGGAGAGCACCAGGAGGTCGTCGATCAGTGTGGTCATCCGTCCAGACGACTGTATGATGTTGTCCGTATACTTCAGGAGCTGTTCATTCAGCTGGTCTGCTCCCTGCTCCCGAAGGAGCTTCCCGAACACGCTGATCTTCCGAAGCGGTTCCTTCAGGTCGTGGCTTGCGACGGATGTGAACTGGAGAAGCTCGTAGTTGATCTTCTCGAGCTCCGCGGTACGTTCCCTTACCTTTTGTTCCAGCAACACCTTCGCGGTTTCCTCCCGTACTTTCAACGTAGCGGCGAGCTTCTTCTCTTCCGTGGTATTCCTTCCTTCGATCACGACTCCTTTCAGTACGTCGCTTTCGATGATAGGGCTGGCTGTGAACACGACGCTGTAATAGTGGCCGCTCTTGTGAAGAAAATGATCGTCCGCCTGCACCTGGGTCTTGGTAGTGATCGCCTTATGGATCGACGATTCTTCGATGGGATAATGTCTTCCGTCGGGACGGGTCGGTTGGATGAACAAATGCAACGGCTTGCCCTTGACCTGTTCCATTGTATAGCCCGTCATCGCCATCGCGGCGGGATTCATGTACGTACATTCCTGTTTCTCGTTCAGCATGAACAGCGCCTGCATAGTGCTGTTGGTGATCGTATTGATCACTGCATTCTGCTCGCGAAGCCTTCTTTCTGCCTGCTTATGTGCCTCGAACAGACGCGCATTGCTCATCGAAATAGCTGCCTGGGCCGCCATCCCGGCGACGAGGGTCTCACTGTCTGCCGTAAAAACTCCTGCATCCGGGTGACCGAAGAACAAACCTCCGAAGACCTCGCCACTGAACGCAGAGATCACGGGCACTGCCAGATAGCTTCGAACAGGCAGATGTCCCTTCGGCATTCCATAATACGGTTCGTTCTTCCCGAACTGCGGTTGCTTGGTCACATCGTCGTAACGCACGATGCCTTCGCCCTGGAATGTTGGATTGAAGATCGCGGTATTGCGGGGCATGGGAAACTTTGAAAACGCTTCCTTCGGAACACCGGAGATCGTGTATAGAACATACTTCTCGCCGCTGTCATTTTCAACATTGTAAAAAAATGCTCCGAAGGCTGCGCCGGTAAGCTCGGTGCTAAGGTCGGTGATCTTTTGTACAAGCTTCTCAAGGTCGACCTCGGAGCTGATGATCTTGCTTGAGTTTACCAGTAGTTCCAACACCGATGTTTCCTTCGACCCGGCGACCTTCCGTACATCCATATCACCGTTCTCAATCATAATATTTACATACCATCAGAAGTTCGGAATAAATATTAACTTGTATTAATTCATACCAATAAGTTAGCCTCTCCTTTAGAATGAACAAAACTATCCAGATACTTTTAGCTGACGACGATGCCGTGGACCGGGAATTATTTTCGGAAGCGTTAAAGTCAACCCAGGTAAAATATAAGCTGGACGAGGTACCCGGAGGTGAGGAAGTATTTACACACCTTAAAGCCAGCCCGGAAAAACCGGACTTGATAATATTAGACCTCAACATGCCGGTCAAAGACGGACGCGAAACATTAAGGGACCTAAAGGCTAACTCAGACTTCAAATGTATTCCGGTCATCATTCTTTCCACGTCGAATGCCCATTTTGACGTCAGGTACTCTTACGATTACGGTGCAAGTCTCTTTCTGACCAAGCCTCACTCCTTTCATGATATGGTCGATATGCTTCGGCACCTTTTATCTCTGAGCTCCAAGTACGTATCGTTCGCTGAGTAGCGTTACAGGAACCCGGTTATCATCTCAACATTGTTCTCCGTTATGAGCAGGTCTGCTGTCACCTGCTCCAGGGCTTTTTGAGGCATGAACGCAAAGTCAGCCGATGCCGGATCCTGGATGACCACTCGCCCGCCCTTTTCTTTCACCTTCACAAGTCCCGTCACACCGTCGGCGTTCGCACCCGATAACAGCACACACACCAGAGACGTCCCGCATACCTCGGCGGCACTCTCGAATGTTACGTCTATACTCGGCCGGCTGAAATTCACCTTCTCCGAATAATCCAGCGTCAGTGTTCTGTCTTTCTCAACCAGGACATGATAGTCGGGCGGAGCAACATAGATGGTGCCGGGCTTCAATAGATCCTTATCCTCAACTTCCCTTACCTCAAACGACGTCCTCGACTCCAGTACCTCTTGTAAGACGTTGTCTTCCGCAGATGGCATACGGTGCATGACGATCAACACCGACACGTTCATGTTCTTCCGGAGCAGAGGTACGATACGCAGGACCATGGAGAGGCTTCCCGCGGAGCCCCCTATCACGATCGTCTTCTGCGATTCATCCATCAGCTTATCTTCCTCCATATCTTCTCCTTGTTCTCCAGTTGTTTGAACTTCTTACTGATGTCGGTGAACTTCAGCGTCTCCTTCGATCCCAGCGCCAGGTATCCGAGCATCTCGAGGCTTTCGTAAAACAGGCGAAGCACACGGTCCTGGAACGGCTTGTCAAAATAGATCATCACGTTCCGGCAAAGGATCAGTTGGAACTCGTTGAACGACCGGTCCGCGACCAGGTTGTGCGTCGCCAGCACGATCCGTTTTGAAAGGAGCTCATCGAACTTCACGGAATTATACTTCGCCGTGTAATAGGCCGAGAAATCATGCTTTCCCCCCGACAGGATATAGTTCTCCGAGTATTGCTTCATCTGACTTATCGGGTACACGCCATATCTTACTTTTTCAAGCACCGATGGATTGATGTCGGTAGCATAAAGCAGCGACTTCCTCAACAATCCGGCTTCCTGGAGAAGGATGGCCATGCTGTAAACTTCTTCGCCGGTGGAGCATCCCGCATGCCACACCCTGATCATCGGCAGCGGAGCCAGCATCGGCAGCACGGTCTCCCTCAACGATTTGTAAAACAGCGGATCACGGAACATTTCCGTTACGTTCACAGTGATCTCTTCTACAAACCTTTTAAAATATGCTTTGTCGCTCCTGACCCTGTACCTGAATTCGGCGAAGCTGGTAAAACGGTCCTTGACGATCAGCCGTGTGATCCTTCTGCGCATCGAAGCCCTCGAGTAATTTGTGAAATCATAGCCGTAAAGCTCCACGACGTCGTGGAGAATTACCTCTATTTCCTCGTCAGATATCTCGAATGACGGCTCTGTGATCATTTCCCCCCGCTTTCATACAACCACACGCGCAACAAGGAGAACAACTGGTCGATGTCCACCGGCTTGGTGATGTAGTCGGACGCGCCTGCGCTGATGCATTTCTCGCGATCGCCCATCATCGCTTTGGCCGTTACCGCGATCACGGGAAGATCCTGGTACTTCCTCTGCTTCCGTATCGCCGTCGTCGTCTCGTAACCGTCCAACTCAGGCATCATCATGTCCATCAACACGATGTCTACTTTAGTAGCGGCTTTCAGTTTCTTCAGCGCATCCCTTCCATCGACTGCGGCGATCACATTCATCTGGTATTTCTCCAGCGCTTTCGTGAGCGAGAAGATATTGCGCATGTCGTCGTCAGCGATAAGCACGGTTTTGTTCTTAAGAACTTCATCGAGCGCCCCGAGCTTGTGGTATTTCGGAGTTTGCGTCTGCTGCTCGCGCGGCTCCCTGTGTTTCTCCATCAGGTGAAGGAACAGTGAGACCTCGTCGAGGATACGCTTGTACGACCAGGCGGTCTTTACCACGATCGAATCGGCATACTGCCTGATCTTCATCACTTCTGGTTGCGAGAGGCTCTTGCCTGTGAAGATGATAATAGGAAGGTTCTCCAATCCCGGTGTTTTCTTGATAGCGTCCAGGGTATCGTATGCTTGTTGGTCCGGTATGCCCATGTCCAGGATCACACAATCCACATCGTCGTTTTGCAGCGACTCGATGGCTGCACTCACGTCATGCTTGACATCGAGATTCACGTCGAAGGTCTCCAGGAAATACGCGAGGGCCTTCGCGTGCTGTTCGTTCTCTTCCACAATCAATACCTTCCTGGGATGATGCTTCAGAACATATTCGATCTTCTGGAATATCTCCTGCATCTGTTCTGTTGTCACAGGCTTTGTCACGTGGTCGACAGCGCCTTTCATCATGCTTTCATTCTTGCCCTCATGTGACGAAATGATGTGTACGGGGATGTGACGCGTCTCCGGCTTGCTCTTCAGCTCTTCCATTACCTCCCAGCCGCTCTTCACCGGAAGTTGTATGTCGAGAAGGATCCCTACGGGCAGGAAATGACGCGCCAGATCGATCCCCTCGTCGCCTCTCACGCTGACGATCCCCTTGTATCCTTTTTTTCTCGTGAAGTTCAACAACGCTTTCGCGAAGGTAGTGTCGTCCTCGATGATCAGGATCGTCTTGTCCGCTGCCGTTACTTCATTGCGATCATCGGGAATACTCTCGGGTATCTCGGTGCTGATGAACCTGCGATCGGCAGGCGGCTTCATGAGCAAAGCCGGTTGTTGTTTTTCAATTGCGATCGTGGAGCGGCGTGTTTCGTTCACGGCCTTAACGTCCTTAGTGATCTTACTATCCTTCCTCGCCGGCAGCGTCAGCACGAATTCCGAGCCCTGGTCTGGTTCGCTGGTCAAAGTGATCTCTCCACCGAGCAAGCGAACGAGCTCGCGGCTGATCGAAAGTCCGAGCCCTGTTCCACCATACTTCCTCCGCGTCGATCCGTCGGCCTGCTGGAATGCCTCGAACACGATCCCTTGTTTGTCTTTTGCAATACCGATTCCCGTGTCTTTCACAACAAACCTGACGGCGCCACCCTCACCCATCTCGATAGACAGCTCGACGTGGCCCGTTGATGTGAACTTGATGGCGTTCGACACGAGGTTCCTGATCACTTGTTCGAGGCGAAGCCTGTCGGTTTCGATGCGCTCCGGAGCACCGTCGGCGAGGACGGTCCTGAACTCGATCTTCTTCTCGGTGGCAAGCGGCCCGAACATCTGTCGCATGTTCTGAAGGATCTCGTTCACCGACACGTCCTGGTACTCGAGGCTCATTTTTCCCGACTCTATCTTCGACAGGTCGAGGATCTCGTCGATCAGCGAAAGCAATCCCTGTCCCGAGCTCTGGATGACCTTGGCGTATTCGAGCTGGTCGGGCGTCAGATTGCTGTCCTGGTTCTCCGACATCAGTCGCGACAACAGCAGGATCGAGTTCAGCGGCGTACGCAGCTCGTGCGACATGTTGGCCAGGAATTCGGACTTGTACCTGGTGGTCTTCGTGAGCTCGTCGGCTTTTGCCTGTATGTCAACGTTCCGCTCATTGATCATGTGGTTCTTCTCTTCAAGCAGGTGGCTTCGTTCTTCGAGCTCCATATTCGCCTGCTTGAGCTCTTCCTGTTGAACCTTCAGCTCTTCCTCGGATGTCTGCAGTTTCTCGGTCTGTACTTCCAGCTCTGAGTTCATGTTTTCGAGCTCCGTGTGTTGCGTTCTCAGCTCTTCCGACTGAGCCTGGGTTTCTTCCAGCAGCTCCTGCACCCGTCGCCGGTTTTGAGCAGTGCTTATCGCCACACCGATATTGGGTGCGGCTGCTGTAAGGAATTCGATCTGCTTTTTGCTGAACGTACTGACAGTAGCAAGCTCGATAGCGCCTTTGACTGTATAGCCGTCCAGCACCGGAACGGCGACGACGTGCCTCGGCCGGGCTTCACCGGTTGCAAAACTGATACTGATACTGTCCTGGGGAATGTCCTTCAGCTCGACCGGCTTACCTGATGCGACCGACTGACCTACGATGCCGACGTTGAGTCCGATCTTTTCCCGTGATTTCTCAGGGGTGAAGGCATACCCGCCCGCGCGTTTTAAATAGTCGCCCTCAACGATATAAAGCGCCCCTGCGCTACTCTCGGTGTAAGAAGCAATTGTGGCGATCACTTCGGCGCTCAGCGTCTCGATCTCCTTATCACCAATCATTACATTGTTTAGGCCGGTGATTCCTGTCTGAAGCCACTCCTTGTCCGACAATACTCCAAATGAATATTCCAGCGACTCGGCCATGCGATTCAATGATCCGGCCACGGAGCCCAACGCATCGCTTTGCTGATCATTCACGCGGATCGTATAGCTTCCTTCAGAGACCTTTTCTGAAATATCCTGGATGATGGCAATGCGCTTCCGGGTCTCTTCGTCTTTCTGTTGCAATACCTCTTGCAGGCGGACCCTTTCGCTGTAGTCGCCGCTGACCCTCATGTAAAATACGATCGTGATGATCAGTGCGATGATGGCGCCCGTGATGATCAGCGGAGGCGTAAAACGGGCAAACTGGTTCATGCTTTCTGTCCGTTCGGCCAACAGGTGCAGCTCATGCGCTTTCATATCGCCGAGCACCGACCTTATCTCTGTCATGGCCTGCCGGCCAAGCCTGAGGCTGGGAAGATTCGTTTGCCGCCCGCTCTTTTTGTCTTCGATCGCCGCCTCGAGATACCTGAACCGTGCGTCCATGAGCCGTCGCAGAGTTGGCAGCTTCTCGCGCTGCTCCTGACTATCCAGGGTGAGCACCTTCACCCTATCGAATGCCTCGAAGGCACGTTCCCGCGCATTCAGGAACGGAGTGAGGAATTCAGCCTCTCCGGCGATCAGGAAACCGCGCTGCCCGGTCTCGGCATCGATCATAGCCGCGTTGACCTCACTGAGCTGGTTGATCACCTCGTTGGTGTGGGATACCAGCTCGGAGTTTTTCAACAGGTTGGAAATGCTGATGTACGATGCCACCGAGGTCACGACCAGGATGAACATCGAGACACTAAAACCGACCAGCAGGTTTCTTTTGAAATTGCTATTCATAATGTCAACTATAGGGTGCAATACTCTATATCGGTCTATATCAATACAGACTTCGGGTGCTCGACGGGGATGATGATCGTAAACTTCGCCCCTTCATTCTCTTTACCCTCCGCGTCGATGATGCCGTCATGGCGCTCAATTACTTTCTTCACGATTGCCAGTCCGATGCCCGTACCTTCATAGGCATCTTTATTCCTCAAACGCTGGAATATTTCAAAGATCCGGCTCCGGAATTCGTTGCTGAAGCCGATGCCGTTGTCGCATACCTTGATCCTGCAGTAAGGGCCGTTGGCTGCGGAGGCCGATTCGAAGGACTTCTCCAGGATCCGCTCACCGGTAATGCTGATCTTACAGCCTGCGGATTCACGTGAGAACTTGATCGAGTTGCTCAACAGGTTTTGGAAAACCTGCCGGAGCTGGAAGTGAATGGCCTCCACTTTCGGCAGTTTCCCGATGTCGAAAATGCAATGCTTGGTCTCTATCTGCAGCTCGAGGTCCGACAGGATCTCGTCGAGCATCTTGTTGAGGTCGATCGTCACGAATTCGTCGTCGGTATAGATCTTCGAATATTGAAGCAGGTCGCCGACCAGGTTGCGAAGCCGGGTGGCCGACTCGAGGATCTTTCCCAGGTATGGCTTCACCTTCTCTTCTTTTCCGGCTTTCTCTTCTTTTTCGACCCGCTCATTGAACCGGTCGAGCGCAAGGCCGCTGAAGGTCTGTATTTTACGAAGGGGCTCCTGAAGGTCGTGCGAGGCGATGAACGCAAACTGTTGGAGCTCGTTGTTACTTTCCTCCAGTCGCTGGTTCGACTTCACCAGCTCCTGGGTCCTTTCTTTAACTTTTTCTTCCAGAATGCCCTCGGCCTTCTTGCGAAGCTCGATCTCCTCACGGAGGTTCTGCTCCATGTCCATCAGCTGGCGGGTCTGTTCCGAAAGGCGGTAGAACGTCTTGATCTTCAGAAGCAGAATGTCGGGGTCGACGGGCTTGGTCACGTAGTCTATCCCGCCAGACGTGTACCCACGGGCTACGAATTTCTTATGGGTATTGACGGCAGAAAGGAAGATGATCGGTATGTCGCGCGACTTACTGTAACCCGATATGGTCTCGGCTACTTCGAAGCCATCCATTTCCGGCATCTGCACGTCGAGGATGATGAGCGCATATGACTGAGTAAGTATCTTCCGCAGGGCTTCTTCCCCCGAAATAGCAGTATCTACTTCGAAGCTATGAAGCGTTAGCAAAGCCTTGAGGCTGAAGATATTCTCCTGGTTATCGTCGACTATTAAAATCATTCCAGGAGAGTGGCAGAAAGGTCATTAAAAATGATGTCAGGTATTTTTAGCTAAAAAATCCAAGGCCTTCTGTGGAATCCAAGCCACGCTTTAATTCCACAATGACGACAAAAATCAACACTTGCTGCCGATTGCTTCCACAACCACGGCGCAATTCCCTCTGCATGTCGTCGAGGGAACTTAGAGGACAAGATGGGTGCCGGACTCCTAAATCTTTAAATTCCTTTGTGTTAAAATCTTAAATCTTGTTTAACTTTAACTCGCTTTCATTCCGAGAAGGTGAAAGTCATCGAAAACCATAAACACAAAAATTTTTCGTCCCATGGCTAAGAAGAAAAAGGCCGCCAAAAAAGGAAAGGCAAAACCAAAAAAAGCCGCGAAAAAAGCAGCTAAAAAGGTAGTAAGAAAGGCAGCTAAGAAGGCTGCTAAAAAAGTAGCAAAAAAGGTAGCGAAGAAACCAGCCAAGAAGGTCGCTGCAAAGAAGAGACCGGCGGCGAAGAAGCCCGCAGCGCCCAGGCGTTCACCGGCACCCGCTATTGTTTCCACGCCTCCGGCACCGGAAACTCCGTTTCCAGAATCTCCTTCTACTTCGGAGGGCACCGACAACGGTACACCGCAGTAATTCGTCACGACGAATCGTCAGATCATACAAAAGCGATGGCCATCCATCGCTTTTTTTATTCCGGGTTTTATCCTGTCGGCAATTAACGCTACATTTTAAACCTGAAATCAATTCATTAACCCTCAGGACAATATGAAAAGTAATAAGCCTTCAAGGAGAGACTTTATCCGGAAAGCCGCAGGAACTGCACTGGGTGCGGCGGCATTGCCGGCGCTGGCAGGCAGCACCAACTTTCAGAAAAAAGTAGTGATGCTCGATGAACCTCACCGCGAGGAGAAGAATCACGCTGCCAACGACAAGGTGAACGTTGCCGTCATCGGCATGGGCATCATGGGATTCAGCAATGCCGAGTGGTCTTCCAAAGTACCCGGTGTGAAGGTCGTGGGTGCATGCGATCTGTACACAGGCCACCTGGATCACGCAAAAGAAGTGTATGGCAAGGACCTGTTCGTAACTAAAAACTACCAGGAGATACTCGACCGTAAAGATATCGACGCTGTCATCATCGCGACGTCGGACCACTGGCACGACCGTATTTCGATGGAGGCCATGAACAAGGGCAAACACGTGTATTGTGAAAAGCCGATGGTTCACAAGCTGGAAGAAGGCGCCGATGTGATCGCCACTCAGAAAAAGACTGGAAAGGTCTTCCAGGTGGGCAGCCAGCGCTGCTCATCCATCGTTACCGAAAAGGCCCGCGAGATCTATGCATCGGGCATGATTGGCGACCTGGTGCTTGTTGAGACAATGAACGACCGCCATAGCGCCAACGGTGCGTGGCAATACTCCATCCCTACCGACGCGAAGAACAATACGGTAGACTGGGATCACTTCCTGGGCGATGCCCCGAAGAGGGAATACGACCCGGTTCGCTTCTTTCGCTGGAGGAACTACACAGACTACGGAACCGGCGTAGCAGGAGACCTGTTCGTTCACCTGTTCACCGGCATTCATGCAGTGACCGGCTCTCATGGGCCAGTCCGCGCGTTCGCGACCGGCGGACTTCGTTACTGGAAAGACGGACGCGATGCCCCGGATGTCATGGCAGCATTGTTCGACTATCCGGCTACCGACAAGCACGCCGCGCACACCATGCAGATGCGTGTTAACTTCGTCGACGGCAGCGAAGACGGTGAGATCCTTCGACTCATCGGCTCCGAGGGAGCGATCATCCTGGGATGGGGCGATGTGAAAGTTATCCGTCACAAGATCACGAAGAACCCCGGCTTCGGCGGGTGGGATACGTTCAACACCTTCTCGGAAGCACAACAGAAGGAGTATGAAAAATGGTACGTGGCAAACTATCCCGAGCCCAAAGCAGAGGTTATCGAGCCCGATATGGAATACAGGGCTCCGAGAGAATACAGCGCCAACCTCGATCATCATCTCAACTTCTATGCAGGTATCCGCGAGGGAAAACCGATCAAGGAAGATGCATTGTTCGGCATGAGGGCAGGTGGCCCTGCATTACTTGCCAATAAGAGTTATTTTGAAAAGAAGGTGATCCATTGGGATCCAGAGAAGGCTGTTGTTACTCAGTCTGTCTAATGCAGGCTCTCACGGAAAACACGGAAAAATGCAGGAGCCGTTTAACAGGCGTTCCGTGTTTTCCGTGCTTTCCGTGAGAGATGTATTTTGCTATTCAACGGTTAAGATCCACGCATCTTTAAAATTATGCTCGTGCCTTACCTTATCGCGAATAGTCCTCGCTTCGTTCACATCCTGGGAAGAACCTAATGTCACATACCAGAGGCTCCTGGCAGTGATAAATCCGTAATTCGCCTCAGTGTATTCCATGTCGAGCAGCTCATTTGAGAACTTCCGGGCGTTGGTCTCAGAACGGAATGCGCCAACGATCACGTAGGTACCCGCATCCAGGTCGTTCTTATTCCTCACGCGGGTGACAAACTCATGACGCTCGGGTTTAACCGGCTCCGTCACCACCGGCGCTGCGGCTACCGAGTCGACTTTCGGCTGCTGCTGTTGTACGACCACTTCTTCTTTCTTCGGTTCCGGTGTTTT
The DNA here is from genome assembly GCA_035318625.1 of Cyclobacteriaceae bacterium. Taxonomy (GTDB): domain Bacteria; phylum Bacteroidota; class Bacteroidia; order Cytophagales; family Cyclobacteriaceae; genus ELB16-189. Next base: position 101,371 of record DATHEL010000002.1, read on the forward strand.
TTCGACAGGCTTATGCGGCTCGTTGTGAACGTTGGTCTGCTGATATTTTTTTGCCAGCGCTTCCTGTTTTGCCTTACGTTCGGCAGCAAGCTGTGCCGGTGTCTTTTTCTTCTTTTCCTTCTCGGTGTTTACGAATGAATATATTCCCACTGCACTCTTATGTCGTTTGCCGAAGAGGAACGCCAGTTGTATTTCATGCGATGGGCGAACGATGTGGTTTTCCTGGGAAAACCCTCTTGTAAATGAATAGCCGAGTGTTGCCGCTTTGTTGAGAGATATTCCGGCCATAGCCGAGGCGCCCAAGCCCTGCCGGAACGAAGCGCCGAACCAGAACTGATTCTGAAGATGAACGATCGATGCGATCTCGATCTGAGACGGAGTGTTCTGGTTTAACCGGTAGATCACATACGGTTCGAACACATTCTTATTCCTGTTGAAATAGAAACGGTTCGATGCATGGATGACGATACTTTGAAATGGTGAGATCGAGGTGACGGCAAACGCCTCTGTTGAGGAGTACTTCGGGGTGAACATCTGCGGGAACGCGATACCGGCATGCAGGGTCTTGCTGTGATACGATACGCCGGCATTTCCCTGGAGAAAGAAGTTGTCTTTAACGGCAAGCGTCAGGGCCGGGTCGTCGGGATTCGCGTTTACGATGCCGTTGGCATCCACCCGGTTCCATGCCGAGCCGAGCGAGAGCCCGAAGCGGATCATTTTATCTTCAGCCACCATAACATGGTAGCCGCCTGTGAATAGAAAAGCTGATGTAGACAACAGTCCGCGCTTGTTGCTGGAGATCGTAAGTCCGCCGGTGAGCTTGTTTGCAACCAGTCCTTGCAGGCTTACCTGGCCGAGGGTCGGTCCGTTGGGTACGCCTGCCCATTGGCGGCGGTAGCCCAGGTACAGGGCGGTCTGCCCATCGATGCCGGTGTATGACGGGTTGAGCGACGCAGAATTGACAAAAAACTGGACAAAATCTGTGTTATCCTGCGCGGAAGCCTTGAATGTAAAAAATAAGAGAACCAGCCAGAGACAAGGTTGTAGAGGTCTATTCAAAAAAAGTCTGTTTTTGATTTGAATACGTGAAGTAAAGATAAAGTAAGCCCGACAATTTCTCACGGAAAGCACGGAATTCACGGAAGGTCCTTTTAAACAGCTCTTGCATTTTTCCGTGTTTTCCGTGCTTTCCGTGAGAACCTTTCTCTAATTTGAACCTCCTTATACCCCCCATGCTCAATTTCACCCTTAAAGGGCTCCTCACGCGGGACGAACTCCAGCGGGAAAAGACCAAGGACTACCGCAATATCGTGATCATCCAGATCATCATTGTGGTCTTCGGCCTTACCCTTTCGGAGCCTTTATTGGCCGATTCCAGGAGCCCGCAGTCGAAGCTCATTATTACTTTATTCTCCTTCTTCGGAGCTGCTTACGCCTTCCTGTTGTGGGACTTGCTCCGCAACTTTACCACGAGCCGGAAGCTGCTCGTCTCGATCATTGCCGTGCTGTCGGGCATCGTTGTTACCGGCATACTCGTCGAGTTTCCCTACTACCAGATCCTGGAGGTGACCGACCGGAGGACGTACTTGCTTGTGATACACGGACTGTTGTTTCCTATCGAAATTACCGTGATCTCCTTCGCGATACGCGATCTCTTTTCGGGAGGATTCTTTACGGCGGACAAGCTTTGGGGCGCAGCCTGCATTTACCTGATGATCGGGATATCATTCGGCAGCTTATATGATCTCATTTCGATAGCAGTTCCCGGAAGCCTCGGCGCTCCGATCGAGCTCGGCCTTCCCAACTATGCCGAATGTGTCAGTTACAGTCTCGGTATCCTCGGCGGTGTCGACGCAGGACTCCTACCCTCCAGGCTGATCCGCAACATCAGCATACTCGAGGCCGTGTGGGGAAGTATTTACGGCATGCTGATCATCGGAAAGCTCTTAGGGCTTCCGAGAGACGAAACGTCCAATAACCAACAACCAATAAACAAGTAACCAATCACCCATATGAATAACAGAAGACTACCGGTCATCATTATCACGGTCATTGCCGTCATCGTTCTGATGGCTTTGTCATCCAGCCTGGTGTTTACCGTCGGCGCAACCGAGAAAGCAATCATGTTCTATCCCCTGTCGAAAGGTCTCGATGTAGACAACGTACTTCAGCCAGGTCTTCACATGAAAGCACCCTGGAACGATGTCATTGTCTACGAAGTCGCGGAGCAATCGACCGACGAAACGATGGACATCAACGACAAGAACGGATTGCCCATTCATGTCGACGTAACCATCCGCTATTTTCCGATGCACGATAAGATCGGGTACGTGTACCAGCGATTCAACAAAGATTATATCAACAAGCTTGTGATCCCTGAAATGCGTTCGATGACACGCCAGGTGCTGGCACGTTATACTGCCGAAGAGATCTACTCGACCAAACGTGCCGAAGTTGAAAACCAGGTGATATCCGAGACAGAAAAGATACTCACCGCCAACTTTGTAACGACATCCGCCGTGCTTATCCGCTCCATCAAGCTGCCCGACCAGATCCGTGCTGCGATCGAGAACAAGCTGCAGCAGGAACAGGAAGCGCTCGCCTACCAGTTCAGACTGGAGAAAGAAAAGAGCGAAGCAGAACGGAAACGAATTGCTGCCGAAGGTGAGTCGAGAGCGAACAACATCATCAACAATAGCTTGTCTGACAAGTTGTTGAAAATGAGAGGTATAGAGGCTACCCTGGAGCTGGCGAAGTCGCCGAACTCGAAAGTGGTCATTATCGGCTCCGGAAAGGACGGATTACCGATGATACTCGGTAATAACTAGTAATAACTAATTGACAGAACATTGTTCTCCCTGAAGGTCATTGCCCTGTCATCCCACGGCTTGCCTCGCCTCGCGTAGCCGCTTGCGCCTCCGCTAAAGCTTCGGCGGCACGCGGACGGCGGAGTGAGGACCGGGAGAATGGCAATAATTAATTGAATTTTAGGCATAATTAATCCCGGCATACCTTTTAACTAAGGGGTTTGGCGGCTATTTTAGAGCAAATTTGATAGCATGGCAAAGACGGCACAATTGATAATCGACGGCAAGACCTATGAATTCCCGCTCGTAGAAGGAACCGAAAACGAGATAGGGATAGATATAAGCGACCTTCTGGAGAAGACCGGGGCGGTAACGCTCGACTTCGGTTACAAGAATACAGGCGCTACCAAGAGTGCCATCACATTCCTCGACGGTGATAAAGGCATATTACGGTACAGGGGATATTCGATCGAAGACCTGGCCGCCAAGTCCAGCTTCCTTGAAGTTTCATACCTGCTGATATTCGGCGAGCTGCCCGGTAAAACCCAGCTCGAAAAGTTCACCAACGACATCAAAACCCACACGATGGTCCATGAGGACACGCGCAAGATTCTAGACGGCTTCCCGTCTACCGCGCACCCCATGGGCGTCCTGGCTTCGATGTTCTGTGCACAGACTGCTTTTTACCCCGAATCACTGGACCCTAACCGCAGCGCCGACGCCGTTTACCTGAGCATTATCCGTTCGCTGGCCAAGATGCCCACTTTCGCGTCATGGGCATATAAAAATGCAGTAGGCCACCCGGTCAACTATCCCGACAACTCGCTCGACTATTGCTCTAGGTTCCTCAAAATGATGTTCGCGCTTCCCGCCGAACACTACGATGTCGATCCCGTGGTAGCAGATGCGCTCGATAAGCTTCTTATCCTTCACGCCGATCACGAACAGAACTGCTCTACCTCTACTGTTCGTATCGTCGGATCGTCGAAGGCAAGTATTTATTCTTCGATCTCTGCCGGTATCAACGCACTGTGGGGACCACTCCATGGCGGCGCCAACCAGGAGGTTATTCTCATGCTTGAAAGCATTCGTGCCGACGGTGGAGACACCGCGAAATGGATCGCAAAAGCTAAAGACAAGAACAGCGGCTTCCGGCTCATGGGCTTCGGCCACCGTGTATACAAAAACTTCGATCCTCGCGCGAAGATCATCAAGAAAGCCGCCGACGACGTGCTGAAGAAGCTCGGCGTGAACGACCCGGTGCTCGACATCGCGTTGAAGCTCGAAGAAGCGGCACTGAAAGATCCTTACTTCGTAGAACGCAAGCTGTATCCCAACGTAGACTTCTACTCGGGTATCATCTACAGGGCACTTGGAATTCCCGTCGACCTGTTCACCGTCATGTTCGCCATGGGTCGTTTACCCGGCTGGATTGCGCAGTGGAAAGAATTGCGTGAGAACAAGGAGCCGATCGGCCGTCCCCGCCAGATCTATACCGGACAAAAGCTTCGTTCTTACGTGGAGATGGGAAAAAGATAAAAGCTAAAAACTAAAAGTTAAAAGTTGACCCGGTTAACTTTTAACTTTTCACTATTAACTTTTAACTATGACTACCGATGATTTTCAAAACGCCGTAACGACATCCAAGTCGCTCACCAAACGCCCTTCCAATGAAGAGCTCCTGGAGCTTTATGCTCTTTACAAACAGGCAACGGAAGGAGACGTCACCGGCGACAGGCCGGGAGGCTTCGACTTCAAAGCAATTGCGAAGTATGATGCCTGGGCGGAAAAGAAAGGACTGAGTAAAGACCAGTCGATGCAGGATTACATCAAGCTAGTCTCCCGCCTCAACGAGCAGTACGCGTGAAGTTTTGAATCTCTTCTACCAGCCACGGCTACAAGAAGGCGTCACCTTTCTCGATGGCGATGAAGCCCATCATGCCCTGCGGGTCTTACGGATCCGTAAAGGCGATGAGCTGATGGTCACCGACGGAAAGGGCGTGCTGGCAAACGCCATTTTCACAGACGCCGCGAATTTCACGATAACCAAACAGGTCGCATCTCCGGTTAAACGCTTTTCAATAAATCTTTTCGTTGCCCCCACCAAGAATGCCGACCGGATGGAATGGCTGATTGAAAAGGCCACCGAGATCGGCGTTGATTCGATCACACTGATCGAATGTGCACGTAGCGAACGCAGAAAAATCAGTCACGAACGTCTGGTTAAGATGGCTGTCAGCGCCATGAAGCAATCACAACAAAGCTGGCTGCCGGAAGTAAAGCCGCTGGTATCCTTTGAGGCGATCATAAAAACAAAGCATAGTCAAAGTTTCATTGCCCATGTCGATCATGCCAACCCGGATAACTTGAAAGATCTTGCGACGCCGGGAAAGACTTACGGACTGCTGATCGGCCCGGAGGGTGACTTCACTGACGATGAAATAAAGCTCGCTATGACCAACGGCTGGCAGAAGGTAAGTTTGGGAACCACGAGGCTCCGCACCGAAACGGCAGCCATCGTAGGATGTCTGACATTGGTATTGGCAAATAACTAATTTAGACAAATGCAATCTCTCACGGAAAGCACGGAATTCACGGAAGCACTCTTTAACGCGCCTGTGCATTTTTCCGTGCTTTCCGTGAGAAATAATCTTGAGAACCATGACTGAGAAAGAAGCATCCAAACTGATCGATAAGCTCACGGACCAGGTCAACTATCACAACGACCTGTATTACCAGAAGAGTAAAACCGAGATCAGTGACTTCGAATTCGATAAGTTATTGAAACAGCTTGTCGAGCTCGAAAAAGACTTTCCCAATCTCAAACATTCCCACTCCCCTACGCAACGCGTGGGCGGTACGATCACCAAGAATTTCACGACGGTATTACATCGTTACCCCATGCTCTCGCTTGGGAATACTTATTCGAAGGAAGAGTTGGAAGACTGGGACGAACGCGTGAAGAAGGGTCTCGACGGCGATCAATATGAATATTTCTGTGAGCTGAAGTTCGACGGTGTTTCGATCAGCATCATCTATGAGAACGGCATTCTCGTAAAAGGCATCACGCGCGGCGACGGCGTGCGGGGCGACGAGGTGACGCCGAATGTCCGGACCATTCGCTCGCTTCCGCTCAGGATCACCGCGAAGGATGTGCCCGCCCGATTCGAAGTTCGCGGCGAAGTATTCCTGCCCCGCGAAGTCTTCAAGCACATCAATAAAGAGCGCGAAGACATCGGTGAAGAAACATACGCCAACGCACGCAATACCGCTTCCGGTACCGTGAAGATGCAGGACTCAGGAGAGGTGGCGCGAAGGAAGCTGGATTGCTACCTGTATTATCTTCTGGGCGAAGACGTTGACGCAGACACCCACGAAGAGTCGATAAAGAAATTAGAGAAGTGGGGATTTCAAATATCGCAGACCTACAAGAAGTGTAAGAACATCGGCGAAGTACTCGACTACATCAATCACTGGGAAAAGAAACGGCAGTCGCTCCCCCTCGAAACAGACGGTGTAGTGATCAAGGTGAATGACTTCGCACAACAGCAGGAACTCGGGTTTACGGCAAAGAGCCCGCGATGGGCCATCTCTTACAAATACAAGGCGGAGAGCATGAGCACGCGCCTGAAGAACATCATCTATCAGGTGGGACGTACCGGCGCCGTTACACCCGTCGCCGAGCTGGAACCGATATTCCTCGCGGGCACGACTGTTAAACGCGCTTCGCTTCACAATGCCAACGAGATCGCACGACTCGACCTGCGTATCAACGACTATGTTTTTGTCGAGAAGGGCGGTGAGATCATTCCCAAAGTGACGGCCGTCGACCTGCCAAAGCGTAAACGCGGTTCGAAGCCGTTCAAATACACCGACAAGTGCCCGGAATGCGGGACGAAGCTCGTACGCGAAGAGGGTGAGGCTGCGTTCTATTGTCCGAACTACAAGGGCTGTCCTCCCCAGATCAAAGGAAGGATCGAGCACTTCATTCAGAGAAGGGCGATGGACATCGATTCGATCGGCGAGAAGACTATCGATCAGCTGTATGAGCTCGGCATGCTGAATTCGCCGGCCGGCCTGTATGATCTTACACGGGAAGACGTGCTGAAGCTGGAGGGTTTCAAAGACACGTCTACCAAAAATCTCCTCGACGGAATCGCCAAATCGAAGGAGGCGCCGTTTGCCGCCGTACTGTTCGCGATCGGCATTCGTTATGTAGGGAAAACCGTTGCCGAAAAGCTTGCCCGTCATTTTAAATCGATGGACAACCTTGCGGCTGCGTCGCTGGAACAATTGCTTGAAGCGCCAGAAGTCGGTGAAAGGATCGCCGAAAGCGTAAAAGAGTTCTTTGCAGATGCCGGCAACCGTAAAGAGATGGACCGGCTTCGCAAAGCAGGGCTCAATTTCATTTCCGATGCCAAAGAGCCGGAAAAATTGAGTGATGTCCTGGAGGGAAAATCATTCGTGATCTCGGGAACGTTTGAAAAATATGAGCGCGATGACCTAAAAGATATTATCATTGCCAATGGAGGGAAGGTTTTGTCGGGGGTTTCGGGCAAGCTCGACTACCTTCTGGCCGGCGACAACATGGGACCCGCCAAACTGGAAAAAGCAGAGAAGCTGGGGATTAAAATAATTTCAGAAAAAGAATTTGAAAAACTAATCGTTAAAAGTTAGTAGTGAAGAGTGAAGAGTTATAGTTAAAGTGATATCGGAGTAACTTAAAACTTCACCCAACCTACACCCAACTTTTCACTATTAACTTTTAACTTTTAACTTAAGGTTATGTTTAAGATGAGCTTCCTTAAAATGCGTACTTCTTCAGCCCTTAAGAAGAATGGTGTAAAAAGGGCCAGCACGCCATACAAACGTGCCGAACATATCGGCATCATCTTCAGCGTGGAAGACCGGACGAAGCACGACAACATCAAGGATTTCATCAAGAGACTCGAGCAGGACGGCAAGAAAGTGCAGGTGCTGGAATTCCTTCCCAAGAAAAAAGAGAACTACGAATTCCTTTTCGACTTCTTCACGCTCGAAGACCTGTCGTTCTGGGGCAATATCACTTCCGAACGGGCCGTCAAATTCAGTAACATGGCGTTTGATTACCTCTTCTATATCGATTCACAGTCGAACCCCCTTGTATTGAATCTGCTGGCGCGCAGCAAGGCACTTTGCAGGGTAGGTAAATTCAACGAAGCCGACAGCCCGTACTTCGAGCTGATGATCGAGGACAACGGCAGCACGAAAACGTTAATTGACAATGTATACAAGTACACACGTCAGTTAAAATAATTAAACTTGCACTTTATTTAGTTGACTGAGCGATGAAGAAACTCTTCGGAACCGGCGTAGCATTGATAACACCTTTCCTGGCGGATGGATCTATTGATTTCAAATCGCTGCGAAAGGTATTGAAACATACAGCCAAGGGAGTGGACTACTTCGTGGTGATGGGCACTACGGGCGAGTCGGCCGTGCTTTCGAAAGAAGAAAAGAAGGCCGTACTGGAATTTGTGAAGGCCAACAATCCCGGGAGGCTTCCCCTCGTGTATGGCATCGGCGGCAATCATACCGCGGCCGTCGTACGTGAATTGCGCGATACCGACCTCGGTGGCGTGGATGCCGTGCTTTCGGTCAGTCCGTATTACAATAAACCCTCGCAGGAAGGCCTTTACCAGCACTTCAAGGAAGTTGCAGATGCATCTCCCCTGCCACTTATACTTTATAATGTGCCCGGCAGGACGGCGCTCAATATGACCGCGGAGACCACGTTGAGGCTTTCCGTGCATAAAAAGATCATCGGCGTCAAAGAGGCCAGCGGCAGTCTGGAGCAATGCATGCGTATTGCGCATTACAAGCCCACGGAGTTCATGCTGATCTCCGGGGAAGACATGCTTACCATTCCTATTTACGCAATTGGCGGGGTTGGCGTGATTTCGGTGCTTGCGAATGCATACCCGGTTTCATTCAGGAAAATGAAAGATGCAGCGAACAAAGGTCAATTCGCACGTGCAAGCCTCGAAACATTCAAATTACTCGATATTAACGGGCCGATGTACGAAGAAGGAAGCCCTGTTGGAGTGAAATATCTGATGTCGTTGCAAGGATTATGCGAGCCTTATGTGCGTTTGCCGCACACGCAGCCATCACCGGCATTAAAAAAGAAAATCGAAGGACTCTTCGAAAACATAAAAGGGACTGCCTAAGCAGTCCCTTTTTAGCTATTTCTTAGCTATTATATAGCCAATATATTAGTTGCCGCCGCCGCCGCCTTCCTTATTCTTCAGTTCCTGAACTTCTGCGCGGATCGCTTGAGCGATATTCTTGAGATCCTGCATGCCTTTCCTTACTCGGGTGCCAGCAGCGCTGTTTCCCTTGTTGTAGAACTTCTCGGCATCGGGTTCAATCGACGCTATCAGGTTTTTAAGTTCTTCAAATCTTTTCATTTGACTAGGATGTTTAAATGATTAAAAATGGGTTACCGTTATGCCAATTTAAATAAAAACCTTTAAAAACAAGTAAAAAGGCACTTTTTAAATTCCCTTCGTCACAGACACTAATTGTTCCTCCTTGTAGAACCCACTGTCAAGCTTCGATTTTAGGGCAGAAAAGGCAGTTAAAGTCTCTTCTACGTCGCTCAACGTATGGGAGGCGGTAGGGATAATCCTGAACATTATAACCCCCTTAGGTACAACAGGATAGATCACAACGGAGCAAAAAATGCCATAATTTTCCCTTAAGTCCATCGACATATTGGCTGCCTCGCCCACCCCACCCTCGAACAAAACGGGGGTCGGCGGGGTATGGGTATCGTTGATTGCGAAGCCTCTCGCCTTCAAACCTTCTTTGATCGCATTCATGATCTTCTTGAGATTGGCTCTCAGCTCAGGGTGTTTGCGTATAAGCTCCAGGCGTTTTTGAGCACCGATAACCAATGGCATCGGTAGCGACTTCGCATAGATCTGCGACCTCATTGTATAGCGAAGGAATTTCAGGATCATCTTATCACCGGCGACAAAAGCTCCGATGCTCGCCATAGATTTTGCAAACGTGGAGAAGTACAGGTCGATCTGATCTTGTACGCCCAGTTCCTCTCCGACACCGGCGCCTGTTGCGCCCATTGTTCCAAATCCGTGTGCATCGTCGACAAAGAGGCGGAAGTTGTATTTCTGCTTTAATGCAATGACACCTTTCAGATCTCCCATATTGCCCGACATACCGAAAACCCCTTCTGTGATCACGAGGATACCGCCGCCTGTCTCATTCGCCAGTTTCGTGGCGCGTTCGAGCTGCTTTTCCAGGCTTTCCATATCGTTGTGTGCATACACGAAGCGTTTGCCCATGTGCAGACGGACGCCGTCGATGATAGAGGCATGCGACTCTCCATCGTAGACAATGACATCCTTACGATTGACGATCGAATCAATGATAGAAATAACACCCTGGTAGCCGAAATTCAGCAACATCACATCTTCCTTCTTCACAAAATCAGCCAGCTGTTTTTCCAGCTCGACGTGATACTTCGAGTTACCCGACATCATCCGGGCGCCCATCGGGTATCCAAGGCCAAATTGCGCTGCCGAGTCGGCATCCGCCTTACGCACCTCGGGGTGGTTTGCCAGCCCCAGGTAGTTGTTCAGGCTCCAATTGAGGACCTCCTTACCATTGAAGGTCATTCGCGGGCCGATCTCCCCTTCCAGTTTGGGGAAAAAGAAATAATCGTCGGGTAAATGAGAGTATTTGGCCAGGGGGCCGGCCTCCATTTTCAATTTATCAAACAGATCTACCATGATGGGTGATTTTCGATTAAAATTTGGCGCAAAAATAACAATTAATTTAAAATTCGGCTGTTCGGGAACAGGTCTTAAATTGCCTACTATTGAAATTTTCCATGCCAAAGATCAGAAAATTACTGGTTGCAAACCGCGGAGAGATCGCTCTTAGAATTATGCGTTCGGCCCGTGAGGTGGGTGTCAAGACCGTGGCTGTCTATAGTGAGGCCGACAGGCAGGCTTTGCACGTTCGTTATGCCGACGAGGCAGTTGCGATCGGTCCTCCTCCTTCGTCACAGTCGTACCTGGTGATGGATAAGATCATCGGCGCAGCCAAAACAACGGGTGCCGACGCAATTCACCCCGGTTACGGCTTTCTTTCCGAGAATGAAGACTTCGCCAGGAAGGTTCGCGACGCAGGATTGATCTTCATCGGCCCTTCGCCGGAATCGATCGAGCTGATGGGCAGCAAACTGGGCGCGAAGGCTGCTGCTGCAAAATTCGGAGTGCCGTTGGTTCCCGGTATGGCCGAGCCGATCACCGACATTGCAGCTGCTAAAAAGATAGCGAAGGAGATCGGCTACCCGGTATTGATCAAAGCAAGCGCAGGCGGTGGCGGCAAAGGCATGCGTATCGTCGAGAACGACGGCGAGTTCGAGGAACAGATGGAACGCGCGGTCAGCGAAGCCACGTCCGCATTCGGTGACGGTTCGGTGTTCATCGAAAAATATGTGACCCAGCCGCGACACATCGAGTTCCAGATATTCGGAGATCAGCATGGTAACGTCGTCCACCTGTTCGAGCGCGAATGCTCGATACAGCGACGCCACCAGAAAGTTATTGAAGAAGCGCCTTCATCGATACTTACCCCCGAGCTTCGGAAGAAGATGGGCGAAGCCGCGGTGAATGTTGCGAAAGCTGCTAACTACTACAATGCGGGCACGGTAGAGTTCATCGTTGACGCCAGCCTTAATTTCTATTTCCTCGAAATGAACACGCGTCTCCAGGTCGAGCACCCGGTGACCGAACAGATAACTGGTCTGGACCTGGTGAAGCTCCAGCTCAAGGTTGCCGAAGGAGAAAAGCTTCCGTTCAAACAGGAAGACCTCAAGATCAATGGGCACGCGGTGGAAGTACGCGTGTACGCCGAAGATCCCGCCAACAATTTCCTTCCCGATATCGGTACACTGACAACCTACCGCAGGCCGCAAGGCCACGGCATCCGTGTCGACGACGGGTTCGAGCAGGGCATGTCGATACCGTTTTACTACGACCCCATGATCGCCAAAATGATCTGCCACGGGGAGAACCGCGCGCAGGCCATCAGCAAGACCATCCGCGCTATCGATGAGTACGAGATCACCGGCGTACAGACAACGCTCGGTTTCTGTAAGTACGTGCTCCAACACGAAGCATTTACGTCGGGGAACTTCGATACGAAATTTGTCGAGAAATACTTCAAACCCGAAGTGTTATCACAAGGGGGAAGCGATGATGAAACTCTCATAGCTGCCGCCGTGGCGATACTCGCAGCGCAAAAAGAAATATCGAAGAAGTCAGCGGTGGTGACTGAGATGGGATCCGTGAGCAAATGGAAAAAGAACAGAACAGCCTGACCGGATGGCAGAAATAAGACCTTTCAGGGCCTGGCGATACAACGACAATCATTCCGCTACCATCGAGCGGCTCACCAGTCCGTTGTTCGACGTGGTCTCCGACAAACAACGAAAGGCTCTCTACCAGGATCCACACAACTCGATTCACCTATCCGTTCCTGAAAAAGGCGCAGAGGTTGCGTCACACGTGCTCGAAAAATGGAAAGTGGGTGAAGTGATCAAACAGGATGTGTTGCCGGGTATCTACGTTTACTACCAGTACTTCAAAGTGGCTGGTTCGGCAAAATTGCTTTGCCGCAAAGGCTTCATCTGCTTCATTCGCGTATACGATTGGGATGAAGGACAGATCCTCCGGCACGAGAACACGATTCCGAAAGCGGTGAACGACCGGATCTCATTGCTGGAAAAGACGGAGCTGAATGTGAGTCCCACCCACGGCCTGTACACCGATCCTCAATACGAGTTGGAGAAGTACATGGACGAAGCGATGACCTATCCCCTGCTCGAAACGGAGGATTACCAGGGAGTACGTGATGTCCTGGCAGTGATCCACGACGCGAACGTGATCCAGAAATTCATCAATGCCATCGCTCAAAAGAAGGTCATACTTGCCGATGGACATCACAGGTATGAAGGATCCCTGATCTACAAAAAACAAAAGTCGCTGAGCCCGTCGCATACCGGCAAGGAAGGGTACAACTTTCACATGATGTACCTGACGAACACCGAGGCGGGTGACTTCAGGATCCTGCCGACGCACAGGTTGATCAGCGGGCTCGGGGATATGAATGAACGCTCGTTCATACAAAAACTCGAGGAGAATTTCACCGTAAAGCCGGTCGAGGATGTCGACACGTTGGATGAAGTTATCGAAGGCAAGCCCTGGACATTCGGGGTGTTGTTCAAAGACAATGCCTACAAGATCCGCCTGAAGCCTGAAGCTTTCGCGCGCATGACGTGGCCATTCCCCGAAGAGATCAAAAGGCTGGACCTTACCGTGCTTCATTACTTCGTAATCGAGAAAGCGCTGGGAATACCGGGCAAAGACCAGCGCCGTTCGGAGAACATATCGTTCGACCGGAGCTTCTCCGATTGCCTGTCCAGGGTAATTCGCGGCGAAAGCCAGATGGCGCTGATCACACAGGAGATCTCCATCGAAGACGTGGTAACGGTATGCAACAGCGGATACACCATGCCGCAGAAGTCAACTTATTTTTATCCGAAGGTTATCTGCGGTTTCGTATTCGGGTCAATCATGCAAAATGAATTTGAGACACCAGCTTATTCTCGCTTCTAGCTCGCCGCGAAGACAGTTCCTCCTGCGCGAGGTGGGGTTCACCTTCGAAGTCCGGAAGCCGGATGTGGAAGAGGATTTTCCCGCGTCGATGCGGGCAGAAGACGTGCCTACGTTCCTGGCTGCGAAAAAAGCCGACTTCTTTGATATCAAAAATGACGAAGCGGTCGTGACCGCTGATACGATCGTGGTCATCAACGGATCGATCTTGAATAAACCGGCTAACCGCGATGAGGCCATCGGGATGCTTACGTTACTCGCCGGTAAAACGCACCAGGTATTTACCGGGGTCTGCATTTCTTCGGTTGAAAAAAGAAGGCTTTTCCGCGAAGAGACGGGCGTGACGTTCAGGCACCTGAACAAGCAAGAGGTCGAATACTACATCGATAACTTCAAACCATACGACAAAGCAGGATCTTATGGAGCGCAGGAATGCCTCCCGCCGGGAATGGATCCCTGTTCACCCGATGAGGTCGCTTTCCTGTCGACCATTGGCAAGCCGAAATTGTATGAAGACACCTTTGGATCGAAAGGGATTGCTGCGATTGATTCGATTAATGGGTCGTACTTCAATGTGATGGGACTGCCGGTGCACAGGGTGTATTACGAGTTGATGAGGCTCTAACACCGAACACTGAACACCCAACACCGAAGTAAGTCTACGGCCCACTTCATCATTCAGTGTTGGGTGTTCAGTGTTCGATATTCCGTTGTATAAACGCCGCAATCTCCATCATCCATGCCAATCCAGCATGCACAATAACACCTCCCCATATATTCCTCGTGTAATACGCCACAACACCCAGGATATACCCACCAAACACGGAGCTGATACATTCTCCAACCGGCTTTCCGAAGTGTAAGAAACAATACACACTCACCATCGGCAATATGGCCTCTTTGCCGATGAGTTGCGACACGCCGATCACCAGCAAGCCACGGAACAGGAATTCGACGTTGAAAAAATCCATGCCGTACGCGAGCTCGAAACCGAGTGCGAAAAAGAAGGACGGGACGTCTGTCGGATTGTTCGCCGCCGTCACCTCATAACGGCGATAGACCGGGTAATAATTGCCGAACCCCGACTCGAACGAGGCGATGATCACCAACGGCGCCAGGATCATCAATACCTGCCAGTACGGCCACAGATCGACGTTGCGGTTATTAACTCCGAAATTTTCCCGTTTCTTCTCGAAGAACCATGCCATCAGGAGCAACGGTATGGCTTCGATAAAAAAATTAACGAGGTTGTTGGTAACGCCGAACACCCAACGGAACATCTGGTATTTATCCTGCGTGATGAACTGCGATAACTGTCGCAGGTACGGAAAGCCGACGTTGCACGAAAGGATAAACATCGCGAACAAAGTGATCATCCAGTACCGCCGCGACCGGAAATGGTGAAGGGTATTATTGAAATAAAATACAAGCGCCGTCACGCCGAAGTAGGCAAACGAATACAAAAGGAAGTACCACAAAACACGAATGGGCTTGCCGGTGTCTTTGTCGATGATACCGTTCTCCAGGTTGATCGAGTAATTAATGAATATCGAGACCGCGATAAATATTCCGACCGAAGCATACAGCTTCCCGTTGAAATCAGAAGAGACGTGAGCCTTTAGAAGTTTCCAGATTTTTTTCAACCGCCGTAGACTTTCATGAGCTGCCCGGCAATCACCCTGGGGTTGAATTTTTCGATATACCCTCTCGTTGCATCGATCATCGTCGAACGAAGGTCCTGGTTTTCAAGCACCATCGTGATCGCATCCGCAAGCTCTTCCGGATTCGAAGGATTGACGTAAATACAGTCGGGCCCTCCCGCCTCCGAAAAACATGAGCCGTTCGACGTGATCACGGGAACGCCGCTGGCGATACCCTCTACGATTGGTATACCGAAGCCTTCGAACATCGACGGGTAAATAAAAATCGACGCAGCCTGGTAGAATGCCGGCAGGTCTGCGAACGATGCATCGTGAATAAATTTTACGCGGTCCCGCATCGAATGCTTCTCCACCAGGTCTTCCAGCTCCGCCACATATTTAGTGGTTCTCCCCGCGAGCACTACGGGTATATTACTCTTCAGTCTTGCAAGCGCTTTTATGATCAGTCCTGCGTTCTTTCGCTTTTCCAGCGTTCCAACATACAGCAGGAACTCGGGCGGGAGTCCGTACTTCGCACGCACTTTTGTTATCTCTTCCGTGGAAGCCTGCCGGTAGAACGACGGGTGACAGCCCTGATGAATGACAGTTATCTTGGCCGGGTCGACGCCGAGAAACTCATGCAGGTCTGTTGCCGTCTGATGACTGACAGCCACGATACAGTCGGCCGTTCTGCACGAATGCTTCAGCTTCCATTTGTATATGGCCACATTGATGGAGCCGTAGTATTCGGGAAACCTGAGAAAGATGAGATCGTGAACGGTAAGGATCGTGCGGAGCCCGGCGGGTTTTTTCAACGGCAGCTCGTTGCTCAGCCCATGATACACGTTCAGCCGGTCGCTGCGAAGGTCTTCCGCTATGGAAACCGTACGCCACCAGGCGCCAGGCGCTGCTCCCTCGGGTTGCCGGACTGTAAACCTCCCTGTTTCGAGATACTTGTTGGTTTCCGGATGTTGCCGGAGCTTCGGAGTGTAGAGGAAATATTCATCTTTCGGATACGTGGTCGACAGCGCATCCACTACGAAACGACTGTAGTTACCCAGCCCAGTAAAGTTGTTGAATATCCTTTTCGCGTCGAAGCCTATCCTCACTTCTTAAACTCCTTTTTATAAAAACTGATAGCCTCCTCGATCACCTGTATGGCCTTCTCCTTTGACTGGAATTCGTCGACCACTACCTTTTTGTTTTCGAGTGTTTTATAGTTCTCAAAGAAGTGCTTCAGCTCGACCTTAAAATACTCGGGCAACTCCTCCACCCTGTTGATGTGGCTGACGCTTGCATCCTGCGGAGCTACTGCAATGATCTTATCGTCGGCCTGCCCGCGGTCGATCATACGCATTACACCAATCACCTTGGCGGGAATAAGGCACAGCGGAACTACGGTGACCTGTGTAAGCACGACGATATCCAGTGGATCGAGGTCTTCACCCAGTGTCTGGGGAATAAAGCCATAATTCAACGGGAAATACATCGAAGCATAGATCACACGGTCCAGCTTTATGAGTCCGCTGTCCTTGTCGATCTCGTACTTTGCCCTCGAACCTTTGGGAATCTCTATGATTGCATTGACCAGCTCAGGCGGGTTGTCGCCGATGGCTACTTCGTGCCAGGGATGTTTTACCATACACGAAAATACGAATAATTGCCCCGACTCGTCGGGGCAATTATTACTCGCCTTCCGGCTTGTCGTCTTTCTTGTCCTGCTTCTTGGTGGGTGTGATCTTGTCGCCTTCCTTCAGTCGTTTTGAAACAACGAGGAACGGGCCGACGACCACTTCGGAGCTGTCGCTGATACCGCTCAGTATCTCGATGTTGTCGTAGTCGCTGATGCCGGTCTTCACTTCCACCATCTTTGCAACGCCTCCGTTGTTGACGAACACCACGATCTTATCTTCCTTCTTTGTCGCAGCGGCTGCCTTCGCATCGTTGGCATTTACCACCTGGTGATCCTGGCGAGGCTGCTCCCCTTCCGGCTTCGTACCCCTCTCTTCACCTCGTGTCGTTACCGCAGCGAGCGGCACCGACAATACATCCTGCTTGCGGGTGGTGATGATCTCCACGCTGGCGGTCATACCGGGACGGAAAGGATATTTGTTACCGGCTTGCACCAGGTCGTCGTACGACGAGGGCAGGATGGCGATACGCACTTCGAATTCTGTGATCGCGTCGGTCGAAAGCTTGTCCTTGGCGGTGTTGGCGATGTTGGTCACAATGCCTTTGAACTCCTTATCGGTCGTGGAGTAGGCGTCCACGTCGATGAGCACGGTGTCGCTGAGGTGTACACGAACGATATCGTTCTCGTTCACATTCACACGGACTTCCATTTTACTGAGGTCGGCGATGCGAAGCATTTCCGTACCGGTCATCTGTGCGGTTCCCACAACACGCTCTCCTTCTTTCACACTGAGTTTCGATACCACGCCCGTAAGCGGCGCCACCACGCTCGTACGACGTACGTTCTCGCGCGATTCTTTCACCGAAGCTTCCGTGCTGTTCACCACATACTTGGCTGCTTCGAGCGATTGCTTGGATGCCGCGAAATCGTTCTGGGCAACTTTATAGTTCTGTTGTACGATCTGCCAGTCGGATTCGGAGATCACCTTCTCGTTCCAAAGCCTTTCCTGGCGCTTGTAGTCCTGTTCGGCACGAATGAAATTGGCTTCGGCACGTAACAATGATGATTCAGAAGACTTTACGTTGGCCTTCTGCTGGTTTAATCCGGCCTCGGCACGTTCGAGCTGGCTCAGCTGCTGATCGGGACGGATCTTAACTAAAAGCTGACCCTGTACTACCGGGTCGCCGTCTTCCACATTCAGCGAAATGATCTCGCCCGATACTTCGGGAGCGAGCTTTACTTCCGTCACCGGTTGAACCGTACCCGAGGCACTCACCTTCTCCACAATGTCCGCCTTCTTTGCCTTCGCAAAGTCTACCTCGATCTCTTTTGTTTTACCGATGACACCTCCAGCCTTCAGCCCGACAAGGATTATAATGAGCGCTACTACTCCTATGATGGAGAACTTAACGAGGCTGTTCGACTTTTTTTTCTGTTGTTTTGCCATGCGTAATGTGAAGTTTCGGGGTGGGTTAAAAGTTCAAAGTTCAAGGTAAGTCCTCAATACTCTATTTGTTTGCCTTGGTAGAAATCCAGGATCTTTTTCCTGAAGATAAAATTGTATTTCGCACGGGTCAGATCACTCCTTGACTGGAAGAGGTCGTTCTCAGCGATTTGTTTTTCGACGAAGTTAGCCGATCCGAACTCGAACCGCTGCAGGACCATACGATAGGCTTCTTCACGCGCATTTACCTGCTTAAGATTAGCCGCGTAAGTTTTTGAGGCAGCATAGGCATCATTATAAGCCGATTCGATCGTCTGACGAAGGGTATTCTGCACCTCTACTTCGGTGATACGGGCAAGCTCGCTCTGGATCGCGGCACGTTGCACGGTGGCCCTGGTCGACCACTGGTTGAAGATCGGTATCTGGAGCTGGAAGCCTACCTGCTCGGAAAGGTTTTTATTCAGCTGAGTTAAGTGCCCATTAGGGTCATAGTGATCGAGTTCCCTGGTGAACTGGTACACGGGCGCCGATCCCACTCCTTCCAGATATGCAAAAGCAATCGGGGTGCCGGTAGGGTTCGCCTGAGGCGTGCCTGTGAATACAGGGACGTTTGTGTTGAGGCTCGAGTAATTACTTACAGCCGCTGCGTTGAGCGACAAGCGGGGATACAAACTTCCCTTCGCTGCCTTCAATGCAAGCTGTGCGCTCTGCACTTTCAGCATTGCACTTTTGACTTCAGGCATGGTCTTGAGTGACTGCATGTAAAGCTGGTCGGGCGATTGTTCGAGCACGAGGTTCTCCAGGGCCAGCTCCGGTACGATCACATCCAACGCCTCCGAAGCAGGAACCTGCATAGCTTGCTTCAACTGCAGAAGCGAAAGATTCAAAGCGTTCTCCTGGTTGATCAAATTCACTTCGTTCGTTGCCACCTGCGCTTCCTGGGTCAACTGGTTTGACTTCGGCAATGATCCTGCATTCACTTGTTTGGTGATTCGCTCCAGTTGTTGGAGGCTAGAGCTCAACTGGTACTGGGTATTCGCCAGGAGCTCTTTATTGAAAATGACGTTGATATAGAGGGTCACCACGTTGATGATGACATCGTTCTTGGCCTTCTGAAGGTCCTCGTCGGCGGCAGCTACATCCAGTTTGCTTTGACGGAAAGTGTTGGTGATCCGGAGTCCGTTGAACAACAGCCAGCTCGAAGTAAGCTGCCCGTTCATCGAATTCGCTCGTTGCGCTTCGAAGGAGTTGGTTACCGGGTTGAGGGAACGACCGAAGTTGAAGTTCTGCGCTGTACTGACGTTCAGCGAAGGCAGGAAGTTCATCTTCGCCTGGAACAGGTTCACCTCGTAGGTCTCTACATTATAGATACTCCTTCTCACCCGCAAATTGTTCTTCAATGCAATATCGACGCATTCGGGTAGCGACAGCGGTTTCGGAGTTTCCTGCGCAAACCCTGATGAAACTACCGCTACGACAACGACGAGGAGTAAAATCGCTCTCTTCATAAATTTATATCTGGTATATATTTTACCTCTTTCACCCAACTTAGACTGGACAAGTAGTCAAATGTTACAGTCTTGATACCTGAATCCATCTCAATTACCATACAGGCCAGGTCGGCCCTGCCTTTCCTGGAAACCGACATCGTGGCGATGTTACAATCGTCATGAGCCAGTATGTTGGCTATGAACGCGATAGAACCCTTCACGTCATCGGCGAAGATTATAATCGTATGGAGACTGGCTCGGAAATCAGCCCGGAAGCCGTTCACTTCCGCGATGTTGATCACGCCGCCGCCCTTGCTCTCGCCAAGAACTTCAATTTCCCTGTCACCTTTCTTTAATGTCAGCCGAATGCTATTCGGATGGAGTGTCGAGGCGTTTCCTACCGACTTGAACGTATATTTCAAACCCTGCTTTTCAGCGATCTCAAGGGATTCCTTGATCCGCTTGTCATCCGTAGGGAAGTCCAACAGCCCCGCTATGATCGCCCTGTCGCTTCCGTGCCCTTCATAAGTTCGGGCGAAGGAGTTATAAAAAATTATCTCGGCCTGATCCGGGAGGCCGCCGAGAATCTTGACGGCGGTACGGGCGATCCGAACTACACCAGCAGTATGTGAACTTGACGGGCCGATCATTATTGGGCCGATCATGTCGAATACGCCGCTTTTTTCCGCCATACGCGATAGGTTAACGAAATAAGGCCCAAAAGGATGTTCTTCCAGGGGGATTTCTCCCGCCTTTTTGGGTATTTTAAAATAGGGGGCAAAAATAGCTAACCGCTACCAATTCGGCAGGTAAAAAATAGATAATCGGTAACGAATGTTTTAGGGCTTGATCTTCCTTAAAGGCTTGGGATTCACCGGTTCTATAAACCTTTCTACAGCCTCCTTCACCTTCACCTTCTTGCCGGAGATGTATTCCCTGCATTTTGCGCTTCCGCATTGGCAAAGGAACGGCTCCATGTTTTCGTCCAGGAAGGTTGCGTAATCAAGGGTAAGCTCCTCACCCCTGGCGATATTTCTTGTGGCCACGACATTGAGGCCCTGATAGCCGGTGTTCGGATCACAGCTGTGGTTCTGAGGAGCCCAATTGGTCGGGTTCTCATCCCATAGAATAAAGACATCCTTACCCACCGGGTAAGCATACTGACGGAAATCCATCTTCTGTCGCTCTGTCCAGTGGTTTTCAACAAAACGCTTCGTAACGATGCGTTGCGCAAGCGTCTCGCCTTCGAAAATAACTTCATTCTTCGACAGGCCGCGGTTGGCAAAGATCCCATAACCCGACAGGGAGTTACCCTTCAGGAGATACTTCTTCTGCCTGGCAGCATGACGTGCGATGCCTTCATTGATGATCTGGTTCAGGAACCCAACCTTACCGGCGGGGTCGAACTTCAATATATAGTCTGCCGACCCTTCGTAGCCGTCTTCATAGAACGTACTGCATGTGAAGTTGATCTCGAGGAAATAGATCTGGTTGTTGCGGTCTACCCGGAAATCGAGGCGGCCGTAGCCAACACCGCCGAATGCCGTGAATATCTGTTCGGCTGCAGTCCTGAGTTGTTTCTCAAGCTTACGGTCCTTGCAGGGTATGTTGCTTTCGGGATGAAGCTCGGAGGTCTTGAGGGAATAGGTCTTGAACGTGCGTCCTTCGGGGAAGATATATTCAACGGGCTTATACACGGTGCATGACTTACCATCGGCATTGGCCGCAACGAGCACGGTAAGCTCACGGCCGTCGATGTATTCTTCTACCAGGATGTCTTCGTATTCAGATAAGATGGCTGTAACCTTCGAACGAAGCTCTTTGCCGTTGTTAACCATAGAAAGCTCGTCGATGCCCAGGCTGTCTCCGGCCTTTGCAGGCTTAACAAACAGGGGGAATGTAAGCTTCTCGGATATCTCATCGATGTCTTCCGCTGATGTTACCTCTACAGAGGCCGGTGTCCTGACACCCGCACAGTAGGCTACATACTTCATCAATGGCTTAGGAGGGTCGTACAGGGTGGCGGTAGGGCCGGTATAGGGCAGGTTAAGCTGATCAAGGGCGTGAATGACGTCGATCGACGGTATCTCCCACTCGAGGTATCCCTCACAGAGGTTTACGAACACGTCGTAGCCCTTCCTGCTAAGGTCCTTAAGCTGCGCGTAGGTGGTCAGCTTGTTCAGGAACACATGGTCCACATGGTGCTCCGGCAGCAAAGCCGACAGGTTCCGTGGGGGATCATAGTTCTTGTAGTCTACGTTCGTGGTTGAATAGTCTGGTTGAAGCACACAGATTTTCATGCGTATTGATAGTTATAACGGCTTAATTCTGATTCTGATTGGAGATACGGGTTCCGCCGAGGAGGTAGGCTATGCGAGTGACTCGATTTGGGATCTGTATCACTGCAATTCATGCGGACTTATATTTAGTATCGACCTGGTGACGCATCAATGCATCTTCGATTATCTCAATAATCAAATAAGTAAAAGATTTTTTCGCAAACCGCAAAATTGCGCCGATAGAAGTATAGTCTTCATCCTCACTTAAACCACATTGAGCGTTCACTTCTAACACGAATAACCCACCCGTTTTGGTATCCATACGGATATCAAGACGGCCGTAACCCATACCTTCAACCGATTTAAACGCATCAATGCTTATCTGTTTAAGTAAAGGCGTCAGCTGAGCCTCGGGTTCGAAGTAGTCATACAAGTGTCCATCATCGGGCATAGGCTCTTCGTGCTTATACATATTCCAAAGACGGTCGTATGAAAGAAATTTCTCCTTTTCAGGCAATGATTGATGAAAAACACGCTCAACAGGAGGATAACAATGAAGGCCGCCTGGATTGGTCGATGATCCGACCACAAGCGTCGTGAACTCCCTGCCCTTAATAAACCGCTCTACGAACAACCCCCCGGTATCCAGCTTCCAGCCATGATAGCCGTGCTGCATATCGTATACGATACTCTTATAGCCTTCCTCGGTATCTACAACGTTCTTGATGCCCAGCCCCATGCTGCCGGCCGATACGGCGGGCTTAACGATCATCACATCCCCTATCTCCTTGAACAGCTGTTTGGGATCGGATGTGCTTCCATTGACCACCTTCCAGGGCGCGGTAGGCACCAGGTGCCGGTCGAAGGCCTCCTTCATGGGGATCTTCGAAGTGGTGATGGTATAGAAGAACTCGTCGGAGCCGGTATAGATGATATTTCTTTTGTTTAAACCTTTGATAACCGACAGACCGGGGACACCATTATGTTCATCACCGTCGCAAAGGTTAATGACAACGTTCGTTTTCTTGCTATTATATTTAGCAATCTTATCGAGGGTTTCGTCGATGTTGTTAACAGTAGTTGTCACCCAGTGCCATTCACAGCCGATCTCGTCGAAAACCTTCGTGTACTCGCCATGACTTTGGGTAAAGTCATAGTAGTACTGAAGTTCCGGATCATCGGTTTCCAGGAAGGGAGCAAGTACCCAGACAATGTATGAGTCCTTAAGTTCCCTCGATGTCATATGGCTGATGGTCGCATGGGGTGTCTTTGCTATACAGCTATCGGGGCCTTTATTGAGGGATGAGCCTGATAATTCAATATTTCGAAGTCTTCGAATTGGTATTCGAAGATCGTTGATGGCCTTCGGTTGATCGCCAACGTAGGCAATGGCAACGGCTCCCTGGTAAGTTGAAGCCTTGCCTGATCAAAATGATTGCTGTAAAGGTGTACATCACCACCGGTCCACACAAAATCCCCCGCCTTAAGGTCGCACTGATGTGCTACCAAGTGCGTAAGGAGGGCATAGCTGGCGATATTGAAAGGCACACCGAGGAAGAAGTCCGCACTTCTTTGATATAGCTGACACGATAGCGTACCGTCGGCGACATAGAACTGGAAGAGGGCATGACATGGGGGAAGGGCCATGTTGTCTACTTCAGCAGGATTCCATGCAGTTACGATATGCCGTCTTGAATCTGGTTTAGTCTTGATTTGATTGATAACATTGGCGATCTGGTCTATGTGGCCGCCATCGGGTGTGGGCCAGCTTCTCCATTGACTGCCATATACGGGACCGAGCTCACCGTTTTCGTCAGCCCATGCGTCCCATATTGAAACTCCGTTATCATTCAGGTACTTTATGTTAGTCTCACCCTTTAAGAACCAAAGGAGCTCATGGATGATTGAGCGAAGGTGAAGTTTCTTGGTGGTAACGAGGGGAAATCCTTTGGAGAGGTCAAATCGCATCTGCCTTCCGAACACCGACACGGTTCCTGTACCAGTTCGGTCGGTCTTCTGAGTACCGTTCTCGAGGATGTCACGCATCAACTCAAGGTAAGGTGTCATAGCTTAATACAGGATTAAGCTACAAATAAAACATATTGATAATGAATGACCAACATAAACGTCATTAAAGTGCAGAGTACAGGGTACAGAGTACAGAGGATTGAACCTCACAGTGCTTGCTCTTCTGAGTTACATTGTAACTTAACCCTGTACTCTGTACACTGTACCCTGTACTCTGTACACTGTACCCTGTACAAACGAAAGGCCTCAGCGAACACTGAGGCCTTTCGATAACTTATTGATTAACGGTTATATATCACCCCTCACCTCTACCTGTTTGGATTGACCGTCAACTGTAATCGTCACCGTCTTGTCACACTCGCCGGTGCCGTAGTCGATGATTATCAGCTTGCCCTTGACCGTAAGCTCTTTCGTTCCTTCAACTGCCATGAAGACCCGGTTGCCTAGCGCACACTCTCTTTTGTAGACCAGTGCCTTGGTGATCTCCATCTCATACACGTCGTTGTTCCTGTTGGTTCCACTGGCTGTACCGGTAACTCTCCACAGGTCGTTCGTGGGGTTCGCGGCGCGTACCCACTCCCTTGTCCGGTCTACCTCACGGGTTCCGAAGGTACCGTCGGGCCACGTAGCCTTACCGTTTTCCAGCTTGACGTTGAATTTCGGTGCTTCTTCATTGCTTCCGGATACATTGGTCACGGTACGGGTGCCTTCAAGCGCCACACCGTTGATCGAATAACCTTCCGTTGTCGTCACCACCGATGAGCCGGGAAGGAAACGACGGCCCCTGAACTCAACCCTGATCTTACCTTTTCTTATGTTACCCTTCGGGTCTGTGCAGCCATCGGCACCGAAGTCTATCATAATAGTACCATGGGGATTTGCCTGCGTGTTATCTTCAGCAAAGTCCATGGTCACCGTTGTCGTATTGCAGGAGAAGCGGAAGTCGAGCCTGTCTTTGCCTATCCCCCGTCCTGCAGCGTCACGGCTACCGTTAAGCGTACCGTTGTCGGCCGAAACCACCATCATCGACATGTCGTCGGTGTCTTCGAAGTATCCGTCGACCGCCGCCTCATTCTCTACGTTGGCGGTGTCCTTCGCATTAAAATCCAGCTTGTCCTCACACGACGCCAGAAAAATAAGCCCAGCCGCCAGGCATGAACCAATCACATTTTTCATAGTTTTCATGGGTAGTTTTTCTTTTTTTGTCGTTTAGATTTACAAAAGGGGGGCAAGTTTAATGAGGCCAGGAAGAATTTCAGCTTTTTTTACGGTCAGCGCGCCGGTGCTGGTCTTCTCTATTATATGTGTTTTCGCCACGACAGCTCAGGCACAGCTTAAGATCGCCAAATTGAAGTATAACGGCGGTGGTGACTGGTACGCGAACAAGACCGCCCTTCCCAATCTGATACGATTCTGCAATAAGGAACTGAACATGCTGCTGGAAGCTGAAGAAGACGCCGTCGAGGTGGGCAGCCAGGAATTGTTCAACTATCCATATGTATATATGACCGGTCACGGGAACGTGGTCTTCACTCCCGAAGAGGCCTCCAACCTCCGTAACTACCTTATCGCAGGAGGATTTCTTCACATAGACGACAATTACGGCCTGGATAAGTTTGTACGGATCGAGCTAAAGAAGGTGTTCCCCGAGCTGGAGCTCATCGAGCTGCCGTTCGATCACCCGATCTACCATCAGAAGTTCGATTTCGCGAAAGGCCTTCCAAAGATCCATGAGCATGATGGAAAGCCCGCCCAGGGTTTCGGCCTCATCTATGAAGGCCGTCTTGTTGCTTTCTACTCTTTTGAATGCGACCTGGGCAATGGATGGGAAGATCAGCGTATTCACAACGATCCCGCCGAAAGGAGAGAGCAGGCATTGCGCATGGGCGCGAATATCATATCATACTGTTTCACACATTCATTGTAATTAAACCGCAGAATATCGAACACCACCGAACCGCAGAAGTTTAAGTTGGTGATATCGGTAGGTATTTGTAGGTCTTTAGAGGTCATCCACTCAAGGTAACCTGGCCTTCTGCGGTTCTGCGGTTCAATATTCGATATTCCGCAGTTTGCATAAAAAATCTCAACCAACCTTTTGTATTTAAAACTAAAGATTTAGTTTCATACCTAAATACATCGTTATGAGAGAGCTTACGAAGGCTGAAGACCAGGTCATACAAGTGCTTTGGGGACTTGGAAAGGGTTTTGTAAAAGACATACTCGAAGAGATGCCCGACCCGAAGCCGGCGTACAATACCGTGTCCACCATTGTCAGGATACTGGAGACGAAGGGCTTCGTGACCCACAAAGCTTACGGCAAGACGCACGAATACATTCCATTGGTCAGCCGCGAGAAGTACACCCGCTTCTATCTCAACAATATGGTGAGGGGATATTTCAACGGGTCGATCACCAGCCTGGTATCGTTCTTCGCAAAGGAGAACAGCCTGAAGGCGAACGACCTTGAGCAATTGATGAAAAAACTGGAAGAGCTTAAAAAAACAAAGTCATGATCAGCTTTGCAAACTATGCGCTCGAAGCGAACATCGGGTTTATGTCTTTTACGGAATATACTACCTCACTCCAAAGACTAGCCTGACGTTATTTGATCCAGCCCTGGAGCTTCTCGTACGGAATTAATATCTCCGTCGGACCTTCCGCGAAAGAGGGCAGCTCGTAATCATTGAAATAGAACACGATTCCCTCTTTCCGAAAACCGTAATTCTCATTGAGCTTGAACGGCTCGCTCGGAAAATCCGGGCCATCGATAGAATCACTCCCTGTCAAACCCAATTGCTCTTGTATATCTTCCCCCGCCAGCCGGTTGAGCTCGTCTTCGTAACCGGCGCGGAGCATGGCGTCCAATAAATAGGCTGTGCCTGTCTTGGGATCGATGTTCACGTAGTTGGTCGTGAATGATGCGTGTGCCCCGCCGGTAAACGACTCGCTCGATACCTCGAGGCTGATCAGCGTATCGGAGGCCACCATCACTTCCACATATCCATTGAAGTACCAGCTCAGCCCATAGTCGGGCATCTCCTTCATAAACGCTTCAAAATCTTTGAGGAAATCACCACCGGTCTGCTCCAGCGATTTTGTTTCACCCTGTGATCCGTTGATGATGTAAGCGACACGGTCGCTGATGGCACGGCGGACGTTCGAATCGAGACTCAGGAATACCGGAAACTGTACTTCGAAGGACGCGCACGGTATCGAGTCGGCATCATTGCAGTTAGTTCTCGACTCGACCTTGAAGCTCTTCATCGCAAAGTCGACGACGGGCTTCTCCTGTAGCTTCCCGCATGATACGACAAGGATCGCCACCACTATGAACGCTCCGAATACCTTTTTTGGAGTCATCATTTCTTTTGGAGGATTTCTTTCAGCTTCTTATCCAACGCAGCGCCACGAAGGTTTTTCGCAATAATGATACCGTCCGGATCGACGAGGATCGAGAACGGAATAGCATTGATGTTATAGTCGATCGCCGCCTGTGATTGGAAGTACTTCAGGTCGGAAACGTGCTGCCACGTGAGTCCATCCTGCGCAATCGCAGCCATCCAGTCTTCTTTGGAGCGGTCGAGTGACACGCCGAGTATTTCAAAGCCGTACTTCTTGTACATGTTATATGCTTTTACCACGTTGGGATTTTCCTTGCGGCAGGGGCCACACCATTTCGCCCAGAAGTCGACCAGCACATATTTGCCATGGAAGGAGCTCAGTGTAACAGTCTTGCCATTGGGGTCGGGCAATGAAATTTCCGGAGCCTTCTGCCCTATTGCTGTCACGGCCATTTTTGAAACCATCTCGGTGAATTGCTTCACGTGTTCGGAGGTCGGAAATTCGACCATCGCCTTGTCGGCCACTTCTTTATAGAACGGGTAATAGAGGTCCTTATCGAATGTATTTCCCTGGAGCAGATTGATGAGCCCGAGGTTAACCGGTTTTGACTGCAGCTTGCTGATGATAGCGTCGTTGCTTTTGCGCATGAGGTCCATGTATCGCCCCTGTAGGTCTGCAACTGCCTCATCCTTCTTGCTCTGCACGGCGGCCTGGAACTCGGCCTCGATCTGTCTGACGTCGGGGTTTGTCTGAAACTGCTCCATATCCTGCTGTACATCACGCACCAGGTCGTAGTCGGGTGATCCGGTGATGTTGAAACTTGCAGACTGGTCGTTGCCGTCGACGTTGAGGCCGATGTCGGATTTATCGAGGACAAGGTTCACCGCCTGCAGGCCATAGAAGTCGACACGGTAATATCCCGGCTCCTGGATGTGGATCGTCTTGGTGTACGTGCCGTCGGAAGCGACGGCGATCGAATCTGTGTAAGCGTTGTCGCGGGCCGTGAGCTCCTGGATCGTCACCGGTCCTTGGGACGGAAACTTGACGGTCCCGCTAATGGTCACGTCGCGTCCGCCGTCGGCCGATTCGCTTTTGGGTTTTTCCTTGTTCGCGCACGCTGCGATCGCAACGACGAGGAACATGTATGCAATTCTTTTCATGGTCATCTACTTCAAATTTTCAACTAAAAGGTCGTTAGCCAGTTTCGGGTCGGCCTTGCCCTTGCTTCGTTTCATCACTTCGCCCATGAACATGGCGATGATGCCTTTCTTGCCGTTTTTATACTCTTCGACTTTCAAAGGAAATTCCTTGATCACCTCTTTTACAATCGGGAGGATGGTGTCGGCGCTGCTGTCCTGCAGCAAATTTAGCTTCTGTGCCACTTGTGCCGGCGACTGGCCGGCGCCTTTTAACAATTCCGGGAATATTTTCTGCGAGGCGACCGAGAAATTTACCTTTCCCTGGTCAATCATCGAGATAAGCTCCGCGACGACCGCGGGCCTGATGGCAAAACGGCTTGCGTCTTCATTATGTTCATTCAGATATGACTTCACCGGGCCCATCACCCAGTTAGACGCAGCCTTGTAGTTCGACGTATAGTGGCACACTTCCTCGAAGTAGTGTGCTACGTCACGCGAGTCCGTGAGGACCAACGCATCGTACTCGGGAAGTTTATACGTGGCGATGTATTTCTGGTACAGCGCTTTGGGCAGTTCGGGCATCGAACCTTTTATCTGGTCCAGCCATTTCTCCGATATGACCAAGGGGCTCAGGTCGGGGTCGGGGAAATAACGGTAATCGTTCAGCTCTTCCTTGGCCCGCATGCCGTAGGTGCGGCCGGAGGCTACGTCGAAGGTTCGTGTTTCGGAAAGGATCGCTTTGCCTTTACCGATCTCCGCTATTTGTCTTTCGACCTCGTGATCGATGGCGCGCTGCACGTTGCGGATGGAGTTCATGTTCTTGACCTCAACTTTCTTTCCGAGGGTGGTCGACCCAACGGGCATCACCGACACGTTGGCGTCGCAGCGAAGGGATCCTTCCTCCATATTGCCGTCGCAGATCTCCAGGTACCTTACGAGCTTACGGATCTCGGTCAGCAACAGCCCTGCTTCTTCGGAAGTATGAATGGCGGGCTCGGTGACGATCTCGATCAGCGCTACGCCGGCGCGGTTGAAGTCGATCACCGACTCCGTTTGTCCTTCGAGGTGCATGGATTTGCCCGCGTCCTCTTCGATATGGATACGGTTAAGGGGAATGTTCTTCTCCACACCGTCTTTTGTCCGTATGGTGACAAAACCGCCCTTACAGATTGGAGTGCGGTCTTGGGTGATCTGGTATCCCTTCGGAAGGTCGGGATAGAAGTAGTTCTTGCGGTCGAATATCTGCTTTCGCGAGATCTCGCAGTTGCAGGCGAGTCCCATTTTTATGGCGTACTCGACAACCTTCTTGTTGAGTTTCGGTAACGTCCCCGGATGAGCGAGCGTGATGACGCTGACGTTCGTATTGGGTGCGTCGCCGAATGAAGCGGAGTCGGAGTTGTAGATCTTGGTTTTGGTAAGGAGCTGGGCGTGGACTTCCAGGCCAATGACTGGCGTGAAGTTATTCTCTATGTTTTCGTTAACCGACAATGAGTTGTTTTGCTTTATGGATGACGGCATCGAGGCCCTCCAGTTTCTTTCCGCCGGCGGTTGCAAAGAACGGTTGCCCTCCCCCGCCGCCGTCGATCTCTTTTGCAAGCTCTTTCACCATGTTGCCCGCATGAAACTTGTTTGACTGGGCGAGCTTTTCACCGATCATGACGGCTACCTGCGGTTTACCTTCAACATCGGCGGCTAACACCAGCAACAGGTCGTCGATCTGGTTTCGCAACGCATAAGCGATATTCTTCAGTACCTCTGCATTCGGTACGGATATCTTTTCAACAATTGCAGTATGCCCGTTCGACTTCACTGCTTTCTTTGCAAGACTTTCACGAATGGTGTTTGCCCGCTCATGATTCACTGCTTCCAGCTTCTTCTCCAACGCGTGCTTCTCTTCTACGAGTGACTGCAGCGAAGCGGCTACGTCTTTAGGATTTTTTAACAGTGACTTAAGTTCATCGAGCACGGCGAGCGATTGCCTGAAATAATCCAAAGCGCCTTCGCCGGTTACGGCTTCGATACGACGCACGCCGGCAGCTACGGAGCTTTCGGAAAGGATCTTGAACACGCCGATGTTTCCGGTGGCGCTAACGTGCGTTCCTCCGCAAAGCTCGACAGAGAACTTCGGATCGAAGGTGATGACGCGGACGAACTCACCGTATTTTTCGCCAAACAGCGCCATAGCGCCGAAGGACTTTGCCTTCTCGATGGGAACATTCCTCTTTTCGTCGAGCTGGATGTTTTCCTGGATCTTTTGATTGACGATAGCCTCGACTTTCGAAAGCTCCCCGGTTGTCATCGCCGCGAAGTGCGAGAAGTCGAAACGAAGGATGTCGTCGTTGACGAGGGAGCCTTTTTGCTCTACGTGTTTTCCGAGGACTTGCCGCAAGGCAGCGTGAAGAAGGTGCGTAGCGGAGTGATTGTTCATCGACGAGCGTCGCTTGCCCGAATCTATTTTGAGCATCCAGTCGCCGTCGAGCTTCGAAGGAAGCTTTTCAGCAAAATGAACGATCAGCTCACTCTCTTTTTTTGTATCAATGATATGAATGGTCTCGCTTCCTGTTGTCGCAACGCCGGTATCACCGACCTGTCCGCCACTTTCTGCGTAGAACGGTGTTTTATCGAACACAAGCTGGAAAAGCTCTTTGTTCTTTTGTTTGATCTTACGGTATCGCGTGAGACGCGAAGTTGATTGCTGGAAATCGTAACCGATGAATTCGGTCCGGGTATCATCGCCAACGGTGACCCAGTCGCCGGTTTCTTTCGAAGCGTCGGTCTTCGACCTGGCTTTTTGCTTCGCCATCTCTTCGGTGAAGCCTTTTTCGTCTACGGTAAAACCGCGTTCGCGTGCAATTAATGACGTGAGGTCGAAGGGAAATCCGTAAGTATCAAAAAGCTCGAATGCCTGTTCGCCGGATATCGCGGTTAGTCCTTCTATCCTCTTCAATCCCTTATCAAGTGTGCGAAGGAATGATATCTCCTCTTCGTGAACCACTCTTTCAACATAATCCAACTGCTGATGCAATTCGGGAAACACATCCTTGAGCTGCAATGCCAGCAATGGAACTAACCGATGAATAAACGGCTCTTTAAAATTCAAATAAGAAAAACCGTAACGAACAGCCCTTCTGAGAATCCGGCGTATCACATAACCGGCGCCTGTATTCGACGGAAGCTGACCGTCGGAAATTGCAAATGATACAGCCCGTATGTGATCGGCAATAACACGAATCGCTATATCCTGTTTGTTGTCCAGAATGCCCTGATACTTTACACCGGCATGCTGTGCAATAAAATCCATCAACGGCCTGAAGACATCCGTGTCATAATTCGAAGTCTTCTTTTGTATGGCCATGCAAAGGCGTTCGAATCCCATACCGGTGTCAACGTGCTTATCGGGCAATGTCTCCAGCACGCCCGAAGCAAGACGATTGAACTGGATGAAGACCAGGTTCCATATCTCTACTACCTGCGGATGATCGTTGTTGACGAAATCCTTTCCCGGTTTCTTCTTTACTTCTTCTTCCGAACGCAGGTCGACATGTATTTCGGAGCATGGACCACAAGGCCCACTCTCTCCCATCTCCCAGAAGTTATCTTTCTTAACACCATGTATGATCCTTTCCTCGCTTACAAACTGCTTCCACAAGTCCTTCGCTTCTTCGTCGACGGGGAGGTTGTCTTTTTTGTCGCCACCGAAAACAGTCACGTACAATCGTTCCTTCGGCAAACCGTACACTTCTGTCAATAGCTCCCATGCCCATGCGATGGCATCCTTCTTAAAATAATCCCCGAACGACCAGTTGCCGAGCATTTCGAACATGGTGTGGTGGTAGGTATCCAATCCTACATCTTCCAGGTCGTTGTGCTTTCCGCTTACGCGAAGGCATTTCTGGGTATCGGCGATCCTCTTATACTTAGACGAGGCATTGCCCAGGAAATAGTCCTTGAATTGGACCATTCCCGAGTTCGTAAAGAGCAAAGACGGGTCGTTTTTGAGGACTAAAGGGGCTGACGGCACAATCTGATGCCCTTTAGAGGCAAAGAAATCCAGGAACTTTCGTCGAATTGTAATTGAATCCATCGCGTCGAAGGGGCTGGTGGACCTCCCTTAGCGGAAGGCAGGCTTTGCCAACTCCATTTTTTATATATCTTTATCGGCCGAAAACCCCAAATTTAGCAAGATTCAAAGGACTTACATGGCCCGGACGAAATATTACTACAACGCGAAGACGCTGCGGTACGAACGAGCCCGCCGTTCATTTTCGGGAGTCCTTTCGAACACGATCGGGCTGTTGTGCTTCGGGGCATTATTCTTCATCGGGCTTTTTTACCTTCAGAATAAACTCATCGATACTCCCGCCGAGCGCGAGCTTCGTGCAGAGAATGCCGCGCTCAAAAACCATCACAAGGTGCTGTCGGCAAAGCTCGAGACTTCAAAAAATAACCTGAGCGGTCTGCTCACACAGGAAGACGACCTTCATAAGACATTTTTCGATTCATCGCCGGAGAAAACACCTCCCACCTTGCGAGGAAACAACATCCTGGTCGGCGACCAGCTGCAGTTCCATCATACCATCGGAGAGCTCACATCACTCTATGAATCATCGGTGTTCAAAGCCGCTCTCAGCAACGATCATTATTCGCGCTACGCAAGCATTTCACGTTACGATCTCGAGCAGATCCGGAGTTTCCCCGGTGCATTGCCCGTACCCGATGCCGATGTAAAGATGCTCGTGTCAGGATTCGGCACCCGGATCAATCCATGGCATAAAGCAAAGTATCATCACGACGGTATCGACTTCGCCGGCGTAAGGGGATCGAACGTTCTCGCAACAGGCGACGGGGTTGTGTCACTGGTAAAGAAGATCGACATGCCAGCCGGTTTCGGCAACTACATCGAGATCGATCACGGCTACGGTTACGTCACACGCTACACACATCTTGGTGAGATCCGCGTAAGCACCGGACAAAGGATCAAGAAGGGAAAAATAATAGGAATTATCGGGATGAGTGGCGGGTCCATCGCGCCTCACGTTCACTACGAAGTTTTAAAAGACGGACATCAGATTGATCCGATGAAGGTATTGGTTGAGGGGTTGGGGTCAGATCAGTTTAACCTCATGGCAAAGGCCGCGAGTCAACCCAACCAATCACTCGACTGATGCCTAAGGTTCGCTACCATTACAACGAAGAAACCTGCAAGTATGAGCCGATCATCATCCGCGGCAGAGCTTTCTTCCGCCGGGTGCTCTTTTTCCTGATCACATCTTATTGTATCGGACTTGCCGGGCTGTTGTATTTCAACTACAAGTATCCATCGTGGGACGAAACCGAGCTTCAGAACGAGCGGGGAATTCTCATGGCACAATGGAAGAACCTCGACGACCAGGTCCGCCAGGCTTCCCGCCGGCTCACAGCCCTGGAGAACACAGACGACAACACCTACCGCACCATACTCGACCTCAACCCGCTCGACAGCGCCGAACGTGCAGCCGGTGTCGGTGGCCGTGAGAAGGAAGCCGCAGACGTCTTCTATCCTGTCATCCGCAACGGTTACGAAAAGGTCACTAAGCTCGATGCCCGTCTCGACATCGAAAAACAGTCGTTCGAAAAACTGCTCGCCGAGCTTCACACCAAAGAAAAGAAATGGGCCTCCACTCCCGCCCTTACGCCGATCGCCAACAAAGACCTCATCCGTCTTCACACAACTTTCGGAATGCGCCTTCATCCTATCCTAGGTTACTGGCGTGAGCACCGCGGCCTGGATCTAACAGCTCCGAAGAACGCGCCCGTGTATGCCACCGGCGATGGCTATGTACACATGGCTTATTATTCCGATACGTACGGACAGGTGGTGTACCTGCGTCACGGTTTCGGCTATGAAACACGATACGCCCACCTCACCAAATATATCGTGAGAGAAGGCCAGCGCGTGCAGCGTGGCCAGGTGATCGGCTACGTGGGCACTACCGGCCAGTCGGAGGCCAACCATCTCCACTACGAGGTCCTTCTGAACGGCAGCCAGGTCAACCCGATGAACTTCTTCCATAGGTATTTGAGTAATGAGGAGTATCAGAAGCTGATTGACCAGGCGAAGGTGGGTGGTCCGCCGCTCGATTAGTCGTAATTCGTTGTTTGTTGTTCGTTTCTCGCGGCTCATTGGTCATTGGGTATTGGTCATTGGTTGTTGGTTATTCATTACCTTTGTAGTCTTAAAGCCTGTATGAGACTTCTGTCGCTTCTGTTCCTGACCGCTGTTAGCGTTTCCCTCCTCGCTCAGGATATCACACCTAAAAAACCAGCGCAAGTTGTTTACAACTCCCTGGGAGTAAGGTCCGTTCCGGATCTCGCTCCGGTTTCAATGGAACTGTATGCAAGATTCCAGCACAAGGTTGCGGCCACCAAAGATGTTAACGACAAGTTCGACGTCAACATCAACTCTCCTAAGTCGGTCAATTATCTTTCTGAAAAAGGGAAGTTCTATGTACAGTCACTGGAAGGAAACGAGACAGTCGTGTATGATCTCAAGTCGCTGGCGAAACTGAAGATCATTCCACACGATTTCAATGCTTCGAATCAGCATCTCTTCAAGGACGGCGAATCCACGCTGTTCGACTATACTTTTCAGTTCAGAAAAGGAAGTTACAACACGTTTAAGGGCAAGCCGGTAGAAAGCTGCTTTTCTCATAACGGGAGATTTCTCTGGGTAACGTATTACCGTCGCAGCTACGACCCAAATGCCATCAACCCATCGGCAGTGGCCATTATCGACACCAATACCGACGAGATCGTCCGGGTGATGCCCGCCGGCGTGCTGCCGAAGATGATCGCTGCTTCGCCGGACAACAAGTTTATTGCGGTGACGCACTGGGGTGACAACACGATCGGTATCATCGACATCCAGGGAGAAGATCCATTTCAGTTCAAATATGTAAAGCACCTCATCGTAGAGCGTCGTCTGCAGTTGAGCTTCGGTATAAACGAGAAGGTTGACAGGGATCTCAATTGCGGCTATTGTTTGAGAGGCACCGTTTTCACTCCCGATAGCAAATTCCTGTTGGTTGGGCGTATGGGAGGTGGCGGGATCGCCCTCTTCGACGTCGATCAGGACTTCGGTTACATGGGTGTCACGTTCACACAGTACAATAACATACGACACCTGGTCATTTCCGGCGACGACTTGCTGCTGAGCACGAATTCCAACGGCTATATTCAGAAGATACCGTGGAGAAAGTTCGTTGAACATCGCCAGGAACAGGGTG
Organism: Cyclobacteriaceae bacterium; assembly: GCA_035318625.1. Classification (GTDB taxonomy): domain Bacteria; phylum Bacteroidota; class Bacteroidia; order Cytophagales; family Cyclobacteriaceae; genus ELB16-189. The sequence goes on from DATHEL010000002.1 coordinate 137,126, forward strand.
GAAAGGTGTCTACGCTAAGCGAGGGATGGCAGAATTGTTACGTGGGGCCCGGCGTTCGCACCATTTCGGTCTCGAAGGGAGGCAAGTATATTTTTGCATGCGTGAATGAGGCCAGCAAGATTGTTGCGGTGGAGACCAGCAGCATGACGATTGTGTCGGAGATACCTGCCGACTCTTTCCCGGTAGGAATGGAGATCACGGACACCAATGACTATCTCCTGGTCACCGCTCAGGGCAAGTCGAATGCAGGTGGCGGACACTCGGTGACCATATATAAAGTGAGCATGGTGGAGCAATAGCGCGATTGCAGGCTGTTGTTGGCTATAACTTATCCACAATTCCACGTTGACATCTTGTTAGATTAATTTTGTTAGTTGACTTTGTGCCCAGTATTAAGATTTTATTATTTTGCATGAAGTTCGTCGCAAAAAAGACGCTGAAACACCCATCTTAGCTAGTTCAATGGCGTATAAGGAGAAAGAAATTGAAAAGATCTACTACTCAATCGGTGAAGTGGCAGAGATGTTCAACGTAGCTCCCTCGCTCATCCGCTTTTGGGAATCCGAATTCGAGATCATCCAGCCAAAGAAGAACCGCAAAGGCAACCGCCAGTTCACCCGGGAAGACATCGACAACGTCAGGACCATTTATCACCTCGTTAAAGAGAAGGGTTTCACGCTCCAGGGCGCCAAAGAGATGCTCCGCAACGATTCTCAGGCGGTGAAAGACAAAATGGAGCTGATCGGTTCGTTAAAAAAGGTAAGGCAGTTCCTGACAGAAGTCAAAGAGAAGCTTAAGTAATGTTGCTTCTGCGGCTATACAATGACATTCCATAGTAAGGTTTTCCTTACTGGAACGAGCGCTCTCCCAACAACAAACAAGCATTAAATTCTTTCTTCGCAGGATGGACCAGGAACGTCTATCGCTGCTCGCATTGCATTTTATCCCCGGTGTTGGAACACACCTGGTCAAACAGCTCATCAGCTATTGCGGAAGCGCAAGTGAAGTGTTTAAACGTCCCAAAGGAAAGCTGCAGAACATACCCGGCGTCGGACCCACAACTGCACACTCGATCGTAACCGGCAATACCTTCGCCCTGGCGGAGCACGAATTAAAAAAAGCCAGCCGGGAAGACACCGAGATCATCTTCTACATCGACAAGAAATATCCTTCGCGGTTAAAAGTTATCGACGACGCTCCGAGTATGCTTTACTTCAAGGGTAACTGCAACCTCAATCATCATAAGGTCGTGTCGATCGTGGGCACGCGGCAGGCGACTTCTTACGGAAAGAAGGTCGTGGAGAAGATCATCGAAGACCTCATCCCCCACCAGCCTCTTATCCTGAGCGGCCTCGCGTACGGTATCGACATTCATTCGCACCGGCAGGCGATAAAACACAACCTGTCTACCCTGGGGGTGATGGGCAGCGGCATCGACGTCATCTACCCGGGCAATCACGCCGACGTTGCGCGAAAAATGATGGACCATGGCGGACTGATCACGGAGAACTTTTTCGGAACGAAGCCAGACGCACACAACTTTCCCTCGCGTAACCGGATCATCGCCGGCATGTGCGATGCGCTGATCGTGGTCGAGGCTGCCGAAACGGGAGGAGCTTTGATCACTGCCGAAATTGCCAATAGTTATAGCAAAGATGTGTTTGCGATACCCGGCGCGATCGGCCAGACTTACTCCGAAGGATGCAATAAGCTCATCAAGATCAACAAAGCGGCGTTACTCACGTCTGTGAAAGACCTGGAATACATTATGAATTGGGTACCGGGGAATTCCGGAGTTGAACCGGTCAAGAGATCAAATGTTCTTCTGAACGCCGAAGAGCAACAAATTATGGATGCAATCACTACGAAGGGAAGCGCCATGCAAATCGATGAGCTGGCATGGAAGACGGGAATGCCGCAGGGTGTGCTCGGGAGCTTGTTACTGCAACTGGAGTTTAAAGGAATGATACGGGCCACACCCGGAAAGATGTTTGCGATAGCTTGAACTGGGTATTGGTTATTGTCCAATTCCCAATACCCATTTTTGTCCCACTCAGTTATGAGGAAATAGAGCTTCGGCCATCACGACCGCTTTTGCAAACTCTTCCATATCCAACCCCGGATTGTCTTTCTGGTTGTTCAGGTATGCAATGATCGTCTCAGTCGCGAGGTTTCCCACAAGCTCGTCTTCGGCCATCGGGCAACCGCCAAAACCTTTGATCGCCCCGTCGAACCTCTTGCATCCCGAGCTATAGGCAGCTTCGATCTTTTCCAATGCCGTGTTGGGATTGCTGTGCAGGTGAACGCCGATCTCCATCGATGGGAATTTTCCCGAAAGGCTTGTGAATAAATACCGTATCTGGTCGGTTTTCGAAACACCAATGGTGTCAGCCAAAGAAACGATGCCGACACCCAGCGTATGGAGAATGTCGACAAATTGTCCTACCACCGACTCATCGTAAGGATCGCCATAAGGATTGCCGAAACCCATACTGATGTAGACAACCTGCTGCTTGCCGTGTTTGGCGCAAAGGTCCTGTATCTCCCCCACGGCGTTCAATGCTTCGGCGATCGACTTGTTCGTATTTCTCTTCTGAAACGTTTCGGATATTGACAACGGAAAACCCAGGTAGGTGATCATTCCGAACTGGCAGGCGTCCTGCGCTCCGCGTGTGTTGGCAACGATAGCCAGTAGCTTCGTACGACTGACTTCCAACGTAAGTCCATCGAGCACCTGGGCGGTATCCCTCATCTGAGGAATGGCCTTCGGAGAAACGAAACTTCCGAAGTCGAGTGTGTCGAAGCCCACCCGGAGCAACTGATTAATGTACGCGATCTTTTTTTCGGTAGGAATAAATTCGTCTATGCCTTGCATGGCGTCTCGTGGACACTCAATTATTTTCATAATACCAAGTTAGCCCAACTTTTAACTATTCACTTTTACTTTTAACTCCCCGGTAACCTTACCTCGTGGAAAATTATACACGGGTGAACGGTATTAATGTCATTTCGTCCCTATTCTTTGAATTATATTGTTGGCGGATAGATTAATTGCCTGAACAAAGAATAACCCCCTATGCCTTTGACCCCTTTTTCCGGCCCGCTGGGCCCGAAGAGAGCTGCCCATCTGTTACGACGAGCCACATTCGGACCAACCATCGGACAGATAGACACATTTTCGGGACTGACAGCCACAAACGCAATCAAAGAACTGTTCGAAGGTACCTTGCCGACGCCCGAAGCGCCCATCGATCATGAAACAGGCACCGAATGGGCGGTGTCAGGCACAACCGATGCCAACTCCGGTGATACCGATCTCCAGGAATATTTTAAAGGCTGGTTTCTTGCGCAAATGATGAGCAGTGGGGTCGATCCCGCACTGTCACTCAAGTATGCCACACGGGAAAAGATCGTCTTCTTCATGCACACGGTGCTCACCGCGATACAAACAAAGATCGACAGCAGCCGCGCCCTCTATTTTCAGAACCAGCTCTTCCGCCTCTTCGCCCTCGATAAGACAGCCGGCGAGAAAGTGAACTTCAAAGAGCTCGCCAAGAAGATCAGCGTCGACAATGCCATGCTGCGTTTGCTCGACGGCAGCCTGAACGTGAACGGAAGCCCTAACGAAAACTACGCAAGGGAGCTTCTCGAATTGTATACCATCGGCCGTGGCCTTGAAGGACACGTGACAGCTACAACCGACCCCGGCGACTACTTCGTGTATCGCGAAGCCGACGTGCAGGCCGCTGCCCGCGTGCTGTCGGGATGGAGCTTCGACGAAAAGTTTGTATACATCGATCCCGATACGCTCCTCAGGGGAAGAGGAAAAGTGAAGGGCAGTCCCACCAATGCCTCCGCACACGACAATACTCCGAAGACATTCAGTGACCGATTCGAGGGACACATCATTCAGAGAAGCACGGATCAACTGTTGTTCCCCGGCACCAACGCTACCGAAGCGTCCGCGTACGACGAGATATCGCAGCTGATCGAAATGATCTACTCCAAACGCGAGACTGCCCTGAACATCTGCCGGCGCGTCTATCGCTTTTATGTTTATCACAACATCACCGAAGCGATCGACAACACCATCATCTCGGAGCTTGCAGACACTTTCACGTCGGGTGGTTTCAAGCTACAGCCGGTGCTTGAAGAGCTGTTCGCCAGCCAGCACTTCTACGATGCAGCTTCCGGCGTCCTCGACGACAATTTCGGAGGCATCATCCGTTCTCCGCTCGACCTGATGATCGGCACGTACCGGATGTTCGAGATCACATTGCCAGATTACAAGACCGCGCCCGCCGACCTCTATGCGCGAACAAGCGAAATGACCTCACAGCTGTCGGATATGGGGATGAACTTCTATGAACCGTACGACGTGGCGGGCTATGATGCCTATCACCAGTTCCCCATCTTCCACCGCAGCTGGATCTCCACCAATTATCTCACGAAGAGATATGAGTTCATCCGGGTATTGCAGGAAGCCCAGATGATGGAACCCAACGCACCGAAGATCGACGCATACCAGTTCGTTTTTAATAAAATATCTACCTCGACGGCTTCCGATCCCCGCCTGTTGATCAAAGAGCTCGTGAAATACTTCTTTCCACAATCGGACAACCTTACGTTCGACACTGCCTTCGACGACACTTCAGGACTTACAGCAGAGCGCCTCAATTATTTTCTCACAGCATTTCTGAAAATGCCCCTGTTCGATACAGACCCCGAAGGGGAATGGACCTACCGGTGGACCACGAAAGACGAGATCGAAGTGGTCATCGGACAACTTCGTTCCCTGTTCAACGCGCTGATGCAGTCTCCCGAATATCAACTTCAATGAGATCATGAAAAGAAGAAATTTTATAAAGCAACTGTCGCTGGCATCGATACCGTTCACGATCGGAGGCATCCCATTGAAGTTGATGGCCGAGAACTCGCTGACACGCATGGCAAAACAGAGTACCAACGACCGCGTGCTGATCATCCTGCAGATGCACGGCGGTAACGACGGTATGAATGCCGTCATCCCCGTCGAAGCCTACGACCTCTATTATAGCCGCCGGGCAAACATCGCCATCCCTTCGAAGAACAGTCTCAGGAAAATGATCCCCCTCGATACCACGCTGAAGGCAGCCGCACAGGTGGGACTTCACCCCGACATGACCGGGTTGAAAGAGCTTTACGACCGCGGCCGGGCATGCATCGTACAGGGAGTTTCATACAAGAACAACAACGGCTCGCACTTTCGCGGACGCGATATCTCATTCATGGGCGGCAGCTTCGACGATTACTTTTCCTCGGGCTGGGTTGGACGATACCTCCAGGAGGAGTTTGCTCCGGAAGTGTATCCCGATGATTTTCCCAACGAAGACATGAAAGATCCCCTGGCGATCGAGATGGGCAGCGACGTGTCCCTCATCTTTCACCAGGATGGGCATATCCCCGCTTCTATCTCATTGAATGATCCAGAAAGCTTCGCCAAGCTCGTCAACGAGCTCGAAGGTTTTGTCGACGAAGGTGTCGATCCGCGTGGACGTCCGCCGGAAGCCCTGAACGATTCACCGTATGGAAAAGAGTTGAACTGGATACTCGAGCTCGAAGACAAATCGGAAGACTATGCCGAACGGCTCTACGACGTCTTCAAAGCGGCTTCTCCCAGCACGGTGACATATCCGGATAAATATCCATTCAACGCACCGTCCGGAAGCTTACGCAATGGACTGACTCCGCAACTGCAGCTGATCGCCCGTCTTCTGGATGGCGGCGGAGCTGGCATGGGCGTAAAAACGAAAGTGTTCCTGGTGAAGATCGGCGGATTCGACACGCACGCTGAACAGGTAGAAAGCTACGACCCGACCATGGGATCGCATGCAGCACTCATGTATCATATCAGTTCCGCTATGAAGGCATTCCAGGACGACCTTCGTGCAAGAGGCATCGAAGACAAGGTGCTCACGGTGACCACGTCGGAATTCGGGCGCCGCATTCACTCCAACGGAAGTTATGGTACGGATCACGGCACCGGCGGACCGGTTTTCATCTTCGGTAAAGGAGCCAATCCCGGCGTGGTCGGAAACGTGCCCGATCTGACCAACGACAATGTCGAAATGCAATACGACTATCGCCAGGTATACGCAAGCATTTTGCGCGATTGGTTACTGGTGGACGAAGCCAAGATCAACAACGACATCTTCTTCAAGAATTTTATCAACGGACCAAAGGAAGAAGGTCCGGGTAACTACGAACCGATCGCTGTGGCAACGCAGGTCATTACCGGCGTTACGGATGACTTTTATTCATCGCGTTTTCAGTTATACGACTGCGTTCCCAATCCCGTCAAGGGCGACGTGCAGATCGGCTTCCGTATTAATGGAAAATCACACGTGAAACTTTCGTTACTTGACGTTCAGGGAAGAGCTGTGAGCGTGCTGTTGGATGAAGAGCGCGAAGCGGGGGAACATTTCGTGAAGGCTGATATGGGCGGTTGGCCTGCCGGGGTCTATCTTTATCAGATCAAGGCGGGAATTTTGAATGAGACTAAAAAGATGATCGTAACCAGATAGGCCCTATGAAGTTACCTGTACTTCTCCTGAGCCTGGTGCTTATTGCATCGGGAGCTTATGCGCAAAAAAAGAAGGCGCCACCTTCGATGAAATCAAAAGGCACCCCCCAGGAGAAATTCCTCAACAAGCAGTTCTGGCTCGGATTCAAGGCAGGTGTAAACCTCACCAGCCCTGTTGTGGATGCACGGTACTCGGTGATCACACCCAACAACTACAGTCTGTCGCAGACCGAAAAGAAATACCAGTCGTTCAACAAGATCGGCAGCCAGGCAACACTCGAGGTCACGTTCTATTACAAAGGCATCTCGATCAGCGCCCAGCCGACCTATCGCAGCTCTAGTTTTACCTACACCAACGAATACACCTGGAACGATGCCGAAACGGCGGGCCTCAATCTTAAGTTCGACCAGGAACAACAGCTCGACTATGCCGATCTGCCTCTTCTTTTGAAATATGAATTCACACAAAACACCCTGAGACCATACCTACAGGCAGGAGTGTATTATTCGATACTGGTCAAGGCAACGAAGAGCGTTACTGTTTCCGGTACAGACAACGCTTCGGGAGGCATCAACACATTCGAGAACGAACCGGTTGTCGTGGGCGCCAAAGATCTTTTCACCAACAGCTCGGGACTGATCGGCGGTGCGGGGCTGAACTACAACCTGGGCAACGTCCGTCTCGTGTTCGATGTTTCATACCACATGGGGATGAGCAACATTGCCAACGTAAACAACAGGTTCTCGAACGACAGGCTGAGCGGTATCGGCGATGCGCAGGACGACCTGAAGACTAACAACCTGGTCTTCTCGCTAGGATGTCTTTTTCCTTTACGTTTCCTGGGCAACAGTTTTAAATCACTCGACTGATGATGAAATCAAGAACCTTCACCATTTCTTTTTTGATCGCGGTCTTTGCCGGAGTGATCTCGTGTAAGAACGAAGCCGACCCCGTGGCCGACAAGAGTTTCTTCACCAGGTTTTACGATAACTCGAATTTCAATATCGCCTACACACCGTTGGATATCGTACAAACCAGCGATGGCGGTTATATCGTTCTTGGGCTGAAGCGTACCATCATCGCCGACGGATCGGACGTGGATCCCGGGGTGATCTATATTATGAAGACCGACGCGTTCGGTGCGTTTATTTCCGACGACGAACTGGATGCGAACATGGTCACTCCCGCGCCGTCGTTGCTGGACGTGGCCGGAAAATTCTATTTCTTCTGCATGGATGGGGCGACACAGAGCATCCAGTTGATGGAAGTGGACGGAAACGGCACGATAGCACAACAGTTGAACGTAGGTGGCGCTTACCCGCTTGCAGCCGGCGTCGATGGCCAGAGTCTCCTGCTTCTCCATTACGACCAGGGCAACCGTACCACAGTAATGTCTACCGTAGCGACCGATGGACACCCACAGAAGACGAAGTCATTCACCATCGGCCCGTCAGACGGCGATTACACACCGGAGAGCGCCATTATGGACCACATCCTTCGTACCGGCAGACGGTTGCCGTTCGAAGTTGGAAAGGCGTCCAATGGTCTGTATTATTTCAACGGGATTTATAACTATACGCTGTCGATCGTCTTCACCGATCTGAATGCGACCAACCCCATCGGTGTCATCCAGGGCAGCCATGATGATGGCGGCATTAGTGCATTGCATGCGCTAGGCGCTGGAAAATTTGCGGCAGCACGTTTCAACTACGGCGACAACTATTTCCTTCCCGCCGCCACTTTAAGCAGTACGGGTCTCAGCTCCAGCTCGGAGCTCGGTGGTAACTCCTTCCCGGAACTGGCGCCTAATGCCCCTGTCGTCATTATGAACGCCACCATCAACGCTACCGACAGGGTTCTTTACGCGAGCAACACGCGGGGCAAACAGATCGGGCTATTCGGCTATAACCCTACCGACGGGTCATTCGTGGGCAGCAGGTATATCGGATTCTCGAACTCATTCGAGCTCGCTTCCATCAAGCCCACAGCAGACGATGGCCTGGTTGTGCTTGGAACAACTTATATTGCAGGACGTTTTCCCAGGATCTGTTTATTCAAGCTGTCCGCGGAAGCATTAGGGAAGTCCTTTAAGTAATGATAAAGATCCAGGACCAATTTAATCTCAAGCAATACAATACATTCGGAATCACGGCTCATGCCCGCTATTTCACTGATGTTTCCAGTGAACATCAACTGCGCGAGGTCATCGATTCGTCGGTTTACAGGGACAATAAAGTCTTAATACTCGGCGGCGGCAGCAATATCCTGTTCACGAAGGATTTTAACGGCCTCGTTGTCCATAACAATCTCAAAGGGATCGATGCGATCGACACGAATGATCATCATGTCACAATAAAAGTTGCTGCCGGTGAGATATGGCACGACGTTGTAATACATGCGATAACGAACAATTGGGGCGGTATCGAGAATCTTTCCTTGATACCTGGCACTGTTGGCGCTGCACCGATGCAGAACATCGGCGCGTATGGTGTTGAAGTGAAGGAAGTGATAGTAAAAGTGGATGCTGTCGATCGTTCAACAGGCACGTTGAGATCCTTCACGAAGGACGAATGCAGGTTCGGATACCGTGAAAGTGTCTTCAAACATGAGCTGAAAGAAAAATATTTTATTTCAAGTGTTACTTTAACTCTGACCAACAACAAGCATCAGTTAAACACCTCTTATGGTGCTATTGCAGATACATTAAAACAGATGAATGTAACTGAACCAACGATACGATTGGTGAGTGATGCTGTGATCAGGATACGTCGAAGTAAGTTACCTGATCCCAATGTTATCGGTAATGCAGGAAGCTTCTTCAAGAATCCCGTTATCAATGCAGATCACTACAACACGTTGAAAAAACAACATCCATTGATACCTGGCTATCAATCTGAAAATCAACAAGTTAAGGTGCCTGCTGGTTGGTTGATCGAACAATGCGCATTGAAAGGATTACGTCTTGGCAATGTTGGTGTTCATGAACATCAGGCATTGGTATTAGTTAACTATGGCAATGGAAGCGGTGAAGAAATTCTTGAGTTGTCGAAGAAAATTCAGGAAATCGTTAAAGATGTTTTCGGTATTGAATTGATTGCTGAAGTCAACATCATTTGATTGAAATGATATTCATCGTTGACATCATTTATAAAAATCACACCACTGATATTTTTGCGAGATATGAAAATTAATTGCATAAAATTTTTGTGATTAAATTTTTAATTATATCTTTAGTACAGTTTTAACAACAAAAAATTAAAACGCTATGGCAAAGAAGACAGCAAAAAAAGCAGCTAAGAAGAAAAAAGCTGCTAAGAAGAAGAAGTAATTAGGGCAACCTAATACTTTTACAAAAGGGAAGTGATCCAGGATTACTTCCCTTTTTCTTTTAGTATCAGCGTGATCCTCGTGTATCCACACTGTTCCAAACGGTTGCGGAAATATACTCTCACACTACCTTGTCTCTCTCTTCTTCCCTACCCTACCTTTGCATTGTCAAACCAATCAAAACAGTTCAATGGCAAGGATACCCGCAAAAAAAGAAGCACCTGCCGCTAAGGCTGCTCCGAAAAAAACTTCAGCAAAGAAAGAATCGAAGGCACCATCACAGAACATTGAAGCTGCCTCTGAATCTGCGCTCGCCAAACTTCGTGAGCTCAACATCGATCATCAACTGCAAAGTGAGATCGACTGGTGTCTTGCAAGCTATCGCAGCGACGGCAATCCCGTTGGACTTTACGACATGGTTGAACGCAGCGTGAAAACGCTCCGCTCCGAGTTGACAAAGAAGACCAAAGGTGTAACAGCGAAGTTTATCGATGATTTAGAGAAAGCGGTCGCTACGCGATAGCTTGTCTTCGTCCGACTTGTTCGGACGACCTTCAACCAGCACAATCTGGATCACTAGATCATATGAGTGACGTTAGTCAACGTCCCTTCATATCTCCTGCATGGTACGCCAAACCGGTTGAGGAAATCCACGCCCTCGTCTGTCGACAGTCCTTTGTACTCTGCGTATGACCTCAGGTAGACCACTTTGGTGATCCCCATACTGAAGATGATCCGTGAACAGGCCATGCACGGAGACAAGGTAACGTACAAAGTAGCCCCATCCACCGACGTTTTGTTTTTCACCGCATACAGGATGGCATTCTGCTCGGCGTGGATCGCCAGGGAGCAGCCACCTTTGGAGTCCGAGGGACAGCCGGTCTGCGGCCATTCTTCGTCGCAGTTGTGAGTACCCGACGGTGGGCCGTTGTAGCCAATAGAAATAATACGCGTGTCCTTCGTGAGCACCGCACCCACGTGACGCTTGATGCAATGGGAACGCTTGGCGAGGTTAACAGCCAACTCCATATAGATGTCATCGAAGGCAGGGCGACTATTGTTCATAACAGCAAAATCCAAAACTTATAGTTGGAATCAAAATTGCTATCTTGCCGCAAAAGTCCACGAATGTCCGGGAAACACCTCCTCCTGTTTCTGCTCATCGCGCTCGCAACACCAGTCTTCGCACAGGAAGCGATCGCGCCCCGTCCCAGTCCTACAGCTATCGCGTCATGCATATACAAAGACTCATACCTGAAGATCGTCTACAGTCAGCCTCATAAGCATGGCCGCGAAGTCTTCGGTAAGCTGGTGCCATTCGGGCAGGTATGGAGACTGGGCGCCAACGAAGCCACCGAGCTCACGATCGCCAGAGAAGTATTCATCGACAGCCAGCTCCTCGCAGCGGGCACATATTCGGTATTTGCCATACCCGAGAAAGATAAATGGACCATTATATTCAACAGCGAGCTGGGTCAATGGGGCTCTTATAATTATAACCCGGCTAAAGACGTCCTCCGTATCGAACGCGCCACTCAGATCCTCCCCGGTGAGCTCGTCTATGAACCATTCACCATCACTATAGATCAGAAAAATAATAAAGCCGACATTGTCATGACATGGGACAAGACCACGGTATCATTCGGCGTTGACTTCATCGAACCAAAACCATGAAAAGAGTCAATAGAAAAATTGAATTTCTCCTCTGTATCGCTTTTTCGTTCGTCACGGGTATCCTGTCGGCCCAGGACACTACCGGCGAGCTCGATCGCCGCAACGGCTTCAAAGATCTTAAGCTCGGCACGCCCATCGATAGCATCAGGGGCGCCGAATTCAAGAAAGACGTGAAAGAAAAGAATGAATTCCCTGCCAAGCTATACGAAGTAGAGCACGACGATTACAAGACTATCGGTGAGGTAAAGGTGAAATCCGTCGAAGTGAAAACCTACAAAGACCTCGTCTACGAGATTATCGTCATCACTCACAAAGACACACGGCTGATGAAGGGCATGATGAGAACATTCGGCCAACCGAAATACATCCTCACCAGCGATACGTATAATTGGGTGGGCGAAACTCTAAGCCTCACCTTCAAAGATCATTCACGCAACGAGATCAAGCTGACCTACCGTTGCTTTCCACTCATCAAGATGATGTTCGCCGACAAAGGAAAGAAGATCGACGAAATAGCAGAGGATTTTTAGTTAACGCCACTGTCACCCTGATCGGTCACTCGGCACGCCGATCGCGCACCGTCCCTGACTCGCCTTCTCCTCAGTCCTTGTAACTTATCCTATAAATCACATCCGCATAATCATCCGACACCAGCATCGATCCGTCTTTTAACAGGATCATATCCACCGGCCTGCCCCACCTTTTCTGTGTTGCCTCATCGAGCCACCCGCTGGCGAATGTATCATACGATTGCGATTTGCCATTGGCGTCGACCTTCACCAGCACCAGCCGATGGCCAGTCTTCTTCGAACGATCCCACGAACCATGCTCCGCAATGAAGATCTGGTTCTTGTAATCGGAAGGGAACTGGCTGCCAGTATAAAACTTAATGCCGAGCGGTGCCACATGCGCGCCCAAAGGCTGAACGGGTTTCACAAAATCGGAACAGGGTCGTTTGTTGCCGAACTCCGGATCTTTTACCGTGCCTCCATGACAATATGGATAACCGAAATGCTGTCCCTTCTGTGTGGCTGTATTCAGCTCGCAGGGAGGAGTGTTATCGCCCAGGCGATCGCGTCCGTTGTCGGTAAACCAAATGTTCTTGGTGGTCGGGTGCCAGGTGAACCCAACGGTGTTGCGTATGCCGCTCGCGAATATTTCGAAGTCTGTGCCATCCGGATTGATCCGCGTGATAGATGCATATACCGGGTTCGACGGCTCGCAGATGTTGCACGGCGCCCCGACAGGAACATAGAGCTTGCCATCGGGTCCGAAAGCGATATACTTCCAGCCATGAGAATCGTCGGTGGGAAACTTGTCGTACACCAGCTGTAGTTTGCCGGGAGCCGCCAGGTTACTTTCCACCTGGCTGATCTTCGATATCTTACTCTTTTCGGCGATGTACAGGTCGCCATCTTTGAACGCCACTCCATTGGGCATCTTCAGGCCCGAGGCGAGAATGTATTTCTTATCAGCCTTGAAATCACCATCGGTATCTTGTAAGGCATATACTTTATCTTCATTCCTGTTGCCGACGAACAGTGTCCCTGCCGGACTGAGCGCCATCGAACGCGCATTCTCCACCTCCGCATATATTTCTATTACAAAACCTTTCGGCAGCTTGATCGACTTCAGGGGCAGCTCAGCACTTTTCTGCGTGATCGCCGCGAGGACCTCAATCGATTTCGGCGTTTCCGTGACCACGGGTTCTGTGAGTTGTTCTTTGGACAGATTTCCGCAGGCTGTCATTATTAACAGTGAAAGAAAGACAACGTGGGGCCTGGTCATGGAGTTTTTTCAAATTTAGCTAAGCAATTTAGTGATCCCATTTGAATATCTTTGCGGCCCAAATGGTCTCCATAGATAAAATATCGTATTTCATCGGCGGACGCGCCCTTTATGAGAACGCGTCGATGTTCATTAAACCTGACGACAAAATCGGGCTTATCGGCCTGAACGGCCGCGGCAAGTCTACCTTGCTCAAGATCATCAACGGCGAGTACCGGCTTGATGCCGGCAGTATCAGTAAGTCGAAAGATTGCACGATCGGCTTCCTGAACCAGGACCTTCTCTCCTACCAGAGCGAGGATGCCATTCTTACCGTTGCCATGGAGGCATTCAAGGATGCCGTCGGCACCCAGCGACAGATCGAAAAGATCCTTCACCAGCTCGAAACCGAGTATTCCGACGACCTGGTCGATAAGCTCACGAAGCTACAGGAGAAATTCGAGCACCTCGACGGCTACACGATGCAATCGAAGGCCGAAGCGGTCCTGGAAGGGATCGGCTTTGCAACGAAAGACCTTCATCGCCCTCTTCGGGAATTTTCCGGTGGATGGCGGATGCGGGTCATGCTGGCGAAGCTTCTTTTGGAGAAGCCTTCTTTGCTGATGCTCGATGAGCCTACCAACCATCTTGACCTTCCATCGATCGAGTGGGTGGAAGACTATCTGCGTAACTACGAGGGCGCGGTTGTCATCGTATCGCACGACCGTACATTCCTCGACAACGTGATCACCAAAACAGTCGACGTTACGCAACAACAACTGGTGAGCTACGAAGGCAATTACACCTATTACCTGCAGGAGAAAGAAATGCGGGAACAGATCCAGCAGGGCGCCTTCGACAATCAGCAAGCCAAGATCCGCCAGGCCGAAAGGTTCATCGATCGTTTCAAGGCAAAGGCAAGTAAAGCAAGACAGGTGCAGTCCCGCGTGAAAGCTATCGAGCGCATGGACCTTGTCGACGAGGTGGTGAGCGACAACGCAGCCGTGAATTTCCGGTTCACGTTCAAACAGCCCTCCGGCCGGCACGTGGTCACCATGAAAGACCTTTCGAAATCGTATGGCGATCTCACGATCCTGCAAGACACCAACGCGGTGATCGAGCGGGGCGACAAGATCGCACTGATCGGGGCCAACGGTAAGGGCAAGTCTACATTATTGCGAATTCTATCCGGCACCGAGCCCGTCGAAGGCGAAAGGACGATCGGCTACAACGTCATCCAGGGTTTCTTTGCACAGCACCAGCTGGAGTCACTCCATGTGGACAACGAGGTCCTCGACGAGCTCAAGCAGGCCGGCTCAGGCAAGCTGGAACAGGAGCTCAGGAATGTCCTCGGATGCTTCCTGTTCTCCGACGAAGATGTGTTCAAGAAGATCAAGGTCCTCTCCGGTGGAGAGAAATCACGCGTAGCGTTGGCGAAGACGCTCATCTCCGAAGCCAACTTCCTGCTGCTTGACGAACCTACCAACCACCTGGACTTCATTTCAGAGAACATCCTCATACAGGCCCTCGAACAATACAAGGGTACGTTCGTGGTCGTGTCGCACAACAGGCATTTTGTTTCGCAGGTCGCCAATAAGATCTGGTATATCGACAATCACCAGATCAAGGAATACCCCGGTACTTATGATGAATACGAGTACTGGAAGAAGCAGAACCAGAACAATGTCTCTGCCCCTCCTGCTCCTGTCGTTAAGAAAGAGCAGAAGCCGAAGCCGGCAGTCGTCAAGACCGACGAATCGGAGAAGAAGCTCAAGTCACTTCAGCAGGAACTGAAGCGCGTGGAAGAAGAGATTGGTAAGCTTGAAAAAGAGAAAGCTGCTGCGGAAGAACAATTGGCGAAACCCGAGGTCTATGGCAACGTCGAGCAGCTATCGAAAGCACAAGCGGCTTTCGAAAAGACTGAAGTCAACCTGAAGCAAGCAAACGACAAGTGGGAAAAGCTGGTTGACGAGATCGACGAGTTATCAAACTAATTCCGCGCGATCTGTGCGATCCGTGAGCGATGTATTTCTCTTCAATCAAACAGGTATTTAAACCTGAATCCTACATCCAGTATTATCGGCTTGCCGGAATTTCCAGGATCCTTCAACAGCGGATTGAATGAGTAACGAACACCGGGTACGAACGATACCCGGTAGTGATCGCCAACCTTATAGCTCACCTCTGTATTTACCAGGCCCGACCAGTTCACAGAACGATATGGTGAGGCGTCGCCGGCAGTCTGGGTAAACCTTTCTCTCTGGCCCGTTTTATCCACCAGCGTATTGCGAAGGAAGAAATCCGAAGAAACACCGGCATTCATCTGCCAGCCCAGCTTACGGTCTATGATCATATAACCTGCCAGTATGGGTATCGAGAGGATCTCCATGCTGCTGTTCACCGTATACGCCGCCGTTGGTGTCAGCGACACGTTCTCGGCCTGCGAGGTGGTATAATCGGACACCGAAGCTTTTGCAATGTTCATGGTAGTCCTGGAATCATAGCTGGAGGTATAGTCCACCTGCTGCTTGTTGAAATTAAAGCCGCTCTGAACCACAAACCGTCCGAACTTTTTGCCGACGGCCATGCCGACGGAATACGATGTGCCGACTTTCGTTTTGTTGTCGGTAGTCGATGCTGCATCGAGGTTAGCGTATGTCGGAGCTCCGAATGACTTGCTCTGGCTTTGGGCCTGGGGATTGGACGACGCTCCGCTATTGGGCGAATAGTTGCCGGCAGCGGCACCGAGAGCGAGCCACGTGTTTCCGCCACTGTTCTTTTTCTTTTCGGTCTTCTCCGTTTCCTCCTGTGGCTCGAGTGATGCTACGAGGGGCGCTGTTTGAAGTATGGGAGAAGTGACTTCTTCTTTTTTGGTTTCTTCTTCCTTAGGAGAAAGGGCTTCGTGAGGTGCTTCTTCCTTGGGAATTTCCGTCAGCGCAATGATAGGAAGAGCTCCCTGGGGAAGATCTTCTTTAGAAAGAACTTCAGGTACAAAAGGAGCTTGTTGCCCAACGTTGTTTGATTGGTTTATAACTTCTTTTTGGGGTTTATGGCTTTCAGGACTTGCTGTTTCTTTGGTGGTCACGCTGCTCGAGGCTTCTTTATTAGTTACACTACCCGGAGCTTCACTTTTTACTTCATTGCCCTGAACATTCTTTTTAACAGCCAGCTGCTTGTTATCTGTTTTAATATAAAAAGCATATATCCCTGTAAGCAAGGCAAACAAGACAGTGGCCGCTGCAAGTCGTTGATAGAACACTACTCTTTTCTTCATGGTAGCGCTCTCCTGCCCTGCGAGGTCGAGCTCGATGGAATTCCAGACCTTATCCGGCGGCGTCATTTCTGCACCGTCGAACGCGGACTTCCAGTTGTCCTCAAATTTTTGACTCTCTGAGTTTTGCATATTTACTCTCTCTTTCAAGCTTCGCTTTCAGCAGACCTTTTGCCCTGTTGTATTGCGACTTGGATGTTCCTTCGCTGATCTCCAACATCTTAGCGATCTCCTGGTGACCATACCCTTCGATCGCAAATAAGTTGAACACGACCCGGCATCCGTCGGGAAGTGTTTGTACCATATTAATGAGGTCTTCGAGATGGAATCCCGACAAGCTCACTTCCTCCCTTTCGGGTAATGATATTTCGGTAACATCTACCATGGGCAACAGGTAGAGTTTTTGGCGTTGGCTGTTGAGGGCGGTGTTGATCATGATCCGGGTGATCCAGGTCTCAAGCTTCGATTCCGCCCTGAAGTCGGCGATCGACTTGAATATCTTTATGAAGCCTTCCTGAAGAGTGTCTTCGGCCTCTTGCGTAGCGCGGGAATACCGTTGGCAAACCACCATCATTTTTCTGCAATAGCGTTCATATAAAGCCTTTTGTGAGGCCCTGTCGCCCCTGGCACAGCCTTGTATTAGCTCCTTTTCCCCGAGCATGAACCCTATATGCTGCTTAGACACGCGGTTTTAGGTGGAAGTTGGAATGCAATTTGAGCAAAATTATCGTTTAGATTTGGACATGAAGCTCGGCCCCTACTTACTCGCTCTACTGATCTCTTTACCGGCCTTGGGGCAAAAAAAACTATTGTTCCAGGATGCCGTCTACGAGGAAAACATCAAGACGGTTATGCTCCATCCGCCCGGAACCGGCGTCCGCGAGAACCTCCAGGCCCCCGTCGCACCTCTCAGCCGGCAGAACCTCATCCTCGAGTTCGACGACATCCAGGAGAGCCGGAACAACTACTATGTGAGGCTCATCCACTGCAATGCCGATTGGACCAAATCGCCCCTTCTCGACCTGGACTTCATGCCTGTATATAATGAGTTCAACGTAAACGACTACCAGTACTCCAACAATACATACCTGCCTTATGTTCACTACCGGTTCCAGGTGCCCGCAGTGAAGCTGCCCGGCAACTACCTGGTGATGGTGTACCGCGACAGCAACAAGGACGACGTGGTCCTCACCGCCCGCATGATGATATTCGACAGCCGTGTGACGCTGTCGCCCAACAATAACCTAGTGGGGAATAGTGCCCTTACAGCGACCAACCAACAGATCAACTTCACAGTCGGATACCGCGACCTGCAGGTATTCAATGCTATGGATAACTTCAAAGTCGTGATCCGGCAGAATCAGCGGTGGGACAATGCCCGGTTCAACGTAAAACCCAGTTTTATTCGCGACGATCTGCAACAACTTGAATACAGGTTCTTCGACCAGGACAAGCAATGGCTGGCGGGCAACGAGTTCCGGTTCGTAGACTTTCGTTCACTCATTTCGCCCGGCAGGAACACAGCCACGATCGACCGCACCCAGAAGCCCTTTGTACTGAAGGTCCAGACAGACCAATCGCGTGAAGGCCTCGCTTACGCCCAGTACGCGGACCTCAACGGGGACTTCGCCATTGAGAACCTCGATTACCGCGACCCGGCGCTCAGCAGCCAGTATATTTTCGTTGACTTTACACTGAATGCACCGCAGCTACAGGGCGCGAATGTTTACGTGCTGGGAAACTATAATCACTACGCAAGAACCGAGGAGAATAAGATGAAGTGGAACAAGGCGACGTCATCCTATGAGACCTCGATCGTGATGAAGCAGGGATGGTATGACTATACTTATTGTGTTGAATCGCCTACGCTGCCCGCTACGTATTTCGAAGGGAGTCATTACCAGACCGAGAACGTTTATGACGTGCTTATTTATTTTAAGTCACTGACGCCCATGGCGGATATGCTGGTAGGATACTTTGTGGTGCCTTATCGATGAGTACAGTGTACAGTGTACAGGGTACAGGGTACAGGGTACAGGGTACAGGGTACAGGGTACAGGGTGGCTGGCGCACGCAACATTGTACACTGTACACTGTACCCTGTACTCTCAAGCGTAATTCACCTCGTGATCAGCCTCACTCTTAATAGAATCCTGAGACGCCACATCTAACATTCCGAAGCCCTTGTGAGAGAAGTGTCCCAATCCATTTTCATAAACGAATTGCTGGACCGGCTGAGGAGCGTAGAGTGTGAACGGGAACGTGTAGCCCCTGACTTCGTATTTGATGTCTGAGTCGTACAACGGGTAGATGCGTGCGAATTTCTTGTGCGACGATTGGAGCCTGTTGATATAGTCCTTGTCGGGAACGAGCTGGAACTTATAGAAATCTGCGATCTGGCCGGCTGTAAATTTCCCCGAAGCCTCCATTCTCTGGATGGTGGAGTCGTAGAGCAGATCCGAGAACTCGTCGGTGTCTGGCAATACGAAGCGCTTGCTGCTTTCGTCGTTGAACAATGCAGGAAGCACAACGATGGGTGAAATACAAAGGAATTTTACGGACTCGCTGATCACTACCGGCTCTTCATTCTCGACCGACTCGGGTACCAATTGCAGGCTTCCGATGACCAGTTCTTTCTGTTCGAACAGGGTGCCTACCAGGTAGTCCAGGAAGGTTTTATCGGACGTGCTGAAAACCAGCGTCACCTTCGAAGAATAGAAATGAAGTCCCTTCCGGCTGATCTTGATCTGGCCTTTCAGACCCGAGAAATTGTATTGTGTGAAATTCAGGTAATCCTTTTTGCCGCCCGTTACGAGGAGTCCCTTGATGGTCTGGGCAAGCAGAAACTGGTGGTGGAACGGAACGTATGCCCCCCGGTTCTTAAGTCCAAAAACGATCCTGATTCTCAAGGTGCCTGCGGTTATTAAAAAAATCGAGTCAGTGTAGTGCCCGCTTTAAAAAAATGAGCAGAAGCGGGTAGCTAAGGTACTAAAAACCAGTCTAATGAATCCCGTCACTATAAGGAAAATTTGACGTGAAAATGGACGAATTTCTTACATCGGAACGAGGTACAGGGTACAGGGTACAAGGTACAGGGTACAGGGTGACTGGCGCACGCTTCCCTGTACGCTGTACACTGTACCCTGTACCCTGTACTCTTCAGACATTAAACCTAAAATGCATCACATCCCCATCCTCCACCACATACTCTTTCCCTTCAACCCCTAATTTACCTGCTTCGCGGCATCCATTTTCAGTCTTATACTTCTGATAATCAGGTATCTTGATCACTTCAGCTCTAATAAAACCTTTCTCGAAATCCGTATGAATTACCCCGGCAGCCTGCGGTGCCCGCCAGCCTTTATGGATGGTCCAGGCGCGGACTTCCTTCTCGCCCGCGGTGAAATACGTGATCAGGTCCAGCAGGTGGTAGGCGGCGCTAATGAGCTTGTTCAGACCTGATTCCTGGAGCCCGTATTCTTTGAGGAACTCGACCCGGTCGGCCTCACTCTCGAGCTCGGCAATCTGGGCTTCGATAGCAGCGCAGACGACCACGACTTCCGCGCCTTCGTCCTTCACCAAGTTCTTCAGCGCGTCGACGTGCTTGTTGCCTGTGTGTACCGATTCCTCCTCCACGTTAGCCACGTAGATGACCGGCTTGGCGGTGAGCAACTGGAGGTCCGCAATGGCCTTCAGATCGTCTTCGGTAGCCTGTATGGCACGGGCATTCTTTCCTGCCAGGAGGGCTTCCTTGTACTTGACCAGGGAAGTGAGTTCCTTCTTCGCAGCAGTGTCGCCAGTTTTGGCGGTACGCTCCACCTTCGACAGTTTTTTCTCGACCGACTCGAGGTCTTTAAGCTGAAGCTCGGTGTCGATGATCTCCTTGTCCGCTACGGGGTTTACACGGCCGTCGACGTGAATGATGTTGTCGTTATCGAAGCAGCGCACCACGTGGGCGATGGCGTCGACTTCACGAATGTTGGCCAGGAACTGGTTGCCGAGGCCTTCGTTTTTGCTCGCTCCTTTTACCAGTCCGGCGATGTCGACGAACTCGAAGGTTGTGGGTATGATCTTCTGCGGTGTGACCAGGCCGGAGAGTATCCGGAGGCGTTCGTCGGGAACGGAGATCACGCCTACGTTCGGTTCGATGGTGCAAAAAGGAAAATTGGCTGCCTCGGCTTTGTTGTTCGTAAGGGCATTGAACAAGGTTGATTTACCGACGTTCGGGAGCCCGACAATGCCACACTTAAGTCCCATAATGATATCTGCGTTTCTAAATAGGGCGCAAATATAGGGATTGTGCGAAGTTGTTTAAATATGGATGTTCAGGGTTCAGGGTTCTGATAACTGACTGATTTGGGGATGGGACAGATATGGAGAGGTCATTTCCGATAAGCGAGATGAGGGTTCGGAGATGATTTCTCCATAAGAGGCGATTTCGGAACGCGACAGATATCTGAACTTTGAACAGGTAATCCCCCCTTCGATCGGGCACTAAGAAAGAAAAAGCCCCGTCCGTTTCCGAACCAGGGCCTTTTCCGGTTTAGGTTTAGGTTAGAAAAAAGTCAATCCCATTTGAGCTCGGTGGTAGAATCCACGGCCGGCGGTTGTGCATCTGCAGCAGCAGCCGTCTCTTCGCGCTCTTCTCTTGCATGGTCGAACTGGGTGAAATCCACCTCAGGCATCAGCTCAGTCTTCACATGGTTCACTGTGTTGTTCAGTGCTTCGAGGAACTTGTTAAAATCCTCCTTGTACAGGAAGATCTTGTGTTTTTCGTAAGTGAATCCCTCATCATCCTTGTTATACCTCTTTTTACTTTCAGTAATCGTGAGGTAATAGTCATTCGACCGCGTCGATTTCACATCAAAAAAGTAAGTTCTTTTGCCAGCCTTTACTTTCTCTGAATAGATCTCATCACGTCCATTCGGCTTTTGATCTTCCACAGGATCTAATGTTTAGTTGGTTTTTTTGGGGTATTTGGTGGAATCGAAGATAGTATTTTACAAAAATATAACAAACAAAGGCCGATAAAATGGATATTTTGCCCCAGCCGTACGTTATACTCCACTGGGGTAAAAAGTAGCCTGCGTGTGGTAAAGGCAGGGAATTTGGAGGTTTTAAGCAGCGTTCCGTGAAATTAAATTTTGAAGAGATCAAGCAGTCAGGAAGCCTTGAAATACTGGCCAAGCAGCTGGTGGAGGGCTTCATAACCGGTCTGCACAAGTCGCCCTACCATGGTTTCTCCGTGGAGTTTGCCGAGCACCGGCTCTACAATGAAGGTCAGTCAACCCGCCACATAGACTGGAAGGTTTTCGCGAGGACCGACCGCCTTTACACCAAGCAATACGAAGAAGAGACGAACCTGCGCTGCCTGCTGATCATCGACTGTTCGCCGTCCATGTACTATCCTAAAGAGACCCTGGGCAAGCTGAAGTTCAGCATCTATTCGACCTCTGCCCTCGCCTATCTGCTACATCGCCAGCGTGACGCCGTGGGGCTGTGCCTGTTTTCCGATAAGATCGAAGAATACACACCTATTAAGTCGACTGCCTCACACCTGGATAAGCTCTTCAGTCTGATGGAAAAAAAGGTGGAACAGGGTGTGCCGTCCCTTCGTCCCACGCGAGTAGCGCACGTGCT
This sequence comes from Cyclobacteriaceae bacterium, assembly GCA_035318625.1. Lineage (GTDB taxonomy): Bacteria > Bacteroidota > Bacteroidia > Cytophagales > Cyclobacteriaceae > ELB16-189. Next base: position 159,368 of record DATHEL010000002.1, read on the forward strand.
TAATGAAGTTGCCGAGAAGACACACCGGCGATCGCTGGTGGTGATCTTCAGCGATATGTTCGACGGCAGCGAAGATCCCACGGAGCTGTTCAAGGCGCTCCAGCACCTGAAGCACAACAAGCATGAGGTGCTTCTGTTCCACGTAAGCGATCACGAAACGGAGCTTGCATTCAACTTCGAAGAAAGACCCTATGAGTTCATCGACCTGGAGAACGGGGATAAACTGAAATTGAACCCGGTGGAGATCAGAACGAAATTCCAGGAACAGGCGAAGTTATTTCACGATGAGTTGAGGATGAAGTGTAATCAGTTGAGGATTGATTTTATCTCGGCGAATTCGAGGACGGACTACTTTCAAGTACTACAGGCTTACTTGATCAAGCGGGCGAAGATGAGGTGATGTTCGTTAATCGTTATTCGTTATTCGTTACTCGTTATTCGTTACTCGTTATTCGTTAATCGCGGCGAAGTCGAGTGTCATTCGTCTAGCCGCGATTAACGAATAACGAGTAACGATTAACGACATCCAGGGTACACAAGCTCAGAACCGCAGTCCCGCTCAGGACTGGAGCGCTTCGTTATGCAGCCACGCTTTCTTCGCCGTCAGCTCTTCTTTCGTCTCCACATAATCCGGATCGGGAACACAACAATCAACGGGACATACCGCCGCACACTGAGGTTCTTCGTGAAAGCCGGTACACTCGGTACACTTGCCGTTCACGATATAATAGAATTCATTCGAAACAGGCGACTGAGTCGTCTTCGCATCAATGCTGGAACCATCTTCAAGCTCTACCTGTGCGAGTTTCGTACCGCCTGCCCAGTTCCACTCCCGGCCGCCTTCATAAATGGCGGTATTGGGGCACTCGGGTTCGCAGGCTCCGCAGTTAATACACTCTTCAGTAATCTTGATTGCCATCTTTCTTTTTCTTCACCGGGCCGTTCTAACGACCCCGGCCTTGTTTAATTTCGCCCTTAATTCATAGGGCAGAAGCTGTAAAAATACGCTTCCTTCAATTGTATTCAAACAGGTTCGGCCTCTTAAAGGTTTTAATTAGCAACATGAAATTAGCGGATAGAATAGATGCCTTTGTCGAGCTCGGGAGAAGACTGCATACGATTGAACCGGGTGATAAAAACAATCTTTACAGGCAGGCTGGCGACCGCAATCCGTGGTTCACCCAACGTCAATGCGATATCGCACTCAATGGCATTCTTAAATTTCTTGTTAAAGACCAGTTAGAACAATGGGTTATGGGCTATAACCTGTCGCTCGCCGCACCCCGTAAAGTGGGTGTGGTAATGGCCGGCAACATACCCATGGTCGGATTTCACGACCTGCTGTCGGTGCTTATCAGCGGCCATCATCTTGTCGCGAAGCTTTCATCGCAAGACTCGGTGCTCATGGGCTTCGTAGCAGAACAGTTGTTGAATATACAGCCCGCCTTCAGAGACTCCATCACCTTTGCCGAAAGGATGAACGACGTCGGGGCCGTGATCGCCACAGGGAGTGATAATACTTCCCGTTACTTCGAATACTACTTCCGGAACATTCCCCATATTATTCGTAAGAACCGCTCGTCGTGTGCAGTTATTCGCGGGGACGAAACCGCGGAGCAACTCACCACGCTGGGCGAAGATGTGTTTACATACTTCGGATTGGGGTGCCGTAATGTGTCGAAGGTGTTTGTACCGGAAGGTTACGATCTCACAAAGATATTGAGAGTGTGGGATGGCTATCAAGACGTGTTTAACCATCACAAGTATGCAAACAACTACGATTATAATAAGTCGATACTCCTGGTGAACCGGATCCATTTCCTGGACAACGGTTTTGTGCTGATAACGGAGAACAAGGGACTGGTCTCTCCTATTTCAGTATTGTATCATGAACCCTATTCAGGTCAGCCCGATCTCGCGTCCGATAAGATCCAGTGTATCGCAAGCTCAACGGGATGGTTTCCGGGAAGCGTAGCGTTTGGAAAAACACAAGAGCCTGGATTATCGGATTACGCCGATGGTGTCGATACGTTGCGTTTCTTATCTACTGGCCTCGCATGATCTCCACCCAACCGTTGTAATTCTCGCTTCCTAACGTCAGCGTGTAGTAGTACAGCCCGTCGACCGTGTCGCCTCCGTTCCAATCGTTGGTGTAGGCTCCAGACTTAAAGACTTCCTTACCCCACCTGTTGGTTACCAGCAGCTTCGTATCGGCCGGCAGGTTGCGGATGAAGAATACTTCGTTATGCCCGTCGCCATTGGGTGTAAATACGTTCGGTATGAACAGGTTGGTATCGACCTTCAGGGTGAACACGTAGGTCCGTTCACAGCCTCCTGCGTCGCGGATGCCGAGTGTGTACACACCCGCATACAGATTCGTATATGACCGCTCGAACTTCAGGTTCTGAGGATTGAGGGAAACTTCAGTCCAGTCCGATACGAACTCCTGCGAGCCGAACAACGGTGTGGTGAGCTCGAGCCTGGTCTCGTATGGTTCCAGTCCACTGGGATTCACTCCTACAAGAGCGGAGCCCGAAGGAAGATCAGGGAACGATATCGCCCGTTTCACATAAAGGCTGTCGAGCGACGCGCTGGGGCCATTGACCACAAGGGCGTTCGCACCTCCGTTGATCGGCATAGTACACGAAGGAACAAGTGACGACTGATTTTGTGTGAGCAAGATCGAATAGTTGCCCGGGTTTATGTTTGTGATCGAGAAAGCCGACAATGCCTGTGATGCCGAGATGGTGCCTATGATCACCGAATTGTCGCTCGTGTTGGTTAAGGTAAAGCCATAAGGCAATCCCGGGGCTCCGGTGATGTTGCTGAGAACAACCGACGTAGGCTGCGCAAAACATATCACATCGCTTGTCGTTGCCGTGTACGAAACAGCGTAAACGCCGCTTATTGTTACCGGCACTTTCGTTGCACACTTTGTTCCTGCACCCATTGGCTTGAGCCACACGGCATAGTCGCCGTTCGCCAGATTGGAAATACTCACGAGGCTTCCACCCAGCGGATTGTACGTGGCCGGCTCGAGGACGAGGTCGGTCGTCAAAGCAAACTGGAAGCTTCCGGGATCGGAGATCGTGAACTCAACTTTTCCGTTGGCACCTCCACCCGAACAATCGGGCGACGTTGTGACCGGTGCAGTGTGATTGACATATCCCGGGAATGACACGATCACCGGATTCGGCGCGCTGACGCATCCTTTCGAGTCGGTAATAATGAGATCGTATGTGTTTGCGGTCAGTCCGTTGATAATATTGCTTGCCGGTATATTGATCGCGGCTCCGTTCAAGTCGAATGTATAGGGTCCTGTCCCTCCCGTAAGATTGCTGACGGTGATGCTTCCATCATTGTTGAAGCACGTGGCATCGGCTGGCAACAAACCGGCCGAGACTTCAGTTGGATCTGTCAGTGTTATGAAGACGCCTGCTGCACAGGGGTCGCCTGCCTTCTTTACGCTGATCAGATTTGTGCCCGCAGGAAGTCCCGTCACGGAAGTGCCGGCAATGAAATCTGTAAACGTAATTCCATCTGCAGACCATTGAAGGATATTGCCGGTCTCATTCAGCGCGTCGATCGTAGCTGCCCCGGTTTCACCAAAACAGGTTGGATCGATAAGGTTCGATGCCACCAGCGTACCGATCGTACCGGAACGATTAATTGTAAAATCTCCGATTTTCGTACAAGAAGGTCCACCATACTCGATTACATAGCTGTATTTACCAGCGGGCAATGTGTTAAACGTGAAGCCATCGACCGATGCGAAGTTAGTCCTCGTCTCCGGGGGCGTCGCAGGAATAGTGCGATCAATGGTGATTTTAACATCGCCGGAGATCGGTGTAGGTGGAGTAATTCTAAAGAACACCGATCCGTCGGAATTGTTGCAGGTTGCCGAAGTGGGCTCAGGCACAATAGAACTAGGGCAGGTCCCCGTACCACCCGTGCACGAAGGATCTCCGGGACTCTTTACCGTAATGATCACATCATCGGAAACCGCAGGGCAAGCGCCTCCCGGATTGGTAGTAAGTCGCAATGTATAGTTACCAGCAATAGATGCTGTAAATGTTGCCGCATCGGGAGTGGTTGTCGCAGTGCCGCCGGTGATTATACCATTTCCACCTCCGGGCGGTTCAGCCACAATACTCCATGTTCCGTCGATCGCAAGACCGCCGATGCTCGAACCGGTCAGCGTCGCCGTGCCACTCGAACAGACCGCCTGAGAATTGCCAGCTTCGACAATGTCACCGGGGTTGACGATTATAGTAATGTCTCTTGTTACACCCCGGCATCCGTTGGTGCCTGTCGAGATCACCGAGTAGATCACGGGGATCTGAACTCCGGTTCCATTGAATAGCCGGTCGGTAATATGGAATGTTCCGGGAGGATCGGCAGCGATGGCCAGCTTCGAAGTACCGGGACCAGCGCCATCAGGATCTGGCCATGAGAAAGTTGTTCCTATCGGACTGTTAGCCGGGCTCAGCAGTATTTCGTAATTCACCAGGTCGCCGCTGCAGATAATCTTCGTTTGACCGAACGCTACAACCGGCGCAGGCCTTACCGTGATGATAATGCTTTGGAGTGCACCGACACAAAGTCCAACCGAAGGCGTCACGTCATACTGCACCGGGATGTCAATCGTGCCATTGTTGACAAGAACGTCGTTTATGTGAATCGTGCCTGGAGTTCCCATGGCAACATTCACACCTGCTTGTGCAGGTCCGGATCCATCCGGATCGGGCCAGTTGAACACGGTATTGGCCGGGAAGTTAACCGGAGCCATCAATATCTCGTAAGCAACGGGATCGTTGCCGCACGTGGTCTTGGTCTGGCCGGCCAGAACAACCGGCTTATCCATTACGGTGATCGTTACAAAGTCTGACACAGCACCACACACTGGTGTCACGTCGGTAGTCAGTTGCAGTACGTAAGCGCCCGGAGTAGTCGATTCAAACTTCGCCATGGCGGGATTGCCCGGAACGGGAGACTGCGTGAGCACTCCGCCACCGGGTTGCGAGAAGAAGCTCCACGTACCGGTCGTTGCCGATCCGCCAAGGGAAGAGCCAACGAGCGTATATGGTCCAAAGTCAATGCACAATGCCTGGTTGGCACCGGCTTCGGCAGTCGGCGCACGATAGACGCTCACAACCACGGTCCGCGGTGTTCCCGCACAGAGACCACCCAGTGACGGGGTTACGGTATAGGTCGCAGTGATAGGCGCAGCGGCAATATTCGTAAGCACGTCGTTGATGTGAACCGTACCTGCGGGCCCCATCGCGACACTTGCGCCCGGAGTTCCTTGTATCGAACCGTCGGACATCGTTGGAGCTGCCCACGTAAATGTTGTTCCTGCGGGAAGGTTAGCAGGATTCAATAGTATCTCATATCCTGCCGCCGTGCCGCTACAAACGTCAGCAGTCTGTCCGACCACCAGTACCGGTCTGGGGCTAACGATGATCGTAACGGTGAAAGGCGTTCCTGCACAAAGCAATGAGCTCCTCGGTGTTACGGTGTACACAACCGGCTGGTCAACCGAAGATGTGTTTACAAGAATATCGGTAATGGTCACGCTTGTCTGCGGGCCGACCGATTCACCGGTCACACTACCATTATTGGCAACAGTCCAACTGAACGCCGTTGCTGGAAGAGCGTTACCCAGTGCGTCGATGTCGTCGACCTGAAGATTGAAGGCGACGTTGCTGTTACTACAAATCGTCTTACCTGCATCTGCACCGACAGGCTCCGGGTTAACAGTGACGGTTACGGTAAATACATTGCCCTGGCAGAGCGCTGCGCTTACAGGAACGATCGTGTAAACAACGTTGACCGCTGCGATGGTTGTATTCGTCCAAACGTCATCCGCAATCTCATTGCTGGCCTTACCGGGGCCGTTACTGTCTGTACCGGCACTCTGGCTCAAGCCATTGGAGTTAACATTAATGTTGTATGTCTGGGCGGCTACGCTGGCTCCGCTGGTGCTCAATGTAAACCCAACGACCTGGTCGCTACACACCGCCATGCTCGAATTGGCGCCGACGGGCTCGGGATTAACAGTAACGATTACGGTGAACGAGTTACCTGCGCAACTTGATGCGGTAACCGGGTTGATCGTGTAGGTCACGTTCACCGGGAGCAGACCCGTGTTCGTCCACGCGTCGTCTATGAGCTCGTTCACAAGCTTTCCGGTACCCGCGCTCGGTGTTGCTCCACTGAATATAAGACCGTTTGCATTGATCGCGATATCGAATGTCGCAGTCGCTACACCCGAGACGTTGGTCGAAAGATCTACGTTCAACGCTTCGTCACTGCACCTGGTAGCCGTGCTATTGGTCCCGGCAGGTTCCGGGTCGACCGTTACGGTCACCGTGAACGGATCGCCCTGGCAAAGTCCTGCACTTACCGGAACGATCGTGTATACAACATTCACCGGGCTCAGACCTGGATTGGTCCAACGGTCATCCATAAGCTCATTCGCGAGTTTGCCCACGCCTGAGCTCGCCGTTGTCCCGCTGAATACAAGACCATTCGCATTGACTGCTATGTTGTAGGTGGCCGCTGCAACGGAGCCGCCTGCGACACCAAGTGTCACGTTGACGAGAGCGTCGCTACAAACGGTCACGTTTTGTACAACGCCCACCGGCTCAGGCTTGATGGTTACTGTCACCGTAAAATTGTCGCCGGCACAGTTGTCACTGCTCATTGGAGTGATCGTATACACCACGTCGACTGTTGCACCGGTCGGATTCGTCCAAACATCGTCGGCTATCTCGTTAGCAGCTTTGCCGGCGCCGTTCGAGTCCGTCCCTCCTGCCTGTGTGAGTCCGTTGGTATTTACTGCAATGGCGTAGTTCGCTGCGGCAACTGATCCCGCGCTGGTAGTCAGGGTGAAGCCCACGGCCAGATCGGTACAAACGGCGAACGCGCTATTAGAGCCAACAGGTTCCGGGTTAACGGTCATAGCCACTGTGAATAAATCGCCTGAGCAAAGAGCGGCGCTTACCGGTGTGATCGAATACAAGACATTAACAGGAAACAGGGTTGTGTTTCTCCAGACATCGTCGGCGATTTCATTGGCGGCCTTACCCGCGCCAGCGCTTGGTGTGCCTGCACTAAGCGAGAGGCCGTTCGAATTCACGGCAATGGTATAATTAAGCGCCGCTACCGAACCAGGATTGGTCGTCAAAGTAACGCCCACAGCGATGTCGCTGCATATCGTCATCGCAACGTTGGTACCAATGGGTCCCGGATCTATTGCGACCGTAACCACGAACGGGTCACCGAGACAACCTGCGGCGCTGACGGGAGTTACGGTATAAACTACGTTGACAGAACCAAGACCTGTATTCCTCCATACATCATCGAAAAGTTCGTTTGCCGCCTTGCCATTTCCTGCGCTTGTAGTTCCAGCCACCTGGGTTAATCCACCATTGTTGGTAATGATGTTATATGTCGCGGCGGCAACCGATGCGCCGCTTGTTGCAAGGTTTATTCCCACGGCAGTGTCGGTGCAGCGTGTTATCGGTATATCGGCACCGACAGGTTGGGGATTGACGGTCACGATGACCGTGAAGGGAGCTCCGGGACAGCTTGCGGGCGCGGCGCTCACCGGAGTGATGGTGTAAGTCACGGCCACCGAACCAAGGCCCGTGTTTGTCCACACATCGTCGGCGATCTCATTAGCCAGCTTACCTGTACCGGCGCTCGGGGTTCCCGACGCCAGCGTAAGCCCATTTGGATTGACAGCTATGTCGTATGTCGCTGCGGGCACCGGTGTCGGATCGGTTGTAAGAGTCACATTCACGGCGATGTTTGCGCAGATCGTTTTCGTGCTGTTGTGTCCAACGGGTTCTGCGTGAACTGTGACATTGAGGCCAGGCGGATCGTTGAAGCGCACAGGACAAACTCCTGCGCTTGCTCTCACCTGCAATGGATGGATACCGACAGTCATCGCCGCCGCTGGCACGGTAATCTGCAGCGCGCCGCTGGCATACGCCACTGATGCAAGTACCGAAGGCCCTTCCATCACGCTGTAAGTGTAGCCTGCCGTGGGAGTGAATACATCAACAAGCAAATTATTGCCCTCGCATATATCCGACACAGACGCAATCGAGAATGGTGCGGGTGCTGGATCGTTGATATGAATAGGTCCAAGATTACAGGTTGTCACGCCGTCAGTGTAGCTAAGAAAATAGTCGCCACCGCTTAACCCTGAAAGATCCTGAGTGCTGGGCAGCACGCCTGGTCCTGTCCATGTCCATAAATACTGGATTGCACCGATCGGACTTGAGCCTGCCAGTGAAACATCGATCGCGCCATTTGGAGTAGCACAACCGGGATTAGTATTGTGAGTGACTGATGTGAGCGAAACTGAAAAGTTGAAAATCGATTGGCTCTTTGTGTCGCTGTCATTGTCATCACTGACCAGGATAATATAGTTGCGTGGTCCGCCACCGGTTGCTCCCGACAGATTCGGGACGGGTACGTTGTAGGGAAATCCGGACGGCGTTACTTTTCCTGTGTCGAACAAAAAACCGCCAGCAGAAACGATGACCTGAACATCGCCGCTTGCGCTCGTAACATTGACAACAAAAGACCCATCGCCTGGTGCGAGACCACAATCATGTTTAACATTGATCGCGGTAAAGACGGGCGCCTGGGCCATCGCCGTCAAAGCTGAGCCAAACAGTACCGTGCAGGTAAGGAGAAGTGTGGTGGTATAAATTCTCATGCAGCGGCTCAGTTAACGGTCACCTTTCGGGCTTCGGAACAATAACCATCAGGGGCGTTGATCAGTAGATCGTATCTCCCCGGCGGAATATCTTCGATGGTTCCGGTCATTATATCAAGTTGACTGTTCTTGTCTTTTGTGCCTTTGGCAATGAGGTGCAGGCTGAACTTCAGCGTAGTATCGGTAGTGGTAACTTTGACGCTTCCCTGTTTTCCGTTCGCTGAATCGGTGACCTCAACTTTGACCTCCATTTTGCGACAATCTTTCTGCTGCGCCCGACTCGAAAAGGGGATGATCAATAGGATTAAAAAAATACTGATTATAAAGCCAATACGGGGTGTCATCTCAATAAGAGGATTAAAAAATATACGTATTAATAAATAACCTTCAAAAAAATATTGTAACCCAGGACGTAAAGGTAAAAACCAGCCGTTTACTGATTTCTTCACGCTTTAAGAATATCTTACTTCTGTAGAGGTAATGTTTATTACAAAAAGGAATTCCTCTCAGAACTTCCTTTGAAGTATCTCGCTCAAAATGAAGGCCTTTTTGAGGCCGTCGGGGTCCGAAATTTCCTTGAAAACATCATTGGCAACGTTCTTTTTCGGCACGTCATCATATCCTTTGAAGTGGATGAATTGCATGTTCGTGTCGTCCCGCTTCATGGTCTCTTCCAACGACTTCCGCTGGAATGCATCGCGTTTAGCGCTTTCATATACTTCTGACGTGCGATTTTCCCATGTTGCAGGGATTGTCTCAAGGTCTTGTTCTTCTTCAGGGATGTCATCGTCGTAATCGACGTCGTACGACTTCGCCGGAGGTGCGGTCCGGATGGGGGGACGGGTATTGAAAGGACGGCTGACTTCTGGTTTGGGTGGAGTTTTCGATTGCTGGATCTCGCGAAGCAGTTCCTCGAAGCTCATAGGCCTATTGCCTGGCGAATCATCGTCGTCTGAATTGGTGCGCGGCTGTCTGGCGGGTGATTCGGGGGTCTTCGGAGACTTCCGCATCGCCCGGACGAGGAACATAGCCACGATGGCGATCAGCCAAATCCAAAACTTGAGATCCATAACGATCAAATATACTTAAATCTTTTAAAAAAGGCGGTTTTTAATGTGTCTAATCGCGGGATAAAATGTGGATGATTTTGAGTTTCCGTATGCTTCCAAATCTGGCGTGGGGGTATATCTTTGCCTCCTGTTTTTTTTATCATCGTTGTTCGTTGTTGGTTGTTCGTTGTTCGCGGCTAGTCGAATGACTCTCAACTTTGCCTCGAACAACGACCACCGACCAACGAAATAAATACATGCAGTTATCTAAACTGGAGATCAAAGGATTCAAGAGTTTCGCCGACAAGATCGTTATCAATTTCGATGAGGGGATCACGGGTATCGTGGGGCCGAATGGATGCGGGAAATCGAACGTCGTCGACGCGATCCGTTGGGTACTGGGCGAACAAAAGACCAGCGCACTCCGGTCGGAAAAGATGGAGAACGTGATCTTTAACGGCACCAGCGGCCGTTCAGCCCAGCAGCTCGCCGAAGTATCGCTCACCATCAACAACACCAAGAACCTCCTCCCTACCGAATATTCCCAGGTCACTATCACCCGCCGCCTCTATCGCACGGGTGAAAGCGAATACCTGCTGAACGGCGTGGCCTGTCGTCTGAAAGACATCACCAACCTGTTCCTCGACACCGGTGTTGCCTCCAACAGCTACGCCATCATCGAGCTCGGTATGGTCGACGACCTTCTCAACGACCGCGACAATTCGAGGCGCATGCTCTTCGAAGAAGCCGCCGGCATCTCGAAGTTCAAAAAGAGAAAGAAAGAAACACTTCGCAAGCTCGAAGAGACCGACGCCGACCTTGAACGCGTCGAAGACGTACTGTTCGAGATCGAGAAGAACATGAAGAGCCTTGAAAAACAGGCCAAGCAAACAGAGACCTATTACAAGGTCAAAGAAGACTATAAGCACAAGAGCATCGTGCTCGCGAAGGTTGTTGTGAACAAGCAAAAAGAAAAGTTCGCATCTGTCAACAAACAACAGGAATCTGAAAGCGACCGCAAGACAAAGCTCACAGCCGAGATCGCAGACAAGGAAGCGCTGATCGAAAGGTCGAAGTCTGAGTTGCTGCTGAAGGAGAAGACCTTGTCTACGCGCCAGAAGGCGATCAACGAACACGTTTCGAATATCCGTCAGCACGAAAGCGACAAACAGATAAAGAACGAACGCCAGCGTTTTCTCACCGACCGGATCAACAACCTGACAGACCAGATCGACCAGGACCGCAAGAGCAATGAACGCGCAAGGTTCAGCATGCACAGCCTGGAATCGGAACACGGCTCCGCCCAGAACATCCTCAACGAGATCCAGCAGAAGGTCGACGCCCTGAAAGCAGAATACGAAGCACAGAAGGCTACTACCTACACCCTGCAGGGAGAAGCCGACGCCCTTCGCCAGCTTCACCGCACCCGCCAGGAAGAGTTCTTCCAGGTAAATAAGGCCACCGAGATCCGCGAGATACAGGCTTCGTCCTTCAAGCAGGAGCTCGAACGCACGGCTTCCACCAGCAACCAGCAAAGCGCCAGCCTCCAGGAGTTCGAAAACAAGCTCGTCGTACTGCTGGAAGAGATCGGCCAGAAGAACAGCTATCTCGAAAACCTCAAGCGCGACGAAGAGGAGACGCTGTCCAGGATCGCGTCGCTCGAGAAGACCATCGACATGATCCGCGAGGAGATGACCGAAGCAGGACGCTCACTCGATTCACGCCAGAACGAATACCAGCTCACCAAGTCCCTTGTCGAAAACCTCGAAGGCTTTCCCGAAGCCATCAAGTTCCTCAAGAAGAATGTAGGCTGGACGAAGAATGCCCCGCTGTTGTCGGATGTGATCTCCACTACCGAAGAGTACAAGGTCGCCATCGAGAACTTCCTCGAACCATACCTGAACTATTACATCGTCGACCACGAAAACGAGGCTTACGAAGCGATTAACATACTGAGTGACGCCGGCAAGGGCAAGGCGAACTTCTTCATTCTCGACTCTTTCGAAAAGTTCCAGCCATCTGATATCCAGATGTACGCGAATGCATTTCCTGCAACGCAGATCATCGAGTTCGACCAGCGTTTTACCAAGTTGATGGCCTACATCCTCGACAAGGTATACATCTACGAAGGCGACGTCAAAGCACTCCCGCCCGAGGACGGCAATATCTTCATCGCGCGCAACGGAAAAGTTACACGCCGCAAGTTCAGCCTCTCCGGCGGATCGGTAGGATTGTTCGAAGGCAAGAAGATCGGCCGGGCAAAGAACCTCGAGAAGCTCGACCGCGAGATCAAAGACCTCACGCGGAAAGTGGAAGATGTCCGTCACTCGCTGATCGACCGGCAGCGCGAGCTCGAAAGACTTCGCAACAATACGCTGAAGCAACAGATCGAAGAAGCGCAGAACAGCATCAAGCTTGTCAACGACGAATACATTTCCGTCAAGACGAAGAAAGAGCAGTTTGCACAAATGTTGAGCACCGCCGACCTGCGCAGTGAAGACATCCTGGAAAAAATACAGGGACTACAGTCGGAGATCGACGAGATGAAGCCGCGGGCAATTCAGGCCCACGCCGAGCTCGAACAGCAGGAGCAGCGTCTCCGTGCCATCACCGGCGAGCTCACGCAGCAAAACGAGATCCTCGGCCAGAAGTCGACTGCGTTCAACGAACAGAATATCTTCTTCCACCAGCAGGAGAACCGCGTGAAGAGCATCGAGCAGGAGCTGCGCTTCAAGAAAGAGGCGATGGAACAAAGCGGCCAGCGCATCGAAGTGAACGCAGAAGAGCTCCGCAAGAACGAAGAGGAATCTAAAGTCATTACCGATACCACTGTTGCCAGTGAAGAAGAGCTGCTCACGATGTACATCGAGAAAGAGCAGATGGAAAATGGATTGAGCGAAGCCGAGAAAGAGTATTACTCCGGCCGTGGCGAGATCGACCAGTTTGAAAAGGATCTCCGCGAGATATCACACCAGCGCCAGAACATCGACACGCTGTTGATGGAGCTCCAGAACCAGATCAACGAAAGTAAGCTTCAGCTGAACTCCGTGAAAGACCGGTTGTCGGTAGAGTTCAATGTAGACCTCGACGCCGTGACCGACCAGACATCCGAAGAAGAGCTCAAAGACCTCGAGAAAGCCGACGAAGAGAGACTTCGCAATGAGGTGATGAAAATACGTGAGAAGCTCGACAACATGGGCCCCATCAACCCGATGGCGATGGAAGCTTATACAGAGATCAAGCAGCGCAACGATTTCATCATAGCACAGAAGGAAGACCTGTTGAAGGCAAAGGAGTCGCTGTTCAGCACGATCAACGAGATCGAAGGTGTTGCCAGCCAGACCTTCCTCGAAGCGTTTGCCCGCATCAAGGAACACTTCATCCACGTATTCCGCTCGCTGTTCACCGCCGACGACCTTTGCGACGTAAGGCTTGTAGACCCGACGAAGCCCCTGGAGTCGGAGATCGAGATCATCGCCAAGCCGAAAGGCAAGCGGCCGTTGACCATCAACCAGCTGTCGGGTGGTGAGAAGACTCTAACGGCTACCGCTCTGTTGTTCGCCATGTACCTCCTCAAGCCAGCGCCCTTCTGTATTTTCGATGAAGTGGATGCCCCGCTCGACGATGCCAACATCGACAAGTTCAACAACATCATCCGCACCTTCAGCAAAGACTCACAGTTCATCATTGTCACGCACAATAAGCGGACGATGACAAGCACCGATGTGATTTATGGAATTACGATGGTGGAGAAGGGCGTGAGCAGGGTGGTGCCGGTGGATTTGCGCGAACTCGCGTGAGGGAGTCAGTAGCAAGTAGCAAGTAGTAAGGAGCTTGGCGCAACGTTGCGCGTCATAGATACCGCTCCTTACTACTTACTACTTAACTACTGACCGTTAGGTCACATTTTTACCCGAACCAAATTCCTTTTGTGCTCCCTATCGCGTATTATTGACCTACGATGGAGTTGACAAACCTTTCGAGGAAGGAGCAGATTTTCAGGACCGCGGCCGAGCTATTCAGGGAAAAGGGCTACGTGGCTTCATCCATGCGGGACCTCGCACAGAAGCTCGGTATCGAAGCGGCCAGCCTTTACTCACACATACGTTCCAAAGAAGAAATCCTTCACAATATTTGCTTTGACATGGCTGCGGAATTCCGCAAGTCGCTGGAAGAAGTCGAGAAGCAGAAAAACATCAGCGCGAGCGAGAAGCTTCGTCGCGGCATCATCGGGCACGTGCAGGTGATGGCCCGGGACCTGACCGCTTCGGCTGTGTTTATGAACGAACATCGCCACCTGAGCCAGCCATTCCTGCGCGACTTTCTCCTGTTGCGTATCAACTACATCAACCGCTTTAAGACATTCATCGAAGAAGGTGTGCTGACCGGTGAGTTCAAATCGACTATCGATAAGAAACTCGCAGTGATGACCCTGTTCTCTTCTTTCAACTGGATGCCCCAATGGTACGACCCGGTAGGTGCAATTGACCCTGTCGAGCTTGGCCGTCAGCTCAATGACATGCTCGTCCACGGGCTAAAAAAATAAAACCCATGCCCTTCGGGCGTGCAAAGTGCCAGAACATAATAGTTCGACATAGTTTGAACCTGCGAGCCGCTTCAACATCTCTATGGTGCGCAAGACCTCATAACCTGAAGGCAAATCGGCACTTTGCACCCTGCACCAGGCAAGATTCTCCCGACTAGCTTCCAAAAAAACATTCTAACGGGAGTTTATGGAAGTTCCTGCTTCGCGGCATCGTGTTTGCAAAAGTGCCCAAAACGCGACCTTTTAAGGCCGAAGCAATACGAACTTTCGATTTTCGTTTCAGATATGAAGAAGATTACGAAATTTGGTGGAGTCGGATAAAAGGGGGACGACAACAAAGTTAAATATGGACAAAGCAGGCATACCAAGAATTACGAAGCAGGATCTGATAATTATAACAATAGGTTTAATTGGTTCTGTTGTATTGTGGATAGATGTGGACCCCGGAGGCTGGATGTTATATCTGGCTTTTTTAATTTTCGGGGCGTTACGGGTTTCAGACTTCTTTCGTCTGAGTCCTTATCAGAGGAATAAGACACAAGTGGTAAAATTCATTTTCTCGTTGCTGATGATCATCACCGTGATCACACACGTGATCTGGGGCGGTGAGCCACTATTTGGACTGTTGGCAACACTTGTCCTGGTGTACTCCATCACTAATATGGAGACCCGCGAGCGCAAGGTTACCGAAGGCAACCAGTAATTTCCTGATTACCAGGCGTATAAAAACTACCGAAAGGTCAACCTTATAGGGACATCCTCCGTATACGGCATTTTATAACCTAAAATGAAGCACCTCTCGTTGATTGGACTTGCCGCCATGGCAGCACTGGCTTGCGCCTGTAGTAGTACCACCAGTTCCATTCACGAGCACACCACGTTTTCAAAAGCCGATTCCCTCACCGACGCGTACCTGGTGCTCAGCGACAGCCTCCTGCAATCCTGGAACAGGATCGTGGGCAATGAAATGGATAAGACGCGGACCCTCGAGGACCTCATCAGCGATCTCGACAACGCTCAGCTCCTATCCGACGAAGCCCGCGAGTCTTTCCAGGTAAGGATCGAACAGCTCGAAAAGATCAGATTCACCCAGCAGACCATCGGGGACACGCAGATCGTGGAAGACTACGACCTCGCCTTCCAGTCTATCGTCAACGACATCGCCGAGCTCGCCAAGTCACCCGGCAGCTCCGACCCCAATGCGATGTTCAGCTACCTCCAGAAAAATTCGTTTGTAAACCGGATGTCGTACGACAGTCTCGCACGGTCGTTCAATGAGTTTTTGATGGAGAATAAAGCTGCGCTGAAAGATCTCGACACGAGCACGGAGCTGGATGCGAAACCTGTCTTCATCAAGATAAAATAATAGGTCGGGGCTAAAAGGTTCAAAGTCCAAGATTCTGAGAACTGACGGACTATGGAGACATCATTTGAGTTTAAACACTTTGCTATTGAACATTACAGGGCGACCATGAAGGTCGGGACGGACGCGGTGTTACTTGGTGCGTGGGTGGATGTCGGGAATGCGAAGGCGATATTGGATGTCGGAACGGGAAGTGGGGTGATCGCGTTGATGATGGCGCAACGGTCGGGTGTTGCCTCACACATCGATGCCGTCGAACCTCATGGGGCATCGGCGATGCAGGCGATTGAGAACGTGAACAAGTCGCCGTGGCCGGAGAAGGTTCAGGTGCATCCAACATCGATTCAAAAATTTCAGTCGGAGGTGCTGTACGATCTGATCGTGAGCAATCCGCCATATTTCAACAACAGTCTTCTCCCTCCTACCCAGGATCGCCAGGTGGCGAGGCATACTGAAACTCTAACTTTTGATGACTTGCTTGTGGCCGTGAAACGATTGCTCGACCCGAACGGAGCTTTCGCCGTAGTGCTGCCGGTGAATGAAGGCAACCTGTTTCGCGAACAGGCGGGACAGTACGGGCTGTCGTGTCATCGATCGATGGCTTTCTACTCCAGGAAAGAAAAACAACAGGAACGCTGGCTGATGGAGTTTTCTTTCGCAGGAAAACAGAAAGAAGTGAATTCAGAAAAAGTCATACTTTATGAAGACGGCGACCAGTGGACGGAGCGATACGCAGCGCTGATGCGCGAGTTCTACCTCCGATAATGCTTTTTAGAAGTTTTTAACAAATACTAACATGCTGATAATCAAATTGTTAATTAAAAGAAAAATTGTGTTTAAACATCTGGTTTGATTTATGTGTTAGACTTGCAACTCAAATAAACGAAACAATGAAAAAACTTAATGCACTTGTACTTGGATTGCTGATTTCTGGCAGCGTGTTCGCTCAGACGAAATGGACCATGGACAAAGCCCACACCAACATCGTGTTCGCAGTAACGCACATGACGGTAGCCGAAACGACAGGCACTTTCAAGGAATATGATGTCAACGTAACCAGCCCTTCGGAAGACTTTAATGGCGCAGACGTACAGTTCACCGCCAAGACCGCTACGATCAGCACAGAAAACGAAAGACGCGACAACCACCTCAAGTCACCAGATTTCTTCGACGCAGAAAAATTCCCCAACATCAGTTTCGCGGGTAAGCTCGTGAAAGATGCCGGCAAGTATAAGCTTCGCGGCAAGCTCACCATGAAGGACGTCACTAAAGACGTTGACTTCGATGTGACCTACAAAGGCATGCTGAAGACCGAAAAGTTCACAAAGGCAGG
Source organism: Cyclobacteriaceae bacterium (assembly GCA_035318625.1). Lineage (GTDB taxonomy): Bacteria > Bacteroidota > Bacteroidia > Cytophagales > Cyclobacteriaceae > ELB16-189. The sequence goes on from DATHEL010000002.1 coordinate 176,393, forward strand.
TTTCAAGATGGTGACCAAAGTAAATCGCTTCGACTACGGTCTGAAGTGGGACAGCAAGGTTGAAACAGGCGGACTGGTAGTGGGTGAGGAAGTCGAGATCACCGCAAACATCGAGCTTAACCTCGCAAAGTAATTTTCGTACATTGCCCGCGCCCTTTCACAGGCGGGCGTCTGGAGAAGGGAGAAATAACTCCCTTCTTTTTTTATTTATGAAAATCGAGGACGAAATAAAACAGCAGAAATTCCGCGACGCTTACCAAAAGGTAGCCATCAATCTGCTCTTCACGTCTGGCTGGCTCTCCGCACGCCAGCATGAATTCTTTAAGCCTTTCGGGATCACTACACAGCAATTCAACATCCTCCGGATCCTGCGCGGACAGCACCCCAACGCCATCTCCGGCGTAGAGATCAAGAGCCGGATGCTGGACAGGAACTCCGACATCTCCCGGCTGCTCGATCGTCTTCTGAAAAAGCAGATGGTCAACAAATCTCAGTCGGAAAACGACAAACGCGCCGCGAATGTCTCCATCACAGAAACAGGTCTCCAGCTCTTAAGCCAGATCGATGAAAAATTTCAGCAGGCGGAGCGAAGTCATTTCAACCTGAATGAAATGGAAGCGAACCAGCTAAGCGAGCTGCTGGATAAGGCACGGGGTTAGTCGAACTAGCGTTAGACCTTCGCCAATTCTTCCCTCACAAACTTCATCAGCTCGCGGATGTACGCCTTGCTGAAATCGAATCGTATGCCCGCCGCTTTGTAGATCTCGGGAATGGTCTTCATGTACCCCAGCTTAAGGGCATTCATGTAACCGTCCAGTCCCTGCTTGTTGTTCAGCTTGAAATTTCTCCAGACCGCGATCGCCCCGAGCTGCGCCATGCCGTACTCGATGTAGTAGAAAGGCACTTCGTAGAGGTGAAGCTGTTTTTGCCACATGAACTCTTTCATCTCCTGCAAGCCCGACCAATCTGTCTGGTTGTCGGCGAACTGATCGAATATCCGGCACCAGTTGGCTTTCCGTTCTTCGATCGAGTGCGTGGGATTTTCGTAGATCCAGTGCTGGAACTTGTCGATCGTGGCAACCCAAGGCAGCGTTTCGATGATGTCTTCGAGCTGTTCTCCTTTTGCACGCTTGAGCTCTGTCTCGTTCGAGAAGAAGATATTCCAGTGATCCATGGAAATGAGCTCCATCGACATCGACGCGAGCTCCGCTACTTCCATGGGGGGCGATTTGAAGTCGTTGAGCGAAAGGTCTTTTGTGAGGAAGTTATGGACAGCGTGACCTCCTTCGTGCATGATGGTTGTCATGTCGCGAAGCGTTGACGTAGCGTTCATGAAAATAAAGGGAACGCCAATCTCTGCGAGGGGATAGTTGTAGCCGCCTGGGGCTTTTCCCTTTCTTGATTCGAGGTCGAGATGTCCCATCTCGCGCATCACCGCCAGGCACTGGCCGAGGAATGGATCGAGTCGCTGAAAGGCTTCGATGGATTTCTCCGTCAGGTCTTTGCCGTCGCGAAATGCCTTCAGGGCCTCACGACCTTCAGGATCTACCGCCTTGTCCCATGGGCGAAGCGAACTCACTTTCAGGCGTTTCTTACGGTCTGCAGCGAGGTCGTTGAGGATGGGCACGACTTCCGATTCGATGGCTTCGTGGAATTCGAAACAATCTTTCGGGGTATAATCGAACCGGCCGTAAGCCTTGAACATGTAATCGCGGAAGTTCGCGAAGCCGGCGTTCTTCCCAACCTGGTGGCGGAGTGTGACGAGCTTCGAGAACAGTTCGTCGAGTGTAGTCTTGTCTTGTAACCTCCGCTCCTGCACTTTCCTGTATACTGATTCTCTTTTTGCGCGGTCGGTGGACATGAGCAGTACCGATGCCTGTTGCAGGGTCATCTCCTGTCCGTCGATGGTGACGGCCATGGCGCCGGATATCTGTGAATACTTTTGTGTTTCCGTGTTGATCTCGGTAAAGAGAGGGACGTTGGCTTCGCGGAAGATCTCGATCTCTTTCTTCATGTTGCGTATCATCATCGAGTACCCGTCGCGGGACGAGAGGCTTTCGAGGTAAGGGCTTTCCATTGCTTTCTTGTTGAGCTGGTCGGAAAGCGGGGCCATGTGCGGCTGAATATTCTGTACGAAGTCTTTGTATGCGTTGCTGTACTCTTCGTTGTCCGTGAAACACGTCATGCGGATATATCTCCAACCCATATCTTCGGAGACAATCGATTCGAGCTCGCTCCTGTCGTGCAGCCATTTCTCCAGGTCGGCCGAAGAATTGACGGGGCGGCGAAGAAGTTCCTCGAAATAACCTTTGAGGTTATCCCAGGTAGAGATCTTGAAATCAGTCGGCAGTAAAACGCGCGCAGGGCGCGAAGGTATTTTGAGCTCGGCGGACATAACGAAATTTACGATTTACGATGGACGATGTACGATTTGGCGTACGAGTTACGAAGGATACGCCACCTAGTCAATCGAAATCTTTGTCGACACGGTCTTTCCCGCTCCGACCAGCTTTATTATGTATAGTCCTCGCGGAAGCGGGATGTTAAAATTAACGTGGGTTTGGGCAGAGCCGAGCTGCGACGTGGCGACAGTGCGTCCGGACGTGTCGACTATAGAGATCTCCGAAAAACCTTCCGGCAGGATAACCGAAAAAGCAGTACGTGCTGGATTGGGAAATACACGTACGCCGGTTTCTTCGTGGTCGGTCGTGCCTGTGATCACGTTCGTGCCGTTCTCCACCAGTATATAAATGACCGAACGTCCCGGCAATGTGAGCGTGACGCCCGTACCGATCGGCGTGGACCGGGCTTTGATAGTTTCGAAATTTGAAGGGCCACCTGAGGCGTAGCTTGGAGGTATGCCGTTGACGCTCACTTTCAAAGAAAACTCTCCATTGTCGGTACCGCCAGTCAACGTATAGTAATAGTAGCGGGTACCGAAGCCGAAGTTATTCATATTCAAAGCCACGGTCTGTTCTGCTGTTACTTTGTTGACCAGGACGATCCCTGCCTGTCCGGAGGCAAACAAAGATGCATAGGCGGCGATGTTGCTATTGGAGGTTACGGTGGACTGCACCATTGTGTCGCCAAAATATTTCTGGAAGTAATACATGTAGTAAAATGACGGCCGTGGATTCCATTTTGGCATCCCGCCGGGCTCATCGCCTGTATTGAACATTCCGTGATCGTTGCCGTTGTTCCACCCGTTGGCGAGGTCCCATCGCATGGCCATGGCATATTTATTTTTTATCCCCTCCCCTAACAACATCGCGGCATGCATACCATTGATAAACGAGACCTGCTGTTTGGATCCTTCCGCGAAGATGTTCCATTCGGTGAGGGCAATGGGTTTCGATCCGAAGCCTGCGGCGGTCATCGACTGCTGAACGTAGTCGTGGTTGTTCTTTGTGACGGTCGCTGCGGAGTTGAGGATATCGGTGGCGTTTGAATTGGCTGCGTACGGCGTGTAGTAGCTATGAACGATATAATAGTCGGGACTGCTTCCGGCCTGCTGAAAGATGCCGGCGTTCCAATTGCGATCTGTATCGTTCCACCACACGGCTGGCGCCTCTTCCTTGAGCATCGCGCCGATGTAGATAGTCGCTCCTTTTTCCATGGCTGCCTTTCGCATGGAGTCGGCGAATACTTTGAAGTGTTTGCCATACAGATCTCCGGTGATGATGGCCGGCTGACCATCTTTGTTCGCCGAGGTATTGATCCGGAAGCCGTATTGCCACGTTCCGTAACTTTCATTGCCGATCTCCCAGAACCGCGTACGACCGTTGTCATAGCGGACCCAGTCTGCCGCAAGATGGGCAGCAGAGCCAACGGGGTCGGTTGCCGTGCTGTAACGGGCGTAGTCGTAGTTGACAGTGATGATGCCGGTGCTGCCGATCGTCTCAAGCATGCTGTAATAATTGTCGATTGACATTGTCCAGCTTTCGGTATTCATTCCAAACCAATAGTTTGGTGTAACTTCTTTACCATCGCCGTCGAGGATCTTTGCGGGAGCATCCGGCGGCAGTTGGCCTTTCACCTTATTGAAGAAGTACGTTCCCCCAATCGTACCACCGGGAAAACGGATGATATTAGGAGAAAGCTGTTTAAGACCTTTGATGAGTTCAGGTTGATCTACAACCTGTGTCATATAGATGTTGGCGTTTGCACCGTAGATGTATTTTGAAACGGGCGCAACCACATTATTGAAGTCTATGTCGACGATCGTGGCCGGGGCCTTTTGCGTAGCGGGGGTATCGTCGTATGCAGGTATGACTGCCGTTTTTTGAACGTGATCGTTGGGGAAAAATATCGTAGGACTCTGCGGATATAGGTCGTAGCAGAGTGAGATGAGAAAAAGAAAAGTATAAAAGGTCCTGGAATTCATTCCTGCTTCAAAATTCTGATGGTTGAATTTGTGAATCTAACAATATAAATCCCGGATGGTAACGTCGACCATTCGGCGGTTATCCTTCGACCCAACAAATCATAGATCGCAATCACGGCATTTTCCGGATCATCTTCGACCGCTGTTATTACGGGTTCTGGAGGGTCTCTTTTTTTTTGAAGCGCTGCGATGATGGCATCGACCTGGCCGATCTCATCGAGCGTGATCACGTACTCGTGATTGAAGACCTTGTTTACGTGTTCCGGGCTGTTTGACTGGCCGTCGGTAATGAAGTTGCCGGCCCAGGTCCCAAAAAAGCTCCATGCAGAGGTCTCGTCGAAGAGACTCTGGGGATCGGGGATCGTTCCGTTCTCCGACATCGTGATGATCTTTTTACCCGAATAGATCGTGGCCATGTTGTCGAACAGGATGAAGCTGCTGCTGTAGGTGCCTGCGGGCAAATAGATGTCGGCGCCGACGATGTCTACATAATTGTCGCCCGGATACCACTGGGCTGCGTCGGGATTGCCGGTGGAAGTCCAGACCCAGATCAGGTTATTGAGCTGGTGTTCATTGACGAGGCGGTCGTAAAGCAGCTTCCAGAGCCACTTGCAGGGCTCCGCGCCTTTTGCGCCCCACCAGAACCATTTGCCTTCGGCTTCATGAAGGGGTCGCCAGAGGACAGGAACGTTCGCATCTTTTAAGCGCTTGAGTTGCACGGCTATCGCATCGATGTCGCGTATGATGAGGTTATACTCTTCACTGGACGTGCTGTTCATTGCTTTCGTAACATCGAAGTTTGTGGCGTCGGTATAAAATCCACGCCACCATTCTTTCCCGGGCTGATCGATCAGATCTTTCGGCGCGTTCCAGTGCCAGCAATACGTGGTGATGCCTTTCAGTTTGTCCCATGCAATGGATTTCTCTACTTCCGTTGAGGTAGCGCCGTGTTCCACGCGACTCGGTGAATAATCGATCAGGTCGAAGCCGCGAATGACCGGCACCTTACCCGAAATGTCTTTGATCCTCTTGAGTTCCGTATCGCCGCCGTATTGACCGGAGAGAATGACCTTGCCGTATGTTTTGCGAAGGAACTGGTAGAGGCTATCCGCGCGACGCGTCGATGATGGGGTAACGAGTGACGATACCACCTGATTGAAATCGAACGGCGAAGAGGCTTCGAGGCGGATGTTGTCGACGTCGAAGTATCCCCATTCTTTTACAACCTCGATGATGTTCGATCCTTCTTTGAGCCAGACTTTTCCGGCCAGGGTTTCTTTGAATGAAGCAGATAGCGGGAATGCGATGCTGCCCAGGTTTTGCCCGTTGACATAGACGAAGTTCCATTTGTCGCCGCTGGCCGACGCGTAGCGGATGAATATTTTATACAGGCCTGCGGTGGCCTGTACGGCGATAGAGACCTTGTCGTTGTCGGCGTCGAAGCCTGTGACGAAACCGGTACCGGTGTAGCCTGCGCGCGCCGTGCTGATCTGAGTGCCGGTGCGGGTGCCGCTCTCGGCTTCAATGGTTTGGCTTAGCGCCGTTTGTGAAACAACTATAAGAATGAGGAATAGGAATCTTCTCATTTCAACCCTTCATTTCGGTGCCGCTCATGACATGGGCGAACCCATGCCATGAGGACAGCCTTTGGCTACCAAATTAAACCTAAACTTACTCATCAGGCAGCGTTGCGAGTTATCGCCTTCGGCGAGTTTGCCGCTTCGCAGCACTATTTTAATACAGGGCAGCGTTGAGGTTATCGCGTTTAGCGCGATGCCGCTCACTGCACTATTTTTAATCAAAGCCAACTCTGTCGGCGTAGATCACCGATGCAGTGTTTTCGACTTTGATGGCGAACCGTACGATCTTCGTCAGGTCTGTTGTTGGGTACTTCGACAACTCGATCGTGTACTTGGTCCACTGCCCCTCGACAAGGTCGACTGCGTTGTAGTCCGTCCAGTTGTCGTTAAGGATAATGGCAGCCTTTTGACCAGTTGTGCCCGTCCCTCCATAAATCGCGAACGTGAAGTTCGTAGCGCCACTGGCATCGATCGCTGTGATACCTCCTGAAGAAAGCCCGCCGCCGTTGTTGGTCTCATACTTCCACGACACATTACCAACATAAGACTGCTCCGTACTCACACGATCGGATACTACGGTGTTCCAGCTCCAGTCGCCGCCGCCCGGTGCAAGCGTTTCATCATACAGGGTGATGAGCAGTGGTGGCGGACCGGCCGGCTCGAATCCCGCGCGGTCGACGTAGATAACCGATGACGTGCTTTCCACCTTAAGAGCAAACCTTACGATCTGTGAAAGATTGGTCGTAGGATATTTGCTCAAATCGATCTGGTAGGACGTCCATTGTCCTTCGACCAAAGTCACGGCGTTGTAATCGCTCCAGTTGTCGTTGAGAATTGCCGCTACCTGTTTTCCGCTCGTGCCGGCCCCGCCGAAGACTGAGAAGGAGAAGAAGTCCATTCCACTGGCGTCGATCGGTGACATACCGCCCACCGACATACCGCCGCCGTTGTTGGTCTCGAACTTCCATGATAAATCGCCGGAAAGGAACTGTTCGGTGCTTGCCGGATCCGACACTACTTTGTTCCAACTCCAGTCGCCGCCGCCGGTAGCCGTCGTTTCGTCAAACATAGTGATGTTCAACGGCAGAGGGCCGGGAGCGGGTACGATGATCGTGACGCCGAGATTATTGGTGTAGTCGTGAATAGTGGTGTACGTGATTCCACCCGACTTCGTGCCGGCAGGGACCGCGAGGACGATTTGAGTGGCCGATTGAGATACGAAGCTTGTTGCCATTACCGGGCCGCTCGTCGGCAGGTTCAGTTGTTTGACAAGGTCGAGGTCGGTACCCGTGATAGTAATGTTATCGATACCCGGTTTGGCCGGCTTGGGAGCGAGGAGCGTTCCGATGGGAAGGATGATTGTAAGCTCCTGTGTCGTTACGACGTTGACCGGCGAGATCTGCTTGAGCGTCAGCTTGCCCTTCAGCGTTCCCGCAGGAACTTTGACAACGATCTCGGTGGCCGACTTGCTCTCGAATGCGATGACGGTCTTGTCGCCGGCAAACGTGATCGAATTGACCAGGTCGAGATTCGTACCTGTGATCGTAATGTTACCCGTATGTCGCACGCTGGCCGGCGCGATGCCGGTAACTGCCGGAAGTGTTACTTTGACCTCCGCGGCAGAAGCAAACGACTCCGGATCTGTTCCACCGGATTTGAAGATCAGGAATCCTGATTGGGCATTGTCGGGCACCTTCACTTTCAATTCTGTCGTAGACTTGCTGACAAACTCGGTTACCGAAATTCCGTCGTTGAAGATGACCTCTTCGATCCAGTTCACCAATGTTCCCTTGATGGATATTTCTCCACCCGGACGTACTTCGCCTGTGATGGAGGTGATGGTTACGGGAACTTTGAAGTTGAGCGGTGTTTTCGTGGTGATGTCCCCATCGGGAGTCTTCAGCACCACAAGGCCTGCTTCGGCTTCCTGGGGCACGGTGATCTCGATGAGTCGCGAGCTTGCTGATGTGAATGCGGACGCGGGAATTTCAACACCCGGTAAGGCGATCGAGCTCACCCGGTCGAGATTCAACCCGATGAACTTCAACTTCTGTCCATGCTCGATGCCGGCAGGGCCGAAGCTGTTCAGTACGATCATCGTACTCTGTTCGTCGTCGTCGTCCTTGCATGATACCAGTACGACACTCACGCCAAGCATCATGATCAGCGACGCAACAAAGAAGCGTCTTGTGTAATCCAAAATTCTGTTTTTCATAATCGTATGCTTGACGGGTTATTTGTTCGGGACTACGCGTATGTTGTCGATATAGAACTCGAAAGGGGAATCGGCAGCGCCCGGCGCCGACAACACCCACAGCGACATACTTCCGGTCACTTTCTTGTCAAATTTCGCTTCGGTATAGGTCACGTTGCCTCCGGACATACCCATGGCCCATCTGAATTCGGTCATCGGTATCACCACAGTGACCCACTTCCCGTCGGTATCGACCGGCGGACTACCTGGCGTGGGACCCCATACCGCCCGCGCGTTCAGGGTGTTTGACCAGAGTTCCTGGTTGCTGTCGACCCAGTTCCAAGGCGCCCAGCAGATATTGAGGAGTGAACCACTCCAGCCGATGATCTTCACTTCGAACTTCAGGTTGAAATCACCTGGTTCACCCGGCAGGAAGTTCCCTTCAGGCCGGCCGCTTCGTTGTGCCCAGAACGCCGATTCGTAAGTGCTTGGTCCATCGGATCCTTCGTTGCGCTCGCCGGCATTGTAGGTGCCTTTGAACTTCACATACTTGCCATCGAGGCTGTGCTCGTCTTGCACGAAGAGTCCATATCTCCAGCTTCCGGTTGACGTGAGGTTGTCGTAGTTGAGGACGATGTTACGGTTGTCGTGAAAATGGAATACCGATTCAGTCGTTCCGAAGTTGGTCGCAACTGTGATGGGTCCTTCCGGCGCACCGGCAGGAACTTCGAATGCGATCGCGGTCTGAGAGATCGAAGAAGTTGTGATGGTTGTTCCATCGGCGAACTTCACCGTAAGGGGTTCGAAGAAGTAATTTCCACGGATCAACGCGGTCTCTCCTTCCTGGGCCCATTCGTTTTCCATCGACTCCACGAGCGGTGCGGAGATGTCGACTTTGAAGTCGTACTCCAGCGTCTCGCCGTTCCTGAAAGTCAGGATCATCTTATCGTTCCTCACGATGGGTGCATCGGGCGGCACATTGATGAGTATCGATTTATCGGTAACGTAAGTTGTATTGAGGACAGCCTCCTGGTCGTTGAACATGATCTTGTTGGTACCACCTAGGTTGTCGCCCACGATAGCGATCAGGTTGCCGAGGGGGGCGCCGACATACAACGAGTCGGACCGTTCGGGGTCGGTATTCCTGATATAGTAAATGATCGGATCGCCATTGTTCTCCAGGTTCTCTTCGGAGCACGAATACATAAAGAGCGCGGATGCCGCCGACAGCAGGAAGACCAGCAGTTTGATATGTTTTGTGATAGGTTTCATCATTGCCATGGTTTAATCAGTTCTCTGATACAAAATTTACAGGCTCGACTGTCGGGGCAAGCATTGGGTTGGCAATCACTTCCTGTGAAGGGATCGGCAGGAACATTTTTTCGACGGTGGGCACAACCGGGGTAGTCGGAGGTTGGAGCCTGTATGACTCCACCATATTCCGCTCCAGGTCGTCGGCACCGTTGTCGATGAGTTGGTATCGCACGTTCCGCAGCTCTCCGTTTACCAGGAACCACGAACCGATGGTGTGATTTTCACGGTAGAACCTGCGCTTCACATCGAACCAGTTGATGCCCTCCATACCGAACTCTACTCTCCTTTCATTGAAAACGTCGGCATAAGTGATGGCGGTTTTTGTCGACAAGCCAGCCCTTGTGCGAATGGCATTGTAGTAAGACAAAGCCATTCCGTCTGATGTCTCATTACCGGCACCTATGGTAGCTTCGGCATAGATCAGGTACACATCGGCGAGACGGAGTATATACTGGTTGATCGGAGTTGCCTGGTTAGAAACTGAGACACCTACGTCTTCCGCGTTACCTAACACATACTTCTTTACGTTGTTCAAGACAGGGGCAGCTGTTTCAGTTTGACCTGCAAATGCAACATCCGGATAGTCCTCGGGATACTTTTTGTGAATGTTGTAAGTGTACCCGCCCTGCGCTTTGTGTATTTCAGGGTAGTGATCGCCCAGTGTCATGTAGATCGATTTCCTCCGCAGGTCAGGCTGTGGCTGGCCCAAACCGTTTTTCGAGTTTTCAACCAGGTTGTTGATGAAATCCACGGTGAGACTCTTGTACCCGCCCCACCCTTCGCTGATGCCCGTGAGCATGGTGTTACGCGCCAATACCGCCTGGTGCGAGTTGCCGATACCATACGCACCTGCGGTGAACTGAATGGCAAACAGTGACTCGGGGTTGTTGTTGTTCTCAACTTTGAAGAGGTCTTCGTACTTCGGCATCAGAGAGAGGCTGCTTTGCTGGATCACATTGCCCGCGTACTCTTTTGCCTTAGCAAAATTCGCAACGGAATTTGCATCGTTGAGCTCCGAAGCCATCGTGAGGTGAAGCTTTGCAAGCATGCCCTGCGCCGACCATTTTGTTACGCGTCCGGGAGCATCCTGTGCAGGAAGGTTTGCGGCTGCGTATTCGAGATCTTTCCGGATAAACTCGTACACACTCCTGCGTGTGTTCTTCGGAAGCTGAAGGTTACCGGATTTCACTACCTCCGACCCGTTTTCCACGACCGGAACATCGCCCCAGAACTCTGCCAGGAAGAAGTATGCGGTTCCCCTGAGAAAACGTCCTTCGGCGATACCGGCATTGATCGCTTCTTCGGAAACTCCGTACGATTCTGCGATCGGGGGCATGTCGTTGATCACCGAGTTTGCTCCCGCAATCACACGGTACAGTCCCCTCCATCCCTGCAATATCACCGCGTTATTCTCGGTGAAGCTGAGGAAGAACAGCTGTCCTTCATCGGCATAATCCTGCAAGAGATCGCCCGCCATACCGTCGCCGGCGCACCAGAGGAATTTATCGTTGGCATCGAACCAGGCCGATCCGTAGACCGCGCCGGTAACACGCCGGATCTCATCGGCACTTCGGAAGAAACCGTCGATCGCCAGGGCGTCCTGCGGAACGATTTCGAGGAACTCCTCCTTACACGACACCGATACGAAGACCAGCGCCAGGCATGCAATATATTTTGTTGTCCTGTTCATATTCGTTTCAATTAAAAGTCTACATCCAAACCGAGGGTAAACATGCGCGGTGTCGGGTAACGTCCCGAATCGACGCTCTGCTGAAGGACATTCTGGTTGTTTGCACCTACTTCAGGGTCATAACCGCTGTACTTCGTAAAGACAAATGCATTCTGAACATTTCCGTAGATGCGGACGCGACTGAGCCTTGCTCTGTTGGTCAGCGTTGAAGGCAGGGTATAACCGAGACTGATATTCTGTACCCTCACATATGACCCGTCCTCGACCCACCGGTCGGAAGGGATGCGGGCGTTGCCGTTCACATCGGTCGAGGTATATCTGGGTATCGTTGCATCCGGATTTGATAGCTGCACCTTCGTAATGTTCTCACGATCGATAGCGTCCTGCGCCCGGCTGTCACCTGGCGCGATTAAGCCGACCAGGGCGCGGTTGGATACTTCGGCGAGCTGATTGTTGCTGAGGTTCTGCATCCCTTCAGTCCGTATCCTCAGCGCGTTGAAAATCTTTCCGCCCTGTGATCCTGTTATGAACACCCCGAGTGTGAATGACTTATAAGTAAAGTTGTTGTTGAAACCGAAAGTGAATTTCGGGTTCGGGTTGCCAATGAAGGTCTGGTCACTGGAGTTGATCAATCCATCGCCATTCAGATCCTTATATTTCACGTCACCGATCCAAACACCGTCGGTACGATGAACATAGTTCTCACCATTAGGCTTTTCCGTGGACTCCGAGCCGGAACGCTTCACCTGCACGGCATGACTAAGAATATCCTGCTCGTTTTGGAAAATGCCTTCTGTTACGTAGCCATAGAACTGGCCGACAGGCTGGCCGACTTCTGAACGGGTCGGCACGTTATAAACCCCGTAAAGATAAACGTTCGAATTGATGACATTGGAGTTGTCGAGCCTGGTGATCTTGTTACGGACGAGGCTGAAGATGAAGTCGGTATCCCACGAAAAATCTCCGGTCCTCATGTTGTGCGTGTTCAGGGCGATGTCGATACCCTTGTTTTCCATCTTGCCGAAATTCACATATGGCGCATTGATAGGAAACACACCGCCACCCGCTGCGCCACCGAGGTACAATGGAATGGGCAGCTCCATCAGGAAGTCTTTTGTTCCACGTTTGAACAGGTCGACTGTAAGGTCAACTCTGCCCTGGAACAACGACAGATCGATACCAACGTTAGTCTGCGTACCAGACTCCCATTTTACACTCGGGTTAGCCAGGCGATCGAGCTTATACGTTGTTCCGAAGGGCGAGATCACCGACACCAGTTTCGAACCGTAAGCATAGGAGGGAATATTCTGGTTACCGACTTCGCCATAACCTGCACGAAGCTTGAGGTCCGACAAAATGTCGTTGTTCTTAAGGAATTCTTCGTTCGACACGTGCCATGCAAACGACGCTGCCGGGAAATAACCCCTCCTGTTGACGCCGCCAAACTTCGATGACCCGTCGTTACGGATGGTAAATGTTACTAAATATCTCTCGCGAAAGTTGTAGTTCAAACGAGCGAAGTACGATGATAGTGCATTGGTATCCTTGCTACCGTTTGATGTCTGCCCGTTGTTGTCACCCTGGCTGAGAACAGGAATGTCGTTAGTGGCGAGATTTTTCTTCACCACGCGGATCTGGTCGTAAGTTCCCCTCACGGCTTCTGTTCCAACCATCGCTGTCAGGGCGTGTCCCGTGGAAAGTATAAGGTTATAGGTGGCATAATTCTTCCATATCCAGCCGCTGCTGGTCGACCGTTGATCCTGCAGGATATTTTCAGTGGACACCAGCGAACCCCAACGATACGTGGGGTTGAAGTTGATATTCTGTGTCTGGTTATTGTCGATGGCAAACTCCGAACGCACGGTCAGATTCTTCATGATATTGATCTCGCCGTAGAAATTGGCCATCAGGCGTTGCTGGGCAAGTGTGTTGGTACGGAGGTTTGCGATAGCTACCGGGTTGAACTTCACTTCAGCGCTGCTCACGCTGGGCGGAGGACCGGCGTATTCTCCATTTGCATCGCGTACAGGAACATCGGGTTGCACGGCTAGCGCCTGTGCGAAGATCCCGTCGCCCGATCCGTCGTTGATGTTGTTTGAGAACGAATTGGTATATGCCACGCTGGTACCGAGCTTGAACCAGTCGTTTACCTTGCTGTCGATATTGATCCGGGTGTTGAATCGTTTCAAGTCGGAATGTATCGCAATACCATCCTGTGCGAAGTAACCTCCCATGATCGCATACTGCGTTTTATCGTTACCGGCCGTTGCCGATATGGAATGGCTTTGCTGCGCAGCAGGTCTGAAGACCTCCGATTGCCAGTCAGTACCGTCACCCAGCAGCGTGGGATCGAGATAGTGGCTGTCGACCACTGCGTTTGTTTCGGTAGCGATCGTCTTGCGATAGTCGGCATACTGTGCAAGGTTCATCATGTCCAGTTTCTTGCGGAGACTTGCGACACCGTAATAGCCGTTGTATGATATCTTCGACTCGCCTGACTTACCACGTTTGGTAGTAATGATGATGACACCGTTCGAAGCGCGCGATCCATAAATAGCCGATGCCGAGGCATCCTTCAGCACGTCGATGCTCGCGATATCGTTAGGATTGATGCTGGATAAGGGGTTGACGCGGGTTTGTCCGTTTCCGCCATCGGTTAAACCGGCAACGCCGGTACCTTCGCCAAAAAACTGGATACCGTCGACAACGTAGAGCGGCTGGTTGTTACCGAAAGTTGAAATACCACGAATGTTAACCGTTGTTGCGCCACCCGGTGCACCGGAGTTTTGCGTGACCTGCACGCCGGCTATCCGACCCTGAAATGCCTGATCGACGTTGGCAACCATCGCCTGGCTGAGCTTAGCCTGCCCAACGGACGCGATGGAGCCTGTGAGATCGCTTTTCTTTTGGGTGCCGTATCCGACGACAACCACTTCGCTCAGAGCGAGAACATCTTCTGCAAGCTCAATGGCGATGTTGGTCTGAGTTCCGACGCGGATCTCCTGACTCGCGTACCCGATGAAGGAGAACACGAGAACATCGCCGCTGGTTGCTTCGATGGAGAAAACGCCGGAAACGTCTGTGGTAGTACCTGTTGCTGTTCCTTTCTTGATCACGTTCACGCCGGGCATTCCCTGGTTGGTGGCATCGGTGACTTTTCCGCTGATCACCTGCGCAAACAAGGAGCCTGATCCGGCAAGGAAGCAAACCACAAAAGCGTAAATCAGTCTTTTGTAATTTTTCATCATAGCTGTTTTGGTTTAAGGGCCGAAATGGATTTCTTAAATCCTCTATCGAAATCGATTGCTAAAATTAGGCGGACATGCCCCCAGGGAAGGGTAGCCGATTGTTTTGAAATGATGGATGGGACGTTAACAGGGGGTATCAAATGTTTCAGAATTGGATCAGTTTTGTTAACAGGAATTTTGATTCTGCTTCAAAAGCGGGTTCTTTAATCGGATAGACAGACAGGAAAAATGCGTTTCGTATTGGTTTTTTTGGTGTTGGCGGCGTTAACCTGTAAGGGTCAGATCGCGAAGGATAAGTGCAAATTCCTCGGGAACGTCATCGGCGCCTATACACCCACTGATTTCAACACACTCTGGAACCAGGTATCACCTGAGAACGCCGGCAAATGGGGATCTGTCGAAGCTTCGAAGGATGTCATGGTCTGGGATCAGCTCGACAACGCGTATAAGTACGCGAAAGACAACGGGGTTCCGTTCAAACAACACACACTGGTCTGGGGACAACAACAACCCGCGTGGATAAGCGCCCTTCCTCCTGCCGATCAAATGAAGCAGGTTGAAGAATGGATCAAATTATTCTGTGAACGATATCCCGATACTGATTTTATCGACGTAGTCAACGAACCGTTACATGCTGTTCCGGTGTACTCCGATGCACTGGGCGGAAAAGGAACAACGGGCTGGGATTGGGTTGTCTGGGCATTTGAGAAAGCGAAAGCCTACTGCCCGAAAGCAAAGCTCATACTTAACGATTACAATATCATAGGCAACAATGTCGCTACGCTGAATTATCTCGACATCATAAAGATCCTGAAAGACCGCAGCCTCATCGATATCATCGGGGAACAAGGACATTTCCTGGAGACAACACCCAATTCCACGATCACAAGCAACCTCGACAAATTATACGCTACCGGCCTTCCGATCCACATTTCGGAGTACGATATCAATCTCGCCAGCGATGCGGAACAGAAAGCTAAATACGAGAGCCAGTTTCCTGCGCTTTGGGGTCATAAGGGCGTTTACGGAGTGACCTTATGGGGATATAAGCAAGGAGAGATCTGGAGGACCGACTCATACCTGCTGAGATCGAACGGAACACAGCGGCCGGCCCTCGAGTGGCTGAAGGGATATGTTGCAGCCAACGCCGGCGGGGCATTTTGTCTTACCACCGGTGTCGAAGACCATGAGACGGGCCTGCAGGTATACCCGAACCCTGCCCCTTCGGGCAACTTCACCCTCGAATCTTCGCTGGGAGAATTTGATGTACACATCCGCGATCTGCAGGGACGTGTGATCCTGGAAAGAAAAGTAAGTGGTCTGGTGCCCGTTAGCCTGCAGGTGCCGGTTGGTCTTTACTTTATTGAGATTTCGAACGGGACAATGCGGGAATTCAGGAAGTTGGTGCTAGAATAAATAGCCAATAGCCAATAGCCAATAGCCAATACCCAATAACCAATATCTAATTGCGGGAGCTCAAATGATGATCAGGAGGGCTATGGAAACGGCAAGAGCAAAATAGATCGCAATCTCTACTGCGAGCATCCATCGACGTCGCTTTCTCAATTTCTCCATAAGATCAAATAGAAATTTATAGGTGCTAATCTACACGCCAGATGCCGGCAGTAGGGTTATTAAAACGTAACTAAATAGGTAAGATTTGTTTCCGCTTGTAAATAAATGTAAAAAATACCCTTAGCCTACCGTTATGTAACCGATTGCTAAGAATTTCTCGACGCATACATCGAGGGAAGGATCTTGTATTCTTCCTTAAAGTATTTTGTGAAATATTTCGGGTTGTTGAACCCAACTTTGTACGCGATCTCCGACACGCTGAGCTGACTTTTCTCCAACAACTGGGCGGCCTGTTGCAAACGAATGGTCCGGATGAACTCCAGGGGTGACTTGCCAGTGAGCGCCAGGAGCTTTTTGTAAAGGTGGACACGGCTCATACCAAGCTCGTGGCTCAAATCCTCTACCGAAAAGTCGGGATCGGTGATATTGACTTCCACTATTTTGATTGCGTTCTGAATGAGCTTTTCGTCCATCGACGTGATGCGGATAGTGCTGGCTTTTACCTGTATTTGCCTGCGGAAATCCTTATGGAACAATTCGCGCTGGTGAATGAGATTCCGTATACGAGCCTGTAGTATTTCGAAGCTGAATGGTTTTGTAACGTAGTCGTCGGCCCCGGCCTGGAAGCCTTCCATTTTTTGTTCCTCAGCCATCCGGGCAGTCAATAAAATAACGGGAATGTGACAAAGGTTCTGGTCCTCTTTGATGGCTCGGCAGAACTCGACCCCGTTCATTTCAGGCATCATCACATCCGACACGATGAGATCGGGAAGATGTTGTTGCGCCCTTATGAGGCCTTCTTTTCCATTCTTGGCCTCAACCACATCGTAGTGAAGCTTCAGGTTGTCTTTGAGATAGAACCGGAAGTCCTCGTTGTCTTCCACCAGCATCAATACCGGCCTGCGGAGCGCGTGGTGTTCTGCACCGGCAAGATCGTGCACGTGCTGCAAGGGGCCTTCGTCGTGGACGACCTCGCTCGTAACATGAAGTATCTCACGCACCGGGAGCTCAATGATAAATGTGCTTCCCTTGTTGGGCTCACTCTCTACCTTCACGCTTCCCTCGAACGACTTGACAAACTCTTTAACGATCGACAGGCCGATGCCCGTTCCCTGATTGACCATGCTGCGGGGGACGTCGTTCTGGAAGAAGCGGTCGAATATCTTTTCAATATTTTCTGCCGGTATGCCGATGCCGGTGTCCTTGACGCGAATGCATAACCAGCGGGCATCGCCGTCCTTCTTCACATCGACCTCGACCGATACCTGCCCGTTCTCCGGAGTGAACTTAAATGCGTTCGACAGGAGGTTGAACAGTATTTTTTCGAGCTTATCCTGGTCGAAGATCATTTCCAGGGAATCGACCGGGGAACTAAAAGAAAATCCGATGTTCTTCTTTTCCGACAGGTCGGTAAAGCTGTGGGCTGTTTCTTTGATGAACCGGATCACGTCGCCTTCGGAAGGATTGAACTTGATCTCCTGGACTTCGAGCTTCCTGAAATCGAGAAGCTGGTTGATCAGGTTCAGAAGGCGGCGGGCATTGCGATGGATAAGCTCGAGTTGTCCCTTCTGGTCGTCGGAAGATGACTTGAGCATCTTTTCGAGAGGTGTGAGGATCAACGTAAGCGGGGTACGGAACTCGTGACTCACGTTTGTAAAGAATCTGATCTTCATCAGGTCGAGCTCATGCATCCGTTGCGACTCTCTTCTCTCCTGCTCTATGGCGAACTTCATACGTTCGCGTTGCTGGATCAGCCGGCGGGTCAGCAGCAGGATTCCGAGCACGCCGAAGAAGTACATCACGAAGGCCGTCGACGTCTTCCAGAATGGAGGGAGAATAGTGATATGTAGTGTGACAGCCTCATCGCTCCAGACACCATCGTTATTTGACGCGATCACCCTGAACGTGTAGTCACCGGGGTCGAGGTTGGTATACGTTGCTTTGCGCGACATGCCGGAGGTTGTCAGCCACTCTTTGTCGGAACCTTCGAGGATGTAACGGTATTGACTCTTTTCCGGATGAATATAAGACAGCGCGGCAAAACCGATCGAGAAGGCGTTGTGGATATGGTCCAGCTCGATATAGTCGGTGGTATTGATCGCCGTCGGCAAGATCAGTTTGCCATCGATCCGTTCGCCCGGCCTGACGCTCTTGTTCGTTATTTGGAAATCCGAAAGGATCACACGTGGCTTTACTGTATTCTGCCGGATGTCTTCAGGACGAAACATGTTGAACCCATTTACTCCTCCGAAGATAAGCTGGCCGTCGCTGGTCCGAAGGGCGGCATTGTCGTTGAATTGTTTACCCTGCAATCCGTCGGACTCGTCATAATTGCGAAAGCCGAACTTCATCTTGCCTGCATCCATCGAGATATCGAGATTCGACAGGCCATTGGGTGTGCTCATCCAGAGATTGCCGCGGTTGTCTTCGAGAATGGTAAGGATGGTGTTGTGCGGAAGGCCGTCTTCGGTACGGAACGCAGTGAAAGTTTTCCCGACCGGGTCGAACATATTCAGTCCTTCCAACGTCCCTACCCAGATCAGCTTACGGCTGTCTTCGAGTATCCAAAGAATGCTGTTGTTGGAAAGCGAGCGGTCGTTGCCGGGCTGGTTGTTGTAGTGGACGAACCGCCCTGTTTCTCTTTCGAGAACATCGATGCCGAAACCCGTACCGACCCAGAGGTTGCCCTTCGAATCCTCTTCGAGCACGGTGACATAATTTGTGCGGATGGAATTCATATCGCCGTTGCGATAATGCCGGAAGATATTCGCCTCACGATCGAACATATCGAGTCCACCCTGCAAAGTGCCCGCCCAGAGATTGCCTCGCGAATCTTCGAGCACTTCCCACACGCTTTCGTCTCCCAGGCTCTGGGGGTCCGATGGATCATGACGATAATGGGTGAACTTCTTGCCGTCGAATTTATTCAGACCTCCGTAATAGGTACCGATCCAAAGATTGTCTTTGCTGTCTTTGGTCATGCTCACGATTACGTCGCTGCTCACGCTCGACGGGTCGCTGATGCTGTGCTTGTAGTTTTTGTACATCCCGCGGGACCGGTCCCAGTAAAGAAGACCACCACCGTTGGATCCCATCCAGATGTTCTTCTTTCCGTCTTCGACAAAACAATTGATATCACTGTAACCCGGGCTGGAAAGGTCGGTCGGTTCGTGACGAAACAATGGGAACCGTACGATGCTCTCATGATAATAACTTACACCTTGTTTGAAGCTGCCGAGCCAGATGATCCCATCCCGGTCTTTGTACATACAGTTGATACTGTTTTGCGCCAGGCTTTTTTCATCGCTTGGATTATTGAGCTGATACAGGATGGTCTGTTTTTCTTTATCGATAATATTCAGGCCGCCGTGATCGGTGGCAATCCAGATATAGCCGACGTTATCTTGTGCGATGCCGCGGACAATATTGTTGTTCAGCCTAATGTCGCGTGAGTCTTCGTTGATATGTTGGAACTGGTCTTTATCGACATCGTAGAATATCACGCCGTAATTCGAGTTCGAGCAGAATATCCATAGATCGCCGTCGTTATCGGCGACCAGCTTAAAATCCGACTCACTCTTCCGGTACAGATCTCTGAGATATGTGTTGACATGTTCGATCTCCAGGGATTCCGAGTTCATTTTCTCCAGCGCACCGTTCTTGAGGATTACCCAGGTGCTTCCGCGGGCGCCTTCGGTCACGTGTGATATGCTCGTTGCAGGAGTGATAGTCTCGCCTTCCGGGAGATATCGCGCGGGCATGCTGGTTCCAAAACGCGGTGAGTAACGGAACAGTCCGTGTGTCTGGTGGGCGAACCAGAACCGGCCGCCGGAATCTTTGAAAATGTCCGTAATGCCACCTTCGGGTATTCCATATTTTTTGAGAAACGGCTGGCTGCGATGACTGAAACTTTCGGTATTCGGGTCGAAGATGTTTATGTCGTTCGTTCCCGTAGTACTGTACACCCAGATACGCCCGTCAGGGTCTTCAAACATCGAGTTGATGAAGTTGTTGCTGATGGAGGCGGTGTCGCGAAGGTCGTTTCGGAATACACGGACCGAATAGCCGTCGAAGCGATTGAGGCCCGAGCTGGTACCAACCCATACAAAACCGCGCGAGTCTTTAAGAAAACTGCTGATGTAGTTGTGGGATAGTCCGTGGTTGATATTGAGTCGCGAGAATCTGAACTGGTCCTGCTGCGCAATAGCTGTCAGGTTGCATAAGAGGAGAAAGAGAAAACCCAGTCCGCACCGTTTCATAACGGAATTTAGGGAAAAAAGGGGTAAGTAGTAAGTAGCCAGTAGTAAGTAGTAAGTAGTCAGTAGTCCGGAGTCCGGACCGGCTTGGACAGACGTCAATCTTCGAAATCAGTACTGGCTACTTGTACTGGCTACTTACTACTTTTTCTTACCTTCACCCTTCCTAAATCCTTCCGCCTCAAATCCTTCCGCCTCAATGAAAAAACTCCTTCCCCTCGCGTTCCTCGCCGTAGCATGTAGTACAACCAAAGACATGAAAACCGTGGGAACGATCGAAAGGCTCGATCCCGCACTGGATGCGATCATAAGCGTAGACGCGAAACCCGAAATGATCGCCGAAGGGTACGATTGGAGCGAAGGCCCGGTGTGGGTCGAATCACAGAAGATGCTGCTGTTCTCCGACGTTCCGAAGAACATCGTTTACAAGTGGACCGAAGAGAAAGGAGCCGAACAATACCTCTCCCCTTCCGGTTTCACCGGCGACACTACCCGCAGCCAGGAACCCGGGTCCAACGGATTGCTCATCGACGACCAGGGACGACTCGTATTGTGCCAGCATGGCGACAGACGACTTTCTTTCATGAACGCCGATCTCGCTTCACCTGCTACCAACTACACCACCATCGCCGACAACTACCACGGTAAAAAGTTCAATAGTCCCAACGACGCCGTGCAGGGTAAAGACAAAAGCTTTTACATGACCGATCCTCCCTATGGACTCGGTACCAAAGACGAATCCGATCCCGAAAAACAGATCGCCTTCCAGGGTGTCTATAAGATATCCGCGGATGGCAAGGTCAGGCTCCTCGTCGATTCTATCACGCGTCCCAACGGCATCGGCCTCTCGCCCGACAACAAATATTTATACATCGCTAATTCCGACCCCGCGAAATCCCGCTGGTATCGGTTCGAGCTCGGCGACACGTCCGTTGTTTCAGGCTCGGTGTTTTACGATGCCACCAACCATGCTCCCGGAGAAACGGGCCTTCCCGACGGATTTAAAGTCGATTCGAAAGGCAACCTGTTTGCGTCGGGTCCCGGTGGAGTGTATATCTTCAGCCCCGAGGGCAAGGTCTTGGGTAGGATCAGGCTCGAAGCGCCGTGCGCCAACACCGCCCTCAGTCCCGATGAGAAGTGGCTGTTTGTGACGAACGACAACATGGTATTGAGAGTCGCCCTGAAATAATTCCGACAGTTGAAATTATTCATCGAAGCGATCGGTTGGATCGGAGCAGTCGAGGTCATCCTTGCCTATGGTCTGAACAGCAGCGGAAAATTGAAATCCGATTCGGTAGTGTTTCAGATCCTGAACCTTACCGGCGCGGTCTTCCTGATCGTCAGAACCTGGTACGACGAGTCGTATCCATCCATGGCGATCAACATTATCTGGACGGTAATCGCTATCGTCGCATTAATAAAAATTTATAATAATCATAACAAATAAACTTACCCCTATGAGACGTTTGTTACTGCTGCTTTTGTCTTTTTCTTCTGTCGCTTTTGCACAAACGAAACCACAACCTGTCGACAAAAAAGTTCAGGAGCTAGACGCCTATATTCAGAAGGCACAGAAAGAATGGGATGTGCCCGGAATGGCAGTCGTCGTTGTAAAGGACGGCAAGGTGCTGCTATCGAAAGGCTACGGCGTTCGCGAGCTCGGAACCACCAACGCGGTGGATTCAAAAACACTCTTCGCCTGTGCATCCACCACCAAGGCGATGACCGCTACGTGCATGGGCATACTGGTCGATGAAGGTAAAGTGAGCTGGAACGACCCGGTTATTAAACATTTGCCGGAGTTTCAATTGTATGACCCGTTTGTCACCAGGGAGATCACAATACGCGACCTGTTCGTTCACGACACCGGCCTGGGCAACGCCGACTTCCTATGGGGTATCATGGACATCTCCGGAGACGAAGTGCTTCGCAAGATGCGCGACGTGAAACCGACGTATTCAATTCGCTCGAGCTTCATTTACCAGAACATATTTTATCTCGCTGCCGGAAAGATCATTCAAAAGATCAGCGGCAAGCCGTGGAATGTCTTTGTCCGCGAACGCATCTTTCAACCGCTGGATATGACCCGGACGTTCCCATTAACCGCGGACGTAAACGATCCCAACCAGACAAAGCCGCATTACAGGATCGAGGGTAAAATAACCGTGATAGAACACACCAAGGCCGACGAGATCGGCCCGGCCGGCAGCGTCTGGTCTTGTGTCGACGACATGGGGAAATGGATGCGCGTGATGATCGACAGCAGCAAATATTCCGGCGGACGACTGCTGAGTGCGAAGACGTGGACGGAGATGTTCAAGCCGCAGGTGCTTGTGCCCCCCGGGGAGTTTTATCCTACCGCTACGCTCACCAAACCCAACTGGACCACGTACGGTCTCGGTTGGTTTCAACATGACTACAAAGGAAGGAAAGTAAATTTCCACACCGGCAGCCTCGCCGGAGCCACTGCAATTCATGCACAATTGCCCGATGAAAAGCTCGGTGTTTATGTGTTCGGCAACTACGATCACGCAGAAGTGCGCCATGCACTGGTTTATAAAACCTTCGACCTGTTTGCATTGGGTGGGACACGCGACTGGAGCGCTGACTTCCTGAAACTGTACACCAACATCAGAGTCGGAGGTGAGAAGCAGGAGAAAGATTTCGAAGCGAAGAGAGTTGCCGGCACCAAACCTTCTCTTGCGCTCAGTGACTATGCAGGCACGTACACCGATCCGCTTTACGGAACTGTGGTGATCACACTGCAAGGTGAGCAGCTGGTCGCCGAAGCCAACAAGTTTGTGACGGCTCGTTTCTCACACTGGCATTACGATACCTTCCGCGGCTGGTACGATAAGAAGTGGTACGGGAAAGGGAATATGAGCTTCGTGATTGGATCCGATGGAAAGATAGCCAGGGTGAATTTTGACGGATTGGAATTTGCCAGGGAGAAATAGGAAGAGGGAGAATAGGGCGAAATAGTGTCTCTCTCCTACGAAGTGTCGTCCCGGCCAGGGCTATGAAATACACACTCACCTATGAAAGCGCCGGGACCCCGCGGGGGCATTGGAGCGTAAGCGCCGTCAAATCACCCGATCTCGATCACAACATCATCCGTCATGGGATGGCCGACGCAGGTGAGAACATAGCCTTCGGCTCTCTCGCTTTGCGACAGTCCGTCTTCTTCGTCAAGTTTTACCTTGCCCGAAAGAGCCTTTCCACGACAGGCGGTACACAAACCGCTCTGACATGAGTAAGGCAGATCGATACCCTGGTCGAGGGCCGTCTCAAGTATAGTACGATTCGGCTCGACCGTGAACTTGAACTCGTTGCCGTCGTAACGTATAGTGACTTCGCGCGCTTTGTTTTCACCAACAACTTCCGCCTTCTTCTCCTTGTCTTTGTCCTTGATCGTTCCCTGCACGAAGCTCTCCTTGAAAACCTTTTCACGGGGGATCTTGTGCGCATCGAGCAGCGTATCGACATTCTTCATCATGCCCTCGGGGCCGCACATGAGATAGGTCGTCTTTTCGATACCCCAGTTTGGAATTCGTTCGAAGAGCTTCACGAGCATGTCATGGTTCAGCAGTCCCGAATATCCCTGCCAGTTCATCGGCGCCTGATCGAGAACGTGGATCACATGAAGGCGGCCTTCATAATCCGTAGCGCGTTTTTCGAGCACGTCTTTAAAAATGATGCTGTCGATGTTCCGGTTGCAGTAGATGAGCGATACAATGCTGTCGGGTTCCTGGGCAAGCAAGCTCTTGATGATCGACATCATCGGCGTTATACCCGATCCACCCGCGAACATCACTACGTGACGTTTATTGGTCTTCACGTATTCGGTAGTGAACTGCCCCATGGGCTCCATGATCTTGATGGAGCTTCCGGGTTTAAGATTATCGGCCAGCCAGTTCGACATCAGGCCGTTGTCCACCCGCTTTACCGTTACTGCGGGGTTTTCCTCCAGGAAAGGTGATGAACAAAGGGAATAAGACCTCCGGACTTCCTTGCCCCCGATATTGACGATCAACGTAAGGAACTGACCGGCCTTGTATCTGAGCTTCTCGGCGGGTTGCTCGAAAACAATACTGATTGCATCCTTGGTTTCCTGAACTATCTGCTTGATCGTCAGATCGTAATATCGCGGTCCACTATGCTGGTTTTCCTCTTTTTTATCCTTTTTGAACAGTCCGAACATGCCACAAATTTAGCAAAGGGAAAGCCAATAAATCAGGGTTTTCTGGTCAGATGTTGAACCAGTAGGTCAGTTTGAAGACCAGAGCTCTGCTCTTGCTTGCGAACGATTGTGGGAGGTAGTTTTCAGTATAGACCACGAAGAAATCCGACGCGGGCTTATACCTCCACTGGAAACGCGCATTCAGGTTTACGTTGTCGGCCAGAGTGTTGTACTGAAGGAAGGTCGTGAGGAAGAGCTTGTCGGTGAACGTAAGGTCCATCCGGGGGCTGACGATAAAAAGCTTCTCCCTTCCGTACCCCGTGGGCAATCGCAGATCATTGTAATCGAAACGCACCGACATGCTTCCGAAAGGTTGGTAGCGATAGTTGAGCTCACCGTTCACATTCACGTTGCTGCCGTTGTAAAACTCCCCGACCGTAGTCTCAATGTTGTACCTGAATAATTTGCGTTGATCGGATCCGTATGCGATCGTAAAGTTATTCCACGCGTATTCATCACCGGCTTTATAATTGATGAGATCCTCCGGATTGATCGGGTTGAACGATTTGGTGAGACGCTGGTAGATATAGTTGTGGGTGATGTTGAGGCCGCTGGTGTTGAGGAAGCTGAACTGGTACGAAGTATTCACCTGCCGGTCCGTCATTGTTCCGGTTGGCAATGTCGATACCTGTGCATTCAACGCGGGACCATGAGTAACCAACGACTTTCCCTTCGGATACATGATGCCTTGCCCCATGAAGTACATGTTCACCACTCCCGGGTAGACTCCTTTCGTAGGCACGTAGCCCATCTCGGCGTTGAAGTTGTTCTGTATAAAGCTCCCTCCTGCCGATAAGTTGACGTTTCGTTTTGTGTACGTCAGCCACCCTCCGCCTGTCTGCCGCTTCGAAGTATTGAAGGCGTCGAACGAGTGACTGTAGTATAGACTGCTATACCAGGTGTTGTCTTTGCTCCTCGACTCCAGGTCGACTGCGAACACGCGGTTGTATCGGTTCAGGGCGTTAATGGTATCGCTCCCAATTGCTTTTTTCGCCCACAGGTCTTTGTTGAAATACCTGACACTATCCCCGTCGTCGACTCCCAACGATTCTTTATTCACAAACGAGAACTGGATGTTGGACTGTGCCCAGAAATTTCTCTGGATGGCGGCTACAGTAAAGTTCTGGGCCGGCAGACCGATGGCCACCTGATCCTTGGTCTGCATGTTAAGCATACTTATCCGCCAGTCCTTCGCCAATGATCCGCTGAGGCGTGCGCCGAACAGTATCGGTACACGCACGAGGTTGCCTGAAGTGTCGCGCGCAAGGCCGATCCTTCTCGAAAAGAACGTACGCGCTTCGGGAAACCCCATCCGTTCGAACAAGTCGTTGTTCTCCAAAAAGAACTGACGGCGTTCCGGGAACTGAAACTCGAAACGGGTAAGGTTGATCACCTGCTTGTCGACTTCGACTTGTGAGAAATCGGGATTAACGGTCAAGTCCAGGTTGAGCGACGGAGTCACGCCGATCTTGGCATCCATACCGAACTGCAGGTCATTATCTTTTGTAACCGGATCAGTGGCCCGATCCTGCGAGGCGCCCCCCGCGACGAAAGGTATCAACGAGATGTTGGTCGTGTGATGCGGTGGTTTGTCTTCCCACACCAGCTTCCCCGAGTAAGCGAACGAGGCCGGGATGAATTGTATCGGTGTGGCGATCCAGCTCGACGTGTGGTTACGCTTCAGATCATAACGCATGAAAGTGATATTCCATTCGTCGACGTCGCTTTTGTAACGAAAGCTCTTGAACGGTATCGCGATCTCGGCGATCCAGTGGTCGGCGTGACGGACGACCTTCGAATACCATTTGTTGTCCCAGGTCGGGTTATAGCTGCCATCGCCATCGGCGCCACCGGAGGATATGGTGCCTTCCAGCTGAACACCCAAAGGCGTCACGATAAAATAAAACCCGTTGATGGCATCGTTGTATGGACCGATGAACACACCGGTGTTATCATTGGTATCGAAATCATAGTCGCGGCGAAGCGATTGAACTACATTCGGAGTTTGGTCGTCGTAGCAAACGAACGACACGTAAAACTGGTGGTCGTCGAATGTGACACGCGCTTCGGTCTGAAACTCTGCATGAGTCGTATCAACCGGATAGTTAAGAAAGAAGTCGTTGGCTACATTGGCATTCAGCCAAGCCGGTTCGTCGAGCTTTCCATCGAGAACTATCGGACCAGCGGCTTTTCTTATACCGAGCTTCTTTCCCGGCTCATTCTTCATGGGTGCCTGGGCCAGTGAGGCCGAGCAGAAAGAAATAACAAACAGGACGGTAATTACAGGCCGGAGGTAGCGGTGCATAAAGTCGACAAAAATAGGGTTTTCCGGGCCGAAAACGTCTATTTTTGGGGCAACTAAAAAGTTGCCATTGAAGCGTAACCCTGTCATTGTTAACCTCAGTCCGTTGACGGCCATTTCTCCCATCGACGGCAGGTATTTCAAGGACACCAACGAGCTGTCGCCCTACTTTTCGGAGTACGGGCTCATACACTACCGGGTCCGGGTGGAGGCGGAATACTTTCTGCGCCTGACGGACATTCTCCCCGAGTTGGCGGATTTCCCGGCAGCCGAAAAAGACGGCATACGGAACCTGTACAAAAACTTCAATGAAGCAGACGCAGCTGCCATCAAAGACATCGAGAAAGTTACCAACCACGATGTAAAGGCTATTGAATACTTTATCAAGAAACACTTCGAAAGCCGGAACCTCGACAAGTTCAAGGAGTTTATCCACTTCGGGCTGACCTCGCAAGATATCAACAACACTGCGATACCGCTGGCGCTGAAAGAGTTCATGACAGCTCACATGCGTCCGTCGCTGGAACGGCTGATGAATGCACTGGCAGAGCTTGCCGACCGGTGGCAGGATGTGCCGATGCTAGCGCGCACTCACGGACAGCCGGCATCGCCCACACGTCTCGGTAAAGAAATCAAGGTGTTCATGGTGCGGCTGTCGGTGCAATACCAAAGCCTCATCAATATCGTATTCAGCGCAAAGTTTGGCGGGGCAACGGGCAACTTCAACGCACACAACGTAGCGTATCCCAAGATCAATTGGATCGAGTTTGCCGATAATTTTGTCGATTCGATGGGTCTTGAGCTCAGCTATCCCACGACACAGATCGAACACTACGACAACTTCGCCGCGCAATGCGACGCGATGAAGCGGATCAATACGATCATGATAGATTTCTCGCGCGACGTATGGCAGTACGTGGCAATGGGTTATTTCAAACAAAAGATCAAAGAAGGGGAAGTAGGCTCGTCGGCGATGCCGCACAAGGTAAACCCGATAGACTTCGAGAATGCGGAAGGCAATCTGGGATTTGCCAATGCCATCTTCGAACATCTCTCGGCAAAACTTCCGATCTCAAGACTGCAGAGGGACCTCACGGACTCTACTGTTCTGCGCAACGTTGGTGTTCCCTTCGGTCATACTTTGGTCGCCATTCAATCGCTTCTGAAAGGCATGGCCAAGCTGGAGCTGAATAAAGCGGCCATAGACGCCGATCTTTCCGATAATTGGGCGGTTGTTGCGGAAGCGATACAGACCATCCTTAGAAAAGAAGGGTATCCCAATCCTTACGAGGCACTGAAGGAGCTGACCCGCAAAAACGAAAAGATCACCCAGCAGAGTATCGCCGCCTTCATCGAATCGCTCGACATCACGAAAGAAGTGAAGGACCGGCTGAAGTCCATTACTCCTTTCAATTACACGGGGATTTGAAAGAGGTGACGAGATGACGAGGTGACGATTACTCGTACTTCAGCGACTCCACCGGGTTTGTCCGGGCAGTTTTCATTGAATGGAACGCCACGGTGATGAAGGCAAGGATCAATGCCAGCACTGCCACCAATCCGAACAACATGAAGTTGAGCGGCTTCTGGTAGGCAAAGTTTCCCAGCCACCCGTTTATCACGTAGTAGCCCACAGGCACAACGATCACAGCCGCGATCACCACCAGATACATTACATCTTTGTACAACAGGTAGATGATCCCCGGAAGGGAAGCGCCGTGGACCTTGCGAATGCCGATCTCCTTCGTTCTTTGCGTTGCCGTGAACGCCGAGAGTCCCAGCAATCCGAGTAATGAAATGAAAATACAGATGTACGACAGGTTCGATATCAGGCTGTACTGAACTTCGTCTTCCTTGTACTGTTCGTTGAAGCGGTCATCGAGGAAGAAATATTCGTAAGGGTGCGACGTGTCGTATTTCGTCCAGGTATCTTTAATGGATTCCAGGGTTCGGGGCAGATCGCCACCGGCCACCTTCAGGTGAAGGAAGCCTCCACCCTGCTCGTCTGCACGATTGATCACCAACGGCTCGATGGAGTTGTGGAGTGAATTGAAATTGAAGTTCTTCACCACGCCGATAACCTTCTTGGTCTCGTCGGTATCGTGAAAAAACCTCAACTTCTTGCCGACCGCTTTGTCGTTCCATCCCATAACCTTTGCGGCAGCCTCATTAATGATGAAGTTGCGGCCTGCGTCGCCATCACCTGGCTGAAAATCGCGGCCGTCGACCAGCTCAAGATTCATGGTCTTCAGGTAATCGTCCCCGACGTGCATCATAACGAACCGTTGTTGTGTCATCCCCTGCTCGCCCTCGGCCATCATCACCGGACCTCCGTTGGTGTTCATTCCGAGGACATTGTACGATACGGTCGATCCGACGACTTTGGGATTTTGAGCGAAGTCGGCACGAATTGCGTTGACATGATTCTGAATCGATGTATCCTGGATCTCCAGCAGCACGATATTTTCCTTGTCGAAGCCAAGATCTTTACTGCGCACGTAGTCGATCTGGTCCTGCATGAACAGTGTGCAAACGACAACGAAAATCGAAATTGCAAACTGAACGGTCGTCAACGACTTGCGCAGGTACATGCTGGACTTTCTGTTCTTGAATGCGCCCTTCAACGCACTAAGAGTAGGTATCGAAGGAAGGTACAATGCCGGATAGATACCCGACAGCACCCCGATGAAGAGTGTCAGCCCGAGGGTTCCCAGCAAAAGAGTCTTATTGGCAATGAAGTCTATGCTCAGATTCTTACTGATCAGTGAATTGAACGACGTTGCATTGACCACGAAAAAGACGATGCCTATTGCGAGCACCATCGCGATCAACGACAACAGGATGGATTCGCCAAGGAAAGAAAGGATCAACGCACGCTTCGAAGAACCAAGTGTTTTCTTCATCGCAATCTCCGCCGCCCGGTTAACCGACTTGGCGGTCGACAGGTTCATGTAGTTGATACAGGCCAGAAGTATGATAAAAATTCCTATGCCCGTAAATGCATAGAGGTACGCGAGATTTCCATGTGGGCGATCGGAGCCCATCGTGGAATTAAAATGAATGTCAGCCAGGTTCTCGAGAACCGGGTCGTAATGTCCGCCGACCTGGTCGCCAAAAGACTTGAAATACTTATCGTATATGGCGGTCGGAAATTTCTTGTAGAACTGTTGGACGTCATAGTCCGGTGGAAACAGCAGGTACGTGAATACATCGGGGTTCCAGAACGCTTCGGACTTCAGCTGACCATTTTTCTCCGTTACCCATTCCCGTGAGTCGGCCAGCTGCGACAACAGCAAGTCGAACTTCAGGTGAGTGTTCTCGGGAACATCTTCGACCACTGCTGTCACCTTATAAAGGTCTGCGCCGATCAGGATTTGTTTATCAAGGGCGGTGTCATCGCCGAAATATTTTTTTGCAACTCTCTCCGTCAGCACCACGGTGTTCACATCTACCAGGCATGTCTTCGGATCGCCTTCGATAAACTTGTGGGTGAACATCTGGAAATAATTCGAGTCGGTACGAACGACGTTTTCCTCATACCAGCCTTTCTCGTCGGCGTTAAGGTCCTTGTACCGGATCAGGGTGCGGCCCCAATCGTTTGCCCTCACAAAGTCCAGCACCTCGGGGAATTCCTCAGTAAGGATATTCCCTAGCTCCCGGGCCGACCTGGCCTGAGTTGCGTCGATACCCGTCGCCCAAAGGTGCCCTCCGAGACGATAGATCTGCTTGTGCTTCACATGATACTTGTCGTACGTGAGGTCGTTCTGAAGAATAAGCAACAGGATAACACTGACTGCGATGCCTAGGGCGAGACCGAGAATATTGAGGGTGGAAAAGAATTTGTCCTTCAGAAAAATCCTTATCGCAAATTTGAGCTGATGCATGTCACGAGTTACCAAATTTCCCGGACAGGCGGATGAACGAAATGTAAAATGATGTCAGTTGCTGGTGTATAGCAAACGTTTCTGTGCGAAATCGTACAATGTCAGGCGCCGCAACTCATAGTACGCCGTCCAGAACGACTTCAGCGCGTCGGTGTAGCTTCGTTTCGCCGTATCTTTTTCGGTGAGGGCGATGTTCAGGTTGGTGATGTCTATCTTCCCGATGAGGTAACGGTTCTGTGCGACCATGTAGCGCTTCTGGGCAACTTCATCCGATTTTTTCGTGATCTCGATCGACAGCCTCAGCATTTCGAACTGCCTGACCTGCGTAAGAATTTCCTGGTCGAAAACCACTTCGTCCTGGGCGATCACATAATCCGTAAGCTGTTTGTTGGCATAGGCGGTTTTCATCAGCGCCCGTCTCCGTCCCCAGTCTACCAGGGGAACATCAAAAGTGATGTTGGCGATCCGTTGCTTGGCGGTGTTTTGATACACCTCACTGAAGCTCTGGGCGGTGTTGTTCGTACCGTACGCTGCTGAAACGCCGACGTTGTAGCGTTGCCCTTTGGCTCTCGCTACCTCCTGGTCTGCCTCGATCTTTCGTCGCTCGAAGCCGATGTAGGCTGCGCGGGTTTGTTTCGCGTACACCAGCGCTTCGTCTTCTGAAACGTCGAATGTCGGGATGACCTCGGGCATCACGAGTGTGAAAGCCTCACCGTTGCGAACGCCGATGTAGGTTCGTAGATCCAGGCTCGCGTTCTGAAGGTCGAGGTTCGCCCGGGCCACATCCTGTCGCGATCTGAGCAGCTGCAGCTCCACCTGAAGTAATTTATCTTCCGATGTGGTACCGATGTTATAGCGTCCCTGTTCGATCTTGTAGATGGTATCGTTGTTGGCAAGGTTGAATTGCGCAATCTGGAGATTGACCTGTGCCTGGAGCACATTAAAGAAACCGGTCACGCCGTCCCTGGCGATAGCCTCCATCGACTCCGAATATTCGCGCTTGGACTCCTCGAAGCGGATCGGCTCAACCATACGCGACCACTTCAGCTGGTTGAATGCAAAGATCGGCTGGAACAGTTGCACATAGAACGGACTGCCGTTCCATTGAGAAATATTGTCGGTAACATTCCTGAAATAGTTATAGCTCGAGTTGACGGAAATCGTTCCTCCGGTCCACTCGATCGGCTGCTGCAGCGAAAAGTTTACACCCGGATTGAACTGGTTCACCAAAATGTACCGGTAGGTTCCGTCATCCTGGCTGGTACGAGCAAAGCTATTGTTGTACAACGCGCCCGCGTTGTTGCTATTCATCCGTATCTGTGGAATATAGTTGGTGCGGTAATACTGATACTGCCAGTACCGGTTCTCGCGGCGGGTTTCGGTTTGTTTAAATGCCGGAGATTGCGATTGAGCGCGTTGAATGACTTCTTCGAGCGTGAAGACGTTCTGAGCGTTGGTTTGAAATGCAAATAACCAACATCCCATGACCAATAACCAATAACCAATTGTGGTCCTGACGAACATCGTAACGGTCGAACAACGAACAACAAACATCGAAAAACTATTCATAGCGAAGCGAAGCGATAGGATCCTGGTTCGCAGCCTTCCTCGCCGGAGCAATCCCAAAGATCAGCCCCACCGATGCCGCTACACCAAATGATAAAACAATAGATGAAAAACTTACGATAGTCTGTATGCCGGCTATCGTGGAAACAACGTAGGCCATGCTCACACCGAGTATTACGCCGATCAGTCCGCCGGTAACGCTGATCATTACGGCTTCGAAGAGGAACTGCTGGATGATGTCGCTTTTCTGCGCTCCGATCGAAAGGCGGAGACCGATCTCCTTGATGCGTTCCAGAACCGAAGCCAGCATGATGTTCATGATCCCGATCCCTCCTACCAGCAATGAAATTCCCGCTATGGCGCCCAACACATAGTTAAAGATGTCGTTGGTGCGTTGTTGTTGTTTCAGGAGCAGCTCGGGTATCTCGATCTCATAGTCGATCACCTCATAGTGCTTACGTTGAAGCATTCGCTGCAATATTTCGGCAATGGGTTGAAGCATACTCGTCTGGTCGACCTGGATCACGAGACGGTCGAGCTGGTGATAGTTCTTTTTTTCCTGCTCTTGTTCGGGAGTCTGGGTCTGAGTCTCCTGTATGTTTCCGCGACTCCGCTGAGCTGCAAGCCTGAGCGCTTCTGTGGTGATCTTGTCGCGGTCGCGATAACGAATGAGCATTGTCTCCAGCGGTGTGTACACGTCCATGTTGAAATCCCGTATACCCAGCTTGCTGATGCTGGTTTGAGAGACAGTCCGTTCTTCCAGCACGCCGATGATCGTAAGCCAGTGCTGCCCTACCTTAATGCTTTTACCGATCGGTTCGTCGACAGGAAAGAATTTCGTTTTGATCCCGTATCCCACAATACACACGGGTGCACCTATCCTGCGTTGCTCATCACTGAAATGCTGACCCTCCGTGAGATTGAAGTTGTATATCGCGAAGTACGACGGATTGACACCTACAAGTTTGGCACTGCGGCGGAAGCCGTTGCGGATCACGTAGGTATCGAGTGATATTTCGGGACTGATCTTGGTCAGGCCGGGTATGGTCGTAATTATACTCTGGACATCCCGCATCGTCAATCCCGGTGAGAATTTCTTCTTGTCTTTCTTGCCGGTCTGTTCCTCTATCTTTTCCTCTTTCTGTTCGACTATGGGCTTGACGACAATGTTGTTCACGCCGACCAGCTTGATCTGGTCGAGGATCTCCTGCTGTGCTCCGTTACCGATCGCAAGCATGGCAATTACGGCAGCCACCCCGAAAATGATACCGAGGGCCGTCAGCAACGACCGTATTTTGTTTGTGATCACCGCCGCGATGGCGATGTACAGATTGGCTAGTAATCTCTGTGAGAACATGCCGGTTATTTTGTATCGCCGGCTTTCGAGATCGGTCCCGCAGGAGCAACCTCCTCTTTCTTCTTCTCCTCTTTCTTCTGACGCTTGCCGTTGAGCTCCGGCAGCAGTTTTACGTCTTCACGCTCCACGCCCGAAGGCACCGACAGGAATACGAGATCATTCTCGGCCAGTCCACCCAGGATCACCGCCTCGTTGGCATTCGTTTCGCCCACAACGATCTCCTGCTTGGTGACGTTGAGACCTGTCTTTTTATATACGAATGTGATAGTATCGGCTTCGTTGTGAAGGCATTCGAGAGGAAGGAACAATGCATCCACCACCACCTTCGCCACGATCCGGTTGCTGGTCGTCATCGCCGGCCTCAATGTTGGATCGGTTCCTTCCAGCTCTACGGAAACCTCGAACACCTTTGCATCCGAGTTGGGTCGTTGTTCTCCTACGTTTGCCACGCGGATCACATTACCCCTCAGTTTCTTTTCCGGGTATGCGTCCAGGCCTACGTTCACTTCCTGTCCTTGTTTCACTTTTCTTACGTCGACCTCGTTGACGAAGGTCTTCGATACCATTTTCGTGAGATCGGGAAGCGTGGCGACGGTCGGCTCCCACATGTGTATTTGCGAACCGGCTTTGATCGGCTTACCGTCCCACCCTTTTTCATAGATCACCATGCCGTCTTCGGGAGCAAGCACGTTGAAAGATTCCAGGACTTTGGTCATGCCGTCGAACTCGCCTCTTACCTTGCGGAGCTCGGCTTCGACCTCTTTCATCTTTTCGCTGTTCTGGTTCCGCTTGATCTTATAGTTCTCTATGGCTTGTGTGTGAGTCCTTCTTGCTTTTTCAAGATTGATCTCCGCCTGCTTGATGGTTGCCGGCGGCTCGAATTTGGATTGCTCGAGCACGATACCCTTTTCTTCCACGTCGTATTTAAGGTTGATCAGCTCGTCGCGCGACTGGCGCATGAGAAGTGTTGTGTCGAGCTGTGTTTGTATGAATTTAGAGTTGGCCTTTTCGAAGTCTATCTGCTTTTGAGAGAACTTATTTTGGAACTCCGACCGGTCGAGCGTCGCAACCCAGTCGCCCTTCTTCACTACGGTTCCTTCATCGACGATGTTCTGGATCGTTACCTGCCAGATCTGAAAGTTCCTCAATCCGCCCGGGCCGCTGATCTTGACCGAGTTTTTGGCTTCCAGCTCTCCGGTGGTCTCTATCTCGATGCGGAACTCGCCCTTTTTTACTTTCGCGAGAACGTCATTTGACTCTGCACCGTCCTTTCCTTTGACCAGGTAATACCCCACCAACAGCACCGCCAACATTCCAGCTCCTATCAGTAGTTTTTTCGTCATGGCTTAAATTTCTGTAAAGGATTAAAGATCGGTCAAAAGGTTGCACCCGGTAAATACCACTAATTAGTGATTTAGTTACGAAAGAACTGTTAAGGAAATGCTAAAAACCTGACGAACGGACGGAAATAGCTGATGTTCAGGGTATAGAGTACAGGGTACAGGGTTCAGGGTACAGGGTACAGAGTTCAGCGTTTCAGAGTACAATTTTTCAGTGCGCAAACGTTAAGAGCCTGTACTCTGTACCCTGTACATTGGTGTATTATTGATTTGCCCCCTTCTTCACATTGATACTGCTCACAACATCGGCTTTCGACATCTGGCCCGCCGCCAGTTTGCGGACATTATCATTCCTGACAGATAACTCCAGGGTCGCGGGAATATTGCACCCCACACATTTAGTTAGCTGCACGTTGAACACCAGCATTTCGTCGTTCTTCAGGCTTTTTACTGTCTGGGCATACTCCACGATATTTTCCTTCAGGTCTTTCTCGAACTGGGGATAGAGCTCGACCACCTTTTTGTCGCGTTGTTCCTGGGTAAGGCCTTCGAGTCGCTGGGTGGGCATTCTCCAGATCTTGCCGGTGCTGGTCTCGCGTGGGCTACGATCTTGTTCGACGCCGGAGTAAGCCGACATGTAGTAGATCACACCGAAATCCTTCAGGCGTTCATAGTAAATGGTCTCGTCGGTGTAGAAGGTCTTCGACAAGTCGGAACGGTACAGCCGGCTCATGATACTCGAAAGCAATTCGAGATCCGTCTCCACTTCATTCAAAGACTCTGTATTGACCACTTTGATCTTCGACATCATCTGTTCGCGGGAGATCTTTCCCTGGCGGAGCTGTGAGATGTCGCTTTTCGTGCCTTCGACCGTCACCAGCATGCGCTTTTGTGATTTGTTGTTGTATTCATATTGCCACCTGCTTCCGTCGCCGCGATTGGTGATGAGTATCTTCTCGTCGGGCTGAAGCTGGCTGAGCAGGTCGCCATAGTCGGCGATAAAGTCCTTCGATGCCTTGATCATCCTGGCGTAAAACACGGTGCGTGCGCTGTCCCGTGCATCGTTCCGGCGTTTCTCCCTTTCTACTCTGGCCTTGTCGCTATCTTTCTCTTTGTTTTTGTCCTTGCTATCGTCATCATCATCATTATCGACGATGACGTATGTGCCGGAGCCTGCCCCCACTACTGCACGAGCTTTCGTGGTATTATACTCATATATCCAGTTGGAGTTGTCGTTGGGGAGGCGCATGGTGACTCCGAAGCCGGGTGTATAGTTGGCCTTCACCTCCACCCACATTCCTTTCTTCTCGAATTGTTGTTTGATGATTGTTGCAAGGGCGTTCTCTGCTATCTCGATATCGCGGTCCATGCGTTCTGTATCGACTTTCTGTGCGATAGCCCAGGGGGCGGTAATCACGATAACCGTCAACGCCACTATGATCTTTCCTATGTTTTTCATGTTCTGTTAGTCTTTAAAATGTCTTGATTTCTTTCTTTGTCAGTAACTGCTTTGCTGTACCTGGGGTGTATTTGAAATTATGCTTGCCAATATTTGTTCAGTTTCATTTTTAAGCTCGTCGGTGTTCTGTTCGATCCTGCTGAAGCGTGTCTGGAACATGTTGATATCCTGTGTTCTTTGCTCGGTCAGGAATTTGGAGAACTCGATGATGATATTGTCGGTGTACTTGCGCTGGTCGGAAGCCGAGAGCTGAAGGAAGTCACGCATCTGCGCGAGATTGTCGCGCTGAAGGGTGGCTACGAAAGTCCGGATGTCGGTCTGCGATGCGGTCGAAGCCTGCTTGACCAGCTCGTTGATCTGTGCGGTGTTGCTTGCAAGGCTGTGACGCACAGCTGCATCGAGCTCGGTCGCATTTTCGGCCAGACGTGTTTCGAGCGTTTCCTGGCTTTTGCGTTCAGACTCATCGATCATCTGTTGAACTTGCATCGCCGTGAGACCCGGAGTGGTCGCATCGTGCACGGGAATAGTCGCGGGCTTACCGAAGGATATCCGCAGCTCGCCGTTCGAATAGCTCACCTGGGTATTGAGTAGCCGCGCTGCCACGAGTATGAGCAGGAATGACGCCGCAATTGCTGTTATCGTCCGGAAAGAATTCGTTTTCCAGAAAGACACCACTTTCTTGTCATCATCCATGAACAGCGGTGGAGCGATCACTTCCTTGTCACCGATATTGCCCATGATGTTCCTGACATCACCGAACCGTTTCATTTTTTTCAGCTCATCCGGGTTCTCCTGAAAGTACTTCTCCACTTTCGCTTTCTCTGCTTCATCGAGCTCTCCGTATAACCAGGAGATCAGGATGCTTTCATCAGGCTTATAGCTCATAACCAATTGTTTCTTTAGTAATACTGTTCCGTTCCAGGATCTTTTTCAATCCATCCAATCCATAATACATACGCGACTTCACCGTGTTCTCCGAAATACTGAGAGCTTCCGCAATCTCCCTGAACTTCAGTCCTTCGTACTCTTTCATGATCACCACCTCGCGTTGTTCTTCACTAAGCTCCATCAGGCATTTCTGCAGTATGTCCGACAGTTCACTCTGGCGAAGCTGACGTTCGGGGTTTTCATGTCTAGATCCGCTTTCCTCCCATCGGTAGCTCTCTTCTCTTTCTGTCGACTGAAGGTCACTGAGCGACAAGGCCCTGTGACTCTTCTTTTTTCTCAGCTCTTCCCTGCAAAAGTTCACGGCTATGGTGTACATCCATGAGCGGAAGCGCGAAAGGTCGTTCAGATGTCCAATGTTCTTGTGCATACTTATGAAGGTCTTTTGCGCAACTTCCATGGCCAGGTCGTGATCGAAGAAGAACTTAAAACCGAAGTTGTAGATCCTTTTATACCACAGTTGTACCAGCTTTCCCTGAGCATTCTTGTCCCCCTCGCGGGCCCGGGCGATCAGGGCGTCAGAATGCATCATAGCAATGTCGAGTAGAGTTTCAGCCACAGGCAGCTCAAATTGTAGGTTTTTAAGCTAATTTTCGGTTCTACAGTATAGATGGCGATACGGCAAAAATAGTTTTATTGACACATGAAGAAAATTATCGCCCTCCTCATCCGGTTCGTCCCCCGAAAGTTCCTCCAGCTGTTTAGTGGTGTGGGGCTTAAGGTCGTAGGCTGGTTTTATGCGGGGAATCGTGTGGAGTGCCCGGTTTGTAAAAGTCATTACAGCGCTTTTCTTCCTTATGGTCGTATCAATCCGCGGCCGAATGCATTGTGTCCTGCATGCCTGTCTTTGGAGCGTCACCGGCTTATCTGGCTTTACCTTGGCGAGAAAACGAGCTTCTTTCAGCAACGGTTGAACGTGCTTCACATCGCTCCCGAGCATTGCTTCATGAAGCCTTTCGAAAAACAGCATGGCGACGGGTACATCACGGCCGACATCGAGTCGCCTCTCGCAAAAGTAAAGATGGACATTCACCAGATGCCCTTCGAAGACAACCGCTTCGATGCAGTTTTATGTAATCATGTGCTCGAACATGTCCAGGACGACATCAAGGCCATGAGCGAGATCCGGCGTGTTCTTAAACCCGGAGGCTGGGCGATCATGCAGATACCATTCTTCTCGCCAGTACCCGACGTCACTTTCGAGGATCATTCAATTACAGATAAAAGAGAGAGGGAAAAGATCTTCGGACAAGACGACCATGTAAGGAAGTACGGACATGATTACCCGAAGAGGATAGAACGGGCAGGACTAAAGGCTATTGAGGACCGGTTTGTGTTTGGGCTTCCGAAGGATGTGGTGACCAGGTATGGATTAGCGGCACGGGAGATTATTTTCGTAGGAAGGAAATAAGATGAATGTACGATGTACGATTTACGATTTAAGGCTGTCGAACGAACGTTAGACCAAATCGTAAATCGTACATCGTAAATCCTAAAATCATTTTCCCAGCTTATCCAACACATCCATCACCTCTTTCACATGTTTCTTACTCGTCTCCAGCAACGCCTTCTCTTCTGAATTCAGATCGAGCTCAAT
Source organism: Cyclobacteriaceae bacterium (assembly GCA_035318625.1). GTDB lineage: Bacteria > Bacteroidota > Bacteroidia > Cytophagales > Cyclobacteriaceae > ELB16-189. Next base: position 215,324 of record DATHEL010000002.1, read on the forward strand.
CACTTTTTCGACACCATTTTTTCCAAGAACGACCGGCACGCCGAGGTAACAGTTGCGAATACCATACTCACCGTCGAGCTGCATGCACACAGGCAATATTCTCTTCTGATCTTTCACGATCGATTCGACCATCTGGGCCGCTGCAGAACCGGGAGCATACCATGCTGAGGTTCCCATGAGTTTCACCAGCTCTCCGCCGCCGACTTTCGTCCTTTCGATGATGGCGTTCAGCCTTTCGGGGCTGATGAGCTCGGTCACCGGGATACCGGCAACAGTGGTGTAACGAGGGAGCGGTACCATCGTATCGCCGTGGCCGCCCAGCAACATCGCCTGGATGTCTTTCGGTGACACGTCGAGGGCCTCTGCCAGGAACGCGCGATACCGTGCAGTGTCGAGAATGCCGGCCATGCCCATGATACGGGTCCGGGGAAACTTCGACGTCAGGTGAGCCTGGTAGGTCATCACGTCGAGGGGATTCGACACTACAATAATTATGGAGTCAGGCGAGTACTTGACGACGTTCTCCGTCACCGATTTCACGATGCCGGCGTTGGTTCCGATCAAGTCGTCGCGGCTCATACCCGGCTTGCGGGGAAGACCGGATGTAATTACGATAACATCGGAGTTCGCTGTCTTCGAATAGTCGTTGGTCGATCCAACGGTCCTGGTATCATAAAGGTCGATCGGAGACTTTTGCCAGATGTCCAGCGATTTGCCTTCTGCAAGGCCCTCTTTAATATCTACAAGGACGATATCACTGACGATCTCGCGATACGCGAGCACATCGGCACAAGTGGCACCTACATTACCGGCACCGACAACAGTTACTTTCATAAGCTTATAGTTCTTGAATGATTAGACAACGAACCGGGGCCAAATTTATCACACGGGGTAATTCTTTATCACAGAATACTAACTTTTTCTTTCGATGGTAAACTGCACCAGCTGGCCCAGCGATGTGCGATAGGGCGATTCGGGCAGTTCCTGGATCATCTGCATGGATTGTTGGAAATAACGCTGCATTGCCTGCTGGGCGTATTCGATCCCGCCTTTTGCTTTCACGTAGTCGATCACCTCCTTCACCTTGCCCGGTTTCTCACCTTCGTTCCTGACAATATTGGTGATCCTTCTTTTTTCAAGCCACGAAGATTTCGACAGCGCGTAGATCAGCGGCAGGGTCATCTTCTTTTCCTTGATGTCGATGCCGAGCGGCTTGCCGATTTCGTCTTCGCCGTAGTCGAAAAGGTCGTCTTTGATCTGGAAGGCCATGCCGACACATTCTCCGAGTTTTTTCATTTTCGCAACCATATCAGCGGGCGCACCGGCAGAGCTGGCGCCGACCGCACAACATGAAGCCAGCAGGGAGGCGGTCTTCTGCCGGATGATCTCATAATAGACTTCCTCGTCGACGTCGAGCCGGCGGGCTTTCTCCATTTGAAGAAGCTCTCCTTCGCTCATCTCTTTAACAGCTTCGTTGGCCAGGTAGAGCACGTCGTACTCCTTGTGGTCGAGGCTTAGAGCCAGGCCGCGAGTAAGGAGAAAGTCACCTACGAGCACGGCTATTTTATTCTTCCAGAGTGCATTCACGGAAAAGAAACCACGGCGATAGTTTGCTTCGTCCACTACATCGTCGTGAACAAGGGAGGCGGTATGGAGCAGCTCGATGAGGGACGCGGCGCGGTAGGTCGATTCGGTAATGCCCCCGCAGGAGCCGGCGCTGAGGAACACGAAGAGGGGCCGCATCTGCTTGCCTTTGCGCTTCACGATGTAGCTCATGATCTTATCCAGGAGCAACACCTTTGTCTTCATGGATGCCCGGAACTTCTGTTCAAACTCTTCCATTTCCCGGGCGACAGGGGCTTTAATATCGTCGAGGGTCAGAGACATCGAGCACAATAATAGGGTAAATAATTTGCTATTTTCGGGTTTATGAGCGAGGTGGATAAGTTTTGGGAACAGATTGTCTTTGCCCTCATTGTGCTGGCAATTGCCTTCCTCGTGGGGCGGGTGATCCGCTTCCTCATCGGCCGGTTTTTCCGCAGGAGTGCAGCCAAGCTGAAAGTCGACCCGACGCGCTACAATTTCTTCAAAAATGCCGTCGACTTCATCACGTTCCTCATTGCTATTATCATCATTTTCAGGTCGATACCTCCGCTTCATGCCATGGGCACTACCCTGCTCACCGGGGCGGGCATCCTGGCGGCCATTGTGGGCTTCGCTTCGCAGCAGGCGTTCTCCAATATTATCAGTGGAATTTTCCTGGTCATATTTAAACCGTTCAGCGTGGGTGACCGCGTAAGGATAGGAACATTATATTCCGGAGACGTCGAGGACATCACCCTGAGGCACGTGGTCATCAAGGACTTCGAGAACCGAAGGATCGTCATCCCAAACAGTGTGATAAGCAACGAGACTATTGTCAATTCGACTATAACCGATGAAAAAGTTTGTATGTTTGTTGAGTTCAACATTTCGTTCGAATCCAGCATCGATCAGGCTATGAAGATCATGCAGGAAACGACGACGGCGCACACGCTTTGCATCGATAACCGGACGGAGGAGGAGAAAGAAAAGGGGGAGCCAAAAGTAGCTATGAGGGTGATCGAGATCACCGACTTTTCTGTGAAGATCAGGGCTTACGCATGGGCGCGCAATCCGTCGGAAGGATTCGACCTGAAATGTGATCTGATAAAACAGGTCAAGGAAAGATTTGATGAAGAAAATGTCGAGATACCCTATCCTCACCGAACTGTACTTCACAGGGATCAGGCTCCGGCCGTTGATTAAACGATGACGCGACACAGAAAAATCAGCGAAGAGGGAACCATCGAGCCGCCGGCACCCAATGTGCTGCAGCCGACCAATTCCGTCATTCTCGAATTCATACAGTACAACGAGAAAGAGTATCGCATGGAGACCAAGCTCCCCGTCGAAACAATACTCACCAGCCTGCGCAAAGACACAGTCAACTGGATCAACGTCGACGGACTGACCGACAGGAATATCCTTTCGAAGCTTGGTGAACACTTCAACTTGCATACACTCCTTCTGGAAGACGTCTGCTCCGAACATCAGCCGAAAGTTGAGGAGTACGACGACTATATCTTCTTCACTCTGAAGATGCTTTACCAGATCCGGAACGGCGTCATCGACTATGAACAGATCAGCTTCGTGCTGGGAAAGGACTTCCTGCTTTCATTCCAGGAAAAAGAAGGCGACCTCTTCGGGACCCTCCGCGACCGTATCCGTCTCGACCAGGGACGAATGCGCAAACGTGGTCCCGATTATCTGATGTATCGCCTGGTCGACATTATCGTTGACAATTATTACAACGTGCTCGATGCTATCGGCTACCAGGTCGAACAGATCGAAGAAGCGATCGACGGCGGGTCCGACAATTTCGAGTTCCAAAAGATCCAGAAGATCAAAAAAGAGCTGATCTACCTTCGCAAGGCGCTCTACCCGCTTCGCGATGCCATGAGTAAACTGATCAAAGAGGAATATGGGCTTATTGACCCTTCCAATACACGTTACTTCTCCGACGTTTACGACCACGTCGTACACCTCATCGATTCCATGGATACTTACAAGGATCTTACCAGCAGCTTGATGGATATCCACATCAACTACATGAACACAAGGATGAACGAGGTGATGAAAGTGCTGGCGGTGATCTCTACTATATTCATGCCTCTCACATTTATTGTGGGTGTATATGGTATGAACTTCGACTTCATGCCCGAGCTACGATGGAAGTTCGGGTACCTGGAGGTGTGGGTAATGATGGTCGGCATCGCAGGGGGCATGGTGCTGTTTTTCAAGCACAAAAAGTGGTTCTAAGGTCTTTCCTATGAAATATCGTCGCGCCCTCGACTATGGAATATTAAGTTTTCTCAAAGCGCAGCGCGACCCCGGGAAATCAAGGTGCGCGTGACGTGCGCGTGACCTTTCAGGGGGTCCCGGCCTTCGTAGCAAGTCGGAATTTCATAGCCGAGGCCGGGACGACGCTCTTCGTAGGGCCGCTTAGTAGGTCTTCGAAGGATCCAATCTCATCTCGACAAGCTCCGGCAACGTCTTAAACATCTTCAACACTTTCATCTTATAACCTGAAAGTGCAAACTCATCTCCCTGTTGTACAGACGGGCGCTCGGTGGTGATCATGCCGGCGAGCGTTTCATACTCTTCCGATTCAGGGATCGGAATGTCGAGGTATTTGTTGATATCGTGAAGCGGCGAACGGGCGTGGACCTGGTAGATATAGTTGCCGACCGACGTCACGATCTGTGACTCCTGGTCGTGCTCGTCCTGGATCTCCCCTACCAGCTCTTCAAGAATGTCTTCGAGGGTAACGAGACCGATCGTTCCACCAAACTCGCTGATGACGATGGCCATCTGCGTCTTCTTCAGCTGGAACTCCCGCAACAGGCTGTCGACACTTTTAGTCTCTGGAATGAAATAAACGGGCCGCATGATCTCGCGAACGATTTTTTCCGGCGTGTTCATAAAGCTCGAGATGATATCTTTTACGGTAACAATACCGACGATCTCTTCCAGTGATTGTTCATACAACGGATAACGTGAAAATCCTTCCTGCAGAACGATATTGAGAGCATCACGCACCGAGTCGGTCGCCCTTATCGCGCTGATCTTGATACGGGGTATCATCACCTGGCGCACCAGGCGGTCGTCGAAGTCGAACACGTTTTGTATCAGCTCGCGTTCTGCCGGTTCGATTGCGCCACCTTCTTCGCTCTCCGCGATGATCAGTTTCAATTCATCTTCCGAATGGATATCCGCCTCAGAGATCGGCTTGATCCCGATTATCTTCAGCAGCAATCCGGCAAAACCGTTCAGCAGCCAGATGAAAGGGCGGAACACAAAGTAAAATGCCCTGAGCCACGGTGCCAGCGATATGGCGGTGGATGTCGGGTACCGGATAGCAATGGTTTTCGGGGCGAGCTCGCCGAACACTATATGAAGTATGGTGATCATGGTGAAGGCGACAGGAACCGCGATGCGATGTGCGGAGGCCTCACTGAACTCCACTCCGAGGGAATTAAAAAATCCCATGATGATGCGGGTAGCGACGTCTTCGCCGAACCAGCCCAGGCCAAGACTGGCCAGTGTGATCCCCAGCTGGGTAGCGGCCAGGAAGCCGTCCAGGTTGTCTATAATAAGCTGGGCGGACCTTTTGGCCATCCCTCCTTTCTGAACAGCTATCTGGGAAGCCCTTACTTTTACGATCGCAAATTCAGCCGCAACGAAAAAGCCATTAAGGAAGACCAAAAACAGGGTAATCAGGATATCCACGGTCATAAGGGGAGCAAAGATAAAAATTCGGCCTGAACGGGCGTAATTGGCGCCGACGGGCTGATTTTGAGGCAGTTGGGTCTCCGGGTACGCCTATAAGATGAATGCCTGCTGGATCCAGTCGGCACCGTTATTATCGGTCAGGACCAGCAGGTGGTCCGCTCCTTCGATGACCGTTTCTCCCGTAGCTGTCAGATATTTACCGTTGCGGTGGATCAGTACGATCAGGGCATTTTTCGGCAGATTCAGGTCGACGACTGCCTTCCCGATCGCCGGCGACGTCATGGACACGTCGACTTCCACCAACGTGGATTTCAGGTCTTCCTTCAGCTCTATGTCCAGCGGGAATTTACGCTTCAGTTTTTCCGGCACACTGACATGCAGCCACTTGGCCATGATGGGAAGGGTCGTACCCTGGAGGAGCACCGAGATCGCTGAAGTAAAAAAGACAAGATTGAAGATCGTGCCGGCATAGTGAACGCCGGCAAGCATGGGGTACGTGGCGAACACGATCGGAGCTGCCCCGCGCAATCCCACCCAGGATATGAATAGCTTCTTCCGCCAGTTAAGATCTCTGGCGCGTGCAAGTGAAATGAAGACGGCTACAGGTCGCGCAACGAAGATGAGGAACGCCGTGATCATGATGCCTTCAGGAACTACACTGGCCATCTGTTTGGGAAACACCAGCAGGCCCAACGAAAGGAACATGACGATCTGCATGAGCCAGGCCTGTCCGTCATAAAAACGAATAAGACTTTTCTTATGAATGAAGTTGCTGTTGCCAAGTATGATTGCCGACACGTACACGGCAAGAAATCCGTTGCCGTGAATGCGGTCGGTAAACGAGAACGTGAAAAACACCATTGCCAGAACGAGCACCGGGTATAGTCCATCTACTTCCAGCTTGATGCGGTTCACCACGAATGTCATCGCACGTCCGGAAATAAACCCGCACACGCCGCCGATCACCATGCCTATGAAGAACTTGGGGACCAGCGCAAGGATCGAAGAGTCGGGTGCTTGCACCAGGCCGATGAGGCTTACCGTAAGGAAGTATGCCATCGGGTCGTTACTGCCGCTCTCGAACTCGAGCAATGGACGGATGTTTCCCTTCAATCCGACATTCCGCGAACGTAAGATCGAGAACACTGCCGCGGCATCGGTCGACGACACGACTGCACCCAGTAAAAGTCCTTCGATCAAAGTGTAGCCCATCAGCCATGAAACAAATACCCCCACCAGTAATGCGGTGATCAGCACACCAATCGTCGCCAGGGAAATGCCGTCTTTCAGGACCGGCCTGACACTCTCCATTTTTGTCTCCAGTCCTCCGCTGAAGAGTATGAAATTGAGCGCGACCACACCAAGGAATTGTGCAGCGCCGGCATCGTTGAAGTAGATCCCGCCGGGCCCGTCGGAACCGGCAAGCATGCCAACAATAAGAAACAATACGAGGGTGGGTATGCCTAGCTTGAAGGAGGTTTTCGAAGCTATAATGCTGATAAACAGCAGCAGTGATCCGAGGAGAAGTACGTTTTCAGAAGAGAAACTCATCGGTCAAGATAGGAAAGATGAGTTTTGGGAGATATTAGAATGTTTTTAATAATTGATGGTGAAGGCGAGGCTAGTCTTCATCTATTTTCCAATCGCGCATCCTCCATGCGGGATATAATTCGATTGTTGTTAACAAATCCATATGGCACAGGGATGGCCTTTGAAATAGCAACGTCAATTTGATTGTGCTTATCGCTGATCTCGAAAAGCTGCAACAAGCTTTCGAGAGTCATTTCATCGGAATATCCGGTATTTGTTCCCAACCGTTCGGGGGGATCTCCATTCCTTCGGGAATGGGTTTATCGAACAAAATGTATGTCCACTCGGGATGACTTTCCCAGTACCTGATTACAAATCTTGATCCGACTTTGGCGTCAAAACACTCCTGACCGGTACAGTGCGACTCCAATTTTTTACCGTCGACGGTGTATTCGAACGTTGCACCCTCGTGTTTTGGAGTGAAGTACCTTCCTGTAATAACGCAAACTGTGTAGAGTTCCCGGGTGGAATTTTTCTCAACATCCTTGTAATAATTATAGCCTATTACCGACAGAATCAGCACGGCAAAAAAAACCATTGAAGCATAGAATTGCAAGTTGGTCCTTGGGTTCGCCATTATTTGTTCTCTTCTTTCGACGCATTCTTTATTAGTCCGCTCATGAGTTTCGATCCATAGTCAGTCATTGTCTGAATAAAGGGTTGATAGCCAGAGGCTGCGATGTTAGAATTGCCACTTATACGTCCGGCCATCGTCCCAAGACCAAACTCAACCAAGGTATTGTAATTCATATTCACGCTGAACTGATTGCCTGAATTTGCAAAAGGCGTATAATCAAAGATAGCACCCGTGGCCGAACTTGTCATGGAATTTAATCCAAGGAAGCCCTGGGCTCCAATGTCGAAAACATCGAGTTGCTGCAAATCACCTCCACTGGTTAGCATTTGATTGCTTGTTTCGACGGCGGCGTTAAAGCCTACCTTCGCCCAATAGGTCTTTGAAAGGACGTCAGCCGTTGGCATCAGCCCCTCACCAGTTCCGAGTAAAGCCGTCCGGATGCCTTGTGCGGATATCGATATTGATCCTTCACCCATCATTTGAACAAGCATCGGAGCCGCAACTGCCACTACCAGGGTTCCTGTAACACCAATGTTTAGCATTGTTCCGGTAACTCGTTTAAAGTTCTTTATCCATTCTGTCTCTGGCGGCGGCTGCCCCCAGTGTATTGATCTGTTGTTGTTCCAAAGACGATTGGCTGCGTCGTAACCTTCGTCCCTGTATTTGGCACCCAACGCGCGGTCAATAGGATTGAGACTATTCAGGAGGTACCCGAATTCCACGGATTGATCTATCCGGTCTCCTCTTATAACAACTTCATCAAGGAGCGTCGTCGATATCTCATCATCTTCACCGGCAAGACCCAGAGGATCGTTGAACAACATGGGATTGTTATAGGCGAACAACATCGGACTGTTGCCTGGAAAGAGATCTGCCATAGCATCGACACTGAAGAACCTGCCCAATTCCTGGTGATACATCCTGGCATTGGTCATATACCAATCCAACCCGAGGTCATCTTCGATTTCTGAAGCACTGTTAAACATATATAAGTTTCTCAGTGAACTTTCCCTGCTGAAGGAGTTGAACGCCAGCCCAAACGGATAGTAATCCTGGCTTTGGACAATGATGGACTTAATGTGATCAACTTTAAAGTCATCAAAATACACTTCGAGTTGTGATCCACCTAAAGCAGAATTATCGTTGCTCAGGAATAGGTATACATACCCTGGCTCCTTGATGGTCAGCGATTTGGACAGTTGTTCATGAGTTGCGTCCTGACCATACTCCCTTCCTGCTGTTGTCATCCGCACGAATCCCTGGTCTTTCACCATGTAGTTCCTGTCGAACACTAAATAGTTCAGGTATGCTTTCGGTGCCGTCCCCGTGTCACCGCTCTTGTCCAACAGGCCCATGTAAGGAGTCGTTATTCCGCCTGTGCTTCCCGGGGTGCCTCCGTCTATAAATGTGCCGCCCGGCGCCGATCCGTTCGCAATCGAGGTTATTAGACCATTAAGGGCAGTGGTCCAGTTGCTGGTATTTGGATCCAGGTATTTCGCAAATACCTGCACGTTCACTACGTCGCCAGCCATTACACTCAGGGACTTGGCGAGCCCGGTGCGTTCGTTAGCCGATCCGTTAAGCCTTGTTGCGTAATAGGTTGTCCCTGCATTTGTATGATCGAAGAGGGTAGAGTTGACCTTCACCGCTTCGTTATAATACAGAAACTTACCTTGTTCGGCGCCGGCGTTTGCAGTTTCAAGAGTCGCAAGGGAATTGTCAGTTTCATCGCGCGACGTAAACGTCACCCTCACGTTGCCCATGTGATCTTTAATGTTGTATTGATATTCCGGTGCTGCCAGGTTCGATATTCTAACAACCTCGAAATCGTTCAGGTAGAATGTCGAACCATTAGCCACGGTATTCCACGCCAATCCGGCAGTAAGATTGCCGCTTGATGGAACAGTGAAAATGGTCTCCACCCACGACTCCGATTCGGGAGTACTCTGTGGGAATTTCGTCAACCAGCTTACATCGACGCCGTTCACCTGTGCAAGGATGTAAACGTCGTACGAAACGCTGTAGCCTTTTGCCCGTACCAGAAATTTTTCTCCGGCCGAAACGGGTATCACGCCAGTTACATTCTGAAGGCCTGTACGCGTGACCGTTCCGTTGGAGACTGCTCTCAGATAGGTCTGATTGCTGTTCTGCGTTACCGCCGTCAGCGTGCAGCTCGTGCAGGTCAGCCCTGTCGTCGCTACGCCGTCGGTGTAGAACATTTGCTCCCTGTTTTTCAGTACGATCCTTCCCTCCTCATGCCGCACACTCTGCAGGTCGTCTTCCAGGTACTCATACTCTCCGGCATAGTCGGTCTGCTTCCTTGTGTACCATGCAGACGTCACTTGCGAAAGCTTCCGGCCAACCGCATCATAAATATAGACCAAGCTGCCGCTGTTACTGCCGCGATAAATCGCGACGGGCAGGTTCAGGTGATTATACGACGACGCCGTTGTCATGCCTTTGTTTTGATCCGTGAGCACGTTACCATTGGCATCGTAGGTATAGTCATTTGCAACGTTACTCCCGTCTACAAAACCCTCTGCCTTGTTGCCTGTGTCCCCCACCTTCAACAGCTTGTTGGTTTTCATAATACCCGCTCCATAATCGTATGTGAGAACGTCCATGGCCGTTCCTGTTTTGTCCCTCCTGGTCAGCGAAAGAATATTACCGTTGAAATCGTATGAATATCCACTCTCGTTGTACGCCAGCGACGTATTGGGTTGCCATGCTGTGGTCCTCTCCGCAAATTGAGCCGACGTAAGGCGATTCATTGCGTCGTAAGCATACTTGTAAGCATTTTGTTTTACGGTGCCAAGTCCCTGGTTGTAGCTCCATTTCATGGCTGTGACGTTGCCGTTGAATAAGCCGGCATTTCCCAACTCCGAATCGACCTGTTGGTACAACAGGTCCATACCGAACAGGTCACCCGTCTGACTCGCTCCATCGTCGTTCTTGTCGGTGGGGCTGGATGCCAGCTCTGCTCCATTTACTGAGGTTACCCAGCCGCGAATGTTGTAGCGATAATCGACGCTCTGTTTTCCGGTGACACCGTTGTCTGTTGAGTGGAGCTGCTTGTCCACACGTTGTCCCAGCTCGTTGTATTCATTTGAAATAAGCAGAACTTCAGTTTCACCGTTGAACTTGTGCCACGTCTTGAGTGACCTTCCTGAATGGTCGTATGAAAACCTGCGAATAGTTGTTTGAGTCCTGGTGTCGAACGAAGTGCGGACATTCGCAAATGTCGAGGTGAGGCTGTAGATGGCCGCATCTACAAGTAATGCCGGAGTCGAAGTGCCGGGCGCAGTCGCCAATAGAGCTCCATTCTTATAATACCTGACTGTTCCCGCTGTTCTATCGACCTTCAACACGTCTCCTGCGACAACGGGGCCCCGAACCGTACCAGCGATAGAGTTTTCACCGGTGAACACCTGGTTGGCGCTGCCCACGCCGATTGCATAGTTAATCGAGCTCGACAGCGTATTGGGGTCACTCGCCGATAAACCAATAAACCATGCATTGCCCGTCGGGTCGACCACTGTGGCTTCAACCCAGCCGTCAGTATTAGCCGGCAGAACCTGCGACGACGATCCCCCGCTGTAGCCCCACCCGGGAGTCGGCGACGAATTGGTCAGGCGATTACCGGTCAGAATAAAATTACTCCGGTTCTTCCAGGTAACATCCTGATCGACGTGAACGGTCTTCGTTTTTGTTACCAGACCACTGATAAACTCTATAACGTTGGTTGTCCGGTCTGTGCCACCTTTATAATTGTCGGAAACGGATTGTATAACTCTAAATCTGTTGTCGTAATAGCTCGCCGTTACAAGCCAGGTGTAACCTCCGTCGAGCACTTTTACTTTTGAACCCGTTGCAAGCCCCTTGGTCCCTGTAAAAAAAGTTGTCGCCTGCTCACCCGGAAGCTCGTCGCTCTTGAAATTCAACCTGGCAATATTATACATGCCGGTCTGCCACGCATAATCGTCGTAATAGTTGACTGTAAGGTATTTGTTAGCGTCTGTTACGACTGGGAAAGAGCGAGTGGTATAACCGTGAACGGCAGTGCCACGGGATTCTCCCCACCTGGCCGATGGCTTTGTATAGTACTGATTTACAACTGTTTGCATCTGTTGCTGGGTCAGGACCTCTGTCGTGTCTTTGATACCAGTCAGTACCGGGCGATTCAATAAATCATACTTCGTGAAAGTCCATTGGTTATTTAACCTCTGGTTACCATCCTGTGTAAGCACGACCCTGTCGCGATCGTCGTACACTGTGTACACCCAATCCGCACCGGGTACCCTTTTGGCGATCATCCGGTTGCGGCCATCATACTTGTATTGGAAGCTCCAGTTGTTGAGGGCAAGGGTTATTTCACCCACCTCAAACGAAGATATTGCCGCGGGTGCATTGCCGGAAAAAATGGAAGTCTTACTACGCAGCTTGAGGGCCTGGCTGACAGTGACGCTTCTCAGCACCACTCCGTTGCGACTGTAGCTCACGTTTGTGCCCGTGCGTTCTATCCTGATCACATCACCGGGTTGGTACGAGCTCAGGAAAAGTTGGCTGCCTCCCTGTATGTTGGAAAGTGTCGACGTTGCAGCGTCGACGATCACGGCGTTCTCGAAAGTGGTGTTGGCGTAGTTACCGGTCAACGTAGCGAAGCCGGTCATAAATGTTTGTGTATTGCCTGGGATTACGAACTGTATCCAACCGTTTGTATTTGCCGCAAGAGAGGGAGTGGTGATCGCACCGCCGTTCCATGCGGCTACGCCAGTGATCTTGGTAAGCGAGAAATCGGACTCCACGTTAACGCCCGCGAGCTCATCCCATGTCGGATGCTTATCGAGAGTGAATGTTCTCGAGGCGGTGCGGGTCTGGGCATCGGTTACAGTTAATGTGTAGGTTCCAGCCGCCTTACCCGAAATACCCGCAGTCGTTTCTCCACTTGACCACGAATAGGTATAAGGGGCTGTTCCTCCCGAAGCAACAACGCTTATTGCACCCGATGTACTTGCGGTCTTTAAACCATTCACGGTTCCTGTGATGTTGATTCTCGAATCGAACGAGGTATTGAACATTGGCACGCTTCCAACGGAGATTGTCGCCTTCCATCGAAGCTCAAGCAGAGGGTCGGTTCCTATAGTCCTTTTGACAACGCCGTTCCGGAGATAATTGATCGAGCTACCTACACGTTCAATTCTCAGAACATCGCCGGGCAGGAAATTTCCGAAAGGCCCGCCGGTACCCCCTTCAATGGTTGTGGCGGTGCTGCCACCACTCAGTGCTAAACCGTTTCTTAGCGACCCCAGGGCATACGATCCATCTGCATAACTAAAGCCCACTCGATAGATGAACGCACTAGTGCCATTAGGTGCGACCATTTCCATCCAGCCATCGGTGCTGGCCGGCAGATAGCCCGAACTGACTGCCCCTCCATCCCAATTTGTCGAGTTTATTTTAGTGATCGAATTTGCTCCGACGGTGACATTGGTGGTATTGCTGAATATCTGTCTGTAACCGAGCGAATACGTTCGCTGGGCCGTACGACCCTCGCTGTCTGTGACTGTTACAGTGTAATTGCCGCGTGCCTTACTGGTGATCGTGCCGGCAGTGCCGTGGCCATTCGCCCACAAGTAAGTATATGGTGTCGATCCACCTACGGGGGCAACCGTGATCGATCCGGTTCCGTCGGTCTTACCGGTCCCAATAACTGTGGTCAACGGAAGAATGCGGCTGTCGGTCGAGCATATGACGGCTGGAATTACTCCATTGCCTATATAGAACTTCGGTTTCAGCTCATAATCTGTTGCCATGGCGATCGTTCGCAATAGAACTCCGTTGCGGTAATATTTGATGTTACTCGATTCGCGTGCAATCCGGAAAATATCGCCCGCCTGCGTGCTACTCAAAAAAGCTGTTGCCGTCGACTCGGTGTAATTAGCCTGGGCGGTGCTTGTTAAATTGAATGAGTAAAGGAACTCCAGCAATCCGAAATTAAAATCATTGAGACCGAAACCCACCTGGTAGTTATATTGATTAGTCTGATGCACCCATTCTATCCATCCGTCCTGGCCTGCAGGAATTACATTAGATGAGTTTGCTCCTGCCGGCGATGCTACGCCGTTGTAAAAGCCTGCGTAAGTACCATTCGGAATGATGTTGATCGGATCCGTTATATAGTTTTTGTACTGAATGTTAAATGTTTTTACCGTTTGGCGGGCCTGGGCATCGGTAATAGTCAGGGTATAAGCACCTCTTGCCTTGCCGGAGATACCGGAAGTAGTTTCCCCACTCGACCATGAATAGGTGTACGGTGCCGTCCCGCCCTCCACTGTAGTTGTAATAGATCCTGTATTATTGGCAACACCGGTTCCTGTTATTACCGGCTGAATCACCGGGCTTGAATCGAAAGACGAAACAACAGGCGGCGCACTGATCGCATAAACCGCCGACTTCACGGCAAGTTCAATTGCCGGATTAGTCGGGAATGTTCTTACGGCCACCCCATTGCGGTAATAAACAATGTTTGAGTTTTCTCGTGCAATTCGCAACACGTCTCCCGGTTGCGCACTGGGCATCGTAGTGAGTGTGGTTGTCTCGGTGGTCGCCAATTGTTGGTTTGCACTGTGAACGTACCATCCATTTCTTAAGTCATTAAACGTGTAGGCCGTGAATGAATAACCGAATCCGATGGCGTATATCGAGCTCAGGTCATTGGAAACCACCCATTCAATGAAGCCATTGGTGTTTGCCGGCAGCGTGTTGAGTGAGTTGGCTCCCTGGTTCCACCCCACACCGGGAGCTGTTCGCGTGAGTCCATTGTTAGCGGTCTCGGATACACCGAATATGAATGTGTATTTCTGCTTGAATCCAATGTAATACGTTCTCTGAGCGGTCCGCCCTTGAGTGTCGGTGATGGTGACCGTATAGGAACCTCTTGCCTTGCCCGAGAGAGACGCGGTGGTTTCACCACTCGACCATGAATAAGTGTAAGATCCCGAACCGCCAATCGTGCTTAGTGAAATTGCACCTGTGTTGTCGATCCGTTCCGTGCCTGTAACAACAGCAAGCGGCATAAGACTGGACGCCTGAGATGAAATGACGGTTGGAGAACTGCCTGTGTGGATAGTTACCCTTCCTTTTAACTCAATAACCGGGGTCTGAGCTGAGGATCTTAAGAGGACACCGTTTCTGTAATAGTTGATATTACCTCCTTCGCGGGCAAGGCGTAAGACATCGCCCGGTTTCCACGTACCCAGTGCGATCGTTACCGTGCTCTCCCACGCCGTAATTGTTCCGTTATAATGAACCTGTATGCCGTACTTCATAGCCCAGGTGGGATCATGAGAATTATCCATAAGGCTGAACCCTACAACGTAAATAGAGGTCGTATTATCTGGAACGAACTCCAAGTAGCCATCGGTGTTCGTAGGAATAATGCTGGAACTTATCGCGCTCGAATTCCATCCCGGAACACTGGTCTTCGAAAGCGCATTCCCCGCAGGTGCGACATTTACCAGATTTGTCCACGTATGATTGTATTGAAGATTGTAAGTCCTCGCCGACGTCCTTCCTTCGGCATCGGTAGCTGTTACCGTGTAGGCATTTCTCGCCTTCCCCGAAATACCCGAAGTTGTTTCGCCACTGCTCCATGAATAGGTATATGGAGCCGTTCCACCAGATACAGTAGTGCTGATGGATGCTGTATTGTTAGCTACAGCGGTGCCGTTAACAATTCCTTCAACAATTAACTGCTGTCCGAATGAAGACACAAAACGTGGCGAGCTTCCGCTATTTACGCCGACCTTGATCTTTACCTCGAGACCCGGAGTCATCGACGTGGTTCGAACCGCAGTACCATTTACTATATAGGTGATCGTGTTGCCGGTGCGGTCGATGCGCATCACGTCGCCCGGTTCACCACCCCCGGCTCCGAATGGAGCTCCCCCTTCGTAGGTAAGCACCTGGCCGGTAGAACCCAGGTAGACAAACCCATTCTTCCAGTTGGTGTAGTCCCATTGAGAATCTCCCCACTGAAAACCTATGGCAAATGACGGATTGTCGGGAGGAATGACCCACTCCGCCCAACCGTTCACGCCGGCGGCAAGCACGTGTGAAGTATTGGCACCTCCAACCCACCCGGCAGCGCCCGTGCGTTGGATACGTCTGTCCGGTTCTTCCGTTGCCTGAACAAGCTGAGTATAATTTTCTTTGAAGGCTATCGCATAAGTCCTGCTGAAAGTCCGGTTCTCGGCGTCTGTAACTGTCACTGAATAAGACCCACGGTTCTTGTTCACGATCGACGACGTGGTTGCAGACGACGACCATGAATAAGTATAGGGTCCGACACCTCCATAGGGAGAGAGTGAAATACTTCCGGTCCCATCGGCAACACCCGTCCCTGCAACAACCGCATTGCTTCGGAGACTGCCGTCCACAGAACAGTTTACTTTCGGCACAGAGCCCCACGCAACAACGACCTTAAGCGGATGGTACGTGGCTGAAGCGGCAACGGTCCTGAAGACAGTTCCGTTCCGGTAGTAGTTGATATTGGATCCTTCGTGCGCTATTTTGAATACGTCACCCGCGCGATACTTTGCGATTGACGTTCCGACTGCCAGCTCGTAAACATAAAATGTACCATCCTGGGCGATATATATCGCATTCCGGAAAGATGTGAGGGTCAAGGTCTGGTCAAGCTCAAAACCAGCCACGTAACCCGAGCTATAATCGGTGACCGTGAATTCCATCCATCCATCGTTAGAGAACGCATTTGTTGGGTCGGAGCCTGCACCGTTCCATCCGCTGGCAGTTGTCTTGGTTAGAACACCGTTCGATTGGGTAACATCTTTCAGAACACCATAGGTAACTTTGTAGCCGATGTTCATTGTTTGAACAGTCTGTCTCGCATCGGCATCGGTAACGGTCAACGTATAGGCACCCGGAGCTTTGCTCGAAATGGAACTTGTGTTTTCTCCCGAAGACCAGCTATACGTGTAGGGCGCTTTGCCGCCGGTGACGGACGTTGTTATTCCACCGTTGTTCGACGTTCCTCCCTTGCCTGTCACGGTTGGCGCGATCAGTATTTTTGCATCGAACGACGCGGTCAGCGCGGGCGATGTCTGGCCTGTGTAATGGATATTCGTCCTCACCCACAGAGGCAAAGCTGCGTTGACCGACACGGTCCTGATCACCGCCCCGTTCTTATAATACTTCACTTGCGCGGCCTCGCGCGACACACGGAATACATCACCGGAGACATAGTTGCCGAAAGTGCTCGTTGACACTGCTCCCTCCAGGGCGTAAATGAGCCCCGTAGTTCCTGTGGATATCCCGTTTACAAGAACGTCACTCGCAGGGTTGGAAAAGTTGTTGGTGATGAAACCGACCTGAACATTAGTCTGCGTTGTGAGGGTCCATTCAACCCAGCCATTGGTGTTCGGAGCCAGGTAGTTCGAGCTGGTAGCGCTGCAATTGGTCCAGCTGTTTGTGGCGGCAGTCTTTGTAAGGATGCCGCTGTTATCGGAAACGCCGATCAGGTCGGTCCATCGCACCTGATACTGTGCACTTGCCGTGTGTGAGACCGAAAGAACTGCAATGACAAATAGATATCTGTAAAGCTGTTTCATGTCATTGCTGGTTTAAAAGGTCAGTAATGGACTTGACTCCCTCTGGCGGTATTACGACAACGAGGTTGCCCTGCGGGTCGTAGAGGTAATAGGTGGAGGCGTAAACATCGGTAGCGATCTTTACTTGTTTGCAGACTGTCCTTCCATCCTTGTCCATAAATTCCCGGACATCGTTTTGAAGTGGATCTATGGTTTTATCGCAAAGCAGCTTGTTGGCGGGATAATAGCTGGCTGCCCCGGGAGCAACGGAAACCTCGCCGTTGGTTGTATTGTAGTTGAACATTAATACTTCATCAGCCACGTTCATTATGTACTCCTTCTTTTGTGTGTTACTTGTACCGATCTGCCATGCGGCACCCTCTGAACCTTGTTCACGTAACCTTCCCAAAGTCGAATTTTCGAGCACCTGGTCAGAGTGTGCTGCTGCACCATCGATGGGACCAAATATGCTTTGATAAAAAGTTGATTGATCAGTTGCAGGGTTGTCTTTCAAATTGCCATTGGTTTCTGACGAAATGTAAGGCAGGTGCGACACCGTCTTCCGGCCATACCCGTCGTACGTAGAGAAGCTTACAACATCCTTCCCTGCCGGCGACTGCTGTTTTGCTACCGACTGTTGTTCACGCCCCAGACCATCGTAGTACACGACGGCCTCCGAAACCTGGCTCTTGTTGTCCACAGTGGAAAGGTCTGTGGTATTCGGTACCAGCGCCTTATACGATTTTGTGGAGTTGTTAGTGGTTTGAGCGACCGCTGAATAGGCCAGCGAACAACCAAACATCAAAATGACATACAATTTGATCGGCGTGTTTCCAGTTGATCGTTTCATTGCTTAACGGATTGGGAGTTTACGAATGCCTTCATCGTGATTCTTTCTAGAATGTAGCTCTTACAAGAGTTAGTGTAGGGTTGGTGCCCTGGCTCATGAATACGGTGGCCGTACCTGTCGCACCACTATAGTTGCCGTTCTGAGCCGTTCGGACCTCGATCTTTACCTGCTGACCGGGCGGGAACGTGTAAGATCCTGAGAGCTGCACCCAGGCGGAACTCTGATACTTGTAATAGGTGACGGCAAAATTCGTCGTGTTGCCGTTTACTACCGAATTCACAGTGGCGTTAACATTTCCCGTGTTCGTTATGTAACTCGATCCAACCTGCATACTCGGTTTTATTGTCACCGAGGTTGGCGACATACTTACCTGGTAGGTTTGGGTTCGCTGTGCAGTCACGTTCAGAGTATTCGAGCCGCTGGTAAACACTCCATTAAATGTGATTGCCGATGATTGTGAGGTGAAATCGGCAGGATTGTACGTGACAGTCACAAGTTGTTGTCCGCCAGGTGCCACGCTGAAAACAGTGGGTGAAACCGTGAACAGACTATTAGGGCTTGTTACGCTGGTTATGTTCATGGTCACGTTACCACTGTTGCCAACAACGAAATCATTCTTGCTGGTGGAAGTGCCTGTAAATCCTGGGAACGTATAACTGGATGGGTTTACATAAATGACCTTCTTATTCGCCGCTACAGCAACAGCTCCACTGCCCCCATTTGCGTTCGACTGGACAGTGATCGTCGTATTCGTAGGATTGGTCGTCTTTTGCAATATCTGCAGGGTAGCAGTTTGATTAATTGACAGGGTTACAGGACTCATCGTGGCGGTCCAATCAAGTGTATTAGGGTTGCTTACACCGGTTATATTCAAATAGTCATTACCCACATTAGTTACCGTGACGTTTTGGTATGTGAACAAAGGCGGATCGAAAACCAGGGAAGCCGGCGACACCTGTATGGTTCTCAGTGGTGTACGCTGGGCCGACACAGAAATATTGCTGTTTCCGCTCGTTGGATTTCCATTGAATGTAAGGGTGCCGGTCTGAAGGCTGAAATTATATGCCGTTGGGGTAAATGTTATCGCTACAGTCTGTGCTCCGCCTGGCGCAACCGTGAAGGAAGAAGGGGATGCAGAAAACATTCCGTTCGTGCAGCTTGCACTGGTTATAATCAGCGGTGTATTACCAGAATTGGTCACCGACGTGTTCACACTGACCGATGTGGCGGTGAACGACGGGAATGTTACCGGTGTGACATTTATTACTCTTGTATTGATCGACAACTGAACCACGTCATTTCCATTGTCCTTGTTTGAAACAACGGTGATGTTTGTTGTTACTGCATTGGTTGTTTTCTGCAGGACAGACAGGGTTGTACTGGAGCCAGGCGCCACGGTCACCGGCAGGTTACTGATGGTCGCGCCCCAATCTTGTGTGTTGGGATTAGTTACGCTACTTATAGTCAGGTTATTATTACCCGTATTGGTGACCGTCACATCCTTCGCTGTGAACAAAGGCGGATCGAACACAAGTTGACTCGCCGACAGTTGTATCGTTCTCACTGAGGTACGTTGGGCCGAAGCAGTCGTAGCTACGGTCTCCGGAGCGTATTGTCCCTGGAAGACAAGGCTCGTCGTCTGGGGGTTGAAATTCATCCCCGCTGTATATGTCAGGGTGAATGTTTTCTGTTCGAATCCCGATAGGGTAAAACCCGCATTCGGTAAAATAGAAAACATGGCGTTGTTGAGATTCACTCCGGTGAATGTCGCAGGATACATCGAACGGTTGGTGAGGGTAACTGTCGTGCTCGTACTGGAAGGATTGACATACGGGGCCATTGTTACGGGCGCTGGGGTGATAGTCGAAGTTGAACCATTTGATGGTATCTTTTCCCCAAGCATCATAACTACATCTTGCATTGCCGGGCAATAATCTGAGAGTATCGATAGTGGAGCGCTGACCGTGCCGTTACCGGTGGGTATAAAGTTGGCGTACAATGTTACCGACTGGCCTGGTGCCATGCACGTATTATCGAGGAGCACGGTAAAGTCAGGATCGGTAAAACTGCCGTAACCGTTGCTGGGATGCGTGCCGTTCCAATTCAACGGAACCGCTATTATTCTGTGTGTAGCATTACCGTTGTTGGTCACAACAATAGGTTGATTCACGATATTGCCCATCGTGGCTCCAAAGTTCTTTGTCGGTGATGGCGAGACGGTAAGACTACAGATCCGGGCGACATAGTTTGCGGAGGCTGCAACAGGCGAAACGGTGTTCGTTGCGTTTGAGGTAACTGTGAACGTACTGGTGTAAGGACCGAAAGGTATCGTCTGATTGGCGTCATCGAACGTAACAATGACGTCGACGCTGGTACCAGGTGCGATCGTACCGGAGGTCCCGCCGCTTAATAGGAATCTAGCAGCCTGTGGTAAGACGGACATCGAGTAGATCTCGATAGGCGACTCCCCGATGTTCTTCACCTTGATGACCCTGGCTTTAAGTAAGGGATCATCGCTACATTTTATGTAAGGCAGAGCTGGGACTGTAAAGAAGTCGGGTACGAGGGTGCCGAAGTCCAGGCTGCCTTCTATTGCTAATAGCCTTGCAGGATCAGGCTGCTTGAACTTGTATTCGTATTGCTCAAGTATGTTGTTGTCGGTGTCCCTTACTTTGACAAGCCGGTCATATTGATCATACTCAAAAGTCTTTTTGAGACCGTTTGGATCAACCACCTTTGATACACCGACGAATGGTTTGTGTTTGAATGTTGTGACAAAGCCTCCGGCGACGGAAGGATGGTTTCTCAAATTCACATCAGGATTTCCACTTCCCACAGTCGCGACATATGCGGTATAAAGATCGCTATAGGTTATACCCGCACCCTGGACGATCGGAAGGGTACCATTGTAGTCCCATATAAAAGAGTTCACCACGCCATCCGATCCAACAAATTCGCGTGGCTTCATCGTAATGGGCTCAAAAGAATTAATCGTCATTCTCCTTTCATAAGGCGACGGGAAGTTGATTCCATCGGCAGACCCCACAAATGACCCAAGGGCTCGATTGAAAGAGTACGTGCTGGTTACTTCCGGACTGGCCAGGATGGAATATTGGTTTGCCGTTGAAGAAACCACCGTGCCATTCTTTGTGGTTATTTGCTCGATCACCGGCGCTACCATGTTCACGGAATTTAGCCGCATGTACCATAATGGTCCGTTTACCGCAGGGTAATCAAGTGGTCGCTTATACTCCACCTTTACGATCTCTCCGGTACTGCTCGTTTTCTGCTCCGAGCTTAATTGAAAATTCGTGTATACTGAAGTCTTTTGGTTTTCCAGGATCTGTCCCCAGCTAGTGATTACACTGCCAGATGTAATGATCTGGCTCGGCGTGGCCGCTACCTTCGTTACAGTCGTGAAGGGCCGGGTAAATGTTCGCCGGATGTCGTAATACTGATAACTATAAAGGTGATCCGCTCCAGGGATGTTTATCCGGTATGCAAGACCGTGTAATGTTTCGATATTATGATCGTAATCTGAATTCGTTGTGACCTGTGTTATCTTGTTATCGTCCCCAAAGTTGCGGGTCTCTTTTAATTGTCCATTGAGGTTCGGGAATCCCTCCGACGCGATGGGCACTTCCATTGGCATGTTTTCCCTGTTTTCGAAATAATAGATGTTCTTATAGGTGCTATTATCCCCTTCAACAAACTCATGCACTTCGGAGTACCCAATTATTTTTCCTTCCGCTGCGTTGTTTCCAGGTATACTGGAGTTCGATTCGAGAATATAATCGCACATATTAATATCTTCGGCATCTCCATATCCAGGATCGTCTTTAATGTATCGGGGGGTTTTACCCAAATTCATGAGTGGCGTCATCAGCTTTCCAGATGTGCCAGTCGGATCCATTTCCCATATGTATTTGTAGTACTTATGCTTTTGTAAGGTCCCGTCATAGTCAAAATCCTTCACCGCCTTTACCCGGGCGCCACCGCCACGAGTCACACCGGCAGCTTCGTGTACAGGTGCCGCCTGATCGGGGTTATAAGTATGCGACTCATACTCAAACTGAGAATATCCGCGTGTCGGATATCTCACCTGCTTTAAAAGACCCGCCTCTCCGTATTCAATATCCGGCGTCCTGTTGTATGTCTGCGTATAACTTAAAGAGACAGGAACAGTCATATCACAATCACCCAGGCTTCCGTAGCCCGGTATGTAAGGGCGAATGAGGTGTTCGATCTCGTCATGTCCATTGTAAAAACCAAAATAATCGACACCGTGAGTCATTTTGTTGGGCACACCCTTGTCACCCTCGTAATATTGAAAAGCGTATTCCTGGTCGTCAATCTTCACTGCATCCAAACGACTCCTCAACCAGCGCAACTCGT
This sequence comes from Cyclobacteriaceae bacterium, assembly GCA_035318625.1. Taxonomy (GTDB): domain Bacteria; phylum Bacteroidota; class Bacteroidia; order Cytophagales; family Cyclobacteriaceae; genus ELB16-189. The sequence continues at coordinate 237,657 of DATHEL010000002.1, forward strand.
TCTCTTCCTCCATCTGGTTGTTCTTGTAATAGTGCTGGTTGAAATAATTCTGTGTGAATGTGATGGATTTACTCAAACCAGACTCAGAATGCAGGCCCGTTACCGTTAGCCCCGTATATCGCTTGAGGGGCAGGCCATCCTGCCACAACACTCCGCCGGGCCCTCCCGGGAGAAACATTTGATTCCTCCTCAGATCCGCTCTATCCTGCATAGTAAAATCCAGCCGGAGACCGATATCAGTGCTGACGATCTCTTTCAGATAAATGTGTTCGTGGATAGTTTGTAAGCACTGTAAGGGCTGAGCGATGGTTTCGTCTTCAGCGAAAGTCCTCTGATTGGATATATAAGGGCTGTTGCCGTTGATATCGATGTCGAAATAGTTAAAGTTTATTTGCCGTCCTCTCGGGCTTGTTATTTTCGAAAGATGCCAGCTGGTGACAGAGCGATAGCGTCCGCTTAGGTTCACAAGGCTGAGGTGATCGAAATAATCTTCACCACAAGCAAGACTTTCGAAGGACGTCGTCCGAAGTCCCGCCATTGTCGTGGATCTTTCTTTGACGGTAAACTCGCCCTTATATCCTGTGGGGGTAATAACCGTAAATGTCTCGCCAGTCTCGGAAAATGTAATAAGGCAAGCATCCTCGGTGAGTTTCTTCACCGCAATCGTTCCGTTTACAACCTTCTGCGAAAGAACAAATGAACCCGAAAAGCCAAAAAAGTTATAATTAAAAATATCAGGCTCTATGTCCGGCACCGCCATTTTTACATAATAATAGTAGGACTGTGGATCAGCAAATCGCTGCGAGAATTGACTGTATCCCATCTGGAGCGAAAACTCCTCGTCATTATGCACCCACCCAATACCTTGTCCGGCCGCCGTTCCTCTCCACAGGTCGTCGCCCCCCCTTACAATACGCGAAATGACCCCGTTTGCATTCAGTGACCAGCCCAACCCGACTTCGCTCGCTTCTTCTGTCGTCCTTATACCGGTGGCGTTATACGATAACGAAACCGGAAGCTGCCATCCATCAAACTCGATAGAGTATAAAGGAACCGATACACTCGCCGTACCCGTATACATATTCGGTTGCGTAGCGTAGTACGCCGTCATCTTCGCCGCGTTGGGAGCCGGCGGAACTACTTTAAGCGTCTGTCCGGAGCTCTGGACAAAAGTTGCAATAGCTATAATAAACGGAAGGCTAAGTGGAAGCCACTTCCTGTGAGGAACTGAGGGTTGCATGGGAGATTTGCTGTAGTTCGAAATAAAACTATTAGAAAATCCAAGGATTGCTCCTCGCTTCTACCCCTAAAATTTTTTGATGTACCCCTTAAGAGGTATGCGTGAATACTTTAATAGTAGTAGGATGGAACGGGCATCGGGAGGGGCCGGGGCAGGGCAAGCCTATTTTCTCACAGCGATAACTTATTCTCTACTTTTAGCAATGTTGACTTTAAGACTAAAAAACGAAAACTCATCATTCATTGGCTCGAACGCCCACTCCAGTTTTTCACCCGACTTGCGGGCCATCTCGACAAGCCCCAACCCTGCCCCGTCTTTATCTGAATTTGTTGGATTCCTGATGGTCTCCTGGTAAAGATCTTTCAACCCATCTTTATCAAGACTGTTGATGTGGCTAAGAGCACGCTCCAACGCCGGTAGGTTTTCGTTCCTCACCCGGTTGCCCGACATAACAGAGTATTGGTTATGCTCGTGGCCGACGAGAAATGTCGCACCACTGTAATCATTGTCGCTGTGCCTCGCAACGTTCTGCAGCACCTCCACCATCACATTAATCACCTTTTTCTTTACACTCAACTTTTCCCCTTCCAATTCCAGCCTTCGTTCGGCCATGCCCACGATCGACTTCATAGTTTCAGGTGTAAAGTCACCCTCGACGCAGTTAACTATCAAATTGCGCAAAGCCATGATCCAAAACTAAATATTTAAACCTTCCAACCCCACCAGCTGCCCCTTCTGCGGATCGACATTCGATGTTCGATATTCTGCGGTTTGCACTAAAAATAAAAGGCTGCCCCTTACCCCTGGCAGCCTTTTTCACTAAACACCTATGATAAACTGTGTCGAATGTGGAACTAAAGTAGCTGTTGCAACAGGCGAATGTAATACCCCATTGTTCGGGAAATTTGGCTTGTATAAAATCGTCGCGTATAACAAAAAAAGCCAGGAACATGTCCTGGCTTCCTTTTGTGAACCGGTCGGTTCAGACTATATCTTCTTTTCGAGCTCGGTGATCTTGGCTTGTGCTTCGGCTTTTCCGAGCGACAGTGATTTCTTGTAGAGCTCGATCGCTTCCTTGAAAGTTTCTTTTTTCTTCCGGGGAGCAAGCTTGGTGCGGTTAGCGGCAAGCTCAACGGCTTCTGCCCGTGCATAATAGCTGTCGGCTTCCGACATTTTGCTTTGAACCATCAGTTCCTGGATGCGTGCTTCGATGAGCTCGAGTTCCTGGCGTTTGGTGGTAAGCTCCGCTTCCTGATCGTCGATCTCTTTCGACTGGAGACTTACAGTGTTGACGAGGTTATCGTTCTCGTTCCGGTATTTGCCTACCTGCTCCTGCAGCGCTGCGATCTCTTTGCCTTTATTTTCGATATCGGCTTTCAGTTTTTTGATCGTAGCTGCGTAGTTGTTGTTGGAGCCCTTGGTCTTCTTGAGTGATTTTTCGAGGTCTTCGATCTTACGCTGCGTGTCTTTCACGTAGTTATTGATGTCCTTCATCCGTGACGTGTAGTCCTCGTAGGTCGTACCCTCTACCATATTCACACGGAGGAGCTGGCGGTTGGCATCGATTGAATCCATCAATACGCCGACTTCCTGAAGTGTTGATGCAAATTCCTGACTGGTTTTCAATTCGGCTTTGAGTGAATCGACCTGCGTCTGGAGCTTTTCTGAGCCACCTGTGCAGCTCATCAGGAGAGTGCCGACAGATAAGACAAAAACAAGTTTTTTCAGCATACGGTGTTAGTTTAGAGTGGTTGTGGGAATGCGAACGGCAAAAATAAGGGGTTTAAACGTTCAAAGCCGGTGTTTAAAAAATTTATTTATCACTGTGTTAAATCCTTCTTTGGGCATAAATTGCGGCGTTTTGCGAGCAGATTTTTGCTTTTCCTAAATGCCCAAACTCATCAACACGCGTACCCGTATCGCGGACCTGGGCAAACCCCGCGTTGTAGTCATCGGAGGAGGATTCGGTGGCGTTGAAGTAGTCAAGGCTCTTCGAAAAGAAAAGGTACAGGTCGTCCTTTTCGACAAATACAATCACCACACATTTCAACCACTGTTATACCAGGTCGCCACGTCGGGTCTCGAAACCAACTCGATCGTATTTCCTTTCCGCAAGCTGTTCAGCACACAGAAAGATTTCTATTTCCGCCTCGCCGACGTTAAAAAAGTTCTGCCCGAAGAGAACTGTATCGAAACTTCCATCGGCAGCATCCGCTACGACTACCTGGTGATCGCTACCGGCGCCGTCACCAACTTCTATGGCATGAAGGAAGTCGAAGAGAATGCTTCTTACATGAAGAACATCGTCGACGCCACCAAGCTTCGTAATAAGATCATCCGCAATTTCGAATTCGCCCTCCTCACGGAAGACAACGACGTCATGAACAGCCTGATGGACTTCGTTATCGTCGGGGGTGGACCGACCGGCGTCGAGCTCGCCGGTGCACTCACGGAGCTCAAAAAAAACGTCTTCCCGAAAGATTATCCCGAGCTCGACATGAGACAGATGGACATCTATCTCGTACAGGCCGGCAACCGCCTGCTCGACGGCATGTCGGATCAGGCCAGCGAAAAAGCCCTGAAGTTCCTTACAGACATGGGCGTAAAGGTTCTACTGAACACCGCGGTTAAATCTTACGACGGACAGGAAGTACTACTCAGCACAGGTGAAAAGCTCAACAGCCGTTCCCTGATATGGGCCGCCGGTGTAAAAGGAAATCCAATCTTCGGATTTCCACCCGAATCGATCGGGCGAGGCAACCGGATAATCACCGATCACTACAGCCGCGTAAAAGGCTACAACAACATCTTCGCTATCGGCGATGTGGCATTGATGGAGGGCGACGTGAAATTCCCGCAAGGACATCCGCAGATGGCGCCCCCTTCACAACAACAGGGCCAGCTCGTGGCGAAAAATATCGGCAACATCATTGGCAAGCGCGAACTGAAACCGTTCAGTTACTTCGACAAAGGTTCCATGGCTACTGTGGGAAGGAACAAAGCCGTTGTCGATCTCAGGGGTGGCATCCGGTTCCAGGGGGTATTCGCATGGTTTGTCTGGATGTTCGTACACTTGATGTCGATCATTGGTTTCAAAAACAAATTACTTACGCTATTTAGCTGGATGATCAGTTATTTCACCTACGACAGGAGCAACAGGCTGATCATCGGACGGAACGACGAAAAAAACTTGCAGGCCGAGGTAAAGGTCGACGCTCATGGGAAACAGGCTTAATCGCATACAGACTCTCTCCGCTGGCGGGGTGCTCGTATCGCTCGGCATCATCTACGGCGACATTGGTACGTCTCCGTTGTATGTGTTCCGCGCAATCGTGGGTAAGGAAACAGTCATAACACCGGAGCTTGTGCTCGGCGGTATGTCATGTGTGTTCTGGACGATGGTGATCATCACAACGATCAAGTATGTATTTCTCGCCCTGAATGCGGACAACAAGGGTGAAGGCGGGATTTTCGCGTTGTATGCCCTCGTCAGGAAATTCAAAGCAGGCTGGGTCATCTATCCGGCCATCATTGGTTGTTGCATGGTTATCGCCGACGGTTTCATAACGCCGGCATTCAGTATCTCGGCGGCGGTCGAAGGTCTTACTATCAACTATCCCAACATACCGACCGCTCCAATCGTAATCGGTATCCTTGTCGTACTGTTCTTCTTCCAGCAGTTTGGAACTACAGTGGTGGGAAAAATCTTCGGACCGGTCATGCTTATCTGGTTCATTACCATCGGCATCTTCGGCAGCATTCATTTGTTCGGTAGTCCCGAGATTCTCAAAGCCATCAACCCGATGTATGCATGGAACTTGCTCGCCGTGCATCCCGGCGGGTTTTGGATACTCGGCGCGGTGTTCCTCTGTACAACAGGAGCCGAAGCAATGTATTCAGACCTTGGCCACTGCGGTAAGATCAACATACGTTTCGGATGGGGGTTTGTGTTCCTCTGTTTGATGCTGAGCTACTTCGGACAAGCCGCGTGGCTTCTCGAGCGCACCGGCACACAATTGAATGGCGTAATTCCGTTCTATGCCATCGTACCGGAGTCTCTTCTCACCGTTAGTATTGTGATAGCGACAATGGCGGCCTCGATCGCCAGTCAGGCATTGATCTCAGGAACATTCACGTTGGTGAATGAAGCCATGAAACTGAAGCTGTGGCCAAGCACCCAGGTCCGCTACCCAAGTCATGTGAAAGGCCAGATCTATCTGCCTGCCATTAACTGGATGCTTCTCGCAGGAACAATACTGGTTGTAGTCATCTTCAGAAAATCCGATAATATGGAAGGAGCTTATGGGCTCGCCATCACAGTCGATATGCTGATGACCACCACGCTGCTGGTGTATTATTTCAGTACTGTCAAGAAATCAACCATACGCTCCATCGTTTTGGGACTTCTATTCTTCACCGTCGAAGGAATGTTCCTGGTATCGAATCTGAGTAAGTTCTATCACGGAGGCTGGTTCACTTTATCGATCGCTGCAATATTCTTCGTACTGATGTTCATACTCTTAAAGGCCCGGCGGCTTCGCGATCGTCATACGGAGTTTGTGGATGTCAAACATTACATGACGTTGATACAGGATCTGCAGGCCGATACCACAGTACCCAAAGAGGCCACCAACATCGTCTATATGGCCGTCGCCGATAGCAAGCGGTACATCGATTCGAACATCATCTATTCTATTTTTAAGAAAAAACCTAAACGCGCCGACGTCTATTGGTTCATACATGTCGATACGGTCGACAGTCCGTATACTTCGAAGTACTCTGTCGATACGATTATACCCAAGAAATGCTTCTTCGTCAGGATCAAGCTCGGATTCAAGGCAGACCATCGCGTCAACTTGCTCTTCAACAAGATCCTGCACGACATGGCGGAGAACGCAGAGATCGACCTGGTGAGCCACTACGATTCTCTCAACAGGCATAGCATGCCGGCAGACTTCAAGTTTGTCATCCTCCACTCCCTCGCTTCTGTCGACAGCGAGATATCAGCCTTCGACGACCTGATCATCCAGGGCTACCGGTTTATCAAGAAGCACAGCCTCTCCACCGAAGAGATCTACGGCCTCGAGCTCGCCAACGTGGAAGTGGAACGCGTGCCCATCATGGTCGGCCCGCCCGCCAAAGTCCATATTAAAAGAGAGCGGGAAGACCTCGCCAGGGAAAAAGAGATAAGATATTCCGAGCATTCCAAGTAACCTTCCTCCTGTCTGCTGGTAGTTCCTACAACCAACTGCCTGCCTTATGATCAGTAGCTACCTGCGCACTGCGCTCCGCAATTTCACTCGCCACAAAGCATACTCATTCATCAACATCTTCGGGCTTTCGGTAGGCATCGGCTGCTGCCTGCTGCTCAGCCTTTACGTCTACCACGAGATCTCGTACGATAAGCATCACGTTGCGGTGAACGATATCTACCGCATCAACACCGTTCTCGACGATGCAGGAAACGAGCGGAAAATGCGGACCTGCTCTCCCCCGGTCGCCATGACCATGATGGAAGAAGTCGCAGGTATCCGGTCGGCGGCACGGGTGCTCAATCCTCCGCAGGCAGGCCGAAGCCTCATCAGTTACAACGGAAATTCGTTCTACGAATCCGACGGCCTTATCGCCGACTCGACCGTCTTCGGCATACTTACCTATGAATTCCTTGAAGGCGACATGAGCACCGCGCTCACGCAACCGAACTCAGCTGTGATCTCTGAACAAATGGCGGGAAGGCTATTTGGAAAACAGACCGCCCTCGATAAGATTATCTCGATCACACAAGGCGGCGCACCCGGCGACTTCAGGGTAACAGGCGTATTCCGGACACAAAAGCTGTCGCACATCAGCGCCAACTTCTTTACATCCATCAACAGCAGCGGGTGGGCCGAATTCCTTCGCTCCCCGGGGACCATCGACGAATGGGTGGGCAACAACTTCGTCCCTTCGTATGTGCGTCTCGACGCCGGTGAAGATCCTGCAGCGGTCATCGAAAAAATGAACGTGGTCCTGACAAAATACGCAGCGGCCAAACTCCAGTCTACCGGCCGGAAGAAAGCGCTCACACTGGAGCCTGTTAAAGACATTTATTTAAAATCCGATGTAGGCCAGTCGCCCAGGATCGCCTATGTATATAGTGTGTTCATGGTCGGCGTGTTCATTTTAGTCATCGCCTGCATCAACTTCATGAATCTCTCCACGGCACGGGCAAGCCGTCGCGCTGCCGAGATCGGTATCCGCAAGGTGATGGGCGCATTCCGGGCGTCACTCATCCGCCAGATCATGGCCGAGTCGATGGCGTTCGTTGTCATCTCTGCTGTGATCGGTGTCGGTTTTGCGTGGCTGTTCCTTCCTTACTTCAATGAAGTGACCGGCAGCTTCATCAGCTTTAGTGATATCCATGTCGGTTATATCATCGTCGCGCTGCTTTCGATCGTCCTTGTCACCGGTCTGCTCGCCGGAAGCTACCCGGCATTCTATATCTCTTCGTTCCAGCCGGCGCTTGTGTTGAAAGGAAAAATGTCGGAGGTCAATGCAAAGGGATGGCTTCGAAGATCATTGGTGGTCTTTCAATTCATGGTGACGATCGTGCTGGTCTGCGGAACCATTGTGGTTTCAAGGCAAATGGATTTTGTGCGAAGCATGCCATTGGGATATGAATCCAGTGCGAAACTGGTGTTGCCTTTACGCACTTCGAAAGCGCGTGAGTCGTTCGATGCGCTGAAGCAGCAGCTCCTCACAAACCGGAATGTGAATGCAGTCGGAGGCACCGACTTCATACCGGGAACGAGGATCCTGTATGACAACAGAGTGTACCCTTTCGGCGCGAATCTCGAAACAGCGGTGTCGCAGCAATTCAGCCCGGTCGATCCTGCCTACATGCCGATGATGGACATCAAGCTCCTGTCGGGACGGCACTTCACCCCCGAAGACGCACCCACCGACGGCGCTCCGACCGCCAAAGTGATCATCAATAAAACTTCGGCCGATCAGCTGGGCTTTCCAATCGAGTCGGCTCCCGGCCGCATCTTTTCCGCCCAACGCAATGACACCCACGTAGACTACGAGGTCATCGGCGTGATGGAAGACTTTCACCAGACCAGCCTTCACGACAAAGTCCCTCCTACCATTTTCTACATGCAGTCAGACAGTCAATTTCAGAATATGGTGATCGACCTGGAGACGACAGGTCTTCGCGAGACGATCGCCGCCGCCCAGGCCATTTGGAGTGACCTTGTGCCCGGGACGCCTTTCGAATTCACTTTCCTCGATGACTCGATACAACTGCAATACATTTCCGATCAGCAAACTGCAGTATTGATCAACACATTCAGCGCGATCGCGATCGTCATTTCCTGTCTGGGGCTTTATGCGCTGTCGGCCTTCATGACCGAAAGACGTTTCAGGGAGATCGGTATCAGGAAAGTGATGGGCGCTTCAGCCAGGCAGATCGTGGTGATGATGTCGTCGGAATACGTGAAGCTTGTTGCTGTTTCGTTGATTGTCTCCATTCCTTTCGCCTGGATGGTGCTGGATCGTTGGCTGGAGGGCTTCGCTTACAGGATAAACATGGACTACTCTATTTTCATTTATGCCGGAGTGTTCGCAATAAGCATCGCCCTTCTTACCGTATGTTTTGAGACTTTTAAGGCCGCGAATACGAATCCTGTCAAGAGTTTGAAAGGTGACTAGCTAAACTAAATTGTTGGTTCACAGGCGTTTTTGAGGGAAATGCGGGACTGATGCAACCTTTCGGACGGAAAATCGATCTTTTTCCGCGACGTCCATAGGGGTATTCTTCCGCCGGGTTGTCATAGACCAAACCAACACAATCATGAAAGCATTTTCCGCCCTGCTGACCGTCACACTGATGGCAACGATCGCCTACTCGCAGGATATCGAGCAAAAGCTTCGCCCCTTCGATAAGATCGTCGTATCTCACAAGATCGACCTGGTACTTATCCCCGGTGACACCGAGTCTATCCGCATTACTTACTCCGGCGTCGACTCCGACAAGATCATCATCGGTCAGTCGGGCCACCGGGTCCACGTGTACCTCGAAGACGCGAAGATCTTCGACAAAGGAGAAAAACGTCACAACATGTTCGACCGTCGTCCCCGGTACAAGTTTGCTTCTGTAACTGCATACGTAACATTTAAATCTCTCCGTCTCATCGAGACACGCGGCGAAGGCGAAGTCTTCTGCGATGGACGGATCTCTTCCAAAAAACTCATGATCAGGGCCTACGGCGACACCGACATCCGGCTGGCATACGTCGAAGCACAAACGGTGAAGGCAAGAATGTATGGCGACAACACCATGAAGATCCGCGAAGGCGAAGCCGGACACGTTAACTACAAACTTTTCGGCGATAACAAGGTCGATTCCCGCGGCCTCGAGAGTGTGACATCGAATACTACCATTTATGGCGACGGCAGGGTGGCGTTGAATGCTACCGAAGAAGTTCGTTTCAACTCGTTCGGAGATCCCAGTCTGTTCGTGTTCGGATCGCCGACGATCAGTAAGGGTATCATGATCGGGGAGGCCGATATCAGGAGGAATTAACTAGCTTTTCGTTAATCGTTAATCGTTATTCGTTAGTCGGGGCAAAGCCGAGAGTCAGTAGACTAGCCGCGATTAACGATTAACGATTAACAACCTTGCTAAACAAGAAAAAACGCCGCGACCCCTGGTTCCTCGACGACTACACCGTCAACCCCTACAGCGGCTGCTCTTTCAATTGCACCTTCTGCTATATCCGGGGCAGCAAATACGGCGTGCACATGGAGCGGTCGATGTCGGTAAAGGAGAACGCAATCGCGATCCTGGATAAACAGCTTTCGTTACGGGCAAGGAAAAATCAGTACGGCATCATCGTAGTGTCGTCGGCGACAGAACCGTATTTACAAATAGAGCCTGAACAGCAGCTCACCCGAAACATACTCGAACTCATATTGCGCTATCGTTTCCCGGTTCATGTGATCACAAGATCCAACCTTGTTACGAGAGACTTCGATATCCTGGAAGAGATCAACAAGAACGCGATACTTCCGCCCGACCTCGAAGGCCGCGTGCCCGCAAAAGCGCTCATCACTTTTTCATTCTCCACGCTCGACGATAACGTTGCCCACCTGTTTGAGCCCGGCGCCACACCTCCTTCGAAGCGGCTCGATTGCGTCAATGAAACGCTCGCGCGGGGATTCTACTCCGGAATAAGCCTCATGCCCTTGCTTCCTTATATCACCGATAGCGAAGCTGATTTGGAACGATTCTACTCAACGTTTTCAGGTATTGGAGTGAAATATATCTTTCCTGCATCCATCACTCTTTTTGGCGATGGCCCCGCCGCAAGCAAGACCCTTACCCTTCGCGTAATCGATCAATACTTCCCCCAGTTAACAGAATCTTACACTAAACTATTCGCGACAGGTTACCAGATCGACTACAACTACCATAAAGCGTTTGACAACAGAGTCGCAGGGATACGCAAGAAATACAATATACCAGACAAGATATTGTTATCTTAGTGTCGCAATTAAGATGAGTCTACGGGTTCTTTTCTTATTTATCGCATTACTGGTAGCCGCTCGCGCTTCCAGCCAGACAACACCGAAACCCGGTGTGATCGACGCCTCTTCTTTCGACTTCAAAAAAGGCCGCCTGAATCTTACCGGAACGTGGTTGTGGTACGACGGCCGACTTATTCAACCAGGTCCTACAGAAAATTTTGATTTATTGCCCGTAGAGTTCCCCGGTGTCTGGAACGAGCGACGTGTCAGTGAAAGCGGTCAGGGCGTAGCAACATATTTTCTCACCGTTATTCTTCCACCCCGATCCGAAGACGTCGCCGTCGACCTGCCAGATATCTACAGCAGCTATATACTTTTCGCAAATGGTGTTGAAGCGGCCCGAAACGGTACGCCCGGTACTTCAAGGCAAACTACGCTGCCTCAATGGAGGCCACAGATCGCCACTATTACAACTCCAGGCGACACGTTACAGCTTACTTTACAGATAGCGAACTTCAATCATAACAAAGGCGGCTGTAAAGAACCCATCCTGCTGGGTTTATCGTCGGCGTTTGCACAAAAAGACCTCATCTCAAAAACAGGCAAGCTCACCGGTATCGGAATGCTCGTCGTGCTGGCGATCATCTTCCTCGCGATCTTCTTCAGAAATGGGAGAAAGAGAGTGGTGATATACTTTTCGTTGCTATGTCTTACCTGGGCAATACGTTCTTTGTTCAGTAACGACTACCTGTTCATCAATTTCTTCCCCGACTTCAGCTGGAACGCTATGATCCGGATCGAGTACATCACATTGTATCTCACGATGATCTGGGCGATACTGTTTTTATACAGGCTCTTCAAGCACGAAGGAAACCAGGTTGTCAAATACCTGCTTGTTACATTCAACGCCGGGTTCGTTGTTTACACCATGCTCACCGAGCCGGTCGAGTTCACGAGACTGCTCCCGCTGTACCTGGCAACCGCCGGCGTCTTGCTGGTGTACGGAGCCGGGGTGGTGCTCGTAGCGCTGGTCAACGAACGACGCGGCGCCACGTGGCTCACCATGTCGGTTCTTCTGGGTCTTGGCATCTTCAGCTACGACCTCTTCGCTTACGAAGGATGGTTCTCGTACAACGCACTGCTGTTCAGCGCCGGGTACCTTATAATTTTCTTACTGACCGGCGGAGCATTACTGTTGCACCTCGAGATCATCCGGAGCGCAAGAACAACAACAGCCATTCTTACCTACAAGGATCTTTACGGAGAAAGTGAAAAAAGTTAATAGTCAAAAGTTAAAAACTAAGAGTTGGTCGCAAACCAATCGATAACTCCTGATTTTTTCGAAACCTACTCCAAACTTTTAGTTATTAGTTTTTAACTTTTAGTTTAGTTACGACCAGCGTTGCATTATGCCCCCCGAAACCGAAGGTGTTGCTCATCGCCACGTTCACAATTTTCTTCACCGGTTTTCCTAACGTGATATTCAAACCCTCCGGAACAACCGGATCTATCGTCGTCGTGTTGATGGTTGCCGGGATAATGTCATTCTTCACAGCCAGGATACAGATCATCGCTTCGATAGCGCCGGCGCCACCCAGCAGGTGACCCGTTGCCGACTTCGTAGCGCTGATGTTGAGATGTGAAGGCGAGTTCCCGAACAATCGCGTAACGGCTTTCGTCTCGCTGTCATCGCCCGCCGGTGTCGACGTGGCGTGGACATTCAGGTAATCGACTTGTTCCTTCTCGAGGCCCGCTTCCTCCAGTGCGAGCTGCATTCCAAGCATTGCCCCTTCTCCTTCGGGATGCGTGCTGGTAAGGTGATAAGCGTCGGCCGACATACCGCCACCGCCGACCTCGCAATAGATCTTGGCGCCGCGAGCCACTGCATGGTCATAAGCTTCGAGCACCAGCGCCACTCCACCCTCACCCATCACAAAACCATCCCGCGTTGCATCGAACGGACGGGAAGCAGTTTCCGGGCTGTCGTTCCTGGTCGACAAAGCTTTCAATGCTCCGAATCCACCGATGCCCGATTCAATGATCGCCGCTTCCGATCCGCCCGCCACAATGACGTCGGCTTTGTTCCACCGGATGTAGTTGAATGCTTCAATGATCGACGTGGTGGACGTCGCACATGCGGAAACTGTTATAAAGTTCGGCCCCATGAAACCGTACTTTATCGAGATCCATCCCGCTGCGATATCGGGAATGACCTTCGGGATGAAGAAAGGATTGAACCTGGGCGTACCGTCGCCTTTCGCGAACTCAAGGACCTGATCCTGGAACGTGAGAAACCCGCCGTTACCGGATCCCCAGATCACCCCTACCCGTCGCTTGTTGAGCTTATCGCTGAGCATTCCCGAATCTTCGACAGCCTCGGTGGCTGCGACCATCGCGTATTGTGTGAACAGGTCCATCTTGCGGGCCTCTTTTACTTCGAAATGATTTTTAGGATCGTAGCCCTTCACTTCGCAGGCAAACTTCGTCTTGAACTTCGACGTGTCGAACCTGGTAATGGGAGCCGCACCGGACTTGCCAGCCAGCAGGTTGGTCCAAAAATCATTTACGTTGTTGCCAAGGGGCGTGATACCTCCAAGTCCTGTTACTACTACGCGTCTTTGATTCATGTGATTGGTCTTATTTTTTTCCTGGTACAAATACTTTCAATGATCGAACGAATATTCTTGGTTACAATGATCATGGCTTCCGCCGATCCCGAAACGCGGGAGAACATGATCGCACCTTCGATCGAGCAGAAGAACATCATCGCCATGTCTCGGGAGCTAAAATCCTTCTTGAACTCACCCGACTCTTTGCCACGTTCGAGGAGCTTCGTCATACTGTTGACTGATTTCTCGAGCTCCGTCACCACCGTCTTTCTCATCGAAGGCCGGTGATCATCGGCTTCGACGGCTGTGTTCAATAAAGGACAACCACCACGTACAGGCGGATTTAAAACTGCTTTTACGAAGAAGTTCAGAAGGGCATCGAGCTTAGTTTTGTATGAGTGTTGCGATAACATGGAGCGGCTTCCATAAGACCGCATTTTTGAGATCGTGTACCTGAATGCCTCGGCAGCGAGCTCCTCCTTATCTTCGAAATTTCCGTACAGAGCCCCTTTTGTGAGGCCTGTTACCCGGCACAAATCGGCCAGCGAAGTGCCGTCGAAACCGTTCATATTGAACAGCGGAGCGGTTTTTTCGATGATATGGCGACGCGTGCGCTGGGCCTTGTTCATACCACAAAAATATACCGATCGGTATATTTCTCCAAATCGACTTTTCCACTCAGTGAAACCCCCTGCTCACTAAGTCCATGTATCATAACCTCCCGTTTATCGTGACTTTGATATGGATTTGCAATTCTTAACGCATCCGGTTCACAAAAAACAAAATCACTATGAAATGGAAAATCATGGCTATCGCGGTCACAGTAAGTGGCATCGTAGCGTTGAGTGCTTTCACAAGAAGAAGTGAAGAGCCTGTAAGAAAACTCAGACCTTATCCGAAAGGCTGTGTGTTCAGAACGGTTATGGGAGAAGAGTCGTCGGAGAACATGGCGATCTTCAACACATCGGAACGGATAACGACCTCGCTGGACCGTGGATTGGTCTGGATGGCCAAAGCGCAGAATGACGATGGAGGTTGGGGCGCGGGATCACACGCACGACAAGAAGTTCGTGATCCGCACCTGGTGAGCACCGATCCGGCAACAACATCGATGGTCGCGATGGCATTGCTTAGAACAGGCTCGAACACAAAATCGGGTCCCTACAAAAAAGAACTGAACAAAGCGATCGAATATCTCCTTCGCGCCGTAGAGCAAGCGTCTCCGAACGCGATCAATATCACCGAACAGACCGGCACTCAAATACAGTCCAAGCTCGGGCAGAATATCGATGTGATACTTACCTCGCAATTCCTGTCAAATCTGCTCGACCACCTGGACGACAATCCTCAGCTTAAAGACAGGGTAAAAAAAGCAAATGCAATCTGCGTGAAGAAGATCCAGAAGGCACAGTCGGCAGACGGAAGCATCGAAGGGTCGGGATGGGCCGGTGTGCTGCAGTCATCGTTCGCAGCAAACTCCCTGGAAGCTGCCGAAGAACAGGAGATCATTGTGGATGCGGAAGCTTTGAAAAAGGCAAAGAGCTTCCAGACCGGCAACTACAACGCACGTACAGGCGAAGCCAAGACTGACATGGGCGCAGGTGTGGTGCTTTACGCCGTATCCGGTTCCTCAAGATCGGCCGCAAAAGAAGCCCGCAAGGTGAGAGAAGAGATGGATCGCGCCAAGAAAGACGGAAGGCTCCCGGCCAATGCGCCGGCTTCTGCCGAGAACCTCGAAAAGATCGGGTTCAAACAGTCGGAATCGCGTGAGGCTGCAACGGCTTATGAAGTATACGAATCAGCAAAAGTACAGGCGCAGCGCGACGACGTCATGAGCGGCTTTGGTAACAACGGCGGTGAAGAGTTCCTCAGCTACTTACAGACCGGCGAGGGCATGGTGATCAACAAAGACGACCTGTGGACGAAGTGGTATGACAACGTCAGCGGCCGTTTGTTGACCATCCAGAACAACGATGGAAGCTGGAATGGACATCATTGCATTACAAGTCCGGTGTTCTGTACGGCAACGTGTTTACTGATCCTTTCAGTGAACAATGATGTGGATAGACTTGTGAAGATTGGAGTATCAGGTCGCTAACGGCCTGATACTTCTTTATAACTGACCAATTGTATTCCAAGCCTTTTGATCTCCTTCTTGACCGCGTCGCTTGTAAAAACGTCGGTAACACCCTGGCGGTCGGCAGCCACATTCTCGTAGCCGATATGCGATACAGCTTTGAGCTCGTCGTTGTCGAACCCAGGGTGCTCGACGAAAAGATAGGTCTTGCCTTTCTCCAGCTTGCCCAGCATTTTGATCACGGCCGAGATCTTTTCGGCAGACGTCGTCTTGGGGCCATCGTAGCCCACGTATCCTATCCCGAGCTCCTTCAGGTCGATGTCGATCTTATATTCTTTGGCGAGCTTCTTCTCGAGAGCACGGACTTCATCGGAAAGCGCGGTGCATCCCATGTGCGAGGATATGTGGCTGATGCCGGGAATGTGCCGTAACGCCGTCTCGATCTGGGCACGGAGCTCTTTCTCGACATCTTCGATCTTCCAGTTGTTCTCCTTGATCGACATCTTCGGGTAGTTCGGGTTGGGGAACACCATCGGATAAAAATAACCGTCGGGTGTTCGCAGGCTGGGACAATCCGTCATGGGCCGCCATTTCACGTTGTCCCACTCGCTGGTGAGAGCCAGGTGTATGCCGACATCAATCTGCGGATTCTCTTTCAGGAGCCTTACCGCTTCGGGAAACCAGGGCGAGGGCACAATGACCTCGATCGAAGTCTGGATGCCTTCCTTTGAACATTTGATCAGGGCAAGATTACCCGAATGAGAATAGCCCATGTCGTCGCCGCGAACGATGAGGCGTTGGCCGGAGCCGCAGAAACCCACGAAGCATAAGCCGGCAATAAGTAGTACTTTCATGTTATCAATATAATTATTCCTGTAACATTTTTCCATGGCATAAGTCTTGCTCACGTACTTCGCTCCTATGTTCAAGACAATCGTTAGCTCCTTCCTCCTTGCCTTCCACAATATCCGGTCGCATTTTTTCCATACGTTATTATCGGTACTTGGCATTGTGATTGGTGTAGCCGCATTGGTATCGATACTCTCACTGATCGACGGGATGGAACATTATGCCAAAGAACAAATTACAAAGACCACGTCGTTAAAGGCCATCAACGTCTGGTCCAATCAATACCAAAATACAAATGGAGTGAGGGTGCGCCGTGACAATTTCCCCATCCTGGATTATGAAGATTACAGTGACCTGAAAAATAAACTGACGAAGCCGTGTTCGGTCCACTATATGTCATCGTTCGCAGGCGTGGTCGACGTCGGCGATAGTACCCGCCAGCTCGGCACGATGGTATATGCGCTCGGTTCACCGGAAGTCCATAGCAGCGCCGCTTTCACGGCCGGAAGAATATTTACAAAAGACGAGATCACCGCCGCTACCAAAGAAGTATTGGTCAATCATCAGTTCGTTAAACTTATGGATTCGACAATAACCCCGAACGATGCTATCGGAAGAAAGATCAGTTTCAGAAAAAATGAATTAATGATTAAGTCAGTCTTCGATGATAAGGCCGATCAGGCACGAATGGCATTCCCCTTAACCTTGCTGTCGATCGCCGAACTGCGTGCCAACCCACCCTCAATTACCGTTGATGCCGACGCGATCAGCGACGTAGCCGATCTGAAATCACAAATACAGGCGTGGCTCAAAGAGCGGTTCCCCGTTGAAGGCGACTTCGTGGTGGTGACCAATGACGCCAGGGTAAAACAAGCCACGGAAGGATTCCTGTTGTTCAGGATCATCATGGGTTTGATCGTAGGCATTTCCGTTGTGGTTGGCGGTATCGGGATCATGAATGTATTGCTGATATCGATCACAGAGAGAACGGTAGAGATCGGTATTCGTAAGGCCGTAGGCGCCAATCGTCGTGACATCATTCTTCAATTCCTGGCCGAGTCGGTCACCGTATCGGTATTCGGCAGCCTGGTGGGACTTATACTTGGAGTCCTCGGGACAATGGCCGTGGTACCAATCGTAGCGTCAATCACCAAGATCCCATTCTATGCTAATTACACCCTGAACACGATGATCGTAGTGAGTGTGATGGCGGTGTTGCTCGGGATCATCTTCGGAACCTACCCGGCGATACGGGCTTCGCGACTCGATCCTGTCGAAGCAATACGGCACGAATGACAACAATTCCGGTGAATGAGGTCTTAATTCGCCGAATTTGGTTTTTACAATTGGAATGATCGCCAACACTTGAGAATTTAGTGACTGTTAACGGGCTGGTTATTTAACAGATGGCGATTACCGCGGTTTTCTTCGACTTCATTGGAACGACGGTACTGGAAAAAAATAACGATGTAGTCCTGACGTGCTTTCAGAATGCATTCTCGGACTACGGGGTAGCTGTCGAAAAGGACTCGCTTCGCAATCACCGCGGAAAGGACAAGAGCCGCATGATCGCCGAGGTATTGAAGTCGGCAAAGAAAGACAGTCGCAAGAAAGGTGAGATCCTGGCTTCGTTCAAGAAGCATTTCACGGCAAGTCTCGATGAATTTACAGAAAGCAAAGATCTCGAACCGACAATGACCTGGCTCCGGAGCAGGAAGGTGAAGGTTGGTATCGGTAGCGGCTTACCGAAGGATGTCTTACAAGTCCTTCTCGAACATTTTCGCTGGGAGCGTTTCGGATTCGATTACATCAGCACAGCCGAAGAGATCGGTAAGGGCCGGCCCAATCCTGAGATGATCATCGACATGATGGTCAAGCTGCACCTGAACAATTTCCAGTTCCTCAAAGTCGGCGATACGGTAGCAGATATACAGGAAGGGAAGAATGCGAATGTGATGACCGCCGCGATACTGAGTGGGACGCAAACGGAGGATGTGCTTCGAGGGGAGAAACCGGATTATGTGATTCGTAGACTGCTCGATCTGAAACAAATTGTTTAGAGTTAAAAGTTAAAACTAAAAGTGATCGTTGGGACTCAGTTTCAACTTTCATCGTTCAGCCTTCAACTATTAGTTTTTAACTTTTAGTTTTTAACTTATAGTATGGAGTTCGAGACCGACGATATCGCCCTGGAAAAATGCAAATCCCGCATCGGGCAGGGCCTTGGCTGGGGCGATAGCGCGCGCTGGCATACCGAGGACTTCGAAACGCTCAGCAACAACATCCTTGCAAAGACCGGCGTAACACTGAGCGTTGCAACTCTCAAACGCCTTTGGGGCAAGATCCGCTACGACAGCAAACCCACACCCACCACGCTCAACACGCTCGCCCAATACCTTGGCTACGAGAACTGGCGAAGCTTCCGGGTTTCAGAAGACGCAAACCGGATGAAACACGTCCGGCAAATGGAATCTCCGCCGCCTCGCCTTTCCAACCGCCGGCCTGTCATTGCTGTGATGACGGTCCTGTTGCTGATCGGTACGGCAGCGTGGTTACTCATCGCGTTGAAAGAACGGCCCAGGGTCGACAGCCTCCTGTTCTCCTTCAGCAGCAAGAAGGTCGTTGACGAAGGAGTTCCAAACACGGTGATATTCGACTACGATGCAGCTGCTGCCTCGCCGACCGACTCGGTTTTCATACAGCAATCGTGGGATACACAGTTGAGCCGGCAAGTGCCCTACGACCAGCGACAGCATACCTCTATATATTACTATCCCGGTTTCTTCGAAGCCAAACTGGTCGTGAATGGACAGATCGTCAAGGAACACAACCTGCTGATCACTACAACCGGCTGGCTTCCGTTGGTGGAACAAAAAGGCACCCCAATATATTTTAAACAAGACGACGCTATTCACGACGGCATCCTCCAGTTGAGTCTCGACAAGATCCGGGAGACGAATATCCCGCTTCAACCCGTTACACCGTGGACCGCGTACTACATCGTTCAGGATTTTGGGGGACTGACGAGCGATGACGTGGTATTTGAAACAGCGTTACGGAACGACTACAAGGCGGGTGTCAACGCATGCCAGTATGTCGAGATCCGGCTGCAGTTCGAAGGTCCGGCAGTACTCATCCCATTGTCGGCAAAAGGATGTGTGGCCAACCTCGGCATTGCCGATACCGACGGCACCGAGCGCGACCTGTCGGCTTTCGGCAATGACTTCACCGGTTGGGTCAATGTGAAATGTGTGATCAGAGACAAGATCGCGGAGATATTCGTTGATAATAAAAGCGCCATCAAGCTTAAGGTCACCGGCGGCCGCGCAAAAATGGTGGAAGTCGGTTTCCGTTTTCAGGGCACCGGCAGTGTAGATTTTGTGAAGCTCAGCGACAATAGCGGTAAAGTTTTTTATCAGGAGCAATTCGGCGATTAAGCTTGCCTTTCTCCCGCATCGAGTGCGGGGCAGCTGTGATTTCCGTGTTTTCCGTGAGAAACGCATCTTTGTGCCATGTCTAACCCCGCAATCAACAGGCTTCTTGCAAAAGTAGGTGACCCACAGCTCCTCGAAAAGCTGGGTGCCTTGCCTGCGACCGAACTCCAATCGTTGCTCCTCGAAGTATTTCGAAGGAGTGCGGACAACGTGACACCGCATCAACTTCTTAAGGCTTACGAAACAAACAGGTTTGTCGCTCCTTCAGCTGTCGACCCTATTACACTTTACAAGAATGAACTTGAAATGCTGGAGCTCGCAAAGGCGAATGACTTCGAACCACTGGAGCTCTCTCCTCTTGCGCCACTAGGCAATTGCTCGGCTCTCGGACTTGCGGACCAAAACAAGATCGTCTCTGCTGTCCGCGGTACCGAGGTCGTTGCTGATGCCACCAATCTCATGGCGCTCGAATGCGCCGTTCGCCGCAAGCGAACCGGGTTCGACGATCACGTGGTAAACCTGTGTTCCATTCATCGTCACGTCAGGGCGCAGACCATACCGGGCGTCAAAGGATTTACCCCGCACTTTAAAATATTCACAGCAGTAACGGCAGGCCGCGATACGGGATCGCATGAGTTCGAAAAGACGGCTTTATTGAAACATCTTTCTCTTTACAAAAAATACTTTGTCGATCATCTTGAATTCGATCAGGCCAACGTGATCATTAAAGGACTGAAGGCTGAGAATGGCAACACCGAACGGTCACGGATATTGTACGAGTTTGTCAAGTCGAACCTCACCGGCTTCGAGGTATCGTTTGAGGAAGTGCCCGAAGACCAGCACCGTTACTATCAGCACACGCGCTTTACTTTTAACGTAAACTTCAAAGGTCAGGAGTTCAACTTTGGAGACGGTGGTTTTGTCGACTGGGGATCGAAGCTGACCAGCAATGGAAAGGAACGGATGTTTACCAGTGGCGTGGGTGTCGAGTTGGTGATCAAACTTCTCACGGGAATGATCTGATGACGCGGCCGACCGAATATTTGTGTTCGGAAACGAACATTTGAAAAGGTCACCCCACAATTTTCGCGTCTTCTGCAACCTTTTGAGAATCCGGTCCGTCATTGCCGTAACCATTTTTTAGTTTAGTAGTTGCTTCAAGAAACCACCGAGCCATGATCCAAAACTATTTCAAGGTTGCTGTCCGGTCCATCTTCCGGAATAAACTCACAGCGTTCATCAATATCTGCGGCCTTGCGCTGTCCATGACGTCGGCTATCATGATCTACCTGTTCGTGACGGACGAGCTCAGCTACGATAAATATCATCAGAACGCCGACAGGACATACCGGGTAACACGGATCTTCTTCGACCAGGATGGTAAGCAGTCGCTGCATCTTTCCTCCGTCGCGCCGCCGATCGGTCCGCTCCTGAAAAATGATTTCGGTGAGATCGAGCTGATGGCCCGGACACTGCAGTATAATGCTGTGGTAGGACTGGAGAAAGATGGTGAGATGATTTCCAACACCGAGAGCAACGTCTTCCTGGCCGAGCCCAATCTCTTCAAGATTTTCGACATTCCTGTTCAATCCGGAAATCCGGAAGTGGACTTCCAAAAGCCTTTTGTGGTAATGCTGTCGGATAAAACGGCGATGAGATATTTCAATACCACGGATGTTATCGGCAAACGGTTAAGGTTCAATAACTCGCTCGATCTCGAAATCTCGGGTGTATTCAAGTCTTTCCCTTTACAAACACATTACCACCCCGACTTCCTCATCTCGTTCGTAACGCTGGAAGACAACAACATCTACGGTCGGACGGGCCTGGAAACAAACTGGGGGAATAATTCATTCAGCACCTACCTCCTGCTGGCGCCCGGCACTGATCCGATTAAACTGCAGGGCCGGTTGCCGGAGTTCATCGACAAACATTTCGGCGCCTATGTAAGGACAAACTTTAACCCTCCTGCCACCTTCGTCGCCTCGAAAACGACAGAGCTCACACTACAAAAAGTCACAGACGTTCACCTTCATTCCAATCTTGATGACGAGATCGAGGTAAACGGTAATATTAACAATGTTTATATGATGGCTGTGATCGGCCTGTTCATTGTACTGATCGCATGTTTCAATTTTGTCAACCTGTCGACTGCACGGGCGACGAAACGTGCCAAGGAGGTCGGGCTTCGCAAGGTCGTGGGTGCATTCAAAAATCAGCTGATCGGGCAATACCTCAGCGAGTCTGTACTGATCTCGATCTTTGCTCTTGTACTGGGATTCCTGATATCCCTGGTGGCCTTGCCGTGGCTCAATCAATTTACCGGCAAGGAACTATCGCTCAATATTATCACCAACTGGATGTTGTTTGTCGGGGTGATCGCCTTCGCGGTGTTTGTGGGCTTGCTCGCAGGAATTTACCCCGCGTTCGTGATCAGCGGTTTCAAGCCTGTAACGGTACTCAAAGGCCAACAGGGATCTGCGAAAGGAAAAGCAGGCATACGCAAAGTTCTCGTAGTAACTCAATTCGGTATTTCGATCGTACTGTTGATCGCCACCGCGATCACATTCGAGCAGCTTACGTACCTGAATAATCGCGACCTGGGTTATGACCGCAACCAGGTGATCACACTGACCTACTATGATTTACTCGGACAGAATTACGACGCGTTTTACAATGAAATGTTGAAGTCGTCGGCCATTAAGAATGTGGGCCGGTCCTCGCGAATACCGACGGGAAGATTGCTGGATTCGATGGGCGGACTGAGAGTAATGGCGGGCGACAGCCTCGTGCAGTCGCAAGTGGGTTTGAAATATGTCGGTGTCGACGACCATTTTTTTGATACGTATGGTGTGGACGTCGTTGCGGGACGGAGCTTTTCAAAGTCGATCCCTGCCGACGACACGACCTCATTCATCATCAACGAAGCCGCCGCGCGCGAGATCGGCTGGAAGACCAATGAAGAAGGAATTGACACCGATTTCCAGTACGGCGGCCGCCGCGGTAAGCTGGTGGGTATCGTAAAAGACTTCCACTTCGAGTCTCTTCACCAAAGGGTTGTACCGATGGTCTTCATTCCCGCCGCCTGGAGCGGCTTGAACAACATCGCAGTAAAGATCTCCGGCGAGGACATGCAGGCAGGTATCGCCCACCTGGAAAAGATATGGAGGGAAATGCTGCCGGGCCGTCCTTTTGAATACACATTCCTCGACGACAGGTACCAGAAGCTTTACGATGCCGAGCAGAAAGAAGGTATCCTGTTCACGGTATTTTCGGGTATGGCGATCTTTATCGCATGCCTCGGGCTGTTCGGGCTCGCGACCTTTAACACCATGCAACGTGTAAAGGAGATCGGGATCAGGAAGGTGCTCGGCGCATCTGTTCCGAGCATTCTCAGCCTGCTATCGAAGGAGATCGTTATCCTGATCCTCGTCGCCAATGCGCTGGCTTGGCCGGTAGCGTGGTTTCTCATGAACAAATGGCTGGATACATTCGCCTATCACATCAATATGAATATCCTGGTTTACTTCTTGTCGGCTTTTGCCGCGATTGTCCTGGCCCTTGCCACGGTGAGCGCCCAGACTATCAAGGCGGCTATGACAAATCCTGCCAACACACTTCGTTACGAGTAGTGCATTTTAATTACAAAAACATCGAGATATGCTGACCAATTACATCAAAGTCGCCATGCGCCAGTTGTTGAAGAACAAAACGTTCTCGTTCATCAACATCTTCGGGCTGTCGGTAGGTGTCGCGTGCTGTGTACTGCTCACCATGTTCATCCAGGACGAGTTCAGCTACGAAAAACATTTTAAGGATCACGAACGGGTGTATCGTATCTACACCACATTCAAAAAGGACGAGGTAATGGAATTTCCCCGCGTCTCTCCTCCTATCGCGACCCAGTTAGGCGAACTGCTCCCGGAAGTCGAAGCGGCCGTACGGACGGTAATGCCTCCTGATATCACACAGCACCTGGTGCGTTACAAAGACAAACAGTTCTTCGAAAACAACGGCTTGCTGGTCGACTCTACGTTCTTCGACATTTTCAACTATGAATTCATTGAAGGCTCCGGCGAGACAGCGCTCGATGCCCCGGCAACGGTGGTGATCTCTCAAGAACTTTCCAGGAAGCTGTTCGGAGACCAGAGCGGGATCGACGAGATGGTGATCATCAATAGCGGGCGCTCGGTCGACACATTCCGCGTGACCGGTGTCCTCAAGAAGACAATGAAAAAATCGCACGCCGACGCGTCATTTTTCATGTCGATGCATAGTCAGGGATGGGGTGAGTTTGTGTTGCAGGAAGACACCTGGGCGTGGAACAACTTCGTGTCGGGTTATCTCAAGTTGAAACCCGACGCCGATCTTGCAGCGGTTGAAAGCAAGATCGCGAAGATCCTCGACGAACGCGCCGGAGAAGATCTCAGGAATGCCGGCACCACGAAGCAACTTCATCTTCAGCCGATCGACGATATTCGGTTATACTCGAATTTCTCGAATTCATTTGGCGATATGGGTACGGGCAGCATCACCTACATCTACATACTCGGTTCGATCGGCGTGTTTATCCTTTTGATCGCATGTATCAATTTTATGAACCTCACCACTGCGAAGGCAGCACAGCGTGCGGGTGAAGTCGGTATCCGGAAATCCATGGGCGCATACAGGTCATCCCTGATCCGGCAGTTCCTCGGCGAGTCGTTCACGATCGTGGGTATCTCCCTGTTACTGGCGGTCCTTCTGATCTACCTGACATTGCCGCTGATGAATGAGATGACACAGAAACAACTCACCATCGGCGACACCAACTTGCCCATGATCGCAGGGGCGCTGCTGTTGGTGGGTTTGGTCACCGGACTCGTTGCGGGAAGTTACCCGGCGTTCTTCCTGAGCGGCTTCGAACCGGCCCGGGTCCTGAAAGGAAAGAACCTGAACAGCGACGGCTCCGCCCTGCTTCGTAAAGGGCTCGTGATATTCCAGTTTGTGATCACGATCACGCTCATCTCATCGATATTTGTAATTCAACAGCAACTTAACTTTATCAACAATAAGTCCCTGGGTTTCAACGACAAAGGGGCCATCATGATCCCGCTCCGGACACGCGAAGCGACGAACGCATTCCAGACATTGAAAAGCGAATTTGCCCGCATTCCCGGGGTAAAAAATGTGTCGGGCAGCAGCAGTCTTCCCTCCACTCCCCAGTTCCAGGACTGGTCGATGTACTCGGAGGGATCGACCAACGACAAGGGGATCCTGAACCGTGTGGTGAACATAGGTGAGCACTACTTCGAAACGCTGGGCATCGACCTGGTCGCCGGACGGGATGTGGTATTCCCTACCGATACATTCTCGTACTCGAACAATTACAACAAGATCATCGTCAACGAGGCGAGTCTGAAGTTGTATAACATCAAGCCGGAGGATGCCATAGGCCAGAAATTGTATGCCGAGTGGGAACAGGGCAAGCGGGTGCATGAGATCGTCGGTGTGATAAAAGATTATCACCACCGTTCACTCCACCTGCCGATCGTACCGACCATTTACGTGCTGCCTGCGGGCACCGATGGCTACCAGTATATTGTGGCTTCGACCGAAGGTGGCAATTACCAGACGCTATCGTCGCAGATGAAAGAGATCTGGGACAGGTCGATCATCACCACGCCTTTCGAAAGTCAGCCTTTGACATCGAGTGTCGAGAAACAATACGAAGAAGACGACCGTGTGAACACGATGTTGTCGGTTTCGACAGCGCTGGCGATCATCATCTCGTGTATGGGGCTTTATGGCCTGTCGATCTTTGTAGCCGAACGCAGGGTGAAGGAGATCGGTATTCGTAAGGTGCTCGGCGCATCGGTAACGGGCATCGTCAGCATGTTGTCGAGGGACTTCATCAAGCTGGTAGGCATCTCGTTTGTCATTGCCGTGCCGATCGGATGGTATCTTATGGGCGAGTGGCTGAACGGCTTCGAGTACAGGATCGAGCTTGGCTTTATGGTGTTTGTCATCGCGGGGCTGGTGTCGTTCGTGATAGCCTGGGTGACGATCGGGTTTGAGTCGGTCAAGGCGGCGCTGGGGAACCCGGTGAAAGCGCTTAGGAATGAATGATCGGAGTACAAGGTTCAAGGTTCAAGGTACAGGGTTCAGGGTACAGGGTACAGGGTCCGGAACTTCATTTGGCAGCGCCTTGAACGTCGAATCCTGAACCCAGTACACTGTACACTGTACCCTGTACCCTCCACACTATAACCCTCCACTGAACCCTGTACAATTATCTAGATAATAAATTATCACCTAGTATCCTCTTCATCACATCTTCTTTCAACGTCCTGCTGATCGGTATTCTGGATTGCCGTATGATGATCTCATTGTTTTCGATCGAGTTTACCTGCTCGAGGGAAACAATGTAAGACTTATGGACTTTCATAAATCGCCCGGGCGGCAGTTGTGACTCCAGGCCCGCGAGGGTCATGTATACGATCAGCTTTTGCCCTGGCACGTGTATGAGGACATAATTCTGCATCGACTCCACGTACAGGATATCGCTGAACGCCACCCGTTCGAATTTGCCATTGCTTTTTACAAAGAAATATTCGGGGGCCGTGGCGTGTGCCTCACGCAACTTCAGCTGGTGGAAGTCGAATGCTTTCTGGACCGCTTTCAGGAACCGGTCGAAAGGAATGGGTTTCACCAGGTAGTCGATCACGTCGAGGCTGTACCCTTCCAGCGCATACTCGCTAAAGGCCGTTGTGATGATGGCCATGGGCGGACGGGTGAGAGCCTTCAGGAAATCGATACCGTTAAGCCGGGGCATCTGAATGTCGAGCAGCAACAGGTCGACTGGTTTGGCCGCGATGATGTTCACGGCTTCGGCAGCGCTCCCGCACTCCCCTGCCAGTTGAAGGAAGTCGACCTCCTTTACGTATTCCGAGATGCCTTTGCGGGCCAACGGTTCATCGTCGATGATCAGGCAGTTGAGTTTCATCCCTGGTTGTTTATCCGTAAAATAACTTCGAAGTCGGTTTTGCCGTCGTTGATTTCGAGCTCGTGGCGACCGGGATACTGTAGCTCGAGCCGGCGCCGGAGATTCTTCAGCCCGATCCCTCCTGCCTCCGTGCGTTCGGCGATCCGGATCTCTTTCGTATTCTTCACCCGGACTTCCATGGAGCTTTGGTCGTTGCGGATGAGTATGCTCACGTTATTGTTCCCTTCCGGGAAATGTGAAAGGTATTTGAAAGCATTCTCGACCAAAGGCATGAGCAGCAAGGGCGCTACGGTGAACTCGCGGCTATCGCCGGTGGTCTTGAAGTCGATGTGATATTTGTCGTCGCGGCGAAGGCGCTGAAGGTCGACATAGTTCTTCAGGTACAGGATCTCGCGTTCGAGGACCATTTCGTGGCCGTTACACTCATAAAGCTGGAACCGGAGCATGTCGGAGAACTTGGTGAGAGTGTTGCGGGCTTCGAGGTTGGTCTTATCGATCTGAAAGAAGATCGTATTGAGAGAATTGAACAGGAAGTGGGGATTGATCTGTGACTTGAGATATTCGAGCTCCGTATTCAGCTTCTCCACCTCGAGTCGGCGAAGGCGTTCGCGCTGGAAATACCATTCTTTGCTCAGGTAGAGCGCCAGGCTGAATGCCACGTAAAAAAGCGCTATCGAAAAATTGTAGAACGAATATCGCCAGAAAGGCAGGACCGTTTTTCCCGTGAACACGGTGAGGTAGGTGTCGTGGGTATTCTTTACAATTACATAGAATCCAAAACAGATGAGGAGTCCGAGCGCGTAGCGAAGAAATTTCTTCTGCTGGACAAGTACGGGGATAAGGTATTCGAAGTTGGCATAGATGATCAACGCGAGCAGCGCGTTCCGCACTACAATCTCCATGATGAATTGACTCCAGCCCGCGAATTCCACCAGGTACGCTTTCGTGTAGATATGAAAGCCGATGGTCACGGTCCAGAAGACGATATGGTCGGCTTTATATTTCCAGAACTTTTCCACGATGAAAATTAACGGTTTTTCACTTGCCATAGCCTGCGATAAAAATGCGGTTGGTCAAGAAAAGCGGGCGATTGATCAGATGAGCGGAACAGCGTCTGAAGAAGGCCGTAAATTAATCAGGTAAAAAAACACAAACTATGACTAAACTCTCCATACTCGTCGTCAGTGCCCTTGCGGCAATCTCATGTAATGGTCAACCGAAAGCTGATGACCGCAAGGTGGGCGACGCATGCGACGGCTGCGAGCTGATGTATGAAAATATGCCCACAAACATGTCGTGGGAAACGAAGATCGAAAACGCTGCCGACCCGGGTGAGTCGATGGTGATCGAGGGGACAATATTCAAGAAAGATGGAAAGACGCCGGCGCCGGGTGTGATCCTGTATGTGTATCATACCGATGCGAAAGGATATTATTCGAATCCTAAGACCAAGGGAAATCGCCACGGTCATTTGCAGGGTTGGATAAAAACGGGAGCTGACGGGAAGTATAAGTTCACGTCGATCCGTCCGGCACCCTACCCGGGTAACAGGATACCGGCTCACATACATCCGCTGGTGAAAGAACCAGGGATGACCTTATACTGGATCGACGAGTATTTGTTCGATGATGATTCCCTGGTGACCGATGAGGTGAAAAAAAACGAAAAAAAACGCGGAGGTAACGGCATCATTCATCTCACGAAGAGCGACGGGGTATGGAGAGGGAAGCGCGATATTATTCTGGGCATGAATATCCCAAATTATTATTGATCATTGTCAGCCGGGCGGATCTGGATCTGGGCCAATTGAAACAAAAAAGCTGGATATCCATTCCATACGACGGCGGTAGAATTTGAATTTACACCACCGTGTATTTTCAGTACATTGGTTAAAATTCAAATCCGACTATGAAACGTATTTTCTTTTTGATGGCGCTCGGCGTTGCTACAACCGCCCTGCTTTCTATGAAACCGGCAACGAAGCCGGATGCCGCAGACGGCTGGGTGAGCATATTCGATGGTAAAACACTGAATGGCTGGAAGATCAGCAAGGAACACCCGGAGACCTTTACGGTAGCCGACGGTGCCATTATCGCCAATGGCGACAGGGCGCATTTGTTCTACGAAGGGACGGTGAACAATCATGCCTTCAAGAACTTCGAATTCAAAGCCACGGTAATGACATTACCCGGCTCGAACTCCGGAATATTCATTCATACCAAATACCAGGAGGAAGGATGGCCTACACAAGGCTACGAGATACAGGTGAATCAATCGCATACCGATTGGCGCCGGACCGGAAGCGTATATGGAGTACAAGACGTGAAAGAAACTTTTGTAAAAGATAACGAGTGGTATACCGAGCACGTGATCGTGCAAGGCAAGAAGATCACCGTGAAAGTGAACGACAAGGTGATCAACGAATATACCGAAGGCGAGACCACGAAACTTGTCGGAGGCACTGTAGCACTGCAGGGCCACGACCCCAAGAGCAAAGTGTTTTACAAGGACGTGATGATCAAGCCGCTTCCTGACTGATTTTCTCCCGTGAAAGATCTTCGGAACCTGTGCCTGCTCCAACCCCGGGGCCGGACAGGTTCCTTCCTCCAAAGTACAGGAGCACTCCTACGGCCGCTACGGCGAACATCATGATCACCACGACGGGCAACTGAGATATCGTGTTGCTGCCGGCGCCATGCATCACCGAACACAATAGTCCGAGTCCCGCGCCGCCTCCCAGGAAATACAACGTAGTTCCGAGTCCCGACATCACGCCGTGGTGCCGGGCAGGAACTTTTTGAATCGATAACACCGTGAGTGTTGTGAAGCAGATCGCCATGCCTATTCCGCTCACGCAGGCAAAGGACAGCAGCAGCAACGGCAGATTGTTGTGCCATGACATGGAGGCTACGATGAGCGCCGAGCCGGCCACCATGAGCATCATGCCCAGCACGGCAGCCTGTTGCACCTTCATTTTACGCATGAGATACGGCAGAGCTACTTTGGCTGTGATGGCCGATAGCAGGCTGAAGGGAAAGAGAAGCATGCCGGCGAAAGCTGCGGAGTACTGCATGTTGTTTTGCAGCAGGATCGATACCAGGAAGAGAAAGCCCGTGAAGAATGCGCCGAGCAGCATCATCACGCCGGCGCCGAGCATGGCGTCGGGTATGCGGAAGAGCGAGACAGGCACGAACGAACGGAAGATGCCGGCAAAGGAGCCCGTGCGCGAGTCGCTGCGGTCGATATACAGGAAGGTGAGCAACAGTGTGGTGGCAATAACGGGGACGTTGATGAGGAACACCGACTGCCATCCGAAGTACGTGGCGATGAGTCCGCCGATGGACATGCCGCTACCCGAGCCGACGGCTGCGAAAGCCCCGAAGATACCGATGGCCCGGCCGCGTTCGGGTCCGTCGTTAAAAGTATTGGTGATGATCGACAACGCCGACGGCATCATGAGCGCGGCCGCGATGCCCTGGATAGCGCGTGAGATGACCAGCATCTGGAAGCTTACTGCCAGGGCGGCGGAGAGTGAGGTGACCAGAAAAAGCACGTTGCCGATCATGAACGTCCTACGACGGCCGATCGTGTCGGCGAGCTTGCCGCCGATGAGAAGGAAGCCTCCATAAAGCAATATGTACGATGTCTGCACCCATTGTACCTGGTCGTTGGCCAGCCGGAAGTGCTGTTGGATAAGAGGCATGGCCAGGTTGACGATGGCGATGTCGAGCGCTTCGAAGAACACGCCCGTGGAGGCGATGATGAGTACGAGGTTTTTATGGCTTTTTATGGATGACATGGCCTGTTCAACGTCAAAGGTGATAACTTTGACGGCTTGATGCACGACGTTCTGTAAATTCAGAACAAAATGGCCGTGGTGACGGCGGCAAACAGAACAAAAACCTTTTTAACCCATGCCTGGCGGAACGTTTGAAGAATTTCAACTCGACGAAAAGGACTACGAGATCCTGCGGTTGTTGCAAGACGATGCGAAGCTGACGGTGCGTGAAGTGGCGGAGCGTATACACCTGAGTGCGACGCCCACGCATGACAGGATCAAGAGGCTTGAGAAGAGCGGGGTGATCAGGAAATACGCGGCGTTGCTGGACAACAGAAAGCTGAACAAGCCGCTGACCGTGTTGTGCCAGGTGTCTTTGAAAGATCACGACAAGAAGACGGCAATGGAATTTGTGACGGCGGTGACTTCTTTGAAAGAGGTGGTGGCGTGTTACAACATTTCAGGGGAGTATGATTTCATGCTAAAGATCGTTGCGGAGAACATGGAGAAGTACCACGAGTTTTTTATCAGTTATATCAGTGGCATTAAGGGGATCGGCCAGACGAAGAGTGCGTTTGTGATGGATGTGATTAAAGAGACGCATGAGGTGATCTGATGTACAGGGTACAGGGTTCAAGGTACAGGGTACAGGGTATAGGGTTCAAGGTAGAGGATTCAGTGCCTTTTTATTTCGATGCTTTCCGTGTTTTCCGTGCTTTCCGTGAGAAACCCCTATCGTGTTTTCCCGATACTATTTTTGTAAGGTTAATTTCCCAACACTCTCCATATTTTTTCCAGCCTGTGAGGTAACTTCGGGAAGAGGCTGACGGATCATTTGATCGGGCACTCAACACTCACGAGTAAACCCTTTTTTCCTTTTGTGAACGTGATGGACGCGTTGATCGTCTGAGATCTCATGTTTAGGGTATTCCGTTTGTCCCTGAGTGTCGTGGTGATGGTTTCGATGCTGACGTGACTGGTTCCGTCGTCTTCGACCTGGATGGTGAGCATGCCTGGGTTCCATGATATGAGTACGGCTACGTTCCAGGCGGAGGAGTGTTTGAAGGCATTGTGTATGAGTTCCTGTACGATGCGATACAGGTGGAGGTAAATGAGCTCGCTTATAGGGCGTTCGCGCCCGGTAGAAGTGCAGAGGACATGTCCGTAACCGGGGCGTTCCATGGTTTGGCAGAGATGAGAGATGTTGTCGGCGACGGTGGTGGCGCCTTTGTGTACGGGATTGAGCCGGCGTGCGATGGCTCTAACGCTCTGGGTGGCACTTTCGAAGTCACTTCGCATGCGGGCGGTGAGGGCGAGGATGCCGGCAGGGTCGTTCGCTGTGCGTTCGACGTGTTCGATGCATAACGAAAGCGTGTAGAGTTTCTGTATAAGGTCGTCGTGTAGCTCTGCTCCCATTTCTGCGGTTATCTGCTCACAGAACTCGGCGGCCTTTAGTGAAACGCGCTCTTCGAAATCCGAATTGCTGATGAAGAACATATCGGGAAGGTTTTGAGTAACGGTAAATGAATTTAAAAAAATAAAACGGAATGGGTTAGAGTGGTGGCGGTGGTTGTACGGTAAACATGACATTCAAATAGAAAGTGTATGAATAAGTGTCTATTTTATTTGACGTTTCTGTGGCTGGCGGCTTGTGTTTGTCATGGACAGATTCCGGATTCGACGCGGCAGATGATGGATTCGGTAAAACGCGCACTTCCCAATGCGACAGGCGTAGAACGATATGAGATGACGTTTAAGGTGGCGTATGATCTTTTTGATGTGGAGAATGCGGAGGCGGTGAGGTATGCGGAAGACGCGTTTGGGATAGCGAAGGAGTTGGGAGATAGTGCGAGGATTGTGAGGTCTGGGCGGATATACGGACAGTTGTTACGTAGAATTGGAAAGTTGGACGAAGCCATACATATCATGGACCCGTTGGTTCAGATTGCGGAGCGCCAACGCTACGCACATGACTTACGCCTGTTGGTAAGCTCCTTAGCGATCGCGTACGTGTTTCGTGGTCGATACGATCGCGCCCTTCAATTCCATTTTAAATCCCTTGAACTTCGGCAGGCCCATGGAGATAAAATACAGATTGCTATTGCGCATAACGGCATCGGAACGACATTTTATCTGATTGGAATCTACGACCGAGCCGCTGAGTTCTTCAAAAACTCTCTTTTGGCAGATTCCTTGAGCAACTACGCGATGGACACTAAAGTGAGCCTGGCATTATGCTATGGAAGGTTAAACTACCTTAAGGAGTCGAGGTCTGTAATTGAAGATGTTGTCTCCCAATCCAGTGGCACACTGACACCAACGACGTTGCCAAGAATTGAATATGGCTTAGGATACATCGATCTGCGTGAAGGAAAATTCGACGATGCAAGAACACATTTCGAATTGGGCTACAGATTGGCCAAACGTGAATTAAATAAAATATGTATGAGCGACTGCTTAGCGAAACTAGGAGACATCTATCTAAGTATTGGGGCCTTAAATTTAGCGGAGCATTATTTACGGCAAAGTGATTCATTTGCAAATCAAGTCGGGTATCGAAATGGCCGCGAAGTTGCTAACCTATCTCTCGCTAAATTGTATTCATTAAAAAATGATCATACCAACGCTTCTATTGTAAAGTCCAAAATAATTGCCATCAAAGACAGTTCAATCAATCAAGGGGTGATTGAAAACATTTTTAGGCATCAATTTGATTACTACCAGAAACAGAATAAAAGAACAATTGCGACGCAAGCGGAACTCTTGGTTTTACAAAAGGAAGCCATCAGCCAACATTTTATCTCCAACCTCATCTCGTGGACTTGTGCCGGGCTACTGGTTGCTTTTGTAATCTTGCTTTATCGAAGCAATCAATTCAAAAAGCAAGTAGCATTTGAGTTAGAGAAAAGAGTTCAGGAAAGAACGGCCGAGCTCAGGCTTACGATCGACTCATTGCAACGCGCTCATTTGGAGAGAAATTTCATGATTGATGGAATTGCCCACCTGCTAAACGCAAACATTGCTACTCTGAAAGGTCTGGGTACCGTGGCAGCAACGTACGACGAGCTCCCCGAAGAATTTGTCAGGCACGTGGACAGGGCATCCGACATACTTGCGAGTATACTTCCGCAATTAGCCCGAAGTAGAAAATAAATGAGGCTTGGTAACCGAATTAGTACGGGATTTCTCTCGCCTGCGGATTTCAAATGTGAGATTTTACGGGATATAGATGCCTGAAAATCGGTTACCCTTCGAAAATGTCGTTGGCCGGCATCCCTATCGGGTTTACCGGATGAAGGGGGTGAAATATCAGGTTTTCTCGATGTAAGATTCTGATCGAAATGTGCAAAAAATGCCATTCCTATACACTTTTCTCCCGTTTGTGTACATGGTTAAAATTGGGCTTCAGCGAGCCCGGAGAACCTTTTGGCGTTGAGGACGCCGCTTTTTGCTCAAAACGGGTGCACTGCACCTTAGCTTCACAAAATATGCTACCCCCATCCAGGGGCCTGGTATTTTCCAAATGTTCCCACTTCATTCCTTCCTACCTTCATCCCCGAATTCAGGGGCCGGTTAAGGCCACAGTCGCCTGAAGCGCTGTTCCGACTACCATGCACGTGCGCATCGCGCTGCATGTGGACTTAAATAGGAAGACGCCTCAGACCACAAGTGGAGAGGCGTTGCAATTCCTTAAAGGACCTAGTCCTTATTATCGAAAGCGAAACCCCCGATGGGTTGCTTATCGACAGCTGTTTTCTCAGAAGCGGTGGTTGACTTAACCACTTCTCTTTTTGTAGGGGTTGTAAACGCAAGTGAGCCTGCGATTACGATGGCTGCACCAGCCAACGCCAATACTCTGGATTTCATAAGATAAATATTTATGTAAGAGTGTTTGTTTCTGATATCAATTGACCGAGAAGACCTGATAAGCCCTTAGGACTTAATTAGTCTTTAGGATCGGGTGCACTTCCGCCGCCACCGCCTTCGTTGGTCTGAGGCTTCACATTCTCATCAGTACAAGCTGTGAAAGATGTTGCCAGTGTGAAAGCAAGGGCAAGGATGTAGAGCATTTTTTTCATGGTAGAATAAAGTTTTGTGGTTTGGAGATTGTGTTTAAATTACGGTTCAAAGATGGGAGTCTGATTTTAACCACGTCAAGCTATAAACCGGGAAAGGATACACATGTACCAAAAGATATTTGGCTGGCACGTCCTAGCGCTCCTGTTCCTGGTCCTACTTCCCCCTATCTCAGCCATATCACAGAATGAGAAGATCTACCAGGCGGTAGACTCGATGAAGAGCAAGATCAATGTTGCGACCGGTGAGGAACTCTTTAAACTTTACTATCAAATTGGCTATGAGCTGTTCGACATTGACAATCCACAAGCAGTAGTATACTCCGAAAAAGCATATCAACTTTCTAACGACCTAAGCGATAGTCTCAAAACAAGAGCGGCAAGAACTTATGGGCAGCTGCTTCGCAGAGTAGACAGGCTGGATGAGGCCATCACAGTATTCACCGAGGCGCTTGTGATCGCAGAAAAGAACAACTTTATCGACGAACAGAAGAAAACGCTCAACGCCTTAGCTCTCGCGTACAACTTCAAAGCTCAGTATGACAAAGCCTTAGCGACAAATTTCCGCTCACTCGAAATTCGTGAACGTGAGGGCAACAAAGAAGAAACAAGCGTTGCTCTAGCGAGCATTGCTTTCGTTTATTATAAAATTGGAAACTTTGATCAGGCCCTTGACTTTTATACGAGATCCGTCACGTTGAAAGATGAGATTAAAAGCACTAACGGCATCAGCAATCTGTATATAAATATCGCCCTTTGCCATGTCAATCTTGGCGACTATGAGCAAGCTCGAGAATTTGTAAACAAAGCATTCGCTAGCTGTAAAGAGTGCGATGATCGAGTCATCTTAGAAGGTGAATTCTGTCTAGGCATGTCATACAGAGCCCTCAATGATTATGAGCAGGCCAAAGAACATTTTGCGAAATCGTATGCCTTATCAACTAAGCTCAACGACAACAGATTTCTAACCGAAAATGCCGTTTACATGGGGTCACTTGAGCTTGATCGTAAACAGTATGATTCCGCCGTTCACTATCTCAACGAAGCTGAAAAAATTGCCAAAGCGTCTGGTTACGCGCAACTCTTAATTTACAGCTATGGTCGCCTATCGCGGGTTTATACCGAAACTAAGGAGTACGAAAGAGCCACCTCCTACCAGGCCAAATATATCTCCCTCAAAGACAGTATATATAGTGAAGACCTAATCCGCAACCTCGCCCGTGCGCAGACCAACTACGAAGAGCGCGAGAACATCAAGACCATCGCAGAAACAAACCAGGTTCTCGTCCTTACCCAACAGATCGTACAACGCCAGCGCGAAGTGTACTTCTTCGTCGGGTTGGTCGCCGTCTTATCTATACTCGGTACATTTATGTTCCTCAGATACTCTCGCGCTCTCTCTAAAGCCAAGCAAGAATTGTCGGTTATGAACCAGACACTCGAAAAACGTGTCGAAGACCGCACCAAGCAGTTGCAGAATGTAAATAACGAGCTCGACAACTTTATATATAAGACTTCGCACGACATACGCGGTCCCCTTGCCAGTCTGAAAGGGATTGCCAACGTGGCCCTCCTCGAACTCAAGGACGAGAAAGCACAGGACTACCTGCAGAAACTCGACGCAAGCGCCGACAAGCTCAACTCTATATTGACGCGGCTCCTGATCGTAAACCAGATCAATCACGCCGTTCTCAATCCCATCAAGATCAACTTCCAGGAACTTATCCACGAGATCCTCGTCTTCGAAAAAAAGAAAGGCATACCGCCGCGCATGACCATCACCCACGACATCGATCCGGATGTGCTGCTGATAACCGACCGTCATGTGCTGAGGATCATCCTCGAAAACCTGATCGACAATGCCATCAAATATCACAACAGCTCCGAACGGATCGAGCCATTCGTGAAGATCAAGAGTTCGCTGAGTCCGCACGGCGTGCAGATAAGCGTGATAGACAATGGGATCGGCATACAGGAACGCGACCCGCAGAAACTCTTCCAGATGTTCGTGCGTGCATCGGAAAGATCGGAGTCGGGCGGCATTGGCCTGTACCTCACCAAGCTCGCGTCCGAACGCCTTTACGCCAGAGTCGACTTTTCCACCACAGCCGAAAAGTATACCTGCTTTACCGTCACCATCCCCGAAAATCTATCGAGGGTACTCCTGCAAAAAGAGAAAGAGGAGCACGAAATGCGGTAGTTCCCGAAGGCCACGTTGGCCCATTCCATTATCTTTGTACCCTTGGGTTAAACCCGAACTTTTCGGTTCCATTCTATTTCTATCGCATGACACAGGCATCAAAATATAAGAGACACACTATAACCTCTGCCCTCCCCTATGCCAACGGCCCAAAGCACATCGGCCATCTCGCGGGCGCATATATTCCCGCTGATGTTTATGTGCGATACCTCCGCGGCATCGGCGAAGACGTCGTGTTCGTGTGCGGAAGCGATGAGCATGGTACCGCCATCCCCAACCAGGCCCTGAAAGAAAATACCACCTCGAAAGCGATCATTGATAAGTACCACGTGCAGATGCGCGACTGCTTGTACGCGCTCGGCATGAGCTTCGACATCTACCATCGCACGAGCGAACCTATTCATCATCAGACCTCACAGGAGATATTCCTCACGCTATACAAGAAAGGACTCTTCAAGGAAGAAACATCGGAACAATACTATGACGATGAGGCCAACATGTTTCTCGCCGACCGGTACATCATCGGTACATGTCCGAACTGTAAGAACCCGAATGCCTACGGCGACCAGTGTGAAAAGTGCGGGACAACCCTAAGTCCGAAAGAGCTGATCAATCCCCGTTCGACATTGTCGGGTAAGTCGCCGGTATTGAGACCCACCAAGCACTGGTATCTGCCACTCGGAGATTATGAAAAGTGGCTGACGGAATGGATCCTGAAAGGACATAAGGATGACTGGAAGACGAACGTTTACGGTCAGTGCAAGTCGTGGATCGAAGCCGGACTTCTACCGCGGGCGATGACACGTGACCTGGATTGGGGCATCAAGGTCCCGTTGGCCGATGCCGAGGGCAAGGTGTTGTATGTATGGTTCGATGCGCCCATCGGATACATTTCAGCGACGAGGGCGCTATTCGATGAGCTGGCAACAGGGAAAAAAGAATTCTCCACACCGCAAAGAAAGTTCGACAACGTATCGGCAGACGACTGGAAGAAATACTGGCAGGCCGACGACACACGCCTGCTTCATTTCATCGGGAAGGACAACATCGTGTTCCATTGCATCATCTTCCCGGCGATCCTTCACGCGACCGGTGAATATATCGTTCCCGATAACGTGCCCGCGAATGAATTCATGAACCTGGAAGGCGACAAGATGTCGACCAGTCGTGGATGGTCAATCGAGATGCATGAGTACCTCGCCGATTTCCCCGGCAAGGAAGACGTGCTGCGTTATGCCTTGCTGACCAACCTGCCGGAAACGAAAGACAGTGAGTTTACATGGAAGGATTTCCAGGCGAAGAATAACAACGAGCTGGTAGCGATCTTCGGAAACTTCGTGAACCGTGCGTTGGTACTAACACAGAAGTTCTTTGACAACAAGGTCCCTGCGAGAGGGCCGCTATCGGATTTCGACAGGAAAGTGATCGCTGACGTTGCCGGATTTCCTGCAAAGATCGGGGCGTCGCTTCATGCATTTCGTTTCCGGGAAGCAACCGCGTTGCTAATGGATCTCGCGCGCACCGGTAATAAATACCTTGCCGATACCGAACCGTGGAAACTTGCGAAGACGGACCTCAACAGGGTTGGCACTATTCTGAATATCGCAATCCAGATATCGGCCAACCTGTCGATCGTAGCGGAGCCATTCCTTCCGTTCTCGGTCGTGAAACTCCGGGCGATGCTCGCAGCGGGAGACTTTGGCTGGAGTCACGCGGGTTCTGTAGATCTTCTCCAGGCGGGTCAATCGCTGGGCGAACCGAGGTTGTTGTTCGAAAAGATCGAAGACGAAGTGATCACGGCTCAGATTCAAAAACTGGAAGACAAGAAGAGGTCGGCCGAGCTCGGATCGACACCGGTGGAGCCGTTGAAGCCGGAAGTGACGATTGATGATTTTAGCAAGCTCGATATCCGTGTAGGGACTGTAGTGGCGGCAGAGCGTATGCCGAAGTCGGATAAGTTATTGAAGCTTACGATTAACAGCGGCCTCGACAAGAGAACGATACTGAGTGGTATTGCGAAGCATTATACCCCGGAGGATATCATCGGGAAGCAGGTGACGTTTATTGCCAATCTGGCTCCGAGGAAGATGATGGGGATTGAGTCGAAGGGGATGATCTTGATGGCTGAGGATAAAGATGGGAAGTTGAGGTTGATCAGGCCGATTGATGAGGTGGCGGAGGGGTCGAGAGTGAGTTAGAAGACGTAACAGGTCTTACTGCTTCGTTTCACCGGATTTCTTCTCTGCCTGCGCTTTTTCCTCACGCGCTTTTTTCCTTTCAGCTGTGGCCTTTATTTTTCTTTCCCAGCGTTTGCGCTCATCCTCTTCCTGTGCACGCTTCCGACGTTTTTCCGCGAGACGTACGCGACGAGCAGAGAATGGCGGGTCACCTTGTCTGGGTTCTCCGAACCATCCTCCTTCCCAGGCGTGATGAAATGTTAAAACTGCGCTATCACTGTAGCTGTCTTCCTCAAATCTTTTTTTCAAGCGTCTTTCAATGAACATAGTGAGTACGGTTTAGTTGAAAATAAATGACCTCTATTTTTGTTTTCGTTTCGCCCGAAATGCGCTATAACCAACGTTTGGCTGGAAAGGCTCCCATTTGCCGAACCTTAAACCGTCAACATCAGCCGTCAATTCAATCTCACTCCAGTTCTTCACGATGCCGATTTGATACAGGCGATTTCTAGCGGGAGTCGCTCCCTCCGCAAGCACCCGAATCGTGGGATGTAACGACATCATTTCAACACAAGTTGAAGCTACCGTTGCTAATACCATGTTTGTATCCCCGTTGTTTGAAGTTATATCGTCCTCCGCATAACGTCTTTCTTCATTCCAATCCCCAAGAGCAAGATTCACGACATCCTCGCCTAGAAAGGTTCTTGTCTGATATTCAATAATCTTCTTAATCAAACCCTTCCGTCCGATACTTTCAAATTCAAATACTACATTAACCCACTTCAACAGATATGGATACTTCTTCATATACATACCCCAATTACCATCCTACACACACTACACTCAAGTCTATTAACTTCACATCGTCAGGTAAACCTTACAAACTCAATCCCAATAAACTCGTATCTTCATCCGGAAAACCTTTCAAAATCATGAAATACATTCTGGTACTCGCGGCCCTCGTCATCACCTCCCACCTCTCCGCACAACAAACCATCCAGGAAAAACTCGGTTATCCTAAAAACACCAAGCTCCTCATCATCCATGCCGACGACATCGGCGTCTCTCACTCCGAGAACGTCGCCACCATTGCCGCCATGGAAAAAGGATCCGTCAACTCCGGAAGTATCATGGTACCATGTCCGTGGATGCCCGAGATCGCCACGTACGCCAAAGCCCATCCCAACATCGACCTCGGCCTGCATCTTACACTCACCGCCGAATGGAAAGAGTACAAGTGGGGAACTGTCCTCCCCCGCACCGAAGTGCCATCGTTGGTCGATGAAAAAGGATTCCTCCCCGACAACAGCGGCGCTGTCGGTCAGAATGCCAAACCCGCCGAAGTCGAAAAAGAGCTCCGCGCGCAAGTCGAACGGGCAAAACAGTTCGGCATCGACCCTACTCACTTCGACACACACATGGGCAGCGCCCTTGTCTCCGTCGATATCGCAAAGATCTATGTGAAACTCGGCAACGAATACAAAGTACCCGTCCTCATGCATGCCGGCATGGCGAAAGCATACCTCAATGCCGAGCTGAAAGACATTGGCGCTGAGAACAACGTAGTGGTCGACAATATCTTCATGGCCAACCCGCCCGACTTCAAAGGCGGCATGAAGAACTTCTACACAAAGGTCCTCAAGGAAATGCCGGCCGGCCTTAACGTCATCCTCCTCCACGCCGCACATGACGACTCCGAAATGAAGGCCGTCACGGTCGACCACCCCGATTACGGAGCCGCATGGCGCCAGGCCGACTTCGAATTCTTCACCAGCGAGGATTGCAAGAAGGCGCTGAAAGACAACAACATAAAGCTCGTCACCTGGAAAGAGATCCGCGATAAAGTGGTGAGGAAATGACATGCGGTAGTTGTAAATAGCATGCGGTGGCTATCTTTAAGACTTCCTAAACCCGTATGAAAAAACTACTCTACCCAGTTGTCGTATGTGCGTTGTCGCTCGCACTGATCGCGTGTGACAAAAACGAATCACGCACCGAGGC
Source organism: Cyclobacteriaceae bacterium (assembly GCA_035318625.1). Classification (GTDB taxonomy): domain Bacteria; phylum Bacteroidota; class Bacteroidia; order Cytophagales; family Cyclobacteriaceae; genus ELB16-189. The sequence goes on from DATHEL010000002.1 coordinate 278,593, forward strand.
ATTCAACCGGATCAACTCCGAAGTAAAACAAAACTCAAAAGCATACTCGGCGCTCGAAGAAGCGACCAGCAACATCGGCCATCGCCTTACGGGTTCGGCCAACGGCGCCAAAGCCGAGGAATACGCATACAACAAATTCAAAGAGTTCGGCTTCGACGACGTACAATACCAGGAATTCGAAGTCGAAGCCTGGTCTCGCGGCGAAATTTCCGTAGAGATCGGCGGAGAGAAAGTTCCCGCCGTTACCCTCGGGCACTCCCCCGTCACTGCCGATGTGACCGGTGAGGTTGTCGATATGGGCAACGGACTCGATGCCGACTACCAGGCAAAACCCGGCGCGGTAAAGGGCAAGCTCGCATTCCTTTACATCGGCATTCTCGGCGGCAGCCCCGAAGGCTCGAAGAACCTGCACCGCAGCGAAAAGACCGCAATCGCTATCAAGAACGGCGCGATCGGTGTCATCATCTTCAACCAGGTCGACAGCGGTGTGTTGCTCACGGGAACCGCATCGGTCACCGGCGAGCTGCTACAAATTCCCGCTGTCTGTATCAGCAAGGAGACCGGCACTGTTCTGAAAGAAACATTGAAAAAAAAGAAGGTCCAGGCACACATCACCATGACCAACCACAGCGACATGATCAAGGCGCGCAACGTGGTGGCGACATTGAAAGGCACCGGGATTCCTGAAGAAAGGGTGCTGATCGGCGGACACCTCGACTCATGGGACCTCGCTACCGGAGCGATCGACAACGGGATCGGTTCGTTCTCCGTGCTGGATATTGCGCGCTCGTTCAAAGCCAATCAGCTTAAACCCAAACGTACGGTTCAGTTCATTATGTTCATGGGTGAAGAACAGGGACTACTGGGGTCGACGTGGATGGTGAAAGAGGAAGTGAAGAAAGGCACCATCGAGAACATCAAGTACATGATGAACCTCGACATGACCGGCAACCCGGTCGGCATTAACGCAGGCGGAAAGATCGACGATACCACGTTCTTCAAGAGTATCGCTTCCGAGCTGCGACAAATAGACACTGTGTTCAAAGGAAACGTTACCAACCATTCGGGGCTTCACAGCGACCATCAGCCGTTCATGCTCGAAGGCGTTCCGATCCTGGGCCTCAACGGCAACCTCGACCGCTCGGTGTATCGCTGCTATCATTCCGATTGCGATCACTTCGGGCTGGTGAACCAGGAGCATCTCGTGAACACCGTACGCTTCGGCACGATGGTGTTGTACGGACTGGCGAATGCGGAGACGTTGCCGGCCAAAAAAATGGACAGCGAAACGACAAAGCAGTTCATGATCGACAACAATTTGAAAGAGCCGCTGGTGATCGCGGGAGAGTGGAAATGGGATTGAAAAAAACGTCTCTCACAGCCTGCCCCGCACTTGATACGGGGGATCGCGCGGTCACACAGATCAACTACAACATTCCATTCCTATAGGCGTAGGCCAGCAATGCTGCCGTGTTGCCCACATTTAACTTGCGAATCAGTCGTACGCGGTAGGTTTCGGTGGTTGCCTCTGCCATTTTCATGTGTATCGAGATCTCTTTCGTTGTGAATCCCATGGCAATGGCTTTCAGAAGGTCCCTTTCGTGATATGTCAGGGTTACGGGTGGCGCGGCATCCCATCGTGCGGCATTGTTCTGGATGATCTTGATAGTCTTCTCCTGGAAGTATGTTCCATGTGGGCCCATAACGGCTTTGATAGCGGCCATGATCTCTTTGTAGCCGTCTAGCTTGTGCACGATGCCGTCGATTCCTTTCTTGAGCAGTGCGATGACGACCTCGGCGCCTTCCAGACCGGTAACGGCGATCATTTTCGGCGGGACTCTTTTCTTTTTTAGTGCGGCGAGTATATCGAGTCCGCTGGCGCCTTGCAGCCGCATGTCGAGCAGGATCAGGTCGATGCGGTGTACGGCCATCTTTTCATAACATTCCCTGAGACAAGAAGCTTCATGCACTTCCCGTACAAATTCTTCTTTCTTCAGGAGTGAGGCGAGCCCTTCGCGTACGAGGGCTTCATCATCGATGATGAGGATGTTGATTCGGTTCATACACTAATATAATCACGAATCACCGCAGGGGACATCCGGAAAACCTGACAATTTTCCTGATCGAAGGGTGTGTGTTACCATGATTCACTGATTGTCAGGTATTCCGAACAAATAGTATGTCCGGTTTTCCTGATTGTGAAAACACGAGGTTTATTTTTTTATTTTTTGCATTCTGGCGCGCGACTCCGTCGCGTGCCGCCTGCCTTAAAAAAACCGTCCGCCTGAAAAAAACTCAAAACCCTCCCTTCAATCCCAGCTTCAACGCCCTATCGTACTTCACCTTATTAAACCTATACAAATACGGCGCCTTATGAGCCCCTCCTGTCTTACGCTCCTTCTGCCGCTCCAATATCCCCAACGCCAGCATCTTCTTTTGAAAATTCCTCCTGTCAAGAGGCTTACCAAGTATCGTTTCGTAAAGCTTCTGCAACTCCGGCATCGTGAACTTCGAAGGAAGCAGCTCGTAACCGATCGGGTGATCGTTCAAGCTCATCCTCAACACGTGTAATGCTTTCTGAAAGATCTCGTTGTGATCGAACACCATCTTCGGCACCGAATCCACATCCCACCAGCGGCATTCTTCCGAGATCGCATCCGCCTCCGGGCTCACCTTCGAAAACTCCACGAGCGCATAAAAGCCGATCGAGATGAAACGTTCCATCAGCCACCCGCCTTTCGAAGCATACGGAAACGAATCCTTCTTTTTCTCACGGGCCGGATCGCTGAACACATGGAACTGACGAAGAAAAATATTGTCCAGACCCGTCCGCTCCTTCAACACCCGGTCCACCGACTCCTCCAGCGATTCTTCCTTTCTCACAAATCCCCCCGGCACGCACCACGGCCCATCATCCTTCCATTTCAACAACAATACTTTCAATTCATTTTCATGAAAACCAAAGATGACACAGTCGACCGAAAGGTGCCTGAGGAATGTCTCGTGGCCATGTTCTAGAAAATCCTTGTTCAAATCCGGTATCTGGTCGTTCATGCCTGTAATGTAAAAATATGTATGTGTAACAAATACACATTGAAAAATATACTATTATTGTTTGCCCGGCTCGGCCCGGGCTATGAAAATCTGCATCCTATAGTGCAGGCCGGGATCAAATTATGACAAAATCACAACTTTTATGAACAGAAGAGACTTTCTTAGAAACACAGCGCTCGCCGCCGCTACCATGGCTGCAGCCGGCCCTGCCTTTTCCAAAATGAAATCCGGAACGCAGGCGATGCGCCCGATCGGCCTCCAGCTGTTTACCCTGTTCGGTGCCCTGGAACAAGATGTCCCGGGAAACCTCAAGAAAATTGCCGACATCGGATATTCCGAGATCGAATCGGCATTCAGCATGAAACCACGATTCTACGGCATGGGCCCCAAAGAATTCGCAAAGCTCACGAAAGACCTGGGCCTGGCATGGAGATCACACCACGTGCTGGGTACCCCCTTCGTCCTTCCACCCGGAGCCAAAGTACCCGCCGGCCTGGAAAATATGCCGAAGCCCAAAGACCTGAAGAACAACGCACAGGAGCTCGTCGATGAAGCTGCCGAAGGAGGCGTGAAGTATGTCGTCTGCTCTTCGATCGATATTTCCACCGGCGACAACGTGAAGAGCTCTATCGACATATTAAGCAAAGCCGGCGAGATCGCCTCGAAAGCAGGGCTCGGCTTCGCCTATCACAATCACGATAAAGAGTTCAAAGAAGTCGACGGCATCGTTCCCTACGATCAATTCCTCTCACAGCTTTCATCGAATGTCAAGATGGAGCTCGATATCGCATGGGCTTCGAAAGCGGGCAAAGATCCCGTGGACCTGTTCAAGAAGAATCCGGGAAGATATCCCCTGTGGCACGTGAAAGACTTCGACAAGGATTTCAAAACACTTCAACCTGTTGGCAAAGGTGTCATAGATTTCAAAAAGATCTTCGCAGCCGCAGACATCGCCGGCCTTCAACATGCTTTCGTGGAACACGACATGCCCCCGAATGCATTCGAAAGTATTACCGAAAGCATGACGTACCTGAAAACAATCCTCAAGTAGAATAACTTATTAACCCCGCCCCTGCGGGGTTAATTTTAAAACTATGAAAACAATAGTCCTCGCAAGTCTTGCCGTTTGTCTCATCAGCTGCGGCCCTAAGTGGAAGGAAACCGGTGAAGGAGATATCAAGACCGTAACCAACCAGGGAGGCCAGACGCTCGCCTACTCCGCTAGCTCGGGCGTGAAGATCATTACGGCCGACCGTTATGGTTTCAAAGACCTTAACAAGAATGGATCGCTCGATACATACGAAGACTGGCGTATGAGCTCCGACGAACGTGCACGCGATCTGGCTTCGAAGATGACGGTCGAACAAATTGCAGGACTGATGTTGTACAGTCGCCACCAGGCGATACCCGCTCCCGCACAAGGCTTCCGTGCCGACACTTACAACGGCAAGCCTCTGCCCGAAAGCGGCATGAAGCCTTCCGATGTCTCCGACGGACAGAAGAAGTTCCTCACCGGGGATAACCTTCGTCACATCCTGATCACGTCGGTCGAAAGTCCGGAGGTGGCAGCACAGTGGAACAACAACGTACAGGCGCTGGCCGAAAGCATCGATCTCGGAATTCCCACCAACAACAGCTCCGATCCCCGTCATGGCACGAATGCCACTGCGGAATTCAATGAAGGCGCCGGTGGAAGTATCTCGATGTGGCCCGGGTCTTTAGGACTTGCAGCTACGTTCGATCCTTCACTGGTGAAAGAATTCGGACGCATCGCCTCTATCGAATACCGCGCACTCGGTATCACAACGGCTTTATCCCCGCAGGTTGACATCGCAACCGACCCAAGGTGGAACCGCGTATCGGGAACATTCGGCGAAGATCCTCAACTGGCTGCCGATATCGCCCGCGCATACATCGATGGCTTCCAGACTTCATCTGCCGAAAAAGAGATCAAAGACGGATGGGGATATGAAAGCGTGAACGCCATGGTGAAGCACTGGCCCGGTGGCGGATCGGGAGAAGGCGGACGCGACGCTCATTACGGTTTTGGAAAATATGCGGTCTATCCCGGCAAACAGTTTGAAACACACTTCATCCCGTTTACCGAAGGCGCCTTCAAACTCGAAGGAAAAACAGGAATGGCATCGGCAGTCATGCCGTACTACACCGTCTCATACGGACAGGATAAACAGAACAATGAGAACGTCGGCAACAGCTATAACAAGTACATCATTACCGATCTTCTAAGGGATAAATATAAGTTCGATGGAGTTGCATGTACCGACTGGAGTGTCACACCCGATGAGACAGCGCTCGACGTTTTTATTGCGGGAAAACCATGGGGAGTCGAAAGCCTGACGGTAGCCGAACGTCATTACAAAATACTAATGGCTGGTGTCGACCAGTTTGGGGGCAACAATGATAAGGCGCCTGTGCTCGAAGCCTATAACATCGGCGTGAAAGAACACGGTGAAGAGTTCATGCGCCGCCGCTTCGAACAATCCGCCGTGCGGTTACTTAAGAATATCTTCAGACCCGGGCTTTTTGAAAATCCATACCTCGACATCGAACAATCGAAGGCCAGCGCAGGCAATGCCGAATTCATGAAAGCCGGCTTCGAAACACAATTGAAGTCAGTGGTAATGTTGAAGAACTCCGCCGGCACGCTCCCGCTCGCAAAGGGCAAGAAAGTTTACATCCCCAAGAAGTTCACCCCGGGCGGAAGGAACTTCCTCGGAATGCCGATACCCGAGACGCTGGATTATCCCGTAAACCTCGACATGGTGAAGAAATACTTCGAAGTAACCGACAATCCTGGCGAAGCTGACTTCGCCATCGCGTTTATCGGCAATCCCAACTCCGGTCTCGGATACGATGCCGCCGATGCGAAGAAGAGCAATGGCTACCTGCCGATCAGTCTCCAGTATGAAGAGTACCAGGCCAAAGATGCGAGAGACCCGAGTATTGCCGGCGGCGATCCGCTGGAGAAATTCACCAACCGTACCTACAAAAACAAGAAAGTGAAAGCGATCAACATCACCGACCTGGCGATGGTAAACGACACCAAAAAGAAAATGAAGGACAAGCCGGTGATCGTGGTCATGCAGATGAACAACCCGGCTGTGTTCAGCGAGTTCGAGCCCAACTCGAGCGCCATTCTCGTTCACTTCGGCGTACAGCACCAGGCACTGCTCGACATCCTGACAGGTGCAGCCGAGCCTTCCGCTTTGTTACCGCTCCAAATGCCACTCAACATGCAGACAGTCGAGAAGCAGGCAGAGGATGTTCCACACGATATGGATGTGTACGTGGATAAAGACGGTAATGGGTATGATTTCGGATTTGGAATGAACTGGAAGGGAGTTATTAAAGATGGTAGAACAGATCGCTACAAAAAAGTTAAGAACTAAAAGTGACTAGTTAAAAGTTGGCGTACGGTTTTCAACTAATTTTAGCTGGGACTATTCGGAACCCGGTTTCCCCCACTGAATGTTTGACAAGAAATTAAATTTAACTGATCACTTTCCCTTATGAAGTTCCTCAAAACGCTCCTGAGTCTCGTGTTGGCTGTTACCGGCATGACTGCTATCGGTCAAAAGCTCCCGCCCGGCCCGCAGGTAGTTACTTTCCATTCCGATGTCGACGACACCGAGCAGCCCTATGGCCTTTATGTCCCAAAAAACTTCGACGATAAAAAGAAATACCCGCTGGTCATCATGTTACACGGCGCCGGATCGAACCACCGCCTTTCATTGCGTCGCGTGTTCGGTAAAAGCAACGGCCCGGGCGAGACCGACGTGGAGACATCGCGTGTGTTCCCCGAATTCAAGGACGTTGAGTACATCGTTGCCTCACCGTTTGCCCGCGGCACGATGGGCTACCAGGGCGTCGCCGAGAAAGATGTAATGGATGTGCTCGCCGATGTGAAGAAACGTTTCAACATCGATGAAGACCGTACGTATCTTACCGGTCTCTCGATGGGCGGCGGCGGTACGCTGTGGATCGGCCTCACCCGTCCCGACATCTGGGCAGCTATCGCTCCGGTTTGTCCTGCTCCTCCTCAAGGCACGGAAGATCTTGCACGAAACGCACTAAACTATCCCGCGTGGTTTCATCATGGCGACAAAGACCAGGCTGTAGCCGTTGCCGTATCAAGAGACTGGACTGCGAAATTGAAAGAGCTCGGATCGGCCGTTGAGTACACCGAATATCCCGGAGTCAATCACAACAGTTGGGAAAATGCTTACGCGAATGCACAGATATTCGACTGGTTTTCCAAGTTCAAACGCAATCCTTACCCGGCACGCGTTCGATTTGCATCGCAGAACTACAAGTACAACAAGGCGTACTGGGTGACATTGGACCACTACGTTCCCGGTGTTCTCGCAGAGATCGACGTGAAGTTCACCGCTCCGAATACCATCGATATTACTACCGCGCATCTGGCCGGTTTTACTTTGAATCTCGCAGGACATCCTCAGTACAAATCAGGTCAGCCATTAACAATCACACTCGACGGCAAAAAGATCAAAGTTCAGACCGCAGATAAAGTTTCCCTGAAGATGGACATGGGCAAGTGGTCAAATGCCATGTATGAGCCCTCTGCGTCTTCGAAAAGATCCGGAGCTGAAGGTCCGATCCCGGCTGCCATGAGCGACAGGCATGTGTATGTTTATGGAACTGCCGGAAGTCCTTCGGAAGAAGAATTGAAAAAGAGAAGAGAAGTTGCCGAAACGGCAGCCAACTGGTCGACCTATCGCGGTGAATTCCTCGGACGTATCATGGTGTTCCCCCGTGTGCTGTCGGATAAAGAAGTCCGTCCCAGCGATCTGGAGCTAGCCAACCTGGTTTTGTTCGGGACAAAGGAGACCAACACGTTGATAGAAAAATACAGCCCCAATCTGCCGATGGAATTGAATTCATCGGCGGCAAGTACACATGGGCTGATCTATGTCGTTCCCATGAACAATCACTACGTGGTGATCAACTCGGGGCTTCCATGGTGGACTTCGACGAAACCCAATCAGGGCAGATTCGTTCCTTCCACGTTGCAATCACTCGGCGGTCTAAAAGACTTCCTGTTATTCCAGGGAGGTAACGATGTAAAAGTTGCCGAAGGTTATTTCGATGACAACTGGAATACACCCGAGGCCGAAAAGAAAACGATCGCCGCATCCGGAGTGGTGAACGTTAAGAAGTAGACACCCAGCCGACGGAGTGTCATTGTCCGGCCATCCTCCGGCTTGACCGGGGGATCGGACAATCCAGTGGAAGGCAACGTGGAAAAGACATACGCAAGAGCCGACAGCTCTTTGTCTTCCACGGGATTCCCCGGTTAAACCGGGGAATGACATTTCATAGGACGTCGTATCAAATATCCGCTCGCAGCGTCCGGGGTAGTCACCGCGAACAACGAACAACAAACAACGACGAAGCCCTAAAAAGCCGCGAGTAACGAGTAACGACTAACGAACTACGCCGAGTTCCTCGCCGCATTAATAATCCCAAACATACACCGTATAATCAACCTCCTATAATGGTGCTCGAACGCCTTGTCCTCTTCCCGTAAATTACGAAGGTTCATCAACGCATATTGCTGAATGACGATAAGCGGCAGCACGATCTTTTCCCGAAGGTTCACCGATGAACGGATCATCGGGTTATTGGTCATCAGGTCGGAAAGGCCGCTGATCTCCAGCAGTTTCTTGATCGACAGCTCGTATTCATTGTTCATGATATCCCAGAACTCGCCGAACTCCTTGTCGTCGTGTAAATAATTCGTCGCCTTAAAGTTTGTCTTCGTCAGCGACATCATACTATTGCCCAGCAGTGTTCTGAAAAACAAAGACCCCTTGTACAGTTCCTTCAACTTCTCCCCTTTTCCTTTCTTGATCAGGGCTTCGATAGCAGTACCTACTCCATAGAACCCGGGAATATTCTGTTTCATCATCGCCCACGATCCTACGAAGGGTATTGCGCGAAGGTCTTCGAACTTCAGTCCTTCCGAAGCGCTGCGCTTCACGGGCCGCGACCCTATGTTGGTGTCGCCGAAGAACGCAAGCGGCGTGATCCGTTCCAGGTAAGGAACAAACTTCGGGTGTTTCTTCAGCGCCAGGTATGATTTGTAACCCTCTTCGGCCAGCTCGTCGAGCAGCTGCTTCGACTCATCCGATAGGTTGTTGTCTTCCGATTCGAAGACCGACCCCATAATGCCGGCTGACAGCAGTTGCTCGATGTTGTATTTGCAAGAAGCCAGCTTGCCGAAATTGGAGCTGATGGTTTGTCCCTGTATCGTGATCTGTACCTGTTCCTTTTCAATGGTGTTGCCCAACGATGCGTAGAAGTCGTGGGTATTGCCGCCGCCGCGCGCGGGGGGACCTCCTCTTCCATCGAAGAAGATGACCTTGATCCCGAACTCGTTCGAGATAGCGCTCAGTTGTTCCTTCGCGCGGAAGATCGACCAGTTCGCCCGGAGATATCCGCCGTCCTTCGTGCCATCGGAAAAACCGACCATGATCGTCTGGAATCCATCCCGGTGACGAAGGTGTTCGCGGTAGATATCGATGCTGTACAACGTCCGCATGATCTTCTCTGCATGTGCAAGGTCGTCGATGGTTTCAAACAACGGCACGATATCGAGCGGCAGCCTGTCGTTTTCCATCATGAGCAATCTGGCCAGCGCAAATACTTCCATTACATGAAGGGCGCTCTGGCAATTACTGATCACATACCGATGACATCCCGGCTCGCCGTTTTTCTTCTGTATGCTCGAAATGGTTTGAATGGTCTTGATCACCTCCTCGGTGAACGGATCCTCTATCGAAAGGAACACGAGATTCAGACGAAGACCCAGCAAGTGATTGATCTTCTCCTGTTCTGATTTCGTGTTGTACTCTTCCAGGGCGATCGACTTTTTCTCTTCATGAAGCCTTTGCAAGATCACATTCCACACCGCGTCGTGCTTACGGCTCTCCTGCCGGATATCGAGACATGCAAAATGAAAACCGAACAAGCGCACGCGAAGAATGAATTCGTCGAGCAGCTCCAGGAACAACCCGTCATGATCCTTGATCAGCTTGGCCCTGATCGCATGCAGATCTGTGAGGATCTCCATCGGGCTCGTATAAGTGTCTTTCTGACCATAAGCCATCTCGTACAGCTTATGCTCGATGTTCACGACCATTGAATCGATTCCCTGGAATGTCAGCCTCCGTCTCAGCATACGGAGGTCGCGGTAATAACATTTCAATAAAGCCTCCTTCAGCCGGGTTGCCACCTGGCCTGTGATGGAGCTGGTAACAAAGGGGTTTCCATCGCGGTCGCCGCCGGGCCAGAAACCCACGGTTATCAGACGTTCGTTCTTCCAGTCGCCGGGGGATATATTCAATCCTTCACAGATCGACATGATGATCTGCGGGATGGAATGATAAAATACATTTTCCAGGAACCACGAAAGGCTGACGGCCTCATCGTATGGTGTGGGCTTGATCTTGTTGATAAATGCCGTCTTGCCCAGCTGGCGAAGCAGGAGATTGATCTGCGGAATGTCGTTGTCGCGGATCGATTTCTCCAGGTCGCTGAGGATCCCCAGTACGAAGCCCGGGTAAAATTGTGTGGGGTGGGCCGTCAGCACAACGCGAAGGCCGAAATTATCGAGGCGCTCCCGGAGCTCGGCCTCCTTGTTCTCGTACTTGGCCCTCATGATCAGCGACGACACGGTACCTTTTCCTTTCATGTCGTTGATCTGTTCGAAGGCTGCATCTTCGATGGAATCGAACAAAGCAACCTGGCGCTCGACGTACTGGATGAAATTGAAAAGCAGGTGGAACTGCTCTTCCCGCGTCGGTTTCTCGATCAGGTTGTCAATGAAATCGTTGACTATATCGTTTGCGTGGGCTCCTTTTTCAAGTCCCGCTTCAGCTTGCTGCTGCAGCAGCGGAAGCAGCGTCCCCGTCCGCAGGATGTTGCGGAAGGGTAGATTCAGGAACAGGCTGTTGTAGATATGAAACCTGGAGCCGACAGCCTGGTCGTATAAATTATCGTTGTTCATTCAAAGGCTGAAATTAATGCCCCGTAGGCATATTGCTGAATATTTAATTGTAAAATCTAAATCTGTCATAATTTTGGAGGGTATAAATCATAGGTTCCGGATTCAGTTTTAGGTAGATTTCATAGTCCTAATACTTTTGGATTAACCTATGAAGAAGTTGTACTATCTCGCGCCGTTAGTGGTCCTGCTTTGCTCATGTCTTGGATACAAGGAACTCCCCGTCGAATACGACTACAGCTATCACGGAAATTTCAAGAAATACCGCACTTTTGATATCATGCGACCGGTGGGAATCGACGATACCACGATGACCAACGAGATTATCGAAAAGTCGATCATAAACCGCATGAAGTTCCTCGGATACAAACAAAGCGATCACCGTCCCCACCTCATCATAGGCTTCAAGATGTACAACGATAGCCTGTCATTCAACGGGTACAATCAGCCCGACATCGAAGACTGGGTAAAAAGTCAAAAAGAGGACATCGAATACGATCGTCAGAAATACCGGTTGACCTCCGGTACCCTGCTGATCCAGTTTTTCGATCGTCGTCAGAACCGTTCCATCTGGCAGGGCTATGCCACTACTTTATATGGTTCCATCGATTTCGGGAATACCCGTCACTTGAAAAACGCAGTTATTTCGATCCTGGACAAGTACAGATTCTGGGCCGAGGGCTTTGTTGAAAAGAGCACGGCCGCGGAAACCTCCGAGATGGAATAATAATCGGCACTGCTAAAAAATCCAAAATAATTCTACCTTTGCACACCCTTTTTAAGGGCATCCTGGCGGTTTTTGCTGTTGGGAAGGGTTGACTTCGCTAAAAGCATTGTCGACCAAGGGATTGCCCGATGGTGTAATTGGCAACACGCCTGATTTTGATTCAGGAAAGTCCAGGTTCGAGCCCTGGTCGGGCAACTTGGAACTGGTCCCGCTTACAAAAAGCGGGATTTTTAATTGAATCGGATGGCCGTTAAAATCTTCTCGGGACGCTCCACGATCTACCTGGCAGAGAAAATCGCTCATGCTTATGGCGAGCCGTTGGGTAGAGTCGAATACAAGCAGTTTAGCGATGGCGAGATCTCTCCCTACATCGCCGAGTCAGTGCGCGGCCACGACGTATTTATAGTTCAGTCGACATTCGCCCCGGCCGACAATTTCATGGAGCTCATGCTCATGATCGATGCGTGCAAAAGGGCCAGCGCGGAGAATGTCAACGTCATTATTCCCTACTTCGGTTACGCAAGGCAGGACCGGAAGGACAAGCCCCGGGTGGCCATCGCAGCAAAGCTGATCGCCAACCTGATCTCGGCATCGGGAGCAGACAGGATCATGACCTGTGACCTCCATGCCGACCAGATCCAGGGGTTCTTCGACATACCGCTCGACCACCTCGACGGGAATTATGTTTTCGTTCCTTACCTGAAGTCGCTGAACCTAAAGAACATCATGTTTGCTTCTCCCGACGTGGGCGGTATCAAACGTGCAAGAAGCTTCGCCAAGTTCTTCGACGCCGAGCTCGCCGTATGCGATAAGTACCGGAAGGAAGCCAACAAGATAGAGTCGATGCGCCTGATCGGTGAAGTGGAGGGAAAGGACGTAATACTGGTAGATGATCTCGTGGACACCGCCGGGACGATCTGTAAAGCTGCCGCACTTCTCAAGGAAAGAGGAGCCAACTCGGTAAGGGCCGTGTGTACGCATCCTGTTCTTTCCGGAGCGGCATACGAGACCATCCAGGACTCGATGTTGGAAGAGATCGCGGTGACTGACACCATTCCTTTGAAAAAGGAGATATCGAAGATCAAAATGCTTTCGATGTCGGACCTGTTTGCAAAGGCGATAAGGAAAATTCATGATCACGAGTCAATCAGTTCGTTGTTCATTCGTTTATAGTTTTGTGTATTAATTTTTAAATAATTGTTTAACTAAATTTCTATTATCATTATGAAAACTGTTGAGATTATAGGGTATCGAAGAGCAAATCTCGGCAAGTCTGATTCACAGCGCGTCCGCGAAGAAGGCAATGTTCCTTGCGTTCTTTATGGCGGAAACGAGCAAGTGCATTTCAGCGCCCCGATGATCCTGTTCCGTGACCTTGTTTACACGAACGAAGCACACTTTGTTCACCTGAACGTCGAAGGCGACGAGTGCGAGGCTATCCTCCAGGAAGTGCAATTTCACCCTGTGAGCGAGATCCTCCTTCACGCCGACTTCCTCCGTGTCTCCGGCGATCGCAAGATCAAAATGCAAATACCGGTTCGCCTCATTGGCCTGGCTCCCGGCGTTTCAAAAGGCGGTGCGCTTGTTAGAAAACGTGCGTCACTGAAAGTTTATGCTTTCCCGAAGGACATGCCCGATCACATCGATGTAGACGTGTCGGAGCTCGACTTCCACCACGCCGTCAAGGTGTCGGATATGAAGATCGACAAGCTTGAATTCATGGATCCAAAAGCTGCCGCAATTGCCACCGTGGAAGTTCCCCGTGCTGCTAAGATGGCTGCCGAAGATGCTGCTGCTGCTGCAAGTGCCGCAACCGCTGCCCCTGCCGCAGGGGAAGCTGCTGCTCCTGCTGCCGGCGCTCCTGCTGCCGGTGCCGCGCCCGATGCCAAAAAGGCCGACGCTCCGAAGAAGGACAAAAAGTAGAATTACTTATCCGTCTTTACACTACCATATCCCGGTTGGATTCCCCAACCGGGATTTTTTTTGTCATTCACTTATTGAAAAAATTCATCGTCCGCTCAGGGCCGATTGTTGCGAACGACCGGATCATCTCAATCACGTTATCCATGATGGGAGGAAGCTCTTCGAATTCCTGTTCGGAAAAACGACTCAGGACATAATCGACTTGCTGGCCTTTAGAGTAGTTGCCCCCTATGCCGACACGAAGCCTGGAATAATTCTGCGTTCCCAATAAAAGCTCGATATTTTTTAATCCGTTATGCCCGCCGGCACTCCCGCTCGTTTTCATTCTCAGTTTGCCGAAAGGAAGCGCGATTTCGTCAACGATTACCAGCAGATTCTCGTTAGGGATCTTTAGCTCCTGGAGCCAGTAGGCTATTGCCTTACCGCTCAGGTTCATATACGTATTCGGCTTAATAAGATGAAACTGCCGCCCCTTGAATTTTACTTCCGCCTTATCGGCCAGTCTACCCGTCGTAAACCCCACCTTCTCGTTATCGGCCATGCGGTCGAGCACCAGAAAGCCGACGTTGTGACGCGTGAGATCATATTCCGCGCCGATGTTTCCAAGGCCTGCAACGAGGTATTTCATCGAGGCTAAAATAAAGAGTATTTTTGAGTATGGGTGAAGCTAAAAGCATGATTAAAAATCTCTCGCTGGTATTTATTGTGCTGGCGAGCCTTTTTGCTTTCTCGCCGGAAGTCGTACAGGTGCATCGCAAGGTAACGACGATCGAAGTCGTCCTTCAGCAGTACTGCGAAGAAAAGCTCCTCGCTGCTTTCTCGCCCTTCCCGGCGCCCCAACATTTAACATCTGAGCCTGAGTCTGTATCTCAAACGCTTCCAGGCGTAAGGTCGCGCCAAAAATACCTGGTCGCGTGTCTACAACACCATTCTTCTCTCTCCTGCTAACGTCTCTCTGGTTAGCATTTTTCAATTACTAATTATTATTTATGAGAAGACTCAAGAGAGTCCTGAGGTACATTGTCCTCGGGATACTGATATTACTTGCATTGTGTGGCATTCCCATAGCCGGATGGCTTCCGCAAAAACGTGAAATGGATGTCGATAACGAAGTGAAGACGGAGATCGTGGAAGGCGTTGAAGAATCGGACAAGACCTAGGAATTGGTCTTTAATCCTGCGAAGTATTTATTTCCTTGACGATGTCCATGAGTGAGCGGTCGTTCACCATGACATCGACCAGGGTTGTATTGCCTTTGAGAACTTTTACAACGGCATAACAGACGAGTGTAGAGTCGGTTCGGCTGGTCCAGTAATACTTTTCTGCTTCCGACGCCTTGGACTCTTCAACGTAGAGGCGCTGGAATGGGAACTCAAGAACTACGGAAGACGGTACCAGTTCGCCGTCGGGATATAAGTAACGTCTGTTCCCATACTCGAAGGTGGCAGTGATATAATCGATTCCGATAACCGGCGGTTCGGCAGCGATCTGGATGACTTTAGCAAACCCCAAAGAATCGGGAAGGATGGTGGCGTACACCGTTTGACCGGCATCAAAGTTAACCTCGTTCGTATCCGTCGGAAAATAGGTCGCCGCTTCGAAATTCAGTGTGATGTATTTTCCCCGGAAAGGATCCGACGGATCGACCGGAGCCGTCCTGAACCTGTATTCAGCACCTTCTTCTACCGTCTTCTCCGAATCATACACAATCGACAACGGTGCATACCATTGTGCAGCGACCATGAATATAAATCCGGTGATGAACAGGTATCTCATACAGCGACGCGACGTTTTTTCATCACGTAATAATTTGTTGCGAAGAAACCGGCTCCGATGCCCACAAAGAGCAATCCCCTCACGACGAACGACATATCGGTGTCGAAGAACCGGCACATGATCAGGATCGAAAGGATCAGCAGACCATAGTTCATCTTCCAGAGTTTATCGGCCAGGGCCCCTTCCCTGATCGTATAAACACCCAACGCAAGTATCAGTATGTTCGTCAGGCCGCGTGATATCAACGGCTCTGAAAGCCCGATGGCAAACAACCCCAGTAAGATCAAAAAAGTATAGCTCTTCGAAAGAAGATTCCGGAATCCATTCTTATTGCCGACCACGTACAGAAGTGTGCTCGCCACCACAAAAAGGAAGATCCATAGAAACAACGGAGTCGATATCCACCACTCCCGGGATTTACCGGAAAAGTCGGGCCACTCGAAGGTCATCATCAATAGCAACACGATCGTGCCGGCGCTCCCTCCTATCAACCATGCGTTGGTGATCAGCCGGCGGCTCGCAAAATAAGGCAGCTGGCCGATCAACAGGAACACGGAGAACAGTGTGATGTAGACTGGAATGATCAGATCGTCGCCATCGTGGTAGTCGCCCATGGCGAGCACAATAGTTACCGAAATACCGATGATCCAGTTGTGGAACGAGATGCTATTTGCGTTGGGATGTTTCCTGATAAGATTGAAATAGAACGGCAATGCTGCTATCGCGAGCGGCCAATAATAGACCGGCGGATGATTTGCACGAAAGAATCCAAAACCGGCTTCCGTCGCATACCAGGTAATTCCTACCCAAAACAGCAAAGACGCCATCCATGACCGGAGCACATAAATGATAGGAAGAGACAGTGCCGTCCACGCCAGCAGAAATCTTTCCAGAGAACCGTGAATGTTATACACCTGGCTTACCACCGCGATCGACGTAGCCACGGCAAAGATCAGTACCACTGCCACAGCCTCCCGCCATGCACTGCTGTCGGACTTTTTATAGATCAACCAGCCGGCAATTGCCTGTGCGACCAGCATCGGTGCAAAACCGACGAACAGTTTCATCGCCGTCGACAGGTTGTCCCAATTGTGGGCGATGATGAGCACCACGCCCATGCCTACCAGCAACGCACCGATAATGCCGAAAGCGATGACCATACGATTGCTTTCCGGCGAGGGCCGGTCGTAATAGGTACGGATCTTTTCAGCTACTTCGGGGGTGATGACTCCATTTGCGTGAAGCTCTTCGAGCTCACGGGTGAATTTTGGCATGAGCGAAGCTAATCATTTTTCAATTTTTCTTAACTTTATTTGAATCCACCTATGATACAGAAAACCTTACCTGCTCTTGCCTGCCTCATGCTGGCAGCAATAGCGTTGCCCGCGCAAAACACGCAGTTATGCCAAGGGGCCTATTACACCGAAGAACAAGGCGCGCAAAAGCTCGCGAAGGTGCAGGCTCCCATCAACACGTTTATAAAATGGCGCGCGCATGCCGACAGCATTAAGCGGCAGTTGAGGGCCGGGATGGAAATGACCATACCGCCAGAGAAGACTCCACTCAATCCGAAATACAGGAACAAACAAACGTTCGACGGCTACACGGTCGAAGCTGTGATATTCGAAAGCCTCCCGGGATTTTACGTAACCGGAAATCTCTACAGGCCGACGGCCGCCGCAGCTCCGAAATCTCTCGCTGCTATTGTCTGTCCGCACGGACATTGGGACCAACCGGAAGACTACGGACGTTTTCGCGCCGACATGCAGTATCGCTGTGCGTCCTTTGCTAAGATGGGCGCCGTCGTGTTCTCGATCGACATGATCGGTTACGGCGAAAGCCAGCAGCTCGATCACGAGTATCGGAACGGCGTGGCCATTCAGACATGGAACATGATGCGGTCGATCGACTTCCTGTTGTCGTTGCCGGAAGCAGATCCGGAACGTGTTGCAGTAACGGGAGCTTCAGGCGGGGGAACACAGACTTTCCTTGCCACAGCTCTTGACGATCGCATTAAGGTTTCAATACCAGTCGTGCAGGTGTCGGCACATTTCTTTGGCGGATGCATGTGTGAAAGCGGTATGCCTATCCATCGCACGGGTGATAAAGTATTCAGTAATGCCGAGATCGCGGCCATTGCTGCCCCGAAGCCGATGCTGGTGATCTCTGACGGAAAAGACTGGACAAAGAACACACCCAATGTCGAGTTTCCTTTTCTACAGCACGTGTACCGGTTGTACGGCCAGAGAGAAAACGTCGAGAATGCACACTTCGGTAGCGAAGGCCACGACTATGGCAAGAACAAGAGACTGGCAGCGTACAACTTTCTCGCAAAACACCTGGGGATGAGCATCGCAAACATCCAGAACAAGAAAGGGATCGTTGATGAGAAATTTGTGACGGTCGTCAGCCGGAAGTCTCTCGAGTACTTTAAACCGGGCGAGACGGATGGGTTCATAAAAGGCGACAAGGTGTGGGAGGTATTCACGGCGCCAGCCGAGACGCCTATCGAGGTGAAATAGTTCCCAATACCGGACACACACGCTCGACTTCGCCCAATTCCGGTCATGAGGAATGCCAATCCGGCCCGATTAACCGGTTTTCAATTGGTTTGATTGTTGAAATGCACCCGGCTTTCGCGTCAGGCTTATATTTGTCAATTATCTCAATGTCATTGTCGATTCATTGAAACCGAATAACCCGCATCATGCTCAGTAACTACTTTCGCATCGCTTTCAGGAATTTCTTCAAGAGCAAAGTCCACACTACCATCAACCTGCTCGGTCTCACAGCAGGTATGGTCAGCATTTTTCTGATCACACTCTACCTGAAGCAGGAATTGAGCTACGATAAGTTCCATGAGAATGCGGAGAACATCTACCGGATCGATTGGTACAACCAGAATCCTCAGACGCGCACGCCACACCCGATGGCACAGGCGATGGCTGAAGATTTTCCGGAAGTCGTCAGCGCTGTCAGCCTCACTCCTTTGTGGGGCGAAGGTCTGACTCGCGAAACTCATTCATTCAGGAACCTGGAACGGGATCAACGTTATGACGAACAGAACATCCTGGCTGTCGACACTTCCTTTTTCAATGTATTCGATTTTCCGGTCGTCAAAGGGAATCCCAAAGCAGCCCTCAGGAACCTTCGCGGTGTCCTCATTTCCGAATCTGCCGCGAAGAGATACTTCGGCGATGAAGAGCCGATCGGCAAACAGCTTGCCGTTGATTCCGATACGCTCCTGGTTGAAGTTGTTGCCGTATTCAAAGACGTCCCCGTCAATTCACATTTCCATTTCGACTTCCTCGTAACATACCTGCGCGAAAAATATCTCGACCCGGACGATTCATTTTATTCATGGGCCGACTTCGGTCATTACAATTACATCCGCCTCGCGCCCGGCGCCGACGCCAAACAGCTCGAAGCCAAGATCATGCCCTGGACAAAGAAATATCTCGGGTGGTCGGACGAAGATTATGCCGGGCTGGCCAGCGCGAACTATGGTTTCCGCCTCACTCCCATCACCGACATTCATCTTCGTTCACATGTCAATTGGGAGCTGGAACCCAATGGTAACATCAGCTACGTGTACATCCTTGCAACAGCAGGGTTGCTCACGCTGCTCATCGCTTGCGTAAACTTCATGAATCTCACTACTGCGAGATCTACCGAGCGTGCAAAAGAGATCGGTGTGCGCAAATCACTCGGCGCGTTGCGAAGACAGCTCGCATTGCAGTTCATCTACGAATCGGTACTCATCTCGATGGCCGCCGTCGTCTTGTCGTTGATCATCATCCAAATCGTCATGCCCATTTTCAATAACCTGACGGGCGCCAATCTCGCGGTCACCTTGTGGCCTTACGGAGTTTCGATATTCGCCGGTGGACTACTGATCGGGTTGATCGCCGGCGTCTACCCGTCCTTATACCTGTCTGGTATCAAACCTTCTTCAATCCTGAAGGGCACCGCCAGTGTATCGGGAGGAAGCACGTTCAGGGATGTGTTGATCGCGTTTCAGTTTGCGATATCCATGGCGTTGATCTCAGGAAGTATCATCATCTTCAGTCAACTGGATTACTTGCAGAACCACAGCCTGGGTTACAACCAGGAAGGAGTCCTCGTCGTGCCGTTGAAAGCAGACGACTTTCCCGCGTTCGATGCAATGAAAAATGAGCTCACAAGAATAGACGGAGTCACCGAAGTTTCCGCGACGACGAATGTCCCCGGCGGCTCGTTCAATCAGTACCCCGTTTTCGCCGTCAAATCTCCAACGGATCGCATCGATGCCTCGCAATGTTATATCGACGCCAACTTCTTCAAGACCATGGGAATCACTTTGAAAGAAGGAAGATTGTTCACCCAGGGAAGTGTGTCGGATACAACACAGACATTCGTGATCAACGAAGCTGCGGCGGATCAGCTCAATCTCGAAAATCCCCTCGGCGCGGAGATCTCGATCGATCTGCATGACAGGATCATGACCGGCAGGGTGATCGGTGTCGTGAATAACTTCAATTTTCAGTCACTCCATGATCCGCTCCGTCCGTTGATGTTCCAGTTGACCGACGAGTTCAACTATATGGTTATACGTGGCGAGTTCTCCAATCTTTCACAAAAGGTATCTGAGATCGAGAGCGTATACAGGAAATTCGATCCCATCTTCGGTTTCGAGTTCTCGTTCCTCGACGACCGCCTTCAGAAACAATATGTGTCCGAATCGAGACTCGGTGTGGTGATGGGCCTGTTCTCGGCAATTGCCATCGTGATCGCAAGCTTCGGATTGTTCGGCATGGCGTTGCTCTCGTTCTATCGCAAGACCAAAGAGATCAGTATTCGCAAGGTGCTCGGTGCAAGCGTGCCGCACCTGGTATTCATCCTGCTGAAAAATTTCACGATACTGGTGCTGGTAGCTATCGTCATAGCCACGCCATTCACCTGGTGGGTGATGAACGAGTGGCTTCAGAATTTCAGTTTCAGGATAGAGATCTCGCCAATGATATTCCTGGGTGCCGCGCTCTTACTTCTTGCAATCTGCTGGGCCACTTTAAGCTACCTCACCCTCAAGACTACGCGCTTAAATCCGGCAGAGACGTTGAAA
The DNA here is from genome assembly GCA_035318625.1 of Cyclobacteriaceae bacterium. Classification (GTDB taxonomy): domain Bacteria; phylum Bacteroidota; class Bacteroidia; order Cytophagales; family Cyclobacteriaceae; genus ELB16-189. Next base: position 299,221 of record DATHEL010000002.1, read on the forward strand.
AGCGAATAGCGCTAGTCGCCCACCGGTTGTATTTCGGCGGTCTCGACCATCAGGATCACCGTCCTCTTCGGCGCCCGTGTCCTGTGCATCACACCTTTCCCTACCGTCATCCCCTGACCGGGATTGAGCGTGACCGTCCTGCCTTCCAGGTCGATCAGCAACTGTCCCTCGGTCACGAAGAAAAACTCATCGTCGTCGTCATGCTTATGCCAGTGGAACTCACCTTCGATCACACCAAGCCGGACAACGCTGCCGTTTATTTTCGTCAAGGTTTGGTTCGACCATTTCTGCGTGGCTTCGCCGGCGATCTTTGAGACGTCTATCAGTTCCTCGTGACCGAATTTGATGGCGAGGTCGATGTTATAGTCGGCATTGGTTTTACTCATATCGGTAAAGTTTGCTTCACAATGTCGGAACCTTTCGTTGTTTTCCGTGCTTTCCGCAAAAAAATTCCCTTTAGCCTTTCCGTGTTTTCCGTGGGAAAATTTCCCTTAGTCTTTCCGTGTTTTCCGTGCTTTCCGTGAGAAAATTCCTCTTAGCTTTCCGTAAGAAAATTCGTCTACTATGAAGATATTCCAGGTCGATGCCTTCGCGGAAAAAGTGTTCACCGGCAATCCCGCCGCTGTCTGTCCCCTCGATCAGTGGCCCGAGGATTCCGTGATGCAAAATATTGCCATGGAGAACAACCTCGCCGACACCGCTTTCATCATTCGCCAGGGCGACGGCTTTCACATCCGCTGGTTCACCCCTACAATCGAAGTCGACCTCTGCGGCCACGCGACCCTCGCCACCGCACACGTACTCTATGCACACCTGGGCTTCGACGGCGATGTCATCAACTTCTTTTCACACCGCAGCGGTGCATTGAACGTCTACAAAAGAGGTGAGCTTCTCATCCTGGATTTTCCGACCGACCAGGTCGAGCCCGTCAGCGCCACTCCCGAAATGACCGAAGCATTCGACATCGCTCCGGCAGAATTCTACAAAGGCAAGACAGACTTCATGTTCGTCTATGAAAACGAAGAACAGATACTGAACCTGGTTCCCAACTTCCGCACCATCGGCGCGTTGCCTGTGCGCGGTGTGATCGTAACGGCGCCCGGATCCCAGGTCGATTTCGTCTCGAGATTCTTCGGACCTCAGTCGGGTATCGATGAAGACCCCGTTACCGGATCGGCACACACCACCCTTATCCCTTACTGGTCGAAACGTTTAGGCAAACAAGATCTCGCCGCCATCCAACTATCTAAAAGAAAAGGATTGCTGGCATGCAAAAATCTCGGTGACCGCGTGCTGATCAGCGGGAAAGCGAAAACCTATATGATCGGAGATATTTATCTCTAGGTTATGTTCTTGCACGCAAGAAAGCTGACCCTGATATGTATCATCTGCTTGCCGGTCGCTTGCTTCGGCCAGGATAAACAACGTCCGTTCCAGATACGGTTTACGCCGGGCCTCGACTTCGCCCATCTGACGATCGCCAACAGCCCGGAGTTTCGCCGGTCGAACCTCAGGATAGGCGGAGAGCTCGAAGTCTTCCTTCCGTTCCAACCGCGCAAGTGGGGATTTTTTTTAGAACCCGCTTTTCAATCGTTCAGCGAAGAGAGCGCGGGGTTCCGCTACGAATCGATCGAAACCTCTTTGGGCATTCGCTATCACGTGTTGTTCAAGAATAAGGGTGCGTTCTTTGTTAACCTCATGTCGCTGGTCGATGCCCCGATCACACATTCGCAACGGTATTCGCTCGGCGCATCCGGCAACATTGTGTTGAAAGACGATTCTCTCGCAGGAGGATTTGCCGGTGGAGCAGGAATCACATTCGGCCTGATCTCCGTGGAAGGGCGTCTTTACTCTCAACGGATCAGAGAAGGAACTCAACTGCCGATACCGTACCGCTACGGAAAAGTGAGTATGATACTTGGCATCAGATTGTTTTGAACGCGTAATAACCGGTTATATTAGTTCTGTGATACTCGAACAGCACAACACCCGCACGAACGGATATTTCGTCGCACTGGATGGCGGCAAAGAAGTAGGCCGCCTATATTATTCCTGGGCCGGCATCGACAAGTTCATCATCGATCATACGGAAGTGAAGCCTGAAGCCAAAGGAACGGGCGCCGGAAAATTCCTGGTGGAGGGCACGGTCAAATACGCACGGGAAAACAATTTCAAGCTGATCCCGCTCTGTCCTTTTGCTAACGCGATGTTCAAAAAGAACAAGGAATGGAGAGACGTGATATTCGAATGACCGAAGTTGGACATCCTCGGTCGATACCGTTCACTGCAAAGCCATAAAACACCGAAACTCACAGGAATTTCGCCCTTGGGTTTGGTTCGATTGTTGGCATAGCGGCCCGTAATAAACCAGGCCTATGTTTACCAACTACCTTGTAATTGCATTTCGCAATCTCGCCAAGTACAGGATCTTTTCAATCATCAACATCACCGGAATGGCAGTCAGCCTGGCGTCTTGCCTGCTGATATCCATCTTTGTTGCAGACGAGCTCTCGTTCGACAGTCATCATCCCGATGGCGACAGGACCTATCGCATTTATAACATAGTGAACAACAACGGCAGTGTGGGTACTTTTCCCATTGTGCCCTATCCGTTCGCTTCTTATCTGAAGCGTGACTTCCCCGAGATCGAAAGCTCTGTTCGCATTCTCGACACCTACGAAGAACAACTATTTGAGTCTGGAGAGAAGAAAATGAAGGAAGGCAAAGGGATCATGTCCGAGTCGCCAGTCTTCGACATGCTTTCATTGAAAGTGATCGATGGCAACCGCGATTCGGCGTTGACCCGGCCCCTGACGGCGGCTCTTTCGGAGTCGCTCGCAAAAAAATATTTCGGTGATACGGATCCCATCGGCAAGTCGATCAGGATCGACAATCTGGAACGCGAGATCACAGCCGTGTTCGCCGATCCGCCGAAAGCCTCCCATTTGCAGATTCGTTACATCACATCACTCTCAACTACAACCTGGGAAAAGCGGAATGCAAACAACTTCCGCCAGATGCAGATCTTCACCTATATCAAGCTTAGGCCCAATGCCGATGCGGCAGCCCTTGAGTCAAAGTTCCCCGCATTCAACGAGAAATACACCGTCCCGCAGATCAAGCAGTTCGGCATGAGCTATGAAACACACATGCAGAACATCCGCGACATCCACCTTAATTCATCCAGTTTCGAATGGGACCTTGCAGTGCGCGGCGATGCCCAAAGCGTGTACATCCTCATGGCGACGGCCATCATCATCCTCACGATCGCGTGCCTGAACTTTATCAATCTCTCCACCGCGCGCGCAGCCCGGAGGATGAAAGAGGTCGGGATACGCAAAGCCACCGGCGCACTAAGAAGTCAGCTGGTGTTTCAATTCCTTTCCGAATCCGTCCTGCTCACGATGATAGGGCTGGTCCTTGCGATCGTCGTTGCCGAAGTGTCGTTGCCTTACCTGAATCTTCTCGTTGAAAAAAATCTGTTCATTCCTTACACGATCCCCGCTATCGCCATCGGCATTACTTTCTGTACGATGCTCGGCGCGCTGGCCGGCGGTTATCCCGCGATATACCTGTCAGGCTTCCGCCCCGCGGTTGTCCTGAGCCGCAAGGCCGAAAAGCTGGGCGGGTCGGGCATCTTCCGTCAATCGCTCGTCGTCGTTCAATTCATGCTCTCGTTCTTCCTCATTGCCGCGTCGATGATCGTGCTGTCGCAGAATGACCTCATTCAAAGCAAGGATCTCGGCTTCGATAAAGAACACGTCGTCGTCATTCCTCTCCGAGCTCCGCAGTTGCGCAACCAGGAGGCCACCAAGCTGAGATACAAAGACCACCCCAATGTTATCGATGTTACGCTGGGTTTCGGATTGCCCGGTGATATCGTTGCGGGAGACGGCGTGATCGATCCGCAGACCAATACCGAATGGGGAACCTCTCTCTTCTGCATCGACTTCGATTACATCCCGACCATGGGAATGAAAGTCATCGCCGGCCGGGAGTTCTCGCGTGACTTTGCATCCGATTCCGATGCTTTTATCGTGAATGAAACTTTTCTCGCCACCTATGGCCTCGGTAATCCCGAGCAGGCAATAGGCAAAGAGCTCGACTGGAAACGGTGGGATAATCAGAAAATGAAACACGGGCCGATCATCGGTGTTGTGAAAGATTTCCACTTCAAGAGCCTGAGAGAAAAACTTTCGCCCGTCGTCCTGCACATATTCCCGGGAGCCAGCTGGAAGCTTGCGGCCCGGATCAGCGGCGAGAATATTCCGGAGACCATCGCCCATCTGAAACGAGTCTACGAGTCGCTCGACCCCGAATGGGCATTCTCCTACAACTTCCTCGACGAGAATCTCGATGCGATGTACAAGGCAGAACAAAAGCTCGGAAAGTTGTTCGTGATATTCACCTATCTCGCGATCGCGGTTGCGTGTATGGGATTGTTCGGCCTGGTGGAATACAGCGTCAACCAGCGAACCAAAGAGATCAGTATCAGAAAAGTATTCGGAGCGAGTGTATCGTCGTTGCTGGTATTGCTTACAAAGAGATACTTCGTATTGCTTACGATATCATGCGTGATGATCGTGCCGCTGGTATGGTATACTGCGGGGCAATGGCTGAGTCGCTTTGCCTACCAGATCGAGCTGGAACCGATGCTGTTCATGAAGGCCGGGTCATTGATCGTGATCATCACGGCCGCAACTGTTAGCCTCCAGTCGATCCGTGCAGCGTTGAGCAACCCGGTAAAAAATCTAAGAAACGATTAAAATAAATTTATCATGGTGTTTTTAAGAACTCTGAAATCCGGCCTTCGACACCTGCTCTCACAAAAACTGAACTCATTGGTTCACGTCGCCGGGCTTTCACTCGGCATGACGGTGTGTTTGCTGATCGGATTGTTCATTCGATTCGAGACAAGCTTCGATAGCTATCATCCTCATGCATCCAGGACTTACAGGATAAACCAGGCGTGGACCGACAATGGCGACGTCAATGACCATTATTCCACTCCGATTCCTCTGGCCGAGGTGCTTCGCAAAGATGTCTCCGGCCTGGAATACGTGGCCTTCGGACAACCAGCCTGGAATACCATTATCGATCTGCCGGGCAAGAGACTACAACAGGAAAACATCCTGATCACCGATCCGACTTTCCTCGACGTCTTTTCGGCGGATGTTGTTAAGGGAGATGGACATCAAACACTTAGAACTCCATATCATGCGCTGTTGACGGAATCGACTGCAAAAAAATTCTTCGGCACCGAAGACCCCATCGGTAAAACCTTCCGTTTTAAATCGAAGTATGACATCACCGTCGGTGGAATTATACGGGACCTGCCGGCCAACACACACCTCCCGGCGACTATGCTTCTCTCCTACGTGGCCGACGAGGACTATCTTGGTGCAGGGCCCGATGCATGGACTTACACGGCAGGAAATGCAACATTTGTCGTCCTTCCCGATGGATACGATCAAAGCCTGCTCCTCGCACAACTCAAAAAGATTGCCGATGCCCGTATCAATTCCAACCCGGAGGTTCCAAAGTTTGTACGCACGGATTTTGTATTGCTGCCATTGGCAGATATCCATTTCGACGCGAAGAGTCAGGGCAGCGCATGGGTGCCTGCATTTAGCAGCACCTGGCTCTGGTTCTTCGGAGCGATCGGCATTGCAGTATTGACGCTCGCTTGCATCAACTTCGTAAATCTCTCCACCGCGCAGGCGTTGACGAGAGCCAGGGAAGTCGGCGTCAGAAAATCGATCGGTGCAGACAGAACCAACTTATTGCTTCAATTCCTTGGAGAATCATGGATGTTGGCCGGCGTCTCCTCGATCATCGCTATTGGCGCCGTCGAATTCAGCCTTCCCTATATGAATACCCTCCTCGAAACGGGTATTAAGTTCGAGCTCACCGGTTCGCCCGAATTAATGCTGTCGCTTGCAGGAGCCGTTGTAATAATCGGGCTGCTGGCTGGCATCTACCCTGCCTGGGTGATCACAAAATTCAATCCGGCGATGTCACTCCGCTCTGGTTTTAACGTGCAGGGCGAATCGGGAGGTTCGTGGCTGAAACGATCACTCATCGTGACGCAATTCACGATCTCTGCCGGACTGCTCATCGCACTGGTGCTGATATCGCAGCAGGTTGATTTCGTCCGGACCATGAGCCTCGGGTTCAACAAAGACAATATGTTGATCATACAGACCGGCGACCGTGGAACATCGGCAACGTTTGACCATGAGCTTGAAAAGATCCCGGCCGTTGACAAGTGGTCGTATTCCACATCGTCGGCCAGCGCTGAAGGACACTGGGGAACGATCATGAGTAAAACCAATGGAAACGATCCGGCACGACAGCCGGTAACGAGTATATACGCCGATGAAAATTATTGCGAGCTATACGGCTTCAAGCTCATTGCCGGCGACTACCCGGTTGCATCCGATACGAATCTTATCTCCGACCGCCTTCCCGACGACCAGAAATTGATGAAGGCAGTGGTCAACGAAAAGCTGATCGATGCGCTTGACCTCGGAACACCTGATGAAGCTGTCGGCAAACACTTCTGGTTTGGAATGGGCAACGGAGACGTTGAGATCACCGGTGTGGTCGGCAATTTCAATACACTTTCAGCCCGTGAGGCCATCAAGCCGACGATCATCGGGCAACTTCCCCCGGTATACCGGTATGCTAACATCAGGATCCAAAAAGGCGCCGATGTGCCATCCATGATCGCCTCTATTGAGAAAGCATGGAAGATGGCCTATCCGGATGGCGTATTTGCCTACAACTTTCTCGATCAGCAGATCGATAACTTTTATAAAGCGGAGGACAGGATCTATACATTGTTCAAAGTCTTTTCAGGACTTGCGATGCTCATCTCGTGTTTAGGTTTGTGGGGCCTGATCACATTCGCGGCACAACGAAGGATGAAAGAGATCGGTATCCGGAAAGTCCTCGGTGCAACAGCAACATCGCTCATGGTCCTGCTGTCGCGCGATTTCTTTTTCATGGTATTGGCATCACTGGTCATCGCGACGCCGTTGGTATACTACGGCATTTCGCAGTGGCTGAATGACTTCGCCTTCAAGATATCCATCGGATGGCAGGCATTCGCCGTCGCGGGCGTGACTTCTCTCGTGCTCGCATTAATGACGGTCGGCATCCAGGCACTACGTGCAACTTTTACCAACCCCGCCAGTATATTAAAGTCAGAATAAAATAATTATCCGATTATGATCGTAAACTATTTCAGGATAGCAATCCGCCACCTGTTCAAGAACAGGATCTTTTCGGCGATCAATCTCTTTGGCCTTACATTGGGCTTCCTTTGCTTCACCATGCTCTCGCTCTACGTTTACGATGAGTTGAGCTTCGACAAATTTCACAAGGATTCCGAACGCATCTATCGCGTCATCCAGCATGAAACACTGGAAGACGGAACCACGCGAAACGTCATGCTGTCGGCAGCACGGGTCGGTCCCGAAGCAGCGCAGCAGATACCCGAGGTGGAAGAGTTCTCCAGGATGTATGCCATGGGGCGTATCACGATGGGCAACGAGCCCGCCGCCCGCGATTACGAGGTCACACGAACTACCGATCCCAATTTCTTCCAGGTCTTCAACTTTCCGTTCGTTGAAGGCGACCCAGCCTCCGCGCTTGCACAGACAGATGGCATCGTGGTGTCGGAAAGTCACGCGAAGAAATTCTTTGGCAACGGGCCTTACCTGGGCAAACGCCTTTGGTCGAGCCTGGAACGCGACGATAAGCCGTTCGATCTCATCGTGACCGGTGTCTTCAAAGACCTTCCGAAAAATTCACACCTCGTGTTCGATATAGTCTTTGCCGAAAACATCTGGCGATCGCCGGGAAACTGGAACATTTCCCACCGGTTCGAAAACTACCTGCAGACCGACTGGACGTCGAACAACTTCGTGACTTACATCAAGCTCAAGCCCGGAACCAACGCTGCGGCAGTCGAAGAAAAGATGACATCGATCGTTAAGAACAATTACCCTAAAGACCACGAGTTCAGGAGCATATTTACCCTGCAGCCGCTCGCGGTCATTCACACAGGCTCGCACGACCTCCAGGGCAGCGCGGGGCCAACCAACAGCATCAAGCCATTCTATATCTATATGTTCGGCATTGTCGCCGTGCTGATACTCGGTATTGCATGTCTCAACTACATGAACCTCTCGACTGCGTCGGCATTCAGGCGGGTGCGTGAGATCGGTACACGAAAGGCGCTCGGTGCAATGAAGTCGCAACTGATCAGCCAGTTTACCGGCGAAGCAGTCATCCTGTCGATTGTGGCCATGGTCGTTGCCGTTGCTCTGTTGCAGGTACTTCTCCCCTTCGCCAACCAGTTCTCCGAAAAAGAAATGTCGCTCGGTATGCTACCGACCGGGTGGATGGCAGGACTGGTAGGAGTCATTCTTCTATCGGGAATTCTTTCAGCCACTTACCCCGCATTCATCATCTCACGCGTTTCAGCCGTGGAAGCGTTCAAGAAAGATGTCAGGATCGGCAGCCGGAGCGTGCCGATGCGAAAGATACTTGTGGCCAGCCAGTTTGCGATCTCGATCATGATGATCTCCTGTACCATTGTCATCTATCAACAAGTGAATTACCTGCGCACGAAAGATGTTGGGTTCCAGAAAGACAATCTCGTAGTGATCGACATCAACAGCCGGAGCTTAAGGCGCAACTTCCAACAGGTGAAAGCCGAGTTCGCTTCAGTACCCGAAGTACAGTCGATCACTGCATCCACACGCGTTCCCGGCGAATGGAAGAGTTTCCCAATCGCCACCGTGAAACCCGACGGACAACCGCAGACCACGGAGATGATCTTCGTCGGCATCGACAACGACTTCCTTTCGACATTCCAGATCGACCTGCTCGATGGGAGGAACTTCATGCCCGGCGAAAGCGACAGCACCAAAGTCATTCTTACCGAACAGGGTGCGAAAGACCTCGGTCTCGCGAATCCCATCGGTACCATGATCGAAGTGCCCACCATCCGTTGGGGCGGATCGAGAGGCGCTCCCGAACGTCCCTATCGCGCCGAGATCATCGGCGTGGCTGCCGACTTCCACTTTGAGTCATTCCGCCACAAGATGATGCCGGTGATCTTCGGAGCGGCGAACACGCAGATACATTCTATCGATTATTACACGGTTCGTGTAAACACCCCCAATCTTCCTGCGACTATTGAGAAGCTGAAGGCAGTCAATCTCCGGGTCGACCCCGTCAATCCCCTCGAGTATACCTTCCTCGACGACGAGGTGTTCAACAGCTTCTATCGCATGGACGAAAAGCGCGGCCAGATCTTCCTGGTATTCTCCGCAGTCATCATTTGTATTGCAAGTCTTGGCCTGTTCGCCCTGGTATCTTACTCTATCGAAAGCCGGATGAAAGAGATCGGCGTTCGTAAGGTGCTAGGCGCTACGGTGTCGAACATCGTTAGCCTGGTGTCGAAAGAATTTGTTGTCCTGGTGGTGATCTCCGGCGTGATAGCTGTTCCGGCAGCATGGTATTTTATGAATGCCTGGCTGAGGGACTTCGAGTACCGTGTAGGGCTGGGCGCAGGTGTGTTTATATTGGCGCTGGTTGTTGCCCTGGTGATCGCGTTTACAACTATTTGCTTCAGGGCGATAAGGGCGGGGAGGTCTAACCCTGTAAACTCCTTGCGAAGCGAGTAGTTTTCGGTATTGGATATTGGGTATTGGGCATTGGGTATTGGATGTTTCTGTTTTGGGAATACCCAATACCCAATGACCAATGATCAATATCCATTTTTGAGTATCTTAGGATTACATAAAATCCATAAGTTATGTACAACCAATCTCCAATAGATTCCAATCCTTCTGTCCTCGACCAGGCTGTTGCGGAAACGCAGCGTTATATGACCAAGGTGTATGGCTGGATGTGCCTCGCTCTTATCGTCACCGGGTTTGTGGCCATGTATGTAGCCTCTACCACGGCGCTGATCGAGGTCATTTTCGGCAACCGTCTTATTTTCTGGGGTCTGATCATACTTGAATTCGTGATGGTCGCCTCACTGGCCGGATGGGTGTCGCGCATGTCGGCTGTTACGGCAACGACCATGTTTATATTGTATTCGGCAGTCAATGGCCTCACGCTTTCGGCGATCTTCATGATCTATACCGCCGAATCCATCGCGACAACGTTCTTCATTACTGCCGGCACCTTCGGGATCATGAGCTTCTACGGTTATACCACCAAGAAAGACCTCACCAGCTGGGGTAATCTTTTGTTCATGGGGCTCATCGGTCTGATCATTGCCTCTCTGATCAACCTCTTCTTGCAAAGCTCGATGTTGTACTGGATCACCACCTACGCCGGCGTACTGATCTTCGTAGGCCTAACTGCCTACGACACGCAGAAGATCAAGAACATGAATATCATCGGCAACGAAGGAACTGAAGAAGACCAGAAAGAAGCGATCATGGGCGCACTCACGCTTTATCTGGATTTCATCAATCTGTTCCTGTACCTGTTAAGATTATTCGGCAAAAGAAAATAGTCGCAAACCTCGAACAACGAACAACAAACAACGACTATGATCAGCAGAAGAAAATTTCTCGCCCAAACCACCGCCACCGTAGCCTCACTGACTCTCGCCTTCGACGCCTTTCCATCTATCCTCCAGAAAAAAGACCGCCTCGGCGTGGCGCTCGTCGGCCTCGGTTACTACAGCACCGACCTCCTCGCTCCTGCCCTGCAGCTCACACAGAAGTGTTACCTGGCAGGCATCGTTACCGGCACTCCGGCGAAAGCCGAAAAGTGGAAGCAACAGTACAAGATCCCTGATAAGAACATCTACAACTACCAGAACTTCGACACCATCGCCAACAATCCCGATATCGACGTGGTGTACGTGGTTCTTCCACCGTCGATGCACATGGAGTATACCATCAGAGCCGCGAAGGCGGGTAAGCACGTATGGTGTGAAAAGCCCATGGCTGTTACCGAAGCCGAATGCAAAAAGATGATCGAAGCCTGTAATCAGAACAAGGTGAAGCTCAGCATCGGCTATCGCATGCATCATGAACCGAATACACAGGAGATCATGCGGTACGCGAAGAATCTGCCATACGGAAAGATCATCAACGTTTCGGCAGCTGCGGGTTATTTCGATCCGCGCACAGATCACTGGAAACAAAAGAAAGAGATGGGCGGCGGTGTCATGCACGACATGGGCGTGTATCCTTTGAATGCAGCACGTTACTCGACCGGCCTCGAGCCCATTTCAGTATCGGCACAGCAATCCACCACCCGCCCCGAGATCTATAAGGACGTTGCTGAAACGATGGCCTTCGACCTGGAATTCTCCGGCGGCATTACCGCCCACTGCGAAGCCAGTTTCGGAAAAGGTATGAACGACCTGAAAGTCACCTGCCGGAACGGTTGGTATACACTCTCTCCTTTCCAGGCTTACAATGGGATCAAAGGTGAGACTAGTGACGGGAAAAAGCTGAACGCACCTATCGAAAACGAACAGGCTACACAGATGGACAACGACGCGGTAGCCATCATGAGCAACAAACCGGTCCTGGTTCCTGGCCAGGAAGGTCTGAGGGACATCCGGATCGTAGAGGCGATCTACCGGTCTGTTGCGGAAAAGAAAAGAGTAACCATTTAGAGAGTCAGCGGTAGAGACGTAATCAACCTAATCCTGCCGTTATGATCCGGAACTACATTCTCATCGCCTGGAGGAATTTCACAAAAAACAGGACTTTCTCTCTCATCAACATAATAGGCTTCGCATTGGCGATGGCTTCCTGTTTCCTGATCGTCTTCCACATCCGAAGTGAGCTCAGCTACGAGAAGATGTATCCCGGCTACGAGAACATCTATCGCGTTCATCCTCCCGAATGGGCGAAAAGCTCGCCGACTTACGCCCAGCATCTAGCCGACTTCTTTCCGGAGATAACCTCAACGGTCCGGTTTGCCGAATTCCGTAGCGGCTCAGTCCTGACCTATGATTCGTACCAGACTATCGTCGAACGTTCATTCGTTGCCGATAGCACCGTCATCGATATGTTCGCTCTCGAGTTCACGGAAGGTGACGCAAGGACCTCGCTCCGCACGCCTTTCAGCGCGGTCTTTTCAGAGTCATTGGCGCGAAGAGTTTTCGGAACAGGAGAAGCCGTTGGCAAGACGATAAAGATCGCCGGCGACATGGATCTCACCATCTCCGGCGTCGTAAAGGACCTGCCCGAGAACACACACCTTCGGTTCGAGATGCTGGTCGCATTCTCTACCATGTACAAAGTCGTGTCCGAAAACTGGATGTCGAACCGCGGATGGATGGGGCCATACACCTATGTTTATATTCAACCCGGGCAACTTGAAAATGTAAAAAGCAAGATGCCCGATTTTCAGGCAAAGTTCTACGAAGGCTGGGGCACCGCCGAAGAGTTGAAAAAAGACGTGCTGCTGGAGTTGCAGCCCATAAAGGACATACACCTGTATTCACACCTCGAACAGGAAATGGGCGAGAACAGTAACGCCGGTTACCTCTACATCTTTGCCGCTGTCGCGCTATTCATATTGCTGATTGCTGTGGTAAACTTTATAAACCTGCAGATATCCCTTGCCTTCCGCCGGATGAAGGAAACCGGTTTACGCAAGGTGATGGGCGCCGCCCGGTCGCAGCTGGTGAGGCAATATCTGACCGAAACTCTGATCACAAGCGTTGTGGCGCTCGTACTGGCGTTCACGCTCTTCGTTGTCGCCATACCGAGCTACAATGGACTCTCCGGCCGCGCCGTTCAAATATCCGACCTTCTGACGCTGGACAACTTCGCCATTATGGCGGCCCTTATCCTTGGAGTCAGTCTGCTGGCGGGTGCATACCCGGCGCTCTTTATGTCAGCCTTCAAGCCAGCCGATGCGCTGAAGAATCAAAAAAGTCCAGGCTCAACCACGCCTGTTGTCCAAAAAACGCTCGTGGCATTCCAGTTTGCCGTGTCAGCATTCATGATCGCAAGCACGATCATCATCATCCGGCAAATGAACTACTTTCGGAACCAGGACCTGGGTTTCAACAAAGACCACATCGTTGCCGTGAAACTGTACGGCGATCTTGCGATAAAGACGGTCGAGACACCCGATGCGGTTAAGACCGAACTGAAAAAAGACCCTGCGGTCCTTAGCATTGGTCTGTCCTCCAACCTTCCCGGAGACATGGCGAGCGTCGAAGGCGTGCGTCCTGAAAATTCCGACCCGAGCATCGAGTTCCCCTCATTTCGGGTCATCCGCGTCGACGACGAGATGCTGAGCACACTGCAGATACCCATCATCGAAGGCCGTGGGTTCTCTCTCGAGTTCAACGATTCTGCAACGTACATCGTAAATAAAGCAGCGCTGAAGGCATTGCAGCTCACGAATGCTATCGGCACACGAATCACCAACGAGACCCGTGGGCAGACAGGCCCGATCGTTGGCGTGGTTGGCGACTATCATTTTTCATCATTGCACAACGAGGTCGAGCCTCTTGTACTGGAATACCGCCCCGGCTGGTGTGGCAACATGCTTATTAAAGTCAACAGCTCCGACATACAATCCACGATCTCGCATATTGAAAGCACCGTGAAGTCTCTCGCACCGTCCCACCTCTTCTCTTACACTTTCTATGATGACAAGTGGAACGCTCAATACCGTGAAGAAGCGAAAATGAACGTACTCTTCAACACGTTCTCCGTCTTCATGATCGTCATCTCCTGCATCGGCTTATTCGGACTGTCGGCGATCGCCATGCAAACGCGCCGCAAGGAGATCGGTATCCGGAAAGTAGTGGGTGCGACAACTGCCACCATCATTCGCGTGATGTCTAAAGAATTCGTGATCCTGGTTGCCGTTGGATCACTCATCGGCCTCCCCTTGTCGTGGTACGCGATGAACCTGTGGCTGTCGCGGTTCGCCTTCCAGGTCAATATTACCGCCGACGTTTTTGTGATCTCAGTGGTGGTTTGTGTCGCGATCGCACTCGGTTCGGTGTTCTTCAACGCATTGAAAGCCGCAAGAGCCAACCCGGTAGATTCGTTACGAAGTGAATAAAATCAAATAATATGCTGCGCTATCACCTAACCTACGCTGCCCGTCATCTTACCAAGAACAAGCTGTACACCTTGCTGAATTTGTTCGGCCTTTCGATCGGCCTGGCGTGCTTCTCAATGATCGGCTTGTGGGTTGAGTCGGAGCTTAGTTATGATCGGTTTCATGAGAAAAGCGACCGCATCTATCGTGTTGCTGCGAAATATATCGATGAAACATCGATTAACGAGGTGGCCGTGACAGGCCCTCCTGTCGCAGCTGCCCTGTTAAAAGATATCCCGGAAATCGAACAAGTTGTTCGCATGGATCCAGGCGATAACGCGATGGCATTTGGCGCCAGGAAGTTCCTGGAGGATGGTCTTATCGCTGATCAATCCTTATTCGAGGTGTTCGACTTCAAAGTCCTGCATGGTGACCGGGGTTCGCTCCTCACGGAACCATTTTCGGTCGTCCTCTCCGAATCGCTGGCGAAAAAGTATTTTGGCGACGCTGACCCTGTTGGTCAATCGATGACCGTATTTCGTTTCGATCGCGACGGCAAGGGTGCCGAATACAAGGTCACAGGTATAGTCGAGGACTGTCCCCCGAACTCACACTTTCAATACAATTTTATTCTTTCGATCAAAACCGCGGAGGTTGTAAATCCCGGCATGCTCGAAGCCAGCGCATGGCTTAACGGCGCCTTCTACACATATATAGTATTACGTCCGGATGCCAGTCCGTCTGCGGTCGAATCCAAGTTCCCGGGACTCATCGAGGCATACGCCGGCGGATTGATGCGCGAACGGAATTTTAAGGTCGAGTACACTCTGCAACCGCTTACCGACATCCACCTGCGTTCGAACCTGGCCTTCGAGATCGGGGCAACCGGAAGCATGTCGTATGTGATGATCTTCGGCACTATTGGAATCATGGTCCTATTGCTGGCATGCATAAACTATGTGAACCTCTCGACCGCTTACTCTATCGAACGGTTCAAGGAAGTCGGTATTCATAAAGTCCTGGGCGCACATAAGCGGCAGCTCGTTATTCAATACCTCACTGAGTCGTGGCTGCTCGCAGTGGTCTCATTTGTGATCGCATTCGGGTGGATCGAGCTTGCGCGTCCTGTCTTTGAAAGCATCTCAGGAACAACATTCCCGGGGCTGTACACTGTCACGTCGATCGGAATACTCTTTGCCGTTGCGTCGACCGTCGGACTACTTGCCGGTTTTTATCCGTCGGCAGTGTTATCGGCATTCAAACCCGTCCATGCATTGAAAGGGTTACAAGGTGGCCTATCGGGGACCTGGCTCCGGAAGATTCTTGTGGTGGTCCAATTCTCGATAACAATTATTCTCGTTATCGGGATCATGGTCGTACAGTTTCAAATGACTTACATTCAGGACAAGGATCTCGGCTTCGATAAAGACAACCTCGTAGTGTTTGGTGTCCACGGTGATGCCGATGTACAGATCGGCTACCAGGCGTTTGTCGACGAAGTTACCCAAAGTCCAAACGTCGCCGGTGTCACGAGATCGAACACTACCATCGGCAACGGACTTGGATACTCGAAAGCTCTTGTGGAAGACGCAGAAGGCAACAAGTTCGACATGTGGGTCTACGGTGTTCGCGTCGACCATGAGTATCTCGATATTTACAAGATGAAGCTTATCGCAGGGCGCAACTTTCGATACGACAACGCTGCCGATTCAACGAAGGCGCTGATAGTAAATCAGGCTTTGATTGAAGCGTATGGTTACAAAAACCCGGCCGACGCAATTGGTAAATCCATTGTCTTCGATGGGCTTGACGGTCAGATCATCGGTGTGTTGAAAGACTTCAACTTCGCAAGCCTCCAGCACAAAGTCGAGCCCATTGCCATCTCGCTGCTCAAAGGTGGCTTCTCCCGCATCTCGATACGGGTGCAGGGAGATCCACGCAAGGGCTTCGAAGACGTAACGACCATGTGGAAGAAGCACTTCCCGTCGGCTGTCATCCAATATTCGTTCTACGAAGACTCACTTGCCCGCTCCTACAAAGCCGAAGCCCGCTTCGCGAAGTTATTCTTCGTGTTCTCAATGATCTCGCTGGCAATCGCCTGCCTCGGCCTTTTCGCGCTTGTGTCCTACACCGCCGAGCGCCGTTCGAAGGAGATCGGAATCCGTAAAGTCCTGGGCGCTTCCGTCGCCAACATCCTGTCGATGCTTTCCGCAGAGTTCATCTGGCTGGTTGCACTGTCGTCGTTCGTGGCCATGCCCGCCGGATACTACCTCATGAATGAGTGGCTCACAGGCTTTGCTTATCACATTTCACTCAACGCGTTTATGTTTATCGCTTCCGGCGGCCTTGTGTTGGCCGTAGCTTGGGGTACCGTTAGCTTACGAACGTTCAGGGCAGCTTCAGCCAACCCGGTGGATTCGCTTCGAAGCGAGTGAGCGGTCGGATCGACAACGATCTGTATTTCCTCAGCGCAAAGCGCCAAGCCGCAGGCGACAACTCTTTGGAACAGTCTCTGGTTTCTCGCGGAGCGCCGAGCACGCCGCAGGCGACAACTCTTTGGACCAATCTTGTTTATCGCGCGGAGCGCTAGGCCCGCCGCAGGCGACAACTCTTTGGACCTATTTTCGTTTTTATAAAAAAAATTGGTGTAAAATTTGTTTTAGTGACCTAAAACGTGCTTAATTTTGTAAAATGTTTTTTGAATGCTTTCATAACCACTAAGCACCTAACAACGAAGTTGAAAAACATCACTCTCTTCTCAGCGCTCATAGGCTTCCAAGCAAGCCTCCTTTGCAGCCGCTTCACCGCCCTCCCGATGGTGATCAGAAGTTTCCGAAGGCAAATCCGGATTTGATACTACGGCTCTTGTAGCCTAGGAGGTGTGCATCCAAGATGCGACGCCTCATCGGTGCTTTTTCTTACGAAAGAGCCCGTTAACTCAATCTACTTCTAATTAATACTGAATTGGACCAGAAAATAACAGTCCGCGTGGCAACACCGGCTGATAAACATTATGCCGAAACCATCACCAAAGAGATGGAAGAATCGGCCAAAGCTCGCGGAACAGGCATTGCCAAGCGTTCTCCTCAATATATAGAGAAGAAGATGGACGAGGGCAAAGCGGTTATCGCGCATACCCCCGACGGCGCCTGGGTTGGCTTCTGCTATGTGGAAGCATGGGAGCACGGCAAGTATGTGGCGAACTCAGGCCTCATCGTGGCGCCCGCCTTTCGCAAGACCGGCGTGGCCACCGAGATCAAACGAACCGTGTTCGAGCTCTCGCGCCAGCTATTCCCCGACGCAAAAATATTCGGACTCACCACCGGCCTGGCCGTCATGAAGATCAACTCCGACCTCGGTTACGAGCCGGTCACCTACTCCGAGCTCACCAACGATGAGGAGTTCTGGAAGGGCTGTCAGAGCTGCGTCAACTTCGATATCCTTACAATGAAGGAACGTAAAAACTGCCTCTGCACGGCCATGCTTTACGATCCGGTTGAGAAGGAGGCCAACAAGCCACAGCCATCCGCTCCGCTGCCCCCCATTCACGGCAGGCAAACACCGGAGGTCAGGCGTAAGCGCCATTTTGCCGATAACCTCCGGTTGTTCGACCGCCTGGTTCGCCTCAAACAGTTCGTCATGCT
The DNA here is from genome assembly GCA_035318625.1 of Cyclobacteriaceae bacterium. GTDB lineage: Bacteria > Bacteroidota > Bacteroidia > Cytophagales > Cyclobacteriaceae > ELB16-189. Next base: position 316,929 of record DATHEL010000002.1, read on the forward strand.
CAAGAACTGGAAGAAGAAACCTTCGGGCGACAGCCAGGAAAGAGGCATTCTCAGCTTCTTATTCTTTTGGTAACCAAAGGACGAGGTGAGGATGGGAGGATGGGACGAGGTGAGGAGATGACGAGTCTTCGCGACCGCCATCGTCCTATCTTCACCTCTTCACCTCATCCCATCCTTCAGTTCTATTATCTTTAAGCGATGAAAAAAGTCGTACTAGCTTTTAGCGGGGGACTCGACACCTCCTACTGCGCCATTTACCTGTCGAAAGACCTGGGCTATGAAGTCCATACACTGACGGTGAACACCGGCGGCTTTAATGCCGAAGAGCTCGTCCAGATCGAAAAGCGAGCGTTGAGCCTCGGTGTGAAGTCACACAAGGCCGTAGAAGAGACGGCCAACTATTACGACAAGGTGATCCGCTACCTGGTGTACGGCAACGTGCTCAAGAACGGCACCTATCCCCTCAGCGTGAGCGCCGAAAGGATGTCGCAGGCTCTTGCTGCCGCCCGTTACGCGATAGAGATCGGCGCAACGGCCGTCGCCCACGGAAGCACCGGTGCCGGCAACGACCAGGTACGGTTCGACATGGTGATCCAGATATTGGCGCCCGGCCTTGGCATCATCACTCCTATCCGCGACCTGCGTCTCAGCCGCGAAGCCGAGATCGAGTACCTGAAAGCCAACGGCGTCCAGATGAATTTCGAAAAGGCCAAGTATTCGATCAATAAAGGTATGTGGGGAACGTCGGTCGGCGGCAAAGAGACCCTCAACTCTCTTGGGATGCTCCCCGAGGAAGCATGGCCGACCCAGGTTACTCAACAGGGCACCGAAGAGGTGAAGCTCGGTTTCAAAAAGGGCGAGTTGGTTTCTGTTAACGGAAGGGAGTATAGCCATCCCTCACTCGCCATCCAAAAGCTGCAGGAGATCGCGGGGCCGTACGGTATCGGCAGAGACATTCACGTGGGCGACACCATCATCGGCATCAAGGGACGTGTGGGCTTCGAGGCAGCCGCCCCCCTGGTCATCATCAAGTCGCATCATGCACTCGAGAAGCACGTGCTCACTAAGTGGCAGCTGACCTGGAAAGACCAGCTGGCCCAGTTCTATGGTAACTGGCTGCACGAAGGCCAGTACCTCGACCCCATCATGCGCGACATCGAGGCGTTCCTCGCCAACTCGCAAACTCACGTTACAGGCACCGTATCGGTTTCGTTGTATCCTTATCGCTTCCAGATCAACGGCATCGAGTCGGCGTACGACCTGATGTCTGCCAAGTTCGGTAAGTATGGAGAGATGAACCTGGGCTGGACAGGTGACGACGTGAAAGGCTTTACGAAGATCTTTGGGAACCAGGTGGGGATATATCACCAGGTAAAATCAGAAGCGGAGAAGTTAAAAGTTAATAGTTAAAAACTAAAAGTTAAAAGTTAAGAGTTGTGATCAGAGCAGGAATTATTGGCGGAGCAGGTTACACCGGCGGGGAGACGATTCGGATTTTACTGAATCATCCCAACGTAGAGCTGGCATTTGTCCAAAGCAGAAGCCAGTCAGGAAAATACCTGCATGAGACTCACTCCGATCTCGTGGGAGAAACGGAGCTGAAGTTCTCGGCTGAGGTGGACAACAATGTCGACGTGATCTTCCTTTGCCTGGGACATGGCGAGAGCAAGAAGCTTTTGGGTGAGAAGTCGTTCCCTTCGTCGGTGAAGCTCATCGATCTGGGGAATGATTTCCGGTTGGGTGACAAAGCGCCGGGACGGGAGTTTGTCTACGGGCTGCCGGAGCTCCAGCGCGAGAAGATCAAGACAGCATCGAACGTCGCCAACCCCGGATGTTTCGCGACAACGATACAACTTGGATTGCTTCCCCTTGCGAAAGCCGGCAAGCTGAAGGAAGTGTATGCGACAGGCATTACCGGCTCGACCGGCGCTGGGCAAAAGCTCCAGGACACCACCCATTTTACGTGGCGTGCCAATAACATCTCCGCCTACAAGACACTGACTCATCAACACATGGGTGAGATCAACCAGACATTGACCGCCCTTCAGCCCGGAGCCATTAATATGGTGAACTTCGTGCCATGGAGAGGCGATTTCACAAGAGGAATATTTGTAAGTTCCGTGGTGACGGTACCTGATTCATTAAGCGATCTGAATAAGATGTACAAAGAGTTCTATAAAGGACATCCCTTCACCCATGTAGCAGACTCCATGATCGATCTCAAGCAAGTGGTGAACACGAACAAGTGCCTGGTGTTCCTGGAGAAAGAAGGAGATAAGCTTGTTATCCATACCGCCTTAGACAACCTTTTGAAAGGCGCCAGCGGACAAGCAGTACAGAACATGAATCTAATATTCGGCTTCAACGAAGACGCCGGACTCCGTTTAAAGTCCACCGTCTTCTAACAAGCCGCGATTAACGAGTAACGATTAACGACTTCGAACAACGAACGAACAACGACTAACGATTAACGAGTAACGAGTAACGAACAAGTATATGAGTGAACTCAAGATAGCAATCCTCGGTGGCGGAAATCTCGGTGTCGCCATCGCCCGTGGTGTAGTAAAGTCAAAGCTCACGACCCCGTCGTCCATCACCATTACGCGAAGGCATTTACCCAAGCTCGAACAAATGAAGTTCGACGGTTACTCGGTCACATCCGACAACCAGGCTGCGGTGAAGTCTGCCACTATCGTGATCCTGGCGGTTCAGCCCAAGCAGCTGGCCGGCTTGATCCAGGAGATCTCTCCCGTGGTCACCGATAAACATATTCTGGTTTCGACCATCACGGGGATCTCGATCGAAGAAATTGCAGATCACCTCGGCAAGAAAGTGGCCATTGTACGCGCCATGCCCAACACCGCGGTCGCAATCGGTGCATCGATGACCTGCCTGTGTGCGCGCGACACAACGGACAAGCAGCTTGCAGACATCCGTAAGTTGTTCGACAGTGTCGGTATCACTTTGGTGATCGAAGAGCGGTTGATGAAAGCAGCGACGGTGCTCGCGGCCAGCGGCATTGCATTCTACATGCGGTACATCCGCGCCGCCACACAAGGCGGTATTCAAATGGGATTCGACGCCGAAGCAGCGCAGCTCATCACAGGTCAGACTGCACGCGGCGCGGCTTCCCTCCTGCTGGACAAGGACACACACCCCGAGATCGAGATCGATAAGGTAACGACACCCGAGGGTTGTACGATCGCCGGGCTAAACGAGATGGAACACCAGGGCCTGAGCTCCGCGCTTATTAAAGGAATTATTGCATCGTTCGATAAGATTAACACGATCAAGAAATAATGAAACCGTTCGACGTCTATCCCTTATTCCCTATAGAACCCGTTCGTGCACAAGGCTCGTGGTTGTGGGATGACAAGGGTGTCAAATATTTGGACCTCTATGGAGGGCACGCCGTCATCTCCATCGGTCACGGTCATCCCCATTACGTCAAGAAGCTCGAGGACCAGCTCAACAGGATCTCGTTCTATTCGAACAGCGTTCAGAACCCATTACAGGATCGTCTCGCGGAAAAACTGGGTGAAGTTTCGGGCTATCCCGATTACCAGCTGTTCATGTGTAACTCCGGTGCCGAAGCAAACGAGAATGCCTTGAAGCTTGCATCGTTTGTTACAGGCCGGAAAAAAGTCGTTGCATTTAAGAAGGCATTCCACGGACGCACTTCCGGGGCCGTTGCCGCCACCGACAATCCGAAGATCGTCTCTCCTTTCAACGCCGGTCACGATGTCACCTTCATTCCCATGAATGATGTCGCGGCGCTGTCGGTGATCAATAAAGAAATCGCTGCCGTGATCATCGAAGGCATCCAGGGCGTGGGTGGTATTCAGCTGCCCTCCGATTCGTTCCTGGTCGCCCTTGCCGCAAAGTGTAAAGAAACCGGTACGCTCCTCGTGCTTGACGAAGTTCAGTCGGGCTACGGAAGAACCGGGAAGTTCTTCGCACACCAGTTCTCCGGCATCACGCCGGACCTTATTACAGTGGCCAAAGGGATGGGCAATGGGTTCCCGGTGGGCGGACTACTGGTCCAGCCCGGCATCAAAGGTGTTCATGGAATGCTCGGAACGACGTTCGGTGGAAATCATCTTGCTTGCGCTGCAGCACTCGCAGTGCTGGAAGTGATCGACAACGAAAAGCTGATGAGGAACGCCCAGGTGATGGGAAATTACTGGATGAACGAATTGAAATCATTCCCTGCTGTGACTGCCATTCGCGGCCGCGGGCTCATCATCGGCTTCGATCTGCCGGAAAACTTTGCAAGCCTCAGAAAAGATCTTCTCTTCAAACATCAGATTTTCACCGGTGAGGCCAAACCCAATACGATCCGCCTTCTGCCTTCGTTGGCATTGAAGCAGGACGAAGCGTCGGCTCTCATCGAAGCTCTTACAATTGAATTTAACCTCGCAGTCGCTTCATGAAGAACTTCCTGTCTGTCGGCGACGTAAGTGATCTCGATCAGATGATCGAGACGGCGCTCGCCTACAAGTCATCTCCCCTGAAAGACCACGCCCTGGGTAAAGACAAGACCATGGGCATGCTATTTCTCAATCCAAGCATGCGCACACGGCTCAGCACCCAGATTGCGGCGAAGAATCTCGGTATGGAGTCCATCGTGTTTAACGTGGGACAAGACGGATGGGCGCTGGAGTTCGAAGACGAAGCCATTATGAGCGGGACAACGGTCGAACACGTGAAAGATGCCGCTCCCATTCTCGGGAAGTATTTCGATGTTCTCGGGATACGGACATTCCCTTCGCTGAAAAACAAAGAGGAAGATTACAGTGAGCTGTACATCAAACAATTCATCAAGTACTCGGGGATTCCCGTCGTGAGCCTGGAGAGCGCTACACTTCATCCGCTTCAGAGTTTGACCGATCTCATTACGATGAGAGAAGTCTATAAGGAAAAGAGAAAGCCGAAAGTTGTGCTTACCTGGGCGCCGCATGTGAAGGCTCTCCCCCAATGCGTGGCCAACAGTTTTTCACAGTGGGTGAACTACTGGGGCGGTGCCGACTTTGTGATCACACATCCCGAAGATTACGACCTGAGCACACAGTTCACGAAGGGTGCCACGATCGTGAACGATCAGGACGAGGCCCTGGACGGCGCTGATTTCGTGTACGTAAAGAACTGGAGCACGTTCGACGACTACGGGAAGATCTATGTGAACGACCCGCGATGGATGCTTACACAGGAAAAGATCAAAAAAACGAACAATGCCAAAGTAATGCATTGCTTGCCTGTCCGCCGAAATGTGGAACTTAGCGATGAGATCCTGGACAGCCCCAACAGCGTGGTGACGCAGCAAGCGGGAAACAGGGTGTGGGCCGCACAGGCAGTATTGAGTGAGATATTGAAAGGATGAACAGACTATACATCATTAAGATCGGTGGTAATGTGCTGGACGACGACAATGCGCTTCAGATCTTCCTGAAGGACTTCGCGTCGATCCAGGCTCCGAAGATCCTTATTCACGGCGGTGGAAAGATCGCTACGAAGATCGGGGAACAGCTGGGCATACAATCGCATTACGTGAAGGGCCGCCGGATCACGGATGCTCCGACGCTCGACCTGGTCACGATGATCTACGGCGGGTTGGTCAACAAACAGATCGTTGCCAGGCTTCAGCAGTTAGGCAGCAATGCCATGGGCGTTACCGGCGCCGACGGCAATATGATCAAGGCCGTGAAGCGCCCGGTGAAAGACATCGATTACGGTTTCGTTGGTGACATCACGCCGGCCAGTGTGAACTCCACGCTGCTGTATTTTCTTCTGAAACAAAACGTCATCCCCGTATTTGCATCGCTCACGCACGCCGACGGTGTGATGCTCAACACCAACGCCGACACCATTGCACAAGTGTTGGCCGTTTCCCTCAGCAAGCATTTCGACGTTCGACTCATTTACTGCTTCGAAAAGAAAGGTGTTCTCAAAGATATTTCCGACGACAACTCGGTTATCCGTCAGCTCGATGAGTCATCGTACCAGCGTTTGTTAAAAAACGGCTCTTTCGCCGATGGCATCCTGCCCAAGCTGGAGAATGCTTTCTCCGCCATCAACGCCGGTGTCCGTGAAGTGCTCATCGGCGATGCCACCCATCTCACCCGCAACACCGGCCAGGAGACAGAAGGTACGTTAATCACCAAGTAGCGATGCAGGAAGCGATCGAACTCCTGGCTCAGCTCATTTCCATTCCATCTTTCAGCCGGGAAGAAGACAAGACTGCCGATGCCATCCAGGACTTCTTCAAAAAACACAATATCCCCACTCATCGCCACGGCAACAACGTGTGGGCGAAGAATTTAAATTTCAAAGAAGGGCTTCCGACCCTCCTTCTCAACTCACATCACGACACTGTAAAGCCCAACCCCGGGTACACCCGTGATCCATTCAAGCCGACAATCGAGGACGGCAAGCTTTATGGCTTGGGCAGCAATGATGCGGGGGGCGCCCTGGTGTCGTTGATAGCAACGTTCGTACGCTTCTTTCCTTCCAAACTCAAGTACAACCTTGTCTTCGCTGCCAGCGCAGAGGAAGAGATCTCCGGGACAAACGGCATCGAGAGCATCTGGAGCCAGTTACCGAAGATCGACTGCGCCATCGTCGGCGAGCCGACCCTCACCGACATTGCCATTGCAGAGAAAGGCCTCATGGTACTCGACTGCATTTCGAAAGGAAAAGCAGGACATGCCGCCCGCGAAGAAGGTGTGAACGCCATCTACGAAGCCCTTCAGGATATCGAATGGTTCCGGACCCACTCCTTTCCGAAAGTATCCGGCACCCTTGGAACTGTAAAGATGTCGGTCACGATGATACAGGCCGGGCAAGCTCACAACCAGGTGCCGCCGGAATGTAAGTTCACCGTCGACGTACGGGTAACCGATGCCTATACCCTCGAAGAAATTCTCGAGCAAGTGAAGAAGAATGTGAAGTGCAGCGTAGAGCCGAGGTCGCTCCGCCTGAGGCCTTCCGGTATTGCGAAAGACCACCCGCTCGTGGTATCAGCAGGTAAGCTTGGAAGGAAACAGTATGGCTCACCGACCACCTCCGATCAGGCGTTGATACCCGCACCCTCGATCAAAGTTGGCCCGGGAGACTCGGCTCGTTCGCATTCTGCGGATGAATTCATTTATCTTAACGAGATTGAAGCCGGGATCGCTACCTATGTTAGCCTGATCGAAGGACTGAATGAATAGTGATTTGTTTTTCGCAGCAACAGATGATACTCGACTTGCCTCGAACAACGAACAACGAACAACGATTTTATGAAGCTCTGGCAAAAAGATAAAGACTCCCTCGCGGAGGTCACCGGTTTTACCACCGGCGCCGACCGCGACATGGACCTGTTCCTCGCTCCCTACGACGTCATCGGGTCGCTGGCGCACATCCGGATGCTCGAATCGATCGGGCTCCTGAAAAAAGAAGAGCTGACGATCCTCAGCTCCGCGCTCAAAGAGATCCATAAGCAAATACGAAAAGGCGATTTCCGTATCGACGAAGGTGTCGAAGACATTCACTCTCAAATCGAATTACTGCTGACCACACAACTTGGTGACGTCGGCAAGAAGATACATAGCGGTCGCTCCCGCAACGACCAGGTGCTGGTCGACCTGAAGCTCTACCTCCGCCGCGAGATCAAAGAGATCACGGAGCTGGTCAGCCGGCTCTTCGACCTGCTCATCGCGAAAAGCGAAGAACATAAAGACAACCTGATGCCCGGCTATACGCATCTCCAGCTCGCGATGCCGTCGTCGTTCGGACTGTGGTTCGGTGCGTATGCGGAGAGCCTGGTGGATGATGTGATCACGCTGCAGGCTGCGTTCCGCGTCGTGAACAAGAACCCACTCGGTTCTGCGGCAGGCTACGGCTCCTCGTTCCCGCTCGACAGGAAGATGACCACCGAGCTGCTCGGCTTCGAAGACCTGAACTATAACGTAGTGTACGCACAGATGGGCCGGGGTAAGACCGAAAGGATCGTCGCGTCGGCGCTGGCGAACATTGCCGCCACACTCGGTAAGCTCTCGATGGATGCGTGTCTTTTTCTCAACCAGAATTTCGGCTTCATCAGTTTTCCGGATGAGCTGACAACCGGCTCTAGCATCATGCCTCATAAAAAGAACCCCGACGTTTTCGAGATCATCCGGGCCAGATGTAACCAGATGATCGCTTTGCCCAACAACATCGCCATGGGAACAACCAATCTCCCCTCCGGCTATCACCGCGACCTTCAGCTGTTGAAAGAAATACTGTTTCCTTCGATCCGGCAATTGAAACAGTGTATCGAAATGGCGCACCTGATGATCTCCAACGTCTCCGTAAAGACCAACATCCTCAGTGACGAAAAATACAAGTTCCTGTTCAGCGTCGAAGAAGTGAATAAGCTCGTGCTTTCGGGCGTGCCCTTCCGGGATGCCTACAAACGTGTGGGGCTCGACATCGAACAGGGTAAATACAATCCTTCGACCACCGTCGCCCATACCCACGCCGGCAGCATCGGCAATCTCGCGAATGGTGAAATCAAAGAAATGATGTCGCGTGCGCTGAAGTCGTTCGGTTTCGAAAAGATCGATAAACAAGAGAAGGCGCTCACCGAATGACCTCCGAAAAGATTTTGCTCGTCATTGTCGCGATCTCCGTTGCCGGATACCTGTTCGACCTTGTCCTCGAGATCCTCAATCTCAAAGCCCGGCGGACCGACATACCCGATGAGATCGCGCTGTTCTACGATCGTGAGAAATACCTGAAGTCGCTCGAATATCATCACGTAAGGACGAAGTTCTCGTTCCTCAGTGGTGGCTTCGGTTTCCTGTTATCGCTGGGCATGCTGTTGTCCGGGGGCTTCGGCTACGTCGATTCGTTGCTGCGTCCTTACATCCATAACGAGATACTGTTATCACTCGCCTTCTTCGGAGTTATCCTCCTCGTATCCGATATCCTCTCGCTGCCATTCCAGCTGTGGTCTACTTTCGTGATCGAAGAGCGATTTGGCTTCAACAAAACAACCAAGCAGACCTTCATCGCCGACAAGATCAAGGGTTACATCATCGGCAGCCTGGTTGGAGGTGCCTTGCTGGCATTGCTCATTGTACTCGTGAACAAGTTCGGTCCTGGCTTTTGGACCTGGTTCGCGGTGATCGCATCGGTCGTTGTTCTCACCATCAACATGTTCTATACTTCCTGGATATTGCCCTTGTTCAACAAGCTGACGATCCTTCCACAGGGAGAGCTGAAGTCGGCAATAGAAAATTTCAGCCGGAAGGTGAGCTTCCCGCTCGACAACGTTTTTGTCATGGATGGTTCGAAACGTTCCAGCAAGGCGAATGCATTCTTCTCCGGGATCGGAAGAAAGAAAAAGATAGTCCTCTACGATACCCTGATCAATAATCACACAACGGAAGAGCTCGTGGCTGTACTGGCGCACGAGGTGGGGCATTTCAAGAAGAAACATATCATACTGAGCTTCGTGTTGTCCGTCATCCAGATCTTTTTTCTGCTGTTCGTGCTCTCGTTGATGATCTTCAATACGGATCTTTCCCTGGCCCTGGGCGGCACGCAGCAGGCAATCCATTTGAACCTGATCGCCTTTGCAATTTTGTTCTCACCTGTTTCCGGGATCACCGGCCTGCTGATGAGCTTGTTGAGCAGGAAGAACGAATACGAAGCGGACGCCTACGCGAAAGAAACGTACAACGGCGCAGCATTGAGCGCGGCGTTGAAACGCCTCTCGGTAGATACTTTGAGTAACCTGTACCCTCATCCTGCGTATGTCTTTTTTTACTACTCTCACCCTACGCTTTTACAGAGACTAACCGCGTTGAAGGGGTAGCTCAACGAAAGGGCAGTGCACTGTCCTATGAAAAGTCATCGCGCCTCATGCTATGAAATGCCAACATTACACGAAGAGCGGCGCGACCCCGTGGAAATCAAAAGTGCGGGAGCATTTCATAGCCACTCTCGTGTGACCATCCATGGGATCCCGGCCATTCCATAGGCAACTCAGTATTTTATAGCCAGGGCGGGGATGACCACTTCGTAGAAAAATTTATCAAACTGATTGCGTAAGTAAATACTTACATATATATTTGTAAGCAGATACTTACATATAAAACCAGACAATATGCAGACCCGAAGAGATGTCTTTCAGGCTATTTCTGATCCTACGCGCAGGGACATCATAAACCTGATCGCCTTTCAGTCGATGAACCTGAATTCGATCGCTGAGAACTTCGATGTGAGCCGGCCGGCAATTTCCCAGCACATCAAGATCCTCATCGAATGCGGATTGGTGACCATCAAAAAACAGGGACGCGAACGATTTGCCGAAGCAACGCTCAAACCGCTCCACGCCATCACCGACTGGATCGAACCATTCCGGAGACATTTGGACGAACGCTATTCGGCGCTGGATGAAGTACTGGAAGAGCTAAAAACGAAAAAAAAGAAACGAAGACATTAACAACCAATATCCAATTCCAATATCCGATAACCAATAATCTTATGGCACAGAAAAACAATAAGACACAACTTACTGTCGAACCCGGAAAGCAAGAACTCATCGTTGTCAGGGAATTCGACGCACCACGCGAACTGGTATTCAAAGCTTTTACCGACAAGAAGCTGGTCGCCAAATGGCTCAGCCCGAAGAAGCTGAAGATAAAGATCCACAAGTTCGAACCGAGGACCGGCGGCTCATGGCACTACTCGCACATCGATGAGAATGGAAACGAATATTCATTCCATGGCGTGAATCACGATGTAACAGCTCCGGAACGCATCATTCAGACTTTCGAATTCGACGGCCTTCCGGAAAAAGGACACGTTACCCTGGAGACCTCACGCTTTGAAGAGCTGCCTGGCAACCGTACCCGCCTGGTCAACCTGACGGTGTTCCAGACTGTCGCCGACCGCGACGGCATGGTGGCTGCAGGAATGGAAGGTGGGATGAACGAAGCGTATGACCAGCTCGATGCGCTGTTGGCATCTTAAAGGTGCGATGTGCGGGGTGCGAGGTGCGACGAATGGAGTGGGCGAGATCATCGCATCTCGCACATTAAAAAAGAGCGGGAAACGAGGCTCGAACTCGCGACCCTCAGCTTGGGAAGCTGATGCTCTACCAACTGAGCTACTCCCGCTTGTTATGAATTCAAATGTATCGATTTTCGGATTATACTCCCGTCTTGGTAACTACGATGATCAAAAAACCTGTCAGTAAAATTCCAAGCTCCAGTATCGTGGCCCAATATTTTGCAACGAAGGGGACATTCCTCCGAAGCCAGTTTGCTTTCTTGGACTGGTCGCCTGCCATAGCCTGCCGGTGCTGTTGCTCTTTGCGCTCGGCCGTTCGCTTATCGCTATTTGCTTCTTTTAGATAGTCCGGCCGGAAGACCAGTGCAAATATCCAGGCGCCGTAAATAATCACTCCGATAAGGATCTTCAGTCCGCCGAAGCACACGGCCGCCATTCCAAGGATGCTCAGGAAACTGGTATTGAATGTCCAGAAAAAGAGGTAGCCCATTGACGCGAAGGCTAGACCGATGACGATGTGTTCAAAAAAAGGTGTGGCTTTTTGGAGGAAAGAACTCATGCAGGGCTGGGCCGTAGTACGGGCTTTATTCTTGTTAAAGCCGAATGGTAAACGCGGGCAAATATCTGGTTTAAAAGTGACTTCTCCGAAGGGCACCGAAGCCCCCGGAATCGTTGCGGCTCACTTTCGTCTCGTGTTGATACAGATTGTGCAAAATTGGGAGCCCCGGCCTCATCCAGTTAAGAAATCTGCACCCTGATGGCAATATTTTCTATATTTAGTGTACCTAAAATCCCCGGCCCGCGACTTGTAATACGCGGCTAAAATTTGCTTTGAAGAGAACAGTTGTTGTTTTTTTACTCATTGGCATATTTTCAGCCATTGCCTGCTTATTCTGGTTCCAGGGTATGCGATACCTTCTGCCTACGCCGGTGCCTGAAAACTACCAGGTGGTTCTTCCCAACGAGGTGATTCGCTACGATAGCGCCCTGCTACCGCAACAATATCCGCGACCCAAGCTCCTGCATTTTTTTAACCCCGATTGTCCCTGCTCCCGATTCAACATTAAACACTTTCAGTCGCTTGAAAAACAATATGGCAGCAAAGTGGACTTTTTCGTCGTCGTTGTAAGCAATGAAAAAGTAAGATCGGCAAAAAGGCTGATTGGAACGGATATAAAAATATTGGTAGACCAAGGTGAGAAGCTTGCAAAGGCATGCGGGGTGTACTCGACGCCTCAGGCAGCCGTCATCCAAAAAACCAATCAACTCTACTATCGCGGCAACTACAACCGGTCGAGGTATTGCACCGATAAGAACAGCAACTACGTACAGATGGCCCTGGATTCGCTGATGGAAATAAAAGGCCCGCCTCAGTTCAGCCAGCTGGCCACCCAGTCGTATGGATGCGGCATCTCGACTGACAAAGAAGACAGTTTTTTCGGACTGCCATGAATCACGAACAGAACGCGACTGATTTCGCCTTGAGCCGGGAAGAAATAACCCATCTCTATCAGGGCATTCATGCCAGGGCTGACAAGCTTACGGAAGGGGTGCTGTACATTATGTTTGCCTTTGGCATTTGTATAGCCTTTTTCTACGATACGTGGCTAATAGCGTTCGGCGTTGGCGGACTTTGTCTGGCAGCCTACTACGTTAGCAAGCATTTCCTTCCCGGGTCGAACCTGTATCAATACATCCTTAGCGCCGTCTCGGCGATCCTGGCCGCCCAATACATTTATCAAATGCATGGAATGGCTGAAATGCATTTCTGGGTATTTATTAGCTCTACGATATTGATCATTTATCAAAATTGGAAATTGCAAATACCCCTGATCGTACTCGTCGTCGTTCATCATGGATCATTTGCATACCTGCAGTATATCGGGTACAAAGAGATCTATTTCACACAACTCAACTACATGGATCTCACGACGTTCTTCTTCCATGGTATTCTGGCTTCGTGCGTGTGTCTTGTCTCCGCCATTTGGAGCGCAAACATCCATAACCGGACGATGCACGATGCCCAGAACCTTAAAATGATGACTCAACTGCAGTCAGAGCTGCGACAAAAGAATGAGGAGCTCAGTGCATCGGAAGAAGAGTTGGTGGCTTCCTCCGAGGAACTCCGCCAGATCAATGACAACCTGAACATGCTGGTCGAAAACCGGACGCAAGTGATCATCGATCAAAACAAAAAGCTCGTCAATTACGCGTTCACAAGCGCACACAAGGTCCGAAGTCCGCTCGCAAGGATCCTTGGTCTGGTAAACCTGATCAGCCACGAAATCTCCCTAACAGAAAAGGGAAAGGAGCTCAACAACCATCTTCATATATCTGCCAACGAGCTCGACGATATGCTGCGGGATGCCAGACGCAACCTCGACGAGTCGGATATTGACCCCAGTCAGAGGTAATACCTCAAGTCGTGTTTTCACGACGGCTGAATAAATCCCTTAGCAGCCCTGTAATTCTTAAAACCCGTAGTTTTTATTACGTCCAGCACCCCGCGAATGCGTTTTTTGAGCGAAATAACGCCGCTATTTCCTAAATTCCTGAATGAAAAATACGCGGCGTTCGCTCAAGGAGAGGTATACAATTTTCATCGCATCTATAATCTTCATCATCATCGCCATCCAGGCTGTCGTCCAGTACGACCTCGATCAGCAAACGGAAGACGCCAAGCTGATCAACATCGCCGGCCGGCAAAGGACGCTCAGCCAGCGCATTGCAAAACTGATGATGTACATCGAGAAAGACGTCGACCAAGTGGGCGCTCCGAATCCCGAACGGCACCAGATCGACACCCTGCGAAAGGCCGTCAACGAATGGAAGAGCGTTCATCATTTCCTCTCCGACCGTGCCGAAGCAGGCCAAGACAGCCCGATGGTCGACTCTCTTCTTCAGGTCAGCGGCAAATACATAGAAACCATCGCCGCCGTGTGTGAAGTTGTTTTCGACAAGCCCGACGCCACCAACGTATATGCCGCGACAAAGGAGATAGCCAGCACGGAGATCTTCTTCCTGCTCACGATGGAACGTACCGTGAATCAATATCAGCGTGAAGCCGAAGACAAGCTGAGTACCCTCAAGCGGATCGAGCTGATCCTGTCGGGCGTAGCATTGGTCGTCATCATTCTCGAATTCATTTTCTTTTTCCTTCCGACGCTCAACAAGCTTCGCAACAACAACGCGAAGCTGTCGAAGCTGAACAGGAGGCTAGTCACGTCGAATAGTCACCTGGCCGCGTCTGAGGAAGAGATCCGTACACACCTCGAGCAGATCAGTGAGCTTCAGATCATCGTCGAGGCAAGAGAACGGCAGTTGCGTGAGCTGGTGGAGACTGCTACCGATATGATCTATGAGCTCGACGAAGCGGGAAAGTTCTCCTATGTCAACCCCGTCCTGGAGAGCGTCACCGGGTACACTCAGAAAGAGCTCCTGACGAAACAATACTGGGACGTGGTTCATCCCGACGAGAGAAAACAAGTGGTCGCTTTCTATATCGATCAACGGAACACGCGCAAAGAGACCAGCTCGCTCCGGTTTCGTATCGTCACCAAAGCCGGAAAGCTACTGTGGGTCGATCAGAATGTGAGAATGTTCTTCAAGGATAAGTGGGCATATAAAGTAAACGTTGTCGCGCGCGACGTCACCAGGCTCCGCGAAGCAGAGATGCGCGTTGCCGAAAGCGAGCATCTCTTCAGGACACTTGCCGAAAACGCCCCGGTAGGGATCTTCCAGGCTGACACGACGGGCAAATGTATTTACGTGAACAAACGCTGGTGCAAGGTCAGCGGCCTCACCGAAGAACAGTCTCTCCAAGACGGATGGATGGCCGCTATGGCACCCGGCGACCGGGAGAAAATGGTCACGGAGTGGACCAGTGCCGTGGGCAGCAACCGGGAGTTTGAGATGGAGCTGAAGTTTCAAACTCCAAGCGCCACCGAGCCCGAAACCTGGGTAAACGCACGCGCAGTTTCCCTTGTTGACGATAAAGGCAAAATCACGGGTTTCCTGGGCACCGTGATCGACATTACCGCCCTTAAATCAACCCAGCATAAGCTCGCCGAAAGTGAAAAGTTGTACCGACTGCTGGCCACCAATTCGAAAGACCTCATTACACTGTATCGCGCCGACGATCATGCGACGCGCGTATTCATCTCCCCTTCCGTGACCGACATACTTGGATATTCACCCGAGGAGCTCATCGGAAAATCACCGTTCGACATCATCGTGGATGACGATGCGAAACGGATGCAGTCTGAAACGCACCGCGTAACCCTCAGTGGACGTCCTGCAGCCGTCGAGTACCGGATACGGAAAAAAGACGGGTCGATCATCTGGTTGGAATCCAACTCCCATCCTTTCTTCGACAACGACGGGAACATGATCGGCTTCCAGACATCGGCAAGGGACGTCACCTTGCGAAAGGAATTCCAGCACGAGCTGATCCTCGCCAAGGAACGGGCCGAAGATGCCACTAAAATAAAGAGTCAGTTCCTCAGCATGATGAGTCATGAGATCCGTACCCCGATGAATGCCATCATCGGCCTTTCCAATCTCCTCCTCGACGACGACCCCAGGCCGGATCAGGTCGACAGTCTCGAGCTGCTCCGGTTCTCCGGGCACAACCTCCTTGCAATCCTCAACGACATTCTCGACTTCTCCAAGATCGAAGCCAATAAGATCACCCTCGAACACATTGACTTCGATCTCGAATTGTCGATCGAAAACATTGTGAAGATGATGCTACCGAAAGGCGAAGAGAAAAGCATTTCGATCGAATACTCTTTCGATCCGCGCCTTCCCAGGGAAGTAAAAGCCGACCCGGTAAGGCTCAGTCAGGTCATGACAAACCTCATCAGCAACGCAGTCAAATTCACTGAAAAGGGCGGCGTGACAGTTGAAGTGAGACACGGGGTGCCGAGCCAGCAATTGAATGGCCTCGAATATTTCTTTTACGATTTCAGGATCAAAGACAGCGGCATCGGTATTCCCGACGACAAGCTCAAGTCCATCTTCGAAAGTTTCTCGCAGGCAGCGAGCGACACCACGCGCAAGTTTGGCGGAACGGGATTGGGCCTCACCATCACCCGGCGATTGATCAACCTGATGGGAAGCGACATCCAGGTCACCAGTAAGCTCGGGGAAGGATCCGACTTTCATTTCACCCTGAAGCTGGAAAAAGGAAAGGTGATAAGGCAAACGCCCAAAGAAACCGACAAGGCAAAGAATCTCCTCAAAGACCGGAACATCTTAATCCTGCTGGTGGAAGACAACCGGGTGAACCAGGTGGTGGCCACCAATTTCTTCCGTCGGTGGGGTGTTCAGTACGATGTGGCGAACAATGGCCGCGAGGCTGTCGAAATGGTCACCAAAAAGATGTACGATATGGTGTTCATGGACCTGCAGATGCCTGAGATGGACGGCTACCAGGCTACGCATGCCATCCGGCAGATGAGTGATTCATATTTCAAAAAGCTTCCTATTGTGGCGCTCACGGCATCCGCCATGACGAGTATGCGCGACAAGGTGATGGCCTCGGGTATGACCGACTTCATGACCAAGCCGTTCCAGCCCGAAGAACTCCAGCAGATTATTCATAAATACACAACTCCCGAAAAATCTGCAGACATGGTCAGTTCCATTTCCGACAGCCTCGACATGTACACCGAAGGCAACCTGGATTTCAAAAAAGAGCTGATCGGTCACCTGATGAAGAACATCGAAGAGCTGCGATCGTCACTGACTATATCGATCAAAGAAAAAAACCCGGTAACATTCCATTCGGCAGCCCACAAATGCAAGACTACGCTGACCATGCTCGGTGACCACGAGCTGTTGACGGTGGTTGAAGAAGTGAAGCAGGCGCTCGAAGAACAACGCAATGGCGCGTTGAGCACGATCCTCGATCAGAAGTTCACGAAGCTTGTGAAAGAAACTATGGATGGTCTGACCGAAGAGCTGGCGAGTATCAAGACACGCTAGTGCACTACCAGGGTCTGTATTTGTTCCAGTGATTTCCCTTTGGTTTCGGGCATGATCTTCCAGGCAAACAGCAGTTGGATCACCGACACCCCGGCAAATACAGCGAAGGCATAGGCGCCACCAAGCTCCGACGATTGCACGACCACCGGGAATATCCATGAAATGATCCATGCCATAACCCAGTGCGTGAAACTGCCCAGCGTTTGCCCTTTCGACCTAACGCTGTTCGGAAAGATCTCCGAAATAAACACCCAGATCACCGCGCCTTGAGACATGGCGAAGGATGCGATAAACATAATGAGGTATATCATCACCGAGTATCCTCCAAAGTCTTTTGTAAAGAATGCCCACGACACCAGAGCGAGCGAGATGATCATACCGAACGAACCGATGATCAGAAGTGTCTTGCGGCCTATCTTGTCAATCACGGAGATCGCAAGAATGGTGAAGAGCATATTAGTAACGCCGATGGATACCGCCTGCAACAGAGCTCCGTCTTTCGCCAGTCCGGTCAATTCGAAGATACGCGGCGCGTAGTACATGACCGCGTTGATCCCCGCCAACTGGTTGAACATGGCAAGGGCCACTGCATAGAATATCGGCGACGAATAAGCTTTGGAGAACAACCGATCCTGCTTGCCAGTCTCTGAGCTCAACGACAGTGAAACTTCGTTCATCGCACTTACCGGATCGGGTTCACCGATCTTTTTGAGAACGCCAAGCGCCTCTTCCTTACGTCCCTGCTTGATAAGCCACCGCGGGCTTTCGGGAACGAGGAAGACAAGTGAAAAATACAGCGCCGCTGGAATGGCTTGCACCCCGAGCATCCATCGCCATGCTTCGTCACTGACACCAAACAACAAGTAATTTGAAACAAACGCGATCAATATCCCTGACACAACATTGAATTGAAATAGTGCAACCAGCCGTCCTCGCGAAGCTGCCGGCGATATCTCCGAAATGTACATAGGTCCTACCACCGACGATGCACCTACACCAATGCCCCCCAGGAATCGGCAGAGTACAAAGATCTCCCACGTACTCGTGAGGGCCGTGGCCAAAGATGTAACCAGGTACAACAAGCCGATAGCCTGCAGCATTTTCTTCCGGCCGTACTTTTCGGCAGGCCGGCCCGCAATCAACGAACCGAGTATCGTTCCAAACAAAGCAGACGAAACGGTAAAGCCGTGCCATGTATCAGACAACGACCATAATTCCTGTATGGATCTTTCGACGCCGGAGATCACGGCGGTGTCGAAGCCGAAGAGAAAGCCGCCGAGCGCAGCGACGATAGAGTTACGAGTGGCAGTATTGGAGGTGTTCATAGGTTCAGTGCAATGTTACCTGTCGGATAACCTGTAGACAAACTTCAATCCCGACCATGTGTCATCCACAGCACATACCTTTACATCCACCAGGCCGTTCTTCAGCCCAAAGTCGCGAATGATGTTCTCGTCCAGGTCGGTCGCTATCTTCGCCGATCTCTTCGGCCACGAGATCCACATCATGCCGTCTTTCTTCAGTAGTTTCTTATTCGTCAGGAATTGTTTGGAGAAGGATTTAAACTCTTTTACGAAGACATGAATGAAGTCGAGGTCTTTGCCGCTCTTCAGGAATTTCGTCTCGGCAGGCAATGGACTGACCCAATCGAAGTACTTATCCGGCGAGTCGACCACAATGCATTTGAAGCCGTCTTTAAGACCGAGCTTCTTTCCGAGAGGCGTTTCAGAATATCCAGCCATACTACTCGAGCTTGCCGGGAGGCAAATACTTCCTGCTTGCATCGTCGATCACAAGCACCCAGTCTTTCCCTTCTTTTGGCGGCGTAAAAGTTCGCTGGCCCGACTTTGCATCCGGAGCTGGGATCACCTTACCCGTTTCCGGGCTGTACCAATAAACCTTTTTGGTGCTGCCGCTGATCCTCGACACATCGACCGTTACGGGTTCGTTGTTGGGAAGATATATGAATGCATAGGTGTTATTCGCATCCCGCGTCGCCATCAACAGGTCCTTGTAATCGGTACCGGCCTTCGACAGGATGATCGTCTGGTCGGGTATCCGTACGAAATACGGCCGCGAAAGCATCAGGTCTTTCAGGTATTTCATCTGCGTAGCCGCTGCTGCCTCCGAAGCCTTTTGCCATGTGATGATAGTATCACCGGTATTGATCGGTTGATAAAGCTCTTTGTTCATAAACTGCCAGATGTGATGATGACCGTACGTAACTCCGCATCCGCCGGCAAACACGCTCCGGTAGATCCGTGCTCTGACGTCGTAGGCGCTGAAGTAACCGCGTTCTGCCCGTGTCCACTTACCGTCCCACGGGTTCACCGGATGGTCTTCGTAAGCAGGTTCCATATCGAGAACGGGTTTCATCGGTTTCAGAGAGAGGTCTTTCGTTACCAGCGCCCACGCCTCAGCATCCCTCGATCCATGCCCCGACTGAAATGCATTCATATCGAGCCATTCATCTTCATGAATGTTATCCGAAGATGAGTGTGCTCCGTACGGGTGATAGGTGATGAACGCATCTTTGCCCAATACCTCTTCGATCGCCTTGGCCATGCCCCGCCATACCGGGCGGTCGTCGAACTGAACATCTTCGTTGTTGAGCTTCGCCGTATACACCGCAGGCCGGTCGCCGCCAAGTATCCAAATGATGCTGTTCTTCTTGTCTTTGTACCGGGTGGCTATCGTGCGGGCGTAAACTCCGGCGTTCTGCTCATTGAAAACGATCGGACCTTCTCCCCACATGTGAGCTACTTTGTCGCCCCACGTCGGTAGCAATCCAACGTACATTCCCTTTTCTATGATCTTATTGATGACGTAATCGACATGATCCCAGTAGTCGTATTCATAGGGGTTCTTGGGATCGCTGCCGGGTGTGGTAGCAAGCTGGGTGGGGTCTTCATTATTCAGGGGCCAGTCGCCGTAGCGGTTGGCCTGACGAAGCCCATTGAATTCGGCGAGGGCAACGGCCTGGATAACATTGAAGCCCTGTTTGCGGCGCGTTTCGAGAAACTCATCGGCTTCTTCGCGGGTCATCCGGTGAAAAAGCTCCCAGTCGGTATCGCCCAGCCAGAAGAAGGGCCTCCCCGATTGATCGGCAAGGAACCGGTGGTTGTCACTGACGCGGATTTGTGCAACACCGGAGAGAAAGGCCAACAGAAGACAGAAAATAAATGTGATTCGCTTCATCAGCACAATATATAAAACAAATGCCACCCGGTGGGTGGCATTTGACGGTTAGATCATCGGATGGATATCAGTTCTTGTTCATTTTATCCATTTCGGCATCGAAAGTCTGCTTGAACTTTTCGTAGTCGTAATCGATTTTCAGACGTTCGTCCTTCGAAAGGCGCTCGTTGTATTTCGATATCAGGTCGGCTGCTGAAAGCTCGATAGCCACGTAGGTCTTGTAGTTACCTTCTTTTGTCTGTACAAGCTTTTCGCATTTTGTTACGATACCCGCCAATGTTTGATCAACAACTTCCCTGTTAAGGCTTTCGAAACGTTGTTCGAGTTCTTCTTTGTTGTTCATGCTGCGTGAGTTCACGTAGTTATCCGTTACGGTCTTAACCGTAGTATTGATAGCTTGTGCAAGCTCGTTGCGTGCATTGGTCAGAGCCTTCTTCTTCGAAGTCACCTGGTCCATGCTTTCGCCGATGGAGTTGGCACGGAATGCATCCTTGGTGGTGAAGTATTCAGAGCCTGAGCAGGGAACGATTACTTCAGTTTCCCCCTGGGGCATCTTTTCCTTGCTCTTACAGCCTTCGATAGCTACGGCTGCAGCAATTACCAGGATAAACGAGAGGTTGGTTAACTTTTTCATATTCAACAATTGAGATTTGGTGTGCAATTTAACTGAATGCAATTAATAGGCCATGGTTAAAATTCTACGATATAGGCTCTGTTGCTGCATTTTTCATGTCTTTCTACTGCAATATCGCATTGAGCAATTCAGGTAGCTTCTCTTTCTCCAGTGCGTCTATCGACTTGTTATAAGCTTCCTGACTCGACCTTTCATAATCCAGGCTATAACCCTTCACACGGTCGATGGTCGTGGCATAGATCTCTTTGTTGTCTTTGGTGGTCGCTACCTTAATAATAGCAGTCACATAGGTGATGTAAATGCTTCCGGAGGCAGATCCTTTTTCAGAGTCGGCCTTTATGTCGATGCAAAGCTCCGACAGGTTCTTGTCTTCAGTAAATTCGAAGCCGGCTGTCGCCAGGTAGTTCTTGATCTTGTTGGTGACTTGCTTGCTTGACTTGTCCATACCCAGGCTTTTCTCCTGAGCGGTCAGGTAAACCAGGGGGCGCTGAACTTTCATGATAACGTTCGCGGTGGGAACAACCATCTTCTGTGCAACGAGGGTATAGATATCCGAAGCGTTCTGACCGGCGAAGGCAAGCACGTCGACCTTTACAGCGAGCGATTGTTCAAGGTCGCGGGAGGTGATCTTGGTAAGCAGTATCTTCGCATGGCCCGACGCGTCCGTTTTGTATTGTGGGAATACGTCGCCGGAGCCTTTCTCAAACATTGCCATGAGCGGAAGATCGGTGATCGTCTTACCTGAGCTTTTATAAGCTGCTTTAGTAGTGATGGGCTGACCGTTCTGTGTAACACGGCGGTTAAGCTCAAGTGATGTCGGTGAATTGGTCAGTGTAATGTTGTCGAGTGACTGTTGGATGCTGGCGATGATCTCGTTGGTCAGCAGTATTTCCTTTCCTTCGAATTCGAGACGGATCGGTTCGCCGAGGTATTTTTCGATCGCATGAAAACCCTGGAAGTAAAATCCGAGTGACTCGACTGTTGAGCCAGCCCGCTCCGACTGTTTTGCTTTGGTGAAGAAATCCAGGGCACGGGAAACAGCATCGCGTTTCTGCTGTTCCTTTATTTCGTGATAGCGTTGCTTTGAAAGACGATAGTAGAGCCAGTAGTTTCGGTCGTCTTCCCATGAATCCACCTGCTCGAATTCCTCGAGCTCGTCGGCGGCGGTGGTCTGAATGATCTGTTCGTATCTCTCTGAAAATTCCTTGTTTACATCGAGCTGGCTCAGCACGCTCGTGGACGAGACGTTGACCTTGATCTCGGAGATCAGGTCTTCCAGGGCGCTCTTTTTTGCACTCTGGATATAGTTGTTGGTGCCGTCTTTAGGGCTGTGACCGATGCCAACGTAGTAGGAGCTCTCGGAGGGCTTGGCCGATAGCCAGGCAGGCTTGGCGTTCTGAAGATCGGTTTTTGAAGATGTCGGCACGGACGCGGGACCGCAGGCCACACAAAGGAGCAATAGAAGGATTGAGAGGGGCTTCACAGACTAAATATATCTACAAACCGTTTCAAATATACGCCACTTTCATGCCAAATGCATGGTTTTCCTACATCGGTGGCCGGCAGCCGTTTTTTTGCTAATTTTAGCCTGAATGTGAAGGGATTATGAAAGGTATAGCATCAATTTTCTTCGTAGCTATTTTGATAAGCTGCCAGGAACCAGAAGCCGTTTCAGAGTTCACCGGGAATGAGATCACGTATGAGCTGGTGGCGGGCTCGGAGTACAACGTGAACGGAACGATCTCCTTCAAGGAGCGTGTTGACGGATTTACGAACGTAATAATTCAGCTTAAAGGAACAGACGGTAAGGCGCAACATCCCGTGCATCTTCACCTGGGAACCATCTCCACACCGAAGGCCGATGTAGCAGCATTGCTGTCGCCGGTGAGCGCGGCTACCGGTAAAAGCGAAACATTGCTTGACAAGCTTGCCGACGATACGCCAATCTTGTATCGGGACATTTCCAATCTCGAAGCATGTATTAAGATCCACCTGGCCGACTCAGGCGCAGGCCGCGATGTGATACTTGCCGGCGGGAACATCGGTGAGTCGTACGTGAAAGCCTTGTCCGATGGGCGGTCTGCAGGATTCGCGGTCTGCAAGAGCAAGTAATCACTAGAATCGATACAATACTCCGGCAGTTATCCCTGTCCTGTAAGGGTTTAACCTGAAAGGCTCAGTCATTTTTTCTTTCGAGATGAATGCGTAGATGAATGTGGGTTCAATGAACCACTTGAAGTGCTCGTTGATCCTGACCTCATTCCGGTAGAAAAGCTGGTACGCGAGATAACCCGACCGGCTGTTGTTGTATGAGCCCTCTTCCTTCGCGAAGCCCTGGCTGAACAACAGGCCGGCGCCCACCTTGTGCTTCAGTTTGTCCCCTTTCAATGTTATCAGTAATCCCGAACGCACACCGATGTTTGTCATCGAGTAAGCGAATGTTTTTGTGTGCTGTGATCGGGTGATCTCAAATGTCCATGGATCTCCGACCCGTTCGACGTCAGCGTCCTTGTCGTAGTAAAAGTAAGTAAGCTGTTGGCGTTGGCGATAAAATGAAACACCTCCGTAAAACCCAAGAATGTGATTGATGTCGCGCTGGAACCCGCCATCAACTCCTAATCCAAAGCGTGCCATGGACAACGGCGAGCGGTGCGCGAAGCCCTGTACGATCATCGCGTCGTTGCTGTCGGGAATCATTTTTTGGAATGACAACGAAGGGGTGACTGCCAGGTAGAATTCAAATTTACTTTTTGGTTTTTTATAAGGGGGCGTGATGGTTGCAATGACGTCTTCAATGATGATATTCCTGGAAGAGTCCGGTTGCTGTTCTTGTTGCTGCTGTTCCGGTTGTTGCTGGACGGCAGCCGGCGGCGAAGGGGCATCCGTATCGATTCCTGCAATTGTAATTTCAGAAAAACTTTGCTTTGTTGACTGTTTCTTAAATACAGGCGGTATCAAAGCTCTGTTCTCGTTTTCAATAACTTCCGGCGTTCCCTCGACTGCCGGCCTGGCCTCTTGTTCTACCAACACCTGTTTCTCGACAAACACGACCTGTTTTGTTCCCAAACCAAAAAAAAGCATCACGGCCATCCCCAATAAGGAAATCCCTTCAACCCAAACCGGCCACATTCTTTCCTTTGCTCCCGGCACAGCGGCGATCCTCCGCCACACTTCCTTCGAAGGAGCCTCTTCGTAACGACCCAGTCGTTCACGAACGGAGGCGAACATGTCATCCTCGTGCAAGTCTTTCATAGTAGTTTGGGCGTTCGGTGCCCCTCAATTTTTCTTTCAACAATGATTTTGCATAGTGCAGTTGTGATCTCGATGTGCTCTCGGTGATATCCATGATCGCCGCTATCTCGGTATGAGAATATCCTTCGACCTCGAACAGGTTGAACACCATCCTGCACTTACCGGGAAGGTTATTGATCAGGTTAACCAGATACTCATCCGACGCCTTATCGATCGAAACAGCTGCGACGCTTAGTACGGTGGCGTCGCCAGGCTCGTAGAGATGTTTCTCCTTTTTGCTTTTATGATAATGATCGATGGCAGTTCGTACTGCCACCGATTTCATCCACCCCTCTGTTTTGTCGGCAGAGGCTACCTGGTGGAACTTTGCGAATATCTTAATAAATGTTTCTTGCAGGACATCTTCGGCTTCTTCACGAGTGTGGGTGTATCTGCGGCATAAGCCCATTAACCGGTTTTTGAAAAGTTCGTACAGCTCCCGTTGAGCTTTCGGCTCACCATTTTTACACCGTTCGTAAAGGCTTTGTAGCTCTGGCATGCGACGTTACTGCCGCTTTATGATCACTCTTGCCGTAGTACAACCACCCGGTCCACATATCTGGTATCGCAGCGTGTCGTCGCGGGTTTCCGCCCGTAGATGACGGTACCCAATTCTCCTCATGTCGAAATCGACCCACGCATTTCCATGACGTGGCTGCACAGCGACTCTGACATCGAGCGTGTCGCATACAGAATCGTTCGCTAATACTGCCATGATGATCGCTGTAGTGTCAGTCTTCAACTTGAAGAACAGGTCGTCGACGGCAACCGGGCGGCAGCCGGGATGAGCAACGGTGTCCGGTCCGGGGCCAGGTGTAGAAACAGTATCGGTTCCGAATATCCGCACCATGCCGTAACCCGCTGGTATAGAAGGATCGGCCGTGACGGCTTTGTACAAAAAGTTATCGCGGCCCGTGAATGACGGACCGGGCACATACTTGATCTTGTTGCCGACAACGGAAGCCGTGCCGTGCTCGGGAGCAACATTCACGGTAACGGTGAGCGAGGCGGAGCATGCGTAGTCATTCACCAGCACATCCACAGAAACCGGACCGGCGACATTCCAGGCCGTGTCATTGCGGCTATACACGTAGTTACATGGAAGATTGGTGGTGTCGGAAGGGATTATGATCCCGATGGAATCTTCACCAAGCACCTTATTCTCGTCAGAAAACACCCTGAACCGGAACGAATCGTTGGAAGAGCTTCCCGGGAAAGGAGAATACCGCAATAAGCCTTTGCCCAGGTCATTCAGCTTACCGTTACGTGTCGAGCCTGTTATTTCCACCCGGATCTTGCCGGGCGAGATGATCCTCGATGCGAGGTCGATATAGCCGTCGCCTCCGGGTAAGAAATAGGCCGGGTCGTTATTGATGGACAGCATTTGCCCATCCGCGTCCTGTTCCATCGTGTCGCAGCCCGCACCCAATATCAGGGCGAGGCTGATCACCGCGTGTCTCAATTTCATCGGTTCAGTGTGTTTGAAGGTAAGACGGCGTCCCGGAATAGAACGCTGGAAGGCACAAAAAAAAGACCGGCATAGACCGGTCTTTCTTCCTTTAATTCCTGATTTGTCTTAGTAACGATAATAATCGGGTTTGAACGGTCCGCCGACCTCCACGCCGATGTACTTTGCCTGCTCGCCTGAGAGTTCTTCCAGCTCTACACCGATCTTCTTGAGGTGGAGGCGGGCTACTTTCTCATCGAGGTGCTTGGGCAGCATGTATACTTTGTTCTCGTATTTGTCCGTGTTGGTCCAGAGCTCTAGCTGAGCGAGGGTCTGGTTGGTGAACGAGTTCGACATTACGAATGAAGGGTGACCTGTAGCGCAGCCGAGGTTCACAAGACGGCCTTCTGCAAGAAGGATCACCTGGCGGCCGTTCTTCAGCGTGTAAAGATCCACCTGGGGCTTCACTTCATCTTTTGTAGCGTTCTTGTTCAGCCATGCCACATCGATCTCGTTGTCGAAGTGACCGATGTTACAAACGATGGCCTTGTCTTTCATGGACTCGAAGTGACGACCAAGCACGATACCAAAGTTACCGGTAGCGGTTACTATAATGTCAGCTTGCTTCACGGCGTCATCCATTTTCTTTACGGCAAAACCATCCATAGCGGCCTGAAGGGCGCAGATTGGGTCGATCTCGGTAACGATCACACGCGCACCGGCTCCACGGAGCGATGCAGCAGAGCCTTTACCAACGTCACCATAACCGGCAACGACGGCAACTTTCCCGGCCATCATAACATCAGTAGCACGGCGAATGGCGTCCACGAGGGATTCCTTACAGCCATACTTGTTGTCGAATTTCGATTTGGTAACGGAGTCGTTGATGTTGATCGCAGGCAACGGCAGCTTGCCGTTGTTCATGCGTTCGATAAGGCGATGAACGCCGGTCGTAGTTTCTTCGGAGATACCTTTAACGCCTTTAACGAGCTCAGGGAAGCGATCGAGCACCATGTTGGTGAGGTCACCGCCGTCGTCGAGGATCATATTAAGTGGTTTACCATCCTTGAACGCGTAGAGCGTTTGTTCGATACACCAGTCAAATTCCTTTTCATTCATACCCTTCCATGCGAACACGGGAACACCGGCGGCGGCGATTGCGGCTGCTGCGTGATCCTGTGTCGAGAAGATATTGCAAGATGACCATGACACTTCTGCACCGAGCTCTATCAGAGTTTCGATGAGCACAGCGGTTTGGATGGTCATGTGAAGGCAGCCGGCGATGCGAGCGCCCTTCAAAGGCTTCTGTTTGCCAAATTCCTCACGGATTGCCATCAGGCCAGGCATCTCGGCTTCTGCCAGCCTGATCTCCTTACGGCCCCATGTTCCAAGGGCGATATCTTTGACTTTGTACTTCAGCGTATCGGTTATCATTTTTTAATTTTTTTTGACTGCCAAAAGTAACATAAAGGCATCTAAATTTCTAAGAAAGGAAACACAACAGAACCTTTTACCGGAATTCAATTGTTGCAGAGAACAAATCACCGCCCTTCGATGGATAAAGAGAACAAAACACTTATTAAGATAAAGATTGATGTAGTCTCGGACGTAGTTTGCCCCTGGTGTTACATCGGTAAACGCAGACTTGAGAAGGCCCTCTCTCAACTTCCCGAAAACTACGAGGCCGAAGTCAACTTCCTGCCTTTCGAATTGAACCCCGATTCCCCAAAAACCGGCAGAGATCACAAAACCTACCTGGCGGACAAATTCGGAGGAATTGAACGATACGAGCAACTGACGGACCATGTGACCAGCGTAGCTGCGGAGGAAGGCCTGGCTTTCGATTATTCGAAGCAATCCGTTATCCCGAACACGTTCGACTCACACCGGCTGATACAGTACGCAAAGGATCATGGTAAACAGGCGGCTGTGAAGGAAGCGTTGATGAGAGCATATTTTACAGAGGGTGTCGATCTTTCGAAGTCTGAAAATCTTCTTGACGTTGCCGAAAAAACCGGACTCGACCGGGCACAGACCGCAACTTTCCTCTCATCCGAAGAAGGTGTCCAGGAGGTACGAACCATGGAGGCGATTAACTACCAGAGAGGGATCTCGGGCGTTCCGTTCTACATCATCAACAATAAGTACGGTGTGTCGGGTGCGCAACCTAGCGAGGTGTTTCTCCAGATACTCACAGGAGGTTGAATAGAACTAAGGCTTGGTAGTCTCTGGCTTGGTGGGCTCTGGCTTATTGAGCTCAGCCTCTTTGAGCACGGCAGTCCAAACCTCCTGCTTTCCGTTGTTGATCGCCGACCACACAGGAATGACCAGGCCTTTCTGAGCACTGATAGACAGATAGCCGGTCATCAGGCCCGTGTTGGTCAAAGCCGGTGTGAATGGTTGGTCATTGATCTTTTTTTCCTTGAATTGATTTCCACCATCGACAGACCATGAGAGGTAAACATCGGTCTGGTTATCGGTATAATTCCGGCGATCGTAGTATAAAATGTACACATGACCATTGGCCGGATCGATCGAAACCTGGGGAAGGAATTGTTCGCGTCCGGGTTCGTCCTGGTTGATCCGTGCGGGAACTGTCCAGTTGTCCCCGCGACTCACGGATCTTGTCAGCCAGATATCCGCGTCCTCCTCGCCGCTCTTGGTATCCGAATACACCATAAACAATGTGCCTTGTATGCGCGAAGGACTAGTGTCGATAGCGAATACGGGAGTGTTTGCGATGTCGCCGAAGCCGGGCACATTGATATTCCAACCTCCGGGCTGCGCAATGATGGCCAGATCGGAGCTGATCCACATATTACCATCGTAAGAACGGTCGTAATACATAAATCCCTGACGCGCCCAAAGGATGAATATCTTTCCATCGTGAGCGATGCAGGCCGCAGAACCTCTGGAGGTAAAATCTCCATCGAGACAGTTACCGCTGTCCTGATTAACTTGTAAAGGTGCGCTCCACTTCTTCCCGCTGCCCGAAGCGCTCATCATGATATTCGACTTACAGTCGTCTCCCTCTGCGCCGTATTTATCGGATTCGGTCCATGTGACAATCAGTCCCTCCTTCCGGGGTTGTGCGGCAATGTGGACATTGTATTTTTCTTTACCAGGAAGGCCCGAGATCACGACCGGCACACTCCACGCTTTCCCATCGTCGCTTGACGAGGAACAAAAGACCTGGGTCAACGAGGGGTTTGAATAAGCGACGAAGAAATTTCCTTTCGAATCAACAGCAACAGAAGGAGTCCCTTTGCCGACATCCGATATGGTTGGTTGCGAATCCTTCCAGGTCACACCGGCGTCGTTGGAGTACACCAGCTTCCCGGCCGCCCAGGCGACTATGTTCTTGTTGTTCCTTGGACTTACCGCAACCGCCGCACCTGCCGTGGACGTCGCATCGAGCTCCCCAAGTTTATTGTTTGTTGTCTGTGCTAAAGCGATCGAACTGACAAAGATCAAAAGCAACGTAATACCTCTCATATTCGGATGTGTGGACCACAAATCTTAAAAGTGTTTGGCATCTTTCAAAATTTTGATCCACTGCTTGTAGCCGGCTTCGTTTAAATGCAGGCCGTCTGTTGAATAAATGGCGTTGAGATTTCCTTCCTTGTCGGTGAAATCCTTATAAAGGTCGACGTAGGTGTAATTGAAGCGTTTGGAGATCTTCGAAAGCTGAGTGTTGATCACCACAACGCTCTCCATCACATCGTAGCCTTTCGGGAAATTCTTGAATGATTTATTGACGGGAAGTATACTCTGGACGAAGACGTTGGTGCCCGGCGAGTCCCTGTGTATCTGTGAAATGATCAGGAACATGTTTTCCAGGATCACATCTTCGGGAATATGCTTGGCCAGGTCGTTGACGCCGATCATTAAGAAGAGCTTCGATGGTTTGAACCGCGTGATCTCATCCAGCCGCTGCATGATACCGAATGTGATGTCTCCTCCGATCCCGCGGTTGATCACGCTGGAATCGCCCAACAGCTTCCTGAAATTCCCCATTTCGGTAATGCTGTTGCCTAAAAAGAGGATCTTCCCGTTGGTTTGCTTCTGTTTTTTGAAATCAGCAAGTTTTGCTTTGTAGTGATCCGGAAGAATGGGAATAGTATCCCAATCCTGCCCGCGACAAGTTAATGTCACGATAAAAAACAGCACAAAAGCCTCAAACCTCATTTCTTCAGTGACTCTATTTTTGTATTAAGCTTATCCCCGCCGATCTCGATCACCGATGAACCATACACCGTAATCGTCGACTTAATGAAATCCTCCTCGTTCGCCTTGTAGATGTTGTCGACATACTTCTGCGGGTTACGGTCGATATACGGGAACCATGTGCTTTGCACCTGTATCATCATCCTGTGTCCTTTGCGGAATGTGTGAAGCACATCTTGCAAACGGAAGTTTACATCTGTGGGCTGGTTGGCGACAAAGGGCTCGGGCTTCTCGAAGCTGTTCCTGAATCGTCCACGCATCACTTCGCTGCGCACCATCTGCTGGTACCCTCCCATCACGATGTTCTTCGGGTTGTGTTCATACTTTTCATGATCCTGCGGGTACACGTCGATGAGTTTCACGACAAAGTCGGCATCGGTGCCGGTCATCGCCACTTTCAGCTTCGCCATGATCTCTCCGGCAACGAGTACATCCTCCGTCAGCGGTTCGGTTTCGAATGTGAGCACGTCGGGGCGCCGGCCGGCGTCACGCTGGTCGTCGCTCATGAATGAACGGGGTGTGAACACGAGCCCTTCGATCTGTGAGGTATAAGGAACAGGCTTCGCGGGATCGCTGATATAATCGAAGGCTGCTTTTTCGTCGAGGGGTTTGTTGATCGACAGCCGGCCCTTATCGCCGAAATACAAACGCACGGGCGGAATGTCTTTCGGAGGCCATGCGTTAAAGCTCCTCCAGTCTTTGGTGCCTGTATCGAACACGAGGGCTTCAGGCAAGGTCATTGCGCCTTCGCCTTTGAGGTAGTGAGCAAAAAACTTCCGTTCAACTTCACGTTGATAGAAAGTATTGATGCTGTCTCCGAAATAGATGTGATTATGGGTCAGGGCGCCTTCATCGGGCCGTGACCATTGTCCGTGTGCCCAGGGACCCATGACGATCGTGTTCTTCGCCGCGGGACTCGATCTCTCGATAGACTTATAAATATTCAATGGGCCGTAAAGGTCTTCGGCATCGAACCATCCTCCGACGGTCATCACCGCGTGCTTGACACCGGTAAGGTGCGGGAGCAGGTTGCGTTTTTGCCAGAACTCATCGTAGTTGGGATGATCGATGATCTCTTTCCAGAAGAAGTTGTCGTGGTGAAATTCTTCGGTTGCATTTTTTAGAGGGCCCAGTCTCAGGTTGAAATCGTAGCCGTCGGCCACTCTTTGTTCGCGGAACCTGGCGAGCTGTTCGGTATACCATGCCTTATCGGTGGGTTTGTCGTGCTGATACCCGAACACACCGAACGCTGCGAGATAACTTTGTAGGAATACTCCGTTGTGGTGAAAGTCGTCAAAGAAGAAGTCAGAGATCGGGGCCTGAGGCGACGATGCGACCAATGCCGGGTGGGCGTCGGGTAAACTGGCTGCTGCATAAAATCCGGGATACGAAATACCCCACTGACCAACCTTGCCATTGTTGTTCTTGACATTCTTCAGAAGCCATTCGATGGTGTCGAACGTATCCGAAGCTTCGTCGACAGCGGTTTTGTTCTTTTTATCGTTACCGGGAATGTTAGGGGTCATGTTGGTGAACACACCTTCCGACATCCAGCGGCCGCGTACGTCTTGATAGACGAAAATATATCCGTCGTGCAGTTCGTACTTCGAAGGTCCGAGTGATTTCCTGAATTTACCGGGCCCGTAAGGTTGAACGCTGTAACACGTCCGTTGCATGAGGAACGGGAATTTGCGGGTTTGGTCTTTGGGGACATAGATCGAGGTGAACAGCTTGACACCATCCCTCATGGGAATGGAGACTTCCATTTTGTCGTAGTTCATGACAACGTAAACGGAGTCAGGAATGGCTGCATGCCCGGTAAATGCCAACAATACAAAAAACAACAGGGTAAGGAATTTCATAGCCTGGTTAGGTTAGGCCGGGAAATTAAGAAGACTAAGAGGGATTGCCAATAGGAGTTATTCGGTCTTCAAGCTCTTCACCGGGCTGCGATTGGCAGCTTCCAGCAAACGATAAGAAACCGTCAACAACGTGACCACCAGCGAGCCCACGCCTGCTGCGGCAAAGATCTCCCAGGTGATAGCGGTGCGGTAGACAAAATTCTCGATCCACAGACTAAGCGCATACCATGCGATGGGAACCGCAATTGCCCACGACACAACGACCAGGATCACAAACTCCGACGACATAAGTTTCCACAAACCGAACACCGAAGCTCCGACAACCTTCCGGATCCCGATCTCCTTCGTACGACGCTCGGTCATAAACGAAGCCATGCCGAAGAGTCCGAGACAACTGATGATGATCGCGAGCACGGCGAACACCGCCCCGAGCGTTCCGACACGTTCTTCGTAAGCAAACTTCAGATCGTATTCTGTGTCGGCGAAACTGTACTGGAACGGAACTTCAGGTGCAGCCTTGCGAAAGGTCTTCTCGATCTCCGATACAGCCTCAGCTGCAATCGCTACATCAGCAAGACGTATGTGTATTGCTCCGAAATCTTTCTGAAGATAAAACACGGCGGGCATAACGGGATCGAACGGCGATTTCATCATCAGGTCGCTCACTACCCCGATGATGGCGAAGTCTTTGTCTACATTGTTATGGAACTTACTTTTCCAATGAACGACCTCTCCCACTGCCGAGGTCATGCCCATTACTTTAGCGGCAGCTTCATTGATGACGAATGCCGATGAATCGGAAGCCATGCCTTCTTCGAAGTCCCTGCCTGCAACAATTTTCCAGCCCACCGTTTTGCCAAACTCGTGATTGATACCCAGTGTTCCGATAGTCGTGTTGGTACCCTCAATCTTTCCTTTCCATTCGAACCCTCCACCCTGCGACCACGCCGACGTTACGCTTCCGCCTGCATGGGCAACGTGCCTGACAACACCGGTCTGCATCAGCTCATCGCGAATGATATCATATTTCCCGTTGTAGGCGCGGCTTGCTACCATCATCAAACCTCCGCGCGAATAACCTACCTCGCGGTCTTTGGCAAACACGATCTGTTTGTAAACGACGATAGTCGCAATGATCAATGATATCGAAACAGTGAACTGAACGGTGACCAACACGCGCCGTAAGAAAGTCGCCATTCTACCAACCCGGTTCTGGCCCTTAAGCACCGCGGCCGGTCTGAACGAGGAAAGATAAAACGCGGGGTAGCTTCCCGCGACCACCCCGGTGACCGAGATCAAAATAACAGTCGACGACCAGAAAAGTGGATTAGTCCAGGGCATGCTCATCGCTTTACCGGCCAATTCATTAAACGCCGGCAGGAAGAGCGCCGCGATCACTAGCGCGCCAGCAAATGAAACAAAGACAACGATAAATGATTCACTGAAAAACTGTCCAACCAGTTGAGATCGCAAAGACCCAATCGCTTTACGGATACCCACCTCGCGCATCCTTTTTTCGGACCGTGCCGTGGCAAGGTTCATAAAGTTGATACACGCCAGCAACAGCACGAAAATGCCGATAGCGCTGATCAGGTACACAAATTGTATCGGCCCGTTGCCCATACCCCCGGCCTTCCGATCGAACGTCGAGTGCAGGTGCCATTTGTCCATCGGTTGAAGCCATATCTGTGTGTTCTCCTCGACCTCGCTCTTCATGTAATCGAGATGACGGATGACATTCATCTCGGCATCTGCAATCAGAGGCGCAACCTGGTCGAAGGTCACGTTGGGTGCGAGCTCCGCGTACACGAAAACAAAATGATCTTCCCAGCCAGCGTTTGTTATCCCGGGATTTTCAAGCACCAACAGGTCCCAGGGCGCAAAGAATTTTATTTCACTGAAGTCTGAATTGTGAGGCAGGTCGCGATAAACACCCGTTACTTTCACATCCATTTTGTTGCTGATCCTTACCAGCTTGTCAAGCGCTTTCTCATTACCAAACAACGAGATAGCCATGGATTCCGAAAGGATGAGCGAATGAGGGTCTTGCAACGCAGACAAGCCACCTTCCGTCATTTCCAACGTCAGCATTTCGGGAAGACCGGCTTCGACAAACTGCCCACGAACCGAAAACTGGTTGTCTTCCGAAGAGATGATGTAGTCGTTAGCGACGTTCGCCGTAACGATATGCCTGAACGACTGGTGGTATTTTTCCTTTAGCTCCACCGACAGAGGATACGGAAGCCATTTCTGTGCGGTCCATTTGTAAACCTGGGCAATACGCCCATGATTCTGATGATAGTTGTTGAATGTCAGTTCATCGTTTACCCAAAGGCCGATGAGCAGTGCGATCGAAATGCCCAGCGCGAGTCCCCCGGTGTTGATCAATGTGTCTGTCCTGTATCGTAACAGGTGGCGAAAGCCGGTCTTGATGTAACTCCGTATCATGGTAGGCAAGGCATTTAGTGGTTTAGCGGTCCGATAAGATACTTTCTGAAATCAAAAAGGTTGCACGGCGGTCACGTAACGATAACAAAGGATGGCTTGAATTGTCCTAATCCGGGCGCGAATTGTCTTAAATTTGACTCATGATGCGCCTTACCCTTGTATTTGTCTTTGTTGCGACAGCATTCTTTTCCGCTGCCCAGAATAAGTCTCCGAAAACTCTTCAGACCATCGCCTTCGGCTCGTGCAGTCATGAAGACGACTCCGTCCAGCTTTGGACCGACATCGTCGCGCTGAAACCCGACCTGTGGATATGGATGGGAGACAATATTTACGGCGACACGCAAGATATGGCGGTGATGAAGCACAAGTACAACATCCAGAAATCAAATCCCGAATACCAGGCACTTGTTAAATCATGTCCGGTCGTCGGAACCTGGGACGATCACGATTACGGGATCAACGATGGTGGAAAGTTTTTCGCGAAGAAAGACCAAAGCAAGACACTGGCGCTCGATTTCCTGGATGTTCCCAGGAATGCAGCAGTCAGGAAACGCCCCGGCATTTACGACAGCTATGATTTCGGCCCGAAAGGAAAAAGAGTGAAAGTGATCCTTCTCGACACCCGCTCGTTTCGCGACACGGTCATCATCAGCACTGTCGCCGGTAGACGTTATGATCCCAATCCCGATGGCGATGTGCTCGGTGATGCGCAATGGAAATGGCTGGAGAGTGAGTTGAAGAAGTCCAGTGCCGATCTTAACATCATTGTGTCAAGCATTCAATTCCTGGCGAACGATCATTATTGGGAGAAGTGGGGCAACTTTCCGGCAGCCCGGCAGAGAATGATCGACCTGCTGGTGAAAGCTAAGCCTGGCAATACGTTCTTCATCAGCGGCGATCGTCACATCGGCGAAGTGTCGCGACTTACGCTGGATGGTCTTCCTTATGCGCTTTATGATTTCACGTCGAGCGGCCTTACACATACGTGGGATGGCGCCCGTGAAGAGAAGAATTCGCTTCGCGTCGGACAGCTGATCATTCAAAAGAACTTCGGACTCATCCGGATCAACTGGAATAACAACCTTCCTAATGTCGAGATGGAAATACGGGGAAAGAATGGAACGGTATGGCAATCGATACCGGTAAGGTTCTAAAAACGACTGATCTTTTTAGGCAGGTCTTTCGGTACTGCAAAGATCGCATCGTCGAGCTTTTTCACATTTACCTCGGTAGCGGTCATTGTCATCATAAACTGCGGAGTATCCAAAATTGCCTTCAACGGTAACGACTTCGTTTTATCGATGACGAAATTCCAATTGCCGAGATTGTGATTTTTGTAAAGGGTGGGATCAACTGCATACTTTGAATTGTAGTAAAACGTGTAAATGGTCCCGGACTTGGTATGCACAACCACGATGCTGCACTTTACTCCCATCACATCTTCCTGTTCTTTTGAGACATTCCAATCAACAACAGGATCGTTTTGAATTGTCACATCGTTCCAATAGAGGGTATCGACATTAGTAAGTTTTGTATACAATCTTTGTTCTGAAGGAGAATACACTTGCAGACTCATAAATGTCCCATTCATCTCAGTTCTATAATTTTCACCCCTGATATAATATCCCTGCGTGTCGCCCATCATACCGGTGAGTTGCGTCGAAGCAGCATCGCCACCCCGTTTCATTTTATAGATGCATTTATAAACAATCTTTCCTTCGAAAGGCTGTGCATTGACAGCAGCTACCGCGAGACCGATCGCTAGTAAACAGAATATTGTTCTCTTCATACCACCTAATAAAGACAAATTTTCTTTCTAAAAAGAAAATCTATACCCCTCCTATTTCGTAATATTGCATTCGTAATGGTTTCAATCGCATCACAATGCGAATTGAATTAAAAGGGAATACCGGTTAAAAATCCGGAGCAGTTCCCGCTACTGTAAGCACCGCAAAGCGTTGCCTCCAATCTTCAGTCACTGTCCCGTTGGGACGGGAAGACCAGGCAACAGGGTGATAAGCCAGGAGACCTGCCAATACAATTAACAGCACGATGCTTTCGGGAGAAAGGCAAAAGGCGACCGATGTCTTAGATAAAATTTTTGTATTCTGAAGTCACTGATTACAGTTGTTATCGGTGTGCTCGGTATCATTTCATCACTTGTCGCTTCGGCGCAAAGCGATGAAGCCGACTCATTGATCAGGCTCGACGAGGTGGTGATCACACACACCCGGCTGCAGAACTATGCGGCGGGCCACTATCTCTTGCCGGTCGACACACTTACGTCGCGCCTAGCGTCGATGACGAACGCCGCGGAGCTCCTTCGTAAGTTCGGGTATGGTCATATCCGTTCGTACGGCGTCGGTGGTGTCACCACTCCATCCTTTCGCGGAACCGGAGCAAGTCATACAGCGGTACTGTGGAACGGCATCAATATCATCAGTCCACTCAACGGGCAATCGGATCTCAGTCTCCTTCCCGTCAATTTTATCGACGAGGTGCAACTTCAAAGCGGTGGCTCCGCAAGTCTGTATGGGTCGGGCGCGATTGGCGGAACCATACAATTCAATAACAACGCAAGGTTCGGACAAGGCCTGAATGTTTCGCTCACCGAAAACATCGGCTCCTTCCGCACATTCTTTCACGGCCTGTCCGCCACATGGAGCGGAAAGAAGTGGATCTCTTCAACCAGGCTTTTCCAGACAAGTGCCGGGAACAATTTTACATTCACCAATCGGAACCTCGCACCGGCCCGTGAAGAAAACCGTGAGCACAACGCATTCGATCAACACGGCATCCTTCAGCAGAATTATTTTCAGGTCAATAAACGTCAGTTGGTCAGCATCCGCTTCTGGTACCAGGATAATCACGTCGAAATCCCCGAACCGACGACGGTAACGCGACCTGGGACCTCCACTCAACGCGACAAGTTTTTCCGGTCGATGATCGGATGGAACTACGACTACAATGGCGGTCACGTGTTCATTCAGTCTGCTCATGTTCATCATGTGCTGGATTACAGGAACCCATCCATCAATATTATCTCTATCAATACATTCGACAGTTTTATCAACACTTTCGAAAACACGTTGTTGATCGCAGAAGGAGTTGAATGGACATCGGGCGCAAACTACACGTTCGAATCGATCACCGGCCAGGAGCTCCGCGGTGATCCAAGCCGCAACCGGCTGGCACTGTACACTGCCTTCAAACAGGAATCGGGTAAGGTCAAAAACGTTCTGAGCGCGCGACAGGAAGCCGTCAATGGGAAACTGACGCCTTTCGCGCCATCGTGGGGCATGGATTACAAGGTATCCAACAGACTTTCATTCTTCGGCAGCATTTCGCACAACTACCGCATCCCGACATTCAACGACCTGTACTGGAACGACGGTCTTGCGAAAGGAAACCCCGAACTGAAAATGGAGAAGTCGTGGAGCGAGGAACTGGGTTTGAGGATAACTGTGCCAACCACCGCCGTCGTCACCTTTAGCGGACAACTGGCTGCATTCAGTAACCAGGTGGACAATATGATCTACTGGGGAC
Source organism: Cyclobacteriaceae bacterium (assembly GCA_035318625.1). Lineage (GTDB taxonomy): Bacteria > Bacteroidota > Bacteroidia > Cytophagales > Cyclobacteriaceae > ELB16-189. The sequence continues at coordinate 354,610 of DATHEL010000002.1, forward strand.
AATCGACGGGAGTATGGACGCCGGAGAACGTAAGAAAGGCCTGGACGCGTGGTGTAGAATCGACCGGTACTTTACGAAAGGTGACTGGAAAGCTTTCCAGTGAGCTCACCGGTCGTTACAGCTACACCCTGGCTACGACCGAAGCGGTGTACGATCCTGACAAGATCGATGAGATCGGAAATCAACTTGTCTTTACACCGAAACATGAATTGGGCACAACGTTGCGACTGACGTGGAGATCGTACAATCTTTCCTTTACCAATAACTACACCGACCGGCAATACACGGACGACGGCAATACAGGATATCTGACCCTGAAACGCTATAACATTACCAACCTCTGGCTGTCCCGGGATTTTATACTGAAAAAATTGACCATTTTGTTCATGACCGAATTGAACAATGCGTTCAATAACGAAGTCAGTGCGCGCCCCGGTTATCCCCTGCCCGGAAGGAATTTCAAGGCCGGCATTACGATAAAATTCAATAAACCAATCCGAATATGAGAACCAATTTTTTAAGACTCATTCCTAAGTTACTTATCATTTGGTTGCTGATCGCCGTGCAGGCTTGCAACAACGACCCCGATCCGGTGATTCCCGCCGGCGCCGATGGATACTTCGTGGTGAACGAAGGCGGGTTTAACAACAGCAACACTTCGATCTCGTTTTACGACCGCGCGACGGACGTGATGACGAATGATGTCTTTGGGGCGAAAAACGGCCGGCCGCTGGGCGACCAGGCGCAGTCTGTCACCGTGTTCGAGGGTAAGGCATACATCGCGGTCCAAAACTCGGCGAAAGTCGAGGTCATCAGTGCCGATGACTTTTCATCGATCAAAACCATCACCGAGAATATCGTAAGCCCGCGTTATTTTCTCGGAATAGATCCGGATAAGGGGTATCTCACTGACTGGGGAGAATTCGGAGCAGTAGGCACTGTGAAAGTGATCGATCTCAGTGATCTCAGCGTAATTAAGTCGATCCCCACAGGTGACGGGCCCAACAAGATGATCCGTAGCGGCGATAACGTGTACGTTGCGAACAGTGGTGGATGGGGTAATGACAACACCATCGTTGTGATCAGCACCGTGACCGACGAAGTTATTGCCACGATCACCGTTGGCGACAACCCTAAGAGCCTTCAATTCGACAAAGATGGAAACCTTTGGGCTGCAAGCATCGGTGCTTTGGTCTACAACGGAGACTTTAGTGTCGACGAAGCCAAAAGTACCAAGTCTTCCCTGAGTAAGATCGGCATCGACGGCAAAGAAGCGTTGAGATTTACGTTCACCAACCAGACATACCTAAGCGGTGGCGAGCTTGAGATCAACACAGGAGGTGATAAATTGTTCTATAATTATGACGGAGCCGTTTATTCGATATCCAATACAGCCACCGCGTTGCCGACGACCGCTTTTATCGACAAGAGAGTTTATGGGCTTGCGGTTGATCCATTCACAGACGATATCATTGCAACGGAAGCATTGAACTTTTCGTCACCGGGCAAGATTTACATTTATAATTCAGCGGGAACGTTGCAGAAGTCTATAACCGTGGGTATCGCTCCTAACGGTGTGGGATTTAAATGATCACTTCTTCTCTATAAGGTCTGCTGCTTCGACAATGAAATTGCCGTGATCGATATCACCTTCATTGAGTTTTAGCTTGCCTTTGATGCGGATAAACTGGTCGGCTGTGAATTTCTCGCGTTTACCCTTGAAGTAAACTTCGGCGATCGATTCGGGGCCGGCGCCTCCGCAGAAGAAACACTGGCTGTAGGGAAACTTTGAGAGAATAATGTATTCGTCGCCTTCCACATCGATGGGAAGGAAATAACCCTCGAGGCTGATGTCTTTCCCGGCGAGCGCTTTTAGTTCCTCGGGAAAGGCCGGCATCAGAAAATACTCACCCGCCTTCTCGTTATACTTCGCATCGAATTTTGTCTTCGCGAAAAGCGCCCAACCTTCAGGCTGTGCATAGGATGATGCTGAAGCAAATGCAAACGCTAAAAACAGAAACATTTTTTTCATACTGTCCGGCCGTTATCCGTGTGATCCGTGCGGATCACACGTCAAAAATAATCAATTACCTGAAAGGACTTGATGAATATCCGTACGGTACGCCTGCCATGCCGGTATTGCCGAACAGAAAACACCGAGTACCAGGCTTGCTCCCAGCAAAATAAACTCTTCGGTGTAGAACACGAATGCGGATATCCCCGTTCGTGCCCCTTCTTCAACCAGTGTTGTAAATCCCAATATCAGCACGTGCCCCAACAGGATGCCGATCACGCTCCCCGTGAAGGTCAGGGCCACGCCTTCCATCACCACCGTGGTGAACAACCGGGGCCGGCCCGCTCCCATCGAGCGCATAATGGCCATGTCGTAGCGACGCTCTTTCAATGAATTGTATAGAGCGATGAAAATACTCAGCGCCGAAACGATGATGATGGTCGAAGCGATGCCCAGCAGCACGTCGACTCCGATACCCAGTATCGAAAACAGCCGTGCGGTTTCGAAGGCCGGCGACGCCGCCTGCATACTGGTGTTCGCGTTGATCATCCTTGGAAGCTGCAGCGCCGCGATCGGGTTCCGGTATTTGATGAGCAGCGAGGTGATCTCCCTGGCACTGTCCGATGCTTCGTGAATATCATGGACCTTCCACACACTGGAAATATTTGTGAACAACAGGTTGTCGGCAACGGCGTACGTGGGCTGAAGGATGCCGGTGACTTTGTACAGGTTCTCGTCATGATCATGTCCGTCGGACGTAAGGCCATGAGCGCTTGCGAACGTGTCGCCGATCTTCAACTTCAATACTTCCGCAGCAGAAGAACCGGCAACCACTTCGAGGTCCTCCGACCACCATTGACCTTCTTTTATTTTTGCTCCGAAAAGTCCCGTGTACGAAGTGTCTGTTCCCACGATCCGGAATCCCCGGTAGCTGTCACCCAACGCCATGGGTATCGCTCTTTTTACCATCCGGTTCTTCGAAAGCATTTCTGCATCGCGAAGCTTGATGTTGCCCGTCGGGAAATCGATATGAAACACGCTGCACAACACCAGTTGCAGCGGACTTCCCTTCGCTCCCACCACCAGGTCGATGCCTCTCGAGTTCTTTGACATCTTTTCCTGGAACTGGTTGTTGAACAATATTAGCGTCGTGATCACGCCAATGCCCATCGACAGCAGGAGGATATTGAGAACCGTATTGAGCGGTTTGGCTTTCAGATAGCTCCATACCAGAACGAACGTGCTCATCACAGTTGTATTTGTCTTTGGACCTTCGACTTCAAACGCGAATCGTGCGTGGCGATCACAAGGGTCGACTGATTTTCTTTGGCAACGCTCATCAGCAGATCGATTACGGCATCACAGTTTTTGTCATCGAGCGCCGATGTTGGCTCATCGGCCAGTATCACCTGTGGTTTGTTCATCAGCGCGCGGGCTATAGCAACCCTTTGTGCCTGACCCTGGCTGAGGGTAGATATCTTTGCAGTCTGTAGTTGTGAAAGATTCAGACCACCGAGCACTTCCGGTACTCTCGACGGTTGAAATTTACCTCCGGAGAGGTATGGCGCGATCAACAGGTTTTGTTCTACATTGAGGGCGGTGATGAGGTGATTTCGCTGAAAGATGAATCCCAGATGTTGCCCGCGGAAGCGGTCCAACTCGGTTTCTGAAAGCGGACCAAGATCAGTACCGTTGACACGGATCATTCCCGTCGGCGTTCGTAACAGTCCGCCGAGCAGGTGAAGCAGGGTGGTTTTACCGCATCCCGATTCACCCAGCAAAAGGCAGTGCTCTCCGCGTTCGATGACAAACGCACCGAAATCGATCTTTTTTCCGCCGGAGTAGGTGTAGGAAAGTCCGCTTACTTCGATCACTTTTCGTCAAGATTTTACAATTCGTGACAACTCTCGTCGTTCACAAACGTCAAAGATAGAATGTTCTTCAACTACCTCCTCCTGGCGCTCCGTAACCTCCGGAAACAACGAAGCTACGCGATTGTTAACATCCTCGGCCTGGCTATCGGGCTTGCCTCGGCAATCTTCATCTTCCTGTACGTACGCGACGAGCTCACCTTCGACTCCCACCACCCGCACGCAAGCCAAACCTACCGTCTAGGTTACCGGATCGACATGCCTAACGGAGATAGCGAAGGTTATCCGGCATCTCCGGCAGGCTGGGACAATTATATCAAAGACACTTATCCAGGTGTCACGCTCATATCGAGTTTCGAAAACACCGGCATGCCCACCAGCATTCGCTATGTGCCCAAAGAGCGGATCATTCTCACCGAGGAGATCATCTGGGCGGAGTCGAACATCGGTGATCTCATTAAAATAGATATCGTTAAGGGCGACCGCACGAACGCTTTAAAAGACATCAACTCGATATTGATATCTGAAACGTCGGCGAAGGATCTTTTCGGCGACGAAGATCCTCTCAATAAAACACTCACCCTCTCCCACGACTATTCGACCCGCGGCCAGAAGATCGAGATGATGGTAACGGGTGTCTACAAAGATTTCCCTACCAACACACACATTCGTCCCGGTTACATTGTCAATATCCTCGCACAGAAACCATTTATAGAAAACCTCGAGACGCTTCTTTCGACGGCGATGGGTGACGGCGATAATAACTACTGGACACAGTCAATCTTTGTATGCACCGATGAATCCCAGATCCCGGTCATTCAAAAAGATCTTCAGGAGAAGGCAAACAAGATCATCGCCCGCTTCAACCTCGACCTGAAATTCACACCCTTCATACGTAAGATCACAGACGTTCACTTCGATCAGGATCTCAGTTGGTCGATATCGCATAAACCTGCCGACAAAAAATATACACTTGTATTCGTTACGATAGCCGTGTTGATATTGATTGTGGCATGTATAAACTATGTCAATCTTTCAACTGCCAGGTCGGCAACGCGCGCCAAGGAAATCGGCCTTCGAAAAACATTCGGTGGCTTCCGGCTCCAGCTGTTTGCACAATTCATGACGGAGTCGTTCATGCTCGTGCTGATATCAACGATACTGGCGTTGTTACTCGTTGCCTTATTTATGCCCCAGTTCAATCAGCTTACAGGAAAGTCTTTTACGGTGGCATATCTTTTCGACCCGACGATGTTGCTCATCACCGCCGGTGTGATCGCCTTCGTAACGTTACTGGCAGGCAGTTACCCCGCAATCTTTGTCTCAGGATTTCAGCCGGCAAACGTGTTGAAAGGAAAATTCGAGTTCCGCAAAGGTTCCATCTTCTTCCGCCAGTTTCTCACCACCGTTCAGTTTGTCGTGGCCGTCACGCTGCTGGTCGGGACGGTGATCGTCATTCGCCAGATGGATATGATGCGCACAAGCAAGCTCAATGAAGCCGGTAAGCAGATCGTGTCTATTCGCTACGGTGGTTTCACCGGCGATGCAAGTGATCAGAAATACCTCGCATTCAAGAACCTCGTACTCCAGGATCCTTCGATTGAAGCCGTCACGCTTGCCAATCACCTTCCCCGTCTCGACTTCTTCGGTCCTGTGAACATGACCATGCAGTTCCCCGACATCAGTGAAGAAAAGCACGAATGGTTCCAGCTAAATGGTGACTTCGATTTCCCGAAGACATTCAAGATGAACATCATCGCCGGGCGCGATTTCGACCCGAAGAACATTGGGGATTCGACTGCAATCCTGTTGAATGAATCTGCAGCAAAATCTTTAAATCTTACTCCTTCGGAGCTTGTTGGTAAGACCGTGATCCGTCCCGAATTCGTCATGGGCTACAACCGCCCCGACAGTACGAGGCCTCCGGTTACCGGACTCGTCATCGGGGTGATCGAAGACTTCCCTTACCGCTCGATGCACAAAAAGATCGATCCGCTCGCCATCTGCCCGAAGCCACATACATTTGATCGTATCATTCACATCAGATTACCAGCGTCTAAGATTGGAGAAAAGATCGCAGGCCTTGAAACCGCATGGAAACAGGTGTTTCCCGACTTCGGCTTCGACTATTGGTTCGTAGACGAAGAATTCGGACGGATGTACGAGAATGAAGTACAGGTTGCAGAGCTCACAGAAAAATTCTCAGCGCTTGCAATCCTCATCACCTGCGTCGGGCTGTACGGGTTAGCTTCATTCCTTTCTGAACAACGCACCAAGGAAATCGGCATCCGTAAGACGCTTGGGGCCAGCAATCTTCAGGTACTGACGTTGCTGCTGAGTGTCTTTGCGAAGTTGTTGCTCATTGCGTGTGTGATTGGTGTTCCGTTAGCGTGGTACTTGTCGACCACGTGGCTGGAGAGTTTTGTTTACCAGACGCCACTGGGTGTGCTGGTATTTGCGGGAGCGGTGGGGATGATCGTGATGATCACGTTACTGACTGTAGGTTACGAGTCGCTGAAAGCTTCGTTGGCCAACCCGGTGAAGGCCCTTAAGCACGAGTGATCTATCGCGCCCTCCTACGGGCTCTTCGGAGCATCACTTCTGCGGGTACCCTCATACAACTCGTACTCCAACAACCGGCAATCCAGCTTAGCCGAATAAAACTCGATCCTTCTGCTTGCCTTCAACCCGATCTTCTTCGCAAGGTCAAGGTTGCCGGTAAAAATATATCCTGTATACCCTTTGCATTTCTTTTTCAGGAAATCTCCAATCCGTTCATAAGTCGTTTCCAGCTCCGAAGATTCTCCCATCCTCTCGCCGTACTCCGGGTTCAGAAAAACAATACCCGGCGGCTCTGGCAATGGCGTCTCTTCAAAATCGCAGATAGTGAATTCGATCAGGTGATCGACACCCGCCACTTTCGCATTTACTTTCGAGATCTCCACCGCGTCCTGGCTGATATCGGTCGCAATCACCCGTAGCCCTTCCACTTCGACAATATCAGACTTCAGCCGATCCAACAAAATCCCGTAGTCATTTTCATCGTAGCCGACTACATGCATGAATGAATAATTGTTTCGGTACAAGCCCGGCTTCCGGCCGGTCGCGATCAACACGGCCTCGATAGCCAGCGTCCCCGATCCACACATGGGATTGACAAACGGCGACTTCCGGTCCCACTTGGACGCCAGGACTGTCGACGATGCCAACGCTTCGAGCATCGGCGCCTTACCCGGTATCTTGCGATAACCATGTTTGGCCAGCGTCTCCCCCGACGTGTCGATGAATATCTCCGCCGTATCCTCCTTCCAATAAACATGGATCACAGTCTTGTCCAGCTCCGACCCGGAGTCCGGCCGCACGCCTGTCTCCCTCCTGAACCGGTCGACGATTGCGTCCTTGATCTTCACGTTGACGAACAACGGGTTGTTCACCGTGAAATGATCGACGTGGCTAGTCACGGAAAAATAACCGGTACGGTCGATCACTTCGTCCCATGAATACCTCAGCACCTCCTGGTACAGATCTTCCGGGTTCCTCACCTTGAACTGTCTCAATGAGTAAAGAACCTGGCTGGCGCTGCGAAGATGAAGATTGAGCTCGATGCACTGACGAAGCGAGGCCTTCAGCTCGACTCCTGTGGCGAAGACTTTCTCGGGTATGTGACCCAGGGCTCTCACTTCTCCTTCAAGCACAGGAGCCAGTCGTTTATTACATGTAATGATAACTCTGCTTACTTTTCCGAAATCCATCAGTGTACGTATTTGATCTCTTTAAGGTCGAAAGATCTCATTCTGTCTCCGATTTCCACCAACAGTCTTCCATTTGTATCGACACCACGCAGGATCCCATCCGTTTCTTTCTCATCTACAATGAACGAATGTACTTCGTTGACGCGGTAGAGCGACCGGAGATAGTCGTGGTCAAGCTCCTTGAGGCGGTTGTTCTTCAGTTGAATATAACGCCATTCAATTGACTGAAGTGTCTCGTCGAATAATTTCGCGAGGTCGATAGGCTTACCCGAGTGAATTGAAACGGAGCTTGCGTGTGGTGATGAGAATGTCTTTTGATTGACATTCAGCCCGATACCGATCACCGAACGGCCCAGCTGGTTGCCTGTAACCTGGTTTTCGATCAGGATGCCGCAAACTTTTTTACAGCTAATCATGATATCGTTGGGCCATTTTACGTGTACACGCTCAGAAGTGTGCCGGCTTACGGTATCATGGACAGCCAGGGCGACGGCCTTATTGAGATGGAACTGCTGCGAAGCTTGCAGGAAAACCGGATGCACTACGATCGAAAAAGTGAGGTTCAGACCGCTCCCCGATTCCCATGTATTTCCGCGTTGGCCGCGGCCCGAGGTTTGATGGTCCGTGATCACTACGGTCCCGTCGGGCGCCTGGCCGGCTTGTGCAAGTTCGACTGCCTGCGTGTTTGTTGAAGGACATTCGGGCAAAATCACCAGGTTTTTGCCTAAGAAAAGGGTGCCGGAGGGGATTTTATACAAGCGTTTTTGGTTACCTTTGCAGGTTCTTAAGCGTACAGGATACAGAGTTCAGGGTACAATGTTGGCCCGTGCAGAACCCTGTACCTTGTACACTGTACAATTTAAAACCCCAAGATAGTTTAATGGGTAAAAGAAAGAAGGATTCCCTCGCCGGTTCACAGAAGCTGAGTGGTTTGATCGTGAAGGGAATGCAGGAAAAGAAAGCATACGAGATTGTATTGATGGACCTCCGGAAAGTCAAAAATGCCGTAGCCGATTTCTTCGTAATTTGTTCCGGTAATTCAGACAAGCAACTTGACGCCATCGCCGACTCGGTCGACGACGAAGTGTTTAAGGGCCTAAAGGAAAACCCCTGGCACGTCGAGGGAAAGAACAATAAAGAGTGGATGATTCTCGACTATACCAACGTGGTGGTTCACATTTTCCGAAAGGACCGAAGATCGTTTTATGCCCTCGAAAAACTCTGGGGGGATGCTGAAATCACTGAAATAGAAGATTAATTCGAATAATTTTTTAGACAACTAAATAGAAATGGCTGATAAAGAGAGAGATAGGGGCAGCAAAGTTCCAAGACCCAATTACCAGATGTGGATCATCCTGGGGTTGGTTGCTGTGATTTTAATAATAAGCTGGGTAAACAGATCAAGCGAGCTGGTCGAGATCCGAAACAGCCGCTTCGAAGATATGGTCAACAACAAGGTTATCAAGAAGCTTGTGTTGGTCAAAAACGAGGAACAGGTTGAGATTACCCTCAAGCCCGAGGCCCTGCAGAATGCAGTGTACAAACAGGAGCTCGAGCGTAGCAACAGCCCGTTTGGCGTAAGCCCCAATGGCCCTCACTACAAAATGAAGATTCCCTCGATCGATAAGTTCATCGATCAATATGAGGACCTCATCAAGGCGATCCCCCGCGAACAGAAAATAGACCTTCAGACCGAAGAACGAAGTGACATCACCGGAATGCTCATCAACTGGGGCTTCCTGTTTCTATTGCTGTTCGGATTCTGGATGCTCATGCGACGCATGACAGGCGGCGGCGGACCCGGCGGACAAATATTCAACATCGGTAAGTCGAAAGCTGCTTTGTTCGATGCAGAGAACAAGGTGAAGGTCACGTTCGAAGACGTTGCCGGCCTGGACGAAGCCAAGGAAGAAGTAAAAGAAATTGTCGACTTCCTGAAAACACCATCGAAGTTCACCAAGCTCGGCGGTAAAATACCTAAAGGTGCATTGCTGGTTGGACCTCCGGGAACCGGCAAAACTCTGCTTGCTAAAGCCGTTGCCGGAGAGGCCGCAGTGCCCTTTTTCTCCTTGTCAGGTTCCGATTTCGTTGAGATGTTTGTAGGTGTGGGCGCTGCCCGTGTACGCGACCTCTTCAAACAGGCTAAAGAAAAAGCTCCGTGTATCGTGTTCATCGACGAGATCGACGCGATCGGCCGTTCGCGCGGACGGGGTTCACTTCCCGGCGCCAACGACGAACGCGAGAACACGTTGAACTCATTGCTCGTGGAAATGGACGGCTTCGCTACCGACAGCGGCGTCATCATCCTCGCGGCAACCAACCGTCCCGACGTGCTCGACTCTGCACTCATGCGCCCGGGCCGTTTCGACCGCCAGATCAGCATCGACAAACCGGATATCGCCGGCCGTGAACATATCTTCAAAGTACACTTGAAGCCGATCAAGCTTTCGAAAGAAGTGGATGTGAAGAAACTCGCAGCACAAACTCCCGGTTTTGCCGGAGCCGAGATAGCCAACGTGTGTAACGAAGCAGCTCTCATCGCCGCCCGGAGAGACCGTAAAGAGGTTGAGATGCTCGACTTCCAGGATGCTATCGACCGTGTGATCGGTGGACTCGAAAAAAAGAGCAAGATCATCTCGCCTGAAGAGAAAAAGATCGTTGCGTACCACGAAGCAGGTCACGCAGTAGCTGGCTGGTTCCTCGAACATGCCGACCCGCTCGTGAAAGTGAGCATCGTGCCACGCGGTATCGCAGCACTTGGATATGCACAGTACTTGCCCAAAGAACAGTTCCTGTATCAGACTGAACAGCTGATCGACGAAATGTGTATGACCTTCGGTGGCCGTGCCGCAGAAGAGCTCGTATTCGGAAAGATATCCACCGGCGCTCTAAGCGACCTGGAGCGTATCACCAAGATGGCGTACAGCATAGTAACCGTATATGGAATGAACGCTGCTATCGGCAATATCTCCTTCTACGACAGCAAGCAGTCAGAATATAATTTCAATAAGCCATACTCGGAAGCCACCGGCGAACGGATCGACGTGGAAGTGAAGAAGATCATCGACAGCGCTTACGACCGCACCAGGGCCCTGCTCGCCGAACATCGCGCGCACCTGGAGATCATCGCTAAAGAGCTGCTTGAAAAAGAGATCCTCTTCCAGTCAGACCTCGAACGACTGATCGGCAAGCGTCCTTTCGCTCAGCCGACCACCTATCAGAAATTTACCAACGGAACGCCCAAGGAAACACCTAAGGATGAGGTGAAGGACACACCGAAAGAAAAGGAAGAAAATCCACTGCCACACCTGAACAACCAGCTTCCGGAGCCGCAAAAAGAGTGAAAAACTAAAAGTGAATAGTGAAAAGTTATCCTGCGACCTTACATTTATACCAGGAAACTTTTCACCATTAGTTATTAACTTTTCATTCTACTGTGATCGATATCAATCTCCCGGAAGGAAAAAAAATATACTTCGCTTCCGATTTCCACCTGGGCGTCCCCGACCAGGCTACCACTATTGAACGGGAAAAGCTCCTGGTGAAATGGTTTGAGATGGTAAGGCATGATGCTCATTCGATCTACCTCGTGGGCGACATGTTCGACTTCTGGTTCGAGTACAAGTACACTATTCCCAAAGGCTTCATTCGGTTCCTCGGAAAACTTGCAGAGCTGCGAGACGCGGGTCTTCCCATCTATTTCTTCAGCGGCAACCATGACCTGTGGATGTTCGATTACTTTCAAAAGGAACTGGACATCGTGATCTATACCGAACCGCAGGAAATGAAGATCGGCGATCATAAGATATTGATCGGTCATGGCGACGGGCTTGGGCCCGGCGATCGCTGGTATAAAGTGCTGAAGAGCGGACTGTTTGCAAACAGTTTTTTTCAATGGCTCTTTGCACGATTGCATCCCAATCTCGGCATGTACCTTGCACACAAGTGGAGCAAATCAAGCCGTATCGGTAACATGGAGAAAGAGAAGTTCCAAAGCGACGCAAATGAATTTCTCTTTGCCTACTGCCAGAAAACCGAAAAGACGGAGCATCACGACTTCTATATATTCGGCCACCGTCATTTGCCTCTTGACCTTAAGGTTTCTGAAAACAGCCGTTACATTAACCTGGGTGAGTGGGTGAACTTCTCGCCATACGCCGTTTACGACGGCAAGGATATGACCCTAAAGTCTTTCACGGCCTCATGAAACCGATAGCTATACTGATAGCAGTATGCAGCTTTACATTTTGCATCGCACAGAAGAAGATTGCATCGGCCGAAGTGTCTTCGAATATTGTCTTTGCATGCGTCGACAGGCCGGGTGATCTGTATGTGGTCCTCGCCGATGGCCAAACCCTGAAGTACGACAAGACCGGCAAACAGATCGGGCGGATAAAGTTCAAAACTGTTCCCACGGTCTTCGATCCGAAGGATGGGACGAGAGCATTTGCTTACTTCCGGGATTCACAGACCATCGAATCGATCGCTCCCGATCTTTCATTCTCCGAGTCGTCACCGTTGCACGCCGAGTTCGCCGTGAGTGCCTGGCTGGTGTGTCCGTCCAAGAATGAATTCTGGATACTCGACTCGGCCGATGTAACCATGAAGAAAACAAAGGAGCGTGGCGTGGCGATTGCATACGAGTCGGAGTTCTCCAAAGGCGAAAGTGATGTGAGGAAGGTCGTCTATATGAGAGAGTATTTGAACTTTCTTTTTGTTCTTGACAGTGACAAAGGGATACATGTATTGAATAACCTGGGCCGTTCGATCAGAAAGATTGACGGAAAAGATATTCCGTACTTCAGCTTCCTGGGTGAAGAGATCTATTATGCCTCCGGGAACACATTGCAATTAATTGATCTGTACAATACCGAGAAACGGGAGATAACCCTTCCCCACTCAGCCAATTTCGCCCTCTTGACCGACGACCGCATGATCCTCGTGACCAGTAAGACGATCGATTTTTTTGAATTTGTTCCTTAACTGCACGTTCCCCAATGGAAAAGTGTTCGTTTTTGGACATATTTGCATTTTAGAACACGAAAAAGCCGCTTGCAATCCTGTTTTTCGGCATCGGTAGTATGGCACACTTTTTCGTTTCTCCACCCGCTTAACCTCAACTAAGTGAACGAACTCGGTAAAATTCTCATGGTCGACGACGACGAAGACGTGCTTCTCGCGGCCAAAATGCTTCTGAAGAAATACAACTATCACGTCATCATTGAAAAGAATCCCAACAAGATCCCATTCCTGATGAATAACGACAGTTATGACGTTATTCTGCTCGACATGAATTTTACCAAGGATACAACCAGCGGCAAAGAGGGGTTTGAATGGCTAGGCCAGATCCGTGAGCGCGACCCGAACGCGGTTGTTATCATGATCACGGCATTCGGCGACGTTGAAATGGCAGTCCGTGCGTTGAAAGAAGGCGCAACGGATTTCATCCTCAAGCCGTGGCAAAATGAAAAGCTCATCGCTACGATCTCTACAGCGATCAAATTAAAGAAGTCATACAACGAAGTCGATAAGCTGCGCAAGGCCAAGCAGATGCTCGAAGAGCAGATCAGCCAACCCTTCCGCGATATCATAGGCAACAGCAACCCGATCAACGAAGTATTTGCGTTGATCGATAAGGTGGCAAAGACAGAAGCCAACATCCTGATCCTTGGCGAGAACGGTACCGGTAAGGAGCTCATTGCCCGCGCCATTCACCAGAAGTCGTTGCGTAAAGACAACTCCTTCGTCGCCGTCGATATGGGGGCTATAACGGAAACACTTTTCGAGAGCGAGCTCTTCGGTCATAAAAAGGGTGCCTTTACCGATGCCAGGGAGGATCGTCCCGGAAGGTTCGAGCTGGCCAACGGTGGAACACTATTCCTGGATGAGATCGGTAACCTGAGCATGAACCTGCAGAGTAAGTTGTTAAGTGCACTGCAGTCGCGAATGGTGACCAGGGTGGGCTCGAACAACGCAGTTGAGGTAGACATCCGGCTGATCTGTGCCACCAACATGCCTTTGCACCAGATGGTGAAAGAAGGCCGCTTCCGCCAGGACTTGTTATACAGGATCAATACGGTAGAGATCAATATCCCTCCCCTCGCCGACCGGGTAGATGACATCCCGCTGCTGGCGGGCCACTTCCTGAACTACTATTCCAGGAAATACAGGAAAGAAGTACTTAGTATCTCGAACGACGCAATCACCAAGCTTAAAAAATATGCCTGGCCGGGTAATGTGCGCGAGCTCCAGCACGCCATCGAACGCGCCGTGATTATGGCCGACTCACCGACATTACAGGAAAGCGACTTCCTTTTCAGCCGCAAAGGCAACGATGCGCCCACAGCCGATACGCTGAACCTGGACGAGGTCGAAAAAGCAGCAGTCGCCAAAGCTATTCAACTACACAACGGGAACATCTCCAAGGCAGCTGAAGAGCTCGGATTGACGAGGGCATCGTTATATCGCCGAATGGAGAAGTATGGACTTTAATCTAAAATCCCCGCTGGTAACCCGAGTGGGGATTTTAGTATTCACCATCTTCGTTTTTTGTTACATCTCGGTACGCTCCGATCCAAGCTGGATCTTACTGCTGGGTGTCGGTGGCGCGATCTTCTTCCAGGTACGTCAGCTGATCAAGGCCGTGGAGCGATCGAACGAGAACATGACCAGCTTCCTGGATGCGATTCGATTCGACGACCTCTCCTCGTCATTCAAGACCGACAGCCAGGACCCCACCGTTCAAAGACTTCATCAGGAGCTCAATGAAGCACTGCTTAAACTACGGGTATCGAGGAAAGAAAAAGACTCCGAATACCAGTTCTTCAAGAACATCGTGCAACATGTCGGTATCGGCATCCTGACTTTCAAACGCGACGGTTCGATTCAGATCATCAACAGTGCGGCGAAGAGATTGTTGAAGGTCAATCGTGCCGAGACCGTGGAAGATCTACGTGAAGTAGATGACAGCCTCGTAGAGTCGTTCCTGAAACTGAAGACCGGTGGCCGCGAGCTGATCCGCCTCAAGACCGGCGATGAAATCATTCAACTGTCGATCTTCGCCATCGAGCTTACATTGCGCGGCGACGAGGTCAAGCTGATCTCGATGAGCAACATCCAGAGTGAGCTCGAAGAAAAGGAAATGGAAGCGTGGCAGAACCTCGTGCGCGTGCTTACTCATGAGATCATGAATTCCGTTACGCCTATCTCTTCACTTGCCGGTATCGTGGAGGAAGAACTGGACCGGAAGATCCGTTACGAGCAGGATATCAAGAATGAGGAGCTCGGCGACATGCACCTTTCTCTGCAAACCATCAGTCGGCGCAGCGAAGGTCTCATACGCTTCGTGAAAGAATTCAGAAACCTGACCCACATCCCCAAGCCGAGGCTCGCCGAAGTGCTGGTGAAGCCTTTGCTGGAAGAAATGGCCATGCTTCACAAGAAGGAGCTTGCCGACCACGGTGTGACCATCAGTTGCATTGTGGAACCCGAGAATCTGTTCATACTCGCCGACAAAACGATGATCGAACAGGTGCTCATCAACCTGATCAAGAATGCCATTCAGGCGTTCGACGAGCAGCCGGACAAACGACTCGACCTTCTGGCCCAGAGCAACGAAAAGGGGCGGGCTGTGATCTCCGTAAAAGACAACGGATCGGGTATCGACAATGAGGCGATGGAAAAGATCTTCATACCATTCTTCTCGACGAAAAAGACGGGGTCGGGGATTGGGTTGAGTCTTTCGAAACAGATTATGTTGCAACATGAGGGACGGATTACGGTTAAGTCGAAGCTGGGAGAGGGGACGGAGTTTATTTTGCGCTTTTAAAATTGGGCGTAAATCGTTCAAGGTTCAAAGTTCAGACTAGCTTGAGTTATGAGTCTCTGCCTACTTTGGAGAATATCATGTAGTTTATATCCCTGACTATAAGGCTTATCTCCATGCCCCAACGCTCGTCGAAACTGAGGGCGACTCTGAACTTTGAACCCTGAACAACTTCCCCGTATTTTACTAATTTGCGCCCATATTCTCGTACTATGCAAGACGTCCAAAAACGCATCACCTCCATTCTCATCGACAAGCTCGGGATCAACGAATCCGAAATCACACCAGACGCCAGTTTTGTTAAGGACCTGGGTATCGATTCACTCGACTACGCGGAACTGGTGATGGAATTTGAACAAACATTCGATATCAAGATACCCGACGACGATGCGGAGAAAATGCAGACCATCGGACAGGCCGTATCGTACATCGAAAGCAAGATTAAAAGTTAAAAGTTAAAAACTAAAAGTGAAAAGTTACAGGTTGGCTTTACTACAACCCTAACGTCTAACTTCTAGTTAGTTTAATTCAAAATAACTGCAGAACCTCTTCATCTTTACCGCTTCGGGTTCCAGGAACGGTAACAGCTCGTCCGGTTTGTCAAGCGGGCTGTAGAACCAACCACCTTTCGATTCATTCCACGACACCACGTATTTATCGGAATAGATCAGGAGAACATCCATGTCGTAGATCTCCTCCCCTTCCTTGTCATTCAACCCCGTGAATTGAAGTAACACGTGATCCTTCTTGTAAAGCTCACCTTTGTTGCAGTCGATACTGTTGAGACGCATCAGCAATTTTGTCTCCGTGTTCCATGCTTTGAATTTGATCTTCCGTGGTTTGAATTCGATGGCCATATGGCTAGATTTCGGTGAGAACTTTATGAACGAAAGTAAGAAGGTATTCTTCATTATCAACAAATTCTCCGGTACCGGCTACCAGGATTCGATTGAAGGTCGTATCATCGATACGTGCGCCTCTCTTAATTTCGGATGCACGATCGAGTTTACGCGCGACCGGGGCCATGCCACCGAGCTGGCACAAACGGCGGTAGCTGAAAAGTTCGACATGGCATTCGCGGTAGGCGGCGACGGAACGGTGAACGAGGTGGCGCAAGGACTGGTCGACAGCCCGGTGACGATGGGCATTCTCCCCAAAGGATCGGGTAACGGACTCGCCAGGCATCTCGGTGTGCCCATGAAGTTCTCCGGGGCGCTTGGACTTCTCCAATCAAGCCGGGTGATCAACATGGATACCATGTCGGTCAATGGAAAATTATCAGTGAACGTGTCGGGTATCGGCTTCGACGGACACATAGCGGGACTGTTCGGCAAAAATGGCAAACGTGGGCTCGTTGGTTATACGACGCTCGTGTTGAAAGAGTTTATGTCGTACCGTGAATTCGAAGCCGATGTTGTACTCGACGGAAAGCATCATCGCACCAGCAGTTTTATAATAGCGCTCGCAAATTCATCGCAGTTTGGCAACAACGCCGTTGTAGCGCCACTCGCGTCTGTTTGTGATGAGCTCATCGATGTCTGTTTTATCAGGAAGGTGCCATTCAGCCGTGTCGTGGGTTTCGCTACCAAAATGTTTTCAGGAACACTCGACCGGTCATCGCTGGTTGACATCAGGAAGGGCAAACAGGTATCCATCACGTTCCCCAAAGCAGTCGCCTTTCATATCGACGGGGAAGCACAGGAGCCCGCATCGCAATTTGATGTTCAAATCACACCCGGTAATCTGAAAATGGTCGTTCCCGAGCGGAACGGGAAGCCCGTTTGATGCGTTGTAACTATTAAAGTTTCACTCCAAAAATACCGCAAGGCAGGTTAGTCCGGGCCTGTGTATTTTCCGTTTAAATCGTTTGTTTCGTCTCAGTACCCAAAACCAAACCATATGCTAAAGAAGATCTGTACTACACTAATTATTGCAATTATTTGCGGCCAGGCGTTCGGCCAGCTTTCACTCCCCCCCAACGGCGACAACCAGAAGTCGTCCGTTACCCAATGGATCGGCCCGGTGGAAGTAAACATCACCTACAACAGTCCCAACGTTCATGCTCCGAATGGAGACGATCGCACCGGTCACATCTGGGGCGAGCTGGTTCATTACGGACAGATCGACCAGGGCTTCGGCAGCTCAAAGGCTGCACCGTGGCGTGCAGGCTCGAATGAGAACACCACGATCACTTTCTCACACCCGGTAAAGATCGAAGGCAAGGACATCCCTGCGGGTACCTACGGTCTCTTCCTCGAAGTCGCTAAAGACGGCCCGTGGACATGGATTTTTTCGAAGAACAGCACCAGCTGGGGCAGCTACTTCTATAATCCTGCCGAAGATGCTTTGAAAGTAAGCGCAACGGCTGTCGACGCACCCTACACAGAATTTCTCGCTTATGGTTTCGATGATCGCCTCGCCAATACGGCAACGGCTTACCTCCAATGGGAGAAGAAGAAGGTTCCCTTCAAGATCGAAGTTCCCAATGTTAACGAGATCTATGTGAACATGATGCGCAACCAACTGCGTTCATCCACCGGCTTCGACGTACGTAACTACGCACAAGCCGCCCGCTTCTGTGCACAAAACAAGATCAACCTCGAAGAAGCGCTCGCGTGGACCGATGCGTCGATGAATCCGAACAACGGTGGCAGCGAAGACTTCAACGGACTCGCTACAAAAGCAAGTGTGTTGATGGCCATGGGCAAAGGCCCAGAGGCGGGAGCTATCATGGACAAAGCCATCAAGATGCCTTCGGCCCGCATGACGGACATTCACCAGTATGGAAGGACACTGATCGGCTTTGGTGAGAATCAAAAAGCGCTTGAAGTATTCCAATACAATGCAAAGACACATCCCGAAGAGAAGTTCACGACGTCCGTAGGACTCGCCCGTGGTTACACTGCTGTTGGTAACAAGAAAGAAGCGATCAAGAACTGGGAAGTTGCTTTGAAGAACGTTCCCGCCGGACAAGAGGCCAACAAGCCCGTTTGGGAGAATGAGCTTAAGAAGCTGAAAGAAGCGAAGTAAGAGCTGACACTCAGTTTGACGAAAATGAAGCCTGCCTTATGGTGGGCTTTATTGTTTGCCCCGCAGACGGCAAGGTAAAGGCGATGATGGTTCCCGAGCCGGGCTCACTCTTTACATCGAGTGTGCCATTGTTCTTCTCGATAAACTCCTTACACAACAGCAGTCCCAGGCCAAGTCCCTTTTCGTTGTTGGTTCCCTTCTCAGACCACAGGATCTGTTTGACAAAAAGTTTGGACAGGTCGTTGTCGGCTATCCCGACGCCGGTGTCTTTCACAAATATCCTGACGGAATCCTCGAACACCGTTGCTCCGATCGTTACCCGGCCGCCGGTGAACGTGAACTTAAGCGCATTGCTCACCAGGTTGCGGATCACGAGTCGCACCTGGTCTTTGTCGGCCCAGACATTTCCTTCTGCCGGTACGTCATTCATCAGGGTTACGCCCTTTACCCTGGCGATCTCTTCGTAGAGCTCAACCACTTCACCGGCCAGCGCCTGCATGTCGACTTTCAGCGGCGAGGTGTTGATACCATTGAGCTGCGACACAGACCAGTGGAGGATATTGTCCAGGTTGTTGTACACCACGTCGATCTTGTTCCGGAGGTCTTTGCTGTAGTGTTCGAATTCCTTTTGGGTCATACGGTTGGTACCGATCAGCTCCAGCAAACCTCTAAGGCTGTGCAAGGGACTTCTGAAATCGTGCCCGATGATGGAGAACAGCTTATCCTTGGTGCTATTGAGCAGTTCGAGCTCGTTGCTTTTCTCCTCGATCTCGAGGTTCTTATTGGCGAGCTCTTCTTTTTGTTGTTCTAATTCGCGGTTGGTCCGTTTCACTTTTTGAAAGCTATAGAGCATTACTGTTACCAGCAATAAGACACAGCTTGCGCCGACAATCGTAGCGTACAACTGTGCGCGCTGGCTGAGTATCTCTTTTTGTTTCAGGTCGGTGTCTTTCGTGAGCAGCTCGATCTGTGCCTGTTTCATGTTCAGGTCGAATTCATTCTGCAACAGTGCGATCTGCTTGCTGTTCTGCGTGGTGTAAATGGAATCATGCAATGAAGTGTACATGTTCAGGTAATTGTAAGCCTTATCCTCCTGGCCCTGGTTGTGAAATATATCGGAAAGGACTTTATAGGTTCGTTCGAGCTCCTCATAGTATCCCATTTTCCGTGCATCGTCGGCGTTGCGCAGAAGTACATTGATCGCTTCATCATTGCGGCCGAGTGTAACGTAGAGTTTGGCGATGCGGTGGTAGGTAGCTGCCTTCATCGAGTTGTTCCGGCTGGCTTCCGAGAGCGCGATCCCACGCTCGTACATTTTCAGAGCCTGGTTGAACTCGTTGCGTTTCACCATTACGTCGCCGCGGGTACGAAGCGCAAATGCTACGAGGTAATTATCCTTTATTTTTTCGCTGTATCTCACAGCCTCGCTGCTGTAGTGATCGGCAGAATCCAGGCTGAGAGTAGACGTAAAATAGCAATAAGCCAAATTGTTCAGTGAACGTCCGATAACCTTGCCGTCATTCGATGCGTAGGCAAGGACCAGGGCCTGTTTGAATTCACCGATGGCTTTATTGTACTGCTTTTGTTCGAATGACACTGCCGCGATGTTGTTCATACTCCGCGCCATCTCGGTCTTGTAACCGATCTGCTCGCTGATCTTCATCGCCTCAATCGAATAATGAAGTGTATTGACGAAGTCCGTCCTGCGATAACACACCCAGCCCAGATTACCGAGTGCTTCGGCTTTGCCCTTGAGGTAATTGATCTTCTCGGCTATTTCGAGAGCATCCTCGGCGTATCTGCCCGCGGCTTCATGATCGGACTCCCGGATGGACATAGCCATCCTGTTCAGCAGGTTTACCTGGGTGGTATCCTCCACCGGGGCAATCATAACCTCCGAAAAATGAGGGTGGGCAAAAGCAGTTCCCAGTGTAAGAAGGAATGCTGTTACCATCGGTAAAAGGGCGGTCCGGTGAAACGGCATGATCCGAAAAAAATCTATCCAGTCTATTGAGCATTAAAATTATCCATGACCGATGCAATGAATTCGGCTTTTTTAGAGGAAACCTTACTCAACAGAGAAAGCAACAGTGAAGGGCTAAAACAGGCCGATTACGCGGCAGGATAACGGATTTTGACGATGACAGGTAGTTTACGTGACGTAGCTTTTCTACCGAACCCGGGCTTTGTAACCCTCTTTTTGAAGTATCTCCGCAACCTTGGCGCGAACGTCGCCTTGTATGACGATCTCGCCATCCTTAGCAGAACCTCCTGTGCCACAGCGTGTTTTGAGCAATTTCGCAAGGGTTTCCAGGTCGGCGACCGTGCCGACGAATCCGGTGATCAGGGTGACGGTTTTGCCAGCCCGGCCGCTTTTATCGAGCTCCACCCGCAACTGTTGCTGTTGCGGTGGCAGCGTGCTCTGTTCGTCACCCGGCTGGTATTGATATTCAAACTTATTATCGGTGGAATAAACCACTCCATCCCTCTTCTTCCAGTCGTTGTTCTTCTTTTCAACCGATTTCATAATGTGGACGAATAAAGTAATGCGATGTTAAGTATCATCAACAGAAAAACCACAATTCCGAGATTAACGTGAAACTCAACCCCCTTCTTCACAACGATACCGATTACACAACTCAAAAATAACAATATTGGTGCGAAGCTGAAGTTGCGGTAAATGCTGCCCAGATTGTTTACAATATATGTTCCATCGTAGTTCTCGATCCGTATCATGGCCCGTAGAAAACTTGAATAATACACATGGACCTTACTTCCCAGCGGAAAGTGTTTCATCTCGGCTGCGCTCACATCGAAGCCGTGACCTGCACTTGTAACAAGTAATTTTTGCGGCTGATGAAACGTGATCAATGGCAGCTTGGACATGTCCGTGAGCACGGCACTTTCTATGTGATTGGCCGGCATCAGGTAGTCTACAACCAGCACACTACACCACAGGCATCCGAAATAAAACAATAGGCGGGAATAGCGAAGCAAGCTGAGCTGCAACATCGCCCGCTCCGACGGACGTCTCGGGTACGGGGCGGTATTCTGCTGCTGCCTGGTGTTCTGGTATTCGTAGAAAGCGGGATTCGCTAGCTTTTGATCGTAGTCGAGACGGTTTGCGGCGTCACCCAACACTTCGTAAGCTTCGTTGATCTCTTTGAAGATCGCCTCTGCCTCGTAAGCTGGATTTTTGTCCGGATGATATTGATTAGCAAGTTTCCTGAAGGCCTTCTTTATCTCGGCATCTGTGGCCTTACGGCCGACCTTCATGATCTCGTAATAATCCTTCACACTGAAGTGTATTTTTTTCCTTAGCCTTAGCCTTCGCCTCCGCCCACCTCAACCTTGTACGAGCTCATCATTGCTGACAAATACTCGCGGTTCATGCGGGCGATGTTCGACACCTTGATGCCCTTGGGACATTCCGCTTCGCAGGCATACGTGTTGGTACACGAACCAAACCCTTCGGCGTCCATCTGTGCCACCATACGCTCGGCCCTCTCCTTCCGTTCGGTCTGACCCTGGGGAAGTAAAGCCAGCTGCGAGATCTTCGCGCTCACGAACAAACTCGCGGATGAGTTCTTACAGGCCGCCACACAAGCGCCACACCCAATGCACGTTGCAGCGTCGAAAGCCTCGTCCGCAACTTTCTTCGGGACCGGGATCTCGTTCGCGTCGGGTACCCCGCCCGTGTTCACTGAAACGTAACCGCCCGCCTGTTGGATGCGGTCAAATGCAGTACGATCGACAATTAGGTCTTTAATCACTGGAAACGCCTTTGCGCGCCATGGTTCAATCGTGATGGATTGGCCATCCTTGAAAGAACGCATGTGAAGCTGGCAGGTCGTGGTCTGCAACGGTCCGTGGGGACGGCCATTGATATAAAGGCTGCACATACCGCAGATGCCCTCACGACAATCGTGATCGAACGCTACGGGCTCTTCACCCTTCACAATGAGGTCGTGATTCAGAACATCGAGCATTTCGAGGAAAGACATGTCAGAAGAGACATGATCCAACTGATACTTTTTGAATGCTCCTTTCGACTTCGAATCTTTTTGGCGCCAGACTTTAACAAATATTTTCATACTTATTTATAACTACGTTGAGTCAACTTAACATTTTCGAACTTCAAATCTTCCTTATGCAGCTCTTCTTGTTTGTTCTCCCCTGTGTACTGCCACGCTGCCGCGAACGCAAACTCGTTGTCTTTGCGAAGCGCTTCGCCGTCGGGTGTCTGTGACTCTTCGCGGAAGTGGCCCCCGCACGACTCGCTGCGCATCAGTGCATCGTCGACCATCAGCTCGCCAAGCTCCATGAAGTCGGCGACACGCATGGCCTTCTCCAATTCCTGGTTCAACTCCGATGCTCCTCCGAGGATATTTACATTCGTCCAAAACTCGTTTCGGAGCTCCTGTATCTTTTTCTTCGCCGTGACGAGTCCTTTTTCGTTGCGCGACATGCCGCAGTATTCCCACATCGTAAGTCCAAGCTCACGGTGCAGCTGGTCGACGGTCTTCTTGCCCTTTATCGACAGCAGTTTGCTGATGCGGCTATTGACGTTCTCGATCGCTTCTTTGAACTCGGGTCTGTCGGTGCTCATCTTTTCGTTCGGCATAGCAGCCAGGTAATCTCCGACTGTATACGGGATCACGAAGTAACCATCGGCGAGACCTTGCATGAGCGCGCTGGCCCCGAGCCGGTTGGCGCCGTGGTCGGAGAAATTACACTCTCCCAGTGCGTAAAGACCTGGTATGGTCGTCATCAGGTTGTAGTCAACCCAAAGGCCGCCCATGGTGTAGTGCACGGCGGGATAGATCATCATCGGCATGGCGTAAGGATCGTCGCCGGTGATCTGCTTATACATGTCGAACAGGTTACCGTATTTGGCCTCGACAGTCTTCTGGCCATCGCGTTTGATGACATCGGCAAAGTCGAGGAACACGGCGAGGCCGGTCTTGCCCACACCGCGGCCTTCGTCGCACATGTACTTAGCGTTACGGGAAGCCACATCGCGGGGAACCAGGTTACCGAATGAGGGGTATTTCCTTTCGAGGAAGTAGTCGCGTTCCGATTCCGGAAGGTTCACCGCTTCTTTTGCCGTTAGGCCGGGCCTGGCTGTCTTCGGTACCCAAACACGTCCGTCGTTACGGAGCGACTCCGACATCAGCGTGAGCTTCGACTGGTGCTCGCCGGACACGGGAATACATGTGGGATGTATCTGCGTGAAGCTCGGGTTGCCAAACAAGGCGCCCCTTTTATGGGCGCGCCAGGGTGCTGTTACGTTCGAACCTTTTGCGTTGGTGGACAGGAAGAACACGTTGCCGTATCCCCCGGTACACAACAATACTGCGTGACCGCTGTGTGACTCGATCTTACCGGTGATGAGATCACGGGTGATGATCCCGCGCGCCTTGCCGTCGACCATGACGAGGTCGAGCATTTCGGTACGGTTGTACATCTTCACTTTGCCGTTAGCGATCTGACGATTGAGAGCGCTGTACGCGCCGAGCAGTAGTTGCTGACCGGTTTGTCCTCGCGCATAGAACGTACGTGAGACCTGCGAGCCACCGAATGAACGGTTCGCAAGCAACCCACCATATTCGCGGGCGAAGGGAACGCCTTGCGCGACGCACTGGTCGATGATGTTCACGCTGACTTCGGCGAGTCTGTAAACATTGCCTTCTCGCGCACGGTAGTCGCCGCCTTTAATTGTATCGTAAAAAAGGCGAAAAACACTGTCGCCGTCGTTCTGATAATTCTTTGCTGCGTTGATGCCACCCTGTGCTGCAATACTGTGCGCACGACGCGGGCTGTCCTGGAAGCAGAATGCTTTTACGTTGTAACCCAACTCTGCGAGAGACGCGGCGGCGGATGCGCCGGCCAGGCCGGTACCCACGACGATGACCTCGTATTTTCTTTTGTTTGCCGGGTTGACCAGCTTAAGATTGAATTTGTGTTTGGTCCATTTCTCGGCGAGAGGTCCTTCCGGGATTTTCGATTCAAGCTTTATCATACTCGTGCAGTGGTATTAAAGGTGGAAGTACATGGCGATGGGTATCCAAGCGAAGAGTGCAGGCACAACTACCGCGAATGCCTTTCCAACAAAATTTATAAGTGGTGTATACTTCTGATGCCGTAGCCCCAGTGTTTGAAAGGCGCTCGCGAAACCGTGCCACAGGTGGAAAGCCAACGCGCCCATACAGACAACATAGAGTGCCACATACCAACCCTTTTGGAACCAGTAAGCGACCTGGAAATACAAGTCTGCGTATTCCCCCTCATCGTACGCCCGCATGTTCAGACTTCCGAATTTCGACTCACCCCAGAAATCTTTCAGATGTATCACAAGAAATATCAGGACGAGTGTACCGAGGATACCCATGTTTCTCGATGACCAGATCGACGACTTTCCGGTGGATACCGCATAACCTTCGGGGCCACGTGCACGGCGGTTACGAACCGTAAGAATCAGAGAAACGACGACGTGAAGGATGATGAACGTGAAGTTGCCCTTGGCGATGAGTTGGATCAGGGCGTTGTGCCCCATGAACTCCGCGTACCTGTTGAACGCTTCGCCGTTGTCTGCTTTCAGCAGCTGCAGGTTGCCAATCAGGTGAACGACAAGGAATAAGATGAGAAAGATTCCTGTTAGACTCATCAGGAGTTTTCTTCCCAACGTGCTGGCGAAGAGATCAATTATCCACTTCATAGTAAGTTAAGGGCGGTTGGATCGAGGTAAAAATACATCGCAAACCGTTGTGACCAAAATGGAATCTCACTTTCACGGTGTGCATTATTACAGCCGCGCCGACTATCATAACAACTAAAATGCTCTCTAAAAAATTTCAAATAACATGATGATCACAGTAATAGTGAGCACCATCGCAAATAAGTACCATTCTTTCCGGAAATAATTCAAAACAGAATTGATGATCTTTTTCATAGTTGTAGACCCTCGTCAAGGATCAAACACGGCACCCATTCTCATAAATATCTGACGGACACATCATTGTATTTTGGAACCCGAGCTTTTCACTTCCGTCACCGAGAGATAATTCCCATATTGGGAAAGAACTATTTGCTGTATTTGCATGTATTTTTGTCGGTAACAACCACTTTTAGATGTACTTGATCTTCGATACGGAAACCACCGGGGTTCCGCACAATAAGACTGCGCCTATCACAGACCTGGACAACTGGCCACGGCTCGTTCAGCTTGCCTGGCAGTTGCACGACACGAAGGGCAAACTCGTCTCCCACCACAGCTACATTATCAGACCGGACGGCTTCGACATTCCATTCAAGGCCGAACAGATACATGGCGTCTCCACCCGGAGAGCAATGGAAGAAGGGTTCGAATTGAAATCCGTGTTCATCCATTTTCTGAAAGACCTTGAAAAGACAAAACAACTGGTCGGGCACAACATCGAGTTCGACATCAACATCATTGGCGCCGAGTTCATCCGCCAGGCAATCAATACCGAAGACTTCCTGAAACTGGCCAAGGTCGACACCGGTCTTGCCTCGATCGACTTCTGCCAGCTGCAGGGTGGATTGGGAGGCAGGCTTAAGATGCCACGACTGACGGAGCTTCACCAAAAACTATTCGGCAGTCCGTTCCAGGATGCCCACGATGCAGCATACGATGTAGCGGCAACAGCAAGATGCTTCTTCGGACTTGTTACCCAGAAGGTCGTTAGTCCTTTTGATCAGACGCCCGCAGAAGAGATCGTTTATGAAGAACCGAATCTCGATGCCGGCAACTCCACCAAACGTGAAAAGGTACGACGGTCGAATTACGGCGCTGATACCGATATCGCTTCACTGGCGGAAGTTCCGTTTGCACACCTGCACCTTCACTCGCAATACTCGGTACTGCAGGCGACGGCAGATGTGGTCGAGATCGTTCAGAAAGCGAAAGACACCGGCATGAGCGCCGTAGCTATTACGGACTTCGGCAATATGTACGGAGCTTTCAAGTTCGTGACCGAGGCGCTGAAGCAGGGGGTAAAACCTATCGTCGGTTGCGAGTTCTATGTATCTGAAACCAGGAAGACCCTCAAGTTCACTAAAGACAATCCCGACCGGCGATATCTGCAGGTATTGCTGGCGAAGAACAAGATCGGCTACCACAACCTCTCGAAGCTCAGCTCGACGGGATTTATCGAGGGTCTTTATGGTATTTATCCCAGGGTCGATAAGGCGCTGATCACTCAATATAAAGAAGGAGTGATTGCGACAACCGGTGGCCTGACGGGCGAGATCTCCTACCTTATTCTTCACGTGGGTGAGCGGCAGGCGGAGGAAGCATTCAAATGGTGGCACAAGACGTTTGGCGATGACTTTTATGTGGAGCTCAACCGCCACAGTATTCCCGAAGAAGACCGGGTGAACGACACCTTGCTTCGCTTCTGCGAAAAATATTCAGTGAAATATTTCGCCGCGAACGAAGTCTATTACCTGGAAAAAGAACAGTCGAGTGCCCACGATGTACTGCTTTGCATAAAAGAAGGCGAGTTCAGATCGACACCTATTGGCGAGGGACGCGGTCACCGGCTGGGATTGCCCAACGGCGAGTTCTATTTCAAAACGGGTGATGAAGTAAAGCAGCTCTTCAGCGACCTGCCACAGGCGATCATCAACATCGAGGAGATCCTCAACAAGATCGAGCAGTACGACCTTAAGAGGAATGTATTGCTGCCGAAGTTCGACATACCTGCAGGCTTCGCAACGGAAGACGACTACCTGAGACATCTAACATACGAGGGAGCGAAACGCCGCTACCCCGATCTCACACAGGAGATCCGTGAACGACTCGACTTCGAGCTGGAGACCATTAAGAAGACCGGGTACCCGGGGTACTTCCTCATCGTGCAGGATTTTACTTCGAAGGCACGCGAGCTTGGAGTTTCTGTCGGACCGGGACGTGGCTCGGCAGCGGGAAGCGCAGTTGCGTATTGCACCGCGATCACCAATGTAGACCCGATCGCCTACGATCTGCTCTTCGAACGTTTCCTTAACCCCGACCGTGTATCACTTCCCGATATTGATATTGACTTCGACGACGAAGGGCGCGATAAGGTGCTCCGTTACGTGATAGAAAAATACGGATCCACACAGGTGGCACAGATCATTACGTACGGTACCATGGCGGCGAAGTCGTCGATACGGGACTGTGCGCGTGTGATGGAGTTGCCACTGAACGATGCAAACAGTCTCGCGAAGCTTATACCGGAACGTCCCGGCACGACACTGGAGAAAGCGTTCGAGGAAGTTCGCGAGCTGGTAGACATCAAAAAAGGAAACGACCTGAAGGCTCAAGTGCTGAAGCAGGCAATAATTCTCGAAGGATCGTTGAGGAACACGGGTACCCATGCCTGCGGGGTGATCATTACGCCTGAGGACATGACGAAGCTGATCCCGGTTTCAATCGCCAGGGAATCGCCGATAAAAGATGTTCAGATGCTCGTTACTCAATTTGACAACAGTGTTGTTGAGAATGCCGGTATGCTGAAAATGGACTTCCTGGGTTTGACGACCCTGACCATCATCAAAACCGCGCTGAAGAACATTAAGAAGCGCAAAGGTATCGACATCGATATCGATAAGATCCCGCTCGACGACCTGAAGACGTACCAGCTATATCAACGGGGCGAGACCACCGGCACGTTCCAGTTCGAAAGCGACGGTATGCAGAACTATCTCAAGGGTCTGAAGCCGGATAAGTTCGAAGATCTCATTGCGATGAACGCACTTTACCGGCCGGGCCCCATGGAATACATACCGGCGTTTATTGCGCGGAAGCATGGACGGGAAGCGATACGGTACGACCTGCCGGAGATGGAGGAATATCTGAAGGACACGTATGGGATTTGCGTGTATCAGGAGCAGGTGATGTTGCTGTCGCAAAAGCTCGCCAACTTCACCAAGGGCGAGGCCGACGTCCTCCGGAAGGCGATGGGTAAGAAACAGAAGGAAGTTCTCGACAAGATGAAGGACAAGTTCATCGAGGGCTCACGGAAGAACAACCACGACGAGCGTATTGCGGAGAAGATCTGGAAAGACTGGGAAGCGTTTGCACAGTATGCGTTCAACAAGTCACACTCCACGTGTTACTCGCTGGTGGCATATCATACGGCCTACCTGAAAGCCAACTACCCTGCCGAATACATGGCAGCCGTTCTTACGCATTCACAAAGCAGTCTCGACAGTGTTACTTATTTCATAGACGAAGCCCGGAAGATGGGTATTGCCGTGCTCGGTCCGCATGTGAACGAATCGGGTATGTACTTCGAGGTGAACAAGGCAGGCGAGATACGTTTTGGGCTTGGCGCGATCAAGGGCGCCGGAGATGCGGCAGTGGAAGGCATCATCCTGGAACGCGAGGCTCACGGCCCGTATAAAAACATCTTCGAGTTTGCCAAGAGACTAAATGGAAAGTCGGTGAACAAAAAGACATTCGAGTGCCTGGCGCTGTCGGGGGCGTTCGATTGCTTTACCGATTTTCATCGTCGCCAGTACATGGCCGCGAAAGAGGGCGACGTTCCGTTGACTGAAAAAGTTATCCGTTATGCTGCGAGGATCCAGCAGGAAGCGGCCAGCGCCCAGGCTAGTCTCTTCGGAGGCTCGACCGGTACTGAAATGCCGTTGCCCCGGATCGATCCGATAGAGCCATTCAGTGAGATCGAAAAACTCCAGTTCGAAAAAGAGGTAGTCGGTGTGTATATCTCAGGGCACCCACTCGACAACTACGAGTTTATCATCAACACTTTTGTTACCACTCAGCTGACGGAGCTCAACAACCTGGACGTCTTGCAGGGGAAAGACTGTAAGCTGGTCGGGATTGTTTCTGCAGTGGAAGAACGCCGGACCAAGACCGGAAACCCGTTCGGCAGGATGACGGTGGAGGATTACAGCGGAGGCTATACGTTCACCATGTTTGGTAAGGAATACCTGGAGCGAAAGAACTTTTTCATTCCCGGAAATCATTTATTTATTGAGGGGACCGTAGCCCGCAATACCTGGGGCGATCAGAACCTGGAGCTCAAGATCCGGAACATCGACCTGCTGAACGAGGTGGCGGACAAGCGAGTGAACGGACTGGCTATTCACCTGAATGCCGACCCGGAAACGTTCACCCGCGAGAAATTGGACGAGCTGGAGAAATTGTTGAAAAAACACTCTGGAAAGGGCTTTTTGAAGATATCATTTTCAGGTAAGGATGGTGTTCGGGCTACGGAGATCCCTGCCCGGTCGAAGACGGTACGGCCGTCAACGCCGCTGATCAATGAGCTCCGGAAGCTGGCATCGGACGTGGGTGTGATCACCGACAAAAATGAGGTCCGTTGGCTGTCGGACAAAGCCAACAAACCTGCCGGTATTGCCGCCAAAGTTGGAACAAATTCATCTACCTTCGTGTTGGAGTCTATAGAAACGGAAACAATCAATATTTAAAACCACCATTATGGGAAAAACAATAATACTTACCGATGCAAATTTTGATGAGGCAATCCAATCCGATAAACCAGTTCTTGTTGACTTCTGGGCTGAGTGGTGTGGACCTTGCAAAATGATCGGGCCCGCAGTGGAGGAATTGGCTAACGATTATGAAGGTAAGGCCGTAGTTGCAAAACTTAACGTTGACGAAAACCCTGAAACGGCTGCCAAGTTTGGTGTTCGTTCCATACCCACTCTTCTTGTTTTCAGGAAAGGTCAGGTAGTGGATAAGCAAGTCGGCGCAGTACCGAAGTCGATCCTTGCACAGAAGCTCGAAGCGCAGGTCGTTTAATAAATAACATTGTGTTTATGAAAGCCAGTCGGATACGATTGGCTTTTTTTATGTCTCACGGAAAGCACGGAATACACGCAAAATGCAGGCGCTTTCAACGTGGCGCAGCACTTAATTGATATCGCTTCCGTGTTTTGCGTGGGTTCCGTGAGAAATGGATTCAGAGATGTGTTTTTTAGGAATCTGATCCAGGTATTGCATTCGGCAGCCTGATATTGAACGTAGATCCTTCGTTGTAGGTGGAGTCGAGGGTGATCTCGCCACCCAGTTTCATGACGGATTCTTTGACGATGTAGAGTCCCAGACCCGCTCCTTCGCTTCTTTCGGTAGCACGGAAGAACATGCTGAAGATGCGGGGAAGGTATTCCTCGCGGATGCCCATGCCGTTGTCGGAGAACTGGATACGGATGTCTTCCTCCGTGACCTCGGCGATGATCTTGATAAAGCTCTGGGGTTTTTCGACGTCCTGGTATTTGATGGAATTCGATATCAGGTTCTGAAAAATGATGCTCAACCGGTAGGCGTCGCAATAGACGGGCATATCTCCTTCTATATGGATCTGCTTGTCGATCCGGTCGAAGCCTTTAAGGTACTTGAGACGTTCGAGTGAATCATTGAAAAGGAATTCGAGCTGCACTTCGGTTATTGCCGTTTCAGTGCGGGCATTGCGGGAGTAGTCCAGGATCTCTTTCAGCGTATCGTCGAGGCGATGAATGCTGTGCTCGATCATGTTGAAGAGATTCTCAGTGGGTTTCTCTGTCTTTTTGTCTTCCATCCTTGCGATTGTCACCAGGCCGAGTACAGACATCAGCGGGGCGCGAAGGTTGTGTGAAACACTGTACACGAAGTTGTCGAGCTCCATGTTGATCTTGCGGAGCAGGTCGTTCGTCTTGGTGAGCTCTTCGTTCTGATCTCTAAGCTTTAACTCGGTCACCAGCCTTCTCGATTCCATCTCGCGCTGGTTGAGTGAATTCAGGATGGCGGCCGGCAGTCTCGAAAGGTTATTCTTCAGGATATAATCATCCACACCTTGTTTCAGACAGTTGACCGCAAACTCTTCCGATACCGTCCCGGTAACGAGGATAAATGGTATCATCAATCCGCGGGCGCGACAAAGCTTCAGCGCTTCGATAGAATTGAATTGCGGCAGTGCATGATCCGACAGAACGACGTCGGGATTGAACGACTCCAGTGCGCCTACAAATTCATCGGGACCGTCCACCCTCATACTGACGTACGGCAGCTTGGCTTTTTTCAGTACGCGCTCGATCAGTCCGGCCTCCTCGACTATATCCTCCAGCATCAGTATCCTCAAAACTCTTTCCATAGAACAATTAATGCATCATCAACAACACGACTATAAGATTATTCATATCAGATTACTCAGTGAGTACTGAAATTACTTCGGTGGCTGATTGAGTACAAGCCAGAAGAGCCCCAGGTCCGACACAGCTTTTACGAACTTATCGAAATCCACCGGCTTAACGATGTAGGCGTTCACACCCAGTTTATACGACTCTACAATATCCCGCTCTTCCTTCGAAGATGTCAGGATGACGACGGGAATGATCCGTTTCTCTTCACTCGACTTGATACGTTTCAGTACTTCGATGCCGTCGACCTTCGGCATTTTCAGGTCAAGCAGAATCAGGCGAGGCATGTTATTCTTGCCTTCGGCAAAAAGGAACTGGAGAGCCTCCTCTCCATCGGTCAGGTGTACGAGGTTGTTTGCCAGATTATGCTTCTTAAGAGCGCGAATCGTGAGACCGGCGTCATCTGGGTTGTCCTCTACAAGTAAAATGTCAACTGCTTCGTCCATGTGTGTTTATCTGGGGTAATGAAAAATAAAAAGTTGCTCCTTCGTTCAACGCGCCCTCGGCCCACACCGTTCCCGCATGTCTGTCGATGATGCGTTTGGTCAGGGCCAGCCCCGCTCCTGTTCCTTCGAACTCTTCGTTGTGGTGGAGGCGCTGGAATACACCGAAGAGTTTGCTCACATACTGCATGTTGAACCCGACACCGTTATCGCGCACATAGTAGCAGATATTGTTGTCACGTGTAAATGAACCTATTTCAACGGCAGGTTTCTCCGATTTACCGGAATATTTGAGCGCATTCGAAATGAGGTTGTGCCATACCTGTCGCATCATTTTATGATCGGCGGTAACTACAGGCAGTGATTTGATTTCTATGCTGGCATTTGGATTATACGCCGGCGTCTCCCGGATCTCGCTGATCACGGTGTTCACCATATCTTCCATCGACAATGACATCCACTGGAGCTCTTTCCGGCCGAGGCGTGAAAAGTCGAGGAGGTCGTCTATGAGCCGGCCCATGCGCCGTCCATTTTTAGCGATGACGGCAATCGTTCGTTTGGCCTCATCGTCAAGCACATGGCCATAGTCTTCGAGGAGGATATTCGCGTAACCGTCCACCGATCTCAATGGCGCGCGCAGATCGTGTGAAACCGAGTATGTGAATGCTTCCAGGTCTTTGTTGAGCTGCGTAATCTCCTGATTAGCCTTGCTCAATTGCCCGGAGGCCTCCTCACGTTTGTTCAGGTTGTTATTGATTGAATAGAAAAGGAAAAGAACAATGACAGCCGGTATGACGAGGGCTCCGGCGAATGCATATCGGAAAGTATCGAGTTGTTGCACGGAGTAAACTGCCCCGGAGCCGAAGGTTGTGGCTTCAAGAGCTTGTATCCGGCGAACGATGCCGCGGATACCATCCATAGTTTTCTTCCCCTCGCCCTTCATCACAATGGCTTGAGCTTTTTCAAAACTCTCGCGGCGTGCTTGCATGATTTCAAAAATGATACCTGTCTTGCGTTGCACCATACTCTTAAGTTCCTCGACCAGAGCGCTCTTCGCCTCATCTCCTTCCGCAGCTGCGATCAAAGAAGAGATATTATCATTAATGCTCGCTGTAACGACACCATATGGCTCAAGGAATGAAGAATCGCCGGTGATCACGTAGCCGCGCTCGCCGGTTTCAAGGTGCATCATGTTCACCAACACCTGTTCCGCCTGGCTGGCAATCTTCAAACTCTGTCCCTGAACATTACTTGCAGCGATCAATTGTTGTATTCCGATATAAGAATAAATACCTAGTCCCCCTATCGTGAGTATCGTGATGATAAATCCTCCGGTCACTCCTCTTTTGAAGTACAACTTCATTATCTTCGGCGTAACAGCCTTAAATCACCCAATGACTAATAAGTTAAATAAAAATTATCCTGTATACTCATGATTACTACACCCATGGTAATTAATGTTCAACATAATCTTACATGGTGCGTTGTATCGTGAAAACACTATAGTATGGCCAGTGGCGTGTGTTTTTGAAGAATCATAGCCGGAAAAAGTGAATTATATAGTCCTGTCATTACATTAACCCGAATAAAATCTCCCACTCGGATGCATCGAAAAAGTGTATTAACGATTCTCATTGCCGACGATCACCCGCTATTCAGAAAAGGACTAGAAGACATGATCCGCACCACGGAATATTCGAATGGTAACATAGTTTTTGCGGCTAACGGCGTGGAAGCCGTACGGATGTCGGCACAGCATGGGGTGGATCTGATTTTTCTCGACGTGAATATGCCCGAGATGAATGGCTATGATGCTGCCGAAGCGATACTCGACGCGCGGCCGACGGTGCCCATCATCATCCTCACCCAGTTCGACGAGATCCCATTGATACTCAACCTGTTCAAGACGGGCGCGAAAGGATTTCTGACCAAGAACATCGAAGGCGAAGAGATCGCCGCAGCCATGACCACCGTGCTCAAAGGCGACTATTACTATCACTCCAAGTTCGACGACACCATCTCATCGTGGCTCATGACCGGGCTCCGGAAGCAAATTCCATCGGTCCGTTTCTCGGAAAGAGAGATGCAGCTCGTCCTGCTGATGTCGAAAGGAAAGACGACCCAGGAGATCAGCGAGCAACTGGGACTTAGTTTCCGGTCGATCGAAACGTATCGGTATCAGTTGATTAAGAAGATTAATGTGGCGAATACGGCGGAGTTGATTACGTATGTTTATAAGAATTCGATCCTGTAAGCAGTAGTAAGTAGCCAGTAGGAAGTAGTAAGGAGTCCGGACTACCTTAAGATGTTCGACTCTCTTCGACATCAGTATACTTGCTACTTGCTACTTGCTACTTACTACTTCCTTTGATTTTCTCCAGGATCTCCAACACCGCCGGACACACCAGCGAGTTTCGATAGGCCAACTCCAACACCTGACTCATCTTCTTTCGATCGGTATGCGGATACTCGCGGCACGCCTTCGGGCGACTGTCGTACACACCGCAATAGTTGTCGGGACCGAGGAATGGGCAAGGCGCGGATCGCAGGACGTAGTCATTATCTTCGTCGACAAACAGATATTTTTCAATGAAGTCACCGGGTTTCATTTTCAGAGCCCTGGCTACCCGTTCGATGTCGGTTTGGTAGAAGATGGGGCTTGTCGTCTTGCAGCAGTTGGCACACGTCAGGCAGTCGGTCGTGGCAAAGACTTCTTCGTGGGCCTGGTGGAACTGGTCATCGAGACGGCCGTCGTCGAGCTTCGAAAGTCCTTTCAGGAACTTCTTGTTCTCCTTTGCTTTTCCTGTGGCGGTCTGTTTGAATTTTTCCAGGTCCATCTGATCATCTGCGACAAAGAGCACTGTAGGAACAATACATACAACTTTTCAAATTCGACGTTTGTTTGAACGGCACTCCGGGGTTGAATATCTCTTCCACCACTTCGTGAAGCCGCTGGCCGAATTCAGGCAATAACATGCTGACGTCTTCCAATGGTTCACGGATCTTGCCCATCCGGAGGCCGAACTTGAAATCGGTGCCGAAAAGGTTGTTGCGGTTCAACAGTCCCGGCTTGATCCTTTCAGACGCCGGCCCCTGATGAAGGGAATATACGTACGAATACAGCATGGTCTGGAACGCAGCCTTGTTGTGACGGCCTTCTCCGTCGAAGAGCGACTCCAGGCTTTCGAAGCTGAGGTCGTCTTTACCCGTTTTATAATCGATGACACGCACCGTTCCGTTCTTCGCATCGGCGCGGTCGATCTTTCCACCGATCCTTACCACCTTTCCGGAGCGCAGAATGATCTTCTCGTTGAAATTATCTTCGAACATCCGCACTTCGAACGGAGCATACTCGATGTCGCGCTCGAGGATCTTCCGGAGGAATGTTCTCACGACCTCCTTCACGACTACCCGTTTGCCTTCGTAGATCACTTCTTCGGTCAGGTCCATGTGATAGAATTTCCGGAAAGCCCTGTCGATCAATCCATCGATCCGCGCATCGGTGATCTGCAGGTCTTCAGGATCTATCAGATTATTTTTTTCCTTCCTCAGCTCGTCGTATAGCCAGAAGACCACATCGTGCAGGATGTTGCCGAACACACGGGCGTCGACTTCCTCCTCCACTTCTTCGGCCTCTTTCAACAAGGCGATCTGTCTCAGATAAAAACGGAGACTGCATTCTATATAGTCGTTCAGGCTGGAGGGGGTCAGGAAGAACAACCGTTCCAGGTCGGTTCTCACATACTTCTCCAGTTGTTCCATCACCGCGGGAGTTTTGGGTATGACGATGGACTTGATCGCGTGAACGTGGATCGGGTTGTGAAGGACTTTCCTTTCCACCGGCAGCTTCGATTCTATCAGTACCTGCTGCAGGTAACGGCTCATTTCGCCATTTCCGATGATATCAGGTTCAGTACTATAATAAAAGGAGATGTTGGAAGCGCGCTGGAGCAACCGGTAAAACAAATAAGCATAGATGGCGTCCTGATGCTCGTAAGTGGGTAACGAGTATGCCCGCCGGATGGAATGCGGTACATACGATCCCTGTCGTGGTGGCGACGGCAGCTGTCCTTCGTTCAGTGAAAGGATGATCACGTTGTCGAAGTCGAGGTTACGTGTTTCGAGCACACCCATGATCTGAAGACCGCGTAAGGGCTCGCCGGTGAATGGTATCTTCTGCATCATCATCACCTGGCGGAACAGTTTCTGGAAGCCACGCCAGTCGGGAGCTTTTTCCGAAACAGAGAATATAGAGTGAAGGCGGGAGATATGCTGATGAAAACGATAGGCATATTCCCTGTCGAAGCTCTTCTTGTCCGAGAAACGGGAGCCGAGGTGTTCGACGATCTCCAGCAGGTAGCCTGTAGCCTCATTGGATTCCACCGGTTTGAACACCACGGAGAAGATCGGATCGGTACCGAGGAGATCTTCTATCGCAACATACACCCGGTTGTTCTTTACGATCCCCACGACACGTTCCTGTGCTTCCTGCTCGGCCAGGGCGAGAAAGTATGCGTGACCGAGGATGGCGGTAACCTCGCGATGGTTGAACGACTTCGTCCGTTTCTTCACCTGCATTTCGACCACCTGGTCCAGCAGGTTGAACAGCGGGGTTTCGCGCAAAGGAAATCCCATCGTTACGTTAATGTCTTCCAGCTGTTCGGGCAACGAATGCATGATGGGCAGCAGCATGCTTTCGTCGGGAAGGACGATGACGGTCTTGCTGAGCTCGGCGGGCAGATCGTTCTTCGGAAGCTGTTCGAGAACAGCGTCGATCTCCAGGCCGGCCAACTTAGCCTGACCGATCCGCTGAGGAACGGCGGTGAGACTTATCTTCTTTGGTGCGTCGAGGAAGTGTGACGGAAGCTCTGAAGGAAATGTCGGAGCGAAGATTTGGTGCTTCCTGTATTGTCTCATGAACTGACCAGCCTCCTGGAGGTCGTTCTCGACATAATACTTGTCCGCGTCCCAGATGATCTGCGCACCCTCGACGACCAGTAGTGATATCACCGTCTCTTCGGCTTTAGTGAGTGCATTGAACCCCGCGAACACGAGCTTCGCATTTTTCAGTCCGGCCGGTATCTTCTTCGTGAAACTTTCGGCTACATCGCGGTGGATCATCCCTTCGTAACCGAGGGATTCTTTGCGGAGCGCTTTCGTGAACTCGGTATAGACTTTCGGCAGCTTGCGCCACATGGAAAGGAATTCATCCTTGGTGAGCGAAGGTTTTTCGGTGAAGTGTATCCAGAAATCCTTCAGGAAAGATCTCTGTTCGTCCGTCAGGTAATCGAAAGTTTCGTCGAGCTCCTTGATCTTGCTCAGGTCTTTGAAGAGCTGTGGAGCGTTAACCAGATACTTATCTATCTCATCGAAATCACGCAAGAGCATTTCACCCCAGAAATAGAACTTGTCGAACGACTCGTTGTTCTTCAATACGCCTGTGTACACCTGGTACAGCCTGAAGACTAACGTTAGCTTGTCGGGTTCCTTGAGGTCGGAATGCTGTTTGAAAAACTCCTCGATGCTGTAAAGCGCCGGCGCCCATTGGGGACGCTGAAGTCCACGGGCCAGGTAGTTCTCGAAATACAACGCTGCGCGGCGGTTGGGAAAGATAAACGTGAGCTCATCCAACCGGGGATATTCCCCGATCATTCGTTCCGCCAGCTCTTTAAGGAATGGTGTCATGATCAGAACAGGCTTAAGTTTGATTTACTGATCACTTCCACCACTTTCATGTCTTTCAGATAAACAAGGAACGCCTGTACGTTGGGATAACCCATTTGCGCAAGGACATTGGCGTATAGCTCCACTTGTTCTTTATCTGCTTGTTTCTTTTCGCCGGTCTTGTAGTCGACGATCACGGTACGAGTCTTTCCGAGCATGATCCTGTCGATCCGTTTCTGGGTGCCACCCGGGAGCAACACCAATGCCTCGGCCTTGATCTTCCATTCCTTCGTAAACCAGTTGGCCATGAACGAGTGATCGAGCACGGAATACACGTCGCGTTTCACGGCCTCGGCATCTTCGGCAGGCAGCGCGTGTTCGAGAAAGAAAGTTCCGAGCTTCTCTTCAGCATCCGACTTATACTCGATCCTCGACAACACGGTGTGGATCAGTATGCCACGATTGATCTTGCCTCGCTTTTCGGAGACTGTCTCTTCGAAGAACTCGGAGCCCTCGCGTTTGATCACCAGCTTCTCCCGCCAGTCGGTCGACCGGTAACGGCCGAGCTTCATTTCCGTCATTTGCACCTCGGGAAGCTGGTCGGGCATTGGGCTCACGTCTCCTATCGCGAAGTCGGTGCCGTTGAATTGAAGCGGATAATGTTCCGAAAGCACCTGTTGAACTAACTCTCCGACATGATTCAATCTGCCGGGCTTAGCCATTGGTCCCGAAACGATCAAACCCCATTCGGCGCGGGTGAAAGCTACGTACAACAGGTTCAGGTTATCGAGAAATGCTTTGGTGTATTCTTCTTTGTACTCATCGCTGAATTGAGTTTTCTGAAGCTCCGTGCCGAACCGGACGGCAAGCGCTCCCAACTGATTGAAAGGTGGTTCTTTTGGAGTGATCCACATCAGTGGGTTCATCTCGTGGTTCAGTTTCCAGTTACAAAACGGTACGATCACATACCTGTACTGGAGTCCTTTCGAAGCGTGGATGGTGATGATGTTCGCCGCCTCGATGCTAGACGAGACCTTGATCGATTTTTTCGCCTTGTACATCTCCCACCATTCGAGGAACGAGCCGACGTCTGTTCTTTCGCGTGCCGAAAACTCCAACACCTGATCCTGGAATGCCTGCAGGTACGCAAGCTCTTCTTCCTTCTCGCCCAACTTGAAGACCTTGATCAGCTCCTCGATGAGCTCGAACAATGAAAGCTTCTTGAAGTACTTCAGTTTTCCCAGGAAATCCTCGGGTAGAATGTCCAACAACCCGGTCTTCGCGCCGGCTTTCAGAAACAGATCATCGGCGGGATTGGTTGCGATCTCGTAGGCAAGCTGTCCCCGTGCAACCTTGTCCTCGGGATTCTTGAGGAACTGTAAGGCAGAGATGATGACGTTTACCGAAAGCGACGTGTCGAGCCGCAGCGATTCGTTGGACACCACTTCATATTTATATCCCGGCTTCGCATCGGATGTATTCCGAAAATTGAGAAGGAACGAGGCAATTCGCTGACCTTCTTCATTCTTCCGGACCAGTATGGCGATATCTTTTAATTTTGCTCCCTTGTCCTGGAGCTCCTCCATCCAACCGGGTATCATCCGGATCGCCTGGTCTTCCCAGCCCTCCTCCTCTTCGCTCCGCTCCAGGAACTTCATGCGAATAAATCCGCCCTCATGCCATCGCGAGACCTTTTGTTCGGCTTCGGAGAACACTTCCACGGGCAGCTCGTCGGCTACCGTTTGTGATATCTTAAGGGCTGCAGACTTGAACAGGTTGTTGTTGAATTCAACAATGTTACCGGCGCTCCTGTAATTGGTGTCGAGCGGAATGATTTCGATGCGTTCCGCACCGAAATCGCGCACGACGTGCTTCTGCAATATCTCGAGGTCCCCACTACGCCACCGGTAGATGGATTGTTTTACATCTCCGACGATAAGATTGAAATAACCCTGGTCGCCAGCTTCGCGAAGCAACGGCGTGAAATTCTTCCATTGATACAGCGAGGTGTCCTGGAACTCATCGATGAGGTAATTCCGGAAATAAGATCCGACTTTCTCGTATACGAACGGCGTATCGCTGTTGTTGATGACTCCATTGAGGAACTTCGAAGCGTCGGCGAGGATCATGATGTTGTTTTCCTCACGATACGTCTTCAATTTCCTGGTGATATCGGTAAGAAGACCGAAGGCATAGAAATTTTTCGATACTTCACGGGCAGTGCGATAGATGACGACATTCTGCTTGTCGTACTCCACCATGTCCCGAACGAGGGGCATGATCTGTGCATCGGCGAGCGCCTTATGCTTCGGGGCGTTCAGTTTCTTCCCAAACCAATCGCTGGTTCCCAACAGGTGCGATTGTATCCGCGCGCCATCGGGTGATTTGTACTTGCCCAGAGAAAAATCGCGGAGATAGGAATAGATCGTACCCGAGTCTCCATAGTTGAAGTCAGTTACCCTAAGGCCGTTGTCCTCGATCGCCTTCATGGCCTGCTGTGCTTTCGACCGCATAAAGGTCATGTACTTGTTTTCTTCGGCGTGAAGAAAGTCAAGCATGTTCCGGTTGTCTTCCTGTATGTTGTCGGAACGGAGAATTTTATCTTCGACCTCCTTGAACTGTTCTTTAAAGATCTCGCGGGAGAAACTCTTCAGTGCCGCTTCTACATTCCAGTTCTCTCCCTCCATCAATCTTCCACGCGAAAACTCCACCACCCATCGCGTGAGATCGGGACGGTTCGGGCCAAGGTCATCCATCAGGGCAGCGATCACCTCGTCGAGCACGTAGTCATTGTCGACCTCCAGGCGGAAGTTGCCCATCAGTCCGGCCTCACGGGTAAACGAACGGATGACACGCTGAAAAAAAGCATCGATGGTGCTGATAGAAAACTGCGAATATTGATGGAGGATGTATGCGAGCACCTCTGTGCTCTTGGACACCAGCGTTTTATCGTCGATACCCAGCTCCGCTTTGATCTCACCCGTGAGATTGTTCGCGCGTCCATTGGCGAAGTCGTCGAGGTATTGAAGGATCCGGCTCTTCATTTCCTGGGTGGCCTTGTTTGCGAAGGTGACGGCCAGGATGTACCGGAAGTATTCCGGTTGCTGGCTGAGTGCCAGCAGGATGTATCGCTTCGCGAGTGTCCGGGTCTTCCCCGAACCTGCCGACGATCTATATATATGGAATGTCTTGGTCAAACGTGTTTAAACCTGAATTCTTTCCAAAATACCTATATTGTCCTAAATCTGTCTATGTTAAGAAGGCTGTATTTTTTAGCACCCAAGATCGCCTATTCTTTCCCAGTCCAGCTGTTCTTAAATAACCTGAAACGAAACCAGGTATTGTTGCTGTGCTGGATCGTGCTCTTCGCAATGACTACCGGCAGCTTCGGTAAATATCTCGGCATCCCTTACCTGTTTCTCGACCCCGAATATCTTAACAAAGTAAATTTCCGCAGCTTCTTCATCATGGGAATGGTGATCGCAGGTTTCTCGACAGCGTTTCACATCACGTGCTACATCAACGACGGCCACCGGTTTTCGTTCGTAGGGACGTTATCGCGGCCGTTTACCAAGTTTGTGATCAACAACAGCTTTATCCCGCTGTTGTTCATCATCACTTATCTCGTCGAGGTGATCTCATTCCAGCGGAACAACCAGTACATCACCGGATCGGACCTGATACTGAACGTCGCAGGTGTGCTGGTCGGCTATGTTGTCATGAGTGTGCTATTCTTCACCTACTTCCGGCTCACCAACAAAGACATTTTCAAATACGTTGTTTGCCGGATCGACGAAAAGATCAAGCAAAGAGTCAAGGTGACCAGGGCCAGCGCGATGAAGAAGCTCGACATCGCGAGGAAACGGCAGGAACGGGTCGACTACTACCTCGATGGACGTTTCAGGTTGCAAAAGGTCGAAGAGACCACCTTTTACGATAAGAACACCATCTTACAAGTATTTGATCAGAACCAGTTCAACCTGGTGATTATCGAGGTCCTCATCTTCGCATTGATCGTTGTGCTCGGTATTTTCAAAGACTGGCCGATGTTCCAGCTGCCGGCAGCAGCGAGCTGTATCATATTTCTTACTGTGTTCGTGATGTTCGCCGGAGCGTTCGAATACTGGTTCGGCAACTGGTCCTCGACCGCCGCGCTTGCGTTGTTCCTGTTCATCAATTACCTGGCTGGCGAAGGTGTGTTCTCGAAACCGTATAAAGCATTCGGACTGGACTACGAGAAGATGCCGGTCGAGTATTCGGTCAGAAACCTGCGGCGCCTCAACGACAGCACGTACATTAACCAGGACAGGGCCGCCGCGATACCGATGCTGAACAACTGGCGGAAAAAATTCGACAAGCCGCCCAAGCTTGTGTTCCTGTGTGTGAGCGGCGGCGGCAAGCGGGCTGCGCTGTGGGCGCTCAACTCCCTTCAAACCGCTGATAGCCTTACGAATGGTCAATTGCTGAAGCAAAGCGTACTGATCACCGGCGCATCGGGCGGAT
This sequence comes from Cyclobacteriaceae bacterium, assembly GCA_035318625.1. Taxonomy (GTDB): domain Bacteria; phylum Bacteroidota; class Bacteroidia; order Cytophagales; family Cyclobacteriaceae; genus ELB16-189. Next base: position 396,882 of record DATHEL010000002.1, read on the forward strand.
TGATCGGAGCGAGTTACTTCCGTGAGCTCAAGCTTCGCGAGATGCAGGGTGAGAACGTGAAACCGTATTCCTACATCCACCGCGATAAGATCTCCACAGACAATCTTAACCCACTTATCTTCAGCCTGCTCGCTAACGACTTGTTTGTCGGGTTCACCAGGTTTGTGTATGCCGACAACGCTTATGAAAAAGACCGGGCTTACACATTCGAACAGCAGCTCAACCAGATCACGGAAGGCATGATGGATAAGCCGATCAGCGCTTATCGCAAACCCGAAGATGCAGGCTTGATACCGTTGGTGGTTCTTACACCCACTGTTGTCAACGATGGGCGCAAGATGTACATCGCCTCGCGGCCGGTGAGCTTCTTCAACTGCGACGTGCTCGATATGCAGGGTTACGATGCTTCGAAGATCGCCGGTACGGATTTCCAGCGGGCGTTCGCTGAGCTCGGAAGCGACAGCCTGCGGTTCCTCAGCGCGCTCCGGATGAGCGCCACGTTCCCGTACATCACTCCGAATACCACGCTTCCTACCGATCCGGCGATCCAGATCATGGATGCGGGTATCTCCGATAATTTCGGGATGAACGACGCGATCCGTTTTATGTACTCCTTCAAAAACTGGATTGCGGCCAACACTAGTGGCGTCATATTCGTGTCGATCCGCGATTCACCGAAACTTGCAAACATTCTGCCGAAGACAGGCCAAACCATTGTCGATGATATCACTCAGCCGATCAGCAGTGTGTACAACAACTTCGAGAACTTCCAGGATATCAACACCGACTTGCTCATCGGCCAGGCTCGCGCTTGGTTTCCGTTGCCCATCTCCCGCGTTGACCTGGAGTACCAGGCGGAAAGCTATGTTCCCATTCTCCAGAAGATGGACAGCATTCGTCAGAACAGCGCACGGGCTTCGCTCAGCTGGAGACTCACCACGAGAGAGAAAGAAGGAATCGTGAATGCCATTAACTCCGACAACAACCGGTCGCAACTAAAGAGGCTAAAGGAGTTGCTTGATTAAAGGTTCAGATACTTTTTGATGTTCTGCACATACGCTTCGAATGCGCTTCTACCCTTGGGAGTCAGCTTGCAAATAGTCAGCGGATAGTTATCGCGAAAGGTCTTTTTCACTTTTACATATCCTGCTTCTTCCAGCTTGCCGATCTGAAAACTCAGGTTCCCCGCCGTAGCTTTCGTCGTGTCCTTAAGGTGATTGAACTCCGCTTCTTCAACGGCAACCAGGATGGATACAATTGCAAGTCTTACCTGAGAGTGAAGGACTGGATCGAGGTCGGAATACATTTCCGGGCTAATATCCGCAAAAATAAACAACAAAGAAATATTGTCAAACTAGTTTGCATTACAAACTAATTTATAGATTTGCCGTATAAGAAGATGAAAGCCGGCGTGTAGCCGTGTAATCATTCAAAACCCTATACATATGAAAACCATCATCCGTACCGCACTGATGTGCGCCTGTACCTGGCTTTGCCTTGTCCTCACCCAACGCGCCACTGCCCAGGCAACCGATCCTCAATCGTACACCGCCTATGTCGGCACTGCAGACGTCGCCCAGACAAACGAGCTGTGGGATAAAGTCGTGGCCGACAAGCAAGCTGCATTCGACAAGAACCCGAAGGATGTGAACTTGAGGTGGAACCTTGCGCTCAGCCAGTATGGCCTGATGACGGGAACGATGAGAAGCCGTGATGAAGACAGGTTCAGCAAATATTACAAGGTCACCGAGGAGCACCTGGAAGCCCTTTCGAAAGACGACAAACTAAAGGGCGAAGCGAAGGCATTGCTCAGCGGTCTCTATGGACTGAAGATCGCATACAGTTCGATGATGGGCATGGTCCTCGGCCCGAAGAGCGGCTCGTTCATCGAAGAAGCAGTGAAGGCATCCCCGGAATCGGCGCTCGTCTGGAAACTCCAGGCCAACTCGAAGATGTTCACACCGTCCATGTTCGGCGGCGATATGAACGAAGCCATAAAGGCGTTTGAAAAATCGATAGCGTTGTTCGAAAAACAACCCGAGGCGTTGAAGAACAACTGGCTGTATGTCGATACGCTTGTCTTTCTCGGACAAGCGTACTCCTCCGGGGGCCAATCGGCAAAGGCCGTCGCCGTATACGAAAAAGCGCTGAAGATTGAGCCCAACCTCAACTGGGTGAAACAGGAATTGCTTCCGAAAGCCAGGCAGAAAGCGCTGGGAAACTAACGCAACTCAAAATGATATTCCGCGCATTGCTGATCGGCGTTGCGATACTGTTCGCGATGCCGGTCCTCGCACAACTATGTCCTGTTGTAACAGGAAAAATATCCGAGAAGGGCGGCGACGTCCTTCCCGGGGCTAACATCCGGCTCAAGTCCGACCCGGCTGCCGGAGTTTCATCGCTACCTGATGGAACATTCTCGATCGAATTGAAAGCTGTCGACACGTTGATCGTGAGCTTTATCGGTTACGAAGAAAGAATGATCCCTGTTGGTAGCGGACCGTGCACGATCAGCGTCGTCCTCACAGCTTCTTCGCGGACTATGGACGAAGTGGTGATTACCGGTCAGCGGCTTATCGCCGAAGAATTTAAAACGAACAGTTTTAGTCAGCTCGATATATACCGGAATCCATCGTCAAAAGCCGATCCGTTACTGGCGGTAAATGCGTTGCCGTCCGCCACTACCCTGGATGAATCGGCGAACATAAGCTTGCGCGGGAGCAGTCCTGCCGAAACCGGGATCTTTCTCGACAACGTACCGGTACACGATGCCGTGCGGTACTCCCAACTGAACGGCATCGGGACATTCAGTCTGTTTAATACACAGCTGATCAATAAAGTCCAGGTGTTTCCCGGCAATCCGCCTCTCGAATTCGGTGGGACGACGTCGGGGCTCATTGCGCTGGAGACACGCACGCACATTCCTACGAAACCATCTCACAAACTGTCGCTCACACTCGCGAGCATCGGCTGGTTCAGTGAGTTCAGTACAGGAAAACGCTCGGCGCTGACCATCTTCTCTAATTACCAGCCGTCGTTCTTATTAAAAGCCGTGAATGAAACATCTCTTTCCCGGTTGAAAAAGTTCGACTCGAACGATCTCGGGATTCACTGGTATCTGAACACAAAAAGGAAAGGGCAATTGAAGTTCTTCAATTACAGCCTGCGTGAAACCTACCGGTATCAATACATCGAACCGACCTTCGAGGGAAACTTCAATCAGAAAAAAAAGAGAAATTTCTCCGTGATCTCCTTCGTACAACCAATCGGACGTTCCGAGGTGTCGGTCAACCAGGGTTTGAGTTTCTCGACGGCCAAGTATGACTTCGCTACGTCGGCATTTCAGGTAGACCTTGCCGACTATTATACTTCCGTCAATCTTCAGCGCACGGGGGATGTCGTCGATTTCAAGACGGGTGTCACACGTGAAGTGCGTTATTCGGATTTCAACGGTACGTTCAACGTCTATGACTACGCAATCGGTCCGCAATACCCTCATGCTTCGACCGAAGCGTCTTCGAAGCTCGTCACCACCGAGTTATACGGCTACACGAAATATCACGGAACGGAAAAGCTTTCCGTGGGAGGCGGCTTCCGGACCAACCTTCCGGAGAATGACCAGAAGCATTATCTTAGTTACCAGGCCAACGCCCGCTACGAAATTGCAACGCCACTGGCATTGCTTTTCTCTTACGGACGTTACAACAAATATGAATTCAGCCAGGGTGAAGGAGATGCCCTCTTCATCACCAGCGACCAATTCTCTGCGGACCTTGTGTATGGAAAAAAACAATCCGAAGGCACACTGTCATTGTTCACCAAGAAAGTGACCCAGGGTGAGGCAACCACGAACATAAAAGGCGCGGAACTTTACTACAAATACACCATGTCCAGCAAGTTGCAGGCACAGATATCACTCACCACGCTGAATGCAGTGACGGGCGATGGAATGAACGAATATTCATCTCCCTACGACCTCAGGTACTTCATCCGGGGAAATGTGATCTGGGGATTTCGTCCGACATGGTCATTCAGTACCATATTGCTCTACCGGCAGGGTACATTTTATAATCCCCTCATCGAAACACGTTACGATGACCGGCTGGACGTCTATGTTCCTACTTTCGCAGGCAACAACGGCATGGTGCGTCTCCCCTACTACGGAAACATCTCGTGTAACATGAGCAAGCTATACACAATAGCCGATAGATTTCCAGCGGTGGCATTCGTTGGACTTAATAATATTATTGACCGCAAGAATGTGAGGGGATACACGTATAACTTCGATTACACCAGCAAATCCGATGACTTGCTGTCGGGAAGGACGTTGTTCTTCGGAACGATGATAACTTTCTGAAATAACTACTTCGCCCCGGGTCCCTTCAACACCGTTCCGGCCCTGGTGCCGTTGTGCTTCCCTTCATCGACAGTGATCTTTCCATTCACGAGCACGTAGTGAAATCCGGCAGCGTATTGGTGTGGTTTCCCGAACGTCGCTTTGTCCGTCACGGTGTTCTCGTCGAACACAACGATGTCCGCAGCCATCCCAGGCTTCAGTAAACCCCGGTCATTCAATTTGAATTTCTGCGCGGGTAACGACGACATTCTTCGAATCGCTTCCTCGAGCCTGACGATCTTCATCTCGCGAACATATCTTCCCAGCACGCGGGCATTGGTGCCATAGCCACGTGGATGTGGAACACCCGAACCAAGCTTGTTGATACCGGCATCGGATGCGATCATGTTGAAAGGATATTGCATGATCGTCTTAAGGTCGTTCTCATCCATGCTGAAAAACACCATGGATGCTCCGCCCGCTTCGACCATTTTCAGAATAGTCTGCATCTCGTTGTCAGCCGTGGGTTTATTCCCCCACTTAACATTCACTTGTGAAATGTTTAGCCCGTTGATCGTCGAATCCGGTGTGTACCGTGCCACAAGGCAATAACTGTAGTCCTTCGCCAGTTTTTCTTTAAGATCAGCATGCATCGACTTTATGATCTTTGCCCGGGTATTGGGATCCTTCAGGCGTGCCAGGAGCGAGTCGCGACCCCCGGAGAATACCCAGGTGGGCAACCGGGTGTTGAGCGAAGTGCTGCTGGCGATGTATGGATACTGATCGACGGTGACCTCGATACCTTCTTTGCGGGCTTTTTCTACCAGGGCGAGCATGCTGGCCGCCCGGCCCCAGTTGGGTTTGTAGGTTGTCTTGAAGTGAGATATCTCCACGGGCATACCGGCCTGGCGACCTATGTTGATCGCCTCTTCGACAGCATCGACCATCAGATCGGCTTCATCCCGGATGTGCGAAGCATAAACGCCGTTGTGCTTCGCGGCGGCTTTCGCGAGCCCGATCACTTCCGGAGTTTTTGAATACGTACCGGGCACGTAGATCAACCCAGTGGAAAATCCAACAGCGCCGTCGATCATCCCCGTCTCCACAAGCGCTTCCATGCGTCTCTGTTCGTCGGCGGTGGGATCTCTTTGGGTTTCTCCCATGATCCTCTCACGCACATCGTTGTGGCCGACGAGTGTCGCCACGTTGATCGAGGTCTTCACACTGTCGAGCTGACGAAAGTATTTGCCGATATCGGTGTTCGAGCTTCCGCAATTGCCCGTGACCACCGAGGTCACGCCGTCGTAGATGAAATTGGCGGCCGTCGGAACTCTAAGGTCGTCGCCTTCGATGTGAGTATGTACGTCGATGAAACCCGGCGCAACGATCAGTCCTTTGGCATCGATAGTCTTCGTAGCTGTGCCCGTCAACCTACCGACAGCAACGATCTTCCCATTCGAAATAGCCACATCGCCATAAAACCATGAATTTCCAGAGCCGTCGATAATCTTACCGTTCTTTATCAAAACGTCATATTGTTGGGCATTTGTCGCCAGCGCAACCAACAACACAAGAGCCAGGAATGTAATCTTCATTTTAAAACGGGTAAGGTTTAGGGTATTAAAATAGAGAAAAGATTTTTCAATCTATATTGCGTGATTCATGAAATCGATAGAAGAGCTGCAGAAGACGTTGGAACTGATCCGCATGGAACGCCTGGCCGACCTGGAATACTACAGGCAGAAGGTGCTGCTCCGGTCTCTACATCAGCGGACAGAAGACGGGGTGACGTGGTATCCCGTGCGACTCAAGCGCGACTACATCGGGACGGGCGAACGCCTCACGATCGAAGTGGAACGCACCAATCATATCGACAGGCCTCATGCATTTCAGAGCGGAAAGTCCGTCAGTGTTTTCTCCAACGCATCGGGTAAGCCCGAGAAGGAACACGTGAACGGTGTCGTGAATTTTGTGAAGGACAACACGATGGTCGTTACCATCAATGGCGATGAGTTCCCGGACTGGATCGTAGACGGCGGCCTGGGGGTCGACGTGATGTTCGACGAGATGACTTATAAAGAAATGGAATTCGCGCTTCGCGAAGTCATTAGAGCGGAAGACAATCGTGTCGCCGAATTTCGCGAGATACTCCTGGGTGACAGCCCTGCAACCTCCGATCCAAAGAAAGCCGGCATCGATCCATCGAGTCCACAATTTTCCCTTCTCAACAACAGCCAGGTAAACGCACTGAAGACCGTCGGTGCAAGCAACAGCGTCGCATTCATTCATGGTCCGCCTGGCACCGGCAAAACGACAACCTTGGTCCAGGCGATCTCCATCGCTGTCAAAGAAGAACGGCAAGTGCTCGTATCGGCGCCGAGTAACGCGGCGGTTGACCTTCTCGCTGAAAAACTGAGTGAGATCGGGTTGAACGTTCTTCGTATCGGCCACCCTGCACGGGTCACCGAGCAAGCCCTCAGCAAAACACTCGATGCCCGTATCGCCGATCATGATAATTACTCAGAGCTAAAGGAGCTACGAAAAAAAATGGAGCAGGTGCGATCGAAAGCGTTCAAGTTCAAACGCACCTTCGGATATCACGAAAAACAGGAACGAAGAATGCTCCTGCAGGAATCAAAGTTATTGAAGGCTGACGCCGACATGCTGGAATTCTACATCGTCAACGACCTGCTCAATAAAAGCGATGTCATTTGTTGTACACTCGTCGGCGCATCGCACCCGGTATTGAAAGGGCGAAAATATAAGACTGCCTTCATCGACGAAGCGGCACAGGCATTGGAACCCGCTTGCTGGATACCCATCCTGAGAACTCAAAGAATAGTCTTTGCGGGAGATCATTGTCAGTTGCCACCTACTATCAAATCGGCCGAAGCGGCGAAGATGGGTTTAGCTGTAACGCTTTTTGAAAAAGGGATCCACAAACACCCGGAGATGTCATCGTTGCTGCAGGTGCAGTACAGGATGAACGAGAACATCATGGAGTTCCCTTCGAAATGGTTCTACGAAGGAAAGCTGGTTGCGCATGAGTCCGTGAAAAGCGGGCTGCTCCGCCCCTATCAATCCCCGGTTGATTTCATCGACACCGCCGGATCCGGTTACGAAGAAGCACAGGACCCCGAAACACTCAGCCGTTACAACGAAGAGGAAGCGAACCTCACACTGAAGATCGTGGAGAAGCTCGTGGAAGAGATCGGCATTAACGAATGGGTGGAAGAAAAGATCAGCATGGGGATCATTACGCCGTACCGTGCACAGGTCAATCACTTGTCGAAACTGGTAGAAAGCTCGCCGGCGCTAATCACAATCGGCAAGCTTGTCACTGTCAACACCGTCGACGCATTCCAGGGACAGGAACGGGATGTGATTGTCATCAGTCTCGTTCGCAGCAACAGCAAAGGCGAAGTCGGCTTTCTTAATGATATCCGCCGCACTAACGTTGCGATGACACGCGCGAGAAAGAAACTTATAATTATTGGCGATAGCGCAACGTTAGGATCTCATCCTTTTTATTTGGAACTGATCGAGTTCGTACAGCAAAAGGGATTTTACAAAAGCGCTTTCGAAGTTTAATAACTATTTTAGTACTATGAAGAAGACTCAGTTTATACTCCTCTGTGTTGTAGCACTCTCCTGCGCACAACCTAAAGAGTCACCGGAATTTTCCGAACAGACCTTCGAACAACATGTCGCCACGCTCGCATCCGACGACTTCCAGGGACGTCTTCCCTTCACCGAAGGCGAAAAGAAGACTGTCGCTTACCTCCAGGAGCAATTCAAATCGCTCGGTCTCGAACCAGGCAACGGCACTTCGTATCTCCAGGAAGTACCAATGGTGGAGATCACCGCTACCACCGATCCCGAAATGATCATCAAGAAAGTGCGTACGGCGAGTAAGGGGGAGAAAGAAACCTTGATAAAAGGCCGCGACGGCTTTGTACTATGGACCGAGCGAACCGAACCCGCCATCGAATTCAAAGACGATGAGATCGTATTCGCAGGCTTCGGCGCCGTCGCACCCGAATACAACTGGAACGACTATGAAGGTCTCGATGTCAAAGGTAAGATCGTACTCGTGCTCGTCAACGATCCCGGCTTCGGTGGCGTCGACACGACCTTCTTCAAAGGAAGTACGATGACCTATTACGGCCGCTGGACATACAAGTTCGAAGAAGCAGCACGGCAAGGCGCAAAAGCATGCTTCGTCATACACAACGATATTCCCGCCGGGTATGCTTTCAACGTTCCTCAAAATAACTGGAACAGTCCCCACCTGTATCTCGATCGCGGTGCAGCACAAGATTATAAGTGTGCCGGTGTGGGCTGGATACCACGCAAAACCGCCGAACAACTCTTCACCATCGCCGGCCAGAATTTCGCCGACCAGCAGTCCGCCGCACGCAAACCCGGATTTAAGGGAACATCCCTTGGACTTACAGCCACCGTCGGTATGACAGTCAAATCGAAAAACGACAAGAGCTACAATCTCATCGGTAAGATCACCGGCAGGACCAAACCGGATGAGTACGTACTCTACACAGCACACTGGGATCACATCGGCGTTGGCAACCCGGACGAATCAGGCGACTCGATCAACAACGGCGCGGAAGACAATGCCAGCGGCACTGCCGGCCTTCTTGAGCTCGCGAGGATCTTCAAGAGCGGCGAACAGCCCGAGAGAACCATTCTCTTCCTCGCCGTAACCGCCGAAGAGCAGGGGCTGCAGGGATCGGCATACTATGCACAAAACCCGATCTACCCCATCGATAAGACCGTCGCAAACATCAACATCGACGGCCTAGGGTCGTACGGAAAAATGAAAGACATCGTCGTCATCGGCAATGGACAGTCACAGCTCGAAGACTATCTGAGTGAAGAAGCTAAGAAGGCCGGCCGCTATGTGGCGCGCGAGCCAAACCCCGTTGCCGGTTATTATTTCAGGTCCGACCACTTCAACTTCGCGAAGGTCGGCATACCGGCATTGTTCACCGGCACTGGCATCGATCACGTTGAAAAAGGAAGAGACTACGGTCAGCGCTTACAAGATGAGTTCCTGAGAAAGCATTACCACCAGCCATCCGACGAGTACGATTCGGCCACCTGGAATTCTGATGGAGCCATCTCCGACCTTACCTTACTCTACCTGGTAGGCAAACGGCTCGCGTATGGGAACGAGTGGCCAGAATGGAAAAAAAGCTCCGAGTTCCGGCAATTGCGGGAGAAGTAACGCATCGGCTCAGAATGCTGTCGGAATCTATTCCATCCTTTCTCAAGGGGCTTCGTATTACGTCCAGGCTTCCAAAGGGGATCGAAGTACTCGATCCATATAACAACCCTGCGACCTTTGAGCTGTGCCGGCAGTTTTATCATAAATTTTATAACGACAACAGGCCGCGTACCTTGTTGCTGGGCATCAATCCCGGCCGCTTCGGTTCGGGAATAACCGGCGTCTCGTTTACAGATCCCATCAAGCTCGAGAAGTATTGTGGTATCAAGAACGACCTGGCGAAAAAACCGGAGCTTTCTGCCGACTTCATCTATTTGATGATGGAAGCTTACGGTGGACCGGCGGCGTTCTACTCAAAATATTTTGTATCCGCTGTCTCACCGCTCGGTTTTACATTCCAGGGAAAGAATATCAACTATTACGACGTAGCTGCCCTGGAGAAGGCCGTCACTCCGTTCATTGTAGATTCCATCAACAAGATGATCGGTATGGGTATGTCGAAAGAGAGATGCTATTGCATAGGTGAAGACAAGAATTTTAAGGCTCTCGTCAGGCTGAACGGCAAGCACAAGTGGTTCAACGAGATCATTCCTCTTCCGCATCCAAGGTTCATTATGCAATACCGCCGTAAGAAACTGGGGGAGTACATCGACATCTATCTCACGCGCCTTTCTTCTTAGCGCCGCGTACTGCCTTCGCCGTCCACGGATCTTCCGGCCACGAATGTTTTGGATACCGGCGATGCAGTTCCTTCCGCACTTCATGATAGGTATTCTGCCAAAAGCTCCGGAGATCTTGCGTCACCTGCACCGGTTTGTATCCTGGCGATAAAAGGTGGATCAATATTTTTATACGTCCTTCATTAACGGCCGGTGTGTTCAGCAGTCCGAACAGCTCCTGCAGCCTCACCTCCATCACCGGGTCGCTCCCGTCTTTCGAATAGGTCAGTTGTATCATCGAGCCGCTCGGTACTTCTATCCGCGACGGCGCGAGCTGGTCCAGCTTCCGTTGTAGCTCCCAATCCAGCGTCGAGTTCAGGATGACGTCCAGGTCAAGCTTTTCAAGCTCCGGCCGCTTCGAAACATTTTCGAGATAAGGAGCAAGCCACGTCTCCAGGGTGTCCAGCAGCTGGTCGTCCGATACATCCGGCCAATCCTCTCCCCGCCACTTTCGCAAGCTCGTCACTCTTGCCTGCCATTGCACCTGGTCATCACCCCAACCAAGCATTCGCAATCCCGACTCACGAATAACATTACAGAGGATGGTGGTTTTCCGTTCGCGATCGATCTTTGCAAGCGGCCGGGAAGACAAAACAAGATTGCCGACGCGTTTGTCCATCGAACCGACAATCATTCCCCGTTCGTTGTCCCACCTTACATTTTCATGATCGGTTGCAAGGTGAACGAGATCATTCTCATTCAGCGGAGCAGCCAGGAAGATCTTTCCCTCACCCGATCCGTGAACTTGCCCCGGACTCGTTCCGGGAGCCCGCCCCGGACCCGTTCCGGGGTCGAGATGTGCTACAGCAAGCCACGACTCGCGTGTCAGGGGATCATTCGCCGGCAGCCTCACCACCCGTCCCGTGGCGAGCTTAAACCGTTCGCTGTGTTTTCCTTCCTGCCGGGCGATCCTCTCGGGATATGCTGCCGCTACCAGCTCACCGACCTGTTCGTCCGCAACAATGCCGGTCACCGGCTTCACGCCTAATATTTTTCTCCACGACATCGAAAGCTTTTCAATCCGGTCGAGGGCATTGCGGTCTGCATTCCCACGCTCGCCCGACCTGTGTTTTCGAAGTGCTTCGAAGCGCAGTGAAAGATCCGCGCCACCCTCCCGCATCGGATCGCGTTCTTCCAGCAACGCCGCTACATCGGCGGCGACTGCAACCATGTCGTGATCGTTTTCTTTGGCCACCAGCAGCATATGTGCGATCCGTGGATGGGTCGGAAGCTTCAGCATTTCCTTCCCGCGTTGAGTGATTGTTCCGTTTTCAACCGCGCCGAGTTGTTCGAGCAGTTCCGTTGCCTGGTTTACCGCTCCTGGCGGCGGCGTTGTGATCCAAGCCAACTCGTTAACATTCTTTATTCCCCACTGAAACAATTCCAGCATCAATGGTGCAAGGTCCGCTTCTTCGATCTCAGGCTTACGCGATGCCTGGAGCTGATGTTGAACAGCCTCGGGCCATAACCGATAGCATGTTCCCGGTGCGAGCCTGCCCGCACGACCTGCGCGTTGTTCGGCAGCGTCACGCGTAACACGAACTGTTTCAAGACGCGTGAGCCCGCTGCGAACGTCATACCGCGGCACCCTCGAGTACCCACTATCGATCACAACTTTAATTCCTTGTATCGTGAGCGATGTTTCTGCGATCGACGTCGCCAGGATCACCTTTCGTGCACCGCCGGCATCGGGTGTCAACGTATCCTGTTGTTGTTTGAACGGAAGATCTCCATACAACAAATGAACACGGGCGCCAACGTTGGCCTCATCCAACAGTTGTTGTGTTCTGAGTATCTCGCCTGCACCCGGAAGGAACACAAGAATATCGCCAGTCGATTCGCCGATCGCTTTCACGATCACTTTAGCTACACGCGTATGTATGGGCCTTTCCGGATCGATGTTAACATACCGTCGTTCCACCTCGAATTGTTTTCCCAGGCTTGTGATCACGGGCGCGTTCAGTTTGGCCGACAGTTGTTCGCTGTCGAGCGTTGCCGACATGATCAGGATTCTCAGCTCGGGCCGTAGCACTTGCTGCGCCTGTAAGGTCAATGCCAGCGCGAGGTCGGCCTGCAGACTTCGCTCATGAAACTCATCGAAGATGATCATGCCAACATCCTCCAATGAATTGTCCGACTGGATCATCCGCGTTAGAATGCCTTCGGTGACTACATGCAATCTCGTTCGCGAGGTCACCTTCGATTCGAATCTTACGCTGTAACCTACCGTTTCTCCTGCGTCTTCATTTCTTAGTGATGCCATTCGCGTCGCGACTGCTTTCGCGGCCAGACGACGAGGTTCGAGCATAACGATCTTTTTTCCCTTGAGCCACGGCTCATCCATCAGTTCGAGCGGGAGTATGGTGGATTTGCCTGCGCCCGGCGGAGCCTGCAGGATCACGATCGATCGCGAAGTCAGCGTTTCTTTAAGATTTGTGAGGATATCAAGTACCGGGTATTCCATTCCAAGAATATACATCCCAAATTGGGAAATATTAAGCTAAAAACCTGTGTTTTGGGGCAAAATCTCCACAGGCACCAGCTTTGCAATTAAGGCTTAAAAAACAAAGTACTCCACATTTTTATGAAAACGATCTTCATTCTCGATGTTAACTCCGACAGGCAGAACCAAATGAACCACAACTTCACGGCAATGGGTTTTGGCGTTCGTTCGTTCTCCTCTGCGGAAGAATTTGACGCGGTGAGTGACAAACCTTTTCTGATCATCCTTGATGAGAAAATGGTGAATGGCGAGAAATCAAGTATCCAGTTCCTCAAAAAAGTTTACAAAAAAATGTCGGGTGTGCCCATTGTATACATGGTCACCAGGACTGAAAGAAAGCTTATAAACGAAGCGAAAAAGATGGGTGCATACGACGTGATTGAAAAGAACTCCGCTGAGTTTGTCAACCTTCGCACCACGCTCGACAAGCTTGCGAGCGACCCCCCTAAGTCGGGTTGGTTTGCAAAGTTGTTTCCCAAGAGGCCGTTGAATATGCTTCCCGCCTTGAGCGTATGAATGATATTATTAGGTAGTGTCTAGCCTGTGTACAGGAGCGCTTCATAGCTACGGGATCGGGTCTTCGCCCGCGATGACTGCGTCTTAGGGCTTTGCTCTTCGAGTTAAGCGCTCCGCGAAGCGGAAAACCTGCGCGAAGCGCGATTACTTCCTCGAAACTACAACGTCTGTCAGTTGGTTGGCTTTATCATGGGGCCAGGTGTATGTCGCATCTGGCACCTTTATTTCTTTAAAGTCCCCACTCACCGTCGCTCCCGAAAGCAGCAAGAAAAAAGCATACACCGCCTTGGCGTCATTGGCATTGATGCGTATCGAGCCGATAGCGGGCGGGTTGATCCCACTGGCCATCACCTCTGCCTTGTAAGTTGTTCCTTCGACACGGATCACCTGGTTGATCACCGTCCAGGTAGTTCCATCTTGTTTGAGCTCGAAGTCAACGCCGATCTTTCCATCCGGCGTCGTGTAAGTCCATGTTCCTGCTGCCGACGTAAATCCCGGATCGTCCTTACCACACGATCCCATCAGCACCACCAATGACAATAAACAGATCCAGCGTTTCATAACATTCATAATTTAAATTTCGTCTCTTTCGTCTACATGTGCAATGTCAGATCCGCGCCTGGTAGGTATAAAGTTCGAAGTACCTTCTTTTCAGGTCGATCAGCTCATCGTGGCGCCCGCGTTCGACGATATTACCGTGTTCGATGACAAGGATCTGGTCGGCCTGGCGGATAGTGCTCAGCCGGTGTGCGATCACAAACGTGGTCCGGTTGGTCATCAGGCGCTTCAGGCTTTCCTGTATGAACGATTCGCTTTCGGTATCGAGATTTGACGTTGCTTCATCGAGGATGAGTATCCGGGGGTCAGCGAGAATTGCCCGCGCGATGGCGATCCGCTGACGTTGTCCTCCCGAAAGTTTTACACCCCGTTCGCCGATCACGGTGTCGAGGCCCTTCTCGAAACGCAATGTGAATTCATCGACGTGTGCTGATTTGACTGCTTCGTTCAGTTGTTGCTCTGTGGCGGCCGGCCGGGGAAACAAGATGTTCTCACGGATCGTCCCTTCGAACAGAAAATCATCCTGTAGAACGACTCCAAGCTGACTGCGGTAACTTTGCAGGGTGATCTTCGACAGATCCTTCCCGTCGACCGTGATCAGACCACTGGCAGGATTCATGAAAGTAGCGACGAGACCTGCGATGGTGGTCTTGCCGGAACCGGATGTTCCAACCAGCGCCGTGACGCTTCCCGACTTCGCAGTGAAATTGATATTCATAAGTACGTCTCTTCCTTCCTCGTAAGCGAAAGAGACGTCATTGAATTCTATATCGCCATGAATAAGGCCTGCCTGTTGTGTTCTGATCTCGACATTATCTTCAATCTCCATGTTCATGAGCTCTTCGGTGCGATCAAGACCGGCAAAGGCTTCTGTGAGCTGGCTGCCGATGTTGCTCATTTGCACAATCGGTACGATCATGAATCCCAGGAAAAGGGTAAACGAGATCAAGTCGCCGATCTGCATATTTCCGCGAACCACCTGGTAGGCGCCCACACCCATAATCGACGCGCTCGCAATCCCGAGCAAGAGAGCGCCTGCACTGGTGACAAGACTGGTGGTGGTGAGGCTCTTCTTTACATTCAGGAATAATTTTTCGACTCCTGCCTCGAATACTTTGGTCTCCTGCTGCTCGGCGTTAAAACCTTTAATGACCCTGATACCATTGAGTGTTTCAGTGAGCCTTCCGATAACGTCGGCGTTTATAGCGCCACGTTCACGGAATATGGGGCGGATGGAAGAAAATGCTTTAAGCGACACAATTCCGAAAATGATGATGGGCACCAGCGCGCAAAGCAAGAGCAACGGGCTGATGTAAATCAGGATGACGAGGGAAACCACGGCGGTCAAAATACCCCCGACCAATTGGACCAGGCCGGTCCCCACGAGGTTTCGGACACCCTCGACGTCGGCCATGATGCGACTGACCAACGCGCCGGACTTCGAGTTGTCAAAAAAACGGATGGGCAACCGTAACACGTGCCGCTGTACCTGTGCTCTCAGTTGGGATATCACCTGCTGCCCCTCGACACTGAGCAATTGGGTGAGCCAGTATGAGGTTGCCGAGCCGATGATAATCGAGCCGACCACGGCGGCAATGAGTATTTTGAGCATTTCCAGGTCACTTTTGGCAATGACATTGTCGATCAGGAACTTACTGGATGCCGGTACAACCAGGCTCATCAGGCGGCTGATAATGATGAGGACCAATCCCAGGGTCACGACCCGCCACCGGGGTAACACAATGGTTCTAAATACTTTAGCGAGAGAAACTTTCTGTTTGGGAGTCTGTTTGGCCATAAAAACGTACTTTTTTGATTACTACCGGTGAAAAAACAAGCGTTTTATCCTTCATCGATAAGGTGTAAATTAACACGCA
Source organism: Cyclobacteriaceae bacterium (assembly GCA_035318625.1). Taxonomy (GTDB): domain Bacteria; phylum Bacteroidota; class Bacteroidia; order Cytophagales; family Cyclobacteriaceae; genus ELB16-189. The sequence continues at coordinate 412,636 of DATHEL010000002.1, forward strand.
ATCAAAATAAAAGGTTGTTATTCCCTCAAAATTCAAGAAACACATTAACATGAAAACTTCACGTAGAGAATTCCTGAAGAAAAGTACCCTAAGCGTTGCCACGCTTTCAATGTTGTCGCGTTCGGTATTTGGCATGGCCAAAGGTGAGCTCGTCGGCGTTCAACTCTATTCCGTTCGCGACGAAATGAAAAAAGATCCCATGGCAACGCTGAAGGCGTTGTCGGCGATTGGATATAAAAATGTAGAGCACGCCAGCTATAATGAGCGCAAGTTCTATGGCTGGGCTCCGAAGGAATTCCGGAAAGTATTGGACGATCTCGGTCTTAAGATGCCCAGCGGTCACACCGTAATGGGTAAGCAACACTGGGATGAAACAAAGAAAGATTTTACCGACGCCTGGAAATATACCGTGGAAGATGCAGCGGTCCTCGGTCAGCAGTTCGTGATCAGTCCCTCTATGCACGGTGACTACCGCAAGTCGTCAGATGCACTGAAGACGCTCATGGATATCTTCAACAAGAGCGGCGAGCTGTGCAAGAAATCAGGAATGAAGTTCGGATATCACAACCACGATTTCGAATTCGCTGAGAAGCTCGACGGCGTAAGCGTGTACGAGATCATTCTCAAGAATACGGATCCCAACCTCGTTGTCCAGCAGCTCGATATCGGTAACCTTTACAATGGAGGAGCCAACGCCATGGAAGTGATGAAGGCGTGGCCAAACCGGTTCTCTTCCATGCATGTGAAGGATGAGATCAAGTCGACGGAAGGCGGCAAAGAAAAATTCGAGAGTACAATCCTCGGCACCGGCATTGTTCCCGTGAAAGACGTTATCGACATGGGAAGAAAGACCGGCACCATTCATTTCATTATAGAACAGGAATCTTACCAGGGCAAGACCCCCCTCGACACCGTCAAGGAGGACCTGGCCATCATGAAGAAATGGGGATACTGACGTCCGGAACTTTCCCGGAACTTTCCAGGAACTTATGCTAACTTACCTGCCGGTGAATAAATACACCACCGGCAGGTTATTTCCTAATCTATACCTATACCATCAGTCATCACATGGGAAAAGTGGTCATCAACAGCTACGAAGAATTCGAAAAGCATGTTGGAAAGGAGTTGGGGGTTTCGGATTATCTTAGAGTAACTCAGCAGCAGATCAATCAGTTCTCGGAAGCAACGCTCGACCACCAGTGGATCCACACCGATCCGGTACGGGCAGCTAAAGAAAGCCCCTTCGGTAAGACCATCGCCCACGGATTTCTCACACTCTCGGTTATCCCATACCTGTGGGACCAGATCGCCCAGGTGAATAATATCAAGATGCTTGTAAACTATGGCATCGAGTCATTGAAATTCAATCAGCCCGTCGTTGTCGATAGTGAGGTACGCATGCGCGTGAGCCTGAAGTCGATCGTAAACCTGAGAGGCATCGCGAAAGCTTCATTGAGCGCTTCCCTGGAGATAAAGGGAAATGCGAAGCCGGCGTTCATAGCCACGATTATTTTCTTGTATCACTTCAAATAAAGCAGTCATCCTCCGGCTTGCCTCGCCGGCACGTAGCCGCTTCGGCGGAGTGAGTACCGGTGCATCAGGCACTGCGACTTTAACTACATCTTCGGTCCGACTGTCAACGGCTGCAGGGCTATTGGCAATTTGCTCAACCGCTGTCCGGTAGCTGCGAAGACCGCGTTGGCAACGGCAGCGCCAATCGGCGGCAGACATGGCTCGCCAAGTCCCTGGGGATTGATCTCGTTCTTCACGAATTGAACTTCGATCTCCGGCGCGTCGGCCATACGGATCAGCTTATAGGTGTTGAAGTTCTTTTGCTTCGCCATGCCCTTGTCGAACGTGAGCTCGCCAAAGAGGGCGTGACCAAGACCATCTATTATACCACCTTCGATCTGGTTCTCTGCACCGGCATAGTTGATCACTCTTCCGCAATCGACGGCACAGTAAACCTTAAGGACTTTCACCTTGCCATCGACAATAGAAATGTCGGCGACCTGTGCTACGTATGTTCCGAAAGAGAAGTGAGCGCCGAAGCCCTTGTACACTCCCTTCACTCCCTGTGTTCCCCACTTGCCCATTTCGGCAGCCATCTTTATAACGGCCTTGTAACGATCGGCATCTGCGTCGAGCTTGCCAAAGGCGTTTGCTTTCGCGCGATCGAGCATTTCCAGGCGGAACGCCACCGGGTCTTTCTTCAACGTATGTGCGATCTCGTCGATAAAACTCTCTTCTGTGAATGCGATGAAGTTGTGATTGGGTGCACGCCATGGACCGGTCGTGATCTTCGACTCATAGTTGTGACTGTCGACCTGGAAGTTAGGTACCGCGCCGGCAGGAAAAGCATTTTCTCTCGAGGCATTTCCCTGGTTCACGCCCACGGCGATCAGGTACCACGCCGAGAACTCGTTGTTTGAGTCTATCGCAGCACGGTAACGATACATTCCCATGGGGCGGTAATATCCGCCTTGCTGATCGTCTTCGCGTGTCCAGATTACTTGCACCGGCGCCTTGGCGAGCGACGATACCATGGCTGCCTCGACCGAGTAGTCGGCCTGAAGGCGCCGGCCGAAGCCACCGCCCTGCCGGGTCATGCCTACAAATATTTTGTCTTCAGGAATGTTCAATGCTTTCGCCACCTCGGCGCGTGTTCTGGCCGGAGTTTGTGTCGGTCCGGTCATCCACACGGTGCCGTCATCTTTCACGTGAGCGAAGAAGTTCATGGGCTCCATCGGTGCGTGCGAAAGGAAGGGAGCTTCGAAAACACGCTCTATTACTTTCGATGCGGAAGCCAACGCGGCTTCGACGTCGCCGTCTTTTCTTTTGGGTTGCTCATGTTTTTTCTGGACGAGCTGTTTGAACGACTCCGTCATGTCTTCCGTGGTGTCGAGCTTCCCATCGTCTTCCCATTCGAGCTTGAGGGCATCGCGGCCCTTCTTCGCAAGCCAGGTGGATGTTGCTAGTACGGCAACTTTGTTTTCCCAGCTAACGACATTCTTAACGCCTGGAATTGCACGGGCGGCAGTGTCGTCGACACTCTTAAGCTTCTTACCGAATGCCGGCGGCCGGGCTACCATGGCATACAACATGCCGTCGATCTTCGTATCGATACCGTACAACGGCTTGCCGGTGATGATACTCTTCGTGTCGATATTACGTACGCGGGTACCTATGAGCTTGTAGTCTTTCGATTCTTTCAGCTTGACGTCGGCGGGTGCAGTAATAGATGCTGCCTTCGAAGCCAGCTCGCCATAACCGAGTTTTTTTCCGCTGGGTTTATGGATCACAAAGCCTTTCTCGGCATAACACTCTTCGAAGGGAACACTCCATGTTTGTGCGGCAGCATCGATGAGCATGTGTCTTGCTGTAGCCCCCGCTTTCCGGAATGAGTCCCAGCTGCTGCGGATTGACCCGCTTCCGCCGGCAACCTGTCTTGTGTAATCTTTGGTGTTGAGTGGCGCCTGTTCGATCACCACCTTCGACCAGTCGATCTCGAGCTCTTCGGCAACAAGCATTGGCAATGCGGTCTTGATCCCCTGGCCAACTTCGGGGTTCGGCGCCATGAGCGTAACGATCCCGGCTCCGTCTATCTTGATGAATGCATTGGGAATGAAGACCTCATCGGCCAGTGCGACGGCGGCTGTTTCTTTCGACAGCGCGTGGAAGCCGATCATTAGTCCGCCTCCCGCCAGCGCGGTCACTTTCAGAAATGACCTACGTGAAACTTTTGATGCAGTCATGATTTACTTCTTTTTTGCTGCGATGTGAATAGCCTGCCTGATCCTTTTGTATGTACCACAGCGGCAGATGTGTCCCGCCATAGCGGTGTCGATATCCTTGTCGCTTGGATTTGAATTCCTTTTCAGAAGAGCCGTAGCCGTCATGATCTGGCCGGCCTGGCAGTAGCCGCACTGGGGAACATCGGCTTCGTCCCATGCAAGCTGCACGGGATGGTCTCCGTTCTCGCTCAGTCCCTCGATGGTCACAACTTTCTTCGAACCGATAGATGACACCGGTAGGGAGCACGACCGGACCGGTGTGTCGTTGAGGTGCACGGTACAAGCGCCACACTGGGCAATACCGCATCCGTATTTCGTTCCAACGAGGCTAAGCTCGTCACGCAGGACCCACAAAAGCGGGGTATCGGGCAGCACGTCGACTGAGTGTGATTTGCCGTTTACGGTGAGACTGTATTTTGCCATAAGCGATGGATTTTTCTGAGTAGTGAATATACGCATCCGCCCAGATAATCCCGGTGAATTTTAGTGCAAACGGTTTAAAATCATAGAATACCGATAATCTTACGTCCACGAATCCCACACGCCGGGTTATCGTTAAATTTGCTGTAAGAACTTTTTAACAATTATGAATTCAGTACAGGTTTTAGGATTGGCTGCAGGATCTCTCACAACAGTTGCGTTTCTGCCGCAGGTGATCAAAACGTGGAAGAGCGGCTCCGCAAAAGATCTGTCGCTGGGAATGTTCTCGTTTTTTTGCGTGGGGGTATTGCTGTGGTTGGTCTATGGGATCCTGGTGAATGATGTTCCGGTGATAGCAGCGAATTTGGTGACACTGATGCTGGCGTCGACCCTACTGTTCTTCAAGCTCCGGTTCAAAGAGTAGTCAAGTAGCCAGTAGCCAGTAGTAAGTAGCCAGTAGTAAGTAGTAAAGAGCCTGACGCAACGTGCGCATTTTATAAGGGAAGGTCCTTGCTACTTACTACTGGCTACTTACTACTGGCTACTTACTACTGCCCCCTCCTCCACTCTTTCTTCTCCCCCCTTCTCTTCTTCTCCGATAGCCTCCTCTCTTTCGAAGCCTTACTCGCCTTCGTAGCCCTTCTCTTTTTCTTTTCCGTGAATGCCTTGGTAAACAACTCGTCTAACTTTTGAAGGGCGAGTTCCTTGTTGGCGTGTTGCGACCGGTCTTGCTGAGATTGAATGATAAGCACACCATCGTTCGTCAGACTTAGCTTTCTCTGTAAAACAGCCTTTTGCTCTTCAGACAGTATTCTCGAATTCAAAACATCGAGCTTCAGTATCACCTTGCTGTTTACCTTGTTCACATTTTGACCTCCCGGACCGCTGCTTCTGGCTGTCGTAAAGTCAATTTCGGGCAACAGCGTTATATAATCGGGCTTTCTCATTCAAATATTATCTCCTAGATTGGACGCATGACCAATAAAATCAATCGCCGCGAATTCATCAAGGCCAGCAGTGTTGCTGCTTTTGGATTCACCATTCTTCCTTCGTTCCTCAAAGGCGCACCCAGCGATAAAGTACGGGTGGCACACATCGGCCTCGGAGGCATGGGCAACGAACACATGAATTGGTTCGCCCGCCTGCCCCAGGTTGACATCGTTGCACTTTGCGATCTGGATGAAGAACACCTAAACGGCACATTCAAGAAACTCCAGGAGATCCACCCCGACTCCAAAGCACAACTATACGGCGACTTCCGCAAGGTACTCGAACGAAAAGACATCGATGCGATCAGCGTAGCAACGCCCGATCATTGGCATGCGACGATCGCCACACTGGCCTTCCAGGCAGGCAAAGATGTGTATGGCGAAAAGCCCCTTTCGTATTCTGTGCAGGAGGGCCAGATCATGCTGAAAAATCAAAAACGTTACGACCGCGTATTTCAGCTCGGCACCCAAATCCACGCCGGCAATAACTATCACCGCGCGGTAGAGATCATCCGCTCCGGGGCGATCGGTAAAGTTCACACCGTACGTGTGTGGAAGACCGGATTCTCACCAGGGCTCGGACATCCCACAGTGCAAACTCCGCCGAAGACCCTCAACTGGGATATGTGGCTCGGTCCCGCACCGTATGCAGAGTACTTCCCTGAAAGATGTCACTTCTCGTACCGCTATTTTCTCGATTACTCCGGCGGCGTGTTTGCCGACTTCTGGTGTCACATCTCCGACGTGGTCTGGTGGGCAGTAAATCCCACCGGTCTGAAGAGCGTCGTTGCCCGCGGCGAGAAAACCGACGGGGTCGCCACCGCACCCAAGTGGCTCGATGCCGACATGGAGTTCGACAACCTGAAATTATACTGGACAAGTCAGATACCCGACGTTCCCGGCGCTGCCGGCAAGCACATCGGTGCTTACTTCGAAGGGGACAAAGGAACTGCCCTGGTCGATTACAATACCACGCAGATCACCATCGGTGGACAAGTGATGGACGACCTCCCCAGTGTACCGAAGACCATCGAACGTTCGCCCGGTCATCAGCAGAATTTCATCGACGCCGTCAAGTCACGGAAAATGCCCGAGTCAAACCTCGCCTATGCACGCGAGATGACGCTGCCCATGCACCTGGCATTGACTTCGTGGAGATTGAACCGCAAGCTCGAATGGAATGCGAAGAAAGAGATGTTTAAGGATGACAAAGAGGCGAATGGTTTCCTTTATAGGGAACCGAGAAAAGGCTGGGATCTGATTTAACAGGAGCGCGGAGTAAGGAGCCAGAAGTAAGGAGGGCTCGAACTACGCACGGAGCCAGCGAAAGAATTTGCCCAGGATCGTCTTGGGTGGTTCTTTCATATCTAATTCCTCCACCACCGTTTGCTCCTCTATTTTGCGGGCTGCCTTCGTGGGAACCGATTTCACTTTATTGTAATAGTGGTTGGTCCGTTTTTCTTTGTGACGTTCCGCCTGTTCCGTCTTCTTTCTTTCGCTCTCTTCGGCTTCCTGCAGGCGTTTTTGCTCCATGGGGTTTCTCCACTCCCGTTGCTCCCGTCTGTCGTTTCGTTTCTGAAATTCCTTCCGCGGCGGTCTTGGGGGGGCGGCCGGCAGCGGTTCTGATTGTACCTCCTTCGCCGACGTTTCCTCTCCTTCGGCAGGAACATCGGTTTTCTTCTTCGGCTGCGGGAGGTCGATCTTCCCGATAACTTTCAATCCCTGCAGCTCGACTTTGGCTACCCGGATGACTTCGGGGGGAGCAGCAGACGTTTCTTCAGCCGGCACTTCTTCCAGTGGCGTTTCTTCGAAAACCGCAGGTTTTTCGTCCACAGGAGGCTCTACGACGGGTATTTCAGGGACCGGTTCCTCGGCCGGCGTGGTCAGTATCTCGGACAGCTTCTCCGGCGCGAACCGGTTAATGACCCTAACGGTCGCTTCTTGCGAGAGCCGTGAATTGGCGCCCAGCTCCGTCTCTATGCTCTGGCCGGAAAGAAATCCCAGGATGTCCGACGGGGTAATGCCTAAACGACGTGCCAACTGACCAATCCGCATTGTGAATTATTTGGGCGCAAATATAAAGAACTAAAAAAAAAGAAGCGCATCCCGCTTTTTAGCGAGACACGCCCCCGAACTAAACAGCGATTATTTATACTGGGATAAACTTCACCTGCTGGATATTGGCTGTTTGATCAGGTATTGGCTGAGGCACCAGGTTATTGACAGGGCGGAGAGACTTGAGGTATGCAAAAACTGCCTTCAGATCTGCATCTGTATAATTCTTATACATCTCCCAAGGCATTGGCGGTAACAACGGCCGGCCCGTTTCAAGTCCGTTGTATTTGCCTTTGCGGATCGCTATTTCGAACTGTTCGATTGTCCAGTTACCTATACCGGTTTGATCGGGCGTAAGGTTTGCGGCGTATGATGTTCCCCAGGGTCTTCACGGCAGTGAGGCCCGGCGAGAACAATGTCCAACCCGATTGTGCGCCGGATCCTGGAACGGGAGGAAGCTGCTCGTCTTTTGGATGGCCCGATAGCAACCTCGTTGTGTCGAGTTGCATTCCGCGTTCAGGCGAGAATACTTTCGGAGAATGGCAGTCGTGACATCCACTTACCGTGACAATGTACTTTCCTTTTGCGATCAAATCTTTGTTTGATACCGGTTGTTGTACCTGTTTCTCTTCGGCAGGCTGGCTGCACGATGCGAGACATAAACTACAACTGCCGCAATTGCGCTAAGCGATTTCATTTTTATTCTAAATTGTTTGTAGGCAGTTGTACGCCGGGGATGCACCGGCAGATCGTCCCTTAGATAGAGTATTACCTACGCTGAATCACTTTTACGGGTATTACCGTATGGAATGTTGCTAAACGATCCCCGGCATGCTGATATCGATAATATGCCAGTGACCCGATTCGGGGTCTTTCTTGTAAGAAATCGAACAATCGCCTTTCAACACCCGTTGCTGTTCCGATTGCGGCTGGGACATATACGACAGGGAAGCGGTGAGTTGTCCTCGGCCATTGCCCTCATCGACGGATACCTCGTTTATATTCAGCTCCCGGATCTCGAGAAAAGAATGTCTTTGCTGAAACCCGGTGATGACGGAGCTGAACCCATGAAAGTCGTGTTCGGTGCCGTTGCATTTCACGGCCGACCCGACCCAGATTGAATCATACTCGGGCCTCCATTCGTGGTTGTAGATGCTCTTGATGAGGTCCACTCCTATCCGTTCAATCTCGTACTGGTTGTTCATATGAAAATCCTCGTAGGTAAAATGGTTCACTAGCCCCGGCATGTGGATGTTGTCCATTTCTTCGGCGAACAACTCCTTTGTAAGAAACCGGTAGATGACCGCGTCATCATACTCGCAAATGCAATCCAGTTGGACGCCATGTATTCTCATGACGGCCAGCAGGCGTTCCAGTTCGGCAGTGACCTGTTCTCTCTCCAGGTTTTCGATAGCAGTGAAAGGCGGCCGGCCCATATAATCATACATCGTGACCCGGCCGCAGGTCCTGTGCATTTGCTCGTGACGATAGATATAATTGAGCCATTGGTTCTCGAGTTCGGGGCTCAGTCCATCGCATTCGTACGACTGCATCCCGTGTTCTAGCTGCAGTTTCGTTTTCAGGATCTCATTACGGGCCTTTAGCTCATCGTCACTGTCGGGAAGCGCCTGTCGTTCCATGGGGTGAGTTTTTTGTGAGCATCAAAACTAACCTTCATGAAATGCCGATCATGGCGTTACCCCACAACCCCGCCTGAATCATCAGGATTTCCTAACACATTGAAGACTATAGTCTACACCATATAGTCACCTGAGCCCCTTAAAAATCATAGTCGCCCTATAAAATTATTTTCGCCCTGCGCCTGCAAGATCAGCCTGCCCCCTGTATTATCCGCCCCCTTACTTCTTACTACTGGCTACTGACTACTCTTGACTACTCCTTCGCATCATTCACCTCGATCCAATACCCATCCGGATCTCTCAACCATATCTGCTTCACATTATCGACCCGCGTTGTGATCATATTCTTCCCACCGTCGCGATCCTCCCACCCGATATTGTTCTTTTTCAACACCGCCGTGAATGCTTCGACCGATGCAACAGTGAAACAGACGTGACTATTCTTGTAGTATTCTTTTTTAGCCGACGAGCCTTCGATGACATGAAGGGCGATTTTCGGACCGATGCTGAACCACGCATGCTTTCCGTCGTGGAAGGGCTCGGGGATAGTATCCAGGCCGATGATATCGTGATAGAATGCAGCGCTCGTTTTACAGCTCATCACGAAGATGCCTACATGATTGATGGAAGCTTTGGGCTTCGGACTCTGGGCCCTGACATCACCTGACGAGAAGATCAGCAAACAAAAAGCGATCACAAACAAAGAGCACTTATTCATATTTCGAAGGTTTACGAAGCCAAATATAGTTGTTGTGCTTAAATTGGAAACTCAGGTTTTGTTAAATGGAAACCACCACCCCAAATATAGAAGGACCGCAATGGCCGGCCTGGAGGAAGATCGGCTTCCGGTTCGCATTCATTTACCTGCTCCTTTACACCGCGCCGTGGACTTTTGTGCAGGCGATTCCGGGATTTAGTTTTGTCGGGGAATCCTACGACGTCGTGTGGGATTGGATAGTCCGAACGGCAAACGCGCACCTGTTTCATGTGACCGACTACCTCGTTCCTGTTGCCGGCAGCGGTGATACTTCCTTTGCCTGGGCCCAGCTATTGTTCACCCTCCTGGCCGCCTTCATCGGCTGCATCCTCTGGTCGTTGCTCGATCGCAGGCGGACCCACTACGGCGAGCTCGACTATTGGCTCCGGCTAACGGTCAGGTACTACATCGCATACTTCTGTTTATTGTATGGCATCATCAAGGTGTTTGCCTTACAGATGACGTTCCCCAATATCAGCGCCCTTGCTACCTCTCTTGGTGATTTTCTGCCCATGCGTCTGTCGTGGATGTTCGTCGGGTACTCTACCCCTTACCAGGTGTTCTCGGGAATCATGGAGTGTACCGCGGGATTGTTGCTTCTCAATGGCCGGACGGTGACACTCGGACTCATCACGGCCACGGGGGTTTTCATGCACGTTGTCGTCCTGAACCTTTCTTACGATATACCGGTGAAGCTCTTCTCGATCCACCTGTTGCTGTATTGTCTCTACTTATTATCGTATGAGCTCAAAAGGTTGCTGGGCTTCTTCGTGTTCAACAGGGTCACGGAACCCGATACCTCTTTCAACATGGAGTTCCGTACGAAATGGGCACGCTACGGACGTTTTGCGGGTAAACTTGCATTCATTATCCTCGCTGCGATTGTCCCTCTGCTCCAGAGATATGATTATTATAAGTCACTGTCAAGTGCACCCGAGCTGAAGCCAATCAAGCGTGGCATGTATGATGTCGACCTGTTTGTACTAAATGGCCGCGACACGGTACCTGCGCTTGTTGGTGATTCGCTCAGGTGGAATGATATGGTCTTTGAGGGAAATGGTTTTGGGAGTATCAAAACCGTTGATACACTTTTCCGGCAACGTTACCGTCGTGGGTATTTTTTCTATCAACCCGACACGGTGAAGCAGGTGCTGAATATCTGGAAGTCCCGCGCTGACACCCCGCCGATGATGACCATGAAGTATAACTTGCCCGACGAAAATACGATACAGCTGTGGACCAAATTCAAAAGCGACTCACTTTACGTTAGATTGCGTCGCAGTAAACGTCACTTTCAACTTACCGAAAAGCAGTTTCACTGGTTGTCGGAAGACAATCGATAAACATATTTGAATGAAGAAAATTGTATCAACGGTCAACTGGGGAATTATCGGCTGCGGCGATGTCTGCGAGGTAAAAAGCGGTCCCGCATTTAACAAAGTCCCCGACTCTAAACTGGTGGCCGTCATGCGCCGCGATGAAGCGAAGGCTGCGGACTATGCGCTCCGGCATGGAGTTCAAAAGTATTACTCCGATGCTACCAAGCTCATCAACGACCCCGAAGTAAACGCAATCTATATCGCCACTCCTCCTTCGTCCCATGCACCATACATGGAACAGGCGCTGAAAGCGGGTAAACCCGTCTACGTCGAGAAGCCGGTAACAACCAGCGCCGACATGTGCCGTAAGATGATCGGGACCAAAGATCAGCTGGACGGCGACGTCACCGTAGCGCACTATCGCCGTCAACTTCCATTATTCAAAAAAGTGAAGGAGTTGATTACACAGGGCGCCATCGGCCATGTTACACTGATGACCCTTGCGACCCAACAACCCAAGGTCAGTAAGATCATTACACAAACCCACGACAACTGGCGGGTACAGCCCGACATTAGCGGTGGCGGATTATTCCACGACCTTTCGCCACATCAACTGGATATCGCGTACTGGCTGTTCGGGAAGCCGGTCCAGGTACGAGGCAATTCGCTCAATCAAACACAACTATATGATGCTCCCGACCTGGCAACTATCGGGGCGGAGTTTGCGAAAAACGTAGTGCTTCACGGCCACTGGGCATTCAACGTCGGCGAGGCCGCCACCCGAGACGTATGCGAGATCACCGGAAGCGAAGGCTTTATCCGGTTCTCATTCTTCCGGAAATCCACCATAGAAGTCGTCAACGCCGGCGGCTCATCCGTACTTGAAATGGATTACCCGGAAAACATACAGCAACCGATGATCGATGCTGTCGTAAAATTTTTCAGAGGCAAAGGAGAAAACCCTTGTTCCCTGGAGGATGCACTTGTTGTAATGGAAATGATCGATTCAACCACCCGACGATGACCACAGAAGTTACGGAAGAACAAAAGGACCACCTCGAAGATCTAATCCAGTCGGGTGAGAAGCTCGAAGCGATCCGTTATGCTCAGCAAACATTCGGTCTCGATGCCGAGCAGGCGATCACTATGGTGGAGAAGCTGGAACAGCAAATCGAAGGCAACACGGAGGCTGAGCTGGAGGAATCTATCAAGGACCTTAATTCGTCCACCGCAAAACTTCCAAAGATCCTCGGTGGCATCTTCAGCTCGATCGGTCTCCTATTGCTCGTCCTTGCCGTGTGGTTCGGTAACAAAAGCTATAGCTTCCTGGAAAAGGCCGTCCCCGTTCCCGGCATCGTGAAAGATTTCACAGAAACAAAAGAGTACAACAAAGAAGAGCGACGGGAGTACACGCTCTTTTGGCCCATCGTCCAGTATCATTACGAAGGAAGGGACTATACCTGGAAAAGTAACGTCGGTTCTTCTTCCCCTTCGTACGACATAGGAAATCAAATACCCTTGCTGATCGATCCGGCTAAACCCGGTGACCCCGAAGAAGATTCATTTTTTAGCAATTGGTTTCTGCCATTGCTGCTTGGAGCGGTCGGGATGGTGTTTGCCGGTGTGGGAATTATCGTATTGAGAAGTTTTAGAAATCCATAGAAATCAAGGCATTCGGGGTACCGGCTCAGGGGTATGTGGGTGGCTCGTGATTTGGAGAAGTAGCGCGGGTCTAACGCCCAAACATTATGAAAAACCTCGTGTCTTATTCCACCGGCCTTTTAGCCCTGACCACCGTTTTAATCAATTCTGACGGTGAAATCAGCGAAAAGGAGCTGGACTACGTCCAAAAAATCCGTGAATCTGAGAGCATCCCTGATGGTCTCTTTGACCAGATCAAAAGTGCCATCCTGGGAAAAAACGAGCGCGAGGTGTATCAGCTTGGGATCGATTCGTTGAACGCTTGTACCGAGGATCTTAAGACTAGGGCCTTTGTGAAAATGTACCAGATGGCCATGATCGACGGGGTGATCCACGTGAAGGAAGTGAGGTTGCTTCTTTATGCCTTAAAAACCACCCACGTGGATATAAACACGGTGATGAAGCTGGCCGAACGACAGGCTGCTTCGATCATCTAACCGGTCGAAGACCTAATTCTGGATCTTTATGGTCCACGCATAGTTGCCAGGAAGCTTATCTGGAAGGTCAATCGTGATCTTCCCGTCATCCTGCCGGACCTTCAGGTTGCCGTCGTACCCAAGCATCGACACCTTTGTCCGGTTGTTATTCGCTACCGTAGAGAGGACCACCTGCTTGCCCTCCACCTTGGTGAGAATGGCGTACGTGGTCTTGCCATCGGCGCTCACTGTAAAGCGGATGTTGCTTCCCTCTTTATATTCTTTCCGGGGTGACGTTCCGTAGATCGCCTCGCCATTCACTTTAAGCCACTTGCCCATTTCACCCAGACGTTCCACGCTTTCTGTTGGGATCGTTCCGTCCGATTTCGGCCCGATGTTCAACAGATAATTGCCTCCCTTTGCGGCGATGTCTACCAGGTTGTGGATGAGCGTCTCCGACGATTTCCAGTTGTGGTCGTTAGTCTTGAAACCCCAGGTGTCATTCATGGTCATACACGATTCCCAGTCATAATCCGATGTGCCTTCGAGTATCTCTTGCTCGGGCGTTCCGAAGTCACCGGCGGCATCGTCGTAAGCGTTCATTCCGTTCATGCCCTTACGGCCTTTTCCGATCCGGTTGTTTATAATAAGTGTAGGCTTCAATTTTTTCAGGTACGCGTAAAGCTCTTTTCCTTGTGGCTCCGTCCATTCGTCAACCCATTCGCCGTCGAACCACAATACTTCCGGATCGTAATTGACAATGAGCTCCTTTAGTTGGGGCTTGAGGTATTCTTCGCGATACTTTGCCCAGTCGGGCCGTTCGGTAGCCTGGTGAGGATATTTGGCAGCCTTGGCGTCGGGCTGATGCCAGTCCATAATGGAATGGTAGAAGCACATCTTGATGCCGGCCGCTTTGCACGCAGTCGTAAGCTCTTTAAGGATATCTCTCTTAAATGGTGAGAAGTCGACCACGTCGTAAGTGGAGACCTTGGAGTCCCACAGGGCAAAACCGTCGTGATGTTTGGAGGTGATGACGATGTATTTCACGCCGGCGTCTTTAGCGATACGGGCCCATTCTTTAGCGTCGAATTTCGTCGGATTGAATTGCCTTGCGAACTGTTCGTATTCCGTGATGGGGATCTTTGCGTCCTGCATAATCCATTCGCCAAGTCCTTTTACTTCCTGGCCGTGGTATTGGCCGGCGGGGACGGAGTAGGCGCCCCAGTGAATAAACATCCCGAATGCTGCGTCGCGCCACCAGCTCATGCGCTTGTCGCGGTCGGCTTTGCTTTCTGTCTGTGCATCGGAAGGATTGAAGGCGACAAGGGCCAGGAGGATCAATAAGACGTGTCTCATGTGCGAAAATGTTATGTAACAAGTTACATAATGTTCGCGATTACACGGGGAGCTTCGGGTCAGAGCCGGCCGGACGCTTACGGTCGTCCGGCCCTGCTCATTCACCCCCGCAGGTAACCACCCTCTCGATTCAGAGCGACTTGAAGAGCATTGGTTTGAGTTTCCCCGACCGAAGCCGGGGTAGGTTACTCGACAAGTACCCTCTTTTTGGAATGGACGATGCAGGAGCATACAGAATTCCATACGAATCTGCAATTTTTTGTGTGGGCCTAAATACCCGTTTCGTTTCGCTGACTTCCCATTGGAAAGGCGATTATTATGGCCATTAATGCAGCTTTTCAAAATGGTTCCCTTACTAAGGTGAATGTTATGGCCAATATGCCCTTTACGACGGCCGTTTTGGCGTGAGTGACTTATATCGACGTATTGGTACAGCGCTTGATAATCGATATGAAAAGGAAAATAGTTATGACTCAACAATTGAAAGAGCTGCTGACTTCAGTAGATATACTGAATACGCTGCACGGAGGAGTGAGCGAGCCATTTCTTTCCGTAGTCGAAAAAACCGATGGCCGGCGGATCCGTGTAAGGGTACCGGGGGTTGATAGAGAATCGTTAAAAGCAGAAATAAATAACAACGAACTGTCTGTTTATTATGTAATCCCTGTTGAATCCAACGGGCATTTGATCAATATGCCTAAGGTGATATACCGGGATGTGCTGCCGCTCACGATTGAGCTGAAGGGCATCGAGGCGATATACGACGACGAAGAACTGGTGATCTTCCTTCCATATAATAGTACTACTGACGGATATAATAAAAGGGTAATCACTGATTTTTAGTGATGTAAGACGCGCGGCGAAAGCCGCGCGTCTTAAATTAGGAGCACCAAACCCGGCAAACATCGGGACAGGCCACGCTCCTATGAAAAAACGCACCTTTTTAAAGCTATCTTCGGCATTGCTGACCACTGCCGCTATCGCTCCCCTCGAATCATGTGAATCGAAGCCACGCCGCCATAACTGGGCCGGCAACATTACCTATCTCTCCGATAATCTGTTCGAGCCCTCTACGCTCGACGAGCTCCGTGAACTTATCGTCAATACCAAACGAATCAAAGGCCAGGGTACCAATCATTCCTTTAACGGGATAGACAACAGTACTTTTAATTTCGTGCGGCTCCTCAAAATGAACCAGGTGATATCGCTGGACGAGAAGAACATGACCGTGACCGTGCAGGCGGGAATGCGTTACGGGGAACTGGGTAAATATCTCGAAGCAAAAGGTTATGCACTCCACAACCTCGCCTCGCTACCTCATATTTCGATAGGCGGCACGATAGCTACCGCCACGCATGGCTCGGGCGACAAGAACGGGAACCTCTCGTCTGTTGTAAGGGGAATGAAAATCATGAATGCTGCCGGGGAGATCGTGGATGCAGGCGGCGATCTCGCGTCGACGATCGTGCACCTGGGAGCACTGGGCATCGTGACCGAAGTGACGTTGGCGATACAGCCTTCGTTCCAGGTGAGGCAGTATGTCTATCAATACCTGCCGATGACGGTACTGAAAGAACATTTCGAGGAGATCTTTTCCAGCGGCTACAGCGTCAGCCTGTTCTTTGATTGGGCGAGCGAGACTATCAACCAGGTTTGGGTAAAGAAACGTGTGACCCCGGAAGATCCCGCCGACGCACCCGCCGATCTCTTCGGAGCTAAGCTGGCTTCGAAAGACCTCCACCCTATCGAAACTATTTCAGCAATCAATTGCACTCCGCAGATGGGCGTTGCCGGACCATGGCATGAAAGGCTGCCGCACTTCAAGCTCGATTTCACACCCAGCGCCGGTGAAGAGCTGCAAGCTGAATACTTTGTTCCGAGGGTCAACGCATACGATGCGATCGCCGCCGTGTATGAGTTGCGCAAGCAGGTTAATCCACTCATACAGATCTCCGAAGTGCGAAGCATCGCCGCCGACGACCTGTTGATGAGTCCATGCAGGAACCAGGACTCGATAGCAATTCATTTTACGTGGAAGAAAGATTGGGATGGAGTGAAGAATGTACTGCCGGAGATCGAAAAGGCGCTGTCGAAATTCAACGTACGACCTCATTGGGGGAAGCTGTTTACGGTGGAACCAAAGGTCTTACAGGAACGGTATAAAGGACTAGGTGATTTTAAGAAATTGGTAAAAAGGTTTGATCCGGAAGGAAAGTTTAGGAATGAGTTTCTGGAGAGGAATCTGGGGATGTAGACAAGTAGTAAGTTGTAAGTAGTAAGTAGTAAGGAGCCTGACCTTAAAGTTCGTACACACTCCTCCTTACTACTTACTACTTACTACTGGCTACTTACACTACTGGCTACTTAACAAATACCCTGAACGGAAACATGAACACCGCTCCGATGAACTGAAGAACCAGCCCCGCAAGACGGAACGGCAACAAAATCAGCCACAGGATCGGTAACAGGAAAATCAGGACGAGAGCAATGGGCCAACAGAGGACCAGGAGAATACACCAGAGTAAGATTGCTATGAGTGATTTCATATGCCCACCGTTTAACAAAACCCCGACCAATATAGAAACTCGCTCGAAATCAAAAACTTACGCGCTGAACCGGTTATAAACTGTTCTATCCATGAACAGCTTTGTGGTCAGAAGTGAACAGCTTATCTTTCATCCTCTTTAAAAACAAACGCCTTCCTATGATCGACTCGGCCCGGGTACGCTCGCAGTTCCCATCATTGACCCGTGTTCACAACAACATTCCCCTGACCTACCTCGATGCCCCGGCGGGAACACAAGTTCCTCAGCAGGTGATCGACGGCATCAGTCATTATTATAAGAACAGCAACGCGAACACACACGGCGAGTTTCTTACCACAAACGAGACGGACGCAGTTGTAGCCACAATGCGAAAGTCTGTAGCTGCGATGCTGGGCGCCGAAGGGCCGGAGACGATCTCGATCGGGCAGAACATGACCACACTCAACTTCGCCCTGGCGCGCGGTATTGCCAGAAACCTCCAGCCCGGTGACGAAGTGCTGATCACACAACTCGACCACGAAGGCAATCGTGGACCCTGGTTGATGCTGCGTGACTTCGGAATAATTGTAAGAGAAGTCAAGCTGCTGCCCCACGGTGCACTCGACGAAGATGACTTTGCGGAAAAAGTGAACGAACGGACACGGGTAGTTGCCGTGGGACTGGCATCGAACGCACTCGGTACAGTGAACAATGTGAAGCTTGCTCGTGAGCTTGCATACAAGGCCGGTGCATGGCTGGTGCTCGACGCGGTGGCGTACGCTCCTCATTTTGCGATCAATGTACAGGAGCTTGGATGCGATTTCCTTTTGTGTTCGGCATATAAGTTCTACGGCCCCCATGTGGGATTGCTTTACAGCAGGCCGGGATTGCTTGACCGCATCAAGACAGATCGGTTGAGGACAGCGTTACAGTATGCTCCCGAGAAAATAGAAACAGGCACATTGAATCATGCTGCGATAGCAGGTGTCACTGCGGCGGTAGACTTTATTTCATCACTTGGTTACAAAGAGATCGGCGCTCACGAAAGAACCCTTGCCGTACGATTGTTTGATGGCCTCACAAAGATGAACGGGGTAAAGGTTATTGGCCAGGATTTTTCATCGGAGCATCGTGCTCCGACCGTTTCATTTACTTTCAGCGGAAAGACTCCGGCAGAAGTCTGTCGCCATCTCGCCAAGCAAAATATTTTTGCGTGGGATGGACACTTTTACGCGCAACGGGCAATAGAAATACTGGGTCTCTATGAGAAAGGTGGTGTCACGAGAATAGGGATGGCTGTATACAACACGACGGCTGAGATCGATAAAACACTAGATGTGCTCAAGGAGCTGAAATAAAAAAGCCCCTTACGGGGCTTTTCTTACGCAGCTGAATCCATCATTCGCATCCGTTCCACTCTCTTCCTCTCCTCTTCAGTGAACTCTGTGCTGTTGATCGTTTCGATAAACTGTTCGAGCGAGTCGAAGAAACGAAGCCTGTATTTGAATACTGTCTTCGCCCCGATCGCCTCCTTGAGCTCGCGCATCGACATTTCTTCGGGTACCCAATAAAGCTCATGATCCTGATCTGACTGCTGGGTGTCGTAACCTGGCATAAAGTCAACTCCGGAACGCTCCAGATGTTTGTTCACTTCATCATTGAACTTTTCCCTTCCCACAATGTAAACTGTCTTCCAATTCATAAATATCTATTTCCAAAACACCATGCATGCGCATGTGGTTCTAAATTCTTAACTGCCAATTAAAATTCTGTGGTCTTAACCTTTACCTACTTACCGGGAGGTTCCTCGACGGGAAGTAGAATACTCAATTCCCGAAGGGGGTCCGCTCAAAATAATCTGCGGTGGACTGACTCAACATACGCTTAAAAAAATCTTAATTACATTAACTAGAACGCAATTGAATACTGCGGGTTACAAGAAAGGTAACTGAAATTTGAGGCTTTTTTGGTGTCACTTGGGAAGCTTGATTGCAAACGTTGTACCTCGACCTAAAGCTGTTTCAACCACAACTTCGCCGCCAAGTTTATGCACAGTTTCTCTCAGGATATAGAGGCCAAGTCCGGAACCTTGAACGCTATCGGTTGCGCGGAAAAACATGTCGAAGATCTTGTCTTTTAGCTGCGGATTGATACCCGTACCGTTATCCTCTACTGTAAAAATGAAACTATCTATCTCTTCGCGAGCCGTTATTTTCACGTAGGGCTGTTTCCCATCGCCAGTGAAATGAAACTTGATGGCGTTGGAGATCAGGTTGTTGAAAATGATCTTCAATCTCATCTCATCCGACATCAATATCGTGGTCGTGTGGTCCTCCACACTGAATGTGATCTTACCATAATTGGGAGCATACTGGTGATCGTCGAGGGCGTGCTGGATGAGCTGGCGGAAGTTGACGGGTGACAGCTGGAGCGGTGCACGGGTATTTCTCGAATAATTGATCACATCGGCGATGAATGCCTCGAGCTTCTTCACACTCTTCTCCATCATGTGGAGGTATGACAGCTGGGACTCGGTGGGCTCTTCCATTTTGGCGACCATGATCAATCCCCGTATCGATTTCAGGGGTGCGCTCAGGTCGTGCGAAGTGCTGTACACGAAACGGTCGAGCTCCGAATTGCGCATGGAGAGCTCGTCGTTGATGCGTTTCAGCTCGATGGTACGTTGGCTCACCAGGGCCTCCAGCTGCTGACGTCGCTTGCGGTTGATGTAAGCCGCCAGCGCGAATGAGCTCCATGCGATGAAACTGATCAACAAAAGGAACGATGCTGTAAACCATGTCTGTTGCCAGAAAGGTTTGCGTACCTGGAAGCTCATCCAGCTCGATTCGCTCCACACATATCCTCCGTTCTTCTTGGCGCGGGTCTCGATGATGTAGTTGGCTGCGGGAAGGTCGCTGAGGGTCAGCTGACTGTCGGTGATGGTCCTCCATGTGCTGTCGAGCGAGGCAATACGGAACTGCATCTGAATCTTGTCGGCGGGGAAGGAAATGCATGACATGTTCAGCGTGAAGTACGAGCCGAAAGGTATTTGTAAACCCTGTGTGAATCTTTTCTCGACGCCGTTGATCCTTGCGCTGGTGAAATGGGGTTTCGGGGTAACGAGGTCGTTCATCAGTGCGCGGTTCGACACGGCGAGGCCTACCGAAGTGCCCACCCACACGCGGCCGTGGTGATCGACATAAATACCCCGCGAGGTGATCGTGTTGGATGGCAGCCCGTTGCTTTCGTCGTACCGCCAGTAATCCGACGAAATGATATCGTACCGGAACAAACCGAAAGAGTTGTTGAACACCAGGTATCTGGACTCGAGAATGCTGATTGTCTTTACCGCGATGTTGCTGTAAATATCTCCGAGGTCGAGGCGCTGAAGGGTCTTCCCGTTGAAGCGGAGCAGGCCTTCGGATGTCGCGAGCCACACCAGTGAATCGGTGACAGCAAGATCGGTTACATTGAAATCTCCGTGGGTTTCGAAATCGACGGGAACGCTGATGTTCCTGAACTCCGGATCTGAATTCGATTTAAAGAAAAGATATCCATCGAGCCCGTTCGAAGTTACATATATGCCCTTGGGTGCTTCCCTGACACAGTTGACAATCCCCTCTGGCTTCAATGGGATTGCGAATCTTTTTTCTGTGAGCTCAGGCGTGATCGAAATGACATTATTATTTCCAGCCTGGCTTAGCCAGAGATTACCGGATCCGTCGAGAACGATGTCGTGGATGAACCGTCCTTCCGATTCGAAGTCCCAACTGCGCGAAACTTGATCGTTGTTGATCAGGTACACCGAAAAAGCATTGGCTGCCCACAACCCTCGATGATCGAAGGCGAGCGACTGAAAATAACCATCTGGCATCGATAGTAATTTCCGCGAGCGAAATTCAGGTCCCTTATCAGTATCGACACTGTAAAGCGTGGACGTGGTGCAATGGTACAGGATATGATTTGTAGTGTCCTCGGTGATCGATTCCTCGAATGTGATCTCCGGGGTTGCAACAGTATAGAAGCTGTTTTTTTGGAGAAGGATCACGCCCTCATTCGATGTCATCCACAGGTCGTTTTCCCTGCTGAGAAATGAAGAGTTTACGCCGTTGACACGAAACGGCAGGGCCTCAAATGTTCTTTTGCGTGGGTCAATAAAATAATGCTTCTGGTCGAATGTGCATATCAGCATCTTTTGAGAATCGATGGGCAGCAAATGGGATACGTTAGCCTGTAGTGATTCGTTTACGGGTTTCGAGAAACCACCGCTCTCCGGGAGATCACAGGTGACTATACCTGAGGCGGATGCAATCCAAAGAACACTGTCGGTGGCCTTTATGTCATTGACGGAGGGAGGAAACTTGATCGGCTCTTTAATAAACGTGTATTCGTCGGCATCAAACATGTACACGTTGCCCGAGTGAGAGACGGCGTACAGAAATCCCAACCGGTCTTCGAAGAACGTGAACGACCGGAGGAATTGAGGCGACCGGTCTTCGATACCGAAATTATAACGTGTAAGAACACCTTTGCGGAGACGGACGACCGATTGCGGTTCCGCCAGCCAAAGGTCGTTGTTCCTGTCTTCGTACATGGCCTTCGGGAACCACAAGGTGGAATCAGTGGGATTGCGTGTGCCGCGAAGGACGGGCTTGAATATCACCGTGTCGATCTCATTGACGATCTCGATCAGGTCGAGGTCGCCATAGACGTAGAGTTTTCCCGACCGGGTGTTGAGGAATCCTTTGGCATACTGGTTATGCATGGCGCCTTTGTACGCCGTGAAGCTGATGCCGTCGAACTTGACGAGGCCTTCGTCGGTGGCAATCCAGAAGAAACCGGTAGAATCCTGCGTGATCGCTTTGATAACGTTGCTGGGAAGGCCATCTTCCACCCGGAATTGTTTGAGCCGGTATTCCTGCGCCGAAAGGGCGAGCGGGGCCAGGAGGAACAGGCAGAGATGGCGCAATTTCATTAATTTTGAAGCTTTAACAACCTCTTCATGAGTTCGGGGACCGTAAAGGAGAAAGATGCAACGGCAAATGTAAATCGCAACGGTGCGCCCGACAAATCGGCGCTCACAGGACATCAGCCGCCCCCTCCTTATCAGCCAAAAAATAAGGTAAGAATAGTTACAGCCGCCAGCCTTTTTGATGGTCACGACGCAGCCATCAACATCATGAGGCGTATCATCCAATCGACCGGTTGTGAAGTAATACACCTCGGACACGACAGAAGTGTGCTGGAGGTGGTAAACACCGCGATACAGGAAGGAGCACAAAGCATCGCTATGACCAGCTACCAGGGCGGTCACATGGAGTACTTCAAATACATGTACGACCTGCTGAAGGAGCGCGGTGCGACTCACATAAAAATATTCGGCGGAGGTGGTGGAGTGATACTCCCCGAAGAGATCCGTGAGCTGATGGAATACGGGATCACCCGGATTTACTCCCCCGACGATGGAAGGGCGATGGGACTGCAGGGTATGATCAACGACCTGGTGGAGAAAAGCGACTATCCGACCGGTGAAAAGCTACAGAGCGACGGTGAACTGACCGTCAACAATCATTTAAAGATCGCAGAGCTGATCTCTGCGGCTGAGAACTACAACGAGCTCCATAAGGATACTTTGGCTGCGGTTGCAAAGACTGCCGAAAAATCGAAAGCTCCGATACTGGGCATAACCGGCACGGGCGGAGCAGGCAAGTCATCGATGGTCGACGAGATTGTTCGGCGCTTCCTGATGGATTTCAAAGACAAGACTGTCGGGATTGTTTCTGTCGACCCTTCGAAACGGAAGACCGGCGGCGCGCTGCTGGGAGACCGGATACGGATGAATGCCATCAATAATCCAAGGGTGTACATGCGCTCGCTGGCCACGCGCCAGAGCAACCTTGCGCTTTCTGCGTATGTGAAAGAGGCGATCTCGATATTGAAGGCATCGGGCTTCGATCTCATCATCCTGGAGACTTCCGGCATCGGCCAGAGCGATACCGAGATACTCGACCACAGCAATGTTTCGTTGTACGTGATGACACCGGAGTACGGCGCCGCCACCCAGCTCGAAAAGATCGACATGCTGGACTTCGCCGATGTGATCGCACTCAATAAGTTCGACAAACGCGGCGCTCTCGATGCCTTGAGAGATGTCAAGAAACAATACCAGAGAAACCACCAGCTGTGGGACCGCAAGCCCGAAGACATGCCGGTGTTCGGCACCATTGCTTCGCAGTTCAACGATCCCGGAACAAACCAGCTTTATCACCAGGTCATGGTGAAGGTCGTTGAGAAAACCGGGGCTTCCCTCCCATCGTCTTTCCACGGCGAACATGAGATGTCGGAAAAGGTGTTTGTAATACCACCGGCACGCACTCGCTACCTGAGTGAGATCACTGAAAACAACCGCAAGTACGACGCATGGGTGACGGAACAATCCGTGATCGCGCAACAGCTGTATTCAATAGAAACCACGATACGTTCGCTGAAAGAAACGAACGGAGACCAGAAAGTCATCGACGTGCTCACCCAACAGTTCGATAAGCTGAAGCTCAATCTCGATCCGAAGAACCTGAAGATGATCGAAGGCTGGCCTTCAAAGGTGAAGAAGTACAAAGAGCCGTTGTTCAGGTTCATGGTTCGCGACCGGGAGATCGCCATCCAGACGCACACCGAGTCGCTGTCACATACCATGGTGCCGAAGGTCGCTCTGCCACGATACCAGGCCTGGGGCGACCTGTTGCGTTGGAGCCTGCAGGAGAATGTTCCCGGCGAGTTTCCTTTTGCTGCCGGCATCTATCCCTTCAAGCGCGAAGGAGAAGACCCCACCAGGATGTTTGCCGGCGAAGGCGGGCCCGAGCGAACGAACCGCAGGTTTCACTACGTGAGCCTGGCCATGCCCGCCAAACGGCTGTCGACTGCATTCGACTCGGTGACCCTCTACGGCCACGACCCGGATTACCGCCCCGATATATATGGAAAGATCGGCAATGCAGGCGTATCGATCTGTTGCCTAGACGATGCCAAAAAACTCTACAGCGGCTTCAACCTCGTGGACCCGAAGACCAGTGTGTCGATGACCATCAACGGACCGGCTCCTTTGATCCTGGCCTACTTCATGAATGCAGCTGTGGATCAGCAGTGTGAGGTCTACATCAAAAAGAACGGACTCGAGAAAGACGTCAGCACGAAGATCGATGCGATCTACAAAGCAAAGAATGCTACGCGGCCTTCATACCAGGGAAGTCTGCCGAAGGGCCACGACGGATTGGGTTTGATGCTACTCGGTGTTACCGGCGACCAGGTCCTCCCGGCCGAAGTCTACAACCAGATCAAAGCAACCACCTTGTCGCAGGTGCGTGGAACGGTGCAGGCCGACATTTTAAAAGAAGACCAGGCACAGAACACCTGCATCTTCTCGACAGAGTTTGCTCTTCGCCTGATGGGCGACGTTCAGCAATATTTTATCGACAACGACATCAGGAATTTTTACTCGGTCTCTATTTCCGGTTATCACATCGCCGAGGCCGGTGCTAATCCCATCACTCAGCTTGCATTCACCCTGGCCAACGGTTTCACTTACGTGGAATATTACCTGAGCCGGGGAATGGACATCAACGAGTTCGCTCCTAACCTGTCATTCTTCTTCAGCAACGGCGTCGACCCGGAATATTCCGTGATCGGCCGTGTTGCCAGGAAGATCTGGGCGAAGGCGATGAAGAATAAGTATGGCGCCAACAGCCGGAGCCAGATGATGAAGTATCACATCCAGACCTCGGGTCGTTCGCTACATGCCCAGGAGATCGACTTTAACGATATCCGTACCACCTTACAGGCCCTGTATGCCATCTACGACAACTGCAATTCGCTGCACACCAATGCCTACGATGAAGCCATCACAACCCCTACCGAAGAATCGGTGCGGAGGGCGATGGCAATACAGCTGATCATCAACCGGGAGCTTGGCCTTTCGAAAAACGAGAACCCGTTGCAGGGTTCATTCATTATCGAAGAACTGACTGACCTTGTGGAAGAAGCCATTTTGAAAGAGTTCGACAGGATCACGGAACGCGGCGGAGTCCTGGGAGCGATGGAGACCATGTATCAGCGCGGTAAAATCCAGGAAGAGAGTCTTTATTATGAAACCTTAAAACATACGGGCGAATACCCGATCATCGGGGTGAATACATTTCTAAGCTCGAAAGGATCTCCCACCATTATTCCACAGGAAGTCATACGGGCGACGACAACCGAAAAAGAGTACCAGATAGCGATGTTGAAAAAGCTTCATGCGTTTCAAAAGGAAAAAGCAGAAGGGCAGCTTTCCGTAGTTCAGGAAACGGCTATTGCGAATAGGAATATTTTTGAGGCGTTGATGGAGGCGGCTAAGACATGTTCGTTGGGGCAGATTACGAAGGGGCTGTTTGAGGTGGGTGGGCAGTATAGGAGGAATATGTAACCTACTATTCATCCGGAGGAGAATGGAAGTTGGTCATTGGGTAATGGGGATTGGGTATTGGGTATTCGTTTCAAATAAAAAAGGTCCGACGAATCCGCCGGACCTGTTAGCTTCAGTTTATTTCGGATTAGTATCGGATCGTCTTAACGGCTCCTTGAGAGTCTGTTACTTCGAAGGTCGGAGCACCTACAACGCCTTTCAGGTTGTAGACCACGCCGACACCGCCGGCCACATTGAATTCCTGTTCGTGGACGATGTTAGCAGCACCATCGAGGATTCGTACGCTTACTACACCTTCGCTGGCTACCGAGAGGAGATATTTGTTCGCCTCGCTGCTCAGCTTCGCTACGTGTATGCGCTGCGCTTTCAGGGTAGTCAGATAACTCACTTTCTGCACTTGTGTTCCGCTGCCGTCGGTAACTTCGATCGAGTATTCGCCCGGAGTCAGTCCCTTGAAGTTCAGCGGGAGGATAAATCCGTCGGTAATTTTGATCGACTCGGTGTACAATGTCTGTCCGTTGCTGTTGAGGATCGTCATCTTCACCCTGCTTGCTTTAGGGCTTTCATAGATCACCTTGTACAAACCGGATTCATTCTGACTCATCACCACCAGTTTCGGTGTACCGGGCTCGTCTGCGAACGCTACTGAACTGATCAGTACGGCCGCCATAAAGAGAATTGTTTTTGTTTTCATGTTGCTTACAGTTTTGTTTTTGTTTTCACGTCTGATTCTGTACCAATGTACGGGCACAGTTACGCGAAGGCGGTCGGTTGTAAGTAAACTTGATTTTTAAATCGAAATAACGTTTGCGAAAAAACTTGCGGGAAAGCGCGCTAAAAAAGTGTTAAAACGCCTATCGTAAGTAGTGAAGTGTGCTGATTTTAATTTCGATAACGATTGCGAAGTTGCGGAAATAAAAAAGCCCGGCAATATACCGGGCCTTTTCAATCGATAGCGTGAAGCCAGCGATCAAGTATCAGTAAGATACTGTCTTTACTTCACCATTCGCGTTAGCGATCTCGAAGGTGAGGTGACCTTTCACTGATTTTACATTGTAAACTTTTGCGAAATCGCCCGAGGTTGTTTCGTAGCCTCTGTGGATGAGCGTGTGTGTACCGTCGTAGATGCTGACCGTGATAACTTCGGCTCCTTTGCCGGCAGCTGTGATCAAATACTTGCCTTCGTTGCCTGTTACTTTCAATACATTAAGCATCTTGGCATTCCTGGGTGAACGATAAGAAACTTTTTCGAGAGTCTTCTTCGTGCCGTCTTCGATAGAGATGGTGTAATCACCTTCATTGAGACTTGCAAAGTTGTAAGGGCGGGAAAAACCGTCCGTGTTGCTGACCTTTTCCGAATAAACAACCCGGTTCCTGTCGTCAAGGATCGAGACTTTAACATCGTTTTCCTTTTCAGACTTGTAGATCACCCTGAATGTGCTTTCACCATTTTTGATGACAGCAGAACCGGATGCACTGGCGGAAGGATTTTTATCATCCGTTCCATTTGCGAACATTACTGTACTTAAGAGTACAAGTGAGAGTGTGAGAATTTTTTTCATAACCTAAACCGTTTGCACATAGGACGTGAAGGTGTTTACAAAAGTTGCATCTATCATGTTAATAAACTTTAAATGATGCGATCATGTATTTAATGAAACCTTAATGCAATAAGGCCGTATTGGGGCGATGGCAAAATGAAATAATGCTTAAAGAGAAATTAAAACGAAATCACCCTAAGAAGGTGAAACCTATTCGAAGGTTGGCCGTTTGGGACGACCTGGCTTTAAGAGTGTGATGCACGATATGTACGATTTAAGATATACGATGTACGATTTCGGTCTACCGATCAAATCGTAAATCGTACATGGTAAATTAATTCAAATGAAAGACATCCTTCGCTTTCTTGGCTTCGCGAAGGAGGGTTGCCTGGTAGCGGATACGCGATAATAGGAAGCTTTCCTTCTTTTCTTCATCCTGGACAACAAACTTGAGGCGGTCTTCGATGCTCAGATTGAGCTCATTGGCGACGCCGAAACATGTAACGGGCTGCAAAGTCTGGCTGATCTTCAATAATTGCAAGTATTCCGTGAATTCGGCCACCAGCTTATCGTCGACGTTACGCACCATGTCCACATTCCAGCAGGTGACCTCGCCGCCGGGGTACAGCTTATCGCTGAAAGTGCGGAAAAGGGTGGTCATCGTAAAGATGTCGGAGCACTTCACTATAATATCCGACTCGCCGGAGGGATAGCGTTTGATGACACTTTCAAGCTTCACGAGCGACCCGAATTTTTCAGTGTTGGCGACGTGATTCAGGTAAATACCGAAGGAGATGTCGCGCGACTCGGCGTCCATCAGCAATTGGCGGTAGCGAGGCTCGAAGATATGGAGAGGGACCATCTCTCCCGGGAGGGGAAAGATCGAAAGGGGGAACATTGGTATTTTAACCGCGTCCATACGATCCATTAATAATGTACGACGGAAAATGGTTTCACGTCGAAACTATTCGTGAGGCGTGCCTCTCCCGGCAAAGAGGTCAGGTTGATCAGGAACGAAAATCCCACTACTAACGCGCCAGATTTTTTCACCAGGTGACCGGCAGCAGTGGCGGTGCCTCCGGTAGCCAGCAAGTCGTCATGTATCAACACACGGTCACCGGGGCCGAGTGCGTCTTCGTGCATCTCTATGGCGGCAGTTCCGTATTCAAGATTGTATTCTTCGCGCAACGATTTGTATGGTAACTTACCCGATTTCCTGATGGGAATAAAAGGAAGATTGAGTTCTTGCGCGATGAGCGAACCAAGTATAAAACCGCGCGCTTCAATTCCAGCTACCGCATCGAGCCTGTAGTTCCTGAAATTGTTGACGATAGCATGAATGATCTCCTTGCGAATCACGGGTTCCGCCAACACCGGCGTAATGTCTTTGAAGACGATCCCGGGTTTCGGAAAATCCTTCACATCGCGCACGATGGCCTTGATGGAATTCGCAAGTTGCATTCGGCAAATTAATTAATTTACGAACGGGAAAAAGCTTTTTTTATTCACCTTTCAATGCTGCGCTTCAACGATTTCTCCAAACGATACAACGATCAATTGATCATCACTATCCCTGATCTTGAACTCAATGCAGGTATTTATTGGATTCGCGGTGAGAACGGATCGGGCAAGTCGACGCTATTCAAGTCTATCGCAGGACTGATCCCCTTCCAGGGAACGATCACTTTTTCCGACAATACCGACCTCGGTAAGCATCCCCTCGAGTTTCGACGACGCGTGAGCTTCAGCGAAGCAGAGCCATTGTTCCCCGGCTTCCTTACTTCGAAAGATCTCATTCACTTCATTGGATCGGCCAGGGGTGCAAGCACTTCGCAGCAACAGGAGATCATATCGAAACTCGGTATCGATTCTTTTTATGACAAACGATGTGAAACATATTCCAGTGGGATGCTCAAGAAGTTGTCCATCGCCCTGGCGTTCCTCGGTAAGCCGAAAGTTATCATCCTCGACGAGCCTCTGATCACACTTGATGACCGGACGCGCGATATCCTGCTTGGCATGATCTCCGAAACAGACAAGTCCGGGGACGTTATCACACTTCTGTCGTCGCACCAGTCACTAGATATGCCCGACCTTCGCATACGGAAAGAATTCCGGATTGTCAACAAATCGCTCGTAGCAGGATGAGCATTCACGGCACTGTTACCACACGAACACTAACCGCCGAGTTCTACCGGGTGAACGCCATGTTCTTCCTGGTTGCGATGGGATTCTGTTTCGGGTTCATGAGCGGTGTGGAGCATATCGCGCTCGCCGGATATTTCGTAAGCTCCGTATGGCTTGTAATGATCCCTGTCGGTGTATGGATCGCATACACGAGAAAAGTAATCCTTTATAATAAAGGCGAGATCCGTACCGATCGCAACGCGTTCCTTACATCACTTCCCCTCCTGCCTCTTCCTCTGAAAGTCTATATCTGCCTGGTAGTGGCTGCCGGTCAGTTGATGCCAGCGATCACTTATGGCCTGTTCCTGACCGGGATGGCTTTGAAGACCGGGCAGTTTATTATAATCATGATCATCGTTCCGGTATTGATTGTACTGATCATCGGCGTAGCCTGGAGTATTCACAGCACGCTCGTTCATCCTGAAAAAGAAGCTATTGTGTCTTCGCCTGTGAGATGGCTCGACAGGCGGATGACGAAACCCCTGGCGTGGATGTTCACCGAGGGTGTCGTGAGGATACAACCGGGATTGATATATGCCACCAAAATTGTCACCTGCCTCATCATCTACGGCGTAACGCAACTGTACCTGTACGATACCTACGATGCCCGGCTGTATTCAATGGCAGCCTGTGCAGTTTTCTCCGCAAACCTCGCGTTGGTTTATCAATACCACCGGTTCGAAGTCGTACACCTGTTGCTCCTGAGATCGTTGCCGCTGAGGTTATCGACCAGGATCGGGTCGTTTGTCGTGACGATGGGGGTTTTATGTTTCCCCGAGATTGCGATGCTTGCTACCAACCTGCCGGTTGCACTTGGGGTACAGCATTATTTCTTTGTGATCGCATTCGGCTTCTCGCTGATGATATTCGGTTACGGAGCGCTTTATGTTCGCGATGCGACGTTCGATGCGTTTACCCGTTGGATATTCTTTGTCGGAATGGGTTGGACGATGTTGATCCTGTTCGGTGTGCCGTTGATCGCCGGGGCGGCGGTTCATGTAGCGCTAGGCGGCTACCTGCTTACAAAACACCTTTATCGTTTCGAGCCGAACACTTAACCGTAGACTTGCTTGCCGTTCAATATCACTTTGTCGATAAGACTCGACCCGAAAGAATACGGCATGTATTCGATGGCGGGCATAGGCCTGGTGATGAATACGTTGGCAACTTTACCGCGCGTGATGCTTCCATGTGTTTGCAAAAGGTCGATCGCGTAGGCGGAATTGATCGTTGCCGCGTTGAATGCTTCCTCCGGCGTCATCTTCATCCGGATGCAGGCCAGTGAAATCATCAACGGCATGTTCCCCGACGGCGAGCTGCCCGGGTTGAAATCGGAGGCGATAGCTACGGGAAGTCCGTCTGTCAGCATTTTTCTTGCCGGCGGAAAAGGCAGGTTGAGGAAAAAGGCGGCTCCGGGAAGGACTGTCGGCATCGTGCTTGTGTTCAGGAGCAGGCTGATCTCTTCGTCGCCTATGTTTTCGAGATGATCTACGCTGATGGCGCCGGTCTTTACGCCTGCCTGAACGCCGCCCGATCGATGAAGCTGATTGGCATGAACCTTTGGCCGCATACCGGCGCTCTTACCGGCTTCGAGTATCCGCTCGGTCTCGGCCTGCGAGAAAAATCCCTGTTCACAAAACACATCGATATAGTCGGCGAGCTTCTGTTCGGCAACTGCGGGGATCATCTCATGGATCACTGAGTTGATATAATCATCCTTCTTTATTCCGGCCGGAACGGCATGTGCACCGAGAAAGGTCGTCTTGACCTTGAGTGGGGTTTCCTTGCCGATCCTTTTGGCCACCTTCAGCATCTTGATCTCATCTTTGATCGTGAGGCCGTAGCCGCTTTTGATCTCCACGGCGCCCGTGCCCGACCGTATGATCTCCCACGCCCGGGGCAACGAGAGCTCCAGCAGGCGATCTTCGCTGACACTTTGAAGGACCTTTGCGGAATTCAGGATGCCTCCACCTTTTGCAGCGATCTCTTCATACGTTGCTCCTTTGATCTTCTGAACGAACTCTTTTTCACGGCTGGCGGCATACACCAGGTGCGTATGGGAATCGACGAAACATGGAAAGACATAGCTGTCGGACGCATCGATGGAAGGAACCGCGGGATCCCGAAGATTTTTCATCGCACCGTAGTCGGCGATGAGACCGTCGCGTATCAAAAGAAAAGCGTCTTGTAAAACCGGGAGCTCTGCCTGCGAGGTGCCGGCTACAAAGCTATTGGTGGTTTCGCGTACCTGTACTAATCCTTTGATGTTCAGGATCAGAATTGCGCCCGACGTTTTTTTTAAACCGTCATTTTCCAAAAGACTCGACCTTATTTTCCAGGTTGGTTCCAAACATCGGAAGAGAGATGCGGAACATCGTAAAGAATGAACGCCCTTTAATGCTGGGTCGATAACCGATCTCACCGCCGTAACCCCAGCTGACCGACCTGTTGAATTTACCGTCGAGGCCAATGCGGAAGCCGAGCGGATTCATTTTGAGCGCACTCACTGAAAACTGGTCGTTGTTGTATTTAACATTCTCTAGTTTCTGCATCGGTGCATAAATGATGTCGGCGTAAAGCGTAAGGATGCCATCGTCGAGGCCACCTTCGTAGTTATCGAAGCTTACGGCTACGTTGCGGATACGCGACATCGAACCGCCGATGTAAATCGCAGCGGACTGGAGATTGCTGAAGACATTGAACGTCTGTTCGTGGTTGTTCGAGGTAAAGGTCAAGGGAAGTCCTTCGCCGCTTTCGTTGACGAGATCGGCATTGGTAAGATTCTGTTTTTTAAGGGCGCCGTTGAGGTATGTGGTGGTGTTCCATACGAGGGTACCGAGCCGCGCTCCATATATCCTGCGAACTTTGGAGGGCACTTCGGTTTGAAGAGGAACCCTGGAAGCCCATTTGTTGCCCTTATAACTGCTTTTGTACAAGGTCATTTTTGTTTTGCCCGCGGATTCGAAATCCTTAATGTGATAAGTGCCGCCGAGCTCGAAGTATTGGAATGCCTGAGGAGTGTTTTCAACGTGACTGTTATCTAATGCATTTTGGCGGGCGAAATCGTAGAAAGCAGAACCATAGGTCATTCGTGCCTGCGCCTGTATGTCGAACTTGTCGCGATAATAATAGTGGGCCAGCAATCCAAACCCGGCGTTGGTATTGGTAGCCGATACCTCGGCGTAGAGCGGCTGAAATCCGATAAACAGTTTGTTTACGGCATACGGTTCGTCGTAGAGCTCTTCAAAGGTGACGGCATTTTTGTCGTCTTGTGCGGGTGTTTGCGCTATGGCCTGCGCTACGCTAAAAAACAGCACTACTAAGGTTAAAAAATGGGTCCTGTTCATTTATTAAAGGGGCCAGATGAGGTATCAAGGTAAGCAAAATCGGCAAAATGACCGGTTTGGAGGAGGTAGAATGAAGGTAAAACTTACATGGTAATAAGCGTTCAATGCCGTATTTTTATTACGCAATGCTCAAAAAGGTTTCTATCCTTTGTCTCGTACTGTGCTCCTGGTTCTGCGCATCCGCTCAGACTATTGCATTCAGGCAAGTAGCCGTACAAATAGCCGGTGTTGTGCGGGATCAAAAAACGAACGAGCCGGTTCCTTTTTGTAATGTCTACATCAACAATACGACCATCGGAACATTTTCCAACGCTGAAGGCCGGTTCGAGCTTAAAGGCGTTCCCATCGGCCAGCATGAACTGGTTGTTTCACACGTTGGCTATAAAACACACGCAAGACCTGTCGTCATCATGCAAGGCGCTCAGGTGACGCTTAACATAAAGCTCGTTACAACCGAGCTGAACGAAGTCGTTGTGACTGCTACAAACGATGACCGTTGGCATAAGCAGCTCGCAAGGTTTAAGAAGCTATTTTTCGGGCAGGAACAATATCAATATTGCACAATACTCAACCCGTGGGTACTCTCATTCAAGTCGAGGCTAAACGGTTTTACTGCGACGGCGTCCGATCCGCTGGAAATTACCAACGACTTCCTGGGTTATTCACTCACCTACACCCTGAAGACTTTCAAGTTTAACGACAGGGATTATGAGATCAAGGGATTGGCCGGGTTCACCGAGATGCAAAGTCCGGACTCGGCAAAATTAAAGCACTGGGTGACCAATCGTAATGCCGCGTATCGCGGTTCAGCCATTCACCTGTTCAAATCGATGGTCGACGACCAGGTCGAAGAGAATGGTTTTGAATTGTACCGTGCTCTGTCTGACATCAGGTCGAACGTCTTCCAGCGAAATCTCGGGACCTCATTGTCAGCCTATTCTACGTCCAACGCCATTATGCCCGGTAGAAACGCGGGGGAATACAATATTAATATCCCTTACCCGATCGAGGTCCACTACCGGAAAAAGAAAGCGCCCAGGGACCTATATGCAAACATAAGGCACCCGGTGAGCTGGCTTCAAGTAATAGGCGCGCCGTTGAAAGTCACCGAAACCGGGGTCGTGCTCGATCCCGAGCAAGTTGTGGTATCCGGATACCTCGCGGACGAGCGGATTGGCAAGTTCCTGCCTCATGACTTTTACCCGGATATCGATTCCACCTCCGTCGTGGATAGCCGTATACAGACTGCCGAGCTTTTGGAGCGACCCTACATTCACACCGACAGGTCATACTTCTATGCGGGTGAGACGATCTGGCTGAAAGGCTATATGAAGTATGCCACGCCTATCCTCCGCGATACGCTGAGTGGCGTTGTTTATGTCGACCTGATTGAGATCAATCAAAGAAGGAAAATTGTTACAAAGCTGTTACCCATCGATAGCGGGACCTTTTCCGGAGAAATTGTGCTTGCACAGGGGCTCCGTCCGGGCAACTACCTGTTGAGGGCTTATACACGGTGGATGCTTAACTTCAACGAAGAGCCGGGTTTTACGCGCGGCATCAGGATACTAAATAAGGATGAAGGGGTCCGGTTACCGCCAGCGACGTCATGCTGCAACACAGACACTACGGGCCTGCTCATTATTCATCCCGAAAAAACCCATTACAGCCTCCGTGAAAAGATAGCGATCTCATTTAGTGCCATAGACTCATTGGGCGATCCGGTGGCGGCCAACCTGTCGGTAGCCGTAACAGACATCACGCAGTCGATTCCTGCTAAAAACGAACCGAATATCACCGCGGCATTCATGTTGCCATTTGATACGGAGCAGGTCCGGTCGCACCTGCCTTATGATATACAATACGGGATAGATTTCAGCGGCACAGTGTCACTCCGGAAGAAACCGATCCCAGCTGTGCTCACGGTGTTCGACCCGGACCGTAAGAACGCTTATGGGCTAATCACCGGCGACGACGGAAAGTTCTCCCGGAGCCTTCAGTTCTTTGACTCCACTAAGTTGTATATCCGTGCGACTTCATTCGAAAATAAATTCGGGAAAGTAGCGATGAACAAAGACCTTCGGATCGTATCTCCGAAGATCCCCGAAATGTTTGAAATACTCCAGTTCGATATCTTCAAAATGCAGAATGTCCGGGCTCCCAGCATTTTTAATACTGCAAAGGTGCTTGACGAAGTGGTGATCACAGCCCGGAAGATTGAACCCCCACCCCCAATGGCCGCGATCCATGGAAAAGGCGATTACTCGCTTTCCGGGGATTATCTGAGAGACCGCAATGTGACCGACCTGCTGGGAGCCATACAAATAATGGTGCCTGGCGTACGTATCCATCCGCTTCGGTTAGCATGGAATACCGGGGAACCGCTTGTCCAGATCGATGGAGTCGGAATTAACGAGTTGGGCGATGGCCAGGACCTGGATGCAAGGATCCAGCAGATCCAGATCGCCGACATTGATCACATTGACGTTATCAAGTATTCTATGGGATCCATCTACGGGTCGAGGGGCTCAGGTGGTGTGTTAGCAATTTTCACACGAAAGGGCGATACGGCTGATACCAAAGAAAAACCCTTTAACCCCAGGGGGCTACTGGAAGTAAAACTTGCAGGATACGCGCGGCAGGCGCCGTTTGAGTCTCCTGATTATTCGAAATCTGACGATTCGCATTATCTGGACTATCGTTCGACCATCTACTGGAATTCCAATGTGAAAACCCGACCGGGAAAAGGTTCTGAAGTCTCGTTTTATGCGGCAGATGTTCCAACACAGTACAGGATAGTCGTGGAAGGTGTTACTGCCGACGGGACGCCGGTTCACGGCGAGAGAATCATCACTGTTGAGTAAGAATTTGTTTTAAGAAAAACATTCTGCTATCTTCATACGCAGAAGCCCATCCCTTACATACGAGAGATCGTAGGGGGTGGGCTTTTTGGTTTTCTGTCCTTGCTGATGCGCGAAAAATTGTAACTGCAAAACACAATTCAAAACGCGTATGAAAAAAGTTGCTTTAATCTTTGTGGCGCTATGTGCGCTTGTTACGTTCAGGGTATCGGGACAGCAGAATTGTTCCGGTTTTTTCTTTGTCACTCAGTTTGATACGACAGAGAATGGGTATGTAGGTTTTCCCGACCAACTGTTTTTATATCTGGCGACGACAACCGACCGTACCGTCACGCCGCTCAGTAGCCCCCCAGGCTTCACTTTCCACGACTCGGGCTTCTTCGCTTCCTTCATCGGACAGGTCGATACGCCGGGAACGTATGAATTTAGTTTGGAGGCGTACAATTCGGAGTTAGGTTGTTACAACAAAATCATCTTTCACCGAACATATGTCAACCATGTCTGCGAAGAGATCGATGTGGCGTCCAGCCACAATCCTGGTTCCGAGTATTTTCCCGGTGACAGTATCAAGGTTCAATACTACGTCTATGGCGGAGACCCCCCATACACATTTGAGGGTATTGGCATGCCTGCCGGCGCCACTTTAGACCCGGAAACAGGCCTTCATAAATACCGTCCCACCACTCCTAATTACTACGAGTTCGATGTGCAGGTCACCGACTATTATGGGTGTACCGGCACGTACCACGAAGTCATTACCGTCATGTGCAATCCTATTCCTAATTACTTCGCAGCTTTGAGTGCAAGGAAGGGAATGCCCTATTCAGCGTCGACTCCGAACTCGCCCAGGAATCCGCCTCCATATTCAGGTTTCAACGCGTCCGGTTTACCACCAGGCTTAACCATATCGTCAACAACCGGTGTCATATCGGGGACTCCTACTCAATACGGGATATTTGATTCTAGTGTCGGTTACACAAGCCTCGGAGGATGCCGTGCAGTCACAGAGATACAATTTACCATACATAACGACGCCCTGCCAACACAGTCGCTTTGGATTACGCCCCAGTGCGCACCGTCCATTTCTCAACGTCGGTGGGTGGTACACAATCCAAATCCGATGGATGTACTGGTAGAATGGGAAAATGTCTATGACACATATGCCGGTCATCGGTCGGGTAGTTTTGTAGCTACGAATGGGAATAATATCCTGACGATGTATGATGCCGGCTGGCCAAACACCATCAGAATAAAATGGTATGATCATACTAACACTTTAAAGCAAATCATACAGGGAGCAAACGACGACTTGTGTACTCCGCCTTCGTGTGTGCAGGCGACTGGTGTCACTTTCTTCCATCAGGGCCTTCGAAGAGACCTTACGCCAGTGGAACCCTGGATGGGCTACCCTGTAAAAGCGCTGGGTGCACCCGACGCCAGCGATTCAAATACTGGTGGCTACACGTCCTCTGTCGCGCTCGGGTACTATGGGTTTATAACACTGAAGCTAAGCGCCAATCTTTATGACGGCCCCGGTACCGATTTGAAGGTTTGGGAGTGGTCGGCTAACAACCCGGATTACGGGGCTAATCCCGAACGCGCCGAGGTATACGTGTCAACAGACAACTCAAACTGGATCTCTCTGGGCCTAACCAACCCGACTGGCGACTGCCATTCCAAGCTGGACTGGGAGTTCGACCTGGCAGGTAAAGCGGCCTGGTGCCGGTATGTAAAGGTCGTGGACCGTACCTACGAGTGGGCACGGGTGCTTGACCCGACGACGTGTGCGCTTACACCTGCCCTTGCTTTTAATGACCAATCGAATGGCTTCGACCTGGATGCGATCACCTGTGGAAGTTCGATCCCTCCGAACAATCCTCCTGCACGGATTGCGGCAGATGACGACGTTGCGTTGATGGAGAATAAGGAAGGCGCTGCGTCAGTCCTGTCTCCTAACCCCGCCAGCTCGCTGGTGACGTTTGATTTTTCAGGTGAAAAACAGTTCGACGGCGGATCAATCAAAGAGGTAGAGATCAATATTGTGGATATGTCCGGCAGAAGAATGTCGGGACAAATGCATGTGCTGGACGAAAGCTCACGTGCCGTTCAGAATGTAGAACACCTAAGCTCCGGTTTGTTCCTGGCGCAAGTCAGGGCGAACGGGTTTACGAAGTACTATAAGTTTGTGAAGAGGTGAGAGTCTGAAATTATAATGGGTGGTTGACGAGAACATCAACCACCCATTATACCCGAGCGATATTCAGAAAACGCCTAATTCTACTTCTGCGGATTAAACACCATCAGATCTCCCCCACGGAAATAAACAAACGGTACGTACTGATTATCATGTTGGGATGAGAAATCATACCCTTCATACATCCACGCTTTGTAGAAGCCCCTCTCCGCGAGACCCGCCTGGAAATACGTTCCATAGTCGTGCAATGCATGACCGACAAACGACATGAACTCATAACCCAAACGGGCATACAGCCCCGGGTGTTCACCATGTCTCGCCATGAATTTCTTTTTGAAATCGGCAAAGAGCGGGTTGCGGGACGACGCATAGTTGCCCGAAGCAAACAGGGCATGAATACGTTCCAAGTTCTCGAAATTCACCGAAGAGTTGTCGGGTGATATCCATGTCTCACTGCCTATTACCACAATAGAATCGCCACGCGCCGTGAGACTACTGCTGACCTTCGAATAGATCAACGGGTTATCGGATGCCACATAGATCCCTCCGATGCTGTCGAGCTTCAACGTAAACTGTGTCGGATTTTTGAATTCATCGAATTCCGTCGGTGTCGAAAGGGTTGTTAGTATTTTCGCGGCGGTTTCCCTGCGATGTTCCTCCGCGAGCACGATGTTGAGGCCCAGTTCCTGGGCTTTTCTCATGAAGCTAAAAGCCATGATCGAATCCTTGGGAGCATCGCCGAAATAAACGATAATGTTCTTATTGTTGATAGCACTGTTCAACACTTCCGCAGCGCGTTCGCCTATGGTCTGGTGGCTCGGCTGGAACAGCATGGCATAGGGACTGTCTTTGACATAATCGGCGCTGTTTGAAACCGGGTTGATCATATTGATCTGGTTGCGCAGCGAAAATTCCTGGACCATTACCGTCTGGTCCGTAAACAGCGGACCGACGATGAGGTCGGAGTTTTTCATTTCGGGCGCATCGAGAATCTTCTTGAGCGCCGTCAGGTCACGTTCCGTATCGTAAGACCGGAGCTCGATGTTGATACCCATCGTCGCAAGGGTATCTACGGCCATCCGCATGCCCTGGTACATCTCGATCACCGATTGGTTCGGACGTTGGGCGTTGGGCGAAGGCATCAGCGTATTTGCCATGAACGGGAAAAGAAGAGACACCACGTATTTGTCTTTCTTCAAACTGACGGGTCCTTCGTTGATGTCGAACTCTTCCAGGGAAAAATTATAAAGTGCGATTAACGAGTCGAAGGCACGGCGGGCCGAAGGCCTGAAAGCTTCGCGGCCAAGCATCCTGGTCATCACTCTGGCGATCTCCGCATCGGTGGGATATTCCTCCGATGCCATCCGTATCGTCTCGATATCCTCGATCTGCGCGAGGTAGTGCCGCTTCATCAATGCGATGTCTTCCGTTAGCTGGTCTGCGTGCAATTCATGAAGCACATGCAGCCCCTGAAAATATTCACGCTGGTCGAAATAGAGTTTCGCGAGCCAATAATTCACTTCCGCCATCTGGTCCCAGTTGGGATAGACGTTCCTGACCTGGAGGAGCATGTCCTTCGCAACGGCTTTGTACCCGAGCTCGTAAGCTGAAACGGCGTAGTAGAAAGAGCTGTATTCAGGACTGGGATTGTCTTTATCGTAAACGATCAAAGGCTTGAACGCCTCCATCGCCAGTCCGTAATCCCGGCTGTCGAACAACTGGCGGGCATGTTTGTACTGACGCTTCAGGTCTTGCGCGCCGGCAGTGATAAAACCAAGAACAACAGACAATATTAAGACAGGTATCCTCATTACTCCCATTCGATGGTTGCCGGGGGCTTGGAGCTAATATCGTATACAACGCGATTCACTCCTTTTACTTTATTGATGATGTCAGAAGACACTTCACTCAAAAATTCATGCGGCAAATGTGCCCAGTCGGCCGTCATCCCGTCGACGCTTACAACGGCTCTCAGGGCGACAACTTTCTCATAAGTGCGTTCATCGCCCATCACACCGACGGACTGCACCGGCAGGAGGATCGCTCCGGCCTGCCATACTTTATCGTATAAGTTATGAGTTTTCAGGGCGCCGATGTACAAGCTATCCGCTTCCTGCAATATCCGTACCTTTTCCTCGGTAATATCGCCCAGGATTCGGATACCAAGCCCCGGCCCGGGGAACGGATGCCTGCCCAGGATGTTGGGGTCGATACCAAGCGTCTTGCCTACGAGCCTTACCTCGTCCTTGAACAATGTATTGAGCGGCTCGACCACTTTCAATTTCATTTTGTCCGGCAGGCCACCCACATTATGATGGGACTTGATGGTCTGTGACGGCCCATTCACGGAAATAGACTCGATCACATCGGGATAAATGGTACCCTGGCCTAACCATTTTACATTCTCTATCTTATGCGACTCTTCATCGAACACCTCAATAAAGGTTTTTCCGATGGCCTTGCGTTTTGATTCGGGCTCGCTCAGTCCATTCAGAGCCGAGTAAAATTTTCCTTTCGCATCGACACCCTTGACGTTGAGGCCGAGGCCCTTGTATGAATCCAGTACCTGGGCGTATTCTCCTTTCCGAAGAAGGCCATTATCGACGAAAATACAATAGAGGTTCTTGCCGATCGCCCGGTCTATCAACGTCGCAGCCACGCTCGAATCCACACCACCCGAGAGTGCCATGACAACCTTATCGTTACCCAGCTTATTCTTGAGATCATTCACGACCGAGTCCACGAACTGCTCCGGTGTCCAGTCCTGTTTGCAATTACAAATGTGGATCACGAAGTTCCTTAGCAGGTTCTTTCCCTCCAGGGTATGTGTTACCTCGGGATGAAACTGGATGCCGAATATCTCGGTGTTCTTCACATGAAATGCTCCGACTTTCACCGAAGAAGTGGAAGCGATGATATCGAAAGTTTCCGGAACAGAAGCGATTGTATCGGCGTGCGACATCCACACCTGCGAGTCGAGGGATATTTCTTTCAAAAGGCGGTTGGTATGATCGACGGTCGTGAGCTTTGCACGGCCGTATTCCCGCATTTGCGAAGGGAGGACGGTTCCCCCCGATTTGTGGGCGATCAGTTGGGCTCCGTAACAAACTCCGAGTACCGGCACTTTGCCAAACTTCGCGAGATCGACGTCGGGAGAACCGGCGTCGCGGACGGAGCATGGGCTTCCGGACAGGATTACCCCGCGAATGTCGGGAGTGATGTCAGGTATCTTGTTGAAAGGGTGGATTTCGCAATAAACATTCAGCTCGCGAACTCTTCTTGCGATGAGTTGGGTGTACTGAGAACCGAAATCCAGGATGAGAATTTGCTCTGGCATGCGCAAAATTACCCCCGCCATGCAAAATTCAATTGTGCACTGAAAGTTTATTTTGGCGGGGCCCCTGACTCGTAAGGCAAATGATTTTAGCCCCGCTGGGGAGAGTTGAGTGGCGATTCAGGGTCCCCGCCAAATTGCGTGCGGATCTTTGCTTAAAGCTCCCTTGGCGGGATGACGGTGCCCGCCTTACCAGTCCAAAAAGACGAGCCCTAACTGAAATCCGGCGTTCAAAAAGTTCTTATAACCCAGATCGCTGCTTTTGGCGGTAGAGAAATCGACGTGTACCCCGGCATTAAAAGCCCAGTTCTTCCGTTCGTTGAACTTGAGCCAAACCCCTGCCTGTGGGCGCATCATAAAACCGAAAGAATTGTCGCCGTCGGAATAGACGTTGTAATACATCTTATAACTGTTGTACGCCAGCCCGGCGCCGAAGCCCGCATAGGGCATGACTTTCCTTTCTTTGAAAAAATAGTAATCGCCAGTCAGTAGGACGCCGTAATTGTTCGCGTAATTGGTAAAATCGGTAGTAATCGTACTGTTGCTGTTGTAATAGGTCTGACGTGGTTCGTAGTCATCGTACGTGGCCCAGGTGACGTCTACTCCAAACGCAAACTGTTCCCGGATCATTTCACGGTATCCGATGCGGGCGCCTTTCGAGCTGGGCTTGCCGATAAACCCTTTGTTGGAAAGCGGTGTATTGAAATTCCACCCAACGAAAAACATCTTGTCATAGAGTTGAGCCGATGCAGAACCGGATACGATCATAAACAATAAAATAATGATAGGACCTCTCATCCTTTTTTATCTATTAAGGAACGGTGATTGTTTGAACGCCTGGTCGATCGCCTCTTTCGTCTTCTGGCTTGTATCGAATGAGTTCACGAGGTCGCCGATGTTGGCTACCCACACGGTCGGCTGATCTGTCGAAGGATTTCTAAGATCCACGAATTCGATCACCAACACGGCCTGCTGGAAGTAATTGTTCTGCACATAGCCGTAACCATACCCTGAGCCATATCCGTAGTATCCTGAGTAACCGTAACTGCTTGGATAATAGTAGCTCGGGTAAACGACCGACTGGAACACGCTGAGGTCGTTCACGACAAGCACATTGACGCCTATATCGGGGTTGGCGTCTTTAGCGACCATAGTATGGTTGGTCTGATCGAGGTTCTTCTTGATCTGTGACGTAATCAACTTAGCATAATCGTTTGCCAGCGCATCGTTGTCAGAAGTATTGGAGACAAGGCCGATGGTATCCAGCGGCATGGTGTATGTTGCGTATTGAGTGTAGTCGCGAGTCTCTTCGAAGTTCGTCAGTACCACCATGTCGTTCACGAGCTCGGCAAGCTGCGGCTGAGTTCCGCAAGCCGCGAGTATGACTATGATGGTCAGAAGTGGACTTAAGCGCTTCATGTTTAATTTAACGACCAGACTGCAAAAATAGTGCGAGGTGCTGAGTGTGAGGTGCGATGAGGTCTTCGTTGCACGTCGCACTCGCGCTTCGCACAAACATTAGACACATCGGGCAGCGAAAAGGTTTAATTCTCAACCCCAAAACACGACTCCTTCATGTATGCCGAGGCGTCGTCCAGGCCACCGTAGAACGCTTTCCTCAGGTACCGGCAGCCTTCCTCAGTCTTGTCGAGCTCGACAAGGGCGATGCCTTTATAGAAAAACACGGTGGTATTCTTCGGCTCCAGCTGGCCGGCGAAAGTGAGATACTGGATGGCTTGCTCGTAACGGTCCTGTTCCAGGCAGAATGACCCGGCATAAAGATAGGCGGGCATATAGGCTGCGTCTAGCTCTATCGACTTGTCGAGACTCTGGAATGCGCTGTCGACGGCGCCTGAATTATATTGGGCGACGCCCAGGTACATCTCTGTCTCGGCGTCGTCTGTAAACAGCTTCGCGGTTTGCAGGTCTGTTTTCGCTAGCTCGTATTCCTCCTCCTCGAGGTATACAGAGGCACGCCACTTAAGCATGGTGGGATTGGCGGGGTCTCCGAGCAAGGCCTGTTTCAGGTCTTCGAGCTTCTTTTCGTCGTTACCCAGTTCCTTGTGCGTGAGAGCCCGGAGCATCTTCGCCTGGGGCATCTGTGGAAACTGGGGAACGACGTCGTTAAGGTCTACCAGTGCCTGCTTGTAGTCGCCGGAGCTGTAATAGCACACAGCACGTTTATAAAGGACGCCGTAGTCGCCTCGTTGCTTAAGCTTAGAAGCCTTAAGGATCCTGGTGTATATCTTGATCGCTTTCGGATAATCCTGCAGACTCATCGCCGTATCCGCTTCTACTTCCCATTTCGCCAGCTTTGAACTTTGTGCAATTGCCGGGCTTACGAGAAATACTGCTAATACAATGAAGAGTATTCTATGCATTTGAAAACACTTTGTTTCTATCGCGTTTTCGATCGATCTCG
Source organism: Cyclobacteriaceae bacterium (assembly GCA_035318625.1). Classification (GTDB taxonomy): domain Bacteria; phylum Bacteroidota; class Bacteroidia; order Cytophagales; family Cyclobacteriaceae; genus ELB16-189. Next base: position 455,952 of record DATHEL010000002.1, read on the forward strand.
TTCAGGTAGATCTTGCGAAGTCTGATCGATTTGGGAGTTACCTCCACATATTCGTCAGCCTGGATGTATTCCAGCGCTTCTTCCAATGAGAAGATGACCGCAGGTGCGATCCGCATCTTTTCCTCAGAGCCGGTGGCGCGCATGTTGGTGAGCTTCTTTGTCTTGGTGACGTTGATCACCAGGTCTCCCTGTCTGCTGTGTTCGCCAATAACCTGTCCCTGGTACACCGGCTCGCCGGCGTTGATGAAGAACTTGCCGCGGTCTTGCAGGTTGTGCAAGCTATACGGTATTGACTCGCCCTCTTCCATTACAATCAACGAACCGTTGATACGTCCCGGTATCTCACCTTTGAACGGTTGGTATTCACTGAAGCGGTGAGTAACGACTGCCTCGCCGGCTGTTACGTTGAGCAAATAATTTCGCAAGCCGATGATCCCGCGTGAAGGGATGTTGAACTTGAGTATCGTACGGTCTGCCTTGGGTTCCATGTTTACCATTTCGCCTTTGCGTTGCGATACGGTTTCAATAGCTTTTCCTGCGTCTGTCTCGGGAAGGTCGATTGTGAGCTCTTCGATAGGCTCACATTTCACTCCGTCGATCTCCTTGAACAATACCTGAGGTTGTCCGATCTGCAATTCGTATCCTTCGCGGCGCATGGTTTCGATCAGCACCGAGAGGTGAAGCACACCACGGCCATATACCATGAACGAATCGGCAGAGCCGGTATCGATCATGCGAAGTGCAAGATTCTTTTCGAGTTCTTTTTCGAGACGTTCTTTGATGTGACGCGATGTAACGTATTTTCCTTCTTTACCATAGAAGGGAGAGTTGTTGATCGTGAACAACATGCTCATAGTCGGTTCATCGATAGCGATAGACTTCAACGCTTCGGGCTTTTCAATGTCCGAAACAGTATCGCTGATGTCAAAACCTTCCAGACCTACCAGTGCACAGATCTCACCGGCCTTCACTTCATCGGCCTTCAGTTTGTCGAAGCCTTCAAACACGTAAACTTCTTTGATACGGGATTTCACCATGCCCTGACCGTCGCGTTTGATGAGCATCACTTGCTGCCCGTTCTTCACGGAGCCACGATGAATACGACCGATGGCCACGCGGCCTATGTAGGATGAATATTCGAGTGAGGTGATCAGTAACTGCAGCGGACCTTCTTCGATTGCCGGAGCGGGAATGTATTCGATAATACCTTCCAGCAACTGAGTAATGTCGGTGGACGGGGCCTTCCAGTCTGAACTCATCCAGCCTTGCTTGGCCGAGCCGTAGAAGGTCGGAAAGTTGAGCTGGTCTTCGGTAGCATCGAGGGAATACATAAGGTCGAACACGGACTCATGAACTTCGTCAGGTGTGCAGTTCTTCTTATCGACTTTATTAATTACCACGATGGGTTTCAAACCCAGCTGGAGCGCCTTCTGAAGCACAAATCGTGTTTGGGGCATGGGGCCTTCGAAGGCATCCACAAGCAACAGGCAGCCATCGGCCATATTGAGAACCCGCTCTACCTCGCCACCGAAGTCGCTGTGACCGGGTGTGTCTATAATATTGATCTTGTAGTCCTTGTACCGAACCGATACGTTCTTTGCAAGAATGGTGATACCGCGCTCCCTTTCGAGCGGGTTGCTGTCCATGATCAGCTCACCTGGATTTTCGTGCGCCTTGAACAGGTGACCAGCGTGCAGCATCTTGTCTACCAGCGTGGTTTTCCCGTGGTCGACGTGCGCAATTATTGCAATATTCCGGATTTTCTTTACTTCCATAGCCTCAGAGCCTTCAAAATTGAGGCGCAAAGGTAGTAAATTTTAGGCTACGGAACACATTATGTCGTAAACCTCACAAACGTCCCCATCGGAAGGTTGCGGCTGTTATACGCCTTCAGACAGAACTCGCCCCACTGCATATCGACTTCCTGGAAATAGGTTTTCACCACGTTGAGCCCGACGATCGACGGGAGACCAGCAGCGTACATCGATAAAATAAAAAAGCTCGCTTCGGGCTCGAGTATCGTTTGCGCCAGACCGACAAGCTCATCGAGTTCCTCCTGGAGGGTCCACTTCTCTCCGTCCGGACCACGGCCATACGGAGGCGGGTCCATGATAATGCCGTTGTATCGGTTGCCTCTTTTGCTCTCGCGACGAATGAACTTGAGTGCATCTTCGTACACCCATCGTATTCCGTCCAGCTTATTGAGCTGCATGTTCTGGTTCGCCCAGTTGAGCCCCGGCCGCGACGCGTCGCAGTGTGTGACCACTGCGCCGGCATGGGTTGCCACAACAGAGGCAGCTCCGGTATATGCAAAAAGATTAAGCACACGGGGTTTGTTGAGCTTAAGCTCCGTGAGTGTGTCGTAAATAAAGTTCCAGTTTTCTCCCTGCTCCGGGAAGATCCCTACGTGACCGAAGCTCGTCAGGCTAAGGCGAAGAGTGAGGTTCAATCCATTGTATTGATAATTGACGTTCCAGTTCTCCGGCATGTGTTGGAGCTTCTTCCATCCGCCATTTACATCATCGCTGAACCTGAACTTATCCTTTTGTTCGCGGCTGAAACAAGCGTGAGCTCTTTTCATCCATTCGTCGCGGGACATTGCTGGTCGCCAGATGGCCTGCGGCTCGGGACGTATAAGAGCATACTGTCCGAATCGCTCAAGCTTCTCGAAGTTACCACTGTCAATAAGTTCGTAGTCTTTCCAGTAAGTTGGGAAGAGTATTTGCATAGCTTTGGCGGGCTCCCGTAATATAAAATTTAAATTGGTGTCATGAAACCCGGCACGATCCTATCAAGCACAAGCAACCCGAAGATCAAATTCCTGTTGTCTTTGGAAAAGCCCCGTGAGCGCCGTAAGCAACAGCTTTTCATCATCGAGGGCCGCAAAGAGATCATGCTGGCCCTCAAGGCCGGCTACAGGATCGGAAACATCTTTTATTGTATCGATCAATTGAGAGAAGAGGACCTCGAACCGGAACTCGTAAAAGATAAATTGGTGATCCCCGTTACCCAGGAGGTCTTCGATAAGGTGGCGATCAGGGAGAACTCGGGCGGGGTGATTGCGGTCGCGGAAATGAAGACGCACAATCTGGCCGATATAAAAACAACCGGCACCCCTTTATATCTCGTCCTCGAATCGGTTGAAAAACCCGGAAACCTGGGCGCGATCTTGCGTACTGCGGACGCCGCGGGTGTGAATGCGGTCATTATATGCGATCCGCAAACCGACATCTATAACCCAAATGTGGTACGCTCGAGCATCGGTTGTGTCTTTACTCAATCCGTTGCAATCGCAAGCTCGGCCGAGACAATCGCCTGGTTGAAAAAGCATGGATTTGCCATCTGGTGCACGTATTTGCCTGCCTCGAAGCCTTATTTCGAGATCGATTTTCGCAGCGCCGGCGCTATCGTGATGGGAACGGAATCTACCGGGCTGTCACAGGAGTGGGTAAAAGTTGCAAGTTCAAACATCATAATTCCCATGTTGGGCATGGCCGACTCGATGAACGTATCTACTTCGGCAGCTGTCGTAGTTTTTGAGGCGCGTCGTCAGCGCGGGTTTAAATAAATTTATTAAGTTTATTGCCTTTAAATTTAAACCCCCTTCCGGGATGCAGGAATCCATACCGGACCAAGACTTTCTGACAAGAGATAAATTTCTCAACACGCTTGCGGAATCATATGTCCTGCACGAGACTATATTAAATTCCACAGAGCTCTCTGTCATCTCCGCCCAGAAAGACGGCGTCATCAACAGCCTCAATAAAGCGGCCGAACGCATACTCGGTTACGAAGCGGATGAGCTTATCGGCAAACAAACCCTTACGATCGCGCATTTATCTGAAGAGCTCGTGAAACGCGCCGACGAGCTTACGGCAGAAACCGGAGCTCAGGTCGCCGCCACTGTAGACGTCATCATTGCGAAGGTCAGAACCAGCAAGAACACCGAACGCCGCGAATGGACTTACGTCCGCAAAGACAAGTCGACACTGAGTGTTTCTCTCTCCGTGACCAGTATCTGGGACGAACGCGGCGAGCTATCGGGCTTCCTTGCGATCGCAACCGACATTACCGACCAGAAAAAATCGGAACAAGCACTACGGGAAAGCGAAGAACGCTTTCGCTTCATGACTGAAAACGTTCCGGGTGTTATCTACCTCTGCCGCGAGGACGACCGGTTCACGAATATTTTCGTCAGTGTCAACATCGAGAAGATCACCGGCTATAAAAACACCGAGTTTCTCGACGGCACGATCGACATCGGTGAGCTGATCCACCGCGAAGACTATGAACGTGTCGACGGTGAGTTCCAAAAGGCCATCCGGGAACATGCAGGATTCTCGATGGAGTACAGGATCGTTCACCGGTCGGGCATTGTAAAATGGGTCAAGGAATCGGGTTCCGGAATCATCGGCAAAGACGGCACACGACTTGTCGAAGGATACATCAGCGACATCACCGAGAGAAAGAAAGGCGAAGAAGCCCTGCTCCTGTCGAAGGTAAACCTGGAGGCAGCCGCACAGGAACTGCAGCAACAGAACAGCCAGTTGACCGAGTTTGCACACATCATCTCGCACAACCTTCGAGCACCCGTCGGCAACATCCAGGCGTTGATCTCATTGCTGCATGAAAACAGCACCATCGAAGACTTCAGGCTGGTGTTCGATAATCTTCAAAAGACGGCAGTCAATCTCCGCGAAACGCTGAACGAGCTCCTCGAGCTGCTCCGGGTCAATAAAGAACATGAAATGGAGCGGACACCCATCCGTTTCGACGATATCCTCACGAAGGTGAAAGAAGACATGATGGGCGAGATCCTGAACGCCAACGCGTGGATCATATCCGACTTCGGTCCATGTCAGACGGTAACCCATTACAAGCCTTACCTCGAAAGCATCATGCTAAACCTGCTGAGCAACGCATTGAAATACCGTTATCCCGGCAGAGATCCCGAGATCCGCTTCGAGTCTCTGTTGGTCAATAACAGGCCCGTGCTTAAAGTTCACGATAACGGATTGGGTATCGATCTGCAACAACATGGTAAGCAGATATTCGGGTTGAGGAAGGTGTTTCATGGCAATTCGAATGCACATGGAGTTGGTTTGTTCTTGACCAAGACACAGGTCGAAGCGCTAGGTGGGAAGATCAGTGTGGAGAGTGTGGTGAATCAAGGATCCACATTCATTATTGAATTCTAACTGAATATCGAACACCGAACATCGAACACCGAATGATGAGGTGAACCGCAGTGCTACTTCATCATTCGGTGTCGGGTGTTCGATATTCGGTGTTTTATTCATCGCGAAGCGAATTCACCGGGTTCGCCACAGCAGCCCTGATCACGTGATATCCCACGGTGATCATCGTTATCATCACAGCTAAAACTGCCGACACAACAAACGTGATCCACTCGTCACCCAACTGAATTCTGTAAGCAAAGTTCTGCAGCCACCTGTCGGTAAAGAACCACGCCGCAGGAAACGCCAGCAGCATTCCCAGCGCAACGAGTATAAAAAACTCCTTCGATACCAGCAGCACCAGTCCCTTTACGCTTGCGCCGATCACTTTTCGAACACCGATCTCTTTTGTCCGTTGCTCGGTCGTGAAGGCAGCCAGGCCGAGTAGTCCCAGGCAGGCGATCACGATAGTCAACCCCGAGAATGCGGTAAATATCTGGCTCCGTTTTTTATCGGCCTGGTATTGCGAGTCGAGGTCTGCATCCAGGAAGTTATACTGGAAGGGCTGACTGGGGAACACCTGCTTCCACTCCGCCTCCAATGCTTCGATCGAAGTTTTCGGATCGCCGGCCGCGAGCCGTACGAAGATGTTACCAGGATTGGGATTGAGCGTGATCATCAACGGCTCGATGGGATCATATAAAGACGCCTGGTTGTAGTCTTTCACTACACCGACCACTTGCCGGCTGAAGTTATCTCCGTTGCCGATAATGAATTTCTTTCCCAAAGGATCTTTCCAACCCATGCGGGCCACCATGCTTTCGTTCACGATAACCGCAAACGAGGTATCGCCGGGGTTGTCCTTCGAAAAACCACGACCGTTGACGATCTTCATTCCGAGCACGTCGATGAAATCGACGTCGGCTCCATAGAGATCCACTCCCCTGTCGACCATCTTTCCTTCGGCATCTTCCACCGAGAAGATCCCTTTGCCGATACCTTCGCCGGGAGATGCATCGGCACGGCCGACGGATACCACCGAGGGGATCTTGCGAAGCTGTTGAGCAAACTCGTCCATTCGCACGCGCTTCGTGCGGCCGTCGGTACCGATTCGTACCACGTTTTCTTTTTCGAAGCCGAGATCCTTTTCGCGAAGGAACTGAAGCTGATCGAACACGATGAGTGTACTGATAAGCATGAAGATGCTCAGACCGAACTGCGTTACGACCAGGACCTTCCTGAATGCCGCACTTCCACCTTTCGAAGCAAGCTTGCCTTTAAGGACCGACAATGGGCTGAAACCGGAAAGATAAAATGCAGGGTAACTTCCGCCGAGAATACCGGTGCCCAACACGATGCCGATCAGGCTCAGCAAAACAGGTGTCGACAGAATGTAGGAGAACGGGAGCTGTTTGTTCGCGAGCGTGTTGAATCCAGGCAGGGCGAGATAGATCACGATGAGGCTCAACGCCAATGAGACGACAGTAACCACGACCGACTCGGTGAGGAACTGGGCGATCAGCAAACGTCTCGCCGAGCCCATCACCTTGCGCAATCCCACTTCTTTCGCACGGCTGGCCGATCGGGCCGTCGCCAGGTTCATGTAGTTGATGCATGCGATCAATATCATGAATGCCGCCACGGCAGAAAAAATATAAATGTAAGAGATGTCCCCTCCTGCCTCCGCTTCATCGGCGATCTTGGAGTGAAGGTGGATGTCGAGTATCGGCTGAAGCTCATACTTGACCTTAATGCCGTATTTCTCAAAGATCGGATTTACTTTTTCGGCGATGATCTTGTCGAAGTTCGAATACATCCTGCCGAGATCGTAATTATCCGGTAACTGAATGTAGGTTGTAGTACCGAAATTACCCCAGCTGCCGTTGAACTGTACCCGAGTGCTCGAAGCCATCACACCATCGAAGCGGAAATGTGAGTTCACGGGAACGTCTCTCATCACACCCGTGATCTTGAACGTTTCATTCTGTTCGTTCTGAAGCGACTGGTTCAATGCATCGGCCGGGTTGGGGAAATACTTCTTTGCCGTACGTTCTGTAAGAACGAGGGAGAAAGGATTGTCTAACGCGGTTGACGGATCTCCGGCGATGAACTCATACGAGAACATGTCGAACACGGTGGAGTCTGCAAGAAAAAACTTGTCTTCGTAAAACTGGATGTCACCGTTGCGATAAAGGCTCCTGTTTGTTCCATCGAAGCGTACGGCGTTCTTTACCTCCGGGTAGTTGTCGCGAAGCTCCACGCCCAATGGCCTTTGTGCTACCGCCCAGGTGAATGCATTGTCCGGTTCCTTGATGTTTGACACAACCCGGTATATGTTCTTCGCGTTGGCGTGGTAGCGATCGAAGCTCAGCTCGTCCAGGATGTACATCAGCAGGAACAGGCTGCATGTGATGCCGATAGTAAGACCAAGGATGTTGATGCCCGAGTAGGCTTTGTTTTTGAGCAGGTTGCGGAAGGCGATCGTTACCAGGTTGCGGATCATAGGCCGTCGGTTTGTGATTTATACCCTAAGTACGAAACTTTTCGTGGATAGTTATGCTAATGATGCACCCGGAGTTAAAATAGTTTTTAACAGTCTCGGATTTCTAACCAATTTTGCGGGACTCAATACACAAAATGCGCCTTCTCATCTGCCTCTCCGTTGTTGTCCTGTTTGCCTGCTCGAAGAAAACCGAAGAGAAACCGTCGGCTCCTCTTATCAATTATAGTGTGGTGAATTCCTTTCCCCACGATACCACCGCGTTTACCGAGGGCCTGTTGATCCACAATGGTCAGCTGTACGAAAGCACGGGGGACAAAGAATCGCGGGTGGGGATTGTCGATATCAAGACCGGTAAAACAGACCGCAAAGTAGAGATCGATAAGAAATATTTCGGAGAAGGAATATCTATCCTGAACAACAAGTTGTACTACCTGACCTGGCAGAATAAGACCGGCTTTGTTTACGATATGAATAATTACAAAGAGATCAGGCAGTTCAGCTACGACATGGAAGGATGGGGAATGACAACCGACAACAAGAACCTGATCATGAGCGCCGGCACCGACAAACTTTACTTCCTCGATACGGTCACACTCAAACCCGTAAAGACATTATCGGTCACGAACAACGGTGAGCCTATGAAGGGCCTCAACGAGCTTGAATTCATCGACGGATATATTTTTGCCAATGTCTGGCAGACGAGCACGGTGGTAAAGATCGATACGACCACGGGAGCGGTAATGGGTGTGCTCGACCTTTCGCCCCTCACACAACAAGCGCGCGAACTAAAACCGGAAGTTGATGTGTTGAATGGAATTGCGTGGCATCCGCAGACGCGGCTTCTCCTGGTAACGGGAAAGTTCTGGACGTATATCTACGTATTAAAACTAAAAAACTCCGGTTAACGCATAAGAACACATAGAAATACATTCTTAACACATAAGAACGCATAGAAACAAGATTGGTCGCCAAATGAGTGATTATGTGCCCTCGTGGAGCGTTTTATTAAGGGCGCTTTTCGAGGGCACATAGGGGTGCGCGGTTAAAACAGCTTATGCTTACTTCTATGTGTTCTTATGTGTTTAAAGTGCATTTAAAAATGTATTCAAGGTCAGTTCTTTGAAACTCCTGGTTCTCTCTTCAGGAACTCATCGTAAAGATCCGTCTGTCTTGTATTCATCGGCATCTGCCAGCCGTCGATAAACACGTGCTTCACTTGTGTCTTCGTTTCAAATGGGTCGCCGTCGCATATAAACAAAGTCGCGTTCTTTCCTTTTTCCAGTGAACCCATCTTGTCTGCTACACCGAATATTTCTGCGGAAGTGATCGTGATCGATTTCAATGCTTCTTCCTTACCCAATCCGTAAGCGGCAGCGAAGCCTGCGTTGTAAAACAGGTTGCGCACGTTCTCGGTGTCGGTCGTACGAAGCGCTACTTTAACGCCCGCTTTTTTCATAAGACCCGCGTTGGCATACGCCTTATCGTAGCGGTCATAATCACGTGAAGGGAGCGCGAGAACAGGCCCCGTTACAACGGGGATGTTCGCTTTAGCGATCTCGTCGGCAACACGCCAGCCTTCGGCTACGCCAGTCAGTATCGCCTTTTTGATTTTCCGGTCCTTGATCCACTTCAGCGCGGCGGTGATATCTTTCGACGCATTGGCTTCGATCATCAATGGCTTCTCGCCACGAACGGCCGGCATCAGGGCCTGAAGCTCCGGATAGTACTCCGAATTCTTGGTTTTCGTTGCCGAATCGATCTTGTGATACTGGACGGCTTTGTCCCACACGTCGTTCAATTGGCCCAAAGCTTTTTCCTGTGCTTTTTTGATCTCATCGTCGGTACGGCGATCGAAGAATCCTCTACGGCCGGTGTTTGGGAAGTTGACAACAATGCCTTCGAAACCTGCATACATCTGATCGGGTACGTAGCCATGGAGGCTCATGAGTGAAGCGGTGCCTGGAATCAGTCCGCCGCCCGGGTAAACGATCACGGTCGTCACGCCGCTCACGCGGGTCACGGGAATGATCGGTGTATTCGGGTTGACGGCGCTGAGCGCATTCATCTGCGGTATGACCTGACCGGCATCCTGTTCGTCACTCGCCTGGTCGACCTGTCCGAATTCCAACAGACCGGTGCGTGTACCTCCGTCGATCGCACCGGGGTAGATCCACAGGCCTTTGCAATCAATCGTGATAGCGCCTTGAGGAATGGCGACGCTCGTGCCGATGTCGGTGATCTTACCGCCGCTGAGAATGATGGTGCCGTTGTTGATGACGCCGTTGGTTACTGTCTGGATGGATGCGTTCGTCAGTGCGAACACGCCCGTCTTGGCTTTCTGTACCTGTGCCTGCAACTGCACACACAAGGCAAGCAATACCGCAACGAGCAATCCTGTTTTTTTCATGATAGGTTTCATAGCTGCGGATTATTTATTGTTTCCAAAAAGTGATTGAAAATTCTCTTCAGCGCCTTGCATGCACGCGTCATGATCGTGCCCGGCTTCAACGAATACCGGAGCTTCGATAGACGCTTTCGGATCGATATACACACGCACGTCGTCGGGATCTTTCTCGCGATCGAAACGAACGATACCATCGACCACCGTGATCATCGGGATTCCATAGATAGAAAGAGGATGTCCTTTGAACACAGTCACGTCGCCGTCCTTTCCTACTTCGAGCGAGCCGATGCGGCTCTCGACACCGAGCTGTTTCGCAGCGTTAATAGTGATCAGCGACAGTGCCTCGTCGTCGCTCAGTCCGCCATACTTCTGCGTCTTGGCGGCTTCATGATACAGGTGGCGGATCAGCTCACCGGAGTCGGAGTTGATCGTAGTGACAACGCCGTTGCGTGTAAGTATCGCGGCATTGAATGCTGTCGAATAGTAAACTTCGAGCTTGTACGCCCACCAATCGGAGAATACGGAAGCCATGGCGCCGTACGCCGCGAGCTCGGGCGCTACTTTGAAACCTTCATTAGTATGCTGGAAGACGATCTTCTTCACACCGAAGTCTTTGCAAACTTTCAATACCATGTTGATCTCGTCGGCGCGATAGCTGTGGCAATGCACAATGATGTTGCCTTTAATGATCTCAGCCATGGTTTCGAGACGTTTGCTGTACGTGGGGGGTGCGCCGCGGAAGCCCTTCACCGCTTTGTCTTTATTATACTTATCCCAGGTTTGCATGTATTCTTTGCCTTCGTTGAAAGCCTTGCGGATAACGAACTCCACGCCCATACGGCTGGAAGGCTGTTCGTTGTTGCGACGGCCGTGGTTGGTGGGGTTCTCACCCAACGCAAACTTGATGGTCCTCGGAGCGCCTTCCATCTTCATTTGTTCGGGGTCGGTAGTGCCATACCGGTGCTTCAGGGTTTCAGACTCACCCCCGATGGAGTTAGCCGATCCGTGCAGCGCATGCGATACGCTCACACCGCCTGCCAGTGCGCGGTAGATACCTACATCAAACGGGTTGATCACGTCGCCTGTGAATACTTCCGGTGTAATGGCATTCGTGCCTTCGTTGATGGCGCTTAGTCCCGCGTGGGAGTGTGCGTCGATAATACCAGGCATAACGAACAGGCCGGTGGCATCGATCACTTTAGTTCCCGCAGGGGCTGCGATATTCTTCGCTATCTGGGAGATCTTCCCATCTTTCACGAGAACGTCGGTGTTCTCCAGCGTCCCTTTCGTGACCGTGAGCACTGTCCCGTTCTTGATCAGAATGCTGCCTTTTTCAGACTGGGCCTGTACGCTCACGCATGATGCGATGGCCAGTATCAGGATTAATATCTTTTTCATAATGATATAATGATATGATCTCTTATTTAGGATCTTTCTTGGCTTCCAATGAAAAACTTCCGAAGCTGCCGGCAGTTACGGTGCCGCTGTAGGTTTCACCGTCCACGGTCGCGTCTACCTCCACGTTTATCTGCCCGCTTCCGTCCATCGTGAACGAGTACGAATATTTCAGGTTCGTTCCGTCGAGCTCCACCGTCTTCATGTTGACGGCAGAAGGCATCATATCACCCGAAACTTTTCCGGTATAGGTGCTGCCGTCCTTCGTAAAGGTGACAGTCGATGAGTTCTTGCCTTGCGGAGTTTCCACGGTGACGCTCCATTTGCCGACAATCTCTGCCTTAACGGTACCGTCCTTCTTAGGCTCTTTCACTTCCATCTTGAAAGGCTGACCGTCGACAAACACGTACTTCACTTTCGCCTTCTCGTTGAAATAAGGCTTATCGCTGACGGTGAGGTTGGCGATCTTTCCATTGTCGATCGTACCCAGCCTGTCCGACATTCCCAGTATCTCCGCGGGGCTTGTGGTAAGGGCCGCCAATGCCTGGTCTTCCGTGAGGCCTGCTTTGATCATCCTTCTCAGGTTGGCCTGCACATTCGCGGTCTTCGCGTCGATCGACGCAAATCCGAATTTCACACCGGCTTTCTGGAACACAGCTGCCTGTGCATCATACTTGGCGATGAAGTCTTTCTTGCGCTGTTCGAGAACGACTCTCTCCTTGTCGTTGATCGTTTCAGGCTTCGCATCCTTCTTGGCATCTTTCTTTTCATCTTTCACTTCATCGGGAAGGTCGAGACTGAGGAATACCTTGGCGTTCGAGGCTTTTATTTTATTGATCACATCCCAGCCTTCTTTAAGATTGGCAAGTGTAAGATTAAAACCGAGGTCCGACTGAAGCGTCAGCACACGGTGTGCATCGAGTATCTTGTCCGCTTTGAACAGCACGGATGTTTTCTTATCGATCACGGGGTAGAATGCTTCCAGCACGCGGTCACTCGCGGGACGTTCGAGGCCGGCGCGGTTCGAAGCATACATGCCTTCGTATGTGTGAGACAGTGAAGCCTGGCGATAGAGCTCTCTCCACTTTGCCATGATGCCGAGTATGGTTCCGGGATAGACGCCCTGGTTGGAGGTCAGCTCGGAATAGAATGACGATTTGGACGACAGGACCACTTCATCGGCGGGTTTACCGCTGAGTTGTATGACGGCGCCGTATCCGGGAAGAAGCACGCCGTAGGGAACTACTTGTGCAGTCGTGAAACCTACGCCGCGATAATCTTCGAGCGCTTTGTCGGCGGGATTCAGCAAGTTACGCACGTCGTTCTGAGGAGTGATACCTGCTTTCTCGGGCGGCGGATTGCCCGGGTTCTGCACGCGTTCGCGGCTGGGTTCCTCTTTGGGCTTCATCACGCCAACGCGCGACAGCCCGTCGATAAAGCCTGCATAAACGTACATCGAGTCTGCTTTGATGACGATGGCTTCGGGTGGAATAGCAAGTCCTTTTCCAGCGCCGGTTATCAGCCCGTCTTTGATCAGCACAGTGCCCATGTCGATCTTCCGGCCAGGGCCCTGTATGATGTTCACGTTGGTGATGGCGTAAGTGCGGGTGACGGGTGCAAGCACCTGGTCGTCCTGCGGCTGTTGTTGCTGCTGGGCGAAGGATACGGCGGGCACCATCATACTTACAACCAATCCCCTGAAGATGCGTCGAAGCATCGGGGGAAGAGTACTCTTAGTCATAGGTCCGGTTTTTATTTAGGTGGTCGGAAAGGTAAAAATATTTGGGAGTCTAAGGTAGTCGGTTACATGAATGGTTTCCCAAATGTGCGGTGTGCGAGGTGCAATGTGCGAAGACGTCCCCGCACCTCGCACACAGCACCTCGCACATTTCAATACACCTTTCCCCCATTTGGTTACAGTATGGTTTGTGGGTAGTCATCCGTGTGCCACATTTGTGCCGTATTAATGGAAAAACGCGATTTCTTATGAACACGCTGCACATCCGACTGACAACCTTCATCTGCCTGCTGACCACTGGTACAGCCCTGGCACAGTCGACAACCACGACCTATTCGAAGAACGACGAGAAGATGACGATCCGTCACAGCAATGGCTTCCAGGATTTCCAGGTCGAGATGCGCGGCAAAATGGAGATCACCGACGACGACCGCGATATCAAAAGCATGTCGCCCGACGGCTACCTGGAAATCACAAAGACTACGTTCGGAAGTCGCCGCACGCTGGTCATCACCGCACAATCCGGCAACCTGAAACGCGAGTACTACGAAGGCCGTACCAGCATGCCCTGGGAACCTGAAGGACGTAAGTGGCTGGCCGAGATCATGCCCGAGCTGCTTCGGTCCACAACAATCGGCGCTGCAAGCCGGGTATCCCGGTTCTACAAACAAGGCGGCGTAAACGCGGTGCTTTCGGAAATCGGGCGGCTGGAGAGCGATTACGTTGCCCAGCACTATGCCGACCTGCTGATGGAGACCGACGGGATCTCAACAAAAGACTACCCTAATATCATAAAGAGCATCACAACGAAGATGGAGTCGGACTACTACATCGCCGAATTCTTACAACACAACCTTGATAGATTTTTAAAGAGCAAAGAAGCAACAGATGCCTTGTTTGCTGCCTGCGCTGAGCTCGAGTCAGATCACTACAAAACACAGGTCATCAAAGAAGCTCTTCGTGCGCAACCCATATCCATCGAGTCTGTGAAATTGATATTGGCCGCATCCGCCCGGATGGACTCCGATCATTACAAGACAGAAGTGCTCACTACCCTGCTCCGTCAGCCGAATCTTACCGATGCTGTTGTTGCCGAAATGATCAACTCCACGAAGTCGATGGACTCGGACCACTACCGCACCGTTGTTATCACCAAGGCTTTGGCGCAGAAAAATCTCTCCTCCGCTTCATACCAGCGCGTATTGGAATCTGTAAAAGATTTCGATTCCGATCACTATAAGACCCAGGTTCTTACCGACCTGCTGGCCAACAAGCTCCCGACCGACCAGATCTTCAATCTGGTGACATTGAGCAACTCGATCGACTCCGACCACTACCTGACCGTCGTGTTCCAACAGATCATGAAGAAGCAGGATCTCACTGACGATGCTTTCAAGTCTTTGGTGGAAAGGGCTTCGCATGTCGACAGCGATCATTACGCTACCCAGATCCTGAAGGCTGCATTAGACCTGCCCGACCTGAACGATGCCAAACTGTTGAGCATCATCACGGCGGCCGGTAACATCGAATCCGACCACTACATCACAGAAGTTCTTACCGACGCAGCTCCGCAGGTAAAGAACGGAAGCTCCAACCTGAAGGACGCTTACCGGAGCGCCGCCCGCAAAATAAGCTCTGATACTTATTACGGAAGGGCAATGAAGGCAATAGATTAGGGATTCATTCGGGGCGTGTTCGCGCCCCGAATCTTATGCTACCTTTGATAAATGGTGACACTACAGCCATCGGGCAGGGAAATGGTTCGCAGGTACGCCTTACTTTCGCTGGTGTCGGTGGTGCTCGGAGTATTGTTTGCAGTCTACATCACCTATAGCGAATCGGGCCACCTTCCTCCCATCCGCGACCAATTTAAAAAATACGCACTCACTGTTCTCTGCACCCTCGTCATTAGCCTGATAGTTTTCAGGATCGATCTTCTCCTCGACCGTTTCATATCATGGAGGAATAACTTCGTAGCCAGGTTCTTCGTCGGTTTTCTTTCCAACGCAATGATAACGCTGTCGATCGTGGCACTCAGCTCGATGTACCTCATCGTGGTCAGCACCGAGGCGACACTCAAGGTCTCGATCCTTTTCATCATCTCGATCTTCATTTACGAGATCTTCTACGGTTGGTTTTATTCATACCGGTACTATGCGATCACGCAGGTTGAGGGTATCCGTTCCGAAAGATGGCAGCTGGAGCTCCAGTTCGAGTCGCTGAAAAACCAGATCAGCCCCCATTATCTCTTCAATTGTCTTAACACGATCTCGTCGTTGTTATATAAGGACAGCCAGATGGCCGAGGAATTCATCCGCCGGATGTCCGACACGTTCAAATACGTTCTTTCAAATCAGAAGCAGCAGCTGGTGCAGGTACGGCAGGAGCTCGAGTTCGTGAAGGCATACTACTACCTCTTGCAGGTTCGCTACGAACATCACCTGAAGCTCGAGATCAATGTCCCGAAATCCATACTCGACACGCCTATTCCCCCGCTCACGTTACAGATCCTGGTGGAGAATGCCGTGAAGCACAACCAGATCTCGAAAGAACAGCCATTACTGGTTTACATTTCCGCGAAAGACAACACGCATATTATTGTCACGTCGACCAAGACTACATCCATAAAGCCGTCGCACAGTTTCAAGATCGGATTGGAAAATATCCGCAACCGTTATGAGTTCTTCAGCAGCGACCGGATCGTGATCAAAGATGAGGACCGGTTTACGGTACAACTCCCGGTGTTGAAGGTTCAAAAGGAAAAGAAGGGTCTAAAAAAACCTGCTGACCTATGAACAGGAGTTTTGTACACAACATCCTGTTCAGGCTTTCCGCACCGCTGGTTGCCGGCCTGTTGGCCTACCTGCTCATCCTCCTGATCAACAACTCTGTCCTGGGGCTCAACAAGATCTTCAGCAACCAGGAGCTTTACGTGACGATAGCACTCAGTTACCTTGCGTTTGCCGCGATGCGCGTGATCATCCTGCTCATCGACCGCTTCGGCAAGAGTTGGGAAATACGGAGGCGGATCACACTTCAGACAGTGCTTACACTCACGGGAAACCTTACCATCGTGGGTGTGGCGATATCGGCTTACTATTTGACGTTCGTGGGTTTCTCGATCGGCCGGTACGAGCTCAACATCTTCCTGACTATTTTCGGAGTCACGGGGCTTCTCTACAATCTTTTATACTTCAGTCATTTCTATCTTCTGCAGGAAAACCGGTCGCGTATCGACCAGGAACGCAAACTGCAGGAGAAAGTGGAAGCCGACTTTGTCAGTTTCCGCAGCGAGATCAATCCCGACCTTTTGTACGAGAGCCTGGAGAACCTGATCCTCACTATTCATCATAATTCAGACGAAGCGGAAGAGCAGATCGATTACCTCGCGGGCATCTACCGCTACAGCCTTGTCAACAGGCAGAAAGAACTGATCGGCCTGGACGAAGAGCTCCGTGCAGCAACCAATCTCCTCAACCTGGTCAATTACCGTTATCACAAGCACCTCAATCTCCTGTCCGACATCGGCAACAACCAGGAGATATTTGTCATCCCGGGCTCACTGATGATCACCATCGATGCAATTATCCGCAACACACTTGTTTCAAAAAAATCACCGTTGGTAATTCGCCTTTACATCGAAGAAGAGGACGACTATCTTGTGCTGCAGCATACGCTCAATGAGAAACTACAGCTTCACCAGGAAAGTATCCAGGCATTTTCGCGCCTGCAGCGTTCCTACACCTTCTTCAGCGACAAACCATTTGTGCAGGTGAAGGCAGGAAAAGAAAACTACATTAAATTCCCGCTGATCCGGGTAGATCCGGTTTTGGCAAACACCGACAAGGAATGACTGCAACACTCACTTTGAAAGTTCTGATTATCGAAGATGAAACTCCCGCCGCTGAGAAGCTGGAACGTTACCTGCAAAAATACAGTCCCGGGATCAAGATCCTGGACAAGCTTACTTCGGTCGACGAAGCGACTTCATGGCTGCGTGCACACCAGGACGACGTCGACGTGATCTTCATGGATATTCAACTGAAAGACGGGCAGAGCTTCCAGATATTCCAAAACGTAAAGATCGTGAAGCCCGTGATCTTCATTACCGCGTACGACGAATATGCGCTGGATGCCTTCAAGGTGAACGGCGTTGATTATTTACTGAAACCCGTTACGTTCACCGACCTTTCCACAAGCCTCCAGAAACTGGAGTCGCTTGGCGAGCACCTGCGCTGGAACGACGCAAAGTCCGAGAAGGTGGCCGCAGTATTCGAGCAGCCCGCCAAAGCATTCAAGAACCGGTTTATGGTCAAGCTCGGCGACCACATCAAGTCGATCACCTCCGACCAGATCAGCCTGTTCTACGCCGACGGGCGCGATGTCTACCTGGTCACCAACCTGCTCCGCAAGTTCATCATCGACTATACCCTGGAAAGCCTGGATGAGATCGTCGATCCCAAGATGTTTTTCCGTACAAATCGCTCTTATATCGTCAATATCGCAGCAATTCAGGACGTAATCGTGTATTCGAATAGCCGGTTAAAGATCACCCCGAACGTCAAATGGGACGACGAGATCATCGTTAGCCGGGAAAAGGTGAATGAGTTTAAGGCTTGGTTTGACGGCGCACAATGAGAGTTAAAAGCTAAACTGTTCACTTTCAATGGCCTTTCCAGGTGCAAAAATCCTCCTCACCCGAGCCGATAGGAGCGCCGGGGGGAGTCGCCAGTAAGGTTTCCTGGACATATTCGTCCGGATTCTCTTTCAGCCTTCCGATCGCATTATTCAGGTACGCATAGAATGCCTTCCATTCTTCATCGGCGGTTGCCGTTGCCTTCGGCGCAAGCCAGGCCTGGAGTTGGGCTAGCTTAAGCTGGGCGATGGCCTTCGTCTGGGCCGCGGCTTCTTTGTTCACGGAAAGCTTCGCCAGGTTGGTGAACAACGCGTTAGCGGTTGCCATCTGAACGGCGCCCTCGTAACCCTGCTTAGGAGCCGCCTTGATCGTGGCGCTGATGAGCTTATCGATCACACTGCCGAGGCTCGGCAGGCGCGCGTCGCGCGAGTGATGCTCAAACACACGGTTGGCTCTCGACGGATGGAGGATGAGACTGAAGGTCATGTCGGAAGCGGTCTCTGCCGCACTGAGCGGATCGAATGTGAGCGTAGTTCTTATCTTGATGAGCTCCTGGTGACGCTGGTATCCCAATGGACGTGGTGGAATGCTCTTCAAAAGACTTTCAGGCAACATGAGCGCCGAAGGCTCTACTGTCTTCAACAGGGCTTCGATTGCCTTGAGCTGTTGCTGAGGTGTCAGTAATTCGGCAACGGGCTGACCGTCTCCCCGCATTGCATAACGGTAATTCAAACCACCGACCACTTTCGATGCTGCCTCTGTCTGATAACGGTGAAAGAAGTACGTAGGCACGAACACTTCCTCGAGCAACGCCATCGGCGTTCCGGGCTTGATGTTACGCTCGCCGAAATTCCGGAGCGCGACTTTTCTCACTTCCAATACGCGGAGGAGCTCGTCAGTCGGATCGGCACCATTGTCCCAAAGGTGGGTGAAGGGATGCGCGCCGCCAATGGGCCTTGCGTCCTGGTCCGACAGGAATGTAAGCCCTGCTTTAATTGAATTCTGTACGATGTCATTCAGCGCTTTTTGCTCGTCGGTGCCTGCCGGAAAATCCTGGTAGCCGTAAGCAACCATTACTTTATCGAACGCGCCGATCTTATCGTCGTAGGCGTGACTGAGATCTATTTTGCCATCGACGAGATTGGCTATCGGGTGAGGATAGTCCATGACCGAGGCGAGGTTCTCTGTGCTGGAGCTGTAAGCGTGGGAGATACCGAGTGTATGACCGACTTCGTGGGCTGCAAGCTGACGGAGGCGTGACAGTGCCATCTGTTCCATTTCCTTCGAAGCGGGTTTGCCTTCTTCATATGGCGCAAGCAGTCCTTCGGCGATCAGGAAGTCCTGGCGAACACGAAGCGATCCCAAAGTGACGTGACCCTTGATGATCTCGCCCGTGCGGGGATCGGTGACCGACGCACCATATGACCATCCGCGCGTCGAACGGTGTACCCAGTTGATGAGGTTGTACCGTACATCCATCGGGTCTGCATCCGCGGGAAGCACTTCCACTCTGAATGCATCTTTATAGCCTGCTGCTTCGAAGGCCTGATTCCACCACTTCGCTCCATCGATCAATGCCGAACGGATTGGCTCGGGCGCGCCTGGATCCATATAATAAACAATGGGTTCGACGGCCTCACTGACGGCGGCTGAAGGATCTTTCTTCTTCAGGCGATGGCGTGTGATAAATCTCTTTTGAATAGGTTCGCTGATCGGCGTTGCATAATCGAAATACGACATGCTGAAGTATCCTGCGCGGGGATCGAATACGCGTGGCTTATAGTCACTATCGGGAAGCTGAACGAAAGAGTGATGTTGACGAACGGTGACTGCGCCGGGTGTAGGCGTCACTCTTTGTATGAATTGTCCGGACGGCTGACTGGAAGTGAATGTCAGTGTTATCTCGATCTCGGTGTTTTGCGGAAAGTTCTTTGTGCGGGGAAGATAAAACGCAGAGCGCGATTTGTCGACGCTGTAAGTACCCTGCTGGGAGGTTCTCAAGGCACCAACGACGTCGTGGGCATCCGATAAAAAATAGTCGGAGGCATCGACCAGCACACGTCCGTTGTCTTCGGCAACGATGGTAAAACCCCACAGTACGGACTGGGCGAACGCTTCTTCGACCGCTTTTCTCTCAGCGGCGTTATCGCTGATGGCGCGGAAGGAATAGTTGGGCTCGAACAACAGCACCTTGGGGCCTCTCCTGCTGAACTTTACGATCCGGTCGCGACCGAGCTGGTTGCGGTCCAGGCCGATGTCGTTGGAGCCGACGGCAGCCGTGAGAGATTCGACATACAGTATTTCGGTATCGAGCTTATCGATCAGCAGGAATATCTTGTCCTGTTTTTCGTCGTAGTAAAATTCGAAATAGCCGGGAAACTTCTGGAACCCTGCGACTTTACCCTCTATGCCGGCCGGTTGTTGCTGGACTGGAGTCGCGGCGGGAGGCTGTTCTGCGTTTTGTTTTTTCTTCTGCGCGAGGCCCGTCAGGCACGCAAGGCTCATGACAAGAGCAAGAGTTGTCCGCTTCATTAGGAGTGATTTATCCGGGGAAACTATGAAGATTATCCCGGGCGGGCAACAGAAAAAATGAAACGGGACCCGAAGGTCCCGTTTCTTTAGTCATTACGGTACAAACCTTAGTCTACACTGCACCGGTACGATCTCGGAGTTGTCGTCCAGTACGATGAGGAAGAAGAATGCGCGTTCTACAAACGTTCCTGCCGCGATGGTCGCAGGGATACGGTTGGCTGCGGCCATCTTGGCATTGAACTCAGTGAGTGTCGTGGTGAACGTTACGCTTGAACCGTCTACACTTACATTCGCTGCATAGGCTGCCGTTGCATCATAAAGGCTGCCGGGAGTAAGTCCCGTTCCACCGGCGGTGATCTTCTTTAGGTTCTTGATCGACTTGCCTGCATCCCCGGGTATCGAAAGCGTGAATGTAATTGCACCCGAACCCGAAATGGGCACGGTGTAAAACGGGTTGAACCCGTATGTGGTGGCCCCGGTGAAAGTAACAGGTACTTCCAGACGGCGATCGCGAACGAGCTCGTTGTCGAAATCACCCGTGCATGCCGCAAACGACACTGCAATGGCCATGATCATTACGAACTGATATATTTTTTTCATTCTGATTCAGTTTTAAAAGTTCATTAGTTGAAATCCCACCACACTTTCACATTCTGGAAGATCCCCACTTCGAAGTTGGGATTGCGCGAGATCTCGTTGTTGGTGTATACCGCCCGAACAGGACGCGTTCCATCTACACCCACGGCGTTCTGATGAGGAAGCAATGCAGGATAGCCTGTCCTTCTCCAATCGTTCCAGGCTTCGATGCCGTTGCCTGTCCACGCGATGTACTTCTGGGTGATGATCTGGCTTTTCTGATTTTCAGTTGAGCCGTTCAGGTTCACTCTGTTCACGTTGGCAACGTCGGCGAAATATGTGGTGACAGCCGCCGTGGCGACACCAAAATCAGCCATGCTCGCCTTGATGCCTTCCTGGTAGTAGTCGTTCGCACTTTTTCCCGCAGGCAATACGATACCCGGAAGCGTAAGAGCAGCTTCGGAAAAGATAAAAGCACGCTGAGCGTTGGTGAGCAATCTTACTGGCCCAATTCCGCCGGTGCCTGTCACTCCTACTCCCCATCGGGACCAGCCTGTGCTCGGTGTGGGAAGGGTTCCGCGATATCCGTTGTCGAGGGTTGTGAACTTTCCGCCGGGCGATGTGATGAGCTGGGGCACGCGGGGATCGTTGAGTCCCTGCAGGAGATTGAGAAACCTCGTGCTCATGATCATGTCGTCGCGGAAAGTAGTAACGTTCACGTACTGATGAACGGGGCTTTGGCTGCCGGTAGCAGATCCGAAACGGACCGCCAGGTTCTGCGCGTTGTCGTTGATGTAGTTGTTGCCCGCTATCACTTCATTGATCACCGATACTGCAAGAGCTGGCTCACGTGCACTGATCTGCATCGCAAACTTCAGCAACAAAGTGTTGCCCGCCCTTCTCCAGTTGGCAATAGTTCCGCCGTATACAAGATCATCCGCCCCGGGCGTAAGCGCCGAAGTAGCTGCATTGAGGTCGGCAAGACCTTCGCGTGTCAGATCGAACAGTCCCTGTATCCCAAGCGAGGCGTTTCCTTTGTAGATGTCCTCCTGCTTATCGATACGGGGCTGTGTGAATTCCAATCCAAGCAGGGCTTGCGAATACGGAATGTCGCCCCAAACATCGGTGGCTATGCTGAATGTGTAGGCCATCATGATCTTACCGATACCAGCGTAATAAGGCGAGTTGGTTTCGCCGGCCCGCACGATCAGATGTTTGTAAGAGATCAGTGCGCCGTTGTACAACTCACCGTTCCACTGGTTGCCGAAGTCGGCACCGGTCGTGTTGTAGATGTCATACTGCAGCGGTTGATTGGCCGTACCCGTGAGGTACGACATGACCACCGAAGTAAACCGGTTCAGTTCGTTTCCGTCGGCGAAGCCCGTTCCCCCAAGACCGTTCGCCAGCAATACTGCCGGTGAAACTTCCAACGGGTTGTTAGGACTGTCGTTTACATCGAGAAATTCCTCGCATCCGCTTACAGTGAACAACGTCGCCACTATAGCAAGGGAATAAAATATCTTTTTCATTTTCATGATCTTATTCGGTTAGAAAGTGATCTTAAGATTAGCGCCGAAGTTTCTTACGTTAGGCGGTCCGCTCAGGTCGAGGCCCTGAATGTTACCCGCGCCCTGTGTGTTGATCTCGGGATCGCCTGGGAATCCAGGTGCAAAGAACCAAAGGTTCCTCCCGCTGACGCCAAATGTGATATCGCCGAACGGTGTATTTGACAACCACGCTTTGGGCAGGTTGTATGCAAATACCACCTCACGCAGACGATAAACCGTTGCGTCGAATACAGAAGCCTCCGAAGCAAGACCACCAAGCCCTTGCCAGTAAGCCTGTGAAGAGATCTGTATGTTGTTCTGACGGAACGTGCCATCACCATTGTCAATCACACCGGGCAAGCTCCTCGGTTGATCGCGATCGGCAGCCGTTATTTCCATCATGCCAGTGTTACGAATATCTGCCATAGCGAAAGAGAACATCTGCCCTCCCTGACGGGTATCGACCAATGCCGACAACATAAAGTTCTTATAGGTGAAAACGTTATTGATGCCGGCCAGGAACCTGGGCTGAGGATTCGAAATGATCTCATTGGGTATACCCGGAACAAACAGGCCGGTCTGGCCATTTACCAAGTATTCCCCATCAGGGTTACGTGCATTTGCCGTGCTCACGATCACACCGTAAGGTTGCCCGACGTAGATCGATGGAGTGATACCGGTAAAGAAGTTACCGGTGATACCGGCGTTAGTCACGCCTGGCGCGATCTCATCCACCCTGTTGCGGATACGGGTAAAGTTCACAGTGATATCCCACTTGAAGTCACTTCTCTTCACCGGCGTTGCGGACAGCACGAGCTCGATACCCTTATTGGTCATCTGGCCGATGTTGGTTGTACGCGTGCTATATCCCGACGAGTTTGAAACCGCGACGTTGAAGATCTGGTTGGAGCTTACCGTATAGAAATAGTTGAAGTCGACTCCCAACCTGTTGCGGAACAAACCGACGTTGACACCCGCTTCTTTTGACGTTACAAATTCTGGGGTGAGCTCCGGAGGGCCTAAGCGTGTACTGGGACCGAACCCAGCAACGTTACCGCCACCAACAGCCAGCGGATAGTTCACACCGGCGAGGTTGTTCCCATAAGAACCCTGAACATAAACTGAGTTCAACTGGTAGGGTGTGGCGTCGCGCCCAACTTTTGCGTAGCTGGCTTTCAGTTTCATGTATGAAAGGATTTCGGATTCCAGACCGAATGCATCGGTCGGCACAAAACTCACGTTCACCGAAGGATAGAAATAAGTATTGCTGTTCTTCGGCAGCGTTGACGACTGATCTACGCGGCCTGTGAACTCAATAAATGCATAGTTGTTGTAATTGAAACTTGCCTGTGCATAGTATCCGAGCAGACGTTGCTTTGAGATCAGCTGGCCGCCTGAGGTAGCGGTCGTGTAGGTGATCGTCGTAGCGGAGCTCGGATCGTAAAACTCCGGAACAGTTAGCGTGGTGGCTGTGAACTGGGGATTGTAGCTGTAACGATGGTTCATGTTCCAACCAAGGAGACCGCCGATGGTCAGACCTTCCACAAAGAGGTTGTCTTTGTTGGCGGTGAGGATCAGATCGCCGTTGTATTCCGAACGGAAGATCTGGTCGAGGACCACGTTACCCGTTGCTGCACGTGCAGAACCGATAGCCTGCTTGTTCTGGCGATTGTCTACGAAGATGTCGCCGGTCACACGATAAGTAACCGATAACCACTTGGTGAGATCGTAACCGAGATTGAAGTTACCGAACACGCGATCGACGCGGCTGTCCTGTACTTCATATTTGGTGCTCCAAAGCGGATGGTTTTGCGTGGTGCTGAAGTAAATGCTCCTGCCCAGCTCATCTTCGAAAGGACGACCGATCAGGTCGTAGCTTCTCGGGATACGAGTCATGTTTCCCATCGCGCTTCCGCCGTTACCTGCCGGCGCGTTGACCTGTCGTGTCATCGCATAGGTGAGGTTGGCGCCTACTTTCAGTCCGTTGGCGAGCTTCGAATTCGCTCCGATCTGGATGTTGGTCCGGCCAAAGGATGAGTTAGGTACGATACCCTTCTGTTCCATATTACCGACGCTAAACACCATGTTGTTATCTCCCCTGCCTCCGGCAACCGATATGGTATTCTGGAGAATACTTCCGGTGTCAAAGAAATCTTTCACGTTGTTGGGGTACGCCTGATAAGGAACGACGTCGCCCTGCAGTGTTGTCACTTCGCTGAGCGGTCCGCCGAAGGGAACGCCCCATGAGTTAGCGGATGTGTTTACAAAGTCATTGTTTACACCTTGTCCGTAATCGTTCTGGAACTTCGCGAGCCCATAAACTTTCTGAACGTTGTACGATGAGCTGAAGGTGACCTGTGTACCTTCTTTTCCTTTGCCCGATTTCGTCGTGATCACAATAGCGCCGGCCGAAGCACGCGAGCCATACAATACCGAAGCGGCGGGGCCTTTCAGGATATTGATCGACTCGATGTTGTCGGGATTCACATCGGCCAGACGATTTGAAGTCTGGCTGTCAAACAGCGTGTTGCTCGATGTATTGGTGTTATTGCTGAAAATGATACCATCGACAACCACAAGCGGCTGGTTGGAGCCGTTGAATGAAGTGATGCCACGGATGTTGATGTTGGTGCTGGCGCCGGGAGCTCCGCTGGAGCCTACGATGTTCACACCTGCCACTTTACCTTGCAGGGAGTTCAATACATTCGGTTCCGATCTTTGCTGAACTGCCGATCCGCTTACCGACTGCAGCGAGTACCCCAAGCTGCGTTGATCGCGCTCCAGGCCTTGTGCAGTAACAACGACCTCTGCGAGCTGATGCACATCGGCGTCAAGCTGAAGGTCGATCACAGTTTTGTCACCCGCAGTGACTTCTTGTGTCTGGTAACCGATGAATGAGAACACCAGGACCGCGTCGCTGCTTGGGACGGTAACCCTGAAGTTTCCTTCCGCATCAGTCACGGTACCTTGTGTCGAACCTTTAACCAGCACATTTACGCCTGGTAAAGCACTTCCGTCTTCTTTGGCAACGATCCTGCCCGAGATCACCCGATCCTGTGCAAAAGTTCCCAAAGCAAACGTGAGTGCGAAGAATAACAGTAGAATCTTCTTCATACGATGAAGTTTGGTTGTAGATATAGTATCTCCATCAGTAGAATATCGATCATATCGACACCCTTCTGATGTTACACCAAAACAAGGCTTTCTGTCAATGAAAAAAATGACGAGGTACGTGTGAAAAAAATGAACGGCGCTATCCCCCAAATGGAGTATAGGCAGGCGGTAGCTGCGCCAAACGCACGGTTACGTTTCATAATTCGTTCTACCAAAGCCTGACCGCCACGTTGTCGGCGTATGGCCTCACCTGCGCGGGCGGCGTGACCATATTCGATCCGGTTGAAAATGCGGGGTATGTGAAGGTTACGACTTTTTCAGGAACCACGGCGGAAGGCACTGTGTATGCGCAAACTCTTCAGAACTTAATGAAGTTATCGGGAAAGCTGTGGAGTGGCTGAATCAACCGTAGCGGTCAAATCAACTTTTCCAGGTTCGCTTTCGCAATAGCTTCAGACTTCGACTTGACCTGCAGCTTGGAGTAGATATTCTTGATGTGTGTCTTCGAAGTTTCTTTCGAAATAAACAACTCTTCAGATATCTGCGTATAGGTCTTCCCTTCGGAGATGAGCTGAAGGATCTCTGTCTCTCTTTTCGTAAGGGGGCTATTGGGGTTAACGTGAAAGTTGTCGATCACGAGCCTGGCGATCTTACTGCTCATGGGAGCTCCACCCTTCACGATCTCTTCCAGCGCTGTGAGCAGCTCGAGGTAGTTCGCACTCTTGGTGATGTATCCGGACGCACCAGACTTCAATGCTTCGAACACCAGCTCACTATCTTCATAAACCGTCACCATAATGATATCGGCGTGAGGGTGCTTGTCCTTGATGATCTTCGTTCCCTGGATCCCATTCATTCCGCCGGGGAGCTCGATATCCATCAGGACGATGTCGGGGCGATCCCCGTTAAGGTGCTTGATGGCCTCTTCACAGGAGCCATAGGCATTCGCCACGTAAAATTTTTGTGAACTGTTTACGATCAGTGAAAAACTGTTTCTGATCTCTGGGTCGTCCTCTACAATCAGGACCCTTTTCTTAAATGGGGATGCCATATTTAACTCGCTTTTTGTTTATTGTAAAAATCAATCGAATAGTTGTGCCCTGCGAGTGACCGCTTCTCACCTGGAGAAATGATTGTATCCTCTCCGCCCTGCTCTTCATGTTCTTCACCCCATTTACCTTGACGACGTCATCGGTCACAAATCCTTTCCCGTCGTCTTCCAGGATCATCTCAAACTGATCGCCCTCCTGCTTCAACGTAAACGAAACGTTTCCGGCTTGAGAATGATTAAAAGAATTTGTCATTGCTTCCTTAAAGATCAGGTTTGCTTCGCGACTGAACCCGTATGGAACGATGACGTTGCCCTTAACCTCGTTGTACGCTCTGAAATTGATATCTTTTTCGCTGAAGAGCTTGTCACCGAAGTCGCGGATGTGAATGAACAGCTTCGAAAGCTCGTCGTTCACCGGGTCGATGCTCCAGATAAAATCCCGCGTCCCGGTGTATAAATACTTAGCCGAGTCCTCCACTTTATTATAGAGCTCGGCCGAATGACCGTTCTTGCTGAGCTTCATCAGGCTGATATAATTGATGATGCGGGTAAGCTGGTTGCCCATCTCGTCGTGGAAGTCGCGGGCGATCTCTTTGCGAAGACTGTCCTGTTCCTGCTGACGTATCTTTTGAGTCTCCACCATTTTATTGAACCTCCGCCTTACGCGGTAGAAAAAGTATAAGCCCACCGCCCCGATCGCCAGCAAGAGCGCCGATGCCTGGAATGCAGCAGTGCGATAGAAGGGCGCGTTTATCGTGAAAGCATACGAGAGCGGAGTGGCATCCCAGCTACCGGAATTGTTCGTGGATTTTACGATGAACACATAATCACCCGGCGGCAGGTTTCCATAGGTCACCTGGTTATTGGAAGAAGGCAACGACCATGTTTTATCGTAGTTCTGAAGGATGTATTGATACCGTACCGATTTCGGATAACGCTTATCTACCCGGTTGTAACGGAAGGTGATGTAGTTGCGGTCGGAAGGCAATCCGGGGTTTGTCGGTATCTTGAAAAAGTCACTACCCGGTTCCCCATATTCACGAATGGGATATTGACCGTTGAATATCTCGACATCGGTAAGGTGCAGTCCGAATGAATGCCAGCCTGCATTACGAAGATCGTTGTATGCATACACGCCATCGATCATACCGAAATACTTGTCTTTGCCCAGGTAGTAGGCGTTCTGGTTGGTCTCGACTCCCGCCAGGCCATTGTCGTATCCGAAGTGAAGGAGCTCATCGATCTCCAGTCCCTCGCTGAGCTTCAGCCTCGAGATGCCTTTCTCCGTTCCGATCCATATCAGATCTTCGAGGTCGGGCGCTACGAAGTACACAAAGTCGGACGAGAGCCCTACAGTTGTGTCCAGCATTTTCTTGGCGCCGGTTTCCACATTGTAGATCATCACCCCTGCGCCGCCCGATCCAACCAGGAGGTATTTTTTTCTGAACACGGCAAGTGAAAAGATACCCGTGTTCTCGATCTCTTTCAGGTTGAGTGAAACGGCCTTTTTGTCTTTGATCACACTCAGCCCGAGATCGGTACCGGCGTATATCACATCGTTGTATGGCATATACCGCAGCGAGAGGACGATGCGGCTTGGAAGTCCCTGGTCGACTGAAACGGATCCGAACTTTTGCCCGTCATAATATCCAACGCCACCACCGTTCGTACTGAACCATATTTTACCGCCGGCGTCGAAGTTGATCTGGCTGATACCGGGACCGGGCAGTCCGTCGATACGCGTAAACCATTTGAACTGATCCTTGTCGGGCAGATATTTTCCGAGTGCGCTGGAAGTGCCCACCCATATATCTCCTCTCTGACTGATCTCGATCGACGTAACGCCGTCATCGGCGGCGTTGTCTTTGTAGTTTTTGATACCCGACTTGTCCATCCTCCAAAGTCCTTTGGAACCCGATCCGATCCAGGTTGCTCCGGCCTTGTCTTCATTGATGGCAAAGACGTCGGTGAGCTTGTCGGACGTGCACTTGTCGAAGTCCTGCACGAAGTATTTATACAAACCGTTACCCGAGCTGCCGAACCACGTGTTCCCTTCGGAGTCGAGGAAGACCTGAGTGATGGCGACTTCAGTGAGCACGGTGTCGACCTTATGAACCCCGTCTTCCCAGTATTCTTTCAGAAGACGGTCGTCGTGGCGGGTCCAGAATACTTTCGTAACAGGATCGTATTGAAGGACCGGCCTGTCGATGTTGAGCGTGCCTGCAATGAGCTTCGACCCGAGGTAGTCAAATTGGAAATGTCCTTTGTTGGTAAGCAGCCATGTTTTTTCGCCCATGTTGAAGATGTTCGACAGGTAACTGAAGTGCTCGCCGTGTTTGACGACCCGGTCGCCGCCGGGAGCTCGGACGAGGAAACTGCTGTCGTTGAGGTAGAGCGCTATCTCACGATTGGGAAGAAGGTGTGTGTACTGGATGATCTTGTCCTTGCGGACGGGCTGGTTCCAGTAATACATGCTGTCGTTGTGGATCTTTCCGACGAGGCCCTGGCTGGTGACGAAGAAGATCGAGTCGCTCAATTCGAACACGCGACGTACACGTCGCAGGGCCGAAGGCGAACCGGCAGGCTTGAAGGCTTTGAATGAAACTCCGTCGAACCGGGTGATACCGCGCGGATGAACGATCCACAGGTTTTGCTTTGAATCCAGCTTCAGGTAGTGAACAATGTTGCTGAGCAGACCGTCGCGGGTGGTGTATACTTTGAATTCTCTTCCGTCGAAGCGGGCAAGCCCGCCGCCATGTGTTCCGATCCACAGGTACCCGTTGCGGTCTTCGAGCACCATGTTCACCTGGGATTGAGGGAGGCCGTCGAGGACGGTATATTGCCTGACGGAATATTGCACCTGGGCCTTCGCGGACACAACGGAGGCGACTACGAGCAGGCACGCAAAGAGCTTCTTTCCCATCACCTTGCAAATTAATCTTTAGCGCAAAACCTAACTGTACCCCAAATTAAGGGAAAAACGAAAAGGTAGTGGTTAAAAAGTCAGGGGCCATAAATGTGCAGAAAGTCCAACTTTTCACTATAGCTTTTAACTTAAAGCAACCATTTTCTGTAACGAAGAGTCTGTACGTGTAGTCTTAGTTTCACATTTTAACGCCAAATCTCACCCTATGATCGGAAACTATCTGCTCATCGCCCTTCGAAACCTCCGGAAGCACTTCAGTTATTCAGTGATAAACATTGCCGGCCTCGGACTTGGGCTTGCAACCTGCCTGCTCCTGAGCCTCTGGATCCGTCATGAACTCAGCTATGACTCCTTCCACACCAAGCTCGACAGGCTCTATCGCGTGTCGATGGAATACTCGTTCGGCGGACAGACAAAGAAAATCGCTCAATCGCCCACGATCGTTCTGCCCACCCTTCAAAAGGAATTTGGCGAGATAGAGACAGGGGTGCGTTACTACAACTCGGCATCGTTCAGGCCTTTCATTGTGAAAAAGGAGTCGATGATGTTCGAAGAGACGAAGTTCTATTTTGCGGACAGCTCTTTCTTCGATGTCTTTTCATTCAAGCTTCTGAAAGGCAACCCCGAAAAAGCATTGACGGCACCCTACGCTCTGGTGCTCACCGAATCGACGGCAAAGAAATATTTCGGCAATGCCGATCCGATGGGTCAGACATTGACCATCAACAACAAGCAGGATTATACCGTAACGGGTGTGGTGGAAGATATACCGTCCAACTCCCTGATCCATTTCGATTTCCTGGCCTCGTTCTCATCGATCAACGCTTCGAAAGAATTGATCTGGTGGAGTGCAAACTACCAGACATACGTGGTGGTCTCGCCCCAGGCCGATATTGCCGCCGTCGAGGCGAAGTTCAACGAGATTGTTAAGGCAGCGCTGGCTTCTGAGGTTAATAATTCCGGAGACTACGTTAAATACAATTTTTACCCCATGAAGGATATCTATCTCCGTTCGGATATCCAGGAGGTGGAGCTTACGGGCAGCATCGACTATGTTTATATCTTCAGCGCGATCGCCTTGCTGATCCTTGTGATCGCCTGTATCAACTACGTTAATCTTGCCACCGCAAAGGCTGCCGACCGCGCGAAAGAAGTAGGTATCAGAAAAGTGGTGGGCGCTGTACGACGTCAGCTGATCACCCAGTTCATCGGCGAGTCCGTAGTTATTACGGGGATTGCATTTCTTCTTGCGATGATTCTTTCCAGCGCCGGCCTGCCGTTGTTCAATAACATTACGGGCAAACATTTCACCCAGGCGATGGTATTCGACCCGGGCTTCCTGGTGTTCACGCTGCTCATCCTTGCAGTCATCGCGTTGTTGTCGGGCTTGTACCCTGCGCTGGTGATCACCGGCTTCAAACCGGTGAACATTCTGAAGGGGAACTTTCGCACGTCGGGACGTGGAGTATGGCTTCGTAAGTCTCTTGTGGTATTCCAGTTCACCGTGTCTATCATCCTGGTGATCGGAACGGCAGTCATCGTGAAACAGGTCGGCTATATCCAGGATAAAAAGCTCGGTTTTGAAAAAGACAACGTTGTCATGCTGCCCCTCGACCGTAAGACATTCGAGGTTTTTCCCCAGCTTAAGACCGAGTTGCTCAGAAACGGAAACATCCTGAACGCAGGCCGGGCTGCCGAATCGCCTGTGAGAATACAGGCAGGATATTCGGTCAACATGCCGGGCAGTAACGACCGGGGAATGATCACCGCCGCGATGCAGGCTGACGAAGGCTTTGTACCCACGGTCGGCATCGAGATCATCGCAGGCCGCAATTTCACCGAGGCCGATATCAAGCGCCTCGAGAAGGACACGGTGTACTCGTTCATCCTGAATGAAACAGCGTTGGCCGAGCTTTCTATAGATCTCGAAAAAGCTCCGGGGATGCCGTTGGCCATGGGAGAACGCAAAGGCGTCATCGCCGGCGTGATGCGCGACTTTCACTTTGCATCCATGCATGAAAAGATCAAACCCCTGATCCTTTTCACGGAACCGGAATACAACTATTATTTTGTGAAGCTGTCGCCCGGCAACCCGGAGCGTGCACTGAAAGACCTTCAGCAGGCATGCGCTATCCTCACCCCCCACAGACCATTTGAATACAGATTTCTGAACGAAAACTACGCTGCCCTTTATGAGAACGAGCAGAAGATGGGCTCGGTGTCGTCGGCATTCGCGGCGCTGGCGATCGTGATCGCTTGTCTTGGACTCCTCGGACTCGTAGCATTTGCGGCATCGCAAAAAACAAAAGAGATCGGCATCCGGAAAGTGATGGGCGCGACGGCGCCTGGCATCGTGCTGCTCATCACCAGGGATTTCACCATCCTGGTGCTTGCGGCAATAACACTCGGTATCCCGCTGGCGTGGTACCTGCTGGAAAATTACTGGCTGGTGAGCTTCGAATACCGGACCGACATCGGTGTGTGGCCGTTTGTGTTTGCCGCATTCGGATGTCTATTGGTGTCGTTCGGAACGGCGAGCTACCAGGCGATCAAAGCCTCGATGGTGAATCCTGCACAGACATTGAGGAATGAGTAGGCGCGTCGGGCTTATCCTTGTCGAAAGGCACATCACCTGATTCTACCCTCCATAGGACAAAGATCAATCCTATCAGGATCAGTATGATCACGAACATCACAAACACGCGGAGAATTTTTTTGATCCTCACGTTGCGTTCGTGACGATGGAGCACGTCGGAGTAGTTACGGAAGCGGTCGGCTCCCGAGGCGGTCATACGGTGTCTTCTCAGCCTTATCTCATTTCGACTCATCGTACTTCACCTTAATGTTGAAATGTTTACGCAGCTTGTCCAGAGCGCGATAGGTTCGCATTTTGGCGCCGCTTTCGGTGATATCGAGGATGAAAGCGATCTCACTGAAGTCCTTGTCTTCGAAAAATCTAAGTTCCAGTACCTGGAGCATTTCGGTAGGCAGGTCTTTCATAAAGTTAATAAGCTTTTGAACCTGCTCTTCATCCCACGTTTCATCCGAGCGCTCGATGAGCTCCTTCACCTTCAGCTCTTCGATACTAAATACGTTCTTACGTTTATTCTTCCTGTAATGTTTGTTGATCTCGTTACGTGCGATGCGATAAAGCCACGCAGAGAATGGGACGCCCCTGAATTCGTACCCGGGAAGGTGATTCAGGGCGTTGATGAAGGTCTGTGAGCAGAGGTCACCTGCCAGCTCTTCGTCGTCGGTTTGCCGGTAGATGAAGTTGTAAATGCGGTCAAAATGCTTCTCATACAGCTCTCCGAACGCATGGGGGTCTTTCTTCGATCGTTCAATGATTTCCCGTTCCTTGTCAAGTTCGGCGTCGGTCATTCAGGGGGAGTTCGGAATCCCGGGCTAATAATGCGAAGGAATGAGGAAAGTCACAAGGGTGGAAATTGGAGATTGGGGATTGGGATTGGTCGTTGGGTATTCAGATAGGCAGATGATATTGCGAAGGACCTCAACATCCAATAACCAATACCAATGTCCAATGACCAACCGGAAAGTAAGAGGCCTCTTCCACGACTTGGAAGAGGCCACCAAACCTAAAACCTTAAAATGAGAGAGAAAATTGTAACTGCTAATGCAAATTAAGATACGACTCGAGTGGATACCAATACCTACTAGGAGGTATTTTGATTAAAATCTATACCGTGTTTACACGATGTATTAACAGTTTGTTCACCGTGTTTACCTGATAAGGAAACAGAAGTTGATTAATTCGCGGGCGTCAGCTTCGAGTTATAAAACTCGAAAACCCGGGTAAGATCGCCTGCAGATTTCGCATCGAGCCTGTTGGACTTCATAAACTTCTCGACGTCCGGACCAAGGTCCCCGAAGCTTTCGATAAGCTTCCTTTTGGATTTTATCTCGAACACATTGGCGCCGTCGTTGTAGTAGAAATCGGACTTTTTATAAAATTCCATGTCACGGCTACCGACATCCATGGCCGGAACGTAGGTGGGTGACTTGGTGTTCACGACGGTTCTTTTGAACAGCGAACGCTTACCATCGACCATGACCTCCATCAGCCCTACCAGAGGCGCTCCATCCATCTTGTACTTGAAGCAGTTTACATAATAGTGCGGCTCCTTCGTCAGGGAGTCTAGCCACACCATGTGCTGCACCCTCTTCACGTCCAGCACACGAACGCCGGCCGGCGTTTTGATCTCAATGGTTTGATCCCTGATGTCGTATTTCATCAGGTATCCTTCGATCGCGGAATTCTTATCGGAAACGATCAAACTGCCAATGTTCCATTTGGAGTCCATGTAGGTGTCGCCGACGACCCGGCCGGGAGGTATCGGGATCCCGACGATGGCATTGTCGAGTCGTTCGAAGTTCGCTCTCGATAATCTTTCCGCAGATATCTGTGCCCTGATGTTGGAGGGGATCGCCTGGCTAAAGGCCAGTGATGGAACGACGCAGAAAATCAGTAGATAAACTTTCTTCATAGCAATGATAGGATCGATGGTTAAACCCGTGCCGCCATCAGCAGCTCTATGTTTTTGTATTTCATCCTGAATTTACGCGCTACAGACTCATTGGTCAACCCCGATTTGTAGATATATACGCCTTTCATGAACCATTTGTGCGAGAATATCATCTCCTCCACCCCGCCCTCTTCGGCCGCCCGGAGGATGGTGGGGGTGAAAATATTGCTCAATGCCGTGGTTGCGGTGTGGGCTACCCTCGATGCCACGTTGGGCACACAATAATGTATGACATCGTACCTGCGGAACACAGGTTTTTCGAGCGTTGTGATCTCCGAGGTCGCGATGCAGCCGCCCTGGTCGATACTCAGGTCGATGATCAGTGAATCGGGTTTCATGTTCTTCACCATCTCTTCGCTGACCACGTGACGTGGGCGTCCCTTCTCAGCCCTCAATGCGCCGATCACCACGTCGGCGGTCTTCAGGCTTTCGCTCAGGGTAACGGTGTCGATGGTGGAGGTGTACAGCTGGTGGCCCAGGGTATGCTTGATCCGGCGGAGCTTATAAATATGGTTATCGAAAACCTGGATCTCCGCGCCGAGACTGGTAGCAGCCCGTGCCGCATACTCGGCCACGGTACCGGCCCCTATGATGACCACTTTTGTCGGCGGCACGCCGGTGATCCCTCCGAGAATAATGCCCTTTCCTTTTTTCGAAGTGCTGAGATATTCGGCCGCGATCAGCATTACTGTGCTTCCTGCGATCTCGCTCATCGCCCGGATGATCGGCATGCCTCCCACCTTGTCTTCGATGAACTCCCATGCGAGCGCGGTCACCTTCTTTTTCAGCAAGCCATTGATCGCCTCCTGCTCGAGGTGGCCGAGCTGCAATGCCGAGATCAACGACTGTCCCGGGCGGAAGTATTCTACTTCCTCAACGGTCGGAGGCTCGATCTTGAGTATCACATCGGCCTTATAAACTTCGGACGGGGAATAAACGATCTTCGCACCGGCATCGCTGAATTGCTTGTCGGTAAACTTCGACCCTTCTCCGGCTTTCGTCTCGACATGAACCTCATGCCCGTTGGCTACCAGCAATGCTACTGCGTCGGGGGTGAGGCTGACACGATTTTCGGAAAGCGAGATCTCTCTCGGCACTCCAATAAAAAAAGTGTGATTTGTTTTTCTTACCGCGAGTAGCTTTTCCTGTGTGACCAGTTCCGGTTTTGCCAGGGATTCAAATCCGGTCTTTTTCTTCTCACTCATACCTTTGGTAACGTATACGTCGTTGGGTAGCGCTCTCTATATCAATATGTATTTCGAAGCGCGATGCGGGCAGGATCGAAGGGATCCGTTCCGGCCATTCGATAAAACAAATCCGGCCGGAGTCGAGATATTCCTCCACACCGATGTCGTACGCTTCTTCTTCATTCTTCAGCCTGTAAAAGTCAAAATGATAAATCATCCCGCTCTCACTATTGTACTCGTTGACAATCGAAAAGGTCGGGCTGGTCATCGGGGAATGCACGCCCAGGGTCCTGCAAACCGCCTTGATCAATGTTGTTTTGCCTGCACCCATCTCCCCGTAAAAGAGCCAGACATTACGACCGGCGGCGGCCGCCAGCAGCTCCCTCACCACATCGTCCAGGTCATTGAGAGTGAAGGTCATATTATTTCTCACGGAAAACACGGAAAACACGGAAAATGCAGAAGCTCTTAGTCAAAGGCGCGGGAACTTTGCACGAGTTCTTTTAAAGGCCTCTCTATATGTTCCGTGGATTCCGTGAGAACCCTTCCGGGTCAGGCATTCTTCGAAGATAGAAAAATTAAAGGTACGATCATCTCCTCCAGGCTCACTCCTCCGTGTTGAAATGTGTCTTTATAGAGGTTGACGTAATAATTGTAATTGTTGGGGTATGCGAAGAACTGGTCTTCGATGGCAAACACATATGTTGTCGAGACGTTCGGCTTCGGCAGGAAGAGCCGTTCGGGCTTCATCGCCTCCATCACCTTCTCGCCTTCGTAGCCGAGGTTCTTGCCCTGTTTGTAGCGGAGATTGGTGTTCACGGTCTTGTCGCCTACGATCTTGAAGGGTCGTTTCACCCGGATCGTTCCGTGGTCGGTGGTGATCACGACCCTGGCGCCCTTGTCTGCGATCTTCTTGAGGATGTCGAACAACGGCGAGTGCTCGAACCAGGATTGGGTGAGCGACCGGTAAGCTGACTCATCGGGAGCGAGCTCCCGTATCATGGCCATGTCGGTACGGGCATGCGAGAGCATGTCCACGAAATTATATACGATCACGTTCAGGTCGTTCGTGAACAGGTTGCTCAGGCTGTCGACCAGGTCGCGCCCCTCTTCGAGCTTTTTGATCTTGTGATAAGAAGACCGGATGTTGAGGTTGTTCTTCTTGAGCTGCCTCTGAAGGAAGTCTTCCTCGAAATTGTTCTTCGATTCATCCTCGTCTTCTCCCACCCAAAGGTCGGGGTGCGTCTTTGCCATCTCCGAGGGAAGCAGTCCCGAAAAGATCGCGTTACGGCAATACGCTGTGGTGGTGGGGAGTATCGAATAATAGGTCTGTTCGCTGGTGACGTTGAAGTACTCCGAAAGGATCGGCTCTATTCTCTTCCACTGATCGAACCGGAGGTTGTCGATGAGGACGACAAACAAAGGCTTACCTGTTTTCAATTCAGGGAAGACTTTCTTCTTCATCACCAGGTGCGACATCAGCGGCCTTTCCACGTTGGGATTATTAAGCCATGTCTCGTAATTCTTCCGAATGAACTTGCAGAAGTTAGCGTTCGCTTCAACCTTTTGTGCCTCCATCACTTCCACCATATCGCGATTGTCGGCGTTCTCCAACTGGAGCTCCCAGTAAACGAGCTTCTTATAAATGTCGGCCCACTCTTCATGATTCATGTTTTCCATGAATGCCATGGAGATCTTACGGAACTCCTGTTGATAGCTGATGTTGGTCTTCTCCGATACGATCCTCTTGTTGTCGAGGATCTTTTTAACGGCGAGCAATATCTGACTTGGATTGATGGGCTTGATCAGGTAGTCGTCGATCTTTGCTCCGATCGCTTCTTCCATGATCAGCTCTTCCTCATTCTTGGTGATCATGACCACCGGCAGATTGGGCTTTATGTTCTTGATCTGACTCAGCGCTTCGAGGCCCGACATACCGGGCATGTGTTCATCGAGGAACACAACATCGAAGTGACGGTCGGTCGACAGCTCGACAGCCTCCGCACCATTGTTGACGGGCGTGATATCATAACCACGTTGTTGAAGAAACAGGATGTGTGGTTTCAGCAAATCGATCTCGTCGTCGGCCCACAAAATGGTATATCTTTGCATAGTTTGTAAAGTTACTGATTACAAAACAGGGTTCACAGTTCAGTGAAGAAAAACAAGCACAAGATCATTAACGACCCGGTCTACGGATTCATCTCTATCGAGAGTGATCTTGTATTCGATCTGATACAACATCCCGCTTTTCAGCGATTAAGACATATCCGCCAGCTGGGATTGGCTGAGCTCGTATATCCCGGCGCCATTCACACACGCTTTCAACATGCGCTTGGCGCCATGCATCTCATGCGGCGTGTGCTCGAAACCTTTCGCGGCAAGGGCATCGAGATCAGTGAACGTGAGCTGGAGGCGGCGCAGATCGCTATTCTTCTGCACGACATCGGACACGGCCCTTTCTCTCACACCCTGGAAGAAACTCTGCTACCGCAAGTGAAACACGAGAGCATCTCCTACCAGTTGATACGCAAGCTCGATACTGACTTCGACGGCGCCCTGGGGATGGCGATGAAGATGTTCCGTAACAGTTACAACCGGAAATTCTTCCACCAACTCGTCAGCAGCCAGCTCGACATCGACAGACTGGACTACCTGCGCCGTGATTGTTTCTTCACCGGCGTCATGGAAGGATCCATCGGTGTCGACAGGATCATCTCTATGCTTACCGTTCACGACGACCAGGTTGTTGTCGAAGAAAAAGGGATCTACAGCATCGAACACTTTCTAAACGCAAGACGACTGATGTACTGGCAGGTCTATCTTCATAAGACAGCAGTCAGTGCAGAGCGTCTGCTGGTGAACATCATCCGGCGCGCGCAATATCTTTCACAATCGGGTAACGATCTTCCGAGTAGCAACGCGCTCAAAACTTTTTTGGTTCATAACCACACGATCGAGGATTTCACGAACAAAAGCGCGGTTCTTCACGCATATGCACAGCTCGATGACAACGATGTATGGGGCGCCATCAAGATGTGGAAAGACAGTGACGACGCGATCCTCTCGCAACTGTGCAACATGTTGCTCGAACGCAACCTGTTCCAGATCAAGATCGGAGGCATAACGAAGCAGGGTATCGAAAAAGTACGGCAGGCGATCGGAGCGAAATACAAAACGCTGAGAAACGATACGTCATATTTCTTCTCGGTCGGAACGCTGACCAACGAAGCCTACGTCGTGGAAGGACAGCCGATCAAGATACTGATGCGCAACGGAAAACTGGTTGACATTGCACAGGCATCCGATCTTCCGAACATTACGGCCATCAGCAAAATCGTTAAAAAAGACTATCTATGCTGGCCTAAAAATGTATCTTTGACCTAAGTGTACAGAGTACAAAGTTCAGGGTACAGAGTTTCTGGCACGATCGCGAAGCGCTTCATTTAGGTGCAGCGGGTTCAGAAGCATAACCCTGTACTCTGAACTCTGTACCCCGAACACCGATGAGTATGGAATTTACGATCAAGCAAATAGCCATTATGCTGGACGGGCAGGTCCAGGGCAACGAACATGCGAAGATCAATACGCTCGCCAAGATACAGGATGCAAAACCTGGCCAGCTTTCATTCCTCGCTAATCCGAAATACGAAACGTTCATCTATACCACACAGGCGACTGCCGTCATCGTAAACAGAAATTTTCAGCCGAAGAAAGAGATCGGCTCCACACTCATCCTTGTTGAAGATCCTTATTCGAGCTTCACCAAGCTGCTTGCAGAGTATCACAAGATCATCAGCTTTCAAAAGACAGGCATCGAACAACCGAGCTTTATCGGCGACAATAGCAAGACCGGGAAGGACATCTATCGCGGAGCCTTTTCATATATCGGGCACTCATGTGAGATCGGCGACAACGTGAAGATATACCCGCAGTGTTATGTAGGCGACAACGTTGTGGTGGGTAGCAACACCATTCTTCACGCCAACGTGAAGCTCTATTCAGGCACCAGGATCGGCAGCAATTGCGAGATCCATTCCGGCACCGTCATCGGAAGCGACGGCTTCGGGTTCGCTCCCCAGGAAAACGGAACATACAAGACCATCCCCCAGCTGGGGAACGTCATCATCGGAGACAACGTGTCGATTGGGGCCAACTCAGTGATCGACTGCGCCACGATGCTTGGAGACTCAACGGTGATACATGATGGCGTCAAGCTCGATAACCTTATCCAGATCGCACACAATGTAGAGATCGGGAGAAACACAGTAATTGCCGCCCAGGTTGGCATCTCAGGATCTGCGAAGGTTGGAGACAACTGCGTGATCGGAGGGCAGGCGGGTATTGCAGGGCACTTACAGATCGCCAATAAGACCAGCGTCGGCGGAAAAGCAGGCATTAATAAATCAATTAAAGAAGAAGGACTAAAACTGATGGGCACCTTCGCCTTCGATGTAAAAGACTATTTTAAGTCATATGCCGTCTTTAAACAGCTTCCCGACCTGGACGATCGTATCCGGGAGCTCGAAAAGAAGCTGAATGGCCATTCTAACGGCAGTGGGGCCCTTTGAAATAGGGCGTCTAGCCCTTAAATTTGCCACACTTTTACCCAAAAAATGCTAAACTATAAGCAGCAAACGATCCGGAAGTCGGTCACCATCTCCGGTGTTGGCCTTCACACAGGCGTTCAGACGAACATGACGTTTGTACCTGCCAAGCCTAACCATGGGATCAAATTCCAGCGGGTAGATGTAGCCGGCGCTCCTTTCATCGACGCCGATTGTGACAACGTGGTGGATGTATCGCGCGGGACAACGATTGAACAAAGCGGAGCACGCGTAAGCACCATCGAGCATACTCTAGCGGCCCTTGTGGGTCTGGAGATCGACAACGTGTTGATCCAGCTCGACGGCCCCGAATGTCCTATCATGGATGGTAGCTCTATCCAGTTCATCGATGCATTGAAAGAGGCGGGCACGGAAGAACAAAACGCGATACGCGACTTCTTCGAAGTACAGGACAGTATCTTCTACCGCGAAGCAGCACGCAACGTGGAGATCGCTGCACTACCACTCGACGACTACCGGGTAACGGTAATGATCGACTATAACTCACCGGTCCTCGGAAGCCAGCATGCTTCTATCACGAACATCCGGCAGTTTGAAAAAGAAATCGCTTCGTGCAGGACGTTCTGCTTCCTCCACGAGCTCGAAATGCTTTATAAGCATAACCTCATCAAGGGCGGCGACCTCAACAACGCGATCGTGATCGTAGACCGCGTGGTAGAGCCACACGAGCTCGACAATATCGCCAAGATGCTGAACAAGCCGAAAGTTGAAGTAAAGAAAGAAGGTATTCTCAATAATATAGAGCTGAGATACAACAACGAGCCCGCACGCCACAAGCTGCTGGATATCGTTGGCGACCTTGCATTGGCGGGCCGTCCGCTGAAGGCACAGATACTCGCGGCTCGTCCAGGCCACGCGGCCAACGTCGCCTTCGCGAAGAAGTTAAAAAAGGCGATGGCCGAAGCGGATAAGAAAGGAATCCCCCGTTACAATCCTAACCTTCCCCCGGTTC
Source organism: Cyclobacteriaceae bacterium (assembly GCA_035318625.1). Classification (GTDB taxonomy): domain Bacteria; phylum Bacteroidota; class Bacteroidia; order Cytophagales; family Cyclobacteriaceae; genus ELB16-189. Next base: position 496,862 of record DATHEL010000002.1, read on the forward strand.
TCGACATCAATCAGATCACGAACTTTCTTCCGCACCGCTACCCTTTCCTGCTGATCGACAAGATCATCTACCTCGATAACGAGACCGTCGCCGGCGTGAAGAACGTTACCATGAACGAGCCTTACTTCCAGGGGCACTTCCCCGGAAATCCCGTGATGCCCGGTGTGCTCCAGGTGGAGGCAATGACACAGGTTGGAGGTATCCTCGTTTTGAACACCGTTCCTGATCCTGAAAATTATTGGACATATTTCCTCGGCATAGACGATTGTCGATTCAGAAAAATGGTTTTGCCGGGTGACACCCTTGTTATTCAATGTGATCTCCTCGCCCCCATCAAGCGCGGTATTGCCAAGATGCGGGGACGCGGTTACGTGGGCAACACATTGGTCTGCGAAGGCACCATGACTGCCAGCATCGTACCTAAAGATTCATGAGCAACTACCCGCTAACAAGCATACATCCAGACGCCAAAATTGGCCAGAATGTTCTCATAGAATCTTTCTCCACCGTCGCGAAGGATGTTGTGATCGGAGATGGCACGTGGATCGCCCCGAACGTCACGATCATGGATGGAGCCCGCATCGGTAAGAACTGCCGGATATTTCCCGGCGCGGTGATATCAGGCATTCCCCAGGATCTCAAGTTCAAAGGTGAAGTTACCACTGCCGAGATCGGCGACAACACCACCATACGCGAATGCGTGACCGTGAACCGCGGCACTACCGATAAGTACAAAACAGTGATCGGATCCAATTGCCTGGTGATGGCTTATGCCCACATCGGTCACGACTCCATGATCGGCAACTTCTGTATTCTCGGAAACACGACGCAGCTTGCCGGTCACGTCGTCATTGCAGACTACACCATCTTCGGAGGCGCCTGTGCCGTTCAGCAGTTCTCCAAGATCGGCGCACATGCTTATATCGGCGGTGGCTCCCTTGTTCGCAAAGATGTTCCGCCATACACGAAAGCCGCACGCGAACCTCTTGCTTATGCCGGTGTGAATACCGTTGGCCTTCGACGCAGGGGATACACAACCGAAAAAATTGCAGAGATCCAGGAGATCTACAGGTACTTGTTCCTCAAAGGTCTCAACAACTCCAAGGCGCTCGATCTCATTGAGCGCGAGCTGCCGAAAAGCATTGAAAGGGATTACATCGTAACCTTCATTAAAGATTCAGAACGGGGTGTGATGAAAGGCTTCACCACATCCACCGACTCGTTCGAATGAAGATCGTTGCCGAAAATCTGGGCAAGCGTTTCAACCGCGAATGGATCTTCAGGCACTTCTCTCTCACCGTTGAACACGGAAAAACATATGCTATCACCGGACCCAACGGCTCCGGGAAATCGACCCTCAGTCAGGTACTCTGGGGCCAGGTGCCTCCAACTGCCGGCACACTAAACTATGTCGACGGAGAGAACACCATCCCCGTCACGGATATCTTCAAATACATTTCCATCGCCACACCCTACATGGACCTCATCGAGGAATTCACGCTCGATGAAGCCATCGCGTTCCATTTTAAATTCAAGAAACCAACCGGCGGGATCACGGTAAGCGAGGTGACATCCCGGATGGAACTCGCACACGCACACGACAAAAAGATCGGGGCATTCTCCAGCGGCATGAAACAGAGGCTGAAACTGGCCCTGGCCTTTTACAGCGACACCCCTTTCCTGTTTCTCGACGAACCTACTACCAACCTGGACAAAACCGCGATAGAGTGGTACCTGGACAACCTCCGCCGTCAGACTGGCCGGACTATCGTCATCGCCTCGAACCAGGACGGCGAATATCCGCCAGAATCCATAAAAATTGACCTTTCCGCCTACAAAAAGGGGTTACAACACCCCACCCTCAAAGTATAAAATCCATACCCCGAAAGTTTTTACCGAAAGCAGGGTGGTTTCATTTAGAGCACGCTTTTTGTTAAGTTTGACAGCTATAATATCGCACACATGAAATTTTATCTCAAACCAGTCCTTTCAGTAGTTATACTGGCAGTTTTACTCGGATACGCCGGCTGCAAAGGCACTGATAACCCTCCAACACCCGAAGACGAAGTCCAACTGGGAAAATTGAGCTCAACATGGAAGGTTGCGGGTAATGGCACTGACGTCACTCTTGACGGTTCGAGCAGGAAGTCAGAATACAGCAATTTTCAGCTGACACTCACAGGAACACCCGGAGCAACATCATTCGGTTATACCACCACCGGTCGCCCTCCCCTCAGCGCATGGCCCAGCAGCGGCAGCTGGAACTTTGGCAGCACAGTCGCTACCGACGTGGTCAGGGACCAGGGAACATCAAAAGAAGTATCGATGACATACACCGTAACAGACTCGCAACTCGAGCTCACCTTCACATACAATGGAGCAGGTGAAGCGAGGACAAGCGATGTGACGGGAGTGTGGGTATTTCGACTCACGAAATAATTTTGGAAAGAAATAAGAAGGGCCTGACGGCCCCTTTTTTTTGCTCACGGAAAACCACGGAAAGGTAGAGCGTTCTTAAAGCGTTCCGCGGCGTTAAATAACACCTTTGCATTTTTCCGTGCTTTCCGTGTTTTCCGTGAGAAATGCCTTTCACTTGAGAATCACCACCGTGATCCCATCTCCTCCCCTCTGCACGTGCTCATCCGCAAAGGACGATACGCCTTTCGTTCTTTTAAGCTGCTCCCTCACCACCTTGCGTAGCACGCCTTCACCTTTGCCGTGAAGGATCCTTACTTCTCCCTGTCCGAGCAACACAGCATCGTCGAGGAACTGGGTAAGGGCGGGGATGACTTCTTCAACACGTTTGCCGCGTATGTCCAGTGTAGATTCGAACAGCACCTGTCGTTTATAGATATCAAGACCCATCGAGCGGGCCTTGGTCACCACCACCGGGTCGGCGCGGTCGCTGCGTACCAGCTGATTGACCTTGATGTGTGAACGAAGGTCTCCGAACTGAACGACGGCGTTCGCGCCCTTCAACTGAATGAGTGTCCCGGTAACTTCCTGCCCCCGGATACGAACCTTGTCTCCTTCCTTGAGCGTTTCGTCTTTGACATGTTCGTTCTGCTTCGGCTCGGCCTTTACTTTTTCCTCGAGGCCTTTCAATCCTTCGCGAACCTTGCGGGTCTCTTTGGGCTCGGCCTTGTTCTCACGGATGTGACGGATGGTCTTTTCAATCTCGCGGTTGGTTTCTTTCAACAGCCCCGAGGCTTCGGTCTTCGCGCGTTCGATGATCTCCTTTTTTCTGGATTCTATTTCCGATGTCACCCGTTCATAGTACTCCATCTGTTCGGCGAGCTCCGCCTCTTTCTTTTTTAGCTCGGCCGATTGGCGTGTGTTGTGAACTTTATCGTCTGCTACAGCTTTCATCAGCGACTCCAGGCCGGCAAGATCTTTACCGATGATTCCCTCCGCGTTCTGTATGATGTCGGGAGGCAGGCCGGTCTTTCGGGCTATCTCGAGTGCAAACGAGCTTCCCGGCTTACCGATCTCCAACATGAACAGCGGCTCCAGTTTTTGCGTGTTGAACAACATCGCGGCGTTGACGATCCCGGGCGTATTACCTGCGAACACCTTCAGATTGTAGTAATGAGTCGTGGCAACACCCCACACGCGCATGGCCACTAACCGCGCGAGCACCGCCTGCGCAATACCTCCTCCGAAGTTCGGGTCGGTTCCGGAACCAAGCTCATCCAGCAACACCAGCGAACGGTCGTCGGCATTGGTGAGGAAGTGGTTCATGTTCTTCAGGTGTGAGCTGTATGTACTCAGATCATTCTCGATCGACTGCTGGTCGCCGATGTCGATGAAGATCTTATCGAATACACCCATCACCGATTGCTCTTCGAGTGGGACGGGCAGTCCGCATTGAAACATGTATTGTATGAGGCCTGTGGTTTTCAGGCACACAGACTTGCCCCCGGCATTCGGTCCCGATACAAGCAGAAAACTGTCGGTGCGATCGAGGACAATGTTCAATGGAACGATGTTCCGTTTCGCTTTCCTGAGATTGAGATAGAGTAAAGGGTGCCGTGCGTTCACCCATTTCAATGCAGGGCCGTCGGTCGTATGAGGAAGTTTCGATTCGAGGTCTGTCGATAATTTCGCTTTCGCGCGATTGACGTCGAGGAGCCCGAGAAACTGGTAAGCTGCTTCGAAGTCGGGAAGATGCCGGCGGATCAGGGACGTCAGCTCACGCAAGATCCGGATGACCTCCTTACGGTCTTCCAGCTCCAGATCACGCAGCTCGTTATTTGCTTCGAGAATTTCTGTGGGCTCCAGGTAGATCGTCTGGCCAGTGGCCGATTGATCGACAGTCACTCCCCGTATCTTCCGTTTGTGTTCCGCCAGCAGGGGTATCACCATCCGGCCGTCGCGTATCGTGGGCGAGACGCCCTCGGGCGCCCATCCTTCCGAAGATGCCTGGCGGAAGACCTGCGCGACCAGGCGGCGTATGCGCGACCGCTCTTCGTTCAATTTCTTGCGTATCCGTGCAAGCTCCGGTGTGGCGTTGTCGCGGATCTTACCGGTATCGTCAAACTTCGACTGAAGGTCGCGCAAGAGCGTTTGAGGAAGCCGTACCTCCCGGCTCATCTCGTAGAGTGAAGGATAGTCCTCTTTCGCCTTCTCCAGGAATGTCCGGGCGGCAAAGATCGAGTGGAGCGAAAGTATGATGAGGTGAAATGCTTCTTCTTCGAGAAATCCACCCTCCACGCCTATGATGGGAAGATACTCCGCCGGGTCAAAATAATTGGAGAAGGGGAATGCGTCGCCCTTGTGGAGTATGGCCTGAAGCTCGGCAGTCCTCCGGAGCAATGTGTTGATCTCATCGAGGTTAGACCGGAATGAAATGGCGTCGACGTGCGCGCTCCCCAGGTCGCAAAGACAATAGTTTCTGAGCATGGCCCTCACCTGGTCGAAACCAAGTTTCTGTTCCAGGTCTACCGGCCAGATCATGGTATTGGTTGTACGGGTCGTGTACTGGCTTTCTGCTCGAGCAGGTTGAGGGTATCGATGACGGCCGTATACACTTCTTCCCATTCCCGGGGATGAGAGAGATACCACTGATAAGTTTTTTGAACGGCGGAGTCGGACTTTCCGAATTTTTGCTGCAGTGATTGTTCGTAAGGCTGAAACAACTTCATCGCCGAATCGGGCGTTATAGCTAAAGTGTTCAGTTTGGCTTCGGCCACGTAGATGTTTACGAGGTACTCGGCGTAGTCCTCTTTACTGAGAACACCGGGAGGCATTTTTTCCTGCTGACATCCTGCCGAGAACACGAGGATAATCAGCATACAAATTAACCCGGCGCGCGTCATTTTTTCCGTTGTCAGATAATCGGGGGCCAAAATACTCATAATTTGACTTAATTTGTTCCCGCAAAAATGACGCCACCGGGTAGTGAAGAAACAAAAGGCTGAGTGAAAGACCTGATCAAAAAATTAAGGAAATACGAGATCCAGATCCGCAAGGCGATCAACAGCCAGATGCAGGGCGACTTCCACTCGATCTTCAAAGGATCGGGGCTGGAGTTCGACGATGTCCGTCCGTACCAATATGGCGACGACATCCGTACGATCGACTGGAATGTATCGGCTAAGGGCCACGGCCCGTACGTAAAGACCTTTCGCGAAACGAAGGAGCAAACGATCTTCTTCATACTCGATGTCAGCGCCTCGCAGGATATCGGTAGTCCGGGCAAAACCAAGTTCGATATAGGCAAAGAGCTTTGCGGTGTGCTTGCCATGGCCGGCGCGAAAGAATCCAGCTCCATTGGGCTGATCGCTTACTCCGACCGGCGCGAGATATACCTCAAGCCGGCAAAAGGTATGTCGAAGGCATACGAGATGGTTTATCACCTCGCGCGCCTGAAGCCGCAATCGGAGAAGACCAATCTAAGCAAGGCAATACTTTTCGCGCTGAATTCGATCAAGCGCAGAAGTGTAATCGTGATGATCTCTGATTTTATCGACGAAGGATATTTTCATAACCTGAAATCACTGGCACGCAAACATGACCTTGTGATGATCCATATCAGCGACCGTCGCGAGACAGGATTGCCCAAGCTGGGGATCATACCGGTGCTCGATAAAGAAACAAAGTCAACTATTTGGGTGAACACCTCGTTCGGAGATTTTCGAAACCGTATCGCCACGCATCACAGCGGGAGAATAGAGGAGCTTACCACGTTTGCCAAAAGAAATCAGATCAATTTTCTGAGCTTAGATACGGAACAGGATTACGTCCCTCAACTGCTCAAATTATTCAGGTCCCGGAATAGGATAATGAAGACCGTTTAAAGTGACTGATGCATAAGTTGAGGTTCATAGCATTCTTAATTCTAATAATTCCAACACTGGGGTGGTCTCAAAATATCCAGGTACGGTCGCGTTTCCTTGCCGATACACTCAAGATCGGTGAGAAAGTCCCGTTCGCCGTCACCGCACGATATCCACGAAAAGTGAATATCCTCTACCCCGATTCAAGCTACAGCTTCAATCCGTTTGAGCTCGAGGGCAAAGAATATTTTCCGACCGTTACCAGGGACAGCATCTCCTACGACAGCGCGGTGTATTATCTCACGTCTTACGAGGTCGACAGCATACAGATGTTTCGCATGCCCGTGTATGTCCTGCAAGGCCGCGATTGCACGGTGGTCTTCGGAGTAACCGATTCGATCGTCCTCAAGCAGCTGGTAAATCACGTGCCCGACTCGGTATCGGCCGAGAAACTTCCGTTGAAAACAGACACCAGGTACCTCGATGTATCGTGGCTGTTCAACTACCGCCTGGCTAACTACATAATCGCCGCCCTGGTCGTCATCGGCGTTGTGGTGTGGCTCGTATTTGGCAAAAGGATCAAGAGATATTTCATTCTAAAAAGGCTCAACAAGGCACACGTCGACTTCCTGCACCGGTTTGCCGATGCCCAACACCAGCTGCAGGGTGACTTCAGTACCATGAAAGCAGAGACGGCGCTCGTGATCTGGAAAAGATATATGGAAAACCTCGAAGAGCGGCCGTTCACAAAGTACAGCTCGAAAGAGATCCTGCGTTTGCTGGAAGATAAAAACCTGGCTCCGGCCCTGAGATCCATCGACCGGATGGTGTACGGGGGCATCTCCAGCAATACGGAAGTATTTAATGAGCTGCGGGAAGTATCGCGATCGCACTTTAATGAAAAACTAAGAAAGGTGAACAATGAATGAGGTGGCAGAACCGTGGTATTTGATCGACTGGTTCATGCCGTCGACCTTCACGTCGTTCACGTGGACGGAGCCGTTGTGGCTGTTCCTGATACCGGTCGTTCCGCTTTTGTTCGCCGTCCGTTGGATAACACGATATTTCCTGAACCAGAAGCTACCTGTGGCTCTTGTGAAAAGTGACCTCCGGAGCAATCCGCTGACATGGCTCAGGCTACTGCCCGAATTCCTGCTCATTATCGTTGCCTCCCTGATCCTCGTTGCACTGGCGCGGCCGCAAAGGACGAACGAGAAGGTGGAACAATGGACGGAAGGTATCGACATCATGCTGGCCATCGATATCTCGCAGTCGATGCAGATCGAAGACTTCCAGCCCAACCGTCTCGAGTCCGCCAAAGGAGTGGCGCGGAGCTTTATCGCCAATCGCTTACAGGACCGGATCGGCATCGTGGTGTTCTCCGGCGACGCATTTTCGTTGGCCCCCCTGACCACCGATTACGCACTGCTGAACTCTTACATCGACGACATGAGCTTCGAGATGATCGAGAACAGGGGAACGGCTATCGGAAGCGCCCTGGCCGTCGTTACCAACCGGATGCGTGAATCGGAAGTGAAGTCGAAAGTGTGCATTTTACTGAGCGACGGTGATAACACTGCCGGCAACATCGATCCCATCACTGCCGCCGAGCTAGCGGCAGCCTACGACGTAAAGATCTACACGATCGTTGTCGGCAAAGAGGGACTTGTGCCATATGGCAAAGATTACTTTGGCCGGCCTCACCTGGTCGAGAACACCGTCGACGAAACCACGATGAGGAAGATCGCCGAGATCGGCAAAGGAGAGTTCTTCCGTGTAACCGACGAGCAGGCCCTTGCCCAGGTGTTCGAACAGATCAATCAATACGAAAAGGCGGAGATCAAAGAAACACGGTTCAAAGACACGTCGGATTTTTATTTCATCTACCTCCAGTGGGGGATCATATTCTTCCTATTGTGGCTACTGACGAAGTCTACCTTCATCAGCAACGTGTTGCAAGATTAGATGTAGTGCAACCCCGTTAAGATCAGCCTTCCTCCATATACGAACAACGCAACCCCGACGATGATATTCATCCACATCATTCTATAGGGGGTAACGAGTGTCGACATCCGGCCGGCCAGGTAGGCCTTTGCGATATCGGTGAGGAAAACGGTAGCAAGCATCGACAAAAAGAATACGGTGAACTCCGAATCCGTCACCAATCCTAGATCGATGGATGCTACGCTGACGTAACCGATCCACAGGATGGGCACCATCGGGCTGAATGCATTGATGAAGAAACCTTTCAGTATGTAGCGATAAGAGTTCGACTCGGTAGCGACCTTTTTCGGCGTAAAGCTCTTCCGCGTCTTAACGATGAGATGATATAAACCAAAGATGATCAGGATAGCGCCTCCTACGTAAGCCATCTGGTCGCGAAACACGGGTGACTCGATAAGCTGGATGAGGCCCAGGTAGCAAACTACAATATAGAATGCATCGCTGATAGAGACGCCGATGGCTACCAGCACTCCTTTCGCAAAACCACGCTCGGCACTCGTCTGGATGATCGCGAAGAACACCGGCCCTACAAGCAGCGCCAGCACGATCCCAAACTGGATGCCTTTTATGACGATCATCTAGCCTGCTTAGCGAGGAAGTTCTTCCATTCTTCCAATTGGCTATTCTTCATCACACGCGGAAATTTATTTTGACCACCGATTTTTCCCTTGGACTCCATCCAGTGGTAGAATGTACCGATGGAGTACACGTCGACCATAACCTCTTTGAGCGCAGCGCTCCGCTCAACGGCATAGTCGTCGTTGAGGACCTTCAAATGATGGTCGAGCCTGTCTTTCAAAAGCTTCGTGTCCACTTTGTCATCCGTTGCAAGATACCAGTGATGGGCGAACAGGCTGCCGTGGGGAATGCCGGCCACGGTAAACTCGGGTATCACAATGTTCATTTCGTCCGAAACCAGCTCGATCGCTTTGTTCATGTTGTCTACCGAAAGGTGTTCGCCGCAAAGGCTGAGGAAGTGCTTCGTGCGGCCGGTGATAATTATCTCCGACTCTTCGACTGAGGTGAATTTGATCACATCGCCAATCAAATACCTCCATGCGCCGGAACACGTCGACAGCAGCAAGGCATATTCCTGCCCTTCCTCCACTTCGTCGATCATGCACGCCTGTGCTTCGGGTTTCACATCGCCTGTCGGCAAGAAGTTATCTTCATTGAAGGGAACGAACTCGTAAAAGATACCATTGTTGAGCACGAGCTTCATCGACTTCCGCTTGGGCATCGCCTGGTAAGCGATAAATCCTTCGGAGGCGAGATAGGTCTCGATGTAATAGATCGGGCGGCCCAGTACTTTCTCGAAACCTTTCCGGTATGGCTCGAATGAAACGCCGCCATGAACATACACCCGGAAGTTCGGCCAGATGTCGTGAATGCTGTCTAGCTTGTGATACGAGATGATACCCTCAAGCAGGATCTGTATCCAGGCGGGTACACCCACCACGATACCGATATCCCATTCGGGCGCTGTGACGATCATCTTCTGCAGTTTCGCTTCCCAGCTCCGTGTCTTGGCGATGCCCTTACCAGGTTTATAAAAATGCTGGAACCAGAATGGCAGCTTCGCAGCCTGGATACCGCTGAGGTCGCCTTCGAAATAACTTCCTTTTTTATTAAGGTGCGTGCTCCCTCCCACCATCAGGATACCGGCTTCGAAAAACTCGGCGGGTAAATCATACCTCGACAGCGACAACATTTGCCGGACGCTGGTACGACGGATCGCCATCGTCATGTCTTTGGTAACGGGTATGTACTTGGAGGCAGCCTCGGATGTTCCGGAGCTGAGAGCAAAGTACTTTACCCGGCCCGGCCAGCCGACGTTCTTCACACCCATCTTCGACAGCTTCCACCAGTCTTTGTACATCTTGTTATAATCGTGGATGGGTATCTTCGATTTGAACGATCCGTAGAATTCCTTGGGGCCCCTCCTGAACTGACTCAGTATTCCGGGGAAGTCGTAATATTTACCAAATTCTGTTGCCGAGGCGGTGATCATCAGCTCCTGCAGCTCACGCTTTTGGAGTTCGAGGGGCGGGGAATATTCCTGTTCTAGGTTTTCGCGGAGCTTAATTCCTTTTTTTAACAATGTTCCTAAGATCGCCATATTTTTGCCCTGGGAATGAGCGACCCGCTCTGGGGTTTCCCGGATAGGCCAAAGTTATACAAATGAGCATTAAAATAAATATAGAAATCGTCACCTCGACCCTCGCCGCAAAGGGTTGCCGGCTCATCGCGGTGAGCAAAACTCATCCGCCCGAGCTCGTACAGGAAGCCTACGATGCCGGCCAGCGAATATTCGGAGAGAACAAGGTCCAGGAGATGACGTCGAAGTACGAAGCGCTGCCGAAAGACATCCAGTGGCACCTCATCGGCCACCTCCAGACAAACAAAGTAAAGTACATTGCTCCGTGGGTGGGCCTCATCCATTCCGTCGATAGCCCCCGCCTTGCAGAAGAGATCGACAAGCAAGGAAAAAAGGCCGGCCGTGTGATCCCATGTTTGCTCCAGGTCCACATCGCCCGTGAAGAAACCAAGTTCGGCTTCGACAGGAATGAGCTGATGGATTTCCTGAGAGGCCCGTTGCCGGCTTCGTTCACCGGATTGTCGATCGATGGGCTGATGGGTATGGCTACACTGACCGACAACCAGGATCAGGTCAGGAGTGAGTTCAGGGGACTGCGAACATTGCTCGAAGAGATCGGAAAAATGGACCTTCCGCCTGCCATAAGGATGAAAGAGCTTTCGATGGGCATGTCGGGCGACTACAAGATCGCGATGGAGGAAGGAAGTACGATGGTGAGAATAGGGACGGCTATATTTGGAGCTAGATAAAAGTTAAAAACTAAAAACTAAAAGTTTAGACCCGGTTTATGAATAATAAGCAGTTGCTATTGACGGGCGCGGTACTTGGGCTGGTGTCCGTGATACTCGGAGCGTTCGGCGCCCATGCGTTCAAAGGGATACTGACGGCTAACAATCGCGTGGACACGTATGAGCTCGCAGTCCGGTACCAGTTTATTCATGCTATCGCTTTGCTGTTTGCCGGGCTGTGGGTGGGACAGGAAACCTGGATCGGCGGCTATGCGTGGCTGGCGGGTGTGCTGCTTTTTTCCGGGAGCTTGTACGTGATGTCGTTCACTAACTCAACGGCTCTTTATGTGGTGCTCGCGACACCGCTCGGCGGACTGATGTATATTCTCGGCTGGTTATCGCTGATCGTGGCGATTGTCCGGAGGTAGATTACCGGTTGCCGATCTTCTTGTCGAGGATATTCCCGGACAGCAGCACCTGCGCTCCATCTTTATTCGCGGCGTTGGACATAACCGTCGCTACTTTGTTAACACGACCGGATTTCCCGGAGCTGTCGAAGATGATGGTGATCTCGCCCCGTTCGCCGGGACGGACTGGATCACGGGGCCACCCTTTCGGAGCGGTGCAGCCGCATTGGGTGGTGACGTTGGTGATCATCAGGGGCTCGGTGCCGGTATTGGAGAACCGGAACGTGTATTCTACTCTTTCACCCTGGGGAATATCGCCGAAATCGTAGTTGGACTTCTCCCAGGAAAGCAGCGGACCCTCGTCCGTGGAAGTTTGGTTCCTCGCTTCACTTGATTGGCCGAAAGTCAGCCCGGAAACTGCTATGACCAGCACAAAAAACATCAATGTCTTCATACCCTCGTATTTTTAACGTCCCGCACTGCTTTTAGTAACGTATTTGGATGAAAAATATTCACACTTTGCATTCAAAAAATATCCCCAAATGGAAAATCCGGTGCATCAGATCTACGGCAATCGTGTGCGGGTGAGGACTTGCGGTATTTGCATCATGGGCGACAGCATGGTGATGGTGAACCACCGCTTCCTGACCGACGGAGATTTCTGGGCGCCGCCGGGCGGGGGTATCGAATTTGGTGAAGATGCATCGGCCTGTCTCTCCAGGGAGTTCCAGGAAGAAACCGGCCTGCGCGTGGACGTGGGGCCGTTCCTTTTTGCCTGCGAGCTGGTAAAGCCCCCTTTACACAGCATCGAACTATTTTTCCACGTGGTTTATAAGGGCGGCGAACTTACTGTTGGAAAGGATCCTGAATCGGGTGGGCAACAGATCATAAAAGACGTGCGTATGCTGACGGCCCCCGAGATCCGCAAGCTGAGGCCGGGTGAGGTTCACGGCATCCTGGAGAAGTATCCGGATATAGGCCAAATTACCGCCTTGCGAGGCTATTTTAAACTATAAGGGTTGTGTATAACGGCCTAAAATCTTTATACTTGCAAGCTAAACCTGAATACCTGAAGTCATCATGATCACAAAAATCCTAACAGGCGTACTACTCGCCATCAGCATTACGATGTTTGGTTATCTCTATAACAGCATTGACACTGTTATAAAGGACAAAGAAGCCCTGAAGGCCAAGGAAGCATCAGTAACCACGCAGCTTAAACTTATCCGCGATGCTGAGCTTGCCTACCTGGGCGTAAATGGAAGATACACTGCGAGCTGGGATACGCTCAGGAATTTCATCAACAATGGCCGGGTGCCGATCGTTGACCGTCACGAGGAGATCATTCAAAAAGCTTACGGTGGCGAAGAAGTGAAGGTGACCATCGATACGCTGGGATACACTTCCGCCAAGGATGTGATCTTCAAAAGAAACTTTACAGTAAACGCGGGTGATGACGGTACTTTCAAGAGCTACCTCGTGAAAGTCGGCGACCACGTTCTCACAGCACAACGCGCCTTTATTATCGTCGACGGCCTTGGAAAAGAGAGGGCACAGCCGTTCGTGGAAGGTGGCCAGGTTACTGCTCTCGAGCCGGTTAAAGCCGGAGACAAAGTGTCCAAAGGACAGTTGCTGGTGAGCTATTCAAGCAATGCGTACGATACCAATACCGATATTTCAAAGGTCGGTTTTAAACCCGGTAGCGATATCATGTTCGACATTTTCGTCGGTAAGGTGGACAAAGGCGGAGTACCCGTTCAGGTGATCGAAGTAAAAGATCCATCACCCGACGATGCGACAAGGAAAGAAACGAACGACCAGAAGCCGCGTAAGCCGCTGCGTTTCGGTTCTCGCCTCGACGTATCGACTGCAGGAAACTGGGAATAACTACATCAATTGCAAGCTGCGAACCTCGGTTATAAACTGATCCGGAAGATCAAGGATGAAAAGTTTGATGAGGAAAATCTCCATCAATATTCCTTGCTGATCCAGCTTGGCGCAAGAGATTTCCAGGCGTGCGTAGTAAACGAAAAAAACAGAGTCCTCCTTGTGGAGGATTATGTCTTTAATGACGTCGGTTCAGTCACCCAACAAGTCCAGATCGTTAAAGACCTTTACGACAGTCATCACCTGCTCATGGCAGGGTTCTGGAAAAGCGTAACGTTCTCCATCAAAAGCAACAAGTTCGTCCAGGTGCCGGCCCAGCTTTTTGTAGAAAGCTCCGCCGCCGAATACCTGAAGTTCAATGCCCATATCGAAGAGGACAAAGACCAGATCCTGTTCTGCCAGAACGCCAAGCTCGATTCTATTACCGTCTACGTAGCGCCTCTCCCGCTTTACGAATGGCTTGCATCTATCTACAAGAACTCTTCGCTGAAATTCATACACCAGTCTACCGCACTCATCGAAGGCGTCCTGAGGATATCCAGTAAACAGAAAAATTCTCCGCTCTTCCTGTATGTCGACAGGTTCAAGATGCACATCCTGGCCGCCCAGGACGGTCAGCTTATCTACTACAACCAGTTTCCAATAAAACATTTCGCCGATTATGTGAAGTACATCATGCTCGTGCTGACTGCACTGGGCATGGATCAACAGATGAGCCAGGTGATCATGTGGGGTTATATCGGCAAGAATTCACCGCACTATCATGAGTTCATCAAGTACATCCGCAACGTAAGCTTCGGCGACAGGCCGGATCACCTTACCTTCGGATACCTTTTTGACGAACTTCAGGAGCACCATTTCTTTGATCTGTACTCAATACACCTCTTGCTGGAATGAAGCGTATAGCATTATTCGCCGGGTCTTTCGATCCCTTCACCCGGGGGCACGAAGACATAGTCCTGCGCGGACTTAAAGTATTCGACGAGATCGTGATCGCCATCGGCTACAACAGCCAGAAAAGCTCACGGTATTTCCCGATCGAAATGATGGTCGACCGCATTACCCAAACCTTCGCCGGCAATCCCAGCATCAAGATCATCACTTACTCCGAGCTGACCGCCGAGCTTGCCCGTAGGGAGAACGCTAAGTATTTGCTACGTGGGCTTCGTAACACGACGGATTTCGAGTTCGAGAACAGTGTTGCACAGGTGAACCGCCAGTTGAATACCGATCTGGAGTCGGTGTTTCTCATTACTTCCCCGCAGTTTGCTTACATCAGCTCTTCCATCATACGCGAGGTCCACAGGTATGGCGGGGACGTGTCGAAGCTGATACCGTATAAGCTTTAGTGTTCAGGGTACAGAGTTCAGTGTGAGCTGACTCCCGCGTAATACTCTTCGAATACGAACCGTATCGAATTGTAGGAATTTTCCAGTGCATGATACACTTCTTTTTGGCTCATCCAGCGCACGTCTTCGATGTCTTCTTCCAGACTGGGCTTCATTCGCGAGTCGTCGACGATCTCCATGCTGTACCACCGGGTTTTCTTCAGCATGGCGTGCTTGTTCATGGTGTACGTATGCCAGGTGGTGCTGACCTTCTTTCCGAGCTTGACCTTTACGTTGCACTCCTCCTCTACTTCGCGCACCGCGGTCTGGCGTGAGCGTTCACCGCTTTCTTTCTTGCCTTTCGGCAGATCCCATTTCTTCTGGCGGTAGATGAGCAGGAACCTGTCTTTCTTTCTCACCAGGCCGCCGGCAGCCTTCACAATGCGAAACCTCTTTTTGAGGAACTCCTTGACGGCATCGTAATCATCGATGGAGATGACAAGGGACCGCAATCCGATGGGTACTTTAGAATCGATCAGGTCCAGGACATCGTCGAGGTGTGCCACTTTTGCATTGACCACCCAAACATGGTTGATAAGATCGGCCTTTGTGATCGGTGACCTGGCAACATCGACAGTGGCGCTAAACTGGCCCACGTCCGGCTGCTTGCCGGGTTTGAGTATAATGACCGGGATGTCATTAACGAAAAGGTTCATTCCTTATAGCTCGGTTTCTGCAAAAACATAAATTATTCGGAAACAGGCAAACCTTATGTATGATTATAATCGATTTCGAGCTTTTTACAGGGCGTCTTGTTTTCTGTAAAAACAAAAAAAAGAGCCATTACCTTTGGTCCGCATGAGCATTGTTACCATTCGGGAAAAAACGGCAGGGCCGGTAGCTTCCAAACTCCTTGAGATAGAGGCGATCAAGCTGAATCACAAGCAACCTTTCACCTGGAGCAGCGGCTGGAAGTCGCCCATCTATTGCGACAACCGCCTCTCCCTGTCGTATCCGGCGATCCGCAGCTACATCCGCAACAGCCTTACCAGCGCCGTCAGAGATACCTTTCCCCAGGTGGAATGCATCGCCGGGGTTGCCACCGCCGGGGTGCCCCAGGGCGCCATGGTGGCCGACACCCTCGAGCTACCCTTCGTCTACGTGCGGCCGAAGCCGAAAGACCACGGTATGGCTAACCTGATCGAAGGAAAGGTCACCAAGGGCCAAAAAGTGGTACTGGTGGAAGACCTCATCTCTACCGGAGGAAGTTCCCTGAAAGCCGCCCGCGCGATGACCGATGCCGGTTTCGAGGTCCTGGGAATGGTGGCGATCTTCACCTACGGGTTCGAAGTGGCCGTCAGAAATTTCGACGAGGCCGGGATACCCCTGGTGTGCCTGAGCGACTTTTCGGCCTTGCTGAAAGAAGCGGTTGCAAAAAACTACCTCGACAACGACCAACTGGTGTATGTAAAAAGCTGGCGGCTCGACCCAGCCAACTGGAAGTGAAACTTGAGAAGCTCGCGGAACTGAAGCCTTTGCTCGACTCGAAGGTCGCACAATTCAATCAGCCCGCCTTTATTCCAAACGATCCGATCTCGATTCCCCATCGTTTCAAAAAGAAGCAGGACATCGAGATATCCGGACTGTTCGCAGCAACCCTGGCGTGGGGCCAGCGAAAAACCATCATCAACAACTGCCACCGCCTGATGGAGTGGATGGACAACGATCCGCATAACTTCATCCTCCATCACAAGGAAAACGACCTCAAAAGATTTCTCGAATTCCGTCACCGCACATTCAACCCGACAGATCTTCTCTATTTTATTGAGTTCCTTTCGTGGTACTATAAAAAATATCCGTCACTCGAAGATTCCTTTGCAGTTCCTCCCGGCGCCGAAACCGTCGAAGCCGGACTGGTAGCGTTCCACGACCTGTTCTTCAGTCTCCCCGATTTTCCACGCCGGACGATCAAGCACATCTCAACGCCGGCACGGAAGTCCGCGTGTAAACGTATCAACATGTATCTCCGGTGGATGGTCCGTGACGATAAGAATGGTGTGGACTTCGGGATCTGGAAAAAGATACGTCCCTCCCAGCTGGTTTGTCCCTGCGACGTTCACGTCGACCGGGTGGCGCGTAAGCTGAAACTTATCCGGCGCAAGCAGGTGGATTGGCAAACGGCGTTGGAGCTTACTGCCAACCTGCGAAAACTGGACCCTGACGATCCGGTGAAGTACGATTTCGCTTTGTTTGGATTGGGAGTTGTTGAGAAGTTCTAAAATGCAGCCCTCACGGATCACTATTTTAAGAATCTTGCCTCTACCCTCCTATTTACGGTTCGCGCATCCTCGTCAACTTTGTTTACCAGGGGATGTTGCTTACCAAAGCCTTTGATCTGTATGCGCGTGTCGACGATGCCATGTGATACAAGGTAATTGCCCACTTCGCGGGCGCGGTTGTGCGACAACTCGAGGTTGTAGTCGTCCGATCCGCGATCGTCGGTATGACCCGCCAGCTCCACGCTCCAACCCGGACGCTCATTCATCACACTGACGAGCTTATCGAGCTCAGTGAAAGAAATGTCGAGTAACTCGAAGCTGTCGTAACTGAACTGTATGTTCTTGAGAATATAGATCTCGTTTGGCTCGATCTTGCGGCCGTCGGTCCATGTTATGGTCGAGTCCGTATCCACTTCCACCGGCGGCCATGTTTGTACGATGCTCACGTCATCGATATAATAGTAAGCGCTGGCTGACAACATGAAGCTTTTCCCGGTCCGCGAATCCAGCTTGACGTGATGGGTCGAGCGGTCGTCGGAGAAATTACCGATGACCAGTACCCGCTCGCCTCCTTTGGCGGTGTATTCCGACGATGCCAGTTCCCACTTGTCGTCCGTGAATGGAGATGACTTGGTCTTTTGAACTGCCGGGTTGTGCTTGATCAGCTTATCGTCGTCACGGCTGAGCACCGAATCCGAGAAGATAAGCGCCATCCTGTCGGTCGCGAACACGGAATATGACGACAGCTTGAAATAAAATTCAACACGGTATTTGGCTCCCTTCGTCAATGGTGTTTGTAGCTCGACCTGGATATACTCACGATAGTTCTTTCCGTTGTTGCTCCAGGTATAAATGCCGGCGTATCCCATTCCCGAATGGGCATTCGATTGACCGGCCCAATTGAACGGAACATCGTTGTCGCCCCAGCTGCATTGATGATAGTGGTCCGGAGTGCCCTTGTTGGGCGAGCTCCACCCCGGTAAAAAGAAATCACGGCGATCGGTACTGAACGAAGCAGGGCACTTGAAATATTCCTCGAAGCTGGAGTTGGGTACAAGGTTTTGACCTCCCGCATGGCTTATGCCAACAACAAGAACAGCAAAGCATATCGTCGAGAGGAAACTCAACTTTTCACTGTTAGTTATTAACTTTTCACTTATAGTAAGTAACCTCTACTCTGAATTTCTGATCCACTCCTCCCAACCTGTCGAATGCCGACTTGGATATTTTTATAACGAGCTTATCGTTGACGCCGGTGTTCGGCAGCGGGCCGGCGACCCTTACAAATACCTCGCGGTTGTTCAGCTCGTTTCTCACCTTGAGTATGCTGCCGGTCTTTGCGGTCCGGTGCAGCGCCAGATATTTCCTGTTGCTTTCGGTTCCTTCGATCAGTTCGGCCAGGCCGAGCTCATGCACTTCATCCGTACCGAGAACACTTTCGGAAATCTTCACTGGCTGACCCGCCGTTGCCGTTTGAGTCGGCGTTGTTGTAGTCGATGCGGTTGGTGTTTCTTGTCTCGTAACCTGCACTTGTGGAGTGGTCGCCTGCTTTGGCGTCTCATTGGGTGAGAACATCGGCTGTGCGACATAGATCACCTGGCTTATTTTCAGCTCATTGGATTGAATCCCGTTCCAGGTCTTTATCTGATCGACTGTGATCCCATACGTTTTTGAAATCGAGAATAGAGTCTCGCCGGGGGCGACAGTATGAGTCATCTTCAATGACTTCTGCTGAGTGTCTGGCGGCGCACTGGTCGTTGTTGCGGTGGTGGTTGTAGTCGTCGTACCGCTTCCTTTCTTGATGAGAACATCCTGGCCGACAGACAGCGCATTATCCCTGAGGTTATTCCAGGTCTTGATCTCATCGATGGTAACTCCATACATTCGTGAGATCGAGAACAGTGTTTCCTTCGGTTGAACTTTGTGAAGTGTTCCCTGGGCGGTTTGAACACGGCCTTTCGGAACATATGGTACTTTCAATAACTGGCCGGCTTCGATGCCGCCGTCGGCCGTTGGATTGAATTCAAGGATGCGGGCAACGGTTACTCCGTATCTTTTAGACAGGCCGAACAGGGTCTCCTTCTCTCCCACCAAGTGCACAACAAACGTCTGGCCGTTGACGGTTTCCAGACGCAAAGAGTCCGACTCCGCCGATACGGCCGGAGACCACAGACTTACAGCTAAAAAAATGGCTTTTATCATAGATCAAAAAACTAAGCGAAAATTTAGCCAATTATTGGCTGCCCTGAAACCGGAATACCTGTAAATGAATGAATTAACCGGTGAATTTATTATGTACAAGTCTGTTATTTTTACATACATAAAATAACGCCAAATGACCCCTCGCATTGTCCTTACGCTAATAGTCTGTCTGGTGCTTACGGGGTTTCTGACAGCCCAGGATAAGCCAGCCGGGAAAGGCCCCAAGAGGGTCATGGTCATGGAGGTCAAAGCCGAGATAGACGCCCGTATGACCCGTTATGTCGAGTTGGCCCTCGCTAAAGCGGTTGACATCGAAGCCGATTACGTGGTCCTGGAGCTGGATACGTACGGAGGCACGCTCACCGACGCCAAAGAGATCGTTCAAAAGATCATGGACTTCAAGAAACCCATCTGGGTTTTCATCAACTCCGATGCGGCGTCGGCAGGAGCGCTCATATCCATTGCATGCGACAGCATTTACATGTCACCCGGCGCCAGTATCGGCGCAGCAACCGTAGTTACCGGAACCGATGGAACGGCGGCGCCCGACAAATACCAGTCGTATATGAGGTCCATCATGCGGTCGACCGCAGAAGAGAATGGACGCAATCCAAACATCGCCGAAGGCATGGTCGACGAGCGTATCGTGATCGACTCCGTGAAACAAGCCGGGAAAGTGATCACACTCACCACTACCGAAGCAATAACCCTGGGTTATTGTGAGGGGAAAGTGACAACCATCCAGGAGATCCTCGAAAAGAATAAGATCGGTGAATATGTCATCACAACCTTTCATCTCGGATTTGCCGAAAAGATCATCGCCTTTGCCCTGAACCCATTCGTGAGCGGATTGCTGATAATGATCATCATTGCCGGCATCTACTTCGAAATGCAGGCGCCTGGCATCGGCTTTCCGTTGTTCGCAGCGGTCGCTGCCCTTGTGTTGTATCTCGTTCCATATTATCTCAACGGCCTTGCCGCTTATTGGGAGATCATCGTCCTCTTTGTGGGCGTCGCATTACTGGCGGCAGAAATATTCGTGATACCCGGCTTTGGAGTGGCCGGGATACTTGGCATCATTCTCACCGTTGGTTCCCTGGTCCTTATCATGCTGAGGAACGACTACTTCAACTTCGAATACGTTCCCTTTGGCGATATCACCCTGGCGATGTTCTCGGCTGTGGGCGGGTTGGCGGGAGGTATCGTATTGTTGATAGTGGGCGGTGCGAGGCTCACCAAAACAGCAGCATTCCAAAAAATATCGCTGGCAGATACACAGGATAGCTCGCAGGGCTATACGGTAAGTCCGAATGCTATGATCATGAACGGAAAACGTGGTGTGGCCCACACGATACTCCGTCCCAGCGGCAAGATCATGATCGAAAACCAGGTGTACGATGCCTTCACGCGCGGAGAGTTCGTGGAACGCGGCGACTCCGTCGAGGTGATCAGCACGGAAGGCGTCACCCTTAAAGTAAAGAAGATATGATGATACTTGGTGTTATTCCCGCCAGGTACGCTTCCACCCGCTTTCCTGCAAAACCGCTCGCCGATATCGACGGTAAATCGATGGTCGAACGTGTCTACATTCAGGCTTCGTTATCGAAGAGGATCAGCAAAGTGGTTGTTGCCACCGACGACCAGCGGATATTCGACCACGTAAGATTATTCAAAGGGTCCGTGTGCATGACTTCGCCCGACCACGCCAGCGGTACCGACCGGTGCTTCGAAGCGATGACAAAGCAACGCGAAAAATTCGATTACGTGATCAACATCCAGGGTGACGAGCCATTCATCTCGCCCGAACAAATCGATCTGTTGGCAAGTCTCCTCGATGGCAACACCGAGCTCGCTACGCTGGTGAAGAAGATCAACGACCAGGAATCGTTGTTCAACCCAAACGTTGTAAAAATTATTCGGAGCGCGAATAATCAAGCGCTGTATTTCAGCCGATCGACTATTCCACACATCCGGAATGCAGAATACAACACCTGGCTTTCGAAGCATACCTTCTTCAAGCACATCGGCATGTATGGCTACCGTTCCGACATCCTGGAAAAGATCACCCGGTTGAAAGTGTCGGCACTGGAAAAAGCGGAGTCGCTCGAGCAGCTTCGGTGGCTTGAGAATGGCTTCAAAGTGAAGGTGGCCGAAACAGACCTCGAAACCATCGGCGTCGATACCCGGGAAGACCTGGAGAAGGCCCTTGCTTTCATTAAAAACAATCAATGAGCGAGGTTCTTCACACTCGCGAAAATGCCATCCGGTTCTTTCATCATTATTTGGAGACACATCGGGAAGATGTCGCGGGAAAAAAAGTGATCGATCTTTCTGCAGGAAGTGGCTACATCGCGAATGAATTTCATAAGGCCGGGGCCAGCGTCGCCTTGTACGACCTCTTCCCTTCCCAAAATACTTTGTGCCCGGTTGCGTGTAAGCCAATCGACCTTCAGAAACCATTCCCGATCGACCCCGCCAGCGCCGACATAGCGATCCTGGGAGAGACGATCGAACATTTACCCAACCAGTTTTTCTTTTTCACCGAAGCTGCAAAAATACTCAAGCCGGGCGGCACACTGTTGCTGACGACTCCGAACAGCTCCTCGTTGCGGAGCAGGCTCTCGCAGTTCCTCATGGAAAGCGAGCACTACTCGACGCCCGCGCCGAATGAAACCGATGCATTCACGAAATGGCCGGGAAGCAACGACGGATATTTCTCGAAACTATTTATCAGCGGGCTGCTGAGGTTGAGAACTCTAGCTGCATTGAACGGACTCGTCCTCGAAAAAATTCATCCTTCGAAGGGCAGCTCTACTTCTTATTTGCTTTTGATATTTTACCCGGTGCTGTATTATTTCAGCAGGAAGAATCTGAAGAAACAGGCTAAGTCCGATCCGGGCAATAGAAAGATCTATGAAGAGATCTTTAAACTGAACACTTCGGTCGATGTACTGACTTCGAAGCACCTCATTGTAGAGTGGTCGAAGACGTGACGGGACTCATCTTCAATTTCTGAATTGCAAAATCATCGATGGCTGCCTCGACGGCCGGAAGGTCTTTGGATGTCATGGACGACCCGATAACATGGGCGTCGGCGCCGGGAATAGCCTTCTCCACTCTCATGTCCGCAGGCGTGCCGAGCTGTGAATTCATCTCCAATATAGCGCTTACTTTGACCGTCGGATCCTGGTGAGAGTCGTCCTTATAATAATATAGAGTCAGTGAGGGGCACTTGACCTTCCCGAACGTGGACTTGTTCATCTTCTCTTCGATCATCTGTTGCAGGGCACTCACCGATTCGAGACGGTATGTTGCATTCCAGTATTGCTTCCGCTCTTCAGTGAAGTCCGTAACAACCTGGTAATTGCCTCCGACAACTTTGCGGGCGATCTGAAGACCCCACGGATTATTAGCGATCCAGATCGTCTCGTTATTGACCGCTATGTTTGGAGAGAGGTTGATCAGTGCATGAACATCATCCGGATACTCGCCCGCGAGCACAAGCGCCACCGTTCCCCCGGTTGATGTGCTCACCAAAATCACTTTGTCGCCGATCGCTTTACCGATCATCATCGCCTCCTTGGCTGATTCCCAAAAACGGTCGCCTGTAAAATTCATTAGTTGTTCCGTGGTATCGATCCCATGATCTGCAAGACGGGCGAGATAAAGATTGCACCCGAATTTCTTCGCGAAGTCTATATGTACGGGGTCACCCTCCTCTTGAGAAGCAGTAAAACCATGTAGATAAACAACGCTGTACGGGGTCTTGTTCTTTGTCGAGTCGAACCAAACGATCCTGGCCTCGTTGTTTGTTTTGATTTTGTGTTTGGCCTCGTTGGCGGCGACGAAACTTTCAAGCGCTGCGGGATCCTGTGGAACTGCCGGTAAAGCCAAACTCCACACGTTCTGGTGTGGAGTCGGGCCGAGGAAATATACTGCGATCAAAAGTATGATCGGGAAAGTAATAAAAACCGTTTTTCGGGACATAGGGGACTGTTGGCACCCAAGTTAGTAAATTCTCCATCCAGTCGCGTCGCAAAAGTCCTTCGCGGGATAGTCGTTATAAGTGTCTCTTACATAGTAATTGATCGTGAGCTTGTCGCCGGAGATCGTCCCGTTACCCTGGATCTCATATCCGTCTATCTTCTGCCAGGGGATATTAAGATAATTGCCATCCACCATGCCACTAACCCTCAAGCCGGAGTTATAAAAGTTGTCGATGATCACTTCAAGGCCACCCCGGGATGTTTTGTTGATCGATATTCCATATTCCCAACTCTCGTCGTAGGTGGAGCTATACTCGTTGACATCGAAAGAGCCGGTGAATTGGTCGCGGGGATCATAGATCGGTTCCGGATCTACCACGTAGACATCGCATGATGCCAGGAAGAGAAGAGAGGTGATAAAAACGAGCGTTTTCATAACAGAATGGTTTTTATTCTGTTTACGCAAGCGAGGGACCAATAGCAGGGTGGCAGTGCCGGGTGGCGAAACTACCGGCCTAAAACAATTACTGAAGGAGTGGTTACTATTTGGTCATAATATCCCGCCCCTTTCTACTAACGCTAGCACAAAGTAGTTTGAGGCGGGATAAAAAAAGAAGGCACTCCGGCACCGGCAAAAAATATTTACCACCAACAACCACTACGAATGGAGTAAATTACCAGTCGTGCCGGATATGCCATGTCTTAAATTAGGTACGAAGTACGATTTGCGATGTACGATTTTGCCTTCGGCGTCTCGCAAGAGCGTTCAGCAAATTGACTAGATTCAAGTCGCATCAAATCGTACATCGTCCGTCGTAAATCCTACATTCTTAGTCCACGTTATCGTGGAGAAACTTATTGTTACCTAAAATGTTATTATCGTCATTCAGGTTATACCTGGAGATGAGCGGTTCGGACGAATGCGGCACGTTATCCATCTTCACTCCTCTTCTCTTGAAGGCCGGCTGTTCCCATTTGTCCTTGAACTCCTCTTTGGTCATCTCCTGGTTCTTACCTGACTTCAGTTGTTCGCGGCGTTCTCTTGCCTGCTGCTGAAGTCTTTCTTTAGTCTTGCGGTATTCCATCATTCCTTCTTCGTTTAAGAATTGATCCGATGATATTTCGTCCGGGGAAAATTCGTCGTCGCGCCCAAACAGGCTGTCGTCACCTTCCGCTTCGTCCTGACTGGCATGAATGGGTTTCTCGAAAAGCGTATAGGTGCGCTCTTCTCTCATAGGCTTCTCTTTTTCCAAAGACTTCTCTACGACAGGCTTGTCAAGGATGGGCTTATCGAGGATAGGCCTATCGAGAATGGGTCTGTCGAGCACTGGCCTTTCCCTGTCCGACATCGTTACCTCCGTTTGTTCGCGAACTTTGAGCTCGGGCTCATGCATGCCATGGTTGACGGAGTTGTCGGCCTGGTGAAACAACGAGATCTGATTTTTGTCGAGCTCGTGTACTTTCTTCTCGTCCAGTTTCTTTTCGGCGATGAAATCCGTAGCGAAACCGGTCGCAATCACGGTAACACGAATGCGGTCGGTAAGGACAGAATCGACACCGTGACCGAAGATCACTTCGGCTTCGTCGCCCGCCTGTGACTGAATGTATTCGGTGATCGTGGTGAGCTCGTCCATCTGGAGCTCTGCTTCTTCACCGGAGATGATGGAGAGCAATATCTTCTTGGCTCCCATGATATCGCGGCTGTCGAGCAGCGGCGAGGCAAGCGCTTGTTGAGCGGCATGTATCGCGCGGTTGTCGCCGCGTGTTTCTGCCGAACCCATCACGGCTGCGCCGGCATTCAACATCACGGTACGAACATCCTGGAAGTCGACGTTCACATAACCTGCAAGAGTAATGATTTCGGCGATGCCCTTG
Source organism: Cyclobacteriaceae bacterium (assembly GCA_035318625.1). Taxonomy (GTDB): domain Bacteria; phylum Bacteroidota; class Bacteroidia; order Cytophagales; family Cyclobacteriaceae; genus ELB16-189. Next base: position 521,934 of record DATHEL010000002.1, read on the forward strand.
GCGGCCGTGGTGAGTATGTTGTCGGCTTCACCGAAAGCCTGTCCGACGGGGAGATTACCGTAGATCTCACGAAGCTTGTCGTTGAGAATGACCAATACGGTGTCGCATGAGGACCTCATGGCATCGATACCCATCTGTGCCTGGGCGAGCTTCTTCTTGCCCTCGAACCCAAAGGGCACTGTTACGATGCCCACGGTAAGGACATCCATGTCTTTGGCGATCTTGGCGATCACGGGGGCTGCCCCGGTGCCGGTGCCACCGCCCATTCCGGCCGTGACGAACACCATCTTGGTGCCGGCGAGCATCTCGCGTATCTGTTCTTTGCTTTCCATGGCAGCGGCCCTGCCTACCTCTGGATTTGCACCGCAGCCGAGACCTTCCGTCAGGTTGGCTCCCAGTTGCAGCTTATGCTGAACAGGGCTGCCGTTCAGCGATTGCAGGTCGGTGTTTGCCACAACAAACTCGACATCTTTGATGCCTTGCTTATACATGTGGTTCACCGCATTGCTTCCGCCCCCACCGACGCCGATCACCTTGATGATCGACTTGTGGTGCTTGGGCATCTCGAATTTGTATGACCCTATTTCCATGACTTTATTTTTTTAGTGGTTGTGTTTGGTAAAATTCTTATTGCTTTTAAAACCGGAGTATGAATTCCTGTTCTCCACTTCATCCATGACGCTACTTTTTCATTCAATACACTGATCATCTCTATCATAGTCTTCATACGCTTGCGTTTTAAGTTCTTCTGATCAATATTCGTTCTTACCGTCGAGGTCGTCGATCAGCAAGCCCTTTGTTTTGTTCAATATATTGGTGAAGAAATCCGTGGTCAGTGATTTTTTCACTTTGACAGGTTGCTTCATTCTCACGTCTTTGGTTTCAGCACGGCGGGCGTCGTCACGTTCGTCGAGCGAGCGGAAGCCTGCGAGCACAAGGCCAACGGCCGTTGCATACATGGGGCTCTTCACCGCTTCGATCTTACCGCGTCCGAGGTGCTCGTTGGGATAACCGATACGTGCATCCATGCCGGTCATGTACTCGACCAGCTGTTTGAGGTTGGCGAGCTGCGAGCCGCCGCCGGTGATCACGATACCGCCCGCGAGCCTGTTCTCATAACCGGAGTTGATGATCTCCACGTGGGCCATTTCCACGATCTCCTCCATCCTTGCCTGGATGATGCTCGACAGGTTCTTGACCGAGATCTCTTTCGCGGTCCGGTTCCTGATACCGGGGATCGACACGACTTCGTTAGGGCTTGCCTCTTCGGCGATGGCCTTTCCGAACCGGGTCTTCAATTGCTCGGCTTGTTTCGACATCACCTGCAAACCGTTCTGGATGTCGGTGGTGAGAATATTTCCACCAAAAGGAATGACTGCGGTATGGCGAATGATGTTGTTGAAGAATATCGCGATGTCGGTTGTTCCGCCTCCGATGTCTATCAAGCAAACACCTGCTTCCTTTTCTTCTTCACTCAATACAGCCAGGCTGGACGCCAGGGGCTCGAGAATGAGGTCACAGATCTCCAGGCTGCCGCGCCTTACGCACTTGTTGATGTTGTTGATGGCGCTGGTCTGTGCGGTGATCACGTGAAAGTCGGCTTCGAGGCGTACACCACTCATACCGACCGGATCCTTGATACCTTCCTCGTAGTCCACGATGTAATCCTGGGGCATGACGTGAATGATCTCACTGCCGGAGGGAACGACCATGCGGTACATATCTTCGGTGAGGCGGCTGACGTCTTCTATGGTGATCTCGTCATCCTTCGTCCCGCGAAGCAGGCTGTTGTGGTGTATCGAGCTGCGGATGTGCTGGCCGGCAATGCCGACGTTCACGACCCCGACGTTGATACCCGACATGTCGCTGGCTTCCTTGATGGCTTTCTCGATAGCCATGACGGTCTTATCGATGTTTACAACGATGCCTTTAATAACGCCTTCAGATTCGGCTTTACCCATGCCGAGAACTTCCAGCTTACCGAATTCATTTTTCCGCCCGACAATAGCACAGATTTTCGTTGTGCCGATGTCGAGACCTACTACGATTTTTTCCGTTTCCATGACCTGTAAAAAGTGTTTTAGTGGTTGTTCTTTCGTTGTTTTTCGTTTGTTGTTCGTTGTCCGCGGCTGACGTGGGTCATTCCGCAATAATCTGCCCCTCATATTTCAAATTCACTCTGTTGTATTTCGTCCATCCTTTCGTTGGAAGTATTTCTTTATAGAAGATCATAAGCTTCCTGAACTTGGATTCTACGTGGTCGGGTTTGCCGAACTCGATGTGTTGACCGGTGATCTGGGGATAGATGGTGATCTCCCCGGAGTTATCCACGTCCATCTGTGCCACTTGCGACCTCCAGAAGCGGTCGTCGTTGATGAAGTCCATCATCTCCATCAGCTGTTTACCTTCTTCAAGCTCGTACATGTTTCCAGCGTCGATCAGCTTTCCCGCAAAGGCGCCGCTGATGAGCACCACTCGGGCCGTATACTTTTCCGAAACCGACATGATCGTACCGTCTTCGGCCACGTAAGCGTCGGGTGCGTTGTCGCGGACGATACGCGCGATAGGCCTGCGCAATTCAACCTTCACCACGAGATTGCCTTTGAGGTCGCCGAACAATTCCGCATCGAGAATATGACGATCGTACTTGAGCTTGTTTTCAAGCGCCTTGAAATTGATCCTGTCGATGGTCGTTCCGATGAGCGTTGACTGACCGGCGTTGACAAGCCGAAGGATGTCGGCTTCATCCATAAAGTGATTTTCGTTCTCGTTATCGAGCTCGATCACGATATTGTGACAAATCCAACTGCCCTGCTTTCTTTCGGAGAAGGCGATCAGGCTTGCGACAGCCAGGAGCGCCGCCGTTACCCGTATCTCTCTCTTTATGTTAAGCTTCCACTTCATGTCAGTTGTATTTCTTTGTCAACATTTCCTTGATCGGGCGCACAAACGTATCGATGTCGCCCGCGCCGACGGTGGCGACCACTTCTACGTCCAGGTCGCCCAGTTTATCGAGCACATCCTTCTTGTCGCACCGTATCTTTACAGCACTGGTGATATCCTTGAAGAGCATATCGGAGGTAACCCCCGGTATCGGCTCTTCTCTGGCGGGATAGATATCCATCAGCAGCAGCTGGTCGGCCAGGCTGAGGCTTTTGGAGAAACCTTCGGCGAAGTCGCGTGTTCTTGTAAAGAGGTGAGGCTGGAAGATCACAGTTATCTTCTTCCCTGCATAAATCGACTTGAGCGATTTCAGGAACGCCTCGATCTCGGCGGGGTGGTGCGCATAGTCGTCGATGTACACAATGTTCTTGTGCTTGATGATGTACTCGAACCTGCGTTTGACACCACGGAACGAAGCCAGCGCCTTTCGGATCACGGCTTCTTCGATCCCAAGCTTCATCGCGACAATCGAAGCTGCGATCGCATTCTCCATATTATGAAAACCGGGGACGCCTAGCTGGATCTTCTCGACCTTGCGGCCTTCGCCGATGAGATCGAATTCAAAAAACTCCCTACCAGTAGGGATAATATTGCCGGCAAAAAATTGTCCCCGGCTCATGCCATAAGTGACCTTTTGAGGGGTCTTAATATTTTCAGTTAATTGAGAAATCGATTCGTGAACGATGAGCGCATCGGATACCTGACCCATGAATTCTTTGAATGACACGATCATTGAAGCATGGTCTCCGTAGATGTCGAGGTGATCGGCATCTGCAGATGTGACGACAGCAATCTTCGGATACAACCGGAGAAATGAACGGTCAAATTCGTCCGCTTCGACAACCGCCCATGTTTTTTCGGGGCTGGCTTCACCGTGCATCACGAGGTTGGACTCGTAGTTGGTTGTAATGCCTCCCAGGAAACCGACCATGTCGGTACCGGCTGTTTTCAGTATGTGCGATATCAGTGAAGATGTCGTCGTCTTTCCGTGCGTTCCCGCGACAGCTATGGTCTTGTAGTCTTTGGTGATCAGCCCCAATACTTCCGACCGTTTCATGATCGTGAAGTCGTTGTCTTTTAAGTAATTGTATTCTACGTGATTTTTCGGAATGGCCGGCGTGAGCACGACCAGTGTGGTGGATTTGCTGACATACCCGGGGATCATCTCCACCCTGTCTTCGAAATGGATCTCCATTCCCTCCTCGATCAGCTCGTGGGTCAGCGGTGTCGGTGTGCGGTCGTAGCCGCCGATCTTCTTGCCGGCTTTCCTGAACCAGCGTGCAAGGGCGCTCATGCCGATACCACCAATACCGAGAAAATAAATGCTATCGTAGTTATTCAAACTCACACTCAGCTTATCAACTTATCAACTTATCAACTTTTCAATTTCCTTTACAATGTTCAGTGCAGCTTCGGGCTTACCCATCGCCGCTATATTCGAGCTCAACTTCACACAACGGTCGGTGTCGTTCAAAAGCGCCAGCGCTTCGGTGATCAGTTTTTCCCTCGCTTCGTTGTCTTTGATCAGCACGGCTGCCTCCTGTTTCACAAGAGCCAGTGCATTCTGGGTCTGGTGGTCTTCGGAGACGTTCGGGGATGGCACCAGGATCGCGGGCTTCTTCGCAAGGCACAGTTCCGAGATCGACAGCGCACCGGCACGCGATATCACCACGTCGGCGGCGGCGTAGGCGAGGTCCATCTGTTTTACAAAGTCCGAGATCCGGATCATACCGAGATCCTTTCCAGCCACCCGCTGCTGTATGTCGTCGTAATAAAACTTGCCGGTCTGCCAGATCACCTGGATCTTCGCATCGATCAACCGGTCGAGTCCATTGAACACGCTCTCATTGATGGTGCGGGCTCCGAGGCTTCCGCCAATTATCAACAATGTCTTTGTGGAATTGTGGAATCCGTACTTGCTCAACGCTTCATTTCTTTTCGGAGCGAGATCGATGATGTCCTTCCGCACCGGGTTTCCGGTAAGAACGATCTTGTCTTTGGGGAAGAATTTCTCCATGCCGTAGTAAGCGACACAGATGGTCTTTGCTTTTCTTCCAACGCGTTTGTTGGTAAGGCCTGCGTATGAATTCTGTTCCTGGATGAGTGCGGGAATGCCTTTGTTCGTAGCCGCCATCATCACCGGTCCGCTCGCATAGCCGCCGGTCCCTACCACCACATTGGGTTTAAAGGTCTTGATGATACCGCGTGCTTTCAGAATGCTCATTATAAGCTTGAATGGAAACAACAGGTTCGTTAGGGTCAGTCTTCGCTGAATACCTGCGACACGCAATCCGATGATCTTGTACCCGGCCTCCGGAACCCTCGACATCTCCATCTTCCCTTCGGCGCCGACAAATAGGATCTCGGTATCCGGGTGACGTTCGCGGAAAGCATTGGCAATAGCGATCGCAGGGAACACGTGTCCGCCTGTTCCTCCTCCGCTGATAATGACTCGATATGGTCTGCTCTCCTTCAATTCGTTGTTCGTTGTTCGCGCGCTAGATGAAAGTTTTATGCGGCCTTAACGGCCATTTCTTTGGGACTCAATTCAGGTTCTTTATCAAATGCTACGTCTCTTTCGCCTCTGCTGACGCTCAGAATAATTCCTACCGAAAGGCCGGTGAACACCATCGCCGTTCCACCCATACTGATCAGGGGTAACGGTTGGCCGGTGATCGGACCCAATCCCACCACAACGCCCATGTTCACCATCGCCTGGCAGACAAGGTCGAAGCACAGTCCCGCGGAGAGCAACCCTCCGAATGCCCGTTCACTGTTGTACGCTGCTTTCATACCCCGATGCAACAGCAACAGGTATAGTATCAGAACTATCACACCGCCTATGACTCCATATTCTTCGATGACGATCGCGTAAATGAAATCCGAGTATGGGTGCGGAAGGATGTTTCGTTGTTCACTGTTGCCCGGGCCCTTGCCGATGACGCCTCCTGTGGCGATCGCAATCCGTGCCTGTTGTGCCTGGAACGGAAGCTCTTTCCCGCTCACGAAACTCATCACACGATTACGGGCAGTGGGGAATCGATCGCCGAACTTCCACGCGGCAGCGCCAGCCAGTGCCCCGACGAGGAACAACATGGCGAGGTACTTTACCGGGACACGGCCGATGAACATGACCAATACACAGGTTGCGAACAAAAGCACGGCTGTCGAAATATTCGTCAGGCCGATCAATCCGCAGATCACCCCGCACCAGATCAGCATGGGTATCAGCGATTCTTTGATGTCGTCTATGGTCTGCTGTTTTTTCGACAGCATGCTGGCCAGGTTGATGATGAGGGCAAGGCTCGCAAAGTCCGACGGCTGGAACGAGGTGTTGATGATGGGCAGCGTGATCCAACGGGCCGCATCGTTCAGGGTCGTTCCGTTGGTCCGTGTATAGATGAGCAGCGGAACACTGATCCACAATGCCAGTCTCGATAGCTTCGAGTAATAACGATAGTCTACTTTGTGAGCGAGCCACATAGCCGACAGTCCAAGCATAACCATGAAGGTGTGTTTCACCAGGTACATCTCGGCGCTGGTGCTTCGTTTGAACGCGAGCGTGCCGACGGAGCTGTACACCACCAGAATACTGATCAGTGAAAGGGCAAACACAACGGCCCAGATCACCGGATCACCCTGCAGGTTTTTGTCAGCCCATTCTTTGACTTTTTTCATGCTCGTCGTTCGTTATTCGTTGTTCGCTGTTCGGGGCCAACTTCATCTTGTAATTCCAGTACAGCCGCACGAAACTGGTCGCCGCGGTCTTCGTAGTTCCTGAACAGGTCGAAGCTGGCACATGCCGGCGACAGCAAAACGACGTCGCCCTCCTTCGCACTTTTCAGCGCCATCCTCACCAGCTCTTTCACCGTTTGAGTTTCGTATATCTCTCCCACCACGTCTCCGAAGAAGCCCTTCAGCTTCGCATTGTCTTTCCCGAGACATATCAGGGTCCGTACTTTCTTCTTCACCTGTTCCTTGATCAGGTTATAGTCGTTTCCCTTGTCGATACCGCCGGCGATCCACACCAGCGGCTGGGTGTAACTTCCCAGCGCATAGATCACCGAGTCCACGTTGGTAGCCTTGGAGTCGTTCACAAACTCGACACCCTTGATAGTCGCTACCGACTCGAGCCTGTGCGGTGCGTTTTTGAATGTCTTCAGTGCGGCACGGATGTCACTTTCGGAGACACCCGCAAACAATGCCGCTGAAACTGCAGACATGGTATTGATAAGATTGTGAGGGCCTTTTAGTGTCGTCTCCGATTGTTTAATGGAAAACTTGCTAAAGTTCATCTGATCGCCTTCGGCATAAACATCAGAATTGCCTTTCAGTGACACTGCAATGCGATGCGGAGCTATTGTCCTCCTCGAAACCTCCACCCCTGTTACCTCGTCGTCTTTATAGTAAATGAATTGCCCGTCTTTATTCATGTTCATCACGATCCTGAACTTGGACTCCACATAGTTCTCCATCTTATACTCGTACCGGTCGAGGTGATCGGGAGTGATATTCAACAGGATTGCTATTTCGGGTTTGAACTTCACCGTTCCATCGAGCTGATAACTGCTGATCTCTATCACGTACCAGTCGGCGTTTCCGGCAGCCACCTGCCTTGCGAGGCTCAAACCGACGTTGCCGGCGAGCACGACACTCTTACCCGATGATCTCAAAAGATGATGCGTGAGCAGTGTCGTGGTTGTCTTGCCATTGGTGCCTGTAATGGCGATCACCTTTCCGGTCAGGTGCCCGAATGCAAATTCGAGCTCGTCGATCACCTTGATCACGGAAGCCTTCGCCTTCTTCACCAGCTCTGCCTTTTCTGGAATACCGGGACTCTTGATGATGACATTGGCGTTGAGTATCAGCTCAGCGGTATGTTTTCCTTCTTCGAAAGCGATGCCTGCGTTGGTGAGCTCATCGCGATACTTGTCTTTCAGCGTGCCCTGGTCTGATAAAAAGACGTCGTAACCTTTGACTTTCGCCAAAAGCGCAGCGCCCGTTCCGCTTTCTCCTCCACCCAATATGACTGCTCTCTCTCTCATTTACGATGTACGATGTACGATGTACGATGTACGATTTGGGGCCACGATAAATTGCACGGTTACCACAAGGCATTTAGAATCACGACCTTCGCCGGAACCCAAATCGTACCTCGTAAATTGTAAATCGTACATCTATCTTAGTTTCAATGTTGCCAGACTGAGAATCGCTAACAGTATTCCCACGATCCAGAACCTTGTTACGATCTTGGACTCGTGTACTTGTTTCTTCTGATAGTGGTGATGCAACGGTGACATCAGTAATATCCTGCGGCCCTGACCGTATTTTCTCTTCGTGTATTTAAAATAGAATACCTGTAAGATCACCGACAGGTTCTCGATCACGAATATTCCGCATACGACAGGCAGCATGATCTCCTTGCGGACTGCGAGCGCGAGCACTGCGATAATTCCTCCGATCGTGAGACTCCCGGTATCGCCCATGAACACCTGTGCAGGATATGCGTTGTACCAAAGGAAACCGAGACAAGCCCCGACGAATGCAGTACAGAAGATCACAAGCTCACCGAGGTTGGGGATGTACATGATGTTCAGGTAATTGCTAAAGTCGACGCGGCCCGAGAGATATGCGAAAATGGCCAGCGTCAATCCGATAATAGCCGATGTACCGGCCGCCAGTCCGTCGATGCCATCGGTAATGTTGGCCCCGTTTGAAATAAAGGTTACGATCAGGATCACGACAATCGTGTACACGAGCCACGTATAGCTGTCCGGAATGAACGGAAGCACGTCGGCGTAATCGAGCTCGTTGTTCTTGAAGAACGGTACGGTGGTCTTGCTCGATTTCGTGTCGTGATATTCCGGCAGCTCCTCGGCCTGCAATGCCGACATGCTTGTGACGCTGTCGGGATTGACTTCGCGGACCACCACGGTACTATTAAAATAAAGTGTAAGACCAACGATTATTCCGAGACCGACCTGTCCGACGATCTTGAACCAGCCGGCCAGGCCTTCCTTATTCTTTCTGAATACTTTGATGTAGTCGTCGATGAACCCGATGATACCCAGCCATACGGTAGTAATGATGAGCAACATCACATACACATTGTCGACCTTGGCGAGAAGCAACGTCGGAACGAGAATGGCGCCGATGATAATGATCCCTCCCATCGTCGGCGTGCCTTTTTTCTGTGCCTGCCCTTCCAGGCCGAGGTCGCGGATGTCTTCACCAACCTGCTTCTTTCGAAGGTAGTTGATGAGGTTCTTGCCGAAAGTGATAGTAATAAGTAAAGAAAGGAATGCTGCCGCACCGGCCCTGAAGCTGATGTATTGGAACAACCCCGCGCCCGGAAGGTTGAAATTGGTTTCGATATAGTGAAACAAATAGTAGAGCATCCTAGTTGGCGAACATTTTAATCATCCGTCCCAACACTTCTTTATCGTCGAAGGGGTGTTTCACTCCCTTGATCTCCTGGTATGTTTCGTGCCCTTTACCGGCTACGATCACGATGTCTTTTTCTTTGGCCATCATGCATGCGGTCTTGATAGCCTCTTCACGGTCGGCCATCACCAGGGTCTTGCGGGCTTCGGTCGGGCCGACGCCCTTTTGCATTTCGCGAATGATGTCCATCGGATCTTCGTCCCGGGGATTGTCGGAGGTGAGGATCACTTTATCACTGTACTTACAGGCTATTGCGGCCATCAACGGGCGCTTGGTCCTGTCGCGGTTTCCGCCACAACCAAGTACGGATATCACCTGCTCCTGGCCTGTCCGCAGCTGAGCGATGGTCTCGAGAACATTCTTGATCGCATCCGGTGTGTGTGCATAGTCGACGATTGCAGTAAACTTCGACCCGGGCATAACGATCTCGAAACGTCCGCTGGCGCTGGTAAGCGACGAAAGCCTCATCAACGCCGACTCGGGATCTGCTTTCAGCAACGTTGCAGCACCGTACACCGCCAAAAGATTGTAGGCGTTGAAATCGCCGATCAGTTTAAACCATACGCTCCGGTTGCCGATCTCAAGCTCGAGGCCTTCGATAGTGTTGGTGATGATCCTGCCTTTGTAATCGGCCATCTTCTTGAGGCCATACGTGAATTTCTTCGCCTTGCAGTTCTGCAGCATCACCATCCCGCGCTTGTCGTCGACATTCACCAATGCAAATGCGTCTGAAGGAAGACCGTCGAAGAAACCTTTCTTCGCACGGATATAGCTTTCGAAAGTGTGGTGGTAGTCGAGATGGTCGTGCGTGATGTTGGTGAAGATGCCGCCGACAAACTTCAACCCTTCGATACGGCCCTGGTCTACCGCATGCGAGCTGACCTCCATAAAACAATACTCGCAACCTTCGGCGATCATCTGGACCAGGAGCTCATTGATCCTGATCGGATCCGGGGTTGTGTGTGTTGCGGGGAGGACTTTATCGCCAATGCGATTCTCTACGGTCGAAAGTAATCCACACTTGTGGGTAAGTGATGTGAATAACTTATGTAGCAGCGTTGCGACGGTGGTCTTACCGTTTGTTCCGGTTACGCCACACAGCTTGATCTTCGCCGAAGGGCTTTCGTAGAAGTTGTTCGCAATAATGCCCAGGGAGTGGGCGCTGTCCTTAACGGTGACATACGTGGTCTTCTCGGTCAGCTCGTCGGGAAGCTTTTCGCAAACTACGGCCACTGCCCCTGACGCTATGGCAGAGCTAATGAACAAATGACCATCCGACAGAGTCCCCTTGATTGCCACGAAAAGAGAACCCGACTTTGCTAACCTCGAATCAAAACAAATGCTTGTAATGGCGATGTTCATATCGCCGGACGCCGACGTAATGCTTACCTTATATAATATGTCTTTCAGTTCGGCCATTACGCTCTAACTCAGTTTTATGAATATCCTTGAACCTTTCGACACACGTGCGCCAGGCGAAAGCGATTGCTCCTTTACCCTTCCGGCACCCTGGTGTATCACTCTCAACCCGGATGTTTCGAGCAGGAACAATGCGTCGCGCAAAGTCATGCCGTTCACATCGGGTACACGTTCTTTTGTGATTGCATTGCGGTTCCATGAAACGGCATTGCCATTCCGGGCAGCCTTCACCCATTCCTCTTCCAGTTCTCCTATCGTCTCGATGCCGAGCTCGCCGGTCAGCATGACAAGCTCTTCCTGGCGACCAGCGCGGATCACAGGGAATACACCGTTTTCCTGCTTCACCGGTTTCGCCATGGCGGTATGCAAACCGATGTCGCGTGCATAAATATTGTCTGTGATCTCCTTGAACACCGGACCAGCTACGTTGTTACCATACTGCTGGAAACCTTTGGGGTTCTTGACAACAACAATGGCGGTATACTTGGGCGCATGGGCGGGGAAATAACCTACAAAGGAAGTGATGTATTTGTGTGCATACCTTCCGTTCACCAGCATTTGCGCCGTGCCTGTCTTACCAGCAATCTTGTAATGAGCGTTCTTGAGGTTCTTCGCGGTTCCGTTTTCAACGACCGCTTCGAGCAATGTCTTCAGTTTTGTTAACGTACTGTTCGAACATATCTTGCTGTTGATCACCTCGGTTTCGAATTCTTTCATCGTGTTGTCGGCTTGCCTTACCGATGTCACGAAGATGGGCTTGATCATGCGTCCCTCGTTCGCAATCGCGTTGTACAATGTCAGCGTATGCAGCGGGCTGATCTCGAACCCGTATCCATAAGCCATCCATGGAAGTGTGATGCCACTCCAGTCTTTGTCTGTGGGGCGTTTGATCTTCGGGATGGTCTCTCCGTTGATCTGGAGACCGAGCGGCTTCGAGAGGCCGAGCTGATCGACATGTTTCAGGAAGTTGTCCGGCTTCAGTCCGAAGTGTTTGTTCATCAGCTTCGCCATGGCGATGTTGGACGACACCTCGAATGCACGGCCGACCGTGATCATGCCATAACCGCCTTCTTCGTGGTCGCGAACCTTGTCGCGGTAAAAAGGAAATATGCCGTTACCGGTATCGATACTGTCTGCCAATTCCACGTCGGTATCTTCGAGCAGCGCCATCATGGTCACGAGCTTGAAGGTGGACCCGGGTTCGATCGAACCGCCCACCGCGTGATTGAATTTCTCGTGATAGCTGTTCTTGCCGGCGCGGGTAAGATTCGAGATGGCCTTCACGTGGCCGGTCTGCACTTCCATCACCACTACGGTACCTTCATCGGCATCATGCTGAAGCATGTGGCGATACAACGATGTTTCGGCGACATCCTGTAAGTTGATGTCGATGGTTGTCTCGATGTCGTTTCCGTCGATCGCCTTGGTGTTGTTGCCATCGAAGACGGGCTTCCACGTGCCACCGGCGATCTTCTGAAACAATGCCTCGCCGTTCTGACCGCCGAGCGCTTCATCGAAGCTTTTCTCGAGCCCGGCTCCGGCGCCGTCCTCATTTACGTAACCAATCGTCCTTTGACTGAGATTGGTGAATGGACGATAACGCACATCGGTTTTCTCGAAGATCACCCCGCCACGATACCGGCCTTCCCGGAACAAAGGCCAGGAGGTCATCTCTTTTTTAGCCTGGTAGTTAATACGCTTGCGATTGACGGTGATGTAATGCTTGTTGGCTGCACGCGCGTCCTTCAGCATTCGCTTGTAGTCGTCCTTCGACCGGTCTTTGAAATACTTCGATAACATCCACGAAACCGAATCGACATCCCTTTCGAACACGTCGTTGCGGGGCAGCGTCGGATCCATCGCTACGCGATAAAAAGGAAGCGACGTTGCGAGCAGGCTGCCATTGTCGGAGTAGATGTTTCCACGCGTAGCCTTGACGGTCCGGTAGTCGAACATGATGTCTTCGGCCATGCGCCTCCACTTGTCTCCTTCCGCTATCTGGATATGACCGATCTTGGCGGCCACACAAACGGCAAAAATCACCACCCCGAGGAAGGCGATGCGTACACGGATCAGTATCGATTTTTTAATATTCACCGTCGTCAACTACTATTTTAAATGGGGGATCAATGCTTTCTTTCAATCCAAATTCTTTAACCCTGCGGGCCACTTCACTTTGTTTGCTGGCGAACATGACGTCGGCCTTCAGTGTGGTGTAATCCGCCCTCAGGTCCTCGACTTCACTTTGGGCGCGGTTGATCTCACGAACAGTTTTGTCTGCATGGTGAGCGTTGCCGATGTACAGTATGCTCAGTAACATGACGAAAAGGATCTTTGGAAGATATTGGACCGGGAATCCTTCTTCGAAATATGTTTCGAGCTTGAGTTTCTTTTCGAAGCCGGAGAACATGGAGGAACCGGAGGAGGACGACGAAGCCGGCTTGGGTTTGATGCGGGCTTCGTTTTGCTTTTCGGGTTCTATTCGAAACTTGTTTTCCACTTCTTATTCGTTACTCGTTATTCATTGTTCGTTGTTCGCGGTGCGTTGGGCTATTCGGAGCTTGGCGCTTCGCGCTCGGTTGTTCTCTAGTGTTTCTTCTTCAGTTGCTTCGATAACTTTCCGATTGACTGCCACGAAGGGCCGGATCGGGTTACCGAAAAAATCCTTTTCCAGTTCGCCGAAGACTTTTCCGGTGTTGATGAAATTCTTCACCATCCTGTCTTCGAGCGAGTGGTAGCTCATCACTACCAGTCTGCCTTCTGTCGATGTTACTTCTGCACATTGATGCAAAAAATCTTCAAGCGCCCGCAATTCTTCATTCACCACTAATCTCAATGCCTGAAACACCTGTGCGAAGTATTTATTTTCCTTACCTCTCGGCGCCAGCTTGTTTAAAGCGCTCTTGAGGTCTAACGTGGTCACAAATGGCTTTACGGTGCGTTGCGCGACGATCTCTTTTGCGACCGTCCTTGCATTCTTCAGCTCGCCGTACATTCCGAAGATCTTGTGTAGCTCCGTTTCCGGGAACTCATTCAGGATCTTCGAAGCGGTAGTCTTCGCCGATTGGTCCATGCGCATATCGAGCGGCCCGTCGAACCTGGTCGAAAATCCCCTGCGGGGAGAATCGATCTGATGCGATGAAATGCCCAGGTCGGCCAGTATTCCGTCCACGCTGGTCACACCGTTCAACTTCAGGTATTGTTTCATGTACCTGAAGTTTGCCTTACAAAATGTGAAAGAACTATGGTTGATCTTTGACGCCTCTGCTTCCGCATCGGCATCCTGGTCAAAGGCGATCAACCGCCCTCCTTTGATCCGTTCGAGCATTGCCAGGCTATGGCCACCACCGCCGAATGTCACGTCGACGTATGTTCCTTCCGGCTTGATGTTGAGGCCGTCTAGGCACTCCGTCAGCATAACGGGTTTGTGGTACATAACCTGCTGTTTCGAAGCCTGACTGATTTTCAAAAACCAAGCTTCGACTCATCTATTACTGATTCAGATATTTTTCCGCGAGCTTCGACAAGTCACCGGGGTCGCTGATCAGGTTTTTTCTGTAGTTGTTCGGTTCCCAGATCTCAACTTTACTTCCAGTTCCTACCAGTAGCGCCTCTTTGTCGAGACCCGCATACGTTAGTAAGTTCTTTGGGATGAGAAAACGGCCGCTCCCATCGAGCTCCACCGTTACTACTCCCGACAAAAAGCTCCGCTGAAAATCACGGTTCTCTTTGCTGAATTCACTGAGATCAGAAATCGTTGAAAAAACCTTTTTAAACTCCACCATTGGATAGAGGATAAGGCATGGCTCGAAGCCGCGACGGATGACCAGCTCCTGTTCCCCTTCGGGCAACTGGGCCTTGATCCGCGCAGGCAGCCCTAATCTGCCCTTGACGTCAAGTTTACACTCATACTCACTGGTGAAGAAAGTCATGACAGGTAGTGGTTGTCTTTTTCTCCTTAAGCAAACGTATGTAATTTCACTCCACTTTCCACCACTTTCATCCACTTTTTTACATTTTTCCAGCTATAAATGCCAGATTTTGCCATGAAATGCCAAAAAGTTGTCTGGTAAACCGCCTGGAAGGGAGTTATGGGGCGTCAGAAAGTGGATAAAGAGGCTTAGATCAGCTCCGTTTTCTGGCTGCTTTGGCGGCAGCGGGAGTCCTTTTCGTCCAGGATTTATAGGCGCGACGAAAGGAACGGGGCGTGGAATAACCCACGATGCGGGCTACGTCAGCCACTTTTTCCAGGGTAGACGACAGCAATCGGTTGGAGACTTCCTCCCGTATTTGCCTGGAAATCCGTCTAAAACAGGTCTTTTCAGCGGCCAGCTGGCGTTGCAGGGACCGGATGGTCATGTTCATCTTCGAGGCCAGGACCGATACCGGCGGCACCTGACCCCCGAAATCGGCCATCACCACGGCCCGAAGCTGGCCGGCCAAAGTGTTTTGCCCCACTTTACTCCCCTTTTCCTTCACCAGCTTCTCGAAAACCCGCAGCAGCGACCGGTCGTGACTCAGGACAGGAACCATCAGCGTTTCGCGCTGAAACACCAGCCTGTTAACGGGGCTTCCCGGCACGACGGCCCCGAAAACCCGTTCGTATTCGTGCAAATCCTTGCGACGGGCCACCCGGAGCTCGGTCCTAACCGGGCGGATCTTCCGGCCGCTTAGCAGGTAAAATACATTCAGGGTCCCGGCCATCGCCTGCTCGGAAGCGTGGCGCGCGCCGTTCGGATAAAGTCGCGACCAGATAGTTGCCGGAACATACTCCAGTGTCACCAGGTCCTTCTTCTCCACGATGCGGTAATCGAACATATTGGTGGCAACGCGACTGTATTTACTCAATCTCCGGAACGCTTCGAGGAGCGTGGCGCTGTTCTGCATGAGATAACCGACAAGTCCCATGATCGATGTGGTGGCCGATTCGCCGATGTGTAAACCGAGCATTGGATCGCCGGTTGCTTTTACTGCATATTCCCACGAGAGGCATGCTGTTTCGAAGGATGGTCGTTTGTCGGAGTTGTTGAGGTCGGCGGATTCGATACCGAGTTTGCGACAAAGGTCGTCGACCTGCGCACCTTGGGCTGTGGCGCCGTAGATGATGTCGCGGATGATGGGCATGTGGGCAAAAAGTGATTGTCGTAAAATGTCCCCCATTTGTCGCAATCTATCCTTTTCCCGGTCTCATTTTATCCGTTGGATATCGAAAAAAGTTATGACAAATGCATCTCTCGCGGATCACACGAATCGCACGGAAAAGAGGAAAAACAAAGCCCGTACAACAACTCGCATCTCACAGGTGTTTCTCGCTTTGATGGGAGTGGCTTTCTGCAAAACGGGCGTCGAAGCACTGATCGATCCGCAGGCCGTTATGAACAACGTAGGTATCGTACTCGACAACAGCAGCGCGGCCAGTTCGATGAGAGCAGTGTATGGGGGCATGCACCTGGTATTCGGATTGTTCTGCGTCGTCGGAATATTCCGCGCCGGCACTCAACCGCTGCTGCTTATCGTTCTTTACACGGCAGGGTTTACGATCGGCCGGGTATCGGGTATCATCGCCGACGGAATGCCGAACCAGTTTGTGTTCACCTGGCTTATCACTGAAGTTATTTGCGGCACGATCGCGACGGTCTTGTTGGTGAAGCTTACGCAACCTGAGCCGGCGATACGATCAAAGACTGTTTAGAATTTCGTCGTTGTGCTGACCGAGATGTGGTGGGGATGTTAATTTGTTTTGTGGTGCGTTTCCCGAACGCGCCACAAAGCTTCGTACACCTTTTAAGCCTTCGCCGGACAGAAGTAATTCCTTTGCTTGAGGCATTTCGAATACTTCGCGCAGGTCCTGGATCACGCCTGCAGGGATCTTTAGCTGGTTTATTTTGGACTGCAGCTCATCCATGTTGAGCTGCCGGATCTTCGTTGCGATCAGGTCGCCGAGAACGTTTCGATTACGAACCCTATCTACATTGGTCGCATACCTGTCCCGAACATCCAGCTTCAACAGCTTACACAGGTCGTTGAACTGGCGGTCGTTCCCAATGGCCAGGAGCAACTTCTTTCCATCCTTTGTCTCGAACCACTCGCCATACGGGGCAATGTTGGGATGAAGCGATCCCTTGCGCGTAGGCAGACTTCCTCCCACAAGCCAGTTGCTGGCCTGGTTGACGAGTGAAGCAACGGCGGATTGTATGAGCGACACATCGACCAGACTGCCTTCACCGGTCCGTTCGAGTTTCAACAAGGCAATCAACAACCCTTCTTTTAATTGATGGGCTGCAAGCACGTCGATCAACGCGACTGGCATCTTGATGGGCGGACCGTTCTCTTCGCCGTTCAGGCTCATGAAGCCCGACTCGGCCTGTAACACTGCATCGTAACCCACACGGTCGTTCAATGGTCCGTACCCGGTGATACGTCCATAGATAATTTTGCTGTTGATCCCCTGAAGGTCTTCGTAAGATACGCCGAGCTTAATGTCGTCACCGGGTTTGTAGCTGGTGATGACGAGGTCGGACTTTGCGGCTAACTTTTGAATGACAAGCCTTCCCTCTTTTGTGGTGAGGTCGACTGCCAACGATCGTTTTCCCCAATTCACGGAAGAGAAGTATGCAGACCGGTCGTCGGTGTTTTCACCGGCGGACTTCCATGAGCGCGTTACATCCCCACCCCCTGTGATGTTTTCTACTTTGATGACGTCGGCGCCAAGCTCGGCGAAGAACTGGCCTACCGAGGGACCGGCAAGGACGGAGGCCAATTCGAGCACTCTCAGGTTATCAAACATCCCAAAAGCTATATTTTTTTAAGGGAATCATTTATGACATCTTTGCGTTTTCTAAGCTCAAAAAACCTCTTTCATGCGTTTTTTTATAGCCCTCACCTTTTTGATGTCCGTTTTGTTAATGGCCTGCCAACCTGAAAAAAAAGAACTTAAAGCAGGCACGTGGCGGGGTGTGATCCACATGCAGGAACAGGAGCTCCCATTCACATTTCGCGTTTCAAACGATAGTGGAAAATACAAGGCTTACCTTCAGAACGCAGGCGAAGAGATCCTCCTCGACGAGATCACCATTACCGGCGATACCGTGGAAATGATGCTGCACATCTTCGACGCATCACTCAAAGCGAAGCTCGATGGCGACAAGCTCACGGGAACATTCGTGAAGTATTATGCTCCGCAAGCCAATCAGCCCTTCACAGCAACTTACGGCGATAACTACCGGTTTACATCCGAAAGCGCAACGCCTTCAACCGACTTCAGCGGCACGTATCAGATATTGTTCAAAACAGAAAAAGAAAGCTATCCTTCCGTGGGTGTTTTTAAACAAGACGGCAATCATGTTACCGGATCGTTCCTCACTCCTACCGGTGACTATCGGTTCCTCGAAGGCAATGTCACCGACAACAAGCTTAAGCTTAGCACCTTCGACGGCAATCATGCTTACATATTCATTGCCGCCTTCGATGGCGACACGTTGAAAGGTGATTACTATGCAGGAAAGAGCTCTCACGAAACATGGACCGGCGTGAAGAACGACCAGGCTTCCATGCCCGACCCCGGATCGCTTACGTTGTTGAAACCGGGTCATGAAACACTCGAATTCAGTTTTCCCGACCTAGATGGCAACAAAGTATCGTTGTCGGATGAAAAGTTCAAAAACAAAGTGGTGATCCTGCAGATCTTCGGAACGTGGTGCCCGAACTGCATGGACGAAACGAAGTTCCTCGTACCATGGTACCACGCGAACAAAGACCGTGGCGTTGAGATACTCGGACTTGCCTACGAACGGAAAGATGACTTTCAATACGCCAAAGGCCGGGTGGAGAAGATGAAGGCGAAGCTCGATGTTCCTTACGGCTTCGTGATCGCCGGTGTGAACGACAAAGAAAAGGCTGCCGAAACACTTCCGGCGTTGAATAAAGTGGTCGCGTTCCCAACTACTATCTTTGTGGGGAAAGACGGGAAGGTGAAGCATATCCATACGGGCTTCGAAGGGCCGGGGACAGGGGTTTATTATGAGAGGTTTCAGGAGAGGTTTAATCAGGTGGTAAATGAATTGTTAGCGGAGAAAGTAGTAAGTAGTAAGTAGTAAGTAGTAAGTAGTAAGTAGTAAGTAGTAAGTAGTAAGTAGTAAGTAGTAAGTAGTAAGTAGTAAGTAGTAAGTAGTAAGTAGTAAGTAGTAAGTAGTAAG
>DATHEL010000003.1:0-104602 GCA_035318625.1 Cyclobacteriaceae bacterium
AAACAGCACGAAAGGGTTAAGAATGCTACGATTCATATTGATGATGAAACTCGAAATCTTTATTACAAGATTAACAACGTATTGGCAAATCATCCGACAAAGGCGGGTGATTCAATTGCGGATATTCTTCACCATACATCCACAGTTATGAATAAATATCTTAGTATGAATGATCTAATCAGAGATGTATATAGAACTGATTCAGCTATATTAAAACAACACTTCAAACCTGAATAACTTAATTCACCCTAAGCGAATGCTTTCTTAGCTTTTACATTTTGCAGGATGTTGTCGACCAAGTAGTAAAGATGGTCGCGATCGTTATCAGGAAGGTTTTGTATCTCCTGTATTCTTTTAATCACATCAGCTTCGAGTAACATATCTGAGTTACCCACCAGGTAATCGAGCGACACACCAAGTGCCTGGGCAATCTTTGCAGCCACTTCAATGGAAGGATTTACTTCGTCGCGTTCGTAGCGGCCGATCACCGCGCCTTGCATATCCAGTTTTTTAGCAAGCTCATCCTGGGAGAGCTTTTTGTCTTTACGCACCTCGGTGAGGCGCTTGCCGAAGATGATCTGCTTCATATCCCTCATGCTTCGGGCCATAAGGTTGAAGCGGTGTGCTGCGCACAAGTTGTTCAGGCCTCGGCACAAGTCACGCCAAAAGCACGTCTGTCGAACAATTTTCTGATGTTGGTCGCAACTTTAGCTGTTACTATTTGGCAGGGTTTTTTTTATACGACGTTTCATAATTACTAAAATCTGTAATGTACCAAAGTAGCATGTTCGTCTTAACCTCGCCCGGTTTCTATTTTTACAGGATCACACACAACGGTGGCAAACCTGTCACCGGCAAATTGTACAGGAAGTAGTTGTAAGTTCTTGCAAGTCCTTGTAAGTCCTTGCAAGCTCTAGACTGCTACTGTATTCACCAGCGTGCCGATCCCTTCGATAGAGATCCTGATCTCATCGCCTTCACGCAATGAGAACTGATCGGGTGGAACGATCCCTGTGCCTGTCATCAGGTAGACTCCGTAAATGAATGAAGTTTCTTTCATCAGGTATTCGACGAGCTCCGTATGTTTTCGCTTCATCCGGTTGATGGAAATTTCGCCGGAGAAAATGTTCTCATCGTTGTTGAGTATCTCCAACTGGATCATGGCGTCGGGATCGATGCTGTCTTTTGGAACATACAGGCACGGCCCGATCGCCGCCGACGCGTCGTAAGATTTCGCCTGCGCAAGGTAGAGCGGATTTTCTCCTTCGATGTCGCGTGACGAAACATCGTTACCCACCGTGTATCCTTCGATCGTGCCCTCGGAGCAGATGAACAAAGTCAGCTCCGGTTCGGGCACATTCCATTTCGAGTCCTTCCGGATCCTTATCTTATCACCAGGGCCGACGGTGCGGTAGGCTGTAGCTTTGAAAAACAGTTCAGGCCTCTTTGCTTCGTACACGCTGGCGTAGATTGCACTTCCAAGCTTTGCGTCATCCATCCGGGCCTGGCGCGTTCTCATGTAAGTGACCCCCGAAGCCCACACCTCCTGACGTCCGATCGGTGACAGCAAGTCGTTCTTCACAATTGTCACCAGCGCCGGGTCGTTGTCCAGTTTTCTAAGCTCGTCTGCAATCAGATCATAAAGACCTGTTCTGTTGGTGAACACATCCCAGTCGGTCTCCGGCACGCGGTAAAACTTATTCTTGTGCTCGACGATTATCCCTTTCTTCGTTCGATAGATTTTCATCTTTTCCTCGTTTATGTCGATGCCTGTTTGTATGAAATAAGTGTTCCCTGCACACCTATTTTAACTTTTTTTTAAGGACAGAGCAACCGTTTGCACCGGAAATGGCTAAATTTCCTCTGGATGCAATTTTATACACGACCAGTTGCAATGGATAGTGGAGTGAAATGGCTTCCCGGGCCGGGAAATCGCGACACAGCGTTGTGGTCTGGCCTCAGGGCCGGGAACCGCGATGCTCTTGCCCAATTATATAAGAGTCACATCAACGGTCTCCGCAAACACGGCTTTTATGTGTGCAAAGACCCGCACCTGGTGAGCGACTGCATTCACGAGCTGTTTTCACGGCTTTGGAGCAAGCGCGATCGGATCAGCGAGGCTCAAAACGTGAAGATCTACCTTTACAAATCCCTCGAGCGCATCGTGATAGCGCAACTGTTGCGGAACCGGAAACGCGCCACCGGAGTGCATTCCCGTGAGGATCTCGCGACAGATTCATCCGAGCAGCTTTGGATCGACAAAGAAGCGCACAAGGAACAACTCAACGAGATTAAAAAGTGCATTCAGAGCCTTCCAAAGTGCCAGCGTGAAGTAATTCTCCTCAAATTTTTCAACGACCTCAGCTATTCGGAGATCTCCGAGGTCATGGAAATGCAGGTGGCCTCCGTTTACAACCTCACTTCGAAAGCAATCGAGCACCTGCGCCAAAAAATGCAGTTTCAGCCCGCCGCTTAGCTTCCCGCGAACCGCAATTGCGACGCTAAAAAATCCAGTCTTCTTTTTTTCAAAACGGTGAGAATGCCCTCCTCGTCATGTCTTCATGTCACAGGGTACTCTGTATCTAAACCTAACCTACTACTCACATGAGAAAAAACTACTGTATTGTCATTTGTGTCGCCGCGCTGTGGATCGCAGCTTTTTCGCCGCCGCAAGCAAACGCCATAGGCCGGCCGGGAGCCGTGCACGTTCAGGCGACCGTCACCGGGCTGGTTACCGATGAAAACAACTCACCCCTTCCCGGTGTGAACATCATCGTCAAAGGAACTTCTTCGGGGACCATTACGGACACAGACGGAAGGTATACGATCAATGTCGACAACGGGCAGGCGGTACTCGTATTCTCCTTCATTGGTTATGCCGAACAGGAGCTCACCGTCGGCGACCAGTCGACTATTAATGTGGTGATGGCTCCCGACGTCAAGGCGCTGAGTGAAGTTGTTGTTACTGCACTTGGTATCGAGCGGAGCGCGAAAAGCCTCGGCTACGCGACGACCAGAGTCGGCCCGGACGATATCGCCATGAACCGCACCGCTAACTGGATGAACGGGTTGTCCGGCAAGATCGCCGGCGTCAGTATTTCGGCATTGGGTACAGGGCCTGCGGGCACGTCGAAGATCCGGATACGCGGACAATCGTCGATCTCCGGGCAGAACAATCCTCTTATTGTCATCAACGGTGTCCCGATCGACAACACAAACTTCGGAACAAACCCCGGCAACCTGGGTTCTGACGGCGCTATTGGCAACAGAACTGGTGGAGGTATCACATCCGACGGCGGTGATGCGCTTTCCAGCATCAACCCCGATGACATCGAGAGCATGACCGTATTGAAGGGTGCCGCAGCTTCGGCGCTCTACGGTTCACGCGCCAAAGACGGTGTGATCATGATCACTACCAAAAGCAGGGGATTACAGAAGGGCATCGGCATTACTTATAATCTGAATTATACAGTTGATACGCCGCTCGATTTTACCGACTTCCAGCACGAGTACGGTCAAGGCGAATACGGTGTGCGTCCCACGACACCCGATCCTACGTCGGGACAATGGTCGTTCGGTGAGAAGATCGAGCCCGGTATGACACAGACGCTATTCAATACACCCGGCATCCCTTACGAAGCTCAGAACGGCATCCTCAAAAAATTCTACCGCAACGGTACGAACATGACCAATACAGTTGCGATATCCGCCGGCGGCGACAAGGGTGGTATGAACCTGTCGATTGCGAGTACGAAGAGCGACGGTATCACACCGAACAACTCGTTCGACCGCAAGACTGTCAATCTCGGCTTTTCTTATGATCTGTCGCAAAAGGTGAGTGTCCGGGGAAACGTCAACTATTCGAACGAGTACAACAAGAATCCGCCGGTGGTTTCGGAACAGGACAACTCAATTCCTACGGCGCTATTTGCGATGGCTAACACGATGCCGCTCGATGTAATGGAGGCCAACAAGTACAACGCGGGCGGTGGTGAATACACGTGGTCAAGGTTTACCAACAGGGTCAATCCATATTGGGCGCTTGCGGAACAGTTTCAGAACATCCGTCGCGACAGGATCTTCGGCAACGTTGCATTGAAGTACGACCTTACCAACTGGCTGTCGGTCCAGGGCCGCGTGGGTCAGGACTATTGGTCGCGCGACCAGGATTATACGAACCTGCCGACGGGTAAGGCATCGATCAACAGTGGGTCGATCGCATCGGCGGTATCGGGCTTCGTAAACGGTTTGTACACACAGGAGGTACGGAGGTTCAGGGAAACCAACACGGACTTTTTAGTAACTGCGGCGAAGACTTTCGGGGACATTGGTGTGAACGTGAATGTGGGGGGAAATCAGATGCGTCGTCGTGCAGATCTTAACAGTGTGCAGGTGACTGACTTTGTTGTGAGGGGTTTGTACACCGTTCAGAACGGAAGGGCGAAAGATCCTTTGTACGATCTCCAGGAGCGCGGTGTGAATTCTTTATACGGTCAGGCTGAAGTGAACTTCAAGCAGTTCGTGTATTTGAACGCAACGTTACGCAACGACTGGTTTACGACGCTCGCGCCGGAAAACCGAAGCATTCTTTATCCTTCAGTAGCGGCGACGTACGTTTTCTCTGAATCATTTTCGATGCCGCGGTGGCTGAACTTCGGAAAATTCCGCGCAGCGTATGCCGAGGTAGGAAGCGATACGGATGTACCGCCGTATTCGAACAAGCTCTTCTATGGTGTCGCGGCGAATCAATTCGGCGGGCAGCCGGTTGGTAACTTCGGCGGAAACACGACAGTACCGAATGCGAACCTGAAGCCGATGCGCACGAAGGAAACTGAGATCGGATTCGAGCTAAAGATGTTCAACAACCGGGTTAACCTCGACTTTGCGGCTTATCACAAGATCACTATCGACCAGATCGTGAACGCGCAGATATCGGATGCCTCGGGCTTTACGACCACGCGAATCAACAGTGGCCGGAGTCAGAACAGGGGTGTGGAGATGCTGATCAACCTGATCCCCGTCAAGACGACCGACTTCCAGTGGGATCTGACTTTCAACGCCGCATATAATATCACGAAAGTACTCAGTCTATTGACGGATACTCCCGGGTCTAATATCACCGTAGGCAATCACGTGTTCAACGGAAGCCTTCAGCAGATCGTAGGACAGGAGATGGGACAGATCGTGGGCTTCGGATATCGCCGCGACGACGGCTCGATCAACCCGGATCATGCTGGAATGATCATTTATGGATCGAACGGAATACCATTGCCGACCGCGGCGCAGATACCCTTTGGAAGCGCGCTGCCGAACTGGGTTGGAGGTATGACGAACTCTTTCAATTATAAAGGCATCCAGCTTTCTTTCCTGATAGACTTCAAGCTAGGGAACCAGATGCTTTCGGGTACCAACTTCAATGCCTGGCGCCACGGCCTTCACAAGACAACACTGGTTGGCCGCGATAATCAGCCGGTCATCAATGGTGCAAAAGAAGTAGGCGGTATCGTGGTGGGAGAAGGAGTGACGGCAACCAGCGAGATCAATACAGCCGGGGCACGTGTCGAGGACTTCTACTCGGTGGTCCGCGGTTCGGGCCTGATCGAGCCTGTGGTGTACAACGGTGGCTATATCAAGCTTCGTCAGCTCTCCATCGGCTACGACTTCTCACGGTTCTTCACCAAGACACCGATCAAGGGAGTTCGCCTCAATTTCGTATCGAACAATGTGCTGATGCTGAAGAAGTGGGTCGACAACATCGATCCGGAAGGCTTCACATATTCGTCGGATAACCTGGTGGGTATGGAATCTCCGGGACTTCCCACAACAAGGAGCATGGGTTTCAATCTGAATGTCAAGTTTTAAACGACCCAAATCATGAAAAGAATATATAGTCTGATACTCTCGGTGGCCGCTGTTTTGTTTGCCGGCTCATGCGACAACAAATTCGACGAGATCAATACGAGTAAGACGGGGATAACCTCAATAGATCCGGTCTTCATACTGAACCAGGCGATCATCAACTCATCGCCTCCCGCGGCAACGCTCAATTATGAAGTCGGGATCGTGCAACAGCAGATATCGCCGAATACGGGGGTTCTCCTTGGGGGAAACTTCAACCAGGTGAACATCAACTCCACCAACCAGAACTGGATCAACTTTTTCCAGAACGTGGTCAGGTACACCAACGATGTGATCTCGCGTACCTCCGAAGACCCGGCCAGGCAGAACCTGTACAACATGGCAAGGGTCATACAGGCCAATGCCTTTATGGTGCTTAGCGATACCTATGGTGATATTCCTTATAGCGAAGGAGGCAAAGGATACACCGACGCTATTGTGTTTCCGAAGTATGAGACACAACAGACGGTATACAACGGGATCATATCGGAGCTTACGGTTGCCGCGGGTGCTCTCACGGCATCGGCGAAAATTGAACCGGCCGACGTGCTGTACAATGGAAATATAGCCAAGTGGAAAAAGTTTGCTTACTCGTTGCTTCTTCGCGCGGGCATGCGGCTTTCTGCAGTCGACGCAACGAAAGCACAAGCGACCGTCGCCGCGGCATTTGCGGGAGGGGTGATCACTGCCAATGCTGACAATGCCTATAATCGTCACGATGCGAATTTTGTGAACGGCCTTGGCAACACGCTCAACGGAACCGAAGCAGCGAACTTCTACCTGGCCGAACCTTTTGTGACCGCATTGAAGACAGAGAACGATCCGCGCTTGCAATCTATCGCCGTGAGATATGTCGGCGCCGTGTCGGGCAACGCCCAGACCGCAGCCGTGGCAACGACGGCTCCTGCCAATCAGTACGGTCTCCCGATGGGAAGCACGGATGCGCAAGCCGACGCCGCCGGTAAAAATCTTCCAGGAGGTGGTGCGCGGTACGCATTCAGCCAGGTCGATCGCACGCGAATGGTGAAAAGAACATCACCGCTGTTCATGGTGACGGCCGCGCAATCGAACTTGTTGCTGGCCGAAGGAGCCGTGAGAGGCTGGGTTACCGGTTCTGCCACACAGTATTTCGCCGATGGCGTTCGTGCTCACATGGACCAAATGGCGACGTACGATGCAGGATCAGCCGTGTCGGCAGCGAACCGCGATACTTATGTCGTCGCACACCCGCTGAATGTCGGTAGTACTGACGCATCGATCGCCCAGATCAGTTACGAATACTGGATCGCCTCTTTCCTGAATGGGAACGAAGCCTGGGCCAACTTGAGGCGGAGTGGCTATCCTGTACTGACAGCTAACCCGTTCCCGGGACGGTCGGTCGATTTCATCACACGCCTGACATACCCGGTATCTGAAATTCTTGTGAATACTGCCAATGTGCAGGCGGCTATTGCCGCGCAGGGCGCAGACGCCCTCGATACGAAGGTTTGGTGGGACAAATAGTTTGGGACTAAGTAGGGGAAGGGTTATGCACTCCCTTCCCTTCCTTTATTTTTTTTGTAGTTTGTACTTCGTTTCAACGGAGCTATATGAGTAGAATATTAATTATGATTTTGTGCTGCGTGATTTTTATTGAAAGTCATTCGCAGCAAGTTGCATTCACCAAAGATCAGATCATCGCGTTGACCTCCGAATGGACTGGAGATCGTCTCGCGGACGGCCGGCCGAACGTGCCCGACCGGATTCTGGAACGCCTTAAGAAAGTGTCGCTCGAAGAGGCATGGGGCATTCTCAGGAACAAAGGTTACAACAACCAGTTCGAGGGCGAATGGATGATCGTGGGAGAGAATCAGGTGTTGACGGGCCGCGCATTGACGGTTCAATATCTTCCGAAGCGTCCTGACTTCGACAAAAACATTCGCGACAAGGGAAAAACCGAGAACCGCGTCGGCAACTTCAACTCATGGCCGATCGATATGCTGAAGCCCGGCGATGTCTACGTGGCGGATAGCTACGGTAAGATCGTCGACGGCACCCTGATCGGCGATAACCTCGGCAATTCCATTTACTCCAAGTCGAAGAACGGTGTGATCTTCTTCGGTTCGGTTCGCGACGTGGAGGGACTGGAACAGATCTCCGGTTTCAATGGATGGATAAAGGGCTACGATCCATCCTACATCCAGGAGATGATGCTGGGTGGTATCAACATTCCCATTCGCATCGGTCGCGCCACGGTACTGCCTGGCGATGCTGTGCTGGCGAAGAAAGGTGGAGTCGTATTCATTCCCGCGCATCTGGTGGAGGATCTCGTTTTGAATGCCGAGTTCATCGCGCTCCGTGATGCCTTCGGACATCAGCGCCTTCGCGAAGGAAAGTATACACCCGGTCAGATCGACCAGGCATGGACCGACGACATCAAAAAGGATTTCCTTACGTGGATCGATCAGAATGCCGGCAAGCTTCCCATGACGAAGCCGGAGCTCGAGAAGTATATGAAGGAACGCAACTGGTAAATTAATCGGCGAATAAAAAATATTTATACTATGAAAACAGCGGCGCAAAAATACCTGGCGAAGTTCGGGCTTACAGATCCCGAAGTTGAATCAACGAACGGCGAACAAAACCCTCGCCGTGAATTTCTGAAGAAGGCGGGCCTCGGCGGAATCATGCTGGGCGGATTCATGTTCAGCTCTGTCGAAGACACGATAGCACAATCGACGTCGAAGGTCAATCGCGCTTCGTCTCCTTCCGATCTGAAGATCACCGACATGCGTTATGCTGTCGTCATGAACGGCGGCGGCCGGTGCCCGGTGATACGGATCGATACCAATCAAGGCATTTATGGACTTGGCGAGGTTCGCGACGGAGCCAGCTGGCGATACGCGATGTTTCTCAAGAGCCGCATCCTCGGTATGAATCCGTGCAGCGTCGAGATGATCTTCAAACGCATCAAGCAGTTTGGCTTTCATGCACGGCAGGGCGGAGGAGTCTGTGCGGTAGAGATGGCGCTGTGGGATCTGGCAGGCAAAGCGTACAACGTGCCGGCCTATCAATTACTGGGCGGCAAGTATCGCAGCAAAGTGCGCCTGTATGCCGACACGCCGGAAGGCGATAATGAGGCTGACTTCGTTGCACGTGTGAACAAGCGGATGGGTGACGAAGGTTTCACGTTCATGAAGATGGACTTCGGCATCGAATTGCTGAAAGGCATTCCGGGCACGACGACCAACAGCAACTTCTGGGATATCGGCCGTCAATGGACGAACGATCCCATGACCTACGGTGGAACGGAGCACCCGTTCACGCAGGTCCAGATCACCGACAAGGGACTTGATATTCTGACGCAGCGTATCGCACTAGTGCGGGAGAAGATCGGATACGAGATCCCGCTGGCTTCGGATCATTACGGACACTTCGACATGAACAACGCCATCAGGCTCGGCCGGGCCGTAGAAAAGTACAGGCTGGCCTGGCTGGAAGACATGATACCGTGGAGGTTCACGGAGCAACTGAAACAGATCGCGGCTGCAATCGAAACACCGCTGCTGACCGGCGAAGACATTTATCTGAAAGAGGAATTTATCAAGCTGATCGATGCTCAGGCAGTCGATATGGTTCACCCGGACCTTGCTACGTCGGGCGGACTTCTCGAAACGAAGAAGATCGGGGACTATGCCGAAGAGAAAGGCGTTGCGATGGCAATGCACTTCGCAGGGACGCCGGTTTCATTTATGGCCAACGTGCATTGTGCCGCTGCGACACAAAACTTCGTGGCGCTCGAACATCACTCCGTCGACGTCGACTATTGGACAAGCCTGGTGAAGACCAAGGGCCCGATGATCGAAAAGGGATTCGCCAATGTGCCGGAGGCTCCCGGTCTGGGTATAGAGCTCAACGATGACGTTGTGAAGAAACATCTCGATCCTGAAAATCAGAATTACTTCGTACCGACTCCCGAATGGGATAAGGACAGATCGTGGGACCGTCTTTACAGTTAAGCGACGCCCCGATCCAACCTATCCTGTTAAAATCATTGCATGAGTAATTCACCAAAGGTCCTTTTTGTTATGGCCGGGATGTTCCTGGCCGCATTTATCGTCGCTTCTGTTTCAGGTGAGCACAGGTTTGCAGGCTGGCTGCTGATGGGCTTTTTCGCCTCAACGGCGATCGGGTTCCGTTACTTCGAGCTGCTGAAAGGTTATTCATACACGATCACGATACTCGCCGCCGCGAGTATGGCGATGTATTACCCGTCGTACTTTATATCGGTAGGTGATTTCAAACTATCCAGGCTGATTACGCCGCTTCTGCAGATCATCATGTTCGGCATGGGCACATCGTTAAGCTGGCGCGATTTCGCCGCCGTGGTTCGAATGCCGAAGGGTGTCATCGCCGGGGTGCTTTGTCATTATACCATCATGCCGTTCGTGGCATTCATCATAACGGCAATATTTTCGTTCCCTCCGGAGATCGCAGCCGGTATCATACTGGTTGGAAGTTGTCCCAACGGACTTGCGTCCAATGTGATGACTTACCTTGCCAAAGCGAATCTCGCGCTGTCGGTAACACTGACGGCCATCTCGACATTCATGGCTCCGTTCGTGACGCCGATGTTCATGCAATGGCTGGGTGGTCAGTATGTGGAGGTCGACACCATGAAAATGCTGCTCGACATTGTCTACATCACCATTATTCCGATTGTAGCCGGGTTGATCTTCAATCATTTCCTTCATGGAAAGTTCAAGGTGCTGGATAGCATCATGCCGCTGCTTTCGATGGGAGGCATTGCGTTGATCATCGTGGTGATCACGGCCAACGGAAGGGACAATCTGCTGGCGGTAGGTCCGCTGTTGGTCGTTGCCGTGCTGATGCATAACGTCAGCGGCTATATTCTCGGTTACTGGTCGAGCAAGTGGTTGCTGAAGATGCCGGAAGTCGACTGCCGTACGATTGCCATTGAAGTCGGGCTGCAGAACGCGGGTCTTGCTTCCGGTTTGGCCAATGCGATGGGAAAGATGTCGACCGTGGGCCTCGCCGCAGCGGTATTCGGGCCGGTGATGAATATCACGGGGTCGACGCTGGCGCTGTGGTTTCGTTCGAAACCGATCCAGGAATCCTCTTTAGAAAAAAATACTTCAATACCCTCTGCACATGAAAGAGCTTAGACCCGTCACATTTCTTCTCGCCGTGTTATGCTGTTCGATATCTGCGACGGCACAACAGATATCCAAAGAAGAGCTGATATTTCTAACTCCTGAGTGGAAGGGCGAACGGTTTCCCGATGGCCGTCCGAAAGTACCTGACAACATTCTCGACCGCATGAAGCTGGTAACCCTCGAAGAGGCATGGGCGGTTTTGAAGGGGGATAACTACAAGCACCAATACGACGATGGATACATGATGGTAAATCCAGACAGCGTGCTGGTTGGCAGGGCGGTGACGGCCACCTTCGTGCCTGGCCGTCCCGATATCCATAAGGTCATCGACGATCGGGGGCACAACCGCGACAAGCGCGTGAAATCGCAGAACTCGTGGCCCATCGACATGCTGGTGAGACGCGACGTGTATGTGGTCGACCAGTTCGGAGCACATGAAGACGGACCGACTATCGGTGATAATCTCGGTAACTCCATTTTTGCAAAGACCGGCAATGGTATCGTTTATGATGGAGCGTTGCGTGACATCAATGGACTGAAAGAGATCGGATCTTTTACGTCCCTCTTCCGGTCATATCATCCTTCGCACCATCTCAACAACCCGGCAGGAGAGCTCAACACAACACTGATAGGGATCAATGCGCCGACCCGCATTGGTAAGGCTACGGTCATGCCCGGCGACGTCGTGCTGGGCCGCGACGGGGGAGTGATCTTCATCCCGCCTCACCTGGCGGAAAAAGTGGTGAAGACCTCCGAGATCGTCCGCCTTCGCGATATGTTCGGCCACCAGAGACTACGCGAGCAAAAGTATACTCCCGGCCAGATCGATTCAAGGTGGTCTGAAGAGATCGAGCGTGACTTTTCGAAATGGCTGAACGACCACATCGACAAACTCCCCGTGCCTAAAGAACAGATACAGGAATTCCTTAAAACGCGTACCTGGTGAGAATCACTTTCAAAACAAAAACATTATGATAGAAAAATCGACGCGGAGAGATTTCTTCAGGAAGAGCCTGATGGCTGGAGCGGCAATTGCTCCGTTTGCCGCCTTCGGAAGCGGATATGAACAGGCCATCGACAAAGCGCCCAAAAAGTCTATTCCTTCCGACCTGAAGATCACGTCGATCAAATGTGGTTACATCCGTGGAGGTCATAGCCTCTTCGTTAAAATTTATTCCAACCAGGATATTGTCGGGCATGGGGAAGGCGTCGATGCTACACCGGGTACTTACCATCTAGTGAAGATGTTCGAGGGCCGGCTGAAGGGTAAAAGTCCGCTGAACGTACACAGGTTGTTCGAAGACATTCGCCGCTCGGGGTTCTTCGAAGGCGCGCAGTCGGGGATGTTCATCGCCGTGCTGTCGGCCGTCGAGTCGGCATTGTGGGATCTTGCAGGAAAGGCATTGGGTGTGCCCGTGTATCAGCTACTGGGTGGAAAGTTTCGTGACAAGGTCAGAGTTTATTGCGACACGGCTTTGTATCAATCCCAGCTTCCGCAGCCGAAAGATTTCGCCAACGCGGCATCGGAAGCAAAGAAGATGGGATTCAACGCGATCAAGTTCGACCTCGATCAGCGCAACGACCCGGCCAAGTATGACTTGTATAACTGGACAGCCAGCCCGGGTGAGCTGCAGCGCATGGTGGACCAGATCGCTGCGGCACGCGAGGCCGTCGGACCGAATATCGACATCTGCGTAGACATGCACGGGCGTTACGATGCGCCGACGGGTCAGCAGGTTGCGAAACGACTGGAGCACCTCAACCTGATGTGGCTCGAAGAACCGATCCCGGCGGAGAATCCGGAAGCCTATAAGGCGATCACGGACTCGACGTCGACGCCTATTTGTGCGGGCGAGAACCATTATCTCGCATACGGCTTCCGGCGACTGCTGGAGATCAATGCTGTCGACATTATCATGCCCGACCTTCAAAAGGCAGGCGGGTTGGGAGAGGGGCAGCGGATTGCCAACCTCGCTAACTTATACTATGTGCCGTTCGCGCCGCACATGGTTGCATCCTACCTCGGTGCGATGGCATCGGCGCACGTGTGCGCATCTGTTCCAAACTTTATGATCCTGGAATGGCAGATTTATTTTCATAAGGACCCGATGTTCAAGGAGATCGTCACCTATGATGGCCCCCAGGTGGAGAACAGCTTTATTACTGTGTCCGACAAGCCGGGTATTGGCGTAGAGATCAATGAGGAAGGAATGCGCAAATATGCGACGCCGCGTGTACCATTCTTTGAATAGGCAGCACAGCAGCTGAAAATCAAAAAAAAATTGAATAGTCATTGCGCAGCCACTTAACTGCACTTATATTTGCAGTCAAATAACTGCACAAGTGAAAACACGACGCGACATTTTTCAGGCAATCGCAGACCCGACGAGAAGGGCCATTTTGGCATTGGTAGCCTTACACGCTATGACACCGGGAGCTATAGCCGACAGCTTTGACTCTTCCAGGCAAACGATATCCAAGCATATTCAGATACTGACCGAATGCCACCTTTTGAGGCAAGAGCAATCGGGCAGGGAGATATTTTATCACTTTAACCCGAACAAGATGAAGGAAATAGCGGAGTGGCTCATCCCTTTTGCAAAAATGTGGGACGACCGGTTTGATAAACTGGAAGCAATTATGAAAAAATACAAATCAAATAAATAAGCATACCATGGCGAACAAAACAAAAATCGATGCCGAAGACGGCAAACAAATAATGCTCATTACAAGGGAATTTGATTTGCCTTTGGAACTGCTTTTTAAGGCGCACGTCGAATCAGAAATTGTAGAGCAATGGATGGGAACGAAAGTTCTGAAGCTCGAGGCTAAAAAGCACGGCGGTTACCAGTTTGAAACATCCGACCCTCAGGGTAACGTCGTGTTTCGCGCCAACGGCGTGTTCCACGAGCTTGTTCCCAACCAGAAGATCACACGGACATTTGAAATGGAGAATACTCCATTTCCCGCTCAGCTGGAGTTCATGGAGTTCGAGAAACTCACCGACGAGACCAGCCGGATCAAAATACTGATGGTATATAAGTCAGTTGCCGACCGGGACCAGATCCTGAAGCTGCCTTTTGCGCAAGGCCTGAATATGGCACATAACCGGTTGCAAGACGTCGTAAGCAAATTAAAGTAAACACATTATGTCTATTATGTCAAAGCGAAATAAGATCATCTACTGGGTCGCGACTCTCTGGCTTGCCCTCGGTATGACATCAACCGGTATCGTTCAATTGCTCAAAGTGGAAGGGGAGATAGAATTTATTTTACGCCTCGGCTATCCTGCCTATTTTCTGACGCTCCTGGGTATTTCGAAACTTCTGGGCGTTGTCGCGGTGCTTGTTCCTAAATTCCCATTGCTGAAGGAGTGGGCTTATGCCGGGTTTTTCTTTACAATGATTGGCGCGTTATTTTCGCACGTAGCTATGAATAGCCCTGTTGGCGAAATACTTCCGCCGGTGCTACTTCTAACCCTGACTGTGCTATCTTGGTATTTCAGGCCCGCGGATAGAAAAGTGATTCCAGTTATTCAACCTGCTTAATATAAAATTATGAGCAAGACTAGCAGCAATAAGAAGAAATTGTCAGCCGGCCAGCGCGAGGAGCTCATCCTCACATTGAGGGCCCGGTTTGAAAAGAACATGAAGCGCCACAAGGGTATCGAGTGGCCGAAAGTAGAAGCAAAGCTGGAAGCGGCCCCTGATAAACTGTGGTCCCTCAACGAAATGGAAACAACCGGGGGTGAACCGGATGTTGTCGGTCAGGATAAGAAGACGGGTGAATATATTTTTTATGATTGCTCGGCAGAAAGCCCTAAGGGGCGGAGAAGCATCTGTTACGACCATGAGGCGCTGGAGTCGAGGAAGGAACACAAACCGGCCGACAGCGCCATCGGAATGGCTGGTGACATGGGTATTGATATCCTGACCGAGGAAGAATACAGGGACCTGCAAAAGCTCGGTGAGTTCGATATGAAGACGTCGAGCTGGGTTAAAACACCTTCTGCGATCAGGAAGCTCGGCGGAGCTATCTTTTGTGACCGCCGTTACGATCAGGTCTTCCTGTATCACAACGGTGCAGAGTCGTACTATGCGGCCCGGGCGTTCCGCGGTTCGCTGAAAGTCTAAAGGTCGACGCCATTATGACACCAGGAAAGAAGAGGCTGAAGATCGATAAATACTTCGGGACGTGGGAAGATGAAGCCGAAGCGTTGAGAACGATCATTCTTGACTGTGGATTGGATGAAGAATTGAAGTGGGGCAAGCCTTGTTACACTTTCGAGGGTAAGAACATCGTGTTGATCCAGGGATTCAAGGGATACTGCGCGCTGTTGTTTTTAAAAGGCTTCATGTTGAGCGACCCCAATGGCATACTTGTAAAAACCGGGAAGAACACGACGGTGGGACGCCAGATCCGGTTTGGCAATGTCAAGGAGATCGTTAAGATGAAGTCGATCTTGAAGACTTATGTCTATCAGGCCGTCGAAGTTGAAAAGTCGGGCTTAAAGCCGGATATCAAAAGAAGGAAGGAACCTGTTCCCGAAGAGCTTCAGGATAAATTTGATAAGCACCCTGCATTTAAAAATGCTTTTTACGGATTAACACCGGGAAGGCAGAGAGCGTACATTTATTATTTCAAGTCGGCGAAGCAATCCAAAACGCGCGAGTCGAGGATCGAAAAATATGCGCCCCAAATCCTGAAGGGCGAAGGGCTGAACGATGACTATACTTCGACGCGAAAAAAGGTTCAGTCATAGTTACCCGTGTGCATTTTTTTGACGTAATGCTTCAGCACCGGGGAGACCTCACAACAAATAAGGTAAATAGATGATCATGGCGCATGCAACGGCTATCAGGCAAATGATGAGCACAGCTCCCGCTGCCAGGTCCTTCGCCTGGCCGATCATTGGATCGTTGTCCCTTGTAACACGGTCGGCTAATTTTTCAATGGCGGTATTGAAGATCTCAGCCATCCAGACGACGCCGATTAGCATTACCGTGATTACCCATTCGATGCGGCTGACCCCAAGGAGGTAGTTTGTTACGACCACTGCCATCGCTGCAATGAAATGAAAAACCATATTGCTTTCGTGA
Source organism: Cyclobacteriaceae bacterium (assembly GCA_035318625.1). Taxonomy (GTDB): domain Bacteria; phylum Bacteroidota; class Bacteroidia; order Cytophagales; family Cyclobacteriaceae; genus ELB16-189. The sequence continues at coordinate 16,154 of DATHEL010000003.1, forward strand.
CGGAATGCGAGCCATATTCCCCGCACGGCATAACGATAGCTGGCCAGGTGCTTCCTAATCATCGGTCATTTTTCATTGGTTCACGTGTGCAAGGTAGACCGAAAAAAAACATGACAGGCAAATAAAGCCCGGGAGCGTAAAAGGGGAGAGGATGTTCTGTTGCAAGCGTTGCGATCGAAATGAATACCAGGCAAGAAACCAACCCGTTAAATAAAAAGCGATATCCCAAAGGTCGAACGTGCCGTGCGTGAGATGCATGAGCTGAAAAAATTCCAGGCCGATGGCAAACAGGATCGGCGCGAGGCCCACTTGAATTTTGTAGCTCCGGATCTTCATGTAGAAGCCCTGCGATAGCGCCGTGACACAAAAGATCCATAGGCCGCCGGGCAATGAGAATATAACAAGCTCATTCAGGGAGACAGCCCGCATCACCGTATTTTTTATGGCAGCGTATGTGTCACGCGACGAGACTAAAATAAGTAGTTCATTAACAACAGTCTTTTCGGACCTATAGAACAGGTAAATAAACAGGCTGATGGATAATGCCGCTACGATGCTATATGTTCTTTTCATAGATCATGATTTTGAAATAAGAAAACATCCCTGCATTGAATTCTCCCGATAGCTTGAACTTTTGTATCTGTTGTAAGGCCGACATATGAAATACCGACTTGAAGTATAACAGCCTGGAGATGCGCTCAAAGACCTTATCGAGGTACTTCAACCAGTTGTCGGGCGTAAAGTGATTCAGGATGAAGACTTTTCCATTCGGCTTTAGAACCCGGTAGACTTCCGTCATCAGTTTTTCAGGATCATCGACTACGGCGATCACATGGGAGAGGACGATATAATCGAAAGCTTCGTTTGGGAATAGAAGCGTTTCTCCGTTCATGTGAATGAGCTGAATATTATTCGCCTGATGCTTTCGGGCGCGGACGAGCATACTCTCAGAAGTGTCGATGCCGGTGACATCATGCGTCTTATAATATTTTAAATGGGCCCCGTTACCGACGCCGATCTCCAGTAGCTCTCCACGCGGACAACCGTTGATCCTTTTAAAAAGGCCGCGCTTCTGCGGTTTCAGGAACAGATCGATGACCGGGTAGAGGAACGTTAACCGGTCATAGAATTTTTCTGAATTGCTATTCATGGATGGGACGCTCACTGCGCTGGACAAATATTTAAAAAGTACTTTTAAAATCAAAGTAAAATGGATAAAGCGGGGAAATTTTCTAAATTGTGAGGCCCTTTAATGGCCGTCCATGCGATTATTCACCCTGGTTCTTTTCTTATTGCCGGTAGCCGCCTATTCCACCCATTTGCGAGGTGGCCAGATCAGGGTCGTGTCCACCGATGGTTTGACTTGTCACATCGAGATGCGGCTGTTAACGAATACAGGATCGGAGATCGTGGCTGGTGAAGGACTGTTCGATTTTGGTGATGGAACAAGCACAACAACACAGTCGAAATTAAATACAATATTGCCGGGCCAGCCGGGAGTCGGGTTGGTTGTGTATGAATTTAACCACACCTATAGTGCTCCGGGAAATTATATTTTGTCTTATACAGAACCGAACCTTACCGGTGGGATCTTAAACATGACCAATTCCATTGAGACGCGGTTTTATATCGAATCAAGTGTCGTTGTATCCCTTGCCCAGCATTATTCTTCGCCCAATTTTCAAACTGAGCCGATTTTTGTATGCCCATCCCGTCGTCCGTACTCATTTTCGACCGCGGCGATCGACGATAGTACGTCCAATGATTTTCTATATACGTATGAGCTGGTTGCGGAGCCAAAACTTATTAACGGTTATGTGATCCCGGAAAATCTCACAATCCATAAGGACAATGGAGTGATCAGCTGGGACACGAAATTTAACGGCAATTATTTGGCGGGAATGTTTTGGGTAGTCGTAAGGATCAATCGATATTCTAAGACCGGCGGATACCAGGGCTATGTCTCACGAGCCATGCAAATTCTCGTAGAAGACAGCGATTCGAAGATTGATTTAACCAGTTCCATTACAGATTCAAGTAACAAGGTTGTTATCCTTGAAGGACAGGAAAAGAAAATAAAAGTGGTCCTCTCCGACAACGACGAGGTCGATACCCTTTACCTCGACCTTTATTTTAATAAGATCATTAAGGATAATATTTCCATCACTCAGTATGATTCCGCTGCCGGTGACAGGAAGATCAGGGTAGCAATTTTGTCTTTGAAAACGACACACGATGCGCTGTCGGACTTACCTTATCCTGTCACGCTACGGGGGAATTCGACCTATCGGAAGGATATTACGTTTCTTTATATGACGAGGAACGTTGATTTACCCAATACACCGCCGCCACCTCCCGTTGTAACGGGACTGCTCGATGAAAAAGAGTTCAGGATTTATCCCAACCCCTTTCGGTCCGAATTATATATCGAAGAAACAACCTCAACAGAAGCTACCTTTATTAATAGCTTTGGTCAAATAGTGATGAAATCACGCTTGCAGAAAGGACAACCCGTTAATACAATGGGCTTACCGGCTGGACTCTATATCCTGCAAATCACAGGCAAGGATGGTGTAAGTAATACATTGAAGCTCGTTCATAATTAACATTATCTCTCATGAGACCTGTTCAGCTCTTACTTCTATTCTCCGCTTTGATGATCTCCTGCGCGAAGCCTGCAAGCGACGGCGGTGAGAATACATCTGCTGTCGGCGGCCTGGCGGCCCAACTGTGGACGTTCCGTTACGACCTGGAAAAGGATGTTCCGGGAACGTTAAAGAGAATAAAAGACCTCGGCATTGACTACGTCGAAGGATTCGATGCGCCCTACATTGTCGGGAACCCCGTTGAATTCAAGTCGCAGCTCGACGCCGCCGGCCTGAAGATGTTTGCCCTGCATTGGAACGAGCTGAATGACTGGCGAAAGGATCCGACCGTTATTATTGAGACCGCAAAAAAACTGGGTGCACACTACACCGGCATCGCATGGCTCAAAGTTTCAAAGGCAGACACCGTCACGCTTGATGTTGTCAACGAAGCCGCCGACATTCTCACGAAAGCCTGCCCGGTAGCACAGGCAGCCGGCCTTCAACTTTACTATCACATTCACGGGTACGAGATCCAGCCGATGGCCGATCAAAAGACTTTCTTTGACAGCTTCGTTAGTCGCATCGACTACAATTGTGTTCGCCTGGAAGCAGACATATTCTGGGTGACGTATGCCGGCCAGGATCCGGTGCAGTTCATGGACAAGTACCGTGACGGGGTGGAGCTGCTGCACATCAAGAACATGGCCGATCACGTATCGACCGGTGTTTTTACAGGCGCCGACTTCATGCCGCCTGACATGCCCGCTGAAAACTGGGTGCCCCTCGGCAGAGGCAAGATCGATTACAAGTCCGTATTCAGGAAAGGCAAGGAGATCGGTGTGAAGTGGTACATCCTCGAGATGGATAAGTATAGTGGCGACGTCTATGCCGCCGTGGATTCGTCAATCGCCTATATTCGAAAAGAGAAGCTGTTGCCCTGATTCAGGGTAATAGATGACTTTTCCGGCACATGTAACCAATCCGGATCCATAGAGTTTCCCCGGTTTATGAACCTAAAACATAGCCTGGTAATCGCATTAAGGAATTTCAAGCGATACAGGAGCTCCTTCCTGATCAATATCGTTGGCCTTACTTCAGGGATGATCTGTATCCTGCTGAGTTTCTTATGGGTAAATGATGAGTTGAAGATTGACCGGTTCCATGAGAACTCGGATCAGTTGTATGAAGTCATGAAGAACATTCACTTCGACTATCAGATAAAAACGGACAATTACACTCCTTACCAACTCGCTTCCGGTTTGAAAAGTGAAATGCCGGAGGTGAATGCGGCTGCAACTTTTTACGATTTCAGCGGTGAAGACTTTCCGAAAGGCGTTTTGTCGAATGATGAAAAACAATTCATCCTCACGCCTGCATTGATCAGCGCGGATTTTTTCAAGGTTTTTTCGTTCGAGGCAATCACGGGAAACAGGACTGAACCGGCATTAGGGACAGGTGATATATTATTGTCTGAAACCGCCGCGGCACAATTATTTAAGACGAAAGAAGAGGCTGTGGGGAATATCCTGAAATGGAAACACAATGTTTTTGAGGGTGCATTCCAGGTGGTTGGTGTGGTTAAGGATGCGCCGGAAAATTCTACGATGCAGTTTGATGTCATTTTCAGTTTTGAGGTGCTGCGGAACGTGTCGGGCGGCTTGAATGAATGGTATTCCAGCATCGGCCAGACTTTCTTGTTGCTGGCCGATGGAACCAATATTGACCGGTTCAATGACAAAATAAGAGATTACTTAGGCACCAAACATGAGCTCACGAGTAACATCACCTTGTTTGTGCGAAAGTTTTCAGACCGGTACCTCTACGGCCGGTATAGCAACGGGATACAGGATGGCGGACGGATCTTTTACGTCAAGGTCCTGAGCTTGATCGCCATCGGCGTGATGCTGATCGCCTGTATCAACTTTATGAATTTGACCACAGCGCAGGCCTCCCAGCGAATGAAGGAAGTAGGTATTATGAAGACATTGGGCAGCGGTCGTAAAAACCTGATCGCGCGGTTTATCAGTGAGGCGATGATCCTTACGTTGATCTCGTCGGTTATAGCTCTCATGGTTGTATGGATCGTGCTGCCTCAGTTCAACGAAATCGTTGGTAAACAACTAAGCCTTTTTCAAATTGGAACAAGAGAAATTCTCGTTATGACGGTGGTGACTATCCTGACAGGCTTCTTGTCAGGCAGCTACCCGGCTTTTTACCTCACCAGGCTTACCCCGGCAGTTGCGATGAGAGGCTATACCAGCTCCTTGAAAGATTTATGGGTCAGGCGTGGGCTTGTCATAACACAGTTCACCGTTTCGATAATCTTCATCATCGGGTTCCTGGTTACCAACAGACAGATCCAATACGCGCTGTCGAAGGACCTCGGTTACAACCGTGAAAATGTGATCCGTTTCCATTGGACAGGTAAGTTTGATAACACATATGATACGTTCATGGCTGAGCTCCGGGACATGACCGGTGTTCTGTCGTGCACCAGCATCGATGGGAGTATCCTTGTAGATATTAGTACCAACGGCAATTTCCATTGGGGAGACAATCAAAAGGAGGGAAGCAATTCTTTGCCTAGCCCATCCGTAGGTTATGATTTCATTCGGACGATGGGGATGGATATTATAGAGGGAAGAGAATTTTCTAGTGAATTTGACCCTAAGCTTGAAATGAACCGGGTGCTTGTCAATGAAGAAGCTCTCAAGGCTATGGGATTGAAAGATCCGATTGGGAAAAAGGTGGGCTATGCGGATGGAGAAAAAGAGATCATCGGCGTGGTCAGGAACTTTCACTACGGCTCTCTGCATGATCCGTTGCAGCCGTTGTTTTTTCGCTTTTTTCCTGATGGGAGAGATGTCCTGGTCCGGGTTGACTCCGAATCGCAATCAGGTGTCATCGAGAAGATCAAAATACTCTACAGGCAGTTTAATTCCGAGTATCCATTTGATTTCACTTTTCTCGATGACGAGTACCAGGCGTTGTATACGTCTGAAAAGCGAGTGGCCGATCTCTCCAAATATTTCACACTGTTTGCGGTCGTGATCTCAAGCCTGGGACTGTTTGGCCTTGCCCAGTTTACTATTCAGCGGAGGTTCAAAGAGATCAGTATCAGGAAAACCTACGGTGCAAACAAATGGAACATTATGTTCATGTTGTCCAGGGATTATATGAGATCGGTGATCATAGCGATCGGTATATCGCTGCCGCTGGGTTATTGGATCCTCAGCAATTGGCTGGCTAGCTTTCAGTACAGAATGGAACTTGAATGGTGGTTCTTTTTTCTTGCAGGCTTTATCGCCCTGGCGATCTCGTGGCTTACCATTGCGGGTCAGACTCTCAGAGCAGCGAGAATCAGTCCTATATCCGGGCTAAGGGAATAGGAGGGACTGAGGAAGAGACTAAGGAGTCACTACAGTCGATTGAACGGAGTCGCAGAGAATGTTCATTCAGTCCCCTGCGACTCCGACCCATTATTTCACGGCTTCCAGCTGCCGCTCCGACAACGACTTCAGCTCTTTCAACGCTGCAGGCCAGCCGTCATCAAACATCTTACGCCAATCCGCAGTGGTTTTCATGTTTACTGTGAGTGTTGTTTCCCCCTGTTTTTCGGTAAAGACATATTCTTCCGTAGTGCCGATCCAACCTTTCGCGACATCGCTGGTCCGGTCTTCTGCACCTCCCGTGTTGAGTACGGCAACGTGCCGGACGAAAACTTTTTCATAAGGTTTCAACTCGACAATCTCTGCCAGCGTACCACTGCCATCGGGTCCGATGAACCTGATGTTCTCACCCTTCGTCCACTTGCCTTCGTAATTCGAATCAGGCCAGCTCTTCGCCACCCATTGCTTATAGGTTTCTTTTCCCAACATTGTTTCCCATACCTTTCTTGCGGGTGCTGAGATCACGACTTTATACTCCAGATGTTCCATAGTTGATAAGAATTAGTGTTTGATAATTTATTGTTACCGACATCAAAGCCGACCATACAAAGGTGTACGATCTATGGAACATTAAGGGTTCGTGAAGGCGACAATTAGAGGGGTAAATGCGACAAAATGATTGTGAAACCCGGGTTAAGGCAAAGGAACTTATGTACATGTCTCCTTTAATGGCTCACTCGACTTCCCACTTGCTGTCCGAATTGACCTTGTAGCCGAGTCCGTTACTCATCACGTGTACGATATCGCCATGAGCGCCCTTTATCTGCTTCTTTTCATAGACCCGGATCCCGCCATTCTCATTGGTGAGGAACGCAACGAGCGCGGTGACTGTGGGAGCAATATCCTGCAAGTCCTGGTGATCTCCTTCTCTGACAAATGCCTGGCTCATGGCGTTATGATCGTTGTCTTAAGGTACGTAACGTAATCGAATATCGTACTTGGTGGACCGGGGCCGTACAATGTTGCCATTCCTCCCTTGAAACTCCCGACATGACGTAAAGTGACCGCCTTTCAACGTGCAAGGATATCGTGGCCTTTCGTGTCTGCTCATTGGATGCAGCTCTATACTTTTGATAAATGCGCAAAGACGCAACTCTTCTTCAACCGAAAGAAAGTTCTCGTAATACGAAAATCCATCTGGTAGTCGGAGGCTGACCGGAAATAGTGATGGATTTTCCATTATAATCAATCGAGTTTAACACCGCTTAATTGTTCGCAAGCCAACAAAAACCGTTCCTGCAATCCATGATCGCTTGCTTCCGGCCGGTGCCGGGCTTCCCGCTTGTGATAAAAATGACGGCCGGTAACAAGGGCTTCGGGGTCATTGCTTACAGCAAGCCATGCCTGTGTCTCGAAGCCCTTATCCAGATCATCCGGCGCGCCACGACCACCCATTTTGGTCGGAACCCATCCGGGATCGACAGAGTTCGAGTATATGTCCGGATATTTCCGTGCAACAGCCATCGACAACACTACGTCATGCAGTTTGGAGTCAGCGTAGCTTATGCGGCCGGCACTGTTCGCCAGGTTTTCAAGGTTTGGAGACCCATGGAGATGATCTCCCGAGCTCAGGTAGACGAGGCGTTTGGGTTTCGTCACCAGGCACGTCAGGATGTACGGAGCCAGGGTATTGACATTCACGATCAACTGTTGTGAAACATTATAGACTCCCGCGTTATGAATGATCGCGTCGAAGCGGTCCAATAGATTGAGCTGCCGGGCGAGAGCTTTGGTCTCCTCGATGCTCGACAAGTCGGCGATCAAAACATTTTTGGCGCCGGGGACGGCGGCAGCTGCATCTTTGCCTCGTTGTTTATTCCGCGCGTGTAAAATAACGTCGTGTCCCTGTTCAATCAGAAGAGATGCCGCCATCCGGCCGAGTCCATCCGCCGAGCCTGTGATGAATATCCTTGCCACAATGCAAATTTAGCAGGTTGGCATACCCGATTCAGCGGCGGGAGGCCATAATTTTTGTACCTTTTTCCGCTCAATGACAACCTCTTCTGTCGACGCCCGATCCCTGACACGCACACAGAGCTTTTTGGCAACGATCCAGATTGCTGTCTTGTTTTTCATATTCGGCTTCGTGACATGGATAAACGCGCTGCTGATCCCGTACTTCAAGATCGCCTGCGAGCTGACGAACTTCCAATCATACCTTGTCACGTTCGCTTTCTACATTTCTTACTTTATTTTCTCGGTGCCGTCCTCTTATTTACTGAAACGGTATGGGTTCAAGAAGGGCATGATGGTCGGCTTCTGGATCATGTCCCTCGGCGCGTTCATTTTTATTCCTGCGGCACTCGTCCGGAATTACTTCATTTTTCTTACGGGCCTGTTTTCTTTGGGCATCGGCCTTGCCATCCTGCAGACGGCAGCAAATCCATACATCACCATACTCGGACCCAAGGAACGAGCTGCACAACGGCTTAGCATCATGGGTATATTCAACAAGGCGGCAGGCATTATTGCTCCACTCGTACTTGCCGCCGTCATTCTCAGGGCGACAGATGATGCGCTGGTGAAAGAGTTGCCGTCGATGACGGAGGTCTTAAGGGAGCAAAAGCTCAATGAGTTTATCAGGAGGGTCATTCCGCCGTATGCAGTCGTTGGGGGGATCCTGGTCGTGCTGGGTTTCCTGATCCGCTATTCCCCGCTTCCGGAGATCGAGACGGAGAAGGAGGATCACGAGACCGCTATTGCTAATTCCGGCAAGCAACGTATCACTCAGTTCCCGCACCTCGTGTTGGGAGCCGTTGCTATCTTCCTGCACGTCGGATCGCAGGTCATCGCGGTCGACAGCATCATCGGCTACGCCACGTCCATGCAGCTCCCGTTATCGGAAGCAAAAATATTTCCCTCTTATACTTTATCCGCTCAGATATGCGGATACATTCTCGGGATCATCCTGATACCTAAGTTCATTTCGCAGGTCAATGCACTTCGTATCTGTACGCTGTTGGGTGTGTTGCTCACCATACTCATTATCGCATCCGAAAAACAGGTGACGTTCCTCGGACACCAGGCCGATATCTCCCTTTGGTTTGTCGCTTTGCTCGGCTTTGCAAACTCCATGGTGTGGGCCGGCGTGTGGCCCCTCGCGTTGGACGGACTGGGACGGTTCACCAAGATTGGCGCGAGCCTGCTGATCATGGGCTTATGCGGCAACGCCATCGTTCCGCTTTTCTACGGATACCTGGCCGACACTTTGGATCTGCGGCAGGCGTATTGGGTACTATTGCCCTGCTATGTCTATCTTGTTTTCTATGCGTTCCATGGTTTCAAAGTAAGGAGTTGGAAAATAACGTCTTGATATCCCGATGGCCACGTACTCGCTGAAAATCTATAATGGAAAGGTGATCACGCCGCAAGGCATTCTCGATCGCGGCACATTGCTGATCAATCGTGATAAAATAGATACCGTGATCGCCGGCGACTCCAATTCAACAGCCGCTGTCGAGATCGATGCAAAGGGAAATTATATCTCCCCGGGATTCATCGACATCCACGTGCACGGCGGGGGAGGGCACGACTTCATGGACAACACACCCGAGGCGTTCTATGGGATTGCCAACATGCATGCCCGCCATGGTACCACTGCTATGTGCCCGACAACGTTAACAAGCGAGGTAGCAGACCTTCACCAAACCTTACAGGTATACGACGAGGTGTCGGTCACGAAGTACGCCGGCGCCTGCTTTATCGGGATGCATATCGAGGGGCCGTATCTCTCCATGAACCAGCGTGGTGCACAGGACCCGAGGTACATCCGCGACTTCGACGAAAAGGAATACAAGTCCGTTGTCGCTAAAAGCCGGTCGATCCGTCGCTGGAGCGCCGCGCCCGAACGCCCCGGCTCATCGTCATTCGCCAAACACATGGTGGCCAACAATATTCTGCCTGCCATCGCGCACAGCGACGCCAACTACGAGGACGTTATCCAGTCGATAGCCGACGGATACACGCACGTTACACACTTTTATTCATGCATGTCGGGCGTTACGAGGCGCAATGCCATGCGATTCGCCGGAATTATCGAGAGCACCTACCTGCTCGACGAGCTGACGACCGAAATCATTGTCGACGGTGTGCATTTACCGCCGCCACTTTTAAAGCTGATCTATAAAGTGAAAGGCTCCGGCAAAGTTGCCCTGATCACCGATGCCATGCGGGCCGCAGGAATGGGCCCGGGTGAAAGTATTTTAGGCAGTAAGAAGAACGGGTTGCATGTGATCGTTGAAGATGGTGTCGCAAAGCTTCCGGACCGGAGCTCCTTCGCCGGCAGCGTGGCAACCACCGATATGCTGGTACGCAACATGATTACGTTGGCCGGCGTTTCTTTGCCGGAGGCAGTGAAGATGATGGCCCACACTCCCGCGATGATCATGAATGTTGCCGACAGGAAAGGCACTCTTGAAAAGGGAAAGGATGCCGACGTGGTGATCTTTGACGACAACATCGATATCCGGACGACCGTCGTCGGGGGAGAAATTGTTTATAAAGCTCCTTGATATAGATCAATAGTTGCTATTCAAACCCGCCATGATCTCCTGCAGACGTTCCTGTTTCCCCGGCTCGCGGTTCGTCTGACTATAAGGGGTATGATACCGGTGTGACTCTAGAAATTTCTTCTGAAGGAGATTCCATTCCTGTTCTGTCCCGACGATACCGTTTTTCTTCATTTCCCGAAAGAGTCTTCCGCCAACCTCGTAGAAGTCTTCGCGACCCAGGTAGTCGAGATCGGCATCGCACAATATCTTTTCAAGCTTGCCGGAAGGTGATTGTGGTGCGCGTGTCGCCATGATCATCTTACAGATCGTTTCTACTTGTTCCGGATTGAAGCCAAACGATGGAAGCAGCTCTCTTGCCATATCGGCGCCCCTTTGCTCGTGGTGTTTTGCAGAATGGATGTAACCAATGTCGTGGAGCAATGCAGCCATACGAACCAGCATGGTTTCTTCTTCTGTTAGTCCTTCTGCAGCGGCAATAGCGACCGACGCCCGGACCACATCCCGGACATGACGAATGTCGTGATACTCGAGCTTCGGCATTTCTGCCTCGAGCTTGTTGTTGATGAACGTTTCCGCTCCTTCGAAGTCAGCCATTATCTAAAAATAGTGATTGTTCGGGAAGGATTTGGGGTATTTTTCCTCCTTAAAGGTACATCCGGTTTTCCGGGCGCTGCTCTTCAAAAAGTATCGGTTTGGACAAAATCAACCCCCAGATCGATAGCTTCCTTCAGGCCACCCGGATCTTCCGTTGTCCACACCTGGATCTTCAGCCCCTTCCGGTGCATCAGGTCAACCATTTCTTTATCGATGGTCTCATTGAACTTGAATTTAAACGATACCCCGGAGAAGCCTGCACCCAGAGCACGCGATGCACCGAGCTCGAAATCGCCGAACGTCGTGAGGTACGTTTCGATAAAGTCGCAGTGAGTTTTCACGTACCAAAGAAAGTCTCCAACTTCCGATTCGACCATGACACGGTTTTCGAGCCCATGCTCCTGCACCATGTCGATGATAGCCTGCGCGAATATGTTCATCCGGCGCGTCACGTTAACATCGCCTATGCCACATGGTGACCAGGCTTTCACATCCAATGAAACAAAGCTATTGGGATAATACTGCCGGATGTATTCAAAGACTTTTGCAAGGCGCGTATAGCTCATGGCCGTTCCGATGCAGGAGTTGATCTCCTCGATCCGAGCATCACCGGTGGCATGGAAACATTCTTCGCTAAAGTCACCACATGGCCTCGTGAAATTGTCGTGACAGAGCCATATGGTGCCGTCATCGCTCATCTGGAGATCGATTTCGATGCCGTCGTACGTGTTAAGCCCATACTTACACGCGTCCATCGTATTAGCATCATCGAATCTTCCACTGCCGGCGTGCCCCAGGACTTGAGTGATGATGCCGGTCAATGGCCTGTCCGGATAATACTGAGCGCGGTCGCATGAAAACGACGTGAGCAGTAATATCGGTATGATGATTCTTCTCACAGCTTATGCCCGGTAAAAAGAGTGTAAGCAACAGCGACCTTCAATTCCAGTAAGACATAGCGGTAATGCCCGATCTCCCCATATTTGATGCGTTCCAAATGTTGTTCAAACGAGTAGGTTGGTCCAACCTCGAACAAAACCTCCAGCTTGTCATTGACCGGGTAGCGGGCTCCGGCAAATGGGATGAGCGATACGACTTTCCAGCGATAATACTTGTTGGTGTAGATTGAATTTCCACCCTTTACGCCGAATCTTGGTATGGCGCCTGCTACTTTCCACCGGGGAACACTGTAGTCGTACTGTGCGAACAAGTTCGAGAAATTCCGTGTGTTGATGAACAGGTTGGACCCGTACAATGCGGTTACACTGTGGTGGCGATAGCTGACGGTGATGCCGGTGGCTAGGTGTTCGATATAACTCGCGCCCAGGTGCGCCTTTAGAGAAACTTGAGCCAGGGAAGGCGGGGAGCATAGGATCAGGGCAAAGGCGAACAGAAAGACTTTGCTAAAAGAATTCCAGATGTTAGCGAGAGGCGTCACAGTGGGGCTTCTAATAAGCTTTTTTAAAGCTTGGGCCAAAGTTAACTTTTATCGGATCGCCAGCCATATTTTTGCGGAATCACGGTATGCCTCTATACCGATAAGTAGGTATAGAATAGCCCTTGTACGGTGTCTACTTTTGAACAAAGCCTAACACTATGAGACCCGTCTTCATCATCCTCTTTTTTCTTAGTTCCACACAGGTTCGGGCACAATTGCCGCTGCTGGTGAACGAGGACTTTGATGCTCCAAACCCTAACTGGTACTTCAGCGATGTGGACGACGAAAAAAATTACCGCAAGGCGCGGAATGGTATGCTCTACCAGGAGCAGCGCGCACCGAACATTTTCTGGACGCTGGTCACGTCGCCTCTGAATCCCACCAAGCCGTTCAGGATTGAAACCAGGTTTAAGGCCGTTGAAGCCATGAAAGCAGGGATGTTCCATATTATCCTTTTGGGACCCGATGAATTTCGCCTCTACTTCGGAATAAACCCGTACACCGGAAAATACTGGATTGGCACGAACCAAAAAGACAGTTGGGTAACCCTTAATACCACGACAAAGTCCAGCAACTATGCCGAGAGCAAGGATATCAGGGAGGGCCTGGCCGAAAATGACCTTGCCATCAATTTCGAAAATGGAACTGCTACATTCCTGGTGAACGGGAAGGAGCTGCAAAGCATCTCCGTAAGCCAATCGCTGTCTCCGTTGATGTCGTCGATAACATACATTGGGATAGCCACCGACGCGCCCATGAAAACTGAAACCGACTACTTCAGAATCTACCAGGATAACAAAATCAACCTGCTGACGGCGGATAAATTAAACATTAAGAGAACGAGACTTCCTGGCAACATCAATACGGCACAGACTGAGAAATGGCCGGTGATGGCGCCGGACGGCAAGACGCTGTATTTCGTAATTAGCGGCGACGCACGTTCTGTGGGCGGTAAAGACAACGATGACATATGGTATTCAACAGCTATCAACGATACGACCTGGAGCGCAGCGGTCAACATGAGCGCTCCGATCAACAACAATGTGCATAACACCGTGATGTCCGTGACTCCTGATAACAACACATTATTTCTGATGCATCAATACAATGCAGATGGCTCTTACAAGGCCGCGGGATTTTCGCTGACACATCGTACAGCAACCGGGTGGTCCACGCCCGAGGATATCGTCGTAAAGGATTATTACAACGACGCGGAATACAATGAATTTTTTCTTTCGGCAGACCGGCAAGTACTTTTACTCGCCTTGCAACGAAAAGAAACTTATGGAGGCAGAGATATTTATTTCAGCCTGGTACAACCCGACGGCACTTATTCCGCACCCGAGAGTACGGGACAAGTTATCAACTCCTACGGCACCGAGATGAGCCCGTTTCTCGCCGCCGATGGCCGGACATTGTACTTTGGTAGTTACGGTCACGCAGGATTTGGCAGCTCCGACGTTTTTGTGTCCCGTCGTTTGGACGACACATGGAAGAACTGGAGTGTTCCGCAGAACCTGGGCCCGGAGATCAATACTGCTGCGTGGGACGCGTACTTTACGTTACCCGCTTCCGGCGCTTATGCATATGTTATTTCCAGCGAAACGGGCGAAGGCGATCTCTACCGTCTGGATCTTCCCAAAATTCTCAGGCCCGATCCTGTCGTCATTGTTTCCGGCAGAGTAATTAATTCAAAAACGAATGAGCCAGTCGAAGCATCCGTGATCTACTCTGATTTGTTAGACGCCAAATCTTCCGGCCGTGCACAGTCACATCCTGGCAATGGCGAGTATAAGATCGCGTTGCCCGCCGGTAAGAACTATGCTTTCCTGGCGCAAAAGGACGGGTTCTATGCATTGTCGGAAAGTATTAACCTCAAAGACCTCAAAGGATATGAAGAGGTGAAAAAGGACCTGTATCTCACGCCAGTGGAAGCAGGTCAGACCATTCGACTGAATAATATTTTCTTCGACACCAATAAGTCCGATCTGAAGCCGGAGTCGTCACAGGAATTGGATAGAGTGGTAGTGATGCTGTCCGGATCTCAGACGATGACGCTCGAAGTGGATGGCCACACGGACAATGTAGGGGAGGACGGGTATAATGTGAAGCTATCGCAAGCACGGGCAGAGGCGGTGGTTAAATATCTGATAGCGAAGGGTGTGAAGACAGCTGCGTTGACGAGCAAAGGATTCGGAAAGGGTAAGCCCATCACCACGAATCAAACCGAAGCAGGCAGGGCTGTGAACAGGAGGGTGGAGTTTACCATTGTGACGAAGTAGACGTTGCTCATTTTCGATAACTAATCGTCCACTTTCGGACGACAACATCTTTGATGGACCACCTCCATTGGCCAAATCCCCATTTTTTCAATATTGGCATCATTATTATTCCTTCTTTTAGAAAATATTATTCATTTTCATGAAAAGATACATACTCGGAGAGTTCGAGGAGATCGTTTTACTGGCTACAGCCATATTGCATAAGTCTGCATATGGCGTTTCCGTCAAAGAAGAAATTGAAGCGCAACTCGATCGCGAAGTGAGTATGGGCGCCCTGCACGCCGCACTATTACGGTTGGAGGACAAGGGCTACATCCGGTCCTCAAACGGAGAGTCTACCGAGGAACGGGCGGGGAGACCACGCAAATATTTCGAGATCACGGCCATGGGAAAGAAGGCAATTGCATATTCCAAAGAAGCCCGCGAGAAAATGTGGAGAGCCATTCCAAAAGCGGTGTTAGAGCTTAGCACCGGCTTTTGACGATGAAAAAGTTTCCGCCTCGTGCATTCATGCGTTTTTTCCGATGGTATTGCCGCCCCAATCTGGTGGATAGCATCGAGGGGGACCTGATAGAGGAATACAGGAAGCGATTGACAAGAATGCGGAAAAGGAAAGCTGACTTCAAATTCCTTCTCGATGTCCTCCTGCTTTTCAGGTCAAGTATTGTTCGTTGCCCACGAAGTTTTCAGAATTCAAACAAATACGGTATGTATAAAAATTACCTGACCATCACACTACGGGTATTCAACCGCGAACGGCTCTACAGTCTAATCAATATTTCGGGTCTCGCGCTGGGATTCACGTGCTGCCTGATGATATTCCTTTTTATCTCCGATGAGTTAAGCTACGACAACTTCCACCGCGATGGTGATCGCATCTACAGGCTTTCGGCTGCCTATATGCGGCAGGGTGTGTGGGAACCTTACGCCTCCAACGCATGGCGAACAGCTGAGCTCGTCAAAAGCAATTATAGCGAAGTGGAAGAAATGGTCAGGATCATGCCGGATAACAATACCCTGTTCGAGTATGGAGATAAAAAGATCGTAGAAGAGCGGCTCGTCTGGGTAGACGACAATTTTTTCAAAGTGTTTAACTTCCCATTGCTCCGTGGAAATTCAGACGAAGCGTTGAAAGGACCCAACAAGGTTGTGATCTCTGAATCGACGGCTGCTAAATATTTTGGTACCGAAAATCCGTTGGGCAAGGTTTTTAAGATAGGCGATTATACGCTTGACCTGCAGGTGACTGGGGTGATAGGGGATATGCCTCCCAACTCCCACTTTCATTTCGATTTTCTTATTTCCGGAGAATCCTTGAGAACAGTTGTACCGGAGGGGCTCTTTACCAACGTCGGCTGGGACTCGCAATACGTTTACGTCAAGCTCGCACCGGATGCAGACGCCGCGAGAATGGAGGCAACCTTTCCGGATTTCGTCGACAAGAACCTGGACTTCTGGAAATCCACAGCCTTTAAGATGTTTCTTCAGCCGCTGCAGTCCATTCATCTTGAATCAAATATCGGACGGGAGATCGAAGCCAATGGAAGCCTCAGCCGCATCTACACGTTTTCTGTGATCGCTGTTTTTATTTTGGTGATCGCCTGCGTGAACTACATGAACCTCACCACCGCAAGGTCGTTAAGGCGGGCAAAAGAGGTAGGCATGCGTAAGGTGCTCGGTGCAAAAAGGCCTGATCTTCTCGGACAGTTCTTCACGGAGTCTTTCATGATGACCGCTGTTGCGGTCTTGTTAGCCATTATTTTTTCCTATCTGCTATTGCCTGAATTCAATCAGTTTGCCGGAAAAGAAATATCACGAAATGTATTGTACAGCCCCAGGATAATTTCTGGCCTTCTGATTTCTATGATCATCATCGCATTCGTTACGGGATTCTATCCTGCTATGATGCTGTCTTCCTTCAAACCATTGAACAGCATGAAGGTGACCGGCGGAGGCGGAAAGTTTAGCCTCGCATTCAGGAAAGGACTTGTCCTGTTACAATTTGTGATCTCGATAGGCTTGATCGCTGCTTCTGCTATCGTCTTCGGGCAATGGGATTTCATGAAAAACAAATCGTTGGGCATTAACGACGATATGCTGCTATCGGTTCCGCTACAGACGATGGACCGAAGACAAGTCAACGTATTCATGAACGAGCTTCTTGCTGATCCCTTGATCAGCAAGGCCGGATTGTCCAACATGAGAATGCCTGGATGGATTGGAAACAGCGCTGGCTATACAGCACAGGATGTGAATGCCGACGATGAGGTAAACAAGTCGATGAAGATGGTCAGGATCGATTATGATTTTCTGTCGACGATAGAAGCGCAGATTGTTGAAGGCCGGAACTTTTCAAGGGAATTTGCGACTGATACAATCTCATCGGTCATCTTGAATGAATCCGCCCTGGCGCAGCTTGGTTGGAAAGAAGCTGCTGGAAAGTGGATGTCGTTTGATAACAACACCCGGGTTACGGTGGTAGGGGTGGTGAAGGATTTTCATTTTGAATCACTCCACCGGAAAATACCGCCGACGATCTTCGTTTGTTCGCCGAGAGCGTTTAATTGGATCTACCTGAAGATCGACAAGGCAAACATCACCCCGGCCCTTGCACACGCCGGGAAGGTATATTCGAAGTACGTCACCACCAGGGATTTCAGTTTCACATTCCTGGACGAGGATTTCGACCGGCAGTACGTGTCCGAACAGAAATTCACGGAAGTGTTTACAATATTCACGGGCCTTGCCATCGTTATCGCTTGCCTCGGTACGTTCGGACTGATCTCGTTCTCTGCCGAACGCAAATCAAAGGAAATAGGAATTCGAAAAGTGCTGGGAGCGTCCGTCGGAAATGTCTCTTTCCTCCTGATAAAGGAGTTCGTCGTTTTGCTCTTTATCGCCAGCGCGATCGCGTGGCCGATTACATACTACTTCCTGAACGGATGGATCCAGGGGTTCATCTACAGAACGCCGATTGGAGCAACGCCGTTTATCCTGGCGACTGTGCTGGCAGCGTTTATCGTTGTTTTAACCACAGGATTTCGGGCTGTGAAGGCTGCAATGGCGAATCCGATCGATTCGTTGAGAGACGAGTAGCCGTCCTGCCGTCATTCATTGACCTCGTTCTGTAGTCTATCGCCTCCCGCATTTTCATAGATCCGAAAGAAGTATCCTTGTGAAGCTCAAGGATACAATATGGAGAACAACAACAGTCAGCTTCGCGATCTAGCCAGGCTAGGGGGGATATTGTATTTGATCGTAATAGTGACCGGCATCTACGCAGAAATTTTTGTCGTGTCCAACCTGGTAGTAGGAAATGACCAGACAACGACAGCAAATAATATTGTGTCTCACGAAGCGCTCTACCGTTCAGGTATAATTGCGCACCTTCTTACTCTTGTGTCAAGCCTGTTGCTGCTTGGGATTTTATTCAGGATTTTCAAATCAACTTCGGAACGCCTGGCTATGACTATGGTGATTTTCAACGTTGTGGCATTGACAATAGAGGCGGTAAGCATTCTCTATGAGTTTGAAACGATTTCAATTTTGAAAAGTAAGATGATGGCGGGCGTCTTTTCGCCGGATCAAGTTAACTCGTTGGCTTATCAGTCTTTAAAAATGCAAACGATAGGCTATGATGTTGCCTTGTTTTTCTTTGGTATTGTTTGCTGCTTTATGTCGGCCTTAATACTAAAGTCAAAACTATATTTGCGTTGGGTAGGCCTGCTCATGTTATTGGCTGGCGTGTGTTATATAACCAATAGCCTTGCGTCTTTTATATCACCGGCGTTTAGACGGTCACTACTGCCGTTTATTTTAATTCCTTGCTTTATTGCAGAGCTTTCTTTCAGCATTAATTTGATTGTTGGCCCACGGACAATAGGGCAGTTGGATGTTCCTAAGTTTGCCGAACTGAAATAGGCACACGACTATTGCAGCGATTGTAAAATATAGCCAGCTCGAATCCTATTTTGTAGTAATTGATGCAAAAAGAAGAGGGTCACGTTTTTTAAGCGCGGCCCTCATTCCAAATCACAACTACAAACAATTAATCCTTCTCCTTGCCAAGCAGGTAGTTACTCATTTTTGTTGCATGGGCTGACAGTAAGTTGGCCATACCGCCCGTTTGTGAGAATATACCCTTGTCGACTTTGAAGTTCGACGGGTTGCCATAGAACGTGCGGGTTCCGCAATAGAACTGTCCAAGGTTCTTTGCTTCCGGATCGGAGCTCACATCTCTGCCGGGATTCGGGCCAAGCATCATCATCACCACGGCGTTGACACCAAACGTATCCTGAAGTTGTTTCGGCTTCCTGGTGGCGATGTAGATCACCATCACAGCATCTACACCCAGTGCCTTCGTGAGCTCGTAACCGAGGTTGGAGGTAAGCTTCCTGTTAGCAGTGAAGACGCCACCGGAGAAATTCTCGATAATGGATTCATCTTCCGCTTCATTGGCTACGAAGAAAGACCGGTAGCCCATACCGCTGGGACAAACTTTCAGCGTTCCTACCGTCGCCGTTGTTGTGGTGTAGGTGGTGGTTGTCCAACCGGCCACCGAGTTACTGGTGGATCTGGTTTTGGAACGTGTTAAGCTGGTCTTTTCCTTCTTGGCCGACTCTTGTTCGAAGCCATAGTAGTACTCAGCCTTCTCTTCGGTGTCCAGGAACTCATCCGGAGTGAGCAAAGCGATCCCGTTTTCTTTAAAAGTGTCTTTCAGCTTGCCGATACTCTTGTTATAGAAGTCGTTAACCTGAAGTTGACCTTCGAAGTCGGGTGTTCTCCACGCGGCGGTACCCGTAATATTGGCCTTTCCTTTTCCAGCATCGTAGAGATAGTAGCTAATGAGTGCCACGCGTTTTGGCTTGGGGTTGATAAGATCTACGTTGGCGCTATAGCCCGCACCGTTACCGTTGCGTCCTTCGCGGGGAAAGTCAAATTTCACTTTTATCTTATCGATGTCCTGGGTGTCTTCTGCAAAGGGAGTAAGTACGTTCGTAACGCCGGCGTTCCGGAGGTTCGCGCCGTTAGTGATCAACGCGTTCACCACGTCTTCGCGGATGGGTATCAGCGCCACAGTGGCTTTCAAGGGTGTCTGTTTTTGATTGTCTTCACCTTCAATGTCGACACCGTTTTTTACGAGAAATTTAATGTTGTCGTCGAGGTTACCGAAAACAGAGAGATCGAGATCGGAATACCAATCGGGAGTCTTCATACCTGCTTTTTCGTAATAGGGAATGGATGCTTTAATTCCGTCGATCCGCAGCTGAGGTGACGTGTAGCTGCTAGCGACTTCATGCAACAAGTTGCCGCCGGAGATCTCGTTCTTGAAGGCGGTTTTTGCCCCGGCCTTCAGGAGCATTTCCATACAAGGACCGCAGTTTGCCTTAACGGCGTTGCCAAGGGCTGTGAATGTGAGTCCGTTGCTGGGCAGAGTTTTGATCTGGTCTTCGTATGCTTTCACCATGTACTTGTTCGCTTTTTTGCCTTTTGCTTTTTCTTCATCCAGCAATTTGCGAACACCGGCGGCCAGGTCGACTTTCACGTAGCCCGTTTTGTTTGGATCAGCGCCTGCTTTCAACAGGATGTCAATAACTTCGATGGAATAATAGTTTGCGGCATTAACCAGCGCAGGATATTCGCCACCGTTCACGTCGGCGCCTTTGGCCAGCAGATAGGTCGTGATCTCCGGCCAGAAGAACGAGCACGCGACGGGCGTCTGGTTCTTGTCGTTCTTAAAATTTACGTCGGCGCCTTTGTCGACTTGCGCCTTTACGGTAGCAATGTCGCCCATGAGACATGCAGTAATAAGGGCCTGCCCATCTTGGGCGAGGATCGGGGAGGCCACCAGCAGCATGAAGCTGAAGAGTGTGGTTTTCATTGGGGGTTGGGGTTTGTGTATATTAAACCTACCCTAATAGCAGACGGTAGGTAATACCCACCAGCACTGTTCTTGATATCCGTACTGGTACGGAGGAGGCCCATTACGCTCGGGGAAGCTACGATACTTAAAAAATTGGAGGAAAAAAATATACAGTGACGAATGTATATTTAAATGGGCAGACTGATTTAAGAGTACCTCCGTTCGTCATTCCATCCTCCTATGTGGCCGGAATATATATATCGAAAGTTGCGCCTTTGTTTAATTCGCCCGTTGCTGTGATAACCCCTTCGTGATTTGCAACAATCTTCTTTACAATGGCAAGTCCGATTCCGGTTCCCTGGTATTCCTCTCTTGTGTGAAGACGCTGGAATACCTCAAAAATTTTGTCCTTGTACTCTGGTTCGAAACCTATGCCATTATCGGTAATAGATATGTGGCAGTATTTTCTGTCGGGATCAAGGTCCCTGTTTGTCAGTTGTTCGCCTTTGGCAATATTACTTTTAATGACGATAAGCGGTGGGTTATCCTTTATCGAAAATTTCAGTGAATTACTGATCAGATTATACATCATCTGGCTAAACTGGAAGGGGATGATATTTACTTCACAGAGACCATCCACTTCAATCGTGGCGTTTTTCTCCTCAATAGTTTCATAGAGGTCAGCCTTTACTTCGTCCACGATTTTATTGAGATCTTTTTGAACGAACTTCTTATTCGCGTCGGTGGTGCGGGAATAAGAAAGCAGATCCTGGATGAGGGTTTGCATGCGGAACGCGGCGCCTCTCATCCGGTCGAAGTAATCTTTCCCTCTATCCGTCAATGCTGCATATTCGCTTTCGACAATACGCGAGACAAAAGTCTGGATTTTTCGTAGTGGCTCTTGCAGATCATGACTGGAAATGTAAGCGAATGATTCAAGTTCCTTGTTCATGATATTCAGTTCCGCATTTTTTTCCTGGAGCTTTTGATTGGCCTGGTGTAGCTCGTAAGTCCGCTTGATAACTGTTGCCTCCAGTTCTTCTTTTTGCTTTTTCTGCGTCTCTATTTCGGTAGTGGTGCCTATCCACTTCGTTATGTTTCCGTTATCATCTTTCACAGCTGCCGTGCGGCCGAGGTGCCATTTGTAATCGCCACTTTTGTGCAGGAGGCGGACCTCCATTTCAAACGCGTTTCCGGTTTTAAGTGAATTCATCCAGCGCTTGTTGAGTTCCGGATTATCTTCAGGATGTACAATCTTATTAAAGCCGAGTTTTTTTATTTCTTCGAGAGTTAAGCCTGTATAATCCTGCCAGCTTTGATTGTAGAATATGAAGTTTCCTTCGTTATCCGCGGCGCTCACTTTTTCGGGCGTTAGTTCCGCCAGTTGCCGGAAGTTCTCTTCACTTTCTCTGATTTTTCTTGCTGCTTCTCGCTGGTCCGTAACATCAATGACCATATTTATTGCGCCGGTTATTTTGCCGGATGGCCCGTATATAGGCTGCGGATAAACCTGTACGATAGAGCGCGAGCCATCTGCACGCGCTACGATGATCTCTTCACCCATTATTGCACGACCTTCTTTAAAAGCTATCGCCATAGGGCAGGCTTCTGCGGGGAGGGGGGTGCCATCGAGCGCAATCATCTTCCAGGAACCGCACCATTGTTCTTTCCCCAGTTCGGGCTCACGGCCCCATACTTTTACAGCAGCCTCGTTGTAAAAGTTTATTCGTCCCTGGGCATCACAGGAATAGACGCCGGCGGGCAAATTTTTCACTAAACGTCTGAAAGTTGCTTCGCTCTCTTCCCCCGCGGTATCAATCGTTTCGGCATTGCCTGGTTCCCGGGTAGCCACGTATTCGTTGGACGTAAGCATTTTATCAGATGGAATGATGTATATATGGTCAGGTTCCATATTGATATCATCCGTGATTTTTAGTACCGGAATGTTGGTGATTTTTTTCAGCAGGTCCGGCAACAGAGTTTCGGGGGTGGCGCTTAAATCCTGGAGCAGCTCATAAGACATCCCTGAATTATAGGGAATTGCTTTCAGGAGCTTTTTAAACGCGTCAAGGCTACCGGCTGAAGCATTAGCATCTATCACCGAAGAGGCGTTGGATGATTTGCGAATGGTCCCGTTAATTTCCTGCTTTGTTTTTTTTGCTTTCATACGTTAACAATCAGTGCCCTGCCGTTAGAATCTCTATAGTTTGAATGCACTTTTACGCTTAAACGATTCATTGAAACACGATTCCGGAGAAAGCACAAATTTCTCCATTGGAATTTGAAAGTGATTTTCTTGTAACGTGACGGTTATTGCCCGGTGGATTAAGATTACGAGGTGGTCAAATGCGTTTGGTTTACAAATGTAATAGCGCGCTCCATTTCGGTACAGGCGCTTTACAATATCCGGTTCAAATGATGTCGAGAATATGATCACGGGAATTGCACTTAATTTTTCGCTTTGCTTTATCTCTATAAGACATTCGAACCCGTTTTTGCGGGGCATATTCAGATCGAGGAAAAGCAGATCGGGCAGTTCCTCCTTTGCATGCAGGTGCAGCATAAGCTCTTCGCCATGGCGTACGGTCGTCAGCTGGGTTACCAGCGGCATGTCGTTTAATGCATCCGTGAAGAGAAGACAATCGTCGTTGTCGTCGTCGGCAAGAAGGATGTTATAGAAAGGTGATTTCGACAACTGCGACATCGGCAAATAGGGTATTACGTCCTCCATGGATCCGGAAAAAACAATTGTCTACCAACTTTCGTCAGGTATCGTCCCAGAATTCCTGAAAAAAGCCTCAGAAACTTGCTAAAGATAGAATTAAAAAAGCGTTTTATCCACACGCCTTCGGGACGCTTTTTTCCCAAATCCGGAAGAAAATTGTTGAGAATTTGCCCCACGAAGGGGTTTTCTGCTCGGGTTGATCTGCCGTCTAAATACCTTTGTCTGCCTTCAGCTGCTTTACGAATGCCCTATATCCTTCTTCGTTAAGATGGAGACCGTCGGGACTCGCCAATGCCCTGTTCAACTTGCCCAGCTCATCCCGGATCCTTTTATTAACATCTACGTAGGTAAACGCCTTATCGATGGCAAGCCGGCGCAGTTTGTTATTGATACTTTCCGAGATATGATTCTTGTTAAAAGCGTCCGGGTACTCGTTTTTCACGTCGTCGTTGGTTGGTAGCAAGCTGATCACAAAGAACCTCGTGCCGGGAGACTCTGCATGAACCCGCTTTACGATCGCCAGGATATTTTCGACAATGATATCGGCCGGGATACTTTGCGCAACGTCATTGATGCCGATCTCTATAAATAATTTGCGGGGCTTTCGGGCCACGACGTCATCGAGCCGACGGAGCACTCCGAAAGTATTATCGGCAGCTATTCCCCTGTTAACCACACTGGAGTCGCCAAGAAGCTTTCGCCAGTTCGCGTACTCGATGATGCTATTGCCTAAAAAGATAATCCCATTCTTTTGCACCGGCTCAGCCTTGAATTGTGCAACACGTTCCGCATAATATTCGGGTGCATAGTGTATCGTATCGTATCTGGGCTGCTGACTGGTTACGTGCAGAAAATTCATCGCCCACCGGTCTCCCTTTTTTTTGAACGACGCGCTTTCTATGAAATGTAAGGATTGACTGACCGTATCATCGAAGACAAAGTCCGCTTTGGCGTGATAGCTTACATGAGCGAGGGTCCGGTTCACACTAATATTAAGATCGGAGAATGTATATGTGACGCTGAATTTGTGCTTGTCCATTTCCCGGAAGACGCTGTCATTGTTCCATACCTTACCGTCCTCATAAAGTAGAAAGTCATCAGTCGTGGCAGCAATCATTTTCTGCCTGTCTTGTGTTCGGATCCCATCGAAGTAGCCGGTAAGTGCCGCTTTTATCAATTCAGGATCGGCAGCAGATTCCTGGTTGCGGCAAGCGGCCAGTGTCAGTAACAAGGAAAGAAAGCAGAGCCTGGTCATGTGTGGGGCGCATTTTTTCCAAATCTATCCAACTCCTTGTAAATTGGATGTGCAAAAATTCTCAAATTCGGGCCATGTATTTCACCTCACTTCCGGACCATAGCGACCCGGCCTTTGATGAAGAAACGCACTTCGGCCGGTTTGGCACGACGAACATCGTATTCAACGCGCAAAGCAATGGCGCACGTTGCGATAATCACGTGGGTTGCTTTTCGGTGAAAACAGTATTGCGTGGCGAAGAATGGTATGGCCTCGATGGAAGAAAGGTGGCAGTGCGGCCGGGTCAGTTCCTTATCCTGAATGATGGACAGCGATACTCGTGCTGGATCGAAGGGAAACCGGTAAGAACTGTTTCTATATTCTTCGCGAAGGAATTTGTAAAGTTAGCCCTTCAGGACTTGCGGAATACAGAGGAAGAATCCGTCGACGACCCGTTCGGTTCCGGGTGCGACATTCCGGAATTTTACCAGAGTCTTCATAGCTTCGACTATCCGCTCCAACATCGTCTCCGTGGTTTGATCAGCTCGTTAGACGCGGAGGGTTACGTCTCCGGTATGGTCGACGAGCGCCTGATGCCACTACTCAGCTCTTTGATCTCCGTACACCGGAACGATGTCACCTTGTCCAAGAAAGTTCATGGTGTGAAGTCTTCGACACAGAAAGAGATATTCAAGCGCGTGAGCATCGCCCGCGACACACTCCATAGCTGTTACCGGGAAAAGCCGGACCTTAAATTTGTCGGCGCAATATCCTGTTTGTCTGTGCCGCAATTAGTCCGGCAATTCAGAGCGGTGTTTGGAACTTCGCCGCATCAATATTTGAATGCAATCCGGTTACAGAATGCTTTTCAGTTGCTGCAATCGACCGATCTGTCCGTCGCCGACATTGCTTTGGACTGCGGATTCGATAACGCCAACGCCTTCTGTCGGGCGTTTAAATCGAGGTACGGAATGAACAGTAGCCGGGTAAGACGCAGGCGATAGTTTGTCACGAGCAATCCGACTCATATCTATTACACCATGCATTCCGTCGATCATACTTTGTAACGGAGCTTGTTCTCTGGTTTTGAATCCGAACAAACGCCATATTAACGGCTCGATCGAACCCCTTTGCCAATGAAAGCATCTCCCATCGCCGTCGTCATTCTGATTTTGTTCATTTTCATGCTTGCGCCGAGCCCGTCTTTTGCACAGGTACAAAAGATATCATCCAACCCATTTAAAAAGTTCTTTGGTGAATGGACCTTGAAGGATGACAACTGGTCGCAAAATTGGGGAGGTGGAATGGAACACATCAAGATCCCAGGTCATCATACAATTAATAAAGAGATCAATACCTCCAACTCCATGCTGTCGGTCATTGACGGTGCTCCACCACATGGCCATATTTTCTGGACTTACAATCCTGTGAAGAAAACTGTTGGACATTTATCAAGCTTTGGGGAATCAAGGATCGGCGTTGGTGCCGGCACCGTTACTGAAAACGGGGACGTTACCTTAAAAGTGTCTTTCGAAGGTGAGCCTGAAGGGACATACAGGATCTACACCTATCATTGGATTTCTGAAAACGAATATGAGCTAACGTCTGTGCAACACAACGCCAAAGGTGATCCCACCGGCGGCTACTACGGGGGAACCTTCATCAGAATTCGCTGACTATTTTAATGCTCGCCCGCCTTTAGGGTGGACACGTTCAGCTCGACCGCGAGACGAAACTGAGCGCTTTCAAAAGGATGCTTCGCTCGAATGTTCGGCCATTGCGTTGACCGGGAAATTTTGTTGGATGACTATCCGGGTATTTTAATATTCCCCACCTTTACCGAACGGATGGACCTCATCAGTTATAAAAATCACGAGAAGACACTGGTTGCAGTCGATTGCATCATCTTCTTTCTTTAAAAAATAAGTGTAATAGATATATTTTACCGGGGTATGTTTATAAATAATTCTCTGCACGCTCATTCACCTCATCAAAGGAGTTCTTAAAAAATGAGTGGGTTGCGCTGAACGTCAGCCTTTTATAATCAACCATCTTCTCTTTGCCTTGCCGGGAATAATTATTGCAGCTATAGCGATCCGGTTGTTCTATTAGTTTTGCGACTGAAATAGAGCGAAATTTCTGGTTTGTTTAGTGTCCGAAAAATGAAAATCTTCAAAGTCAGAATCAAAAAAGGTTATTCATACACCGCCTTGGCGATTTTATTCGCGTGGATCGTGGTCATGATCGTCGTTTCGCCGCTCGCCAAATACTACATGGAGAAGTACGATGTGGACCTGTTTGGGAGAGAAGCGACGATTGGCTGGGCGTATGTAAATCCCATCACCGGATATGTTCATTTTCACGATGTAGAGATTTATGAGCTACAAGGTGACAGTATTTTCATATCGGCCACAGGAGCAAGTGCCAACTTTTCGATGACGAAATTGCTATCGAAACAGGTGTGGATAGAGCAGCTTACCGTCGATCACCCGTGGGTGCGGATCGTCCAGAAAAAAGATACGTTGAGCTTTGATGATGTTATTGACAGATTCTCGGGAGATGGATCCGATTCAACGCACTCCAATGCGTGGCATGTTACGCTTCTTGATACCGAAATCATAGCAGGGGAGTTTCATTATTACGAACAGATCATTCCCATCAATTATTTTATTAAAAACCTGAATCTTGTCGGCCCGGGCAAGACTCAGGATGTAGACACGATTTCCGCAAAATTCTCTTTTGAAGACGGAAAAGGAAAGGGCAGGATGCAGGGTGATTTTACGATCAATCAGAAAACCCTCGACTACCGCTTTGGTGCGGAAGTTCAAACGTTCGACCTCGAGATTATCCGGCAGTATATCTGGGAGCTGATCAACTATGGGATGTTTCATTCAACCCTCGATGCAAAGATCAAGGCAACGGGGAATTTCAAGTCCGCAGACAGCATTCGCGCAAGCGGGCGCCTGTTCCTCAGCGATTTTCATCTCGGTAAAACAAATGAGGATGCATACATAGCGTTCAAAAAACTTGCTTTGGTAATCGATGACCTGAGTCCTGCCCGCAATAAATTTCTCTTTGATTCTATTACGCTTCATGCTCCTTACATCAAGTACGAGGTTTTTGATTCACTCGACAACGTTCAGGCATTGTTTGGAAAGGAAGGCAAGAATATTTCCGATGTAACGAGTCAGCCTGGCCGGTTTAACCTGGTGATCGAAATTGCGCGATATTTGAGAGAGATCTCACGAAATTTCTTCGTCAGCGACTTTCAGATCGGTACCCTGGGGATTTTCGATGGGAACGTTGCCTTCAATGATTATTCAACCAGTGAGAAATTCTCCATAAGTGCCAGCCCGCTTACGATCCGGGCTGACTCAGTGAACAAAAGGAATAAGCGTGTTAGTTTTTCGCTAACGTCGGATATAAAGCCATACGGGTATGCTACTTTCCTGATGAGCATCAATCCGAGAGACAGTGGTGATTTCGACTTGAAATACAACGTCGAAAAGATCCCGGCAACGGCCTTTAATCCGTACCTGATTTCCATAACCTCTTTCCCATTGGATAGAGGCACGCTGGAATTAAATGGACTGTGGAATGTGAGAAACAGTATCATTAATAGTAATAATCACGTTCTGATAATTGATCCCAGAATAACAAAACGGGTCAGGAACAAAGACTCAAAGTGGATCCCTATGCCACTGATCATGTCGCTGACACGGGACCGGGGAAATGTTATGGACTATCAAGTTCCGATCACCGGCGACTTAAAGCATCCGAAATTTCACCTGAAGGATGTTATTACCGATGTCGTCAAAAATATATTTGTCAAGCCTGTCACGATCCCTTACCAAATGGAGATAAAGGAGCTCGAGATGGAGATCGAAAAATCCATGACATTGAAATGGGAGATGAGCCAACCGGCGCTCGTTGGGCATCAGAGAAGATTCGTAAAAGATATCTCAGGATTTCTAAAAGGTCATCCGGACGCGTCACTCGTCGTGCACCCCATACAATACGAAGCGAAGGAAAAAGAGCACATTCTCTTTTATGAGACCAAAAAGAAATATTTTCTGATGACGCACCATAAACAGGCCAAGGACTTTACGGAAGATGATTCATTAGAGGTCATCAGGATGTCTGTCAAGGATCGCGCCTTGGTGAAATTTATCAGCAAAAACCTGAGCGACACCGTCATGTTTACAATACAGGAGAAGTGTCTTAATTTTGTGGGCGGCGCCGTGGTGAACAGATCGTTTAACAACCTCGTTAATGAACGAAAGGCATCTTTTCTTAATTTGTTCAAAGAAAACGGCACTGAGACTCAGGTGAAGATGAGGGCGCCTGAAAATACCGTACCCTATAATGGTTTTTCGTATTTCAAGTTTGATTATCCGAACGGGATGGATGATAAATTGCGTGACGCGTATGATAAGATGAGAGAGCTCAACAATAAAGGGCCCAGGAAGAAGTACCTGAAGCAGAGGAAGAAGTCGACCTAGCCCCATTCGACTCTATAATTGTAAATTTGTGAAGTCTGATCTTAAATAATGCACTTATGATTCAACTAAAAGCGATATCAATTTTCATTGTTGCCGGTTTATTGGAAATAGGAGGCTGTTATTTAATATGGATGTGGCTCCGGAAAGGCTTTGGGGTGGGGTATGGTATTTTGGGAGCTATAATTCTAACGGGCTGCGCCATTGTTACGACGTTTCAATCTTCGTCCTTTGGAAGGGTCAGCGCCACCTATGGCGCATTCTTCATTGTGATGTCGCTGGTCTGGGCGTATTATTTTGATAATTTCAAGCCCGATCGTTATGATATTATCGGATCAGTGATTTGTGTGTCAGGCGCAATGCTCATTTACTACGCACCAAGAACTTAGAGGTTTCAGGGCATTTTCCCGCCGTTTTCAGTCAATTGTGACGTAAGTGATCTTTATTAGTGTGAATTGTGCAACTCATCGCGCAATCAGTGTAACGGTTCCCGAGCCAGCATGAGTCATATTTGTGTATGAAAAATACAATAATGCTCGTATCGATAGCATGCCTTATTGTCTGGATAGTTGAATTTCTCGGGTATCATGCCGGTGGAGTAGTGCACATTTTTCTCGTGGTTTCAATCGTCGGGATGCTTTCGGCATTTTTGATGAGTATGCCCGGAGTGAAACGTATCTTCTGAAAACGTAGAAATTGAATTTATGTAAACATAAGGCGTTGACAACTTCAAACGTTGCGCCGCTAAAAAGCAGGCACAACGTAATTGGCAAACGGGGGGCAAGTGCCTCCTGTTTTTGTTTAAGGTAATTGATAGTGAATAAAAGACTTCTCTAAATAGATTTGAAAGTGGTGAAAAAGCTGGTGAGGAAAAGCAAGAAGACATTAGGAGGCGGGGGCGTTAAAACTAAAAAGTCAGGGAGTTTAAAAACCTTGACCAAAAGTCTGTCGCCAAAGCCTTTTCAAATCGTTTGCTTCGGTGCTTCAGCCGGCGGCATAGAAGCATTCACGCAGCTTCTGTCGCACCTTGATGTAGACCTTGGCATGGCATACATCCTCATCATGCATCTCTCTAAAAATCACCGGAGTGCACTTCGCGAAGTGATTCAGTTTAAAACAAAGATCCCTGTGCAAACGGTGGTAGATGGTATGGAGGTGAGGCCCAACAACATTTATGTGATTCCGCCAAACACTTACATGAGCATCGTAGATGGCCATCTCAAACTTGCTCCGCAATCATCAGCAGGTATCGGCAACTATGGGATTGACTATTTCCTGATGAACCTCGCGGCGGTATACAAAAACAATGCTATAGGCGTGATCTTGTCCGGAACGGCAACCGATGGCACGCTCGGCTTGAAGGCCATTAAGGCCGAAGGCGGAATTACATTCGCGCAAGACGACTCAGCGAAGTTTACCGGGATGCCTCAACATGCCTATGATTCAGGTTATGTTGATTTTTTACTTTCTCCCGAAAAGATTGCCGACGAGCTAGGCCGGCTGGTCCATTTGTCGTATACCAGGTTACCGTCCGACAAGATCGACGTCCTCGCCAGCAAGGAACTGACTGGCCAGACTGAGCTGTTAAGAAAGATATTGTCGATGGTGAAAGGTAAATCGGGCATCGATTTTTTTGTTGACTACAAGCGCGCCAGCGTTTACAGGCGTATCGTCAGGCGGATGGCCTTGAATAAAAAGAAGGACCTCAAGGAATACCATGCGTTCGTCAATATCACTCCCAAGGAAGTTGATTCGCTATATGACGATATCCTGATCAATGTCACTAATTTCTTCCGCGATCCCGATTTTTTTCACGTCCTCAACAAGGAGGTGCTCCCAGGGCTGGTAGCCGACTCCGTTGATACGATTCGCATATGGGTGGCCGGCTGTTCAACAGGTGAAGAAGCCTATTCGGTGGCGATATGCCTGTTCGAATTCCTGGCTGCGAACAACCTGAAAATTCCTATCCAGATATTTGCTTCCGACCTCGACGCGAGCGCTATCGAAATGGCCAGGCTTGGTCAATATTCTTTGAGTGCCGTACAGGGTCTGTCCCAGGAGCGTCTTGGAAAGTACTTCCGCAGAGTCGACCTTCATTACCAGGTCATCAAGGCCGTTCGCGAAGTTTGTATTTTTTCTCAGCACAATCTTCTCACCGATCCGCCTTTCTCGCGAATGGATCTGATCAGCTGTCAGAACGTACTGATATATCTTGAGACGGAACCCCAGGAACGCCTTCTCCGGACATTTCATTACGCCCTTAAACCTGCAGGTCACTTGTTTCTCGGGAAATCGGAGAGCATCGGCGCGGGCAACCTGTTTGAGCTTCTCGATAAAAAAGTGAGATTGTTTTCACGGAGAGCTACAAAACCGCGACAGCTCGATTTTACGCCTCTTCCTATTAGAAACACGTACGCGAAGACACCCACGAGCGTAGAGCGGTACGCAGAGTTAAATGCTGAAAAAGATATCACCAAACTGATACTGGCGCGCTACGTCCTTCCGTGCATCGTCTTAAACAAAAACCTGGTGATTATCCAGTTTTTTGGGGTCACTTCGCCCTACCTGGAACCTGTAGCGGGAAAAGCTACCTTGAATGTGCTGAAGATAATTCGTGAAGACCTCGTTGTTCATTTAGGTTCATTACTCCATGAAGCCCGCAACACCGGTAAGCCTGTAACAAAAAATGGGATTAAAATGTACTATAAGGGTTCTAACAGAGAGATCACGATAGATGTGGAGCCCAGGAAGAATTATTCGGGCGAACGGATCTTTCTGGTTGTTTTCAAGGAGATGTCTTCCGTGCAAACGCTGGAGCTTGGCCCGCGGAAAGGGAAACCAAGTAAAAGCTTGGGAAAGAGGACCATTTTGAAACTGGAAGAGCAGCTGATGGAATCCAGGTCGCTGATCAGGAGCTCGAACGAAGAGTATGAATCGACCTACGAAGAGCTCCAATCCTATAACGAGGAGGTCCTTTCCGCTAACGAAGAACTGCAGAGCGTTAACGAAGAAATGGAATCATCTAAGGAAGAGCTGCAATCAGCAGTTGAAGAGCTGACGATAACGAATGGTGAGTTGGGAAAGCGAAACATTGAATTGAAACAGTCGCAAACCTATTCGGAGGCGATCATCGAAACGATCCATGACCCGTTGCTGGTGCTCACGTCCAACCTGCAGGTAAAGATGGCAAACAACGCATTTTATGATGCGTTTAGGCTAACTCAGGAAAATACTGAAGGAATGTTCATCTATGAGCTTGCCGACCATGCATGGGAAATACCGGCGCTCAGAGAGCATTTGAACCAGCTGATGATGAAGAAATCAACTTTTGAGGTTTTTGAGTTGAGACACACATTTCCTGAGTTGGGTGAAATGACCCTGATCGTGAATACCTACAGGTTATTGAGATACGATGCTTCGCAGGAGACCCTTATCCTGTTGTCTTTTAACAACGTAAGCGAATTGATGAAAGCAAATAAGGAACTCGCTGAATTGAGCCGTCAACTCGAAGAATTTACCTTCATATCCAGTCACGATTTGCAAGAGCCCCTTCGAAAGATCCAGATGTTTTCCAGCATGCTCGCAAAACCGGAACTGAATTTAAGTCCCTATGCGAGCAAATATGTAAAAAAGATCGATGCGTGTTCGCGTAGAATGGCCCTGCTTATCAAGGACCTGTTGAACTATTCGCTGTTGAGCTTTAAGGACAAGCGCCTGAATTTGGTTGACCTTAATTTGACCCTGAGAACTATTCTGGAGGACCAGGAGGATGCTATCCATGCTGTGAATGCGAAAATAACAGTTTCCCCATTGCCGTCCGTCTATGCTTCGCAGGGGCTGATGATCCAGCTTTTCACCAATCTTATAGAGAACGCACTGAAATTCGGGAAGGGCGATTTGAGCATTGAAGTGTCAAGTGAGGACCTTACCGAGCAAGGCGTTACCGAACATAAGCTATCCCGCGATAAACATTTTGTAGCAATCAGCGTAAAAGACAATGGCATTGGCTTCGAACAGGAGTATATTTCAAGGATGTTCAACCTTTTTCAAAGAGTTCATGTTGATAAAATTGAAGGTTCTGGCGTGGGACTTGCCATCTGCAGGAAGATTGCAGAATATCACGGAGGGCTTATATTAGCGGTAGGGAAACTAAACTTCGGGGCGACTTTCACAATTATTCTCCCTGTTTAAGCCCTAAAAACACAAGAAAATGAAAATTACCAGAAGCTGGAGAGAACAAAAAGTGATGCTCAAACGGAGGTTCTCCGATCTTTGCGACTCTGATTTTGAATTCGAAGAAGGGCAAAAAGAAAGTATGCTGGACGTGCTTTCTAAGAAGCTTAAGATAACCAGGGAAGAGTTGATACTGCTCTTCGCGGAGCTGCAGACCTACTAAGACCTATTAGGCTAAACAGCCAATTCTTCTTCGTAGCCCACAATCACTCTAAGGGTTTTTATAAATTCATTGAGATTGCTTGCTTTGGGCATGAAACCCTGAGCTCCGAGCAATTCAAGCGTTTTCCTTTCCTCCACGCCTGCCGAAGTTGAAGTAATAAAAACGGGGATATTTTTCAATCTGCTATCCGCCTTTAGCTCAGCCAGGCATTCCCTGCCATTCATCCTGGGCATATTAATATCAAGAAAAATGTAATTGGGAAGCTGCAGACCTTTTCTGAGTGTTTCGAGCGCTTCCTGTCCGTCTTTCGACAACGTAATTCGCGTAGTCGGGTTAATGGTTAGAATCGCCTCAGAGAAAATTTCCCGATCATCCTCGTCGTCGTCTGCGTAAAATATGTTCAAATCCGGGTTGGTAGGAGTGTAGGGGACCT
The DNA here is from genome assembly GCA_035318625.1 of Cyclobacteriaceae bacterium. Classification (GTDB taxonomy): domain Bacteria; phylum Bacteroidota; class Bacteroidia; order Cytophagales; family Cyclobacteriaceae; genus ELB16-189. Next base: position 50,166 of record DATHEL010000003.1, read on the forward strand.
TATAGAACGTGGTACAAGATACGCTATTTCCGGGTCTTCGTTCAGGCGTCAGAAATCAAATTTCGAAAAGCCGAACGGGATGAATCCTGAAACTTTTCGCACCCTTTCGGCATCCGAAACGATTACTTTTTCCGTGGCCGACTCGGGTAACAAGAATGTCTACGGTCTTGAGCTCATCTTCCACGAATCCTCTCACTTGCTGATCTGGCCCGACAGTTTCATCGGCAGAAGCCTGTTATTTCAGCAAATCAAACACCCTCGTATACTTGATCGTAAGGCTGCGATTCGCGGGCATGCCGCCGGTATACACATCGTTGTATACTACGAACAAACCCGTGTTAGCCTGCTCGAGCAGGCTAAACCGCAGATTGAGTGACCAAAGGTCTGCCGCATTGTTGTACTGCACAAAGCTTTGAAGATTGATACGGGGTCTAAAGTTGTAGCTCAACCTAGCGCCCAGAAGGGTGGCAACAAAATCGCCAGTGGGCAAATGCACATCGTTCATTGTGAGGCTGTATTCTGAATTAAACTTGTTGCCGAGGCGCAAACCGAAAATAGCGGTGTTCAGGTATCGTGTTCCCCCGAATGAGCCGCCTAACACCGACCTTATATTAGCGTAAACCGGTTTACTGGGATTTGTGATCAGAACAAGCTGGGCTTCTGTGTGATGATATGTCGCTTCGGGCACAAAAACGTCTTTCGAGATCTCGAACTCGTCCACCACGCCCTCGGTGGTAAAGTTGACGCCGGTGTGGACCTCGAGTCCATTCACCCACGCCCAATGATTGTCGAGATGCAGGTAGCTCGTTTCCTGGAAATTATTATAGTTCCAATAGCTCCTGTAAGTGAAGTGTGGCCTGAGCTCGAGCAAACCATACTTTCCATTCATCCGCACCTGCTTGAGGAGCGATAGCTCGGGCTTGCGGTATGCCGACCGCACCAGGAAGCCTACCTCCGGATTAAAACCTTCTCCCACTTCCGCATATCCGGCCGTTGCGCGCAACCCGTTCCATTCGTACGTATACAACGCTTTGAACGATTGTTCGCTTCGTTCTTCTCCCGGAGTATCTGTGCCGGCGTAGTATCCCGAGAGCGTCGCCTTTTTTCCGATGCCCCACTTCCCATCGACCGCGAAAGTACGGTTGTAATTGTCCGAGGAGTCGAGGCTTTGTTTGTTCACGAAAATACCACCGATGGAAGATCGCTGTGCGAGTTGGTGATTGACCCGTGCTACGGTGAAATTGGTTCGCTCGATCGCCAGCTCCGGCCGGTCATCGGTGAGCATATTCAGGAAGCCGATATTGGTATCCTTGATCTTGCCGGATACGCGTGCACCGGCGATGATAGGCACCACCTCTCCCTGGGGGCCGATCCCGATACGTCGCGTGAAGAACAGATCGGCCTCGCCCGTGGCGCCTACGCTAAATTGGCCTGCGTTTTCGAGAAAGAAAGGGCGCTTCTCCGGAAAGAACAGATTGAACCGGTCCAGGTTGATTTGTTGAGCGTCTACCTCAACCTGCGCGAAGTCTGTATTATAGGTGAGGTCGAGCGTAACTGCCGGCGTGATAGAGTATTTCACGTCGATGCCTGCATCGGGGCTATATTTTGTTTCCGAATCGGGCAGCCTGTAATCGCGTGTGGCACGGCCCAGCACATAGGGCATCGCCTTAAGATTGCCCGGCGTACGCAGGTTCAGGCCAGTGAGCGTGCCTTCAAGGCTCAGGCGCTTCAGGTCGAATTGGATCGGCAGTGGCGCCCAGTAGACGATCTCGTTGGTCTTCCGGATGTTCCGCTGAAAGTTCATACCCCATGTCTTGTCTTTGCCGGCGGCGAACCGGAGTGTGCGCAGCGGGATCTCGAACTCAGCGCTCCAGCCGAAGTCGCCGGCTTTTGCCTTCACTTTCCAGGATGCGTCCCAGTTGAGATTGAATCCTCCGATCACACCACTTTGCTGGCGGTTCACGGACTGGTTTCCCTGACCTTCGTTGTCGACCTGTCCGTCGTACTCTATACCGATAGAGTTCGTCCCGAACATAAATCCGTTTTGTCCGTCGTGATAGGTGTCGAGTATGAACAGGAAGCTGTCGGTATTATCGAGGGGTGCATCGCGTCGCGCATCTGACACCACCAGGCGCTCTGGTTGGCTGTCGAAGCAAATAACGGCCAGGTATAATGTTGTGGCCGTATAGGCGATCCGGATCTCTGTTTTCTCGGATGCCGGAAAGCCTGCACGGGGCTTTGTCTGGATCAGCTCATCGATGGGAACGATTTGCTTCCACAGCTCTTCGCCCAGAACATCTCCATCGATTACGGGCGTGTCGGTGATCTGGGTGGCAGCGGCGGTTGGTCGCTGCCTTACATCGGGCATATTAACAACTTCCTGTGCACTCGCCAGGAAAAATGAACAAACAAATACGCAAAGCAACACGAGTTGCCTGAGGGGTGAGATAGGGAAGGGCAAGGGGTAAAGGTTTTAGGGCGACACAAACTAATGAATAGCTGTGCTATGCCAAACCATCATTGTGTGAGCGGTTCCTTTAGGTACTAATTCGGTTCGTCCGCCGACCCGCTGGGTGAGTGTTCCCCGATTCCCTGTGACTACAGTTTGTATGTGATTCCCACACTTCCTCCTGCTCCGGTCCCGCCACCAAACTCGAGATTAACTCCAAATCTTTCGTTGAAGAAATAGCGGGCGCCAATTTGGATGTCCGCACCGATACCGGAAGCCTCGCCACCGAAAGTTCCCTGGGAATTGTTATTCCATTTTACGTCGGACCAAACATAGTAGCCGAGGGTAACTCCGGCGTAAACATCCCATTCCGATGGCAGCTTAAGCAATCTGTTGAAATGGTAATTTCCATTAATGCCTATAACACTCAGGGTTTGGCTATACCTGTCGCCACCGAACCTGTGAGAGTAATTCCGAAACGAAAATCTTCCACCGATCGTGATATCTTCATGCACACCAAAGTCAGCACCTACGTATATCGGAACCCCCCATGTCGAGAAGCCGAGCCCTGCATTAAATTGCGCTTTTCCTTTTTCCAGCGATCCTTGCGCCATTGCGGATGTCAGGCAAAGTGTGAAGATGATGATGAGAATGTGTTTCATATGGATATTTTAGAATTGAATTATTAAAAAGTAGTACGTAGACGTCAAGCCGTCTCTGCGGCTCTGCTCACTCTGCGATAGACAAATTCATGGTAGATGTGTCGTCTGGCAAAACGGTCGGGTGTATCGGAGCTAACCAATTTGTTATAGACGTTTCTCGGAATGCCGAAATATTCGTAGCTGCTGCCATCGATAAAATCGATAGTGAGCGTTTGGCCTTTATATTGAAAATTTTCGATGCGGGAAACTGTGATTACTTCGGTATACTTTTCAAGTTGCTGTGCATGAGTTTCAGGGGCAACGCTCACCAGGATTTGATATGCCTCAATAACAGCTTTGCTCTTTTCTTCCGCCGCCAACTTCGCTGCTTCATCGTTGACGACCTTGTCAGGGTGGAATTCCTTCATGAAATTCCTATAAATAGTCTTTAATTCCTTCAATTCTGTGTCTTTTGTGACACCCAGCACCTTGCGTGACTCGATTATCTTTTTCATGCGGCCGCAAAGATAAGATTATGGAGGGAAAAAAGGGAGTTTCGTTTCCCAATACCTTATATTCCCTTTGAAGGTAGTCATGACCTCACTGATCCTTATGCTACTGAGAAATCCTTTACGATTCCTGATTGTGATTTTACTGACGGCGGCCTGTTCTCAGCCTGTCAAAAATGAAACGAGCTGGTGTGACCAGTTGCCACGAGCAGACAATGCTCAATTGGAAAAAACGCCATTCTCCGATTATTGGTTTGATGTTTATGAAGTTCAGGATAGCATTTTTGCGATCTATGAGCCTCATCAGGTGCAGGAAGTGATTTCTTATTTGATCATCGGCAAGGAGTACGCTCTTTTATTTGATACTGGAAATGGGATAGGGGATATAAAAAATGTCGTTGATCGGATCACGGGTCTGCCAATCAGGGTGCTCAATTCGCACTCACACTTTGATCATGTAGGAGGAAATGCAAGTTTCGATTTTATCTATGGGATGGATACGGAGTTTACAGCGACAAGGAAAAAGGGTTTGCCTCATGAACGCGTAGCTGACGAAGTCTCTCCGGCTGCGTTGTGCAAACCTTTGCCGGAGGGTGTAATTGCGGAGGACCACATCATCCGCCCTTATGAGATTGATGAGTATGTCGCTGAGGGATCTAAAATTGATTTGGGGAATAGAGTACTGGAGGTAATCAGTATTCCGGGGCACACACCCGATGCAATAGGCTTGTTGGATAAGGAAAATGGATTGTTGTGGACAGGAGATACTTTCTACAAAGGTGCGATCTGGCTGTTTGCCAAAGAAACGAACCTTGACGCCTACAAGAATTCTATCAGGAGATTGGCAGCCTTGTCTCCTTCACTAAAGCATTTGCTGCCTGCACATAACACACCCTTGGTTGACCCAAAGATATTGGTTGAGCTGGATGAAGCATTGGATGAAATTGATAGGGGAGCTGTAAAAGGCAAAGACTCAACGGATGGACGGGTGAACTACACGTTTGAGAATTTCACAATTTTGATGAACAAAAATTAAGAAGGATGAACAAACGATAATAAAAACAAGCATACTCGAGGTTTTTAAGGCGAATGGATTTAGTGATCCTGATCGTATGACGCAACGGGATTTTGATTATATCGGCGAGCAGCTAAAAAGCAAAAGACAGGGATCTTGATAAGCGGAACTACTGTGAAACGCCTCGCCTATGGGGGAGTTCGGCCGCATACCACAAATCGCTACGCTGAACGCCCTTGCCAACTACTTTGATTACAAAACATGGCAAGACTATAAAGCGAGCAAAATCAAGAACGCGCCGGAAAAAGAACCGGCAAATGAGTCAGCAGACAAGGTAAGGCCTAAGTTCAGGGGAATCTATCAAGCCATAGCCGGCGTCATCCTTTTTCTGACCGGTATTTATTTTTTTGGCGCAACAAACGAAACTGTTTAAAACGCACAAACGGCATCTTTTTCAATCGACACGATTTGTTACGGACACTAAATTCCTGGCCGGTCTTGGATATATCTCAAATGGCCTATGTGAAGTTGAGAATGCGCAATTAATGGGTTTGGATGGAGAAGTGATGTACCGAACTGAATTTAAATAGGTCGTGGTTGGAACTAAGCGAATAGTAATCGTTATTTCCTGTCCAGTTGCATAATATTATCATCAAGTCTAACGTCAATCATAAGAGAATTAGGATCAATACCTCCACGTTCAGGTTTCCGCGGCACTGTTATTATTATTGTCTGCTCACCAGACTGGATGCGGTGCATCTTAAGGTAGAGTGGCTCATTCAACTCTTTACCTTCTTCAAAAACGCCGACTTCCAGCCAGTCATTCATCGGTACTTCCGTTTCATTACCCGTACTATCAACTACAACCTTCTGAGCCTGCACTTTTAGCGTTACCAGCCAGTTGCCTCCATCAGTTTGCTCTCCCGAAAATTGCTTTGTCTTGAGACGCCAATAAGTGTTCTTCTCAAAGAGGTCGCGTAACAGGTAATTCAATGTGTCAGGGGTAACGTTTTGTATCTCGTGATAGAGATCAAGTGTAGTTGGAAGGGGTAGCTCTCCTGAATGGTGTTTTTGCAGGAGATTACGAAGGGCACCATTGACCTTTTCTTTACCGATGTATGTACTCAGCGCATACATTGCGAGTCCACCTTTCCGATAGTATAAAAAGGATTCGTTTGCCTGAAGTAAGGAATTTGTTGCAAGTGATCGTGGCATCTCGTAGAATGAATGGATAAACTTCAGGTATTGCTGCAAATGATGATCACCGCAGTTCTTTTCCAAAACCTGCATGCCGGCATATACGGCAAGACCCTCGATCAGAACACCAGCTCCTTCTACATATGCAGGATTTAATTGGGCACTGCCAAACCATTGGTGCGCGACCTCATGGGCCAAAATGTAATAGGGAAGGTCAAAGCCATTCCGGCTATCATCGGGATTCATAATTGAATACTGCTCTCCATAATTTATCATGCTAGCTTCTGCACTTGCTCCACCACCGTCACCAGGGCGCTCTACTACCGTGATATGCCCAAAGGGGTATGGACCAAACTGTCCGGTGTAATATTCCATCGAAGCTTTCACACTGCGGAGCATTCGGTCTACATTCATGTCATGCCCGGGATGATAGTAAATGCGGATCATCACATCATTCCACTTGCTTTTCAGTAAGGCATAATTCCCCGATAAGAAAGCGTACTCGCCCCGGAGAGGCGCATCGGTTTTATAATGAAAATACTTGCGGTCGCCTTCTGTCCACGTTCGAAGTAACGCACCTGGCGCAACAGCAACTTCATCCTTTGCAGTTCCGACAATGGCTTCGAAGGTATTATGATCTGTTGTTACTGCCTTTTTACGCGCCTCGGCATCATAGAGTGATGGTATCGCAGGACGCGCTGGAAGCTTGTATTGTTTTCTGGTAACGGCATCAGTGATTTCCATGTTGGTTTTGTAGCCAACGAACGGAAGCACATCGTAATTTGTAAAGTATGTTCCGTTCTTCATCACTAATTCGTCAGTGCCGTTATGGCGGAAACCATGTTCTTGATAGTTTACGACAAAGTTAATCTGCAATGAATCGCCTTGCTGTAGGGGGTGCTCTAATGCATAAATGTAACGACGGAGTTTTGTGTCGTTCACCACACATAAAGCTGGCCGATTGAAATTCACTTCGGTTGGCTCGATGCCGGAAATACTGCCTAGGTGAATTGTGTCTATTGCAACTGAATCTTTATTCACAAGTGTATACGCTGCACGGATCTCGAGCTGTCGTTGGCCCGGATAGATCTCTATTTTTAGCTTTGTGCCGGTGAGCTGGGGTTGAGGAGTGTTTCTGTACTTGCCATAGCGCAGTTCATATTCAGCTTTACGTTCGTTGATGTCGGCGCTGGTGAGGTATTCGTTTTGAAAGTTCGTATTGTAGAAAATGAAGCTTCCCAGGGTAACCAAAAGTCCTGAGCCTATTATCGCAACCCAGAATGTTGAAATTGTGAAACGGTGCCGTACTAGCTGAAGGCGGTGTCGGAAATTTTGTTCCCTGCCTCGCGCCCAGAACAATCTCGCCACTACTGCAAGAATCAAGGCCCATGCGATCCAATATAGTTTGAACAACAGCCACGGCAAGATTGTAGGTCCGAAGCCGCGCATATCGGTGTACCACCAATCAGGGCCTGATCCAAAAATAAGCATACGGTGCTCGACTTTGAATGCCGAAGGAAAGGCAAGGAAGATGAACACTAAGAGTATCACCAGGTAACCTGTTTTTTTGTGGTTCACTACAACGTGTATCACAAGGGCAAGCAGAGCAAAGAGCAGGTATTCTACGAACTGAAGTCCAAAGAGGGCCTTCAAGTACAGTCCTGTCTCAAAGTTGCTATAGTCCAGGAGTAACTGCATTACGATACCTCCGGTCATGAGCAATGCCATCCATATCATGATGACGACACCTAATCCAAGAAATTTACCTGTGAAGAGTACCCATTCCGATACAGGTGTTGCATCAGTAATATCACTAATTCGTGCATCCCTTTCACTCCACACGAGCTGTCCGGCGAAGTACATAATGAGTAGCGGAATTACAACCCATGGACTGGCGATGTTGGCGACAGGAGCAGCGAGGTAATCTAAAACCTGCTGTGTAGTTGGCAGCAGCGGAATCCCGAACTGAGTAATGATTTGGTAGCCGAACCCAGCTGAGATCAATGCCATAGCACCGACTAGCGTAAGCCCTACCGGGTTCCTGGATATTTTTGCAAGCGATGCCCGCGCAATTTTGAGCGTCTGATGTAAATGGGTTGCAAAGCGGAAGCTTCGTTGGACGTGGGGAACAGTGATTGCTATCGGCCTTGCTATTGCAATTTCACCCGGCGTTTTGGCCTCGGCTTTTGGCTGACTTTTAAAGCGACTCCACCGGCTTTTCGTTGCAGCATGAGCAAAACTGAAGCGCAAGTAGGTGATGAACAATGCTCCTGCAGCAATACTAAGCCACAGCACCCGATTCCAAAGAAACATTCCTTCCAGTGTAATGAGCCGCGTATTTTTCTCCGTTGGCGTCCATGTTCCAAGTTCGCTGCTGATAATACCAGCGACGCCTACGGGATCGAGTAATTTCACCAGGTCCCGGCTGCCAAAGAGCTGAGCCGATGCTACCGCGATGATCTGAAATATGGCTAACAGCAGGCTGGCCAGATAACTTGTCGTTACCTGGCGACTCAGCGCTGCAAAACTGAATTGCAGCGATGTTGCAACGAAAGCATTCGGTAATGCGATCAAAAAGTAGACACTGAGATAAGCCGATGCTCTGAAGGGTAATAATGCATCCTCATCCAACCCGAGGTGGAAGGAGAGGAGTATACCTAATGGCAGAGAAAGTATAAGCAATGCATTCACAGCAAAGGCTGCAAGAAAGCGTGCACCCAGGTAGTCGAGCTTTGTGATTGGCGTTGTGTATGTGAGAGGATGCATGCGTCTCTGCACATCACGTGATGCAGCTTGTCCTGCGATCGCCGCGCCCATGAAAAGCCAGATAAAAACACCAATAACAGAAACACTCGTGATGTGGAATGTATTGTTAGGGTATACTCCGTCACCAGTTGAGATGATCACGTTCATGAAAACCGGGAATGCGAGAAGAACTGCTAAATAGATCCAGGTAGAAATGCTCCGTACCTGATGGCCGAACTCAAAGCGAAAGATCTTCCGGAATTTCATAGTGCGGTCTCCGGTTTAGAGTTTCCATCCCGACAGCTATCGGGATGTCCTGCCATCGTGGTGAAGTAGACATCTTCGAGATCGGGTGCTACCAGTTCAAAGCCGTTGCCGGGATTTTGTTCGCTGTAGATATGTACAACGGTTCGTCCGCTGAGCAATTTGGTAGAGATAATTTTATGCTGACGCTGCAACTCCGCCAACTTACTTTTCTCAACGATGCGTCTCCAGATCTTTCCCTGCAGGTCATCTACTGCCTTTAAAGGCTCAGCTTCCTGCAGGATCTGCCCTTTGTTGATGATCGCCATTCGTGTGCACAACTCGCTCACATCTTCGACAATGTGGGTGGAAAGCAGCACCACGCTATTCTCACCGAGCTCGCTCAATAGATTGAGAAAACGCACACGCTCCGCGGGGTCGAGTCCTGCAGTTGGCTCGTCCACTATCATAAGTTTTGGATTTCCCAACAGTGCCACTGCGACGCCAAAACGTTGTTTCATACCACCCGAGAAGCCGCCAAGTTTCTGTCTGCGCTTATCCCAGAGATTGGTTTGTTTCAGTAGTGCCTCAACGACTTCACTTCTCGAAGCGCGGTTGGTGATGCCTTTCAGAACAGCGAAGTAATCGAGCAGATCTTCGGCTTTCGCGCTGGGGTAGAGGCCAAACTCCTGTGGCAAATAACCCAGCGTCTGGCGAACCGCGTCTTTCTGCTTCAACACGTCAATTCCTCCAAGGTGAACACTTCCTTTATCAGGCTCTTGCAACGTAGCTAATATTCGCATGAGCGTAGACTTACCTGCGCCATTGGGGCCAAGAAGACCGTACATTCCCAGTGGAATATCCAGCGAAATATTGTTTAGTGCCTGCACCCCGTTCGCATAGGTTTTACAGACATTGCGGATGGAGAGACTGAAGGGGTGGTTTTCCATTACTGTTGTTTTACTACGTTGATCTTTACCATGAAGAGGCGCAGCACCTTTGCAGATCTGACCGCTTGTTTTCAGAACAAAAGAAACTGTATTGGAAGGGCAAAACACAAAGCGATATACGGTGGCGGCAAGTTGATCGACCAGTGGCGGCTTTGCTTCCGCGAAAGCAACTGGCAGTCTAAAGGCTCCATTTCGCAGATTAAGACAAGGCAACGGGATAGTAGTCGATATGAGAAGGGCACGAAATAATATCTTTGTTTCATGAATCGAATTAAAAGGGTATTTCGTCTGATTCACATCGTTCTCTGGATTCTGTTCGGTCTGCTGGTGACTTTGCAATTGTGGACTGACGGCCATCCTTACTGGCTTACCTTAACAGTGGGATTCATCCTGACATGTTTATATGTCTTTTACAGTCATTTCTACCTCTTGACCCAGTACCTGGGTAAAAAGAAGATGCGTGCTTATTTTCTCAGGCTGGCAGGTATCCTGTTGACCGGCCCTCTTCCGCTTTTTCTTATCTATCATAAAAATCTTGAGACATCGGACCTTTTCTTTGAGACCTATAGCATGAATTTGGTCTCTACTGTTCCTATTTTTCTTTTTCTCAGCTGGCTTGCCCGGATCACAGAGACCTTGGTGCTTAATACGATCAGGAAAGAGCAGCTGGAGAAACAGGCAGTTGAGGCGGAGTTGTTTTACTTGAAATCTCAGATTAACCCGCACTTTTTGTTCAATACGCTTAATAACATTCACACACTGGTATACAAACAAGCTGCTACTGCTCCGGAAGCTGTTCTTCGTTTGTCATCCTTAATGCGATACATGATCTATGAATCCAATGGTAACACGGTGCCGCTTTCAAGGGAGATAACCTATCTACAGGACTATATCGGTTTGCAGCAGCTCAGGTACAAAAACGCGCCGGTTGTGGATCTGGAAATAGTGGGGGACACCGATCTGTGCTTCATTGCTCCGCTGTTGTTTATACACTTTCTTGAAAACGCTTACAAACATAGTCCTGCTCGCCTGGAACCGGGTGATATACGGATGAAGGTGGAGGTAAACGACAATACGCTTGTCTTCAGTATTCGAAATCCGGTGGTAACGAAGCAGGCAAATTTCCAGAACGAACATGGCGGGATTGGTTTGCCAAATATCAGGAAAAGGCTGGCTTTGTTATATCCGGCACAGCATACCCTGGAGATTAACAGCTCGCCCAACATATTTACGGTTACTTTAACGATTCACGATTTTCATTTACAGGGTCATGAAAGAAAAATTGACATGCTATATAATTGATGATGAACATTTGGCGCAGGAAATACTGGTAGAATATATTGCGAAAGTTTCTTTCCTTGAGCTTAAAGGCACCTTTATAAGTCCGCTTGAAGCTGCCGCGCAGATAGATGAAGACAAGCCCGACCTGCTTTTCCTGGATATTAACATGCCTGACCTGGACGGACTCAGCTTTATCCCGATGCTGAATCCTAAGCCCATGATCATCTTGACTACTGCTTACGATCAGTATGCCTTGAAGGCTTTTGAACTCGAAGTCAAGGATTACCTGGTAAAGCCTTTTGCTTTTGAAAGATTCTATAAAGCAGTACTTCGCCTGTATCAGGAACAAAGTAACCGGCCACTCCCGGAAAAGATAGAAGGTAGGGCAGAGTCGATGAGTGAACACGAATACATCTTTCTAAAGGTCGGCCATCGTATACAGAAAGTTGCAACCAGCGATATTCTTTTTGTAGAAGGCATGAAAGACTATCTTAGAATCCACACCGCCAAAGAAAAGATAATGACACTGCTGAGCTTTGCTAAACTGGAAGAATTATTATCAGCAACGGACTTTGCCCGTGTACACAGGTCTTTTATGGTGGCTATCGATAAGATAGATCACATCGAAAAGAACAGGATCAAAATTGGACAACATATTATTCCTATAAGTGATACCTATAATGAGAGCTTTTTTAAAAAATTGAGAGGATTTACGTAAACCCACCCGAAGGGATTTTAAGCAAACAAGACCATTCCCTAATTCCCAATTCTTAACTTTTACATTTCGTTAACATCTTTTTACATGTCCTTAACTAAAGCCCGTTACAAAGCTTGTAGATTTGTTGAGCTCATAGGTAACATTGTTTCATCAAACTGATTACAGTCATGAAAATCTACAGCCTTGCTTTTTTTCTTCTTTTTCAATTTCCATTTGTCTGCGATGAGGCGCTGGAATTTGTAACGTCATCTCCTGTCGCAGATAGTCAGCAAAAACTAAATGGAAATAAGCCGGGTGTTGCAAACATCGTTTTTAAATCTACTGATGGCGGACTAACATGGAAGGATATTAGCGAAGGGCTGCCCGACATTGTGGGGTACCAAGACAATGGTATTCACTTAGATGATTTTTTTGCAGACGATAGGGGGCTTTATCTATCTGCTGGAAATTGGATATATCACAATAAGCCAAATTCAACAGCTTCTTTTTGGAGCAAAGAGATCTTGCCTGACGACCATAGGAGCATTGCACCCGCAGGTAAGACAGGGATATTTGCATGCAATTACGTGAGAAACGAATTTTTGCGAAATACAACTGGAACCAGTACATGGACATCCATATCCGAGAATTTTAAAGCGACGAGACCACAAATCTTTTTTGAAACTGCCGGAGGCACCGTTTTCGTCGGTACCGACAGGCGTCTTTTTAGATCCATTGACAGTGGTACGAGTTGGAAACAGGTTAGTCCTGTGGGCTGGGTGTTGAAATTGGTAGAGGCAAACGGCGTACTCATGGCGGCCAGTACAAAGGGTATAATACGTTCCACCGATGATGGTCAAAACTGGGAGTTGGTGACTAGCGAGGACGGTGTTGGAATCGCTATAGAAAAAGGTGGATTCGCCGCTATCGCTACAGGTAGAGGCGTACGGACATCATACGACGGTGGAAAAACCTGGAACCCCGTTGCCGGCCTTCCGGGGATCGCCCGCATTTCCTCAATTGTTCAGGCCGGTGAATACTTGTTGTATAGTCAACCGACAGGGATTTACAGATCATCAGACAAGGGAAAGACATGGAGACTGTTATTTCCTTCTGTAGACAGCAAGGTCTTCAAGTTATGTATTTCAGGCAACGTGATTTACGCGATACCCAGATCTGCCGGATGTTGAAAAAATTCAGTTTAACTAAAAGACGATTCACCGCCGTTGGTGTTAGTTTTATTCACCGCCAAAAGCTGACACGACTTTCATCGAGCTCACGGACACGTCGCACGATATGCGACCAGAGGTTTGCTTAGGAATATAACCGCTTAATCAAACGGTTTCAGGGAGATTCTCTGAAAATAGGTTAGCTGGCTTCTTCGATCTTTACTTTGATCTTTTTCAACTTCTCATTTTTAATACCCATCAACGTCTGCTTCAAAGCCGTACGTTGGATGCCAGCATAAGAAGCGTGGTCAAGTGTGGTAATCAATCCGATTTGATCGGGAGTCAGACCACCTTTCTTCATGAGTAGTCCTGCGATATCGCCCTTGCTGACTTTGTCTTTCTTGCCAGCGCTGATATAGATGCAGACAAATTCCGGCGGTGCGGGCAGCACGAGTTTCGGGTTTAGTTTAACCTCGGTGATATCGTCGTCTATGTACGGCGGAAGCACTTCATCATCGGCAAGAACAAAATACGCCTGTCCTTCGGCGTGCATGCGTGCGGTGCGGCCGTTGCGATGAATGAATGCGTCGCGTTGCTGGGGAAATTGATAATGGACAATGTGTTTTATCTCCGGGATATCGAGACCGCGACTGGCGAGGTCCGTGGCGATGAGAACATTGCATGCGCCCGATCGAAACTTGATAAGGTTTTTCTCGCGATCGATCTGCTCCAGAGCGCCATGCAGGATGCCATGCGCAAAATTATGACTGGTGAATAGGGCACTGATACGATCCACAGCTTCACGATGGTTGCAAAACACAAGGCACAATTCCTGATTGAATCCTGCCACAAGACGCATGAGCGATTCCACTTTGTCGGTGCTTGGTGTGTGAACGCTCTTGAGTTTCAGCCGCGTTGGCACGGTATCGTTGAGATAGCTGATACGTTCCAACCGTGAAAAGGGAAGAAAGGACGGTAGAGCATCCATCGACGTGGCTGACGTGAGCAAATGATTTTGTTTGCCTGTGAGCGATTTGAAAACGACAGCGAGCTGAGGTTCGAAACCCATTTGCAAAGTCTTGTCGAATTCGTCGAGCACCACCAGGCGGATAGTGCGGGTGTCAAAGGTCTTTCGAGTAATGTGATCGGCAAGGCGTCCTGGGGTTCCGATGATAACGGCTGGCGATGTGCTGAGACTACTCTCCTCGATCTTCATAGCATGTCCACCATAGAAGCAACACACTTTATAATTTGTCTTAAGACTTCGAAAAACCTGCTCGATTTGAAGTGCCAATTCCCGTGAAGGCACTATAATGAGTGCCTGAACCTCGTCCTTTCCGGGCCTCATACCTTGTACAACAGGCAGCAGGAAAGCGAGTGTTTTACCCGTGCCAGTGGGAGCGATCAACATCAAGTTCGGATTGGTTGCCGCCTTCGCGATCGTCTCCAGCTGCATGGGATTGAGGGTTTCGATGCCTATATTCTTCAAATAATCAGCTTGAGTGGCATTACTGGTGGTTTGCATCTGACAAAGGTACAGTAATCTGACGGCGTCACTCTCAATGCGTAAGCAGAGATGAGATGCCCGGCTGTGGGATTGTGATGATTTGATTGCTCCCCGACATTGCTCGTAATCTCGTGATCACGAGGAATTCAGTTGTGCCTAAACCTAGTCCACCGAGATTTCTTTGTATCGTGTGTAACTATCGTATAATCAGAGTTGGCAATGTTACTTCCCGATACAAAACTTCCCGAAAATATTCGCCAGCAAATCATCACTCGTGATCTCTCCCGTTATCTCGCCCAAATAATGTAGCGACTGCCGTATATCCATCGCCAGAAAATCCCCCGTTATCCCACCTTCAATCCCTCCAATCACTCGTAGTAGCGCAGCCCTCGTCTGCACAAGATTCTGATAGTGACGAAGGTTCGTCACCAGCACATCTCCCTGTTTCACATCCTTCATCCCAAACCTTAACGTTATCTTCTCCCGAAGACCATCGATATTCGTCTTCTTCAACGCCGATATCGGCAGGATCGAATTGCCGAACATTTTCAATTGATCAGCACCTACGTCATCCGTCTTGTTTGCCACGAGGAAATAGGGGATGGACATCTCTTTCAACGTCAGCTCTTCCTGTGCCAGTTCTTCAGCCGTCGTGCTTCGAACATCGAACAGATATAATATCAGTGCTGCCTTCTGCATCTGTTCACGGGTACGCTGAACGCCCATGGACTCTATGACATCTTTCGTCTCGCGAAGTCCTGCTGTGTCGATGAACCGGTAGGAGACGCCTTCCCATTCCACTTCATCTTCGATAAAGTCCCGCGTGGTCCCGGGTATTTCGGATACGATCGCCTTCTCCTCGTTGAGGAGTGTGTTCAGCAAGGTCGACTTCCCCGCGTTGGGCTTGCCGGCAATAACGATCGGCACGCCGTTCTTGATCACGTTGCCCTGGTCGAACGAACGGATCAGGTTATCCAGCAGACTGAGCAGATTGTTGATCAGCGTTTTCAGATCGTCGCGCTTCGCAAACTCCACATCTTCTTCTCCGAAGTCCAGCTCGAGTTCGATCATCGAGGCAAAATGGATCAGCTCCTCACGAAGTATTTTGATCTCCTTCGAAAATCCTCCCCGCATCTGGTTAAGCGCTGCCTGCCGGCCGTTGTCCGTTTCGGCCTGGATGAGATCCGCCACCGCTTCTGCCTGCGCGAGGTCGAACCGGCCATTCAGGAATGCACGCTTCGTGAACTCACCCGGTGTCGCAAGACGCGCTCCCTTCGCGAGCAACAGCTTGATGATTTCCTTCACGATCACAGGCGACCCATGACACGACAGCTCGATGCTGTCTTCTTTGGTGAACGATCGCGGAGCCCGGAAGATCGACACGAGCACTTCATCGATCGTCCTGTCACCATCGGCAATGTTTCCGAAATGGATCGTGTGGGTGGGTTGTGCTTCGAGGTCTTTGCCTTTGAAGACAGAATTTACAATTGAAAACGACTGACTACCCGACAAGCGAATGACCGCCAGCGCGCCAATTCCCTGCGCAGTCGCAAGAGCTACAATGGTGTCGCCGTGAGAAGAATGCATGGGCGGAAAGATAGTGAGGAAAATTATGCGATATTGATATCAACTTCCCTAATTGTACTTTGTCAGCAACGCAAAATGATATTGCGATCCCTCATATTTCTTTTCCTGATAACCACCGTCACCTTTGGTCAGACCTCATTTCGAGTGTTCGGAAGAGTTACCGACAACCTAACCGGCGAGCCCCTGCCTTACGCGACAGTCAGTGTGGCCGGAAAAGCAATCGGCACGGTCACAAACAGCGACGGCTCCTTCGACCTCCGGATCGAGAGCGTCCCGGAAAGCGATACTCTTCTGATCTCGATGATCGGCCAGGAACAGTTCATGCATTCATCCACCGAGAACGTGTCGCCTAAAAAACGAAAGAAGAATTAAAAAGCCTACTGTCCAAGGACTTGCGCGTCTACGAAGAAAACCCCGTGAGCATTCACACTATATTCCTGTGTCACAGCCTCATCCGACGTCACTGTGATGCGAAGCGAATATTTTTCCTTTTTGAAATATTCCTTCAGCTCCACGCCGGTCACGTCGAGACTGAGTGTGCTCCCGACATTGGCAGGCACCTGGTCCTTGTAAGCTACCCGCACTTCAGGTAATCCTTCGGCCGCGGCATAGATGTCGACCGACTTGAGAAAACTTAAGGTTCCGTTTTCCGGAGTTTGAACAGTAAGCGTAAGCTCTTTGAGGTTGATCCGTTCCACGAGGTCAGCCCGTGTTTTATTGTCGCTGAATGCCACGTCGGAAGTGGTCTTTATATCAGGCGTTATGATGCTTATCGGTATCGACGTAATCGAGGTGGCAGGCACCTTTATCACGTAGTCCGTGTTGAAATTGAACTGCGTAAGCCGGTCGACAAAATTATCGTCCTTCTTGCACTGTATCAAAAAAAGCAAACATATTAAGACAGATGATATGCGTGTTATTGTCATGCATCGGCATGTACAATGATCCTGCCACCCCGGAAGCCGGTTTAAGCCTATTTCTCCCTCACAATCAGCAGTGGGATATTCACCCTGTGCCTCACATCGTCCAGTGTAGTCCCCAATACCAGGTCTTTAAAGAATTGGTGGCCATGAGCGCCCATCACGAGCAGGTCGGCGTCGAACGCCTTCACCATCTCGGGGATACGCTTCTTCGGCACTCCATAGCCGACCTGCGCGATCACATCGAAACCCTTTTCAACGATCTGCTGCCGATAGTCATTCAAGGCAGCTGCATCCTCGTTCGATTCCATATCGGCGATCTCATTTTCATATACCATCGCACCCGCCGACTCCACCACGTGGATCAGGCAGTAATGCGCATCCTTTCCACCCTGCGACAGCGCACTCCGGATCGCCAGTGAGTCGATCTTGCTGAAATCGATACAGATGGCAATGCGGTTGTAAACCGGTTGATCGATATTCTCGAGGACTCTCGCCGTTCCGTGAGGTATCACAGCTCGCTCGCCTCTTCGTTTGTCGATCACAGGCTTAAAGGTGATGTACAACAACAATCCGAACACCATCACGCAGACGGGCATGACCGTTACCCACACGAGCCACGCATAGTCACCGGCACTATCGAGCCAGCCAGTAATCTCCTGGATAACAAGCTTCACATTGAGCGACACAATGATGACCGCGATCGCCCATGCGGATATTCTTATCCACGGCGCAATTGCAAATTGACCCATGGTCTTTTTGTCGCTCGTGAAATGGATCAGGGGTATGATCGCAAACCCGAGCTGAAGACTCAACACCACCTGGCTCAGCACCAGCAGTGCGCCGGTCTCACTTTCACCATAGATCAGTATCACGATGTATGCGGGTGTGATCGCGATCAGTCGCGTGATCAATCTCCGGAGCCATGGAGCAATACGAAGGTTGAGGTATCCTTCCATGACGATCTGGCCCGCTAACGTGCCCGTGATCGTCGAGCTTTGTCCTGCCGCCACCAGCGCCACGCCAAAAAGGATCGGCGCAAGATCGGTACCCAGCAGGGGAGAGAGCAGCTTGTGCGCATCCTGAATGTCTGCCACTTCGTAATAGCCCGCCTTGAAGAAGGTCGAGGCGGCCAGGATGAGTATCGCAGCATTCACGAACAGGGCTGCGTTGAGTGCAATCGCCGAATCGAGAAAGTTGTACTTGATCGAAGCCCAGATACCCTTGTCGGTTCTTTCAATACGACGCGTTTGCACTAAGGAGGAGTGGAGATAAAGGTTGTGTGGCATGACGGTAGCCCCAATGATACCGATAGCTATATACAACGCCTCGTCGCCGGGGATGTAAGGCACGAAACCCTTTACGAGCTCGGAAGCGTCCGGTTTGGCCAATATCATTTCAACAAAGAAGGCCCCGCCGATAATAGCCACCAATGCAATGATGAACGCCTCGATCTTCCGCATGCCGTAGTTCTGAAGCACCAGCAGCAACAAGGTGTCGAGCACCGTGAGCGACACACCCCAGATGAGCGGCAGACCGAACAACAACTGAAGACCGATCGCCATACCCAGCACTTCCGCCAGGTCGCAGGCCGCGATGGCGATTTCGGCCATTATCCACAACGCAAAGTTCACCACAGGATGGTAGGTGGTCCGTGAAGCCTGCGCCAGATCGAGCTGCCGCACCACACCAAGTCGCGCGCTGAGGCTCTGCAACAGCAACGCCATCAGGTTCGACATCAGCAACACCCACAGCAGCGCATAACCGAACTTACTGCCTCCCGCGATGTCCGTCGCCCAGTTGCCAGGATCCATGTACCCTACACTAACAAGATATGCAGGCCCAAGGAAGGCAAACACCTTCTTCCACCCGGTCCGGTTCCGCACGTCGATCGACGCATGTACCTCGCTAAGTGACCGCCTTGAACCTGTATTCTCTCGATTAATCATAATGAACCTCTAAACTCTGCACCCAACTTTTAACTATTAACTTTTAGTTATTAACTCCAATCAGGATATTTTCCGAAGCCTCCTTCGACAACGAAGTCTTCCGCTTCCCATCAACCACGACTTCCAACGATCCGTCGAATGCTTCCTTCTCCTGTACCTCCAGCACACTGCCGATGTGGATGCCCACTTTGTCCAGGTACTGAAGGAACGACGAGGAGCTGTCGGTCACAGAGCACACCTTTCCCTGGTTGCCCTTTTCGATGTTCGACAACGGCTGCTTCTTCACTTCCTTCACCTTCCCGTTCTTGTCCGGTATAGGATGTCCATGAGGATCGTAGGAGGGATGCCCAAGGAACACTTCAAGTTTTTCGATTAATAGGGGAGACTGGATATGCTCGAGCTGCTCGGCCACTTCATGCACCTCACCCCATGCAAATCCCAGTTTATTCACCAGGAAGGTCTCCCACAAACGATGCTTACGGATCACGTTCAGCGCATCCGTTTTCCCCTGCCGGGTGATGGCCACGCCGTGATACTTCTCGTACTCGATAAGTCCCTTCGACGAGAGTTTCTTGATCATGTCGGTTACACTGGCCGCGCGGGTCTGCATGGCCTCGGCTATCTCGCTGGTCGAAACACCTTTCGTTCCATCGTGCGAGAGATGATAAATAGCCTTCAGGTAGTTTTCTTCTGTTAGACTAAGCATAGTATTCGATACGTAAAAGTAATAATTTAGATTAGTCTAAAAATTAAAACGCGCAAATTTTTTAAGAATCACCCACCTTCCCCGCGCGCGTCTCCGATGCGTGCGTAAAACCTACCGCCTGCAGTAAAACCTACAGCCCTCCAATCACCTCAATCAGCTTCTTTTCCTCCGATTTCCATAAAAACCCGTCAATCGCAGCCGCATGCAACGTCCGATCGGCCATCTCTATGAGCAGTCCGTCGACATCAGGTTTTTTGAAATCCACCACGATCGCCCCCGATACCTGGGCCGCTAATGCCACCCACGCAGGATTGTCCTGTAGCAGGATCGGGAGCCCCGCAGAGAGATATTCAAACAGCTTTGTCGGGATCCGGTCTGACGTATGGGGCGACGGCGGATACGATATGATCCCAAAATGCGCTCTGGAGATGAGGTCCATGATCTGCTCGTGACCTACCTGCATCCTGCCTGCCGTCAGGTGGATGTACTTCTTGCCGGCACACCGGCCGATGATCTCCGCCAGCACTTCCGGCACCGCGCAAAACCCGATGATGTGGAGCTCCAGGTCGGCCCGTTTTTCATATAGCCGATCGGCCAGATCGATCGCCTGGTATACCCCCGTGCTCTCGCCCAGCGTGCCGGTAAAGGCCAGCAGCAGCTTGCCCTGTTCCGGGCGCCGCCGGAAGGCGGAGGGAATAACAGCTTTGTTCTCGATGACCACAGCCTTCGAAGGCACAAATGAAAGCTCGGTGCAGTAACATTTTTCAGCAAGAATTACCCGGTGGAAGAAGGGCGTAAAGAGCAGTTCTTTCAGCCGTACCCATACAGCCAGGGGGATCCGTGCCCCTGCAGGGAATGCACGGGTCCAGCGGATGTTACGGTAGTAATTTTCCTGTATATCATAGACGATTTTGACGCCAAAGAAAATTCTGTTTAGAACGCTAATGAACAGTAACTCATGGGTATTAACTATCAATACTTCAGGTTTTACTTTAGACAGTATTTTTAACACTTTGAAAGCCACCAGCAGCCGCTTCCAGTGCAGCCGATGGAACGGCGTGAGCTCTATAAATCGGATGTTTGGGGGCGTAACCGGCGTGGTGGCCGGCATTCCAATCAGGTACACTTCGTAGCCTGCCCTGGCCAGCGTCAAGCCCATCTTCTCAAATGCCCGTACATCGTCGGCGGGTTTGAGGACTGAAGCTATGACGATCTTGGTTTTTTTCACTTTTTTTGCCCTCCCGCGGAAGGGAGAGATCCCGTGAAGGCCGCTACAAATGAATTTAAAAATATGGAATTGAAACCACTCATTGAGTCCGCCTGGGAAAACCGCGAACTGCTCAAATCAGCCGACACTCAAAAGGCCATCCGCGAGGTCATAGACCAGCTCGACCGTGGTGTGCTCCGCGTGGCTGAGCCGGAGGCCGGCGGGTGGAAGGTGAACGAATGGGTGAAGAAGGCGGTCATCCTCTATTTCCCGATCCAGCAGATGCAGACCATCGAAGTCGGCCCGTTCGAGTTCCATGATAAGATGGCCCTCAAGAAGAACTACAGCAAGCTCGGCGTACGCGTTGTCCCTCACGCCATTGCGCGTTACGGAGCGTACATCAGCAAGGGCGTTATACTCATGCCTTCGTATGTGAATATCGGAGGATATGTGGATGAAGGAACGATGGTCGACACGTGGGCTACTGTCGGCAGTTGCGCGCAGATCGGAAGGAATGTTCACCTGAGCGGAGGAGTAGGTATCGGCGGGGTCCTCGAACCTATTCAGGCTGCACCGGTGATCATCGAGGACAACGTATTTGTCGGCTCCCGGTGCATTGTCGTGGAAGGCGTGAGGGTATGCAAAGAGGCCGTCCTGGGGGCGAATGTGGTCCTTACTGCCAGCTCACGCATCATCGACGTCACAGGCAGCGAGCCCAAGGAATACAAGGGCTTCGTGCCCGAGCGTTCGGTCGTCATACCCGGTACGGTACCGAAAATGTTTGCGGCAGGGGAATTCAACGTGCCATGTGCGCTCATTATCGGCACCCGGAAGGAGAGCACGGATAAAAAAACGTCCCTCAACGACGCGTTAAGAGAGAATAATGTCTCGGCGTAGCAGTTGGCTGCACCCTGTACGCTGTATCTGTACTCTGAACATTGTACCCTAAGCCCTGGCACAGGCTTTGTCAATACGCTCCAGAGGGTTTATTTTTGATAAATGAAGGGATTTCTCCTGGTTTTTGCGGCGAGTGTGATCATTGCGGTTGCCTGTGGTTTCATCACAACAACGCAAACCACGCTGCCTTACATGGTGGAGAAGCCCACCAGCTTCGGTAGAGGCGAGGAGCTCGAGTACAAAGTCAACTTCGGATTCTTCACCGTCGGAAAAGCCATCACGCGGATCGACAGGCGCGTGCACAATATAAACTCTCAGGCTTGTTACAAGATCGACGCGATCGGCGAGACCAGCGACTGGATCTCCTGGGTCACGGATGTGAACGATATGTGGGGCGCCTATATCGATACCACAACATTATCTACCCAGGTTGCCTACCGTAAGATCCGTGAAGGACGCTACAAGAAAGATGAGCTCGCCGACTTCGACCACGATACACACAAGGTTGTCATAAAAGTAATGAACCAGGAGACGGGCGTCTACGAAGAAAAGAACCGCTACGACATTCCCCACAACGCCAAAGACCTCGTCGGCGGATTCATGCTGCTCCGCCAGATCGATTTCACCAAGCTTCACAAGGGCGATACGGTAACGATCTCAGGTTTCTTCGAAGACACTTCCTATTTCCTTAAGGTGATCTACAAAGGCAAGGAAAACGTTCACACCAAAATCGGAAAGATCCCATGCAACGTCATGATCCCGATCATGCCCGACAACAAACTGTTTGATGGCGAGAATTCAATCACCTGCTGGTTCTCCGACGACGAGAACAAGATCCCGGTGAAGATCCAGGCGAAGATGTTTATCGGACATACCGGTTTGGAGCTCGTTTCTTTCAGGGGGCTCCGCAACCAAATAAAAATAGTTCAGTAGCTTTAAAACTTCGGCATTCGTTATTCAGTGTTGGGTGTTCGGTATTCCAAACATCGAACACCAACACTGAACACCAAAGTGGAATCTCAGTTTCCCTTCCTAAGTAGATCCCGAATCTCACTCAGCAACACAACTTCCGGCGTGGGCGGGGGAGGCGGCACAGGCTTAGCTTCTTCTTTCTTTTTCTCGTGGTGAACTAACTTCACAATAAAGAAGAGCACGATCGCTACGATCAAAAAATTGATCGTAGCCGACAAGAAGGTCCCGATCTTCACCGCTCCGAATATTGTAAGGTCTGCAAGCTTGCTCAGGTGGGCGGCTTCCAACGCCGGTTTTAATATCAGCGGCGTGATAATATCGTCTGTAAGAGAGCTCACGATCTTTCCGAATGCAGCTCCGATGATCACGCCCACGGCGAGATCTATAACGTTTCCCTTCAGGGCGAATTTTCTGAAATCGTCGAATATCATAAATGAAAATGTTTGGTCTCTGAAATTACTTCTTAAACCTGTCAGCAACAACCAGGCCTTTGCTGCCGGGCAAGTATTTATAGAAACCAACTCCCGATTTCACACCCTTGCTGCCGGCCTGAACCATGTTTACCAGCAGTGGGCACGGGGCATACTTCGGGTTGCCGAAGCCATCCTGCATCACGCGGAGTATCGAAAGACATACGTCGAGTCCGATGAAGTCGGCCAGTTGCAGCGGCCCCATCGGGTGGGCCATACCGAGCTTCATCACCGTGTCGATCTCCTCCACGCCCGCAACGCCTTCGTATAGCGAATAGACTGCCTCGTTGATCATCGGCATCAGTATCCGGTTGGCGATAAACCCGGGATAATCATTCACTTCCACGGGCACCTTTCCCAATGCCTTCGAAAGCTCCAGCACGTTCTTCGTGGTCTCGTCCGATGTCTGGTACCCGCGGATCACCTCCACCAGCTTCATAAGGGGTACGGGGTTCATAAAGTGCATCCCGATCACCATCGTGGGCCGCGAAGTGACGGCAGCGATCTTCGTGATGGAGATCGAGGAGGTATTGGTCGCCAGTATCGCCCCTTTCGGGGAATGCGTATCCAGCTCTGTGAAGATCTTCAGCTTCAGCTCGATGTTTTCCGTGGCGGCTTCTACGACGAGGTCGGCCTTCGCCACACCTTCCTTTATGTTCGATGACGGCGTGAGCTTCCTGAGTGCGTTGGTCTTCGTTGCTTCGTCGATTGTCCCTTTCTCCACCTGCCGTGTCAGGTTCTTTTCGATGGTCGCCATTCCCTTCTTCAGCGCTTCTTCCGATACGTCGATCAATGTGACGTTGAAACCATTCTGTGCAAACACATGCGCGATGCCATTGCCCATCGTACCCGAACCGATTACCGAAATATTATTCATTTCACTCTATGGTTGCTTCTTTAGATATACCGACCGCATTGAACCGGATGATCAACTGCATAAAGGTCGTGTCGCCCAGCTTGCAATCGGGTGACGGAGTAAGGAAGAAATGATAATACTTTTCATTCCGTTCCGAGAGCACATTCATATCGGGCTTGCCCAGCAGCTTCACCACGTTCATCTCGGAAAGCCCCTTCAGCTTGTCGCGTTGATCACGGAGACTTTGTTCGAACGCCGGCCTCTTTCGTAAGCAGCCTTTATGGTCTTCCTTCCAGACGTCAAGGTCGATGCCGTCGAGTTGGGGCAATGGATTGGAACAGCCGGCCACGAGCACAACGAAGACACTAAGTAGCAAGCTTCGTTTCATAGGAGGGTAATTTTGATAACCATAGCACGGATATAAGGGCGTAGCCCATCGCCACGACGTGCAGACTTGCCGGTAGCGCGTAATACATCACGGCCAGCGACGTTCCCAAAGAAAATAATACGATGCGGGCATATTCCGCCGCCCGTACCCAGCTCTTTTGTTCGAACAACACGCCGCAGTTCACGACCCACCACGAGATGAGCAGGGCAGCGACACTCTTCTGGACCATGTCGAGATATCTTTGCTCAAAGAGCAGGGCGGAGGTTGCACCGAGGCAAAACACATATTGCGCAAGAACATAATAGTTGAGAAGGACCGGCGCAGGTGTGTCGTACTTTCTGTATGTATTCTTGTCAACTGCCGGCGCGGGACGATAGCCACCCATGTATTCGGGCAACCACCCCGGCTTCTTGAACAGATATCTCACACGATCCGTCCATTTGGGTATCGTGCGGATCTCCCGGGCCATCACGGCATAGTGACTGACGTTAGCCCACACGGCGTTCCAGCTATTGACCGGTGTGGTGATCCCATAAGTCGGCCGTTCTTCCTCGGCCTGAAATGTGCCGAACATTTTGTCCCAGATGATGAGTGAGCCCGCGTGATTTTTGTCGATGTATTTCGGATCGCGGCCATGATGTACACGGTGGTGCGACGGGGTATTGAATATGTATTCGAACCACCCCATTTTTTTGATGGTTTCCGTATGGATCCAGAACTGGTACAGTGTGTTGAATGCCGACACCAGCGCGAAGTCGAGTGTCTGGTAACCGATCAGTGCGATGGGCAGACTGAAGAAGAATGTCCATACCACCTGGAAAGAGCTCTGACGAAGCGCTACCGAAAGATTGTAGTCTTCACTCTGGTGATGGACCACGTGACCACCCCAGAACAGGTTGATCTCGTGACTCATGCGATGCGCCCAGTAGTAGGCCAGGTCGGTCAGTAGGAATAGTGTGAGCCAGTAAGCCCATCCGGGTAGTACTGACTTCATGTCGATCAGTGAAGCTTTCTGGAAAAGCACCTGGTATATCCCGATACCCAGCAGCCTCATGAACAATCCCGACACCTGTGACGTGATCCCGCAGCTCATGTTGGCGATGGCGTCGGGGAGGCGATACAACTTCCGGTGCGACAGCCGTTCCACGACCAGCTCGATGCCGATGAGCAGGAAGAAGATAGGTATCGAAAGGACGATCGGATTCATGCCAACCCAAATGTACTGTAAAAATGCCTTTCCGTGAGTTCGCGCACTTTCAGCGGTCCTGTATTTATGCTTCCGTGTTTTCCGTGAGAAATCATACTTTTGCCCCATGATTTTGAAAATCTTCCGTGTCCTCTGGTTTTTCTCTATCCTGGCCGTCCTGGGCTTTTTCATGTACGTGTATGCGTCGCTTCCCGATCCGGTTGTGGTGATGGAAGAACCGGAGCAGTTTGTCGTGAGTAAAGAAACTCTGTTTTATATCATCCTGGCTACCCTGGCGGTGTTCAATATGTTCGTCTATGTTTTCAGATCCCTCAACAAGACGGAGGAAGGGGAGGGCTTCGTATCGTGGTATTACGGACTGGTGATATGTCTCAACGCGTTCTTCATCGTGGCCGTTTCGTACATCAGCCTGTTCAACAGCGGCGAACGATTCGCCTACGAAAGGATCGGCATCATCATCTACGGCAGCGTCGCGCTGATGATCCTCTGGGCCTTCAGCTGGCCTGTATACCTCGCCGGGCGTAAAATCTTTGCTAAGAAGGCGGTTTGAGTGGAGAGATCTTACGGACTGATTGTCAGGTATTTATAAAAGCTTTCCTCATTAAGATTTGTAACTGTGGTGCGCGATGGACTTATGGAGTTCAGGGCAAAATTGAGTTTATTGATGGTAATTTTTTAGGCTACGGACCGTCTGGCGGTCTGTTTTTTAAACTTTAGGCTTCGCATGACATTTAAGAAATCGTTATTCGTTACTCGTTATTCGTTAATCGCGGCTACGAGAACCTTTCCGAGTAGCCGCGAGTATCAAATCGTTAATGTGAAGTACGCAATCGTAACCCAAAGAACCTCAACTCTGCCTCGAATAACGAGTAACGAATAACGACATGGCAAAAGATCTCTTTGAATACAACGAATCCTCGATAAAATCCCTCGACTGGCGCGAGCACATCCGGCTTCGTCCCGGCATGTACATCGGGAAGCTGGGCGACGGCTCTGCCAAAGACGACGGCATTTATGTGCTGGTGAAGGAGGTGATCGACAACTGTATCGATGAGCACATGATGGGCTACGGTAAAGTCATCGACGTGAAGATAACCGAATCGAAAGTCGTGGTCCGGGACTACGGCCGCGGAATCCCCCTCGGTAAGGTGGTGGATGTCGTTTCCAAGATCAACACCGGCGCCAAGTACGACTCGGGAGCTTTCCAGAAATCAGTCGGTCTGAACGGCGTGGGTACGAAGGCAGTGAACGCCCTTTCGAATTATTTCAAAGTCCAGGCTTTCCGCGACGGTCATACAAAAATTGCCGAGTTCAAAAAAGGTGTGATTGCCAGCGACCCCAAGCAGACGAAGTCGCCGGAGAGGAACGGAACTTTGGTGGAGTTCGAGCCCGATAACTCGATGTTCAAGAACTATCACTTCATTCCTGAATATCTCGACGACCTCATGTGGAACTATGCGTTCCTCAACGCAGGTCTGACCATCAACTACAACGGCCGCAAGTTTTATTCAAAGGACGGACTGCTAGATCTTCTGAAACAGAAGGCCGATCCCGAGGAGATGTGTTATCCAATCATCAACTTCAAGGGCGACGACATCGAAGTGGCCATGACCCATGGCAACCAGTACGGCGAAGAATACTATTCGTTTGTCAACGGGCAGAACACGACCCAGGGTGGTACACACCTGCTCGCTTTCCGCGAAGGTGTCGTAAGGGCCGTCCGTGAGTTTTACAAGAAACCATACGATGCGTCCGATATACGCGCGAGTATCGTCGCGGCCGTAGCCATAAGGGTGCAGGAGCCCGTGTTCGAATCGCAGACCAAAACGAAGCTCGGTTCGATCAACATGGCGCCCGACGGCCCCCCTGTGAAAACATTCGTGGGCGACTTTGTGGCGAAAGAGCTCGAGATCTATCTGAACAAACACAAAGATGTAGCCGAGGCGCTTCAGAAAAGGATACTGCAGTCGGAAAGAGAACGGACCGAGATCGCCGGTATCAAAAAGCTGGCGAACGAACGGGCCAAGAAAGCCAACCTTCACAACAAAAAGCTTCGCGACTGCCGTTTTCATTTCGACGATGAGAAAGGCGAGAAGGGGAGCGAATCTGTCATCTTCATTACCGAAGGGGACTCGGCCAGCGGCTCGATCACCAAGTCACGCGATGTAGCGACTCAGGCAGTCTTCAGCTTGCGTGGCAAGCCACTCAACTGCTTCGGACTTACCAAGAAAGTGGTGTACGAGAACGAGGAGTTCAACCTCCTGCAACATGCCCTCAATATCGAAGACGGCCTGGACGGCCTTCGCTACAACAAAGTCATTGTTGCTACCGATGCCGACGTGGACGGTATGCACATACGCTTGCTGCTGATGACGTTCTTCCTGCAGTTCTTTCCCGAGCTGGTGAAGGCAGGTCACGTCTATATTCTTGATACTCCGCTTTTCCGCGTGCGCAACAAGAAAGAGACCATCTATTGCTACAGCCCCGAAGAAAAGCAGGCAGCCATTAAAAAGCTAGGCAGCAAACCCGAGATCACCCGCTTCAAAGGTCTCGGCGAGATATCACCCAACGAGTTCGCGGGTTTCATCGGCGAGGATATTCGCCTTCACCCTGTTATCGTGAAAAAAGAGAGCCACCTGTTGAAGACATTGGAGTACTACATGGGAAAGAATACGCCCGACCGGCAGGAGTTTATTATTGAAAATCTGCGGGTAGAAATCGATGTTGTTGAGAATGAAACAGCAGTTGAAGAAGTCGAAGGTTGATTTTTAAGACATCATGAGTAAGAAAACAAATAGTAAAGGTCCGGAAAAGCTGTCGAAAGAAGACAAAGGCGGTGGCGATGAGATTCACAGCGTCCCCCTCGAAGGCTTGTACAAGGACTGGTTCCTCGACTATGCGTCGTATGTGATCCTGGAACGCGCTGTTCCCAGGATAGAGGACGGGTTCAAACCCGTACAGCGACGCATCATGCACGCACTGAAAGAGATGGACGACGGTCGCTTCAACAAAGTGGCCAACGTCATCGGCAGTGCCATGCAATTTCACCCACACGGCGATGCCGCCATAGGCGAGGCCGTCGTGAACATGGGACAAAAGAACCTGTTGTTCGATACACAGGGTAACTGGGGAGACGTCATGACCGGCGACGGCGCCGCAGCTCCCAGGTACATCGAAGTCCGCCTCTCGAAGTTTGCCCTCGACGTCGTCTATAACACTCAAACCACCGAATGGCAGCTGTCGTACGATGGCCGCAAGAAAGAGCCCGTCACGCTGCCTGTTAAATTCCCCCTGCTGCTGGCACAGGGTGTCGAAGGCATTGCGGTGGGACTATCCACCAAGATACTTCCGCACAACTTCCAGGAGCTCATCAAGGCTTCGATCGATGTGCTGAAAGGCAAGAATCCCAAGCTCTATCCCGACTTCCCGACCGGCGGTATCGCCGACTTTACCGAGTACAATCAAGGGTACCGGGGCGGCAAGATCAAGGTCAGGGCTAAGATCGACGTCATTGATAAGAAGACATTGGTTATCAAGGAGATACCATTCAGTACTACAACTACTTCTTTAATTGAATCGATCGTCAAAGCCAGCGAAAAAGGCAAGATCAAAATGAAGCAGGTGGTGGACAACACCGCCATGAATGTCGAGATCGTACTGCATCTCCAGCCCGGGCAGTCGTCCGAGATCGCGATGGACGCCCTGTATGCGTTCACCGACTGTGAGGTCAGCATTTCCCCGAACGCCTGTGTGATCGTCGATGACAAGCCACAGTTCATGAAGGTCGGGGATATCCTCAAGACCAACACCGAACAGACGCTGGCGCTTCTCAAGCGGGAGCTCGAGATCAGGAAGGCCGAGCTCATGGAGAAGATCCTCTTCTCGTCGCTCGAAAAGATATTCATTGAAAAACGGATCTACCGGAGCATTGAAGAAGTCGAGACCTACGATGAGGTGATCACCACGATCGATAAAGGGCTGAAGCCATACAAGAAACAGTTCTACCGCGAGATCACGCGCGACGACATCCTGAGACTGATGGAAATCCGCATTAAGCGCATTTCACGGTACGATTCATTCAAGGCCGACGAGCTCCTTCGGGACCTGGAGAAAGAGCTGAAGGAAACCATACATCATCTCAAACACCTGGTGGAGTACGCGATAGCATACTTCCAGGGCCTGCTCGACAAGTATGGCAAGGGGAGGGAACGGAAGACAGAGATACGCAGCTTCCAGTCGGTAACGGCAGCGGAAGTAATCGCCAACAATGCCAAGCTTTTTGTAAACAGAGTCGATGGTTTCATCGGGTGGGGTCTTAAGAAGGACACTTCCGAGTTTGTTGTGGAGTGCTCCGAGCTCGACGACATCATTGCGATACGCAAAGACGGAAAGGCGGTCGTCCGGAGGATATCCGAAAAGGTATTCATGGGCAAAGACATCCTTCACGTGGGCGTCTGGAAGAAGGGCGACGAACGGATGGTATACAATATGATCTACACCGATGGCAAGACCGGTAAGTCATTTGCTAAAAGGTTTACCATGCCGGCAATCATTCGCGACAAGGAATATCCGCTTGCACAGGACAACCCGAACAGCCGCGTGCACTACCTGAGCGCAAACCCGAATGGCGAAGCGCAGCTGGTAGAAGTAAAGCTCAGTCAGAGCAGCACAGCGAGAAAGAAAGTTTTCGAGTATGATTTCTCCGAGCTGGAGATCAAGGGAAGAGGGGCAAGGGGTAATACGATCACCAAATATCCCGTACGCAGGGTAGATCTTCTCGAAGCAAAGGGCTCTACACTCAGCGGCATCGAGCTTTGGTTTGAGCCCGAAAGCGGTCGTCTTAACAAAGACAAACGCGGTAAGTCACTCGGTAAATTCGATGGCAACGACCAGGTACTGGCGATCACGTCGAGTGGTAACTACAAGATCACCGGTTACGATCTCACCACACGCTTCGAGCCGGAGAAGACTATTTTCATAGAGAAGTTCAGACCGAAGAAGGTCATCTCGGCAGTGTATTGGGACGGCGAGTCGAAGCAGCACTTTGTCAAGCGTTTTCTTATCGAGACCATTTCACCGGACAAGGATTTCAATTTCATTTCAGAGGGCATCGGGTCCCGCCTGGAATTCGCGACCACGAGCGACACGCCGGAAGTTGAGATCGAAACCGTGAAGGGTAAAGGCAAAGACAAGGAAACGGAGGTGGTGAACCTCGAGGACATCATCGATGTTAAAGGCTGGAAGGCGATGGGCAACAGGCTCTCGCAAAACAAGGTCACCAAAGTGAAACCTGTCGAGGATCCGGAGGACTCCGGCCTCGAAGAAGGCGACGAGGAAAACGAGCTGGTCGATTCGAAGACGACGGAAACCGCAAAGGATTCTCCATCGTCAAAAAAAAAATTGGAAGCCGACCCGGAACCAGAGCCGCAGCCAAGTCTCTTCGGGGAGCCAAGCCCGCAAAAGTCCAAAAAAAGACAGCCGCCAAAACAAGCAAACCTCTTCGGCGAAAAGGAAGAAGGTAAAGAACGCAGAGAAAGTAAAGCGAAGAAGGTAGAAGTAGAGAAGAAGGTAGAAGGGAAAGTCTTTAAGCCAGGTCAGACCATCGAGCTCGAGTTATGAGGAAATTTCGAATAATCATTGTCTTAGTTGCAGCGTTGATCACTGCCCGTGCCCAGACTCCCGGTGAAATATGGATCGAGGGCAAAGTACTTGACGTCGGTACCGGCAAGGGGGTAAAGGCAAATATTCACTACAAAAGTCTGCCCACCGGAGGCATCAACGGCTCGTTTAAAGACAGTGTCTACCGGTTTTCCATCTTCGGCTCATCGAAGTATGAGGTATCTGCCGATGTCGACGGCTACATCACTGCGGTCGCTATCGTGGATCCGAAGAAGGGTGTTGAGGGCAAGATCCTTCGCAACCTCACGCTTACTCCGAAGGGACAGACGATCCGCCTATCACATTTGATCTTCGAACAGGGCAAGTCTGTTATCGATCCCGCTTCGTTCGATGAGCTGGACGAAGTAGCACAGATGCTGATAGATCATTCGAAGCTGGTCATTCAGCTGGAGGGCCACACCGATAACCAGGGGAGCATATCGAAGAACATGGAGCTATCGCAGGACAGGGTGGATGAAGTGAAGGATTACCTGGTGGATAAGGGAGTGGGCAAGAGCCGGGTGAAGACGAAGGCCTTCGGAGGAACGAAACCGTTGTCGAATGAAAAGACTGTGGAGGCGCGTAATTTGAATAGGAGGGTCGAGATTCGGATTCTTTCGGAATAGTCGTTATTCGTTACTCGTTATTCGTTATTCGCGGCTAGTCGAATGATACTAAGCTTCGCCACGAACAACGAACAACGACCAGCGAAATTATTCAGCAACAACATTCACCGTTATCTCATGCTTCACCTCCTTATGGAGATCCAGATTCACTCGATACGTACCCAGTTGTTTAGGCGTTTCTTTCAGTATGACCCTCTTACGGTCGATATCAAATCCCTTTGCCTTGAGGGCATCGGCGACCTGGATGGCTGTAATGGCTCCGAAGATCTTTCCGGTTTCGCCTGCCTTGGTCTTTAATTCTATCGTGAGCTCGCCCATCTTTTGGGCAATGGCTTCGGCATCCTGCTTTACTTTGGCTGCTTTGTGGGCTGCCTGCTTTGTGTTCTCAGCGGTCATCCGCTTGTTGGAGACGTTCGCAATCAATGCAACTCCGGTCGGGATGAGGTAATTGCGGCCGTAGCCGGGTTTCACCTTCACCACGTCGTTCTTATATCCAAGTCCCTGGACATCTTGTGTCAGTATCACTTCCATGTTCGTGTGATTTTTTAATGGTTATTTCAATGAGTCGCCCATGTAAGGGAGGATAGCAATGTGGCGCGCGCGCTTGATTGCCTGCGATACCTTCTTCTGGAACTTCCAGCTGGTGCCGGTGAGTCTGCGAGGAAGGATCTTACCCTGTTCATTCACGAACTTCATAAGGAAGTCGGGATCCTTGTAATCGATGTAGCGGATTCCGTTCTTCTTGAAGCGGCAGTACTTAGGTTTGATCTCTGCGCGCTTGATGGGTTCATTCATTAATGTCATGACTCCTTGCCCTCCTGTGTTTTGCCACCTGTGCCTGTTCTCTTGCCTCTGTTAAATTCGCCTTTTCTCCTGCGTGCGTTATACAGCAGGGAGTGCTTGTCGAGCACTGTGGTCAAAAAGCGCATGACTGATTCGTCCCTTCGGAACTCAGTCTCAAGTGTGTTTACCGTGTCCGGAGCTGCCGCGAATTCGAGTAGTGCATAGAACCCGGTAGACTTCTTCTGGATTGGATAGGCCAGTTTCTTCAGTCCCCAGTTCTCCGTGTTGACGATTTCGGCTTTCGCCTTCTTCAACACCTTCACGAATTTCTCGACAGTATCCTTTGCCTGATCTTCAGACAAAACGGGATTTAAAATGAATACCGTCTCGTAGTTGTTCATGTGAAACTTATAGGTTTTTAAATGAGGGGGCAAATATACGGAAATACGGCTACATGAAAAAGCCCAAAATGAGAATATTTTTCAGGCTAACGAGCTGATATTGAGGATCTAATGTACGACTTAGAATGTGCGATGTACGATTTGGACCTCGGGCAGGTAAGTTGTAAATCGCAACTCGCAACCAAAAATCGTACATCGTAATTCGTACATCTTAAATAATGAACTGGGTCATCAGCGGAATACAACAAATCGGCATTGGAGTAAAGGACGCCGAGGCCTCATTCAAGTGGTACCGTCAGAATTTCGGGATGAACGTCCCGGTTTTCAAGGACGCCGCCCGCGCCAAGCTTATGGTCCTCTACACTTCGGGTAAGGCCGAAGACCGCTACGCCATCCTTGCCATGAACATGCAGGGCGGCGGCGGGATGGAGATCTGGCAATACACCTCCAAAGTCTCCGTCGACCCCACATTCCAGGCCGCGCTGGGAGATACCGGCATCTACGCCGCTAAAATGAAGGCACTCCGGATTGACGACGCGTTCAAACACTTCCAGTCCAAGGGCTTCGCCGTTTCGAAAGAGATCCGCAAGACCCCGGACGGGCTACGGAGCTTCTTCACGCGGGATCCCGACGGGAACCTCTTCCAGGTGATCGAAAGCAAAGACTGGTTTCGTAGCGAAGGTCATTTCACAGGAGGTGTGGCCGGGGCGATCATTGGAGTGAGCAACATCGACAAGGCGATCGGGTTATATAAGACCATTCTCGGGACTACCGAAGTGATCTACGATGTGACGGATGACGCTCCCGACTTCCAGGACATCAAAACCGTCGGCGGAAAGGTCCGTCGCGCGTTGATAGCCGTAAAGCATCCCGGCCTCGGCGCTTTCGGAAGACTGCTGGGACGAGCTTACGTGGAGCTTGTCGAAGTAAAGGGATACACGCCGCGGAAGATCTACGAAGGACGTAACTGGGGCGACATGGGATTCATCCATCTCTGCTTCGATGTTCGCGATATGAAGGCCCTCAGTGCAGGCGTGGAAAAAGTGGGCTATAAGTTTACCGTCGACAGCGCCGATTCTTTCGATATGGGAAAAGCTGCCGGCCACTTCACGTATGTGGAGGACCCCGATGGGACACTGATCGAATTCGTGGAGACGCACAAAGTACCGGTAATGGCCAAGCTGGGTCTGTATCTCAACCTGCGTAACAGGGATCCGAAGAAACCGTTACCCAACTGGATGGTGCGCCTGATGGGTCTTAACAAGGTTAAGGATTGACGCACTGACGCGCTTCCTTAATTCTTCGATCTTCGATCGATCGGGAAGGCTTTCGAATGTCTTCCTGGTACGGACAAGCAACATGACGTCGTAGCACGGCCCTGTCAATGATCCGACGAGAAGGAATATTAAGATCACCTGCACGCCAGCCACGACATTCACCGTAGTACTCACCACAATAAATGCGATCAGCCAAAAGAAGAATACGAAAATAACCGAGGCGCCGATCAGCACCGAGTCTTTGAATTCAGCGAGGCGCACCTTCTTACTCACAAGTCTCACGGCAGGACCCAGGGGAACCACGTACAGCCAAATTGCAATACTGAATATCAGCAGTGCGGGCACCAGCCATAACATCGACGGAGGTCTTCCTACCACCGTCTCGTCATCGACTTTATTTCTATCCAGCTCAGCCTTGTAACTGCCAAGCAACGAGATCAAGTCGTTGTAAACATTCGCATCTGCCTTCTGAAGCTCGTTTACCTGCTTCACGGTATGCACCAGCTTCGTGAGATCGGCGCCGTTGTTGTACTCAACTTCGATCAATTGCACGATCTCCTTCTCCTTTTGTTTGTCGTTGATATCGATCACGGAATTTTGCAGGCCGGTCTCCAGTCTTTTGTTGAGTGATGCAATGCCCTTGCTGCTATTTTCATTGAACTCCGCGGCGTAGTCGGCTGCGTTGAACGGCGTGTCCATCGAGATGAGGATATCTTGCCTGAATATCGTGGGCTTCATGTAATTCAGCCCGGTCGGAATGATCGTCAGAGCCGCGCCATCCTTCGCGTACTCAAGCGCGATACGGGCCGTACCCTTCTTCAGGGGCCGTAGTCTCATTTCCTGGATACATAGTCCTTCGCTGAACATCAATACGGTCCCGCCTTTTCTGAAGATGGCATGGCATCGCTCGAAGGTCTCTTTGTTCTTGTTGAGGTTTTCAGCGCCCTCTTGCAGTCGATAAATGGGGATCAGCTTGAACTGTGAAAGTATCCAAAGCTTCAGCGGACTGTTGAATACATCGGAGCGGGCGAGGAAGTGTGTTTCCCTCTTGATATACGCGCCGATGATCATCGCGTCGAGGAAAGAGTTGGGATGATTGCATGCGAAGATCGCCGGACCGGTAGCCGGCACATTGTCGAAGCCGGTGAAGATGCGCTTACGGTAATATATCGATAGCGCCATCCGCATCATGAACTTAAGCCAGTAGTAGAGCATGGATCACTTGACTGAGAATTGCATCGATCCAATCTTGTATCCATCCGTGAATATCTCCACGGTATAGTTACCCGACGCATAATCCGATCCCTTCTCGTAAAGGAATGTCAGTTTTTGCTTTGTGTTGTCGAACAGGATCTCCTGGGCGGAGGTATAGAACTCTTCCCGGCCTTCGACAGTGAATGTGCCCGATCCTTTGTCGACGTTGAAAATAGGCTGCCTGTTCTCGTCCAGCACACGGATCATGATCTTCTTGCCTTCGATGGGAGCCACTTTGTTCTCGGCCAGGTTGAATTCCACTTTAAGCGTTTCGATCTGGCGGTTGCGGAACGGAGATTCGCGTTCCTTGCCTTTGGAGTTAAGCGCCAGCACGACCATGTTCTCGGCTTTCAGCTGTGAGGCAATGGCCACCTTCGACTCGAGGTCGTCTGTGTTCTTGGCCAGCCTGTTGATAGAGTCGTTTAGTACATTCTGTTTGGTCTTCAACGAACGGTTTTCTGTAAACAGTTCCTTGTTCACGGACTGCAGTTTTTCGATCTCGGTGTCTTTAAGCTTCAAAAGTTCCTCGTAGCCTTCAACCCGGTCTTTCAGCTCGCGAACGGCTCTGTCGTTCCTTTTGCGGACGCTCTTGAGCTCGACGTCGACTTCGGCCCTCGCTTTTTCCAGCTCGGCCACGTCGCCGCCCAGCTTTTCGATCTGGGCGATCTTATCGTCGAGCTCCGTCTTTATTTCGGTGAGGCGGGTAAGGGTAGATTCCAGGTTTTCCTCGCTGGCGGCAAGTTCCTGCCGCACCGCGGCCTTGTCTTTATAGTCGAGGTATATCTTGATTCCCTGCACGATCACAACGATCGACAGAAGGGCGATGGCTACGGCGGCTTTATTATTCTTACGGGGTGTCGTTTCGCTCACAGTCTCTGTTGGTTTCTTACGGAATGCACGGAAAACACGGAAAGATGCAGAAGTTCTTTAAATAACGCTTCCGCGTTTTCTGTGTTTTCCGTGAGAAAAATGCAAATATAACGTACTCACAAGGCCCATACAAAGTGTTGCCTGTTCAGCCCCGGTTCGAAGAACAATATCCCACAACGAAAAAGATCGACGCTACCGTACACCAGGTAATGTTTCTTCAGCTCATTCCATGCCCTTTCCATCCCGGCTGAGTGGTGAATATCATCGATCACCATAATGCTCTTTTCGTTGAAACGCTTCATGAACCACTCGAAGTATTGCATGGTCGGCTCATAACGGTGGTTGGCATCGATCAGCGCAAAGCCGATCTTGGCGAGATTATCCTGCAGGAACCGGGGTAACGTCACTGAGATATCGCCCTCTATCAGGTTTATGTTCTTCTTCTCGAAGTATTCGAAGTTGGTGATGGCCATATTCGCCAGGGCGTGACTGCCTTCGAAGGTGTATACTTTACAGTCGGGCAGCTCAGAAAGATACATACTGGTAAGCCCCATCGATGTGCCGAGCTCAACGACGGTATGAACTTCGGTGTACTGACAGGTCCTGAAGTAAATTTCAGCGAGCCGGGCAGGGGTGAAGCTTGTGGCAGCGATGTCGGAGATCTTGCGCTCTTCCTGGCGAAGCGTTTTCGAAGCGCTGCCACCGCCGAGGTCGTCGATTTTCAAAAGCCCCGGGTTCTGAAGAAGCTTGCCGCGTACATTCTCGATGTGTGAAAAGTCTTCTTCGGAAATCCCCTTGATCACTTTATCATAGAAATCAAAGAAGAAAGGAGAGTGCAACGAATGCTCTTCGACTGAATCGAGCCAGTGGTTGATATAAGCTTTGACCTGGAAGAGACGCGACATCAATTGAGCCGCAGCGGAGCGACCATGATGAATTCGGGAATGTTGACATTGAAGGAAGTGCCATCGACAATACGTTCCATCAGGTACGTGCCGACCATCTTTCCAATTCCCGATTTCAGATTGCACCCGGAAACATACTGGTGCGATTGTCCGGGTTCCAGCACCGGCTGCTGACCAACGACTCCTTCACCCTCTACCTCACGGGGTTGAAACCCAGCATCGTGAATGTACCAGTGACGGCGCATCAACTGAATGGTAAAGTCGCTTTGGTTGTCGATCGTGATGCGGTACGTGAACACATAATGATACTGACTCGGACTTGAATACGATGGTTGATATTCAGTCTCGACACTTACCTTGACGCCCTGTGTGATTTCAGCGATCATCCTCATCAAAAATATCAATTTTTTCTATTTTACAACCCCGGCGTTTCGTCGTATAACCAAAAATTAACCTGACGTATTTTGACAATGGCAAGTGACGTAAAAATTGCGCCCTCCTGGAAGGAAAAACTGAACGGCGAGTTCAGTAAAGCCTATTTTCTGCAACTGACTGAGTTTGTGAGAAATGAGTACCAAACTCAGGTGGTTTTTCCTCCCGCGCGCGAGATTTTTCGCGCATTCGACTGCTGTGATTTCGACCGGGTGAAAGTCGTCATTATCGGCCAGGACCCGTATCACGGCCCCGGTCAGGCGAACGGCCTCTGTTTTTCCGTCCGCAGCGACGTGAAAATGCCGCCTTCGCTGGTCAACATCTTCAAGGAGATCCGGGCCGACCTGGGCAAACCGGTACCTCCGAACGGCGACCTGGAACGCTGGGCGCGACAGGGCGTTTTGCTCCTCAACGCAACGCTCACCGTGAAGGCATCGTCCGCCGGATCGCATCAGAACAAAGGGTGGGAGGAGTTCACGGACGCCGTTATCCGCCAGATATCGGAAAACCGGACAAACATTGTCTTCCTGTTGTGGGGATCTTATGCACAGAAGAAAGGAGAGATCATCGATCGTTCAAAGCATCTTGTTTTGGCATCGCCTCACCCGTCGCCGTTTTCTGCATTTGGAGGATTTTTTGGGAATAAACACTTCAGTAAGACGAATGAATATCTGAAGAGTAAAGGCTTGACTGAAATCGATTGGTAATTGGTCGTTGGTATTGGGCGTTGGGGATTTGAATGGTCAATAATAACCAATACCCAATTACCAATGACCAATACCCATTCGTGACCACCACCGGTTTACTCGATCAGGT
Source organism: Cyclobacteriaceae bacterium (assembly GCA_035318625.1). Classification (GTDB taxonomy): domain Bacteria; phylum Bacteroidota; class Bacteroidia; order Cytophagales; family Cyclobacteriaceae; genus ELB16-189. Next base: position 88,750 of record DATHEL010000003.1, read on the forward strand.
CAAAGAATCTCGACCACCGCACCTTACTAAAGAACCCCGCATTTTTATCCAAGCTCAACCAGATGAAGAACGCTTTGCCCACGATGTGATCTTCGGGAACAAAGCCCCAAAAGCGTGAGTCGAGCGAGTCGTGACGGTTATCACCCATCATGAAGTAATAGTTCTGGTTGAAAGTATACGACGTTTGTTCCTTTCCGTCGATGAATAACTTGCCGCCTTCGACCTTTGCATCGTCGTTGTGGTCATACCGCACGATAGTTTCTCCGTAGAATGCAAGTGTCGAGTCGTTGACCGAAATGGTCATGCCTTCTTTCGGGATCGTGAGCGGTCCAAAGTTGTCGCGGTTCCAGGGAGCATAAGAAGAGTGGGAGAAAATATCCGGGTCGCGGCCGTTCTGTGCCGGAAACTCTTCCACCGAAGTGATGTAAGGCACTTGCCGGAGCTCACCGGCTTTCGCCGAGTCGAGGTGCATCATGTACTCGACTTTATTTTGTTCTGGTTGTGTCGCGTACCCGATATCATCAGAGTCCAGACCGAGCTTCTCGAGGTTCTTGTCGTTGATGAATTCTTTGGTAACGACCTTATAGCTGAATCGCATCCCCGGCGGATTCGTCAGAGGCGTTCCGTTTGCAAATACCTGTTTGTTTTTGATCTCGATCACGTCGCCGGAAATCCCCACACAACGTTTGATGTAGTTTGTCTTAAGGTCGACGGGATAGTCGACGCCTTCGTTCAACCGGATAGGCGGCACGTTGAATACCACCACGTCTTCACGCTTCACATGACTGATACCGGGCAACCGGTATTGCGGCAGCTGTACTGCCTTGCTGTAAGAAGGGATGTTGGTAAACCAGATCTTCTGATGTGTAAGCGGAACCTGCAGCGGGGTCTTGGGTGTACGCGTACCGTAATGAAATTTGCTCACAAAGAGAAAGTCGCCGACGAGCAGCGAGTTCTCCATGGAAGGAGTAGGGATCGTGTAAGCTTCCATGATAAGCCAACGGATCAGAGTCGCTGCGATCACTGCAAATCCAATTGCTTCGCTCCATTCCTGGACCGAGTCCTTAACTCTTTCATGCGAAGGCGGTCCAACGTAGCTGACATCCTTGTTAAATCCGAGGTAGGGCAGGTAAATGGGGGCGAAGAGAAAACCGAGCACCAGGTCCAGGATGCGTCCCTTTCCGTAAGCGCGAAGGAATTCCCAATAAACGCCTATGTAAATGAACTGCCCGATCAGGGGGATCATCACGTAGAACAACCACCACCAGGGGCGATTGACGATCTTCAGCATGATCACCAGGTTATAGAATGGAATGATCGCTTCCCATCCTTTTCTTCCCGCCTTTTCAAACAGTTTCCAAAGCCCAATGAGCTGGGGTATTATATATAATGCGGCAAGGATCAGCACGGAAGATACTTTTAAGGGTGAATAGAATTTTAGCGATGCAAATAAAAGAAAAATTGTCCTAACGTCAGAACGGAAGGAAGTCGTCCATGGTGAAGCACCCTTTGCGTCCCTTGATCCACTCCGCCACCAGGACAGCCCCCAGGGCGAAGCCTTCCCGCGAATGAGCGGTATGTGTGATCTCGATATCGTCTATGGCCGACTTATACTTGACAATATGCGTACCCGGGGCGGGGTCTATCCTGAATGAGCTTATAACAAGCTGATCTTTCTGCTCCGAAGCACCATTCACCCACGATTTTTTATGCGGGCTGTTTTTAATGATACCCTCTGCAATGGTGATAGCCGTGCCGCTCGGGGCGTCTTTCTTCTGGGTATGATGTGTTTCGTCTACCGATACTTCGTATGCTTCCTGTCCCGCCATCAGCCTGGCGAGGTACTCATTCACCTTGAAGAATATGTTTACGCCGAGGCTGTAGTTCGAAGCATAAAAGAAGGCGCCGTTATGCTTCGAGCAAACAGACTTCACTTCATCGAGCTTCTCCATCCAGCCGGTCGTTCCACTGACAACAGGTATTCCAAACGATAAACACTTTGTGATGTTATTTACAGCTGCACCCGGCTGTGTGAACTCGATGGCGACGTCAGCTCCCGGCGCAATGACGTCGCTGGTCTGTACATCGACACGGCCTGCGATCGTATGACCGCGCCCGACCGCGATCCGTTCGATCGCTTGCCCCATCTTTCCATAACCAACAAGCAGTATCTTCATCGACGATTGGTTATTGGTTATTGGGCATTGGTTATTGGATATTTTGTTAAAACTTCAAAGTTAACCCAAACCCTGTCGTCCTTCCTGTAAACGCATTCTGATTCATCGTCGGCTCGATCGAAACTTTAAGCTGCGGATTGAGATCGAATTCTTTCAGGTGTGCATCCACGTGAGCGTCTACCATCTGCATCATGTAAAAAATAAAACACATGATCACAGCGAAGTCGCGATCACGCCTGAACTTGTTTACCTGATTACGGACAATGTCGGCCTTCAGTGAGTTCGGACCCACCGGCAGGAACGCCTCATTACCGATCACCCTGTTGCCCAGATCAGTCAAACCCGTCTCGGGATTTGCCACGGGATTGAGCGGCTCGTTCAGGAGGCCGAACAACCCCTTGCGGTAAAAGAGATAACGTTCCTGGTTCCACGAGATCGCATAACCGATGCCCGCAAAACCTCCGTATACCAGCGGGATCTTCCAGTACTTCCTGTTGTACGCCTGTCCAAGTCCCGGGAACACCGCCGAATACAACATGGCCTTCCGCGGATCGTAACGGGAAGCATAAGATTCTATGGTTTCAACTTTTCCATCCTTGCTGATGACAACGGAATCGGGATCAATGGCCTGCAATGAGTCAGGAGGTGTTTGACGAACAGAATCCTGCGCAAAAGCCGGAAGGCAGGCGAGGAGGATCAAAAAAACGATAAGGGATGGAACAATCCTGTTCATATCAGAGCTTCAGGATATCAAGGATCCTGTTGAGGTCTTCGACCGACAAGAACGGGATCCTGATGTCTCCTTTTTTTCCATCGCTGTTCACCTTCACTTTCGTGCCAAAGTGTGAGGAAAGCCTGGACTGAAGCTGAATAATTTCCCTGGGAGCCGCGGGAGCAGACGTAGCGGCTGCAGGCGCTGACTCTTCTTTTGTCCCGTCGCCGACCTGGCGCGCTAGTTCCTCGACCTTTCTTACAGACAGATCTTCGGCCACCATTTTCTTGAATATGAACAGCTGCGACTCGGGATTCTCCACGCTGACGATCGCACGGGCATGACCCATGGAGATCTTGTTATCGCGGACGGCAGCCTGGATATCCGGCGGCAGCTTGAGTAACCTCAGGTAGTTGGTGACAGTGGTACGGTTCTTTCCAACACGGTCGCCGAGCTCTTCCTGTTTCAGGCTACACTCGGTGATCAGTCGCTGGTAGCTTAACGCGATCTCGATGGGATTGAGATTCTCGCGCTGAATGTTTTCGATGAGGGACATCTCCAGCATCTGCTGGTCGTCGGCCTGCCGGATGTAGGCCGGAATCATGGCCAGTCCTGCGATCTTCGAAGCCTGGAAGCGTCGTTCGCCCGAGATCAGCTGATACTGATTCCTGGAAAGTCTCCTGACGGTGATGGGTTGAATGATGCCGTGTACCTTGATAGAGGCGGCAAGCTCTTTAAGTTGTTCCTGGTCGAAATGCTGACGGGGCTGGAATGGATTGACTTCGATCTCGCTCAGCAGTATCTCGTTGAGATTGCTGACTACGGGAGCCGTGTTGTTCGGCGTGGTCATGTCCGTTTCGAGACGCTCCTCGCCGGTAGGAGTGTCGCTCAAAAGCGCACTAAGACCTCTACCTAAAGCTTTCTTCTTTGACATCCCCCATACCGTTTAATGCTTTTCAGATTCCGTGCTTTCCGTGCTTTCCGTGCGATACTATTTCGATTTCCCATTTTTCTCCAGTATCTCCCTCGCAAGGGCAAGATAACTCATTGCTCCTTTGCTTTCAGCATCGTGTACGATGGCCGGCAATCCGAAGCTTGGAGCCTCGCTCAGTTTAACGTTGCGAGGGATGATGGTATTGAAAGCGATGTTTTTGAAATGTGTGCGTACTTCTTCCACCACCTGGTTTCCCAGCGACGTGCGCGAGTCGTACAGGGTGAGAAGGATACCTTCGATCTCCAGCTTGGGGTTCAGGCGTGTCTGTATGATCTTGATGGTGTTCAGGAGCTTACCCAGCCCTTCCAGCGCAAAGTATTCGCACTGTACCGGTATGATCACCGAGTCGGCGGCAGTCAGTGAGTTGATCGTGATCAGGCCAAGCGAAGGAGAGCAGTCGATGATGATGAAATCGTAGTCTGCCTTGATCCTCGCGAGCGCATCCCGCATTTTCTCTTCCCGCCGTTCGATGCTCACCATTTCCACTTCGGCGCCCACCAGGTCGATATGCGATGGGAGGACGTCGAGGAACTTGAGGTCGTTCTTGATGATCACATCCCTCGGGTCGACGCCATCGATCATGCACTCGTACACGCCGGCCTCTACTTCTTTCGGATTGATGCCCAGGCCCGATGTGGAGTTGGCCTGCGGATCGGCGTCGACCAGCAATGTCTTGAATTCCAGGACAGCCAGGCTTGCCGCCAGGTTGATGGCAGACGTAGTCTTTCCAACGCCTCCTTTTTGATTAGCTATGGCTACTATTTTACCCATCAGTCTCGGTCAGGGGTGTAAAAATGGTTATTTCCTGGAAGATTTCTTCTTCGCCTCCTCGCTGGCCTTCATTGCCTGCTCGAGTTTGGCCATAAATTTCGACTTCTTCCCTGTGCCCGGTGCGGCCGAAGCCAACTTCTTCTTATGGCTTTCCATCACCACTTTGATCTTGTCTTCATTGACAAAGCGACGAATGATTGCCTGTTGCGCGAAGCCGAATACGTTCGAGACAAAATAGTAAAAGCTAAGCGCTGCTGAAAAGCTGTTTAATATGAACAGGAATATGACCGGCATCAGGTACGACACGGACTTCATCGGTCCCTGTACGGAGCTGATCTGGTTGTTCTGCCATGTCGATATCAATGTAGAGATCGTCATTAGTAGAACGAACAAGCTTACGTGATCGCCATAGCCCGGGATGCTGAAAGGCAGAGTCATGATCGAATCGTAGGTAGAAAGATCTTCAGCCCAAAGGAAGTGCTCCTGGCGGAACTCGATGCTCACCGGGAAGAAGTAGAACATAGCAAGGAGTATGGGCAACTGCAGCAGAAGGGGAATGCATCCGGCAAAGGGATTCACACCGGCCTCGCGGTAAAGCTTCATCTGGTCCTGCTGTGCCTGCGCCATGTTGTCGCCGTTCTTTTCCTTGATCGCATCCAGCTCTGGCTTCAGCAATCTCATCTTCGCCATTCCGAGATACGACGAGTAGGAGAGTGGTGTGAGCAACAACCTGATGATCAGCACGAGGATCATAATGATCACTCCGTAGTTGCCGATGAATGACTGGAGGAACTGGAAGATCGGGCGGATGATGAACTGGTTCACCCATTTCACCGGCGGCCATCCGAAGTTCACGTTCCGGTGAAAGCTTTCTGCATTGACTTTCCCGAGTATATCGTAATCGTTCGGACCGAAATAGTATTTGAAGTTTGCAGTAGCTCCGGTAACATCACCCGAAGGAACGAACAACGTCATGTTACCATCTTTTACGTGAGCTGTATCGGCAGCATTGGCTATGGTGGAGAACTCGCCGCTTGAAAATGTTTTGTCGGCCATGATGGCGCTGAGGAAGAACTTCTGACGGAAAGCGGCCCAGCGTACCGGTCCCGCGATGGTCTCGTTTTCGAGGTCGAGTGAGGTCTCTGAAATGTTATCGAAACCCTCGCCAACAGAGTACCAGTTAGCCGTTGTCTTGGTCCGGCTCTCGTCGAGCTGTTTCTCCTGCGCGGGCATGTTATCTCTCCAATGATACTCCAGGTTATCGGCAATGGTCACTCCCTTCGAGTCGAGCCTGTAGCCGATAATATATCCTGACTTCGGGATCAGGTAGGTATGACGGATCGTTGCACCATCGCCGATACTGGCTGTGTAGGTGAGGACCGTCGTGTCGGCTTTGGTCGAGATATTCTCTTCATACACAAGCTTATACAGGTCAACGGAACGGCCGTCGACCAATGCTGTGAGCGAAAACTGGTTGTTGTCGGGCTCTGCAAGCATCAGCGGTTTCTGGTAATAGGTCTTGAACTTCTTCAGTTCGACCGAGCTGATGTTACCATGACTGGAGAACGTATAGGCTACATCTTCATTTTCGATGGGAGTGTTCTTTACATTGCCCGTCATAGCTGCGCCGATCGTTCCGTATTGTTTGATCAGCGTGCTGTCGCTCACAACCGGTTCAGCTGCCTGCTGGTTGCGAATAGTATCCACCTCCGCGGGGAACGATTCCTGGGGAAGCGCGGACGGAGGCGTCGACTTGGGCGCGAGAAAATAAATATAGACGATGAAAATGACCGCTATCAGAGATAGTCCTATTACCGAGTTCCTGTCCATCAGATGTTATAATCGTTCTTCTTGTTCTTCAATGCTGCTCCCACAAATCCGACAAACAGCGGATGTGGATTTAATACCGTGCTTCTCAACTCGGGATGATATTGTACGCCGAGAAACCAAGGGTGATCTTTGAGCTCGATTATCTCTACGAGATCGGAATCGGGATTAACACCCACTGCCTTCATGCCCGCTTCTTCGATCTGGTGCAAATATTTATTATTGAACTCATAGCGGTGACGATGGCGTTCATGGATGGTAGTATCTCCGTACACGGCATACGCTTTCGATCCTTTCTTCACTTTGCACACATAAGCTCCTAGACGCATGGTGCCACCTTTTGTTGTGATCTTCTTTTGTTCCGCCATCATGTCGATGACGGGGTTCTTTGTTTTGGGATTGAGCTCCGTCGAGCTGGCTTCCAATCCAAGTACATTCCGTGCAAACTCGACAACGGCACATTGCATTCCCAGGCAAATGCCGAGGAACGGTATCTTGTTTTCGCGAACGTACTTGATCGCTTCGATCTTCCCTTCGAGCCCGCGTTCTCCGAAACCAGGCGCTACAAGGACTCCGTGAAGCCCCCCGAGGGTCTCTGCGACCGTGTCTTTGCTGATCTCTTCCGAAGAGATCCACCTCAGCCGCACCTTGCAATCGTTCTGCGCGCCGGCGTGAATAAATGCCTCTGCGATAGACTTGTAGGCATCGGGGAGGGATACGTATTTTCCTACGAGGCCGATGTTCACTTCTTCTGCCGGGTTCTTCAATTTGCCCAGGAAGCTCTTCCACTGTTCAAGCTCGGGCTCCTGCTTGGTCACTACTTTCAGCTTCGACAGCACACGCTCGTCGAGCTTTTCTTTCCTCATTAGTAGCGGAACATCGTAAATTGTTTCAGCGTCGATCGCTTCTATAACAGAATTCAGATTGACGTTACAGAACAGAGCCAGTTTCTTGCGGATCTCCAGAGAAAGAGGATGTTCCGTGCGACAAACGAGTATATCGGGCTGTATACCGTACGACAGCAACTCTTTTACCGAGTGCTGTGTCGGCTTTGTCTTCAGTTCTTTTGCAGCGGCGAGGTAGGGGATGAGCGTCAGGTGAATGACCAGCGCATTGTTCGAGCCCAGCTCCCAGCGCACCTGGCGAACAGCTTCCAGGAAAGGAAGCGATTCGATGTCACCGACCGATCCGCCGATCTCATTGATCACAAAGTCATACTTGCCGGTTTCACCAAGCAGGTGAATGTTCCTTTTGATCTCATCGGTGATGTGGGGCACCACCTGTACGGTCTTTCCAAGGTATTCGCCTTTTCTTTCCTTGGTGATGACATTATTGTAGATCCGGCCGGTGGTGATGTTGTTGGCCTGGGAGGTGGGCGTGTTCAGAAATCTTTCATAGTGGCCCAGGTCGAGATCGGTTTCAGCGCCGTCGTCGGTGACGTAGCATTCTCCGTGCTCGTACGGGTTCAGCGTTCCGGGGTCGATGTTGATATACGGATCGAACTTCTGGATGGTCACAGTGAATCCCCTGGCCTGCAACAGTTTACCAAGTGATGAGGAAATTATCCCCTTTCCGAGTGACGAAGTTACGCCGCCAGTGACAAAGATATATTTAGAAACAATCGACATTGGGAGGGTCAAAAAATTCGGGGGCAAAGGTAGGAAAATGACGTCGTTGTTAACTCCGGCCCTTTGAAATTATTTGGATTTTGAGGATTTTGTGGGAATTTAGAATGACGACATAAATCATGCATCCCGGTTACAATTTGTGATTTAATTGTATCCACCAGCTGAATTATTTCGCCCAAACCAATCTATGAGGAAAAATTCGCCCCTGGGAGTTGTGAGGAGTTGGTTTCTGTCCATCCTGTTTATAGCGGTATCTCACTCAGCGGCATTTTCGCAGGCAGCGCCTTTTGTCGGCGCTTGCGTTCCACGGCACCATACATTAAGTCAGCGTGTCATCGGTATTTTCTTTAACGCTAACGTTATCGGACAGGCCCAGACAGGGCAATTCACGGTCAGAGTGAACGGTACTATAGTAACGGTAACAGGTGTATCCAGCCTGGAGAACGGAATTTTTGGTGCGACCGCAGCACTACCGGGGGGAAACGTTGTAGCCGTCCAGTTTGATGCTTCCAACCTTTTGGCAGGAACCCACCCGAAGTATTTGTTGCCGGGTGATGTCCCTACGATACAATTCGCTAATACAATCGCTCCTAATAACATACGGACACAAACTGGTGGTGCCGCGGTTCTCAACTGGGCCCCAATACAATCCAGAAACTGCTTTTATCCTGGCTCAGACGTAACGCAGCCTGTAGACACCGACGTGAAGTTTTCTTCCGAAGGTAATCCAACCGCGATCGACCTGTGCTCGCCTGTAAATACCAATTTTTATCGTTGGACTTACGCCTATAGCTTGCGTTACAGGAACAGCTCTCTTTGGGTGCCTACCGATCAGCGCCTGAACGTTTCCTGGAACGGTCCGCCGAACACCGTGTCCGCGCTCGCCGGATATTTCTCCAACGATGCTGGTACGTATGACCCGACGTTTAGGGATGATAACCTGGACGCTTTCGGAAATCCGCGCATTCTCATGACATTCCGCGCCGGGGCCAACGCGCTGGGCGTTGTAGACGGGACAAACCAATTCATTTACGGCGACAACTCAGGGTTCTGTAACTTCCTCGCTACGGGTTCTCCCTCCGGCGTCACGGGAGCCGCGCCATACAATGGAAGCGGGATTTCAGGTCTTCGGATCAGTCACCGGTTCGACGCTTTCGATTTCGATGATCAGAACCCTCCTGGACAACTTATTCTCAATCCCGCTCCTGCACCCAATGTTCCCACAGGGACGACTACATCCGACCAGGTTTGTTTAGGTACCAATGTTGGAATGCGTTTCGTCGACAATTCGGATTTCAACTGTAATGGAAATGGAACCGTTCTAAGCGTCCCTACTGAAGGCGCACAAAACTTACCGCTCAACATCGCTCAACGATATATACGATTTATATATGGCAGTCAGGACAACGCCCTGGCAGCAGGAAACATCAGAGATATATACGTCGCCGGCACTCAGGTGACTAATTCAACGACAGGTGTGCTTCTTCCGGCATATACAGCCAACCCGATCCTTGCAGGTGGCCCCACGACCAGGGGTTATGTAGTTACAGGTGGCGGCGGTGTCGGAGTCCCCGATGCATCGGGCGTTATCCAACTGCCCGCGAACGCCGTTGTGTCGAACGTTTTGTCGGATCTGATCACGACACTTTCGCCTGCCAACCACGCCATTACCCAGCGCTTTTATATAACAATTCAATACTGGAACGTCTGTAACCCATATCCGTCGAGCCAGCCGGTTCAAATCAGCGACTTTGTCGAGATCATCGGAAAACCGGCGGCGCTTACGGCCACCGGTACATCTCTGTGCTATAGTGTTGCAGCTGTTCCTAACGCGTTAACCTTCACAACCGCCAGCTCAATCGGCGGTTTGCGTACCGGTGTCAACTGGTATGCGTCGCTCGCCAACGTGGCAGCAGGTACCAAGATGACCAACCCCCTCGGTACAAACAGTCTTACATTCAGGGCAAATCAATATACAACAGCTAACGGAGCCCCGGTAAACTTTAGTCAAAGCGTCAGCGGGGGAAGATATTACTCCGTATGGGCGACACAGGTACAGGGATTAACCAATGGGTGCGAGAGTAGTCCGATCGAGGTTGTGATCTATCAACAACCACGAATAGATGTGGCTCCGGATCTACCGAATGCTCCATCGGGTGGAGCGACCAACGTTTGTAACGGAGGACCTACCGAAACCTACAATACTAATGCCGCGGGGGGTAAATCAATCCCCGTGAATACTCAAACGAACGGCGGGGTGATCAATTTTACCCTGCAGAATTTCTGGAGTGTTGCCAACTTTGCAGCTGGTGTGACCTTGTCGACTACGACCGGCAACTCCACCGTAGCGACCTTCAACATGCCGGTACAACCGGCAACATTTGACCCCGGCGAGATCCAGGTTCAACGGGAATATGTTACTACCACGCCGATTCAAATTATAAGCCCGCTTGCGGCGCCGTTCACGCTGCCAACTTATAATATTTCGCCACAGGCATGTACCAATGCCGTTCAGCCCCTTACTGTCAACGTGTGGGGGATCAGTAATGGAGGTACCATTACCGGCAGCCCTACTATTTGCGATGGCGTTACTACCGGAAACATGGTTCTCGCCGGCCACCGGGGCAGAGTATTGGGATGGGAACGAAGTTTTAACGCAACGGCCTTTCTTCCTATTGCAGGAACGCTGGATCAGACAACGTGGGCAGAAATTCCACCCAATGGACCGGGTGTTTACAAATACCGCGCGGTTGTTCAAAACCAAAATGCAGCCGGCCCTTGCGGATCGATAACAACGATAGTCGCAAATCAAAACACAGTTACTGTCAACCCGATTCCTGCCAAGCCCACGGTGGTTGCATCGGGACCTATCACATTTTGTGATGGCGGATCTGTTACGCTGACCGCGTCATCGACGAATGCCTCGACTTATAAATGGTACAAGGGCGGAGTAGCAACTGGTGCAACAACAGCAGCTATTGTTATAAACAACATCCTCAATGCCGGAACATATACTGTTGAAGGTATTGGCATTGGCACATCTTTTTGCGTAAGCCCTGTATCGGATCCTGTTGTTGTAACTATTAACGCTCTTCCGACTGCAACTGTTGTTGGTGGTGGGTCCGCGTGTTTGGGTACTGCGGCAAGCGATCTCACCTGGACGATCACCGGAACCGGGCCTTTCAACTTTACGATAACCTCAACGCCTGGCCAGGCTGGCTTCCCGATCGTTGAAGCTGGCTACGCTTCAAATACATACACGATTGTCGCCCCCAATCCCGCCTCGTCGACAACATACCAGATGACCGTGTTGTCAGACGCTAAGCCTTGTAGTGCAACTCCACTTGCCAGTATGGGCGGTCCGGTTGTGGTAAATGTCCAGGCCACCCCGCCACCGTCAGTTGAGACTTATACAGCACAGGCGGCAGTCTGTGACGATGGCCCAACAACCAATCCGCCTGATGCAGTTCTTAACTTGTTACCTAACTCGGTTCAAACTTATGCCATCTCTTATAGGTTGAGGAGGATCAGTACCGGGTTGTTCCTGGCCGGCACTATTAACATTACCAGAACGTCCGATGCGGCTGGTGTGGTAAACCTGGATCCTTCATATGCTCAATTCGGCGCTTCACCAACAGAACCTCAAGGGTACGAGCCCGTTATTGTTGCCATCCAAAATACCACGACACTTTGTGCCGGTGCGGTACCAATCCCTGGACCCGTTCTTATAATTAACGCAAGGCCAGCAGTTCCGACCGGCGCTGTCGCGGGAGTCGTGTGTAGCACATCCTTGACAGGAGCGCCTATCAGCGTTAATGCTCCTGCCATCGGATTCAATATCCTGTGGTCCACCACCGCGGCGCCAACCTTTACCGCTGCCACCGGCGTGTCTTCGGGTGTACGCAATAGTACATTCACACCTGCAAGCAATGCAACGGCGACCTATCATGCCTTCACAGAGAACACAACGACTGGTTGCCGGAGTGCGGCATCGCTTGCGGTAACTCATACACGAGATCTGATACCAACAGCCGCAGCCAGCGGTCCTGATCAGCCTCTTCTTTGTACTACAAGTACAACGATGGCTGCAACTGCTGTAGACAATGGGGGTACTGGAACCTGGACTGTTGTTGGCGCGCCGATCCCGGGACTTGTAATTACGAATCCCACGCTCCGTAATACAACTGTGACTGGCCTGCCTCAGAATGCTCCCGGTGGCGCCGCGATAGTAACCACATTGAGGTGGACGGTGACCAGCGCCCTCGTTGCACAAAGTGGTTGTGCTGCTACAACCGATGATGTCGTTCTTACAGTAAACGCCCTGCCTGCCAGGACAAACCTCACACCGATCGTGTGCGAAGATGTTTTTGGCGGAGGATCTCATGCAGGATTCGATCTTACTACATTGAATGCTGCAGTTACCGGCGGTGCAGCCGGCGTTACAGTAGAGTGGTTTGCTGATCCCGTACCAGCCAGCCCCATCATTCCTGCAACTACAGCCCAGGTTATTACTAACGGAGCAGGTGGCACGTTCTTTTACAGACTGTCAAGTGCAATCCCATGTACAAATACCGGTACTGTGACATTTACGGTAAGGGCGCTGCCGGCAAAAGCCGATCAGACTGTGCAGATATGCGAGAATTCTCCTCCCGGGTCGTTCGAAGCAACTGGCATCAACCTTCAGTCTTATGAAACTGCCATTGCCAATGGCTCAATGGTGAACCGGAATATCGAATGGTACGAAGATGCAGCGTTTACGACTTTGATTCCTGCTGGCGCCGCATTAGGTGCGGAAAATAACTACAAGATAACTGCAGACAAGTCCATCTTTGCAAAGATCATCGATACAACCCCTGCAACTCCACAGTGTTTCAGGTCGGCGCAACTTACGCTCGACTACCAGCCAAGACCAAGTGTCAACCAGATATCGGACGGTATTGGTCAGGTGCTGGGAGCAACATACACGGTTTGCGCAAGCAGCAATCTCGTACTGCTACAGATCAATCCCGGAAACAACCCCGGCTCCACCATCACCTGGACAGTTCCACCTCCATCATACGCGGGTGAGTTTGAGCTGTTGACTGGTACAACAGGTTTCTTCATCATCCTTCGTTTCGAAAACCCGATCCCGGGTGGTGGTACACTTTATCCCACCGGCGTTCCGATCTCTGTTAGGGAAACACTTGGTACAGCTCTTTGTACTGGAACAACGATCAACACGAAGATCGTTGTTGAAGGATCTCCGCCCAAGCCAATTATTGCAGGACCCACTTCCGTGTGTTCAAATGCAAACGGCATTGTGTTCAGCGTTACAAACCCGGTTGCGGGTACTTATAGTTGGACGCTGCCTGCCGGTGCTACCATCACTTCGTTGCCGGTAACAGCAAGTTCCATCACCGTTCAGATGAGTACATTCAGCGGAAACGTAACTGTGACGCACTCCAGCGGTACAGGTTGTACATCACCTCCGGCTGATCCATACGCGGTCGCTGTGGCGAACAGGCCGGCCATCACTTCAATAGCGAACAGGACAATTTGCAGCGGCGGAACTGTTCAGGTCGAACATACGCTAGTGGCCAACATCGTAGGTACAACCTTTAACTGGGACGTGATCAACGTTACAGGATCCGTCACCGGCGCTATACTCGGTGACCTGGCCACCGGTGTTGCCGGCATCAATCAAACACTTTCCAATACTTCAGGATTTTCCGCATCGGTGATTTATCGCGTTACGCCGGTCGGCCCCGGACCTGACAATTGCCCCGGTAATCCGCAAAACCTTACGATCACTGTCAATCCTCAACCCGTTATCGTAGCGGGTCAGACAAAATCAATATGCAGCGGTGATCAGGTTAACAAGGAAATACTTCTTGCTCCGGCAAACCTGCCTGCGGGAACCTTGTTCAGTTGGCCTGATCCGGATGGCGCCGGCGGCGCAACAGCCGGTAACGTAGCGATGGGACCTGCGGGCACCATGCATATCACGGACCTGCTGGTTAATCTAACGAATGCACCTGTCGTTGTTAATTATGTGGTCACGCCGGTAAGCGGCGCTGCCTGTCCTGGTGCGGCCGTAACTATAGCCATCACGGTGAACCCCGAACCGATCGGAGTCGCTCAAACATTAACGCGTTGCAGCGACGAGCTCGTTACTACAACTCTCGGCGTAACCGGCGCTTCAGCAGCCGCTGCCACATACAATATTTCAATCACCTCGCTTGGACTGACCTTCAACGGCACCACAGCCAGCGCCGGTAATGGGAAACTGGCCAACGAGCTTGCGGATGACAAGTGGACCAATATCGGATTGCTTCCCGTAAATGTTACATACACAGTCAGTCCTGTCAGCGCGGCGGGTTGCGTTGGCGATCCATTCACCGTTGTGGTGACAGTCAATCCTGAACCCGTTGGCACCAATGGATCAGGCATAAAGTGTAGTAATGAGACGGTGAGCTTTCCGCTGACTACCAACGGAACATCTGTCGCGGCTGCCACATTTAATATTGCAACCAACGCGAACGGACTTACTCAAAGTGCGGGTACGGTCAGCGCGGGCAACGGCAAGCTTGCCAATGAGCTGGTCGACGATGTGTGGACAAACATCGGCTTGAACCCTGTGAATGTTGTTTACACAGTGACCCCACTCAGCGGTGCGAGCTGTGCCGGTGATCCATTTACCGTCACGATCACAATCAGACCGGCGCCTTCTGCAGTAAGCTCCTCTATAGCCCGATGCAGCGACGAGCTGGTGAATGTCACGATCAGCACCGACGTTTCATCGGTTGCAGCAGCCACTTATAATATAGTGATCACTCCCAATGGCCTGACCTTCAGTGGTACCACACCAAGCGGCGGTAACGGGAAACTGGCCAACGAGCTGCTGGATGACAAGTGGACGAACACGGGCTTGAACCCGGTGAATGTCGTGTATACAATTACTCCGGTCTCTTCACTGTCGTGTGCAGGCGATCCTTTCACGATAACTGTCAGTGTCAGGCCCGAACCCGTCGGCGCCAACAGCACCGTTACGCTTTGCAGTGACGTAGTGCTTGGACTCACAATGACAACCAGTGCGACGGCTGTAGCCGCTGCTAATTATACCATCGCAGTAAACCCCAGCGGTCTTGTACAGAGCGCAGGTACCAACAGCGCCGGTGCGAACAAGCTGGCCAACGAACTTGCAGACGATGTTTGGAGAAACACAGGCCTTAGCGCTGCAACTGTTGTTTATACGATCACCCCCTTCAGCGCAGCCGGCTGTGCAGGCGATAACTTTACAGTCGCCGTTACCGTCAATCCCGAACCCGTCGGCAACAACAGCACCACGACAATCTGTGCTAACAGCCCTGTCACCATAACCCTGTCGACCAATCCTGCTTCGGTTGCTGCATCGACATACAATATTGCAATCAATCCCAATGGACTCACACTGGCATCGGGTACACCAAGTGGTGGCTCCGGCAAGGCAGCTAATGAAATAGCCGATGATGTTTGGTCGAATACAGGTCTCGGACCGGTAAACGTGATCTACACCGTAACTCCGGTTAGCGTTGATAACTGCTTCGGCGATCCTTTCACGGTAACAGTTACGATCAATCCTCAGCCTGTCGGTTCGAACGTAACGGTAACACGTTGCAGCGACAATGCAGTGAGCGTAGCGCTGACCACCAGCGCAACCGCGGTAGCCGCTTCGAGCTACAACATCGCCACAGCCAACGGTGGCTTAACGCAATCCGGTGGTACG
>DATHEL010000004.1:0-1488386 GCA_035318625.1 Cyclobacteriaceae bacterium
GGGTCTGTAAAATAAACTGTGTCAGTAATAATTGTTGAGATGTTGTAATGTGGGAAACATGCGTTGGGGTGAGCCGGGTGTTTTCCATATTTCAACATCGTTTTATAAAGATAGATTCAGTCGACCCTCGAACCAAATCGATAACTGAGAGACGGTCAGTCCCCAGTTCTGCAACGGTGATGTCCACTTCTTACGGATGTTGCGATAAGCCAAATAGATCAGCTTGAGCAGTGCCATGTCGGAGGGAAAGGCACCTTTGGTTTTGGTGACCTTCCTGACCTGACGATGGAAGCCTTCAATTGTGTTGGTAGTGTAGATCATCTTTCGAATCGCCGGATCGTATTTGAAGTAAGTGCTCAGTTTGCTCCAGTTGTTACGCCAGGAATTTAAAACAAGAGGATACTTCTTGCCCCATTTCTGGTCCAAGGCATCAAGCTGTTGTTCGGCCAGATCCTTTGTGGTGGCGCGATAAACTTCCTTGAGGTCAGCCAGGAATGGCTTCTGATCTTTGCTGGCCACGTACTTCAGGCTATTGCGGATTTGATGCACGATGCAGCTCTGAACTTCAGCTTTAGGAAAGATAGTCTGAATCGCTTCCGCAAATCCTTTGAGAGCATCGATGCTGGCAATGAGGATATCTTCTACCCCACGCGTCTTCAGATCCGACAGCACACCAAGCCAGAAGTTAGCCCCTTCACTTTCAGAAACATACATACCCAACAAATCCTTCCGGCCTTCGATATTAATGCCAAGTATGTTGTAAACGGCTCGGGATACAATCTTCCCTTCATCCTTGACTTTGTAATGCATCGCATCAAGCCAAACGATGCAGTAGACAGACTCCAATGGACGAGCTTGCCACTCCTTGATCTCTGGAATAACCCGGTCTGTAATGCTGCTTAGTGTAGTGTGAGAGATATCAGCATCATACATCTCCTTAAGATGATTGCTGATGTCACGAAAGCTCATCCCCAGGCCATACATGCCGATGATCTTCTTCTCCAATGAATCGGCCAGAATAGTCTCTCGCTTTTTAACCAGCTCTGGTTCAAAGGTGGAATTACGATCACGTGAAGTCTCTACCTCCAAAGGTCCCTCAGAAGTCTGCAGCGTCTTGCTGGTCTTACCGTTTTTTCGATTGCCTGATTTGCGTTCGTCCTCATCCAGGTGGGCATCGAGCTCTCCTTCAATGGCCGCTTCCAGAAAACTCTTCAGCATAGGAGCGAAAGCTCCGTCCTTGCCGTAAAGTGATTCTCCTGACATAAATTGCTTCAAAGCTTTCTTCTTTAGCTCTTCAGCACTCAATTCCTCTTCTTTCTTTTTCATATTGTATCAAAGTTGGTAATTTTTCCACTTTGACACAGTTCACTTTACAGCCTCGAGCTTCAAATTTGGTGGGGTTGATCAAGTACGCGTATGCGAATAATCTCATTTAAGCCCCTTCGCTTTATTCCAATAAACATCCATCTCCGCCAGCGTCATCTCTCCCATCTTCTTTCCATCCTTCACGGACTCCGTTTCTAAGAACTGAAATCTCTTGATAAACTTCTTATTCGTTCGTTCCAAAGCCTCTTCCGGATCGATATCGAGAAACCTCGCATAGTTCACCAATGAAAACATGAGGTCGCCGAACTCCTCCATCTTCTTTTCCTTATCTGTTTCGCTTTGAAACTCCTTCAGCTCCTCCTCCACCTTTTCCCAAACCTGTTCTTTCTTTTCCCAATCAAATCCAACGCCTCTCGCTTTGTCCTGTATCCTCACTGATTTCACCAGAGCAGGCAACGACTTCGGTACGCCCTGCAACACGGATGTATTTCCGGTCTTGAGCTTTATCTTTTCCCAGTTCGACTTCACCGTTTCCTCATCGTCGGCAACAACATCGCTGTAAACATGTGGATGTCGTACGATCAGCTTATCGCAGATTGCATTGAGCACGTCCGACATGTCGAACTTCTGTTGTTCGGAGGCGATGCGGGCATAAAAAACATTGTGAAGCATCAGATCACCCAGCTCCTTCTTTACTTCTTGCCAATCGCCTTCGATGATGGCATCCGACAACTCATATGTTTCTTCTATGGTAAGATGCCGGAGCGATTCCCAGGTCTGTTTTTTATCCCATGGACAATTCTCCCTCAATTCGTCCATGACCGTCAGAAGGCGGTCAAATGCTTCAAGTTTGGCTTTTCTGTTGGGATCGGGGGCTGATAATGGCTTCTTCATGGCAGAACTTAAAGCACCGGGTAGCTGTTAACTTTATGGCTACTTAAATATCTTTGTTGCAATTTAGTTCAAATGGCAGTCTTTCTTTTGTCACTCGGTATTTTCGCTCTCTTCTTCATCCTGATGTCAGTCCGGCTGATTTTTTTGAAGAACGGCGAGTTCAGAGGCACCTGTGCCACGCAAAGTCCCTATCTCGCAAAGCAGGGGATCACATGCGGGTATTGCGGCAAAACCATCGGTGAAGGTGAGGCATGTGGAGATCCTGAAAAAGCTACCGCCGGCATCGAGTTGCCCTCCATAGCAAAGACCAAATAGGTGACACTTATCAAATCCATTTCCGGGATCAGGGGAACCATTGGAGGCGCACCCGGCACCTCGCTTACTCCTGTCGATGTAGTGAAGTTTGCTGCAGCATTCGGAACCTGGGTCAGAAAAAGGAAAGGACGTAAAGTTGTCATCGGAAGAGATGCCCGGATCTCGGGCGAAATGGTCAGCGCCCTCGCCGCGTACACACTCAAAGGACTTGGATTGGATGTCATCGACGTCGGGTTATCCACCACACCGACCGTGGAACTCGCGGTGATGATCGAAAAAGCCGGTGGCGGTATCATCTTCACGGCAAGTCACAACCCCGCACACTGGAATGCACTGAAGCTGTTGAACGAAAAAGGCGAGTTCATCTCAGCCGCCGACGGGGCCGAAGTGCTTCAACTTGCCAACACAGAGAATTTTGATTTTGCGCCTGTCGATAAGCTGGGCCGTCATACGTTCAATACATCCTATATCCGGCGTCACATCGAGCTGATACTCCGCCACAGGCTGGTGGATGTAAAGGCGATCAAGAAAGCAAAGTTCAAGATCGCCGTCGATGCCGTTAACTCAACCGGCGGCATTGCCGTCCCTCAGCTTCTGAAAGAGCTCGGTGTAAAGGTCACCGAGATCAATTGCGAGCCGACCGGCAAGTTCGCCCACAACCCCGAGCCACTTCCCGAAAACATCGGGGAGATCATTTCAGTTGTAAAGCGATCAAAGCTCGACCTTGGTATCGTTGTCGACCCGGATGTCGACCGCCTTGCCATAGTGCAGGAAAACGGACAACCATTCGGTGAGGAATATACATTGGTCGCCGTTGCCGACTACGTCCTGTCGAGACGCAAGGGTAACACCGTATCCAATCTTTCTTCCACCCGCGCCCTGAGAGACATTACCGAGAAGACCGGCGGCAGGTACACAGCCGCAGCCGTAGGTGAAGTGAATGTCGTTGCCGCAATGAAGGAAACGAAGGCCGTGATCGGCGGCGAAGGAAACGGTGGTATTATCGTTCCCGATTTCCATTACGGCCGCGATGCGTTGATGGGTATCGCGTTGTTCCTCACACACCTCGCGAAATCAAAAAAGAAAGCTTCGGAACTGAGAGCCGGCTATCCCGCATACTTCATTTCCAAAAACAAGATAGAGCTCACTCCGCAGATCGACGTCGATAAAGTACTCGAAGAGGTGAAGTCCAGATACTCTATGGAGGAAATCAACACAGCAGATGGCGTGAAGATCGATTTTGAGAAGACCAAAGAGTGGGTTCACCTGCGAAAATCGAACACCGAACCCATCATTCGCATCTACGCGGAATCTAAAAATGAACAGTCGGCCGGCCGCCTCGCAGCGCAGATCATTTCCGACATACAACAGATAATAAAGTTGTAGTTTTGTAGTCAGATTATACTTTATCATGTCTATTTACCTCGACAACGCAGCAACTACGCCCCTCGACCCAGAGGTATTCGAGGCCATGAAGCCCTTCTTGATGGAGGACTTCGGAAACCCTTCCTCGACGCACGCACATGGGCGCAAGGTGAGGGCTGCTATCGAATCGTCGCGCAAGAAAGTGGCGGAGCTTCTTAACTGTACACCTGGCGAGATCATCTTTACATCGGGTGGAACGGAAGCCGACAATACTCTCATCATAAGCGCTGTTCATACCTATGGGATCAAACACGTGATCTCATCGCCTATCGAACATCACGCTGTCCTCCATACCATTGAAACCCTTGAAAAGGCCGGCGTGATCCAGTCGCACAACGTGCAGCTCGATCAAAACGGACACGTCGATATCGATCATCTTAAGGAACTGTTGGCTCAATACCCCGCAGCTTTGGTGTCGCTCATGCACGCCAACAACGAGCTTGGCAACCTCCTCGACCTGAAAACGGTGGGCGATCTTTGCAAAGAGGCAAAAGCGTTCTTCCATTCAGATACCGTACAGACAGTCGGACATTACCGCCACAACATGAAAGAGCTTCATGTTTGCGGAATGACGGCCGGCGCTCACAAGTTCCACGGACCGAAAGGTGTCGGATTCATGTACATCCGGAAGGACAGAAAGATCAATCCGTTCGTTCACGGTGGCGCGCAAGAGCGCAACATGCGTGGCGGTACCGAGAATGTATATGGTATCATTGGACTGGTGAAAGCGCTCGAGATCGCTTATCGCGAGATGGATGAGCATGCGAAATACATCGGTGGGCTCAAGGCACGCATGATCGAAAAGCTGAAGGCAGAGATCCCCGGTGTTTCATTCCACGGCGATTCGTCCAACATGCAAAAGAGTTTGTACACGGTCTTGAATGTAAGTCTGCCGGAGTCAGAAGAAAACGACATGATCCTGTTCAACCTTGATCTGCAAGGCATCTCCGCTTCGGGCGGAAGTGCCTGTTCGAGCGGCGCAACTACGGGGTCGCATGTGCTGGGAGCATTGTATCCCGGATCGAAGCGCGGAGCAATTCGCTTCTCTTTCAGTAAGTACAACAAAGCTGCAGAGATCGATACCGTCGTCGAAAAACTTGCAGAGTTGGTAGGCACAAAGATCTCCAGCGTCTGACCGGCCCCGGCATGCCAACCGTTAGCTTCATCGGTTCCGGCAACCTGGCGTGGCATCTCGCTCCCGCCCTCGACAATCTCGGCTTCGTTGTAAAAGAAGTTTTCAGTGCACGTTCCAAGAACGCCGCCGCGCTGACCGAACGACTTTACCAGGCCGAAGTAAAAACCTCTCTCGACTTTTCCGACAGCCCTTCGAAGGTCTTTTTCGTTGCAATTTCGGACGAGGCGATCGCAGACGTGGCCAAAGACATCATTCTTCCCGAAGATGCCATTCTCGTTCACACTTCGGGAAGTCAGCCGTTGGAAATACTTCAGTTCGCTGCCGCCCCGCACACCGGTGTGTTCTATCCGCTTCAGACCTTCACCAAAGCAAGGCCCGTGGATTTCAAGAACGTTCCGGTATTCATCGAAGCCAGCGATAGCGACGCGGAAAAGCAACTCACGTCGATCGCGAAAAAGCTGACGACCAAATTCAAGAAGATCTCTTCCGAAGAACGGAAAGGCCTCCATGTGGCCGCGGTCTTCGCTTCCAACTTTCCCAATCACATGCTTCGCATCTCCAAACTGCTGATGGATGAGAAGGGGTTGAATTTCGATTGGCTGAAACCCCTGGTGCTGGAAACCATTAATAAAGCGCTGGCGGTGGGACCGGAATACTCACAAACGGGCCCGGCTGTCCGGGGCGACCTGGAGATCCTGGACGAGCATTTGAAGTTTTTGAAAAAGGAGAAAGCCCTCGCCAAAATGTACGAGCTCATTAGCCAGGATATTATTAATAGAAGTGAATAGAAATGTGTGATTTGTGGCAGGCGGCTTATGTTGTCCGTCAAAAAATTGGAACTCGTTCAGCCTAAGTCTACATTGTACATCGTAAATCGTACATAAAAACTCAATACCATGCGATCAATATTTGTATTACTCTTAAGCTTCCTGACGGTAGCATCATTTGCTCAAAATACTCCACGCGAGCAGCTCGATCCTAAAGTGACCGAGGTGTGGGATCTCAAGCCGGCGAAGATCACTCCCGGTACCAATCCAGGCGAGGCTCCTTCGGATGCTACGATCCTGTTCAACGGTAAAGACCTCAACGAGTGGACTGCTGCCGACGGTTCTGCACCGAAGTGGGAAGTAAAGGACGGTGCATTCACCGTTACCAAAGGAGGCGGTGACGTGAAAACTAAAAAGACGTTCGGCGATTTCCAGATGCACATCGAATGGCGTACACCTTCCGTGGTCGTTGGGGATGGGCAGGGCCGCGGCAACAGCGGTATCTTCCTCCAGGGGCTTTATGAGCTGCAGGTACTGGACAGCTACGAGAGTGTAACTTATTCAAACGGACAGGCCGGTTCGATCTACAAACAAGAACAAGCTGTTCCGCTTGTGAACGCATGCCGCAAACCCGGCGAATGGCAGACTTACGATGTGATCTTCACAGGCCCGAAATTCGGCACAGGCGGAAGGATGTTGATCCCCGCTTACGTCACCGTGCTACACAATGGTGTTCTCATTCAGAGTCACACGGCGCTGACGGGCCCGACAGAATACAAAGGACTTCCGGTTTACAAGCCGCACGACAAAGGTCCGCTACAGCTGCAGGATCATGGGAATCCGGTGAGTTACCGGAATATCTGGATCAGAGAGCTTTAGAAAACGAGGTGAGGATGTGACGAGATGACGATGTGACGAATCGGGCTCCGAAGAACGCGCTTCGTCACATCATCCCATCGTCCCTATCTATTATTCACCGGGGTAGTCGTTACCTCCCCTTTAATAAACAGCTGAACAGATCCGTTCGGGATATTTGCGGTCATCGTTACTGCCTTGTTGAAAGCTCCGGCAGCAGCAGCGTTATAAGTCGCTTTGATGAATCCTTTACCGCCCGGAGCGACAGGCTCTTTCGACCAGTCGGGCGTAGTGCAACCGCACGATGCCTGAACGTTGGTGATTATCATAGGAACCTTACCTGTGTTTGTGAATTTGAATTCGTGCGTCACAGGAACGCTTTGCTTGATCTTTCCGAAATCAAAGTTTTGGGCGTCGAACGTTGCGACTGCAAGATCCGCGTTAGCCGCCGGGGCGGTCTGAGCGAAGCCGTTTACGGCAACTGCTCCGAGGACGATCATCAGAAAAAAGAGTTTCTTCATTTTGTTAAGATTTAGTTGGTTGAATAATTCGTTCAACCCGGCGAGCCTCAAAATTACAAAATTTATAAGAATCTATACCTGCCGTTGAACCCTTCAAACTTCGCTTCAAAAACCGCGCCCCTGTGTTAAGCGCATTATAAATGATGTTAACGACTTGTTAAACCTCAACCGGCATCAACCCAAACGTTAAAGCATCGTTATTTTTACTCACTACCTTTACATCGTGAGCAGACTAACATTGCGGATCGTGATCATTCTGGCGGGCCTGAGCATCGCCGGCATTACGTTTACCCAGATCTACTGGGTGCGTAAGGCATTCGATATCCGTGAAAATCAATTCTATCGTGATGTCAACGCATCCCTGCGGAACGTTGCCACCCGGATATTCGAGATCAACAACACACCGTCGCCTGCTAATAATCCCGTCAACCAGATCTCCACTAATTATTATGTAGTGACCATTAACGGTCCGATCGATGTAAACCTGCTGGAATTTTTGATTTCCACCGAGTTTGAGAAAAGGAACATCAAGGCCGATTTCGAATACGGTGTTTACGACTGCATTTATAAATGTATGGCGGCTAAAGAAGCCGCTCCTGCTCCGGGCAACAAGCGGCTTGTCAACCAGGCCGCTCTCCCCCACTGGGAAGCCGGACCTGCGGACGGATATTATTTCGGAGTACAATTTCCCCGCCTCGAAGTGAATCTCATCAGCCAGATGGGCATCTGGTTATTCTCGTCGGCGGTGAATCTTGTTGTGATATTCTTCTTTGTCTATACGCTGTTCGTTATCCTGAAACAAAGAAGACTTTCGGAGATACAGCGCGATTTCATCAATAACATGACCCATGAGTTCAAGACCCCGATCTCGACAATAGCGATATCGGCAGAAGTGCTCAAGGATCCTTCGATCGTCAATACACCTGAAAGATTACTCACCTACACCACGATCATTCAGAACGAGAATAACCGGCTGAAGCAGCAGGTTGAGCGTGTGTTGCAGATGGCCCGTCTCGATAAAGAGGAGATCGGTCTCAAAAAAGAGGTACTCGATGTCCACGAGATCATTCGCGAAGCTGTCAAAAACATTTCGATAGGAAAGGCCACACAGGCAGACAACATCGAGCTTAACCTCGGGTCGACTCATTCAAAAATGCAGGCAGACAAGCTTCACCTTACCAACGTGTTCTTTAACCTGCTCGACAATGCTCTTAAGTATTGCAAGGACATCCCCCGCATTGTCATCAGCACTACGAAGCAGAACGATTCCCTGCATATCACCGTTAAAGACAATGGTATCGGAATCAGCCCGGAAAATCACAGAAAAATATTTCAGAAATTCTATCGTGTTCCGACCGGGAACATTCACGATGTAAAAGGTTTCGGTATCGGTCTCAACTATGTTAAGCTCGTTATCGAATCACATAGGGGTAAAATAAACCTCTCCAGCGAATTGGGTAAAGGCAGTACATTCACTTTGATCCTTCCTGTTGCATGAATACGAAAATCCTATTGGTAGAGGACGACCCTAGTCTTGGCTTTGTAATCAAGGACAATCTTGAAATGAAGGGCTATCACGTTACGCTGTGCAATGATGGCGAAAGCGGTGAGTCCACATTTCACCAGAGCGTCTTCGACCTTTGCATCCTTGATGTGATGATGCCGCGCAAAGACGGATTTACCGTTGCCCGTAATATCCGCAAGAAAAATCAGCAGGTTCCGATCCTCTTCGTTACCGCCAAGTCGATGCTCGAAGACAAGACCGAGGGCTTCGCCGCCGGCGGCGACGACTACATCACCAAGCCCTTCAGCGTCGAAGAGCTTCAAATGCGTATCGAAGTGTTCCTGCGCCGTTCCACCGGAAGGGAAAACGTAGACACCGTCTTCAAGCTGGGTCAGCACTTCGAGTTCGACAGCAGCAATCTAACCCTCTCAAGGCCCGGCGCCGCCCGTACGCTCACCCAAAAGGAGTCCGACGTGCTCGGTCTGCTCTGCAAGAACCGCGACCGCGTCCTGAAACGCGAAGAGATCCTGAAAGCCGTCTGGGGCGACGACGATTACTTCCTGGGCCGCAGTATGGACGTTTTTATTTCCAAACTAAGGAAATACCTCAGGGAAGACCCTAATGTTCAGATTGTGAACTACCACGGGATCGGCTTCCGCCTCGAAGTAAAGTAAAAGAGCCGCTCCGTCTCGAAATAAAATAACCGAATCCGCCGCGCCTCCGTAAATTTACGAGACATGGCACTAGCACTTCCCCGGCTCGAACCCCTCCTCAGGATTGCAAGGTTCTGGAACCTGCTCATTATTGCTATTGCCCAGTACTTCACCGTCGCCTTCCTGGTCGACGAAAAGCTGATCTATGACTGGCACCTTTTTGCGCTATCGGCCTCGACGATGATGATCGCCGCCGGCGGATATATCATCAACGACTACTACGACGTCAAGATCGATCTCATCAATAAACCGGAACGTGTGGTTGTGGGTCGTGGAGTATCACGGAGGTACGCGATACTTCTTCATGTGGTACTGAGTGTTGCCGGCATCTTTGCGGGACTTATCGTCAACTGGAAGATCGGGGCTATTAACTTCTTCAGCGTGTTCATGCTGTGGTGGTATTCCAATCAGCTTAAGCGTCTCCCGTTCGTGGGCAATTTCCTGATCGCATTCCTCACGGGAGGGGCAATCGCGATACCGTGGCTCCTGTATCCCTTTGCGGGTAAAACCAACATCCTGATCTATGCCACGTTCGCTTTCATCGTGACGCTGGTTCGCGAGATCATTAAAGACATGGAGGACTTGAAGGGTGACAATACGTTTGGGTGCAAAACTTTGCCGATTGTCTGGGGCTTGAGAAAAACCAAGAATGCCATTTATCTTCTTACGATAACTTTCGTTGCCAGCGTGTTCATCATCGACTCGTTGGTGGAACAATTACCGATGACCTATTTTGCCGTGTTCCTTTTCGCACCGATTGCCTGGCTGGTGGTCAGCCTGGTCCGGGCAGACACCAAGAAAGACTTTTACAGGCTTAGCGTTTTATGCAAAGTGATCATGTTGTTCGGAGTGTTTAGTATGGCCCTCATCTGATATGTCGAAGACGTACAGGCTCGCGATTTTTGCTTCCGGAAGCGGAACGAATGCCGAAGAGATCATGAAGTTCTTCAAGGACCATCCGGCCATCGAGGTTTCTCTGCTGCTATCGAACTCTCCTGACGCTTATGCCCTCGAACGCGCCAGTATTCACAAAGTTGAGTCGAAGGTCTTCGACCGGAAACAGTTCAGACAAACGGACGAGGTGGTCAACTGGCTGAAAGAAAAAAAGATCACGCATGTTGTCCTGGCTGGATTTCTCTGGCTGATCCCCGAAAATCTTTTGAAAGCATTCCCGCGAAACATTGTGAACATTCATCCCGCCCTTCTACCGAAATATGGAGGCAAGGGCATGTACGGTATGAATGTACACGAAGCCGTGAAGGCCAGCGGCGATCTGCAAACCGGGATCACAATTCATTTGGTCAATGACCAGTACGACGATGGTGAGATACTCGCGCAGAAGATAGTAGAGATAGAAGCGGGGGATACCGCGGCGGACATCGCCCAGAAAGTCCACAAGCTTGAATACAACTTTTATCCTACCGTTATCGAGGCATGGGTAAAAGCACAGCAGGCAGATCTAAAGCTCGGCAGCCCAGGCCCGCACCGGAAAGGTTCCGACTCCCTTAAACTTTGGGGGGACGGCGCTGAATAGAAATTCCGTATCAGGAAGATTTTCGAGGTTGCAAAGGTGTTCCACGATCAGTATCTCGCTGGCGAGAAGTATAGAGTGGGCCGGCCGTGACTTCGTTCTCGTGTCGTCGATGTTGTGCGAGTCGATACCGACCAGTCTGGCGCCTTTCTGTTTTAAGTATTCGGCGGCGGCCGCAGTGAGGAACGGGTGATTTTCGAAGTACCGATCTGTTCGCCAGAATTTCGCCCACCCTGTATGAACCAGGACAGCTTTCCCCTTCACGTCATGTTTCTCAAAAGCTTCCGACCCGATCTGCATCGTATCGACCCTTACCACCAGTGCGGGGATATTTGCAAAACGCTCGAGCGCTACGTCGCTCAGGTCCTTGCCGTTTTCGTAACGATGAAAAGGAACATCGACATAAGTCCCGGTATTCGCCACCATCTCGATCTTACCGATCTGGAACGACGTGCCTTCTTCGTAGAATGCTTTCGAGTTTTCCCGGGAGAGATAATCGCAGATCACCGGAGCCGGGAGGCCCTTGTAGGTGATCATGCCGTGCTCGATGGTGTGGCTTAGATCGAATAATCGCTTCATGCCTTAACCTTTGGTGTCAGCCATTCGAAGTCGGGTGACTTCGGAAAGTCAGCGAAGATCGACTGTACAAACTCATTCGGTATTGTAAGCTTTCTTTTTTCCAGGTCCATCCATGCGCCGTCTACAGTGATGATCGTGCACACCGTGCCATCGGGCCTGGTGATGCTGTGGCGAAGGGACCAGCGACTATAGTCGGTCATGCATTTAGAGATCTGAACGTCGATCTCGACCTTGTCTTCCAGCTTCACTTCTCTTTTGAAAATAGCCTCTTCGCGAAACAGGATCGGACCGATATGATACTCGATCAATTTTTCTGTAGTGAGTCCTTTGCCATTCAGTATGTTCATACGCATGGCTGCAGCGAAATCATAATACACCGAATGCCGGAGGTGGCGGTTGGCGTCGATATCGGCCCAGCGGATGTTGAGTGGCGCTTTGTATATATCCATCAGGAAATGAGATTAGAGACTTTCAGCTCCTGCATACGGGTATTGTAATCCGTGGTTATGTCTTCGAGCTTTATTTTTTCAAACAATTCCATCATGTTGCGACCGTGTTCCGTTTTCCTGCCGTCTTTCAGGTTTACGTGAACGAACTTCGACCACAATGCCGATTTGATGTGTGTTCGTTTTTCGTCGAGCATTTGGATCTCCACCAGTACATGGGTCGGCGAAAAATCGACGACCGCCGAACGAATCACAACCTGCTCGTTCACTTTCGCGGGACGGAAATAGGAGATCTGGTTGGTGCTCACGACCCAGCCGATGCCCTGCTTCGCAAAAGCGCCGAGGGACAGGCCGTACGAGTTGGCAAGATGGTCTTCCCTGGCGTCGAGGAAATACTTGAGATACCAGATGTTGCTGAGGTGACCATAGAGGTCACAATCTGAAAACCGGATCGGCATGTTTGTCTCCGGCCATTTGATAAGAGGTGGTGTCAATGTTTCCATAATTTTAAATCTCTCACGGATCACGCGGATCGCACGGATTGCTTTTTCTGATCCGTGTTATCTGTGCGATCCGTGAGAGATGTATTTATTTTCATGTCTTTCAAGATCATTTCTTTTAAAAACTCCATCGACTGATTTAACTTCTTGTGGTCGTCCATCGCCTTCGCCAAAAAAATCGCGCCTTCGATCTGCGCATAGATGACCTCTGCGTATCGCTCACTGTTGATCTCCTTCCTGATCTCTCCCAGCCTCTTTCCCTTCTCGATGATCCTGTACAGGTCATTTAGCATCCGCTCGACTGCCGATCTGACATCTTTCTTTAACCTCGGCATGGTGTCGTCAACCTCGATGCTGAAGTTGAGAATGGGACATCCGCCTTCGACAGGGCCTTTCCTCGTGTAGTCTTTATGATAATCGCAGACTGCGATCAGTTTCTCGATAGGGCTATTTTTTTTGACAACAGCTTCCACGACCTCGTTGTAGGCCTTCTCGAACATGTATTGGAAGGCCTCCCGCGCTATCTCTTCCTTGCTTTCGAAATTGCCGTACAGCCCGCCTTTTGCCAGGCCGGTGGCCTCGAGTATATCGCTCATCGAAGTGCCTGCGAAGCCTTTCCGGTTAAAGATCGGCGCAGCCTGCTCGATGATGAATTGACGCGTGCGGTCGGCTTTTGTGAGCATAGATGGGCAATTATACGGAAAAACAGACCGATCGGTCCATTTCATACGGCGATTTTTTAAAGTTATTTTTACTCTTATGAGAATCACCGCCCTCCTGCTTGCCATCGCGCTTTTTTCGTGCGCCAAAAAAGAACCTGACGAACATTCGCCTGAGACTTCTCTCGCCGATCTAAAGGTCTACGAAGGCCTCGAGGTGGGCCTCTTCGCGTCGGAGCCGATGTTCAGCAACCCGACCAACATGGACATCGATTCGCGCGGACGGGTATGGATAACGGAGGCATACAATTATCGCCATCAATGGAATCCACAGAACCCGATGAAGCCCGAAGGCGATCGCATCATGATCCTCGAAGACACCGATGGGGACGGTAAGGCCGATAAGAGTACGGTCTTCTACCAGGGAACCGACGTCAACGCTGCGCTAGGTATCTGTGTGCTTGGGAATAAAGTCATCGTTTCATGTAGCCCCAATATTTTCGTTTTCACGGACAACGATGGAGACGATAAACCCGATAGTAAGGAAGTCATGTTCCAGGGCATCGGCGGTCTGGATCTCGACCACGCTGTTCACGCATTCAGCTTCGGGCACGATGGACGGCTATACTTTAACATGGGCAATGAAGGCAAGATCATGTTCGATGCGAAAGGCGATACGGTGGTGGACATACACGGACGCACCGTGGTCACCAATGGTCGTCCCCTTCGCGATGGCCTGGCGCTGCGCGCGAATGAAGACGGCAGCAACGTAGAAGTGCTCGGTCACAACTTCCGCAACAACTACGAGCTCACGCTCGACCCTTACGGCACGGTATGGCAATCGGACAATGACGATGATGGCAATAAGTCGGTGCGTATTAATTACGTGATGCCGTTTGGCAACTTTGGCTACAAGGATGAAATAACCGGCGCATCGTGGCCGGCGCGGAGGACGAACATGGAGAAAGAGATCCCCTCACGGCACTGGCATTTGAACGACCCGGGCGTTGTGCCCAACGTTCTGCAAACCGGTTCGGGATCGCCAACAGGTATTACGATGTACGAGGGCACCATGCTGCCGGAAGTATTCTATGGCCAGATGATACATGCAGAACCGGGCCACAATGTGGTAAGGGCTTATCCCGTAGAGAACGACGGAGCAGGTTACAAAGCGACGATTGTCAACATCCTCGAAGGGCAGAAGGACCAGTGGTTTCGTCCTGCGGATGTGACCATTGCTCCCGACGGGTCATTGTTCGTGGCGGACTGGTACGATCCGGGTGTCGGTGGACACCAGGTTGGTGATCTTGATCGTGGAAGGATCTATCGTGTATCTAAAAAGAAGTCTGAGTATTCTGTTAAACAGGCAGATGTTTCTACTACAGACGGCGCGATAGCCGCGCTGATAAGTCCTAACCCGGCGACGAGATACCTGGGATATAAGGCGATAGAAAAAATGGGTGCTTCGGCAGAAGAGGCATTGAAGAAATTATGGACAGGTGAAAATCCCCGCCAGGGCGCGATGGCGTTTTGGTTGCTGATCCGGTTGCCGAACGGCGACGCCTATCTGAAGGAAGCAATCGCGAGTACCGACGCCAATTTCAGGATCATGGGCATTCGCGGAGCGAGACTGCTGCAAAAAGACGTGGCGGGTATTGCGAAGCAGTTGGTGAATGATCCATCATCACAGGTTCGGAGAGAAGTATTGATTGCGTTGAGAGGTTCACACATAAATGACCCTGCGACGTGGACAAAGCTCGCCATGCAATACGACGGGAAAGACCGCTGGTATCTTGAAGCCCTTGGCATTGCGGCTGAAGGAAACTGGGATGCGTACTTTAACAACTGGAAGAAAGCCGCTGGCGTTGAGTGGAACACCTCTGCCGGTCGCGACATCGTGTGGCGAAGCCGGAGCAAGTTTGCTATCCCTTTATTGGCAGAGCTCATTAGGGCCTCGGACGATTCAACCATGCTGAGATATTATCGTGCATTCGATTTTCAAAAAGACCCTTCTAAACAACAAGTCTTGTCTCAGCTTGCTATTCAGATGAAAGGTGCAAAAGTGTTGTATGCGCTCAAGCACATGGATGCTTCGAAGCTGAAGATGACTCCGGCGATCAATACCGCTTTGCAGAAAACCCTGAACGAATACAAGGACAAGATCGAGTTCGTAGAACTGATCACTACTTTCAAGCTGAAGGACCGTGCGAATGATCTTCTCTCACTCGCCTTGAAATATCCCGACAGCCTGCAGGGGCGTGAAGCAGTGAGAACACTGTTTACATTTGACCGCGCGGACTTGATGGAAGCAACGCTTCACGGGGATAACAAAGAAAATGCGGTGGCACTCACCGGAGTGATCGATGCAGCGGCGATGGGCGATCGCAGAGCGATCAAGCTGATGGAAGGTGTGATGATGGATACCACGCGCGATATCGAATTGCGAAAGAGGGCAGTACGTGCTTTCGGAGGTCCTTGGGAGGCGGAAGACAGGATGCTCGTTCTCGCAAAAGAAAAAAAGATCCCGGCAGAGCTGCAGACCGCCGCAGCGGGAATGTTCCAAACCGTGTGGCGGGCAAACTTGCGCGAAGAGGCTTCTAACTACCTGACGTTACCCGGCAACAGAGACGGCAAACCGCTGCCTCCGGTATCGACACTCGTCAAAAACAAAGGCGATGTTTCGAAAGGCCAGATCGTTTTCACCAACACCTGTGCTCAATGTCACGTGGTGAACGGGAAGGGAACCAACTTCGGTCCGGACCTCAGCGAGATCGGCGCGAAGCTGTCGCCCGAAGGCTTGTACACGGCGATACTCTACCCTGACCAGGGAATAAGTTTCGGATACGAGGGGGTTCTGTTCAAGCTGAATGACGGAACGAGTGCTGTCGGACGAATTGTATCGGAGACGGGTGATAAGATTGACTTACAGTATATGAATACATCTCAATCATTGAGTCCGGGGAATGTTGCGAGTCGCACGAAGTTGCCGAATTCATTGATGCCGGCCGACCTTCAGAAGCTGATGACGGAAGCGGAGCTGGTTGATCTTGTGGAGTATTTGAAGGACCTGGATAAGGCGCAGGGCGCAACGGGGTCGCGGCAAGCATTGAGATGACGTTGCGCTTTGATGACGGGCCGCGATGACTGCACTTTTCGCGACGACTGCTGCTATGATTGCTTGGACGCGATGACTGCTCTTTTCACGACGACTGTTCTTTTCGCGGTGGATACCCTGGCCGTGATCCTTGATATCAGCGCCGGCATACTGTATTCTATCATCGTTGTTCGTAGCACGCGAATGAGCTCAGCTTAGCGTCGAACAACAAACAACGAACAACGATCTCCATTCAGACCTCAAAGGATCCACGGGATTCAGGGCGTATTCACCTCATTGAAGCCACTCTTCGGGTCATTATCCGTCCAGCTCATCGGGTAGTTCTTATCAAGGAACTCCAATGAATCTGTGGTGAGATAAAGAGGTCTGAAAGTATCGATCATTACCGCGAGCTCATGGGTCTCTTTCGCGCCGATGCTCTTCTCCACCGTTCCGGGGTGCGGCCCGTGTGGCAAGCCTCCCGGATGCAGCGTGAACGATCCCCGCTCGATCCCTCGCCGGCTCATGAAATTACCTTCGGCGTAATAGAGAACCTCATCGCTGTCGATGTTGCTGTGATTGTATGGCGCCGGTATCGAAAGCGGATGGTAATCGAAAAGCCGGGGAACAAATGAACAGATCACGAAATTCCTGCCCTGGAACGTCTGGTGCACCGGCGGCGGCTGATGGATGCGGCCAGTGATCGGCTCGAACTCGTGGATCGAGAAAGCATACGGCCAAAGGAAACCATCCCAGCCGATCAGATCTAACGGACTATGATCGTATACATAGTGATGCAGGTATCCCTGCTTCTTGATCTTCATGAGATATTCACCTTTTGCGTGTTCCGTGATCAGTTCGCTTGGCGGACGAATATCGCGTTCGCAGTATGGAGAATGTTCGAGCAGCTGACCCAGCTGGTTGCGATATCGCTTCACGGTTTCTATCGGGGAAGCAGATTCGACGATCAACAATCGCAGCGGACCTTCCTCGAATTCGAGCTTATAAATAACTGTGCGTGGAATGATGACGTAGTCACCTTTATGGATCGGCAGCTTTCCAAACTGTGAGATGAGCACGCCTTCACCGTCGTGGACGAAAAGAGCTTCATCACCTTCGGCATTCTTGTAGAAGTAATCCATCTTTCTCTTTGTGGGTGAGCAGATGGAGATCGAACAATCATTATTCTTCAAAAGGACCTTGCGGGCAGACAGGTAGTCGTCGCCTGTGGTGCCGACCTTTGAAGTATTGAGGTGTGTCTGACGAAGGGAATAGTCTTCGATGATCTTCGCACCGTAGGGTTCCTGTTTGTCGATACCCTTGATCCTGGTGGGTGCGTAGACGTGATACAGGTTTGAATAGATACCGGAGAATCCTTCGGAGCTTACGAGCTCTTCTTTGTACAGACTTCCATCAGGTTGTCTGAACTGTGTGTGACGTTTGGGAGGTATCTGTCCGAGCCTGTGGTAATACATACGGAAAACGTTTCCGTAAAATTACAGTTTTAATAGTTCACAAGTAGGCTACATCTTTTGCCTGTTCAGCTCGGGTACCCGGTCGAACATCTTGATGGCCTGTTGAAGTATCTCGTTGTTCTCGTTGAGGATGGGGTAATAGCCTTCGTTGCCCCACACCCTGCGGGCGATCTCGGCTTTAAGGTAATTCGAGATCACGGCCTTGTGTGCCTGGAGGTCCCGCGGCATTGAGGCGACGTTACCGCGTTTGCCGAGTTCCACAAGCTCGTTCAGAAGCCCGTCGTCGACCTTGAAATCGTCGCGATATTTTTCGAAGCCCATTTTTTCAAGGCGCTCTTTATTCTTTTGGGCGTATTTGAACGCGAGTTCACGCGGAGCATTTACGTTGAACAGTTTGTTGAAATAGACACTGTTCTGAGTGGTGTCGAGCGGAACAAAATAGTCGGGCATGATACCACCACCGCCATAGACCGTGCGGCCACCTACGGTCTGGTATTTCAATGAGTCGTTGAACTTGATGCTGTCGGCGTGGAAGAACTCGCCGTGTTTGTAGCGGTCGTATACTTCGCGGTTATATTCTTCGTCGCTGTTGTATGGTTTCTGGATCGACCTTCCGCTGGGCGTATAGTACCGGGAAATGGTGAGTCTCAGCTCCGATCCATCGTTGAGGTCGAATGGAGTTTGAACCAATCCCTTGCCGAATGAACGACGGCCGACGATGAGTGCACGGTCGTTGTCTTGCAGTGCACCGGAAACGATCTCGGATGCCGAGGCGCTTCCTTCGTTCACCAGGACGATGAGGTCACCTTCTTCGAAGTCGCCCTTTTCGGTAGTGACGGCTTCCGTGTCGTAGCGTTTATCTTTTCCTTTTGTGAACACGATCTTTTCGCCTGCCTTCAGGAATTCGTCCGACAGGTCGATGGCCTGATTGAGATAACCGCCGGGGTTGCCTTGCAGGTCGAGGACAAGCTTTTGCATGCCTTGTTCTTTCAGCTTCGACAGCGCTGCTTTGAACTCTTCGTACGTGGTGGCATTGAAGATGCGGACCTTGATGTAGCCGATCTCCTTATCGATCATGTAGGCTGCTTCCACGGAATACTGTGGGATCTTGTCGCGCACGACTTTGAAAGTCATTGGTTCGTGGGCACCGTTTCGAACGATCTGGAGAGCGACTTCGGAGCCTTTAGGGCCTTTGAGGTATTTGTAGACGTCTGAGTTGTTGATGCCGATGCCGGCGATGAGCTTATCGTCCACTTTCACGATCTTATCGCCGGAGCGAAGTCCGACGGCTTCGGACGGGCCGCCGCTGAGTGGCGACACGACCACGAGTGTATCGTGGAAAATATTGAACTCGATGCCGATGCCTTCGAAGTTGCCGCGGAGGTCTTCGCTGGCGGCTTCGCGGTCGCTTGCCGGGATATACGAGGAGTGAGGGTCGAGCTTGGTGAGCAGGTGCTCTATCGCTTCCTCCACCAGTTCGTCGGTTTTTGCTTCATCGACGTATTCGTTTTGTACGAGTGAGAGCACTTCCCTGAACTTCTGTATTTCGTCGCCGATCTCTTTAGGGCCGGTTTTGACGTTGAGGCTGGAGCCAATCAACACGCCGCCGGCGAGGCCAATACAAAGGATGAGAGGGAGGCGGATCTGGTTTTTTGTGTTATTATTTTCTTCGCTCATGATACGCTACGGAGTCAATTCGTGGTTATAAATAAACGGACTCTGAGGAGATTAGTTCCCCCCGTTAAAGTAGTATATTTACTGATTATGGACAGGCTGGCGCTGAGAAATAAACGAATTGGGGAGCTCGTAGACCAGGACAACGTGCGCGCGCACGTACTTTTTTACTTCGGCATCAAGTTTTACGAATACTCCGAACACACCCTCGAACAGGTGTGCCAGGAAAAAGGCCTCAAGATCGAGCAAGTCCTGAAAGAAATCGAGTCACCGGGGGAAAACTTCCGGGAGGCAGACCTCCCGCTGATCTCCTACCCGATCGACCTGGTCATCGAATACCTGAAACATGCACACTTCCTGTTTGTAAAACACAAGCTTCCCTTCATCGGCAGGCTGGTCGAAGGCTTTAAGCCGGAAGACAAACGGTATGATGCCATCGCGCGCGACCTGAAGATCCTCTTCCCTTTGTTCATCGAAGATTTTATCCATCATATTTATAAAGAAGAAGACACGCTGTTCAAGTATATCAGAGTGCTCGAACGTGCTTCCGCCGGTCATTACAACCCGGCAAAGCTCTATTATATGATAGAGAGACATTCGCTCCAGCGTTTTGCCATGGACCACGAAGCGCACGATGATGAGATGACCGGCATCCGTAAGATCACAAACGACTACCAGCTGTTTCCCGACTCACCGTTGCATGTGAAGGTGATGTATTCGGAGCTCGTGACGTTCGAAAAGAACTTACAGACACACGCACGCATCGAGAACGAAATACTTTTCCCTAAGGCGATGGCTTTGGAGAATAAAGTAAAGCAGACGTTCATCGATAAGACACGTCAGAACTAAGAGCCGCAAAATCGTACATCGTAAATCGTACATCGTAAATCGTAAATCTTCTTGTGGGTAGGATCATCGCCATTGACTACGGCAAAAAACGCACAGGCCTCGCCGTCACAGACCCACTCCGGATAATCGCTACAGCGCTCGACGTCATCGAGAGCCCCAGCCTGTTGAACTACCTGAAATCATACTTCGGAAAAGAACAGGTCGACGCTGTCGTCATCGGCCTGCCGAAGAACCTGAAGAACGAGGAGAACGAAATGACCTCCCTGGTCCGGTCGGTCGCCAGCCAGATCGAAAAAGCCTTTCCCGGCAAGCCGGTACACTTCCTGGACGAACGCTTCACCACCGCCATTGCCCACCAGAGCATGATCGCCAGCGGGATGAAGAAAAAAGACCGGCGCGTGAAGGGGAATGCCGACAAAATATCGGCAACGATCATTTTGCAGGATTTTCTTGTTTCTAAGAAATAGTACCTTTGCACATTATTTATAGAAATGGTCTATCCCATAGTCGTTTACGGCGATCCGATCCTGAGAAAAAAGGCGACAGAAGTTGAAAAAGGCAGCGACATCAAGCCTTTCATTAATGACATGTATGAGACCATGTATGCCGCCAATGGCATCGGGCTGGCCGCTCCGCAGATAGGAAAAGGTATGCGCCTTTTTGTCGTGGATGGAACTTCGCTCACCGATGAAGAGGAGGATATGACGGGTTTCAAAAAGGCATTCATCAATCCGGTTATTGTCAAGTCCGAAGGAGAGCCGTGGCCTTTCGAAGAAGGGTGCCTCAGTATTCCCAACATACGCGAAAAAGTGCTGCGTCCCGAAAGTGTAGTTATTCGTTACTACGACGAGGACTGGAACCAGAAAGAAGAAGCCTACGATGGCGTGAAAGCGAGGATCATCCAGCATGAATACGATCACATCGAAGGCAAGCTGTTCATCGATTACTTGTCGCCATTGAAAAAAAAGATGCTGAAGGGTAAGCTTAATGATATCAGTAAGGGGGAAGTGGATACGGAGTATAGGATACTCGCACCCCAGAGAAAGTAAAATGTACAGGGTACAGAGTACAGTGTACTGCTTGCGCCAGCCTCCCTGTACCCTGTACCCTGTACCCTGTACCCTGTACCCTGTACCCTGTACCCTGTACCCTGAACAAATGATACAGTCCAGACTTCCCGAAGTAGGAACCTCCATCTTCACTGTTATGTCGAAGATGGCTCTGGACTATGGCGCCATCAATCTCTCGCAGGGGTTCCCCGACTTTCCGGTTTCAGAAGAACTGATCGAGCTCATTTACCAGAATATGCGGCAGGGCCACAACCAGTACGCGCCCATGCCGGGAGCTCCCGCGCTGAAACAATCCATCGCGAAGGTTGTCAAAGAAACGTACGGTCGTCCTACCGACCCCGATACCGATATCATTATCACCGCGGGAGGAACCGAAGCATTGTATTCGGCTATCACAGCCTTCGTTCGTCCTGGTGACGAAGTGATAATCCTGGACCCGGCTTACGATTCATACGATCCTTCGATCCGCCTCAATGGGGGCGTGCCGGTACATATCAACCTGAAAGCTCCTTCATTTTATGTTCCATGGGATGAGGTAAGATCGAAAGTAAATGCACGCACGAAGGCGATCATGATCAATACTCCGCACAATCCGACAGGCTCCGTGATGTCGACCGAGGACATGAAGATCCTGGAAGCGATCGCAGTGGAGAACGACATCATCGTCATCAGCGATGAAGTGTACGAGCGACTGATCTTTGAAGACAAGAAACACGAGAGTGTTCTGAAATATCCCGAGCTATCGAAACGAAGCGTCGCTGCTTTTTCGTTTGGCAAGACCTTTCATGCAACTGGCTGGAAAGTGGGTTACACCGTAGCGCCCGGTCATCTTACCGACGAGATCCGCAAGACTCACCAGTTCATCACGTTTGCTGTCAATACGCCGGTCCAGCTCGCCATCGGCACCTACCTGCTGAACCCGGAAAATTACCTGAACCTGGGTAAGTTCTACCAGCAGAAAAGGGACTTCTTTCTCGACCAGATCAAAGGCTCGTCGTTCGAGGCATTGCCGTGTTACGGAAGTTATTTCCAGTTGCTTTCCTACAGGAACATCAGCAAAAAGCCCGAAGTGGAAATGGCAGAGTGGATGACAAAAGAGCACAAGGTTGCCTCCATTCCTGTGTGCGTCTTTTATAAGGACAACACGAACCAGCAATTGTTAAGGTTCTGTTTCGCGAAACGCGAGGAGACTCTCGAAAAAGCAGGGAGGATTTTAAAAAACCTCTAGACTTTTCCCGATTCATTACTTTCTTTGCGGGTCCATTTCAGGGCGCTATGCAGGACCTCAAAATCACGTTAATTCAGTCCGATCTCCACTGGGAGGACGTTGATGCCAACCTGGCCATGTTTGAGGAAAAAATATGGCGTATCGGCGAGCAGACCGACGTGATCCTCCTTCCCGAAATGTTCACCACCGGTTTTTCGATGGAAGCCCGCAAGCTTTCGGAGGTGATGAACCTCAAGACCACCAAGTGGATGAAGATGGTGTCGGATCAAACCGGCGCACTGGTGATGGGAAGCTTCATCGCGAACGTTCACGACAGGTTTTATAACCGCCTGCTGTGGATGGAGCCCGGAGGAAATTTCAAGACATACGACAAGCGTCATCTTTTCCGTATGGCCGACGAGCACCTGGTGTATTCGCAAGGCGAGAGCCAGCTGATCGGTCACTGGAAAGGCTGGAGGATCTGTCCCTTGGTATGCTACGACCTCCGTTTCCCGGTGTGGAGCAGGAACAGGTGGAACGCTACACTGAAGAAGCCAGCTTATGACCTCCTGGTCTACGTGGCCAACTGGCCGCAGGTGAGAGCCAATGCCTGGGATACATTGTTGCGCGCACGTGCTATTGAAAACCTGAGTTATGTAGCCGGTGTGAACAGGGTCGGTTTCGACGGAAAGGGTATCGAATACATAGGCAACTCACAAGTCATATCTCCAAAAGGCGAAGCTATTTTTTCCGTTGAAGGAATTGAGGACGTAAAGACTATCCAGTTGAACGCAAACTCACTGCAGGCGTATCGCGACAAATTTCAGGCGTTGCTGGATGCCGATGATTTCAACCTGGAAATAGGCGAATATGAGGAGAGGGAGCACCCGACAGGCCTTAGCTAACCGGCACAGTACAGGTTTCCTTTTTAGGCGATTCTGAATAAATTAGGGTATGCCCCTAACCCTCGACGAACAACTCCGTTACTGCAAGATTTGCACTAACAGGAAAATGGACTTCAACACCGGACTGGTGTGCAGTCTGACGATGGCCAAGCCAACGTTCGATGTCAAATGTGTCACATTCAACCTGGACGAACCCGAAGCTCAGAGACTTGTAGCCCTCGAGAAGGCTGCGACGGAAGAAGAGGCCACAACCTCAGGTGTTTTTTCGATGGAGCAGAAGGGTATCAAGAAAGGAGTACTCGGCGGAATCGCGATGATCGCGATCGCGCTCGTATGGTTCTTCGTAGGGCTTGCCGCTGACCGCATATTTTTCTATCCGCCCGTGCTTTTTGTGATCGGTATTTACGCGCTCATAAAGGGATTGGCAGACGGCAATGTTGCCGGGGGGAAATAGTACTTTTGCAGCCTGACCTAAACACCCAGGCATGCACTCCAGGAAAATTACCAGGGCTCTCATCTCCGTATTTTATAAAGACAACCTGGAGCCCATCGTTCACACGCTGGCAAAGAACAACGTGGAGTTCGTTTCTACG
This sequence comes from Cyclobacteriaceae bacterium, assembly GCA_035318625.1. Taxonomy (GTDB): domain Bacteria; phylum Bacteroidota; class Bacteroidia; order Cytophagales; family Cyclobacteriaceae; genus ELB16-189. The sequence continues at coordinate 24,038 of DATHEL010000004.1, forward strand.
GGTGGTACCCAGGAGTTCATCGAGAAACTGGGTTATAAAGTAACGCGTGTCGAAGACCTGACCGGCTACCCGAGCATTTTCGGAGGGCGGGTAAAGACGCTTCACCCGGCGGTGTTCGGAGGAATACTCTACCGCCGCGACGACCAGGGTGATGTGAAACAAGCTGAACAGTACAAGATCGGCCCGCTCGACCTGGTGATCGTAGACCTGTATCCTTTCGAGGAGACCGTTGCAAAGGGCGGCTCGGAAGATGACATCATCGAGAAAATTGATATCGGCGGGATCGCACTGATCCGCGGGGCTGCGAAGAATTTCAACGATGTCCTGATCGTTTCCTCACGCGAGCAATACGGCGAACTGTTGGAGATCCTGGAGAAGAAAAACTGTACAACAGAACTTGCGGACCGGAAGTTGTTTGCCGGAAAAGCATTCGGCACCACTTCGCGCTATGACACGGCGATCTTCAATTACTTCAATGGTAGCGGTCAGGCTCTTCGTTATGGCGAGAACCCTCATCAAAAGGCTGTGTTCTACGGAAAGCTGGACGACCTGTTCGGGCAGCTCAATGGAAAGGAGCTTTCATATAACAACCTTGTAGACGTCGACGCTGCCGTAAACCTTGTAGCGGAGTTCGAAGGAGAGACGGCGTTCGTGATCGTCAAGCATACCAATGCATGTGGCGCCGCTACGGGCAGCTCGGTTCTGGAAGCTTACCAAAAGGCATTCCAGGCCGACACCATTTCCGCCTTCGGCGGTGTTCTGGCATGTAATAAAATTATAGATAACGCTGCCGCGGTAGAGATCAACAAGCTCTTCTTCGAGATCCTTATCGCGCCCGGCTATGACGACGATGCGCTGAAGACGCTCCAGGCAAAGAAGAACAGGATCATCCTGAAGCAAAAGCAAAAGCTGCAGACCAAACGACAATCAAAGACGCTCCTCAACGGCATCCTGGAACAGGACATGGACTGGAAGACAGATGGGCCTGAAGACCTCAAAGTAGTTACCAAAAAACAGCCTTCGGCGGGCGACATCAAAGCCCTCCTGTTCGCGAGCAAAGTATGCAAGCATACTAAATCCAATACGATCATTTTGGCGGTCGACGGGCAGTTATTGGCAAGCGGTGTGGGTCAGACCAGCCGGGTAGATGCCCTGAAACAGGCACTGGAAAAAGGGCGTTCTTTCGGGTTCTCTTTCGACAATGCAGTGATGGCCTCGGACGCTTTTTTCCCCTTCCCCGACTGCGTGGAGATTGCCGACAAGAATGGGATAAAGACGGTGATACAACCCGGGGGGTCGATTAAAGATGAGGACTCGATACGGTATTGCGACGAGCATTCGATGTCGATGGTGTTTACAGGCTATCGGCACTTCAAACACTAAATTGTTCAGAGTACAGCGTACAGAGTACAGGGAGGCTTGCGCAAGCTGTACGCTGTACCCTGAACCCAGTACTTTGCACAGTTGAGATGTAAGTTTTTACCGCCAACTGGCATCAATTTGCCGCGATTATTTAATTAGCTTTGCGTCGATTTTTTACACAACACCGGAGGGACTAACCTAAATGGGACTTTTCGACTTCTTTACCAGTGACATTGCCATCGACCTGGGCACCGCCAATACCCTCATTATACATAAGGACAAAGTTGTGGTTGACGAACCGTCGATCATCGCCCTGGATAGGGTGAGCGGAAAGGTGCTGGCCATTGGCCGCGAGGCGATGCAGATGCACGAAAAGACCCACGAGAACATCAAGACGATACGTCCCCTGAAGGAAGGTGTTATTGCCGATTTCCATGCTGCCGAAATGATGATCCGGGGCATGATCAAGATGATCGACACCGGCAAGCGCCTATTCCCACCATCACTCCGGATGGTCATCTGTATCCCGTCGGCTATCACAGAAGTAGAAAAACGTGCGGTTCGCGACTCTGCCGAGCACGCCAATGCCAAAGAAGTGTACATGATCCACGAACCGATCGCTGCGGCTATCGGTATCGGTATCGATATTGAACAGCCGGTTGGAAACATGATCGTAGACATCGGTGGTGGAACGACGGACATTGCAGTGATCGCTCTTTCGGGGATTGTCTGCGACCAGTCGATCCGAATTGCCGGCGATACTTTCAATCGCGACATACTTGACTATATGCGTCGTCAGCACAACCTGCTGATTGGCGAACGCACTGCCGAAAGGGTGAAGATCGAAGTAGGCTCGGCCCTCACAGAGCTCGATGACGGACCGGATGATTTCGAGATCCGTGGCCGCGACCTGATGACCGGTATTCCGAAGACCATTAAGATCTCGTATTCGGAGGTGGCCTTCGCGCTCGATAAGTCGATCTCCAAGCTTGAAGAAGCTGTGTTGAAAGCGCTCGAGCTGTCGCCTCCAGAGCTGTCGGCTGATATTTATGAAAGAGGTATCTACTTGACGGGTGGCGGCGCTATGTTGCGCGGACTGGACAAGCGATTGGCCCTAAAGACAAAACTCCCTATTCATGTGGCTGATGATCCGTTGCGCGCCGTGGTCAGGGGAACCGGTGCTGCGCTAAAGAACCTCAATCACTATCGGAAGGTTTTGATGACGTAGATGGATCGCCTTTTAAATTTTGTTTATCAGTACAGAGCTTTCTTCACTTTTCTCCTGCTGGTATTGTTCTGTTCATGGCTGATCGTAGAGAACAATCAATATCAAAGCACACGATACTTTAACTCTTCCAACAGGCTAGCCGCCAACATCATCAGCTTCTCCCAGGGCGTGCGTGAGTATTTTTCGCTGAGAAGGATCAATTCCGACCTGGCGGAGGAAAATGCGAATCTTCGCTCTCAGCTGGAACGGTACGCGGCCGTCGATAGTCTGTATACCGATACCACCCGGCGCTTCGACTTTGTGAGCGCCAAGGTGATCAACAATTCCGTGATGATGTTCAAGAACTACATTACGGTAAACAAAGGCCGCGCTGACGGTATAAAACCAGGCATGGCTGCGATCAGCGCGAAGGGAGCCGTTGGCAAAGTGAAGAGCGTGTCGGATAACTACGCCGTGCTGATCTCGTTGTTGAATGTCGACGACCAGATGTCGAGTTCCATAAAAAGAACGGGGCACTTCGGAACGGCCCAATGGGACGGCACCGACCCGCGGACGATCAACCTGAATTACATCGCTCGGCACGTCACCCCGCAGGTTGGCGATACGGTGGTGACATCGGGATATAATGCGGTATTCCCCCCCGACATACTCGTTGGCGTCATCAGTAAAGTTAACCTGAGGGAAGAAGCCCAGTTCTGGGAGATCAAAGTGGAACTCGCCCAGGACTTCGGGCGGCTGGCATTTGTAGAGATTGTGAGGAGTTACCAGAAGGTCGAAAAAGACTCTCTTGAAATAAGTACGATCGGCGATATAAAATGAACAGGGCAGGCATTTTTAATGTAGTGTACTTCTTTCTTTACGTAATTGCGCAGGTACTTCTGTTCAAAAGACTCGTACTTTTTAACACCTCGTTCTGTTTTTTATACGTAGCTTTTATACTCCTGCTACCCGTCGAAACAAATAACCTGTTGCTGATGGTGCTGGCATTCGTACTTGGCTTTACGATAGATGTATTTTACGACAGCCTCGGTATTCACGCACTGGCGTTGGTGACGATAGCCTACCTGCGTAACTACTGGCTGAGCTCCATTACCCCCCAGGGCGGCTATGATGCCGGTTCGAGTCCGGCGTTGGCAAACGGGGTGCAATGGTTCCTGGTTTACACGGTGCCGCTTGTTTTCGTACACCTCGCGCTTTTATTTTTTATCGAAGCCGGAGGGTTTGGTTTGTTCTGGTTCACCATGCTGAAGATCATGGCGAGCCTGTTATTTACGATCAGTGTAATGCTGATGCTTCAATTTTTTAGTATGCCACGGTCATGAATGAGGGAAGAAGGGAAATACTACAGGTCGTTTTTGTTTTGATCGGGATCATATTCCTGCTCAAGCTGTTCTTTATCCAGGTTGTTGACAGCAAGTATAAGGACCTCGCCAACAGCAATGCCATCCTGCCGCAGGTGGAATACCCTTCGCGGGGATTGATCTACGATCGCAATAACAAGCTCATCGCATACAACACTCCCGAGTTCGACGTGGAGGTCATCCTCCAGGACGTTAAGAAATTTGACACCGCCCGTTTTTGCGACGTGTTCAAGATGGGAAAGGAAGAGGTCAAAAAGGCTTTCAAAGACATGAAGGCCCGAAAAGAATATTCGCGTTTCAAACCCACTGTGTTCATCGACCAGCTTGCGGCCTCCGAATATGCACGGCTGTCTGACTTTATGGACGAGTTTCCCGGGTTCTACATCGTAGCACGTACCAGCAGGGCTTACTCCACCGGCTCATTGGCGAACGCACTCGGCTACGTGAGTGAGATCAGCAAAGACAGGCTGGACCATGATACGACCGAGCGCGTCTACAAACAGGGCGACTACATCGGGCAGAGCGGCATCGAGGCTTACTACGAGAAGATGCTTCGCGGCAAACGCGGTATGCGGTACAAGCTCCGCAATGTGAAGGGCGTCGAAAAGGGTTCGTGGAACAGCGGCGCTTACGATACACTGTCAGTGCCCGGCACGGATCTTATCACGGGGATCGATCTCGAGCTTCAGCAATACGCCGAGTTTCTCCTGAACGGCAAGGCCGGGAGCATCGTGGCCATCGAGCCCTCGTCCGGTGAGATACTCACACTCGTTTCCGGGCCGTCGTACGATCCGAACCTGCTGACGGGCCGGAAGTACAGCAACAACTTTAAGCTGATCAGCACCGATACCATGAAGCCGTTGTTCAACCGGCCGTTGATGGCCCAGTATCGGCCAGGCTCGATCTTCAAGATCGCACAGGCGATGACTGCATTGCAGATGGGTGTTGTTACGCCGGAGACGAGAATACCTTGCGACCGCTCGATCATAGACTGTCACGGTCCACACAGTAATGAAGACCTTCGCGGGGCGATCGCCAATTCATGCAACCCGTATTTCTACAATGTCCTGCGCAGGATGGTGAACAAAGGCGAAACAAATGATCCATTCAGTGACACTCGTGTCGGGCTGGCCGACTGGAACAAATACATGTGGAGCTTCGGCTTCGGCCATAAGCTTGGTATCGATTTGCCCAACGAAAAGGGCGGCTCTGTCCCCACACCCGAAGATTACGATCGCTGGTACGGCGGACGGCCCTGGAAGTTCTCGAATATTTATTCGATCTCCATCGGCGAAGGGGAGAACCTCGTGGTGCCGCTACAGATGGCAAATTTCGCGGCCACCGTTGCTAACCGGGGATATTACATCACACCTCACATTGTGAAAGCTATCGGCAGGGACGGAAAGACGCCGTCACAATACACCGAAAAACATTATACGAAGATCGACTCAAAGAACTTCGATATCGCCATCGACGCCATGGAGGCAGTGGTGGATCACGGAACGGCGACGCGTGCCCGCATGCCCGACATGATCGTGTGCGGCAAAACCGGCTCTGTGCAAAACGAGCCCCGCCCAGACCACTCGGTGTTCATCGCATTCGCACCAAGGGATAACCCCAAGATCGCGATCTCTGTTTACGTCGAATACTCGGGACAAGGTGCACGGGCTGCAGCGTCGATCGCCAGCTTGTTGATGGAAAAATATATCAACGGAGAAGTGAAACGTCCATACCTGGAACAGTACGTACTCGCAGGCCATTTTATATACTGACAAAGTGAATCTTCAGCGCGACGAAAGGATATCAGGCAACCTGGACTGGCCTACAACAGGACTCTTCTTCCTGCTTGTGTTGATGGGCTGGTTCAACATCTACGCTGTAGTGTACGACGAAACTTCGACTAAGTCATTATTCGATCTCAGCACGAACTCAGGGCGCCAGATGATGTTCATCGGCGCGGCGATGTTCATCATCATTATTATTCTTATCATAGACTTGCGGTTCTATGAGACTATCGCGTACGTTATTTTCGGCGTTGCTATTTTTGTGCTCATCCTGGTGCCAATCATTGGAAAAGAGGTTGGTGGAAACAAATCGTGGCTCGGGATAGGCTCGTTCGGGGTTCAGCCTTCGGAGTTCGCGAAATTCGCCACGGCGCTGGCCGTTGCAAAGTTCATCGGGTCCGTCGGTTTTCGTATGGATAACATGCGCAACCAGGCTGTACTTTTCGCGATGATCGGCGTACCCATCGCCTTGATCCTGCTACAGAAAGACTTTGGTACCGCGCTGGTATTCGGTGTGTTCTTATTAACATTCTATCGCGAAGGGATGTCGCCGTTCCTGTTGGTGGTCGGCACATCGATAGCGGCATTGTTTATCCTGACCCTGCTTGTACCCAACCGCATTTACCTGGAGATCGCGATAATCGTTGTCCTGGGCATCCTGATATTGTTGGGAAGAAAAACCGTGCGGAGAATAGTGATTTTGGGATTGGGGGCTGTTATTATTATAGGCTTCGTGGAAAGCACAGGCTACATCATCAACAATGTCCTCAAGCCCCACCACCGCGATCGTATCAAGGTGCTGATCAATCCCGACAGCGATCCTTTGGGCGGAGGCTGGAACGTAACGCAATCGAAGATCGCCATCGGCAGCGGCGGCTTTATGGGTAAGGGATACCTGAGCGGCACTCAAACCAAATTCGATTTCGTGCCGAAGCAAAGTACCGACTTCATTTTCTGTACGATCGGTGAAGAGTTCGGGTGGATCGGCAGCCTGGCGGTGATCGGATTGTTCATCGCGCTGATCTTACGGGTGGTGCACCTCGCAGAACGACAAAAGAACAGGTTCGCCAGGGTGTATGGTTATTCGGTGGCGAGTTTGTTCTTCGCACACTTTGCGATCAACATTGGTATGACGATCGGATTATTCCCGGTTGTCGGGATCCCGTTGCCGTTCTTCAGCTATGGCGGATCGGCGCTGTGGAGCTTTACGATCCTGTTGTTTATTCTTTTGAAACTGGATGCGAATAGAGGGCAGGTTTTGCAGAGAATGAATTAGAATTTACGATTTACGAATTACGATGTACGATTTGGTCTGTCGAACGATCGGAGGGTAAATCGTAACTCGTACATCGTACATTGTAAATCGCACATCGAAATCGAAAGTTAAGCAAACCGCTTTTCCACCATTTCCAAAAACTCCTCATACTCCTCAGTCTCTCTGTCCCATTCGGGATAGTTTTCTTCAAAGTACTTCATTGCCTGGTTGAGGTTGTCGAGGCGGTCGAGCTTTTCCACGGCTTCGCTGAAGATCTCGAAGTCACCTTTGAAAAGCATCTTGGTGAACATGAACTTCTGGTTGATCGTCAGGCTGTCTTTTATCGATGAGATCCGGTTGAAATTATCGGCTAAAGTGGCTTTCGGAGCAGAAGAAGAAACTGTTGCAGGTGCAGGCACCGGAACTGGCTTCGGAGCAGGTGTTGGTGGCGGCGGCTCGGCTTTCTTAACAACGATCGGCTCCGCCTTCTTTTCGTAAAGAGAATCAATTTTCAACGGCACTATTTTCGAGAATTCGGCAATATATCCGTCAACGTCCTCCGGCGTAAAGCTCACCTCTTCCAATATCTGATCGAGCAAACCAAACGCTTCCTTGCCGGCGATGATGTCGACGTTCGTTTCTCCCATTCGCTGGACGAGCCGTTCGAGCGGAGGTTTGTTGATCTTCAGATAACGAATATCGTTCTTCAGGTCGGTCAGTCTCACGTGAGAGCTGCCCTGGCGGTCGAGTATATCGGAAAAGAAATCGTAGGGATCGATCACTAAAAAGAGCGTCTGGCTGACGGCCTTTTTGAGCAGCGGCTGGAAGTTGTCTTTACTGATCTGTATGTGGTTGGAAAGAACGTTCTGGAAACGTTCCATTTCCTCCTTCACTTCCGCGGCGGCATAGTCGAAATACGGGCTGCGGAGCTTCTGGCCTTCGTACTGCCAAGCCCTTAACAGCTCGCGAATAACGAATAAATTTACCTGGTGGACAGAGCTGAGCTTAAGGATCTCCGGGCCGGTGATCTTATCTTTTTTTGAGAAAAAGGAAGCTGTTACTTTCGAGGCGAAATCCTCGCTGTAATCTTCAACTGCCTTGAGGCTGAGTCGTTCGTCCATTGAAAAAAAATCTCGAAACGCGTGGTCAGATGGTAAAGATAGTAATTGAAAATTTGGGGCAAAAAGAGATCATGGTAAATGACCCCACCAAGCCATTGCTACGCCTGATCCAGGAGGCGGGTATCGACTGGATGACGGATTGCGGAGGTAAAGGAAGGTGCACGACCTGCAAGGCTATCGTGGTAGCCGGTGGTGAAAATCTGACCCCGGTAACACCGGCTGAGTTGAAATATAAAGCCATGGGTGCATTGCATTCTAATGAAAGGCTAACATGCCAGGTGCGGGTGAGGGGAGATATATGCCTGCGGGTGCCGGAGGAATTCAAGCTGAAGCACATGACATATAGCTGAAAAATATAGCTGAATGCAGGCTCTCACAGATCACACGGATAGGGTTTTTATGATCTGTGCGATCCCCCGCATCAAGTGCGGGGCAGGCTGTGCGATCCGTGAGAGATTTTGCATTAGTATATTGCACCATGTTCATCGAACCACAGGTCAGTCGAAGCAATCGCCACGAGCATGCCGGGTGGATTGAAGTGATCTGCGGTTGTATGTTCTCCGGAAAAACGGAGGAGCTGATCCGTCGTCTCAACCGGGCGCTGATCGCCCAACAGAAAGTAGAGATCTTCAAGCCCTCGATCGACCGGCGCTACCACGAAGTAAAGATCGTCTCTCATGCCGAACGTGAGATCCGTTCCACGCCCGTGGACTTTGCCGACGACATCATCCTTCTCGCCGGTGAGTGCGACGTGGTGGGCATCGACGAAGCACAGTTCTTCGACAACTCCATTGTAGATGTTTGCAACAAGCTGGCCAACAGCGGCAAGCGGGTTATCGTAGCCGGTCTCGATATGGACTTCGAAGGAAAACCCTTTGGACCGATGCCGTACCTGCTTGCGGTAGCAGAGTTTGTAACGAAGGTTCATGCCGTGTGTATGCAGACAGGCGAGCTCGCGTCTTTTTCCTACAGGCTATCGCAGGACAACTCCCAAGTGATGTTGGGCGAAAAAGACAAGTATGAGGCACGCAGCCGGAGGGCTTTCGTGGAGGGCATGAAGGCGAAAAAGAAATGAGATACATCACGCTGACCACGGTTGACGACATCTACCAGGCGCAATTCCTTAGCAAGGCTCTTGCAGACGAGGATATTCAATGTATGGAAGCAAATGAAAACATAAATACGATCTTACCTCATCTTCGACAAGGAATACAAATTCGCGTCAAGGAAACGGATTACTTACGAGCTAACGTAATTTGTGAACGGGTCGCCGCTATGCAAGTCTTAAGGTGCCCGAGCTGCGAATCAAATAATGTGACGTACACCGGATCGGAGCTTAAGGAATTAACTTTTGTCGCAACGGCACTATCACTTCTTCTTTCTGTTCCCATAAAGAAAAACCTGCTGATCTATCGTTGCTCCAACTGCGGCAACACATTTAAAGTGAATTAAGTGCTTTTCAAAACCACTGGCATCGTCTTCCGGCTCACGAAATACGGTGAAACCTCCATCATCGTTAGCATTTTCACTTCCGAGTTCGGACTTCAGAGCTACATCGTGAACGGAGCCCGGAGCAAATCAGGAAAAGGAAGGATCGCACTGTATCAGCCGCTGACACTACTCGACCTGGTCGTCTACCACAAAGAAACCGGTGGCATTATGAGGATAAAGGAGATCAAGTGCCTTCATCCCTACCAGCATATCAACACCGATGTAAACAAGACAACGATCGCTCTCTTTATTGAAGAGCTTGTCAATAAGTCGATCAAGGAAGAAGCGCATTCAGAAGTTCTGTGCGACTTCCTTATACGGGCGCTCATGCATCTCGATGGCATGCCAAAGCCTGGTAACTTTCACCTGATCTTCATGGTGAAGCTCAGCAGGCACCTGGGTTTTCAACCGCAGACTGCAGCAGAAGTCCTGGGCGGCCGTGTAATGGATTACGATGAGGAGAGCGTTCTGACCCAAGTGATCAATGCCGGTTACGACACGGAAATTCCTATAACGAATGTGCAGAGGCGAAATGTCCTGGACGCGCTGGTGAGGTTTTATTCTATGCACGTCGAGGGATTCGGAATGATGAAGTCGGTCGAGGTGCTGAGGGAAATATTCAGTTAGGGGCCCGGCCAGGGGGTCTCCCGGTCAAGCCGGGGGATGGCCGGGGATGGCCGGGGGATGACTGCACCGTCGAAAGCGAATCAGAACCTCAGCGCTAGCATCAACATAAAGTTCCTCCCCGCTTGCGGGTAATAGTAATTCTGCCGGATCTCGGTTGGCCCGGCGAAATAACCATAGGTGTAACCATTCGACTCGTACTTCTCATCGAAAATATTATTCGCTAGCAGGCTGATCGAGATCTCACGCATGTTCTTCGGATGAAGCGAATACACCAGTCTCACGTCGTTAGTCAAATACGGATCTATCCTCCTGTTTTCATTCGAAGTATTGTCCAAATATTGTTTGCCTACATACTTCGTGAGCAGCGACACTTCCATCCCCTTGAAAACCGTGTATGAAAATATACCGCCTGCGATCACATTAGGCGAGAACGAAATATCCGTGTTTGAATAATTATTTTCGGTAACATTGAACTCGTCGAAATCAGCGCCGTAGTCATACACGACCTCCCTGAATTCACCGATCTTATTCCGGCTCAGCGTGAGATTCGCGCCAAGCGAGAACTTACTGCTCAGCCTGCCCGTCGCTTCCATCTCAATACCCATGCGATAACTTTGATCCACGTTCGTCCTCAGCGATGCCCCGACGTCGTTCAAAGCGCCTGTAAGTACAAGCTGATCCTTGTAGCCCATGTAGTAATAATTGGCCGACAGCGCATAGCCGTTCTTCCGGAATCTCCATCCGGCCTCGAGGTCATTCATTGACTCAGGCTTTGGTTCGGTACCCGCAACGGCGTCTACTAAATCATCCCTCACCGGCTCGCGGTTCGCGCGGCTGAGAGAAACGTAAATGCTCTCCGCAGGGGTGATGCTCCAGGTAAGGCCGAACTTGGGATTGAAGAAAAAAAACTTTCGGTCGATGTCGAAATCAAACTGCTTGTTCTCACGGCCGCCGGTCGTATACCGGATCCCGCGATACTGAAGGTCCAGGAAACCGGAAAGCCGGTCAGCCAGCTGGTAGGTATTCTTGATGAAGACATTCATATCGTCTTTCAGCCCGTTATTGAAATAATACCGGTAATCGACCGGAGTACCGGCGTTGATCGAAGACCACAAGACCTTACCGAAATGATCGCCATCGTAACGATTGACTCCGCCGCCGATGATCGAAGTCAGTTTTTCGGTTTCATGATTGACTGAAAATGTCAACCCGTAAAAATGATTGTCGAGCCAGCGTTGACGAATGAAATCCGCGTTCTCAAATACAGTCCCGCCGATGTCAACCGGAGCTAACCCGTAGTCCGTGAATTCGTCGTCATACTTGTACTCTTCGTAATAGCCACGGCCATAAGTATAGTGCAGTGCGGCATTGAACGTCAGGGCCTGGTTAAACCGGTGTGAAAAGTGAAGCTGGTAATGATCCTGCTTATAGTTGTCGACCTGGTTGGGATACAGGAACATATTGAACGTGCGACTGTTCGAATTTTGCAGGTTGCCGGTCAGCTCCTGGTTCCATTCCTGGTCGGCGGCGGTGACGGTCATTCCGTCGGCGTCGTTCCTCAGTCGCGACTCCGGCACGCCGTTCCAGCTTTGGTAGGTGATCTCCTGTCCTCCGAAGACGATCGCCTTGAGCATTGTCTTTTCGCCATAGTATCCACCAGACATGTAATATGACTTCAGGTTGGACGAAGCGCGATCGATGTAGCCGTCGGATTGGATCATCGAAAGCCGGCCGTCGAATACAAACTTGTTGTTGATGATCCCCGACCCGAAACCGATCGTATGCCTATGAGTATTGAACGAACCGAACGAGTTGATGACGTCGGCATAGGGCTTGTCGTTCCTTACGTTGGTCTGTAAATTAATTGATGCTCCGAAAGCTCCCGCGCCGTTTGTCGATGTGCCGACGCCGCGCTGCACCTGGATACTTTGCGTCGACGTAGCAATATCGGGCACGTCGACCCAGAATGTTCCCTGCGATTCACTGTCGTTGTAGGGAATGCCGTTGAGGGTCACGTTGATCCGTGTGGCATCGCTTCCGCGGATACGGAGGCCGGTATATCCCACGCCGCCGCCCGCATCCGACGTGGTGACGAGCGATGGCGTCCAGTTGAGAACCAACGGCAGGTCTTGCCCGAAGTTTTGTTTCTGGAGCGCCTGTTTGGACATCGTGGAAAACGTAGCACCGCTTTTATCGGTAGCTCTCGTCGCCGATACAATGACCTCGTCGGTAAGGATGACATCCTCCTCCATCAGGATTGTGATTGCGGACGCGGATGGAGTGAGGTCTTCTGTTTTTGTTTTATAACCCAGGAATCTCACTTCGGCCCGCACTGTTTCTGCGCCCACGTTGGAGATCTGGAAATAACCGTTTTCGTCTGTTGTGGCGAAAAGGCTGTTCGCGGTCCGAGCTTCGCGTGCAGCTTCGTCGGACGTGACCTGAGCGATGAACACGGTGGCCCCAGGCAAAGGCGATTGTGTTTGTGAATCTTTCACGTATCCACGTACGACCTGTCGTCTCCCGACTTGATCGGGAGATTGTGCGTATGCGAATAGTGACAGCACAGCCAGCATGGCTGCAGCGATCATTTTTAACATTTGATTTTGTCGTTTAAACCCGCAGGCACATCGGGGAATGTACCTTACTTACGTTTTAAACTTTGCCTCCCTTCGGCCGCATTACCGGCATCAGGTTCAGTGGGTATAATCTCAGCCCGTTATTTTTGGCACCCCTTGTCTTTCGACAGGACAAATGTAATACTTACATTTGAATATGTACAAGGCGCACGTCAACAACAAAATTTTCGATATCACCCAGACATCCGATGGCCTGGTGATCGACAACCAGCCGCTCAACTGGGATTGGATAGAATTCGCGCCCGGTTCTTTTCATATTTTATTAAAAAATAAAAGCTACCGGGCGGAGGTTGTAAAGGCAGATGCTGACACAAAAACTTTTGTGATCAAGGTGAACGGTGTCGTTCAGACAGTAAGTGTCAAAGATAAATTTGACTTGTTGCTGGAGAAGATGGGCATGAATGCTTCGGCATCGTCGAAGGTCAACAACATAAAGGCGCCGATGCCCGGACTGATCATCGACCTGAAGGTCAAAGCCGGAGATACGGTCAATGCGGGAGATGCGCTGCTGATACTGGAAGCGATGAAGATGGAAAATGTACTGAAGTCCCCCGGCGGCGGAATTGTAAAAACCCTAAAGGTTAAGAAAGGAGACAGTGTCGAGAAGGGGCAGGTCTTAATTGAGTTCTAAAATGTACGATTTACGAAGTACGATGTACGATTGAGGCTACGAATTCATCGAAGGACAAATCGTACATCGTACATCGTAAATCGTACATCCTAAATCCTACCTTTTTACTTGCCTTCCTTCTTGGCTCTCTTCTCGGCCCTCTTTTCTTTCAGGGTCTTGGTAGGCTTCTTCTTCTCTTCTTTTTTTTTGTCTTGACCTTTTGACATAACTGTGTTATTTAAAAATCCTCTCCAATATTAATAAAAACTGCTGGACAGGAAGTTCGCAAATCGTGATATATTTGGCAGATTTTAGCCACGATTTTTAATGAAGTTCAAGCGAATCCTACTCAAACTTAGCGGCGAAGCGCTTCAGGGCACGAACAAGAGCATCAATTTTGATCCGAGTGTCCTGGAACAATACAGTGAAGAGATCAAACTGGTAAAACAGGAGGGAGTAGAGCTCGCTATTGTTATCGGGGGAGGCAACATCTTCAGGGGTGGACAGGCTGAAAACATCGGTATCGACCGGGTACAGGGCGACTATATGGGCATGCTGGCGACAGTGATCAACGCCATGGCCCTCCAGAGCGCCCTCGAACGACACGGACTGTACACCCGGCTCATGTCCGGCATCAAGATGGAACAGGTCTGCGAGCCCTTCATTCGCCGTCGCGCCATCCGGCACCTTGAAAAAGGACGGATCGTGATCTTCGGTGCAGGTATCGGAAACCCCTATTTCACCACCGACTCCACTGCCAGCCTTCGCGCCATCGAATGCCAGGCCAACGTCGTGCTGAAAGGAACCCGGGTGGACGGTGTATACACCAAAGACCCCGAAAAATTTCCCGACGCGGTGCGGTACGACAAGCTGAGCTTCCAGGAGGCATATCAGAAAAATCTGAACATCATGGACATGACGGCATTCACCCTCTGCATGGAGAACAAGCTGCCGATCATCGTTTTCGATATGAACAAAAAAGGGAATCTATTGAGGGTGGCGAACGGTGAAGAAGCAGGTACTTTGATCAGCTAAGACTAATTTTTTCAATATGGAAGAAATAGAACTCTTCTTAGAAGAAGCCAGGGAACAGATGAACAAAACCCTGAACCACGTTTCGAGCGAGCTTTCAAAAATCAGGGCCGGTAAGGCTTCACCATCCATGCTCGATGGCATCATGGTTTCATACTACGGCGCCACGAGTCCGCTCAACCAGGTGTCGTCGATCACCACCCCTGAAGCGCGCACCATCTTCATAAAACCCTGGGAGAAGAACCTCATTCAGGAAATAGAAAAGGCCATCATGGCTGCCAACATCGGCCTCACGCCTCAGAACGACGGCCAGCAGGTGATCATCAACATTCCCATGCTCACAGAAGAGCGTCGCAAGCAGTTGGTAAAACAGGCACACGGCGAATGCGAATCGGGCAAAGTGAGCGTCCGCGCGATCCGTAAAGAGACGAACGAGCAACTGAAAAAAATCAAAGGGGTGTCGGAAGACGATGTGAAGAACGGGGAAGACATTGTGCAGAAGACGACGGATGAGTTCATCGGGAAGATTGATGCGGTGATGAAGAAGAAGGAGGGGGAGATAATGACAGTTTAGATCGTTGTTCGTTGTTCGCGGCTCCGAAAAAAACTCAGCGTTAGCGTCGAACAACGAACAACAAATACCGACCATGCACCCCATCCTCTTCGAAGCCGGCCCCGTCACCATCTACACCTATGGTTTTCTCATAGCCGTCGGCGCTGCCCTTGCCTTCACCTACATGGCCCGCCAGGGAAAAAGGCAGTTCGGGATAACCTTCGATCAGTCTAACACATTATTCATAATTCTTATCGTTGCCGGCGTTGTCGGGGGAAAGCTCTTCATGATCTTCGAAGATCCCGCGTACTACGCAAGGAATCCCGGCAAGCTTATCTCCGGTAGTGGCTTTGTGTTCTACGGATCACTCCTGCTTTGTATCCCCACCATGTTGTGGTTTTTCAAGCGAAACAAGCTGCCGGTGCTCGGTATGCTCGACATCATGGCGATCGTGACCTGCATCGTCCACGCCTTCGGCAGGCTCGGGTGTTTTATGGCAGGGTGCTGCTACGGCTTGCCCACCGATAACTGGTTAGGCGTTATCTTCACCGATCCAACGTGCCAGGCTAAACCACTCGATACGCCGCTTCATCCCACACAGCTCTACGAATCGGCATTTATCTTTTTACTGATGACGGGGCTATTCATTCTAAGACCCAGGAAGACCTTCGATGGGCAGGTGTTTCTCGTCTATCTCATCATCTATGCATGCGGTCGCAGCATCATCGAAATGTTCCGCGGTGACATCGAGCGGGGTTTTCTTATAAAAGACATCATTTCAAATTCACAGTTCATCTCGATACTGATCGTCAGTGTGGCCGCCTTCTTCTATGTTAAATTGAGCAGAAACGCTAACTTGATAGTGAATAAGAAATAACCATGGAAACCGACAGCTTCGGTCAGCGGGCCAAAAAAACCACCTTGAAAGTCGTGAAACGCATTTTGATCTTTGGTAGCATCATCGCCATAGCGATCCTGTCATTCCTCTATTGGGGAGTGTTCGAGCGGGGTGTGATGGCCGGAAAAGTGCTGCGTATCAGCGAGAAGGGTCTTATGTTCAAGACGTTCGAAGGCAAATTGAGC
Organism: Cyclobacteriaceae bacterium; assembly: GCA_035318625.1. Lineage (GTDB taxonomy): Bacteria > Bacteroidota > Bacteroidia > Cytophagales > Cyclobacteriaceae > ELB16-189. Next base: position 40,181 of record DATHEL010000004.1, read on the forward strand.
CTGGAGTCGTTCGGAGCGCTGAAGGGTGTAAGCCCTGTGGCGGAGACATTCGATTTCTCGGTGGAGTCGAATGACGCCGAGACTATTCAGCTACTGAATGAAGTGGCCCTTAGCGGCGAGCGCGTTAACCTTCACTTCAAAAAGAGGTTTATGACATTTGCGTGGAGGGGCGACACGAAGTATTTCGTGACGAAGGTGGAACGGTCGAAGTAAGCTCTAGATCAACCTCCCGGCTTTCTTCGCCGTCACAATCTCAGTATTCATTCCGGCCCAGTGCAACGCCCCGCTGTAGCGGCCATGTTCCATCTTCATGCAGCGGTCCATGATCACCAGCAACCCATTGGCTCTCGCCAGTTCCGCAGCGTCGCGGTTAACGATGCCCAACTGCATCCAGATTGCTTTGGCCCTTATTGCGATCGCCTCCCGGACGATTGTCATGATCTCATCTGGTCTCCGGAAAATATCCACGATATCGACAGGCACGGGAATGCTTTTTAGATCCGGGTAGCACTTCTCTCCGAGGATCTCCGTTTTCAACGGATTCACAGGTATGATCTTGTATCCTTCCGATTTCAGATAAGAGCCCACAAAATTACTGGCCCTTTCTTTTTTGTCCGACAGGCCGACGATCGCCACCGTGTTTGCACGATGAAGCAGGTCGCGAATGACTTCACTATCCTGATACAGCTTTCTCTCTTCCGCCGAAAGGCGGGTGTTCATCGAGATGTCGCATGCAATGCTTGTTCCAAATCCCATAACAGGTCGTCTATTGTTTCGAGTCCTACTGATAACCGTATCAAACCGGGTTTAATTCCCGCTGCAATCATTTCATCATCCGATAACTGCTGGTGTGTCGTAGAGGCGGGGTGGACGACGAGACTCTTGCAGTCGCCGATGTTAGCCACGTGTGAAAATAGCTGAACGTTTTCGATAAACTTCTTTCCAGCCTCACGTCCGTCCTTCGCTTTGATGCCGAACGCAAACAACGCACCCGGGCCTTTCGGAAGATACTTCTTCGCACGTTCATAGTGCGGATGATCTTTCAGTCCCGGGTAGTTCACCCATTCCACCAGTGGATGTTGTTTCAAAAACTCCGCTACCTTCTGTGCATTCGACACATGACGTTCCATGCGCAACGAGAGAGTTTCGAGACCCTGTATGCAAAGGAACGCGTCGAAGGGCGAAAGGCAGCCGCCGGTGTCGCGAAGGGTTTCGACCCTAGCCTTCATCAGGAATCCGTAGTGCCCGAAGGTCTCGTAAAAATTGAGGTTATGATAAGGTATGGAGGGCGTCGTCAGCGCGGGGTAGTTACTGAAATCGAACCGGCCGGAGTCGACGATGACACCCGCGATGGAATTCCCGTGACCGTTGATAAATTTCGTGGCCGAGTGCACGACGATATCGGCGCCGACATCCAGCGGGCGACACAGGTAAGGTGTGGCGAGCGTGTTGTCGATGATCAATGGTATGCCGTGCGATTTCGCGAGAGCCGACACGCCTTCGAAGTCGAAAATGCTACCTGCGGGATTACCGATCGTCTCTCCGTAAAGAGCTTTTGTTTTTGGTGTGATCGCCTTCTCCCAGTTTTTGATATCGCTGATGTCGACGAAATGCACTTTGATCGACAGTTTTTTGAAGGTGTGCTCGAACTGGGTGTAGGTTCCTCCGTAGAGGTGGGATGAAGCAACAACCTCATCGCCCGGGCGGAGGAGTGTCATGAACGTCGTCAGCTGGGCGGCCATGCCGCTGGCAGTTGCCAACGCACCTGTTCCATTTTCAAGCGAGGCGATCCGCTCTTCGAAGACCGCAGTGGTTGGATTGGCGATACGGGTGTAAATATTGCCGTACTGTTTCAGCTCGAACAACTGGGCTGCTTGCTCCGGACTGTCGAACACATAGCCCGAGGTTTGAAAGATGGGAACGGCACGTGCGCCGGCGTATGAATCGGGAATATGACCGGCGTGCAACATCCGGGTTTCAAAGCCAAATTTTTTCTTCTCTTTCATAAATCAAGTATAGAAAGATCTATTCCACTCATCATTTTTCAAAAAAAAATAAAATTCATATATGAAAGACCCATTCCTTGTATTGCGGGTCTTTGGAATTGAAAGATTCCCGTGCCACGAAGTGCATCTCTAACATCTCTATCTCCTCACAATTTTCAAGCATCAGGTTTCGAAAGCCTGCAGTGCCGCCGGGTTTTGTAAACCCCATGGACTGCCAGCAAACAAGAACAATTTTATTGGCCGATGACCGGCAAACGCCATGAGGTTGAATGGTCCGCGGCAGGGGTTCGCCACGCAATTGAATGCGGCAGCAACGCCGCTTTTCTGCAGCCTCCCAGAGCAACTGTGTAAACTCCTCGAGCATCAGTTGACGGTAACAATATGTTTATCGCGGGGCACCAGTTTTCCGAATGGCTTAAGTTGCCATCCATACTTCGATCGAACGAAAGACTCAAACTGTTCTGAATGATCTCCGTCTACAGCGACTAGCAGTCCACCGCTGGTCTGCGGATCGGCAAGCACGGCGCGCAGGTCTTCGGAAATGGGGCTGATCTTTTGACCATAGCTGTCCCAGTTACGTTGCGTTCCTCCTGGTGTTGATTTTTGTTGAATGTATTCCTGGAGGAAGTCGAACATCGGGACTTTGGTCGAATCCAGGTGCGCGGAGAGCCCGCTGCCTTCGCACATCTCGGTGAGGTGTCCGAGCAGTCCGAAGCCGGTGACGTCTGTCATCGCTGAAATGTATTCGAGCTTGCCGAAGTCGGCGCCTGCTTTATTGAGTGTGAGCATGGTATCGGTCGCCTTTTTCAGGTGCTCCTCTTTGACGATACCTTTCTTCTGTGCTGTGGTCACCATTCCGATACCGATAGGTTTGGTAAGGTAAAGCAATGATCCGGTTTTGGCGGTGTCGTTTCGTTTGAGATGTTCTTTTTTGAGCTTACCGGTAACGGCCAGTCCAAATACGGGTTCGGGGCAATCGATGCTGTGGCCTCCGGCGAGGGGAATACCGGCCTCCGAACAAACTTTGCGGCTACCGTCGAGCACCAGTCTCGCAACCTCCGCCGGTACTTTATTGATAGGCCACCCCAGAATAGCGATGGCCATGATAGGTTCGCCGCCCATCGCGTATATGTCGCTGATGGCGTTCACGGAAGCGATGGCGCCGAACATCGCGGCATCGTCCACGATCGGCATGAAGAAGTCGGTGGTGCTGACGATGCAACTGCCGTCGCCGAGGTCCATCACGGCGGCATCGTCTTTGGATTCGTTGCCGACGAGTAGTTGAGGAAATGATGCTTTCGGAAAATCGGAATGAAGGATCGTGTCGAGAACTGCAGGGGAGATTTTGCATCCGCAGCCGGCACCGTGAGAGTATTGAGTGAGTTTAACCACTGAGTTGATTTGAAAGAGAAGGTAAATATAGTGATGGGGTTTGTTTTTTAACATATAGGGCACATAGAGGGAAGATAGTAACATACGAAGGTGTTAAGAAGGGTTTGAATGGTTGAACAGTTGTGCGTTTCGGCGAGGCGTATTACGAGGGCACATAGAAGGTTTTCCGGACAGCTCACCGAAGTAAAAAAAACAGTTGATAGAATCATCCGGATATTTGGCGCATGACCCGGAAACAAGTTGATAAACTAAGCTATCATATCATTGGTGCAGCGATCGACGTTCACCGACGGCTTGGTCCTGGACTGCTTGAGCAGGGAAGATAGTAACATACGAAGGTCTTAAGAAGGATTTGAATGGTTGAACAGTTGTGCGTTTTGGCGAGGCGTATTACGAGGGCACATAGAAGGTTTTCCGGACAGCTCACCGAAGTAAAAAAAACAGGTTGATAGAATCATCCGGACATTTGGCGCATGACCCGCAAACAAGTTGATAAACTAAGCTATCATATCATTGGTGCAGCGATCGACGTTCACCGACGGCTTGGTCCTGGGCTGCTTGAGCACGTATACCATACTTGCTTTGCTTCAGAGTTAGTTGAATACGGTTTTAAAGTATCCACAGAGACGGGCATCAGCATCAACTTCAAGGGTCAAAAAATTGCCTCCATCCTGAAGTGTGACTTGTTGGTTGACGACCTCATAGTTGTAGAAGTTAAAGCCGTTGAAAAAATTATCCCTCTCTACGGGGCACAACTTTTAACCTATATGAAGCTGCTGAAAGTGCCAAAAGGTATCCTGATCAATTTCAATTGTACAAACATCTTCAAATACGGACAAAAAACATTCGTCAACGAGATCTACAGCCGCCTACCAGCCTCATAACCCACCTCATAATCGCCTCGTAACGCCTACCGACGTCATAACCCACTCCCTATGTGCCCTCGTAATACGCCCCACCAACACGCACAACAGTTCAGTCACTCAAATCCACCTTGACACCTTCGTATGCTACTATCCGCCCTCTATGTGCCTATGTGTTTAAATGCATTTATAATATCATTGCAATCCCTACCCTCCCATTCAATCTTCCCTACTATCCGACCAGCCTTCGTCTCCAATCCAAATTGATACGCCTTATCATAATACGTCAGCAGTATCGCGATCGTCGTTCGAATATCTCCCGCCAGCAAGCTCTCCTTCGCCGCCTTGAAATGCTGCCCTCCTAGCCGCTTCGTCACCTTCGTCATCGCCTCCAGGAATTCGTTACGATCCGCCGGCCCATACTCGTCCACCAGCCTGTCAATACGGCGCTCCCGATCCACTTCGATCTCTACAACCGGGCTGCGACTCATCAACTCCCAAAAATCCGCTGGCAGAAAAATTTTGCCTATCGCCAACGACTCATCCTCGATCCATACTCTCCGTTCAGGGTCCAAAGTATGGATGTCTTCGAAAAGATCATTCTGAAACTGTTCCGTCGTCGGCTGCCGCGGCATCATCAGTCCGCCGAAAACAGAACCCTTGTGACTGGCCAACGACTCCAGGTCAATCACTTGCTCACCTTTTGCTTTCAGCGCTCTCAACACTTCGCTCTTCCCGCTTCCCGTGCTGCCACCGATTACCATTAGCTTCAATGGAGTCCGGAACGAATCCAACGCATTCTGACGATAGGCCTTGTAGCCGCCCTCCAACGAATGCGCGTTTACACGACCCATGCCCACAAACTGGCAGAAGTAATTCGATCGCATGCCGCCACGCCAGCAATGAACCAATATCTCCTTCCCGTTCGCGATACGCTCGGCATCCTCAACAATCTGACTTAACCTCGGCCCGATCAAACGAAACCCGCTCTTGATCGCCGACTGCTGTCCAGAGTGCTTGTAGTCGATACCAACGACTTTGCGCTCTTCATTATTTAATATGGGAATGTTGATCGCGCCGCGGATATGACCTCCGGCGTACTCACCTTCGGAGCGGACATCGACAACGGGAAGATCCTTTCGGAGAAGCAGGAAATCAGACAGATTCATGATGTGCGACGTACAATTTACGAGGTACGATTTATCCTCCGATCATTCGGCAGCCAAATCGTACCTCGTAAATCGTAAATCGTACATATTTTAGTCGTTAAAATTAGCAATAACACCGGTTGCTATCCCCAACCTGAAAGCAAAATTCAAATCACTGAAATTGACATCCTGAAATGACAAGGCCCCTTCGATCCTGAAAATCCGCAGAATACCGTCAATTGAGTATCCTACTTCGGTGTAATGCGCAGCGCGTGTGCCCAGGTGATTGACAAAAACATTCTCCGACAACCCCAGCATCCTGGCTTTCGGCAGGTAGGTCAGCAAAAACTTGCGGAAGTGATAGTGAGCGTGTGCCTCAAAATAATCATCGGCGGTGCTGTAACGATAGTAATCCAGAAGACGAAAGCTGCTCGTGGGATCGGTGGTGAGGAAGAAGGTCCTATTACCCATGAAATGTTTGTAATCCATGAAATACAACTTGTCGTTGTTAAGGAACTTCCCACCCTTGGCTGTGACGTCCAATGTTCCCCGTATCCCGAGCTTCACCTGTTTGCGCACACTCAGCTCGACCTGGTCGAATTTCACGTCGCTGCCGAACACATCGGCGAAACCTTTCCGGTATTCCAAACTAAACACCGGCGTACTGTTGTGTACCCGTTGCTTGTTCCCATTGCGGATACGATACTTCTGCCACGGCCGGGCCTCCAGCGTCACGCTGCCAATAAACGACTGGTTCGGCTCGAATGATGTTGACGGCAGCTCGACATTCTCCGGCCTGTTCGTCGTCAGTTTTTCCTTTCGTGATTTGAAGATTGTATAACTGGCATTGTTGATCAGCTCGCGACGGTCGGCCAGTTTCCAGTTTGAATGCAAAGTGTATTTGTCGTTGAACCTGTGCCGGTAATTAAGATCTATGAAGTCACGTTCATACAACTTCATGTAGTTATTACCCAAAACCAGGGTAGTGAATGTATTAACGAAAGAATGGATGGGCTCGTTCGCATTGAACTGCGTAACATAGCGTCCTCCCTCCAACCATAACCTATAGTCTTTCCCACGAAAGTCGACCCGCATGAAACCAGTAAGCTTCTCCCGCGCGAATGAGTAGCGCAGAACAGGACTTATCTCCAACCGGTAAGTCTTCAGGGTCTTTTTGTTCAAAGAGTCTTTTACAAGCCATCGTTTGTACAGACTCGTCCTGTAAATGACGTTGACTCCTTCCACCGTGTTGTAACCGCCGAAGGGTGTGTGTATCCTGAAGCTGGAGGTTTCCGTGATCCTGTACGAGTCGCCGATAAGAACATCCCATGGCTGGAATCCCTTCTTGTTTTTCTTGCTGGAGTTCCGCAGGGTGTCGCCCTCGTTGCGCTGACGTTCCACCTCGTGAACGCTGTCGTCCTTTTCGTAGCCTTTGACCTCCTCTTTCGTAAGCGGCGTAGGTCGCATCTCGTTCCAGAAAGTCGAGTCCTTTTTGTACGCCAGGGAATCGACCGAAAAAGTCGACTCCGAAATAACGTCCGGCTGTTTCGACTCTTTCAGTTCCTGTTTCTCGTACTCCTTTACAAGCTGACGAAGCTCCTTGTCCGTAACTTCCTTTCCTTCCTTAAGTTTGTCCTCTGCCTTCTGATTCTTTACCTGTTTCTGGGTGGGTTGTTTCTTTTTCTCGGCCTTGATCTCTTTTGCCTCTTCCGGTTGAGTCTTCTCGTCGATCACCACCATCTCTTGCGGCAGCGCAGGGTTGAGCGTTATCTTATAATCTTTTACAGTAGCCAGGTAGTCTCCTTCGAATTCAAACCCGAACACTTTACCGTTCACTTTAAATATTTGCGAGACCGGAAGCCATACTTTATCATCGATCGGGTTATAGATCTGCTTCACCTTTGCGGAAACGCCGAGCTTGGTAACATTGAAATCCAGGCTGTGAATGCTCCACCAGTCTTCCACGATGTAAAGAATGCCTTCCACGACGTTGTCACCTTTCGAGCGAGGCGTTACTTTGATCTTGCTGATATCGAAGCCGCGGTCTTTGAACGTTCCCATATATTCGAAACGATAGTACGAAAAAGATTTAGGCGCCAGCGGGGAAACCGTCTCGGCGATCTCAGGCTCATAGAAGCTTCCAAACACATAAGCGTTGGGGGACTGCTTGGATTCGTTCTTGCCGGTAGTGTAAATGGCAATCACCTTTTCTTCGAACTTGTTGGGTCGCGTGTACGTGATGTCGCTTACCGATTCCTGTATGAACACCCGGTCTTTGGTGATCCCTTCTTTCTCGAGGGCTTTCTTCGCCAGCCAGGGGTAGTCTTTTAACTGGCCCCGACCCTTGATGTAAACACGGGCGGTATATGAGTCGAGCTGCTGGGTGTGGAACTTGGCTTTCGCTATTGCCTTACGCATGATGGTATATGCGGGGTCCTCTTTGCCGGCCCTTATCGTAAGATTCTGCAAAACCACGACGTGAGTTTTCATGGTGATGTCGATCACGATGAACGAGTCTTTCACCTCCACCTTCCGCACAACCGACTCATATCCCAGGTATTGATAAAGGACGTCGTAGGTGCCGGGTGTCAGGGTCACCTCGTAGTGGCCCTGCATGTCGCTGGCGACGCCGGTCTCGGTCTGCTTCACGTAGATGGTGGCGTAGGCCAGTGGCGTGCCGTCGTCGGCTTTAATGACCCCCTTGATGCCGCCGGCCCCCCATGCCGCCGTGGCGGTCAGCAGGGCAATAACAAACAGCGCATAAGGTCTCATGCCTTTTTGGGGGTCAAAAGTAAAGTTCGGGAGAACCTCAAATATAGCGTTTGGTCACCGGTAAAACTGCTTGCTCCGGATCATCTGCTCAACCGCTTCGGGAACGAGATATCGGATCGATTTATTGTCACGGATACAGCTCCTGATGTAGGTTGCCGAAATGTCGAGCAGAGGCGCTTCGACCATTTTTACGTTTGAATGACGTTTTAGTTCCGGATTTGTTACACCAGCGCCAGCGAGCCGGGGATAAACATACAATCCGTACTGATCGAGGATCTGCTGGTAGTTCTTCCATTTCTCAAAATTTACCAGGTTGTCTTCACCAATGATAACCTTGAAGGAGCTTCCGGGATTTTTCTCAGTCAGGTGGGTCAGGGTATCGACCGTATAGCTGGGACGCGGCAGGTGGAATTCTATATCGGTGACCTCAAGCTTATAGTTGTCGGCAATGGCGGCCTTCACCATATCATACCGGTCGAATTCGTGAAGCAATCCTTTCGAAGGCTTGAACGGATTCTGCGGTGACACAACGAGCCAGACTTTCTTGAGGTCCGTGGTCTCGGCCATCACGTTGGCAATGATCAGGTGTCCAATATGGATTGGGTTGAAGGAGCCGAATAGTAACCCGATGTTCACGTTGTTCGTTGTTCGTTATTCGCGGCCCGGTGTTCTTTAGTCGATCAGAACAGGCTAAGTTCCCGGTCTTTGAAATTATCGTAAAGCCTCTGTGCTTCGGCTGTCGACTTTGCCAGGTCCTCGTTCAAGAGTACCACGTCGAACTTGTCGGCAAACGCCATCTCAAACTTGGCTTTAAACAATCTTCTCGAAAGACTTTCTTCGGTTTCGGTGCCGCGGAACTTCAATCGTTCTTTAAGTACGTCGAAGGAGGGCACTTTTACGAAAACGGCGAGCGCATTCTCACCAAAATATTTTTTAAGGTTGATGCCTCCCTTTACGTCTACATCGAAGATGACATCCTTTCCCGCCTTCCATATTTTCTCGATCTCCGACTTCAATGTACCGTAGAAATTTCCCGCGTATACTTCCTCCCATTCGATAAACTCGTTATTGTCTATCTTTCTTTTGAAATCTTCAGGCGTAAGGAAATGGTAGTCTTTGCCGTCTTGCTCGGTGCGGCCACGCCGGTCGCGGGTAGATGCAGATATCGAAAATCCGAGTGTGGAGTTGCTTGCGAGGAGATGTTTGACGATGGTGGTCTTGCCTGATCCGGAAGGTGCAGAGAAAATCAGGGCTTTTCCGGGCATCAGGAAATTTTTTGCGCGATGGTTATCCGGATTTGATCAACAAGGTCGGATGGAGCATCGCCTCCGCAGCATTTTGATTGAACCAGTTGTTTGATGGCCATGTCCAGCTCATAGCCTTTAAAGCAGGGCATGCACATATCCATGTGCTGCTTAAAGTATTCCTTTTGTTCTCCGGTTGCCTCACCGTCGAGGATTACCTGCAACATTTCCATGCAGGTAGATTTCTTTCCGTTGGCAAGAAACGGATTGGGGGTAGAAGGATTCATAAACTGGTATTTTTATAGCCCATCGACTTAGCGTAGGTGCTTAATTTCTCTTTCAGAAGCTGGCGCGCCCGGTGCAGGCGACTTCTAACCGTTCCTATTGGAATGTCCAGTATTTTTGCCATCTCCTCGTATTTAAATCCTTCCAGATCGCACAGAATTATCACTGTTCTAAAATCTACATCTAATGAATTAAGTGCGTTGGATATTTCATCGCCGATCATGTCCTTGAGAGACTCTACTCGCAAGTCTGGAGTGATCTGCCGGTCTACATCCTCCGAGTTATAATATGTTTCGACCTCCTGGTAATCTACTTTGTTGGGTTCCTTGCTCTTTTTACGATAATCGTTAATGAAGCTGTTCTTCAAAATCCGGAACAGCCATGCTTTAGCATTAGTTCCTTTTTGGAATGAATCTATAAAACGATATGCCTTCAGGTATGTATCCTGCACCAGATCTTTCGCATCATCACCATCCAGTGTAAGCCTATATCCGAAATTATACATGGAATGGATATGAGGCATAAATTCGCCGTGAAAGATCTCCTGCCTTTCCTTTTCAGAATAGTGAGTTTTTGGTAATTCCTGCGTTTCTTCAGCCATTGGGCCACAAAAATACAGAAAGTTTCGCACGGAAAGTACTGCCTGCCCCGCACTTGTTGCGGGGGAAAACACGGAAATGCAGGCCTAGCCCTTAGCTCCTGTTTTGCAACAAAATCCCCTCTAGCCTGGCCACTGCGCTATCCCAGTTGAACTCTGTTTTTATCAACGCATGACCGGCATCGGCCAACTTCCACCTGAGTTCATTATCCTCTATTATTTGCTCGATCCGCAAAGCCATATCGTTTACGTCCTTCGGACCGACCAATAGTGCCGTTTCGTCAGGCAAGGCATAGTCACGATGTCCGCCGATATCGGTACAAACAACTGCACATCCGCACGCCATCGACTCGGCCGGCGGCAGTCCCCAGCCTTCGCCCAGGCTCGGAGAAAAAAATACCGAATGCTCATTGTACAACTGCGGCAGGTTGTCCGGCCTCCGGTGGAACGCCATCCATTGGGGAAGATCCTCGGGCCTTTCGTAAACACTGAATAATGTTACTCTCAATCCGGGTATGTCTTTCTTCACCAGCTGCAACGCTTCCAGTCCATACATACTTCCTTTTCTTGGCTCCTCCGAATACATCATGATCACCGACGCCGGAGGGCGCTCCTTCAAAGGTTTTGTTATCGTGAACCGGGTCGTATCGATGGGCGTGTTTACAAGAGGAGGACGTGTGCCATTGTACTTTTCTACAATGTCCTGGAGATACTTCGCGATTACCACGTGTTTCAGGGGCAGCCGGTACGACTCATGTACCTTCTCTTCCTGTCCGGTCCATAGCTCATAGTCCTGGATGAAGTTGCACTTAAATCCTTTCGGGGGGCTTAGCTCACTCAGCGCGTATGCCATTTGCCACCAGGTGCTCATCGTAGCATCGGCATCGCGTACATAATTGTCATTTATTTCGGGAACCACCTCCTGGCGAATGGAGCTGTCGAGCGCAAACCACGACACTTTGCCTTTCCTGAGCTTCGATATCGCCAGTCTAAGCCAGACAGGAGTGCGTTGTTTTTTGAAAGGACGTTTGATGGAATAATAGATCGTCACATCGTGACCCTTTGCACGGAGCCTGTTGGCGAACTGGAACATGTTCTTCACGCCGCCGACGGGCTTGGTGGGAAGCGACGGTAAAATAAAATTGAGACGGGCCACGCTAAAAGCGCCAGATGATCGTCCGGTTCAGGCTGTCGCCGATCTTCTTCGCGACCTGGCCCAACGTAAGGTTAGTGCCAACCTTGCCGGCAAGTTCTTCGAATTTTTCCTTCGAAGCTTTGCATTTCTTACGGCCCCTGAAGAAAAGTATGATCGAGTTCACGTAGTGAAATCTGAAAGAAACGACGCGCACAAGACATTCGAAGAACATCTGTGGATAGTAGATCATCATCTGGAATGAGTTCAGATGTATGGCGTGAAGGAACATCTTGTTCCTGTAGTAGATAGTCTGTATGTGTTGCTTCCTTGCTTTCGACTTGATACTCGAGGAGGTCTTGTGACGGCAAACGGAGCGGTGCTCGTAATAACATTTCCAACCCAAGCGCCATGCACGAAGCGACATCTCATAGTCTTCGATGTAATACGGCGCAAAGATCTCATCGAAGCCGCCCAGTTGCAGGAGCTTCTCTTTACTTACCAATGTTTCGGCGCCCGACAGGTACATGGTATACAGTCCGCCCGTGATGGGCGTCTCCGAGGGAAGGAAGTTTTTAAACGTCTTGATCTTCGCACCCTGGAACGTGGGCAACTTGGCGCCGTCCTGTATGCGGTCATCACCCCAGTTCACGATCTGACCCATCACACCGAATGTGTCGCTCTTCTCAAAATAGGGAATGAGATAAATGAAATAGTCGGGCTCAAGCTTCACATCGCTGTTCAGCAGGAACACCATATCGAAGACAGCCTCGCGGATCCCCTTATTGATCGTGGGAGAAAATCCCCTGTTCACCTCGCTCCGGACAATCCTCACTTGCGGAAAGTCTCTCTGCAATACCGCTACCGATTGGTCCGTGGAACAGTCATCGACGACAATAACTTCGTGACGCACCCCGCTCTTGCGCAGGGCAACGAAAACACCCGGGAGTGTTTCGGGAAACAAATGCGCTCCGTTAAAATTCGGGATGACCACAGAGATCCCTTTGGTTTCGGTAGTCGTACCTGTAGGCTCTACCGGGATCGACACAGGGGTCGGCAGCGCCTTTTGATTGTCCTTCTGCCAGTCTTCTTTCCAGAAAGCAACCGTGCCGTTGCCAAGTATATTCTTCCACTGTGAAGTCTGATTCAGCGCCGTAACGCGTGTTGCCTCCACACCCGAAACAACCTTGCCTTTCCATGCTCTCGCTTTGTGCTGAGTCATAAATGAAGTAGACAGCCTCGAATGATCTTTCAAAACGAGTACATACTCTTCTTTCGCAATGTTCACGGCCTCGTTTAGGTCGTTCTCCTGAACGGAATCAACGAAGCGGATCGATGTGGGGAAGTTGGCTGCGATGCCCCGCACTTTGGTCGCGGCGCGCGCCAGCTTTCCATTCACAATCACTTCCGCCGGAAGCTCCTTTTGATTCCTGATCGACGTAAGTGTTCGTTCGAGGTCATTCATTTCTCCCGACGATTCGACGATGAGGGATACGCGAACGCTCCTGTTGGCTTCCAGCAGCTTGGCATATTTATAGAACACCCAATGCGCCGTCGAGCCGGAGATCACGAGGCCTTTGTAGCCATCGAGGATCCCCCCTCTTAAAATGTATGCCTTAAAGAATGCGAAGACCGTTTTGTAGATGATCTTAATTACGGAGGAAGAAGTCCTGTAACGATTTACCTGTGCGTGAATCGTGGAATAGCTCTGATTTTTCTGAAGGAACTGGGAGATGTTGTCGTACGCTCTGTGGAACAGAACGCCTTTGATGGCCATCGACGTGCCGCCTTTCTCCAAATCCACTCTTTCGTGAACGCCGTCGCCTTCCCAGGCGCCTTTGCGCCGGTCCCAAAGCCGGAGCTTTTGATCAGGATACCATCCGCAAGTCGTTATCCACGATCCTTCGAAGCTCGAAAGACGATTGAACATGTATCCATCCTTGGTCCAGTTATTCTTTACCTCGAGTATAGATTGCGTCAGCTCCGAGGAGAGATACTCGTCTGCGTCGAGAGACAACACAATGTCGTGGGTGGCCAGCGCCATCGCCCTGTTCTTCTGTTTGGCGAAGCCGAGGAATTCCTGCTGGTAGAACGTAGCATTGTGCGCCTCGGCGATCTCGCGGGTGCGGTCCTGCGAAAAGCAGTCAACGATTACGATCTCATCGACGACCGGCCTTACGGATTCGATGCATCTCGCAATGTTCCTTTCCTCATTGTATGTAATTATGACGGCGCTAATTTTCGTCATCACGTGGCGTTGACCAGCAAAGGTACGGATTTACACACTCATCGCATTGCATGTCGCCACGCACATTTATTATCTTACCGGGGATGTTTTTTCGCCAGAAGCCCGGAACACTCACCGACCAGGAACTCATCACGAGATTCCGGAGCGCAGAAGACCTGTCTCTGGTGAGCGAGCTTTTCGGCAGGTACACAACCATGATCTACGGGGTATGCCTCAAGTACCTCCGGGACCGCGACGACTCCAAGGACGTCGTGATGCAGCTTTTTGAAAAACTGCCGAATGCCTTAAAAACCCACGAAATCGCTAATTTTAAAAGCTGGTTGTACGTCACGACCCGAAATCATTGCCTGATGCAAATCCGGGCAAAAAAGGCCAAAATGACCGAAAAAATCAGCGGCGAGGTTGTGGAAAACGACCTCCTCCTGCATCACGAACAGGACTCAGAGCTGGAGAACGACCTGACAAAGCTGGAAACGTGTATCCAACAACTGGCCGACGAACAGCAAAAGTGCGTGCGCCTTTTCTTCCTGGAAGAACAGGCCTATAAAGATATAGCGACAGTAACCGGCTTCGACCTCAATAAAGTAAAGAGTCATATTCAGAACGGTAAAAGAAATCTGAAGATCTGCATGGAGAAGAATGAATGACTTGAAAGACGATATAAGGAAGTATAGAAGCGGTGAGCTCTCGCCCAAAGAAATGCATGAGCTCGAAAGGCGGGCGTTGTCCGATCCTTTCCTCGCCGATGCGCTCGAGGGCGCCGAGTCCATCGCCATCGAAGACCTTGAAGCAGACCTGGCCGGGATCAACCATGCGATCCAGCCAAAGCGGCAGATTATCTTTACGCCAATACGCATTGCTGCCGGCGTCGTTCTGTTGATCGGAGCAGGTTTGTATTTGTTCTGGCCTGATACGACGGAACAATTGGCGGAAGACACCTCCAGTCAAACAATCACAACACCTGCCGACAGTGTTCCCAAACAACAAGAGCAGTTGACACTTGCGGAGAAGCCGAAGGAACAGGAATCCAAACAGGAGTCGGCACAGGAATCAACAAGTACGAAGAGGATCAAGCCCGTTGAGTCTCCTCTCGTTTTAGCGCCCGACACAACATCGGCGAAAGACATCCAAGTTGCTCCTGCAATAGCGAAAACCGACACACCACCTTCATCTGCCTCGAAAAGAATATCAGGATCTGTAACCGTTGCAGAAGACGGACTGCCATTGCCCGGCGTATCGATCAAAGTAAAAGGGACATCGCTTGGTACGACAACCGATATCAACGGTAAGTATTCACTCAACGTGCCCGACAGTACTTCACTTATATTCTCGTTCGTCGGTATGCAAACAAGTGAAGTGAGCATTCACGACAAGGCGAACCTGAACGTGAAGATGAATGAAGATGTATCCCAGCTCAGCGAAGTTGTGATCACACGCAGTGCAATACCCCGCCCCGCCAACGCAGAGCCTGTAGTAATACTGGCAGAGCCAGCCGGTGGCATCAAGGCATACGATAAATATATGGAGGACAATCTTCGCTATCCCCAACAGGCTCTTGAAAACAATGTGAAGGGTCGTGTGGTCGTCGAGTTCAACATAAGCGTGGATGGGGCCATTACAAACTTTGTGGTGATGAGAAGCCTCGGCTACGGCTGCGACGACGAGGTGATCAGGCTTGTGAAAGAAGGCCCCACCTGGACTCCAACCACCGAAGACAACAAGCCGGTGGAAAGCAGCGTGAGGGTCCGGATGAAATTTGATCCAACAAAAGCGAAGAAGAAACGATAGAAAGGATTTACGATGTACCTTGTACATCGTAAATCGTACATTTTTTTTGTTTCATGTCGAAAAAAGCCACCGCGAAAGCCATACCGCAGGAGATCCTGGACCTGGTCCGGAAGGAGTTCAACGCATCGGAATTTGTATTCAAATCGAGAGGCACCGGAAAATGGAGCTTCATCCCCCTGCTTCAAAAGGCCCTCCATCATTTCCTGGAGACGAGTAAAGACGAGCTGCCCAATTACATCCTCCTCTATCCGCACGGACCCACCGAAGATCTCCTTCGACGAGCTTTCAATCTCAAAAGTCCTCCCGGCGCCACCAAGTCGCTGCGTGACCTGCTGTGCCTATATGCAACTCACCTGAAGCTTGACTGGAACGGAGTCATCAAGACGTACCATCCGGAGAAGTATGCTTCGCTGATGGACACCGACAAGGCCGAGCACCAGGAGCCCGTAACTCCCAACATGGAACGTTTTGCAAACCAGGTGGCCGACTTGCTTCTCGAAAAGCTTTCAGCGAAGGAGATCGAGGTGGTGAAGAAGCAGATCATGGAAGAGAAGTGGAACACTGAGGCTGCCGGGGGACTGCAAGTCGAGGACATTACCATCCCATCGTTCAACGACCCCGAGCGTCCTGAATTTCCGCCGAAGCCATTCTTTACGCCAAAGTTCCCGGCTTCGCAAACGAGAAGGATAAATGTGCCCGGCTTTGCCGACGTATGGTTGAAAGACGAGAGCACCAACCCCGGTGGAACTCACAAAGCGAGGATGGCGTGGGAAGTGCTCATCAAAGCCAAACGGTACCAGATCAAAGAGATCTCGCTGATCTCATCGGGCAGCGCCGCCGTCGCCATCCAGTATCTCTTCAATCTCTTCGGAGCGACGACCGTATTGAAAGTACTGGTCGATCACCGGATCAAGCCCGAGATCAAGCAGGCGCTTGTCGATATGGGGTGCAGGGTTTACGAAACCGACCTGGCTTCGAAGCCGCTCACCGGTAAAGAGATCAAGGAGCTGACAGACAACCATACCGGTATCGACATCACTTACCGCGAGATCCTCGACCGGTACAGTGATAATTATTACGACTGGCTTTCGTACGAGATCCTGAATGAAAGCCCTTCCCATTGTTTTATCCCGTTTGGTACCGGCGACTTGTTCATTAACATCATGATCATTGCGGAGCGCGAGTATAACAACCGGATCTACAAACATGATCCGCGCTTCAGGGGCAACATGAATGTGATCAGCAAGTGTAATTTTTATGGGGCTACATCGCACAATGAAAATACAAGGCTCGATAAGTTGTTCTCTTATTACCTGCCTTCACTAAAAGATTACAACGATTACCTAACCTCACTGATAGAGAATGCGCGCATCGGTTCATCATCGGGCATACTGGATGTGGAGGAGGAGTTTATCGACGAGGCCCTGAACATTGCGCGCAGCCAGAACATTGCCTGTGAACCCAGTGGCATTGCAGGCCTTGCTTTGCTGCTCCAGCTTCGCAACGACGTTCCGCACGATGAAAAGATATTGATCGTGAATACGGGATTGACGGATTATAGTCTGAAAAAGACCGGTAAGTAAGGGCGCAGGGCCGTCGCGGGGTCGCGCCGAGCCAGATATAAACACGCACTTCGTAGCCTGGGCGCGATGACGTTCCATAGGAAGGATGGCGAAACTACCGTTGCCGGGTCGTCCTTGATAACCCGGAAACTTTACTATTTTTAAGGCTTAACATTAGCAACCTACCTACCTGGATCTATGAGTTTATTCGTCAAAAAACCTCTCGCGCAGTTATTGGAAGCAGCGAGTGGCGATAAGGGTCTTAAGCGTACGCTTGGCCCCGCCAACCTGATTGCGCTCGGCATTGGGGCAATCATCGGAGCCGGCCTTTTCGTGAGGACGGCCCAGGCTGCCGGCGAGGCCGCTGGATCTGCGGTGGTGATCTCATTTGTTATTGCGGCTGTAGGTTGCGCTTTCGCGGGATTGTGCTATGCGGAATTTGCTTCCATGATACCGGTGGCAGGCAGCGCTTACACATATGCCTATGTTACCATGGGTGAATTTCTTGCGTGGGTTATCGGGTGGGCACTCATTCTCGAATACGCATTGGCCTCGGCTACCGTGGCAATATCCTGGAGCCAGTATCTTAATAGTCTATTCGGGGGGGCGATACCATACCAATGGTGCCACTCCCCTTTCGAAGAAGCCAATGGTGTTTCAGGTATCGTAAACCTTCCGGCCCTGGCCATCCTTTTGCTCCTAACTATGGTACTCGTTCGCGGAACAAAAGGCTCTGCAACACTGAACGCCGTTATTGTTATCGTAAAAGTGGCGATCGTACTGCTCTTCATTGCCATCGGTTGGCAATTCATCAATCCCGACTTTCACACACCTTTAATGATCCCCGAGGGAACACCCGGTCACGAGGACTTTAACGAATGGGGCATTGGCGGAGTCTTTGGTGGCGCATCTATAGTGTTCTTCGCCTTTATCGGTTTTGATGCCGTGTCGACTGCGGCACAAGAGGCTAAAAATCCGAAGCGCGATATGCCGATCGGTATCCTTGGCTCGTTGTTTTTCTGCACGTTCCTATACGTGTTGTTCTCATACGTCCTTACCGGTGTTGCTCCGTGGCAAGACTTCCTGACGGCGGGAAAAGAAGCTTCCGTCGTTTATGCGATCGATACATACATGCCCGGGTATGGCTGGCTGTCGACATTCATTACCGTGGCTATCCTTGCCGGCTTCTCGTCGGTGATCCTTGTGATGCTGCTCGGTCAGTCGAGAGTGTTTTATTCCATGGCCAACGATGGGCTGATGCCCAAGATCTTTGCGGAGCTTCATCCGCAACATCGCACGCCGTACAAGTCAAACTGGATCCTGTTGATCTTCGTCAGCATCTTCGGAGGGTTTGTTCCTGTTGAAGTTGCCGGCGATCTTACCAGCTTCGGAACGCTCTTCGCCTTCGTGCTCGTTTGCATTGCGGTATGGATCATGCGTGTGAAAAACCCGGAAGTCCCGAGAGCTTTTAAGACCCCGTTGGTTCCCCTCGTACCTATACTGGGGATAATCATCTGCTCGGCGCTGATCATTACTCTCGACAGGAACACACAGCTTGTCGCCCTCGCGTGGATGTTGGTGGGACTTGTGATCTACTTTGCGTACGGCAAGAAGAACAGTCACTTACAGAACAAGAAGTAATCAGTTAATTACCTCCGACGTAATCGTAAGAACATTCCCCGTAACATCGGTGCGATATTGCCGTAACGGCCGCCATGCGGGACCCCCTGTAGGCTGACCGTCGGAAAAATTGAATGTCGATCCGCAGCTGAAATCCTCCAGGTAAAGCCCTGACGAATGAATGTTCACGGTAGCGCCGGCTTCATTGGGGTGGTATGAGCAGTTGCGCTCGTACGCGCGGAAGGTCGTGCCGTTAACCCGGTATACGATAATACCCCGCAGACCGACCTTGAACTCCTTATAACCGCCATCGACGCGAAGACTGCTGAATTCAGGAAAACCGAGGTTGCATACCTGGTCCATGAAGGTCACGAGTGGAATGGGATCGTCCGTAAGCTGGGGCTCACAGGCGAAGAGAACGCTCAGAACGACCGCCCAGAGGCGAGGTGAGAAGTGCGATGTACGATGTGCGATGGCTGGTTTCAAATAAGAACGCAAATAGCGAACTAGATAAGAGTATTGAACTGCTTCAGGAACCTCACGTCGTTTTCTGAATACAGCCTGAGGTCGTTTACGTTATACAACAACTGGGCCACGCGCTCGATACCCATACCGAATGCAAATCCTGTAAACTCTTCGGGGTCTACGCCGCAGTTTTTCAATACGTTGGGGTGAACCATACCGGAGCCGGCGATCTCCACCCAACCTGAATGCTTACATACGTTACAACCCTTTCCTTTACAGATAAGGCACGAGATATCGATCTCGGCGCTGGGCTCCGTAAAAGGAAAGAACGAAGGACGGTAGCGGATCTTTATGTCCTTACCGTATAATTCTTTAGCGAAGTGATAAAGCGTCTGCTTTAAGTCTGCGAAGCCTACGTTCCTGTCGACATACAATCCTTCCACCTGGTGGAAGAAACAGTGTGCCCTTGCGGAGATCGCTTCGTTGCGATAGACGCGCCCGGGCATGATAGCCCGAACGGGAGGCTTCGTGTTCTCGAGAAGCCGGATCTGCACGTTGGACGTATGAGTGCGAAGAAGGACTTCGGGGTTCTTCTCAACGAAGAATGTGTCCTGCATTTCACGGGCAGGGTGATTGGGCGGAAAGTTGAGTGCGGTAAAGTTATGCCAGTCATCTTCGATCTCAGGGCCGTCGGATACGCTGAAGCCGAGCCGCTCGAAGACTTCGATGATCCGGAGCCTGGTGAGCGTCAGTGGGTGCAGGTTGCCGGTTTTGTTGGCGATCGGAGGAAGAGTGAGGTCGATATCCGTGCCGGACGATGTCGATGAGTCCTGTACTTCGGTCAGCGATTTGAACCTGGCTTCCGCAAGCTGTTTCAGTTCATTCAGGATCTTGCCGGCGGATTTCTTCTGGTCGACGGGAACATTTTTCAGCTCTTCGAATAGAACCGACACCACACCTTTCTTACTTGTGTATTTGAGACGGAACTCTTCAGAAGTCCCGTTGAAACTTTCGATCTCACTTTTCAGTGATAGTACTTTTTCCTCCATGTCCTTCATACAGGCGGCAAAATTACAGTATCTGTGTGTTCTTTAAAACCGGATGCGCTAATGTCGTTGCCCGATCCGGGCCTCAAATAAATGCTGCAAATACGTATTTTGCAGGCAAAACCCCGGTAATCTATTTTTTTTGAGTTATGGTTTTCAGTTCGACAGTCTTTCTGTTCATTTTTCTACCGATTGTACTCTTCCTGAATTTTTCGTTAGCGCCCCGCTTTCGCAACCTGCTCCTGTTATGCGTAAGTCTTGTATTTTATGCGTGGGGGGAAGGAATCCTGGTCGTACTTATGATCCTGTCGACGTGCGTTAACTACCTCGCGGGCCTTTGTATAAGCGGGCTGTCAACACGAAAAGTACTGGTGAAGATCGTGTTGGGCATAGCCATCGCGATCAATCTACTGTTCCTGTGCTACTACAAGTACCTTAACTTTTTCATCGAGATCTTTCCCGCGTTTGACTTTCTGATTGAAGGGAAAAATCCGATCATTCTGCCCATTGGAATATCGTTTTATACTTTCCATGGCATATCCTACCTGGTCGATATCTACCGGAAAGGGCTGCCTGGCATAAAAAATCCAATCGACCTCGGATTATACATTGCTTTTTTCCCCCAACTCGTTGCAGGTCCAATAGTTCGTTATTCAGACATAGCCGAGCAACTTCGCCATCGAAGCATCAACCTCCCATTGTTTTACGAAGGATGTATCCGGTTCATAAGAGGTCTGGCCAAGAAGGTGATCTTCGCCAACACCCTTGGGATTATTGCAGATCAGGTTTTCAACATATCCTCCCCCGATCTGCCTACAGGGATGGCATGGCTCGGAATCATCTGTTATACGTTGCAGATCTATTTCGATTTCTCGGGGTATTCTGATATGGCAATCGGCCTGGCTAAGATGTTTGGCTTCACCTTCAAAGAGAACTTTGATCACCCATATATTGCAAAGTCGATACAGGATTTCTGGAGGCGATGGCATATATCGCTTTCCTCGTGGTTCAGGGACTATGTGTATATCTCAATCGGAGGAAACAGAAAGGGGGTTGCCCGAACATACATTAATCTTCTTTTTGTTTTTTTCCTGACCGGCCTTTGGCATGGCGCAAACTGGAGCTTTATAATCTGGGGCATGTATCACGGCTTGTTTATTATTTTAGAGCGTGTTGGCGTGTTCAATACAGACCGTTGGCCGCGCATTGTTAAACATTCTTACGTTGTCCTGGTGGTCATCATCGGGTGGGTATTCTTCAGGGCTAATTCCGGCGCTCATGCCATCAGGTATCTTAAGAGCATGTTCGGATTGATAAACGGGGACAATTATATCCCCCTGATATACGTCAATACCTACACCGTGACAGTATTAATCACAGCGATCCTTTTTGTTACGCCCTTACGGGAGTATCTGTCGAAGCTGGCATTTAGCTCCGTATCGCAACCGCGGGCGAGAATGGTCATCGCATCGATTATTTACTTTTCCCTGTTCTTGTATGCTATCGGCGAACTTGCACAGGCGAGTTACAATCCTTTTATCTACTTCAGATTCTAATGATGACGTTTCTTCACAGATACTTCATACATATTCTGCTGATTGCAGGCAGTTTTTTCGTTGCGAAGTATATCATCAACGTCGGCCGGCCAGCTGTTGAGCAGTTCACCTTTTCGCTTGAAGGTCAAAGCTCATCCAGCAGAGTGATGCAATTTTTTTATGCCGTCAGAGATAACGCATTTTCCGAGGAAACATCGATCGCGCAGGTATTGCAAGGGTCGAAACACCCTCAAAAAGTATCTTACTCATTACCCGCTTCGTTGGATATAACGTCCTTCCGACTCGATTTCGGGAATTCACCATCAAATTCCACCGGTACGGACACTATCGTCATGAAGCAAGTGACTATTGAAAACGGATTCACTACTGTTTCATTTGAGATGAAGGACCTTGTCAACAACTTTACCCGCAGCGCATCGATCACTTCCTTCTCGGAAGACGGCACTATGGTTACGCAAGTGGCCGGCGGAGTATACGATCCCTACATATTCTCAAACGACATATCTCCCATTCTCGCTCAACTCAGGGTTGCCGACACACCCGTCTACCTGGTAACATGCTGGATCATTTATGTTACACTTGCCATCGCCATTTTCGTGAGCATTCCACCACTCGAGGTTCCGCTGCCGATATTGCTATTTGTAAGCTCCTTCGCGCTGATATTAATCATTCCGACCTTCATCACACTGTCTTCGCCGGCACAAACAACAAACGCTGAGAAGCGGCAACTTTCCCAAGTCCCGGATTTTTCTTTCAGTAAACAGTACGCTCACGACTTCGAAACGTATTTCACCGATCATTTCGGGCTGCGAAGTCAGCTTATTGAAGCCGGCAGTTGGCTCAAAGTCTCGCTGTTCGACGTAGCGGTTAACCCTGAAAAAGCAATGGTCGGCAAGCAAGGGTGGATGTATTACAATAACGCCGACGGTTCGGATGAAATATTCGGCAGCTATACGCATACCAACCTCCTTTTACAACAGGATCTGGAATTTTACGTTAACAGCCAGCTTGCTCACAAGAAGGAGTGCGAAGAAAAAGGCATAAAATACTTTTTCGGGTTCTGTCCACAAACACAGACGATCTACCCTGAATATATGCCCTACGCCATGAAAATCCAGATAAGGGATACTATGTCGCGTGGCGACCAGATCATGGCTGCACTAAAACAATCGTCTTCCAACTTCAACTTCATAGATCTCAGACCCTCGATGTTTGAAGCGAAGTCGCAAGTCCAGCTGTATCGCAAACTCGATTCGCATTGGAATAACTACGGCGCATACATTGGGTACAAGTCTCTGTTCGACCAAATGTTTCCTGAAGTAGGTGTCAAGCCTCTTCATCTGTCTGATTTCGATATCACATGGTCCCTTTCCGATTATGGGGACCTGGCACTAATGACAGGAGCGAGCGCTTTCCCGGATTCAATACCTTCTTTCATCTTAAAACAAGATACGCTACAGTTCGCTCAAGTGTCGTCTGAAGGATTTCCGGAAAGGACCGTTATTACGCATTGCGAGACATGTCCCGAGCAACGAACGCTACTGATGTTCAGGGACTCGTACACCGAAGCACTGATACAATATATTTCGCGCCATTTCCGAAGGGTGATCTACGTATGGGGGCCCTATGATCAAAACACGGTCAACCTTGCGAAACCGGACATCGTCCTCCATCTGCCGGTCGAGCGATATCTATAATCACTTTTCCGCTATCAGGCTTTTTCCACCTTTGCGCTCATATCGCCGCTGCATCATTTTAATGGAATAGTTTATAGCGATACAACCCGCTATGACAACAGACACAGTCACTTTGTCGGTAACGTTCCTCAATGCCAAAGCGATCGTAACAAACAGTAATTGTATTGCGGCAATGACGAGCACTGTCTTTCCGTGAGAAAATCCCAGCCGGAGGAATTGGTGATGAAGGTGATTTTTGTCTGCGTGAAACGGGGACTGTAATTTTCGCAACCGCAGTATAATTACCCGGAGGGTGTCGAAGATCGGGATGATGATGATCATGACGGCTGTGCCGACTGTGGAAGCGAAGCGCATTGGATGACCGTCAGCCAAATGGTAATTGGTCTCCATAAAACGGATCGTGAGGAACGAGAGAAGCAGGCCAAAAACCAGGGCGCCGGTATCGCCCATGAAGATCCTGGAAGGTTCCCAGTTGAAATACATAAATGCAGCGAGAGAGCCGGCGAATGAAAGTGCGATCAGGGCAACAGGATAATCTCCTACAAGATAGAACCAAACCCCGAAACAAGTAAGTGCGATGATACCGACCGTACCGGCGAGACCGTCGAGCCCGTCGATCAGGTTATAAGCATTGGTCAGTATGACAATCGTGAAGATGGTGACGGACCATGCGATCATCTCGTTGAACACGACGTCGTCCCATATAAAACCATAAAACGACCACAGTACGGTGTCGCCAAATATTACCAGTATCACTATAGGAAGTAGTTGTCCGATGAGCTTCTGACGCGGAGACAAACTGAGGATGTCATCACGCAAGCCGGTGATGAACATCATGGCGATCGTGATGTAGAAATATTTAAGGTGTGCCCATTCCGAGAACGGCAGACCGATCAGTTGGGCAAACGCCGCACCCATAACGATGCATACGCCGCCCATCGACGGTGTGTAACCCTGATGTATCTTGTGTTTGCCCGGTGAATCGAATATCCGCCATTGTGAAAGCAGTTTGATCAGCACCGGCATAAACAGGAATGTTATTATAAAAGCCGATGCTGAGTAAACAATAAGAAGGTATGGTTTCACGGAAATGCTTTAAAATGCCTTGTCACTTCCCCTGATGAGACTGATGACGGTGAGGAAAATGATCTTTATGTCCAACCAGAACGTCCAGTTTTCGATGTAGTAGCGATCCATGCGCACCCGGTTTTCCATATCTGCGATGTCCCTTGTCTCGCCGCGGTATCCCATGCATTGAGCCAGACCGGTGATACCCGGTTTCACATAATGGCGTCCCATGAACTGGTCTATCAACTTACTGTATTCATCCGTATGCCGCAGCATGTGCGGGCGTGGGCCGACCACCGACATAGTCCCAATCAGGACATTGAAGAACTGTGGTAGTTCATCTATGCTTGTCCGGCGAAGAAAGTGACCGAGCTTCGTTATCCGGGTGTCGTTCTTCGATGCCTGGCGGCTGTCTGCGTCGACATTCACGACCATGGTCCGGAATTTCATGCATTTGAAAGGCCGGTTGCCCCTGCCGCTGCGAAGCTGCACAAAAAATACAGGACCTCTGGAATCGAGGACAATGATAAGCCCGATGATCGGCACAAACCACCACATCACCGTGAGGCAGAATAAAAGAGAAAAGCCGAGGTCGAATATCCGTTTCACGACTTGATTTCTCGAGTCGTCGAGGGAGATCGTGGAGTGGTCGATGCCGTACTGTTGCTCGTTACGACCCAGCTGGATGGCGCTGTTGTGACTTCCCGGCGGGTTGGTGATGATCCTGACCTTGATGAGAGAATTGAGCCCGAACTGGATGATGGTTTGCATCTGAGAAGTCTCGTACACGCAGCAGAAGATCTCCTGCACGTCATTCTGCACACAGAAATCCCGGATGTTATCGATCGATGTTTCGGTGTTGTCGAATTCGAGGAAACCTTTGAACCGGTAACCGCTGTCGGCATTCATCATATAGAACCGGCGGACCTCGTAAGCGAGGTCGTTGCGGCCGAGTATGACGTAGTTCTTAACCGATAATTCGGTGGTGAACAGCTTTCTTAAATAAAGGGCAATAACCCGGAAGGCAAAAAACAGCGGGATGAATAAAGCGTAGATAATGCTGATCTGCCGAACCGAATAATGCTGACGGAAGAAAAATACGAGTGATGCGAGGACCAGAAGGTGAATGAAAACGAAGGCAAGCTGATTCCGCAAGATCTTGCTGATGGACCAGCCGCGGGTTACCCTGTACGGGGTGGATACCATCACCAGGAACAGCCATGCCAGGTTGCTGAACACGAGTAGATATACGTTGTTCGATCCTTCACTCAGCCAGTAGAGGCTGTCGCCGAAATACAGGGACGCAATTATGGACAGGTTCAGCAATAAAATATCGCCCAGAAAGAAAATACCCTGCAAGGAACCTGACATGAAATAAGAAATTTCCGCAGTAAGATCAGTAAAAGTCAGGCGGATTTCAAGACCGGCGCCGCGCGGAGGCCGATACCATGCAGCACTACCATCTGGTGAAGGAATATGAACAACACCACACCCTGGTAGCGTCCGAGGAATACTTCCGTGACCCCATAGATAACCAACGGAAAGAAGATCAGGACCCCGAGCGGAAACGAGCTCTGCACCGACAGATAGAGAGGACGCCCAAACATCAGCATTAAAGCCAACAACCCAACCAGGCCATTTGAAAAATACGTCTGTAAAAATTGGTTGTGGGCGTTAAAGCTGCTGCTTGCAAACTCGTCGAGGTGGTTGGTTTTAAAATACTCGTTGAGCTCCGTTTTATAGTCACCGGTGCCGACACCGAACAGCGGGTTAGGGTTGGCCTGAACGGCCGACCTCCACAAGGCCGACCTCTCCCAGTAATCGCTCGTCTCCCGATCGGCGGCCTTTTGTTCAGACTCCAGTGTATTGACGGCAAACAAGCTCACGAGCATCAGGATGGCCGTCGCGAAAACAACGGTCTTGTTTTGACTTCTCTCTTCCAGCAGGAACTTCAGTATGAAGAAAGATATCACCAGGAGCATGCTGATGTACGTTGTACGGCCGGCGGTGAGGATCAGAACAACAAAGAACACCAGCGAGGGCACAAGTAACTTAATGAACTGTTTCGGTTCCGATTCGTAGTAGTACAGGTACAATCCCATCGTAATGGCGAAGATCAGGTAATATGCCATGTAGCTCGGATGCGACTTGATGACATCTGTGAGCTTGTAGAAGAAGAAGAAGCTTGTGTCTCCTGTTTGAAAATAAGAGTACGCCGCATATGCGATAATAAATACGCATGCGGTCATTAAACCCAATGTAAATGCCCGGTACATGTCCTTCAGCATCGAAAAGCCGAGGCGATGATAGTGACGAAAAACGAACGGCACTGCAAGGAGACTAAAGCTGGTCTCCAGCGATGCCAGGCCGGTCTTCATGTCGCTTGTGTACAGCAGACCCGCGGCGAGGACAAGTATAAAAAGAACAATGTCCCAGCATGCGTACAGAAATCCCTGGAAGGACTGCTTTTGGCCTGGTAAAAAAAAAGAGACAAGCAATGCCCCGATCATCAGCCGGACACTGAGCACCTGCGATACCGGGATGGCGAAGATGAACGCGAGCACCATCCACCGATAGATCTTCTGACCGTGATTATGAAAAAAACTGGCGGGGCCGTTCATTGCTTGTATGGACAAAAATAAATAACAATACCGGGTTTAGACTAAATCCTTCAATCATTCTTAATTTTTATAGTTTTGGCATTATGATCTCAGTCTGCATGGCAACGTTCAATGGAGCTCTTTACGTACGGGAGCAGGTGGGATCTATCCTGCCGCAGCTGGGAAAAGGTGACGAGCTGGTCATATCCGACGATTCATCAACGGATGACACTGCGGCCGTGATACGGTCTATTACAGATCCGAGAATAAGATTTCTTGCCGGCAATAATTTCAGAAATCCGACCCGTAATTTCGAGAATGCCCTTAAGCACGCTAAAGGAGATATTATTTTTCTTGCCGACCAGGACGACGTCTGGTTACCCGGCAAAGTAAGTACGTTGGTGGAGGCGCTGAAGCAATATGATTTCGTGACCAGTGATTGTACACTCGTCGATGAAAACCTTGAATTGATCGCACCATCATTTATGGGGATGGTAGATGGCGGCACCGGGTTGATTCGCAACCTCTTCCTGAAACCAAGTCCATATATCGGAGCCTGCTTTGCATTTCGCAAGACTGTTCTCGACAAGGCAATGCCGATCCCCCGAAACATGCTTCACCACGACTACTGGATTGCTTTGGTTGCCGAGGCATTTTTCAGGACTACAATCGTTAAGAAACCATTGATACTCTTTCGCCGTCACGGAAAAAACGCTTCGAAAACGGGATTAAAAAGCGATTTTAGCCTGCAGCAGAAGATCACAAAACGAATGCAGATCGTTATTAATCTCACCAAACGGGCTTTTGTCAAATGACCGTGCCGCCATTCCTGAGATCGGATAAGCTTTTTGCCATTGTTGCATCGCTTGTTCCGGTCTGCCTCTTTTTAAATGCACAGATCTCCAACACGTCGGTGATCATCTTCACGGTATTCTGCTTTATCAATTTGGACCGCGGAATAGTCGATCGGTTAAAGAAGTATCACATACTTCTGCTGGCGCCGGCGATCCTTGTTCTGCTATACTTTGCATGGGCGCTTATGGCCAACGATCCCGCAGACGGCCTCAACAGGACGTTCAGGAAATTACCGCTATTGATCCTGCCCCTTGCATTCCTGGCGTTGCGGGAAAACGATTATCGGAAGAAGTTCACTGTTATACTGACAGCATTTACTGCAGCCTGTCTTGCTGCAACATTGGTATGTGTCGTGGTTGCTATAAAGAACGTGATGATCCATGGAGCTCATGCGATCGAAGGCCTCGAACGCCCTTATTATTATTGGTCATACACGTTGCTCGTTGAGCCCATGGCTATCGATCCGATCTATTTCAGCATGTATTGCAACCTGGCATTACTTATTGTACTAACGCGAGACTCTCTCAGGTGGTGGGCCAAGGCGCTATTATCTGCATGGCTGATTACGTTTGTCATTGTGACCGCAGCCAAAGTGGGAACACTATGCATGGTGATGTTGATTTGTATATGGATTGCATTCAAGATCAAAAAGGGCGTGTGGACCTGGGTAACAACGGTCGTTGTGTTCGTGACAATCGTCACCGTGCTGAGTAAGATCACATTTATCAGGGAACGTTTCGGTGTAAGCACCGAATATGACATCACGGCGCCGTTCCCTCACCAATGGAACAGTGTGTCGATGAGGTTAGCCATTTGGGACACTACGATAAAAACCGCGATGGAGTCGCCATGGATCGGTTATGGATCGGGCGAGGGACAAAAGGCGCTGGAAGCGATGTACAAGGAACGAGGATTCGTTCGCGCTCTTGCGGAAGAATACAATCCGCACAACGAGTATTTTTCTGCTTTGCTGGACCTGGGGATATTGGGATTTGTGTGTATGGCAGTGATGGTGGTTTATCCCGGTATCATGGCCCTTCGAATGCGCAACGTGCTCTTCTGCGGCTTTTGCGTGTTGATGATCATGTCGTTTGGAGTCGAGTCACTCCTGCTTCGTCAGAAGGGGATCACGTTCTTCGCGTTCTTCCTGCCGCTGTTTGCCTGGTATTATTTCGGAGGGAAAATTTCTCAATCGAAGTCGGAAGGCGATATCGCCAACCAATGATCGAGTGAACGTTCGAACCCGTAGTTGAATTTGAAACCCAGGTCGCGAAGGGTTTGTGGGACGATGTTCGTAGGCGTACCAGCCTTCCTTACCCGCACCGGGTGGATGGGATTTTTCGACCCTCCTATTTTCTGCATCAACGAGGCAAGCGGGAGGAGTAATGAAGTCGGGATAGAGACGATCGGCGCTTTAGTTCCAAGCTTCTTCTGCGAAATGGCGGCAATGGTCTCAATCGATTCGGTGGGATCCTCCACGTAATTATATGTCAACAACGGCTCCGTGCGGTTCATGGTAAAGTCGATACTCTCGAGCATACCGTAGATATAAGCGTATGACTTGAGGATCTTTTTCGATCCGGGAAACGCGAAGTATCCTTTTTTGATTGCTTTTATCATCCTCAGGATGTTACCGGGGTCTCCGGGACCATAGACGACACCTGGCCTGCAGATGATCAGTCTCCGGCCTTTCTCGCTGTTCAGCCACACCTGGTGTATCAGCTCGGCCGGGTATTTCGACCCGCCGTACGGAGAGATCGGGTTGGGCAGCTTGCTCTCGTTAGTCGGCGTGAGACATGGCCCGTACACTGCGATGCTGCTGGTGAAATAGATGTTACGGCAGCCGGTCTGTGTTGCGAAGTTGCAGACATTGTTTGCGCCTTTCAGGTTGGTCTCGAAATATTCGACAGCCTGATGGCCCGGCTCACGATGGATGGCTGCAAAGTTGAAGATCCACCCGGGTGACTCGTTGAACGAAAGTGTTATCGACTGACGGACATCGGTAACGGACGTGGTGATGCCAGCCATTCCTTTGAGCGGACTCTCACGGATATCGGCCAGGTGTACCGACGAGAATCTGCCGGTTTCAATAAAATGCTTCGCGAGGTGTGTTCCGATAAAACCCGCTCCGCCAAATATCACACAAAAGGACATAGACAAAACCAATTAATTTTTATACTGCAAGCAAAGTCATCCAATTCAGGCCTGTGTTTTAATTTGCTCCGGTTCCTTCCAGAAGTACTTATGCATGCTGATCTTTCTCTTGAAACTCGTGGACAACCTTT
This sequence comes from Cyclobacteriaceae bacterium, assembly GCA_035318625.1. Taxonomy (GTDB): domain Bacteria; phylum Bacteroidota; class Bacteroidia; order Cytophagales; family Cyclobacteriaceae; genus ELB16-189. The sequence continues at coordinate 70,411 of DATHEL010000004.1, forward strand.
TCTCGTATTTACCAAGGAGGTAGCCTAAATATTTTCCGAAGGTCCGCAGGATTATTTCAGGTATAAGATACATTTTACCCTGCCGCACAACATACTTCATTTCGTTAATAATGAACTTCACACCTTCGCCCTCCGCCCGGGAAAAGTTATCCAGGATCCACGACTCTCCGTTATAGAAGACGCCAACATCGAAGTAGCGCTTAAATTCCTCAGCCAACGTATAATTATGGGAGTGCAACACTCTTGATTCAGCAGAATAGTAGATCGAATACCCGGCGAGGATCGCCCTGGCCCCCACAAATACATCCTCGCACATGATGCAATGTACAGGAAACGAGCCAAGCTCTTTCAGGATGCTGACACGGTATGCGGCAAAAGAGTTGGAACAGTGACAAGTCTTAATGCCCAATTGGGGAATCATAGACTTATTCTTCTCCCTGCTCGTGTCCGGATAATTAGCAGACCTTGCGAATGAGCTGATTGTCGTGGAGTCGGGATAAGGCAATTGCTTCCCGTAAGCGATCGCGATCTTCTCGCTCTGAGCGATAGCCTGAACGATATTCTCTATCGTCTTTTCGTCATCGGGCAGAGCGTCCTGGGTCAGATATACGACAATGTCTCCACGGGTATAGTCCAGGGCGAGATTCCTTGTGCTGCCATGATTGAACTGGCTTTGCGGGATCGAGATATATTCTACTTTTCTTTCCTTGAGTATCTCCGTTGTCCGGTCTTTCGAGCTGGAGTCGATAATTACAAGGTCGAAGCTGATTGTTTGTTTTGCCAGCCTGTCCAGCAAATCGGAGATATGCCTTTCCGCATTATATGTAAGGATAACAACTGAGACGGTCAAGTTCAATTGACGTTAAGGTTTCACTGTGTAAAAGAATATGACAGGGTAAATTTCGCCGCAAAAATAGTAAAAAAGTTTTCGTCGCGGCGTTTTAATCGTTAGCGGAAAAACCGCCCGAGAACCAGCGGGTAAACCAGTTGAAAGCTCAGACCCGTAAACGTGAACATATTGTCGAATATCATAAACAAGTACATGGAAGACATTGTTGACGTGGCAACGACATAAAATGTGTTACTGCGTCTTATTAATCCCATGTAAAAAATGGGGAACACGAGAATGGCCAGGGCCATAAGACACAGGCCTACCCAGCCGGCATAAATGTAACTATTGGTGTAGACTGATGCCACGGTAAGAAAATCGACAAATCGTTTGCACACTACACGGTCTGCGTGGAGCAACCGGTTGATCCGTTTGGAGATAAAATCGAAAATGAATTCGTTGTTGATGAATAATACGCTGTTTCTTGCCGTCACCGACAATCTGTTTTCAATGTCAATGTTATGCTGAAGATTACCTATCGGCGACGCAATATAAAGGTATGACCAGAAGTACTCGTTGGGAATTGGGCCATTGATAAATTCAGGCCTGGCCGACACATTTGTCAATATATAATTGGATGAATACTGTTTATCTGTTGAATACGACGACCTGATATTGCCCACTACACCGAAGCCGTAGAGAACGATCAACATTAAAGTCACCAGAATGAGTATTCGCTTTACGGATATTTTTTTTGAAAATTGGAGGTAGACTATTACAGATGACGCTACATTGATCATGAACATTCCACGACTTATAATAAGAAGCGGTAATGTCATCAGGATTATGTAGTAAAAGAGTACCCGCCGTGTGCGTGTGCTGAGGTAAACATGGAAAAGATAAACTGAAAAAAAAGAAGTAAAGGTTACAACGAACACATGGAGGGTTGGCACGCCGAACTGGGTATAGTCATAGTTACCTCCTATCAATATAACTAACAACGGAATACCCTTCGCTTCAACAAACTCCACTATCCAAAGTATTATGATAAACCTGAATATCGCACGCGTTCGCCAGTGATAGCCAATTTCCTGGCCGCGGATGAGTTTTTTTGTCTGGAACAGCAATCCCAAAGGAAGAGCGAGAATCATAGTCCCTATCAAAAACACCAGGAGCGCAGGCTTAAGCGTCGGGAAGATGCTCGACCAATTCAACAGGTATACAAGTGTTGAAATGAGGAAGGATCCTATATAGATGTAATAGGGATTAATCATGGACAAGTTTACCTAATCTTCCTTTCCGGGCATGCTTGAGAGCGAGAAAGTACAGTCGTATACGTTTGATCTTATCAGACTCAAAAAAAATTTTGACAAGTTCCTTTAGAGAAAGAACAAGGTTTTTTCTAAAAAAGGAAGGAAAGACCTCTTTGTATTTCCCCGCAACATACGCTCCGTTCCTGATCATATAATATGCCCTTTCGGGGCTATGTGAAATGAACCTGAAGACGGTGCTGTCCATGATCTTAACGTGTTTCAGCTCTCCGAGCCTGTGATTCAGACTCGTAGACGAGTCGATCATGATCTTGTAACCGCCAGATCTCAGTCGAAGGCAGTATTCGTGGTCCACATGATCGATGAACAAGTCTTCCAGGAAAGCGCCTTTCTTTCTGTAGGCTTCGAGATTTACCAGGTTGCCTGAAGTCATTACAATATCGGTTTCGATCGACAAAGCCGCGGCATTTTCTTTGTCGTCCTGGTCATGGCTGGGGGAAAGGATACCGAGTGTAGCTACGTCCAAAACTTCCAGCTTTTTCAGATACGATTGGAAATCATCGCCGTTGAAAAAGCTGTCTTGATCCATGGTTAAAAGAAAATCGCAGCCATTTTCCAGGGCGCGCGAAGCGCCTGTGTTCAGCGCGCTGGCAATACCTGCATTTGAGTCGTTGCAAATGTATTCCACCCACTCCAGCTTCAGGAGGTCTGCAACTAATTGCGCGTTAGATTTCCCTGTATTATCGACCATGACCAGGAGATCAAGGCCGTTGACATATGATCGGATATTGTTGACCACCGAAGCCGGCGGGAAATACAATATTACAACACCGGCAATTCTGTATTTCTTCAACTATGTAAGATTATGGAAGCTGAACTTTAGGATCGCTTTGGAGTTATGCTTAACTAAAAGCTTTTAACAAACGTCAAATTTAGCCATTTTTGCGAGAAAATATTGAGCCAGCTGATTTTGCACATACAACTGGCGGATCACGTACGAAGCCCAACGCCTAAGACACACATATGAGTCCTCCGCTCGTAAGCATCGTGACTGTCGTATTCAACGCAGCGGCGACTATTGAAGCAACTATCCGGAGCATCATTGGCTGGCCATCGGGTACTGTTGAGTACATCGTCATAGATGGAGGCAGCACGGATGGAACGATCGATATCCTGAAAAATTACGAACATGCTATTTCGTACTGGGTGAGCGAGCCAGATCGGGGGATCTATGATGCTTTAAATAAGGCCACCGCAGTAGCTACGGGAAGTTTCATTCTTACCCTCAATGCCGGGGATACATTGGTGAAGATCCCTGAAGAATCCCTTCGACACGCTCTTGCCAATAACGTTGACGTGGCCCTCTTCGGCGTCCAACTATCAAATGGCAAGGTCTTCATGTCACGGTCCGCCTTCGCTCTTCGTTACTCCAATACGGTCCATCACCAGTCGGCGTTCTATCGCCGGTCTGACGACATCCGGTACGACATCCGTTATAAGATATATTCGGACTACGATCTGAATCAGAGGCTTTATAAAAGACGAAAGAAATTCGAATCATATCCTATCATCGTTAGCTTCCACTCGTTAGACGGCGTATCAGGGCATCGAAGAAACTTTTCAGAGTATTATCAGGTGACGCTAAACAACTTCGGACCTGTTTTCCAGGCGCTCTGTTTCATAAACCTGTGGCTCCGCATTTTATGGCCGCACTTAAAGCGGCCCTTTCGGAAAAGCCGCACGGCAGCCATTCAGTAAAAGAATTATTGTTACAGCCAATTAATCAATCAGGCGAGCAAGGAGCCATAGATACGGACATATTCCCGTCCGACGGAGGAAGCTCTGCAAGCCTCCACAGCACTAGCTGGCGCGGTAAATCGATTACGGTCTGATATTACTTTGCTTATTCCCTGTTGTATTGACTCAATAGAGTCGGGGTCGACCTTACACGAGTTCTCATAATATTTCTGGTGAGCATATTCACGGTCTGCAATGACCAACGGCTTACCACAAACCGCGGCCTCCAGCAAGCTTATCGGTTGCTGTTCAGTGTAGCTCGGCAGGACCATCAATGCGCACTCTGCTACTGCCCTCACCATTTCCGGGGAGCCTGCCTCCAGACCCTCGATCCATTTTATGTTCGAACTTTGTTCAACTACCTTTCTAAGCTCGCTTCCGTATTCCTGCTCCCCGGCCAGCACCGGTCCGATCACCAGGAGTGGTGTTTTAGATTGGGCACAGGCCCGTGCTACCGACAGTTGATTTTTCCGACGACATACATTCCCGGTTACCAGTACGTATTCGGTCAGGCCGCCGGGGCCGGTATCCGAATATTTCTTGTCGTGTTTGAAAAACTCTTCAGAGACCACATTGGGTATCTCGAACGTTGAAGCCGGCTTCGACCCGAAGTACTTAATGGCAACTTTTTTCTGAAGGTCGTTCACCAGGACCAGAGCATCGATCATCGAACAGATCTTCCGCATGTACTTTTCGTTACCTATTTCCGAAAAGAGAACATGTCGTAGCTTTTGATAAACACTCTCCATATACGGGAGAAGCGCCGTCACAACGACCTTTTTCCCTTCGCGTTTAGCCCAGTAGATAGTATTGTATTGCGACTGGTCGAGCCCCCAAACGTGAAGGACATCGAAATCCTTACTCCTGCTCCACACGTCAAGCTTTTCAGCATTGGTGCCTGCTGCTTTCACAGCGTCGAGCGTGCTTAGCATCTGTATCTCGAAACCTCCGAAGGCGAAGCAGTGAGGCTGAAGCGGAAGAAAGCGCACTTTCATGGTTCGGTGTTATGCTTTGAGCTTTTCGACTTCGGCGCTGATCATGTTGAACATATTATGCTTGGTAAGGATCAGGTTCCTGGCTGCCGTTAAATGCTCGATATTTTTTTCAAAGAAATCGCTTCTAAGGATTTCATTCAATTGGTCGACAGCATCGTCGCGATTTATATCCAAAGCCACATAAGATCCTTTTGGAAAATAGTCGCCTATCTTCCTGCTTCCGTAATAAATCGGAGTACAATAGCATAGCACCGCATCGGTGAATTTCTCGGACCAATACAGATCGGAAACCTCGTTCTCGATTACAAGTACGTACTTTGCGGGCGAGTACACTTCCCATTTTCCTTCGGCTGCCCGGCCCTTGTACTGTTTATACTTCGACCAGTTGGATCCTCCGTACATCGCAATGTCAACGCCGGATTCGAGCACCCTGGTTATAAAGTCCGCTCTCAGCTTGTGACCGGAAAGTTGGCTCATGTTTGAATTGATAGCAACCAGCCCTATCTCCTTTTTTGGCATTTCGGCGCTTGCCAGGAAATCATAATCATGGGTCGGCTTCTTGTCACCGGCATAAGCCCCCGTGGCGATATGCCATTGCACATACGGTGGAGATGCAATGAACTTCCCTCCCATTGCAATAAGAGCCGGGTGGGATGTATACACACGACCGAATTTCTTCAAGGCCTCAGGGCTGTCGAGGCCTGACTTTTGTATGTAGGCTGGCGGTTCAATGTGCAGCAGCCAGTTCTTTTCGGGATCGGAACTATATCGGACATACGGATTCGGAGCATTGATCGCCAGATTAATATCCGGCTGGAGTACGGTAACGAAAGCTGAATTTTTCCAGACGCCTAGCTGGCCTGGCGTTTGGGCCTGAATGAAGTGAGAAAAGATGTTGTCTTTTACGGTGATGGTGACCTTGGTGAGCGTGCTAAAGTCGTTCTTTCTTTTTATTTCACGTATGCGGTTTCGGGACTCGAAATAGTCGTGTGCATAGTTCTTTATGTTCTTAAGGCCTAACCCGAAAAGCTTCATTTCGTTTTTCTGATAACAGGGGTGTAATAACCGAACGGGGAAATCACCTGGTCGGACGGCTCACGTTCGGCGATCACTTTTGCGGGAACTCCGGCCGCAATAGTATAAGCCGGAATGCTTTTATTGACCACTGAACCAGCTCCGATTATTGCCCCTCTTCCCACGGTAACACCGCCCAATATTGTAACATTAGCGCCGATCCAGTTCTCTCCCTCAATCACGATGTCCATACCGGATGACAATGGCTCATAGCTTCCGGCGTCGTGACTGCCCGCTACCAGCGTGAGGCCAATAGCGGTTTGGACGTAAGGGCCGATGTATATTTTATTAAATGCCCAAAACCTGTTATAATGTCCGAATGAACAATTCTTTGCGATGCTGATGTTTCCCGGACTAAAGCAATCGAACCCCTCGTCCACAAAGCATGGTTTTGAAATTTTCATACCCATCGCATTCAAAACCGATATCTTAAAACCTGAGAAGAAAAAGGGGTAACTGATCGTAACAAAATTTGCGAGCCTCAGGAGAAATCTGTGGTAAAACCTCACCCTTATCTCTAACGCAGCTGCTTTAAATGGTTTGTCCATAAGGGTTCAATCATCCGATTTTCTCAATCCACATTGACCTTGGCTCCCGGTCGTTAAACCTTGCGATCAAAGGGAACGCCGCTGACAGCTCCTTAAAATAATTTCGTCTGAGATAACTTACAGTGCCGATAATTTTGAAGCTACCGTTCATCGACAAAAATGCCTCCACTAAATACTGTTCATTAATAAACACAATGAACTTTTCATAGTTTGAAAACGGATAGTCATTTGGCGTATATATGTCGTGAATGTGTATTAAAACGCCGGGTCTCAAATTGGGCAACAATTCCAGGTACTCGAAAAGAACATCGCCGTCCGGTCGTATCATGTGAGATGAATCGATAAAGAGAATGTCTCCCGCGCCAAGCTTCGTGAATTCGTCCAGTGATATGTCCTGCGCTTGCTTGCGAATAACATTTACACCCAGTTGTTCAAGCCAGGGCATCTCGTATGGTTCAATACAAGTGACTTCGCAGTCATAATTGGGATCCTGGGTTTTATTTGCCCGGATTGCCTCCATCATCATAAGGGTCGAAAATCCACTTCCAATTTCTACGATGCGTTTCGGTTTTTTCAACCTTATAATACTATACAGGTATTCTCCGTCGCCTTCAAAGAAAGAGGGGTTTTTGTAATAGTAGCGCAAATTGTCAGGCTTTTCGATTGGTATTGCATTGAGCTCGGCCCCGTATGAAAATTGAGCCAGAAGACGTATTTGTTCGTCAACGTTAAGGTCGATACCGGGCAGAGTTCGTTTACGGTCCTTCTTGATGTACTTAGAGTTGAAAAGAGGTTCGTAGTAGTGATCGCGAATGGGGAATACCCCAACCCCATAAAATATCTGGCGGCTTAAAGGCGTGCGCTCAACTCCCGTTTTCCTTATTATAAGAAACCAAAATGCGGCCAGTAGGGTAAAAGGACTCAACAATATGTCGAGCACCGGGGTTAATTTTACCACCACCTTCCAAAATAATTTTTGTATAAGTTTCATTTGTCTATTTGTCAAATACGCCGGTGGCCTTGCCATTAATAATTGCGTAGAACTGCACAGGGGCCAATGCCGAAAAGGGAATGAGGCAAAGTATCATCGACAGTACGCAACCTTCCACGCCCATTCCGACCACTTTAACCAGAAAATACGACAATGGAATAACTATGATTCCCATCAAAATATAAACGTATAGCTGTAGTCGTATTTTACCTATCCCATTTATAAGGTAAATGTAGCTGTTATGCCAGGCAAGCACCACAACGTATAATGTCATGAGTGCGGAGAGCCTCCACGAGATTACTATCGAATTGCCCAGCCACAATTTATATATGAAAGGCGATGCCACCAGCATGAATATGCCTAACAGGCTTATTCCCGCCCATATTTTTACCAACAGTTTAGCAGAGGACCTTAACCAACTCATTTCGCCTTTATGATATGCCTCGGCTGCAGCCGACCAAAACGGATTGAGTACCAAAATGGATACTGTCGTGGCGACACTGAAGTACTTATAAACAACATTGAAAACCGACACCTCCGCCGGCCCAAGCAATTGCGCAATAATTATATTGTTACTGAGGAAGATAAGCAATACCATCGCCTGGAGAGCAAAGAATTGAAGGCTAAGGCTTGCCATGTCGCGCGTTAATGCGAAATCGATCATCTTAAACGAAGGTGCTATGCGTTTATATAGCCCGATAAAATACCAAAAAGAGGCAACGAGCAGTACAACAACCGGAATGCCACTCAACATAACCCCAAGTAAAAACAATGAAGGTGGTGCCAGGGAACTGGTCACAAAAACCGCAGCGAGGGACAGCGCATTGATTACCAAATCCAACAATCCCGCGTGATCAAGCTTTTGATCTGCACTGAGAATTGTAGTTATAAGGGTGATGACAAACCTGATGGCGAAAAAAAAGAACACAGCAAACACGAGTTGGCGTAGCTCATCTTCCATGGAAGGAGATACATTAAAGATCCCCGACCACGAGTATAAGTTAAAGGTGCTGGCAAACAGAATAAACAGGAGGATTGCAATAATTGAAAGTATGGCATAGGCCGTACTCACGTAACGTCGGGCCATCTGAGCGTCGTCATTTGCGAATGTTTTCGCCAACTTGCTGCGCAGCCCGTTTGCCAGTCCAACGTCGAAAAAATTGAACCAGGCAACCAGTGACATAAGCGTTAGCCAAACGCCATATTTTTCCTGGTTCAGGTAGTCGAGCGTAAGAGGAACCATTAACAGCCCGATCAGCATACCAAATCCGCGATAAATCGATGAGAAAAGAATATTCTTCCTGGTCCGGGAATTTCTTTCATCCGTTTCCACAAAAATTTTTCGATACAGGGGATTTTCGGCGATTAAACGGGGAATTCGCAAAACACTCTTTGTTTTAGTTGTAAACGCCGTTAACTATACCGAGGGGATCTAACTGACTTCCATTTCAATTTTACTGTAAAGGTGTGTGATACCTTCACGGAGGTCGATCTTATGGCTCCAGCCGAGATCATGAATGACCGACGCATCCATAAGCTTACGTGGCGTTCCATCCGGCTTGGACCTGTCGAATTCAATCGCCCCTTCATATCCAACAATTTTAGCGATCATTTCCGCGAGGGCTGCAATTGAAATTTCTGACTGACTTCCAACATTCACAAACTGCAAACCGGAATAGTTATTCATCAGGAAAACACACGCTTCTGCCATATCGTCTACGTGCAAAAATTCACGAAGCGGCTGCCCGGTGCCCCAAACTGTTACTGTTGATTGTCCGTTAACTTTCGCCTCATGAAATTTTCTCAATAGCGCTGGAAGTACGTGTGAATTATGAAGGTCATAGTTGTCATTAGGACCATACAGGTTCGTCGGCATTGCACTAATGAAGTTGCAACCATGCTGGCGCCTGTAATTCTCGCACATCTTTATGCCGGCAATTTTTGCAATGGCATACGGTTCGTTCGTTTCCTCGAGAAATCCGGAAAGCAATGTTTCTTCCTTTAGCGGTTGGGGCGCCATCTTCGGGTAAATGCACGATGAGCCAAGGAACAGCAGCTTCGTTACCTTATTTAAATAACTTTGATGAATCACGTTGGCCTCAATCATCAGGTTTTCGTAAAGAAAATCAGCGCGATAGGTGTTGTTGGCCATGATACCACCCACTTTCGCTGCTGCAAGAAAAACATATTCGGGCTTTTCCTTTTCGAAGAAAGACCTCGTCGCCACCTGGTCCCGCAAGTCAAGCTCCGAAGAAGTCCGGACCACTATATTATCGAACCCCTCGTGTGCAAGCCAGCGTACTATTGCCGAACCTACCATTCCCCTGTGACCGGCGACGTATATCCTGGAACTTTTCTCCATGCTCAATGCTACTCGTAATATTGAAAGATCTTATGGCCGCCTTCCTTGAGGTAGCTGTCTCTTTTGAATAACTCGAAATCACTCGACACCATATCTTCGATCAAACTATCGAGGTTATATTTCAATTCCCACTTGAGCTCACGTTTTGCTTTAGAGGGATCGCCAATGAGCAATTCTACTTCCGTAGGGCGGAAGTAAGCCGGATCGATCTTCACGATCACATCGCCTTTTTTAACGCTCACCTCTTTGGTAGTGTCTACCACCACACCTTCCTCGTCGATGCCTGTTCCGCGGAACTCGACGATGATACCCAGGCATTTGAAAGCCTTAGCGATAAACTCGCGTACAGTGGTGGTCACACCGGTCGCTACAACGAAGTCATCGGCCTTATCATGCTGAAGTATCCGCCACATGGCTTCGACGTAGTCTTTTGCATGGCCCCAGTCGCGTTTGGCGTCTATATTGCCCATGAAAACAGTCTTCTGTAAACCCAGTGCGATCTTGCATGCGGCTCTTGTGATCTTCCTTGTCACAAAAGTTTCTCCGCGCAACGGCGATTCATGGTTAAACAATATTCCATTGCTGGCAAACATTCCGTATGCCTCGCGATAATTCACCGTGATCCAGTAGCTGTATAATTTAGCGACAGCATACGGCGACCGTGGATAGAATGGCGTCTTCTCGCTTTGAGGAACTTCCTGCACCAGTCCATAAAGCTCCGATGTAGAAGCCTGGTAAAATTTTGTTTTCTTCGTCAGTCCGAGCATACGGATCGCCTCGAGTATTCTCAAGGCGCCGATACCGTCGGCATTGGCAGTGTACTCCGGCATATCGAAGCTTACCTTCACATGCGACATTGCACCGAGATTATAGATCTCATCAGGCTGTATCTCCTGTATCAGACTGATGAGGTTTGCCGAGTCGGTCAGATCGCCGTAATGAAGTTTCAGCTTCACCGCACTTTCATGGGGATCCTGATACAAGTGATCGATCCTGTCGGTATTGAACAGGGAGCTTCTTCTTTTGATACCATGAACCTGGTATCCTTTGGCGAGGAGCAGTTCGGCCAGGTATGCACCATCCTGACCCGTGATGCCGGTAATTAGGGCTTTTTTCACAAAAAATTGGATTTCTCCTGAAATTTCAGGCAAAGATAATACAGAATGCCCATTAAATCATGGACGCCGGCCGCCCACCAGGGCAGGCCGGATCAGGACTGTGCTACGTACCAGTCAACGGTTTTAACGATGCCTGTGTCGAAGTTCTCGGCGGCACGCCAGCTAAGCTCTTTTTCGAGTTTCGATGCGTCGATCGCATACCGACGATCATGACCTGCGCGATCTTTCACGAATGAGAGAAGGTCTCTATAAGATTTCCCGGAGGCACGCGGACGTTTTTTGTCGAGTATCGAACAAATAGTGTCTGCTATCTGGTTATTGGTGCGCTCATTCTTCCCGCCGATGTTATACGTTTCGCCGCTAACTCCTTTTTCAAAAGCTAGATCGATACCTTTTGCATGATCGAGCACATACAACCAATCACGAATATTCTTTCCGTCTCCGTAGATCGGAATGGGCTGTTCAGCCAATGCCTTTCTGATGATCGTAGGGATAAGCTTCTCCTGGTGTTGCTTCGGTCCGTAGTTGTTGCTGCAATTTGTCGTGACAGCATTCAACCCAAAGGTGTGATGATAACTTCTGACCAGCATGTCGCTGCTCGCCTTCGAAGCAGAGTAAGGACTGTTGGGCGCATACGGTGTGGTTTCCGTGAACAGTCCGGTAGCGCCAAGCGTTCCATAAACTTCATCCGTCGATACATGTAGGAACCTGTTCGACTCCATCCCCGGTTGGAATTCAAATGGAGAGCTCATCCATGCCTTGCGTGCAACATCGATCAGCGTGAAGGTTCCGAACACGTTGGTCCGGATGAAGGCTTCCGGCCCCGATATCGAGTTGTCGACATGTGATTCGGCAGCAAAGTGTACAACGCCGGCAAACTTATGTTGTTCAAAAAGCGACTCCACCAGCGGCCTGTCACAAATATCTCCCTTCACGAATATGTAGCGCTTGTTGTCGGCGACCTCACTGAGATTTGCAACATTACCTGCGTAGGTGAGCGCGTCCAGGTTTACAACGGTGACGTCTTTGTGCGACTCCAGGAAATACGGAATAAAGTTGGAGCCGATAAATCCGGCGCCGCCGGTGACGAGGATAGTTCTCATAGTTCGAGTTTGTTGAGGCATTCCCTCAGGCTTTGCGACCAGTGAGGAATCTCAATGCCAAATGTCTTCTTAATTTTTGTCTTGTCAAGCACGCTGAATTTGGGGCGGGCAGCAGCCGTTTTATATTCGTGCGTCTTGATCGGCTTCACCTTGCAGGCAAAACCATAATGGTCCTTGATAAATACCGCAAAGTCGTACCAGGTGATTGCTCCCTCGTTAGTGAAGTGATAAATGCCCGGCTCATCCTTCTTCCCCTCCGCAACCGACACCACGATTGCCATGATTGCAATCGCGAGATCTCGCGCGTACGTGGGCGAACCAAACTGGTCCGCGACAACAGTGAGCTCCGGTCTTTGCTTCGCCAGGCCTCCGATCGTTTTCACGAAGTTCTTTCCGAAAGTCGAATACACCCACGCCGTCCGGATGACGTACGCATTCTTTAATTCACGGAGCACGTGTTGCTCTCCCTCGAGCTTGGTTCTCCCATAGACCGAACCGGGATTCGGAACCGCGGTTTCGTCAATCGGCTGATTGAATTCACCATCGAAGACGTAGTCGGTGGAAATGTGAATAAGCCTGCTATTATTTTCGCGCGCAAGAACTGCAAGCAGCAGCACGGAGTCGGCATTTACCTTTTTACAAAGGTCTTTGTCCTCTTCCGCTTTATCTACCGCGGTGTAAGCCGCACAGTTAATTATAAAATCGAAATGCTGCGATGAAACAAATTTCCGTACGGCAGCTTCATCGAGCAAGTCGAGCTCGGCGATGTCGATAAAAGTAAAATTGAACGCAGGGTACTTGCCGGAAAGTTCTCTTAACTCACTTCCCAACTGACCATTTCCCCCGGTGACCAGTATGTTTTTCAAAATTGAAATTTTGCAGTCTTAAGATCGGGCAGGTTCTTGTCTTTGTCGGAGAGTATCAGCATGTCGTCGGAAAATTTCCAGTCGATGCCGGCCGACTTATAATGAATCCCTCCGTCAGCTTCGGGTTTATAGAACTCGTCGCATTTATAGTAAACTTCGGCAATGTCGCTCAACACAAGAAATCCATGGGCGAATCCTTTCGGTACCAGCAATTGCTTCTTGTTCTCCCCAGACAGCTCTATTGAAAAGTGTTGTCCGAAGGTCGGTTCTGCCTTTCGAAGGTCGACCGCAACATCGAGTATGGAGCCGCTCAGTGCGCGAACGAGCTTGGTTTGCGCATAGGGTGCCTGCTGGAAATGAAGACCCCTCAGCACACCTTTTTTCGAGCTCGACTGGTTATCCTGGATGAATGTAATGTCTATACCCGCCTTCAACAGTGTCTGCCTGTTATACGATTCCATGAAATACCCGCGCGCATCGCCGAGCACTTTCGGTTCGAGAATAAAAAGACCGTTGAAACCGGTTGATAGAACGTTCATAAGGTCTTTCAGCGGATGAATTTCTCATTCATGATCTTCATCAAATACTGGCCGTACTGGTTTTTGAGGAGCGGTTTCGCCAGCTCTGTCAGTTGTTCCTTGGTGATGTATCCCTTGCGGAAGGCGATCTCTTCGAGGCACGCTACCTTAAGCCCTTGTCTCTCCTCGATCGACTCGACGAAGTTCGAAGCCTGCAGCATCGACTGGTGAGTGCCCGTATCGAGCCATGCCATACCGCGGCCGAGCAGCTTTACGGTCAATGTCTTGTCCTCGAGGTATAATCTGTTCAGGTCTGTGATCTCGAGCTCGCCTCTCTTAGAAGGCTTGATGGTCTTTGCTTTGGCGACCACGGTGTTGTCATAAAAATAAAGACCAGTGACGGCATAGTTCGACTTCGGGTCTTTGGGTTTCTCTTCGATTGAAAGCACGTTGCCGTCATCATCAAATTCAGCGACACCGTATCGCTCGGGGTCGTTGACGTAGTAACCAAATACGGTCGCGCCTTTCTTTATCTGGCTGGCGTCGGTCAGTGTTTTCGAGAAATTGTACCCGTAGAAAATATTATCGCCCAACACAAGGCAACAAGAGTCGCCACTTATAAACTGTTCCCCCAGCAGGAATGCCTGCGCGAGGCCGTCGGGTGAAGGCTGCACCTTGTAGATGATGTTCAACCCGATGTGATTGCCGTTGCCGAGGAGATCTTCAAAAAGGTGAATATCGGTTGGTGTGGAAATGATAAGAACGTCGCGGATGTTAGCCAGCATCAATACCGACAGCGGATAATAGATCATCGGCTTGTCGTAAATCGGAAGTATTTGCTTGGAAATGGCTTTTGTGAGGGGGTAGAGGCGCGTTCCCGATCCACCAGCCAGTATAATGCCTTTCATATCGGCCGTAAAAATAAGAGAATCAGACGGAATTCCTTATGCGATAAACCAGATCGATCGATGGTTTTGCGTCGGCCAATCCGAATCCGTTTCCGGAGAGGATGTTGGCATAGCTTTTTGTGTGGAGCTCCGTAAACCCGTCGCTGAACTCGATCTCCTCCCCTTCCATTTTCAGCGACCTGTACGTTCTTTTGCCCGAGGTCCGGACCGCTTCCGGGATGTTGTCGTAGTTTATGCTGAGATGCCAGTTCACCCGCGCTCTCTCGAGCTCCAGGTAGCCTTTCGCACTTTCATTGTTCATACTCTCCATCTCTACATTTTTCACCGGACCGAAGATCCACAGGAGCATATCGAAGAAATGAATGCCGATGTTGGTAGCGATACCACCCGATTTCGAAACGTCACCCTTCCAACTGATGTGGTACCATTGGCCGCGCGAGGTCATGTACGTGAGATCCACGTCGTATATTTTGTCCTTCGGCCCGTTGAGAACCCGCTCGCGAAGCGCGATAATATTGGGATGAAGCCGAAGCTGCAGGATCGTATTCACTCTTTTACCCGTCTCCTTTTCCATCTGCGACAGTGCTTCCACATTCCACGGGCTAAGCACGAGCGGCTTTTCGCAAATAGCATTTGCACCCTGTCGCAAAGCAAAACGGATATGTGAATCGTGGAGATAGTTAGGTGAACAAATGCTCACGTAATCCACGCCATTATCCTGTCTTTTTAGCTTGTCGAGATGACGGTCGAATCTTTCAAACTCCGTAAAGAACTGGGCTTGCGGGAAGTACGAATCCATAATGCCCACCGTATCCGATCTGTCGAGTGCAGCAATCACGACGTTACCGGTATCTCGTATGGCCTGAAGGTGCCGGGGAGCTATGTATCCGGCGACACCAATGATTGCAAACTTTTTCATTCGGCTTTGGTCACTTTACCTCTGTTCAAAAAGTACTTCTGTTTGCTCTCCTCGCAAATGGCATACCCGTCTTTATCGAATTTCAGCGGGTGACCGAACTCACTCATCCAGCCGGTTTGTCTCGCGGGATTTCCCACTACCAACGCGTAATCGGGAACAGACTTGGTGACGACGGCTCCAGCGCCGATGAAGGCATACGCCCCGATGTCGTTGCCGCAGATGATCGTAGCATTCGCGCCGATAGAGGCCCCTCGTTTCACGACCGTCTTCATGTATTGATCCTTGCGGACGACGGCGCTCCGGGGGTTGATCACATTCGTGAACACCATCGACGGTCCGAGAAAGACGTCGTCTTCACAGATCACACCGGTGTATATGGAGACGTTGTTCTGAACTTTCACATTTCTTCCCAGGACCACCCCGGGAGAAACAACCACGTTCTGACCGATGTTACAATTCTCTCCGATCACACAGCCGGGCATGATGTGCGTGAAATGCCAGATCTTCGTACCGGACCCGATGTTCGAGCCGTCGTCGATCACTGCCGTTGGATGTGCTAAGTAACTTTCAGCCACGATAAAAAGATATAACGGTACTGCAAATATAGTCCAGTTGTTCTTCCGTGAGCTCGGTGTGCATCGGCAAAGACAGAACTTCCTTCGCGAGCTGCTCGGCAACCGGGAACGTTCCTTCCGGTGCCGAGGCCTGCCGATAGGCCGGCTGAAGATGCGCGGGCACAGGATAGTAGATGATGCTCGGGATACCCTTTGACTGAAGATATGTTTTCAGGTCGTCGCGTCTCGTCGCCCGAAGTGTGTACTGGTGAAAAACATGCGTTGAATTTTCGGCCCTTGCCGGAATGCCGATTCCATCAACGCCCTTCAATGCCTTGTCATAGTAAGATGCCGCCTCATTTCGCTTGCGCTGATATTCATCAAGATACTTCAGCTTCACATTTAGAATGGCGGCCTGCATTGTGTCGAGCCGGCTGTTGACGCCAACGATTTCGTGATGGTATTTCTTTTTTTGTCCGTGGTTGGCTATCATAAGAAGGTTCTCTGCGAGCTGTGCATCGCGGGTAATGATCGCACCGCCATCGCCGAAGCAGCCGAGATTCTTGGTAGGAAAAAACGATGTCGTACCGATATCCCCAATAGTTCCACTATGGCTTTTCTTATACGTGGCGCCGATGGACTGGGCAGCGTCTTCGACGGTCTTTAGCTTATACCCGGATGCCAGCTCCAATATCGGGTCCATATCGGCACACTGGCCATACAGGTGAACGGGGACGATCGCTTTTGTTCGCCTGGTGATCTTCTTCTCGATCTGCGAGACGTCGATATTGAAAGTATCCGCATCCACGTCGGTGAAAACGGGAGTCAATCCCAACAGAGCAATGACTTCGGCTGTTGCCGGGTACGTGTGGGCAGGCAGTATCACTTCGTCGCCCGGTTTAAGACCCAGCGCCATCATGGCGATCTGCAAGGCATCGGTTCCGTTCGCGCACGCGATGACGTGGGCATTTCCGAGGTACGACGAGAGTGATTCGGTAAACTGCTTTACTTCCTTTCCTTTAATAAACGCAGTTGAATCGACGACTGACTGAATGGCGTGGTCTATCTCTGCTTTGATTCGCAGATATTGTCCATGAAGATCGACCATCCTGATCTCCATAGTGTCAGGCTTTCGCGAGTTTCTGTTCCCACTGCCAGGCGTGAAGCAATCCGTCTTCGATAGAGAACTTCGGTTTCCATTGCAGCTCCTTGAAGGCTTTTGCCGGGTCGGCATAAGTCTTCTCGACGTCGCCGGGCCTGCGTGGTCCGATGGTATAATTCAATTTAATCCCCGTCACTTTTTCGAACGTGTTCAGGAGCTCCAGCACCGAAACTCCAACGCCGGTACCGAGGTTGAGCACCTTGTACAGCTGAGTGGTTGTCTGACCGGAAAGGAATTCCATCGCTTTGATATGAGCCTGGGCAACGTCGACCACGTGAATGAAGTCGCGGATACAGGATCCATCGGGAGTGTTATAGTCATTGCCGAACACGGTCAGGCCCGGTCTTTTGCCGATCGCTGTTTGAGTGATGTATGGAACGAGATTGGCGGGTACACCTATCGGCAGCTCGCCGATCATTGCAGTGGGATGTGCTCCGATGGGATTGAAATATCTCAGGGACACTATTCTCATCCCGTGAAGATAAACGTCTTCGAGGATCCGTTCGCACATCTGCTTCGTTGCACCGTAAGGAGACTCGGCACGTTTCATCGGCGCATCTTCGTTCACCGGTATCTGATCGGGTTCACCATACACCGTGCAAGAGGACGAGAAGATGAGATCGCGAACACCAAAATCCTTCATCACATTCAACAGAGTGATCAGTGAATTAAGATTATTGGAATAATACATGGCGGGGAATTGTACCGATTCGCCTACCGACTTGTATGCGGCGAAGTGCATCGCACCCTCTATGTCCTTTTCTGTTTCGAATACCTTGCTCAGAAAATTCCGGTCAGCACAATCACCCTCGTAAAAAGGTGTTTTGTGCTTCAGGATCTTTTCCGTCCCTTCCAGCAACGTGCGGTCGCTTCGGGACAGGTTGTCGACAATTACAGGTTGATAGCCCGCGGCAGTCAGCTCGACCACGGTATGCGCGCCGATAAATCCAGCGCCACCTGTAACTAAGATCTTCTTCTTGCTCATTATTGTATGGGTTTCAGAGCCGCGCGGTTACGATCGACCGGTCGAGAAATCCTTTTACGTCGTATACAACAGTTCCTTTCATCCTGATCGCATCCCAGTCGAGGGTGTCGAACTCCTTGTGATTGACCGCGAGAATGACAGCGTGATACTTTTTTGCCGGGGCCTTGATCAACTCCAGGTTGTACTCCTCTTTCACTTCACCGGCGTTCGCGCGCGGATCATAGATATCCACGTTGGTCCCGTAGCTGCGCAACTCCTCTACCATGTCCACCACTTTGCTGTTGCGTGTGTCGGGACAGTTCTCCTTGAATGTGATCCCGAGAACGAGAATGTCGGCACTATGGACCGGCATTTTGTTCTGTGCCATCAGCTTGATAACCGAGCTGGCTACGTGCTTCGGCATGTTGTCGTTGATCCGCCGGCCCGACAGGATCACTTCGGGACGATAGCCGAGGCCTTCTGCTTTATAGGTGAGATAATATGGATCGACGCCGATGCAATGTCCGCCAACAAGTCCCGGGCGGAAATTCAGGAAATTCCATTTGGTGCCGGCAGCTTCCAGGACTTCGTTTGTATCGATGCCCATCTTTTCGAAGATCAATGCCAGCTCGTTAACGAACGCAATGTTTAGATCGCGCTGTGAGTTCTCGATCACTTTTGCCGCTTCCGCCACTTTGATCGACGAAGCTTTGTGGGTTCCGGCCGTGATGACCTTTTTGTAAAGGTTATCCACCTTGTCGGCGACGTCAGGCGTGCTGCCGCTCGTTACTTTTTTAATGTTTGCTACCCGATGAAGTTTGTCGCCGGGGTTGACCCGTTCCGGCGAATAGCCACAAAAGAAATCCACGTTGAATTTCAGTCCGCTTGTTTCTTCGAGCACCGGCACGCACACTTCTTCCGTGCAGCCGGGGTATACGGTGGATTCAAAGATTACTATGTCGCCTTTCTTGAGGGCCTTGCCGACAGTCTTGCTTGCGCTTTTTAGCGGCCGAAGGTCGGGTTTCTTAAACTCGTCTACCGGCGTGGGCACGGTTACGATAAACCAGTTTGCCTTGCCAATGTCTTCAGGGTTTGAAGAGAACTTGAGTTTTATCGAAGCCTTGAGCTCGTCACGGCTGACCTCGTTCGTCTTGTCATGGCCGTTGCTGAGCTCGTCGAGACGGCCGCGATCGATATCGAAGCCGGTGACGTCAAGGATCTTTCCGAACTCCACGGCAAGCGGCAGTCCGACGTAACCCATCCCTATGATCGCAAGCTGGTCCATGCTATTTATGGTAATAGTCCAGATACCAATCGACAAATTTACCCACTCCGGTCTCAATCGGTGTCGACGGTTTGAAATCTATTTCATCGTAAAGATCCTGAACATCGGCGAACGACTGGGGTACGTCGCCCTCCTGCATCTCCATATTGTTCCGTATGGCGGGGCGTCCGAGTTTCTTTTCAATGTGATCGATGAATTCCACCAGCTCGACCGGATCGTTGTTGCCGATGTTGAAGATCCGAAATGGCGCATAGCTCGTCGAAGGATCGGGATTGTGATAATTCCACGATGGATTCGCGACGGGAACCTTGTGCAACAATCGCTCTATGCTTTCAGTGATGTCATCTACGTAAGTAAAATCCCTTTTCATCTTACCGTGATTGTATACATCGATGGGCTTGCCTTCCAGTATCGACTTCGTGAAAACAAACAATGCCATGTCCGGCCGGCCGTAAGGGCCATAAGCGGAAAAGAACCGCAATCCCGTGGTCGGAAGACTGTAGAGTGAAGAATAAGAGTGTGCCATCAGTTCGTTGGCTTTCTTCGTGGCCGCATACAACGACAAAGGGTGATCGACGTTGTCGTGAATAGAAAAGGGCATACTCGTATTGGCTCCATAGACCGAGCTCGACGATGCATATACAAGGTGCTTGACGGCATTATGCCTGCATCCTTCCAGGACGTTCAGAAAGCCTGTAACATTACTTTCAATGTAAGTGTGCGGATGTTGTATCGAATGTCTTACGCCCGCCTGGGCGGCGAGATTGACCACGTAAGTGAAACCCTCTGCTTTGAACAGCTCCGCCATCGGTTCCTTCTTCGAGATATCGATCTTGTGAAACGTAAATGACTTGTGATTGTGGAGTACTCTGAGCCTGTCTTCCTTTAGCTTGACATCGTAATAATCGTTTACGTTGTCGATACCGGTCACATTGTAACCTTTACGGCATAGCAAGTCCGACAGATGGAATCCGATGAACCCTGCGGCTCCGGTAATTAAAACTTTGCTGCCTTTTGTCACTGAGAAGTTATTCCTAATTTCGGGCGTTAAAATTACCAACTTATACCGGAAATCGGGCATATGGATGATCAAAGGCCTAATAACTCCTCCGATGAGCTAGATCTCGGGCGGCTATTCTCCAAAATCGGTGAGGGAATCCGCGAGGGGTGGCTTGGCCTGATGCGGCTTCTGGCCTTTATTCGCCGGATACCATTCGAGAACAAGGCGTCGTTTATAGCGATCATTTCCGCCAGCATCATAATAGGGTTTCTTTTCAGCTATTTCCTGCGGAAGAACTACTATGAGTCGACGATGATCCTGAGCTCCGACTATCTGAACAAGAGGCTCGCAGAAAGCACCGTCGACAAGCTCAACCAGCTTGCCTCGGAAGCCAATAAGAACGGACTCATGAAAACCCTCGACTTGAAAGACACCCTCGCCGACAATATCATCGGTTTCGAGGTAACTCCGTTCGTGGCGGAAAATGACATTATAGAGCTGGAAGTTCTTAAAGAACAGCTGCGCAGCGCACAGGCTGCTTCAGCTAACAAAGAAGTTATCGACCAGGTCATTAACCGTATAGAGATAGAGAACCGTCACGCATTCGAGATCACCGTCCGTACACTTAACCCTTCTGTGATCCCCAACCTGCAGAGCGCGATCGTGAATTATTTCCGGACCAATCCTTACATCAAAAAACGTATCGAGATCAACAAAGAAGGCCTTCAGAAAAGAAGAGAAAAGCTCAGCAGCGATGGTCAAAAGCTCGACAGCCTGAAAGAGGTCATTTATGAGAATTACCGCAACATGGCTGCGCAGAGCCGCCAGGGTTCCAACAACGTGATCTTAAGTGACAAAGCCGTAACGGATCCGATCAACATTTACAAGCAAGACCAGGAAACTTACAACCAGTTGCAGGAAGTAGAACGAAAGCTCTATTTGCAGCCCGACTTCGAGGTCGTCGAAGGCTTTACTCAATTCAGCGAGCCCGCAAGCGCGAGCTTGATGAGAATGCTTTTCTATTCCGTACTGATCGGCGTTGCCATCGCTTACATCGACGTTTTCCTGAGACAGTTCAACAGGTACCTGGCCAACCTGCAATAGATTGATCACTCTTTTAAAAAAAGAATTCATCCTTGAGCTGCGACGGCAGTCGGTCATCGCGGGGTTAACGGTTTATCTTCTCAGCACAACGTTCGTCTGTTACATCACCTTCACGCTCAAGGGCAGCACGCTGTCGCCTGTGGTCTGGAGCTCGCTCTTCTGGATCACAGTACTGTTCACCAGCATACATTCAATCGCCAAAAGCTTCATCGGGGAAAAACGCGGAACCGACATTTACCTGTATTCCCTCCTCGACCCACATCTGATCATCCTGTCGAAGATCATATACAACTTCCTCTTGTGCGTACTGCTTTCGATCGCCTGCATGGGATTGTTCATGCTCTTCTTCGGAAACCCGGTGGAGGATGTATGGCTGTTCGTCTTTGTGATCGTACTCGCAGCGCTAGGGTTCTCCGCATCGCTCACCATGCTATCGGGAATTGCAGCCCGCGCCAACAACAGTGGCATCGTAATGCCCGTTCTCAGTTTCCCCATCATCATATCCGTGCTCCTGCTGGTCATCAAGATCACCAAGAACTGCATCGATGGCCTTGACCGCAGCGTCAGCCAGCAGGATCTTATTACGCTTGTGGCCATAAATTGCCTTGTAGCGGCATTATCCTACATACTCTTCCCGTATATTTGGCGCAGCTAGTTTCCTATGCGCTCTTCCTGGTGGAAAATACTGTCTGTACTGCTTCTGCTATACACCTTCATCGGCGGGCTGTTGATGTACGTTCCGCGTCTCGACATCGTTAACGAAACCATTCGCATCCTGTATTTCCATGTTCCGATGTGGTTCGGGATGATCTCACTGTTCGCAGCTTCAACGTGGTATGCGATCAGGTACCTGAGAAACCCAGGTACATTCAACGACATCTATTCAGTTCAGTTAGCCAACGTAGGCTTCGCTTACGGCATGCTCGGGATCTTAACCGGGATGGTGTGGGCAAAATATGCATGGGGCTCATGGTGGCACGGTGACCCAAAACAAAATGGAGCAGCGATCACGTTGCTCGTGTACAGCGCCTTCTTTGTGCTCCGCGCGTCGATCGAGAACGAAGACCAGCGCGCCCGCCTCAGCGCGATCTACAATATTTTTGCTTTCATTGCGATGATACCATTGTTGTTCATCATACCCCGTATGCAGGACTCGTTGCACCCGGGCAGCGGAGGAAATCCGGGCTTCAATATGTACGACCTCGACAACAGCATGAAAACAGTGTTCTACCCGGCTTGTATCGGTTGGATACTACTTGGCTTTTGGATAGCATCGTTAAGGATCCGCTTCAGATTAATTGAGGAAAAATATTCGTTATCATGAAATATCTCCTGGCAATACTCGCGTTAACATTCTCCTTCGCAAGCTCTTTTGCGCAACAACAGGACCCCGAAATGGCCGATGTCATGCGATCGAACGGGAAAATATACGTGGTGGTGACCGCCATTGTCATAATCCTGGTCGGGCTGCTTGTTTACCTGTTCCTGCTGGACAAAAAAATCACTCGTCTCGAAAGGAAAATCGAGGATAATCGTTAACGTTTTTTGCGTTAACTTTGCGGGCTGGAATTCCGTACAAATCTCAGTTTTACGCCCGAAACACAATGAAAAAGTCCTACATCGTCGCCCTGGTGGTCATTGCCGCGGCTATCGCGATTATCGTTCAGACGGCAGGCGAGTCGAGTACGTATGTTACGTTCGACCAGGCCTTCCAGCTTGCCTCCAACGGCAGCGCGAAAAGCATTCATGTGGTGGGCGCGTTGAAGAAGAACGGAGCCGGCGATATCATCGGCATCCATCCCGGCGCCGACAAAGTATCATTCTCTTTCCTACTGATCGATGCCAACGGCAAAGAACAGGAAGTCGTTTACCACGAGCCTATGCCTGCGGACTTCAAGCGCTCCGAAAAAGTTGTAGTGATCGGCAGCTACCACAACGACACGTTCGTGGCCGACAAGATCCTCCTGAAATGTCCTTCGAAGTACGTGGATGAGAAAATTAACGCTGGCGCCTGATCGTGGATAAAGTTGTTCACTATCTGATCGGCGACCTCGGGCATCTCTTCGTAATCCTGTCTTTCGTTAGTTCGCTCATTTGCGCTTTCGCATATACGAAGGCGCGTTCGAAAGACGACCTCGCTGAAAAACGATCGTGGCTCATCAATGGCCGTGTGGCATTCTACGTTCATGTATTTTCGATACTTGGCGTGGTTGCCACACTGTTTACGATCATTTACAATCATTACTTCGAATACCATTACGCTTATAGTCACTCGTCAATTCATCTCCAGGCCCAGTACATGCTCTCTTGTTTCTGGGAAGGCCAGGAAGGCAGCTTCCTGCTTTGGCTCTTCTGGCAGGCATTGCTCGGCATCGTTATCCTGTTTACGCAACGACAGTGGGAAGCGCCCGTGATGGTGATCGTAGCGCTGGTACAAGCCTTCCTGGGATCGATGATACTTGGTATCGTCATTCCGTGGCTCAACATCAAGATCGGTAGCTCGCCGTTTATCCTCCTCCGCGATGCAATCCAGGACCCGATATTCAAAACAACACCCAACTTCGTTCCGAACGACGGTAATGGCCTCGAACCATTACTCCAGAATTACTGGATGGTCATTCACCCACCCACGCTATTCCTGGGTTTCGCGTTGACGTTGTTTCCGTTTGCTTTCTGTCTCGCAGGGTTATGGGAGAAAAAGTATTCCGAGTGGATCAAGCCTGCGCTTCCATGGACACTGTTTGCCGGTGCTGTGCTGGGTCTTGGCATCCTGATGGGCGGATACTGGGCTTACGAAACTTTAAGCTTTGGCGGATACTGGAACTGGGATCCCGTTGAAAACGCAGTGTATGTGCCATGGCTCATACTGATTGCTTCGATGCATACCATGATCACCTACAAGAACAGCAACACCGCGCTCAAAGCTTCGGTGATACTGGTTGTGTCTGTGTTCATCCTTATCCTTTACGCGACATTCCTCACACGCAGTGGCATACTCGGCGATGCCTCCGTTCACTCGTTTACCGATCTCGGTTTGTCGGGACAGCTTCTCATTTACCTTCTGTTCTTCGTAGTGGCTGCTACCGTCCTCATCGCCGTGCGATGGAAACACATCCCCACCAGCGAGAAGGAAGTGCACACATACTCGCGTGAATTCTGGATATTCCTCGGCGCTACGATCCTCTGCCTCATGGGCTTCCAGGTATTGGTACCCACATCGTTCCCGGTATGGAATAAACTTGTATCATTCTTCGGAGGAGAGTCGAACATCGCGACGCCTGCCGACCAGATAGGATTCTACTCCAACTTCCAGCTGTGGTTTGCAGTAGCGGTAGCATTTGTGTCGGGCACTGGCCAGTTCTTCTGGTGGAGACGGCTGGAGAAAGAGTCGTGGAAGAAAGAGGTGATGCCGGTAGTGCTTGCAACGCTTGTGATTTTTGGGATTGTGATCGCCATAGGTCGTGTGACGAACCCTTCGTACATGGCGCTGGCTCTGACAGGCATCTATATATTGGTGTCGAATGTGAAAGTCCTCGTATCCGTGCTGAAGACCAACGCCAGGTTCTCGGGTGGTGCCGTTGCGCACATCGGCATCGGAATGATGTTGCTGGGTATCATGTTCTCCGCGGGGCAGTCGAAAGTTGTTTCCTTGAACAACAACGGATTGATCATGTCGAGAGACCAGGGTACAGAATTCAATCGCGACAACCTTTTCCTGTTTATCAACGAGCCGCGCACCATGGCCGATTACGAGATAGAATACCGGGGTGAGCGCCTTGAGCTTCGCGACAAGAGCGGATATATAAAGAAAAGTGACGTGATGCCAACGTTTAACCAGTATGTGGTGATCGCGAAAAAAGACCTCTTCTTCGCCGGCAAAAAGTTGTACAATGCACTCGACACCTTCGAGATCTATCCCGAAAACATCTATTACGAGATCGAGTTTCGCAAGAATGACCGGGTTGCTGCGACACTATTCCCCAGAGTTCAGCAAAATGAAGGAATGGGTGGTTTCATTGCCTCTCCCGATATCAAGAAAGACGCGCGCCGCGATATTTACACCCACGTGTCGGGCTATTACAATCCCGAAGAAGGTCACGACTGGAGTAAGCAGGAGGAAGTAAACGTCGCGATCGGTCAGCAGTTTTTTGTGAACGACTACGTTGCCGTTCTTGAAGACGTTCAGCGTATCGAAACCATTCCCGGCTACCAGCTTAAACCGGAAGATGTAGCCGTGCAGGCTAAAGTTAAAGTGCAGGGCGAACGCGAAGAGTATTATGCAGAGCCGGTGTTCCTCATCGAGAATAAAAGCGAGGTGAAGGTAATGCCCATCGAAATCAACGACCTCGGTGTGAAGCTTGTCCTGCTCAACATTCACCCGGAGACAAACTCATTTACCCTTGGGATCACTACACGCCAGAAGGATTGGGTTGTGATCAAGGCTAAAGAATTCCCACTGATCAATGTGCTATGGTTGGGAACAGGAGTGTTGATGATAGGGTTTATGGTGGCGCTGGTCCGCAGGTTCAAAGACCACCTCAAAGAAACTAGCTCAGTTTCTTGATCGACAGCACGACGTCTTCCGCCACACGCTCTCCTGACGCCAGTGCTCCGCTAATTGTTCCCGGTTCTCCGCTGATATCCGTCGCCTCCCCTGCAAAGAACAACCTGTCGTTGATCGGCTCCATTAATGCGGTCCGGTCGTCGAGTGTGGTTGCCGCGAGCGGATATGAAAATCCTCCCTGGATGTACTTCTCCTTCGTCCAGTCTTTAATGAAGTAGACCATTTTATCATCATCCGGAGGAAGGTTCTTACGGATAAATGCCGTCGCCTGGTTGTCGTATATTTTATCGAGCTCGGCGAGGATCGTTGTCACGACCTTTTGTTCGTCGTTGAGGTTTGAAAGCTCGAGCGCTTTCGGTCCATGGATCGTTACGGACATCGTCTGGAAGAATTCACTCCGGCCAATACCGCCGCTGAAATATTGCGGGCCGGTGATGCCTCCCCAGATGAACGAAGCCTCGTTGCCCCAGAAGTTCTTTTTGAAATCCAGGATCACGCGCATCGAAGGATCCATCCCGAGCCGGCCGAGCGCCGAAATCTTCGCAGCGGGAAGTCCGGGTGAAAATGTAATTCCCTTTTTCAGAATGGGTACCGGAACGGTTACGATGACCTTGTCACCGGTGATCTCCGTTCCGTCTTCGAGTGTGATCTTCAGTGGATCGCTGGTATAGTTCACCGACTTCACCGGTGAGTTCAGCTGTACGTGACGATATACGTTGTCGAACCTCGAGATGACGAGGTCCTGCATGGTGTTGCTCTTCAATACATAATACTTCAGGTCGTGATCGACGAGCTTCATTTGCTCGGAGATGCCCTTGATGCCTACCCTGTCGCTGGAAGAGCCGTAGAAGTTACCTGCCTGTGAGTTCATCAGCGCCATGGCATCGGCACTCAGTCCCCCGGCTGCGTCTTTCACGGACGTTGCGGGGCCTGTATATGTTTTAATCTTTGATACAAATGATTGGACCGCGGCAAAGTCCCCGTTGTTCTCCCACTCGGCAGCCGATTTTACCTGTTCTCCAAGGATATACTTTTTACTTTCGTCGGTAAGCTCTACGGTATCCCGGTTAAGGTTTGCGACTATTTTTCCGAATACCGAGTCATTGCCCTGCCAGTACTCTGCGCCAAGCTCTATGGGAAAGTCGGCGATAGACTGGTAAGGTAGATCCATCTGATTGCGGAGCGACCTGACGCGGCCACCGATCTGGTTACTGGCTTCCAGGACCACAACCTTCACGCCCTTGGTGATGAGGATATCGGCGGCGTAAAGGCCGGCCGGGCCTGCTCCGATGACGATCACAGTGCCATCATACTGTATTTCGGGCAGCGGATCGTCCTTCTTGCACGAAGCGAGCCACGTCGTACCGACGACTGCCGAAGAAAAACCAACTCCCAGATGTCTTATAGCCTGTCTGCGTTTCACTTTCAGAGCCTTTGCAACGTGAAAGATAAAGGTTCCTTCCGACTTATTAAAAGCCCAGTTCCGTGCTAATTTTGCCCGCCTCAGGGCCTTCCTTCGGGTGGCCGCTGGTGTTCGAAATGATGACTGCTCCGTCCCGTCCGGATATTCGTAAGGTTTGTGTGATCGGTCCCGAGTGCACCGGGAAAACGGCGCTGTCGGAAGCCCTCGCCTCCCATCTCAAGACGGCCTGGGTTCAGGAATACGCGCGCGCGTATCTCAACAAGCTCAGTAAACCGTATGTTGAGGCCGACCTGATCAAGATCGCCCATGGCCAGCTCCGCATGGAAGACGAATGGGTTTACGATGCCAATGGAATACTCGTTTGCGATACCAATCTTATCGTGATCAAAGTATGGAGTGATTTCAAATACGGAAAATGCGATCCGATCATCCTCGACCTGATCGCCGCACGCAAATACGATTTATATCTTCTCACCTATATTGATATTCCCTGGATAAGCGATCCCCTTCGCGAGCACCCCGACAAACGCGAAGAGTTGTACAACATGTATCTAAGGGAAATGAAAGATCAGCCGGTGCCTTTCGTCGAGATAAAAGGCACCGAACAACAGCGCCTTGAACAGTCGATGGCTGCGATCGCGCAATTCATCCCGGTGAAAAATGAATGATCCTTACGCGGCTCTCCGGATTGCCGACTTCAGGTTCTTTATCTCCGCCCGTTTCTGTGTCACACTAGCCATCCAGATACAAGGTGTGGTTGTCGGGTACCAGGTGTACGAGATCACCAAAGATGCTTTTTCACTAGGTCTCATCGGATTGGCCGAAGCAGTTCCTTCTATCATTGTTTCGCTCTATGCCGGCCACGTTGCCGATGTGGTGATCCGCAAGAAGATCATTCTGTGGTGCCTGTCGACACTGGTGTTCTGTTCAACCGGTCTTCTTTTCTTCACCACCGATCCCGGTGCGTTTATGCTTAGCTACGGTGTTATCCCGATCTATTCGGTGATCTTCATCAGCGGCATTGCCCGTGGCTTCCTGACACCGGCAAATTTCTCGTTCATGCCGCAGCTTGTCCCGCGGGAGCTGTTCTCAAATGCCGTCACGATCAACAGCACCACATGGGAAACGGCTTCTATCGCCGGACCAGCGCTCGGTGGATTCTTATACGGCCTCCTGGGCATCACGGTCTCGTACGCCGCCGACGTAGTGCTGATGATAGCCGGACTGATGCTGATCATTAACGTTGCCAGCAGACCGCTGCCTCCCGAAAGTGAAGAGCAAGGTGTTTATGATAAGATCAAAGCAGGATTGAGATTTGTTTTCACTAACAAGATCGTACTGGCGGCGATCTCACTCGACCTCTTCGCCGTTTTGTTTGGCGGCGCGGTCGCACTGCTTCCGATCTTCGCCGACCAGGTCCTGCATGTGGGACCTGTCGGCTTCGGCTTCCTCCGCGCGGCACCTTCCATCGGTGCCCTTGCGATTGCATTCGTGGTCATGCACAATCCCATACGTCGCAACATGGGCAGACTGTTGTTGTGGTGTGTTGCCGGCTTTGGCTTTTGCATGATCGGTTTCGGTCTGAGCACCGAATTCTGGCTTTCGCTGGCGCTGTTGGTTGCCAGTGGCGCGTTCGACTGCGTGAGTGTTATCATCCGCCTTACGCTTCTACAAACGCTCACTCCCGAGAACATGAAAGGGCGGGTGTCGGCGGTCAACAATATCTTCATCGGTTCATCGAACGAGATCGGTATGTTCGAGTCGGGTGTTGCTGCGAGAGCGATCGGCGTGGTTCCCAGTGTCATCTTCGGGGGGTGTATGACTGTAGCAGTGGTGAGCACCATCTCCTGGTTTTCGAAGTCCCTGCGGCGGCTTCAAAACGTTACGTAGCCGGTAGCTCTCATCTCACGGGAGATTGCTAAATTCACTGTAAACCTTACCCGTATGAATTCACGCAGGTCTTTCCTCCGCAAAACCGTTGGCTTCGCCGGGGCCGCGGCGCTGACACCAACACTGGCAGCCGCCGCAGCCGACAATGTTTCGGATGCACTCGTCTCGCTCCAAAAACTTGCGCCCGCCGCCGCTGTCGGCGACGAAGAACTTTGGGCCCGCATGGCCCAGGCGTATACTGTAACTCCGAACATGCTCAATCTGAACAATGGAGGTGTGAGCCCGCAACCGAAAGTTGTACAAGATGCTGTCGATCGTTACTATCATTTGAGCAACGAGGCGCCGACATATTACATGTGGCAGATCCTCGACAAAGGCCGTGAACCCCTTCGCCGGAAGTTGGCAGACCTTGCCGGCGTGTCGGGCGAAGAGATCGCGATCAACCGTAATACCACCGAATCCCTCGGCACATTCACGTGGGGTATCGATATGAACCGCGGCGATGAGATCGTGATGACCAAGCAGGATTATCCAAACATGATCCACGCATGGAAACAACGCGAGATGAGAGAAGGCGTGAAGATCAACTGGATCAATCTCGAGCTGCCGATCGACAACGACGATATTGTCCTCAAAGCTTACGTCAACGCGACAACACCGAAGACAAAGATCTGGCACATCACACACCTCATGACGTGGACCGGACAGATCCTTCCCGCTGCGAAGCTCTGTGCCGAAGCACGGAAGCGCGGCATCATCTCGATCGTGGATGCAGCTCACTCATTCGCTCACGTCGATTACAAGATCTCCGATTTCAACTGCGACTACTTCGGTACCAGCCTTCACAAGTGGCTGTGCGCCCCTTTCGGAACGGGTATGATGTATGTCAGGAGAGAGCATATTTCGAAAACTTGGCCGTTGTTCCCGACCGATAAGCCGCAAAGTGAAGATATCCGTAAGTTCGAAGCGCTGGGTACGCGTTCATTCGCGCCCGAGCAAGCGATCGGACAGGCCATAGATTTTCACAACGCCATCGGCAGTAAAAGAAAGCAGGAGCGCCTCCATTACCTGAAGAAATACTGGTGCGAAGCCGTTACTCAAAATCCGAAAGTAAAGCTCCACATATCGCTCAAACCCGAATACTCGTGCGCGCTGGGCACGTTCAGCATCGACGGTCAGAAACCAGCCGACATCGCGTATACATTGATGGATAAATACCAGATCCACGTGGTGCCGATCGTGTGGGAGAACGTAAGCGCGGTACGGGTGACACCACATGTTTATACGACCACGAAAGATCTCGACCGGTTTATCGAAGCCGTGGGGAAAGTGGCGCTGTCGTGAGAAGACTCTTGTTTTTTTTCTGTGCGCTGGCCGGTAATTCATACGCACAGCAAATTCCAGGTCTTCGCGAGCCTGTTGAAGTGATCCGCGACCACTACGGGGTCAATCACATCTACGCAAAGAACGAACATGACCTGTTCTTCGCCCAGGGCTACTGCGCTGCCAAAGACCGCCTGTTCCAGTTCGAGATGTGGCGCATACAGGCAACAGGCACTGCCGCCGAAATCTTCGGTGCCAAAGAGCTCAAGCGCGATATCGGCGCACGTCGGTTCAGGTACAGAGGAAATCTTTCACAGGAGCTCAATCACTATCACACCAACGGAGAAGCTATCGTCAGGGCGTTTACCGACGGTGTGAATGCCTACATCCGCGAAGCCTTGAAAGATCCTGCGAAGCTGCCGATGGAATTCAAACTGTTGGGCATCAAACCAAAAGAATGGACGCCGGAAGTAGTGATCTCGAGACACCAGGGACTTCTAGGGAACATCGGCGAAGAGATCCTCACCGGCAAGCAGGTAGCTGCGGTTGGGGCCGGCAAGGCGCGTGAGCTCGATGTATTTGAACCCGGCGAGCCCATACTCGACATCGATCCGGCCATCGATCAGGAAAAGCTCGTCGACAATGTCATCGAGCTGTACAATGAATTCCGGAAATCATTGGCTATCAAACCCGAAGATCTTGTAGTGTCAGCCAACACTAACAAGAGAGAGTATCAAATGCTCGCGATGCAGGATGCAGAGGAGATCGAGAAGATGATCCACAGCGACGACATCGGCAGCAACAACTGGATCATCAGCGGAGGGTTATCGCAAAGCGGTTATCCCGTACTGGCGAACGATCCGCACCGTGCATTGGCGGCTCCATCGCTTCGCTATATGGTTCACCTCAACGCACCTGGCTGGAATGTTGTCGGTGGCGGAGAACCAACTATTCCGGGTATATCCGTCGGCCACAACGACTACGGAGCATGGGGCCTCACCATCTTCTCCATCGACGGAGAAGATCTTTATGTGTACGAGCTCAACCCTTCGAATAAACTACAATACAAATATCAGGGACGCTGGGAAGACATGCGTGTCGTCAAAGACACCATACATGTGAAAGGAAGCGCCGACGTCTTCATTGATCATCTCTACACCAGACATGGACCGGTTTCTTATGTTGACGAGAAGAACACTACCGCTTACGCCATCCGTTGTGCCTGGCTTGAACCCGGTGGCGCTCCGTACCTGGCAAGTCTCCGGATCGATCAGGCAAAAGACTGGAATGAGTTCAGGAATGGCTGCTCGTACAGTCATATCCCTGGCGAGAACATGATCTGGGCCGACCGTAAAGGCGATATCGGCTGGCAGGCTGTCGGCATCGCGCCCATACGAAAAAACTGGAGTGGTCTCGTGCCCGTTCCGGGTGACGGCCGGTACGAGTGGTCGGGATATTTGCCAATCACCGAGTTGCCTCATACGTACAATCCTTCGAAAGGCTTTTGGGCTACCGCTAATGAAAATCTCGTTCCACTCGATTATCCGCACAACAATGCAGTCGGTGCAAACTGGGCCGACCCTTACCGGGCAAACAGGGTGAATGAAGTTCTTGGTTCCGGGAAAATATTCTCGCAAGCGGACATGATGCGGTTGCAGTTCGATTATCTCAGCATACCGGCGCGCAATCTCGTGCCGTTCCTGAAAGATCTAAAGTCTGCCGATGTGAAGACGGAGGGTGCACGACAACTTTTGCTCGACTGGAATTTTGTGATGGATAAAAATTCTGTCGCTGCCGGGATCTATTCCGCATGGGAAAAGAAAATTGGCGAAACAATAACACCCCTCTTTGTTCCTGCAAAAGCGCTGAGCCTCTACCGTTACATTCCGGTTTCACGGATGGTTGAATGGATCACGACAGCCCGTCCGGAGTTTGGAAAGAATCCCGTCGAAGATCGCAATGCATTCCTTGTCCGTTGTTTGGAAAACGCAGTGAAAGACCTCGTCAAAAAGCTCGGGCCCGAGATGACGAAGTGGCAATACGGCCAGCCTTCCTATCACCATGTGCTTATCAAGCACCCGCTAAGCAATGCCGTCGATGAAGCGACACGAAAGAAACTGGAAGTGGGACCACTTCCGCGCGGGGGTAACGGCTCCACGCCGGGTATGACGGGAAATTCCGACAACCAGGTCAGTGGAGCCTCGTTTCGCATCGTTGCCGACACAAGAGATTGGGACCAAACTATGTTCACCAACGCTCCCGGACAAAGTGGAAACCCCGACAGCCCATTCTATCGTAACCTTTTTCCGATGTGGGCCAACGATCAGCATTTCCCTGTGTACTTCAGCAGGGAAAAGATTGAAAAGAACGCTGCGGAAAAATTAACGCTTACTCCACAGTAGTGCGCTGCTTTGCCTGACCATCCGGTTAAGCCTGCGTCTCTCCTTCTTTTTATTGATGTCGATCAGCCGATCGATCTTTGTCTCGCTCAATAGATTATTGCTCGTGTCGTAGATCTTTACGATGGACACTCTTGCGGTCTTACTTTCCGTTTCGACTACCCAGTATTTTTGCGCATACGCTCCCGCACACACCGTGAGGAGAGCCACCATCAATGCTATCTTCTTCATACGTGATCTTACGCAGCCCTCGCGGACATTATACCGAAGGAAAACAGACAGTGGAAATTTTTAGACTACGACTCCGCCCCTGGCGACAAATGATTTTCATCGCCCAAAGAGCGGCTTTGGTCTACAAATCTTCCTAAACGGAAACTTTGTCGTCACAATGGAGTAAATCACGAGAGCACTATGGACGAATTCTTCACACGACTAGTCCTTTCCGACGACCGGCGGGCACGCGTAGGCCGGCATGTCCTCTTTTGGGCTACCGCGTGGACATTCCAGGGCTTGATCTATGGATTTCTTTACCCGGAGCTCAACGCGAAAACGTTCGTGATCTCTTTTTCCGAGGCCCTGATGTATCTGCCGATGCACATGACCCTCGCATATTCTCTCAACTACATCGTTCTCCCCAAACTGATCTTCCGGGGCAAGTATTGGCCCGGCTTCCTGGCAGTTATCGGATTGATCGTCATCACGGCATTCCTCGCGCCGTTAACGCTCTACTATATCATCAACCCGTTCCGGAAGCTGATTGGCTCCGAAACAAAATGGCATTCAATATTCTTTTCATTCATGGGTGGTCTGCGTGGCGCGCTCACGGTGACTGGATTTTTCGTTGCGATCAAGCTGATCAAACAGTGGTATCTGAAAAAGAGCGAGAACGAATTGCTGGAAAAAGAAAAACTTCGTGCTGAGCTGGAACTTTTGAAAGGCCAGCTGCATCCTCACTTCATGTTCAATACGCTGAACAGCATTTATTCCATGGCTCTGCGGAATTCGACACAAACAGCAGATGCCATCCATAAGCTCTCGAACCTGATGCGTTATATGATCACCGAATGCAACACACCCGCGATCTCATTGGAACAGGAAATACAGGCTATCAAAACATATATCGAGCTGGAGAAAAGTCGTTTGGGTGACAGACTCGACCACACTTTGAATATCCAGGGCCAGTTGGCAGGCTACCGGATCGCACCGCTGCTTCTTCTCCCATTCGTTGAGAACAGTTTCAAACACGGCGCCTACATGGCCGAAGACCAGGCTTGGGTGTCTCTTACGATAGTACTCAAAGACGATCAATTCGTGTTCAAGCTGATCAACGGAAAGAACACCCAGGCTAAACCGCCAACTTCCGGCATTGGACTGGCGAACGTGAAAAAACGGCTGAATTTATTGTATCCGCAAAGCCACGACTTACGTATCAGCGAGGACGAGGAAACTTTCGTCGTTAGCCTTACCCTCATGCTCGACAAAATAACAGTCCCCACGGCCTGATGTATGAAGATCCGGTGCCTGATCGTTGACGATGAGCCGCCCGCGCTCGATGTGCTTCGCTCGCACATTGCCAACACGCCTATGCTCGAGGTAGCCGGTGAGTGTCACAATGCAATGGGAGCATTCGATTTTCTCCAGCGCCAGCGCGTCGACCTGCTCTTCCTGGATATACAGATGCCGCGACTGTTGGGGACCGATCTCCTGAAAGCCCTCGCCGATCCGCCCAAAGTGATCTTCACAACAGCACACCGGGAATATGCCATGGATGGATTCGATCTCAACGCCGTGGATTTTCTTCTGAAACCGATCTCGTTCGACAGGTTCCTGAAAGCCGTACAAAAGGCGGTACTCCCCGACATGAAAGGGCTGAAGACGGAAGATCATGTGAACGAGTCGCCACGATTCCTGTACTTCAGAGCCGACCGTAAAATGGTGAAAGTTTTGTTGAACGATATCAGCCACGTGGAGGGTTTGAAAGACTACGTGAAGATCCACACCGGCCAACAACCATTGATCACGAAACAGACGATCATGGCGGTGGAAGAAATGCTGCCCGCCGATGAATTCATCCGCGTTCATCGATCATTCATCGTGTCAGTCAGGAAGATCACGTCTTATTCGCCGCATGCCGTGTTCATCGGCAAAGAAGAAGTTCCCATCGGGCCGTTGTACCGGAACCAGGTACAGAAAATTCTCACCTTGAAATAAGAGGCATTCTCTTAAATGGTTTTGCCCTGTCGAAGAGAAAGCGATACGTGGCGTGTGTTTTTACGATCTCCGTTTGAATTTGTTCTGCGATGCGGATCATCTGCGGATTAAAGTCACCGATCCAGTTCATTTCATACTCGTCATACCGGCGGTAGTCATCCAGCATCATTTTTCGGAAATGAATGATGATCGCCCCGTCCACACCTTTGCCCTGGTGTTCGGGAACGATGCCGAACAGGATCCCGAATGCTTTGCGGTTTACTTTTCTGAATTTATACCACAGGAACTTGATCTTGCCCCACCAGTTCAGGTTGCCATCCAGGTACTTAAATATCTGGTTGACCTCGGGCAGGGAGAGTAAGAAAATAACCGGTTCGTCTTTATGAAATCCGAACCAAAGAAGCTTTTCGTCGACGATAGGCTTCATCTGGTTCACTATGTTGTTCGCTTGCGCTTCGGTGAGCTCAGGTATTTCGTCGCGACTAGCCCAGGCTTTGTTGTAAACATACCGGATCATCGAAGGAAGCTTGTCGAGCTCCGATCGTTTCAGATGCCGGAACGAGTAATCCGGATTCCCTTCTACCAACTTCGCTTTCTTCCAAAGACGATCGCTTAGCGGCCCTTGGGTCGGCCGCCCGAATGTGTACTGGTAGAAATAGACCTGAAAACCATATGCTTCAAAAAGCTGACGATAGTACGACAGGTGATAATGACACAGGTAATTCGGGTCCTTGTCGAAACCATCGATCAGCAATCCCCACCACCGGTCCCGGTCTCCAAAGTTCACCGGGCCGTCCATCGCCTCCATCCCCCTCTGTTGAAGCCAGGTCTTACAACAATCGAACAACGCAAAAGCTGCCGCACGGTCATTCACGCACTCGAAGAAACCCATGCCGCCGGTGGGCTGTTCGTTGCCCTTGTTAGTGGTTTTTTTATTGATGAATGCGGCGACGCGACCTATTGTCAGGCCTTTGTCGTCATTCAATATCCAGCGAATACACTCGCCGTGTCTGAAAGCTTTATTCTTTTCGTGATTAAAGACTGCTTCGATATCCTGGTCAAGAGGTCTGATCCAGTGTGGGTGATCTTTGTATAGTTTAATAGGAAGTCTTATAAAGGCCTCCACATCATCCTGACGTACGACTTCTCTTAGTTCAAACAATTCCGTGCTTTCCGTGTTTTCCGTGAGAAATCTACGCAGGTTTCGGGTTGGGTAATATTATTTTAAACTCCGTTCCCTGCAATGGCTTGCTGAAAACGTCGATCTGACCACCCAGTTTCTCCACCGCGTTCTTCACGATGTACAGACCAAGCCCGGACCCATCTGACTGGGTGCTGGCCCGGTAGAACATTTCGAATATGTTGAGGAGCTTGTCGGGCTCGATACCGATGCCGTTGTCGCTGAAAGTGATATCGGCCTCCTGCTCGGTGATCCTTACGGTTACTTTGACCATCGGCTTGTCGATATCCATTCTCCTATACTTGATGGCATTCGAGATCAGGTTGCGGAAGATCTCGGCGAGGCGCCAGCGGTCGCTGAAAAAACCCGAACCCTGGATGTCGATCTCCTTGTGTATGAGCTCGGCATTGCGGAGATAACTGAGGTCGGTAAATGTGTTGGCGACGATCTGTTTCACATCGACTCTCTCGATGGTGACGTCCTGCTTGAGGTTCTTGGAATGACTGAGCACGTCGCTGATGAAATGATCGAGCTGTTCCACCTTGCGACCGATGAGGGTGATATACGTGCCTGGATTGTCATCGTTGCCGGGCATGTTGGCGAGGTTCACCAGGCCGAGTATCGAAGACAACGGTGCACGAAGGTCGTGCGATACTTTGTATACGAAGTTATCGAGTTCCGTATTCCTGATCTTCAGCTCTTTTTCGATCTTCTTCTGCTCGGTGATATCCACATACACGCCGAAGATACCGATGGTCTTATCTTCCATGTGCACCGGCACGCCGTAAACGATCAACGACAGCATTTCACCGTCGCGTCTCCTTCGCATGGTCTCGATCCGGATAACCTTGTAGCTAGAAATAAGACTGTTGAGATCATTGCCTTCCGCTTCGAGCTCTTCGGGAACGATGAATGAGTTCAATCCCCGGCCCTTCAGCTCCTCGATGGTGTATCCGAACATTTCGTGGAACCCCTGGTTGATCTGCACCACATTGCCCTTGTCGTCGAGGATGACAATCGCCATCGGCGAATTCTGGAACAGCTGGGAGAACAGGGTCTCGGTCTTTCGCATCGACTCGAGAGCCTGTTTTTTCTCGGTGATGTCTTTCGCGATGATCTGTACCGCCGGAGTGCCATGATGAGAGAACGGATAGGCGGCTGTCTCGACATCGATGATCTTGCCATCGAGGCGGACATACTTCTGTTCGATAGCATGCACTTCGATGCCTTGCAGGGCAAGCCTCATGCGATCCCGAACGACGTCGCGATAGTCGGGATGGACCAGGTCGAGGACGCTCTTTCCCATGAGGTCTTCGGGCCTCGTGGCGCCCATCATTTCCAATGCATACCGGTTGGCGTACACCAGCTTTCCTTCTGCGTGAATGCCGATGCCCAACGGAATGTGTTCGACCAACTCACGGTATTTCCTTTCTGATTCGCGATGCCGATGTTCGAGAAGCTTACGCTGCGTGATATCTGTAAGAATGCCATGACATACAACAACCCCGTCGGGCATGCGGGTCAGTGTTCCGCTCGCCTCGATCCAGATCACCTCGCCGCGGCTATTGAGCCTGCCCTCCCATTTCCATTCCCGCAGGCTGGCAATGCTGTCCTCCGTGGTTTGGTGAAACCGGCTCCAGTCTTCGTGATAAATAAAATTCTTCATGGGCAGGATGCCCCTCATGAGAACTTCCTGGCTTACGCCAAGGATCTCTTCGCACCGTGGACTGATGTAGGTAAAATCGCGTGAACCATCGGGAAACACCGAGTATTCGAAAACCACAGCTGGAAGTTTATCCAGCATATGCTTGAGATTGCTACGATGAGTTAGGCCAACTGTATGGCTCATGGTGCGGGTAAAGTACAAAACAAGATAACTGTTTCATTCCCATTTGTTTGCGGGGGAGTAAGAATCAGGTAAGAAAATGCCGGTAAATCCAGAATGCTCGGACCGTGATCGCCGGCGAGGCGATTATCCGTTTAAACATGAGATTGGGAAATGTTTACAGGAGTTCAGGACTCTTACTGCGGAGCCATTCGCGGGCTTCCCGGATGGAGTCGAACAGTCGGGTCGTGATAACAAGATTTGTGTTCGAGGTCATGTCCTGAATGGTCATCCTGGTGAACACGTTGGAGGGCATTACGATGGCCAGGTATCGTACCCCGGCCTTTTCCATTTCCGGCAGCACGCGCTCGCGGAAATACTTAACATCTTCTTCAAGCACCGGGCCAGCCGTGCGGCTGTCGGTAAGCATGTGAAGCATCCGGTGACGCTTCAGTCCTTCCTTCAAAAGCTCCAGCCTCTTGGTCTGTACGAACTGATAGTGTTCGCTGAATCGCGGCATGCCATCGAGCTTCAGCTTGACGCAGGGCACCGACTCATCCAGTTCGAGCGTAGCATACTCATCCTGGTAATAGAGTGTAACTGCAGGCATAAAGCGCTGTGACTGGCCTCGACTTAATCGCGGCTGGTTTCGGTTGTGACTTATCGACAAGGTGATTCCAAGTTAAGGCTATATATCAATACCCGTATCCAGGTAATCACAGATATACGTGTTCTCACAACTATTTTGTTTCCGCCTTCGACTTTGTTAACAATCATGCCTTTAGCCGACGTATAAATACCCGTTGGCGGTATCATTAGATGGACAATGCTTCTTAAATACCGTGTCTTGGGGTAAACGAATAGTTTACGAAATGTAACTCGTTTGTTTACATTTGGTCTTTTCAGACAGCAAAAATGGAACAAAAAGTAATCATTCCGGATGTGCAGATCGGCGCGCGTGTGCAAGAGGTATTCGAGTCGCGCAATATTAAATTATCGGACCTGGCGGATCGGCTAGGTACGGTGAGACAGAACGTTTACAGGATCTTCAAGAAGAAGGATCTCGACACGGGTTTGTTGATCAAGATATCTGAAGTGCTCGACCATAATTTCTTTCATTATTACAAGACGCCTGAGACACAGGTGGATCATCCGCTTGACAGGGACCTTGCGGATAGCAGGGCGCAGCTTGAGCTTGCTAAGAAGGAGATCGACTACTTGAAGAAGATCATACTCCTGATGGAGGAGAAAGCAAAATTGCTGCAGGCGGTGGAAGTAAGATGACGATTGCCGGGAGCAGGAAGACGGCGTCTCCATAGGCGCGATAGCGGTCGTTCACTCGAAAGTATTCCAATTCAAAAACGAGTACGAGGGCCAGTTCCATGAGGAAGAGGACGGCGAGCTCTGCGGAGATCTCTTTCGTAAGAGCGTAAATCATTACGAGCACGCAGCTGGCTACGACGAGTCTGATCAGCACATTCATTGATCTCACACCTAAAACTGTAGCGAGTGATTTCTGTTGGTTGAGCTTGTCTTCCTCCATGCTGAACCTGGCAAAGATGAGCATGTTGGTCAGGACAATGAGTGTGAAGATGCCGATCAGCAACTGTTGGTTGTTTGTAAATGACTGGTTTTGCAGTGTCCATGCGGGCAGCAATATGCCACCGGTGTACAACAAGGAGCCGGCGAGCTCTTTAAAATATTTCAGCCAGCGGTTGACGAGCAGGTACGTGACGACGAAGGTTCCGAAGACAATGCCGGCGGTGATGAGTTGAACGCGGATCATGAACATGAGGGCAACGGCGATCATGCCGACAACGGCAAAGACAATTATGATGATGAGGAAATGTTTTTGATGAAACCGGTGTCGTTCTGAGATAGCGGTTTCTTTCATGGACCAGGCGTCGAGGAGATGATCGGCTGTGTAGATGAGCCAAACGATGAGGCCGAGAAGGGTGAAGCCTTGCGGCAGGACGTGGACGTGGAGTATCCGGCCGAAAAATGCGGCAGAGGCGACGGCGCCGAGGGCGACGTCGATGCTTAAGAGGTTGAGGAAGTGATAGAGGCGCAAGGGTTAGGTTGGTTTGCCGGCGCTGCCGGCGGTACCATCGTTTTCCCGCTTCTCACGTTCCCTGCGTTCCTTCTCTTCGAGCCTGCGAATGAAATCCATTCTTCGCTCATGTTGTTCCGGAGTTTCGGGCTCAAGGTTGGCAATAATTACGTCCCAGCGGGGTTTGCCGTCCGGGGTATAATACTTGTCATAGAACTCAGGATCGAGAGCTCTTGCTGCACCAAAGCTTTCCAATTTCATATTCGTCTGCAAATTTTACGTCATCAGAACAAAGTCACGTTTCCCATTTGCTTCAATTCATCAAATTCAAGCGGGAAAAATCAAACTCTGGCTCTAAATAATGGTCCATAATTTCATGCGATCAATACGCAATCATACGGACACAACATCATCGCCGAAAACAAATCACGTCAATGAAAGAGTCATTGTCAGGTTTTCTGTCGAGATCTCCTGCTTCAACTCGATAGGCGAAGGAACCAAGAGTTCTTCACCTGACAATGGCGAAATCGTGAAAAGTGGGAAAATCATCATGGAAACCGTACAAACAAAAAGGCCCTGAGTTTCCTCAAGGCCTGCTTAACTATAAACTATTAACTTTTTCTACTACTCTTAAGCCGACTTCAGTGCCTCAGCACCCGCAACAATCTCCAAAATTTCCTTCGTGATCGCCGCCTGGCGCGTACGGTTGTACGTCAGCTTCAGATCCTTCAGCAGCTCGCCCGCATTCTCCGTCGCCTTATCCATCGCCGTCATACGCGCGCCATTCTCCGCTGCGTTCGAATCCAGCACGGCCTTGTACAACTGCGTCTTCAACGACTTCGGTATCAGACCGGAAATGATCTCCTCACGGTCGGGCTGATAGATGTAATCCACATCCTGTCCCTTCTTCTCCTGCTTCGGCGCAACCACCGGAAGCATCTGCTCCGTTCTCAATATTTGTGTGGCAACGTTCTTGAACTCATTGTACACGATCTCCACCTTATCGTACTCGCCTTTCTTGTAAGCGTCGATCACAAAATCACCAATCTCTGCCACACGCTCGAACGAAAGGGTTCCGAATACAGTCCAGAACTTGTCGATCAACTTCACATTGC
Organism: Cyclobacteriaceae bacterium; assembly: GCA_035318625.1. GTDB lineage: Bacteria > Bacteroidota > Bacteroidia > Cytophagales > Cyclobacteriaceae > ELB16-189. Next base: position 111,759 of record DATHEL010000004.1, read on the forward strand.
GCTTGGAGAAATACTCGAAGCCCTTTTTACCGACCGGCAGAACAGTCACATTACCAGCTTTCAGCTGTGCACTGTACTTCTCTTGTATGACCCTGTTGGTCATCTTGAACACGGAGCTGTTAAAGCCACCGCAAAGACCCCTGTCGGATGTAACGACAACCAACAATATCTTTTTTTCTTCTCTTATGGCATTGTACCAGTCCATCCCATCCGACGAAGCCGACGACAGGTTCTTCAGCAGGTAGTTAAGCTTCTGTGCAAACGGGCGCATCATCACAATGCGGTCCTGCGATTTGCGAAGCTTTGCTGCAGCAACCATCTTCATGGCTTTGGTGATCTGCTGTGTGGAGATCACCGAGGTTATCCTGCTCTTTACTTCTTTTAAACTGGGCATTTTCTAATGTTCAGTGTACAGGGTTCAGTGTGCAGGGTTCGCGTGCAGGCCAATGAAGTTCCACTCACTGTACCCTGTACACTGTACCCTGAACAATTTAATATTTGGAGGCCAGATCCTGGGCAACCTTCTTAACGATATCCACATCGGCATCTTCGAACTTGCCTGCGCGGAAGTTATCCAGCACCGTCTTGTTCTGAAGCCTCAGCCGATTCAGAAATTCTTTCTCAAATTCTTTCACTTTCACTACAGGCACCCGGTCGATCCATCCTTTGGTCGATGCCAGGAGAACAGCTACCTGCTCTTCAACAGGTACGGGAGCATACTGCGGTTGCTTCAACACTTCGGTGTTGCGGCGTCCACGTTCGATGGTCAGCTTGGTCGACGCATCGAGGTCTGAACCGAACTTCGAAAAGGCTTCGAGCTCGCGGAACTGTGCCTGGTCGAGCTTCAGCGTACCTGCTACTTTCTTCATCGACTTGATCTGTGCCGAACCGCCGACACGTGACACCGAGATACCTACGTTGATCGCAGGACGGATACCGGAGTTGAACAAGTTCGTTTCGAGGAATATCTGCCCATCGGTGATCGAGATCACGTTCGTGGGAATATATGCCGACACGTCGTTGGCTTGTGTTTCAATGATCGGAAGAGCCGTCAGCGATCCGCCGCCTTTCACCAGGTGTTTGATAGAAGGAGGAAGGTCGTTCATGGTCTTAGCGATTTCATCGTTGTTGATGATCTTCGCCGCACGCTCGAGCAAACGAGAGTGAAGATAAAATACGTCTCCAGGATACGCTTCGCGTCCGGGGGGACGACGGAGCAGCAATGACACTTCGCGGTAAGATACAGCCTGCTTCGAAAGGTCATCATAGATAACCAATGCAGGACGGCCGGTATCGCGGAAGAATTCACCGATAGCCGCGCCGGTGAATGGAGCAAAGAATTGCATCGGAGCCGGATCGGAGGCCGACGCCGAAACAATTACCGTGTAAGGCATTGCACCGGCTTTCTCCAATGTATTAGCAACACCGGCAACGGTAGAAGCCTTCTGGCCAATTGCTACATAAATACAGTATACAGTCTGTCCTTTCTCGTAGAATTCTTTCTGGTTGATGATCGCGTCGATCGCTACGGCAGTCTTGCCGGTCTGACGATCGCCGATGATAAGCTCGCGCTGGCCACGGCCGATCGGAATCATCGCGTCGATCGCTTTGATGCCGGTTTGCAGGGGTTCGTTCACAGGCTGGCGGAAGATCACACCGGGAGCCTTGCGCTCCATCGGCATCTCGTAAAGCTCACCTGTGATGGGGCCTTTACCATCGATAGGGTTGGCAAGTGTATCAACCACGCGACCCAAAACGCCCTCGCCGGCCTTGATGGATGCAATAACGCCTGTGCGCTTCACAGTATCGCCTTCGCGGATACCTTTAGATTCGCCGAGCAACACGGCACCAACGTTGTCTTCCTCCAGGTTGAGTGCCATTGCCTTTAGGCCATTTTCGAACTGAAGGAGCTCGCCGGCCTGTGCTTTAGTAAGGCCGTAGATGCGGGCAACACCGTCGCCGACGGTGAGTACGGTGCCGATCTCTTCGAGTTGCGCGTCGGTCTTCGACTGCGCGAGTTGCTCTCTTAGTATTGCTGAAACTTCTTCGGGTCTTATCTCTGCCATAAACTTCGATGTTCGTTATTCAGTGTCCGTTATTCGATATTCTAAAAATCCTTGATGTATGGGTTCTCGCTAAATTTCAATTTCAATTTCTTAAGACTGTTCCTGATCGATGCATCGATCTGCTTGTCTTCCACATTCAGTATAAAACCACCGATGAGCTCTTTGTCAATTTTCTCTTCGAGCTCAACTTCCTTACGATCGGCAAGCTTCTTCACGATAGTTTCAAACTGCGAACGTGTTTTTTCATCCATCGCGATAGTAGTTGTCACGCTGGCCTTGCCGATGCCCTTGTGAGCATTGTACGCGTTATGGAATTCGTTTGCGATCTCGACCAGCAACGGTTCACGATTCTTCCGGGTGAGAATGTCGATGAATGCCATCGTAAGTGACGTCACTTTTCCCTGGAATATTGCTTCGAGGATCGATCGCTTTTTATCATGCCTGATAACAGGACTCTTAAGCATCAGACCGAGGTCGCGACTTTTATCGGTCGCGTCGGAAAACAACTTCATATCGGCATGCACCTCCTCCAGTTGTCCCTGGATTACGGCCAGGTCAAGCAGTGATTTTACATATCTCGATGCAACGCGTGAAGCCATCCGATCAGCTCAGTTTAAGGTCTTTGATATAACTATCGACGAGTTCTTTCTGTGACTTATCGTCGGCAAGGTTCTTTTTCATGAGACGTTCTGCAACCTCGAGCGAAAAGAGGGCTACCTGGGCCTTCACGTCGCGGAGCGCAGCAGCTTTCTCTGTGTTGATCACGGAACGCGCGTCGGCGATAAGCTTGTCGGCGCTCTTCTTGGCTTCGTTCTGTATTTGTTCCTGCAGACGTGACGCAGCGTCGCGGGCATCGCGCAGGATCTTATCGCGTTCCTCACGGGCTTCCTTGATCAGCTTCTCATTGCCGGACTGCAGCGCTGCCATTTCCAGCTTTGCACGCTCGGCTGAATCGAGGGCGGTCTGGATCGACTCCTCGCGTTCCTTTAAGGATGCGAGGATCGGCTTCCATGCCACCTTAGCGAGCAGGGAGAACAAGGCAATGAATACAACCAATTGCCAGAAGAAAAGACCGGTTGACGGTGTTAGTAAGTCCATATTTTCTGTTTTATCCTTGTGCTATCCACAGCACAAGATCAATTCAATAAAGTACTTCGTAAAGAACCTGCCCGGCCCAGTGCCTAAGGCAGGTTCCTCAATTTTGCTTAAGCCGTTTTGAACGAAATAAGCAGACAGATTACGAGCGCGAATAGCGCCGCTACTTCGACAAGAGCTGCGATCACAAGCATGGAGTTTTGGAGCTTGTTGGCAGACTCAGGCTGACGTGCCATCGCCTCCATAGCTGAACCACCAATGCGGCCGATACCGATACCGGCGCCTATTGCTGCCAGACCGGCGCCAATGCCTGCGCCCATGATTGCATAGCTGATGTCGAGAATTAATGAAAACAACATAACTAAACAGTTAAACGTGAAACAAACCCAGGAACAAACCTGGGATATCTTAAATATTAGTGACTGTCGTGATGCTCGTGTTCTTCGATGGCCTGCCCGATGTAAAGGGAAGTGAACATCGCGAATACGTATGCCTGTATAGCAGCCACCAGTAATTCTATCAAGCTAATGAATAGATTTACCAGCGACGTACCTATACCGACAAACCAACTTTGAAATATGAATGTGAGTGATGTGAGCGCAAGCAGCACGATGTGACCCGCGGTGATCGCCACAAACAAACGTACGGTAAGTGCAAATGGCTTTGTGAATATTCCTATGATCTCCACAGGAAGGATGATGATGCGAAGTGCATTAGGAACGCCGGGCGTCCAGAAAATATGACTCCAATAATTTTTGTTGCCATTCACATTCGTGATCACGAACGTAAGGGCGGCAAGACACGCGGTCACGGCAATATTTCCTGTAAGGTTTGCCGCTCCGGGCAGCAAGCCGAGAAGGTTCCCAAAGAAAATGAAGAAGAATAACGTCAGGATGTATGGAAGGAACTTCCAGTACTTCGGGCCGATGTTCGGTTTCACGATCTCATCTTTTACAAAAAGTATGATGGGTTCCATGAACGACTGAACACCTTTCGGAGCGAGTCCCTTGCGTTTGCCGTAAGCTCTTGCAACCGTGCCGAATATCAACAACATCAATGCTGAGTTGATAAACAGCATCGCAACGTTCTTGGTGATCGACAGGTCGAGGACGGGCTGGCTTTTATAGAAGATGTGTTCGTGATCGATGGTATAGTCGCCGTAGGGAACGACCTGGTGATGCTCATAGAAGTTTCCGGATGAGAAGAATTTCAATCCGTCTTCCTTTGTATACACGATAACGGGGAGTGGCAATACGACGCTTTCCGTGAAGTGCCATACGTGTGAATCTTTCACGTGATCGATGATCACATCACTCACGTTCATTTCCGCTTTCGCATGCTGCTCCGCGGCCTGATGTTCGCCATCGCCATGCTGACCAAAAACGGGCGAAAAAAAGGCGAAAAAAAGTGGCAGCAAAAGCGCCAAAATCATGTGTTTCTGATGTGAAAAGAGCCTTTTCATGAGGGCCTGGTGAGGCTTTTTAAATCGACTGCAAAACTATGGATTAATACCTCAAAAAGAAACGTCAGGAAATCTTTTTTGGCCCGGTTCCCAGCAAAAGAAAAATGACTTCAGCCGCAGTAAAAATGACGTACCCGGCGAGGAAGAAAACCGCATTATAGTCGGCTCCTTGCTGGTCTTTAAGAACGAAGATGATCACGAATGCGCCCGAGAGGAGGATCTTCGCGGAGATGGATAAAAGGTATACTCTTGTCAGTTTTTCGCCCTCGGTCTTCCGAAGAAAAAAGTAGACCAGGCCGGTGGTCAACGCCAGAAAGATCACGATGGCGGTGGCCCACGATGGAGTTTGCGGCAGTATTGGAGCCAGCCCAAAAAGCAGGGCCGCGGAGATCGCCACAAGCGCCAGCAGGAACGCGATCAATTTTCGGAATCGTTGTTAAGCTGCCGGTAAAGCATGTACATCGATCCCCCGAATGCGACGAACACGAACGTAAGGAGGAATGCAGGGAATTTAAGACCCAGTTTCTTGTCGAGGGCGTAACCGCCCCAGGCTGCAAGCCCGATCGTTACCAGGAGCTGCACACCCAGCTGTGAGTACCTGAGATAACCGTTAGAGGGCTTTGGCTGCTTCTTCGGGTCTGAATGACCTTGATCCACCGTCGGCTATTTTGATGTCTTTAATGGCGGCGCCCATCTTGCAGCTGCCGTTGAACACTGCGCCGGGTTCAACTACAAGTTTGCCCGTGAGGATGTCGCCGTGAACGGTGGCGGTGGATTTCAACACAAGCAACTCTCCTATCTCGATCTTTCCCTTCACTTCTCCTTCGATGTCTGCGTTCTGTGCGATGATGTTTCCGTCGATCTGGCTGCTGTTGCCGAGGGCGATCTTCGACTTCGACTTGATGTTGCCGATCACCTTTCCTTCGATACGGATGTTGCCGAATGTTTCGATGTTGCCTTCCAGTACTGTTCCTTTACCGATAACGTTGCTGGAGTTACTGATCTCTTCGGCTACTCGCTTTTGTTCCTTCGTTGTGAGCATTGTGGTAGAAGTTTAAAAAGTTACAAATTCTTCAGGATTAAGAGAACTGCCGTTGTACCACAGCTCGAAGTGCAAGTGTGGGCCGTCGGTCATTTCTCCACTATTGCCAACTATAGAAATGATCTCGCCTGCGTTGACAAAAGTACCAACTTTCTTCAACAATTCGGCATTATGCTTATAGATGGAGATGAGGTTGCCGGAGTGTTGAACGGCGATCACATACCCCGATTCCTGTGTCCAGTCGCGGATGATGACGGTACCGTCGGCGATACACTTTACAGGCTCGTTCTTCTTTGCAACCACGTCGATGCCGAAGTGGCCTGTCTTCACATCGTAATGGTCGGATATGTATCCGGTGATAGGTGTAAAGAAAAATGTTTGTTGCAGCTCGCGATACTTGTTGCTGGTGAGTGTTACACTTGCGAGCTGACTCTTCTCGAACTCTTTTCTGAATACGGAATCCGATTGAGCGGCGTCCATCGATCCGATCACCTTAACGGGATGCTCACCGGCGAGGCTCGTCGCGGGATCGACAAACTCCGAGGCGGTGTCGCCGCTGAGTATTCTCTGAAAATTCTGAATGAACTTGTCCTTGCGATCCACCTCCAATGCCAGTGAGTCTACCTTCATCGCAAGATCGAAGAGTTTCTTGTTGGCTTCGAGCTGGGCATGACGGGGATCATACCACTTTGCCAATAGTGTTTGGGCCAGTAAAAGACTCACTACAAACAACACCACGAACACCACCACTGAGAACACGAGCACCTTGGCGTAAGTGAACGCAAGTGTCGTTTTTTCCGAAAGGTTCTCTTCGTTCCTGATCACGAGCTGGTACCGCGTCGTGAGCCTGTCGGAGAGGGTCTTTTTGGGTTTCAAGAGGCCTTGATTTCATGCAAAATTAGATATTCTATCCGATTATAATATTGAATATCTGTTTTTTACGTTTGTACTGGATAAGTAAAACTTAATTGCCGTTGAGCCGGTTCGGAGCCCTGTTTCGTTACTCGTTATTCGTTATTCGTTATTCGCGGCTAACGGCTATTGTGTTCCTGGCTCTGATATCATGCGGTGTGGAACAGACCTCCTTTACCAGTAATATCTTTCACAACACGACCGCCCATTTCAACGGATACTTCTACGCCCGCGAAAAGGCCGCCGAAGTCGAAAAGACCATCCTTAAAAGCCTCGACGACGACCATAATCTCATCCTTCGCTTGTACCCCAAGCTCGACACGGTGCTGGCCAAGAGCTATCAGAAGGACACCGACGAGATCATCAAGATGGCTTCCATCTCTATCCAGCGTCACCCCAACAGCCGGTGGGTATATGAAAACTACATCCTCGTTGGAAGAGCCCGTATGTATGACGGCGAATTCGTGGATGCCATTCAGACATTCAAGTACGTCAATACAAAAAGCCGCAGCGCCACGCTTCGCCACCAGGCGTTGATCTACCTGGTGAGGACATTTACGGAGCACGAAGAATTCGAAAAGGCCGAAGAGGCTTTTATGTTCCTCGAAAAAGAAAACCTGAGTAAAGTCAACGCCAAGAACCTCTACCTCGAAAAAGCATATTACTACCAGGTGAGGAGCGACTACGACAAAATGGTGAGGAACCTCACGCGGGCAGATTCACTTCTAACAAACTCAGACCGCAAGGCCCGCATTTACTTCATCATCGGACAGGTGTATCAGCAGCTCGGCTTCGGTGCGGAGGCTTACAACTATTATCGGAAGGTGTTGTCAGCCAATCCCGAATACGAGATCGACTTCTATGCACGACTCAACATGGCGCAGGTGGCGCGTCTCGATAATCAACGCGATGTTAAAACCATCCGTAAGCAATTCCAGAAACTGCTGGACGATACCAAGAACGCCGAGTTCAAAGACAAGATCTATTATGAGCTCGGTGAGTTCGAACGAAAACAAAACCATCTTCCCGAAGCGATAGACGATTATAAGCTGGCTGCACATGCCGGTAAGAACAAACGTATCCAAGGCATGGCATTCCTGCGTGTCGGCCAGCTCAATTTCGATTCGCTGAAGAAGTACGATCAGGCGAAGTTGTATTACGATAGCGCCGTGCAGTCGTTACCCAAAGAGTTCGAAAACTACGCCGGGATAAAAGTGCGTCAGGAAGTTCTCGGCGATTTCGCCAAATACAACGAGACCATCCGGTGGCAGGACAGCTTGCTGAACATGGCCGCGATCGATACTGCCGTTCTCCGCAAGACCCTTGACTCAGCGTTGACGAAACGCCTCGTGAAAGACGACACCAAAAAGAAGAAGAGAAGGTTTGGTATCGGCGGTGGCGGAGGCGGAGGTGGCGGCGGACTGCTGAATGTTGCCGAGAACACGGCCACATCCAACTGGTACTTCGACAATCCTTCTGCGGTTGCATCCGGCCAAACCGAGTTCCAGCGGATATGGGGCAACGTTGGTCTCGAAGATAACTGGAGGCGATCGAACAAAGCCGCGGTACAAACCCTACCCGGCGACAACGTGGCGGAGGCGCCCACCGATGCAAGTGGCGATCCGAAACAAGTTGTCGCAGCAGTCGATCCGAAAGTTGCCGAGATCAATAAAGTGTTTTCGGAGCTCCCGGTAACAGCCGAACAGAAAGCCACGGCGCTAGGCAAGATCGAAGAAGCCTACTTCCAGCTAGGCGATCTTTATTTCATCAAGCTCAACGAGAAGGCGAACGCGGCGACGTCGTACCAGAAACTGATCGAACGATTCCCGGCCTCGGAACACACGCCGGAGGTATTGTACAAGCTGTACCTGATTGAAAAAGAGAAGACCGACGGCGATCCGGATAAATATTCACGGCTGTTAACGACAAACTATCCCCACTCTACTTTCACCAGGGTGCTGCTGAATCCCGATTATATGAAGGAGACCAGCGTGACGACCGAAAAACAAAAGTTGATATACAAAGAGGCATACGAAGCATACCGCACCGGCAATCTGCGTGAAGCGCAGGAAAAAACTCAATCTGCGATTGCCCTGGGTGAAACCGGATTCACCTCTCAGCTCGAGCTATTGCGGATACTGATCATGGGTAAGACGGAAGATGTGAGCATGTACCAGGCGGAACTGGAACGGTACATGGAAAAGTATACCGACGGACCGATGAAAATCTACGCACAAACATTGCTCGATGCTTCGAAGACATTCCTGCAGAAGGTCGAGAAATCCAAGGGCATCCGGTTTGCAAATGAACCAGACGCCCCCCATTACGTTGTAGTGTTGTACAGGATCGAGGACAAGATCGCCAACACCATCACCGGCGACATCGAACAGTTCAACGCATCGAACTACAGGAACAAGAAGCTCGAGACCAGCTACCTGGTGTTCAACGACGACAATGCCCTGACGATGGTAACGGAGCTAAAGGACAAGGTAAATGCGACGGAATATTTCGATAAACTGAGTTCCTGGCTGGCCCAACGGCCGTCGCTTACTAGCTATAAATTCGATATTTTTGTAATTACTAAGGATAATTTCCAGATTTTTTACCGAACCAAGGCACTGGATGAATACCTCACCTTCTACGACCGGAACTACAAAATCCAAAATCAGTAGAGCACTGAAGCTGGAGAAGCCGTGGTTTCGTTTAGCTATCAAATATACCTGGATCCTCTTTGGGGTGATACTGGTGGGGCTGCCGCTATACCTCTTCCTGGTTAGCATCAATCTTTTTGGCCTGTTCGGTGGAATGCCTGATATCCGCGAGATCGAAAATCCCAAGAACGACCTGTCTTCGGAGCTGATCTCTGCAGACGGAGTTTCGTTGGGAAGGTATTTCCGCTACAACCGCAGCCAAGTGACTTATGAAGAGCTTTCGCCCGACCTGGTAAACGTTCTTCTCATCTCGGAAGATCATCGTTTCCGCGATCACTCGGGTGTTGACGTTAAGTCGATGGCCCGCGCGCTGTTCGGTGCGCTTACATTCACCAGTCAGGGTGGTGGCAGTACGCTCACACAACAGCTCGCCAAAAACCTTTTCACCCGCAATGCCACGAAAACGCTCGATGGCCACCTGGCCAGGCTTGGCGACCTGCCAGCGCGCATCGTTCAAAAGAACAAGGAATGGATCATCGCGGTAACCCTGGAACGGAATTTCACCAAGGAAGAAATCATTACCATGTACCTGAACACGACCGAGTTCGTGAACAATTCATACGGCATCAAAGTAACTTCGGAAACTCACTTCGGTAAGGGGCCCGACAGTCTTAACCTTCAGGAGTCGGCCCTGCTGGTCGGTATGCTTCAGAATCCCTCCCGCTATAACCCGGTGAGGTTTCCGGAACGTGCGTTGAGTAAAAGAAATGAGGTACTGGCGAAAGTTTACCAGCACAAATACAAGATCACCACACGGGAACAATACGACTCGATTGCAGCATTGCCTCTTGGACTCGAGTTCAGGATACAGGACCAGAATGAAGGTCTGGCCACCTACTTCCGGACCGTAGTCGGCAATTATCTCCTGGCATATTGCAAAGCGAGAAATATCGACCTATACAACTCCGGTTTAAGGATCTTCACGACGATCGACAGCCGTCTGCAGAAGTATGCGGAGGAGTCCCTCACCACGCACATGGCCGGTTTACAGAAAGGCTTCACGGAACAGTGGAAGCTGAGAAAAATGGATCCCTGGCTCGATGAGGACGGTCATCAATTCAAGGATTTTCTAAACAAACGCATCAAGAATACTCCGCAATACAAAGCCTACGTAGAGCGGTTCGGCGCTAAAAGCGACTCGGTGAACATTCTGCTTAAGCTAAAGAAACCGATGAAGATCTTCAGCTGGACCGGCGAGCGTGACACGCTATTTAATGTTTATGACTCATTGGGTTATTACAAGCGATTCCTGCAGGCCGGCATGATGGCTATGGATCCTACCACAGGCGCTATTAAGGCATGGGTTGGTGGGATCGATCATAAATACTTCAAATTCGATCACGTCAGACAACAAAAGAGGCAGGCTGGGTCGACTTTCAAACCGTTCGTCTACGGGCTCGCAATGGAATCGGGATACTCGCCTTGCTACAAGCTTCACGACATCTCCCCTGCGATCCCGGTGCCCGGCACGGTGTGGTATCCTCCGAACTCCGATGGATCGAAAGGCTCCGGCGAGGAAATGACGATACGACACGCCATGGCGCTGTCGATCAATACCATCACAGCACAGATGATGATGAAGCTCGGACCGGAGAACGTCGTCGAGTTTGCAAATCGCTGTGGCATCGAGAGCAAGCTGGATGCCGTGCCATCATTGTGCCTCGGCGTCAGCGATGTCTCGGTTTTTGAAATGGTTGGCGCTTATTCCACTTTCGTGAATGGCGGCATTTATACCCGGCCGACATTTATCTCCAGGATAGAAGACAAGAACGGAAACGTGATTGAAGCCTTTGTTCCCCAAACAAGGGAAGGCCTCAACGACCAGACTGCCTATAAAATGATCCACATGCTTCGCGGCGGTGTAGAAGAAGAAGGCGGTACATCCGGTGGATTGCCCCGCGAGCTCAAGATCGACAATGAAATCGGCGGCAAGACCGGTACAACCAACGATGCGTCGGATGGATGGTACATGGGCATCACCCACAGCCTTGTTACCGGCGTTTGGGTTGGCGGCGACGAACGCGCGATACGCTTCCCATCATGGACATTCGGACAGGGCATTAAGACTGCCCGCCCGATCTTCTCCAACTTTCTATTGAAGGTGTACGAAGACAAAGAAAGTGGAATCACAAAAGGCCGCTTCCCGCAGCCGCGATCCGGCCTTCCCTTCCTGGGCGATTGCTCGCGTCACAATGATGCCGACAGTATCGAGGCTGTTCCCCAGGAACGCTGGAAGTTCAATTAAGGGTGACGATGGATGCACTTAAAGAACAAGTTGCATCCCTGCCCGATTCGCCAGGGATCTACCGCTTTTACGACAGGGAGGATATCCTGATCTACGTGGGGAAGGCCAAGAGCCTTAAGAAACGCGTATCCAGCTACTTCAACAAGCAATCGGTCTATAACCGCAAGACGGAGAAGCTCGTCAGCGAGATCCGCAAAATCGAGTACACGATATCCAATTCGGAGTTCGATGCACTTCTTCTCGAGAATAATTTCATCAAGAAGAATCAGCCCAAGTACAACATCCTCCTCAAAGACGATAAGACGTTTCCTTACCTCTGTATTCTTAAGGAACGATTCCCCCGGATCATTTCAACCCGGAAATACATTCCGTCCCAGGGAGAATATTTCGGCCCGTACACCAGTGTGGTCTCGATGAAGAACGTGCTCGACCTGATCCGTCAGCTTTACTCGATCCGCACTTGCAACCTCCTGCTTTCGGAAGAGAACATCGCCGAGAAGAAGTTCAAAGTTTGCCTCGAATTCCATATTGGCAACTGCAAAGGTCCGTGCGAAGGCCTTGTCGACGAAAAGTCCTACAACGATGAAATCGCCCAGGCCAGGAGTATCCTCAAGGGCCACATGAGCCTTGTGGAGAATCATTTCAAAAGCGAGATGCGGCGTGCTTCCGAGGCCCTGGAATTCGAGCAGGCCGCTCGGTATAAGCACAGGCTCGAATACCTCGACCGCTTCCAGACGAAGTCACTAGTGGTCAGCCAGAAGCTTACCGATATCGACGTGGTGACGATCGTGAGCACGGAACAGGAGGCGTTCATTAACTACATGATGGTGAAGGAAGGGGCTATCGTGTTCTCGACCAACCTGGAGGTGAAGAAGAAGCTCGACGAAGCCGATGACGAGATCCTTTCGCTGGCTACCCAGGAGCTCCGGCAGCAGCATAGCAGCAGTAACCAGATCATTTATACCAACGTACCGATACTTGTTTCCGGGGATGATATCGAAAACCTGGTGCCGCAGATCGGGGACAAGAAGAAGCTCGTGTCGCTGTCCCTGACCAACGCGCTTCACCTTAAAACGAAGAAGGAGATCGAACGGGGAGAACGTAAGGCCAAGCAAAACGAGACCCTGGTGATCATGCAGCGCGACCTCCGTCTGTCGGCTCTTCCCGACATCATCGAGTGTTTCGATAACTCTAATTTCCAGGGAACAAACCCGGTCGCGTCCATGGTGAGGTTTGTGAACGGTAAGCCCGACAAGGCCGGGTATCGTCATTTCAACATCAAGACGGTGGTGGGTCCGGACGACTTCGCCTCGATGAAAGAGATCGTTGGAAGGAGATACAAGCGGCTGCTGGAAGAGAACAGCGTGTTCCCCCACCTGATCATTGTCGATGGCGGTAAGGGCCAGCTATCGAGCGCCTGCGAGGCCTTACAGGAGCTTGGCTTGTACGGAAAGGTTCCGATCGTAGGTATCGCGAAGAAGCTCGAAGAGATCTACTATCCTGACGACCCGATCCCGTTGCATATCAGTAAGAAGTCGCCGGCTCTGTTACTCATCCAGCGCATACGCGACGAAGCACACCGTTTTGCGATCACCTTCCACAGGCTCAAGAGAAGCAATGCGACGATAAAGACGGGGATGGAAGACATCAAAGGTATTGGCAGGAAGACTGCGGATACGCTCCTTGCCACGTATAAGTCGTGGAAAAAGATCCAGGAGGTTCCGCGAGAAGAGCTTGTCAAGCTGATCGGAGAAAAGAAAACCGATTTGATTCTCGGCCAAAAAGAAGTTAATAGTTAAGAGTTAAAAACTAAAAGTGGGTCCCGAAACTAAGGGGGTCCCGAAATTGAAAGTGGCCCCGAGAGGCCACTTTCAACTATTAACTTTTAGTTATTAACTTTTTAATATTCCCAGAGGTTGTGCTCCCTTTCCATCATCTTCATCTCCTCCCACTCACGGGCCCATACCGTTTCTTTGTAAGGCCGGTTGTTGGCTGAGTACACATCGTAGATGGTCTCGTTGTCGGGGTTCTCCACTTTGTAGATCACACCGTGAAACAGGCGAAGAAGGAATGCTTCTTCGTAATTCTTGTTCTCTGCCGTGTTGTAACGGTTGAACCAGATGGCGTCGTTCGGGTGATTGCGGAACACCTGTACAAGGTCTTTGTACCTGAACGTAGCGATATCGAGGTCACCACCGAGAGGGTTGTCTTTGTCACCGGGCCATACGATTGTGATGGACTGGATATCGTAGTACAACCTGGATCTGCGTTTGTCGAAGATCACGTCTTCCACCATACGGAGGGAAGCAAGCTGGAATGGCATGGCATAGGTTCCGGAGCCGGCGGAGTTATCGCGAACCCAATCGTCGGCAGAAGCACCGGGGTTTTTGCCGCGGTTATCTCTTTTCGACTTGTAGTATACGCCATTGAAGTCAACAACATCGTCTGCATAATAGTCGTTGTCCGGCAACCAGGGATCGGGCTTGGTTCCTTCGGAGATAAGCATCTTCCTGGTCAGGTCTGCCTTCCCCATCTTGGTTGTCAACGAGTCGTTGGCATAGATGTCGGCGAGCTCGCCTGAGTTGACGGCATCAAGAATGAGTTTGGTGATCTCGTTGCTACGGGCAAAGTAACCTTTGTTCTGTTTTTCATCCAGCCTGATGTCTCTCCAAACCTTCACCTTGTACAATTGCTCGTACCGGGGGATGGGGTTAAGTGAGTTCGGGTTGTATTGAGGAATATCCTCCTGTGCAAACAGTGTTGAAGCACAACAGACAGCCAGTAAAAAAATGATCGACCTTCTCATATTCAGATCTTAATTAGCAATGGGAATACTGATGTATTTGATCGCGGTAGTAAGGACCACCGGTTCGTTTTCACCTTTAAAAGTCCTGCGTGTGATGCTCTCCAATTCAAAAGACAGAACATCGCCGGGCTTTGCAGTTTGCATGAAAGCGCCGAGGTTGAGTGCCTCGCCTGAGAATTCGATAGGTGTTCCGAGGGCGGTACCTTTGCGGAGGTATACGCGGCCTTTACGGATCCTGAATTCAGCATCTTTGGGAACAGTGCTTGCAAAATCTTCGTCTGCTTTCGCGCGAATCTTAAGCTGGCCGAGCTGAGCGCGCGGCACACCATCCTTCGAGTTCATTTCTCTTCCGGCAGCTTCGACGAGTACCTGTGGTGCAGGCGCTGTGCGAACGTCGAACGTTACGGTTTCGATCGGTGTACCTGAGTTAGAAACTGCAAGCTTCACTTTTGCCTTGCTCTTAGGAATTACAGTGATCTGTCCAACCTTATCGCTTTTGATGACTTCGGCTTCGGTACCGGCGCTGTAGCCAGGAACGAAGTTTGTGCCGAGGCCAGGGATCTCCACGTTCATTTCGTTACCGCAGTTGATGTACAGTTTCGAAAGTGCGCCGGAGGTGATCTTTACGGTAGGAGCAATCACTTTATAGTTAACTGGAATAGTGTAGTCGGTGCCTTTAACATTGATCCTGGCAGTGTACGACTTTTCTGCTACGCCATTCTTGTATCCACCGCCACCGGCGACGAATTCCACTTTACCGAAAGAGACACCGGCGGCATCCTTTTCGATCGGAAGGGATTTGCCATCGATGAACATCGAAGGGTTAATAGCTGAGTTCGAAGCTCCTATGTACATCTTTGCAGTGTACTTCGAGCCTGCGATTACGCTATTGGCATCGGGAATGATCATCGGGAGTACTTTGTCGAACTTCAGCGTAAGATTACCAGCTATATCGTTCAGTCTCTGAAGCGCTTGAGACTCATACGCATATATCTGAGATTCCATTTCAGTTACGGAGGCGTAGGCTGCGATGGGGGGTGTGTTCTCGAACGTGAACTCGATAAAATCCTTCCTTGCATTCTTTTTATCGTTCTTAAACTCCTTCATTTCTGCCGGGGGTTTCGCGAGCTTATCGAACGTGGGGCCACCCATCGTTAGTTTTGAAAGCTCAACGGCATAGTTGTTCAGGAGCTTTTCGTAGTCCTTACCTTTAGTCTGACGAGGGTCCATCATTGCATAAGCTACTTTGGAGCTGTGGTCGTTGATAAACTTCTCATCGATACCGGCTGCGTCAGATATTACGAGGAATTCCTTCTTGAGTTTTGAAAGGTCTGCAATGGTCTTAGATGTAAGTGCACGCACTTCTTGTGCTTTCGCATATGCTGTCTTGATCGAATCCTTTGCATCTGGAGTTACCGCCTTTTGGATCGCATCAAGAGTAGCCTGATTCTTCTCATTTGTCTGAGCTGAGAGGGTTTCGAGTGCGTCGTTGATGAGGGCGAACTTCTCAAGTACCGCATTACTTACCTGGAGCGCCAGCAGCGCTGTAAGCACCAGGTACATCATGCCGATCATCTTCTGCCTCGGGGTTTCTTTGCCGCCTGCCATGATCTTATTAGTTTAGTTTACTAAGTGGTGTCTTTATAACTGCTATTAGTTCACGCTGCCCTTCATCGCAGTAAGCATACTGCCATAAACTTTGTTCAGCGAGGTCATGTTGTCGGCAAGTTTGCCGAGTTCCGAAGTAAACTTCGAAGTGTTATCACCAACCTTGGTAAGGCCGGCCATAGCACCAGTAAGGCTTTCGTAGAACTTGTTCATGTTCTTAACGTGCGAATCGGCGTCTTTCAACTCCATTTCATACACCGCGTTAAGCGACTGAAGGTTCTTGGTAACTGCCTTCATTTGGTTGTGGTACTCACCTGTATCTTTAGAAGCATCTGCCATTGACTTAACGGCAGTCATTGCGTTTCCGTATGACTTGTTCATTTCAACGAGTGATGCAGCAGCTGTCTTAACATTAGCGGCGTACTCGTTGGTTGCAACGGCAGCGTTCGACAGGCTGTTCATTTCTTTAGCTGATGTCGCAAGATTGGTAAGACCCTTGCCGAGGTTATCGAGCAGATTCTGGTCAACCTTTGCCGTTTTCAGCATATCGTCAATCTTGAGAAGAGGCGAGTCACCTGCACCCTGGCGGTTGCTGATGCGGGTAGGCTGTGAAGCTCCTTCGAAATCTTCTGCAAGCTCGGGATATACTTTTTCCCATTCCGGTTCTTTGTGTGCTGGTTCGAATGAGCTCAAGAAGAAGATAGCAGCCTCAACCGAGAGACCAATCATCAACATTTCGTCTGCACCGTTCAAGTGAAGGATTTTAAACAACGCACCGACGATAACTACTGCTGCCCCAATGCCGTAAACCTTGGGCATAATAGTTTTGTACATCAGTTCCATGAATCCGCCTTTTTTCTTTGCCATTGTGGTAGAGATTTAAGTTTTCGCCAATTAGTTTCTATAAAGATAAAGAGTGTTTCGAATTATTAAAATTCAGCGCCAGACGAGCGACCGAGGTGTGTCATTGCACAACGGAAGCCGATGTAAGCCCTCACTGAGTCTCTGAATTCATAAGTCCTTGTACCTGTTTCAAGGTAGTAAGCAACGTCTTTCCATGAGCCGCCGCGCACAACTTTCTTGGGAGCGACCTTGGCATTGTACTTCTTGCTTTCCGGATCTGTGCGGGGATCGATGTACTGAGGGTTCAAGTCCCATACAGTAGGTACCGATGCAGCATAGAAATCATCCAGACACCATTCCGACACGTTACCGCTTGTATCGAAGATACCGTAGTCGTTAGGGAAGTAAGATTGTACAGGTGATGTGTAAGCAAATCCGTCGTCGTAGAAGTTTCCGCGGCCGGGCTTGAAGTTGGCCAGCATACAACCTTTCGAGTTACGGATATAAGGGTTACCCCAGGGATACTTATTCATGTCGCGGCCGCCACGTGATGCATATTCCCACTCAGCTTCTGAAGGCAGGCGGAACTCAGGCATCGGGAACTCACCGACAGTCTTGCGGTATTCGTTGAGATAAGCAGTCCTCCACTTACCAAAGAATACTGCCGCATCCCAGTCGATGCCTACCACAGGATAGTCATCATAGCCGGGGTGCCAGTAATAATAATCCTGAACAGGATCGCCCATGTGGTGCGCGAAGTCGCGTACCCAAACGGTAGTGTCAGGATAGTAGCTCCTACGGAAGTCGTCTGTGCTCACCGTAGGGAATCCTTCGAGGGTCTGACTGTTGTCGACCAGGAAGAAGTTTGTGAACTGACGATACTCGTTGTTGGTGATCTCGGTGTCGTCCATGAAGAACGGACCGATCGTGACCTGCTTGTTGAAGTTGATCTGCGTGGACGCAGGATCTTCATCGGCCTGTCCCATGTGGAAGGTTCCGGCAGGTATCGGCACCATGCCATATGGAATCGTCATGACCCATCCTTCGCGGTTAGGTACTCCGACCAGCTCGCCCTGATCGCCTCCTTTTGACCCTCCTATACCGAGAAGACCGCAGCTTGCCGCGATCACCCCTAGTGTGAGGATGGTGATTAAGCTCAATAGCCTGGGAGAAACCTTACTGATCATATTACGGTGTGTTTTAGAGTCGAAAAAGAATGGAAATTTAAACGTTTTACCCTATTATTTTGAAAGAAGTACCAATCAAATTCATTAAAATCCACAAAAACCCAAAAAATCACGTCTAGTGACGGTACCGGGGGGTCCTAACGACCTTTTTACCAAGCGGCGTTACCGGCAGTTCGTAAGTTAGCATGAATTCATGCGACGTGGGTTGCTTTGCTTGCTGGTCCTTGATCACGTAATCCAGGGCATAGCCCAACTTCAGCGATTTGTCCTTCAGGAAGGAGTATCCCAGGAGAAGAATGGCAGCCTCCGATTGACGAAACGATAAACCTCCCCACATAGTATCTTTTATGTATGCAATTCCTCCTACGTCGAAAGTCGTCTTCGTAAAATCGGTTTTTATTAATGTCATGAACTGGAAGCGCAGGTCGAAATTCACATCATAAAAATAGCCACCGGTGAAGTACATGTGCGTTTGCAACGCACTCCGTTGTCCAAGATCGAAATCGAAGTTGGCTTTGGTAAGGTGGTTGAAGCTTAAGCCTGCATAATATTTCTCTTTGCGGAAGAATGCGCCGACGGCGAGGTCGAAGCGTTGCTGCGAGTTAGCTCCTTCGGGGCCTAGCAATGGATCGTCCTGATCGATAGGAATGTACTTGTCCCAGTCGATCGTCTGTGAATACATACCGGCTCTCAACCCGAGGCTGAGCTTTCCATCTTTCACGGCGAGATGATAGGCGTAGCTTAACTGTGCTTCAAGATTTGTTTGCGGACCGAGGTTGTCGTTAACGATGTATGCACCGATACCACTGTTCAATTTGAACAACGGGGAAGTAAAGCTTATTAGTTGTGTTGTTGGCGCTCCGCCCGAACCGACTGTCGGAGTATACCCGAGCCACTGAGAACGATGGAGTGCGGTGAATTTTGTCACACCTTCAAGGCCGGCAAATGCAGGATTGTAGTACAGCGTGTTGAACATGTACTGTGTAAACTGAGGGTCTTGCTGTGCTTCCGCATACTTTGCCAGTAGTACAAGGAGTGACAGGAAGAAGAGGCCTTTTCTCACAGGTATATCAAAAAATGAGTCTTAAATATACATTAAAACTTATTGCCTTTGCCAGGGCATGTAATTAAAGTGTAATAAAACCTACTCGATAGTAAAAACTTAGCAGTGAACCGGTTATTTAATGCCGTTCGCTTTTTTTACATACAGCTCAATGGCTCCGGTCATGGAAGGGGCATTGGGGAGGGGGGCCTCGATGTCCAATGTAAGTCCGGCGTCGCGTACAGCCTTGGCCGTTGTAGCTCCAAACGCCGCCATTCGGGTATTATTTTGCTTGAAATCAGGGAAGTTGACGAAGAGAGAGTTGATCCCAGAAGGACTGAAGAAGGCAAGTATATCGTAATAGACATTCTTCAGGTCGGCCAGGTTGGAGGCCACGGTGTGATAGATGATTGCTTCGGTAAAGGTGTATCCGTTGTCCCGCAGAAAATCAGGGATGTCGTTCTTGCGGATATCTGAACAGGGGAAAAGAAACTTCTCGTTCTTATGTTTCTTGATGATCTCCAACAGGTCCTTGGTGTCCTTCAGCCCGGTGAAGATCTTTCTCTTGCGAATGACGATGTATTTCTGAAGGTAGTTCGAAGTCTGATCGGAGATACAGAAGTACTTCATGTCCGCAGGCATCTCGATCTTAAGCTCCTGGCAGATGTGAAAGAAATGATCGACAGCATGACGGCTCGTGAAAATAACCGCGGTGTGCTGAAGGATATCTATCTTCTGCTTTCTGAATTCTTTCAAGGGCACTCCCTCTACCTGGATAAACGGTCTGAAATCAATCTTAAGATTGAATTTTTCGGCAAGCTTTAGGTATGGCGAGTTTATATCGGTGGGTGCTTCCTGTGTGATCAAGATGCTTTTCACTTTCCGCATCCTGTCATTGGCAGTGTCTGTCATACTTCGCTAAATCGAAATCGCTAAAAAAATAAGCTCTTGAAAAGGATGATCATCGGAAAAAATTCCGATGCGCAAAGGTAGGAAAATAAATGGAAGACCGAGTACGTGGATTTATTCAATAATTTGAGAAATATGAGGATTCCCCACCCCACCATGATCCAGGCGGTAAGTATGATGAGCCCTTGGTAATAAGACGGACTTTTTGTCGTGAGCACGAAATAGAAGACCAGGATCACCGACAAAACCATGAGAAGGAAGCTGATCAACCTGAAATAATTCAACACCTGGACCGATCCGCCCTCACGCAGTCTGAATATAATCGCCAAAGAAAGCACAATACTTACCTTGATAAAGAGAATCACGCCAATGGCCACGGTGAGTTGACCCCATTTCCAGAATGCATCCCCTACACCTCTTATCGTAAAGTCATTTATAATGATCCAGTTCTCTTCAACGTGCTGGAATGTGATCAGGAAAAGATAAGCGCACCACGCCGACAGGTAGACATAAATAAGTATGCTGAAGCGTGACGTGATTCGGCCGGCAACCAGCGACTCGTCGCGTTCCTGCAGGGAGAACAGTTTCGTAATATCGAAGTAATCGAACAACAACCGGCGGTTGAAGCGGAGCATGACAAGAAAGCCGAGAAACAGGATGAACACGCCGAGCACGGAAAAATCACGCAGATAGTTCTTCTGCCGGAGCTGTTCGATGTCGTCGCCGGCGACACTGGAATATGCGACGACGAATGTTTTAACCCGGGAAAGTCCTTTGCGGGCATACACACCGGCGGTCAGCGGCGTACGATACAACCTCGAAAGGCTGTCGATATCGAAACGGACCACGCCCGCCCCCGCCTGACGGATAAGCTTACCATTCACCCAGACCGAGAAATCCCTCGCTCCGTCCACTTCCAGGTCGTATCCGCGAAAGCGGTTGGCATCGAGGCTGAAATACAAAGCTTCGGCCGGACTGTTACGTTGACCGTAGTCTACATACGCTCCTGATTCCATTACTTTCCAGTCCTGAGAGAGGTCGTAAATGGGAACGCGTTGTTGCCCAAAGCCGAGTGAAGTAATGAGTGATAGGACGAAGAGAAGACGCATAACAGTTCACAAATATAAATACATCTCTCACGGATCGCACAGATCGCACGGATCGGAATAAATTTGCGGCGTGGCCGGAATTTACATTCACATACCTTTTTGCAAGCAGGCCTGTCACTATTGTGACTTCCATTTCTCCACCAGCCTTGGTCTCCAGCAACAGCTGACCGCAGCCATCGTGAAAGAGATCATGATGCAAAAGGATTATTTAGGCGGGGAGCAGATAGAAACGATCTATTTCGGCGGCGGCACACCTTCCTTATTAACCAAAGAGGAGATCTCCGATGTCTTAACCACAATACGTCGAAATTTTACAATACACCCGGAGAGTGAGATCACGCTCGAAGCGAATCCCGACGATCTCAGCAAACAAAAGCTGGAAGAGCTCAGGTCGTTGGGCGTGAACCGGCTGAGTATCGGAATTCAATCCTTTCGCGACGACATACTGACCTTCTTCAACCGGGCTCATAACGGTGCCGAAGCCGCCCGGTCTATCGAAGATGCGCGTTCTGCCGGGTTCAACAATATCAGCATCGATCTTATATATGGTGTGCCAGGACAGGATGACGTCACGTGGCGGGCCGGCCTGGAAGAAGGGTTGAAGTTCGCCCCTGAACATATTTCGGCATACTCGCTCACTATCGAAGAACGCACCGTCTTCGGAAAATGGCAGACTGCAAACAAGCTCACACCAATGGACGAAGGGCTGGTGGCAGGGCAATTCGAGATCCTGATGGACACGCTCGTCAACCGAGGTTACGATCATTACGAGATCTCTAATTTCTCGCTTCCGGGATATCATTCAAGACACAACAGCAGTTATTGGAACCGCACGAAGTACCTCGGCGCAGGTCCAAGCGCGCACTCATACGACGGCGTATCGAGACAGTTCAACATTGCCAACAATGCCGCCTACACGCGAAGGATCGAATCGGGCGAGATCCCTTCGGAGCGCGAGGTGCTGACCACGATCGACAAAATCAATGAGTATTTTCTTATTGGCCTCCGGACATCGGCGGGTTGCGATCTCACCTTCCTGTCGGAGTATGGCTTTCACTTTTCGGATCGTCACCGCCGGTATGTCGACGAGCTGGTGAGGTTGGATAAAATGGTCGTGGAGGGGAGCCTGTTAAAATTAACTAACAAGGGTAAACTTTTGGCCGACAAAATAGCGGCGGATTTGTTTGTCAGTGACGAATAATCCATATTTCTCAAGGAAATACCTCTCTCTGGGAATTCACGGAAAAACACGGAAAGTTTAATGGCTGCAGTTGCCAGCGCTCCAATGACTCAGCAGGAAAAACGCGTTTACATGCTTTTGAAAGCTGTGATATTCTACTATCACGGCCTCGACGATCCGGAAAGGAAGGATCTCGACGAAACCGCGATCAGGCTGGATGCTGGGGCGGAGCTGGGCTGGGCGGTCGAGTTCATAGCAAAGGACTATGTGACCGCGTTTGACAGGGCGAGGACTTATCTCAACGACATCATAGGCGACTACGCCAAAGAGAAAAGGGTGGAGCTCGTCAACATGGTATGGCAGTCGAACAACCTGAAGGGTTATGTGACGGAGATGGAAGTCACTGCGATGTTAAAACTTGCGAGAGACTGGAAGGTTGAACAGGAGTTGATCGCACTCGTTCTAAAGTAGCACGCCCCTCCTCACCTCCTCACCTCGTCACTACGTCACAGCGACATCATATCCTTAAACTTCGCAGCCTGCCTTCTGCTCACTTCAACCTTATCTCCTCCTCTCAATTTCACCATCAATCCACCATTGAACCACGGCTCGATTCCTTCGACCCAGCTTAGGTTAATGATGTGCTTGCGGCTTGCGCGAAAGAAGGCGCGTTCGTCCAGCTTTTCGTCCAGCGCGTTGAGCGACTTGTGGATCATGGGACGGTTGGTATCGAAATATACCTTGATGTAGTTACCGTCGGATTCGAAGAGGCGTATGTTCGCCAGGCTGACGAACCAGCAACGCTCGCCGTCTTTTACAAATACCTGGTCTTCGAGGTCGAGTTTCTTGTCGCGGGTGCGGCCAGTCTTCGTTTTCTCTTTATCCTGGATCTTGTGAACAGCTTCTGAAAGACGCTCGGCGGTGATGGGCTTAAGAAGATAGTCGAGCGCGTTGACCTCGAATGCCTTCAGTGCAAACTCGTCGTATGCGGTCGTGAATACTACCAGTGGTGCGGAGTCGAGTGATTCGAGCAACTGGAAGCCGGTGCGTCCGGGCATTTGAATGTCGAGGAACAACAGGTCGGGATTGAGCTCTTCGATCATCT
Organism: Cyclobacteriaceae bacterium; assembly: GCA_035318625.1. Lineage (GTDB taxonomy): Bacteria > Bacteroidota > Bacteroidia > Cytophagales > Cyclobacteriaceae > ELB16-189. The sequence continues at coordinate 135,081 of DATHEL010000004.1, forward strand.
TCTCCGCTTCGTCGGCGTTCATGGCTTCGCCGGCTATCTCTATGGATGGATGTTCTTCTAGGAGCTTTATGAGTTCTTTTCTGGCTAGTCGCTCGTCGTCTACAATGAGTGCTTTCATCTTGGTGTTCGTTGTTTGTTGTTCGTTGTTCGCGGCTCGGTTTAAGGGAGTGCGTTTATTCGTTATTCGTTATTCGTTATTCGCGGCCGAGATGTCGGTCTGACCGTCTGGATATTCGTTAGACTGATTAAATCGTACATCGTAATTCGTAATTCGTAAATCAATAAGATACGGCCAGGGAGTTCTGTCTGAGCCTTCTACAATTCGTTAGACCTCATCAAATCGTACATCGTAATTCCTAAATCGTACATCAATACAGGTGGGGTATAATAATTTCTGTGAGCACAAAATTATCGTTTTCAGACAGAATTCTGAACGAGGCTTCATCGCCATAGATCAGCTTGAGGCGCTGTTTGGTGTTCTCCAGGCCAAGTCCGCCGCCTGTATCTTTTTTATGACCGTTAACAACAAGCTTTCCGCTGTTACGGATATAAATTTTTAAGTGATCGCCGTCTACTTTTGTTTTTATTTGAACGAGTCCGCCCTCGGTAAGCTTCGATATTCCGTGCTTGATGCCGTTCTCGACCAGGGTCTGGATCATGAGCGGCGGCACCATAAAATCCTTGGATTCCGGGTCGACATCAAACTCGGTTTTAAGCCTCTCCTCGAAGCGAATGCTCTCCAAACCAAGATAATCGCGAACAAGTTTCAATTCGTCGTCGAAACTTGTAAGGCTCCGCTTTTCTGAAACCAGTGAGTTTCGAAGCAGGCTGGAGAGCTGGTTGATCGCCTGTTTTGCCTTACCTGGGTTCTCATCGACCAAAGCGCGAATGCTGTTGAGCGCATTGAACATGAAATGCGGATTGAGCTGCGACTTCAGGTTGCTCAATTCGATCTCTTTTATCGATGCCTCCAGCTGAAGCGTTTTGTTGTAGCGCTCGAAATAGTTGTATGTGAAATGAAGAACCGACCAGAGGAAAAAGAAGAAAGCATAGAAGAAAATACCATTGATCATCCGCTCGGGAGCGAATGCATTCTCCGGGATGAATGTACCCAGCGCGATAGAGAACGGTATCCGGAGAAAATAGGTGACGATACCCATCAGCAGCACTGCGGCGATCACGTTCGGTATCAACCGGGCTAAGCCCATCAGGAGCCATTTTTTCTCGTTGATGTAGTTCCGGTAGTAATGGGTGATGAGCAGACACAGCAAGGCTTCGAGTACGAAGAACAACATGCGTGGTGTTCCTACCTCTGCACCGGCAGCCAGGATGCTGAACAGGATCTGAAAGGCCGCATAGGCGACCCACCCTCCTATTTGCAATGTCCAGTAAAGACGGTTCTTATTTACCATGCAGGTTATTGTCTCTCACGGAATACACGGAAAGCACGGAAAAATGCAGGAGACTTCAAGGCGGCTCGTACTACTTTGAAAGCTATTCCGTGCTTTCCGTGTTTTCCGTGAGAAAGTTATTGCTTCAATTCCGCTTTCAGAAATTTGCCCGTATAACTGGCTGGATTCTTTGAAACAGCTTCGGGTGTGCCTATGGCGATGATCTTTCCTCCACGCCCTCCGCCTTCGGGGCCAAGGTCGATCACGTGGTCTGCCGCCTTGATGACGTCCATGTTGTGCTCGATCACCAGTACGGTATTGCCCTTCTCAACAAGCTTTTGAAGCACGTCTAGCAAATGTGAGATATCCTGGAAATGAAGACCGGTGGTCGGCTCGTCCAGTATATATAAGGTCTGGCCGGTGTCGCGTTTCGAAAGCTCGGTGGCAAGCTTTACCCGCTGTGCTTCGCCGCCGGACAGTGTGGTGGCATGCTGACCGAGAGAAATATATCCGAGACCGACGTCATTCAGGGTCTGTATTTTTCTCATGATCCTTGGCTGGTTCTCGAAGAAGGAAACGGCTTCCTCCACAGTCATGTCGAGCACGTCTGCGATAGACTTACCCTTGAATCTTACTTCTAGTGTTTCACGATTGTATCGTTTGCCCTTACAGGTTTCACAGGGAACATGTACGTCCGGAAGGAATTCCATCTCGATCAACCTCAACCCGGCGCCTTCGCATGTCTCGCACCGTCCGCCTTTCACGTTGAAAGAGAAACGGCCGGTCTTATAACCCCGGATCTTTGCTTCGGGCATCTGCGAGAACAAGTCGCGGATGTCGGAGAACACTGCCGTATAAGTTGCGGGATTCGATCGGGGCGTCCTGCCTATCGGCGACTGATCTACTTCGATCACCTTGTCGAGGTGCTGAAGGCCGTCGATCTTTTTGAATGCAAGCGGTTCGACCCGCGAATTGTAGAAATGACCGTTCAGGATCGGGAAAAGTGTTTCGTGAACGAGTGTTGACTTACCGCTGCCGGAAACGCCGGTGATACAGGTCAACGCGCCTAACGGAATATCCATCGTCACATCTTTCAGGTTGTTGCCCGAAGCGCCTGAAAGCACGAGACGTTGGCCGGAGCCTTTACGCCTTACTTTACTGTACGTGATCGACTTTTTGCCGCTGAGATATTGGGCCGTCAGACTTCCTCCTTTCAGGAACTCGTCCGGTGTTCCTTCGGCAACCACGCTGCCACCATGACGGCCGGCGCCGGGTCCGATGTCGACGATGTAATCAGAGTCGAGCATCATTTCTTTGTCGTGTTCTACCACGATCACGGAGTTGCCGAGGTCACGAAGGTCTTTCAGCGCCTTGATCAGCTTCACGTTGTCGCGGGCATGAAGGCCGATGCTGGGTTCGTCGAGTATATACAACACACCGACGAGCTGTGTGCCGATCTGGGTAGCCAGGCGGATGCGTTGCGACTCGCCGCCGCTGAGGGTCCGGATGGGTCGGTTGAGATTCAGATAGTCCAGGCCGACATCCAGCAGGAACCCGATGCGCTTACGGATCTCTTTGAGTATCTCCGCTGCAATGATCCGTTGCTTTTCCGATATCCTGCTTTCCAGACCAGTCAGCCACTTGCTGAGGTCTATGATATTGAGCATCGACAACTGCGCGATGTTCCTTTCATCGATCTTGAAGTGGAGTGACTCTTTTCTCAACCGCATGCCGTTGCATTCGGGGCAGGTTTTGATGACGGTGAAGTCCTCGATCCATCTCTTGATCGAATCGGAGCCTTCGTCTTTCTGTTTCTGAAGGAAGTTGATGATGCCTTCGAACTTCGTATTCCACTCGGTGCCCGGGTACTTGACCGATGACACCGCCACGGGAACATCGTCGCCGTACAACAATACTTTCAGCGTGTCCTTGGGAATGTCTTTGATCGGGGTTGTGAGCGTGAGCTTGTTACGTTTCAGGATCGCTTCAACCTTTTTGAAGATCCATATATCCCTGTATTCGCCCAATGGCAGGATGCCACCGCGACTAATGCTGACCTTGTTATCGGGAATGACCGACTCTTCGGTGATCTCTTCGATGATACCCAGACCATGACAGACCGGGCATGCTCCGTAAGGAGAGTTGAAGGAGAACATATTCGGAGCCGGCTCGTCGTACGATAAGCCGGTCTTCGGGTCCATGAGATATTTAGAGAAGTGATGCACGGCTCCGGATTCTTCCATGACCATGATCACACCTTTGCCTTCCTTTAACCCTTTGCCTACCGATTGTGCGATACGCAAACGGTCTTTGGGATCGGCGACGATCCGGTCGATCACCATTTCGATGTCGTGGATCTTGAACCGGTCGACCTGCATCTTGGCAGTTATCTCCACGAGCTCTCCATCGACACGGACTTTGGTAAATCCTTGTTTGCGTATCTGTACAAACAACTCGCGGTAATGTCCTTTACGGCCGCGGATGATCGGAGAAAGGACGGTGAGTTTTTTTCCTTTGTAATTCGTCAGTATGGCGTCGATGATCTGATCTTCGGATTGGCGAACCATCTTTTCGCCGGTCAGGTACGAATATGCTTCCGAGCCGCGGGCATACAGTAGTCGCATGAAATCGTAGATCTCGGTGACGGTGCCGACGGTAGAGCGCGGGTTACGCGAGGTGGTCTTTTGTTCGATCGAGATGACGGGACTGAGACCGTTGATCTTATCGACGTCGGGACGTTCAAGGTCGCCGATGAAGCTGCGGGCGTAAGCCGAGAAGCTCTCCATGTACCGGCGCTGGCCTTCGGCGTATATGGTATCGAATGCGAGCGATGATTTTCCGCTTCCGCTGATCCCGGTAATGACGACGAGCTTGTTTCGTGGCAGGGCAACGTGCACGTCCTTAAGGTTGTGCTCGCGTGCGCCGATTACTTCAATAAACTCGTGCCCACTTGAATCGACTACTTTTTTCTCCGCGGATGGCTTAAACATTAGGAATTTTGGAAGGACTACAAAAATGGAGGGCAATTTAGTTCCTGAAAGGAGAATTCAGAAAAATCTCTCACGGATCGCACGGATCACACAGATCAATAAAAGGTATCCGTGCGATCCGTGCGATCCCCCGCATCAAGTGCGGGGCAGGCTGAGAGATGTATTTACCTAAGTAACTCGGCACCAAGATGATCCAAAATGGTATTGTACGATTCCGCAGCCGCCCCATTTCCCCAATCATAAATTGTAAATTCTCCGATTCCCAGCCCTTCGGCGTTGTTCTCTCCTCCGTGGCCGTAGTTTTCCATCATGAACCCGTAATCCTTTTCATTGAAGAAAGGATAAACTTTCTCCCATTGCTGTTTAGTCTCCGGATTCTCGGGGCAGTACATCATGACGAACGCCGAACGGAGCGCGGCGACCCCACGGTGGACGTATTCGTCATTCTTTAACTCCTGTCCATATTTCACGATCGTCTCTGCGAACAGGCATTGACGGGAATCGTTCCATTCGCCGTCGCCATTCATAACGCCGAAGCCGCCAAGAACAGGTATAGGGATGTACGGAGGCTGCCACGTCGCCTGGAACATCAGAAGCTCGTCGAGCACCCGCTGACCTTCGAGGAGATACCGGCGGTCACCGGTAGTCTTATAAAAATTGTACAAGGCCTCGGTAGTCCAAAACATCGACAGCGTGTTTTGCTTATATGCATCGTTGCGTTCGATCTTCTTGCCGACCAGCGAATCCAATACGCGGCTGCATGACCAGTACGTTTCGAAATCTTCCCAGCGGCTGACGGGAATGATGTTGGTACGGACGGCATCCATAGCCTTCGTGGCGGCCGTCAGATACTTTTCATTCTTAGTTACCTCAAATATTTTCAAAAGAAATGTGGCCGACATCGATGTCTCCGGTGTTTCATTCATCAGTTCGAGAGGTGCCAATGTTTTCGTATCAAGCCAGCCGGGGAAAAACCCTTTGTCATCTTGAAGGGTGATGAGCTTATCGGCATACCGTTTCGCGTATTCGACAAGCCTTTGATCCTTCTCCAGCTCTTCATGCCAAACCAGCATGAGATAGGCGGTCCAGCTCATGTCGAGGATATGGTAGGGTGCGTCTTTGGCTTCGCCCCATGGATTTCTCGGGTTGCGATTGGAGTTTCCGAAGTACCGTTTGTTCCAACCTTTCGATCGCTTGTATTTCTTCCCACCGATCTCGATCATCTCCATTTCTGTTCCGACGACGGAAGGGAACAGCCCGTCCCGTTGGGGAAAAGACAAGGCAAGCTCTTTCGTCATGTCTGCTTTGCGAAGAAGGTCTTTGTCGTTGGTTCGTCGCGCATAGCGATACAATCCTTCGGCGGAACGGAGGGAGCTAAACCAGGCCTGATTCCAGACGGAGCGGAACTCGCGCTCGCTCACTTCGCCGGGATAGTTGGGACTTTGAGTGATGTTGACGATAAACACGGGCGCACCGACTTTCTTCCCGCCGACCTCGAATTCCTGCCAGACGCTTTTGCTCCAGGAATTAAAGGCCCAATTGTAGGTGTGTTTGATGTAGGGATCGAGTGACCCGTTGATGGGCTGACCTTGCTGGTACAGCGGCTCGCCGTATTTCTGCCACATAAAAGCCAACGGTTTACGCCAGGGATCTGTAATTGCCGCTTTGTCACTGTTTGTCATCACGAAGAATGCAAATTTGAATTCTCCCGGAGGGATGACCTGACCGGGAGTTTTTTCGAACAGTACGTGACTGGTGACTTTGCTTTTCGAAACTCCCATGGTAATGATATCGGTACGGGCATCAAGATCCATGTACCACTTCACATCGCTGTTGTTGATCAGTTGCAGGTCGGATATCACCACTAACTGCTTCTGATCGTTACCGGCGATCACAGCAGGAGCGCGAAAAACGTGCTGAGCGACGATGTGATTGTCGGTGGGTGTGAGGTGAGGTTGCCAGTGAAAGGTGGCGTCGAACGATGGCTTGATGGTGATGTGCCAGTCGTCCTGGTGAATGGAATCTTTTATGAAGTATTTAAATTCAATACGGTAAAGATTTGAGTCGATGTTCTGAACGGTGACGGCAGGCTCGAGTGTTTGAAGTGAATCGTAAGTGATCGACGAAACGAAATCTTTGTTGAAATCGACCGACTGGCTTCTATTGGAGCATGAAAAAATAACACACAATAGAAAAAAGGAAACGACGTATTTCATAAAGGCCAATGAGGAGTACATTGCGAACATTATCAAGTTAAGTGAATTTTAATAATAACATATTTCAACTTTCAGCGACTGACTTGTCGAACCATCTCAGCTGTCGTCACCTTACCGAGTTGAATCGAAAAGTGGCGCGCGGAGAATTGAACCCACCGCGTTGGCACGATCCTTCGCTTGACGTGTTGATAGAACGGGGGCGGGCTCATGAAGCAGCCTATATTGATTTCCTCGTGAGCGACGGCCTCACCGTGGTTCACCTTCATGGTCAGCCTCTGGCGGCGACGCTGAAGGCAATGAGTGAAGGCACCGATGTGATCGTTCAAGGCAGACTGGAGGAAGATCAGTGGATGGGCCTTGCCGATATTCTCCGGAAAGTTGATGGGAAAAGCAGATTTGGCAATTGGAGCTACGAAGTCCAGGATACCAAGCTTGCACAGAATACGAAAGCGGGAACAATACTGCAGCTATGCCTGTACTCCGACTTGCTGACGGCGCTGCAAGGGGCGTCACCGGAAAAATTTCATGTGATCCGACCGGTGGCTGATTTCGAACCGGAGTCATACCGGTTCGACGACTTCAAGGCGTATTACAAACTCACGAAAAGAAATTACGAGAAAACGATCGTCGATCCGCCAAAGGAAACATATCCGGAGCCGGCGGAACACTGCGGAGTTTGCAGGTGGTGGAAGGTATGCGATACACAAAGGCACGACGACGACTATTTGTCGTTGGTGGCGGGGATCCGTTCGGCGCACATCGAAGAGTTGAAGACGCAAGGCATTCGCAAGCTCGAAGCGTTCGCGACCCTGGAAAAGATCGCGGAGCCGAAAAGAGGTAACATAGAAACGTATGTTCGAAGACAGTCGCAGGCCAGGATCCAGCTCGAGGGACGGATCAGGAAGCAACTGATCCACGCCGACCTGCCGGTCGAACCGGGCCGCGGGCTTAATCGCCTGCCCGAACCCAACAAGGGTGACGTGTATTTTGATATTGAGGGCGATGCATACTATCCCGATGGCGGACTGGAGTACATTCTCGGTTATGCTTTTAAGAACGACAGCGGTGAGTTGATCTATAAAAACCATTGGTCTTCGAATAGGCTGGAAGAAAAGAAGGCTTTCGAAAACTTCATGCAGTTTGTGACGGAGCGATGGCAGCGGTTCCCGAACATGTACATCTATCACTTTGCTCCGTACGAACCGAGTGCGATCAAAAGGTTGGCAAGGGTACATGCAGTCTTCGAAAAAGAAGTCGACGATCTGCTTCGCGCAGAAAGGTTCATCGACCTGCATGCGGTGTTTAAAGAAGCGCTGCTGGCAAGCGTTGAAGTCTATTCATTGAAAGCATTGGAGCTGTTCACGAAATACACGCGCAAAGTCGACCTGCCCGACGCGAGCAAGGCAAGGAAGTCCGTTGAGGTGGCTTTGGAAACCGGGGAGCTGCCGTCGCTGGCGCCCGAGACGATCAAGGCAACGGAGGATTATAATGAGGATGATTGTCTGGCGACAGAGGCTTTGCATCTATGGCTTGAAGATGTGAGAACGGCATTGATCAAACAGGGTAAGGAAATCACACGACCTGTTAAAGGAGAGCCGGCTCCGAATGAAAAATTAAAAGAGCTGGAGATCTGGTCTGATCGTCTGTACAACTCCTTGATCGGAAAGCTCCCCGAGGATCGGGCCGGGTGGCTGGAAGATCATAAAGCGAAGTGGCTCCTGGCGCACACGGTGGATTATTTTCGACGTGAGGACAAGAGTGCATGGTGGGAGCATTTTCGGCTTCAGAAAATTGAAGATGATGATCTGCTTGATGAACGCAAAGGGATCACCGGGCTACAGTTTGTGAAAGAGCTACCCCTCCAGGGTAAAGATAGAATACCGGCACACCGGTACTCGTTCCCTCCGCAGGAAATCAGCGTCGACGCAGGCAAGAAGCTCTTTGTGGTAAATAGTGTCAGTGAAACAGAAAAGATCGGAGTATCACTAGGTGAGGTTGAGGCAATTTCTTTTGCAGATCGCACGATCGACATCAAGAAGACAAAAAAGACTCTTAATGTCCACCCGAATTCGGTTCACGTCTATGAGCGAATCGATCCGGAAGTCCTTTGGACATCCATCATGAATCTTGCGGGCGACATCGACGAGTCAGGCTTCAATCACAAAGAGTCGAACCGTGCAGCTAAAGATATTCTGATGAAACGGCCGCCGTTGGTGAAAGAGGGTGGGCTAATGGTTCCCGGTGAAGAAGTGGTTGCTGCTGCGATACGCATAGCGGTCAACCTCGATCGAAGTTACCTTGCGATACAGGGTCCTCCTGGCTCCGGCAAAACTTATACGGGCGCGAAGATGATCATCGAGTTGTTCAAGAAGGGAAAGAAGATCGGTATCACGGCGATCAGTCACAAAGTAATCCGAAACCTGATTGATAAAACGATCGAGTTGAGTCGCGAGGAAAATGTCCGCATCGAATTCATTCACAAAGTAAAAGAGAAAGCCATCAAGGTGCCCGACGGGATCACGGAAACGGACGATGCAAAGAAAGTTATCCAGGGACTTGCTTTGGGCAAAGTTGCCGGGGGAACTGCCTGGCTTTGGGCGGACTCCGATTCGGTGGAAAAGCTCGACTACCTGTTTATTGACGAAGCCGGTCAGATGTCTCTGTCGCACGCACTGGCTGCTTCGCGCGCAGCGCACAACTTAATATTACTGGGTGACCCTCAGCAACTCGAACAGCCTCAAAAAGGAGCGCACCCCGAAGGCAGCGACGTGGCGGCGCTCACGTACCTGCTTGATGGCCACGCGACGATACCGGAAGGGAAGGGATTGTTCCTTGGAATAACGCGAAGACTTCATCCTGAGATCTGTCGCTTTACGTCAGAGATCTTTTACGAAGGCAAGTTGAGATCGCTACCGGGTCTGGAGAAGCAAGTGCTCTCGAACGCCGGACAATTTGATGGAGCGGGATTATTCTATGTGCCGGTCGAACATCGTGGTAACAGTAATAAATCGATAGAAGAGATTGACGTTGTCTCGGAGATTGTATCGAAGCTGTTGAAAGACGGAAGTTGGACGAATGCAAAAGGTGAAACGAATTCGTTAACCACGAACGACATTTTGATCGTAGCGCCGTACAACGCCCAGGTGTCGGCGTTGATTGAGAAACTTCCCGGCATGCGTGTCGGAACGGTGGATAAATTCCAGGGACAGGAGGCGCCGGTGGTGATCTATTCGATGACCAGCTCGTCACAGGAGGATGCTCCGAGAGGGATGAGTTTTTTATTTAGTCCGAACAGGCTGAACGTGGCGACGAGCCGGGCGAAGAGTGTGAGTATTTTGGTTGCGAGTATGAGATTGTTGGAACCGGAGTGCAGATCGATCGATCAGATGAGATGGGCGAATGGGTTGTGCCGGTATGTGGAGATGGTGGTGAAATGAAAAAAAGGCTGACCCCATAGCAGCCTTTCGTTTTTAATAACGAAATCTTGCTTGAATGATGGTGAGCAACTCTGCAGGTCTTTTCCCCTCCACTTTGTATACCAATCTATGTTCTCCGGTTATCCTTCTTGACCAATAGCCGGCCAAATGCTAATTAACGCTTAACGATAACGTACCATAAAAGATACGGAAAATCGTACGTTTTTTGGTGATCGTTTTTCTGCGTGGAAACAAAAAAAGCCCCGGTCGGAGCTTCATGATTTACTTAGAAAAGTACCCGGGACGGGACTTGAACCCGTACAGCAATTACTTGCCACAGGATTTTAAGTCCTGCGTGTCTACCAATTCCACCACCCGGGCAGACCCGATCGCTGCCGATCAGTCAAACAATGAAACTTCATGAAATAAAAAAAGTGCGGGTCTGAACCTCACACTTTTTTTTGCTCTTCCGAGCGGGAAACGAGACTCGAACTCGCGACCCTCACCTTGGCAAGGTGATGCTCTACCAACTGAGCTACTCCCGCATTTATTTACCCAATAAAAGTCTTCAAAAAATCTCCGCCGTTTACGGAAAACCTTTCGGTTCTGACCACCATTGCAGCCTTTTGACCTAAAGGGACTGCAAATTTAATGACCGGCCAGAAATATCCAATTAAAACATCGATTTCAGTCTTAAATCAACGTCATGACCCTATTTTCGTGAAATACCGGAGTCATTACAATAATCAATAACCAACGTCCAATAACCATAGTGATAACCAACAGCCAATACCAATAACCAATATCCAACTTCAGACGGTCATGCAGCAACTTCAGATACACCCTTCCGGCCCTACCTTCTCCCGCATCATCGCCGGAGCATGGCGATGGAACTCTATCCCCGCCAATACCATCGACCTGCTCATCCAAACCGCTCTCGACGAAGGCATCACCACGTTCGACCACGCCGATATTTACGGAGACTATAGCAACGAGAAAACTTTCGGAGAAGCCGTCGCCCGGCAACCTCAGCTCGCCAGTAAGATGCAGCTCGTCACCAAGTGCGGCATCAAGCTCACTTCTTCCAAAAAACCGGAACACCGCGTCAAACATTACGACTCTTCGAAAGAGCACATCATCCGTTCCGCCGAAACTTCATTGTCACTTCTTCATACCGACCACATCGACCTGCTGCTCATTCACCGTCCCGATCCGTTGATGGATGTCGAAGAAGTTGCGGCAGCGTTCAGTCAGCTGAAGAAGGACGGAAAGGTTCTTCACTTCGGAGTATCCAACTTCACCACCTACCAGTTCGACCTGCTCCAGAGCGCCCTTCCATTCCCGCTCGTCACCAACCAGGTGGAGCTCTCGCTATTCTGCACATCGCCGCTGTTCGACGGAACTATCGAGCAGCTCTATCGTCACAAAGCCTCGGCCATGGCGTGGTCGCCGCTCGGAGGTGGACGAACATTCATTGCGGAAGATGAAACGAGCCGGAGGATACGCGAGAAGGTGAACGAATTCTCGGCGAAGTATAACAATGCAACTACCACACAGTTCTTCATCTCCTGGCTGCTCAAGCATCCTTCGAAGATCTTCCCGGTCATCGGCACTTCGAAACCCGAACGGCTTCGCGAAGCCGCCAGCGCCATCGACTTGAAGCTCGATACACAGGACTGGTATGAGATGCTGAAGGCCGTGCGTGGTAAGGACGTGGATTAGGCCCGACACAACAAGTCATGATCTCCCTCTTCTCGTACGAGTTCACCGTCCTCAATCTTTCTCTCTTCTTCCTCGTCGCGCTCTTCATCGGACTATCGAAGACTGGCGTTCACGGCGCAGGTATGGTCGCCGTTCCATTGTTGGCCGTGATCTTCGGCGGCAAGCTCTCCAGCGGCATCATGCTGCCCATGCTTTGCCTGGCCGACGTAATGGGGGTGTGGTATTATCATCGTCATGCTTCATGGCCACATCTGAAAAAACTGCTGGGCTGGGCGGCTCTCGGCGTAGTCCTGGGAACCGCCGTGGGCGGACAGATAGACGATCACGCGTTCAAAATAGTCATGGCTTCGATCATCGCTGTCAGCGTGGTCATCATGGTCTGGATGGAACGCGGGCACAAAGAAGATGTCCCCGATTACTTATGGTTTGCCGCACTTTGTGGTGTCGCCGCAGGGTTCACTTCCATGATCGGAAATCTTGCGGGCTCATTCGCCGCGATCTATCTTCTCTCGATGCGCCTCCCGAAGAATGCATACATCGGCACCAGCGCGTGGTTCTTCATGGCCATCAACTGGTTTAAGGTTCCATTCCAGGTGTGGGGCTGGCAGACGATCACATGGAATACATTCTTCCTCGATCTTACTACGCTTCCGGTGATCGCACTCGGCGCATGGCTTGGGGTCATCATCGTGAAAAAACTGAGCGAAGGAGCATACCGGTGGTTTATTATAGTGATGACACTGGCGGCAGCAGTGTTTATGATCTTGTCGTGAATTTGTCTCTCACGGAAAACACGGAAAGCACGGAAAAATGCACAAGCCTTCCATGCGGCGCGTGGTTATTTTGAAAGCTCTTCCGTGGTTTCCGTGCTTTCCGTGAGAAATTTCAATTCAAATTCAAACCGATCGTCAGTCCATACCAGGCCTTATCCTGGTAAATCCAAATGGCCCTATCGCGATCCGTAAGATTATCCCATCCCACACCAACACCGAACGTGAGATTGTTCAGACCGACCATTACGGCCAGGCCACGGCTCAAAACGAAGCCAGTGTATTCGTCGGTCATCATGTTGTTGGTGGTCCAGGGTGTTATCGCCGCGGTTCCCAATCCACCAAAGCCGCCTACACTAAGAGCGCGATGTTTGTAAATCCTCTTTATGCCGATCGGTGTATTCTTGTGTATCAGCCGGAACCGATCGATACGATAACCTAAAAAGATATTTCCGTTGAAGTCGGTCGTAAGCTGACGGGGAAGATTGACCGATGCAGGCCGGTACTTGAATGGAACAGCAATGACGTCGACGTCGAAGCTCCTTTTTATGAAGTACTCGTCCTTGAATATCTGGGGCACGATCGGCTGGCTACCCTTCTCATCGGCGAAAAGACTCACGCTGTCGTCCTTCACGTAGGCCCAAACCCTCCTGAACTCTTCGCCCGGCTGCCGGAACGAATACTTGCCGTCACTCAATTCGTACTTGTGCGAGTTCCTCACGGAGGAGCAACCGTAGCAGGCGAGAACAATAAGAGACAGGCCGAGGTATCTCAGGGTCATTGGGTTTCAATACCAAAATACTGATTTTAATTTTACCGGTATTTTTCCAGCACATCTTTCACCACAGCCCAATCCGTCTCCCCGCTGAAACCTGCCTTGTCTTCGAACAACACATTGAAATAAAACTTCTCCCTGTAATAACCATATCCCCCATCCGCAACTTCAGGATTCGTATTCACATAATGGAAATGAATTCCATTGGCCCGGAACAGTTCCAAATATTGGTCGATCTCATGAGGATAAGAACAGGTGTACAGTATCCTTACGATATCGGTCCGCTTGCTCAACATCTGCATCACTTCGATCGCCAATGGATAAAACTCGGTCGCGATCTCGTCACGCCGGTGGTTTGGCTTCAGAAGCGTTCCATGAATATCGAATGCCCAGTAGGTTTTCGTCCACTTGCGGTCCTTCGCATGACGGAATGCATTTTCGATGGCGCGTGTGATCATAGCTGACTGAGACTTTTATTGGACATCACGTTCTCGATCGCGCCGGCGAGCACCGGCGCACAGCTGACGATGCCGACTTTCGGATGATCGACCGTTTCGATGACGGTGTCGGAGATGAATAGCTTTTCGATACGGCTCTTCTCGAGATTCTCCAGGGCGCGGCCACTCAGCACTCCGTGCGTACAATAAGCTCTCACCGACTTTGCCCCACGTGCCACCAGCAGGTCGGCCGCCGCGCAAAGAGTTCCGGCAGTATCCACCAGGTCGTCGATAATGATCACGTTCCGTCCATTCACGTCGCCGATGATCTCCATACTCTCCACCGCGTTGGCCTTGAGTCTTTCCTTATTGATCACCACCACCTCGGAGTCGAGATTCTTCCTGTATTGTTTGATCCTCTTGATACCGCCGAAATCGGGACTGCACAGGCAGAGGTCGGGAAGCGCCTGTTTACGGATGTGCTCGAGAAATAACTTCAAAGACGACAACGGGTCAACCGGGATCTTGTAAAACCCTTCAATGGCATTGGTGTGAAGATCGAGCGTGATCAGCCGGTCGGCGCCCATCAGCTGGATCATATCGGCCACCATTCGCGAAGAAATGGCAGTGCGGACCCCCTCCCTGCGCTCCTGCCTGCTGTGCGGAAGATACGGTATCACCAGTATCACTTCCTTTGCCGATGACCGACGGGCTGCGTCGATGGTCAGCAGCAGCTCGAAGAAATTCTCATAAGGCATGTGGACCTTTGCCACCAGGAAGATGACATTGCCCCGAACACTTTCGTCGAACTTTACAAACAGCTCGCCATCGGAAAATTTCTCGACGACCGTACGGCAAAGCTTCAGGTTGAGATGTTGAGAGATCCTTTCGCCAATAACCGTTGCTGTTGAGGTGGCGAAAAGTTTGATGTTGTCGGAGCTCATAATTTTTTTACCACAGAAGGCACTGTGCTAAAATACATACTTGGCCGCAACAATAACATTGCTCCCAAGGTCATCTGCATAATACCGGAACCTGTTCGTGTACTCACGATACGACGTATTCAACATATTCTCTACCGACACACGAAACTCGTACCGCCCTTTCCCTGCCGGAACGGCAATGCCCGCCGACATATTCCACAACAAGTACCCATCGGGCGCCGCCGCGAAGTCGAAGTTGGATGAATCGTCCTGGAACGGATTCGTCCCGCCTTCCTGTGCATCTTTCAATTCTCTCACCGTCACCACGCGTGGCGCTCGCACCTGTCGCATTACGTATTTCCATTTCGACTCGAGAAAAATGTTCGAGAGCTTTTTCCATTTCGCTATCTCGTAATGCGCGGCGAGCTCAAAACGGTTTCCGGGCACGAATATCAGGTAGTCGTGATTGGTGTAATCCGATGCACGGATCAGCGATACCTTCGGCGTGATCGAAAGGCGCCGGCCCGCCTGCCACACCGCGGAAAGATCAACGCCGGTGAACAACGCATCGGTTTGCGTGTATCTGAAATAAGGATACGTGCCTCGAATGTTTTGCGTGACCCCGGTCGGCTTCAAATAGATGTAGTTAAAAATGAAATTCGCGTAGGCCGTCGCCTCGAGTTGCAGCCGTTCTTGCTGGTAGCGATAAGTGCCCACCCATTTCAATGCCTTCTCGATCCTGAAGTCAACGTCGGCGATGCTCATCACCTCGTTGGTCGTGTCGTTCAGCAACAACCCGTACTCTATCGAAGCTGCACTCTGGTGCGTGCCGAGACTATACAGCTCTGCAACATGCGGCGGACGCCATGCGCTGCTCAGGTTGAACGACAGCGACTGATTGTTTTCCAGCTTCACGGTTGCTCCCGCCGTCGCACTCACGTTGCGGAAATGGAGATCGGACCGGTAGAGTGTGTTCTTGAAATCGTACCCCGAAATGTTGTAACCACGAAAATCGTAGCGCGCGCCGAGATCGATCGTCCACGACTTTACAAACAGTTTCGCGACAGCAAACGGCCCGCCCGAGAAGCTGGTGTAATTCGGGATGAAAGGAATACGTTGCGTACCCGGCACGTTGTTGTTCTGTTGTATCATTCCGTTGGCTCCGAAACAAAACGAGCTCTTGTCTTTTTTGCCGATCTCCCACTCTCCCTCGAAGGTGTGTGTGTTGAGCTTCAGGTCGATGGCCGGCAGCTCCGACAACGAACCTCTCCTGATATCGAATTCTTTCCGGTTGTTGCTCTGCAGTCCGTACTGAAAATGAAAGTCGCCCTTATCCGTTTCCTTGTGAGCATTGATCTTTAAAAGGTTGTGAGAAACTTCCTGTCGCGGCTCACCGATGTCGTAACTGAACGATGACGTGTATTGCGGCGGTGACTTTTCCATGGCCGTCAGCAAGTCGTCGAGGTTGCTGATGGCGGTTCCTTTCAAAATACCGAGCTCCGTCTGGAAATGGCTGAAGAATATCTCGGCTCCGAATGTTTTCCCGTGATAACCGGTGGCTGTAGAAAAGTCGAGCTCCTTACTGCTTGTGTTGGTCAGTTGATAATCCGGTGCGTGATAATCGCCGGCCCGCTTGGCCGTACCCTGCAGCCGCCAACCCCAGCCCTTTCTGTTTTTGATGCCGCCCTCGAGCATGCCCGACAATGTGCCGGTCCGTCCGTTGCTCTGGCCGATAGCATTGATCGATCCACCCAAACCCGCCTGCTCGGGAAGAGGCGCGGGGTTCACCACAATCACACCACCGAGCGCGTCGGTGCCGTACTTGATCGCAGATGCGTCTTTGATGACAACGAGCTCCGAAGCGACAAACGGATCTATTTCCGGCGCGTGTTCGGCCCCCCATTGTTGTCCCTCCTGTCTGATACCATGATTGAGGATCAGCACCCTCGTACTATGAACCCCGTGGATCATGGGCTTGAATATCCCCGGCCCTGCCTGGATGGTATTTACACCGGAGACTTCCTTTAAAGATTCACCTAATGTCTTTCCCGCCGTGGCCGCCAGTTCTTTTTCACCGAGTGTCACATAGTTTTGAACGTGTTCGACGTTTTCGGTTTTCCCGGTGACGATAACTTCGTCGAGCTTCTTCAACTCTTCTTCCAGTGAAATCGTCCGGTCGACGTTGCCGGTTAGCTCAACTTCCAATTCGATCGGTTTGTAGCCAAGGAAATGGATGTCGAACGTGTATGTTCGTGCGCACAAGCCATTGATCCGGAACCGGCCTTGCGCATCCGTGACGGCGCCCTTTTGCTCGTCGTGCAGTACGACGGCGGCGCCCGGTAACGGCTCCTTGTTAGAAACGACCGTTCCGGAAAAAGTGTAATTGCAATCGCTTTGACCGAAAGCAATCGACGGAATAAATAATATGAATACGATGAGGAGTCTCAACAGCGCTACGATGATTGATCTTAACTAAAACAAAAAGTCTTAGCTAAGAAAAGGCGGCGCTTTGTTGTTGTGTGAAATAAGTGCAAGATCAGTCAGTGAGCTGATCTCGATTGGGAAAGAAAAATGATAGACTGTTTTGGCTGGAACAAATTCAAAAAATATCAGGTCTGATTGCTGAAGCCAGTCGACCGCGCACACCTTGCAATGCTCGCCATGATTGAGAAGCACTGTTTGATCCTGATCAAAATCAATTAACGCTTCGTGAGCGTCGTGTTTGGTGTGGAGAAATCCTGCCCCGATCTGACCAAAGATCAATGCTGCGATGAGCAATGATGCATGGGCCTTATGGAGCATCATTCGCGTCATTTACTCAAGGCGTTCGAGCACTTCCTCTTTCTCCTTGGACGGCCCGTTGCGTGAAACCGGCTCACGATTGTCGAATTGTTTGCGCAGCTCCTGCGCGTGCTCTTTGTTTTTCGAATGCAGAATGTGTTTGGGAACTTCTTTGAGGTCCCAGATAAGACCGACAGCTGCAAGAGCCCTCAGACAATAGTAAGTGATGTCGACCTCCCACCAGAAGAACCCCTGGCGCGAAGCGACTTCGTAATAATGGTGATTGTTGTGCCATCCTTCACCGAGGGTGAGAAGTGCAAGCCACAGACTGTTCTTGCTTTCATCGCCCGACTGATAACGCTGGTTGCCGAAGTGGTGCATGATCGAGTTGATCGAGAACGTACCGTGATAAAGAATAACGGTGCTGAGGAAGAATCCGATCAGCAATGTCGACAGGCCGTGGTGTGTGAACATCAGCAGCGGGCTTCCGCCGTTTACCCATGCGCCTACCGCCGTAACGATCAGCGCGAGCGTAACGGGTGGATAGAGATAGTGCTTATTGAGCCAAACGAGCTCGGGATACTTTGCGTAGTCGCCGATGGTCTTGTAGTCTGTTTCTTTGAAGTCGGGGCCAACGATCCAGCCCACGTGCGAGTACCAGAAACCATAGATCAGCATCGAGTGAGGATCTTTGGGGGTATCGCTGTGGCGATGATGGTGGCGGTGATGGGCGGCCCACCACAGAACACCTTTCTGTGCCGAGGTCATCGACATGAACGCAATGACGAACTGGAACCAACGTGATGTCTTGTATGATTTGTGAGCGAAGTAGCGGTGATATCCCCCCGTTACCCAGAACATCCGGAACGCGTACAGGAAGATGCACACCATCCAGTCGAAAAGGGTCGCTCCCGTAAAGATCGCGGCCAACGGAATGAGGTGTACCACCCCAAAAGCGATCTCCTGTTTAAGGATCGGTTTGCGGCGGGTCTCAGGGAGCAAAGTTGTCGGATTTCCCATCATGAAAAATTTGGGTTTACAAAGGTCGTTTTATTCCTTCAGAGAATGAGCTTTTGGATCAAAATCTTGAAAATTATTGTTATTTAGTACCTTTTATACTGTGATTTGACCAGTTCTTAAAGGCATAGAAGACAATAAAAGTTCAAATTGTACCTTTGTCATTTAGATGACTCAAGCGCAGACCATATCGACCTACCAACCGCTGCTTCATTCGATAGCCTACAACCTTGTAAAATGCAAGGCTGACGCAGAGGATATCGTACAAGAGACGTTTTTACGGTGGCTTACTATTGACCACCAGAAGATCGCAAATACGAAGGCTTATCTGATAAAAGCCGTTACCAACAACTGCCTTTCACACCTCGAAGCGCTGAAGCGTAAAAAAGAGGAATGTATCGAGAGCATCAGCTCCAGCGAGTTCGTTCAAAAATTAAAGGAAGTAAACTTTAATCACCTCGACCTCGAAGTAGATCTGAAGTATGCATTCAAAGTGATGCAGGAGAAGCTCCAGCCCCTCGAAAGGGCAGTATTTTTACTCAAGGAAGTTTTTGACTTCGATTACGAAGCCCTTCAAAAGACACTGGACAAGAAAAAGGACCATTGCCGCCAGTTGCTCTCTCGTGCCCGCAAGAAGCTGGAGGAAGGGACGTCTAAAGTACACGACCTGCCCAGCCCGTCGCACCTGCTCGACAGCTTCAAAAAAGCTTGTACGATGGAAAATGCCTCCGACCTGGTCGCACAGCTAAAAGATGACATCGCTGAGGCCATCCGAAAAAAATTCTGAGAATTTGTCACAAACCCGCTAAAACGCTGTCTTACGGTGTAATTAGGCCCAAAACCCTGAGGAGTTAATCTATGATCATCATTCTTGCATTTTTCGCGGCGCACTGGTACCTGTCGCTTTTCTTCCAGACATTTTTCCTGCACCGCTATGCTGCCCATCATGCATTTACCATGAGTAAAACGACCGAAAAGGTCTTCTATTTCCTCACCTGGGTATTCCAGGGGTCGAACTACCTGAGTCCTTACGGTTATGGTGTCATGCACCGGATGCACCATGCATATGCCGATACTGAGAACGATCCGCATTCGCCGACGTACGACGAGACGATCTGGAATATGATGTGGAAGACCAAGACCATCTACTCGGATATCTCCAACAAGAAAATGGTCGTCGACAAGCGATTTACCGACGGTGTACCCGACTGGACTGCATTCGATACGTTTGCGCGTTCGTGGCCTGCAAGATTATTCTGGGCCGTGGTGTATACACTGGTGTACGTGTTCTTTGCTCCCTCGCCGTGGTTCTTCCTGTTGTTGCCGGTACACTTCCTGATGAGCCCTATCCATGGTGCGATCATCAACTGGTTTGCTCATAAGTATGGCTACAGGAATTTCGAGGTACGCGATACTTCCAGGAATTTCCTTCCGGTAGATTTCCTGATGATGGGCGAGAGCTATCACAACAACCATCATAAGAACGGAGCCAGTGCTAACTTCGGAGGGATCCGCTGGCACGAGATCGACCCGACCTATCAGATCATAAGGGTGCTGAATTTTCTGGGAATTATTGATTTCTCGAAACAGAAGCAACTCAATGTGGAGGAGGTCAAGAAGGCGGCGTAAACAATTTTTCCGTATCTTTGAAAGTTATTTTTTCAACGATACACTTTAATTTTTGACTTTTCACGAATTTAAATTCGACGCCCGGATAACCGACAGTCTGGATTCCATGGGCTTCAAAAACGCGACGCCCATCCAGGAACAGGCCATTCCTGTGATACAGGAGGGCCGCGACCTGATCGCCTGCGCGCAGACCGGCACCGGGAAAACTGCCGCCTATCTCCTGCCTATCCTGAATAACATTGTCAGCGCCGAGGTACGTCACCTCAATACCCTCATCATTGCGCCCACGCGCGAGCTTGCACAGCAGATCGATCAACAGGTAGAAGGATTCTCCTACTTTGTTGGCATTAGCTCACTGTCAGTTTACGGTGGTGGCGACGGAGCAACATGGGACCAGCAACGCAAGGCACTGGAACAGGGAGCCGACATTATCATTGCAACCCCGGGTCGCCTGATCGCCATGCTGGCATCCGACACCGTTAAGTTCGATCATCTCGAACATCTCGTTCTCGATGAAGCCGATCGCATGCTCGACATGGGTTTCTTCGAAGACATTGTGAAGATCATCAGCTACCTGCCCAAGGTAAGGCAGACGTTGTTGTTCTCGGCAACCATGCCTCCGAAGATCCGGCAACTTGCTACCAAGATCCTCAACAATCCACACGAGATCGCCATATCCATTGCAAAACCTGCAGCGGGTATCCTTCAGCAGGCGTATGTGGTTTATGATGAACAAAAAGGGGCGCTGCTGAAACACGTGCTTCGCACCGTGAAGTGGAACAGTGTCCTCATATTCTTATCGACTAAGGAAGCCGTAAAGAAACTCGATCATGTTTTCAGGAAAGCAGGCTTACCGGCAAGGGCGTTCCATTCCGACCTCGAACAGTCCGAACGTGAGGAAATACTACGTGGATTCAAGAACAAACAGATAACGATCCTCATCGGCACCGATGTGCTCTCGAGAGGAATTGACGTTGAAGGGATCAGCCTGGTGATCAACTACGATGTACCGCCGGACCCCGAAGACTATGTACACCGCGTTGGACGTACCGCACGTGCGGAAACCACGGGAACCGCGGTGACATTCATCAATGAAAGAGATCAGCGCAAGTTCCTTGCGATTGAAAACCTGATCGGCGATACCATTGTGAAGCTTCCTATGCCCGAAGCGCTTGGCGCAGGCCCTGCCTACAATACATCACACCCGAAAGGCGGACACGGCGGCAAGAAACCTTTTCACCGCAAAAGCAAGGGCGTGAGGCATTCACGGAGGTAATTTCTATGAAATACGTCGTCCCTGCCCGACCTATGGAATGCAGACCCTTCTAAAAGCTAGCAGGGACCCCGAGGAAATCAGCGTGCGCACGTCTCTATGAAAAACTCTTTCCTGGCTTCCACGGGATCGCGGCTCCTTCGTCGTAAAACTTGCATGTCATAGTCCGGGCCGCGATGACTGCGCGGAAGAAAGCAAATTCCTTAACTTGTACATTCGGGTTGCCTGAATGATACGTCTAAAACTTAACTGGCTTACACTTACCGTTATTGCTGCCACTATTGCAGCAGTGGCTCTCATTTATCTTTTGCTTGGCAAGAGTTCAGGTGGCGAAGGGGTCAGCATGCCGAAGACCGTCGACTACAACTTCCACATCCGGCCCATCATTTCCGACCGCTGTTTTAAATGCCACGGTCCCGATGCCGGCCAGCGTAAAGCGAAACTCAGACTCGATACGGAGCAGGGACTCTACGCCGCACTGAAAGACAATCCTTCTGCGCACGTTATCGTCCCCGGCGACCCCGAAGCTTCGGAGGTTTACAACAGGATCTCTTCGTCGGACACCTCTTTTCTGATGCCTCCCGCTACTTCGAACCTGAAGCTGTCGCAATACGAGATCGATCTGATAGAAAAATGGATCGCGCAGGGAGCCGTTTATAAAAAACACTGGGCATTCGTTCCGCCTGAAGAACCGAATGTGCCGGAGTCGGGTAACGATTGGGTGAAGAACGAGATCGACGAGTTCGTTCTCCAACAACTCGACGTGAAGGGCCTCGAGCCTAACGAAGAAGCCGATCGTGAGCGATTGCTGAAACGCGTGTTCCTCGACCTGGTCGGTTTGCCTCCTACGCTCGAACAACAAGATGCGTTCATTGCCGATGCTTCGGACAATGCTTACGAGAAGGTTGTCGACGAGTTGCTCACTAACAAACACTATGGTGAAAAGATGGCCATCCATTGGCTGGACGTTGCACGCTACGCCGACACACACGGCTACCAGGACGATGGCTTGAGAACGATGTGGCCCTGGCGTGACTGGGTCATTCATGCGTTCAATGAAAATTATCCGTACGACAAATTCATACGCTGGCAGCTGGCGGGCGACCTCATGCCCGAACCTTCGAAGGAGATGCTGCTGGCTACGGGTTTCAACCGTAACCATAAGATCACGCAGGAAGGCGGCGTGATCGATGAAGAATATAGAATTGAATATGTGACCGATCGGACGAACACATTCGGGAAGGCTTTTCTTGCTCTTACTTTCGAATGTGCGCACTGTCACGATCATAAGTACGACCCGATCTCTCAGAAAGAGTATTATAGCACGTTTGCATTCTTTAACCAGGTTGCTGAAAAGGGCTACCAGGGCGACATCTTTTCGGGAACAGCCGCCGATGTGCCCAGGATAACGATCGGGCAGAAAGACATCGACGGTATCCTGAACTTTGTGAACAAGAGAGATTCCGGTATCGTGAAGGTGATGATCATGCGCGACAGCAACGTGTTTCGTCCCACGCACATCCTCACGCGTGGAGCCTACGATGCGCCGGGCGAAACTGTCCCTTTCGGCACACCGGATCGCATACTCGGCTTCGATACCACCAAATTCTCTAAGAACAGGCTTGGCCTCGCCAACTGGGTGCTCGATGAAACGAATCCACTCACTTCAAGAGTTTTTGTTAACCGGATGTGGGAACAGCTCTTTGGAAGGGGAATCGTTAAGACGTCCGGCGACTTCGGTATGCAGGGCGAGCTTCCTTCGCACCCAGAGCTGCTCGACTGGCTGGCGACTGATTTCACAAAAAACAATTGGGACATTAAACGGCTCGTGAAGCAGATCGTGATGTCGGCAACATATCGCCAATCGTCCGTGATCAGCAAAGAAAAAATGGCGCACGACCCGGAGAACATTTATTTGTCACATGCACCGCGTATGCGGCTCAACGCGGAGCTTTCGCGCGACCTTGTGCTGGCTAGTAGCGGAGAGCTGACGGATGCGGTCGGCGGACCGAGTGTGAAGCCTTATCAGCCGAAAGGCATCTGGGAAGTTGCCTCTTCGGGACGGGGATTAACGCATTACAACCAGGATCATGAAGCAGATCTGTATCGTCGTGGCCTGTATACGTTCATTAAGAGAACGGTACCGCCTCCGTCGCTGCTCGTATTCGATGCGAGCAACAGGGATCAATGCGAAGTCCGAAGGCTTCGAACCAACACGCCGCTTCAGGCGCTGGTGATGATGAACGATCCGCAGGTGAACGAGGCTGCCCGGGTGCTAGCGGAAACACTGATGGCAGACGGGGGAACAATTGACGACAAGATCTCAAAAGCATTCAGGCTGGTACTATGCCGCAAGGGTACGGGTAAAGAGCTCGGTATCCTGACCAGCTATTTCGAATCGGAAAAGAAGACCTTCGAAACAGTGCCCGATGACGGCGAGAGACTGATCTCTATCGGCGAATACAAACACCAGGAAGTTGGCGACAGGGCCGGCCTTGCAGCAATGATCGAAGTGATCATGACACTTTATAACATGGAAGAGGCTATCGTGAAGGCATGAAATGAAAAAACTATGAACGAGTTTTTCGAAAACCGGCTGAACGTAAACAGGCGCCACTTCCTTGGAAAGCTGAGTCTGGGTATCGGAAGCGCCGCGCTGGGTTCGTTGCTCATACCCGATCTCTTCTCGTCTTCGGGAGAAGAGCTTGCATTGACACCGGGCTTGCCTCATTTTGCCCCGAAAGCAAAACGGATCATTTACCTCCACCAGAACGGCGCACCGTCGCAGCTTGAGAGCTTTGATTATAAACCAATGCTCAATAAAATGGCCGGCCAGGATCTGCCTGAGTCCATACGCAACGGCCAACGCCTTACCGGGATGACATCGGGACAATCGAAGTTCCCATTGGTCGGATCATATTTCAAGTTTGCACAGTACGGAAAGAGCGGAGCATGGGTGAGCGAGCTGTTCCCACACATCGCCTCGGTCGTCGATGATCTGTGTATTGTAAAAACGCTTCACACCGAAGCGATCAATCACGATCCTGCATTGACATTTATGACGACAGGCGCTCAGCAAGGCAACAGGCCAAGCATGGGCTCATGGATGAGCTACGGTCTCGGGAGTGAGAACAAGAACCTTCCCGCATTCTGTGTGTTGTTGTCGCGCGGAAAAGGAAACGGACAGGGAGTTTATTCGAAACTTTGGACCAATGGTTTTCTGGATTCCATTCACCAGGGTGTTCAGTTCAGCAGCAGTGAAGAACCGGTGCTTTACCTGAACGATCCCTCGGGCATGTCGAAAGAAGGCAGGCGGAAGATGCTCGATAAGCTGGCGGAATTGAATACGATGGGCTTCGAGGAATTCGGTGATCCGGAGATCCAGACAAAGGTCCAGCAATACGAGATGGCTTACAGGATGCAGACATCCGTTCCGGAGATCAGCGACCTGTCGAAGGAACCCGATCATATCATAAAGATGTATGGGCCCGAATGCCTGGTGCCGGGAACATACGCGGCGAATTGTCTGCTGGCGCGAAAGCTTTCGGAGTCGGGAGTGCGCTTCGTGCAGATCTATCACCAGGGTTGGGATCAGCACGGAAACCTTGTTGGCGAAATGCCTTTGCAGGCACTGGATACCGACCGCGCTTCGGCAGCACTGATCACCGACCTCAAACAACGCGGATTGCTCGATGAAACGCTGGTGGTCTGGGGCGGTGAGTTCGGCAGGACCAACTATTGCCAGGGCGATCTTTCGAAGGAGAACTACGGGCGCGATCATCATCCGCGTTGCTACACGGTGCTGATGGCAGGAGGAGGTATCAAGCCAGGCATCGTTTACGGTGAAACCGATGAGTTCGGTTATAACATTGCAAAAAATCCCGTCCATATCAACGACTTCCACGCGACCATTCTAAACCGCATGGGCCTCGACCATGAAAGGCTGACGTTCAAACATCTCGGCAGGCGTTACAGGCTCACGGATGTTGCCGGCAAGGTCGTGAACGACATACTTGTGTGACCTCATGAATCAATTCCATAGAACAGCAGGGAATATCCTTTTTGGACTGAACGCGTTGCTGCTGTTCTTCCTACTGTTCGGCGATCGCATGGAATTCCCGGCATGGATACAAGCTGTGGGAAGAATACATCCATTGCTGTTGCACCTTCCCATCGGAGCGGTGATCATCGTTGTTGTCCTTTTGTTTTTCCGAAACCGTTTCGCGGACGTGACAATGGGCCTGCTCGCATTGGCAGCAGCAACGGCAGCAGTGACCGCGATCATGGGCGTCGTGCTTTCGATGGAAGGCGGCTACAACGAAGACACACTGAACGCACACAAGCTCTCCGGGGCTTTATTGAGCTTCATACTCGCCGGCGCATACTTTGTTTCTTCAAACAGAAAGCTGGTAAACATAACGACGGGAATCAGTTTTATGCTGGTGTTGATTGCAGGGCACTATGGAAGCATTCTCACCCATGGCGACGACTTTGTTTTTGAACCGCTTCTTTCAAAAAAACAAAATACCAAGATCATCAGCGACAGTACGAGCTTGTTTGCAGCGGCCATACAACCATTGTTCGACGAGAAGTGTACCGGTTGTCACAACGAAAAGAAATCGAAAGGAGGATTGGTGCTCTCGACACTAGCTGGAATTGCGAAGGGCGGAGAGGATGGCGAAGTATGGCGCGGGGGAAATCCCCACGGCAGCCTGGTGATAAAACGCATTTTGTTGCCCGAAGACCATGAAGATCACATGCCTCCGAAAGGCAAAGCGCAGCTTACCGCTTCGGAAGTACAGTTGCTGTTCCAATGGATCATCTCCGGCGCCGATACGGCCAAAGCCTGGACGACGTATCATCCCTCGGACTCTGTCCGGAAGTTAGCGGAGCAGCTCATCCGTTCGGCAGCACACACGAGCGCCGATGTCCACTACACCTTTGAGCCCGCATCGTCGGAGACGATCGAGAAGCTGAATGATCCGTATCGTACGGTAGCTCTGATAGCGCTGAATGAACCGGCCCTCGCGGCGACGTTCTTCATCCGCAATGAATTCAAACCGGCGAAGCTGGAAGAGCTCATGGCGGTGAAAGAGCAGCTGGTTTCCCTCAATCTTTCGAAGATGCCGGTGACCGACGCCGACTGCGACGTGATTGGTAAGTTCCGTAACCTGGAAAAGCTGAATCTCAACTTCTCTTCGATCACGATAAAAGGATTACAGGCACTGTCGTCACTACCGGAGCTGAGGTCATTGTCGGTAGCGGGTACAACGCTCGACGGGAAGGCAATGAGTACACTGAAAGATTTCAAAAAGCTGAAAGAGATCTTTGTTTGGAACACGCCCGCTTCCGCGGATATCACCAGGTTGGAAAAAGATCTTCCCGCCCTGGCATGGAACACAGGCTTTGCTCCTGATGCCAATGAACGGTTACGACTCACGCCGCCCATTCCGGTGACGGATAAGACGCTTCTTGACGAAGGCGAACAGATATATCTCACACACAAGCTTCCGGAAACAGTCATTCGCTACACGATCGATGGCAGCGATCCTGATTCAACGTCAAACCTGATGTACGATGCCCCTTTCAATATCGATGGCTACACAATATTGAAGACCATGGCATGTAAAGAGGGGTGGTTCTGCAGTAAGGTGGGAACTTACGTGTTGTACAAAAAAGGAGTGGCTCCATTGGAGACAAAGCTGTTCACCGTTCCGAACAAAGACTACAAAGGCGAAGGAGCTGCAACGCTATCGAACAACAAAAAAGGTTTCACCGACGACCATCACGACATAGCATGGATCGGGTTCAAGGAAAATCCATTGTCGGCCGAGTTTAAGTTTGCGCCCGGCACTAATATCAGCAAGATCACGCTCAGCTACGACCTCAGCACGGGCGGCTGGTTGTTCCCGCCTGCTAAAATGGAAATATGGGGTGGGAAAGACGAATCGAGTCTGAAGCTGATCAAGCAACTGAAACCGGAGCAGCCGTCTAAAATGGAATCTACCCGCAATGCGGCGCTGGTGATCCCGGTGGAAGGCAACTATGAAACCTGGAAGGTTGTCGCCTGGCCGGTCGCTGAATTGCCTAAGTGGCATCCTTCGAACAACCCGAAAACGAAGGATAAGAGGGCGTGGCTCTTCGTGGACGAGATAATCTTTAATAATTAGAAAACTTTCAGTCAGACTGAGGCATCTCAATTAAACTGTTCTTGGGATTATAGTAAGTTTATCCAGAGCACAGACGTTAAAGGCTGCACGGATCAATCCAACCAAACCGTTGCGAGAACAGAATATTCTGCGGTTTGCATTAAAAAAAGTTCTTACATACCATACCGTTCTTGCCAGGAAGGCGGTTCAACTCCCAAAAGGTGCTTCACGAAAAAGTCCCGCCGCCTTCTCTCACCATATTCCCCTCCCATCGAGTGTCCCATACCGGGAACAAAAATGAAATCGAAATTCTTTTTATGCTTGACCAGCTGATCCACCACCTGCATGGTCGAAGCGGGGTCCACGTTATCGTCGAGCTCTCCCAATATCAACAACAGCTTACCCTGCAGATTTTTTGCATGCGTGACGTTCGATGACTCCGCATACTGCGGCCCCACCGGGTAGCTCATCCAAAGCTCGTTCCACCAGATCTTATCCATACGGTTGTCATGACAACCGCTGGATGATACCGCCACTTTATAAAAGTCAGGATGAAACAGCAACGCGCCGAGTGAATTCTGTCCGCCTGCCGAGTTACCAAAAATGCCCACTCGCGTGATGTCCATGTACGGGCGTGTCTTCGCGGCTTCTTTGATCCATAGTATCCTGTCAGGGAAGCCGGCGTCTTTCAGGTTCTTCCAACATACGTCATGAAATGCTTTCGAACGGTTGGACGTTCCCATGCCGTCCATTTGCACAATGATGAAACCAAGCTCGGTAAGCTGCTGCCATACGCGGAATGAAGAATTGAAAATTTTCGGAACATGGTTGCTGTGCGGGCCGGCGTAGATGTATTCGATCACCGGATATTTCTTGTTCGGGTCGAAGTTCGACGGCCTGAGGATGTGTCCCCAAATGTCGGTAACGCCGTCCCTGCCCTTGGCTACGAATACTTCCGGCATCCTCCAGCCTGCCGCGACCAGGGCGGCCGGGTCGGCTTTCTCAATCTGCATCACCTCGCCTCCATCGGAAGCGCGACGGATGGTGTAAGTGGGCGGAAGATCGGAGCGTTGCGATATGTCGAAGAACGACGCCTTGTCCGGTGAAAAAGTAACTGTATGATCTGTGCCCGGCTCGGTAAGCCTCGTCAGCCCCGTGCCGTCGAAATTGATACGAAATACGCTACGTAAGTACGGATCGATACCGGCGTCCATACCGCTTGCTGTGAATGTGATCTGTCTCGCACTCGCATCGACATGCATGACACTGCGAACCACCCATTCTCCTTTCGTGATCTGGTTCTTCACGTTACCTTTTCCGTCGTACAGGTAAAGATGATTCCAACCGTCACGTTCCGACATCCAGACGATCTCGTTCCCTCGGCCCTCACTGAGCTCGATCGTATACAGGAAACTCTTCCCTGCATAGTCGAAGAATGTCTTAGGCTGTTCGTCGACCAACACGGTAACATCACCCGAAGGGGCCGCTACTTCGATCACTTTATATCGTTGGTGGCCTCGTTGATTGTATTCGAATATGAATGACTTGCTGTCCTTCCGCCATTCGAAGTCGGTCAGGTTAAACTGGTCTGCAAACTGTTCGTGACTGACCTTCACATGTTTTCTTTCATCCACCAGGAACAGCTGCGGCATACGGATCGGCAACGCATCGCCGGGCTTCAAATATTCCCGTGACTGTAATTTCGGCTGCACCTGGTTTGCGGGAGACGACTCGACAAAATAGATCAGGTGACTTTCTCCCGGTCGTACTTTGTAGGCCATCAGCTTCTTGCTGTCCGGCGACCATCGCATGTAGGTCGAATAATATTCGCCTTCCGATCCGTCGTTGCTGAGACGAAACTCTTCTTTGGTCTCGATGTTTCGGATGTACACATTCCCGGTCCTGATGATCGCCGCCCATAAGCTGTCGGGTGAAACCACCGGGCCCCCGCTCTTTTCATCCTGTCGTGAACCCCAGTAGCGATTTGTCCTGGGCTTCAGGCGCTCGACGAACTTACAGTCATACGAAGACAGCTTGCATTGCCAGCGAACGCTGTCGGACACGAACTCGATGGCCGTGCCCTTGTCCTTGAATGTGATCTCTTCGAACGGGAGCTTTTTCGGGTTGACGATCTTCTTTGTTTTATCCGAAAGTGCTTTCGCGAGCTTCTGATGATCGAAGGCTTTTGCTTTTGTCTTCTTTGCCGGATCGGCAAGCATAAATTCCTTTCCGCCCGCGATAACTTTCACGTACCAGAAGCGAGTGTCGTTTTGTGTCCAGTCCCAACCAAGGACCAGGTTGTACACTTTATTCAGATAAGCGGTATCTGCAGTTTCGGCACGGCGATAATCCGCCAGCGTACCCTGGGCTTCCGCTGTGGCAAATACTGCTACGAAGAGCAAAGATGTGACAACCTTACGCGTTATTCGCGACGTTTTTCCGTGTTTTCCGTGCATTCCGTGAGAGATTAAGACTTCTTCAAGATGCTCAATATCTCATTCAGTTTCAACAACGCTTCCACGGGACTCAGCGTGTTGATGTCGATCTTCGAGAGAATTTCCTGAACCTCTTTTGTCTTAGGGTCGAGCTCGAACAGGCTCATTTGCACTTTTGGCATTTCCTCGAGCTTCTTCTTCCGTTCGTTCTTGTGTTTATCTTTTTCGAGGAAATGAAGGATCTCGTTGGCGCGAAGTACGACGCGGTTCGGCATGCCCGCCAGCTGTGCGACATGAATGCCGAAGCTATGCTCACTCCCGCCTTCCTTCAGCTTTCGCATGAAGATGATCTTGTCACCGACCTCTTTCACGCTGACGTTGAAATTCTTCACCCGCACATGGTCTTCCGCGAGCTGGTTGAGCTCATGGTAATGTGTGGCGAACAGGGTCTTGGGCTTGAAGTCTTTATGATTATGGAGGAACTCCACGATCGCCCAGGCTATCGAAACGCCGTCGTACGTGCTGGTACCGCGACCGATCTCGTCCATCAATATCAGGCTGCGGTCACTCAGGTTATTGAGGATGCTCGCGGTCTCCGTCATTTCGACCATGAACGTCGACTCGCCGCGGGAAAGGTTGTCGGAGGCTCCGACACGCGTAAAGACCTTGTCGATCATCCCCACATTTGCAGCCGCTGCCGGCACAAAGCTGCCGGTCTGGGCCATGAGAACGATGAGGGCCGTCTGCCTCAGCAAGGCCGACTTGCCGGCCATGTTCGGGCCGGTGATGATAAGGATCTGTTGCTTATCGTTATCGAGCAGGACGTCGTTTGGCACGTAGGCTTCGCCCGGAGGCAGTTGCTTTTCGATAACGGGGTGGCGTCCGTCCTTGATCTCGAGAATAGTGGTGTCGTTTATCGTTGGCTTCGTATACCGGTTGGCTTTTGCGACGACGGCAAATGACAACAGGGCGTCGAGCGTGGCGACAGCACGGGCGTTCTGCTGTATCTGCGAAATGAAATCGGCGGCGGTACGGACGAGCTCCATGAACAGTCGCTGCTCGATGACTGAAAGCTTCTCTTCGGCGTGAAGGATCTTCTCTTCGTATACTTTCAGCTCTTCGGTGATGTACCGCTCGGCGTTGACGAGTGTCTGTTTTCGTATCCAGTCCTGCGGAACCTTGTCTTTGTTCGCGTTACTTACTTCGAGATAGTAGCCGAACACTTTATTGAATGAAATTTTAAGCGAGCTGATGCCCGTCCGTTCCACTTCACGTTTCTGGACCTGGAGGAGGTAATCCTTGCCGGCGAAAGCGATCGTACGGAGCTCATCGAGCTCGCCGTCGACGCCGTTCTTGATGACCCCGCCCTGGTGGATCAGCATCGGCGCTTCGTCGTTTAGTTCCCTGCCGATCTTTTCGAGAAGGAATTCACACTTGTCGAGCTGGGCCGCGAGCTTCTGTAATTCAGGCGACGTTTGTTTTTCGAGAATGTCTTTGACCGGCACAATAGCCATCAGCGACCGGCGGAGTTGTTGCAGTTCCCGGGGATTGATCCGTCCTACGGCGACTTTTGAGATCAGGCGTTCGAGGTCGGCGATCTGCTTGAGCTGTTCTGTCACTTTGGTACGCAGGTCCTCGTTCTTGAAAAACTCGTCGACCACCTGGAGGCGTTCTTCGATGGCCTGCTTTTCTTTAAGGGGAAGGATCATCCACTTGCGAAGCTGCCGTGATCCCATTGGGGTAACGGTGCGATCGAGGATGTGCAACAACGGAACACCGCCTTCATTCTGTGAGGTTACGATCTCGAGATTGCGGATGGTGAACTTATCCATCCACACGTATTTGTCTTCGTCGATGCGGGAGATCGATGAGATGTGATGGGTGTCCTTGTGCTCGGTTGCTTCGAGGTAATGCAGAATGGCGCCGGCGGCGATCACGGCGTCGGTCCAGACGTCGATGCCGTAGCCTTTCAGGGATGCGGTCTTGAATTGAGTGATGAGCTTATCGTGCGTGAAATCGAACGCATACACCCAATCGTCGAGGGCGAAGTTTGCATATTCTTCGCCGAGGTGATGTTCGATCTTGTCTCTCTGTGTTTTACAGAAAATAACTTCGGCAGGGTTGAGGCTTTGTACGAGCTTGAATACGTAGTGTTCCGTTCCTTGCGCGCAGTAGAACTCGCCCGTACTGATATCGAGAAAGGCGACGCCGACTGAATTCTTTCCCAGGAACAGGGAACAGAGAAAATTATTCTGTTTGCGTTCGAGAACGTTGTCGTTGAATGAAACGCCCGGCGTTACGAGCTCTGTTACACCTCGTTTCACGATACCCTTCACCGAGCGGGGATCTTCGAGCTGGTCGCAGATGGCAACACGGTGGCCGGCGCGTACCAGGCGCGGCAGATATGTATCGAGGGAATGATGAGGAAACCCGGCGAGCTCTATTTCTGATGCCGATCCGTTGCCGCGTTTCGTGAGCACGATCTCCAGCACTTTGCTGGCAGCGATGGCATCCTGGCCGAAGGTCTCGTAAAAGTCGCCGACACGAAAAAGCAGGAGCGCACCCGGGTACTTTGCCTTGATGACACTGTACTGCTTCATGAGGGGTGTATCCATTGCGCCCGGTCCGGCCATAGCTGGCAAATATAGAAGAAAGGAGATGACGAACGGATGAGTTGACGACGTGACGAGATCAGGTTTTCCTGACTACTTAGTGGCTACGATGAGCCACATTTTATCCCCCTTTACTTTTTCCCGATCGACGAACGGATCAGTTTTCTCCTGGATGGTAAATCCGGCTTTCGCAAGATCTTCCAGCGCAAACTTCATCCCGAGCTCATGCTTGCGTTCCTGGTCTTTGCGGGCGAGATCGCGACGGCTGCCGGCAATAGGCTCACAGATGATCAGGCGGCCGCCCTTCTTCAAAGCGGCCATGATGTGCCGAAGAATCTCGTCATGGTCGTCCATTTCATGATACGTATCGAGGATAACAACAGCATCGAGTGTGTTGTCGGGCAGCTTGGGATCGTCATAATCGCCTTTGACAACAACCACAGTCGTGACCTTGCGATCGTCTCTATGTTTTGTGAGCTTGTCCAGCTTCGACTGATCGACGTCGACGGCATAGACCTTCGAGGTGACGTCTGACAGTTTGAAGGTCATGTAGCCTTCGTGGCACCCGATGTCGGCGACGACACTGGCTTTGTCGAGCTTCATTTTTTTAATGATCTCGCCGGCTTTTTGCCATGCGTCACGGGCTTTCCATTGGGCTTCGGTGTATACATTCAGGTAGTCCTCGGTTTGCGAAAACGCAGGGGTCAATGAAAAAAGAATGAATATGAAGCTTAGCGATTTCATTAATTTCGAATTTAAATTCAAATCTCTCACGGATCACACGGATCGCACGGATCATTTGTTATGAAGAAGTTAAAACTCGACCAGCTCGGCCGTCTTTCAATAGGTGAATTCAAAACATCAAAGAAAATACCTGTTTGTATTCTATTGGATAACGTCAGAAGTCTACACAATGTTGGATCGGCATTCCGCACAGGCGATGCATTCAGTGTCGAGAAGTTGGTTCTGACGGGCATAACGGGCACACCTCCCCACAGAGAGATCGAAAAGACCGCCCTTGGCGCCACGGCATCGGTTTCGTGGACGTATCATGAAAACGCAGGGCTGGCGGTTGCGGCGCTGAAAGCGGAGGGGTGGAAAATTGTGGTGGTCGAACAGACTACCGAAAGTGTGCAGCTGCAAAAATTGTCAACGCAGCCGGGAGACAAGCTGTGCCTGGTCTTCGGGAATGAGATCAACGGCGTGAGCGACGAGGTGATCGGGTACGCGGATGTTGCGATAGAAATACCACAGTCAGGGACAAAGCATTCTTTGAACATATCGGTATGCGTGGGGATTGTGGTGTGGGAGATATATCGAAAAATCTCTCACGGATCGCACGGATCACACGGATAATTCGCTCAAATCAGAATTAAAAATCCGCGTGATCCGTGCGATCCGTGAGAAACAAAATTCTCACCTTTGCAATTCAATATTCAATACTTGAATTCCGACCGTTACAGCCAGCGCGGCGTTTCCGCATCTAAAGAAGACGTCCACAAGGCGATCAGTAAACTCGATAAGGGCCTGTTCCCGGGCGCATTCTGCAAGGTTGTTCCCGACCTGCTTGGCGGCGACGAAGACTATTGCACGGTCATGCATGCTGACGGAGCTGGAACAAAATCGTCACTTGCCTACATCTATTGGAAAGAAACCGGCGACTTGTCGGTCTGGAAAGGCATCGCACAGGACGCCATCGTGATGAACACCGACGACCTGTTGTGTGTTGGCGCCACCGGCCCTATCCTTTTGTCGTCTACGATCGGGCGCAACAAAGCTTTGATAAGCGGCGAAGTCCTCTCCGCCATCATCAATGGCACAGAAGAAGTTTTGGAAATGCTTCGCCAACACGGCATGGACATCGCCAGCACCGGCGGCGAAACGGCAGATGTGGGCGATCTCGTGAGAACGGTCATTGTCGACAGTACCGTGACCGCCCGTATGAAACGTGCGGATGTGATCGACAATAAAAAGATAACTGCCGGAGACGTGATCGTCGGACTGTCTTCGTATGGACAGGCTTCTTACGAGACCACATACAACGGAGGAATGGGAAGTAACGGACTGACGTCCGCGCGACACGATATGTTCGCGAGGGAATATCGCGACAAATACCCGGAGAGCTATGATCCGTCGGTGCCTGCTGATCTTATTTACAGTGGAAAATATAAACTGACCGACAGGTTGCCGGAGTCACCGCTGGACATGGGTAAATTGGTGTTGTCACCTACGCGCACGTACGCGCCGGTGATCATCCCCGTGCTGAAAGAGCTTCGCCAGCACATTCATGGCATTATTCATTGCAGCGGCGGGGCACAAACCAAGATCCTTCATTTCGTCAATAACCTGCATGTTATTAAAGACAACCTGTTCGAGATCCCTCCACTTTTTAAATTGATATACGGCGCGAGCGGCACGGAGATGAAGGAAATGTATAAGGTGTTTAATATGGGCCATCGCATGGAGATTTACCTGCCGGAGAAGTTTACGCAACCTGTGATCGATATTGCTAAGTCTTTTGGCGTAGAGACGAAGATTGTGGGAAGAGTCGAGAAGAGTGACTCTAAGAAGCTTACGATAAAAACGGGTAGCGAGACGCTGGAGTACTGAACCGCAGAACAGCAGAATGTAGAATGTAGAAGAGCAGAAGGTGTGGGGAGATGAAGCTTACGATTTACACCATAGGGCATTCGAAGCACGGAATCGGGTATTTTATTGATTTGTTGAAGACCTGGTCGATCAATTGTGTTGTCGATGTTCGAAGTGTGGCCGCAAGCCGCTTCAATCCACAATACAACAAGAACAAACTTTCGGCCTCCTTGAAAGAAGCCGACATCACCTATCTACATATGCCCGACGAATTCGGAGCACGTCAGACTTCGCCTGAGCTACTCACCAACGGCAAGGTCGATTTTCAAAAAATGCGTAAGTCTTCGAAATTCCGCGCGGGTGTCGATCGCCTAAAAGATGGCGTTAAGAAAGGCTATACGATTGCATTGATGTGCGCCGAAGCCGACCCCCTCGAATGTCACCGTTTTTCGATGGTCTCCGCCGACCTAAAAAACAACGGCTTCGATATCCTTCACATTCTCAAAGACGCACGCACCATCAGCAATTCCGAGTTAGAGCAGGAACTCTTAAAGAAGTACAAAAAGAAAATTCTGACTTCGAATTTATTTGCCTCAGTTGCCACTTTGGAAGAACGTCTCGCAGCAGCCTACCAGCTTCAAAACCAAGATATCGCCTTCTCCTCCGAACAATCCTAAGTCAAATCATTTTCTCCACCGCCCCTTCTGCGGTTCGACATTCGGTGTTCAATATTCTGCGGTTTGCATTAAGCATTAAATCGGATCCCCGTCTGCTTAGCTATATCCTTCAAATCCTCCACCACCGGCCCCAACACCGGTATCCCCGTCTTCTCTCTTTTGATCTCCTCGTCCCGTTCCGGATCACCCGGTATCAGCACTTTAACATCTGGCCTTGCCGTTTTCGTATTCCTGAAAACATCGATCCATTCATCAATCCTCTTCTTAAACTCTTCCACTTCCATAAACCCGTCGATCTCCATCGCTCCAAAGAAGTGACCGATGCCTTTACCCACACTCTTCGAAGGAATTTCCTGGCGTAGAGCAAATGGAGGCGCGAACGGTCCCCAGTTGGCTCCACTTAGTACGGCGGTGAGAATGTCGACCATGGCCGACAAGGCGTAACCTTTATGTCCACCGAGATCGCGCTCGGAGCCGAGTGGCAGCAATGCTCCGCCGTTGATCATGTCCATCGGATCTGTGGTCATCTCTCCTTTGTCGTTGATGATCCATCCCTTCGGCACGGGAGTGCCTTTGCGTTTGGCAATCTCTATTTTGCCGTAAGCGGCTGCACTGGTGGCAAGGTCGATGACGATAGGGGGATTCTTCAGCCCGGGAAAAGCGATGCCGATGGGATTCGTTCCCAGCATGCGTTCAGCGCCCCACAACGGCGCGACGAGCTTCGTGGAATTGGTCATCGACCAGCCGATCATATCGCGCTCGAGGGCTTTCAATGCATAGTATCCGGCGATACCGTAGTGATTGGTATTGAAGACACTCACCCACCCCGAACCATGCTGGCTCGCTTTGTCCATCGCGATCTCGTTGGCCTTCGGGCCAACGACGAGACCGAGACCATTGTCCCCGTCCACGGTTGCGACACTTTTCTTTTCGCGGGCGATCTTCACGTTGGGCTTCGGATTGATCCGTCCCAGTGTGAGCATATCAAAATATGTATGGAGTCTCGCTACACCGTGCGAGTCGATGCCGCGGCGGTCGGCCTTGCTGAGAACTTCAGCGGAAAGGCGGGCGTCCTTCTCGGGAATTCCGAAATACATGAAGGTCTCCGTGGAGAAATCTTCAAGCACCTTCGCGGGAAATGTTTGCAACGGTTCACTCATAGTTGGAATATCTTTGTCATCTCCATCCATTTTTCACCTTGCTTCGCATAGGGCAGCGCCTGCTGATATTTCCACATCAGGGTTTCCCACTCCTGCACGCGCGGGTTGTACTGGTCGACGAGTACCTTGTGATCCAGGGAAAAGTCATCTTCAGTTTCCATGATCATGAACAGGCGGTTACCGGCGCGGTAGATCTCCATGTTGAGGATGCCGGAGGTCTTAATGCTCTCGATGATCTCCGGCCACACTTCCTGATGGTATTTTTCGTATTCCTGAATGAGAGTGGGATCGTCTTTCAGATCCAGTGCTAGGCAGTATCGTTTCACGAAGCTTTAATCTTATATCCTTTGATCCCAAAAAACAGTATAACAATGAATGCAATTAATGGAATGATCAATGCATTCTCAATTCCAAAGAGAGAAAGATAGCCCGTGATCGGAGGCAACACTGCGCCTCCGACGATGGCCATAATGACAAGCCCTGATCCAATCTTCACCTGGTCTCCAAGATTTTTTATTGAAAGGGCAAATATCGTCGGGAACATGATTGACATAAAAAAGTATGATGCACTGATGGCGGCCACGGCTGCCATCCCATCGCTCACGTATGCAAATACCATTAAAGCTGCGGAAATTGCAGCGTACACGGATAACAATTTATTGGCGGCGAATTTCGTGAGGAGCCACGTACCGGCAAACCTCCCGATCATAAACAATACAAATGCAAAGGACGCGTGAAAGCTCGCCATTTGAGTTGGCGTCATGCCTTCGTAAAACCTGTAGAGGGCGGCGACGATGCCGAATTGCTCATCTGCGGCAAAATGAAGTTTCAAGTCAACGTAGTATCCCCAAACGGATGCCTGCGCTCCCACATAAAAAAATTGCGCAACAACTCCGTACATCAGATGTCGATGCCTGGTGATTCCTTTGAACGTCGCGGTCTTTTCTGAGGGGTCAGATATCTCCGGCATTTTCACTAATGCAAACAGGATAGCTACAAAAAGAACAACTCCAGCCAGTACAAGGTATGGTCCCTGTACGGATTGAGCTTCAGCAATACGGATCGCTTCGGCCTGTGCAGGATTCATCGCGTTGAGCATTTCGTTGGTGTATTCGACATCGGAAAAAATGAAAAGACTTCCGATAACGGGACCAAGAATGATACTCGTTCCATTGAATGACTGAGAGAAATTAATGCGCCTTTCTGCTCCGGATGGATCACCCAAAACAGTTACGTAAGGATTGGCGGCTGTTTCAAGAAATGCGAGTCCGCATGCGATCACAAAAAGACCAAAGAGAAAAAAACTATAAACCCTGGATTCCGCCGCAGGGTAAAACAAAACGGCGCCCAGGACATATAAAAACAATCCGATGAGAATGCCTTTCTTGTACCCGATACGGTTCATGAGGAATGCAGCGGGCAAAGCCATCACAAAATAGCCAATGTAGAAGGCCGAATCGACAATTCCAGCTTGTGCGCGATTCAGATTAAGAGCAGTTTGAAAGTGCTTTATTAAAGTGCCATTCAAACTGTTGGCCAACCCCCAAAGAAAGAACAAACTCGTTACCAGAATAAACGCAAGCGTATACGACTTGCCGGCATTTGGACCAGATACTTTAACTTCCGCAGGAATAGACGCCATAAATATTTTTTCAGCTGATAGATCTGTCCAAATGTAAATAACCCCCGTCCACCGAAAGCCACTGACCCGTTACATGACTCGCGCGGTCCGATAAAAGGAACACAACCGTATCTGCAATTTCCTGTGGTGTCGTCATTCTCCGTTCCAGCGGGATCTTGTTTTCGATCTGTCTCTTCTTTTCTTCGGGATCTTTGAATGTGGATATCCACGACTCATACAGTGGCGTCCAGACTTCTGCCGGCAGCACTGTGTTCACACGAATAGAATACGGAAGCAATTCGACAGCCCATTCCCTAGTCAACGCCAGCACCGCGCCTTTTGCGGCAGCATAACCGCTGGTGTTGCCCTGGCCTGATAATGAAACCTTCGAGCCGATGTTCACGATACTGCCCTTCGAGGTCTTCAGGTGCGGCAGCGCGTAGTGAGCCATGTAATAAAAATGACCGACGTTATTTTCTATGGACTGAAGGAATTTTTCCGGCGAGCCTTTCTCCAGGCCGACTCCGTCGTTACGTCCGGCGTTATTCACGATACCATCGAGATGACCATACTTGTTTACAGTTTCTTCGACAGCCTGGCGGCATAAGTCTTTATCACTGAGATCAACGGAAATAAAATGTGATCGAGGTAAGGCTTTCGAAAGGTCTTTGCCTGCGGAGTCATCTTTGTCGACAACAACGGGAACTGCGCCTTCGGCGGATAATAACTCGCAAATGGCGCGACCGATGCCTTTGGCTCCGCCGGTTACTATGAAAACTTTCTGACTTAAATGAAGATCCATAAAAAGCTCTCACGGAAAACACGGAAACCACGGAAACGCTCTCAAACTAGTTCCGCGTCGCATTGAAAAGCACCTGCATTTTTCCGTGTCTTCCGTGCTTTCCGTGAGAAATTGCATTCGTTAAAGATGATAAAATCGAATCGCATTTTCACCAAGTATCTGCTTCTTCTCTGCCGGCGACAAGCGATCGATAGCTTTCTGCAACACTCCGAACTGTTCTTCATATGTTGCCGCTACCAGGCACACCGGCCAGTCGGAACCATAGATCAGCCTCGAGGGTCCGAAACAATCCAGCACCACATCGAAATACGGCGCAAGGTCATCGTAGGTCCAGCCTTTGATGTCGGCCTCGGTCACCAAACCCGACAGTTTGCAATAAACGTTCTCGTGTTTCGATATCGCCCTCATATATTTTTCCCACTGAGCGATCTCGTGCTTCGCAATAGCCGGTTTCGCAATGTGGTCGATGATAAACTGTTGTCCCGGAAATTTGGCAATGAAAGGTTCTACCTGCACCAGCTGATAATGATAAACCAGTATGTCGTACGTGAAATCATGCGACTTCAAAAGTGCGATGCCGCGGCAAAAATCCTGACCCAATAAAAAGTTCGGGTCGGCTTCACCCTGGACGATATGACGGAAGCCTTTGATCGTTTTCTCTGAAGAATAGTAATCCAGTCGTTCCTTGATGTCCGGCGCCTGGAGATCTACCCAGCCGACTATTCCGCGGATGAACGGGTACATACGGGCATAGGCGAGAATAAATTCATTCTCCGCTTCGTTCTGATCTACCTGCACGGCAACACAGCCGTCGATGTCGTTCTGACGATAGATCTGTTCGAGCTCTTTGGGCAGGAAGTCGCGGCGAATGGCCGCCATGTCATCGGTGATCCACCCGTGGCGGGTTGGACTGTATCTCCAGAAATGCTGATGAGCATCGATGATCATGGGTCAGATCATTATTTGCCGCTATAAGCTACAGCGGTCTGCTTTTGTTCGCCCATGCCTTCGATACCCAGCTCGATAACGTCGCCTGCCTTCAGGTAGAGCGGAGGCTTCATCCCCAGGCCTACGCCGGCAGGTGTTCCGGTCGAGATCACGTCGCCGGGAAGTAGTGTCATGAACTGGCTGAGGTAACTGACGAGGAACGGAACTTTGAAAACAAGATTGGCAGTGGTACCGTCCTGCATCGTCTTTCCGTTCACCTTCAACCATAGCCTGGTGTTATCGAGGTCTTTCACTTCGTCGGGTGTAACGAGGTACGGCCCGATAGGCGCGAAGCTGTCGGCGCTCTTGCCCTTTACCCACTGACCTCCGCGGTGCAACTGAAACTCGCGCTCGCTATAATCATTATGCAATGCATAGCCCGCAACATACTTCGAAGCGTCGGCTTCGGAAACGTAGGAGGCCTTCTTCCCGATGATCACAGCAAGTTCCACTTCCCAGTCTGTCTGCGAACTCCCCTTCGGGATAACAAGCTTGTCGTTAGGGCCAGTGAGCGCCGTGGTCGACTTAAAGAAAACGATCGGCTCCTTCGGAAGCTCCATGTTCGACTCTTTTGCGTGGTCGGCATAGTTAAGGCCGATACAAATGATCTTCGAAGGACGAAGGATCGGTGATCCGTAACGGGTGATATTCGAAATGACGGGCAATGAAGATCCCTTCTCATTTAAAAATTTCTGAAGCCTGTTGAGACCGTCCGTTTCGAAAAACTTTTCTCCAAAGTCTTCTCCGAACGACGACACGTCGACATCCTTACCATTGAACACTACGCCAGGCTTTTCCTGTCCGTCATTGCCAAACCTGAATAATTTCATGAATCAGTTATTAAGCTTTATAAATCCTCCATCGATGGGATAATCCGTCCCCGTGACAAACCCCGCTTCATCTGAGCACAAATACAATGCGAGGTAAGCGATCTCGTCCGGTCTTGCCATACGTCCGATCGG
Source organism: Cyclobacteriaceae bacterium (assembly GCA_035318625.1). Lineage (GTDB taxonomy): Bacteria > Bacteroidota > Bacteroidia > Cytophagales > Cyclobacteriaceae > ELB16-189. The sequence continues at coordinate 176,415 of DATHEL010000004.1, forward strand.
TTGTGTCTTCGAAAGCTTTTCAAACATCTCCGGTTCTTTTCCAGGATAGTTGGCTTTGATGAACCCGTCGACAAAAGGAGTATGTACTCGTCCGGGAGAAATGCTATTGGCGCGAATACCGTCCTTCACAAAATCCTTTGCCACCGACAGCGTCATGCTCATCACGGCGCCCTTGCTCATGCTATAGGCAAAACGATCGGGTATGCCTACCGACCCCGCTACAGACGCAATGTTCAGTATCACACCCTTCTTTTGTTTTTTCATGAAAGGCACTACGGCGTGCATGGAATTGTAGGTGCCTTTGATGTTGACCTGGTAGACTTTGTCGATGTCGGTGTCGGAGGTGTTCTCGAGATTACCAATCTGCGCAATGCCTGCCGAGTTCACGAGAATATCGATGCTCCCTTCCTTCCCGACGATAGCTCCAATCACTTTATCCACTTCGGCTTGAACCGAAACATTCGACTGATAGAACATTCCTTTGACCTCCTCGGCTACGGCTTTCCCTGCGGTCTCATTAAAATCCAACACGTTCACCTTCGCGCCCTGCTCCGCAAAAACAATTGCGATAGCACGACCGATGCCGCTACCCGCGCCGGTGATTGCAACTACCTTATTCTTTAGATCAAATAGTCCCATCGACGAAATATACAATACAGTTTCTCACGGAATGCACGGAAAACACGGAAAAATGCAGGTGCTTTCAATGCGGCGCAGAACTAGTTTGAGAGCACTTCCGTGTTTTCCGTGCTTTCCGTGAGAGCTTTTTATGGATCTTCATTTAAGTCAGAAAGTTTTCACGGAAAACACGGAAAAATGCAGGGCTTTCAATGCGGCGCAGAACTAGTTTGAGAGCGCTTCCGTGTTTTCCGTGCTTTCCGTGAGAGCCTGCATTTCAATATCCTGTCTTTATCCCCTTCTCAGTCGCCGGTACACCATCCTTCATCCACGAAGGCATCGGCGCAGCTTTCAAGTAATGATCGAAGTATTGCTTCATCCTTATCTGAAAATCCATCCGGTTCTCCCGTTTCACAGGCCAATGCGGTTCTCCATTGTAATTCAGCATCCACACGGGCTTCTCCAGTCTCCGGAGAGCCATATACATCTCGATGCCCTGGTACCACGGCACGGCTCCGTCGGCATCGTTGTGAAGCAGCAATAGCGGGGTCTGTATCTTATCCGCGAAAAAGATCGGTGAGTTCTCGATGTAGTGCATGGGCTTCTCCCATAACGTCCCGCCGATCCGGCTCTGCGAATGTTCGTACTGGAACATCCGGCTGAGGCCGGTCTCCCAACGGATGCCACCATAGGCGCTGATCATATTGGCGACGGGCGCCCCGGCCTCTCCTGCCTTGAACAGGTTTGTCCGCGTAACGATGTATGCGGTCTGGTATCCGCCCCAGCTGTGTCCCTGGATACCGATGTTCTTCTCATCCACATAACCTTTCGCGATCAGCGCAGTGACACCAGGCAATATGGCATTGTAAGCGCTCTCTCCGGGGAATCCTATTTTGTATACGATGTCGGGAACGAAAACGAGATACCCGTCACTCACGTATGTTGAACGATTGATCGACGAACGCAACGGTGTCGGGGGGATGTGGCCGTGAATGTTATCGCTTTCCTTCTCGTAGAAGTAAGTGATCATCGGGTACTTCTTTTTCGGGTCGAAACCCTCGGGCTTATACAGCATACCCGCCAGCGGAACGTTGTCGAGTGAATTCCAGGTCACCAGCTCTACGGTTCCCCAGTTGTAATTCTTCATCTGCGGATTGGCGTCGGTCAGCTTCTTCATGCCCGCCAGGTTGGTATCGGAAGTCCATACGTCCGGGAACTCCCTGAAGCTTTCACGTGTAAACAAGATCTGGTTTCCCTGGGTGGCTTTGATGGCTCCGATGAACCTGTAGTTGTCCATGACCAATTTGGTCAATTTGCCATCCTTTAAAGAGAGCTTATAAAAACCCGATTGTTTCGTTGTCTCATTGAACGCCGACAACATCATTTCTTTATTGGGATCGATCGACCGTTCTTCGGGATCCAGCTTCAGGTACCTGAACACCGTCTTCTCCTGGCGGCCGGTCTTCGTCAGGTTGACAGGTTGTTTTTTCCCCCTGGGGTCGAACGACCAGATGTCGTAACGGTCGTATAACAATAATGCTTCGTCATTGACCGTCCAGCCCGCAGCGCCGTATTGCGAAGGATAGTCCGGGTGATCGTCTTCTTCATCCGCAAAGTTCGTGAGCCCTTTCAACCTGGTGGCAGAATCGGCTGCAGCGCTGTACACAAACCACGTGGTATCGGTGAGACTGTACCAATAGACATAGTTCGCTTTGGGCGATAGCAGTGCGTTGCCTTTTATCCTCGTGCCTATATCGAGCCGTAAGCGTGAGGTTATGTCGAAAAGGTAGAAGTCACTGTACGCGCCGGGATCATGTATGATCATCCGCTGGTATGGCCTGTTGGTCTCCATCAAGATCACAGACGAATTGCCTTCATCACCTATCTCCGTGGTGGGTATGTCTATCGTGGCAACCTGCGTGACGGCCTTTGCTCCGATATCCATCACCGCGAGATAGCTCCTTCGGCGCTCGGCTTCCACCTGGCGGTTCTGCTGGGGATAGATAAGATTGTCGGCATTGCCCCACACCTCCACGCTCACGATCTCTTCCGCGAGCTTCATGGTGTCTTGTAGCACCGGCGTGGGATTGGTCCCGAAGAAAAGCTTCTTCCCATCCTTCGAGAACTGTGGCGTTTGCGAATCGCTCACCAGCCAGTTCAACGGTAATGCCATGGAATGTTCGACGTCGTAGTGCTTCGCGCTGGCTTCGCCGCTCTGCCAGTGGTACAGCTGCGGATGACGGACGGGAGTCTTCGTGGTATCTGCATCTACGACGAATGCTGCCTGTGTTCCATCCTCGCTGATGGAAAGACCCTTGTATTTATACTTCGGATATCCCTGGTGTAATGTCTTCAGCTGACCTGCCGCAAGATCATACCAGTACATCCCCGCTTTCAACGTGCTGTCGTTGCCTGTGGTGGTGAACAAGAGGCCCTGTCCAAATTTTGCAAACGTAAAGTCCTTTACGAAACCATATTGAGCGCCCGTATTGCCGGAGATATTACGGATGACGAGCGTGTACCCATTGTCGTCGGTGTTCTTCTTTACTTTCTTCGCCTTCTTGGCTGGCGCCGGTTGTGATGCCTCGGTTTTTTTGTCTTCTTTCTTTTCTTCCTTCTTTGGTTCGAGCGTGTACGCTACCCAGTTGCCAGCCTTCTCCGGCACTTTATACATCCGTACATCGGGGATCTTTTCAGTCTTTCTCGTACCGAACGAATACAATGCGAGGGTATCCTTCGGCATATCTTCTTTCTTCTTTTTCTTCCGGCGAAGGTCTTTCACGACATCCTGCGGAGGCCTGACCTTGAACACGGCATACTTGCTATCGTAGGTAAGTGAAATGTTGTCGCCTCGTTTTACGGAATCCTGTGCACCGGTTTTGAGGTTATAGAAGACAACCTTTCCGTCGCCGTCCTGGGGATTGATAGCGATAACTGCATAGTTACCGTCGGGCGTAAGTGCCTTCGACGATATCTCTTTCCACCGGTCGTAGACAGTGTGGGAAAGCGCTTTTTTCTGAACGGGCGCGGTAGATTTCTTCTGTGCTAAAGAAGGCGCGGCCGTCACTAATAATAAAAGCAATAAGGGTAGGGATGGCTTCATCGCTCGAAAAATTTGCTGGGAAGATACAGCTTGCCCGGCCATGCAGGTAGAAAAATTATAGCAAAGCGAACTTTGGCGGGGGCGGGGGGATCAGTTATCGTTGTTCTTCGCGTCGTTCTTAAAGAACTTATCCTCGTCGAACTCCTCATCGGTATTTTTCTCCTGGATGGGACCCATTTTCAGAATACGGAACTCCGTGCGGCGGTTACGGGCGCGACCGTCGAAATTGTCGGTACCGTCGGGGTTGGTGTTGCGGGCGATCGGTTTGTCCTCACCGTATCCTTTGGCAACGATCCTTTCTCCCGAAATCCCTTTTTTCACTATGTAATTTTTCGTCGACTCGGCGCGTCGTTGCGAGAGGGTAATGTTATAGTCTCTCGAGGCGATACTGTCGGTATGCGAGCTCAGCTCTATCTGGGCAATGTCGGGATTGTCGTTGAGCAGCTCCACGAGCTTGTCGAGCTCTGCGGCTGCCTCGGGTTTGATATCCCACTTGTCGAGGTCGAAGTATACGTTCTGGAGTCTGAACGCTGTGATGGTATTCTTGCGGTCGAGCACTATCAATGTATCGAGTGTGATGTTCGTCACCAGCTCTTTCACGGAAGTCAGGGGTATCGACTTCCCGTTCGTTGTAAACAATTGGCGCTTGGCAATGTAGCCGTCGGTTTCACCGGTCAATGTATAATTCTCGTTTTCATAAACCCTGAAAAGGAACTTGCCGTCGTTACCCGTAACGAAATCCTGCATCAGGTTACCGTTCGCATCGATCAGGGCCACCTTGGTGTCGGGAAGGATTTCGCGGGTGCTGTCGTCCTTGGTGGTATAAGTGATGCCTTGCAGATAGTAGTTGATTACCCTCAGGTTGGGGTCTTCGTTCACGAACGTGTAGATATCATCGTCGCCTTTACCTCCTTCGCGGTTCGATGTGAAGAACCCGCGGTCGGGTCTGAAGAGGAAGATCCCGAAATCATCGCCGGTACTGTTTACGGGCTGACCAAGATTTTCGATAGATGTCTTTCCATTCACACGATTCAACACAAACAGGTCCAGCTGACCATAACCGGAATGTCCATCGGAGGAGAAATACATCTTTCCGTTCTCGGCTACATAAGGAAACATTTCATCGCCGGCGGTGTTGATCTCGGAGCCGAGATTTTTCACCCGGCCAAATCTGCCGCGTGAGTCCATCTGTGCCGAATAAATATCCAGGCCGCCGGAACCGCCTTTACGATTGGAGGAGAAATATAATGTCCGTCCGTCGGGACTCAACGCCGGTGTCGATTCCCAGAACAGGGGCGTGTTGATGTTGATCGGTAGCGGTTCGGTCCATTGACCGCTTCGGAAACGCGAGATGTAGAGGTCCACGTCGTCGGCTCCTTTTCTCTTGCCTGTGTTGCCTTTCGCAAAGATCATCGTTCGGCCGTCCGGCGTGAAGGTCACGCAACCTTCGTTCACATTGCTATCGTTGATGAAAGCGGGAAGAGCGCTAATAGTATTGATATCGACGTTGGCGCCTTTCGTCGCGGCTTTATACAGATCTGTATAAGGTGTCCCCGAAGCTTCGTATATCCGTGCATTGGCGCGCGACGAGGTGAAGTACAATTCCCCGTTCATGTACGATGGAGCATACTCGGTAAACGGAGTGTTGATCGCCTCGAGGTTCTTGATCTTGTAGAAGCTCTCCTTTTCTTTCAGCTTTTCGAGTCCCTGAAGACCGGCCAGCTCTTTTGTGGCGCGTTTCTTCATTGCCTCATCCTCCGTGCTTGCTTCGAGCTCGTTCAGTTGCTGACGGGCTTCATCATACTTGCCGTTAGCCTGGAGCGCTTTAGCGTAATGAAGTTTTACAGTATCCCCGACCTTGTCCGGTCCTTTTGCTTTTGCATAAAAGGGTTCGGCCATCTTGATCCGATTGGAGAGGCGAAACGACTCGGCTATGTAATAATTAGCCTTGCCATTGTTAGGGTCCTTCTGAAGAACGTCGGTATAGTAGTTAATGACCTTCTCGTACTTCCCCTGTTTGAAAGCCTTCGTCATCTTCTTTTCCGCTCCGCAGGAGGTCAATAAAGAAACGATAACTAGTAAAATGATTGGTGTGAATTTCATATCGCACTCCGCACAGGAATCTTAAGTAAAGCTACGAAAAACCGGGAATGCTGTTTCTCACGGAAAGCACGGAATACACGGAAAAATGCAGGAGCCTTTAATGATAGTGCCAAGCTATCTTGATCGCGCTTCCGTGTTCTCCGTGCTTTCCGTGAGCGACGCATTCATTCCTGTTTTCTGTTAGAAACTAACGTAGAATCAGGTAAATATTTTGCCAGCCATGTTTTTTCGACGGGGGTTTTCCATCTCTGGGCAAGGTCGCCCCGGGACGGCACAAGGTTATCGAAGGTAAGGGTTCCGGGATTCAGCTCGCCGGCTTCGAAAACGGCCTTCAGGCGGGGCAGAGAATGGGTTGTCACCTGGCCGTTGACCAGGAAAGCCACGCGTGACCTGTCGAAAAAATCCAACCCGATCCGGTCCTGCAGATCTTTCAACGCCCGGACCGAGCTGTCGATCGAACACCCACTGGGCTGATGGTAGTCTTCGTCTGTTGCCAGGACGATGAATTGATCGTGTTCGATTGTAAAGCTCGTCTTAAGGGCATGCTGATGCGCCGTCCAGCTTTCACAAAAGCCTTCCAGGGCGGCGACAGCAACCTCTTTTTCGGAGGCAGTCAGTGGCCGGTTGGCTTGGTATATCCAGATGCGGGAATCGGCGGGTAGAGTATCGAATGGTACGTACATGATTTCTTTTTGTGACCGGTTTTATGAACAGTTCTATGAAGTCCGTGGTTCCATCGATTCTGAAATTAACTCCGCAAGGTCCTTCACCTTTACCTCATTTTCCTTGTCTTTATTCTTCACGCCATCGCTCATCATGGTCATGCAGAACGGGCATGCGACTGCTATCGTCGTCGCGTTCGTCGCGATGGCCTCCTCGGTGCGTTCGATGTTGATATCCTTGCGGCCCTTCTCCGGCTCTTTGAACATCTGAGCTCCGCCGGCTCCGCAGCAGAGTCCGGTTGTACGGCAGCGCTTCATTTCAACCAGGTCGGCATCGAGCGCTTTCAATACTTCGCGGGGAGCTTCATAGATATTGTTCCCGCGGCCGAGATAACATGAGTCGTGATAGGTGATCTTCTTGCCCACATAACTTCCGCCTTCTTTCATCTTCACTTTCCCTTCGTTGATGAGCATCTGCAAGAATGCCGAGTGGTGCACTACGTCGTAATTGCCTCCCAGGTCCGGGTATTCATTCTTAAGGATGTTGAAACAATGGGGACACGCCGTTACGATCTTTTTGATGCCGTAGCCATTCAGCACCTGAATGTTGTTCATGGCCTGCATTTGAAAGAGAAACTCGTTGCCGGCTCTTCGGGCAGGATCGCCGGTGCAGCTTTCTTCCGTGCCGAGAACGGCGAATTTTATACCGGCAGCGTCGAGTATCCGGGCGAACGCAACGGTGACTCGTTTATAGCGGTCGTCGTACGAGCCGGCACATCCAACCCAAAATAACACCTCCGGCGTTTCTCCTTTCGCAACGAACTCGGCTACTGTTGGTACCGTCATCTCCCTGTTGGTTATTGGTATTGGTTATTGGATGTTATCAAATGTTTTTACCCCAGTTAAATCTATCCGCCGCCGGAAACTTCCAGGGCGCAAAGTTCGTCTCGATGTTTTGAAACATGGAGTTCCATTGTGCCGGCGATCCCGACTCTTCCATCGCTACATATCGCCTCAACTCCACGATGATCTCTAAAGGATTGATAAGAACGGGGCATGCTTCGACGCAAGCATTACAACTGGTACACGCATTTATTTCTTCTTTGGTGATGTAGCTGCCCAGCAAAGACCTTTCGTCAGTAATCATCCCGGTCGATGGGCCGGCACCCCCGCGTTCCATCGCACGCCCTAATTCCTCCGCACGATCACGCACATCCATCATGATCTTCCGTGGAGAAAGTTTTTTGCCTGTAATATTCGCCGGGCATTCCGATGTACATCTTCCGCACTCGGTACAGGAATAAGCGGCCATCAGATGTATCCTCGAAAGATCGGTGACATCCTTCGCTCCGAATCGTCCGGGTTCGCCGGTCGGCGCCGGTTCGGAAGGCATGCCGAGCATCGACTTCACTTCGCGTGTCACCACCGGCATGTTGTTCATTTTACCTTTAGGCTGAATGTGTGCATACCACGTATTGACAAATGCCATGAATATGTGCAGGTGCTTCGAATAGGTGATGTACACTGCGAAGCCCAGGATGCCGATGATGTGAAACCACCACGCAAAACGTTCGATGAACACCAGTGTGCTGTCGCCCAACCCGCTGAACAACGGCACCAGCATGGCGCTGAAGAAAATAGAGCCCGTCCGGACAAAATGATCCGCGTGCTCCGGCTTGGTCTGCAGCACCTGGTCGGCTGTGTTCATGGAAAGAATGGCACACATGAGCACTATTTCCGTGAAAAGAATAATGTTGGCGTCCTTACGCGGCCAGCCATCGAGCTCTGTATTCTGGAACCGCGGAAGCTTGATAACATTGCGTCGGATGAGGAATATCACACACGATGCGAGCACGGCAACGGCGAGAAACTCGAAGATGTTCATCAGCACGGTGTAAAAACCGCCGAGGTACGGGGCGAAGATCCTGTGCGTGCCGGCGAGGCCATCGATGATGAATTCGAGGACTTCGAGATTGATCACAAGGAACCCGAAATAAATGAAGAAGTGAAGGATCGCAGGAAGCGGACGCTTGAACATTTTCTTTTGTCCGAAGGCCACCAGCAATACATTCCTCCACCGCTCCGACGTGTCGCCCGTTGCCTCTTCGTGTTTACCGAAGGCAATGTTCCTCTTGATCCTCAATGCTCTCTTCCTGACAAAAAATACAGCGATCCCCAATACGATCAGGAAGGCAACCTGTTGCAAAATCGTCATATAACAATGTACTACTTCTTTCCTTTATTTTTCAACACCAGCACGTCAACGGGATTATCGGACCACCGTTGTCTCGCCTCCGGCGGAACGCCATTGTCGAAGTCGAGCGCTCCGAGTAAGATATCGGTGTAACCGTCTTGATCAATATCAGCCGGCTCCATCAGCAACCATCTCCCGTCCGCGCCAAGGGGAGTCGTGTATGGCTCCAGGTTACCGCCGTTATTTTCAAAATAAACAAAAGCTCTTTCAGGCGTCTTCTTGAACTCCGGAAAGAATGAGATCGTAGCGATATCGACATCGCCATCTTTATCGAAGTCGCGGGCGAGTGCGATCGAACAACCGTGCAGGCGGTGGAACCACGACTCCGTGAACTGGTTCTTCCCGTCATTGAGAAATATCCTGACCCCGTGATAAGGTTTGAGAATGATGGAGTAATCGGCGTTGTCTCCGTTACTGTAAACTATGTCCCAATGTCCGTCTTTATTAAAATCGGTAATATCGAAATAGCTCGACCCATCCACGGAGGAGAATCTCAACAGTGTATTAACCCTGAAACGAAAACTGCCGGCATTAGTATAGAGAGATATCTGTTCGTCGCCCTGTGCGAACAAGGCCAGGATATCCGGGAGTCCGTCGTCGTTGAAGTCTCTCACAACCACTTTACGGGCGCCGGGCAGCCCGCTGATCACATGTCGGTTGTACTTGCCGTCGCTTCTCCTCTCATACACCAGCAATGCTCCTCCGTAATTTCCGAATGCGCACACCACAATGTCTTCCAGCTTGTCGTTGTTGAAGTCGGCCTTCTCGATGTGCACCGGTCGTTTGATGGAATCGATCAGCTGGTTGAATGAAAGATCTTCGTTCATCGTTCCAATTGTTCCCGCCGGCTGATCATTCGGGTCCATGATGCCCATCAGTGTCATCGTGGGATCGCCGCCATCAAACACGATGCTGGATGCAGGACTGGTGAGCTGGGTTGAATCGATGCGGTTGAAATTAAAGTCATATCGATACAGTCCCGACTTCCGGGTGGACATCCAGATCCTTTTGTTCACCGTGTCGGCACGAAGCATGGTGACTGCAGGACGTTGCTTCCATAAACGGTGTGGTGTCACCTCGAACTGTGTGAGGTCTTTCGTAACGAAATCCTCGGGAAGGCTAAGCGAGTCCGGCGCTTCGCGCTGATAATAGTTCTTGATAGCATCGAACTCCTCCACGGTGAGCATCGGATTCCTGGGCAATGTTTGTATCACGTATGGATAATCCTCTTCGCTTATCATGGAGAGTTGCGACATGTCGACACCCATACGAAGTGCCATCTGCGGCATCACATTGGACCACGCTTTTTTATCGAGCCGCGACGGCTCGGGAAATGCATGGCAGGCAGCGCAATATTGCTTTGCCAGGAGCTCCTCCTTCTGCTCATTCGACGAACACGACACCGTGAGTATAATAATGAACGCGACCCCAATCGGCACAAATGATCTCATACGGCAATATTTATAAGATTTTTGTGTCGAACCTAAATTTCTATACTTTTGCATCCCCGCGTGATAGCTTCTGCGGCTAATACGGGGTCCCCGCTTCGCGAGGACAAGGTGACGTAGCTCAGTTGGTAGAGCAAAGGACTGAAAATCCTTGTGTCGGGGGTTCAATTCCCTCCGTCACCACCCAAAAAGGCCATTTCTGTTGTTCAGAATGGCCTTTTTTCTTACATCCGACACACCGGGGCGTGAACAGCCTTGTTTCGTAAATCCCACCCTGCCTATCTTCATACTGAGCCAGTCTGTTTAAAGATTAACCCAGTTATTGATGAGTGAAGTTGTCGCCAGCCAGACGCCATTTCTTTACCTGGCTCAATTCGTATTGGGCCTCGGCATTGGCATCATGCTATCTTATTTCGGCCGTGCGTACTCGCGCATCTACCTGTGCACGTGGTCGTTCAGCGCTTACACGTTTTGCGTCCACGCAATCACGTTCGCGTATCTCACGTCGCCGTTCAGCACCGATCCTTTGCTTCGATCGACCGGGGGGTTGGTGTCGTCGATATTCAATAACACACACATAGTACTTATGTTTATCGGTGTCGCAGAAGCGATCTGGCAAAAGGCAGTTAAGAAGACTCCTCGTCGATCGCTTATTGCTATCGCTATCGGCGCCGGCGCGATCACGGCAGCCGCCTTTGCTATCGACCCGAAAGATTTCATTTACGAGATCGGATCAGTTGCACTTATCACCGGCGTATCGTTCGTAACGAGTGGCGTGATTCTTCTGATCGCCAGCTCGCTTCGCGGCATCGGCGTGAGAATCGTTGCCGGATGTTTTGTAGCATACGGCGTCATCTACCTTTACGATGTGAATGCTGTCGCTATGTCGATAACAGGAGAAGGGTTCCTGTTACCACAGACCGGCATCGTCAAACTTGTGTTGATCGCGTTGATCGGACTCGGTCTGGTGATCTGGTTGCTCGAGGACGAGCAGGCAGAGCTCCGAAAAACCAACAGCGAGCTCGACAGCTTCATCTACAGTACGTCTCACGACCTCCGGGCGCCGGTAGCCTCGGTCCTCGGACTGATCAACGTGGCACGCATCGACACCAAAGATTCAAAGTCACTTGAGTTCCTGAAACTGATCGAAGGCCGTGTTCAGAAGCTCGACCAGGTGATCGGCGACATTTTAAACCTTTCCAGGGCCAAAAAAACTGAACTCCGGTACGAAAACGTCGATTTTAATGCGCTGTTGGCGGATTCAATGTCCGATGTGAAATTCCTCGAGGACGGTAAAAAGATCGAGATCCGCTACTTTGAGTCCCCCGGGAACAAGTTTATTGGCGACTATAGTCTTACCAAGATGGTGCTGGGAAATCTCTTGAGCAACGCCGTGAAATATCACTCACCCTCCAAACCCGACCCGTATGTGGAGGTGCAGTTCGAGAAAGCTGCAGGACAAGTGTCGTTCGTCGTTGCGGACAACGGGGAAGGCATCGACGCTGTGCATCACAAAAAAATATTCGATATGTTCTACCGCGCTTCGGAGAAATCGCAAGGAACAGGACTTGGATTGTATATCGTGAAAGAGACGCTGGCGAGGATCGGAGGATCGGTGGAAGTCAGGTCACGCAAGGGAACCGGGACTTCGTTTAAAGTTACCCTCGAACAACCGGCGTGAAAGTTAAAATATAAAAGTAAAAGTTGGCTTTCGGAGCAAGGCGTTATCACACACCTACTGCCAACTTTTAACTATTAACTTTTAGTTTTTAACTTTTTAAACATCGGTTCTCCTTTAACAAACCGGTTCAATTTCACCGTCGCTTTTCCAAATGCGTAGCCCATTCCAATAGCTAACGGATAATCACTTGCCCAGTGCACGTCGTTGTTGATCATTGCCAATCCAACGAGTGACATCAGTGAAATGCCAACAGGTCTGATCCATCTTTTCTCGGGATAGTTTTCCGTGAGCACAACATAGGTTGCCACCATCGTTCCCATGTGACCGCTGGGAAAGGCATCGTACATTGGTACGCTTTTTTGATAGACCGACGGCTTGGGAAACGGCCTCCAGGCTCCGCCGGGTTTCGTGGCGCGGAAGGGGCTTTCGCGACCGGTCGTGCGCTTGAGGAACTGGGTCATAAAACCCGCTGCAGTCGTCGCCTGGACGATCTGCGAAGCTGTGGAAATGGCCCGGTTGTCCCTTTTTATCAGACCGTAGGCCCACATGCCCGCGCTGAGCACCAGGGGCGGCACTCCCTCGCCCATAGAGTAAATAGCGGTATTTAGATTGCCCGGGGGCTCGTAAATATCGAGCTCCGTGCTGCCGATCTTGAACGCCAGGCCGTCGCGGTAGACGCGGGTATTGTCGAGACCGATGTATCGCGAAGCCTGCTGGACCTTTTTTGCGATGTCATCATCGAGGAGAAGCAACACGGCTGTCGACCCGGCGATGATTCCCCAGCTCTTTAAGCTTTCTTTTTTAAATGATATGCGTGCAGCGCCGGCGAACGTCGCCGGGATCTTTGTAATGAAAGCGAATGGTTTAGGACGCGGATAAATAAACGTGGTGCCCTCCACGTGATATACCTGCATGCGAGTAAAGTGGATGGAGTCGCGATAGACCAGGGTGTCGTATCGCTGGGCCGAGGTTACAAAAGCGATCGAGGAAGTAATAACAATTAAAAAAACGAGTTTTTTCACTGCTCAATTTTTCCGAATATGTAGAATATAAGGGTAATTCAAAATCGTCCTAAACCTGAATTCGTGAAATATACCCCCTTGTTGGCGGCATTTGTTATATCGGTCGTTATATCACAGCCTGCTGTGGCGCAGTACGCCGATTCTCTCGCTGCTGCTAAATCACACCGTGTCGCCCGGGCTCTTGCGGCCCCGGCGGTATTCATCGCGGCCGGCATTGCTATCAGGCACGAGAATGAGGCTATTCAAAAATATTTCAGGAGACCCGAAAACGAAGAACAGAATCCCAAAGCGAGTGAGCACATCGGCGACTTCACACAGTTTGCACCTATCGCTCTCGCATGGGGCCTCACGCTCGCTGGCAATCACGGCGAGCATAAATTCCTGAAGAGCACCTCGATGCTTGTGCAGTCAGAGGTGATCATGATCGCGCTCGTAAGACCGTTGAAGCAGATCACACACGAGGCACGACCCGACGGCAGCTCACATTCATTTCCTTCGGGACACACGGCCCAGGCTTTTCTGGCCGCAACTTTCCTTCACAAAGAGTTCGGGCACAAGAGCATTTGGTACAGCGTTGGAGGTTATACCATGGCGACGGCCGTAGGTATGTGCCGCATGGTCAGCAACAGGCATTGGGCCTCGGATGTACTTGTTGGTGCGGGTATCGGAATTCTATCGACCAACCTGGTTTACCTGGGACATAAGCACCGGCATAAGAATAAGATGAATATCACTGCAGTGCCTTCGTACAACCGCGGGCCGGGGATATTTCTTTCAATGAAGCTTTAGTCAATGACATCCTTCTGACCACGGAGGATATCCTCGAGCGTATCGCGCTCACGAATAAGGAGGGCCTTTCCATCAATTACCAAAACTTCGGCAGGACGGAAACGCGAGTTGTAGTTCGAAGCCATGGAGTATCCGTACGCGCCCGCGTTTTTCAATACCAGCAGATCTCCTTCGCGAACTTCATTCAACTCACGGTCGGAGCCCAGCGTATCGGTTTCACAGATGTTTCCTACGATCGTATAGGTTTTCACCGGACCGCCGGGGTTCGATATGTTGACGATCTCGTGATAGGAGTTGTACATCATGGGCCTCACCAGGTGATTGAGGCCGGTGTCGACGCCGGCGAACGTGAGCGTGGGCGTTTCTTTTACAACGTTGGTCGTGGCCACGAGGTACCCTGCTTCACTTACCAGATATTTTCCGGGCTCTATCCACAACTGCAGGTGCCGGCCCGTTTCTTTTTCGAAAGCTTTGAATTTTTCAGAGAGCCTGGAGCCGATGGCCGGGAGATCGGTGATTTTGTCGTCCTTCTTATAAGCTACCTTGAACCCTCCTCCGAAGTCGATAAACTTCAACCCTTTGAAATCTTTGGCCATGCCAAAAAAGATGTCCGACATCTGCATGAATACGTCCGTCTCGATGATCTCGGAACCGGTATGAATGTGCAGACCCTGAAGAACGATGTTGTATTTGGTGATGATCGCTTTGATCTGATCCAGCTGCTGTATCGAGATGCCGAACTTCGAATTCACATGGCCTGTGGAAATCTTGATGTTGCCGCCGGCCATGATGTGCGGATTGAGACGAATGCCGCATGGATACTTGCTGCCGTATTCTTTCCCGAATTTTTCGAGGATTGGCAGGTTGTCGAGGTTCACATTCAGGCCGAGTGCGACGCCTTCTTTGATCTCCGAAAAATCGACACCACTCGGGGTGAAGTTGATATCAGCGGCCTGGATGCCCGCGCGTATAGCCAGCTTTGCTTCGTTGATGGAAACAGCATCCACACCGACGCCCTGCTTGCCCAACAGCTTCAGGATCGAGATGTTGGTAAGGGCCTTCATGGCATACTTGATCTTCAGCTCCGCGCCATCGAATGCCTTCCGTAGGTTGTCGACCTGGGAGGTGATCTTTCCGGCATCGTATAGATAAAGAGGCGTTCCGAATTGCTTGCAGATACCGTCGATAGCAAGTCCCTGTATCGAATATTTTCCTGACTCCAGTTTCATCTTGAACGTTAAACGTTGGGGACCGCGAATATACAAACCGTTCGTATCTTGGCGGTATGAAATTGTTTTTTCGTGAGGCAGGTCAAGGTGATCCAATGATCATCCTGCACGGCTTATTCGGATCGTCGGACAACTGGTACTCGCTTTCGAAAGTCTTTGCAGAACACTTCCGCGTTTTCACGGTCGACCAACGCAACCACGGACAGTCGCCCCACAGCGACGAGCACGATTACAAGCTGCTGACGCAGGACCTGGAAGATCTCATCAAAGAACAAAATCTCACGAAGCCCATTGTCCTCGGCCACTCGATGGGGGGAAAGACCGCGATGAACTTCGCTTTAAAAGATCCCGCGAGTACCGGCAAGCTTATCGTTGTGGACATCATGCCCAAACAATATCCTTTGCACCACGACGACATCCTTGAAGCGATGAAGTCGATCGACCTTGCCAAGCTGCAATCACGCGGCGAGGCAGAAACATTGTTACAGCCATTGATCCCGGAGTCCGCCGTTCGTCAGTTCCTTCTCAAGAACCTCACACGCAATGAACAGAAAGGTTTCGAATGGAAGATCAATCTGCCGGCGCTCGACGCGAACATCGAACGTATGGGTGAAGGGTTGGAATACGAAGGGCAGTACACGGGACCGACATTATTCATAAAGGGAGGAAAATCGAACTACTTCAAACCCGGCGATGAAACGGCGGTGGCCAAATACTTTCCGAAAGCTGAATGGGTGACGATGGACACAGGTCATTGGGTACAGGCCGAGAAGCCGAAAGAATTCGCTGACGTAGTTTTGAAATGGCTCGGGAAGAGTTAATAGTTAAAAACTAATAACTAAAGTTTTGCTTTCGGAGTCAATGGGTTATCGCACACCTACGGCAAAACTTTTCACTATTAACTATTAACTTTTAACTTCAAAAATGGCTAATAAGGGAACGTTATATCTCATTCCGAACATCCTTGCCGAAGGAACCCAAAACCAGGTCATTCCTTTACAAGTCGCGAGAACACTTCATTTTATAACCATCTTTCTGGCCGAAGACATCCGTACTGCGCGCCGGTACCTGAGCAGCTTGTCGATTTACGAAAAGATCGAAGCCCTTTCGTTCCACGTATTGAATAAGGACACTCCTGCAGGCGAGATCGCGGCATTGATGAAACCCATCGCCGACGGCGAGAATATCGGGGTGATCTCGGAGTCGGGTTGCCCTGGGATAGCAGACCCGGGGGCGCTGGCTGTTGCCTGGGCGCATGCCAACAACATCCGGGTTGTCCCGCTGGTCGGCCCGTCTTCGTTGCTGATGGCTCTAATGGCATCCGGTCTTAATGGTCAGCAGTTCATTTTTCACGGATACCTGCCGATTGACGCGAAGCTTGCCGCCGAACAGCTCCGGACCATGGAGAAGGAGTCGAAAAAGAAGAATCAGACACAGATCTTTATCGAGACACCGTACCGCAATAACCAGATCTTCGAATTGTCGTTAAAAACCCTTCAAAAAACGACCCTGCTTACTGTTGCTATCGACATTACGGGCAAAGGCGAAAGCATTCGCACCCAAACGATTGGAAAATGGCAATCGTCAAAGGCATCATGGCCCAAGGAGCCCGCTGTGTTTCTTTTCCTTTCGCAGTCATAGTAGTTTTTCTATAGGGACTTTTTAACTTTGCGCCCTTAAAATTCGAATAAAACCCCGTTACAAAGATGCCTTATTTGTTCACTTCCGAGTCTGTTTCCGAAGGTCACCCCGATAAAGTTGCCGACCAGATCTCCGATGCGCTGATCGACTATTTCCTCGCCTATGATGCGACCTCCAAAGTCGCCTGCGAAACCTTGGTTACGACCGGGCAGGTTGTTCTTGCCGGAGAAGTAAAGTCGAAGGCATACCTCGACGTTCAGGAAATCGCCCGCGAGGTGATCAGGAAGATCGGGTATACCAAGAGCGAATATATGTTCGAGGCAAACAGCTGTGGTATCTTCTCTGCCATCCACGAACAATCTTCCGATATCAACCAGGGAGTTGAAAGAAAGAAGAAAGAAGACCAGGGTGCCGGCGACCAGGGTATGATGTTCGGTTACGCGACAAACGAGACCGACAACTATATGCCTCTTCCGCTCGACCTTGCTCACTCTATTCTTTTTGAGATGGCAGCGATCCGTCGTGAAGGAAAAGTAATGACGTATCTCCGCCCCGATGCGAAGTCACAGGTAACAATCGAATACGCAGACAACAACACACCTTCGCGTATCGACACGATCGTGGTTTCAACACAACACGACGATTTCGGCAAGGACAATGCGATGTTGGCCAAGATCAAAGAAGACATCATCAACATCGTTATTCCCCGTATCAAGAAAAAACTCCCGAAACGTGTACAGGCCCTCTTTGGTAGCGATATCAAATACCACATCAACCCGACAGGTAAGTTTGTGATCGGTGGCCCTCATGGCGACACTGGTCTAACCGGCCGTAAGATCATCGTTGACACTTATGGCGGCAAGGGTGCACACGGTGGTGGTGCGTTCTCAGGAAAAGATCCTTCGAAGGTAGACCGTTCGGCTGCTTATGCTACGCGTCACATCGCGAAGAATCTTGTTGCTGCAGGCGTGTGTGACGAAATCCTCGTACAGGTTGCTTATGCGATCGGTGTTGCGAAGCCGGTGGGATTATATGTTAATACCTACGGTACATCGAAAGTGAAGATGAGCGACGGTGAGGTCTCTGCGAAGATCGAGAAGATCTTCGACATGCGTCCTTACTTCATCGAAGAGCGTTTCAAGCTGCGTACACCTATCTATTCTGAAACTGCGGCTTATGGACACATGGGCCGTGAGCCGAAGATCGTAGAGAAAGTATTTAACAAAGGAAAGCACAACGAGCTTAAAATGAAGGTGGAGCTCTTCCCCTGGGAGAAGCTCGACTACGTCGATACGGTAAAAAAAGCATTTAAGCTTTGACCATCCGGGTATTCCTGCTGGCAGCGTTCTGGACCCTGATGTTCGCCTCTTGCAAAGAGGTGACATACCGGGAACCGCAACCGGCGGGAGTTCAACCCCTCAAAGAAATTCCCCAAGCCCTTCTTGGCAAATACGGTCCCGCGCCGACACCGGACGAAAAAGCCGACACGCTCATCATCGAATCGTGGGGCTATCATTTTAAAGATTCGGAAGACAAAGACTGGTTGGGTCGCGGAGTGATCAGCGATTCACTTGTGATCAAATTCTATAAGGACGTCTACTTCGTCAATTTTCGCTCTGAGGATCAATGGGCATTGAGACTCGTGAAGCAAAAACCGAACGGTGACATTGAATTTCTTTCTCTCGATATCCAGGACGACGAGAAATCAAAAGACAAGCTGAAAAAGCTTAGGAAGAAGTTTAAGTTAACCGAGGTACAGCGTAACGGCGATACCTTTTATCAGATCAACCCAACGCCCGCGCAGTTAATGGCGCTCATCAAGGACGGTTTCTTCACCGGCCAGACTTTAACGCGGAAACAAAAATAGTTGCGTTTTCGTATCTTCACTGTTTCTCATTAAATACCCTAAAAATCATGAAAGCGAAACTTATTCTCGTAGCGGCAGCGACGATTTTGCTGTCGTACACGGGACATGCGCAGGTCGGCAACCGGTTGAAAAACAAGGTGGCGGGCAAAGGCGAACAAAAGGCGGGTGAAGCGATCGACAACCTGTTTAGCGGGAAGAAAAAGAATCAGAATTCAGGTACGAACGGCACCAATGGAGGTAACGCAAACGGCCAGAGCAACACCGGATCGTCCAGCGGCTCGAATGGTTCCAATAACAACCCTTCCAACAACAGCGGAGGCGGACTGATATCCACTCCTCCGGATGTAAAGCAGAATCTCGTCGACGCGGAGACTGCGTACAAGAAATCCAGCTATGGAGAAGCACGTTACGCCGTTCAGCAGGCAATGCTCGGTGTCGAGCTCGAGATCGGTAACAATATCCTGAAATCCCTTCCCGAGAGCCTCGGCGGTCTGAAGAAACAAGTCGATGCCGACCAGGTGACCAGCACAGGCTACGGCTGGGCCGGCCTCACGATCCACCGCGAGTACAACGACACAAAAGATAAAGAGATCCGCGTGACCATCGCCAACAACTCGGCGTGGATGGCTGGTGTGAATGCCTACCTGACGAACGGCGGCTACGCACAGCAGACCAACGGTCAGCAAAACTGGAAGCAGACGAAAGTTAAAGGCAACCGCGCCATTATCGAATACGACGAAAGCTCGGGCTATAAGCTCAGCGTTCCCCTCGGCCAGTCGTCACTGATCGTGTATGAGGGCGTGAACATCGCCAGCGAAGGCGACATGATCAAAGCTGCCGAAGGTCTCGACATCGATGGTATCAAAAAACAACTGGGCGAACAGTAAACGAAACAACATGAAAAAGTTACTCTATATATTGTTAGTGATTGCAGCCAGTACAGCTTCAGCACAAGAGTTCGACAAAAATCTGACAACAGCCCGTTCGTCATACGGTTCCGGTGACCTCGAGAACGCACGGTTCGCCATGGAGCAAATGCTTCGCGACCTCGACATGGCTATCGGCAAAGAAATTCTGAAGTTGTTGCCCACCCAGATCGGCAGCTTGAAAACCGATGAGAAAAAGGACAACCTGACCGGCGGCAGTGGTTACGGAGGCGGGCTTTATGTTCAGAGACATTACGGCGTCGACCCGAAATCCGGACAGATCGAGATCATCAACAACTCACCGTTGATCAACTCTATCCAGGCGATACTGACAACTCCCATCCTCGGCGGTATGATGCGTGATGAAAATCAAAAGCAGGTTAAAATTCAAGGATACAAGTCGCTCCTCACAAAGACCGTCAACAGTGAGACTGCAAAGACTAACTACGAGTTGCAGATCCCGATGAATAATACGTTGGTGACAGTAAGGATGGAGGATAGTAATGAAGCGGAGATTGTGGCGGCGGCGAATGGGATACAGCTGGCGAAGATTGTGGCGATAGCACAGTAGAAGGAAGTAGCCAGTAGTAAGTAGTAAGGAGTCTGATGTCGCGGCTCTGTACACTTACCGCTGGTTACTGCTGCTTGCTATTTGTTCCTTGCTACTTGCTGCTTACTACTGGCTACTTACTACTTCCCCGATGTTCCTTACTATTGCCATCCTTCTCCTCATCGTAGCCACCCCGATCATCATCGGGTTATCTCTCTCCGCCCCAACCTACCACGGCCCCATCTCCGATCATTTCGACGGCAAGAAATTCATCAACCCGAAAGGCATTAAGGCTAAAGGATTGCCCGATGTGTTTAGATGGATGCGTGAGCGTAAGCGGGGAAAATGGGAAAAGAAACAACTCAAGCCCGGTGCGAAGCCGTTGCCGCGTTATGACAATGGTGTGCGGATAACTTTTGTGAATCACTCGACTTTTCTGATCCAGGTCGACGGCGTGAACATACTCACGGATCCGGTGTGGAGTGAGCGGGTGAGTCCGTTTACTTTCGCCGGCCCGCAGCGTATGCGTCCGCCGGGTATTGCGATAGACGACCTGCCGAAGATCGATCTGGTCTTGTTAAGCCATAACCATTACGATCACCTCGACATCGCTACCGTCAAACACATTCACGACAAGTACAATCCGCAGTTTATCGTGCCGCTGGGTGTAAGCGGATATCTGAAAAACAAGAAGATCGAGCTTGTCAGCGAAATAGACTGGTGGCAGACTAAAGCATTCGGCACCGGTTTCACAATAGAATGTGTTCCTGCACAGCATTTCAGCGGACGTGGTACATTCGATCGCGACCAGACGTTGTGGTGTGGCTACTGCATTCACGGTCGTCATGGCAACATCTACTTTGCCGGCGACACGGGTTATAATCCCGATACATTCAAGGAGATCGGCCTTCGAACGAAGCCGACGTTGTCGATCATTCCGATCGGTGCATTCAAGCCCGAGTGGTTTATGTCACCCATACATTGTTCTCCGGAGGAAGCGGTGCAGATCCACAAGGATCTCAAGTCTCCGCAAAGTATTGCGAGTCATTTCGGGACGTTCCCGCTGGCGGATGATGGAGGGGATGATCCGGTTGAGGGACTGAGGGCGACGCTTTTAAAAGAGGGGCTGGCGATAGAACAGTTTGTTGCGTTGGAGGAAGGGGTTGCAAAGGACTTTTAATCGTCCGGTTCAGAATTGTTCAAGGTTCAGATAACTAACGGAACTTATCGACCTAACATCTTTGGAGAAAACATGCTGTTTCGATGACGGCCACATGATTTCTCCATGGTCTACAAATCCATTCGACTTACCGGATCTCTGAACCTTGAACTTTGAACAATTACAACTGTCAATTAGATATCCTTCTCCAATTGAGCTATCCTATCATTCGCCTCCAACTTCCCTTCCGAAGCCGCCAGCTTATACAACTCTAACGCCTCCTTCTGTGTAGTCTTCTTCTTCTTCGGAGCAAAATGCGTTCGTTTCGCTGTCTCTTCCAGCGCGAGAGCGCGTTGGTAGTAAGCGTCAGCCATGTCGACCTTGGCCTGCTCCGAGATTTGCTTCACTTGCTCTTCCAGCTTCGAAACTTCCTGTTGTTTTACAGTGAGCTGCTCTGCTTTGTCGTTGATCTCGGCTGTTTGCAGATCGACCGTAGCAATGAGCGTGTCGTTCTGTGCCCTGTACCGAGTCACCGCTTCCGTGAGCGCTGTGAGCTCCGCCGTTTTTGACTCAAGGTCTTTCTTCAACTTCTTCACCATCGAGGCGAAGTTGTTGGCGGAACCTTTGCTCTTCTTGAGAGACTTTTCCAGGTCGTCGATCTTTGCCTGTGTCGAGGCCACAAACCCACTGATCTCCCGCATCCTGTTCGCATAGTCGGAATACGTTGTACCCTCCACCAGATCGGTACGAAGCGCATGCCTGTTGGCATCGATCGAATCGATCATCAACCCTACCTCTTCCAGCGTTTCGGCCATCTGACGGTTGACCGACACTTCGACCCGCAGCGAGTCTACTTCCTTCTGGAGAGCTAGCTCCTTCTGCTTGTTACAACCCGATAAAGCCACTACCATGACGATTACTCCAAACAGTCTTTTCATTGTGTCCCTTGTTTTAGGTGGGACCAAAATAGTTAACGATGTGTTAAGGCGTGATGTCCGTAAGGTTGAGGCGTTTATTGGGCCGACAGAATGAAACTGTCTTCGTTGAAAATTCGTATTTTTACCTACCCAATTATGAAGAAAGTCGTCTTCCTGCTCGTCTTCTTTCTCCTTACTGTGGCCAATAACCGGCTGACAGCGGCAGATCCGCGTCCCGACGCGTCGCAGGCCATTACGGTGCATGAAACCTTCGGCGGAGCCGAAATGCCCATGGGCGAAGGCGAAGAGCAATCCGGCGCCGAAGAAGAAGGCAAGGACGTTGTCGAAGACGAAGATGACGCCGGCCTCGATCACCGGTTGATCTCCCGCGAGAGATCTGCATATACCGACCTCCATATCCTTTACCAGGAACAGCTTTTCAAGGCTCTTGAAAAAGAAGTTGTGATTCCCCCTCCCCGGGCATAATCGCAATCACTTCTAATTAAATTCTAAAGCAAGGCGCTGCCATTCAGGCACGTCAGCACTTTTCAAATTTTTTATTCAAGATCCTTATTTATGAATTTCAAAGAATATTTTTCTAACGACCTGTTAGCGTCACTGGTGGTCTTTCTCGTAGCACTGCCCCTTTGCCTGGGCATTGCTCTGGCATCGGGCGCCCCGTTACAAGCGGGACTCATTGCAGGTGTGGCAGGAGGAATTGTGGTCGGATCACTTAGCGGCTCAAACGTTAGTATAGCAGGCCCTGCTGCGGGCCTCACGACAATAGTAATCGCAGCCATTGCAGAACTCGGCTCTTTCGAAGCATTTGTGCTCACGGTCGTCCTCGCAGGCATTCTGCAATTCATCATGGGCATTATCAAAGCCGGAACGATCGGCCATTTCTTCCCGGCTTCCGTCATCAAAGGAATGCTTGCGGCCATCGGGCTTATCCTTATCCTCAAACAGATACCGCACGCGGTTGGATTCGACAACGACTATGAGGGGGATGAAAGTTTCTTCGAGGAAGGCGGCCGCAACACTTTCACCAGTATCATCGAGGCATTCGAAGCATTTAGCGGCGGCGCAGTTGTCGTCGCACTGGTAACGATCACACTCATCATTGTTTGGGAAAAAATAGTCGCCAAAAAAAGCGGATGGCTGTCGTTCATCCCCGCGCCGCTGCTTGCTGTGATCGTGGGCGTTATCCTCAGCGAGGTCTTTAAATCGTCTGTTCCTGCGCTTGCCATCGACTCGAAACACATGGTGACTGTACCCAACTTTTTTTCAGGGGATTTCGGCGGGCTTATGTATCCCGACTTCAGCCAGCTCGCGAACCCGATCATATATAAAGTCGCATTCACGATAGCGCTCGTAGCATCGCTGGAAACACTGCTGAGCATCGAAGCATGCGATAAGCTCGATCCACTGAAAAGAATTACGCCACTTAACCGCGAGCTTAAGGCACAGGGAACAGCTAATATTATCTCGGGATTGCTCGGCGGCCTTCCCGTTACATCGGTGATTGTCAGGAGCTCGGCCAACATCAATGCAGGCGCCCGGACCAAAGCTTCATCCATTACTCACGGTGTGATACTCGCCGCTTCCGTACTTTTTCTTTCTAACATTCTGCAGCTTATACCGTTGTCGGCCCTTGCCGGTATACTGATCATGGTGGGCTATAAGCTTACTCCACCGAAGCTCTATAAAGAAATGTTTCGGAAAGGCTGGTCGCAGTTCTTGCCGTTTATTGTCACGGTGCTTGCGATCGTGTTTACGAACCTCCTTCTGGGTGTGTTCATCGGAATTCTCGTGTCGGTTTTCTTCATTCTGAAAACCAACTTCCAGGAGGCGGTGATCATGGTGGGTGATGGGAAGAACTTCCTGCTGAAGCTCACCAAAAACGTTTCCTTCCTGAACAAGTCAACTATTCGCGGTAAATTCCTCTTAATCCCCAGCAACTCCACGGTACTGATCGACGGAACGGAGGCGCATTTCGTAGACCAGGATATCAAAGAAGCAATACGCGATTTTATTGAGACCTCAAAAACCAAACAAATAGAAGTCGAACTCAAACACTTAGTTATATGATGGACAAAAATAATGCCCTGAAAGATTACAACACATTGCTGCTTCAGAACAAAGCCTGGGTTGAACAACGCAACCAGGAAGATCCGGAATTCTTCAAGCGCCTGTCGAAGACGCAGACACCGAAGTTCCTGTGGATCGGATGTTCCGACAGCCGTGTGCCGGCTAACGAGATCACCGGTACCGAGCCCGGCGAAGTGTTCGTCCATCGTAATATCGCTAACATGGTAGTGCACACAGACATGAACATGCTCAGTGTGCTCGACTACGCTGTGACCGTACTATCGGTCGACCACGTGATCGTTTGTGGCCACTATGGCTGTGGCGGGATACGCGCTGCGATGGGTCAGAAGCAATACGGCGTGATCGACAACTGGATCCGTCACATCAAAGACGCCTACAGGATGAACGAAGTGGAACTGGAGGCCATCAAAGATCCAACCGAAAGAGAGAACAGATTCACTGAAATCAATGTTATCGAGCAGGTATATGACCTGTGCAAGACATCGATCATCCAAAACTCGTGGTCAAAACGCAACGGCCCGTTCGTACACGGATGGGTATACGATATCGGAGTAGGTCTCATTAAAGACCTCAACGTTACGTTCCACGATAATTTAGAGCTGCCCGATGTGTATAGGTTCGAAAGAATAGGTTAGAATTCTATGGACACGCTGAAGGAATCGTGGCGGGGGGATCTGTATGGCGGACTAAACACCGCCATCGTTGCCTTGCCCCTTGCAATGGCCTTCGGCGTAGAATCGGGTCTGGGGGCGTCGGCAGGTATTGCTGGCGCCATTTCCCTCGGCATCATCGCCACGTTCTTCGGCGGTACACCGCTCCTCATAAGCGGGCCTACCGGCGCAATGACGGTCGTCAGCTCACTGGTTATTGCACGCTCCTTCGAGCAATCGCCCGACACGGAAACCGCCCTCGCTACAATCTTCATCATTTTCCTCCTGACGGGCGTATTCCAGATATTTTTCGGACTGATCAAGGTCGGTCAGTATATCCGGTTCGTTCCCTATCCACTCGTTTCGGGATTCATGTCGGGTATCGGTTTACTGATGATCATCTTTCAGATACTTCCATTGCTGGGCCACACTTCATCGATCCATTTTAATGAGATCATGCAATTGCTGAGGAACGTCACCGATGAAGTGAATTTCCAGGCGCTCGCATTGGGTATCATCACCATTCTTATCATTTACTTTTTTCCCGCCGTTACAAAGAAAGTTCCCGCAACACTGGCAGCGCTGGTCGGTGCAACAGCCATCGCCGTTGTCCTGAAACTCGACGTGCCTACGATCAGGGATATACCCGATAACTGGATCACCTGGCGTTGGGATCACCTGGTCGACTACGATCATGCAAGCTGGTCGGTAGTGGTCTTGCCCGCGCTCACGCTCGCGTTTCTCGGTTCCATCGATACACTACTGACTTCACTGGTGGTGGACATCACCACGGGATCGACACACAAAAGCAACAAAGAGCTCATCGGGCAAGGTCTGGGAAACATTGCCTCGGCCATAGCCGGCGGAATTCCCGGTGCAGGCGCCACATTGAGAACCCTTGTCAACGTACGTTCCGGCGCCAGGACAAAGGTCAGTGTCATCATTCAATGCGTGGTGCTGTTGCTCGTATTGTTTGAGATCGGATTTGTAAAAGTCATCCCCCTGTCGGTGCTGGCCGGCATACTGATCACAGTCGGAATCAGCATCATCGACTACAAAGGACTCCGGCAGGTGTTTGCAATCTCCTTCAGCGATGGTGTCGTGATGGTTGCTGTGATGGTCGTAACGGTAGTGTTCGGATTGCCGCAGGCTTTCGCAACAGGCATCGTGCTGGCGTCTGTTCTTTTCGTAAAGAAGATGGCCGACCAGTCTTTAAGAAAGACGGAATCCGTCTTGTTGTTGCCTTCACAGGAATCCGACAGTCCGGAGCTCGAGCCATTTTACACGTCGCGTGAAGTGTATGTTCAGCAACTGAACGGCCCGTTGTTCTTTGGATTCGCGGTGCATTTTCGTGAGGCCATGCAGGCATTTCCGGAAGCCCGGGCCATCATATTCAGGATGGAGAATGTTCCGTTTATCGACCACTCGGGTATTGTTGCCCTACAAGAGGCCATCCGTCACCTGAAGAATAAAGATATACTGGTGCTCTTCTCGGGGCTTCAACCCCTTGTAAGAACTCAAATGAAAGCTGCCAGCGTCATTCCAGGCGTTGTCGATCCCGAAATGATCTTCAAATCGTTTTCTCCTGCCGCCGACTGGTTGCAAAAATATCTCGCAGCGCATCCCGCGCCCAAGCTCAGAAAAGCCAATCTGAAAAAGGATTTAGACCTTAATAAGCTGAAAGACAGACGGAATTAGGATGTACGAACTAGGAGGTACGATGTACGAGGTACGATCTAGATTTTACCTTCGAAATGATCGACAGACCAAACCGTACATCGTACATCGTAAATCGTAAATAATAAAGCTGTCTCGATAGGGGTATATCTCTTCCCGGTTGTCATAACCTCAGAGCCCTAAAACCGTAAATTGCACTGAATTCATAATCAAAAGCAGTGGATTTATTGGAACAACAGGTATTCGCAACCCTGAAGGAGGGCAATGAAAGTGCTTTTGAGATGCTATTCAGAACCTATTATCGTCCGCTTTGCCAGTACGCCTACTCATTCCTGAACGACAGGGACGAAGCAGAAGAGGTCGTGCAGTCGGCATTCATCAATATCTGGGACAAGAAAGGGCAGGTCGAGATCCAGACTTCGCTCAAAGCCTATCTGTACAGAATCGTAAGAAATTCCTGCCTCAATGTGATCAAACACGAAAAGGTGAAGAAGCAACACGTGGCGCATGAAATGGTCCATGCAGAATCGACGCATGAAGGTGTAAGTCAGTCGGTAATCTCTTCGGAGCTCGAAGAGCGGATCTCTGTTGCAATGAAAGTCCTGCCGGAGCAATGTCGTATTGTCTTTCAGCTGAGCCGCTTCGAAGAGCTGAAGTATGCCGAGATCGCCGAGCAATTGAACATCTCCGTGAAAACAGTGGAGAACCAGATAGGAAAAGCACTTAAGATCATGCGGGTGCAATTGAAAGACTACATATAAGTTAAAAGTTAAAAGTGAAAAGTTAGGTGGCATTTGAGTTAAACGATATCGACGACCTGATCGGCAAGGCGCTTTCTCACGAAGCGACCACGGAAGAGCTCCGTGAAGTAGAGCTGTGGCGTAAAGCGTCCCCTGAAAACGAGAAGTATTACCTCGATATGGAGCTCATCTTCTCGAAGGCCGCCGGGAGCCGCGTGAAGATCGATTTCGATACCGACGCCGCATGGAGGAAAGTGAAAGACAAGCTCTCGAAACAAAATGGAGCTAAACCGGTTGTGATGCCACAGCCCGGAAGGTCTAACTGGACCTCCCTTCGTATCGCAGCAGGTATCGTCCTGATCATCACTGCCGGCATATTCGCCTGGCGCTGGTTCAATCGACCGACCCAAACGATGGCGCTCGCTACCGACAATCACGTTGTCCAAGACACATTGCCCGATGGCAGCACAGCTTTCCTCAATAAAAAGTCATCTATCACATTCGAGTACAATCCCCGCAAAAAGATCCGAAAGGTGAAGCTCAAGGGCGAAGGTTTCTTCGATGTAAAACATGAAGAAGAAAAACCGTTTGTGATCGAAACGGAAGAAACCCTGATCCGCGATCTTGGGACATCATTCAACATCAAGTCATATCCCGATAAAGACACGATCGAAGTAGTCGTACAGACCGGTGTCGTACAGTTCTATACGTTGAAAGATCCCGGTATGACCATCAATGCGGGCGAGACCGGTTTTTATTCCAAGCGCGGAAGGTCGTTCACCAAACTGGCGAAGGCCGATACGAACGTCCTGGCATACAAGACAAAAGTTTTCAGTTTCCACAATACGGATCTCAAGAGCGTGATCGATCAGATCAACGAAGTGTACGATTCGAAGATCGTGTTGGCGAACAACGACATCGCCAACTGCCAGTTGACGACGATCTTCCGGAACGAGGAGCTCGATCACGTGGTCGAGATCATCGCCGAATCCTTCTCGCTCACGGTCGAGCGCAACGATAAGCACGAGATCATTCTAAACGGTCCCGGTTGCCGGTAAAGACATGCCCATGAGAATAATTATACTCCTCAGCCTGGCCCTACTTTGCGGTTTTGTTTCCAGATCGCAGTCCAACAGCGGTCCGATACTCGACAAGCGCATGGATGTCTCTTTCAAAAACGAGAAAACGACCACGGTGCTCAACCGGATCGGTCAACTCGGAGGCTTTTCATTTTCATACAATTCGGCGATCGTCAGCAACGATGACGTGGTGACGATCGACATGACCAATGCTACCGTTCGTGAGATCCTGAATGAAGTCTTCAAAGGATCGATGACTTACAAAGAGAAGGGACGTCACCTCATCCTCAACCGGGTGACGACGAAGCAGCAGGTGAAAACGAACTCGACTTCGATCATCATCAGCGGCTACGTAGAAGATTGGTTTACCAACGAGAAGATCGTCGACGCCAGCGTGTACGAGAAATCATCCATCACTTCCGTGGTCACAGACGAATTCGGGTTCTTCCGATTGAAGCTCGATAAAAAGACCGACGAAGATCTCATGCTCTCCGTAAGCAAACGGGACTTTATTGACACAACGCTCGTTATCAGCGAAACAGGTAACCAATATTTTCACGTTTCCCTGAAGCGTACCCGTCCCATACGTCCGATGGACACGGTTGGATTGGAACAATCGGCGGTGATAGTCTCCGACACGGTGGCGCTCGATTCCCTGACCGAAGCATCGGTCGACCCGGAGATGATGCCCGACGAGGAGCTACAAAAGGAAGAAGTTCCTATGCCGTACACGGACTCGCCCAATGTTAAAAATATCCGCGACACACTCTATCGCGACATTCAGATCTCACTACTGCCTTTTGTCGGATCTAACGGAGGCATGAGTGGAAACGTCGTCAACGATTATTCGATCAACATCTTCGGCGGGTACTCAATGGGAACAAAACAAATCGAGCTTGGATTTTTCTTCAACATCGACCGGAAGGACGTAAGCTTCCTGCAGATTGCGGGCTTCGGAAACATCGTCGGTGGCAATGTGATCGGCGCCCAGGCATCGGGATTCTTCAATATCAACGGCGGCGAGACGAAGGCGGCCCAGATGACAGGGTTTACCAACATCAACTTCGGCGACTTCCAGGGTGTGCAGGCGGCGGGCATGGCAAATATCAATCTCGAGAGCGCCGATGGTGTGAAGGTTGCAGGCATGATGAACTACAGCAATGGCAACTCGGCCGGCGTCAGCGTGGCCGGCTTCGCGAACATTCACCGGGGTAACTTCAAAGGGCCGCAGATTGCGGGGTTCACCAACATCAACAGCAAGGGTAGAATCGCAGGGACACAGATATCGGGATTCTTCAACTATGGAAAGAAGGTCTATGGAACACAGATCGGTTTCATCAACGTAGCGGATAGTCTGACAGGCGTACCGATCGGATTCCTGAGCATTGTAAAACATGGTTATCACAAGCTCGAGCTTTCGGCAGACGAAGTGTTTTACTCGAACCTCGCATTCCGTAGCGGTGTCCGTCAGTTTCACAACATCATCTTTGCAAGCTACCGGCCGGGAAGTGCATTCGGCAGCCAGACAGTGTGGGGCTTCGGTTATGGCCTCGGTACTGCGCGCAAGATCTTCAACTGGATGAATCTCAACATCGATCTGACATCACAGCAGGTAAATAAAGGACGCTTTACGGAAGGGCTTAGCAGCTTGAATAAACTTCAGATTGGGTTCGACTTCCGGTTGGCGAAGGGCTTCTCGCTATATGCCGGCGGCACGTTGAATGCATACTTCACGAGAATTGTTTCCACTGATGATCCTGACCTCTTCCCTGATTTCCAACCGAAGGTTTTTTATGAAGATAGTTTCGGGAATAATAAGAACGTGAAGATGTGGGTTGGTGGTAAGATCGCGCTCCGCTTTTTTTAATTTTTAATTCCTAAGTACATAGGGGTCTCCTCATTCTTCATTGTCATACACGCGTAAAGCAAATTGACAATGAAAAAACTCTTTCAAACCCTCACCCTGGTTTTGATCTCTTATGCTGCAACGGCGCAGCTCACTCAAACCATTCGCGGCACTGTGGTCGATGTAATTTCGAAAACACCGCTGCCTGGTGCAACTGTTATATTGATCAACTCAGAGCCGCTGATCGGAAGCACCACCGATGCGGATGGCAACTTCAAGCTGTCGAGAGTTCCCGTAGGCTCGCACAGCATTCGTATTTCATTTATAGGATATAAAGAGCTCACTCTGCCGAACATCACCGTGAATTCCGGCAAAGAAGTAGTTATCACCGTGCCTGTGGAAGAAGACATCGTGCTGATGGAAGAGATCGTGGTGACACCCGACGCCGAAAAAAATAAGCCGTTGAACGAAATGGCTACCGTGAGCGCGAGAACTTTCAGTGTGGAAGAAACCAGGAAGTTTGCCGCCGCCGTGAACGATCCCGGCCGCGCTGCGCTTTCATTCGCCGGTGTGGTGACTGCAGGCGACGGCGGTAACACCATCTCAATCCGCGGCAACTCGCCATACGGCTTACTATGGAGAATGGAAGGTGTAGACATACCAAACCCCAACCACTTCGCCAACGCCGGAACATCGGGCGGCGGTATCTCCATACTCAGCTCGCAGCTTCTCAGCAATTCCGATTTCATGACGGGCGCCTTTCCTGCCGAATACGGAAATGCTCTCGCGGGCGTGTTCGATCTCAATCTCCGGAGGGGAAATAACGAGAAGAGAGAGTATACATTCCAGGCCGGTTTCCTCGGCACCGACGTAGCCGTTGAGGGCCCTTTCTCGAAGAACTATCGCGGCTCGTACCTGGTCAATTACCGTTACTCGACACTGTCGATCCTGTCGAAGCTTGGTGTCAATGTTGGCGATGCCGTTACGAACTTCCAGGACCTGTCGTACAATTTCTTCCTGCCGACAGAACGGGCCGGCAACTTCTCGCTCTTCGGCTTCGGCGGCCTTAGCGACCAAAATCAGGATGCGGTTAAGGATTCCCTTCAATGGTCCGATGCAGGGGGCCGTTACAGCTCTCAGTATTTTTCAAACACGGGCGCTGCGGGCTTGAAACACTCGATCACGCTCGGACAGAACACGTATTTGCAGTCAGCGCTGGTATTCTCCGGTAACAACCATGGATTCAGTGAAGACAAGCTGGACGACAGCTACGTTCCCCAGTTCGACTACGTGCAGAAGTTCATCAACAAAAAAATAACCCTAAGCTCCGTTTTGAATCACAAGTTTGACGCACGGCACAGTATGCGTTCGGGAATTTATTTAAATCAGTATTTCTACAATCTCCATCAGCGTTACGTCGACGACGACACGAACACCATCAAGGAACCGATCAACGTCAACAGCGACGCGTCGACGGTACAGCTATTCTCGCAGTGGAATTATCGCGTTACGGAAAAGCTCACCTTCAACTACGGTATGCACCTGCTCTACATGACGAGCAACGGCACGTCTTCGCTGGAACCCCGTACATCGCTGAAGTACGCGATCAATGATCGGCAATCGCTTAGTCTCGGATACGGCCTGCACAGCCAGATGCAACCCGTGGGCGTTTACGAAGCGCAGGTTGAGCAAACAGACGGCACGTGGCTGAAGCCGAACAAGAACATCGGGTTCAACAAGGCACATCACCTCGTGGTTGGCTATGACAGATCGCTGACGAGGCACTTGCACGCAAAGGTGGAAGGCTATTACCAGCACCTGTATAATATCGCGGTGAAAAATGATCCGACAAGCCCGGTGTCGACACTGGTGATTGAAGAAGGGTATCTCACCGACCCGCTCATCAACAAGGGACGTGGCCGGAACTATGGGGTGGAGTTCACACTTGAGCAGTTCATGCACAACAACCTGTACTTCCTGCTCTCGACCTCGTTGTATAGCTCCGAATACAGAGCACTCGATGACGTCTGGAGAAACACCAGATTTAACAGCAAGCGCGCTGTGAGCTTTACCGCCGGGAAAGATTTCACGATGAGGAAAAACAGGACGTTTGGCGTGAACGTGCGGGCTCTTTACGCGGGAGGTTTCTGGATGACGCCGATCGACTTCGAAAAATCAAGACTCGAAGGGCGAACAGAATTTATAGAATCGCTGGCGTACACGAAGCAAATGAATGATTACTTCCGGACCGACCTTCGCCTTAGCCTGAAACGAAATCGTACACGTTCGACCACAACGTTATCATTGGATATACAGAATGCTTCCAATCACAAAAACCTCGGAGGAATGTATTTTGATGCGCCCAGTGGCGAGGTGAAGCGGTGGTACCAGATGCCGTTCTTGCCGGTGTTGAGCTATAGAGTGGAGTTTTAAAATGCAGGCTCTCACAGAAAGCACGGAAAATACACGCGCTTTCAATTTGCCGCAGAGCCATATTTATAATGCTTCCGTGTTTTTCCGTGGGTCCCGTGAGAAATTACTTCTTCGTTGTCTCCATCGGAAGTTCCTCTATCCTGCTCCACTCTTGCATCGACCCGTCGTATAGTTTCATCTCGTAGCCGAGAATACGGCCGGTCATATAGATCACACTGGCAGTCTGCCCGATGAAGCAATAGGTAACAACCTCTTTGCTTTTGTCGGGTAGCACCGGCGTAAAGTAACCGGAAAGCTGATCGGCGGGTTTGAACATGTAGTTATTCTTTTCGTCGAGCATGCCCTGGTAAGGGATGTTCTTCGCTCCTTTGATATGGCCGTCGCGGGGATTGCCCGTCGGTTCGCCGTCATAGTA
This sequence comes from Cyclobacteriaceae bacterium, assembly GCA_035318625.1. Lineage (GTDB taxonomy): Bacteria > Bacteroidota > Bacteroidia > Cytophagales > Cyclobacteriaceae > ELB16-189. The sequence continues at coordinate 209,333 of DATHEL010000004.1, forward strand.
TATTGTCGCACGGGCATCGACGACCACCCCCTTATCGGAATTGCCGAGGGTCTTGAGAACATAGTCCTTATCAACGAGCAGGCCACCGGGCTTAGCAGTGACGTTGCCCTTCTTAGCCACGGAAAGCTCTTTGGTGACAGGGTGTCCCTCCTTCTTCCATGCTTCGAGGCCACCGTTGAGGAAGGATACTTTCCCCTTTAGTCCGAGATTTTCTAAAGTAAGGAACATACGCGCCGCAGGACTTACTTCATTTCTGATATGGACCACGACCACACGCGAGTCGTTGGAGATCCCGAAACCCTGAAGCAACGTGGTTGCTGTTTTTGCATCGGGCATGTTGTACGCGCCGCTTGGCGAATCTGGAGCGAGCCAGCCGGGCCAAAGGAACTGTGCACCGGCAATGTGCTCCTTATCGTAATCGAATTGAAGATATCCGACTTGCAACAGGACGAGTTTCGGATCGGCTTTGTGTTCATTGAGCCATTGAACTGATACCAGGATTGGTGCGTCCTGTGAGTAACAGACGAACGAAGCCAGCAATGAGACGAGTAAGGCGAGTATTTTCATGGTCTTAATTACGTTATCTACAACGAAACGGGATACATGTTGTAGATCAACAATAAATTTAGTAGATGAACTACACTCTTTCTAGTAAGATGCCGCCGTCGCTGTCGTCTTTTTGCCCAAATATTTGTTAAACCAACCCACGACACGTTCGCCGATGTCCTGGATGAACTTGGGTTCTTGCGGACCGTGCGGGGTCCTCGGATAGGTAATCATCTCGCTGGGAACACCAAGTCGCTTCATGGCAGAATAATATTCAAACCCTTGTGAAGGAGGCACTCGGATGTCGCGTTCACCGTGAATGACCTGTGAAGGAGTTTTGACATTCTTGATGTTGAACATAGCCGAATGTTTTTGATATATCTCCATCCTCTCCCAATACTGTCCTTCGAAATAACTGGGGAGGAATCCGGGTATGTCTGCAGTTCCATTAAAGGTCATGAGATTTGTTAAGGGTGCGCCGAGGCTTGCCGCCTTAAAACGATCCGTCTTCGTAACGGTGAATGATGTCATGTAACCACCGTAGCTCCATCCGCAGATTACCAGACTGTCGGGATGGGCGACTCCCATTTCAATCACTTTGTCGACGCCGGTCTGATCGTCGTCGTAGTCGCCGAAGCCCCAGTCGTTCACGTTACCATAACGAAATTCTTTTCCGTAGCCGCTGCTGCCGCGAGGATTCGGGCGAAGCACGGCATATCCCTGTTGTGCGAAAGTCTGCAGCGGATACACCGATCCGGCGGCAGTATAGTTCTGAACAAAAACGCCGGCAGGCCCGCCGTGAATGTTCAGGATCAAAGGGTATTTTCTTCCTGATTTGTAATTCACCGGATAGGTCAGAAGTCCTTCGATCTGTTTGCCGTCTTTCGATTTCCAGGTGATCACCTCTGTTTTTCCCATCGCTATCTTTGGGAAATCCTTGTTGGCATCGGAAAGCTTTTTGGGGTCCCATTTCGCAACGAGTGTCGAGAATACTTCCGGAGAATTTTCGGTTGTCTGATGAATGAATGCGATAGTCTTTCCATCAGCGCTGAATGAAGCGCCACCGAAAGTGCCTGCGCCCCCGGTGATAACTCTGGGCTTACCTCCGCTTACCGGCAATGCGAATACACGATTCGATGTGTGATCGGTTTCAGAATAGAGGATCTCTTTGCCGTCGGGTGACCAATCGAGCAACTGCGCCTGCCGGTCACCGGTATCCGAAAGTTTCTTTGCGTTGCCTCCGGCTGCCGGCGTCACATAAACATCCTGGATGCCGGCCCAATGCGAGTCGCCTCCATCGGAAACGAAGGCGATCCACTGACCATCCGGTGAATATACGGGGCCTGAATCGAGTCCTTTCCCGGTAACGAGTTTATTCACGGCTCCGCTGTCGGAAGGGATCGTGGAAATATCCGATGTGGGCCATTCATCTGCTTCGGGTGTACGTTGGTATGTGAATGCAATGGTCTTTCCGTCTTTCGACCAATCGAAGTTGTTTACCTGGAACTCACCTTTGGTGAGGCGCTTCATCGCGTGCTCGCCTTTTTCATTGGGCTGTACATTGACGACATACAGGTGGGCATACTTCCACTTGTCGATAACATTCCAGTCTCTTTTTTCTTTGCGCATCTTGTCTTCGTCGTCTGAGTTTGCATCGATAGAAGTATAAGCGATGCGTTTGCTGTCGGGGCTCCAGTCGTATTGTTGAACGCCGCTCTTCGATTTGCTGACGACCTTCGCTTCACCGCCTGCTAACTGCATGATCCACACTTGAGCTTTCCCATCGCTTCCCCTGGAAGAAGTAAATGCCAGCATTTTCCCGTCGGGTGAAAATTTCGGGTTCGTACATGCTCTGTCGCTATGGGTGAATTGCACGTTGGACTTGCCGTCGGTCGAGGCTACCCAGACCTGTGCGCGGAACTCGGAGTTGTCCCCATCCATGACCGGTGGAGCGATGGTATAGGCTACCAGTTTACCGTCGGGGGAGATGTCTGTTCCCGCCACCCGCTTGAATTTGATCATGGTTTCGGGGGTCCAGGTGGTCTGCGCGAAGGACGCGGTGACGGCCAGGAATAACGCGAAGGCGAGTGTTTTCTTCATCGGAAGTGGATTAGGAGGTATTAGGAGAGAGAAGGTAAGAATTTTTAGTAACCTTTTTAATGAGGCCGGGTATCCATATCAAACTCACAGGAAAATGAAAAAACTCGTGTTGATGATCGGAATAATAGTGGCGGCTTTAACTGTGACAACATTGCGTGCGGAGATCCTTGATCCTGGCAAAGGTGACAGGAAGGCTAAGAAAGAGTTAAGGAAAGAAGATAAAGAGAAACTGAGGGAACATAAAGACAAGCAGAAGGAACACAAGGAGATGCACAAAGAAAATAAGAGCAAAAATAAAGGAGTGTAAGGTTCAGGTTTGGTTCAGCGTCCGGTCTTTCGGACTCGCCGGGTGGCGGGCGAAGCCGGACGCTTTTTTTGCTTCTTCTTCCTGCCGAAATCTTCATCGATCATACCTGCTTCGAATAACAAAGCTCTCACCTGGTTCTCATCCAGGTCTTTTATCGATTCTATATACAGCACATAGACTTGCTTTCGCCCTTCCGAGAGCAAAGCGCCATCCTCATTCGACATCCGGTTGCCCTGGTTAAAGCCGAGCGATATGCTCTTTCGCCCTTTTCCCGCCGGCGGAGGAGTAGAACCCCAATAGACCGACGGGGGCCAGATGAAACAGATCAGGCGGTGATGCGTGTAGAAGGGAACTCCCATTCCATAATATGATTTTTCAGTAGCCTGCGGAAGACACTCTGTGATCAGCGAGCGCAATTTCTTCACAATGACCTGTTCGGCACGAGGCAGGCTCATGATCATTTCTTCTACCGTATTGAATTTGCTGAAAGACATGTTACAACAAATCTAAAAGCCGATGTGACAACCTTATGTCAGCAATGATATAATATCTATTTTTAGCGCCATAATTACCCCTGATGATACTTGCATTCGATATTGGCAACAGCGACATCACGATGGGCCTTTGGGACGGCTCGCAGTGGAAACACACGTGGCGCATTCCGTCCCGCACACATCAACCCGAGCTGTTCTATGGAGTAAAGATCAGGGACTATTTCTTCGAAGCCGGCATCGAAGTCTCCGCTGTAAACACGCTCGTGCTCAGCAGCGTCGTGCCCGGCCTGACCGAAAAGATTCAGAAAGTTATCCGGAACTTGTTTGAAAAAGAGCCGCTACTGCTTGGGCCTACCGTCTACGAAAAACTTCCCATCGAGGTGCTTAACCCGTACGAGATCGGCTCCGACCTGGTGGCCAATGCCATGGGTGCGTATATGAAGGTGAAAGGCAGCTGCATCGTAGCGGATTTCGGCACGGCTTTAACATTCACGACGGTTTCAGCTAGCGGAAAGATACTCGGTGTCTCGATCGTACCCGGTCTTCGCACCGCCATCAAAGCGTTATCACAAAACACAGCCAGGCTGTTCGACGTCCCCCTGGAAATGCCGGTATCGGCCTTGGGGAAGAGCACGATCACTGCCATTCAATCGGGACTGGTGATCGGTTACGACGGACTGGTGCGGAGCATGATCGGCGCCATTCGCAAAGAGCTGAACGACGACTGTCCGGCGATCGCCACAGGCGGATTGTCTTTTGTGATCACATCATTGAAAGGATTCTTCCACAGTATCGAGCCAAATCTGACACTGGACGGACTGAGAGAAATTGCCGAGTACTACCGGCCAAGCTGACCGAGTGCTTGCTTGAGATCCGAGATAAGGTAATCTGCATCTTCGAGGCCCACATAAAATCTAATGAGCCGGTGATTCGGATCGGAAAGATTGAAGTCTTCGGGCTTGATAGAAACCACAGACGGTATCACCAACGATTCGTGTCCTCCCCAGCTTACGGCCATGAAGAACCGTTTCAATGAATTGCAGAACGCTTCGATCTCGTTGACCGACTTCGCTTTGAGCACCGCGCTGAACAATCCCCCGGCATCTTTCATCTGTTTCTTTGCGAGCTCATACTGAGGGAACGAAGGATGGAATGGAAACAGCACCCGTTCGACTTCGGGCCGGTTTGCCAGAAAATCGACAACCTTCTTCGTTGTGTTGCAAACGCGTTCCATCCGGAGATGGATCGTTCGAAGTCCGCGGATCAGCAGCCAGGCATTCATTGGCGAAATGTTTCCGCCTATGTTGAGAAATTCCCCATCGAAGATCTTTTTGATCATCTCCTTCGATCCGGTGACGACGCCGGCGACGACATCACTGTGACCGCCAATGAACTTGGTGGCCGATTGCGCGACGAGGTCCACTCCCATTGTATATGGCTGCTGGTTGAGCGGGCTGCAATAGCTGTTGTCGATCATGGTGACGATACTCTTCTTCTTCGCGAGGGCGGTCACGGCGGCGATGTCCTGAAGCTCGTAGGTGAATGTGTTGGGTGATTCGAGGTAGATCAGTTTTGTTTCGGGTGTGATCGCCTTTTCGAAATTTGCGGTGACAGTACCGTCGACGAACGTAGTATGGATGCCGAATTTGGGGAGAACTTTTTCGAAGAGCTTTATCGTCCAGCTGTACGGCTTTGCGACGCTGACGACATGATCGCCTGATTTCAATAACGCAATCAATGGAATGGCGATGGAAGCGATGCCACTTCCAAATACCAGTGCGTCTTCGGCGCCATCGAGGGCTGCGAGCTTCTTGCGAAGGATGTCGACGGTGGGATTGTTGCCGCGAGAGTAGAGCAGGGCGTTATACTCGTCGCTCAGGCCTTTGCGAAAATCGGCAACAGACTTAAAAGTGAAATTGCTGGTCTGTACAATGGGCGGCGCAACGGCATTGAAATAGTTGTCACGATCTTCGCCAAGCTCATTTAAGATGTATGATAAGTCACTCATGTAGGAATGTACGATTTACGAAGGACGATTTACGATTTTTTTGGAACCTCAACGCACATCGCTGCCCGATAAATCGTACATCGTAAATTGTACATCGCACATCAGGTAGCGATAATCTTTTTTAGCCCCAAAAACAACGGCCAACCGGAAAGGAACAACACAAAGCCTATAAACGAAGCAAATGGATTCGACACGAGTATACTAATGTTCACAAGGGTGTACGTGATCACAAAGATGGCCGGCAGCCAGGGATAGAGCGGCATCTTATAGACTCCCGGCTGCTCCCCATTCTTTTTTGCCCTGTACCTCAACACGAAGATCGCTGCAGATGCGGCTATTAGTGAAATGCTATCAAAGAACATAACATAATTGAGCACCTTCGAAAATGATGACGTAAGGAACAATGTGATCACCATGAACGCCACGAAAAACGTGGTGGAGAATTCCAATACCTGGGTCTTCGGGTTAGTCCGGGCGAATACGGACGGCAGCACTTTTTCCTCGGCCATGGCGTAATACACCCGCGGATTCGACATGATCGAAGCATTGACGTAAGCCATCACGGAAAGGAACATCACCACGGCGACCACTCTCGAAGCATACGGGCCGAATATCTGAGCAGCCATATCGGACGCCAGCGCCGTAGAGTTCTGGATGCCATCCATACCAAGGACGTGGTAGTATGAAAAATTGAGGAGAAGGTACAGTACCAATATTATCGCGATGCCAAAAAAGATCGCTCGCGGCATGGTCCGTGTTGCATTGGGAACATCGCTGCCGAAGTTCATTGTTTGCTGATAACCGCCGTAGGTAAAAAATACCGGGAGAAAGCAAAGCCAGAATGAGTGCACCTGATCTCCGAAAGGCATGGCCGTTACCTTCACTTCATGCGCTTCGGTGGGAAGGAACACGGCCGTGATCAGCAGCGCCATCATTGCAATCTTGATGATCATGAGAACGTTCAGAGTTCGCGCGCTCATTTTGATGCCGATCATATTTACCGCATACAAGATCACGATCGCCGAAATAGTGGTGATCTTGATACCGAGATCACGGTCGACGTTAGGCAGGATGAGCGGGTTGATGTACTCTGCACCGATAATAGCCACGATGGCTGTCGATCCGGCGTTGGAGATCACCGTCATCCAGTTTACCATAAATGCGAAGGCGGGGTGATAACAATGCGAGAATATCCTGTAGAAGCCTCCTGTTACATGATACCGCGATCCGATCTCTGCAAAAGTAAGTGCACCAAAAAGACTGACGACCGCCCCGACGATCCACGCGGCGAAGAGCACTGTTGGCGTTCCGGCCTTATTCGCTACTTCCACCGGCGTACGGAAAATACCCATGCCGATAACAAGACTCACCGTAACCATGGTGAGGTCGAAAAGACCGAGCTTCGGCTTAATAGACACGCGTGCTTAGCTGACCAGTATGTATCTGTATACCTATCGCTGCCTGGATGGGAACGAAACTAAAGTACACATCGCTGTTGAGCGGTTGATTAAGTCCAAGCTGGAAGAACCCGCGAAGATTTCCGGCAAGGTGAAATCTTGCCGTGAGCGATGGCTCGATGAACGTATGAATGCCGTCGGTAGGTTTGTATGTTGGCGCTACAGCCGCCGGGTCGGTTGTTGTGAACTCCGAAAAGTCGACCATCGAGAGCCTTGCCGTGAATGCGAGGTTGAATTTCTTATTGTTTGTGCCGATCGAAGGCTGAAAAAATATCCTTGAATATTTTCCTTTCGCCACCAACTCTTCCTTACCGAAGAAAAAAAATGATTCGTAGCTATTGCCTTGTCCCATCCCATAACCACCGTACAGCTCGAAGCGATACTGTTTGGTCCGGGTGAAATAACCGAGGCCGCCTTCTCCAAAAAAATGGTCGCGTTTGAACGATTCCTTTCCTTTCGGCGTGTATTCCTTGAAGACGGCATTGGCATTGGCCATAATGGCGATGTGATCCGTGAGCGAATAAGCCGCCTGAACATCAACACCCGACGACAAGGCTACCGAGCCGGCAAACTCATTGGCTTCGGCAAACATGGGTACATTCCTGGTGTTGGAAATGTAAGCCGGCGCGCATGACGTGACGATTAAGGTCACTAAGAGAAGTAGTCTGTACATTGGGTGTAAATTGGGAGGGTAAATTAACCGATAATTTTAAAGAAATTCATACGAAATTGATCTATGTACGACGTTAATCTCATCAATAAACTCATTCGGCATCGCCGGTCGATCTTTCCACGGGACTACTCCGGAGAAAAGGTTGACGATGCCATTGTGCAGCAAATTTTAGAGAACGCCACCTGGGCGCCGACTCACAAGATGACCCAACCGTGGAGATTCATGATATTCACAGGCGATGGGCTGAAAAAACTCGCCGAATTCCAAGGAGCTTGCTACAAGGAGGTGGCCACGGCGAAGGGAAAATTCGAACAGGATAAATATGAAGGACTGCTGACGAAGCCCATGCAATCATCACACATCATTTCGATCGGGATGAAAAGGGATGAGAAGAAGAGCATTCCGGAGCTTGAAGAGATAGGAGCGATATACTGCGCTGTCGAAAATATGTATCTCACGGCGACGGCATATGGTCTTGGGGCATACCTGAGCACGGGCGGAATTACTTTTTACGAAGAAGCGAAGCCGTTTTTTAATCTCGGGGCTGAGGATAAATTGTTGGGCTTCTTTCATGTTGGGAATACTACTTACAGTCCGCCTGATAATAAAAGGAGGCCGGTCGAGGCGTTGTCGGTGTGGGTACGGTGATTTCGTTACTCGTTATTCGTTATTCGTTAATCGCGGCGGGGTTGAGGGTCATTCGTATTTTAATGAATCTAAGGGTTTGTTGTTTGTTGTTCGTTGTTCGCGGCAAAGTCGTTATTCGTTACTCGTTATTCGTTAATCGCGGCGGGGTTGAGGGTCATTCGTATTTTAATGAATCTACGGGGTTTGCAGTTGCTGTTTTAAGGGACTGGAACGCTGTAATTAATAAAACAAAGGCCAATGCGCCTGTTAATGTTGTCGCGTAAAGCAAATAATTGAAAGGCGTACGGTAGGCAAAGCCTTGCAGCCAGGTGTCGATCACAAACCAGGAAACGGGAATGGCAAGGACCGCTGCAAAGATCACGAGCAGGAGGATATCTTTTGAAAGCAGAATAAGGATGCCGGGCACGCTGGCGCCCAGAACCTTCCTTACACCGATCTCTTTCGTGCGCTGAACGGCCGTGAAGGCTGAAAGCCCAAGAAGTCCCAGCAATGAGATGGTGATGCATACATAAGAAAGGACCGTGAGCAGGGTATTTTGAGTGATGTCCGCCTTGTATTGTTCGTCGTACTTCTGATCGACGAAGAAGTATTCGAAGGGATGCTCCGGTTCGATAGCCGACCATTTTTGTTTTACGTGCTCTACAACGCCGGGGATGTCGTCGCCGCTGAGACGGAGATGTAAAAAACCCGGTCTCCAATGTCCCTGTATCATAAACAATGGTTCGATCCGCTCGTGTAATGAACCCATGTTGAAATCCTTGATGACTCCGACTACGGTACCGGGATGCTGTCCAATGAAGAAGCTCATCTTTTTGCCGATGGCCTTATCACCCCAGCCCATCATTTTCACCAACGCCTCGTTCACGATGAAAGACTCGTCGTCGTCGCGGCCTTTATAAAATTCTCTGCCCACCAGGAGCTTGAGTCCGACGGTCTCCAGGTAGTCATCTCCGATATATAACGATTGGGCCCCCTTCTGCTCCATTCCTTTTTCTCCCTCGAGGAACATCTGTTCACCGCCGGTGCCCGTTCCCAAGATCTGGCCCGCCACGGAAGCGGAAATGATTCGCGGATCGGTCTTCATGTCATTGGTGATCACATCGATCTTTCGCCTGGTTGCCGTGTCTTGCAATGGCACGACCAGGAGGTTGTTCCTGTCGAAGCCGAGGTCTTTCGTGCGCGCAAATTCCAGCTGATCGCTCATAAAAACTGTGACGAGCACCACGAACATTGAAACACAGAATTGAAATGTAATGAGTGTCTTCCGCATGAACAGTCCTGTTCTGCCGGTCTTAAAACTTCCCTTCAACGAGGCGATGAGGGGAATACCGGTCAGGTACAATGCGGGATAGATACCTGAAAGGATACCGATCGAAATCGCCAGAGCAAGAGAGGCCATCAACAGCCCCGGTTCGTTGAACAGGTCGAGCGTGAGATGCTTGCCGATAAGTGTGTCGAATGAAGTAAGATCGAGTACGATGTAAACAATCCCGATGGCGACCACTAACGAGATCAACGACATTAATATCGATTCGCCGATCAGCGAAATGACCAATGTGCCTCGTCCGGAGCCCGAAAGTCTCTTCATGGTGATCTCCGTAGAGCGCTTGATGGCTTTCGCTGTCGCAAGATTCATATAATTGATACAGGCCAGGATAACGATCAGCACTCCGATACCCGACAAGGCAAGCAGATAGGTCATATTACCGGAAGCCTCGCCATTAAAACCTGAAAAGTGGATCTCATCCAGGCCCTGCAATACAGGTGTGTTCACCAGTCCATCGCCAAGGCCGGCGAAGTACTCATCGAAAATAGGCTGAAACCTGTTATAGAAATTGTTGACATCATAGTTATCGGGCAGCATCAGGAAGGTGTAGCTGTCGGGATTCCAAAACACCAGTGTTATCGGTTTTCCATTCTCGACTGTTTGTTCCCACGTGGGCCGGATCTCGGGTAAGCCGGCGAGAAGGAAATCGAATTTCAGGTCGGTGTTCTCCGGATGGTCGGCGATTACCGCACTTACCTTTTTCACTTTACCGCCGATCGTCAATAGCCTGTCGACGGCGCTCTCGTCACCGAAATACTTCCTGGCCGTCGACCTGGTCAATACGACATTGTTGGGATCATCGAGGCATGTGTTGACATCCCCTTCGACAAATTCATGATCGAACACGGCGAAGTAACTGGAGTCGGTCTCCGCAATATTTTCTTCGTAGAAAGCTTTTCCTTCCGCTTTGACCAGCTGGTGTTCGAGGTCCCGTTTACTGACTCTCACCATTTGTTCAATTTCCGGATAATGGTTTTTGAGTACCGGGCCCAGCTCGCGTGCAGTCAATCCCGTCATCATATCCACGTCTGGAATCATATAATGCGATCCTAACCGATAAATGTTCTTGTGCTTCGAATAATGCTGATCGTACGTCAGATCATTTTTAAGAATGAGAACAAGAATTATCCCGACAGCAATCCCCATCGACAAGCCAAGAATATTCAACGCCGAAAAGAACTTGTCTTTCAAAAACACTCTGAAAGAAAATCGAAGGTGGTAAAGAAGTTTATCCATGTAGCGAATAACGAATAACGACCAATAACCAATTTTCAATACCCAATGACCAATTAGAGACTACTTCGCAAAAAGAGGCGGTGTTTTCTCATCCCACTCACTCCCATCCTGATATGCTCTCGCAAACGCAACCAGCGCCGCCTCGCCATACAATTTACCCAAAAAAGAAATACTGGTCGGGCTTCCCTGCTCGTTGAAACCATTCGGCACCACCAGGCACGGATGACCGGTTAGATTGGTGGTCAACAACTGTCCGTTGGCGAAGCTGGGTGATATGATAACGTCGAAATCTTTCAGTTTCGCATAATACTCTTCGATCAATTGCTGACGCACTCTCGATGCATTGATATACTCTACCGCCGGAATGAATCTTGCGGCCCGGAAAGTATTCGGCCACGCGTTCTTTCTCTGGTCGGTGAGCTGATCGTCGATGTTGGACCTGGTGAGCTCATCGAATGCTGCGCCGGCCTCGGCTGTGAGCATGATACGGATGGCGGATACCGGAATGCCTTGCGGCATTTCTACCGCTACCGGCTCGATACCAAGAGACCGGATGATCTTCAAAGACTCCTCGTCCTGTTTCTTCGAAGGATAGGTGCCGTCGAAGGCAGTCTTCAGGTACGCAACCTTTAGTTTCCTGATGTCATTCTTTGCCGAGTAATTGAACGAAGCCTGCCGGACGTGCTTGTCCATGTTATCGGGGCCCATGATTGTTTGTAGCACGATTCCACAATCGATAGCCGAGCGGCAGATCGGCCCGATCTTGTCCATGCTCCAGCTAAGCGCCATTGCGCCTGTCCGGCTAACTCTTCCATAGGTGGGCCTCAGTCCCGTAGCGCCACAGCGCGTCGCCGGGGATACGATAGAACCCAAAGTCTCGGTGCCGATCGAAAAAGCGACCAAGCCCGCCACTGTTCCCGAAGCCGACCCGGCCGATGAGCCGCTGGAGCCTTGCTTCATGTTCCACGGGTTTTTCGTAACGCCGCCGTACCAGATGTCGCCCATGGCGAGAGAGCCCATTGTAAACTTGCACACGAGGACCGCGCCGGCGTCCTGCAGTTTTTTGACAACCGTGGCTGTCGTTTCTATCGACTGGTCTTTGAAAGGTGCCGCTCCCCAGGTAGTCTTTGTGCCTTCGACGGCGAGCAGATCTTTTACTCCGTATGGTATCCCGTGCAGCGGCCCGCGGTATTTGCCTTTCGCTATTTCATCGTCTGCCTGTTTCGCTTCTCGCATCGCTCTTTCTTCGAGTATGGCGATCACACACTGTAACGTGTCGGCATATTTTTTTATCCGTGCTATGTATAGCGACGTCAGCTCTGTGGACGTGATCTTCTTTTTCTTTAACAGTACCGCCAGCTTATAGACGGGATAGAAGGCGAGGTCTTCTTTGTTAGCGGGAAGGGCGACGTCCTTCGGCAAACCCCAATCCACCGGCGTGCTGGTAGTTTCCACCTGGAAACCCATGGGCAGCGGATCGAAGACGAGTGACATCGGAACCGCGTTGTTCAATTTATATTCATGCAGTGCTTCATACTCCTTCTGGAATCCGGTCAGGTTACTAAGCAACGAATCCCGTTCCGCATCGGTGAGTGAGATGCCGTATAAGGGCTCGATGGATTTCGTGGGATATTTATCCTGGGCTGCAACCGTTAGCGCGATCAGAATAAACATCGATAGCAGGGAATACTTATACATAGGGGTTAATTTTCTTTGAAGATAATCTAAAGATTGTACCTTCGGCGCGCATTTTTAACCTGATGTATATGAAGGAGTATTTTCAAAAGCTCTATCGGTATAATGAATGGGCCAACCGGCGCGTGCTGGGCGCGATCGAAAAGCAGCAGGTCGCCCATGAGAAGACCCTCAGCATTTTCAGCCACCAGCTCGCCGCCAACTTCCTGTGGCTTCACCGCATCAAAGGCCTCCCCGCGCCCGACGTGGAGCTCTGGAAAACCTATTCTATCGAACGCCTGCGCCAGATGGTGGACGACGGTTCTGTGCAATGGCTGGAGTTCATCGACTCAACCGACAACTTCAACCGCATTCTGAAATACAAGAACTACGTAGGAGACTACTACGAAAACAATGTAGAGCACATCATGATGCACCTGGTCAATCATGGCACGTATCATCGCGGACAGGTTGCGCTCCTTCTCCGGGAAAATGGTTACGAACCGATCAACACGGATTTTATTACGTATGATAGGGTGATTACAAAGCAGTGGAAGGAATAAGGTATACTGTTCAAGGTTCAAGGTTCAAAGCTTCTCATAGTTAATCGTTGGTCCGGACCATGGAGAAATCAGAATGTTCGCGATCGCAACCAACCGATCTCTCCATGGATGTCATCTGCCTCGACTCCGAAAGACATCTGAACTTTGAACAATCACCAATCAGCCAAAAGAGAAACCTGTAAGAATTATTCAAAAACTACTTTCTGGCCCACATTGTACCATCTCGGATAAGTCGGCAAATGTATTTTCTCCACTTCATTCCTCTTTACTTTCAACGACGGTGTGATGAGTCCATTCGGAACCGTCCAGTCATCCTTCATGACGACCGCAGCGTGGAGCTTCTCGTAACTCTCAAGCTCTTTGTTGACCGACTCCAATGTTTCGGTCAGGCTTTTTATAACCTCGTCCTTCGCCTTCGCCTTTCCGGCTGCCGATAGAACGACCAGGACCATCGGCTGCGGAACGCCCATGCCCACAACGCACACCTGCTCGATATCGGTATTCGAAGAGAACTTCATTTCGATCGGAAGCGGCGCGATGTATTTGCCTTTGTCTGTTTTGAACTGATCCTTGATACGTCCGGTGATAAAGTAAAATCCTTGTGAATCTATCTGGGCGAGGTCACCTGACTTGAGAAATCCGTCGCTGGTGAAAGTTTCCTTCGTCAGGTCAGGCATTTTGTAATAGCCGAGCATCGTTGCATCGCCTTTTGTTTGCAGCTCGCCTTCAGGGGTTAACCGCACCTGCACGTTGGTCCACGGTTTTCCGATGCTTCCGAATTTCGTGTCGCTGATGTTGCTGGTTGCCCACGCAAGATTTTCCGTCATCCCATAAACTTCCTTGATGACGATATCGAGTTTTTTATACCATTCCAGTAGCTCTACGGATATCGGCGAGGCGCCGGTGATTGCCCAGTTACACTTTATAAGACCGAGATTGGTTTTGATCTTTCGTTTCACCAGTGTGCTGACGATCGGTATCGACAACAGCAGGTTTAGTTTCTTTTGCGGAAGCTTCTCCAGGATCTTCTCGCGAAACTTCGCCCATATCCGCGGCACTGCGAGGAAGACCGTCGGTTGTGCGTGGGCCAGGTTGGAGGCAAACTTTTCGAGCGATTCGGAGAAGTAGATCGTCGCGCCGTTGTAGATCGCGCCGAGCTCAACCAGCATTCTCTCCGCTATGTGCGAGAGGGGCAGGTAAGAGAAAAACCTGTCGTTCCTGCCGGTGCCCATGATGTTAAATGCATGGGGCAGCACGTGATCGATGGAATGAAACGAGAGCATAACACCTTTCGGAACACCGGTTGTGCCCGATGTATACTTAATAGTCGCCATCTCATGACGATCGAACGTTGGATTGGTTTCGATGGGCTTGTTGTTCTCGATCAGCTCGTTCCACGACAGGCCTTCATTGATACCATAGAATGGGAAACTTATTTTCCGGACGTTAGCCGGAATGCCGTCGCGTTGATGCTCGTAATCATCCAGCTTACCTACAAACACGACTTTCGCTTCACTGTGTTCGAGTATCTGACGGATTGCGTGAGCCGATAACGTCGGATATAGCGGCACGGAAATGTGGCCTGCCATCCATATCGCAAAGTCGGCCATGATCCAATGAGCGCAGTTTTTAGAAAGGATGGATACACGGCTTCGCGGCGGCATGTTCATCGCTATCAGTGCCGCGGCGAGTCTCCGGATCTCCTCTCCGGCATGCGCATAGGTATAAGTGCGCGCTCCCTCGGGAAAAGGTTGATGGAATAATAACTGGCCGGGAGTTTCTTTCTCCCATTTGTAGAACATCGATAGTGGGTCGGACATTCATCTATTTACCCAGATTTGTCGGGATTTCAATAGCGAACGTCTACTACTTTTTACGTGAGGAATACCCCCAATTAAATCACGTAATCGTGGTGTCTTAATAGCCCCCTCATATAGATAGATTACATCAAGTCCTTCATTGGGCAATTCTGCCCGCGGGATGAGTCCATCTAACAAAAAACCAAAAGATCTATGAAGAAGATTTTACTCATTGTCTTCGTCTCAATTTTATCATTAACCGCAGCGCTCGCGCAGGAGAAAACGATCTCCGGCCGTGTGGTCGCCGCCGACGATGGTTCGGCGTTGCCAGGCGTGAACGTGGTGGTAAAAGGAACGACGAATGGAACCGTTACAGACAGTAACGGAGAATACAGGATCACCGCTCCGGCTTCGGCAGAGCAGCTGATCTTCTCGTTCATCGGCTTCCAGACGCAGGAAGTCACGGTCGGTTCGCGCAACGTGATCGATCTGACCATGGCGGCTGATGTTCAGCAACTCAACGAAGTGATCGTTGTCGGCTATGGTACGCAGATCAAACAGGACCTCACGGGTAACATCGCCAGCGTCAAGGGTGATGACGTGAAGAACATTCCTGTACCCAACTTCACACAGGCATTGCAGGGACGTGCAGCCGGCGTGTTTGTTGAAAGTCAAAGCGGTCGTGTCGGTGAAGGTATCAAGGTGCGCATTCGTGGCGCCGGTTCCCTTACCGCATCTAACGAGCCGCTTTATGTTATCGATGGTATTCCGATCAACACATCGAACCTCAACTCTGCCCAGAACGGAACGACTTCCAACAATGGAAGCGCGCTGGCATCGATTAACTCCAACGACATCGAGTCGTTCGAGATCCTGAAAGATGCATCGGCAGCAGCCATATACGGATCCCGTGCAGCCAATGGTGTTGTGTTGATCACAACCAAACGCGGAAAAGCCGGAAAGACGAGCATCAACGCCAACGTGCAGTATGGTTTCAACTCGCCAACGAACGCCGACCGCGGCTTCCTGAACGCCGAAGAATACGTCTCTTACTTCAAGGAAGCTGCACGCAATGGAGCCATATACGATTACAACAGGAACGGAAATCCCGACGGTTATGCAACGGAGCAAGATGCTATCGACGACTACACGTCGATCATGGAAGGCCGTTTCACGAGGTATTCAGGGCATTCCGACTGGAGAACACTCCAGACAAACACCGATTGGCAGAAAGAGGCGTATCAGAAAAACCCGATGGTGAAGATCGTCAACCTTTCCGCTTCCGGAGGAACTGACAAGACGAAGTTCTTCATTAGCGGTGAAGCCTCACACCAGGATGGTATCCTGATCGCCAACAAGTTCGGCCGTATCTCAACGCGTGTGAACGTCGACCAGGAAGTAAACAAGATCTTCAAGATCGGTATGAACATGTCGATGGCAAGAACAGTAACGGGACGTACTACGCAAGACAACGACTTCGGTACCCCGATGCAAATCGTTGCCCTTGCTCCGATCACTCCAATTCGTGATCTGAACGGACAACTGTATGATCGTCCTGTGACAACATACTACAATCCTCTGATCAACTTTGAAAATGGTCATTACAAATCCACGATTTTCAGAAACCTCGGCGGATTCTATGGTCAATTGAAACTTGCGGAAGGCTTTACTTTCCGTTCTGAAGTCGGGTACGACGTGCTTACACAAAACGACGATCAGTTCTTTGGATCACGCACTCAGTCAAGATCCACCAATGGTTTCGGACAGTCCGATTGGTTGAGAACGTTCAATTATAATACCAACAACTTCTTCAACTATAGTAAGATCATCGGTAGCAGGAACACAATCGATGCTACGTTGGGTATGTCGTTCCAGAAGGCCGTTACCGATCAAACCTCGGTTCTTGGCCAGGATTTCCCCAGCGACGACTTACAGAAGCTAGCCAGCGCCGGTGAGATCACAGGCGGTACGTCATTCCAGCAACAGTATTCATTCCTCTCGTACTTTTCACGTGTAAATTTCAAGTTCGCTGACAAATACTTGCTTTCATTGAGCGGACGTGTGGATGGGTCATCGCGTTTTGGCGCAGATAACCGCTACGGCTTCTTCCCCGCTATTTCGGCAGGATGGATCATCTCCGAAGAATCTTTCATTAAAGAAAGCAGCACCGTGAGCTTCTTAAAGATAAGGGCTAGTGCCGGACGAGTCGGTAACGCAGAGATTCCGGAGAACCAGGCCCTCGGACTTTGGGGTTCTGGAAAATATGCGAACGTGTCAAGCATCAATCCTATACAGCTTGCCAACCAGAAACTCGGATGGGAACAGGCAACCCAGGTAGACATTGGTCTTGATTATGGATTGTTTAACAACCGGGTTTCAGGTGAGTTGGACTACTATGTAAAGAATACGACAGACCTTCTTTACAACGTCCCGGTCCCCGGAGTTTCGGGCTTCACAAACCGCGTGAACAATGTAGGCTCAATGCAGAACAAAGGCTTCGAAATTGTGATCAACTCGGTTAACGTGAATTCCCGTAGTTTCAAATGGACCACCGGGTTCAACTTCTCACGCAACATGAATAAGGTTACTAACCTTGATGGCGACGTCACAGAGATCCCCGGCAACGATGGCCGTTATTTGAACTCACTCGTTGTGGGACAACCCATCGGTGTGTTCTACGGACCGAAATACGCGGGTGTTGATCCGGCCAACGGCGATGCTTTGTACTACACCGAGGACGGCGAAACTACAACTACCAACTACAACGACGCCGGTAATTTCATTGTTGGAAACCCCAACCCGAAATTCATCTATGGCCTGAACAACACGTTCACGATAGGCAGCTTCGACGTCAGCGTCTTGTTGCAAGGTGTTTATGGCAATAAGATCATCAACGGTGGTGGTGGATTTATGTCTGCGAACGGCGATTGGTTTGATAACCAAACCCGCGACCAGTTAGACAGGTGGCAAAAGCCCGGCGACATCACACAGGTGCCCCAGGCTCGCTGGAACTGGAGCGGTCTGATCCCTAACGGTGTTTCGGCATCAAGCCGGTATGTCTATGATGGCTCGTACCTTCGTGTGAAGACGGCATCCCTGGGGTACAACTTCCCTGCTGCGCTTATCACCCGCTGGAACCTCACCAATTTAAGGGTTTACGTTACAGGCCAAAACCTGTTGACCTTTACCAAGTACCCCGGATGGGATCCTGAGGTAAACGCCGACTATCGTACTACAACTACTCCTAACACTTCCCAGGGTGGCGATTTCTATTCTGCTCCGCAGATCAAGTCGGTGATCTTCGGTGTCAATGTATCATTCTAAATAGAGCTGAAATGAAAAAGATATATATAGCAATATTGACCGTAGCACTAGGCGCATGTTCCGGTGAACTTGACATTAAGCCTCAACAGGCGCTTGACGAATCGGTTGCTATGAGCAGCGACGCGAATATCAAGAAAGCGTTACTTGGTGCATACGACGGATTGTCCGGGTATAATGCCAACCTGTTGCCATCCCCGAGCTTCGGCAGTCTTTGGGGAGGCGATCTCTTCATGTACTCCGAGCTGCTTGCCGCCGATGGCGAGATCTCGTGGGTGGGAACATTCAACCAACCTCGTGAAGTTTTTGGTAAGAGAATGCTTACCAACAACGTTTACATTCGTAACAACTGGACCGGTGCGTATTACACGATCAATATCTGTAACAACATTCTCGAATCCATCGACAACGTGCTTGCTGAAGACCAGGACCGTGTTAGAGGCGAAGCTTTGTTTATCCGCGGTGTAGCTTACTTCGAGCTCGTACGTTTCTTTGCACAGCCTTACAGTGCAGGTGCTACAAGTACTAATCCCGGGGTTCCATTGGTGTTGGAGGCAACAAAGGACATCACAGAGGAAAGTCTTGTGGCAAGGGCCACGGTCGACCAGGTGTATCAGCAGGTTATTAGTGATCTGACTACCGCCGAGTCATTGTTGCCTGAAACCAATGGAGTATTCGCAGCGAAGTATGCCGCCGCTGCCGTCCTTTCAAGAGTCTATCTTGGAATGGCCGACTACGCAAATGCCCGGGATGCTGCCAATCGCGTCATCGAATCGGAAATTTACGAGCTCACTGCCACCTTCGCCGAAGCGTTCAACAATTCTGAAAATTCGACTGAAGACATCATGGCCATGCAGACCAACGCACAGGATGGTAACAACAACATGCAGTTGTATTGGTCTGTGCCGGATTTTGGAGGCCGCGATGGCGACGTTGAGATCACCGATAAACACCTGAACCTTTATGAAAATGGTGACGAACGTCTCGATATGTTCTACGAAGGCAATGGCGCTATTCGTAGTGGCAAGTGGAAAAACCAGTTCACCGTACTTCCCTGCATCCGTTTAGCAGAAATGTACCTGACCAGGGCTGAGGCCAATTTCCGCCTGGGAACAGTGATCGGTGACCTGCCGTTGAACGACATCAACCTGATCCGCGACCGCGTAAACCTGCTGGATCTCCTGCCCGGACAGTTGACGCTGGCTGCCATTCTGAAAGAACGCAAGCTTGAGTTAGCTCATGAGGGTTCCGCCATCCACGACCTGAAGAGATTGAAGGGATCGGCCGATGGGTTTGCTTATAACGCGAATGCAATGGTGTTCCCGATACCGATCAGGGAGATCAATGCGAATAAGAATTTGAAGCAGAATCCAGGGTATGGAGAGTAAGTGGTAACCAGTAGTAAGTAGTAAGTAGTAGGAGACTGGCGCAACCTGCGCATTTTATAGATAATGCTCCTGGCTACTTACTACTGGCTACTTACTACTTTTTTCAATAAATTATGAAACACACCCTTTTAATCCTCCTCTTCGCAACATCCATAGCCTACGCCCAATCTACCGTAGAGAATTTCCGGGATGTCGCGGGGCAACCATTCTTTCCTAAACAATACGTCGATGTGAATGGAACGCCGTACTTGTTTGAGGATTGGACTAATTCGACGATAACCATGAAGAATGGCCAGGCACTGAAGGGTGTCAGGACAAATTTCAATCTCGTGACGAACGAATTGCTGTTTCTCGATGCGGAGGGCCAGGCAATGGTGGCAAATCCCATAGTGATCAAATCCGTCGAGGTGGAATCGCCGTCACAAAGAAAATTCGTCCCGACCGCGGCCAAGAATACATTCTACGAGGTGATCTCAAGCGAAGGCAAGGCTACGCTGGTAAAGTATTCCCGGAAGGTGATCATGGAAACGAAGCCTTACAATTCGGCAACCATCCAAAAGAATTTCGTCACCGACGTGAGTCACATGATTGTCGTTGATGGAAAGGTTACCGAAGTGAGGTCAGCAAATGATATCTATGAAGCGTTGGGGTCAGAATCCCTGAAAGAATTCGCCAAAAAAGAGCGTCTAAAACAAAAATCCGTTGAAAGCTGGATCAAAATCGTCAACTATTACAATTCCAATTAATCCACAGGCGCGAAGCCCCGTGAGGTTCTGCCTCCTGGCTACTGACTCCTGGCTACCGGCTCCTTAACTATTGCCACTCTGCACTTTTTCGCCACATTTGTGCTTTCTTTGAAACTCTCTGATGGCCGATCCAAAAAAACTCTTCCTCCTCGATGCCTACGCGCTGATCTATCGCGCCCATTTTGCATTCACCAAGAATCCGCGCATCAACTCGAAGGGGATGAACACGTCGGTGGCATTCGGCTTCTCGAATACCCTGCTGGAGGTCCTCACCAAGCAAAAACCAACACACATCGCCGTGGCATTCGACGCCCCCGGGAAAACATTCCGCGACGAGATCTTCAAGGAGTACAAGGCCACCCGCCAGGAGATGCCGGAGGATATCCGTACAGGCATCCCGATCGTGAAAGAGATCATACGGGGCTTCAACATTCCCATACTCGAAGTATCCGGCTACGAAGCCGACGACATCATCGGTACGCTCGCCCTCAAGGCTGCCGCCCAGGACTTCGACGTCTACATGATGACACCCGACAAGGACTTCGGACAGATCGTCCGGAAGAACATCTGGTTATACAAGCCCGCATATATGGGCAATTCGGTCGATATCCTCGGACCCAAAGAGGTCTGTGAAAAGTGGGACATCAAAGACGTCTCGCAGGTGATCGACATCCTCGGTCTCCAGGGTGACACGTCGGACAACATCCCGGGAATACCCGGCGTTGGGCCAAAGACCGCAGCAGAACTCATCAAACAGTTCGGCACGGTAGAAGAGGTCGTCAAGAACTTCGATAAGCTAAAGGGCAAGCTTAAAGAGCGCGTCGTGGAATTCGGAGAACAGGCATTGCTGTCGAAGCAGCTCGCCACCATCAACATCAACTCTCCCGTCGAGTTCGACGAGGCGAAGTTGACCTACCAGGGACCGGACAAAAGTAAGCTGGAACCGATTTTCGATGAACTGGAATTCAAGGGTATTGCTGCGAGGGCATTTAGTAGTGGTAGTTCGGCAGGCGGCATCCCAGCGAATGCCGGGACTCCCGTAAATGCGGCGGTGAACCCGAAAGCTTCTCAACTATCAATGTTTGGCGGATCGACAGAAGAAGGTGGTGATGTAGTCGAAGCCGAGAAGCGCGTGTTCGATGCTTCTACTGTCAACTATAAAGTCGTCAAGTCTGCCGATGACCGTACGCTCCTCCTCGAAAAATTAAAAGACAACAAAGAGTTTTCCATTGAAGTCGTCACAGAGGACATTTATCATTTCGATTTCACAGTCTCGGGCTTCACGATCTCTGTGCTCCCCGGAGAAGCCTTCTTCATTCCCGTGAAGGCCGCCGAAGACTTGCGCGGTATCGATACTTTCCTGGCCGACGAGAAGATCCGCAAGGCCGGACACAACATCAAGGCCGTACAGGTGTCGTTGAAAAAGCTGGGGCTTCAATTGCGAGGATACCTGTTCGACACCATGCTCGCACATTATCTGATCGAACCCGAGGCGGCGCATAACCTCGGAACACTGTCGAGCCTGTACCTGAACTACGCGCTCGCGCCGGAAGATACCGACCCTGTACAGCTGGCGTGTGAGCGGGCAGATGTGATCTTGCAACTAAGACAACGATTGACGAAAGAGCTCGAAGTGCGAATGCACTCCTTGCTGATGCGCGATGTAGAAATGCCGCTGGTGACTGTATTGGCGAACATGGAATTCGAAGGCGTCAAGCTGGACGAACAGACGCTCAAGGTGATGTCGGAATCGCTGAAGAAAGACGTCGATAAAGTTCAGGCCGAGATCTACAAGCTTGCCGGAACGGAATTCAACATTGGTTCACCCAAGCAGCTCGGCGAAGTCTTGTTCGATAAAATGAAGTTGCTCGATAAAACAAAAAAGACGAGGACGGGTCAGTATGCAACGGGCGAAGACGTGCTGCTCAAGCTTGCGGAAGATCATGATATCGCGAAGAAGATCCTCGAATACAGGGAATACGAAAAGCTCCGCAACACATACGTAGACGCACTGCCGACAATGGTCAGCCCACTCGACGGGCGTGTGCATACCGATTACCAGCAGGCGCGCGCCGCCACCGGCCGCCTGAGCTCGAACAACCCAAACCTTCAAAACATACCCATCCGGACCGAGAAGGGCAGGCAGATCCGCGGCGCGTTCATTCCCCGCTCGAAGGATTTCCTCTTCATGTCGGCCGATTATTCGCAGATCGAGCTTCGTATCGCTGCTGCGTTCTCCAAAGACCAGACGATGATCGAGGCATTTCGCAACCGCCGCGATATCCACACCACAACCGCCGCAAAAGTTTTCAAGGTGGCTATCGATAAAGTCACCGCCGACATGCGACGGAAAGCGAAGGAAGTGAACTTCGGCATCCTGTATGGCAGTACAGCATTCGGACTCGCCCAGAATCTCCGTATATCGAAAACGGAAGCATCCGAGATCATCGATGCATACTTCAAGGAATTCTCCGGTATCAAACGCTACATGGACGACAGCATCAACTTCGCCCGTGAGAAGGAGTACGTCGAAACCATCCTCGGGCGTCGACGGTACCTGAGAGACATCAACTCGAGGAATATCACCACCCGTGGTTTTGCGGAGCGCAACGCAATCAACGCCCCGATACAGGGCAGCGCCGCCGATATTATCAAGATAGCGATGGTGAACATCCACCGTTGGCTTCAGAAAGAAAAGCTACAGAGTCGTATGATCATGCAGGTTCACGATGAGCTTATTTTCGATCTGCACAGGGACGAAGAGTCGGTGGTAAAACCCAAAGTGCAGGAGCTCATGAAATATGCGGTGAATATCGAAGTCCCGATGGAAGTGGAAGTCGGTGTTGGTAAGAATTGGCTCGAAGCGCACTAAGGATGTGCGAGGTGCGAGGTGCGATGTGCGATGTGCGATGATCGGAGTGCGATGATTGACGCGGACCTAGTGATGAATCGGCGCGACTTCGCACATAGCACGTCGCACATTTATTTGACGGTCATAATGACAACCGGCGTTGGCTTTTTATCTGAGAGTTTCTCGCCATCTCCCTGTCCCACATCCTGAACAAACAACCTGAGCTCACCAGTACTCCTGAATAATTCATGATCATACGAAGGTTCCCAGGCGGAGTCATCACATGGGATCATATCCTCGTATGTCCAACCTTTGGCGCTACGAGTGGCGACTGTCACCAGGTGACCACGTTCGTTGTCGCGATAGATCACTCTTACTTTCATTTTTTTAACCCTGCCTGATACCACAACCTGCGGTCGTGAAATCGGGATCTTTTTGGTGCCTCCACCTTTCAATGAAAATGGCTGTGTTCGCCGGCTGACTTGTTCATGTTTCCAGGATTTTCCATCGTACCAGATAATAAAAAACTGCGGGACTGTTGAATCTGCTGTACGCCAGTAAGTGGCGATCACCGGGTGTCCGTCGGCCGTAGTCGACATGGACGTCTGGTTGATGAGCTCACTTTGTTGCGGGATCATTCGTGCATACTCTGCGTTACCTGCACGGACCGGTAAAGTGTATTTTTCTCCGTTAGCTTTCTCCCAGGTCACGCCGCCATCCCGCGAACGTGCGTAGCACATATCGTGATTAGTGGCTACGTCGGGTTCTTCGCGCCACACCCAGGAGATATGTATGGTCCCGTCTTGCGACACGAAAGCCTGCCAGTATGCGTTCCTTTCGTTCTCGCCATCGATCAGGTTGTCTTGCACGCGCAGCCACCGGTGTTCTTTTATGTCATAACGGTTCATCACCAGGTTTCCGCGCCCGGATTCCCCATCGCGGTAAAGGAAGATCAGGTCACCGTTCGGCATGCGGTGAAACTCCGGATACGTAACATGCTCTTCGTTCTTGCCGGTCATTCTCCCGGGTCGCATCTCTATCGAGCCATGTCCATTGCTGCGAGCGTAGTTCAGTTTATTATTATGATGGTCCCAGGCGAGATGAAGGTATCCTTCACCATCGGTTATCATACTAATTGAATTATGTGCATCGGCAACATTGCCTTTAAAGCTGGTCCGGGCCGAACTCCATGGTTGTTCTTTCCCTCGTTTGAAAGCTATCACAACGCGTCCGGTAGTATCGTAATACGATACATATGAAGTGTCCTTGAATGAGGTAACAGAGTTTTTACGAAAAATCACGGCATTGACGGACGTCTTCGACCATCCAAGGCCCAGCGTATCCATCTGAAATTGCGCGTGAGCCGACAAAGTCAGCAACAAACTGTGGCAGCAAAGCAACAAAGCTCTTCGCGGGATCATCGATTCCTTTGTTCAGTGTATGTTTTTGATTGGTATGCTTTTCGCAAATCTCCACTAACATAATGAAAAGAGGATTATACATATTGATACTCTTCCTGGGAGTATTTGCTGCGTGCGACAAGAACGACAACTTCGTGGTCTTCTCGGTGGAGAACGACGTTCAGCTTGGCGCGCAGGTGAAGGCGGAGATCGAAAAAGACCCGTCGATGAAGCTCCTCTCTCCTTCAGCATACCCTGAAGTCTACAATTTTCTTACTCACGTTCGGGATGGTATCCTGAACTCAGGCGAGATCGCTTACAAAGACGAATTTGCCTGGGAAATAAATGTGATCGACGACGACTCGACTTTGAATGCTTTCGCAACACCCGGTGGATACATTTATGTGTACACCGGCCTTATCAAATATCTCGACAACGCAGATGACCTTGCCGGTGTGATGGGCCACGAAATGGCCCATGCCGACCTTCGTCATACTGTTAGAAATCTTCAGAAAACGTATGGAGTCGCGGCCCTGTTGTCAATCGCTCTGGGTCGCGACCCCAGTGCTCTTGCGGAAATTGCCGCACAGGTAGCCGGCCAGCTGGCAGGCTTGAAATTCAGTCGCGAATATGAAACCGAAGCCGACGAACACTCAGTCGCGTATCTTGCAAAGACAGAGTATGCCTGCAACGGCGCGGCATTCTTCTTCATTAAGCTTACGGAGGCAGAACAGGGTGGCAGGCCACCGGAATTTTTAAGTACACACCCCAATCCCGAGAACAGGGTTGCCAACATCAACGCCAAAGCCGCGTCTCTTCAGTGCGATATGTCGCTGGCGCCGAATACAGGCTACGAAACGGTCAAGGCTTCGCTTAATAACGACAGATAAGGGCTCTCACGGAAAACACGGAAAGCACGGAAAATGCAGGTGCTACCAATATGGCGCGGCCTTATTTGAAAACGCTTCCGTGTTTTCCGTGTGTTCCGTGAGAAAATTACGGTTCTAGTATCCTGAACTCGATCCTCCGATTCATTCTCCGTCCTTCCATCGTATCATTCGTTTCCATCGGTTTGGTTTCTCCATAACCAACTGCTGTTACACGATCGGCCGGGGCGCCTCCTTTCATCAGTATGTTCCTTACGGCCTGCGCGCGACGAAGACTAAGGTTTTCATTGTATCCATCAGGACCATGCGAGTCTGTATGACCACTGATCTCTACTTTCATGGTCGGTGAGTTCTTCATCATTACAAGGAGGTTTCGGATACCTTCAGACGAAATTGGATCTACACCATCGTGAGCAAAATAAACGTTCATGACGTACCCGGTATTTACCTGTGGATTGACGGGGAAATTAGACGAAGTGATAACGATGTGGTAATTGACAACAGAATCTGAGGTGTTTACTATCCGGACGTCGGTCAGAAGTGGCTTGTTGTTTTCATCTGTAACTGTCCACTTGATCTTTGCAGGACGATAAGACGGTGTAGGGATTGTCTGTGCAGGGGGTTTCGTCTCGGTAGTTGGGGTCTCGGTGTAGGTTGTCGGCGGCATAACTGAGGTTGTTGCCGGTGCTTCTTTCTGCGAAACGGTGGCCTCTGCAAACACTTCAGAATACTCCGGCCTGT
Source organism: Cyclobacteriaceae bacterium (assembly GCA_035318625.1). GTDB lineage: Bacteria > Bacteroidota > Bacteroidia > Cytophagales > Cyclobacteriaceae > ELB16-189. The sequence continues at coordinate 235,499 of DATHEL010000004.1, forward strand.
CTAAATAAACCGGCTTCCACTTCTGCATATCCACTTTATAAATATCCTGCTCTCCAAGATTTTCGCGGCGAAGCGACGAGATGTAAGCAAACTTCTCGTCGGCGGTCAGAACAAAATAAATGTCGTTCTCCACGGAGTTGATCGGATACCCGAGGTTTACCGGTTCTGACCATTGTTTCTTCACAGCGTCGAACGAAGAACGGTAAATATCGAGGTCACCCATTCCTGCAAGTCCGTTCGAGCTGAAGTACAGGTGTTCTCCGCTGGCCGAGATGAACACGCCCTCTTCATCCATTTCCGTGTTTACCAATGGCCCGAGGTTCTGTACGTTTACCCAGCGGCCGCCCTTACCGAGTTCGCAGCGATAAATGTCGGTTCCACCATAACCACCGGGGCGGTTGCTGGTGAAGAAGATCGTCTTATCATCTTCTGTGATCGTAGCCGAGCTTTCGAGGTACTCGGTGTTGATCCCTTCCATGGACTTGGGATTATCCCAGGTTCCATCGGATTTTTTCGTGGCCAGCAAAAGGTCGCCGCCGTTGGTATCGTGGTAGATGATGATCTCTGTTCCGTCGGGCGAAAGGTTTACGCTCGCGTTGTGGTAGCCGGTGTTGAGTGGAGGTCCGGGATTCTTTGCGGGAGTCCAGAGTCCATTCACTTTCTCCGAGACTAATATCTCTTCGTAGTATTCATGATCGACGGCCACGCGATCGTTGATGTTGTCGCCGGGGCGGCGGCTGGTGAACACCATCACGGACTCGTCTTCACTGATGGTCGGGGCATAGTCCGGAAATTCGGAGTTTATCTTGGCGTCGAGGTTGACGATGGTCACATCGACAGGGTGTTCCATGTATACCGTTGCATTACGACATTCGAATATCTTACGATTCACCTCGTTGATCTTCTTCGATTTCTCGTAGTTGAGTGATCGTGCGAGAACGCGTGTATACCTGTCGTAGAACAATATGGCGCTGTCGAATTTTTCGGAGTAGTGATACGCCTGCCCGAGGAAATAAAGGATATCCGGATCTACATCAGGATCGAGCTTCCATGCGCGACGGAAATAGTCCAATGATTTCTCTTTCTGAACACTCAGCATGATCGACTGTCCGGCCATCAGCTGTGCTTTCGAATTTCTGGGATTGACCTGTGTCGAGAGTATGAACAGCTCGGCGGCTTGTTTGCGATGAGCGAAGCCGAACACTTCCATTCCCTGTTTATAATATTCGTCCGCCAGGGCTACGGAATCCATCTGGGCGATGGCGGGTGCGGCTCCGATAAGCACGAGAGCCGTGATCTTGAAAAACCTCGAAAAAATCATACAACGGGGGCTAGGGGTATCAAATGTACTTATATGAAAGCACTATTTCTACCTCGAGGCAGGTACGATTTACGATGTACGAATTACGATTTTTGGCTTCGGAGCAAATCTGTGGCCGGGAGGAAAAATCGTACATCGCAAATTGTACATCGTACATAATAAAGAAAGGTACGCGTTATTGCGCTGCCCTACCACAAGCAGACATCAACAACGGTACCTTAATTAACTCACAAACCAATTATAACCTAATGCTTACCTAGAAGTCCTAGTACGGCACGGCGCCTGTATTAGAACCCATAAAACCACCCCAGTACGCAGAACTGTCGCTCAGTGTGTGGGCATTTGTTTCGGGCCAGTGGTCCTTATCGAAGCCGGGTGCTTTTTCGAGCACATCCTTGCTTTGTCTGAGGACGAAAGCATGCCTTTTGGTATCGAGTTCCAGCGCTTTAAAAGGAATTGCAAACAGCTTGCTGCCCATTCCGATAAATCCGCCATATTCGAGCACCACGTACTCGATCGAACCATTGCTTACATCAAGCATGATCTCCTTTACATCTCCAAGGTCCTCGTCGAGATGGTTGTACACTTTGTCACCAATGATCGACGAGGCCGTGAGAAATTGCACCGGCTTGTTTGGATACTTGCCGGTGTGATTTTCGCCCGTCATGTTATCTCTCTCCAGATCAACCTTTTCATCTACCTTCATAACAAAATTGTTTTGGTTGAAAATCAAATCCATTTTTCTTGACACAAGTTTGATACCACCGGAAAAACGGTATTTTCAAAGGAAAATTGCTTGAAAAACGGCCGCAGCACGGAGAAACAATTCCAGCTGTGTAGAAAATACTTCACAGCTATATCTTACACTTTGTTACCTTAGAAGTAGCTATGCCTGCCTCTCTGACGCAACTCCTCGACATCGAATACCCGGTGATCGCTGCGCCGATGTTCCTCATCTCGAATACGAAGATGACTATCGCAGCGCTCGACAGCGGTATCAGTGGTGCATTTCCGGCGTTGAACTACAGGACGGACGCCGATCTTCGCGCCGCCATTGAAACCATCAAGTCGGCTTCGAAAAAATCTTTCGGCGTTAATCTCATCGTCAACAAGTCCAATCTCAAATACAAAAAGCAACTCGATACCTTAGTGGACGTCAGGGTTCCTTACATCATTACATCTCTGGGCAACCCTCTTGAAGTGATCGAACGTTGCAAACCGTTAGGTATAAAGGTCTTTTGCGATGTGGTTGACCTGAAGTACGCGAAGAAGGTGGAAGCGCTCGGCGCCGATGCATTGATAGCCGTGAATAACCGGGCCGGCGGACACTGCGGCCCAACGTCACCGAAAGAGCTCATCACGATACTCAAAGAAAACTGCGGGCTGCCGATCATCTCTGCAGGCGGCATCGCACGCGGCCACGACCTCGCACAGGTGATCGAATGGGGCGCTGCCGGCGCGTCCATTGGAACGATCTTTATCGCCTGCGAAGAAGCAGACATCTCGCTCGAATACAAACAGGCGATGGTCGACTACGGTGAAAAAGACATCGTGCTGACGACCAAGCTTTCAGGTTCTCATCTCACCGTCATCAACACACCTTACGTGCAGAAGCTCGGCACAAAGGCAGGATGGTTCGAAGGAATGTTGCTTCGAAACAAGCAACTGAAAAAATATGCAAAGATGTTTATCGCGTTCCGTGGCATGAAGGCCGTCGAGGACGCTGCATTAAAAGCTACTTATAAAACCGTATGGTGTGCCGGACCCGCCATCGAATACGTCACAGCAATACGCCCTATGAAAGACATCGTCGGCACCCTGATCGGCGAATGGAAAACCGCGAAAACCAAATCTCTCTCCACCCCAAACCTTACGGTATGAAAAAAATTCTCAAGTATGCCGGCTACGTTCTCCTGTTTCTGATCGTCGCCGTCGTCGGCCTGCTGACCTATGTTAAGACCGCGCTGCCCAACGTCGGCGAGCCTGAACATCTGACCCTTGACTACACACCCGAAAGGGTTGAACGCGGGCGTTACCTGGCAAATTCAGTTTCCGTTTGTATGGACTGTCATTCGACACGCGACTTCTCGAAATTTTCAGGGCCGCTCAAAGAAGGAACATTAGGGAAAGGCGGAGACCGTTTCGATCAGTCTGTAGGAATGCCCGGAGTTTTCTTTTCCAAGAACATCACACCTGCAGGCCTCAGCCGCTATACCGACGGAGAATTGTTCCGCGTGATCACCGCAGGTGTCACGAAAGAAGGACGGCCCATGTTTCCCCTCATGCCCTATCCCTACTATGGCCGTATGGCAGAAGAAGACATCTACAGCATCATAGCTTACGTTCGAAGTATCAGTCCGATCGAGAACACCGTGCCCGACTCCGAAGCCGACTTTCCCGTCAACTTCATTCTTCATACTATTCCGACAAAAGGAACGCCTCAACCGATTCCTCCGAAGTCTGACCGGGTCGCATACGGAGCGTACCTCGCGAACGCCGGCGGTTGCGTCGAATGTCATACGAAGGATAAGCAAGGTCAAATCATCCGCGAGCTTTCATTTGCGGGCGGCAGGGAATTCAAGCTTCCCGACGGCTCCGTTGTACGGTCAGCCAACATCTCCCCCGACCGTGAAACCGGCATTGGTACGTGGACAACGGATCTTTTCGTAACGCGATTCAAGATATACGCCGACTCATCTTACGTGCTGCCCGATGCAGCGCCGGGAGAATTCAATACCATCATGCCCTGGACCATGTATGCAAATATGGAGAAAGATGATCTCGAGGCGATATTTTCTTACCTCCAAACTGTGACTCCTATGAAAAACTCCGTTTCAAAGTTCACAGCCGCCAATTAGTCTGTAGAAAATCTACCACTGACCATCCTGGCAGGTGCCCTGGCCGAAGCGCTCACAGCGACTTCGGGCGGGATACTTTGGCCTGATTATTACACGTTTGAATTATATGATGGGATCAGAATATGTGATGAAAGTCGGGGCCTGGTTGCTCAGTATCGTTGGTGCTGCAGGGGTGATCTCGGGATTGCTGGGATTTTTCGGGCCGGTAATAGTTGGTTTTAGTCCGTGGATACTTTTAATCTTTGGGTTTCTGTTTTTGCTGTCGGGGTACGGATTGATGAATAGGGATCTTGATGAAATATAAAAGGTTCGCGGTTCGAGGTTCTGATATCTCCCCAGTCAAATGAATCTCTCGACCAGGGAAATATCAGAACCTCGAACGTGGAACCAAGACTACCGAACTCCCGGTAACGATGCTCCAGGCGAAATCTGTTCTGTTTCAAACGACGGGGCTTTCCTTTGAATCGGATAAACTTCGTCGAGCGTATTCCCGTCATACAGCCTTCCGTTCTTCATGATCTTCGTGATCGTATTCGAGTTACGAATATTCTCCAGCGGATTTTTATCCATGATTACCAGGTCGGCAAGCTTACCGGCTTCGATCGAACCGAGGTCGCCATCGAGACCCAATGCTGTCGCACCAAGTATCGTTGCAACTTTCAGAGCATCGTGGGTGCTCATGCCTCCCGAGGCGATATTCCAGAGCTCCCAATGATAGCCGAGGCCTTGCAGCTGCCCGTGTGAGCCCACGCCCGCGCCACCACCGGCTTTCACAACGTCATTCACAAACTTCGCGTGATCGGTGAACACGTGCTCTTCGTTCATGAACCATCCCGGTCTCCTCCTCGACTTCTGGTCAAGCTCTGCCTTCGATGAGAAATGGTTCAGCTTCGGATCGCCGTTGACATTCTCTGTAGCATAGTAGAAGTTCTCGGCCCAAGGGCCGCCATAAGCAACCAGCAACGTCGGCGTATAAGTTATCTTCGATTCGGAAAAAGCTGTGACCATGTCCTTATACAGCGGGTAGATCGGCAACGAATGTTCGTGGCCCGAATACCCATCGATCAGGTTGGTCATGTTCAGCTTGAAGTCCAGACCCCCTTCGGTTGTCGGCATCAGTTTTTGCTCACGGCAGGCCTGGATGATCCACTGGCGATGCTGACGATTGCCGGTGAGGTACATCTTGATGGTCTTGGTGTTGTAGTACTCCGAATACTGCTTCAGGATATCTTTCGCCTGGTCGAAGTCTTTCAGATTGTAAGCCCAGAATCCAACGCCGGGACCGGTCGAATATATGCGGGGCCCGATGATCTCGCCGGTTTCAACCATATCGCTGTACGTGAGCACGTCGGTTGTAGCCGTCTGCGGATCGCGTGTGGTGGTAACACCGTAAGCGAGATTGGCAGCATACATCCACACCTGCGCTTTATGCAATCCCCACGAAGGCCACATGTGGGCATGAGTATCGACGAAGCCGGGAACGACAGTCTTGCCTGCGAGATCCATCTTCTGCACGGAGGCGTCCGTTGAAATACTTCCTGCGGCGCCAACCTGCTTGATCCTCGAATTTTCGATAAGGATATCGCCACGTTCGATCACTTCGTTTCCTTTCATCGTAACGATTCGTGCATTCTGCAACAGGATCTTGCCTTGCGCCAGGTCTTTCTGCACGGTTACTTTCACACGCAGTTCTGCGGGCTTATACTCTTTGGGTTTCTTTTCGTCCTTCTTGTCGTCTTTTTTATCGTCATCCTTCTTTGCCTCGGTCGATGCAGGCTTCGCTTTTTCTTCGAGAGCTTTCTGTTTCCTGATCTCGTCATCCTTCAATTTCGCTGAGTCGAGGTTGTATGCGAAGAACGCGTTGCCCAGCGAGAAGTAAACGTGCTTCGCGTTGGCGCTCCATCCGGGGAACTCACCGCCGAGCTTCGTAAGCTTCTTTGCCGGGAATGATGACTTCTCGGGATCGGCAACAGATATCTTCGGGGGCTCACCGCCTGTCTTCGGAACAGTCAGCACATAGATCTCATTGTTGATCTGTGCCAGCGCCTGGTCGCCTTTCGGAGCCATCCTGATCACATCGGCATTGGAAGGCTCTCGCTGAGGTTCCGTTGCCGTCTCCACCATCATGCAATGCAGGGTTTCGTCGAGCGTGCTGCCGTAGGTGGTAATACCTGTGACTTTCAAATGGACCTTCTCGTCGGTACCATCCCAACGGATCGATACCAGGCCTTTCTGGTTGCTGAAGAAATAGATCCTGTCGGGATTTTCGGTAAAATGAGGTGCAGACCTTCCGGCAGAACGTGCAATGAAATTAGTAGTTCCTCCATCATCGCTGATCCATACGATCTCGTTCTCGGCATTGAAACCCGTCGGGCCGTCTTGATCTTTGAAGTGTTGTCCGCGTGTACGGATCATGACGATACGTTTGTTGTTCGACCACACCGGTTCGGTGTAAGCATAGGGTTCAGTCGTAAGCTTCCGCGGCTTCGATCCTTTTACTTTAAGATCTAGTTTGTAAAGATTACCGCCGGAGGTTCCTTCCCATGTCACCCAGGCCAGTTGCGATCCATCGGGGCTCCAGGCAGGCATCGCTTCGGTATGATTCACGGTGGTGATCCTTTTCGGTGTGCCCTTCGGAAGATCCATCACATACAATTTATTCAGCGCTGTAAACGCCAGTTGTGTTCCCGTTGGTGACACTGAAATGTCACGGATCTGAGTGACGGTCATATCCTTGTCGTCTTTGATCGGATACTTGAAATCTACGCGCGGTCCGAGAAGCAGCTCGCTATCGATCTCAAAAGGAATGTTGACAGCATTACCGCCGGCTACCGGCATGCGATAAAACTTTCCGCCATACGACGCGACAAGATCTTTGCTATCGGGAGTAAACGACATCGCGGGCAATACGCCCATCGGTGCGATAGATTCCTGTTCGTCGCGTTGCACCGGGTAAGCGATCCAGCGCTCATCACCATTCTTCAGGTCGCGGAGAATGAGGCCGGTCTGGTCGTTGAACCTCGACCCGTACACCAGCCATTTGCCGTCGGGGGAGAGTGTCGGTGCGAAAGCAGAGCCATACTTGTCGGTTCTTCTTTCCACTTCGCCGGTCTCGCGGTCATAAATGGCAAGTTGATATTGCGGAAGCTGTGCGTTGTAGTTCCATGCGCCCGTGCGTTGTGAGAACCAGATGTAGCGGCTGTCGGGACCGAACGACGGTTCGACAGTTTTAAGATTATCGGGTTTCGAGATCAGCTGTGCGCCTGAACCACCGTCTTTGTGGAACATCCAAAGCTTAAGCATGCGGGTGCCGCGCGATCCTATCACGAAATTTCCATCGGGAGTCCATTCTGCCGACTGATAGTGGTCGGTGTTGCCTTTCGTCACTTGCAGTGAGTCGGTTCTATCGACAGTGAACCACCAGATGTTTTCCCCACCACTCCTGTCGGAGACCATCAGTATCTTTTTTCCGTCGGGACTAAACTTGGGGTGAGAGTCGAAGGCCATGCCTTTGGTGAACTGGGTGGCCTTGCCGCCGGTAACAGGCATTGTGTAGATGTCTCCGAGGAAGTCGAACGCGATCGTTTTACCATCGGGACTTACGTCCAGCGACATCCATGTGCCTTCGTTGGCCTTGATAGGCACACGGCGGCCTACCTTCAGCGGAAGGTCTTTTTTCTTTTTGTCTTCTTTTTCAACGGAGTCTTTCTTTTCCTCTTTTTCCTGGGCTAACAAGAAGGTTGCGCACAGCGAAAAAGCTAATAGAAGTGTGAGCCTTTTCATAGGTATAGTATTTGAAGATGGAGAGGCGCAATTAAGGGAAAAAACTCTTATGAGAGGAGGGATTGTTTATGGGTGGAATGACATCATTTAGGTGACATGTTCGGTGTCGTTACCTCAGTTCGTTTTCCAGTCCCATCATGCCCAAAGCCAGGCCACCGATATTGACAAACGAGTATACCTTGTTTCTCAGGAGAATTCTCCAGGCGACCGTTAAATAGCTTTGAACATGTTGCTTTTATATTTCTCAGATGGCATTCGTGCCTGTTTAGTTTTATGGGATACCGTGAAAACCAAAAAAGGTAACGTAACCTCCAAACAGTTTTTGGAGTCTAAGGTCAAAACAGACCCGGCCCATGCTCAAAAACTACCTGCTCATCACGTTCCGCACGCTCTTTCAGAACAAAGCCTTTGTCATCTTCAACATGCTGGGCATGGGAATCGCGATCGCCTGTTGTATCACGGCATGGCTCAACTGGGATTTCAGTATGAACTTCGACAGGAACCATCTGAAGTCAGCGGACATCTACCGGGTACAGGCGCATTACGAAGACAAGGGCAAACAAAATCGTCATGCGATGGTCCCCACACCGTTGGGTTCGATCGTAAAAGAAAACTTCGGTGACGTAGATAAGGTCGTGCGTTACACGGCAGCCACTACCGATATGCGGGTCGGCGACGAGGTTTTCAATACCCCGGTTGCTTACGCGGATGAAGACTTCTTCAACCTGTTTACATTCACGCTTCTCGACGGAACCTTCACCGCATTCAACGACAAGAGCCAGATCTTCATCAGCGGCAACCTGGCGCTGAAATATTTCAACACGACACAGGCTACCGGTAAACAGGTTACTCAAATCATTAACGGACAGTTGAAGGAATTCAACGTCGGTGGTGTCTTTGAAGTCCAACCACTCAATTCGAGCTTTGCCTTCGACGCAATCATTCCCTGGGAGTCAACAACGGCAATGACAGACTGGAAGAGTTCGAGCACATTATTCCTTCAGATCACCGATCCATCGAGGATACCGTCCATCACAACCCAGCTGCAATCATTTATAGATCCACAGAACAAAGCGCTGCCCGACTTCAAGCTGACCGACTACTACCTTCAGAATTTCGCGACGCTGGCTTCGAGCTTTCACGGGGAGACCTGGCTGTCGGGCGAACAGATGCGTTGGGGCTTTCCACCTTCTGCCGTGATCGGACCCGGTGTGATGGCAATCTTCCTGTTGTTGCTGGCATGTTTCAATTTCACGAACATCTCCGTGGCAATGGCCGGCAGGAGGTTGAAAGAGATCGGCATTCGCAAAACGATGGGTGGCGTACGTGTCCAGCTTATCCTGCAGTTCCTGGGTGAGAGCGTGGTGCTTTGCTTCATAGCACTGGTTGCAGGAGTGATGATCGCCGAGATCCTCGTGCCCGCATACAACAGTCTGTGGCCTGGTATCAAGCTAACGCTGAGCTATACACAAAACATTATGTTCTTTGTCTTTCTCGCGATCCTGTTGTTGTTCACGGCAATCCTTGCTGGAATGTACCCGGCATTTTACATCACCTCATTCAAGCCCGTGGCGATCCTGAAGGGTAAAATGAAATTCGGAGGAACGAGCTGGTTCACGCGAACATTGCTGACGTTCCAGTTCTCTATATCATTGCTTTGTATGATCTGTGGTGTTGCCTTCATCCGCAACGCTTCATACCAGCGCGACTACGACATCGGGTACGCGAAAGATGGTGTGATCACCGTCGGTATCGCCAATCAGCAGGAGTTCGAAGCATATAAAAGTCTTTTAGAAAGAAACAACGACATCCTGGCTATCGCCGGATCGAAGGATCACGTATCTGACCGTTTCTACAAGGCTGCGCTGAAATCCGGCACCACCGGGCTATCGGCAGAAACAGTCGACATAGGCGACGACTATCTTAAGGCGATGGGTATTGCGGTCATCGAAGGACGCGGCTTCGAAAAAGATTCGGAGACCGATAAGAAAGAGTCCGTTCTCGTATCGGAAGAGTTTGTGAAACAGATGCATATCGAAGGAAGCGCCGTGGGCAAACGGCTGCTGCTGTCGGACAGTGTGCAGTTGTTCATTGTAGGTGTCACGAAGAACATACTGACTGCGGGATTCTGGAAACCGGTAGAGCCCGTAATGCTTCGCTATGTCGGACCGGAGAAGTATACGCAGATGGTGGTGAGCGCCGGCGCCGGGAAGCTATTCACGGTGAATGATTTCATGAAAGAACAGTGGCAGGAGATATCTCCCAATACATTATACAGCGGGAATTACGTCGACGGCAATCTTCGTACAACAGCAATGATCAACAAGAACTCCGTGAGCATCTTCGGATTCCTGGGAATTGTTGCGGCAGTGTTGTCGGCGACGGGCCTGTTTGCCCTTTTGTCTCTGAATATTCTCAAGCGTACGAAGGAGATCGGCGTTAGGAAAATACTTGGCGCCTCGGCTGCGAATATCGCGAGGGTGATCAACACGGAGTTTATCATCATCCTTCTCGTTGCGTCGTTATTCGGTGGCGGGCTTGGATTCCTGATGGGAGATAAGATGATGGATGCGATATGGGAGTATTACAAGAATATAGATCTCGTCACACTCGGCATTTGTATCGCAACCTTGTTTGCCGTGGCGGGGATATCCGTTGCGTACAAGACGATTGTTACATCGCTGATGAATCCCGTAAAAGCACTCCGCTCCGAATGATCATTTGCCGTCGTGAAAGATGACGCCCATCGCGTAACGTTTTCCCGACAACACCATACTTACCCCATGCTTCAGCTTCGCCCGGTAATAGCCTCTCGCGCCATTCACCGGGCGAAAGTTTGTCGTGAAGATCACGGCGTCGCCTTTGTCTGCCGCCACCACGCGAGCTACCGACTGTGCCCGCGGCACCTGTTCGGTGAGGACAAATTCTCCGCCCTCGTGATCCTTCCCGGCCTGCGTTAGCATAAATACAACCTGGAACGGAAAGTAAATGTCACCGTAAAGGTCCTGGTGAAGTGTGTTGTGTCCACCGGCTTCGTATCGAAGTATCAACGGTGTCGGGCGAAGCTGCTGGGCCTTGTGGCAGACCTCTATGAACTCAGCGTGCGTATCGGGGTACTTTACGTCGATCGACAACTTTTCATTCCATTCGTTGGCCAGCTTTGCCAGCGGGCCATAATACTCTGTTCGTATTTCCTGGATGAGTGATGGAAGGGGGTAATTGAAATACCTGTATTGCCCTTCACCGAAACGATATCGTTTCATATCGATGGTGGAGCGATAAAGGCTGTCGTTGAAATATCCGTCGATCAGTTGACGGCATTCGGTATCGGTGATGGCTTTATTGATGCGTGCGAACCCTTGTGTGTTCAATGAATCGCAGATTTGTCCCCAGTCTTTCATGAGGACAAAGATCGCGTTTACGTGAAATGGCGATCAACCCGATTCTTGCGATTTCTTGAGGAGAAGCTTGTCGACGAGATGAAGTGCAATAACGAAAACCAGGCCGAAAATTACAAGACCACCGTAACCAGAGAAGAATGTGAAGACACCGACCTCCGGTTTGAATTCAACGGAAGCATATGCGTAAATGAATGCACCCAGTATTGAAATGATCCCAGCCGCGAGCCACCAGCGGTCCATTTGTGCTTCCTTCTGTTTTACCTTGGCGTCTACCATGGCGACGACGCGATCGGCGAAGTTAGCGGGCAGCTCGAAGCGCGGCTCTGATTTCAGCGCATCGAAAACTGCCTGTTCAATTTTGTCTTTCGGTAGCTCCTCGTTGTTCATATCCATTCTTCCTTACCAAGATACTTCGTTGCTTTGTCTTTCAATAGTTGCCGGGCACGAAACAGGTAATTTTTAACAGTTCCTTCCGGCATTTTGGTGATTTCGCCTATCTCCGCGTAATTCTTTTGTTCCAGGTGATACAACGTAAGAACGGCTTTGTATTGCACCGGGAGCATGTCCATCATTTTCAACAGGTATGCTTCAATATCCTGTTCTGCAAGCTCGTCGGCACGGTCCGGCGAAACAAAGGCAGCCAGGGCGCTGTCGTGATCTGGCAGGTCGGCCACCTGCATTTTCTTCTTACGCACATGGTTGATCGCCTGCCTGTAAGCGATCGTCGCGATCCAGGTGCTGAGCTGCGACTGGAAGTTGAAATCACCCAGCTTCTCGTACACCTTCATAAACACGTCCTGGCAGAGCTCTTCCCGGTCCTCGTCATGTTTCACAAGCCTTCCCACCATGTGCACGACGAGCCTCTCATGCTTCTTGATGAGAGTACGAAAAGCCTGCATATCCCCGCTTAAAACACGGGAAACGAGGGCCCTGTCGTCAACCATTTCGTCGTTAGACACAAGCGGGAATCATATTGTTGCAGCTCAAATTAATTTAAAAACACTGCAACATCGCCTTTGCAGCCCGTGTCTCACGTGCAAATCCAAAACACAAAAGAAAATGGACGACCAATTAAAAGATGTACTTCAGCCAATCTCCATCATTGGGACAATGGGCGCATCGCTTTACCTGTTTACGAAGGTTATGACCGATTATATCCTCAAGAAAAAGATGATCGACAAAGGATTCGTGAACGAAGACACGCAGGCAATTTTCAAAAACCAGTTGAGCGTCGACGGAAAATACAGTTCTTTAAAATGGGGTCTCATCGTCCTTGCGGGGGGACTTGCGCTGGTGACGATCGAGTTCGTGGATGTTCGCCCGGATTCTCCCCTCCCTTATGGTTTGCTGGCTGTGTTTATCTCGATGGGGTTCCTGGCGTATTACTTCATCGTTCAGAATAAGAACAAATAACCGCTGCATGATCCGCAACTATTTTAAAACGGCGATTCGTACCCTGCTTCGCCACAGGTTCTTTTCGGCAATCAACATCTTCGGCCTTGCTATGGCGATGTCGATATGCATGGGCATCATCATGCTGGTTGCGGATCAGCTGCAGTACGACCAATACAACACGAAGAAGGATCTCATTTTCCGTGTGAACTCGCTTCGGGCCAAAAACATGGAGCAAGGGCTTCTCAATTCAACGACGCCAATGCCGCTGAAGGCTGAATTGGAAAAATACTCGGGTATCGATCATGTAATACGCTTCAAAAGGGGATTCGGCAATGGCTGGATGGAATTTGAAGATAACGACGTCAATGTTCCACTTGCGGGCTACTTCGCCGATCCGGGTGCACTCCAAATGTTTCAATACGATCTTCAATATGGCGATGCCAGCACCGCTTTGAACGATCCTTACACGGTCGTCCTTACCCGCGAAGCTGCCGACAAATTATTCAGCGACGAAAATCCCCTCGGCAAGACCGTGAAAGTCGGAGACCTTGGATTGTACACGGTAACAGGTGTTCTCAAGAAGACAGAAAACAAAACACACATTGCCTTCGAAGCACTCGCCAGCATGAGCTCACTCATGAGTCTCGACGCACAAGGCAAAGTGGATGCACGCGATGAGAGCTGGAAGGATTTCTGGAGCACATGGACCTACATCGAGATCAAAGACGGCGTTGAAATAAAAGATATCCAGGTGTACCTCGACAAAGTTTATGACGAACGTGTCGCGCCTCTTATCAACGATGAGTTTCCAGGGATGCGCATGCAAATGCAGAGCCTCACAGAAATGACACCCGGTCCGTTGGTAAACAATCCGATCGGACCGTCGCTGCCGTGGATCCTCGTGTACGTTCTCTCAGGACTTGCTGCGATCATCATGGTCACTTCCTGTTTCAATTTCACTAATCTTTCGATCGCGCGCTCGCTCACCCGTGCACGGGAGATCGGGGTGCGTAAGGTAAACGGCGCCTCCAGGATGCAGATATTCTCGCAGTTCATCTCCGAAGCCGTCGTGGTGTCTCTTTGTGCACTTGCGATCTCACTCGTTCTGCTGATGTTTTTAAAACCGCTGATCCTTCAGCTCACGTTTGCGCGGATCTTCCGATGGGATCTCGCTTCTAATATCCAGGTCTATGCGGTGTTTACAGTCTTTGCTGTATTTGTCGGACTGCTCGCCGGCGCATTCCCGGCATTGGTACTTTCAAAATTCGAACCGGTCAAGGTATTGAAGAGTCTCACGAACATGAAGCTGTTTTCGAAGATGGGCTTGAGGAAAGCGTTACTGGTATCTCAATTCACGCTCACTCTTATCTTCATTCTGTCGGTCACCGTTCTTTATCAGCAGCTCGACTTCCTCCTCAACAAAGACCAGGGCTTCGATATGAAAGAGCAGATCGCCCTGTCGCTCAATAAGGCACAGTCCGGCCCGTTAAAGAATGAGCTTCTCAAACACAACAACATCATGAGTGTGTCGGCTGCATCACACATCCTGGCTTCCGGAACTACTTTTGGAGACGGTTTTAAAAGGAACATGAGTGACAAAGACTGGACTAATGGAGATTACTATTTCGTCGATGAAGGCTACGAGAAGAATCTCAGTCTCACGGTCGTGGCTGGCAAGTTCTTCGAAGAGGCAAACGGCGAATCGAACAAAAACATGCTCGTACTGAATGAAACCGCTATCAAAGCGCTTCACTTTTCCTCGCCTCACGAAGCCGTAGGAACGCTGCTGTACTCCCGTGAGGATTCAGTTGCGAGAACGGTCGTTGGTGTGGTCCGCGATTACAATCACCAGGCTCTACTGAACAAAATAGAACCTCTTGTCCTGTTGTACGAGCCAACCCGCTGGTCGGTGATGCAGATAAAATACTCGGGCACTTACGACGAAGCCATGAAGGCGGTCACGCAGGCTTACAACCTTACCAACCCGGGTTTGAAAGTCGATGCGAAGCTGATGGAGGAAGAAGTGATGTTGTTGTACAACACTATTTTCGGCGACGCAGTGCAAGTGCTCGGCTTCATCGCATTTCTTGCTATCGTAATATCATGCCTCGGTCTGTTGGGCATGGCAACCTATGCTACTGAAACAAGGCTAAAGGAAGTGTCGATCAGGAAGATTCTCGGCAGCACGAATGGGGCGCTGATTTACTTATTGTCAAAAGGGTTTCTTGTCATCCTTCTGATATCGGTCGGTATCGGAGTGCCTGCCGCGTATTTTATCAACACCCTGTGGCTCGAGCTGCTTCCCTACCACGTGGTGGTCGACCTGCCGAAGATCGCCTTCGGTGTTTCGATGCTGATATTGTTTGGAATCGGGACGATAGGCTCACAAACATGGAGAGCGACGTTTGTGAACCCGGTGGATAATTTGAAAAGCGAATGATTGATTGCGCCTGTTCAGACATGCGGGCGAAACTACAACGCTGTCGTCCTCCGGCTTGACCGGAGGACCCCGTGGAAGGTCACGCGTGCGACTTTCCCCGGGGACCATCCTCGGGGTTGCCCGGTCAAGCCGGGCAATGGCATTTCATAGGAGGCGCAGTGCCACCGAACGCTCCGCTTACTTGAAATGCTTCAATCTTACAATCTCATCGGTCTTCAGAAACCTCCACTGCCCGCGTTTCAGATCCTTTTTATCGAGACCTGCGTACACCACGCGGTCGAGCTTTATCACTGAGTATTCAAGGGCGTCGAAGATACGACGTACCACGTGATTCCAGCCGATGTGCAGCTCGATACCAACAGTCTTGCTGTCGTCGCTCACGATAGCCAGATCGTCAACGAGCGCTTTTCCCTCATCGAGATGTACCCCGTCGAGTATTTTCTGGAAGTCGTCTTTGGTCAGTGGTTTGTCAAGCTCCACTTTATAGATCTTTTTCGCCTGAAAAGAGGGATGTGTGAGCTTATCGGTAAGATCTCCATCATTCGTAAGCAGCAATAACCCTGTTGTGTTGCGATCGAGACGGCCAACGGGATACACGCGTTCCTTACATGCTCCGGCGATCAGCCCCATCACAGTATTCCTTTCCTGGGGATCCTCCGTCGTGGTAATGAAACCCTTGGGTTTGTTGAGAAGAATGTACACTGGCTGCTCCGCAGTCAGTTTCTTGCCTTCATGCCGAACGTCGTCAGTCGGTTTCACTTTGTAACCCATCTCCGTGATGGTCGTACCGTTCACCGTGATCACACCGAGCTTAATGAGCTCGTCGGCCTCGCGACGCGAACAAACACCACTGTTGGAAATGAACTTGTTGAGGCGGATCAGTCCGTCTCCCGCAGTTTCACCGTCGGTCTGTTCCGGTTTCTCTACCCGTTCGCGATGACTGTCAACCTTCGATTCAACAAACGATCTGTTCTCGAAAGCCTTCTTTCTGGGTCTTTTTTCCGGCTTGTCTTCGAACGACTTTTTGCGGAAGGGTTTCTTGTCATCCTTATCGAACGATTTTCTTTCACCGCCTTCAGACGATCTGCTTTGAGCTCTTCCGAAAGATCTTTTCTCTCCTCCTTCAAACGATTTCCTTTCGCCACGTCCGTAGGGTCTCTTCTCCCCGCCTCCAAACGACTTCCTCTCTCCTGCTCCGTAAGGTTTCTTTTCTCCGCCGTCGAAGGACTTTCTCTCGGGTCTGCCGTAAGACTTCCTTTCGCCGCGATCGGATGAGCTTCCTTCGTCTTTACGGTATGATCTCTTTTCGTCGCGGGGGCCTGCCGAAAATGTTCGTTTACCTCCCGCATAACTGCTGCCGCCAGGTCCGCGCCGGGGTGGTCCGCTACGAGGCGGCCCGCTACGGGGTCCGCTGCGAGAAGGGCCACTGCGAGAGGGTCCGCTGCTGCTGAAGCGTTTGCGTTCACCGCCTTCGCCGTCTTTCTTCCGGTCTGAATATGAAGAGGAGGAAGTTCTTCCTTCTTTCTTCTTCTTGCGGAAATCGTCATCCGCCTTCTGTCTCTTGCCGAAAGAAGTATTTCTACCCGTTCCACGCGGTCTTCCTTGATTTGCCATAATGTTGTCCTCTTTTTATAATATAATAAAAAAGCTCCGTCTCATAACGACCCGGAGCTTCTAGGTATCCTGAGTGATGTTAATTCTCGGGTACTTCTCCGATGGTATTTACTTCAGTGGTGAAGTCCTTGGGTGTCGGCAGGTCTGTAATGTCGTTGATGCCAAAATACTCCATGAACTTCGGGCTTGTTCCATACAACATCGGACGTCCGATGGTGTCGGCTTTGCCGAGGATCTCTATTAATCCTTTGTCCAGCAATTTCTGAACTGCATAATCACAGTTCACTCCGCGTATGTTCTCTATGTCTGTCTTTGAAACCGGCTGCTTGTATGCGATGATGGCCAGAGTTTCCATTGCTGAAGTCGAAAGTCTTTTCTTCGACTGTTGTTTCAACATGATGCCGATGCTCGCCTGGTATGCGGGCTTCGTTAGGAACTGGTATCCGCCCACCGACTTGCTGATCGAAAACGAGTACTCGTCGCTCAGGTATTTCTCTTCAATCTTTGCAATTGCATTGAGAATATCTTCTTCGGGCACGTCGGCATTGAACATCTCCGAAAGACATGCCTGGATGTCGGCGACTTTCGTAGGCATCGGCGAACAAAAGATGAGGGCCTCGACGTGGTTTAACAGGAAATCCATTCTCTATAACTGTTCTATACTGTTGAAATTCGATTAGTCGGTTTGCATCATCTTCGCTTCGATCGACTGTGTCGTATGAGGAACAGCGATCAATCTCTCCTTGGGTATCAGCTTGCCGGTAACCGTACAGATACCGTAAGTATGATTCTTGATGCGAACCAGTGCATTCTCCAGGTTCATGATATACTTCTGCTGACGGGCTGCGAGCTGGCTGAGATTTTCTTTCTCGGCAGTTTCGGCTCCGTCTTCAAGAACTTTGGTGTTGCCGCCTGAAGTCGCATCGGTGCCCGCATCGTTGTTGCGGTTAAGAGTCTCCTTCAGGATGCGGAACTCCTCGCGGGCTTTGTCAAGCTTCTTGAGGATAAGAGTTTCGAACTCTTTCAGCTCTTCATCGCTGTAGCGTGTGCGGTCGTCCGTGGCAACGGCCTTGGTAGGCTTGTGGGCGATCGGGCGCTGGGTGAGGATCGGGAAGATATTCAGTTGAGGTGAATTCAGGGGCTTAGCCATAGCTTCTTGCCTCTTGGTCAGCTGTACGACCTTCTTGGGAGGGTCGGATACGGCTGCCTTCTTCATAGGGATCGGTTTCTTCGGAGCGGCTTCTTTTTTGGGGGGCGCTACCTTCTTCGCTACAACTTTCTTCACTTCCTTCTTAGCAACCTTTTTTACTGCCTTTTTAGCCTTAGGCGCGGCTTTTTTCGCGGCAGGTTTAGCTGCCTTTTTCTTGGTCTTGGCCATGATTGGTCGTCCCTTTTGACGGTTTTTAAAAAGATTGGCAAAAATACAGGGTAGCCCCCTAAACAAAAAATGAATGGGGATTAATTCCCGGGGGATGAAAGGGGCGTTTTGTGCCAAAAAGAGGATATGGCGGGATTGGGGGGTGAGAGACCACGGGCAAAGGAGTTCAATTCCTATCCGCGTCTCTATTTTGCGATAATGTCGGCGTTGCTATTTGTTTTCATAATCTGCTTGTTGATTTTTCTAATCTATCTCTAACGAATTACCAAACTTGAAGGATTCGGTCTTGAAGTGCTCCGACAGCAATGAACGATTTAAAAGCCTATCACAACTCTTCGTCTATACACTGTCACATTCCCTTCCAAATCAAAGGTCTGAAACCACACCAGGTAATACCCGCAACGCGCCCGGCCGCCCTCGTCACGGTCGCCATCCCAGTGAAAAGATCCGTGGGCCGCAATGGTCTCGTTTGCCGCGATGCTTTTGATCACTCTTCCTTCTATGTCGACAACCGACACGTTGGCCACCAACCCTGTACGGTCGAACTGGTAAGCGATCTGCGAAAATGTAGCCGAGGACGACGGACTGATGACCTCGGGAATGATCATCACCTGGCCTGCCTCCAGCCCCGGCAACGGCCGCGTGCCCGAGTTCACATCACCCGGCGTCGCGAAGCCCGCCGATGCATTTGCAGAATGCCAGTTGGTTTGACTGGCGGTCGAATCATCCGGCGATATTCTCTCCAGCGATACACCCTCCGTATCGGCAAGTATCGCAGCATGCATATCATCACGGTAAGAAAACCGGTCGATGACTTCACCATTTGAATTTTGCAAGATCACCGTGCCTTCGTCGTCGGGCAAGGACGGCAGTTGCATCTGCGCCAGCTGCTTCCCGGTTGCCGATGGATAATCGGTTTCAATACTTTGTATAGAGGACGTGAGTGCACGATAAGAATGAGGCGGGATGATGTCGTTAACGGTTGTTATCAATTCATCCGATATCATCCATCCTTTCAAATCGATATACTTACCGGTCCTGTTGTAGATCTCGACAAAGTCAGACCCCGTGGGCCGCGGGTTGAATAATACTTCGTTGATTACGATGTCATTCATCCCTGCCTCCTCCGGCAGTACTACCGGCAATGTCACGGCCTCCATCACGTTACCGTTACAATCTGCGACATCCGATATCGTGATCGGATATTCCGTTCCCTTCGACAGCTTTTCATACAAAACATAAACGAGTTCACGCTTATTTTGATCCTTAAACGATGCCTTTCCCGGAATAGAGAAACTTCCAGCCACGCCCAGCTTTTCATTGAATGAGATCGCAAGGGTATCCGCCGAGATTGCAAAAAGGCTGGTAAGCAACGGCGGCGTTAAATCAGGTTTGTCTGCAAACACAGAGTTAGCCAGACCTGGCGTCCCGCCATTTGTATCTTCAGAGGCCGTCCAGTTGTCACCTTCACCACACGGATTGTTGATATCGATCAACTCCATTGACCAACCTCCATCCGATTTCTCCGAGCTATGATACCATGTCGTGTTGTAGGAAACAGAATCGACGACTACGGAATGATCGTTGCGGAGCATGATCTTATCGGCATTATTACCAAGCGATGGAAATCCTGTAACGCCGATCACTTTCCCGGTCGTAAACTTGGAAGCATTGGCAGTCGATGTAAGCAACAGGTATTGACCCGGCAAAAGTATGACGGCTGGTATCGACCCTTTCGTAGTAGCGTCCTCGATACGCCACCCTGCAAGGCTGACCGGATAGACAGACCTGTTCAGCAGCTCGATATACTCAGCTTCGGGCATCTGTACGACCGGAGCCGGATCGGCCATAAGCTCCGTGATCAGGATATCCTTTGGATGTACCGGATGAGCTATAAAAAAAGTAAATGCGAAATCCTTCCCAACACCCGGATTTCCTGCCAAATCCACGAACCCGGTAATACTTAACATGTAAGGCGTGCCGTTGACCAGATTGGTCAAGGCGATCACAATGACTGTATCAGCCGCCTGGAAAAATACCGAACCAATCGAACCGGTACCGGCCAGCTGATAGTTGTTTTTATTAACCACAACCGGTTCACTGACCTTTATACCTATGGTCGAATCATTCAGCAAACCAATCGTTCGTATTACCGGTGGCTTCGAATCAGGATTCCGCCCAAACACAGAATTTCTTTCACCGGGCGTTCCTCCTCTATCGCTCTGTGATACATACCAGTTGGTCGGGTCATTCGATGACATCTCCGGGTTCAACCTTTCTATCGAATGACCTCCGCCCGACTTCGAATCATCCTGGTACCACGCCAGTGTGTAATTGATCGAATCGATGACCACACCATGATCGTCGATCAGCTTGATGGCGTCTCCCGAATTGTTCAACGAAACGGAGTTGCTCACAACAAGGTATCCTCCGGGTTCTATCGAGGTCTCCGGTAATGATTGAACCGACGTTGCATCGCCGAGCTTCCATCCGACGAGATCGAATGTCTTGTTGCTTCGATTATATATTTCGACAAACTCTGCATCGGCAAGACCTGCCGGGGGCGACGGGTCCGGAAGGAATTCGTTGATGACGAGATCGAACGGCTCCGCAATTTCCGGCGGAGGTGGTGGCACTTTCGGCGGACCCGCATAGATGTCATCATAATAAAACCTGGTTGCATTACCCGCGGTATAAACACACACCATTCCCATCCACACGCCGGACGGATAGGTAAGATCCGTTCCACTCGCAGCGTCCACGAATTCGTTTCCTCCACTGTAGTCAATAAACAGCTTCCAAAGCCCTGTGTTATCGCGCGTGACTTTTATTCTTATTGTAAAGGCGGCAGCTATCGTCGCAGCGGCGGCGCGGCATACCGATACCATGGCGCTGCCGCTCTGACGGAATAATTCCACGGCATCGTTGCTACCCGCCTCCCCCAGTTGGAGGAAATAACCTTCCGTCGGCTGGGTGAGGTTGGATTGACTGCTCAGCAGATAGATCCTCCCATAATTGTTTCCCGAACCCGCAAAGGCCTGCCTTACGTATACATTCCACTCGAGGTCTGCTTGTGCCGGTGCAAACGATGTAGCGAGGAAGGATGAGGCGGCAACATTGTTGTTAAGCTGTAATTGATGACTTGTGTTGATGATGAAATGCGAGGTGTTCCCATTCCATGAGCTCAGATCATTATCATTGAAATCAAATGCAGCTTGCGCCAAACACATGTTCGCAAGGCAACCTGAAACGAATATGACAACTATGACTACGGAAATATTTTTCATACGAATCAAACCTAGTACTTTTGCTATATGAAAATCGCAATAGTCGGAGCTACTGGCCTGGTTGGTCAGGAAATCCTTACAGTGCTCAGGGAGCGCAACTTTACTTTTGATGAACTCTACCTCGTGGCGTCGGAAAAGAGCGTAGGCAAACAGATCGAGTTCAAGGAAAAGAAGTATAGCGTGATCGGCATGGAGGAAGCGGTGAAAATAGCCCCGGATATAGCCATTTTCAGCGCCGGAGGCAGCACTTCAACCGAATGGGCGCCCCGTTTCGCAGAGGTCGGCAGCATCGTTATCGACAACTCTTCGGCATGGCGCATGGACCCCACCAAAAAGCTGATCGTACCCGAGATCAACGCCCACGTCCTCACTTCTGAAGACAGGATCATCGCCAATCCCAACTGCTCAACGATACAGATGGTGGTTGCACTCAATCCCCTTCACAAAAAATACAAGATCAAGAGGATCGTGGTATCCACGTATCAATCCGTTACCGGTACCGGTAAGAAAGCCGTCGTTCAATTGATGAACGAACGCAATGGTATCGACGGACCCAAAGCATATCCTCACAAGATCGATATGAACGTGCTTCCGCACATCGATGTGTTTCTCGACAACGGTTACACCAAAGAAGAGATGAAGATGGTGAACGAAACACGCAAGATCATGGGCGACGATTCGATCAATCTTACATCGACCACCGTTCGTGTTCCTGCTATCGGAGGTCACTCCGAAGCCGTGAACGTTGAGTTCTTCAATGAGTATGATCTGAAAGAGGTGAGAGAGATACTTGAAAATACTCCGGGTGTCATCGTACAGGACGATGTGAAGAACAACGTGTACCCGATGCCCATCAACGCGCACCAGCGCGACGAAGTTTTCGTCGGCCGCCTGCGCCGCGACGAGTCTCAGCCCCGCACGCTTAACATGTGGGTGGTGGCAGATAACCTGCGCAAAGGAGCGGCGACTAATGCCATTCAGATCGCAGAATATTTGAAGGCGAAGAAGATGGTAGGGGTGCCGGCTTAGTGCGTGCGCATAGTGCCTGAGCATAAGGCGTACGCGTAAACGCATGCGCTCTTCGTAGGCCCCTGCATCCCCCGGTCAAGCGGGGGATGACTGCGGCTTTCGTGGCGTGCGCCCTTGGATCCAGGCGATGCCCTCAGAAGCCCTGTCATCGCCCGGCTTGACCAGGCGATCCCGAAGCTGTGGAGTGCCTTCTGTACCTAAGTAAAGTCTTCAAAGAGCTTAAACGCTCTCGCCAGATCTACATTCCCTCCCGACAGGATAATCCCGACCTTCTGTCCCTTGAAGCGTTCCTTTTGTTTCAATACCGCAGCGAACGGAACGGCACACGAAGGCTCTACGATGATCTTCAGTCTTTCCCAGATCAGCTTCATCGCCGCGACGATCTCCTTGTCTGAAACCACGATCACCTCCTTCACCAGCTCCCTGATCAGCGGAAAGGTTTTATCACCGAGTGACGTAAGCAATCCGTCTGCAACAGAGTTCGCTTGCGACTGCTCGATCTTCCCGCTCTTCATTGAACGGTAAGTATCGTCAGCGCCTTCGGGCTCGCCTGCGATCACAATTGTATTCGGTGAAAAGTATTTTGTGGCGAGAGCTGTGCCGCTCAACAATCCGCCGCCGCCAACGGGAGTGACGATCACATTGAGATCACTCATGTCTTCGTAAAGCTCTTTCGCTGCAGTTGCCTGACCGGCCATAACATCATAGTTGTTGAATGGATGTATCTCGGTCGCTCCTGTTTTCCTGACCACTTCCGCCAGCATGGTCTCTCTCGCTTCGAGTGTCGGTTCGCATTCGAAGATCTCGCCGCCGAAAGCACGAACGCCCTTCTTCTTTATCTCGGGCGCCGTGCGCGGCATCACGATGTACGATCGTGTATCGAGGATACGGGCTGCCCTGGCCAGCGCCTGGGCATGGTTGCCGGATGAATGGGTGGCGACTCCTTTTTTCAGCTCGGCGGGGTCCAGGCTCAGGGTGGCATTCATGGCCCCGCGGGCCTTAAAAGCCCCTATCTTCTGGAAATTCTCCCCTTTAAAGAAGATCTGCGCTTCCGCCACATCGTCGATACTCTGACTGGTAAGGACCGGTGTACGATGAATGTAAGGTTTGATCCTTTCGTGAGCCTTGACGATATCTTCTTTAGTGGGAACGGAGTTCATAGCTATTCTTTTATTTTCTTTTATTTTATCCTTTCATTCTCTTCCTCTCGTCACCTCGTCACACCTCGTCACCTCCTCACATCGTCACCTCCTCACCTCGTCACCTCGTCACATCGTCACTCGTCACGTTTTCGGTCTGGACGGGAGTTGCTGAAGTTGTGGTTTATACCCCGACTCTTTGAACATCTTCGCCGCGTCATATTCATGCATGATCTGCGGCAGCGTTCTGTCGGGATGATTTTCATGATAATTCAATATCATCCGCCATCCGACCCACTGACCGATCCGGCCAGGGCATCTTTCACCTACCTCCAAAGTCTTCGGCCGCTCGATGATGTACTTCTGTTTATCCTGCGTGTTGGTCGAGAACAACACCTGGTCTTCGATGAGCCGCGACCATATCAGGCTTTCGTTGGCCCGCGAGCCGTTGATCTCTTCCGAAGTGTAGCCGATCAGTACGCTGTCGGCCGTACATGGAACCATTTGCTTGGCGAAGTAATACGCCTTTCCGTACCCGATCATCTCTGCGAGCATGGTACGGTCTTCGGGATTGGTGTTGTTAAAATTCTCATCGATGCCGTATAGCAGCATCACTGAAGGAACGATGAAGCCGGGATGATAACGACGCTTCATGTACTCGTACAGGTTAAGGACTTCATACTTCGCGCCGGCGCCCAGGTAGTAATCCAGTCCGATGATGATGAGGCTGTCGCTCACGTACACGTCCCGTTCGAACCCTGTGACGATCGTCTGGATCTTCGGGGGCTGAAAGTCGGGATAGTAGTGCTTCATGTTTGCGAATGCCGCCCTGAATTCCTCTTTCAATTCGGAAGCATCTTTACCAAACACACGATGGGTTTCCGCAAGCAATGTGTCGATGTGCGGATTGGTGAACTTACGAAAGCGGTCGTTGATGAAGGCGGTGTCGGAAGGATATTGGCCGGCTGATAGAAAGTTATCGCGAATGTGCGGATGTCTTGTAAGAAAACCAGCGAGCTGTTCTTTACTTGTGATTGCTGGCAACGAGTCTTCGAGAGATTCCCACTGAAGATCTATAGTGATGTTCTTAGTATCGGGAACAAACGCGCATTTCTCCTTTTCGTCGCTACCGCATCCGGCGAGGCCAACAAGTGTGACAAGTGATAAGATCAGCGAACGTCCTTTCATAAGACTAAGCGCTAAAGATGCAGATTTCATTTATTTTTTCCGTGTTTTCCGTGCTTTCCGTGAGAGATTAACGATCTTCGGAGCCCTTAATTACCTCCTTGAAGAAGATCAAACACATTGCGGTTTCGGGCAACATCGGCTCCGGTAAAAGTACCCTCGCAGAGAAGCTGTCGAAGCACTACGGATGGACTTCGTTGTTCGAATCGGTGGATCAGAACCCTTACCTGCGCGATTTCTACAGCGACATGACGCGATGGGCGTTTCATTTACAGATCTATTTCCTTAACAGCCGGTTCAACCAGGTGCGCAAGATCCGCGAGAGCAGCAGGACCATCGTGCAGGACCGCACCATATACGAAGACGCACACATTTTCGCAGCCAACCTTCACAGCAGTGGACACATCAACGACCGAGACTACCAGAGTTATCTCGACATCTATAATTCGATGATCACGTTCGTGGAGCCGCCCGACCTTCTGATATACCTGAAGGCCGACATCCCGAAGCTTGTATACCAGATCTCGAAACGAAACCGTGACTTCGAGTTCAACATCAAGCTCGAATACCTGAAAAATCTGAACGAGCACTACGAGAAATGGATCGGCGGATATAAACACGGCCGGGTGCTTACGATAGACGTAAACAATCTCGACTTCGTGGCGCGTATCGAAGACTTCGCTTCTATTGTCAGTAAGATCGACCTGGAGATGAACAGTTTGTTCAGTAATTAGCCAATCACTTTTCCATTCTTTACCAGCATGTCCTTCGCCATACTCCATTCCGGAAATTTTTCCCCGGCGATCGTGAGCGTGCGGATCTCACTGGCAACCTCGCGGTAGCGTTTCATGCCATCCAGGTGTGCACCGGAACGTGCAAAGCTCTTAAGATCTTTCTCTGTTTTCCAGATTGACATAGTGTAATGCGATGTCCAAAACCCGGTTGACTTGTATTGAACAAAGCCGTCGGTGGTTTTCATCTGCCGGGTGATCAGTAGCGCCATGCCGGCCAGTTTGAAAAAATGAAATGGTCCCTTGAGTTCGAGGGAGGTAATGGTAATGTACATTAGTGAACTTGAGTACGCCATAAATTTAATAGTTTTAGTGTATTCAGTACACATATGAAGGCCTTAACATTTAGTGGCGTTCAACAGATACGTTACGAAAGCATACCAGACCCCGCGATACGTTCAACAAACGACGTGATCGTGAAGGTGAAACAATGCGCGATCTGCGGATCTGACCTTCATGTCTTCTATGGGCGGGAGCATGGCATCGATCACCATACGGCCATGGGACATGAGTTCACCGGCGAGGTAGTGGAAGTCGGTAACGACGTCCGTACCCTTCGAAAGGGCGACATGGTGATGAGCCCTTTTACCACCAGCTGTGGTAGATGTTTCTATTGTCTGCGTGGACTTACCTGCCGTTGCGTGAACAGTCAGCTGTTTGGCTGGGTGGAGAATGGCAAAGGACTCCAAGGGGGGCAAAGTGAGTTTGTCCGGGTGCCGATGGCCGACGGAACATTGGTCAAAATTCCGGAAGGAGTAAACCCGGATGAGGCGTTGCTGCTCGGTGACATCCTTTCGACGGGATTTTTCTGTGCGAAACAAGCGGGGATAAACCCGGTGGAAACACAGGTGGTGATCGGGTGCGGTCCGGTGGGATTGATGGCGATCGTAGGCGCAATGCATTATGGCTCGGAAAAGTTGTTCGCGGTGGACACGGTTCCTGAGCGCCTCGCGATGGCGAAAAAATTCGGAGCCACTCCGATCGATGCATCCAGGGAGGATGCGATCAGCAAAATAAAAGACGCAACCGATGGGCGCGGTGCTGATGCCGTAATGGAGGCTGTCGGAAGTGGCGGGGCGGCCAAGTTGGCTTACGATCTGTTGAGACCAGGTGGAACGATATCGGTCGTGGGAGTTTGCAATGACGAACACATGGCATTCTCGCCGGTGCAGGCGTACGATAAGAATGTTACTTACAAGGTAGGGCGTTGTCCCGCGAGGTCGATGATGGACGAGTTGGTGCCTTATGTTCAAAATAAAAAACACGACATCACCTCGATCATCACACACCGGATGAAATTAAATGAAGGCGTCGCCGGTTATGACATCTTCGCTAACAAAAAAGAAAATTGCTTAAAGGTTGTGCTCGAACCGTAGTTACCGGTCCCACGTTATTTTATCGTTCGTATACCCGGCGAAAATGCCCAGGCCATTGTTGACGTTAGAAAACGTCTGTATCGGCTGTGCGAACGGGTCGCCGTTGTTTTGAAAGTAGAGCTCACGCGATTCCTCGTACCTGAAGTATTCTTCCGACAGTGACACAAGTACTACTTCCACCCGGTAAATGTCCACTGCGGAGCTTTCTCTCAATTGAGATTGGGCAATCACTTTAGCCGTGTACGTGGAACCTTCGAAGGCATTGTCGGAGAACCGCATCTTACGATCTTCTTCATTTCCGATAGCGGGGTCGGTGATCCAGGTGCGCGTCACGGCCGTCGCCGAGTCGTGCTGTACCTCCTGCGTCTGGTCGTTGGTGTAGGTATTAACAAAGTGCGTGTACACCAGGATTGAGTAGTAGTTTTTAATTCCCGGCGGATCGGCAAAGGTAACGCTAAGTGGAATGTTGAAAGCGGGAATGAAGGGAGGAGACTGGCCTGGAGGTGGTGGATTTCGATCAATGCCTGTCGAGTCCCATTCCGCATCAATGATCTTTACAGTTTTCGGCACGGTCATCTCAGCATCGATGTCGCTGAAACCGTTGGCCCGGGCCACGATCCGGTATTTGCGGCCCTCTTCTGGAAATTTTTCTATATAGTAATATCCAAGAGCGCCGTGAGGAAGCCGATTCGAAGTCCCGTCTTCCTCATAAATCGTTACTTCGGCTATTGTAATAGGGTCATAAGGCGAGCGGTCTTGACGCTTATCGAGGATATACCTGCTCATCGTCAGCTCGACGGTCCATGGGCCGGATGGTCCTTGTATCGCATTCAGTACAATTTTGTCGCCTTCGTACGGCACCTTGACGTCAACGATCAGCTCGCATGACATGAGCAACACCAGACAGATCCAACACAGTTTTCTCATAACCTAGAATTTGAAGCTGTAGTTGATGGATGGAATGATCGGGAACAAGCTGTATTGTGCAAATTTCCTATTGCCATCGTCGTCATAAGTAAGATCCATGAAGAACGGATTGCGACGGCTGTACAAGTTGTAAACTGCGATCGTCCACTTGCTTCGTCCCCACTTTTTCGTTTTCCAGAAGCTGAAGCTCAGGTCCAGGCGATGATAGCTGCGCATACGGAAGCTATTGCGATCGCCGTAGTAATAAACACTCTGTCCAAAGTAAGAGCCGGCATAAGGACTGTTCTGCATAGACTTGTAGGTCGCCGTCGGTAACGATATGGCGGCACCGGTGCCATACACCCAGGTTGCAGAAAAATCCATCCTGTCGTTCCAGGCATGGGTCATTGCAACACTCACGTCATGACGGCGATCGTATTTATAAGGGAACCATTTACCGTTGTTGAGATCATCGAACTGCCGGTTTGTCCAGGAAAGGGTATAACCGATCCAGCCTGTTACTTTACCGGTCTTCTTCTGAAGCAACACCTCGGAGCCGTAGCTTTCACCCTTGCCGTTTACGGCGACTTTGTCCTGCCAGTCGCTCTGTACGTCGATGAAACTCGATCCCTCTTTGTATTCGATAAGATTATACATCTTTTTATAGTAGCCTTCGATGCTTGCTTCATACCCGGATTTAAAGTTCCGGGCAAGACCGAGAGCCACCTGGTTGGCGCGCTGTGGTTTCACGAGGGCGGTGCTTGGTACCCAGAGATCGGTAGGCAAGCCCAGGCCGGCGTTGGTAAGAAGATGAATGTACTGCATCATCGAAGCGAATGACGCTTTTATCGAAAGGTCTTTGTTGATGAGGTAACGGCCCGAGAAGCGGGGTTGAACAGAATAATACCAGCGGTTGTCGACATTGAATGAGCTAAAATGGACACCTGCATTCACCTTCAGGTTCTCTGTGACTTTGATATCGTCTTCGATATAGGCCGACAGTTCGATGGCGTCGATCTTTTTGCTGCCGATCGTTGTATCGTGGGGCATGTCTACATTATAGGTGAAAGCTCCGGGCGAAAACCGGTGGGCGATACCGGACGCACCGAACCGAATATAATGTGAAGGGTCCGGGACGAAGTCATAATCCATCTTCAACGCCCAATCGCGAATACCCGAAAAGTATTCGGTGTAATATTTACTTTTCTCGACGTCTCCGGTGCCGGGATGTGTCGTTTCTTCTTCGCTATTGGAAAAGACCGTGAACCTGTAGCGACTGTAGGTAGCCGTGAGGTTGGAAAACAACCGCGGGCCTATGACGTTGTTCCAACGAAAGGCAGTAATGATGTTGCCCCACTTCAATCCAAACTCATCTTTGTACTTCCGGAAGGAGTCTTCCGACTGATCTCTTACATAGGCTTTGTCGTCGCCGAGATACGTACTGAGATATATCCTGTTCCGTTTGTTGATGATGTGATTGAACTTGGTGTTCAGATCGTAAAAGAAATAACCGAACCTCGCGTCCGGGTTCTCACTCCTCACGAACGGGGCGACCAGTGCATCGAGGTATGTGCGGCGCCCGGAGATCAGGAATGATGTCTTGTCCTTTTTGATCGGACCCTCCAGAGTGAACTTCGCAGCAATGATATCGATCGACCCCTCTCCATGCATCTCTTTCATGTTCCCGTCCTTCATATTGATGTCGATCACCGATGACAACCTTCCTCCGTACCTGGCCGGGAAACCTCCTTTGATCAGTTCAACACGATTGATGGCGTCGGCATTGAACACTGAAAAGAAACCGAACAAGTGTGAAGCATTGTACACCGGAACTCCGTCGAGTAGCATCAGGTTCTGATCGGCCCCGCCACCACGGACATATAGCCCCGTACTTCCTTCGCTCGATTTTACTCCAGGCATCAGCTGCAGCACTTTCAGCACATCTACCTGCCCGAGCAATGCCGGCAGGGCCTTCATTTGCTCGACAGGAACGCTGACGGAGCTCATCTGGGTGATCTCCTGTATCTCGTCGGCTCGTGTGGCATTCACAACCACTTCGTCCAACTGGCTGGTATTGGTCAAGCCGACATCGATGGTGGTGTCGCGTTGCAGTAACAGCCTGATTTCGATCGGCGCATAACCAACATAAGAATAAACCAGGTGGATGGAATCGGAAGGAAGCGTGATGGAGTAAAATCCGTGGACGTTGGCGGTTGTCCCCTGTAGTGTTTTGCGATTAAGAATTGCAGAGCCTATCAGGCTTTCGCCGGTGGCGGCGTCTTTCACATAACCATTGATTGTAAACTTCTGCGCTGATGCCAGCAAGGGCATCACACTCAGTATTAGAAGAGTCCATTTCATCAGGAGCAGGTCAAGGCTACGGATAAACGTAATTTTATCCGTTTCATTTTGACACTCCTAATTAAATTAAGGTTGCAATGAGAAAATCACCCTTTGTAGGTATGCCTAATTGCCGACCATGAATACGGCATTGGAAAAAAGCATCTTACCGCTTTCCCAGAACGTTCTGAACAAGGGATTGTCGACGATGTAAGTCACGCTGCCCTGCCCTTTGTCCTCCACGCCGAACACCAGACTGTTCGATATCTTTTTGTTGATCTTATAACCGGCAAATCCCTGAACAGGCTTCGCGGTTCCCTTGATCACGCCGACATTCCAGCCACCATCCAGGTAGCCATAACGAAGCTCGTTGGTCTTCAAGGTGTAATAACTGTCGCGAAGACCGTAAGCCAGAGGATGCGACTTGTCGACGGTGACTTTGTAGATCGCACCGGAGATCGCTTCGGAGATCTGTCTTCTTTCCGCCTCACCGTATTTCTTCAGCATATCTTTTTCCCGATCTTCCTTGTCTTTCTTTTCCACCTGGCTCTTTTCATCGTCGGTAGCATACTGTTTCAGTGTGAAACCTTTCTTGTCTGCGAACGAAGTGAGGCCGTTGGCAATAATGATCAAACGACCACCGCCCGATACCCAGCCGGAGATGTTCTCCAATGTTCCTTCGTCGAACATGCGGTAAAATCCTTCGGGTATCACAAGCACGTCATATTTCTTCAGATCGACATTGCGGAAATAATCGGTACCGATCTGGGCGATAGGATAATGTAATGTTTGTTCGAACAAGTGCCAGATCTCACCGCTGTTCAGCGACGATGTTTGTTCGCCGAAGAGTACGGCAACTTTGGGAGCCTTGATGTAACCCACATAGCTCGAACCGAAGTCTTTTCCCTTATCGACAAAACCCGTCGTGGTCGTGTAGATCTTTCTGTCTGCATTCTTCGCAAGGTTCTGCACCACATTGTCGAAGTCTGCTGTCGATTCATTATTCCGCCTGGTGACGATCAACGTTCCTGGCTCGAAAGTTTCTCCCCCCGCAGCAAACGGCTGGCTTGCGGCACGCACTTTTATGTCTTTCGACAGCAGTGAGGTAAGGAACGCCACATCTTTCAGGCTCTGGTAGCGGAAGATGTACGCATACGGCTTCGCAGCAACCGACGAATTATCAGCAGGCTTCGGCTGGTAGTTTTTCGAAGGATTGATCCGTTCGGCTATGGCATAAGCTTTCAGGTCATAATTGTACATCAGGTTCCACGCCGTGATATCGTACGTGGCGGAGTCGGGAAGCTTCGACTGTGGTTCGAACAGTGTGGTGATGAATCTCGACTTGGGCTGGTACACGTTCACCACAATGTCGTCGGTGGCCAGGTTGAAGTTGACTTGTGATTGCGTTTGGTAATCGAAGCCCTTCGTAGCTTTGCCGGCTGCCGGGTGGCCATACTTGATCGAATGAGTATCGAACCACTTGGTGATGGTGTTGATCTTGTCGGAGTTGTTGTCTCCTTTGATGACATAAGTTTTGTACGGAGCTACCGGCGAGTTTATGTTGTCACGAAAATATTTCTCGAACTCGTCGATCACACGTACTGCATTCTGTGATGTCACCTCCACCGTCGATATACCGGATGTGTAATGATGGGTGAGCCTGTCTTTCAGCGTAAGCGGATCGCCTTCGCGCGTGGTGATCGTCAGGCCTGCGAAGCCACTTCCGCCCTGCTCATACGTCATACCGATCGCACCGGCGTAGGTAGGATAAGTGTCGCCATAGCTCGGATAGTACAGGTCGAAGACCTCCTTCGTGAAATACAACCAGCCCTGTTCATCGAAATACTTCGCGTTGTTCTTACCGATCATAGTTTGAAACTCGCGCTGCCAGGTAGTGATAACCTCGTGGAAGGGTTCGACTGCCGGGGCGAAGTAGTATGGGTTGTTGTGTCCCTGCTCGTGAAAGTCAACATGCACGTGCGGGAGCCATTCGTTATAAACTTTGATACGGCCTTGCGACTCCTGTTGTGTTTCCCATGCCCAGTCGCGATTGAGGTCGAACATGTAATGATTGGTCCGCCCGCCGGGCCATGGCTCACGGTGTTCCTTGGAGTCGGTATTGGGATTGGCAGGAAACTGACCGTATTGATTATAGAAATTTGCGTAGCGATCGCGTCCGTCGGGATTGATACACGGGTCGATGATGACCACTGTGTTTTTGAGATACTCTTTTGTTTTTGGATTGGCAGGGTTTACGAGCTCATACAGTGTCTTCATCGAAGCCTCGGTTGAATTGGCTTCGTTGCCGTGAACATTATAGCTCAGCCACACGATGGCAACCTTGCTTCCCGACCCCTGACCTTCGGCCATTCCGGCGCGCTTCAGGTTGTCGAGCCTGATCTGTTCGAGGTTGGCGAAATTTTCCGGCGATGCGATCACAGCAAAGATCAACGGACGGTGTTCATAAGTCTCTCCGTATTGTTGAACTTTCACGTTACCCAAGGCTTCATCCACATGCTTGAAATACTCCACCACCCGGTGATGCCTTGTGAAACGGTCGCCGAGGTTATAACCCAGGAATTGCTCTGGTGATTGCAGGGCGGTTTGAGCAAAAGATGTCGACACGCACAAGAGCAGGAGGAGGAGAGAACGGAGCATACGAGGTGAATTTGAGTGTAAGATATTTGTATTCGGGAATCAAGCCAATACTTTGATCCTCTTTTGGAGCACCCCGCATTTTAGGGGAGTAAAACCGATAAGCTCTCCATCTGCTTCCACCGGCAACGGTTCACTGGTTTCTATTTCAATAAAATCAGATAATCTGTAATTGATCCATTTCGGGTCGTCGATCTTCTTAGGGCGCTTGATAGCCTGCAAGTACAGGAGGAACTTCGCTAGCGGCAACCCTTTGCAGAGGAACATATTCAGCTTGCCATCATCCATCTTCGCATCGGGTGCGATGTAGATCGAGTGACCGAACGCTTTTCCGTTAGCGACAGCAAGCACCCTTGCTTCACCGTCCCATTCGAAACCCTCCGACTTTACGTTGACTCTTTCCGGTTTATGAGTGAAGAACGTGGTGACAATCGCCTTCAGGTAAGTGAGTGACGCCCCATAGATCTTAGGTCCGTCGCTGATCTGCCGAACCACCTCCGGCCCCATGCCGATCGAACACTCATTGATGAAATATCTTTGGATGGGCTTGCCTTTTTCGTCGTGAAGGGTAGCCACGCCAAGGTCGATCTCTATCGGGTTATTCTTTCTGATTAGCGACAGGACCTTGTCGGCGTCTGCGGTCACGTTCATCGATCGCGCTAGGTCGTTGCCCGATCCCAGCGGAATAAATCCTACCGTCGGCGCCCGGTCTCGCAGACTGACAACACCGTTGATCACCTGGCTCATGGTGCCGTCGCCACCGGCTGCCAGGATGATATCGTGCCCCTTACCAGCTGCGGCTATAGCCAGCTGCTCTGCGTGACCTGCATGTTCCGTGATGAACAGGTGACACTGAAATTCCTTTTGAAGGGCGGGATAGATGTTCCGTAAAAAAGTATTTCGCTTTCGCGAGACACCATTGAGGATAATGGATATGTTCAAAGTCTATTTGCTCTTGCAGCTCTTCTTGATGGCTGCTTTTGCTTCCAGCGAACCCATCTCTTCGGCTCTCTTCAAATCGAGACATCCGTCGTAGTTGTTGTTCATCAGCAGCTTCACCAACCCTCTCTGTAAGTATGTTTCCGGATCGCCGGGATCGAGGTCTATCGAAGCCGAATAGTCTTCGATGGCACCTTGGTAGTCGTCTTTCTCTGCTTTGCTCAACGCCCGGTTGTCGTAATATACCGGGTTGGTGTCGTCTATCTCGAGCGCTTTTGTGTAATCGGCGATCGCGCCCGTGAAATCCTGCGTGTTGTGTTTCACGACGCCTCTCAGGTTATAGGTATCCGGGTCTTCCGGATCGAGCTCTGCGGCCTTCGTGTAATCCTCCAGGGCGCCCTTAAAATCCTGCTTCGCCGCTTTTGCGAGAGCACGGTTCTCGAATTTCACGGCATCCTTCTGATCCATCTTTATCGCCTGGTCGTAGTCGGCTATCGCTTTGTCGAAGCTTTCAACATTGTAGTAAGCCACACCGCGGATGTTGTAAAGGTCGAAATCCTCTTTGTCGATCTCCAATGCCTTCGAATAGTCGTCTATCGCACTGATGAACTCTCCGAGCTCTGCTTTCACGGTACCGCGATTGTAATATTTGTCGGCGTCGGGCGGACCGAGCTCGAGCGCTTTCGAGAAATCGAAGTACGCGCCTTCGAGATCGTCGATGTAATACTTCGCCAGCCCCCGGTTGGTGTATGCGTCGGTAAACTTCGGATTGAGTTTGATCGCCTTGTCAAGATCGACGATCGCGGACTCGTCGTCCATTAATGCCGTCTTGGCCTCGCCGCGGTAGTTCAACGCTTCAGACAACGTCGAGTCGATCTCCAATGCGTAAGTAAAGTCGGCAATAGCTCCGTAAAAATCATCCAACCCCATCCGCGACATTCCACGCATCACAAGGGCATTCTTATTCTTTATGTTACCGTCCAGCACTTTCGTGAGATCCGCCTTTGCTCCTTTGAAATCACCCGCCTCTATTTTCTTCCGGGCCGCATCCAGCGCATCCTGGGCGTTCGTATAGAAAACGTTAACAAAAACCAGTATAGCTATCCAGATCAATTTCATTGCCAAGCAATTTAAAAAGATTTAATTTGAAAGCTTGCTTTTAATGTAGATCAAGATGTTGATGAGTAAACTCCCGGCACAACTCTTAGGTGCCACAATTCTTACAGCTGTTATTTCTGTCCAGTCGATCGCACAGGAAAAACCTCTCGATATGAAGATGGACTTCGAGGATTATGATCCGCCTTCATCACTCGTCGTCGAAGAACATCGCCTCACCCGTTCCAAGTTTCCTTTTATCGACATCCACAATCATTACGGCAACATGAACACCGGCGACCTCTCCGAAAGGGTGAAGGAGATGGACAAGCTCAACATGGCCGTCATGGTGAACCTAAGCGGTCGTGGCTTTCGCAGCAGCGGCGATCATCTCGAAAAATCATTCGAGAACATCAAGGCTCATTATCCTAACCGGTTCATCCTGTTCACCAATGTCGACTTCACCGACATCGATAACCCCGAGTGGGCCGGCCGCATCGCCAAACAACTCGAAGACGACGTTCGCCGCGGTGCCAAAGGACTGAAGATCTACAAGAACCTCGGCCTTTTCAACAAGGACAGCAAGGGCAACCGCATTCCCATCGACGATCCCCGTATCGATCCTGTGTGGGCGAAGTGCGGCGAGCTCGGTATCCCCGTGCTGATACACGCCGCAGACCCTAAACAATTCTGGCAGCCGATCGATAAAGACAACGAACGATGGCTGGAGCTTAAGTTGCATCCCGGCCGCCGTCACGACACCGACCCGGTGAAGTGGGAAACTGTGATCGCCGAACAGCACAATATTTTTAAAAAACATCCGAAGACAAAATTCATTAACGCGCATTTGGGTTGGTATGGCAACGATCTGAAGAAACTCGGTGGCCTGCTCGATATGTACCCGAACATGTACACCGAGATCGGCGCCGTCATTGCCGAGCTGGGTCGTCAACCGCGTGCCGCGAAAGCATTCCTCACCAAATACCAGGATAGGGTGTTGTTCGGTAAAGACAGCTGGGTGCCCGACGAATATGAAACGTATTTCAGAGTGCTCGAGACCGAAGATGAATACTTCCCTTATCACAAACGCTATCATGCATTCTGGAGAATGTACGGTCTCGGTCTGTCCGACGAGGTGCTGAAGAAGATCTACTACAAAAATGCGATGACGTTGATACCGGGGTTGGATAAGAGCATGTTCCCGAAGTAGGAAATACATCTCTCACGGAATACACGGAAAACACGGAATAGCTTTCAAGATAACTTCGAGCCGCATTGAAGGCTCTGCATTTTTCCGTGTTTTCTGTGCTTTCCGTGGGAGATGCATTTTTAGAATTTGATCGACATATTGAATTCTTCTTTGTGATCAATCGGGATTCGCATAGGAATACCATTCAGGTTCACTTTAAGATGTCCTTTATAATGAACCTCCCGTTTCTTCCCTCCCAGTACATTGAGAAGCAAGTCTGAGATCTTCACGTTGTCGGACAAATCGATAGCGACGGGAACGGTAAACTCTGACCGGGGTTTCGCGACCACTTTTGTATTCTGGTTTACTTCAGCGGTCTTCTCGCCATCGAGATAGATATCGATCTTGATCTGGCGGAGCTTCATGCGCGAAGAGTTCGGGTTGTAGAAAACAGCGTCGCCCGTGAGGGACGTCTTGCCAAATGTGGATATCCCGAATTTCTCGACACCACGCAACTCAATTGCACTTTTCGGAAGGCAACTCAACATTGACGACGCCAGCAACAAACCTGTTATTAATGATCTAAGCTTCATTTCCTTCTTAACTTTGAGCCGTGAATACAAATTCCCAGCCGGATTTCGATCTCATCGCCGATGACCTGGCCAACCAGGGTTATGCCGTTGTCGACGATTTTCTGAGCGGCAAAGAAACGGAAGAACTGGTACAACTCGACGAATTCAGGAGCGGATTGTTACACATGAAAAAGGCCGGCATCGGCCAACAGTCTGATTTCAGGATCAACGAATCGATCAGGGGCGATTATATCCGGTGGGTAGATAAGAATAATGCAGCTTCACCATTGAGAATATACATCGACCGGGTCACGGAAATGATGCGGTTCATCAACCGGTCGCTGTTCCTGAGCCTGAAAGATATCGAGCTGCATACCACCATCTACCCTGCCGGAGCATACTATAAACGCCACCTCGACCAGTTTAAACCGGGTGATCATCGCAAACTCTCCGTGATCTGCTACCTGAACAAAGACTGGACGGAAGACCTTGGTGGCCAGCTCAGGATATACCTGAAAAGGGGTATGGTCGACGTACTGCCGGTGGCGGGAAGGCTGGTATGCTTTCGGAGCGACATGATCGAACATGAAGTGCTGGCGTCCAAAAAAGAACGTTTAAGCGTAACCGGATGGATGCTGGATCAGGAAGCGGACCTGAAACACTTATAAAATGTACGATTTACGATGTGCTATGTACGATTTGACCCCAGATCGATCGTCAGACCAAATCGTACATCGTACATCGTACTTCGTAAATCATAAATCTACACCTATATTAGAGTCATGACCCTCAGTTGGCTGATCGTCCTCGGGATACTCTTACTGATTGCCGTCTCGTTTCTGATTTATTTCTATCTCACTATGCGAACGCAAAAGATCTTGCTTCGCGTACAAAGTAATGAGATAGAAAAGCAGATACGTGAGCTCAATCTTCAAAATCAGAAGCAGGCTGCCCTCAATCGCGAAAAGCAACAGCTTATCATGCTGGTATCTCATGACCTGAAAGGGCCTTTCAACCGGATCTATGCCCTCACGCAACTTCTCGAGATGGGCGCGAATAATCTCACCGACGAACAGAAAGAGTACCTGAATAAAATGTACCACATCATCGGCGATGGCTTGAATATGGTCCGCAACATCGTCGATGTAAGAAAGATCGAAGAGAAAGGCGCCGATCCATATCCGGAAAAGCTAAACCTGCCTTCCGTGATACTTCCCATCATAAAGCAATACAGTGTATTGGCTGAAAAGAAAAAGATAAAGGTCAACTATCAGACCCCGGAAAAGATCGAGATGACAAGTGATAAGAACTACATCTGTCGCGTGATGGAAAACCTCCTGTCTAATGCACTGAAATTCACGATGCCGGGCAAGGAAGTATTCGTTACCGTGAAATCCCACGGCGATCATGTCGAGATTGCCGTTACCGATCAGGGTCCGGGCCTGAATGCCGACGACCTGGCGAACCTCTATCAGAAATTCAAGAAGCTTACACCTCGCCCAACCGGAGGCGAAACATCACAAGGACTGGGCCTTAGCATTGTAAAGATCCTGACGACTTGTATGGGTGGAGAGGTGGTGTGTAAAAGCGAGCTGGAAGTAGGATCTACTTTTACCGTAACACTGCCAAATCAATTGAAGAAATCAATTGAAGAAACTCAATTGAATAAATAAAGATCATCCTCTTTACCGTCGAGGATCGCCTTCAGTGAATCAACTACATTCTCGTCTTTGATCACATAGTCTCTAACGCCCTTCTGGATAAACCCTAACACCATCTGACCATCGTCGAGGGCGCTAAGCATGATAACCTTGTTGTCTTCTTTTACCCTCGACTTGATCCTGTCGTAGAACTCGATGCCTGTAATGCCGGGAAGCTTGTAGTCGATGATCAGTACTTCGGGGAGCTTACCGTTGATTGCCTTCTCTGCATCCTCTCCCGAGATAAAGTGCCTGATCTTCCAGTCAGTATTCTGACTCAATAACGCCTTACGGATGAATTCCGCGTAAATTTCGTCATCTTCGATCAGGTAGATTTCCATAGCGCTGTTGAAGGGCCTTTTGGACACGCAATATACTAAGGATTGCGGTTAGTAGAAATAGTTAACTTACCTAAGCCAAAACCTTCTTTTTTATGAAGCTCACCAGCCTTCTGCTCTTCGCAGCGCTCTTTATTGTATTCGGATTCTCCTCCCCGGAGGCCGGGACCCCGGTCAGGGTTCGCGCGCACGTTACCGACACTCCCTACCGGTTCTCCGTTTCGTTTCCAAAGGAAATCAACGGCCAGGCACAGGATGGACGGCTGCTCCTCATGCTTGCCAACAACGATAAGTCCGAACCACGGTTTCAAATCAGCGAGGGCCTGAATGCTCAGCTTGTGTTTGGGATCGACGTCGATGGAATGAAGCCCGGCCAGGAGATTATCGTAGACCAGAAGGCATACGGGTTCCCGTTCGCTTCCCTTAATGAAATTCCTCCCGGAGAATATTACGTTCAGGCGCTCATCAACCGGTATGAAACTTTCAAGCTCAAGACAGGACACACCGTGAAGCTGCCTCCGGACAAAGGAGAAGGTCAACGGTGGAATGCAAAGCCGGGCAACTTTTACAGCAAGCCAATCAAGATCAGGCTCGACAAGTCTAAGGCGACGGTCATCAAGATCACTATGGACCAGGTCATTCCTCCCATCGAAGAACCTAAAGACACAAAACACATTCGTCACATCAAGGTCCAGAGCAAGCTGCTCACGGAGTTCTATGGTAAACCGATGTTCCTCGGCGCTAACGTACTCGTCCCCGAAGGCTTCGACGAACACAAGGATGCACGGTTTCCTCTTATGGTTTACCACGGTCACTTCCCGGCCGACTTCGGAGGCTTCAGCACCGAGCCACCGGCGGCTAACATGGACACCACGGACTACTCGGAGCGCTTCAGGATCTACGGTTACAAAAAGATCGAGGCTCAGGAAGCCTACAATTTTTACAAGCAATGGATCAGTAAAGACTTTCCCCGGTTTCTCGTCATCGAGGTACAACATGCCAATCCTTATTACGATGATTCTTATGCGGTGAACTCGGCGAACATCGGTCCGTACGGCGACGCGATCATGAAAGAATTGGTGCCTGAAGTCGAGCGTCAGTTCCGTGGCATCGGACAAGGCTGGGCACGTTTCACCTACGGTGGATCGACAGGCGGATGGGAGGCTTTGGCCGTGCAGATGTTTTACCCCGATGACTTCAACGGGTGTTTTGCCGCATGTCCCGACCCGATAGATTTCCGTGCCTATTGCACTGTCGATATCTATAAGCAAAAGAATGCATTCTACTACGAAGCGGATTTCAAGAAGCTCCCGATACCAAGCCTGAGAAATTACCTCGGTCAGCTCACGAGCACAGTCGAGCACAGTAATCACTTCGAGCTTGCACTGGGAACCAAGACACGTTCCGGTGGTCAGTGGGACATTTGGGAAGCTGTGTTCTCGCCGCAAGGGCCCGACGGATATCCCGCGCGGATATTCGATAAAGTCACCGGCGACATCAATCCGAAGATTGCCGAATATTGGAAAGAGAATTACGACCTCCGTTATATACTTCAGCGCGACTGGGCTAAGCTTGGTCCGAAGCTCCAGGGCAAGATCCACATCTACTGCGGTGACATGGACAATTTCTATCTCAACAATGCGGTATACCTCATGGAAGATTTCCTGAAGTCAACGAAGAATCCGTTTTACGGAGGAGAAGTTGACTATGGCGATCGTGCAGAACATTGCTGGAACGGTGATCACGAAAATCCGAATCAGATCTCGCGGCTTCGCTACAACACGATGTACCTGCCACGCATATTGAAGAGGATCTCGGAAACCGCCCCGGCCGGCGCAGATCTGAAAAGCTGGAGGTATTAAAAATGTAGGCATTTAAAGGCAGTCGCCCCGCGCTATCATCATTTCAGCCAAACTATCGGCATAGCGCAGCGGAGCCCCTTCAAAGAGCCGCAGCAGCGATCAAATCACCATCCCAAATAGATCAGTCGACAGCCACACGAGTACCGCGATGGCCACGCCTACAAGAAGGGTTATTTTTCGACGCGTAAACATAAGTGCGCTCATTTGACACCCAAACGTACATCCTAAGTTGTCAGCGTTAAAAAAGAATGTGACGAAACGGTCTTTTGTGTGACCGAACTGCTCAAATGAGTTACTGAATCGGCGGCGGTAAGCCCTGGAATCGTTACTGGAGCGCTCTCAAATACAATCTAACCGTATTCTCCAGTCCCAGGTATAGCGCATCGCATACCAACGCATGTCCTATTGAAACTTCATCCAGCGATGGTATCGATTGATGAAAGAATGCCAGGTTGTGAAGGTCCAGGTCGTGTCCCGCGTTCAGCCCAAGTCCAACCTGTTGACCAACTTTAGCTGCCTCCACGTATGGCCTGACGGCTGCCGCCCGGTCTTTATGATACAAGCTCGCATAGGGTTCGGTATATAGCTCCACCCTGTCGGCACCGGCCTTCGCAGCGCCTTCGATCATCTTCACATCAGGGTTTACAAAAATGCTCACACGGACGCCAAG
This sequence comes from Cyclobacteriaceae bacterium, assembly GCA_035318625.1. Taxonomy (GTDB): domain Bacteria; phylum Bacteroidota; class Bacteroidia; order Cytophagales; family Cyclobacteriaceae; genus ELB16-189. The sequence continues at coordinate 276,762 of DATHEL010000004.1, forward strand.
TTTCTTTAGCTCTTTAGTGACATCGGCAAGGAACGACTGATGTGCTACCGAGTCCCACCCGGCGTTTGATGTGATAACATGAGGCCCGTCGGGGACGAGTGTGGCTTGTGCCGGCCGTACTTTAGCAATGATCTCCAAGTACCGTTCGTCCGGGTAGCCTTCGATGTTGAACTCGGTGGTCACAACGTCTTTCAGCTGCATGACATCATTGTAGCGTATGTGACGTTCGTCGGGGCGGGGATGCACGGTAATGCCTTCGGCTCCAAACCGTTCGCAGTCTATCGCCGTTTTAATGAGGTCGGGGTTGTTGCCCCCTCGCGCGTTGCGAAGTGTGGCAATCTTGTTGATATTTACGCTCAGTCTGGTCATCGCATTACAAAATTAATATTAATATAACTTCATGAGCCTGAAACAAACGATCGACAACGATATCAAGAAAGCGATGCTCGCCAAGGCCAAGGAAGAGCTCGAAGCATTGCGTGGCATCAAATCACAGATCCTTCTTGCCGAAACGGAAAAGGGCGGCTCTGGTGACATCCCTCAGGACGTTGAAATGAAACTTCTTACAAAGGCTGCCAAGCAACGGAAGGAGTCGGCTGACATTTTTCAGAAAGAAGGCAGGGAAGACCTCGCGAAACGCGAGCTCCTTCAGCTCGAGATCATCAATCGTTACCTGCCCAAGCAGCTCAGTGAAGCAGAGATCACCGAAGAGCTTAAGACCATTATCGCCACGGTCGGTGCCAAAGGTCCGCAGGATATGGGCAAGGTGATGGGCACAGCAACCAAACAACTTGCCGGCAAAGCAGATGGCAAGGTAATATCCGATATCGTAAAGAAACTTCTCGCATCTTGAGTAAAGCCGACATTGCAATATTGGTCATTGTTCTGTTAGGGGCATGGCGCGGTTACAAGGATGGGTTCCTGATGGGACTCATCACGATGTTAGCGCTGGTGCTGGGTGTCTTCGGAGCGTTCAAGCTCACCGGCGAGGGTATGTCGTTCCTCCAGGATGAGTTTCATGCCGACAAACAGGCGCTTCCGTACATCACATTCCTCATCATCTTCGTGATCATTGTGGTGCTGGTGACGTGGCTGGGTAAGGCCATACGTAAGTCGATAGACAAAACATTTCTCGGCCGGGTCGATGAGATCTTCGGAAGCTTGCTGGGAGCATTCAAGACACTGTTTATGATCAGCGTTGTGTTGTGGATCGCAGACTCGTTCAAACATTCACTCAGCATTGAATGGACGGAAGGGTCTTATCTCTATCCTTTTACAGCGCATTTGGCGCCCGGCCTGGCGCGGTGGGTTGCCCAATTTGTGCCGTTTTTACAGGAAATCTTCCCCCGCTACTGAGCTTCCCCTTATTTCCCGTTTTTTTTGTTACTTATCCGAAATTTCCCCTTAACAGGCGTGGTTGAACCGCGTATCAGTTCAACCAGATCAAGTAAAGAAAACTCTGTGTATGGTATTAAATGTGAAGGAACGAGATGGATTCAGGTTTGTGGATGAGGGCAGCGGCGAGGTCCTGATGTTGCTTCATGGTCTGTTCGGAGCGCTGAGCAACTGGGAAGAGGTTGTCGGCCGCTTCAAGAAGCGATTCAGAGTTGTGATCCCTATGCTTCCCATTTACGAAATGCCTATCAGGGAAGCCGGTCTCGAAGGCCTCAGAAGTTTTGTAGAAGAATTCGTGAAGATGATGAAGATCGAGAAGTCCATCATCCTGGGAAATTCCCTCGGCGGGCATGTCGGTCTTTTGTATACGCTCGCCAATCCCGATAAAGTTTCGAAGCTCGTGCTTACCGGCAGCTCGGGTCTTTTCGAAAATGCGATGGGCGGTTCATATCCGCGGCGCGGCAGCTACGACTACGTGAAGGAGAAGGTCGAGGTTACATTCTACGATCCCAAGGTGGCTTCCAAAGATCTCGTCGATGAAGTGTTTGAAACCACCAAGAGCATACCTAAGTGTATGCGTATCGTAGCAATTGCAAAGTCGGCACAACGTAACAATCTCTCAGAAGAGCTTCATAATATTAAGGTACCGACCCTTTTGGTGTGGGGATTAAATGACACAATCACGCCGACGATCGTTGCGCATGAATTTAATCGGCTCATCCCCAATTCGGAATTGAAATTCATCGATCTTTGTTGCCACGCACCAATGATGGAGCATCCCGAAAGATTCAACGAGCTGGTAGAAGATTTTTTAGTTACAGCTAAATGATAGCAGAGGAGCTTATTAATCACATGATCCCACCTCTCAAGGTGACCGACGATGCCCACAAGGCTATCGTATGGATGGACGAATTCCGCTGCATCCACCTTCCCGTTATCGACGATGGAAAGCTGATGGGCTTTATCTCCGAGGAGATCATCCTCGAAGCGAATGATATCGAAAAGCCGTTGAGCAGTTTCGAGCTCGTCGGCAAGGACTGTGCGGTTCACAATGAAACACACGTGTACGACATCCTTCGCGTTGCCAGCGATCACAAGCTCCAGATCGTTGCCGTGCTCAATGAGGAAGATCACTATGTCGGCGTGATCACCATTCAGGACGTGATGACTTCGTTCGCGCAGTCGGCAGCCGTCCAGATGCCAGGAGGCATCATCGTGCTGTCGATGAATCTTATCGACTATTCCCTGGCCGAGATTGCACGTTATGTTGAAGAGAACAATGCAAAGATCATCAGCTTCATGATGGTTGAAGACCCGCTCGACAAGGGAAAAATAAAACTCACGCTGAAGATCAACCAGGAAGACCTTTCCAGGATCGTGGCCACTCTCGAACGGTTCGGGTACCGCGTCATTGCACGGTACCAGGAAAACAGGACCAGCGCGGGCACCGACAAGGAACGGCTCGATATGCTGATGCGGTATCTTAATATATAATCGAATTAATGCGAATCGCTATCCACGGTCGCGACACACGCAGTGCATCCACCGGCTTCATGGAAAAGCTTATCGAACACTTGTGTGACAAGGGTGTGAGTGTCATCGTGTCCGACAAGCTCATGGACCACATTCCACGGCGCGACAGAAAAAAATTCAAGCTCAAATCATTCAATCATAAAGACAGCCTCGTCAAAGTCGACTTCCTTATTTCCGTTGGCGGCGACGGCACCCTGCTCGAATCGGTAACCTATGTTGGAAAGTCCGGCGTGCCCATCCTTGGTATCAACACCGGGCGCATGGGATTCCTCGCGACCACACACCGCAACGAGGTCAACCAGGCTATCGATGATCTGCTCGAGGGAAATTTCGATATCGACGAACGTATATTGTTAAGATTGTTTACCAATCAGGATCTGTTTGACAACATTCCGTTTGCGCTGAACGATCTCACCATCATGAAAAAGGATTCGTCGTCCATGATCACCGTGCATGTTCACGTCGACGGCGAGCTTCTGAATTCATATTGGGCCGACGGCATCATCGTGGCAACGCCCACCGGTTCCACGGGATATTCACTGAGCTGCGGAGGCCCGCTCGTGTACCCCAAGTCCGATAGCTTTGTGATCACACCGGTCAGTCCACACAATCTTACTGCCCGTCCCATCGTGATATCCGATAGCTCGGAGATAACTTTCTCGATTGAGGGCCGGAGCAAGAAATTCCTCATTTCACTCGACTCCCGTTACGAGACCGTGGACGAGAAGACCCAGCTTACGGTTAAAAAGGAGAAGTTCAAGATCAAGCTGGTGCTGCTGCCCGGTTATCACTACTTCAAGACCCTGCGCCAGAAGCTTAATTGGGGGCTGGACGTGCGTAATTAAAACGACCGGAACAGGCGCGAAAGCCTAGCTCAATAGCCTGTCCGCGAAGTTCCTGTTAACAGGCGAAACGGGGGCGCAGCGCCCGCCGCCAACCACGCGCGAAGCGCGTAGCCACGGTTTTACAAAAAACCTTATCTTTAACGTTTTGTAATTGTACTCATTATGAGAAAGTTGTGGTGGGCCCTGATTGCTGTCTTCTTTTGCCTCCAGGCAGAGGCACAGATCAACAGGAACGCGATTAAGAAAAATAACAAGAAGATCGGCAGCTACCGCGGAAAGTCTAACTCTTTCGGGAGGCAAAAAGCCTATTCTGCCCTCGGCGTCTCTTTGAATGCGCTAAATTACTATGGCGATCTCGCCCCCCGTCCTTCCAAGGTCAGCACCGATATATCCTTTACAAAACCCGGCATCGGCGTTTCCTTCATGCACCGCTTCGGCCCCCGCTACACCGTGCTGGGCACTTTCATGTTTGGAACCCTGAGGGGCTCCGATGCTGAATCGGCCGACAAAAACGATCTGAACAACGGAGTATATCGCTTCAAACGAAATCTCTCGTTCCGTAATAACATAAAAGAGTTCTCCGCCGTCGCTGTACTCGATCTTTTCAAAAACGATGGAAATTATATAGCCCGTGTAAAATGGACGCCCTATGCGTTCGTTGGTATTGGTATGTTCATGCACCAGCCCAAAGCACAGGCACCCGCTACCGATCTCAATGGCACAGCATTGCCACAGGCTGGCGACTGGGTTAAGCTCCGGCCCCTCGGTACGGAAGGACAATATTCAACGCTCGAAGCCACCGACGCGAACTCAGGCATCAAGCCCTACGGCCTGCTTCAGGCAGCGATCCCGTTCGGTCTCGGCGCCCGGCTTCGCCTCAACGAAGTCATGGACCTTTGGGCCGACATTGGGTTCAGGTACACATTCACAGACTATCTCGATGACGTAAGCCGGAACTACGTGGACCTCGGCGTGCTGAGCAGCGAGCTCGCCAAATCGATGTCTTACAGGACCAATGAATTGGGCTTGGCTACAAGCAATCACCCTTACGTTGCACGAAACGGACAGACCTATGTCGTAGAAGCCGGTTACGGAGAGGAAAATGTATCCAATAACAGAGGCAGTAAGAGCGATCGTGACGTTTACATGGTCACGAGCATCCGCCTTACCTATATCATCGGCGCCACATTCCATAAGGCTAAATTCAGGTAATGCTTAAGAGAAGGAATATTCTCAAGCTGACATTGCTACTGTCGGCCACAATGTTCCTTTCGGCAGAAACATCCGCGCAGCTCCGGCAAAAGGCAGAGATCGGAGGCGGTATCGGAACGTTCAATTACACGGGCGACCTAGTCAGATTCTACAATCCGAGCTTTTCTCAGCCCGCGATCACCGCATTCTATCGTCACAACATCAGCACCGTGGTCAGCTTCAGGGCGGGCCTTACCGGCGGAAAGCTGACAGCCAGCGACAAAGCTCATCCCATTGATGCCTTTGCAAACCAACGGGGTTACTCATTCAATATCACTCTCATCGAAGCGTCTACCGTGTTCGAGTATCATTTCCTCGACTGGAGGGATTCGAAGCGTAAGCTCAGGTTCACGCCATATCTCGTCGGGGGGCTGGTGATGTTTGGCATCTCCGGCGTGCCTACAAAGAATGCCGAATACAGTAATGTGCAGATCGGCATCCCGCTGGGAGGTGGTATGAAGTACGTCCTCAATCCCAAATGGTATGTGGCATTCGAATTTGCCGTGCGCCGTACATTCTTCGACTACCTGGATAACATCTCCGACAATGATCCGACCCTGAAGAACTACCAGTATGGCAACCGGTTCGACAACGACACCTACTTTTTTATGGGTCTGACGCTCACGCGGACGTTTTACGACATACCCTGCCCCAAAAACCCTTATTAGCGGGTGTCCAACTTTTAATTTTTCACTATTAGCTTTTAGCTTAAAAGGGCTATTTTTGCTGCCTTGTGGCTTCTTTAAAGGAAAATATCGTCAGCAGTAATTTACCCGAACACATCGCCGTTATCATGGACGGCAATGGAAGGTGGGCAAAAAAGAAGGGCTTGGCCCGGATCTTTGGCCACCGGAACGCGGTAGAGGCGGTTCGGGCTGTAACGGAAGGATGTGCGGAGCTGGGAGTTAAGTATTTAACCCTTTACGCGTTCAGTACCGAGAACTGGGCCAGGCCAAAAGAAGAAGTAGACGGGCTGATGGAGCTCCTTGTCAACACCCTTAAGAAGGAAATCGGAACGCTTCACGAGAATAAGGTTAAGCTGCGCACGATCGGTGATATCGACCATCTGCCTCAGAACTGCCAGAAGAATCTTGAAGAGGCTAAAGAGGCCACGCGTAACAACACGGGGCTTACCCTTTTTATCGCCCTCAGTTATAGCGGGCGGTGGGAAATTGTGAAGGCAATGAAAAAGATCGCTGCCGAAGTAAAACAAGGACTCGTTGATCCTGAAAAGATCGACGAGAGCATGGTGGCAGGGTACCTGGAAACAGCAGGTGTCCCCGATCCGGAGCTGTTGATCCGCACCAGTGGTGAAATGCGTATAAGCAATTTCCTGCTGTGGCAGATCGCTTACACCGAGATCGTTATCACCGACACCCTGTGGCCCGATTTCAGAAAAGAAGATTTGTACGAAGCTATATGCGCCTACCAGAAAAGAGAACGAAGATTTGGCAAAGTACTGGAACGCACCGCGTAAGATTGAAGAGGTAAGATGAAGAGGCTACTACCCCTACTGACAATTTGCATACTGGCTTACGCTGTTCCATCTCACGGACAGTTCAGAAAGAACAGGGACAAACAACAGGAAGCGGCACCACCCCAGGGCGAAACACTCAACTACGCCAATCCCACCGAATACACTATCGGAGGCATCGAAGTCGCGGGCTTAAGAGTCCTCGATAAGAATGCCATCGTGTCATTGACCGGCCTCAAGGTCGGCGACAAGGTTAAGATACCCGGCGACCATATCTCCGGCGCCGTACGCAAGCTTTGGAAACACGGTCTCGTTGGCGATGTGTCGATCGAAGTAGAACGCATCGAAGGACAGAATGTGTTCCTCATCATCAGGCTGGCAGAACGCCCGCGTCTTGCAGATTTTTACTTCACCGGCATCAGCAAAGGCAGGCAGACAAGTCTCAAGGAAGACCTCAACCTCATCCGCGGTAAGGTGGTGACCGATGCGATGGTCCGCAATGCCGAGCTCCAGGTGAAAAAGCATTTCGTGAAGAAGGGATTCCTGAACACCAAGGTTAAGATCAGGCAGGTAGGCGACACGCTCAATCGCGGAAACATTCGTCTCGACATCGACGTCGATCTCAAACAAAAAGTAAGGATCCATGAGATCTCCTTCGAAGGCAATGACAACATCAGCGGGACGACGCTGAAGCACAAGATGAAAAAGACCCACGAGTATGCGCGCATCACAATACACCGCGCAATACTCGGTGAGATCTTCGCCTTCCGGCCCAGCCAACTTCGCGACTACAGGAGGGATTCGTCAAACGACATGGGATGGCGTGGTGTGAAGGAATTCCTGAACCAGCACATGAAGCTCAACGTCTTCAATACATCGAAGTTCATTTCATCCGAATTCGAAGACGATAAGGTCAAGATCATCGACTACTACAACTCGCAGGGTTATCGCGATGCCGAAATCCTTTCCGACACCGTGGTAAACTACGACGCCCGCTCTATCGATGTCAGGTTTGAGGTATCGGAGGGAAGAAAATATTACTTCAGGAACATCATCTGGACCGGCAACTATCTGCACAGCGCGTCCACGCTCAACAAGATCCTCGATATCAAGAAAGGGGATGTTTACAACAAAGAGATGATCGAGCGGAAAACAAGCTTCAATCCCAAGGGCGCCGACATCAGCGGCCTCTATATGGACGATGGCTACCTGTTCTTCAGCGTAGTTCCGGTTGAGGTCGCTGTTCAAAACGATTCCATCGACGTCGAGATGCGTATCCACGAAGGCGACCAGGCCAAGATCGACGAAGTTATCATCACGGGTAATGACCGCACCAGCGACCACGTGATCCGCCGCGAGCTCAGCACTGTTCCCGGTCAAAAGTTCCGTCGCTCCGACCTGATCCGTACCCAACAGCAGTTATCTCAAATGGGATACTTCAACCCCCAGAAGATCGAGCAGGACATTCGCCCCAACCCTGCCGACGGAACGGTTGACATCGAATGGAAGCTCGAAGAACAATCGAACGACCAGATACAGCTGTCAGGCGGCTGGGGTGGTTACTATGGCTTCGTTGGTACACTCGGCGTCACGTTCAATAACTTCTCCGCGAGAAACATTCCCCACTTCGACAAGTGGAAACCCCTGCCCGTTGGCGATGGTCAGCGGTTATCCGTCAGTGCACAATCTACCGGTAAGTCATTCCAGAGCTACGGCCTGTCTTTCACCGAGCCGTGGTTGGGAGGCCGTAAGCCGAATTCATTCACAGTAAGCTTAAACCATTCCGTATCGCGATTGCTGACGACGACTTATCAGTTCAGCGACAACAGCTCGTTGAAACAGAGTGGTATCACAGTAGGTCTCGGCCGTCGTCTCGAATGGCCCGATAACTATTTCAGCCTGGTGAACTCTGTGTCGTTCCTTGTTTACAACTACAAGAATTATTTCCAGACCGCGCAGATGCCGGCAGTGGGAAAGACATTTGACCTCGCGCTCGAAACAACGCTTTCGCGAAACAGCATCGACAACCCGATGTTCCCTACTTCGGGATCAACGCTCTCATTGGCTTTGAAGATCACACCTCCGTGGTCGACCTGGAGAGATCCTTCTTTCCTTGCCGATCCTGCAGAGAAATACAGATGGGTCGAGCTTCACAAGTGGATGCTCGATATGAAATATTATATCAAGTTATTCGGCAGCAATAAGCCCGAAGGCCGCAGCCTCGTTATCGAAGCAAGAGCTCACATGGGCTTCATCGGAAGTTATAACAAAGCGCTGGGTGCAGGCCCTTTCGGCAGATTTTTGCTCGGTGGCGATGGTCTGGCCGGCGGCTTCAACTCATATGTCCTCGGACAGGAGATCATCGGCCTAAGAGGTTACGGCAACAACAAGATCACTCCTCCACTGTATGACAAGCGTGGTACGGGAGCATCCACAGGCCAGATCGAGGGCGGGATTGTTTATAACAAGTTCAGTCTGGAGCTTCGCTACCCGATTACTACTGGCCAGGCCGCAACGATCTACGGGTTTGTGTATACAGAGGCCGGTAACAACTGGGACAATTACATCAAGTTTAATCCGTTTGATCTGTACAAATCGGCCGGTGTTGGAGCGCGGATCTTCATGCCTGCATTTGGATTGATCGGGTTGAACTGGGCTTATGGCTTCGACTCGTTACCAAACTCTGGCGGCAAAATCAGCGGATCTCAATTCCACTTCACCATCGGCCAGCAAATCCGCTAAAATGAAGGTGCTACAGGTTTTGGTATTGGTGGCGTTTTTCGGCTTGAATATTGCCGAAGCACAGAAATTCGGATACATCGACTCCGATTTTATCTTGTCAAAGATGCCTGAATACAAAAAGGCACAAGACGAGATCGACCAGCTTTCGGCTGCCTGGGAAAAGGAGATCGCCGACATGCAGACAAAAGTCGAAGCGCTCTATAGCTCTTACACTGCCGAACAGGTTCTGCTTACCGAAGAGATGAAAGCATCGAGAATGGACGAGATCAAAAAAAAAGAAACCGAGCTTAAAGAATACAACAAGAAAGTATTCGGCTTCGGCGGTTTGTTCTTCCTGAAAAAGCAGGAGCTCATCAGACCTCTACAGGATAAAGTCTGGGATGCGGTGGAAAAAGTTTCGAAGTCCAACAGGCTCGCCATTGTATTCGATAAATCGGGTGAACTGGTGATGATCTACACCGATCCCCGTCACGACTACACCGACTTCGTCCTTGAAGAGCTGGGGTTGGGCGACGCCAACGATAAGATCAAATAACTTTGTAATTTTGTATCAATCATAAATAAAATGAGAACGTTATTTTCAATCATCTTTTCAGCAGTTGCATTTGCTGCATTTGCGCAAAGTCCGGCCCCGGTCACTCAGAAGATCGGGTATGCCGACTGGGACCGCATCTTCAGCGCGATGCCTGAGTTTAAACAGATCGACGCTGAGTTAAAGGCTCACAGAGCGCAGCTTGAAACGCAGATGGACTCAAAGCAGAAAGATCTTGAAGCGAAATACAAAGCTTTCCAGGGTCTTGCTGCAACCACACCGGATGCCATCCGCGCGGACAAGCAACGCGAGATCGAACAGCTTAACGAGAGTCTTCAGAAGTTCACACAGGATGCACAAACATCACTGCAGACCAAACAGAACGCGTTGATGGAGCCCGTGTTCACCAAAGTTGGTAAAGCCATCGAGGAAACCGCGAAAGAGAATGGTTTCTCTTTCATCATCAATCCGCAGTTGCTACAGGGTGGAGACATATTGCTGTATAGCGATGACAAGTTTGATATCTCTCCATTGGTGTTGAAGAAATTGGGGGTAACGGAGAAGCCGGCTACGGCGACAAAACCTTAAAAAACAAAGAAGGGCCTTACGGCCCTTTTTTGTTTCTCACGGATCACACGGATCGCACAGATTCGAATGTAAAGTTTGAATTCCTATCCGTGGAATCCGTGCGATCCGTGAGAGATTGCATTTTAATTCTATACTCTCCCCGGTCTCAGTCGCGTCTTAAACTTCTTCAATTGGTTCCTTAATGCATCCGTGGCCATATCCGTAGCCAGTTCGAACGAGCGTGCATTCTCTTTTGCAAAGAGCGAGCTGCCCGGCACCTTCAACCTGATCTCCACCGTTTTATTTTCTATCCCCTCATTGTTGATCCTGAGGTAAACTTCACCGTTAACCATGCGGTCGTAAAACCGTTCGAGCTTGTCGATCTTTTTCTGGATAAAGGATATGAGCTTGCGGTCGGCGCTAAAATGGACTGCATGAACCTGTACTTTCATAACGCAAAAAGTTTAAGTGAAACATATGTTCAAAACACCAGCAACTTCAGGGCTAAGCCTTCGGATGTGCCTGGTCGAAAATCTCCTTCAATTTCTCCATTGTATTGTGCGTGTACACTTGCGTAGCCGCGAGACTGGTGTGGCCCAGGAGATCCTTTACGGCATTAATCTCCGCACCTTTGTTGAGTAAGTGGGTTGCGTACGTGTGCCGCAGCACGTGCGGGCTTTTCTTTTCCACGTTGGTGCCTGCCAGGCCGACTTTCACGATCCTGTATACAAGCACCGGGTACAACTTCTTTCCCTCTTTAGTAACGAAAAAATGCTCCGGATCTTTTCTATCTACTTCGCGGTTTCTTACATCACGGTAACGTTCTAATAGTGAAACGATGCCGGCGGCAAAAGGGATCACTCTTTCTTTGTTTCTTTTCCCAAGCACCTTAATCGTTCGGTCGCCGAAGTTCACGTCTTTGTCGCGCAACCCAATGAGCTCGCTCAGACGCATCCCGGTACCGTATAGCATTTCAATTGTCAGCTGGTCGCGCAACTTCTCGAACTCATTCCGCTTGTCACTCTTTCGCTCAACCGGATTGTCAAGATTGTCGATCAGATCTTTCTCATTCACAAAGTGCGGCAGCTTCTTCTTCACTTTCAGCACTCTTATTTTGAGCAATGGATCTTTCGTGACGATCTCGCGCTTGCGGAGGAACTTAAAGTACGAGCGAAGGCATGCGATCTTACGATTGATCGATGAGGCATCGAGATCCTTTTCCGATAACGACACGATCCAGCCACGGATCATCCCGTAATTGGCATCCTCGGTCTTACTCTCAAATTCTTGTTTTAGAAACGCCGCAAACTGGCGCAAGTCGGTCTTGTAAGAGATCAGTGTCTTCGGACTGTATCTTCTTTCGTATTGGAGGTATTTCAGGAACGTATCTATCATCCGCAGCACGAGCACCCTATAGATATCAATCTATAAAAAAAATCCCCCCGGTTAAAGTGACCGGAGGGATTGTTTATAGAATGTCTAAGGATTGTCCAACCAACCCCCGACTACTCAAAATTTGCCGTTATTAGTAGTTGTCCGCAGCGTACAGCTTTTGCTTGTACACAGCCTTCAAAACTGTGCCCCTGCGCCGTACTGACGGTTTTTCGAAGGAGGTCCGTGACCTCAATTCTCTCAAAACGCCTGTTTTTTCGAATTTCTTCTTGAAACGCTTCAGCGCCTTATCGATCGACTCGTTCTCCTTGATGTTGATTACCAGCATGTTCTTTTGCCTTTAGGGCGACAAAGATAGTAGTTTTATAATTACTTCAAAAGCGACCTGGAAATCACCATTTTCTGGATTTCCGAAGTTCCCTCCCCGATCGTACAAAGCTTGGCGTCGCGATAATACTTCTCCACCGGGTAGTCTTTCGTGTATCCATACCCTCCGAATATCTGCACCGCGTCGTCGGCCACCTGTACGGCAACTTCCGAAGCATAAAGTTTGGCCATGGCCGACTCCCTGGTCACACTCATGCCCTTGTTCTTAAGGTCTGCTGCCCGGTAAACGAGCCACCGTGCCGCCTCGATCTTCGTAGCCATGTCTGCCAGTTTGAACGATATGCCCTGGAAGGAAGAGATAGGCTGGTTAAACTGATGTCTTTCTTTCGAATAGCGCAGCGCCGCATCGAAGGCACCCTGAGCGATACCGAGGCTCAATGCCGCGATGGAGATCCTTCCGCCGTCGAGGACCTTCAGGGACTGTACGAAGCCGTCGCCTTCCATGCCTATCATTTGACTCTTATGAACCCTGCAGTCTGTAAAGATCATTTCCGTTGTTTCCGAGGCCCGCATGCCCAGCTTGTTCTCCTTCCGGCCTCCGGCAAACCCCTTCGTTCCGCGCTCCACGATGAATGCCGTCATGGCCCGCGAATCGCCGACAGCCCCCGTACGGGCGATCACTACCGCCACTTCTCCAGACCTGCCGTGCGTGATAAAATTCTTTGCTCCATTGATCACATAATGATCTCCGTCCCGGACCGCCACGGTGCGCATGTTGCCCGCGTCCGATCCGGTGTTGGGTTCGGTAAGTCCCCAGGCCCCGATCCATTCGCAGGTGGCAAGCCTGGGAAGATACTTTTGCTTTTGCTCTTCACTGGCGTGTTGAAGTATGTGGCCGGTACACAAAGAGTTGTGCGCTGCCATCGACAACCCGATGGATCCGTCGATCTTGGAGAGCTCAACGATCGCTGTAACGTATTCATGATAACCGAACCCTGAGCCACCGTATTGTTCCGGCACCAATACGCCCATAAGGCCAAGAGATCCGAGCTTGCGGAACAATTCTATGGGAAACTCCTGCGATTCGTCCCATTCCATCATTTTGGGTTTGATCTCGCGAGCACCAAAGTCGCGGACCATTTGGGCGATCATCACCTGGTTCTCGCTCTCGAAAAAACTCACGCCATTACTGCTTTCAGCTACCAGTTCCATGTCTTAAAAATTTCATTTACGGATTACAAAAGTAATCGATTTTCAGAAACCGAACGAATGTTAGTTTGTCTATTTATTTTTTTAAAAGAGGCGATTATCGACTATTTTACGGCCCCAATTTTGTTCGGGTCGGGCATATTGTTTAAAAATCTTACTAGAATAAATCAATGAAAATTGCTGTAGTTGGTACAGGCTACGTAGGCCTCGTTACCGGAACCTGTTTTGCCGAAACCGGAAACTCGGTTACGTGCGTCGATATCGATGTGGAAAAAGTGAGGAAACTTTCCTCGGGTCAGATTACGATCTATGAACCCGGGCTTGAAAACCTCTTCAAAAGGAATATCGAACAGGAGAGGTTGTCCTTCACAACCAACCTCGAAGAAGGTATCCAGGATGCGAAGATCATCTTCCTCGCGCTTCCCACACCGGAAGGCGAAGATGGATCGGCAGACCTGAAGTATATTTTAAAAGTATCTGACGATCTCGGACCGCTGTTGAAAGACTACACGGTCATTGTCGACAAGAGCACAGTACCTGTCGGAACATCCGATAAAGTTCACGAAAGGATTAAAGCAAAAGCTAAGGTTGAATTCGATGTAGTGTCGAACCCGGAGTTTCTTCGTGAAGGTGTTGCAGTGGAGGACTTCATGAAGCCAGACCGCGTGGTGATCGGCACAAGGTCTGAAAGAGCAAGGAAGGTGATGGACTCACTCTATGCGCCTTTCGTCCGTCAGGGCAATCCCATCATTTTCATGGACGAGCGTTCTGCCGAATTGACCAAGTACGCCGCCAACTCATTCCTGGCAACGAAGATCACTTTCATGAATGAGATCGCTAACCTGTGCGAGCTGCTCGGCGCTAACGTTGATGAAGTGCGCAGGGGCATCGGCACAGACAGCCGTATTGGCAAGCGTTTCCTCTTCCCGGGTATCGGTTACGGCGGCAGCTGTTTCCCTAAAGACGTAAAGGCGCTTTCGAAATCGTCGTCGGATGCGAAGTACCAGTTCAAGATCCTTAACTCGGTGATGGAAGTGAATGAGAGCATGAAGACCAAGCTCATTCCTACAATAAAAAAGCATTTCAACGACAAACTCTCCGGGCTCACGATCGCCATGTGGGGCTTGTCTTTCAAACCTCATACGGATGATATCCGTGAAGCATCTTCCTTGTACAACATACGGGCGCTTCTCAAAGAAGGGGTGAAGCTTAAAGTACACGATCCGGAGTCGATGGAGAATGTAAAGAAACTGTTCGGCACACAGATCGAATATTTCTCTAATCCCTACGATGCTGCAGACGGCGCCGACGCCGTGCTCATCGTAACCGAGTGGCCTGAGTTCCGCACCCCCGACTTCGAACGTCTGACTTCGATCCTGAAGGGCAAGGTTATCTTCGATGGTCGTAACCTGTACGATCTTCCCGCAATGCGCGATCTTAAATACACTTATTACAGCATTGGAAGGGAGGTAGTGAATGGTCGGTAAGAAGCGAGTGCTCATTACCGGTGGCGCCGGATTCCTTGGCTCCCATCTGTGCGACAGATTTGTCGCTGAAGGATATCAGGTGATCGCGATGGACAACTTGATCACCGGCGACCTTCGTAACATCGAGCACTTGTTTAAACTTCCCGACTTCGAATTCTACCATCACGATGTATCGAAGTTTGTGCATGTTCCCGGAGAGCTGCATTACATTCTCCATTTTGCGTCGCCGGCAAGTCCCATCGATTACCTGAAGATCCCCATCCAGACACTCAAGGTCGGATCGCTGGGGACTCATAATCTGTTGGGCCTCGCTCGTGCAAAGAAAGCCCGGATCATCATCGCATCGACATCGGAAGTGTATGGAGATCCTACCGTACATCCGCAGACAGAAGAGTACTACGGAAACGTAAATACCGTCGGTCCGCGTGGTGTTTACGACGAAGCCAAACGCTTCCAGGAAGCCATCACCATGGCCTACCATACGTTTCACGGGCTTGAGACCCGTATCGTGAGGATCTTCAATACATACGGACCTCGCATGCGACTAAACGATGGTCGCGTGCTCCCAGCATTCATTGGCCAGGCATTACGCGGCGAAGACCTCACCATTTTCGGTGACGGCTCGCAGACCCGCTCATTTTGTTACGTCGATGATCTTGTGGAAGGTATCTACAGACTACTGTTGTCTGATTACGCGTTCCCTGTGAACATCGGTAACCCTTCCGAGATCACGATAAAGCAATTCGCGGAAGAGATCGTGAAGCTTACAGGTACAACGCAGAAGATCACTTACCACGCGTTACCTAAAGACGATCCGAAACAACGACAGCCTGACATTACCAAGGCAAGACAGCTTCTGAAGTGGGAACCGAAAGTGAGCAGGGCAGAAGGGCTGAAGATTACTTATGAGTATTTTAAGTCGCTGCCGAAGGAGACGTTGTATCAGAGGGATCATAAGGATTTTAAGAGTTATAGTCGGTAAGTCGTTAATCGTTATTCGTTAATCGTTAATCGCGGCAGAGCTGAAGTTCTTTCTGAGTCGCGATGTGGAAAATAAGGTAACGAGCTGTTTCTCGTGGCTTCTCTATAAAATATCGAAACCTCGAATAACAAATAACGATTAACGAATAACGATTTCATTCCTCCTGATACACCACCCACATCACCGTACTCCCCACCACCTCCAACATCCTCTTACTAATCACCCCCATATTATCCTCCGTGGTGTGATGAAAGCTTCCCCATCCTGCATTTGATTCGTACTGCACGATGTCGATCATCGGGATTTGTGCTTTGGTGTTGACGAAGTAATGATCGTCTGTGATCGAGCCCGCATCTGCTTTGATGAACGTATCTGAATAGCCGAGCGCACTCGCCGCGTTCCAAACCTTGTCGACGATACGTGGTGCGTATTGTACGGAACCGCCTTCACGAAAGAACCGTGCGTCTTCGGCTCCGACCATGTCGAGCAGGATGCCATAGTAAGGCCGGTAGTTTGGTTTGTGTTTGTTCTCGCTCCAGTATTGAGAACCCAGGCACCACCAGTCGTCCCATTCTTCCGGTACGGGTACGCGGTTGGTGGTATTGTCTTTCTCCCCCCAATCTTCCCCATCGAATAGAACAATGTCCACACCGGCGCGTGGAGGATTGGCTTTGATGGCGCGGGCGATCTCCAGCAGTACGCCGACGCCACTGCCTCCGTCGTTGGCGCCGTCGAAGGGCGCATCACGGTGAATCGAATCCTTGTCGGCGAATGGGCGGGTATCCCAATGTGCGGCGAGCATAATGCGTTTTTGTTTTTCGGGGTTGAAGGAGGCGATGATGTTCTTCAGTTCGAGCGTAGCGCCATTCCAGGTTGGGGCTTTAAACGACTGTATTGTTACCTGGGCGCCTGCTTTTTTCAATTCCTGTTCGAGCCATGCGGCGGTTTTCCGGTGCGCATCTGTGTTCGGAACCCGGGGCCCGAAATCAACCTGTCGTTGAACATAGATATAGGCCGAGTCGGCGTTGAATTTCGGAACGTCTACTGTAGAGGTGGGGGCCGAAGAGCTATCGCTCGCCTTTTTACAGGACGATACGGTGAGCGTAATGGTTATGATCGAAAGGAGCAGGATGGCGTGTCGCATCGGTATTTTGTGCTAAAATAAAAAAGTACTACATTTGCATTACCATCTGAATAAGTACAAAGAGGGGACCAAAAGTCCCCTCTTTCATTATCCGGAATTTCAGAATTTTATGGATGTGGTCGGAAAAATCAAAGAATTGGCGGAATCGGCGCTGCAGGAACCTGGACATTTCATTGTCGAGGTGCTCTACTTTGGCAGGCACCTTCCGGCACGCCTAATGGTTATCCTGGACGGCGACAACGGAGTTACGATCGACCAGTGTGCGGACCTAAGCCGGAAATTGGCGGTGTTGCTCGAAGAACAAAACGTCCTCGAAGACGCTTATCTGCTTGAAGTGTCGACACCCGGCCTGGATCAGCCACTGAAGTTGAAGAGGCAGTACTTCAAGAACAAGGGACGTCAGTTCAAAGTGCATCTGAGGGATAAGTCGATCGTGCAGGGCAAGTTGGAAGAAGTGTCCGACGAAAAGCTGACGATCACCCAAGTGGAAAAGAAGGAAACTAAAGTAACTGAAGTAACATTCGACGACGTAGAAAGAGCATTTGTAATGGTTTCATTTAAACATAATTGATCAAAAAAACACCAAAGAATTAGTCAAACTGAATTAGTCATGGATATTTCAAATCTCATCGAGTCATTTGCGGACTTCGCCAAACAGAAGAACATCGACAGGCCCACTATGATCAGGATCCTGGAAGATGTGTTTCGCAACATGATCAGGAAAAAGTACGGCGTTGACGACAACTTCGACATCATCATTAACGCAGACAAGGGTGACCTTGAAATCTATCGTATTCGTGGAATCGTAGATGACGACTCTGAAGACATCTGGGAACACGACAAGATCAGTATTACCGATGCCCGCAAGATCGAGCCCGACTTTGAAGTAGGTGAAGAAGTGTCGGAGCAGGTGAGCATAGAAGACTTCGGCCGTCGCGCTGTTACGACAGCCCGTCAGACGCTGATGCAAAAAGTGAAAGACCTCGAAAAAGATATTTTATTCCAGAAGTACAAAGACATCGTCGGCGAGATCATCTCCGGGGAAGTTTATCAGGTGCTCAGCAAGGAAGTTCTCCTTACCGACGCGGAAGGAAACGAGATATCAATTCCCCGTTCCGAGCAGATCCCCAAGGACCGTTACCGTAAGGGCGAGAACGTAAGGGCTATCGTACATAAAGTGGAGATGGTGAACGGAAATCCGAAGATCGTGTTATCACGTACATCACCTGTATTGCTTGAGCGTTTGTTTGAGCAGGAAGTGCCTGAAGTGTACGATGGGCTGATCACCATCAAGAAGGCTGTAAGAGAGCCGGGTGAAAGAGCGAAGGTTGCCGTTGAATCTTACGACGACCGGATTGATCCTGTAGGAGCTTGCGTTGGTATGAAGGGATCACGCATCCACGCCATCGTTCGTGAGTTGCAGAATGAAAATATCGACGTGATCAACTTCACGGAGAACATGGAGCTCTTCATCCAAAGAGCGTTGAGTCCTGCGAAGATCTCCAGCATCAAGATCGATAAAGAGAACGGCCGTGCTTCGGTTTACCTCAAACCCGATCAGGTATCGTTGGCCATCGGAAAAGGTGGCTTGAACATCAAACTGGCCAGCCGCTTGGTTGGTTATGAGATCGACGTGTTCCGCGAACTGGATGAGATCCAGGAGGAAGATGTAGACCTTGACGAATTCTCGGACGAAATCGAAAGCTGGGTCATCGACGAATTGAAACGCATCGGGCTCGACACAGCCAAAAGTGTACTCGCCCTCAACAAAGAGGAATTGGTTCGCAGGACCGAATTGGAAGAAGAGACAGTAGAGGCTCTCCACTCCATACTGAAGAAAGAATTTGAGTAAGAATTGATATTAAAATTTCATAAATCACAAAAATACTAGTCAAATTTGAACATGGCAGAGGATGTAATGATAAGGTTGGGGCAGGCGTCGCGTAAGCTTAACGTGGGAAAGGACCACATTTTGGAATTCCTTGCAAAGAAGGGTTTCAAAGTTGAGAATAATCCCAACACGAAGCTTACTCCCGAACAGTTTGCCATGCTCTCGAAGGAGTATGCATCGTCTGCCTCCGAGAAGATCGAAGCACACGGCCTGACCATAGGCCTGAAGCATAACGAGAATGTAACGATCAAGAGCGAAACGGAAGGTCATCGCAAGAAGGCTGAAGAAGAAGATCGTATCATGATCAAGAACCTCGGTTCGAAAGAACTCTTCAAGCCGAAGGAAGAACCGAAGCCCGAGAAGATCGAAAGCGAAAAGCCTAAGCTCGAAGGCATTAAGGTTGTTGGTAAGATAGAGCTCGAACCCGAAAAGAAGGTTGTCGAAAAACAGGAAAAACCGAAAGAGGAACCTGTTGTAGCTCCTCCTCAGCCGACAGTTGTAGGAAAGGTGACAACAAAAGCGCCCGAGCCCCCTGTAGTCGTAATTCCCGAAAAACAACCCGAGTCGGAGCTCATCAAGGCCAAGGCAGACAAACTCAAGGGTCTGACGGTCGTCAACAGGATCGAGCTGCCCGCAGAAAAGGAGAAGAAGAAAGAACAACCCGTTGCCTCGTCCGACTTACGCGACGATAAAAAGAAACGTCCGCGCAAGCGACTCCCTCCCGTACCCGGCCAGGGTGGTGGTGGTGGTGGTGGACAAGGTGGACCCGGCAAGCGCCCGCTTCCTCCACGCGTACAAAAACAAGAGCCTACCGAAAAAGAGATCCAGGATCAGATCCGTTCCACGCTTGCAAAGCTGAGCGGCGGTCAGAAGAAATTCAGTGGTGCGAAGTATCGTAAAGAGAAGAGACAATCTGCTTCGGAAGCCGAAGAAGAAAGAATGCTCCAGGAACAGGAAGCTTCGAAAGTTCTCAAAGTAACCGAATTCATTTCCGCTAACGACCTGGCTTCACTGATGAACGTGTCGGTGAACGAAGTGATATCGACATGTCTCAATCTTGGCATGTTCGTTTCCATCAACCAGCGTCTTGATGCCGAAGCGATCACCGTGATCGCCGACGAGTTCGGATACGACGTACAGTTTGCAAGTGCCGAAGAAGAAACGGAGATCAAAGTAAAAGCAGACAAGGAAGAAGACCTTCAGCCCCGTGCACCGATCGTTACAATCATGGGTCACGTCGACCACGGAAAGACTTCGTTGCTCGACTATATCAGGAACACGAAAGTAACAGCACAGGAAGCCGGTGGTATCACACAGCACATCGGTGCTTATGATGTAATGACCAAGAGCGGTCATAAGATCGCCTTCCTCGATACACCCGGTCACGAAGCGTTTACGGCCATGCGTGCGCGCGGTGCGAAACTTACCGACATCGCCATCATCGTGGTGGCTGCCGACGACGATGTGATGCCTCAAACCAAGGAGGCCATCAATCATGCGCAGGCCGCCAACGTTCCGCTCGTTATTGCTATCAACAAGATCGACAAGGCCGGCGCGAATCCTCAGAAGGTCCGCGAGTCTCTGTCGAAGATCAACATCCTCGTCGAAGACTGGGGTGGCAAATATCAGGTGCAGGAGATTTCTGCAAAGACAGGCGTGGGTATCGACGACCTGCTGGAGAAAGTATTGCTGGAAGCGGAGTTGCTTAACCTCCGCGCCAATCCTGACAAGTCCGCATCAGGTTCTGTTATCGAAGCTTCGCTCGACAAGGGTCGTGGTTTCGTTGCATCCATGATGGTGGAAAGCGGAACGCTGAAGATCGGAGACATTGTAGTTGCCGGCGCGAACTATGGCCGTGTCAAGGCGATGTTCGACGACACAGGCAACAGGCTTAAAGAAGCCGGTCCGGCAACGCCCGTGCAGCTGCTCGGCCTCGACGGCGCTCCCCAAGCTGGTGAGAAGTTCAACGTCATGGAGAGTGATCGCGAAGCCCGCGAGATCGCCAACAAGCGCTCACAGCTGGCCCGCGAGCAAAGCATCCGTACGAAGAAACACATTACACTCGACGAGATCGGCCGTCGCCTGGCGATCGGCTCGTTCAAACAATTGAACGTTATCGTGAAAGGCGACGTGGACGGTTCTGTCGAAGCGTTGTCCGATTCACTGCTGAAGTTGACGACACAGAAAGTTGCCGTGAGCATTATCCAGAAGGCAGTGGGTCAGATCTCCGAATCCGATGTACTGCTCGCCTCGGCATCCGATGCGATCATCGTGGGCTTCCAGGTTCGCCCTTCGGCTGCCGCGAGACGTCTTGCGGAGAATGAAGAAATTGAAATTCGCCTGTACTCGATCATTTACGACGCCATCAATGACGTGAAGGCTGCGATGGAAGGCATGCTCGAGAAAGAGATGGAAGAAGTTATCGTCGGAAACGCAGAGGTACGCAACATCTTCAAGATCACGAAGGTGGGTACGGTTGCCGGCTGTATGGTCACCGACGGCTACATCAAAAGGCAGAATCCGATCCGTCTTATCCGCGATGGTATCGTAGTGTATGCCGGAAAGCTTACGTCACTCAAACGTCACAAGGACGATGCATCCGAAGTGCGTTCGGGCTTCGACTGCGGTATGAGCATCGAAGGCGTCGATGATATGAATGAGGGGGACGTGATCGAGAGCTACGAAATGCGAGAGGTGAAGAAAAGCCTATAAAACTTATAAAAAGGTTATAAAAAAAGCCCCGGTCATCGGGGCTTTTTTTATTTATCAGAATTCTATCAGAATTTCACTGCCGGTGCATTCTCCGATCCGTCGGCTGCTTCGAAGCCTTTGCGAACTACAAAGTCATCTTCTGCTCCTCCGAACCAAGACAATGCCATCCTTTTGAAGGTCCCACGTATGTAGGCATTGTATCCCTTGATACTCTCATTGTAATTCTGGCGGGAAACATTGATCCGGTTTTCAGTGCCTTCCAGCTGTGCTTGCAGGTCTGCAAAGTTTTCAGTGGACCGGATCTGCGGATATGCCTCGAACGCGAGCGCGATGGTTGAATTGATCTGCTTACCAGCACGATCGAGCTCTTCGGGTGTCCTTGCACTCGATATGCCGGCGCGAGCCTCTGTCACTCTGGTCAGAATTTCCTTTTCATTCTCCGCAGCGCCTTTTACGGTTGCTACCAGATTCGGTATCAGGTCGGCGCGACGCTGATAGGTTGTTTGAACGTTCGCCCATGAGGCGTTCACGTCCTCTTGTAAGGTCACGGCATTGTCTCTGACGCCTGCGCCCCACATGAAGAAAATAAATCCGAATAATAAAATGCCCCCAACGATAACGAGGGTTACAACTAATCCTTTACTCATATATTGGTTTCAAAATTTTTGCTAAGATACAGATTTCCTCACCGCCGCAGGATTACTCGCATGCGCGGGTGATTTCAATTATTGCCCTTTTTCATCTGGTCGAACTTGTTGGCGGCGGGTCGCTTTGGAAAGACATTGTTATCAACATTGACATCGGCTGTTTCGAGGTCCGGGTCCACACGCACGTTGATAACTTCCTTTTCTTTAAGAAACATCTTCTTCACTTCCACTTCGTTCACTCTCCATATCTCCGCCGGAAGCGTTTCGGTCTCCTTGCTACCATCCTTATACGTCCATTCCAGGATAACGGGCGATATCAATCCACCTTTATTGACGAGAGTGACCTCATAAATATTCTTACCTTCTATTTTTCCGCGTACTGCTTTGTCGTTGATACTGCTTCGGAACTCAGAATTTCGTGCCGTTTCCTGGGCGGATGAGCTATTGATAACCGTGAATTCCTGCGGTCCTGCGCTAAAATCGGTGTTTTTACCCCCACCCGAGCTTGAACTGAGATCACCCTGCTTCGCCTTGATATTCTTGTTTTCGGGGTCTTGCTCGTTCGATTTTACCCGAAACCATTTCACGTCGTCCAGCTCGACATCCACGTTATCGGTCGTGTAAAACCAGCCTCTCCAGAACCAGTCGAGATCGGTTGCCGAGGCGTCTTCCATCGTGCGGAAAAAGTCCGCAGGCTTGGGTTGTTTGAAAGCCCAGCGTTGTGCGTATTCCTTGAATGCCTTATCGAACAATTCAGGACCCATGATGGTTTCGCGCAAAAGCGTTAACGCTGCCGAAGGCTTGGTGTACCCGTTCGGCCCGAAGTTCTTGCCTTGGTTGTCGGAGCTTGCCATCACCGGACGCATCTGTGTTTTGTCGCCGCGCATGAAGCTCGCTATGCCTTTCGGAGATCCGCCGGTTACGTCGAAGCCGGGATAGCGTGTGCGGGTCGTTTCTCTTTCGAGAAATGTATTCAACCCCTCATCCATCCACGTCCATTGACGTTCGTCCGAGTTTACGATCATAGGGAAAAAGTTGTGACCTACTTCGTGGACGATAACGCCCACCATTCCTTCGATCGTTCTTTGCGTATACGTTCCGTCCTTCTTCGGTCTTCCGTAGTTGAAACAGATCATCGGATACTCCATCCCAATGCTTGCCGTATGGATCGAGTAAGCTGTCGGATACGGATAATCGAATGTTCTTGACGAATAAACTTCCAGCGTGTTCTTGATAGCTTTCGTTGACTCTTTTTCCCAGAGCGGGTTCCCTTCCTTTGGATAGAGTGACTGTGCGAGCGGAGTTTTGTCGCCGACCTTTACAGCCATCGCATCCCAAATGAATTTACGTGAAGATACCCACGCGAAATCACGGACGTTCTCGGCGTGAAATTCCCATGTGCTCTTTTTGGTTGCCCTCTCTTTTTCCTTCTTCCTCGCTTCCTCTTCGGTAACGATAAATGTCTGTTTATCGAAAGTCTTTCTTGCGGTTTCGAAACGTTCCTGTTGTTGTTTGGTCAGAACTTCTTTTGGGTTCTGAAGCCATCCGGTTGCTCCGACAATATGATCGGAGGGAACAGTTATCCTGACTTTGAAATTGCCGAAGGTAAGCGTGAACTCGCCGTCGCCGAGGAATTGCTTGTTCTGCCAACCTTCATAGTCGTCGAACACGCACATGCGTGGATACCATTGTGCGAGCGTATAGAGGTAGTTGCCGTCTTCCGGAAAGAATTCGTAGCCGCCACGTTCGTCGAATTTCATACGATCGTATTCGGTGTAGGACCACTCGACAGAAAATTTATAGGTGTCTCCCTTCTTCATCGGCGCCGGAAGTTCGATGCGCATCATCGTGAAGTTGATCGTGTGTGGAATGTCCTTGCCGGTTGTCGCGTCTTTCACAGACTTGATCTTGTAACCGCCTTCGTAGTCGTAGCCATGAACAGCCCGTGCAAACTGACGGGTAGGGACGGAGTCCTTCACCTGGTTCGTAGTTGTCTTGTCCCAGATGCCATTAGTCTGAAGTATATTCTGGTCGAGCTGCAACCAGAGATATGTCAGTGTTTCGGGGGAGTTATTGTAATAGGTGATCGTTTCGGAGCCCGTGATCAGCTGCGTCTCATCGTTGAGGTCCACGTTGATCACATAGTCGGCTCGCTGCTGCCAGTAATCCGGTCCGGGCGCTCCCGACGAGCTGCGGTAGCTGTTTGGGGTGGGGAGGGATTGATCGAGTTGCTCGAATTTGCCTTTCCAGCCTTTCTGGTCTTGGGCGAAGCAGTTGACTATCGCAAGACAAATAATCGCTAGCGTCAATATTATTTTACTCTTCATGATCGTGTCTTTTGTTCAAGGTTCAAAGTTCAGAGAACTGCAAGTCGATTCATCTGATCAACCTGGAGATATCTCCCGGTTGAGATGATCCTATAAACACTTTAGAGATGACTGAACCCTTGAACCTTGAACAATTATTTGAACTTTGAACAATTAATTAGTACCACTCTTCTTCTTTATCTCTTCGAATTTATTGGGTTTCTCCACTCTCGGAAACGCATTATCGTCCGCATTCACATCGGTCGTCTCCTGCTTCGGGTCGATGACAACATTCGCCACTTCCTTCTCCTTTGCAAATACCTTCGTCACCTTCGTTTCATTGAGTCTCCAGATCTCGGCTGGGAGTCGTTCGATCTCTGTAGTCCCGTCTTTATAAGTCCACTGAATGATGACCGGCATAACAAGTCCGCCATTATTCGACAGTGTGATCTCGTAGAAGTTTTTATTTTCGAGCTTGGTAATCACGGCCTTGTCGTTCACTTTATTCTGGAACTCGTCATAAAGCCGGTCGTCGGTGGGGATCACTGAAAAATACTCGGGGCCTTTGCTGAAGTTATCGTTCTTGCCGTTGCCGGCAGAGGCTCCGAGCTCGCCTTTCTTCACGGTCTTGGTCTTCGATTCGAGGTTTGCCTGGCTGTTGCGCAGCTTGAACCACTTCACTTGGTCGAGGGTCATGTCGCAGTTGTCGGTTGTGTAGAACCAGCCTCTCCAGAACCAGTCGAGGTCAACCGCAGATGCATCTTCGAGTGTCCTGAAGAAATCGGAAGGCTTCGGATGTTTGAAGGCCCAGCGTTGAGCATACTCTTTGAAGGCCTGGTCGAATACCTCTTTCCCCATCACGGTCTCACGAAGAACATTCAATGCCGTAGCTGCCTTTCCGTACTGCTCATCGCCGATGCGAACAACATTCTCCCCACCGGTCATCAGCGGGCGCATGGTCGACTCATCGCTTTTCATGTATGCCACGAGACCCTTGGCGTCACCGCGTCCGGCAGGTTTCTCCGGATATCTTTCCTGTTCGGTAAGGTGCTGTACGAAGCTATTGATCCCTTCGTCCATCCAGGTAGATTCGCGTTCGTCGTTGTTGATGATCATGGGGAAGAAGTTGTGACCGACTTCATGGATCACAACGCCAATCATTCCCCACTTCTTGCGGTCTGTATAGCTTCCGTCTTTTTCGGGACGTCCGAAGTTGAAACAGATCATAGGATATTCCATACCGATCGACGCGGTGTGCACCGATGTGGCCTGGGGATAAGGGTAGTCGATGGTGTGCTTTGAATAAATCTCCAGCGTGTTCTTCACGGCTTTCGTAGATTCTTTCTCCCACAGCGGATTTCCTTCTTTCGGATAATACGACATCGCGAGCGGCTGTGTGGTGGGCAACTTTACGGCCATCGCGTCCCAGATGAGCTTGCGCGATGACGCAAAGGCGAAGTCGCGAACATTTTCGGCAGCGAACTCCCACGTCTTCTTTTCTTTAGACCTGGTTTTTTCGAGGGCTGTTGCTTCGGCCTGGGTGCGAATGATCACCGGCTTGTCGAATGATTTCTTTGCCAGCTCGAATCTTTCGAGCTCGGTGTTCGAAAGTACTTGCTGTGCATTCTGGATCATTCCTGTTGCGGCCACCATGTGATCGGCGGGAACAGTGATACGTACTTTATAATCTCCGAAAGGCACTGTGAACTCCGAGCGGCCGAGGAACTGTTTGTTCTGCCAGCCGACTACGTCGTCGTACACGCACATGCGCGGGAAGAACTGTGCGATGGTGTAGATATAGTTGTTGTCTTCGGGGAAATACTCCATCCCACTACGTCCGCCAAGCATGTTACGGTCAACGATGTTGAACGACCAGTCGATACCGAACGACACGCTTTCGCCTGATTTCAGCGGCTGCGGCAGATCGATGCGCATCATGGTTGCGTTGATGGTATAGGGAAGTGGCTTGCCCGAAGCATCCTTCACGGCTTTGATCTTGTGGCCTCCGTCGAAGTCGAACAGCCCAAGCTGACCGGCGATCGCCTTCGTGCTCACAGAGTCTTTCACGGAGCTGGTAGAAGTCTTCGGTGTGTTGCTGTCTTTAGCAAAAAGATTTTGATCGAGCTGCAGCCAGAGGTACTTCAGCACATCGGGCGACTTGTTTGTATAAGTGATGGTTTCGGAGCCTGTGATGCTCTGGTTGTCGTCGTTGAGCTCGATGCTGATGTTGTAGTCGGCTTTCTGCTGCCAGTATTTCGGGCCGGGCGCGCCGGAGCCGGTACGATACTCGTTAGGCGTGGGCAGCATCTGATCGAGTTGCTCGAATTTGCCTTTCCATTGTGGTTGTTCCTGGGCTACCGCGCCTATTGCGGTTAACGCCATAAACAGGGAAACAAAAAACTTCATATGCAGAGGTTTATTTAGGTCAAGAATTCAGAATCCTTAATTAGTATCAGGGCAATACCGGCAATCGCCGACGAAATCACCATTTTCCAGTCGCGTCGCGAAACGCCGGCAAGATCAACAATAATAAAGCTGAGCGCCATAAATAATGCAACGATAATTATCTGGCCAATCTCCAAACCGATGTTAAAGGCCAGTAATTGGGTTACAATGTTCTGACTTTTTCCCAATAATTCTCGCAGCAGGGTTGAGAACCCAAGGCCGTGAATAAGCCCAAATACGCCTGCAAAAACGTAGTTCAGGTGAATACTGGCCCGCGCTACGCTTTCTTCACTCCGGAAAAGATTTGAAACGGCGGTCACGAAAATGGTGACAGGTATCAGGAATTCCACCAGTGCAGAACTGAATTCGACGACCCGGTAGGCCGCCAGCGCCAATGTGATAGAGTGACCAATGGTAAATGCCGTTACCAGGATCAACACTTTCCTCCAGTCGCGAACGGCATATACAGCGCAGAGTGCGATCACAAAAAGAATGTGATCATAGCCATTTTTATCCAGGATGTGATCCTTTCCGATTAGAAGGAAATGTGGGAACTGATCCATAAAGAGGGGGCAAGTATAAAGCAAAATACTTGTAATTTTAACCCCTATGATCTCACTGGTTTTTGGCCTCTTGCTCTCCTTTCATCCCATTCATCTTTCGATTACAGAAATAGATCACAACGAAAAGTCGAAGGCATTACAGATCACCATGCGCATTTTCATCGACGACCTCGAGCTGTCGATCCGCAGCAAGATCAATGATGAAGAATTGGACCTCCTCGATCCGGGAAAAGGCCGCACGACGGACGCGCTCGTGAAAGCATACCTGGGCGAGGTCGTCAGGATCAAAGTGGATAAGAAGGCCGGCAAGATCAACTATCTCGGTCATGAGATCGAGGGCCCTGCGATGATCTGCTATGTAGAGATCAAGAACGTAAAAAAATTCAACACGATAGAAGTAACGAATAAAGTGATCCTCGAAACACACGAAGACCAGTCGAACCTTGTGAACGTGAATTATAAAGGCAAGGTGAAAAGCCTTCGCCTCACGAATGACGAACCGACAGGCGCGGTCACTTTCCCTGCGAAGTAAATCCTCTTTAATCCCAAACACTTAATAATCCTATGCGAAAGAAAATTGTTGCCGGCAACTGGAAGATGAACAAGACACTGGCAGATGCAACTATACTGACAGGCGAGCTCATCACACTTGTACAAAATGAAGTAAAGAACAACGCGACGGTTGTATTGTGTACACCGTTCCCTTACCTCCTTAAAATCAAGGAACAGCTTGGCAATTCGAAGATCGCCGTGGGTGCGCAAAACTCCAGTGAACACGAATGGGGCGCCTACACAGGAGAAACCTCTGCAGCAATGCTGAAGTCTATGGGTATCCCCTACGTCATCATCGGTCATAGTGAACGCCGACAGTTTTTCGGTGAGAACGGTCCGTTGCTGGCGAAGAAAGTGGACCGGGCTCTGGCGGCGGGACTCACGCCGATCTTTTGCAACGGCGAAGCGCTCGAGATACGGGAAAAAGGAACACACGAGGCTCTCGTTAAACAACAAACGGAAGATGGTCTGTTTCATCTCTCTGCCGCCGACATTCAGAAAGTCGTGATAGCATACGAACCCGTGTGGGCAATCGGCACCGGCAAGACAGCTACGTCACAGCAGGCACAAGACATGCACGCAGTCATCCGGGGACACATTGCGGCAAAGTATGGGAAAGACGTTGCTGAGTCGATCTCGATCCTGTATGGCGGAAGTGTGAAACCAGACAATGCTAAAGAATTGTTTGCGTGCACCGATGTCGACGGCGGACTGGTAGGCGGCGCTTCATTGAAAGCACGGGATTTTGTTGATATCATTAAGGGCATTGCCTAGATGAGCAACTTCTACACTCGCTTGCAGGTAATTTGTGACTCTTCATATTCGGAGATCCTGATGGCGGAGATTGCAGAAGCGGGTTTCGACACGTTCATGGAAACCGACACGGGTTTTGAAGCTTACGCAGAAGAAAACAAGGCCGACCGCAAGCATATAGAAGAGATTCAGCAGAAATACGCTCACGTAAAACCGTTGCTGTTGCTTTTCGAAAAAGTCGAGAAGCAAAACTGGAACGAGGAGTGGGAGAAGAACGTCGACCCGATCATCGTAGAAGACACCGTGCTGGTGCGGGCAGCCTTTCATCAGCTAAACCGCAAGTTCCCGATCGAGATCATTATCACTCCGAAGATGTCTTTCGGGACAGGGCACCATCAGACCACGCACCTGATGTTGAGCAACCAGTTGAAGGTCGATCACAAAGACAAACGGGTGATGGATGCGGGGTGTGGCACTGCGATACTTTCCGTCATGGCTTCTAAAGTCGGCGCCAAGGAAGTAGACGCATTTGATATCGATGAGTGGAGTATTCTCAATGGGAAAGAAAACACAGAGGTGAACGACACGCCTAATGTCCATATTCAACAGGGCAGCATCGGCGATCTGAAATTCTCCGAGAGCTTCGATATCGTTCTGGCCAATATCAACAAGAATGTGTTGATCGCGGAGATGGAACAATATGCGTGGCATTTGAAGCCCGGCGGCAACCTGATGATCAGTGGATTTTATACGAAAGATATTCCCGACCTGATGGTTGTGGCTGGAAAACATGGGCTGTCCGAGGTTCGCCGAAGTGAGATGGAGACGTGGGCGTGTGTGTTGTTACAAAAGAAATAAACCGGACACTTCCTGCACCCTTTTTTCGTTCCATCCTATCGGCTTTTACACCAGATCCCACCAATTGGCGTTTAGCCGGAATTTGACGAATTTGTGAGGTTTCGCCGCGTGAACAAGGGTCCAGTCTATATTATCCTCTTTTTCCTCAGCCTCTCTGCCTCATTTGCCCAAAACGGCAATGGGAAGGGAGTCAGGCTTCCTTTCCAGGACAGCGTACGCCTGGCGCTCGAAAACACCCGTAACACGGATGCTGCAGCCGTAGGGATGGCCCTCTCCAACGTATGGAATGGCCTGGGATCGGATCTGCAAATTGTCGTCATCAAGCAGGCCAAGCTCATGAAGAAAAAGGGCTTCCGGATGCGCCCCCATGTTCAAAACTACTTCGGAGCCCTGGTCGATGCGATGAACATCGAGCATGCGGATATCGAACGGCTGACTTCGTACCTGAAAGTAGCCGGTAAGGTGATCGAACACGAGGATGCCAATAAGGCTTCGACCTTCTTTATAAACAGCCGCGCCTTTTTCCGTCACCATGCCCTCCACTACGAAAAATCCACTCGCCTTTACGTGCGCGACGACTCTTACGAATTCGATTACATAATGACCGAAGTTCCGGCGCCGCTGCCCGACGACTCCACGCAAGCCGAATCCCTCGAGGACCTTAGCGCCAACGACGCGGCCAACACCAATTGGAACGATGAGCCCGCTGCCGATACGACTTCACTGGCCGCCACGGCCTACTGGCAACAACCAATCTATATCCCCCAACCTTTCGGTGCGGTGATAAGATTCGATAAGGTCACACTCAATTTCGCAACACCCTACGACTCCGCGTTCCTAAGCAACACGAAGGGAACGTTCCAGATGTCCGACAATATTTTTATTGGCGAAGGCGGCCGGTTCGACTGGACCTCGGTGTCGCTAAGCTCCGACTCGGTGTACGCCGACATGAAACAATACTATTTCGACGCCAGCCGGCCCAGGATGAAGGCCGAGCAGGTGAAGATGATCTACAAGGGGAAGGTCGACGGCCAGATCGATGGCGTGTTCGAATTCAACAGTGTTCGTCATAAGGACTCACTTGCTGCTTCGTTTCCGAAATTTGTATCGTATGAAAGCAACATACCGATACTCGGCCTCGGTGACAAAACTCTTAAGTACACCGGAGGGTTTGCATTGAATGGCCGCAAGATATTCAGCGCGTCGCTGGGTGGAGGTAGTGCAAAGATCGAGGTGATGGGACTTACGACCAGGAAATTCGAAGCGCAGTCGTCACTTTTCGAGTTTCGCGATTCATCGATCGTTTCGAGAAACGCGGCCGTCGAGATCTACCAGGGCAATGATTCGATATTTCACCCCGGTGTTCAGCTCACTTACAACTACGCCAGGAAGGTGCTGACGATGCAGAGAAGCAAGGGTGTGCTGAAAGACACTCCCTTCACATCATCGTACTTCAGGGTTGATTTCACCGGTGATGTTCTCAGGTGGGCCCTTAAAGGCGACAGCACCGGGTCCGACAGCCTTAATATCTTTACGTCGGCGGGGTTGAGCCAGGCGCCGATGGTCCTCGAATCGCAGGACTTCTTCGACCCGAACGATTTCAAACAACTGAAAGGTGTCGGATTCAGTTTCCACCCGCTCGTGATCGTAGCCAATTACGCGAACAATAACGGCGTTCGTGAGTTCAACTCAGCAGACCTCATCCGTCCGACCGGGAAGTCATTCAATGAAATTCACGGCGCGATGACATTTCTCGCACAGAAAGGAATGATCGACTACGATCTGCATACCGGTCGGATCAGGGTAAAAGACAAAGTCCTCCACATCAACGATGCCCGCAAGAACGACTCTGACTACGACAACATGAAGATCCATTCGATCGTGAATGGACCAGCGAACGCCACTATCAATTTTCCGAAAGGATACATGACAGTGCGCGGTGTGGAAGAGTTTAAGATCAGCGATTCACTCAACGTTGTCATCAAACCCGACAGCAGTGTGATCACACTCCTTCAGAACAGGGACATCAAGTTCAACGGAAAGATCACTGCCGGTAACTTCGAGATCAACGGAAAGGACTTCATGCTGAAGTACGACAGCTTCTTCATCAATCTCAATCACATCGACTCCATCCGTTTTTATGTGACTGAGCTAAACGCCAAGGGTCAACCCGTCAGGCGTAGAGTGAACAATGCGATGGTGGGCGCCGATTCGACAGCTGCAGCTGCCGGCGGGCTCGATACCGGACACAACAAAACGCAAGGAACGTTGTTCATCAACAGGCCCGACAACAAATCGGGGCGTGAAAAGGTGCCCAACTTCCCACGGCTCGATGCCAGCGCGGGCGGCGTGATCTACTTCGACCGGAAAGAGGTGCTGGATGGCGCTTACGACAGGTCGGTGTTCTTCGTGGTGCCTCCATTTAAGCTCGATAGCTTGAGCGATGCAGATCCGGCGGCCATCAACTTCCAGGGCACGTTCGTGTCGAGCGGAATGTTTCCAAGTTTCAAAGAGAAGCTGCATACCCAGGCTGATAAATCTCTCGGCTTCTCGCATGCTGTTCCCGCGAGCGGCTATCAGTTGTACAACACCGGCGGCAAATTGTTTGGAGCAATGGGTCTCGACAACTCGGGCATTCGTGCTACCGGGAAGATCGAATATCTCGCAGCGACGGTGGAATCGCAGGATTTCGTGTTCTACCCCGATTCCGTAGTGGGCCGCGGGAACGTCGGTGAATTGAAGGAAAGCCAGTTCGGTGCGG
This sequence comes from Cyclobacteriaceae bacterium, assembly GCA_035318625.1. Lineage (GTDB taxonomy): Bacteria > Bacteroidota > Bacteroidia > Cytophagales > Cyclobacteriaceae > ELB16-189. The sequence goes on from DATHEL010000004.1 coordinate 309,130, forward strand.
CATGGTATCCGCAGATCACGCTTCCTGAGTTCAGGCTGAAATGGCTGCCGAAACAAGATCAGTTTAGTCTGAAGAACCTCCGTGATCCATTCAGTCTCTACAATGCAACCGCTCAGCTCGAAGGTGAGCTTATCGTTTCGAAAACAGGTACGAGTGGCAAGGGTAAGATCATCACAAGAGGATCCGAGCTTAAGTCGGACCAGATGACATTCTCGGCGAAAGACTTCGGAGCGCGCCACGCCTCCTTCCAGGTGAAAACTACCAATCCCGACAAGCCGGCCCTTGCCGGTAAAGACGTGCGATTAAAGTTCGACCTCGCACAAAACGTCGCCGAGCTGAGTCCGGAGATGGAAGGTGAGGCAGCCTTCGAATTTCCCTATGCACAGTTCAAGACGTCGATCACCGATGCCCGTTGGGATCTGAACACTCAAAAAGTAACGATGACGAAAGACGCCGATGTGCCGCTCGAAGAATCATACTTCTACACGACACGCAAGGATCTCGACTCATTGGTGTTCAATGCGGAGAAAGCCGAGTACGACATCAAAACACAGCAACTGAAGGTAAGTGGTATTCCGTATATCGTTGTGGCTGATGCGAAGATCACACCCGATCACAACGAAGTTCTCATTCTCGAAAATTCGAAGATCGGTCAGTTGAAAAACACGACTATCGTTCTCGACACACTCAACAGTTTTCACAGGCTTACGGAAGGTGTGGTCGACATCATGTCGCGGAAGGAATTTTCCGGGTATGCAACATATCAGTATGTCAATGCCCTGAACGACACATTCGCGATCAAGATGACCGACTTCCATCTCGAGCCGATCGATGAAACTCACAAAGCACACACCAGGAGACTCGGACATCATGTGACCGAGGCGACGCAACAAACGGTCGGTGTCGGTGCTGTTGCCGATAAAGACAACCTCATGATAGCGCCCCGTATTTTCTACAAGGGCGATATGACCATGTACGCCACAAGGCCCGCTCTTCAATTACAAGGTTTCGTGAAACTAGACCTGAGAAAGATCAAGGGCTACAACACATGGCTACACCACGTACAGAATGGTGACGAAACAGACATCTATCTCGACTTCGATAAGGCGACGACCGAAGAGGGGCTTAAAGCCCAGGCCGGCCTCCACTTTGCCGACGACAACAGTCTTTACATCACATTCGTGTTCGACAAGAAAAACCAGGACGACGAAGACTTCTTCCTTCCCAGCGGCTCCCTGTATTTCGACAGCACAGAGTTCAGGATCGAGGATCGCCAGAAGGCTGCCGGTGAAAAACTCTCCGGAAAGGTATTCGCCTACAATGAAGACAAACAGGAAGTGCGTTTCGAAGGGCCTGTGAATTTCTTCAAAGGCGGCTTAAAAGACTTCAAGATCACCGCTTCTGCGCTGGGCTCGGGCAACCTCGAGACGAACGACATCAAGATGAACTCATTCATTATAGCCGAGATGAACATTCCTTCACAGGCTTACGAATTGATGGCGAAGAACATCATGGAGGTGATCAAGAACGAAGGCGTTGCCGAAGAAGCTCTTGGTGATCAGACGGAGTTGCTGTACAAGATCGCCGACATCGTGGGTGAACGTGCAGCTAAAGACTATGAAGCAAAGGCGCTGCAAGCCTATGTACCTCTCGCCACCGTCCCCGGCCTTGCGAAGCCTTTGGTATTCTCCAGCGTCAACCTCAAGTGGTCACAGAAGTTCAAAGCATTCTATAGCACCGGAAATCTCGGCTTGAGCAACATCGGCAAGAACGACATCAATGGAGCTTTCGATGGTTTCATGGAGTTAAGAAAGAATGAAGACGGAATGCAGGTGTTCCACGTGTTCTTCAAAGTAAGCCCCGATGCCTGGTATTATTACGGTTACGAAGACAATCGCCTGATGATACAATCCAGCGACCCGGTGTTCAACGACTTGATCGCGAAAAAATCAAACGCAAGTAAAGCTAAAGTGGGAGAGTTAGTGTTCATCCCCGGTTCCGACCCGGAGACGCTGGCTTTTATCTCGAGGTTCAGGAAAGACTACCTGGGTATCGAAAGTGATTACGACCTGGGATCTACTACCGCCAAGAAGAAGGACAAGAAGGCGGATGAAAAAGATGACGGCTTCTAAAAATACAAACTCTCACGGATCGCACAGATAACACGGATCAATTTTGACATTCATCCGCGGGATCGGTGTGATCCGTGAGAGAAAAAATCAGAGTTTCCCAGATAGGTCCTTGCTCGCTTTGAACTTGGCAACTTTCTTGGCTTTGATCTTAATCTCTTCGCCTGTGAAAGGGTTGCGTCCTTTGCGCGCAGCTCTCTTTGAAACAGAGAAAGTACCGAAGCCCACAAGCGTCAACTTGTCGCCAGCCTTCAGTGTCTTTGTTACCGCTTCAAGGAAAGATTCAAGTGCAGTGCCGGCAGTCGCCTTTGTCAAACCCGCGTCTTCAGCAATCTTGCTGATCAGTTCAGCCTTTGTCATAGCTTATTAATTAGTTAAGTGTTTAGTGTGTCTTATTGGGGCGCAAATATAGAAGCTTTTTGCTCTCATCAAATGATTAGGGTCAATCTCTGCAAACTATTGCTGGGCGCCACTTATCACAATGTTGACATTGTCCGGTACAAGCACCATAACTTTCACCCTATCTTTAAGTAAACCTTTAAGTAGACGTCTTTCAATTCTACCGTATGAGAAAGTTTCTGGCTCTGCTGGTGCTCGTTGCCCCTACTCTCTTCGCCCAAAATCAATACTTCTTCCCTGCCGGCGCAAACTTCGATCCCACCGTTCCCTCACCCGAACAGTTCCTCGGTTATCCGGTAGGCGACTGGCACACCCGTCACGACCGCATCGTAGAATACTTCCGGGAGCTTGCGAAGGTTTCCCCGAAAGCACACTTCCAGATCATCGGGTACACCAATGAGCAACGCCCACAGGTCGTACTGACCGTGACCAGCCCGGAGAACTACGCGAAGCTCGAAGATATCCGGAGAGAACACCTCAAGCTCGCCCAGCCTTCCCAGCAGGTGAATACTTCCTCGATGCCCGTCATCATCACACACGGGTACAATGTTCATGGCAACGAGCCGTCGAGCGCCGAGGCAGCCATGCTTACGGCCTACTACCTCGTCGCCGCCCAGGGCGACGAAGCCGCGAGCACCCTTCGCAACGCAGTCATTCATATCGACCCGAACTACAACCCCGACGGCCGCGACCGGCACTCGAACTGGGCTAATATGCACAAGGGATTTCCGCCCGTGACCGACCCGATGGACCGCGAGCATAACGAGGTGTGGCCGGGCGGCCGTACCAACCATTACTGGTTCGATCTCAACCGCGACTGGCTGCCGCTCGCTCACCCTGAGAGTCGTAACCGGGTTGCCTTCTTTCATCAATGGCTTCCCAACGTGTGCACCGACTACCATGAAATGGGTACTAACAACACCAACTTCTTCGAGCCGACCAAACCTTACAGTTCCGAGAACCCGGTCGTCCCCAGGGCTAACTACGATCAACTGAATACCGTCTTCGCCAAATATTTCTCGAAGGCCCTCGACGAGATCGGATCTTTGTACTTCACAAAAGAAGAGTTCGATAATTCTTATCCCGGCTACGGATCTACCTATCCCGACATTCACGGGGGGCTGGGACTGGTATTCGAGCAGGCTAGCTCACGCGGGCATGCACAACAGAGCTCTACGAAAGTCGTGACCTTCGCCTTCACGATCAGGAACCACTTGCGCACCAGTCTCGCAACGGTAAAAGCTGCCGTCGAAAACCGGGAGCTGTTACTGAAACACCAGCAGGATTTTTTCAAGTCGGCATTGGACGAAGGAAAGAAGTCTGCCGTGAAGGGTTATGTATTCGGCGACAGCAAGGACCTCGGACGTACCCGGGCATTCGCCGATCTCCTGTTGAAACACCAGGTGGAGACCTATCATCTTACGGGCGATGTCACCGTTGGCAAGACGAGATTCGAAAAAGGGAAGGCATTTGTCGTTCCCTGTGATCAGACACAGTACAGGATCGTGAAGAGCATCTTCGAAAAAGTGACGCAGTTCCACGACAGTGTGTTCTATGATGCTTCCACGTGGACGATGGCATTGGCGTACAACATGCCACACGAGACGATGAGCTCAAATCCTTCGAAGGGAGAACGCGTGACGGCGGCTGAGCTGTCTGTGAAACCCGCTGCTGTTGCGAAGTCGGGGTACGCATACCTGATGCAGTGGAACGAGTACTATGCTCCGAAGGCCCTCTGGTTCCTGTTGAGTAATAAGGTGTTCGTGAAAACGGCATTTAAGCCCTTCGCGGCGTCGGTGGGGAACACGAAAATGAATTTCGGTTATGGAACGTTGGTGATCCCTGTTGGCGACCAGAATCTTCCGGCCGATGAAGTTCACAGGCTGGTGAATGAAGCTTCTCAATTGTCCGGCGTGGATGCGTTCCCTGTGCAGACCGGCTTCAATCTTGAAGGTGTCGACCTGGGAAGCAATAACATACGCACGGTAACAACTCCGAAAGTCGCGATGCTGATCGGTGATGGTGTTTCCTCTACCGAAGCGGGATTTGTATGGCACCTGACTGATTCGAAGATCGGGATGCCGATCACAAAAGTAAGCACGAACCAGTTCCCTCAGCTACGTCTGCAGGATTATACCACGCTCATACTGGTTTCGGGAAATTATACGCCGCTTGGCGAAGCCGGCATTGCAAAGATCAAGGCATGGGTGCAACAAGGCGGCGCATTGATACTAGTTCGCAATGCCATTACGTGGGCGATACAGGCAAAGCTGATCGATGAAACGGTTCGCAAGGAAGACGAAAAGAAAGGAGAAACGGAACGGATCGATTTCGTAGCGGCACGCGACCACCAGGGATCACGCGCCATCGGCGGATCGATTTACATGACAGACCTCGACATCACACACCCGCTCGCCTTTGGATACACTTCGAGAAACCTGCCGGTGTGGAGAAATCATACCAACTTCCTGGAGCCGTCGAAGAATCCATTTAGTACCGTTGCCAGGTGTACCGCGAACCCACGTCTCAGCGGATACGTTCATCCTTTGAACCTTGAGAAGATCAAAAACTCACCGTCGCTTATGGTGAGCAGCGTGGGACAGGGAAGAGCTATACTCTTTATAGACGACCCCAACTTCCGGGGTTACTGGTATGGAACAAACAAGCTGTTCATCAACGCACTGTTCTTCGGCCCTCAGATCGGCTCGCCGGCCTTCGATGAAGAGAAGTGACTTTCCTGGTTCTCTCCTGGAACTTCAGTTTGTTGCTGAAGAAGCTTTTCTCTTCGTTTCTGTGTTTTGTTCCCATTGATCCACATCACCGGCGTGTAAAGAAAATAGGTAAACCCGGGCACGGTTCCTGAAAGGAACGGGTTGTCCTTAAAGATGATGGCCATGAGCACAGATATCAACGGTATCAACCCCATCAGGAAATTAGTGCGAATGCTTGCCTTTGTGTCGAACACTTCTATCTCGTTTAGTTCAAGGTCTTTTGCTTTCGACAAGGCGACACGGTACATGAACATCATCGTAAAGAAAGTGGCTGCCGCACCGAGCCCGTAGATGATCATCAGTTCACCGACATCGGTGCCTTTTATCATTCCCATGACCTCTGCACGGAGTTCAGTGGCTCCGAACATCATGCTGATCGGAATAAGCAAAAGCTTTGTGAGGAATTTAAGAGGGTAAACGTAGAACAACACGATCACAATGAAGAGCGAGTTCAGAACGATAACTTTACCGGTGCGAAGGCCGTAGCGGTAGTAGAACAGGAAGTGTTCATACCAGATAAGAATGATGAACATGATACAGACTGCAAACGGAACCAGCTCCCACACAAACCTTCGCACCATTTCGAAGCTGGTTGGGGGCGAGGTCGAAATCAGCAACAGGGTAATGGCAAGCGCAAAACATGCGTCGCTGAAGTTTTCAAGTCGTCCGGGTTCCTTGCCCCTGAATCGAAACCCTTTATCATGCGACTGTGTGCGCTCCGCAAACATTATCTTACTTAACATATTTATATCAACATAAATTACTTCTCGGGTGGCTCTACCGACTCAACTGGCTTCAACGACTCTTCCTCGTAGCGCACCTGGAAGGGGGACGCGATCTGGTGTATCAAAATGGCTTTCTTCGAGAGCGCAATAGCAACCGCAAGCGCAACAATAGTCCCTATCCAGATACCGGGCATCCAGGAAACAAAAAGACAATAGTCGTATGCGCCATGGAACAACGTGGCGACACCTAATGCGTAAAAGGCGTAGTATCCTTTTTTATGATCGAATTTCGCCTTGCCTAAATAGAATCCCATCAACACGGCAAAACAGGCGTGTGCGGGAACGGCGGTGAACATCCTCAACACACCAACGCTAAATCCTTCGTTCAACACATAAAGAACGTTCTCGAAGGTAGCGAAACCCATTCCCACCATGACCGAGTACACTATTCCGTCGAACGGTTCGTTGAAGTTGACATTGTTATAGAGGATGCCCCTTACGAAAATGAACTTACTCGTTTCTTCGACCAGCGCCACGATCAGGAAAGCATGAATGGCCTGCTCTGTGAGGTCCTTCTCGTCGATCGTGATGAACCGGTTGATCTGTTTGCTGATCACATAAGTGATCCCGATGCTAAGCACACCATAGAGGTATGCTCTCAGCAGAAGTCCGATCGGCTCGCGTTCGTGCTTGTCGTTAAGGTAAATGTAAAGCCCGATCGCCACGCAAGGCGCAGTAGCGATTCCGAGAAGGACGAGGGCTTCCATAATGCGAAGTTATACGGATAAAAGGAATTAATAGTATTAAATTAGTAACATGAAAAATCTCGTTTTAACTGCTGTTCTTTTGGCTTTTAGCTTTAATCTTTCGGCCCAGGTAGTGGGGAAAATGTTTCCGGATATGGAAGCTGAAACCGTCGAAGATAAAAAGGTGACACTCCCCGGAGATGTTAAAGGAAAGTACACACTGCTCGGCTTGGCTTATTCGAAGAAATCAGAAGATGAGCTTAACAGCTGGTTCAACCCTATCTTCTCTAAATTCATTCAGAAAGCGAGCGGCGGTCTCATGGCCGGCATGGGCTACGATGTGAACGTATACTTCGTACCGATGTTCACCGGCGTTAATGCCGCCGCCCAAGGGACGGCCAAGAAAAAGGCAATTAAAAATGTAGATCCGCAACTGCTTCCATACATCCTGTTCTATAAAGGCGAGCTGAAGACTTATAAAGAAGCGCTTGACTTCGAAAAGAAGGACATCCCTTATTTTTTTGTTTTAGATCCCACCGGTAAGATCGTGTATGCGACCTCAGGCAAGTACACGGAAGATAAAATGGATGAGATCGAGAGCGCTATAGAATAGCGGGTCGAGCGTACGTTAGGCAACCAAGCTTACATCAAGGCTGTCGTCACCCGACATCCTCCGGCTTGACCGGGGATCGGGTGACACAAGGAAAACAACGTGGGGATCACATTTCATAGTCGAAGCAACCCCAAGTCTCAAAAGCGCGTCTTGTGTGCGACCCCTACCCTTTTATGAAATCTCTCACCATTCTCATTTTCTTCATCCCGGTCCTGTTGTTTGCTCAATCACCCGTCGACCAGGCGAAATCTCTTTACGATTCGAAGAAGTATGACGAGGCAAAGAAGATCCTTTTCAAAGTCCCCGAAGGGAATAAAGATTATGGAGCCGCCAGGTTCTACCTGGGTAGAATTGCCTTCGATCAAAAAGAGTACGACGATGCAACCGACTACTTCGAAGAGGCGATCGAAGTAAACGATAAAGTAGCGGAATACCATTACTGGCTTGGCAGCACATTCGGTTCTATTGCAACTAACGCCAACGTGCTCAAGCAGGGAATGATGGCGTCGAAGATCAAAGATGAATTCGAAAAAACCGTTGCGCTCGATCCGAGGCATCTCGACGCATACTGGGGATTGATCCAGTTTTATACAGCCGCGCCCGGATTCATGGGCGGAAGTGTGGACAAGGCGCTGGAGCAGGCCGCAGCAATCCGGAAGATAAACGAAGCTGATGGCCATCGGGCGTATGGCATGGTGTACAACAAGCAGGAGAAGTTTACGGAAGCAGAGAAGGAGTACATTCTTGCCTTTAAAGGCAACTCAACCTACATCAGTCCCATCATCAGTTTTTATATCGGCCGGAAGGAAAACGGCAAGGCGTTCACATTCCTCGAGGATGCAATAAAGGCACAGCCCGACAACATGCTTCTTGTATATCAGATGGGCAGGACCAGTGCGATCACGGGCGAAAAACTGGATCGCGGCGAGGAGTCCCTTATCAAATATCTCACCTACCAGCCCAAGCCTACCGAACCGGCGCATGCGGGTGCACAAATGCGACTGGGACAGATCTCTGAAAAGCGCGGCAACAAAACCGAGGCAAAGAAGAGATATGAGGCTTCACTGAAGCTCGACCCTTCGCAGAAGGATGCTAAAGAAGGGCTGACTCGCGTGTCAAAATAATTTTTTTTCAGGCGGTCACACGCCTCCCGCTCGTTTTGGTTTAATTTGGGAAGCACCAAACCAAAACGCTTCTATGAGCATCTCTCCTGGTTATACCGTCGGCGTGCGGGCACAGCTCTCCATAATGATGCTCCTCGAGTATTTCATTTGGGGATCGTGGTACGTGACCATGGGTTCCTACATGGGCGAATACTTGCTATCAACTGGTGGACAGGTGGGAGCAGCCTATGGAGCTCTCGCCATAGCCACTATCATTTCGCCTTTCTTCATCGGGTTCATTGCCGACAGATACTTCGCGGCACAACGGATCATGGGATTGCTTCATCTCATCGGTGCTGCCCTGCTGTTCCTGGCCACGAAGATCACAGACAACACGGCGTTTTACTGGCTGGTCCTCATCTACAGCATGCTGTACATGCCTACCATTGCTTTGTCGAACAACATCGCATTCAGCCAGATGGCCGACCCCGGAAAACAATTTCCGTGGATACGGGTATTCGGAACACTCGGATGGATACTGGCGGGTATTTTGATCAGCTCGCTCGGTATTGAAAAGTCGCCATCGACATTTCATATGGCCGCAATATCATCGGCACTGCTCGGCTTGTTCAGCTTTGTACTTCCCGACACACCGCCAAAAGCCAAAAGTTCGGGCTCGACAGCGTCGTCTGCTCTGGGCTTGGGAGCACTCGTACTATTCAAGAACCGGGCGTACCTGATATTCTTCATCGCTGCGATACTTATCTGTATCCCTCTCTCATTCTATTATGGCTTTGCTAACGTCTTTCTGAATGCATTAGGTGTGGAGAATGCAGCAGCTAAAATGACTTTAGGTCAGGCGTCGGAGGCAATATTCATTCTTGCGATACCATTCCTGTTTTATAAAATTGGTGTAAAGAATATGCTCATCATGGGCATCGTCGCCTGGTTGCTCCGCTACGTCTTCTTTGCTTTTGGAAACACGGGCGACAACATGTGGATGATTTATATGGGCATCATCCTTCACGGTATCTGTTATGACTTCTTCTTCGTAACCGGCTATATGTATACGGAAAAGAAAGCAGGCGAGAAGATCAAGAACGCAGCGCAGGGATTGTTCACACTTGCCAGCTACGGACTCGGTATGGTCATCGGCACTTACTTGTCAGGGGAGGTCGTCGATCACTATTCAGTCAATAAAGTTCCTGACTGGAATTCCATCTGGATGGTTCCTGCATACATCTCGGTGGGCGTCCTCATTTACTTTTTACTTTTCTTTAAGGAGAAAAAACAAATCGAAACAGCAGCATAAATTTTTAAACCTCATGAAAAAGATTGCAATGCTCGGCTCCGGCTTTATTGGCCGCTTTTACGCCGACTCCCTGCAAGGGTACCGCAGCAGAGACAAGATCGTTAGCATTTACTCACGTCGCGCCGAAAGCGCGGCGAAGTTCGCGAAGGACTACGATGTCGCTTTCCATACCGACAACCTGGAGGCAGCTATCAACCGTCCCGAAGTGGACGTGGTGTGTATCTCCCTTCCGAATCACATTCACGAAGAAGCCGTGAACTTATGCTGCAAGCACAAGAAAGCAGTTATGTGTACAAAGCCTCTTGGCCGGACCGCCGAAGAGTCGAAGAGAATGCTTGAGGCTGTCGAAAAAGCCGGCATCTTCAACGGTTATCTCGAAGACCTCGTTTACACTCCGAAGCATATCAAGGCACACGAAAGTGTAAAGAACGGAGCACTTGGCCGCATCCTCTGGGCGAAGTCGCGCGAAACACATCCCGGCCCTCACAGCGATTGGTTCTGGGATATCAAACAGGCCGGCGGCGGTTGCATGCTCGACCTCGGATGCCATTGCGTGGAGATCGGTCGCAGCTACATCGGCAAAGACATCAAGCCCATGGAAGTAATGTGTTGGGCCGACACCCAGGTTAAGCCTATCGACGCCGAAGACCACGCGATCGCCCTTGTGAAGTACGAGAACGGCGCTATCGGTCAATTCGAAGTAAGCTGGACCTTCCGTGGCGGCCTCGACCTCCGCGATGAAGTGATGGGCACTGAAGGGACCATCTGGATAAACAGCTTCCTCCGCACAGGCTTCGAGATGTTCACATCGGGCAAAGGCGCCGACTATGTTGCCGAAAAGGCAGAGAGCAACTCAGGCTGGCTGTTCCCCGTTGGCGATGAGCTCAACGAGCTCGGTTACAACCACATGTTCAAAGACATGTTCGACGCGATGGAGGCAAACAAAGCTCCGAAAGAAACATTCTACGACGGGTATGTCGTAAACGCAGTGCTGGACGCTTGTTACAAGTCGGCTAAGTCGAAGCAATGGGAGCCCGTTAAGCTCGACATCTGGCGTGGGAGAACCGGTGTCACCAAAGACAGTCATCTCGTTGAATACGATGCCGATCACTATCTCGTGAAAGAAGAAGTGACACATTACGGTGCAAAGAAGTGGATATTGAAAAACAAGAAGACCGGAAAGATCTCAGAAAGGGTAGAGGGCTAATTCCGAAATAACGAAAGCCATTGCTTGAACAGGATCGTTCGTTCGAATTTTTGTTCAGCAAGCTTTCTGGAATTCATTTGATATTCAGATAAGAGGTCCGGATCCGTTATAAAGGTCCGGACCTTTCTTGTAAAATCGCCCGGATCTGTTTTCGAGATCGTGATACCACAACGTTTCTCTTCGATCTCTTTCTTTATCCATCCTCCGAAATTGATCACGATAAGCTTACCGGCAGCCAGGCCATCGAAAAACTTATTGGGTGAACCGGTTTCGAGTATCGGAATGTCTTTGTAACATACGAACACTGCGTCGGTCACATTCATGATCCCTCGTACACCATCCCGGTCGAGAAAGCCGGTGAACGTGATGTTCTGAAGCCCCAGGCTTGTCGCATTCTTTTTCAATCGTTCCAACAGAGCGCCGGTGCCGCATACGATGAAGTGCACAGGTAGCTCCGCCCTCGAAGAGCCTTTCGCGCATTCGAGCAAATAATCGAGTCCGTTAGCCAGTCCGGTAGCGCCGATATACGATACCACAAATTTTCCGTCGACGCCCAGCTTCTGTTCGGCATGCGGATCCTTCTTTCCGGGTTTATAGAATTCACAGTCGGCCATATTCGGTATCATGGTCACTTTTGCAGACGGCTCTTTTTTCAATATTGCATCCTTGATCGGCGGCGAAAGTGCGACTACGCCTTCTGCCTTGCGATAGGCGGATCGTTCCAGTGAATAAAGCATCGACTTCATCAACGGGTTCCGGATGAACCCCATCTGTATAGGGGCGTCGGGCCACAGATCGCCGACTTCAAAATAATAGGGTACTTTCTTGCGGAAGCTTACCCACCTGGCAACGAAGGCTATGGTCAGTGGTACAGATATTGCATAAATGCAATCCACGTCGCGGATGCCTGCTGCCACTCGAATACTTTGTACTACGAATCTTAAGAATGAAACACTTCTTTTGTAATAATCGAACGCGTTGTCGTAGGCAACAGGCAGGTAGTGTACTTCAATACCATCGATCGTAGTATGCAGATAGGTTTTCTCGTTGTAAGAAGTGATGACCACCGGCTTGTGTCCCTGCTCAACGAGACCTTTTGCCAGGTACCACGAACGGATCGCTCCGCCTGTTTGTGGCGTTTTAAAATGCTGATGGAGAATGAGTATCTTCAAAACTAAATTCAAATATAAATGAGAAATTATCTGTTAGCAGCGGCTATGACTATTTCGGCGGCAACATTTGCCCAGAAAGAAGAGGTCCTTTTTAATGGAAAAGATATTACGGGGTGGACCGTTTACGGAACTGAAAAATGGTATGTGGATAAGGGCGACCTGATATGTGAAAGCGGTCCCGACAAGCAATACGGGTATTTTGCCACCAACAAGAGCTATAAGGATTTCGAGCTCACGCTGGAGTTCAAACAAGAGACGAACGGAAACAGTGGTGTGTTCTTCCATAGCTCGATCGAGGGAACCCGGGTTACGGGCTGGCAGGCAGAAGTAGCGCCCGCGAACCACGACACCGGCGGCATTTATGAATCGTACGGTCGCGAGTGGCTGATAAAGCCAACCGCTGACAAGCAAAAATTCCTGAAAGAAGGAGAATGGAACAAGATGAAGATCCGGGTTAAGGGAAATGAGGTAACTACATGGCTCAATGGTGAGCAGATGATCACCCTGACGGACGAAAAGATAGGCAGCATTACAGGCAAAATAGCCTTACAGATTCACGACGGTGGTGGCGTGAAGGTTAGGTGGAGAAATATAAAGGTCGTCACGTTATAGTTCGTGCCGCCGATAAGACGCAGTCATTGCCCGGGCATCCCACGGTTTGACCGGGGGACCGGGCAATCGCGTTTTAAAGGCCTACGCCTGTTTCTCCTGCAAACTCCTGGAGTATGCCAAAATATTCATTACGGCTGATGACGAAGGCTCTGTCTGATCCCGATCCAGCTGTCCAATGACAGACTTCAGCTCATTATACATTGCCTGAAGTTCCGAATCGCACAACAGTGCTTTACTGATCTCCTTCGTCTCCTCCACCGAGGTCTCGTGGTATAGGAATTTGATCAAATCGTTTTGGGTAAAGAGTTTTATCATAGGCGAAATTAATTCGAGTCATCTTCTTCCGCAGGTTTATCAACGCATACCTCATTCGACCTAGGGCTGTGTTGATGCTTACGCCGGTGCGGTCAGCAATTTCCTGGAAGCTCATTTGCAGGTAATGTCTCATTATCAATACCTGTTTTTGTTCTTCGGGTAACTGTTTCACAAGGTCACGCAAGCGGCTTTTGGTTTCTTTTAACACCTGCACGTCCTCGAAGGACTCCTCTGCGAACTGCAGTGAATCCATCACCCTGCTTCCGTCTTCCAGGACCACTTCGGGGTATCGCTTCTCACGGCGGAAGTGGTCGATGGCTAGATTGTGTGCGATTCGGCTTATCCAGGGTGCAAACTTCCCCTCCTCATTATACTTATCTCCTTTGATCGTATTGATCGCTTTAATGAAAGTCTCCTGTAGAAGATCTTCCGCTACATAGCGATCCTTTACTATCAAGTAAATAGCCGTATAAATACGAGACTTGTGTCGGTGAAGCAGCATCTCAAACGCCCCTTCGTTACCTTTCTGATAGAGTGCAACCAACTGGCTATCACTACATCTGCTATCAATCATTTGGCTTACAATTTGGTAACGTAAAATTCCGGGTCGATAGTGTCTGGGGGTTTGGAGATTTTTTGATTTGGTTTTAGAAAAATAATGAGTTTTATCAAAAGGGCAAAAAAAATTCAAAAAATGTTGCCACCAATGTAATTTGTTTTACTACTTGTCGAGAATTTTTGTGGTTTGATATATGGCTGTGAGCAAAAAGCGCGTTATAAAGAGTTTGGAGAAACTGAGTGAAGATTTGAGGGAGCTACTGAGGACTCAATACCCCAACGGGTATGAGGGGAGTATCACCCGGATTATTAACGCCAAGAAAGAACCAATTTTTGTGTTTCCACTGGAAACTGAGGACGCAACGTACCTGATTAAGATCCCCGCTACCAAGAACAGCGAGGGCGAATATGATGTAGAATCCGTCGAAAAGGGGGAATTCGGAGAAGATTCGGAGAAACCCGCAGCTCCAGCCGCCGCAGGAGACGACGATTTCGACAACACCAATGAGGGTTTTGACACCGAAAGAGGGGAAAGTTCCGATGATTTTGACGAAGAAGGCGGTGAAAAACGTAGCCGCGAAGCCAGCTACGACCCCGACTTCGACGGATAGTCAAAGGTGCGATGTGCAGGGTGCGGGGTGCGATGACCCTCCGAAGCACGCTCATCTCGCCTAGTGTAATCGCACATCGCACCCCGCACATCCCACATCGCACAAAAAAAAGAGTTACTGCTGAACACCTTCCGGCCGGGTGGTGTTCTTATTTTCGAACTTGATGGATCTTACTCTTTTGAACGACCAGTACCTCGATGACCTCGATCCCAAAGAGTATATCATCATCAAACGTGCCCGTGTCAATAACCTGAAAAACCTCAGCGTTGCGATTCCCCGCAACAAGCTCGTCGTCATTACCGGCCTTTCGGGCTCCGGCAAGTCGTCGCTCGCCTTCGATACCCTCTTCGCCGAGGGACAGCGCATGTACGTGGAGAGCCTCAGCTCCTACGCCCGCCAGTTCCTGGGCCGTATGGAGAAGCCTGACGTCGACTACATCCGCGGCGTCTCGCCGGCCATCGCCATCGAACAAAGGGTTAATACCAGGAATCCTAGGTCCACTGTCGGGACCAGCACCGAGATTTACGACTACCTGAAGCTGCTCTTCGCCCGCATTGGCAAAACATACTCGCCCGTCAGCGGCGAGGAAGTAAAAAGAGACACGGTCACCGATGTCATCGACTACATCAATAAACAACATACCGGCACCCGCGTCATGGTCTCATGCCCCCTCAAAATTCAGAAGGGACGAAAGCTGGAAGACGAGCTCAACCTTTTGTTGAGTAAAGGATTTGCCCGGGTGCTGATCGGCGGAGAAGCGAAATTTCTGGAAGAGCTCCTCAATCCGACCGATCCCAAAGGCAAAAAGAAAAAACTGGCAATAACGGGAGAACTCGAAATACTCATTGACCGTGCTGCGGTCAATGCCGAAGACGAAGATCTCACGTTCCGTCTTTCCGATTCGGTACAAACAGCGTTCTTCGAAGGTCACGGCGATTGTAACATTCATGTCGAAGGGGCCGGAAGTGTGACATTCTCCGACCGCTTCGAGCTCGACGACATCACATTCACCGAACCTTCCGTCAATCTCTTCAGCTTCAACAATCCCTACGGAGCATGCCAGACCTGCGAAGGGTTCGGAAGAGTGCTAGGCATCGACGAAGACCTCGTGATCCCAGATAAGAGCCTCTCTGTTTATGAAAACGCTATCGCCCCCTGGAAAGGAGAGGTCATGAGCGTACAGTGGCTGAAGCCATTACTGAAGAACGGCATCCGTTTCGATTTCCCGGTACACCGGCCATACAGCGAGCTGACCCAAAAAGAAAGAGATATCCTTTGGAACGGTAACGAATTCTTCGACGGCATCAACAGGTTCTTCCGGTATCTCGAATCGAAGATGCATAAGATCCAGTACCGCGTGATGTTGTCTCGCTTCCGCGGAAGAACGACTTGTCCGGATTGTCGCGGTACACGTCTGAGGAAAGATGCCGGTTACGTGAAGGTGGCAGGTTATTCGATCACCGATTTTGTATTGATGCCCATCGAAGAGATCTACCCGGCGATCGGGAATCTCAAACTGGCAGCTCACGACCGTAAGATCTCCGATAGACTTCTGGTGGAGATCCGCTTCAGGTTGGAATATCTACTCAAAGTCGGACTAGGTTACCTGAATCTCAATCGTCTTACCAACAGCCTTTCCGGTGGCGAATATCAACGGATCAAGCTCGCCACATCATTGGGCAGCGCGCTGGTTGGCTCCATGTACATCATGGACGAACCCAGCATTGGCCTTCACCCGCGCGACACAGCCCGCATGGTCGAAGTGCTTCAGTCCTTGCGTGACCTCGGCAACACGGTGATCGTCGTCGAGCACGAAGAAGAGATCATGCGCGCAGCCGACCAGATCATCGACATCGGTCCGGATGCAGGGAGTCATGGCGGCGAGCTGGTGTTCCAGGGGGCGTTGAAAGAACTGAATCCAAACAAGGTTATCTCTCACACAACCGATTACCTGTCGGGCCGCGAAACCATACCCGTTCCCAAGACACGCCGTAAGTGGAAAGACGCCATCACCATCGTCGGGGCTCGTGAGAACAACCTGAAGAATCTTACCGTGAAGTTCCCGTTGAGTGTACTGACCGTTGTCACGGGCGTCAGCGGCTCTGGTAAGTCAACACTGATCAAAAAAATACTCTATCCTGCCGTAGGCAGACTCAGCGGCTCTGTAGCCGAATCGCCGGGCCGTTACGATCGCATGGACGGTGACTTCGCGCGGATATCGCAGGTTGAATTTGTAGATCAGAACCCGATCGGTAAGTCTTCCCGGTCGAACCCGATCTCTTATGTGAAAGCATACGATGTTATTCGCCAACTGTATTCCGATCAGCCACTGTCGGTGCAGAGAAGTTATAAGCCATCGCACTTTTCTTTCAACGTCGAAGGTGGCCGGTGCGACAACTGTGAAGGTGAAGGCGAGATCAAGGTCGAAATGCAATTCATGGCCGACATCTATCTTACCTGCGAAGTCTGTCACGGAAAACGATTCAAACACGAGGTACTCGAAGTCGAATACAAAGGCAAAACGATTTCAGACGTGCTCGAGATGACGGTCGAAGAATCGCTGGACTTCTTTAAAGATAAAAAAACGATCCACGACAGGATCCTACCATTGAACGACGTGGGCCTGGGCTACGTCAAGCTCGGACAGTCGTCCAATTCATTGAGTGGCGGCGAAGCCCAACGGGTGAAGCTTGCTTCCTTTCTTGGTAAGAATGCTCCCGACGACACCGATCATATTTTGTTCATCTTCGATGAGCCTACAACGGGACTTCACTTTCATGATATCTCACGGTTGTTGAAGGCCATCAATGCGCTTGTTGAAGAAGGGCATAGCGTTATCATCATCGAACACAATCTCGAAGTGATCAAATGCGCCGACTGGATCATCGACCTTGGTCCGGAAGGCGGCGAGAAACGAGGTGGCGAGCTTGTTTTTGAAGGAACTCCGGAAGCGATGGTGAAAAAAGGGAAAGGGTATACAGCCGAGTATTTGAAAAATAAGCTGTCTTAATACTTCGCGGGCTGCCCCGGCGCAGGTGTCGATTTTTTGATGAACTCCCTGATGTGCTCATTCGACGATACAAGGTCCTCCGCACGCAGATACATCATGTGACCGCTGCGATATCCCTTGAACGAGAGCCTGTCTTTCATCTTCCCACTCGGATCGATCTGCCACATCGTATACTTGGCTTCGAAGTAAGTTGTAGCGCCGTCAAAATAACCCGACTGAAACATCACATTCAGATAGGGATTTTCAGCCATCGCAAGACGAAGGTTTTCGCCTGTATTGTCGCCGTTGTTGTCCCATGGATGTACCGGTCCAAACATATTGTATTGCAGATCGGTCTTGTATTTCAAGACCTCGCGCAGGTAATAATTGATGGCCGGTGTAAATGAATGCAGCCACGAGGTCAGCTCGGCGTTATAGTCCGGCGCGTCTCCGGCTACTTTTTTATCGATACCCAGGTATCGTGAATCCAGCCTGCCAATGGTCTGTCCTTTATCCCGAAGCAGCTCCTTCCAGAAATAATTCGTAGGCACGGCGAGGTTGTTCTGCAACACAACTTCTTCCGACAGCCCCGAGTAGCGTGCAATCTTCGAGGCGATCGCCTTACGTTTTGCCTCATCTATAAATCCACCCTTCGATAATGCAGGCACAAGCTCATCGATCGTAAAGGCTTCGACTTCGGGCAACACGTCATCGAGATCTTTCTGCTGAAGGTCGGCCGGAAGCGCTTTCTGATACCATGCTGCCGCAGCGAAGTACGGTAGCGTAAGGGCATCGTTCACCGGTCCATCACGACGGATACCAAGCTCCGTCGGCGACACCAGGATCACGCCATTGAGATACATCCAATGCTGGTTCTGCAGAGCAAGCGCAAGACCCGATACACGTGTGGTCCCGTAACTTTCACCTATCAGGTATTTCGGTGACGTCCAGCGCCCCACGCGCGAAACAAAAACATCCAGCCAGTTGGCCAGGTATGCGATGTCGGCATTCACGCCAAAGAAATCTTTGCGTTCAGCCTTGAGGTCGATAAGCCGCGAAAAGCCTGTGTTCACCGGGTCGATATAGACTATGTCTGCTACGTCGAGTATCGAATACGGATTGTCTTTCACACCATAAGGCTGAACAGGAAATCCTTCCTTGTCGATCTCGAGTATCTTCGGACCGGTGTATGCCACATGCATCCACACCGATGCCGAACCCGGACCGCCATTGAACGACAGCACCAACGGGCGCTTGCTTTTATCTGTGATATCCGTGCGTTCGTAATAAGTGTAGAACAACGACGCCACCACTTTGCCTTCGGCATTCCATACAGGCAACGTTCCAGCCGTCGCTTTGTAAGGAACTTTCGCACCCTTGATGGTCACCACCGCATTTGTTACTACCGACGATTCGGCAGGAAGCACGCGGTCGGGCGGTGGAGGTGTGGTTTGTGCATAGACAACAGATGCAGAAACCATAAAGAGGATTGCGAAACTTAACTTTTTCATGGACGACAAGATATAAAACATTATTAGCTTTGATTAACATTTACATCTATGGAATTTCTATACAAGCCCTGGCCATGGTATGTCGCGGGACCGGTGATCGGCCTGACCGTACCGCTGTTGCTTTTGATGGGAAACAAGCGGCTCGGCATCTCATCGAGCCTTCGTCATATCTGCGCCGCTTGTATTCCTGCGTCGATACCATTGTTCAAGTACGACTGGAGGAAAGAAATATGGAACCTGTACTTCGTGGGCGGAGTATTGCTCGGCGGTTTCATTGGTGGTGTTGTGTTTGCAAATCCCGATCCCGTAGCGATATCGTCATCAACACTCGCGTACATGCAAACCTTCGGCATCTCCAAACAGACAGGACTGATGCCGGGTGAGTTGTTTAACTGGGGCGAGCTTCTCACATCCCGCGGATTCATATTGATGATCGTTGGTGGATTCCTGGTGGGATTTGGAACAAGGTATGCGCGCGGATGTACCTCGGGACATGGCATCATGGGGCTGGCCGCTTTGCAATGGCCTTCTCTCCTCGCAACCATGTCGTTCTTCGGAGGCGGGATCCTGTTCTCTTACTACGTCCTCCCGTACATCCTTACCTTATGAAAAACCTTAAGTACTTACTGGTGGGGATTGTCTTCGGCATTGCACTCACAAAAGGTGAAGCCATTTCATGGTTTCGGATACAAGAGATGTTCCGTTTCGAAAGCTTTCACATGTACGGCATCTTCATGACGGCTGTACCGGTGGGCGCGTTGTCATTGATCATTCTGCGGAGAATGAAGTTGAAAACATTTGCCGGCGATGCGATCGAAATACCTGCTAAAGAATATCATCACGGCGTTATCATCGGCAGTCTGATCTTCGGATACGGCTGGGCGATGACAGGTGCGTGTCCGGGACCACTGTATGCGCAGATAGGATCGGGTTACACGGCGACCATCGCAACATTGGTAGCTGCCCTTGCAGGAACGTGGGTATTCGGTTTCTTGCAGAAATATCTGCCCGACTAGGCCATGTCCGATTTCAAAAGTATACTGTCTGCCATCGAGAAACACATTAAGCTCGATGATGTAGAAAAAGCAGTACTGCTTTCGTTGCTCGAATCCAGGTCGCTGAAAAGCGGCGAGTTCATGGAAAAGTCCGGAGACACTTCTCACTACTTCATGTTCGTGAGCATGGGTTGTCTGATGGCCTATTACACCGATACCGACGGAGTGGAAAGAGTCCTCCAGTTTGCAACAGCATCGTGGTGGACCGGTGATCTTCACAGCTTCACAAAACGCGAGCCGTCGATCTACAGCACCCGCGCTCTTGTGGACAGTGAAGTGTTTCTGATGACGATCGATGGATTGAACTCGTTGCTCGAACGTGTTCCGAAATTCGAAAAGTACTTCCGGATCCTCTTTCAGAACTCGCTGGTTTCCCATCAGCAACGGATCATGCAAAGCATTTCATTCACGGCCGAACAGCGATATGAATCCTTCCGCGAAAAATATCCGACGCTCGAACAGTTTGTCCCTCAGAAATACATCGCCTCTTACCTTGGTGTCACTCCCGAGTTCCTTAGTAAGATCCGCAGGCGGCTCATGTCGAAATGATTTCACGATCTTAATCTAGATTAAGTTACACCGCTCCCTTCTTAACCCAGTTCAACAGAAAACGCCTGTTGTGATGCGATCTTTACATCATAATCAAACAGCAAAGACATGAATACGCAAGAAACAGCAGTAAAAACAAAATGGGGTGTAGACGTATCGCACAGTGAAGCGCAATTCAAGGTGAAGCACCTCGTGATCGCTACAGTGACCGGTTTCTTCCGGAAATTCAGTGGAGCAGTGGAAACTGAGTCGGAAGATTTCGACGGAGCTAACGTAAACTTTAGCATAGAAGTCGACAGTATCGATACCAATGTAGCCGACCGCAACACACATTTGAAGTCACCGGACTTTTTTGCAGCCGAACAGTACCCGACTATTGAATTCAAGAACGGCATCCTGGAAAAAGTATCGGGTTCCGATTATAAGCTCAAAGGCGACCTGACCATCAGGAACGTTACAAAGGCTGTAGTGCTTTCAGTGGAATACAACGGCACCGCCGGCGATCCCTGGGGAAACACCCGCGCAGGATTCGAAGTGAACGGCGTGATAAACAGGAAAGACTTTGGGCTGAGTTGGAGTGCCGTTACAGAAGCAGGAAATCTTGTGGTGGCCGATGATGTGAAGATGCACTTCAACATTGAGGTAGTCAGAGGATAGAACACCGAACACTGAACACCCAACACCGAATGATGAAGTAATCCTTCGACATTTAGTGTGGGGTGTTGGATGTTGGATATTCCAGACCTACGGTATCCTTAAACTCCGTTCGCAGCTTGTCGAGTTCCAATTTCAGGGAATCGACAAGCTGTTTGTTTTCCGGATCGTCGTAAATGTTGTGAAGCTCCTTCGGATCATTCTTAAGATCATACAGCTCCCACGCATCAATATCATTATAAAAGCGTATCAGCTTATAGCGATCTGTTCGGAGCCCATAGTGCTTCTTCACATTATGCCATCCGTAAGGAAATTCATAGTAATGATAATAAACGCTGCTTCTCCATTCCTTCTGCGGAGTGGCATTCATCAACGGTAGCAACGATCGTCCCTGCATATCGGCAGGTACCGTCAGTCCTGCTGCTTCGAGTATAGTCGGTGCGATGTCGAGATTCAGTACGAGCTGTTCGCTGACAAGTCCGCCCGGCATGCGTTGAGGGTAACGCATCACCAGCGGCGTTCCCAGTGATTCTTCGTACATGAATCGCTTGTCGTACCATCCATGTTCGCCCAGGAAAAATCCCTGGTCGGATGTGTAGATGATAAGTGTGTTATCGAGCATCTTGCGGCGTTCGAGATAATCGAGCAGGCGGCCTATGTTCTCGTCAACCGAAGCGACACAGGCCAGGTAGTCTTTCATGTATCTTTCATACATCCACTTCTTCAGGTCATCTCCTTTCGGGTTCATTTTGTAGAAAGCATCCGAGATCGGCTTGTAGTAGGCATCCCACAGTTGCTTTTGTTCCTCGTTAAAGCGCTCGTAGTCCGCCGCCCATATCTTCGCCCCATCGAAGCCGTTGCCGCCTCCGCTTCCGGGGTCTTTCATTCCTGCGGGAAGTATCAGTTTCATGTCGGATGACCGGAACATGTTTACAATCTCCATATCCTGTTGACGGGCCGCGTCCGAACGGGTGCTGTAGTCATCGAAGAAAGTTTCGGGCAGAGGAATAGTGTCCTTATCGAACATGCCGAAGTGTTTGAAGTTCGGCATCCAGTTACGATGCGGCGCCTTCTGATGCAGCATCAGGCAAAAAGGTTTGTCATCAGTTTGCTTGTCTAAAACTTTCAAGGCTTCGTCGGTAACGAGATCGGTTGTGTATCCCACCTTTCTCGTGGTATCGCCCATCTCGATGAAGTCGGGGTTGTAATACGACCCCTGGTCGTCGAGAATATTCCAGTAGTCGAAGCCCGTCGGCTCGGTGACGAGGTGCCATTTGCCGACAACGGCCGTATAGTAGCCTGCCTCTTTCAAAAGTTTGATGAACGTCATCTGGCGGTTGTCGAAAACACTCTGGTTGTCGCGAAAGCCGTTGATGTGACTGTACTTACCGGTAAGGATCACGGCTCTGGAAGGGCCGCAGAGAGCGTTGGTAACGAAAGCGTTATTAAACTTGATGCCTTCCTTCGCGATCCGGTCGATGTTCGGCGTGTTGATCATTTTGCTGCCGAATGCGCTCACGGCATTCTTTGCATGATCGTCAGTCATGATGATAATGACGTTGGGACGTTTTTTTGTCTCCGTCTTACACGAGATCATTAAGACCAACAGGGAAAGGACAATGAGTCGCAGCATAAGATCAGGGATCAGGTTAGGATTTTAATGTTGCTGCAATGCCCTCCTGGTAGGATGTGGCCGCAGCACCGAACTCCTTCTCAAATTTACTGCTGTCAAAAATATAATCCTGGTCGAATTGATACATCATTTCCACAAATTCCTGCAGCACCGGCATGAACAGTCCGACGATGCTCACCCCGAATTTGGGAAGCGCCTGAAGCTTGTATGGGACCCCCATCGTCTCACATGCAATGCGCACATACTGTTCACCCGTAATTCGGTCTTTATTGGTGAGCGCGTGCCAGGTCTGATTGTACGCGGATGCAGTATTGCCAAGCCTTGCCACTGTTTTTCCCGCATCGGGTGTATAGGTAAAGGTGTGGATTGCTTTTGGGTTCCCGATCCACTGCGGCCCCTTCTTTGCCTTTAGTCGTTCTGTCACCATCGAATATGTAAGGGTCAGCAGGGCGCCGGGTCCGTAGAAGTCGGCGGCGCGAATGATCATCCCCTGGAGATTCCCTTGCTTCACCTCATCGAGCAACATGGTGGCGACTTTTGCTCTCACCTCCCCCTTCTTACTGGTCGGGTTGAATGGAGTTTCCTCGGTCATCGCTCCTCTCACGCGGCCATAACAGTAAACATTGTCGAAGAACACAAGCTTCGACCCGTGCTTCTTACAGGCGTCGAGCACATTTCTCATAAGCTTGGGCCATTGCTCGCGCCACACCTTGATATCGTATTTCAATCCCGCGAGGAGATACACGATCTCGCTTCCGGCGACAGCCTTCTCCGTTTGGTCATAATCGAGCAGGTCGGCCACGACGATCTCATCCGATTCGTTCACCTTTTTCGGATGGCGGCTTACTTGCCGGATCGTTGTATTGAATGACGGAAGGTGTTTCGACAGCTCTGTGGCGATGACGCCGTTGGCTCCGAGGATGGTCTGCATACTAATATTGTCTTTGCACTTAACGAATGCGTAAGCATCTAATTTACTAGTTTGCGCGTTCGTTTCACGAAAAATGTCGGCGCCGCAGGACCTCCGTTTACAAGTTACCACCAGGCAGATCTTGAAGATGGCCTTGCCAATTTCGATGGCCATTTTCGTCCCGCAGATCAACTTTATTATCAACAACATCTTCCTCGGCGGGTTGGGCCGACAGGCTCTCGCCGCCGCAGGTATCACGGGTGTCTATTACCTCATCTTTGCCGTGATTGGCAACGGCCTGAACAATGGGCTCCAGGCGCTCATCGCGCGTCGCGCAGGACAAAACCTTCATAAGGATATCGGGAAGTTGTTCTTCAACGGCGTGTGGGTCGCGCTTGCGATTTCCGCCATTGGAATTGTCATCACTTACACCCTCGGACCGGTTATACTACGCGCTTCATTACACGACACCGTTATCGCCGACCAGGTCGTCAGCTTTCTTTACATCCGCATCTGGGGTTTGCCTATCCTTTACCTGTATGTGATGCGTAATGCGCTGCTCGTCGGTACCAACCAGACGAAGATCCTCGTGTTTGGAACTTTGGCCGAAGCGGCGATGAACATCGTGATGGACTATAGTCTCATCTATGGGCATTTCGGAATGCCGAAATTGGGTTTCAATGGTGCGGCTTACGCGTCGATCATCGCGGAGGTAACGGGTCTTGTCGTCATCTGGATCGTCATTCACTTCAAAAGGATCCATCAGCAGTTTGCGCTGTTCGATCAAACGACAATCGACGGCGCAACGATCCGCTTGATCCTCGTACAATCCTCTCCGCTCATCGTTCAATATGCGATCAGTATCATCAGCTGGGAATTTTTCTACATCCTGGTCGAGCATCACGGCGAGATGGCGCTAGCTGTATCCAACGGCATGCGGGTGATCTTTGGATTGTTTGGAACATTCTCATGGGCATTCGCTTCAACCACCAGCGCGATGGTAAGCAACATCATTGGTCAAAAGCGTCACGACGAGGTGTTGCCGTTGATTCGAAAGATCAGCCTGATCAGCTTACTGTTCTCATTTGCTTTGTTTGTCCCGCTGAACATCTGGCCGCAGTGGTTTGTATCGTTCTATGGGCAAGGCGATGACTACGTCAACTACGCTATTCCCAGCATACGGGTAGTATCGGTTGCTATTCTTATGATGTCTTTCGCCACCGTGTGGCTCAACGGCGTAACAGGCACGGGCAACACGGTTGTCAATCTTACGATCGAATCCATTACAATCGTCGTATACAGCCTTTATGTGTACATCGTTCTCGAAGTGATGAATTTACCGCTTACCTGGGGCTGGGGAAGCGAGTGGGTTTACTGGATCAGCATGTTCAGTATGGCGTATTTCTATCTGAAATCGGAGAGATGGAAAACTAAAGTCATTTAGAATCCGTCAATTGTAATAAATTTGAGGCAACTCCTTATCAACACTTAGATGTCTTTGAAAAATCGTTTCAGCGCAGAAGACCTGGCACGCATCAAAGCCGCCGTTTTCGAAGCCGAAAGCAAGATCTCCGGCGAGGTCGTCCCGGTTTTCGTTGAATCGAGCGGACGATATACCGTTGCCAACTACCGCGGGGGATTCATTGCTGCCGTCAGCGCTTTCCTTACGATCATTTTCCTCGACCGCTATGCTCCCCAGTTTGCTATCTACGACCCACTGATCATCCTGATCGTATTCCTTCTTGCCGGTGTCCTCGGCGGCCTGGCCTCCAACTTTATACTTCCTCTTAAACGATTGCTGGTAACACAACCACAGCTCGACTTCAACACACGCGTCAGGGCAGAAAGAGCATTCCTGGAAGAAGAAGTTTTCAACACAAGGGAACGAACAGGTATACTCATCTTCGTCTCATTCTTCGAACGCGAGGTCATAGTGATGGCCGATAAAGGTATCAGCAAAGTTGTAGAACAAAGAGAGTGGGACGCATTAGTCCGTCTCATTATCGATGGCATTCGCAGAAACCAGATTGTCGATGGACTGGAAGCAGCCATTAAAAGAAGCGGAGAGATCTTGTTAGAGAAAGGCTTCACCCGTGCCGAAGATGATATCAACGAACTGGGGGACGAGCTGAGAATCGAATAGCGCTGTCAAACAAAAATGAAATTCTTCACACCTACTGTTATAAAGTCCATCGTTGTTCTGGTGGCTGTTACTTTTTCAGTGATAGCATACGGACAAAAGAAAATACCCGACCAGGCAGGCCGTCTCGTTCATGACGAAGCCCACGTGCTTTCTGCCAACGACATCGCAATGCTCGAATACACCCTTCGGGCAGAACAAGACTCAAGTTCGAACCAGATCGCCGTTCTCATCGTGACATCCCTCGAAGGCGACGAGATCGCCTCCTATGCCAACCGCGTGTTCAACGCGTGGAAGTTAGGGACCGCGAAGAAAGACAATGGCGTATTGTTCCTCATCGCTATCGAAGACCGTCAGATGCGTATCGAGCCCGGCGCCGGCCTCGAAGGCGTGCTCACCGACGTTCAGTCAAGCCGCATCAACAGGAACCAGGTCGCCCCGCATTTCCGTCAGGGTGACTATGCCGGCGGGATAAAAGCCGCCGTGGTGGGCATCATTCAATCGATCAAGGGAGAGTACACCAATGACGAGCCGATAAAACGCCGGAGCAAGAAACCAACTTCATGGGTTTCATTGTTAGTCATACTTGTCTTCATCATTATCGCCTCGCGTCGCGGTGGCGGCGGCAAAGGCGGATATATGTCACGCGGAGGATGGATACTTCCCATGGGAGGACTCGGCGGAGGCGGTGGAGGTGGCGGCTTTGGAGGAAGCTCCGGGTCGTGGGGAGGAGGAGGGTTCTCCGGGGGAGGAGGGTCGAGTGATAGTTGGTAGTTTGAATGTAAACCGCAGAACCGCAGAACATCGAATATCGAACAGCAGAAGTGAACGGGTTAAAAGTATCGACGGCGCAATTCGAAAATAGAAGTGGCGATAAGGATTATAACTTATTCGTCATCGATTCACTTGCTGCTAAAGCGGCCGAGCAGGGCGCAGACGTTGTCGCTTTTCATGAATGCTCGGTAACAGGATATACGTTCGCGAGACATCTTTCAAGGGAACAGATGACGGAGTTAGCCGAGTTGATCCCAGACGGCGACAGCGTTAAAAAACTCACATCCATCGCTGCGAAGCATAATATCCTTGTACTCGCAGGTCTTTTCGAAAAAGACTCAAGCAACAAGCTCTTCAAGGCTTATGTTTGTGTCGACAAAAATGGGCTCGTCGCAAAATTCAGAAAGCTTCATCCATTCATCAATCCATACTTAACACCCGGGAACGAATACTGTGTTTTCGATATCAAAGGATGGAAGTGCGGGATACTTATCTGCTACGATAATAATGTTGTTGAAAACGTGAGGGCGACCCGACTCCTCGGAGCCAACATCATCTTCATGCCGCATGTCACCATGTGCACTCCGTCGCCGAGGCCAGGGGCCGGCTTCGTAGATCCGCAATTGTGGCACAACCGCGACAAGGACCCCGATGCCGTTCGCGCTGAATTCGACGGACTGAAAGGACGCGAGTGGCTGATGAAATGGCTGCCCGCAAGAGCATACGATAACGGCATCTACGCCGTGTTCTCAAATCCCATCGGTATGGATGACGACCAGCTGAAAAACGGAAACTCGATGATCATCGACCCGTTCGGTAACGTCATCTCCGAATGCCGCACACTGGGCGACGACATTACCACCGCTACACTCGACCCCGACAACCTGACCAAGGCCGGCGGCAATCGGTACATCAACGCCCGCCGCCCGGACCTTTATCGCGATATTATCGGGAAGGATCACCACCCGAATCAGAAAGTGTCCTGGATGAATGATAAAAAGTAATATTGATAACTTTTTGTTCGTTTTAGCTGTTGACTAGCCTAAAACGCCATGAAATTTCGATCATCAGCCTATAAAATACTTTTCCTCGCGGTAGTCTTCCTGCAAGCCTGCGACAAAAACGACCCGGCGCCCGCCGCCAGTCCCAACGAACACGTAAACTCGTGGATCTACGACAACATGAAGGCTTGGTATTACTGGACAACAGACATCCCGGCCGATCCCGATAAATCCGTAGAACCCGAGCCATTCTTCGAATCATTGTTAAGCGATGAAGACCGGTTCTCATGGATCCAGGAAGATTTCACGGAACTGCTGAACAGTCTCCGAGGCGTATCCAAAGAAGCCGGCTTCGAATTCGCGTTGTACCGCGAGTCGGGCGACAACAACAATGTCATCGCACAGGTACTATACGTCAAGAACGCTTCACCCGCGTCATCTGCCGGCCTTAAACGCGGCGACATTATCAGTCAGATCAACGGAACACAGATCACCATTGATAACTACACGTCTCTCCTCGGCAAGCTGTCGGGAAATCATTCACTCACATTTAAGCCATTGGACTACGAGGCACGGACACTCGGCGCAACGCAGACTGTTAACATCGCCCCGGTGGAGTATGCCGAGGACCCTAACTACTTCAACAAGGTCTTCACCTATAACGACCGGAAGATTGGGTACTACGTATATAATCTCTTCTCCGAAGGACCGGAGTCGGGCGATAAGACATACACGAACGAGATGAACAACATCTTCGGTTCATTCAAATCGCAGGGCATCACGGATCTTGTCATCGACCTCCGCTTCAATAGCGGTGGCGCCGAAACCGCCGCACAAAACCTTGCAAGTCTTATCGTAAAAGGTGCAAGCTCGACAACCGTGTTTGCCCGTCACGAGTACAACGAACAAATAACCGCCGAGATCAAGTCCAATCCCGATCTCGGTGAAGGATTCCTAAACGTCCCTTTCCTGTCTAAGACGGAGAACGTAGGAGCAATGCTTCGCGACAGCCGCGTTTATATCCTTACCGGCTCACGTACAGCCTCCGCCAGCGAGCTTATCATCAACGGCCTCAAACCTTTCATGGACATATACCTCATCGGTAATACGACTGTTGGAAAGAATGTGGGCTCGATCTCGCTTTATGATGAAGAGGATCCTGAGAACACCTGGGGAATTCAACCGATCGTCACAAAGATGTTCAACAGTCAGAACCAGTCGGACTACACCAATGGTTTCTCTCCTCAAACGCTCGACGTTGACAACGGACTGTATCTTTATCCGCTTGGTGATCCGCGTGAGAACCTGCTGAACAAGGCCCTTATGCGGATTACAGGGCTCGGAAGTATATCACGTCCTGCCGAAACACAGAAGGCTGGCGAACTACTTTTTCACTCACTTGACATGAAGAGAAGATCGGGTGTTTTGACGGTGGATCGGCCGTTTTAATTATTCCTTAAATCCTTTTCATACCACCCGTAGCCGTCCTATTTTTGGCGCGTTTCTCACAAAATGCATTTCTCACGGAAAACACGGAATGCACGGAAAATGCAGAAGCTCTGTAGATAGCTTGTGCCCCTTTCCGTGTTTTCCGTGAGAACCATAAAAAGCTGCTAAATGAAGAAGGACAAAGTCGTTTTCGACCTAATCAACAAAGAACTTGACCGTCAGGAGAGCGGCATTGAGCTGATTGCTTCTGAAAACTTCGTATCCCGCCAGGTCATGCAGGCACAGGGGACAGTCCTTACCAACAAGTACGCAGAAGGCCTTCCCGGCAAACGTTACTATGGCGGTTGCGAAGTGGTCGATGAGATCGAACAACTTGCCATCGACCGGCTTAAAGACCTCTTTGGTGCTAGCTGGGCTAACGTTCAGCCTCACTCGGGGGCCCAGGCCAATGCGGCCGTCATGCTGGCATGCCTGAAGCCCGGCGACAAGATCCTAGGCTTCGACCTGTCGCACGGAGGACACCTAACACACGGCTCTCCTGTGAACTTCTCCGGTAAACTTTACCAGCCGACATTCTATGGCGTGGAACAGGAAACAGGGTTGATCGATTTCGACAAAATCCTTTCCGTAGCCGAGCGTGAAAAACCCAAAATGATCATCTGCGGGGCGTCGGCTTACAGCCGCGATTGGGATTATAAAAAACTACGGGCGGCTGCCGATGCTGTCGGTGCATTATTGCTTGCCGATGTGTCGCACCCCGCAGGCCTTATTGCACGGGGACTGCTGAACGACCCGTTGGAACATTGTCATATTGTAACTACGACGACACATAAGACCCTTCGCGGACCACGCGGGGGCGTCATTATGGTTGGAAAGAATTTCGATAACCCCTGGGGATTGAAGACTCCGAAAGGAGAATTGCGGAAGATCTCTTCTGTCCTCGACTCAGGGGTATTCCCCGGAACACAGGGCGGTCCGCTCGAGCATGTCATCGCTGCAAAAGCCGTCGCGTTTGGCGAAGCCTTGAGCGACGAATACATGGATTACATCGTGCAGGTGGCGCGCAATGCAAAGGCCATGGCAGAAGAGTTTGTGAAACGCGGCTATCGTATCAGCTCCGGTGGCACCGACAATCACCTCATGCTGATCGACCTTCGCTCGAAGAATCTGACGGGTAAAGCTGCCGAAGAAGCGCTCATCAAAGCCGACATCACCATCAACAAGAACATGGTGCCTTTCGATACACAGTCGCCCATGGTCACTTCCGGTATGCGAATCGGAACACCCGCTGTCACATCCCGCGGGTTGAAAGAAAAAGATATGGTGAAGGTGGTCGACCTGATCGATGAGACGCTGAAAAAACCCGAGGATGAAAAACATCTGAAGGCGATGAAGCGTAAGGTCAACACCCTCATGAAGAAATTCCCGCTTTACAAATAATATTCATTTTATCTACTCCCCGGAACACAGATGGCGTTGGACCAGCAGCATAGCGAAGAGAAGGAGATGTCTTTTCTCGATCACCTCGAAGAACTTCGTTGGCATATTGTAAGGTCGGTGGCGGCCATCATGGTCTTCATGATACTCGCGTTCGTCTTCGCGCCATGGATATTCGATAACATCGTGTTCGCCCCGGCGAATGCAAACTTCCCGACGTTCCGTGCGTTGTGCCGCCTGGCCGAATATGTCGATAACCCTGCGTTGTGCGTCACCGACATTCCTTTCAAGATCCAGAGCCGTTACGTGACGGGCCAGTTCAGTATGCAGTTTGCTGCCGCTTTCGTGATCGGTCTCATCATCGCTTTCCCGTATGTGTTTTGGGAGATCTGGCGCTTCATTAAACCCGGTTTGTACAACACCGAGAAGAAGAGCTCGCGTGGGGCCGTCATCGCCGTAACATTCCTGTTCCTTCTGGGGATAAGCTTCGGCTATTACGTGCTCTGTCCCATGTCCATGTGGTTCTTCGCGACGTATTCAATCAGTACTGTTATCGTCAACGAGTTCGACATTACATCTTATGTGCAGACCATCATTGCGTTGGTGTTCGGCAGCGGAGTGCTCTTCCAGTTACCAGTCGTGATCTTCTTCCTTACCCGGATCGGGATTGTTACACCGAAGTTCCTCCGGACCTACAGGAAACATGCCATCATTATTATCCTCATCCTCGCGGCCATCATCACTCCCCCCGACCCGCTTAGCCAGACGATCATCGCCGTGCCTTTGTACCTCCTTTATGAAATCAGTATCTTAATATCGGGCATGGAGGTCAGACGTAAACTGAAGGTTGAGGCGCTCGAAGCCCGCGAGGGATCAAGCAATTCATGAAAATGATGCCAAAAATTGCCATTGGAGCCGATCACGCAGGATTTGAACTCAAAGAACAAGTACGGGAATGGCTAACACGCTCGGGCTTTGAGTACAAGGACTTCGGCACCTATGCGCCCGAGTCGGCCGATTACCCTGACTTCGCACACCCGGTCGCTTCGGCCGTAGAGAAGAAGGAATTCGATTTGGGGATCCTTATTTGCGGAAGCGGCAATGGGGTGTGTATCACCGCCAACAAGCACCAGGGAATCCGTGCAGCCCTTGCGTGGACTGAAGAGCTGGCGTCACTCGCCCGTCAGCACAACGATGCCAACATTCTTTGTCTGCCTGCCCGTTACATCAGCAGCGACCTCGCCATGAAAATTGCGGATAAATTTCTTAACTCAGCTTTCGAAGGAGGCCGCCACGAGAGGAGGGTCAACAAGATCGCTTGCTAGCCCCCCAATTGGTTATTGGGCATTGGTTATTTCCTCCCATTCCTAACATACAAATTCTCTCCCTGTTTCGTGTATTTCACATTCAACGACGGTATCCTGTTCGCCAGTGCTCCGAACATTCCCATCTGGTCTACGATCACATCCGGGGGAAATGTCTGGAACATCGCGTCGATCTTTAGCACGTTATCATAGTATTGAGTGCCTTTCAGTGTTCTTTCAGACAACGGCCAATCGAGAAAATATCCGCCCAGGTAATTATTTCTATAAACAGAGATGTCGTCACCGAGAACCATCACCTTCTGATCGGTTACCGGCACTACACGCTTCGGTGCGCTTACAAACATCCGGGAATAGTCGATTGACCCGATATTGCCTCTCATGGCCAGGTTGCTGATCGTGATCACGCCGATGATCAGCAGCCACAGCATCATCTCCGCAATCCATCTCCTTCGGATGAGCAGCATATAGTGGCTGAAGAAGTAGGAGAGACTTGGGATCATGATGATAAGACTGTGTGGCGAAAGCTGACGGGTCAGGAAGATCTCGATCACACAGAACGCGATCCACAGGAACATTACCTGGAAGAGCTGCGACTGGTACTTGGTGAATCTCGCCTCGCGGGTCATCATGAATAGTGAGTACACGAAGTACGATATCGGCAACGCTGCCAGCACGAGTAAACTCTTACCAGAGATAAGATTAATGTCGGTGTGCAGGAAGTTTTCGAGATAGAAGTTATTCCACAACGCCGGCAGGGCATCCTTATAGAAATACAATACCACAAGAATGACGTGTGGAAGAAAGAATCCAAACAGAAGCAATAAGGATTTCCGGAAGCTTATTCGGGTGAACACGAATAATATCACGAAAGCCGCAAGCAGAAAAATGCTATATGAAAACACGAAGATAGACGCGAGGCCCGTGTAGAATCCCACGTTTACAATGATGCCGTCGCGTTCCACGCGAAACTCTATCTCGCGGAAGAGATTGTTCAGGGCGAGCAGCAGTACGGTCGAGCCTAATAATTCCGGCGTTATGGAAAGGAAATCGAAAGAAACAAAGCACAACAGCCCGTAGATAAACCCCGGGACATAGGTGTTATCGTTATAGGCTTTGTTGTTGATCAGGAGTATGGCGAAAAACGCTGCCTGCAGGAAAATTAGGATCAGGGCAATGATCTGCCGGCCGGTTACCGAGCGTCCCATCATCCAGTCGATTACCCCAAATGCGCCAGCAGCGAGCGGCGCCGTGGGATCGTAAACCTCGGCATACATCAACTGACCGTTTTGGAGCGCCTCGCCCACCACCATGGACTGCAGCTCAGGCTTCGTAACGGCAGGCGGGTTGATCATCAACGGCAGACTGAACAGGATCAGGAATATGAGTATTGCCAGCAGGCGGTACGGATCGTTGATGCGTAAGAATCGAAGCACTTTTTGGAGTTGACCTGCAAATATATGACTGATTGCGAACTCCGACATGACCGTGAGACGTTGTATCTTGCAGAATGTGCGAAGTGCGTTGTGCGAGGTGCGACGACTGGCCAGTCGAAGTCCTTCATCGCACTTCGCACCCCGCACATCGCACATTTATATGAGTAGCACAGTAAGACAACAAAAATTCGCCCGCCTTATCCTGAAGGAGCTCAGCGACATCTTTCAGCGGGATAAACGCGGGTTTTTAGATAACGCATTCATCACCATAGCTGAAGTCAGGGTGAGCCCCGACCTGGCCGTGGCAAAAGTGTATATAAGTATGATGCTTGCCAAAGACAAACAGGCAATCCTCAATAAGCTCGACACGCACAAAAAGGAGATCCGCCGCGCCCTGGGTGAAAAGATCCGCAACCAGGTCCGGATTGTTCCCGAGATCGCCTTCTTCCTCGATGAAGTGGAAGAAAACGCAGCGCGTATGGAAGATATCCTCAAGAACCTCAACATTCCACCCGCGGAAAACGAACAGAAAAAGAAAAAGTGAACGTCTCCTTATTTATCGCCAGGCGTTACTTTCTCTCCAGGAGAAAAAAGTCATTCATCAATGCAATCTCCCTTCTCTCGATGGGCGTTGTCGCATTTTCAACGGCGGCACTGATCATTGTACTGTCGGTTTTCAACGGCCTCGAAGATCTCCTCCGTTCATTGAATGCTTCCTTCGACCCCGAGCTCAAAATCGAAGCGTCGAAACGGAAAACGTTTGAGGTCAACGACCTGATGCTGGCCGACCTCCGCGATACCGAAGGCGTGGCGCTCATCTCCGAAGTGATCGAAGACTATGCCTACGTGCGTTACATGGATCTCGACATGACTGTCATCATTCGCGGCATCAGCGACAACTTCACCCAGCAGGAACGCCTCGACAACCACATGATCAGCGGGAAGCTCGCCCTCCACCAGGACAGCATCCCCTTTGCCATCGTCGGCGAAGGCGTAAAGCGCTCGCTACGCATCAACGTCAACGACGACATGCACACCATGCAGGTGTTTTATATCAGGAATGTATCCGGCGCAAGCCTCGATCCTTCACGCATGTATGCCCGAAAGAGTATTCGTCCCGGCGGTGTCTTTTCCATCGAAAAGAACTACGACGAGAACTACGTTTTTCTGCCCCTTGACTTCACTCAGGAGCTTCTGAATTACGGGAATAAAAGAACGTGGCTGGAAGTGAAAACTACATCGAATGCCGATGTGGAAACGGTGAAGGAAAGGATCGGTGAAAAACTGGGGGAGAATTTCAAAGTACTCACCAATGAAGAACAGCACCAGGATCTCTATCGGCTTCTAAAGCTCGAGAAGCTGTTTGCCATGATGGCCCTTGCTTCGCTGATCGTCGTAGGGTCGATCAACATCTTCTTTTCCCTGATGATGCTTGCCATCGACAAGAAGAAGGACGTTTCGGTGTTGTTTGCCCTCGGTGCGTATCCCGAATTCATAAAAAAGATATTCGTCTCCGAAGGCGCGATCATCTCTTTTACGGGTGCCATCCTCGGACTCATACTCGGCGGGCTTATCTGCTTCCTGCAAGACCGGTTCGGACTTGTGGGCATGGGCATGGAGAACGCCATCGTAACATCCTACCCTGTAAAGATGAGGGCGGTCGATTTTCTTTTGACGTCGGGATTGGTCGTGATCGTGACCTTTCTGACCTCGTTTTACCCCGCCTCCCTGGCTGCAAAGTCCTACAGCATCCGCCACCTGTAGGTAATTTCTGTGTAAGGTCCCCAGACAGATTGCGATAAAAATTCCAGCAAGAATGCTTAAATTACCGATTCTGCGTGGTGCGTATTATGCTGAAAATGAGTCTTTTGCCTCTCTTTTTCCCGCTTTTTATGCACTTACGTAAAGATTTGGTGAAAAAATGAAAGTTTCCGCTGCCCAGCCGTTTCAAGTGATCTACTCGCTCTACCAGCACGAGTACCTGGGCTATATTTTCGAATCTTTTATCGTCCACCTCGACGAGAAAGGCAAGCTCACCTACCAGCATCAGAACATCTCGGCCAAGAATGCGCGCGAATTTTCGAAGGGCCTCGACACGCGCGACTACGAGCTCATCGAGCTGATGGATAAGATGAGCCAGGATGTCATCCTGAAGAAATTCTCCATGAAACTAATGAAGCCCGGTGAGTTCTTCGCCAAAGTATATGACAAACAGAAGGGCAACGAGCTGATACAGGAAGAGATCGAACGATACCTCGAAAGCAAGCGCAGCGAGATCCTCGATAAGATGAAAAACAAGATGCTCTTCGAAATGGGCAACGACGGAGAGCCTACCTGGAAGCAAGTAGAAGTACTCGAGCGACGTGCCAACATTCAGTTTCACTTCCGCCGTACTGAAGAAAATACCAATTACTATCCTACCATCAGCCACGATGGAAAGAAAGTCGATATCCCGAATCCCCAGGCATACCTTATTTGCAAGGAGCCTGCGTGGATGGTACTCAATGGAAAACTCTACGGCTTCGACAAGCATGTCGACGGGCGAAAACTTCAGCCGTTTCTCAACAAGAAATTCGTGGTGATCCCGAAGAACCTGGAGGAGACATATTACAACAGGTTTGTTGCTCCGTTAATCGCTTCCTTCGACGACATCGACGTGGAGGGCTTCGAGATCAATCACAGCAATTACGATCCACATCCCCTGCTTTCACTGTCGGAGCTTCACCAGGGTCAATCCAAAGAAGTGTCGGACCTGTTCGACCAGGGTCCCGAGCCGGAAGCAAAAGATGACGAAGCTGGAAAGATCGTCTTCGACCTGTCATTCAAATATGGGAAACATCGCTTTCGCGGGGAAGTCTTCGGTCCGGTAAGCGTTACCATCGAAAAGAAAGAGAACGACTATACTTTCCACCGGGTAAAGCGGAACACCGACGGAGAAAAGAAATACGCACAGACACTCATTAAGCTCGGCCTTCCCCTGAAGGGATTTCGTTGTGCTGTCGAAAAAGCTCACGCCTTCTCGTGGCTTAATGAGAACCGCGTGAACCTTCTCAATCTCGGCTTCGAAGTAAGTCAGCCCGACAACCGCGACAAGAAATACTTCGTGGGTAAGGCGGTGTTCGATCTCGAGGTGAAAGAGAACATCGACTGGTTCGACATTCATGCAAAGATCCGCTTCGGCGAATTCGAAATAGCATTCAAGGAGCTTCGTAAGCTGATCCTCCGCAAAAAAGTAGAGTTCAAATTACCCAACGGCGAGATCGCGATCATTCCGGAAGCCTGGCTTATGAAGTACGGCGACCTGTTTGCCCTCAGTGAAACTCATGGCGACAATGAAAAGCCGGTCCTCAAGAAATACCATCTCAATCTTCTGAAGGAGCTGGAAGACAGCAATCTCGCGAAGGTTCACATGAGCGAGCGTTTCCGGGCCATGGAGTCGTTCGACGGCATCAAGGATTATCCATTGCCTGTAGGCTTCGCCGGAAAGCTTCGACCATACCAGAAGGCCGGGTACAACTGGCTGCGATTCCTGAACGAATTCCATCTCGGGGGCTGCCTTGCCGATGACATGGGTCTCGGTAAGACCGTGCAGACCCTGGCTCTACTTCAATCTGAAAAGGAAAAAGTCAACGTTGGACCGACCCTGCTGGTCATGCCGACCTCGCTTATTTATAACTGGGAAATGGAGGCTTCGAAGTTCGCTCCGGAGCTCAAGATCCTTACCTACACCGGCACGCTTCGGAACAAGGACACCTCTAGGTTCAAAAACTACGATCTCGTTCTCACGTCTTACGGTATTACCCGACTCGATGTCGATTCACTGAAAGACTTCTATTTCAATTACATCATTCTCGATGAGTCGCAGGTGATCAAGAACCCGACTTCGAACATTGCAAAGGCGGTGCTACAGCTGCGTTCACGTTTCCGGCTCACGCTGACAGGCACGCCTCTGGAAAACACAACGTTGGATCTGTGGTCGCAGATGACCTTCATTAACCCAGGACTGCTCGGTGGTCACACGTTCTTCAAGAACGAATACCAGGTGCCCATCGAAAAGAAGCAGGATGAAGCGAAGACACGGAAGCTCAACGCGATCATCAAGCCGTTCCTTTTACGGAGATTGAAATCCCAGGTGGCTACCGAGCTGCCCGAAAAAGTGGAGAATGTTCATTACACGAACATGACGCCCGAACAAGAGGAGAAATACGAAGAGGCAAAGGCGTTCTATCGCAACAAGATCCTGGAACAGATCGACAAAGAGGGTATCAACAATTCCCGCTTCATGATCCTCGAAGGCCTTACGAAGCTTCGTCAGCTTTCGAATCACCCGAGGATGACCGACCCCACGTACACGGGCGAATCGGGTAAGCTCGAAGATGTTTCGCACATGCTCGAAAGCGCCATGGCCGAAGGTCACAAGCTTCTTGTGTTCAGTCAGTTTGTGAAGCACCTCGACATCGTAAAAGAATATCTTCACAAGCAGAAAGTTCCGTTCGCCTATCTCGACGGATCGAGTAACGACCGCAAAGACCAGGTGGAGAAATTCAACAAGGACCCCAACCTGAAAGTGTTTCTTATATCAATCAAGGCTGGTGGTCTCGGTCTCAACCTTACGGAGGCCGACTACGTGTTTATTCTCGATCCCTGGTGGAACCCGGCTGTCGAAGCGCAGGCGATCGACCGCGCACACCGCATCGGCCAGACGAAGCGTGTGTTCACTTACAAGTTCATCACCCGGAATACCGTGGAGGAGAAGATCCTTCAACTGCAGAAACACAAGCTCAAGCTTTCGGAAAATCTTATCACCACCGAAGAGAGCATCATCAAACAATTAACACGGGAAGATATCGAGTTGATGTTGGCGTAGTCGTGCGGGGTGCGATGATGCCTCCGAACGAAGTTATCTCGCGCACAGTCATCGCACTTCGCACCCCGCACATTTTAAGAGTTTTTCCATCTCTTATGCGACCACAACCATCCTTCCGGTTGATCGTAGATCATTTTCTCACTTTCTGCGATATATCTGTCGATAATGCGAAGGCCGCTTTCCTCGGTATACGGCGGCGATGCGAGCTTGATCAGTGTCACTTCGTAGTGTCCTCGCGAAGTCCTTTTGATGGCAGCGAAATATGCGCCGGCATCTGTTAAAGTTGCCAGCTGTGAAATGCCATGGAAGAATGCAGTTTGTTGCCCGAGGAATGTCGCCCAATATTTTCTGTGGTTAAAATGACCGGGGTACTGGTCTGCTACAATGGCAGTGGCGCGAATCATTTGTTTCCTGCGAAGGGCTTCGCGGCCGACGGTCTCGCGCTTGACGGGATGTCCTCCGAAGCGCGTACGGATGGCGAGAGAAAAGGCGTTGGCGAGGTCACTGCTTTGGGGCTGGTAAACGAAATCCACCGGGACGGGTAAGTTGAAACATCCGGCTGCCAATAGCCACTCCCAGTTAAACTGGTGGGCAGCCAGTATTAGAACGGAGTGATTTTTGTTTGTAAATTCTTTGATGACATCGGGATTGGTGAACACAACTCTTCTTTGCAGTTCTTTCCTGCTGATTGTGAGTAATCGAAGGGTCTCCGCAGCATAGTCACAAAGATTGCGGAAGAATGTTCGCTCGATCTGCTTAAGCTCCTTTTTAGTCTTGTGTGGAAGAGATTTCACAAGGTTATCCATGACTACGTTTCTCCGGTATCGTATCACGAAAAAGGTCAAAAAGAAAATGACATCGGAAATAACGTACAGGACAGAAATGGGCAACCTTGAAATTACCTTAAGCAAAAACATGATGTCCAAAAATACCTTTTGTTTTTGATTACTTTTGAGTCAAAGCTTGTCAGATAATTATGAGGGACAAGGTTATCATTATAACAGGCGGGTCGTCGGGCATAGGCAAAGCCCTGGCCGCGAAGTTTGGAGCGGAGGGAGCGAAGCTTGTTATTACCGGGAGAAAAAAAGACCCGCTGGAATCCGCTGCCGATGATCTGAGGAGCGACGGAATCTCAGTTGTCACCGTCGTTGCCGATGCCGGTGTGGAAGCCGACTGTGCCCGGGTTGTGGAGACCGCGATCAAAGAATACGGGCAGATCGATATCCTCATCAATAACGCCGGCATCTCCATGCGGGCACTCTTCGAAGACCTGCAGATCGAAGTATTCCGGAAAGTGATGGAGGTGAACTTCTTCGGGTTGATCTACATCACCAAATATGCATTGCCGCATCTCGTTCGCTCACAAGGCTCTATCGTCGGGATCTCGTCCGTGAATGGCCGACGGGCTACGCCGGCGCGCAGTGCCTACTCGGCATCGAAGTTTGCAATGATCGGATTCCTGGAATCACTTCGTTCGGAAGTGATGGACCGCGGCGTACATGTGCTTACCGTCTGCCCGGGATTCACCGCGTCGAACATCCGCCGGTCGGCCTTAACAGCCAATGGAAAAGTGACGGGTGAAACGCCAATCGACGAAACTGAAATGATGAGCGCCGAAGAAGTAGCGGACAATGTCTATCAGGCTGTCCTTCGTCGCAAGCGCGACGTCATACTCACCCTCCAGGGCAAGCTCGCCGTGTGGCTGAACGTGTTCTTCCCCCGATGGATGGATAGGAAAACCCTGCAGTTCATTCAGAAAGAAGAGCAACATGCCCGAAACCGGAACGGTATCGGGAAGCCGGTAAACACCTAGGCTTAACGAACCTAATCCCCATAGATGCGCGTCTCCGACGCGTATCCAACCCAGTGACCTATTTCACCTACGTCTTATTCAAAAACACCAACTTGGTGTTATCCGCCCTATTCACACTCTTGTAAAAGTCTATCAGCTCCTGGTATGTTTCGGGAGGAAACTCTCCGTCTTTCCTGGTCATCTTGCGAATGTAGATCACCGATCCCTGATCGAGCTTAAACCCGGCTTCGTAAGTTCCGAAGCGTGAAGTCAGCTTCGTATCGGGCGGAAGGAATTCCGGGTAAATGCTTTCAGGAATATGATAACGGATGGTGTCGATGTGTGTGTAAGCACGACCCAGGGCAAACGGCGTCTTACGATTCTCAACCTTCTCCGGGATAAAAGTCGAGCGGTTCATCAAATTGGGCGTCATGAAGATCCGTTTGTTGCTCAGCGATGCATATTTGTTCAGCATGAGGTCCATCTTCACAACCGCTGTCGGTACTTTGTCTTTTTTATTGGTGAATGAAAAGGCCCCGATGTTGAAGCTTGAGATCTGCGTGTTCTTTTCCAGCCATTTTTTTTGCTCGTCCGCCGAATAATTCACGACAAACGACAGTCCATCGTTTTCATACTCGAGGCCCGAGTAATTTGTAACAATTTTTGCTTTCGCATTGCCGGTCTGGTCGAGATCGATATCCGCGACGGTCGACTGTACATTGAGGTCTTGTGGATAATATTTTGTGCGCCGCAGCTCGCCTCCTTTTTCTGTTATCATGAGCCCATAACGGTTGCCCGTGAATGTGCCTATGTATCCGAATGGATTCGTCTGGCTAGTACATTCGAGCCACAGGGTATCTCTGCCGTTGGGAACACCAACAATGATATGATTCATTGTTCTGGGAAAAGACGGGTCGATATACGCACCCCTTCCCGCCATGATCATCGTGTAATTGGCAGGCACGCCGGCTTCTGTCAACATCGCAACCATGTAATTCGACAAGGCCTTGCAATCGCCATATCCGGTCTGGTCGACCGTGCCGGCTTCAAACGGCTGAAACCCTCCGATGCCAAGCTGGATCCCCACATAACGGGTCTTCGACTGAAGATATTCATAGATGACCTTTGCCTTCGCTTCATTAGTCGTCAATCCCTTGACAAGCTCATGCACCTTTTTCTTCGCCTCTTCTGGCAACTTGTCCCGCCCTTCGTTGAGCTTCTTTATCCACAAGCCCAGGTCATTCCAGTTGGCCATGCTTCCCTGGTATCCTTCCATTTCAAAGGTCGTTGGTGCGGCATTAATGAGTTGAAATTGCTTTATCGTTGAACCGAGTGGTTCCAGGGTGATTGGGGGAACGTCGGTAAGGACCCACTTCATTGACTCCAGACCCGGACCTGGCGATTCGATCAACGGCTTTTGGCTGATGTTCTGTGCCTGATATCGCGGCTTAAGCTCAGTTGGATAGACGAGCTGGTAAACAAAATGCTGTACGGAAACATGTTCGTCGCTGGCGACGACCGACCCTCCGATGAATAAAAGAAAATTGTAGTCGACGTCGTATTCCACATCGACGGTATATGGATAACCGGACTGTGTCAGGTCGATTTCTTTAACACGGTTATCGCTAAACAACGTCCCCCCATCGACAGACGCGCGGTCCCGGATCTCGTTTGCCTTAAGTTTCTTTATTGTCTCTCCGTTGGCATCGTACGCAACAGCTTTCAACCCACTTACTTTCGATAGCTTGTCGTAAAAGATCTGTCTCTCTGCGTAGTCCTTCCCGTTCGGGTTCATTATGGTGGCAACGTAATGAACGTGAACCGTTGCGCTTTTCCTGGAAAGGATCTTGAAGATCATTTCATCTTCACGCACCACAACATTTGCATTTTTCTTTAACGCTTCCGGTATTGCACTCACAGGATACTTTATGTCCTTCGCGTAAACCGCGAGGCCGATCATGGCAACACATACCGTAAGTAGACTACGTTTCATCGGGCGGGGATTTAAAGCCAAATAAAGAAAGCCTTTTCAACAAAGGTCGCAAATACCTCTTTAGGGTGATTGTCAGTAGTTGTCAGGTTTTCTAAAGATGCCCATTTATCCTTCGGCAGAAAAGTGGTTTATTTGAAATTCCCGCATAAAAACCGGATCCGTAGCTGATGGCCAAAATCAAGACATTATTTTTTTGCAATAGCTGTGGATACGAGTCTGCCAAATGGCTTGGGAAATGCCCTTCGTGCAGTGCGTGGAATTCGTTCGCGGAAGAGGTTGTCACAAAATCAGACAGTGGAAAAAATGACTGGCGCTCCGAATCATCCTCAAGACAAAATCAACCCAGGAAACTTTCGGAGATCGAGTCAGCTTCAGAGATACGCGTCACCACCCCGGACGCCGAGCTCAATCGCGTACTCGGTGGAGGGATCGTCCCCGGTTCTCTGGTGCTCATCGGCGGCGAACCCGGCATCGGCAAATCCACGCTCATGCTTCAGATCGGCGTTGGCATGGAGCAACTGCGAACACTGTACATCTCCGGCGAAGAAAGCCAGCAACAGATCAAGATGCGCGCCGAAAGAACTACAGTAAAGAAAAAGGCCAGCGATAACTTTCATGTCCTCACGGAAACCAACACACGCAACATCTTCGCCGTCATCGAAGAGCTGAAGCCGCAGCTTGTCATCGTCGACTCGATACAGACATTATATTCACCGTTGCTCGACTCTGTCTCCGGCAGCGTCGGCCAGGTACGACAGTGCGCCGGCGAGCTCATGAAGTTTGCCAAAGAAACCAACACCTCCGTATTTCTTGTGGGTCACATCACAAAAGACGGACTGCTGGCCGGTCCTAAAGTGCTTGAGCATATGGTCGACACCGTTCTGCAGTTCGAAGGCGACCGGCACCTCGCCTACCGGATACTTCGCACCACCAAAAACCGCTTCGGCTCAACCTCGGAGATCGGTATCTACGAAATGCTCGGTAGCGGACTTCGTGAAGTCTCCAATCCATCCGAGATCCTGATCTCTCAGAAAGACGGCCAAGTCAGCGGCGCAACGATAGGCGCCACCATCGAAGGAAATCGCCCCCTGCTCATCGAGATCCAGTCACTCGTCAGTCCGGCTTCTTATGGAACGCCACAGAGAACTTCAACCGGCTTCGATCAGAAGAGACTGAACATGTTGCTCGCCGTGCTGGAAAAACGATGCGGTTTCAAACTAAGCACACAGGATGTTTTTCTCAATATGGCCGGAGGAATCTCTGTCGAAGATCCGGCGATCGACCTGGCGATTTGTGCGTCGATCGTTTCATCGTTCGAAGAAATTCCCATCAACGACAAGATCTGCTTCGCGGCGGAGGTGGGGCTTGGCGGCGAGCTCCGTGCCGTCAACCGCATCGACCAACGGATATCGGAAGCAGAGAAACTTGGATTCACGGAGATCTATATTTCCAAATACAGTCAGAAATCACTCGACCTGACGAAAACCCGGATTTCCGTCAAAGCATTTGGTAAATTACCGGAGATCTTCGAAGACCTGTTCGGTTAAAACTATGAGCTCGATCATCACACAAATACTCGGTGTTTCAGACGAAGCCTTCAGCTTCATTCTTCTTCCTGTTCTAATCTTCTTTGCCCGCATCTGCGATGTGTCGATCAACACCATTCGCATCATCTACATGCTGGGCGGGCGTCGATACACCTCCACCATACTCGGGTTCTTCGAATCATTTATCTGGCTGATGGCCATTCGCCAGATCTTTCAGCACCTCGACAACTGGATCTGCTACATTGCATATCCTGCCGGCTTCGCTATGGGAATCCTTGTTGGAATGATGATCGAGGAACGGATCGCTTATGGTAAGGTCATCGTGCGGATCATCACAAGAAAAGACGTTAGCGAGCTTCTCTCATTCCTTACACTGCAGGGATTTCGTTATACGCGGGTGAATGCCGAAGGTGCCGACGGACATGAGAACCTTGTCTTTACTGTTTTGAAACGAGAGGGTCTCGATGACCTGATCGGCGAATTGAAACGGATGATACCAACGGCTTTTTATACCGTAGAGCCCGTGAAAGCTGCCGGCGAAACCGGCGCCATCCCCGACGAACGAGACCGGTGGAAAGTGTTCACCTGGCTGCGAGGGGTCATCAGGAATTGATCAGCTGAATTCCTCCCGTGTGGATCACGAGCATTGTCGTATTCGTTTTGATATTTCCTTTTTCTATCTGATCAACGACTGCCCAAAAGAGCTTCCCGGTGTAGACCGGTTCGATCGTCGCATGCTTGAATTCTTTACAGAATGCGATGAGCTCTTTAGACGCTTTTGCATAACCGCCGTGATGATATTCATTCAACAATCTCCAGTTGGAATAATTGCTTCCCGTTAGCTCATTGATGCTATCCTCAAGAAAACCATCATTTTTCAAAACCGGCACACCGATAATCTCTCTGTTGCCATTCAATCCGACAAGCAATCCGCTCATCGTTCCGCCTGTACCAACCGCCAGGTACACCTGATCAAATTCAATCCCCAGTAATTTTCTTCCCCACTCCGCGCACCCTTCGACAGCATACTTATTCGTTCCACCTTCCGGTATCACAAAAACATTTGGTGCGCGTCTCTGATGCGTACCATCCCGAAGCCTACCATCCCCATCCTCCCTCACCTTTCTATACTCCTCCCTCGATACAAACCTCAACTCCATCCCCATCCTCCTCGCAAAGCCCAGCACACCATTATCAACCTCCTCACCTCTTATAATCCCAACACTTTTGAACCCCTCCTCCTTCGCCGCAGCTGCCGTTGCATAAATATGATTCGAGTACGCACCTCCGAATGTCAGCAGTGTATCGCATCCTTCCCTTCTAGCCTGATCGATGTTGTTCTTTAATTTCCACCACTTGTTTCCCGGGACGGCAATATTATTCCGGTACTCATGAAGTACTCTAACGCGTACTCCTGAGTAAGTAAACTCTGTGATTGGCGGGTCTGAATATGAAATCAATTTAACTAAAAAATTTAGTTTAATCTATCCATTTAGCTAAATATTTTAGTAATTTAGCATCATGGAGCAGCGGAACGACTATTTTAGTGGAAGAGGAGCTCAGATAAAAACCGGGAACAAGTTTCTCAAAAATCAATATGTAACCGAGCACATCGAGGGCCTCGATGAACCTCTTCTCGAAAATCCCGCGAC
The DNA here is from genome assembly GCA_035318625.1 of Cyclobacteriaceae bacterium. Lineage (GTDB taxonomy): Bacteria > Bacteroidota > Bacteroidia > Cytophagales > Cyclobacteriaceae > ELB16-189. Next base: position 354,114 of record DATHEL010000004.1, read on the forward strand.
CCAGGTCTTCGAAGAAAACGCCAAGACCATCGTCAACAAGATCGACAGCCCCGACTTGCGCAACATGTATTCAACTAATCCCTACCAGGGTTGTGAACACGGTTGTATCTATTGCTATGCACGCAACACTCACGAATACTACGGCTTCAGCGCCGGGCTCGACTTCGAAACTAAGATCATCGTCAAGAAAAACGCGCCGGAGCTCCTCGAGAAATTCATCCTCCATCCCAAGTGGCAGGGTCTACCGATCATGCTTGCAGGAAATACCGATTGCTATCAGCCTCAGGAACGAAAGTACGGCATCACGAGAAACATGCTGAAAGTACTCGCCCGTTATCGTCATCCGGTGAGTATGATCACCAAGAACGGGCTCGTCACCAGGGACATCGATCTTTTAAAAGATCTGGCATCCGACAACCTTGTTCAGGTTTACATCTCGATCACGACGCTCAACGAAGACCTTAGAAGGAAAATGGAACCTCGTACCGCCAGCGGTATCAAACGATTAAACACAGTCGAGCAGCTCGCAAAGGCCGGCGTTCCTGTAGGCATTATGAACGCTCCCCTCATTCCCGGTCTGAATCATCACGAGATCCCCGTCATTCTGAAAGCTGCAGCCGACAGTGGTGCATTAACTGCCGGAATGACTGTCGTCCGTTTGAACGGCTCCATCGGGAAGATATTCGAAGACTGGCTTCGCAAAAATTTTCCCGACCGCTTCGACAAGGTCTGGAATCAGATATGTTCGTTGCACGACGGCAATGTGAACGACTCTCAGTTCGGCAGACGGATGTCGGGCGAAGGCAACATTGCCGAGGCCATCCATCAACTATTCACTGTTTCCAAACGGAAATACTTTCAAGGAAGATCGATGCCGCCGCTCAACCTCACTAAATTCCGCAAAGGAGGGTTGTTAAGCCTCTTTTAGAATTGATCAGCCTCTTTCCGTGTTTTCCGTGCATTCCGTGAGAAATGCCTTGGTGCATTTCATTACTTTTGGACTAAATGAGGAAGTCCTTCTCCATCATCTTTCTCGCAGTCTACTCGCTGTCGTTCACCGAGTGCCACCAGGTACTCAAGCTTCCCCTGCTTTTCAAACATTACCAGGAACATAGCAGCGCTGTCGACATGACATTCGTAGAGTTTCTTGTGATGCATTACGAGACCGACGTTCCTCACGATGATACCGACATGAGCCTGCCGTTCAAGAGCTGCGGACACTCGCAGACCACGTCAACCGTCGCCATCATCAATCAGAAGATCACTTTACAAGAACCCGTCGTAATACCCGATAGAGATCATTTCTCTTTTTATCAGCAGATCTCTCCCTCGCTCCTCTCCCACGACATATTCCAGCCACCCAAGGCCTGACAACCTCTTCTTAATTCCATTATTGCCGCTTGCCGCGCGTCTCCGACGCGTGGCCGGCCAATCATCATTTATATTTTCTCAAAAAAAACACATCTCCTATGCTAAATAGGATCATCTACTTTTCCGTTCACAACAAGTTATTTGTTGCACTTCTTACCCTTTTGCTGATTGCGTGGGGAAGTTACTCGATCACCCGTCTGCCGATCGACGCGCTGCCCGACATCACCAACAACCAGGTACAGGTAATCACCGTCTCACCGTCGTATAGCGCCGAAGACCTGGAGATGATGGTGACCTTCCCGGTGGAACAAACCATGTCGACTATTCCGGGTATCGAAGAGATCCGTTCTATCTCGCGGTTCGGTCTTTCCAGTGTCACGATCGTCTTTCATGAAGACATCGATGTGTATTGGGCGCGACAACAGGTGAACGAAAGGTTGAATTCCATTCGCGCCGACCTAGCCCCTACGTTAGGTCAGCCCGAGCTCGCGCCGTTGACGACCGGTCTCGGCGAGATCTTCCAGTATATCATCAAGGTCGATCCGAAGTACAAAGACAAGTATTCGATCATGGACCTGCGTACGATCCAGGACTGGATCATTCGTCGTCAGCTGCTGGGTGTTCCAGGTGTTGCCGATGTAAGCAGCTTCGGAGGTGAGCTCAAACAATACGAGGTGGCCGTCGATCCCGACCGTCTTCGAAGCCTGAATGTGGACTTCAACGAGATCCTTTCTGCTTTAGAGCTTAACAATGAGAATGCAGGTGGTTCGTACATCGACAAGAATCCCAACGCGTACTTCATTCGAAGCGAAGGCCTGATCAGAACGCTGGAAGACGTCGGCAACACTGTTATCAAAAATCACGAGGTCATTCCACTCATGATCCGCGATGCAGGACAGGTGCAGGCGGGAGCAGCGATACGTTACGGCGCGATGACTTACAACGATCAGGGTGAAGCCGTCGGCGCCATCGTGCTCATGCTGAAAGGTGCTAACTCATCGGAAGTTATCGGTAACGTAAAAACGCGCATACAAGGAATTCAGCAAACACTTCCGGATGGCATTCACATCGAAGCATTTCTCGACAGGACAAAGCTCGTTCGCAACGCCATCACTACGGTTGGTGTCAACCTTGCGGAAGGAGCGTTGATCGTCATTTTCGTGCTGGTGTTACTGCTCGGAAATTTGCGCGCAGGACTCATCGTTGCGTCCGTCATTCCTCTCGCCATGTTGTTCGCCATCGGTATGATGAATCTCTTCGGAGTTTCCGGAAACCTGATGAGCCTCGGCGCAATCGACTTTGGTCTCATCGTCGACGGATCGTTGATCGTTGTGGAGGCCACGATGCACCACCTTGGTATTCGCGGGCTCACGCGAACGCTGACGCAGGATGAGATGGACGCTGAAGTTTATGAGTCGGCGTCGCGGATCAGGACCAGCGCTGCTTTCGGTGAGATCATCATCCTGATCGTATACGTTCCGATACTGGTGCTCGTCGGTGTCGAAGGAAAGATGTTCCGGCCGATGGCACAGACTGTTTCATTCGCAATCCTCGGTGCATTCCTCCTTTCGTTGTTTTATGTGCCTGCGATGAGCGCACGCTTTCTTTCAAAGGAACCTTCTTCTTCCCTGGCGATCTCCGACAAGCTGATGTCGTTCTTTCATCGCATGTATGAACCGGTGCTCCGGTTCGTCCTGAACAACAAAGCAATTGTCACAACGAGTGCCCTTGCGCTGTTCATCGCCTGTATGTTTATCTTCACCCAGCTTGGCGCTGAATTTATCCCGACTCTAGAGGAGGGTGATTTCGCCGTTGAAACCCGTGTGCTGCCGGGCAGTAGTCTCACAAAATCTATCGATGTTGCCGGCAAGGCTTCGCGTATCCTCCTTTCAAATTTCCCCGAAGTAAAAGAAGTGGTCGGTAAGATCGGTACGTCCGAAATCCCGGTCGACCCCATGCCCATGGAAACGGCGGACCTGATCGTCGTCCTCGCGGACCATGACGACTGGACTTCTGCGGGCGACCGTAACGAGCTCGCCGAGAAGATGAAGGCAAAGCTTGAAGAGTATCTCCCCGGTGTTTCATTCGGATTCCAGCAGCCAATACAGATGCGGTTCAACGAGCTGCTGACGGGTGCCCGTCAGGATGTGGTTTTGAAGATATTCGGAGAAGATTTGGACGAACTGACCAACTACGCGCGAAGGCTTGGTAACATTGCCTCCACTGTGGACGGCGTACAGGATATCTATGTAGAACAGGCCGCTGGTCTGCCCCAGATCGTCGTCCGCCCCGACAGGCTGAAGCTCGCTCGTTTCGGTCTTAACATAGAAGACGTGAACCGGGTAGTCCGTGCAGCATTTGCAGGCGAAAAAGCCGGGATTGTTTACGAAGGCGAAAAACGCTTCGACCTCGTCGTCCGCCTCGAGCAATCCCAACGCCGGAGCGCCGACGACCTGGCAAACATTGCGATAGAAACTCCCGACGGTACACTCGTGCCATTATCGCAACTGGGCACCATCGAAATCAAGCTCGTCCCCAACCAGATCCAGCGGGAAGATGCCAAGCGCCGAATAACCGTCGGCTTCAACATCCGAGGGCGTGACGTCGAAAGCGTCGTGGAAGAGATCCGGGGTAAAGTAGGCTCTCGTATCAATTTCGCACCGGGATACTACATCACGTACGGCGGCGCCTTCGAACAGCTCCAGCAAGCGAGCGCAAGACTGATGGTTGCCGTTCCAGCAGCTCTATTGCTGATCCTCATCCTTCTCTATTTCACATTCCGGTCATTGAAACAGGGTCTTCTCATTTTCATGGCGATTCCGTTTTCCGCGATCGGTGGTGTGCTTGCCTTGTGGGTCCGCGGAATGCCTTTCAGCATTTCGGCAGGCGTTGGTTTCATCGCATTGTTCGGCGTTGCAGTACTGAATGGGATCGTTCTCGTTGCAGAATTCAATCGTCTCAAGGCAGGAGGCCTTACCGACATCCGCGACATCATTCTGAAAGGAACATCGACCCGGCTTCGTCCGGTCATTCTCACAGCCGCCGTTGCATCGCTGGGATTTCTTCCGATGGCGTTGTCACACAGTGGCGGAGCAGAAGTTCAACGTCCTCTTGCAACAGTAGTTATCGGCGGATTGCTGAGCGCGACAATACTTACGCTTCTCGTTCTTCCCTGTCTTTATATGTGGCTTGAAAAAAGAGTTCGTATAAACAAAACGGCATTGACGATTGTGTTACTGATCGCGTCAATATCATCTTTCGCGCAGGACGTGCGTGTGGTGTCTGCCGATGAAGCGGTCGATATGGCTATGAAAAACAATCGCGACGTTGCCGCTTCCGGATACCTGCTGCAATCACAAAAAGAAGAACGAAAAACCTCGGGAGACATAGGAAAGACGCTGGTTAGCGGCACTTTCGGTCAATACAATAGTTATCCGAAAAACGACAACAACATCACCATCTCCCAGTCCCTTCCATTCCCGACTGTGTTTGGGGCGCGTGGCCGGTTGAACAAAGATCTCGTCGAAGATGCGAGGCTCTCGCAAGTGAACCGCCAAGGCGAAGTACGATACCAGGTTCGTTCAACTTGGCATCATCTTAATCATCTGCTCGCTCTTCATCAAAGCTATGTTCAACTCGATAGTATCTACGCCATATATTTGCACGCAGCTGTCGCGAGACACAAAGCCGGCGAGACAACCTTACTCGAGAAGTTGACGATCGAAGGGCGATCACAAAGGGTGCGGATCACCTTGCGTGAAAACGAAGCGCAGATAGAAGGATACATCGAAAGGCTTCTCGCTCTTACCCGTTCAGGCGACAGGATCACCGCTCCACAGGAACCGGTTGTCCTAGAGATACCACCGGACACCAGCTCCCGGTCCACCCACATACAACAGTATCGTCAACAATCTATGATCGCCGGTCGTGAAATGGCGCTTCAAAAAAACCTGCTGTTGCCCGACATAACTTTGGGTTACTTCAATCAGACCCTGATCGGTGTTCCCTTAAACCCCGCCGCTACCGAGCTTGCCACAACATCGAACCGGTTCCAGGGATTCCAGGTGGGGTTAAGCCTGCCGTTATGGTTACGTCCCCAGATGGCGAAAGTCCGGTCATCGGAATTCCGCAAGCGTGCAATCGAAAGCTCCAACGAACAGCGCATCACAGAACACGAAGCGAGTACACGCGCTCTTCGTATCGAGATCGCACGATACCGCGAAACGCTCGACTACTACAACTCAAATGGGCGAACCCAGGTGTCCACAATCTACAACCAATCGCTCCGTGCGTTCCAGCTCGGCGAAACCGGAACGATCGAGCTCATGCTGGCCATGCAAACAGCCAACGAGCTTTACTCGGGCTACCTCGAGGCCCTGGACCTATATAATCAGTCGATCGTTCGCCTTGAATACCTCACCAATCAAAATTAAGCCTGACCTATCATGAAAAAATCGTTCTATATACTAACACTAGCCATCCTTTTCGTCGGTTGCTCCAAAGAAGACAAATCGGCGTCAAAGCTTGATAATAAGGCCTCGGCGGGGACTACTCGCATCGAGCTGACTCCCGATCAGATACAAACGATCGCGCTGACGACAACCCACATTTCCCGAATGGCGCTCAGCGGCGCTGTTCATGTGAATGGGCACCTGGACGTGCCTCCGCAAAACCTCGTCAGTGTGTCGGCGCCCTTCGGTGGGTTTCTGAAAAACACCAACATGCTCGAGGGCAAAAGGGTAAAAGCGGGCGAAGTTGTTGCCGTGATGGAAAACGCGGAGTACATCCAGCTCCAGCAAGACTATCTCGAGCTGTCGAGCAAGGGCCAGCTTGCCAAGGTCGAGCTCGAACGGCAGGAGGCCCTCGCGAAGGAGAACGTCAACGCCCAAAAGAGCCTTCAACAGGCAAAAGCCGATTACGAAACCATCGAAGCCCGGACTGCCGGGTTGAAGGCCAAGCTCAGAATGATCAACATCGACCCGGCAAAACTACAGGCCGGGAAAGACCTGGGAAGCACCATCAATCTCCTTGCGCCGATCAACGGCTACGTCACCGAGATCAATGCCAACATCGGAAAGTATGTTAGCCCGACCGATGTCATTATGAAGATCGTCGACAGCGAACACCTGCACGCCGAGCTGATCGTCTTCGAGAAAGATGTCATGAAGCTGAAGGTCGGTCAAAAGGTGAGGTTCGTCCTCGCCAATGAGACTTCAGCAAGGATGGCCACCGTCCACCTCGTCGGTCGCGAGATAAACGAACATCGCACCGTACAAGTGCATTGCCATCTGGATGATGAAGACGCGAACCTGCTGCCGGGAATGTTCCTCTCCGCAGATGTTGAAACAGGTACGGAGCAGGCCGACGTGCTTCCATCGAAAGCCGTCGTGGAATATGAAGGTCAGAAATACGTTTTCGCAGCCCGAAGCGAAACCACCAGCGGAAACCAGGTGTTTGAAATGATCGCAGCGACTACCGGTGTCGAGCAGAACGGTTTTGTCGAAGTGAATTTCCCCGGCATGACCGAAGACGTGATGATCGTTGTCGATGGTGCCTTCGATCTTCTCGGGTCTGTGAAGAATACGGCCGGCGAAGATTAATTTTGCGTCATGATCATCAGTGACTACTGGCTGATCCCGTTGGGATTCCTCGGGCAGGCGATGTTCGGAGCACGAACCATCGCGCAGTGGGTCATTGCCGAACGCGCAGGACGATCGGTATCGCCGGTGATCTTCTGGGTCTTCAGTGTCATCGGATCATCGTTGTTCCTGCTTTACGGTGTGTTCCGTCACGATGCGGTGATCATGGTGGGACAAACGATCTCTTTCTACATCTATGTTCGCAACCTCCAGCTGAAGGGCGCCTGGAAGCTGATCCCGGTTTACATCCGGATCCCTATGCTGTTCATTCCGCCGGCGCTGCTTCTTTATTCGCAATCCCTGAATTTTACAACTCCATCTTTCAATTTCACTGATGCCTTCATGGTGTTGGGAATGATCGGCCAGCTGCTCCTCAATCTCCGGTATATGTACCAATGGTATTTTTCGGAACGCGCTCGTGAATCCCTGTTGCCGTTGGGTTTCTGGATCATAAGCCTTGCTGCCTCCTTCATGGTGGTCACGTACTCGATCTATCGCGATGATATCGTGTTACTCGTTGCACAGTCGCTTGGGCTGTTGGCTTACACCCGGAATATCTATCTTCACTTCAAATCGAACGCAGCAGTAAAAGTTGGACATCCGAAGACTCGCTGACCCTGATATTCAGAATTTCATCTTCGAACACGAAAAGGATGACGAGGACCGCCTTGTACTGAAGTCAAAAAATATTCTCGATGTTCCGTCTGCGTGGATCGCTGTGCAAATAAAAGCGAGGAAGAAAGCTGCTTACAAACTGCCATCTTATCACAACACAAAAGGCGTTGTTTATCCGCCTTCAGTGAACCTCGAACAGAGCAGCTCCGAAGCAACCGCGCGTTTCAAAACCTATACTATTTCGAAGTGGATCACGTGGCGAAAGAAATTCTGTGACCTGACCGGCGGTTTCGGTGTCGACTCACTTTTCATTTCTTCGCTATTCCCCTATACCGATTTCAGCGAGCCCGATAAGGATCTTATGAACCTGGCGAAGCAGAATCACCAGCTACTTCACTCCGGAAATATTCATTATCACAACAAAGGCGCCCTCGACTTCATGACGCACTCGGGCAAGCATTACGACCTTATCTATATCGATCCTTCTCGAAGGACCGGTTCACAAAAGAAGGTCTTCAAGTTTTCCGATTGTGAGCCCGATGTGGTCGGCTTCAGCGAAGAGCTCTATAGTCATGCCGACCGGGTGATGATCAAAGCCTCTCCCCTCCTCGACATCCAGCAAGGCATTAAAGACCTGCAGTATGTTACGCGCGTCCTGGTTGTCTCCGTCGATAACGACTGCAAGGAACTGTTATTTATTTGCGACCGGAAGTCGGCTGGCGAGCCCGTTGTTGAATGCTATAACCTTCCGAACAACTTCACAGCTCATAGGATACCCGGCGCCTTCGAATTCAGATTTTCCGAAGAGCGTTCAACCGAGACTCCCGTTTCCGATCCGCTGAAATTTATTTACGAGCCCAATGCTTCGATCATGAAGGGCGGGGCATTCAAATCGATTGCTGCGGAATTCGGTGTCTATAAGCTATCACCGAACACACATCTGTACACGAGCTATAACATTGTCGAGGATTTTCCAGGCAAGGTCTTTCAGATCTCGCGTTTCATGAAGCCCGATAAACAGCTCCGCAAGAGCTTCCCGGGTGAGAAAGCCAATATACTTCTCCGCAATTACCCGATGTCCGTCGAAGAGCTCAAGAAAAAAACGGGGCTCAAGGAAGGAGGCGAACAGTTCCTTATCGGCTGCAGCGGGGTAAAAGAAAAGTGGATGTTCGCCGCGGTTCGTGTGCGATAAAATCTCTCACGGAAAGCACGGAATTCACGGAAAGCCTTTCTACAAAGGGCCTGCTTTCAAAAAGAGCGTGCACCGTGTTTTCCGTGAGAAATCTATTTCAGAAGTCCTTGTATCGTCTCGAGCGTCAATTCCCCCTCATTCCGGGAAACGAGTCGCTGTTCTTTATACACAAAGAACGTCGGCACCTGGTTGATCGGTCCCACTGCCCGGATCACTTCAGACACAGCGGCACGTCCGAAATGAATGTTCGGCTCGATCAGCTTATAATCCCTCGCAAACTTGCCGATGGCCGGCATCTGATCGGGGGTAACGAAGTACACGTTGTAGCCGGTAAGCATTGCTTTATTGTCTGAAAGCAGTTGGGCCTCGCGCTGACAATGGTCGCAGTCAGGGTTAAAGAAAACGAGAAGCACCTTGCCCTTGAGGTCTTTAAAGAAAACTTTCGTGCTATCGGTGAGGGACACGGTGAAAGCCGGCATCTCGTTGTTCACCGTCGGAACGGCATTCAAAACAACGTCCTTCGGTTTTTCTTTCCCGCAAGCTCCGGCTACCGCTGCCGCAATAACAATCATCAAAATCCGTGTTCTCATAGAATTAGTTTTAGACCCCAATAGATCGCGTAGAAAAGTATGGCGATCGTTCCATATACTTTGATCACTTTCCGGCGATTTGACAAGTCCTCCCACCACAGCATAACCCACGGTCGCCACAACCCGATTGCGATGAACAGCAGCATCGCCATCGTAAGGTAGAGAAAGAGCCGTAGTGCATAATATGTCATAGGATTGCAAAAATACAAACCAGTCTATTATTTTTGCGCTCTCTTTTTTAAGGTTGAGGGCGGACGAGTTTCTATCTATTTTCAAGGCCGACGGTTTGGTGAGGACCCTGGCGGAGGGGATAGGTGCGTCCAAATCAGCCGTCATCCGCGTGAAAGGAGTGAACGGTAGTCTCGACGCCGTTCTATTCGCCGCGGTCTTCCGGGGCACAAAATCAGACCACCTGATCATCCTCCACGACAAGGAAGAAGCCTCGTATTTCCTGAACGACCTCCAGAATATTATCGGGCAACGGGAAATCCTGTTCTTTCCGATGTCTTACAAACGGCCATACGAATATGACGAAACCGAGAACGCCAACATCCTCATGCGCGCCGAGTGCCTGAATAGGATCTCGGTCCCCGGCCACTCCAATATTATTGTCACGTACCCCGAAGCCCTTTCCGAAAAGGTGATCAACAAAAAGTCGCTGGCTTCGAACACATTCGCCATCACCGTGGGTGAAAAGCTCGACCGGAATTTCCTGGAAGAGTTCCTTCACACCTACGACTTCGAGAAGACCGATTTTGTTTACGAAGCCGGTCAGTTTGCAATTCGCGGAGGCATCATTGATATCTTTTCGTTTGCCCATGAGCTCCCCTATCGTATCGAGCTCTTCGGCGACGAAGTCGATAGCATTCGTTCCTTCGATCCGGGATCCCAGCTGTCGGTGGAGCAGATGGACAAGATCAACGTGATGCCCAATGTCCAGACCCGGCTCGTCCAGGAACAACGGCAGTCGTTATTCGAATTCATTTCGCCTGCAACAAGAGTCTGGGTGAAAGATGCCGCACTGACATTCGACGTGATCGAAAAATCATTTCAGAAAGTAAGCCAGGGCTTCGAGAAGTTCCTTCACGATAGTGGCCATTCAAAGTTGGCCCTGGAGCCACAGGCATTATTCGAAACACGGGAATCCTTCGAGAGTATCCTCGGACAGTTCAAGAAAATAGAATTCGGAAGCCGTTATCACTTCACTGCCGATCTTACGATAGAATACCGGTCAGGCGCACAACCGGCTTTCAAGAAGAACTTCGAGTTGCTGGCCGGGAACCTCGTCGATCACCAGATGCAGGGCTACACTAATTTCATTACCGGCGAACAACAAAAGCAGCTCGAAAGACTTCATGGAGTCTTTTCTGAGATCCATCCGGAGCTTTCATTTCAAAATCTCGATATCGGTCTTCGGCAGGGATTCGTCGACCACAACCTGAAGATCGTTTGCTATACCGATCATCAGATCTTCGAACGCTTTCATCGCTATAGAGCCAAAGAAAAATTCTCGAAGTCAAAGGCAATGACCTTCCGCGAGCTGCAGACATTGACGCCGGGTGACTTCGTTACACATATTGATTATGGCATCGGCAAATTCGCCGGCCTCGAAAAGAAAGATGTCAACGGCCGTGAACAGGAAGCGATACGCCTGGTCTTCCGCGACGACGACATGTTATACATCAACATTCACGCGCTTCACAAGATCTCGAAGTACACTGGTAAGGAAGGTACTCCGCCTGTTATCAGCAAGCTCGGTTCCGGCGAATGGGAAAACAAAAAGAATCGTGTCAAGAAGCAGGTAAAAGACATTGCCAAAGAGCTGATCGAGCTTTACGCGAAAAGAAAGACAGCGCCGGGTCATGCGTTCTTACCCGATGGATTTCTCCAGGCCGAGCTGGAGAGCTCATTCATTTACGACGATACTCCCGACCAGGCTAAGGCCACCGAAGATGTCAAGCGCGACATGGAGACTCCACATCCCATGGATAGGCTTGTGTGCGGCGACGTGGGTTTCGGGAAAACGGAGATAGCCATCAGGGCCGCCTTCAAAGCGACGACCGAAGGAAAACAGGTGGCTATTCTCGTACCGACAACGATCCTCGCGATGCAACATCATCGCACATTCACCGAGCGCCTCTCGAATTTTCCCGTGCGGATCGAATACGCAAACCGGTTCAAATCGGAAGCGCAGCTGAAGAAGATAATTTCAGAGGTCAAAGAAGGAACTGTAAATATTATCATTGGAACACACCGCGTTGTGAGCAAAGACGTCGTGTTTAAGGACCTGGGACTGCTGGTGATCGATGAAGAGCAGAAGTTCGGAGTAAAAGTAAAGGATCGTCTGAAAGAATTGAAAGTCAACGTCGACGTGCTGACACTAACAGCCACGCCGATTCCGCGCACACTGCACTTTTCACTGATGGGCGCACGCGACCTGAGCATCATCAGCACACCTCCTCCGAATCGCCAGCCTGTTACAACCGAGCTTCATACCTACAACGAAGAGATCATCCGCGATGCCGTCGCGTACGAGATCAAGAGAGGTGGGCAGGTGTTCTTTGTTCATAATCGCGTTAGTGATATCGACCAGATAGCGAATGTGATCTTTAAGCTGGTGCCGGATGCCCGAATCGGGATAGCACACGGACAGATGGACGGCGACAAGCTGGAGAAGGTCATGATCCGGTTCATCGAAGGTGAATACGATGTGCTGGTTTCTACGAACATCATCGAGTCGGGCCTCGACATTCCAAATGCCAATACGATCATCATCAACCAGGCACACATGTTTGGATTGAGCGATCTGCACCAGATGCGAGGCCGTGTCGGTCGTTCGAACAAGAAAGCATTCTGTTATCTCTTGACTCCTCCGACTTCTATTCTTTCTTCCGACTCGCGAAAGAGGTTGTCGGCCCTGGAAGAATTTTCGGAGCTCGGCGATGGTTTCAAAGTGGCGATGAGGGATCTCGACATCCGTGGTGCTGGAAATCTTCTCGGCGCAGAACAGAGCGGGTTCATTAACGACCTGGGCTTCGACACTTACCACAAGATCCTCGACGATGCGATACAGGAACTGAAGGAAACCGAGTTCAAAGACCTCTTCGCTGACGAGCTCGCCGAAAAAGCAAAGCTCATCACGCAGGATTGTGTGATCGAAACAGACCTCGAGATATTGATCCCGGAAACATACGTGAGCAACACAAGTGAACGTCTGCAGTTGTACGCTACACTGGATAATATTAAGAATGAAGAATCACTCGCGCAGTACCGAAGCTCATTACAGGATCGCTTTGGTGAGATCCCTTCGTCCGTCGATCAGCTGATCAACTCGGTAAGGCTTCGTTGGGTAGGAGAGAGGCTAGGCTTCGAAAGGATCAGTCTGAAGAATGAAAAATTCAAAGGCCAGTTTATTACAGGAAAGGATGAATACTTTAAGTCCGAGATATTCGGCAAGGTGCTTCACTATGTGCAGGCAAACCCGAGGCGGTGCAAGATGAAGGACACGAACGGGAAGTTGGCGTTGACGATAGAGAAGATCGGATCGGTCAACGATGCCCTTCAGTTATTCGAGAATGTCTGACAACCCGATGTTGTCGAGGTAGAGATCAAGAACGCCTACCCGGTCGGTAGCCCGTATGTAGACCACGTCGCCAGTCCCCGGCCTGGACGTTACTTCTACGAAATAATTATCGATCGCGTACAGGAAGAAGTTCATGCCATATGCCGAAGTCGTTGCGAGAAGGGTGCCGAACATCGTAATGGCCTTCGCTTTATCACCGACTGATACTTCTTTGAATGTCTTGAGGGGTATGTGCGTATTGTAGGTCATTTCAGTTAATTGTGCGTGGTGCGAAGTGCGGCGTGCGGCGTGCGACGAGAATTGCAACCTTCCTCGCACTCCGCACATAGTACATTGCACATTTTTATAATTCCTCACATTTATCGAGACCCAGCGCGCTAAGAGAAACCTTCTCGGTGTAGGGGAGAAGGCTGGCCGCGTCGTCGAAGGCATTGATCATTAAAACCTTCTTGTAGATAGGCGAATAGAAAACCTCGATAAAGAATTCGCCGGAGTGGTAGAGGTAAACTTTACAGTTACCCAGTGTCCGCGTCATGATGTAGTTCGATTGTGTAGTAACGACATCACACTTCTTTTCAAACGACGCGCGTTTGAAATCATCGATGCTGAATATCCCTTTTGTTTTCATAACGGATACCCATGGTGTCAAAAGTATGCCACCACCCGAAAACGCAGTTTTTGACCCTTTTAAGGCGGATTTTTGCTCATTTCAGGACGGCCTTTCCCAAAATTGGATTCCATACCGGCACAATAGAAAAAGGAGGGTGTCGTTTCTGTCTGGCGACGACTTTGGGTACTTGGACTATGGATTTATGATTATAATCTTTAGTCTTTGGAAAACACGGCCTTATCTATATATATTAGCAGTTCTTTAAACTCTAACACCAGGAAAATGAAGTACCTAAGGGGGTTATTTTTTCTCGTAGGCGGCTCTATGATTATCGCCTCTTGTTCACTCTTCGGAAATCGGGGAGGTAAGCCCACAGCAACGAATCCAGGACAGATGAGTACCGCCACCGGACTCGCCTACAACGACGATGATGCCGGCGGTTTCCAGGTAAAGCCCTTCGAAGGACAACCTGATGCCCCTAACACAGTATTCATCGAAGGCGGCCGTGCAGTAATGGGTTCGTTCGAAGAAGATGTTATGTCATATCGCGACAACATCGAAAGAACGGTTTCGGTCGCTTCATTCTACATGGATGAAACAGAGATCGCGAACATCCACTGGCTCGAATACATGCACTATCTGAGCAAAGACTCTTCACAGGAAGTGTACCAGGCAGCCCTTCCCGACACCACAGTTTGGATCGGAAAACTTGCCTTCAATGACCCTTATGTTGATCATTACCTGAGGTATCCCGGCTTCCGCTACTTCCCTGTTGTAGGCGTTAGCTGGATCCAGGCAAATAACTATGCAAAATGGAGGACCACTGCAGTTAACCAGAAACTACTCGCCGACTCCGGTGAAGAGCTTCCTGAAGTTGCTCCCGGTGGCCGTATCCCTCTCGAAACCGGTGTCGTTATCCCCGCATACCGCCTTCCTACGGAAGCTGAGTGGGAGTACGCCGCACAGGCTCTTATCGCTACCCAGTGGGTGGAGGAATTACAGATGTACCAGCGTATCTATCCCTGGGATGGTCACGCGCTTCGTAATCCTTTCGGTAAGACAATGGGTTTCTTCCTCGCAAACTTCAAGAGAGGCCGTGGTGACTATGCCGGTATAGCTGGTCGCTTGAATGACGGCGCTCTTATTACTTCTTATATCTACGAATTCCCTCCGAACGATTATGGTCTGTACAACATGGCCGGTAACGTGAGCGAGTGGGTGATGGACGTTTACCGTCCTATGTCATTCCAGGATTTCGATGACCTTAACCCTATCCGTCGCGATGGTTTCCTCGACGATGCGAAGAGCGGTTACAGGAACAACTATCAACTGAAAGATCCCAGGATGGATCCCGCGAAAGCGAAATTCAATGCGAAAGATCCCGACAACGACGACTGGGAAGAAGCAAACCCCCAGGGCTTTACTTCACTCGTGTCTGATAAGGTTCGTGTTTACAAAGGTGGTTCATGGAAGGACGTTGCTTACTGGATGTCGCCTGGTACCAGGAGATTTCTCGATCAGGACTCTTCTACTGCAACGATCGGCTTCCGCTGCGCAATGATACGCGCCGGTTCGAACTGGTAACAAAGATTTTTGTTCATACAGAAACCCTGGCCAACGCCGGGGTTTTTTTATTGCCGTCATCGCGTCCTGGTTTAAGAGCGCGTAAATAAAATCTGGATCGACGCGATCCCGTGTCGCAATACCCATGCCTCTGCAACACTTACGCCTCCGCAATACAGGCAACACTTAACGACCCACAGCCCGAGTCGATGAGGTGCTGCCCACACGCTTCGAGCGTCGCTCCCGTTGTGATGACATCGTCGACCAGCAGGATCCTTTTTCCCGCGACTTTCTCGACAGCGGCAACCGAGAAGGCGTCCCGCACATTGCTCCACCGGTCCGACCGTCCTTTGCTTGTTTGCGTTTTGGTGGCGCTGACGCGCAACGAGATACTTTCTTCCCAGGCAATCTCTAACGCTCCGCTCAATCCTTCTGCAAACTTGGCGCTTTGGTTATATCCGCGTTTCCTCATCCGGGAGGCGTGAAGTGGAACGGGCACTATGAGATCGAAGCTGTGCTGCATTCCCGAGTCGATCAGCTCGAGACCGTACAAGTGTCCCATCCGTATTCCGATCTCCGGACGGTTATTGTATTTGAGCTCGTGCAGTAACGACTGGACCAATCCACCCTTACGGAACTTCAGGAAAGCCGAAGCAAACTGCAACGGAAGGCGGCCCGCCAGGCGGTTGCTCACCGGGTTATCGGTGAACCTGTGATAGGCTGTCTTCGGAAGTTGAGTAAGGCAGCCCGTGCACAAGACCTCCTCGCCTTTTACGAGCGAAGCATGACATGCCACACAAACCCGCGGGTAGAATAATGCGATAAAGTCTTCGATTATCATGAATAACGAAATTCCGTCCTGCAGAACCTTTCGGCAAATTTTGGATGTTAGGTTTACCGGATCATTTTTGTACCCAAATAAGATCTCATGAGCCTTGTAGACCAATTCAATGATTATCGCTCGCGGATGAATGAAAAGATCCTGGCTGGCGATAACCTGATCATAAAAAGAATATTCAATCTCGATACCAATGCATACCAGGAGGGAGCCCTCGACGTAAAGTCGAAAGAGCTGATCGGCCTGACATGTTCACTGGTGCTTCGCTGCGACGACTGTGTTAAATATCATCTCGGTAAGTGCAAAGAGGTGGGTTTCACGACTGCAGAAGTTCATGAGGCAATGGGTGTGGCGACGCTGGTCGGTGGGACGATCGTGGTCCCGCACCTGCGAAGAGCATTCGAATACTGGGATGCGTTGAATGACCAATATCCAATACCTAACATCCAACTCTGAACATTATGTTTCAAAGAGACCTCGATTTGGAACGTCAGTGGTACCGGCTTCTGGCGGAAATCGAAAAAACGCTTGGCCAAAAGCCGAAGGACCTCAACGGCGTGTTGTTTATCATCGGCGTGCAGGAGTTGGGCAAGGGGTATAAGCCGTTCTCGAAAGAGGAAAAGCAGGACTTGATGCACATTGGGATCTGCCGGGTCCTCAGTCAATCGGGCTACTACGAGCTTACCGGCAGCGACAAGGACGGGTGGCCACACTGGAAGGTGTTGAAGAAATTACCGCACTTTGATCTTCTGGAGCAGGAGAAACTGTTGAAAATGCATGTCTTAGAGTATTTCGAAGGGGAGATGGGGTGGGATTTGAAGCCGGTCGCTCCGGAAAACCCGTGAAATTGTTCGGGGTTCGAGGTTCTGATAACCGTCGGATTTAATTGGTCTGACGGGCCGAGAGAAATCATGATGTTAAGATCGAAACCTGCTGACGTCTCATGGACGTCGATTGCTATATAGTCAGACCGGTATCATAACCCCGAACCTCGAACCCTCAACACCCCACCCGCCTCGCGGTATTGTTAACTTCGCCATACCCGCTAGTCGGCAGTAACTCTTATCTTTAATGACTAAACTAAGTTCGGGATCTTGACGTTTTCACACCTAAGCGTTTGAGTTATGGGGGAGGGCATTAAACCGATTTATGATAACCTGGCTTCTTTCAGGAAGAAGTATTATCTGAATCTTTTCATCCGGGGTACGATCCTGACGCTGTCATTGGTCCTGATCTACTTCATCATTGCGTCGCTGCTTGAATACAACTTGTGGATGAGCCGGAGTGCGCGCCTCGTCATCTTCTCTTCGTTTATCGTCCTCGTACTTTTCTGCATTTACAGATTTCTTAAACTGCCTATTCGCTGGTGGCTCTACAAACGTGGACTCGGCCAGGAAGAAAGCGCCCAGATGGTGGGCCGGCATTTTCCGATTATCAGCGACCGCCTGCTGAACCTGTTGCAACTGGCCGCGTTGCCAGGCAATAGTGATCTTGTCCAAGCCGGCATTGCGCAGAAGTCCCGCTCCATGCAGGGTATCTCTTTCGAACAGGCGATCGACCTTCGTGAGAATAGAAAGTATTTGAAATATTTTGCTGTGCCTTTTGTATTGATCGGCGCGCTGTGGGTCATAGATCAGAATATTTTCACACAGAGCACCAAACGGATCGTACAATTCAACACCGAGTTCTCTCCGGAAGCGCCGTTCCAGTTCGTTATTCCCCAGGGAACGCTAACCGGTTTTTTTAATGAAGACTATACGCTTCAGCTGAGACTGGAGGGTGACGTTGTTCCCGAGTCAGCTTACATCGTCTCCGGTCGTCAGCGGCTGAAGATGGAACAGTTGAAGCCCGGTGATTTTGCTTACACCTTCGAACGGCTTCAGACGCCGATGACATTCCAGTTCGAAGCATCGGGATTTTACTCATCGACATACTCACTCGAGCTTATCAACCGGCCGGAGCTCACAGGATTAAAAATAGACCTTACGTTTCCCAGGTACCTTGGACGGAAGGCGGAACAGCTCACTAATACCGGAAACCTTGAAATACCGGAAGGAACGAAAGTAACGTGGACCGTTGGCGGCACTCATGCGAAGTCAGCAAGCATAGCTTTTGGCGGCGGGGCTGAAAACCCCATGCAACTTATTGGTGATCAATTGTTTACGTTCGGCAACAATTTCTTCAACCCCCAGGATTATTGGATTTCTCTTGAAAACGAACGGGCAAAGAACAAAGACAAGATCGCCTACTCGATCAGGGTCATTAAAGATCAGCATCCCGAGATCGTTGTGGATCACGTTCGTGACTCGGTCTTGTTTAAGACTGTTCTTCTCGGTGGATCCATCGCCGATGATTATGGACTTACCGGCCTCGAGCTGAGATACAATATTCAAAAGGAAGGAAAGAAACAGCCGACTGCCGAAAAGGTTATAAAGATCGGGCTCAATTCACAATCGAATCAGCAGAGCTTCTTCACTCAATGGGTCCTGGACTCACTCAACCTTCAGCCCGGCGATCAGCTGAATTACTACATGCAGGTGTGGGACAACGATGGCGTAAATGGACATAAGGCTACGAAGTCGGCCACGTATATTTTTGCATTACCCGGCGAGGAGGAAATGAAGGCCGAGATCAGCAAGTCCCAGGCGGCCACACAAGGCAAGATCGACCGGAGCCTGAACAAAGCGAAAGAGTTGCGGGAGTCCATCGATCAGGCTCAACAAAAACTTAGAGGCAAACAAAGCCTTGACTGGCAGGACAAGAAGATGCTCGAAGATCTTGTTCAGCAGAAGTCAAGTCTAGATCAACTGATCAACGAGCTTCAGAAAGAGAACAAGATGCTCGATGAAAAGAAGAATGCATTCTCCGAAGAAGAGAATCAAAGGATAAAAGAAAAGTCGGAGCAGATCCAGAAGCTCATGGACGAGTTGCTGGATGAAGAGACGAAGAAATTATTCGAAGAGCTTGAGAAGCTTCTGAAAGAAAATTCCGATCCATCGCAGATCCAGAGAATGCTGGAGAAGATGGATCGCAAAGGAAGCAATCTTGAAAAAGAGCTAGAGCGTATGCTGGAACTCGCCAAGCAGATGCAACGCGAGTACAAATTGGAGCAGGCAATCAGTGAGCTGAAAGAACAAACTGAAAAACAGGAAGACCTTCAGAAAAAAACCGACGCCCTGGACGAGAGGGGAAAAGAGAATAAAGACAACAAGGAAGGAAAGGACGGCAAAGAAGGAAAGGACAAGAAAGATCAGAAGGACGGCAAAGATCAGAAAGACCAAAAAGACGGTAAGGAGGGAAAAGAAGGAGATCAGAAAGAGGGCGATCAGAAGGAAGGAGATCAGAAGGAAGGTGACCAGAAAGAGGGTAAGGACGCCGACAATAAAGAAGGAGACCAAAAAGATGGAAATCAGAAGGAGGGTGACCAAAAAGACGGCGACCAGCAACAGGGCGAGCAGAATTCCGAAGACGACAAGAGCCTGGACGAAAAGCAGGAAGACCTCGCCAAGGAGTTCGAGAATTTTGAGAAAGCCGTAGAAGAGCTCAATGAATTGGATCAGGAGCTTGAAGAAGAATCCGGCGCGCCATCGGAGGAAGAAATGAAGCAGGTGAAAGACGCCCAGCAACAGAGCAAGCAGTCCCTGCAGAAAGGCCAGTCGAAGCAGTCATCGCAGCAACAGCAGAAGGCCATCAAGCAGATGAAGCAGATGCAGCAAAACATGGAGAGCATGCAAAACTCGATGGAGATGGAGATGGACATGCAGAACATGGAATCGCTGCGCCAGATCATCCATGGACTTATCAAGCTTTCATATGATCAGGAAAACCTGATGAAGGAATTTGTCCCTATACAACAGACAGACCCCAGGTACGTGCAGCTGGGTCAGGATCAGTTAAAGATCAAAGATGATGCTAAGATATTGGAAGACAGCCTATTATCTCTCGCAAAGAAGGATGCGTTCATGAGCTCGGTTGTTACAAAGGAAGTCGGTGAGCTGAATTCACACATGGACAAGGCTGTCGAGAATGTACGAGAGCGTCGTAAAGGAAACGCCGGCACCGAGATGCAATTATCGATGACCAGCATCAACAACCTTGCATTGATGTTGAAAGATCATTTCGACATGATGCAGCAGATGATGGCCAACGCAATGAAGATGCCTGGCAAGGGTAAGGGAAAGCAAAAGGGCCAGCAGATGAACCTTGGTCAGATGCAACAACAGCTCAACGAGAGAATTCAGCAGTTGAAGAACGGCGGGAAGAATGGACGTGAGTTATCGGAAGAGCTTGCGCGTGTTGCTGCGGAGCAGGAGCGGATCCGCCGCGCGCTACAAGAGATGCAGGAGAAGTTGAGGCAGGAAGGCGGTAAGGTGCCGGGTGGTGATTTGCCGGGCAAGATGGAACAAACTGAAATGGATTTGGTTAATAAGCAGATCACTGAACAGACGATCCGTCGTCAGCAGGAGATCATAACCCGATTGCTTGAAACAGAGAAGTCGATGCGTGAGCAGAACATGGATGAAGAGAGGAAAGGAGAGACTGCGAAAGACTATGACAAAGAAATTCCGCGTGCTTTCGAGGAATATTTAAGATTAAAGGAAAAAGAAGTAGAATTGCTGAAGACGGTGCCTCCCAAATTGTACCCCTATTACAAGAAAGAGGTCAACGAATATTTTAAGAGAATTGGAACACAGGAGTAAACATTTGAGCAGGCTAGCATGAAGAACATCCGTATAGAAATCCCTTCGCTGCCCGACAACATAAGGATGATCGAAAGCTTCATCGACAACGCCAAAGAAAAGTATCATCTCGACGACGACATATACGGCAATATCATGATTGCTGTGACTGAGGCTGTAAACAATGCGATCAAACACGGCAATCGCGGAGATTCTACAAAAAACGTTTCGCTGACTCTTTCCTTCGAAGAGGGGCTGATCAAGTTCAAGGTGGAGGATGAAGGCAAGGGCTTCGATCATTCGAATCTTCCCGATCCGACGTCGCCGGAAAACCTGGAGAAGCCCGGTGGCCGCGGCATTTTCCTGATGAAACATTTGAGCGACGAAGTTGCATTCGACGACAATGGTCGGGTGGTTCAGCTGAGCTTCTACATGGATGCCTGATGGCTGCGAAGTCCGGGTCCAATATTCAATTCAATTATTTCAAGACTACGTTCCGGCTCCCCGAGCCAAAGAAGACTGCTGCCTGGCTTGACCGGGTAGTTAAATTGGAGCGCTCGTCCATTGGGTCGCTGTCTTATGTTTTTTGCACAGACTCGTATCTGTTGGGGATTAATAAAAAATACCTGGCTCACGATACGCTTACTGATATCATCACTTTCGATTACACTGAAAAGCCAGGAAGTCTTGAGGGGGAGATTTATATAAGTGTTCCGAGGGTGAAAGAGAATGCGAAGAAGCTGGGGGTTGATTTAGATGCAGAGCTTCACAGGGTAATTGTACATGGCGTGTTGCATTTGGTGGGATATGGAGATAAGGGGAAGGAGAAAATAGAGATGAGGAAGAGAGAGGATGGGTATTTGGAGTTGAGAGTTTCACGTGGAACAGGGTGAGGTCTGGGCGCGTGGTGGTTGAAGGGTCCGGAGGAGGATGGTGATCAAAGGCGTGTGGTGGAAGGGGGTCCGAGGAGGATGGTGATTCAAAGGATGTATGGTTGAAGGGATTCGGAGGAGGAGAGTGATCCTAAGACGTGCGGCAGAAGGGGTTGGGAGGAGGGTGATAAAAGGGCGTGCGGCAGAAGGGGGTCCCGACGAGGATGTATTTGAGGGCGGTGTTTTATAGGGTGGGTCGGGACAGCGCGTTGTAGTCGAGGTTTGACCGTTAGGCCATTAACTATGAAATGCCAATCACGCCCAAGGCTACGAAGATCAAAGCTACGATCTGGTGCGGCGTGACCCCCGTAACACCAAAGTGCGAACTCTTCTATGGAAAGCGCAGCCAAATCTCGGTCGAAATATCTCTCAAGTCCAGCTCCGCGAGGAATTGCCCGGTCTTCGCCGTGGAATGACTTTCTATTAAAAAAGCCGTGCGCGGAGCGCATGCAATAAAATCCGTCTGAATTCCCTCATCGCATCCGCCCGTCGGCACCCCCCTTGCCCCAAACCCCCCTCCAAAACACCCATTCTCCCTCACTCAAAACGCTCCTTTTCGCCCTATCTTTACACCTCAAAATTGTTCCACGTGGAACGGAACCTCAGTTCAGTTCATAGGGTTTCACGTGGAACAATTTAGTCCCAAAAAGAATGTTCCAGGAATACGATGTCATTGTAGTAGGTGCCGGTCATGCCGGATGCGAAGCCGCTGCGGCCGCAGCCAACATGGGTTCCAAAACCCTGCTGGTCACTATGAACATGACCACGATCGGCCAGATGTCATGCAATCCAGCTATGGGCGGAGTCGCCAAAGGGCAGATCGTCCGGGAAATAGATGCGATGGGTGGATACTCGGGAATCGTGAGCGACAAGTCCATGATCCAGTTCCGGATGCTCAACCGGTCGAAAGGCCCTGCGATGTGGAGCCCCAGGACCCAAAACGACCGCGCCAGGTTTTCGGAAGAGTGGCGAATCGCCCTCGAAAGAACCCCCAACATCGACTTCTGGCAGGAAATGGTCACCAGTCTGTTGGTTAAAGACAAAAGGGTAGTCGGGGTCAGAACTGCGCTCGGAATCGAGATCAAATCCAAAGCCGTCGTCCTTACGAATGGAACATTCCTCAATGGCCTCATCCATATCGGAGAGAAGAACTTCGGAGGCGGCCGCACAGCAGAAAAAGCAGCAACCGGAATCACAGAACAACTGATCACCCTCGGCTTCGAATCGGGCCGAATGAAGACCGGCACCCCGCCACGCGTCGACGGCCGCTCACTCGACTATTCCAAAATGGAAGAACAGCCAGGTGACGAGGAGCCATCTAAGTTTTCCTTCACCGACACAAAGCCGCTGACCAAGCAGCTCAGTTGCTGGATCACATACACCAACGACGAAGTTCACAAAGAACTGGAAAAGGGGTTCGATAGATCCCCCATGTTCCAAGGCCGCATCAAAGGCCTCGGTCCCCGCTACTGCCCTTCCATCGAAGACAAGATTAACCGGTTCGCCGACAAAGACCGTCACCAGATATTCGTCGAGCCCGAAGGATGGAACACCATCGAGATCTATGTGAATGGGTTCTCGACTTCACTACCGGAAAATGTCCAACACGAAGCCATCACAAAGATACCAGGCTTTGAGAAGGCAAGGATGTTCCGACCTGGCTACGCGATCGAGTATGATTACTTCCCACCGACTCAGTTGAAGACGAGTCTTGAGACGCAACTAATTGATAATCTGTATTTTGCGGGGCAAATCAACGGCACTACGGGCTACGAAGAAGCCGCCTGCCAGGGTCTGATGGCCGGCATCAACGCACACCGGAAAACCAAAGAGCTCGACCCTCTGATCCTAAAAAGATCCGACGCGTACATCGGTGTGCTGATCGATGACCTGGTGAACAAAGGCACACAGGAGCCATATCGCATGTTCACCTCACGAGCCGAGTACCGGATATTACTTCGTCAGGACAACGCCGACCTAAGACTTACGGAGATCGGACATCAATATGGACTCGCAAGCGATGAGAGATATCACGCTGTAGTCGATAAAAAGAACTCTATCAAAAAGCTGATGCACGAGCTGAGCAACATGCGGGTCGAGCCTGCATTCGCGAACGAACATCTCTCGAATCTCGTCACCTCAGCGATCACGGAAAAGATGCCGGTGGCTAACCTCATCCGGCGTCCTGAAGTTGGGATAAAAGACCTGAAGAAAATGAGCGCTTCGATCGAAGCCACTCTGAACAATTATTCAGACGAAGTATTGGAGCAGGCTGAGATCAGCATGAAGTACGATAGCTACATCGACAGGGAGCAGAAGCTCGCCGAGAAGATCGGGTCGCTCGAAGCCTTCAAGATATTTCCTGACTTCGATTATGATAAAGTAAAGGCGCTCTCGTCGGAGGCGAGGGAGAAACTCAAAAAGATACGTCCTGAAACCATCGGGCAGATGTCACGCATCAGTGGCGTTTCACCCGCGGATGTATCGGTTCTAACAGTGTATCTTGGCAAGTAAATGCTGGAACAAGTAACCGCCTGCCCTATTTGCGGCGAAAAAGATTTCTCTAAACAACTGGAAGCATTAGACTACACAACTACGCGTGAGTCGTTTGCTATTCAGCGTTGCGATAATTGTTCTCTCCTTCTTACCAATCCGAGACCGTCTAAGGAATCCATCGGAAAGTATTATCAATCGGAGGGATACATCTCTCACACCGGCGGTGGTAATACTTTGATTGACAAGGCTTACAGAATGGTCCGAAGCAGAACGCTACGATCAAAGCTTCGACTAGTCAATAAGTATCAATCAAAATTCAACCTGCTGGACTACGGCTGTGGGACCGGAGACTTCCTGGCGACATGCAAAGACGCGGGGTGGACCGTGGCTGGCGTCGAGCCTTCGGATGATGCGCGTACCAGGGCGCGAAAGGATCTCGATGTCGTGAATGATATCAGTAAAGTAAAGACCCAGGTGAATGCGATAACGATGTGGCATGTTCTTGAACATGTACACGATCTCAATGAAACAATGGCAAGGATGAGATCACTGCTGACCAACAATGGCACAATTTTTATAGCAGTACCGAACCATGAATCGTACGACGCCCGATACTACAAAAATTTCTGGGCGGGCTATGATGTTCCCAGGCATCTCTGGCATTTCAATAAGGAAAACATCAAGACGTTACTAACCCGACACAACCTGAGATTGCAGGCAATACAACCAATGCCGTTCGACTCCTATTATGTAAGTCTACTCAGCGAAGGATACAAACATCCCGGCAAAGGCGGGCTGACCAAGGCCGCATCGGCTTTCGTGAGAGGATGGGTGTCGAACATGAAGGCGGGAAGAGACAATCACTCGAGCTTAATATATATTGCCGGTTCATGAAGTACGCGCGGCTGCTGATCTTCCTGTTGTGGTACCTGGCCATGTCGTGCGCCACCCAGACAACGCCGATGGGCGGGCCGAAAGACACCATCCCGCCAACGGTGGTGCGATACTTTCCGAAGGAAAACCAGACCAACTTCAAGGGGAAACAAATAGAGATCGAATTCTCGGAAGCGATAGTATTGAACAACCCGAAGGACGAAATCATCATCATTCCCGCGACAGGAAAAAAGACCGAGTTCAAACTAAAGACCACCTCTCTCATCATAGTTCCTGAACTGCCATTGCGTGACAGCACGACTTACAACATCAACTTTCGCGAAGGCGTGAAGGACCTCACAGAAGGGAACGTCGCAAAAGACCGAAGCGGTGAACAGGAGGCCGACCTGCACCTGGCGTTCTCTACCGGAGCGATCATCGACACCCTGGTCATATCCGGAACGGTCAGCAACGGGATCAACGAGCAGATCCCTGAGAACATCACGGTAGCCTTATACACCAGCGACACCTTTGACATATTCGAAGACAACCCTGACTACTTCACAAAATCAAGCAAAGACGGGCGGTTCGCGATCACAAACCTGAAGGCGGGAAATTACAAGCTGTATGCGTTCGAGGACAAGAACAAAAATCTGAAGGCAGAAACGCGTTCGGAGAAATTCGGATTTATGGCCGACACCATCAGACTTGACACGATGGTGAAAAGCTTGAGGGTCCCTATGGTAAACATCGACACACGGCGCCCAAAACTAACGAGCAGCCGAAACCAGTCGAACGTGAACATCATCCGGTTCAACAAGTCCATGATCGACTACGACTTCACTTCGGATCATAAGTTCGTCTCTACTTTCACCAGCAATCAAACGGAGGTCACTGCATATTACCCCGACATAGATGTGGATAGTCTGATGGTCTCCATCAAGGCGATCGACAGTACTCAACAGATCGTAGATACCCTGATCTACATTAAACGGGACGACAGGGACAAAATTAAAGAGAGGTTTAATGTATCCGCGAGCGACCCGACTTACAATCTCGAAACGAATGTCTTCGAAATGTCAATGAGTTTCAGCAAACCCCTTAAGTCAATCAACCCCGACAGCATCTATCTCCAGTACGACAGCACGACCCGAATACCCCTGACGTTCAAGTCTCTGAAAATCGACACGATGTTCAACAGGTTATCAATAAAGGAAAGTGTCCGGATAGACTCCCTCCCAATGAGTCCGAAAGTAACTCTGGCTCCGGGTTATCTTGTCAGCATCGACGACGACAGTAGTGCTGTTATGACCCCGGCAATAAAGCCTGTTGACGGTCCGACAACTGCCATACTGATCGTCTATGTCGAAACGGCTGAGCCCCACTTTATCATACAACTTCTGAACGCTTCGAACAAAGTCGTGCAGCAGGCTGTCGACCAGAAAAAGGTGACCTTCAAATACCTGAACCCGGAAACGCTCAAGGTCCGGGCCATCATCGACAGGAATGCCAACGGTGTATGGGACACAGCGATATACCCCCAGAACAGGGAGCCTGAAAAGATCGTCTACTTTTTAAACACTAATAAGAAACCCGACACCCCCTTGCGAGCCAACTGGGAAGTCGGTCCTTTGATCTTTAAGTTCTGAACAACTTGTGGACAAATGTGGGGAATCCCACAAGCGGGGTAGAGGCAGAGCATAAACCGGCAAATCCGGGTTCTCTATGTTAACAACTCGTTAGTTGTCCACAGCACCAAACATTGCGTTTTTACGTTGAATAATTTATTCACAAGAGTGTTGAAATGTTTATAGTAAATTAAAGGTCAGAACGCGCGCAGACCTGGCCATAATTCACCAACACTTTACCAACGAGGTAGGCACAAAAGAGGAGAAGGCAAAGTCATCCACAAATGAACACCGCTAATTACTATTACATCAATACTATATATAATAAGATAATACAAGTCCTGTGTGTGTGTGTTATTTGTATTATCTCGTTTCCTGCGTTCTCTCAGGACAACTCGGATATCCAGATTGCGAACGAGTATTTTTTAAAAGGCGATAAGGAAAAAGCGCTAACGATGTATGAAACGCTGGCAAAGCGCGCCGAGAACATCCCACAGATACACGACAATTATCTTTCGTTGATGCTCGACATGGGCAAGTTCCGCGATGCGGAAAGTTATGTGGAGCGTTTGGTGAAAAAACATGATGACAGACTGAATTATAAACTCGACCTTGGCTTCGTGTATCTGCGGAGTGGAGAAGAACAAAAAGCCGATCGATATTTCAAATCTGTGATAAAAAATGTTTCAGCCGACATATACCGGATCCGTTCCGTGTCAGATTACCTGGTGGCGCACAACCTGGCGGAGTATGCGTCGTTGGCCCTGCTGGAAGCCCGAAACAGCCTGCACAACAATTCTCTGTTTACGCTCGAGCTCGCAAATCTTTACAGGCTCCAGGGAAAACGCGACGAGATGGTGGATGAGTACCTGAACTACGTTACCCAGACGCCGGCGAATATCGGCTACGTGAAAAATCTCCTCCAGATCTTGTTGAGCAAACCGGAAGAGCTCGAGAGTCTCGAGAAGCTTTTGTACGACCGGGTACAACAGAACCCGCAGTCGGAAGTTTTTTCGGACCTGCTGATCTGGGTGAATCTTCAACAGAAAAATTTCTATGGGGCATTTATCCAATCGCGCGCATACGACAAGAGATTCAAAAAGGAAACTCCAAAGACCCTGGAGATAGCGCAGATCGCGTTGAACAATAATGACTTCGATAATGCGGACAAGAGCTTTTCGTATGTGATGAAGGAATATGCGAACACTGAAAATTACTTGCCGGCGAGGCTCGGACAAATCAAAGCCCGGGAGGCCAAGGTGAAACGGAAATATCCTGTGAACCGGGACTCGATCAGGTACCTGCTGACGGAATACGAATCGTTTATTTCGAAATATCCAGAGAATCCGAATGCCCACGAAGCGCAGCTGAACGAGGCATCGTTATTTGCCTATTACCTCGACGAAAAAGATTCAGCTATCGCAAAATTGAATAAGCTCATACAAAATCAGCGGGCTTCGCTATACCTGAAGTCGAAAGCAAAGCTCGAGCTCGGCGATATTTATTTGTTGAAAGAAGAACCCTGGGAATCCACGTTGCTGTATTCGCAAGTCGAGAGAATGCAGAAGGATGCGCCGATCGGCTACGAAGCGAAACTGAGAAACGCGAAGCTTTCGTACTTCAAAGGCGAGTTTGCCCTGGCGCAAGAGCATCTCGATATCCTGAAGCAGGCCACCACCCGCGAGATCGCCAACGATGCGATGGACCTCAGTATGAGGATCAATGAAAATCTCGGTTTCGATTCGATCGGGTTTGCATTGAGACAATATGCGAAGATCGAGCTGTTGCTGCAGCAGAATAAAACTGTCGAAGCGATGAAGTTGTTGAAGCGTTACACTGGCGCCGATAAGGTCTGGGTCAGCGATGCGGAAACGACGCTGTTAGAGCTGACGGGTTCGGAGCCTAGAAAAGGTGACTCCGTGCAGATAGACAATCCAATCACGCGGAGCTCTGCCATGCTGGATGATTTTTACTGGCTCGAAGCCAACCTGGAAATGAAGCAAGGTCACTTCGATCAGTCGATAGCAATTCTTCAAAAGATAATCGATCAGTTCGCCGAGGACATTCTTTCCGATGACGCTCTTTTTTTACAAGCCGACATTTATCAGAATCAACTTAAGAATAAAGACAAGGCCATGGAGATCTACCATGACTTCCTCACCAAATTCCCCGGAAGTGTTTATGTGGCCGAAGCGCGAAAGCGATACCGGTTGCTGCGCGGTGATTTCAAGCCCGAGAGTTAATCACCCTCACCCGATCAAGTCGGGTGATGACAGCCGGGTGATGACAATGCCCGATCCGGTCGGGCGACGACATTGTTTTGTAAATTTACGCTTCAACCCCCGAACGTATGAAGTTGCCTAAGGTACTAATGCCGCTAATGTCTTGTCTGTTCCTTTTCATTTCGGCCGTTGCCATTGCCCAGGTTGATTTTCCAAATCCCAGTCCGACACAGACCATCCGTCAGAACTTCGGCATGTCGGCCGTGGAGATAACATATTCGCGACCGGGAGTGAAAGGCAGAAAGATCATTGGCTACAATGAGCCCTATGGCAGCGTGTGGAGAACGGGCGCCAACGCCCCGACGAAGATCCGTTTCTACAGCGCCGTGGAGATCAAAGGAAACAAACTCGATTCCGGAACTTATGTGCTTTATACGATACCGGCAGAGAAGGGCGACTGGACTGTAATTTTCAATAAGGGCTTAAAGAACTGGGGTTCCGATCAATACAAACAAGAGGAGGACGTAGCCCGGGTTACTGTAACGACCGAAAGAAAAAGAAAGCCGGTAGAGACATTCACGATCCAGGTCGATAACGTGAAACCGGAGAGCTGCGATATCGCCGTGATGTGGGAAGACTGGATGATCTCGATACCGGTTACGGCTAATGTCAAAGAAACCCTTCGTAAGCAGGTCGAGGCCGATCTGCAGAAAGCAACGCCGGGTTACTATGTTGCAGCGCAGTTTTATTACGAATACGATCACAACATGCAGAAGGCGCTCGAGATGGTAGAGAAGGCGATCGCTGCCAACGAAGCAGCCGGCAGAAAGCCTTACTGGCAATATTACTACAAGGCCCGTATTCTGAAAGACCTTGGAAAGAAAGCCGAGGCTATCGAGCAGGCCAATCTCTCGGCGAAATATGCCAAAGAGCAGGGTAACCGAAACAACTATGTTCAGCAAAGCGAGGATCTGATCAAATCGATGAAGTAATGATCCGTCGTATCCTGAAAATACTCGGGGTTGCCTTGCTGATCCTCGTCGCCGTGGTGATGTTCCGGACGGTGACGTTCAAGTCGAAGCAGCTTGATATTGCAGCGACGCCGGCGCCGGGATATACCGCCGACGCATTAGAGCACTTCCGCGGTTCAATCAAATTCAAGACGATCTCATCCACAGACCCATCATTAGTCGACACATCGGCATTCATGGAGTTCCATCGCTACCTTAAAAACTCTTATCCACTGATTCACGAGAAGCTGTCGCTTAAGACCATCGCGAACTTTAGTCTCCTTTACAAATGGGAGGGAAGTGATGTTTCGCTCGCTCCGTATGTGTTGATGGCCCACCAGGACGTTGTGCCTATCGAAGAGGCTTCCAGAAATTTGTGGACAGTAGATCCTTTTGAAGGTGTCGTGAGAGATGAATTAGTCTGGGGTCGTGGCGCTTGCGATGACAAGATCAACCTGATTGCGATAATGGAGTCGGTGGAGAAATTGTTGAAGGAGGGATTTCAACCGAAGCGTACGATCTATCTCGCGTTTGGTCACGATGAGGAAACAGGCGGAACGGGTGCGAAGGCTATCGCAGCGGAACTGAAGTCACAGAATGTTACGGCCGACCTCGTATTGGACGAAGGCGGGATTATTACGCTTGATAAGGTACCGGGGATGACGAAACCAACCGCATTGATTGGCACGTCGGAGAAAGGTTATCTGTCACTTGAATTGAAAGTTGAGAAGAATGGCGGCCACTCTTCGATGCCTGAGAGAGAAACGGCGCTGGATATTCTTGCGAAAGCACTGGTGGTACTGCGGGAGAATCCGTTCCCGGCGGACTTCACGCCGTCGACCGAAGGGTTTATACAGCACGTGGGACCGGAATTGCCATTCGTTCAGAAGATGGCCTTCGCGAATATCTGGTTGCTCAAACCGATGGTGATCAATATTTACGAAAGCTCTCCCGGGGGTAATGCGCTGGTGAGGACAACGGCAGTGCCTACTATTTTTCACGCTGGTGTGAAAGACAACGTCGTACCGACCACGGTCTCAGCGGTAGTAAACTTTCGCTTGTTGCCTGGTGATGGATCCGAGAAGGTGAATAAGCGTGTCAAAGAAATTATCAACGACGAACGTGTGACGGTGAAAGACCTTGGATCGTTCTTTTCAGAACCGACGGCGGTTAGTCCTGAAGACGGACCGGGTTATAAGCTGGTGGATGAAGTTGTTCACAAAACGTTTCCAAATATTGTCACAACACCATTCATGATGATAGGCGGCACGGACTCGCGGCACATGGATGGCATATCGAAGAATATCATCAAGTTCAGCCCAATGACCGATCCGATCGGCTTTCACGGAATTGATGAACGGGTTTCGTTGAAAAGCTATTCTGAAACCCTTTGGTTTTTTGAGACGCTGCTTCGGCAGAACAACTAAATAGTTAAATTCGTAGGGTCTTAAAACCTTATGAATTCTACCCGGATAATCATAGCCACGATAATTGTGGTCGCCATTGGCGCCGGGTTTTACTATTTTCCCCGAACCGAACCTGTCGATTTCAATACCCAGGTTAAACCAATCCTGAACAAGAAGTGTATTACCTGCCACGGTGGCGTGAAGCGTGAGGCGGAATTCAGTCTTTTATTCCGCCAGGAGGCGATGGCCAAAGCAGAGAGCGGAAAGTTTGCAATTGTACCCGGCGACGCCGGCAACAGCGAGCTCATACGACGGATCTCGAGTCACGATCCCGAGTTCAGGATGCCATACAAAAAAGATCCTTTGACCAACGAAGAGATCAGCACCCTGAAGCAATGGATCGAAGAAGGCGCGGAGTGGGGAGATCATTGG
This sequence comes from Cyclobacteriaceae bacterium, assembly GCA_035318625.1. Classification (GTDB taxonomy): domain Bacteria; phylum Bacteroidota; class Bacteroidia; order Cytophagales; family Cyclobacteriaceae; genus ELB16-189. The sequence goes on from DATHEL010000004.1 coordinate 385,793, forward strand.
GCTTACCAGTCCGTAAAGCAGCAAGTTGCTCCCGCGACAACCGACTGGACTAAAAACGATATCGACCGGTTCATACTCGAAAAGCTGACAGAGAACGACCTCGCACCATCTTCCGAAGCCGACAAGGAAACATTGCTCCGAAGAGTTAGCCTCGATCTTATCGGCATGCCTGCAGATGAAAACCTTCGCAAGGAGTTTCTGAGCTCGCAAGATCCAAAAGCCTACGAAGTACTTGTCGACTCATTGCTTGCTTCGAAACGTTTCGGCGAACGATGGACAGCTGTATGGCTCGACCTCGCGAGGTATTCCGACACCAAAGGCTACGAGAGGGACTACATCCGGTCGATCTGGCGCTATCGCGACTGGCTGATCGATGCGTTCAATCGCGACATGCCGTATGATTCTTTCCTGATAGAACAACTGGCTGGCGACCTTCTCCCAAATCCAACCGACAAGCAATACCTGGCCACTGCGTTTCATCGCAACACGATGACAAACGACGAAGGCGGGACCGACAACGAAGAATTCAGGACCGCAGCCGTAATCGACCGGGTGAACACCACCTGGGAATCGTTGATGGGAACAACATTCGCCTGCGTGCAGTGTCATAGCCACCCGTACGATCCATTCCGCCACGAAGAGTATTACAAGTTCATGGCATTCTTCAACAACTCACGCGACGAAGACACTTACGACGACTACCCGGTGCTGCGACACCTCGATGACGAGGCGAAGGCCAAGCTTACCGATGTTCAGGACTGGGTGAGCAAGGAAGTGTCCCCTGAGAAGGCCAACGAGATCTACACATTCGTGAAGACCTGGCAACCCGCCATCAATTCGATCCAGTCTGACGAGTTTGTAAATGCAGCGCTTACCGACACCAAGTGGCTGATCTTCCGTAATCACGCGAAAGCGAGAATGAAAAACGTGACGCTGACGAACCGCGACAAATTGATCTATCGCTTCATTGGATATAACAAAGGCGGAGTGTGGACGATACGCACCGGCAGCCATGACGGAAAGGTGATCGCCAAAGTGAATGTCCCCAAAACTGAAGACAAGTGGACGATCAATGAGATATCGATCACTCCAGCTGAAGGAGTGCATGACCTGTACTTCTCATACGAGAATCCCAACATCAAAAATGTCGACGACAGCGGGATCATATTTGATTGGTTTTACTTCACGGATAGCAGCATTCCCTGGGATGCCCGCAACAAGAAAGTATTTTGGGAGCTTTTGACGAAAGATTTCCCTTCGACACCGGTGATGATGGAAAACCCGGCGGAGCTTCGACGCACAACGCAGGTTTTTGAGAGGGGCAACTGGCTGGTAAAAGGCGACACCATGCAAGCCGATGTGCCCGCATCGTTGTTAGACATGCCCGAAGGCGCTCCGAAGAACCGGCTCGGCCTGGCGATGTGGGTCACCAGCAAAGAGAATCCCCTCGTGGCCCGCACGATTGTGAACCGTGTGTGGGAACAGATCTATGGAATGGGATTGGTCGAGACGCTGGAAGACTTCGGAACGCAAGGGATCCCACCGACACATCCGGAGCTGCTCGATCACCTTTCATGGAAACTGATGAACGATCACCAGTGGAGCCTTAAAGCATTGATGCGTGAAATTGTCATGTCGGCAACGTATCGCCAGGATTCTAAAGTCACAGAGGATCATCTCGCAAAAGATCAGCTCAATAAGTTTTACGCGCGTGCTCCGAGGGTCCGCCTTACAGCCGAACAGATCCGCGATCAGGCCCTTTCCGTAAGCGGGTTGCTGAGCACGAAGATGTACGGACCCGGATCGATGCCCTATCAACCCGATGGCATCTGGCTATCGCCCTACAATGGTCAGAAATGGAAAAAAGGTAAAGACGGCGAGCAATACCGGCGCGCGGTTTACACGTACTGGAAACGTACCGCACCTTATCCGAGCATGATGACATTCGATGGTTCAGCGCGCGAGCTTTGTACAGCGAGGAGGATACGGACCAACACACCGTTGCAGGCATTGGTGACGTTGAACGATTCCGTGTATGTGGAAGCGGCCGGCAATCTTGCGAAGAGAATGATTGCGAGCGCCCCGGGGACGAAAGAACAGATCAAAAACGGATTTGCGTTTGCGATGGGACATGAAGCGTCCGAACAGGAGCTCGGTGTGTTGATGAAATTACATGAGAAAGTGAGTGGCAGATCGACGATACGGAAGGTGTCTACGTCTTCCAAGGGGTTCGCCGGTCAAGCCGGCAAATTCGAATTGGAGAATGAAGCGATGACCATTGTCGCCAGCGCCATTATGAATCTCGACGAGTTTGTTACAAAGGACTGAGCATGGAAGGACACAATGAACATCTCGAAAAACTAACGCGCCGTCATTTCCTGATGGAGTGCGGATTCGGCCTGGGCAGTCTGGCCCTCGGATCGTTGGCGGGATGTTCTTCGAAGCCATCGCAAACGACCGACTTGTTTTCGGCTGCACATCCATTGTTGCCGAAGGCTCCGCATTTTCCAGGTAAGGCGAAGTCAGTCATCTATCTTCATATGGCCGGCGCTCCTTCGCAGTTGGAGCTGTTCGACTACAAACCGGAGCTCCAAAAATTGCACGGCCAGCTTTGTCCTCCGTCGTTGCTGGAAGGGAAGAAGTTCGCCTTTATCCGGGGTGTTCCGAAAATGCTCGGACCCCAGGCAACGTTCAAGCAAAGAGGACAATCCGGAGCATGGGTATCCGACAACCTCCCGCACATTTCATCCATCGCCGATGAGATCACATTTCTCAAGGCGATGCAGACCGATCAGTTCAATCACGCTCCCGCCCAGTTGCTGTTGCATACGGGTAGCCCCAGGCTTGGTAGACCAAGTATGGGCTCGTGGGTAACGTATGGACTAGGCAGCGAGAACAGCAATCTTCCCGGCTTCGTCGTGCTTACGTCTGGCGGACGAAACCCGGATGCCGGAAAAAGTGTGTGGGCGAGCGGCTTCCTCCCTTCGGTGTACCAGGGCGTTCAATGCAGATCGGAAGGTGCGCCTGTGCTGTTCCTGAATGATCCGGAGGGTATCGATCGCGACGAAAGACGTGCTTCGATCGACGCCATCAATGATGTGAACAGGCTTCATCATCAGAAAACAGGCGATCCCGAAATACTGTCGCGGATTGCGCAATACGAGATGGCATACAAGATGCAGATCTCGGTGCCCGAAGTAATGAACATCAACGACGAGCCCGAGTACATTCATCAGATGTATGGCACGAAGCCCGGCAAAGAGTCGTATGCAAATAACTGCCTGCTGGCGAGAAAACTTGTCGAGAAAGGCGTCAGGTTTGTACAGCTGTTCGATTGGGGATGGGACTCGCACGGAGCCAATGCTGCCGAAGCGCTCGATACCGGCCTGGTCAACAAGTGCCGGCAGATCGACAAAGCAACAACGGCGTTAATTCTCGACCTCAAGCAGCGCGGCATGCTCGATGAAACCTTGATAGTATGGGGCGGTGAGTTCGGACGTACACCGATGCAGGAGAATCGTGACGGGAAAGACAGTCCGTATATTGGCCGCGATCATCATACAGAAGCGTTTACGATATGGATGGCCGGCGGAGGAGTGAAGCAGGGCTACACCCATGGAGAGACCGATGAGATCGGATACAAAGGATTGAAGGGCCGCGTGACTCCGCACGATCTTCAAGCGACGATATTGAACCAGCTCGGATTTAATCACGAAGAATTTACCTATCAGTTTCAAGGACGGCCGTTCCGTCTGACGGATGTGGCGGGTACTGTTATCCGTGACGTTCTTGCATAAAAAATAGCCTATGCCCTCTCGCAGAGACTTCCTTTCAATTACAACCGCCGCCGGCGCCACTCTTATCATGAACCCGCTCGAAACCCTTGCAACACCCCTTAGAGTAAAAGCCGCTCCGGGATTTTCACTCACCATCATGGCAACCAATTGGGGCTTTCCGGGGACGTGGGATGAATATTGCGCGAAAGCGAAAGCCGCTGGCTACGACGGATGCGAGATCTGGTGGCCCACCGACCAGAAAGACAGAGAGAAGATGTTCGAAGCATTAAGCAAGCACGGACTTAAATTCGGATTCCTTTGGGGCAGTGGCGAAGCGGATTTCAAAAAGAACCAGTCGCAGTTCGAGGCGGCCTTGAACGATATCGCGAAGGCAAAACCGATCTACATCAATTGCCACTCAGGAAAAGACTTCTTCACTGCCGACCAGAAACTGGAGATCATCGCGTTCACGACAAAGCTCTCACAAAGCTCAGGCATTCCGGTATATCACGAAACACACCGCGGCCGCGCATTATATTCCGCTCCCGTTACCCGCGAGCTGATCGAACGAAACAAAGACCTCCGCATTACACTCGATATATCGCATTGGTGTAACGTACACGAATCATTGCTTGGCGACCAGGCTGAAACGATCAGTACGGTGCTCGGGCGTGTGGATCACATTCACGCGCGCGTCGGCCACCCCGAAGGACCGCAGGTGAGTGAGCCCAGAGCTCCCGAATTCGACGGCGCCGTGAAAGCACACTTCGCGTGGTGGGACACTGTGGTTGCAACAAAGAAGAAAGAAGGCAAGGCCCTGACTGTCCTTACGGAGTTTGGTCCCCCCGATTACATGTGGACAACGCCCTATACCCGGCAACCGCTGGCTGATCAGTGGGACATCAATGTTCACATGATGAATACCTTTCGTAAGAGGTATCTCTGATGAATCAACTTTTCGAATTCTCAGGGAGATTCCATCCGCTGCTAGTTCATTTACCGATCGGCTTTCTGCTGATCGCAGTCATTTTTATTTGGCTGAAAGAATCCGAAAAAGTTGTCAGGATCTCATTAGGCTTAGGCGCGTTGGCCGCAATAGCATCGGTGACTACAGGCTTGATGCTCGAAAGCAGCGGCGACTATGGGTCCGTCAACGTGCACAAGTGGTTCGGGATATCCCTGGCGACCGTCAGTATCGTCCTTTACTTTGTTCCGGCCTCGCAATTGAAACCGGGTTCGATATTGATGACCGTTCTGATTTTCGCAACGGGACACTTTGGAGGAACGCTCACGCACGGGCCGTTGCTCGCGGCATCGGAGCCAGCCGGTCCCGACATCAGCCAGATCGATCTTCACAACGCTGTATTTTATGCCGATGTCGTGAAGCCTGTTTTGGAAGCGCGGTGCTACAGCTGCCACGGTGAATCGAAACAAAAGGGGCGGCTCCGCCTCGACAGTCCGGAAGCAATTCTGAAAGGCGGAAAGAATGGAAAGGTCCTGGAGCCGGGCAACCCGGAAGAAAGCGACCTGATTAAACGTATCGATCTGCCTGTGGACGATGAAGACCACATGCCTCCGAAAGAGAAGAAACAGCTTACCGACCAGGAGAAAAGACTGATCTCGATATGGATCGCGACCGGAGTGGATTTTTCGAAAAAGATCACCGAGCTGGTGAATGAAAAGGAATTAAACGAGCTGTCGGCATCGAATGATAGCAGAGTCAGCTTGCCGGATGTTGAAGTTAAAGAGCCGGATGAGGAGCTTATCACGGGTCTTATAGAAAAAGGGGTCGCGATCACACCGATCGCAAGAGGCAGTCATTTTCTCCAGGTTAATTTCGTGAGTGTACCGGAAGAAACGCAGGCGTTATTGCAGACACTCAAGCCGATTGCAGCGAACGTTGTGTCACTCAAAATAACCAGCATCGAGGATCTGTCGATGATGGGGGATTTCAAAAATCTTTCTAATCTGAATCTTTCGGGCACGAAGATCACGGATGTGGCTCTCGGGCAGCTGACGAAATGTGGGTCGATCACCACCCTGAATCTCGAAGGAACCAAAGTGACGACCGACGGCGTCAAAAAGCTGAAGGCATGCGCGAAACTGCGGTACCTGAACCTCTATAACACGACTGTCGATCAGCAACAGCTTCGCGAAGCGCTTCCGGGAGTAACCATTGAATTCGGTGGCTACCAGGTGCCGACTTTGCAAACCGACACCACGGTCATCAAAGTAAAGTGAGATTTTATTGTACACTCATGGGCTGAATCCATGCAGTCTCATTCTCATCCTCGGCTAAAGGATTGGATCTCTTTTTCGAAGATGTGACCTTCGCGCGCACGAACTGGTATTCATTCGTAACCTCGAACTGGCCTTTAGGCCCGGGAAATGTCGCGATGACTGTCGACTTCGTTTCGTTCTTTCGAACACCGATAAAATCTATGTTGTAATAAACATCACGCTCCGGCTCGACTTCTATGTGCATGATGTTATTCTTCACGAACAGCTCTCGCAGGGCAATTCCTGTCGATGCATAAAAATCTCCAGACTCCATGGAGTTTATCAACGCTTCGGGTGTCAGCGCGGCAGACCGAACCATCACCCAACCTCTCCCGGCATTGCTCTCATTCGCTCCGAAGAGATGATAGTTATGACTGTCGTCCGAAGCGAGTCCGTACAGCATCGGCTTACCTTGTTTGATGTAGGCCACATTGATCTCATCCCACATCCGTTCGGTACCCGGATGAAGACTGTCGCCATAATTGTGAACCAACGGATGACCGTTGTAGACTTCGAAGAACCGCTCTCCGTTGAGGTCGATGATGTTCTGCGTTGTGACGCTGTAGAAAAAATTCGGATGATTGAGGTGCTGCATGACCGGGACACCGGTATCTTTTCTCTGTTTTATGATTGCATCGAGGTTGCGTTGGATAACCTCTTGCATGGAATTTCCGCCCTGTGCCGGTATGACCGACTGAATGTTGGTGGCGTTCATGTGTACATGCTTGTCACCGAACTTGTCGGTAACCTCTTCCGACTGGATGAGCAGAAAATTCCGGTCTTCGAACAACGGACGGTATTCTTTCAGGGTCTTCAGCCTCACGCTGATCCTTCCCGTATCCTGTTTATAAACAACCCACTTCTTTCCGAACCTGGTCAGGTATTTATCGAAACCGTCGAGATAGGTTTTACTTTTCGTGATGAGCTTCCACTTCTCTCCTTCCTGTAGGGTGTTATGATCCGAAAGCGCTAAGAACTGATATCCATGTGTCTTGTACCAATCTACGATCATCTCCGGGAAATCGTCGCCATCGCTCCAGTACGAGTGGGTGTGCAGGTTGCCTTTGTACCAGGATTTTGCTGGCGTGTTGACGACCTGCGCCTGCGCGCCGAATGTTATCAGAAAGAATACTGCAGAAATGAATAATTTCATTCCGGGAAGTTACTCACTTCTCAGAGATTTTACCGGGTTTGCAATTGCTGCTTTTATCGATTGATAGCTCATCGTTAACCACGCGACACCGAATGCAGCTATGCCTGCCAGCAGGTACACGAAAACACCAATCTCCGTTTTATACGTGTATCCTTCGAGCCACCAGTTCGTAGAGTACCAGGCGGCGGGCGCTGCAAGCACGTAAGCGATCATGACAAGCACACCGAACTCTTTTGACAATAACATAACGATGTTCGGAACGCTGGCTCCAAGTACTTTTCGTATACCGATTTCCTTTGAGCGCTGTTCAGCGGTGAAGGCTGTGAGGCCGAAGAGTCCCAGGCAAGCAATGAGAATTGCAAGGCCGGAGAATGTTGCAAATATTTTTCCTAAGCGACGTTCAGTCGTGTACATCCTTTCGAAATCGTCGTCGAGAAAGGAATAAACGAATTCTGTTCCCGGGGCCATTTTCTTCCAGGTTTTCTCTGCAAGGTCAATTACATCCGAAGTGTGCAACGCTTCGAAACGCAGGGCGATTGAACCTGTACTTGGCCGAAGGAAAAACGCCAGTGGCGCGATCGCGTCTTTCATGGACTCGAAATGAAAATCCTGGACAACACCGATCACCGTCCAGGTCTTGGTGTCATTGGGATTGGGAGTGCCGTCAGGATTGTTCCCAACAATTTGAGTGAGCTTTTTCCCGAGTGTCTCCTTTCCATATCCAAGCGCCCGGACAGCAGCTTCATTGATCAATACGCCAGTCGAATCGGAGGTCTGCAGCGAATTGAATTCGCGGCCCTCCACCACCTTCATGCCGAGTGTTTTAATGTAGTCAGCGTCGACCTCGAAGATCAGCAGAGATACCATCTCATCCAGGTTTTGCGAACCGCCTTCCTTCGAAAAAGTATCACGGCCGCGCCACGAGTCGCTTACAGGCAGAAATCCGGATATAGTAGCGCTGTTGACAAAACTGCTCGTCAGGATTTCATCCTTAAATTCCCTGAGATGACTCTGCAATTGATAAGCATCACGAATAACGAGGACCTGATCTTTTTCGAAGCCGAGATTCTTGCCCTGGATGTAAGTAAGCTGACGTTGTATGACGATGGTACCGATAATGAGGAAAATGGAGATCATAAACTGGAATACGACGAGCGAGCTCCGAACGAACCCCGACCGGCCACCAAGCGTTACGTTACCCGTCAGCACTTTTACGGGTTTAAATGCCGATAGGAAGAACGATGGATAAAGCCCGGCGACGATTCCAATCAGTAATGCGGCGCCAAGCAGGATCACGTAAAACAATGGACTCCCGAAAGGCACAGAAAGATCCTGTAAAGCGAGTTCATTAAAATAGGGCATGAACAGCCACGCAAAGAAAACCGATAATGTGAATGCAGCCACGGTAAGCACCGTCGACTCGATCAGGAACTGTCTGATGAGGTGTGAATGCATCGACCCCATAACCTTCCGAACGCCCACTTCCTTCGCGCGGGTGGAGGACCGCGCTGTGGAGAGGTTGATGAAATTCACGCATGCTATTCCGAGGATCAGTAATCCGATTGATGATAGAAGCATTACGTACGTTATACTGCCATTGGCTTCCATTTCACCAACGCGGTCAGACCGGAGATGAATGTCAGTTACCGGCATCAGTGTATAGTCCCATATCTGCCCCGACTCCCGGAAGGTTTCGATCGTAAAGTCGCCGCCCACGACAGCGCCGATCTGCGGCGCAACATACTTGTCCACGAACGAAACGAATTTCGATTCAAGTGAAACCGGATCGGTTCCTTCACGCAGCAGGAAGTAGGTTATGAAATCGCCGCCGCCTACGAGCGATTCGGAGGTGGAACCCTTATTGCCGGCCATCGATACCAGCATTTGCGGATGAAAGTGCGTGTTTACGGGAAGGTCCTCGTAAACTGCCGTGATCTTCAGGTCGGGTTGACCGCCGCGGAACGACAACGTGCCCCCTAACGCACTTTTGCCATGGAAGTATTTTTCTGCTATGCTCTTGCTGATCGCTACCGAGTTCAGCTCTGTCAGCGCGTTGTCTGGATTTCCTTCGAGCACGCGTATCGAAAAGACTTTGAAGAACGTGCTGTCGGCCCAATACACGCCGCTCTCTTTGAAAGCTTCACTCCGACCGGCCGACGTAACAAATTGCGGACCCCGTTTGTCTAATCTGACCCAAGCTTCAACGTCAGAATAGTCTTTGGCCATCGCGGGCGCTACTCCCCCGGATGTTGACGCAAGCTTGAAATGATTCGGTCCGAATTTTATCTCTGATTGGATGCGGTAGATCCTGTCGGAATTCGGAAGATGCCGGTCATAGCTGAGCTCTTTTATGAGGAACAGGCTTATAACGAGACAGGCGGCAACACCTACGGCCAGTCCGCCAACGTTGATCACGGTGTAGAATCGTTGCTTCAAATGATTTCTGAGTGCGATGATGAAATAGCTTTTTAACATAGACTTGTGGTTCGATCGAATTACCTGTTCCTGTGTTTTATGAAGACCTGAAGTATTTCCAAAGGATTGGATGACTTCATCATAAGCATCTTTAAACTTCTGACCCTGCGACATCTTTTCCGCCACGGCCGAGCAAACGTGGTCTATCACCTCATCCTCGAAGTCTTCGAGGATGATACCTCTCCTGTGGAGGTCTTTTATGATGAAATCTATATGCTCACTATTCACTTCTCAATGAATTCACTGGATTAGCCAATACAGGTCGCACAGATCACGGAAATCTATTCGCTTCTTAATGATTTTATCGGGTTAGCCAACGCCGCCCTAATCGACTGGAAGCTCATCGTCAACCATGCTATAAGGAACGCCGCTATCCCGGCAAGCAAATACACCCATACTCCGATCTCAGTTTTATAGGTATAGCTCTCAAGCCATTTGTCTATGCCGAACCAGGCTATCGGCGCGGCCAGTATGAAGGCTATCAGAATCAGTTTCCCGAATTCTTTCGACAACAGGACGACAATGCCGGAGACACTTGCTCCCAATACTTTTCTTATACCGATCTCTTTCGTTCTCTGTTCTGCCGTGAATGCAGTCAGTGCAAACAAACCAAGGCAGGCAATGATGATGGCCAGCACTGCGAACACCGTGAAGATGTCGCCCAGCCGTTGCTCGGCAGAATACATGTTGCCAAACGATTCGTCGAGGAACGTGTAATCGAACGGCAGCCCGGGACCGAACTTCTTCCATTGGGTTTCGACAGCCTGGATGACTTCCTGGGTATTCTTTGCTTCAAAGCGGAAGGATACCCGGCCCGTGCTGGGCTCAAGGAACATCGCGACGGGACCGATATTCTGACGTAGTGATTCGTAGTGAAAATCTTCGACTACACCGATGATCGTTACAAAACGGAAGTTATTTACGTCCGGTGAGTCGCCTCCGAAGGATGCGATCTTCTTGCCGATGGGGTCATCGGTGTAACCGAACATCCTGACCGCAGCTTCGTTGATGATCACGCCGGATGAATCTGAAAGGAAATCCTTGGAGAAATCACGCCCTTCTTTGATCTTCATACCCAGCGTCTTCACATAATCATAGTCCACGCGCCAGGTCTGGATCGAAACCATGGTTTCATCGGTAGGTGATTTCCCCGCCGGCCAGTATGTGTTATCGCTTCTATCAGTGCCACTCACCGGCAGAAATCCGGAGATCGTTCCACTGATGACATGATTGTCTTTCTCGACTTCTTCCTTGAATGATTGAAGCTGGTCTTTCAGCGCGTAGGCGTCCTGTATGACAATCACCTGGTCTTTGTTGAACCCGATCTTTTTCGTCTGGATGTAAGACAGCTGACGGTTTACCGCAATGGTACCCACTACGAGCACAATGGATATCCAGAATTGAAACACCACTAACGCCCCACGAATAACACCGCTTTTCGTCCCAAGCGCTACGTTGCCCTTCAGCACATTCACGGGTCGGAAAGCCGACAGGAAAAAAGATGGATAAAGACCCGCCAGCAGTCCGGTAACGAGCGCACCGGCTATCAGTAAACCCCAGAAGGTCATCGAACCGAACGGCAATGAAAGGTGCTTCTGCGCCAATGTATTAAACAACGGCACCGCCACCCACGCCAACGCGATAGCGGCGGCAAACGAAACCATGCTCAGCAATACCGACTCCGTAAGGAACTGCCGAATGAGGTGCGACCTGAATGATCCCATCACCTTTCTAATTCCAACCTCCTTCGCACGATTCGAGGATCTCGCGGTCGACAGGTTCATAAAGTTGATGCAAGCAATAACAAGAATAAAAATTGCAATCGTCCCGAACAGGTACACGTACGTGATGTCGCTATTGGCGCCCAACTCACCCACACGGTCGGACCTCAAATGAATATCTGTAACAGGCATCAACGTGTATTCCAGTTTGTTTCCATCAGCACGAAACTTCTCCAGGCTGAAGTCCGCTCCAAGACCCTGGCGCAATTGCGGGCCGGCATATGTGTCGACCATCTTCGGAAATTTGGCCTCCAGGTCTTCAGGCTTCGTTCCCTCGGCAAGTTTTATATAGGTATTGAAATTGTTGCTTAGCCAGTTATTATTTCTGTTATCGTCGATCGTGATCAGCGATAGAATGAAATCGAAATAGAAGTGGCTGTTGGAGGGAATGTTCTCAAACACGCCGACTATCTTCCACGACTTGCCGTTTGTTCCCACCAGTGTTTGACCGATGGGACTTTCTTTAAGGAAATATTTTTCGGCCGCCTTCCGGCTGATCACCATTGTGTTTGGTTCGCTAAGTGCCTTTCGTGGATCGCCGGCAATGAATGGCAGGTCGAAAATTTCAAAGATTGTACTGTCCGCGAATACAGTTTTGCTTTCCTTGAAACTCTCATTACCATGTTTGAATATTGATGTTCCGTTGTCAAAAAACCGCGCAGTCACCTCGACTTCCGGGTAATCTTTTTTCAAGGTCTCCGCCATCGGTGCAGGTGTAACTGCCATCACAAGATGGTTGTCCCCAAATATTATTTCTGAATGAACCCGGTACAACCGGTCGTAGTCAGAATATTGTTTGTCGTAGCTCAACTCATTGATCACAAACAGAACAATGATCAGGCATGAAGCCACACCCACGGCTAGCCCTGTTACATTGATCAGTGTGTAGAACCTTTGCTTCTTCAGGTTGCGGAATGCGATCGTAAAATAGTTTTGAAGCATAGCTGCCAGATTTTTATTTCTTGATTGAATTGTTTTGTCCTGGGTTTCCTGCAGCCCTTCACTGCCTCCGAACGCCGTTATTACTTTCTTATAAGCGTCCATGAACCGGGCGCCGTACGACATTTCTTTTTCCACCGCCGTACACACATGATCGATCACTTCTTCTTTCAGATCGTCAAGCAGCATGCCCCGGCTGTGGAGGTCTTTTATTATGAAGTCAATATGTTCGCTCGTCAGTAACGGCACGATAATCAACCAACCTTCACTTGTAAAACAGAACTCATGGTGTTGATGAAATCGACAAACTCCGTGACACGGTCTTTGGCGATCGCCCTTCCCGGGGCTGTCAGCAAGTAATACTTACGAATACGCTTGCCTATGTTTACCACGTCGGTGCTAAGAAGGCCTTCCGCCTCCAGCTTGTGAAGTGTCGGATAGAGAGCGCCTTCCGTTAAGAGTATACGGCCCTCCGAAAGCTCTTTCACACGCTGTGTGATCTCGTAACCGTACATTTTACCATGGTCCTTGAGCACCTTCAACACAATTGTTTGGAGCGTGCCCTTCAATAATTCGGGAGAGTGCATAATTCAGTAATACATAAGAGAGTTATGCATAAGACGCTTGTTATTTTAATTAGGTTGCACGCCGTGACAAAATTTTACCAGATTCCGTGAAAAGCTTTAAATTCAATCGGCTTTCAAAGGCCTGTCCCGCACTTGATGCAGGGCAAACCCCGTATTCGAAATCATGAGGAAAGGTTATTTGTACATTCTCGTATTCGCAGTTTGGTGTGTCCTCAGCGCCCTTTGGTATATGTTCAGCGTCAAGGGGTTACCCGACAACACCGGGCTGATCAAACCCTCCACGACTACCTTGGCGATCGCCGAGATCATCGTGATGACCACCATTGCTTTCCTGATCGGTTTTGGAATGGCGTGGGCCATGCGGACCGGTTCGCTCGAAGAGGCCACCGACGAGCTAAGAAATACCAAGTACGAAGTCAGGGAGCTTGAATTGGCGCTCAACGATCAAAAAGATTCTATCCGGGACCTTGAACAAAAAGCCCAACAAGCTGCGCAAAAGGCCGCCAACGCCCAGATAGCAAGCGATCAGCTGGCTTTGCGCATTTCGGAGCTGAATGCTATCGAAGAGCAGCTGAAAAACAAGAGTCACGAGCTCGAAGGAAAGCTCCAGCAACTTAACGGGGAACATAGCTCGGCAAAATTCAGGTTGAGGATACTGGAGAACGACCTCAGCGACAAGACCAAGTCGCTCGGCAAGCTGTCGGAAGAGCTCGCCGAAGCCAACAACAAGCCGAAGGCCGAGCATCGTGACTGGTCGGACCATCCCTTCGTCCGGCCTGTCGAAGCCGAAGCCGACGAGAAAGATGATCTCACCGAGATCAAAGGCATAGGGCCGGCATTCCAGCGAAAGCTTTACTTACTCGACATATATTCTTTCCGGCAGATCAGTGAGCTCGATGGCGAAAGCGTCGCGCGCCTGGCCGAGGTGATCGAAGTATATCCCGATCGTATCCACCGCGATAACTGGGTCGGTCAAGCCACCCGCCTGTACATGAAAAAGCTCGGACGCGAGGTCTGATTTCCCGTCCGTAAAATTTCCCGGAATACTCTGCATGCATAATATAAATTTCTATCTTCGCTATCGATTGCATGAAGAGAGAAGAAACAGTTGACTACAACATCAAGGCTTCGTGGCATGCGATAGCCAGGATGTATAATCAGCAGGCGTTGAAATACGGCGGCACCATGTCGATCGGCTTCGCGTTGTTGAATATTCATACCGAAGAGGGAACACCGGCGACGAAGATCGCACCCATGATGGGCCTGGAGGCAAGAAGCCTCACGAGATTATTGAAGTCGATGGAAGAGAAGGGACTGATTTACCGGGAGACAGACAAGAACGATAAGAGGTCAGTAAGGATAAGATTGACAAAAGAGGGCCGGAAGAACAAAGAGAAGGCCAAGAGCACCGTGTTACGTTTCAATGAAGTTGTACGTGAGGAGATTGATGATGAAAAGCTGAATGCTTTCTTTGATGTACTGAAGAAGATCAATCAGCTGATAGAAAGGAACAACATCTACGCAAGAGTAGAGGTCTAATTAAAATCTCCCATAAGTCATTATGAACAGATCTATTAAAAAAGTCTCTGTCCTCGGTTCGGGTGTGATGGGCTCTGCCATTGCCTGTCATTTCGCCAATGTTGGTTGCGAGGTGATGCTGCTCGACATCGCTCCAAAAGAGCTTACAGAAGAAGAGAAGAAAAAAGGGCTTCAGTTGGACAACAAAGCGGTCAAGAACCGTGTTGTGAACGGCTCGCTGGAACGTTCGGTCAAATCGAATCCCGCCCCGCTGATGAAAAAGGAATTCGCGTCGCGGATCACCACGGGAAACTTCGACGATGATATGCCGAAGATCAAGGATGCCGACTGGATCATCGAAGTGGTGGTCGAGAATCTGGACATCAAAAAGAAGGTCTTCGAACAGGTGGAGAAATACAGGACACCGGGAACTCTGATCACTTCGAACACGTCGGGGATACCCATTCATCTGATGGCCGACGGCAGGAGCGATGATTTCAAAAGCCATTTCTGCGGAACCCACTTCTTCAATCCTCCCCGTTATCTGAAGCTCTTCGAGGTGATACCCACCCCGCACACGAGTAAAGAGGTTGTCGATTTCGTCATGCACTACGGCGATCTCTACCTCGGAAAAACAACAGTGCTTTGTAAAGACACTCCGGCGTTTATCGGTAACCGCGTTGGCGTTTGGGGATTGCTAAAGGTGATAGACTCGATGCGCAAGTACGACCTCAATGTGGACGAGATCGACAAGCTGACCGGCCCCGTGATAGGCCGCCCGAAGTCGGCAACATTCCGCACCTCCGACCTGGTAGGCCTCGACACGTTGGTCAAAGTCGCGAACAACCTGTACACCGGGCTTCCCAACGACGAAAGCCGCGAGATGTTCAAGCTGCCGGAGGTAGTCACAAAACTGGAACAGAATAAATGGCTCGGTGATAAGACCGGGCAAGGTTTTTATAAAAAGAGTAAAGGGGAAAAAGGCACGGAGATCCTTACACTCGATCTGAATACACTCGAGTATAAACCGAAAGCCAAAGCTAAGTTTGCTACACTCGAAACCACCAAGACGATCGACAACCTCAAAGATCGCTTCAAAGTGTTGCTTGCAGGAAAAGATAAGGCTGGTGATTTCTACCGGGATTGTTTCTACGACCTTTTCAAATATGTGAGCTTCCGGATACCCGAGATCTCCGACGAGCTCTACAAGATCGACGATGCCGTGTGCGCGGGATTCGGTTGGGAGCTGGGACCTTTCGAAACGTGGGATGCTGCCGGCGTCGAGAGCTCGATTTCAGCAATGGAGGCCATGGGCTATAAGCCCAACCAGTGGGTTTACGATATGGTAGCCGCAGGTAACAAATCATTCTACCGCGTCGAGAACGGCACACGACAGTACTACGACATTCCTTCCAGGTCGTATAAAAACATTCCGGGCCGCGATGCATTTATCATTCTTGATAACCTCAGCAACAATATTATCTGGAAGAATGCCGACTCGAAGATCACAGACATCGGCGACGGCATTATCAACTTCGCATGGCACAGCAAGAGCTACACGCTCGGCAGCGATGTTGTAACAGGACTTACGAAAGCGATCGAGACAGCAGAGAAAAGCTATCGCGGACTTGTCGTCGGTCACCAGGGAGCCGACTTTTCATTAGGAGCCAACCTTGGTCTCGTGTTCATGTACGCCATCGAGCAGGACTACGATGAGATTGACTTCATGGTGAGGGCATTCCAGAATGCAGTCATGCGCATCCGTTATTCGACGGTGCCGGTGGTCGTCGCGCCGCATGGAAGAACACTCGGCGGAGGCTGCGAAATGGCTATGCACGCCGACATAACACAGGCAGCAGCCGAAACATACATAGGCCTGGTAGAAGTAGGTGTGGGACTGATCCCCGGTGGTGGAGGAACGAAAGAGTTCACCAAACGGATCAGCGATCGCACACAGGAAGGCGACGTTGAACTGAACGCATTACAGAATGCGTTTATGAACATAGCCACAGCAAAGGTCGCCCTCTCGGCGCACGACGCCCGGGACCTCGGCATCCTTCGTGTCAAAGACAGGATCACGATGAACAAAGACCGGCAGATACTCGATGCAAAATCAGCAGCGATCGAGCTGGCCGAAGCAGGCTATACCATGGCGCCGCAAGCGAAGAACATTAAAGTACAGGGAAGAACGGGCCTGGCCTTGTTCGCCGCAGGTGTCAACGGAATGAAGATGGGTAACTACGTTTCCGAGCACGACGCGAAGATCGCCATGAAGATCGCTAACGTCATGTGCGGCGGAGACCTGACCTCACCGCAGGAAGTGAGTGAACAGTATCTTCTGGATCTTGAAAGAGAAGCGTTTGTTTCTCTTTGTGGGGAGAAAAAAACATTGGAAAGAATTCAATCAATATTGACGGGTGGGAAACCTTTAAGAAATTAATTATGGACTCATTCATTGTAGGAGGTTTTAGGACCGGTGTCGGTAAAGCCAAAAAGGGCGGATTTCGTTTTACAAGACCCGATGATCTGGCATCAGATGTTATTAAACATCTTGTAAAATCAATTCCCGGCCTCGAGAACAAAATGGTGGACGACCTCATCGTGGGTAATGCTGTGCAAGAGGCGGAGCAAGGCATGCAGATGGGACGGATGATTTCGCTGATGGCGCTTGGCATCGAAACACCCGGTATGGTGATCAACCGATACTGCGGCTCAGGTGTGGAGGCTATCGCTATCGCTTCCGCGCGGATACAGGCCGGCCAGGCCGATGTGATCATCGCCGGTGGAACCGAGTCGATGTCTTTGGTGCCTGTCATGGGATGGAAGACGGCATTGAATTATACCATTGCACATGATCATCCCGACTACTACATCAGCATGGGGTTGACGGCCGAAGAGATAAGCAGACAGTACAAGGTTTCGCGCGAAGACCAGGATAAGTTTTCGGCGGAGTCGCATCACAAAGCGGCGGCCGCATGGAAGTCGGGTAAATTCAAAGACGAGGTTGTTCCCATTACCGTAAAGGAAATTTTCGTTGACGAATCCGGTAAGAAAAAAACAAAAGAGTTTGTTGTCGAAACCGACGAGGGCATACGCGCCGATACCAGTGTAGAGGGTCTTTCGAAGCTGAAGCCCGTCTTTGCACAGAACGGTACGGTAACGGCCGGCAACTCGTCACAGACATCCGACGGTGCCGCTTTCGTTTGCGTGATGAGCGATCGCATGGTGAAGCAGCTCAACCTGAAGCCTATTGCGAGAATGATGAGCTATGCCGTGGCTGGCGTGGAGCCGCGCATCATGGGCATTGGTCCTGTAGCTGCGATTCCGAAGGCATTGAAGCAGGCCGGTCTGAAGCAGGATGATATCGACATCATCGAGCTGAACGAAGCATTTGCAGCCCAGTCGCTCGCGGTGATCGGCACACTTGGCCTCGATCGTTCGAAGCTCAACCCGAATGGGGGTGCAATCGCCGTAGGACATCCTCTCGGATCTTCCGGCGCAAGACTCTCGGTACAGTTGTTTAATGAGCTCAGAAGACAAAAGAAAAAATACGGGATGGTAACGGCCTGTGTCGGAGGTGGACAGGGCGTTGCAGGGATCTATGAATTACTTAATTAATGACAGGTATGGGTGCAGCAGTTGAAACTAAGAAGCAGATAAAAGGCGGAGAGTTCCTTATCAAAGAAACCGCCGCGGCGGATATCTTTACGCCGGAGGATTTCACGGAAGAACAAAAAATGATCGCACAACAGTGCAAAGACTTCCTCACGAAAGAAGTACATCCAAAGCTCGATGAGATCGACTCCATGAAGGATACGAAGCTCATGCCGGCCATTCTTGACAAAGCCGGGGAGCTTGGTCTTTTAGGAACATCCATACCACAGGATCTCGGAGGCTTCGGCATGGATTTCAACACAACGATGCTTGTTGCAGAAGTCATTGGCGGAGGACATTCAGTGGCTGTCGCACTTTCGGCGCACACCGGTATCGGTACGCTTCCGATCCTTTATTACGGAAACGACCAGCAAAAACAGAAATACATTCCCAAGCTGGCGACCGGCGAATGGAAAGCAGCTTACTGTTTGACTGAACCAGATTCAGGTTCCGATGCCAACTCGGGAAAGACCAAAGCCGTACTCAGCAAAGACGGTAAGCACTATGTCCTCAATGGACAGAAAATGTGGATCACCAACGGCGGCTTCGCCGACATTTTCGTGGTGTTCGCCAAGATCGACCAGGACAAGAACCTCAGCGCATTCATTGTAGAGAAAGCTTTCGGCGGAATCACGATGAATGAAGAAGAGAAGAAGATGGGCATCAAAGGCTCGTCGACCAGGCAGATCTTTTTCAACGATTGCAACGTTCCCGTGGAAAACCTTTTGAGCGACAGGGAGAATGGTTTCAAGATCGCAGTAAATATTCTAAACATTGGCCGCATCAAGCTTGGGATCGCCGCTGTCGGCGGAAGCAAGATGACGATCAGTAAGGCAACGAAATATGCCAAAGAACGGAAACAATTCGGTGTGGCGATCGCCACCTTCGGCGCGATCAAACATAAGATCGCTGAAGTTTCTGCGAGGATCTTCGCCAGTGAGTCGGCCCATTACCGCGCAGGTCAGAATATAGACGACGCCTACAATGCCTTTATCGCCCAGGGTGTGGACTCTTCGAAAGCCCGCCTGAAATCATTGGAAGAGTTTGCTATCGAATGTGCGATACTGAAAGTCCACGGATCGGAAGTGCTTGACTTCAGCGTGGACGAGGGTGTGCAGATATATGGCGGCATGGGATTTTCGGCAGAGGGTCCAATGGACCGCGCCTACCGCGACGCCCGGATCAACCGCATCTTCGAAGGCACCAACGAGATCAACCGCCTGCTCACCGTCGACATGCTGATGAAACGAGCCATGAAGGGCACACTCGACTTGATGAACCCGACCATGGCAGTTCAGAAAGATCTTATGGCCATTCCCGACTTCGGCGCATCCGAAGGTGAAGGGTTTTTTGCAAAAGAAAAGAAGGTGATCGCCAACCTGAAGAAAGCGGGTCTGATGGTCGCCGGCGCGGCAGTGCAGAAGTTCATGATGAAGCTATCGGAAGAACAGGAAGTGATCATGAACATGGCTGACATGCTTATCGAGATATACATCGCAGAGTCGGCTTTGCTTCGTGTCGAGAAAATGGTTGCCACGAAAGGAGAGAAGGCTGTCGATATCCAGAAAGAGCTGGCGCTCATCTATCTCCACGGTGCAGTAGAAAAAACTGCTTCGGCAGGACGTAGTGCGATCACATCATTTGCCGAAGGCGACGAACTTCGCTTGATGCTGATGGGATTGAAGCGCTTTACGAAGATCGACCCGTACAATCTTAAGATCGCCAGGCGCAAAGTGGCAGATTACGTTATCGACAAAGGCGAATACCCTTTTTAACACAGAGTTCACATAGGCATACAAAGTTACGATCTGGCGCTCTGTTTCCTTCTATGTGACCTATGTGTTAAAAAAATCATTCATACTTCAACGTCTCTGCCGGATTTACCGACGCCGTCTTCCACGTCTGCGACGCCATTGTTGCGACACCTAACGCAAACATGATCAGCAGTCCCAGAGCAATATCGAAGAACGTTATCGCTACACGATAGTAATCGAGGCCTGAAAGCAGTTTGTTGAAGACCAATGTCAAGGGCAATGCAAAGAGACTTGCGATCAGCATCAATTTCAAAAATCCTTTAGATAAAAGAACTGCCAGGCTCCACCGGCTCGCTCCCATCACTTTTCGTATACCGACCTCTTTCGTCTTGGATTCGGCAGTATACACCACCATGCCTAACAGGCCAAGACACGATATCGAGACCGCAAGCAATCCCAGGAATCCGAATATCTTCAGCAGCGTCACATAATTTCCAAAAGCCATCTCGGTAGCCTCCGATTGGAAACGTGCCGTGAACAAATTGCCGTTCGCGAATTTCTGCCACGCACTCTCGATCTCTTGCAGCGACCCCTGAACATCATTGGTGACGATCCTCACATTCGCGAAACGGTATTTCTCGGGACTCGATCTGAAAAAGAAATTACCGGGCGGCGCATGAAGTTGCCAGAAGTGGAAGTTCTTGATGACCCCGATGATCTTTAACGAAAGAGAATCGACATGAACTACCTGGCCCAGCGCTTCCGACGGCCCTGCGAAAGAAAATCGCTTCATCAGGGTTTCGTTAATGATCACGGACGTCTCGCCGTTCTTACTGTCTTCGAAAGTCTTTCCCGCCAACAGCTCAATTCCCGTATTTCCGATAAAGTTGCCATCCACAAACATCTGGAACACCTCCACACTGTCCTTGCTTCCATCGAGACTCGTCCACGTAGATGGAATGCCATGTCCGAGAATGCCGGAAGACATCGAGACCTTTTGCACGAACGGAAGCTTTGAGAACTCATTCGTCACTACATCCGGGTTCGCCTGATAGAGATCCACGTTTAGAATGTTCTCTTCATCGAATCCCAGGTCAAAATTCATGGCATACCTGTATTGCTTGTGAAAGATGACGATACCGAGTATGAACGTCAGGCAGAGGGTGAACTGGAAAACTATCAAAGCCTTGCGCAGCTTGATGCCCGATAGAAACTTCGTCGGCAAGTTGTTCTTGATGGCCTCGATTGGATTGAGTCGCGAGAAATGCAGTGCAGGAAAGAGACCCGCAAAAAAACCGGTCAGAATCGCGAAGAGCAGGAAGTAAAAGAACCGCTCCCAGGTCAGACTGAGATCGAGCGACGAAGCATGTACAAGCATCGACTGGAACTCGCCCCGGATCACGAAGAAGATCGCGCAAGCGCCGATCAATGAAAATGTCGTCACAATAACCGTCTCCGCGATGAACTGTGCGAAGATGTGACGGCGCATTCCACCGAGGGTCTTGCGGAGTCCGATTTCCTTCGACCTCTTGAGCGCCCTGGCGATGGAGATATTAGTATAATTAAAGCATGCGGGAAGAAGTATCAATAGTCCAAGGCCTCCTGCTATCGCGAACGACAGGTAGCTCCATTGCGGACCTATCTCGTTGTCGAGCTCGGGACCGGGAGTAATATCACCCAATGCCTGAAGCTGAAATTGGGCTTTAAAATCGGGATTGTTCTTATAAATGTCTTCCGCCGTCTTATCGAGATATGCCTGAAGGGATGAAATGTCCGTGCCTTCTTCGAGATGCAGGTAGACATAGTTATTCTGGATCTCCGACCAGGCTTTTTCAACATCCATGTTTGCCGACTGTCCGGCAATACTAGAGTATGGTGCGATAGCGTGGAATGAAAAATGTGTGTTAGCCGGAAAGTCTTTCATGATCCCGGTGACCTGTACCGGTCCAGTGCTCAACATCATCTGTTTGCCCATGGGATCGTTTTCTCCGAAGATCCTTTTCGCTATCATTTCAGTCAGTACAATACTTCGTGGGTCAGTCAGGGCTGTCCTCGGATCGCCGGCAACCAGGGGGAACGTGAATGTTGCCAGGAACGCCGGATCCACATAGAGTCCGAAGATCGAAACAGGCAGCTTCGGCAGCGGTTCGTCAGAATACAGTCCCCGGCCGATATGAATAACTTCCCTGATGCCGGGGTATTCCTCTTTCAGTTTTTCTCCCAGGATCGCAGGCGCAGGCGCATGGTCTCTGCCGTCGTTCGTTTTTGTGATGACCCTGTAGATATTTTTCTTGTTCACATGAAACTCATCGTAGTCGGTAACTGAAACAAACAGTGTAATGAACAGCAGACTGATCGACATTCCGATTGCCAATCCCGCCATGTTGAGAATGGTGAAGTACCGGTGTCTTGAAAGGTTTCTGAATCCGACTTTAAGATAATTGCCCCACATGTCGAACGGATTTGATGATGCGTATTGATGATAGCTTGCGTTCTTCTTCCTTTTCCGGATAGCGTAAGAGAACACGAGCGACAGCACCTGGCGCCAGTAAACACTCGCGGCGTGCAAGTACCCTTTATTCTGAACATTCCTGTAAAAAACCTCTTCTATATCGCCCCTCAGGTCGTCGACATTTGCGCTGCCACAATATTTATCGAATAGCCATTCGGCGAGGCGTGGCGGCTGAGTTTTACGTTTCATTTTTGTAGCGAGAGTTTGACCTTAGATTCGCTCCACAGCGCGTCGCGGAGACTTTTTGCTGTGGAGAGAGCTGCTTTACCTTCCTGAGTGATCTCGTAGTAGCGTTTGCTCCTTCCGCCGCGTTCGGCCGTCGCCCCACCCATCCATGAACGGAGGAACTTCTTTTCTTCCAGCCGCGTGATGGTGGAGTGCAAGGCGCCGATGCTTATCGTGCGATCGCATCTTTGTTCAATCGAGTCTTTGATCGCTACACCGTACGCTTCCTCACCCAGCGTCGCAATGGTGAGAAGCACTAATTCTTCGAATTCTCCGAGGTATACTTTCATGTTACAGGATACTTATACTCCAAAGGTCGGTTATTTGTTTCTCTTTTTAAGAACAAATTCATAAAAAAACACCACCCGCGCGGAGAGCAGGTGGTGTACCCTAAACATAACGCCGAGTACCTCTATGCGGTGAGGTTTTTAAGGCGCTACTATCTTCCGGTCAGCGGAATTCGATCTCGCTGACTTTATTCCACGGTATGTACTGTGGTTTTTCTTTTCCCTGGGCGAATATCAGGACGCCCTGATTCAGATCATTTACATCCTGTCCATCGGTCAGCATAAGCTTCTCCCCGTTCTTCAGCTCCACTTCGCAACGGTCGTCGTCGAATGACTTGATCTTTTTCACGTTTCTGAATGCGGTTGTGTATTCGAAGTCGCGCTGACGTCCCTGCAGAAGCTCGAAGTCGTACTCTTCATCGAGGTCGAATACTAACCTTCCAGAGTATGATTCACCTTCAGAAGTTTTAACGGTAGCCGATAATTCTTTTTGATTCTTGTATTGAGCGTATGAAACTAATGCACCGGGTGTTTTCTCTTCGAATGTGATCTTATCGAACTCGCTCCAGGGAATGTCGATGCCCGCAACATCTTTGTTCATGACGATAACACCCCTGTTTTCACGGTTAACGTCGTTCGAGCCTTCCAGGTCTATTTCCCTTCCCGATTTCAGCACAACGCGGCAGCGGCTGCCTAAACGGGTGATCGAGCTGATCTTGTCGAATTCGATTGACAGATCTCCATCATCGGAATCACCATCGAGCTTATCAACCGAAAGGCGTTCATCATGATCCCATTGAATGTAACCTGTGAATTTATTACCGAATGACTCCACAGTACCGTAAAGAGGACGGCCGAAACGATTAGCAAGCTTACCGGGTGTGTTTATAAATTCTATCTTTTGAATGCGGTTCCAGTAGACCTCAACTTCGCCCAGCTCACTGTCGATCACCCGGATATCGAGGCCAACGTCATTGTACCCGTCACCACTGAGCTCGACCTTCATTCCGTTCTGGAGCTCTATATCGACCCATTTACTGCCCTGGGGCTTCAGCGATTTGATCTCACCAAACTGACAGGAAAACTGGTGGGTGTATTCGCGGTCAAAGTTGCCGTCATCACTCCAGCGCCACCCGAAGTTGTCGGCCCAGCGACTCCAGTTGTTTTCGCTGCCGTGCCGGTGGTTGTACTGCCGGTCGTCGAGATCCTGGCGCTCATCATGAGAGAGGTAGCGCAGGTTTTCGTTCCTGACTTTTGCGGCGTTGAAAATGTCGTTCCAGTAAACTTCTTCTTTGCCCCAGCGGATGGGGCCTTCGTAAACTTTGGCGTCAACCAAAGTGATTCGTCCGTAAATGAAGTGTTCGTCCTGGGCGGAAGCGAACAAAGGGGCTATTGCGAGAGTGATCAGTAGCGCCTGGTGAGTAAAGGTTTTAATCATAATGACCTATTATACTACCAAGATGGCTCAAGGTTCTCCGTATAATAAGGTGTTAGGGATGGATCGGAACTACAGCGGGATGAATCGGGAAAAATCCTTGCCCGGGGGACCCCGAGGAAAGTTAGGTAACCGATACGATTTTGTCTTTCCACGGGATTACCCGCATAAAGCGGGTAATGACAGCCCTGTAGGATGTCGCATCAACCTGAGCGCGCCCTGAGCATGCCCCGCCCTACTGATCAATCCACTTCTTAAACTCCGGAGTGCGGTCGGAACTGATAACCACCTCCTCTTCCGACTTCGGCTGAAGCATGATCTTGATCCGCCCTTTGAAATAGGGATGTATTTCCGCGATAGAATCGAACGCAACAATGAACTGCCGGTTGGCCCGGAAGAAGCGCTTCGGGTCCAGGAGATCGATCAGCTCGTCCAACGGCTGATCCATCGGGAATTTCTTGTTGTCAAGGGCGACGATGTACGTTAGCTTATTCTCACTGTAGAAGTACGCGATCTTTTCGGAAGGTATGGCTACTATCCGCTGGCCTAGCCGCACCATGAACCGGGACTTATACGATGTCTTGTTTGACTTGATGAAGCTCAGGACGTCGTTATAATCGGGGAACGGGGGCTCTTTCGGTATCTGGATCTTGGCGAGGGCTGCCTGGAGTTTTTCTTTTTGAACGGGTTTCAGTAGGTAGTCGATACTATTGACCTCGAAGGCGCGAATGGCATATTGGTCGTAAGCGGTGGTAAAAATGACAGGCTTCTCGACCTTCACCTGCGAGAATATTTCGAAACACAGCCCGTCGAGAAGACGGATGTCGCTGATGATAAGGTCCGGATGGGGATTACTCTGCAGCCATTCTACAGCCGACGATATGGACTTAATGCGGCTCACGACCTGCCAGCCGGGTTGAAGTTCTAGAAGAGCGCTTTCGAGCTTGTCGGCAGCCAGGGTCTCGTCTTCCAGTATCAATACTTTCATGAATGCTCTATTTCCAAAAGTGGTATCCGCACTTCGAACTTCCCGTCGGCCTCGCGAACATTCACCGGCTTGTCGGTGAAGTGCGCGTAACGTTGGCGGATGTTTTCTAAACCCGTTCCCGGCGAAGTTGTTTCCCGGGATTTATTAAGCGAGTTGGTGACAACAAGATAATCGCCCTCGTTCTTCACCGCGATCACAAGAGGTAGTGTTTCCGTGATCACATTGTGTTTGATAGCATTCTCCAGCAACATCTGTATCGTCAGTGGAGGTAGCATCTTGCTTCTCGAATCATTGGAGACCGCGATCTCGAATTGTATGTTTTCTTCGAACCGGGTCTTGATCAGATAAATATAGGACTGAATAAAGTCAATCTCCTCCGAAACAAGAATGAGGTCATCGGCTTTGCTTTTGAGAATGGACCGGTATACTTCAGCGAACTTGTGAACGAATTCCTTCGACGCTTCTTTATTCTTGTCGATCAGCGAAGCCAGGATGTTGAGGTTATTGAAAAGAAAATGAGGATCGAGATGACGTTTTAATGAGTCGAGCTGCGAGCGGATGTTCGCCTTGTGAAAGCGTTCCATCTCGAGCTCCGACTTTCTCCAATGCCGGAGGAAATGCAGACTAAAGTATATCGAGAACACAGGCACAAAAATGACGCTTCCCCAAGCGTTCGCGACAATAAGCTGTTCTGAACTCGGCGGGTCTCCGGTGATCGGCGTCTTGATCGCGTAATACGTGGCATTGATCAGAACCAGCAGATATGCAAGTCCGAAAAGCAGTTGTGTAAAGAACCGGATGTTGCCCCAGCGAGCCCATGGCAGGCTTTTGTCGAGCCGCCGGGTAAGAAACCTGTTGCCGATCCAAAGCAGGAATGAGATCAGGGCCACCCACCCGAACGTGAAATACAGCACCGGACCCGGCTGCATCGTTATTGCAAGCCAACCGATGAGCGCAGCGCCAATAAGCCCTGCGCCCAGGTAGATGAGACCTTTGGTGTTGATGGCAGCCAGATGTTTTACGGTAATGTTCAGTTGAAGGTAATCTGATTAACCTTTCTCCACGAAATGTAGACGGGATCTTTTTTGCCTTTTTCGAAGACGAGTAAACCCGCGTTCCTTGCCGATACATCACGGCCCTCACCGAGAAGGAGCGATTGTCCCGACACAAGATCCACCTGTGAATAATCGTAGTTCTTGGGTGTGATGGACTTGATGTTCTTCAGCGGTACGAAGTATTCGATGTCGTTCTCGACGCCTTCGATGATCTCGAAGTCCATGGTTTCATCGATGTCGAATACGATTTGTCCTGTGACGTCCTTGCCATCGAGGCGAGAGATGGTTCCTGTCATGATCCTCGGCATACTGAAATCGTTGAACGAGGGTCCTGTATTTTTGGGAGCCGCAAGGGTGAGCTTGCGGAATGACTCCCATGAGAACTTGATCACTCCGACTTCGGGACTAACCACAAAGATCCCGCGATTGTCGTCATCAACGTCATTCGAGCCGGTTAAACGAAGTTCTCTTCCCGACTTTGTAATCACGTAGCTACCGCCTCCGCGCCTCTCTATCGAGATTATTTCACTGAATGGTATCGAAACGTCTCCATCCTCGGAGTCGCCGTCGAGCTTATCGGTGGTAAGACGTTCGTCGTTGTCCCACACAATAAAGCCTGTGTATTTTTCTTTGCGAACGCCCTCTACCGTGCCGTAGAGAGGCATTCCGAAAACCTGGTTGAGCTTGGTTGGTGTTGGAAGGAATTCGACGCGGTCGATGTTGTCCCAGTCGATGCTGATGACACCCAGCTCGGGGTCCATGACCTGTATTTTCTCCCCGATATCGTTGCCGTCGTCCTCGACCTTGATCTCGCCTCCGTTCTTAAGTCTAATGAGGACGTCTTCGTCGTTGAGGATAACCATCTCCTTGAAGTTGCCGAACTGGGAGGTGAACTGATGTTGGGTATTGTCTTCCCAGATGCTGCCGAAGCTCCAGTTGTAATCGCCCCATGATTCAGCGCTCTTTTCCTTGGGCACCAACTTGTCGAATGACTTATCGGTTTTGGCGGCGTTGAACAGGTCGGTCCAGAGGACTTCTTCTTTACCCCAGCGAATGGGACCTGTGTACGTATTGCGGTTCGTATAAACCTTCCCGTAAATAAAACCTTCGTGCGACTGGGCGTGTGTCTCCATGACGAATGCCAGAAATGCTACTGCGATGCCGGCTATGATCCACACTAAACGATTACCTGATCTCATTTTACAAAACAATTTTACCTCTGATACGGGGTTGAACCCAAAGTTGACAAACAATACCGCTATCGGCAAAAATCGTCGTGCTGAATCGGGAAATGGTCTTACTGAGTCGGACTTCCAAAACGACACTTCAATAGTCAATCCTGACCCTTCGCGTGCAAATGGGTGCATTGGGTCAGCCGAAAGGGGTAATTTTCGTTTGTTTCTCACGGAAAGCACGGAAAACACGGAAAAATGAAAAGACTTCTTACTGCGGCGCTGCTGCTTATAGGTGCGGGCGCTAACGCACAACAATTAACTCTGGCGGAATGCTATGAGAAGGCTCGTCAGAACTTCCCGCTGATTAGGCAGAAAGAACTTCTTGTATCGACGAAGGAGTTTACCGTGGCGAATGCCCGCAGCGGATATCTGCCGCAGCTGTCGATCAACGGACAGGCTACGTACCAATCGGACGTAACTAAGGTGCCGATCGAAGTGCCGGGTTTCGCGATCAAGACCCTCCCGAAGGATCAGTATAAGTTGTATGCCGAATTGAATCAGTCGCTTTACGATGGCGGGGCGATTAAAAGGCAGAATGCGATCGCTGAAACCAACGCGTTGGTCGAAGACCAAAGACTTGAGATAGAGCTGTACAAGATCAAAGAGCGGATCAACCAGATATTTTTCGGCACACTACTGATCGACGAACAGCTTGCACAGGTAGAACTGATCCGGAAAGATATCAACACAAGTCTTCAAAAAGTGGAGTCGTCGATCCGAAACGGGACGGCTTTCAAAACGAACGCTGACATCCTGCAGGCCGAGTCGCTCAAAACACAACAACGTGCGATCGAATTGAAAGCCGGCAAACAAGCATACATGGCCATGCTCGGTATCTTTATCGGCCAGGAGCTTGGTGAGAGCACAACTCTTCAACGTCCTGAAGACATCCAGGCTGCGGCCGAGCCAAACATCACGCGGCCTGAGATCAGCCTGTACAACTATCAATCGCAGCTGTTCACCGCACAACAACAGCTCAACAACACGAAGGTCCTTCCCCGCTTCGGTTTATTCGTGCAGGGCGGGTATGGCCGGCCGGGTCTGAATATGCTCAACAGCGACTTCGCGACTTACTATATCGGCGGACTGAGGTTGAGCTGGAACCTTGCAGGATTTTACAACACGACACGCGACAAGCAGCAGCTGAACGTCAACCTCCAGGGTATCAATGTTCAGAAAGAGATATTTATGTTCAATACCAAGCTTACGTTGAAGCAGCAACACACTGACATCACTAAGTTGAACGACCTGATAGCGGTCGACCAGCAGATCATCGAGTTGCGCACAAAGATCAAGACGACAGCCAAAGCACAGCTTGACAACGGAGTGATGACGGCAAACGACTACCTGAGAGAGTTGAATGCAGAAGATCAGGCACGGCAGAACCTGTCGGTGCACAAAATACAATTACTGATGACGGAATATAATTACCTGGCAACAACAGGCGAAAGCAAATAAGACCTATGAACAAGAATACAATATTCATTCTATTAATGATCCTTGTCGGATGCAAGGACTCATCTGACGAATTCGATGCAACCGGCAATTTTGAAGCTGACGAAGTGATTATCTCTTCCGAGGCTGCAGGAAAGATCCTGAAGCTCGACATCGAGGAGGGCAAAGAGCTCGAAGCCAATGCCGTTGTCGGATTGGTCGACACCACGCAATTGTATTTGAGAAAAAAGCAGCTGGAGTACTCGATCAAAGCCGTGGTCGCCAAGTCACCCAACGCGTCCGTGCAACTCGCAGCGATCAAGGAACAGATCGAGACCACTCAACGCGAAAAGAAACGTGTGCAGAATCTCCTGAAAGACGACGCAGCCACACAGAAACAGCTCGACGACATCAACGCACAACTACAGCTGCTGCAACGTCAGTATGATGCTTCGCAGTCGAGCCTTTCGATCACTACGCAGTCGATCCAGAGTGAAACGCTGCCGCTGAAAGCACAGCTCGACCAGATAGAAGACCAGCTGGACAAGTCGGTGATCAAAAACCCATTTAAAGGAACCGTGCTTACAAAATATGCGCTCAAGGATGAGATGGCCTCACAAGGGAAAGCTCTGTACAAAGTCGCTGACTTGTCTTCATTGGTATTACGCGCCTACATTTCAGGCAGCCAGCTGACGCAAATAAAACTTGGAGAGAAAGTCCAGGTGCTGGTCGATGCCCCGGAAGGCGAATACAAAACTTATGAAGGGGAGATCATGTGGGTTTCGGAAAAAGCCGAGTTCACACCGAAGACTATTCAAACGAAAGACGAGCGGGCAAATCTTGTATACGCCATGAAGATAAAGGTGAAGAATGATGGGTATTTGAAATTGGGGATGTATGGAGAGGTAAGGTTTGATACGACGAAAGAATAAATACATCTCTCACAGCTTGCCCCGCACTTGATGCGGGGGATCACACATCGCACGGATATGAATGCAGTTATTGTAAATAGCGTAGCTAAAACATTCAAAGCTGACAAAGCAATTGTCACTGCTTTGCATGACGTCTCGTTCGAAGCCGGGCAGGGAGAGCTTTTCGGCGTCATCGGTCCGGACGGAGCGGGGAAGACTACATTGTTCCGGATACTAACGACACTGATGATCGCCGACAAGGGCACAGCTTCGGTCGACGGGTTCGATGTGGTGAAGGACTTCAAGGAAATAAGAAAAAGAGTGGGCTACATGCCCGGGAAGTTTTCGCTGTACCAGGATCTCACCGTAAGCGAAAACCTTTCGTTCTTCGCGACGCTGTTCAACACATCGATCGAAGAGAACTATGACCTGGTGAAGGGGATCTATTCGCAGATCGAGAAGTTCAAGGACCGCAAGGCCGGAGCATTATCGGGTGGGATGAAACAGAAGCTTGCGTTAAGCTGTGCACTGATTCACCGGCCGTCGGTTTTGTTCCTGGATGAACCAACCACCGGGGTGGACGCCGTTTCGAGAAAAGAATTCTGGGAATTACTGCGAGAGCTTCAGAAACAGAAAATCACCATTATTGTGTCCACACCATACATGGACGAAGCAGGTCTCTGCGATCGCGTGGCATTGATACAGGAGGGACGGATACTGGACATCGATTCGCCTACGGGTATCACAAAGAAATTTGGTAAACCGCTGTGGGCCTTCAGAGCCGACGACATGTATCATCTTATGCTCGAGCTTTCGGCAATGCCCGAAGTGATATCGTGTTACCCGTTCGGCTCGGAGCATCATGTCGTGTTTCGCGACTCCGATCAATCGACTGACGACATCTGGAAGCGTCTCGCCGATAAGGGATATGCAAACCTCGGTGTACACAGGATCGAGCCGACAATAGAAGACTGTTTTATGGATCTCATGCGATCAAAATGAACGACGACAAGGTCATATCGGTAAAGGATCTCACCAAGCAGTTCGGCAGCTTCGTGGCCGTCGACCACATCACGTTCGATGTGAGCAAAGGAGAAATATTCGGATTTCTCGGAGCGAACGGAGCTGGAAAAACGACGGCAATGCGGATGCTGTGCGGGCTGTCGTTTCCCACCAGCGGGACGGCTACGGTGGCGGGTTACGATCTCTTTAAAGACGCCGAAGAGATCAAGAAAAACATTGGCTACATGAGCCAGAAGTTTTCGCTATACGAAGACCTGGCCGTGAAAGAGAACATTCGTTTCTACGGCGGCATTTACGGACTCAGCGATCAACAGATCAAAACCAAAATGGAATTCCTGCTTCATCAGCTGAAGCTCGAAGACAAAGCGGGTACTCTTGTGAAGTCGTTACCGTTGGGATGGAAACAAAAGCTGTCGTTCTCTGTGGCGATGTTGCACGAACCGCAGATCGTTTTTCTGGATGAACCGACCGGCGGTGTAGACCCTATCACGCGCCGGGAATTCTGGAATTTGATATACCAGGCAGCCGCCGGCGGAACCACGGTGTTTGTAACAACTCACTATATGGATGAAGCAGAGTATTGCAACCGGGTTAGCATCATGGTTGACGGACGCATCGATGCGCTCGGCACCCCCGATGAGCTGAAAAAGAAGTTCAATGCGGAGGACATGGGTAACGTATTCGTTCAGTTGGCGCGGAAGGCAGTCAGAACAGCAGACTAAAGGCACATGAAGCAATTCCTGTTTTTCATAAAGAAAGAATTCTTCCACTTATGGCGGGACAAGCGGACCATGCTCATTCTTTTCGGCATGCCACTCATGCAGATCCTGATCTTCGGATTTGCCCTGACCAACGAAGTGAAGAATACCCGCATCGCCATCCTCGACAATTCGAAGGACGAGGCATCGCGGGCGATTATCAACGAGCTCGAAGCCAGCAGGTATTTCGACGTCCAGGAATATATCCGTTCCAATGCCGACCTCGAGCCTGCCTTCCAGGCCGGTAAAATAAAGATGGCCATTGTATTTCCCGACCGGTTCCAGGATGAGCTCCTGCATGCCAACAAGGCGCCGATACAACTGATCGGCGACGCCACAGATCCGAACGTTGCCAACACATTGATCAATTACGCGTCGGCGATCATACTCGATTACCAGGACAATCTCAAAGGACGCGAGCGATATCCGTACACGATCAAAGCGGAGATACGGATGTTGTACAATCCCCAGATGAAAGGATCGTACAATTTTGTGCCGGGTGTGATGGCAATGGTACTCATGCTGGTTTGTGCGATGATGACCTCTATCTCGATCGTGAGAGAAAAGGAGCTCGGAACAATGGAAGTAATACTTGTGTCGCCCATTGTCCCGATCCGGGTTGTGATCGCCAAGATGGTCCCTTACTTCTTGCTTTCGACCATCAACATCGCCAGTATTTTAGTGCTGAGTGTATTTGTGCTGGACGTGCCGATACAAGGCAGCCTGTTTTTACTGGTCGGCGAGTGCCTGTTGTTTACGATCACGGTGCTTGCGCTGGGATTACTGATCTCGTCTGTAGCCGGTTCGCAGCAGACCGCCATGCTGATCTCGCTGATGGGATTGTTCCTGCCGACGGTGATGCTCAGCGGGTTCATGTTTCCTGTTGAGAACATGCCGATCCCTCTGCAGGTTATTTCGAATATCGTGCCTGCGAAGTGGTTCTACTACATCGTGAAGAATGTGATGATCAAGGGACTCGGTTTCAGCTATATCTGGAAGGAGACGCTGATACTCGTTGGCATGACGGCTTTCTTCATGATCGTCAGTATCAAGAACTTTAAAACCAGGCTGGAATGAGAGTGCTCAGGATATTACTCGAAAAAGAATTCAGACAGGTATTCAGAAATCCCGCGATACTTCGTATGATCTTCATCATGCCGGCCGTGCAGCTGCTCATCATGCCGTTGGCAGCCGACTACGAAGTACGGAATGTCAAGATCTGTATCGTCGACTACGATCATTCGACCTATTCACAGAAGCTTACCAACAAGATCGTAGCAAGCAATTACTTTCAGCTCGTCGACTATACCGACTCGTACGCCAAGGCATTGAAACGTGTCGAGAACGATGAGGCGGATCTCGTGCTGCAAATACCGAACTCTTTCGAACGGCAACTGGTGAAAGAAGATGAGTCGACGCTGTTCCTTGCACTGAATGCGATCAACGGAGTAAAGGCTAACCTCGGCGGTGCCTATCTACGAAGTATTATCGGCGACTTTAACCGGGAGGTTCGCCTCGACTGGGTTCAGATGCCGCGCTTCAACCCGATACCGGTGATCGAGATTACGTCGGTTAACTGGTTCAATCCCCTAATGAACTACAAGTACTTTATGGTGCCGGGTATCCTCGTCATCCTGGTGACGATGGCCGGCGCATTCCTTTCGGCGCTGAATATCGTGAAGGAGAAAGAGGTCGGTACGATCGAACAGATCAACGTTACACCCATCCGCAAGTATCAGTTTATACTCGGAAAGCTGTTGCCTTTCTGGGTGCTGGGTCAGATCATACTCACCATCGGGCTCATTATCTCCTGGGCGTTTTATAGCATCGTCCCGGTAGGAAGCATTCTCACCATTTACATCTTCTCAGCGGTCTATCTGCTGGCGGTTCTTGGTCTCGGCTTACTCGTTTCGACCTTTGCCAATACTCAACAGCAAGCGATGTTGCTCTCGTTCTTCATGATGATGATCTTTATCCTTCTCGGTGGACTCTATACATCGATCGATAGCATGCCGGGATGGGCGCAAACCTTCACGAAGTTCAATCCCGTTGCCTATTTCATTGAGGTAATGAGAATGGTAGTGCTGAAGGGAAGCAGCCTGTACGATATCCGTTACCACCTCGGGATCGTGTTGCTGTTTGGCATTGTTCTGAATTCTTTCGCAGTCTGGAATTACCGGAAGCGCATCTGATTGTTCACTTGTGTTCACTCAAACTGTTCATTTTTCGACAGTCCGGACTGTAAAACCTTCGAAATCCGGGGAATTTCGAAAGTGAACAATTTTTGTTAGGTAAGGCAAAAATCCTAACCGCCGTGAAAACTTCATCACTCCTTTTGATCGTAGTCATCGTATTTACATTTCCGATTTGGATTGGAATTGCAGGAGGATTGTTCGGGTTGATCTTCGGATTAATTGGTGGTTTGTTCGGACTCATCGGTGCCATCATCGGAGGGATATTCGGCATTATCGGTTCAATCTTCGGAGGCATTTTTGGCTGGCATGACCATTGGAACGGTTGGGGCGGAGACCACTGGCATCATCATTCACACGGCGGTTTTTGGTTGGTGATCATCATCATCGCATTCGCCCTGGCTTTGCGTTCACGTTCGAAGCAGAAAACCAGGTAAGGAAAGTACTCAAGAGTATTACGGGCGGGTTATCTTTGCACAAAAAAATCATGGCATGGATGTACCTGGTGATCGCGGGTCTTTTCGAGGTCGGCTTCACGACAAGTCTCAAAATGTCGAACAACTTTACGGTTGCCAAGTGGACGATCGCCTTTTTCATTTGTATCACGCTGAGCTTTCAATTCCTCAACATGGCGATCAAGACCATTCCACTTGGAACGGCGTATGCCGTCTGGACGGGAATAGGAGCGGTGGGGACGGCACTGATCGGGATACTGTTATTTAACGAACCCTCGTTCTTTTTTAGAATATTCTTTATTGCCCTTTTGATCGGATCGATCATCGGGTTGAAGCTCGTGAGTTAATTAAGCTTCAATTCATTTCTGAATCCCATGATATGATTCCTCAGCGCCTGGACGAAAGTCTCGTCGGCGTCCCATTTTGTTCCGAGGAAGACATTTCCTGACCGGATGTGCTTGATATAAAACTTATAGATCGGTGCATCGGCGGAGATCGTTTTTACCTGCGGTGTTCCGCTGGGATACGTTACGGATCCGTATGCAGTTGCAACGTTTTTCGTCATATCGTAACCTAAGATCTCTCTCGTCGATTTTCCATTCAACTTCACGTAAAGCAAAACATACTGGAAGCCTTGCTTCACAAGGTCTTTTTCGTCGGCAGGCATCTGCACGACCTTGAACTTCTCGGGATAGGGATAAATCTTTTTGAATAACGTATCGACGTCGGCTTGCACGGAAGCGTCAGGAAATTTTGGAACAGCCAGCTGATCAATCCTGAGATCTATCGGGAACAGCTCCGAACGGCGACCGATGATGATCGGCACGTTGACGTCCATCTCGGGAATGTCGTTGATCAGGAAATTCTGTTTCTTTTCACGAAGCCACGAGTCACGGTATATTTTAATGAGCACGTCATCCAGTTTCCTGTCGGTAACCTTCCAAGCGATTTGCTCCGGTGTCACGAACTGCATCGTGTTATTGAATTCGGTAGCGTAGAAATTGTATCCTTCGTTTGATTTCGTGAGCAACAGTAAGAACCGGATCTCGCGTGTAGTGAAGTAGGCCGAATAGGCTCGCTCGGTATCAATTCCAGCCAGCACTTTGTCTACATCCAGGTAGAAGTCGGCGTCGATACCGATCTGTTGAAATGATCTTTGGATCCTGTTGAGCTCGTCGATCGTAAACGAGTTGCTAAACAAGACAAGCGCTCGTGTCGAGAGCAGTCCAGCCGGTGCAGTTTCTGATATTTTCAGCTGGCTGACGAGGCGGTCCTGTGCCTGGCCGTGGGCAGACACGGATATCAGTAAAACGAGTATTCCGGGTAAAAAACGGAGCATTTCAGCTGCAATAATAATTGGATCGCGGGTCTAAAACGAATGACCCCCCGCGGTATTTCACACACCGATAAAAACTCCCTCTTCGTCTTCCTTTACCGGGTATGTCGTCAAGTCGCGCGAGCGCTCTGCGGATTCACGGCCTGTCTTAAGGTTGAAACGATACCCGTGCCACGGGCAGATTACCTCACCACAAATTTTTATCCAATCCATGATCTTCAAACAAAGGTATAGCCTTACCTTCTCACCGAAAACATTTAGGCATGAAGAGATCTTCCGCGCTATTCTTCTTTTTATTTTTTACGTCGGTGTCTTTCGGGCAGGTGAGCTCCAAACTGCAGGCAAAGCTCGACCAGCAGGCAGCCGATGTAGAAGCGCAAGTGATCGAATGGAGACGGTACTTTCATGAGCACCCGGAATTATCGAACCGGGAAGTGAAAACAGGCGAGAAGATCGCAGAGCTGCTCCGGTCTTTCGGTATTGAAGTAAAACATCCCTTCGCAAAAACGGGAGTTCTCGGAATTCTCAAAGGCGGTCAGCCCGGGCCGGTGATCGCATTACGTGCCGACATCGACGGCCTCCCGGTTACGGAGAGAAACGGACTTCCATTTGCATCCAAAGAACGGGCGATGTTCGGTGGCCAGGAAACGGGCGTGATGCATGCTTGTGGTCATGACTCTCACATTGCGATGCTGCTCGGCGTTGCGCAAATACTGGCCAGGAACAAGTCGGATATAAAAGGAACAGTGAAGTTCCTGTTTCAACCTGCCGAAGAGGGCCCGCCTGCAGGTGAAGAAGGCGGCGCACGGTTGATGCTCAAGGAAGGCGCTTTCGAGAATCCGAAAGTGGACGTTGCATTCGGATTGCACATCCAGTCACTGGTTCCGCTTGGTACCATCAACTATAGACCGGGCGCATTTATGGCAAGCCCGGCTGGTTTCACGATCAAGGTGAAGGGCAAACAAGCTCACGGCGCGACACCGTGGGATGGAATTGATCCGATTGTTGTTGCGAGCCAGATCGTTCTGGGTCTTCAGACTATTGTGAGCAGGCAGACCGAGTTGACGAAACTTCCCGTGGTACTTACCATCGGTACATTGCACGCCGGCATTCGCAACAACATCATCCCGGAAGAAGCAATCATGACGGGAACGACCAGGACATTCGACCTGGAGATGCAAAAGGTACTTCACGAGAAAATCAAACTCACGGCAACGCAAATTGCGGAGAGTGCAGGGGCAACAGCAGAGGTGACGCTTGGGGCATCGTATCCGCCGACAATCAACGACCCTGCCTTGACTGAGAAGATGGTACCGAGCCTCCGGAAAGCAGCCGGTGAAAAGAATGTTTTTCTTGTTAACCCCGTAACGATGGGTGAAGATTTCTCGATCTATCAGCAAAACGTACCGGGGCTTTTCTTTTTCCTCGGAGCATATAATCCCGAAGGAAAGTTTGAAACACAGCCTGTGCATCACACGCCGGATTTCATGATCGATGAAAGAGCTTTTAAATTGGGCGTGAAGGCGATGCTTAATCTGACCTTCGATTACATGTATGCGAAATAGGGTGCAAGCCCTTTAAGCAATAAACTTCGTAGCGACGTTGAAAATGATTACACCCAACGTCACCACTCCGAGAAATATCCAGAACGCAAATCTTTTCATAACTCAGTCGATTTTCGTGATACACGTGACAAAAACAGTTTTACCGGCCATACAGATGTCGACACCATCAACGTCTTTGTATGAAATTTTTACTTTATCGCCGGCCGTCAGGGTGAAATAGTATAGTGGATCTTCTTCTATTTTCGGAGCTTGAAAATATTGTCTCCGTTCAGGATTCAGACGGGTGCCATCTTCCAGCACTAACATCACCCCGCACCCGTCCAATCCCGTAAAATCAGTAACAGTAGCTGTCTCATTACAACTAACAGTGACGTTCTCGCCGACCCTTTCCGATCCTCCACACTTGAATAAGCTTGTCAACAGCACGGTAGCGATAATAATTGTCTTCATTTGAGCCTATCCTTTTTTCTCTCCTCCTGTTAGACCCGGAATACGTCCCTTTGGTTGGAAATCCATATCTTCAATTTCAAAACCTACTCCTGATGAAGCCCCTTACCCTCGCAGTTTGCCTTGCGCTGTCGATTTCTGCAATTGCACAAAAACAGAAAACAAACCCCAATAAGCTTTCCGCCATCCAATCGGTCGACAAACACCAGGCCGAACTGGTCAACCTAAGCGACCAGGTCTGGGCTTTCGCCGAAACCGCCCTTAAAGAACATCAATCGGCAAAATTGCTCGCTGATTACGCAGAAGCGCAGGGTTTCAAAGTAACCCGCGGCGTCGCGGGTATGCCCACCGCCTTTATTGCAGAATATGGTTCAGGTAAACCGGTCATCGGTATTATGGGCGAATACGACGCGCTGCCCGGGATTTCACAAAAAGCGCAACCTACGCGCGATCCGCTGCTTGAAGGTGGTGGCGGCCATGGCTGCGGTCATAACCTGTTCGGAGCAGGAAGCCTGGGTGCAGCAGTTGCAATCAAGGAACTGATGCAGGCAGGTAAGCTCAAAGGAACGATTCGTTTTTATGGAACGCCGGCCGAAGAATCGGTAGGCGGGAAAATATACATGGCCCGCGAAGGCCTCTATAAGGATGTCGATGTTTGTCTCGACTGGCATCCCGATACCGAGATCGCCGCGAGCACACAAAGCTCACAAGCAATGATCGACTTCCTGGTCGAGTTCAAAGGCAAAGCCGCACATGCTGCTGCCGACCCCTGGAACGGAAGAAGTGCAGTCGATGGACTGGAAGCATTCACCGATGGAGTGAACATGCTTCGTGAGCACGTTCGTCCCTCAGTGCGGATGCATTATGCTATCAAGGCTGGCGGTGATGTACCGAATGTCGTTCCCGAGTATGCCAAGATCTGGATGTGGGTCCGCGACAGCAAGAGGTCCGGCGTGGAGGAGGTGTTTGCGCGTGTGAAAGACATCGCGCAAGGCGCCGCGATAATAGCCGGCGTCGAAAGTAAGATCACCATTCAGACAGGCGACTATGAATTACTCGTAAACAGAAAAGGAGCTGAAGCGCTGCAGAAGAATCTCGAATTTCTTGGACCGATCGTTTACACGCCTGACGAGATCGCCTTCGCTAAAAAGATCCAGGAAGTTCAGGGTGCCAAGCAGACGGGGCTCGACGGAACAATACATGCTTTGAAAGAAACCGCCGAACATCCCGCCGGAGGATCAACCGATGTTGGTGACATCAGCTGGATCGTTCCGGAGATCTCTCTCGTTGCAACAACGGCGCCCGCCAACACAGCATGGCACGGCTGGTCGGTCGTAGCCTGCGGGGGAATGTCTATAGGTCATAAGGGAATGGCTCTCGCGGCCAAATCATTAAGCATGACGATGGTCGATCTTTTTGAGAACGAACAATTGAGAAAAGATGTCCGCGCGGAATTCGAACAAAGAAGATCGGGACATGTTTACCAAGCCTATATCCCCGAAGGTCCGCCTCCAATCCCTGCCAAAGAATAAGGTAAATTCTACGCCGTAAGCTTACCGGTAAGCGTGGGACGCTGTTCAGCAACAGAGGGGTTTCCCTTTGAAACGCTATTGAGGAAGCTCATCGTGATCTCATTTTTGTTGAAGTTGACCACAAACTTGTCACTGTGAGCTACCTCGACATACCGGAGCGTGATGACGAGCGTGTTCTCATCGGACCACGTTGCAGCAGCAGCAAGAGGCGTTGTGACCGGTTGCCTTCCTTGTATCGCGAATATTCCCTGGGTCTTGATTTGTTTGGCGACAACCCAACGGTTCATGCCACAGGTGAATGAGTCGTTGTTTGTATCGCCGGTGAGATCAACAATGCAATCACTTCCTTTGAAATTGAAAGAGATGGTTTTCACGTTCAACGCGTTTTCCGACAGCGTGAATTTTTTCCCCGACACCGTCGATGCTATTGGTGAGCTTGGCTTATCGTTGGGTACCGGAAGCGCAAGTGATTTCAATTTTGCCAGGAGATTGGTCTGTGCCTGTTGATCTTTCGGAGCGCTGGTCGTCACCGCAGGGATCACATGATCCCACACGAGCTTCATCGAACCCTGGAGGTCGAAGCTTTCGCCGGTGATGGCCACCACCACATCCTGGTCGGGCATCATCATGCAGAACTGACCGAATGCCCCGTCGCCACGAACGGCGTTGTGTGTACATCTCCAAAACTGGAAACCGTAGCCTTGTGCCCAGTCATTTTCCGCATTCGACCTGGAAGGATTAGCCGGTGCGTTATCAACTTGTGCCG
Organism: Cyclobacteriaceae bacterium; assembly: GCA_035318625.1. Taxonomy (GTDB): domain Bacteria; phylum Bacteroidota; class Bacteroidia; order Cytophagales; family Cyclobacteriaceae; genus ELB16-189. Next base: position 425,866 of record DATHEL010000004.1, read on the forward strand.
ATGTAGCCTGTTCGATCCATTTCGCAGGAACAAGTTGCTTTCCGTTCCACAAGCCTTTCTGCAAAAACAACTGGCCGAACTTCGCAATGTCTTCGGTGCGAACGCGAAGCCCGTAACCACCTGTCGAAATTCCTTTAGGGTCAGCTTCCCAGTCCATGCCTTCGATGCCGAGCGGCTCGAAAAGGCGGGGCTTCAAATATTCGAGAACAGACTTACCCGTTGTTTTTTGTACGATGGCCGACTGCATGTAAGTCGAACCGGTGTTGTACAGGAAATGAGTTCCAGGTTTGTATTCGACCGGCAGTGAAAGAAAGACCTTCGCCCAGCTTTCGCCTGTCGTGTTGCCCCGCATGGGTTGTATCGTGTCTTTACCATGGCCCGTCGACATAGTGAGCAGATCTTTCACCGTCATCGCGGAGAGATTGTCACTCACCTCTGCCGGCAGCTCGTCGGGGAAGAATGAGATCACCTTGCTGTCGAGGGTGAACTTGCCTTCGTGGATCGCAAGCCCGACCGCCGTCGACGTGAAGCTCTTGCTGAGAGAATATAGTGTGTGTTTGAGCGGGGCCGCATATGGAGCCCACCATCCTTCGGCGATCACCTTGCCGTGACGAAGCACCATGAGGCTGTGGAATTCTATGTTGCTTTTTTCGATCGCATCGAGGAAGGATATCAGTCCGGCAGAAGAGACGCCTTCCGTTTCGGGAATGCTTCGCGGTAAGGACTTGGCGTAATATGGAAAGGCATCGACCGACGCTGGCAAGGAAGTTATTAGGCCTATGCCTGCGGCGCTGAATCCAAGCTGCTTAATGAAGTGTCTGCGATGTATCATATTGAATTTCTTTTCCGTGCGATCTGTGCGATCCGTGAGAGAGTATTTGATAAATATAATACCTTGTCTTTGAATGATCCACGACCCTTACGTCATTTCTGAAGCGACAATAAAAGAACCACCAACAACGCTCTTGAGGCGATTCAAATTCCTCGGGCCTGGATTTATCCTCTCCGCTTCCATCGTTGGTTCAGGAGAACTGATAGCCACAACGATATTGGGTGCAAAAGCAGGTTTCGTCGCCCTATGGATCATCATCATAAGTTGCCTTGCGAAAGTCGCCGTTCAGCTCGAGTTTGGTAAACATGCGGTGCTCACGGGCGAACGCTGCATGCAGGCTTTCTCGAAAGTCTCCGGCCCTCGCCGGTGGGCAGTCTGGACCTTGTTTATACTTATAGCCCTGAAAGTCATTCAGCTGGGCGGGATGCTCGGTGGAACCGTGGTCATTCTCAATATGCTATTTCCGGGAATACCCATCACCGCGTGGGCGATCATCACCGCGTTTTCGGTAGGGCTGCTCATCTTCAACGGACGATACGGCATCATCGAAAAACTGTCGTTGGTGATGATCGCGGCGTTCACATTGCTCACGCTCGCGTCATTGTTTTCATTGCAATTCACGTCGTTCGGATTTTCGTGGTTGTCGGTACTCGAGCAACAGCAATTCAGCTTGCCGCCCGGGATCCTTCCATACGCCATCGGTGCGTTCGGCATCACAGGCGTAGCGAGCGACGAGATCATCGCATACAACTATTGGTGCCTCGAGAAAGGCTACGCGAAATACACGGGCCCTCGCAGCGATACACCCGATTGGAGACGAAGGGCGAAAGGTTGGATACAAGTCATGTTCCTCGACGCAACTGTCGCCATGATCATTTACACAGTCGTCACCGTGGCATTCTACCTGCTTGGCGCTGCCGTTCTTCACGAAAGAGGTGAAGTTCCTCATGGCAACGAAGTCATCGAGACACTGGCGCTGATCTACACGCAGTCTCTCGGCCCGGGCATCAAGACTGCGTACCTCGTAGGTGGATTTTTCGTCTTGTTCTCCAGTCTTTTCGCAACACTCGGCGCCTGGACGAGAATATTCCCCGATATTTTCGGCGAGCTCGGCTGGCTTGAGTTCAACGACCTTAAAAAAAGAAAGAGAGTGATCACATGGCTCGCATGGATATTCCCGGGTCTGTGGACGATCGCTTACCTGTTCATCGAGCTGCCCGTGCTGATGGTGCTGTTCGGCGGACTCATCGGCTCGTTCATGTTATTCATTGTGATAATCGGCGCCATACATTTCAAGTACGGACGCACACAATTACTTCCGTCGGGACAGGGCTATACGATAGCATTCTGGATCAGTATAATTTCTGTTTTTATCGTAGGGATCTATGGCATCGTTGAAGCCATCAAGATCACTTAGGGAAGTCCATCGCTCTGACGTAAGTGAGCATCATGCTCAGAACATTCTCCGAGTTTCCCTTCATCGTCATCTTTTGTCCTTCGATCGTTATCGTCCACTTTTCATCTTCCTGTTCGCGGTTCTCGCTGATGAATGTGATCTCCGGCCGGTGTGCATCGAAAAACCAGTAACCTGAGATCCGTTCGTGTACGTTGAGCTGTCGCACATATTGACGGTCCCAGCGAATGAACAGGAAGTGCTTGTGATCCGGATCGTAATGCTTTGTAATATTGACGTCCTTTTCGATAGCCGACTCCAGTATCCATAATCCTTTCGCGGCATCCGACGGACTCATCGGCAACTCAGTGATGGGCTTCAGCTCGACGATCACCACCTCATTTTCTTCGGTACGCGTCCACGTCATCAGCGGGCCCTTGAGCTCTACCTTGAAAGCTCCGAACTCGTCATCAGGTTCGTTCGCTGTTATGAATGTGACTTCGGATTTCTTTAGATCGAATTTATAAGTGCCGAAAGAATGCTGCACCCAACCGTTACCCGAAACCTGCTTGCCTGTCGTAAGCCTGAACCATCGTGCAACGGGCGTGAGCTCTTTTCCGCCGACGGTCACTTTCGTTACCAGCCAAAAACCGTCAACAGGAATGGGAGGAGAAGGCTTGACTGTTTTTTTGACGGAGGTCTTTTTCTGGGGGATTTTCTTCGGCGTGGTCTGCGCCGAAAGATCACTGAAAATTGAAAGGAAAATCAGAAAGCCAACACAAACTCTCCAGTCAGGGCGAAAGTTCAGCATAGATTAAAGATACAAAGAATAAATTCCCTCTTTACAAGTTAAACCAGTACGTAAACTTGAACACAAGCGCACGGTTTTTACTTCCGAATGTATTGGAAAGATAATTCTCCGTGTAAACGATAAAGAAATCAGAAGCCGGTTTATATCTCCACTGAAAACGGGCATTCAGGTTTACGTTTTCCAACAGATTGTTGTACTGAACGTATGTTGTAAGGAACAGCTTATCTGTAAAAGTGAGGTCGATCCGCGGACCCACGAGAAAAAGCTTCTCCTTGCCGTAGCTTTCTTTCAATCTGACGTCATTGTAGTCAACTCTCATCGAGATATTTCCATAAGGTTGATAACGATAATTCAGCTGACCGGTCACGTTGAAGTTTGTTCCATTGTAAAATCCACCGTACGAGCTTTGACCGGTGAAGTTGATCAGCGTGCGCTGGTTCGTCATCGCAGTGATCATCACATTCTGCCACGAATATTGTTCCCCGACGTTGAATGTTGCGTATTCTTCCGGATTTATCGGGCTGAAAGTACTGGTAAGCTTTTGATAAACGTAGTTATACGTGACCTTCACCGTGGCGGTGTTCAGCAGCCGGAAATCGTAACCAAGCGAATAAAAACGGTCGGTCAGTGTGCCATCGGGCGTATGCGTGTTTTGCATATCGAGCACAGGGCCCATAAACACCACCCTGCTATTCGTGGGATAGGTTTTAAACGCGGCACTTGCCAGGTATGAAAACTGACCGGGATATACCCGGTAGCTCGGCACGAAACCCATTTCGGCATTATAGTTTTTGTCGATCGAATAACCCCCGATCGACGCGCTCAGCTTCCGCGACGAGTGTGAAAAGAAAAGACCACCCGACATTGTCTTATCAGCCTTCATCGGATCGAACGAGCGCGATGCATAAGCGCTGGCGCTCCATTTATTGTCTACGCTCAAAAGCTCCAGGTCGGCAGTAAGCACGCGGTTATAATTATTCCTGACGGACGTAGCGCCGCCTTTCATAAAAATGCTTTCATGAAAATATTTCACTGAATCAGATTCGCCTACATGCAGCGATTCCTTGTCTGCGTAGGTAAGCGATATGTTCGATTGTTTCCAGAAATTGCGTTGAACGGTTGCCACTGAATAATTCTGAGCGGGCAATCCCAACGAAAGCTTCTCGCTTGTCTGCATGTTCATCAGGCTCGTCCTCCATTTTCTGTTGATCGATCCGCTGAGACGTGCTCCGAAAGCGATAGGAACCCGGGTGTAAAGCCCATCATTGCCTTTCACCAGACCGATCCTTCGTGAGAAGAAAGTCCTGGCCGGTGGAAAGCCTGCGTTTGCAAACAGGTCGCTGTTTTCGAGGAAGAACGTTCTTCGTTCAGGAAACTGAAATTCGAAGCGCGTCAGGTTGATCACCTGCTGGTCTACTTCGATCTGCGAGAAATCGGGATTCACCGTGAGGTCGAGATTCATGGAAGGCGTTATGGCGACCTTCGCGTCGAACCCAACCTGCAGCTCGGAAGATTTCTGGGGTGTCACTTCCTTGTCGTCCGACAGGCGCCCGGCCACGAAGGGGATCAAAGAGATGTTGGTTCGCGCCGGAGGGATCGGATCATCCCATATCAATTGTCCGCCATACGCGAATGCACCTGTGGCAAATTGTATGGGTGTATGTACCCACGATGACTTGTGATTTCTTTTTTTGTCGAGCCTGTCGAAGGCAATGTTCCATTCCTTGATGCCGCTCTTGTAACGAAAGCTTTTGAATGGTAGAGCCGCTTCTGCGATCCAGTAATCTTTGTAGCGCACAACTTTCGAGTACCATTTGTTGTCCCAAAAAATGTTCCAGGCATCCAGCGTTGCTCCGCCTGCCGACATCGTACCTTCCATCTGAACGCCGGCTGGCGTTAGCGTAAAGAAGAATCCATTGAGACGATCGTTGTAGGGACCGATATTGATACCCACGTTGTCGTTTCTTTCATAATCGAAATCGCGACGTAGCGAGTTGATCATGTCGCGTGATTCGTCGTCGTAGGCGACAAAAGAGAAGTATATGAAGTGTTCGTCGAATGTAAGCCGCGCTTCGGTTTGTTTCGGAGCCAGGGCAGTGTCGACCGGGTAGTTGAGGTACCAGTCTTTCGCAACGTCCGCTGTAGTCCAGTCGGCTTCATCGAGCACACCGTCGACCTTTATCTCCCCTTTCGCTTTTTTGATATGAAGCTGGGTGCCGGGTTTGTTCTGTGCATGAGAAGGAATGGCCGCTGCCAGGATGATCAGAGGCAGCAATATCAGGCGGAGGGGTTTCATGAACGGCATGAGGGCATTTCGACGGTTGCAAAAATACCGGTTTGATACGTGGTAGCTGTTAATTAATTCTAAAATCAGATATTGTCTATCGGATTTTCTCTAAAAACGTCCCATGAAAAGACTTCTGACCCTCGTTTTTGTAATAAACTGCGCGGCCTACGCACAACGTGTTCCCACCTTCGAGGAGGTGATCTCCCTTCGCGCGATAAACGGAGTCGTCGTTTCGCCGGATGGTAAAACCGTGGCGTACACCGTACAGACAACCGACTGGAACGACAACCGCTTCGATACTGAAATTTGGTTAGCGAAGGAAGGCAAGAAATCATTCCAGCTCACGAACACCTCCAAGGCCAACAGTAACGGCGCCATCTTTTCGCCCGACGGACAATGGATCGCGTTCCTCGCCGACCGTGGCAACAAGAACCAAATACACATCATGCGTGTCGACGGCGGCGAAGCCCGCGTAATCACCAAAGAGGAGGACGGCATCTCGGGCTTCGAATGGCACCCATCAGGTACCAGGCTCGTTGTTCTGAAACCTGAAACGGACAAATTGAAAAAGGACCGTGAAAAGAAATACGGCGGATACGAAACGGACGATAAGGAATTCACGGTGTCGCACCTGTGGACACTGGACTTCAAACCCGACATGCCCGAAGCGTGGGAACTCCCGTGCTACGAAACCGCCGACTCGCTGAAGGCAAAAGCGGGTTGTATCGTGCTACCGAAACTCCAGCGGCTCACCGAAGGCAAGTTTACCGTTACAAGCTTCTCGGTTTCTCCCGATGGCAAAATGGTTGGCTTCAACCATCAACCCGATCCTCTGATCACGTCATCCGTGAGGTCAGACGTTTCAACCGTCGATCTTGCAGATAAAAAAATCACGTTACGTGTGGGCAATGCCAGCTCGGACAACTTTGAAGACTGGTCACCCGATTCGAAAGAGCTTCTGTACACTTCGAACGTCGGCGACACGATCTCCAACTTTTACATGAACTCCAAAGTGTTTGTACTGAACCTTGACTCCAAAGCGTCTAGACAGATCGCGAAAGACTTCGACGAGGACCTGGGCGGACTTACATGGAAACCGACAGGCATCTACGCTTCGGTATGGAACAAGACCAAACGTCCCCTGTACAAGATCGATCCGAAAACCGGAAATCATTCAGTGCTGTTGAATACGCCCGAGCAGGTATATGGCATTTCATTTTCAAAAGCAGGCGACAGGCTGGCATTCGTCGGCAGGAACGGCAACCAGTTGAATGAGGTCTTTGTGACACCCGTGGCCAGTCCGAAGCCGGAAAAGATCACGGACATGACCGTACAGGTCTCGGGTTGGAAAGTAGCGCAGAGCGAGGTCGTTAGCTGGAAGAGCAAAGACGGCGCGACGATCGAAGGCGTCCTTCACAAGCCTGCGAACTACGACGCTTCGAAGAAGTATCCGTTATTCGTTGTCATCCACGGCGGTCCGACGGGTATCGATACGCCGCAGCCCGTGCCTGGATATGTTTATCCGATCCTTCAATGGCTTGATAAAGGAAGCCTGGTGTTGAGAGTGAACTATCGCGGTTCGGCCGGCTATGGCGAAGCATTCCGATCGCTCAATGTGAAGAACCTCGGTGTCGGCGATGCGTGGGATGTTATTTCTGGTGTCGATTATCTCGATTCAAAAGGAATGATAGACAGGTCGAAGATGGGATGTATGGGATGGAGCCAGGGTGGATACATCTCGGCCTTCCTTACGACGAATACCGACATCTTCAAAGCCATCTCGGTAGGAGCGGGGATCTCCAACTGGACCACTTACTACGTGAGCACCGACATCCATCCTTTTACCCGTCAGTATCTGAAAGCAACTCCGTGGAGCGACGAAGAGATCTACAAGAAGACGTCGCCTATGACCAACATCAACAACGCGAAGACCCCTACGCTCATACAGCACGGTGAATTCGACAGGCGCGTGCCCATATCGAATGCTTATGAGCTCGTGCAGGGCTTGAGAGACAATCATGTACCCAGTGAGCTCATCGTGTACAAAGGTTTCGGTCACGGTATTACCAAACCGAAAGAACGACTTGCTGCGACGCAGCAATAACTGGGATTGGTTTAATAAATATGTTTTCGGCGACAAATAATTTAATTATGAGAATATTAACTGTAGTCCTCTTCTTTCTTGTCACAATATGCTTTGCACAAACCAAGAAAGGTATCGTTGCTTCCGATCTCATGAAGATCGCGACGACAAACAACATACAGATCTCCCCCGACGGGACGAAGGCAGCGTTGGTGGTGAATCGTAAAGCCGTCAAGAACGAAAACGAATATTATTACACGCGGCACCTTTATGTGCTCGACCTTACGGGGAAAGAAGAACCACGGCAGCTCACCTTCGGAGACCGCACCGACCTTTCTCCCCAATGGTCGCCCGACGGAAAACAGATCGCCTTCGTAAGGACGGACGGAGACAAATCACAAATATGGTTGCTGCCTATCGGCGGAGGCGAAGCGCATGTGCTCACGAAAGCCGAATTCGGGGCCGGGAATGCCCGCTGGTCACCCGATGGCAAAATGATACTCTACACCTCTTCGATACCCGCTTCCTCTATCGAAGGAAAAACTTCGTGGAACTATGAACGCCCCGGAAGAGCCGTCGGTGACGAACCGAATTTCAAAGGAATGAAGTCCGATGAAAAGAAGAAAGTTACCAACAGCCCCGACGGCAGCCTCGCTGAAGTACGTGCGTGGCTTGCAAAGAATGCTTCGGACAACAATCCGCGTGTTCTTTACAGGCAGGATATCCAGGGCGAACAAAACCTTCAGCCCGACGAATCTTTCACTCATTTGTTTATAAAAACACTCGATGATGAAAAAGCAGTTCAGCTCACGAACGGCATGCAGGATTTCAACAGCCCCGAATGGTCACCCGATGGCAAGACCATCATCTGCGACTCTCGTGTGTATGAGATCCATCCCGACCGCGAGACCGACTCCGACATCTGGACGATCGACGTAGCGACAAAGGCCGCGAAGCAACTCATCAAGTGGCCTGACTACAGTCTCAGCGGCGCAATCTATTCTCCCGATGGTACGATGATCACCTTCACGGCCAACACGACCAAAGGAAGGTTCTATTCGCAGAATATGATCGCTACGGCAACAGCTTCCGGCGAGAAACCAACGATCATCACGCAGTCACTCGATCGCGATGCCGGCAACAGCGTCTGGTCGGCCGACAGCAAAACGATCTATTTCGCTGCACAGACCGAAGGCGACATTCCGTTGTTCAGCATTCCCGCGAAAGGCGGTACGATCACAAAAATTTATGGTAACGACTCCGGTGTCAATGATTTCGACATCGCCGGCGACCGCATTGTGTGCGCGGTCACTGAAACGAAAAATCCCTGGGAGGTATATCTGTTGAGCGCGAAAGATTCCAAGGCAGCGAAGCAGATCACACAGCTTAACGAAGGATGGCTGAAAGAAAGAACCGTCGTGTCCCCGAAAGAATTCTGGCTCACTCGCCTCGATGGAGCCAAAGTACAGTATTGGGTGATGGAACCTGCTGGCAGGAAGGAAGGCGTGAAGTATCCGACTATTCTTAACATTCACGGAGGTCCGTCGGCGATGTGGGGACCGGGTATATTTTCTATGTGGCACGAATACCAGCTCGAGAACAGTTGGGGCTACGGCCTGGTCTACAGCAATCCACGCGGAAGCGGCGGCTATGGCGACAAGTTCAAGCGCGCGAATTATCAGGATTGGGGCACTGGTCCCGCCGACGACATTCTCAGCTCGCTCGATGAAGCCGTCAAGAATCATTCGTGGATCGACAAAGATCAGCTCTTCGTTGAGGGCGGGAGCTACGCCGGCTATATGGTTGCCTGGATCGTCGGACATGACAACCGCTTCAAGGCCGCCAACGCACAACGTGGCGTTTACGAGCTCTCAACTTTCATGGGAGAAGGAAATGCGTGGCGCCTGGTGCCCGAGCACTTCGGCGGTTATCCATGGGACAAAGCCACCAAGCAGATACTCGACGCTCAATCACCTTTGACCTACGTCGATAAGATCAATACACCGTTGCTCATTATTCACGGCGACCAGGATCTGCGCACAGGTGTTATTCAATCGGAGACTTTATATAAGAGTCTGAAGATACTCAACAAGCCAGTCGAATATATCCGCTATCCGAGAGAAGGGCACGAGCTCACGCGAAGCGGCAATCCCGGACGTATGATGGATCATATGCTGAGGGTGATAGAATTTTTCGAGAGGTATGCGAAGCACCCGGCTGTTACGACAGAATCAAACTAATTGGCGGTTGTTACGAATGCACCAAAATTGGATACTGGTCATTGGTATTGGAGATTGGTGATTTTCGATTTTAATAGAATAACCGACGCCCAATACCAATGACCAATGCCCATTAACTGACATACAAAACCAATCCTTTTAAGTACTCTCCTTCTCTGTGATAGATAGAGACAGGATGATCGGCAGGTTGACCGAGATGCTCGAGAACTTTTATCTCTCTTCCGGATTGTATTGCTGAGGAGACAACTGTATCGTAAAACAACTGCCTATCCACAACCTGGGAGCATGAGAAAGTAAAGATGATCCCACCGGGGCGAATCTTCTTGATCGCCTCAAGGTTCAGGCGTTGATATCCTTTCATCGCCTGGTGCTTGGAATCTTTATGCTTCGCAAAAGCAGGGGGATCGAGAATGATCAGGTCATACTGTCCTTCTTTACCCTTCAGGTAATCGAATGTGTCTTCGGTAAAACATTGGTGCTGCGAAGGATCAAATCCATTCAGCTGAAGATTCTTCCTGGTCATATCGACTGCGCGCTCGGAGGCATCCACCGAGTGAACCAGCGCGGCGCCGGCTTGAGCCGCGTACACAGAGAAGCCTCCGGTGTAACAGAATGTATTGAGCACCGATCTGTTCATCGCGTAACCCGCAAGCAATAGCCGGTTCTGGCGCTGGTCCAAGAAGAAACCGGTCTTCTGTCCTTCTTCCCAGTCGACGAAGAACTTGTGATTATGTTCCAGGATGGTGTGAGGAACGGCGGCCATGCCTAACAGATACTCACCCTTGGTATTGGCGCCTGTTTGGTTTTTGTAGTAGACGGCAGATACGTTATTACCAAAGACTTCTTTGACCGCCGCGGCGATCTTCGTACGGTCGTGATGCATTCCGTGTGAATGTGCCTGCACCACCGCTACACCATTGTACATATCGGTTATGAGACCCGGAAGTCCGTCGCCTTCGCCGTGAATGAGACGGTATGCGTTCGTGACCGATGACTGAATGTTGATGTTCGACCGTTGCTGGGAAGCTGTGGAAATCCTTTCTGCATAAAATCCCAGTCCCGGTAGTTCTTTGTCAAATGAAAGCAACCGCACGGTGATGCTTCCCTTCTGGTAATGGCCATATCCGAGCACCTGGCCGCCGGCCTGGCTCACGGTTACCCAGTCACCATCGACTGGAGTGCCGTCGATATGCTCTATTGCTCCCGAGAACAACCAGGGATGTCGCCTTTGAACCGAAGTTTCCTTTCCCTTTTTCAGGGTGATTTTAGCCTTAATTTCCATCTGGGACCGCAAAAATACGCCTTTTTCGCAACCCAACTCCGAAAACCTTCGTACTTACAGTCACCCTTCGCAGAGTGACATACTTGTCAGTTTTCTCCTGACGAAAAGCAGACAAAATTTCATTCTAAAGGCGTGTGGTTTACGTTTTGCATATAAAATCAACTGAAACTAAAAGAGAACAAGAGAAATGAGAAAGTTCGGATCACTAATCCTGGCCGCAGTAATGGGAAGTGCTATTACTGTTGCCATTACAGGTGCGTGGAGGGATGGGAATGACGGAGTGCGTATCGAACACGTTTCTGGCACACCCATTTCGCAAGTAGCGTACAAGAAAAATGAGAAAGGCGAAATCATACCCCTGGATTTCACAGGCACCGCAGAAAAAGTAACGGCAGCAGTTGTTCACATCCGTTCAACTTCAAGCGGCCGCGTCACCTCGAAAAGCAGAGAGCAAACGGATCCCTGGCAATATTTTTTTGGTCCCCAGGGACCTCAACAACGCGGACCGAGCATGAGCGCCGGTTCCGGTGTTATCATTAATGCCGATGGATATATCGTAACAAACAATCACGTGGTTGAAGGAGCCGATAAGGTAGATGTTACTTTGTCGAACAACAGAACATATCCGGCGGAAGTATTGGGTACAGACCCCGATACAGATCTGGCTGTGATAAAGATCAACCAGAAGAATCTGCCGGCGCTGGCTTTCGTAGATTCAGACCAGGCAAAGGTTGGCGAGTGGGTACTCGCAGTAGGAAATCCTTTCAACCTGAATTCGACAGTTACAGCAGGTATCATTAGCGCTAAAGGCCGCAACATCGGTATCATCAATAGCAATTCACAAGATCAGATGGCGCAACGTACAGCTATCGAATCGTTCATCCAGACCGACGCAGCTATCAACCCTGGTAACAGCGGAGGCGCCTTGGTGAACATCGAAGGCGGACTGGTTGGTATCAATACTGCTATCGCAAGTCAAACAGGTACTTATTCCGGATATGGCTTCGCAGTTCCTGCCAATATTGTAAGCAAGATCGTTGAAGACATTATCGGTACAGGTTCTGTTCAGCGCGGCTGGTTAGGAATCCAGGTAGGTACTGTTGATTACGATCTCGTAAAAGACAGGGATCTTAAGGTTGAAGATGGCGCTTATGTATCCGGTTTTGCTGAAGGCGGCAAGAGTGCTGCCGAACAAGCCGGTATCAAAGAAGGCGACGTCATCACGAAACTGGATGATCATGACATCAGGACAAGCACAGCGTTAATAGAATATATCGGTCGCAAACGTCCCGGTGATAAGATCAGTGTAACGGTCGACCGCAGTGGAAAGAAGATGGTATTCCCGATCACACTTATGAACAGGGAAGGTGGTTCGGAAGCTGTTCGTCGCATTGACACTGCTGGCAACACAGCGTCATTGGGGATCGACCTTGAAGACATCGAAGCAAAGGAGCTGAAGGCGCTCGACATCGAACATGGTGTAAGAGTGAAAGATCTTGCTAATGGCAAGGTTGCCCGGTTAACCGATATGAAAGAGGGCTTCATTATCACCAGTATCGACAATACACCGGTGAAATCAGCAAAAGCTGCCAATGAGCTTTTAAAACGAAAGAAAGAGGGGGAAACAATTCTTTTCGCAGGTGTTTATCAAGACTATCCCCGTGAGTATATTTATGCTCTGCGAAGGTAACTTTATGCAGTATTAGTTATGAGGAGGCTGTTTAAGAAGGGGCAGCGTGTACGCAGCAAGATCGATGGTAAAGTGATGGAAGTGCTGAAGTACATCAAAGCCAACATGGTTGAAGTGAAGTGGTTTGATCTGCAGTCGAAAGAAGTGAGGACGAACCGCATTAAAGAAGATAAAATTTCCGGGGCTGCCTAAAAGCAGGCGGTTATCTTTGTGTTCTTTGAGTCGAGTGGTTCTGCCGCTCGACTCAATAACCTTTTTGTTATCAAAAAATTCGAAATCCCCCCTTACTATAGATCTTCTCTCACAGGCAAGATCAAAGACCTACGAAGACAAAAAGATCTTCGCAAGCAGGACTTTTCTCCTTCGGTGATAGACTTCGGTCCCGTTAAATTTTACCTCGCCCGGCATTTTGGTTTTTGCTATGGTGTCGAAAATGCAATCGAGATCAGCTATAAAGCCGTTGAAGAAAACTCGTCACGCAATGTTTTTCTTCTCAGCCAGATGATCCATAACCAGGAGGTAAACCGTGACCTTCAACAACGAGGCGTTCGCTTCATCATGGATACCGACGGTAATCAATTCATTCCATGGGATACTATCGGTAAAGATGATGTTGTGATCGTTCCCGCTTTCGGGACCACACTCGAAATCGAACATCTCTTGCTCGACAAGGGAGTGGAGGTTCAGAAATACAACACCACCTGTCCGTTTGTAGAAAAAGTATGGAACCGCGCCGAGAAGCTCGGCAAAGAACAACACACGATCGTCATTCACGGTAAGCCACGTCACGAGGAAACCCGTGCTACATTCTCGCACAGCTCCAGCAACGCTCCTTCAATTATTGTGAGCGATATGGCGGAGGCACAGTCACTCGGAAACTATATCATCGGAAGGAAAACGAGAGATGAGTTTTATCGCGAATTTCAGGGACGGTTCTCACAAGGCTTCGATCCATCGAAAGACCTGTTGCGCATCGGTGTGGTGAACCAGACAACGATGCTTGCTACCGAAACACAGGCCATCGCCGACTTCTTCCGGCAGCTCATGATCCAGAAGTATGGCGAAGAGAATATCCGTGAGCATTTTGCCGACACCCGGGATACACTCTGCTACGCAACGAACGACAACCAGGACGCTACGTACGAGCTTCTCCATACCGATGCCGACCTGGCTATCGTAGCCGGTGGATACAACAGCTCCAATACATCGCACATCGTGGAGCTATGTGAACGCAAGTTTGCCACCTACTTTATCAATTCAGACCGGGAAATAAAAAGCCGCGATGAGATCCACCACTTTAATTATCACACGAAAGAGAAAGTGATAACCCACGGGTTCCTTCCGGACAAACAGCCGGTGAAAATCGTTCTGACAAGCGGAGCAAGCTGTCCGGATACCCTCGTCGACGGTGTGATGCTTAAAGTGGCAGGATATTTTAAGGATGCCCGACCGTTAGAAGAAGTGATGTCGGCTTTTAGCTGATTTTTCCTAAACTTTAGGACTTTCCCTGACTACCCCTATGCGACTTGTCGTCATTGCCCTTTTATTGTGTTCATCCTTACCACTTTTAGCACAGGAAGAAACCTCCGACACCACGCGCGTTCTCGATGAGGTGGTGGTGAAAGCCTATCGCAGCGACCGGCCCTTGCGCGATGTTCCCGTGACCGTGAATGTGATCGACACAAAAGATCTGAATAGATTCGGCCCGCTTTCGATTGTAACGCCCGTGAATACCATTCCCGGTGTGAGGATGGAGGAACGGTCGCCGGGCAGCTACCGGTTTTCGATCCGGGGAAGTGTATTAAGGTCGCCGTTTGGCATCAGGAATGTTAAGTTCTACTGGAAAGGATTGCCTTTTACCGATGCCGGAGGAAACACGTACCTGAATCTTCTCGATATGTCTACAGTGGGTAAGATGGAGATCATCAAAGGTCCGGGTGCAAGCTTGTACGGAGCAGGAACCGGCGGCGTGGTCTTACTGGAATCACCGAATGCTACAAAGGAAGAAGGAAGACTGACTTATACCGGCGGAAGCTATGGACTGTTCAGGCTTGCGGGAGGGTTTAACGTCAAGATAGGACGGACCAGCGTAGAGCTCGGGATCTCCAATCAATCCAACGACGGTTATCGTGAGCAGACGGCCATGAAACGAAGCAATATCAGGATGAACATTGAGGCGCCTATTCAGAAAAAGGGCAAGCTCACATTTGCATTTCTGGGTGCGTGGCTGGCTTATCAAACTCCCGGCGGTCTTAATGCCACGCAATTTGAAGCCGATGCAAGGCAAGCACGGCCCGCTGCGCCGACCAACCCGCCCATCCCTGGCGCCGTGGAACAAAAGGCCGCCATCGGCAACAACACGAATTACATGGCGCTCTCATACGAGCATGACTGGAATGAACACTGGTCGTCGACGTTCGGTTTGAATACGATGATCACCCAATTCAAAAATCCTGCAATTCTAAATTATGAAGACAGGTTCGAAGCCAATTGGGGGGGAAGAACAGAGACACAGTACATATTTGGAGGAGATCAACAGAAAGGAAAAATCACGTTCGGAGCCGAGTACCAGTCACTGCAATCAACTGTTAAAGTTTTCGACAACAACCAGGGAGATCCCGGCGCCGACCGGACACAGGATCATCTTGATTCCAAATCACTCTTCGCATTTGCACAGGCAGAGTTCGAATTACCATACCGGTTTCTTTTTACGGCGGGCGGAAGCATGAATTATTTGAAGTACGACTTCGAGCGATTCTCGACAGCGCCGGTAGTCAACCAGGAGCGCAAGTTCGACGGTAAGTTTTATCCGAGATTGGCGCTCATTAAAAAACTGACTAATGATTTTTCGATTTACTCTTCCATCAGTCAGGGATTCTCTGCGCCGACGCTTGCCGAGGTACGGCCGTCCACCGGGAATTTTAATAATGATCTGAATGCTGAGTCCGGCCGGAGCATCGAGATCGGTGTTCGCAACGAATTCTTCCAGCGACAATTAAAGTTGAATGTTGCTGTGTATGATTTCAGATTAAAAGAAACCATCGTTGTGCAGGCGGCTCAGAACGGAGCCGATTATTTTATCAACGCCGGTACGACATCACAAAAAGGAATTGAGTCGACATTATCGTGGGAGCCGGCGTGGGGTAGACAGACGTTGGAAAACTTCCGGTTGTGGGCGAGCTACACTTACAACGATTATCACTTTTTGAATTACGTGAACAACACGAATGATTTTTCAGGCAACAGGATCACCGGCGTTCCGCCGACAGTCTTCATGACAGGGATGGATGTCATGTTGAAGAAGGGGTGGTATACAAACATCGTCCTCAATTATACGGATCACATTCCGGTGAACGATGCAAACAGCGAGTTTGCGAAAGAGTATAAGGTCCTTTCCGTACGACTGGGTAAGCGCCAAAATATCTGGAGATTCAAGAATGTGGAGTTATTTGGGGGGATCGATAATGCCTTAAATGAGCGATATAGCCTGGGAAATGATCTGAATGCGGCTGGAGGCAGATATTATAATTTGGCCCCGGCGCGAAATTTCTATGCCGGGATCACCATTCCGCTGGTTACCGGAGTGCCGAAAACTGAATAATTAGGGAAGTCAGGCCAAAAGTGCCTAATTTCGTAACCAGACCCCCTTTAAGCATGAAAACAGTATCTCTGATCCTCAGATCGGCCGCGGCCGTCTGCTTCGCCTTCGTTATGTCGTCCGCTTCGTGCGACCTTTTCGATAAGGTAGATGACGTTACCATTGACGTCACATTGGAACACACATTCCATGTCGATGAAAAATTGGATGCCGACAACGTCGCCTATCTCGATTTTGAGATACTCGATGCGGCAGATGTGAACTCTGACTTCGCCAAGTATAAAGACAAAATTAAATCGATCAGTGTCAGCTCGGTTACTTACGAAGTTCAAAATCACACCGTCGGAACGGGGACCATTTTCACTAACGGTAAGATCGGGTACAGTCCAGCCAACGCTACTTCTGTAAGCGTGGTTGCCGCTTTAAGCGTAGCTAACATAAAGGCTGCCGAAGGACAGGTATTGAATCTTCCCTTCCAACAAGCTGGTCTAGACGAGATCGGAAACCTACTGAAAAACGATAAGACAGTAGGGCTTTACCTGATTGGAACGTTCTCTGAAACTCCGGTGAAGTTCGACGTGAAGGTCAAGCTAAAATGTGCAATGACGGCGGACGCACTGTAACAATAAAAAGGGCCGTCAGGCCCTTTTGCTTTTTATAGCCTTTACTATTTGTGTGGCATGAACTCTCGAGTTCTCTATAAACCACTTATTCGTTCTCAGTCCACCGCACACCACACCGGCCAGGTAAATTCCACTCACGTTCGATTCCATCGTCTCTTCGTTGTAGACCGGCGTGTGATCTTCATCGTCGCGAAACTGAAGGCCCATCGACTCCATGAATTCGAACGGAGGCTGGTAGCCGGTCATGGCCAATACAAAATCGTTTTTGATCGTCACAGGTCCGTTTGGGGTTGAGATCACCACATCGTCGGGGCGTATCTCCGAGACAGTAGATCCAAAGTAGGCTTTGACAGATCCCTCCTGGATGCGATTCTCCATATCGGGTTTCACCCAGTACTTCACGCTCTTGCTGAGCTCGCTTTCGCGGATAACCATTGTTACCTCGGCGCCTTTACGGTAAGTCTCCAATGCCACGTCGACGGCCGAGTTTGCGGCGCCCACCACGACTATCTTCTGGGCGAAGTATGGATGCGGCTCGTCGTAGTAGTGTCTCACCTTCGGCAGATCCTCGCCGGGCACGTTGAGCAAGTAAGGCCGGTCGTAAAAGCCGAGAGCCAGGACGACGTTCGCAGCACTGTAGGTGTCTTTCGATGTCGATACAATAAACCTCTTGCCTTCTTGATGGACTGCGTCGACCGTTTCATACAAGCGGATATCGAGATCGTGCGCCATACACACACGCCGGAAGTATTCGAGCGCTTCCGCGCGATTGGGTTTCGGACCATGGGAGATGAACGGCACGTTTCCAATCTCGAGCCGGTCGCTCGTGGAAAAGAAAGTCATGTTCAATGGGTAGTGGTAAAGAGAATTCACAAGTGCTCCCTTTTCAATAATGACGTATGTAAGACCGGCATTCTTCGCTTCGATCCCACAGGCCAAACCGATCGGCCCACCTCCGATTATCAGCACGTCAACTTCCATGTCTGTAAAATACAGTAAAAAGAAATATTGCCATGAGTATATTAGGACCCAGCCTAAATTAAAGCCCATGGCCATCACGAAAACAACAGGTATACTGCTCTCGTTCATTTTGATCTCGTTGAACGCGATCGCACAAGTCCCGATCACGATCGACGACCTCACCGCGACGAAAGACACGTTCAGGCAACGTACGGTCACCGGCATCCGCTGGGCAAACGACGGAAAGTTCTATACTTCTATCGAAGGCAATAAGATCGTGAAATATGATGTTTCGACAGGCCAGGCAGTGGCAACCGTGTTTGATGGATCTTTTAAAGTAGACGACTACTCAACCAGCGACGACGAAACAAAGCTCCTGGTTGCAACGGAAAAAGAAAGTATTTACCGCAGATCGTGGAAAGGAGATTATTACCTGTACGACATCGCCACAAAGGCCACCCGGAAGCTTTCGAATGGAGGTAAGCAGTCGTACGCTACGTTTTCATCCGACGGCAGCAAGGTCGCCTTCGTCCGCGATAACAACCTGTTTATTGTAAACGCCGGTGATCTTGCAGAACAGCAGATTACAACCGACGGGAAGTTCAATCATATCATCAATGGAAGTACCGACTGGGTATACGAGGAAGAATTGACTTTCGCCCAGGCGTTCTCGTGGTCGCCCGATGGTAAAAAGATCGCATGGTATCGCTTCGACGAAAGCGGTGTGAAGGAATACAACCTTCAGAAATGGAATAAAGGCGCGCTGTATCCAACCGACTATCGATACAAATACCCGAAGGCCGGCGAAGACAATTCTGTTGTCGAGATATGGATCTACGATCTGGCCACGGCTAAGAAAGTCAAAGCCGACACGGGAACGGAGAAAGACATCTATATACCCAGGGTCATGTGGACCAACGATGCAAACCTTCTGTCGGTCCGCCGCATGAACCGGCTCCAGAACACACTCGAGATCCTGCACGTAGACGCGACCACGGGTCAGTCGAAAGTTATTCTTACCGAGAAGAGTGATACGTACTACGACATCGATTACACCGACGAGCTGAAGTACCTTAAGAACGGGAAACAATTCATGATGGCGAGCGAGCGGAGCGGCTATAAGCATTTCTATTTGTGTAACATGGATGGCACCGCGCTCACGCCGGTTACTTCGGGTTCGTGGGAGGCAACGCAGCTAGTCGGTCTCGACGAGAAGAGCAAGACACTGTATTACCTGTCGACCGAAGGCAATTACCTCAATCGCACATTTTACTCCATAACCCTCGACGGGAAGAAGAAGACAAAGTTGTCGCAAAAGGATGGTTCGCGTTCAGTGAATATGAGCGACGATGCCCAGTTCTACATCGACCAGGTAAGCAACGCCACCGATCCTCTCACGGTAAGCCTTTACAAAACAAAGGGCAATTCACTCGTGAAGGTTATCGAGAGCAACGATGATCTTCGGAAGAAGGCTGTCGATTATAAAATAGCGCCGAAGGAATTCTTCCAGTACACAGCAGCCGACGGATCGACGAAAGTGGATGGATATATCATGAAGCCGGCCACGGCAAACGATGGTAAGAAATATCCGGTGCTTGTTTTTCAATACAGCGGTCCCCGTTCGAACAGCGTGTCGAACAGTTTTGGCGGAGGCGCTAATTTCTTCTGGCATCAGATGCTATTGCAGAAAGGTATCGCTGTGGCGGTTGTCGACACACGCGGCACCGGCAGTCGTGGAGAGAAGTTTACCAAGCAGACCTATAAGCAGATGGGCAAGATCGAGATGGAGGATCTTGTCGCTGCCGGGAATTATCTCGGCGCTCTTCCGTATATCGATAAGTCGAGGATGGGCATTTGGGGATGGAGCTACGGTGGGTACACCACGGCGCTGGTCATGACGAAGGGCGCAGGGACATACAAGCTTGGAATATGCGGTGCACCAGTCACAACATGGAGGTACTACGATAATATCTACACCGAAAGATTCCTTCAGCGTCCGTCGGATAATCCTTCCGGTTACGACGATAACTCACCGATGACGTATGCTTCAAAATTGCAGGGTAAATTCCTGCTGATACATGGAACCGGCGACGACAATGTTCATTTTCAGAATTCGGTCGCTCTCGAAGATGCACTCATCAGTGCCGGGAAGCAATTCCGTTCTTTCTATTATCCCGACCAGGCCCACGGTTTCAGGGGCGCCGGTGTTAACGCCCACAGGTTTGCGTTGATGACAGAGTTTCTTTTGGAAAATCTGTAATTAAGATCACTAGTGTTATCTTTAAGGTAACACCCCGTGGCAGAAGAACAATTCCAGAAAACCCCACACAAGGCCAACCGCTGGTTTCGCGCGGCGATAGCCTTTGCATTGTTATACGGGCTCACATACAGCCTCAATTCATTTTTCAACTGGATATTTTTCTGGGCGTCAGCCTATTCATTTTTCATGTCGTACTATCTGCTGCCTGTGCAGCCCGGTATATTCCAGGGAAGGAAACGACAGACATGGACCGGACCGACCCAATCCACTACAGGTACGCAATCCGATCCACGCTCCATCGAAAGCAAAGTCAAGCGCATCACGTTCATGATCGTTGGTGGTTTCTTCGCGCTGTTTGTATTCTTCTTTATTATCGGAATAGTGAATCCTGAAATTCCCGAACCGCAGAATGTTGAAGAACAAGAACAGGTTTTCGACGAAACTGTATTGCGATCTCCGGAAGCGCTCATATCGACAGGCAATAATTATTTTAACGACCAGCAATACGACTCAGCCGGGGTATACTACGACCGCGCTTTAGCATTGGCCCCGGATAACATGGAAGCAGTGTATGGTAAGGGCATTGTGCGTTATCAACAAGGAAAAGAAGACGAGGCGATGACTTTATTCCGGCGTTCCTATGAAGGAGGCTACCGTTTTGTCTGGCTGTCGTGGGTGCTGGCAGATATGCACGACAAGCGGGGTGAAACCGCGGAGGCCATCATGCTTTACAAGGAGTCGGTGAATCTCGACAGCACTTATACAGAAAGTTATAAGAGGCTGGCGGAGTTGGAGCCGTTGAATAAGGAGCAGTACCTGAAGCTGGCGGACAGGCATTCGGGGAATTAGGATTGGGATGCGTTGAGGGTAGGTCAGGAAGGGCCAGGTCAGGCACGCTCAGGCACGCGACGGAGTCGCGCGCCAAGTCCAAAAGCAAAGGGAAGTGTCAGAATTAAACTTTCAATAATTATTGAAAGTTTCGAAACATTCGTTATCTTTATCCGTATGAAATACCAGGAAGCAAAAGAAGAGCTGATACAGGCGTGGGGCACATTGGGGCACAGCTGGGGTCTGAATAAGACGATGGCGCAGATCCATGCGGTGCTGATTTTGTCGACAAAGCCGCTGACGACAGAGGATATCATGAAGGAGCTGAACATCTCGAGGGGAAATGCGAACATGAACATTCGTGCCTTGCTGGAGTGGGGGATTGTGGACCGGGTGCTGGTGCCGGGAGAGCGGAAAGAATATTTCAAGTCGGAGAAGGATGTATGGACGTTGGCCAGGACTGTGGCGCGGGAGCGGAGGAAGCGGGAACTCGAGCCGATCCTGAAGGTGCTGAAGAAGGTGGCAGACGTGCAGGTGGATGGCTCCGACGAGACGAAGGAGCTGAAGAAGGTGACCAAGGAGCTGAGGAGCTTTGCGGAGAAGTCGGATAACCTGCTGGAGACGTTTGTGAAGTCGGAAGAGAGCTGGTTCTGGGGTTCGGTCTTAAAACTTATCAAGTAACGATATGAAGTTTTTGAATATTATCGATCTGGGTTTTCAAACATTCATACTGGGAGCGGTTGTGTTGTCTTCGATCGGCATTGCCTTCGTTGGGCATTTCGAAGCCATTGGTATGATTGCTTTGTATGGAGCGATATTCCTGGGTCCATGGCAGATGGTAAGCTCAGTAGTAACGACGATCGCGAGAGGCGTGTATTTCAAGCTGAGGGTTATTCACCTGGTTTCGTCGATTGCCTACATCGCTGGTTTTTCGATCGCTGCCGGCTTCGGTCCGTCGGCACCCCCTGACATAGTCGCCACGATCGCGGTGGTTCTGGGTTTCTCGATCCCGCTGGCGCTCGCGATCCTCTATTACTACATCACATTGAAGTCGTTTCAACTGGCGCGTATGAAGCCGGCATAAAAAAATTTGTCTACATGTTTCAAAACTTTCTGAAAATATGAAATGTATGAGAAATATTAAATGGCTCCGGAGATTATTCAGAAAAAACCGGCCTAATCACAAAGGAAGCTTTCTTCCACACACCAGCTTCTAACGTTATGGAAACGCTACGCAACCATACTCTGGTTTACGACAGTGAATGTCCTATGTGCGATCTGTACACCAAAGGGTTCATCGCGGCGGGAATGCTCGACAACGATGGACGTATCGAATACGGGTGCGCAAGAGTGCCTGCATCGTTCAACAACCAGCGTGCCCGCAACGAGATCGCTCTGGTAGATTATGAAAATGGAACGGTGACATATGGTATCGACAGTCTTTTTAAAGTAATCGGCTATTCGATTCCTTTTTTCAAGCCCGTGTTCGGGTTTCCTCCCGTTCACTATCTGTTCTCGAAACTTTATTCGTTCATCTCATACAACCGGAAGGTCATTGCACCCCCGTCTGAGTTCGAACCGCGTGGGAGCTGCACGCCGGCATACCATGTCGGTTATCGCCTCGCCTACATCGCCTTCGCGTGGTTGATCGCTTCACTGGTACTGACAGCCTACGCGTCGCTGGTCTATCCGCTGATCCCGCGCAGCAGCTTTGCCCGGGAGTTCATGATATGCGCCGGTCAGATCTTTTTCCAGGTGGTATTTGTGCGATTTATGACACGCGACAGGCTGCTGCACTACATTGGAAATATGATGACCGTGTCGCTCATCGGGGCGCTGTTGCTGCTGCCTGCGCTGATCGTTGGCCGTGTGTTCGGGATCACTCAGCCGTGGTTTTTTCTCGCGTGGTTCGGATTGGTTGTGGCTTTTATGGTCGTCGTTCATTGGAGGAGAGTGAAGATGCTGGGAATAGGGTGGGGAGCGACGGCTAGTTGGATAGCATATCGTATTCTTGTTTTATGGATAATATTGGTGTAAAGAAACGTTCAATGACCTGGAGTTGGGTGGTATTCGCAGAATCATCATGCGAACGCCACAGCCTATTGAAAATCGCCTGTTCATGAAGCACCTCAGGAATGCTTATGGGGCATGGATAGGTTTACCCTCACCGGCATGGCTCCTCACGTTAGGCGCTGCATTGATTGGTACCGAAACAGAATTGGTGTTTAAAAACCGGTGGGTAATACCAAAGAAATTGCTCCAGGAAGGATACCGGTTTAAGTTTGCCTCGATTGAATCGGCCTTAAAGGACCTTATAAGTGACGTATAGGATCTATTGCGAAACTGTTATCAAAACCAGCTGCGAGAGATGCTTCGATCTTTCGAGGAGCATCGACTTTCACAAGATATCGATGAGCAAAACTAATGAGGTGCCGGTGGGTGGGCGCCTGAGCGGACTCATCGAACTCGGAGAATTTGTGGAATGGGAAGCCACGCACCTGTTTATTCGCCAACGTCTTTCCAGCAAGATCACTGAGATGGTCGCGCCACATTATTTCGTTGACGTCATGGTGAACGGGACGTTTAAATCATTCAGGCACAGGCACGAGATACTTAAACGCAAGCCCGGCGAAGTTCTCATGATCGACGATTTCCGTTACGAAGTGCCATTCGGCATTCTCGGCCGGTTTGCTAACTTTCTTTTTCTGAATAAGTACATGAAAGGATTGATCGAAGCACGAAGTCAACACATCGAAACCGCTCTTGAAACCGATCAATGGAAGGAGTTTATCTCTGATTCCAGCACACACAATTGAATCGTGATGCAGCCCAACCGTTACCTCATCGCCATCCTTCCTCCCGAACCGATCGCAGGCGAGATCTTAACGCTCAAAGAATATTTTCGCGACCAATACAATTCCAAAGCCTCACTAAACTCCCCGGCCCACATCACCATGCACATGCCCTTCGAATGGAGGGCGGACCGGGAGACAAAGCTTGTCGAAACCTTTACGGAGTTTGCTTCGAAAGAGAATCCATTTTCCATCGAGCTTAAGAACTTCGGCAGCTTTCCGCCGCGCGTGATCTTCGCCGCAGTTACAAAGAACCCCGCACTCGAAGATTGGCAGAAACGACTCCTGCAGTTCTGCAAAACAAGACTCGATCTCTTCAACGCCCTCTATCGCGACGAACCGTTCCACCCTCACGTGACCCTGGCCTTTCGCGACCTGAAAAAAGACCGATTCGCGGACGCCTGGGAGGAGTTCAAAGACAAATCGTATCATGCCGTCTTCGAATGCAGGCGGTTGTCCCTGCTGAAGCACGACGGGAGATCGTGGCGGGAATTTTCCTAACTTCCGCAATGAAAAAACTGCTGATTTTCGCTTTCCTGTGCGGTTCCGCCGTCGCGTTCGGTCAGGCCGGCTCCGAAATAATCCTTTTCGATCTGAAGCTGAAAAAAGGCAAGGTCACGCTCTCCAACCCGAAGAACATCACCAATCACGCCGGCTACGACAACCAGCCGTCGTTCCACACCGACCAGCCTTACATTTACTATTCTTCATTCAATAGCGAAGGCCGTTCCGATATCAAACGCTACGATTTCGCACAGGATACCACGGTGAACATCACCATAACCAACGAACGCGAATATTCTCCCACTCTCACGCCCGACAAACAGTTCCTGTCATGTATCATACAACGGGACAACGGCGCACAGGACCTTGGCAAATACCCTGTTGATGGAGGCGAGCCATCGCTCATCATCGACAACCTTACGGTCGGATATCATCTTTGGGTAGACAATAGTCACCTGGCTATGTTCATTCTCGGCGCGCAGGGAAATCCTATCACACTTCATTTCATGCGCCTTCCGACGAAAGAGGACACCGTGCTTGCAACCAACATCGGCCGCTCTCTGCAGAAGGTCGCAGGTGAGCGTGCATTCATGTTCATTCAGAAAGGAGATTCTCTCAATAAGATCATGAAGTTTAATACGGAGACTTCGAAGGTGTCGGAGGTGGCATCTACGATCAAGAAAGGGGAAGACATTGCCCTGACGCAAAAAGGACATGTGATCACCAGCGATGGAACGAAATTATTCTTCCTCGTGCCCAGAAAATATCCGAGAGGCTGGCAGCCCGTCGAAATATTGCAAGGTTCCGACCTCCTCAAGTCGGTTACACGTATTGCAGTAAGTCCGAAAGGCGATAAGATCGCCGTCGTCGTTGCCGAATAGAGAGATCGTCGTTTAACTGTCGCTAGTGAAAAAATTCTTACCATTCATGAGCGGCGCTTATTCCACTGCGCCGGGGTTGACAGCCCTTTCACGCAGTGCAGATACGCCAAAGGCACTCGACATCGACGAGAATTATTTTTCTTACCTGGAGAACAAAGAAGACTGCAGGAGGGAAGATATCACCAAGTATCATTGTGTTTATGAGTTCGGCGAAAAAACCCGGAGCGCCGTAATCCGGTGTCTCACCGAACATATGACCTCCGAATACCCGGAAGTGTTCCAGCGTCGTGGCGACTTCCTGACGAACCTGAAGACAGGCGAGTCGATCTCACTCGACGACACAAGAACTCCCGACCTCAAATACATTTCTGTTTTCGACGCGCTGTGCAGCCAGCTCCAGGAAGACGTTGCCGTCGTGCAGCTAAACGGTGAGAAAGACTGGCTCACGGCTATTCACCTTTGTTCTCCAAATCACTGGGATCCAAGGACGAAGATCGGAAAGCCATTCAATGAAATTCATACGCCGGTACCCGGCATCGAACGGACCGTGAAGAACTACCAGGTGATGTTGAAAATGATCATCGACAAAGAGCCCTTCACGAGATTTGCATGGGGCATCGCTACCGATACGCAGCTGAATCATCATCCGGAAGTCCCTCCGGGGAAGAATGCCGGTGAGTGGAGCGGACGAAGGATGGATGATGAAGCCAGTGAGCTATACGTCAGGACCGAACGGCAGAATCTTATCGGGCTGTCATCGGCAAATGCATTCATATTTACGATACGGACGTATTTTTATAAAGTTTCGGAGCTTGAGGAATCGGAACGGAGATCACTTGCGACTGCAATAAATAGTATGACGGATGAGACGCTGACGTATAAGGGAATGACTGGAATGAAAGATTGGGTACTCCGGACAATCGCTTAATGCAAACCGCAGAATATCGAATATTGAATGTCGAACCGCAGAAGTGCCAGTGGTGCTCCGCAAGACATCCACACTCTGCGATAGTGCATAATCAACCTCGAATAAATTTCAGTGGTCGTGAGATCCCCTTAACTTAACCTTCTACGGTTCGATATTCGGCGTTCAATATTCTGCGGTTTGCATTAAAAAGATCACTTCTCGCAAAACGATCCCTTCGCGATATACAGTTTTTTAAATTCCGGTTCGAACAACGCCCCCTTCACCGCCGGGTCCGCCAGTATCACTTCCTGTTGCAGGTCACCCTTCATCACAAGTATGGCGCCGTCGATGCCGCCGAAGAGCGCATGGGTTACAACGTTGCCGCCTTTCGCAAGCTCCCTCACAAACTTGTTGTGCTCCTCCACGGTCTGACCGGCTTCCTGCACGTTGAACTTGAAGACCTTCGGCTTAAAGTGAACGAAGGTGTACATGGTCATTTCGTATGGCTCCGACACCGTGCAGATACCGCCGATCTTTGGCTCGTAGGGAAGCATTTCTATGTTCCACCGATTGGCCTTCACACCGGGATCGGAACTCATCCACTCCGTGACCTCCGCGGTCGACGAAGATTTGAAAACGAAGAGACCCCCACCGCCTTCGAACGGGCCGGCAGCAAGGAGCTTTCCTTCTTTCGCCATCTTGTTGATGTTGTCCATGTGTCCGGCCATGATCTTGTCCGACTCTTCTTTCTCAAGCTTGGGAGCATCAGGGCGTGTGTGCAGAAATACGAATGTGTATTTCTCTTGTGCGCGCAATTCGAAGGCTGTCGTAAGGATGAGCACAAGGACTATTAGTGATCTCATGGGTTTATCCCGGTGATTTTTGAATCCGGAAATTTGTCTGTGTCAAGTTCCGCCCTTTTCCAACTGATAACCAAAATACCCAGGAGAATAAATCCTGTACCGGCAATTTCCATGACTGAAACGGAGTCGCCCAGGAGCCAATAAGCCTGCAGGATGGTCGACACGGGGCCGATGCTGGATATGATCGCAGTGGTATTGGCGCCCAGCCGCTTGATGCTGATCGACACGAGGTACGATGGGATAACCGTGCTTACGATGGCCATAAAGAAACCGTATGCGTAAATGCTGAACGGAAGCCCGAGGACCGACTGCGTGCCTTTCAGCATGAAGTGGATCAACACCGAAATCGCCGCGAACGACATCGCATAGCTATTGAATTTCACCGCACCGACGACGGGTATCAAGGAGCCGCTGCCGGCGACATAGATCGCGTAGGTAACGGCGCAGATCAGGACCAGCGCCGACCCGAGATAAAAGTCGGGCCCACCCAGGACAGTTGCCTCTCCCGCAAAGGCGACAACGAGGCCGGCATAGGTGATCGTGACAGCGATCCATTCGATCTTCCTGACCTTGCGCTTCAGCCACACCGACGATATCAGCAAAACGAATGTCGGATATATGAACAGTATCAACCGTTCGATGCCAGCCGAAACATGTTTCAATCCTTCGAAATCGAGCAAGCTGCTGATGTAATAACCGAACGAACCCAGCACGGCGATCTGCAGCCATTGCTTCGAGGTAAATTTCACATTGTCTTTCTTGTTCGATGTAAGCATGGCCGAAACGAGAAAGAAAGGCAACGAGAACAGCATCCGGATCGCCAGTAATGTGATTGCATCGACCGGGTATGCGAGATAGGCGAGCTTTACAACGACGGCTTTGGTGGAAAAACAGACGGCTCCAAGGATGCTGATAAGAACCCCAGCAAGAATGTAACCGGATGATCGCGGCCCGTTCATTTTTTTGAAAGAAGCAGACTAGTCAATTTCTCCAGGTCGCGTTCGGTATTGTAGACATTAGGAGCAACCCGTATCGCATTTCCCCGGAACGATACATATACTTTGTTCTTCCTGAGTCTGGCGGCGACTTTATCGAGATCGACGTGTTGTGGAAGCCTGATCCCGAAAAGATGATAGCCGCGTGAGTCTTCGTCTTCGATCCAATAGCCGTTCTCGCGCAATTGACTGATCGACTCGCTGGTGATGCTCTTGCAGTATTTCTGAATGTTGGATGGCTTCCATTTGTTGAGCAACCGGATTGCTTCCATCAGCATTGGAACGTACACGAAATTAGAGTGCTCGCCGACTTCATACCGGAGCGAGCCGGACTTGTACGGACTCTGATAATTGACCAGCGCCCGGAAGTCTTCACTGCCCATCCGGTTCATCCAGCTCTCTTCGACAGGCCGGCCGTTGTCGAACATCGCGCCGTAGTATGCAAGCCCGATAGCGTAGGGGCCGAGGAGCCATTTGTAACCGCCGCATATTAGCGCATCGGGTTGGATCTCCTGGATATCGAACGGAAGCGCGCCGACTGACTGCGTGCCATCGATGATGAGGGCAGCGCCTACTTCTCTTGTTCTTTTCCTGATCGCAATAAGATTGAACCGGGTACCGTCGGCCCAATGAACATTACCGAGGGCGACAACTTTAACCGAAGGTGTAATAGCTTCCAGGATTTTTTCATTCCACTTTTCGCCACGACGTTGAATGGCATCGGGTGGAGCGATGGTTTTAATGTTCGCTCCGGTTTCTTCGCATCGCTTTGCCCACGGATAGTAGTTGCTGGGAAATTGTTCGGCAGCGACGATCACTTCATCGCCTTTCTTAAGAGGAATGTTCTTCACCACGTTCGCCATGCCGTACGATACGGAAGGAATGACGACGATACGTTTGTCTTCGGTGGTGTTGATGAGCTTCGCGTATTCTTTGCGAAGCTTGTCGGCGTCGGTAAAGAAGTCGTCCGCTGTAATTAGTCCCGGATTTCTTTTGCGAAGTAATGCCTTGATGCCAATCTCTTCGACACTCTTCGCAAGCGGCGACAAGTTGGCGCAATTAAGGAAGGTCGTGTCTTTGGGTATGCTGAATGCCGATCGTTGATTCTGTAACATTTCGCAAACGTTAGCTGTAGAATTTTGTGTGGAACAAATTGGGCGGGAAGTTAAATGAATTCCACACGAGGTAACATTGAGATGCTGGCCGGTTCGCGTAATGGCCAAATTTCGTCGCATTTTTACACCACTAACCGCCTTAACCCCGGTTACTAAAGCAGTCTGGCAGTATAAATGTTGGCTGGAGGCAAAGACCTATATCCATGAGTGCCGAAACCTACAAGGGGATTGAATTCGTTCGTATTTCAAACCTTCCCGACGATCAAAAGAACAACATCCGACAAACCATTGGGGACTCGAAGATCATAAAGATCCTTCGGGGAAAAGAATTACTTCACGATTGCGTGCAGGTAAACGACTATGCGATGTGGATGAAAGAAAATTTCAATAAGAGAATCAGCTTAACGACTGATCACCAGATACCTACCGGAACGATCTCCAGTATATTATCGAGCCCGTCCTCGAAGTAAAACGATTCCTGACCGCTATCCCAGACAACAGTATCCACGATCGGGATACCTTTCGATATTATTTCGGCTTTGTGTTGTTCGTAGTCTTCCAGGGCTACCTCGAAGGCGAAATGATATCGCCCCGTAGAGTAATGTGGCGGCGGACTCTTTTTCTCCCTGGAATCTTCGGGATTGAAGCAGAGTAGGACTGACGACCCGGCCTGGAAGAATATGTGCTTCCCCCTGACGTAGCTGATGACCTCCAGCCCCAGCCGGTCGTGGTAAAATGTGCGGGCAGACTCCAGGTCGGTCGTGTAAATACAGGTCTCTTTTATCTGGCGGATCTTCATGGTGTCGGGCTATTTCGCTGAAAATTAATTAATTGCGCTTTCCGCCAATTCCAGACCCGGTCCAGAGGACCCTCCAGAGTTTTCCACAAAGAAGTGATTGATATTTGGCAGTGTAATCGTCTGATAATCTGACTGTTAAATTGTAAAAATACTGCAATGTGGATAAGTCGATGAAATTGTGGAATTCTATTTTATGAAGTTTTTAACAGCGTCTAACTGCTTGAAACCGACCCGCTTAGTAAAAACCTTTCATCAATCTTACATGGCAGTTTCCTTGCAGATAAATTTAGAGTTCATTAACGGAAAAATGAAAACGCTTTCAATTGCCGCCCTTCTGTTCGTCGGGTGCTTGTCGGGCGCCTCGTCCGCTATGGCGCAGGCGAGGGTGGTCAAGCTTCCAGAGCTGAAGAAGGTGATCGAGGGGCCCGGCGAGGACATACGCGTGATCAACTTCTGGGCAACATGGTGCGCTCCGTGCATCAAGGAGCTTCCCCTCTTCGAGAAGCTGAATAGCGGCCGGAAAGACGTCAAGGTGACGCTGGTGAGCATGGACATGGTCCTGGACCCGAACCCGGCGAAGGTTCACAAGTTCGTAACAAGAAGGAAGCTGGCGTCGTCTGTACTCATACTGGATGAAACCGACCAGAACGCCTACATCGATGCGATTGAAAAGGAATGGTCGGGCGCGCTGCCGGCCACGATCGTGATCAACAGTAAGACCGGGAAGAGAAAATTCGTAGAAAGGGAATTGCACGAAGGAGAGTTGGAAAAACTAATTGACGAAGTGCTGTAAAAGCTACACTACCCGTTATAGTTGATTTACATTAATTGAAGATATTGTCACTAAAATTCGATTTCAAAATGAAAACAATGGTTCTGTTTCTTGTTAGCGTGGCCTTGCTGGCATTTAGCCCGGCAAAGAATGGCTACGACGTTGGCGACACGGCAGCGGACTTCAAATTGAAGAACGTAGATGGTAAGATGGTTTCCCTGGCTGATTACAAGTCGGCTAAAGGATTCATAATAGCTTTTGACTGCAACACGTGTCCGGTTTCAAAGGCGTACAATGAAAGGATACAGGCGCTGAATGAAAAATATTCTTCGAAAGGATTTCCTCTCATCGCGATCAATCCCAATTCGCCCGATCTTTCTTCCGGCGATTCTTTTGATGAAATGGTTCGGTATTCCAAAAAGAAGGGCTACGCTTTTCCGTACCTGTACGATGAAAGCCAGGCTACCGTAAGGGCATTTGGCGCAACGAACACCCCCCACATCTTCATCCTCACCAAAGACGGGAATGACTATAAAGTTGCTTACATCGGCGCGATCGACGACAATTCGCGTAGCGAGAATGGTGTGAAGACACGGTATGTGGAAGATGCTGTGGAGGCTTTACTGGCGGGGAAGGCTGTCGAGAAAAGTAAGACCAAGGCGGTGGGTTGTGGAGTTAAACTAAAGAATTCGTAGGACGTAGGTGGTAGGTCGTTGTTCGTTGTTCGGGGCGAAGCTGAGGTTCTTTCTGAGTCGCGATGTGTGGTATCAGAGAACGAGCTATTTCTCGCGGCTTCACCATAACATATCGAAACCTCGAACAACGAACAACGAATAAGCTAGATCATTGACAAAATATCATCCACATACTCCCTCGAATTCGACAGCCTCGGCACCTTATTCTGCCCTCCAAGCTTCCCCTTCTTCTTCATCCACCTGTAGAACGTACCCTCCGCTACGCTGTGAATGCGCGGAGCGACCAGCGCCAGGTCGTGTGCACGTTTGGCGTCGTAGTCGGAGTTGATCTTGCGAAGCGTGTCGTCGAGGATCTCCGTAAATCGTTCCATGCTGGTCGGCTTCACCTTGAATTCGATGATCCACTCGTGTCCGCCCCTTTTAGAACGTTCCAGGTAGATGGGAGCTGCTGTAAAGTTGTCGATCACGGCACTCGTCATCTCGCACGCTTTCGTGATGGCCGCCTCTGCGTTTTCGATAATGATCTCTTCGCCGAAAGCATTAATGAAATGCTTGGTCCGTCCCGATATCTTGATGCGATAGGGAGCAATGCTGGTGAACTTCACGGTGTCTCCAATATTGTACCGCCACAATCCGGCATTCGTCGTGATCACCATGGCGTAGTTTTTTCCCACTTCGACCTCAGTAAGCGTGAGCGTATCCGGGTATTCTTTATCAAGCTCATCCGGGGGAATGAATTCGTAGAAAATTCCGTAGTCGAGCATCAGAAGCATCTCTTCGGAATTGGATCGATCCTGTATGCCGAAAAAGCCCTCGCTTGCATTATACGTTTCCCAATACCGCATGGAGTCTTTCGGTATCAGCGACTTGAACAAATTCCGGTAAGGAGCGAAAGCTACGGCGCCATGAAAGAACACTTCAAGATTCGGCCAAACATCGCAGATGTTGCCTTTGTTTTCGAGCTCTGCGATGCGCTGAAGCAGCAGCACGGTCCACGTAGGCACGCCGGCGATGTGCGTTACATTCACCTTCGATGTTTCGGCAGCGAGCTTTTCGATCTTCTCTTCCCAATTGCTCATCAGAGCCACTTCGAGGCTGGGCGTGCGGATAAACTGCGCCCAGGGCGGAAGATTCTGCATGAGCACCGCCGACACGTCACCGTATCTCGATGACTCGGTGGGATCGTATTCATTGTTGTAGACACTTCCACCGACGGCGAGACCTTTGCCTGAAAATATTCCTGTATCGGGGAAATTGTTTACATAGATCGAAAGCAAATCCTTGCCGCCTTTGAAGTGACATTCCTCCATGGCTTCAACCGACACGGGGATGAACTTGCTTCGTGCATTGGTGGTACCGGATGATTTTGCAAACCATTTGATCTCCGACGGCCAAAGAACATTCTGTTCTCCTTGCAGCAGCCGTTCGATAAAAGGGAATAGTTGTTCGTACGTGTGAACCGGTACTCTGCGTTTGAAGTCTTCGTAGCTGGTAAGATCGTCGAAGGAATAAAGGCGACCGAAGTCGGTGTCCCTTGCGGTGGCGATCAGCCTTTTGATAAGCTCGTCTTGAACTTCGTGGGGATATTTCATGAAGAGCTCCATTTGATGGATGCGCTTCTTCATAACCCAGGTGAGGATTGAATTAAAGAAAGTCATGTCCGCGAACCCCAAAAGTAACCAAAGTTCCGAGGGTTCCACGGTTACCCGAACAAAGTCGGGCAATGACATCTAATAGTGGATTTAGAGTGCCGGTGGCGGCTGGTCGGGAGTTGAATCGAGCGGGGTTTCCGAGAACAGATCAGGCTCGTCGGGTTCGCCTGTAGCGCTAACGGCATTCAGGGAAGCGAGCTCGGTATCCACTCTTGGTCTCCGAAGCTGGAAGTTCTGGCCGAGATAAACCTTTCTTACCATTGCATCGGAGGCAAGATCGTCGGCAGTCCCCTGTCTGAACAGTTTGCCGTCGACCATGAGGTAGGCCCTGTCGGTGATCGAGAGAGTCTCTTCCACGTTGTGGTCGGTGATCAGGATGCCGATATTCTGCTTCTTGAGCTTGGAAACAATCGACTGTATTTCTTCTACGGCGATGGGATCGACACCCGCGAACGGCTCGTCGAGCAACACAAACTTAGGGTCTACGGCCAGGGCGCGGGCAATTTCGGTGCGGCGGCGCTCTCCGCCCGATAGAACCATACCCAGGTTCTTACGTACGTGTGAGAGCTTGAACTCCTCGAGGAGGCGATCGACTTTTTCCTTACGGTCCTTTTTCGGCATGTCCATCATTTCGAGCGGAGCCATCAGATTTTCTTCAACCGTCAGCCTTCGGAAGATGGACGGTTCCTGCGCCAGGTAGCCAATACCAAGCTTTGCCCGACGATACATGGGCAGGCTGGTGATGTTGTTGTTCTCCAGGAATATCTGGCCTTCGTTGGGTTTGATGAGCCCCACCATCATATAAAAGCTGGTGGTCTTTCCGGCGCCGTTGGGTCCCAGCAGTCCGACAATCTCGCCTTGCTGTACTTCCACCGATACGTGGTTGACCACAGTGCGTTTCTTATATCTTTTTACAAGCTGCTCGGCCCGGAGGATCATTATGAAATTTACGATTTATGATTTACGAGGTACGATTTAGTCGAACTTGATGTCTTTAATTCTCAATTGCATAGACGTCATTCCGTTGTAGGTATTTTCTTCAATTGTAAAGGTCATTCGAAAATGGTCGCCTGCAACAAGCCTGGGATAATGATCGATCATATCGAACCCCACCGTATTAAAGATATTTTCCTGACCCTTCTGTCCAGCCAGGAACCGGAGATGTTTGTCTTTAAATGTTGAAAGGGAATTGAGGACGTACACATTTCGTGCCTCAAAAACCGGGTTATGATTTTCCGGGCCGAAGGGAGCAAGCTGACGAAGGACGTGGATGAATTTCTTAGTGACCGCGTCGAAAGGTACCACAAGGTCGATGTCGACAACAGGTGTGCGCATTTCTTCGGTGATGGACGACGCCACGACATCTTCGAACTTCTTCCGGAAGAGTTCGAGGTTCTCCTTTTTCATCGTGAGACCGGCGGCGTATTTGTGACCGCCGTATTTTTCCAACAGGTCACCGCACTGCATGATCGCCTCGTACAGGTTGAATCCATTCACGCTCCGGGCCGATCCTGTAATCAGGTTATTCGATTCGGTGAGGATAACAGTCGGTCTGTAAAATTTTTCCACGCAACGCGCTGCGACAATACCGATAACTCCTTTGTGCCACGTGTTCTTGAACAGCACGGTAGATCTCGAGTCCCGCATCAGTTCGTCGTTCTCGATCATGAAGATTGCTTCTTCGGTAATGTTCGAGTCGAATTCACGGCGAAGATCGTTGTTTACATTTACCTTTTCGGCGAGCGCATTGGCTTCTTCGCGCGAGTTGGCGATGAGCAACTCTACGGCACCGTCGGCGTGATCGACGCGGCCCGCAGCGTTGATACGCGGCCCAAGCGTGAACACCACACCGGAGATGTCGAGCGAGTTCTTGATGGCCGCAATTTCTTTGAGAGCCCTTAACCCGGGCGACGGATCTTCATTGAGCTTCTTCAGACCGAAGTGCGCGAGGATCCTGTTCTCACCGTCGATAGGAACGATGTCGGATGCGATGCTGACGGCTACGAGGTCGAGGTTAGCATACAGCTCTTCTTCTTTGTCATAACGTCTTGCGTATGCCTGTATGAGCTTGAAGCCGATACCGCAGCCGCTCAATTCCTGGAATGGATAGTTGCAGTCTTCACGTTTGGGATCCAGGACAGCGACGGCGCCGGGCATGTCTTTGCCTGGCAAGTGGTGATCGCAAATTATAAATTCGATGCCTTTATGGCTGGCGATCTTTACCATATCCGATGACTTGATGCCCAGGTCGAGCGCGATGATCAATGTAAAGCCATTGTCTTCGGCCCATTGAATGCCTTTCTCCGATACTCCATATCCTTCGGAATAGCGATCGGGTATGTAGAACTCACACGGCTCGTAAAAACTTTTCAGGAAGCGATAGACGAGTGACACCGCCGTAGTGCCATCGACATCGTAGTCGCCATAGATGAGGATACTTTCTTTGTTGTCGATTGCCTGTTTGATCCGGGTAACGGCGCGGTCCATGTCCTGCATCAGGAAGGGATCGTGGAGGTTATCGAGTGAGGGGCGGAAGAATTTCTTTGCGAGGTCGAAGTCGGTAATTCCTCTTTGAATGAGAATGGCGCAAAGGTATTCGTTGACGTTGATGGCTTTACTTAAAGCGCTCACCTCCGGCGAGGGAGGCACCGGCCGGTATCGCCATCGTTTTATCATGATTAATTGCGTTCGAAGTTGATGGCGCCCTCTTTACCGGCAAGGCCGTCGGGGCCACGCTTTCCACGCGGTCCGATCTTGCCGTCTTTGGAGGTCATGCCCTGCGCGCCGAGGCCCGCAAGGCCGCCGCTGCCGCCGTCGCCGCCGACTCCTCCAAAGCCCGGATAGTTGCGTACGAGAAGCTGTTCGCCGAGCAAGGCTCTAAGGTCCATACATTCCTTGCAAGAGATCGTGAGCGCTCCGCCACTCCCTCCATTTCCTCCGCTGCCTCCATTTCCTCCGTTGCCGCCGGTACCACCGACACAGACGCGGGTGCCCAGGCTGCCGCCTCCGCCATTGCCTCCGTTGCCTCCGTCACCGCCGTCGCTGCCGCGAAGGTCGATCGTCAGGCTCCCCGTTATCGTAAGCTGATTGAAGTAGAGAAAGAGGTTGACCCCGCCGTCGCCGTGACTTCCCCCGGTGCCGTTGTGGCCGGGCGTTCCGTCAATACAGGGCCCGTCCATACTGGAACCTTTAGCGCCGTCCTTACCGTGCTGTCCTTTCTCGCCGACGCCCATGATTCTGGCGCCTTTCTTGGCGATGAAATGCTTAGCGTGAATGAAGTTATCTTTCTTACTGCGGTTAAGCTCGATGACAGAGGAGTCGTTCATGATCAGGGTGTCCACTACAATGATATCTGTCCCCTGGATCTTGTAGGTCTGATTCTCCGGGACGACAATTTTGCTCATCCGAATTTGAGCAAAGGCAGCAAGGGGAGCAAAAAACAGCACAACTATAAACCTGATCATTTCGCAAAGTAAAGGATGTATTTAATAAAAAAAGCAGCACAAAAGATGTGCTGCTTTTCAAACGGCGTTTGAGTGTTTTATTTTGTGCCTTCGGCAGGTTTTTCCTGGGTAACGCCTTCGAGGACATCTTTAATTTCCACACGTACTCCATCGCGGTAGGGGACGATCCAGGCATCTTTCACCCCCATTTCACGCATGTATTTCTTAAAGGTATCAGCTTCCCAGTAGTCGCGGAAGATACCGATGGTGATCTTCTGGGGCTCATTTGAGTCCTTGTCGGCAGCTTCTCCCCCAAAATTCGGGTTGTTCTCGAAGTACTTACTGAGGTCTTTGTTCTTGAAAGCTCCAACCTGCACTTTGAAGACAACCCCTTTGGAGAAGTCCATAGGGTTGACGACCGGGTTGGATTTCAGCTGCGCGAGCTCCGCCTTGGTGGAATTGAGCTCACTGCGCATGCGGGAGATCTGGTCTTCCAGTTCCGCGATCTTTGCATTCTTGTCGCTAACTGTGGATTGCAGTGTCTTTACCTGACCTCCGAGGTCGGTAACGTTGTTGTCTGCGACTTGCTTGTCCTCGGTCATCTGCTTCAGCGTGGCCGGGTTCTTGGCGTATTGCTTAGCTTTCTTTTTCCATTCCTTCTTCTCCTTTTTGGAGAGTTGCGCGAAAACTGTCGTGCCGGAAAAAATCAAAACCAGGCAGAAAAGTAAAACTCTAGTTTTCATTGAGTTGTGTTTAATTTTGATAAGTAAAGATAATTAAAAATTTATTATAAGTGCTTAAACGAGGTCTAAACCATCTTTTCAGGACGAACCCATTCATCGAACTGCTCGGGGGTGACCAATCCGAGCTCCACGGCGGCCTCCCTTAAAGTCTTATTCTCCTTATGAGCCTTCTTGGCAATCTTGGCCGCATTTTCATAGCCGATGTGCGTATTGAGGGAGGTCACCAGCATTAATGAGTTCTCCATGTGACGCTTGATAATAGCCAGGTTAGGCTCGATACCTTCTGCGCATTTGTCGTTGAACGACACGCAGGCGTCCCCGATCAGCCGGGCCGACTGGAGGACGTTGGCTGCAATTACCGGCTTAAAAACATTGAGCTCGAAATGGCCATTCGAGCCGCCGATGGATACCGCCACATCGTTTCCGATCACCTGCGCACATACCATCGTAAGAGCTTCGGGTTGTGTAGGGTTGACCTTGCCAGGCATGATCGAAGAGCCAGGCTCGTTGTCGGGGATGACGATCTCGCCTATACCCGAGCGAGGGCCCGAGCTCAGCATGCGTATGTCGTTGGCGATCTTCATCAAAGACACCGCGACGCGTTTCAGCGCGCCCGATAGCTCCACCATGGCATCGTGCGCAGCCAATGCTTCGAATTTATTCGGAGCCGTTATGAACGGAAGGCCGGTGAGGTCGGCGATCTTCTTCGCTACCAATACATCGTATCCTTTGGGCGTGTTGAGGCCTGTTCCAACAGCAGTTCCTCCCAGCGCAAGCTCCTTGACTACCTCGAGTGCATTGTTGATGCAACGGATGCCGTTGTCGATCTGCTGCACGTAACCTGAGAACTCCTGTCCAAGAGTGAGCGGAGTGGCGTCCATGAAATGGGTGCGGCCGGTCTTTACGATAGACTTGAAGTCGACAGCTTTTTTATTCAATGTGCCTCTGAGCTTCTGGAGGCCCGACACCGTGATCTCCACGGTTTGCTTGTAAGCAGCAATGTGCATCGCCGTAGGAAAAGTATCGTTCGAAGATTGCGATTTGTTGACATCATCGTTTGGGTGGAGGATTTTTTTCTCGTCGGTGAGCTTGCCGCCATGAATGACATGAGCACGGTACGCGATCACTTCGTTCACGTTCATATTGCTTTGTGTACCCGAGCCTGTTTGCCAGATGACAAGCGGGAACTGGTCGTCGAGTTTCTTTGTGAGGATCTCGTCGCAGGTTTGTGCAATGAGGTCCCTCTTTTCGGCGGAGAGTACACCGAGCTCGTGGTTGGCCTGAGCGGCGGCTTTTTTCAAGTAAGCAAAGGCATAGATGATCTCCTTTGGCATACTGGCTTCGGGGCCTATCTTAAAGTTGTTGCGGGAGCGTTCGGTTTGTGCACCCCAGTACTTATCGGCGGGCACCTGAACTTCGCCCATGGTATCTTTCTCGATTCGGAAACTCATTGAGATAGTATGTTTATATATGTACAAAAGTAAATAAAAGTAGCTCGTAGATACACTGGCAATTGAGAAGGTTGCATGACGTTTTTTTCTTAATTTGATCGCCACGCTCTTACTTATTTGTTGCGGGTATGCTTTTTAACTCCATCGATTTTGCGGTGTTCCTGCCGATCGTCTTCTTCCTGTATTGGTTTGTAACAAACAGGTCTCTCCGGGCGCAGAATTTTTTAATAGTTGCCGCCAGTTTCTTATTTTATGGATGGTGGGACTATAGATTTTTAAGTTTACTGTTCGTCAGTTCTTTGGTCGACTATCTGGTTGGACTTGGCCTGTTAAAGGAAAGTAATTCCAGAAGAAGACTTGTCCTGTTGTGGATCAGCATTGCTGTAAATCTGGGGTTGCTGGGTTTCTTTAAATACTACAATTTTTTTGTCGACAGTTTCGTTGCTGCGTTCTCGTTTTTTGGAATGGAGATGTCGGCAAGAACTTTGAACGTCGTTCTTCCCGTAGGCATTAGTTTTTATTCATTTCAGACTTTAAGTTACTCCATCGATGTGTATAGGCGGAAGTTGGTTCCGACAAGGGACTTCATTGCTTTTTTGGCGTTCGTCAGCTTTTTTCCTCAGTTGGTTGCCGGCCCGATAGAAAGGGCGACCAATCTGCTTCCGCAATTTTTCGAACAACGGGTATTTAATTATGGCAATGCGATAGACGGCATGCGTCAAATTCTATGGGGTCTGTTCAAGAAAATAGTAATAGCAGATAGTTGTGCTGAATATGCCAATTTGATTTTCAACAATTCGGCGGATTACTCCGGAACTACGCTGGTGATGGGAGCATTTTTTTTCGCGATTCAGATATACGGCGATTTTTCGGGATACTCGGACATAGCAATTGGAGTCGCACGGTATTTGGGTTTGAATTAATGAGGAACTTCGCGTTTCCCTATTTCTCGCGCGACATTGCCGAATTCTGGCGAAGGTGGCACATCTCTCTTTCCACGTGGTTTAGAGACTATGTTTATATACCGTTAGGGGGCAGCAAAGGCACGACCGGCGTGAAGATCCGGAACACGTTTATTGTTTTTATTCTGAGTGGTCTTTGGCACGGAGCCAATTGGACGTTCGTTATGTGGGGTCTTCTCAACGCGATATATTTCTTACCCCTTCTCCTTACAAATAAAAATCGCGATAACCTGGATATAATCGGACAACATCATGCCCCGCGGGTACGAGAGCTTGTGTCGATGATATTTACATTTGCGCTTACGGTATTTGCGTGGATCTTCTTTCGGTCGGAAAGCCTGACTCATGCGTTTAATTACATCGGGAGTATGTTTTACGGCCTGTCAATGAGGGCCTCGTATATTCAAACGATAATTTTTATTGTTGGCACAATCGGATATGGCTTCCCTTTAATACTGTTCTCATTTATTATGATCGAATGGCTTGGAAGAAAGAACGAGTATGCCATTGCATCGCTAGGATCAATTGTTAAGGCCCGCGTACTACGGTACGGGCTGTACTACTCGATCGTCATAATAATTTTTTGGTTTATCCAGGAAGAGCAACAATTCATATACTTCCAGTTTTAACGTATGAAACTTTATCTCAGGCGCGTCTGTTTTTTTCTTCTACCAATTGCTTTAGCGTGTGTTGCGCTAGAGTTAATGTTGAGAAGAATTCCTAACGACTATTCTCACAAGAGAAATTACCTGGATAAGAATTCACGGCAGATAGAAGTACTGTTTTTGGGAAGCTCCCACGCTTTCTATGGTATAGATCCTTTGTTTTTAGAAACAAGAGCCTTTAATGCCGCGTATGTATCTCAGACACTTCACTACGATTTTGAGATACTAAAGAAATATGAAGGCCGTTGGGACCGCTTTCGCTATGTTGTACTAGCGGTAGATTACTTTTCATTGTACAATAATCTCCATGAGAGTGTCGAAAGCTGGAGGGTCAAGAACTATAATATTTACTGGGGTATAAACGACAGCTACAGAATTGCAGATCACCTTGAGTTATTCGCTAACAAACCCTCGGTATCAGTAGATAGGCTGACAGGTTACTATTCCGGTCATAAATCCGCTATCACCACCTCAGAACTGGGACGGGGCCCAAAGAGAAGTTCTCTTAGCAATGAAGCATTCCTGACCGCCGGCGCGGCGGCGGCGAAACGACACACATATAATTTAGAGCACTTTGACGAAAACGTCGCGGTACTGGAAGAGATCATAGATTTTGCTAAGGCGAACGATGCGAAAGTGTTGCTTTACACATCTCCGGCAGATCCAACCTACTACCGGAACCTTGAAAGGAGGCAGCAGACCCGAAACTCATCCGTATTACATGAGATGGACTCCGTTAACGAACACGTTCAATATGTAAATTTTCTTGAGAACCCCGCGTTCACCCGGGACGACTTTTGGGATCCCGATCATTTGAATGAAAATGGCGCAAGAAAACTTACGATCATGATCGGCAACTTAATTCGTTCGCCCAACAGCACCCCCTAGCTTATTTTATGACTATTGTAAAGGCCATTCATCACGTCGCGGTCATCTGCAGCGACTATACCAGATCGAAGAAGTTCTATACGGAGACACTTGGCTTACGGGTAATCGGCGAGCATCACAGAAAAGAACGCGATTCATACAAACTCGACCTGGCCATTGGAGATCAGTATGTCATCGAGCTGTTCTCATTTCCCGATCCACCGATGCGTGTATCGAGACCGGAGGCACGTGGGCTCAGGCATCTGGCTTTTGTTGTCGATGACATTGAAGTGGCGATCAAAGACCTGACTTCGAAGGGTGTTGTTACAGAGCCTGTACGCGTGGATGAATACACCGGGAAGAGATTCACGTTCTTCGAAGACCCCGACGGACTGCCGCTGGAGTTGTATGAAAACGAGTAACTTATTGATATGAAAAATGTCCTTACCCCATTGTTCTGCCTGGCGTTGGATTTTGTGGAGTTTACTCCTTATGAGTTTGTGAAGCTGAAGTGAGGGATGACGAGGTGACGAGGTGACGAGATAACGAGATGAAGAGGTGAGGAGGTGAGGAGGTGAGGAGGCTAGCGTCTCAGGAGATCTTTCAGACTGTTGCCGTTGATACGGCCTAACAGGAACAGGTTGGTGATGCCAACGATCACAAGGCAGATGCCTATTGAGATCACCGGGTCGGACCAATCGAACTTTGCAGAGTAGGCGAAGTTGCGCAGCCATTCGCGAAGTAACAGGTAAGTGACCGGCCCGAAGAAGAACAAGGAGCCCAGCATGAGCTCGAGGAACTGGAATGATAGACGCTGAACGATCTGCCGGTCCGAAGCGCCGAAGGTCTTACGGATAGCGATCTGTTTGAGATTGTCCCTCATCCTGCTCAAGCTCAAAGCGTATATCGCACAGCAGGCCATCACTACGGACACCATCGCGAGTACCGACGAGAGATTGTTCAGCCTGTCTTCGTAAGCAAGCGTTGCCGCGTAGTTCTGGTCGAGAAAAAAGATAGACACGGGCCGGCCGGCAATTTCTTCGAAGTGGCGCGAGATGACGTTAAGCGTATTCCTCACGTTGACTTCGAGCACGCGTATCATCACGAAGTTGAATTCATCTTTGTCGACCGTGATACGAACGGGCTTGTCGGGAAGATTGTACGTGCCCGCGAAGTTCTTGATGACTCCAATGGAAGTTTTGTCTGTGCCTCCGAATGCCTCGTTGACGATCGTCGAGTTTTCGTCGTTGGCGCCGAACCAACGGCCGCGCGCCATTTCCAGTCTGAAGAACTTTTTGAAATCGTAATCGACGTTAAGGCGGTAGTAATCTTCACCAATAGGCCTGCTCGTGAGATTATCAGGAGTATGTGAGACGGCGGTCAACTCGAGGATATTGGGGTTATCGCGTGGCCAGTCGTTCTTCAGTCTGTTGAGATATTGTTTGGTAAGCCCCGGAGGATAGGCCATGTAAACCACCTGGTCATGATTCTTTCCCGGCTCCTTGATCAATGACCGCGAGATCTGACGGTCGATTACCATGCTTGCCACGATGAGTGAAATACTGACACCGAGCTGGATCACCGTAATGACTTTCTTCATCCGCGGAAATGTGATCGTATCGGTGCCGAGCAGCCGGCCGGGACTGGCCTTTACGAAAGCCCACGCGGGAAGTAATGGCGATACGGCCACCAGGAGGAACAATATTGTGAGAAGTATGTATGCAGCCAGAGAGTTGTTGCCGATCCATTCGGCGAAATCGACAGACAGGTATTTATTCGCGGGGCCGGCGCCGATCATTAGAATAACAATACCGATGACGAGCGAGATGAAGGCGATGGAAAGACTTTCTTTCGCAAGGAGGCCGAGCAATGGCGACCGTTGTGCTCCGGCAACTTTACGGATCGCGAGCTCTTTGGAACGACCCGGGAGTGTGAGTGATGAGAGGTTGACAAAGTTGGTCGTTGCAAGCGCTACGATCAGCGACATGATACAGGTGAGAATAAGGACAC
Organism: Cyclobacteriaceae bacterium; assembly: GCA_035318625.1. Taxonomy (GTDB): domain Bacteria; phylum Bacteroidota; class Bacteroidia; order Cytophagales; family Cyclobacteriaceae; genus ELB16-189. Next base: position 468,929 of record DATHEL010000004.1, read on the forward strand.
AGTAGATGTCGCCGTGGCCTGTGCTTTCGCCAATAACGCGCGGACCGAAATGAATTTCATTTGCGGGTTGGAGGATGTAGGAGAAGGATGAATCGGCAGGAAGCTCTATTTGTTTTCCCGGATCAGCAAGCACAGCATACACGCCAAAGTCAAGCGGGTCGTATCCCAGGGACCGGATCGTATCGTCGTTGAATGTGATCGATTGATCGAAATATTTTTTAAACCCGGGATCTACCGCGTGGGTGCCGTTTAGTGATTTTACACGACCGACTGAAGTGAAATTTTTATCAGCCCGAAGCGTGGCATAAAAATCCGGACTAATTCGATCACTCAACCTGTTTCGTCCTTCGTATTCTTTGGTCTCGTTTTTTTTGAGAACACGGACAATGTTCTTGTCGAAATGATCATTGACACTGAATTCAGTCACAACAAAAGAGACGATGATGATGGCGGTGGCAAATGCGACGGATAGGGTGATGAATTGGAGGAGGTAGATCTCCCAATCCTTTGTGATTCGTCTTAAAAAGGAGCGGGTATGGAGGCTGGGCATTGAGGGGGTGGGTCAAATAGTCGGCCAAACGAAAATCAGCAGATTAGGTGATTTCTTGGTTCTGAAAGAAATGATAATGAACAAACTTGTCCGTGTGTGGGACGTGAGCTTAGGAAGGTAGCCTACGAATAGTGCTCCTGGCTCTCCACGGGGTTACCCGCATGAAGCGGGTAATGACAGCGTTGTAGCATGGTGAATCAAACTGAGCGTGCGTAGACGAAATGGGGTCGGGTAAGGGCGTCTGTGGAACGCCATGCGCACGTCCGGACAGGCAAGCCCTTCTATGAAAATGTCATTGCACGGCTTGTCCGGGCAATCTCGTGGAAGTTGCTAAACTAAATGCAACGTCCCCTTTTCTTTCGCTTCCAGCGCAGTCACTCCGCAAAGGTATTCGTCGACAGCACGTGCTGCCTCGCGGCCTTCGCTGATCGCCCACACCACGAGTGATTGTCCGCGGCGCATGTCGCCTGCTGCGAAGACTCCTTCGACAGACGTCTGGTAGCTATTGGCTTTTACGTTGCCACGATCGTCGAGATCGACACCAAGTTGCTTGAGAATTCCTTCGTGCTGGGGATGAACGAAGCCCATCGCGAGTAATGCAAGGTCGCACGGGATATCTCTTTCCGTTCCGGGAACTTCAAAGAACTGCATCTTGCCGTTCACTGCTTTCCATTCCACTTCAACGATCTTCAGTCCCTTCACATTTCCTTTGTCGTCGCTCACGAATTCCTTCGTTACGATACTCCACTGCCTTTCGCAGCCTTCTTCGTGTGACGAAGACGTGCGGAGGATCATCGGCCAGTTGGGCCAGGGCATCGACTCTGTTCTGTCTTTCGGAGGCTTGGGCATGATCTCGATCTGCGTGACAGACTTCGCCATGTGACGATTGGATGTTCCAACGCAGTCGGAGCCGGTATCGCCGCCGCCGATCACGAGGACATGTTTATCCGTTGCCCAGATATCACCGCCTGTTATTTTTTTGTCGCTGACGCGTTGATTTTGCTGGGTCAGGAAATCCATCGCGAAATGAACGCCTTTCAGATTGCGACCGGGTATGGGAAGATCGCGGGGAATGGTGGAACCGCCGGTGAGGACGATCGCATCGAACTCATCTTTCAGCTTCTTCATTTTGTAGCTCACACCGACGTTGGTGTTCACGACGAACTTCACACCTTCGGCTTTCATCACTTCAAGTCTGCGGTCGAGTACTCGTTTGTCGAGCTTGAAATCGGGAATGCCGTAACGAAGCAGACCGCCGATGGCGTCGGCGCGTTCGAAGACGGTGACCGAATGGCCGGCGTAGTTCAATTGTGCAGCAGCCGCGAGGCCAGCCGGGCCCGAGCCAACTACGGCAACTTTCTTTCCAGTGCGGACCAAAGGTATCCGGGGTGTTACAAACCCGTCGCTGAATGCTTTTTCTATGATCGACTTCTCGATGTACTCGATGGTAACGGGCGGCTTGTTAATGCCGAGCACGCACGAGGCTTCACAAGGAGCCGGGCAGATACGTCCGGTGAATTCGGGGAAGTTGTTGGTGGAGATCAGTATCTCGTATGCAAGTTTCCAGTTGTTCTGATAAACAGCGTCGTTGAACTCGGGGATGTTGTTACCCAGCGGGCATCCGTGATGGCAGAAAGGAGTACCGCAGTCCATGCAGCGGGCCGCCTGCTTGTTCGTGAGCGCGTCGTTCACCTCACCTTCCACTTCGTAATAGTCCTTCACGCGTTGGTTGACGTCGCGTTTCTTCGGAAGATCCCTGTTCTCTTCTAAAAATCCTGTTGGCTTTCCCACCTGGAATCAGTTTAATAGTACGTTCTTTTCTTTTTTCGTCTTGTCGAGCACTGCTTTGTAGTCGACCGGCATCACTTTGATGAATTGCTTGAAGGCTGTTGCCCAATAGCTCAGGACATGGGCGGCCACGTCGCTGTTCGTAAGCTCTTTGTGATTTTTAATCAGCTGCTTGAGCATACGCTGTTCCTCTTCATCGATCGTGTCGAGCAATACCATTTCCATATTGCAATTGCGGACGAATGTCTTGTTCACATCCCAAACATAAGCAACGCCGCCGCTCATTCCGGCCGCGAAGTTCCTTCCGGTCTCGCCGAGGATGATCACCTTTCCACCCGTCATGTATTCGCAGCCGTGATCGCCGATGCCTTCCACCACCACGGTCACGCCGGAGTTGCGGACTGCGAAACGTTCGCCTGCCATGCCGCGGATGTATGCTTCGCCCGAAGTGCCGCCGAAGAATGCTACGTTCCCTGCAATGATGTTCTTCGAAGGATTGTATGTGATGGACCGGTCAGGATAGAGAACGAGCTTTCCGCCCGACAGTCCTTTACCGAAGTAGTCGTTGGCGTCGCCTTCCAGCTCGAAGGTGAGACCTTTCGCGGCAAAGGCTCCGAAGCTTTGACCCGCTGTTCCCTGAAACTTGAAGTGGATCGTATCGGCAGGAAGTCCTTCGCCTTTGTAGATCTTCGAGACTTCGTTGGAGAGCATGGCGCCTACCCCGCGGTCCTGGTTGGAGATCGTGAACTCCGATTGAACGGCCTTCCCCGATCTCAATGCAGTCTCCGCTACTTTAATAAGTTTCCTGTCGAGCACGGCTTCGATACCGTGATCCTGCTCTTCCTGTTTGTACAAAGGCGTATCGAGACTCATGGGTTCTTTGAAAAGGATACGACCCAGGTCGAGATTCTTGTACTTCCAATGATCCTCCATCTCCTTCACTTCAAGGAAGTCGACCTGACCTACCATTTCATTGACGGTACGAAAGCCGAGCTCTGCCATGATCTCACGGAGCTCTTCCGCAAGGAATGTGAACAGGTTTACAACATATTCCGGCTTGCCCGTGAAGAGCGCCCTGAGTTCTTTATTCTGTGTAGCTACACCAACAGGACAAGTATTCAAATGACACTTCCGCATCATGATACATCCCGCAGTAACGAGGGCTGCCGTAGCCACGCCCCATTCTTCAGCGCCAAGCAATGCGGCGATGGCGAGGTCGCGACCCGTGCGGATCTGTCCATCTGTTTGAACCACCACCCGTCCGCGAAGCTTGTTGCGTACCAATGTCTGGTGAGTTTCGGCGAGGCCGAGCTCCCATGGTAAGCCGGCATGTCGGATCGAGCTGAGCGGCGATGCGCCGGTGCCGCCGTCGTGGCCCGAGATCAGGATCACGTCCGCGTGTGCTTTCGCTACACCGGAAGCGATCGTACCCACACCCGCTTCCGAAACGAGCTTCACGCTGATACGTGCGTCGCGGTTCGCATTCTTAAGATCGAATATGAGCTGTGCGAGGTCTTCAATGGAATAGATATCGTGGTGCGGTGGGGGAGAGATCAAGCCAACGCCGGGTGTCGAGTGACGAACGCGCCCGATCCAGTCGTCGACCTTGTAGCCCGGCAACTGTCCGCCTTCGCCGGGCTTTGCACCCTGGGCCATCTTGATCTGAAGCTCTTGCGCGTTGGTCAGGTAGTAGCTCGTTACTCCGAAGCGTCCCGACGCCACTTGTTTGATGGCTGAGTTTTCCCAGTCGCCGTTCGGCAGGCGTGCAAAACGCATTTCGTCTTCGCCGCCTTCGCCGCAGTTGCTCTTGCCGCCGATGCGATTCATCGCGATAGCGAGTGTCTTGTGCGCTTCGTAGGAGATCGAACCGAACGACATGGCGCCGGTTGCAAATCGTTTGAAGATGCTCTCCTTCGATTCCACTTCATCGATCGGGATCGGGTTGCCTTTCTTGAAGTCAAGAAGACTTCTCAGCGTGATCGCCTTCTCGCTCTGTTCGTTGATGAGGCTTGTATATTTTTTGAAAAGCTGGTAGTCGTTCGCTTTGGTCGACTGCTGGAGGAGGTGTATGGTCTGTGGATTGAAGAGGTGAGCTTCACCTCTCTGTTTCCATTGGTAGACGCCACCCACTTCGAGACGGATCGAAGCGTTGGAAGTTTTCGGGAATGCCAGGCTGTGCTTCGCAAGCGACTCCCGCGCGATGTCGTCGAGGGTCAGACCTCCGATGCGGGATACCGTTCCCGTGAAATACAGGTCGATAACTTCCTTGCTGATACCAAGCGCTTCGAAGATCTGTGCGCCGTGGTACGACTGCAAGGTACTGATACCCATTTTGCTCATGATCTTGAGCAGCTCGCCGCCAACGGCTTTCTTATAATTATACGCCGCTCTCTCTTCTGTCAGCTCTTCGCTGAAGAGATTGCGTTTCTTCATATCGTGTATGGTCTGATACACGAGGTAGGGATTGACACCCGAAGCCCCGTAACCGAGAAGCGTTGCGAAGTGATGTGTTTCCCAAACGTCGCCGGCCTCCACAAGCAAACCGACTCTGCCGCGGCTGCCGGTGCGGATCAAATGATGGTGAACAGCTGAGACGGCGAGCAGCGAAGGTATCTGTGCGTGCCCGCTGTCGAAGCTGCGGTCGGACAGGATGATGATCGTAAACCCGTCTTCGACAGCGTCGGTGACGTACTGGCATACGCGGTTCAAGCCGTTTTCGAGTGAGCCGGGTTTCCCGTCGGCCTTGAAATAAGTGTAGATGGTCTTTGTCTGAAGATGCCTGTGGTCTATGTACCTGATCCGCTCGAGCTCGGAGTTGGTGACGATCGGTGTCGGTAGTTCGAGTGTGATACAGTGCTCCGGCGATTCTTCGAGAAGGTTCAATGAACCACCGACGTGCGATGCGAGCGACATGATCAATCGTTCACGGATCGAATCGATCGGAGGATTGGTGACCTGGGCGAAGAGTTGTTTGAAATAGCTTGAAAGATGCTGGGCTTGCTTCGAGAGGACGGCAATAGGGGTATCGCTGCCCATGGATCCCAGGGCTTCCTTACCCGTTTCGCACATCTGCGTGATGATGATACGGAGGTCTTCGGAGGTATATCCAAACGACACCTGTCGTTTCAGGAATGTGTTTGAGTCGTACTTGTGGAAACTTCCGCCGGGCTCGGGAAGATCCGACAGCCTTACTTTATTGGCGCGAAGCCAGTCGCCGTAGGGCTTCTGAGAACAGATCTTTTTCTTGAGGTCATCGTCGCTGATGATCTTACCGGCCTCCATGTCGACAATGAACATCTTGCCAGGTTGAAGACGGCCTTTGGAGATCACTTTAGACTGATCGATGTCGAGGACGCCGACTTCGGAAGCCATGATCACGTGATCGTCGTTGGTGACAACGAAGCGCGAAGGCCTGAGGCCATTGCGATCGAGCGTGGCGCCGATGATCTTACCGTCGGTAAAAGTGATGGATGCGGGCCCGTCCCACGGCTCCATCAGGTTTGCATGGTATTCGTAGAAATCTTTCTTTTCGCGACTCATGTTCTCGTTGCCGTCCCAGGCTTCGGGGATCAGCATCATCATTACATGAGGAAGCGAACGGCCTGAGTGAACAAGAAGCTCGATGACGTTGTCGAGATTAGACGAGTCGGACTGGATCGGGTTGCATATCGGCAACACCATGTTGAGCTCTTCGCGTGTGAAGTAAGGCGATTCGAAGAATGCTTCCTTTGATTTTAGCCAGTTGATGTTGCCCTGAACAGTATTGATCTCGCCGTTGTGAGCGATATACCGGAACGGCTGCGCCAGCCTCCACGAGGGGAACGTGTTGGTCGAAAACCTCGAATGAATAACAGCGAAGGCCGACACGACTTCTTCATGTTCCAGGTCGGGGAAATACCAACGGAGCTGGTGGGAAGTAAGCATGCCCTTGTAGGCGATCGTCTTATAAGAAAGAGAAGAGAAATAGAACTGGTTGTTGACTCCGTTCACCGACTCTTTAATAAGTCGTGTGCTGAACATGCGGAGCACGAAAAGCTTTCTTTCGAACTCGTCCGGGTCGTCGATGGTGTCGGGGCGTTTGATGAACACCTGTTCCATGACGGGTTCGGCTTTCATCGCTGTTTCGCCGAGGTCTTTGTTCATGGTAGGAACCACCCGGTACCCGAGTAGTATCATCTTCATCCGCTTGATCTGGCGGTTCAGCACGGTCCGGCATTCCTCGCGAAGCTTGACGTCGGCAGGAAAGAAGATGAGGCCCACGCCGTACTGACCGATCTCGGGAAGTGTGAAGTTTTGTTTAAGACATTCCGTGAAAAAGAATTCGTGCGGGATCTGGATCAGGATGCCGGCGCCGTCGCCGGTGTTAGGTTCGCATCCGCATGCACCGCGGTGGCTCATACGTTCCAGCATCGTCAGTCCGTTGGAAACGATCTGGTGCGACTTCCGTCCTTTTATGTTGGCAATGAAACCGACTCCGCAAGAGTCTTTCTCAAATGAGGGGTGATATAGTCCGTTCTGCTGCTGGTCTTCCAATTTTTTGAATTTTATGAGGGAAAATCACTATAAAGTTAACCTACAGCACGCAGAAACTTATTCTGTGAAAACGGGATTTTTCAAAAAAACTTTTGGTTTACTCGGAATCTGCCACCGGAAACGTTTGTGGAAGCGGGCAAGCACGGAATGTTAGATTTCCGCAATCGTTTTCACTCGGAATGTGCGGGGTGCGATGTGCGACGAAAGACCTTCGAAGGATCTCCCCGCACATCGCACCTCGCACTCCGCACTTATGTAAGTATGGCTTCGTCGGCGATCTTCAGTGCATCACTGATCATCCTGAGTCCTTCATCTATCTGTGCTTTCGTAACTGAAAGTGGAGGTGCAATGAAAATATAGTTCCACCTTACGAACGTATACATTCCGAGCTCTTTAAGCTTCGCTGCCACTTTATTCATCACCATCATCTCCGAAGCTTTCGCATTGAACGGCGCCATTGGTTCTTTTGTCTTGCGATCTTTTACCAGTTCAATACAACCGAGCAAACCGGTATTGCGGAAGTCGCCAATACTCGGGTGGATGTCTTTCAGTTTCTCCACTTGCTCCTCCACATACTTGCCCATGGCAGAGGCGTTTTCGATGAGGTGTTCGTCTTCGTAGATCTTCAATACTTCGAGAGCCGCGGCACATGACACAGGATGCGCGGAATAGGTCAGTCCCAGCCAAAGCACCTTGTCGTTGAAATGATTGGCGATGTTGTCGCTGACGATCAGCGCACCGAAGGGAAGATATCCGGCTGTGATCCCTTTCGCGGTGGCGATCATGTCGGGTACCACGTCGTGCACCTGGCAGGCGAACCACTGACCGGTTCTTCCGAAGCCACTCATGACTTCGTCCATAATGAGAAGTATTCCGTGTTTGTCGCATAGAGCCCGGATGCTTTTGAGATAACCTTCGGGATATTTAATGCAGCCGGACGATCCGCTTTCACCTTCCATCAATATTGCAGCTACGTTTTCCGGCCCTTCGAATTCAATCACGCGTTGAACGTGATCGACACAAAGTTTCGAACAGCTTTCTTTCTGTTGTCCCCAAGGGCAACGGTAACAGTACGGATCTTCGACGTGAATGACGTTGGGGACCTGCTGACTGTCGTGCGGAAGCTTACGGGGGTCGCCGCCGGCGGTCATGGCGCCATACGATGCTCCGTGGAATGCACGGTATCGGGCGATGATCTTGTGACGGCCTGTATAAAGTCGCGCAAGTTTAATTGCATTGTCGATAGCGCTGGCGCCACAAACAGTGAAGAGTGTTTTATTGAGATTACCTGGCGAGATCGCTGCAAGTTTTTTTCCGAGCTCGCCGCGCACCTTTGTCACACACGAAGGAGTTACGTAGCTGACTTCCTGCATCTGCTTCACAACGGCATTCGTAACACGCTGATTGCCGTGACCGATGTTGACATTCATGAGGCCTGATGAGAAATCGAGATATCGTTTGCCATCGTAATCCCACATGTAGACGCCTTCGGCGCGTTGAATCGCAAGGGGATTGATTCCTTTCTGGGCGCTCCAGGAGAAGAGGGTGTAATTTAAGTTGTCTTCGAGGATGGATTGAGATTCGGTGCTCATAGGTCTTTGTGAAATTGTTCAAGGTTCAAGGTTCAAAGTTCAAAGAGCGTGATGATTCGACACTCGTTGACCATGGAGAAATCATGAGGTTTATATACCAGGATTATTCCAATTTCGGACGTCTCCATGCCACGCAGACTATCGAAACCAGCTGTGACTTTGAACCTTGAACCTTGGGCCTTGAACGGTTCACGACATCCAGTTTACTCCCGCCTCCGGATTCCACTTCACCGTAGTCTTTTTCAATTTCGTCCAAAACTCAATCGAGCTCTTTCCTGTAATATCTCCCACACCGAACTTACTCTCATTCCATCCGCCGAAAGAGAAGGGCTCTCGTGGAACGGGCACACCTACGTTGACGCCGATCATTCCTGCGCTGGCTTTGTCGATGACGTGTCTCGCAAGGCTTCCATTTTGTGTGAACACCGCAGCGGCATTGCCGTAGATGTTCCGGTTCTCGATAGCCAATGCTTCGTCGAGCGTGTTTGTTCGCATGATGCTGATCACCGGACCGAAGATCTCCTCCTGTGCGATAGCCATATCGGGCGTGACGTAGTCGATTACGGTAGGACCTACGTATGTGCCGTTCTCTTTTCCTTTAACAACGACTTTCCGGCCGTCGACGAGAATCCGCGCTCCTTTCTGTTCAGCTTCTGTTACATATTTTTCGATACGTTGCTGCGAAGCTTTATTGATGACAGCTCCGAGATTTTGTCCGGGTACTATTTTCCTTGCCTCTTCACATATCTTTTCGATGATATGATCGACGTTGCCGACTGCGACCATCGCCGAGGCGGCCATACATCGCTGTCCGGCACAACCGCTCATGGAGGCGGTGATATTCTGCGCAGTCATGTCCGGCTTTGCGTCGGGTAAAACCAACAAATGATTTTTGGCGCCACCCAGTGCGAGACATCTCTTCAGCTGTGACGTAGCGCGTTTGTATACTTCTTTCGCGACGGGTGTCGACCCAACGAAAGAGACAGCCTGGATACCGGATTGATCGCAAATGGCTTCAACCACCTCGCGATCACCATGGACGATGTTGAAGACACCATCCGGCAGTCCTGCTTCCTTTAGCAACATCGCGATGCGACCGAGACTCAAAGGCACCTTCTCCGAAGGCTTGATAATCATGCAATTCCCGAGGGCGAGTGCGTTCGGGATTGTCCAGTTGGGCACCATGGTCGGGAAGTTGAACGGCACGATGCTGGCGACGACCCCAAGTGGAACATGCTCCGATCTGCACTCGACACCTTTGCTCACTTCCAGTGTTTCCCCTTGAACCAATTGAGGCAGCGAGCACGCAAATTCCGTGAGCTCGATACACTTTTCGATCTCGGCTTTCGATTCGCCGATGGTCTTGCCGTTTTCTTCCGTGCCGAGTGCGGCGAGCTCGTCTATGTTTTTCTCCAGAAGGAATTTATACCTGAAGAAGACCTGGACACGTTCCTTGATAGGCGTTTTAGACCACGTAGAGAAAGCGGTTTGTGCGACAGATGTCGCCCTGGCGACCTCATCTGCGCCAGAACACGGGAGCTCGGCCAAAGGAGCGCCGTCGACAGGCGAAATGATGGTCAAGATCCGGCTGCTGTTGATCTCGGTAAATGCGCCGCCGATGAAATTTTTTACCCTGCCGTACTTCATAGGTGTAATTTCGAAATAAATAGTAAGTAAATAGCATTTGAAAATAAAAAGCAGATAAGCCATGGTCAAGCAATACATCGAAACCAATAAGGATAGATTTCTCGAAGAGCTATACGCACTTTTGAGGATACCTTCCGTAAGCGCCGACAGTCGTCATAAGGGCGACGTTCGTAAAGCTGCCGAATATGTTCGCAACCGTCTGAAAGAACTCGGCGCCGACGTGTCCCTCGTTGAAACCAAAGGTCATCCGATCGTCTTCGGTGAGAAGAAAGTGGATCCGAAAAAGCCGACGGTCCTTGTCTATGGTCACTACGATGTACAACCACCCGACCCGCTCGACCTGTGGGTATCGCCTCCGTTCGAACCGACGGTACGTGATGGGAAGATCTACGCGCGTGGATCCTGCGACGATAAAGGACAGGTGTACATGCACATCAAGGCTTTCGAAATACTGACGAAGCATAACCTGCTGACGTGTAATGTTAAGTTCATGATCGAAGGTGAAGAGGAAGTCGGTTCCGATAACCTGCCCGTCTTCGTAAAAGAGTACCGCGATAAGCTACAGGCCGATGTAATACTGATCTCCGACACCGCACTGATCTCGCTCGACCAGCCGTCGATCACCGTCGGGCTTCGTGGATTGAGTTACATGGAAGTCGAAGTGACCGGCGCGAACCGCGACCTTCACTCAGGTGTGTACGGTGGCGCCGTAGCTAATCCTATCAACGAGTTGGCGAAGATGATCGCCAAGCTGATCGATGAGAATGGACATGTAGCAATCCCAGGGTTTTATGACCAGGTCGTCGATCTCTCCACCGCAGAACGTAAGGCATTGAACTCCGCGCCGTTCGATGTCGAAGAATATAAAAAAGAGCTCGGCATCGAAGAAGTCACCGGAGAGAAAGGCTACACCACACTAGAGCGCACCGGTGTAAGACCGACCCTCGACTGCAATGGCATCTGGGGAGGCTACGCCGGCGAAGGCGCCAAGACGGTTCTTCCTTCGAAGGCCAGCGCCAAAATTTCAATGCGACTCGTTCCAAACCAGGATCATCAAGCGATCACTGAGTTGTTCACTAAACATATTCTCTCGCATGCCCCTAAGTCGGTTAAAGTAAAAGTGACGGCACATCACGGTGGTCACCCTGCCGTAACGCCAACAGATTCGAAAGCATACGCGGCTGCGGAAAAGGCCTTCGAAGAAGTGTGGGGAAAGAGACCCATCCCGACCCGCGACGGCGGAAGTATTCCGATCGTTTCGTTGTTCAAGAAAGAGCTTGGGCTTGATTCGGTGTTGATGGGGTTTGGACTAGATAGCGATGCGCTGCATTCTCCGAATGAGAGTTATGGGCTTAAGAACTTTTTTATAGGGATAGAGACGATTGTGGCGTTTTATAAGCATTACTCTTCGTAACCCTGCGGTTATTGTTCAAGGTTCAAGGTTCCGTCACCATTCAGTTTACCGATCCTCGCACTGGGAGATATCTCCAGGTTCCGGGGATGAATAAACCCAGTGATATTTGAACCTTGAACAATTTGAAAATGTTAAAAAAATCCTAACTCACTATGTGTGCGAAGCACCATAAGCCCCTATACCCTACCTTAGCGCCCATGTTCAGATCCCTCGTAGCCGTCCTGCTTTCGCTAACAACATTCGTGTCGGCTGGGCAAGTCCTGGAGCCCGCTAAGATAACCGCATCCATATCGAAGAAAGATCTGAAAGTGGGCGACGAGGTCGACGTGATCTTCAAGGCTACTATTGATGAAGGGTGGTATATGTACACGAATGAATTCGACGAAGATTGCGGACCTATCCCTATCTCCATTACAGTATCAAAAAACTCCGGCTTCGAACTGGTCGGCACTCTGAAAGCAATCGACCACCACAAAAAACACGACGTCTTTTTTGATTGTGACGTCAACATCTTTGAGAAGACAGGTGAGTTCAGACAAACGATAAAAATACTTTCACCTTCCGTTAAGCTCGGCGGCGAATACAAAGGACAGGTGTGTTCTGAAGGCAGTTGTGTTTTGTTTGACGGTGACTTCGCCATAACGGGTTTTAAAGTCGGCGGCGATGCCATTGTTACAAACCCGGACACACAGCAAACCGATCCGGTTGTCGAGGAGCCGAAAAGTGTGTTCAAAGGTTTCGAAGGTCCGCGTCTCGACAAAACAATCCTCGATGGAACTCCCATGATCGACAACGAATCGTTTATAGGCTTCCTCGTACTGGCATTCGTGCTCGGACTCACTTCACTCATCACACCGTGCGTGTTCCCGATGATACCCATGACCGTCACGTTCTTTCTTCGTGAGGGCCAGTCGCGTCGCGCAGGGATCAGGAAGGCGATCATCTTCGGACTATCGATCATCGTCATTTACACGCTGGCCGGAACACTCGTCGCGTTTTCGTTAGGCAGCGATGGACTCAATGCCCTGTCGACACACTGGGCTCCGAATCTTTTCGTGTTCGCGATCTTTATCGTGTTCGCACTGTCGTTCTTCGGACTGTTCGAGATCAATGCTCCGTATAAACTTGTGAACAAAGCCGATCAGCAGGCCGACAAAGGCGGACTCACCGGTATCTTCTTCATGGCGGCAACACTGGTGCTCGTCTCGTTTTCGTGTACCATACCGATCGTCGGCAACGTGCTGGTGCTGGCAGCGAGCGGACAAGTAATGAAACCCATCCTCGCGATGTTCTCTTACTCGCTGGCTTTTGCAATACCATTCACCCTGTTCGCATTCTTTCCCGAGCTCATCAAAGCACTTCCGAAATCAGGTGGATGGCTGAACTCAGTAAAAGTCACGTTGGGATTTCTCGAGCTTGCCCTTTGTTTGAAATTCTTCAGCATCGCCGACCAGGCTTATCACTGGGGACTGCTCGATCGCGATCTCAACATCGCATTGTGGATCGTGACCTTCTCGCTGCTCGGTATCTACTTCCTCGGTAAACTTCCGTTGAAAGGCGACACCGCTGCGACAATAATTACCGTACCCCGGCTAATGCTTGCCCTCGCGACGTTCACGTTCGTCGTTTATTTGACACCAGGCCTTTGGGGCGCACCCCTCAAGGCTCTTGCAGGATATCTGCCGCCCATGTATACGCACGATTTCAACCTGGCTGCACTGAAAGGTGAAGACTCTCCCTGTGGCCCCGCGAAGTATGCAGACTTTCTTCACCTGCCCCACGGCATCAACGGGTATTTCGACTATGAACAAGCCCTTGCCTGTGCGCGCGAACAGCACAAACCCTTGTTCATAGACTTCACCGGCCACGGTTGTACCAATTGTCGTGAGATGGAAGCCGTAGTATGGAGCGACCCGCAAGTGCTGCAGCGCTTCAACAACGATTTCATAGTGGTCGCCCTGTATGTCGACGACAAGACGGAGCTTCCGGAAGCCGACTGGTATACTTCCAAAGTTGATGGTAAGGTGAAAAAGACCATAGGTAAACAAAACGCCGACCTGCAGATCGCCAATCTCGACAACAACGCGCAACCTTTCTATATCCTCCTGGGTGACGACGAGCGTGTGCTGGCCTGGCCGCGAGCTTACGACAGGGACATCAACGGGTTTGTCGGGTTTTTGGATTCCGGAAAAAAGAAGTACAAAGAGTTGTTTAACTAGGGTTAGGTATTCGGATACCCAACTGGCTTGCAATCAGCCGCTTTCATGAAATTCTAATCAGTTGTTAACGAGTTTGTTGCTATATTGTAGCCTGTTTTTTTCTCTCACGGAATGCACGGGAAACACGGAAGGCTCTACCGTAAGCCTTCTGGAAGGTTCGGCACAACTTTCATAACGTCTGCATTTTTTCCGTGTGTTCCGTGAGAGACTGCATTTTTTAACGCTCCTCGTATACTATGAAATTTTTTCGGAGGTCTCTCATCATCCTTGGTTCATTGCTTGTAATCTTCGGTGTGCTCATCGTTTTCGACAATGTCTCGCAGTACACATCGTTTGATGACGACATAGCTGTCGACACAACGTCGGTCCCTCAATTCGTGCCCCAGCCTACAAGACTATTCGGGATGGTTGTGGACGGACTTGAAATCGTCAGCGCCGAAGTAAAACGCAACCAGCGCTTCTCCGACCTCCTCGACGGATATCATGTTGACGGAAAAGCCTTGCGCCTTCTCGCCATGATCCCACGGAATGTATTCGATTTCAGAAAAGTAGCTGCCCACAGGAAATATACACTCATCACTGATACCGACTCCGTCAAAACCGCACGCGCCCTCGTCTACGAAGCCAACCCGGTTGACTATGTCGTGTTTCACTTCTCGGATACTCTTATTGTAGAAACGTGCAGCCGCGAAACAGCTACCGTTGAAAGATCTATCGCTGCAGAGATCAAATCCAATCTCTCGGAGACCATCGAGTCGATGAATATCTCTCACGAGCTCACGAACGGATTCGTCGATATTTTTGCATGGCAGGTCGACTTTCAACGTCTCCAGAAAGGCGACAAGTTCAAGCTCATTTATACAGAACGTCAGGTTGAAGGAAAGCCCGTTGGCATTGAAGAGATCAAGGGAGTTTACTTCGAACATTTCGGCAGCCCGTATTATGCTTTCCCTTTCGAGCAGAACGAAAGCACGGACTACTTCGACGAGAAAGGCAACAGCCTGAGAAAGGCGCTGTTGAAGTATCCTATCGAGTTCACACGGATCAGCTCGCGCTTCAATCCCAATCGTTTCCACCCCGTTGCGAAAGTCTTCAGGGCACACAAGGGTACGGACTTCGCTGCGCCGACCGGCACGCCCATCCGCTCTGCAGGCGACGGTATCGTGCTCGAAGCACAGTATAGAGGAGGCAACGGCAACTATGTCAAGATCCGTCACAACGCCACCTACACCACCCAGTACCTTCACATGTCAAAGATCGGCAACGGCGTCAGGGCGGGTGCCCGGGTACACCAGGGTCAGACCATCGGCTATGTAGGTAGCACCGGTCTTGCCAACGGACCTCACCTTTGCTACCGTTTTTGGAAGAATGGTGTCCAGGTAGATGCCCTTAAAGTGCAACTGCCCGCTGCTCAGCCAATCGGGGATGCTGACCGTCCCGCATTCGATATCGTCAAGGAAACCCTAATAAAGCGCCTGGACGCTATTCCTTTTCCCGTGGAACCTGCTGAAATTGCAGCGGTGACGAATTAAGACCTCAAAGGATCAACGTTAATCTCTCACGGAAAACACGGAAGGCTCGACAAGGCTTTCTGCATGGTTCCGCAAGACTTTAAAAAGGCTCTTGCATTTTCCGTGCTGTCCGTGTTTTCCGTGAGAAATATTCGTTCCGTGAGAAATGGTCAAGACGGTCCTCTTTATGGTTTGCCTCCTAACGGCATTTTCTGCATTTGCCCAAAAAGTCGGGTTGGTGCTCAGCGGAGGTGCGGCCAAGGGGATCGCCCACGTCGGAGTTCTGAAAGCCCTGGAGGAAAACGAGATCCCGATCGACTACATCGCGGGCACTTCCATGGGCGGGATCGTAGCAGGATGTTATGCCGCAGGGATGAGTCCTCAGCAGATCGAAGAGATCATGCTGTCGAAAGAATTCATCGGTTGGGTGACCGGTCGGCTCGAGCAGGGATACAATTACTACTACAACCGCCCCGACGATAACCCCTCGGTGCTCAAGATCAACCTCTCTCTCGATTCAACATTCAATTTCAATCTCAACTCAAGTATAGCCAACGACTTGTCCCTCAACTTTGCTCTTGCGGAAGTCATGGCCCAGCCTTCGGCGATAGCACGAGGCAACTTCGACAGCTTGTTCATCCCGTTGCGCGTTGTCGCTGCCGACATCTTTACGCAGACGGAAGTTGTTCTTAAATCCGGAAGCTTGAGCGATGCGCTCCGGGCAACGCAAACCGTTCCGTTCTTTTACAAACCGATCAAGGTCGACAACAAGTACTTGTTCGACGGAGGTGTCTACAACAACTTTCCGGTCGACGTGGTACAGAAAGATTTCAATCCCGATGTGATCATCGGAAGCAACGTGTCGTCGAAAGTATATGATGAGTATCCGTATGGCGAAGATGAACAACTGATATCGAAGTCGTTGTTGTATATGTTGCTCGACAAGTCCGATCCTTCGAAGATACCGGCGACAGGCGTATACATTCAGCCCAATCTCAAAGGATTGTCTTCTTTTGATTTTGCAAGGGTGAGGAGCATGATTGACAGCGGTTATGCTCAAACCATGAGACAAATGGATGAGATCAAAAGGAAGATCGATCCTGCCGCCCTTCGCACTTGCGAAAAGGTTGCCGATGCACGCAACAAGTTCAACAACAAGACCACTGCAATACAGGTTGAACAGATCACATACGAGGGATTCAACTCGCGACAGCAGATCTACATCAACAAGTTCTTCAGGAACGGGCGTCGTCCTTTGTATTTCCGCGATGTCAAGCAGGGATACTTCAAACTGGTATCCGACGATTATTTTCAGAATGTCTATCCGAGCTTTCTGTTCGATCCGACCACCGATAAGTTTAGTTTCAAGCTGAGCAAACGTCCACAGAACGATTTCCAGATCGACTTCGGCGGAGTGATATCGACAAGGAACATCAGCACGATGTACCTCGGTGTCAATTATTACTACTTCGACCGCGCATTGACGCACATCATGACGAACTTCTATGCCGGTAATTTCTATAAATCGGCACAGATAAAGGCGCGCATGGATTTACCGGGCTTTGGAAGATTTCATCTCGAACCCGAAGCAACATTCAATAACTGGGATTTCCTCGAAGGCAAAGACGTCGTGCTCGATAACTTTCCGCCTACGGTTCTTAACAGGATCGACCGTAAAGTCGGTTTGGCTGTGGGAATTCCGATCGGTACCGGGTTCAAATTATCGGCCTATACTTATTACGTAAACAACCTCGATCGATACATAGACTCCGATGTGTTAGTCTCCTCCGACACACTTGATGAGCTTCGTATCGCCGGATATCGCAATGGGTTCTCTTTGTCAACTAACAATTTGAACCGGAAGCAGTATGCTTCGCAAGGGCGCAAATACCAGTTTTCGTTCGACTGGTTTACTGTGCGGGAGACTTTTACCCCCGGCAACACATCGGCTATCGAAACCGAAGAGTCGGAACACCGGGCGTGGGTTCGCGGTAAGGTGTCGATGGAACAATATTTCAAGAAAGGTTTTTACAGCTCGGGTTATTTCGTGGAAGGAGTGATCTCCAACCAACCGTTCTTCAGTAATTACCAGGGTACGATCATCAATGCGTCGGCATTCAATCCAATGCAGGACAGCCCGACTTTATTGCTCGAAAACTTCAGGGCCTTCAACTACGTGGCGGGTGGATGGCGAAACATTTTTTCAATCAAGAAGAATCTCGATTTCAGATTGGAGGGGTACGTGTTCAAGCCCTTCGAGCGCATTATTCAGCAGGATGACCAACGACCTACCCTGAGCCAGGATATCGAGAGGTTCTACCTGGCCGCCACGGCCGGCCTGGTCCTGCATTCATCGGTTGGTCCGATAAGCCTCAGTGCGAACTACTACAATGACCGCGGGAACCAGTTTGGCGCTCTGCTACATGTAGGTTTCCTCCTCTTCCAGCGTACATCGCTTAACTAAAGTTAACTGACAAAGAACGAGTTCCTGGCCAAACAGGGCCCTGGACGTCCCCCATCCAGATGTACTATTGTTCCGCATTTTTAAAAATTTTAGCTATGTTTAACCCCTAAAGTATAGTTGTGCATGAGGCGATACCTACTCCTAACTCTCTTCGCTTTACTTCTTGAATCAACAGCCTTCGCACAGGAGGTTCAATGGGCCTCAAAAGTGTTAGAGTTTTCAAGCGAACTGACACCGGTTCAATATTCGGCAGAGCAAATACTGGGCAAGCCCAATGTGCTTCCCGCGGGAGGCCAGAACCCCAATGCATGGACACCCGACCGCCCCAAACAGAAGGAATTCATCAAACTTGGCTACGATCATCCCATACAGGTCCAGCAGATAGCGATAGCCGAATCTTATAACCCCAGCGGTCTTTACCGCGTGCTATTGTACGACGAAGCCGGCACCGAGCACGTTGCCCGTACACTCAATCCCGTAGCAGTGCCGTTGCAGGGCCGGATGCTGAACGTTTTCGTTGAGAAAACCACCTACAAAGTGGCAGCCGTGAAGCTCGAATTCGACGGCGGAGCCCTTCCCGAGTACTTTTCTATCGACGCGGTGGCAATCACCGACTCTCATTACCCGATCATTGCAGATATCATCAGGCCTGAGCTCCTCGCGAGCGGTATTGTTGTCGAAAAGCTCGACGCCAGCGTGAACAGCGATGTAAGCGAAATGAACCCCATGCTTTCGCCCGACGGAAAGACCCTTTACTTCAGCCGTCAGAACCATCCCGAGAACGTCGGTGGTGTGAACGATAAGGAGGACATTTGGTATTCGGAACTCGGCGCCGACGGAAAATGGTCGCTTGCCAAGAACATGGGCCCGCAGTTCAACAACGAACATCCCAATTTCATCAACGCCATCACTTCACCTACGCCCGATGGCAAAACCGTGATACTTATTTTGGGTAACAAGTATCTCGACAACGGTAAGATGCTTGCCGGTGTGTCGGTCAGTAACAATGTGAACGGCAACTGGACGAAGCCCAAAGCCCTCAACATCACCAACGATTACAACTTCAACGAGAAAGCCAACTACTTCCTGACGAACAACAGGAAGGCGCTCATCATGTCGGTGGAACGCGAAGATTCCCGCGGCGGCCGCGACCTGTACGTGAGCTTCATGGCCGACGACAGTGTGTGGACCGAACCGAAGAACCTGGGCGACATGTTGAACACAGCCGGCGATGAGACAGCGCCGTTCCTCGCATCCGACGATCAAACAATGTACTTCTCGTCGAACGGGTACAGCGGTTACGGCGGCAGCGACGTGTACATGACCAAGCGTCTCGACGATACTTACACCAACTGGAGCGAGCCAAAGAACATGGGTTCCGATATTAACTCGAAAGGCGAAGACCTGTTCTTCAACATTCCCTCGACCAGTGAATATGCTTATTACTCACGTGGCGTTGCCGACAACACAGATATCTATCGCGCCAGGCTGCCGTTCTACAACAGCCCGCTGCCTTACGTGATCGTGAAAGGAAAACTGATCGATGCTAAGACCGGTCAGCCCATTGGCGCTAAGATCATTTATGAACGCCTCTCCGACGGAAAGGAAATGGGTATCGCCCAATCCAACCCTGTGACCGGCGAGTATGAGATCAGGCTTCCCGGTGGCGAGCTATATGGTGTTCGTGCCGAAGCAGATGGACATATCTCGGTCAATCAGAATCTCGACCTGAGAAACTTCAAGTCAGACGGACAGGTCGCCCACCAGGACATGAGCATCGCACCGATCGAAGTGGCGAGGATCGAACCTAAGGTCACCATCCCGCTCAACAACATCTTCTTCGACATCGATAAATTCGTTCTGAAATCTGAATCATTCCCCGAGCTTAACCGTGTTGTAGAATTGCTCGAAGAACAGACTTCCATCAAAGTCGAGATTTCAGGCCATGCCGACAATACAGGTACAGACGCGCATAACATTATATTGTCTAAGAACCGGGCACAGAAAGTCACCGACTACCTGGTGCAAAAAGGTATCGCGAAGGAACGCATCACTACTACCTCCTACGGTGAAAGCCGCCCCGCCGCTACCAACGACACCAAAGAAGGACGCCAGAAGAACAGGCGTGTTGAATTCACTATCCTCACCATGTAATCGAGATGAAAAGCATCGCGACCGTATTTTTTTTCTGCCTGATAGTTAGCTGTTCATTCGCCCAGAACTCGGCCGACACATTGATCTATGCCGAAGGAAAGATCCTCAACGGCACAACGAAGGAAGCCGTATCGGCAACTATTTCGTACCAGAGCCTTCCATACGGCAACAAAGTGGGATTGCTCACGGGATCGTCGTACAGGTTCCCGTTATTCGATAACGAGCGTTACGAGATCATGGTAGAGGCCCCGGGATTTGCTCCCGCCAAGTATATGCTCGACCCCGCCGAAGCGAAGGAACGACTGGTAGTAAAAGATGTCGAGCTCGGACTCCCTACCACTGCTTCGAAGGCTGCGGAGACCACGCACACGGTTGGTAAAGTATTGAACCTCGATAACCTGATCTTCCAGCTTGGTAAGGCCAAGATCGAATCCGCTTCGTTCGAAGAGCTCGACCAGGTCGTAAAGATGCTCCAGACCTATCCTAAGATGATCATACAGCTCGAAGGCCACACCGATGTCAAAGGTGACGCTAAGCAGAACATGAGACTGTCCCAGGAACGCGTCGATGCTGTGAAAGAGTATCTCGTATCGAAAGGTGTCACGAAAAATAAAGTGAAGACGAAAGCTTTCGGCGGTACACAGCCGCTATCGCGCGCCGACACAGAAGAAGCCCACAAGATGAATCGCAGGGTTCAGGTCAGGATCCTCGAGAATTAACTTTTACTTATTATCAGCTTGCTGACGAAGCATCGCAGTAAGGTCGGCGATACGCGGAGAGTTAGTAGTCAGCGTCGCCGCTGAAAGTTTTTCGGAGCACTCCTCCCATTTACCGGCATTGAAAGCATTCACCGCCTGGTTGAAATAAAGCAGGCCTGCAAGCTGATCGGTACTCACCGGTTGGTATAAACTGAAGCTGTATTGATGATGTGAAGGAGTGGCGGAGGCTAATATGTTCTTCTTGTATTCGGCTATCATTCCATCCTTTTTCTTTTCATCATTAACGAATCCACCCAGGCGATCCGTTGTCTCGAGAACAACGTCGCCATCTTTGGTATTCACCACGATGAAGATGTGATAGTTTGTTTCAATGATGTTGTAAGAGAAGCCGGACCTCGTCAGGATATCGGCAAAAAGAGAAGTAGCTGTCAGGCAGTCGTAACGGCCCTTCGCCAGTTGATCGATGCCGGTGTACTGAACATAGCTGTGGAGGAATCTGTTATGGGTCTTCGTGAACAAAGCGTGCAGCTTCCTGACATCATTCCGGTAATGACGTTTCTCGAGTTGGCTTACCAACTTACCCACTCTGGTTTCGACACGCTGAAGTCCTTCGCCCGACGTTGACGTTGCCCACACCTTCTTAAGTACGGTTGTTTGCGCCCGGCACACCAGCGCCGCTGACAAACAAACCACCATGAGTATCACTCGCTTCATCCCTGTTAACATTGGTAATATAAAGATAACATACAGGTAACATTAGGGCAAATGGGCATAGCATTCTGTAATACGCCTGAATTGAGGCCAATTTGGTATCTTTCGTAGCAGGGCCTATGGCGAACACACTCGAAAAGCAAACCACCACCGACTTCGGACCGGCATTCAGGAAGCTGAAGGACCGCAGTCAGCTGCTTCGCTCCGAAGAGATCGCCGTGCGTGCGAGCCGCCTGGAGAAGCTTGATGAATGGCTTCGAAGTAACCAGTCCGCGCTCGAGCAGGCTGTCTTTGCCGATCTCGGTAAACCAGCGATGGAAGTGTCGACTTCCGAGCTCTTCCCCGTGCTTGCGGAGATCAATCATGCGATCGAGAACCTGCAGCGATGGACGCGTCCCACAAAGATCGACGCGCCACTGACGTTCATTGGTACGCGTTCCGAGGTTCGCTATGAACCGAAAGGCGCCTGTTTGATCATTGCCCCGTGGAACTATCCATTCAATCTCTGTATCGGGCCGTTGGTATCATGTATTGCGGCGGGGAACACGGCTCTCGTCAAGCCATCGGAGCTCACACCCAACACATCTGCATTTATAAAAAAACTCGTAAGCGAAGTTTTCGAGGAAGATATTGTAACGGTGGTTGAAGGCGATGCCACCACCGCTTCCGCATTGCTCGAGCTTCCGTTCGATCACATCTTCTTTACCGGAAGTCCGGCCGTTGGCAAGATCATCATGCACGCTGCCGCAGATCGACTGGCTTCAGTAACGTTGGAGCTTGGCGGCAAGTCTCCGGCGATCGTCGATGCTTCGGCCGATCTGAAAGACGCAGCGAAACGTATAGCTTTCGGAAAATTCCTGAACAACGGACAAACCTGCATAGCGCCCGATTACATCCTGGTCGACAATTCCGTGAAAGAGAAGTTTATGGCCTTACTGAAAGAAAGTGTTTCGGAGCTGTTCGGCAGGGCAGAAGACTACGGGAGGATCATCAACCTCCGGCATTTCGCCAGGTTAAGCAACATGGTGAAGGACGCGATCAACAAAGGAGCTACGCCGGCACTGACGGGTGAATTCAGGGAGTCAGAAAAATTCTTTCCGCCAACGATACTTACCAATGTCACCGATGACATGCTGGTCATGGAGGAGGAGATCTTTGGTCCTGTGCTGCCTGTTATCGGTATGGACACAAAGACCGCCGCGATACCATTGATCAATTCGAAGCCGAAACCATTGTCGCTATACATCTTCTCCCACGACCGGAAATTCCGGGAAAAGGTGTTGAAGGAAACGTCGGCGGGCGGTGTTTGTATCAATGACTGCGTGCTTCAGTTTATTCACCCGAATTTGCCGTTCGGCGGGGTTAACAACAGCGGTATCGGGAAAGCGCACGGACATGCCGGGTTCCTGGCGTTTACAAACGAAAAACCCATCGTACGACAGAAATCGGGATATTCGAACGCTTACCTGTTTTATCCACCTTATACTTCGTTCAAGCGGAAAGTGTTGGGGTTCATATTACGCTGGTTTCTTTAGGAAAACGCGTTTTTTCTGGATCGGCCCGCACAATATCCGAAGGGCGACCGTTTTGTTAACTGGCCTGCCTTCGGCTGGGAATTCGTAATTTTAAGCTCTAATTGACCTGTATGAAGATCGTAAAGAGGATCCTGATCGTGTTTGGTGTGGTACTGTTGCTGCTGGTTGCGGCAGGAATCATTATACCCATCGTATTTAAGGACGACATCAAGGCTGCGCTCGATAAAAAGATTGCCGAGACCGTGAACGCCGACGTGGTGTTCGACGTCGACAATTTCAGCCTTAGCATATTCAAGAATTTCCCGAATGTAACTGTACAGATCAAAGAGCTTGGTGTGTTCAACCGTGCGCCGTTCGAACAAGTGCCCCTTTTTGTCATGCAGGAGCTCGATGTTGAGGTGAACCTGAAAGACATCCTGTTCGGCGATCAGCTGCGGGTGAAAGGTATCTCGCTCGTCGATCCGCAGATCACCATCAAGGTGCTGAAAGACGGCCGGGCTAATTATGATATCACGTATCCCTCAGCCGATACCGTGCAGACGGCTCCCGATACCAGCAAGTTCTCCTTTGGCATCGACCACTGGGAGATCGTGAACGGTCACGTTGTTTATGACGACAAGTCGCTGCCTTATCTTCTCGATATCCGTGGCTTGAACCACAGCGGCAATGGTGATTTCACTCAGGATGTATTCGACCTCAGGACACAGACAGTCGCCGACAGCGTAACGACATCATACGACGGCGTGGAATATCTCAGCAACAAGCATGTGGAGATCGACGCAGTTGTTTCTATCAGCGAGGATTTCACCAAGTACACGTTCAAAGAGAACTCAGCGAAGGTCAATGATTTCGGCATGAACTTCGACGGATGGTTCAAGATGAACGAGAAGGATTACGGCATGGACATCACGTTCAAGAGTCCCGAGAACTCCTTCAAGAGCCTGCTTTCGGTCGTACCGGGGATGTACACGAAAGATTTTTCCAACATAAAGACCGACGGCGAGCTCGCATTCAGCGGAGCCGTGAAAGGAACGTACAGCGACACACAGATGCCGGCGTTCAACCTGGCATTGCTGGTGACCGATGCCATGTTCAAATATCCCGACCTGCCGACAGCAGTCAACAATATCAATATGGATCTGCACGTCGACAACACCACCGGCGTGATCGAGAACACCGTAGTTGATCTTAAGAAACTGCATCTCGATTTAGGAACGAACCCTGTCGACGCAAAAATGCGCATCGAGAATCTAAAGGATTACAAGATGGATGCGCAGGTTGCAGCCAAACTAAACCTTGCCGAGCTCAGCAAGATGTTCCCCATGGAAGGCTTGGAGATGCGTGGAACATTCTCGGTAGATGCAAAGGCCAACGGCGTGTACGACAGTATCAGGAAACTGGTACCCGCGATAGATGTTACGATGGGCCTTGCCGATGGCTTTGTTAAATCGGCAGAGTTCCCGGCGCCGCTCGAGGACCTGAAGATGTCGGCCACGGTAAAGAACACGACTGGCAAGATGGCTGAAACGGTGATCGACGTGCCCACCTTCTCAATGATGCTGGAAGGCGAGCGATTCGACGCAAACATGAGGGTCGTTAACCTCGACGACTATACCTGGGATGTCAATGCGAAAGGCGGCGTTGATCTCGAAAAGATGACGAAGATATTCCCGCTCGAAGGAATGACGGTAGCAGGGAAAGTGAAAGCCGATATCCACACAAAGGGCAAGATGTCGGATCTCAATGCAGAGCGATATGACCGCCTTCCCACAAGCGGGTCGGCTTCGATGACCGCCTTTAAGCTTACGATGAAAGACATGCCCGATGTGGGCGTTGCACAGGCCGAGATGGCATTCGACCCGAAGAAGATCGAGTTGAAGAATACCTCCGGTACGATAGGCAAAAGTGATTTCTCTGTCACAGGCGCCATCAGCAACTATATCGGTTATTTGTTTGGCAACAACGAAACAATAAAAGGTAACGTCGACTTCCGCTCGACGCTTCTCGACCTCAATGAATTCATGTCCGGCAGCGAAGAGGCAGCAACACCGGAGGATTCGACGTATGGCGTCATCCCGATACCCCAGAACATCGATTTCGTTTTGCGTTCGAATGTAAAAACCGTGAAGATGATGGATTACACCATGACCAACGCTTCCGGCGACATCATTCTGAAAGGCGGTATCGCCAACCTGAGCGGACTAAAGTTCAATCTGCTCGGCGGCGCTTTTGTGGTGAACGGAACATATAACACGAAAGACATCGACCATCCTGGATATGATCTGGCACTGAAGATCGAAGACCTGTCGATCAAAGAAGCGGCACATTCGTTCTCTGTGGTTAAAACCTATGCTCCCGTGGCCGGACTCATGACCGGAAACTTCAGCACTGACTTCAAGATCAACGGTGAGCTGGGTAAGGACATGTTGCCTAAAATGGGCACCGTGAACGGAGCGGGGTTGGTGAAGATCGCGCAGGCATCGCTGACGCAATCAAAGCTCATCTCGGGTGTAACGTCTCTTACGAAGCTCAGCGATACGGACAATGTTACTTTGAAAGACGTACTCATGTCGGCGTCGATCGACAACGGCCGCCTGACCGTGAAGCCCTTCGCTGTAAAATTCGGAAGCTACGCGACCAATGTTGCCGGAAGTACGGGCCTGGACGGAACGATCGATTATACATTGAAGATGAACGTGCCTGCCGGGAAAATCGGAACGGCGCTGCAGGGTTATGCCAACCAGATCACGGGTGGAACAAACGTATCGAAAGACATCCCCGTCACGATCGGCGTCGGTGGAACGTATGCTGATCCCAAACCCCAACTTGTGATGACGGAACAAAAACAGCAGGTAAAGGATGCGATCAAAGAAGAAGTGAAGCAGACCACCGAAGCGGTGAAAGAAGAAGTGAAAGAGGCCGCTCAGCAAAAGGCCCAGGAGGCCGTACAAGAAGCTGTGAAAGGAACAGATCCTAAGGACATACTCAACAAAGTGCTCAAGGGTGACTCAACGAAGAAGGATAGTACAGGCACTAAGGAAGTCGAGCAGCTTAAGAACAAGGTGAATAATTTGTTGAAGAAGAAAAAGAATAATTAAATGTGCGGGGTGCGACGTGGGTGCTGTGTGCCTCGATCATCGCACTTCGCACATAGGACTTCGCACATTATCCAAAGCCTCCGCCGCCAGGCGTTTCGATTATCAACCTGTCATTCATCTCCACTGAGGCGCTATCCATTCCGCCAAGAACGATCTTTTTACCGTTTGTTTTTATGATGAACTGCCTGCCGGTTTTTCCCGGTTGGCCGCCGTTCAACCCGTATGGCGCTTCAGTACGATGTTGAGAGAGAATATTGATCTCCAGCGGCTCCGTGAAAACGAACTCGCGGATCACCCCATCGCCACCTTTCCATTTTCCTTTTCCACCCGAATTTTTTCTCACCTCAAACCTTGCGAGGCGTATGGGAAACCGCCACTCCAATAGTTCCGGATCCGAGATCCTGGTGTTCGTCATGTGCTGATGTACCGCGCTGGTTCCTTCGAAGCCCTTGCCGGCTCCGGTGCCGCCACAGATCGTTTCATAATATCCGAAGTGCTCATTGCCAAACAGGAAGTTGTTCATGGTTCCCTGGCTGCAGGCGGCCATGTTCAACGCTTTCAGAAGCGTGTCGGTCAAACGCTGACTTACTTCCGTGTTGCCGCCAACGACAGCCGGCGGATGTTTCACACTGAAGTCGGGATTCAAAAGGCCTTGCGGCAGAATGATCTTCACGAAATCCATCAGTCCTTCGTTCATCGGGATGTCGCGGTTTACCAGGAGACGAATGACATACAACACCACGCTTTGGACGATCGCTTTCGTTGCATTGAGATTGCCGGGATGAACGGACGAAGACCCGGTGAAGTCGATGACCAGCCTGCCCTTCTGTTTCGAAATGGCGACACGTAACGGCGATCCGTCGTCGAGATATTCGACAGCCTTTGCTTTCGTGAGGGCGAGTGTTTTAAGTTTTTCCGCGAATAATCCGGCAGCATGTCTGCGGATATTCAACGTGTACTCATGGACTTTCCCGGTTCCGAAGCGCTCACACAAACTTATCAATGCCTGTTCGCCGTAGTTCACCGAGGCGAGGGCTCCGTTAAGGTCGGCGCGGTTCTCGTCCCACAGTCGCGTGGGCCAGGCTGACGTCTGAAACAAGTGCGCGATGTTATCCCACATGGCGACGTTGTTCCTGACCAGGTACGTGGGACTGATCACAACGCCTTCTTCTTCGAGCGTGGTAGCGTCCGCAGGCATGGAACCGGGTTTCCTTCCCCCGATCTCCGCATGGTGTGCGCGGTTGGCTACGTAGGCAACCAGCTTGTTATCGACAAAGACTCCTTTGATCAATGTTACGTCGGGGAGGTGCGATCCTCCGTAGGCGGGATGGTTGGTGATCACAACATCTCCCTTGCGAATATCGATCGCCTGGGCGACCTCTCGCACACAAACTCCGAGACTGCCGAGGTGAACGGGAATGTGCGGAGCGTTCACTACGAGATATCCGTCGCGATCGAGCACAGCGCATGAGAAGTCGAGACGTTCCTTTACGTTGATCGAGAAAGATGTGCGCTGAAGCATGGCGCCCATTTCATAGGCAACGGAGGTAAAGCGATTGGTGAAGAGCTCCAGATTAGCTTCTATGTTTTGTCTCTCACGGATCGCACGGATAGGAACTTTGATCTGTGTGATCCGTGAGAGATGCATTTCTGTTATAATTCCATTATTATTTCCATCTAAATAAAACCTCCAACCCGCATCCACCACCGTAGTCGAATTCTTACTCACGATCAACGCCGGCCCGTCGATGCTTGCACCTGCATTCAAGTCTTCCCAAATGAAAATGTTATCCCTTTTCGAATTGGGTTTGTAATTCTTTACATCAACTTCTCTCTTTTTTAAACTGCCGTCTTTCACAGCTGTTGTAACGCGAAGAGATTCGACTTCAACCGGGTGATCGAGCCAGTGAGAGAAGATCCGTTCGTAATGAATTCTGAATGATTGCAAGATCGACGTGCCGGTGAATCCGGTCTGGGTAAGATCGACTTCGATCGTATTTTCCTGCCCCTTGAATCTCAAAAAGGCCGCGCGCTTTTCGACGTAAACCAATTTTTCGGCGATCCCATCCGCAACGAGTTCCTTTTTTCCCTCTTCGAAGAGTTGATCGGCTAACGACGGCGACTGTTTCACCGCTGCATCGAGCGGCATCAACAACAGCTTCTCTTTAAACTTTTCGGTCTTTGCGTGCCCAATGCCGTAAGCGCTCAGCAGTCCCGCATCATACGGAACGAGGATGCGCTTCATGTTAAGCATCGACGCCAATGCACAGGCATGCTGGCCGCCGGCGCCGCCGAAGCACAACAAAGTATACTCGGCGGGGTTGTGACCCGATTGCGTGGAAACTTTTCTTATTGCGCCCGCCATTTTTTCGTTCGCGATCTGTGCGAGTGAAAGAAGAACTTCAGTCTTCGAATATTTTCTTTTCACTTTCCTGATCAGCTGTTCAAGCGCTTCTTCTGCTTTCGCGACCGATAACGGTATCGTAAATGTTTTGGGGTCGATGCGACCGAGCAGCAGGTTGACATCGGTGATCGTGAGTGGCCCGCCCGCCCCGTAGCATGCCGGTCCCGGAGATGCTCCGGCGCTCCCAGGACCTACGCCGAGCTTGTAGCCATCGAAAGAACAAACAGAGCCACCGCCGGCCGCGATAGTCTCGATAGCCAGTGAGGGCGAAAGGATCTTCAGCACCCCGACACGCGACTCGTACCGGTAATCGAATCGTCCGTGGTAAAGAGAAACATCGGTGCTGGTGCCGCCCATGTCGAAGGTGATGAGCTTATCGATACCCGATAGTTGTGCTGTAACCGCAGCGCCCACGACACCACCCGCCGGCCCGCTGAGCAAGCTGTCTTTCGGGTGGAACTCGGTTGCTTTCGCGAGGCTGCCCGCGCTGGTCATGATCTTCAGTTCGACGCCAGGCAGCCCGTTCAATATCCTGCCGACGTAATTGTGAATGATAGGCGCGAGGTATGCATTGACCACCGTGGTCTCCGTGCGCTGAAGTATCCTCATTTGCCGCGACAATGTGTGCGACGTGCTGATAAAACGGATGCCGGCATCTTCAAGCTGCTTCGCCGCAAGCTGTTCGTGAAGCGGGTTCTTGTAGCTATTGAGAAATGAGATCGCAACCGAGTCTATCTTCTTTTTTTTTAACCGTTCTATGATGGCCTTGAACTGTTTATTGCTACATGGAACGATAATCGATCCGTTGGATGCCATACGCTCCTCCACTTCGATCACATCCGTGTAAAGCGGTTCTTCCTTTATCACATGAAGGGCAAACAAGTCGGGCCGTTGCTGATTGCCGATGGCGAGAATATCCCTGAAACCTTTGGTGGTCAGCAAGGCGGTACGGGCTCCTTTCTTTTCAAGGATCGCGTTGGTGCCGCGAGTGGAGCCGAGCTTCATCTCGATGGGAGGGAAAGGATCGGAAAGCCTGGTATCCGTGAGCAGCCGTGCGGCAAACACGGGTACCTCTTCTCCGGTCGTGAGCTCGATCGTTTCGCCGGTCCAGCGGACTTTCGAAGGCTCCTGCAGGGTAATGAAACCTTTTCCGGTATCGACAGAGCTGACGATGGCTTTAACACTTCGATCCGAAGCCAGGGTGATCGTGTATCCTGCGTAAATGTCTTCTGTTGTTGGCCAGTTGAGCTCTACGGCCAGCGTGTCGGATGAAAGCCGGGTCAGTATTCTTCCACGAAGTGTTCCGTTGCTTAGTACTTTGAGGCGGGTGAGATTACCCGAAAGATCGGTGGCGAGGCAGTCGGTGAAGGTACCGCCGGTATCGACCCAGATCTTCCACGAGCTCATTTAGTCTTCGATAGAGAGCACGACCGATCTTGTAGGCATGTGTATGCTCAGGGCCCTTGTGAACTCCACACTTCCGTCGGGGCGTTCGTGCATGATGGGCTTGGTGTAGAGGATCGAATCCGGGCTTATGTTCTGAACATCGTCGGCGATGTCCACCTGGCCTGCGCCGGAGGTGTACGCTTCGATCAACTTCTGTTCGATGTCCAGCAGCACTGAGTCGCCGGGCTGGATGGATGAGATCCTAACGTTGAGGGCGGCCTGGAGCGAGTCGATCAGGGGACGGTTGACCATGCCCGGATCCCGTTTTTCGATCACCGCCGCTATCGAGCGTCCGTAGGCAAATGCGGCGGACATCAGCTCGCCTTCGCTTACGTGTTTGATCTCGTCGGACTTCATCCTATCCCGTAATTTTTTTCGCTGGTCGTCGGATAGATTGCCACCACAGGAGGTTGCTAATATTAATAGGGTGAGTAACCACAATCTCATAGAGCAAAGGTAAATGAATTGTACCTTTAAGCACATTTTTGTTCAAGGTTCAAGGTTCTGATAGTCAGAAAGCTTAGTGGAAGGTCCGGGCCATGGAGACATCATGATGTGAAGGATCGCAACCAACTGATATCTCCATAGACGTAGATCCAACCGCTCCGAATGATCTCTGAACTTTGAACTTTGAACCTATGGATCTTATGAACAACGACCGACAGCCTGAAGAAGAAGACGACGACGAGCTATTCGAACACCACCGCATTATCGCCGACGGCGGTCAATCTCTCCTGCGCATTGATAAATTCCTGCTAGCCCGTCTCCCGAACGTCACCCGTACAAAGATCCAGGATGGCATCAAGTTGGGATTTGTGAAGGTGAACGAAAAAGACATCAAGCCGAACTATAAGATACATCCCGGTGATGTGGTGACCGTTTCTTTTCCCGAGCCTCCACGCGATACCGACGTAAAGCCCGAGAACATTCCGCTCAATATCGTGTTCGAAGACGAGTTCATTTTGGTTGTGAACAAGGTTGCAGGAATGGTCGTACACCCCGCGTATCAGAACTGGAGTGGCACATTGGTAAACGCGCTCACATGGCATTTCAAAGAGCTGCCGCACATGCCAGGCAATGAAGGCCGGCCGGGGCTTGTACACCGGATCGATAAGGACACTTCAGGGTTGCTCGTGATCGCAAAGACCGAAGCTGCCATCACTCATCTGGCAAAGCAATTCTTCGATCACAGTATCGAACGGACATACCAGGCCATCGTGTGGGGTGTGCCTTCACCGGAAGCGGGAACAATCAACGTGAACGTCGGAAGAAGCCTTAAGGACCGAAGGATAACGGCGGCTTTTCCGAAAGCTGACTTTGGGCGGACAGCGATCACGCATTATAAATTACTAAAAGATTACCGGTACGTTTCGTTGATTGAATGCAGGCTGGAGACAGGCCGGACGCACCAGATACGCGCTCACATGAAACACCTCGGGCACCCGATTTTTAATGATGAGACGTATGGGGGAAGTGCGGTGATGAAGGGCACTGTATTCACAAAGTATAAACAATTTGTGGAGAACTGTTTCCGCATCCTACCCCGACAGGCACTTCATGCCCGCTCATTGGGGTTTGTCCACCCCGTTTCGGGGAAAAGGTTGCACTTCGAGTCGGAGTTGCCCGATGACTTCAAAGAAGTGCTGGACAAGTGGGATAACTACGTTAAGTACAATTGATATGTACAGGGTACAGTGTACAGGGTACAGTGTATGGAACTTTCAAGTTCAGCGCCCTGTACATTGTACCCTGTACCCGGTACATTAACACTCCGATAACCTATAAGTAAAATGAAGATTTTTTGGGGAAGAATTCTCTATCAAACCCTGTAAGAAAGGTCTGTGTGATCCAAATGTTTCCGGATCGTTAGGCAGCTTTTGCCTGCATGCCTGTTTTGTTATTCTTTAGCGCTTGTGCGATCTGTTTCATCGCCTCACGCTTAAAAACCTGGTAGCTGACAGTGCGGTCTGCTTTGTTGAGAATGCTCTTGATGTAGTCGAGAACTTCTCCCATTTGAACCGCATCCATCTTGTCCAGGCTTTGAAGAATAGCCAGTTTCGGTGAATGTTGCATTGTCGTAGTGGTTGACAATGCAAATAACGCAAAACAAGTACCTGAGTTTCAAGGCGAAAGAGTGCATTTAATGAAAGCTTAACCCTTGCAGAAAAAGGGCTGTTTTTTGAAGAACTGACTAGTTCGAAGAGGCAGCCTGCCAGTTGACG
Organism: Cyclobacteriaceae bacterium; assembly: GCA_035318625.1. GTDB lineage: Bacteria > Bacteroidota > Bacteroidia > Cytophagales > Cyclobacteriaceae > ELB16-189. The sequence continues at coordinate 500,936 of DATHEL010000004.1, forward strand.
ACCTGCTCTGAGATCCTTCCCGGCAGTTCAGCTTTTGCATCACTGTATAAAAGAAGCGCCGCAGCGCCGAGAGCCAGGCCGAGTCTTTCAGTTTTATTGTCGACGATGTCAGCGAGGAAGATCACCGGCGTGCTCCTGTTCACCGAGTAGGTGCGGAGTGATCTCACCAGTTCAAAACCTGTGACCACAGGCAGGTCGGTGCCACAAATCACGAGATCAAACTTCTCTATGCGGGACGTGAAGAGCCCATCCAATCCCGATTCGAGATGCATGATCGCAAAGTCCTTGCCTTCAAGTGTTTTTGCGATTTGTTCAACGACTTCTTTCTGCCTGTGGACCACAAGTATTTTCATTGTTCTGGAGATAGGGGTGCTACCATTACTCGGTCTGAAAAAAGGGGTCACAGTTGGAAGCGATTGGAAGGTCGCAATTCCGCTTATCGACATCCGGTATAATAAAGCCGAAAGGAGTGGTCAGCCATCACAAATGGGCGGCTGCTGGCTCAATTATCTAAAAATCAGCATGTTACGTTTGAGGCATGGTATAGACCTCTCGGAACGCTATGGTAAAAAACTACCATGAAAATGGTAGTTTTTTACCATGTCAACAAGTCACGATTGTTAGCTGACGAGCCCGGAATCGTAGGCGAATTTTACAAGTCCCACCATGTTGTTTACACCGATCTTTTCCATGAGGTGGACGCGGTGATTGCGGACGGTGTTCTCGCTGAGGGATAGTCGCTGGCCGATATCGCGGATGGTAAGTTCCTGGCAGATGAGCAACAGGATCTCTTTCTCGCGATCGGTGAGATGAGCCTGCCGGAACTGCGGACGCTGGCCGGCTTTCTTATCGAGTACGTTCTTTCGAAGGACGTTGGCGACGAGATCATTGTGATAGAAATCTTTTTCGACCACGTTATAGATTGCTTTTTCGAGCTCGTCCGGTTCGGTGTTCTTCAGCAGAAAAGCATGTACACCCATTTCGAGCATGTGGAGGATGTACTTGTCGCTGTCGTGCATAGTGAGTATGATGATCTTTGCAGCAGGGTATTTCTTGAGCACGTTTTCGCTTGTCTCCACGCCATCCATGACGGGCATCTGCAGGTCGACGATGACTACATCGGGGTCGCCGTACTTCATCATTGTGAGAAGCTCTTTTCCGTTTTCGGCGTCTTTCACTTCTCCGACTTTCTGAAAGGTCTGCAACAGATTTACCATTGCCTTTCTGAACAAAGTGTGATCATCGGCCAGGTAAACCTTAAGTTTTCTATTCATAGGGTACGGAGACGCTGATCTTGCTTCCAACTTTTTTATCGGGGTCGATTGTCACGGTCGCAGATAAGAGCTGGACGCGGCTTTGTATGTTGAACAGGCCGAGACTTTTTCGTCCGCTTTCTTGCATGTGTTTTGGATCGATCCCGATGCCATTGTCTTCAACGAAAAGGTAGAGCTTTTCTTTAAACTCGAAGACCACCTCGATGTAGGTAGCTTTTGAGTGTTTGAACGCGTTATTGAGTAATTCCTGCGTGATGCGGTATACCATGAGTTGACGGCGGTTCTCGATGGGTCGTGTTTCCCCGAGCTCCATGAGTCCGATCTGGATCTGTGTGGTGGCCTGCATTTTTTCGCAAAGCTCTCGCACGGCCGGTATGAGTCCGAATTTTTCGAGAGTGGCGGGCATAAGCTCGCGGCTGATCTTTCGCACGGACTCGATGGTATCGTCGAGCATTTGTTTCTGCGCGTCCATCACGTGCGGGTTGGGCAATTGCCTTCCGATGGCAGAGAGGCCCATGCGTATGGCCGACAGCATTCCGCCAATACTGTCGTGCAAGTCACCTGCGACACGACTGCGTTCGCTTTCCTGCGAGTCGAGCGTAGCTTCGAGGACTTTTTGCTGGAATTGACTTTCCAGGAGCTGTTGTTTGAGACGGGCTTCAACCATTCTCTTCTGGTAGAAAGTAATAAACAGAACGATAGCGCCAGCAAGGATGAGCATTCCACCTGTGCCGATGGCAATCAGGAGGAATACTTGAGTTTCATGCGTTTGGTCCACGAAGAGTTGAAGATACAGATGATTTGTGCAGGAAGGCTGAACGGTTTAGCCAAAAGCCAACGGAGACAATAGAGTAAAAGATGATGCCAAGGAAATTGTGGATTGTCCAAGGTTTAATGAGGTTGTCCTTAACCACATTAATAAGGTAGTCTGTTGATAGATTAACAAAAAAAGTTCCTGCGGAATATATGAGAACCGCCGTGTTGATCCAAAACATTGGCATTTTAGTAATCGTTTCTGTCGGCAATTCACGAATCAATACATAAAAATAGATGAGAGAAACAATCGTCATGGCGACTGATATGAATGTCCTGCTGTAGGAATTGTAACTAAATAAGCCTTGAATAAAAATGATATTAATAAGTGCAAATAATATGAATACGGCGAAGGTCACGTTCAGTAGAATACGAATATTTTTCCATTGTATTTTTCTTCTATAAAAAAGGATGAACAACGGGAGTAACAAAAGCCCTAGGAAGTTAAACGCGAGGTTCATATTAATTCTATAAAGAACACCTCCGACAAGGCCGGAAATGTCTGCGATCAACGAAAAGATAAGTAATAGGCCGAGCTCAAGAACCTCCTTTTTGCCCAGTGAAGGAGTTATTAAAAATAACACCACACCAATCAAAATACAGGTTGTTTGAGCAAGGCCTATTACTGTTAGCCAGGTAGTGTCCACTTCAGAAAGTTAGTCTTTGTTGCAATACGGGGGACAAGGATAGCCCGAATCCAAAACTAAGCCCGAAGTTTGAGTGCCATCGATTTTTGCTATGTTCTTTTCGCCTGGAGTTACAGCGACTAACACAAGCTTGCTCACACCTGCGTCGTCCTTTGCATAATAGATTCGTACACCGATTGCTTCCCCTTGCCCAAGTAGCTCAGAGAAGCGCCGGAACCCAAAGAACTCAGCCTTAATGGCATTAGGTCCAGCACTTTTTTGATAGTTATCGATCCATTGCTGTGCAACAGCGGGGTCTATCATTTCCCCTTCATCTCCAGTAAAAGCCATACTATAATTGGTTTTGGTTTAACATGCCTTAAAGTATTGATTTTTAAACTTCTTTCGTGAGCAAAAAATACGATAGGTTGTGACCATGTAATTTTTTTCATGCAATTTGAGCATCAAGAGAAACGTTACTGTTCAGCTCATGAAATCAAACTCAAAACTTACACAAAGCGTCCATGCCGGCTCGCGGCCCGACACCGTTTACGGAGGTATCGTCAGTCCCATATACCCCTCTGCAGCAATCGATTATGATTCTGCCGTCGTATACCCCCGATACTTCAACACGCCTAACCATAACGCCGTCGCCGAAAAGATCGCCGCCCTCGAGAACGCCGAAGCCGGACTCGTCTTCAGCTCAGGCATGGCCGCCATCCTCACTTCCATGCTCGCCGTCGTTAATGCAGGCGACCATATATTGTTTCAAACCGATTTGTACGGCGGAACACACGTTGCCGCCCTCAACCACCTCGGTAAGTACGGCATCGAACATAGCATGGTCGACGCTTCCGACCTGAAAGCTTTCGAAAAAGGTATCCGGAAGAATACCAAGCTCATTTATATAGAGACGCCCTCGAATCCTCTCCTGAAAATAACCGACATCGCCGGCGTGGCTGCTATCGCCAGGAAGCACGGCGTTCTTACTATTATCGACAACACCTTCGCTTCGCCCGTCAACCAGAACCCTATCGACATGGGCATCGATATCGTGACACACAGCGCTACGAAATACATCGGAGGTCACAGCGACCTTTGTGCGGGAGTGGCCGTCGCCAATAAGAAACTCACCGAACAGATCCGCCAGAGCGCGCTGATCTTTGGCGGCAGCCTCGATGCACAGACCGCCTGGCTCATCGAGCGGAGCCTGAAGACAATCGTCCTCCGCGTGCAACAGCAGAACCGGAATGCACAGGCCGTAGCCGAGTTTATGGAGAGCGAGCCGAAGATCACCAACGTGTATTACCCCGGTCTGAAAAAACACCCGGGTCACGCGCTCGCCAAAAAGCAAATGAAGGGAGGCTTCGGAGGGATGCTGTCGTTCGAGATCAAAACGGATACGACCAGGTTCATCCGAAAGCTGAAGTACATCAAACGCGCCGTAAGCCTGGGCGGAGTCGAGTCGACCATGTCGGAGCCGAGATTCACCTCTCACAAAGGACTCACTGCCCAGGAGAAGAAAGCCGGCGGTATCTCAGATAGGTTGATTAGGCTGTCGGTAGGGATCGAGGACGCGAATGACTTGATCAATGATATTAAGCAGGCGTTGTGAATGTACGATTTACGAATTACGATTTAGACTACGAATGATCGGCAGACCAAATCGTACATCTTAAATCGTACATTACTCAACTTCGACGATAATCTCAATCTCCACTGACGTATTCATCGGTAGCGAGTTCATTCCCACCGACGACCTCGCATGCTTGCCCTTATCTCCAAACACAGCTACGAGCAGGTCGGAACACCCATTGATCACTTTAGGATGATCGGCGAAGTCGGAATGGCAATTGACCATACCCAGCACTTTTACCACCCTCTTTACTTTATTGAAATCGCCAATCTCGGCTTTCAAGGTCGACAACAATCCAATGGCCGTTAGTTTTGCGGCATCGTATCCCTGTTCGATCGTCAGCTCGCGTCCAACCTTTCCGGTCACGTACGACCCGTCCGCCTTCACAGGGCCGTGACCCGCGAGAAAGATGAGGTTGCCGGTGCGGACAGCCTTCACGTAGTTGGCTACGGGCTTCGAAGGCTCCATGAGTGTAACTCCGAGATCCTTCAGCTTCTTGTCGTAGTCAACCTTTTGGGCGACAGCCGATGCTGAAATGAGGAGGATGGCAAACGAAATGATTATGTTTTTCATATAGAAAATTTCAAGGTGTCTGGTTTTCCTGACATACTGCTGTCAGTCGGGCGGCTTACTTCACATCAAAATCCGTATTTTTTGAATATGAAAAAAGTAAAAGAACAAATCCGTTGTCCCTGGTGTACCGGCTTCGAGCAATACACGCGATACCATGATGAGGAGTGGGGCGTTCCGGTTCATGACGACCGTAAGCATTTTGAATTCCTCATACTCGAAGGAGCACAAGCAGGGCTGAGCTGGTCGACCATTCTCAAAAAACGCGAAGGCTATCGAAAGGCCTTTGCCGACTTCGATCCTCTGAAGGTTTCGAAGTTCAACGAGAAGAAGCTGGAGAAAATGCTCACCGACCCGGCCATCGTTCGCAACAGGCTGAAAGTATACGCCGCCGTGAACAACGCCAGGAAGTTTCTCGAAGTCCAGAAAGAGTTCGGCAGCTTCGATAAATACATCTGGGGCTTCGTCGGCAACAAGCCCATCGTGAACAAGCGACAAGGGAAAGGGGACATCCCGCCTACGACCAGCGAGTCGGATGTGTTGAGCAAGGACCTGATCAAAAGGGGTTTTAAGTTTGTAGGCAGCACGGTAATCTACGCGCACATGCAGGCATGCGGACTGGTGAACGATCACCAGGTGAGCTGTTTTAGATACAGTGAATTGGTTTCTCACGGAAAACACGGAAAGCACGAAAGCGCTGTTTAAAAGGCTCCTGCATTTTTCCGTGTTTTCCGTGTTTTCCGTGAGAAATTAAAAAAGGTACCGCGCGAAAGCATACACACCAAGCGCCAGCAGTGTAACGCCCGGTATCAGCTTAACTACTTTGCTGTTGGTGATATAACCTGAAAGTCTTCGCGCCATGTATGTGAACAGCGTAAGCAATACCATCGCACCCACCGCCGTGCCGAGGATGTACATGTGAAGTTTCCCGGTAGAAGAGAGATCGATCCATTCCTGTGCTTTCAAGTACGCAGTAATACCGATCCAGAATGGTATCGCCATTGGATTGAGTATGCTCAGGACGATCCCCCGGCGGAAACCGCTTTCGTTGAAGCGGGTGGCGAACTCCGTTGGCTTCTGTGCGGACCATATATTAAGGATTCCGATCACCGTCATCACCACGGCCGTAAGTAACTCGAAGTTCTCGATAACGGCAGGCGACGATGTGATCCAGTACTCGAACTGCACTGCGATCCACGTGTATGGGTACTCCACGATCGACACCGCCAGCGCAAACCTCAAGGCTGCTCCGATCTTTCTTTCCAGTCCCAGCTGCAGCACACAAAGGTTGAGTGTTCCAGGCGGGATCGATCCAAGAAAACTGAAGAGCGCGCCAACGAGAAATACCTGGACGTAGATCATGTGCCCGATTTCAGGGCTTTAAACTTGCGATAGATCGCACGCCCCTCCTGGAATGAAAGATAAGGAACACCCATCGAATGATTGATGGCGCTCACGCGATACATGTTGTGCACATGAACAAACAGCGTCCCCAATGCCGTCCAGAATGATGCCCCCGGGTGATAGATGTGCGCAGGCTCCGCGCCACATCCGTTGAGCTCCACGATCATTACCCTCCCTGCTTCAAGGTCTTCGAATGAAGCGCAGCGAAGATCATACCTGCCGAAGTTAAATCCTTTCACCTGGTTGCTGATACGGTCGAACGACGCATGGAGCTTCGGCGTGATCAAATGATTTGCATTGATGAAGGTGGTGCCCAGGCAGTGATTTCCGATCGAAACCAGCTCTTTGACCTCACCGGATCTCAATACATGATCGAGCTCATCGCTGTACTTTACTTCCAGGAGATCCCATTGCAGTTTCGCCCTGTCGAGAGACAGGATCAGGTCGCGAAGCGTACTCTTTCCATCGCCGGTCACACTTAGAAACTGCTTCATGGTTACCGATGTTACTCTTCCATCCGGTTTGTCGGGATAACGGATATAGAACACACCGAACTCAAGCGGGAGATCGACCAACGTCTGTGCGATGAAGTCGATCCGGATTTCTCCGAGATATTTTTCAATATCTCTTTCATCGTTGATTTTTCGGACCATCCATCCGCGTTCGCCCAGGTCGGGCTTGAAGATGAGCGGGAAAGATAGATGCTCCTCCGAAAGTTGTTTCAACACGGATGCGGTCGTCGCCGGCACGTTGATGAGAACGGTTTTTGGTTTAACGTCTTCCGGAACCATCCGGAGAACTTCTGATTTCGATTCGCCCATCATCCCACCGCTTAGGATACCAGGATTGGAAGCCGAGAAGAAGAAAAGTGACCTCGCCCTTGCCGCAAGGAAAAGCCAGTACAAAAACACCGGGCCTTGCAGAATGCCGAAGGGCCAGTATTCCCACGATGTGAGCTTGATGATGAAATTACTTCGCCGGAATCTCTGCCAAAGACTCATGAATGAGCTACAGCGTCGGTATGGCGTAAGGTCGAAACAGCGATACCGAAATCAGGGGCGAGCTTTACGTAGGTCGCCACTTCACGTATGCCGATCTTGATCAGCGCCATGTGATGTACGGCGTGCTCTATATTATATGTCAGCTCTCTGAAGTAATTGGTCTGGATCGTCACGCAGTCTTCGGTATGCCGGTCGTAGCCGACGTCCAGTCTCAGTGACAAGTCGGTCGACACACCGGCAACAAATTCCCGGATACGGCGGATAGCGTTGATGGCAATGAATTTATCGCTCTCGATAAGCTTATCGTGTGCGCGTTTGTCATAATTGATCACTCCTTCGCGAAAACCGCTTTCCAGGCATAAAAAGAACTCGATCGTATGGCGTAAATGCTGACCTACCGTAGAGTTGCTGAGAGCCGAAGAGGGCTTCGAAAAGTCGTCTGCTCTGATCTGTCCGATCATGTCTTCCAGCTGGTCGAGAATAGACGCGCAAGCGAGGATAAGTTGCATAAGGGGATCGAAATAACGTAAAAATCACTGAATATACGAGGACAATCTATGGAGCGGTTTTTAGACCGTTTGAGTGACGCCGCAGGTTCTTACAAGGGCACTATCTCCTTGAGCATCCGCCACACCAGGTCGGGTTCGTACCCACGCCCGATAGCAAACTTTGCAAGCTTGTCCCGTTTTTTGAAAGCATCGGATTCATTTAGCAGAGAGGCTTTCTTTTCCAATACGTGTCGTAACGCTTTTTCGTAGTCCTCAGTTTCGATCTCTTGCAGGCCGCGGGTGATATTCCGGCTGCTCAACCCGATCAAGTTCAGTTCATTTTCGATCTTGAGCCTTCCCCACTTCTTGATCCTGAATTTTCCGCCGGCAAATGCTTTGGCGAAACGCTCTTCATTCACGAAACCGTCGGTGATCAGCTTGGAAAGTATTTGCTCGACCTCATCCGAATTAAGGCCATAATTGAACAGGCGTTTTTTTACTTCGAGGTGAGAGCGCTCCTGATAGGCGCAATAGCTGTAGATCTTTGCTAATGCTTCGGTTGGCGTTAAACGTTTTTTCCCATCAGGAGTCATCCTATTTCGTAAGTCCCTTTGTCTTCAGAACACTCTGAACAAACTTCTTCTCGTTCTCTGTGTTGAAGATCTTGAACGGCAGGTATATCAACTGCGCCTTATTGATGAAAAGCAAAAAATGATCTTTACCGATCTGTGCTTTCTTGATCTGATCCCACTTGATGGGCATTCCCTCGCGGGCGTTGAGCTTCATAAGGATCTGCTGGCTGGTGATCTCGTACGAGTATCTTTCAAACAACATCTTGCCCTGGTCGAGTTGGGTAACTCCGTAAAACTGCAGCCACCAGAACAAAAGATAAATTCCCAGGGCGACAGCCGCCGCGATGAACCACCAGATGCTTTGCACCCATATGAACCCGAGACAGATCGCCACCGCGATCAACCCCACCCACCATTGTTGGCGCAGCACGTTCTTGAAAGCAAGACGGATGTAGTCTTTCTTTTCCATCCGGTAATTTCTGGTCTTCACTAGCATAAGAATTCCCCTAAAACTGACTACTGGGAGGGCAAAAATAAGGCAAAAGGAGCAGCAAAGGGAACGTCACGCTATGAATTTCAGGCTGAGATCCAAACTCCGGACGGAATGAGTTAATGCCCCAACGGAGATAAAATCCACCCCACAAGCCGCCACCTGGGCAATGGTCTGTTCGGTGATCCCCCCGCTGGCCTCAGTCTGGAATTTTCCGGCGACCAGTTTCACGGCTTCGCGCATGTCGGCCAGGCTCATATTGTCGAGCATGATCACATTGATGCCGCCGACGGCGATCGCTTCTTTTACTTCGGCCAGGGTGCGGGTCTCCACTTCGATCCGGAGGTCTTTATTTTTCTCTTTCAGAGATCGTTGCGTGTTTTCAATAGCGTTACGGATGCCGCCAGCCATGTCGGTGTGATTGTCTTTCAGCATCACCATATCGTACAGGGCGAAACGGTGGTTCAGCCCTCCGCCGATCAGCACCGCCCATTTCTCCGGCAGCCTGAAGTTCGGCGTTGTCTTGCGGGTGTCCATCAGCCGGGCCTTGGTACCGGCGATCAATTGCGACAGCCTGTTGGTGTAGGTTGCGATGCCGCTCATGCGCTGCATGCAGTTGAGCGCCAGCCGCTCGCACGATAATATGGATCTGGATGGCCCCGTAACGGTAAATGCAACATCACCTTTTTTTATTTCAGCGCCGTCTTTCAACAACGGGGTCATCGTCAGGTCGGGATCGTAAAACCGGAATATCATCTCGGCGAGGTCGACGCCGGCAAGTATGCCGTTGTCTTTTACAAGAAGCCGTGCGGTCGACCTGGCATCTGCGGGTATCGATCCGAGACTGGAATGATCTCCTTCACCTACGTCTTCGCGGAAAGCGGAACCGATGAAAGAGACCAGAGCTTCTTCTGTCAGATATGGTGGATAGTTTTTGCTTAAAGGATTAAGCATGGACGTTTAATCCTTTACGAAGTTGATCTCGTGGATCAGGTAGGTTCCGCTGACTTCCTTGACGCGGATGACCACATCGAATGTGTCGGCGTTGCTCACATAGCGACCGATGGCAAACTGGAGACCGCCCTTGGACGAACCGGTGTGTACGATGGAAAAATCGCTCGAAGGATGTTTCTTGAAAAAGTCGCGGAGGACGAATTCTGCCTGGGCCTTGCTATACATCGCTACTTCGCCGTCGAGATTCATGTCTACCGAAGCATTGAAGAACTTGATGACTTCTTTGGCGTTGCCGGTCTTGATGGCGTCTTTCATCGGAGCGAAAATGTCCTGGGCCGAAGCCAGAATGCTTACGCACGTCAAAAAAACCGTCAAATAGAGTGTTCTGCCCATAGCGACCTGTATGCTTGTCCAAAAGTATGCCATAATCAGTTGGCGAAGAAATTTTGCTAACCCTGCCATCGCAATCGATTAAGCACCTTTTAAGTCTGAAACCCCGCAACTCCTTCCCTCATAGGCTATATTTGCCGTCCTATGAATAAGAAAGTACTCCTGATGATCCTCGATGGATGGGGACTCGGGAAAGATCCCAAAATCTCGGCCATCGCCAGCGCGAAAACACCGTACATTAATTCTTTATACCAGAAGTATCCTCATAGTAAGCTTGAGGCTTCCGGTCTTGCCGTCGGTCTTCCGGCAGGACAAATGGGCAACTCCGAAGTTGGTCACATGAACATCGGCGCAGGCCGCGTAGTTTACCAGGACCTGGTGCGGATCAACAAGGCTGTCGCCGAACACGAGCTCGACAAGATTCCACTGGTCATCGAAATGTTTGACTACGCAAAGACGAACGGAAAGAAAATTCATTTGATGGGACTTCTTTCCGACGGCGGCGTTCACTCGCACATCGATCACCTGAAAGGTCTTTGTTCCATCGCTAAAAGCCGCGGAGCAAAAGATGTCTTCATCCACGCATTTACCGATGGCCGCGATACCGACCCCAAAGGAGGAGTCGCTTATCTTGAATCACTGCAACAACATCTCGATGCAACCACGGGCACGATCGCCAGTGTGATAGGACGTTACTACTCCATGGACCGTGACAAGAGGTGGGAGCGCGTGAAGCTCGCATACGACCTGCTTGTGAATGGTGTTGGCGAGAAAGCTACCGATGTAATCGCGGCCGTGGAAAAATCATATGCAGCCGGCGTTACCGACGAGTTTGTTAAACCCATCGTGCGTGTCGACAACAGCGGTAAGCCCGTCGCTACCATCGCGGATGGCGACGTCGTTCTCTGCTTTAACTTCCGCACCGACCGCGGACGCCAGATAACACAGGCGCTCACGCAACAGGATTTCCCCGAACAAGGAATGAAGAAGTTGTCGCTGTACTATGTTACGATGTCGAACTACGATGATTCATTCAAGGGAGTGAAAGTGATCTTCGATAAGGACAATCTCGAGAACACATTGGGTGAAGTATTGGCGAAGGTGGCATTGAAACAGATCCGCATCGCCGAGACGGAGAAGTATCCGCACGTGACCTTCTTCTTTTCCGGTGGCCGTGAGGAGGCATTCCCCGGCGAATCCAGAATACTCGCCCCGTCGCCGAAAGTAGCTACATACGACCTGAAGCCGGAAATGAGCGCCGCGGAGATCCGCGACAAGATCGTACCCGAGCTGGATAAGAAGTCTGCGGATTTCATTTGTCTCAACTTCGCGAACCCCGACATGGTCGGCCATACGGGCGTTTTCGAGGCAGCCGTAATAGCGGTCGAAACCGTCGACCAATGCAACCAGATCGTTACCGAAGCTGCGAGAAGGAACGGATATGCTACGATCATCATCGCCGACCACGGCAATGCCGAGATCATGGTCAATGGAGACGGCAGTCCGAACACAGCGCACACCACGAGCCTGGTACCGTGCATTCTCGTTGACGACCTGTACAAAGGAAAGCTCAAGGATGGAAAATTGGGAGACCTCGCGCCGACCATCCTTAAGATCATGGGCGTAGATATCCCCAAAGAGATGACAGGCAATGTACTTATTGACTAAGTGTGCGATGTACTATGTGCGATGTGCGATGAGAGCTTTCCTCGCCTCTCGCACCCTGCACCTCGCACAATTCTTAGCGTTGATGACGGTACAGGTTCTGATGAGCTGCTCCGACAGGAAATCCGAACAACGTAAGGCATTTTACAATCTCGACAGCCTCGTCGCATTCCAGGTCGATCATCTGAAGGGCAGATATGAGCTCAATAAGTTGGTAGAGATCGACGGCAAAAAAGAAGCAACCCGCTTTGTGCCCGACAGTACCCAATGGGCGAACGAGCTCGATATTTTCAGACAGATAGAACAAGTGAATAAGGCCGCCTTCAGGGATGCGTATGTCGTCAATGAGATACGGGACACCAACAGCAATCTCACCGTGCGGGAGATCAAGGCTCAGGGAAAAGCGCCGGTGTCGATGGTAAGATTTTTTTATCTCAGAGATATTTCAGACCTGCGGAAGATCGAGGCAACGCTACAGGATGATAATGCACTGTATGTAAATACCCGCCGCCTGACGATGGAGTTCGAGCCCGCCAATAGCATTCATCTCGTCCAGCGATACAGAATCGAAGGTGTTCAGAAAATGGTGATGGACGACAGCGTTCATTTTGTGATTGCCGGCGAGATAGGGATCTGAAAAAAATAAAAGATGAAGAAATTCGTCTGAGACGGTAATGGCGAGACAAAAATATGAAGAAGGAGCAAAAGCTCCTGTGACGAAAGCAGGCATAAGAAAATTCCTGGGCATTTTCCGGTTTGTTTTGCCGTATCGCTTCATGTTCACCATGGGGCTTGTTGCCATTACGTTTTCAAGTCTTACGGCGCTTTCATTTCCATTCATGGGAGGCAAGCTGCTCGATGCGGCTGCCGGCAAATCGACCTTCTTTCTTTCCACGATCAATTCGGTGGCATTAGGCTTCATGGCCATCATCCTGTTGCAGGCGATCTTCTCGTATTTGCGTGTTCATTTTTTCTCACGCTTTACCGAGCGATCGCTGGCGGACCTTCGACTGGCTGTTTACCAGAAAATGATCTTCTTACCGCAGTCGTTCTTCGATAGCCGGAGAGTAGGCGAGTTGATGAGCCGCATCACGTCGGATGTCGCCACACTGACGGATGCATTTACGTTCATGCTGGCGGAGCTGCTCAGGCAGGTGATCGTATTGATCGGCGGTATCGTATTTATAGCCATACTCACACCCAAGCTTACGTTGTTCACATTGATGACATTTCCGTTGTTGGTGCTGGCGGCATTGTTCTTCGGAAAATACATCCGGAAGTTATCGAGAAAGACACAAGACCAGTTGGCCAATGCAAATGTTGTCGTCGAAGAAACGCTTCATTCGATCTCCGTGGTGAAATCATTTACGAATGAAATATTCGAAACGGGACGGTACCGTAAGTCGCTTCAAGAGGTGGTCACCACGGCTTTGAGCTCCGCGACATACAGAGGCTTGTTCATTTCTTTCACGATCGTCGCTGTGTTCGGAGGCATCATAGCTGTGGCGTGGTACGGAGCGTACCTGGTTCAGAGCAACGAAATGACAACCGGCAGTCTTTTCTCATTCGTTATCTACACAGGTTTTATCGGCGTGTCGATCGGAGGCCTCGGAGATCAATACGGACAGTTACAGAAGACCATCGGTGCGTCGGAACGTATTCTCGAAATACTCGACCTCGACGACGAGAGAGAAGAGTCCGTCACGGCGCTCAAGTTGAAGGGCGACATCAGTTTCAATAAAATTTCATTTGTATATCCGACGCGTTCCGATGTCACCGTGCTCAAGAGCATGTCGTTCGATATCGCCGCAGGAGAAAAGATTGCGTTGGTCGGGCCGAGCGGTTCCGGGAAGTCGACGATCATCAGTCTGTTGATGAGATTCTACGAACCAACCGATGGTGCGATTACGGTAGATGGGCAGAATGCAAACAGCTATCCGTTGTCGGCATACAGAAAGAATATAGGGATCGTGCCGCAAGAGGTGATGTTGTTCGGAGGAACGATCCGGGAAAACATCGCTTACGGGAAACCGGGCGCCGGCGATAGTGAGATCGAGGATGCTGCGCGAAAGGCAAATGCGTGGGAGTTTATTGATACGTTTCCGGAAGGGTTGAATACAGTGGTGGGTGATCGGGGCGTGAAGCTTTCAGGTGGTCAGCGTCAAAGGGTGGCCATCGCGCGGGCGATCCTGAAGGATCCGTCGATACTCATCCTGGACGAAGCGACGAGCTCACTCGACGCAGGATCTGAGAGACTTGTACAAGAGGCTTTAGAAAAACTCATGGAAAACCGGACAACAATTGTAATTGCACACCGGTTAAGCACCATCAGGAAAGTAGATCGTATCCTGGTGATCAAAGGCGGCGAGATTGCCGAAGCCGGCACGCACTCCGAGCTGAATGCACTCGATCACGGCATCTATAGTAATCTGCTGAGGATGCAATTGGAAGTAATGGAATGAAGCGCACGCAGACTCAGCTATTGAAAGACCACCGGCTCCGGTCAACGTCGAGCAGAGCGGCCATACTCTCATTGTTCCTTCAGCATGAAAAAGCGCTTAGCTATTCAGACATCGAGAAGAAGATCGCCACTTCCTATGATCGTGTTACGGTTTACCGGACACTCAAGACATTTCTCGATAGTGGTATGATCCACAAAGTGCTCGACGACGGCGGATCACTCAAGTATGCATTATGCGACATCTCTTGTTCTACCAGCGAACATCATCACGAGCACGTACATTTTAAGTGTACATCCTGCGGACAAACCAGCTGCCTCGACACCGTTGCCATTCCCTCGATTCAGTTACCTAAAGGGTATGAGGCCACCGAATTGAATTTGTTGATACAGGGACTTTGTGACAAGTGCAGAAATGTTTCTCACGGAATGCACGGAAAACACGGAAACAGCACGCACGATTTTTGAAAATTTTCCGTGCTTTCCGTGCATTCCGTGAGAGCTTTTTGTTGTGTGTTACCTTCCATCCCACGCGCGGATAAACGTCCCAAGGGAAATTTCGGGGTTTAGTTAATATTTGTAGCTTTGACGATTCAAGAGGTGATTAGCTGTGGGAAAACGATCAGGTAATCACCTTTTTTATAACCAAAAAACGCGGAAATAAGGGCATGTTATTAACCTCTCTATTGGATTCCAGTAATGCGGAAAGGGTTCTCTTTGCCGTTTTTGCCCTGATAATCGTCGTTTTTTTGCTTCTCGACCTTGGCGTTTTCCATAAAGTCAACCGGAAAACCACAACAAAGTCGGCGCTCATTCAATCGATATTCTGGGTGGTCATAAGCACCCTGTTCGGAGTGTTCATTTACTTCTATGAACCCACCGGCGTCGACGCAGCCTTCGAATATTTCTCAGCCTATCTTACCGAGTACGCGCTTTCGGTCGACAACATTTTTGTCATTCTCCTTATCCTGAAGTATTTCAAAGTAAAGGAAGAATACTATCACAAAATCCTGTTCTGGGGTATCCTCGGAGCCGTCGTGTTCCGCGGTATTTTCATTTTCGTCGGTGCCCTGCTGATCGCAAAATTCAAATGGATCCTCTACATTCTCGGCGTGCTGTTGATTTACTCAGGTATCAAGATCTACTTCGAAGACAGCGACGAAAAGATCGATCCCGAGAAGAATCCGATCATGAGGTTGTGTAAAAAATACCTGCCCATGACATCCGACGACCTCGGCGGACAGTTCCTGGTTACAAAACCGCGGCTGATGTTCAGCAGCCTGTTCCTCGTCGTCGTCCTCATCGAAACAACCGACTTGCTTTTCGCAGTCGACTCCATACCGGCAGCTTTCGCGATTACTACCAACCCGTTCCTGATATACACTTCTAACATTTTTGCCGTACTCGGGCTAAGGGCTATGTTCTTCATGCTGGCAGGTATCATCGACAAATTCTACCTGTTGCAAAAAGGCCTTTCGATCATCCTGTTCTTCATCGGCACGAAAATGTTGCTGGGTATATTCGACATCCACATCGCCATCGAGCTATCGTTCACGGTGATCGTCGTAACGCTGGCGCTGAGTATTATCTTCTCTGTGCTGATCCCCAAGAAAGAGGATCCGAAGGCGGGCGAGATGCCCATAGATTCCGAATTGTAGGAAGAAAGAGAAAGCTCTCTGATTGTTAGCTGTTAGCTGTTAGCCGTTAACTAGTTGCTTCTGTCAACGCCTCCGCGAAGAAGTTCTTCGGAAGGATCTGCATCAATATCGGCAGTGTCAGAAACTTCTGCGGAAGTGATATGATGACGAAGGTCGGTATGGTCTTCAATACGCTGATCAGCAAATTCTGCAGTTTCTTCTTCTCCTCGTCACTCAACTCATTGGCTTTCGCGCGCTGTAGCAAACTCATGAGGTCCGTGCTGTCCTGCGCTTCCTTGATCAGCCGTTTGCTGTTGTTGGTGACTACTTTCGAAAGCCTGTTGATGAAGCGCTCGCTTACCTCTGCGAAATCTTTCTTGCTCTGAAGGAGATTGATCTGATCCCAATGCTCCAGTACGAACCCTTCGATCGCCATGACACTGTTGTCCAGATCGTCTTCATTGAAGCCGAGGTAAACACAAAGGTCCCTGAGGAATTGCTCTTCTTTTTCTTCTACACGCTTGTCGGCCCAGATCGTCAGTATCGCCATTTCCAGGAAATACTTCTTGAGTATCCATGAGTTGTTCGTAGGCAGGTTGATGCCATCGATCGCAACGCCGTCTTCGAATATCTTGAATGCTTCTTTTTTTCTCTCGGCGCTGAGGCCGGTGCTTTGAAGGAAGAATTCGAGCAGCTTGCGCTCCTCTTCTTCGATCGTAGTATTGGCGTGCGCTGCTGCCGCGATGATCTTCACCACCGAGAATCGCAGCTCTTCTCTTTCATATTTGAAGAAATCGGCAACGATACGATCGGCATTGGTGTGTATCCATTGTCCGAAGATGAAGATGTCGAGGAACAACAGGCTGTTATGGAAGAATTGCACCCAGAAATTGGCGCTGTAGTCCGAAGTATGCTCGATTCGTTTATCCAGAATTCGCTCGGCGAGCTCAAGCGACGACTTCTTACGGCCGAAAAGTGTCTTGGTGGGCGTGGCCAGCTCCGGGAAAACGTTGTTATAGAAATTTCCGATGCTCTCCACGGTCTTCAGGATGACGGCCGACAGCTCATCCGGGTTCTTGATCTGCTTGTCGTGGAAGAGGAGGGAGCTGCTGATAAGGCTTTCGGCGAGGAGGATCTTCATCCGGTCCCGTTCGTCCCATTGTTCTGACTGAGGATGGTCAAGAAGGCTTATGGACTGCCCATACATGAGGCCCATTGGCTGAATTACCCGGTACAGGGAATGCTCGGGATGCGAGGCCTTCCGGCTTTCGGCGGCAAGATTTTTCAAGAGGTCCTGTCGGAACTCGAGATACTCCTTTAACCAGCCCTTTTCTGCAGGCTTCATTTAGGATTGACGGAAGATTAAAACCGGCGGAGAAGATACGTTTTTTTTAGACATGAGGGATTTCGGTATTTGATTATTGGAAAGTTTTCCATCCTTTTCTCCCGATTTCCCTAACAGCATCTTCCACTTTGGTCTGAAGTTGTTCCTTGAAGCGTTCCAAACGTCCGGCTACACGTGCATCGGTGGCTCCAATTATCTGGGCGGCGAGGATTCCGGCATTCCGGGCGCCGTCCAGGGCTACGGTGGCTACCGGCACTCCCGACGGCATCTGTAAGATCGACAGCACGGAGTCCCACCCATCTATTGAATTGGAGGACTTGACCGGAACGCCGATCACGGGCAACGTGGTAAGAGAGGCAACCATCCCCGGAAGATGCGCTGCTCCTCCGGCACCGGCCACGATCACCTTCAGGCCTCGTTTCCGCGCCGCGGTGGCATAGGTCACCATACGGGTTGGCGTACGGTGTGCCGACACGATCGTGACTTCGAAAGGGATCTTCATCTCCTCCAGGAATTCGGCTGCCTGTTTCATGATCCTGAGATCCGACTGGCTGCCCATAATGATCCCGACTATTGGCTTCATGTAGTGACCTTTAGAGTTTGCTTCACAAATTTGATCTTCTTCTCCAGACTTTCAATGTCGTTGTCGACGATCGTCACGTGTCCCATCTTGCGGAAGGGCTTGGTCATCTTCTTGCCATACAGATGCACGTGCGTGCCTTCGACAGCAAGCACTTCTTCGAGGCCGCTGTAGTTGGCCAAACCCGAATGTCCTTCTTCCCCCAGCAGGTTGACCATGGCGGCAGGCGATAACGGGTCGGTCCGGCCTGGAGCAAGTCCGGTGATGGCGCGAAGATGTTGTTCGTATTGGGAAGTCACGTTTGCTTCGATCGTGTGATGACCGCTGTTGTGCGGCCGGGGTGCAATCTCGTTGACCAGCACCTGGCGGTCCCTCGTTACGAACATCTCGACGGCAAGCAAACCCACCATGCCGAGCTTATTGATCACCTTTGTGGCCAGTTGCCACGCAACGTCGTCGGTGGCCGAAGAGATCCGCGCTGGAGAGATCAGATACTCGACGAGGTTGGCTTCGGGATGGAACACCATCTCAACGGAAGGGAAGGCCATGATCTCGCCGCGCTCGTTGCGCGATACGATCACTGCAATTTCTTTTTCGAAGTCGATAAGTTTTTCGAGAACACCCGGCGCGTCGAATGCTTTCGGGAGGTCTGCTGCGCTTCGAAGCATCTGCACGCCACGCCCGTCGTATCCTTCTTTACCCAGTTTGTGTACGGCAGGCAGGAAGGCGGCATGCTTCGACACGTCCGCGCGGTTATCGGTCAGAATAAAGTCGGCGGTCGGTATGTCGTTGTCTTTATAGAATTGTTTCTGAACCCGTTTGTCCTGTATCAGCTCGATGACTTCCGGCTGCGGGAAGACTTTCTTTCCCTTCTTCACGAGCTCTTTCAGGGCCGATGTGTTCACGTTCTCGATCTCGATGGTGATCAGGTCGCATTTCTCGCCGAACGCCATGACGGTATCGAAGTCGGTAAGTTTTCCGCATGTGAACCTGGAGATCTGGCTGCAAGGAGCCTGAGGGTCGGGATCGAGGACGTTGAACTCGATGTTCAGGTCAATGCCCGACTGGATGAGCATTCTTCCCAGCTGACCACCGCCAAGCACGCCAAGCCTGAAGTCCTGGTAGAATTTGTTTGCCATTGGGGGCAAAAATACTTTTTAAACACATAAGATCACATAGCAATAGGTGGCGTCACTAACCAGGTGATTCTATGTGATCTGTGTTTAATTGCTATTCGCGAGGCGTGCCGAGATGATCTGGTCTCCCACTTCGATCTTGTGAACGACATCCATCCCTTCTATCACCTCTGCAAAGATCGTGTACTTGCCATCGAGATGTGGCGTAGGCGAGTGCGTGATGAACCATTGCGTTCCTTCGGTGTCTTTGCCCGCTGATGCCATACCGACACTGCCTGTTTTGTATTTCCGCGTAGTGAATTCGGAGCGTATAGAATAATCAAGGCCGCCGAAGCCGTCGCCACGGTCGCATCCGGTCTGGATGACAAAGTTGGGAACGACACGGTGGAAGTACTTCCCGTCGTAGTACTTGTCGTTGATCAGTTTCACGAAGTTCACAACCGAGCCAGGCGCTTCTTCGATGAACAACTGCATGACGATCTTTCCTTTGGTGGTTTCGAGAACAACCTTCTGATCTTTACCGATCGTAGCAGCCAGTGTCCAGTCTATCGGGTGATTGTATTCGTTCTTCAGGGGTGGTGGAGGAGGCAGGCCTTTGAAGTAATTGAGTGCCCTTTCGAGAGGGACATAGGTTTCGTAGTCTTTGGGAAGGGAGAGCTTTGCTTTCGCCCGTTCAAGGAAAGAATAATCTTTTATGAGCTTCTTATACTTCAATGTGGAATCGGAAAGAGCGTTACACACGTAGAGGATAGCGCCCTGATCGCCATCTTCAATAATTTGCTGATATATTTTTACGAAGGTAAAATCCTCAGGAAAGTTTTTAGCATAGTTGATCCGGACAAGGGCATTCGCTATCGTCGACTTGATGAGCTTGACATTGCTGCCTTTGAATTGTTCAAAAATGAATAGGCCATTATGAACATTGTTTGAGAGCGCTGTAAGTAAAGCAGCCTGCTGATAAGTGTTGTTAGAGTTTTTATAAAGATCCCGGACTTCATTGTTGGCCGCAGCGGTTAAAGACAATTTCAGCAAACACTCATAAAGCGTCGCTTGTGTCCGCCAGTTTTTAGCCTTGCGCGCCCAGTCGAGCAGCAATGTCGTATCGGACGCCGGGACCAGGGGATTGATCACTTCCGCGGCGGCCACGGAGACATGGACATTGGAATCGGCGAGGAGTAGCTCATAGAATCTCTTCGAAACATCCCATGGTTGTGTACGAAGGCCGCGGGCGGCGTTAGCACGGACGCGGTAGTCGGTGTCTGTAGCAGCTTTGGTAAGGGCGTCGAGCGCTTCCTGGGGATTCACCTTGGCTAACGCACTCACTACCGCCATTCGAATTTCCGGATCCGGATAGGTTGATGCGGAGCTCAGACCCTTCGCAATTTCAGGAGTAGACTTGAACGGCGTTCGCGCAAAGAAATGCGCACCTCCAAGGGCCACCGGTCCAGGTGCATCAAGCAATGAAAGTGCAAGGTTGATAGTTGTGGTGTCGACGACACCGCGAACACCCGCGCGATAATTTCCCCATGCCGCACCTTCGAGTCTCATGGGATCGCTGTCCTCGGCGAAAAAAACAGCAAGGTCTTCTTTTTTGGCAACCTTGCCGATCGCTTCGAGGATCTCGCGTTGAACTTTGGGCTCATCGCCGGGTTCTCCGTAAATAAGAGCCTTCACAGCTCCCGGGTTATTCATCTGACCCAGCGCCCATGCTGTATTGATGCGTGTTTCGAGGTCGCGGGTTGCGGGCTTCCCGAGCGTGTCTATGGCAGTTGTATCTTGCACAGATCCCATCGCAAGCGCTGCCGCTCTTCGATATTCATCCTTATCAGAATACAGAAACGCGACAAGACTGTCCGCTGACCTCCTGTCCTGCAGGTCTGCAATTTTTATTAAGGTCTTATCCTCGAATCTATTTTTAGGGCTACTGCAGGAAATGAAAACGATAAGAATAAAGACGATCCATCTCATTGTTTAACTTTTGTGCTTCTTCGCGTAGTCCACGACATCATTGAAGTCGATGCCGATCAACCTGATAGAGTATAAAAGCAGCCTTACTTCTTTCACATGAACATTACCGTCAGCTTCCGAGATACGATACAGGTGTGCGAACGCTTCCAGCTTGTCCCCATCGCTGCATTGATTTAGATAATCGATCCCGGCCTGGTATATCTCTTTTTCTTTTTTTGATGCGACGTGCTTACGAAACGTTTCGAACAAGTCGTCGGGAATATTTTCGTTTTTTCTGATGATATCCAGCGCATTCCTCTCAAGATCGGTGATTTCACCATCGGAGCTTACAAGGAGATGGACCATGTAAAGAAGTCCGAGCTGGTAGTTCTTGTTCTTCGTCATCGGGGCTGAAATGAGGCCGATACCTAAATATAGAGAGAAAAGGGAAAAATCAAGATAAAAATTGGTACGCGGCAAGCGCGCTGATGTATGCGAGGCCTGTCATGTATCCCAGTTGAATGAGCGGCCACTTCCAGCCGCCGGTCTCGCGTTTCACAATAGCTATCGTGCTCATGCACTGCATCGCAAAGGTGTAGAATATCAACAGCGAAAGACCGACCGCCATGGTAAACCGGGGTCCGCCGGTTTCAGGGTTCACTTCGTTTGCGAGCCGCTCGCGTATCGTGAGCTGATCCTCCGTGCTTCCAAGACTGTAGATGGTTGCGATAGTGCCCACAAAAACTTCACGGGCCGCGAATGATGTGATGAGCGCGATGCCGATCTTCCAATCGAATCCCAACGGACGGATAGCAGGCTCTATGGCCTTCCCGATAACACCTGCGTATGAATGCTCCAGTTTATACGATGCCACCCGGTCGGCAAGCCCCTGTTCGGTAAGCCGCATGTTTTGCGACTGTTGCAGCACTACTTCTTCGGCTTTGTCCATCTGATCGCCGGGTCCGAAGCTTGCCAGCACCCATAACACAATGGAGATCGCCAGGATCACTTTTCCCGCTTCGAACACGAACGTCTTCGTTTTATCGACGATCGTGATACCGACATTTTTCCACATCGGCCACCGGTATGTCGGCAGTTCCATGATAAGATAGCTGCGCTCCTTTACATTGATAATGAACTTCATTGCGAGAGCCGATAGTATCGCCGCAAGGAATCCCAACAGGTAAAGCCCCATCATTACAATACCCTGGAGATTAATGAAACCCAAGATCAATTTATCGGGGATTGTTAAAGCAACGAGAATGGTGAACACGGGCAGGCGTGCCGAACAGCTCATGAATGGAGTCACGAAGATGGTGATCAGCCGGTCCTTCCAGTTCTCGATGGTCCTGGTGGCCATGATCGCCGGTATGGCACAAGCCCAGCCCGACATCAGCGGTACAACGCTCTTGCCATTCAGCCCGAACCGCCGCATGATCTTGTCCATCATGAAGACGACTCTCGCCATATAACCGGTTTCTTCGAGTATGGCGATAAAAGCAAACAGCACAGCGATCTGCGGAACGAAAATGATGATACCGCCGATACCGGGAATGATCCCTTGTGATACCAGGTCGAATAACGGTCCGGCGGGAAACGATTTATCGAGCCAGTTACTGAGCGCAGCAAACTGCCCGTCGATGAAGTCCATCGGTATCTGCGCCCACGCGAAGATGGATTGGAAGATGAGGAACAACAGTGTAAAGAAGATCAGGTAGCCCCAAACTTTATGTGTGATGATCCTGTCGATCCTGTGTGATGTCTTTTTCCATTCGGGGTTCGATGCACGAATGATCACCTGGTTGAGCAGATCCTGAATAAACTCGTAACGGCGAATGGTTTCGGCGCCCTGGAACTTTCCGGGAAAGAAACCGGCCTCCTTCGCAAGTCCGTGGATGAACTGCTTCTGATCGGCGCTAAGGTGTGTTAGACTGTCGGTCTGCTGAAGGAACTGATAAGCTTCGTAATCGGATCGCAACCCGAAATGAAATTTGATCTTATGAACGACCGGGAGGATCTCGTTATCGATCGTGAATATTTTTCTTGAAGATGGCTTGGCGTGCTTCGCAATTGTTTGTTTCAGCTCATCGATACCTTGTCCGCTCCGGGCGTTTAGCATCACGACAGGAATGTCGAATGCGAATGAAAGCTTTTTGATGTCGATACTCTGACCTGATTTCGCGGCGAGATCCATCATGTTCAGCACCAGCACAACCGGCAAACCAAGGTCGATCAGCTGAGTAAGCAACAGAAAGCTGTTCTTGAGATTCGTTGCGTCGGCGATCAGTACAACTTCGTCAGGATAGAATTCACCCTTGTGGTCGGCGAACACACGAGCCACGATCTTCTCGTCGAGTGTGCGGGCATACAGGCTGTAGATGCCGGGCAGATCCATCAGGTCTGCGGTAGTGCCGTTGACGTTAAAAACACCCGTCCGTTTTTCGACGGTAACGCCGGGAAAATTTCCTGTTTTCTGATTGAGGCCGGTGAGCTGATTGAACAAAGATGACTTCCCGGAGTTTGGCTTTCCGGCGAGCGCTATCCTTATCTTTTTTGGCCCGGCCATTTATTTCAGAATTGAGATCGTTGAAGCCTCTGCAATGCGCAACGACAGATCGAGGCCCGACACGCTTACACAAATAGGGTCCCCCAGCGGAGCGGAAAAATTGAAGGTCACCGAGCTGCCGGGAAGGAACCCCATTTCAAGCAGTTTGGTCGAAAAATCATCGTTTATGAACCCCGAGATCACAGCCACCTCGCCTGGTAACATGTCGGCAACGCTCTTCAAGTTTATTTAGATCAATTAAACATTGCAAGATAATAAGGGAAATTCCTGAAATTGGATTTGAATGAAAAAGAAGGGGAAAACAAAAAAATCCGCGAAGGTTATACCCCAGAAACCAAAGGATATGCCTCCCGTCGGGGATGATGAGAAGCCATTTGATTTCGGCGGGATACCTGATCGCGATCTGAAGAAGAACCTGGGGTGTGGCTAGGGGTTGTGCGATGTGGGGGGTGCGATGTGCGGCGAAGCATTCTGATTTCGACATTCCTCGCACCCAGCACATCGCGCCCCGCACATTTAAATGCTTTCCGCATGGAACACACGCTTCACCCTCTCACTCGTACTTGTTAGAATCTCATAAGGTATAGTACCGATCTTTTGTGCCACTTCTGCTATCGGCAGCTCTTTGCCAAATATGATCACCTCATCTCCTTCGCGGGCATCGATATCTGTTACGTCGATCATCGTCATATCCATACAAACATTGCCGACGACGGGTGCACGTTTTCCGTTTACAAGCACTTCGCCAACGCCACTACTGAATGCCCTGCTGAATCCATCTGCGTAGCCGATGGCTATCGTTGCCACGCTCATATTGCTCGATGCTTTCCCTTTTCTTCCATAACCGATCGATTGACCGGCAGGAACAGTTCTGATCTGTGAGATCATCGTCTTAAGCGTCGCCACGGGCTGCAGATCGGTTTTCTTGTTTTCGGTGGTGGGATCGACACCATATAACCCGATACCCAGCCGCACCATCTCGAACTGATACTGGGGGAACCGAAGTATTCCCGGTGAATTCAACACGTGGCGCAACGGACGCTGTTGTATAGCCGTCGACAATTGTTCGCAGCGCTTCGAGAATATATCCACCTGTTCTTTACTGAATGCGTCGTGCTCCGCGTCATCGGAGCCGACGAGATGACTGAACACGGACGCGATCGTAAGTCCCCGGTGTGATTTGAGTATGGATATCAGCTCTTCCATATCGTTCTCTTCGAATCCAAGACGGTGCATGCCGCTATCGATCTTGATATGCACTTTGCATGAACGCCGTCCCAGGAAGCGAACGAAAGCACGAAGGATCTTGAGGCTGTAGATCTCGGGTTCCAGCTGGTATTCGAGCAGCGATGGAAAACTCTCTTCCGAAGGATTCATCACCATGATCGGCAATGAGATCCTGTTCTTTCTCAGCTCGATCCCTTCATCGGCGTAAGCCACACCCAGGTAATCCACACGATGATACTGGAGAAGGTTCGCTACTTCTTCGCTGCCGCTCCCGTATGCAAATGCTTTCACCATCACCATCATCTTCACACCCGGCTTCAACAGCGATTTGAAATAATTCAGATTATGAATGACACAGCTCAGGTCGACTTCCATCACGGTTCCATGAACCTTTCTTTGCACACGCTGCACGATGGATTCGAACCGGAACGGTCTCGCGCCCTTCACCAGGATCACCGACGACTGGAACGCATCTGTGTCGAGATCGGCCAGGAATGCGTCGGTGTTCGGATAGAACGATGTTTCGTGGATGCCACGGAAGTATGGCTCGTGGGTAAGAAGCACCGGCCCGATGCCCACGAATATGTTCACGCCCGCGCGTAGGACCGCTCCCGCGATCTCCTTCACAAGGTCTGCGTCTGAAAGCCCGGACTGGAGGATATCGGAAAGTATAAGGGCCTTTTTCTGTTTCTGCTGGCCGGCCAGGAAGTCAAGGCTGATCTGCAGACCCGCAAGATCATTATTGTAAGTGTCGTCTATGATCAGGCTTTGGTTGACACCCTGTTTCAATTCAAGTCGCATCGGAACCGACTTCAGGCTGTTGATGCCTTCCTGTATCACACCGTCGGAGATCTTCAGATGAAGCATCAATATGATGCAATGCACCAGGTTCTCGCGTGAAGCCGTGTCGATAAACGGAGCTGTGAAGAAATGATTGGCCCTCTCGAAGGTCACTTTGATCGAGCCGTCCTCGTTGTCAACAACCCGTATCGTTGCCGAAGGGTTCTCACCCCAGTCGAGGATCTTCGCGGTAGCCGAAAGCTGTTCGATCTCCTTCCGGACATCTTCATGATCGTGACAATAGATGAGCACCTTCGAGTCACGGAACAACTCGAGCTTCTCACGGACCTTCTGCTCCCTGTCCCTAAACCCGGCATCGTGCGCTGATCCGATGTTTGTGAAAATGCCGATCGTGGGCTGTATGATCCGTTGAAGACGCGACATTTCGCCGGGCATGGATATACCTGCCTCGAATACACCCAACTCGTGGTGCGGCTGCATCTTGAGAACAGACAGTGGAACGCCGAGCTGCGAGTTGTAACTGCCCGGATTTTTCACGATGCGATATTGCGGAGCAAGCAATTGATAGATCCACTCTTTTACAATGGTCTTTCCGTTGCTGCCCGTGATGCCGATCACCGGATATTTGAACAGCGAACGATGATGCACCGCGATATCTTGCAAGGCATGAAGTCCCGATGATACGCGAAAGAAGCTTGCTTCTGGAAATGACGTCCAGTCGAGCTCTTTTTCCACGATGAACATTCTCACCCCCGACGCATACAGCTCCTTGATGTAAGCATGTCCATCGTGTCGTTCACCCTTAATAGCGACGAAGCATGAATCGGTATTCGTCGACTTGCGGCTGTCGGTGAGAAAGGAGTTGATCGCCCTGTCCTCTTTTGACTGAGCAATGGCACCAGTTGTAACGGATGGTAATTTTGAAAAGGAGATCATCATTAAAACAATCGCGCTCCATTCGGAACGCTTCGCTCGATGGAGCAAAGTACCACGTTCTTCTCATCGTCCGGGAATCCCGTCACCAGAACTTCCGACATAAAATTGGAAATTTGGCGCGGTGGGAAGTTTACCACGCACACTACTTGTCGGCCAATAAGGTCGACCGGTCGATAATAAGCAGTGATCTGTGCGCTGGACTGCCGGACTCCCAATTCGGCACCCAAGTCGATCCAAAGCTTAAAAGCGGGTTTTTTGGCCTCTGGGAAGGGTTCGGCCCTGACGACGGTTCCTGCACGCAGGTCAACTTTCTCGAAATCCTCCCATTTTATCATGCCGAAATTTCTTTAAATTGCATATACTGAAAGTAGCAGGTTCCCTGTCAAGTCCGGATTTTCAATGAAAGTTAAATTTTCGCATCTACTACCAGGCATTTTAGGCCTGATGCTATTGGTGGCTTATACGGCCTCCGCGCAGGATGATGTGCCGGTACCCGGACCAAGTACTCAGAATATCTTCACCCAAGACCCGGCCATCTACGACGAAAAGCCTTTGATGATGGAACAGGATCAGCGGCTACGATCGTCACCGTTGGATTCGCTGCAACACAGGTCTGGTACAGCTCCCGCCGCCAAGCCGAAGGGAAATGATCCTAAGAAACCACAGGCGGAAGGAGATCCGTTGAATTTTAATTTCTTGTACTACATCATACAGAAGTTCAAGGCCTCCGAACTAATGATGGAGTAGGCGGGCGTTGGCGCGCCGGTTTTTGAAAGGCAATACAGAAGTTCAAGATTCGATCGTGACGATGCAGCGCTGAGGCGCTTTTTTTATGAGCTCTTCACTAAGAAAGTCTCCAGGTCTTCTAGTTTCAAAACCCCTTCATAATACGCTTTGCCAAAAATTACGGCAAACACTCCCATATCATTCAGGCGTTTGATATCGTCCACACCACGGACGCCGCCGCTTGCAAGCACTTTCAGCTCGGGGAACCTGTCGATGATCTCCTGGTAGAATGAAAACGCCGGGCCCTCAAGCACACCGTCGCGCGAGATGTCGGTTGCTTTCAGGTATTTCAGTCCGCGTTCGTAGAAGAATTGAACGTGATCAAAAAGATTGATCTCGGAATTTTTCTGCCATCCGCGGAAAGCGATCAATTTCGATTGAATATCGACAACATCGGAGCCAAGCGTGATCTTCTCGCGGCCGTACGATACTATCCACGAAGCGAAGAGGTTGGGATCGATAATCGCTATACTGGATGCCGTGATGTAGTCGGCTCCGTATTCGTACGCCTTGCTGATATCCCCGTCGGTGCTGATGCCGCCCGTGAAATCGATCTTAAGGTCCGTATGCCCTGCAATCGTTTCAACGACGTGATAGTTCTTGGGGCTTCCTGTTTCGGCGCCGTCGAGATCGACGAGATGAACGACCTCGATACCGTGACCTTCAAACCGTTTGGCGAGATCGAGCGGGTTTTCGTCGTAAGCCTTTTCGCTCAAGGGGTCCCCTTTGCGCATCTTTACAACTTTGCCTTTCCTGATTGCTATGGAGGGAATAACCTGGATCATGTTCGAACTCTTGAGCCGTTAAAGTTAATATCAAATTTGCATACTTTTGATTATGACAGCGTCCAAACATCTTTTGTTGTCTTCATTGTTTGCGCTTGCGGGATTTTCAGGCTCGTCCCAGTCTAAAATCAACCATTACACCGCACCGATAAACCACCCGAGCATCAATGTATCGGCACCTTTCGTAAGCCTCGAAGGCCGCTCGATGCTGTTTGTCTCCGACAACGCGGAGGACAACGTGCCCACGGCATTCTGGTCTACCAGGCCGGATGGCGTGAATTGGAAGGAACCGGTCGCACTGCCGAAAACACTCAATGGCCGCCTGAACTTCCTGAAGGGTTTCAGCTTGTCGCCCGACGGCCGGCAAACCTTCATTTCCACGACAAAAGGAGGCGGCCTCGGCGGGTACGACCTCTATGTGAGCGACCTGAAGGGCACCTATTGGGGCGAACCCACCAACGTAGGGCAGCCCGTGAATTCCAAAGAGAATGAAGCATGCGCTTCCATCACCACCGAGGGCACCACGATGTACTTCATGCGCTGTACGCGCATGGATGCCAGCAAGGCCAGCGGATGTAAGATCCTGTTTGCAACCCGCAAAACCGTCAGTGATCGCTGGCAGACCCCTGCGGAGCTTCCGGCCACCATCAATACCGGCAATTCTCAAACACCCCGCATCATGGGCGATGGCGAGTCCCTTATTTTTTCATCCGACCAGATGGGCGGTAAAGGCGGTATGGACCTGTTCATCACCAAACGCCAGGGAACGAACTGGAGCAAACCCGTGCCGCTCGATTTTGTGAACACACCCAATGACGAGCAATTCGCGTCGGCCAATTCATTGGGCAGATACCTGGTGATGGACGCACCAACAAAGACCGCCACCCAGATCATTGAAGTATTGTTCCCGGCGGAGATGAAGCCGAAGGCTGTGATGAAAGTAGAAGGCCGTGTCCAGGGCCCGGCAAATCCTGCGTCGCCTTATGTAAATCTTATTGATAAAAGAACGCAGGCAAAATTATTGACAACACGCCCGACGAAAGACGGAGCGTTCACATTGTATCTCACTGAGGGAAACATATACAATGTTGTCGTCGATCCCGAGCAGGATAATTACACTTTCTTCTCCCATGAATTCGATCTGACCGGCGAAAAGATCTCTACGCTCGAAAACCTTGATGCTGTTCTGAAGCCAATTGCAGCAGGCGATGCCATGGATCTTGAAGGCGTACAATTCAAGGAACATACCGCCGAGATGACCGAATCATCGAAGGCCGAGCTCCGTAAAATAGTACGTTTGATGAACGGAGCTCCGTCGCTGAAATTCAATGTAGAGGTCAGTCTTTACGGCTATCAAAGAGACTCGCTTCAATCCAATCCTGATCTCACGGAGGTTATTGTCGATACCGTGCATTTCACCGTAACAAAAACTTCGGCCGACAGCACGGGGGCGGTGACAACAGAAACCACGGATTCGCTTGGTGTGAAAAGAACGTATCACAACGATCGTACTCAACACCAGGCGTTGGAAGTCGTGAACTACCTGATCGAAGAGGGGGCGCCTGCAAACAGGGTAATGCCCGCCAGCAGATTATTCGATGCTATTCCTGAAGAGCGTAAAACGAAAGTGAGGCTTATTGCGCGGCAACAGTAAAGGGAACCGCAACCAGAGTCTTATCCCACAGAAAATCCAATTCCAGCTCTTCGTCGTTGATCCGTTCCACCGAGATGGTGAACATTTCAAATTCCGTGTCCTGGATAACCGCCGGAACTTCGACGGTCACCACATCAAAGTTGGGATCGTGATTGGCTTCTCCGTTGAAATTGATGCCCCATCCCGGATAGTCTGTGTTAAAGATCACCGTCCAGCTTTGAGCAGTGGGTATTGTCCAGAGACTGTACTTGCCTGGTTTCAATTCCTTGCCCTGGAAAATAAGGGTCTTATTGGTCTCGATGTAAGTGGCTTCGTTAGCCCCGGTGCGCCACACTTTTCCGAATGGAACCAGGCCATCATCGGCGAAGATCACCCGGCCTTTCTTTGAAGGCGCATTGTAAAACACCGTGATCTTCAGGTCGCCCTCGACAAATTCCACCCCGGCTTCGGGGCTTTTCGACTTGGCGTTGTTGCGCAGGACGAGAAAGGCTGCTACGAGGATAACAGCCAGAATTGCGATAATGATGAGTCCTTTTTTCATTGAGATGCAGGTTGAAATAACCTAACCCTGTGTAAAATTGTTCAATTTTAACTTTTTAACTACTGATAGTTGAAAAATTACGCCTATCGAGTGTATTTTTGAACCCTGCTGCCGGCCTGGCTGGCAAGGTAGACTTTAAACCCCGCGTTTATGTCAGTAATGTTGACCATCGTTGCGTTGTTTGTTCTTGCGATTATCTGTCCCTGGATAATTCCCAACAAGAATGTGAGTAAGAACGAGCACGATATCAAACACTAACGATGTGCGGCGTGCCGGGTGCGATGTGCGAAGTTTAGTCGCATTAAGTGTACCTCGGATCACCTCGCACCTCGCACATAGCACCCCGCACAATTAAATGCCCTCAATCTGTGTGTTTTGCGGCTCCTCTGTTGGCAACGACCCGGTATTTTCTCACGCGGCGAAAGAGCTCGGACGCCTCATCGCTAAATATGACTGCACGCTGATATACGGCGGCGGCAAGGTCGGTCTCATGGGCATTCTTGCCGATGAAGTGCTCCGGAACTCCGGCAAGGTGACAGGTATCATTCCTCATTTTCTCTACCAGCGTGAGGTTGGGCACGACGGTCTCACCCAACTCGAGATCGTTCAGTCGATGCACGAACGCAAGAAACGAATGGCCGACCTCACCGATTACTTTATTGCGATGCCAGGAGGTTGGGGAACGCTGGACGAGCTCGCCGAGATACTTACGTGGCGGCAGCTTAATCTTGTTTCAAGTCCCGTAGGATTGCTTAACACGAAATCATTTTTCGATCCCCTGTTGAACCAGCTCGATCAAATGACAGCTAACGGATTTGTCCATGTCGCCAACAGCAAGACTTTAATAGTCGGAAAAGAACCTTTTGAATTGCTCACCATGTTGGGGGTAGTTGCCGTTTAAACATTTAGCCTTTCGAGAAAAATGTTTTAGTTTTAACCGAGGCTAAGTGTTCGATGATCAGAAAGCTGTTATCGCTCATTTTTATTGGGTTTTTCCCCCACTTTTTACAAGCACAGCAAGTACTGGGGTTTGCATTAGAGGAGGGAAGAAATAAGGTCAGGATACCGATCGAGATCAACAACAACCTGATCGTGATCCCTGTTGTCGTCAACGGTCAGCTACCGCTCAGATTCATTCTCGATACCGGTGTCCGGACTGCCATTCTTACCGAGAAAGTCTTCAGCGACATCCTCAATCTCACCTACACCCGCAAGTATGTCGTGAGCGGGCCGGGTGGTCAGAAATCCGTGCAGGCGTATGTCACCAACAACGTATCGCTGGATCTTCCGCCAGGAGTTCACGGCGAAGGCCATGCGTTGCTCGTTCTCGAGGAAGACTATCTCGAGCTGAGAAACTACCTCGGCACCGACGTACAAGGGATACTCGGCTACGAATTGTTCAGCCGGTTTATCGTTACCATCGACTATGAAAAAAAGGAACTGATCCTCATCCGGCCTGAAAAATTCCGGCCAAAGAAAAACATGCAGCAACTGAAGATATCGGTGGAGGATACCAAGCCGTATTTCGTGACACAGATCAACATGACCGACACAACCACGGTAAAAGTAAAGCTGCTGATCGATAGCGGGGCAAGTCACGGACTGATCCTCGAGCCCGATTCGAACGACACACTGAAAGTGCCGGCAAAGCACGTGAATAGTATTATCGGTCGGGGACTAGGTGGAGTCATCACCGGGAAAATCGGACGCATCGGCGCGGTAGATCTCGGCAAATACGATGTAAGAGATGTGATCGCCAACTTTCCGGATCCCAACAGTTACATGGACACGTTGAAGACGAGCCGCAGCGTGAAGCGCAACGGAGCCATTGGCGGCGAGATCCTCAGCAGGTTCAAAGTAACTTTTGACTTTCCGCGCGAGTACCTGTACCTGAAGAAGAACTCTCAGTACAAAAAGAAATTCTATTATAACATGAGCGGCCTGACCCTGAAAGCAAAAGGTTCACGGCTGCAGCATTTCGAGATCACTGATGTAAGAGAAAAATCGCCGGCAGAAGAAGCGGGTATCAAACCCGGAGATCTGGTGTTGACGATCAACGGGCTGCTGGCTTCGGATTTGAGCCTTAATCAGCTAAACGCATTTTTTAATCTGCGTCCGGGTAAACGGATCATACTGGACATTGACCGGGATGGCGCGCGAATGAAGAAAGAATTCAAGCTGGCAAGTCAGATCTGAAACGCCGGCTCCGAAGGCCGGAATATCCGCATCAGCTGACCTTTACGTTTCTTGTAAGACTTATAGAGATACAATTGCGTCTTCCTGATCTTAAAAGAATTCGAAAGAGCTTTGTAGATCGATTCTCCCGAAAGATTTTCTTTTAATATAAAATCCATCACGCCTGTGCTGATGGCTTCGCGGTAATTTGAATTCTTGAGGACCGTGATAGGAATGTTCCTCGTCTGCCGGCCGGCGCGCAGCTGATCAACGGCGTGACGAAGCTCGGCTTTGCCGATGTTGTCGTCGATGAGAATAAAATCCGGTTTGAAATTCGAAAGCCTGTCGAATATCGATTGGAGATCGAATGCGATCTTGACTTCTTTCTTGTGATTGATCTTTTCGATCTGCTCGAGTACTCGACCCAGCTCGATAGGATTGTTTCCTACCACAAGAAGCTTGAGTATCTCCCCTGCGGAGCCTTCCCTTTTTTCGGTTTCCATAGCCAACAGTAAATACTAAAGACGAAATTTGATGAACAAGGATGCAGAAAGGTAACCCTATAAATCCTGTGTCAAAGGTGTTATACGCACAATTCGGGCCGGGTGGTTACAAAACCTGTAGGCTATTAACGAAATTGACATGGTTTATGGTTCTTTTTCGTCAAAACTTATTGTTCAACATTGTATCCACAAGATAGCGTTTCGGTTGTCGGCGGTGGACTCGCGGGACTGATATCTGCGACGTTACTTTCGAGGAAAGGGTACTCCGTTACGCTTTTTGAAAGAAAGCAATATCCCTTTCAAAGAGTTTGCGGCGAGTACATTTCGAATGAAACACTTCCATTCTTAAAGAAAAACGGTCTTTTCCCGGAAGAATTCAGCCCGGAGAATATAACAACACTGCAACTCACATCGGTGAATGGCAAGTCTGCGGAAATATCACTCGACATGGGGGGTTTTGGCATCAGCAGATATACGTTCGATCATTTTCTTTATCGCAAGGCCCTCGATGCGGGGGTGACGATCCATTGTAATACTTCTGTTGAAAACATCGAGTTCAGGGATGACGATTTTATACTAAAAACATCCGGTGGAGAAAATCATGCAAAGTTGGTCATCGGCGCTTACGGAAAACGTTCGAAGCTGGATCACACATTCAACCGTGAATTCATTCGGAGACGATCGCCCTATCTCGGTGTGAAGTATCATGTTCGTATCGACCATCAGCCGGGTTTAATTGCATTGCACAATTTCAAAGATGGCTATTGCGGCATCAGCAATGTCGAAGATGGGAAGACGAATCTCTGCTACCTAAGCCATCGCGACAACATGAAGAAGTACGGCAGCATCCGCGACATGGAACAAGGACTGCTCTCGAAGAATCCATTTCTCCATTCGATCTTTCGAAACGCCATGTTCCTGAACGACACGCCGGAAGTGATCAATGAAATATCGTTCGAGACGAAGAAACCCGTGGAGCATCATGTGCTGATGACGGGAGATGCAGCAGGAATGATCACGCCGCTTTGTGGAAACGGGATGGCGATGGCCATACGCTCGGCGAAGATCGTTGCGGAGTGGAGTGATAAGTTTATGCGCAAAGAGATCACAAGAGAAGCACTCGAGCGCAGCTATGAAAAAGAATGGACACGGGAGTTTGCGGGAAGACTTTGGACGGGTAGGCAGGTGCAGAGGTTATTTGGTGGTGAGGGTACGTCGAA
Organism: Cyclobacteriaceae bacterium; assembly: GCA_035318625.1. Classification (GTDB taxonomy): domain Bacteria; phylum Bacteroidota; class Bacteroidia; order Cytophagales; family Cyclobacteriaceae; genus ELB16-189. Next base: position 535,116 of record DATHEL010000004.1, read on the forward strand.
CTTTGCGGTGAACCTGGCGAAGCACGTAAAACCTGTGGCGAATTTCTTAGTGAGGCAGACGCATGGAGGGATTTTTTGATGCATTTTTTAACACATAGGGCACATAGACGGGCACAAAGCGCATTGCGACAACCCACTGCGTCTTCCTAACGGGAAAGCCCGATCCGAATGCCCCTAGGAGGGCACATAGAAAGTTTGCGAATAGAGCACAACCTCGTTACTTTCTATGTCCCCTCGTAGGGGCACTGTAATCAAGATGCTAAATCTTGAATGCGTACTCTTTCTGAACGGGCGCTCTGCTTTCTCCTATGTGCCCTATGTGTTAAGAATGCATTTCAAACAGATCAAATCAAATGCCCCGCGTGCAAAAACAGGAACACGAAAAAGGCATTCATGCACAAGCTTGAGATCAGGTTCAGCCTCATGGTAGACTTGTGATCCGCATTGCTTCTGTCTTGGATCACGGCCGCAAACCAAAAGAAAAAATACAAGACGACCGGCGACTGGGTGATGATAAATACCACTGTATAAAACGCAGTGAAAGCAGTTCCGAAGTAGTAGATGAATCCCGTAGCTGCAATAGCAAAGAATGTCATTGCGAAGTAGAATGTTCCCCTGATCCCCAACCGGACGCTCATTGTAATATCTCCCCGTTGCACGTCTTCCTCATGCTGATACACCTGGGTCATAGGATAGGTCGCGAAAAGCATCAGACTGCAAAGAAAGCCAGGAACAAGCACCTTTGACTGAAGAAGATTTTCGAAGCCGAATTTATTAATACCTGCATAGCACATGGCGAAGGCGAAAATACCCTGGAAGAACACCACCGTAAGCCAGCCGGCAATAGGATATTTCTTCAAGCGGACGGAAGGATGACTATATGCCTTCGACGCCAGTCCATAGATGAAAAGCATAACGGCAAATTCTTTGCTCACCATCAAAAGGCCGAGTACGATCGCAGCCACATCGAAGAAAACTGAAACATAATAGAGGTCTTTTTTTACCGGTGGCGGGTTCTTCAGCCCACCGATGCTTTTTTCATCCTTGTCGAAGTAGCTGTTATAGCCGTTACTGGCTGGGTAAAGCAGAAGATGAATGATGACAAAAGACCACAGTATACTATCACCGTCAATGTTGGGACTGATGCAAAGCGCAAACAGGAATACCGGCATCAGGAAAAATGAGAACGGTATGCGAAGGTGAAGTATAGTCGACCAGGAGAGCATTTTAATTCGTAACTATTTCAGACTTGAACAATCTAATTAAAATTTGGGTTTTTAAACTATAATTGACCGATGAGCTTTATAACCGCAATAGGCACCGCAACACCATCCCATCGGTTCAGCCAGTCGGTTATCGCGGACTTCATGGTACGAGCCATGCAGCTGGATGAATCCGCGGCCAATAAACTGCGGGCGCTTTATCGGGCCACCGGCATCGAGTCGCGCTATTCGGTGTTGCCCGACTACGGTAAAAGCGGAGATTACGAATTCTATGCCAACTCGGCGGATTTGACTCCAATGCCTTCAACAAAAAAGAGGCTGGAGCTTTTCAGAAAACATGCGGTCGAGCTCAGCAGAGCTTCGGTGCTCGATGCACTGAATGGGATTACAGACATCGACCGGAAAGACATCACTCATTTGATTGTTGTGAGTTGCACGGGCTTGTATGCTCCCGGACTCGACATCGATCTTATCAAGGACCTCGGTCTCCGGCCCGACGTTCAGCGCACGTGCGTGAACTTCATGGGATGCTATGCGGCGTTCAACGCGCTGAAGCTTGCCGACTCCTTTTGTGGTAACAGCGCCGATGCGAAGGTGCTGATTGTTTGTACGGAGCTCTGCAGTCTTCATTTTCAGAAAGAGAATACGCAGGACAACATGCTTGCGAACGCTTTGTTCGGCGACGGATCGGCGACCATCCTGGTGGAGGGGCGGCCCCGCAAGGGACTGAATCTGAAACCCGAGATCTTTCGCTGCGACATTGCCATGAACGGTGAGGATGACATGGCGTGGACCGTAGGTGACGTCGGCTTCGAAATGAAATTGTCGGCATACGTGCCCGATATCATTCAGACCGGGATCAGGGACCTCACTTCAAGATTGTTGGACGGCATCTCGAAGAACATGTCGGATGTAACCTACTTCGCGATTCATCCCGGCGGCAAAAGAATTCTCGAGGTGATCGAGAAAGAGCTTGGGCTCACGCGTGCTCAGAATGTTTATGCTTACAATGTTTTGAAGAAGTACGGGAATATGTCGTCTCCGACAGTGGTGTTTGTGCTGAAAGAGCTGTGCGGCAACCTGAATGGAGTCGACCACAACAAAAAGATATTGTGCTTTGCGTTTGGTCCGGGCCTTACAATGGAAAGCATGTTGTTGTCTGTTGTGAACGCATGATCTCCTTGCGAACACGAACCGCAGAGCTCGAGATCATGGATGATCTTGATTGTCATGGTGAAGTCGTAGATCAGACCCTTCGCGAGCTCGAGGTGATCAACAGGCTGTTGGGCGGAGACAATGTGACGATTGATGGAGTAAAACGGTTGCTGGATAAGGCAACGACAGGCTCAATATCAATTGCGGACTACGGGTGCGGCGGGGGAGATCTCGCGATGAAGATAGTAAGGTGGGCACGCAAGCGCGGCCTGAAGGTTAGAGTGGAAGGCATCGATGCCAATCCCCACATCATAAAATTTGCCCGCAGGAATTGTAAAGATTTTACCGAGATCACATTCGAAGTCCTGGATGTTTTCTCCAGTGAATTCCAATCAAAAAAATACGACATCACGACGGCGACACTTTTTGTTCATCACTTCACCAACGAACAATTAATAGACCTCTTCAAGTCAATGAAACGCCAATCACGCCTCGGCGTCGTCATCAACGACATCCATCGCCACACCCTTTCCTACCACTCCATCAAGTGGCTCACGTCCCTCTTCTCCAAATCCTCCATGGTCAGGTTCGATGCCCCTCTCTCCGTCCGTCGCGCCTTTAAGAAGCACGAGCTAATCAACCTCCTCACGGCCGCGGGTCTAACGAATTACTCCCTCCGCTGGCGCTGGGCCTTTCGCTGGCAGCTCATTATCCATTAAGCCTCACCCTTTTAGTAGTCCCATCCTTTCAATTTGTATCACCCTTTCAAGTCCCGCCTCCTCACTACTTACTACTGGCTACTTACTAAATTAGAACTGGCACAATTTTCGTATTTTCATTCCCATTCCACACCCATAAAAACATGAAATCAACCCTTCTCCTCCCTGTTGCGATACTAATGCTCGCCGCCGCCTGCACCTCAGGGATCTTAGGAAAAAAAGTAAAAGAACCATTCACCGGCCGCGCTTACGAATCGAACAACAGATTCTTCCGCGGAACCGGTAAAGGCGAGAGCTCGCAAGACAACATCGCACGTGGCAAGGCCGATATCGAGGCCAAAGCTCAGCTCGCCAGCCAGGTCCAAACCAATGTCAAAGAAGTGACAGATCAATATCTGGGTCAGACTTCCAATGAAGCTGCCGCCGACGTAGCTGATAAATTCCAAAGCCTGGTACGCGAAGTAATGAACACACAGCTCGCCGACGTTCGCAAGATCGGTGAAGAGAAATACTACAACGAAAAAGAAAAGAAGTACACCGTGTTCATGGCTTATGAGATCAAAAAGAACGCGATGTTCCGCTTCATGAAGAAGCAAGCGAAAGTCGACACCAAGATCAACGACAAACAACGAGAAGCAATCGAAAAAATCCTGGACGAACAGATAGCCGCGGCAGACGCCGCAGATAAAGAAGGAGATAATTAACTTTTCAGTATTAACTTTTAGGTTTTAACTTCCTTCTGCCATCTTCTCGGCAGTCTCAGCAATCTTCAATTGTTCAATGAAGTTATCGATCTCCCCGTTCATAATGGCGGGGAGATTGTGTTGTGTATAGCTGATACGATGATCGGTCACGCGACTCTGCGGATAGTTATAGGTCCGTATTTTTTCAGAGCGATCGCCGCTGCGAACCTGGCTCCTTCGTGAGGCGCTCGTTTCCGCCTGTTTTTTCGCTACTTCACGTTCATAGAGTTTCGTGCGAAGCATTGCCAGGGCTCGTTCCCTGTTGCCGTGCTGCGACCGTTCGATCTGGCACACCACGACGATACCACTCGGTTTGTGTGTAAGCTGCACTTTCGTTTCAACCTTGTTCACGTTCTGTCCACCGGCGCCGCTGGAGCGGGCAGTCTGAAATTCGAGATCGGCTGGGTTTATTTCGATGTCGACTTCTTCGGCTTCGGGCAATACGATTACGGAAGCTGCCGATGTGTGCACACGGCCCTGTTGTTCGGTCTCAGGAACGCGTTGAACGCGATGAACGCCCGACTCATATTTAAATATTCCGAAAGCTCCGTCGCCTTCGACTTCACTGATAACTTCCTTGTAGCCGCCGGCAGCGCCTTCGGTAACGTCCATCACCGCCAGCTTGAACCCTTTGCGATCGCAGTACCGCTGGTACATGCGAAAGAGGTCGCCGGCGAAGATCGCGGCTTCGTCGCCACCGGTGCCCGCGCGGATCTCCAGGATGCAGTTACGATTGTCATTAGGGTCCTTTGGCATCAGCATCTCCTTGAGCTCGTTCTCCAGCTGATCGCGGAGGGGTGCAAGCTCGTCGAGCTCCATCTTTGCAAGCTCACGCATGCCCTGGTCTTTCTCCTGCTCGAGGATCTCTTTCGACCCCCTGATGCCCTGAAGCACCCGGGCGAACTCATTATACTTGTCCACGACCTTCTCCAGATCTCTATATTCCTTGTTGAGCCGGGAGAATCTCTTCATGTCGCTGATAGCATCGGGTTGCACGATCAGCTGTCCCACTTCCTCAAACCTGCTCTTGATTTCTTCCAGTTTTTCGATCATAACGCCTCCTACGAGGTCGCAAATTTAAGAATTATGCGAAACTAGGGTCTAACCGAGTTTGAAAGTCAAGGGAATCACCATTTTTACTCTTACCGGCTTACCGCGCTGCTCACCCGGATTCCACTTGTACGTTTCGCCATATTTTTTGAACACCCTGAGAGCTTCCCGGTCCAGATCTTCTGCGATACCTTTACTGATTTCGAAATCAATCAGGCTTCCATCCTTATCAACTACGAACGCAATCCATACTTTACCTTCAATTCGCATACGACGGGAGTTCGGAGGATACCTCATATTGTCGCCGAGAAACTTATACATTTTTGCTATGCCGCCAATCGGCGCAGGATACACGTCGACGGTGTAGACTTCGTCCTTGGGAGGCGCAGGATTTTTCGGATTGTAAAATGACTTATCACCCCGTCTCATTACATCAAGGAATGGATATGAATTGAAATCAGTTCCGGGTGTTGCGCCGAAGGCTTCCGTAACAATAAACTTAAATGGAATAATAACCTGGTTACCATGAGGCCTCTCGTTCTTTGTCTTTATACCGGCAGGATAGATAAACCCCCGGACAAATTCACCATTCTTATAGTCTTCAGTGTAAATCAGGTCACCATTCGAAAGCTTACAGGTCCACGTCCCGTGCTTCCCGTATTTTTTAAGTTCTCCTGTTACAATGATCTTCCCCGGGACGCCGTACTCTTCATACTCCTCATACCACTCGCCGTTTCCGTCTTTGACGATTGAAGTGCCATCTTCATCATATAGTGAAATGATTCTTGCATTGTTACCGGCAAAATCCACCTCCATTTTGGGTTTGCCGTCGGGATGATTGAACGTCCAGGGGCCCGTCCTGTGATCTTCTTTAAAACTCCCCACAGCTTCAAGTACACCGCTTTCATAAAAGAAGGTGAACTCGCCTTCCTTTTTCGCTGCCTTATAAGTGCCTTTCATCTGAGGCTTGCCGCTCAGATACATGTCAGTTATAGGCCCTGCGAAGTAGTGATTCACTGTGTCGTAAACACACATCCGGACGTAGGCTGCAGAGTCGCGGGTCGTGAGTTCCCACTGATTGTTATAAAAGAATTTGCCCATTTTCTGGGCAGTCGCGAAGACTGAAACAGCTAGGATGAGTAAAAGGATAAGGGGGCTTTTCATCGATTCGTCTTTCGATAATCGTTATTAAACCTAACAAAATTAGCTTGGAAAATGAATCGGACATTTTAATCTTTGGCGCTCATTTTTCTGAAGTCATGAAAGGTAGATTTCTTGTTCCCGTACTGCTGTTGCTGTCTTGTTCATCGTCAGACAATGCTAAAACTTTCAGCGAACCGACGAAGCTCGGCATTATCGATGAGCGCCTTCCGGAAGCTTCGGGCATCGCAAGCAGCGTCGTGAACCCAGGTTACATCTGGGCACATAATGACGGCCAAAATCCCGCTGAAGTTTTCCTGATCGATACAACAGCTCACGTTAAAATGATCTGCCGCCTGCCGGTCGACAACCGCGACTGGGAAGATATTGCGGTAGGACCGGGATCCACGCCTGGAAAAACCTATGTGTATGTCGGTGAGATCGGAGACAACAAAGCCATTCACGACACCAAGATCATCTATCGTTTTGAAGAACCGACTGCTGACGTTGCAGAGAAAGATATTGTGCTGACCGACACTCTGACCATCCTGATGTCAGACGGCAAGCGCGACACCGAAACGATGATGATAGATCCTCTGTCCAGCGATCTGTATTTGATCTCGAAGCGTGAAGATTCGGTGGGTGTATACCGCGTCCGCCAACCGTTCACCAGAGAGCCGATGACGGCGGAGAAAGTTGCCACCATTCCGTATTTCAAGATCGTAGCCGGGTCGTTCTCGCCCGATGGACTGGAGATCCTTCTGAAAGATTACGATCACGTTTATTATTGGAAGCGTTCAAAGGATGAATCACTGGAACAAGCCCTTTTGCGAAAGCCAGAACACCTGCCGTATGAACGCGAAGCTCAAGGTGAGGCCATCACCTGGAAACAAGACGGATCGGGATATTACACGCTCAGTGAAACGAACATCAACAAGAAGGCATACCTCCGGTTCTACAGGAGAAGATAACTACTTGTTTCTTACTTGTTTCTTGCTGAGAGTGATTTCGCGAAAGAGATCAGGATTCCTTTCTTCGGATTATCGATACGGTCCAGGCACCGGTAGCCTTCTTCGAAGTATCCCGAAGCTTTTTTCTCTGTGATCTCGCGAATGCCGGCGGCGTTGTAGATCTTCGTAACGGCCGCGACTTTCTTTCTCTTGTCGAATTTTTTCATCGACAGCCATTTCTTCAGCTCCGCTTTGTCTTTGCCTTTGGCGAGCTCTAGCGCTTTCACAAGAAGGAATGTTTTCTTGTTCGATACGATATCGCCGCCGACCTGTTTTCCGAACTTGGATTGATCTGCATAAACGTCGAGGAGATCGTCCATCAGCTGGAACCCGATACCGATGTTCACCCCGAAATCATACAACGCTCTGCGGTCGTCTTCGGAGGCGATGGCCAGCATGGCTCCGATCTCGAGGCTAAACCCAAGCAATACGGCAGTCTTCAGCCGGATCATTTCAAGGTATTGTTTCTCCGAAACTTTCTGAACGGACTCGAAATCCATATCGAGTTGCTGGCCTTCGCATACTTGTGAAGCTGTTCTGTTGAAATGCTTCAGGACTTCTTGAAGTTGCACAGCCGGAAGCGGCAACAGCATATCGTAAACCTTCACCAGCATCACATCCCCGGAAAGGATGGCAGTGTTCGCGTTATACTTTTCATGCACCGTGGGTTTGCCTCGTCTCAGCGGGGCTTTATCCATGATATCGTCGTGCATGAGCGTGAAATTGTGAAATGCCTCGATCGCAGCGGCGTAAGGAACGACCGGAGCGGCATCGTCATGATACAGGGAGTACGACAGGCATGTTAACAGAGGGCGAAGCCTCTTGCCACCCAGTTTCATAATGTACCTGATCGGCTCGTACAACGACTTCGGATGTGTTCCGAGCGGGAGTTGCGCGATCTCTTTTTCGATCAGCGAATGATAGGTGTCGAGCATGTGTTAGCGCTTCTTGTTGTTGAAAAATTCTTCGTCCTCCAACGGGAACCTGGGATCTTCGAATGTAAGATCCATCGTTCTGCGGTCTACGTCTGTCTTCTTGATCCACACGTCAACCTTGTCGCCCAGACGATAGACTTTCTTCCTGCGTCGTCCGATGATCCTGTAATTCTTCTCATCGAATTCATAGAAATCATCTTTCATGTCGGCCAGTCGCGCCATGCCTTCGCATTTGGTCTCGATGATCTCGATAAATACACCGAAATCGGTAACTCCGGTAATGATGCCTTCATAGCGCTTGTTCTCGGCCATGCTCATGAACTCCACCTGCTTGTATTTGATCGATGCGCGTTCGGCATCTGCAGCGCGTTTCTCCCTTTCGGATGAGTGGATGCATTTGTCTTCATACTCCTTCTTACCAAAGGGCTTTCCTTCATCCAGGTAATGCTGCAACATCCGGTGCACCATCATGTCGGGGTAGCGGCGAATAGGTGAAGTAAAATGAGTATAGTGCTGGAACGCCAACCCGAAGTGGCCTTTCGGATCGGTCGTGTACTTGGCTTTCGCCATCGCACGCACAGCCAATTGCTGCAAAACATTCTGTTCGGGCTTTCCTTCGATTTCGTCCATCAACGAATTGAGTGAGCGCGAGATGGCCTTCTCGTCGACCTGCAGCTTATGGCCGAACTGCTGCGCAAACTTTGCAAAAGTTGCCACCTTTTCGGGATCGGGGAAGTCGTGTGAGCGATAGACGAAAGTGTTTTTATCTCCGCCCTTTTTGATGTTATAGACAAAAGTTGCCACACCCTTGTTTGCCAACAGCATGAACTCTTCGATGAGCTTGTGGGCATCTTTACGGATCTTGGGTATGACCGCAAGCGGTTTGCCCTTCGGGTCCAGCTGGAATTTCACTTCCGTAGTCTCGAAGTTGACGGCGCCTTTGCCGAATCTTTCTTTTCTCAGAGCAAGAGCAATGGTGTTGAGGATCTTGAGCTCACTGGCAAATTGTCCTTTGCCCGCTTCGATCACTTCCTGTGCACTTTCATAACTGAAACGATGATCGGAATGAATGATCGTGCGGCCATACCATTCTTTGAGCACTTTACCTTTATCGTTCATCTCAAACACTGCGGCGAACGTGAATTTATCTTCATTAGGCCGCAAGGAGCAAAGCCCGTTCGATAGCCTTTCGGGCAACATCGGCACGGTGCGATCGACGAGATAGACCGACGTAGCACGGTCGAACGCATCGGTATCCAGCGCCGTCCCCGGGCGAACGTAGTGCGTTACATCGGCGATGTGCACGCCGACTTCGTAAGTGCCGTTCGGCAGCTTGCGGAACGACAACGCGTCGTCGAAATCTTTCGCATCCTCGGGGTCGATGGTGAACGTGAGGATGTCCCGGAAATCTCTTCGCCTTGCGATCTCTTCCGGGGTAAACCCTTCGTTGATCTTTTCCGATTCGTGGAGGACATTTTCCGGGAACCGGAAAGGCAGATCGAACTCCGCCATGATCGAATGGATCTCCGCTTCGTTCTCACCGGTCTTGCCCAGTATCTCTGCCACTTTCGCTTCGGGACTCTTGTCGCCGTCGCCCCACCGTGTCACCTCGATCACGACCTTGTCGTTGGTCTGAGCGCCATTGATGTTTTCAGTGTAGATGAAAAAATCCTGGTAGATCTTTTTGAAGTCGGGTACCACGAAGGCGTAGTTCTTTGTGATTTCGACACGGCCCACGAAACGGCTTCGGGCTCTCTTGAGGATATTTTTCACTTGTCCTTCGGGACTTTCACCGCTGCGGCCTTTCCGCAACTCGACTTCCACGCGGTCGCCGTGAAGGGCGGTGTGGAGGTCGGAAGTTTTCACGTAGATGTCCTTCTGGTTGGGGATACCCGTGACGATGTAAGCAAACCGCGGGTTAACGTGGTCAACCGTTCCCTCGATAGACGCCTTCTTTTTATTGGAGACATAATTGCCATCCGGCAGCTGACGGATCTTTCCCTTTGCTGCGAGTGTATCGAGTACGTTAAGGATCTCTTTATTGAGTGCTTTCTTTTTCTTACCGGCCTTTCGCGCGATCTGTCCGAAGTCGTATGATTTACCGCTGGTTTCTTCTAGTATCTGGAGAATGATCTCATGTAAGCCTTCCTTTTCAACTTTGTCTTTACGATCCTTTTTTTCTTTGAATTTCTTTTTAGACATGATGTCTGTTTTAAGTATGTATAATGTTTTCGGCCTTCAGTGATCCGAGGCCTTTTAATTTTAAGTAGATGTGCCCTATCGCTACAACGTCCCCCACGCAATACTCGGCGATCTTTTTCAGGTCTTTGTCTTTGTAGAAAACGTCGTTCACCATGCTTCCGTCCATAACGCCCTTGCTGGTTTCGACATTGAACAACGCCGCCAGCAGGTCGAGGGAAGTATAGTTCTTGTAGTCACCGAACTTCCACATATCCATGGTATCGAGATGGGTGACCTCCCACGGCTTCCGGCCGGTCTGGTTCAGGAGCGCCGGCGGCAGCATTTCATTCACCAGCATCCGGCGACAGAGGTAGGGGAAATCGAATTCCTTCCCGTTGTGCGCACAAAGCCGGGTATTTACCGGGTCCTGCTTTTCCAGCATTATCCTGAAATTTGTCAGGATCTCTTTCTCGTCGTCACCCGCGAAGTACCTGGTCTTGAGGCCAAGCTCGCCGTTTTCCGTGTCAAAATACTTGCCGACGGCTATAACAATTATCCGACCGAATTCGGCGTAAATACCCGCACGCAATCCGAACATGTCTTCGGCGGTTTGTCCCTCATCCCTTTTGAAGAACGCCGCCTTTCTTGCCCAAAGGGTCTTGAAACGCTCGTCGAGACTGGCAAAATCTTCCGCAGCGCCAACGGTTTCTATGTCGAGAAAAAGGATGTCGCGGAGCTCTGAAGTCATTCGATGCCCGTTAAAAATGATTTGGATGTGACGGCTGAAGTCAATTCTTTAAAGCCTCAAAGAGAATGATTTTATGCTTTCTTTCAAACACGAGGTGTTCTTCGAAGTAGCTCGTTTGAAGAGTTTTACCAAAGCCAGCCAGGCGCTTTTCATCACCCAGCCTGCGATCAGTAAGAACATAAAACAGCTGGAGCAGGAGTATAAATCCAGTCTTTTCGAAAGAAGAGGCAATACTATAACACTAACACCCGTGGGAGAAGTTCTCTTCGGAGCGGTAATGAAGGCAAAAGAGATCGAGAAACAGCTGCAGTACGACATCAGCACGCATGGCGACCAGTACATGGCCAAGGGCGAGCTGAAGCTCGGAGCCAGCACGACAGTCGCACTCTACATCATACCGCAGGTCCTTTCGGGCTTCCATCTCAAGCATCCGAATGTGTCCATCAGCCTGTTCAACAGGAACTCTGAAAGTGTGCTGAATGCGCTCCTGGATCACGATATAGACCTGGGTATCCTGGAAGGAAAGCACAAGCTGTCGCAGGTGAAAAGTCAGCATTTTCTTACCGACGAAGTGATACCGGTATGCTCTTCGCGAAGCCCGCTGGTGAAACGGCCAACGTATCACGTCAATGATCTCAAAACCCTGCCCGTCGCTTTACGCGAACGCGGGTCGGGAACGCTCGCTGCGCTGAAGTATGCATTGAACACACATGGTATCAAGCTTTCAGACCTCCAGGTAAGTGTTCGCCTGGGAGGGACCGAAGCGCTGAAGAATTTTATTCTCGTGGATGAATGTATCGGGTTTCTCCCCATGCGGTCCGTAGCTAAAGAGATCGAGTCGGGATCGCTGGTGCGGCTGTTTATCGAAGGTCTTACGATAACCCGCCAGTTCTATTTCATCCAACGCCACGGAGACGAGCGCGATGGACTCAGCAATGCGTTTATCCGCTTTGCCAGGGCGCACTTCAACCTCAAATAAAACCGCTCATACAAAACACGGCGTGTCATAACTTTAAGTTATGACCAATAAGGAAATACTATAATCCACGGAATGACCAATACCGTTACTGAATAGTAGTTTTGGGTTGTTATGATTGCAGTAAATGAAGGAATTTCCCGTTGTGAGCACTTAGAGTGCAGCAATTGCGGCAGGTTATACCCGGTCGAGCAGATCAATACGTTCGCCACTTGCGAAAAATGCGGGAAGGCGCCGCTGGTCGTTTCTTATTCAACGGAAGGACTCAGAAAGTCAGCGATAGACCAGTCCGAGCATTCGATGTGGCGATATCTTCCAATGCTTCCGGTGTTCGACAGGCGCAACATCGTTTCGTTGGGTGAAGGCTTTACGCCAATATTTAATCTGAAATCCACGGCCAATGCTTTGGGACTGAACGGCCTTCTGATGAAGGACGAGTCGTTCAATCCAACCGGTTCCTTCAAGGCACGCGGCATGAGCATGGCGATATCGAAAGCAAAAGAGCTCGGCATTCGTAAATGCATCGTACCCACAGCTGGAAATGCCGGCGGTGCGATGGCTGCATACTGCGCGAAGGCAGGAATAAAAGCTGTGGTGGTCATGCCCACTCACACTCCGAATGCTTTCAAGCACGAGTGCGAGATGTTCGGCGCGGAAGTGGTGCTGGTCGACGGACTGATCAGCGATTGCGCGAAGAAAGTCAGAGAGATCAATGCCAGCGGTGAATACTTCGACATGTCGACCATGAAAGAACCGTACCGGCTGGAAGGCAAGAAGACAATGGGATATGAGATCGCCGAGCAGCTCAACTGGTCGTTACCCGATGTGATCATGTACCCGACAGGCGGAGGAACCGGACTGATCGGCATGTGGAAAGCATTCGAGGAGATGTTGGATCTTGGGTGGATCACAGGCCGCAGGCCGAGGATGATCGCCGTGCAAGCCGAGAACTGTCAGCCTATTGTCGAGACGTGGAACGGCAATCAGCCCGACGCTTCATCGTACCAGGGAAAGCCGACCGTGGCCAATGGACTTGCCGTGCCGAATCCATTTGCGGAGAAAATGATATTAAGAGTGCTGAGAGAGTCGGGCGGAAGACCGCTGGCTGTTTCGGAGCAAGATATTATCGCTTCACAAAAGGAAGTCGGGAAAACGGAGGGGTTGTTTATTGCACCGGAAGGGGCGGCATTGTTCGTAGCCTTGAAAAAAATGATCGGAGCAGAGGAGATCAGGACGAACGAGAAAATATTATTACTCAATACAGGTTCGGGCTATAAGTATATTTAAGTGTACGATTTACAATGTACGATTTGGGCTAACGATCATCCAGAGGTGCAATCGTACCTCGTACATTGTAAATCGTAAATCAGGAATGCATTATTCCCTCCATTTCCAACTCTTTGATATAAGTCAGATTTTCTTCGGTGATCGTCTCCGGGACGAACACAAACTTTTTATCGTAGATGTCGCTGCCGATGTAGTAGCTCACCCAATATTCATTGTTGAGGTGAAAGACATTCTCATCGATGGGTTCGACCAGGGCTGAGCTCTTTGCGGGGACTGTTTCCAGGAAATGGCGGAGCGTAGATGTCCTTTGTTGTTTACCATCTTTTTCTCCGTAGCCGGTACTGCTCACAAGTGTGTTTTCGATCTGAACGTTGTTGTTGTTGATCAGGTATACTTTCCAGTCGTATGTTTCGAAGAGGGTCTTTTCACGAACGACTGCAACCGTGACGTTCCTGACTTCAGGGATTTCGATATCTTTCTTCATTTACGCAACCGGTTCTTCCAGCTTCATCTCGAACAATGAAACGATCTTGTTTTTAATAATAGATTTCACGGAGCTCATATCTACCGTACGACACAGCTCTTTTTCCATGGACGTCACGCCCTTATCCTTGTCATCGATCCCGCACGCGACGATATTCTTGAAATAATCGAGATCGGTATTCACATTCAGCGCCAGTCCATGCATGGTTACCCAACGGCTGGTCTTTACTCCGAATGCACATATTTTTCTGGGCGAATTTCCCGGGTCGAGCCATACGCCGGTGAGGCCGCTGATGCGTGTGCCTTCGATGCCAAACTCGTTCAACGTGCGGATCACGGCCTCTTCGAGGGCACGCATGTACTTGTGGATATCCGTAAAGAAATTCTCAAGGTCGATAACCGGGTACACAACCAGCTGACCCGGTCCGTGATAGGTGATATCGCCACCGCGGTTGATCGGATAGTAAGTGGCGTTGATGTCAGTAAGTTGCTCCAATGGCATCAACAGGTTTTTTTCATTGCCACTTTTCCCCAGCGTATAGACGTTGGGATGTTCGCAAAGCACGAGGTAGTTTGGCGTTTGTCGCTGACTTACTGCGGGAAGATCGCGGTTGGCAGCCTTTATGGCGAGGATGTCATTGAAAAGCCGTGTTTGATAGTCCCACCCTTCCTTGTAGTCGACAAGCCCCAGGTCGATAACCGATGTTCCACGGTGAATAACGGCGTTCATTTCTGTTTATCCAGTTCCTCCTTTACGAAATCTATGGATTCAACAGCGTCGGGGTCGGCCTGGTTCTCTTTCGCGAGAAAATAGGAGATCCAGTCGGTCAGGTGAATGAGATAAAAGTATTGTTCCAGCAGGGAGGCTCCCTCGGCGACGATGTCGATGATGGCGTTGGATTTCTTTTCGAAGATGGGGCGGCACAGCTCCATTCGTTTTTCGACACGTTCGTGATCGTGGTCGGAATACAAGTACACCACCTGGATGAGGGGAAGTAGGTGCTCCGGGTATTTCCATCCCTCGAGCTCGTTGTGATTCAATTCCGGGAATGTATTGACGTGAGCGAGCTGTTTGGCGTTTTCATTCAGCTGGTTCTGGAACCGGATGGCCATAGCGTGAAGACGTCCGTCGCAATAGATGACCGGGAGCTTTCCTTTCAGTTTTTTCGCGATGATCTCTGCTTCGGTCTTAATCGCTTTCTCGCTCCGGTCGAGCGATTCGATGGCGTTCTCGGTTTCTTTAATGAATGCCGCACCGATCAGGTTGGTATGATAGAGCGCATACAACAACGAGATAAGCATATAGCCTATCATCGCCCGCGGAGCTTTCGATCCACCCGGTATCTGGATGTAGAACAGGTTGTATTCTTTGGCCAGCTCGAGAAGTTTTCCGCCCGACGTAATACAGATGATGTGCGCTCTCTTGAGCATAGCCTTATGGACGGCAGCAAGTGTTTCCTCGGTATCACCCGAATAAGAACATGCGATGAATAAAGTATGCGGGCTGACGAACTGCGGTATGTTGTACCCTTTACTTACCGTGATCGGTATAGGAACCCGCGCGAAAGTGAGTGACTCGACGAGATTGGCCCCGATCCCCGACGCACCCATGCCCGCGATGAGAATATTGCGGATATCGCTGCCCGGCCTCACGAGATCTACGGCCTGACCGAGGCGTAAAGCTTCCAATAATTGTCTGGTAAACTGTTCTATCGATTTGACCATCGTGCTATCCCGCCCTGTAGTTTTGGATCAAATGTAGGCGTGGTGACGAGTAAAATGCAAACTGGATCAGACGGAGAGAACCTGGCGGCGGAGTACCTCACCGGTAAGGGCTACGAAGTCCTGGAGCGCAACTACAGGGTTGGCCGTGCCGAGATCGACCTCATAGTGCGCAAGGGCAACTGGTTGATCTTTGTGGAAGTGAAGACCCGGAGTGGAAGTGCTTTCGGGTTTCCCGAGGAGTTTGTTGACAGGGAGAAGGAGAGGAATGTACTATTCGCAGCGGAGTGGTATATCGAAAGGGTGAATTGGCAGGGGAATGTGAGGTATGATATTGTGGCGGTACTCGGGGTTGGGTGGGATAGGGAGGTCACTCATTTTGAGGATGCTTTTTACTAGGTCGTTAATCGTTATTCGTTATTCGTTAATCGTTAGTCGCGGTTATGGAGGAAATACAGAGTTATCAAGATTTGGCTGTGTGGCGACATGGAAGGATGTTGGCTAAGCTGGTTTATACTGTGACTGCGAAATTTCCAAAGGAGGAGTTGTATGGAATTACGAGCCAGTTACGAAGGTGTGCAGTGTCCGTAGTGTCGAATATTGCGGAAGGATGCGGCAGAGGTACCTACAAAGGAGGTGTCAGTTTCTTCTTTATTGCGAGGGGCTCACTTTACGAGATGGAGACCCAGCTACTTATAGCGTGCGACCTTGGCTATGCGCACGACACGCATGTTAAGGAACTTCTCGCTGAGATTACGCGGTGCAAGCAATTAGTAAACGGCCTTATCCGGTATTTCGAATCGAAGTCTTAGATCAAAGTAAGTGTACTCGCCAATCGTCAGCCGCGAGTAACGAATAACGAATAACGATTAACGAAATCTCGCGGACCGAACGAAGCACAACCGGCACTCGGCTACCGACCCTACTTATTATTCCAATAAATCTCCCTCCCCTTCAAATCCCACTCCTTCTTCACAAACGGCCTCATCCCTCTATCAAACGGATCTCCCGGATACGCAATCAGTTTCTTCCTTTTTCCATTCGGATAATTCTCCAGCCATTCTCCAACCTTCCTGTCCCATTTGTATTCGCCTTGCACTGCTACCGTTCCGTTCTCGTGGTACATCACATAAAATCCTTCGCGCTCGTTGTATTCAACCGGGATCATCTCCTTCACCTTCGTGCGTTCGGCAGGATCGTAGTAGGTCACCAGTGATTCCTTTGGCCAGCCTTTGAAATATTTCTCTTTGTCTTCGACCAGGTCGTTGCGGTCGTACTTCATCCAGCGGCCGTGTTTTGTTCCTTTGAAATAGATGCCCTCTTCGAGGAGGATGTCGCCTTGCATTTTCTTGTAGGGACCGTGTACGAGCACACCCTTTTTCGGATCGAAGCCGGCTTTGCGGATTTCGCGGCGGGTGAAGTCGTACCAGTAGATGTCGCGGACAAACGGAGTCGGTTTTTCGTGACGTTTCAGATAGTAGAAGGTTTCGATCACGGTTTTGTCACCGAAGCCGCGGCGGGTAAATCCCTTTTTGGTCTTGGTGCCATACCAGGTCTTACGCTTGGGTTTCTTTTTCTTGGTGACGATCGGCTCGGAGGTATTTTCGTCGAGCTCAAGCAGCTTATACGGCTTGTCGGTTTCGAAGGTGAATTGGCCCTCTGTACCGAAGGGTAGTTTCTCGTCCTGCTGGGCAAGGGCGGCCGAAGCGGCGGCAACAAAGGCGAGTATGATGACGGCCCGAAGCATGATCTGGTCTAACGATGTCGAATGCAAAGATAGTATGACGGAAAATAATTTCTGCATAAATACCTCTTCTGGGTTATATTTGAAATAACCGCGAAATCCAATGATTGCTGTCCGGGAAATGAGGAGCAAAGATGCCGAGCTAATAGTCCGGTATTTCCTGGATGCCACGCCCGATTTCCTGAAAACCATGGGCGTCGACCCGGCCAGGCTCCCGGCATTCGACGATTGGATGAAGATGATCCAAACCGACCTCGAAAGACCTGTCGAAGAAAAAGAATTTTTCTACGTCATGTGGATGTTCGAAAACAAACCCATCGGCCACTCGAACATCAACAAGATCGTGTATGGCCAGGAAGCACACATGCACCTCCATCTCTGGAGCGCCGAGAAACGCCATCAGGGAATTGGAACATCACTTTTAAGACTCTCCCTGCCGTACTACTTCCGGAATTTCAAGCTCAATGAGCTGTTCTGCGAGCCGAACTCACTCAACATGGCGCCGAATAAAACATTAGAGGGCCTGGGATTCGAGCTGGTGAAGGAATACGAAACCACTCCAGGTCAGTTCAACTTCCATCAGCCTGTGAAGAGATGGCGGATGACGAGGAATGGTTTCTTATTGGCGGGAAATCGCGCCTTCTGAAAAGGTCAGCTGATCAGGTCGACACTTCTCCTCACAAAATTCGTGAGGTCCGCGCCCGTCAGCATGCCCTGCGATAACAGCGCCAGGTCATAAGCCTGCTTCGCGAGCGTCACCTGTTTCTCTTCACCTTCCGCCTTCAGTATCCTTTGGATGACACCGTGATTGCCGTTCACGCTCACGTTGTAGTTATCAGGCATATTGCCCATGAACCCGAAACCACCGCCACCGCCGGCCTTTGCCATGTCCTTCATGCGACGCATCCATTCGCTCATGGTAACGGCGACGGGCATCTGGTCGGGCGCAAGCGATTCGATCGAAAGCATCATGGCCTTGTTGTTGATCGCCTTTTCGAAAAGTGACTTAAGCTTTTCCTCCTCTTCCTTCGAAAGCACGCTGTCGAGCTTTTCTTCCTTGGACACCAGCTTATCAACTGTTTCACTGTCGACACGCTTGAACTGAACCTTTTCAAGCTTGGGCTCGACGGCGTTCACGAAATGACTGTCGATCACACTGTCCAATATCAACACGTCGTATGCCTTTTTGTTGGCAGCTTCTATGAATGAATGCTGTTTGCCCTGATCTGTCGTGTACAGGTAGACAATAGTACCGTCTTTGTCGGTCTGAACTTCTTTTACACGCTCTTTGTACTCGTCTTGCGTGTAGTACTTGATCTCCGTGCTCTTCAGCAGCGCGAATTCTTTAGAGCGATCGTAGAACTTATCGTCGCTGATCATTCCATACTTCACGAAGATGTTGATGTCGTCCCATTTCTTTTCAAAGTCGGGACGGTCTTTACGGAACATCTCCTGCAGCTTATCGGCAACCTTTTTAGTGATATGCTGACTGATCTTTTTGACGTTGGAATCGCTCTGTAAGTAACTACGCGATACGTTCAACGGGATGTCGGGCGAATCCAGAACGCCATGAAGCAACATCATGAAGTCGGGAACAACATCCTTCACCTCGTCGGTGATGAAGACCTGGCGTGAATAGAGCTGTATTTTGTTCTTATGAACTTCGAAGTCGTTCTTCACCTTCGGAAAATAGAGTATACCCGTCAGGTTGAAAGGATAGTCCACGTTCAGGTGTATCCAGAACAGCGGCTCTTCTGCGAACGGGTAGAGCTCCTTGTAGAAATTCTTATAGTCTTCATCCTTCAGCTCAGTAGGATTTTTCGCCCACAGCGGGAAAGGATTGTTGATGATCCTGTCTTTGGTGATGGTCTTGTATTTCTTCTCGCCTTTTTCGTCGATACCATCTTCCTCACTTTCCTCCTTCGTGCCGAACTTGATCTCTACAGGCAAAAACTTGCAATACTTTTCCAAGATGCCCTTTAGCCTGTACTCGTCCAGGAACTCTTCAGAGTCGGCGTTGATATGAAGGATGACGTCGGTGCCGCGGTCCGCCCTGGTGGCGGGCGTCAGCTCAAATTCTGTCGAGCCATCGCATTCCCAACGTACTGCGTCCGACTCTTCGACCTTGTAAGACCGGGAGATGATCTCCACGTTGTCGGCAACCATGAACGACGAATAAAATCCGAGTCCGAACTTTCCGATGATATCTTTTACATCGCCCTTATCCTTGAATTTCTCCACGAACTCTGTTGCGCCGGAGAACGCAATCTGATTTATGTATTTTTTGATCTCTTCACCGGTCATCCCGAGGCCGCGATCGCTGACGGTGATGGTCTTGTTGGCCTTGTCGAAGCTTACGTCCACCCGCAATTGTCCCAAGTCGCCATTGAACTCACCCAACGACGATAACTTCTTCAGCTTCTGGGTGGCATCTACAGCGTTCGACACCAGCTCACGAAGGAATATCTCGTGATCGGAATAGAGGAACTTCTTGATGATTGGGAATATATTCTCGGTGTGGATCGAGATGGTACCTTTTTCTGCTACTTCAGCCATGGTTTTTATGTTTTAGAGAAAACAAGAACAGTCCGTGCGGTTCGCAAGGACTGTTCCAAATGAGGTTTTAAGACGTCTATTCTGTCAAATTGTCCGGAGGCCGTACATCGTTGAAGGGCTGTTCAGGGACAATAGGTTTATGTTCTACTACCGGGGGTGGTGGTTGTGGAGGGATGACGTTCTCAACCGGCGGGGTGTTTTGCGGATCCTGGTTGGTTTTAGGTTGCTGATTTCTCTGGTTATGCTGGCGCCGATCTCCCCTTTGCTGGTTCTGATTGTCGCCCTGCTTGCGATCACCATGTTGCTGACGACGGTCGCCGTGGCGCTGGTTGCGGCCCTGGTCCCGACGACGGTTCTGGTCGTTGCGCTCGCCCTGCGGCTGGTCGCTACGAAGCTCGCCCTTTTCGTTTTTCTCGCCTTTGTCGCCCTGTTCATCCTTATCGCCCTTATCGGTCTTCTCGTCTTTCTCTTTGGGCTCACCTTTCGCTTTCTGATCGCCTCTTCCTCTTTGGTCACCTCTTCCTCTCTGCTGCCGATGATCACTCCGGTTATTGTTCTTCCGGCGATTTGACTGGCGAGGCTCTTCTGTCTCATCGTCGATTTCCTCCTCTTCGTCTTCATCGCCAGAGACTTCGATCTTATGCTTGTGTTTGTGCTTGCCATCGCCTTCGGATTTGATGTCGGCGAGGGTTTCGGGTGTGATCTTTTCGCCTTTGTGGGCTACATCGATCTCTTCGCCGTCCCTGTTGAGGAAATGGAAC
This sequence comes from Cyclobacteriaceae bacterium, assembly GCA_035318625.1. Lineage (GTDB taxonomy): Bacteria > Bacteroidota > Bacteroidia > Cytophagales > Cyclobacteriaceae > ELB16-189. The sequence continues at coordinate 555,549 of DATHEL010000004.1, forward strand.
TCTGTTATTCCGAGTGAGCTGTCCTTAACGATCTTCACCCATCTCTTATACTTGAAGAACATTTTCACTCTCTTCGAGATGATGCCCTTGGTATAATAAGCAAACAGGAAAGGATGTAGTGCGAGGACGAGCTCTTTCTCGTTCTGTTTTACAAACAGGTGCTCGATATGTTGTTCTATCTGATCGGTGATCAGGATGCTCGCGGTGATGCTTCCGGTTCCGTTGCAGGCAGGGCAAACCTCCTTGGTGATGATATTCATCTGCGGGCGAACGCGCTCGCGGGTGATCTGCATCAGGCCGAACTTCGAAAGGGGCAGAACGGTGTGCTTGGCACGGTCGTTTTCGCCCATCTCGTCCTTCATGGTCTTGTAGATGAGCTTGCGCCCTTCCTGGCTTCGCATGTCGATGAAGTCGACCACGATGATACCACCCATATCGCGCAGACGGAGCTGGCGGGCAATCTCTTTTGCAGCCTCGAGGTTCACCGATGAAGCAGTGGTCTCCTGGCTTTCTTCGCGCGTAGACTTGTTGCCGCTGTTCACGTCGATCACGTGAAGCGCTTCGGTGTGTTCGATGATCAGGTAGCCGCCGCCTCTCAGGCTCACGGTTTGTCCAAAAGCCGACTTGATCTGCTTTTCGATGCCGTAGTGCTCGAAGATCTTGGCTTTGCCGGTATACAGCTTGACGATCTTATCCTTTTCGGGAGCGATCGTGTGGATGTATGCTTTTACTTCTTCGAAGATCTTTTTGTCGTCGACGTGGACGTTGTCGAACGATTCGTTGAGGAGGTCGCGGAGGAGGGAGGAGGTTTTGTTGATCTCGCCGATCAGCTTGTCGCGTCCGTTGGCGGCGGTCATCCGGGCCATGCCGTCGTCCCACATTTTCACCAGGTTGCGGAGATCGCGGTCGAGCTCGGCCGTTTCCTTGCTTTCGGCCACCGTTCGAATGATGACTCCGAAGCCTTCCGGTTTGATGGATTGGATGATACGTTGAAGGCGTTTCCGTTCCTCGCTGCTGGAGATCTTCTTGGAAACGCTGACGGTATTGGAGAACGGTACCAGTACGAGGTACCTTCCTGCAATTGATAACTCAGACGAAAGCCTGGGACCCTTGGTAGAGATCGGTTCCTTTACAACCTGTACCGGTAACAGCAGGCCCTTTGATAATTGTTGGGTGATTTTCCCATGCTTATCTATGTCCTTTTCGGCTTTGAACTTGTCAAGCCGGCCACCGGTGATTTTCTTCCCACGGACCAGTTTGGTGAACTTCATCAACGAGGCGAACTGATGTCCGAGATCGAGGTAATGAAGGAATGCATCCTTTTCATACCCGATATCGATGAACGCTGCGTTTAGACCCTGAACGACCTTTTTTACAGATCCCAGGTAAATGTCACCAACAACGAACTTGCTTCCTTCCAGTTCTTCATGGAATTCGACAAGTTGTTTATCCTTAAGAAGGGCTATACGACTTCCGTTCTGAGTAGCGGAAATAATTAGTTCGTTACTCAAAACTGAAAATTGGTTTTTTTTGATGGCAGCTATGCCGCCATCAAAAGGTTAAAAACTACTTCTTCTTGTGACGGTTCTTCCTCAGACGCTTTTTGCGTTTGTGGGTAGCCATCTTGTGTGCTTTTCTTTTCTTACCGCTTGGCATAAAATATTGAAAATTATTTAAGGTCTTTCAGATACGAATCAATAGTTGCGATCACCGATTGGTCCGTGGTCATCTTTCTGGCCTTTTCAAACTGTTCCCGCGCCTTTTCCTTCTCCCCTGCGTTCGCTAGCGCCAATCCAAGGAAAACCTGTCCCTGGAGGTGCTGCGGGTTTACATTTACCAGTTTTGTGAGCCATTCCACAGCCTTGTCGTGTTGCTGTGATTGTATCGATAGCATTCCGAGGCTAAAGAGGGCAAATTCGTTTTTGGGATCTTCTTCGGCGACTTCACGAAGCATTCGGATACCCTGCATGGGCGGGGCTCCGCTGGTCATGTACGTCATCGCCATTTTGGCTTTTGCTTCGTAGAGTTTGGGGTTGGCTTCGAGGGCTTTTCCCAGGTACTCACGGGCTTTGGCACCCATCTGGTTTTGCTTGTCCTGCTCCAGCGCATACGAATAAGCTTCGTAGTAGCTGTTGCCGGCGCGCAAATAACTGTCCGTAGTTTTTAAGAACGATGCGGAGCTCTCTGCGAACCACGCTGCACTGTCATATCGGCCCGTTTTACTGTACAGGCCCCATAACGAGTCGGCAAAGATAGAACTTTTTTCATTTCCTGATGAGGTATTGAACCGGCGGCGGATGGTATTGATGGCAGACTGATCGGATTCCGACACTTCGTTGTGGGCGGAAGGGTTGGCTGCAACGGCTGTTGAGTCGGCGGAGCTTGAAGATGAGGCGAGCTCGTTTTCGGATTGAACGACGACTTTGGGAAGGAGGAAGATCAGGGCGACTATCGAGGCGGTGATGAGGATGAGAATAAGGCGGGTCTTTACCATAACTGTTCGTTATTCGTTAGTCGTTATTCGTTAATCGCGACAAAGCTTATGATCATCGTCGTAGCCGCGGATAACGAATAACGAATAACGATTAACTCTTTTCGGCGAGTTGCTTCACCTTATCACTATTCTTGATCTTATTAATAAAGATCTTCGCCGGCTTGAAGCTAGGGATGTAGTGCTCGTCGATAACGATTGCCGTGTTGCGCGAAATGTTGCGTGCGATCTTCTTCTTCCTCTTCTTATTGATGAAACTGCCGAAGCCCCGGATGTAAATATTCTGGCCGCCGGACATATTTTGTTTCACGACAGAAAAGAATGCCTCCACAGATGCCGACACGTCTGCTTTGTCTATTCCAGTCTTTTCTGCAATCTGGTTAATGATATCTGCCTTCGTCACGGGGTGAAGTGGTTAAGGGGAAGAGGAAATTTCTAGGTCGGCAAAGTTAAAAGCAGAATGATCAAACGCAAAATGAATTTCTTGATTATCACCACGATGAGTAAAGAAATTCGACAGACGGACTTAATTTGTACGGAGTACAGGGTACAGTGTTCAGGTACAGGGGCGGCGTACGCGCGATTGGCCAGACAACACTGTACCCTGTCCTCTGTACGCTGCACTATTTTGAATGAAAGACTTTTCAAACGATATAATTGAATGGTACCACGAAAACCGTCGCAGTTTACCCTGGCGCGATACAAAAGACCCGTACCGGATATGGCTGTCGGAGGTTATACTCCAGCAAACGAGGGTAAACCAGGGATTACCGTACTATCTGCAGTTCGTCGACACGTTTCCTGCGGTTAAAGATCTCGCCCAAGCGCCCGAAGACACTGTACTCCGTCTCTGGCAGGGTCTCGGATATTATTCACGTGCCAGAAATCTCCACCGTTGTGCGAAAATGGTAGCCGAAAAGTATGACGGAACCTTTCCTTCATCTTTCGACGAACTCATTCACCTTCCGGGTATCGGAACATATACCGCCGCCGCAATCGCATCCATCGCTTTCAACCGGAAAGTTGCCGTCGTCGATGGTAACGTTTATAGAGTGCTCGCAAGAATATTCGGAGTAACGCTGGATATCTCTTCCACCGAAGGCAAAAAGTACTTCTCCGAACTCGCCAACAAGCTCATCTCATCCATTCATCCCGGCGATCACAATCAGGCCGTCATGGAATTCGGCGCCACGCACTGTACTCCATTGCAGCCAAAATGTTCAACATGTCCGTTCGTGAAGAAATGTATAGCATACAATCAGGGCATCGTTCATCAGCTTCCCGTCAAAGAGCGAAAGACCGGCAAGAGGACTCGTTACTTCTATTATTTCATTCTTCGCAACGGCGGCAAGATTGCCATGAAGAAAAGGACCGGACGCGATATCTGGAACGGGCTCTACGAGTTTCACCTGGTGGAATCAGATTCGGAAAAAAAGATCGATGATATTTTAAAAAGAGATCCATTACTATCCGGTATTCGCGCCCAGGGAGTGAAAGAGACGGGCTCCTTGAGACACATACTCACCCACCAGGTGTTGCATATCCGTTTTTTCGAGACAGGCGTCAACAAAGAAAACCTGACGAAAAACAAAAACCTGCTCGAGGGGCTTTCCTTCATTTCAGCCAGCCAGGCCGGAGAAGTGCCAAAGCCGATCGCCATCACACGGTACCTGGAGAAGGCAGGCTATTAGGTTTTGTTTACTTTTGGTGTGTCACTCGTTGACAAAATCAGTCTCTATTTTTGGAAATTATTGAGATCGAAAAAATAAAAAACAAACTATATGTCAGGAGTTAATAAGGTAATTCTCGTAGGCCGGCTCGGCAAAGATCCCGAGGTCAGAAATCTTGAAAACGGCGCCTCAGTCGCCAACTTCACGATGGCCACGTCTGAAACGTATAAAGACAAGACCACCGGCGACCGGAAAGAAGTGACCGAATGGCACAACATCGTTTTGTGGAGAGGTCTTGCAGATATTGCTGCGAAGTATCTTCACAAAGGCGACATGATCTACGTGGAGGGCAAGCTGCGCACACGCTCATGGGAGAAGGAAGGTGTCACCCGTTACACCACTGAGATCATCGGCGATAATATGACCATGCTCAGCACCCAGCGTTCCGGTAACAGCGGCGGCGGCGCTCCACAGTACAGCAACACCAACAGCGGTGGCGGCAGCGGCAGCCCGGCCGAAGAATACAAGGCTTCGGGCGACAGCTCTGCAACAGATGATCTGCCTTTTTAAGTTAAAAGTGAATAGTTAACAGTCAAAAGTTAGGGCGGGGTGAGGTTCGTAGCATTCTTGTTTTTGGTGATATCAACCGCGATAGCAACATCTTGTTCGCGCGGCGACTACCAGCCAAAACCAAAGGGCTACAACCGTATCCCCCTCCCGGACACCGGGCGTATCGCCCTTCCCGATTCACTGCCGTACCGTTTTGAATACTCCCGTTATGCAAAGCTCATGAAGGATACTTCATGGATCCGGGAAAAACATTGGGTCGAGATCTATTACCCGACATTAAAGGCCAACATTCACATCACGTACAAGAAGCTGATGAATAGCGAGCAGCTTTTAAAGGAGTTTCTCAACGACTCCTACGTGCTCACGGCCAAACACCAGATCAAAGCGAATGCGATCAACGAAACGATCGTCACTACCGAACGAGGTAAAGTGGCCGTGATTGCCGAGATCGAGGGGGAGGTTCCCAGCCAGTTCCAGTTCACGATGACCGATTCGACGAAGAATTTCCTTCGCGGGGCTTTGTACTTCAACACCCAGGTGCAGAACGATTCACTAAAGCCCGCCATCGACTTCATGAAGAAGGAGATGATGCATATTGTGAATACCTTGGAGTGGAAAAAATAGGTAGTGTCTTTCTTCGAAACACCGATCGAATTCCTCAAAGGCGTTGGACCTCAACGGTCCGAGCTTCTTAAAAAAGAACTATCAATCTTTACTTACGGAGATCTCCTCCAACACTATCCTTTCCGGCACGAAGACCGCACCAAACTTTACAGCGTAAGCGAGGTAAACGAAGCCCTTCCAAATATCCAGCTGAAGGGCCGCATCACCGGCTTCGAAATGCCTGGAATGGCCAGACGAAAGCGACTTGTTGGACATTTTACGGACGGCACCGGGGAAATCGAGCTGGTATGGTTTCAGGGTATCAACTGGGTAAAGGAGAAGATCAAGACCGGCGTCGAGTATGTGGTTTTCGGCAAGCCCAACCGCTTCGGCCGCACGATATCGATAGCTCACCCGGAGATAGAGCCGGTTACGGGCAAGACTGAACAAGGCGGATCGCTGATACCGGTGTATTCACTCAGCGAGAAGCTCCGGAGCCGTCGCATGGACAGCAGATTCCTGCTGAAGCTGGTGGAAGAGCTCCTTCGAATGGCCGAACCGTACATTCGTGAAACACTGCCCCGTCCGTTGCTCGAAGCAGAGCGGCTGATCGACAAGAAGAAGGCCATACAACAGATACATTTCCCGAAAGATGTTTCGCAGCTTGCTGCGGCTCAGCACCGGCTGAAGTTCGAAGAGTTGTTTTACATCCAGCTGCGGTTGCTGAAGCTGAAGCTCGTCCGGCAGGAGAAATACAAAGGGATCGTTTTCAGCGGGGCATCGCTCGTGACGGAGTTCTACAATAATCATTTACCCTTCACGCTTACAGACGCACAGAAGCGTGTGATCAAAGAGATCTACGCCGACATGCGGTCGGGTAAACAAATGAACCGCCTGTTGCAGGGAGACGTCGGCAGCGGAAAGACCATCGTGGCATTCATCTGTACGCTGCTGGTGATCAGCAACGGAGGCCAGGTGGCACTCATGGCTCCGACAGAGATCCTTGCACAGCAACATTACAAGAACCTGAAGAAGTACGCGGACAAGATGAAGCTTCCGATCGCGCTTCTCACAGGATCCACAAAAAAATCCGAAAGAAGGCCGCTTCATATCGCTCTCGCGGAAGGCGTGTTGAAGATACTGATCGGCACACACGCACTCCTCGAAGAAGAAGTGAAGTTCAACAAGCTCGGGTTGGCGATCATAGATGAACAACACCGCTTCGGCGTGGCACAACGGTCGCGGCTATGGCAAAAGAACGATAACGTTTACCCTCATGTGCTGGTCATGACGGCAACACCGATCCCCCGTACGCTGGCCATGACGTTGTATGGCGACCTGGAGATATCGACAATCAACGAGCTGCCGAAGGGAAGGAAGCCGATCAAGACAACGCACAAGTTCGACTCGCATCGTCTCGAAGTAAATGGATTTTTGAAGAAGCAGATCGACCTGGGGCGACAAGTATATATTGTATACCCGTTGATCGAAGAGTCCGAGAAGCTCGATCTCAAACATCTCATGGATGGTTACGAGAGTATATCCCGCGCGTTTCCCGACGTGGCAATCAGCATCGTGCATGGCAAGATGAAGCCGGAAGCGAAAGAGTTCGAGATGGCGAGGTTCGTGAAAGGTGAAACGAAGATCATGGTGGCGACTACGGTGATCGAAGTCGGTGTCGATGTTCCCAACGCTTCGGTGATGGTGATCGAAAGCGCCGAGCGTTTCGGGCTGTCGCAGCTTCATCAGCTGAGAGGTCGCGTAGGGCGGGGTGCCGAGCAATCGTATTGCATACTCATGAGCGACTATAAGCTTTCGAATGACTCACGGATACGACTCGATACACTGGTACGCACCAACGACGGATTCGAGATAGCAGAGACCGACCTGAAGCTACGCGGGCCCGGCGACCTGATGGGAACCCAGCAGAGCGGTGCGCTCGATCTGTTGATTGCGGACCTGGGCAAAGACCAGGCAATTCTTCAACAGGCAAGACTGTCTGCGATCAGTTTGCTGGAAGACGATCCGGAGCTTAAGAAATCCCAAAATTCAGTGATACGTCAGCAGATTGATTCGATAAAAAAAACGGTTGTGAACTGGAGTCGGATCTCGTAACCTGACGGAATTTTAACTCCTATACTTACATTTTCACGGTGAAACGCATTAAGTGTCTGTGAAGATGAGAAAGCCACTCGTTTCCCCTGAAAATCAGTTACTTTTATTACCCGATCAAGTCGGGCAATGACACCCCTTAAACTGCTTTCTATGCGCGTAATTTTACTCGTCATAGCCGCTCTTTTCTCCTCTGCGGCGTTTGCACAATCTGTCGTTATTAAAAAGGTAGAGCTCGCGGGCGAACAGGTTATTGTTCACTACGAGCTGGAGGATTCGAATCCGAATAATGAGTACCTCATCAATCTTTATACTTCGAAGGATAATTATTTCGCTCCCGTTACCAAAGTAACGGGAGATGTCGGTATGGATATCAAACCCGGAGCCGACAAAAAGATATACTGGAAGATCAGAGATGAGTATGGCGCTTACAAGGGAAAGCTGGCACTTGAGATCCGCGGTAAAGTATATGTGCCTTTCGTAAGGCTTCAGGATTTCGATACAAAAAAACCTCTCAAGAGAGGGACTACATACAACCTTAAATGGAAGGTGGGCAACTCCAATCCGATCAACATCGAATTATATAAGGGCGGTGAACGTATCAGCGGCGAGACCAATCAGCCAAACAATGGAAGTCACTCGTTGTTTGTTCCCAAGCACGCCAAGAACGGCAAGGACTACAGGTTGAAGTTCACAGACACGAAGAATACAGACGAGGTTGTTTATACTGAAAATTTCAAAGTTGGTCCGAAGATTCCCTTGTTGTTGAAGATAGTACCGGCTGCGGTGGTGGTGGGTGTGTTGGTTGTGGTGCTGAGCAAGAGTGGCGGGGGTGGAAAGACTCCACCCGGTGGAGGTGGCAATGAAATTGAAATTCCCGATCTGCCCTGAGAACCACATTGTATAGATAGATTCTGAACTGAGCCATGAGATATTTTTACACCCTACTATTGACGTTGTGCGTCAGTCTGGCTGCCGCGCCTGCATTTTCCCAGATCACTTCCTGGGCTAAAAAGTCGGGACCTTACGGTGGAAGTATTTCCGACCTGGAGTTTGATGTGGCCAAGTCGAAAGCCTATGCCATTGTTGAAAACAAACTGTACTATTCGTCCGACGATGGTACGACATGGAACAGGGCATCGATAGCCGACAACTATCTTTATGACGTTGAAGTAGCGTCGAACGGAACGGTATATGTGACGGATGGTTACTCGGTTTACACGTCAACCGACGGCATCAACTTTACGGAGAAAACGGAAGACAACGTAATGTCGGCGGCATACAAGATCCGGCGCCTGTCGACGGGTTCGCTCGTAGCGCTTTCATCTTCACGCCTTTATTTTTCCAATGATGACGGTAAGACCTGGGTAGGCGGAGCATCGGGAAGCTTCCGCACCGCGTTCATTGCTATAAATTCCAGCGACAACATTTTTGTGATCAGCAACACGACAGGGTTGCCGGTACGTTCAATCGATGGCGGAGTATCCGTTGCTGCATTGACTAACACAAACATTTCGGCCGGTGGAACGGTTTTTAACGTCGCTAACAGGAATGACAGGGGCGCCATCTTCTGTGTAAATGCCACAGGGATATGGACGTCGTCAAACGGCGACACTTGGACTTCGATCAAAGGCGGTTTGATAGTCGATGCGACTATCGCGAGCGCATCTGCATACCCGAGCTTTATCGAATTCTCTGCGGACGGACTCGGCATGTACTTCATCGACAACCTGAATTCGAAGATGTATTATAAAACAGCGACCGGCGCCGCAAGTAGCTGGGCTGCGTCGGCGAATTTCCCCGGAGGAACCGGCACGCCGATAGCAACGGCAAGTGCGAAGACGTTGGTTGCAGCATCACCCGGCACATCCATCGCCATTTTTGGAAATACGTCAGGTGTCATCAAAACAACAACAGGCACCTCGAGCTTTGTCAGTAACGCCAACACCGGACTTTCAGAAGTCGATCCGACACAGGTCATTTCAACATACGATGGCAATATTCTCGTGGACACCTATAATGCCGGCCTGCAGATATCGGAAGACCGCGGCGCCACGTGGGCCCGAAACACTTCGATCCCTTTGGGAGCTTTGCTAATGACCACGACTTCAAGTACCAGCACCCGCAACCACGATGTGCTTGTTCTCAACAACTATCCCGACTACGACCTCTATCGCTCTACAAACAGCGGTATCACCTTCGCGAAGCAGACTACGCCCGTGGATTTTCAATGGATACAGGGAACTGATTTCGACCACGTATTTGCCCTGTCGTATTCACCTGGAACTACCTGGTACTACTCTTATAGTAATGGAGCCACCGGCACATGGACCGCGAGCAATATCACGATCACCAACCTGCCGGCATCATTTGCGATCTACAGCCCCGAGCGCATGAGTGTGTACTCGACCTCCGTTACCTCGTCTACGATGTTCTTCGAGCTGTACAACAACAATACGCCGGGCTACGAACAATGGAAGGTCGTGTTCACGATCGGGGCAACAACAACGATCAGCGGAGTCGCGTCGAAGGTCACGCTTCCTTTTGCGGACATGGATAAAATGAAAGCTGCAGCTGGAAAATTTTATGTGTTCTCCGACAATACGAACCCGGATAAGTATGCTTATTCAATTAACGCCGGATCGACATGGACCACAAGAAACTCCCCGGCGGTCGAAGGTGAAATGTTCGTCGCGGACAATGGTTATGTCTTTCTTACTTCCGAATCACCAAGCAAGGTCTACGTCACCCGCGACGACGGCGTATCGTATATAGAGGCTACACTGCCTTCGGGGAGCACAGTGAGCACTTTCAACATCAACGATATTTATATCGATGCACTGGATTTCGCACACATGCTCGTTTATCGCGATTACCTGTATTCGACAACCAATGAAATCGTGCTGCCTGTGGCGCCCACCAACGGGGCTGTGCTGGGACGCACAGCGACGGCCGTTTCCCTTCGCTGGGACGACAACGCCAACAACGAGGACTACTATCGCATAGAACGCTCGACAAATGGGGTGAACTACACACAAGCCGGCGATATCGCGTCTTCGCGTATCTGTAGCCTGCCCTTGTCGCGCGGATTTTTTATCGACACCGGTCTGTCTCCCGGAACCGCCTACCAATACAAAGTTACCGCAGTCAACGGTGCGGGAAACTCCGTCTCCACAGCCACCGCGTCGACCACAACCCTGGCTGCCACCACGCAGAGCATTCCGGATAGCCGCAGCTGGAGTGCAACAAGCACGGGAGGAAATGGCTACACGGCTGTCGCCATACCGAAAACACCTATCGGGATCCGGCATCTCGGCGGCGGCTTCTATGAGATCAGTGATGTGGCACTCGGAACGTTTACTTCCTCCGACTATAAAGAAACCTTTTATGAATCCGGCGGTCAGACCATGCTCGCAGCGCCAACCACCAGCACGACCATTAGGAATAACGGCATGGGTACCTGGAACGGCACCACTATCCTCACGCTAAAGTGGAAGAAATGCTCCGAAGACAAGTTCGAGACGATCACACTCACACCCAACGCACTTGCTTCGGATCCAACGCCCGCAGCCCCCACGGGTGTACAAGCGTTGGTAGCGGGCACGAATAGCATCGACATTTCATGGGCGACAACCTTCTTCGAAAAAGACTATATCGTAGAACGGTCACCGAACGGAACGACAAGCTTCGTGCAAGTAGGGACAAACGTAGCTCACCCGATTTCGAAGCTGAATGACATCGGACCGTTTGTCGACGGCACGACTTACTATTATCGCATGCGGGCGAGAAATGCCAACAATGTTTCATCGATAAACTCATCGGTGATATCGATCGTTTACCGGAAGCCCAATTTCATTCTGACAACAGGAAACGCCATAGCAAACCTGTCATCGATCACCTTAGGAATGTACATTGGTGATTTCAATAACGATGGCAGAGAGGACCTTATGTCCCTGCAGAATGCGCTCACCAGTAGCTCCACGAGTCAGCTGGTGATATTTTCGAATCAAGGCTCCGGCACCTTCTCACAGATAACTCCGGCAATTGTACCGGATCAATACCTGGTTGCGTCGGTGGTCGACATCAATAATGATGGCAATCTCGACATCGGGCTCGGCGTTTCTGAGAAAAACCAGTTCGATATTTATTTCGGTAACGGCGACTTTACTTTTACCAAGGCAACATCCGCTCAGATGGGTGACATTGCCAATATCGCAATTGAAGTCCTCAGCAGCTCGTGGGCTGATGTAAACAACGACGGGCGACTCGATGTGCTCATCCTGCCGAACAGTTCGTCGGGGAATCCGCTTTTGTTTAAGCAAACTGCCGGCGGTTCTTTTTCACAGATCACCGGTGGCCCGGACGTCTTAGCAGATGTCTGCACTTGCAACACCGGCTTGTGGGCCGATTACAACAATGACGGTTACTCGGACTTTGTAATCACCTATGCCAGCGGCGCGTGGCGACTGTTTCAGAACAACAAGGACGAGACATTTACAAACAAGACATCGGCTGCCGGCCTGACCGCCACGTCAGGCTTCTCGGGCGTATGGGGTGATTATAACACGGATGGCACCCTGGATCTTTTCGTAGGGAACACCACCGAGAATGCACTTTTCAAAAACAACGGCGACGGTACATTCACGAAGGAAGCCACCACAGCCATTTCCACAGCCACCCAGTTGTATGCGGACGCGTTCGGGGACTTCAACAACGACGGCCTGCTCGATCTTATCGGAACTTCGATCGGAACGGTACCAGCTAAATTATTCATCAATACCAGCTCCGGAGGAACCACATCATTCCAGGCGATCACGACGGAGAAAGTAAACGATGCAAATATTTCACACTATGGTGTCGCTACGGGGGATATCGACGGCAACGGCTTCCTGGATCTTGCGATGTCCTCAATCGGGTATTCGGCTACCTCCGGGTTCGGCAAAACCAATCAAACACTATTCTCAAACAACAACTCTACGGGCAACTGGATCGAAGTAAAGCTCGTGGGTATTGCCAGCAATCGCTCGGCGATCGGCGCGCGGGTTACTGTAACGGCGGGTGGAAAAACCTATGTCCGTGAAGTGACCTCTATGTCGTCGTTTGCCTCGAAACCAAGTTTCATCCAGCATTTCGGCATCGGAGGCGCGGCGTCCATTACAACACTAAAAGTGGAGTGGCCGTCCGGGATAGATCAGACGTTGACAAACCCGACAATAAATCAACTGCTGACCATTACCGAAGATGGTGGCGGCCCTGGTCCTGCGCTATACGCTCCGCTCAACGCCGCCACAGGCGTGAATACAAACACCATCGTCGAGATCACTTTCAATGAGCCGGCGACCGCCGTAGCAGGAAAGAAATTGACGCTCACGGGTACAGGCGATGCATCGCCGACATATTCGATCGATGTCAATGCCGCGACTGTCACAGGAGGTACGAAGTTTACGTTTACTCTGCCATCCAGGCTTTTGAGTAACAAGCATTACGACATTGGCCTCGAGCAGGGCGCCGTGGTCGATCAGTTCGCCAATCCATCGCTTGCTATCACTTCCGGTTGGGGATTCACTACCGCGCAAGGCCCTGTCTTCTCAACGCTAAGTCCGGCGAATGGAGCCACGACTGTAGCAGGTAATGCAGCGCTTGAAATAACTACAGACATGCCCATCACGGCTGTTGCCGGTAAAAAGATAAAGGTCATGAACGGCGCTGCAACAGTGCTCGATGTAGCGGTGTCGCTCTCAGGATCCGTCACCGGTTCAAAATATACCCTCCCGGCCCCTTCGGCAGGGTGGCCTTATTCGGCCGTTCTTACTGTCACACTTGATGGCGGCGCATTTATCGATGTGAATTCACATGATACGGATCCCATCAGCGGTTCGCAATGGTCCTTTACAGTAATGGAGGCGCCGGATGCAACCGGACCGGTATTCGGTGACATGAGCGGACTTCCGACAAGTGTGGGAAAGGCAAACCTCGCACAGTCGTTCAGCATCACCATCACAGACAACAAAGGAGTAACAACGGCAAGAATATTCTCGAAAGCTGCATCGGCGGTCGACTTCACCCTGACAGAAGGCACGGTTTCTACGGGCAATGCCTGGCAGTTCGCGATTGCCGCGTCAGCATTCGACGCGACCGGTGTTCAATATTTCTTCAGAGCTTCAGATGCTGCCGGTAACATTACGCGTAGCCCTGCGGTAGGAACTTACCAGACGCTGATCAAGTATAAAGGCAATGAGGCGCAAGTCCCCGCAGCGCTGATCGGCGCGGGCGGAACAAAGGCCGGTTGGAAGGTCATATCGATCCCGTTTGAGCTCGGAGCAAACAATGGTGTTCTCTCGATACTGGACGAGCTCGCAACATCGGAGGTTAAAGTTGCCTGGAGATTTCTTTCACTACAGCCGGACCCAACGAAGTGGCTCGATTACCCGGATGGCTTTGGCACTATCGATAGAGGAAAAGGTTATTTTATTAACATCATAACTCCGCCTGCCATCATCGTCGGCAACGAGCTCGTTGCTCCGGGCAACACGCGCGACAACCTCTTCAAGATAAGTCTGAAGAAAGGATGGAACATGATCGGTAATCCCTACCTCGAAGCTATCGATTGGGCCAATGCCGTAACGCTGAACTCGCTATCGGCCACCGCTGTGTTCTTTAAGAAATACGTCAACGGTCAATACACCAATGTGACAGCGCTGGCGGCTTACGAAGGAGGGTTTGTACAGGTGCCTGCCGACGTGCAGGTTTCTATTCCCTTCCTCGGTCAGAATGCTTCGCCCGGCAGGACCACAGATACCAAATTCGATGAAGGCGAATGGGTATTGCCGATCACGTTACAACAGAACACCACCGTCAACACATTCGGTGGCGTCGGAATGCACAAAGAGGCACAGCTGTCGGTCGACAGACTGGATGACATCAATGCTCCGCGCTTCCTGGATTTCAACGAAATGAATTTCGCTCACCCGGAAGTGCTCGGTGGAAGCCTCGCCCGTGACGTCGTTCCCGTTGCAAGCGAATTCACCTGGAAGTTCACCGTAGCCTCGAGTCTCGAGGAAATCGCAACGTTCACCTGGGATGCAGGTATGATCAACATCGGTTCCGCCGACCTTTTCCTTTTCGACGAAACCACGCAGGCTATTGTGAACATGAAGGAAGTAAACCGCTATTCGTTTGATCCAAGGAGCTCTGCAGACTTCGGAATATACTTTGGTGAGAACGCCCGCGCGAAGATCACACCCAAGCGTGTGACACTTGGCGCCGCATATCCGAATCCCACTTCCAACGTAACGACAGTGCCGTTCAGCATTCCGGAAAAGAACGGTAAGCTCAGCGTACGCCTGGAGGTGTTCGACGCGACCGGCCGAAAGGTAAGTACGCTCGCGAATGGCGAGTTTGGCCCTGGTTTTTATAACGGTCAATGGGAACCCCACGAAGGATTGAGCAACGGTCTCTACTTCTACAGACTGCTCGCCGGTGATGAAGTGCTCACAGGAAAGGTGGTATTAAGAAAGTAAATCAGTATAAGTCTGTTGTTGGCGCAACGATTATAACTATGAAAACTTACCAGACCCTGGCGCTGCTGATGCTTTGCGTACCGGCATTTGCACAGAATGTAGCCACACGCACCAATGAATTCGAAGTAGACTTCGCCGACCCGAACAAGAAAGTCCACTCGACTATTCCTGTAATCAACTGGATCACACCGGAAGCTGAGACTTCTTATCAGCAGGAAAATAAATACAAGATCAAGTTCGAGATCGAGTCGTCTACGCCGATCAAAAACGTGACCATATCGATCAAGGAAAATATGGCTGCGGGAGCAAGGGGTACACAGACCGTAGAGCCCGACGCCGCTTCGAATCTCAATCCCACCATCGAGCGAAGTCTGACGCTGATGGAAGGAGAGAATGTCCTGGAGATCGTTGCGGAGAACGTCGATGGCATTAAATCCGTGAGCTACAAAACGGTTCATGTGGGTAATACCGGCCTGTCGGATATCTCCAAGCTCGATCGTACCGATTATGCGCTTGTGTTTGCCACGGATCAATACGACAACTGGCCCGATCTCGTGAACCCTGTATTCGACACCAGGACGATTGCCGACGAGCTTCGGAAAACCTATGGATTTAAAGTGGAGATAATAGAGAATGCCACACAGGACCAGATCCTTAAAAAGCTTCGTGAATACATCGAGAAAAAATATAAGCCGCTCGACCAGCTGTTTATTTTCTTCGCCGGTCATGGCAACTACGATGCAACATTCAGCGAAGGATACCTCGTGCCACGTGAAGCGCTTACGAAAGACGACGCGAAGACATCATATCTTTCATACAACCGCCTTCGTTCGGTTGTCAATAACATTCCTTGCGAGCATATCTTTCTAACCATGGATGTTTGCTTCGGCGGAACCTTCGATCAGAAGCTTGCCTCATCGCGCGGCATGGAAGAAGGAGTCTACACTGAAAAAAGCGCTGCCGAATTCGTGACGCAAAAGCTGACCTACAAGACGCGTAAGTTCCTTACATCGGGCGGCAAGCAATACGTCTCCGACGGCATACCGGGTCAACATTCCCCTTTTGCACGGGCGTTTATCGAAGCCCTCCGTTCCAAAGGCGGCCGTGATGGCATACTCACTTTGAGTGAGATCACACCTTTTGTAGAGAAACTGAAAATAACTCCGCGAGCGGGGGAGTTCGGCGACAATGCCCCAGGTAGCGATTTTGTGTTCGTCGGGCGGTCAAAATAGGCCTCTGATTGCAGAAAAATCTGCTAAATTTGCTCTCCGCTGATTTTTTAGATTTGAAGGGATCGGTAGTGTGGGCGTGGCGGAAATTCCTTTTTGTCGGATAAGATTACTTTCCCCGTACGGGTAGTATCAACGCCATACAATTATGAAAAACTACCGAAATCTTATTGTTGCGGTATTTTGTGCCGTCACCTCTGCCACGGGTTTTGCACAAAACGTAAGTACCCGCACAAATGAATTCGAGGTCGACTTTAGCGATCCGAAAAAACTGGTAACGTCTACCATTCCTGTGATCAACTGGATCACGCCTGTTGCCGAGACAACCTATGCGCAGGATAACAAATACAAGATCAAATTCGAGATCGAATCAGGCACCCCGATCAAGAACATTACCATATCCATCAAGGAAGGAGTAAATGCAGCTTCGAGAGGAACACAAACGTTCCAACCCGACCTGGCGCAGAACCTTAATCCCGAAATAGAACGCAGCGTCACACTTCTGCCCGGCGAAAACGTTCTCGAGATCATCGCCGAAAATCAGGATGGTGTGAAAACGATCAGCTATAAAACCGTGCATGTCGGTTCGACGGACATCGCCGACGCTTCGAAGCTCGACCGTACCGATTACGCGTTGATATTCGCCACCGACCAGTACGACAACTGGCCTGATCTCGTGAACCCGGTGTTCGATGCACGCACTGTTGCTGAAGAGCTTCGTAAGACCTATGGTTTCAAAGTTGAGATCATAGAAAATGCAACACAGAACGAGATATTGAAAAAACTGCGCGATTATATCGAGAAGAAATATAAGCCCCTCGACCAATTGTTCATCTTCTTTGCTGGTCACGGTAACTACGACGCTACTTTCGGTGAAGGATATCTCGTTCCCAGAGAAGCTCTCACCAAGGATGAAGCGAAAACATCCTACCTCTCTTATAACCGCCTTCGTTCCGTTGTTAACAATGTCCCCTGCCAGCACGTGTTCCTCACCATGGACGTGTGTTTCGGAGGAACATTCGATCAGGCTCTTGCTTCATCACGCGGAATGGAAGGAGAAGAGTATAAAGAGAAAAGCGCGGCGGAGTTCATCACTCAAAAGCTGACTTACAAAACACGTAAGTTCCTTACCTCGGGCGGAAAACAATATGTATCTGACGGTATCCCTGGCAAACACTCCCCATTTGCCCGTGCTTTGATAGAAGCACTTCGGTCCAAAGGCGGCCGCGACGGTATCCTGACTCTTAGCGAGATCACACCGTTCGTGGAAAAGCTGAAGATCACCCCTCGTTCGGGTGAATTCGGCGATAACGCCCCAGGTAGCGACTTCATTTTTGTTGCACGTTGACTTTAGGCGCCTTTAAGCGTTTAGCAACATTGGCGAAAGAACTTTCGCGTACTATATATTTAGCTATGCCACGTTTTATCCTTTGCTTGTTCTTTACTGGGATCTCCCTCCTATCGGAGGCGCAAACGGGTAATTACTTAATGACTCACTACTCTCCCAAGAACGAGGAGATCGATCATGTGAGCTTCGACATCGCGCAGGACAGCCGTGGTGTGCTATACTTTGCCAACAAAGCCGGTGTGCTCGAATTCGACGGGCGTAGCTGGAATATGATCAAAACTCCCGCACCGATCTACACGGTCTCCGTTACCTCCGATGGCGATGTTTACGGTGGGGGACTTTCAGGCTTCGGACGTGTGCGCATAGGCGCCGCTGGGCATGAATACGAATCGCTCACGGCTTCTCAACCCAACGCAACAAACATCTTTACCAGCATCGCGATTAAAGACCGCGTTTTCTTTTTATCGGGAAATGCTCTTTACGTGGTCGATGGCCCGACAGGCAGCATCGAAAAAACTATTCCTCCATCCGGGGAACAGGGAATGTTCAAGAATCTCTTTGAAGTCGACGGGGACGTGTTCGTGAACACCGAAGGCGACGAGATCCTTGCGTGGAAAGACGACAAACTTGTTCGCTCGCAATTCAACCCTTCGGCAGGCGAGGTGCTCTTCAGTCATGCCCTTACCGGAACACGGAAGACACTGATAGGCACGTCTGCCGATCGCGTTTTTGTTTATGAGAGCGGATTCTTCACCGAAGTCACTATTAAAGACATCGAATACATCCAGAGCAACGTGCTGGTAAGCGGCGCCTGGGTCAACGAGTCGTTGATAGCCCTCGCCACGTTACGCGGAGGCGTGATCTTCATCAATCCAACCACAGGCGAAACTCAAGAGATCACCAATTATTACACAGGCCTTCCCGACAACGAAGTCTACGCCCTCCTGGGCGACAACAGGGAAAGCATATGGGTCGCCCATGATTATGGATTCACCCGTATAGCTCCGTTCCAGCCGTTCCGTACATTCAATCATTATCCCGGACTCGAAGGCAACCTTCTCTGTGCGTACTCCACAGCCGGCGACGGCGTGTATGTCGGTACGTCGCTCGGTTTGTTCAAGCTTGTGAAAGACGAAGTGTATGAAGAGGAGGAATACTTCGTAATGAAAAAAAAGAAGGTGGTCAACAATGAACCGGATGACGACAAGGAAGAAATAGTTACAAACCAGGTCGAGAAAACGCGCCGTGGTTTGTTTGGATTCGGAAAGAAGAGGGACAAGAAAAAACAGGACGTCGCTGAAGAAAAGCCAGAGCCTGTTACGGCAAAAAAGAATCCCAAGGACGCAAAGACAAAAATCACAACCGTCAATACCCGCGAGCGACGAACACGTAAAGTGCTCAAGTCGCTTCAGTACAAGTATGTAAAAGTACAGGGCATCAACGGCAAGGTTACGCACCTGGTGAACATACAGGGACAAGTCATGGCTGCGGGACTAGGCGGTGTATTCATTATTAATGACACCAATGCAAGCGTACTGACTTCGGAGCCGGTAAGATCTATTTTCCTATCACCGTCACTGAAACAACTGTTCATCAGTACGTACAACGAAGAGATCAAGTCTTACAATAACGACGGTAACAACTGGCGCGAGACGCACATGCTCGACAGTCTTCAGGAGTACGTGAGCTACATGTTCGAAGACAAGCTGGAGAACCTTTGGTTGTGCGGAAGATCGGGTGTGATAAAGATCGAGCTGATCGACAACGAGATCACTAACACCATACACATCCCTTATCTCAAACCGTCGATCGACGAAACCGTCGGCCTCGCAAAAGGATCGGACGTGTATGTTGTGAACGCAGGCGAGTTCCAGCTGTATGATCACGCCAACGATAAATTCGCGAAATACGATTCGCTGCCGGGCACGAGGAAGTACTTCGCTACCGCGGGATCTTTCTGGTTCCATGACGGCCATCGGTGGAGGACCATCGACGAAAGAGTGACGAAAGCCATGCAGCTCGAATGGCTCGGACTGTTTTCGGATATCCGTTTCCTCACCATGACCAGCGAAAGCGACGGCATGTGGGTGATCACCGCCGACAACGAGCTGTATCGGTTCACGCCGACTGCCAAAGAAAGGCCCTCGGTATTTCCACTCTTCCTCAGGGGTGTTCGTGGTCCCGATGCCGGCCTCATTGAAACCCGCCATTTGCGCATGGAGGAAGAGAAGGGCGCGCTTACATTCGAATTCGTTCAACCGGATTATAACGGCTTCGAGACCATCGAGTACCGGTATCTTCTCAGCGGACTGACAGACATTTGGTCCGTGTGGTCGCCGAAGAACAACGAGATCACCTTCCCGTTCCTTCCTTCCGGCGAGTATGAGATCTCGGTTCAATCGATGAACATCTTCGGTAAAGTGAGCGAAGTCGATAAGATTTCGATCAGTGTTCTTCCGCCATACTGGCGCCAGCCGTGGTTCTATGCGTTGGAGGTAGCCTTTTTCAGTATGCTGGTGTTGCTGTCGGTACGATTGAGCGTTTCCAATACAAGGTATCGTCCGATCAGCAGGGTGCTTTCGCTGCTCACGGTGATCCTGTTCATACAGCTCGTGCAGACCACGGCATATTCATTCATCAAGATGGAAAGCTCGCCGGTTATAGAATTCCTGATACAGGTTTCGATAGCGCTCCTGGTGTTGCCACTGGAGCTGCGTCTCCGCAAATTCATGGAGCAGGCTTCGGAAGGAAAGTACGATCTCAGCAAGCTGTTTGGCCGCAAGAAAAAGGGTAGTGGGCCTATTCTGTAATGGTCATTGGCCATTGGGAATTGGTTATTGGTTATTCCCCCTTTTCTTCTAATATTCGGTCATGCTATTGAACCTCGAATCTGTCCCCCAGTTTTATAAAAACTACGTAAAGCAAGTCGATGAAACCGATGTCCTTCAGGCGTTGAGGCTTTCGGGTTTCCGCTCACAGGTCCTCATCCATTCGATCCCTGTCGAGAAGGGCGACTATCGCTACGCCGAGGGTAAATGGACCATTCGGGAGGTCTTATGTCATATTCTGGATGCCGAGCGGATCTTCGCATACCGCGCACTCCGCTTCGCACGGAATGATAAAGCAAACCTGCACCCCTTCGACGAAAACACTTACGCTCCCGAGGCAAACGCCGCCGGAAGAAGTCTGAAAAAGATCGCTGATGAATTCACGCATCTGCGCGCCTCGACGGTGGATATGTTCGACGGATTCACCGAAGAAATGCTTCACAGGCGCGGTACCGCGAATAATAATGAGATCAGCGTGCTCGCACTCGGTTTTGTGATCGCAGGTCACGAAGCCCATCACAGGAAAGTCCTTAACGATAGATACCTCGTAAAGTAAAACGGATGAAGCTCATCAGTGCCATCATTTTATTTGTTATAACATCAGTTGGGTTCGCACAACAGCGCGACAGCCTCGATATCAAGATCGGGCAGATGTTGCTGATCGGATACCCGGGCCCCGAGCTCGACAGCACCGTCTTACAAGAAGTCCGCGCCGGCAAGGTCGGTTCGATCATTCTCTTCGAAAAAAATGTTCCGAAGACAGCTACCGCATTCTATCCGTTGAAGAAAGTATTGTGGACTTATCAAAAAGCAGCGCCGATACCTTTACTGATCACCATCGACCAGGAGGGAGGACGGGTGAACCGGCTGAAAGACAAATACGGTTTCCCGAAATCCATCACAGCACAGGCATCCGGTAAAGCGAAGTCACTGGACTCCGTTTGTTTCAACGCGGAGTCGATCGCCTCAAACCTGGCAGGCCTCGGATTCAACGTAAACTTCGCGCCCGTTGTCGACGTGGCAGTCAATCCTACCAATCCCGTGATTGTAAAGAGTGGGCGTTCATTCTCCGCGAACGCCGATTCAGTGACGATGCTGGCGAAAGAATACATCGTGCCCCATCGCAAATACGGAGTGATCACAGTCCTCAAACATTTTCCCGGCCACGGAAGCTCGCAAGATGACACACACTTTGGCATTGCCGATGTTACGCGCACGTGGACGACCGATGAGCTGAAACCCTACAAAGATCTTCTTCAGGCAGGTTATGTCGACGCTATCATGAGCGCCCACATCGTGAACAAGAACCTCGACCCGAAAGGTTATCCGGGAACGCTTTCAAAACGGATACTCGACAGCCTCCTGAGAAAAACCCTCGGTTACAACGGCGTTATCTTCTCCGACGACATGCAAATGCACGCGATCAGCAAACAATACGGTCTCGAAGAGTCCGTCAAGCTGGCGATCAACGCAGGTATCGACATCCTGTGCTTTTCAAACAACATTCAGAACACCGAGCAGCGGAATGTCGATATTGTTCACGGAATCATTCGTAAAATGGTGCTGAACGGCGAGATCAAGCCCGAACGTATCGATCAGTCATTTCGCCGGGTCATGAAGCTGAAGTCGAAATTGATCGCTGCACGATCGGCAATGAAGCCCGACCAATCGAACACAACGGCACCGCAAGACACCACCTTAAAGAAGAAGAAGAGAAAAGACAAGTGAGCTCTTTCCGATTCATTCAACCAACCGGGCCGCACGTCCCGATATTACTAAGCATCCCACATTGTGGTACCCAGTTTCCACAGGAGCTCAAATCACAGTACAGGGCCGAGCTTATTGACGCACCCGACGATACCGATTGGTTCGTGAATCAGCTTTATGATTTCGCGGCGTCATTGGGTATATCGGTCATCCAAGCGAGCATCAGCCGCTGGGTGATCGACCTGAACCGCGACCCTGAGAGTAAACCACTGTACACCGACGGAAGGATAATCACGCCGCTCTGTCCCGCCACGACATTTGTGGGGGAGCCGATTTACAACGATCGGCGGGAAGAAGTGGATCAGGCTGAAGTGAAGCGGCGCGTAGCGATCTATTACAAACCATACCACGACCACCTCGCCAAGAAGTTGTTCGAGCTGAAGAGCAGGTTCGGGAAGGTCTTATTGTGGGAGTGTCATTCCATCCGTCAGTTTGTTCCAACGATTCACCCCGAGAAATTTCCAGATCTTATTCTCGGAACTAACGATGGCAAATCGGCGGATCATGGGATGATCGATGCTGTCCTTGGCCAATTAAAGAAAGACAAGTATTCGGTGAGTCTCAATCATCCATTCAAAGGCGGTTACATCACAAGGCAATTCGGTATTCCGTCGGAGCAACAGCACGCAATGCAGCTCGAAATGACAAAAGTGAATTACATGGATGATGCGGAAAAAGCCTATGATCCAAAAAGGGCAGAGCGCATTCGGGGTGTGTTGACGAAGGTCTTTACCGAACTCATCCGAAAATGGCTGGTTTGAACAACGATTCCTTTCGCTATTTCCGTTTTACCGGTTTGTACACGAACAAGGGCTGGCTGATGCCGGCTTACGTTGCTGTCGATGAAAACGGGATCATAAGATCGATCTCTTCCGATTCACCCGATCATGCTATTGCGGCAGAGACAGTCCAGGGATATGCATTGCCTGGGTTCCAGAATGCGCATTCCCATGCTTTCCAGTATGCGATGACCGGCGACGCAGAAATGCATCCGCCAGGCATTGAAGATGATTTCTGGACGTGGCGGGAGGCCATGTACCGTTGTGCGCTGTCGGTAAATCCCTCACAGGCTGAAGCGATAGCGGCAATGGTGTATGCCGAAATGCTCAGGAATGGCTACACACACGTGGCCGAGTTTCATTACCTCCACCACGATAAAACCGGTAAGCCGTATTCAAACATCGCCGAGATGGGGGAGAAGATGCTTTCCGCCGCAAAGACGGCCGGCATACGCATAACACTCATTCCGGTGTTTTACCAGAAGGCCGGCTTCGGGCAACCGCCCGCCGACCGCCAGCGTCGTTTCATATCGGCAAAGACCGACGAGTATCTCAAGCTCCTCGACGCAAGCATCCGTTCATGTGGTTATTACGCCCTGGCCAATGCCGGTTTTAGCGTGCATTCATTACGTGCTGTGGATGGAGACGACGTTAAGCGAACTTATAATGAAGGCCCGAAACATCTTCCGTTTCACCTGCATGTTTCAGAGCAGAAAAAAGAGGTGACGGACTGCCTGGCATACACCGGGATGCGACCTATGCAATGGCTGTTGTCGAGTCTTCCGGTGAACGGGAATTTCCATCTTGTGCATTCCACGCATCTCGACGATACTGAGCTGAAAGACCTCGCTGCTTCGAAGGCAAATGTCGTGCTCTGTCCTTCGACCGAGGGCAACCTCGGCGATGGCATCTTCCGTATGAAAGAATATGTAAAGGCGGGTGGACGATGGTGCATCGGTACCGACAGTCACATCGGTCTCGATCCGCTTGAAGAGTTCCGGATGATCGACTATCGTCAGCGCCTTCTCACCAATCTGAGGAGTACATTCGAAGGTGAGGCTGCACACTACCTGTTTGGCACGGCCCAAACGCAGGGCAGACTCGCGATGGGAAGAAATGTGCCGGAGTACTTTTCCCCCGGTGAACCGTTCGATGCGATAGTTTACAATGCACGGTCACCGAGATTGAGTACGGCGTCAGAAGCGAATCTTTTGTCGGTGTTGCTGTATCACGGAAATTCGTCGATGGCGATGGGCACCATCGTAAGCGGTAAGTGGGTTGTTAAAAATCAAAAACACATCCGGTTTGAATCCATCCGCGGGACATTTGTAAAAGCAATGAAAGAGATCACATGAATGCGATCGTCAGAGCAGTTCAGCCTTCCGACAATAGCGCGATAGCCGCTATCATCCGTACGGTCATGCCGGAGTTCGGCGCCGGCCGCCAGGGCACGGCGATCAACGACGCGGAGGTGGATTCCATCCATGATGCTTATACGCAGCCGCGAACGGCATACTTCGTCTGTGAGATCGATGGGAAAGTTGTAGGCGGCGGCGGTGTTGCTCCGTTGCAGGGAAGCAATGAGAACATCTGCGAGCTTCGAAAGATGTATTTTTTACCCGAAGGCCGCGGGAAGGGGCTTGGCCGCAAGGTCCTCGACAAGTGCATCGAAGCGGCGACGGGTATCGGCTTCGATGTATGTTATCTTGAAACCTTCAGCACGATGAATGAAGCGATGGCTTTGTATGAGAAGCGAGGCTTCGAGAAGATCCCGGCTCCGCTCGGCAACACAGGGCATTTCGCATGCGACCAGTTTTACATGCTAAAGCTTCGCTGACAATCTCTTTTTACTTTATTTCCACGCCACACGACCACAAAATTGTAAGGTTTTCTGGTTTCGTTTTTTTTGGATATCGCTTTTTCTCTCAACCTACATTTGTGACATGAGACGTGCACATCAACATTTTTATTATCCATCATTTCCGTAAACCCTAATCGATGTTTGCGATCTGCTGCCCGAAGAAGTGTTAGCGGAAGTGATCGGCGATACACTGTACTTGCGCGTTGCTCCAACACCAGATCATCAGAGGATAGCTTTTAAGCTAATGCTTGGCTTAGGTAATTACGTTGAAGATCAACTGGGAATGATATACCCTTGTCCCACTGCCGTATATTTTATGAGGACGAAGCCACTTTGATTCCTGACATCATCTTTGTTTCCCGGGACAACGATGTTGTTATAGACTAGGAGGGATTACACGGAACACCCGACCTCTTGATTGAGATCCTTTCTCCTTCCACCAAACGCAGAGACCTTACCATTAAGAGAGATATCTATGAAAGCAGGTGTAAGAGAATACTGGCTGGTAGACCCGGACACGAGTGAATCCTATGGCTATCTCCTTGAAAACAGCCAATATGGCGAAGCCCTTCAACTAAATTCAAAGATCCACATCCGCATTCTCAACAAAACCCTCCACTTCTAATTCGCCGCCTTCTTCGTCAGCAAACTTTCATCAAACAATTTCAATATCAACGACCAGAAAATTGTAAGGTTTTCTGGTTTCGTTTTTTTTGGACAACGCTTTTATATCAACGTACATTTGTGATATGACGAGTGCATATCAAAATATCACGCATCCAATTACCGCAATTGAGGCTTTCAAACGCCTTCCGGAAGGGGTACTAGCGGAAGTGATCGATGAAGTGCTGTACGTGTCTCCTTCTCCAACGCTATATCATCAACGTGTATCCTTCAGTTTAATGCTGGACTTGGGGCTTTATGTTCGCAAAAATCAGCTTGGGGAAGTGCTACCGTGTCCAACCGATGTATATGTTGAAGGCGAACACGCGGTCGTAATTCCTGATATAATTTTCATTTCCCGCGACAACAAGCTGATCAAGGATAGAAAAGGAATACATGGTCCACCGGACCTGCTAATAGAGGTCCAGTCACCCTCTACCAGGAAGCGGGATTTCACATTAAAGAAAAATCTTTATGAACGGATCGGTGTAAGGGAATATTGGATAGTGAATCCGGACACAAAAGACGCGTTCGGATATCTTCTTAACAAAGGCCTGTATGGCAATACCCTTAAATTGAATTCCAAAATCCACATCCGTATCCTCAACAAAACCCTTCACTTCTAATTCGCCCCTCTTCATCAGGAAACTCTCATCGAACAGCTTCAATCGTCTATATTCATCGTCCAGCTTCTCGCCTCCCACGCCACACGACCACAAAATTGTAAGGTTTTCTGGTTTCGTTTTTTTTGGACAACGCTTTTTTGCTAACGTACATTTGTGATATGATGAGTGCAGATTATCAGATCTATCGGCCAACCATGATGGAGCTTTTTGAAAGCCTTCCGGAAACGGTGCAGGCAGAGATTATCGATGATGTACTGTACGTGTTACCCTTCCCAACGTTATATCACCAGCGTGTTTCGACCAACTTAATGGTGGACCTGGCGAATTACGTTCGTGAGAACGACCTTGGGGAAGTACTTACATGCTCTACCGGCGTTTTTCTTGATAATGACAAAACAGTGGTGGGGCCGGACATTATTTTTGTCGCCCACGACAACAACTTAGTTAAGAGACAGGCGCGGGCTGCACGGTGCCCCGGACTTGCTAATCGAAATTCTTTCGCCGTCTACTCAAATCTACGACTCAACAATAAAGAAAAATCTCTATGAAAGAGTCGGCGTCAAAGAATATTGGCTTGTGCATCCTGAAACCAAAGCCTCTCAAGGATACTTATGGCACAAAGGGCAATTTGGCGAACCGCTTTTCCTCAACTCAAAGGTCCACATCCGCATTCTCAACAAAACCCTCCACTTTTAATTCGCCGCCTTTTTCGTCAGCAAACTCTCATCAAACAATTTCAATATCCTCTTATACTCATCCGTCCAGCTGCTCGCCTCCACAAACCCGTGATCTTCCATCGGATATACCGCCAGCTCCCAATTGTCCTTGCCCAATTCGATCAGCCTTTGGGACAACCTCACCGCATCCTGGAAATGTACGTTCACGTCAACCATGCCGTGACAGATCAAAAGTTTTCCTTTCAAGCCCTTTGCATGATACAACGGTGAGCTCCGGGCATACGCCAGGCTATCGGTATACGGTTCGTTGAGAATACTTGAAGTGTAAGGATGATTGTAATGCGCCCAATCCGTCACGGGCCTCAATGCAGCGCCCGATGCAAAAACATCCGGCGTCGTGAACAAGGCCATCAATGTGATGAAGCCGCCGTAAGAGCCACCGTAAACTCCGATGCGCTTCGGGTCGACCTGGGCGTTGTCCACAAGCCACTTCGCGCCGTCCACGTTGTCGGTAAGGTCTTTTCCACCCATGAAACGATAGATCCCTGTACGCCAGTCGCGGCCGTAGCCGGCGCTAGCACGATAGTCCATATCGAGCACGGTGTAGCCCTTGTCCGCGAGCAGGTTGTGGAACATGTACTCACGGAAATAGCTGCTCCACCATTTATGGGCATTCTGTAAATAACCTGCGCCGTGTACGAATACCACTGCGGCTCCGTTGGGGTTCGCAGGGCGATATAGCCGGGCGTATATATCGGCGCCGTCTCTGGCTTTGATCGTCGTCAGCTCGGGGTCACGCCAGTTGTAGGATTTGAACTCGTCTGAAATAGAATTGGTGATCTGTATTGCTTTCGCACCCGCTTTGTTCTCCTGCAGAAACAGCTCCCAGGGTTTATTGCTATAAGAATAACGTATCGCAAGCCACTTCTCGTCGGGGGACACGGTGACTTCGTTGTTGCCTGTAAGTGATGTCAGCTTTTCTGCTTTACCGCCGGTAACCGGCAGCTTGTAAAAATGCTTTTCGCCGGGATGAATCTCATTGGTGATGATGTAAAAAGACTTTTTATCGTTCGACAGGTCAGCAGACTGCACCTCATACTTGCCGGAAGTAAGAGTGGTTTTTTTGGATGTCGTCACGTCGTAAGAATAGAGATGGGAATACCCCGATTCTTCTGAAGCAAACCACAAGGCCTTGCTGTCGGCCAGCCAACCGAGAGCTCCTGTGGCAAGCGATCCGAAGCCGCCGGTATTCGGTCCCCCGATCCATGCCTCATCCCGCTGCCTGTCGACAAGTGTCAGTTTTTGCGTAGCACAGTCGAGCAGCATGATCCAACGATCCTTGTTGTCCTGCGAGCGGACGACAACTGCCGCATTCTTTCCGTCGGGCGACCATACCGGCCCATGAATGATTGTTGCACGTGGTGTCGGCTTTGCATCCTTCGCTTTGTCGTCCTTCGGTTTATTCGAAGCGTAGTCTTTCTTATAGTCAGGTTCATCGAGGATCCCGGTGATGTCGTTGGTTTTGACCGCCAATACCGTGTCGCGCGAAATATCGTACACGAACATCTCGTAAGAATTTTGCGTAGCGCCGACTTTCAAACGTGCTGGTATGTCCGTTGTAAAGCCCGACTCGGTGACATAGCTCGGAACCAGAGTATTCTTGGTGCTGGTGCCTAATTTTGCGAGACGATAGGTGATAAATTTTTCGTCGGGACTTACCCGGACATTATCTACATTCTTGTCCTCGATAAATATCTCTTTTGGACGCTTGGGATGATCGGCCTTCCTCTGCTTTTCGGTAGCCTTTTTATTCCCGGCTCTTTCATTCACAATTTCCATGTAGGCCAGCTGATCTGCGCTCAGCCACTTCTCCTGTTCCGGCTGCTTGGGATCGCCCTTCTTTGTTCCGCGTTTGAAGTCACTCCATTGATGTACCGATCCTGTCGCCAGTTCGAAGCTGTAGAGATTCTGATCGGCCATATAGAAGACCTTCTTTTCATCTGTTGAATAATGCGGACCGAACTCACGGACAATGGTGTTGGTCAGTGCCGTGAGTTTCCCAGAGGTGACGTCGAGCAGGAAGATGTCTCCGTTCTTTTCATAGAGCTTTCGTGTCCTGGTTTTATTGTATTCACCGTTTACCGACGGCAGAGCGCGTCGCGATGCGGGATTGATCTTTTGAGGAGTCTTTGATGCGATGGTGGCTGTATACAATGAATCCCCCTCATTCTTTTCGGGATTCCAGTTGAAGTAAACCTGTTTGCTGTCTTCCGACCAGAACACATTGCCCGGACTGACGCCGATCCACTTCGGATCGCGCATGATCTTTTCTACGGTGAGTGGCGCAAGCTGTTGTGCGTATGCTGAAAAGCTGATCAGCACGAGGAACAATGATTTCTTCATAGGGACAGGTTTAGGCAATCCCAATATTAAACGAAAATGAGAGGCCACCGAAAGGATTTTTATAAATGGCAGTAACCAAAAAGGTGAAGGAAATTTTCGGGGTTAAGCCTCGGAGTCCTGTCTGGGGGATATTTTGTAAATTGCTTTTATGACTAGGATCACCCTCACCCTAGTGGTTCTGCTTTCCCCGGTCTTGGCCCTGGCGCAGGATGACACTTATTTTACTTTCGGAAAGGTCACCTATGCCGAAATCGATAAAAAGACTTATCCCGCCGATACTTCCGCGGAGGCGTACGTGATAAAAGAATTGGCGGAGGCTCACGTAGATTACGAGACAAACAACAAACTCATCTTTACCTATCACGTGAAGGTGAAGGTGCTGAAACAAGCGGGGGCACGCCTCGGCGACATCCTGGTTCTTCTGAGGAAGGGTGCCGGCTCCGCAAAGGAGGAGATACGAGCCGTTCAGGCTTCGGCATTCAACCTGGTCAACAACAAGATCGAGGAGACGAAAATGGAATACAGCGCCGTCTTCGTCGAACGCAACGGCAAGAAGAGACATGACGAAGCCAAATTCGTTATCCCTAACGTCCGCGCCGGGACCATCATCGAATACAAGTACGAAATAGAATCACCGTTCCTCTACAATTTCAGGAAATGGGAATTTCAGACGGACATCCCGAAAATGCATAGTGAATACTGGACGATCATTCCCGGCAACTACGTGTACAATATCACACTACGCGGATACCTGAAAATTACCGAGACGAAAGAAGATGTTATTCAAAAATGTGTCACAAGTGGTGGTGGCGCCAGCGCTGCTTGTGCCAGCACTCGATATATCATGAAGGACATCCCGGCTTTCAAGGAGGAAGAACACATGACTGCCAAGGAAAACTATATGTCCTCCATCAACTTTGAGCTCTCCGAAGTACGTCACTGGGACGGTCGTATCAATAAGATCACCAAGGAATGGAAGGATGCCGACGAAGAGCTCCGTCAGGACGAAAAGTTCGGACAACAACTTCGCAAGAACCGCGACACATTCGAAGACCGTCTCGTTGCCTCCATTTTATCGGATGCAGATCCCCTGAGTAAGGCGAAGAAAGTATACGACCACGTTAAGTTTGCAATGGTCTGGAACGATTACTACGGCGCATACACCGATGTCGGCATTAAGAAGGCTCTCGAAGAAAAGAAGGGCAACGTTGCCGACATAAACCTGGCGTTGGTCGCCGCACTTCGCTATGCAGGTTTCGATGCAGACCCGGTCATGCTGGCAACACGACATATCGAACGTCCTATCGAAATACACCCGGTGTTAAACGACTTCAACTATGTGATCGCAAAGCTCACTCTCGGTGACAAGGTATACCTGCTGGATGCTGTGGACGACTACCTCCCTTTTGGAACCATTTCGGAATTCTGTTACAACGGAAATGGCCGGGTTATATCGGAAAAAGGATCTTACTGGATGGAGATCAAGCCGACCGACCGCGACCGCATCGTCACCCTCATCATTCTCAAGCTGTCGAAAGAAGGGATGATGAACGGCACGATAACATATACCTATTATGGCTACGCGAACGTCGACCAGCGAAAGACCATGCTGGGCTTTACCGACGAAAAAGCATACCTGGACGAAGTGAAGTCAAACAGCCACGATATGGGAATTGCTTCGTATACGCGGACGATGGACGATGACGTGTCCAAGCCTGTTGTGGAGATATTCACCGTCGAGATACCGGCATTCGATTCACCGGCGACATCGCATTTTTTATTCAACCCGTTCTTCACCCGGAGACTCGAATCAAATCCGTTCAAGACTGAAACGCGGAATTTCCCGGTAGACTATGGCGTGCCGATTGACCGGAACCTGATTGTTACAATCGAATATCCAGACAACATCGAGGTCACTTCGTTACCCGACAAGATCGGGGTGGCGCTTCCCAACGCCGGCGGAAAGTACATCTATGCCGCTCAAGCCGACGGGACAAAACTGGTGATCAATAATTTATTGAGCATCACGAAACCCATGTACTCACCCGAGGAGTATCCATACCTGCGTGAGCTCTACGCGCGGAGGATACAGGCCGAAAATGCCGACATCATTTTTCAGAAGAAGAAATAGGAGATCACTCTTCGCGCTCTTTTGTCAGATCGCTGAACAAGCTATTAATAATGCTCAGTATGAGACTGAACGCCAGCGCCCACCAGAATCCGTGGACGTTGAAGCCAGGTACAAACGCATCGACAAGAAGTATGATCAGCGCGTTGATCACCAGCAGGAAAAGGCCGAGTGTGGCGATGGTAAGAGGGATCGTGAAAATGATCAGGAGGGGTTTTACGATCACGTTTGCGACGGAAAGCACAAGGGCCGCGAGAAGGGCATAGCCGTAATGCTCAACATCTACACCCGGTAAAATGTAGGCCGCAAGCACCACCGCAAGACCATTCAGAAGAAATTGAATTATACCTTTCACGCCTTTAAAGATTGCAGTGAAGTTGTATATTTTTGGTAAACCCGCAAAAAAACATGCCGCAGTTCCGGTTCAAAATAAAGGGATATCTCAATGAACCGGGGGAGTTTTCGGAATTGCACGATGCCGATTCGGGCACTATTCTCCAGTTCATCCTTCAACATTGGTTCAACGAAACTCTGCCGAACAACCTTGATATAGTTTTTATACAGAACAGTGCTGGCGACCAACTAATAATAGATCACCTCAAACGCGACATATTCGATTATTACTTCATCGAGAAACAAAAGAGCAGGGCGTACTATCATAAGAAGACCGACATCCAGTTCATGTTCTTCGTGCTCGAAAGTTTTTTCAACGACAGGAACCACGACCTCCGGCATAACTTCACGGAGACAGACGATGACTGGGAATTTATTCGTGGCGACTTCAGCGGGAAAGATTTCAATTACTCCATTACGAATGGAAAGCTGTGGAGAAATCTCGACGCACTGATGTATCCTATTATCGTCCTCATCGGCGCGATGATCTTGTCGTACGTTACGTCCTTTATCGTTCTCGTCGTCGGCATCATATTTTGCCTCCTCTTCGCTTTCGGAATGTATTCCACACTCATCAGATTGCGTTCCTACTACAACGACAACAAAGACATCTCCCTCAAGTTCAGCCGTGGCGACGAATTTCTGCATGTCAAGCGCGGAGACTGGTCGCGGTCGATCCCCAAAGGCGACATCCGGAACATCCTGAAGTATATCCATCCCCTGAATGACTCGCGGACGATCTCCGAATACCACACTGAAATAGAGTTCCTCAACGGGAACGTCCTCAACGTTACCTGCTTGCTCGTACCCCAGGATGAAATTGAACTGAAGTTCGCGAACGACCTTCTGCCCATGGAATTCAAAGTGATGCCGGACAAGAAAATCTTGCGCCCCACCAACCTCGATAAGTATTTCTCGGCCCTCAGGCCCCTGACCGCGGTCGGCGCGCACGATCCTGTAAAATAAATCCAGGCTTTCGTGCGATTCGTGAGAGCATTAAAATCATTGACAGTTACTGTCACTTCCCCTCGAACCTCTCGATCCGAACCTTGTTTGTCTTATCTTTGGCATCCTTATGTACGCCATTGTTGATATCGAGACGACGGGAGGCTACGCTGAAAACCACCGTGTAACGGAGATCGCCATTTATCATCACGATGGTCTCCAGATCACCGATCATTACAAAACCCTGATCAATCCCGGGCGGAAAATACCCCAGTTCATCACCGGACTGACCGGTATCAATTACGAAATGGTGAAAGAGGCTCCCTCATTCGCGGAAGTCGCCGATGAGGTCATGGGATGGCTCAAAGACCGCGTGTTCGTAGCGCACAACGCGCACTTCGATTACAGTTTTCTTAAAAAGGAATTCGAAGACTACGGGAAGGCATGGAATTGCAAGAAGCTATGTACCGTACGACTGAGCCGTAAGATCCTTCCCGGCCTGGACTCATACGGCCTCGGCCGGCTAGCCGAAAGCCTGGGTATAAAAATTCCGGACCGCCACCGTGCCGGCGGCGACGCTCTGGCAACCGCCCGCATATTCGATATTCTTTTGAAGCGGGATCAGAATGGAGTTATCGCCAAAGCCCTTCGAAGGAACTCCGGCGAAACGATCCTTCCACCCAATCTTCCAAAAGAAGACTTCGACAAACTGCCGGCCCGTCCCGGAGTTTATTATTTCCATGATGCGAGGGCCAACGTGATCTATGTCGGAAAAGCGATCAACATAAAGAAGCGGATAGCCGGGCATTTTACCGGTGAAGCGCGTGAGTGGAACCGTTCGAACATTCGTAACGAGATCCACAGCATCACCTGGGAGCTCACCGGCAGCGAGCTCATCGCACTCATTCTCGAAGCCCAGGAGATACGCAGGCTTTGGCCGAAATATAATCTTGCACAAAAGTACCGCGTCGAAGAATGGGGTGTGTACGACTACGAAGACCGTAACGGTTATCTCCGTTTCGTTGTGAACGTGGTCGCCCGCGGCACGAAACCTCTGATAACTTTCAGCAACAAAGGCGACGCATGGAATTTCATGTGGGAGAAAGTCCGGACCAACGAGCTATGTCCCAAGCTGTCCGGTCTTCAGCTGGCAAAAGGTTTATGCTTCGCTCATCAATCCGGTTCATGTAATGGCGCATGCCAGGGCGTGGAGACTCCGAAGAAGTACAACAAACGTGTACAACATGCTGTCGACAGCTTCTTCGGGAAAGGTCAGACCGTTGCCATACTTGGTAAAGGCCGCAGTACCGAGGAGCGGTCGATCATCCTTGTCGAGAACGGAAGCTTTCTCGGCTTCGGCTACTGCGACGACAATATGGTGTTCGCCGACCTCGAATCGGTTCGTACTGTTATTAAGATCGGAAAAGAGAACAGGATCGTTCAGAACCTGGTGAAGTCGTTCTTACTGAATCCGAAGGGCGCGGAGATCGTGAACTTCTAACCTTTTGATCATCGTCCCTTCACGCCGGGATATAGTTCTTGCACCACGTCGCTGGTGAAATACTCTTTGGTGTCGATATCCATGATCGACAATTCTCCCGACCATGCAGCGCCCGTGTCGACCATCCATACTTCGCAATATTTGGTAGGCCTGTGTGTCGCAATAGGAGTGTGGCCGACGAATACCTCGTCGTAAGCAGTAAGCTGTCTCGGAGTATTTTTTCTTTCGAGGTCCATAGCTAATCGCACCAGCGATCGGTCCCAGTACAGGATGTCGTCGGGGCAGTCTTCAGCTTTAAGATCCGGAATGATTCCCGCGTGCACGAAGAGCTTGTTGTTCTCGATATGATACGGGCGCGACCGACGGAAAAAATCCCGGTGACTTTCCGGTACGCCGTTCACATACGACTCACAGGTGGCCCTTCCTCCCTGGTCGAGCCATATTTCGGCAGCTTCCCGCGTTTCGATCCACTGCATCGCCCAAACGTCGTGATTTCCCATCAGGTAGATGCGGTTAGGGATGGTCAGTAGCTCGTCGATGGCCTCCCTGGTCTGGGGCCACCCGTCGGCCACATCACCCAAACAGATGAGGCGGTCCGTGTTTTTATCGAATGCAGACCGTTCGAGGACCTGCACCAGGGCGCGGTAGGCGCCATGAATATCTCCGACTACAAATGTTCTCCCCATCCCTTTTATCTTTGCTGCCTAAAATTAATCAACATGGATTGGATACAATTTATGGGACTCTTCGGTGCCTTCCTGACCAGTGTAACGTTCGTTCCCCAGGTGTACAGGACATGGAAGCTGCGCAGCGCCGGAGATATCAGTTTACTGATGCTCTGCATCGTCTTGCTGAGCACCTTCGTTTGGCTGACGTACGCTATCGCGTTAATGCTTTTGCCGGTCATCATTGCCAATGGCATAGTTTGTGTCCTGAGCCTGCTGCTGATTTATTTTAAGGTTAGTTTTAAGTAGTGAAATTCCTATTATTGCGAGAATGTTCAGAGTACAGGGTACAGAGTACAGGTGCTAAACCTGAAAGTCCTGCGCCCTGTACTCTGTACCCTGTACATTTTAAAAAAACATTTTTATGGCATTGGGAGAAGCAACTGACATACAACAGGAACATCAGGAGAAAATCAAGAGAGTTTACAGTGAGGTCGGAAAAGTAGTCGTCGGACAGGACTATATGGTCAACCGCCTCATGGTAGGTCTTTTTACCAATGGCCACATCCTGCTGGAAGGCGTACCCGGCCTGGCAAAAACCCTGACGATCTCGACCCTCGCACAGGTGCTTCACCTCGATTTTCAGAGGATACAGTTCACACCCGACCTTCTTCCCGCCGACCTGGTTGGGACTATGATCTACAACCAGAAGGAGGGCAAGTTCGAGGTCAAGAAAGGACCGATCTTCGCCAACATCATCCTGGCCGATGAGATCAACCGGTCGCCCGCAAAAGTACAGTCGGCCCTGCTCGAAGCCATGCAGGAAAAGACCGTGACCATCGGTGAGACTACCTTCAAGCTCGATCGTCCGTTCCTCGTCATGGCCACCCAAAACCCGGTAGATCAGGAAGGAACTTACCCGCTGCCGGAAGCACAGATCGACCGCTTTATGCTGAAGGTATTCGTCGACTATCCGACCAAAGACCAGGAGCTCGAGATCATGCGGAGGATATCGAACATGTCGTTCAAGTTCGAAGTGAACGCGTTGCTGACGAAGGAGGACATCTTCGCAATCCGCGATGAAGTCAATAAGATCAAGATCTCCGAATCTCTCGAACGCTATATTATAGAGTTGGTAACGGCAACACGCAAGCCCAAAGTATACGGACTGGATCGCGAAGCGACGTATGTTCAGTTTGGTGCGTCGCCTCGCGCGAGTATCAATATGAACCTGGCTGCGAAAGCCATGGCCTACATGGACGGCCGGGACTTCGTGCTGCCCGAAGATATCAAGGAGATCGCACGCGACGTCATGAATCATCGTATCCTGATGAACTACGAAGCGGAAGCCGACAACGTGAGGACCACCGACATCATTGACGCCATTCTGAAGAAGGTGCCGATTAACAAATAATCGACCGTCGAGTCGCCTGCGTTACGCTTAGTTTAAGATATTTAAGAGGCTTTTACCGCAAGATTATTTGGGAAAACCCGGTTTAACAATTCGGTAATATAACCGACCCAACGAGGTAATATTGCAACACGACCTTTGCAGCAAAGTTTGTAAAGGTATGGCTCAACGAATACTCCCCCTGGTATTTGCTCTCTTAATCACCTCCGCCGCATTCGGGCAGATAGGAACAATCAAAGGAACCATTAAAGACGCAACCTCGGGTGAAGGGATCATCGGAGCGAACGTAGTTATCGAAGGCACCACACAAGGAGCGTCAACCGACCTCGAAGGGAATTTTGTCATCACCAAAATAAAAGCCGGGAAGTATAATCTCGTCGTTACGTACATATCCTACCGGACAAAGAACATTCCCGGCGTCGAAGTCTACCCAGACCAATCGACAGTCGTCAATACATCGATCGAGGAGGACATTCAGCAGCTGGATGATGTCGTTGTAACAGCAAGACGTCAAACCGACACGGACATCTCCGTGATCACGGAAATAAAGAAGGCCGATCTGATTGCAGTCGGTATTTCGTCGCAGATGATCCAGATGTCGCAGGACCGCGATGCATCCCAGGTTATTCGCAGAGTGCCCGGCGTAACCATTGTTGGAAACAAGTTTGTGAATGTTCGTGGCTTGAGCGAGAGGTATAGCACCGTGTTGCTCAATGGCATCATCGCGCCAAGTACCGAGGTCGATTCGAAAGCATTTGCGTTCGATCTCATCCCTAGCAACATGATCGACCGGATGATGGTATTTAAATCGGGATCGCCGGAGCTTCCGGGCGAGTTTGCCGGCGCCGACATCAATATTTTCACGAAGAATGTCGTGGAGGAGAATTCAGCAAGCCTCTCCGTGTCGGGGAGCTACCGTTTCGCCACCACGGGCCAGGATTTCCAGTTGGGAGTCAACAAGTCCGGCACCGATTGGCTGGGTTTCAGCAGTAAGCGCGGTCTCCCTTCGTCGTTTCCCATCGAAAACCTCCGGGCCTTTTCGCAAACCCCGAACGACATCAATCAGGCGAAGCTTATCAATGCAACACAATCGCTTCCCAACACATGGGCAACCCGGTCGATGAACGCGAGCCCCGACTTTCGCGTGAACTTTGATATCTCACGCACGATGCGGCTTGGTAAAATGAAGTTGGATAACATCACGTCGATCAGCTACGCACACACGAATCAGAAGCTCTCCAACCTCAAGCAATACTATTACGACCGGTTCGACGAAAGCCAACAGAAGAGCGATCCTCGTTATGCCTACAACGATACCCGTTTCACACAGACCAACCGGTTCGGTGTGGTGAGTAACTTCACCTTCGAGATCAATCCTTCGAACAAGATCGAGTTCAGAAATTTTTACAACCAGCAAGGTCAGAACCAGGCAACCATTCGTAAAGGATTTGACGGCGGCGTTGGGGGATATGATGTCAATAATCTCTCGCTGAATTATTACGAGCGTGGAATTTACTCGGGGCAGCTTTCGGGCAAACACAGTTTTTCGGATGCTGTGAATTTTAACTGGATACTCGGTTACAACAACACGAGCGCAAATCAGCCCGACTATCAACGCGTACGGTCACAGCGTGACATCGGCACGGAAAATCCTTTTAATGTGATCATTCCTCCGAACGCGAGCTCTTTCGATGCCGG
Source organism: Cyclobacteriaceae bacterium (assembly GCA_035318625.1). Lineage (GTDB taxonomy): Bacteria > Bacteroidota > Bacteroidia > Cytophagales > Cyclobacteriaceae > ELB16-189. The sequence goes on from DATHEL010000004.1 coordinate 593,437, forward strand.
CAGGTTTTTTTCAACTCTTAAGGAAGAGGCATATACGTTTGCCGGTAACCTCGACATCAAGTTGAATTCCGGGGCAGAAGAATCGAAACAGGTGAAGGTCATCGCCGGGTATTACCTGGAGCAGAAGGACCGGGCATTCAACGCACGATGGATGTCGTACAAATGGGCAAACAGCTCTTCGGTGGACCTGAGCCTGTTGTCACAGCCGTTCAACCAGGTATTTTCACAACCCAATCTCGGAACACGCTTCATTCTCGAAGAGGGTACAAACCAGGGACCTAGTTTGTACGATCGTTACGATGGTCACAATCAGCTTGGCGCCGGCTATGCGGGTATCGTTGCGCCGTTTGCCGATCGCTGGAGAGTTACCGGCGGCCTGCGTGTGGAATACAACCGTCAGTTGATCGACGTCTACGACGAGAATGGCAAGAAGATCAATAAGACCGATAGCCCTGTGACGGTTCCGATGCCGTTCATGAATCTCTCGTACAATTTCTCCGACAAGATGCTCATGCGGGTAGCATACAGCCGCACCGTGAACCGCCCCGTTTTCCGCGAGCTGGCGCCATTCAACTACTATGATTTCGACAGGAACTCCGACATCTTCGGCAATCCCGACCTGAAAACTGCGCGGATCGACAACATCGATGTGAAATGGGAATTGTATCCTTCGAGCTCAGAGAATATATCGCTCGGTGTTTTCTACAAGCTTTTTTCAGACCCGATCGAACAATATCTCGCTCCCGGGTCTAACCTTATCTACTCCTATACAAATGCAGACAAGGCAACCAACTATGGAGTGGAGGCAGAAGTTCGCAAGTCGCTCGACAACGTAACCGACAATAATTTTTTGAAGCGACTGACATTCATTTTCAACGGCGCATTGGTTGCGAGCGCTATCGCGCTGCCGGAGAGCCTCGACAACCTCGACCACAACAGGGCCATGCAGGGCCAGTCACCATATATTATCAACGGCAGCTTATTCTATAATCATCCCGAAGCAGGATGGCAGGCCAGCGTGATGTATAATGTTTTTGGCAAGAGGATCTTCGCTGTCGGCGACAAGGATGCCAATCCCAACCAGTATGAAATGTCGCGTCACCAGGTCGACCTTACCATTTCAAAACGGGTCACCGAAAAACTTGAAGTGAAGATTGGGATCCAGGACCTTCTTAACCAGTCCTATCGCCTTGTCCAGGATTCCAACCGCGATAAGAAGATCACGGGTGTGGATGAGACTATTCAAACCTACAAGTTCGGCCAGTATTCAACATTGGGTGTTACCTGGAGGTTCTGACCAATTGTTATCGGAATGGTAACAGTACGCCATTAGTTTCAACATCCGCTAACGTTCAGATAATATTCCTGTAACACCACCGCCGTTACTTTGGTCCAGATTTACAACCAATAAAAAATGTTGAACCGCATGAAAAAAATTACGTCCCAGACATTCCGCATAGTCGCATTTGGACTGTTGTCGATCTCCTTGTTATTGTCATCCTGCGATAACGAAGAGACGCCCACATTCACGGATCCTACCATCGGAGTAACAACCGCCAACACGCAGCAGATGCCTGGCGGAAAAGTAACGTTTACGATCGCAGTTGCAGCCGAAGCAGGTTTAGCTTCGGTAAAACAGGGCGATACAGAGATCAAAACTTATTCGGTCGATACCAAGACGGATATTTTTACTTACGAATTCACTATCCCCGCTTCTCAGGCATTAGGAACGCTTGCGGTACCGTTCACTGTCATTGATAAGCAGGGTGAGCCTAAATCCATCGGCGCAAGTGCAGACATAACGGTGACAGCTGCCCCTAAAGAAACAGTGGTAGTAGACGCATCCATTGCTGCAAGTGCAACATGGGTTGCCTCCAAGTTCTACCTGTTGAAGGGAAATATCTACGTCCAGTCGGGCGCTGAGTTGACAATCGAGCCTGGTACGATCATTTTCGGAGACAAGGTCACTAAAGGAGCATTGATCGTTAGCCGTGGCGCCAAGATCCATGCAAAAGGAACTGCGGAGAAGCCGATCGTCTTCACGTCATCGGCTCCCAAGACTTTCCGTAACTACGGCGACTGGGGTGGAATAGTGCTGCTCGGTAAAGCTGCCAACAACCAGTCCGTTAACCAGACCATTGAAGGCATCTCTGCCGCATCCGGCGACAACGGCCTTTATGGCGGAACAGCCGATGACGACAACAGCGGCGAATTATACTATGCACGTATCGAGTTCGCGGGTATCGCGCTCTCGACGGACAACGAGCTGAATGGCGTTACATTCGGCAGCGTGGGTAGCGGAACGGAAATTCACCACATCCAGGTTTCGTATTCAGGGGACGACTCTTACGAATGGTTTGGCGGGGCGGTAAATACAAAGTATCTCGTCGCTTATCGCGGATGGGATGATGAATTCGATACAGACTTCGGCTATCGTGGCAACAACCAGTTCCTCGTGTCGTTCCGCGATCCTAACATCGCCGACAAGTCCGGCTCTAATGGATTTGAATCGGATAACAACGCACAGGGGGATGACAAAACTCCGCTCACGGCCGCTAAATTTTCTAACGTAACGTTCTTCGGACCCTATGCTTTTGCCAACCTTGCGAGTGGTGCGCTCAGCGCAAGCAACGTCAGCTCCAACTACAAACGCGGAGCTCACATTCGGAGGAACTCAGCTCTCCAGGTTTACAACAGTGTGTTCGTAGGTGCAAACATCGATGGCATCCTCTTTGAAAACACCAACTCGGCAGCAGTTTTCAAAGGCAATTATTTAGGACGTTTTACCGGCGCTGCAAAGCCTACACCGACAGCGAAAGTAAACGACCCTTATGTGGATGCGAACTTCGCAGCTGACAACAGTGTCGAGTCCCCGGTGAACAAGGTAGACTTATCGGCAACATTTGCGGGACTTGCTGGCGTGGGTTCTCTCGGTACGCCTAACCCTTTGCTGGCCGGAAGCTCTACGTTGCTCACAGGAGCCGTAACGGTGCCCGCTGGTCTTACGCAGGTGACATACAAAGGCGCCTTTGACGCAACAACGAACTGGATGGCAGGTTGGACCAGCTTCGACCCCATTAACGTCGACTATGGCAACTAATATTGGTTTGTAATTGATTTGATCGAAGCCCGGGGTAAGATCCGGGCTTCATATTTACTTATGAAGAAATTATGCGCGATGCTCCTCATTCTCGGGAGCTGCCACGGCATCAGCCGCGATCCGGCCGATCACCTCTCCAAAGAGACAATGGATGATGCTATGCTGGAGATCGTTCATTACGCCGCAAAGCTTGCCCCCGGCGCAACTCATGAAACAAAATTCGAAGCGCAGTACGATTATTATTACAAGAGCGTTGCCGCCGGTTATAAATGGGTGCACGTGCAAGCCAAACAAGACAATGGATACTACTTTCTGATCTCGAGGCCCGCCCGGAGCCTGACGCCGATGGATGAAGGGATCGGGGGAACATTCCTCATGAAGGACGATTCGCTGGTCACATACGAAGAGACCTTCCGCATGTGGAAAATGCCCAAGGAAAATTTAGAAGTTAAGGGTAAAGCGTTGTTCGATAGAATGGTCGACGGTAAGGATCTTTCAATCTATTACCCGAAATTTACAGGCGATCAATATATCGAGGTTCCCGACGACCACTTCGTGTACGACAAGGAGAAACGCGTGTGGCGTGATCCGACCAGCCCTTCACTCGTAGAGTGATCAATTCACTTTCCCCTGTCGCTCTTTGTGAGATTCCATCACCTGTTTGATCTTCACGCTTGTCTGCGCGATGGAGTCCTGTGATTTCTTGTTGTTGATGATCTTCTGTTTCAGCACCAGGTCTTCCAGTTTATTTGCCTCCAGCGATTTTTCGAGGCGTACCTTTTCCTGGTCGTTGTTCTCCAGTTTATTATTCAGCGACTTGCCTTCGTTCGTCAGTCGTTGTGCCTGCTTATCGACCGCGTCGGAAGCCTGCTGTGCTTCGTCGATCTGCTTTTGGATCACATCGCGATAATATTTGATGCTGAAACGATAGACCATCTGTTCGATGTCTTTGCTAACGGCTTCTACTTCGCTTGAATTCCATTCGCCGGGCAGGATGCCGATCCAAACGCGGGTTTTCACGTCCGAGCCGGCTACTGTCGCGTAAAGAATGCCCTTCATGTAGACCGTTCCATTGACCACAGGCTCATTTACTGTGATGATATCACCGGCGTTCTTTGTTTTGCCCGCCTCCTTCATGAACCTGCCCAGCGAGGTCCGCACATCGTCGGCTTTCGCATCGAGATCTGACGAATAGCCGTCGGCGCTTTCATTTTTTACCCGCTCCGATCGCTTGCTGACAATTACCTTTTGCGCAAACACCGTCGACGAGAAAACGACGAGCGTCGCCAAAACAAAAAATCTTTTCATGCTCAGGGTGTTAAATTGTGTCAAATCTAATAATTCGGTAGAAGTGAAAGTGGATCGTACGATCTTAATCGGGGGCGGGTCGGGCTTGATCGGCAGCCGGCTCACCCAGCTGCTTACGCAAAAGGGATACCAGGTGCGACACCTCGGACGTGAACCCAAAGACGGCGCCGTGAAGACCTTCGGCTGGGATATCCACGGCCAGACCCTCGACGAGCACGCCTTCGAAGGCGTTACCGCTGTCATCAACCTCGCAGGAGCAAACATCAGCGGGCATCGCTGGACCGAAGCTTACAAAAAGGAGCTCGCCGCAAGCCGCACGGGTTCGACAAAACTCCTCGTGGATTTCCTCGACAACAAGCCAAATAATGTTAAGAACTTCATCTCCGGGTCGGCCATCGGCTACTATGGTTTCGGTAGCGACAAGACATGGTTCAGGGAAACAGACCCGCCCGGCAACGACTTCCTCGCCCAGTTGGTCGCGAGCTGGGAACACGAGGCTTCGAAGTTGAAAAATGAAAGAGTGAAATTAGCCTTCGTCCGCACAGGAATAGCCTTCGCACGGGAAGGCGGCGCGTTGGAAGAGATGGCCCGGCCGGTCAGATTGTTTGCAGGTGCGCCATTGGGTTCAGGAAAGCAGATCGTCAGCTGGGTCCACATCGATGACCTCTGCGGCATCTTCATTCACATTTTGGAGAATGACCTTAGTGGACCTTTCAACGGCGCTGCACCGGATCCTGCGAGCAATGAGAGGATTACACAAGCGATCGCAAAAATATTGCATAAGCCTTTATGGCTTCCCAATATTCCCGCATTTGTCTTGAAAGTTGTGCTCGGAGAAATGTTCGAGTCCGTGATCAATGGAAGTAAGATCTCTTGCGATAAAATTAAAGCAACGGGCTTCGAGTATCAATTTCCGATGTTAGAATCAGCACTCAATGACACCCTCAACCCGCAAAAAAACTTTTAACTTTTGATTTTTCACTTTTAGCTTTCCTTGCTACACTCTTAACAGTTCCCTCGAAATTACCATCTTTTGGATCTCTGTCGTTCCTTCATAGATCTGGGTGATCTTCGCATCACGCATCAGTCTTTCAACGTGGAACTCTTTCACGTAACCATAACCTCCGTGTATCTGTACCGCTTCCGTCGTGACGTCCTGTGCGATCTTCGAAGCATAGAGCTTGGCCATCGCTGCGGCTTTTACAAAGTCTTTCTTCTGGTCTTTCAGGAATGCAGCCTGCCATACCAATAACCGGGCAGCATCGATCTGTGTGGCCATGTCGGCCAGCTTGAATTGTATCGCCTGGTGCTCGGAGAGTTGTTTCCCGAATGCTTTTCTTTCTTTCGAATACTTCAGTGCAAGCTCGTAAGCGCCGGCGGCGATGCCCAACGCCTGCGAGGCGATACCGATACGTCCTCCGTTCAGTGTGGTCATGGCGAACGTGAAACCGAAACCTTCCTCGCCGATACGATTGGCTTTTGGGACCTTCACGTCGCTGAACATCAGGGAATGTGTATCCGATCCGCGGATGCCCATCTTGTCTTCCTTCTTTCCAACCACGAAGCCCTTCATTCCTTTCTCGACGATCAACGCGTTGATGCCCTTGTGCCGTTTGGCTGTATCTGTTTGTGCGATGACGATGTAGACGCTGGCGCTGTTGCCGTTGGTGATCCAGTTCTTCGTGCCATTGACCAAATAATGATCGCCCATGTCTACAGCAGTCGTGCGCTGACTGGTTGCATCGGATCCCGCTTCGGGTTCCGAAAGACAAAAGGCGCCGATCACTTCACCGGTCGAGAGTCGCTTGAGGTATTTCTCCTTTTGTTCTTCATTACCGAATCGTTCGAGCCCCCAACATACCAGCGAGTTGTTAACCGACATGCAAACCGAAGCCGAAGCATCCACCTTCGAGATCTCTTCCATGGCAAGCGTATAAGAGATGGTATCCATACCGCCACCATTGTATTTCGGGTCGACCATCATGCCCATGAACCCCAGCTGCCCCATTTTCTTTATCTGTTCGGCAGGAAATTTTTGCTCGGTATCTCTTTCGATCACACCCGGGAGGAGCTCATTTTGCGCGAAGTCGCGGGCGGCCGCCTGCACTGCCAGTTGTTCTTCGGTAAGTTGGAAATTCATAGGGGTTAAGATAAAAAAAGGCCCGGACTTTCATCCCGGCCTCTCAAAGCATATTCTTCAGTGCTTAGTCACGGCTACCACCCATGTATTGAAACACGAAGTAGATCAGCAATGTTATCGAGCTGATTGCAGCGACCACGTAAGTCATCGCAGCCCACTTCAATGAATCCTGCGCCATGTCGTATTCGTTGGGTGAAACAATGTTTCTTGTCTTTACCCATGCAAGGGCTCTGCGGCTTGCGTCAAATTCCACCGGAAGTGTTATCAGCGAGAATAAAGCGAACACGCCATAACATGCAATGACGATCAATATCAATGTCGACCAGGGAAGGATATGAAGGAAACCTCCACCGAGGATCGACAGCCAGAAGATCGCATTCATGATCTGTGTGGTGACACCCTGGATCGGCACCATCGCCGAACGAAGCTGCAACATGGAATAAGCGTTTGCGTGTTGCACGGCGTGACCACATTCGTGGGCAGCTACCGCAGTTGCGGCCGCGTTGCGTCCATGATAAACATCAGGACTAAGATTGACGGTTTTGTTTGCAGGGTTGTAGTGGTCTGAAAGCTGACCTTCAACGCTCATCACCTGGACATCCCTGATGCTGTGGTCGGCCAGCATAAGCCTTGCGACTTCAGCGCCGGTGAGATCGCGTGTTAAGTGTATCTCCGAGTACTTCTTGAACTTGCTTTTAAGACGACTCTGTACGAGCCATCCTATCAGCATAAAGAAACCACCAATTACAAAAGCCATTGCTATATGATTTACTTGTGTTTTGTTATTCTACGTTTTCCTGATCTTTTCGATCACCTGCGAAGTTGAATATCCCGGAACGAATTCCAAAGTCGTTACAACTCCCCCGGCCTTCTTCACAACATCCGCGCCAACGATGTTCTCTGCCAAATAGTCACTGCCCTTCACCAGCACATCGGGTATCAGTTCAGAAATCAATTCTTTAGGGGTGTCTTCATCGAAAAATACGACCATATCCACGAATTGTAACGATGACAGAACACGTGCCCTGGACTGCTGATCCTGTATCGGCCTGTGAGGGCCTTTGAACCGGCTTACCGAGGAGTCGGTATTCAGGCCGATGACGAGCCTGTCGCCCAGGTTTCGGGCCTTTTCGAGATAATCGACATGACCCAGGTGAAGGATGTCGAAGCAGCCGTTGGTGAACACAATGCGTTCGCCCTTCGACTTCCACGTCGCAAGTTTTTTCCTCGCTTCCGCGACCGATCTTATTTTGTCCGAGGTCTTTTCCATCAGGAATTACGCTGCGGCGGTTTGCTTGGTCTTTTTTCGAATGATCCAATAACTGATCACCAAAGATATGATCCCTGCGATAATCAGTACCAGCGTTTGCCAGGCGTGAAAGATGAACACAAACGCCACTGCATCGGCTCGGTTCATGTGATATAACGAGACCAGTCCCACCGGCAGCAGCAGGTGATATGATCCTGCGCCGCCGGGAAGCGGTGCGGCCATGGCGATGGCGCCGATAGCGAATATCGTGAGCACGGCGCGCATTCCGAGCTCGGCTGTTTCACCGAAGGCAAGCATGACCACGTAGCTCATGGCGAAGTACAATGCCCAGATCGCAACCGAGTAGCCGAGGAAGAGCCATTTATTCTTAAGCCTGAAGGCAGCGAGCAGTCCTTCTTTGAAACCGGCAAGTAGCTTCTTGAGCCGCGGGTTGTTTCGTAACAAATAAATCGCGAGCACCAGCCCTGCGATACCGACAACGACAATGATCAGCACCGGAGAAACCTTCGGCTTCGTGCCCTTGGAGAAATCGAGACCACTGATGAACAATTCAAGTTTGTCCCACTCGACTACAAAAGAAATGACGATCAATATCAACAGGCAGAGGATATCGACGATCCGTTCGACGACCACCGTTCCGAATGAAACTTCCACCGGTGTGTTCTCGAGCTTAAAAAGATTGTAGCAACGCGACACTTCGCCGCCTCGTGGAATGGCAAGGTTCACGAGGTACCCTACCATCACCGAAAGAAAGCTGTTCCCGAACGTTCCCTTGTTTCCCGAAGGTTCGAGAAGCATCCTCCACCGCTCGGCGCGCAGGAGGTGACTCAGTATCAACACACCTGCCATCAGCATCAGGTAGCCCTTGTTGGCTTTTGTCCATGCGCCCCAAATGAGGCCCATCGTGCTTTGTCCTTCATGGGTGCCGTCCAGCTTCAGACCGCGAACCGAAAGCCAGATAAGACCGGCTGTGATAGCGATCATTACGACGTACTGGAGGAAAGACTTGATGTTCTTTGACAAAGCGTGGGCGATTTTTTATTCCTTAAAGGTAGTTCAGACTAGCATATTATCAATCAATCTTACTGGTCCTACAACGCAGGCGATCAACATAATTCCCCGCGAGGGATCTACATCGTTAAGATCAGATAGGTTGTCGCGATGTGCGAGCTCGAAGTACTCGGGTTGAAGCTCCTGTGTTTTATTTAACCTTTCCATAACATCCGACTGCACTTCCAGCCACGGTTTGCCCGCAAGCAGCTTGGTGCGTGCATCCAGCAAGCTCTCGTGGAGAATGATTGCCTTTTTTCTCTGATCTTCTGTGAGCCTGGTGTTTCGCGATGACATGGCGAGTCCACTCGCTTCGCGGACGATAGGAACGCTATTGAGCTTGATGTTAAACTTCAATTCTTCGACCAGCCTGGAGATGATCTGGAATTGCTGGTAGTCTTTCTGACCGAAGAAAGCCTGGTCGGGTTCCACGACGTTGAACAGTTTGACGACGACAGTCGCCACGCCGCTGAAATGGCCGGGTCTGAATTTGCCTTCGAGCACTTTGTCGAGGTTGCCGAAGTCGAACCGGATAATCCCGGGCCGTTCGTACATGGTGGCTGTTTCGGGGGCAAACAGGACATCGCAGTTTGCCGCCTCCAGCATGGCGATATCTTTTTCTACCGTGCGGGGATACTTTTCGAGGTCTTTGGGGTTGTTGAACTGCGTGGGGTTGACAAAGAGACTGCAGACTGTTATGCCTGTGGCTGCTTTTGAAGCCTTCACCAAAGCAAGATGGCCTTCGTGGAGCGCCCCCATGGTTGGCACGAGCCCCACGGAGAAACCCGCTTTCTTTTTATCCTGTAAATAAGCCTTGAGTGCGTCTATTTCCTTAAAAATCTGCATTTACAGCGTTTTTTGAGGGGTGGCAATATAAGGGCTTACATTGATAATAGGTTGAATAAGGGGTGGATTTTGCGTACTTTTGTGGCTCGGTTTTCACTTTCCCCTAAAAAAATAAGCATATGTCAAAGATTCGTATCCTGTATGTGGCCAGTGAAATAAATCCTTTTCTCCAAACTACTGAAGTATCTGATTTTGTCAGGAAATTACCTCAGGCGATGCAGGAAAGAGGGATGGAAATTCGCATACTGGTGCCCAGATTTGGGTTGATCAATGAGAGGAAGAACAGGTTACACGAGGTTGTGCGGTTGTCGGGTATCAACATTTCTGTAGGAGACGAAGAAAAGCCCCTGATCATCAAGGTGGCTTCTATTCCCAATGCCAAGCTGCAAGTTTATTTCATCGATAACGAAGACTACTTCCACCGTAAATCTGTATTCCACGACAAGGAAAATAACTTCTATGAGGACAACGACGAGCGCGCGATCTTCTTCTGTAAGGGCGTTATCGAAACAGTCCGCAAACTTGGATGGGCTCCCGATATAGTTCATTGCAATGACTGGATCACCAGCTTCATTCCGCTCTATCTGAAGACCACTTACAAAAACGACCCGTTGTTCAAGAACACCAAAACCGTGTTCACCATCTACAATAATGCCTTCAATCACAAGTTTAAGGGTGACCTGATGGGCAAAGTGAAGATGATCGACATCGAAGACAACATGCTCGGACACCTGAAAAACGGCGATTACGAAGGCTTCATTAAGCTTGGTGCGCAGTGGTCGGATGTTGTTTCCGTGGCCGGCGACAATAAAAAGCTGGAAGGACTAGTTAAGAAAATAAAGGAAAAGAAAGTTGAGACCATTGAGAAGGACGAAGACTACACCGAATCGTTTTATAATCTCTATCACGAGTTGGTGGGCTAGGCAGACAACCCGGTCTGTACCGGGTATCCTGGCAATCCTGGTTCTCCTTTCCTGCGAAGACAATACAGGCCTGGTTGGGTTTAAAAACCCCAACCGGGATTTCCAGGTTTATGAAAAGGAATTTATCATTCCTGCCAAAATCTACCTGATGGACTCCGTTTCGACCAGCAATGGATCGGCCACAACAGAGAACAGGATGATGTGCGGCTTTATGGATAGCCCCCTGTTTGGAAAGACTTCCGCTACAGCTTACACACAGTACTGGCCCATAAACGCTCCGGGAATCATCAGTCTGAACGCCGTTCCCAAGAGCCTTAACCTTACACTGATTTTCGACAACTATTGGCAGGGAAGCAGCGCCGCCACTCAGCAGACCTACCAGGTCTACGAAGTCACCGACAGCATTCTGACATACCTGCCGCATTACTCGAATCAGCCTACTCCGTATGGACCGCTATTGGGCGAGACACAGAAAATTGTTTCACCCGAAGCCCTGGCACAGAACAGAGCAGACAACGACGACGACGATACCAGTAATAACATCATCGACAGCCTCAACGTTGAGCTTGATTTGAGTCTTGCCCGGAGGCTGCTCACCGCCGCGATGGATACCCTCGGCACGAATGAAAACAATTACGGCTTCTTCAGCAGGTTCCGGAGAGCCTTCAAAGGCCTCGCCATCGTTGGTTCAAACAACGACAAGATCGTCGGGTTCAATCCCAACAGCGCGAAATGCCGGATGACGCTTGACTATAAGATCGATACCGTCACTTACCGGCTTATTTACCAGTTCAATGCGCCCAGTGCATCCGGAAATATTCCGGAGTATGTTAGCTATACTGAGTTGAAAACGGATCGCTCCGGCACGCCGCTGGCTGGCCTTACCACAAAGTACACCGACTTTGAACCTTCTGACGGCTTTCGGTATATGCAATCCGGAACAGGTGTCGCGGTTAAGCTCGACTTCAGTGAGGTGCTTGATCACTTCAAGGATATTCCGGTAAAGGCATTTAGTGCGGCACAACTGCAAATCGAAACCGTCGAGCAACAGGCGCAGCAGGACATTAGCACCGTGAGCTTCATACTCAGAGCGTTGAAGCCGAATAACCGCTCTATTTTCGCCGTAAAAGGCGACGTGGACGCAGCGGGCGATCCGATTTCAGTTATTGATATCGAACTCGCCTCGAAACATACCGTTGTCCCTGGTTCGACGCGCCTGGAGCCTATGAACGACACCGGCACAGGACCGTTCGCCCTGAGACTATCATCGAACGGTTCAGGTAAATCTGTTTATACCGGATATCTTACTAACTTTCTGCAGACGGAGACGTCTCTGAATGAAGCCGATTTTCTGCGTTATTTTGCCCTCATCCCTCAAACGCCAGAACTCGGAAAGAGTGTCAACGGATTTTACTTTCCGGCTGACAAGATCAAGTTGAGGATCTACTATACCACTCCGAGCGTAGACGAATAGTTAGAACAGGGATTTTACCTTTTTACACATGTGCGGAATAGTTGCTTATGTCGGACCCCGTCAGGCATCCGATGTTGTCATAAAAGGATTGAAGCGTCTTGAATACAGGGGATACGACAGCGCGGGTATTGCCGTCATGAACGGTGGGCTGAATGTGCTCAAGAAGAAAGGAAAAGTTACAGAGCTCGAGGCTTTCGTCAAGGGCAAGAACCTCAATAGCCATATAGGTATGGGCCATACACGGTGGGCCACTCATGGAGCTCCTAACGATGAGAATGCACACCCGCATTATTCTGCAAGCAAGAACCTCGCAATCATCCATAACGGTATCATCGAGAACTATGCCTCTTTGAAGCAGGACCTGCTGAACAAAGGGCACCGGTTTCTCAGTGAAACAGACACCGAGGTCTTTATTCATTTTATAGAAGACATCAAGGAAAAAGAGAACTGTACCCTCGAAGAGGCAGTGAGACTTGCCCTGACGAAAGTAGTCGGCGCTTACGCGATCGTGGTCATGTCGGCTGACAGCCCGAATAAACTAATCGCAGCACGCAAGGGCAGCCCTTTGGTAGTAGGCGTTGGCAAAGGTGAATACTTTATGGCGTCCGACGCGACACCCATCATCGAGTACACGAACGAAGTGGTGTATCTCAACGACCAGGAGATAGCAATCGTCGACAACGGAAAGCTCTCGATCAAGAACACGGCGAACCTTCCGCTCACACCCTACATCCAGACCGTCGATGTGGCGCTGGAGGCAATCGAAAAAGGCGGCTACGAACATTTCATGCTCAAAGAGATCTTCGAGCAGCCACGGTCCATCAAAGACTGCATGAGAGGACGCCTCGACTCCGAAATGGGCCGGTTGGTGCTCGGCGGCCTGAGAGAGTACGTAACGAAGCTGGCGAATGCCGACAGGATATTGATAGTTGCATGTGGTACTTCATGGCATGCCGGATTGGTAGCCGAGTATTTCTTCGAAGAATTTTGTCGCATACCGGTCGAGGTGGAGTATGCATCGGAGTTCAGGTATCGAAACCCCGTGATCCGCGAAGGCGACGTGCTGATCGCCATCTCCCAGTCTGGTGAAACAGCGGATACTCTTGCGGCGATTGAGCTCGCAAAATCAAAAGGCGCGGTGATCATCGGTGTGTGCAACGTCGTGGGATCATCGATTCCCCGCACGACACATGCAGGCGCTTATACGCACGCGGGCCCGGAGATCGGCGTGGCCAGCACCAAGGCCTTCACCGCACAGCTGACGGTATTGAATATGATCGCACTGATCGTGGCACAGAAACGTGGAACGATTACTGAACGGAAGTTCCACGAGCTGCTCGTCGAGCTCGAAAATATTCCCACGAAAGTGGAAAAAGCACTCGCGCTGAACGAGCAGATCAAGTTCATAGCGGGTGAATTCAAGGATGCACGCAACTTCATCTACCTGGGCCGCGGATATAATTTCCCGGTGGCACTCGAAGGCGCTCTCAAGCTTAAAGAGATCTCCTACATCCATGCGGAAGGATATCCCGCCGCCGAAATGAAACATGGTCCTATCGCCCTGATCGACGAAGAGATGCCGGTAGTTTTCATTGCAACCAAAGACAGCTCGTACGACAAAGTGGTGTCGAACATCCAGGAGGTAAAAGCGCGTAAAGGAAAAGTTATCTCTATCGTAACCGAGGGCGACACCCTCATTCCAAAGATGTCGGACTATGTCGTCGAGATCCCATCAACGACGGATGCACTGACGCCGATGGTTTCGGTGATACCATTACAACTCCTTTCGTATCACATCGCGGTGATGAGAGGATGTAACGTGGACCAGCCGCGGAATTTGGCGAAGAGTGTGACGGTGGAGTAGGGTTTTCGTTGTATTTTTAAAAATGCAACGAAGAACTTTCATCCAGAGCTCAAGCCTTCTCACCGCAGGATTGTTTGCATCGAAGATGAGTGCGCTCGCAGCTCCTGCGAATGATCCCATTCTTATTAAGAAACTCGATCGCGATTGGGTTAAATCCCTTTACCAGCGAGGAACACCAACAACTTACCTGAAATCGAAAGGCGAGCTCGACTACATCGGTATGCCCGTCGGTGGCATCATGTGCGGCATGGTTTATCTCGGCGGCGACGGCCGCTTGTGGCTATGGGATGTGTTCAACAAGAACCAGAGTGGTGTCGTTTATAAAAATATCCCGTGGCACGAAAAGATCCAGTTCAACTTCGACTACGTGAGGCCCTTCGATGGCGCGAATTATGTCGAGCCGGTGAAGGACGTAAGACCGCTCGAACAGGGGTTTATGATCGGAATCAAACACAATGGTCAGACTGTCAATAAGACTTTGCAAAGTGCGGACTGGGAAGAAGTTTCGTTCGAAGCCACTTACCCGGTTGCAACGGTGAAGTTTACTGAGAAGACTGTTCCGGTGTCGATAACAATGAAGGCATACTCGCCATTCATTCCCCTAAACGAGAACGACTCCGCATTGCCGGCTACCATACTTTCTTTGTCGATCGAGAACACGTCCAATGCGAACGTCGAGGTAGATGTTAGGGCTTTCCTGGAAAACAAGGCGGCCATTCATAGCGCGAACGACGGTGAGTACTTCAGGACAAACGTGGAGGTAAAGGATCAGAATTTCGCCGGCGTATTCATGCGCGCACACAGTCACAACTGGGCGGATGAATCATTCTGGCACGCACCCGATTTCGGAGACTTTTGCATCGCATCACTCAATGAGAAAACGCAGGTGATCGCGTCGGCAACTCCATCGAAGAAAAATATTAAGGAACAGCACATTGGTTCCGTATCCAATAACATCGTTCTTCAACCTGGTTCAAAGACTGAACTTAATTATGTCATCTCCTGGTATTTCCCCAATCTCACTTTTGATAAATTAAAGGACGAAGGCGGACGTCATTACAAAAAGCGTTTCAAGAATTCGGTCGAAGTCGTCAAGTACATTCACGACAACTTCGAATCATTGTCAAAACAAACCGTTCTCTGGGCCGACACCTGGTATAAAGAAAGCACCCTTCCATACTGGTTTCTGGAAAGAACATTCCTCAACACCTCGATACTGGCCAGCACTACGTGTCATTGGTTCGAGTCGGGACGTTTCTATGCGTGGGAAGGCATCGGCAGCTGCCCGGGCACATGTAATCACGTGTGGCAATATGCCCAGGCTGTCGGAAGGATCTTTCCCGGCCTCGAAAGAGATACCAGGGAGCGCGTCGATCTCGGCGTCGGATTTTACGACGACGGGCATATCGGCTTTCGCGCCGAGTACGATACACAGCCTGCCGTCGATGGTCAGGCCGGCCGCATTCTCGATATCTATCGTGAACATCAGATGAGCGCCGATGACACTTTCCTTCGAAGGAACTGGGCGAAGACAAAGAAGGCTGTCGAATTTCTGCTCAAGCAAGACACGAACGGCGACGGGATGACCGACACGCAGCTCGAGAACACACTCGATGCCAAGTGGCCCGGCGAGATCGCCTGGATCGTCGGGCTTTCCGTTACTGCAATCAAAGCTGCCCAGCGAATGGCAGAAGAGATGAACGACACAGAGTTTGCTTCCAGGTGCGGCGACTATGTTGCGAAGGGTAAAGGCAACATGGAGAAGCTTTTGTTCAACGGTGAATACTTCATCCATCGTCCGGATGCCATCAAAGGCCGCGATGGTGTGATCGGCTCCTACAATACCTGTCATATAGACCAGGTGTATGGACAAAGCTGGGCGTTCCAGGTTGGGCTAGGCAGAACGATCGACCGCGAGAAAACACTTTCCGCGCTGAAGGCACTCTGGAAATACAACTTCACGACCGACGTTGGTCCTTATCTCGCCGAACATCACGGGGGCCGGCCGTACGCGCTACCGGGCGAAGGGGGGATGATCATGAATACCAATCCGAAGAATGAAGAAGCTCCTTACGGTGTCAAAGATGCGTGGCAGGTGACGTATTTCCATGAATGTATGAGTGGCTTCGAGCACCAGGTGGCTTCGCACATGATGGCCGAAGATATGGTAGAGGAATCCCTGATACTTACCCGGACGATCCACGACCGTTATCATGCAAAAAAACGCAACCCGTTCAACGAAGTGGAGTGCAGCGACCACTACGCAAGGGCA
Organism: Cyclobacteriaceae bacterium; assembly: GCA_035318625.1. GTDB lineage: Bacteria > Bacteroidota > Bacteroidia > Cytophagales > Cyclobacteriaceae > ELB16-189. The sequence continues at coordinate 609,684 of DATHEL010000004.1, forward strand.
ATGGCCAGCTATGGCACTTTTATAACAGCCTGCGGATTCACTTATCACGGCCCGAAAAAGGAGATCGGATTTGCTCCAAAAGTCGGCGCCGATAATTTCAAAGCAGCATTCACGGCGGCGGAAGGATGGGGAACTTATTCACAGGTGAAAAAGGGTAAATCCCTGGAGTGTGTGATCGATGTAAAATGGGGAAGGCTGTCTGTGAAAAAGATCAATGTCGGGAAGATGGGCAAGACAATAACGGTTGATTTACCATCCGTCACGGAGGTAACGCCAGGTAATCCCCTGCGGGTCACGGTATAACTTTTCGACTAATCTTCCAATACGCTCGACCCATTGGACGGCATCCCCCCAACTTCCCATACATGAAGGTGTTAATTTTACACTAAATCAGATTCCCAAGGTGTTCGTAAATGCCGGAATTCTGGCTGAATAACCGTTTAGCACACTTTAGCACTCAGACACTGGAATTAAGCCGTTTATATTCCAATTTTGCGGCAACTCCAGAAGTCTGACCGATAGGATTTTTTGAGTTTTTTAAGGTATAGTTGGCGTTTTAACATCATATGCGTTTTACAAGTTTATTGTCGATCATAGTAATGATCCTGGTCGCGTGCGAATCGAAGAAAGGGGAGACAGGACAGCAGCAAAGGGGCGGCGGTCAGCGTGGGCCACTTCTGGTTGATGGCTTTGTTGTGGATGAGCACCACGTTAGCGAAACCGTGGAAGTTCCAGGGTCGCTTTTGCCTGCCGAAGAAACTGCGATACGCGCAGAGGTCGCCGGCCGTGTGGTGAAGCTGAACATCCCCGAGGGGGGAGTCGTAGCCAAAGGCGTGGTGCTGGTAAAACTGTTTGATGAAGACCTGCAGGCGCAGCTTCGCAAGCTGACCGTGCAGCTTCAGATCTCAGATAAAACGGCCGAAAGACAAAAAGAGCTTCTCGCAATCAATGGCATCAGCCAGCAGGACTATGACCTGGCAACACTGAGTGTCGATAACCTGAAAGCCGACATGGAGTCGGTAAGGATATCGATAGCAAAGACCGAGATCCGGGCGCCCTACGCCGGACAGGTAGGATTGAGGAACGTCAGCCTCGGAACTTACCTCAGTCCTACAGACATCATCACCACACTTCGCGATGTGGCACAGCTCAAGCTCGAGTTCTTTGTGCCCGAAAAGTACGCGAAGACCATCAACAAAGGCTATGTGGTAAAATTCAGAGTCGACGGCGGCAGGAAAGACCATAACGGCACGGTGCTGGCTACGGAAGGTAACGTGAACCCGCAGACCAGGACCCTCAAGATCCGGGCGCTGGTGAAAGGCAACGACCAGGAGCTGGTGCCTGGCGTTTTCGCAAAGGTCAACCTCCAGCTCGGTCAGAGCAACGAAGCATTGTTGATCCCGACGCAAGCGGTGATCCCGACGGCGCGTAACAAACAGGTGATCGTTTTGAGAAGAGACACGGCCGTGTTTAATGTAGTAGAGACAGGCATACGGGATTCCGCCTATGTGCAGATCACGCGAGGATTGAAAAAAGGCGACACGGTCATAACCACAGGTCTCATGGCCATACGGCCTTCGGTTAAGATCAAGGTTGGCAAAGTGGCCAGGTTGCCAAAAGAATAAAACGCCAAAAGATTAAAACAAGGAAGCGTATGAACATTTCCGAACTAAGCATCAGGCGTCCTGTAATGACTTTTGTCATGAACATCATTTTGTTGTTGTTCGGCGCTATCGGTTTCAGCTACCTGGGCGTGCGCGATTATCCCGCGATCGATCCACCTAATATTTATGTCAGCACCAGCTACTCCGGTGCGAATGCCGATATCATCGAGTCGCAGATAACCGAGCCACTCGAAAAGTCCATCAACGGAATTCCCGGCATCAAGAACATTACTTCCTCGTCCAGTGTGGGCAGCTCCGGCATCAACATCGAGTTCGAGCTCGGGGTAGATATGGAAACCGCTGCCAATGACGTTCGCGACAAGGTATCGCAGGCCGTTCGCCAGCTTCCGCAAGATCTTACTTCACCTCCGGTTGTATCGAAAGCCGATGCAAACTCGGATCACATCATCAGTATGACTGTTCAAAGCAATAGCAAGAACAGTCTTGAATTAACCGAGTATGCGAACAATGTACTGGTCGAGCGGTTCCAAACTATACCAGGCGTAAGCAGTGTGAGTGTTTTGGGTGAAAAGAAGTACGCGATGCGTATTTGGCTGGATCCCGCGAAACTGAGCGCGTATAGTCTTACAGCACTGGATGTTCAGTCTGCCCTAAGTCGCGAGAACGTCGAACTGCCCTCAGGTAAGATCACCGGTGATGCGACCGAGCTCACCGTAAGGACATTCGGCCGCCTCTTTACCGAGGATGAATTCAACGATGTCATTGTTAAGTCGGACGTTGCAGCCGGCAATATCCGGGTGAGAGATGTGGGTCTGGCCGTCCTCGGACCCGAGAATGAGGAGTCGATCCTGCGCGAAAGCCGTGTGCCGATGATCGCCATCGGTATCATTCCGCTTCCCGGAGCGAACTATGTATCGATATCGGATGAGTTCTACAAGCGCCTCGAGCAGGTTAAAACGGAAATGCCTCAGGACATTACACTCGATGTATCGACTGACCAGACCAAATTCATCAAGCGATCAATAGCTGAGGTGGAGGAAACACTATTGATATCGTTCGCCCTCGTAGTGTTGATCATCTATCTTTTCTTCAGGGATTTCCTGATCGCTATCCGTCCGCTGATCGATATCCCGGTATCGCTGCTGGCTACGTTCTTTATCATGTATCTCTGCGGTTTCTCGATCAACGTGCTCACCATGTTGGGTATCGTGCTCGCGACAGGTCTTGTGGTGGACGACGGTATTGTGGTCACTGAAAATATTTATAAGAAGCTGGAAGGCGGTATGAACAAATACCGCGCGGCGAAAGAAGGATCCAGGGAGATCTTCTTTGCTGTTATTTCAACGTCTATCACGCTGGCAGTTGTATTCCTCCCGGTAGTTTTCCTTCCGGGATTTGTCGGCCGGCTGTTCCGTGAGTTCGGTATCGTTGTGGCCGGCGCTGTATTGATCTCCGCATTTGTATCGCTTACGCTGACGCCCGTGTTGAGTGTAAAGCTCACCAGGACCAACCATTCTCATTCGTGGTTCTATCGTGTTACCGAGCCGTTCTTCGTTGGTATGGAATCGGGATACGCGCGATTGCTAGCCGCATTCATGCGGCTTCGCTGGCTGGCTTTCGTGATCGTGGTCATGGCCCTCGGCGCAACGTACCTCATCGCTACCAACATCCAGGAAGAGCTTGCTCCACTTGAAGACAGAAGCCAGTTCCGTCTGATGGCCACGGCTCCGGAAGGGACATCATTCGACTATATGGATGCCTACGTCGACAGACTCACGAAGCTGGTGATGGATTCCGTGCCCGAATACACAACGATCATTGCTAACACCGCCGGCGGCCGCGGAGGAAGCTCGTCTAACAGCGGGTTTGCCCGTGTGAACCTCGTCGATCCAAAGTTCAGGACACGTTCTCAGGAAGAGATCGTGAACGACGTTCAAAAATCTTTGCCCGCATTCCCCGATGGGCGTGTGTTCATTCAACAGGAGCAGACCATCCAGGTTAACCGCCGTGGCGGACAGCCCGTGCAGTTTGTGATCCAGAACAACGACTTCGAAAAGCTGAAGGCTGTTATCCCTAAGTTCCTTGAGGCAGCCAGCCAGAATCCTGTGCTTCAGAACATCGACGTCGACCTGAAGTTCAACAAGCCCGAGTTGCTTGTGAAGATCAACAGGCTAAAAGCAACGCAGCTAGGTATCAGTGTACAAGACATCTCGCAGACACTTCAGCTGGCTTTCAGTAATCTTCGTTTCGGGTACTTTACAAAAAGCGGTAAGCAATACCAGGTGATCGGCCAGGTGACGCGTACCAACCGCGATGACCCGGATGACCTTAAGCGACTTTATGTGCGCACGAACTCCGGCCAGTTGGTATCGATCGACAACGTCGTGACGATGGAGGAATCGGCAACACCACCCTCGATCTATCACTTCAACAGGTTTAAGGCGGCGACTATTTCCGCCTCGCCGGCGCCCGGACACACGATCGGGGACGGCATCAAAGGAATGCGTGAAATTGCCGGCAACGTTCTGGACGACTCGTTCAATACGGCCCTCGCAGGCTCTTCGCGCGACTTCGAAGAAAGCTCCGGTAATACATCATTCGCGTTCATCCTTGCGCTGGTGCTCATATATCTTGTACTCGCAGCCCAGTTCGAGAGCTTTATCGACCCGCTGACGATCATGTTCACGGTACCGCTGGCAATTTGCGGTGCGTTTATTTCGCTGTGGGTGTTCGGTCTCACGATCAACATCTTCTCACAGATAGGAATGATCATGCTCATCGGCCTGGTGACGAAGAACGGTATCCTTATCGTTGAATTTGCGAATCAAAAACGCGAGGAAGGATTGTCGAAGATAGACGCCGTGCTGACATCAGCACGCATGCGCCTTCGTCCTATCCTCATGACCAGTCTTGCTATGGCTCTTGGATCGTTGCCTCTTGCGTTGTCGCTGGGTGATGCATCGACCAGCCGTGTGCCTTTGGGTGTTGTAATTGTCGGTGGAGTATTGTTCTCACTGGTGCTCACGCTGTTCGTGATACCCGCCATTTATTCATATCTGTCGCGTACACGCAAACATGCCGCCGACCAGATGGACGAACCGGTTCAGACCCCGGCCAAGGAACTTGCGTATGAACATTAGGATTGGATTTATTTCGGTACTGGTTTTATTGACTTGTCACGCTGCCGCTCAGCAGCGTTTGGCTGTTGAAGACGTTGTCGTGACCGCTCTCGAGAAAGATTACAACATCAGACTTTCACAAAACTTTCTTGAATCGTCGGAGACGGACGCCGGTAATGCGGTAGGACTTTTCATTCCGGACTTTAGCCTTACGGGAGGGCGGTCGTGGACCCGGAGTAACTCGACACAACTTTTTGCAGACAATTCCGAGGTGGTAAGGCCAAACATAAAACAGAATGCACTCAACGGGCAGGCGCAGCTTACCTGGACACTGTTCGATGGTCTGAAGATGTTTGCGACGTACAAGGGTCTTCAGCAAGTGGCGGGTGTGAACGAAGTACAGCTGAAAAATCAAATGGCCAACACAATGGCTTCTGTGATCGGAAATTACTACAGCGTCGTTGCGCAAGAACAACAACTGAAAGCCATAAACGAACAGATATCGGTTGGAGAGGAGCGGGTCAAGCTCGCCGAAAGGAAACTCCAGGTAGGATCGGGTGCGAAAACCGAATTGCTCCAGGCGCGACTCGACCAGAACGCATTCAAAACACTCGCGCTTCAACAGGAAGCACAGATCATTCAGACCAAAGCGCTTCTCAACCAGACGGCAGGCATGACGCTACCCGATGAATTTCAGGTGGCCGACACGATCCCGCTTAACCTCGGGCTGACGATGGAAGAGATCATGGATGGCATTGAATCTACCAGCCCGACTCTGATCGCAGCGCGCGGTAACATCGAGGTTGCGCGGTTCGCTTTGAAAGCGCGTCGTGGCGACCGGCTGCCCGTCATCAACTTTGTGTCAGGCTATAACTTTAACCGAAACGAAAGCAACCAGGCTGCGAACCAGTTCCAGCCGATAGGAAACAGAACGGGCGGGTTTAACTACGGGTTTACGGCCTCCTGGCCTTTATTGAATAATCTCGTTGTGAAGAATAACGTTCAGTTGGCAGAGATCAATCTTAAGCGGCAGGAAATGTTTTACGAACAGGCGAAGGCAGCCGCATCGGCAAACGTGAAGATCGCCTATGCCAACTACGACAACGCCCGGAAAACTCTTGTTATCGAAGAAGAGAATATCGGGTTCGCCCGTGAAAATGTTACTATTCTACTGGAGAGTTTCAAGCGTGGGATTGCTACATTTATCGAACTGAGAACGGCCCAACAGAGCGCGGTGGAAGCATACAACAGACTGACGACGGCGCGTTACAACGCAAAGGTGTCGGAGACGGAGTTGTTGCGCTTGAAAGGCGGGTTACTTAGATAATACCCAATACCCAATACCCAATACCCAATACCCAATTTGCAATCACCATTAACCAATGAAACAGATCGTTTATTCTCCGCAAGCTCCTGAACCAATTGGTCCTTACAGCCAGGCCGTCATGACTGGCAACATGCTTTTCATTTCCGGCCAGATTGCAATCGACCGCGCCACCGGAAATTTTGTCAATGCCAATATTAAAGACGAGGCAGCGCAGGTGATGAAGAACATCGAGTTTGTCCTGAAGGCGGCCGGATTGGATTTTTCCAATGTCGTGAAGAGCAGTATTTTCCTTAAGAATATGGGCGACTTTCCCCAGGTTAATGAAGTCTACGGATCTTATTTCAAGACGCTTCCACCCGCACGGGAAACGGTCGAAGTCAGCAAGCTTCCGAAGGAAGCCAACGTCGAGATATCCTGCATCGCCGTCAAATAGCAGGTTCTTTCATTTTGCCAATTCCGTGTTTTCCGTGCATTCCGTGAGAAATGCATTCTTTACCTTTAGGCCATGGAAGTTCGCGTTCGATTTGCTCCGAGTCCCACTGGTGCACTGCACATTGGCGGCGTACGCACCGCCCTTTATAACTATTTGTTAGCCCGGAAGCACAAGGGCACGATGATCCTCAGAATAGAGGATACCGATCAGAACAGGTTCGTTCCCGGTGCGGAAGAATATATCATAGAGTCATTGAAGTGGGTTGGTATTACGATCGACGAGGGTGTCGGAGCCGGTGGCCCGTATGCGCCGTACCGCCAGTCGGAACGCAAGGCAATCTATATGCAGTATGCAAAACAGCTACTGGAGAGCGGCGATGCCTACTATGCTTTCGATACATCGGAAGAGCTGGATGCGCAGAGGAAAGCCAATAATGCATTCCAGTATGATGGAAATACCCGGACGCAGCTTAATAACTCGTTGACGCTGCCGGCGGACAAGGTTCAGGAAATTCTTTCAAAGGGTACTCCGTACGTCATACGATTCAAGGTCCCGGCAGACACAGAGGTAAAGATAAATGACCTTCTCCGCGGAGAGGTCGTCTTCAGCTCGGCTCAGGTCGATGATAAGGTGCTGATGAAGTCGGACGGGATGCCAACGTACCACCTGGCGAACGTTGTGGATGATCATCTCATGAAGATCAGCCACGTGATCCGCGGCGAAGAGTGGCTGCCTTCGGCTCCCCTGCACGTATTGTTGTATCGCGCTCTCGGTTGGGAAGGCATCATGCCGAAGTTTTCGCATCTGCCTTTGCTTTTGAAACCCGACGGCAACGGCAAGCTCAGCAAGCGCGACGCAGACAAGATGGGCTTCCCGATATTCCCTCTGACGTGGAAAGATCCCGCCACCGGCGAGGTCGCGACAGGCTATCGGGAGGCTGGCTATTTACCCGAGGCCATTATTAATTTTCTTGCATTCCTGGGATGGAATCCCGGCACGGAGCAAGAAATATTCAGTATGGATGAGCTCGTCGAAGCATTTACAATGGAGCGCATCGGAAAAGCGGGCGCGAAATTTGACATACTGAAAGCTCAATGGTTCAATCAACAGTATATCCGCAAGAACACGCCGGCAATGGTAGATCCCTTGCTGGCGAGACTGAAGAGTGAATCCATCGATTGTACAAAAGAGAAAGCGGAGAAGATCGTCGAGGTGTTGAAAGACCGCGTGACGTTCCCTGCAGATTTCTTCGAGCAAGGAAAGTTCTTCTTCGCTGCACCTTTGAAGTACGACGAAGCAATCAACAAGAAATGGACAGCGGCGACTGAGATGTTTATGAGTAAGCTGGCTGAGCTGTTGCAAAATGGCGCTACGAATTTCAAAACAGCTATCGAGGACGCGGCGACAGCTGCCGGTGTAAAATCCGGCCAAATGATGCAAGCGTTAAGAATTTCGATCACCGGTGGTACAGCAGGCCCCGATCTGACAGCGTCCATGGAAATCCTGGGCACAGCAGAAGTAGCCAGGCGCATCGACACAGCTGTTGCGACCCTAAAGATCCGCGTCGCCTGAATGATCTAAGTTTGCCGCGAACAACGAACAACGAACAACGAATATGGCCAAGAAAGAAAAGAAAGTTAAGCCCACGCCAAAACCACGCGTTCATCAAGATCTTTCCGGTTTCGAAGTCTCCATCAATGAATTCGGAGAGATCCGGGGCAACATGAACATCGAAAAGATCAACGAGTTCCTTAACAAAAATGTCGACGACAAAAAGCTGCAGGAACGTGAAGACATAGAAGAGATAAAGAAGAAAGGCCGTCCTAAAAAGAAGGATTCTTAAGTTGTGAGAGTTCTCTTAGTCTCCCTCTGTGTTCTCCTGACCACTCTATCTTCTGCTCAGCCCGGCTGGCCGGAAGACCTTCTCCTGGTCCCCGAGATAACCAGGTACGAAAAGACATCCACCCACGCCGATGTGATGTCGTTCCTGGAAAAGCAATCTTCGAAATCAAAAAACATACGTGTGATCCCGATGGGCAAAAGCCTTGAAGGGAAAGATATTCCCGTGGCAATAGTCGCACGTCCAATGGTGAAAACCGCCGAAGAAGCGAAGGCAAGCGGCAAGCTGATCGTATACGTGCAAGGCAACATTCACGCAGGTGAAGTCGAAGGAAAGGAAGTTGTGATGATGCAGATCAGGGAAATTTTAGCTCTGGAACACCACCCGTTTCTGGATAGCCTGATAATTCTGTTTGTTCCGATCTACAACACCGACAGCAACGACCGTATGGTTTTCGGCCGGCGTCCATCGCAGGAGAACAGTCCGCCTGACGTCGGCATTCGTGAGAACAGCCAGGGCCTCGACCTTAACCGCGACGGCATGAAGATGGAGGCTATTGAAACAAACGGTCTGTTCAAGATCATCAACGAATGGGATCCGCAGCTGTTCGTCGATCTCCATACGACCAATGGAACATGGCATGGCTGGGATCTCACCTGGGCTCCGAGCTATCACTCTGCCGGGGAAAAGGCGCCGTATGATTTCACGGTAAAGATGCTAAAGGAGATCAGCGCGATCGTTCCGGATAAGTATGGAGTGAAATTCGGTCCGTTCGGCGATTACGACCTCACGCAGGGCTGGCCGGTAAAGAACTTTTATACGTACAATCATCATCCACGCTATCTCGTCAACCAGTTTGGGTTGAGAAACAGGATGGCCATCTTAAGTGAAGCGTTTTCACATAAGCCATTCAAAAACCGGATCTACTCGACGAATGCGTTTGTCACGGAAATTCTAACGTACGCGGCTGGTCACGCTTCGCAAATAAGATCGATAAACAAGCAGGCCGAGGCAAAGGTCATGGAACAAAAACCCGGCATTGTTAAAAAGGGTGTTCGCTACCGCATGGTGCCCAGCGAGGTCCTTCGCAACATGCCTTCGTATGCCTATGAGCCGGAGATTGGTGTGGATGGAAAAATGGAGTACAAGCCCGCACGCTGGATGACGACGCTCGATAGTGTCGTGTACTACGGGGGTTTTAATGCGGAAGTCGAAGCCACGATACCGGGGGGGTACGTGATACCGCGCAGTCTGCCGGAAATAGCCGCGAATCTTCGAAAGCATGGGATCGTAGTGGAGGAATTGCAGAAAAAGGATATCTATTCGGGTGACGAATTCGTGGTGGAGAAATACGATAAAGCCCAGCGAAAATTTGAAGGGCACACGATGGCCCGGGCAGTCGGAAAATTCGTTCCGGCAAAAAAACGTGTCAGAAACGGCGATTTTATCGTGCGCCTGTCGCAGCCCCTTGGCAACCTTGCTTTTTACCTACTCGAACCGGAGTCTGACGATGGATTGGTAGCATGGAATTTTTTCGACCAAAGCATCGAAAAGCAAAAACAGCATAACAAGCCGATCGTATATCCCGTATTTAAGTACTATACGAAATAATTTTCCCTATGAATTCACACGAGATCGACTACCAGATCAAAGGAGAAAGCATTCAGATCGTTGAAGTTGAATTGGACCCGACGGAGACGGTGATCGCCGAAGCAGGCGCCATGCTTTTTATGGATGAGGGCATCCAGTTCGAAACGAAGATGGGCGATGGATCGAATCCCCGCCAGGGTTTGTTCGATAAAGTCCTTTCAGCCGGCAGCCGGTTGCTCACGGGAGAGTCGTTGTTCATGACTCATTTCACGAACCGGAGTAATCGCAAGGCGAAAGTGGGATTCTCCGCTCCATATCCCGGAACTATTATTCCTATCGATCTCAAAGCACAACGCGGCAATGAGCTCACTGTACAGAAAGATGGATTTCTCTGTGCTGCATTCGGCACCAAGCTTACGATGGTCTTCAACCGGAAGATCGGAACCGGCCTAGTAGGCGGGGAAGGATTTATCCTCCAGAAACTCCAGGGCGACGGAAAGGCATTTGTTCACGCAGGCGGAACGGTGATCGAACGAACACTCAACAACGAGACACTCCGTGTGGATACCGGCTGCGTAGTGGCCTTCGAATCACATATCGATTTTGACGTTGAGACGACCGGCAGCCTTCGCTCAATGATCTTCGGAGGTGAGGGGATATTTCTCGCAACGCTTCGTGGTACCGGAAAGATCTGGCTCCAATCTATGCCGATCCGTAAGCTGGTACAGGCGCTGTCGCCTTATGGAAGGAATCGTGGTAAAGAGGCAAGCTCTATTTTGGGAAATTTTCTGGAATAATCTCTCACGGATCACAAGGATCGCACGGATAGAAAACGCAATTGATCTGTGCTATCCGCGCGATCCGTGAGAGATTGCCTTTGGAAAGATTGCCGGAACCTTCTTCTGATATTCTACATACGCATCTCCGTAAATAGCCACTAGTTTCTTTTCTTCAAAATAAATTCCGATAGGAACATAAATCAGCACGCAAACGCATGAGATCAGCGTAGGCAGATTGGGTATAAAAAAGAAAAATCCCAGCACGATCAATATCAGTCCTGCCAGTATCGGGTGACGAACATATTTCAAAACACCGTCCTTGCGAAGCTCTTTGGTTTCGTCACCGAATCCGATAAATCCTTTGAAGCTGTATTGTCTGAACGAGCTCTGAATAGTCATGACACCGAAGGTCGTCAGCATCAGGCTGATGTAACGAAGCGGTCCTTCGCTCACGAAGAATTTCAGGGAGGGAATGCTTGCGTTGTAGAAGAGAAGCGCCAGTAATCCTGCCGTTGAAAACAACACGTAAAATATCCTGAACACCCTGGGCGGAAATTTTGATTTTACGCTATCGGTCGCCAGGACGCTGTGAAGCGTGAAGTATACGATCCAGCCCACAACCAGTAACAGGTATTCGTTCATAGGGCAAAGGTAAATATTAGTTAACTTTAGTGAATGATTATCGGCCTGATTCGTGAACGCAAAGATCCGCCGGATAAAAGAGTGCCTTTCACGCCTTTGCAGGTCGAAGAGATCGAACAGCGATTCCCTCATGTGAAAGTTAAAGTCGAGGAAAGCCCGATCCGCTGCTTCAAAGACAGCGAGTATTCGGAGCTTGACGTTCCCGTGATATCCGACATGTCTTCCTGCGATATCCTCATGGGGATAAAAGAACTTCCGCCCGAAGACCTCATTCCGAACAAAACATACCTCATCTTTTCACATACGATCAAGAAGCAGCCCTACAATCGGAAGCTTCTCCAGGAAGTCATCCGCAAGAAAATAAGACTGATCGACTACGAAGCGCTGAAAGACCTGCAAGGTAACAGGCTCGTGGCATTCGGGCGGTACGCGGGAATGGTAGGAGCTTACAATGGCCTTCTTACCTATGGAAAAAGATTCAACCTGTTTTCTTTACGAAGGGCGTTTGAATGCTTCGACGTGAACGACCTGAAGCTCGAGCTTCGTAAAGTGAAGCTGCCCCCGGTCAGGATAGCTCTTACCGGCACAGGGCGAGTGGCCAAGGGCGCCATGGAGACGCTCGACACCGCCGGTATCCGCAAGGTGAGTCCCACGGACTACCTTCAAAAGACCTACGACGAGCCGGTCTACGTACAGCTTAGCAGCGGCGAGTATCACACCCGTAAGGAAGGGGGTCATTTCAATCGCGAAGAATTTCACACTTCTCCGGAAAAGTATTCTTCCCGTTTCCTCGAGTTCACAAAAGTGACGGACCTGCTCATGGCCGGCGCGTTCTGGAATCCGAAAGCCCCCGTCCTGTTCAAAAGAGAAGATATGCTGTCGGCTGATTTCAAAATAAAAGTCATTGCCGACATCACCTGCGACATCGAAGGATCGGTTCCCAGCACCAAGCGGGCAACCAGCATTGCCGACCCGATATACGACTACGATCCGGCTACCAACAGCATTCAGCCGCCGCTGAATGATCCGCGTTTCGTGACGGTCATGGCTATCGATAATCTGCCTTGCGAATTGCCGCGCAGCGCCTCCGAAGAGTTCGGGCGCGACTTGATCGACAGGATATTGAAGCCGCTGCTCGCGGACGATGCCACACATATAATTGATCGTGGAACCATTGCGGCTAACGGTCGTTTGACCGGGCATTTTGAATACCTTAGCGACTACGTCGCAGATCCCCGTGATTGAAAAGGTTTTTTTAGCTGTAATATTTTTCTTCTTAGTGTCAGCTGCATTGGCGCAGACGGAAAAAGTCAACGCGCGCTTCGAATACCATATCCAGAAAATTTCCGGTGCTCTCAATATCGACGGAGTCGACGATGACGAAGCCTGGAAGTCGTGCGAGGTAGCGAAAGATTTTTACATGGTGCTCCCCATGGACACCAGCATGGCAACCGTGCTCACGGAGATACGGATGACCTATGATCAGAAGAACGTTTATTTACAAGGCATTTGCTATCACAGCACCGACACCAAGTACACGGTCGAATCATTGAAGCGCGACTTCGCCTTTGGTAAGAACGACAACTTCCTGTTGTTCGTAGATACGTTCGACGATCAGACAAACGGTTTTTCGTTCGGCGTAAGCGCGGCAGGTGCACAATGGGACGGCATAATGTACGAAGGCAGTAAGGTGGACCTCAGCTGGGACAACAAATGGATATCGGCTGTGAAAAACTTCCCTGACCGGTGGGTGTTCGAGATGGCCATTCCATTCAAGACCATTCGATACAAAAAAGATATTACGAAATGGGGTATCAACTTCAGTCGTCTCGACCTGAAGACCACGGAGAAATCCAGCTGGACGCCGATACCACGCCAATTTGCGACAGCATCCCTTTCACACACTGGATTTTTGGTGTGGGACGAAGCTCCTCCGGCTCCGCGCATGAATGTCTCGCTGATCCCGTACGGCCTTACAAGACGTTCTAAGAATTTCACGAAGGACACCCCGCCCGACAATACCTTACAGGTCGGCATGGATGCGAAGATCGCACTCACCAGCTCGTTGAATCTCGACCTTACCGTTAACCCCGACTTCTCGCAGGTTGACGTCGATCGCCAGGTGACGAACCTCGATCGTTACGAATTATTCTTTCCCGAGCGACGGCAGTTCTTCCTGGAGAACGGAGACATCTTCGCGAACTTCGGATACACAACCATCAGGCCGTTCTTTTCACGAAGGATCGGTCTCGGTGTGCCGATCGATGCTGCAGCAAGGTTGAGCGGAAGGATCAACCGCAACTGGCGGATCGGGGCGATGGACATGCAAACGTCCGCTGTCGATGACTCTACTGCGCGTCCAGCACAGAACTTCGCCGTAGCCGCGGTGCAACGAAGGTTGTTCGCCAGATCTTATGTCGGGGCGTTCTTCATCAACAAAGAATCGATGAACTACGATACGCCGACGGACCCTACTGTGCCGGCATATTCATTGTACAATCGTAACGCCGGTTTGGAATACAATCTCGCTTCACGCAATAATCAATGGACCGGAAAGGGACTTGTGTTTAAATCGATGAGCCCCGGGACAAAAGCCGGTGCGGACAACTGGGTGTACGCCGGGAACCTTCAATATTTCAGCCGTCATTGGCAGAACTCGATGCAGATAGAACGGGTTGGACCCGATTACATCGCGGAGGTCGGATACGTGCCTCGTGTCAACTTTGCCCGCATTGGTCCCCAGGCAGGTTACCTGTTCTTTCCGAAGAGCAAGAACATACTGAGCCACGGCCCCAAAGTCATCTCGTCGATATTCTTCGACACCAACTTCAATCGTACCGACGACGAGACCACGTATTCATACTCGTTCAACTTTCGCAAGCTGAGTATACTGTCGTTTGGAGTCATTAAGAATTATGTGAGGCTGCTCCGTCCGTTCGATCCTACGAACTCCGGCATGGAGACACTCGAAACCGGCAGCGAACATTCGTGGGCTACCATCGGCATCGACTATTCATCACGGCCACAAAAGCTTCTCACGTTAACGACGTCTCTTCGCTACGGCGGTTACTATGCAGATGGAACCCGCCTGCTGGTCAGCGCCGATTTGGGATACCGGTTTCAGCCCTATTTGAATTTCCTTTTTAGCACAACGTATAATGATATCCGTTTGCCGGAACCCTGGGGACGAAGGCCGTTCTGGCTGATCAGCCCGAGATTGGACGTGACTATGACCAATAAGTTGTTCCTCACTACTTTTTTGCAATACAACGAACAGCTTGATAACGTCAACATCAACGCCAGGCTTCAATGGAGATTCAAACCCGCCAGCGACTTGTTCATAGTATACACTGATAACTATTTACCGGAGAACTGGGCCGTAAAGAGCAGGGCGATCGTATTGAAATTTACTTACTGGTGGAATTTATGATTTCGGCTGCTGACCGAAATACAGACTCACGAGAACGAGCAGGGCGCCGGCAGATGTAAAGAGTGTAAAAGGCTCGTCCAGCAGCCAGGTGGAGTACAGCAGCCCGAAGATCGGGCAAACGAACAGCCATATCGAAGCCTTGACGGCGTCCTCTTTCAAAATGTAAAGCCAGAGCTGTACTGCTGCAATCGACACAGGAATGACCAGCCATGCCTCCGACAACCAGAATACGGTATCGTAGGTCGTGCCACCGCCTTCGAAGATGAGTGTGAACGGGAGCAGCAACAGGCCTCCGATGAGTACCTGCCATCCATTGATAACACTCCGGCTGAGTGTCCATTTGATCGACGCATAATACACGGCGCCGATCGAATACGTCAGCATGCTGATGACCAGCAATACAACTCCGAACATTGTTGCGTAGCCGTCTTCCAATAATGGATATGTTGCTATTCCGACACCGGCCATACCCAGTACGATACTCAACCATTCCCTCGGAGAAACCGGTCGCTTCATCCAAATCGAAGAAAGCATGCTGATGAGGAGTGGATTGAGCGCAATCATAAGGGCGGTGATCCCGGCAGCTACTTCTTGAAGGGCGATGATGAATATGCCGAGATAAAGAGCGGTGTTGAATGCTCCGAATACTGTCAGGTGCACCCACTCTTTCCCTGTAGGCGTTTGCCACTTTCGTGCGATCAGTACGTACCCGAGAAGAATTGCCCCCGCCATGAGAAACCTGATGGTAAAAAGAGTGAGCGGCTCCGACGATAGCAATCCAAACTTGCCGGCGATGGACGCTGATGCCCACAGCATGGAAAACAATATTCCAGCAAGAATGAACCGGGTGGTCTGCGACATGTCAGTCGACCTCCGGACCGACCGCAGCGGCAATTTTAGAGTCGGCAGTTCCGTAATACAGATACCACTTTCCATTGAACGGCACCATGCCTTCGATGAAGCAAACCTGGTTTACTTGTCCGGTGAGCTCATAAGGCTTATCGGGCATCATAAAATAGTCGTCAAGGCGGTCGATCAGTTTCGTGGGGTCGTTGAGATCGAACAATGCCTGACCGGAACAATACGCGCCCTTCGCGAGCCTCGGGTCGCCGCCTTCGTCGAGATTCATGCCGTTGTAGAGCAACAGGATGCCGTCGTCTGTTATGAGTGCATAAGGTCCGCTCTCCACCAGCCTGCTGTCGAATTGCTTTGGGCGTGGTGTCAGTACAGGTTTCAGCGCACCGTTCTCTTCTACCGGTGTCCAATGAATAAGGTCTTGGGAAGTAGCCATGAACAGGTTGGTATCGCCGAAGTACATCCAGTACTTACCGTTGATTTTCGCAGCGATGATCCTGTTGCCCTCGCGGCGTGCGACAATCGCTCCGGATTTGCTCCAGGTGTTGGTATATTTTCCTCTAAGGACCAGTCCTTGTTTGTTCCATGTATTCAGATCGGGAGAAGTTGCCAGGCAAAGACGGGCGAGGTTTCCATCGTAAGCTGTATAGGTCATGTAATAAATGCTGTCTTCGCTTTCCACGATCCTGGGATCTTCGATGCCACCTTCCCATTCATAAATTTTCATGCTGTCGTCCGACGGATAGAAGACGGGGGTGGTGCGTTTGGTGAAATGAAGTCCGTCGTCGCTCATGGCCAGTCCGAGTCGCGATGTGCCCGCGTACTTTCCGATCTTGTCTTCGGCGCGGAAGATCATAAACACTTTGTTTTCACGCACGACAACTGCAGGATTGAAAACGTCTTTTTCGTCCCAACGCACCAGCTGGTTGAGGATAGGGTCCATGAACTCGTTACTGTCGGCTACGAGAACCGGATTTGCCTCGTCGGCCTTCACGAATGGAACCAAAGCCCAGTCGTTGGTGTCGCCGTTTTCCCCGCCTTTACCGCAGCTGTTCAGCAACAGCGTACACACGGAGACGAGAAGCAATACAGTTAAAAACCTGCTATATTTCATCTGTTTTTGATTAAAATTCAAGATATGAAGGTAAAGGGTGGAAAGGCGTCAAAAAAGAAAAGAATAACAAGTGGCATCTTCAATGAATCCATTGACGACGAACATCGGATACGTAAAGCATTCAAAGATAAAGATTGGGCTGAGATCAAGAGTTCCGACTCCTGGGTGATCTTCAAAGTGATGGCCGAGTTCGTGGAAGGCTTCGAAAAGCTTTCAAAGATAGGCCCTTGTGTGACCATATTCGGATCTGCCCGCACCAAGGCCACCAACCCATACTATAAGACCGCGGAGGAGATCGCCTACCAGCTTGTCCTTCACGGCTACGGTGTGGTGACGGGCGGCGGTCCCGGCATCATGGAGGCGGGCAACCGTGGTGCAAACCGGGCAGGCGGAAAGTCGGTCGGACTGAATATCTACCTGCCGCACGAACAGAAAGGCAATGCCTATATCGATCCCGATAAGCTTATCACTTTTGATTATTTCTTTGTGCGAAAAGTGATGTTCATGAAATACTCGCAGGGTTTTATTGTGATGCCCGGAGGCTTCGGTACACTCGACGAGCTATCGGAAGCGCTTACCCTCATCCAGACAAAAAAGATCGGACGGTTTCCAATTGTACTGGTCGGAAAAAAATACTGGGCCGGACTGATGGACTGGATCAATAAGGCATTGGTGGCGGAAGGAATGATCCACGCGGATGATCTCAATCTCTTCAGCGTGGTAGACACGCCGGAGCAGGCTGTTCACGTGATAGACGAGTTCTATTCGAAGTATATGTTGTCACCGAATTTCTAACGTTGAGGGGAGCATGAAAAATCTGTCGGCAATTTTATCCGGGGTTATACTGGTTGCACTGTTGATCAATTTCTGGTCGACGAACAAAAGGTTGGTGAAGCTGGAGACTGAGGTCATCGGGCGTTCGCCGCAGGCGCGTCATGCCGATGATCCGGGAATCGCCGAAGAGATCACCGACGAGAAAGAGCTGGAGCAGTCGGCCGATGCGCAGGGCTCCTGGATGCCTGCCGTTTCACTGGAGGTTCCCAAGAGTATGAGCTTCGCAGGAGAGGAAGTGCCTTTGCTGACACCCGACGTTTACGAACGGTTCGACCGCGAACTGCATATCAATTCGTATATGCACAACAGCACGATCTTCATTATGAAGCGCGCCGGCCGTTGGCTTCCACAGATCGAACCTATTCTGAAAGAGCATGGCATTCCGGATGATTTCAAATACATGGCGTTGATAGAATCTGCGCTACTGAACGATGTTTCGCCGCGGGGAGCCGTTGGTTTCTGGCAGATCATGGAGGATGCAGGCAAAGAGCTTGGACTCGAGATAAGGAAAGAAGTGGACGAGCGATATGATCCACTGAAGGCTACCCAGGCGGCCTGCAAGTACCTGAAGAAAGCTTACGCTAAGTTCGGCAGCTGGACCCTGGCGGCCGCTTCGTACGACCGTGGAATGGGTGGCCTCGACCGCGCCCTGGAAAATCAAAAGGTGAAATCTTATTATGACCTTTTCCTGAATGACGAAACTGCGCGTTACATCTTCCGCCTGCTGGCGCTCAAAGAGATCATGGAGCATCCCACAAAGTATGGGTTCAACATCAGCGAAAAGCACACATACAAGCCGGAGCCGGTGCGGTACCTGGAAGTCAACGAGACTGTGAAAGACCTGGTGGAATTTTCGATCGCGCAGGGCACCAGCTATAAGCTGCTAAAGCGTTTAAATCCGTGGCTTCGCGAAGAAAAACTGACCATCAAAAAAGGGAAAGGATATAAGATTGCACTGCCGGCATCTTAACGGAAAACTTTTATAAATTTGCGACTCTTCTTTAGAAAAAGAAGGCAAAAAAGACTCCGTAGCTCAGCTGGTAGAGCAAATGACTCTTAATCATTGGGTCGAGAGTTCGAATCTCTCCGGGGTCACTATCAATCAGTCAGTTGCGATTCAAAACGCAGCTGACTTTTTTGCTTTCGGGGTATAAGAAAATACTAATTTCCGCCACTTATGCGACCCTATATTCTCGCCGAATCGAACTGGAAGTACATCAAGGATGCAAACTTCGAAGCAGCTGTGCTCCCCTGGGGAGCTTGTGAAGCCCACAACTACCATATGCCGTATGGCACCGACATTCTTGAATCGGAATATATTTCTGCCGAAGCCGCGCGCCTTGCGTGGGACCGCGGAGCAAAACTGACTGTTCTTCCCCCGATACCTTTCGGTGTCAACACCGGGCAGTTCGATGTGAAGCTGGATATCAATATGAACCCCAGCACGCAGTTCATGATACTGAAAGATGTTATCGAGGTGCTCGACCGGCAGGGCATCTATAAATTAATCATTCTTAATAGTCATGGTGGTAATGACTTCCGCACGATGATCCGCGAGCTGGGATTGAAATTTCCGAAGATGTTCCTCACTTCCTGTAACTGGTATCAGGCTGTCGATCAGAAACAATTCTTTGAAAACAAAGATGATCATGCCGGCGAGATGGAGACAAGCTTGATGCTTCATCTCAGACCCGACCTTGTCAACCTTTCTCTTGCAGGCGACGGCGCCGCAAAGAAATTCCGTATTACAGGCATTCGCGAAGGTTGGGCCTGGGCCGAAAGGAAATGGATGCAGGTAACGAAGGATACCGGTGTGGGCGATCCAAGAAAAGCAACGAAGGAAAAAGGCGAGGCTTATTTTAAAGCAGTTACCGAAAAGGTGTCGGTATATTTTGAACAGGTGTGCAAGACAGCGAACAGCGACCTTTATGAATAGTTTGGGCGCCGGAGGGCGCCCAAACCAAATTACCATCCGATCCCGTAATCCTCTCCGTGATTACTCGAACCTCCCCAGAAGGTCCCATGTGCCCAATCGAAGAAGATAGCGTTGATCGGTCCACTGGTGCGGTCTTGATACGATAGCTTATATCCCATGCGGCTGAGATCCTTGCGTGTCCACGCCGGCATTTCACTGTTCAGTATAAGTCCGCCCGGCACTTTTTCGTGTTCGCCAAAGCTCGAATACATCTGTAATGTTTTAAAGCTCGGCGCTTCGGTCGACTCCTGGACCGTCATGTTGAATTCAACCATGTTCAGGAAGAACTGTAGCAACAGCTGATCCTGCTCGTCACCTGCTTGTTTGGCGAAGGAGAGGTAAGGCTTGCCGTCTTTCAATGCCATACTCGGTGTGAGTGTCACGCGCGGCCGCTTGCCGGGTTCCACCACGTTGAAAGGATTTTCTTTGGGATCTGTAACGAACGACTGCATACGCTGGCTCATTCCAACGCCGGTGTTCCCCGCGATGCACGACGGCACCCAGCCGCCACTCGGTGTGATCGACACAACCCATCCTTCCTTATCGGCTGCTTCGACAGAGGTTGTTCCTGCCGTGAATGTTTCCATGTACTTGTCATCGAGCGGGCTTCCGGGTTTGAAGTTCGCTGCTTGTGTGTTGCCCCATGTCTTCAACAGGTCGGCATACGGATTTTGTTTTCCTTCGAAAGGATATGGATCGCCGGGGCCGGCTTTGGGATCGTTCGCTTCCCAATTGATCTGCTTCGAACGATCTTTCGCATACTCTTTTGAAAGCAGTCCTTTCATGGGCTCTTCCGGAGCAAAGGCAGGATCGCCATAGTAGAAGTCACGGTCGGCAAACGCAAGGTTCATAGCCTGGTATAATGTGTGGACGTAACGGGGTGAATTATATCCCATGCTTTTCAGGTCGAAGTTCTCCAGTATGTTGAGTGTCTGAAGAAAAGCGGGGCCCTGGGTCCATTGCTGGCATTTGTAAACATCGATACCGCGGTACGTTGTCATCATCGGCTCTTCGATCTTAACTTTCCAGTTTGCAAGATCTTGTTCTGTGATGAGTCCGCCTTGCTCCTGGCAGCCACGTGCAATTTCTTTGGCGATGTCGCCTTTGTAGAACCGGTCGTAAGCTGCGTAGATAGCTTCTTTCCTGTTCTTTCCTTTCTTGAGCGCTTGCTGTTCAGACTCTACAAGTTTCTTCAATGTTTCGAGGAGGTCTTTCTGTACGAAGACTTCGCCGGCATCGGGTGCTTCTCTTTTTTCACCGAGATGAGGTAGAAATACTTTTTTGGAATAAGGCCATTGTTTGATCAGATCCTTTCCGCGCTCGATGGAGTTGGCAGTTTGTGCTTCGATCGGGTATCCCTCCGCCATCTGCATCGCGGGGGCGAGGACATCTTTCAGGCTCATGGTTCCATACTCGGCAAGCATGGTCATCAGTCCGCCGGGAGTGCCGGGTGTTACCGCGGCGAGCGGGCCGTACTCGGGAGGATATTTCATGTTCTTGCCTTTGAAGAAATCTGCAGTCGCTCCGGTGGGTGCGACGCCGAGCGCGTTGATGGCAATAACTTTTTTTGTTTTCGGATTGTAGATGAGCGCCTGTGTCTCACCTCCCCACGCCAGCACGTCCCACATTGTACATGTGGCCGCGAGCATTGCGCACGCCGCGTCGACGGCGTTGCCGCCTTTCGCGAAGGTCATAGCGCCCGCTGTAGCCGCGAGTGGCTTGCCGGTAACGGCCATCCAATGGCGCCCGTGAAGCGGAGGTTTTTGGGTAACAACAGGGAGATTGTTGAAAGATTGGCTAAACGCCTGGACTGAAAGGGCGATAGCGGCCAGCAGGAACAGCTTTTTCATAGGGATTGGTTTGCATGATAAATATAGGCGAGAAGGCGGGAAACGTTGCTGTGGATGTTATGAAATGCGACTTTTGCATGTCAAATGGAGTCGGAAATGCTACAAATAATCAAGGAGGTTGTCGCCTACCTCAAAAAGCGAGGAATCACGGACCCCGAGGTCGGCATCATCCTCGGCACGGGGCTGGGCAGCCAGTTCGTGAAAGAGATCAGGAACCCGGTGTTCGTCAACTATAATTCGATACCACACTTTCCGATATCTACTGTCGAGTTTCATAAAGGACAGCTCATCTACGGTGAAGTGAAAGGGAAGAAGGTCCTCGCCATGCAGGGACGCTTTCACTTTTACGAAGGCTATTCCATGCAACAGATCACGTTGCCTGTTCGTGTCATGAAATTTCTCGGTGTGCAACATCTGCTCATCTCCAATGCAGCAGGTAACATGAACATGAAGTGGGCGAAAGGCGAGCTGATGCTTATCGACGATCACATCAGCTTTCAGCCCGACAATCCGCTACGCGGCCAAAACTTTGAAACACTCGGCTCCCGTTTCCCCGACATGAGTCAACCGTATTCAAAAAAGCTCAACAAGCTACTGATAGACATCGCCAAGAAGAATAAGATCAAGCTCAACAAAGGAGTTTATGCTGCCGTGATGGGGCCGCAGCTGGAGACACGTGCGGAATACAGGTTCCTTCGAATGGCGGGCGCCGATGCTGTCGGAATGAGTACGGTTCCCGAAGTGCTCGTCGCCAACCATATGGGACTTCCGTGTTGCGCGATATCGGTGCTGACGGATGATTGTGATCCGGATGATTTGAAACGTGTTGATATTAGAGAGATAATAGGGGTGGCTTCGAAAGCGGAGCCGAGACTTACGAAGCTTTACGTAGCACTAATCGCCAGTCTGTAATTTGTTCAAGGTTCAAAGTTCAGAGATCTGTTCGTTAGCTGACATTACTCATTATGGAGCAACCATGTTGTTGCGATCTCAACCTGATGATTTCTCCATGGTCTGTAAATCCATCTACCCAATAAATATTTGAACCTTGAAACTCGTTCCGTGCAAACGCCCGAGCAACCTTCGGTCCTCCCTTTGCGTCTAACCTCTGTAAATCCCACGAAGATGAAAAACCTCCTTACCTTTAGTCTCATATTAGTTACGACGATTTCCTGGGCCCAGACCACAAAAACCGGCAATTACCACATAGACCAGGATTACAAAGTATCATCGAAAGGCACGATCCGCCTCACCTGCTCCGACGCTAAAGTGTTCATTACTGGCTCCGACCGTACGAATGTGAACGTTAAGGTCGATCGCGAAGTGGAGACCAAAGGCTTTTCTTTCGGCACCGAAGAATTTTCTGTCGACATCGATGAGAACGACGGAAACATCACCATACGCGAAAGATCGAATTCCACGCAAGTAGGTATAGTAGGATATCACAATGAACATTATACGATCAAAATACAAGCGCCGAAGGGCGTCAGTCTCATTATCAATGGTGACGATGGCGATTACTTCATAGAATCTATCGACGGCGCTATCGATGCCGACCTTGACGATGCCGACGTTGAGCTGATCAGCTGCAATGGCGATGACTTCCGTTTCAAGCTCGATGATGCAGATATAAAGATGGACAAGGGCAGGGGGTCACTCGAGATCGACGGCGACGACACAAACATTCAGATCAAAGACGCTGCGTTCACAAAGATCAGCGCCGACATCGACGACGGTGACTTCGTCGTGGAGACTTCTCTCGCCGATACCGGTGATTATTATATCAACATGCAAGACGGGCGCGTGGTATTCACGGTGATCAGTGGCGGCGGCCGTTTCGACATCCGTCACGACGATACAAGTGTGCGCGCCGATGGCAACTTCTCTGCCGTAGAGGAAACGGAAGACCGCTCAAGGTTCACGCTCACGAGCGGAAACGCGAAAGTCGATATCAGAGCGGATGATGGGAGTATAAGACTAGCGAAGCGCTAGGTCGGCTCGATCATCAGATATCACATATCTCTACTCCTTGCTTTAACGACGCGAGCTTATCGGCCCTTGCCGGTACAAATTCCTGCGCCACGAAGCCTTTAAAGCCGGTCTCGACGATCGCCTTCATGATTGCAGGATATTGCAACTCCTGGGTTTCGTCGATCTCGTGACGACCGGGAACGCCGCCCGTGTGGAAATGTGAAATGTATTTGATGTGCTTCTTGATGGTGGCGATAACGTCGCCTTCCATGATCTGCATGTGATAGATATCGTACAGCAGCTTGAAGTTGTTGGAACCGAGCTTATCGGCCAGCTTAACGCCCCATTCCGTATGATCGCACTGGTAATCCTTGTGATTGACTTTGCTGTTTAGAAGTTCCATCGATATGGTGATGTTATACTTCTCCGCGATCTTCGCTACAGGATCCAGTCCCTTCGCGCAATTTTCGATACCTGTTTCAGAACTCATTCCGTTCGAGTTACCGCTAAAGCAAATAATATTCTTAAGTCCCGCGTCGGCAGCCTTGGGAATACTTACCGAATAGTCTTTTAAGAGCTTTTCGTGCAGCGAAGGGTCGTTGAATCCTTTATTCAATCCAGTGTCGGTACCGTAGCCCATCGCGCAGGTGATCCCGTGTTTGTTCACAACTGCCCAGTCTTTCTCGCCAAGCAGCTCGATCGATCCCATACCCATTTGCTTGGCAGCGATGACGAGATCCTCCAGCGGTATGTCCTGGTAGCACCAGCGGCACGCGGAATGATTGATATTCCCCTTCAAGGCTTCAGGAAGGAGGGAAAATGCCTTTGCTATGGACGGCAGGCCAACGACGCCGGCGGAACCTGCGGCAATAGACTTTAACGCTTGTTTGCGGTTCATACTACGATGATTTAATAACTGTACTATTTACGCTTTTTTCAGCAGAAATCATTTCGATTTTATCTCGGATTCGTTCCGGTACAGGAAACCATCTTTCAGGACGATCCTCACTTTTCTCAGGTCCGAAATATTTTTGGTGGGGTCGCCCTGCACGACGAGTATGTCTGCCTTCAGGTTTTCTTTTATTCTGCCGGTAAGCTCGCCGATCCCAAACACGTCGGCATTCACGCTTGTTGCAGAACGAAGTACCGCATCGGCCATCATTCCGTATTCGGTCATCATCTCCAGCTCGCGCACGTTGTCGCCATGTGCAAAAACACCGACATCGCCGCCGGCGCATATTTTCACTTCTGCCTGGATCGCTGCCTGGTAACTGGTGCGTTTTTGCTTCACCCCATCGGGTTCGGGTAATGTGCCGGCCTGCCAGCCTTTGTACTGTGCTACCGCGTAACCTGCAGCGATGGTCGGGCATAATGCCACTCCCTTTTCCTTCATCAGCTGAAATATTTCGAGCGTTCCTCCATCGCCGTGTTCAATGGTAGACACACCCGCCATGATCGCCCGGCGCATACCTTCGGCTGTTGATGCATGAGCTACAACAGGTCTGCCGGAGCTTGTTGCGGTCTCGACGATCAACTTCAGCTCGTCGATGGAGAACGATGGCCTCGCTTCATCGTTGAGACCCCACCGATAGTCGGCGTATACCTTTACGACGTCGGCGCCTTTGCCGATCTGATCACGAACAACGTGGATCAGGTTGTTTCCGTCGGCAGGCTCAGCGCCGAGCATGACTGTAAAGTCTGTATCGAATCCTTTCGGACCATAAGATCCCGTCGCTACGATAGCGCGTCCCGCGACGATCATTCGCGGCCCGGGAATAATGCCGTCTTCAATCGCCATTTTCAATCCGACGTCAGCGTACCCTGCGCCTTCCGTTCCGAGGTCGCGCACTGTTGTGAAACCGGCCATGAGCGTATTCTTCGCGTGCACGGTCGCTCTTGCAACGCGGTAAGCGTCGGGTTCTTTCATCACCTGGTCGTTCCAGGATGTTTCATTGTATGGATGCAGGAGCAGGTGCGAATGACCTTCGATCAATCCGGGTAGCAACGTACATCCGGGAAGCTTGATGACGATGACGTCGCCGGTCGGCTTCATGCTGGCGGTTGGTCCGATGGCAACGATTTTGTCGTTATGAACAAAAACGGAAACGCCGGTTATCAACTTTTCACCATCGAAAACACGATCGGGCTGGAGTAAGTAACCGGTGTCTTTTTTCTGCGCGAGGCAAACTGTTCCCAGGATTAGGAACACCAATAGAAGTCTCATGAAGTAATATTACACAACTTCCTTATACTGCATCTTGTACAGTTGTGAGTAATATCCGTCCTGGCTTAAAAGCTCTTCATGCCTGCCGGTTTCGCGGATTTCGCCTTTTTCCAGAACGATGATTGTATCTGCTTTCTGAATGGTCGACAGCCTGTGGGCGATGACGATGGCCGTTCTGTTCTTCATCATTTTGGCGATAGCCGACTGTACCATTTCTTCGGTCTCGCTATCGATCGAAGACGTGGCTTCGTCGAGCACGAGGATGCGCGGATCGTAGACCATTGCGCGGATGAATGACAACAGTTGACGTTGCCCGACGGACAAGGTCGCTCCCCGTTCCATCACGTTGTAGTCGAGGTCGCCCGGCAGCCTTTCGATAAATTTTCTCGCACCGACCAGATCGGCAGCATGCCAGATCATTTCGTCCGTCACCTCTTTGTCGCCGAGTGTCACGTTGTTGCGAATAGTATCGGAAAACAGGAAAACATCTTGCAGAACGACGCCGATCTCACGTCTCAGCACCGACACGTCGAACTCACGGATGTCGACACCGTCGACTTTGATGGTGCCGCTGTTGATCTCGTAAAACCGGTTGAGAAGATTGATGATCGACGACTTGCCTGCGCCTGTCGCTCCCACGAATGCCACGGTCGCGCCCGGCCGTATGTGGAAGCTGATATCTTTCAATACATAATTGGATTCGTTGTATGCAAAGAACACGTTGTCGAAAACAACTTCGCCGCGCAGCTCCGCAGGTTTGTGTGTCCCTGTTTCTGCAATGTATTCCTTGTCGTCGAGAAGGTTGATGATACGTGAAGATGCCACGATACCCATCTGGAGGGTGTTGTAACGGTCGGCAAGCATCCGGATGGGCCGGAAGAACATCTGAATGTACATGATGAACGCGATGAGCGTGCCGACGGAGATCCCAGTCTGTTCGAAGTGGATCACGCCTCTCGCACCGTACCAGATCAGCAAGCCGATACCCGTAGCTGAGATGATATCAGCAACCGGATAATAGATCGAATAGTAAAGGACGGAGCGGAGATTGGCATCGCGATGTTCTTTGTTGATCTCGATGAACTTGCCAAACTCACGTTTCTCGCTGCCGAAGATCTGCACGATGCTCATGCCCGTGATATGTTCCTGCACAAACGCATTCAGGTTCGAGACAGCGTTCCGTACATCATTGAATGCGACCTTGATCTTTTCTTTGAACATGTAGGTCGACAACAGCATGAATGGTATCGTTGAAAGACTTACGAGCGCCAGCCGCCAGTCGTGCCAGAACATAAATGCCAGGATGAATACGATCTGCAGAAGATCGCCGGCCATCGCGGCAAGACCCTCACTGAAAACATCCGCAAGACTTTCGACGTCGGAGATCGTTCGGGTCACGAGGCGCCCGATGGGCGTTTTGTCGAAGAACTTCAGACGTAGTCCGATGAGGTGCTGATATAGCTTCACGCGGATGTCGCGGATCACATGCTGGCCGATGCGGCCGGAGATATAAGTATGCACGTATTGAAACGCGGAGTGTGCGACGAGGACGCCGACCATGAGCATGATCATGTACAGCATCGCCTGGTAGTTGCCGTTCGCTACATGATTGTCGAGTGTATATTGAATTAGGATAACCTTCAGCGGACTGAGCACTCCCAGCGCGAACGTCAGCGCGATGACGATATAGAAGTGGACCTTGTATGGTTTTACGAACTGCAGGATGCGGCCAAGCACCTTGAAGTCGATAATGTTGCCGCTGCTTACTTTTTCCTTTTCCATCAATCGATAAAAATCGCTTTCGGGTATTTCACCCTCACCAGGTACAAACCTTCGGGAGGCACATTCATCCCAGCCTTCTTCCTGTCTTTACTTTTCAATATTTCCTGGAACGTCTTCAGGGTGATCTTGCCGGAGCCTGCATCGAGCAGTGTTCCGACCACGGCCCTGACCATTCCTCTCAGGAACCTGTTCGCCGTGATGTTAAAAACCAACAAGTCGCCCTTTTGATTCCATTCTGCCTCCTTAACCGTGCAAATAAAGTGATTTACGTCCGTCTTTACTTTACTGAAAGTCTCGAAGTCATGAGTACCGACTAATAACGCGGCGGCCTTATTCATGGTTTTGATATCGATCTCCTTAAAATAATAGAAGGCGAGTCCTTTGCGGAGCGGGTCTTTCTTTCGGGTGATGATATACTCGTAGCTGCGTTCGGTGGCATTGTACCTCGCGCTGGCGTCGGGTTTTATTTGTGAAATCGTGCGGATGGCGATATCGGAAGGGAGAAACGAGTTCATCTGAATGATGAGCTTTTCTCGCTCGAATGATTTTTCGATGTCGACGTGGAAGAATTGCTGGACACAGTGGACTCCGGTATCGGTTCGTCCGCTGGCGACGATAGTGAGTTTCTGGCGGAGGATGGTGCTGAGGCATTTTTCGACGATTTCCTGGATGCCGGTGGCGTTTAGTTGCGATTGCCAGCCGGAGAAATTGGTGCCGAGGTAGGAGATTTGGAAGAGGAAGCGCATCGGGGGTCAGTAGTAAGTAGTCAGTAGTAAGTAGCCAGTAGTAAGTAGCCAGTAGTAAGTAGTAAGGAGTTAGGTTTAGAGGTTCTTTGGAGGTCGGCGAGTCAATGGTGGTTTCGGTAGATAGAACTTATGAAGGCATTGAGGAGCTTACTTACCTCAGTGGCGAGGAGAGTCAACTCATGATTGTCACCATAACCAAGGTCTTTTGCCAACACAAGGTAATACCTTGTTTCCTCAAGTGACCCTTGGGCGATATTCATAAATCGTATTTTTTCAGGCACTGTCTTCTTGGCAAACCCCTCCGCGATATTAGCAGCAACTGACACCGCCGATCTCCGAAATTGACTTCTCAATCCGAAAGTTTCGTCTCGCGGAAACGCCCCGGAGTAAGCATACGCACACAGCACAAGCCGGTGTGCCTTCTGCCAGACAATCAAATCTCTAAAACTCCGTGCCGACTCCATAACCTACTGCCTCCTTACTACTGGCTACTGGCTACTTACTACTTTCCGCTTAGTATCCAACAAATTTTCGCCTCCGTAATCATTGACCGTCAGGAAAACCTAACTAATTTTACCCCATGTGGCAACGCATCCAAACCATCTTCCTCGCTCTCGTCGTCATCGTCATGATCGTAAGCATGTTCTTTCCAATCTGGAAGCATGTCGATTCCGGCGGTGTGAGATACGAGCTGTATCCGCTTCAATACTCTATCATCAATGGGGACCAACGAACCGTCGATTACATACCGTATTCAATTACCGCCGTCCTCATGATCGCTGCCGCATCTGTCGCTGTACAGACGATTCGCCGGTACGACAACCGCTTGTTACAGATAAAACTCGCCGCCTTCAATACCCTTCTTCTCATGGGCGTCATGGGCGCCGTCGTGTACTTCGGGTCCAAGTTTACTGCAGATTTTCAGCATGAAGGACTGTCGCGCGGAGCCCTGTGGACCATCTTCGCAGGTGTCGCGATGAACTGGGTCGCCATGCGATTCATTCGCAGAGATGAACGGATCGTGAAAGATTCTGAAAGACTCAGATAAGGCCGGATAATAACGCCATGTCAAAACTGCTTGTACGTAACATTCCTGTTCATACAAACGGCGATGTTCCTGCCGTCGGCAAGCCTGCGCCCGACTTTACTCTTACCAACAACAAACTCGAAGACGTTTCCCTGAAAGATTTCCTGGGCCGGTCGGTTGTGTTGAATATTTTCCCCAGCATCGATACGAGTACGTGTGCGGAATCGGTGCGCGAATTCAACCGTCGCGCGGCCGCCCTCTCGCGCACTGTCGTTCTTTGTATCGCAAAAGATCTCCCGTATGCCATGAGAAGGTTCTGTGCAACCGAAGGCATTGAGCGGGTCATCACGCTATCAGACTTTCGTTCGAAGGATTTCGGCAACGATTATCATGTTGAAATGTTGGATGGACCTATGAGGGGCCTCTTCGCCAGGGTTGTCATCGTGATCGACGAATTTGGCGAAGTAAAACACACGGAAGTAGTACCTGTAATTGGGCAGGAACCCGATTATGACGCGGCCCTGAAAGCCATCTAAGCCCTGCAACATCTTTCTTAAATCCAGTATATTTGTTGAATGCGGATTCCCCTGGCGATAGCAACAGTCCTCTTTCTGATCACTTGTACCGAAGGCTATTCGCAGCAGGCCCGTCACACCACCCTCAAAAGAAGCCCTAAAAACAAGAGTCTTCGGGCACCTTCGATCTCCAAAGCCAAGTCGCGGGTGATATGTCCCATCTTCGAGCAAAGCCAATACCCTTACCAGGGGCTCGGAATAAAGCTCGGCGACCCTGTAGCCTTGTCATATAAATATTATCCCAATAAACACTGGGCGTTCGGTGCCGATGTTGGCAAGGTCGCCAGTGGACTTTATAGTAAATATTATCGTAAGAAATTCGAAGTGGATTATCTGCCCGACACACTTCAGGGTGAAGAATCCATCAAACAACTTTCGCATCGTGCGATAACCGACTGGTATCTCGAAGCAAAGTTCCTTTACCAATGGAACGCGGAAAATATATCGCCGGGCCTTCAGCTTTACGCAGGACTCGGATGGCAATGGAGAAACACCAAGCTCGAATACGATTACATCTACGAGGACGGTTTGTTTGAGACTGAGCTTGGTAAGTTCAGGAGATCGAGGTTTACATACGGACCCAGCGCGATCGTGGGCTTCGAATATTCTTATTTCTCACTTCCACTATCTGCGTTTATAGAAATTGAGTGGTTTACCGATGCCCTTCTCGACCCGGGATATAACCGCTTCCAGGGTGGCGTCGGACTGCGGTATATTTTTTGATAATTCATGCGCATGATCTCTCACGGAAAACACGGAAAAATGCAGGAGCTTTTTTTAACGCGCTTCCGTGATTTCCGTGTTTTCCGTGTGAAATTTTTTTTGATTTTGCTGATCACCCTGGCTATCAACTTTTCTGCATCTGCACAAAGTCAGCCGGTGCATAGTGTCTCATTGCGTCTTGGTGTTCCTACGGCGCTCACTTACAAGACGTACACAACCAAAAGGGCTGCTCTGGAATTCGGGATCGGAAGCGCAGGGCCGAACTGGGCGAAGCACTATTATATCAACTCATTCAATTCCATTTCGAAGTACGACAAGTTCAAGTACATCGATCATACCGTGCAAAATGCGCTCTACCTGCAAGCCCGCTATCTGAAAGACTTCCCGATACCGACTACAGGTATGGAAGGCGCACTCAACTGGTATTGTGGTGCAGGAGTTGTTGCAAAGTTCGCCAGAGTAACTTATCGTTATACCGATGTCGATGCCGTTCCGGCCACGCAATCCGATGACCGATTGGACATCAACTTCGGTCCTGAAGCCATCCTCGGAGCCGAGTACTGGCTCGAAGACACGCCGTTCTCATTTTACGGTGAAGGCAGCGCGATGCTCGAGGTTTTCGACCGGGTCGGCGGCAGGCTGTTCGGCGCTCTTGGCGTCCGTTATCACTTTCTTCAGTAGCGTGCTGGTCTAAGGCCTTATTTAGTCTCGGTGCTCGCCGCTTCCGCCTGTATCTGTTTATCGTACAACTCCGTATAAACTCCCCCCTTCGCGATCAACGCCTCATGCGTTCCTTCTTCGACAATATTGCCGTCGTCGAGAACGATGACCTTGCTGGCAAGCCGTGCGGATGACACCCTGTGAGAGATCACGATAGAAGTTCTTCCTATCATCACCTTCTTCATCGCATTCAGAATCGTGTTCTCTGTTTTCGTATCCACTGCCGAAAGGGCATCGTCGAGAATGAGGATGCGCGGCTCGCGAACGATGGCGCGTGCAATAGAAACACGCTGCTTTTGTCCGCCGGAAAGTGTAATGCCGCGTTCGCCTACACGGGTGTTGAAACCTTGCGGAAATGCGACGATGTTGTTGTATACATCGGCGTCTTTCGCCGCCTGTACGATCTTCGCTTCGTCATGATCACGAAGCCCGAAACCTATGTTGTTATAAATGGTATCGCTGAAGAGAAACACATCCTGGGGAACTACGCCCATCTGGCCGCGAAGATTGACGAGGTCATAATGGGAGATCGGGATGCCATCGATCAATACCTGTCCTTCGGTGGCATCATAGAGTCTCGTGATCAGGCTGGAGATCGTGCTTTTTCCGGAACCCGTTGTGCCGATGATGGCCAGCGATTCGCCGGGATTGATCGTGAACGACACATGATTCAGCGCTCTGATAGCAGTGTCGGGATAAACGAATGAGACGTCGTTGAACTCCACCTTGCCTTCGATCTGCTGCACGAGCTGTTGCTCGGAAACAATGTCTGTCTTCGTGCGGAGGAATTCGTTGATTCGTTTTTGTGAAGCTTCGGCCCGCTGAACGAGGCTGGTCGTCCAGCCGAGCGATGCCACGGGCCATGTAAGCATATTGACATAAATGATGAACTCCGCGATCTTACCGAACGTCAACGTGCCGTTGATCACGCCCACGCTGCCGGCATAAACGGTTAGTATCGTGCTCAAGCCGATCAAACCTGTTATCAACGGAAAGAACATCGACTGTACTTTGGTGAGCTTCATCGACTGGTCTTTGTACTCGTTGCTCTCGAGCTCGAATTTGGAAGACGACTCTTTTTCTCTGGTGAATGATTTCAGCACACGTATGCCGGAGAATGCTTCCTGGACAAACGTGCTCAGCTTCGATTGGCTTCGCTGTATCATTTCAGCACGATGCTCGACAATGTTGTTCACATAAAATATTCCTATCGAAAGAAGCGGTAACGGTATCAGCGCGTACAACGTGAGCACCGGGCTGATGCTGAACATGAACGGTATCAGCATCACGAACAGCGTTACCAGTTGCAAGCCGTACATGATCGACGGGCCGAGATACATCCTTACGCGCCCGACATCTTCGCTGATGCGGTTCATGAGATCTCCCGTGTTATTGCGACGGTAAAAACTGAGCGGCAATGTTTCGTAGTGTTCGAAGATGTCATTCTTTAGATCGTATTCAACGAGCCGGCTCATTACGATCAGCGTCTGCCTGACAAAATACAGGAACAATCCGCGCAGAAGCGCCATGATCAGTGTAAGCACCGACAGGATGAGGATCTGCCATGCAATGGTGTCGAAGAAACTCTCTTGCAACGATGTTTTTTCGAAGCTGTCGTAGATACGAAGGTTCTCAATCACCAGGTCGATCGACATCCGCACCAGGGGCGCCGGCAGTATCTGAAATGCCGTGGAAATGATGACAAACACCAGTCCGAGGATGAGTTGCCACTTGTACTTTAGTAAGTATTTATTGAGGTAAGAGAGTTCTTTCATATTAATAGTGCGATGTGCGGGGTGCGAAGAGCAGTCACCGCACATCGCACTTCGCACAATTTATGGGGAAACGAAATAAACGACTTTAAGTTCAGGTTCCGAACATCCCAAGAAAAATGTCGGTTTTTAGTTTGAATTCCGACCGTTATTTTTGCAGGCTTATGATTACACAAATGAAGCGCGTCTTGTGCGCGACAGGGCTCTTGTTAATGGCTGTTGCCGGTTTCTCACAAAAGAAATCCGAAACCCCCGATAAGGTCCTGTTTTCCGTAGATAAGAAGGACATTTACGCGAGCGAGTTCCTCTACCTCTTTCGCAAAAACAACCAGGGCAAACCCGAGGAAATGAAGGAAGATAAGATCAGGGAGTACCTCGACCTGGTGATCGCCTTCAAGCTCAAAGTTGCCGAAGCACACCACCGCGGCATCGACACCACCCAGGCATTCATCAAAGAGTTCACAACCTACCGCGACGAGCTTAAAAAACCTTTCGTGGCTTCGTCCGACGAGCTGGCCCGGCTGGTGAGAGAAGCATACGACAGGCTCCACGAAGAAGTGAAAGCATCCCACATATTGATCAACACGTCACCCGATGCACTGCCTGCCGATACGCTTGTAGCGTGGAAGAAGATCCAGGCCCTTCGTGACCGCGTGATGAACGGTGAAGACTTCGGTAAACTTGCCTCCGAATTTTCCAACGACCCATCGGCAAAGGAAAACGGCGGAAGTCTCGGATACTTTACAGCCATGGCAATGGTATATGCCTTCGAGGATGCAGCATTCAAGACGAAAGTCGGCGAAGTCTCACAACCCATAAGAACGCGGTTCGGCTATCATATTATTAAAGTATTCGATCGCCGTCCCGCCAGTGGTGAAGTGGAAGTATCACACATACTTCTCGGCGGCACCGACGACCAGACAAAGAATAAGGCGTTCGAGATCTACGACCAGCTCAAAGGCGGCAGAAAATGGGAAGATCTCTGCAAGGAATATTCGGTCGATACAAACACAAAAGAGCGTGGAGGCAAACTTCCTCCGTTCGGGGTGGGTGCATTGCCCGGGGTGCCGGAGTTCGAAGCAATGGCGTTCTCGCTCGAGAAACCAGGCGATATCTCCGATCCGTTCAAGTCGCGACTAGGCTGGCACCTGGTGAAGCTCGAAAGAAAAATACCCGTGCCCGAATTCGCCGAGGCGGAGCCTATGTTGAAGCGAAGGATCGCGCGGGATGAAAGACTTCAGATCAGTCAAACCGCCCAGCTCAATCGCCGCAAGGCAAACTTTGGCTTTTCGGAAAACGGCGCTGTTAAAATGAAACTCGAAAGCGCGGCCGACACGTCACTGGTGCAGGGCCGGTGGAACACCAACGCGGTGACGAGCTTTGCCGCAGAGCCTTTGTTCACGATATCGGGTAAGCCTGTTCCCGTAGCCGATTTCTTAAAATATGTTAAAGGCTCTCAAAGACCATCGGCATTAAGCCCGGTCATGTACTTTAGACAACTTTATGATCAGTTTGCCGATATAAAGATCGGTGAAGCCGAAGACGCAAAGCTCCAGATCGAAAATCCGGAATACCGGAACCTGGTAAGAGAGTATCGCGAGGGTATTATGTTCTTCAGCATCATGGAAAAGGAAGTGTGGAATCAAGGCTCGGCGGATACCGTTGGCCAGCGCGCTTATTACGAAAGCCATAAAGATAAATACATGGGTGGCGACCGGGTTTACGCCCGCATTTATTCGTCGTCCGACAAGCAATTCGTGCAGCAGGTGAAGGAGGGGGCCGGTAAAGGCGATTCGCTGACGCAGGCCGACATGAAGAAATTCAAATCAGTGACCAACTTCCGGGCTTTCGGAAAAGGAGACAATAAGGTCGTGGATAAGGTCAGCTGGGCCGCTGGAATTCATGAAGCCGAAGCTGACGGGATGTATTATCTTGTGGAAATTGAGCGTTTGATACCACCGGGCACGAAATCGTTCCAGGAAGCGAGGGCAGGCGTGATATCCGACTTCCAGGAAGAGCTCGAACAGAAATGGGTGGCTGGCCTTCGGAAAAAGTACCCGGTCAAAGTCAATAAAAGGACGGTGAAGACAGTTATTCAACAGCTCGAAAAACAATGAGGGACCTGACACGCCGATATGGACTTTCCATCGTTAAAAACGGGCTGATCCCTCTGCTGGCGGTATATTTTTCCTCCTGTGACCTCATCCGGATGAAGAAAGATACCCCGGACGGACAGGGCCGGAAGGCCATAGCGAGAGTGAACGATGTGTACCTTTACCAGGATGAGCTGGCGGGCATTGCGTCGGAAAACATTTCGAAGGAAGACAGCGCCGTAAGGGTGAGCACTTACATCGACAGCTGGATACGCA
Organism: Cyclobacteriaceae bacterium; assembly: GCA_035318625.1. Lineage (GTDB taxonomy): Bacteria > Bacteroidota > Bacteroidia > Cytophagales > Cyclobacteriaceae > ELB16-189. Next base: position 645,006 of record DATHEL010000004.1, read on the forward strand.
AGCAGTTGCTCATCAGCCAGGCGATGAGGACCATCGATATCAACGAAGCCGAAGTGGAACGTAAGGTTCTTGAATACCGTTACTCCCTGATCGGCTACGAGTATCAGAATTTTTATATCAACAAGAATCTTAACGACAGCGTTTCGGACGCGGATGTGCTGAAGTATCACAACGAACATATCGATAATTTCATCCTCAAACAGAATATTGTGCGCGGGACATTCATCGTCGTGCCCAAGGGAGCTCCCCGGACAAACCGGGTGAAGGACCTTATTTATTCTACGAAGGACAAAGACCTGACGGAGCTGAGATCCTTCTGCCTGAGCTTTTCAACAGCGTACCACCTTGCCGATTCCACCTGGATGGAATTCGATAAGCTTGTCGTTGGATCGCCGCTCTCCGAAATACCGAACAAGGTTCAGTTCCTGAAAAGCAATCCCTACTACGAAACCAGCGACGCGGAGTCGATGTATTTTCTGAAAGTGGATGAATACAAGATCTCCGACAACGTATCGCCACTCGAGTTCGTCAGAGGGGAGATCAAGAATATTATATTAAACAAGCGCAAAGTTGAGCTTGCAAAAAAATTAGAAGATGATGTGTATGAGAATGCGGCCAAACGAAAAGACTTCGAAGTTTACAATTAGCGGATTGCTGATATTGGTATCTGCAATGGCATGGGCGCAAGGCGCTCAACCACCCGCTCAGCCCGAACCCAAGGGCACGGTGATCGACAAGATCATCGTGAAAGTGGACAATTATATCGTGCTCAAGTCGGATCTCGAGAACGCATATCAGGGCTGGCTCGCGAATGGGAATTCTCCCGCCGACGAGGCCAGATGTAACATACTGAACAGCCTCGTTGTAAATAAGCTCATGGTGGCTAAAGCTGAGATCGACTCCGTAGTTGTTACCGACTCCGAAGTAGATCAGAATACACAGCAACGTATGCAGGTGATCCTGCAGAATTCGGGTAACTCGCAGGAGCAATTGGAGCGTCTTTACGGAAAATCATTCGCCGAGATCCAGAGCGAGCTACGCGACCAGGTACGGGAACAGCTGCTGGGCCGCGAAATGCAGATGGAGATCACCAAAGGGATCACCATCACTCCTTCAGAGGTGCGTAAGTTCTTCGGCAGGATACCTATCGACAGTCTTCCATTTTATTCCTCCGATGTTGAAGTGGCGCAGATCGTGAAAGTGGCCAAAGTAAGTGACGCGCAGAAGGAGGAGACACGCAAGTTCCTCAATGAATTGAGAGCGCAACTGGTGGCGGGCGCCGACTGGAAGGAGCTTGCGAGAAAGCACTCCGAGGATCCTTCGGCTGAATACAACGGCGGTGACATGAATTGGGTCGGCCGCGGTTCGATGGTTCCTCAATACGAAGCCATGGCGTTCAGACTGAAGAAAGGCGAGATATCAATTCCCTTCGAATCACCATACGGTTTTCACGTCATGCAGCTCCTCGATCGCAGGGGTAATGAATATCATAGTCAGCACATTCTTATATCCGCAGCGCCGTCACCCGAAGATCTGAAACGTGCCGAGAAATTTCTCGACAGCCTTAAGATCCAGGTCCAGGAAGGAAAGCTGAAGTTCGATGCAGCAGCGAAGGAATTTTCCGACGACGCAGGAACCAAGCAGACCGGAGGTTTTTTTACAGACGCCGACGGCGGAACGAAAGTGTCGATCAAAGAGCTCGATCCCGTTGTATACTTCGCCATCGATACAATGAAGCTCGGCAACATCACTCCACCCATTTCCTATCGGACCGACGACGGAAAGGACGCGGTCCGGATACTTTATTTCAAAACTAAGCTCTCGCCTCACGCAGCAAACCTGAACGACGATTGGCATCGTATACAGGCAGCTGCACTCGCGGAGAAAAAAGATAAGGCGCTCGACAAATGGTTTTTTAAAGCCAGGGGCGACGTGTTCATCAATGTTGACCCCGCATACAAAGCATGCGGCATCATGGAGTAAGACTTAAGATATAAAACCCATAATTGTACTATGGCGCAACTAGCCAACGATGTAGAAGCAGCAGATGCACTAGCTGTGTCTTACAAGAAACTGAGAGACGAAATAGCCAAAGTTGTAGTTGGCCAGGATGAGGTTGTTCGCCTTGTGCTGACAGGAATATTCTGCCAGGGGCACTCGTTGCTGGTAGGCGTTCCCGGTCTTGCGAAAACGCTGCTCATCCAAACGATCGCCAGCGCGCTCGATCTTCAGTTCAAACGCATCCAGTTTACGCCCGACCTTATGCCGTCCGACATCGTTGGTTCCGAAACAATGGACAAGGACCGGAACTTTCATTTTGTGAGAGGCCCAGTGTTTGCGAACATCGTTCTCGCCGACGAGATCAACCGTACCCCTCCGAAGACACAAGCAGCGTTGCTCGAGTCGATGCAGGAGTATGCCGTAACGATAGCAGGAGAGCGCTATGAGCTGCCCCGGCCTTTCTTCGTTCTCGCCACGCAAAACCCCATCGAGCAGGAAGGAACTTACCCGCTGCCGGAAGCGCAACTCGACCGCTTCATGTTCAATATTTTATTGAACTATCCCTCGTACGAACAGGAAGTGTCGATCGTGAAGAACACGACCGCCGACGATATCAAAAAAGTAACGCATGTTCTCAGTGGCGAAGACATCGTAGGATTTCAGCACCTGGTTCGCCGTGTGCCCGTTGCCGACAATGTTGTCGAGTATGCTGTAAAGCTCGCGCACCTTACCAGGCCGCACCAAAATGGGTCGGCTGTCGCTAACGACTACCTCGAGTGGGGCGCCGGTCCCCGTGCTTCACAATACCTGACCCTCGGCGCGAAGTGCAATGCGCTGCTGAACGGAAAGTACTCTCCAGACATCGAAGACGTGAGGGCTGTTGCGAAGCCCGTGCTGCGTCACCGTATCGTAAGAAACTTCAAAGCGGAAGCTGACGGCGTGTCTGTGGACGGCATTATCGAGAAATTGTTATAACACAATTTCTCTCAGGATAATGTAAGCGCCGGTCACAAGAGTAAACCATCCGAACGCTATTCTTAATCTTATTCCGGAGATCTTCCTGGAATAATTATTTCCGATCAGGATACCGAGTATCGCCAGGGCAGTGAGGCTCAACAACAGCGGCCAGTTCATTTCATGATGCATAGCATCCCCGAGAAATCCTGCCATCGAGTTGATGCTGATGATAAACAACGACGTGCCGACTGCGGTCTTGAAGTGAAGGCCTGTCAGGAATACCAGTGCAGGTATGATGAGAAATCCTCCACCGGCTCCGACGAGACCGGTGAGAAATCCGATCACAACTCCTTCCAGGATCACCAGCACCGTACGAAATTTCTTGCTATGCGAGACGATATCCCTTTTGCCGCGGATCATCGGTATCGAAGCCAGCACCATCAGGACGGCGAACACACCCAGCAGCAGCATTCGCTTCGTGAGCATGAACCCGCCGATCAGCATGATCTCATCGGGAATGGCCGGCACCACAAGCGATCGTGTGAGGAAAATGCTGATGATGGAAGGAAGCCCGAAGACCAGTCCCGTCTTCAGGTGAACCAATTGTTGTTTGTATTTGGGAATGGCTCCTACAAAGCTCGTTACGCCAACGATGAACAATGAATATGCACCCGCCAACGCAGGCTCAATGTGAAACAGGTAAACGAGTATCGGTATCGAAAGAATAGATCCGCCGCCGCCGAGAAGCCCGAGGACGACGCCAACGATCACCGCTGAAAAATATCCGATAACCTCACCGATCATTTGATCTTGGCGTACTCCACCAGGAATGCATCCGGAAATTTCCTTTTCACTTCCCCGATGAAATCTTCTGCTTTCGACCTCGATGAGAACTCACCGAGGCAAATGCTGTAATACTTGATGCCATTCACGACCTTCACCTGCACGTTCACCTTCTTTTTATATGAATTCTTCAGGTTGTCGGCGAGACGCATCAGGTTAACCAGCTCCTGGTAGGTTCCGATCTGTACACCCCAGCCGTTCGGTTCGAAGCGTTTGATCTCGAAATCGTAAAATTCTTTTTCGTCGACCATCACGCGGTCGATGGGAACTACCTGTCCACCGCCTTTGCCGTCGCCAGCATCGATCACTTCGATCTTCACGTCGGCGAGGCCCTTGTTGATGTACCCGAGCTCTTCGGCGGCCGATCTCGAAAGGTCGACGATGCGCCCTTCAACATAAGGTCCCCTGTCATTGATCACCACTTCGACGGTCTTGTTGTTCTCCAGGTTGGTCACACGGATTTTCGTTCCGAAAGGGAGTGTCTTGTGGGCTGCGGTTGCTTTCGAATGTCTGTATTTTTCTCCCGAGGCAGTCATGGCGCCGTCAAACTTGTCGGCGTAGAATGAGGCTTTGCCTGTTTGGGTTTGAGCGAAGGCTGCTGTCGATAGCAGACACAAGAAGCAGACGATTTCTAGGTTTCTCATTGGGGCTTGTTTTGCTGTTCAGCGTTCAGGGTACAGGGTACAGGGTACAGGGTACAGGGTACAATGTACAGGGTTATCCACTCGCTGTACCCTGTACTCTGTACCCTGAACACTGTACTCTGTACCCTTTACATTTCACTTGGTTTCCCCAAAAATACATTTACCTTTGCCCGGCAAATAATGAATCCTAATATTATTTGCCATGCCACTCCACTCTTCTAAATTTCTTTACGACGCTCTGACTTACGATGATGTTTTGCTTGTACCCGCGTACAGCGAAATTCTTCCGCGTGAGGCAGATACCACCAGTCAGTTAACCCAAAACATTAAGCTGAACGTTCCTGTCATTTCGGCAGCGATGGATACAGTGACCGAAGCCGCCCTGGCGATCGCTATGGCGTTGGAGGGAGGGATCGGCATGATCCATAAAAATATGTCGATCGAAGAACAGGCCGCTCAGGTGCGAAAAGTGAAGCGTTCGCAAAGCGGACTGATCCTCGACCCCATTACTCTTCAAGTCAACGCCAAGATCCGCGATGCCGAAAAGATCATGCGCGAATTCAAGATCGGCGGTATCCCGGTGGTCGACCAGAACGGTAAGCTCGTCGGCATTATCACCAATCGGGACTTGCGTTTTCAGAAAGACATGAGCATACCCATCGAGCAGATCATGACCAAAGAGAACCTGATCACCGCCCGTGAAGGCATCACACTCGCGAAGGCCGAAGGGATATTGCAGAAATACAAGATCGAGAAACTCCCTATCGTCGATAAGAAAGGGAAGCTGGTAGGGCTCGTTACTTACAAAGACATCCTGAAGCAAAGGAACAAACCCCTCGCTTCCCAGGACGAGTACGGCCGTCTTCGAGCCGGCGCTGCCGTGGGTATCACCCCGGATATCTTCGAGCGTATTGACGCACTGAAAACTTCCGGCGTGGATGTCATCAGCATCGACACTGCACATGGTCACTCCGTGTACGTGATCAACGCAGCAAAGAAGGTAAAAAAGAAATACCCGGAGATGGAGCTCATCGTGGGCAACATCGCTACCGGCGAAGCGGCGAAAGCTCTCGCGAAAATAGGCGTCGACGCGGTTAAAGTCGGCGTGGGACCGGGAAGCATTTGCACCACACGTATCGTTGCCGGCATAGGTCTTCCTCAATTGTCTGCAGTCTATGAATCGGCCAGGGCACTTAAAGGAAGTCCCGTGAAGGTCATCGCCGACGGTGGTATTCGTTTTTCGGGCGACATCGTCAAAGCGCTCGCCGCCGGCGCGGATACCGTGATGATCGGTTCACTCCTCGCCGGTACCGATGAGGCTCCGGGAGAGATGATCATTTACGAAGGCAGAAAGTTCAAGTCATACCGCGGCATGGGCAGTCTCGAAGCTATGGACGACGGCTCGAAGGACCGCTATTTCCAGGACGTGGAGGATGACATCAAGAAGCTCGTGCCCGAGGGGATCTCCGGAAGGGTTCCGTTCAAGGGACTCGTGTCGGAAGTGCTGTACCAGCTGGTCGGCGGTCTCCGTGCGGGGATGGGCTATTGTGGCGCAAAAACCCTCGAAAAACTAAAATCAGCTAAATTCGTGCGCATTACAGCGGCGGGGGTCACCGAAAGCCATCCTCACGATGTCGTAATTACTCGCGAAGCGCCGAACTATAGCAGGAAGTAGTGAAGCCAGTAGTAAGTAGCCGGTAGTAAGCAGTAAAGTGTCCGGACCAAAATTGGACACCCGCCAGCCTCGAAATCAGTACTACTTGCTACTTACTACTTGCTACTGCCTACTTATATTTGCCCTCCGTGCGCACCAAAGCCCTCATCCGTTTAACCTTCCTCTCCGCAGTCATCTGCTGGCTTGTGTTGGTATTTTCGGATGTAACTGTGCTGTTCAGCAGCGACAAAGGCCTCGACCCCGGCGTGCCTCTCTGGCTTCCTCGGGTCATGCTCGACCTGTACATCTTATGCCTGTTCTATTACTATAAGTTCAGGATCGAGCGCGATGAGTCTCTGAACTTCACCGACCTTCTCTGGAAGGTGTTTGCAACGGGGTTGATATCCACCGTGCTCTCTCTCGCCATTCGTCTTATACTTAATATCCTCGGCAACACCACACTGTCGACAAACATCCTCTTCCAGGATGTGCTGTACCAGATACACTTTGCGTTGTTCCTCAGTTTCCTGTTGGCGGGATATGCCTCGTGGAAGCGACTGATCCTTTACCAGAAATCGAAGTGGCTGATCCGTATGTGGACTTTATTCGAGTTCGCATTGCTGGTTATATTGCTTTATAATATCCTGCAGGTCTCGATGACCGAAGAGCTGAGTGTCATACTCATGATCCTTTTCGGAATTCTGATCATCATGCTGTCGGCCAACATGAAGTGGGTGGCCTATCTGAACTTCCGCCAAAAGTGGACGAGCATTCTGATCTTACTGCTCACGCTGTTCTATATCGGATATTTCTTCTGGTCGGTGTTCATAAGCCTGCCGGCTGAATTAGAGGCGCGCTCGGGGATGTTCCTGGCCTTCAAGGATCATTTCTTTAACCTCTGCCTTTTCTTCTTCGTGATCACATACAGCATATTCTCGTTCCTTGTGATCCTGTTCAATCTTCCGACGTCGTCCGTGTTCGAGCAGAAGCTCGAGGAGGTTGTGAACTTCCAGCGTATCAGCCAGTCGATACAAACGGAGCAGAATGAAGAGAGCGTTTACAAAATATTGCTCGAGAGCTCGGTGAGCTCCGTGTTCGCCGATGCAGCCTGGCTCGAGATCAGGGGAGCGAACAACGAAGCCCGTTTCTTTACTTACCAGATCACGGAAGAGGAGTCGAGGAACATCGCAGCCCATCTCAAATCGAGCAACGTGAAAGGTGTGCTTGATCAAAACACCGACAGGACAAAGAATCTCTCGAAGCACTTGTCTGGCCTTAAAGGCACCCGGTTCCGCTCGATACTGTCGTTCCCTATACACGTGAAGGGCGACACGATCGGGACACTGGCATTGCTGAAAGAGCTCCCGGAAGGTTTCAACAAGGAAATGACCCGCATCGTGACGGCATTCTCCAACCAGGCCGGTATCTCGATCGAGAACTTCCGGTTGATGGAGGAAGCATTCCAGAACGAACGTTACAAGGAAGAGCTGAAGATCGCGAAGACCGTGCAGAAGAGTCTCCTTCCCGATAAGCTCGAAAAAGATCCCGACTTCGAAGTAGCTGCATTCTCACAATCGGCCGATGAAGTGGGAGGTGACTACTACGATACCATCCGCATTGACGATCACCAGGTCGCGCTGATCATCGCCGACGTGTCGGGTAAAGGAACGACGGCTGCCTTCCATATGTCGCAGATGAAGGGGATCTTCCATAGCCTGGCGCAGCAAGATCTCGACCCGAAGGAATTCATGCAGCGTGCGAACCGTGCGTTGGTACATTGCCTTGAACGCGGATCGTTTATTTCGGCCACCTACTTCGCCATCGACACAACGACCAAGAAGATCCGTTACGCGAGAGCCGGTCACTGCCCCGTGTTGTTCTACCGGGCCAACACACAAAAGGCGGAATACCTGAAGGACCGCGGCACCGCCCTGGGGATGATCAAGACAAAGGATTATTGCAACTACATAGACACGAATGTGATCTCTTATTCGACGGGCGATATCATGGTGTTGTATACCGATGGTATCACCGAAGCAAAAGATCCGAAGGGCGAGGAATATGGCGACGACAGATTAAAAGATACGCTGATGCAGGTGACCGATAAGGAGCCCCGCGACATCTCCGAATACCTGATCTCGCAGTTGTATGAGTATTCCGGAACCCACATGATCAATGACGATTATACGACTATGATTGTAAAATTCACGTGAAAGTATTGAAGCATGCTCCGCCGAAGGGCGGGTTTAAATAGCAAAAAACGGCCACAGAAAGGCACTTTTTGACAAACAGAAAGGGCCACTGGGGCAGAAAACCAAAAACACTAAAAACCGTTAAAATCACATGGTTCACATCAAAAGACTGCAGGAGGACGGAGCCGATATAATCGCCGTAATAGGTGAAATTGACGCAAGTTCCTCCATAGAATTGGACCTGGCTATTGCCAAAAGTGTAGGAGAGGGGTTCCGGAAGATACTGGTCGATTGCAGTGCCCTCGAATACATATCCTCTGCCGGTTTAGGCGTCTTTATGTCTTACATCGAGGAGTTCAAGGACAAGAATGTGACCATGGTGTTGTATGGAATGAAGGAGAAGGTAATGAACACGTTCACAATATTAGGCCTGGCCGACCTGTTGCACATCAGGGCCGACAGGCAGGAAGCAAAGCAACTGGCGAATGAACTATCAGTATAGCATCGGTTGCAGTCTTACTAACCTAAAAGGTATCCGCGACTTTATCCGAACGTCGCTGAAAGCACATGGTATGCCTGAAGTCGAAGTGAGCGCTATCGTGCTCGCGCTCGATGAGATGTGTTCAAACCTGATGATCCACGCACACCACTGCAATCCCGAGCATCTGCTGGAGCTTCATATCGAAGCCGACAATGGAAGGAGATTCATATTCGAGATCATCGACGACGGAGATGTGTTCGACATCAACAGCTTCGAGACGCCTGGCCTGGATAATCTCGTTCATGAAAAAAGAAAAGGAGGACTGGGTATTCGTCTCGTGAGATCCATTATGGATTCTGTCGAGTACTTCAATAAGAATGGCAAGAATATCTGCCGCCTCACGAAGACTGTTCCAGAGTCTTAATTTCCCCTCGTTCAGACGTACAAAGCTTTTCTACAGAGTGTCATGCACGGCGAAGTCTGGGCAACCCCGAAGAAATCAAAGTGCAAACGAGTTTCAGTGTCCTCTTCCACGTTGCCTTCCACGGGATTGCCCGGGCCTCGCCGTGCAATGACATTTCATAGGAACGCGAATGCAACCGAGCGTGATCCGCTTAATATGACCCAAAAAATTTCCTCGTAAACCACTCCAGGCTTAACAAGAACAGCAGCAAAAAGAAAACAGCTTTTAGATTGATCATCGGGTGAAACGAATCCTCTGAGTGAATGAGTGTCTTTGCCTGTAACGTGGTCAGGTCGTTGTTCAGGTTTCCCGAATTGCCCTCCGTATAAAATTTCCCTCCGCTCTCCGCCGCCAGCTTTCTCAACAAACTAAAGTCAGCCGTCAGGTTTTGTGATTCGATGTTTTGCGCGGTCATTAAAAACTCTCCCGAAACCTGTTCTTTTCCGGTGCTCAACTGGGTGCTTGCCGTGTAACGATAAATGCCTTCTTTCAAACCACCAATCCTGTAGCGTGAGCCCGACTGGCTTGTGACGTAGGTGTATTGCGTTGCCTTTCCGGTCTCGTCACGCAATTCTATCTGAACGGTGTTGCCATAGATCGGCTCGAACAGGTCATTGTACAGCTGACTTTCGAATGTTACAGGCTCCGAATCGGTGAACTCGTTCTGGACGGGAAACGCGCGGAACCTGCGCTTGTCATCGGCAGTGCTCAAGTACTGAATGAGCTTCGAGAAAACCTCGTCGAATGCTTCGCTCTTTTCGGTTTCGGCAAACTCATTGAGTCTCCATTTCCAGATGCCTTCACCAAGAAGAACGGCGATCCGGTTGTCGGGACCATTCCAGCTCAGCAGCAGCGGCCTGTTGGTTGCCACGCTTCCGATCCGTTGGTACAACAACACAGCGGCATCGGCGGGGTAAGTGAATTTTCCGAAAGGAACTGTAATTGGAGGATACCGGGAGAATCTGCCGGCCAGGTTGTCGCTGAATGCGAAGTCGCGGAACTGTGTGTTGAAATTGGGAATCACTTCATCTTTTTGCCCTATGTTCTCGAAGACGAGCGGTACGCCGATGTTTGCGAACTGCCTGAGATTTGTTTTTGCACCGACCATGAACAGCATTCCCGCGCGGCTCTTTAGGAGCTTTTGTACGAGAGGAAGGGTTTTGCCTTCGTTGTCGAGTACCTGGGAGAAAATGATGAGGTCGGCTTTGCCCACTTGCAGGATGTCCTGGTTGACTTCTTCCTTCACGCCGGGCATGTGGAGGTGAAACTCATAGTTTGAATTTTTTTCGATAGCTGCACGGATCGCCTTGATGTCGGGATGTGGCGCCGGAGCAACGACGAGTATCTTTTTCTTTCCTTCGACAACTTCCACGTAAATGGCAGTCCGGTTGTTCTTCTGATTCGTTTCCTGTTTCAATGGATCGATCGCGACATCGAGTCGTTGAATACCCTTTTCATTTGCATCGATGACGAAGTCGAAATCGATAAGACCTTTCGTGCCCGAATTTTTATTCTGCGAGGCAATCACTTTTCCGCCCATCGACACGCTCACGCGTACGTCCTGGTTGGTGAGGCCCTTTACGAGAACTTCTGTTCGCACCGGGAACCTGTTTCCCTGGTAGGCGATCTTGTTGAATGCAATGTTCTTTAACGCCAGGTCTGTCCGCTGTGTCGTGTCGCCGACACCAACCGTGTACACGGGGATGCGAAGCGTGGTATATAAAGGAGACGGGCCGGAGTTGTATACACCGTCGGAAACCAGCACGATCCTTGCGAGATTCTTTCCTTCGTAGTCCGCGGTGATCGACCGGAGGGCGCCGTGGATGTCGGAAGTTTGTGTTTGAGTGCTCACGTTCGGTCCATCGAGTCCCCGAACCTGCACCTGGTATCCGTTGTCTTCCAGGGCTTTCGATTGTGTCGTGAGATTGGCTACAAGCGCGTCTTTCTTCTCCTGACCCAGCACTTCGCTTACCGACTGGGAGTTGTCGACTAAAAAAACGACGGCGGGTTTCTCGAACTGATTGGTGGTGAGTTTTAAAATAGGTCCGATGAGGAGGAAGGCAGCGAGAGCGACGGCCAGTGCGCGGATCACGAACAGGATCCGGTTTACACCCTGTCCCCAGGTGTGCTTGGTACGATACAGAAGCCATGCGTAACCGAGGCCCAGCGCGAGGCACACGATTATAAAAGCGGGAGACGATTCGAAGATCAGCCGTTGCATGGACTACAAATCAATAATTATATTTTTCCTTCCACAACCTTTTCAGGTAATTCCTCAGCTCTTCTTCGCGCGGGTTCGGTCCGGGCTCGTAGAACTTGGTGCCTTTGATCTTATCGGGCAGGAACTCCATGCTAACGAAGTTATTCTTGAAATCGTGAGCATATTGATAATCTTTTCCGTAGTCCATGTTTTTCATCAGTTTGGTCGGCGCATTACGAATGGCCAACGGCACGGGAAGATCACCGGTTTCACGAACAGCGCCCAGCGCACCGACGATACCTATCAGCGTCGAGTTGCTCTTGGCCGACGATGCGAGATATACCGCACACTGGGCGAGGATCAGCTGGGCTTCCGGGTAGCCGATCACGTCCACAGCCTGGAAAGTAGCGTTTGCCAGCACCAGCGCGGTGGGATTGGCATTGCCGATATCCTCGCTTGCAAGAATAAGCATCCTGCGCGCAATGAACTTCACGTCCTCGCCTCCTTCTATCATGCGGGCCAGGTAGTACAGCGCCGCATTCGGGTCGCTTCCGCGTAATGATTTTATGAAAGCGGAAATGATATCGTAGTGTTGTTCGCCACTCTTGTCGTAGATGGCGATATGCTTCTGTGCTACGTTGATGACCAGCTCATCCGTGATCTCGATGTCGCCTGTGATCGATTCACTGATGAGATCGACCAGGTTGAGCAACTTCCTCGCATCGCCGCCGGAGATATTGAGCAGAGCCCCGTGTTCTTTAATTTTTATGGATCGCTTCTTCAGTTCCTGGTCTGTGCTGATCACATGATCGACCAGCCTGAGCAGGTCATTCTCTTCGAGAGCTTTCAGGGTGTAAACCTGGCATCTTGAAAGCAAGGCCGAGTTTACTTCGAAGGAGGGGTTTTCGGTTGTGGCACCGATCAGTGTGATGATCCCCTTTTCTACAGCCCCAAGTAGTGCATCCTGCTGCGATTTATTGAAGCGATGGATCTCGTCGATGAACAGAATGACCCGGGTCGTCTGTCGGGCTTTTTCGATGATCTCACGTACATCCTTTACTCCCGCACTAATGGCACTCAGAATATAAAACGGCCGCTTGACTTCGTTAGCAATAATGTTCGCGATGGTCGTCTTCCCCACGCCTGGAGGTCCCCACAGGATCATCGACGGCACGTTGCCGGTACTGATCGCCTGCCTGATGATGCCATTCTTCCCAACAAGATGTTCCTGTCCCACAAGGTCTTCGAGCTTCGAAGGACGCATGCGTTCGGCGAGTGGAGGTAAGGAATTTGAAAGCATTCACAAATATAGACTCAAATCAACATCAACGTAGCCAACGCGTTAATCGTAACTCCAATCAGCACCAGTATCGAGAACAACCCGGTGAAGAGAACAAACTTGAGTATCGTTTTTTTCCAGCTTTGGCCGTAGGCGCGTTTCATGGCGAACAACAGGTAGAAGTATATCCAGAAGCCGAGAAGTACAGAAACAAATCCTAACCCGGGTATAAGATTGAAGATCATCATCAGGCAGCCCGCCAGATAGAAGAAGTCGTAGTAATAGATTGTAAACACGAGGTGCTCGGAGTAGAAATAGTCGCGCCGGACGTAAAGGAGCTTCAACACAAGCGCCATGAACGGCATCAGATAAAAAAGGACTTTCGAGAAATTGTCAGAGAATGAGGCAAGAAAATCCTTACCCAGGGCATTGGCATCGTTCCCATATTTTTTCTGAAGCTCGATCGTCCTTTTTTGCATCATCCTTCCTGTATAGCTGTCGCGTTCGTCTTCGGGGAGGGTGTTTTGCACCGAGTCGTATTCTTCAATGGACTTGTATTGAGTATCCTTAAAACTCCAGTTCAGCTGCTTCTTTTTCTTCTTGTCGACGTTGTCGTACTTGAGAGTATCAAGAAATTTCAGCGTTGAGTCCAGTCCGTATTTCGACAGCTGCTGACGGACTCTAAGTGAGTCACCGGACACGAAACTCGAATCCAGCACGACGTTCGCCAACTCCTTCTTCTCTTCTTCACTGAGACCAGCATCCGCTGCATCGTTGTCTGCGTCGGGAAGGGAAAAGAACAACAGGAAGAACAGGAAGCTGACGAACACATACATTCTCGCCGGATGGAAATATGATTCACGTTTGCCTTTGTTGTATTCTACCGCGAGGAATCCGGGTTTCAGGAAAATATACTTCGTCGTCAGAAAGAATTTTCCTTCGTAGCTCCAGAATGAAGAGATGAAATTCGAGAACAGCTCGCCAAGAGTTTGTCTCCTGGGAATATCTTTCTGACCGCAATGGTGACAGTATAAATCCTCCAGCTTCGTTCCGCAATTCAGGCAGAATTCATTCGGGTGTGGTTTGTTGCCGGTATTCGATTCGGCATCGACCATACCTTCGGCGGCAGGGAATGATTTACCAAGCTCGTCCATCAGTTGAAACGAAGTTTCTTAAGTGCGGTGACGGTGCGGTCGAGCATGTCATCGTTGAAGTCAAGATGCGTAACCATGCGGATCTCCTTCGGCCCGCGGAATTTCACAGCCCTGATATTCTGGTTCGACAATTCGGCGAGCACCTGGTCGGGAGTTAGGGGATCAATGACACTAAAGATAATAATGTTCGTGTCCACCGGCACGACATTGTCGATCCAGGGGAGGTCTTCCAAGGCGTTGCCGATCGCTTTCGCCCTCCGGTGGTCGTCCTTGAGGCGCGCAACGTGGTTGTCGAGCGCGTAGATGCCGGCGGCCGCCAGGAATCCGACTTGTCTCATGCCGCCTCCGAAGGCTTTCCGGGCCCTGCGGGCCTTGTATTCCACGTCTTTGTTGCAGAGCAGGACGGAGCCTACCGGGGCGCCCAGGCCCTTCGAAAGGCACACAGAGACGGTGTCGAAGTTGGCTGCAAGATCAGCCGGGTTGTCGCCGGTTTCGGCCAAGGCATTGAACACCCTTGCGCCATCGAGGTGGGTCTTGATACCTTTGGAAACTGCAAGAGTGCGGATGTCGCGAAGCTGAGCCATGGACCACACGCTGCCACCGCCGCGAACGACGGTATTCTCGAGTGCGATCAACGTGGTGAAGGGCTGGTGGGGGTCGGCGCTGTTGTTGATATTCTGTTCGATCTCTTTCACCGTGAACCGTCCGCGGTCGCCGTCGAGAAGACGAACGCTCAGTTGACTGTTGCCGGCGAGTCCACCGCCTTCGTACCGGTAAATGTGGGCGCCGGAATAGCAGATCATTTCCTCGAACGGATTGGTGAGAATACGAATGCCGACCTGGTTGGTCATCGTTCCGGAAGGGCAATAGACGGCGGCTTCTTTTCCGAAGAGCGCTGCTATTTTTTTCTCCAGCTGATTGACAGTTGGATCTTCCCCAAAAACATCGTCGCCGATGGGTGCGCTCATCATGGCATCGCGCATGCCGGGAGTGGGTAACGTCACCGTGTCGCTTCGAAGGTCTATTTTCATTTGTTGGGTATTGGTCATTGGTATTGGCGATTGGGTATTTAAAACGTCCAATACCCGATACCAATTCCCAATATCCAACTATTGGAAGAATGTTCCCAAATATTCCAACAACACCGGCCGCTCTACAGGCTTCGACAAATACCCGTTGAATCCCTTTGCCAAAAACCTGTCTTTATCTTCCGGCATTGCGTAAGACGTGATGGCAACGATAGGCAGCTTTTCAAATAGAGGCATTGCTTTTATTTTCTTCATCGTCTGCACGCCGTCCATTTTTCCGTGACCCAGGTTGATATCCATCAGGATGAGGTCGAACGTTTCGTTTTCGAGAATGGCAAGGCAGGTCTCGCCGTCCTCCACGTGTTCGGTTGTATAATGATTTGCCAACAGTTTCCGGATCACGAGTGCGTTGATCGGATCATCCTCCACGTACAAAAGTCTCTTCATGGCATGGTATACCTTGGTAATAAGATCTGAAATGTGCTTCCTTTCTGTTTTTCCGATTCCACGTTGATCTCGCCGCCGAGGAGCTCGATATATTTTTTGGAGATGGACAGGCCGAGTCCCGATCCTTCGTAACCGCGGCTATGGCCGGTACTTTCCTGTTCGAATGAGTTGAATACTTTGGGGAGGAATTCTTTGGAGATGCCGATGCCGGTGTCGGCCACTTCAATGCTCACGCGGTTGCTTTCGGGACATACGGTGAGCGTAATGGCCACCTCGCCTTGTTCTGTGAACTTGATGGCATTGCCGACGATGTTGTGAACCACCTGGTAGAGCATCGTCTCGTCGGAGAGGCACAGCAATTTCTCGGTGTGCTGGTTGACTTTGAACTTCAGCCCTTTGTAACGGGCGATCTCTTCGAGGGCAGTAGCGCTTTCCTGGACGACTCTGTTCATGTCGACAACACTCAGAAGCAATTGTTCCTTCTGCGCTTCGATGCGTGAAAGACTTAGTATGCTGTTGATGGTGTCGAGAAGTCTTCGTCCGCTTTTCTTTTGAAGCTGAACGTATTCCTGTATTGTCTGATCTTTGGACTCCAGCTCGATCACCTGGCTGATGCCGAGAATGCCGTTGATGGGTGTGCGGATCTCGTGCGACATGTTCGCCAGGAAGTTGCTTTTGAGCCGGTTCATTTCTTCGGCCATTTCCTTTGCGCGTCTCAATTCGCTGATCGAAATGTCGAGGCTTTTTTTAGCCATTTGAAAAGCCTGGTGATAATGATAAATGAGGTATATCAGTATCGAGAAAATCAGTGAGAAGGAGATAAGGCTTTCTATTGGCGAGAGAATACGATGTGGCGTCTGTTCAGGAATAACATTCAGGGCTCTCAGTGTGAGAAATCCAAAGAATGTTCCGAAGTGAATGAACGAGTAAAAGAAACCGCCCCGGTTTCCAAGGACATGGAAAGAAAAAATGATGTTTAGAGTTGCGGTAAGTACCGCAAACATGGTTATGTTGTGAAACATGAAAAACATGTTCAGCAGTATGTTACTCCACGAGATGAGGATCATGAAGTGGCAGACCGGTTCTATTTTCCGGAAGAATTTTATGTAGAAAAGGCATCCGGCGAAAAGCAAGAGGATCAGCGAGCTCTTGAGGACCTGTAAGGGGTAGAGGTTGATGGTATAAATCGAAATGAAGACCAGCAGGGTCAAAACCACCAGCAGCAGTAGGTGATACATCAGCGTGATGCTGGCCCGTTTGAGCATATCGCTTTCGGAGGCGAGATAGTCGCCAATGAAATAGTTCCGCAGTCTGTTCATCAGGGGCCTTACCGGGGATTTTAGGCGGGCAAAGGTATTAGTTTTTAGTCCTGCCGGAACACCGGCAAACTAAAGCTGGGGGCTATTTCTTACATGTAATAGAAAATCAAAAAAGGGTGAGACTTATGGTTACGATTGCGCCGGGGGTAAACCGGGGTTTGCAGATTTTGTTGCGCGTTAGGAAAAATTTTACTCTAGGTGTTTTTCGTGAGGGAAATTGTCGGACGAATTCATTCCCGACATCAGTTTGGCGGTTCAAAATCGGAGCATCTTCCATTCAAATCTCATTCTTCGGCTGATAAAACACCCATTTCGACCCTTCTGCAGGTCAATTACCCGGATTCGCATACCCCTGGCTGGTTCGATTCTTGCTAACGATCAGCATTCTTATTTACTTTTACCTATCTCAATTAACTATCAAAATCATTAGCGCATGAAAACGAAGTCTATTACGCTTACAGCATTCCTGTCGATTGCTGCAATGCTTGTGTGTGTGACAACCTGGGCGCAGAGCCCGGCTGCGACTGCTACCGGAAAACTTTCAAGCGGTGCAAACATTACTGTTAAGTATTCAAGTCCTTCTGTTAAAGGAAGGAAGGTTTGGGGTGAGCTTGTTCCATACGGAAAGGTGTGGAGAGCTGGCGCCAATGAGGCCACGATCGTTGAAACCGACAAGGACATTACCGTTGGAGGTAAGACTTTGCCGAAAGGCAAATACAGCCTTTACGCGATGCCGACAAGTGAAAAAGACTGGACGATTTACCTGAACTCACAGACTGGCCAGTGGGGTATTACCCGCGCAGGCGAGACCACACGCGATGCTGCTAAGGACGTAGCGGAAGTGAAGGTGACCTCGAAGAAATCTGCCAGCATGAATGAAGGGTTGAAGTATGTCGTTAATGCCGACGGAATTTCTTTGATATGGGACAATCTTGAGGTTCCGATCCCGGTTAAGTAACACGCAAAACGAAGTTTTTTGGAGGGCGATCAATTTTGATCGCCTTTTTTATTGCCATGCAATTGATCGAAAAGAAACAGGATCGATTTGGTTTTTAGCCCGGTTGCCCATACTTTTGTCCCCTTCGATTCCCAAAAAAAGGGCCATGCGGGCCCGATTCCAATGAATCTTACATCGCGGGGTGGAGCAGTTGGTAGCTCGTTGGGCTCATAACCCAAAGGTCGTAAGTTCGAGTCTTACCCCCGCTACGAGAAGAACCGTCAGAATGCCCGAGAGGGATTTTTCTGGCGGTTTTTGATTTTTGGGGAATGGTGTGCGGAAACGGGGCGGAAACGGAAGTACAATTTCAAAATTTATTGAGTTTTCATATCAGAAAGCGACATCAATAAAGAGGGTACTTCTCCCGGATCAAAGAAAACACAGCGGGCACCACGACACAATACTCAGCATTCATCTACAAATTATAAAATATTTAGCTGAATAATTGCCACTACATTTTACATTATGTAGTATCGTATATTATCTTATAAGTAAGAAGCCCAGTATTTATGAGTAAGAGAAATCAAACTTTGAAGCGCGAGCGTTTTCTAAGTGTGGGAGGGAGGCGAGTCCATAAGGTGTTGGAAAGCCTGGATAAATTGTCGAAATGCTCCAATCGTAACAATTACGAATACAGTGATGAAGATGTGATTAAGATGATGAAAGCCATTAAAGAGAAGGTGAAGATTCTGGAAGCCGCTTACACATCGAACACCAAATCCGCAACGATCAGCTTTCAATTCTAATTAAACACCACATGAAAAAAATCTTTGAACTTCTTCTTAAGGCGAATACGTCTAAGCAGGTAACGGATGTTCTTGAGAAATTGATTGACGCAGAGGACGTAAAATGGCTGCCTGTTGGCGGAAAAAAGGACAATATAGCAACGATCAATATTGGTACGGACCCAGCAGCAGGCCTCACTGAAAGGATAACGAATGCTATCGATGCCGTGCTTGAGATGGAATGGAACAAGCAAGGAAAGCCAAAGGATATAAAGAATCCGCGAACTGCTGTGGAACAATGGTTCGGTACACCGCAGGGTAAGTTGAAAAATATTGTGAATGCATCTGATAAATCAGTTCAGGACTTGTCAAGGAGAATTAAGGTGACCCTGAAGGATTCCGAGAAAGAGAGTTTTCCAACTATGGAAATTCGCGACTCGGGAATTGGATTGAAATCTGAACAATTTTCTCGGACGATCTTAAGCCTTCATGGAGAAAATAAGCTTGATAAGCTTTACTTGATGGGAGCCTACGGTCAGGGAGGTTCCACCGCGTTATCTTTCAGCAACTTCACGATCGTAATTTCCAAATCTAGCTTGAAGGAAAAGGGAGTGAAACAGTTAGTGGCGTTTACCGTTGTTCGGATAAATCTTGGGAACGTTGATCTTGACAAACATCCATGGTACGAGTACTGTGTTGACGGAAAGAATGGACAACCGTTCACCTTAGATGTGGACGATGACAAGTTTCATCCAGGAACATTGGTACGACACATTGGAATGGAACTTGGTAAATATACTTCTAAAATGACGGGACCAACCTCTTCACTGTGGTATCTCGTTCACCACAACATGTTTGATCCCATCTTCCCTTTTACGATCAGTGGAGAAAGACAAAAAGACCTTAACAAAGGCAAGATTGAGAATAGGAGTGTTTTAGGAAATAACCGCCGATTAACACGCGGCGGCGGTGATGAAAAAGAGCTAACGCAGTATTCACGCGAAGCGACGCTAACATTTAAGGATGGCAAGGTTGTTATTTACTATTGGGTACTTACTATTGAAGGCGATAAGCCATGGGACCGCATAAAAAATTATGTGCTCCCCTCTCAACCTATCGTGATCACTTTCAACGGACAGAAACAAGGTTACTTACCTAATTCCATTATTAAGTCCGATTTAAAGCTTCCATTCCTGGAAAAGTATTTAGTGGTTCAAATCGAGTGTGATCATCTTGACAATGAATCCAAACGTCAATTATTTAGTACAACGCGAGAATCGCTTAGAGATACTTCAATTCTCGAAGAGCTGCGGAGGACAACGATTGACACACTTGATGCGGATGATGAACTGAAGAGACTTGATAAGGAACGAAGGGATAGATATTTGAAGAAAGACGAAACCGAGGTTCTTGATAAACTGAGGAAGAGATTAGCCAGCAGAATCAATTCTTTCCTAAAAGTTGCAAGTGGCGGAAAGGGAGTTAAAGCAACAGATACTGGCGAGACAGTGAAACCAAAGAAGCTTCCGCCAATCCCGGTTAATGATCCGCCAACATTCATTGAAATAACTACTCCAAAAAAGAAAGAGGTTTATATTGGAAAGACTTTTAGTATAAAGTTTAAGACCGATGCTCATCCAAATCTATTTAACAATCCTGATTGGTTTCTAGCGGTTATTGAGCCTCATTCCTTTGGTAGCTATACAGGCTCCGCACGTGTCGTCGATGGTTATGGCATTGCCTACTTCAAGGCAAGAGAAACGATAGAGGATGGCGTGAAGGCAAGGATCACTCTGGAGTTAAGGCCCCCACGCCAAAAGACTCTGAGTGATTCAGTAAGTGTAGTTGCAACTGTCTTCCCAGACGACACAGATTCCAAAAAATCCGGAAACAAAGGAACGCCCAACATTGAGGTGATTGCAATTGGAGAAAGTGATGCGTACTACAAAGAGCACAACTGGAACTATGATACAGTCGCCGAAGTAGCCGATGATCAAGACACAGTCTACATCTACATTAATGACTCAAATAGGCAGCTAACTAAACTGATCGAACGAGCTCAGCAATACAGCACTCAAGCGGTTGAATCTGTCAAAAACAGATATAGAGAGCACGTAGGGTTTTGCTCATTTATGATTAGTAAAAATAAGGTTGAAGACCGACTCCAATCAGATGATGGTAAGGTCATTTCGATCGATCAAGTTGAACAAATTAAAAAAGCAGATCTAGAGAATGCTTGCGAAACAGTCTGTGGTATGATTACCGATTTTTTTGATTACGTACGTATTGAAACCAAGGAGGATTGACGATGAGGGCTGATAGTTTTGTTACACCGTGGGCCAAGTTAAACCCTAGAGATTTTGATTCATGGCATTCTATGTGCTCGTATCTTGGGGCCTTTCCTCCGTCATTAGCCAATTATTTAGTTCGATCCTTCACGAAAGAAAGAGACATCGTTATGGATCCATTTTCGGGCAGAGGGACAACTGCTCTTGAAGCTCGCGTCTTAAACAGGAGGTCGATTGCCTCTGACCTAAATCCAATTGCCATCGCTTTGTCAGAAGCTAAGAATGTCAGATTAACAAAGGATGAGATCTTTGCACGAATCGACCTATTAGAATCCAAGTACGACGCCGCTCTTTACCAACCAGAAGCAAACGCTCAGGCCGATGCAATCCATTTGATTTTTCATCCAAGGACACTTGCGCAACTATGTTATCTTAAACGAAAATTGCTGGATTCCGCGAAGCCTGTAGATAAGTATCTTATTGGAATAACATTAGGAATATTGCACGGTAGTGAACGGCAAAACGGAACTTCAGGCTACCTATCAATCGATATGCCTAACACCTTTAGTATGTCGCCAGATTACGTGCGCAAATTTGTTCAGTCAAATCAATTGAATCGCCTTTCACGAGATGTTTTTGCAATTCTAAAAGAGAAAACGGATAGACTTTATAAGAAGCATGCGGGACTTAGACAGGAAGGCATAGTCGTGAAAGCAGATGCAAAATCGTTGGCTGAAATTCCCGCGCTAAAAAAGTATCATAAGAAGGTAAGTTTGATTTTAACATCTCCTCCCTATCTAGGCATCGTGAATTATGCGAAGCAAAATTGGATCAGATCTTGGTTTCTAAATGAGAACCCTGAAATGGTCTCAAAGAATCTCGACGACGACCTAAACCTAGAAGAATGGATAGCTTTTTCGAAAGCAGTCGTTATACAGCTTAAGAAATTCATGAAGAAAGACGGTGTGGCAATATTTATAATAGGCGATGTTGCGAAGTCCCGCACAAGCGTTGTGCCCTTGGCTCGGGAATTTGCTCTAATGGTTAGAGAGACTAAGCTTTTTAAGAATGTATGGTGCATTAACGATGCAATTTCCGACACCGACAAAACCACTAGAATTTGGGCCGACACAAAGGGGAATGCAACGGCTACTGACCGCGTCGTGTTTCTATCAGATATAAATCCCTTTTTGGGTAAAAAGGACATTGGGAAAATGGATAAATTGGATTACAAGTTTGTTCAAAAAAGCACGAAATATTTTATCGGATAATGGCAAGACTTCTATTCCCTTCTGATGATCCCTGGTTTGATGAATTGAAGATCATCTCTTCCTATTCAGAATCTGAACTCGAAAAGATGATTCTTTCGCATGTGGATACAGTCTTTCCGAACTATGTCACAATACCTTTTAAGAAAGTTTTAAATATCCCATCAGTAAAGAAGGGCAAAGCTCCGGACCTGGCTATTATCAGTCGTGATTACAAGGAGTGGTGGATAATTGAGGTGGAGACCGATGAGGATGACCTTGTGCATGTGAAATCACAACTCCAAGTTTTCACCAGCTATGACTATAACAATTATGAAGTAGCTAAGTATATGCATTCGAAAGATGAAACAAAATTTCTGCAGCTTAATGAATTGATAAAAATGGTCAGGGACATCAAACCACAGGTTTTGGTTATGGTTGATGAGGTAAGCGAAGTTTGGAACGATGAGATAAAGAAACTCGGCGCGACGATTTGCGTTTTTCAAGTTTACAAAAACAAAGACGGTTCGCATGCTTTTCGAATTAATGGCGACTACCCCAAGATACTTAGCAACAAAAAATCGCATTGTGAGTTTCTAAAATCACCCGGCAACACATTAAGGGTCAACGATCCCGATTGGCTGATTGCTGGCATAAAAGGTCAAGTAATTCTACAAAAAAGAAGTTTTAATCTTTTTTCAGGTACAGATTGGTCGAACCTATTTAAAAGTAAGACTTCTTCACTGCCGGTGGTGATCGACGGTAGGGAAATAGAGGTGGACTTCGTTGGCAAAGTTAGTAAATGGCGTGTTATCCAGGACGAGGAAAAATTGTATCTGAAGCCAATTGGAAATAACAAGGTG
The DNA here is from genome assembly GCA_035318625.1 of Cyclobacteriaceae bacterium. Lineage (GTDB taxonomy): Bacteria > Bacteroidota > Bacteroidia > Cytophagales > Cyclobacteriaceae > ELB16-189. The sequence goes on from DATHEL010000004.1 coordinate 667,788, forward strand.
CCAGTAGTTAATACTTATCAATTGTATTCGGACAGTAGTTTTAAGCTTTACCTAAAACACAACTAGCATGGATATAGAGCTTGGCATTGAGGTCATCAATTCATATAAGCGACTGTCATATAAGGAATGGTATGCTCTTGCGGAGTTTGTTGACAATTCCACGCAAGCGTACGCAGACAATAAAAAGCTATTGGATGAGAGTCTTGCCAAGCTTGGAAAGAAAATTACGATATCTATCGACGTAGATTCGGATGCGAAAGGTGACTTTATCAGGATTTCCGACAACTCAATTGGTATGTCTAAGGCCGTTCTGGAGCAGGCTGTAATAATTGGCAAACCACCTGTCGATACGAGTGGTAGGAATAAGTATGGACTTGGAATGAAGACTGCAGCTTGTTGGTTAGGGGACTACTGGACAGTGAAGACCAAAACGATCAATGAAACAATTGAGCGTACGATTACAGTAGATGTTCCCATTATTGCAAAGGGTAATAAAGATCTGCATTACACAGAGGTTGGTAACAACGACCCAAACGAACATTACACAATTATTGAGATCAGGAACCTGCATCGAAATTTGAGGGCAGGGCGGACTTCCGGAAAAATACGTAACTATTTGATGTCGATGTATCGATTTGACATTGAATCAGGGTTAAGGTTACTATGGCAGGGCGAGGAGTTGAATTGGGACAGGAAAGCCATTATTGAATCCCGCTTGATAGAAAGAGCAGACGGCACCTTAGAGAGAGAAAATTTGAATTTCACAGTTGGCGGGAAGAGAGTAACTGGATGGGTTGGGGTATTTGAAAAGGGAAGTCGGAAAGATGCGGGATTTTCTATCATCCAATCGAAGAGAGTGATCGTGGGTTGGCCAGATTCTTTCAGACCCGACACGCTTTTTGGGGCTCAAGAAGGTGGATCAAATGATTTGGTGAATCAACGGCTTGTTGGTGAATTGTTTATGGATGGATTCGATGTGAGTCACACCAAAGATGAGATTTTGTATAAGAACGACGAATATGACGAATTAGAATCAAAACTTTTAGAACAATGCTCAACACTGAGAAAGCTAGCATTATCCTACCGGAAGTATCAGGCCGACGAAAGGGAACCTACAATTGATGATTGTAGCGCGGCAATAGCAGAGTTAGAAATAGAACTTCGATCAAATCAAGTTCGGGAGGCAATCTCCACATACGAGGTTCCCTCTTTGAAGCTAATTAACGAATCAAACGATACTGTGAAGGGTTCGGTTATGAAAAGAGTCAAACCGACAATAAAATCGAAGATAGGTGAAATTGAAGTATGGTTATATGTCGTTGATGAAATGTCGCCATTTGACCCTTACGTGATAATCGAATCCACAAAAAGCAGGACTACAGTGGTTGTTATTGTTAACAAGAGCCATCCTCACTGGAAGCACTTGAACGGCACAGAGAGTATTTTGAATTTTCTGAGGCACTGCACCTATGACGGAGTTTCCGAATGGAAGGCGTATTTCAAAGCAGGTCGAATTGATCCAGATACAATTAAAATGATCAAGGACAATTTACTAAGAGCGCCCTTTGAAATTCAAAACTAAGTTTTCGATTTCTGTTCGTGAATAAGTTCTACCAATTGGTCCATTGATAATATGTCACGCATAAGCCTATGGATCATTCTATGACAATTCGAGCATAGGACGGTCATATCATAAGTTGGATTAACGATCACTCCGCCTTTGACTTTGCTCAAGGGGACTAAATGATGCACCTCGATATACTTGTATCCTCTTCTGCCGTATAATTTTTCGAAGTCAAATCCACACGCTTTGCAGATTGTTCCATGGATCCTAATTGCTTCGGATCCGGACAAAACCAACTCTGAGAGATATTGAATTTGTGCCTCGTATAGTGTTGTGTGCTTTGCTTCAGAAAAGTTAATTCGAACCGGAATATGAAATGACTTAGTAATTTCTGATCGCGTGGTTTCCTGTAAAAATGACTTGATAAGATTCGTCACTCGGCCGGCGTTGTAGGAAACAATGTTCTTGATAAAATATTCGGGTTGCTGGTCACATCTTTGGATAGGATGTTCGGAGTGATTGGCGTTAAATTTTGATCGAGTACATAAAACGTTAATGCCCCGCCCGATGCGAGGTCGACATCGCAGCTGACACTATAGGTTTTTCCGGCGACAGTGGATATGCTCTTGTATACATAATGACCAGTCTGCGCGCCAGTTGCCTTTAGACGGCCATTTACAAGACTTAGAGGAACCACTTGACTTGGCATCGAAAGCGTCGAACTGAAATCATTGGAAATAATCGTGACATCCTGACCACTATTCGACTTGTTGGTATGATCGAACAGAAATGAAGAAACCAGTCGCGCGCCTTCGTGGAAAGAATTCCATACCACCCTCGATGTTACAGATGTGACCGGCCACAAGGGTTGCTTCCTCACCCGTTGTGTGCCGCGAAACAAACCGCATCCCGCTTACGGGCGATCATGTCATACATCCCGGACTGTACTTTGTATCCGTGTGGCTCGACGGAAGAAAGGTGACCTCGAAGATGTTGGTAAGGGAATTGAAATCCTTTCCCGTCATTTGAAATCTATACTCAGTCTCATTCGTACCCTCACGAATAAACCCCAGTCCCTCGAAGACACGGCGCATCGCCGTGTTCTTCGCGTTTGGATGAAACACGACATCGACCACAGTTTCTTTGGTCTCATTCAGACGGCTCAGCAGGCTTCCGAAGAAAGCCTCCTCGATCTTTTTCTGCGCCGCCCTGCACGAGAGCACAAAGTCTTTCATCACCGGGTTATCAGCGCTGAGATCCAGCGAACAAAATCCAACAATCCCGTAATCACCAAAGCGATCGCGACAACTGATAGCCAACGACAGCACCCGCTCATCCAACATTAACCGGCCGAACTCCTCTTTCGTGTACCGGTGCATGCTAAGGTTCAACTGGTTGCTCCTCTGGATCAGCTCATGACATCGTTCAATGTCATCGCTCGATTGCGGTGTGAACACCCGCACCTGCATCTTGCAGCTGCGGAGAAAATCTTCGTAACTTCCGTTATGCGTTTCCTGGGATCGCTCCCGTTGAATTCCCTCCTGGTAAAGTAACCGTCGTTTTCTGCTGGTGGTTGTCGTCGGTACGTTGAACTCTGCGTAGCTGAGTAATTGATCGAGCTCCGTGTCTGCATACACTCGCACGTCCGGTAACGCCGACTTGATCTCAGCGCGCTCGAACGCCGAATCGTCGATCATCGCAAACGTATTTATTCCGATGTTCAATTGTTGTGCGATCGCTTTTATGTTGCCGCTTTTCGGATTCCAGTTGATCTGCGGGTATAGAAAATAATCCTGGAGATCGAGCTCCCGGATCTTCGCCCAGGCGGTATCGTGATCGTTCTTGCTCGCGATCGTCTGCAGGATACCTCGTTCGTCGAGACTGCGGATCAATCCGATCACGTTCTCTTTCACCCGGATACCTCCGTTGTCCGAAAGAATTCCCGACCACAGAGTCTCGTCAAGATCCCATACAACGCACTTAACCTTTTCCTTCGTTACAGCTATGGGTTGCAGCTTCACGAAGTCGAGCCACGTGAAGATCAAACGCACCGGCTTCGATTGTTCACGGGGATAGAGATAAACGTATCCCTCCAGGTCCTTAATGTTCATTTCACGGAACGCGATCCTGAACTGGTTGATCCCATGAGCTACGTTGAGGGACGTTCGATACAACGGTCTTCGCGTCCTGTCGTCGTTGTATGTGAAACACTCTACGATCAGCTCGATTGGTTCCGTTGACGGTGAATGGCATTCAATGATAAAATAATCCAGATCCATAACACCTTCGAACCAGGTTTCCCGCAGCGCGTACTCAAGCTTTCTTTGAATGGATGCGGGAAGGATCTTCCATAACCAATGCATCAATCTGTCTTTTGTGCCGATTGGAAAGGCTTTGTACAGGTTCGCTTCGAGCTTGCCCCACTTTCGAAAGCGGATGTCGGCGCCGAAGTCGTATCGTCCGCGGAAATTCCGGTTGGGAACAATGCCGTACTCGAACCGCGCACACTGACCGTCGTCACGACGCTGGTACAACGAGCACGACGTATAGCATTCGGGCACGGCGCACTCGACACAATGTTCTTCCCATCGCAGTTGTAGCAGGTGACTGACGTCTTGTACCGAAAGTTTGCTCCTGTAACGATCCGGGTTGTCTTCCGCCGACCACTTTTCTTTCTTCGCCCACTCCAGTTGAAACATAATTATGATCTTAACTGTGTGAGCTCATACTGTCGGTTTGTTCCGGCGGGCTTCCACAAACGTTCGATAGTTGCACCCGGCACATGGCCGGTCGAATGGCGGCTCACCAGCTGAGACCAGGATTCAGGAACCTGGCTTTCGTACATCCGTATGGCGCGGAGCTTTTCTTCGAGGTCGATCTTGTAGTCGACCGGTTCGAGCTTCTGGCCCGTCGCGATGTGCATGACCGCATCGGTTGCCGATGAAGCGTAGGGGAGGTCTTCGTAGAATAAAGTTCTGAAACCTTTTTTTCGTAGGTAGAACCCCACGGCGCTTACAAGCACATGATCGGGATGACCTATCCCCATCGGAAAAATGCAGGTGTCTTTTTTTGTGATCGATCCGGCTAGCTTCTTCTGGACATCGATGGCTGTCTTCTCTATCGAAATGCCTTGCCGCAGCGGAAGATCGAGAAAGCCCATCATGTCGGTCTTGTAGTCGTAAAGCGCACTCAGCGCCGCTTCTTCTTTCACCCGTTGCTCCGTCACCAGCTCAGTCTTTCCCAGCAATCCGGCAACGAACGTTATCTCCGGGTTTACCCAATTCGAAGTCGAGAACACATATTTGATCACGAGATCCTGTTTCCCTTTGAGGCCGGCGATTATTCCGCCGATACTCAGAATAGCATCGTCGATATGCGGAGAAACAACGTACAACATCGAATTCCCGATTTAGTGTATGAGTATCTCGTTCGTGCTGGTGAGGGTGAGAAAGCCGTTAGCGAGGGCGAATTTTATCAGGCCGATAGATCCCTTGACTTTTGTTTTTTTCAGAATGTTGAGCCTGTGTGCGTGAACAGTTTTCTCGCTGATATACAACATCTCCCCGATCTGCCGGGCGTCGTATTCTTTGCAGATCAGCTGGAGTATTTCCTGCTCGCGGACCGAGAGCATTGTTCTTCCGTGATTATGGCCGACTTTACTACAGGCCACATGCTCCCGGATGATCTTTGAAACTGTTTCGTCCTGGTAAAAGTCGTTGTCGACAACCGAATAGATCGCTTTCTCGATCTCTGTCTCGTCTGCACTTCGAAGCAGACACCCGTGCACGCCTGACTCGATCAGGTGTACGATGCTGTCCGGGTTTCCGGATACCCCGACGGCGACAATCTTTACCTCGGGAAAATCTCGATAGAGATGTCCCGCGAGCAACGTCGCCCCCGGGATTTGCATGTCGGCGTCGATCAACACGAGATCGGGCGCTTCGTTCCCCCGGAGCGCTCGAATTAACTCGCGTTCATTTGTTGCCTGGGATACCCGCCCGACTCTCGAAAAGCTCTCGAGTAGCAAAGCGATCCCTTTTCTCATCAATGTGTATTCACCAACAATACAGACACCGAGTTTCCGATACACATTCATTTAGTCCATCACTGTTTAATGTCGATTTAATGTCGATTGAAAAGCTACATAAAAACAAAACGTTCGAGCTATCGTGATTTCACTATCACCCTCACATGTACAACGGGAAATCAGCGTTGTTCGTGTTGAATACTTTTTTGGGAGTAGTACAAACTTACTATAGGAATGGTAGAAAAGTACCAATTCGCGTGCCTCACAACTTAATTCCAGGGTTACGCATCAATCTGAATTTCACGTAAGAAAATTTCTTAGAGGCCGCAATAAACTACGTTTCATGAACCTTCTAATGCTGTTTTCGACGGACTACGTTTTGGACGGTTTAATGCCATCGTGATTTCCGGTCAGAGGTGCATGTAAATTTCAACATGTTAAACAAACAATATAAGCCATGAAGAAAACTTTGAGAAAACTCGCGGCTTCGTTATTAACGAAGGAACAGATGAAGGGCATCAAGGGTGGTGTTCTTTACTGTGTTTGTCAGGATGGCCAGTTGCACGCTTTCCCGGATGGATCAGGTCACGACTGCGCCTGGTGGTGTAATGGTGGAGACCATTGCGGCTGTTGCGCAACAGGCTGCTAGGCAAAATTGAACAGCGGTGGGTCATCCTGCCGCTGTTCTTTTCTTCATGCAAACTATTCAATGATCATTCTTACAAGAAATATCTATGGCGTCACTCAAGTCCCTTTTTGATGAACCCGAAGACAATCTCGTCTTCGCAACGAAACGATATATCGAATGTCTCGGTGTCCGGGTTACCGGCACCACCATCGAAGATGAATTACTTCGTCACCCGAACTACCCCAGTATTCTCAGTGTAAGCGATTGCCTCACCGCGTGGAGTATCGAGAATGCGGCCCTTCAGATCGACGACACTAAAAACATACATGAGCTCAGCACCCCGTTCATGGCAGGCATTGCCATCAACAACTCAATGCAATTCGTTGTGGTTCGTGAACTTGCTCCCGACTCGGCCGAAGTGATCGACGAAACGGGTATCCGTAAAGTACCCATCGGCGAGTTTCTCAGTAATTGGCGCGGCACCGCGTTACTGGCGGAGACGAACGAGAAGTCGGGCGAAAAAGACTTTGAAACAAAAAGGCGAAGCGAAAAATTAAGATCCGGGAAATCGACATTGGTCGCCGCACTCGGGTTGCTGGTCGTGGCCGCCGCGCTGTACAGCTGGAGCGACTTCAACATCCTGCCGTTGACGCTGCTCGGTGTCAATTTAACCGGGCTCGTCATGGCTTGGGTGCTCGTCCGCGTTACTGTTTCGGACTCTACCAACGGCCCGGGTATTTGCCAGGCGGGCGGAAATTTTAACTGCAAAAAGGTGCTGGACTCTCCGGCGGCGAAGATCTTCGGCGTCAGCGCTTCCGACATCGGCTTACTTTTCTTCTTCACGAACTTCGCAATCGTACTATTGAGCGGTGGGGCTTCATCGTTTTATTTCACCATACTGACCGTGGCAGGCATTGCCAGCTTGCCCTACACGGTGTTCTCCGTGATTTATCAATGGCGTGTTGTGAAAGCGTGGTGTATCCTTTGTCTTTCCGTTCAGGCTCTACTTTGGATCAACTTCGGCGTTCTCATGGCTATCGTTGATTTCGGTACGACACCTTCCATCGGCGCGGTGCTGAATTCACTCGCTGTTCTTGCCGGCGCCGGCGCCATCTGGTTGCTCGTGAAACCTGTTTACAGTCAGTCTTTGCAGGCGAAGACGTGGAAACGCCTCTACGTGCAACTTAAGAACAACAAAGAGATATTCAACGCATTCCTGAAGTCGCAACCTCATCTCGAGCAGCCGCCCGAGCAATTCCGGCCGGTGGTTATCGGAAACCCCGAGTCGGCAAATGTGATCACCATGGTGACGAATCCTTACTGCACACCATGCTCACAAGTACACAAGAAACTGGAGTCGATACTGGAGTCGTCGCTTGACCTGCAGGTTCACGTTATCTTTTATGCCTGCAGTCCTCACGGTAAGGCCGTTTCGAAGCACATGATTGCCATGTACGAGCAAGGTCTCGACGTTGGCGAGGCAATGGCTGCCTGGTATACCTCGGGTAAGGACTACAAGACATTCGCGGCGCGTTTTCCTGTCGAAGATCCGGACCGGTATCAAGCGCAGGCAGATGCTCATTGCGATTGGGCAAAGAGCTCACATATTCCGCATACTCCGTACGTCTTCGTGAACGGCTTCATGAGCCCGAAGGAATACGAGATCGAGGAAGCGGCAATGCTGATACAGCAATAGGCGACCAAGCAGACAAGGGAATGCATTGACATGAAGGTATTATTTGTCCTGTTGCCGGCGCGAAGCCACTATATCTCCTGCTTTCCGCTCGCGCGGCAACTGCAGTCCCTCGGTTTTGAAGTTGTTTTTACCGGCGGCGGCTCATCTGAAGAATTCGTTACATCAAACGGATTCTCGTATGAGCTGTTCCGGTACATGATGAGCTACGAGGTCCGCGGCATCCGGTCGTTTGCCGGTACGTTGCTCAACACGATTACAGGCAATGGCCAGGTGAGATCGCGTTTTCGCGAATTCATGCGCGATGTGGATGTCTATACCAACACCGTACAGCGGATCAATCCCGACTTCATTTTTATCGACGAGCATCTCAGTCATTATTATGCATATCGTCATCATACGACGGCGAAGACTTTTCTCATCAATACCAAGCTGCCGTCCGGAAAGTCGGATAATGTGCCTCCATTGAATTCAACATTTGTTCCGAAACATAACTTCGTGAGCAAGCTGATCTGTGACACGATATGGTCGGGTGTTTTCCTGAGGAAGAAGATGAAGAGATTTTTCGATTCAGTTGCGTTCGGCCGATACAGCAGTAATTTTTTTCATTCACGGTATGTCGCCCGGTTGGAAACTGACCTCCGGTACACTGCATTCAGCTCGATGCTTGATTATGACAATATTGTCGATGCGCCTACGATTGTTCTGATGTCGGGAAAATTCAATTATCGCTGGAGGAAGCCAGCCGCATGCGAGATCAACCTTCATTACTGGAATACGCCGGAGTCCGACCTTAGCCCGGAGCTTCGTACGATCGTCGATTCATTGTCACCGGCTCGAAAGCTGATCTATATTGCAATGGGTTCCATGCTGACCGGCGATCCATTGTATGTCAGCTTCATTCGCAGGTTTGTGAATTCGATGATGAACGACCCGTGTTGTGAGATCATTGTGGCCACCGGGAATTCTTCATTCTCTGAATTCCTCCGGAAGCAAACAAAGGGCAAGCGGGTTTATGTTTTCGAACGGGTTCCACAAAAAGCTCTGTTGCCTTATTGCTCGATGATGATCACACACTGCGGATTGAATTCGGTGAAGGAATGTATCTATGCAGGGGTTCCGATGCTGGGGATCGTCAACCCGGCCCATCAGCAAACGGACACCATCGGGAATGCGGCCAGGATCGTTCACCATCGGATCGGTCTGAGCTGTCGTATCGATGCGTCGGAACCGGACATTCGTGAGAAAACCAATCGCGTGCTGTTGTCGCCGGAGTTTGCTGAGAACATCCGCAGAATGAAAGCAGAGATCGATCTCGAAGTGAAGGCCTCGCAGGCGCGTTTTCCTTCGCTGCTGGGAGTGAGATTAAAACAGGAGGAGCTTATTCTTCAATACTGATCTTCCGGGCAAGTTTGCCGGTGAGCCTTTCAAAGACCGACCGTTCATTCAACCTTATCTCTGCTTCGGCCCGGGTGTCGTCGTTTAGCTGGACGCCGGCCGGTAGCTGAGTGATCTTCACCTTCGCCACCATGGAACTGTCACCGGCAGCTATCCGGATGGCTTCGACCTGGCCGAATGCTGTGCCCGACGCTAAGATCAGAGTCACCGGCTGATTTAGCCTGACGTTTTTCATAGCTGCGCGATCGCCGCGGAGCTCGGCGTACCAGGCCTTGGCGCCTGCATCTCTGATCGCTAATAATGATTGCCCTTCGCTAACTGATTGTCCGCCGTCCGGGAAACCAAGCAAGCGAACCGTTCCAGCTACTGGACTTAGGATGTAGTGAGTGGCGGCCCCGGATGATGTCGTGAATAGCGTGTCGCCTTTTTTAACGACCTGTTCGTCGACTGCTGAGACCTTTGAGATCACGCCAGCTGCATTAGCACTGACAATAACCTGGGTTTCCGGACGGATCGTAACGGGTATCCGTATGATATCAGGGTACCGGATGATGACCGTGAAACCGGCGATCACGATCAAAAGAAAGATCACGAGAGTTACGCCCCACCGCGTGATCCAGCGTGGCGGCGCCGTGATGATCTCTTCGATCTCGTCGCTATGTTTCTTCAGTTGACTCATTTTACATACCCAATTCCAGCTGGTTCCGGATCAGGTTATAGTATTCTCCTTTTTTTGCGATCAATTGATCGTGGCTGCCCTGTTCGGTGATCTCTCCCCGTGAAAGGACAATGATGTTGTCCGCATTTTTTACCGTGCTCAGGCGATGGGCTACGACAACTACTGTTTTATTCTCAAAGAATGTTTTCAGGTTTTCGACGATCACCCGTTCATTATTGGCATCGAGCGCGTTTGTCGCTTCGTCGAGAAAAAGATATTCAGGATTTTTATACAGCGCCCTTGCAATAAGTATTCGTTGTTTCTGACCCTGGCTCACGCTCGCCCCGGCGTTGATCACTGTATTCATTCCATAATGTAAATTGGAGATGAGATCGTCGAGGTTTGCCATTTTCACGCAGGCAGCAAGTTTAACGTCATCGACTTCGCCGTCTCCGAACGCGATATTGTTAGCAATGGTATCAGTAAACAAATATCCATCCTGCATAACGGCGCTCGACTGCGAACGCCACAGCCTGAAGCGAACACTGTCGAGCTCGGTCCCGCCAACCTTTAAAGACCCCGATTCAGGTTGGTAAAACCGGAGCAGCAACTTTATCAGGGTTGTTTTCCCGCTACCACTCATTCCAACGATAGCAGTTGTTTTTCCGCCCGGTATCGTCAGGCTCAGATCTTTCAGCACAGGAGCATTGCCGGCTCCGGGGTATCTGAAATTGATGTTCGTCATCGTGATCGTCCTGTCGGGCGGCAATTGGTCGATCAGTGCTTTGTCCACCGGCTCTTCATCGTCGAGGTTATGGATCTCATTGATCCGTTCGATGCTGATCTTCGCATCCTGGTAGCTTCGGGTGAACGACAGGAATTGATCGACGGGGCTGTTCAACTGACCGATGATGAACTGGATGGCCATCATAGCGCCCAGCGTGAGCTCGTCGTCGATCACTGCTTTCGCAGCCAGAAATGTGATCACCACATTTTTTCCCTGGTTGATCAATACAGCGCCGATCTGCTGGTATTGCGTGAGCGCCAGGGAGCTGATGTATGTTTTGAACAGTTTTGCCTGGACTCGCTCCCAACTCCATCGTTTTCTGGTTTCCGCGTTGTTGAGCTTGATCTCGTGCATACCGGTGATCATCTCGATCAGGTTATCGTGATTGCGGCTTTGGCTTGAAAACTGACGGTAGTCGAGCTCCTTGCGTCTCTTCAGGAATACTGAGATCCACGTAAAATACAATACCGTTGAGAAGGCGAAGACCGCGAATATCCGGATGTCGTACAGCGCCAGCATGATCGAGAGGCCGATGAAGCTGACCATGGAGAATGCCGTACTGAGTGTCGAGCTTGTCAGGAACGTCTCGATCCGTTTTTCGTCGGCTACCCGTTGAATGATGTCACCCGGTGTTTTCGTGTCGAAGAAGCTCATAGGCAGCTTCATCAGTTTTACAAGGAGGTCGGTGAGGATCGAGATGTTCATGCGTGCGCTGATGTGCAACATGATCCAGGCGCGGATAAAGTCGACGGACGAGCTTCCGAGTATCAAGACGATCTGTGCGATCAAAATGAGTTGAATGAAATTCAGGTTCTTGCTTCGCACACCGAGGTCGACGATCGATTGTGTGAACAACGGGGTGATGAGCTGGAGAAGTGTTCCGACTGCGAACGCCATCGCGAGCTGGATCAACAGCTGCTTGTATGCCAGCAGGTACCGAATTGTGAAACGCCATCCACTTGCGGCCTTCTCGTCGCTCTTCTTGTCTTCCGCCAGCTCGTGAAATTTCGGCGTGACGCCCAGGAGGAGCACAATGCCATCGTCCACTTCGCCCGAGCCCATCCAGTTGACCATGAAGTCGCGTTCTTTCAGCGCTTGCTTGTTAAAGGCAGGGTCGGCTATATGATACTTGCCGTTTGCAATTTTATAAAGGACGACGAAATGATTTTTGCGCCAATGAAGTATGCATGGCAGCTCGACCTCATGAATTTGATCGGGCGTTATTTTGGCGCCATGAGCACGAAACCCGATTTTCTCGGCAGCCTCGCTCAGATCGAGCATGGTCACACCGTTTCGTGTCATCCCACACAATGCACGAAGTCGTTGAATGCTGTATTCTTTCCCAAAATGTTTCGCTATCATTTTGAGACATGTGGGTCCGCAATCCAGCTGGTCGTGCTGACCAATGAAAGGAAATCCTGCCACTAAAACTTCCGGTTAGCTCACCTCAAAAATGAGGGTGCGGAAGGTAGGGATAAACGGGTGGGAGGGAGGCGAGTCTGCCGTGTGAAAATGCGGTAGCGGGTGTTGGATCGGGTTTTCTGGATTGGAAATAGGAAAAAGTCTTAGTTTTTTTCAGAGCTTCTTAGAGTTTGTTGACCCTGTCGTGATATCTCATCACACCCATCGAGAGCGACAGCATAAACTCGTGACTCGTAAAATGAAGACTGGATGCCGACGACCCCGGCAGCTCCAGCACATATCCCAGCTTCAGATCATTGATCACTGCAACGAACTGGAAGCCATAAGTCTTGAAACCTCTTGTAAGCAGACCGGCAGAATAATTTTCCTGGATCACGACGCTCGCGTTTATGTCCGCCGACAACGGCAGTCCTTTCGCTGCTCTCAGCAATACCGATGGCCGTATTCTGAATTTTTCAGAAACAAAAAAGCCATAGGATCCGAAGAGGTAGTAATTCTGGTCATACAGATTGATCGTAGTACCGGACTGAGTAACACTCGCGGGAAGCATTCGTGGCGCGGAAATCCCCGCCACCCATTGCTCTCCTTTGAAGAGGAGTCCTGATCCTACATTGAAATTCGTAGCCCGAATGGGATTAAAGGAAGGATCGCCACTATCGCGAATTGTCAGTAGCGCCGGATCGGACGTGTACCGGGTAAAACCGGCCTGCATACCAAAAGACATCGTAGCCCAGTTGAGCTTGATCTTGTAGGCGTACATCGTGCTGACCTCGGTACTCTTCGTTTCTCCGATACGATCCTGTAGCACCATGAGTCCCACGCCTCCTTTGTTGTTCAGCACCGACATGTGACTGTTGAAATTGATCGTCGAGGGCTTGGAGTCGATACCGGCCCATTGAGTTCTGTATTGTACGGTCGCGTTCAGCATGCTATTGGCTCCCGCATATGCCGGATTGATAGTGAGCGGGTTGTTGAAGTATAGCGCATAGATCGGATCCTGTTGCGCCGAGACACTCAGCGGCAGCGACAGGAGGAATGCGCGAAGAACCGATATTAAAAGCTCATGTCTTCTCATCGTCGCAGGGTTATAAATCCGTCTTTGGTTTTCTTGCCGCTCTCAAATTCAACGCGATAGAAATAGGTGCCGTTGGGCAACTCTTTCCCGCTTTGATCCATGCCTTTAAATACACGGTCGTTGTTATTGTAGTCGGCGATCTCAAACACCGGGCTTCCCCACCTGTTGAAGATCGTCACCTTATTGGTTTTGGTATCGGGGATGATCTCGATGAACTCCAGGTACAGCGATTCGTTCTTCCCATCGCCATTGGGAGACAGCGCGTTGAAAGGTGTAATGTCGCCGGCTACGTTAATATCGATGTCCTCCTGCGTGCAACTGGCGGAAACATCACATACCTGGATGGTAAGAAATTCAGATCCTGAAAAACCGGTTTGACTATAATCAAGGGTTAGTATACCGGCACCATCAATATCGGCTTTCGCTCCGCTTGACGGTGGCCCTGTGATCTTGAGACTGGTCAACACGATATCGTCTGCTCCGTTGTGGTCCGAGATCAATGGGATCAGATCGAGTGTGGCCTTCCCGCGAACGGCGGTTGTTATTGCAGCATGTTCGATCTCGGGGGGAATGTTGTCGGGATTGACCGGCCCGCCGGGGCCAGATGTGCAAGGTTGGCCGGTCTGGGTTACACTCACCGCAGCCGACAACGCACTGAAACAACCCGGGCCATCCGCAACTTTAACAGAATAGGTTCCTGCATTTTTAACGATAATGGTCTGTGTTGTTTCTCCACCCGACCATTCGTAATGTGCAAAGCCCGAAGGAGCCGACAATACTATGAACCCGTTGGTGCAAAGCGCAGTCAACCCGGTTACGGCGATCACCGGCGTAGCGGGTGTGGAGTACACGTTGATGGATACAGCCACCGATGATGCGCTCTTGCATCCGGCAACATTGCCCACCGTCAATTGATAGCTGCCGGTTGCGCTCACCGTGATCGACTCGGTTGTTGCACCATTCGACCACGCATACGAGTCGGCGCCGGTTGGTCCTTGAAGGGTCACACTTCCGCTATTGCAGATGTTAGTCGTGCCCGTAACCGTTATCGTTGGCGTCCCGGGTCTGGTGAGGAAGTTGAATGTGACCTCATCCGACACGGGCAGCTCACAGGTACCGTTGTTGATGATAACGGAATATTTTCCGCTTTCTGTAACAAGCACTTGTTGCGTCAACGATCCATCCGACCATTTGTAGCTGGCGAAACCATCCGGCGCTGAAAGCAGAAAGCTTGTTCCTTCGCACAACGTCACTGTTCCCGAAGCGTTGATAACGGGTTTTGCGATGATAAGCACGGTGGCCGTTGCTTTAACCCTCGCGCTTTCGCACGTCGTGGCGGGATCGTAAATGCTGACGTAGTAATCTGTGGTTACAGAAAGAACGGGTGTCGTGAGCTCTGACCCGGTGAATATGGGTGACCCAACGAATTCTTCGGTATACCATTTATATTCATGGCCCGAAAGAGCGCCCGCCGCCGTGAGCTTCACGGTACCGGCATTGCAACGGCTGGATGATACTGCGACGGGCGACGGAGGTGGTGTGCAATTCAATACGGTTATGTCCGAGATCTTTGGCTCGCTCCAAACACCTTCGGAATCGCGAACGCGGAAGCCGAGCTTGTGAAGTCCTGCGGGTATGCCGGAGATCAGTAGCGGGAACACCTGGTTGATGTTCAGCCCCGGTGTGGTGACGGTTGTCGGTAATGCGAGTCCCTGCCCGGGATCCGTGTCGATAAAATATTCGGCCGCGTCGATATCACCGGCAGCCAGGCCACCGGGATAAACATAAAACCCACGGCTTTCGAACTGTCCCCATCTGCCCGCAGAATCCTTGACCCTGATCGTCAGAAAATGGAAGCCTGGGGTAAGGCCTGCGATCGGAAGATTGACATTGAAGTTGGAGACATCACCTGACGGGATTGTCAATGACGTGCCGTTGCCGGATCCCGGATCGGTGTCGAAGAAATATTCGGCGCCGGCAATGGCAGCTGCATTGCTGGTAGATCCTGAAACATAAAATCCACGTCCCTCGAAGATGCCCCACCTTCCACCCAACGCTTTTACGCGGACGCCGAGAAAATGAAAACCGGGCGTGAGCCCCCCGACGGGAAGAGGTACTGTGAAATTAACCGTGGGCCCTGGTGTAACTGAAATAGGTATGCCGCTGCCGTTGCCGGGATCTGCGTCATAAAAATATTCCGCGGCAGCGATGTTGGTTACATTGGTGGTTGACGTAGTGATGAAGAACCCTCTTGCCTCGAATAAACTCCAGTGCCCGGAAATATCGCGTACCCGAACAGAGAGAAAATGAAATCCGGCGGAGAGGCTTGTGGTCGGCACACTGAAAGCGAAATTGACGTTGGTGCCTGTAGACACCGTGATCGGCGTACCGTTTCCCTGTCCTGGATCCGTGTCTATAAAATACTCCGCTTTTGAAATGTTCGTCGTATTCGGTGAAGCGGTAGAGATGTAGAACCCTCTTGCTTCGAACAAGCTCCAGATACCTCCGTTCTGTTTGACACGAAGGCCGAGTATATGAAAACCTGCAGGAAGCGCGGCAACAGAAATGTTCGATGTAAAATTGAGACTGGTCCCTGGGGTTACCGGAAGGTTGGTGCCGTTTCCCTGACCGGGATCGGTATCAAAAAAATATTCCGCCTTCGCAAGGTTCTGCGCGTAGGCTCGGGTCACCGCCGAAAGCGCAATGACCAGAATGAAGACAATCAACTTCGATCCACGCGCCATGCAGATACTCAGTTGCTCTTGCGTGCGTCGACCGTAACAGAAAGTGTTCCCCCGGGTGCGACAGACGGAGTCGTTATGTTCATACTGAAGATGCGTGGCACGCGACCGTTCCGGCTATTGGTCCAGTTGAGACTGCCGGATACGTCGAACAACAGGCCCATGTCTTTCCCGTCACTGCCCGAGTTATTCGCCGGTCCGGATGCAATCGTAAAATCCAGTAGGGGATTTGCATTTCCGCCATTGACAGATGTTTGCGCAGAAAGCAGGGGACTCTGGTTTGCAACATTACCTCCACTGTCCACATTGGAGTTCACCGCCCACGGTGTGCCATTTTCCGCAGCATTCAATGAATTGAGAGTGATATTGTTCGTGATGTTGTTGTTGAAAGAGCTGAAGCTGACGTTACCCCCGACATTCACCTGGTTGAAGACATTATTCGTAAATGTTAAAAACCTGCTATTACCGCCAAACCCGGACGCCGTCGCACCACCCGAATTGTTGCTGCTGGAAAAGAGGTTGTGATCAAAACGGACATTGACGCTATTGACAAGAGAATTGACTTGTGAGCTAACGCAGCACACCGAAAGGAAGAACATGTTGTTTTGAAAGAGAAAATTTTGATAAGTGCTTGAGCCGCTAAAATTTATTGAGTTTAAAAAAATACATCCCTCAATAAGAAAGCCACTCGAGCTCAGGTCCCACTGAACGACGCCATTGAATTGGCATCGTACAAGCCGGATATTGTTAGTGCCGAAGTCACCACCCACGGCATTTCTGGATACGATCACCGTCGTCGTGAAAAGAAGTCCATGAAGCTCCGATCCGTCGGGTGAGCCGCCCGCAGGACTGTTGCGTATCGACGCACCCTCTACCACCGCCAGAAGCGGCAAATTTTTATCAGGCGCCCAGCCTGGACCGATCACGGTGATCACCTTGTCGGCAATGGTAAAGGAGGGATAGTTGTTCGGGCTTCCGTACACATAGACGGTATCGCCTGAATTGCTGGCATCGATCGCGGCCTGGATCGTGTTGAATTGACCAAGTGTCGCCGGGTTGCTGCTTACAGTTCGAACCGTGGCCGTTGCAACCAACGCAGCACACAAGGTCATCGCCAGGATCATTATTTTTTTCATGGTGTCAGGTATTTTATGACAGGAGTTTTCCTGGTTGAAAATAGGTAATGGCCCAAGTGGGCTCAATACCTGAAAGCCATGATTCTGATATCGAAAAAATACACCGATTCAGGTAGAAAAACTGATCGGGTGGAATCGTATTTTGGGTGAGATGAAGGTTTTCCGGGTAATCCCTCTCGCCCTGTGTTTGTTCTTTTGCAGCTTGTACCTACCTGCTTCGGGGCAAGCCGGAAATGGGCGTCGCGACAGTCTCCTGGCTATCGCCAACCGTTTGCCTCACGACACGGTAAGCTTCAACGCGCTGGTTAATCTACAACGGTTTTATTTTGAGAAGGGCGAGTACGACTCCACGCTGGTCTATTCGAAGAAAGCTCTTCCGATGGCGATTCAGTTGAACGATATCAAAAACATCGCTAAGTCACATCACAACCTCAGCCTGGTGTACACTCAGCTTTTAGAGTACGACAGCGCGAACGCTCATCTCGATCGTATCGATGAGCTCATGCCACAATTGAACGACACTTCAATTCGCATCGGCGCCTACAATACCCGCGCACTTCTCAGCAACTACAGGTCTGACTATGCCACGGCGGTAGAAGCTTTAATGAAGGCGGCCGAATTGATCGAAGCGTCACGATCGGCATCTGTGAGGAACATGCTGCCGCAGACATATGGAAACATCGGTCATAATCTGATTGCTGAAAAGCAAATTGAAAAAGGTATCGAGTATGAGCAAAAGGCACTGTTGCTGAAAGGCTATCCCCACGAGGGACGATATCGTGTATTGATCCACCTGGATATTTTTGATGCATACGTCAAGCTCGGCGATCTGTCGAAGGCGCGCCCTTACCTCGACTCGGCCGTCGACGGAAATAAGGCTCTCAACAACATTGCAGTAAGCGGGCTGGTCGCAAGCAACAAGGGTATTTACTACCAAACAATCAACGACATTCCCCAGGCACTCGCAGCCTTTCAAGAGGCATACGAATTGAGTACGCGCTCAGGCAACGATTATTTCAGGGCTGAAGCGGCTGAAAACCTAGCCATCCTTCACATGAAGCAAGGCAACCCCGCGCTCGCGGAAAAATTTGCACTGGAAGGTAATACGATAGGCCGCCGCCTCAGTCAATTAAAAGTAGTGGCGGGCACTTACAACACCCTTAGTCAGGTCATGTCGGGCCGGAACGATTTCAGAAAGGCGCTGGAGTATTCGGAGCTCTACAAAATGTACGCCGACAGCGCCACTAACCAGGAGACCCAGCAAACGACTGTTGCATTGGAGAACCGTTATCAGCATCAAAAACGCCAAAGGGAAATTGCCGCACTCACGTCGGCCAGTGTCGTCCGCGAGCTCGATGTGGTGAAGAAGAACCGCATGCTGATCGGTGGGTCCGTTTTATCGGTAGCCATCATCATTATTCTTGCACTCTCATATCGCAACAGCAAACAACGGCGCGCGATCGCTGAAAAAGAGCAGACCCTTCAGCAGGAACAAATAAGGTTCCTCGAACGGCAGCAGCAAGTGGTATCGCTTCAGAGTATGATCAACGGCCAGGAAACAGAACGGACACGGATCGCCAAAGACCTTCATGACGGATTGGGCGGCTTGTTTTCAACCGTGAAGATGTATTTCAGCACACTGCAGCACAACAATCCTCACCTCGGCAAAGACGAGCTCTTCCAAAAAGGATATTCGATCATCGATACCGCATCGGTGGAAGTACGACGTATTGCCCACAACATGATGCCGGAGGTTCTGATGAAGCTTGGGCTAGTCAACGCGCTCAAAGATCTTTGCGACAGCATCAGTTCGGCAAAACTGCTGACCGTTTCACTTGAAGTGCATGGAATGAACGGACGACTCAGCAGCACCACCGAGATCATGCTGTTTCGGATCGTCCAGGAACTTTTGAACAATATCATTAAACATGCAAACGCCACGGAGGTCATCATCCAGTGTGTGCGCGACCAGTCGAGGTTGAGTCTCATCGTGGAAGATAACGGGCAGGGTTTCAACACAGCCGATGCGGAAGCTCAAACGCACGCCGGTATTGCCACTGTTAAAAACCGGGTCGACTACCTGAAGGGCAGTATGACCATCGACTCGCAGAAAAATGTAGGAACTACCGTCATGATGGACTTTCTGATCAATGAAGGGCAATGACGTAACTTACCCGTTGTGACCGCAGCGGCAACCGATATCCTTGTAATCGACGATCATCCTATTGTCCTCGACGGCATCAAGACGATGCTGAAGGACGAACCTGGTTTCCGGATTGTGGGCACTGCCCGAAACGCAGCAGAAGCATTGTCATTCCTGGAAGAAAACACACCGGACATTATTCTTCTCGATATCTCTCTTCCCGACAAAGATGGACTACAGCTATGCCAGGAGATCCGAACCACCAACAAGAAATCCAAGATCATCGGATTGACCTCGTTCAATGAGGCCGGTATGATCAGCAGCCTCCTGCAACGGGGAGGCAATGGTTACCTTCTTAAAAATATGGAACGTTCGGAGCTCATCCGGGCAATGCAGACGGTACTAAAAGGCAAGATCTTCCTCAGCGATGCAGCCAACGAATCGATCCTCGCTCAATTCCACAACCAGAAAGCGGCGACAGAGGAAGGACCGCTGCTGACCCGTCGTGAAAAAGAGATACTGTTGTTGCTCGCCGATGGTTTGAAGGGCCCCGACATTGCCGAAAAGTTGTTCCTCAGCCCGCTGACTGTCGAAACGCACCGAAAAAATCTTTGCAAGAAGCTCAACGCCAACAGCGTCCAGATGCTGTTGAAAGTCGCACGCGAAAGACGGATTATTCCTTAATGATCAAAGTCCGTCGTAACCTCCTTCTTAATGCGAATCCTTGTAAACACCTTAAATCCAAAGTACGGGGAATGAATATTCAGGTTCGCATCGGCCCCCAGTCCAAATACTTTCCACTGTACTCTGAGATCCACCGCTTTAGGAATGTACGATTTACGATTTACGATTTACGATTTTTGGCTGTCGGCCATTCGTTAGACTACATCGTACATCGTACTCAGTATTGATATTGGCATAGATTTCGATATCCCGTCGGAAATCACATAACTATGAAATGGTCTGGCAGGCAAGGAAGCGGTAACGTAGAAGACCGGCGCGGAATGGGTGGTCGCGTCGCCATAGGCGGCGGACTCGGCGGACTGGTTATTTTACTCCTCACTATGTTCTTCGGTGACGGCAATTTCTCACCCGACGACCTCAACGTCGACAACGGAGTTTCCGATCAACAATCATACACGCCTACCGGGGAGGAAAACGAAAAAGCTCAATTCGTATCCGTCGTTCTTAAAGACACTGAAGACGTATGGCATCAGCTGATCGAGGCACAAGGCGGCAATTACACCGAACCCGGCCTGGTTTTGTTTACCAACAGCACTGATTCGGGTTGCGGCTACGCCAGCGCCGCGACAGGGCCGTTCTACTGCCCTACTGACTCCAAAGTCTATATCGATCTTTCATTTTACGACGACCTGCAAAGCCGCTTCGGCGCACCGGGAGATTTCGCGATGGCATATGTCGTTGCACACGAGGTCGGGCATCATATCCAGAATCTCATGGGCACTACCGGCAAGCTCGATGCACAACGCGGGCGCATCAACGAAAAGCAAATGAATGCACTGTCGGTGAAGCTCGAGCTGCAGGCCGACTTCTATGCGGGCGTGTGGGCTCATCACGCGCAGGAGATGAAGAACATTCTGGAACCGGGCGACATCGAAGAAGCTTTGAATGCAGCGAATGCCATAGGCGACGATCGTCTGCAACGGCAGTCACAAGGGTATGTCGTTCCCGATGCATTTACACATGGTACGTCGAAACAAAGGATGTATTGGTTTAAGAAGGGGTTCGACACAGGTGATCTCAGCCAAGGGAATACGTTTGAGGAGATACAGTAGGATTCTCTGTAGCTTTGCAGCCGTTATGTTTACAGGCAGCAACCAGGGATCATTTTGCGGGAAATTGCCGCCGGTGAATTCGAATAATTTCACTCCCTTTCAGTAACCATTTCGTGGCCGTGGAGTTTCTGACCTCAACCAAACTGCCTTCCTATGTTTAAAAACTACGTGCTGATCGCTTTCAGAGTGGTTCTGAAGAACAAGGTCTTCTCACTGATCAATGTCCTGGGTTTATCTACCGGCATTGCATGTTGTATCCTGATCTCTCTCTACATCCAGGATGAAACGAGCTTCGAAAAAGGCTTCCCGGAATACGAAAAGATTTTTCGCATCAACACCACTTTTATCGCGGACGGCAATGCGGAAACATCGCCGTATACGTCACCGCCAATCGCTCCTGGTCTCGCGGACGTTTTACCGGAAGTGGAATCGTACACACGCGTCATGGCCCCACTTGAGACCGAGATCAACATAGTGTTGCACGAAGACCGGTCTTTTTTCGAGAAGAGAGCGTTCCTGGTCGACTCTACCTTTCTTGATGTCTTTCCCTATGCACTCACTGAGGGCGATCCCGCGACAGCGCTCGACGCACCGGCAGCTGCACTGATCTCTCAAGAGCTTTCAAAAACGATATTCGGAAACCGGAGCGCACTGGACGAATTGCTGATCATCAATAGCGGAACGACTTCGGATACTTTCCGGGTAACGGGTGTCGTCGCCAAACCCGAGCTGCCTTCGCATATCGATGCCGATATCTTCATGAGTATGAACAGCGAGGGTTGGGGGAGATGGGTGCTTGGTGAAACCACATGGGCAAACAACAACGTGGTAGGAAGTTATGTCAAGCTTCGCGATCCCCTCACATATAAATCAGTCGAAGAAAAGATCGCGCCGATCCTGGAAGCACATGCCGGTGAAGCGCTTCGCCAGTTTGGAAGAAAGAAGATATTGACGCTTCAGCCGCTCGACGAGATCCGGCTGCATTCGAAAATGAGGGACCAGGAAGATGCCGGCAACAGTATTCTGTATGTGTACATGATCGCAACGATCGGTATTATGATCCTCGTTCTTGCGTGTATCAATTTCATGAACCTCACCACGGCAAAGTCGGCGCAACGCGCGAGCGAGGTGGGAATACGTAAATCGATGGGAGCACAACGGGCGCACCTGGTCCGTCAGTTTCTCGGGGAATCGATCGTGATCGTCTTCTTTGCTCTTGTGGTAGCCGCGGTGATGGTAGTGATCGCGTTGCCCACTTTTAATTCCATCATGGAAAAATCGCTGGCGTTCACCTCGCGGAATCTTCCCTTCATCATCGGGGCTGGTTTGCTGATCGCGGCGGCGACGGCGTTACTCGCGGGAAGTTATCCGGCATTTGTTCTGTCGGGCATGCGGCCCACGCAGGTCATGAAAGGAAAGGCGGGCTCCACCGGGTCGCAATGGCTTCGCAAGGGGCTGATCGTTTTCCAGTTCATGATAACCATCACTTTGATCTCGGGCATCATCATTATCCGTCAGCAGCTTTCGTTCATTCAGTCAAAGACATTGGGCTTTGATGCCAATGCGCTGGTGATGATCCCGATGCGCACCGCGCAGGCGTCGGCACAATACTCCGAGTTGAAGAACATGTTCATGAACATCAAGGGCGTAGAGATGGTGTCGGCGACAACCAGCGTTCCATCCACTCCGCTGTCGACCGACTGGCTGATATTCAAGGAGGGTTGGACCTCCGAGCGCGCTACCGCGCACGACATACTGCGCATCGATGCCGATTACTTCAACGTGATGGAAATTCCCCTGATCGCCGGCCGTGATTTTATCGTAGGGCAGGACAATGTTCCGGGCGACACGCTGAGTCGTACAAAAGTTATTTTAAATGAGTCGAGTCTCAAGGCGTTGGACATTCCTCTTTCGGAGGCTGTGGGCGCGACGGTATATTTTCAACCGGAAGATGAACGGGTTCCTTTCACAGTGATCGGCGTTGTGAAAGACTTTCACCAGTTCTCGCTTCACCGGGAGATCCGCCCCATGATGTTCCTTCTGTCGGGAACACGAAGGTACTTTCCGTACATGGCAGCATCGGTGAGCATGAACAACTGGCCGGAAATTTCCGGGAAGATGAAAGGCATCTGGGACACCTGGATAAACACTGCTCCGTTCGAGAGCATTTTCGTGAACGAGAACCTGAAAAATCAATACGCCGCCGAACGAAGGACATCCACGATGCTGGCGATATGTACCATGATCGCATTGATCATCTCGTGCCTGGGACTCTATGGGCTTTCGGTTTACATCGCCGAGCGCAGAACAAAGGAGATCGGTATCCGGAAAGTTGTCGGGGCGACGATACCCGGTATTGTGGGAATGCTCTCGAAGGATTATGTCAAGCTTCTCGCGATATCGTTTGTTCTTTCCGTTCCGTTGGGCTTCTATTTCTCCCAGCGGTGGCTCGAAGCGTTTGCATACAGGATCACCCCGGGTGTCGGCATCTTTGTCTTATCGGGGGTCATCGCTTTCGCGATAGCCTGGCTGACGATCAGCTTTGAATCGGTGAGGGCGGCAAGGAGAAACCCGGTGGATACGCTGAGGAGCGAGTAAGGAAATTTCATTACTCAGTGTTGGTCGAATTGTCAAGGCTCTGGGTTATATTTTGTTGCCGTCAGATACTCAGTGAAATCTAAGCGTCAGTGATGCCCTGAATGTTCGGTGGCATTCCCCTTCCCGACGGAGTGTCATTGCACGGCGAAGTCCGGGCAATCCCGAAGAAATCAAGGTGCATGTTGCCTTCCTCGGGATTGCACCCACAAGGCGTGCAATGACACTCTGTAGAAAAGTATTGTAGCCCTGAACGTGCGGATGAATGCCCCCTGACGCTAGTGTTAGCTGATTGTTGACATGGTACAAGCCAGGCCCACCGTTTTGGCTAAATTTGTACCTGAATGACGCATCTATCAGGTTTTGTAAGCATCGTAGGCAAACCCAACGTCGGTAAGTCGACCCTCATGAATAAGCTGGTCGGCGAGAACCTGTCGATCATTACCGCCAAGGCCCAGACCACGCGTCATCGCATCATGGGAATTCTGAACGGGGAGGATTTCCAGATCGTTTACTCCGACACTCCGGGTATACTCGAGCCCAAGTACGATCTGCAGCAGGCAATGATGAGCTATGTGCAGGTGTCTCTCGAAGACGCCGACGTTATTCTATTGGTCGTCGAGCTGGGTGAAAAATTCGATCAGCAAATACTGAGTCGTTTCAGCACGATAAAAACGCCGATCATTCTCGTGATCAACAAAGCCGACCTCGGCAAAGGATCGAAGGTGGAGGATAAGATCACGTACTGGAAGGAGCAGTTCAAAGCAACGGAGATTATCGCCGTCTCCGCGAAGTCAGGAGAGAACGTTTCGAAGATACTGGACCTGGTAAAAAAACATCTGCCCGAACATCCGGGCTATTTTCCAAAAGATACACTCACCGACCGCTACGAACGTTTTTTCGCAGCCGAGATCATACGGGAAAAGATCTTCCTCAATTACGAACAGGAGATACCTTACAGCTGCGAAGTCTCCATCGAAAGCTTCAAGGAGGAGGAGAAGATCGTTCGTATATCAGCAACCATTTTCGTAGAGCGGGATTCGCAAAAAGGTATCGTGATCGGTAAGGCCGGCTCCTCACTCAAGAAGGTCGGTACCGAAGCCCGCATAGACCTCGAAACCTTCTTCAACCGGAAGGTCTTTTTAGAGACACGCGTAAAAGTGGCCGAGAACTGGAGGAAGCATAAGCAAAGACTGAAGCAGTTTGGTTATTTGCAGTAGACCCGAATTATGCGGTTCATGGAACATCGAATGTAGAACACTGAACGCCAAATAGCGATTAGTGATTACCTTTGCCCCTGAAATGGCAAATATCGTTGCAATCGTAGGACGTCCTAACGTCGGTAAATCAACATTTTTCAACAGGCTGATCGAGGAAAGGCAGGCCATCATGGACGACATGCCCGGTGTTACCCGTGACCGTCACTACGGCTATGCCGAATGGATTGGGCATTATTTCACCGTTATCGACACAGGCGGCTACGTCACCGGTTCCGACGATAAATTCGAGTCCCAGATCCGCCGCCAGGTCGAGCTCGCGATCGAAGAATGTGCCGCCGTCATTTTCATGGTCGACTGCAGAGACGGCCTCACGGGCTACGACAAAGAATTCGCCAACATCATCCGCCGTTCGAAGAAGCCGGTATTTATAGCAGCCAACAAGGCCGACACGCCCGACAAGACCATCCTTGCTTCGGAGTTTTATGGCCTTGGAATGGGTGAAGTGTACTCCATGTCTGCCGAGAACGGAAGCGGCACCGGCGAGCTCCTCGATGAGCTCGTGAAGATATTTCCTACGCAGGGAGTCGAAGATCCGGATGCAGGAATTCCCCGCATCGCCATACTGGGCCGGCCCAATGTAGGCAAGTCGTCGCTGCTTAATGTGCTGTTGGGTCACGAGCGAAGCATCGTTACCGACGAAGCCGGCACTACGCGCGACGCGATCGATTCACACTACAAGATGTTCGGGAACAACTTCATACTCACCGACACCGCAGGTATCCGCAAGAAAGCCAAAGTGACAGAGGACATCGAGTTTTACTCCGTACTTCGTTCGTTGAGAGCGCTGGAGGAATGCGATGTCTGTATTTTCGTGATCGATGCGCAAACAGGGATCGAAGCACAAGATGTAACCTTGATCGCCCTGGCCCAGAAACAAAACAAGGGTATGGTGATCATGGTGAACAAGTGGGATCTCGTAGAAAAAGACAGTAAGACCTCCGAGACCATGAAGAAGGATATGCTGGAAAAGCTTGCGCCTATCGATTACATTCCGTTCGTGTTTGCTTCGGCACTCCAGAAGCAACGGATCTTCCAGGTGATCGAAAAAGCCGTGGAAGTTTACAACAACAAGACCAAAAAGGTCCCGACGTCTGCATTGAACGATGCGATGCTCCCGGAGATCGTTCATTACCCGCCGCCATCGGAAAAGGGCAAACTGATACAAATCAAGTACCTCACGCAGGTCCAGGCCCGAAGCCCGTCGTTTGCACTCTTCTGCAATCTGCCACAGTACATTCAACAGTCATACAAACGATTTCTGGAAAATAAGCTTCGGGAAAAGTTCGATTTCACAGGCGTTCCTATCAGGTTGTTCTTCAGAAAGAAATGATTAGTGGGGTGCAGTTTGGCGTGAAAAACTGCCAAAAATCAATTATTTATTACCTCTACCCCTAAAATCAGCCTATCGTAGTATATTTGCAGCATTATTAAAAACCTGTAAAACTGTATGAAAAAACTGATCGCATTGGTAATGGTATGCGCGTTCGCATTCGCATTTGTTGCCTGCGGTGGTGGTGCTAAAACTGATGAAACTACGCAAGACACTACGTCTGCTCCCGCACCTGCCCCCGACACCGTAAAAACTGATTCACTCGACAGCGCCGCTGGACAGTAATCGGTAAAGAAAACCTGTAAAAAAAGGCCTCGGGAAACCGGGGTCTTTTTTTTTATTTATTTTGGTGACTGATGATCAGTGCGGAAGAAAAACTCAACATCACCCTTCACAAACATATTCCTGCTCCGGCAGTTCCCTATTGCTTCCGGTTATGGCAGGACAGGCATTTTAAATTCAAGCTTCGTAAGTCACGTCAGTCTAAGGTGGGCGACTTTTCCTGCAAGCACGGGCAGACGCCGCAGATAACTGTCAACGAAGACCTGCACCCTTTCCTTTTCCTGATCACATACGTTCACGAGGTGGCTCATTTGCACGTGCATGAACAGTACGGGCATAAAGCCGAAGCTCATGGCGAAGAATGGAAAAGTAAGTTTCGCGATTTACTTCAGCCGCTGATGACCAGCGAGATCTTTCCAGACAAGATCCTGAAAGGATTGAGACGTCACATGGTCAATCCGAAAGCATCCACGTTTTCAGATTCCGAAATGACCGAGCTCCTCCGTGACGTCGACCCGAAGTGGAGCCGTGCCACGCTGTTGGCTGAAATTCCGGAAGGAAGCCTGTTCGGCCTTCATGGAAAGTGGTTCCGGAAAGGAGCATTGCAGCGTACACGCGTGCTTTGTCTCGAGCTGAAGACCAAACGAAAATTCCTGGTGCCGGCCGATATGCCCGTTGAGAATGCTCAGCTGAGCCTTCTCTGAATGAATCCTTTGACGATCTCGTAGAACCGTTGCGGATGAAGCGTCCGCCAATTATCGATCTGCAGTGTTCCACCCATGTTGACATAGTGGTCGATGTGGAATTTTTTCATCTCATCCTGCAGGAAGTCGGCGAAGTTTACGAAAGCGATCCAGCCATCTTCCACGTCGTCGAACCATTCCTCGTAATATGCGTCGTCGGAGCCATGAAAGTTTAACACGTTCTCGCCGATGAGGATGAACTTATTGATGCCGGCCTGTCCCAGTGGTTCGATCAGTCCCCGCTTGAGCTCCATGACGTCGTTGTTGATGGCATCGTTCCATTCTCCGATCATTTCGATGATGACATATTTTTCATCGTAGTCGGCGTAGAGGATCTTGGTATACAACGTTTCGGAGCCGAATGAATCCCATCCCGGATCGATGTAGTACCCATAGATGGTTTGTTCGTATCGATCGTAGTTGTATTCTTTTCCGAAGTACGGCGACGACTCGTCGCTCGATGAATCGTAGTACTTAAGCCAGTTTATAAATGGCTCGATGGTATGCATTACTTCCGTGAGTCAATCGCTTTTCTTACACTTCCGTACTTGAGGAGCAGCGCTTCGGCTTCAACCTGGCTGACGCCGGTTTCTTCCATGATCATCCGGGCGCCGCGGCCAACCAGCTTGATGTTGGTCAGCTGCATGTCGACCATCTTATTGCCTACAACGCGCCCGAGCTTTATCATGGCTGTCGTAGAGATCATATTCAATACAAGTTTTTGTGCAGTACCCGATTTCATCCGTGTACTTCCTGTAACAAATTCAGGGCCGACAACTACTTCTATGGGATGATCGACGTTGGCAGCAAGCTCGCTTCCGGCGTTGCATGTAATGCAGCCTGTCGCCAACCCGTGTGCCTTTGCGTCTTTCACGCCGCCGATCACATACGGTGTACGACCCGACGCCGCGATGCCGACCAGCACGTCGTTTTTCGTAGGCTGAAATGCCTGGAGGTCTTTCCACGCCTGCGCTATGTCGTCTTCGGCATGTTCTACCGAGGTGCGGATAGCTTTGTCGCCGCCGGCGATAATTCCGATCACCTTATCACGAACGCCATAAGTAGGAGGGATCTCTGAAGCATCGAGTACACCGAGACGGCCGCTGGTGCCCGCGCCGATGTAAAACAACCGCCCGCCCGTTGTCATTTTCTCCACAATGGCCGTGACGAGCGCCTCGATCTGCGAAAGTTGTTTTTCGATTGCAACCGGAACGCCATGGTCTTCCTTGTTCATTCCGGTCAGCAATTCTTTCACACTCATCTTGTCGAGATGATTGTAATTGGATGACTGTTCGGTTGTGCTTTTCATTGGTGATACAGGGTCAGGCCTGCAATGGGACTCTCAAGTATGTTCTTAACGGTGATCCCTTTATCGTTCGCGACTTGCCTGAGGATATCACTGAAGTAAAATGACACAGAACCGGTGAAGTGTACTTTCAGATTTTTGAAATCCGGATACTGCATGACGTTGTTCTCATAGAATTCCGCGAAGCTGTTGTAGATCAGCTTGTGACAATATGGTTCTTTGAGATGTTGAAATATAAATCGCATGAAGCTCGCCAGGAATGCGCTGGGTTTTTCATGCTGGTAAACTCTTTCGAGAAATTCTTCGCGTGTGAATGGGAACCTTTCATGAAATTGTTTGTCCAGTGCCGGGGGAAATTTCTTGCGGAGATAATCGACAACGAACTTCCTGCCGATGTTTGCGCCCGACCCTTCGTCGGCCAGTATCCACCCCAGGTTTGCTACGTTGCCTGTGATCTCTTTGCCATCATACAGGCATGAGTTGGAGCCCGTGCCCATAATGCAGGCGATGCCGGGCTCATGACCACACAACGCTCTTGCTGCGGCCAGCAGATCCCAGCCGATCTCCACTTTCGCTTTGGGAAAAAATTTGAGGAACGTCTCCCTGATCACAGCCTGGTTTTTTTCCGAAGACACGCCGGCGCCATAGAAGAATATCTCCGTGACATCTTCTTTGACCATAGGAGCCACCGCCGATTTTATCGTGTTATCGAGATCGCTGATTGGTTGATAATACGGATTGAAACCAGGAGTGTTGGTCTGACCGATGGTTCCATCGGAGTTGAGCAGGCGCCAATCGATCTTCGATCCGCCACTGTCGGCAATGAGTTTCATAAGGGGTGGAAAGTTATGCCAACTTTCCGATTACTTTCAACCTTTCGAATACCTTTTCGGTGTGCGGGGCGTCCTTCAATTCGTGGGTAAGATCCTGACCCGCCCAATGTTCATAATGCTTCCCGTTGAACCATAAACGCGACGGGGTGACGTCGTAAACAATGCCCTGATAAGCGATCCAGATTTCAGGTTTATCCTGCCCGTTGCGAAGCGATAGCTGCATCCGGGTGATCACTGGTAGAGGCTCTTGATTGCTCACAAATCTTTCTAACTTGGCAAAGATAACCTCAAACCCAATTGCCGTGAGAATATCCTCTTTTTTGTTGCTAATCGCAGCGTTTATCATCACTTCATGCAGTTCCGAAAAAACTACAGACACGAAGAGCGACGATGACCTTCGTGCCCGTTCAAAAGTGCTCGCCGACAGTTTGATTATCCTCGATGGACACATCGATCTTCCCGATCTCCTGAAAGAAAAGAAATACCGCGCCGGTATCGATTCACCCGACACGCTGATCAGTACCGGCAAAGGTGAGTTCGACTACACCAGGGCAAAACAAGGCGGCCTCGACGCGCCGTTCATGTCGATCTATATCCCTATCGAATACCAGGACAAGCCCGACAACGGGAAGGCCCTCGCAGATTCTTTGATCAACACGGTGATAGCGATCACCAAACAGCTACCCGATAAATTTGCGTTAGCCAACACGCCAGCCGAAGTCGAGGCCAATACAAAAGCCGGAAAGATCTCCCTGCCGATGGGCATGGAGAATGGCGCCCCGATCGGCAATGATCTCGCAAACCTGAAGTATTTCTACGACCGCGGTATTCGCTACATCACGCTTGCCCATAACAAAGACAACCAGATCTGCGACGCCTCAATGGATAAAAGAGATGGAACCTGGAACGGCCTCAGTCCTTACGGCAAGCAAGTGGTTGCCGAAATGAACCGCCTCGGTATCATGGTGGATATTTCACATGTCGACGACAGTACTTTCTACCAGGTAATGGAGCTGAGTAAAGCTCCCGCTATTGCATCACATTCATCGTGCAGGAGATTTGCACCTACCGTTCCACGCGATATGACCGACGACATGATCAAAAAGCTCGGTGAAAAAGATGGCGTCATGCTGATCAACTTTTATACGGCGTTCCTGGACTCTACAGTGCGCAAAGACCACTCTGATCTGGATGACTTGTTGAAGTCAAAAAATCTGACATACACCGATTCGCTGGCAAAACTAATCATAGCCGAGTTTGACAGAACTCATCCCAACCCGACCAACATCGAAACTGTTGTAAATCACATCGACAATGTTGTGAAATTAGCCGGTGTCGACCACGTCGGCTTTGGTTCCGACTTCGATGGGGTTTCGGGGATGTTACCTGTTGGGCTCGAAGACGTATCCAAATACCCGGACCTGATCTATGCGTTATTGAAACGGGGCTATTCCGAGGAGGATATTGAAAAGATATGTTATAAAAATGCGTTCCGTGTCTGGAATAAAGTGATAGAAGTTTCGAACCAGGCGCAGGCGAAGTAATGCCCGTATGAGAACAATAGCTGTTGTGTTGATTGCGCTTGTCATTTCCATGATGGCAACGGCGCAAAAGAAAGAGAGCGGGATGGTGATGATGAAACCTCCGAAAGGAACGGTTTGTTACGCCAGCAGAAACAGCGAGTTCACAAACATAGGCCCCCCTGCCGAATACATCCGGGCAATGAAGGCACGTGCATCGGGAGCGTCCCGCACGAACGCCACCAATATCATCGTTACTTACGAAGGGTTCACTTCAGAAGCCAAAGCCGCTTTCCAGGAAGCCGTGGATATCTGGGAAACGATCATACAGACTCCCGTCACCATCCGTGTACACGCACAGTGGAAAGTCTTGGGCGAGAACGTTTTGGGAAGTGCAAGTCCCAGCACTTACGTTGTCAACCTGGACGAAGTTCAGAAGAAGAACATTTGGTATCCGATCGCTCTCGCCGAGAAGATTGCCGGGAGAGAACTCAACGACACGAACGATCCGGATATCGTCGCTTCATTCAACAGTACCGGTGTCGATTGGCATTATAGCCTGAGTAGTGCGCCACCAGCGAACAAACACGATCTCATCACCATCGTCATGCACGAGATTGGTCACGGCCTGGGGATCACGCATGCTTATTCCGTCGACAACGGCCAGGGATTTATTGCTGACGCTTTCAATGACCGCCCCGTCATCTACGAAACAAATATCCGTGCAAGTAATGGAAAGAACCTGGTGAACGACTTCACGCCGCCTTCCACAGCGCTGAAGGACGTGCTCACCAGCAATAACCTCTTTTATTCTACTCCACTGGTGCGGGCGGCCAATTCCAACAACGATGCTGTTCTGTTTGCGCCGTCGACATATGATCCCGGGTCGAGCGTTGCGCACCTGAATGAGGCGACGTATACCGCCGGCAGCGTCAACTCCCTGATGACCCCCGCCATCTCCGACGCTGAACGCATCCTGGATCCCGGGCCGATCGTGAGAGCGATACTGAAGGAGATCGGATGGACCGGAACGGTTTTGAAACACGCGCCATTGAAAAGCACCGAGAACACAACCGGTCCTTATCACGCTGTCGTAAAAGTTGCGAGCGACAACGGATATGATGCGAATACCGTAACCCTTAATTATAAAACCACCGGCTCATCGTTTACGCCCGTTGTGATGAATGCCACGGGTAATGCGAATGAGTTTGCGGCTGACCTTCCGGCCGGCAGCCCGAAGTATACCTATTTCGTTTCTGTGAAAGATGTCGACCAGAGAACGTTCACCTACCCCGGCACAACAATAAATCCGGGTTCACCGCCCGCGCAAAATGTTATTGTGTTCGAAGCCGGTCCCGACACCAAACCGCCTTTTATCAATCATACTCCCAGGGAATTTGCTACCGTCAACGACGGATTGGAGCTCGAAGCAATTGTTTCGGATAACCTCCAGGTGGCCAACGTCAGGATAGAATGGAAGATCAAAGGCGTTGCGCAACCCGATAGGGTCATGACTTTGAAAGCAGGTACGGACTCGACCTATATACTGAACATCGCGTTGAACGGCTTTGTCAATACCGGCGATAAGATCGAATACCGGATACGCGCGGAAGACAATTCGATAGCACATAATTTTTCCTACAAACCGTCGCCCACAACATTCTATGAAGTGAACGTGGCGGGCCTCGGGGACACACAGAATTCTTACGCGAATAACTTCGATGACCTTTCGGCCGCGGATTTCTTCGGGAATGGTTTCACAGTATCGAAACCGGACGGCTTCAACACCGGGGCAATCCACTCCGAGCATCCCTACCAGGCCGGTGGCGCCGACGGCGTTACCCGGAATTTCATTTACAATCTGACGGTCCCTGTGCGTCTCCGCGCCGACGATGCCATCCTGAAATTCGATGAGATCGTGTTGGTGGAACCGGGTGAAGCCGGTTCAAAATGGCCGGACGCGGAATTCTTCGACTATGTGATCGTCGAAGGCTCGACAGATGGCGGAGTGACATGGAAGGAGCTCGCCGACGGTTACGACGCGACCTTCAATGCAGAATGGAACTCATTATGGAATTCAACCCTCTCGAACAATAACTCCACCGGTACCGGGACACCGGCATTGTACAAAACTCATTCGTTCGACCTGCTTTCGAAATTCAATCCCGGAGACGAAGTTGCTTTCCGCTTCCGGCTTTTCAGCGATCCTTTTTCTTTCGGTTGGGGCTGGTCGATAGACAACCTCAAGATCCAGATCGACGACGTGCCTCCGCAGATACTTCATCAACACTACGACTTCGTACTTACCGGTACAACGACACTCGACATCAAGACGAAGGTCACCGACAAGTACGGGATCGCCGCGATCTTTGTCGACTATAATGTGAATGGAAACAATGAAACCACGAGCGAGATCATCATCAATCCGACCACCGACACCTACACGCAAACGATCGACTTCGCCGCACTGGGTGCAAAGGCGGGCGACGAGCTTCAATACAGGATTCGCGCAACGGACAACAATGGAAACAAAGGTGCTTACCCGATAGCTGGCTTCATAAGGGTAGCGGGCATCTCACTCACAACCGGGATAGATCAGTTGGTTACCGATTTCTCCTCGCCGGCGCCCGACCTGGCCGGTAATTTCTTTGACGTGGAACAACCTGCAGGGTTCACGAAGCGGGGCATTACGTCGGGTAATCCGTACCTGCCCGGCATGGGCCTGGACCTCATATCGGAATATGCGTGGATGACCAGAAAACCGGTTAAAATCAACGTTGATAATCCGCGGGTGCACTACGAAGACGTCGCCATTGTTGAATACAACGGTTCCAACGTGAAGGACTACGTGGTTGTAGAAGCCTCGAAAGACGGCACTACCTGGGAAGCCCTGGTAAGCCCGTACGCGGCCAACGCGGAGACACAATGGAAGACCATTTTCGACAACAGCTCATCCGGCACCCAGGGTGTTGTTCGAAAACATATGGCCGACATTACGGCGGGTGGAAAATTCCATGCCGGCGATCTGGTCCTGATCCGGTTTCGACTGCATTCAGAGGGCGCCACGACGGGCTGGGGGTGGTACGTGACCAACCTGAGCATCCAGGGGCCGATTACCGGCCTCGAACCGGCGACCGCCACTGCAACCTTTACAGCGTGGCCAAATCCGGTCGTCGGCGAATCTCTTCACCTTGCGATGGCGCTTCCCGCTGAGTCGGAGGTAAGTGTGGAGATCATTTCGACACAAGGCCAGGTATTGTCGGCGGATCGATTTTCAGCCCCTGCCGGCGAATTCCAGCGCGACTACGAGGTTGGTTCCTGGCCGCCCGGTTTCTACGTGGTGAAACTGCGCTCTGACTTTGGAACGAGCATCCAAAAAGTTATAAAGGCGAAATAGAAAGCTCTCACCGGAAGCAAAGTTCTCACGGAAAGCACGGAAAACACGGAAGCGCTATTCCTCAAGCTCTCGGCCGCATTGAAAGTGCCTGCATTTTTCCGTGTCTTCCGTGCTTTCCGTGAGAAATAAATTATTTTTGCGCCAATTTATCTCATCCATAAGAAGAAGATGCCAAGAGACAGAAGCATTCGCTCCGTACTGATCATCGGTAGCGGCCCTATTATCATCGGTCAGGCTTGCGAATTCGATTACGCTGGTTCTCAGGCGGCCCGGTCACTCAGAGAAGAGGGAATCGAAGTGGTGCTGATCAACTCGAACCCGGCCACCATCATGACCGACAAGATCAATGCCGACCACATCTATCTCAAGCCCCTCGATAAAAAGTCAATCAAAGAGATCCTCGAGAAACATCACATCGACGCCGTACTGCCCACCATGGGTGGACAGACCGCGTTGAACCTCTGCATCGAGTGTGATAAGTCGGGACTGTGGGAGCATTACGGCGTCAGGATCATCGGGGTCGACATCAACGCGATAGAGACTACCGAAGACCGCGAAAAATTCCGTTTGAAAATGATGGAGATCGGCGTGCATGTCTGCAAAGGCGCCACCGCGTCGTCGTTCCTGGATGGGAAAGAAATCGCCCAGGATATTGGCTTTCCTCTTGTGATCCGTCCGTCATTCACGCTTGGCGGAACAGGCGGCGGCTTCGTCGAAAAACAGGAAGACTTCGATGCAGCGCTCAACCGCGGCCTCCATGCTTCGCCCATTCACGAGGTGCTTGTAGAGCAGAGTATCATGGGTTGGAAAGAGTACGAGCTCGAACTCCTTCGCGACGGCAACAAAAACATTATCATCATCTGTTCGATCGAGAACTTCGATCCAATGGGCATCCACACCGGGGACTCCATCACGGTAGCGCCGGCGATGACCCTTCCCGATACGGTGTACCAGCACATGCGCGATCTCGCCATCAGGATGATGAATGCCATCGGTCAGTTTGCCGGCGGATGTAACGTGCAGTTTGCAGTCAATCCCGAGAACGACGACATCGTCGGTATCGAGATCAACCCCCGCGTTTCAAGGTCTTCCGCGCTGGCTTCGAAAGCCACCGGTTATCCCATTGCCAAGATCGCAGCCAAGCTTGCGATCGGCTACAATCTCGACGAATTACAGAACGCGATCACCGGTTCTACAACGGCTTACTTCGAGCCCGCACTGGACTATGTTATCGTAAAGATCCCCCGTTGGAACTTCGACAAGTTCCATGGCGCCGATAAACGTCTCGGTCTCCAGATGAAGAGCGTCGGTG
This sequence comes from Cyclobacteriaceae bacterium, assembly GCA_035318625.1. GTDB lineage: Bacteria > Bacteroidota > Bacteroidia > Cytophagales > Cyclobacteriaceae > ELB16-189. The sequence goes on from DATHEL010000004.1 coordinate 703,454, forward strand.
AGGTGATGGGCATCGGCCGCAACTTTCAGGAAGCAATTCAAAAGGCATGTCAGTCGCTCGAGATCCGTCGCAATGGCCTTGGCGCGGACGGCAAGGAGCTTCGTAACCAGGATGAACTCATGTATAGCCTGGCGAATCCCACGTGGAACCGTTTGTTCCACATCCACGATGCGATCAAGGTCGGTGTCCCGCTGAAGACCATTCACAATGTCACCAAGATCGACAAGTGGTTCCTCGAACAGATCGAAGAGCTCGTCGAGATGGAAAAGGTGATCGAAGAGTTCGACCTCGCTACAATTCCGACCGACCTGCTGAGGAAAGCCAAGGAGAAAGGATTTGCCGACAGGCAGATCGCCCACATGCTGCATTGTCTCGAAAGTGAAGTTCATACAAAGCGGATCGAGTTGGGTATCAAACGGGTCTATAAGCTTGTTGACACTTGTGCGGCAGAGTTCGAAGCAAAGACACCATATTATTACTCGACCTTCGACGAAGAAAACGAGTCACCTGTTTCCGACAAGAAGAAAGTTGTCGTGCTCGGATCGGGTCCTAACCGTATCGGCCAGGGAATCGAATTCGACTATTCGTGTGTGCACGGTGTGCTTGCCGCGAAGGAACTGGGTTACGAGACCATCATGGTGAACTGTAATCCCGAAACCGTATCGACTGATTTTGACATCGCCGACAAGCTGTACTTCGAGCCCGTATTCTGGGAGCACCTTATTGATATCATTGATCATGAGAAGCCGGTAGGCGTGATCGTTCAGCTTGGCGGTCAGACTGCCCTTAAGCTCGCAGAGAAGCTCGAGAAGCATGGCATTCCTATCATCGGCACGTCGTTCAACTCACTCGACCTGGCCGAGGATCGCGGACGGTTCTCGATGTTATTGAAAGAGCTGAACATACCTTATCCTAATTTCGGTGTCGCTACCGATCCGGATGAAGCGCTCGAAGTTTCGAAGGTGATCGGTTTTCCGTTGCTCGTAAGACCCTCGTACGTGTTGGGCGGACAGAGCATGAAGATCGTGATCAACGAAAAGGAGCTCGAGAATCACATCATCGATATCTGGAAACATCTTCCCGACAATAAGGTGTTGCTTGATAACTATCTCGAGAATGCGATGGAAGCGGAAGCCGATGCGATCTGCGACGGCGAGAATGTTTACATCATCGGGATCATGCAGCACATCGAACCGGCAGGTATTCACTCGGGTGATTCATATGCAGTCCTGCCGCCTTACAATCTTGGTGATTTCATAGTGAAGCAGATCGAAACCTATACGATCAAGATAGCCCAGGCTTTGCAAGTAAAGGGTCTGATCAACATCCAGTTTGCAATAAAGGAAGACAAAGTGTATGTGATCGAAGCGAACCCAAGGGCATCGCGAACCGTTCCGTTCATCTGCAAGGCATACGATGAACCGTATGTAAATTATGCTACGAAGATCATGTTAGGTGAAAGATCCGTAAAAGATTTTACGTTCAATCCGAAGAGGAAGGGTTATGCGATCAAGGTGCCTGTGTTCTCCTTCAACAAGTTTCCCGAGGTCAACAAGGAGCTCGGTCCGGAGATGAAATCGACCGGCGAGGCGATCTATTTTATCGATGACCTGATGGATGACTATTTTCTGAATATTTACGCGGAGCGGAATCTGTATTTGAGCCGTTAGTAGAGTTCTGGAGAATAAGCGAGGCCGGGCTTTCCGTGTATTCCCCCGCATCAAGTGCGGGGCAGGCAGTGTTTTCCGTGAGAAATTCTTTAAATTTGCAGTCCCAAACGGTGATAGTAGTTCAGTTGGTTAGAACGCCAGATTGTGATTCTGGAGGTCGCGGGTTCGAATCCCGTCTTTCACCCAAAAGCCCCGTCAGGGGCTTTTTTGTTTTTGCTGGGCAGCGTAGACCTTGTCGATCAGGTGAATTTCGAAGTGTTTTGAATTTTCTTTGATGTCTGTCAGGTTCATCAACTTTGCCATTAGTTCAACGTCTTCTGCAATTCGGTCGACCGTCGTTTTAATGTCGGCAAGTTTTGAATCGACCCTTTCCTCCAGTAATTCGAGTTTTGAATCGAATCTGTTCTCAAGCGAGCCAAGTTTTGAATCGAGGTTCTTCTCCAGTAATTCGAGTTTTGAATCGAATCTGCTCTCAAGCGAGCCGAGTTTTGAATCGAGATTCTTCTCTAGTAATCCGAGTTTTGAATCGAATCCGTTCTCAAGCGAGCCGAGTTTTGAATCGAGGTTCTTCTCCAGTAATCCGAGTTTTGAATCGAATCCGTTCTCAAGCGAGCCGAGTTTTGAATCGAGGTTCTTCTCCAGTAATCCGAGTTTTGAATCGAATCTGTTCTCAAGCGAGCCGAGGTTTGAATTGAGGTTCTCCTCCAGTAATCCGAGTTTTGAATCGAATCCGTTCTCAAGCGAGCCGAGTTTTGAATCGAGGTTCTTCTCTAGTAATCCGAGTTTTGAATCGAATCCGTTCTCAAGCGAGCCGAGTTTTGAATTGAGGTTCTCCTCCAGTAATCCGAGTTTTGAATCAACCCTGTTCTCAAGTGAGCCGAGTTTTGAATCGACCACCTGACCAATTGCCTCCAGATCTTCTCTTGTGAGTTGCATAGGTCAAAATTAACTATGCAAAACTCTCCATATTCACAACGCTCTCCAACCAAACCTACACCTTCTCCTTAAAATCATCAGGTTTACCGTACACCTCACCGGTCGAACGCCAGCCGCATACCTCTTTTCGAGTCATCCAGCCTTCCATTCTCCCACGCCAAATGTCCACTCACCCATGTATGAGTAATGGCAGAATGGAACGTCTGCCCTTCGAAGGGAGACCATCCGCATTTATACAATATGTTATTCTTGTCGACTTTCCATGATGAAGACGGATCGACCAACACCAGGTCGGCAAAATATCCTTCGCGGATAAATCCTCTCTTCTCGACACGGAACAGGATCGCAGGATGATGACTCATCTTCGATGCGATTTGTTCGACCGTTATCTTTCCCTGCTGGTAATATTCCATCATTGCCACGAGCGAATGCTGGACCAGCGGACCGCCGGACGGCGCTTTGAAATATGTCTCGGCTTTTTCTTCGAGCGTATGCGGTGCATGATCCGTCGCAATGACGTCGATGCGACCATCCAGTAATGCTTTCCAAATACCTTCGCGGTCAGCCGATGTCTTGATCGACGGGTTCCACTTGATCTTCGTGCCGAGCTTTTTATAATCGGTATCTGAAAACCACAGGTGATGAATGCAGGCTTCGGCGGTGATGAGCTTTTTCTCCAATGGAATACTGTTGGAGAACAACCCGGTTTCCTTTGCAGTAGAGATGTGCAGGATGTGTAACCTCGTCCCGAACTTCTTTGCAAGACCTACGGCAAACGACGACGACTTATAACACGCTTCTTCGCTCCTGATCTGCTGATGTAATTCTATCGGCACGTCGTCGCCATACTTCGCTTTGAACAGCTCGTTGTTCTTCCGTATCGTAGGCTCGTCTTCGCAATGCGACGCGATCAATCCCGGCCATTTTGAAAAAAAGCCTTCGAGCACCTTCGGATCATCGACCAGCAAATTACCGGTCGTGGAACCCATGAATATCTTCAGGCCGCAAACCTTCTTCAAATCTGTTTTCAACACCTCATCCAGGTTGTCGTTCGAAGCGCCGATGTAAAACGAATAGTTCGCTACGGAGTTCTTTGCTGCGATCGAATACTTCTTTTCAAGCAATATCTGGGTGAACGTAGGCGGAATCGTATTGGGCATCTCCATAAACGAGGTCACGCCACCGGCAACTGCTGCCCTCGATTCGGTCGATATGTCTGCTTTTTGCGTGAGTCCGGGTTCCCGGAAATGCACCTGGTCATCTATCACCCCCGGAAACAGGAATTGACCTTCCGCGTCGATGACCTTCTTCGCCTTCGTCGATTGCAGGTCAGTTCCGATCTTTTCAATGTATTTGTCCTTGATTAGAACGTCCCTTTCGAGCACTTGCCCCTCATTTACTATTTTCGCGTTTACAATCAGTGTTGGCATAGCTTGTCCCGCGTGGCGGGAGTGCAAATATACTCCGATGCGCCGTGCATGCCTGACAGAAAAACTGACACTGAAGTAAAATAATCCGTAAAAAAGCAATCCGTGACTGAGCAACAACTCGAATCGTGGCGCAATCTGAAGCTCAACAAACAGTTGCTGACTGCTGTCGAAGAAATCGGTTTTTCCGAACCTACCGACGTCCAGATGAAGGCCATCCCGTTGATACTCGGGGGCCAGGCCGTGATCGGCATCGCGCAGACAGGCACGGGTAAAACCGCGGCCTACATGCTGCCGCTGCTGCTCAAAGTAAGATATCAGCAAGGCAACGACCCGCGAGCCCTCATCCTGGTGCCCACCAAGGAGCTGGTCGTCCAGGTGACAGCCCAGGGTACGCAACTCGCCGCCCATACTGACCTCCGTATCGCCGGCATCTACGGTGGCGTCGGGGCGCAAAGTCAGATCGCAGAGATCCGAAAAGGCGTCGATATACTCGTGGCCACTCCGGGAAGATTCATGGAGATCTACCTCAGGAACGAGCTGCCGGTAAAACTGATAAAAACTCTTGTGCTCGACGAAGCCGACCGGATGATGGACATGGGCTTCATAAATCAGATCAGAAAGATATTCGAGGTCATTCCTTCCAAGCGGCAAAACCTTCTCTTCTCCGCCACCTTCCATCCGAAAGTCGAACTCCTTTCACAGGAGTTTCTCGAGTTCCCGGTGAAGATCGAGATCACACCGCAATCAACTCCCGCCCGAAAAGTCGAACAGGAGATGTATCATGTTCCCAATCTCCGGACGAAGATCAACGTCGTGGAAATGTTGTTGAACAACCGTGACGAGTTCAAGCGTGTCATGATCTTTGCACGCACGAAACAAAACGCCGATAGCGTGTTCAAATTCATCGACCGCAAAAAGCTCGGACCTGTCCGTGTGGTCCATTCAAACAAAGGACAAAACAGCCGGATCAATGCCATGAGTGAATTCCGGGAAGGCAAGCTGAGAGTCCTCGTGTCGACTGATGTTGCGGCGAGAGGGATAGACGTGACGGGCGTTACTCACGTGATCAACTTCGATGTGCCTGTCGTCTACGAAGACTACGTACATCGGATCGGCCGCACGGGCCGTGCTTTTGCAGAGGGGAAGGCGATCACACTGGTGACCAAAGCCGAAGAATACCACATCGGAAGGATTGAAAAAGTCATCCGCGAAAAGATACCGCTGAAAGATCTTCCGGCGGGCATTGTTATCGAAGACACGACCTCGGATGAAGGGCAGGACATGGCCCGTGAGATCGACGCGCAGAAAAAACGTGCAGACCCTGAGTTCCAGGGAGCATTCCACGAAAAGAAAAGGCAACGGAGATGAAGTGGGCGGTACTGCTCGCGATGGTAGTCAGTCTCACCGCCTCCGGACAGGTTGCCAACAATAACATCGAGAACAGGTTGAAGCTTGGGCTTAATAAACCACTGCAGTCATCCACCGATGGTGCCGATGTGCAATGGAAATGCGTCAACAAGGCATTGACAAACAAATGCCTTGTTCACCATAACGACCAATGGTTTACTTTTTCTGTCGACAAGGACGGAGATTATTACATCAACATTGCCTCTCAAACGTGCCGCGACTCGAAAGGCATACAGATGATCGTGATCGAGGGTAATCCATGCCAGACGTCAACTTACAGGATAATGGAGTGTATCAGCCAGATCAGGTTGGAAGATGTTTTCGTGGTGTTGCCCAAACTGAAAGCCAGCGTTCCGTACCTGATCAATGTTGATGGTTTTTTGGGAGACCACTGCGGGTTTGAAATTGAGTTGGCGGACAAGCCGAAAGGGCTACCGCGTGATCCGGTCATTCTCGATACGCTGGAAATAGATTCACGGCTCGAAAACAAAGTAGTATCGATGAAATGGACTGTCCACGGCGAGATAGCGAAAGACCTTTCGGTATTCAGGATCTTCAGGCAGAAAGGCAGAGGAACATTGGAGCTCGCGGAAGAGATCGGTGTGGGCCGGAACGCCATCGGTACGGCGAGCAATAACTACCGGTTTGCCGACACCCTCCGCACGGCCGGGGCGTACAAGTACGAGATCTACGGCATCCGCGAAAGCGACAACATGCCGATGCTGCTTTCGCAGAGCAGATTCAACTTCTATCAGAAGCCTGTTGTTACCGAAGAAAAGCCCGTGACGAAAGCGCTGGCCGTCCGACTGAAATTTTCTGAAAAAGAGCAGTTCACCTTAAGGCTTTACAACTACGATGGCGATAAGCTTCTGTGGACCCATAGCGGCGAGAGCCAGGGAGCCGGCGAGCTGTTCATGATCGACCCGCAGCCGTATGTGCAATACGGGCTAAGGAAGTTTCAATTGCTTGTTCTTGATTCTGACGGAAAGACTGTTGAAGAGATATATTTCCGGGTGGACTCCAACAACAGTATTATAAGAGAGTAGGCAGCACGTTAGCGCTGCCTACTATAAAAACTATCCATTCATCGAGATCAGGAACTCCTCGTTGTTACGGGTTCCCTTCATTTTGCTCTGCAGGAATTCCATCGCTTCAACAGAGTTCATGTCGCTCATGAATTTGCGAAGGATCCAAACACGCTGAAGCTCTTCTTCTTTCATTAACAGGTCTTCGCGGCGTGTACCGGAAGCAGGTACGTCGATAGCAGGATACATTCTGCGGTTCGACAGCTTGCGGTCGAGTTGCAATTCCATGTTACCGGTACCCTTGAATTCTTCGAAGATAACTTCGTCCATCTTGGAGCCGGTGTCGATAAGGGCTGTGGCAATGATCGTCAGTGAACCGCCGTCTTCGATCTTGCGGGCGGCGCCAAAGAAACGTTTCGGTTTGTGCAGCGCATTGGCGTCCACACCACCCGACAGGATCTTACCGGATGAAGGAACTACCGTGTTGTAGGCGCGTGCAAGACGTGTGATGGAGTCGAGGAGGATCACTACGTCGTGACCGCATTCTACCATCCTTTTTGCTTTTTCGAGTACGATGCTTGCAACCTTCACGTGTCTTTCAGCCTGCTCGTCGAAAGTCGAAGCAACAACTTCTGCCTTCACGCTGCGGGCCATGTCTGTAACTTCCTCGGGACGTTCGTCGATGAGGAGTACCAGCAAATAAACTTCAGGATGGTTTTCGGCGATCGCGTTTGCGATGTTCTTCAGCAGAACGGTCTTACCGGTTTTGGGCTGAGCGACGATCATACCGCGCTGGCCTTTACCGATCGGTGAGAACAGGTCGAGAATACGTGTCGACATGTTGTCATGAGTCGTGCTGAGCTTGAGTTTTTGGTCTGGGAAGAGTGGCGTGAGGTACTCGAATGCAACACGGTCGCGTATCTCTTCTGTTGTCTTTCCGTTGGCGCTCTCCACTTTCAGGAGCGCGAAATATTTTTCACCTTCTTTCGGAGGACGGATGAATCCTTTTACGGTGTCACCGGTCTTGAGGCCGAACAGTTTTATTTGTGAAGGAGAAACATAGATATCATCGGGGCTGGCCAGGTAGTTGTAATCTGACGAGCGGAGGAATCCATATCCGTCCTGCATGATCTCCAGTACACCTTCGCTGGCAATCACGCCATCGAAGTCTTTGATATTGCCTACGTGCCTGGGTTGCTGCTGCTGCGGTTGTTGATTCCTGCTGTTATTGCTATTGTTATTGTTTTCGGACTCGGGTTGGCTTTCCTCCTCTTTGTTGTTATTGAATGAAGGTGCGTTGGATTCTTCATCGAAGCGGGGCATGTTTGATTCGAGGTCGACGTCGATGCTCTGGATGAGATCCTCGGTGGACATCTCTGTCTTTTCTTTTTCTTTCTCTTTCTCCCTGTTCTCCTTGGTGGAACTGGCTTTGGCCTTTGGGGTATTTTCTTCTCCGGCGGGCGCTACATTTTCGCGGCGGCGTGGTCTCATCTTACGATCGCCGTTGCCTGCACTTTCTTCTTTCTCTTTCTTTCCGGGGGCATCTTCACCCTTCACCGCTTGTTCGTCGAGTATTTTGTATACAAGCTCTTGTTTTCCAAGTTTCCTGGCATTCTTGATGCCCATTCCGTCAGCAATATCTTTCAGTTCAGATAGCAGTTTGACATTCAGATCGTCAATAGTGTACATGAGTTTTTAAAAATGAGTTGGTTTGAGATTTTAAAAGGAGGGAATAAAAGTGATAATCAAATGATTTGATTAAGGGAAGTTCAATACGTGGAGACAACAACCAAAAGCGACAGAAATTGTAAAGTACCTTGATTTAAATCTATCTGGAAGGCCTGAACGGCCGGGATTGACGTTGCAATAATAGCCCAAAATTGAATATTATCAAAAACCGCTAAAAAAAATTATCCCCCTTTATGGTAATTTTGCCGACTAATAAACACCACGATGCTTCAATTGCAGGTCATACGCGACCAATTACAGAAAGTACTGACCGGTCTTAACAAACGAAACTTCAAAGAAGCTGAATCTCTAATTGCGCGTGTTACCGAAACGGACAAGGTGCGCAGGGAAACACAGCGCATTCTCGACGATATTAAAGCCAAATCCAATGCCGATTCCAAAAAGATAGGTGAATTAATGAAGGCTGGTAAATCGGATGAAGCAACCGTGCTTCGCAACTCCGTTGCCACCGATAAAGACCGCGTTAAACAATTGGAAACCGAGATGGGCAACGCTGAAGCCGAACTTCAGCAGCTGCTTTACAAGATACCGAACGTTCCGGCTGATAAAGTGCCGGCCGGGAAATCCGCCGAGGACAACATAACAACGAAGGAGTGGGGTAAAGTTCCATCACTCGCTGCCGATGCTTTGCCCCATTGGGACCTGATCAAAAAGTACGACATCATCGACTTCGATCTGGGTGTGAAGATCGCAGGCGCCGGGTTTCCCGTATACAAAGGCAAAGGTGCGCGACTGCAGCGGGCGCTCATCAACTTCTTTCTGGACGAGGCCATCAGCCAGGGATATACCGAGGTGCAACCTCCCATCGTCGTCAACGAAGCATCAGGCTACGGCACCGGACAGCTGCCCGACAAAGAAGGACAGATGTACTTCATCGGTGAAGACAACCTTTACCTTATTCCGACAGCCGAAGTTCCGATCACCAACCTGTATCGCGATGTTATCCTCACGGATGAAAACCTGCCCGTTAAGAACGTCGGTTACACGCCGTGTTTCAGAAGAGAGGCAGGCAGCTGGGGCGCTCATGTCCGTGGCCTCAATCGTCTTCATCAATTCGATAAGGTCGAGATCGTAAGGATCGTAAGACCGGAAGAATCATACGATGCCCTCGAAGAAATGTGTGTTCACGTGCAGGGTCTTTTGGAGAAGCTCGAATTGCCTTATCGTCGCTTACTGCTTTGCGGCGGCGACATGGGATTCAACTCCGCAATGACCTTCGATATGGAAGTGTACTCGGCCGCGCAACAGCGGTGGCTTGAGGTGAGCTCTGTCAGTAACTTTGAAACATTCCAGGCAAACCGGCTCAAGCTTCGTCACAAAGGAAAGGACGGAAAAGTGCAACTTTTGCACACATTGAATGGTAGTGCACTCGCTCTTCCCCGAATCGTCGCGGCGATCCTTGAAAACAACCAGTCAAAGGACGGAATAAGCATTCCTAAAGTACTTCGAAACTACACTGGGTTCGATTCAATATCTTAGTTAGTCAAAAACTTGAAAACTGTGAAAATCATGTATAAAGCATCCCTACTTATTTTAAGCGTGGCGCTGCTGGCCGGTTGCGGATCAAAAACCGGGGACCAGAAAACCACTGCCGGAGCTTACCCCGAAACCAAAAAAGTCGACCAGGTCGATACACTGTCGGGTGTTGTTGTAGACGATCCTTACCGGTGGCTCGAAAACGATACTTCGAAAGAAACAGCCGATTGGGTATCGGCTGAGAACGACGTAACGTTCGGATACCTGAAGACCATCCCTTTCCGCGATGCCCTCCGGAAACGCCTCGATGAGCTTCAGAACTATGAACGCCTCGGAGCTCCTGTTAAGCACGGCGAGTACTACTACTACACGAAAAACACCGGCCTTCAAAACCACAATGTGATCTATCGCAAGAAGGGTGAGAATGGCGCAGAAGAATTATTCCTGGATCCGAATACATTCTCTAAAGATGGGACGACCGCATTGGGTGGTTCTGCATACACGAACGACGGCTCTATGGTGGCAATACTTATCCAGGAAGGCGGTTCTGACTGGAGGAAAGGCGTTATTCTCAATACGAAAGACAAGTCTGTTGTCGGCGATACCCTGAAAGACCTCAAGTTTACAGGCATCAGCTGGAAAGCAAACGACGGGTTTTATTATAGCAGCTACGATAAGCCGAAGGGCTCACAGCTCTCAGCAAAAACACAAGTTCACAAACTGTTTTATCATAAGCTTGGAACATCACAGAAGAACGATCAGTTGATCTTCGGAGGCGAAGCCACACCGCGCCGCTACGTTGGCGGTGGTGTTACCGAAGACGGACGGTTCCTTGTGATCTCTGCAGCCACAAGCACAACCGGAAACGAGCTGTACGTGCAAGACCTGCAGAACAAGAACAGCAAGCTGGTTACCGTTGTGGGTAACTTCGAACAGAATCACAATATTATCGACAATGACGGATCGAAGCTGATCATCCAGACCGACCTCAATGCACCGAATGGCAGGATCGTAATTGTCGATGCAGCCAACCCTGGTGTCGCGAACTGGAAAGACATCGTCCCCGAAACAGAAACGGCGATGACCGGAGTTTCTACAGCAGGCAAGAAGATGTTCGTCGATTACCTGAAAGATGCGAGCACTCAAGTGAAGCAATTCGATTATGCCGGCAAGCTCGAAAGAGAAATAGAGCTTCCCGCTATCGGATCAGCGGGCGGATTCAACGGAGAACAGAAAGACAAAGAAGTTTACTACACCTTCACGTCGTTCACTTCACCCACGTCAATTTATAAATTGGACATAGCAACGGGTAAGTCCACACTGTACGCCGAACCCAAAGTTGACTTCGACGCTGATAAGTACGAGATCAAACAGGTGTTCTATTCAAGCAAAGACGGCACGAAGATCCCCATGTTCATCGTGCACAAGAAAGGACTGGAGCTGAATGGCAAGAATCCTACGATGCTATATGCGTATGGTGGCTTCGGTGTGAGCCTGAGTCCTAACTTCAGCACGTCAAGGCTCGTGTGGCTCGAAAACGGCGGCGTCTATGCGCAACCCAATCTTCGCGGCGGCGGTGAGTATGGCGAGAAATGGCACCTTGCCGGCACCAAGATGAATAAGCAAAACGTATTCGACGACTTCATCGCAGCAGGTGAGTACCTCATCGCCGAGAAGTATACTAACAGCAATTACCTCGCGATTTCCGGCGGATCCAACGGCGGACTTCTCGTGGGCGCAACGATGACGCAGCGTCCCGACCTGGCGAGAGTAGCATTACCCGCTGTCGGTGTGATGGACATGCTTCGTTACCATAAATTCACGGCCGGCGCAGGCTGGGCATACGACTATGGCACTGCCGACGATTCGAAGGAGATGGCGGAGTATCTCAAGACATATTCGCCTGTTCATGCGATCAAGCCCGGCGTCAGCTACCCTGCAACGCTTGTTACAACGGCCGATCACGACGACCGCGTGGTACCCGCCCACTCATTCAAGTTCGCAGCTACCCTGCAGGCAAATCATGTCGGTAACAACCCGGTCCTTATCCGTGTCGACACAAAATCGGGTCACGGATCTTCCAACTTGTCGAAGGCGCTGGATGCTGTAGCCGATCAGTACTCATTCGTGTATTACAACATGGGAATTGAGCCGCCGCAGACCAAGAAAACAATGTAACAGTCCCTAACTTCATCATTCGGTGTTGAGCGTTCGGTGTTCGATATTCGGAACATCGAACACTGAATAACCAACACCGAACACCGAAGTTTGACAAAACATGAGCAATACAATTACCATTCGCGCCGGCAAACGCCAAGATCTTCCTCGTGTCCTCGAGCTCATCAAAGAGCTGGCTGAGTTCGAGCGTGCGCCCGACGAGGTGATCAACACCGTTGAGATGCTGGAAAAGGACGGCTTCGGACCTCAGCCGGTCTATGGGTTCTTTGTAGCCGAAGACGGCAAGCAGATCATCGGGCTTTCGCTCTATTACTGGCGTTATTCAACCTGGAAAGGAAAACGCCTGTGGCTGGAAGACATCGTCGTGACACAAAGCGAGCGCGGCCGCGGCGTGGGCAAGCTTTTGTTTGAACGCACCATCAAGTACGCTTTCGATGAAAAAAGCGCCGGCATGATGTGGCAGGTGCTCGACTGGAACGAACCCGCTATCAATTTTTATAAAAAGTACGGAGCAAAGATCAGCGGCGAATGGCACAACTGTGTGCTGGAAGCCGACCAGATCAAAAAGCTCGCGACATCCTGACGACGTCCCCACGTCCCAACGTCCCCCCGTTTAAACCTCTTCGAGGAGTGTGCGATAAGACACCACCCGGTCGCCATAGCGGTTCTGAACATCGCTGCGGAGCCGGGTAGCGTGTTTTTGTAGATACTCATCAATGTGATCCATCGACTTCGAATAGTACTGAACTGCGAACGACAGCGTAGCCGTATCATTGTGGTCGAGCACTTTAAAGATCCTGTATTCGAAGAACAACCCGGTGTTTAATAGCTCGGGTATGTGCTTGTCTTTCATCCAGGAAATCCATTCGTCAGCGATCTCTCTGTCGACGCTGCAAGTGACGTTGTAGATAATCATGTGCGAGGTGCGAAGTGCGAGGTGCGATGATGGCTCCGAATGATCTTTCGTCGCACATCGCACCCCGCGCTTCGCACTATTTCTGGGTCAACGCGCGATTCCAATCGTAAACTTTTTCGGAGACGTCTGTCAGTAAATTGGGATGCTTCTCAAGCGCATTACCGATCACGATCGTGTCGGCGCCGGCTTCGAAGGCGGCAATGGCCTTCTGACTGTTGTTGATGCCGCCACCAACGAGCAACGGTGTGTCGACGGATTTACGCACGGCGCTGATCATCTTCTGACTGATCTCGCGCTCGGCGCCGCTTCCGGCATCGATGTATGTCAATCGCAGCCCGAGCATCTCGCCCGCCATGGCTGTACACGCCGCCAACGAAAATTTATCTTCAGGAATGGGAGTAGTGTTGCTGATGTATGCGACCGAGGTCATCTTTCCCGAGTTGATGAGGATGTATCCGGTGGGGATCACTTCCATCCGGCTGTTCTTAAGGATCGGGGCTGCCTGCACGTGCTGGCCTATCAACAGGTCGGGATTGCGGCCCGAGATCAATGAAAGGAACAGGATGGCGTCGGCAGAAGGATCTATCTGGAGAGAGCTGCCGGGAAATAAAACCACAGGGATGTTGACGTTCTCTTTTACAGTTCTTACCACCTCCGAGAGATTGGCGGTGGTAATGAGGCTTCCGCCAACGAAGAAAAAGTCTACACAGTTTTCTGAGGCAAGGTTGAGCAGGGCCATCAACTTTGCAGGGTCGTCTGCCTTATCCGGATCGATAAGTACTGCTACCGACTTCTTACCAAGCCGGTGCCATTGCTGTAGAGTCTCAAGAAGTTTCATCCTTCCTTTTTCCTGCTTTCGAGATATTCCATCAGCTTCTGACGGGCGATATCGATAAGGATCACACTGGCCTGGTTGACAACCTTGTTGCCGATGTCGGCCAGGAAGCTGGGCGAACCACCGGAGGTGTCATCTTCCTCCTCATCGTCGCTTGTTGATACGGGCAGCGTTGCGGCCGTACCCTTTTTGCCTTTTTTATGCTTTTTCGGTTTAGGTGACGACGAAAGCTGCCGTACCACAAAATATGACAATGCCAGCGCGCCGCCGATGATCAGGGCGTTGGTCAGTATTTTCTCCGTCTTATTCGACAGATCGTTCACTTCTTTTTCCAGGGCGCGCTTATGGCGCTCCGACGTTTCTATGAGACGTTTTTTTTCCGGGTCCTGCGATTCTAGTATTTCCATATCACTGATGCCTTTGTCTGATCATTTCAACAAACTGTTTTTCAACCCTCCTGAAAAAGTTCTTCCTGAAAATGAGTAACAAGAGGAGCAAAAGTCCAAAAAAGAGAGCTACGATCACATAGCCCGCGTATTCCGACATCATTAAATCATTCAAAAAATGGGCCGCTGCGAAGCTCAAAAACAACATGCAGAGAAAGCCCACCAGAATGAGGAGCATGATCATCAGCCCCCGCGAAAGAATGCCGGCTACCTCATCCCGTATCTCGATCTTCGCCAGCGCAACCCGTGTTTCGACGTAGCTCGTCAGGTTGCTGATCAGTCCTTCGAGACGCAGGAACTTGAGGATTCTTTCCTTGATGTTTTCCATAAGAGAATATGGCAATATAACGAATTTACTTTTCAGAGATCAGCCTGAGCTGGTCGGACAATTGGCTGCCGTTTTTGGTCGAACGCCTGGAGACGATCATATTATCGCCCGCGCTGATCATCAATTCCACAGAATGGTTTTCGCTGTAGATCTTTCTGAAAACAAATACTGAGTCTGTTTTTGTGGTCTCGTTGATCCTGTAGTCGGGAAGCACTTCCACGATGCACATCCGGTATTGGCCGTCGCCATCCTCGCCGTCGCGGCAAAATCCGGGCTGGTTGAACTCGAATAGCTCGTTGTTGATCATCAGCATGTTCTTGCGGCGCTCTACGGGGATCAGCTGGCCGGGTTCTTTCTGCTCCGCCTCGTACACCGCCCAGCTGCTGAACTGGTGATTCCGGAAAGTTGTGCTCACCAGGCGGTATTCGGAGGTCACACCGTTGTTGTCTCGTGAATAGGTCAGCTCACGAACGGTCTGTGCGCTCCGGTTCAGGTAGATGAGCGAGAATGGAATGAAGAAGAAAGTCAGCAGGATGTACACGAAGCCCGCCAGCCTGTATCGAATCGTAAGCTTGCCCAACCCTTTGGCGAGATTCACCGGGATCGTCTTCACATAAGGCACCAGTGAAAAGATCAATACCCCGATAAAATTGAAAAGGAAGTGAGCGATCGCAATACTGATCGCAATGTTGGAGTTCGACATCGCTGCGATGAATGCCGTTATCGTCGTTCCGATGTTCGCCCCGAGAATGAAAGGCACGGCCTGGTTCAGCCGGATCACCTTCTTCGCCACCAGAGGCACCACAAGCGACGTCGTTATCGTGCTCGAACGTATCACGGCGGTCAGCGCCAATCCCCAGCCAAAGCACTTCAACGGACTTTGAAAGAAGAATTTCTGAACTCCGCTGTCCTTGTCAGCGCTTTTTCCTCCTTCGGTCTCCAGCCCCAGTATGCCCGACAATACGCGACGGAAGAATAATATCGAGCCGAACAGCAGCACGAAGGAAAGAATGATCAGCACAAACCCGTTATCGATCAGCTGCACGAGGTTGTTGACGATCGTGCCCAACCCTCCGCCCAGGAAAGAGATCCGTGTCGTGGGACCAAAGGGTTGATCGAAGAACGTACTCGCGATCTGTTGACTGATTCCCGACAGAAAACCGTAGTAATATTCCAGCGGGAATAAGATCAGTATGGTAAGTATGTTGAAGAAGTCGTGATAGGTACCCGCCGACACCGCCCTTCTGAATTCCTTTTTCTTTGTGATGAAACCCAGCGACACGATGGTACTCGTTATCGTTGTGCCCACGTTGGCGCCCATGATGATGGGGATGGCTCCTTCGAGGCTGATGGATCCCGATGCCACCAGGGCTACGACCATCGACGTGGTTGCCGAGCTGCTCTGGATGATCGCCGTTATCAGCAGTCCGATGAAAAGCCCCGTGAAGGGATTCGACGTAGCCATGATGATCGTTTCCGCCACGCTCGCACCCAGGTGCTGCAGAGACGAGATCATGAGATCTAATGCCAGCAAAAAGATGAACAGTGCAGCGAGGATGTAGGCGGTGTTCCTAAAAATAGTCTTCCAACGATGAGACGGCGGAGCTGCCGTAGGCTGCACTTCCATGGGGCAAATATAGTTAAGCGAAGGGCAGTTGGTTGTGTGGCGGGGTGGACTTCACAAAAACGTAACTACTTTGAACCCTGACAAGCAAGTTTAATTAAAGCGCAAGCTCCGAAATCGCCATCCACGCCATCACCCCCGGCCCAATCCTCAACGCATCCTCATCAATATCGAACGTAGGCGTATGCACATAAGACGTTATCCCCTTCGACTCATTTCTCGTTCCCAAACGATAGAACGAAGCCGGAACAAGGTGAGAATAGTAGGCAAAATCTTCAGAGCCAAGCGTCAGGTCTATGTCGACTACATTCTCCGGGCCCACGTAGTCTTCGGCAGCCTTCCGGATGCGGCGCGTTAGCTCAGGATTGTTTTCCAGGTAGGGATATCCTTTCGACAGCTCGATCTCACAACGCCCGCCCATACCTTCTGCCATGCTTTCGGCCATCTTGACGATCTTTTTCAGCCCCGCCTCGCGCCATTCTTCATTCAGCGCACGGAACGTTCCTGCGATGTCAACTTCGTTCGGGATGATGTTGGTAGCGCCGTCGCCATGTATTCTTCCGAACGTCAGCACTGTTGGCTGCTTGGGACTCGCGTTGCGGCTGATCACTTGCTGTAAGGCGACAATAATATGCGAAGCAATAAGCACCGGGTCGATCGTCAGCTCGGGCGTAGCGCCGTGGCCGCCTTTACCGATCACTTTAATGTAGATCTCGTCGGAGCTCGCCATGTACATCCCTTCACGGAAGCCGATCTTGCCCACAGGCACCAACGGCATCACGTGCTGTCCAATGATCGACACCGGACGTGGGTTCTCGAGCACGCCTTCCTTGATCATCAAAGAAGCACCGCCCGGATTCTTTTCTTCCCCTGGTTGAAAGATGAGCTTCACCGTCCCCTCGAACTGGTCTCTCACACCCGCAAGGATCTTTGCCGTTCCGAGCAGCGACGACGTGTGAACATCATGACCGCAGGCATGCATCACACCGGCTTTGGAAGATTTGTAGGGAACGTTATTAGCCTCCTGTATCGGAAGCGCATCCATATCCGCGCGAAGGGCGACGGTTCTCTTACCGGCATTACGTCCCTCGATCAACGCCACCACGCCCGTGCCCGCGACCCCTTCGACAGGATTCAGTCCGAATGAACGTAACGTATCGGCAACAAATTTCGCAGTCTTGTACTCTTGATAGGACAGCTCGGGATTCGCATGCAAATGCCGGCGTAGACGGATGACTTCGGCGGCCGACGCGAGAGATGCTTCTTTAACTGACGACAGTAATGACATTGGTAAAATTTACGATTTACAATGTGCGATGTACGATTTAGTGCTTCCGATCGATCGACAGTCCAAATCGTACATCGCACATCGTAAATCGTACATCATTTAATCGGGATGCTTTCTGGCACCAGGATAGCGTTCGGAAAATATCTCTTAAGGCGAACCAGATCCCTTTGCGCATCGATGTTTGTGAAGTAATAACCGACGCGCACCCGGAACTTCGGCTGCACATACTGCAGATCGGCACGCATGTCCAGCTCTTCAGAAAGTTTTTTCCTGGCATTACCGGCTTCGTCCCGGCTCAGCCCCGAATATACCTGGATCGTATAACCCGGTATGAACTTGCGCAGTGAATTCAGCCTGTCGATACTGTCGAGCACGAAGTTGACCTTGGCGTCGACCGTAAGCACCGGCTTCACCACCGGCACGTTCTTCACGGGGTTGCCAGCATAATGTCTGGCCGAATCGGGCGCCATCGGGAAATGCGGACGGATCGACGCGAGATCCTCTTGTAAGGGCTTGTTCCTCTGGGCGAACGCACCCAGTGAGGTTAAAATCAAAGCCATTACAAGCAGTTTCTTCATAATTGAACAACAATCAACTTTGGTGCCGCGAACAACCAACAACGTTTTACTTATCGGGAATAACGACGCACCTGCCATACTTGATGTCTTCCTCGACGTTTTTATACTTCACATCTTTCACAACACGTCCGTCGTGGTACTGTACGGAAACGCGGTCATTGCGATTGGCAACTTTCTCCGATTTCACGGGCATCACTTTTTCGGCAGGAGGCCGCTGTTGCTGTTGTGGCGCACCATTGGGGCCTCGCTGCTCCGGCTGACTTCCGCCGCCTTGTAACAATGAACGCGACTCCTCTTTCTTCTCACTAAGCTTCTCGCGCGTGCGAGTGGCTCTCGCTTCCTGGAGATTGCTGGGGTCCTGTGTCGGGATCTCCGCTTTCAGAAGGAACGACGTAGTCTGTTCATTCACCCCCGCAATGAAACGTTTGAATGCTTCGAAGCCTTCGAACTTATAGATCAGCAAAGGATCTTTTTGCTCATACACGGCATTCTGTACCGACTGCTTCAGGTCGTCCATGTCGCGAAGGTGTTCCTTCCACTGCTGGTCGATGATCGCCAGCGTGATCATTTTCTCCATCGAATGAATGAGCTCCGAGTTACCGGTCTCGATCGACTTCTTCAGGTCGACCCCCACACCGATCTGCTTGTTGCCGTCGGTGAACGGAACGAGAATGGTATCGACGGTAGCGCCTCGCGTCTTGAAAATATCCTGCATTACAGGCAACGACCGTTCCTTAACAGCCTTGTTCTTGCGTTCGTAGTGACTTAATGCCTCCTCGTAAAGCTTGTCTGCGAGTACCTTCTGGTCAAGGCGCCTCAGTTCGCCTTCTTCAATGGCTGTGTCGAAGCCGAGACTGCTCAGTACATTGATCTTGAATGCTTCGAAGTCTTCTCCGTTCTTTCCGTTCACCACGATGTCTTCGCTTGTATCGAAGAGCATCGTGAGGATGTCCAGTTGGAGACGCTCGCCGAACAATGCATTTCTTCTTCGCTTATAGATCACCTCGCGTTGCGAGTTCATGACGTTGTCGTATTCGAGGAGGCGCTTACGGATGCCGAAGTTGTTCTCTTCCACTTTCTTCTGCGCCCGTTCAATCGAACCGGTCACCATCGAGTGCTGGATCACTTCCCCTTCTTTCAGACCCATGCGGTCCATCAAGCCCGCCATCCGTTCGGGCATGAACATTCGCATCAAGTTATCTTCCAGCGACACGTGGAACTGTGATGACCCGGGATCGCCCTGGCGTCCCGACCGGCCCCGCAGCTGGCGGTCGACACGGCGCGACTCGTGGCGCTCCGTACCGATGATCGCCAGGCCGCCTGCAGCCCTCGATTCCGGTGTCAGCTTGATGTCGGTACCGCGACCGGCCATGTTGGTGGCAATGGTCACTGTGCCCGACTTACCGGCCTCTGCTACGATCTCGGCTTCCCGCTGGTGTTGCTTGGCGTTAAGTACGTTGTGCTTGATCTTCTTCATCTGCAACATACGGCTCAGCAATTCCGAGATTTCCACGGAAGTGGTACCAACCAGCACCGGCCGTCCCTGTGTTGTCAGCTTCACGATCTCTTCCACCACGGCGTTGAACTTCTCACGCATGGTCTTGTATACGAAGTCGTCGTTGTCTTTGCGCGTGATCGCCCTGTTGGTGGGGATCACCACCACATCGAGCTTGTAGATATCCCAGAACTCGCCGGCTTCCGTTTCTGCAGTACCGGTCATACCGGCAAGCTTGTGGTACATCCGGAAATAGTTCTGAAGCGTGATGGTTGCGTATGTCTGGGTGGCATCTTCCACCTTCACGCTTTCTTTTGCTTCGATCGCCTGGTGCAATCCATCGGAGTAACGACGTCCGTCCAGCACACGACCGGTTTGTTCGTCAACGATCTTAACTTTCCCGTCGACTATAATGTACTCGGTGTCGCGTTCGAAGAGCGTATATGCCTTCAACAACTGGTTGACACTATGGATCCGTTGTGCTTTGGTTGAATAGTCGCGAATAAGGTCTTCCTTTTTCCCAAGACGTTCTTCTTCCGAATGGATACCGGGATCCTTCTCGATCTTATTGAGCTCGACACTGATCTCCGGGAGAATAAAAAACTTTGGGTCCTCTCCATCGCCGGTGATGAGGTCAATACCCTTTTCCGTGAGCTCGACGCTGTTGTCCTTTTCGTCGATCACAAAATACAAAGGCTCATCGGCCTTCGGCATCTCTTTCTTGTTATCGGCTAGGTGATAGTTTTCTGTTTTCTGGAGTATGAGGCGATTGCCCGACTCGCTGAGCATCTTGATCAGCGGTTTGTACTTGGGCATCGCACGGTGTGCACGGAAAAGCGCCAGTCCGCCGTCTTTTTCATTTCCGTCACCGATCAGCTTCTTGGCTTCGTTGAGGTACTGGTTGATGGCCTTCTTTTGTGCATCGACAACCTTGTTGATCTTGATCTTGAGCTCGGCAAACTCATGCACGTCGCCGCGGGGAACAGGACCTGAGATGATGAGGGGCGTACGGGCTTCGTCGATCAGCACGGAGTCAACTTCATCGACCATCGCGAAATGGTGACCGCGTTGAACGAGCTCTTCGGTTTCGCGCGCCATGTTGTCGCGCAGGTAATCGAAACCGAATTCGTTGTTGGTGCCGTAGGTGATGTCTGCCCTGTAAGCATTACGGCGCGCCGGGGAATTGGGCTCATGCCTGTCGATACAATCGATCGTCAGTCCATGGAACTGGTACAACGGTCCCATCCATTCACTGTCGCGTCGTGCGAGGTAGTCGTTCACGGTAACCAGGTGTACACCGCGCTTCGCAAGCGCATTGAGGAATGCAGGGAACGTAGCCACGAGGGTCTTGCCTTCACCGGTTGCCATCTCGGCGATCTTACCTTCATGAAGCACGATACCACCGATGATCTGTACTTCGTAGTGGACCATGTCCCACTTCACCAGGTTGCCGGCAGCCATCCATTCGTTTTTCCAGATAGCCTTGTCGCCGTCGATGCTTATGTGCTGGTAGCGTGCCGCCAGTACGCGGTCGTATTCCAGAGCCGTGACTTCGATAGTCTCATTTTCCTTGAAGCGCTTTGCTGTTTCGCGCACGACCGCAAACACCCGCGGCAGCACTTTCAGTAATATCTTTTCAAGCTCCTTATTTCTGTCGACCTCGAGGGCGTCGATCTTCTGGAAGATGGCTTCCTTTTCGCCGAGGTCCAGTTCAGGTTTGTCGGCGATCTCCTTGTGGAGGGCCGCCAGTTGATCGTCTATCGGCTTAAGGTGGTTGTTGATCTCTTCTTGTACTTCGAAGGTCTTTCTCCGCAGTTCGTCGTGGGTAACAGAGACGAGGTTTTCGCCTTCGCGTTTGGTTTCCTCTACGAGAGGCATTACCAGTTTGATGTCCTTGTCCGACTTCGATCCGAATATCCTGGCTAATAGTTTCAGCATAGCAAAATGACGTTTTTCGCCCTTTGGTGTAACATAGCTCCGGCCAAACCCCCTTCGGGGTAATTACGGGCGAAAGGCCCCAAAGGTAACGATTTGAGGGGGCAATTATAACTCCAAATCGCCCTCGAAGACCATTTTGGCAGGACCGATCAGGAAAATATCGCGAAATGTGACTGACTGTCCGGCCTGTGCTTCGAATTGCACGGAGAGGTCGCCTCCTTGTGTCTTAATGGCTACCGGCGAACGATAGCCTTTGAAATGAACGGCCAGGGCAGCAGCCGTTACACCCGTCCCACATGACAGGGTTTCATTTTCCACACCACGCTCGTATGTGCGCACGTAGATCTTATTGTTACCGAGCAGCTCGACGAAGTTTGCGTTCGTGCCTCCGGGCTTATAGGCATCGCTGTAACGTATTTTTTTTCCTTCTTCGAACACCGGGAAGTTCCTGAGGTCGGATACGAATCGAATGAGATGAGGAGATCCGGTACTGATAAAAAAATCGTTACCGATCGACTGAACGGCGGTGACGTCATTCATACGGACCTTCACGATATCGTTATCGAGTATTTCGGCCTGGTGTGCGCCGTCGTATGCATTGAAACTGGCTTTGCCGTTGACAATACCGAGTGACGAGGCCATTTTCATGGCTGCACGGGTACCGTTACCGCAAAGGCTTTGCGTTCCGTCGCTGTTGAAGTATACGAGATTGAAATCGAGCTTGGGGTCTTTTTCGATCATGATCAGTCCATCGGCGCCTATACCGAACTTACGATCACAGATACGTTGCACTTCCGCTATCGAAAGCTTGATGGCTCCGTTCCTGTTATCCAGTAAAACGAAATCATTACCGGTGGCCTGATATTTGGTGAAGTGCAATTTCATAAGCGCATGGGTGCAGCGACGTGGTGACGTTACTTCACCTCTTCGTAGTCGACATACTCGCCGCCTTTCACGGCGCCGTTGCCTGGCTTGTCTTTCTTATCACCGTTGTTGAATTGCTTGTCCGGTTGCTGCTTGCGAAATTGTTGTGATGCTGCGCCGGCTTTGAAAAAAAAGCTGGTGATCTTATAAAAGACGTAGAACGCAAGCGATAAGATGATGATACCCTTAAGCATAGGGATATAACTGAACCGTAAAGTTATAAGTTTCGGATTAATAATTAAATTTCCATATGGTTTGGCCGGAGTTCAAATCGTTCCCATTTGAAAAGCAGCTGCAAACGCTGTACGAGAATGGTGTGTTCATAATGGGCATCCGGTATTATGGCTACAAGGTTAATCTTTACCTGATCGGCGATTTTTACGTCGAGGTCTTCTATAACCATAAGAAGGATTTCATCGAGAAGATAATCCCCCTGGATATCTGTAATACCCGGATCAAATTCTACGTAGATCAGATCAAACTGCCGACCGGGTTGTTGTAACGTTCCTATGAAATGCGCGTCCCGCCCCGCGCCCTGAAGAGCAAACCCGTCCTACGAAGTCGGCGGGACCCCCGCCAAATCAAAGCGCCCCCGGACCTATGAAAAACTTTCGCTCATGGCCGAGATGACGGCTTCATACAATAAAAAAAGCCCCGCATTCGCGAGGCTCTTTTTTCCGAAGTCAAGTAAGATCTTAAGCAGTGGCGGTAGCCGCTTCTACTTTTGCCGACTGACGCAGAACGACAGTCTTCTTTGCCTTATATCCGCAGTATCCGCACTGGTAGTGCTTCAGCAGCTCGCCTTCTTCCGAAGTCGAAGGTTGCTTGAGGATCTCCTCGCGGACAACTTTAAATGTCTGGTAGTTACACTCAGGGCACTGCAGCGCGTGCAGGTGACCTGAATACTTTTCGATTTTGATAAAGCCTGTCTCCTCGTCTTTCCACACATCGTAGTCGATAGAGAAAACATTCTCTTCCGCGATCATACCTTCATCGAGGTATACATCTTCTTCCTCTTCACTCAGCAGCTTCATAGCCTTGCCGGTCTTGGGAGAAATGCGCGGACGATAGCGCAATACTTTCAGGCGTTTTTCAATGAAGAACGGATAATAGAATTTCAGGAGATTTTGTACGATCAGCGCAACGATCATACCCATGGATATCGTTGTGAAAACATAAACGAAGATCCAAAGATTGCTCAATTGGATAATGTTGCTGTTCACAAAGAAGCATGCGCCGACGATAAGAATAATTGACGCGACCCACAGTATGCGGATCTCGTAACGATTGATAAAATCATACTTGTCTTTCGATTCCGAGATCGTCACAAGTCGCACCAGATAACCAAGGACTACAAGCAGGCCAAGGCCCCACGCGCCAAAGGCAACATTTGCTGCAAGCTGATTCCAAGAATCGTACGCTGGTAAGGTTGAAGTTGGTAGCACTTCGTTCATACGTTAATTGTTATGGTTAGTCGTTAATATGCTCTCCAATCCGTTAAAGGGTCAACGGCCGGAAGGCGAAGGTAGCACGCTTTGTGGATAAATGGAAGAAGATGATACTTTAAAACCACCTTAAACGTTTGCGCACGATCCGACGAATTGTGTAACGATTTCCACGCTTCGGTTCGTCGACTCCAACATACCCATATGTCCGGTATCGGACAGTATCGAAAGCCTTCCTTTCTTCGGCAGAACGGCCTGATCCATAAGAGTATCCAGCGGAATGATATCGTCTTTTTCGCCCGCGATCATCAACAGAGGGCCATTGAAATCTTCGAGCAGCTTGCGCCGGTCGGGCCGGTCGCGCATCGCAGCAGCGTACGCAACGAGCGTTCCCGCAGTCGTACTGTAGGCTATCGGAAATACCTCTTTCATGGAGGGTGAATCCTTTCGGAAGAATAGACCCGGCACGTAGGTATCGATAAATGGTGCAACACCATTTTTGTTAACGAAAGCAATCACTTTGTCACGGCTCTGTTTCTTCTCTGCCGTATCGGGTTTCGCGGTGGAGTGGAAAAGACAAAAGCCCGGAACAGCTTCAGGCCTCTGATTTGTCATAGCAAGGGTCACATAGCCACCGAGAGAATGGCCAATGATAACCGGATTTTTTATCCCGAGTTCATTAAGCCATTGCCATAAGCGTTCTGCAATGTTGTCGATTGTGAAAGGAACCTGGGGAAGCTCGCTGGCTCCGAAGCCGGGAAGGTCGGGGATGATCAGCTGGCATCGCTGCGACAAAAGGTTAGCGAAAACCCCCCAGACCTGGTTCGTCTCGCAGAAACCATGGAGCAATACAACGGGCCGGCCGCTGCCCATCGTGCGGTGATGAATAGAGCTCATGACCGCTTTTCGATCTTGCGCGGTGCGGTCTCGAGCATCTCAAGGGCAGCCTGCTCGATACCCGCCGCGTCGAATTTACATTCCTGGAAAAGCTCGGCCTGCTCGCCGTGTTCAATAACCCGGTCGGGAATGCCAAGTCTTCTTACTTCTGCCGAATAATTATTATCTGCCATGAACTCGAGAATAGCACTGCCGAATCCACCCTGCAAACATCCGTCTTCTACTGTGATCACCTTCTTGAACTTGCGGAAGATCTCGCGGAGCATGTCCTCATCCAACGGCTTCACAAAACGCATGTCGTAGTGTGCGGCGCTGACGCCCTTCATCGAAAGGATCTCGGAGGCGGCCTCTGCGAAGTTGCCTACATGGCCGATCGTGAGAATAGCGATGTCGTCGCCGTCAGTGATCTTGCGGCCGGTACCGATGGGGATCTCTTCCATGGGCTTGCGCCAATCGGGAGTGACACCTTGTCCACGTGGATAACGGATCGAGAAGGCGGTAGTCTTCCGAGGAAGCTGCGCCGTGTATAAGAGATTTCTCAACTCCACTTCATTCATAGGAGCCGAAACGATCATGTTCGGCAGGCAACGGAAATAAGCGAGGTCGTATGCACCGTGGTGCGTCGGTCCGTCGGAGCCTGCAAAACCGGCGCGATCGAGACAGAAATTGACGGGCAGATTCTGAATGCACACGTCGTGGATCACCTGATCGTATGCCCGTTGCATGAATGAGCTGTAGATGTTGCAAAACGGAACGAGTCCCTGCGTTGCAAGACCTGCGGAAAAAGTAACGGCGTGCTGTTCGGCGATACCCACATCGATCGCACGGTCGGGCATTTCCTTCATCATGATGTTCAAAGAAGAACCCGAAGGCATGGCAGGAGTGATACCGATAATATTCTTGTTCGCGCGGGCCAGCTCTACCATGGTGTGTCCGAACACATCCTGATATTTAGGGGCCTGCGGTTTGTCGAAAGTCTTTTTATAGATCTCGCCGGTGATCTTGTCGAACGCGCCGGGAGAGTGCCAGGTGGTTGCGTTTCCTTTTTCGGCGGGACCGTAGCCTTTGCCTTTTACGGTAACGCAGTGAAGTATTTTCGGGCCCTTCAGATTACGAAGATCTTTCAATACGGCAACGAGGTGATCGATGTCGTGTCCGTCGACGGGACCGAAGTAACGCAGGTTGAGAGACTCGAACAGGTTGCTCTGACTCAGCAGTGTGGACTTGATACCATTTTCGATCTTCGAAACGATCTCTTGTGCATTCTTACCAAACTTCGAAAGCTTACCAAGCAAGTTCCAAACTTCGTCCTTGAACTTGTTATAAGTAAGGGACGTGGTGATGTCGGTAAGATAGTCTTTCAAAGCCCCGACGTTCGGGTCGATGGACATGCAGTTGTCGTTGAGGATGATCAACAGGTTGGTGTCCGACACGCCGGCGTGGTTCAGTGCTTCGAAAGCCATACCGCCGGTGAGGGCGCCGTCGCCGATAATTGCTACATGTTGTTTGTCGGGAAGGCCTTTATATTTCGATGCTGCCGCCATGCCCAGCGCTGCAGAAACGGAGGTGGAGGAGTGGCCGACTCCAAATGTATCGTAAGGGCTTTCCGATCGTTTCGGGAAGCCGGAGATTCCGCCGTAAACGCGGTTGGTATGGAAGACGTCGCGGCGTCCTGTGAGAATTTTGTGTCCGTAAGCCTGGTGGCCTACATCCCAGACAATCTGGTCGTGAGGGGCATTAAAAACGTAGTGGATGGCCACCGTGAGCTCGACAACACCCAGGCTGGCCCCGAAATGCCCCCCGTAAACAGACACGTTATCGATGATGAACTGCCTCAGCTCTTCGCACAGTTGTATCAACTGCACCTGGTCCAGCTTCTGGAGATCGGCCGGGCTGTTGATCTTAGAAAGAAGTTTACCTGGGGTAATTAACATTTCAGGTTCGGACGGCGGATTTTGCCATAAAGTTACCTTAAAATGGATACTTTTGCCATCCCGATTTTCACGATATGGAGAAAGAAAATTTTGAGATCCACCTGCCACTTTTTGAAGGTCCGTTCGACCTTCTCCTGTTCTTTATCGAACGCGACGAGCTGGAGATAACGGACATTCCGATCTCGACGATCACCAACGACTTTTTAGAGTACATCCATCATCTGGAACATCTGAATATCGAAGTGGCCAGCGAGTTTATCCTCGTGGCAGCTACGCTGATGCGCATCAAGGCGAAGATGCTCCTGCCCCGTCCTCAACTGGATGAACTGGGTAACGAGATCGACCCGCGTGAAGAGCTGGTAAAACACCTGATGGAGTACAAGAAGTACAAGTCGGTGGTCGATCAGTTTCATAAAATGGAAGAGAACGAGTTGCTGAAAGAAAAACGCGGCAACATCATGAAGGAGCTTCGTCAGCTTGCGGAAATCTCGAACGTGGAAGCGGAGCTGCAGGACGTCGACATGTTCAAGCTTCTCACTGTTTTCGAAAAGGTGCTGAAGCGATATGAAGAAGACAAGAACAAACCTGTACACCAGGTCATCCAATACCCGTATACCATAGAAGGTCAGAAAGATTTTATTCTGGGTGAGATCACCAAACGTTCACGCGTCGCATTCACCGAGCTGTTTGAAGGAGCTCCGACACGGATCTCGTTGATCTTTAACTTCCTCGCGATCCTGGAGATGGCTGCTTTGCAGGAGATAACGATAACTTTCGGAGAAGGGTTTAATAATTTCTGGGTAGGGAAACGTGAAGATGTAGATACTCTTAAGTCTGAAACGCCTCAGGATATTTGATAGGTTCGAGAGCTTTTCATAGCGCCTTTCGCACCTTGATTTCTTCGGGGTCCCACCGACTTCGTCGCGGCGTTTGGCTCTTCGTAGCTGGGGGTGGGACGATACACTTCGTAGGACGGCTCTAAGGCCTGATCTGTTTCTTGTCGATCAATCCCCCAGTTAATCTTATCAGCGCTACGCGGCTCTCGATACTCGAGTAGATCGCCACAAAGGTTTCTACAGCTGCGTTCCTGAAGTTTTCCTGTACGATACGAAGGTCGATTGCGCTCAGCGCTCCGTTCTTGTATCGCTCGTTGGCGAGGTTGAGGTTTAGCTCGGCAGCCTGCAGTTTGGTTTGCGAGATCGTTACCAATTGCTGACGGAGGTTATAGTTGTCGTAGTTTACCAACAGGTCATTTTCCAAAGACAATTTCAGCTGGCTGGTACCGAGCACCCCGATCTTTTCCTGTATGCGTGCATTTTCAATGGACCGGCGAATTTGTCCGCCCTGGAAGATGGTAAAGCGCAGGCTGAGGTTGCCGTAGACGCCGTAAGAATATCCGCTCTGTGTCTTGTATTCCGGCAGGAATGATGAAGCGATGACGGGCTGATTGGGATCGTCGTTGAGATAGCCGACGGTGCTTTTGGTAACCGTTCCATTTTCGGTGGGGCGGAACTTTGCATTTAATTGATCGAGTGAACCTGTAGCGCCCATGTTAAGGATAACACTTGGCGAATAGTTCGATTGCATGATCTGCGTGTTGTTGCGAAGGAGCTCCTGGTTGATGAATTGGTTCTGAAGGTTGGTGTTGGAGCTTGTCATCTTGGTCCGCAGATCTTCGTAGCTGTACAGCTCAGTTTCATGAACCAGCGAATCGACGAGCGTAAATTGTTTTGTGATCTCTTCACTCAGCAGGAGATTCAAACCCCGGAGCGTATTTTTATATGTGATCTGCTGACGGAGTACGTTGGCAGAGTCGGTGAGGTAGTTGTTTTGCTCTTGCAGGACGTCGAATGTTATAGCGCCACCGAGTTGCTTGCGCAGCTTCACGTAGTTATACCGCTCCTTCGAAAGGGTTTGGGTCACCTCGAAAACTTTAAGCCGTTCCTTTTCAAGCAATGCCTGGTAGTAACCGAGTATGATCGACTGCACAGCAGTTTCCATCACAAACGTCGCATTTCCATAGCTCAATCGTTCCAGCTCTTCCAGTCTCTGCTTATTATACCGTATCAGGAATCCATCGAACAGGACAAACTGAACGTCAAGCTGCCCGGGAATGGAGCTCGACTTATTCAAACCCGCCACAGCGAAAGGGTTGGCGGGCTTTCTCTGAACGATGTTGTTCGTGCTGTTGCTGATCAACGAGATCGTAGGTAGCATTCCGGCCTGTCCCCAGGTATTGTTGTTGACGGCCACGTCGATGTTCTGTTGTTCTATCTGAACATCGAAGTTGTTTTTCATGCCGACGGCGATGGCTTGAGCGAGGCTTAGGGGCTCTTGCGAGTAAGCTGTAGAGGTCGCAAAACCAACGAGAATAGTAGTAAGTAACCAGTAGTAATTAGTAAGTGGCCCCGATTTCGAGGAGCGACGAATGTCCGAATGTAGTCCAGACTCCTTACTACTTACTACTTGCTTCTGACTAAAGAGAATGTTTTTCATAAATAGCTTTAATCAAGTACCGCCCTCGCTTCCTTACCCGAGAAATACGTATAGATCGCCGGGATCACAAACAGCGTAAGCAACGTTGCGAACATCATTCCTCCGATAACCGCAATCCCCATCGACACACGGCTTTCTGAACCGGCACCGAGGGCAAGGGCGATAGGGAGGATACCCAGGACAGTGGCAAGACTGGTCATCAGGATGGGACGGAAGCGCGATTCGGCTGCTTCGATAACGGCATCGCGCAGGTTGCGGCCCTGTTCTTTTTTCTGGTTGGCAAATTCAACGATGAGGATACCGTTCTTGGTCACCAGACCGATGAGCATGATGATACCGATCTGGCTGAACACATTCAGTGTCTGGTTGAAGTACCACAGTGACAATAACGCACCGGCCAACGCAAGAGGCACAGTGAACATGATGACTAACGGATCGCGGAAGCTTTCGAACTGGCCTGCGAGGATCAGGTAAATGATCGCCAGCGCGATTATAAAGGCCAGGTAGATGCTGGACGAGCTTTCGGCAAATTCGCGCGACGCTCCGTCGAGACTGGTAGTGTAAGATTCATCCAGCACTTCATCGGCGATGCGGTTCATTTCCTGGATGCCATCACCCAACGCGACGCCTTTCGCGAGCTGTGCGCTTACTTTTGCAGACGAGTACCGATTGAAACGATAAAGCTGCGGAGGGGCGCTCTGTTCTTCCATCGACACGAGGTTGTCGAGCTGAATCAGTTCACCGCGGTTACTCTTCACATAAAGCGTCTTGAGGTCCAACGGTTCGTTGCGGTTTGCGCGCTCGACCTGACCGATGATCTGGTATTGTTTACCGTCCATGATGAAGTTTCCAAAACGGGAGCCACTCAATCCCAACTGCAGCGTTTGAGCGATGTCGAAAACATTCACACCCATGTTACGGGCTTTGTCGCGGTTGATGGTGATGTTGATCTCCGGTTTTGTGAATTTCAAGTCGAGGTCTACGAAAGCGAACTTAGTGCTCGCCATAGCTTTGGACATGAACTCGGGCAACACGGTCTTCAGTTTTTCGATGTCAGCGGCCTGGACAACAAATTGAACCGGGAAGCCGCCGCGACGGTCGCCGATGCTCTGACTCTGATTGACGAATGTGCGTGCCCCGGTGTATTGCTGGACTTTGCCGGTAATGTCGTCGACGACCTGCTGTTGCGTGCGATCGCGCTGATCGGGAGCCTTTAGGATAATCCGGACAAAACCGGTATTCACGCCACCGCTGCCCCAACCGGGAGATGTAACGCTCATAACGCCCAGACGTTCCGGAACTTCTCTCTCAATAAACCCGGTGAGCTCACGGACGTAGGCGTCCATATACTCGAAGGTAGCTCCTTCGGCAGCTGTGGCCTGAACACGAAACTCACTGCGATCTTCGAGAGGTGCAAGTTCCGATGGAATGCCGGTTCCTAAAACATAGATCAGGGCGACGGACATGCCGACGATCGCGAAAGCCAGCCAACGCCTCCGCATGAAACCATCGAGTGCATTCGCGTACCCTTTCGTGAGACCTTTGAAGAACGGTTCGGTTTTGCGATAGAGCCAGGGTTGTGTTTTGCGGTTCTTAAGGATCTTGGCGCACATCATGGGCGTCAGTGTCAGTGATACGAATGCCGAAATGGCAACGGCGCTGGCAACTACCAACCCGAATTCACGGAACAAGCGACCGGTGAGACCCTGCAGGAAGATCACGGGCAGGAACACGGCAACTACCGATACGGTTGTAGAGATAACTGCAAAGTAAATTTCAATCGATCCTTTGCGCGCGGCTTCTTCGGGCTTTTCACCCTCTTCGATCTTCACGTAAATGTTTTCAAGCACCACGATGGCATCGTCGACGACAAGACCGATCGCGAGTACTATGCCGAGAAGCGTGAGTACGTTGATCGTAAAACCAAGTACATACATAACGAAGAAAGCGCCAATCAGCGAGACCGGAATAGTTGCAATCGGAATGATCGTTGTACGCCAATCGCGGAAGAACAAAAAGATTATCGACAATACCAGGATGAATGCGATGATGATGGTTTCCTCTACCTCGGATATCGAGGAACGGATGTACCGGGTTGAATCGAAGCTCATCACCCATTTTACATCCGGCGGCAGATCGCGTTCGATCTGCTCGAGTTTTTTATAGAGACGGTCCGCGATGTCGATGTTATTGGCTCCGGGTTGAGCAACGATCGCTAACGCGCATCCCGGCGCGCCGTCACGGCGAAGGATCGTGCGTTCATTTTCCGCGCCAAGCTTCGCGTAGCCGATATCGGAGAAGCGGACGACATTATCGGCGCTTTCCTTTACAATCAGGTTGTTGAAATCTTCTTCGGTGGTGAGCCGGCCCATGGTTCGGACGGTAAGCTCGGTGTTCGCGCCTTCAACGCGACCGGAAGGCAGCTCCACGTTCTCGCGGTTAAGAGCATTCAAGACATCGGAGGGAGCAAGCTTAAGCGAAGCAAGCTTGATAGGATCCATCCACAAACGCATCGAGTAACGACGCTGTCCCCAGATCTGAACGGAGCTTACGCCTGGAATCGTCTGAAGTCTTTCCTTGAACATCACCTCGGTAATGCGCGACAGCTCGAGTAAATCACGTTTGTCTGAAATGATCGACATAAAGATGATCGGGCTCGAGTCGGCGTCAGCTTTTTCTACAACAGGCGGATCGACATCGGGAGGGAGATTGAAAAGCGCGCCGGAAACTTTATCGCGAACATCATTCGCGGCAGCTTCGATGCTCACGCCCAATTCAAATTCTACGGTGATCGAGCTTCTGCCTTCGCGGCTGACCGATGTGAGCGTGCGGATCCCGGGTACACCGTTAATGGCATCTTCGAGCGGTTCTGTGATCTGCGATTCGATGACGTCGGAGTTTGCACCGATGTAGTTCGTGCTTACAGTGATTACAGGCGGGTCGACGCTGGGAAATTCGCGAACCCCGAGGAACGTAAAGCCGATGAAGCCGAACAGGATTATACCCATCGACATCACGATAGCCAGCACGGGCCGGCTGATACTGACAGTTGAAAGACTTGCCATGATTTATTTACCTCAGGGTTGTTATCTGGACTTTCATTCCGGCACGAAGCTGGAGTATGCCCGTTGTGAGTACTGTGTCGCCATTCTTGAGTCCACGGGTGACTTCAAGATCGGTGTTGGTGCGGATGCCTGTCTCGATCTGTGTCTCTCTCACAATGCCATTCTCCAGCACAAAAACTTTCTTACCCCCTTGTTCGGGCACCATGCATTCGGTTGGTATCAGCATGGCGTTATTCACTGAACCCAGGATCAGTTCCAGCTCAACAAACTGGCCGGGAAGAAGTCTGCCGTTCGAATTGTCGGCAAGAGCCCGGAGTTTGAGGGTCCGTGTGTCCTGGTCGATACGCGGCTCTATCGCGTAGACCTTTCCGTTGTGGCGGAGTGTGTCGCCTTCTACCTTGAAGAAGACCTCCTTGCCCGTTGCTACCGCAGCACTGTAACGGCTGGGGATCGCAAATTCGAGTTTCGCCGGGGTGTTGTTGTACAAAGTAGCGATAGCAGTGTTCGGCGAGAGGTAAGTACCTTCACTCACATAACGAAGTCCGATGATGCCGTCGAAGGGCGCGGTGATCCTGGTCTTGGCCAGCTGTGCGTCGAGAAGCTGTACGTCGGCAACAGTCGTGTTGAGACGGTTCAGTGCATTGTCGTACTCCTCCTGGCTGATGGCATCTTTCTCCAAAAGCTTCCGCTGACGAAACTCGTTGTCTTCGTTGAGCTTCTGATTGTATTTTTGCTTCAGCAGTTGTGCGCGGATCTCTTCGTCGTTGATCTGAACGAGCACACTTCCCTTTTTCACCCTGGCTCCTTCCTGGAAAGCGATGTGAGTGATCTTGCCGGATATCTCGCTTTTCAATTCAAGCGATTCGTTGGCGAGCACGGTGCCGGTAACGATCAGCCTGTTGTCCAGCTTTGCGGGCTTGACAATCAGCGCTTCAACGGGCAGGAGCGGAGGTCCTCCGGGACTGCCTATTGCTTCGCCGCCGTCACTTTTGCTGCTGAACCAACCGAGCTTTGGAATGGCCAGCAGGAGAACGACCACGACAATGATGGAACCGGTGATAATTTGTTTTTTCATTAGGTCAAAAAGATTTTTAAGTTCAGGCTTTGAATCGTTTGTGCAATTCGACTACCTGGGGGATAACAAGCCGGCTTTCATCGTTGATCACAACGAAGTCGGCCTTATTTTTTTTCTCCGATTCCGGCATCTGGTTGCTGATAATGTCCCGTACCATTTGTTCAGAACGGTTGGGATCTCTTGCCAGCACACGGTTCACTCTCAGTTGCTCGGGAGCGGAGACGACTATTATTTTATCTAAACTCTTGTAAGACCCTGCTTCGAACAACAAAGCAGCTTCTTTGATAACATAAGGATAAGATTGCTCACTGACCCATTGCGAATAGTTCTCGGCTACGCGTGGATGTACCAGCTCATCGAGTGCTTTTAACTTCTCCGGGTGACTGAAAGCAGCTTCGCTGATGTGTTTCCGGTTGAGCGTACCATCCGTATGATAAGACAAGTTTCCGAATTCTTTTTTGATCCCGGTGATCAGTATTCCGTCAGTGGTCATTAAGGCTTTCGCCCGGCTGTCGGCATCGTATACGGGAACTCCAAGACATTGGAATATTTTGCATATCAGACTTTTGCCCGATCCGATGCCGCCTGTGATCCCTATTTGAAGCCTGACGCTCAATTGTTAATGTCTTGTTAAAATCGCTTGGTCTAAAATCTAAAGTTCAGAAGTGCTTGACGCTTACTGTATCGACAGCTACAACTTCGGCATAGGGAGGAATGCCGTGTACCAACGGAGTGAATGAACCGGACTCGCCGCGTTTAAGCGACTCATTGGTTACTGAAGGTAATGTACCGTACAGCTCCGAGGCGCTGAACTTACCGAAGTACTTTGCCGGAACACTGAACGTGCACGTGATGCTATCTTTTTCCGCAACGTAGCCCCAGGGCAGGTTCCGGGTTTCAAGTCGTATCACCTGTGTGGCAGGTCTCATTTCACCTACTTCGAAACGTACTTCGACAACCGGTGGATTACGCTGGAGGTAGTCCTGATCGGATACTTCTACTTCGATTTGCTCGCGAAAATTTCCACTGAGGCGATTGTTGGTAAGCTTCAATACGATCGGGTCAGGGATGTCGTGGATCACGCTCACCGGACCGCTGAGATCGACGGAGTCAGGCGTGATCGTTACGCCGCTGATGCGGGCATAGTTGTCTTTGAACTGGAGCGCAGTGGTATCGACTACGATCGGGAATTTCCTGAAGATGCGCGGCTCGAGCCGAAGCCGGAGAGTGTCGAGCACCACATGATTGATCTGTATCGTACCCAACTGTCCTGAGAGCATTACAGGCAATGTGCTTGCAACGATCTTCCTGGTTTCAGAAGGCCGCTCGACAGGTATGGTTAACACGGGTACTTTCACTCCAACGTATTTACGAAATAGGTCCCAGCCAGTACCTTTTACGTTAATGAGGAGTGATTGTGGCAGCTGACCGGCAGGCGCAAACTTGCTTCGGTCGAACTCAAACTGCAACGGGAACCGGATGCTGGTGGAGTAAGTCTTGCTGAGTGCATTGAACAACCAGAAAATGGCGGCCGTGATAAAGCACAGCGCTACCGCTTTCCAGTTGGTGCGGTTGAAGTGAAAAAGATTGACAAAAAGTTTAAGTAAGTTCAATCATGCTTTCTTTGCCGGCGTTGCTGCGGGCTTGCTGCTCTCAAGCGATACGGCCGACTTGGAGAAACGGATCCTTCCGCCTCTTTCCACTTCGATCACAAATGTATCGTCGTCGATCTCCGCGATCCTTCCGTGAGCACCGCCGATGGTCACCACTTTATCCCCAACTTTCAGGGCTTCGATAAATTTCTTCTGGTCTTTGGACTTCTTTTGTTGAGGACGGATCAGGAAGAAATAGAAGACAACGATCATCAAACCCATGGTGATCATCAATTGCCAGTTTGTACCTCCCTGTGGGGCCGCCTGTAAGATTATGCTGTACATAGTAGTTGTGTATGGGGTGCAAAATTAGTCAAATACCTCTCACGGATCGCATGGATCACACGGATAAAATGCCTCCGCTCCCGCCAAATAAAAGAGCCATGCGGAAAGCATGGCTCTTGTGTGGTAGTATAAAGTCTTAAGATCTTATCTCACCGGCGCGCCGCCTTCGGGTTTGGGATTTACCTGCGCCTTGAAGCGGAGGATCAGCGACTTGGGCCAGGTGTTGGCATTCACTGTAACTACCTTGTTCTGGATACCCTGCTTGCCGTTCGAGTCGAATTCCACCTTCACAAAGCCAGTCCCGTTCACAGGGATCGGCTCCTTCGACCAGTCAGGAGCCGTACAGCCGCATGAGGGCTGAACAGACTGCACGATGAGCGGGGCAGTGCCTGTGTTGGTGAACTTGTAGGTGTACACAACCTTGTCGCCTTCCTTGATCTGACCGAAGTCGTATTCCGTCCTTTCGAACTTGAAGGAAGGAAGGGGACCTTCGGGCTTCGTCTCGGCGGTCTGAGCCGCGGGATTGGCCGGGTCGGCAATAGGTGTGGATTGAACCGGAGTCGCGGCGGAATTTGCAGCGCTCTTATTGCCTTCCAGCGCCGACAGGCGGGCTTCCAGCTCTGCGATACGCTTTTCGGCAGCCTTGTCGCGACAGCTCATGACCGATGCGGTCACGGCGAACACGAATACCAGTCGAATGAATGTTCTCATGTCTCTATGCTTTTCTTTTTCA
Organism: Cyclobacteriaceae bacterium; assembly: GCA_035318625.1. Taxonomy (GTDB): domain Bacteria; phylum Bacteroidota; class Bacteroidia; order Cytophagales; family Cyclobacteriaceae; genus ELB16-189. The sequence continues at coordinate 739,279 of DATHEL010000004.1, forward strand.
GTGTCAAAATTACACTCCGCTTTTAAGGGAGCGTTGTTTTTAACAAATCCTTAACTCTTTTTGTTTCCGCGGATCTGCTCCAGCAGCTCATCCACGTCCTCGAGCAATCGCTCGGCTTTGTCTTTGGCTTCGGAGACAACCTTCTGTCCCTGCGACTTGGCTTCGCTCGTAAGCGGGCTTTCCTTTCCCGACACGAGGTCGTTCAGAAAATCCTCAAGCACCTTCTTATACTTATCAAGTCTGAAGGAGAGTTTCTCGCGGGTGTTCGAACCCTTGTCCGGAGCATAAAGAATACCGAGGATGGTTCCGGCGGCTGCTCCAGCTAAAAATGCCATTAAGGCGTTACTGCTTTTTTTTCCCATGACTAAATATTTAGGGACCGTAAATATAAGGATTTGCGCCTACTTATAGACTATTTATTGTCTATCAGGCCTCTGCCGGATTTCTTGATATCCCCTGCATTGGCGAGCTCTTTGGAAATTACATCGAGTATACCATTGATGAATTGGCGGCTCTTCGGGGTGCTGTATTCCTTGGTCAGTTCGATGTATTCGTTGATCGTCACCTTCACCGGTATGTTCGGGAAATGGACCATCTCGGCAATCGCCATCTCCAGGATAACCCGGTCGGTAAGCGCCAGCCTGTCGACCTCCCAGTTGCGGGTGTTTTGGGCGATGAGCTTTTTGTGATCTTTACCCAGGTTAGCCGACAGCGAAAAAAGGTTCGAGATAAATGTACTGTCGTCTTCCCAATCCAGCGACACCTTTTGTATGTCGATGGTCAGCGCTTTCTCATCCAGCGACTTGATGGTCTTATCAACAAGGCCCTTCACGATGTCATGGTCTTCAGCCCAACGAATGTCGTCTTCTTCGAAGTATTCGTTGATCAGGCCGGTGAGTATGAGCTTGCGATAAAGATGCTTGATGAAAGCCTTATGTTGATCGATGTCGGGTTTCTTGCTGTTGATGAATTCGTTATAGGTGTTGTCGGCTTTAATGACATCGCGGAACCACGGACGGACCTTATCCATCTTGCCGTTCCATCCCCATTGTCCTTTCGATAGCTCCTTCTTCAGCTCGGCATTACCATCGAGCGCTTTGACCCACGGGCTGTTGATGAAGTTACCGTGATTGATCTTCTTGTCGGTAGCAGCCTGGTCGGCCAGCGCCACCATCAGACCCAGTACGGCGTAATAGTAACCTGAAAGTTTTTCAACCTCGATCACCATGTTCTTCGAAAGGAACGTAAAATCCTTTTTTGTCGACTTGATGTACAGGTCGAGCGCCTCTTTCACGGTTTTATTGACGATCGGGTCCGGATTATCTGCGGTATCGGGTTTCTTGAACTTGGTCTCGAACAGCGCCCGGGCGACCTTTTGATTAATGGCTAGTTGTTTCTTGTCCTGTACCTCCATCGAGTTGAGGTCGGGCCGGAACTTGTCTTCAATATGGCCATCGGCGAGAAGGTAGTTTGCTTCCTTGCATTGTTCGTATGCAAAGAGACTTTGCATTACTTTGATTCGAAGCATCCGCCGGTTCAACATGGCTTAAAAGAACAGAAGTGGCAAATGTAAACTAAGATTTACGAATTATGATTTACGATGTACGATTTTTGAGCACAGGTAAATAAAAAAAGCCGTCCCGATTTTCATCAGAACGGCTTTTGGTTGATATTCAATCGATTACTTCTCTTTCTCTTTCGAAGCTTTCTTTTCCTTTTTCCTTGAAGTGACGGTCAGCAGGTCGCCCTTTCCGTCGTAGTCGGCCAGGATGGTTCCGCCTTCTTCGACTTCGCCTCTCAGTATCTCCTCGGCCACCGGGTCTTCGAGGTACTTCTGGATCGCCCTGTTCAGGGGACGAGCGCCAAACTGCTGGTCGTATCCTTTCTCGGAAAGGAAGTCCTTCGCTTTGTCGCTGAGCTCCACATTGTAGCCCAGTGCAGTGATCCTGCCGAAGAGCTTGCCCAGGGTGATGTCGATGATCTTATGAATATGTTCGCGCTGCAGCGAGTTGAACACGATCACGTCGTCCAGCCTGTTCAGGAACTCCGGGCTGAAGGCACGCTTCAGTGCGTTCTGAATGGTTGACTTCATGTTCTCTTCTTCGCTCATCTGTTTCGACTTGGTGGCGAAACCGATACCGCTTCCGAAGTCCTTCAGGTCGCGTACACCGATGTTGGAGGTCATGATAATGATCGTGTTACGGAAGTCCACGCGGCGGCCCAAACCATCGGTCAGGATACCGTCATCGAGAACCTGGAGGAGGATGTTAAACACATCGGGGTGTGCCTTTTCGATCTCGTCGAGCAACACAACCGAATATGGTTTCCTTCTTACTTTCTCCGTAAGCTGTCCGCCTTCTTCGTAGCCGACGTAGCCGGGAGGCGCTCCCACGAGCCTGGACACGGAAAATTTCTCCATGTACTCACTCATGTCGATGCGAACCAGCGAGTCTTCTTTATCGAAGAGGTAGTTGGCGAGAACTTTTGCAAGCTCGGTCTTACCAACACCGGTGGGGCCGAGGAATATGAACGATCCGATCGGCTTGCGAGGGTCTTTTAGGCCGACGCGGGTACGCTGGATCGCCTTCGTTAGCTTCCTGATAGCCTCTTCCTGACCGATCACTTTACCGGCGAGCGATTCGCCCATATTGAGCAGCTTGTTACTTTCCTTTTGAGCGACACGGTTGGCGGGAATACCAGTCATCATACCGACCACATCGGCAACGTTGTCTTCTGTAACGGTGTACTTTTCGGTACGTGTTTTATCTTCCCAACGGGCTTTAGCAAGGTCGAGCTGTTCGATGAGCTTCTTCTCTTTATCTCTCAGCTGTGCGGCCTCTTCATATTTCTGGCTCTTCACCACGCGGTTCTTTTCCTTCTTCACTTCCTCGATAGCTTCTTCAAGCTTCACGATGTCTTCGGGAACGTGAATGTTGTTGATGTGAACACGTGCGCCGGCTTCGTCCATCACGTCGATGGCCTTGTCGGGCAGGAAGCGATCGCTGATGTACCTGTCGGATAATTTCACGCAGGCTGCGAGAGCTTCGCTGGTGTAGGTCACATGGTGGTGATCTTCGTACTTCTCTTTTATGTTCTCCAGGATCTGGATGGTTTCTTCTACAGAAGTAGAATCTACCATGACCATCTGGAAGCGGCGTGCGAGGGCGCCGTCTTTTTCGATGTACTGCCTGTATTCGTCGAGCGTAGTTGCGCCAATGCATTGGATCTCTCCGCGGGCTAGGGCAGGCTTGAACATGTTCGAAGCGTCGAGTGAGCCTGAAGCGCCGCCGGCGCCCACGATGGTGTGGAGCTCGTCGATGAACAGGATGACGTCAGGTGACTTCTCGAGCTCGTTCATAACGGCTTTCATGCGCTCTTCGAACTGGCCGCGGTACTTGGTACCGGCAACGAGTGAAGCCAGGTCGAGCGTTACTACTCTTTTTCCAAAGAGGACGCGCGATACTTTCTTCTGTATGATGCGAAGGGCGAGGCCTTCGGCGATGGCTGTTTTACCAACACCGGGCTCACCGATCAGGATCGGGTTATTCTTCTTGCGACGGCTCAGGATCTGGGCCACGCGTTCAATCTCTTTTTCACGACCAACGATCGGGTCGAGCTTATTATCTTCAGCGAGCTTGGTAAGATCGCGTCCAAAATTATCGAGCACGGGTGTGCGTGATTTTTCGGACCCTTTCTTCTCTTTGCCTGCGCCGGCACCACCAGCGCCGCCGCTGCCGAACATCTTGGATGAGTCTTCATCCGGATCGTCGGTATCGGAAGATGCCTGGGGATGTTCGTGCTGGTATTCCAGCATTTCTTTTACGACGTCGTAAGCGACATCGAACTTGTTCAATATCTGTGTTGCCAGGTTATCGGGATCGCGGAGTATCGACAGAAGAAGATGTTCTGTGCCGATGAGCTGCGCTTTGAAAACCTTCGCTTCGAGATACGTGATCTTCAAAACTTTTTCCGAAGCGCGTGTAAGTGGAATTTGCGCCAGACTTTTGATCTGGTGTGTGGCAGTGCCTTTCGAGATCTTTTCAATCTCCGAACGCAATGCATCGAGAGGTACGCCGAGCTTCTTGAGTACACCGACAGCAACACCTTCACCTTCCCTGATCATACCAAGCAAGAGGTGTTCAGTACCGATGTAATCATGGCCCAGTCGCAACGCTTCCTCCCTGCTCAGTGATATCACTTCTTTAACGCGGTTGGAGAATTTAGCTTCCATATTATCAGCCATAGTATAGGTAAATGTAGAGTTTTAACCTTTATTATCAATGTGAGGGACTTCTTCCGGCTCAATTTAGTTTTAGTTCCCCGGAGCCGGCCAGGAGTAACCAAAGTAACACGATTAGAATTTCATTTGTTCTCCCGACTTCGCCACAGCTTTCGTCGGGAGCAGCGCCGTTCCATCGTTTGAAACTAGCTCGGTCTACTGGCTTGAAGCACCCTTCCCGCCTCGGGGCCAGAACAGAACAGCAGGTCGAGCACGCTCAGGTTCTCATCAAAACTGTTGCCAAATACCTGGTAATAGGGTGTGGGCCGGTAGAATCCGCGTTCTATATACGTATTCCTTGTCGTAATCAACGATCGCACGTCATAAAAAGGTTCATTAACAATTTTTTCGTACTCAACAGTAGCCGATATGGCCTTTCCCCACTTCAAAGAGTTAAGACAATATGACAGAATTTCGAGGTTCAGATCGAAAATAAAATTTGTACCCGAATAAATAATTTTGTGAAGATCGTCACAGTAATGTTCAAAGTACGGACTGTTCCGGTAAGCTGATTCCAATGTTCTCCAAAACACATCGCGCCAACGGGTTGAGTAGTCTATCCTTACTTCTCCGAATGTGATCTTGCTTCGTTTTCCCGTTAATGGAACGGAAAGCATCTCAACGCCTTGAGTCGTCTTGATAAAACAACGATTGCGGTAGCTCTGTTTTACGTAGTGCTCATGTTTTTCCAACACTATACTTTCGAAACCATCAAGCAAACAGAAATACTCAAGTGATGGGAGGAAGTGAAGATCGACGAGAAGGCGGCGCATCGTTGTAAGTCAGTATACAAACTCGCCGAGACCATGCCGCGTAACGACGGCTTCGCCCGAAGTAAAGTCGACAATAGTCGAAGGTACGTTGCCACCGACACCGCTGTCGATCACGAGGTCTACTTTGTGCTTCAGGTCTTCGTAGATCTCTTCGGGATCGGTGGTATATGTTTTGATCTCGTCATCGTTTTTAATGGAAGAAGTGATCAAAGGATTACCGAGTTCCTTTACGATAGCAAGTGGAACGGGGTGATCGGGTATACGGATGCCGACGGTCGGCTTGTTTACATCGAGGACCTTGGGAACGTTGCTGCCCGATTCGAGAATGTAAGTGAAGGGACCGGGGAGTGTCCGTTTGATGATCTTATAAACCGGTGTCTCGATACGACGGACGTATGAAGCGACCTCACTGATGTCGTGACAGATGAAAGAAAGGTTGAGCTTCTGGGGTTTGATCTGTTTTACCTGGCAGAGTCGTTCGATGGCTTTCTTGCTAAGCAGGCTGCAGCCGAGTCCGTAGATGGTATCGGTGGGGTAGACGATGAGGCCGCCGTTGCGCAATATCTCGACGACCCGGAGGATCTTTCGGAGCTCGGGGGTGATGGGGTGGATCTTGAGAAGTTCTGCGGCCATGATCTGACAACAAACAATATTAGAAAAAAGTAGCTATGAAGTGTCATCGCGGCCCGGGCTATGAAATACAAGTGAAGCGACGAGGGAGCCGTGAGCCCGTGGGAGTCAGGAAAGCTTTCATAGGCACACTTGCTCGTTGCTTCTGCGGGGTCGCTGCGCCGTTGTAGGCTGGATTGCGCTTCGTAGCTCTGGCCGCGATGACATTTCATAGGAAGGCGGTATTAGTTATTTTTGTGCTCTGTAAATAAAAAATGGCCCGACGAAAACCCGAAACCCTCAGCAAAGCCAAGCTTGCTTTTTATATCGTTTCCTCCACGCTGCTGATAACCTTCTCGTTTTACGGATACCAGATCTGTTTCACACCCAATGTACTGGTGGACAAAGAGAACAGAACGTTCCGGATAGAGAAGGGCACCACGTACCGTCAGGTTCTCAAAGACCTGTATGACAAAGGCTTTATCAACGACGCTGTGTCGTTCGGCTTCCTGGCGAGGTTGAAAGATTATGATAAGCGCGTTCATCCTGGCCAGTTTGCCCTCGAACGGAACATGACCAACCTGGCGGGTATCGCAGTGCTGATGGGCAACGACCAGGTGCCGGTTCGGGTGACGTTCAACAATATCAGACTCGTCGCCGAGCTTGGTCCGAGGATCACGAAGAATACCACTGTGACTCCACAAGAGTTCGACGAGGCCGTAGACCGGTTTGTGAAGAACAACCAGGAAGGCTTCACTAAAGAAAACATACTGAGTATGTTCATACCGAACACGTACGAAGTATATTTCAATATCACGGCAGACGAGCTCGTACAACGCATGCATGAAGAGTACGAGAAGTTCTGGACCGAGGAAAGAAAACAGAAAGCCCAGGCGATCGGCCTTACACCGATACAAGTGAACATACTCGCATCGATCGTACGCGCCGAAGCTTCGAAGGAAGAGGAGGCTCCGATTATCGCCGGACTTTATCTTAACAGGCTGAAACGCGACATCGCTCTGCAGGCCGATCCCACGCTGGTATTCGCGGTGGGAGATTTCTCGTTGAAACGGGTATTGAACGTTCACAAGGAAGTTGATTCGCCGTACAATACATATACACACACCGGCTTGCCCCCCGGGCCGATCAACATGCCCGGTATTTTGTTCATCAACTCTGTTTTGAACGCCGAACAACACGGCTATATATATATGTGTGCGAAAGAGGATTTCTCGGGAGCGCATAACTTCGCAACAAACCTCACCGATCACAACCGGAACGCCGCCAAGTATCAAAAGGCCCTCTCCATCGAAATACGCAAGGGGAGAGAAGCCCGCCGCGAAGCGACTCCGGCGAACGAAGCCCGGAAGAAGAAAAATAACTGATGTACAAGTCGGAAACCCACATTCGAGTACGTTATGGCGAAACCGATCAGATGGGATATGTCTATTATGGACATTACGGGATGTATTATGAGGTTGCGCGGGTTGAGAGCCTGAGACAGCTCGGCATGTCGTACAAAGAAATGGAGGCGATGGGCGTAATGATGCCCGTGATCGAGAACCACACGAAGTTTCTTGCGCCGGCACTGTACGACGACCTGCTACGGATCGTAACGACCATTCGGGAAAAGCCCGGTGTCCGGATTAAATTTGAATACGAGATTTATAATGAAGCCGGCAAGCTGATCAACGAGGGCGAAACGTTGCTTGTGTTCGTCGACAAGAAAACGGGCAAGCCACGAAGACCGCCCGAAAAGTTTGAGCAGGTGCTGGAGGTATTCTTTAAAGTATGAAGTACGCCCTGCGCAAAAGGATCCTCAGTGTCCCTTCGGCCCGCACGACGCGGTCGTGGATGAAGAAGATCACCTTCAAGCGTTTCGGGGATCTTTCACTATATAAGTTCGCCAAGATATTCCTTCACAACATCCACGAAGACGAGATCTTCGACCGGGCGAACAGTGTCGCGTATAATTTCATACTCGCCATCTTCCCTACGATCATATTCCTGTTCACGTTGATCCCTTACGTGACCGTTTATTTCCCGGAGATCACGAACGAGAGCATCATGAGTTTCATTGGCGAGCAACTGCCACCCAGTATGGCCGACGTCATCTCATCGACCGTGCTGGACATTGTGAGCAACCAGCGGGGCGGACTGCTGACATTCGGATTCTTCTTTGCGCTGTACCTGGCTACGAACGGGATGGTCGCCCTGATGCGGGCATTCAACGCATGCTACCGTACGGTCGACAGGCGGAATTTTTTGAGGACCAGGCTGACGGCGGCAGGATTGACTGTCATGCTGTCGATCGTGTTGTTCATGGCGATACTGTTGCTGGTCGTTGGGCAGATCGTGATCAATTATTTCACTTCGCACGTGCATGCTCTGGCGGAGTTGAGTCTCGACAAGCTTTCTCTGTACTTCATTCTCCTGCTTCGATTCCTGGTGATCTTCATCGTGTTCTTCATCGCGATATCGTGCATTTATTACTTTGGCCCGGCGGTTCACTACAACTGGAGCTTTTTCTCGATCGGTTCGCTGCTGGCGACGCTCGCATGCCTCGGTATATCGTACGGGTTCTCGTATTACGTTGCCAACTTCGGAAGTTATAATAAGGTGTATGGGTCCATCGGGACCCTGATAGCGATGATGATCTGGGTGCAGTTGCTGACCATGGTGCTGTTGTTTGGCTACGAGGTGAACGCAAGTCTGCATTACGCCACGAAGGTAGAGGCGATCAGTGCACAGAAGGCGAAAATGAAGAGGAAGGAAAAGGCTTCCAGGTAATTCTACTAATCGGAGATTGAGTCGTAGTAATCGAGGATGGACATCAGATCGTCTTTTTGACCCATAACAGGAAAAGGATAAAGCCGCGGCGATGACTAAAAAAACGGCGCATGATTAAGGGTGACGTTAGTAAAATAAAAAAACGTTCACATCCGATATCTTTACCGCCATGAAATTCGAGCGCATCGACCCCACCGGCCAGGCTCAGAAAGCCATCGAATGCTACTGGATCGTGAAGGACGACGACGCTACGCATGTGAAACAGAAGATCATCCCCGACGGATTTACGGAGATCATCTTTCACTTTGGCGATCACTACAGAATAAATCTCGGCGGTCAATGGAAGCGGCAGGAAACGAGCCTTCTTGCCGGGCAGATCAGCACGCATTTTTTTCTTGAAAATACCGGAGTAACCGATATCCTCGGCATCAAGCTGAAGCCCTCGGCTGTAACACACTTGTTTGGAGTGCCGATGAGCTCGATCACGGACCAGGTGGTCGGCCTGGGTAAAGTGATGGAACATAAGATGAAGTCCGTTGAGGCGTCGATCCGGAAAACAAAAGACGATAAAGAGCGCATAAAGTTGATCGAAGCTTTCTTTTCGGAGTCATGTGCCGGTTATCCCGATAATCACCCGGTCGATCACGCTCTTGCAATGATCTTTTCGAAGCACGGAATGCTCTCTGTGAATGATATTTGTAAAGAGCTTTCGGTAACGGACCGGTATATCCAGCAGTTGTTTCGCAAGTATGTCGGTCTTTCACCAAAGTTCTTCGCGAGGGTTATCCGGTTCAGCTACATCTTTCAGTTGATCAAGGAAAACAATCCCGACTGGGCAGCTGTCGTATACCAGGCGGGTTATTATGACCAGTCGCATTTTATCAGGAACTTCAAGGCATTCACAGGAGAAGACCCAACAGCCTACATGTTTGCGGAACAAAGCCTCGCGAATTTTTTTATGAAAAAGACAGGCTAGTTCGGGTTTGTACAATGGAGCGGCTGGACCGCGGGTTATGTTTGTTCAAAAAAAGATATGAGACTGTTTTTGATACTGTTTATTGCTGCAACGACAGCTTACGGACAAAACACAACCAACGACCTCAAAAAACTTGACTGGCTGAACGGCACGTGGACCCGCACAAACCCGAAGGCGGGACGCAGCGGATATGAAACCTGGAAGGCGACCAGTTCAACTACAATGACGGGAAAGGGAATTATGATGAAGGGCGCCGACACGACATTTATCGAAAAGATACGGATTGAGCTGAAAGACGGACAGATCTTTTACGTGGCAGACGTGCCGGAAAACAAAGGAGAAGTGTGGTTTGCTTTTACGGAGCTTACAGCCAACGGCTTCGTGTGCGAGAATCCGAAGCACGACTTTCCGAAAAAGATCAGCTACGAAGTGGATGGTAAAAACCTGAAGGCTACGATCTCCGGGGACGGGAAGGCGATCGATTATTTGTTTGTTAAACAATAGGTGATCGCCGTCTGTTTAAAATTTAACGTTGCCTTCTGAGCTCCCGAGATAAATTCCGCGAATTCATTTTTGCCTGAGAGCAGTTTTATCACATCATTCCAATCGACACGATAATCGATGAGATCCGAGTGCGGTTCGTCTTCGAATGAAATCACAACTTGAACAGGTGCGTATTTCCCCGATTGATCGATCCTGTAAACTACACCCGCTTCTTTCAGTTTCCAATGAGCCTTGGGAAGTTCGCTGGGCGGCGGACTGACCTGTGAAAGTGTAAAGTCCTTGCCCGCCACCTGTGATCCCATCGAAAATTTGATCAGGGTGCCGGTCCAGTTGCAGTCGCATGGATAGTACGAACGGCCCGGTTGGAACTTTACCTTACCGGCTGACGATGCGATCACATTCCATAAAACCGGGATCGTATTCTGTAGCAACGGCGTTGCGTCAACATAGTCGAAATGAATTTCTTCAAAAGACGTTTCAGTGAAGGCAGGGTACGCCGTGGCCACCATCGGCAGGGCTTCGATGGAATCCATCGCGACCGTGTCCATCGAAGTAACCGATAAGAAGCTCTGCGAAAATATTCCGGTATACGATTTAGGCTCCTCGGGAGGCGGTAATGCTTTCAATAACTTCTCGATTGATTTAAACGGGATCGACAATGCCGGTATGGTGAAGTAGTCGTAGTCCGTATTCAGCTTCCCCGCAAAGATGGTAATGTCGTGAGTCGCCGGGTTCTGCACGGGATACCAGTTGATGTGGTTGATGTCTTCGGGCTTCGTATTGATGAACAGGGTATACTCGGTTTCATTCAATATTGTCTTCTTGTCGGGTTTGATTTCTTTAGATACGATCTTACTCAGGACCCAGCGGACAAAATTTTCTTTCGTGTGCTCATCAAAAAGAAAAGCGCCACCACCAACCCGCCCGATATCAGAAAGGTACAAGGCCGGGAGACGAGAGCTGGCAAGGTGCTTGGCAACGTCTGCATAAAAGAAATTCAGTCCCACGTTGCGAAAGACTTCGCGGTAAGGATCCATCACCATGACTGATAACATTTGCGGAGTCTGGATCGTGTCGTTCCCTTTAACCTCGTAGTGATAGAGTATGTTAATGATATTTAGATCTGCAGGTTGGAACATAATCAGCCTGGAATCAAAATGCCGCCAGAAATTTTCGTTCGTTCCGGGAGTGATCCCCGCAAAATTATCGGCGCGGGCTTCGAACATCTGTCCATTGTATTCGACCCGGTCGTTGTTGAAGTACTCCATGCCCTCCGACCATGGATCGTACGAGGCGGGTGCTTCCTCGACGAGATGCGAAAGTAGGAACGACTTCGTGGTTGTGTCTGCGGCTGCGGGGAAATGATGACGGATACTGACGGCTGGTCCGTGCATGTCGAGACCCTGCCAGACCTGGGAATCGTCGGGAGGTGCCGAGCCGTGGATGAGGTCGACATTCACGATGTAGACTTTGCCTTTGTGAAACACCATATCCTCCTGGTAGTAATCCAGGTTAGGATCCCACACAGCAGGCATCTCGTCTTTCGGAAGGGGCGCGTACTTTACAACATCATGGGCGACGTTGAACTGGTATGCCTTCAGTTGACCACGCAGGTATGCATCGAGCAGCATGGTTCCCAGGTTTTCGAACGGCGGATGTTCCCAGCGGGCATTGGCTTCGCTGGAAAAATCGATGGTGCGGGTGTAAAAACCGGATTGGGCGTAGCCTGTAATGGTGAGCAGCAACAGGAAAGCGACTTTCATTGGGTATTGGATATTGGGTATTGGAGGTTGTGGGAATATCAATACCCAATATCCAATAACCAATCCCCAATACCCAATTAGACAGTCCCAAGAAAATCATTCAGTTCTCAAACTCTCCACAGGATTCGCCTTTGCGGCACGGATCGCCTGGTAGCTGACCGTCAGCAGTGTCAATAGAACCGCACCGGTGCCTGACCAGATAAATACCCATACCGAAACAGAGGTACGATAACTGTACTGCTCCAGCCATTGATGCATGACGTACCAGGAGATGGGACTCGCAATCACACACGAGATGATCACCAGCACGATGAAGTCTTTGGAAAGCATGCTCCACAGGTTGAGCACTGTGGCGCCGGAGACTTTGCGTATGCCGATCTCGCGTGTGCGCCGCTGCGCTACAAACGAAGCGAGCCCGAAAAGTCCGAGACAGCTGATGAGTATGGCGAACACGGTGAATGCCAGCGCGAGCCGACCGACGCGTTCTTCGCGATTGAATTTCCGGTCGAATTCGTCATCGGCGAATTGCGTTTCAAAGGTCACGTCGGGGCGGAATTTTTTGAATACCGGTTCGATAGCGGCAAGATTTTCCGAAGGACTCTGCGCCACGTTGAGCTTCATGGTAATGATGTTTGGCCGTTGATAGCTGATCATGTGGACAACGGGACCGACAGGCGTGTAGGGAGAGTCCATCAGCATGTCCTTCATCACTCCGACGATCGTGAATGGAAGTCTCTCGTACCGGATGACCTTGCCGACCGGATCTTCGAGCCCCATGTATTCGACGGCTGCTTCGTTGAGTACGATCGCGGCGGTGTCGCTTGCAATGTCTCGTGAAAAGTAACGGCCTTCGATTATCTGCAGACCGATGGTATTGCCGTAGTCGTGTGTGGACCAAACGACTCCCATGTTGGGCATCATCCGGGGATCGCGGCCGTCCCAATCGAAATCGGATTGAAAGGAAAAGATCGCAGTGGTAGGGCTGGTCGACTTTGCCATGTTCATCACGGCGCCGGTGTTGATCAGCTCCTGCCGAAGGGCATCGTAAACATTGGGATTGAGCGTATTGTCGCTGAAGGGATAACCGAAGGTGGTGATCAATCCGTCTTTCTCATAACCGATCGGCCTGTTTTTGGCGAACTGTACTTGTTGATAAACAATGATCGTTCCGATGACCAACGTAACAGAAACAACAAACTGAAAGATGACGAGGGTCTGTCTTGAAAAGCCCGAGAACCAGCCAAGGCGGAATGTTCCTTTAAGAATACTGACGGTGTTGAAAGATGAAAGAAGGAAGGCAGGGTAGCTGCCTGCGATCAATCCGGTACCGAGTATGAACGACAGCCCGGTGATCCAGAACACCGGGTTTTTAAACGGAAGAAGGATGTCTTTGCCTGTCCATTGATTGAACGTATCGATCGACAGGGCTACGAGTAAGATCGCGAACGCGAATGCGATCGACACGACAAGAACCGACTCGGTAAGGAACTGCAGTATGAGCTGGCCGCGATGTGAGCCGATGGTCTTTCGGAGCCCGATCTCCTTGGCGCGGCTTTCGGATCGCGCGGTACTGAGGTTCATGAAGTTGATACAGGCGAGCAGCAACACGAATCCCCCGATGGTGCCGAACAACCACACGAAAGTTATTTCGCCGCCGGTGTTCACGCCGTTCTCGTACGTGCTATAGAGATGCCAGCGGCTCATGGGCTGAAGGAAAAGCTCGGGCATGGATTCTCTTGCTCGCTCGTCTTTGTTGATGATGACATTCCGGATGCGGTCGGAGCTTTCTTCGACGCTGACTCCTTCGTTGACGGTGACGAACATCTGGTAAGAGAAGTCGCCCCAGTGCGTGAGCATCCTTGGGTTACGGACGTAGTCGGTCATGTACAGCTCGATGTTACCGAGCCATTTGGAGCCCCAGAAATAATTATTGCGGGGAAGATCTTCGTAGATGCCGGTTACCGTGACCACGTGGCTGATGTCGAGCTTAAGGATCTTCCCGATGGGATCTTCGTTTCCAAAAATAGTACGGGCGAGCGATTCGGTGAGTATGATGGACCGCGGATCTTTCAGCGCATCGAGGCCGCCGCGTGTCATCTTTAAGGAAGTGAGGCGAAGGAATTCCGGTTCCACGAACATCCCTTCCCGGGTGAAGCGGTTGTCATTCCAGTTAATAAAATGGTTATAGCTCCATGAAGCGAGGGACACGTGTTCGAAGTCGGAGAACTGTGTACGGAGGTCGCCGGCGAGCGGATAGGGAAGGGTCTGCTGTGAGCTGACGTTCTCGCCGAAGTGATGAGTGACCCAGACACGCGCGATGCGGTCGTAGTTGGTGTGATAGCGGTTGTACGACAGCTCGTCGTAGATCCAGAGGCCGATGAGCATGACGACGGTGAGTCCGGTGGCGAGGCCGCCGATGTTGATGAGTGAATAGCCTTTGTTGCGGAGCATGTTCCTCCAGCCGATGCGGAAGTAGCTTTTGATCATACCGTAATGGTTTAAGTTGTGAATGCCGTCGGCGCTTTGGATCATGGAAGGCCGGAAGAGGAGGAGGACGTCGAATACGAAGCGGAGGTTGGCGGATTTGTGGCCGGTTGCTTGAAGTCGTTCGTTGTAGAGTTCCATGAGGTCGCCTTCGATGTACGCGGCCAGGTCGCGCCGGCAGAACCAGCGGAGAAACCTGAGTGCGAACCGGGGAGGGGAAGGCTTCATGGGAATAATTTCCTAAATGTAGTATTTAGAATGCAAATATCGAACACCGAACACCCAACACTGAATGTGGAAGTTTTAGGCCGTTTGAGCTAGTAAGGAAGTTTTGTTAAATTTAGTCTGTAACCCAAACTACATTAATCACGTAATATGAATCTATATAACCCCCGGACTTATGGAATCTGAAAGACCATTGACACCCCAGGAGAGCATGGAAGTGATCGTGAGAGCTATCGCACGCACGAAGGATGACATCCGGTCGAACAGTTTTTATTTCATGTTGTGGGGATGGCTGATTGCGATTGCGAGCTTTGGTTTTTTCGTACTGATGGAGTTTGTAAGAACACCGTTGGCTTTCCTTCCCTTCCCATTCCTGGCTACTGTAGGGATCATCACGACATACATGCGTTATTCAAAAAGAAGAGCAACAGCGACCGAGTCGTACCTGACATTTTTCCTGAATCGTATGTGGGCGGTGCTGGGGATCGGATTCCTGATGGTGGTGTTCATCAATGTAAGGGCGGGGGAGATGCCGTTCACATACACGTTGTTGCTGGCGGGCATCGGCACGGTGGTGTCGGGCTGGACGATGAAGTTCAGGCCGATGGTATTTGGAGGAGTTGTGTTTTTGGTGACGAGCATAGCGAGTGTGTATGTGCCCGTGGAGTACAAGGCGTTGTTGCAGGGAATGGCGATCGTGACCGGCTATCTCGTGCCTGGCTATCTTCTAAAAAATGCGGAAGGCTGATGGGCGAGAAGTACGAGTCACTCGATCCGTTGCTGAGCTCGCCGGTACGGCTGGCGGTCGTGTCGATACTGGTCAAGGTGAAACAGGCGCGGTTCCAGACGTTGCTTGACGGAACAGACACGACGCAGGGGAATATGAGTCAGCAGTTGAAGAGACTGGGTGAAGAGGGGTATATCAAGATCGAGAAGACGTATAAGGATAATTATCCGCATACGGTTTGTACGATCACGCCGAAAGGAAGGAAGGCGTTCGAGAGATATGTTGAGGAGATGAAGAGGTATTTAAATTTATAATCTTAATAGGATGAGTGCTGCTTTGGAGAGGAAGATTATCCGGTGGATACATATTGTTCTTAGTATTCCGATCATTGGATATGTGTATGGGCCGGTGGCGGAGATAGAGAATGCGGCGAGGATGGTGAGGTGGGTGTTTTTGCCGGTGATTATATTATCGGGGCTGTGGTTGTGGAAAGGATATGTTGTGAAGAAATGGTTTAGAAGGGCGGCGGTTGTGAAGGCGGGTTGAAGATATTATCAACTTCGGAGGAGGTTTTTCATAGGGGCGTGGGCACCTTGATGGGGAGGGGGTCCCACCTCCTTCGTCGCTTTTTTCGCTCTTCGTAGGGCGGGGTGGGATCCGGCATTTCACTTCATCATTCGGTGTTGAGTGTTCGATATTCGGTGTTTACGACATCGTCAACGCAAAGGATCTTTTCTTCTCCGCAAAATCATAAATATGTGTGGCGATCATCACCTCGTCCACTTTGGTCGTACTTACAAAATTCTCAAGTGATCTCTTCACTTTCTCGCGACTTCCGATAAGCGAGTAGCTCATCATATTCAACACTCCATACTGTTCGGCTTCTGTCCAGATGCCATCCATGGAGTCCACGGGCGGTGGGAGCGGACGACGGTCGTTGCGGAATAATCCCAGGGCGAGCTGATAGAATGACGTGGCAAGCTTTTCTGCTTCTGCGTCGGAGTCGGCTGCGATCACATTGACACAAGCCAATGCGTACGGTTGTTGTAAGAATTGCGAAGGACGAAAGTGTTCGCGGTACAATTTCAATGCTTCGTGGAGTTGTGCTGGTGCGAAGTGAGAGGCGAATCCGAAGGGGAGTCCGAGCATGGCTGCGAGCTGTGCGCTGAAGGTGCTGGAGCCCAGAAGCCATACGGGCACGCCGCTGCCCTGACCGGGGATGGCCCTTACTTTGGCGGAAGGATCTTTGGGGCCGAGATAGTTCAGCAGCTCGACGACGTCGTTGGGGAACTGGTTGACGTCGCTATTGAGGTTACGTCGAAGGGCCTGGGCGGTGACCTGGTCGGTACCGGGAGCACGGCCGAGTCCGAGGTCGATGCGGCCGGGATACAATGCTTCGAGGGTGCCGAACTGTTCGGCGATAACGAGTGGAGCGTGATTGGGGAGCATGACGCCGCCGGAGCCGACGCGGATCTTCGATGTGGCGCCCGCGATATGTCCTATCAGAACGGAAGTTGCTGCGGAGGCGACACTTTCCATGGCGTGATGTTCGGCGAACCAATATCGTTTGTAGCCGAGTTGTTCGGTGTGTTGTGCGAGTGCTACGCTGCGGCGGAAGGCATCGGCGGGAGAGGTGTCGCCGTGAGCGATGGTGGCGAGGTCGAGAACGGATAAGGTCATGGCATCACAACTGAAATAAGGCGCGTAGAGTTCGGAGGGGAATTCCTAAATTATGAGCTATCCTCACCGAATGAAATACTCATCACTTTTATTTTTCATGCTGTTATCGTTGCCGCAGCTCCTGTTGGCGCAGATGGAAACATTTGACATCGTTACATATCAACCGCCGAAGGGATGGGAAAAGAAGACAGAGGCTTACGCGGTGTCGTTTACGACGGTTGATGCGGCGACGGGCACGTGGTGCCAGTTGGGAGTTTATAAGAGTGTGGCGAGTAGCGGTGATGCGGCGAAGGATTTCGCTTCGGAATGGAAGGCTTTGGTGAAAAGCTCGACGTATGCGGGATCTGTGGAGCCGGTACCGGAGATGCGGACGGAAGGCGGGTGGACGATCAATGCAGGGGGAAGTAGTTTTAAATGGGAGGGAAAGGATGCGCAGCTCATCGTGCTGGTTGTATCCGGATATGGAACGATGGTGAGCATGATGGCTTCGATGAATTCGGATAAGTACATGACGGAGGTTGAAAAATTTGTGGAGTCGGTCGATTTGAAGATACCGGAGCAGCAATCACAGCAAGTGACGCAATCATCACAGCCGGTGATACAATCATCTTCGACGGCGCCGGGTCCGATCGTGGTGACGGCAGCGACGGGTGTAAGCGGTATTAGTACATCGACGACGAACTTTGATGACGGGTGGGTGTCGCAGCCGTATGCCGATTACGTGAAGGTGGTGAAGGGGCCGGTGACCGTGTTGTTGCATTACGCGATAGCGGTGGATGATGAGATGCGGCAGAATGATATGACGGCGGTGTTGTGGAACAGGCTGATGGTACCGAGGTACAGGACGAATAATCTGAAGACATTTCAGAACGGGTCGTACGTGTATAACAAAGTGTATTTTATGGAAGGAGATGCGGTGGAGATGTCGACTGGGAAGAATTACTATGTTGGGCTGAGGGTGTTGGTGAACAATGGGATCGCGACTTGTGTCGAGGTCATTTCACCGTCGGTGAGTGCATACCAGACGGAGTTCGCTGATCAGGCGAAGATCGAGGGAATGGTGAGCTACAATAAGTTTGCGGTATCGGCGGGTGATTTAACGGGGACGTGGGAGGAGAGTACGTCGGGCGGGATCGATATGTATAGTACGGTGACGGGCGCGTATGCGGGAATGAACATGAGTGCGTCGGCGTCGATGTTTAATTTAAAAAACGACGGGATGTATGAGAGTACACATAAGGGGGCGTTTGGGATGACGGGGAGTACGAAGTTTTATGATCAGAAATACAGTGGCAAATGGACATCGACTCCGTGGGACGTGACGATGACGAATAGATTTGAGGGGAAGACGGATGTGTTTTGGTGTGAGTATGAGGCGGTGAGGGGAGGGAGGGTGTTGAAATTGACGGATAAGGTGGCGAGTGGGATTAGATATAGGTTGGTGAGGAGATGAATTCTTTTTGTACAGGGTACAGGGTCGGGGTTGGGGAGGAACTGACCTTGCGAAAGGCTGGATGTACGGAAGGGGATTGGAAGTTGCGGAATGACGTTACGGCGGAGCTGTCATCGCCGCCGGTCTACGAAGTGCACGCTGGCATTAGTTGCGTCGCGAGTTTGAGGAAGTGAGGGGCGAAGGTTGGGGCGGAGCTTAATCGGGATAGATATCGGTTAGCTTGAAGATTGTGCGGCAGCGGGGCGTGCGCCGGGTGTTTTCTTTCGGGGCGGATTTTGGGGAAATGGGCGGAACTTATAGTTTTGCAGTCCAATTGTAGGATAGGCCGTATACAGAGGAGTGGTAGAGCGGTTTATTGCACCGGTCTTGAAAACCGGAGAACCTTCACGGGTTCCGGGGGTTCGAATCCCTCCTCCTCTGCTGGTTAGAAACCAAACAAATACAAAACCCCGAAATCGTAATGGTTTCGGGGTTTTTTGTTTCCAGACCATACCAATCAGAATCAAAGAATCTTAATCCTGGTGGTACCAACGTGGTACCATGTGATGCCGAGAGAATCTTGGTGCCACAAATCAGTGTAACGCACTGTATTTCAACCTGTTCATTGATTGAACATCTTGATTGATGTGTGTTAGACATTGAATTTGACACATAAACAGACAGGATTATGATGCAGACAATTTCAGTGAGGTTTTTTGCCCGCAAGGATCGGGCGATTGACGAGTTGCTTCCGGTAACGATGCGCATTGGTCTCAATCGAGAACGCATCAACATAACGACGAAGATCCATGTGAAGGAATCGGAGTGGTCGAGCGAGCAAGGACGGATTACGATGATAAGTCGACAGGCCAGATTAAAGAATGAACAGCTCGAAGCTTTCAGGGTAAAAGCGTTTGAATGTCAGCGTGAGTTGATGAATGAAGGCAAGCCGATCACGCTTGAGGGTATCAAAGCGAAGTGGTTCGGTACATCTGTAGAAAAGAAGGTGATGCTGATGGAAGTCTTCGCGAATCACAATGCGCAGATGAAGGCTTTGATCAATAAAGAATTTGCACCGCTGACGATGGAGAGATATGAGACTTCGTTTCGTCATACGCAGGCTTTCATGAGATGGAAGTATAAGATCGATGATATTGATGTTCAACAGTTGAAATACGAATTCATAGCTGACTATGAGTTTTGGTTGAAGTCCGTGCGCAACTGTGATCACAATACTTCGATGAAGTACTTGTCGAACTTCAAGAAGATTGTTCATATATGTATAAAGAATGGTTGGTTGAACAGAGATCCGTTTGTGGGGTTTAAGTTGGCGAAGAGAGAGATTGAGAAAACCTTCCTGGTTGAAGATGAACTGAACAGGATTATTAATAAAGACTTCCCGATGGCGAGGACTCGCCAGGTGAGGGACATTTTTATATTCTGTTGTTATACGGGATTGGCTTATGCGGATGTTGAGAAACTCACTCGTGAAGAAGTTACAATCGGTATTGATGGAGAGAAGTGGATTTGGACGAGTAGACAGAAAACAGATTCGGCGACAAGAGTTCCCTTGCTTCCACCAGCGTTAGAGATTCTTGATCGATATAAAGATGATCCACAGTGTAGGGTTAAAGGTCGACTGCTTCCAGTCCTAAGTAATCAGAAGATGAATAGTTATTTGAAGGAAATCGCCGACGCCTGTGGGATCACCAAGAAAATGACGTTCCATACGGCAAGGCATACATTCGCAACAACGGTGACTTTGACTAATGGTGTGCCTATAGAGACGGTGAGTAAGATGTTAGGGCACCGGAACTTGAAGACGACGCAGCATTATGCGAAGATTTTGGATAAGAAGGTGAGTGAGGATATGAATGTGTTACGGTTGAAGTATGCAGCAAAACATAGCTAAGTCGATCGAATTTAGGGAAGGACGAGGTCTTTCATCTGAAACTGAGGACGGAATTACTGAATGCGTTCACGGACGACTCTCGAGATACCTGGAATTGGAAGAGATCCTTGGCATTGAGGGATGGACTCCTTTTCATAAGGGCCTTCCTCTCCGGTCGGCTAAGGACGCGAATGAATTTGCCATGAAGCTAAAATGGGGCTGGCGATTAGGTTCGGTTCCAATTTCCAATCTGATTGAAGTTCTCGAGGATCGTCACATTAAGGTCTTCGAGATTGAATCTGATGATTCCTTTGATGGTGTCTTGGCTTGGGCAAACGACAATGCAGTGCCCTTCATTGTTTTGAATAGCCGCAAGTTAAAGTCATCTGACAGAAAAAGATTTACTGCCCTCCGGGAGGTTGGTTATTTACTAATGAATTTTGAGGGGCTTAATGAAAACCAAAAAGAGGAATACTGCAATCACTTCGCCTCCATAATGCTATTTTCAGAGTTGACTTTGTACGATGAATTTAATGAAGGGCGATCAACTATTTTGCTACCCGAGTTAGGTTCGATCAAACAACAGTATGGGATCTCAATTCAGGACATTTTATTTCGGCTTAAAGATGCCAGGATAATTTCAGAAAGTTATTTCGAGGAATTCCAGGTTGCTAGTAATTCATTCGAACATGACATTGAGGAGGCATTCCCCTATTATGGCCAGGAGCGCTCAGGTCGTTTTCAGCGGTTGCTATTCAGAGCATTGGGTCAAGGACAGGTTTCGATAAGCAAAGCAGCAGCTTTGAATAATCAAAAGGTGGCTGAATTCCGTGCAGAATATCTCACAATCAAATGACCGCCTCTGGCTGTAATTGTCGAAAGTATTGCTTCACAGCATGTACTTATGTTTTGTATCACCGTGGTCAGGTTAAACCTGGCTATTCTACTATGAAACATAATTTGCTATTCGGAAATGTTTTCACGATAAACAGCGTAACACACTGTATATCAAAATATAAGTCTCTAGTTGTGCATGATTTTTCAATAATAAATCATTCATATTTGGCCTAGAATTTGTATTTTTGTGCTTGTATAAGACGATAGTTATATGGCGCAGCTTGATCAAGTAAAGAAGCATCTAAAACGAGGAAAGGTTTACAGGCGAAATGACCTAACCAAATGGTCGAAAGCTGTTGACCGTCACCTCGGACAAATGGTGAGCGATGGAACACTACAAAAGCTTTCTACGGGATTGTATTATTTCCCAAAAGAATCAGCATTCGGTAAAACACCGCCAAGTGAAGAGGAATTGGTAAAGGGATTTTTGAAGGATGACCGTTTCTTGCTTACTTCTCCAAATGACTACAATGGTCTCGGTGTTGGAACAACTCAGCTCTACAATAAGAGAGTCGTTTATAACCATAAGCGTCATGGCGAGTTTAGATTGGGAAATCGAACATTCGAGTTTCATGTAAAGCATCACTTTCCCAGGAAACTCACACGCGAATTTCTGTTAGTAGACCTGGTCAACAATGTGGATCAACTTGCAGAGGATCGTGAAAGGGTCCTTGAAAAAGCTCTCGCGAAAGCAGCGACCACGAATTCCTCTAAACTTAGATCTTCTATTGAAGACTACGGTTCCGCAAAAACCAAAAAGTTATTCTACAATTTCTTAAACAGCTTCCAGGGACAGAATGCCAAGTTATCTTCATAATCATAAAGACTTCGTAGGCCTTTTGAATATAGTGGCCGAAGAAAAAAGCATTTTGCCAGGACTTGTTGAGAAAGACTACTGGATCATGCATGTTCTGTTTGGTTTACAAAAGCAAGGATTCAAATTTGAATTGAAGGGTGGAACTTCTCTTTCAAAGGGATTTAAGATTATAGATAGATTCTCCGAGGATATTGATATTCATATCACACCACCGGTAGAGCTTGAGATAAATGAGAATCCTAAGAATACTAATGCTAACAATTCTGCCAAGCGTAAAGATTTTTATGATGGATTGGCAAAACAAATTGTAATAGACGGAATTGCCTCGGTCGAGCGCGATATAGAATTCGATGAAACAACCTATTATCGAAGCGGCGGTATTCGGGCACATTACAAAAGACACTTCGATCAAGTGGCTGGAATTAAAGAGGGCATTTTGTTGGAGGCTGGTTTTGACAATGTCACGCCAAACAGCAAGGCAACTATCAGTTCGTGGGCATATGATAAAGCCGTTGAATCAAAGGTTAATATTATAGATAACAGGGCAATTGATGTTGTGTGTTATCATCCAGGGTATACTCTAGTGGAGAAGCTCCAGACAATTGCGACCAAATTTCGCGTGGAGCAAAACGACGATAAGAAGGCCGCCAACTTCATGCGTCAGTATTACGATGTCGCACGGTTACTAGATCACCCTGAAGTTCAGAAGTTCATTGGCAGCAAAGAGTACTTAGAGCATAAGGAAAAAAGGTTTCCGAAGCCAGATCTGGAAATTAAGATCTCTGAAAATGAGGCGTTCTTGTTAAAGAATCCGGAGACCAGGTCGAAGTTTGCTAAGAGGTATGAGGAGACGAAGGCACTCTATTACAATGGTCAACCGCCATTTGATTCTCTGATTGATAAAATCGGTCAGTATATCGACAAGCTTTGAGTATTTCCTGAATCCATCGGTCAATTGTGCAGCAACCTGCTGCACAATTACAAAGCGCCAACTGGGGGGCAACAAAATACTTTTCCTAAAACGCTGTGTGTCGATACGTCGCTGAGTTACACATCACAGACCAACACTAATAGTACTAGCCAAGCTACCCATAAGAGCAGCGTCCCAAGGCGAGTCTTTTGCTTAATAGGTCAAGAAGAGAGAAATGAAACGGCTAAAACGAAAAGGCGCAAGGGTTGTCGTTCAAACGAATCGTGATTGGTTAAAGTCGGAACAGGATTGTCGAATTTTCATTGACGCATTGATGAATCCACCGGCACCAAATATCAAATTGATCAACGCCATGAACCAATTGGCGAAAGTTTGAAGTGAGCGCCAAGCTTATCTAATTGACAGCCTATCATATGTCGACTTTAGCAGATAGAAGTAAAAATAAAGTTACGAGTGAAAATCTTAGGTCGTTACAAAAGTTCATTGATGCGGTGAAGCATGGTAAGATCACGCCTTTTAAAGAAAAGACCGAACGTGCGCGTAAAAATCTAAAACGTGCCGGGTTGATTAAATAGTCTGTCAGGAAGATCATAAATGAAAGGGGCCTTGCGTCCCTTTTTCTTTTATAAAAGAATGTAGATTTAAACCATGGCAGAAGTTAAAAGTCCGTATATCCTTCGAATAATGAAGGATAAAAAGTCATATCACCGGCCAGTAAGCGCAGCGCTAAGTAAGAAATTCTTTCAAGAGGGATATAGACTTGCTTTTCTTACCAAGAAGAAGGTCAAACCATGGGATGAAATTTTTGAACTATGGTTTTTCGCCGCAAGCAGTGGCAATGTAAGGGTCAGTTTTATCTGGGAACTTGTTACGACAATGGATATGGTATTACGAAAGACATCGCTGAGGCGTTCAACTGGTACTTAAAAGCAGCAAGAAAAGGAAAGATGGAGGCTCAGTTTAACATTGGGTACTTCTATGACAAAGGAGAATTAGTAAGAAAAAATTTCAAAAAAGCGGTTCACTGGTATTCGCTCGCGGCAAAACAAGGCGACACGGAGGCACAAAGAGACTTAGGGTACTGTTATTTCTATGCAAGGGTGTTAAGAAGAATCAAGCAAAGGCAATTCTGTGGTACAGAAAAGCCGCTTCGAAAAAGGATGACAAGGCTCTTTACAACTTAGGGCTGTGTTACGAATACGGCGATGGGGTCAAGCAGTCTAATCGATGGGCGAACCACTATTACAAAGTAGCAAGCAAGCTGGGTCATGAAAATTCAAAGCTTAAATTAAAGGAGTTGCATAAACCTAAGACGAGATGAAAGACCGTCCGCTCACATATTGTTGTGACTCCATCAAGTTTCATCTTGATCAGTTTTTCAAAGAGCCAGACGATGTTGATACAATTATCAAGTACGTAGCTGTTTTTGATGAATATGGAATTCCAATACGCGATGGAGGTTCAAGTTTCATTCATATAGAATACTGTCCGTGGTGCGGTGCGAAATTGCCACCTTCAAAAAGAGATGAATGGTTCAAGAAACTAGAAGACCTGGGTTATGAATCACCGTTAACGGATGAAGTTCCCGAAGAGTTTAAATCTTCTGATTGGTATAGAGAACCCTGACGAATTCAGAGCTCTCCTGTACTTAATCCACTTCCTGAAACTTCTCATCTCCACACATCCTCACAATCTTCGGCATAAAAGATCCGAGAACTTCAACTAGTTCCTTCTGTGATTTCATCACTTGATGAATATCCTTATATGCCATCGGAGCTTCATCCAAACCTGAACCAATGAGTTCAACACCCGCATCTTTCAAGAACTTGTTCACATTGCCTGGCAGTATTGTCTCTTTCGCTTTCGTTCGAGACATAGTTCGTCCTGCTCCATGCGAAGCAGAGTTGATGGATTCTGCCATTCCTTTGCCGCGAACAATGAAGCCCGGTGTTGCCATCGAACCAGGAATGATTCCAAGTACTCCTTTGCCCGCTGGCGTGGCACCCTTACGGTGAACGATCAACTCATTTCCGTTCGCATCTTTCTCCTTCCACGCAAAGTTGTGGTGGTTTTCAATCATCGCGAGAGGTGTTTCACGAAGGCCAATCGCCATACGCTCATGTATCTGATGATGACAAGCAGATGCATAATCTCCTGCAAGGTTCATTGCAAGCCAATATTCCTGTCCTTCTTCACTATTAAGATTTAGCCACGCCAAATGCTTTGCTTCTTGAGGGAGCTTGCATTTATCCATGGCAATTCTTGTATAATGATCAGCGATGTTTGCCCCAAGACCACGCGAGCCGGAATGTGAAAGCAGCCCAAGATATTGTCCAGGCGCCAGGTTGTACTCATTTATTGGATTCAGTATCTCGACAACACCGAACTCAACAAAGTGATTACCTCCGCCAGACGATCCGATCTGCTGCCATGCACGGTCTTTCATTTCACGAACAATCTGGAGTTCTGAAAATTCTTTACGCTCAAAGATCTCGTGATCTTTAGGTTTCTTGAAAGTTGCCCGACCAAACTGAGTGTTATTCAGAAGCAGTTTTTTGAAATCCTCTTTCTTTTCCTGAAGACTCCCTGTAGGAATATTGTATAACGTCAGGCACATCCTGCAACCAATGTCCACACCAACGCCGTAGGGAATTACCGCATTGTTAGTGGCGAGTACTCCGCCGATTGGAAGACCATATCCCTGATGTGCATCAGGCATTAACGCTCCCGCTATGGTAACCGGAAGTTTCATTGCCGTTGCCATTTGGTTGAGCGCGCCTTGTTCAATAGCCTCTGCTCCATAGATTTGATAAGACTTGCTTTCTATGTTTAGTGCAATTGTGTCGTCAGTTGGTTTCAATAATTCAGCAGAAATGGGCGCGAGTATTTTGTCATTAATAAAGACGGATGGATTATTAACCACTTGCTTTAACAGGGCAAGTGTGTCATCCACAGTGAGGTCTTTGTAATGCGTTTCGAGAATGTTTAGAGCGAGACCGAGAGCTTTACCTTCGGCAAATCCGATCTGTTTGAGGTCGTTTCCTGTAATGTGCATGGTTTTAAAACTAATTAACGAAGCAATAAGGAAGACGGGATCGGGGCATCGCAAGCCAGGATTCGAACCTGGAACACTTTTTCATTCGAGATGAATTTGTGATTCCTCCCCCACGCAGTTTTTAAGCCGCATGTTGGCGTATCCGCCTCTCCTTATAATTTTTAATATCTGTACTACTATTTCTTGGGTACGAAGATGTCCTTCAGTTGATCAACGATCAGGTTGCCTCCCGACAACGAGATACTGTTGATCTTATCTGCAATCTTCTCTACGTACTCCATTTCTTTCAGTTTGAACAGCATAGAGTTCTCCTCCATCAATTTGGCAGTATTCAACAAACTTCTTGTCGAAGCTGTTTCCTCACGCCTCATGATAACATTGGCCTCAGCTTTCTTCTGAGCAACCAATACCTGGTTCATGATCTCTTTCATTTCACCAGGCAAGATGATGTCTCTTACACCGCAATCCCTGATCTCAACACCTAGGTTGCTGGCCTTATCTTTCAACGTAGCCAGAACATACGCAGAGATGGATTCTTTCTTTTCCAGTAACTCATCCAACGAAAGAGTACCAATAAACTCCCTCAATGCTAATTGCATCAGGATGTACAATTGCTTCTCGTAGTCTTTGTTCTCAATCAAAGCCTTGATAATATCAACAACTTTGTATTGAGTGTAGAAGTTGACTCTCAACGCAGCCTTGTCTTTAGTCAGGATCTCCTGACCAGAAACTTCAAGCTGCAATTGTCTTAAGTCAGCTTTCAAGACAGAGATCACAACTGCATTCTTCCAGAAGTAGTAAACACCTGTCTCGAGGACCTTTGAAAACTTTCCATCGATCAACAATATGCCTTTCTCATATGATTCTACCGCGAATACTCGCAAGTATTGTAACACCTCTTTTCTCATCAATGTGTTTACATCGATTTCTTCGGTGATCTCAATTCTGCTCAAATCTACCTTGATGAATGAGTACTGGATGACACCATTCCAATATGCATACCTTCCAGGTGTTAACACATTCTTGAGGTTGTTGTTTTCATACTGCAATGCAATCTCATTATCACCTACTTCAACAACAGTCAACATGCTAGCCAATTCCGCATCCTTCAAAAGAATATTTAAATCGACGGAAGGATGGAACGGTTTCGTCATATCATACTGGAA
Source organism: Cyclobacteriaceae bacterium (assembly GCA_035318625.1). Lineage (GTDB taxonomy): Bacteria > Bacteroidota > Bacteroidia > Cytophagales > Cyclobacteriaceae > ELB16-189. The sequence continues at coordinate 766,278 of DATHEL010000004.1, forward strand.
TACATCCTCATTAGGAAGCAACCAATAAACTCCTTCTGTAACTACTTTTCTGTAATTGCCATTTCTGAACACCAAACCAATTTTTCCGGTGTTAATTCTGATCCTTTTCATTGTATTAAAAATTAAGTAAACAAAGTCATTAAAAAGAAAGCAGTCCACGACACATCATCTCCAGATCACGGAAGTGTAATTGAGAATAGTTGTATCCAAATAGTTTTCTGCATTCATCCTATATGCAGAAAAGTGAGTCGACTCACCACCCGGTATCCTTACACTCACAAGTTTTCAAAAGACTGGCTTGCGATTCGTTAGATCGTCCCGAAAAAATCGAGTGATAAAACTCATCTTGAACCTGACATGCCCTAAACTACCTTCAGGGATAAACCTTTTTAGAAGGGCTCAGCTTCATTCTACATGGGTTAACAGTCCATTGCTCTACCAACTGAGCTACCCGCCGTAACGGAGAAGGAGTCGAACCTTCGACACATGAGAGGAAAACAACATCGAGCTAAGCAGCATATTATGTCGAACAACAACACAACACCATGGCGCTATACAGAAACGCTCACCAGGTCCTATGCTTCCTGTTTTTCCCGCGCTTCTTTCGGGACATAGTCCAGGAAGAAGATCTTTAGTCCGAATAAACGAGACAATACTTTTATCAAAGAACTTTCAGTGGCCTTACCCAGATTCGAACTGGGATTCCCTGCCGGGCAGCATGGCTCTAAATGCGCTTCCCTACTGAACTTCTACGAGAGGTTTGTCGGTGCATCTGCAAAATCTATCCGGTATAGCGCGAAGCAGTAACGGAATCATCCATGCACTCTACGGAACGTCTAATCTTTTACCGCAGGCTTTTCCTTTTAAGCTATAAGACCTTTCAAGTATCTCCCCTTGCAGCTCAAGGGGAGGACATCAACCGCATATCACTTGCGCTTAAATGATGAAACAAAACTCACGCACTACTGCGCAGTCTATTTGCGTAGTAATAAATTTTTACGTTTTTTATGAAAATATTTTCCCATGCCTGTAAACAGGAATGCCCTGATCCGTTACCGTACTATCGACAATTGCCTTAAAAACAGGCAGAAACGATGGACATTGGAAGATTTGATCGACGCGTGTTCGGAAGCGCTCTATGAATATGAGGGTATTGATAAAGGAGTGAGCAAGCGATCCATCCAAATGGATATTCAGATAATGCGCAGTGAGAAACTGGGTTACAATGCGCCGATCACTGTTCTCGAAAACAAATACTATACATATGAAGATCCGGACTATTCGATAACCAACATCCCTTTGACGGATCAGGATCTGGGTAAACTGACGGAGGTCGTTGAAATCCTTCGACAGTTCAAGGGCTTTAGTCACTTCCAGGAATTGAGCGGTATGGTGCAGCGACTGGAGAACAAGATTTACTCTGTTAAAACAAACCAGGAGCCTGTTATAGATTTTGAAAAGAATGAAAACCTTAAGGGCCTGGAACATATCGAAACGTTATATCAGGCCATCATAAAGAAATGCGCGGTTACGATCAGCTATCAATCTTTCAAAGCGAGAGAGTCAAACTCATTCCACTTCCATCCTTATTATCTAAAAGAATATCGAAATCGTTGGTTTGTGATTGGCATCAAAAAGAAGGACACGCCGATCTTGAACCTCGCCCTTGATCGGATATTGGGTATTGAAGGCTGTGATGTGAAATTCGTTCCAAGACAGGACTTTAATCTGACGAGTCACCTTAATGACGTCATTGGCGTCACGGTAAATCAAAATGGTCAGACCGAAAAAGTGCTTCTGTTGGCTGACCATGAGACTGCTCCCTACATATCGACAAAGCCTTTACATCAGTCGCAGCAAGTAGAAGAGACCTCCGCGACTGGTGTTATTTTTTCTTTAAACGTGCAGCTGAATTTCGAATTGGAAAGGGAGATCCTTGGATTTGGTAACCGTGTTAAAGTCATCGCACCGGAAAGACTGAAACGAAGGATCAAGGACACGCTGGAACATGCACTAGACTTATACCAGTACGAGTTTAATATTGCCGCACTCAATAATAATATCCAGAAGTTGATCCATAAGGGCTTTTGCATCCTTCATCACGTGTTTGCAAAGAAGGAGGTGAATCAAATAAAGCAGTCGGTTTATAATTACTTTAAAGCAACTGATCAAAAGGAGGACACATATGCAATCCGAAACTTATTGACCGAGATTCCCGAACTAAAGCGATCAGTTCTAAATACCAATCTGCTTAGGATCTTAAAGGTCATTAATCCAAACCTGTTCCTGACTAAAGCCATCTACTTTGATAAGACCCAAGAATCGAACTGGTATGTAACGTGGCACCAGGATATTGTTATTAACGTTTCGGAAAGGATAGAGACTCCGGGCTTCTCAGGGTGGACAAAGAAATTTGGTGTTCATGGCGTTGTTCCCCCTGACGAATATTTGAAAAATACGGTTACGGTGAGAATTCATCTTGACGATACCGATGAAACAAACGGAGCTTTAAAGATTATTCCAGGCTCTCATAATAAACGACTGGCTGACGATGAGATCAATCTCATTACGCAAAACAGCATTCCCTACATCAGTGAAGTTGATGCGTGTGGAGTCCAAATTATGAGTCCATTACTACTTCACGCTTCATCGAAAGCAACGAGTCAGAAACATCGAAGAGTTATTCATTTAGAGTTTAATTCGAATGAATTGTCGAATGGATTGGAGTGGGCGGAGAGAGTGGAGATTTAACTCTCCACCTTCAGTCGATACATTATATCAGTTCGCAAAACATACTTCGTACCTTCTATCACTTCACTCCCTTCGTGTTCCAGATAGTGATAGAATATTAGCGCCGCACCTTTGGATGGAGCAACAACAACATTTTCGAATTTAGTTTCACCGCCTTTAAAACCATCGTTGAGATAGATCATAAAGGTGTAATAGCTCGCTTCTTCGCTGTTGCGAATGTAGCTTTGGTCACGGTGCTTTTTGAATTGCTGCCCTGGTTGGTATTTATAAAAACGAAACAGGTCATTCAACCCGATGGCGTGCGAGTCACCTATTGATTTTGGAGCATGCGGCTGGACCTGATTCCACAGATCATTCGCAAGGTGAATATCCTGATGCAACACCCGATTGTTGTTACGAACGTGATCTACATAGCGAGGACCACGTTCGGTTTCAACGGTAGCTACTTCATAACCTTTCGCCTCCGACTTTCGAATAAATTCATCGCATAGGGCGACAGGCCAAAAATTCTCGATCAAAAAGATCTCTTTCGATAGCGTTATCATGTTCATAATTTCTCTACTTCAAAATGTCATTTATCTTTTCTGGCATAACGAACTTACTGCCTACAAAGGCCTTCGATACTCGAATCCCGCTTACAATTTGCCGATTAAATTCGTCCAATTGCTCGGCCAGTACCCAAAGTTCCTGGTGATGTTTCAGGCCAACGGTCTGGACCTCAAATTTTCCGAAATACTCCTCGGGGACCTCAAACTCAGTTACGAATCCCACTCCATCAGAATTCGGATCACTCATATTCCAACGCTCTGCTATTTCGGCAGCATACTGAAAATTGAGTACAGGATAGAATATAGGTTGCCAATAAAGTCTGGGAGGAAAATATTTCATACCGGAATCGATGATCAGTATGAGTTCCTTTGCGCCCGTTGGTCTATATAGTGTGATGTTTTTATTCATTATTGGACTCCGTTAATATTTTCCTGATCAATGACTCATACTCGGCGTTCAATGGAAGAGTCATTTGTTTGATCAATTTTTTTCGACTTGCCGATACGACGTTTCCGGTCTTCAAATTAACTGACGAACTGTCAAATGTCTCATACTGAAATCCCACGCCTCTCTTTTGCCATGCGGGAAGGTCATTGTAGTTAATGCCGTTTTCAAAAAGAAACTGATTTTTATCCGCAGTTGATTTTCCTTCCAGATGCCTGGTGGCGTCTGCCACATTGGTGCCGTCCTTTCTAAGCGTCCAGTAACACCATGCGTTTAACGCATTTCTACTTGCATCTTCAGCCCGCCAGCGAAAATAGTCAACAACGAGATCTTCATTTGGTAGAGGAATAATCCTACAGTCGAACACCCCAAGCGCACCGATTTCACTAGTGAACTTTGCGCTTGCCTCTCCCGCTAAAACAGACAGGAGTTTGCGTGTTTTTCTGCCATATCCACTTTCATCCCTATCAAACAAAATTGATATCTCATCACTCTGGCAATAACCATAAATGACCTTGAAGCCACAATTCATAAGGTGAACCACCGTCTCGATCATTGCGTCACGAAACGTTTCATCAAATGGACGTTCGAGCGGAAGCAATTCCTTTGTCAGTCGGGTAAAGCCTCGTCCATCGAGTCGCGCCATGATATAGACTTCAGGCAGTACAGTTTGATCCAGGTTCTCCTCAAACGAACGCATCTTTTTATCAAGCATTTCAAATTTCACGATTCAATAGATTTAATGACAAATTTATTCTCGTCGATTCTCGCGAGGTAAAGCATATTAAAACCTTCATCAAGTGATGGAGATTGAAGCTGTTTAAACTTTGCGATTACGCCCACTTTTTCGATCTTATCGTTTACAATCCTGTTTTCATTTCGCTGAAGGCAGTCGGTAAGATTCGATTCAAAATAGTATCCGATCACCTCATATCGATTTAACCTTGCCTGAATGATGTATTTTGCCCTTTCTTCTTTTAAGACATTTGTATTGTCAACCACAATCCGTTGTTGAAGCGAAAAGGCCAGATCAAGAAAACGCTGTTCTTTGTTGCGTGTATTCAGGAGATCTAGACTGATACGCATGTGCGAATTGAAAAACTTTTCTTTATAGAAAGTGCTCTTTCCGCTGCCAGGTGTTCCGATAAATAAGATCAACTGCATTTCTAAAATAGTTTAAAAACAAAAAAGCCCGGACTCAGTGCCCGGGCTTTCGTGTATTGTATCGGTTGATACTAATACGTTCGTGAACGCCAGGCAAGACGGTTTGCTTCATAGGCATGACCCATGAAACCTCGTTCTATCATATGGCGTTGTACTAACATCATGGTGCAAATGTAAAGGAAGTTTTTGTGACAAATGTTTTGCTCATACGAAAAAACTTTTTTTATCTTTGCATCAGCAGAATGAAAACGGGAATCATCATATCTAACAAACGCCGCTGTCAGCATATTTGCTATCAGCAGAAGGTATGTTCATGCCCGGATGGATTGTTATGATATAGAATCACTATAAATATTATACAAAGCCCTGGGCAACTCGCCTGGGGCTTTTTGTTTTTATACAGTTTCTCTCAATTGAGTTTGTTGAGAAGCATGATACTGTATTGTCCGTGTCGTAAAATATTGTCAGCGTGCTCGAGTGGTCTAAGAGGACTGTTTGCAAAACAGTTGTTCATCGGTTCGAATCCGATCGCTGACTCAAAACATTTTGGGATCGTCTAATGGCAGGACGGCTGACTTTGATTCAGTAAATGCGTGGTTCGAGTCCCGCTCCCAAAACATACGAGGTGTATCGCCCCGTAGCACGTGCTACGGGGTTATACCGTGTCGAAACCGTAGTTGGTTGCACGTTGGTTCATCCCGATAGCTATCGGGACCAACCACCTCGACTTAATAAATATCGGAGAGTAGTCCGTAAGTGGATCCGCCAACTGGCGGACTGTAAAAGCGGTGCTTAAATACCTTGGATGTTCGATTCATCCCTCTCCGACAAAATGGTGATGTAACGCAAAGTGGCGTCGCGGTAAGATTGTGGATCTTATGTTTATCAGTTCGAGCCTGATACATCACCCTAACATTGCTCTGTCGTCTAATGGATCAGGATACAAGGATGCGGACCTTGGGATGCGAGTTCTCCCGATAGTTATCGGGATTGCCAGAGCAACTAAATTTGTAAAGTGAGTAACACTGTGATTAAGTTACATAGTAGTGAAAGGAGGAGCCAATGACCATTCAGTATTGTTCAGACTTACATCTTGAGTTCAATGAAAACTCGGTGTATCTTAAAATCAACCCACTGCAACCTGTGGGCGATATTCTGCTATTAGCTGGAGACGTTGTTCCCTTAGGCAGAATCAATGAACATTCGTGGTTCTTTGATTTTGTTTCGAGAGAGTTCGAAACCGTGTATTGGGTACCAGGTAATCACGAATACTATGGATTTGATATATCTACCAAAACAAAACCCATAAATGAAAAAATCAGGTCAAACGTGTTCTTGGTAAATAATTCTGTTGTTACTCATGGAGATGTTCGCTTTTTATTCTCTACGCTTTGGTCTAACATCAGTCCTCTAAATGAACGCGATATTCGTCAAGGTATGGCTGACTTCCACCTGATCAAGTATGGGAATAGCCGATTTACCCCCGATCACTTTAACCAGCTTCACCAGGAAGCGAAGAAATTTCTTTCCGAAGAATTAAAGCTAAAGTCAGCGAAAACTGTAGTTGTCACTCATCACGTCCCAACTCTCATGAACTACCCTGAGAAATATAAAGGGACTACTTTAAATGAAGCTTTCGCTTCAGAGTTGTTCGATTTCATCGCTGATTTCGGTCCTGACTACTGGATCTATGGAGATCATCATCAAAGCGTTCCGGCGTTTAAGATCGGTGTGACCGAACTCATCACAAACCAGTTGGGCTATGTGCGACGCGGTGAGCATCATCAGTTCAATGGGGATCAAATTATATCCGTTTGAGGATATATCTCATCTCACAACCAACCATTAAATTCGCTTTCCAAGCACGCTCAAATGACATCCTACGAATTAGAAAAATGGATTTGGAACGAAGATGATTTCACGAAAATGGGCTGGCACGATGCGACTGTCTATGGAATGAAGTTAGATGGCGATCTCGTTCTTGACCTTGACTACATTTTTCAGTGGAATCAACCAGAGGTTGAAGGTTTCTATTTCACATTTTGGGTAGCGCCCTGCACTCTGATATTTCATTCAGCGACCGATTTATCCTTTGAGCTAACTCAGCCAATTGGGGGTGATCGGTGGATAGAGATTGACGATATAGATCTCGCTGAACATGAAGGCCGCAAGAAGTGGACGATTATTACCCAACAGGGAGATATATCGTTCTATGCCAAGAGTTTCAAGCAACTAGTAAGACGAAGACCGACGTATCAACTGAGTTAGAAAATGGATTATGATGAGCGAGATGGCTTCAGCTTCGATTCTATCACTGGAGAAAATTTGACGCATCAAACCAAGCCTGAAATTCTAAACAGAAAGAAAAAGGAGTTCGAGGCATACGAGTTTGCCAAGAGACGATTTGTGGCAAAGAAAGAGCTGGATGAGTTATACGCACAAAGAGAGTCAGGGAAAATAGACACAAAAGAGTATCTTATTCAAAAGAAAACGATCAAAGAAAAAATCGACTACCTGAATTTCGAATTGAGAGGAACACATTACCACGACAGTGAACGATAATTAATCCCAGGATGAAATCACTAATAGTAGCCATCGCGTTTCTGAGTTGTCACGCTTCATTTGGTCAAACCCTCAGGGAAAAGGCTTTTACCCTTGGTGATGAAAAGGATTTTATTGCCAATTCTTGCGAACTGATGCCAGAATGTGACTGTTGCTCGGCGGAACTAGTATTATTGACAACTTCAACATTTGCAGTTGTCGATAGGTGTGTTAGTGGCGACACCTTTTATTCTGGAACTTATTCAATAAAAGACTCGATCCTCACTTTAGTTTTCAAACAGAAAGTTGTTAACGAGGAAGAGGATGAAGGGACGAATACTACGAAGCAAAAGCTTAGGCCATTTACCTTGAAGGATCAAACTTTCAAAATCAAACCTTGTGGGAAGAGCCTGATTCTTGAAGGCAGTGGGGCATTTTATAAGTATGGTGTAGGCTTGGATAATGCAAAAGAAGCGGAGTTAAGACAAGAATTGGGGAAGTCGATTGCTTTCAAGATGCTGGACAAATGAGGCTATCTTGCCAGAGCAGCTAATTAAAAGAGAGTCTGACGGTAGTTAAGTCACTATGCCTAGAACTTATGCAGCTCTTTCGCCTTGCCCCAATTCTTTAGAAGTATTGGTTTCGCGAATGATGTCTGACCATTTGATGCTTCGCCACTGAAGTGGCAGTATTTCTCGGCAAAATCTTTGACCTTATACCTGTTCCAGCTTGAAAAGGCTTCTTCGCAAAATGGCTGCGCTACGTTAAATGGAATTTGTTTCCCTGTTCGGATACAGTAGCCAAATTTGCTTTCTTCTGATTTGATAGCTAACGCACCGAAATCTTTCTTACTGCCAAGGAATTCTTCAAGTCTGTCGACACGAATTTCTGAGCGAACATATTCTGTTTGAAGATGAAGAAACGTGGGTTTGAATTGAGGTTCATTGTGGAATACAAGTTCTGCTTCATCCATGACTTTGAAAAAGAACTCTTGAGACTGTGCATCAAGACTCTCCGTTTTGGTAACGCTAGTAACAAGATTGTTGGCCAAATTCTTCCAAATAGAATTCTTCATTAGGATTCCGGCTTCAATGTTATTGTTCTGAGAGTAATCGTACAAATTCATAGAACACAGGATGGCAGTATTTTCGTTTGCGTAGTACTTGGCGTGCAGATGTTTTTCATAATAGATCTTTACGTCCGGAAATGACTTAAAAATCGCCAAGTCAGATTCATTGAGGCTTTTCGATTTGTCGAATTCATTTTTCCCGAAGACTACTATCAGCTCCATAAAGGGTTTATTAAGCTTTCCTTTTAATGCCGACGCGAGTCGGTGATGAAGTCTGATATACGGCGAGATGAGGATTAGTTGATCCTTTGCTTCGTTAACTATTTTCTCAAGTTCGTTGTTAACGGCCGTGCCACCTGCGATGAATGTAGCCATTGGGGTTTGTTATTGAATGAATTTCCGGGGAATAGATCAGAAAGTCAATACACGGTCGTGAAAACACGACTGATGTTAATAGCAAAAAACAAAGGCCGGATTATTTCCGGCCGTCCATCGTGTTTTTCTAAAGCATTTCCAGTTTCGTTGCCTGTTTCGAATCCTTGTAGAGTTGATCGTCTCCCATCCGTGCGGGAAGCAACGTGAGCACCCCATCTCATTACCGTAACTGATTCTAGAGATCTGAACGCTCGAGATCTTGATCGGAAAGTCAACGAGTCCAAATTCATTAGAGCCGAACGCTTTCATCATTCGCTTTTGATGTTTCATAAGAAGCTTGATTAGGTTAAAACCTAATGCAGAGCTCCTTTATGAGTGTGTTTGAGATTTTTCATTTTCAATGGATGCCAAAGATAGCTATTTGGTTATCGGGTAAATACAATGTGCCACAAGAGACTGTGAACACACACCCGGAATCGTTCATATTTCTTGTCCAATCTCATTAATCATTGGCGCGAATTTAGGGTTGTGTCGGAATTGCGCCTGCAAGGAACTATGGCATAAACTATCTGCCCCTTGCATCTCCGATTCAGCGCTGCCTGCCGAAGTCCGCGTTAGCGGTGCGGGCATGAACTCCCATTTAACGCTCGTTCCTGCGCAAATTCGCCTGAAGGTTGTGAGATCGTCTTAATTGTCAAACCCCGGCTTTTGGTCGTGGCGAAAATCCTTTATATTTAACATGGAGCCCATCCAAGTCCTTCAACCGAAGGCTGGATGGGCTTTGTGTTTCTTAACCATTGGCGATGCAACAAATCATTTATAAAAACGTGCCCCAATCTTTACTATGACATTAGTTGTCACGATCAAAAAGCAACTTCACATCATTCAAGCAAATTTTACTTTATGAAAGACCAAAAAAACGACAAGAACCCTAATCAAAGATCTTTGACTTTTATCGTAAACGGTACCGAAACGATCGTTGATCCAGTAAATGTCAATCAACCTTTGCATGTCTCAGTTAACAAAGCCCTTCAACAAACAGGAAATAGCGGAAGGCCATTGGGGGACTGGCAGGTTCTGTTCAATGATCAACCTTTGGACATCAATAAAAAAGTTGAGGAATTCAATTTCCCGGACAATGCCGTTATCTTTTTAAGTCTTAAAGCAGGACAGGGTGGACATTTTTGAAGAATCAGAACAGGTAACAGATCCTGAAGTTACCCGCAAAAAATTCGAACAAGAAGTCAGGAAGTTTCGAGCTGTAGAACAACAGTACCGAACGAAGGGGATTTTGATCCAGAACATTCAATTCCCTAAAATCCAATTCGCGTTTTGTAGCACAAAGCTGCAACCGAATATAATTGGATACTCCGTACTGTTGGATTTTACGAACTACGATACTGAGCCACCCTCAATCAAATTTGTGAATCCGTTTACAAATGGGAAGTTAAAAAGGGAGGAAATTCCTTTCGCTTTCTTACAGTTCAAAAGCCCATTTCAGCATCAGGATTTAATTCAAGGTGGAGGAACGATGGATATCTTCTTCTGTATTCCAGGTGTCAGAGAATACCATCAACATCCTGCCCACTCAGGTGACTCGTGGCTATTATATCGTGGAAAAGGCGAGGGAACACTTCTTTTTATCCTTGATCAACTATATCTGCATTCTTTATCAACCATACGCGGGTTTTTGCTTCAGCCCATTACAAAAATGCAACTCCACCAGGAGTTTATTGTTCCTCAAATCAACATTCAAATAACTCAATGAGTGGCCTATCCACAGTAAACAAATTTCTATTTCCCAAAAATGTTCTTGACAAGGCTTATACATTTTTGCAAGAGGCAGGCAAGGAACGTTTTGAAGCGGTAGCATTGTTTGCTGGCATTTTAGATGATGGGAATGCGTACATCAAGGAAGCGATTCTCCCCCTTCAAAAAAGTTATAAACTTTCGTCAGGACTCATGTACTCAGTCGAAGGCGAAGAACTCCATAGGATAAATGTCTGGCTATATCAGAACAAGCTTAAGTTACTCGCTCAAATTCACAGCCACCCGCAAGAGGCCTACCACTCAGAGACGGACGACGCTTATCCCATCATGTCAACAGAAGGGGGGCTCTCAATTGTTGTCCCCAATTTCGCTCGGTCTAAGATGGACCATTCGGCATGGGCTTACTACAGACTACAGCCCAGAATGGAGTGGGTTGAACTTACACTTCCGGACGTTCGTAATCTCATAGAACTGGAATAATATGGCAATAGCTAAATACTTTTCGAAAGATCTCTTAGCAATAAATCAGCTGCTAAAATCTAAGGCCTATGGATTAGAACAGATCCTTACAAATGTTCAAATCGGAATTTACTTTGATGATAAGAGTATTCAAGAGAATGAGGGCCGTCTATGCTGTGACCTTCTCGTTAGATTAATTTCCAGGCTCTACCCGAAAATTGCAATTGTTAACGACGACGCTAGCGCGCGAGCCGAGGAATTGATTACACTCGCTAAATCAATAAATCGTTCGATCGATATCGAAACCACGCTCGACAATTGCACCTGTGTTATTCTTTTAGGTGATGGTCCTGCCAAAGTGCCTAAAAACTGTCAAACGTTCTTCATCGGGTCTGATAATTGGATTGGTTATATATCGCAAACAAAACCAAAATCTTTTGGCAACAGTTCAAATCCCTTTGGGCCCGGCATTGCCGCGTGTATTGTGTTAGCCAATGTTTTTAAGTTTACCCTTTCTGATTTTTTCTCGCAGAAATTGGATAAGGAAATCGCGTTTTCAGCGCTGGAACTTTCCGCCACACCGAAAAGTAATCCAGCATATACAGATGTAAATCTCAATAGATTATGTGTTGTCGGCATCGGAGCTATCGGCAGCGGACTTTTGTGGGCGTTCTCGAAAATTCCGACTCTCAATGGAACCCTTGACTTGATCGATCACGAGTCGATTTCACTTTCAAATTTACAACGGTATGTGTTGTTTGGAGAAAGTGACGAGGGAAGTCTTAAAGTTGAGAAGGCGAAGTTGCACTTTAATAATCCGAACTTGTTGATCAACGCCTTCGACGTCAAGTGGAGCGCTTACTTGAACAAGACCCAGAACTGGAACAATCTGCAGGTTGCTGTAGCAATCGACAATAAGAAGGATCGAATTGCGATCCAAAGTTCGTTGCCTTTTAAAATATTCAATGCTTATACTGAAGAGAACTTAATTGGAGTAGCGACGCATGCAGATTTTGTTAACGCAGCATGTCTAGCATGTGGATATATCCCCAACCAGAAGGAACGAAATTATACTGAAGAAGTAGCAGTAAACTGCAACATCCCGAACCATGCAAACTTCGTCAAAGACTATCTTAACCTAAATCTCCCTGTAGACGCACGATATAATAACAATACAGTTAGCATGCTTGATGTCATTTCAACTGCTAACGCGATTCCCCGGGAAGCCCTGATTCAATTTCACGGTAAAAGAATTGAACAGTTCTATTCAGAGTTCATTTGCGGGGGCATATCGATGTCTTTATCAACGATCGGGCAGGAAAAAGTTTCAAATGTAGATGCCCCGTTAGCTTTTCAATCAGCAATGGCGGGAATCTTACTTGCTGCGAGGATTGTTGGCGACGCTCTTGGTCTTAACAAAAGTTTCAAACAGCAATCGCATATTTACCCACTCAACCCAATCGCAGAGTTTAATCCATACAACCACAATTTACAGAAGGATACTACAGGCAGTTGCATATGTGCGGACCAAGTATTTATTGAACGGTATAAATCAAAATGGCCTGTGAATGAAAAAAACTGAAAGGAGCGCAAAACAAAATTTCGAGTTGATTCGATCGAAGATACTTTCAGAATTAGATGATGCCAAACTCGACCATATTAACTCCTACGCTCCTACCCCGAAATACTCCTCTCGATTCGATAACGGCGAACCCTCCATATTGGTCGAAAATCCAATTACAAAAGTTAAGGTGATGTATGATATCGAAGTTATCGAGGACTTATCTCCAGTCACTTTACAGAAATGGCTTAAGCATTCAATTGAATGCGACCAACTATTTATTGTTGTCAATTTTGCAATTAAAGAAAAAGTAGAAGCCATTTGCGCTGATCAGTTAAACAATTATGAGATCTTGACATATGACATCGTAACAAGAGGACGAAATACAAGCGCTGAAATTCGATAGCCATGTTTAAGTCGCGTATCTTATATAACTGTTCTTACCGCGAATTAAAACAAATCCCTGACAACGAAGGAAAGTGCCGTTATGAGAGTTATTGGAAGATTGATATTGTCTTTAAAAAGATTTCAGGTCCCTTAGAAGAATTTGTTGTCAGCTTGACACCGCAGTCAGGCGCAATAGTTGTAAAATTTGCTGTTGGGTCTAGAACTGCTGGAACACTGAATGATAATCAACTGACCGTCTCAAGAAAGATTTACAAAAAAGGAGAACGGTTAAACGTTGACTGTTTTTTGGCAGAGTGTCATGGTAATCGAAAAAGCTTTATGACAATTACTCTCAAGAACCCGAAGGTTGCTCTGCTTCGCTGGCCGCCGTTAAAGATTAAGAAGGGAAATGGCCGGATATTTGAATTTATTAAGGTAGCGTGGAAGTACACCGGAGGAACGATAATCAGATATACCATTAGAGCAATTTTCAATTCCTAGATTTCTCGGCAGGGTTGTTTTTAAGCTGGGTACGGACTCTTGATTGGGTTAAAACCTAATTAAGCTGCTAGAATTTTTATCGGCTCTGGAGACAAAAGATGCTACTGCTCGCAGGTAGTACAATGTCTCTCAAGAGACCACGAACAACCGGCCGATATCATTCATGTATTGTCCGATCTCTCATTAATCATCGCCGCAAATTTAGGCTTGTGTCGGAAATGCGCCTGCAAGGAATTCCGGCATAAACGGTTTCCCCCTTACAGCTTCGCTTCCAGGAACCCCCATTTATTCCGTTCCTCCTTGCGCGAATTCGCGCCTCAAGCCTTTGACCGCACCATAATTAATTCAAGTGATTATGGAAAAGAGAAAGAAATTCGAAGTGTTGGTGACACAGTTAAACCGCTTCAGCAGAAAGTTTGTAGTGGACGCAACAAATCCACTCGCAGCAAAGGCAGCAGTCAAGGAAATGATTGCCGCTCAACCGATGGATGCTCGTAAGGGAACTTACGATGGTAACGAGTTAATCATGAGAGTAAAAGAAGAAGCTCAAGCGGAAGATGCTCCTTCAACCTGGTTCGAGCCTACGATTCTAGAAGTTGATCTTCAGGAAAGTGAAAGGCTCGATGTCACTCCTACTGAACTCATCGTTCAAAAGGCTTTCGGAATCGTGATGCGTAGATTAAGAGAACGCTTGAAACTCAGTCAACGTGAACTTAGTCACATCGTAGACCTTCGTCAACCGACTATTGGCGTTCTCGAAAGAGGCGAGACCGAAGTGAGACTCTACAACTTCATCAAGATTGCTATATCACTTGGCAAAGCACCAGATGACTTCATCAGGATTGTTGCTAACGAATATGAAAAAATGAATCAAGGTGGTCCAGGCTAAGGACCACCATTTAAACACCCAATTGTTTATACCCTCGGTGTTTATTTCTCTCAATCATCTTATTTATATCTTCTGGATCGTAGTAAATCACGCCACCAATCTTCACAAACGGAAGCGTTCCATTGATGCGCAATGTTTGAAGTGTTCCTGCTGAAATCCTAAGAAGATCGAGTACTTCTTTCGACTTAAGTAACTTTCGTGGTTCAGCTGCAATACTTTCTTTGAGTGTTGATCGGATTTCATCAAGAAACTCCTGTTTCATGTTCTGGAAATCCTCTAGTGTCATAACTGTTACAGGCATAGCCGTGTCGTTTTGTTTAAACAAACAGAATCAAAAAATTCAACAGGCTTTCGGTAGGTGGGAGGTAGCTGGGAAAGATTTATTTTGCAACCCGCCAAATTTTACGAAAAACGCCAAAATCTCTGGCTACTTACCTACTCTGTGTTGAGTTCTCAAAGGGAAATAAAAGGGAAAACTAAAATTCACAACTTCGGCCGGAGTTGGGGAATATTTTTTTCAAAACCCCATAATCACTCCAAAAGCCGATAAAAAATTTGATGCTGTTTACTTCCGGTTGATGTTTCAAAGAGAATAGAATGGACGCACTGAAATTCACAACTTCGATCGAAGATGGGTGCGATTGCTTTAAGTAAGTCGTCAAATAGTTCCAGCAATTTTTGGCATTTTCAAGTGGCTTAGTTATTGCAGTTTGTGAATCCACTTCAAATGCTATGCACCCTTCCATCATCAAGATAGCGCTTATGACCTTTAGTGTTATCGTGCACCAAAACATAACCTTCGCGCAATCAAAATCACTTGCTATTAATTTGTTAATTGACTATCGGCCTGCAACCGTTGAAATCTTCAGTGATTCACTTCATCATTATTCAATGGAAGTTCGGAACAATACAAAGCTAAGATTGATAGCCGACACAACCTCCCAATACATCATTGCCACTAGTGGTCAAGGAGTTGATCGTTTGGTAAGGGATTCGATCTATGTCACCGCTGGACAAACTGTAATACTAAATATATCTCTTGCTGGCCGATGTCTTTACGATCTTCCTCGCGAAGCTATCCCTAAATGCCCAAGGAACCACACCGATCAAATCGTTCCAATTGCTTATGGGCTTATTGGATTTATAAACGAAGAAGAACAATCGCGGGCCGATTCGACGCTTCATCTAGGCGGATGTATAGTAACTGGATGCGATCCGAAGCATTATTGTAAGATTCATAAGGTTGAGTTTTGAAGATGAATTGAATCCATATATAGTTAGGGACTTTCTTCTGTTTTGAATAACGCGCATAGAGAATAGCTTCTAAAATCGTTAAATGCGAGCAGGTCGTTTGTCACCAAACTCCATCAATTGGTATGACCACTTATTAGAAATGTCACCAAATTCTATTAAGGACCAGTAGAAAAAATGAACATCTAGCCTCGTGTTCATCTCCTCCGTTTATTTGTACTGTATCAACAGTGCAGAGTGATCAGTGATGGAGGAGTTTCAACAGCTTTCACGTTTTATTCAACGCACGGTTTCAGATCATAGACTGAGACCAATGCACCTTGCTGTGCTTATGGCGTTGTGTGATGCCTGGATCGAAAATGATCTTCAAGAGAGTTACCACATATCGCGCAGACAGTTGATGAACGCTGCGAAGATCAACTCCCAGGTAACATATCACGCCGCAATCAGGGAGCTACAAGACCTGGGATATATTGAATACACTCCCTCCTATCATCCCAAAGACGGGAGCACTATCAGATTGAAAGGAGTCTCAAATCAAATAACTGAACAATCATGAAAAAGAAAATCGTATTAATTACCCAAGCTAAGGGTGGTTCGGGTAAATCTGTATTAGCGTTCATGCTTGCTGAAAAGTATCAGCAAGCCGCGATCCTGGGCCTTGATGACGCAACTACAACTTCAATGAAACAGCTTGCGTACCGAAAGCCAGTTAAGGTTTCATTTCTTGACGCGGCAACAAAGAGAATTGATCGTGGTGCTTTCAATAGTCTTTTCGAAAGTGTCGCGGCCTCAAGCAAAGAGCTTTTCATCGCGGATCTGGGAGCCAGTGTCGCCGAACAGCTTCCAAAATATTTATCGCTTAACGGAATAGAAAAGGTTGCTGGAATCCTTCAGAAAAATGAGATCGATCTCCAGTTAATATGTGTAGTCGGCGGCGGCAATATCTTCAGAGCTACAATGGAGTACCTGATGGAACTTACCGAGTCCGTTAACAGCAAAATTGAGATCGTCGCTGCAACAAATGGATTCTTTCCTTTTTCACCGGACCAAGCTCGTAATCTCGATGAATACGCTAAAGCATCTGGGTTAACCGTAAAACGGTTCGACCTCATCCATGATAAAGGTGAGATGGCCATGCAAACAGTCGAGAATGTTATGAATGGAGGTAACGGATTGACCGGCTTGAATCCGTTTAAACTAATCTACTTCACAAAGGGAATGGAGGAATTAGACTTCTGAGTTATGGCAATGACTGAACGGGAACAAAAAGAGTATCGGACTTATTGCTCAAGTTTAAGTAGTGATTATGGATTCGACATTTCTACAGCAAATCCAATAAGTCCTGCGATGTACATCTTCCACAAGGAAATGCAACTATGTATTGAGACCAATAAAGAGATCGCATCTGAAATAAAATCAGCTGCGTCTAAGATCCATCCTGAAGTCTTGCATTTCAGTTCATCGGAAGCTGCCTGGAGTTTTCAATTGGGTATTATCTATAGATGGGCACTGTTCGGTGGGCTCACACTATTATCAATATGGATTGCTGTATGGTGGTGGTCGATGAAAAAGGAAATTGACAAGGCAAGAATCATAGTCAGGAACTCCGGCAACATTGACGTACTAGCTAAACAAGTGCGCCAGGATAAGGACGGCTATTACTTTATTGAATTTACAGCGCCGCGCAGTGATACAGTCAAATACTTCACTGACTTCCAGGTGATCAATGCAAAAACAGTTCGCGTTTTTCTTGGGAAGGAATCGAAACACAAATGAGCGAGGCGATGGAAAAGAAGCAACTAGTCGGTTTTGTGAACCAGAAAAAGAAAGGCATATACAATGTTCTTGTAGAGATTTATGCCGAAGTATTGTCTGCTTCACTGTCAACACCGATGGCCTTGGAAATTATCAGGCAAGATTTGCAAAGTGCGTCAAGCGATCCTGTGGAATTGAATCTCTCCAGCCTATTGAAAGCTATCACAAAGGCAAAGAAGAAAGGCATTTTGAAAATGGAGAAACCCAAGAAGAAATGGGATTTTAAAGACGCTTATGAACTTAAGGAAGAACAGCGACCAGCGGGATCATTCACCGTCTGAAAATGGGTGACGTTCGTCCGGGAATGTCCGTGATTGTCCTAAGTTGTCCTGATTGGTCTGAAGATGTCCGAATTAGGGTGAAGAATGTCCCGATAGAAGCAAAGCGTTGAAAGTTAGGAGCAAGCAATGTTTCCGCTACGCGGAAACGCTTGAACATGAAGACAGATTAAAAATTAACTATCACTTCGTTCGATTTTTAAAGTTATGGGAAGGCCAAAAGCAGATGAGGAAAAGAAGAGAGTGGTGCAGGTGAATATCAGGCTTACCACTAAAGAAAATGAAGAGCTGAACAACTACGCGGCGGCGAGCGGGATCAGTCCGGCTCATTGGATACGTCATAAAATATTCGTTGGTCAGAATCCACCGATCAAGATTTCTCCATTGAATGCAGCGATCTACCAGGAGTTAAGGAAGATCGGTGTAAACATGAATCAAATCGCCCATAAGGTTAACCAGGGAGAATCGAATGCCGGGTTTACGGAGGTACATTCTTCCCTGGTCGCGTTACTCAATAAGGTATGTAAAGCGTTGGTGTCATGACAGCGAACATGATTAAAGGCAAAGGCTTCGGAGGTGCGTTGCATTACAATCTTGAGAAGGTTAGTAAGGGCATTGCGGAAATACTTGATAGCTCTTTTGTTTCTGTCACACAGAAAGCGATCATGAAGGAAATGCAGATGGTGAAAATGCTTCGACCTAATCTCCAGAAGCATTTTTATCACACCTCGATCAACTTTCCGCCGTCAGAGAATCTTTCCAGTGAAAAGATGAAAGAGATCGGGCGTGAGTACCTGAAGGAGAGCGGATTCACGCAGCACCAGTTTATCATGTTCCGTCATCATGACGCTGATCACCCACACGTACATATCCTGGTCAGTCGGATTGGTTATGATGGTAGCGTTCTGAGTGACAGCAATGATTTTGCGAAATGCGAGATCATTCTGCGCAGACTTGAGAAGAGACACAATCTTGCTGAAGTCGTCTCCAGTAGAAATGCACAGAAGCGAGCCGTTACAAAGAACGAGCTTGAAATGGAGAAACGGACAGGCGTTCCGTCAAATAAAATTAGAATGCAGTCTATTATTAAAGATGCTCTCACGTCAAGTCAAAAGCCTTCGTGTATTGAATTTGTGCAGCGATTACAGGGCAAAGGTGTAAATGTTCTGTTCAACCAGGCATCAACAGGCTATGTAAGCGGCATTTCTTATTCTTTTAAAGGAATGACCATCACAGGATCAAAACTCGGAAATGATTTTAAGTGGGCAACGATAAAGGCCAACATCGACTACAACCAGGACAGGGACCGAACGTTGATTCAGGCAATCAATGCGCAAATGAAATCGGGTGATTTTTCATATGATTCCATTACAAAGCTACACTCCAACGTTCTCAAGCAAGAGTCCGTGAATTAAAAAGGAATTTTGAAAGCGTATCACTTTCGTCGCAAGACGAAAATTTACTTTCAGAACTTATGCGGGCCGAGAAACAGCCTGATGTTGACCCTGAAGTGGCAATGAGGTTAAAGCGTCGAAAAAGACGTTTGAGCAGGTAACGATGATCGATACCTCAACATTTACTCGACGTACTTGTAATTCTGATGGGATTTTTGGTCAAAGGGAATTCGTCCTTATAAATGCACATGACGTCCTCAATTGCAGAACAACTCAATTTGGAAAACTCTCTAAATTCCCTCTTATTCACTGAATCAACAGAAAGCGTTCGCTTAAAATATCGCTCGGCACCTAACCTAGTGCCTTGATGTAGATATACCCGTCGAGGTTCTATTCGCATGTTTGCACCTACGCGTTGCGCGGTATCATAAATAGTTAAAATACCAATTCCCTTAACACGACAAGACGCAACGAGCTCGTGCAATTGTTCAAAATTTTTACAACGCAACATGGACTCGGCTTGTCTCAATAGTCGATCGGTGAATTTGCGAAGTACATTATTTGGTACCCGGAATTGGTGTGGGTGCTTGTCATTGTCAAGGTCTCTCGACATCCCAGCCATTTCAACGGCGGCCATAAAAATCTTGGGCTTCTCTACAATCGCGCAACCAAGTATCATTCTGCCCATTGAAGTGAGTGAGATAATGACGGATGATTTGTTTTGCTGTCATGACGAATGTTTGGGTCATTTAATATCGCGAATCCAACGAACAAGTCAACGTCAGTTTAACGGCTCATTCTCAAATCTTGTCCCCTTCCATTCGTCCTGAATAACCTCTAGCAGATCGAACAAACCAGAGAGATCTGTAACCAGGTGATATAGATACTCAGCTTCCGCTGAGCCGTCATACATCAGAAATTCTAAAAGCCAGCTTCGAAGATTTACGCTGAGCCGTTTAGCTGGATGGTATTCCAGGAATCTCACGAAAGCTTCCTGTAAGCGTGGCGTAACCTTGAAGTCTGAATCTTTGATTTTCCTTCTTGATCGCGACTTTTTCTTTGATTGAGGCATAAATGACGGTTTAAAATTGTATTACTTACTTTATGCCTATTAAGATCATTTTAAAAGAAATATAAATAACATTAAAACGCACGTATATAACAATATATAAGGTTTTTATGCTCTTAATAGATATTTAAGATGCTAATTTTCAAATACTTAGATTTGTTTGAGCCCTTTTTCTAATGAGCAAGTCAACGAAGCAAGAGTATAATCGACTTAAGGTTATCCTGGCTGAAAAAAAGAGGACCAACAAAGAGTTGGCGGACTATCTGGACGTTAGGCCTGGTACTGTTTCGAGGTGGTGTACCAATGATAGCCAGCCAAACATTGCGACTCTATTTGAGATAGCGAAGTATCTCGACGTTAAAGTCTGCTCATTACTTATTCAATCGTGATATCGGCTTGGGATCACCAAGCATTCTTAAATTAAGGACAAAAGGACTTCACATTGTGAGTACAGAGGCAATCACTCGTAAAGAGATAATCGACCTAAAGCTAAAGGCTTCAGGATGGGATGTTAGTGATTCAAGAAGAGTTACTATCGAATACTGCATTCAGCTCGATGATTCAATTGTAGTTAACAAGCCAGCCGGAAATTTTAAAGGTCAGCAATTCTGTGACTACGTGCTGCTTGGTAAAGATGGAAAACCTTTAGCGGTGGTGGAGGCCAAAAAGACGGCGAAAGACGCAGCAATCGGTCGCGAGCAAGCAAAACAATACTGCTACAACATACAAAAGACTAAGGGTGGTGAATTACCATTTTGCTTTTACACAAATGGCCACGACATCTTCTTTTGGGACCTGGAAAATTATCCTCCAAAGAAAGTTTATGGGTACCCCACACGCGACGACCTAGAACGCTATAAGTATGTACGAACAAATCGCAGACCGTTAGCACAAGAACTAATTAACACCAACATCGTTGGGCGCGAATATCAGATTCATGCAATCCGTTCAGTACTTGAAGGAATCACGAAAAAGAAACGAAAATTTCTCTTGGTGATGGCAACCGGGACTGGGAAGACCAGGACGTGTATCGCTACAGTAGACGCCTTGATGAGAGCAGGATGGATCGAACGTACTTTGTTCCTTGTTGACCGAATTGCTCTGCGAGATCAAACTCTTGATGAATTTAAACTTCATTTACCGAACGAACCTCGCTGGCCAAAGGAGCACGAGTATAAAATATCGACAGACCGCCGAATTTATATTTCTACTTATCCGACGATGCTGAACATCGTTCGATCGGAGGATAACCAGTTATCACCTCATTTTTTTGATCTAATTGTCGTTGATGAGAGTCACAGATCGATCTATAATACATATCAGGAAATTCTTGAATATTTTAACGCTATCACTCTAGGACTTACTGCAACTCCTACAAACGTCATAGATCACAATACATTTAAGTTATTTGATTGCGATGAAGGAGTTCCCACCTTCGCCTACACCTACGATGAGGCAGTGACGCATGATCCTCGGTACCTGAGCACATTCCAGGTCATGAAGATTAAATCAAAGTTTCAGGAAGAGGGGATAAATAAAAGAACGATTTCCTTAGATGATCAGATGCACTTGATGCAAGAAGGAAAGGATGTTGAAGAAATCAATCATGAGGGCACAGAACTTGAAAAGACAGTAGTTAATAAAGGAACCAATGCGCTTATCGTGAGACAATTCATGGAGGAGTGTATTAAGGATCCAAATGGTGTTCTGCCTGGAAAGACGATTTTCTTCTGCATCAGTAAATCGCATGCACGACGAATTGAAGAAATTTTCGACTCGCTATTCCCAGAATACGGCGGTGAACTTGCAAAAGTTATTGTGTCGGACGATAGCAGAGTGCATGGTAAAGGTGGCCTACTTGATCAGTTTAAGAAAAATGATATGCCGCGAGTTGCCATAAGCGTTGACATGCTGGACACTGGAATTGATGTGCGCGAGATTGTAAATCTCGTCTTTGCTAAACCAGTTTACTCTTACACAAAATTTTGGCAAATGATCGGGCGTGGAACCCGTTTGCTGGAGCATGACAAACTCAAACCGTGGTGCCCCGAGAAAAATACCTTCTTAATTCTCGATTGTTGGGACAACTTTGAATACTTCAAACTTGAGCCAAGGGGAAAAGAGTTAAGAGCCCAAATACCGTTGCCGGTTAGACTGTTTGGCTTTCGTGTGGATAAAATTGAAAAGGCTCAAGAGTTAGGACGAACCGACATCGCCGCAAAGGAAGTAGAGCGGCTGAGAAACCAAGTTGCGATGCTCCCCAGAAAATCAGTAACTGTAATGGATGCCGCAGCTCATCTAGCGCAATTAGACGAAGATAATTTCTGGGTACTACTGGATAGTAAGAAACTTGAGTTCCTGCGTTTAGTAATTCGACCTCTGATGCGCACCGTTTCGGATGCAGATTTCAAGGCGATGAGGTTTGAAAAGAATGTTGTCGAGACCTCGTTGGCATTCTTAAGTCAGGATGAAAAGAAATCCGCTATTCTCAGAGAAAGTGTCGTTGAAGAAATTTCAAAATTGCCATTAACAATAAACATCGTCGCTCGCGAAGAACAGTTGATTCGAACCAGTCAGACTAATCGCTTCTGGGCAACAATTAGCGAACCTTCTTTTGACCTGCTAATTGACCGATTGGCACCACTCATGAAGCATGTGGAATCATTTGTTGTTCCTCTTGGGCCCGCGAAATATGATCTTCGAGATATTCTAGTAACAAAAGAATATGTAGAGTTTGGGCCGCAACATGAAGCATTAAGCGTTACAAAATATCGAGAATTGGTCGAGCGGAGAGTGAGGGAGCTGGTATTTGAGAATCCCATACTACAAAAGATTAAAGAAGGAAAGCGAGTGAATGCGATAGAAGCAGAGCAACTGGCAGATCAATTATATGAGGATCATCCCCATATTACTATTGACCTTCTTCGACGTGTTTACAATAATAAGAAAGCTGAGCTCAGTCAATTCATCAAACATATTCTGGGAATTGAAATTCTGGCAAGCTTTCCAGAAACCGTCGCCAAAGCATTTGATCATTTCATTGGATCTCACACAGATCTTACCAGCCGTCAGCTCCAATTTCTTGACCTTCTAAAGGGATTCATAATTGAGCGCGGAGACTTAACAAAACGAGACTTAATTGAGTCTCCATTCACAATGCTCCATCCAGAGGGAATTCGAGGAGTATTTAAGCCCAAGGAAATTGAGGAGATTCTATTGTTTACTCAACGCCTTGTTGCATGATAGCAGAAATCAGACGAAAACTTATAGAACTTGCTCGCTCAAAGAGTACCTGGAGTTATTCACAGCTAAATGATCAATTGGATCTGAAACTCGAGTTTGGAAAAAGAGTATATGATCGGATTCTAATTGGTGATTGGCTCGAAGAAGTCTCAATTCATGAGTTTGAACGAAATCGACCTCTGCTGAGTGCGTTGATAATCCATAAAGGTCCTGACAAAGAGCAAGGCAATGGATTCTACAAACTATGTGAAAAGTTATATAATATACCTTGGCAGGAATTGAAAGGAAAACCTGACTTTGAAATTGAAAAAATCAAAGAGTGCTTTTCTTTTTGGAAAGACAATGAAAATTTTAGACAGTATAAAGACGACTATATCTGATGCTTCAATCGAACCCAATACTAAAGTCCCTAATAGATAAGCTATGGAATAATTTCTGGAGTGGCGGGATCTCAAATCCACTTACAGCAATTGAGCAGATCACCTATCTCATTTTCATGAAGCGCTTGGATGATCTTGAGACCAAGCGCGAAAGAGACGCCGAATTTACCAAAGAGAGCTATACGTCCAGATTTCAAGGAGAATTTGAAGTTCCAGGGAGCAGTAAGAGCATTAGCAAGGAGCGTCTTCGATGGAATCAATTCAAACGTCTACCAGCTGATGAAATGTTGCTGCATGTGCAGACAAAAGTTTTTCCGTTTCTAAAAACACTAAATAGTGAGCTCTCACCTTTTACGAAGTCGATGGCAAATGCGGTTTTTATCATGCCTAAGCCTTCGCTGCTCGTTGAAGCAATCAACATTATTGAACAAATATTCACTGAGGTCGAGAGAGATGCGACGGAGGGGGGACACGCCTTTCAAGATATTCAAGGGGATGTATATGAAATGTTGCTAAGTGAAATAGCAACGGCAGGGAAGAATGGCCAGTTTAGAACACCACGTCATATCATTAAATTAATCGCAGAGTTAGTTGGGCCACAGTTAGGTCAACGAATTGCAGATCCAGCATGCGGAACTTCAGGATTTTTACTTGGGGCATATCAATATATCTTGACTGATCAAGTAAGAAAAAAGAGTTCGAAGAAACTTGAGCGAGATGATGATGGCTTTGAGAGAGGGACAATGAGTTCGGTAATAAATGAAAAGGTGAAAAAGATTCTAAATGACAGCCTTTTTGGTTTTGATATCGACACTACTATGGTCCGATTAGGCGCTATGAATTTGATGATGCACGGGATTGACAATCCCCATATACACTACAAGGACACATTGAGCAAGAATTTCAATGAAGACAGTCAATACGATATTATCATGGCCAACCCGCCGTTTACCGGGAACATCGACGAGGGTGACATAAATGAAAATCTCAGATTGCCAACTACTAAAACAGAGCTACTCTTTGTTGAGCGAATCTTTAGTATGCTAAAAATGGGGGGAACAGCTGCTGTTATTGTTCCTCAAGGAGTATTATTCGGAGCGGGCAATGCTTTTGTCCAAGCTCGCAAGAGCATTGTGGAGGAAGCCGAACTGAAGGCTGTTATTACGCTTCCGAGCGGTGTATTTAAACCTTACGCTGGAGTAAGTACTGCTATACTTATTTTCACCAAGGGAGGAGTGACTACTTCTACCTGGTTTTATGAACTGCAAAGTGATGGATACAGCCTTGATGACAAGCGAAACAAACTTGATGGTTTTGGTGACTTGCAAGATATTGTTCGTCGGTACAAAAAGCGCAATGCAAAAAAGCATACGGATCGTACACTGAAGTACTTTTTTGTACCAAAGCAAGAGCTTGAAGGAAACAGCTACGACTTAAGTTTCAGCAAGTATAAAAAGGAGGTGTTTCGGGAAATATTATATGAAAGTTCCCGCGCCATAATTAAAAAGTTGGATAAAATTGAAAAAAATATTTCAGAAACCATCCTTGAATTGAAGGAGTTGTTGTAATGAATGTTGAAAAACTATCGGCTGTTATTGAGACTTTGGAGTCTGGGGCAAGGCCAAAAGGGGGAGCAGTTCTGCCCGAAAGGAACGCAATACCGAGTTTGGGAGCTGAACATCTGAATGACTCTGGCGGGTTTAAGTTTGAAAAAATAAAATTCATACCCCGATCATTCTTTAAGGAAATGTCCCATGGCATTATTAAAAAGGGTGATATTTTAGTGGTCAAGGATGGAGCAACTACTGGTAAAGTTAGTTTGGTTGACAGTTCATTTCCGTTTGAGAAGGCAGCAATTAATGAACACGTCTTTTTATTAAGGGTTTCGGATAGGGCTTTTAATGAATATGTTTTCCATTTTCTAAAATCTCCCGTGGGTCAAATCGAGATTCAAAAAGACTTCAGAGGTGCAACTGTTGGCGGGATCTCTAGAAACTTCATCGAAATAATTAAGCTGCCAGTTCCTTCCATTAACCAGCAAGTCCAAATCGCAAGCATCTTAAGAAAGGCAGATGGATTAATCAAGCAACGGAAAGAAAGCATTAATCTGCTAAACGTGTTTTTAGACAGTAAGTTTTTTGAAATGTTTGGCGATCCAGTGAGGAACGAGAAGAAATGGCCAAAGGCAGAATTAAGCAGCATATTGAGCAACATAAAGAGTGGATGGAGCCCTGTATGTGAGGATTTCCCTCGCGCGGATGAAAAGGAGCTAGCAGTCCTAAAGCTGAGTGCAGTCACATACGGTGAGTTTGACCCAACGCAGAACAAAAAGCTCAAGCAGGGTACCCAGATCAAAAAAAGGGTAGAACCAAACTCAGGGGATGTTTTGTTCTCGCGAAAGAACACTTTGGATTTAGTAGGAGCCACTGCATATGTATTTAAGAATTACCCTAATCTGTTACTATCTGATACAATTTTTAAGTTGGAGTACAACAACCGAACGGTTAATGGACTTTTTCTTTGGAAGCTCCTTTCGAATTTAAGTTTAAGAAGGCAGTTAAAGGCGCTGGCAACAGGTAGCGCTGGTTCGATGCCCAACATATCGCAAGAACGGTTACTCCACTTTAGTACTATCCTTCCCCCCTTGGAAATGCAAGTCCGATTCGCAGACATCGTGCACAAAGTCAAGAATCTGAATACGATCTATCAGTCTGGCCTGATCGAGTTAGAGAATCTTTACGGTAGTTTAAGTCAAAAGGCATTTAAGGGAACGTTAAAACTCAAGTAGCGTGAAGCTGGTACGTTTAAAACTTGGCAACCAATTTAGGAGTCTCCCCGCGGATTTTGAAATATCTTTTTCATCATCAGAACTAGTTTCTATTGATCCGATCTGCCTCGTCGGTGTAAATGGCTCCGGCAAATCCAACGTTTTGGAGGCCTTGGCTGAAATTTTTGAGTACCTAGACCAGTATTTCTTACAGTATGTCAATACCATACCAAATCTCGCGGACTTTGCAACAATTGATCAATTTATCGTTGAGTACCTACTGCCGATAGAATACTCAACATCTAGCTGGTTTACAAACGCAATGCGCATTGGAAATCTGGAGTTTGCGCACATAAAGATTAAGAAGTTATCAGGAAGGGCGCCGTTTTTCTCAGAAGTGATAAATGGGGAGTCTAGGGCTTTAGAAATAGATCGGAGCTCTCTTGTTAGTCTGTTGCCTTCAAGAGTAATTGGATACTCCTCTGGTCAAAATGAACTGCTTAGTATTCCTTTCAAGAAGGTAAATTTTAAGTATTATCATTCTATTCGCGAAGAGCAAAAAGGCTCTGCTTACGTCGGATACATTCATCCCCCGAGGCTAAGTTACATGAGCTATGAGGACAACGCCCTGGTTCTCTTGTGTAACTACATAATGCAAGATGAGGCCGATCTAGAAGAAATACAATCCAAAACGGGAGTGGTCAGCCTTGACAGTTTTGAGCTATTTATCAGTACATACTATAGGAAAAAAGATTCAATTCGAGTAACACCTGAATTACAACGTTTCATAAATTTCTTAAAGGAAAGTGCCTCAGAAATCCTTTTGTCGAGTAACACTAACAACCGGTTAAGATTTGTTCTGACACCAGAACTAAGAGCAAAATTTAGAGGCCAATTTCCAGATGCTGCGAGCTTATTTAATGGCCTTTCTTGGCTAAGTCTGCTGAACATGAATGGCATTCCTGCAAAGAGAATGCAGGAACTCCTGTCTGCTCCCGATAGCGCGTACATGGCCTATCGACCATTTGACTTCGAACCTGACTTCAAACTATTTACCATAGATAACATTCTAGTAAGAAAGGCAGGAGTGGATGCAGCGATCAATTATAAAACACTTTCTGATGGCGAACACCAATTTGGTTTTATAATCGGATTGATGTCAATATTCAGACTTGAATCTACTCTTTTTCTCCTGGACGAACCGGAAACCCACTTTAATCCAAAATGGAAGTACACATATCGTGAAACGTTCAAAAAGGTGTCAGGCGGTCTTAAGAGCCAAGTCCTATTAACTACTCACGATCCGGTTTTGATTTCCGGTCTGAACAAAGAGAGTGTCATCGTTTTCAGAAAGCCCGCGCCAAATCTTCCGAGGAGTTTTAGACCTGACAAAGATTTAAAAGGAATGGGCGTTGACGCTATTTTGATGAGCGACATATTTGGATTTGATACAGCGATTGATTTTCCAACGAAGCTTGAATTGATAGAATTACGTGAGCTGCAACTGAAAAGGCTGACAAACCAATTAAATGAAGGGGAGACCGCAAGGTACAACGTCCTCTACGAGAAATTGAAAGATCTTGACTATGCAGAACCCTTGAATGATCCGATGTACCGTGATTTCCTTTTAGCAAAAGAATCTCTTGAGATATACAAAAAGCCCTTCCTTTCACAGGAGGAAGAAGTGGAAAGAAAAGAAGTGGCGCGACAAATCATGACCACCATTCAACAGGGAATTCAAGAATGATTTTCATCGACAATAAGAAATTCCGACCATCCAAATTATGGCTTAGGAAAGCTAGGAAGCATTTAAAGGTTCTTATCAAATATAACGGTGCAGGCCAGCCTCAGGAACGAAACAATTACATTGATGCAAGACATTACGTTTGGACTGAAATAAAGCAGGGATTAATAACCGCAACCGTAAACAAGTGCTGGTTTACAGAAGGAACTAGCGAGGTTGCCCATCTACATATTGAACATTTCCGGCCAAAAAAGGAAGTCAAACTCCTTAATAAAAAACACAATTGCGCCGAAGGGAGAGCAGTGGCTTCGACAGAATGCTACTGGTGGCTTGCATTTAGTTACAAGAACTATAGAATTAGCGGCGCTCTAATTAATTCGTACAAAGGAAACTTTTTCCCTCTACAGCCCGGATCATTTGTCGGAAATAGCAAGAATGATAATGTTAGCCTAGAGACTCCTATCCTACTAGACCCCACTGTTAAGACAGATTGTGATCTATTGAGTTTTGACATTAATGGAGACCCTTTTCCGACCGCAAACGTGACGACTCATCCATATGAATTTCAGAGAGCTCAATTATCAATTTATCTCTATGGCCTTAAAGATGACTTAATCGTAACGGCAAGAAAAAGAAAATTGCAAGATCTAAATCTGGCCATAAAAAAGATTGACAGATACTATCATTTATCGTTGGGGGACCCGCTCAATGTAGCCTTAAAGGAGGTCTTGACTGAAGAATGCTCCTACTTAGTCGCCATGACGAACATGAATCAGCCATTTTCAAAAATGGTTAAGTCAAGGCTTCAACTAATTCCTTATCAATGGGCAATAGATTTAGTGCATCCCTTCTTGAAATAAAGTATTGAGGAATGGACAAGAATGAGTTGACAGACGGCGATAAAACTTTGCTCTCCGACATCGAAAGCGTTGGCTGGCATGTCCTCAAAGTCCTTGAAGATGAAAAAGGCCCTGGCTTTGCCTATTCAGTTGGACTATTTAAAACATATCAGCACCCTGAGATAATCATAATTGGTCTAAAGCTTGATTTAGCTCATCTTCTAATTAACAATATAAGTGAAGAGGTAAAAAAGGGAAAGAGATATCAACCTGAGCAACTTTATACGGATATACTCGACGACTTTAAATGTCTTATGCTCAACGTTCACAAAGAGCATTATCATCAGTATGTTGGATACGTGAAATGGTACTATGCAGGAAATAACTTTCCCCTGATGCAATGCCTCTATCCAACAGTGAAAGGAATATATCCCTGGGAAAACGAATGGCCCGAAGACTTGAGAAACTTGCAGCCAATCTTGGGTGATATAGATAAAGTTGATCGTGAATGATTTCACTAGTCCACTTTCTAAACCCGTTCACTTTTTATATCTTCGAACTCCAGGAGATTTCAGACGGTTTTTGAATGTGTGTCACCAACGTGATGCCAATAGTTTAGTCGATCAGTAAGATTTTAGTAGCGAGCGTGTTATAGTTTCATCAACACACCCTCCTCCTCTGCTGATCAGTTAACAAACAAAATCAAAGCCTTGAAATCCTGATGATTTCGAGGCCTTTTTGTTGGGCACAGTCAAAGAGCACCGTCACAGAGGAGAGCCCATCTCGATGATGCGGATGAGACAAATGGAGCGAGAAAGTTATTCTTGGCCGCGCAACAAAAGGATGTGAGATCAAGGAATGAATGAACGAAGGTGGGCAGGCAATTTGTTTCAGGATTAGGGTAAAATAGACCCACATAGTTAGGAGGATTCTGGTGGCAGGGGAGTTTGATACCATTTTCCATCTGAGAAGGTCGGCAGACTCGAACTGATATAGATACAATGAAGGAATCCAGGTAACTTCAATTACTTATACTTCCCATAATTCCCCTCATCCTGCCAAAACCTCCGGCAAGCTTCAGCTTCGGCAAATCCGAACAACCCGTATTTCAGATTCTTAAAAGAACCCTTTCCTAGTTTTTCTGCGACCATATAAAATCCGTCGCCATGGTCGTTACGTCGCGAATCTTTATAGATCGCCATAGCGCTGATCAAGGGCCGTCCGCTGTTGTTCTCGAATTCTGAAACCTCGCCAAGCAAAGCTGTGAGATGTTTCCTTCCGTATTCAGATTTTAAGTTGATTCGTAGTTCACAATCGATCACTATATCGCTGTAGAAGGCAAATTTATCTTTTTGCCTCGCGGTTTCAATCAGGTATTTGCGGAGTTTATAATGCATTTAATAAAGTCGACCATCTGAAATCGGCCTTAAAGCCAACACCTGTAACAAGTCTATATGGTTTGAATGTAAGTAAGATTTGGTTGTATTCCTGGAAAACCTGCTCACAATTACTCTGTCGTAACAGGGATTGCCAGAACAAAAAAACTGCTTCGTCACGTTTTCACTACTTCCCCTTATTCATTGCTTTTATCCTTCTGATTATATTCGCCACCAAGCTCTCTGCGAGAGATTCATCCACGCCGGCCTGCGTTTTATTCCCGAATGATTTGCTGCGGCGTAGTGCAGGAGGAAATCATCGATGGCTACCCTCGATATGCTTGATGCCTCATCGCATCTATTCTTGATTTCAACGTAATCAATCATTTGTAAAATCATTGGAACGATCGGCGCATAGTCGGATTCACCATCCAGCCAAGCGCATTGCTATTCCGGGAAATCATTTGGAGCAGCGCATCTCCTCCAGTACTCCATAATAGCCCGAATGGTTTTTTCCAGTTCAGTCATTGTGTTCGGCTTTACAAAAAAGCCCTGGACTGACTGGCTATAAGCATCGATAACGGATTTCTGATTTGCAGCCGTTGAAAAGAACAGATAGGGAATACATTTGTTACTAAGTTTCGAATCTGTTTTTAATTTTTCTCTCAACGCAAAGCCATTAAGTTTCGGCATGTTGATATCTGACAAGATGAGGAAGGGCAAATCATCAGTTGTCTCAAGGTGATTGAGTGCCAGTTCTCCATCCGAAAAAAAGATAACCTTGTTGGGGTAATTCAACCTCTTAAAAATTTCAACAAGAAATTCCTTGTCATCAGCATCGTCTTCAATGACCACAATGGGTCCATTTTTATTAACAATAATAGTTTTATTAGGTTCCATAGGTAATAGGCGATTTTGAATAGTCCTTCTATACTATCTCCAACGAATTAACTTAAAAATCCATAAACCAGGGCGTTAGTGTTCACACGGGCACCCGCAGAGGCAACATGACTTTTCCCAAAATAGGCTTTTATGTCACCAATATGCAATAATACCTGTCAGGCGCTGCTTTGCAGTAACACATCATTCGGGATAATACGGTGTTAAAGCATTTTTTTCTTGCCCAAACTGATCTTGAATCAATTCTAATGGCTCTTTCGAAGAAATACGGTGTCTTTACATAACGCTCGAAGAATTTAAAGTTTGTTGGTTTGGAAAATTCCAACGTGGCCTCATTCCTTTTCTTTGAACTCTAGGATTTTAGCATTTGCTGCTAAGAAATTGAAGCCGATGTCGAAGAACCGATGTGGGTTTTCTTTGTATTTGACTCTGTAGTATCTTCCATTTGTCAAGATTTCAGGAGAATTCTCATTTTCAGATAAGGAGGACTCTGTTTGCAATTTATATTCAAGAGTTTCATCACTCAATAGTTCCACTTGTTTTGCCTGATTGAGGTAAAACGAAAGCAGGAATGATTCTGATTGGGTTAGCGTAGCGTTGTCATCACCCTTTTCAAATGTGGCCCAGGTGAACGGTTGCTTTAGATTACATTTTCCTGTGTCCGCACCCATTAAGTCCAATTTTTGAGAAAGATACCGCAGGTATGGATATGCCCAGACAAGCTCAAATCCATAGTCGCGTTCCTCTGCATTCTCAACATTGGTAATCTTAAAGTGCTCCTGCTTTGTATCGACATGGCTGTCGTTAATAAAAGTAAGCATGTGACTGTAGCGTCGTGCCCGAAGGGTCATTTCTGTGCTGTCAATATCAAATACATGACGCCAATTATTGCCAACTAGCTTCTGCTCGGAAGTTTCGCACGAAGTAATAATGCCAATTAGCAAAATAACAATGGCAGTTCTCATATCGTACTAAATCCAAAACAGTGGGTGAAAGTCACAATGCCCCGAATAATCTCCTCAAAATACTCAAAGCGTTTGTACCTTGCCTGAGCAGACCGCGACGAGTATCCACAACCAAAGTCTGTTTGTCAATCCTCAATGGAATTGCCCATGAAGCTACTGTTTTCCATCCTCCTATTTCTCACCCTTTCATCCTTCGCCCAATCACCCATCTCCGACGCCCTCGCTCCAGCTGACGGTGTTCATCTCAATACCTATCTCGCAACACAACTCAACTCCTCCATCACCAACCGCATCCTCGAACAAGATTATAACCGCCTCATCTCTCCCTTCAAATCCGAAAACAGAACCGAGACCCGCATGTGGCAATCCGAGTTCTGGGGAAAGTGGTTTACCTCTGCAGCTTTAGCCTACCGGTATCACCCCACCCCTGAGTTGAAGAAAGTCCTCGATAACGCCGTAGCGGGCTTACTAGCAACCCAAACGGCCGACGGTTACATCGGCAACTACGCCCCCGATCATCGCCTCGAGCAATGGGACATCTGGGGAAGAAAATATTGCATGCTCGGATTGATCGCCCACTATGAATTGTTCGGCGATAAAAAAATCCTGGTAGCCGCTACGCGCGTCGCCGATAACCTCATCGACGATCTCAAAAAGCAAGACGGCATCATCGTCACTAAAGGAAACTACCGCGGCATGGCCGCATCGTCGGTGTTGGAGCCCATCTGCCTCCTCTATCGCCACACCAGCAACAAAAAGTACCTCGACTTCGCCAAAGAAATTGTACGGCAATGGGAAACAACGGAAGGGCCACGATTGATCAGCAAAGCCAACGTCAACGTGAGCGAACGGTTTCCTAAACCTGCCAGCTGGTACAGCCCGGAGCAGGGACAGAAAGCCTACGAAATGATGTCGTGCTACGAAGGACTCCTGGAACTGTATCGGATTACCGGCAATGAACAATACAAGAAGGCAGTCGAGGATACCTGGACGAATATCCGCGATACGGAGATCAACATCGCCGGCTCCGGCGCCTCTGCCGAAATGTGGTTCGGTGGCAAGGCCATCCAGAACATCCCCATCCATCATTACCAGGAAACATGTGTAACGGTCACGTGGATCAAGTTGAGCGAACAACTTCTCCGCCTTACAGGCGAAGCGAAGTATGCCGACGAAGTGGAGCGTGCTTATTACAATGCTCTGTTGGGTTCGATGAGCAACGAGGGCGCCACCTGGGCCAAATACACTCCGTTGAACGGCCAGCGGCTCGCCGGCAGCGAACAATGCGGCATGGGCTTGAACTGTTGTGAGGCCAGCGGCCCCCGCGCACTCTTTGCTACACCGATGCACATCGTAATGGCCCGGAAGGAAGGCATACAAGTAAATTACTTTGCCGACGGAACATTCACCCTGAAGAGCCCTAAAGGAAATAAGGTAACGATCGTTCAGCACACCGCCTATCCTGTGTCCGGCACGGTCGACATCGAAGTGAATCCCGAGAAGGAAGAAACGATGGAGATCGCTATTCGTATTCCCCGTTGGAGCGAGATCACGGGTTTGAAAGTGAATGGAGAGGACGTTAAAGATCTGAAAGCCGGTCAGTATGCCAAAGTGAAACGCAATTGGAAAACCAGAGACAAGATCTCACTTGAGCTCGATATGCGCGGCCGCTTGGTCGAGACCGGCACTACACTTCGAAGCGATGCCATTATGCGTGGTCCGATTGTGCTCGCACGCGACTCGCGGTTTGAAGGTGTGGATATTGAATCGGTGCTGAAGCCCGTTATTAAAGACAAGCAATTCATCGAGCTCGTTCCCGTGACCAACGCCGCGGGTACTATTATGGCCTTCCAGGCAACGTTCATCCCCGA
Source organism: Cyclobacteriaceae bacterium (assembly GCA_035318625.1). Lineage (GTDB taxonomy): Bacteria > Bacteroidota > Bacteroidia > Cytophagales > Cyclobacteriaceae > ELB16-189. The sequence continues at coordinate 800,633 of DATHEL010000004.1, forward strand.
GTCCTATACCGAAGGAGCTCGTGAGCCCGTTAAGATTACGCTATGCGATTATGCATCTGCGGGTAACGGCGCCGTTGCTTCTTTTTACAAAGTGTGGTTGCCCCAGCTGGTGAACCCGCGCGACGGCAGGTGAACGGATTCAACGGTCCCGTAACGAGAAATCATTCACCTCTTTTCACCTTGCATTTCTTTCGCTATTTTATGTTCCGTAATACCCATTCAGACCCCTCTTTATGGAGACCAATCAAACCAACATCCTCGATCAGGATTTTTCGGTAAAAACAATCAGAAGAAGGCAGCTGCTGCCGTGGTGGATCAAAACGTTCTCGTGGCTCTTTATGATCGCCGGTGCGTTCGTGCCATGTGCCCTTGCTGCGGCACTGTTGTTTGGGTTTACATACCACACAGCGTTGTATGGTCTTGAAACGTTCGAGCCCTTGTCTCCGATCGGAATTATACTAGCCGGCATGTACCTGTTGAAGGGCGCCGTAGGTTTTGGGCTATGGTTTGAAAAGGACTGGGCCATCATCGCCGGTCTCATCGACTGCATCATAGGTATCCTCGCTTGCCTTTGTGTAATGCTCGTGTTCCCGCGCATCGAAGGCCTGAGCGGTTACAGCACATCCTTCCGTCTCGAAATCCTCTTCCTGATATTCTTCATGGTCAAGTTGGTCCGCATCAGGCGACAGTGGATGGGGGAGTAGGCGTCGGCCTACTTCTCCGCATCCAGGCCGGTACTTGAGACCGTTTTCGAATATCCCAGCGCTTCAACAATCTTACCATCCTTAACTTTCATGAGATTTACTCCGCGTACGGCCTGATCCTTATTCTCGCCCCAGTGATAGCGCCATTTGATTGTTGCTCTGTCACCGTATGCAAATACCTCCTCTACGTCAAAATGCGTGTTTGGATCGGTCGCAAGGGCAGACCAAAAATTGTAACAGGAAGAGTATCCTTCAGATCGAATGCCATCTGGTCCCTGGATGCTTTCCATAACACAATCTTCCGCAATGAGGTCGGTCAAAAGAGTTGGATCATGCATTTGAAATGCGTTGTTAAACTGATCCATAATGAGTCGGGTTTTATGAGTTGTTTGTTCCATATTTTTCATGATCTCGTTAGTTTTGACAGGCAAGTTAGAGTGGCTGTAAAACTTAAAATTGATATTTTGCGACAGATGAAAATTTCCTCCGTGCATATAGTGCCCTACCTCAATTACGCGGTGATGCGAGGGATTCCGCGACAAAAGCTATTGGATGACCTGAGGGGCGTTGATTTAGACGATGATTCAGCAACAATTACTAAGAGCGATTTCGAAAATACGCTCGTATTTATATCCTCCGTACTTAAAGAAGATAAACTTGGATTGTATGTCGGGAGAAATCTAGATTTTAATACACTTGGTGTCATTTACAGGATTTCATTAAAGGCAAGGACGATTGAAGAAGGTCTTTACTACTGTCATTCTTATTTGCGAAAGACGTTCCCTTACCTGGAAATTAACAATGTTGTACGTGGTACGAAGCGTCATGTACAGTTGTCAGTCCGTGCTTTTTCCAAACAAAATTCGAGAGTCATTCTTGAAACGACGATGATGGTAATGCAACGTGAGCTCCAACTGATGTGGGACAAGGCGTTGACAATAAGATGCTACTCGCCATTCTACGATGACCAGTATCCTCAAGATTGGGGCGCCGGTGTGGATTTCTCTCTTTCTTTTGACAACAAGGTGCATAAACGGATAAAGGACTACTCCGGATCAAAGCTTGACCTGTTGATTCCTGCGTACCTGAAGTTTCTGGAAAAACTGCAAGGGCGCAAGTCTTTGACAAGCCGAACAAAGATTGCCGCTCTATCCCTGGCATCTCCGGCATTACCGGGTGTGCAGGAGGTGGCCGGGCAGTTTAATTGCAACGTTCGAACTTTTCAGCGGATGCTTGCCGTCGAAAAGATGAACTATCGGAATTTGTTAGACGAAGTGAAGTGTGAATTAAGCAGGCTGTTGCTCAAGCATGATACATTTACCGTATCGGACGTTTCGGCAATGCTCGGATATTCTGAGCCTGCGGCATTTGTACGCGCGTTTAATAAATGGGAAGGAACATCACCACTTAAATTCAGGAGGCAGACATTCAATTAATACCTGCCTCAATTTCATCCGGAATACGATGGGGGGTATGGAAAAGGGATGACTGGCTACAGCTGTGTCATTATTCGCGTTATTTTTGCCGATTTACACAGTCAAACATTCGGTCTTAATCCTGGTCATGAAGAATTTTATCGCAGCGCTTTTAATGATTTTTCCACTTATAGCGACAGCACAAGAGAACTCCAAAAACAATCAATCCAATAAATCGTGGGAAGTCAACTCAACCTGGGTTGATGGCTCAGCGCCCGCCTTCACCAACGTCGGAAGCTCTGGAGTCGCCTTTAATATCTTCGGATATGTCAGTCTTGGATCGTCCTCAATTACCAGGAATATGACGTTCGCGGGCAACAATCCAACGCTCACGTTTACGGTTGCTGACACACTTATTGTCTTCGGCAACATGTCTTTTGCTACCGACGCGATGACATTGAGCGTTCCAGCCGGAGGATTATTAATCGTTTTTGGAAACCTCGATATCAATAATAAAGTTGACCTGTCCAATGCGGGCAATATTGTTGTAACCGGCTCTGTATCTAAATCAGGAAGTCAAAGTTCAATTGACGTCACGGGTGGTTCTTTTTATGCAGGCAGTTATAACAATGGTGCTCAGGGTGCTCAATCATCTATCGGAAACGGTCCGCCGGATGCAAGCTTAAATACCGGCACTGATCTTAGTACGAATCTGCCTGGTGTTTACGATTTTATTCAAAACAATGGCGGAACAGCGCTTCCCATTGAATTAATCGACTTCAAAGCATCGCAGCTTGGGGAGGTCGTTGATTTGCGATGGGCAACCGCAAGCGAGATAAACTTCGATCATTTCGATATTCTGCGCTCAACCGATGGAAGAAAGTTTGATGTGATAGCCTCCGTTCCCGGCCATGGCACAACTAAACAGCCGCATGACTATTCCTTTACGGATGGATTTCCCTTCGCCGGTGTTTCCTACTATCGGCTTCAGGCCAATGACTTCGATGGATATACAGAAACATTCAAGACAGTCTCAGTAAAGATTGAAACCGGGAAAGACATATCGCTCTATCCAATGCCGGTAGTTAATGAGTCAAAACTATCATTTAAGTTAAACTTCTTGCCTGAAACTGAAATTCAAATCACCATTACAAATGTGACAGGCGTTGAGTGCATTAGAAGGGCGTACTCTCACGCCGAAGGGGAGATGGATCTCGATCTTGAACCCGGTGTCTACATCGTGAGAATGACCTCATCTGGTTTTAGCAAAGTGTTACGAATCGTCGTGAGCTAGAGACGCGCAGCGCGCGACTAGCCCGTTCTGCTTTCGATAGCCACGGTAGCTTGAATTAACCACAAAAAAAAAGACAGCCATTTCTGGCTGTCCATTTTCGTATGTCTTGTCGGAACCTTAGTTCACCACTTTAACATTTACGGCATTCATGCCTTTTTTGCCTTTTTCTTCGTCGTACTCGACCTTATCGTTTTCACGAATCTGATCGATCAGACCTGAAGAGTGTACAAAAATGTCCGTGCCTGAATTGGACGGTGTAATGAATCCAAAACCTTTGGTTTCATTGAAAAACTTAACTGTTCCTTGCATTGTATTGGTTATTAAAAATTTGAAAAAAAGCTTAGGGACTTACCCTAAGTATGTTTTTAAGGTTCTGCTTCTCGAAGAATGCCTCAGTCTCCTGGTTGCTTTCTCCTTGATCTGACGAACCCGTTCTCTTGTCAAGCTAAACTTGTCTCCTATTTCCTCAAGCGTCAATGAGTCGTTCTGATTCAACCCGAAATACAGGGCCAGAACGTCTGCCTCCCTTGCGGTCAGCGTTGCCAATGCGCGTTGTACCTCAACGGTCAGCGAATTTGACATCAACTCAGAGTCAGGCTTGGATTCGTTCGCATCGGGAAGAACGTCAATCAGACTATTTTCTTCTCCGTTAACGAACGGCGCATCCATAGATACGTGACGGCCACCAACCTTAAGGTTGTTTTGCACGTCTTCAACCGTAATGCCTATTACTTCGGCGATTTCCTCTGCCGAGGGCTCACGTTGAAATTTTTGTTCCAGCTCCGCTAAGGTCTTGTAGATCTTATTCAAAGAACCTACACGGTTCAACGGCAACCGAACGATGCGTGACTGCTCTGCGAGAGCCTGCATGATCGACTGACGGATCCACCATACAGCATACGAGATGAATTTGAAACCACGCTTCTCATCAAAACGCTTGGCTGCTTTGATCAACCCAAGATTTCCTTCATTAATAAGGTCACCCAGGGTGAGTCCGTTGTTCTGATATTGTTTTGCCACCGAAACAACAAAACGCAAATTGGCTTTCGTCAATTTCTCCAGGGCTACCTGGTCTCCTTCCCGGATCCGTTTTGCAAGTTCTACCTCAACTTCGGCCGTAATCAAATCCACCTTTCCAATTTCTGTTAAGTACTTGTCCAAGGACTCACTTTCCCTGCTGGTAATCTGTTTACTGATCTTAAGTTGGCGCATGTAATTAGTTTAGTGAATACTGATTAATGTTATATCCCACTAAAGCAGCGGACTGCTCAAATAGTTCAAATCGCGGTAATTATTCTGAGTTATTATTTCAATCCGAGACACGAATCAAAACAGAATCATTATTATTTTAAGAAATTGACGGCTTTTCCTAAAAGCGGGTGCAATATACATCGGATTGACCGCTAATCCTAATACCCTCCCCAGGTCGTTCTTAACCCGGTTTAACCAATCATTTTTCAGTTTCTTGGTATGTTTGTCGGCCACCGACCCAAAAACCTCAAAAAGTATGTTTGCCAAGCTACTCCCCGTCATCCTCCTCCTCACGATCTCCTCTGTCTCCTTTTCACAGGAAGATCCGGGCCCCGGAACCGTCACCGTCTTCGCCGAAGATGGAGCGAAATTTACACTCTACGTAAACGGCGCACAGGCAAACCAGATCGCCGACAGCCGTGTGGTCTACGAAATGAAGGAAGTCCCGTTCACGTTCCGGATCGTTTTCCAGGACAGCGCTATCCCTGAGATCAGTAAGCGCGGCATCCGCCAGGGCAAGCATTGCCTGTACGCGATCGTCGCCGGCAAGAAAGGACATTCACTGAGAGTCGGCGGCTGCACGGAAACTCCCCAGGCAGATGCAGCTCCCGTTGCCGGCACGATTGAACCGGCCGCATCAACGTCAACCCCTGATCAACTTTCAGCGACATATAAAGATGGTGTGATATCGATCAACGACGGCCGCAAATTGAAAGTAACCAAAGTACAAGCGAACGGACCTACTTATCCGCGCATCATGTTCAATGCATTGCAGGGCTCTAAAGTTTCATTGAAATACGACAATGCGAAAGAAGACTTCGAAGCAGAGTCTCCTATGCAGTACGAGGTGAAAGACTTCCAGAATAATAACGGGTATGTTACCGTTACTGTCGACGAAGGCGGACCCGCTAAGACGTGGCATGTTAAGCTGCAGAACGCGAATGGTTTCGATCTGAAGATCGAAGACTGAGAGTACAAATTCTGACCAATCGGATTTACTTCCGGCGCCGTTCCATACGCTCGCCCGAAACGATCACTTTGCCGGTGTGATCGTTATGTTCTTGAATTCGATAGGTCCATGATCGCCCTGGATCATCAGCGGACCCGCTTCTCCTTCTTTGCTGTCGATCGCTCCACCGGTGATGCCCGGTATCAGCTGTGCCGTGATCACCGACTTTCCATTCGCAACTACCGTCACCGTTCTGCCTATAAGTGTGATGTCGTAAGTCTGCCATTCGGTAGCATCTTTCGCCGCCATTTCGTTCGGGGTCAGAAATCCATAAATGCCGGCGAATAGTCCGTCGTCGGGATTTTCGCCTTTGCTGTCCATGATCTGTACTTCGTAACGGCCACGGAGATAAAGTCCGCTGTTGCTTCCTTTCGGGCAACGAAACTCTACGTGAAGTTTGAAGTCGTTGTACTTGCCGTCGGAGAGAAGGTTGGAGCCGCTCTTCGGACTCTTCAATACGCCTGACTCGACAACCCATTGGTTCGCGCCTTCCGTATGCCAGCCCTTCATATCTTTTCCGTTGAACAGGGTCACGGATTTATCCCAGGCAGGTGCTTTGTCGCGGGCCAGTAATGGCGCCTTTGTTCCTTTGAAAGTGTACGACTTACCATCTGTGTACACCATCGTGCCTTGAATTGCATCGGAAGCTACCGTGCCTTCGAAGTCCATGTTGCGATCGCCCTCTTCCCACTGCGGCGGTATAGAGAAATTGAATTTGCCGTCTTTGAATTTTACTTCCGATATCGGTCGGGCGCTGCCGAACGCATATACGAACCTGCCGATCAGTGTGTGGTGACCGGAGTGCTTTACTTCCAGCCAGGAGGGAAGTTCTTTTCCATCTTTCGATACCACGAGATCCCAACGGCCCTCGAGTGCTTTTGTGTCTTGTGCGGAAATATTCATCGCGAATGCCAACAGTATGGTGATCAATGCAAGTTTCGACTTCATAAGTGCTGAAAATTTATTTGCGTTAATATCAGAATTTAAAATCAGAACCCGGGTCGGAATTATACGGCGATTTTTTATAAATTTTGTTGTGAGTCAGGAGAACGTGTTTCGATCTCTTATTGAGCACAAACTAAAACAGACAGCCTCCTGTCGGCCGCTTTGAAGGACCATGTGAGATGATATTGGCGGTTGGAGAAAAATACTACAGCTCAGCCATTCATGGGTGTACCCGAAGGTGGACCGGATAATTTTTGTCCTATCTTCGGGTACCTGCCATGCTCAATCATATCGATATAAAAACCGCTCCTTATTTCTCGACACCGATGATGATCGGAGGTGGACTCGTCGCGGCGGCAGGTATAGCGATTGCCACCGTGAATATATACATCGGCCTCATTGCCTTCATCGTGGGACTCCTGATGCTGACGACACACTATCGCGTCTCGATCGATTACGATAAGCATTCCTACCACTACTATGTTTGGGTCTTCGGACTGAAGTCCGGCGACAGAGGAACTTTTGAAACCGTTCAATACATCTTCGTCAATAAGACCAAAGTAAGTCAGACCATGCACGCACGCGTGGCGTCAACGACCATCGTGCAAGATGAATTCAACGCCTACATGAAGTTTTCTGAAAAGCACAAGATCCACCTGGGCAGCGATGGGAGTAAAGCGAACCTGATGAATCGCATGAAACAAATTGGAGGCGCCTTGAAATGCGATGTGCTCGACTACACCACCCAATGATCCCGGAATCGAACAGAATTGTTCGTTTTCTTTCAGCTATATCTTGCGATAGTGCAGAATAAGCAACCCTTCGCCACGGCATCGTAATTGCGTAACCCACCGCGGTAAGCAACGCGCGGTAATGAAAACGCCGGTTTTCATTTTCCGTGTTTTCCGTGTTTTCCGTGAGAAATATGTTTTCTAATTATTTTGTCCTCGCCTTCCGCAACCTCATCAAGCATAAGTCATTTACCCTCATCAGTCTCTTCGGCCTCGTCGTAGGGATATCATCGGCCCTGGTCCTCATCCTGTACGCATACCAGGAGCTCACGTTCGATCACATACACACCAACCGCGAAAAGATCTATCGTGTTTACAAAGAACGCATCACACCCAATGGCGCGGTCCTCACGTACGATACCTGGGAACCGATGCTGTCCGCCCTCCAGGAAAGGTTTCCCGCCGTAGCCGATGGTACCCGCACAACAACATTCCAGGGCATCGTGTCCATCAGCGATAAAAATTTCACCGAGAATATTACGTTCGCCGATCCATCCCTGTTCCGGATGTTCAACCTTCCCGTAAGGCAAGGCAACGGATACGACATACTCAACCGGAAATCCGATATCATTCTTTCACCGGCGACAGCTTTGCGTTTGTTCGGAAATGCCGATCCCATCGGGAAAATCGTTCATGCACGCATCGGAGGTGTCGAGTATGATTTTACCATTGGCGGCGTGCTGGAGGAGGTCCCTGTGAATTCCACCGTTAGGCCCGATATCCTCATCTCTTTCGAAAATGCAATGAGCATCGCAGACATAAGAGAAGGCGGATGGGACTCTTCATACCTGAGTACCTACATCGTGGTCAATGACAAAACCCAGGCTGCGCAGCTCATTTCACAGTTCCCCGCTTTAGTACAGGAGGTCTTCGATGCGGAGATGGCCCGGAGAATGTCGTTCCACCTCGTGTCGATGGAAGATTATTACAACCAGGTGACAAACAGCAGCCGGTCGGCCTACATCATGATCTGTATCGCATTCATCATTTTGCTGATCGCAGTTGTCAACTACATCAACCTTGCTACCGTACGGTCCGTAGAGCGAGCGAAAGAGATCGGCTTGCGGAAAGTTCTCGGGGCCACCAGGTTCAGTCTCGTCCGGCAATTTCTTGGAGAGTCGATGTTCATTACCGGCATAGCGGTAGTGGCCTCCCTGGTGTTGTTACAAACCGCCATGCCGGCGATCAACAGCACTTTGAATATTTCGTTGTCTCTCCGTTTACTGTCGGAGCCGTCGTTGCTCTTATCGATGCTCGCCCTTTTTGTATCGATCGGCGCTTTGGCCGGGAGTTTTCCGGCGTTCTTTATCTCCGGTTCGCGTATCGTCGAATCCATTCGCGGTAAAATGAAGACCTCAACTACCGGCCTGATGTTGAAACGTGTGCTGATCGTTCTGCAATTCAGTCTGTCGGTAGTCTTGCTGTTCTCAACTATTGTGATCTATCAGCAGGTGAATTTTCTCAGGGATCACGACCTGGGTTTCGATAAAGAAAACATCATCGTCATTCCTACCGACGCCGATAACATGGCCGATCCGCAAGCTCGTGCGAAGATCGTATCGTTGAAAAAAGAATTGCTTCAGCAAAGCCAGGTCATCGCGGTATCATCGTCCGATGGCGTACCGTCCGATCTTAGTAGAAGCTCGTTCACTATGACCCGCCCGGAAGGATGGACCGATGACAACCCGTTCCGCATGATGCGTATGTATGTAGACGAGTCATATTTCCCTCTTTATAATATAGAGTTTATAGAAGGCACCAATTTTCACGATCACCTTGCGCCCCTGGACACCGCTGTTCGCAACTTCGCTATCATCAATGAAGCCGCGATGAAAGCATTCGGTTGGGAGACTGCAGTCGGCAAGAAGGTAGGCCGCCGCACACAGGTTGTCGGGGTCGTTAGAGACCATCACTATTCGCACCTGGGTACTAAAGTGGAACCGGTATTTTTCGTTCATCGCCCAACTGAAAACCAGGCGAACTACTTCGTCTCTGTTCGCTTCCGGGGTAATTCTTCCGATCTGATCTCCTACCTCGGAGAGAAATGGAAAGAGCTCGATGCCGCCCGCCCCTTCACATGGTTTTTCGTCGACTCGAATTTCGATACGCTTTATCGCGCTGAAGATCGGAACATCCGCATCATCACATGGTTCTCCGCCGGAGCGATCGTCATCGCTTGTGTCGGACTACTCGGACTGATTGGGTTCACCATCAGTCAGAAGCAAAAAGAGATCGGTATCCGCAAAGTGCTCGGAGCCTCCGACGCAGGGATCGTCTTCATGCTCAATCGTGAATTCGTATTGTTGATCGTCATAGCCGTCGCGATAGCGCTTCCCCTCGCGTCATATCTCATGCAACGATGGCTGAGCGGGTTTGCGCTGCAGACCTCCATACACTGGGAGATCTACGCAGTCGTCGTGTTTGCAACGATGTGCCTGGCCCTTACCACCACCAGCCTTCGCATCTGGCGCGCGGCGAACGTCAACCCGGTGGATTCTTTGAGGATGGAGTAGCATCAAATTTTTTTGCCTTTGATCCGCGTGATTCGTGAGAGCTGCATTATTCAATTCTTGCCACTCACTTCTTCTCGTTATACCTCAATACGATCGCTCCTAACTCCAATTGTTTTACACCCGCCGGTTCAAGTTTATGCGTGTTTGTTAACGGCGACCACAACGACTTTCCTTTTTTCGCGATATACGGACTCACCGTCAATCTGTACGCGTCGACCAGCCCGGCATCTATCATTGTTCTGGCAAGCATACCACCACCGACGAGATAGATGTCGCCACCTTTTTGTTCCTTCAGTTTTTTCACTTCCTCGACAACAGATCCTGAAATGACCTTTGTATTCTGCCATTCCGGGTCCTTCAAGGTTTTTGAAACAACCAGGTGCTGAGTTTTGTCCGCCCATTTTGCATACTTCAATTCATTGGCAGAACATTTTGATCCTGCCAGGCAACCTTTCCAGTGATCGCGATAAATTGGAAACGTCACGCCTCCCAGCAATGCTGTATCAACTGTGCTTAGCATTTCAAAAGTGTCGTCCCATGACATGGGTTCGTCCAGGGCCATCCAACTCATATCTCCATTCTCACCCTCGATAAATCCATCTATCGAGATCTGCATCGAAAGAATTAATTTTCTCATATATGTTCTGTGTTTTGTTGAAACAAAGTTAGCGACGATATCAGCCGCCTTCTTTGTAAAATATGGGGATATCTAAAAATACGTATGCGAGGTTGCTACCCGTATACTCTTACGCCCTCACCATATTCTCTTTCACAACGGCTTTCGCGAGAGCCTTTTCATCTGTAAGATCCAATCTCAGTGGTGTCATCGAAATATATCCGCCTTCTACAGCCCAGCGGTCCGTTCCTTCTTCGGCGGGGCCAAGCGGCATCACGGTGATCCAGTAATGTTTCCTTCCTTTCGGATCGGTGCCGGGCAGCACTTGTCCATCATACTGACGAACCGACTGCCGTGTCCATTTGATGCCCTTCGGATCTTTTGGAAAGTTCACGTTGATCAGGTTCACTTCTTTATCTGCAAGCAAAATCTTCAAAGTGTTTTCAACATGGTCGGTGAGCCAGTTGACATGAGGCTCACGATCGTCTGCCGGCGCGCTCATCGCAATACCTTTTACTCCGAGGAGCACAGCCTGCTTCGCGCCGGCCAGTGTACCCGAATGCCACATCGAGTTGCCGAGGTTCAGTCCGAGATTGACCCCACTTAACACAACATCGGTCCTTCCCCACAAATGTGTTCCCAGCGAAACACAGTCGGCCGGAGTTCCATTCACGCGCCACGCGTCGATATCTGTGAAATTGCCGGCCTTTCGATAGGACAAAGGCCGCGATCCCGTAATGGCGTGACCCATGGAAGATTGTTCGACGTCGGGAGCGACTACGCGTACCTTCCCGAACTTCGAAGCTATTGTTGCCAGCAGTCGCAGGCCCGGACTGTAAATACCGTCGTCGTTTGTTACTAGAATATTCATGATCAAGGCCTCAATCAAAATCGTTCCATTAATCGTGGTATGGATTTGACAGGGGAAATGCTTGTCAAACACGCGGAAAAATGAAATCAATAAAGCTTTTCCATAACCCCACCGCGGGAGAAGGCGACCATTCGAAAGAAGCCCTCATCAAGCAGATCGAGAAAGCGGGCTACGACTGTAGTTATTCCTCTACTAAAGAAACAGACTTTGAGGAAAGCATACCCGAAGACACCGACATCATCGTCCTGGCCGGCGGCGACGGTACGGTGCGCAAGCTCGCCTCATACTTGTTGGAACAACCGCTTCGCGACAAGCAGGGCCCCATTGGCCTGCTGCCTGCCGGAACTGCAAACAATATTGCGCGCACCCTCGGCATCAAAGGAACCCCCGACGAAGTCATCCAACGATGGAGCGACAGCGTTACACAATCTTTCGACATCGGCCGCATCACCGGACTGGGTAAGAACGGATTTCTTCTGGAAGCCCTCGGCTTCGGCGTGTTCCCCAAGCTGATCAAGGAAATGAAGGAACGGAAAGAGAAATCGGACGACCCCGAAAAAGAGCTGCATGAAGCGCTCACGCGTCTTCACAAAATCGTCATGGAATACAAGACCAGGGAATGCAGCATCATGGTCGACGACAAAGTGTACTCCGGCAAATACCTGATGGTGGAGATCATGAACATCCAGTCGCTCGGACCCAATCTCAACCTTGCTCCGAAAGCAGATCCCGGCGACGGAGAGCTGGAAGTTATTCTTATACCGGAATCACAACGTGAACAGCTCGCCGAATACGTTGCACGCCGGATGAAGCACGGCAAGGACGAGACGTTCTTTCACAAGCCGATCAAGGCGAAGAAGATCAAAGTAGCATGGAAGGGCCACCTTGTTCATGTCGACGATGAATTGGTGAAGATCGATAAGTTTGAAGAGATCACGATCGACGTCGTGCAGGGCGTGCTGGACTTTTTGGTATAATGTTATCGCCGTTTCTTCGTTAAGAAACTTTAACATGCCAAAACGTCTTTTTCGTACCTTTGTCTCCAATTCCCCGTAAAATCTTATTAAAACTCAGTCCTCCCTACGCCTCCTTTTCTTCAGGAAGTGGATACTCCGCCCCCTGATCATCACGATCACCACCGTGGTGGTGCTGGTTGGCCTCGCTGTGGGGCTGCTTTACTGGGAACACGACCGGATCGTACAGATGACGCTGACAGAACTGAACGCAAGCTTCAAAGGCGAGCTGCAAGTCGAATCATCCAAGGTCTCTCTCTTCAAACATTTTCCATCCGTTGGTGTCTCGTTACACAACGCAACGCTTTACGCGGATAAGTCAAAGACGGGCGATCCGGTCTTCCACTTCGCCAAGATGTACGTTGGCATCAGCATACCCGACCTCCTGAATGAAAAGTACAACGTTCGCCGCGTCTCTGTTCAGGATGGCCGTCTCGATCTTGTCAAGGAAGCCGATGGTACCATCAATATTCTCGAAGCATTCAATATCGGCGCAGACACAACAGCTTCCAACGCCGGCGATACTACGTCGGCATACCAAATCGATCTGCAGAAAGTATCATTCAAAAAAGTAGAGATCTCCTATTTTGAAAAAGCAACCGGCCACCGGTACGCGACCACCATCGCACAACTGACGTCAGCCTTTAAAGCCGACAGCTCCATGATGTCCATCAAGCTCGAAAGCGACATGGAGCTCGACATGACGACCCCTGCCGACACGTCGATCTTCCGGCATAAACAGTTTGCTATCGCACTCGAGGCGAATTATGAAATGGAATCCAGCCACTTTCATATTCCTTCCGGGAAGCTGAAGCTCGAAGAAGCGACGTTCGACATCAGCGGATCGGCACACATCGCGAAGGAAAGCGTACTCGACCTGAGGATACAGGGCGACCGCCCCGACCTTACACTTATCACCGCATTCCTTTCCGACGACGTCAAGGCACAGCTCGCCCCATTTACCTACGACGGGCGGATATACTTCGATGCCCTCGTTCGTGGTCGCATCTCAGAAGCACAAATGCCGTTGATCGAAGTTGACTTCGGATGCGAAGACGCCTGGTTCCTCAACACCAGCGCAGATCAGAAACTCGACAAGCTCGGGTTCAAAGGATATTACTTTAACGGAAGCGACCACAACCTCAAGACTTCCGAACTGCATATCACCAACGTCAACGCGCGACCCGGCGAAGGCATCTTCAAGGGCGACTTCGTGATGCGCGATTTCACCAAGCCGCAGATCGTCATGCAGGTGAACTCACAGCTCGAACTGAAATTTCTCGGTGAGTTCCTCGGTATCGCCGACCTGAAACAAACTACCGGCAACATCAAGCTCGATATGGACTTCAACGAGCTCATGGACCTCAATCTCCCCGAACAGGCGCTCACCAAACTGAAGGAAGGCATCGAAAGCAAGCTGGTTGTAACCAATCTCTCGTTCACGCTTCCCGGCTACCCGATGCCCATCCGCAATATGAATATTCACGCGGGCATGAGTGAAGGCAGCATCAAGCTCGACTCTGCCTCGTTACGCATCGGCGATTCGGACATCAAGATCACCGGCAGTCTGAGCGATATCCAGGCCTTTCTCCACGACCACCAGAAGCAAGTGTCATTGAAACTTCACGCCGTAAGCAAGAAAGTCATGCTGAAGGATATCTTCGCATACGACACATCCATGCACATGACCGAGGAAGTGTCGGATTTTGTACTGGGGCTCGAGCTACAGACAACCGTCGAGCAAATCCTGAATCCCGCCCCGTTGCCCAAGGGTTTCTTCGACCTGAAGATCCTCAACGCGACACTGAAGAACTACAAGCATTCGATCAAAGACATCAGCGCTCAGCTTACTGTCAACGACACCTTGATCCGCCTGAAAAATCTGAAGGGCATGATCGATAATTCCGATCTCCAGTTCAGCGGACGCGTCACGAACTATCAGTTGTGGTTCGATGATATCAAGAAAGGTAAAACGCAGATTGCCTTCGATTTCAAGTCGAAACGTTTCGCGCTCGACGACATCCTCGGCCGCGGCACGCGCAAGTTCGTTCCGCGAGGTTACAGGCATGAGGAGGCAGCCGACCTCTGGCTCCGGAGCAAGATAGATCTTCGCTACGACACGACTTTCAAGTTCATGAAGGCGAAAGTCACGAACGTTACTGCCGTTTTGAAGAAGCATAACTTGTCGCTCAAGGAAATTTCAGGTGGTGTGAAGTACGGCAACAACATCATGGCGCTCGATACGATGAAGGGGATGATCGGGCGCAGTGACTTTGATGTGAGCATGCGTTGGTACACCGGTCCGGACCCTGTGAAGAAAAAGAAGACCAACTACTTTAATTTCAAGTCCACCCTTCTCGACGTCGATGAGCTTGTCAGCTACGATCTTGGACCGGATACAACCCGGCGGAAGAGGAGTGATTCGACGCGCGCGAGGACCAAGCCGCGACCGGTTGTCGTAGCAGTCGACACGTCGCATCACGCAAAAGCTTTCAACATCTTCTCGATACCCTTCTCCGATTTCGGCGTGCAGATCGACATCGGAAAGATCAAGTACAACAAGCTTTGGATGAAGGACGTCACCGCGCGATTGCGTATGACGGAAACTCACTACCTGTATGCCGATACCCTGGGGATGAAGATCGCCGGCGGTACGGTAGGTATCAAGGGCGAGCTCAACGGAAGCGATACTTCGAAGCTCTACCTGACCAGCGTCATCAAGGTGAATCAAATCGACCTGGAAAAGGTCATGTTGAAGCTCGATCACTTCGGGAAAGACGTTGTGATCAATAAGAACATCAAGGGCCGCCTGACCGGTGAGATCAAAAGCGCCGTGCAGATCCATCCCAATTTCGTTCCTATCGTGAACAACAGCAGCGCGAAGCTCAACGTGAAGCTCTACGACGGCAGCCTCGTCGATTTTGCGCCAATGCTGGCAATGGCGGGGTACTTCAAAGACAAAAACTTGCGGCTCATCCGGTTCGACAGCCTCATCAACCAGTTCTCGTTCGAGAATGGAGTGCTCGATATACCGAATATGAATATCAACTCATCACTTGGTTCCATACAGCTATCCGGCAAACAGTCGGTAGACCTCACGATGGAATACTACATGCGGATACCGATGAAGATGGTAACGTCAGTCGGCTTCAATGCCCTCTTCCACAAAAAACAGGAGGATGTTTCCCTCGACCAGATCGACGAAGTGGAATACGCCGACAACGACCGCAAGGTCCGCTTTGTAAGCGTAAAAGTGACGGGTACTCCGGATGACTTCAAAGTAGCATTGAGCAAAAAGCGAGGGGGTTGATCCCTATAAGCCGGAAATGGAAATGTCGAAATTCCTGAGCCATTGCTCTATTTTATCGCCGCAGACCCGGTTATTCTGAGACGAGCGATCGGAAAATTTAACGCTCATGCTGCCGTCGAACGGAATAGTGAAAACGAGCGAGCGCAAACTGTAATCCTCCTTATGGGCCAGTGATTTGGCGTTCATGTGATTGACCTGGCTCAACTCGATGTAATCTTCCGTCAATAATACCTTGCTAAAGTTTCCCGGGCGATAGTTATCGCCGTCCGTAAAATTGACGGCCAGCGCAGCGATCTTATCGGCCACTTCCACCTGCTCTTTAATTTTTGCCGGATAGGGAAAAGCTTTCAGCACGGTCGACGTCAATCCCGGCCATTCGACAGTATCCATCTTGTTTTCGAGGTCTTCCGTCAACGTCCGGTCTTCACAATAGATATCATTCAGCCTTCCCGACCCTTCCCCGATCTCGAACTTCAGATGGACGTATCTTTCATCGCCCTTCGATATGTCGGCAACGATGAATGAGTATTGGCTCGCAATGTTGATCTGGATGTCACTACCGGGAAATAGTTCGATCAGCCGTTCCTGGTATTGTAATAGAATCGTTATGATTTCTTCGCACTGCATGAAGCAATTTATATAACAACGTTTAATGTTCTTTGGGGTAGGACATGCGGGCTACTCATCTGCAAAGTCGGGAAAAGTACTCTTTATCTCCTTGTTATCGTAATTCGGCATACTCGGACGACTCGCGTCGAGCTCCAACAATACGAGCTTCTGATTGTTGATGATGGGCAGAAGCTTCTCGCGATCTGCCTCGAACTCTTTCGTTCTCCGCATCGACTTCAATGAATACTTCCGTGCAAAGTTATCCCCCTCAACTTGCAGTTGGTTCATGATCTCAACGTTGATCTTCATCTTGTCGAGAATATCCGTCTTCGACTTTCCTATCACTTCCGTTGCTTCCAGTGTACCCAGCGTAAGAACCGTCGTGCCTCCGATGGCAGACACGTATTTCGACTGACTGGGATCCATCACCGGCGAAATGCCCGTTGCGGCACCAAGGCTGGCATTCAGCAGCGCGCGCTGTTTCTTGCCCCGCTTCGCCTTCTTGTACGCCTTGCTCAGCTTATCGTAGTTCTCACCAAGCTGGGTGATCAGCGCGCGGGCCTGGATGAGCGAACTCCTGTACTTCTTATAGAGTTGCTTGTCTTTCTCTTCGATATTCTCGGTGTCTTTAACCCTCACCTTCACCTTGCGCTGTACGCGGTTGGTGGATTTATCGAGGGCAAAGAATATCAGATCCACCTCTCTCATTTTCTCGGCTTCTTCAACAAAGTAATATCCCGGCGACCACGTGAACTCACTCTGAACAGCGGAGTTTTCTTTCAGGCTGTTTTTGGGAATGCGGTTGTCGTTGCAGACAAACGACACGTTCGAAATATTCTCGTCGCCGTTAGGATCGGTCACATACAGCTTGATGTTCACGCGTTCATCTTCTTTGATCTCATAAATGGAGTCGGCCGGCACCAGCAGCAGCTCGGGCGGAAGATCCAGCTGTGTCTGGGAAAGTTTGATACGTCCCTTGGTCTCCGCCTTATCCGGATCCTGGACCAGGAACTCGATGAAAGTCGGATTGGCCTTCAGTGAGATGAACTGGTTACGCGAAGGTGTCCAGTTGATGAGACCCAGAGAGCTGAGCGTAGCGCCTTCGGGCAACGCCGTCATCACAGACTTATAGACGATCGGGTCACCGTCGGGATCGCTGATATAGTCTGAGCTGATCTGGTATTTATTCGGAGCAGCCTGTTTCACATAGAACACCGGTAGCTCTTCGATCACCGGCGCGCGATTCTGGTGTGTAACAATGAAAGTGATTGGCTTACGTACCTTCTTCCCGCGCTTCCATTCTGCCTGGAAGATGACCGTTATCTCTTTCGATTTTTCAAGGCGGTCTACGAGATCGTATGACGGTTTCCAGAAGAAGTTGCCCAGTGAATCGAACACCATGCCCGAGCCAACATTTTCTTCGAGGGAGAATTTCGGAGGAATGGAGTCTGTCGTTACTTTGAACACGACCTCTGTTCCTTCAGACGGAAGCCGCCAATGATCGCCCTCGGGGAATATCAGACGCTGGGCTTGCATAGCGAAGCCAGACAGTATGATCGTAAATAAGAGGGCGTATCTCATTGCAGCGAAAAATTCGGAGCGCAATTTAACCCCTGAATTTTGTTTGATGCACCCGTTTAAATGAGATTTACAAATATTTATAGCATCGATGGCCCGCAAACGAGAGAAAACGCCTGCGAACGATAAAAAATATTCTTTTTTCGAAGATGTGTTCGAAGTAGCGAAGCTCATTCCGCGTGGCCGTGTCACCAGTTATGGAGCAATTGCAGCCTATCTCGGCCTGCGGAGCTCTGCACGGATGGTTGGTTGGGCGATGAACGCTACGCACATGGACAAGAAAGTCCCCGCTCATCGTGTTGTCAACAGTCAGGGATTGCTTACCGGCAAACACCATTTCGTGCCGCCTTCCGCCATGGAAGAGCGATTGAAAAAAGAAGGAGTGAAAGTCGTCAAGGACAAGGTCCAGGACTTTCAGACAAAGTTCTGGGACCCCGCGAAGGAGCTCTAAGACTTCTGGTCGCTCTGACTATCTCCCAAATCAGAACTTAACTCCGGAAAACCCTCCCGGTTTGGGATCGTTTTTGGCCTAAAAACCCTCAAATCTCCCCAAAATCACATGCCAGTCCCGCTGGCACCATTATCGTCATACAGGTATCATAAGCATGACATTGAATGAAAAACAATAAAGATAAACCCTGTCTATAGTGGCTTTAGTACAGGGCAACTGTTGAAACAGTGAAGTTGAGTAAGAGAAGGGCTGCAGTCGGCAGCCCTTTTTCGTTTAATACACTTTCTCACGAATGCCCGGAAACACGGAAGAATACAGAGGCATTATTTATAGTTCGCAGGAACTTCGTTTAGCGCGCTTCCGTGATTTCCGTGTTTTCCGTGAGAGATTGCATTTTTCCTTGAGAACAACAACAACCCCAGGTACATCAGCCCTCCATTTATCACCAGCACTTCATACCCGATCTTATACCCGTTAAACCAATCCGGTGCATTTGAGCTGATCACCCATGAGATCAACGGGCATGCCACTGCAATGAACGGCACGGCAAAACCATACACCTTCCGCGTTGTCAGCAATCCGAACGTAAACAATCCCAGCAACGGCCCATACGTATATCCAGCAATCTGCAGGACGGCATCGATCACCGAGCGTTCATTGATCTCTTTGAACACAACTATAATGAGCAGGAACAATAGGGAGAAACCGAGATGCACGATGAACTTCTCTCTTACCTTTTGCTTCTCTTGTTTATTTTTAAAATTCAGAAAGTCTATACAGAACGAAGTGGTCAATCCCGCCAGAGCGGAATCGGCGCTCGCATACGACGAGGCAATGATGCCTAACAGGAAGAAGATGCCTACGACAAGTCCGAGATGGTTGAGCGCCAGTGAGGGGAACAGTGCGTCGCCCGACGCGGGTAAGGCGATGTTATTAGACTCACTATATATATAAAGGAGTGCGCCCAGCAGGAGGAACAACAGGTTAACGACAACCAACGTGAGGCTGAACCAGAACATGTTCTTCTGTGCTTCCCCGATGTTTTTGCACGTAAGGTTCTTTTGCATGATCTCCTGGTCCATGCCCGTCATGGTGATCGTTATGAACATTCCGCCCAGGAACATTTTAGGAAAGAACATCGTCGAATTCGGATCGTCGAAGTAGAACATCTTCGAATACTTGCTGGTGCTGAAGATATCCGCAATGTGCCCGAACGAGAGACCGAGTTGAGAAGAGATCTGCCACACGGCGACGCATACCGCCGTCACCAGGAAAAGCGTCTGAAATGAATCCGTGTAAACAATTGTCTTCACGCCGCCTTTAAAAGTGTAGATCCAGATAAGGAGGATGGTGGTAGCGACCGTTACGATGAAGGGAACACCCCAGGCATCGAACAAAAAGAGTTGTAATACTGTTGCTGCAAGATAGAGGCGGAGGGCGGAACCGAGCGACCGCGATACCAGGAAAAAGAACGCTCCCGTTTTATAGGACCAGGTGTCGAATCGCTGTTCGAGGTACGTGTAGATCGAGATGAGGTTGAGCCTGTAATACAATGGCATCAGCACAAGAATGATGACCCAGTAACCGACCAGGTATCCGATCACAACCTGGAAATATCCCAGACCGATTGCGCCCACGTTTCCGGGAACGGAGATGAAAGTCACTCCCGAGAGTGAAGAACCGATCATACCGAAAGCCACCAGGTACCATGGAGATTGCCTGTTGGCTGTGAAGAATGTGTTGGTATCAGCTCCACGTGATGTGACCCATGATATCGCGATCAGCGCCGCGAAATAGATCGTCATGATGGTGACAACGAGTGCCGGAGTCATTTAAAAATTGAGTTTATTCATGTAAAGTACCGAAAGTAGCGCTCTGGTCTTTGCGTGAAAAATACACTGTATTTTTTTACTTTTGAAAAAAATAACATCGATCGGATGAGCGCTGCGGGCCAGGAGAAGGAAACGGTGGAAGTATTGGAAGTGGTTGAGACTACCGATGTAAAAAGCCTGGTGGTATTCAATGATGATATCAATACGTTCGATCATGTCACAACGACGCTGGTCAGGGTCTGCAAGCATTCGCCCGAACAGGCGGAACAATGTACCTGGATCATCCACTATCGGGGCAAATGCACGGTTAAAACAGGTTCGTTCGACGAGCTCAAACCGATGAAAGAAGCAATCTGTGAAGCTGGTATCGACGCGAGGATCGTATAATCTTGTAAATAATTTAAGGGCTAAAAATTGGAGTTTCCTTCAAAACTGATCGAAGACGCAGTGAACGAAATGTCGAAGCTTCCGGGCATCGGCAAGAAGACTGCATTGCGCCTTGTGCTGCACCTCGTAAAGGAAAACGAGAATAAGACGACAGCCCTCACCCAAGCGCTGCAGAAGCTCCGGGCCAACATCCGGTTCTGCAAAACCTGCCACAACATCAGCGACGACGAACAGTGCAATATCTGTAAAAGCCATCGTCGCGACCGCGCCATGCTGTGTGTGGTGGAAGAAGGCAAGGATGTGATGGCAATCGAAAACACGGCACAATACCTGGGTACCTATCACGTGCTTGGGGGCATCATCTCGCCCGTACACGGCGTTGGGCCGGAGGAACTGAAGATAGAGTCGCTGATACAACGCGTCGGCGCTTCCAAAGGAGAGATCCGCGAGATCATCCTGGCCTTAAGCCCCACCATGGAAGGGGACACCACCGCCTTTTACATCCACAAGAAACTGAAGGACTTTCCCGTCAAGGTTACATCGATTGCGAGAGGTATTCCGGTAGGAGGAGAGATCGAGTACGCGGATGAGATTACGTTGGGGCGGAGTATTATGGGAAGAACTCTTTTTAACTAGATACATCTCCAAATACACCTCTCACGGATCGCACAGATCGCACGGAAAAAGAACTGCACTAATCTGTGCGATCCGTGCGATCCGTGAGAGATTTCTGTATTTTTGCGACCGGTTTTTTCCCCCATAATCTATATTCTAAAATCGCCACTCGGAAAGAACTCGACTTGTTGCGAATAACGAATAATGACAACGAATTACGACTATGCAAAAACTCTCTAACCGGATCAACGCGATCGAAGAATCGGCCACACTCGCGATGGCTGCAAAAGCACGCGAATTCAAATCCCGCGGCATCGATGTTATAAACCTCAGCCTGGGCGAACCGGATTTTAAAACTCCGGCGCACATCTGCGAAGCGGCTAAGAAAGCGATCGACGACGGTAAGTTCTTTTCATATCCTCCCGTAGCCGGTTATCCCGACCTCCGCGAAGCTCTCGCTGCGAAATATCAGAAGGAAAACAACGTGCCCTATAAGGCCGAAAATATTGTTGTATCGAACGGCGCCAAGCAATCGATCGCCAACGTCATGATCGCGCTGCTCAATCCCGGCGATGAAGTGATTGTGTTCTCACCCTATTGGGTAAGCTACGATGCGCTCGTCCGCCTTACCGAAGCAACACCTGTGATCGTAAAGGGAACACTTGAAAATGATTTCAAGGTAACTGGCGCCCAGGTGGAGAAAGCCATTACGAAGAATACGAAAGCCATCATCTTCTCGTCACCGTGCAATCCTACCGGATCGGTATTTACACGCAACGAGCTCCAGGCTATCGCCGATGTCGTGCTGAAGCATCCAAACCTGCTGGTGATCGCCGACGAGATCTATGAACACATCGTGTTCGGCGAAGAACAGGTAAGCATCGCCTCGCTTCCCGGTATGTTAGACAGGACCATCACCGTGAATGGCTTTGCGAAAGGCTTCGCAATGACCGGCTGGCGCATAGGATATATCGCAGCGCCGAAATGGATCGCCGACGGTTCAACCAAAGTACAAGGACAACTCACATCGGCGAACTGCTCGATCTCGCAACGCGGCGCCCTTGCCGCTATCACCGGCGATTTAAATCCTACCCTGAAAATGGTGGAGGAATATCGTCAGCGTCGCGACATCGTGTACAATCTACTGAAAGAGATCCCCGGTGTGAAAGCTAACTACCCGAAGGGTGCGTTCTACTTCTTCCCCGACATAAGCTCGTATTACGGAAAGTCGGTCAACGGCAGGAAGATCAGCAACGGCGACGACTTCTGCCTCTACATGCTCGAAGAAGGTCATGTTTCACTGGTGCCAGGCGGCGCATTCGGCGAGGAAGCCTGTGTGCGTCTTTCGTATGCCGCATCCGAAAAGGACCTGAGAGAGGCTATGGCCCGGATGAAGAACGCGTTGGCGAAACTCAACTGACAGAACAACAACTTGAGCAATCTCCGGAAAATATTCAGCGACTTCGACCGGTTGAAAGTACTTATCATCGGTGATGTCATGCTGGACAGCTATATCTGGGGATCTGTCGACCGGATGTCGCCGGAAGCGCCTGTACCGGTGATCACGGTGAAGAAACGGGACTATCGGCTGGGCGGAGCGGGCAACGTGGTTGTCAACGTTCATGCACTCGGCGCCACGCCGCTCATCTGCTCACTGGTCGGTAACGACGATGCTGCCATCAAGCTGCGGTCATGTCTCAAAAAACTTAACGTTAGCGAAGAAGGACTCGTCGTGAGCAACAGCCGGCCCACCACCGAGAAGACCCGCGTGATTGCCAGTCATCAGCACGTCGTTCGCGTCGATGAGGAGACCGATCGTGAGGCATGTGCCGAAGAAGAGAAGCAGATCATTGAACGCATCTCAGAGCTGTTACCAAAAAGCGACGTCGTTATTTTCCAGGATTATGACAAGGGAACGATCAATGCCCGCGTGATCAGGAGCGCCGTGGAGCTTGCCCGCAAGAAAGGCATACCGACCGTCGTCGATCCCAAGCGGAGGAATTTCCTCTCCTACGAAAATGTGACGTTGTTCAAGCCCAACCTGAAAGAGCTCCGCGAAGGTCTGAAAGTAGAAGTCGACGCGTCGAGAATCGACCAGGTTGAAAAAGCGGTCGAGCAACTGAAGAGTAAGCTGAAGGCCGACGGTGTGATGGCGACTCTCTCCGAGCATGGAATGTACATCAGTTACAAAGACAGTAAGCTGAAGCTGCCGGCTCATCACCGCGAGATTTCAGATGTATCGGGCGCCGGCGACACCGTAGTGGCCATTGCGGCATTGTGTGTGGCCCTCGGCCTGGAGCCAAAGCTCATTGCCGGCCTATCGAATCTCGGCGGTGGACTGGTGTGTCAGCATGTCGGCGTAGTGCCTATCGACAAAGAAGAGCTCCTTAAAGAAGCGGAAGCGTCGCTCTAGCTGTCATTGCATTGCCGGCCATCCTCCGGCTTGACCCGGGGGACCGGGTCAACCCCGTCGTTAAATGAGCCCTTTCTTAAAACCTTCCACTCTCTCATTCATCTTATTAAAAAACTTATTCCTCTCCCTGGCTGCTGTTGCGCTGATCAGTATAGAATTCTTGATGAGATTATTCAGATAAACTTCTGTCCTCTCGCAGAACGACTCTTGGAAAGTCGTCAGCAGGTTGAGGCTGTTGTAGTTGATGTGCACCGAACGTTTGTCCCCTAACTTGGCCAGTACGGTATTGTCGGCAATAAGGATCTCGTTCTCGTAAAGTTGGAAATCGACACCGGTAGACTTCTTACCTTCTGCCGCCTCTTCGCGGATCATATTGTTGATCTGTAGCAATTGATCACAAAGCAAAGTGGCCTGGGACTTTGCGGAAAAATACCCGCACTCATAAAAATATCCGATCTGTTTCAGCGTATCGTTAACAGCTTCTTCGGTCCAGATCTCGACCCCGGGAATATTGGAATAAGCTTTCCAAACACTCTTACCCGTTGACATGAGCTCCGATGAGATCGCGTGATCATCAAACAGTTTCTGTGCGTACTTGGGATCTTTGATGATGGACTTGAGCCAGAAGAACATTTTGAACGCCGACATCTCGGGGAGACGGAAGTAGTGAAAGATCGGGATGTCTTTCGCGGCAAAGATCATCTGCTTTGTCCCCGCTTCCATGTTCTCCATCGTCTCGAGGTTCCTCGCGACGGATTTCAACCATTGATCGAGAGGATACTCGAGTGATAGCGCACGATGATGAAACAACGCCATCGTGGAGTCTTGAGAAAACAACGCATCGATCGAGACACCGAAACGATCGTAGAGCTTCTTGGCTTCGTCGAGGGAGAGTACGGTTTCACCACGGATGCGGCGGTACGCGCTGTCGCGGCTGATATTCAGCAGTTCCGATAGCTCGTCAGCTAGTGAAATGTTGGATGGGAGAAGTTTTCTTACCTGCTCCAACAGGGCAGACTGCAAATTGTCGATTGGAACCGGCGGGGCCATTAATGCCAACTTTTGCATTAATGATACTTCAAATGACGGCCATTTGCAATAATCCGTACCCCCACTATCGGTTATCCTGGAACTGCTTTTCGAGAGGCCCTTGTTTCTCCAGGTCTTCAATGATCTTGTTATCCAGCGGACTATCCTTGATCACGTTGTAGTTAGACCAGAAGTCTTTATTGTATGGCAGGTCCTGGTATTGAAGCCCGTAGCTTTTCATCTTTTCTGTTGTCCCGATCCGTTCTTCGGCTTCGCTGTCAATCTCATTGATGAGAAGATTCTGCAACAGCTCTGTTTCAAACTTCAACTCATTTGTACGGATATCGTACCAGTTGATGCGTGAATCGAGTGAGATGTAGTTGAGATAGAACCTTCCGTTGAACTGTCTGAAATCGACAACCCGTTTGAGATAGACGAAACGACTGATCATGCCGCTTCGCTTGGTCATGTTACTCGTGGCGCCCGACTCGAATTCAAGGCGGATGATGGCGAAGTTGGTCTTGTCAACGAAAATTTTCAGGTTGTAATCGTGGGAGTGACTGAGAACGAAGATATCATGCCCGTTGTAGTACGAATCCTTTCCTCTCTTCAGGCTGTCGTAGAAAATTTCCTCGTCAGGAAACTGCCGATACTTGATGCTGTTCTGCAACAACAGCTCTTCAAGGAGATTGTCCTGCTCGAAGTAAGCCGTGAATTTGTTACCGTAACCGAGGCTCCGGCGCACTTCCATCAATGCCACACGTTCACGAAGCTTGAATTTGTTACGTGGCGCTTTGTAGTCTTCGTCATAGATCTTCGTGGCTGCCTCGAGCAGCGAGATGTATGTACCGCTCACTTTCTTGATATCCCTGTAGAACCCGTCCATCAGGTACGGTTCCGACGGGTAATTCTGGTCGATGCGTGAAAGGGCGATGCGTAGCACATCTCCGCCAGTGAGTGAATCTTTAACCACAACCTCCTGCAGTACGAAAGTGGTTTTTTCGAGCTCGATCACCAGGTCGGACTTGTCGATGAGAGTCCAAACCGGGGCTTCGAAATTCCGGTATCCGAGGATGCTGATGGCCAAAACGTCGTTCCTGTACTCCGGGGGTATGTGAAAATCGAAGTCGCCCTGAAGATTGGTAATTGTGCCCAACGACCGTCCCTTGATGCCCACGCTGGCAAAAACCAGTGGTTCCTTGGTTTCTTTATCGACCACTTTTGCACTAACGGTCAACCTTTGGGAGACGGCCACGGTTGAAATCAGGCAAAGGAAAATGATCAATATTCGTGGCATATTCGTTGTATGGCAACAGCGACCCATTGGTAACACGTGGGCGGTTAAAGATACAATTTTGAAAATTAACCCGTCCCGTTCATTCACCGCCAAAATGAATGCTTTAACTCTCGTAATGGCCGTCCACCGCTAATAATTAATGAATCTTTAACTTTATTAAAGAATTTACAAGGTGAAGTGGTTGGATGACATTCCCCGGATTTGGAAGCAAGCCTACTTGCTGATCTGTACGTGGCATGCTATAAATTTTGCTATCAGCGGCGTTGTTGAGTGGAAGTTCTTTACGCCGCAGTCCTACGTCCTGTGGAACACCTTGTTCCTGTTTGAGGCGCTGTGTATCAGCATCCTGTTGATCTTTATCTGGACATACTGGCTTTCCAGATTCCAGCCGATGATACAGATCGGCGGTCACATCGGCGGTATTATCAGTTTCTACTTCATCATGGGTACTTTGTCGTACTACTTTAACGATTACATCGAAGGTCTTGTATATTTTGAACACTGGCAGGAGCACATGGTGGAGCTCCTCAGCTGGGATGCCATTCGTTTTCACGATCAATATATCATCACGGTAGGCGTATTCTACATTATCAGCTACTTTCAGGGATTGCAGAAAAAAGACCAGGAGAAGAGCGAGCTCGCGCTCAAGAATAAGGAAATGCAAATCTCGCTGCTCAAGTCGCAGATCAACCCTCACTTCCTCTTCAATACCCTGAACTCGATCAGCACCCTGGTGCATTCAAGCAAAGAGAAAGCGAGAAAAGTGATCACCCAGTTGTCCGACATATTCCGTTACGCACTCGACTCACACAACGGTGAAATGGTGAAGCTCACGCACGAGATCGAATTCATCGAAAACTATATTCTCATTCAACAAGTGCGTTTCGGAGAGCGACTGATCTTTGTGAAAGAGATCGATCCCACCTGCCTCGGTATGCGCATACCACCGATGATCCTTCAGCCCCTGGTTGAAAATTCCGTGAAGTACGGGATCGCGCCGAAGAAGGAGGGAGGGACAATTTACTTGTCTGTCAGGCGTGCCGGCGGTATCGTCTTCTTCGAAGTGAAAGACAACGGCCTCGGTGTCAATGCCAAAAAAGTTATGGACGGATCCAGCAGTGGCGTCGGCATGGCAAACACAGATCTGAGATTGAAAAGCTATTTCGGGCCACAGTCGGGGCTGCGCGTCAGGGCCACTGACCGGGGATATTCTGTAAGTTTTTACATTGAAGACAAGAAACTGCAGCACGAATCCGTTCCCGATAGGAAGAAAGAGATCATCGAAGAGCAAATTCACTTAAATTAGATAGGGTTTATTATAGGTTTAATAAGGGTTTATTAAGGGTTTATTAAGGTTCTAAAATCAAAATCAGTCAAATGAGTACCACCTGCATTATTGTTGACGACGAAAAACTGGCCAGAGATCTCCTCAAGGAGTATCTCGAGAATTATCCTGACATAGAAATACTGGATGAAGCTGACCAGGGAACAGATGCTGTTGAGAAGATCGACAAGCTAAAACCGGATATCGTGTTTCTCGACGTCCAGATGCCTGGCATGACAGGCTTCGACGTTCTTGAAGATGTTGAACACGAGCCGTACGTGATCTTCGTGACCGCGTACGATCAGTATGCCATCAAGGCGTTTGAAAAGAATGCTGTCGATTATCTGCTGAAGCCGCTGGACGAAGAGCGTTTTCGGAACGCTGTTAACCGCGCGCTGAAGAGAAAGACACTGGAGCACAGCTCTATCGAAGACCTGCTGTCGTCGATGAAAAGTGAACGCAAGGGCACTTACGATACACACATATTCGTACAGAAGTCCGAAAAGTTGTTCAATCTTCCCGTCGATGAGATCGTGTACCTCGAAGCTTCCGGCGATTATACCATCATTACCACCAAGGCCGATCAGTTCGTGAGCTCGTCGGGTATCGGTAAGCTCGAAGAAATACTCAACCCGGAAGTATTCATTCGTGTACACAGGTCAACAATCGTGAATGTAAACTACCTGAAGGAGATTGAACGCCACTTCAATGGTGGTATGGTTGTGAAAATGCAAAGCGGAAAGAGCTTCCCCGTAAGCAGGACTTACGCGAAATTGATCCGCAAGAAAGTAGTTTAACAATCATACTTTCTATATTTGTCTCTCGAAGAGGCTTGCTAAAGCACTGGCAAGCCTCTTCTACTTTTTAGAGATGCTTTTCCCCGGGCATCCAGCAAGCGTAGATGAAACCTTTCCTTCTGGCAATCATTGTATCCGGCTGTGTGAGTTATGCACAGGCGCAGGTGGTCCTTACCGACAATACCGATGGGGCAACCGTCGCCGGAATGTATCACCTCCGCACAACCGATCCTCAACTCGACATCCTTGGCGTATCCAGGTTGAATTTTAATTTTCTCGACACTAAAAGCGTATCGCTGGGTTACGACCGCGACATCCATTGGTTTCGCTTCGATGTGGAGAACCGTTCGTCGCGGACCGATTGGTTTCTCGAAGTAGCTTTTCCGTTACTCGATCATATCGAATTCTATTCCGCCGATGCATCGGGCAACTGGTCGCTGCAGTATTCTGGCGACATGTATAAGATGTCGACACGTGCCGTGCGTCACAAAAACTTCGTGTTCCCGTTTGCAATCAAACCCGACACCAGGGAGGCGATCTATCTGAAGATCGTGTCGACCTCCGCCGTGCAAGTTCCGGTTACCATCTGGTCCCCTGAAGGTCTGCGTGACGACGGGTACGAACAGCAGTTCGCTCATGGACTGTTCTATGGCCTCATGTTGATCATGATCTTCTATCACCTTTTCCTGTACCTATCGGTTCGTGACAAGTCAATGCTTTACTATGTTCTTACGTTGATTGCCGCCACGAATGTGATCACATACTACAACGGTTACGGTTTCTATTTCTTTAATCCGGAATGGCCGGAATTGAATAGGATCGTTGCTGCGTTCGCCTCGCCCTTGTTCATCGTGGCATCCGTAGCACTGACGCGTTCTTTCCTGGCGCTGAAGACGATCAATTTCTGGCTCGACCGCACGCTCATGGCCATCGCAGCAGTGGCTGTCATTTTCGCGCTCCTCGCGATCGGACTCGAGGATTATATTTCATATCTGCCGATGAGGTTGCTGGCGCTGGTCAATTTCACGACAATACTGATCAGCGCGATCTACTGCTTTCGCAGGTACAGGCCCGCCCGCTATTTTCTTCTCGCATGGGGAACGATACTGGTGCTCGGAATACTGTTGTTGCTTCGAAATGTCGGAGTGATCGGCGACATCTGGCTCGTGGACCACGGGCTTTATGTGGGCGGCGCTCTGCAAACGCTGCTGATCTCTTTCGCTTTCGGAGACCGTTTCAACATTCTTCAAAGAGAAAACCTGCTCGCCAAAGAGCGTGAACTGATGCGTGAGCACGAAGAGAAAGAACGACTCGAACGCGAAGTGCATCTGCGCACCGAAGAGCTCCGCCAGAAAAATTCGGAGCTCGAAGAAAGCAACAACATCAAGAATAAGCTCTTCTCGATCGTATCGCACGACCTTCGTGGTCCGTTGATCTCGCTACAAGGGATCCTCGACATGGTCGACATGGACACGCTCTCACCGGAGGAGCTGAAGAAATTTATAAAGAAAATCGGCGGGCGTCTCGACGTTACCGCCGAGTTCCTCGACAACCTCCTCCAGTGGTCGCGCATGCAGATCCAAGGCGATCAGTTCCATCCGAACCGCGAGGCGTTTTTGTTGCATCAGCTGCTGGTCACATCAACACAGGTGCTTCGTGCCGATTCGGAGCGGAAGAACATCCATCTCACGATCGAGGATAGTCCGGACCTGCAGGTCTATGCCGATATGAACATGATCCAGACCGTAGTGCGGAACCTGGTTTCCAACGCCATCAAGTTCACACATCCCGGAGGTAAAGTGGGACTAAGCGCATTCCGGAAAAATGGAAGTATCGCTGTCAGGGTTTCAGATACCGGCACCGGTATCCCTGAAGGGAATATCGAGAAACTATTTACACTTCATGGTGTTTCCGTAACAGGCACACAGCTCGAGAAGGGTACCGGTATCGGTCTTGCTGTTTGTAAAGAATTCGTGGAAAGAAACGGCGGAACAATATCTGTTCAGAGCACCATCAATGTGGGAACGGCCTTCGAGTTCACAATCCCTCTTGCTTCAGGATCCTGATCACCTCGTCATTCAAAAGCTCCCGTTCAATCGGAAAGTTGGCTAACATCAGGTATAAGATCTTCTTGTCGGGCATAGTCACGTAATGGCAGTAAAAACCGCCTTGTGTACCGGTATGCCCTACAGTTTTTACTCCATCCGGTGTTTTTTCAATAAACCACGACCAGCCGATGAAGGGGGCTTCCTTGCCAGCCCAGTTTTCGGGGCTATTGATTGTCTTCGATTGAAGGATCGTTGCCGGTGTGGAGAATGCCGCCGTCTCCATGGCTTTCTGATATTTGATCAGCTCCTCTACAGAGCTCCATACACCGCCGTTTCCGGCAGCACAGAACGTCGGTTCTTCGCCATAATCCAGTTCAGACCATCGTCCGTCTTCCAGCACATAACCGTGCGACACTCCCGACTGCGGGTGTGGTCCGTCCGTGATGGTGCTTGTCGTCATTCCCGCGGGCTTGAAGATCCTGTCCGCAATAAAGTCCTGCCACTTTTGCCCGCTCACTTTTTCGATGATCAGCGCGAGACCGTTGAACGCGGGGTTTGAATACTCGAATTGTGTTCCAGGCTCAAACACAAGCGAGTCGCATTGTGTTACCGGCTGCCAGTTCTCAGCATCGTTGGCTGTCAGATAAAATTCTCTTTGTTCCGACACCGGGCGGATGTCGGGTAACCCGGAAGTATGCGTGAGGAGGTGCGAGATCTTCACCTTGCGTCCGATGTCTTTGTTCTTGAATTCAGGAAAGTACTTGATCACGCTATCATTCAACGAGAGCTTTCCTTCGTCGCGAAGCATGAGGATGCCATTCGCTACAAATGTCTTTGAGATCGAGCCAAGATTGAAGAGCGTTTTATCGGTGATCGGTTCTTTTGTCTTCAGGTCGGCAATACCATAGTATTTCGAAAACACAATGCTGTCGCCAATTGAAACCAGCGCGGCCACACCGGGGCCATTTGGTTTTACCTGGGCGTTAAAGAGACTGTCCAGGCGTTCCGACAACCGGGGCGCGGGTTTGGAACACGACGCCATGATGGCCACGACAATTATCAGCACTAAGTATTTCATCCCGATAAGTTATAACTTGTTGTCGAAATTTCCGTCAATGAAATTCAGCCGCAAGAAACACTCCGACCAAACACTCACCGGCCTCTACGAAGGCATTCTTTTTTCCCGACTGATTGAAGAGAAAATGCTGATCCTCTTAAGACAGAATAAGATCAGCAAGTGGTTCAGCGGTATCGGCCAGGAAGCGATAGCAGTGGGTGTTACACAGGCCCTTCAGCCCGACGAATATATTCTGCCCATGCACAGGAACCTCGGCGTGTTTACAGGCCGCAAGATCCCGTTCGCCCGGCTGTTCGCACAATGGCAGGGTACGATGATGGGCTACACCAAAGGCCGCGACCGTTCATTTCACTTCGGCACCAACGAACATCATATCGTGGGAATGATCTCCCACCTCGGCCCGCAAAACGGTGTGGCCGACGGCATCGCACTCGCTTCGAAACTGAAAAAGGAAAAGAAAATAACAGTAGTCTTCAACGGCGACGGCGGTACAAGCGAAGGCGACTTTCACGAAGCATTGAACGTTGCCGCAGTCTGGGATCTCCCTGTTATTTTTTTGGTAGAGAACAACGGCTACGGATTATCCACACCGAGCAATGAACAGTTCCGGTGTAAGCAATTCGTCGATAAAGCCATCGGCTATGGTATCGAAGGCGTCAAGGTCGACGGTAACAACATCATTGAAGTGTACGAGACCGTAACGTCTCTCGCGGAAAAAATGAGGAAGGATCCGAAGCCCGTGTTGCTCGAATGCATGACGTTCCGGATGCGCGGACACGAAGAAGCTTCCGGCACCAAGTATGTCCCCAGGAAGCTGCTCGAAGAGTGGGCTGCGAAAGATCCGCTGGAGAACTACGAATCATTCCTGTTGAAAGACGGCGTTCTCGATAAGAAATCGGTCGATGAAACGAGAAAGCGATTGAAGAAGCAGATCGACCAGGGCCTCGAAGAAGCTTTCGCCGAAACACACCCTGTCGCCAACACCGAAGATGAGGTCAACGACATGTATGCTCCGTTCACACAGCATGTCGTCGTGCCAGCCGGTAAGACTTCCGAAAAAAGATTCATCGACGCGATCAGCGACGGCCTCCGGCAAAGCATGGAACGTTTCGATAACCTCGTGTTGATGGGACAGGACATTGCCGAATACGGCGGTGTGTTCAAGATCACCGATGGTTTTGTTTCCAGGTTCGGCAAAGACCGTGTTCGCAACACACCGCTATGTGAGTCCGCGATCGTCGGTGCGGGACTTGGGCTTTCCATCAAAGGCATCAAGTCGATGGTCGAAATGCAATTTGCCGATTTCGTGACGGAAGGGTTCAATCAGATCGTGAACAACCTCGCGAAAGCACACTGGCGCTGGGGCCAGCCCGCCGATGTCGTGGTGAGAATGCCAACAGGCGCCGGCACAGCCGCAGGCCCGTACCATTCTCAAAGCAACGAAGCATGGTTCTTTCATACTCCCGGTTTAAAAATCGTTTACCCGTCGAACCCATTCGATGCGAAAGGACTTTTGTGCGCTGCCATCGAAGACCCGAATCCCTACATGTATTTCGAACACAAGTTGCTTTATAGATCTGCGAAGGATACCATCCCCGATGATTACTACACCATAGAGATCGGTAAAGCTGCGCTCGTATCCGAAGGCGACGACGTGACCATAGTCACCTACGGCATGGGCGTTCATTGGGCGAAAGAAATCGTGACGCAGATGGAAGGAGTGAAAGCGGATATCATCGATCTTCGGACATTACTCCCATGGGACAAAGACACCGTCGCCGCTTCGGTCAGAAAGACCAGTCGCGTGATGGTGCTTCATGAAGACACGCTTACGGGCGGGGTCGGGGGAGAAATAGCCGCCTGGATAAGCGAACATTGCTTCAGGGATCTCGATGCTCCTGTTGTCCGGGTAGCTTCACTCGATACAGCGATACCATTCGCGCCGACGCTTGAAAACAACTTCCTGCCTAAAGGGAGAATTAAGGCCAAACTGGAGGAGCTTTTGAAATTTTAGACTAAGGCCGCGATTCGGGCGTTTTTAGTAAATTGTTGGTTTTTCCGGCAATTTTTTGGCAACACTAATAAAACATACCGTCTGGGCCCTTTTCATCCTTGCTGCAATCGTCTATGCCGCACCGGCATTGGCTCAAAACACCAAGGGCGACCGTGCCGTCGACAACCAGAAAACCGTCCGTCAGACGAAGGGAAAATCCGTCAAGAAAAAATCCAAAGCAACCACCCGTGACATCGCCGGAAGGCGTCTCCGGACAAAGAACAAGTCGTCGGCTAACCGGGCTAACGTAGGCATCCCGCAGCCGGGTACCACCAAACAACAGCCACGCCGTGTAACGGACAGACCTGCACCGGTCCGCGCCGACAAACGCTTCGCTTCGAAAGAAAGGCGTCGTTCCGATCCCGACCGTTCATGGCAGGGAGACGTCTCCGGTTACAAACCAAGGAAGATAAAACCCTCGTCGGCAGAAGAGACCGGCCGCAACGTATACCCGCAGCGTGAATTCACCACACGTCGCCCGATGGGTGACCAGCCATTTAGATCCCGTGATCCAAAGACAGCTTCCGGCAGGAAGATCGTGAAGCGAACACCACAACGCGCCGAGAGGGCATGGAAGGGAGACATCAAAGGACAGCCTTTCTACTCGCCCAAATCACAGACAGGGAGACTCAACAATACTTACAGTCAGAAGACCCGGTATTCGAAATACGTTACCAAAAAACCTTCGGGCAGAGATGCAGCATTCGACAATAAGGCTAAAGTTGCAAGAGCGAAACGCATAGGCACAAGCACCTCTCCAAAGAACTGGAGAGAGTCTGTGGTCACTGCTTCCGGGCAGAAACCATTCGTGACACGTGGCCGCAAAAATGTTTATTGGGGAAAGATGAAGATCCGCGAGCGTGCAAGGACGGGCGATCTCACAGGACGTCCCCTCCGAAATAGAAACTTCCGCTCTGCAGGCATGGGACTTACCGGCAGGGATACACTTGCCTTCTTCGGACGCAGACCTCACGGCGACATGACGCCCGGGAGAAAACGCAGTGGCAAATTCATTTCCGGTTCAGAGGCGAAGGGCGGGTGGCTGAACGATATCGCCGGCTACCGCTTGAGAAAGAAAATTCCAGGAGGCGCAGAAGCGCCGGGTACTCATAAATACTCAGGCTTCCGTTCCACATCGGGACTTTTCAGGAACAACAAACCCGTTCAAACCAAAACGCCGGGCATCGGCGCGGCAGCACTCGCAGGCGGACTCAAGAAAACAAGAGGCATCGACGGCAGGAACATGCAGGACCAGGGTGGAGCATTCTCCGGCTATCTGAAATCCAGAAGGCCCGATAAATTCACAGGTGGTAAGGCCGGCGCGCTATGGAACAATAACCGTACTCCGATCGCGGGTAAGGGAGTTCCCGCCAGCGCATACCAGGCCGGCAGATTTTCAGGGCGCGGTCGCGGAGGAAAATTCTTTGAAGATCAGGGTGGCGCATTCACTGGATACATCAAAGCGACGAAGCCGTTCAAGTTCAAAGGCAGTGGGAGCGGCAAGCTCTGGAACAACGATAACACACCGGTCCAGGGTAAACTCCTCCCCGCAGGGGCTAACCGTGCCGGAAGATTTTCCGGTCACACCAAGACATCGTTGAAAGATTTTTCTGACCAGGGAGCAGGCTTCACTGGATACCTGAAGGCCACGAAACCGCATAAGTTCAGCGGGAGCCTCAGTGGCAAGCTCTGGAATAACGATAACAAAGCCGTGACAGAGCTCGAAGGCGGACGCGCGACAGCAGCAGCCGGAAATTTTCAGGGAAGGAAAAAGACACGCGGTCCGGAGAAAGGAAAATTCCTGGTTACGCCGGACAAACTCTGGAACAACAAAGAGACAGCGGTAACGCATCTCGAAGCAACGAAAGACGTAGCCCGGGCCGGCTACTACCAGGGACGCAAGAAGGTACGTGAGCCCGGGAAGAGTAAGATCGCAGCTTCTCCGAACGTACTCTGGAACAACGAAGAAAAAGCAACTACGCAGATCCGGGGTACCAAAGCAGGGCTGGCTGCCGGCGCTTTCCAGGGACGGAACAAGGCGAAGCGACCCGAGAAGTATCCGATCAACAACAGCAATGTTCTTTGGAACAATGAGGGCAAGGCGACAACACAGGTCAACCTTACCAACTCTGCCGCAAGAGCCGGTTCATTTCAAGGTAACGTGAAGTATAAGAAGAACGATAAAAACCGCGACGAAGACATTCAGGCCCGCCTGAAGATGAAGAGAGACTATACTCAGAATCCTCATTCCGTCGACGAGGCGACAAAGAAGATCAAACCCGAGTTGAATTATAAAGCCGGTAACTACGCAAGCGGTGTGAAGGTGAGCGGCAAAAGAAAACACAATCCCAACAGCGCCGACGATGCATTGGATGGACTATACCATGCCTCTGCAAGAAAAATAGACTACCAAGGAAATGTGAAGATGAGGAAGTTCTTCGACCGGCATGGCGAAAGTCCGGATGCGAAATTTGTGAACCAGGGCGAGAACAATGTAAAAGAAGACCGAACTATTGTTACCAACATGAAGTTATTTTGGACAAAGCTTTTTCAGAAATCTGAGTCACAGCCGGCCAACTTGAAGGATAAATCCAACAAGTTGAGGTATGACAAGAAGGAGAAGGGCATGTGGGCAGATTAACTTCTTTGGAATGAATTGGATCGAGTTAGTTTCACCTGACCAGCTTCAGGCTATCCGGAACGAGTCACAGGAATATCCTGTATTAATATTCAAGCACAGTACAACGTGTTCTATCAGCGCGATGGTGCTGTACCGGCTTCAGCGGAAATCATCCGGCGTCAATGTCCCCGGGTTGAAAATGTATTACCTCGACCTCCGGGCTCACCGCGATGTGTCTAAGGCTGTGGAAAATACGTTCGAGGTGGAACATGAGTCGCCGCAGGTGCTTATCATCGATAAAGGACAAGCAGTGTATCATCGATCACACAGTGAAATCGACCCATCGCAGATCCGCGAGTTCCTGGGTTTGACTACCAGTTGAAAGTAACTTCCTGTTTTATACTATCCGAAAGGCTTAACGCCACCGGGCAGGTATGAGCAGCATTTTTCAACTTCTGTTTTTGCTTCTCGTCAGCCTGCAGGTTGGGGTGGGTAAACGACACGTGGATCTCGGCGATCTTTCTGGGGTTCGAAGCCATCACTTTGTTGATTTCCGTGGTCATACCGGTCAGATCGATGTTTTCCCGGTCGGCCACTTGTCCCATGATGGTCATCATGCAGCTGCTGAGGGCGGCGCAGACGAGGTCGGTGGGGCTAAAAGCCTCTCCTTTGCCCATATTATCGACCGGGGCGTCGGTGATGATGGAATTCCCCGATTTCAGGTGATTGTCGCGAGTCCGCAATTCGCCTAAATATTCGCCAGTCATTGAACCCATAAAACCAGATGGATTGTTTTTTGCGTTGTAGATATAAACCCTAAATTTATTGTGTAGATCGGAAAGAATGCGCCTGGCCGTGAAAATAATCTCCCTTTGCATATTACTTGTTTTATCCTTGTCTGCTGTCGCGCAGACGCAGGACAGCTACGACTATAATTCCGAGTTTATCTGGGGCATTAACAAGAATTCTTCCGGTGGTCTGATCGGAGGATTTGTGTTTAAAAAGGCCCGTAAGATCTCCGACAAAGTATTGGAGACATTCGGCTTCGAGATCATGAATGTGAAGCATCCGCAGGAAGTCCGCCGGAGCTCACAATTCACCGGAAATTTTTTCATTTTCGGCAAGAGCAGTTATCTGTATGCGATCAGGCCTCAGTATGGACGCGATTACATCGTTTTCAAAAAGGCCCCCCAGCAGGGTGTTGAGGTGAAGCTCGTGTTCGCTGCCGGTCCGTCTATCGGCTTGATGGCGCCGTACTACATCGAACGCCGCACAGATGTGTTCAATACCACTCGTCACCAACCTTACACGCAGGATATTCCATACAATGACATTCTGGGTACCGGTAATCTTTTCGAAGGCGTGTCGGAGTCCAAGATCCAGATCGGAGCCAACTTCAAGGCCGCTGTTAATTTCGAGCTTGGGACGATGAAAAGCCAGGTAACGGGCTTCGAAGCCGGTTTCCTCGTCGACGCCTACGCCAACAAGATCGTTCTCATGCCCTCAGCTCCTAACCGGAGCATATTTCCCACAGTATTCTTTACCCTGTTTTACGGGAACAGGAAGTAAGGCCGGTCAGCAGACATTTTGTCGGAGGCCCTCTGGAGGCCAAAAAACACAAGAAATTTTTCCATTTTTTTGTGACCAACTGTCTTTGGCAGCATTCTTGACTTATATTTGAAATCCAAAAACTATCGAGACATGGAATTAAAGAAGAATCCTAAAGCCGACTTGGGTCGTAGCGCGACATTCTTTTTCAGCATAGGACTTTTGATCACAATGTCGCTCGTGTTAGCTGCCTTCGAATGGAGACAGTATGAAGCGAAGGTTGCTGATCTTGTTGAAAGAAGGACTGACGTATTCGAGGAAACGATCGAAGTTCCTCCGACCGATATTCCCCCGCCACCCCCGCCACAAGTACAGGCCCCGGTGATCGTGGAGGTTCCTGACGAAGAAGAAATCGAAGAAGACATACAAGTTAACCTCGACATCGAAGTGTCACAGGACACCAAGGTGGAAGAGATCACCGTAAAGGCTGAAGAGCCCAAAGAAGAAGTAGATGAGATCTTCACGATTGTTGAAGAGTCGGCTGCTCCGAAAGGTGGTATGGCTGCCTTCTACAAATTCGTAGGTGATAAAATGAAGTACCCTCCGCAAGCCCGCCGTATGGGTATCGACGGAAAGGTATTCGTTGAGTTCGTAATCAACAAAGACGGTTCTATCACAGACGTTAAGGCTGTGAAAGGTATCGGTGCCGGTTGCGACGAAGAAGCGGTTCGCGTTGTACAAAGCGCTCCCGCATGGACACCTGGCAAGCAGCGTGGTAAGCCCGTTAAACAAAGAATGGTGTTGCCTATCACATTCAAGCTCGGCTAATACTTTTAAGCTTATAAATAAAAACCCCGGCATAACCGGGGTTTTTTTATTTATGTGACTTTGTACTCGGTGATCGCATTAGTGGATCAAACCAAACTATTGCGTCATGGAAGTAAAAAAGAACCCCAAAGCTGACCTGACCCGTAAGACGAGTTTGTTCTTCAGCATTGCCCTTCTCATTACAATGTCGATCGTATTGACTGCATTCGAATGGAAACGGAGCGAAGCGGCGATCGCGGATCTTGTTCAACGCCGCACCGACAATTTCGAAGCAATGGTAGATGTTCTCCGAACGGAGATCATACCGCCAAAACCAATTGTCTCAGCACCCGTGATCGAAGAAGTTTCCGATGAGGACGAGTTGGACGATATCAGAATTGTCATCGACGTCACGCCCATAGACGGACCAATTGAACCCATGGTCTTTAAGGCCATCGACGTTATTGAGGAACCCACGGACGAACCTTTTGTCAGCCCTGAATCTCCGGCTTCATTCAAAGGCGGCTATGAAGCATTTTACAGGTACGTGGGATCGAAGATCAAATATCCCGCCCAGGCCCGCCGTATGAGTATCGAGGGAAAGGTATACGTTGAATTTGTGATCAACCGCGATGGTTCTGTTACCGATGTGCGCCTGGTAAAAGGGATTGGTGCCGGCTGCGATGAAGAAGCAATGCGTGTCATTGAAAGCTCCCCGTCATGGAGTCCTGGCAAGCAACGAGGAGTACCGGTAAGACAAAGAATGGTGTTACCCGTAATTTTTCAACTCAGCCACTAAGTCACCTGATCACAAATCCCAATCCCAACCCGATCAGTATGATCGCCCAGGAGGGGAACTTCGTGAATGTCAACAGCGCAAATGTGCCGATCGTGATCGCGAAATTGATAACGGTATTTTCCAGCGGTTGAAAAAGAAGTATCGCCCCGGCCGCCATCAGGCCCGTATTGGCTGCGTTGATCCCCTCCAGGGAAGCCCGTATGGGCCTGTATTTTTTCAGGCTTTCCCAGACACGTATCATAAAGAATATTAGGAACGTGCCCGGCAGGAACATCCCCAGCGCAGACATCAACGCTCCCGCGATCTCGCCGCCCACACCGAAGTCGCGCATGGCCAGGGCGCCGATAAAGGCGCTGAACGAGAACAGGGGTCCCGGGAGTGACTGCACCAAAGCATAACCGGAAAGGAATTCTTCGGACGTCAGGTAACGCTTGGGTGCGTACTGAACGAACTCCGTGTACAACATGGGCGTGAGCACCTGCCCGCCGCCAAACACGAGGCTGCCGTTACGATAGAAGTTTTCGAATAAACGGATCGGGAGCAACACTTCCCCATAACCGAGCGCTTTCGTTATGAGACCCAATGCACCAACGATGAGCAACACGCCGATCCACAAAAAGAAATTCTCCCAACGGATGTTGAACTGCTTCTTCTCTTCTTTGGGATGACTGCGGTATTTGAATGCGGTAATCGATCCGGCGACCAGCAGCGTGATCGGGAACACGAGTGGGGTTTTAATTAAATAAGTTGCCACGCCTGCTACGATCATCAATGCAATACCCGTCTTGGTCTTCACCGTTTTCAAACCGATGGTATAAGCGGCGAAGGCAACCAGACCCACTGCCATCGGCTGGATAAACCGGGTGAACTCGAACGACATTTGTTTTGCTTCAAGGCTGCTGACAATGATACCGGCAGCGGTCATGATGGCCACGGAAGGCAGCGTCCAGATAAGCAAGGTGAGATAGGCCAGGTTGGGACCGCCGACTCTGTAAGCAATGGCGCTTAATGTTTGAGTGGACGTTGGGCCGGGTAGTACTTGTGCGAGTGCGTTGAGCTCCGTGAGATCATCTTCATCGAGGTAGCCGCGTTTTTTTATCAGCACAGCCTCGAATTGCGCGAGGTGAGCTTGTGGTCCTCCGAAACAAGTGACAGAAAGGCGCGCAACATCTTTCAGAAAGATGAAATATCGGACCCTTCTGATCACGATTATTTCTTAAGCCCTATTTCGCGAAGGCGTTGATTCAGGAAGTCTCCGGCCGTGATGTCATCCCACAGTTTTGGATGTTCCTGGTCGACTGTTGAGGGTAGAGCGGCGAGGCTCATCTCACTTCTGGGGTGCATAAAGAACGGTATCGAATAACGCGGTGTGTTCATCAGGTGGCGCGGTGGATTTACGACGCGGTGTATGGTAGACTTGAGCTTCTTGTTGGTGAGGCGTTCGAGCATGTCGCCGACGTTTACGACAAGCTGTTCGGGAAGTGCGGTAATCGGTATCCACTTGCCGTCGCGGCGGAGCACTTGCAGGCCGTCGGCGCTGGCGCCCATGAGCAGGGTGATCAGGTTGATGTCGCCGTGTTCGGCAGCGCGAACGGCGTCGGCTGGAACGGAATCCGGGTCTTCGATGGGGAAGTAATGTATAGGACGCAGGATGCTGTTGCCATGCCTCACTTTACTGTCGAAGTAGTTTTCCGGTAAATTGAGATAAAGGGCGATAGCCTTTAGCATTTGTACGCCTGTCTTCTCCAGCCGCCTGTAGACTTCGGTGGCGACCTCGCGGAACTCGGGGAGCTCATTGGGCCACACGTTGTCGGGGTATTCCTTTTTAATGGGATCGTCGTCGTCGACCTGCTGGCCTACATGATAGAATTCTTTCAGGTCGCCGGTATTGCGGCCTTTGGCGTGCTCTTTTCCTTTACCGATATAACCGCGCTGGCCGGCGAGGCCGGGGATCTCATACTTTTGCTTGATAGGATCCTGTTGTGCGAAGAACCGTTTTATGGATGAATAAAGCTTTTCCGTGAGATCGTCGGTAAGATAATGACCACGAACGGCGACGAATCCAATGCTGTTGTACGCTGCACCGAGCTCCTCAACGAATTTCTTCTTCTTCGCCGGGTCTGAGCTGTTAAAATCTGAAAGGTCGAGTGACGGAATCTGCTCGTACAAGTGCTCACTCATAGAGTCACGTTTAGATGTTGAACGGTCGTAGTTCCTGATTTCTATTATCGCAAGCTAGTTATTTTTAGGTAATTTTACTGACGCCGGTAAAGTCATGCCCGGCATTCGTATTGCTTGTTTCAAGCCTTAACAATTAATATCATGGAAAACATCAGCCGGAGAAAATTTGTCACGACCTCATTGAAGGCCGGGGCTCTGTCAGCCGCATTGCCCTTTGCTGCGCATGCAGAAAAGTTATCTGTTTTTAATGCACCTGCCGTTCAGTTTTCGCAGGTACCTCTTCCATACGCATACAACGCGCTCGAGCCGCACATCGACGCAACTACGATGGAGATACATTACACCAAGCATCATACTGCGTACATAAAGAACGTGAACGATGCCATTGCTGCCGAGAAGATCACTGCGTCCAGCGAAAAAGATTTCTTCGCGGGCGCTTCGAAGCTTTCAGCGAAAGCAAAGAACAACGGTGGCGGCGCATGGAACCACAACTTCTTTTGGCAAGTGATGAAAGCCAACGGCGGCGCTCCATCAGGAAAGATCGCCGAAGCCATCAATGGCGCTTTTGGTTCCGTCGATAAGTTCAAAGAGCAATTCGCCGCAACGGCCATGGGACGCTTCGGTTCGGGCTGGGCATGGCTTGTGAGCGATGGCGGCAAGCTCAAGATCGGATCAACACCCAATCAGGATAATCCTCTCATGGATTCCAGCGAGCTCAAAGGAACACCGATTCTCGGACTCGATGTTTGGGAGCATGCATATTATCTTAAATACCAGAACAAGCGCAACGAGTATGTTGCCGCATGGTGGAATGTTATCAACTGGGATGAAGTAGCGAAGAGACTGAGTTGAAATTCGGAGTTTGAAGTTTAGAGTTTGAAAAATTCGATATGCGACGAGTGAAAGTATTTGTTTTATTGGCCGGTATGGTAGTCTCGCTGTCGTCAATGGCAGCAGACGACAAGTTTGTCGCGCCAGCAAAAAAATTCCTCACCACACTCGATGCATCAGTGAAGAAAAAACTGATGTTCAGCTACGACGACAACGAACGGTACAACTGGAACTTCGTGCCCACCTCGCGCAGGGGCGCCTCGATGTATGATCTCAACGACACACAGAAAAAAGCGCTCGAAGATCTCCTGGTCATATTCCTCAGCGAACAAGGTTATAAAAAAGCCACCGGAGTGATGTCACTGGAAGGCGTTCTTCGGGAGGTGGAAGGCCGCGGCGCGAATGATGGCTTCCGCGACTCTAAGAAATACTTCGTCACCTTCTTCGGTGAGCCTGAAATGAATTCGTTGTGGGGATGGCGCCTGGAAGGCCATCACCTTTCGCTCAACTTCACTTATTTCAACGGTGTAGTGGAGGCGGCGACGCCTTCGTTCCTGGGCGCAAACCCGGCCGTGGTGCCTACCGGCAGCCACAAGGGAGATCAGCTATTGAAAGATGAAACGGAATTCGCGTTCGCCTTCGTGAAAACACTGTCGGCCGATCAGCTGAAGGTTGCCGTCTTCTCTCAGACAGCCCTTCCCGAGATCGTTACCGGGAATGACCGCGAGGCAAAACTGCTCGAGCCGAAGGGCATTTTTTATAAGGACCTGAATGCCGATCAACAAAAAGCTTTCATAAAGCTGTTGAACCTATTCGTGAAGAATTACGAGCTCGGCTTCTCATCGAAACTGTGGGACAAGATCCAGAAGGCCGGCGTCGACAACCTTGCCTTCGCCTGGGCCGGCAGCACGACGCCAGGCTCCGGGACATATTACCGGATACAAGGACCCATGCTTCAAATCGAGTACGACAATACCCAAACTCAGGCTAACCACGTACACACGGCCGTCAGAGATCTTACCAACGACTTTGCCGGCGATGTCCTCAAGGAGCATTACAAAAAAGAGCATTGATCGAACAGTAGCGGTAAACTCACTCTTTCCCTTGAAATATCTTCTTACGATTATCATGACTGTGATCATACTGGTTGCTATTTCGTGGCCGGGATCACACCTTCCCGACATCAAAATTGTCGGGTTCGATAAAATAGCGCACTTCTGTATTTTCCTCGCCTGG
This sequence comes from Cyclobacteriaceae bacterium, assembly GCA_035318625.1. Classification (GTDB taxonomy): domain Bacteria; phylum Bacteroidota; class Bacteroidia; order Cytophagales; family Cyclobacteriaceae; genus ELB16-189. The sequence continues at coordinate 843,898 of DATHEL010000004.1, forward strand.
ACGGTGGCCGTAGTGCACGATTTCAACGCTAAATGGTATATCGCGCTGGCTGCGGCCCTTTTGCTTGCCCTGCTGACAGAAGTTATCCAGCTTAAAGTCGAGGGCAGGACGTTCGACCTGTATGACCTGCTCGCCGACGCAATCGGCGCAACCGTCGGGTTGGCTTGTTCTGCATTCATTATACGGATAACAAGAAAGGTATTGCGCCGCTGATCGAACTTCTTTTATATTCACAGCTCCGATAGCCCCAGTACATGCTCAAGATCAGATTGATTTTCGCGCTCTTCGCGATACTTATTTCAAACGAGGTGTTTTCACAGCCTCTCGAAATGCACAAGACACTCGGAGGCGCTCATTTTATGCGCGACACCCTCTATCTCTCTCACCGGCAGGTTAGCGAGATCCTGAGTATCGACCCGCAGGCTTCGGAAGAATTCAAAATAGCCACCAAGAACTATCGCATTGGTGGCATACTTGGTTTCAGCGGGGCCATCCTCCTTGCAATACCGGTCGTTACAGCGATATCCGGGGGCGAGCCCGAATGGCTCATGGCCGGGGCCGGGGGAGCCTTGTTGCTGGCGTCCATACCTTTTTCCAAGACGTTCAAAAGCAGGTCTGAGTCGGCTATCAGGGTCTACAATGACCGACACGTCACGCCGGACGGAAACGCACGGGCGGATAAACTAAAGCCGCGCCTTTACTTCAACGGCGCCGGCGTCACACTGAAATTCTGATACATCAAAAGCGTATCGCCACCGATGTCCGTCGTCGATACGGGTTCTTCGGGAAGTGACGGGGCTTTTAGTCCGTCGCCATAAACAATTGAAGAAACCAGGACGCGTGCCTCATCCCACAGGCCGGAAGAAATAAACAGGCCGAGCGTTTCCGAACCGCCCTCCACAACAAGGGATTGTATTTTACGCCGGCGCAGATCATTCGCAACGGCCAGGCAAAAGTCACTTGCTTCGATCTTTACGAAAGTGAGGTTTGCGTTGTCTTCATTCTTAATTGTATTGTAACAGATCGTTGGCTGTTGCCGGTCAAAGAGGTGAAGCGATGGATCGAGGCGCAGTGACCGGTCGATTACAACACGCAATGGGTTACGTCCCGACCATTCACGCACGTTGAGCCTGGGATTGTCCGCGGCGGCTGTTTGTGTTCCAACGAGAAACGCATCTTCTTCACTCCTCCAGCGATGGACAAGCTGTCGCGAAAATTCGTTGCTGATGCGCGAAGGATCGTTGCTGTTCTTTGAAATAAATCCGTCGGATGTCTGGGCCCACTTCAGAATAATGTAAGGCCGTTCGGTTTCAACGTAAGTAAAAAAACGACGATTGAGATAACGGCCCTCCGCCTCGAGCACCCCGGTGACGACCTCGATACCGGCCTTGTGAAGCTTTTCAATGCCCTTGCCGGCGACCAGTTTGTGGCTGTCGATATTCGAGATGACGACTTTCTTCACCCGACGGTCCACCAGCATGTCGGCGCAAGGCGGAGTTTTTCCAAAGTGCGAACACGGTTCGAGATTGACGTACACGGTTGACGATGGAAGCAGGCTTTTGTCTTTGACAGAGGCGACTGCGTTCACTTCGGCGTGAGGCCCGCCAAATTTTTTATGCCAGCCTTCCCCGATGATCTCTCCGTTGTTCGTGATGACGCAGCCCACCAAAGGATTGGGGCTTACCAACCCTGCGCCGTTAGCGGCAAGGTCGAAGCAACGCTGCATGTATCGTTCATCCGAAGTCATGGGGAATGGCTATCATTGCAAAGATCATGGAGAAGCGTACCAATTCCAAAGACCTCTTTCGGCGTATGGTATCGGATATAACGATCGCAGAAAGCGGCGGCGAGATCGAAAGCATCGCCTACCTGGTGATGCACAGCCTGTTCGGTGTCCGGCGCGAACAGATCATGGCTGGCAAAGAGATCGCCTACGACGAAAAAGGGCTTGAAGAGATCATCACAAGAATAAACAGCAACGAACCTGTTCAGTACATTTTACAAGAGGCTGAGTTTTACGGCCGGTTGTTCTTCGTAGACCGGAATGTATTGATCCCAAGGCCTGAAACGGAGCTCCTTGTACGCGAGGTCCTCGATCACGCAAGGGGTAGAAAGTCATTGAAAGTACTGGACGTCGGTGTGGGCAGCGGATGTATTGCAGTGACACTTGCTTGCGAGCTGCCGGATGCAATCGTTACGGCTACTGACATTAGTAACGGAGCGATCGAAGTGGCGCACCGGAACAGTCTTACGTTCAATACCTACATTGATTTTTTTGTGAACGATATTCTCAATGACGATCTGCCGGTAACGGAAGCAGACATCATTGTGAGTAACCCTCCATATGTCGCATTGGCAGAGTCGTCGATGATGAGCCCGAATGTGCTCGAGCATGAGCCGCACCTGGCATTGTTTGTTCCCGACAACGATCGGTTGGTCTTCTACAAGGCAATTGCGAAGCAGGCGGCGAAGATTTTGAACAGACCGGGAGTGGTGTTTGTGGAGATCAACGAGCGGTATGGAGAGGATGTGAAGGCGATTTTTATTGAGAATGGTTTTGAGGCGGGGATTATACGGGATATTGACAGGAAGGATAGGATTGTGAAGGCGTGGGTTTATTGAATACACTTAAAACACATAGGTCACATAGAAAAAAGGGGATTACTGCGTATTTAAACCGGGGCAATCGCTTTCTATGGCGTGCGGATTTAGATGGTGCGCGATGTAGATCACATAGGCGGACGGTTGCGATGAAGGTTGGAGTTACAGGGAACCTGCACAGGGAACTACTCAAAAGAGACTGCTCAAAATACCGTTGGTAGGCGCACCAATGGTTTCGTCACCACTCTATGTGTCTTGATAGTAGCACGATGATCGACGCACGCGCCTTTATAGCCCGATAATATCTTTGAGCGGCGCTTCGTGTTCGTCTATGTGCTCTATGTGTTTAAAAATGTGTTTATAATGTATTTATATTTGATTTTTTTATGAGCAAAATTGACACAGTAATATTCGACCTGGGCGGTGTGTTGATCGACTGGAATCCACGGTATTTGTACAGGAAAATATTCAAGACCGAAGATGAGATCACCTGGTTCATGACCAACATCTGTACTTCGGAATGGAACGACATGCAGGACGCCGGCCGTTCGTTCAGCGATGCAACGGAAGACCTGGTGAAGAAATTTCCCGGCCACGAAGCACCTATCCGGGCATGGTACGGCCGTTTCCCAGAAACGATCAGCGGAGCAATTCAGCCTACTGTCGATGTCCTCAGCAAAATAAGACAGAAGAAAGCCCACAGGCTCTATGCCCTCACCAACTGGTCGGCAGAGTCGTTCCCGTGGGCGCAGGATAATTTTGAATTCTTATCGTGGTTCGAAGGCATTGTGGTATCGGGGAAAGAAAAGACCCGGAAGCCATACGCCGATTTTTACCATATCCTGTTTAGCAGGTATAATATCGACCCGGCGCGGGCGGTCTTCATCGACGATAATATCAACAACATCCACGGAGCCAATGAAGTTGGCCTGCAGACGATCCATTTTACGAATGCCGCCGAGCTCGAAAAAGACCTGGCTAAACTGGCTATACTGTAACCCACCGGTCAAATAATACCATCAGATCGGGGATTGCAACCTTTTGGTCATTCTGATCATCTTTGCCGAAACGTTTTCGTTATGCTAAAGAATTTCCTCCTGGTCGCTTCGCGCAATTTTATGCGTCAGCGATTCTACTCATTCATAAACATCTTTGGACTGTCGACTGGCCTTGCCAGCGCCCTTTTTATTTTCCTTTGGGTAAATGATGAGGTGACAACGGATGCAACCTTCCAGGATTCCGAGAGGCTGTACCGGATCGTATCGAACCTGAAGATGGGCAATGGTGAGACACTCACATGGGATGTGACACCGGGTCCGCTGGCCGAAGCGGTCACAGAAACTGTTCCGGAAGTAGAGCTGGCAGTGAAGACAATGAACAATGGTTCAGGCCTGCTGCAGGTCGGAGATAAGTCGTTCATGGAACGCGGCCTATATGCAGACTCGCTATTCTTCAAACTTTTTGATTTCAAAATAACAAACGGGGTTGCATTTCCACTCGACCAGAGCTCTATCGCAATTTCCAATAAGGTTGCCAAAAACTTTTTCGGCAACGAAGACCCTATCGGCAGAATGGTAAGAGTTGGCGGTGCACACGATCTTGAAGTAAAGGCCGTGTTTGAGGATATCGAACGCGGAAGCTCTATGCGTTTTGATTACATACTGCCCATGGAGATCTATCGCGCCGAAAGAGGGGAGGGCTGGAACTGGGGCAACTACGATCATCCCTTGTATGTAAAGCTTCAGGAAGGAGCTTCACCGGATGTCGTCATCAAAAAAATAAACGCCATGGAAGACGAGCGGGTAAAGGCATTGGGCGCAGGCGACGAATCGAATGTGGACTTCTACATCATGCCGCTCAAAGATTATTACCTGAATTCCCAATTTGAAAATGGAGTTTCGGTTGGCGGCAGGATCCAATATGTGAAGATATTTTCGGTGGTGGCATTGTTCATCGTGCTGATTGCATGTATCAATTTCATGAACATGGCCACCGCCCGGGCTGTACAGCGTGCGAAGGAAGTTGGTATCCGGAAGGTTGTCGGAGCCCAACGCGGTTCGCTGATCAGGCAGTTTATCGGCGAATCGATTGTAACAACACTGCTCTCGATGATGGTGGCGCTCGGCATCGTGTACGCCTTGCTTCCTTTGTTCAACGAGGTTGTTTCGAAGCGCATCGTGATGGATCTTTCTGATCCGTGGTTAGTGATTTCGTGCGTTGTTATTGTACTTACTGCCGGTCTTGTAGCCGGAAGTTACCCCGCTTTCTTCCTGTCATCATACAAGCCCGCCAGCGTATTAAAAGGAACTATGGGCGCAGGTTTTCGCGGAGCAGCGCTTCGGAAGACACTCGTTGTATTCCAGTTTGCGTTGACGGTCATCATGATCGCAAGCGCCCTGGTTGTTCAGCGTCAGGTAGAATTCATTCGCAACAAGAATTTAGGATACGACCGGAAGTCGGTGATCAATTTTGATGCTAACGGCGACGTCCACAAACGTTTCGAATCATTTAAAGCCGAAGCGGAAAAGATACCCGGCGTTCAGATGGTTTCGCGCGCAAACAATTCTTTGGTGCAGGTGAACAATCAAAATCGTTCCGTTACCTGGCCTGGCCGCCCAGACGATGACAATACGTTCTTTCGCACCGTTGTCGTGGATCACGGCTATCTTGAAGTGATGGGATTGACATTAAAAGAAGGACGACTGTTCAATAATACCATTGCTGATACAGCGAGCTTCGTGGTAACTCAGAGAGCTGTGGAGGCGATGGGCCTCGGGAACCCGATCGGAACCAGGATATCTCAATGGGGTAACCCCGGAATGATCGTCGGAGTGGTCGACGACGTCCATACACGTTCGATGCATGAAGCGATCGACCCCGTCGTATTTATGTACCGGCCACAGTGGACGGGAAGGGTATTTGTTCGTTATGATCCCGACAAAACACCGGAAGTGATCGCCGGCCTTGAGGGCCTTGTGAAACAGTTCGTGCCGGAATATCCCTTTAATTATACATTCCTCGACGAGGACTTCGAGAAGCTGTACAGCAGCGAGAAGGTCACAGGATCGCTCGCTTTCGGTTTCACAATAATTGCCATTATCATTTCCGGCCTCGGCCTACTGGCCCTCGCAGCTTACACCGCCGAACGTAAGAGGAAAGAGATCAGCATAAGAAAAACTCTCGGCGCCAGCGTCGGTGCGATTGTTACGCTGATGGCGCGGGATTTCGCGAGACTGAGCCTGATCGCGGCATTGGTCGGCTGCCCGGTAGCATGGCTGCTGATGAGCGAGTTCCTCGAGGGATATGCCTATCACATGGATCTTACGGTCGATCTGTTCGTCATCACCGCAGTGGTGGTCGTCGTGATCTCTATAGCTACCGTGATATTCCAGGTTGCAAGAGCGGCCGTCGCAAATCCGGTCGATGCGCTCCGTAATGAGTAAAACTTCTTACACTGTTAGCGATTTCTCGATGATGTCGGCGCATTCGTGGACCTGTTCTTCCGTGATAACAAGAGGCGGAGCAAGGCGAATGATGTTGCCATGGGTAGGTTTTGCCAACAGGCCGTTTTCGGCAAACTTCAGACAGATCTTCCACGCTGTTTCGCTTTCCGGCGTATCGTTGATGACGATCGCATTCAGAAGGCCCTTACCGCGAACCAGTGTTATCAGACTATTTTTCTTAATGATCGCGTTCATTCTTTCGCGGAAGATCACTCCGAGTCGCGCCGCGTTCTCGATCAGTTTTTCGTCTTTAATAACCTCCAGCGCTTCCACGCAGACGGCGGCGGCAAGAGGGTTGCCTCCGAAAGTCGATCCGTGTTCGCCGGGCTTAATCACCAGCATCACCTCGTCGTCGGCAAGGACGAGCGAGATAGGCATTACTCCGCCCGAAAGGGCTTTACCGAGTATCAACAGGTCGGCCCGGACATTTTCGTAGTCGCCGGCGAGCATCTTGCCGGTGCGTGCGATGCCGGTCTGGATCTCGTCCATCATCAGCAGCACATTGTTCTTGCGGCAGAGCTTTTCGGCAGCCTTCAGGTATCCTTCGGCCGGAACGTAGACGCCGGCTTCGCCCTGAATGGGCTCGATCCAAAGTCCGCAGACGTTCGGATCTGCCAGCGCTTTTTCGAGAACCGGGATATTGTCGTAGTCAACGATGTTGAAACCGGGCATCAGCGGGCCGAAGCCTTCTGTTGACGAGGGGTCGGTCGAAGCCGAGATGATGGTCGTGGTACGTCCATGGAAGTTCCTCTTCACGGCGACGATCACGGCCTTGTCGTTCGGAATTCCCTTTTTTGTATAACCCCACTTACGGGCGAGCTTGATCGCGGTTTCGTTCGCTTCCGCGCCGCTGTTCATGAACAAGGCCTTCTGGTATCCGAACGTTTCACAAACATACTTCTCGGCCATACCGAGCTTGTCGTTGTAAAAAGCTCTCGAAGTAAGGGTAAGCTCTTTCGCCTGTTGAATGAGGGCATTGATGATGCGCGGATGACAATGGCCCTGGTTGATGGCGCTGTAGGCGGAAAGGAAATCGTAGTACCGTTTGCCTTCGACATCCCAAACAAATACACCCTCACCCCGGGTCAGAACCACAGGTAGCGGATGATAGTTGTGTGCGCCATATTTGTCCTCCAGCGCGATAGCGTCGTGGCTGGAAGTGATGATGTCGGTCATGGGATAAAGTTAATAGTTAATACCTTTACACCAATGGAGATAGCGTTGATTGTTGCAGGGCTGATCGTTGGTGCTTTGTTGGGTTGGATCCTGGGAAAAGGCCGCGCCGAAAGCGCAGGGCAACAATCGTATGCGCGACTGATGGCGGAGGAGGAAAAGAACAAATCGTTGGTGGAGGGATCGAAAGACCTTCGAAAAGAGCTCGAAACAGAACGGGCAAAAGTGCTCGACCTGACCAACAGCCTTGCGTCTACCGAGGCCGACTATCGTAACCTGGAAGAAAAGCTGGACGAACGCAAACAGGAGCTGGCATCTATCCAGGAGAAGTTTGCAACTCAATTCAAGAACCTGGCCAACGAGATATTTGAAGAGAAAAGCAGAAGGTTTACAGAGCAAAATAAATCCAACATCTTCGATTTGCTGAAACCCCTCGGTGAAAAGATCGTTGAATTTGAGAAGCGCGTCGAGGATACACATAAAGATTCCATCGCACGCAACTCAGCTTTAAAAGAACAACTCGAAAATCTCCAGCGTCTCAACGTTCAAATGACCCGCGAAGCCGAAAATCTGACGCGCGCACTCAAAGGTGACTCACAGGCGCAAGGTGCGTGGGGTGAATTTATCCTCGAAAGCATTCTGGAGAAGTCGGGACTGGAGCGCGATCGCGAGTACACCATTCAGGAGACTTTTATCACCAACGATGGCCGTCGCCGCCCGGATGTTATCATTCGGTTGCCCGAAGGCCGTCACGTGGTGATCGACTCGAAGGTGACGCTGACCTCCTACAACAATTTTGTGAACGCGGAGAACCAGGAGGAAAAGGCGACTGCGCTGAAAGCTCACATGCTGTCGATACGGCAGCACATGAAAGGGCTGGGCGAAAAGAACTACCAGGGTATTTCGGAGAACGGCCTCGATTTCATCATCATGTTCATTCCTATCGAGCCTGCGTACATCCTCGCCTTACAAACGGCGCCGGACCTGTACGAGGAAGCCCTCGCAAGGAGAATTGTTTTCGTAAGTCCGACTTTGCTGATACCTTCCCTGCAGCTGATCAAGAACGTGTGGAAACAGGAATACCAGAACCGTCACGTGCTAGAGATCGCTACGAAGGCCGGCGATCTTTACGATAAGTTTGTCAGCTTCGCCGATGACCTTGTAAAGCTTGGACACGCCATGAACACCTCGAAGAAACTTTACGACGAGTCGATGAAGAAGCTGTCTTCGGGAGGAGGAAATATGGTGACAAGGATCGAGGAGCTGAAGAAGCTCGGCGCCCGTGCCACCAAAAGTATGGACAAAAATTTGTTGGGTCGTTCAGAAGACCAGGGTGATTTGTTTAATCTGTGATCGGTCCGCAACCATCTGTTGAACTGCTAGGCATCAGGATTGATGAGCCTATGACCACGGCCACCGATGTACTGGTGTCGGCTGTGTGCTTCTACGCTTTTTACCAACTCACGAAAAGAAAGATACCGGGCAGAACACATTTGTATTTCAGGTTTTACTTTCTTTTGATGAGTATAGCCACAGGTATTGGCGGTGTGATCGGCCATGGCTTTCTTTATGCGCTGAGTTTTCCGTGGAAGCTTCCGGGTTGGATCGTGAGCATGCTATCGGTCGCGCTGATCGAGCGGTCGTCGATCGAAAGGGCTAAACCGTTGATCGATCTGCGGCTCGCCAGGTTCTTGATGGTCCTGAATATTATCGAGCTGCTTACCATCATGACCGTCACCATGAGTTCGCTCAATTTCAAATGGGTTGAGTTTCATTCGGGCTATGGACTGCTCGGCGTCGTGCTGCCGTTCCACGCATATACATGGTACAAGACCCGTGATAAAGGAAGTCTTGTGATCATTATGGCTGTATTGGTTGCCAGCCTGGCCGCCCTTGTCTTCATGAACAAGATATCGATCCACACATGGTTCAATTATCTTGACATCAGCCACGTGATGATGGCCATCGGCGCTTACGTTTTCTACCGTGGGGCGTTACTGTTGGAGCCCCGTGTTTCCTAGCCGGGAGTAATTTCCCCGTCTTCCGTAATCAGATCAAATGTGCGTCCGTCGTCGAGGACGATGGTGATGGTGAATTTATGATGTTGCGTTACGTCCGCTCTTTCATCAGTGATAAAATACATTTGATTGATGTAAAGATCCTTGTTCAGGATTTGGTCGATCGCCTGGGGGTCCCCAAAAATCACTAAAAAGATAGAATTGAGTTCCTGACCCGCTGCGAACGTCCCGGTGGTCGTGGTCAGTACGTTGTTACTTTTGATGGATATGGCTGTAATCTTTTGATCGCCCACTGGTGTCTCCGGACTGCAGGCATACGCCGCCATTGTTGGCCGGGAATGCTCCATGTAAGCCTGGCGGTACTCGGCGTCCATATAAACGTAGAAGGCAAAATTTGATAAAGGGCCCGGCGACGGCGGATCGAGAGCTGAAGGAGCTCCGAGTCCCTTCCTGTTTACGGTACTTACGTTCATCGATTTTATATCGAAAGCTGTTGCCCAGTCGGGATTACATGGACAAGCCCCGGTGCCTAGTCCGCAGCACGACTCGATCAGCACCGGGAGCACGACCAATGCGATACAAACGAGCGTAATTTTCAGATTCTTCACTTAGTATATTCGTCCGATGTTGTTAGCGATCAGTCGCTTCATTTCCAGGGGATCGATAATGCCTTGTTTGCTGTAAAGAACTTTTCCCCCGGGGCCGATAAACAGTGTGTATGGCAATGATCCTTCCCATTTCTTATTCAATGCTTCGATGAACTTATACTTGTCGCCCTGGAGGATATAATTTTTTGCCGATGCCTGCTTCTTGGTGAGAAAGTTCAGGGCATTCTGTTTACGTGCCGGTTCGTCCATGCTTATCGTAATGAACTCAAACTCCCGGTTGCGATACATTCTGTTCATGTTCACAAACTCGGGGAATTCCGCGACACACGGGCCGCACCACGTTGCCCAAACATTGATCAGTTTGTAATCCTGTGTATTGTTAGCAAGGAGTCCTTTGACGTCTTCGATCTTCAGGTCTTCGATGGTCACTTTCTCTTTCGCCCATTCCGCCGGTGCCTTGTCTGCCCAGTCGCGTTTGTCGGGCCACTTAATGGAGCAACCGAAGGTCTTGGTTTTATCGACGGGCACTGCGTTACCGGCGACAAGGGCGTCGAGAGCCGCGCGGGCGTCGTGGGTCTTTGCGCTGCCGGGCTTCTCTCCATCGTCGATACGGCCGGTGTAGCGAAGCGTCCTGTCTTTATCGAATATGAAAGCATGCGGTGTTGCCTGTGGTCCGTATTTCATCGACAGCTGTGAGTTTTCGCCGTCGTATAGGTAAGGGAAATTGAACTGTGCGTCCTTCGCGCGGATCTTCATGTCTTCGAAGCTGTCGCCCAGGTCGGTATAACCCATTTCATCGAGACGGACCGAAAGGGGATCGTTGGGTGAGATGGCCACCACTACCACGCCTTTGCTTGCGTAGTCGGTTGTTAATTGTTTCATCCTTTCCTCGTATGCCTGGGCGGTGGGGCAATGATTGCAGGTGAAGACGATCACAAGTATTTGTGCGTTGCTGAAATCTTTCAGTGAATACGTTTTCCCGTCAACGCCGGGCAGCGAAAAGTCAATTGCCCTTGAGCCGATAGGGAGTGTTTCGGGGCCTTCGGCAGCGAAGGTGACGTCGAAAATCACAAACAGACAAAGTGTTAACAATCTCTTGATCATACGTGCTGAATTTGAGGAACATAAATTACAGCTTTTGAGTCGATCGGCTTCTGTCTACAATGTAAAATTATGTACTACTCCCGAATCTCGTCCAATGGGCTGCTGAGAGACGCTTTCGTGGTTTGAATTCCCAATGTAACAACGGTAATTGTTGCAAGAACGACGGCAGCCGCCACGAAGATCCATGCGCTCATCGTCACTTTGTATACAAACCTCGACAGCCACAGATCCATCATGTAGTACCCGGCGGGAGCGGCGAGAACGAAGGCGACCAACAGACGCTTCGCGAAGCTTGCAGTGAGGAGGCGGAGCACGTCGGCTGCGCCAGCACCCAGTATTTTTCGTATGCCCATTTCCCTTGCCCGGCTTTTGATAACCGCCCACGACAAGGCAAATAAGCCGAAGCACGAAATGATCATGCTCGTGATCGAAGAAGCCACGACGATCTTGTAGAAAAGGGTCTCTTCCGAATATTTCTTCATCAGGTCTTGCTGTATGATCTTGTACCCGAAGAGTTCATTAGGAAACATTTCGCTCCACGCGGCGCGGACTTTCGGCAGCAGGCTGACGAGATCTGTACCGCTGTAGTCGATCAGCAGTTGGTTTGCATTGGCGTTATAAGAAATGATCACGGGTGGAATTTCCTGTTTGAATGAAGCGCAGGTGAAATCTTTCACCACCCCGGCAATGCGGTCTTCCGTTCCGGGTATCGTCATGCCGATGGGATCCGCCATGTTGAAATGCTTCACCAATGTTTCGTTGACAAGCTTCTCGCTTACGTTCTTGAGGTCCAAACTACCTTGCGTCAGCTTAAGGTCCAGTGTTGCAATGAAGTCTTCGTCGCCCGAGAAGATAAAAGGTGTGAACAGTTTTCCGTCCTCCAGCTCATAACGAACGATCATGTTTCCCGTAATAGGATTTCCCGCGGCGAGCGCAGCGTGGTTAATGCCGGCCACCTGGAGAATGCGGTTCTTGAACTCCGGTCCGTTTGAAGGAGGACTCACCTGCAGGATATTCCGGTTGAACCCCAACGGTTCGTTTTCGATGAAGTTCATCTGCCGGATGATAGTGATCGAGCAGACACACAGCGTGATCGACACAAAGAACTGCAGTGTAAAAAACAACTTGCTGACCCTGACCTTCGAAGTGGTGTTCTTCATCATGTTCACCGGCAGCACATGGCGTTGCTGCAATACGGAGAAGAGTATGGCAACCAATCCAAGGACAAAGACCGACAGCCCGATGGATGCGATCACCGTAAACTTCGACAGGTATGCGAATGCGATGTCTGTTTCCAGGGTGTCATTGAATACCGGGATCAGAAGGTAGACGAAGACCAGTGAGATGACAAATGACGAAACGACGTATAGTGAAGTCTCCACCGTCAAAGACCTGACAACCTGCGCGATCGATACACCAAGCGTTTTCCTGATGCCTTGTTCCATTTTGCGTTCCTGCATCGACAATAAAAACAGGTTGATGAAATTGAAGCTCGCCATGAACAAGATGAGTCCGCACACGATCCATCCAACCCAAATGAATGTTTCGCTTCTCGTGGTCATGAACGGCATGCGGTTCGAAGCGTTGAAGTACGATCGCTGAAGAGGATTCAGGTAGTAGTCCATTTGCCCTGGCGCGATCAAAGTCGGCCTGAGCGAGTCGCTGTTCACCTTGGCCATGAGAGCGCTGGCATCTGCATTGTCATGGAGGAGGACATAGGCCGCGCCGCCCGGTCGCTTGTCCGGCGCGAGCTGGTTGGAGGGGTGGTTGCTCACGATGGCGTCAAACACCAGGTGGCTTTTCTCTTTCGTCTTGCCGATGACGGCGTTGATGGCCAAAGTTCGGGTGGTATCTTCTGTCTTCACAACAACTGTACGGCCGAGAACGTCGGTGCTGCCGAAGAGCTGCAGGGCTTTCGCGGAAGATATCATTAACCCGCCTGGCGTCGGGGTGTGACTGGAACCAGGCAGGAGCGGGAAATCGAATAAACTAAAAAAGGATGTGTCGGCCTGGATGAGGTTGATGGCGCTGAAACTTTCACCGATTTGAATCTCTGATTTGGGCTGCGCAATGATCTGGCAGATGTTCTTTACTTCGGGATAGCTGCCGGCCATGTAATCGCGCGCGGCCCCTGTGATGAATACGATCCGGCCTGTGCCCCCGAACGGGTCGTTGCTGGAGACCTGGAAGATGTTATCCTTCTTGCTGTGAAACGAATCGACACTGGACTCCGCGACCAGGAATGAAACGAGGAGGCACGTGCAGGCAAAACCTACCGTGAGGCTCATGACGATGATCGACGAGTAGACTTTTGTCCTTGAAAAATGCCTGAGTGCGAGCCGGACTAAGTATGGTAGCATAATTTGTCATTCTGTGTTACCTTTCAAACCCTAATGATTTCAAAGATGAACAGAAGAACAGCCATTCGCAACGTCGTGCTGATCTCGGCCGGAGCCGCGTTTCTGCAGTCGTGCCAGGACAAGGCGACGATCGCCCTGAAGCACATACCCGTCACAGGGTCCGAACAAGACCTGTTGAACGAGCTCACCGAAGCGATCATTCCTACAACTGATTTTCCGGGAGCAAAGGATCTGAATACCGGCGACTACGTTTTTATGATGGCCGACGACTGTATCAGTCCCGAGGAGCAACAGAAGTTCATAACAGGGATGAAAGACTTCGAACAAGCCAGCAAGTCGAAAATGGGCAGCGGGTTCGTTAAGCTTTCAAAGGAAAAGAAAAGCGAGTTCCTGACTATGATCGAAGCCGACAAGGAAGGAAAAGAGTTTGGCGAAAACGCGCAGGGGTTTTATGGTGGCGTGAAAAATGCGACGATCGAATTTTTTACTACATCGGAACAATACATGAAGGAAGTAAGGAAAGTGACTTCGTTGATCCCTTCGAAGTTCCAGGGATGTGTACCCGTTACAAACGCATAAAAGAGAAAGATGATGCAGTCGACTAATTCATTTGACGCGATCGTTATAGGAAGTGGCATGAGCGGCGGTTGGGCCGCAAAAGAACTTTGTGAAAAAGGTTTGAAAACCCTGGTGCTCGAACGCGGCCGTAACGTAGAACACAACAAAGATTATCCCACTACGAACATGATGCCGTGGGAATTTCAGCACCGTGGCGAAATTCCTTATGAAATAAAGAAAGACAACCCCGTCGTGAGCCGTTGCTATGCCTTCCGCGAGGACGCCATGCACTTCTTCGTGAAAGACACAGACCATCCATACGTGCAGGACAAGCCCTTCGACTGGATCCGCGGATACCAGGTGGGCGGTAGAAGCATCATGTGGGCGAGACAAACTCAGCGCTGGAGCGACTACGACTTCGAAGGACCCAAGCGCGACGGCTTCGCGGTAGACTGGCCCATTCGTTACTCCGACATTGCGCCGTGGTACAGTCATGTCGAGAAGTTCGTCGGCATTAGTGGAAACAAAGACGGGATCGATACCCTGCCCGACGGCGAGTTTCTTCCTGCATGGGGCCTGAGCTGTATCGAAGACTACTTTAAAAAGTCCGTTGAAGAATCATACAAGGATCGCCATGTGATATATGCGCGATGCGCCCATCTTTCGGAACCACAGCCGATCCACCTCGAACAGGGTCGTGGTCAGTGTCTGTCCAGGAACCTCTGCCAGCGCGGATGTCCTTTCGGTGCATATTTCAATTCCAACTCCAGCACTATTCCCTGGGCAGCGAAGACCGGCAATCTCACGCTACGCCCTTTTTCCGTTGTTCATTCGATCATCTATGACGAGGCGAAAGGAAAGGCTACCGGTGTGAGAGTGGTCGACGCCAACACAAAAGAATCCATTGATTTTTTTGCGCCGGTGATCTTCGTGAACGCGGGCTCGGTGAATACCAACCTGATCTTGCTGAACTCCACATCCAGCCGCTTCCCCAATGGCCTCGGCAACGACAGTGGTCTGCTGGGAAAATATTTCGCGTTCCACAACTACCGCGCGCACATCAATGCGAGGTACGACGGACTCAGCGACGTGACTTCGACCGGCGGACGTCCAACCAGCGCCTACATTCCGCGGTTCAGGAATATAAAGAAACAGGAAACAGACTTCCTTCGTGGCTACGCGGCAACTTTCTACGGCGGCCGTTGGGGCGGCGGTCCCGACACCAGTGGTCACGGCGAAGAGCTGAAGGCGCAACTGATGAGTACGGAGCCCCGGAAGCCCGGCCCCTGGTTCGTCGGAGTTCAGTTCATGGGCGAGACGATCCCCAAGGAGACAAACTTCGTGTCGTTGGACAGCGAGAAGAAAGACGCCTGGGGAATACCCTTGATAAAGTTCAATGTTGACTACGACGACAACGATGAGAAGATGATCAAAGACTTCTTCGAACAATACACGGAGATGTTCACGAAAGCAGGGTTCACCGATATTCAGACCGGTGATGACAAACGTGCTCCCGGCCTCGACATACATGAGATGGGAGGCGTGCGGATGGGACACGATCCGAAGACTTCTTTATTGAATAAGTGGCATCAGATGCACACTGTTCCGAACGTGTTTGTTTCGGACGGAGCATGCATGACGTCGACATCTACTCAAAATCCATCATTGACGTATATGGCGATGACGGCGCGGGCAGTGGACCACGCGGTATCGTTGCTGAAAAAAGGTGAATTAAAATAAATTATTTCCGGAAATGATCTCTGCAAAATCCTACGCTACACATAGCCCCAAGTCACCTCTTACTCCATTAAATATCGAACGCCGCGACGTTGGCGACAACGACGTACAGATCGACATTTTGTACAGCGGTGTTTGTCACTCCGACATTCACCAGGCCCGCGACGAGTGGGGCGATTCCATGTACCCGATGGTCCCCGGTCACGAGATACTCGGTCGTGTCGTCAAAGCGGGAAAAAACGTCAAGCGTTTCAAAGCAGGCGACCTTGCTGCGGTCGGTGTGATGATCGACTCTTGCCGCAAGTGCAAGCAATGCAATAAGAACATGGAGCAGTATTGCGACGAAGGCATGACCGGCACTTACAATACGTTTGAGCGGGACGGCAAGACCGTCGCTTTCGGCGGTTATTCGACGCAGATCGTTACAGAGCAGCGCTTTGTGTATTCGGTTTCCGATAAGCTCGACCAGAAAGGCATTGCCCCGCTCTTATGCGCAGGGATCACGACATACTCGCCGCTCCGTTTTGCCGGGGCAGGCAAGGGTCAACGGATCGGAGTAGTCGGTCTGGGTGGATTGGGCCACATGGCCGTGAAGTTTGCGGTGGCGTTCGGAGCAGAAGTGACGATGCTGAGCACGTCGAAGTCGAAGGCCGACGATGCGAAGAAGCTCGGCGCTCACAATTTTGCGCTTACTACCGACGAAGGCCAGATGAAGAAACTTTCCAGCCATTTTGACATCATCGTGAACACGATCTCGGCGGACCACGATTACGAAAACTATTTGAAATTGCTCGGTGTTGAAGGAAAGATGATCGTTGTGGGATTGCCTGCCAGGTCACCGGTTGTGAATACGTTCGAGCTGATCAAGAACAGGAGGAGCATCATCGGCTCCATGATCGGTGGAACGGAAGAGACCCAGGAGATGCTCGACTACTGCGCTGAGAAGAACATCACGTCGGACGTAGAGGTGATACCCATGAGCTACATCAACGAAGCGTATGAAAGAATGATCAAGAACGATGTTAAGTATCGTTTTGTGATCGACATGGCAACACTTAAATAACTATGGCGGGTTTGTCGTTTAATGTATTGCGGATTGGGAAGCGTTATCGCATGGTGAATTTTGGTGATCGCTACGAGTTCGAGATAGAGCACATCCTTCTGAATGACGACTTCAAGGTAAAAGACATTCACACACTCGAGAGATATCATCTCCAGGCGGTCCTCCAGTTCGGCAAGGGAACGGATTTTGAGATCAGGGATCTGGAATAGTCACTTTGATTTTAATCCGAAGAACAACCTCATCACGGAGAACGGCCTGATCACCAGGAAGAAAAACGCTACACAAAAGATCAGCGTCAGCAGGCTGACCGACCAGAATTTGGCGGCGATGCTCCAGTCGAGCCGGCAAATGTAGAATCCTAACCAGATGATCACCGTCTGGTGAATAATGTAGAACGGATACAATCCCTCATTGGTATACCGGAGAACCGGATGCGGCTTGTTAAGATAATGCTGGCCGAATCCAATCACGGTGATCAGCGTAAACCAGCTTAGGAAGATCGAAGAAACATCGAAGATGATCTCGAGGGTGCTTTCATCGTTGAAGGGCAATACGATGAACTTGTGCCAGTGCAGAAATACTCCGTAAAAAGGAATGAGTATGAGGATCGCGGCAATCAATAGCTTGTTCCTGTTCTTCGCCACCGATTCCCACAGGGTTTGATCGGAGTAGAACACCGTTCCGAAAAAGAAGAAACAGCCATAGAACACAATGAACGACAGATCGGTCAGGTTGTGAAGCTCATCCGGAAAGAAGGGACGTAGAATGATCTGTGTGATAAGAATAAACGAAGACGGGATGAACAACATACCCGGTGCAGTCGATAGCCACTTCCTGGCAGTCAATTTGAAACCCCCCGATCGCTCCGAACGGATGTACACGAGGAATGGCAACAACACCAACGAATAAACCAGCAGATAAAGCACAAACCAGAGGTGATGCCAGCTGAAGCTCCCGCCGGGGTATGGCCTGAAATGAAATACAGTCTTATAGAATTCCCAATAGTTAGCGTACCGGTCGAAGTACTCGAAATAGATCTGCGGAGGCACAACGACGAACATTCCGAACAGCAATGGGATGAACAGCCTCCTGAATCTCTCGCCTGCGAATTGCTTCGACGTACGTTTACCGAGCGCCATGTATGTCCCGGCGCCGGAGATGAACAGCAGCAATGGCATCCGCCACGGATGAAGCCAGACCATCCAGAAGTCGAAGGCACGGTTCAGCTCTGCATTTTTGACGTGCCAGTCCCATGAGCAGAACAACATGCCAGTGTGATAGAAGAGGAGAATAACGATTGCGATCAGTCTCAACCAATCCAGATCGTGCCGGCGTTGTGTATTGATAAAAAAGCTATTTTTTTAAAATTACGATTTGCTCGCCCTGTTTAGCAAACAGTCGCGTATAGAATTCTTTGAGCTGACCGTATTCTTCCGGCATAAAGAGCGTGCGGTTGATCTGCAGACGGGTCATAACCTGTACTTTTCCTCCCTCCGACGATATGTTGAAAATTGCTCTCGCGGCGTTTCCCGGCAATGCGATCACCCGGCTCTGGGGCAGCTCTTCAACCTCGAAGCCCTCGGGAAGGATGATGTTATAGAGCAGCGTAGCTTCGATGGGCGCGTCGAATTCGACGGGGTACAATCGGCTGTCGGCCTTGAAAGGATTAGTGGCGGGGTAGGGAAGGACGTAGGGATTGACGTACATCCGTTGGCCGGCAACGCTCACGTGGTCGGAGACCATGACGTTATAAGACTCTATCAGCGACAGCTCTGCAGATTGTTGGTTCTGGAAGTCTTTCTTTTCCACGTGCCAGTTGCTCACACGGTCTTTAAAATAATCTTCTCCCAGGCGGGCGAGGTCCTCCCGCGAATCGTAGGCTTCGTAGCCGTCGCGGATAACGGAGATCTGTCCTTTCATCTCTCCCGCCGCGTCGATCGTAAAGTTCCCTTCGGCCTGTATCTTCCGTTTGTACCGTGGAGAAATATCGACCCATTGAGTGCCATCACGACCGATCATCAATCCACGTCCGTTCAGACACCTGACGGGAAGGGCATCGTATTGAAGATTTTTCTCCGTTGCATCGAGGTACAGCGTGTCGTTGCCGATCACTGCCTGGGCAACGGTGTAGTTGAATTGCAGGAGGGTGGGAATATCTTCGTGATAATGACCGTTGTCTCGGGTGCTCAAAAGCACCGGGCTTGCGTTGATGCCCGCTTTCAACAACATGGCTGTAAGAAGAAGGTTGACGTCGGCCGCATTGCCGGTCTTTTCTCTTAACACGTCGTTGAAATCAGAAGCCATGATCTCATCGCCTTCATTCCACTCGACATTTCGTTTCACATAGTCTACAATCACTTTCACTTTTTCCTGCTGGCCTGCGCAAGTTTCTGTCAGCTTGCTGGTCTTTTCCCGAAGGGTGGAAGCTTGTGATACCGGCAAAGCATAAAATGCCTTACGCCAGTAGACCACATCCGTATTTTCTTTCCACGGGCGTTCGTACAACCACAGTTTCAATGACGATTTGAAGAGGTCGGGGTTCGGCATGAAAGGCTCTTCTTTGAACGACGCTATGTTGTCGACATGCCACCGGTGCGTCTGTTTCTTTTTCACCTCTTCGTAGCTTACCTCCAGTTGTCCGGTGATGTCGGTCCTGAAACCGACGTCCCTGTTCTTAAGAAAATATTCGCTGTGGAGGCAGGGAATATCCAGCTGAAAATCCCATGACGGCAGCCACCAGAATTGCACCAGCGTTACGTAGCTGTATTCGATGATGGATCCTTCGTGTACGTTGGGCATCGTCATCGTGTAGGAATCCCACGCGTGGTTCAGCTTTTTCTTGTGGATGTTAGGCTCGTCGAGCGATCGTTTGATAACCTGCCCATTCACGAGGCTGTAAGAATTCCCTTTGATCGTAGTCAGGCCTTCGCTCCTCACGTTGATTGTGGCGTCGCTCCATTTTTCGAAAGCGGTAGAGTTGAAGACCTTGGTCCTGAAGAGGTAGGTGAGTTTGGTGCCGAAGTCGGTCACTTCCACCTGTACCGAGCGGTACAACGCGATAGCCTCGGTGCCTGGTTCGGCATCGTATGTGGTCATTGTCAACGCCTCTCTCAATTCGGCCTCCGGCATTTCGCCGAAAGGCGCACTGTATTTTTGGGCGCCGGACACGGAGGCGACCAGAAGCATTCCCACGGTTAGAAGGGCTTTCATTGGCTATATAAAAATAGCAAATGGGTTTCATTCTGTATTTTTACAACCGTTAAATCCAAGTTATATCCATGAAGAAAGCCCTTTTTATCCTTGTTCTGATAGCTGGTTTTGCTGCGCAAGCGCAGCAAAAATGGACCGCGCAGCATGCAAATGACTGGCACAAGGCCCAACCCTGGTTCGTTGGCGCCAATTACATCCCCTACAATGCGATCAATGAGCTCGAAATGTGGCAAGCCGAAACATTCGACCTGGCACGTATCGACAAGGAGCTCGGATGGGCCGAAGCCATGGGCATGAATACGATGCGCGTGTTCCTGCACGACCTGCTGTGGAAGCAAGACCCGGAAGGTTTCAAGAAGAGGATCGACCAGTTCCTGGCTGCTTGTGCAAAGCACAACATTCGTCCTATGCTTGTGTTGTTCGACAGCGTGTGGGACCCTAATCCAACACTTGGTAAGCAGCGTGATCCGAAACCCGGCGTTCATAACTCGGGCTGGATGCAAAGCCCCGGCGCAGCCGCACTGACGAATGAAAAGGAATATCCTCGTCTGGAAGCTTACGTGAAGGGTGTCGTCGCTGCGTTTGCAAATGACCAACGTGTCATGAGCTGGGACGTGTGGAACGAACCCGATAATTTCAACACCAATAATTATGCGGAGCCGAAGAACAAGATCGAGATCATCGAGAAGCTTCTGCCTAAAGCCTTCGAATGGGCACGCGCCGCGAAACCCTCACAGCCACTGACATGTGGTGTCTGGAAAATTGACTACAAGGATTTCAAAGAGCTTACTAAAGTCGAAAAGATACAGCTCGAACAATCGGACTTCATCACGTTCCACAGCTACGACGACGCCCCGTCTTTTGAACGCGCGGTAACTTTCCTCAAAAAATACGGGCGCCCGATGATCTGCACGGAATATCTCGCCCGCGGACGCAACAGCACATTCGAAACGATACTACCTATCGGTAAGAGAGACAAGATCGGAATGATCAACTGGGGCTTCGTCGCAGGCAAGACCCAGACCAACCTTCCCTGGGATTCGTGGCAAAAGCCTTACGTAGACGGCCGTCAGCCTGCTGTATGGCACCACGAAATACTGCAAGAAGACGGTAAGCCATATAAACAGTCCGAAGTTGATCTTATCAGGAACCTGACCGGCAAGAAATAGCTATTTTTGTGCGAAGTGCGCGGTGCGATGTGCGAAGACTGGACTCATCGCACCTCGCACTCCGCACATCGCACGATTAATAAAAACAATGATCTCTTACTCTTCTTTTACGTTGGACAATGGCCTTCG
The DNA here is from genome assembly GCA_035318625.1 of Cyclobacteriaceae bacterium. GTDB lineage: Bacteria > Bacteroidota > Bacteroidia > Cytophagales > Cyclobacteriaceae > ELB16-189. The sequence goes on from DATHEL010000004.1 coordinate 865,131, forward strand.
CGTATTCGTGCACGAAGACCATTCGGTGCAGATAGCTGTAATGAATATTCTATACGATGTCGGTTCGAGGGACGAGAGTCCTGACAAGACCGGCTTCGCACACCTCTTCGAACACCTGATGTTCGGCGGGTCCATCAACATACCGAATTACGACGAGCCTCTTCAGCGCGTCGGTGGCGAGAACAACGCGTTCACCAATACCGATATAACAAATTACTACCTCACACTTCCTTCGGCCAATCTCGAGACAGGCTTCTGGCTGGAAAGCGATCGCATGCTGAGTCTCTCGTTCGATCCAAAAGTGCTGGAAGTACAGCGCAAGGTGGTTATCGAAGAATTCAAACAGCGTTACCTCAATCAGCCCTACGGCGACGTGTGGTTGAAGCTGAGGCCGCTCGCGTACAAAACGCATCCCTACCAATGGGCAACCATCGGGAAAGAGATCAGTCACATCGAGAACGCGACGATGGATGATGTGAAGGGTTTCTTCTTCAAACATTATCTCCCCGGCAAAGCCATCCTTGTTGTCGCAGGAAATACCACGGTCGACCAGGTGAAGGAGCTTTCTGAAAAGTGGTTTGCCCCGATCCCGTCCGGAATTGTTCCGGTGCGCAAACTGCCGGCCGAGCCGAAGCAGAAAGCCAAACGGACACTTACGGTTGAGGCGAAAGTCCCGGCCAGTGCGATCTATAAGTCATATCATATGCCCGGGCGCTTCGAAAAAGATTTTTATGCAGCCGATCTTTTCAGCGACGTGATCAGCCGCGGAAATTCAAGCAGGCTGTACCAGGAGCTGGTCGACGAGAAAGAGCTATTCACCTCGATCTCCAGCTTTACAGCGGCTACCATCGATCCGGGTATGCTGGTGATCAGCGGACGGCTCAAAAATGGCGTAGACTTCGAACAAGCCGAAGCTGAAGTAGATCGTGTGATCGCAGAGGTGTTGAAGACCGGTCCCACGGTGGCCGAGCTGGAGAAGGTGAAGAATCAGGCCGAAGCTACCCTTGAATTCGGAGAAGTTGAAGTGATGAGCCGCGCCACCAATCTCGCCTTCGCCGCCCTTTCGGGTGATCCCACCGTGGTAAACCGCGAAGCCGAAATGATCCGCGACGTCACACATGAAGATATCGTGAGGGTTGCTGCCGAAGTTGTTTCGGAGAAAAATGCAAGCGTCTTGTACTATAAAGCAGTTAGTTGACGTACGATTTACCCCGAAGAACATACGGAGCCAAAATCGTACATCGTACGTCGTAAATCATACATATTATTTAATGAAAATATTAAAATGAAGTTTCGAGTTGGCCTCGGTTACGACGTTCATCAGTTACAGGCCGGTCGTGACTTCTGGCTTGGAGGAATAAAACTACCGGCCACAAAAGGAGCCGTTGGTCATTCCGATGCCGACGTTCTCATTCACGCCATCTGCGATGCGTTGCTTGGCGCCGCCAATCTTGGGGACATTGGATTTCACTACTCCAACAAAGACCCGCGGTGGAAAGATATCGACAGCAAGTTCTTTCTCGGAGACGTTACGAGGATGATCCGCGAGAAGGGCTGGAGCATCGAGAACGTCGACTGCACGATATGTCTCGAGGTTCCGAAGATCAATCCACACATCGAGGAGATGAAGAAAGTACTGGCCCCGCTCATGGGGATCACACCCGATGATATCTCAATCAAAGCCACGACCACCGAAACACTCGGTTACGTCGGCAGGCAGGAAGGTGTGAACGCGATGGCTGTCGCGCTGATCTCGAAGGCGTAAACATCAGTTCCATGGATGTCAAGCTCATCCTTACTTCCGACGGTTCTCACTCATTGCTCAATACAGCTTTGGATGAAACTTATCACTCACGGCATGGAGCGGTACAGGAGTCGATGCACGTGTTTATCAAACACGGACTGGAAACGTGGGCCGCGAAAAACCCAGGCAAGACGGTCAACATTTTTGAGGTTGGATTTGGCACCGGACTGAATGGGCTACTGACAGCATTGACGGGTCTACCGGTCAACTACACGGCGATCGAAGCATTTCCCCTTGGGGAGCCGGTGTACAGCGTCCTGAATTATTCGCCACACGAACTGCTGCAACAACTTCACCGGGCTCCGTGGAATGAATGGACGGAGATCACGGACAATTTCAGACTGAAGAAGATCGAAAGTGAGCTCGAAAAGACAACACTAACGGATCATTACGACATGATCTATTTCGACGCCTTTGCTCCTTCGAAGCAGCCATCGATGTGGGAGCTCCCGGTGCTGACGAAAGTTTGCGGCACCTTGCCGGCCGGAGGGATTTTCGTGACTTACTGTGCGAAAGGGCAGCTTAAAAGAGATCTGAGAAGTTTGGGGTTCGAAGTAGAGACCCTTGTGGGTCCGCCAGGGAAGAAAGAGATGGTGCGAGGAACTAAAAAGTAACTATTCTCATTATTTTTGCAGGAATTTTAACCGCTAAAAGGCGACAAGACATTGACAAAACCAGTTCAAGTTGGACTCGTGCAGATGAGTTGCACAAAGGACCCGGTGGAGAACCTGGACAAGGCTGTTGCGAAGATCCGTGAAGCGGCGAAGAAGGGCGCACAGATCGTTTGTCTGCAAGAGCTTTTCAGGTCGCTGTACTTCTGCGACGTGGAGGACTACGACAATTTCAAGCTTGCGGAAGCCGTGCCCGGGCCCGCTACGGATAAACTTGCAGCCGTAGCTAAAGAGCTCAGCGTGGTGATCATCGCATCGCTATTCGAGAAGAGAACGAACGGAATTTACCACAACACGACAGCTATACTCGATGCCGATGGAACTTACCTGGGTAAATACCGGAAGATGCACATCCCGGACGATCCCGCGTACTACGAAAAATTCTACTTCACGCCCGGCGATCTGGGATATAAAGTTTTCAAGACAAAGTATGCTATGTTCGGCGTGCTGATCTGCTGGGACCAATGGTATCCTGAAGCTGCAAGGATCACAGCATTGATGGGCGCGGAGATACTCTTTTACCCGACGGCAATCGGTTGGGCCACCGCTCAGGACGAGGCGACAAACTCCGAACAATTCAATGCATGGCAGACCATTCAGAAAAGTCACGCAATCGCTAACGCCGTACATGTAGTGAGCGTCAACCGGGTAGGTTTCGAACAAAATGGTGCGATGAAGTTCTGGGGCGGATCATTCGTATCGAATCCGTTCGGCCGTGTCATCTACCAGGCATCGCACGACAACGAAGAAGTTCATGTGCAGGAAATAGATCTCAATAAAACGGACAGCTATCGCACACATTGGCCGTTCCTACGCGATAGAAGAATAGATTCCTACCAACCTATTACGAAGCGTTTTATCGACGAAGAATGACCCCTGCATCACAAGGTTACTATCATCCCGCTGAGTTTGCGAATCATACAAGCACGTGGTTAAGCTGGCCGCACAAGGAAGCTTCCTGGCCCGGAAAGATCGAAAGTATCTTCCCGGTGTATGCGGACTTCATCAAGCTCGTGGCAGAAGGCGAAATCGTGAACATTAATGTCCTCGACGACGCCATGAAGTCAAGGGCGCTTGGGTTTCTTCATAAGGTGGGCGCCGATCTCAGCAAGATCAAATTCTGGTTTCATCCCACCGACGATGCCTGGTGCCGTGATCATGGTCCGGCATTTCTCGTCAACTCGAAAGCCGATGTGAAGAAGGTGATTGTGGACTGGGGCTACAATGCCTGGGGCGGAAAATATCCTCCCTTCGATCTCGACGATCATATTCCGACATTGATCGGTGAAGCATTGAACATTCCAGTGTATCATCCCGGCATCGTGATGGAAGGTGGGTCCGTCGATTTCAACGGGAAAGGAACTGTGTTAACCACCAAAAATTGTCTTCTGAACAAAAACCGTAATCCACACCTGAACCAGCAGCAGATCGAAGGATATCTGCGGGATTATTATGGTGTGACCAACATCCTTTGGCTCGGCGACGGCATCGACGGTGACGATACCGACGGACATATCGACGACCTGACGCGCTTCGTGAATGAGACTACGGTGGTGACTGTTGTCGAACACAACAAGAAAGACCCGAACTTCAAGCCTTTGAAAGAGAATACAGAGGCGCTCGCGAAGATGAAGCTGGAGAACGGAAAGCCGATCGACATCATCGAGCTGCCGATGCCGGGTTACATGGAATACAAAAAACAGCGGCTGCCGGTTTCATACGCGAATTTCTACATCAGCAATAAGTACATCGTGATGCCGGTATTCAAAGACAAGAATGACGATAAGGCTTCGGATATTCTTCAGGCTTGCTTCCCCGACCGAAAGGTGGTGGGATTGGATTGCCGGGATATTATCTGGGGGCTCGGGGCGTTTCATTGCCTGAGTCATGAAGAGCCTGCGGTTTAGCTTTTTTAAACAGAGAATGCATTTTAACACATAGGGCACATAGAGGGAAAATAGTAGCGTACGAAGGTGTTAAGTAGGGTTTTAAGTGCGCAGTACTCGTACGATTTTGGTGAGGGCGTATTACGAGGGCACATAGAGTGGAAGCGAAACCATTGGTGCAAGCACAAGACGTAAGTTGATGTAATCGGTCGAACTATGCCAACTACCGCCTGTCAATCTAAACCTTCGGCCTACGTGACCTGTCCAACAATTGCGACTCCGCCCTTAATCGAAACTTTTGGCCTATGTTATCTGCTCGCAAACCTTTCGGTGCGCACGACCGCGGATAGCATCCAGCCTTTTTAAAGCGTAATGAGTCCCTTTTTTTCTATGTGGCCTATGTGTTAAAAAAAAGGACGCCGTCAGGCGTAAAGCAAGCATCTAATGGCACATCGTGATCTTCGACGTCACTCAATTTGGGCGAAGGACCAAAAAACGAAATTCCTGCCTTCTTGCAATCGGGTCTGCACTCTTTAAGGAACTTGTCGTAGTAACCTTTTCCATACCCCACGCGATTTCCCTCCACGTCGACGGCAACCAGCGGTACGATCACCATATCGATCTTATTCACATTCGCCGGAACACCTTCTGATGGTTCGAGTATGCCCAGGCTGCTTTGCTTCAATTGATGAAGTCCTTCAAAGTAAATATGATCGAGCGACCCGCCCTCATTGACGCGGGGAATAATCATCCGGATGTTGGGCATTTCTCGCCGGATGCGGTCGATCAACTGCCACGTGTCGGGCTCGCGTGTGCGCTCCATCGACAGGAAGATGTGGAGATTGTGGATGAGGTCGAGATAACCGGATGCAAAGAACCGGTGATAGATATTGAGATTCAAAACATCACGCTGAGCATCCGACAGCGCTTTTCTTTTATTCAGAAACAGTGTTCTTGCTTCTGCTTTAGTCATCGGCAATAACATTAAAGCTGAAGTCGAACGGATCGAGCGCTTCGATCATCTTTGAGATGAAGGCGGGATCTTTCTGATAGAAGGTGAGAAAATTGTCGGTGCGCTCCTGGAGTTTCCCTTTCGGGAAGAGGGCATCTTTGACGGTCTCTATCTGTTTTAGTTTTTCCTGGTGAAGTCGTTTCTCGGCCTTCAGCATTTTGCGTTCGATCTTTTCGATGCCATTCGAGATCTTTGTAGACTCGGCTCCGACAAGGGGGCCGAGGGTCGAATCGATGTTCAGCGCTCTTTTCCGAATATCGTCCATCATTCCGTGGAGCGTTTTGAGCTCGGCTCCGAGTGTGAGATCGTGATGAGTATTTTTCAGCACCCAATGATTGAAGAGGAAGTTCTTTTCTTTGAAAAGGTCTTCAAGTTCGAGCTGGGTCTTTTGCCATTTCATCAGGTGCTGCTTTTCAATGTATAACGCAAAGCATCGAGGCAACAGTACGGGAAAAGGAAGTTTAAAACAGTCGAAGATGCCTTTCAGCTGGAGCCAGTATATCATTTCGGCAGGGCCGCCGACATACGCGAGGTTCGGCAGGATTACCTCCTGATAGACTGGCCGAAGGATCACGTTCGGGCTGAATTTTTCGGGATTGGACTCGATCAGCCCTTCCATTTCTTTTTGTGAGAACTTGATCTTAGTGTCGACCACGACAAATTCATCGTTCACTTTTTCGATACGTGCGCGAACGCCTTTGTCGAGGTAAAAGAAATTGATGTCCCTTGCGAAAACCTGTGTGTGATAACCCAGGTCGGTGAGTTTTTTATTTTTCTCTTCGACAAGACTCTTTGGAACCTGTTTAAGCACGTCCTCGCGGATCACGGGTTTGAACAACGCCTTGAGAGCATCATCGTCGCCGTCGATCACCACCAGTCCTTCATGGCCGAACAGCTCGTTCACGTAATGTCGTGCCGAGTCAGACAGTGTATTATATTTTCCGTAAGCTTCTTTGAAGATACTGACGTCGCCGGGGATGTCGTTGAGCAGGCTATTGATGCTTTTGGGATCGAATCTTCCAACGGCGCCACTCTGTTTTGTTTCCCAGGTGTATTTCTTTCCGTAAAGTGAGAACGACTTGATCTCTTCGTAGTCGTGATCCTCGGACGCCATCCAGAAAACCGGAACAAAACGACAGGTGGGGTAAAGCTTTGCGAGCTGTTTACACGCGTTGATCACGGCAACGACTTTGTAAACGAAGAACAAAGGACCGGTGAAGATATTCAGCTGATGGCCGGTTGTGATGGTGAATGTTTTCGGATCAGTAAGTGATGCTATATTCGATGCGACGAGATCGTTGATCTTAAGATTGCCATACTGCTTCAGAAGAGACTGCTTCAGGACGTCGCGATGATTTTGAGAAAACGAAGCTGACTTTGCGTCGATCTGCTGTTTGAAATTACCCGGTTCGGGAAACAGTCCGTAAAAAGGCTTCAGCTGTTCTTTTCGCTCTATGTAATCGGTGAAGAAGTTCGAGAAGGCATTTGTTTCTGCCAGAGCGACGCGATGAACCTTCATATTTCTTCGTTACAACGTTACGGTTGCCGAAAGATCGAACTCTGAGGCGGAATTTACACGTGCGTTAACAAAATCGCCCAACCTTAGGTATTCCTTGGTGTCGAGGATGACTTCGTTATCAACTTCCGGGGAGTCGAATTCGGTACGTCCGATGTATTGGCCCTCTTCTTTTCTATCGACGATGACCTTGTAGACATTGCCTACCTTATTTTGATTGAGCTCGTAAGAGATGCCTTGCTGGAGCTCCATGACGGCATCCACTCGTTGTTGTTTTACTTCGGCAGGCACATCGTCGGGCATGCTGTATGAGTGTGTGTTGTCTTCGTGAGAGTATCCGAAAACTCCAAGCCTGTCGAAACGCGAACGTTCGACGAAACCCATCATTTCATTGAAGTCCTCCTCTGTTTCACCCGGATGTCCGGCGATCAGCGTTGTTCTTATTGCAATGCCCGGTACTTTTTCACGGATGGTTTTTATAAGATCCTCGGTTTTTTCACGGGTGATACCGCGACGCATGAGCTGAAGCATCCGGGTAGATCCATGCTGAAGAGGTATGTCAAGATACTTGCAGATGTTGCTTCGTTCTCTCATCACGTCGAGTACGTCGAGGGGGAAACCGGCCGGAAATGCGTAGTGAAGCCGGATCCACTCAATGCCTTCCACATCGGCGAGCTTCGACATCAGCTCTGCCAGGTTTCGTTTTTTGTAGATGTCCAGTCCGTAATAAGTAGAATCCTGGGCGATCAGTAACAGCTCTTTGGTGCCGTTCTTCGCGAGGTTCTTTGCTTCGAGCACCAACTCTTCCATTGGCCGCGAGATGTGCTTTCCTCTCATGATTGGAATAGCGCAGAAAGAACAAGGACGGTCGCAGCCTTCCGATATCTTCAGGTAAGCGAAATGACTCGGGTTGGTAAGTATCCGTTCGCCAACGAGCTCATGGCGGTAGTTTGCGTTGAGAGTCTTCAACAGTCGCGAAAGATCTCTTGTCCCGAACCACGCATCTACTTGAGGGATCTCTTTCTCGAGATCGGCGCTGTAGCGTTGCGAAAGACAGCCGGTCACATAAACTTTCTCCACGATGCCTTCTTCCTTCGCATCCACGTAACGCAGAATTGTGTCAATGGACTCCTGTTTGGCGTTGTCAATGAAACCGCAGGTGTTGATCACCACAATGTTCGAGTCGTCTTTGGTCGACTCGTGGGTGGCATCAATATTGTTTCCCCTGAGCTGCGTCAATAAAACCTCGGAATCCACAATGTTTTTCGAGCAACCCAGCGTTACAATGTTGATTTTCGTCTTTCTATGACCCTTGGTTTTCAATGCGTTGACGGTAAAATGAGGCGCAAATTTAGCAAAATTACATGCCTTCACCCGCCCCGCGGAAGCCACGTTGGCCCGGCTGAACAGCAAAAAGTATATTTGCGGTCAAAAAATTCCCGTTTGCGAGCCTTTTTGTTCATTGTTATCTGCCTTCTCCTTGCTTCCTGTTTCGATAAGGGCGATTGCCTGCTTACCAGCACTACGTTGATCAAAGTAGGATTAAAGGACGCCACATTGCCTGCCAATGCAAAGAGCGTAACGTTTACTTCGATACACATCCCCGGTACGGGCATCCTGTACGACGACACAACGATGTCGTCTTTTCCGATCGTGGCCGATCCCCGCGTGACCGAGATCGAGTATGTGTTTCAATACGAAACCAGGTCGGACACCCTCGTGCTCGGATATACCAATCAGACATTGGTGCTCTCACCGGATTGCGGGTCGTACCTTTACCAGGACGCGCTTGAGGTAAAGTACAGTACTTTTGGACCAGATAAAGTTATCATCAGAAACCGCCGACTCCTGACCAGTGTCACGCTCAACTTCGACATATTCCTTTAGCCTCGCCCGATCGAAGCGCTTCGCGAAGGCGAGCCTGCTGCTGTTGCTACTGTCGGGTTCTCTTGCTGCGCAAGACCGCCTGCCGTACGATTCATCGGGTAATAAATTCCTGCCGACAGGAGTGAGGATCGGTACCGACCTGCTCGCGATCGGCAAAACGTATTACACGGATTACTTTAAAGGATGGGAGATCAACGTGGACGCAGACATATACCGCCGGTTCTATGTGGCCGTGGATTACGGCTCATCGACTTCGACTTATGTTTTAGGCAACGGAATATACGCCAACAAGGGAACGTACTACCGGGTAGGAGTGGATGTTAATTTTCTTTTAAAAGATCCCGACAGGAATATGTTCTTCGTCGGTTTACGACATGGGCATGCGAACTACACCGATTACTCGGATTATTCCTTTAACGATCCGGCTTTCGGTCCGATAACCATCAACGCCGCGAACGCAAGCCCGAGTGCAAACTGGAAGGAGCTGACGACCGGTTTGCGTGTCAGACTCTGGAAGTTTGTGTGGCTGGGCGCTACCATGCGGATAAAATTCCGGATGAAAGGAAAAGATCAGTTGGACCTGGTATCGTACGAAGTGCCGGGCTATGGGAAAACGTTCAAGACGGCCTGGTATGGTTTGAACTACCAGCTGTTTATAAGGATCCCGGTAAGAGAGGACAAGCGTCCTAAATCTTTTTGAAAAGGCTGTCCACGAACTCCATTTTATTGAACACCTGCAGATCATCGATCTTCTCGCCGATCCCGATATACTTTACCGGAATCCTGAATTCATCCGAGATGCCGATCACCACGCCGCCTTTTGCCGTTCCATCCAGCTTGGTTATGGCCAGGCAGGTAACAGCAGTGGCTTTTGTGAACTCTCTTGCCTGGACGACGGCATTCTGACCGGTGCTTCCGTCAAGCACCAGGAGCACATCGTGCGGTGCGTCGGGGATGACTTTCTGGATGACTCTGCGGATCTTCGAGAGCTCTTCCATCAGGTTAACTTTCGTGTGCAGGCGGCCGGCGGTGTCGATGATAATAACGTCGGCCTGGGTTTCGATGCCGGCCTTCACGGTTTCAAATGCGACGGCCGAGGGATCGGTGTTCATGCCCTTGGCGATCACAGGAACGCCGACGCGCTCACCCCAGAGCTTCAGCTGGTCTACGGCCGCGGCGCGAAAGGTGTCGGCAGCGCCTAAGATCACCTTCTTGCCCGACTTCTTGAACTGTGCCGATAGCTTACCGATGGTGGTGGTCTTGCCCACGCCGTTCACACCGACGACGAGCATCACGTAAGGCTTCTTGTCGGCGGGTGTTTCGAAGTCGGGTATGTCGGTGGTCTTGTTTTCCGACAGTAAAGCGGCAATTTCTTCTTTGAGTAACCGGTCGAGCTCGCCTGCGGTCAGGTATTTGTCGCGGGCTACGCGCTCCTGGATACGTCCGATGATCTTAAGCGTGGTTTCAATACCGACGTCGGAGCTTACAAGGATCTCTTCAAGGTTGTCGAGGACTTCATCGTCGACCTTCGACTTACCGGCAACCGCCTTCGAGAGCCGTGTGAAAAATCCTTCCTTGGATTTCTCAAGACCCTGGTCGAGCGATTGTTTCTTTTCCTTGGAGAACAGTCCGAACATTTTCTTTCCTGATAAAGTAAAGTAAATAAAAAAGTCCCACGCGGGGACTCTCTCAGATTTTAAACCAACCCCCTAAGGGATATTACTAGGGGATATTACTTCTTGGCCAGTGTTTCCTTAACCAGCTCGGCAGGGACAATTTCTTCACGGAAGGTATATGCGCCGGTCTTTTCAGATTTCACCGCGCGAATAACCTTTGCGTAGTTCTTACCATCAGTTTTCTTGAGTGACGCAACAACTTTCTTTGCCATGATTACTTAATTTCTTTGTGTAAAGTGTATTTCTTCAAAACCGGATTGTACTTCTTCAGCTCCAGGCGCTCCGTCGTGTTCTTCCTGTTCTTGGTTGTGATGTAACGGCTCATGCCGGCCTGACCGGTAGCCTTATGCTCTGTGCACTCAAGTATTACCTGTATGCGATTCTTATTTCTTGCCATGATTCCTTTTCTTTAAAAGATTAAAGTGTCAATGTGCCTTTTGCACGAGCCTCCTTCAACACCAGGGTAATGCCCTTTGCATTGATGGTCTTGATGGCTTTCGTACACACTTTCAGTGTGATCCACTTGTTCTCCTCCGGGATGAAGAAACGCTTCGTCTGGAGATTAGGGTAGAATCTGCGCTTGGTCTTGTTGTTGGCGTGCGACACCTTATTCCCAACCTGCGGGCGCTTTCCTGTGATTTGACAAACTCTGGCCATATCCGATCAAAAATTTAGTCCCATTTTGAAAATGGGACTGCAAATATCGGCAAAGAGTGCATAAATTTCAATGATTGGCCGAAAATATCATCCCCACCCTATGATGAAGAGAATTGTCTGTTTTTTCGTCGTATTCACCGCTTTTCAATCCGCCTGGGCCCAGCACAACAGTATCGACAGCCTCAAGCAAGCGCTTACCGGCGCTAAAGGGATCGCCAGGATCAGCACTATGATCGAGCTCTGCTGGGAATACCGGTTTGTGAATGCCGACACGGCCCGCCAATATGGCATAGAGGCCCTCGACCTCGCCCGCCAGGCGGAGATCGACACCCTGGAGGTCGAGGCACTCCACAACATCGGTGTGACCTACGAGGCACAGGGCGACTACACCGACGCGCTGTCGTACCTGGGACCGGCGCTCGAGCTGCGGAACAAGATCGGCGACGACATCAAAACTGCCAATACCCTTAATAATCTCGGCATCGTCCAGGACGGGATAGGAGATTTTACCGAAGCACTCGACTATTATTTCCGCGCCTTACGGATCTACGAAAGGGCAAACGAGAAATCAAAGATCGCGATGATGTACTCCAACATCGGGATCGTATTTAAAGAACGGAAAGACTTCAAAGAAGCCGCATCGTATTATCGCCGCGCGATGAATATCTATCTGCAGCTCGGAAATAAATTCGGTGTCGCGGCGTGTTACGCCAACCTCGGTTCTTCTTATTTCTATGTGCCCATGTACGACAGCTCGTTGTACTATTCGCTGGAGGCATCGAAAGCATTCGAAGCATTGAATATCCAACAGTTCCTGCCCACCACGTTAGGCAACGCCGGAATGGCGTACGATAAGCTTGGCATGAAGAAAGAATCGAAGGAAGTCTTATCGAGAGCAATAGCCCTGCACGAGAAATATGACAACAAGAAGGATCTTTCATTTGCTTTAAGATTCCTGGGCAGCGTGTACCGCGGTGAAAGGAATTTCAGCGAAGCGAAAATAAATGTAAACAGGGCATTGGAGATCGCAACACGGATCAATGCAAAGCAGCAACTACTGGAAGCACACCAGGAGCTCTCGCAGATCTATGAGGCAGAGAATAATCTTTCCCGGGCTTTGGATGAGTTCAGGGCCTACGACGTCCTGAAGGATACTTTGTTTAAAGATGAAAAGACGAAGGCCATCGCCGAGCTTCAAACAAAATATGAGACCGAGAAAAAGGAAAGCGAGATACGGTTCCTGCGACAGGAGAATGACCTGAAAGACTCGAGGCTCGAACGCAACCAGGCATTGGTTGGAACGCTGTTTCTCCTTGTCACAGCGCTTGTCGCGTTTGGATACATGGTGAAGAACCGAATGGCATTGAAACAGAAGGCCGAGCTGGAGCAGACGAAAGCCAGCCTTCGCGAAGTACAGCTGGCTGCCGTCATCACGTCACAAGAGGCTGAGCGCAGGCGTTTTGCCGCCGACCTTCACGATGGCCTTGGTCAGCTGATATCCGCCGTACGACTCAATCTTTCAAAAGAACAGGTCGAACGACGATCCCTCGACCAGGCGGTAGAAGTTTTGAATGAAATGAATTCGGAGATACGCAACATCGCCTTCAACCTCATGCCGCAGGTGTTGATAAAGAACGGCCTCGTCGAAGCGCTGGAAGAGCTCGCCACACGCGTGAATCATACGGAAAAGATCAGGATCAAGATCGGAGCTTTCGATGTCGAACCCATTCACGAAACAGACAAGAAAGTGGCCCTGTACAGGATATGCCAGGAGTGGATCAACAATGTGCTCAAGTACAGCGGTTGCTCCGACATCAATGTCCAGCTGATCCAACATCTGCAGGAGCTGGTGATCACGATCGAAGACAATGGGAACGGTTTCGATATGTCGGCCCTGATGATGTCCCCGGGGAACGGATGGAAGAATATCCAGTCGCGACTGTCCATGATCCATGGGCACATCGATATCGATACCCTGCAGGGAAGAAAAGGGACGACGGTGGTGATCACCGTGCCCGGATTGGCCGCACAGGCTGCGTAAACACATACCTATCAGTACTGGTACGGAGTACAAAATACCTCACGACTGGTATTTTAGGTGGAAGTTAACGGAGGTTGATTTGTGTAAACAAATGTGCGATGTGCGGGGTGCGATGTGCGATGAGGTTCAGTTCACCGCACCTCGCACTCCGCACCTCGCACAAACAGACAACCCGTGGAGTACACTTTCAGGAGCTCGTCGGCTGAAATGCCGACAACGATCTATCTCAACGAATACAACCTGATCATGAAACAGGGGAAGCAGGAAACTGTGATCCCGTATGCGGGTATCAATCAGGTGGTGTTGAACAGATCAAGCGCAAAGCTCTTTCGCACCCGGCTGCATCCGGAGGGTGGCAAACCCGTCGTCATCACAAACACTTACTACACTTCGGAGAAAACCGTGGAAGACCGGTCGCGCGCATACACCACTTTCGTTCGTGTTCTTCACTTTCATCTGAAGGACAAGAGCAAGGCAAATTTTCATTCGGGGAACGGAACGGCTTCGCTATTGATCTGGTTGTGTTTGGCTATGGCTATCGGGTTTTCGGCTGCCCTTACCATCGGGTATCTAGGCTTCACATTGGTTACCCCAGCGGTCGACGGGACGATTCTTGCGACGATATTGGCAGCGATCGTCGTTGTGACGCGCCTGGGTCGTATTCCGAAGGCTTATGCTCCGAACGACATACCTCTGGAATTTCTCCCTTGATCTCTTCCTGGAACAACCTCGACAGGCTAACTTTAACCTTTATGTCGGAAAGACGCATAAAGGTTTTATTGGTTGATGATCATCACATCGTTCTCGATGGGCTGGAGTCGTTGCTGCAGCAGGAACCCGAGTTCCACGTGTTGGCATCGTTGCGTAGCGGCGAGGAGGTACTGGAATTTTTGAAGAGCCAGCAGCCCCACATTTTGCTCACTGATTTCACGTTGCCCGGCATTTCGGGTATTGATTTCGTCAGGCAGGTGCGCCGGCTTTACCCGCAGGTAAAGATCATTGTGCTAAGCATGCATGATGAAGGACATATCATCAAATCGGTGCTGAAGGAAGGTGCGGAGGGATATCTTTTGAAGAACATTCAGCATTCGGAGCTGAAGGCCGCGATACGACACGTTGCGCAGGGATTGCCGTACGTGAGCCCGGAAGTGACGAGGCTGCTGATGGATGAGATGAACAAGCCGAAGGACGAGCCGGACCTGTTGACGGAACGTGAGCTGGATGTGTTGAGACTGATTTCGAAGGAGTTTTCGAATAAAGAGATTGCGGATAAGTTGTTTATCAGTGAGAGGACGGTAGAGACACACAGGAAGAATATTTTTCGCAAAACGAAGACGACGTCGTTAGTGGGGCTGATCAAGTTCGCCTATGAGCATAAGATGGTGTGATGATATCTCATGTTCGTTTTGACGGCCGTCTTCAGAGCAGCTTCTCCAGCATCTCCAGCGTCAATCCTTCAAAATCGTCAATAACCAACGCACAGTGCGCCAACTCTTCGCGCGTATGTGTCGTGGTAATACCAACCACCTTCGAACCGGCTTTCTCCCCCGCTTCAACGCCGGACAACGAATCTTCGATCACGATGCACTGTCTGTTCGGCAATCCCAATGCTTCCGCAGACTTCAGATAGATCTCCGGGTGCGGCTTGCTGTGTGTTACAAAAGTGTCGTTAAGGATCGTCGGGAAATAATTTGTGAGGTTCGTTCTGCTAAGCGTAAAGTCGACATTGCTTCTCGGAGCCGACGTCCCGATGGCCCTCAATATTTTGTTCGCATCCAGCATGTCCAGGAATTTTACCAGTCCTTTTACCGGCTTGATGTCGTCGTTGAACAGCTTGCGAAACAACGTCTCCTTTTCGTCCGTGTACTCAAGTAATTGATCCTCCGGGAGGGTGCCGAAAAGATTCGTCAGCCATTCGCGATTGGTTCTTCCGTAAATTCTTTTGAGAAGCTGCTCGTCCGACAGCTCGTGACCGTGCCCGCTGCAGAATTCTTTCAACGCAATTTTATGATATGGATTGCTGTCGACGATCACGCCATCCATGTCGAAGATTATCCCGAATTTTTTCATCCCGCCAAATTAAACCTTTCCTCTTTGTTTAACGCAATTTTGGCGGGACGGCAAAAGTACCCCGACAAACTGATCCCGACAATGTTGAAGTGCAATTAACGAGCGTCTCTCAGAACGAATTTTACAGAAACATTCTTTCCGGAAAATGTGAACCGCGCCACATACATCCCAGCGGCCATTTCTTTCAGAGCCAGGGGATAATTCTGGTTCGCAGGAATAGTGACCTGTTCGCTCATCTTTTGTCCCAGCAGCGAGAAGATCTGCACCCGCGTGTTTCTGTCGGACCGGATGAGAAGCTCCTCGTCACGCTTCAGGGGACTCGGGCCTATACCAACCACGGGCTCTTCGGGAAGAGCCACATCGCTGTCGTTGCGAAGCACATACAGCCCGCCGAGGGTGTTGCCCAGGACGATAGCCGGTTTGTTCGAATTGAATAAATTTCCGACAGCCGGATATATCCGTCCTCCGAAGTTGCCCGGTCCGTAGTCTTTCGTCAGGCCGTTGTACACCACGTCACTGGCAGGTTGCGCGAGGTCCGGGTCGAACGAACGAAAGTCACCGTAGAGACTGAACTTCCCGGTCTGGTCGGCCATCAGCAGATCGTCCAGGCCGTCGGCATCGAGGTCTGCAATAAAAACCGCCGGGTTCTGCCGCGACGTACTGTTGCCCAAGCCGAGGTAGGTCCCGTCTTTAAGGTCCATGCTGTTGAACAATCCGTTGTCGACGCGGTTCTCCCAGTATTGAAGCGCCCCGGTTGCCTTGCCGATCAGGATATCCGGTATGCCGTCGCTGTTAACGTCGGCCACGCGAAGGTTTTCGGGTTGACCGAGGCGGAAAGCTGTCGTTTTAAGTTGGTTGAAGTTTAAAGTCAACCCGGTCTGACCCGTGTTCGGAACGTAGTAGAGTTGTGTGGTCCCATCTTGCAGCGACGTGGCCGTGAAGACGAAGTCAGGTTTTGCGTCGGCATTGACGTCGGCGAACTGAAGCTTGATGTTATAGGTAAGCATAACGGATAGTCCGCCGTAGTCCTCATCTCTCAAATGGAAGGCGGGCGCCGTGGAGGTACCGATGTTTTCGAACAGGTACACCGATCCGCGAAAGGATTCATTGGCATACACGCCAACAAACAGGTCTTCGTCGCCGTCGTTATCGGCATCGAACAACGCCGGTGTCGAATAATCCCCGACGTCGATCATATCTTCTTGCAAAAAATTGTCCTTAGAAAAAGTGAACGCAGGAGTTTGCGCCGTGCCCGTGTTCTTATAAAACCATACTGAGTTCTTTACGATAATGTTTGTGTACTGTCTCGAATACAGGTTAGGCGATACCACCAGGTCTTTCAGTCCATCAAAGTCGACGTCCTCGAAGAATGCAGCAGGGAATAACGGGAATAATGCCGGAGTTGTGGTGGGGAACAACTGCGAAGAATTAAACGAAGGATTGTTTTTATCGCCGTCGTTCCGAAACATGAAGAGCGGTGAACAAGTCTCTTCCGAATACAGAAGCTCACGGTCGCCATCCGCGTCGATATCGATACTCAGCAGCGCTTTACCACCTACGTGCTCGATCCTGCCGCCGTCGGTAGGGCAGGGCTGGCCTCCGAATGTGAACACGCCGCAGAAACACTCTTGTACGCCGCCATAGCTTTGCGTCACTCTTTCTAGCTGAAGGGAATCACACGCGCCGGTCTTCTCCATACTCATGTTCTTGTGCCACTCTACCGTGCCAATGCCGACAAAACGCATGCTCAGTATATCGAGATCGCCGTCGTTGTCCACATCGTCGATTGCGGGAATATCAACATCGTTGATCTTAAGATTAATGTTGCCGTTGAACCCTTTCGTGAGCAAAGGGCGTCCCGGGTTGAACGGACGCCATGAGAGTGCCTGACCTGTTTTTGTCGTATTCACAAACACCGATATACCGAAGGGGTCGCTTGTGAACAGGTCTTTCTTTCCGTCGCAATTGAAATCGCGGAGCAGCATCCACTGGCTGACCGATGGAGGAAAAAGCGCTTCGTAGTCCGGAGTGCATTCGTAGCCGGCGCCGGTGTTACGATAAAGCATAAGCTTGTCGGCTGCCCTGTCGAAAACAACGACATCTTGTTTTCCGTCTCCATCGAAGTCCATCGTGTTGACTTGCGCAGAGTTTAATCCGCCGGCCCAGGGCATTGCGAGATCCCGGTCATTCACTTCAACCGGTATGCTTTGATCGATCGCATATGTAAACTGTGCGAACGCAGTAATTGGAAAAAATAAGAGCAGGACGATCAGACCGCGTGACATAAAAATACTTACCTCCCTAATAACGTTCGCCTGTGGCATACTCTTATCTTGGCACAAGATAATGAGGATCGAAGACCTATATCAATATTTTCTTTCTTCCACCGGTATATCAACCGACACCCGGGCGATCACCCCGGATTCGGTATTTTTTGCATTAAAGGGCCCGAAATTCAACGCGAATGAGTTCGCTGAGGAAGCTTTAAAGAAAGGCGCCTCTTATGCCGTGGTCGATGAAAAAGAGTTTGTCGTAAACGAAAAATGTCTGCTCGTCGATAATGGGCTGAACGCTTTACAAGACCTGGCCCGTTACCACAGGGCGCAGTTAAAAATACCGGTCATTGCACTGACCGGGTCGAACGGAAAAACCACGAGTAAGGAACTGGTGAGCGCCGTGCTCTCGCAAAAACTCAAGACCCACGCGACCAGGGGAAATTTGAATAACCACATCGGCGTTCCGCTCACCATCCTTTCCATCGGACCTGGTATCGAGATAGCCGTTGTTGAAATGGGCGCCAATCACGTTGGTGAGATCGCAGACCTGTGCAGCATCGCCAACCCGACCCATGGATTTATAACCAACATCGGCAAGGCACACATCGGAACATTCGGCGGATTCGGGAATATCGTGAGAGCCAAATCGGAGTTGTACGATCACTTGCAAAAGGCCGGCGGCACCACGTTCGTCAATTCACAGAACGAGTTGCTTACGGGCATCGCGAAAAAATTCAAGTCTGTGGTATGGTATCCTTCGGCAGGCGATTACTCCCGTTGTTCCCTGATCTCGAGCGATCCGTTTCTCATGGTGGAAGCCGAAAACGGCGACTATGTACAAACGCAGCTGACGGGTGCATATAATTTCGAAAATGTAGCGGCAGCGCTATGTATCGGTAAATTCTTCGGTGTCGATGCCGTGAAAGCAAACACAGCAGTCGCCTCCTACTCGCCTTCGAATATGCGGTCGCAGGTAATGAAGAAAGGAACGAATACTATTATCCTCGATGCCTACAATGCCAATCCGAGCTCCATGTCGGCCGCTATCGAAAATATCGCGTCGATGAAGGCATCGAACAAAGTGCTGATCATCGGCGACATGTTTGAGCTCGATGGTGAAGCGGAAAAAGAACATCGCGAGATCGGAAAGCTTATCAAGACGAAGGATTTCACGTGTGTCTACCTGTGCGGAACGCTCTTTAAGGCAGCACTTGGGGAGATCGGCTTTGCGAAACATTTTGAAAAGAAAGAGCAACTGATAGAGGAGCTCAAAAGAAATCCTGTCAAAGATTCCACAATTCTTGTCAAAGCTTCCCGGGGTATTGGGCTGGAGTCAGTTGTTGAATACCTTTAAGAAAGAGTTAAAAGTTAATAGTTAGAAACTAAAAGTTGAAAGACGGTTAGGATGGATTTAACTTTTCACTATGATTTTCACTATGACTTTTAGGTTTTAACCTATTTTTTTATGGAACACATACTGAAATTTCTAAGAGCCGTCGGCAAGAACAACAACCGGGACTGGTTTGAAAAGAACAAAGACAAATACCTCCTGGCGAAAAATTCCTTCGACGATTTTCTCGAAGCCTTTCACAAAGATCTCGTCAAGATCGACGAGGGCCTCGCGACCCTGAATCCCCGTAAAGCTGCATTCCGTATCTATCGCGACGTGCGGTTCAGCAAAGACAAAAGCCCTTACAAAACGAACATGGGAGCCGGCTTTTCACCGCATGGAAAGATGGAGTTCGAACCTGGATTTTACCTGCATGTCCAGCCGGGCGATAAAAGCTTCATCGCCGGCGGCCTGTATATGCCCAGCCCCGAGCAGCTTGCGAAAGTGCGGCAGGAGATAGACTACAATGCCGATAAGCTTCTAAAGGTCCTCCACAACAAAAAGTTCAAGTCATACTACAAGGGACTGGATGATAACGACAAGCTTAAGACCATGCCCAAAGGTTATGCAAAGGATCATCCGCACATCGACCTTTTGAAGAACAAAAGCTTCGTGGTGTCGCACGTGTTCAAAGACAGCGAGGTGATGAATAAGAATTTTAGGAAAAAGGTCGTGGAGGGATGTAAGCTCATCAAGCCGTTGAATGATTATTTAAGCGAGGCAATTCAATGAGCCGTTCGATAAAAAGGCTTAGTGGAGGAGTGTGGCTCGATGAAGTCTTTCTATGAAAAGGCGTTCCCACCCCCGGCTACGAAGTGCCAGTCTGCCTACGAAGACGGTGGGACCCCCCGGAAATCAAAGTGCGAGCGAGTTTCAAAGGGCATTGTCAACTGAGAGGTATTTCATAGGGTCTTCTCCACCTTGATTTCCTGGGACCCCGGAAATCAAAGTGCGAGCGAGTTTCAAAGGGCATTGTCAACTGAGAGGTATTTCATAGGGCCTTCTCCACCTTGATTTCCTGGGGGCCCCGGAAATCAAAGTGCGAGCGAGTTTCAAAGGGCATTCTCAACTGAGAGGTATTTCATAGGGTCTTCTCCATCTTAGATTTCCTGGGGGCCCCCGGAAATAAAGTGCGAGCGAGTTTCAAAGGGCATTGTCAACTGAGAGGTATTTCATAGGATCTTCTCCACCTTGATTTCCTGGGGGCCCCGGCGAACCAGATGATGTCGCGTTGTTCCATAGCCAGGGCCGGGGTCTTGCATTTCATAGTCAGATCCCCAGCACTTCCTTCAGCTTCGTATACCCGCTCTGACTGAGTGGTATTCTCACGCCGCTTTTCAGCAACGCCACGTGATTGTCTTTCTCGAGCGGTTCGATCCTCGTGAGCTCCTGCAGATTTAAAAGATACGACCGGTGTATCCTTACAAACTCTTTCGCGTCGAGTGTCTGCTCGAAGTAGCTCATGGTCTTCTTTTTCAGATAGAACCCGTCTTTGGTGTGGATCTTTACGTAGTCGTCGAAAGCTTCCAGGTAGTGGATCGTATGCACAGGCAGGATCACAATATTGCTTCCTTTCTTTACCACGATACGATTCTTTTCCTCGGGCTGCGAGGCACTTTCCATCAACGCGGGTGGAGGAGGAGCAGGCGCGGAAGTCTGCCTCGCCGTCAGCCACTTCTGTATGGCTTTATCGAAGCGCTCTTTCGCAAATGGCTTCAGCAGATAATCGACCGCATGCGCTTCGAAAGCCTTGATGGCATATTCATCGAACGCCGTGGTGAAAATGACCGAAGGAGGATTGTCGATCAGCTCCAGCATTTCGAAGCCGTTGATCTTGGGCATCTGTATATCGAGAAAGATGAGGTCTGGCTTGTGCTGACCGATTGCCTTCACACCTTCGAAGCCATCGTTGCACTCTTGTACTATGGTGATATCAACGTACGTCTGCAAATATTCTCTGACCATACTACGGGCCAGCGGCTCATCGTCGACGAGTATGACCTTTATCATATCTGTGGGATTTTGATCGTGGTGGTAAATATCGAGTCCTCCGCCGAAGTCTGCAGGAGGTTATTGTTAAAGTAAATAAGGTACAGCCTGCGGCCGATAGAATTCAGACCAAAGCCTGTTCCCTTGGGTTGCGACGTCGCGGGGTCGAATGGGTTGCTGACCCGGATCACCAGGTGCTTGTCTTCCACCGAAGCTTCGATGGAGATCGTTATCTCTCCGATGGTATCGTATAGTCCGTACTTGATCGCGTTCTCCACGATGGGCTGCAAAAGCAACGGCGGCAGCTTGCATGCGTTCGACTCCTCGTCGGATCTGATCTCCGACCTCAGGCGATAGCCGAACCTTACCTTCTCGATATCCAGGTATAACGAAAGCTGATGAATATCTTCTTCCAGGGTTACGAGCTGGCGATCGTCCTTCTTGATGGTACCACGAAGGAAATCCGACAGCTGCTGGATCATCTTGCGCGCAAGCTCCGGTTGTGCAACCACCAGCGCGTTTATGGAATTCAGACTGTTGAAAAGAAAATGAGGTTGTAGCTGCTGACGAAGCTGTGACAACTCGGCCTCACGCGCCAGACGTTCGGTGTCGCCCTTCATCTTCAGATTCTGTTGCTGCTCCTCGATGAAGTACCACATCCAACTGATCGCCGCCACAAACAAGAGCTGCATCCACGACATGACGAAACGCACAAACAACGATCCGTCCAGGAACGAGCTGTAATCGGCCGGACCGCCGATGTACGCGACGGCTTTAGGAAGAAAGTAAGGAAGCACCAGGAAGGTGAACAATCCCGCAAGGGCGAGGCTGAAGACGAGCAGGTTGAGAATGTTCCTGGAGCTCGGCCGATAATAACGGAGCATGGAGTTCAGCACGTAACCTGCAACGGTCCAGTCGAGTTGAGTAACGGCAGCGTCGGCAAACGAAACCGCCCAGCTGTATTGAAACTGCCTGACCAGTATCGTGCCGACGAGTGTCCAGAAGGCCCACCAGAAGGCGAACTTGATATACGGACTTTTGAACCTATTAGCGAAACTCATTTGAAAACTAAAAGTTAAAAGTTAATAGTGAAAAGTTTTTGGGGTCAACTATTAACTTTTAGTTTTTAACTATTTACTTTTTGTGTTTGCATGAAGATAGCACGCTGATGAATGGTATGGATGTAATTGCTTGCTTCTTCTTTTTCTGTTATCGAGGAGTATATCTCCGATCCATCCTTCAGCTCATTGATCGCATACAGCTCCGCGACGTTGATGAACTCCCATTTCACCGGCTTGTTGCGATTGTTCAGGAAAGCATCTTCTTCACTTATCCCCAGAATGCGGGCCTTCAGAAAAGCTTCGTCAAAATTATCAGCCGATATCAGGCGAATGTGTTCATCGAATTGTGGACGTATCGATCCTTCGCTGCATATTCTGAACACGATCTTTGCAATGTACCAGTTCATGGCTTTGATTTTTTGTTGGATCAGTCCTAGAAACTTTTGATCTCGAGTCCGCCGAAGACATTAGTGCCCTTGAGCACAAGTACCTTGGTAGGATCGATGTTCGGTTGGATCATGCGTTTGTCGTCGACACCGCCGAACACAGATACAAGCTCCGATTGAATTCTCCAGTTTGCCGGTACGATCAGCTTGGCGCCACCGAAGACCTGCGTCAGCTCGAGCATGATGGGTCCGTGTATGTCGGCCTGGGAAAGGTTGAGCTCGGTGCCTCCGAAGAAGTTCACCACCTCGCCACCGCGGAAGTTTTTCGACAGGATATTCTTTTTTGTGCTGCCGAAGATCGCTACGGCATCGATGGTGTCTTGCTCACCTGAAACGGAGGCGTTGTTTGCTTCTATATTCGCCTTCTGCCAGTCGATCCACGGACCGCTATCTCTTTTTCTTGGTCTCAAGATCATGAACACACCGATGGCGATCACCACAGCGGGAAAAATGTAAGGCCTGATATTGATCTCCCAGTAGATCCGGTCAACGACCAGGGCCAGGCCAATACCTACGGGAATCAGCCAAAACCAGTTGCGGAAGTTATGACGTACACCGATGAACACACCGAAGGCTATGAGCAGCATCGGGCCCGACGTGATCCACCGGGGAATGTCGGCCCCTGCCTCACGGGCAATCCAAATAGCGCCGATGGCGATCACGATAAGGCCAGCCCAGACACGGCCTTTCGTCCACTGTTCCTGACCGCGAACTTTGGTCTCCTTATCCTTATCCTTGTTTTCCGGCTTAGCCTCCTGATTCTTGTTGTACGGTTCCATGACGTGTTATTTTTAAGTAAAGAAACGCGGGTTTACCCAGTCAGGCCATACAAGAAAGGCAGGGTTGGGAGGGGCGTAGGTGAACGCGGGAATGGAGTCGGTGAACCAGCCTTAAGATTTCATATTCAGGACCTTCTTCATCAGCGGTCCGGAGCTCATACTGGTTACGAGCGCCATGATGACCAGTGAAACGAAGACTTTTTCGTTGATGAGGCCGTTCTCGAGAGCAACCAGGCCGAGAATGATCTCCATGGCTCCCCTGGCATTCATACCGAAGCCGGCGGCGAGCGACTCGCGCCACGTGAATCCACCCAGCCGGGTACCAAGGCCGCTGCCGATGACCTTGCCGGCGAACGCGATCACAATAATTATAAGTGTAAGTACGGGGTCGAAGTTGGCAAAGAAGTTCACCCGCAAGCCGATCGACACGAAGAACAGCGGCGCGAAGATGTTGTTGATGAACTGGTGAACGATCTCCTTCGCACGTTCCGAGAAGTGCTCCGAATCGCCTACCGATACGCCGATGATGAAAGCTCCGAACACAGCGTGTATCCCGATGTATTCTGTGAACGACGCGCCGAGAAAGCAAAGTGCCAGTGTTACCGAGAGAATTCCGCCGGGCCACGCAAGATTTTTGTTCATCCAGGGAAGGATGCGGTTGATGACACCGCGGCCCACCGTGAGCATTACCGCCGTGAACGTCAGTGTGAGGATGATGGTCTGGATCAGCGGCATCTTATCGCCGCCTGCGCCGATCATTCCGAGTATCATGGAAAAGATGAGCCACCCCACCGTGTCGTCGATCATAGCGGATGAAACCACGAGCAGACCCATTCTCGATTTGAACAGGTTGATGTCCATCAGTATCCTGACGATCACGGGTAGCGCGGTGATCGCCATGGCTGTCCCCATGAACAAGGCGAAGATGAACACTGACTTGTTTTCGGCAATGCCGAAGAATTCAGGGAAGAAATACGGAAACACGAAGCCGAAGCCAAAAGGTATGACGAGTCCGAACAAGCTTGTGATGAGCGCCTGTTTTCCCTGTTGCCACACCACGTGAAGATCGACCTCGAGGCCGCCGATGAATAGCAGCAAGACGACAGCCACCTGCACCATTCCGGCAAGTACAATACCCGACTGCGCTCCGGGAGGAAACAGCGAGGTGAACCATTCTGGCTGGAGCATCCCCATGACGGTGGGACCGAGAATGATACCGGCGATGATCTCGCCCACAACGGCCGGTTGCTTGAGTCGCCGGGCGATCTCGGCGAATGCCCGTCCCATCAGGAGCATGACACTCAGTTGGATGAGCAAATGAACAACGGCTCCGTGAGTCAGGCTACCCATTGCTTGCCTCCTTTCTCGAAGAAACTTTGTATTTGCTTGGCTGCACCATTAACAGGTTGCAAGGAAGGTCGGCGAGGACGTATTCGATATCGTGAGGGAACACGCGGTCGAAAAATGAAAATCTTCTGGGAGGAGCGCCGACCACCAGCAGGTCTGCATTCTTTCGTTCGGCAAAACGCGGAAGCTCGAACCCGGATTTGCCTGACACGGTTTTGATGTTGACCCTGATGCCTTCGTGCGGAATGCGCGCCATGATCTCTTCAACTTTCTGGATCTCCTGCTTCACGAGTCCTTGGCGGACATCATCGTATTCCTCTTCTGTGTATTGATCGCTGGCGGCCATCGTAAGCCCGTAGAGTTTCAGCTCGCGGACGATGTGGACCCATGCACCGATATCTCTCGGCACAAACTGGCATGCTGTCGATATGGCTTCCTTGATGTAACTGCTGTCTTCTGCGCTAACGACCACATTCTTGTATGGCTTGAGGTCTCTCGATGGGTTGACTACTGTGAGCACGGAACATCCGGCCTTTCGAAGCACCTTTCGTGCGATCGTACCGACATAGTACTGAACGAGATTTTCTTTTTTCAACGCGCCCGTCATCAACAGGTCGACGTGATGTTTCTTGCACGATTCGAGTATTACTTTCGCGGGATCGCCTGATTCCCAGATCACTGTGAGATTGCCGGGAGGTATGTTGCACCGGCCGATCATCTCGTTTAGCCTGGTCTCATTTTCGGTGGTGCGGCTGCCGACATGTATGAGCAACACTTCGGCATGGAACAGTTTCACCAGGCGGGCCATCTCCAGCAACATCGCCTCTGCCGTTGGCGAGAACGCGATACCGAGGGCGATCTTGTTGTACGAAATGCTCATGCGCTACCCGCTGCCGGGGCCACAAATTAGATAAAAACCCGGCGGCGTTTGGATGGATTATATTAAAATCTAATTTTTGGAAGTTAACGCCCTGATGAAACCGTTTTTACGTAACCTGATCCTCGGACCGGGGAAATTTATTGAGGATTATTCGCTGTATCGCCGAGCCCTGTTGTTAGGCTACCTCGAATTGCTGACGATCTGTATTGCCACGTTCTATTTTCTAATGGACATGTTAAACGGCATCAATTCCGGAAACCTGCCATACTTGATAATAGTCGTAGTATCCCTGGGTGCACTCTATCTCACACGACTAGGATACTATACCGCGGCGACGATCATCCAATTGATCATGGTTGACGCAATCGTTTTCTACTTTTCATTATACGATAAACGCCACACCGTCGACTTGTTCTTCATCTCGAACGCACTCGCGTCGTTCGTACTCCTCGGATATCACAATCGTTTGTTGTCGATTGCAGCCGTCCTGTTCACCCTTTCGCTACTGATCATCTCTTTCACCGGTACGTTCGGTTATTTTCCGAAGGACTTGAACATGTATATGTTTTTCAACTTTATTTTTGTTTTCATCATCTGCGTGATCATTCTCTACTATGCACTGAGAATACATCATCACTCGGAGAAGATCACAAAAGCAAAAAACGAACAGCTGCAGAAGGCCAACGCCGAGCTCGACCGGTTTGTCTACAGCGCTTCGCACGACCTGCGGGCTCCGCTCAGCTCGTTACTGGGACTGATCGAGCTTACCCGGAAGACAGACGACCGCAAGGAGATCGATAATTATCTCACCATGATGAAGGGCCGCATCCATCACCTGGACGACTTCATCCGCGAGATCATCGATTACTCCCGCAACGAACGGATGGAAGTGATCCGTCAGCCTGTAAACCTGCACCAACTGGTGGCCGAGACCACCTTGGACCTGAAACACCTCGACGGAGCCGAGTCGATCGACATCCGGAACGAGGTCCCGCCCGACACGTTCCTGCCAAGCGACGCCATGAGACTGAAGATCGTCATGAACAACCTGATGAACAACGCTATAAAGTATCACGATCGCAACAAGGAAAACCGGTTCATCCGTATCTCGGTAACACCAGGCCAGCCAGGCACTCATTTTTCGGTGTGCGACAATGGCATGGGCATCCCCACCGAACACCACGACAAGGTCTTTAACATGTTCTACAGGGCCTCCGACAAATCGAAAGGTTCGGGGCTGGGCCTGTATATCGTGAAGCAGAGCCTGGGACAACTTGGTGGAAGTATTACTTTGAAATCCCAGCTTGGAGAAGGGTCGACGTTTACGATCAGTATCCCTTCTTAATCGTGCGAGGTGCTATGTGCGAATTGTGATGAAGTCCCGGGTCGAGCAGTCCTCGCACCTTGCACATCGCACCCTGCACACGTGCTTGCACATCGCACTTCGCACATTATATTTGCCTTCTTATGGCCCAACAGGACGACAATTTTTTGAAGAAAGTGATCTCCCACAGTAAGGAGTATGGATTCATTTTTCCCTCCAGCGAGATCTATGATGGACTTAGTGCGGTTTACGACTATGGTCAGAACGGCGTAGAGCTCAAGAACAACATAAAAGAGTATTGGTGGAAGTTTATGACCCAGCTCCATGAGAACATCGTGGGTATCGATTCGGCCATTTTCATGCATCCCACAGTATGGAAAGCCTCGGGTCACGTTGATGCTTTCAACGATCCAATGATCGACAACAAGGACTCGAAAAAAAGATACCGTGCCGACGTCCTTGTGGAGGATGCGATCAGCAAGATGGAGGATAAGATTGAAAAGGAGTTAGAAAAGGGAGCGAAGAAGTTCGGGGACACTTTTGATAAGGAGAAGGCGTTGGAGACCAACCCCCAGATAAAAAAGTACAAAGAGAGAATTGAGGATACGAACCAGCGATTGAAAGCCGCCATGAGCAAGAACGACATGGCGGCGATGAAGCAACTGATAGACGACCTCGAAATATCAGACCCGGTGTCGGGAACAAAGAACTGGACCGACGTCCGTCAATTCAACCTGATGTTCTCGACCGACATGGGTTCCATCGTTGAGGACTCGAACAAAATATATCTGAGACCGGAAACAGCACAGGGTATTTTCGTGAACTTCCTAAACGTGCAGAAGACCGGGCGGATGAAAATACCTTTCGGTATTGCTCAGATCGGAAAGGCTTTCCGTAACGAGATCGTCGCGCGTCAGTTCATTTTCCGGATGCGCGAGTTCGAGCAAATGGAGATGCAGTTCTTCGTGAAGCCGGGAGAGGAAATGAAATGGTACGAGCACTGGAAGGAGAAACGGTTGAAGTGGCACAACGCCCTGGGCCTGGGTCAGGAACATTATCGTTTCCACGACCACCTCAATCTCGCGCACTATGCAAATGCCGCGTGCGACATACAGTTCAATTTTCCCATGGGCTTCAAGGAGCTCGAAGGAATTCACTCGCGTACAGACTTCGACCTGAAGAGCCATGAAAAATTTTCAGGTAAGAAACTCCAGTACTTCGATCCCGAGTCGAACCAGAGCTATATTCCTTATGTGATCGAAACATCGATCGGCCTGGACCGGATGTTCCTCGCAACACTTTCGCGTTCATACAAGGAAGAGACACTGCTCGACGGTGAGCCAAGGATTGTTTTGTCAATTCCGCCCCAGCTCGCGCCCAATAAAGTAGCCGTGCTTCCGTTAGTGAAGAAGGATGGCTTGCCCGAAAAGGCTGAGATCATCATGAACGACCTAAAACTCGATTTCCGCTGTTATTACGAAGATAAGGACACCATTGGAAAGCGCTATCGCCGTATGGACGCTATAGGCACACCGTTTTGCGTGACAATCGATCACGACACATTGCAGAACGACACTGTAACTATACGTCATCGCGATAGCATGAAGCAGGATAGGATCAGGATCGCCGACATCAAAACGGTTCTGGATAAGGCGTGTTCCATCAAAAGTTTGCTAGCGACCCTCTGACCTATAGAACTGGACTTTCTTTACGGATTCATTTTCTTGCTGGGTTTCCTGGTGGTGGTCTCCTATGTGGAAAATTTCAAAAAGTTCAACCGGCTGATCTTTCCGTTGCCCGATGCCGTGAGGAAGCACCTGGTTCACTACTATCCCTTTTACAAGCGACTCTCCTTTCGACGTAAACGTAAGTTCGACCTGAGAATGAAACGATTCCTCAACTCGTTCGATTACGAGCTGCGGGGCAACATGCGCTTTACTCCCGAGGTTCAGGCAGTGTTGGGCGGTGCCGCGGTGCGCATATCCATCAACTTACCCGAGGAATGCTTCGATTTTTATAGTACCATCGTGCTCTACCCGGCCTTTTACCGTTCGCGCGTTACAAACAAGAACCACAAGGGCGAAGTGAATCCGGGGAGGCGAACTATAGTATTCTCGTGGGCAGGCATCATAGAAGGGTTCAACCGCGGCGACCAGGGATTGAACCTGCTCATGCATGAATATGCACACGCACTGTACTTCGAACACAAGCTCATGCGTGAGGAGTACGAGATCTTCAATGAGGAGGCGTTCAACCGGGTGATGGGACAGGCGGAGATCGAGATCGACCGGATCAAAACCGGGACAAACCACTTCCTTCGTCATTATGCGGCGACAAACGTAGAAGAGTTTTTTGCAGTAGCCACGGAGAATTTTTTCGAGAGATCGGTTCAGTTCAAAAAAGAGCTGCCGGAGCTGTATGGAACTTTAGTGTTATTGTTGAGGCAAGACCCGGCGAAGGATTAAATTTGTGAGGAAATTTTAATCCTCTGTTTTTGAACTGGTCACAACTTCTCTCATCCCGTCGTCAGAATCAAAAGCCCGGCGGCGCCGAGCAGTCGAGAAGCTCTTTCGAGCAGGACTTCGACAGGATCATTTTCTCACACCCGTTCCGCAAGCTGCAAGACAAGACCCAGGTGCATCCGTTGCCCGAGCACGACTTCGTTCACACCAGGCTTACGCACAGTCTGGAAGTGTCGAGCGTGGGCAGGTCGCTTGGAAAGAGGGCCGGGGAAGTCATTATGGACCGTCATGCCGATCTCACTAAGAATTTCTCGTCATTCGATATCGGCGCGATCACCGCGGCTGCTTCGTTAGCTCACGACCTCGGCAATCCACCCTTCGGTCACGCGGGGGAGGCAGCCCTTTCCGAATATTTTAAAGACAAAGCTCCCGGCGTGTCGAAAGCCGAGTACGAAGATCTCGTAAGCTTCGAAGGCAACGCCCAGGGTTTCAGGATACTCAACAAGAAGCAATTCGGCCTTCGCTTGACGTATGCCACCCTCGGAGCATTTACAAAATATCCCTGCGCTTCATTATTTCCCGGCCGCGACAAAAAACGGAAAAGCCAAAGGAAGTTCGGGTACTTTCAATCGGAAAGGGATGCATTCAAAGACGTAGCCGAAAATCTTGGGCTGGTATCTTCCGGCGATGGTACCTGGTGCCGTCATCCCCTGGCGTTTTTGGTAGAAGCAGCGGACGATATCTGCTACAGCATCATCGACCTGGAAGATGGTTGTCGCATGGGATTAATAAGCTTTAAGGAAACCGTGGACCTCCTGGCGCCGATACTCGGGCCGAAGCTCGACCGCCAGAAGTTGTCGGAGAAGTCGGGGCTCAATGAAAAGCTTGGTGTACTGAGGGCGCTCACTATTGGCGAGCTGATCGAGGCTTCGACGGAAGTTTTCCTGGACAACGAGAAAGGGATTCTTGACGGATCATTCGATAAAGCCATTACGGATCTCAGCAAGTTTAAAGATGCTTTGGGAGTGATCAACAAGGTTTCCGTCGACCGTATTTACAAGACACATACCGTGGTTGAAATAGAAGCATCAGGTCACGAAGTTTTACCCGGGTTACTTCATGAGTTCATTACGGCAGGAGTAGAGCTGTCAAATCCGAATGCATCCAAGAAGTACACGAATCTGGCATTGCTGTTCCCGGAAGAGACTCATACCGCTATCGCGGAGAGCAAGGGGAATACATATATGGTGATCAGGGAAGTGATTGATTTCATTTCGGGATTGACCGACAGGCATGCGCTGTCTTTGTATCGAAAGATTAAAGGAATTTCTTTTTAGCTTCGGCTATGCAGAAGAAAGTTTATGACGCAATAGTCGTCGGCTCCGGCATATCCGGTGGATGGGCGGCGAAAGAATTATGTGAGAAAGGTCTGAAGGTCCTGATGCTCGAACGTGGTGGGCCAATGGTTCACCCGAACTACCCTACAGCTACACTAAATCCCTGGGAATTCGAACATCGCGGCCGGCTCACGCCGGAAGAACGCGCGAAACACCATATCCAGGTCCGTCATTATTCGATAGGCGAGGACAACAAGCATTTCTACGTCAACGATCTCGAAAATCCATACACCGAAAAGAAACGGTTCGATTGGGTACGGGCCGATACGGTCGGCGGCAGGTCTTTGCTATGGGCGCGGGTTTGTCTTCGCTGGAGCGACCTCGACTTCGAAGCAAATGCAAAAGACGGACATGGTGTCGATTGGCCGATACGCTACAAGGACATCGAGCCGTGGTATGATTATGTAGAACAATTTATTGGAGTCAGCGGGCAATCGGAAGGAATCCCCCAGTTACCCGACAGTAAGTTTCAGCCTCCGATGGAGATGACGTGTGTCGAGAAAGATTTCCGGGAAAAAGTGAAAGGCAAGTTCTCCGATCTTCATGTGACCATCGGGCGCACAGCCAACCTGACGCTACCCGTGAAGGGAAGAGGTCAGTGCCAGTTCAGGAATCTTTGTTCCCGCGGATGTCCGTACGGAGCATACTTCAGCACGAATGCCAGCACACTACCGGCTGCTTTTGCAACAGGAAATTTCGAGCTTCGTCCGCACGCTATCGTAAACCGTGTGCTCGTGGATGAGCAAACTGGCAAAGCGACGGGTGTGGAGTTCGTCGATTCGGAAACAAATAAAGTGGAGGAAGTTTATGCAAAGATCGTGTTCCTGAATGCGTCGACCATCGCGACGTCGTTCATTTTATTGAACTCGGCATCCAACCGGCACCCGAACGGACTCGGCAACGGCAGCGACCAGGTGGGCAGGAACATCATGGACCACACGAAAGGTGCAGGCGCAAACGCCACCGTGGAAGGTTTCGATGATCAGTATCACTCCGGGCGGCGACCGACCGGCATCTACATCCCGCGGTTCAGGAATATCAAAGAGAAACGTAACGATTATGTTCGGGGCTTCGGATACCAGGGCTCGGGCGCAAGAGGCCCATGGAGATGGCTTATCAATGGGGCGAAGCTCGGTGTGGATCTAAAAGAGTCTTCAACAACGCCGGGCCCATGGGGTCTCAATCTGACAGCATTCGGTGAATGTCTGCCCTACGCCGATAACCGTGTCACGCTTAATAAAGATGTGCAAGACAAATACGGCAGGCCGACATTGAACATGGACGTAAGCTTTCGTGAGAACGAGAAGGCGATGCATAAGGACTCTGCCGAAACGGCCGCCGCGATACTCGAATCGTGCGGTTATAAAAATGTGAAGCCCTTCGCTGATATCTCTTTTCCCGGAAACGCCAATCACGAAATGGGATCTGCAAGGATGGGCCGCAACCCGAAGACGTCGGTGTTGAACGGATTCAATCAAATGCACGAGTGCAGGAATGTGTTTATCACCGATGGATCATTTATGGCTTCGTCGAATTGTGTAAATCCTTCGCTGACTTATATGGCGATGACGGCGCGGGCATGCGATTATGCCGTGAAAGAATTTAACAAAGGGAATATATGAGACGGATAATCTATTTGATTGCATTCATGCCCGTTGTGGTGTATGCACAGAAATTCAGAATTGCTGAAAAGCCATCGGAAAAGAAAATCGATGTGTACTATGGCAGCAAGCTGATCTCATCATTCATTTATTTCGATTCATTATATAAAACGGCATACTACCCGATTTCTACTATAACCGGAACGCATATCACGCGCGAGTATCCTTATGTGAAGAAAGCCGGAGAGCGTACGGATCATCCGCACCACATCGGTTTGTTTTTCGCACATCAATCCGTGAACGGACACGACTTCTGGAATATGAGCACCGCCATTGCGCCGGAGAAGCGAAACCGGTATGGAACTGAAGTGTTCAAGAGCGTTGCGACTTCCACCAAAAAGAAATACGCGCTGATTACATCGAAGGTCACCTGGAGGTCCAACGAAGGACCAGATCTTCTGAACGAGACCACCGCGATGAAGTTCAGCGCGGCGGGTCAGGACCTGATCATCGACCGTACAACGAAGCTGGAAGCCATTACGGAAGTAACGTTTAAAGATGAGAAAGACGCCCTCCTCGGCCTCCGCGTAGCCCGCGAGCTCGAGCTCCCCGTCGAAGGAAAAGACAGATTCGTTTTACCCGACGGTTCCGTGTCAGCCGAGGCGATCCCCAACGACATCTCTAAAGTCACCGGCAACTATCGCAACAGCGAAAGCGTCATTGGCGAAGCGGTGTGGGGTAAGAAAGCCACCTGGGTTGTCCTCGATGGAAAGATCAATGGAAAAGATATCTCGGTCGCGATCATCGACAGTCCGGACAACGTAGAGCACCCTTCGTACTGGCATGCCCGTGGATATGGTTTATTTGCCGTGAATCCGCTTGGTAAGGAAGTATTCACGGAAGGCAAAGCAAAACTTAACCTGGTCCTCCAGAAGGGAGAGTCCGTGACCTTCAGATATCGTATTGTGATCCGGGAAGGCGGCCAGCTCACGCCTGCGGAACTTAACCAGCACCTCAAGTTAATTTCGGAAAATAAGTAGTTTTACCCCCTTATGTGGGAAAAAATAGCCGACGGCATCATACGCTTTCGGGTTTATCTCTTTTTCGGGATAAGCCTGATTACCGTGTTGATGGCCTATTTTGCCACGAAGGTCGAGATGAGCTACGAGCTGCCGCGCACCGTGCCGTTGGACGATCCGGAAATGATCTTCTACCAGGAGTTCAAAGACCAGTTCGGCGAAGACGGCAACATGATCGCGATCGCACTCAAAGACAGTGCGCTGTATCAGCTGAAAAACTTCCAGCGATTCCGCCAGCTCAGCAACGAGATCCGTTCTATCGAAGGTATACAGGAAGCGCTCTCACTGCCGCTCGCCAAGATCGCTCTCAAAGACACGGTGAACAAACGTTTCGTTCCGACGTCTCTTTTTCCTGAAAACCTTTCTTCGCAGGCAGAGCTCGATAGCCTTCTCGAAGTGGCCAACGGTCAGAAGTTTCAGATCAATCAATTATCGAATATATCCAACGGCGCCACGAGACTCATCGCTCCCGTGCGAAGGGAGTATGCAAACTCCGCGAAGAGGATCGGAGTAGTCGATAAGCTTAAGGCATATGGGGATGCGTTTGTCAAAGACACCGGCATAGAGCTTCATTACGCGGGGCTCCCTTTCGTGAGAACGGTCATGGCCACGCAGGTGAAAGCCGAGCTGTCGATGTTCCTATATCTTTCGGCGATCGTCACCGGGTTGATCATGCTCTTGTTCTTCCGGTCGGTCCGCGCCGTGATCTTCTCCATGATCATGATCGGTGTGATGGTGATCTGGGTGATGGGCACGATCACGATCCTTGGTTACAAGATCAGTCTGCTCAGCGGCCTTATTCCGCCTGTGATCGTCACGATAGGCATCACAAACGCCATCTATCTTCTGAATAAGTATCACCTGGAGTTTGTGAAACGTAAGAATAAGACCGAAGCCATTCGTGCTGTCGTGTTGAAGATGGGTCTGGCGACGTTCCTTACCAATCTCACGGTAGCTATCGGTTTTCTTTGCCTGCTCACCACCGACATCATGGTGCTTCGTGAGTTCGGTATTGTTGCCGGGCTCAATATCATCGCTTTATTCGTAGTCACCCTGGTGATGATACCGGGCATGCTTTCATGGATGCCCGAACCGAGCTCGGTACATTTACGCCACCTGGATTTCAAATTACTCACAGGCTTTGTGAAGCTGGTAGATCTGATGGTGCACCGCCATCGCGCCTACATTTACATTGCTACTGCTGCGATCACGGTGATCTCGGTCATCGGCATCTCCCGGTTGTACTCCATCTCGTACATGGTCGACGATATTCCCGAAGACAGTTCGTTGAAGAGGGATCTCAAGTTCCTGGAAGAAAACTTCAGCGGGTTCATGCCTTTGGAAATGGTGGTCGACATCCAGGCGAAGAGAAAGAAGCCGCTGCTGGACTTGCGGCTCATGCGTGCGGTAGATGATTTCGAACAATCACTGGATTCAATAACGGTAACGTCCACGCCTATTTCCGTCGTAAGCCTGGTGAAGACCGCAAAGCAGGCTTATCACAATAACAACCCCGACCGGTACCAGCTGCCGTCTTCTCCACAGGATGCTGCGTTCGTTTTGCGATATCTCAGGGGCCAGAGCGACAGCAGCGGGTTATTCAAATCATTCATCGATTCATCGTACACCAAAATGAGGATTTCGATGCAGATGGCGGACATAGGTTCACACAAAATGGATTCTTTGATCCACAACGTCATCGAGCCGAAGACCAAACATCTCGTTACCGAGCTCCGGAAGAACCTGAAAGGAGCCGACGACAGCGTGAAAGTAACGATCACCGGATCATCGAAGATATTTATCAAAGGCAGCAAAAACCTTATCGACAATCTCACCGAGAGCCTCATACTTGCATGTATACTGATCACATTGTCGATGGCATTGTTATTCGCCAATGCGCGGATGATCCTGATATCGCTCATTCCCAACCTGATCGCACTGATGATCACTGCCGGACTGATGGGCTACTTTCACATTCCGCTCAAGGCGAGTACGGCGCTGATCTTCAGTATCACGTTTGGTATTTCAGTCGACAACTCTATCCGGTTCCTGGCGAAGTACAGGCAGGAGCTCTTGTCAACGGGATTCTTCGTGCCCCGTTCCGTGAGCGAGAGTATACTCGAGACGGGGAAGAGCATCGTTTACACGTCGATCGTTCTTTTCGCCGGGTTCATCATTTTTTCTTTCTCCGACTTCGGAGGTACCGTGGCGCTCGGCTTGCTGACGTCGACCACGCTGATCATCTCAATGTTCACCAACCTCATCCTGCTTCCGGCGCTCATCATGACCTTCGACAAACCCAAGAAGACGATCGACTGGCAGTTGATCGACGACATCGATCCGAACTTCTACGGGGAGACGGAGGACGAAGCGATCGACATCACCAAGATCCGGATACATGACCGGAAGGGCTCGGCAGAGTAGTTTCTCACGGAAAACACGGAAAACACGGAATAATACAGAGCTCTTAAAAAGGCGCGCAAATCTTTCCCGATGTGTCCGTCAAAACGCCGGAGCGCTTTAAAGAGCGCTTCCGTGTTTTCCGTGCATTCCGTGAGAAATGCATTTCTTATCTTTGTCCCTCATTTTTTAAAGGAACCAATGTCCCGGCAGTATACTGAAAACAAGGAGATGAACTTTGTCAAAATCGCGGCCGAAATCCTCGATTTTTGGGATAAAAACAAGGTTTTTGAGCGCTCGGTGACAAATCGCGAAGGCTCCCCTGCCTTCACATTTTACGAAGGCCCGCCATCTGCAAACGGCACTCCCGGCATCCACCACGTGATGGGCCGGACGGTAAAAGATATTTTCTGCCGCTACAAGACCCTCCAGGGTTTCCAGGTAAAAAGAAAAGGTGGCTGGGACACACATGGCCTCCCCGTCGAGCTCCAGGTGGAGAAACAGCTGGGTATCACGAAAGATGATATAGGTAAAAAGATCTCGATCGAAGAATACAATCGTAAGTGCCGCGAGACGGTCATGATGTACAAGGACCAGTGGGACGACCTCACCGTGAAGATGGGTTACTGGGTCGACCTCGAACATCCGTATGTCACCTACACAAAGGAGTATGTCGAGTCGCTCTGGTGGCTGTTGAAGCAACTGTACGATAAAAAACTTCTGTACAAAGGCTACACCATTCAGCCCTACTCTCCGTCCGACGGAACGGGATTGAGCTCGCACGAGCTGAACCAGCCGGGTTGTTACAAAGAGGTGAAAGACACTTCGATCGTCGCGCAGTTCAAGGTGAAGCGGAATGAGAGGTCGGAGTCTCTGTTCAAAAATGCCGGAGGCGACGTCTATGTTCTCGCATGGACGACCACGCCATGGACGCTTCCTTCGAATACGGCGTTGGTGGTTGGCGAGAAGATCGAATATGTGCTGATCGAGACGAAGAATAAGTATACCAACCTTCCCGTCAATGTGATCATGGCAAAGGACCGGGTTTCCGCGTACTTCAACCCGGTACCCGAATTCGCAGCTACGATAAAGGGCAAAGACCTCGTAGGCATCCAGTATGAACAACTGATGCCGTACCTGCCGCCATTATACGATGCCGACAAGGCATTCCGTGTTGTAAGCGGCGACTTCGTGACGACCGAAGACGGTACCGGTGTCGTTCACTCGTCACCAACATTCGGCGCCGACGATTTCCGGATTTCGAAGCAGAACGGCATTCCTCCTCTTACGGTTCGCGATGCAGCCGGCAACGAAGTTCCGACAGTCGATAAAAAAGGAAAATTCATTTCGCAGGTCGGGACCCGGCTTGCCGAAGGTGTTGCGAAGTATAAAATAAAGACACACAAGTCTCTCGGCCCCGATGATTTCTATGTAAAGAACTACACCGACGAGGACGAGTCGAATCCCGATTACAAAAACACCGACGTCATTATTTCCATCATTCTCAAAGAGGAGAACAAGGCTTTCGATGTAAGAAAGTACGAGCACACCTATCCTCATTCCTGGCGTACCGACAAACCCGTGTTGTATTATCCCCTCGACGCGTGGTTTATCAAAACAACGGCGATGAAGGACCGGATGGTGGAGCTCAACAAGACCATCAACTGGAAGCCTGAGTCTACTGGCACAGGCCGTTTCGGAAACTGGCTGGAGAACCTGGTGGACTGGAACCTTTCGCGCTCACGGTTTTGGGGAACACCCCTGCCGATCTGGCGCACAAAAGACGGATCGGAGGAGATCTGTATCGGCTCCGTGGCCGAGTTGAAAGCCGAAGTTGAAAAGGCCGTGAAAGCGGGTATGAAAAATCCTGCGGATATCGACAACCTCGATCTGCACAGACCATTCGTGGACGACGTTATCTTGTTAAGCAAGTCAGGACAGCCGATGTATCGTGAGCCTGACCTTATCGACGTGTGGTTCGATTCCGGCGCCATGCCGTATGCGCAATGGCATTACCCTTTCGAGAACAAGGAGATATTCAAGAATAGTTTTCCTGCCGATTACATTGCCGAGGGTGTCGACCAGACCCGCGGATGGTTCTTCACACTCCACGCGATCGCCGTCATGTTATTCGACGAGGTTGCATTCAAGAACGTGATCTCCAACGGACTTGTGTTGGATAAAGACGGCAACAAGATGTCGAAGCGGAAAGGGAATGTTGTGAATCCGTTCGAGACGCTTGCTAAATACGGACCTGATGTCGTTCGCTGGTACATGATAGAGAACGCACCGCCGTGGGATAATTTGAAGTTTGACGAGGAGGGAATTAAGGAGACGCAGCGACGATTCTTTGGAACATTGTTGAATACGTATTCATTTTTTGCGTTATACGCGAATATCGATAAGTATCACGAGGGTGGAAGCACTTCTAAATATACTACCAACCTGGATCGTTGGATCTTATCGCGACTACAGTCGTTGATTCAGGAAGTCACGGCTGCTTACGACGATTATGATCCGACGAAAGCTGCGCGTGCCATACAGAATTTCGTGAACGATCATTTGTCGAACTGGTACGTTCGTTTGAATCGAAAACGTTTTTGGGTTGGCAAGATGTCGGACGATAAGGTTGCTGCTTACGCGACATTGTATAAATGCCTTGTAACTGTCAGTCAGCTCATGGCGCCCGTTGCGCCCTTCTTCGGCGAATGGATCTTTAAAAACCTGACAGAGAAAGATTCCGTGCATTTGTCTGATTTCCCTAAAACAAATGCAGAAGACACAGACAAGGAGCTCGAGCTCTCGATGGATTACGCACAGAAGATCTGTTCCCTTGTCCACTCCATTCGCAAGAGTGCGAAAGTGAAAGTGAGGACTCCGCTCAACAAGATACTTTTACCGGTGCTCGACGATCGGTTTGCCCAGCGCGTGAAGAGTGTCGAGGACATTATCCGAGCGGAAGTGAATGTGAAATCGATAGAATATATCGACGATACATCCGACCTTCTCGTGAAGAAGGTAAAACCGAATTTCCCGAAGCTGGGTAAGAAATACGGCCCGAAAATGAAAGAAGTGACAACCGTCATCAATGGCTTCAGCAGGCAGGACATTGCAACCCTCGAGAAAGCCGGTTCGCTTTCGCGTGACGGTTTCGACCTGCTTCCGGAAGACGTCCTGATCTCCTCCGAGGATGTTCCCGGATGGGCGGTAGCGTCGGAAAACGGAGTTACTGTAGCTTTGGATATCAGTGTTACCGAGGATCTCAAAAAAGAGGGTATTGCGAGGGATTTTGTCAACCGCATCCAAAACCTGAGAAAAGATATGGGCCTGGAAGTGCTTGATAAGATCGGTATAGAAGTAGAAAAAGACGGCGAGGCTATGATTGTCGCGCTAACGGAGTTCAAGGATTATATCAGCACGGAAACTCAGGCGCTGAGTTTTGAGTTTAAGGATAAACTTGCCGGGGGAACCGACGTCGATATGGACGATTTCAGCTTGAAAGTGCGTATTATGGTAAATCCGGTGGCGAAGCCATAGGATTAAAAAATTTCTAATGAGAATTGCGAAGTTCTTTTTACTCGCCTTAGGCGTAATCATCATAGACCAGACAAGCAAGTTGCTCGTATGGAAGTACATGCACATACATCAGGAAGTGAATGTGATCGGCGACTGGTTCCGGCTTCACTACCTGCTTAACCCCGGCATGGCTTTCGGGATACGCTGGCAAAGTGAGTTCGGCAAAATGGCGCTGACGCTTTTTCGTATCGTCGCTATGTTCGGAATCGGGTACTACCTGTATCGCATGATCCTACGCGGCGCACACAGGGGATTTCTTTTAAGCATGGCGCTCATTCTCGGCGGCGCCATCGGTAATGTGATCGACAGTACGTTCTATGGCGTGTTCCTGAACAATGCGCCGCTCGACTCGCCATACAAATGGTTTCATGGCCAGGTGATCGACATGATGTTCTTTCCCATCTTCGATTTCTACTGGCCCCAGTGGGTACCGATGTGGGGCGGTGATAATTTTGTGTTCTTTAGTCCCGTGTTCAACGTTGCCGACTCGTCGATTTTTCTCGGTGTGGTAAGTATCCTCATCTTTCAACGGAGGTTTTTTCGTGAGAAGGAGGAAACCGAAGTAACACAGTCCTCCAACAGCCAACCCATTGTAACCGAGCCGATCGTTTCCATCGAGGAGCACGGATTTCCGCCCGCCGAAAGCGGCAAGGAGGAAGAAAAAATCTAACGCCACAAAAAGCTGTTATGGCTGACAATCTCGTCGTTTCAGTTTCCACGGATAAAAAAGAGCGATACGAAGTACTGCTTCCCCAGATCGAAGCGCTCGT
The DNA here is from genome assembly GCA_035318625.1 of Cyclobacteriaceae bacterium. GTDB lineage: Bacteria > Bacteroidota > Bacteroidia > Cytophagales > Cyclobacteriaceae > ELB16-189. The sequence goes on from DATHEL010000004.1 coordinate 905,128, forward strand.
TGCCGGTGAGCCCGACGTTGTCGCCAACATGTCCAACGTCGTTGCAGCCCTCAGGCAGACCATGGGTTTCTTCTGGGTCGGATTTTATATCGTCAGGGAAGATCAACTGGTGCTCGGGCCGTTCCAGGGCCCGATAGCCTGTACGCGCATCAATCTCGGAAAGGGAGTTTGCGGCACCAGCTGGAAAGAGAAACGCACCGTTCTTGTTCCCGATGTTGAATTGTTTCCGGGTCATATCGCCTGCAGCCCGGATTCGAAGTCTGAGATCGTTCTGCCTGCTTTTAAGAATGGAGTGGTGACCCTTGTGCTGGATGTAGACAGCGATAAGCTGAATGATTTCGATGAGACAGATGCACTTTACCTGGAAAAGGTGATGCGTGTCGTGGAGAAGTTTATTTAGCGGCTATTCATTAACTTAGTAAGTATGCGGATACTTACGATCACACTGCTCCTCACCTCCACCATTTGTTCTGCACAGATCGGTGCCAGGACAAAACAATCATCCCAACTTACAGGCATCTGGCAAAACAACCAGTTCGGTTACCAGATGACACTCATGCTGAATCCCGACGGCACCGGTGAATTCGACGGCGATGAGGTTAAGTATACAGCCAAGGGTGGCGTGCTGGCGTTAACCATTGTGAGCCAGCAAACAACCAACAACTATAACTATTCCCTCGCCGGCAACTCACTAACGGTTTCCGGGGGCGATCTAGACCAGCCTGTGACATTTGCCCGCGCAGGCAGTGAGCAACCGGCAACTGCAGTAAGTCCTTCCGTTCCTTTGGAGCAGCCTCCTTCAAATCCGTCCAACCCGGATCCTGCACCAGCGATCAACAATGCTGCAACCGATAAAGCTTTGCTCGGTACATGGTCGAGTAACGGGGAGACGATCGACTTCAAGCCGGACGGTACGTGCATTTACCTTGGCAATACATTTCGCTACCAGGCGAATCAAGGCAACATTACGCTTGCGTCTCAGCAAGGAAGCGGGACGTTGGGTTACACCGTTAAGGGAAACCAGCTCGTGTTATCGGCAAATGGCCAACAGCTGACTTACACAAAGGGCACGGCTGCCGCAGGGGCGAAGAGTGTTCCGCAGGAATTGGTGGGCAAGTGGTGCTGGGCGAATGTGACGAATACCAACAGCGGTTCCGCGTCGTCCGATAAATGCATTACACTGAACGGCGATGGAAGCTATCAATACTATTCCGAACGATCGATGAGCGTCAATGATCCTTCGTTTGCCGGAGGGACCAATTCACAGAATTCGGATCGTGGTACGTGGTGGATCCAGGGAGACAGGATTTACTACAATTCGCAGACACAAGGGACAGGCTCTTACCGGCTCGAGAAACGCAATCATCCGAAGAACGTCAATGATCCGATGATCGTGCTGGATGGCGAGCCGTATGTGACGGCGTTTCAGAAGGCGCCGTGGCGATAATCTTTTGTCTGGTTTTCCAGATTCGCGGGCTAAGAAAGATGAAAAATCTTATAAGCATGTGAAGGCCCTGGTTTAAGGATCAACGATACCTGGCCAATCTCTTTCTTATCTCATTTCCGACTGCCGTTCTTGCGGAAGGGTTATCATTATTTGTAAGAACAATGATGCAGTCTTTACTATCCACAAACCTCACGATCAAAGTGCGATAGCCCGGCCAGCTTCCTGTGTGCCGCACGATCTTCCCGCTGACGGAGTCGTTCTCGATAAACCAGCCGAAGCCGTAGTTGTGAAGGCTATCGGTGTTCAACTTGCCCGACGTAAATGCTTCTTCGATCGAAGTGCGGCTTACGAGCTTGTCGGTGTACAATGCTTCGTTCCACTTGAACAAGTCGCCCGTCGTCGAGTTTACGACCCCATCACCTTCGATGCCATCGAGAGGGTAGACGTAGAAGTATTCTTTCAGGCTATCGGGCAACGCGTATTTCTTCAGGCTATCGGAATAAACGAAGCCATAGGCATAATTCGGGATCACTTCGCCCGATCTGCGGGTACTGTAAACTCTCGAGCGCCTCATGTCGAGCGGTAAAAAGATGTTATCTGCAAGGAAATCCTTGAAGGGTTTTCCTGAAACCCGTTGAACGATGGTCGCCAGCATCGCATAGGCAGTATTGCTGTATTCCCACTTCTCACCCGGGTTGAATACAATGGTTGGGTTATATTTCTTGAACAATGCGATTACATCGTCGTTACGGGCGATCTTCTTCAAATCCCATCCTTTCACCATCAACTCTTCATAATCCGCGATCCCCGAAGTGTGATTCAGAAAGTGCCGGATCGTCATTCCCTTGTAAGGAAGCTCCGGCAGATATTTAGTGACATCATCATCATAACTGAGCTTGCCCTGTTCCTTCAGGATCATGATCGCCATCGCAGTGAATGCCTTTGAAACCGAGGCCAGTTCGAACAACGAAGAATCGTTGAGCATCTCGCCCGTGTAGAAATTTGAACGGCCGAAGCTTTTCTTGTAGATCACTTCCCCGTTGCGGGCCACCAGTATGTTTCCATTGAACCTTGCTGTGTCCACGACCGACTGCATGACGGAGTCGATAGAAGCTACCAGAGGATCGGGAGTTTTCTTTTCGGGGGACGAGCAGGCGGCGACCAGAGCGGCAATAAGGATCAGTAGCGTTCGCATGGGGTAGGTTTGTGAATTTAAATCTATGTATTAATCCGTGTGATCCGTGCGATCCCCCGCAACAAAGTGCGGGGCAGGCTGTGAGCGACATTTTTTGTACATTCAATTCTCAAACCCGATACTTATGGAATCCCAGCTATCCCGCCGCCATTGGTTCAAGTCCGCCTTCGCTATGTCTGCCGGACTCGCAGTTTCTTCTTCGTTGCTGAACCGGCTCGAAGCGGCTCCCATGAGCCACGCCGAGCGGGCATTTTTTGCTATGAAAAGCAATGGCGCCAAAGTGAGGCTTAATTCTAACGAAAACCCCTACGGTCCCTCGAAAAAAGCCAGGGAAGCGGTCACACAGATATTAGGGGAGGCCAACCGTTACCAATTCCAGACGCAGGAAGCGCTCCGCAAGAGGATCGCGGAACGGGAGGGTGTCGATCCTTCGTACATCATGTTCGGTTCGGGCTCGGGCGAGATCCTCTGCCTCATGGGAGCAGCGTACGGCCTCGATGGCGGTAGCGTGCTGTCGAGCTACCCGACGTTTCCGTTGCTGATGAACTTCGCGGAAGGCGTCGGCGCCCGGTGGGACAAGGTCGATCTTAACGTCAAGCTCGAGCACGACTACGATGCCATGGCATCTGCTATTAAACCCGACACGAAGGTGATCTTCATCTGTAATCCCAACAATCCTACCGGTACCGTTGTGGACGCGGGCAAAGTGAGAGCATTCACCGAAGAGGCTTCGAAGAAAGCTGTTGTGTATTCGGATGAAGCGTATCTCGAATTTCTCGGACCGATCGAAAAGAACTCGATGGTCGACCTGGTAAAGAAGGGATCGAACGTGATCGTATCGAGAACGTTCTCGAAGATATTCGGGCTCGCAGGATTGAGGATCGGCTATATCGTTGCGCATCCCGACATCATTAAGAAAGTCTCCAGGTTCGGCGACTCTATATCGGCAAGCCAGACAGCCATCGCGGCTGCGCAGGCTAGCCTCGGCGACGAAGATTTCATGCAGATGGTGAGACAGAAGAACGCCGAGGCGAGAAAGGTCCTCACCGACTATCTCGATTCCAGGAAATATCAATACGGAAACTCACAGATCAATGTGGTGTTCTTCCCGGCTCCGAAAGATGGTAAGATGATCCTCGCAAAAACAGAGGAGAAAGGCTATCTCATCAGGATATGGGACTACCAGGAAAAGGAATGGTGCCGGGTGAGTATCGGCACGGTTGATGAAATGAAAGGGTTTGTGAAAGCCTTCGATGAAGTGATCTCTTAATTGTACAGGGTACAGGGTACAATGTACAGAGCTTTGCTTGCGCAAGCCTCTTTGTACGCTGTACCCTGTACCTTGTACTTTTTTTACGCCGTAGCTAGTTTAAACTCCGGAACCGGCACTGGCTTCTTTCCCAGCTCCTTCATGATCACCGTATGGGCAATCAACGCGTCCAGGAAGGTATCCTTTGATTTGTAAGGAAGCCCGAACTCTTTCGCCGTCTTTTCAACGATCGGTGAGATAGCGCGATAATGTACGTGACAAATATTGGGGAAAAGGTGATGTTCAACCTGGTAATTCAATCCTCCAACAAACCATGAAAAGGCTCTGTGCCTGCGGCCGAAGTTGGTGGTCGTGTGAAGCTGGTGTATGGCCCAGTTGTTTTCGAGGTTGCCTTCGCTGTCGGGGAGAGGGTACTCGGTGCCATCAATAACGTGTGCAGGCTGGAAGATGATCGCCAGGACGAAGCCGGCTATGTAGTGCATGATGAGGAACCCTGCAATGGGCATCCACCAGCTGATCTCCGGAATAAGTATTACGGGCAGGTAGAGATAGGCAATGTAGTACACCTTTGTTATGAGAAGCACGACCCATTCAGCGAATACCGTGGTCTTTTGTTTCGCTACCATGCCATCGCGAGTGTAGCGTATTAACCTGCCAAAATCTTTGAAGCCAATCCAGATGATAGTGAGTAGTCCGTAGAAGAACCATGCATAAAAATGCTGGAACCTGTGAAACGGCTTCCATTCCTGTGTAGGGGCCATGCGCAGAACACCACGCGGGCTGATGTCTTCATCTACTTCGTGAACATTCGTATAAGTATGATGCAATACGTTGTGCTGAACTTTCCAGTTGAAAGCATTTCCGCCAACGAGGTTCAATGAAAATCCGAGGAGGTTATTGACCCAGGCTTTCTTCGAATACGATCCGTGATTGGCATCGTGCATGATAGAAAGTCCAATGCCGGAAACACCGACACCCATGATCACTGTCATCAGGAGATACATATAGTTCCCGGTAACAGTTTGAGTGACGATAAGAGCGTAAGGCCCGAAGTACAATACGAACATGACGATGGTCTTCAGGACCATATGCCAGTTTGCAGTCCGTTCGATCTTATTAGTCTTAAAATACTGGTTGACCCGTTGGGAAACGGTAGCAAAAAATTCGTGCTGGCTCTTGGCGAACTGAAGTGATGAATATTTCATTAATGGGTCGACCTTCGCGGTAGATGTAATATCAGGGGAAGTCTGCAAAGGGCGATTACAAAGATAATGAACCGCTTTCCGAAAACGATTGTTAGGGCGCCAATTTCTGGATTAGTAATCTGTTAATCCGCGAAATTAAGCGTCAATCAGCGAAATTAAGCCAATTCGGCAATTACGGTTCTGCCCCCCTTGGTTACTTCCCCGACTTTCACGGTGATTTTAGCATTGAGTGGTAGAAATATATCCACACGTGACCCGAATTTGATAAAGCCGAACTCCTGACCCTGCTCAAAGGGCTGGCCTTCTTTTACGTAGCATTTGATCCTTCGCGCCAGTGCACCGGCGATCTGCCTGAAAAGGATCTCGTTTCCGTTTTTCATCCGGGCGACTACAGTCGTCCGCTCGTTTTCAGTGCTCGACTTGGGATGCCAGGCAACGAGGTATTTGCCCGCGTGGTACCTGAAGAAGCTGATCGTACCCGTGACCGGCATCCTGTTCACATGCACGTTCACGGGCGACATGAAGATCGAGATCTGCGTGCGCTTCGACTTAAGATATTCGGTCTCGACGGTCTTTTCGATCACCACCACCTTTCCGTCGGCGGGAGCCAATACAGTCCTGTCATTGGCAGTAATGCTGAAGATCGGGTTACGAAAGAACTGGAGAACAATCAGGTAAAGGATAATGCTCACACCAATGACAATGTTCTGCAGAATGGTTGCCTCCGGCGCCAGGTAATACACCAGGTAGTTGATACCGAAGAGAACCAGGAGCGATATAAACAGAAGGGAATACCCTTCGCGATGGATTGTCATCTTAGTCAATTAATGCTACCGCAAAGATAGGAGGTCGGATCTACGATGTACGATTTACGGCGTACGATTTTCGGGTAAGTTTCCTATACGTTTTCAGTGATGTTTCGATAGCCCCCAATCGTACATCGTAAATCGTACATCTTCCTAATATCCGCCTCTGTACTTATAAGTCTTCGCTACCTTATCGATCGCCACCATATATGCCGCGATCCTCAGCGACACCTTGTACTCTATGGCGATGTTGTAGACGTTCTCGAACGCGTCCTTCATGATGCGGTCGCTGCGGCGATTCACACGGTCGGCAGTCCATTTGTAGCCGAGCCTGTTCTGCACCCATTCGAAGTAAGACACTGTAACGCCACCTGCGTTGGCGAGAATATCCGGGACAACGCTGATGCCTTTTTCGTAAATGATACTGTCGGCCTTCGACGACGTAGGACCGTTCGCACCTTCTACGATCAGCTTCGCCTGGATACGCGGAGCATTCGACACGGTGATCACGTCTTCGGTCGCTGCCGGAACGAGTACGTCGACCGGGAGGGTGAGCAGCTCTTCGTTGCTGATCTTCTGTGCTTCAGTAAACCCTTCGAGGCTGCCTTTGTTGGCATCGCGATATTGGAGCGCCTTCTCGATCGGCAGGCCGGCTTCATTGTAGTATGCGCCTGAGAGGTCGCTTACGGCAACCACCTTCAGACCGCGTTCTTCGAGAAGCCTTGCAGCCCAGGAGCCTACGTTTCCAAATCCCTGTATGGCACAGGTTGCCTTGTAGGGATTGATCTTCAATTTCTCCATGCCGGCGAGTGTGCTGATCATTACTCCGCGGCCGGTTGCTTCCGTCCTGCCGAGCGATCCGCCGAGTACGATAGGCTTTCCGGTCACCACGGCGTTCACGGTCATGCCCTGCGAGCGAGAGTACTGGTCCATCAGCCAAGCCATTTCGCGTGGGCCGGTACCCATGTCGGGCGCGGGAATATCTTTATCAGGACCGAAGGTATCCACCATGGCCTGGGTGTATGACCTCATCAGCCGTTCGATCTCACCGGCAGACATCTGGCGCGGGTTGCAGGCAACACCGCCCTTCGCACCACCGTAGGGAATATCGACGACGGCACACTTCCAGGTCATCCAGGCGGCCAGCGCCTTTACCTCATCGAGGTTGACATTCGGATCGAAGCGGATACCGCCTTTCGAAGGTCCAAGAATGGTGGAGTGGATCACACGATAGCCTTCGAATACACGAATGCTTCCATCGTCCATGGTAACGGGCAGTGACACGATCACCTGTCGGGCAGGTGATTTCAGCACGTTATAAATTTCTTCCTCCAGTCCCAGGATCTGGGATGCGGTACGGAATCTCGACATCATCGCCTCAAAGGGATTTTCTTTGTCGAGTAATGGAGCTGGTTCTAAATAAGCCATAAGCTTGAAAAGCGTGATCGAAAACGATTGCAAAGATAGGAAATGGTTTTTAATCCGGGCGGCTATTCGGGCAGCCAAATTTTTACCAAGCCGGTGAGGACAGGGCAAAATCCTATTCTGAAAATGGTCGGAATTCAGTCGGTTATTGTACCAACTCGAGGAAAGCAACGATCGACGGAGCGGAGATCAAAAGTCCGTCGAACCGGTCCAGAAATCCTCCATGACCGGGTAACGAATCCCCCGAATCTTTGATTTCAATGCTTCTTTTCAACAAGGATTCGATCAGGTCGCCGTAAGTGCCACCCACGATGATGATCGCCGCCACGACCATCCACTGCCAGAGCGCGAGAGACTGAAAGAAATACGCGATACCGAACGCAAAGATCAACGCAAGGACGGCGCCTCCCACCGCACCTTCCCACGACTTCTTGGGCGATATGCGCTCGAACAGTTTCGACTTGCCGAAATATGTTCCGGCGAAATAAGCGCCGGTGTCGGTTGCCCACAGGATGAACAGACAACCGAAAACGATCTCGAAGTTGTAGCTGCCATCTTCGTAAGCGGCAATATTCATCAAAGCAAAAGGGACGGCTACGTAAAAGATCCCAAGAAAAGTGAAGGCGATGTTGGTGAACGGCTTTCGCTCGAACCGCTTATAGAGCTTGATCATGTACACGAACGAGACCAGCGGGAATATCAGGTAATAGAACTTATGACTGACATCTCCGCGCTCAACGAAGAATGAAATGCAGAATACGGCCATGCCGCAAATGGTCCCGAAAGTCTTTTGAGGAACCAACCCGTCGAGGCCGGTGAGCGTATAGAATTCAAGCAACGAAAGAATACAGATGATGAAGAACACGATGAAGTAAGTCCACTCGCTGAAGACCACGCCGAAGATAATAGCGGCAGATCCGAGCACGCCGGTAATGATCCGCTGGGCAAGGTTAGGGAGATTCTTAAGCGGGGATATCATCAGGGGCTGGCTTGGGTTGTATCGAGCGGAAGTAGTAGATCATCGCGAAGCAGACGGCGCTGCTTAGAGCGACAGCGTACCACGGCAGCGATGTCGGGTTCTCTTCCATTCCAGGCAGATCGCTCAGGCCGAAATAGATCATCGATACAGCAAAGAGGTTATTCACAAAGTGAGCAAATACCGGTACAATAAGATTTCCCGACCAGTAGTACATATATCCGAACAAAGCTCCGAGCAACATGCGCGGAAAAAATCCATAGAACTGGAGATGCAGAGCGCTGAAAAATATTGCGGTAACCCATATTGCCGCATGATGATTTTTGAATGCCTTTTGCAGCTCGGGCTGAAGAAGACCTCTGAAGGCAAGCTCCTCGGCAAAGCCGGCAAACACTGCGACCACCAGTACGCCTACCAAATACTGACCGACATTTGAAAAGGATGTAAGGAATTTGGTGAGCTCCATTGCTTTTTCTTCGATCGCCCGCGCCCAGGTATCCCACCCGAAGGGCAAGTCAATGTTTGAATTCCATTCGATAAAAACTGAGTTCAATCCGGTAAAAGAGATCACGATGCCTATGATGAGAAGGAAGGTTACGGGTCGTACCGGCATTCCGCTGAAAAAAGTTGTCAAGCTCTTACGTCGCATGGTCCACCAGGCCACAAACGGGATGACGGCAAGTCCCAACACCGTGGTTATCCCCTGTGCGATCCAAATCAATGCTTTCAACTCCTCCTTGCCTGTGGGTTCCTGGATGTCGTTGGCAAAGTCCATCATGGTGCCGTCGTAGAACATGAATGCTACCCCCAGCCCGATGAGCTGTGCCACAAGCCCGAAACCGAGTACCGTCACCAGGAGCACCACGAAGGCAACGTTCCAGGGCGAGGGTTCCTGTTTAACTGGGGCAGGTTGAGGGTCGATCATGCCGGAAAATGAGTTATTTTTGTGGCGCAAATATAGGCTAGTGCCCTTATAGATTCTAAAAATGGTGAAGATAGGCAACATAGAGATCGGCGAATTTCCCTTACTCCTCGCTCCAATGGAGGATGTGAGCGATCCGCCCTTTCGTGCCGTTTGCAAAGCCGGCGGCGCCGACCTTATGTACACCGAATTCATCTCGTCGGAAGGGCTCATACGCGATGCAGCCAAAAGCCGTCAAAAGCTCGACATCTTCGAATACGAACGCCCCATTGGCATCCAGCTTTTCGGAGGCAACGTGGACAGCATGCGCGAGGCCGCAGAGATCGCCTCCGCCGCCAACCCCGACATTATCGACATCAACTATGGCTGCCCCGTAAAGGCCGTTGCGTGCAAGGGCGCCGGCGCGGCTTTGTTACAAGATATTCCCAAGATGGTGAGAATGACCCAAGAGGTTGTGAAAGCCACTCACCTGCCCGTCACCGTGAAGACGCGCCTCGGTTGGGACGACAAGACCCTCAACGTTCCCGAAGTGGCCGAGCGTTTACAAGATATCGGCATCAAAGCCCTCGCGATACACGGCCGCACCAGGATACAGATGTACAAAGGGCAGGCTGACTGGACGCTGATCGGGCAGATCAAGAACAATCCCCGCATTCACATACCGATCTTCGGCAACGGCGATATCGATTCACCGGAGAAGGCAGTGCAATACCGCGAACGTTACGGGATCGATGGAATCATGATCGGCCGAGCATCGATCGGTTATCCATGGGTGTTCAACGAGATCAAACATTTCATGGCGACGGGCTCACACCTTGCGCCGCCTGATCTTGCGGAACGTGTTCGTGTGACGCGCCAGCATTTTGATTTTAGTATCAGATGGAAAGGCGATAAGCTTGGCGTGTTTGAGATGAGAAGACACTATGCGAGTTATTTTAAAGGCATGCCGGATTTTAAAACATATCGAACACGCCTTGTTGAGGCCAATACTCCTGCAGAGGTTCATCAGATACTCGATGAAATAGCGGGTGAGTACGTCGAAGTTTTCTCGAGCACGTGCTATGCAGGACAGGAGTCAGGAGTCAGGAGTCAGTAGCCAGTAGTCAGGAGCGCTCGATGTCGGATAATCGCAATCTTAAAGCTGTTTTATTGCTGATTGGTCTGGCGCTCATTTGGGGCACTTCGTTTATTTTAATTAAGCAAGGCTTAAAGGTTTTTGCTCCTACGCAGGTCGCCACGCTTCGCGTGACCGCTGCATTCATTTTTCTGCTGCCGATCGCGGTGATGAAAGTGAAAGGCCTTAAGGCGAACGATTTCTTTGCACTGCTGGTGTCGGGCATGCTCGGCATATTCATTCCTGCATTCCTGTTTTCCACGGCCCAGACTAAAATGGATAGTTCGCTGGCAGGTATTCTCAATACTCTGTCGCCGATCTGCACGCTGATGGTCGGGGCGATGTTCTTCAAGCAACGGTTCCCGGGCTCTGCGATCATCGGAATATTGATCGGGTTGATTGGCACGGTGATGCTGATGCTGTCGCGCGACGGAACCAGTATCACGGGCATTAACTACTACACGCTGCTGATCGTTGCTGCGTGTATCATGTACGCCGTCAATCTCAACTGGGTGAAATTCCGGATACACGGGTTGTCACCATTGACGATCACGTCGGTATCGATACTGCTGATCGGTCCGTTGGCGGTGACGTACTTATTCGGATTCACGGATTTCACCACGCGCCTGGTGAGTGTCGATGGTGCATGGAAGGCGTTCGGGTTCGTCGTGCTGCTCGGCTGTATGAGCACTGCTGTTGCTACGTTCGCGTTCAACCACCTGGTGAAAATATCCACTCCACTGTTTGCAAGCTCGGTAACTTACCTGATGCCTATCGTGTCGGTGGCCTGGGGGTTATTGGATAAGGAAAAACTTTATGCCGGTCACTACATCGGCATGGCCGCGATCCTCGGCGGCGTTTATCTCGCTAATCGAAAGTAAGCTCCGCTTGTACCGGAAGGTGATCCGATGGATAATTCGTTCCATCATTGTCGGTTATCACCTTGTAATCCTTTCTCTTCACGTTTTTCGAATGAAAGATGTAGTCGATCAGGACACATGGCGGCCCGCTTACGCTGAAAGTGCAAAACGTGCCTTGTGTGGTATTTTCAGGACGTGCGTCAACGACTACGTTACTGGTGGCGATCGTCCTGTACGGATCTTCTGACGTCTGACTGTTGAAATCGCCCGTAACCACCACGGGGATATTGTTTTTATTTTCCTCTTTGATGGTTTTTATAATGATCATTGCAGAGTTCTTTCTGGCTTCTTTCCCGATGTGATCGAAGTGTGTGTTGTAGTACAGGAACTCTTTGTTTGTCTTTTTGTCTTTGAACTGGCCTCTTGTCAGTACCCTGGTGATCGCGGCGTCCCAACTTTTACTTCCGGGTACATCGGGTGTCTCCGACAGCCAGGTGGTTTTCTGCCACAGCACTTCGAAACGATCTTTCCTGTAGAGAATAGCGGAGTACTCGCCCTTCTCCTTACCATCATCGCGCGCGACACCGATGTAGCCATACTGCGGGAGCGATTTCAGGATACCCATCAGCTGATGGTGCATGGCTTCTTGCAACCCGATCAGGTCGGGATCATATTTTTGAATCAGGGCCGGAAGTTTTTCGGTGCGGTTGCTCCATTGGTTCACTCCATCGGAGGCTACGTCCAGGCGGATGTTGTAGCTCATCACTTTTATAGATTGAGAATGAAGGGAGAATGACATCAGCGGCAGTAAAAAAACGAGCAAAGTTTTCATAGACACAAAATAATACATCTCTCAATAATACATCTCTCACGGAAAGCACGGAAGCGCCCTTTAAAAGGTTACTGCATTTTGGCAGGCGCCCGGGGAAGCAATGCGACTTTCAAATAGCTCCTGTATTTATTCCGTGGCTTCCGTGCTTTCCGTGAGAAACTTTTTCTTAAAATTAAGCCATGAAACCCAAATTCCTTTACCTCACTATCATCCTTTTTGCAGCAGCCTGTGCTCCGAAGAAGGAAGAAGTAAAACAGAAGACATACACCATGGCCCAGTTCATGGATGTCGTTCAGATCAGCGGCGGTGCATTCTCGCCCGACGAAACGAAAGTTCTCCTGAGCAGCAAGGAAACAGGAATATTCAACGCCTACGAGATCACCATCGCAAGCGGGGAAAAGAAACAGCTCACGAGCTCCACCGACAACGCCGTATTTGCCGCCGATTATTTCCCGAATGGCGATCGTATTCTCTACAGCGCCGATAGTGGCGGAAACGAGATCACCCACCTGTACGTCCGCACATCCGACGGCCGCTCTAATGATCTCATCCAGGACAAGAAAGCGAAGGCTATATTCTCCGGCTGGAGCTTCGATAAAAAACAACTCTACTACGCATCCAACAGCCGCGACAAAAAATTCTTCGACTTACACCGCATGCAGGTCGGCGATGGAACAGAAGGTAAAGTGACACCATCGATCGTCGCTTACAAGAATGATAAGGGACTCAATCCCGCGTCGGTTTCGGATGACGACCGCTACGTCGCTTTGGTGAAATCGATCACAACCAGCAATTCCGATATGTACGTGCTCGACACGCAGACAGGTAAAACCAAGCTCCTCAGCCAGCACGAAGGCGACGTGTCTTATTCTCCGCAGTACTTCAGTCACGACGGCAAGAAACTTTTTTACCTGACCGACGAAGGAGGTGAGTTTACATATCTCGCTTCGTACGATATGACCACCGGAGCGAAGGAGAAAGTGGAAGAGGCCCCATGGGATATCATGTATGCCTCGGTTTCAAGGACCGGAAAATATCGTGTGATTGGAATTAACAACGATGCCCGTACCGAAGTGAAGATATACGACGAGAACGGTCAGATCGTTCAGATCCCGGGCCTGCCTGCCGGCGATGTTACGAACGTGACTATTTCAGACAGTGAAAAGAAAATGCTGTTCTACGTGAGCAGCTCAAAATCACCGAGCAATCTTTTTGTCTACGACTTCGACACAAAGGAGCTCAAGCAACTTACCAGCACGATGAGCAAAGAGCTGGACGAGAGCGATCTCGTTGCCGGCGAGGTTGTTCGGTTTGCTTCGTACGATGGCACGCAGATACCGTGCTTGCTCTATAAGCCTAAAAACATCCCGGAAGGCGCGAAGGTGCCGGCGTTGTTGTGGATCCATGGCGGTCCCGGCGGACAAACAAGATTGAATTACAGCGCTATCATCCAACATTTGGTGAATCATGGTTATGCGATCCTCGCCGTGAACAACCGCGGAAGCTCGGGCTACGGAAAATCGTTCTTCAAAGCCGACGACCTGAAGCACGGCGATGCAGATCTCAAGGATTGTGTGGAGGCAAAGAAGGTCCTCGCCACCCTGCCGTATATCGATATGGATAAAGTTGGAATTATGGGCGGTAGCTACGGTGGCTATATGACCATGGCCGCGTTGGCATTTACGCCGGAAGAGTTCAAGGTGGGCGTGAATTTATTCGGTGTCACGAATTGGCAACGTACCCTGAAGAGCATTCCATCCTGGTGGGAGTCGCAACGGAAGGCATTGTACGTGGAGCTTGGCGATCCTTTCACAGACGATTCGGTGAAGCTCATTGCGAAGTCACCGCTGTTCCACGCCGACAAGATCACCAAACCATTCATCGTTCTGCAAGGGAGTAACGACCCCCGCGTGCTGCAGGTAGAGTCGGATGAGATCGTGGCAGCCGCAAAAAAGAACGGAGTGCCGGTTGAGTACACCATTTTTCCTGACGAAGGTCACGGGTTCGTGAAGAAGGAAAATAATATCAAAGCTTCAGAAGATATCCTGAAGTTTTTGGATAAGTATTTAAAAGGAGTTAAAAGTTAAAAACTAAAAGTTAGCCCAGGGCTTCAACACTTTTTACTTCTTCCGGCATCATACGTTGGAAGAGGTTTTCAATGCCCGCCTTTAAAGTCACTGTCGACGACGGGCATCCGCTGCAGGAACCCTGGAGGTTCACGCGAACGACACCGTCTTTAAAAGAATGGAATGTGATGGCGCCTCCGTCTTGTTCAACGGCAGGGCGGATATATTCATCCAGGATGGTCTTGATCTTGATGACCGTTTCGGAATCGTATTCAGATTCTGCGCCCGGAGTTTCTACGGGAGCTTTCACATCGAGAATAAGCTTACCGGCTTCGAGAAATGACTGGATATGCCTCTTGAGCTTGTCCTGTATCTCGAGCCAGTCGATACCTTCTTTTTTCGTCACCGTGATGAAGTTACTCATGTAAAATACGCGGTCGACGAACGGGTATTCGAAAAGCTCCTTGGCCAGGGGGGCATCCTGTGCACTGATGGCATCCGGGAAATCGAAGCTCATGCCTTCGGGGACGAGCATTTCGTTTAGCACGAACTTCAGTGAGTTCGGGTTAGGGTTCGATTCGAGATAGATATGGATGTTCTTAGGCGCTGCGGTCAACATGACTTTTCTTGTTTTTGGAAGAACAAAGTTAAGCGAAAATAGTTCGAAAAATTTCTCTCACAGCCTGCCCCGCACTTGATGCGGGGGATCACACAGATAATAATTGCCTTTTGATCCGTGTTATCCGTGCGATCCGTGAGAGCCTGCATTTAGGTTTCGGAACTATCGGGGCCAAGAGACCCTTCCCACTTACTAACGACCGCCGTTGCCACGCTATTTCCGATAACGTTTGTGGCGCTGCGGCCCATGTCGAGCAGCGGGTCGATGCCCAGGAGAAGCGCCAGGCCGGCCTCCGGGATGTTGAATGTCGATAGGGTACCGGCAATCACGACAAGGGAAGCCCGCGGAACACCGGCGATGCCCTTACTGGTGAGCATAAGAACCAGCAGCATGCTGATCTGCGTGGGTATCGACAACGGGATGGTATAAGATTGCGCAATGAACAGTGTGGCGAAGGTCATGTACATCATGCTGCCATCGAGATTGAACGAGTACCCGAGGGGCAACACGAAGCTCACGATCTTATCCTTACAACCGAAGGCCTGAAGCTCTTCCATGGTCTTTGGAAATGCCGCTTCGCTGCTGGCTGTAGAGAAGGCGAGGAGGGTTGGTTCTTTTACTCTCTTTATGAGCTGATAGATCCGGCGACCGATCACGAGGAATCCGGCAAACAATAGCAGGCACCACAACAGCAATAGGCTAAAATAAAATTCGCTGATGAAGATGGAGTATGTTTTCAAGATGCCGATACCTTGTTTTGCAATGATGGCTGTCATAGCTCCGAGTACCGCCAGTGGTGCCACGTTCATGACATAGCCTGTTACTTTCAGGATCACGTGGGAAACGGCATCGAAAAATGTAATGATGATTTTTCCATGTTCACCAACCGCAGCTGTCGCCACACCGAAGAACAATGCGAAGACCACGATCTGCAGTATCTCATTCTTCGCCATGGCATCGATCACGCTGGCGGGGAAGATGTGATAAAGGAATTGTTTCAA
Organism: Cyclobacteriaceae bacterium; assembly: GCA_035318625.1. Taxonomy (GTDB): domain Bacteria; phylum Bacteroidota; class Bacteroidia; order Cytophagales; family Cyclobacteriaceae; genus ELB16-189. The sequence goes on from DATHEL010000004.1 coordinate 920,866, forward strand.
TGAGAAGCCGACAGTCACAATACCGCTCGAAGAACCTACCGTCGGCAATGGAAGATGCATGGCTTCGCCCGGACGGAATAGGTTCACCATGAGCATTCCCAACAGAAGACTGAGTAACGAAGCGCTGACGAACCAAAGCAATGTTTTGCCCCCGATACGGCCCACGGCTCTGATGTCACCAAGCTTGGCTACGCCGACCACCAGTGTGCTGAACACAAGAGGCGCGACGATCATTTTAATGAGACGCAGGAAGATGTCGGCTAGCAACGAGAACGGCTCGACCATTTTATCACGACGCGTGAGAATGACGTTTCTCTCGTTACCGAGTTGTTGCAATTGTGCGTTCACTGAAACCGTGTCGCCCGAAAGACCTTTCTGAAGCTGTACATCCTTGATCGCAAGGTCGATGGATTCGAGCTCCCGGTTGACCGGTTCCATGTAGGTTCTGTTCAGAACAAAACCCAACACGATCCCTATGAACAGACAGATGATGATGTAAAGAGTGAGCTTGCTCTTTTTCTTCGGGACTTCAGGGACTTCCATTCGGGCAATATATCAAGAAGTCTTAATAATACCCCTCAGGTAGCCCACGGACTCGGCCAGGCCGGGTATTGGATCGTCGCCGTCCTTTTCATATTCGATAGCCACGTAGTTGGAGTAGTTGATCTTCTTGAGCGCTTTGATAATGCCGGGGATGTCGATCACGCCGCGGCCGAACTCGACGGGCGTTCCGTCTTCTTCGGATTTGTTCACGTCCTTGATGTGCAGGTCGTATAACCGGTCCTTGTATTTGGCGATCATCGGGATCGGGTCTTCCTTGATGCGTATCACATGACCTACGTCGATACACAAACCGATGCGTTTGTCGAGGTCTTTGATCTTCGCCCACACATCGTTGGGACTGTGATAGAGGTCGTCGCCGGGGCCGTGATTGTGAATGGCGAGCTTGATGTTGTGTTTCTTTACCAGGTCGTTGACCAATGGCAGGAAGTCGTGATTCGGAACTCCGACGATGGTTTTGAGACCGGCAGCGCTCGCATACACAAAAGCATTCTCCACTTCCTGTTGTGTCTTCATGTAGATCACACCGGCGCCATAGAGATCTATTCCGGCAGCGCGCACCTTGTCGCCAATGGCCTTGAGATCTTCGGCGCTTGCTTCCAAAGGCATGTGCATGCTCTTGAATGCAACCGCTTTTATCCCGAGTCGGATCAATGTTTTGATCACGTCGTCGAGCTTCAGCGTACGAAGTGTGTACGAAGCCAGGGCGAGGTTGAGGGCCGGCGGTTTTTGGTCGACGGATTTACCGAAGGTAATGGCTGGTGCAAACGCTATGGCCGCCGAACTTGCGGAGCTTAAAAGAAACTGTTTTCTATTCATGACTTAAATTGTTAATCAAAATTTATACACAGGGCTTAACCATTTCTCTGCTGGCTCATACTTGCTCGCACTGGCCCACTTCACGCCGCGTTTTATCATCTCGAGGGCATCGGGAACTTCTGTAACGTGATTGACACTGTGACCGAGCGAAGTGTAAAAGATCCTTCCCTTGCCATACATCTTCTTCCAGGTTACCGGCAACACCGCTCCATCGATCCATGCGTTGACGGAGCCATTGAACTTCGTCGTAGCCAGCACTTTTACGTTGGGGTCGATGTGCATGTAGTATTGTTCGCTCTTCATGTGAAAATCTTTCAGGCCCTTCGTCACGTCGTCTTTCTGATCGATGATCTTCACGTCGTAGTCGAGCACGTTGCCCGGATGTGCTACCCACTGCCCGCCCACCATAAACTGGTAGTCGACATTGTTGCGGAAGGAGTCGCCCATGCCGCCGTGCCACCCGGCCATACCGGTACCATTGACTTTCACGGCTTCGAGAAGCCCCGCTTCCTGCTCCTTGGTGATCTGCGACATGGTGTATACCTGGATGACCAGGTCGATGCCCGTCATCAGGGCCTTGTCGGCGTATGGTTCAAGGTTGGGGAATGATTGTACTTCGGCGCCTTCCTCCTGCAGCCATGGTGTCATGAAGTCGAGAAATTTTTGGGGCTCGTGACCAGGCCAGCCGCCGTATGTGAAGAGGACTTTTCTGCCTTTCAGGGAAGGAAGGGCAACGGGGGATGGAATTGTTTCGGAGTGCGATACCAGTGGCATCGAAGCCGCAGTAGCGAACGCTGCTGCCTTGGCAAGGAATTCACGACGATTCCTGTTCATAGTTCTTAGATTGGTTAAAGAACCAATTTAAGAATTCCTGACCATCTTCTTAACTAATCCGAGCTGCCCGAGGTGATAAATATCGTGCTGCACGATCCCTTCGGTCACGTACTCCCACGAGCGTCCAGGAGAATATTCCCCGGCAAAAAATTCAGGCTTTGCATCGGCCAACAATTTCAACATCTGTTTTTGCGATTCGTCGAATTCTTTCAGAATGGTTTTCCATCCCTTCGCTTTCAGCTTATCGAGCGGCACCCAGTTGTCCGGACTGTCGACCGAACCCTGGTAATCTTTTTCACCTTTTAGTCTTTTGATGACCGGCGTACGCCAATAAATAACATGCGACACCAATTCGGCAATGCTATGTATCCCTTTGGCGGGCTGAGTGAATGCTTCTTTCTCGGTAACGTCCTCCAGTTTTTCCAGGTAAGTGTCGCCAAACCAGGCGCCTTTTTCGTAGAGCTGCTTGAAGTTGTTGATGTGTGTTGTGTTCATACTACAGCTTCGAGCTTCTCGCCCTCATAATAAAATCCGCCATCACCAGCGCCGCCATAGATTCGACAATCGGCACGGCTCTCGGAACAACACACGGATCGTGACGGCCCTTACCGCTGACGGTTATTTCGTTGCCGTCTTTGTCTACGCTTTGCTGATCCTGCATGATCGTGGCAACCGGCTTGAACGCCACATTGAAATAAATGTCTTCACCGTTGGAGATCCCACCCTGAACGCCTCCGGAGTGATTGGTCTTCGTGCGAACTTTCCCGCCTTCGTTATAAAACTCATCGTTGTGTTGCGAGCCTCTCAGCTTAATACCTTCGAAACCACTCCCGTATTCGAAACCCTTCACCGCATTGATGCTGAGCATCGCTTTACCAAGCTCGGCGTGAAGCTTGTCGAATACCGGCTCGCCCAAACCGACCGGTGACCCCTGAATGACGCAGGTTACAATGCCTCCGACAGTATCGCGATCCAGCCGTACCTGGTCGATCAGCGCTATCATCTTTTCAGCTGTCGCCTGATCCGGGCAACGGACAATATTGTCTTCGGTCTTGCCAAGATCCAGCTCCGTATAATGAGGAGCCTTGATATCACCGACCTGCGAAACAAAAGCTGCTACCGAAACGCCACTCTTCTTCAGCAATAGTTTTGCAACAGCACCCGAAGCCACACGTGCCGCAGTCTCTCTCGCCGAGCTGCGCCCACCCCCGCGATGATCGCGGATGCCGTACTTGGCCTGGTAGGTGTAATCGGCGTGCGAAGGACGGAAGGCGTTTTCGATATGACTATAGTCTTTGCTGCGCTGATCCTGGTTTTCGATAACGATCGTGATCGGCGTACCGGTCGATTTTCCTTCGAACACCCCGCTGAGGATCTTGAAACTGTCGTCTTCTTTTCTTTGTGTTGTGATCCTAGACTGGCCCGGTTTACGCCGGTCGAGCTCCGATTGTATGAATGCCTCGTCTATGTCGAGGCCTGCCGGACAGCCGTCGAGAATAACTCCAATGGCGGGGCCGTGCGATTCACCGAACGTGGTGATGCGGAAAAGAGTGCCGTAGGAATTGCTCATCAGGATTGTGCCGTCTTTCTTGTGATCAGATAAATGGAAGCGCCGACCATAATAATTGCGAATATATTCGCGCCCCATTTTATCCACCCGTTTCCGTTCCGGGTCTGTAGTTGATTGCTGGCGGTGTCGAGGTTATCGTAAAACGAACCCATGTCGGAGCTCTCGATCGACTGGTTCTTTTTGCTTTCTCCCGAGACATTCACCACTTGTTTCGACCGCAGGGTATCGTAAGTCCCTGTGCTGGTATTGAAGTAGATCCACTGAAAGTAGTTGCCGAGGTTGTACTTGCCCGGTTCGCGGGGAATCATAAAGTAACTGAATGTCTTCGCACCGGTAACCCGGCCGTTGTCGCGATTGATATTCTGCTTGACGTTGGGTTCATAGAATTCGAAGGCGTTATCGTCGTTATGGATGATGGGCTTGTCGACAGAGGAAATGTTCCCTTCGCCGTATACTCCGAAGTCGTAGCTCACGCTCTGACCGGTGGTCAATGTCGTAGCATTCAGTCTTTCCTCTAGCCTGTAATTTCCCACGGCTACGGCGTCGCGCATCGGATGGGGCGGAAGGTTCTTTACTTTTACGGTCTTCGCCTTCGTGTAGAATGTTTTATAATCTTCGAGCCGGTTCTGTCCGAAGAACGACGGGTTCTTTGCCATTTTATACTTCAACATCTCCAGTCCTACCGAAGGAAAGGTGATCTTTTGTGTGTTGAGAGGATAGAAAGTTCCCTGGTAGATCTTGTATTGCATGTACCCTCTTCCGTTGATGGTAACACTCTCACCATCGATGTTCTCTATGTTGAAGTTTTCTTCCCAGCAGTTGGCGGGCCGCAGCTTTTTCAGGATGTCACTCAGTTGTTTTCCGAGGTCGTGGAAGTGCAGCGGCGCCCGGTTGTTGTCGGCAACCATGAACGAAAGGGAGGTGGTAACGCCCTCACCCACATACACTTCATCCTTGTTGGTGGTCAATGCAAGAAATGCTTCTTCCTTGATGTCGACGAATTCGGGTTCCGACCTGGAAAAGAAGTCGTCATTAGGATCGAAGAGGGACCGGAACGGGTCTGGGGTCCGCGCCGCTACCGGCGAGCCCACGACAACCTTTTTCCCTGCCACTGTTATCGGAGTGTTATTGACTTTAATAGTAAATGTTGGAACATTGAAGGTGCCCTGGCGCATAGGGAGGTAAGTCATGACCACTCCCTGCGTTGAACTTATCTGGCCGTTGATAACCGTGGTTTGTGACTGGGTGGACGTCCCCCGTTTGCGGAAGCCTTCGATTTCCGGAAAGTTGTCGTGGCCCGTCAGTCGCTCGTTGGTGACAGTTACGGTGATCGTCCAGGCTTGATTCTCCCCGATCTGGTCGGGGCCAAGCTCGACCTGTATGTTCTTATTCGACTGAGAAAACACGACAGTCGTCGAGAAGATCAGCATGAGAGGTACTAACCTCCGCATTAGAACCGTTCTAATCACCGCAAATAGTTGCGCAACACGTTGCATACACAAAATTAGAATTTCCTTCCGTATGTTAAACCGCTTTATTATATTCATTGTTCCAACGCCAGCAGGGTGTTTTTCGTACCACTTATTATGTTTAGAGTAATTTTTATTAAATGAAGAAGATGCTCAATTATTTCAAGTCGATACTCACAAGGGTGAGCTTCGATGCGAAACTCTTCGAGAAAGAGTTGCTTAAGGCAATCAAGTCATTGATCGCCGATGAGATCATGGAACTCAGATCGTGGTGCTATGCCACGTTTGGGGATCAACATGAGTTAATACTTAACAGGTGTTTTGTAATAAGCGCTTAATCAGACTTAAATCCTTAAAGAGAGGGCGCTTACGGCGCCCTTTTTTATTGGCGGCATTTTATTTGGTCGCGTTATTTGGTGACGAAATCTATGTTTCGTTTTAGCCCTTCAAACTTTGTTCGCTTTAATGCGGAGCGTTCAAAGACTTTTTCAAAAACTTCACGGGTTATTTCTGTCCACTCCACTGTTTCCTTGGGATCGAACCGCGGTTCATCATGTGGTTTCGAAAACCTGTTCCACGGACAAACATCCTGGCAGATGTCACACCCGAAGATCCAGTTGTTAAAAGAGGCCGGCTGTTGTTTCTCATCCATTGCACCTTTGAGCTCGATCGTAAAATAGGAAATACATTTACTGCCGTCGACCACATACGGTTCCGGTATGGCATCGGTAGGGCATGCATCTATACACGCCGTGCACGAGCCACAATAGTCTTTCGCAGGACCGTCGTATTCCAGTTCCAGGTCGAGAATGATCTCGGCAAGAAAAAAGAAGCTGCCCATCGAACGGTTGAGCAGCAGCGAGTTCTTCCCGACCCATCCAATCCCGCTCTTTTGGGCCCACGCTCTTTCCATCACCGGCGCCGAATCGACAAATGCGCGGCCGTTGATATGCCCGACTTCTTCTTCTACGCGTGAAAGGAACTCAGCCAGCTTGTCTTTGATCACAAAGTGATAATCTTCTCCATAAGCGTACTTCGCGATCTTCAACGTACTGTTGTCGCCCAGGTCTTTCTTGGGATAATAATTGTAAACAAGACTGATCACGGACTTAGCGCCAGGAACGAGCAGAGTGGGGTCGAGGCGTTTATCGAAGTGATTTTCCAGGTAATGCATTTCACCATGGTAATTTCTTTTGAGCCATTCTTCGAGACGGGGGGCTTCGTCTTTTAGAAATTCGGCTTTCGAGATACCACAGAAAGTAAAGCCGAGGGAGGAGGCTATCGATTTGACGGTTTGAGTGTGTTTTGAAAAATTAGTCATCGTCGAAGACGGGGAATTGTTCAGGGTTCAAAGACTCTACAGATTTACGCAACTGACAGACCATGGAGACATCAGAAGGAATTGGATATCCGGCCACAATGATCTCTCTATGCACCGAAGGATCCATCGACCTGCCCGGTCTCTGAACTTTGAACCTTGAACAAGTTCCACAAGTTCTTTTTCAGTCGAATAGACTCGCCCCCTTACTTTTCGGAATCGGCACCTTCAAATGCTTATAAGCCTTCTCCGTCGCCTCCCGTCCCCTCGAAGTCCTTTTCAGATACCCCTCCTGGATCAGGAACGGTTCATAAACCTCTTCGATCGTCTCAGCCTCCTCGCTGACCGCCGTCGCGATGGTCGTAAGCCCTACCGGCCCGCCTTTGAATTTTTCGATGATGGCGTTGAGGATACGGTTGTCCATGTCGTCCAGTCCGTTTTCGTCTACGTCGAGGGCCTTGAGAGCAAGCTGGGCGATAGCCATGGTGATTACGCCGTCCCCTTTGATCTGGGCGAAGTCGCGTGTACGCCGGAGGAGGGTGTTGGCGATGCGGGGGGTTCCACGGCTTCTCCGCGCGATCTCGTATGCCGCGTCGTCGACGAGCGGCGTAGCTAGAATTCCAGCCGAACGCTTGACGATGGTTGTGAGCAATTCGGAGTCGTAGTATTCCAACCGTGAATTGATACCGAAGCGGGCACGAAGGGGCGCCGTAAGCAACCCGGCCCTCGTTGTTGCACCGATGAGTGTAAAAGGGTTTAAGCCGATCTGTACCGAACGGGCATTGGGACCGGAGTCGAGCATGATGTCGATCCGGTAATCCTCCATGGCCGAGTAGAGATATTCTTCTACGATCGGGTTCAGGCGATGGATCTCGTCGATGAACAACACGTCGTGCGTTTCGAGGTTTGTAAGCAGCCCGGCGAGGTCGCTGGGTTTATCCAACACAGGACCGGAAGTGATCTTTATCCTTGAACCCAGCTCGTTCGCGATGATGTGCGAGAGTGTGGTCTTTCCCAAACCGGGCGGACCGTGCAACAATACGTGGTCGAGAGGCTCATTGCGCTGGCGTGCAGCCATCACGAAAACCTTTATGTTTTCGACAACCTTAAGCTGGCCCGTGAAGTCTTCAAATGAAAGCGGTCGCAACGCTTTTTCAACTTCCTTCTCCTGGGCGTTCAACCCCTCACCATCGGGCTTCAGATAGTCTTCGCGCATGATCCAAAAGTCCTGATTTTATATTCAGAAATCAAATATTATAACTTGCGTGCCTTAATTGGAAACATTGAGCAACCGGACACGAAACGCTATTTATTCTTTGTTGTTGCTGGCGGCCATCATAGTCGTTTGGAAATGGCGGCAGTCCGACGGGAAGAAGATGATCCGGATCGAAGGCTCGACCATGGCTACGACTTATAACATTATCTACTTCGATCCGAAGGAAAGGAATTTCAAAGAGTCGATCGATTCCGTACTGGTCCTGGTCAACAAGTCGATCAATACGTACGACCCCGCCTCGGAAATATCTGTGTTCAACAAAAGCACGACAGGAATAAAATTCAGCCTGCCGTATCTCCTGCCGCCTCTTCGAAAGTCTAAAGAAGTGACCGAGGCGAGCGATGGAGCTTTCGATCCAACGGTAATGCCGCTGGTGAATGCATGGGGATTCGGCCCGGTCAAACAAAACATTCCCGACAGCGCGAAGGTCGACTCACTGCTGAGCTTCGTGGGTTTCGAAAACATACAATTCAACGAGGACAGTCTTTGGAAAACCGAGCGGCGCGCGCAGCTCGACTTCGGTGGGATCGGACAAGGGTACGGAGCCGATGTGATCGCGAACTTCCTGCGATCGAAAGGTGTTGAGAACATGTTCGTCGAGCTTGGCGGTGAAGGGTTGGCATTGGGTCGTAATACGGAGTCAGGCAAGGCGTGGGAGATTGGAATACTTGACCCGGTGAATACCCAACAGATCAAAGCTTACATTGCCCTCAGCAACCGCGCATACACCACCAGTGGGAATTATTACAACTTCCGGGAAGTGGACGGGCAACGATTCTCGCATACCATCGACCCGGCGACCGGGTATCCCGCACAACGAGCCATCCTCAGCGCTTCTGTTTTCGCACCGGATTGCACTACCGCCGACGCCTGGGCGACAGCCTTAATGGTGATGGGACATGAAAAAGCAATCGAGGTATTGGATAGACATCCCGAGCTGGACGCATTTCTTGTATATTCAACACCCGATGGCATCGGTACTTTCGTGACGAAAGGAATTTCTGACCAACTGGAGATCGTTAAATAGATTCCATGCTGCTTAAACTGTCAGTTCTCTTTCTTACCCCGCTGATCTCGGGGCTGCTTATTTTTTTGGTGGCGAATTTCCGTTCGGCCAATTTCAAATTATTGCTGGTGTTTGCGGGCGCATACCTTTTCGGAATCACGGTCGTCCATATCCTCCCGGAATTGTATCGCGAGAACCAGGAGGTTGAATTGATCGGGCTTTTTGTGCTGATCGGTTTCTTCCTTCAGCAGGTGCTCGAGTATTTCAGCTCCGGTGTCGAACACGGACATATTCATACGCCGCACGATCATCATGAAGGCGATCATCACCATCACCACCACCACCCAGGCGAAAGACAACAAGCGGCCATCGTGCTGTTGTTGGCGCTTTGTGTCCACGCATTTCTTGAAGGGGGTATGCTCGCGACACCGGCAAACGGTGTCAGTCACTATGATTTGAACGCGATCCTGTTGGGGATCGCCCTTCATCGCGCGCCGGCGGCATTCGCACTGATGACAGTTCTTTCGGCCCAGCTTCATTCGCGTACCAAGGCGATACCGCATTTGCTGATATTCTCCGTCGCGGCCCCGGCTGGGCTTTTATTGAGCACGTATTTTGTTCAAACCGAGACGCTGTCGGCGCGGGGATTGATCTTCCTGTACGCGCTGGTGAGCGGTAATTTCCTGCACATTTCGACGACGATCGTATTCGAGAGCAGCCCTGATCACCGCTTTCATGCGCGCAAGCTGGCGGTGGCGATCGTCGGAGCGCTGGCGGCCGTAGCAGTCGAGTACATGATTGAGTAATCATGCTTTCAAGAACACTCAATTTCATCACAAACAAAATACACGAGCTGCCGGTGCTGGTCATGATGCCGCACAGCAGTTGTAACTGTCGTTGTGTGATGTGCGATATCTGGAAAGCGAATAGTAACAAGCGGGAGCTGGCCACCGAGGAGATCGAAAGGCATCTGCCCGCCATCCGGAAACTGAACGTTCGCGAGGTCGTACTCTCGGGCGGTGAGGCGCTGATGCACAACAATCTTTGGAAGTTGTGTGAGATGCTCCGGAAGAGCCGGATAAAAGTGACGCTTCTGTCGACCGGCCTGTTGTTAAGAAAGTATGCTACCGAAGTAGCTGAAAATATCGACGAGGTAATTGTGTCACTGGACGGCAGCCGGGAGATACACGATAAGATCAGGAACGTACCGAAGGCGTTCGATAGCCTGATGGCCGGTGTGCTGGCTATTCGCCTCGTGCGGCCTACGTTTCGCGTGACCGGACGTTGTGTGTTGCAGCGCTATAATTATTTCGACCTGGAGAATATCGTCCGCACGGCAAAAGACCTTCCGCTTGATCAAATATCATTTCTTGCTGCGGACGTATCGACATCGGCATTCAATCACATCGCAGAAAAAGAAAACGACCGTATCCACGAGATAGCGCTGACGTTGACGGAGGCAAAACATCTTCAGAATATCATAGAGTCCAGCTTCGACAGACTCGAAGGAGAGTACCTCTCTAATTTCATCGCAGAATCTCCCGGGAAGATGAGGAAGATCGTCAAGTACTACCTGGCGACGGCGGGTGAGGGGAAGTTCGAAGCGCCGCAGTGTAATGCGCCGTGGGTGTCGGCAGTGCTGGAGTCGGACGGCAGGCTGATGCCGTGTTTCTTTCATGGGGAGTACGGGAATATCTATGATAATGATCTCGAGGGCGTATTGAATTCGGAGAAGGCGATCGATTTTCGTAAAAAGCTGAATGTAAGAACCAACGAAATATGCAGCAGGTGTGTATGTTCGTTGAAATTGCCGGTAGTTTGAGACAGGAAACTTCGTTAGCTAAACAATCATTCGCCACAGCGGATTTTGCTCCAGGATCCCGGTTCCGATCTTCTTTTCAAAATAGCTTCGCAGCTTGTCGACGTTTATTGTGGTGAATTTTTTATCGCGAAGCATGATCTTGCCCCGCACGACAACCATCGCGATATCGTACGGACCGATATTCAAAAGATTTTCAACCGCGTCGTCCTTCTTTTTCGGCGCTATAAAAAAATCTGCTTTGTTACCCACACGAATAACCGGCTCGGGCAGACCAAATACTTTCGCTGCAACAATGCCCGTCATCCGGACGATATCCCGGGGCGCAGAATAATTTGCAGCAATCTTCATTTCATCGAGAAGAGTGGGAGAGCCTGTCAGCGTCGAGTCAGTGCCCAGAACCACACTCACCCGGCCTTCGAGGCTTCGTACATCCGTGGTGCGATCGAACATATAGACATTTGAAGAAGGACACCATGCCAACGATGACCCTTTCGAGGCCACCAGGTCCCATTCGGCCTCCTGTGCCCCGACGCCATGAACGAGGACGGTGTTATTATGAAGAAGGTTGAGCTCGTTGAGTTTATGAATCTCCTGGCGGGAGAAGTCGTCGATGCCTTCGGCGGCGTGAATGACAAAGGGGTTCTCACGGATCTCACGGATCGCACGGATCGGAAGATGTTGATCGAATGCCAGCGAATGAGCCCAATCGACCTTGGGAACAACGACCGGGAACGAGCTCTTACCCAATGTGCTTCGCCATGGATTGTGATGGACGACGGTGGTCACGCCTGAGATCAGATTCTTCAGACCACCCCACATCAGCCGGTAGTCGATGTCCGTCTTCTCGATCTCCTTCAGCGGCGACATGTCCGGGTGATAGATGTCTTTCGACCACTCCGTATAATTTTTGTAAGGCGGCGTACCCAGTCGCGGATACAGGTTCATTTCCAGGTGATCGTGGGCGTTGATAAGGCCGGCGTATAGAAAGTGGCCACCGAAGTCAGCAACGTCTTCTCCTTTTTTCTGCGAAAGACCTGCGCCGGTCTCGATGATCACGTCGCGCGACACACGCACGTCGCCCGAAAGAGGTCTCAGCTCCGCATCAAGCCACGTGACGTTCCGTATCAGCAGGTCCATTATGATCTCACCCCGGATATTCCGAAGATGACAGGCTTCCCTTCAAAAAGCGGTTCATTGAATACCTTAAGCTCGATGCCGGCATTTCTGAGGATCGTAAAATATTCGTCGAGCTTGTGAATGTTATGTTTCACTTCAAAGGTCTTGCCGGACCTGGTGTCTTTGAAAGTCCGTTTCGCTTTCATCATACTTTGATAGGGATGAAAGTCGGTGAGGATGATCCTGCCCCCGGTCTTCAAGGCGGCAGCAAGCTTTTGTAACACAGGCTCCGTCTCTCCGATGTGCCCTAAGACCAGTCCGCAAATGATCACATCGTACCTTGAGGGTTCGATCGTTGCCGTTGCAAGATCCGCACATTCGAGTGTCGCCGTGGGGCAGTTCTTTTTCGCTTCTTCGATCATCACAGGAGAAAGGTCGATGCCTTTCACGAATGATGCATTTTGCTCCGAGGCGATCACACAAAACTTACCCGTTCCGCAACCGGCGTCGAGTACCGATTTATTTTTCAGCGCCGGAAGCTGACTGGCAACGAATTCATCCGACATTTTCTTGATGGGATTCGATTCCGTGTGGTATGTCTGTGCCCACAAGTTGTAGGCGTCCAGCACAGGCAATACTTTGATACGATTCCACCAGCCCATCACATCCCCTGTATTTCCGGTTGACGATAACGAAGCCAGAATTTCATCAGCGCCTTCAGCTCGTATGGATAACTGAAAATGTTCGACTTGTAGCGGACCGACGAGATCAAGCCCATTGCTTTTCGTTGAACGGATGAAAGCTTATAGTCGCTCACCGTCGGATAGCGTGCGTGGACCACGGTCTCGAAGTCGTGAATGTAGCGGACCATCTCCGGTTTAAGCCACGGCGTGAGGAACTTGCGGTGAAGGTCGAAGTTGAGCCATTTTTCTTCGCTCCATTCCTCCAGTGTTTGCGGAAAACGAAAGCCTTTTCCCTCCGACTCGGTCAGCAGGTCGGAGCCTTCGGTTGGCACCGGCGTGTAAATGTAAATAACGATCTCGGTTTGGGGATTGATCTGTTTTATCTCTTTGATGAACGCGATCTCCTCGTGTATCTGTTTCCAGACCTGCTCTTCGGTAGGTGCAGGCAATCCCAGCACAAACGAATATTCGGGGATGATGCCGAATTTTTTTATCCGTGCTGCGAATGCCCTGATCTGGTTGCCGCTTTGTTTTCCTCCTTTGTCCATCTGCTGAAGGAGGTTGTTGTTTCCGCTTTCGGCGCCGAAGAAAATCATCGTGCAACCGCTGTCGGCTATGGCTCGAAGCGATGCATCGGAAAACTGATCCATAGTGTCGATCCGCCCTTCGGCCCACCACTTCATTCCCTCCGGCTCGATCAACTTCGCAAATTCAACGGAGCGTTTTTCCGACACGAAGAAATTATTGTCGTGGAATTGGAATGCATTCGCACCGAATCGTTCCTTCAGGAATTTGAGATCCTTGTAGATAGCCTGCGCCGTTTTACCCTTCCATCTCGCTTCGAAGATCGGAACGACGCCACAGAAAGAACAAGTGAAGGGGCAGCCTATACTGGAATGATATGCTGCGGTACGTGTACCTAGAAACGTCTTTCCCAGCAACGTCTCCATTGGGTAGAAATCGTTCAGTTTCTCATAAGGCAGCGTGGGTAGCTCGTCCTGCTCGTACAACGCAGCCTTTTTTGTTTTGATGATCTGATGGTCGCGAAGGAAAACGAGGTTTTCTATATCGTCCATCGGTATTCCTTCATCCAGTGCACGAAGCACCGCCGGAAAGGCTTTGTCACCCGGGCCATTTACAACCACATCGACGACCCCCGAGCGAATGACAGTCTTGTGATGATTCGAAGCGAAGTATCCACCCCAGATGATCCTGACATCCGGGAATTGTTTCCTGATACGCTGAGTGAAAGGTATTGCCTGCCTTAGTTGCGGTCCGGGCATCACGGTAGAAGCAAAGAAACCGAATTCACCTGTCGACAGGTAGTTGAGTATGTTGTTCAGCGGGTCCTTTTCCCGGTTGCCGTCAACAATCACGTAGTCTGTAACCCCGTCGATGGAAGCTGCTATCGCAAGAATGGCGTTTGGAATGATCCGGACATTGTCGCCTGCACGTGGATTGAACAACAGCACTTTCTTCATGACGCCAAAGGTACTCAACGAACTTAGTTCGTATTTTTAAAACAAGTTACAAAATGAGTGACACCGGACTGCCAATGCACATCGTTCATCTGAGTTACACCAAAGGTCGTCCGGCATACCATGACCCGGTAACATGGCTCGCACGTGTCGCTTTTGCGTCAGGTGTTACGGAGCAAATGACTCGCCACGCGACACAGACGGTGATCTACAACATTCATTATAAGGGCGATATAACGCGAAACGGTGTTCGATACCTCTTCCCGGCGTTCAAACGATGGCAGCTGGTATTGCCGTTCGAATTCAACCGGTATATAAAGAAATTAAAACCCGACGTCGTCATTATTCACGGATTGATCTTTCCATGGCAGGTCATTATGCTCCGGTGGATCATGGGGCCGTCATTGAAGATTGTTTGTCAGCATCACGCCGAGCGTCCTTTTACGGACTTCCGGGCATTTATCTTCCGGCTAGCCGACCGTTACGTCGGCGCCTACCTGTTCGCATCGAAAGAACAGGGAGACCTTTGGGTGAAAGCACGACAGATATCGTCACCTTCGAAGATCCACGAGATCATCGGGACCTCGTCGATCTTTCGCCCGGCCGATAGAAATGCTGCCCGCAGTGTTACCGGAGTTACTGCGCGAACCGTGTATTTGTGGATCGGCGATCTCAACAAAAATAAGGACCCGCTACTGACCGCAAGGGCGTTTGCAAAATTCGCCGGTAACCGGGCCGATGTGGGTTTGTACATGATCTACCAATCGAATGACCTGGAGCACGAGCTAAAACAGGTTGCGTCGGGCACGTCTTGCATTTCCCTGATTGGAAGAGTGGACCACAAGGATCTGTTGCACTGGTTCAACAGTGCGGATTATTTCATTTCGAGCTCATTTTATGAAGGAAGCGGAATTGCCGTGATCGAGGCGCTTTCGTGCGGTTGTATCCCTATACTTACGAACATCCCTTCATTCGTGAAAATGACGAACGGTGGTACGATAGGCCGGTTGTTCGAAGCCGGGGATGAGAACGGGCTGCGTGTTGCTTTGGAGGATACATTTGGCATCGACCGCGAAGCTGAGTCAAAGCACGTGTTGAAGTATTTTGAAGCAGAGCTGTCATTCGAAGCGAACGCGAGAAAAATCATCGCTGTAGTAAATGCCCTACGGCCATGAAAGGCAATCGTTCCGCGTTGGCGATCATCATACCGGGTGGCATCGGCACCGGCAGGGGCAACATGGGTGTGCCAGTCCTTAACGGACTCGTTAAGATCATTTCAGCACAATTCGACCTGACCGTTTTTTCGCTCGCGAAGATCAACGCAGGATATCAACCGGAAGGCTTCGAGCTGGTCGACGCTTACAAATCGAATTCCGTGATGCGTGTGTTGTCGTTCCCGCGTCTTTTCAGGAAGCATCATCGTAGAAAAAAATTTGTTGCCATCCATGGTTTTTGGGTGATGCCGGCCGGCTTGCTCGCGGTACTTGCCGGGAAGCTCTTCGGCGTTAAAAGTGTCGTGAGTGTACTCGGTGGCGATGCGGCTGCGTTGCCCGAGATCGGGTATGGAAGACTTCATAAACCGTTGGTCCGGTGGCTTACACTTCTCACCCTGAGCAAAGCGGATCATATTAATGCCCTTACGGAATACCTGGTGAATAACCTGAGGGCTGTGGGTTTTAAAAGAGCGGTTGACGTGATTCCCTGGGGTGTAAATAAAGACCTGTTCTATTATGATCCGAAACCGGCAAGCCTTTTAACCGTTTTTCTGCATGTCGCGAACCTGCATCCGGTCAAAGACCAGGAGACATTGCTGAGAACTTTCACCATTATCACGGCAGCTATTCGTGCCCGTTTAGTCATCGTCGGAACCGGAACAGATCACAGTAAGGTGATGAGACTCATCGATGAGCTCGACATCAAGAACCTGGTAACTATCCACGAACCGATTCTATACGAGTACCTGCCGGTCATATATCACGGCGCCGACGTGCTGTTGCATACTTCGCTATCGGAAGGGCAATGTGAAGTGGTTACCGAAGCGATGAGCTGCGGAGTGCCGGTATGCGGTACCCGGGTCGGACTCATGCACGACCTGCCCGACTGCTGTGTTACCGTCGATGTGCGCGATTACAAAAGACTGGCGGAAGAGGCTATTAAGCTTGTTCGGGACCCTGGACGAATCAAAGAATTGCGTCTGCGGGCAAAACAATGGACGTCGCTCCATGATATCGTGTGGACAGCAGAGAAACTGATGTCTATCTACCGATCCTGATCCACGGAAACGGCGATCCATTTACAAACACCTTGTTGAGTTTGCCGGTTATATTTGAGGGATCGTACAGGAATTCGGCACCTAACCCTTCGAAAACACTCCTCTCGTGGTGATAGTAGAATTTCTCCATACCGGGTGTGCTCATCGAACGAAAGTAATTGGCCGACCGGGCTTTAGCTTCGACAGCCTTTCCGCCACTGTAAACCGGACTGTCGATGATGTGTATCGTACCGATCTTGCGGAGTTTCCCGATCAGCGCACGCACATCGGGAAAGTACTGGATGCACGACGCCAGCAGAACCGCATCGGCCGTGACACCCGCCATCGCTTCCGAAAAAATATCTGCGAAGACAAATGCTGCTTTATCGCCGCCGATCCTCGCGGCTTGCGATAGCTCAGCTTTCCCGACATCGACTCCGCAGACCGGAATGTCCAAATGGCGACGAACGTAGTTCGTGAGCCAGCCATTTCCACAACCGACCTCGATCAACGATCGACACTTTTCTTTTTTCAGTTGTCCCACGAGTCTTCGTGCCGAGTGGCTCCTGATCGCCCATTCATGGTAAAGGGGATGTTCCTTTGCCACGGCCGGCAGCAGACGAACGATGTCGTCGTCATACATCCGTCCTTCTTTGGTCCTGATATCTGTGTATTGTTGTTCGAATTCCGACCCGTCGAAATCTAACTGGTAATAGACCCCGTTCTCATTTTTGAAATTTTTGTTATTCGAAAAGTACGCCTCGAACGGATTCATGCTTTCAGACGGAATGTTGTCACGATGTGGTCGGCCCAGCGATTGAAAGGAAAAGTTCTGTTCATCATTTTGTCGACTGTTCGCAGTAATCTATAAAGCCGCGGATGCTTGTTGGGAAAGTCGGAACGATAGGGAGGAGGAGAGATCGCGGCGAGTCCTTCTGTACCCACCAGCGTGAAGCCGTCTCCGAAGGCCTTGCGGATCGTCGTGAACGAATGATACCACGTGTGGAAATATTCATTATCGATGCGGGCCGTTACGCCATCCGTTTTCAATCGCCTGAAACCGGCGGTGTCGCCTTTCACGGTCGACAGCAGCTCCCAGCCGCAAATTACCGGCATGATCACGAAGGTCACGTGGCCGCCGGGCTTCAGCAGGCCGGGCAGATGTTGTGTCACGCGTGCGAGCTCGTCGATGCAATTCAATCCGCCGAAGTTTGAAAAAATGTAATCGAACTTTTCGTCGTTGATCTCATCCAGCCTGTCGTAAGAGAGTTGTTTCACAGCGATCCGTCCGTTCACTGAGGCGGCCTTCCGGTTGAGCTCGGTGATCATTCCATCCGAGAGGTCGGTAGCGAGGACTGTATGTCCTTTGGAAGCGAAGTACAAGGCGTCGATGCCTGTGCCGGCGTTCAGCTCGAGAATGCGGCTTTGCGGTTTCATGTATCGCGACAGGTGATCGTATACCTGGTGGCGCAGGTCGCCGATCACCGGGTTTGCCAGGTCGTCGGTGTCGTAGTGAGCGGCTTGTGCGGTGAAGGCGCGGTTCACGGAATCCTCGTTCGGGAGATTTTCAGATGCATGAACGTTCATAACGAAATCCCCTTCGCATGCGAGCGATACATGTTCTCCATTTTATATCCCCGCATGATCGCCATCGGGACGTGCAGCACCATCGCTGCCATCTGCCGCAACGACGATCTTCGAAGCGGTAAACGTATCGCATTCCTTCCCCTTTCTATACCATACCGGTTGTGCACGTAGCGGTGCAGTACTTTATAAAATTCCGGCGGGAAGGTCCCATGGTACATCATCGAAAGGTCGTCCGAGTCGGACCAGTTTTGCTTGGCGCTCAGCTGATCCTTTACTCTTTCGTAGAACTTTGTTCCGGGCAATGGGTATGAAACAGAAATACCGATCTCGTCCGGCATGAGTTTCAATACCATCGCGATGGTCTTCTCTATGTCCTCCCTTGTTTCGCCGGGATAACCGAACTGCAGGAAGAAGCCAACGCGTATTTTTTTTTCACGAAGGAGCTTCGCAGCCTCGCCGATCTGGCTTGTCGTCGTCCCCTTGTCCATCGCATCCAGTATTTTTTGCGAACCGGATTCCGCACCGACCCAAACGGTTTCGGCACCTGACGCAGCAAGGGCATCGATCGTGTCCTCTTGTAAGAGAAGATCGACCCTCGACTGGATTTTGTACCGGAACGTAAGACCTTTTTCACGGACGAGGTCGCGAAAGGATTGGATCCATCCCGGCTTGAGTCCGAATATGTCGTCGCACATCCAGATGTGATCCGGAGAATAATTTTTAATAAGGAACTCGATCTCACGAACGACGTGCTCCGGGGAACGCGAGTTATAACGGTTGCCGTAAATGGGCTTCGCACACCAGTTGCACTTGAAAGGGCATCCGCGTGTCGTGGCAAGATTGAGTGAAAAATAACCGTGCCATGACAACCATATCTTTTTATAGGCGTCGATGTCGACAAGATCCCATGCGGGCAGCGGAAGTGCATCGAGATCGCGTAAGACGGAACGCGCCGCTGTCGAAAAAGTTCCGCCATTATTTCTGAATGACACGCCGTCGACTTTAGCGACATCACCTCCGCCGTTCAGTGTTTCGATAAGGATCTTCAGTGTCTCTTCACCCTCACCCCGGATCACGTAATCCGCTCCGTTGCTGAGGTAATATTCATAGCGGTCGCTGGCGTCGGAACTGTTGATGATCACGATGCAGCCTTGCCGTTTAGCTTCTGTTGCCATCTCACAAGCGGCCTCCCGCATATTGGTAAGACACATCTTGGTAAGGTAGTTGAAGCCGTCGTCGTAGATGATGAAGTATTCCGGCTTCTGTTTCGTTAGCTCGGCGGCGACTTCGCCCGGATGCTGTCGGAGGTTCGTGTCGAAGAGGGCAACGTAGTGGCCGGCATCGCGCAGGTAAGCAGCGGCCTGGATGGTGGCAAGCGGCGGATAGGGCTGTTGCATTTTCCACTGCTTCGGATCAAAACGGTAAAAGTAGGAGTGTGAAAACAACAGCCGGCTCATAACGGCACCATTTCTTCGAAGAAAGACCTGATCCGTTGATTGAACTTGTCTGTGATCGTCCTCTGGTAATTACTGAAATGATTTTTTGAAACATGGGGAGCCGCCTTGAAAGCGACTTCGAAGTCTGGCTGCTCCATGAGATGACCATACAGTCTGCGGGCTCTCAGGGTCAGTTTCCGCATCACGAACGCATCGAGACGATGAGCCAGGGGTTCCAGTATGCCTTCGAACAATCGCTTAGGCCACCAGCTCCGTGCCCCGTTAGAAGCCACGACAACTTTTTTGAACTGTGGATAATAATCAGAGACCCACGTATTCGACTCCAGGAGCTTTTGATAATACTCGTGTCCGCACATGGGTTTCAGTGTGATCAGCTCGGTTGCCGTGAAGATGTTCTTTTCATCGAGCTCCAGACGGTCGTGACTGATATAATAGTTGACGCAGAAATACTTGTGGGAATTGAAAAGTACCAGGCGCTGGAACAATGCCAGCAAGCCTCTCGTCAGCCAGACCTTGCCCGGCGCCGTGACGATAAAGAAATCGATGTCTCCGTCCTTGTCGATGAAATCCTTTGACAGCGACCCGGAGATCATCACCGCACGAACGAACGGGAACATGAAGATGAGTCGCGAGCGGCGGAGAGCGCGTGGCATGATCTCCTTCGCCATCTTGTTGCCCGCCGATCGCCTGACCGCCAGAGCGGCATCGTTATGTAATGAATAAAATTCCTCGAATCGATAGACAAGGTGCGCGGAAGTCAGTTGCTGAAGCTCGAGGAAGACGGCGGAGACATTGCTACACGGGATGTCGAGCCTCGTGAATATCTCTTCGGCTGTAAGCGGGTAGTGAAAGATATCCGAATACAGAAGAGCTTTGATGATTGCCTGTGAAAGATCGCTATGAAAATCCTCGCGCATACTTCAACAGTTGTATTTATCCCTTTTTGAAATAGAGTCGTTCACCGGCCGCCCCTGGCGAGCTTTAGAATGATCTTCCTGTTTATTTTCTCCCGTTCGATGTCCGTAAACCATCCCCATTTGTTGAAGTAAGTGATGGCACTCCGTGTGTGATGTACAAAGACCCTCAGGTTCCGGTACGATTCCCTTACGTGATGATGATACACCGTCGCGCCCGGGAAGAATACAGTACGATAGCGGCGATGAAGCCTTCTGGAAAGATCGATATCTTCTGTGTAAAGAAAAATACTCTCGTCGAATAGCCCGGTAGAACGCAGAGAATCGATCCTGAGAAACATAAAGCACCCCGACAGGAAAGGCACGTCCATCACCTGGTCGTATCCGCTGAAATGCATTTCGTAATGGTGATTGATCTTGCTGCTCACTTTCTTAAAGGGATGAAGGAAACGCCGCATCAGCAAAGTGGCCGGCGACGGGAGCAACCGGCACAAGTACTGCAGGCGTCCGTCGGGGTAAAGTATTTTCGGCATCACCAGGCCCACGTCCGTGTTCGTGTCCATGAACTCCGTCAGGCTTGCGACAGCATCCGGCGTAAAGTAAATGTCCGGGTTAAGTACAAGATGATATTCCGACGAAGACTCGAGCGCTTTCTTCAACGCAAGATTGTGCGCAGCGCCGAAACCCATGTTATATCCGTTGAAAAAATACCGAACGCCCGGGTATTCGCAATCTTTTTTTACCTCGTCGGTCGGTGAGTTGTCGATAATATAAAGATCGGAACCTGGTGCAGCGCCCAGGTAACTTTCGATAGCATCCCTGAGCAACTTCGGATTACTTTTATAGACGACGATCGATGCACTCAAACGCTTGCTCATATCCCTCTAAAGTACAAGTTACAACATCCATCACGAACGAAATCGCTGTCACACTTTAATTTACAGACTGCGTGAACTTAAATTCACAACATCAGTCAGGGGCGTTTTTTTTCGAAGTGAGCATTTTTCAATGATGGACTTTTCATGCGATCGAGAGAGATTATCGCTGTCATAATAAGGAAAAGCCCGATCGGGTTGTTGATGAATTGATTTGCAAACGACTGGATGAAGGCCAAAACAAACGAGAGAAAGAACGGAACGCTGAAAGGATGTTCCCGGGCATTCAGAAATTTTCTGAAACCGGTCAGGAATATCAGCAGCCAGCAAAGCAAACCGGCCACGCCCTGTTTGTGAAAGATCTCCAGGTACGATATCTCCATATGAATAGGGCGGGTAGGAGTACCCTGACCAAATCCATGACCAATAACGGCAGAAACGGGAGTGACCCGTTCGGCAACAGCACGGATCTCCCGGATTCTTTCATTGTCGGAGTGTGTTCGGTCGCCAAGAAGGTGAGGTTTGGGCTCCTCCCCAGGCCGTGTCGTAACTCCAATTTGCCGGTCAACCGTCCGGCTAACTCCTGCGATAAGATCTTTACTGTAGAGGAGGACCAGGACACCCAGTATAACAAGGCCGGCGCCGCGGAGAGCAAGACGTACATTTTTAGTTTGGAAGATCAGATAATAAAGCCCGTAGCTGAGCAACAAGGACATCCAAAATCCGCGGGTGACTGTAAATATGATTGCTATCAACACGAGAATGATCTGCCATTTTTTAGCACGTCCTTCGATAAGAAAAATTAATCCGACGCACATGTACAGAAATCCTTTATAAAAAAAAGTGATTTCCCCTCTGAAATAGAACTCAACCGTTGGCTCAACGAGATTAAAAAAACCGAGGAATGGAATAACGCCCGTGTGGATCAACAGCAGTATCAGGATAAACGCGATCGCCATTCCGACACCCGCATATCTGAAAATCGCAGAAAGGCGCCCGATCGTTCCGACATCTGTTATGGAGAAGTAAAAAAACGGGAGTAGGAAAAAGAACAACAGCGGCTTCACGTCTTCCCGGATGAGTGCCTTTGCCGATCCATTGATCACACCAATCGTTGTGCCCAAGATCAACATCGCCGTAAACACAAGGATCAGAATGACAAACTCCCGCGGGATTCGCCGGCCCTTCAGAAAATGAATGACCGTAAACATCATCGCCGCGGCAAAAAGGATCATTCGGAGCGAGACCGGACCAAAAGCAGTAAGGCGGCCGCCCCCGCCCACAACAAGTTCAACCGCAAGCACATAGAATAAAACCCGGGAGCTTGTTTCGAATAGGGAATGGGAACCAGGCCTGGCGTCGGTACTCTCAGCTTGATTCATTCGTTCGGTCGCGTTGGTGAATTCCCTGATTGAAATTACTCAGAATAGCCATTATATTTCTGATTCAATTATCAATTATGGCTAAACTCATCACGTCCATCGACGAATACCAGGAAGTATATAAAGACAGCGTTAACAATCCCGAAGCATTCTGGGCCGGTATAGCCGAAGAGTTTCAATGGCGTAAGAAATGGACAAAGGTTCTCGAATGGGATTTCAATAAACCCGAAGTGAAATGGTTCATCGGAGGGAAGCTCAATATCACCGAGAACTGTCTCGATCGTCACCTGGCGAAGCGCGCCAACCAGACTGCGATTATCTGGGAACCTAACAGTCCCGATCAAAAGGCTATACACATCACCTACCAGGAGTTGTATAACAACGTGTGCCGCGTTGCCAACATGCTGAAGGCACAAGGCATCGGGAAAGGCGACCGAGTGTGCATCTACCTGCCGATGATACCGGAAGCAGCGTACGCTATCCTGGCATGTGCGCGTATCGGTGCTATCCACTCTGTTGTATTCGCCGGTTTTTCTTCAGGATCTCTTGCCGACCGCATCAATGATTCGGGTTGCCGTATCGTGCTCACTTCCGACGGCGCTTTCCGCGGCGACAAGTCTATACATCTCAAGGAAATTGTGGACGAAGCGCTGACAAGGTGCCCGTCGATAGAAAAAGTGCTGGTCGTGAAACACACAAAGGCAGCCGTGACCATGAAACCCGGCCGCGACCTCTGGTGGGCCGATGCAATTGCCAATGCCGGCGACACATGCCCCGCAGAAGAAATGGACTCCGAAGACATGCTGTTCATTCTCTACACGTCCGGGTCTACCGGAAAACCGAAGGGGATGGTGCACACCTGCGGCGGTTATATGGTCAACATCAACTACACCTTCCGTACTACCTTCCAGTACAAAGACGGGCAGATCTATTGGTGTACTGCCGACGTGGGTTGGATCACAGGGCACTCCTATATATTATACGGACCGCTGTCGGCCGGCGCAACAACGATCATGTTCGAAGGAATTCCATCGTGGCCCGACTGGGGACGTTTCTGGCAGGTCATCGAACGGCATAAGGTCAATATCTTCTACACTGCTCCGACCGCAATACGCTCACTCGAAAAAGCGCCACTTAGTTTTGTCGAGCGCCACGATCTTTCGTCATTGAAAATACTAGGTTCGGTAGGAGAGCCGATCAACGAGGAAGCGTGGAACTGGTATCATAAAAACATAGGCAAGGGAAATTGCCCGGTGATCGACACCTGGTGGCAGACGGAAACAGGCGGGTTCATGATCACACCCATCGCGAACGTCACGAAGCTGAAACCCGCTTTCGCAACGCTTCCATTGCCGGGAGTACAACCCGCCGTTATGGACGAGCAAGGAAAGGAGCTGACCGGTAACGGCATCGAAGGCCGGCTAGCCATGAAATTCCCGTGGCCATCCATAGCAAGAACTATCTACGGCGACCACAAGCGCTTCCGCGACACTTATTTTTCGACGTTCCCCGGCAAGTATTTTACAGGCGATGGATGTAAACGGGACGAAGACGGATATTACCGGATCACCGGCCGCGTCGACGACATCATTATCGTCTCCGGCCATAACCTCGGTACTGCCGAGATCGAAAGCGCTATCGATGAACACGCCTCCGTTTGTGAAACGGCCGTTGTCGGATTCCCGCATGACATCAAAGGACAAGGAGTTTATGCCTTCGTGATCTGTTACGAAAAACCCACCGACGCCGACAAGCTCCGGAGTGAGATCCGGGAAACCGTATCGAAAATAATCGGCCCCATCGCCAAGCCCGACAAAATCCAGTTTGTAAGCGGCCTCCCGAAGACGCGATCGGGGAAGATCATGCGGCGCATCCTGCGGAAAGTTGCGGAGGGAGACACCACGAACCTGGGGGATGTAACGACGCTGTTGGATCCGGGGGTCGTAGAAGAAATTAAGAGTGGCGCGCTTTAATGGTTCAAGGTTCAAAGTTCAAAGTTTTACCGGAGTATACGGATCAGCCAGACCAGGGAAACATCATTGGACCCGGGATATGAACCCTCCGATGTCTCCATGGTCTGAATGATTCATTTCGTCCGTAGAAAATCAGAACTTTGAACCTTGAACCCCGAACATTTCGAAACGCACGCCCGACAAGTAATAAATGATTATTTTGCGGTTACAACCCTTCGCACCACCGCATCTACGGGACTATGAGGTCTTGGCTTTACTCCTCTGTTCTAGGATTTACACTCCTCTGTATCTCCTGTATAGACCAATCCGATTATGAGCTCGACGGTGTGTCGCTCAACCCTACGCTGGCGCTCCCGCTGGTCCATGGAAAGCTCACGATCGGCGACATGCTCAACAAGCAGGATTCCGTGCATTTTAAGACCGATGCTAACGGACTGATCTACGTCGCCTACGAAGAACAGTTTGTCTCCGAAGATGTTCGCGCACTTTTCAAGATCCCGGACGTGACTGTCAACAAAAGTTTTGTGATGCCGGGAATAACGGTTCCCCCGCTCACCAAGGCCTTTCGCAGCGACAGCATCATAACAACAGTCGACTTCGGAATGAGCCCAGAGAAGCTTACGGAGATCGCACTTGCGGCAGGCCGGATCGGCTTCAGTACATCGCTCAACCCGTCCTCATCGCAGCTCGATTATGAAGTCGTGCTCGTACTTCCCGGATTCAAATCAAAGTCCAACCAATCCATCAATACCACCATCAAGGGTTCCGGCAACATCGACCTGGCGGACTATACGCTCACGCTCAACAGCAACAAGTTCGATCTGAAGCTGGTATTGGTCTTCAAAAAGAAGGCGACCAGCACGACGATCTCACCGGCTTCATCTGTGAACGTTCATCTGAACTTCGGCAACTTTAGCTTTACTCATATTAAGGGATTCCTGGGCGACCAAACCACGTCACTCGATGCACAGACCATTGATCTTGGCGCGTTCGACGGCGAGATATTTAAGGGCGCTAAAATTTCTATCGCCCAACCGAAAGTGACTTTTACTGTCATTAATTCCGATGGAATTCCATGTCAGGCAGATTTCATTAAGCTAGAAGCGCGTAAGCCCGATGCCAGTCCGCTGACCATTGTATTGAATCCGGGCAGTCCTGTTTCGCTTGCATACCCTGCCGTGATGGGAGAAACGAAAGAGACCATTATTAATGTGGGTAATGTAAAAGAGCTGCTAGACTACGCGCCCACAGAGATCTTTTACCAGGCCGACGTACGGATCAACCCAGGGCTTACAACTGGAAATAACTTTTTACTCGACACCAGCAGATTAAGGGTGAAACTAAATCTCGAAGCTCCGTTGTGGGGAAGTGCAACGGGTATTGTATTGAAAGATACGCTGGACGTCGATCTCGAGAACACAGAATCGTCGGAGGTCAGCTCGGCTTCACTCAAGCTCACGTTGATCAACCAGTTTCCGCTCGACGGTAATGTACAGTTTGTACTGACCGATGCCAGCTACAATGTGATCGGTACGCTCCTGTTGCCCGATCAAACGAACATCATCAAAGGAAGCACGGTGGACTCCGATGGAGAATTGCAGGCCGCCGGGGCTTACCTGGGCACGATCGAGCTCGATAAGACCAAGATCGAGAAGATCTTCCAGGCAAAACATATTATCATCACTGCCGGTCTGCAGACATCACGCAACTCGGCGGGTGCGGCAACAAACGTGAAGTTCATGGCCGATTATTTTCTTTCGATCGAGGCAGGGATTTTGGCAACATTAAAATTGAACGTTGAATGAGGGGGAGATTGCTCTTAATGTTTTTGCTGATCGCCGCGGGCACGCCGGCGTTAGCACAGATATCCGGAACACAGTATTTCATGAACAGCCTGCCTCAATACGTGGGCAACAATCCGGCCTTTTTTCCCCGCTACAAATTCGCGCTAGGCTTGCCAGGTTCCATGATCGACGTCACGTACACGAACAACGGTTTCAACTATAACGACCTCACCCGCGAGGAGAACGGTAAGCGCATAGTAACGCTTCCACGTTTCGCCGCCACCCTTCCCGAAAAAACTTATATCACCACCACCGCCCAGGTCGACTTGTTCCGGCTGGGATTCCATATTAATTCCAGCGCATATTTGTCACTGAACAGTACCGTGCGGGGCTACGGTCGTACCATGGTTCCGAAAGATGCCGTGTCGCTCCTGGTAGATGGTAACGCAGCCTATATCGGGAAGACTGCAAGTATTTCCCCGGCGGGCGAGATGATGTTATTCTGGGAAAACTCGGCGGGGTTGGCGGTATCGCCTACCGAAAAACTTTCCGTCGGAGCCAGAGTGAAGATCCTGAGAGGGTTCTTCAACGCGAACACGGCGACTGCAAACGCTACTGTTGCGGTAGCCGAAAACTACAATATGACGTTGGCCGCCGACATGAATGTGAGGACATCGGGTATCCAGAGCGACCAAAAATTCAGTCTCTCAAATTACTCGGGCAACAACGGCATGGCGTTCGACCTCGGCGCCACGTACCGCGTGTTCGATAAGCTTACCGTTGCCGCCAGTCTTATAGACCTGGGAGCGATCAAATGGAAAAACGACACCTACCAATACACGCTCGACAAAACGAAAGCCAACTACACCTTCGAAGGTGTCGACATCGGCCGGATGATCGACGGTGACTCACAGTATGG
Organism: Cyclobacteriaceae bacterium; assembly: GCA_035318625.1. GTDB lineage: Bacteria > Bacteroidota > Bacteroidia > Cytophagales > Cyclobacteriaceae > ELB16-189. Next base: position 947,960 of record DATHEL010000004.1, read on the forward strand.
TCAGTCACTGATGGATTCCCTGGAAGCGAAGTTCAAGCCCGAAGAAAAACAAGGCGCTTCATATCGCACGGCGTTGCCTGCGAAGATGTACGCCAGCGCCACCTACGACATCATGAAGAACTTCAGTGTGGGAACCGTGTTTTACGGTGAGAAATTCATGGGCCGCTTCGCCACCGGATGGACCTTATCAGCCAACAAACATTTCGGACGCGTATTGAGTACGTCGGTGAGCTACACCGTATCCAACCGTTCGTTCAACAATCTCGGCGCAGGACTGTCATTCAACTTTGCGCCGCTTCAGATATATGTTGTGGGCGATAACCTGTTGAGGTTGCCGCTCTCTGCAGCTGCTCACAAGAACATGAACGAGTTTATCAACTCCACCCAGGTGTTCACGCTACGCACCGGCATCAACTTCGTTTGGGGCTGGATGAATGACACCGGTAAGAAGATAGAGGACAAGTCGTTCAACAGTAAGAAGAAAGACGTTAAGACTTCGTCGGATAAATCCAAGCAACCGACCCCGGGACATATCAACGTCCGCAAAAAGAAAAGATAAGGTCGGTTTATGGAAAGCACAGGCTGACGACATCCCCAAGGTGTACAAAACCTTTGCTTATGAAGACTCTATCTGTAATCACATTACTGATCGGATCGATCACGGCCTTCGCACAATCATCCGAGCGAAAAATCACATCACAGATCAAAGAAGTAACGGTGTTCCTTCGCGGCGCACAGGTTACACGAACAGCAACCATCGAGCTTAAGCCGGGCCAGTCTACCGTTGTCTTGCACGGCACATCTCCGAAAGTACAGGAGAACAGCATACAGGCGGAGGCAAACCAGGGCGTTAAGATACTCGGTGTGTCGTTCAGAGTTAATCACTTACAGGATCTGAAACAACCGGAAATGGCTGCAGGTATTCAACGAGAAAGAACCCGTCTGGCAAACATGATCAAAGAAGAGAAGACCGCCTTGAATGTATTCGACGATGAAGAAGCGATGCTCAAAGCAAACAAGCTGATCGGCGGGCAAAAAGGCGCCGATGTCAACGAATTAAAATCAGCAGTTGAATACTATCGTCAGCGACTGATGGACATTCGTGCCCACAGGCAAGAGATCGGCGCGAGGATCGAGTCTTACGAAAAAGAGATCGCGAAGGTCAATGCACAGCAGACAGAGATGAAAGTCGTTCAACCGCAGCCGGAAGGTGAGATCGTGGTCAAGGTCGACAGTAAATCGGACACAAGAGTTCAATTGAAGGTAAGCTACCTCGTGCACGAGGCGTCGTGGTTCCCACTGTACGACATACGAGCAAAAGACATCCAATCACCCATTGCGATCACCTACAAGGCTAGCATTACACAGCAGTCGGGCGAAGACTGGGAAAATATAAAGCTTACCGTCTCGTCGGCAAACCCCTCAGCTGTGGGAGCGAGGCCTAACATCAAGCCCTGGTTTCTGGGATTCAATAACCAGGTAGGCTCACGGGATCAGCAAACTGATCAGGTTCTTCAAGGAAAGGCTCCCGGTATCTCAATTGCCAATAATGAAGTCAGCGGTCATGTTTTCGATTCCGAAGGAAATCCGGTCCCGGGAGCGAACGTTATGATCAAGGGAACGTCGATAGGGACTGCCACGGACGCCAACGGCGCTTATTCAATACCGCTTTCCGCGGATGCAAGAACGCTCGTTGCATCTTTCATCGGATACCAGGTACAGGAGACGAATATTGATGGCCAGGGCGAAATTAATATCATGCTTAATGAAGATGTTGCGCAGCTTTCCGAAGTAGTCGTGACGGCGTACGGGGTTCAGCGTAGAAGTAACATGGCCGGGTCCGTGTCCATTGTAACTTCCGGCCCCAGGGTCAAACAAACCATCTCCGCCACTCCGGTCGTCCGTTCTACAAACCTCGAGTTCACTATCGACAATCCCTACACCATCCGTTCCGAAGGCGAAAACCAGGTCGTCGACATGATCGAGTATGAAGTCGACGCACACTACCAATACTATTGTGCTCCGAAGCTCGACCTCGACGCATTTCTCACCGCCCGTCTTACCAACTGGGACGAATACAACTTCCTCGAAGGCCAGGCCAGTCTTTTCTTCGAAGGAAAGTACATAGGCAAGACCATTCTCGACACCCGCAATACAAGCGACACCCTCACGCTGTCGCTCGGCCGCGACAGGAACGTCGTCGTCACCCGCGAGAAGGTAAAAGAATATTCATCCAGTCAGTTTGTCGGATCAAATCGTAAGTCACTCTTCGCTTACGAGATCAGCGTTCGAAACAAGAAAGCCTATCCCATCGATATCCGTATCGAAGACCAGGTTCCGGTTCCTAACACCAAAGAGATCACCGTCGATGAGATCGAGGATACAGACGCCATTAAGGATAACGTGAGCGGCTTGCTAAAATGGAACCTGAAGGTCGAACCGGGAAAAACAGAGAAGATCGATCTGAAGTATGAAATAAAGTATCCAAGGTATCATAATATCATACTTGAATAATTCTCTCACGGAATTCACGGAAAACACGGAAAAAAGCAGGAGTTCTTTAAATAGCCATTCCGTGTTTTCCGTGCTTTCCGTGAGCAACAAAAAAGGCCCCGTCAGGGGCCTTCTCTATTTCAGTTAATTTGAGTCTACGATCCGCATGCCTCACATCCATCCGGATTATCCAGTGAGCACGCCATATCTGAAATTTTCTGATCGCGATCGTATTCCAGTGCTTGTTGTGCAACGACAACCGGAGCGGCAACGCTTTGAACGACAGGCTCACTTTGTGCAACAACAGTTTCGATAGCAGGTAGTCCGATCGCCGATTTGTCGAGCGTGAACTTGATCGCGTCAGCAGCGGCAGTCGAGCGGAGGTAGTACATGCCGGTCTTGAGGCCCTTCTTCCATGCGTAGAAGTGCATAGAGGTCAGCTTACCGAAGTTGGGATTGGTAAGGTGAATGTTCAGGCTTTGCGACTGGCAGATGAAAGCGCCACGGTCGGCCGACATATCGATGATCGCTTTTTGCGAGATCTCCCACACCGTTTTGTAGATGTCTTTGATGTTCTGGGGGATTTCGGAAAGCGACTGTACCGACCCGTTGGTAGAGATCAGTTTCTGACGCATGTTCTCACTCCACAAGCCCAGGCTGATCAGATCTCTCATCAGATGCTTGTTGACGATGATAAACTCACCAGAAAGCGTACGACGCGCATAGACGTTCGAAGTATACGGTTCGAAGCACTCGTTGTTACCGAGGATCTGTGACGTGGAAGCTGTAGGCATCGGGGCAACCAGTAATGAGTTGCGTACGCCGTGTTTCTTCACATCCTGTTTCAGTTGTTCCCAGTTCCAGCGCTTGCTCTTCGGTTCTACACCCCACATGTCGAACTGGAATATACCTTTCGACACAGGTGAACCTTTGAATGTTTCATAAGCACCGCTCTCTTTTGCCTGCTCCATGGATGATTCCATGGCAGCGAAATAGATCGTCTCGAAAATATCCTCGTTCAGGCCGCGTGCTTCAGGGCTATCGAACGGCATTCGCAGCATGATGAACACGTCCGCAAGGCCTTGCACACCCAAACCAATGGGGCGGTGGCGCATGTTCGAACGGCGGGCTTCTTCGATAGGATAGTAATTGATGTCGATCACCTTGTTCAGGTTGCGTGTTGCAACTTTGGTGATCTCATAAAGCTTATCGTGATCGAACGTGCCATCTTCGGTAACGAACTTGGGCAACGCAAGTGATGCGAGGTTACAAACCGCCACTTCATCGGCTGAAGTGTATTCGATGATCTCGGTGCACAGGTTGCTTGACTTAATTGTACCGAGGTTCTTCTGGTTCGACTTTCTGTTGGCGTGGTCTTTATATAGAATGTACGGCGTTCCGGTTTCGATCTGCGATTCCAGCACTTCGAACCAGAGGTCCTGTGCTTTTACCTGCTTGCGGAACTTACCTTCGTTCTCATATTTTTCATACAGCCTTTCGAATTCGTCGCCGTAAACTTCTGCGAGGCCGGGGGCTTCGTTAGGACAGAAGAGCGACCACATTTCGTTGTTCTCCACCCGTTTCATGAAGAGGTCGGGTATCCACATCGCATAGAACAGATCGCGTGCGCGAAGCTCTTCTTTGCCATGGTTCTTTTTCAGCTCGAGAAAATCGAAGACGTCGGCGTGCCACGGTTCGAGATAAACGGCGAAGCTTCCTTTGCGCTTGCCACCACCCTGGTCTACGTAGCGGGCGGTCATGTCGAAGTTGCGGAGCATAGGCACGATGCCGTTCGAAGTGCCGCCTGTTCCTTTGATGTAGGAGCCTTTCGCGCGGACGTTGTGAATGCTCAGGCCGATACCACCGGCAGACTGCGATATTTTGGCGGTCTGTTTCAGGGTATCATAGATACCATCGATGCTGTCGTCCTTCATGGTAAGGAGGAAGCACGACGAAAGTTGCGGCTTGGGAGTGCCTGCGTTGAACAGGGTAGGAGTGGCGTGAGTGAACCACTTCTCCGAAAGCAGGTTGTAAGTCTCGATGGCAGCGGGAAGGTTTTCACCGTGAATACCGACGGCTACCCGCATCAGCAGGTGTTGTGGCCTTTCGACCACACGTCCATCGATCTTCATCAGGTACGAGCGCTCCAGTGTTTTAAAGCCGAAGTAGTCGTAGCTGAAGTCGCGGTCGTAAAGGATGGCTTCGTCGAGCTCGGCAGCGTTGTCGTGTATCACCTTCCAGGTTTCCTTGGAGATGAGCGGAGCGTTCTGACCGGTTTTGGGATCGACGTAAAGGTACAACCGCTTCATCGTGTTGGTGAACGACTTGCTGGTTACTTTGTGCAGGTTTGAAACTGCGATACGCGCTGCCAGCTTGGCAAAGTCGGGGTGACGCGTGGTCATCGTAGCAGCGATCTCCGCTGCGAGGTTATCGAGCTCCTGCGTGGAAACACCATCGTACAGGCCGTTAATAACCTTCATAGCTACCTCTACCGGGTTGACAAATTTGGGATCTAAACCGTAGCAGAGTTTCTCAATGCGGGCAGTGATTTTGTCGAACTTAACGGACTCTCGGTGTCCGTCACGCTTCAATACAAGCATGTCAGTGGTTTGTTAGAAAATGGAAGAAAAAAGTTTAAAAAATGATTCATGAATGTATCAAAAATCCTCATTCAATGAAAATTTAGGAGTCGATTCTTTCTCGGTGCCGCTCATGACACCGGCTTTTTGATATTCAGCCACTCTCTTTTCAAAGAAATTGGTTTTACCGCGAAGGCTGATCATATCCATAAAATCGAATGGGTTCGTTGCGTTGTAGATTTTCTTACCCACGAGCTCGTTGGTAAGGCGGTCGGCAACGTATTCGATATACTGGCACATCTGGACGGAATTCATACCTATGAGATTTACAGGAATTGCGTCGGTGACGAACTCCTTCTCTATCTCAACAGCATCTTTAATGATTTCGATCACGCGTTCGACAGGAAGTTTGTTGACCACGTGTTTGGTGTACAGGTGGCATGCAAAGTCGCAATGCAGGCCTTCGTCCCTGGAGATCAATTCATTGGAAAAGGTCAGGCCGGGCATCAGTCCGCGTTTCTTCAGCCAGAAGATGGAGCAGAACGATCCTGAAAAGAAAATTCCTTCTACCGCGGCAAAAGCGATGAGTCGTTCCTGGAAAGTACCATCGCCGATCCAGCGGAGGGCCCAGTCGGCTTTCTTCTTTACACAAGCCATCGTTTCGACAGCATGAAAGAGCCTGTCTTTCTCTTTAGGGTCTTTTACATAAGTGTCGATCAGCAACGAGTACGTTTCGGAGTGAACGTTCTCCATGGCGATCTGGAAGCCGTAGAAAAACTTGGCTTCGGTGTACTGAACTTCGGACACAAAGTGTTCGGCGAGGTTCTCGTTTACAATACCGTCGCTGGCAGCGAAAAATGCCAGTACGTGTGTGATAAAATGACGTTCTCCGTCACTCAGGTTTTCCCAGTCGCGCTGGTCTTGGCCCAAATCGATCTCTTCAGCAGTCCAGAAGCTGGCTTCGGCTTGCTTATAATACTTCCAGATCTCGTGTTGGCGAATGGGAAAGAGTACAAATCGGTCCTTGTTTTCCTTTAGGATGGGTTCCTGGGGTAGGTCTTTACTCATTCCTCGTGGTGTGTTTGGTTATCTATTAATGAACGGATCGGCGGCAGAGTGTCCTCAGCCTGCCGATCGATGTGGTTTTTACTTCCGGCTTCAGTTCCTCCGCGAGAATTTTCGGAGAGAAAAAACTCCGAAGTTACTGAGTGAACAAATATGAATTTATAGAGAGATTATTGCAAGGCAGCCCAACTACTCAAATGGCAATCAACAGAATTATCAAAGATGAACCCGAAGTATAAGTTCTATTGAATGAAACACTTACAAGACCTATCGCGAAGCATTGTTTTAACTAAAGATTTTTTCAAACTTTTTTCATTCTGAAACTTTGATTGCAATCGATAAACTTTAATGATTTCGGGCCAAAAACCTCGTTTTAGTCATTTTTCGGGGAAAATTGCATTTTAGCCCCCTTTTCCGCATCTTTGCATCCCAATTTTAAAAAGTAAAGTTACCATGTACGCAATCGTAGACATTGCCGGAAAACAGTTTAAGGTGGCTAAAGACCAATATATCTATGCCCCCAAAATGGATGGCGAAGCAGGCACTGCCGTGACCTTCGACAACGTCCTTTTGGTTGATAACGATGGCAAGATCGATATTGGCGCCCCTGCTGTATCAGGTATTAAGGTTTCAGGAAAGATCCTGGAGCATGTGAAAGGAAACAAAGTGATCATCTTCAAAAAGAAGCGCAGGAAAGGTTATGCCGTGAAAAACGGACACCGCCAGCAGTTCACTAAAATTCAGATCGAAAGTATAGGTTAATCAGGTTAATCAAAACGTCACAACCTCATGGCACACAAGAAAGGTGAAGGTAAAGTAAAGAACGGCCGCGAATCGGAAAGCAAACGTCTCGGCATTAAGATATTCGGAGGCCAAAAGGCCACAGCGGGGAACATCATCGTTCGCCAGCGCGGAACCAAGCACCATCCCGGACGCAACGTCGGCATGGGCAAAGACCACACACTCTTCGCTCTCACTAACGGCACTGTCGTATTTAAGAGAGGCCGCGAAAACAAGTCATATGTTTCTGTTGCAGCATACGAAACAGCCGCAGCATAATCCGGCATAATCGGTTTCAAGGGTTGGATTTGACCCACACTAAACAAAAAAGCACCCTTCGGGGTGCTTTTTTGTTTCTATCCGCGTACCGCGTTATTAGGTATTTTTCTAACCCACGCCTCATACCCCTTCGTATCGTTTTCGGTCCCGACATCTGTTTGCGAAGTCGTTTTCTGGCCAACTGACCTGTTTTTTAACCGATCGTATTCTTTTATGTGTTAAGAAAATATTATCGGAGTACTTCATTCCCATGTTTTATACCCCTAATTTGGGAGTACCAAGTCCTAAATTTTCTAACCTAAACCTAAACCTATGAAGAAGTTTCTACTTCTATGCTTCTCATTCGTTTTTGCGTTCACCGTGTGGGCGCAGGAACGTGTCGTGACAGGGAAGGTTTCGTCTTCCGAAGATGGAACTGCCCTGCCCGGCGTAAACGTTGTTTTGAAAGGTACTACCAATGGTACCGTAACCGATTCTGACGGTAACTTCAGGCTCACCATACCTAGCGGTGCCGGTAGCCTGGTGTTCTCATTCATTGGCCTCCAAACCCAGGAAGTTGCTGTTGGCGACAGAACGGTGGTCGACGTAACACTCGCCCTCGATGTCACTCAGCTGTCTGAGGTTGTTGTAACAGGTTCCGGTGTTGCCACAGACAAGAAAAAGCTGGGTATAGCCGTTGAAGCCATCGCAGCCGACAAGCTGCCGGCTACCCCTTCTGCATCGATCGACCAAGCCCTTATTGGTAAGATCGCCGGTGCACAGATATCGTCGATTTCCGGTAACCCCGGTGATCCGGTGAACATCCTTCTCCGTGGTATCAACACGGTACAGGGTGGTACCAAGCCACTGATCATGGTGGACGGTGTACAAATGGCCGCCACCGATATCAACTCACTCGACTTGAGCAACATCGACCGTATCGAAGTGGTACAAGGAGCGGCTTCTGCATCTATCTACGGTGCACAGGGCGCGAACGGTGTAATCCAGGTGTTCACTAAAAAAGGACAAAAGGGTAAGGTGCAGATAAACTTTTCTACCAGCTACGCCGAGAACCAGTTCCTGAACACGGGCGATGTGCACAAAGCACGCAAGCACGGGTACATCACGGACTCACAGGGTAACCTGACCGATCGCGATGGCAATGTTCTGACTTATGAAGACGACGGATCGGTACAGGGCATCTCTTATGTATATGGTCCGGCGTTTCAGGCGGGATCTCCTAATGCGATCAAGTATCCCAACGGTAACGGCGCAACCCGCTATGCTATTCAGGATATCCGTAACGACTTCAACAAAGAGTATGGCGGTCCTACGGGCCTTAAATCCTACGATCACTTCGACCAGGTTTTCAAGAAAGGTTATACAACCAATAATACCCTGAGTCTTTCCGGCGCCAGCGACAAAAGCGATTTCTCAATCGCCCTGGCGAACAACCACACACTCAGCCCTGTAATGCAGAATGGTGCTGTCGATAGGAGCAACATCTCCGTCAATGTGGGAACCGAGCTCTTCAGAGGTTTCAAAGTGAGATCTACTACACAATTGGTTTACACGAAGAACGACCTGGTCCCCGGCCTCGGTGCGGCCGGTTACTATAACTATGGTAAAGGCAACTCGCTCGGCGACGTGGGCGGTGTGTACAGCTTCCTGAACACCTCTCCGTTCTTCGATCTTACTCACAAAACCCCCGACGGTAACTATCCAGGTTATGTCGAGGCGGGCGGCTTCCTTAGCGTTAATGCGCAGAACCCATACTACCGTCAACAGTATGCCAGCCAGATGGACAACAAGATCGACGTAGTTCAGAGCTTCGACGCGAACTACAAAGTGAACAAGTATCTCGAGCTGGATGCTAAATACGGTTTGAACTATCGTACTGAAAGCTCGCGCTGGACCTACCTGAAACAGACTGAGAACAACAACTCAATTGCATACGAAAACTGGGTTGGTCTCTTTGCTCCTACAATCGAAGAGAGCGGTGAGATATCAAACTGGCAGTACAGCAACACGTTCCAGAACTTTCTTGCGAATGCATACTTCCGCACGGATTTCCAGGATGACTTTGGTCTGAGCCTTCCTATCCAGACAAGCACACAGGTTGGTTTCGATTATCGCAAAAGGAAATACACCGAGTACGACACTTATGGCTACGATCTGCCTTTATCACCTCCTTTCAATATGAACGCCCTTTCGGGTATCGTGGTAGCCCCTGGCCTTACCTCAAATCAGCCCGGCGATTATGTTGAAACGTTCGTGACTTACGGTTATCTCGTTAACCAGAAGGTTGATTTCGGCGACTATGGTGGAATTACCGCCGGTTTCCGTAGCGACTGGTCTTCCGCGTTCGGTGGTGGCTCTAAGCCCTTCACATTTCCTCATTACGATGGACACATAAACTTTGGAACGTTCTGGAAAGATGGTGCCCTGGCATCTACTCTCCCGTACCTGAAGTTACGGGCTGCATACGGCGCTGCCGGTATTCAACCCGGCGCATTTGACAGGTATCCGATCCTTTCGGCTCGCCCTACCGGTCAATCGCCTTCATACAGCATTCCGATCACATCGAACAATCCTAATCTGAACGTTGAGGTTTCGAAAGAAACTGAAGTCGGTACTGACCTTACGTTCAACGCGCTCAAGAACAGCAACTGGTTGAGCTCGATCAATGTGTCGTTTACATACTGGTCACGTAAGAGTGAAAATGTGATCTATCGCGTTTCTCAAGCTCCATCAACCGGTGTAGTTGAGTTGCTCGACAACGCCATCGATATGTCGTCGAAGGGCTGGCAGCTTTCTTTGAACATGCCTCTCTACAACAGCGCGGTATGGAAGTGGGACCTGACAACAAACTGGGGTCACCAGTTGTCGCAGATCGACGCTATCGCAGGCGGTAACGATATCATCCTTAACTCGGGCGCCGGCGATGCCTCTTTGGTGTTGACGCCAGGTCAGATCATTGGACAGATCTACGGTTACAAAGCTATCACGAGCGCTGACGAAGTTCGTTCTGACGGAACACCTTACATCACGAACAATGCTGAGAAAGCAAACTTTGAAATTGTTGACGGTCGTCTTGTGGATAAAAGGACCTACCAGATCCAGTTCGCGGACGAGAAGACCCCGCTTGGTAATCCGAACCCCAAGTTCAACTCATCCTTCATTAATAGTATCAGCTTTAAGGACTTTGCGGTGTTGTCGTTCCAGGTCGACTGGGTACAGGGCAGCCATCTTTACAACCAGACAAAAGAATGGATGTATCGCGATGGTATTCATGGCGATTATGACGGTGTTGTCACAATCGATGGCAAGACAGGTGCCTTTCCGGCTTACTGGTCTAGCACTTATTACAACCTGTTCGGCAGCTTGAGCGGTGCGGGTAACAACGCAACAAAAGACTTCTTCTGGGAAGACTCTTCATTCGCCAGGCTCCGGAACGTATCATTGTCGTTCGACTTCGCCCGTATCATGAATGTACCGGCCCTGAGGAAACTTCAACTTGTTCTTACAGGAAGAAATCTGGCGACACTCACCAAGTATACCGGTATGGATCCTGAGATCAGCTCAGGCGGTGTTAACTCTGCATTCGACAGAGGTGTAGATCACAATACACTTCCTAACATCAAGTCGTATCAGGTTGGTTTGAATGTTGGTTTCTAATTTTTTCAAACTCTAAAGAGATCTTAACATGAATAAAAATAAATTCATCACAGCCGGACTCCTCGGGGCATGTCTACTGGGAACGATAAGCTGCAAAGACCAGTTGGATGTAGGAAACCCTAACGCTCCTACACTCGCTGCGAACGTGAATACAGAAACCGGGTTGTACCAGTTTGCATCTGGCGGAACGTATATTAACGGTTTCTTCAACGGCGATGATTGGCTGGGTAACAGCTATTTCTCGTTGCCTATGGGTTACAACGAGCTGATGGCCGACAATGTCGGAGCATCGGCGTCGAACAACCAGGTAACTACTGTTGGTCAACCTGATTACATCTTGTATCCAAACGGAACGAAGAAGACAAATCCTTCGCCCTCGATCGGTATCCTGCGCACATATAACACACGTGCGTCCACAGGTGCAAACAACAATGCTATCCACTACCAGTGGTTAAACATGTATGCGTTGAACAATGCTTCTAATCTTACTCTTTCGATCGTTGAAGACATTCCTTTTTCGGGAGATGCAACGAGCAAGATCAATACCGTGAAGGCATGGGCGTACTGGTGGAAAGGTTACGCATATGCGTCGATCGGGACCAAGTACTATTCGGGTCTTATTGTAAACGAGTATGGCGTACCGAGTAGCACTTACGTTCCCCATGACCAGATGATCCAGGAATCCGACAAGTACTTCGGCATGGCTGCGGCAGCACTTGATGCCGTAACTTCTGTTGGTGATTACGAGACGGCCATGGAGGCACTTATCCCCGACCAGAACGAGGTGGGGAGAGGCGGTGTTTTGAGCATCGGAGAGTGGAAGCGTAACATTAACTCGATGATGGCCCGAAACGTGCTTCTCAATAAACTCGCTCCTTTTGTGAACATGAATCCTAACGCTACGATCACAGGTTCGTCGATGAGCGGCGTTATGACGGCAGCAGACTGGACGAAGGTGAAAACACTCGCGTCGACAGGGATTCAGCAAGGTGACCTTATATTCACAGGAAGAACAACCGGGGTAACCGACTTCTTTTCTGCCACAGGCGGAACAGTCGCATCCCTGGCTGCGACAAATGCGGGCGCATCTACCTACAAAATAAGCGAACGTGTTATTCAGAATTTTAAGCCTGGGGATAAGCGTTTTACAAATAACTTCCGGGAGGGCGGTCCTAAACCTCTGGATCCTGCCGAAGCTTATAACAACGACTACATTTACTCCACCAGGTATACAGTGGTGAGTGGTGGAAATGGTCAGGCTGGCGTCTGGGTTTATGCCAACCGTGCTTCTGGTGCTCATGAGGTCGTAATGGCCAGTTCATGGGAAGAGACAGCGCTGATGGAAGCAGAAGCAGATATCCGCTTGAACGACATAGAGGGTGGGCTGGCCTTGATCGACCAGGTTCGCGACTATATGGGTGCAGGCGTGGCTGACGTGGCCGGTACTGGCCTCACTCTCGCAAACGCTCTCCAGGAAGTGGTAATGGAAAGAAGGACTTCCCTTCTTTTTAGAGGCATCACGTTCTACGACAACAGGAGATGGGGATGGACATACGATAAAACCAAAGGTGGCGGCGCCTATGACCAGGTCGTCGTCGACGGTGGTACGCCCGTTGTCGGTGTTTTCATCAACTATAACTTCATGGACTACTGGGATGTGCCTGCTGCCGAAGCAGTCCTTAACCCGGACGACGGAAGTGTAGGAACAAGGAACCCGAATTTCTAACTGAAAGACTTAGGTAATTAAAGGAAAGGGCCGCGAAAGCGGCCCTTTTTTGTTAATAACCCCCTGCAGATGGGGGACCATTTTTTAAACTAATTCCCTATCCATTTAATAATGGCCCGGTAAAACCGACTTTTAAAAACGCCAGTTATTAGAATTTAAAGCCTCATTCTGCAAGGAGGAGCGGTCTTTTTTTGATGTTAACAAATTCTTAATTGGGTGATTTTTATAAGCATAATAATGCCCTACTTTGCGGTATTAAACCTATTCTTTCATTTAACTCTAAACCTATGAAGAAGTCTTTACTTCTATGCTTCTCATTGATCCTAGCCGTCACCGTAGGGTGGTCGCAGGGACGTGAGGTTTCAGGTAAAGTGACGTCATCGGAAGATGGCTCATCTCTGCCTGGCGTGAACGTGGTGCAAAAGGGCACTACCAATGGTACAGTTACCGATGCCAGTGGTAACTACAGGATGACTGTCACCGAGGGCGGCAGTACCCTGGTTTTCTCCTTTATCGGCTTAAAGACGCACGAGGTCGACCTGGGTAGCCAGGCTGTCATTGACGTCAAAATGGACCTGGATGTCACTCAGCTCAGCGAAGTCATCATTACGACAGCGGGCGGTCTCCAATCCAGGCAACGGGAACTCGGTTCGGCTATTGCCGTCGTGAGTCCTGCCACTCTTACGGCCGGAAAGGCTGTGAACGTAGCGGCGGGCTTGCAGGGTAAGATCGCCGGCTTTCAGATCAACGCCACCAGTAGCGGTGTTAATCCTGAATACCGTTTGATCCTCCGCGGCCAGCGCTCCATGACTGGTAACAACCAGGCTCTGATTGTTCTTGACAACGTTATCGTGCCGAACTCAGTGTTGAGCGCGATCAACATGAACGACATCGAGTCGATGAGCGTGCTTCAGGGTGCCGGTGCGGCGGCCATATACGGCTCGCAGGCATCTAACGGTGCCGTGATCATTACGACCAAGAAAGGCAAGGCAGGTGTGGTGGAGGTCAACTTCTCACACAACGTACAAGCTCAGCAGGTTGCCTTCCTTCCCAAGATCCAGAAGAACTACGGCTCGGGTGGTTCCGCTTACGGCATCAATCCCGATGGTACCCCCGTATTCAACTACCTTGAAAACCAGTCTTACGGTCCCGCTTTCGACGGCTCTCTCCGTCCACTGGGTCCCAAGCTCGAAGATGGTTCTCAATTGTCTACGACCTACGATTACAAGCCCGGTCACTCCGACTTTTGGCAGATCGGCTTGACCAATCAGACAGATTTTTCGGTGTCCTCAGGTGATGAGAAGTCGTCGATTTACATGTCGGGTCAATACGTGACAGTCGTCGGAACGACTCCTGGCGACAAGTTCACACGTGCCAACATCAGGGTTAACGGTTCCCGGAAAATCGGTGAGAAGCTGGCTGTAAGCTTTACAACATCCCTCGCACCGAACAAGTACGACATCAGCTCGGCAACGGGAAGCATCTACACCAACATGTTGAACATGCCGTCTCACGTGGACATCACGCAATTCAAGGACTGGAGGAACAACAAGTTTGCTACCCCGAACGGGTTCTACAACCCCTGGTATCTGAACCCTTATTTCACCGCCGACAACAACAGGCAGGTGGATAAGAACATGTACATCACGGGCAACATGGAGTTGAAATACACTCCGGTAGAAGGTCTTGATATCGTTGCACGTCAGGGTATCTCCACCAGGAGCTTTACACAAAAGGCAACCGGTGGAGCATACAGGTATTCGGATTACGCGAAGAATACCGATCAAAGCTCAAAGACAGATATTCCTGCCTACGTCACTGAAACGGCCAACACCAATACTCAGCTTGTAACCGACCTGTATGCACAATACGGAAAGACGTTCAACGACAACATCAACCTCAACCTGGTTGTGGGCTCACAGATGATCCAGAATACTGCAAGGTATTTTACTACAGGGATCGGTGGTCTTATTGTCGATGGTCTTTATAACCTCAGCAACGGAACGGGAAATCCTTCGTACGCTGAAGCGGACTATCAGACACGTCTCCTTGGTGCTTACGCAAAGTTCACCGGAGGATTCAGGGACTTTCTCTTTTTGACTGTAACAGGACGCAATGACTCGGATTCGAGATTGAACGCCAATAACCGCTCCTTCTTCTATCCTTCAGCGGAGGCATCTTTCGTTGTCAGCGAGGCATTCCCCGGCGTGAAAAGCGGTGGACTGATCAGCTTCCTGAAACTAAGAGGAAATATCTCTAAAGCAGGCCAGGTGAACCTGGGAGGTCTTACCGGCTTCCCCGGCAGCTTCTCCGACTACGGAGCCTATTACACGTTACCTACATTCAGCAGTAATGTTAGCTATGCCACTTCCAACGGCTTCCCTTACGGCAGCCTTGCGGGTTATTCATTGGACAACACGCTTGTTAGCAAAGACCTCAAGCCGGAATTCACACACCAGTATGAAGTGGGCGCTGACATCAATTTCTGGAACGACAACATAAACACACAAGTAACGTACTTCCATAGCCGCACCGATAACCAGACGATCCGTACGACTTTGTCTAACAGTACGGGCTTCCTCTACTTGCTGACAAACGTAGGAGAGACAGAATCTCAGGGTCTCGAAGTAACGGCACACATTACGCCAATCAAAACAGCTAATTTCTCTGTAACGGTCGGCGGTAACTATACCTACACTAAGAACATCGTGAATACGATCTCCGAGCAATTGCCGCTGCTAAGCTTGCAAACCTCGGGTAGTGCTGTTTCCGCAGCTGTGGAAAAACAGTCGTTCCCGGTGATTATGGGCCTTGACTACCAACGCGACCCTGACGGTAGGGTGATCGTTGATCGCAACACTGGCCTTCCTTCGGCAACTACCAGCAACGTCATCCTCGGCAACGCAACGCCCAAAGACAGGCTCGGTATGGACGCTGTGGTCACTTACAAGAGTTTCCGTTTCTCGATCCTGTTCGAATATCGCGGAGGTTACAAAGTGTTCAATGGTATCGGACCTGAGATGGATTGGTCAGGAACAGGCTATCGCACAGCCCAGTACGGACGCTCGTCGTTCATCTACCCGAACTCTGTTTACATGGCCGACGACGGACAGTATGTTGAGAACACTTCGGTTTCAATAGCGAATGGCAATGGTAACAACGGCTTCTGGTCGGATGGTATCAACCGCGGCACGACGTCCAACTATGTTACCTCGGGTAACTTCGTTAAGCTTCGTGAAATCTCCTTGTCTTATGACATTCCCCCCATCTTCGGCAAAGTCCTGAAGGGCGCAAACATAAGCGTACAAGGCAGGAACCTGTTCCTGTGGATGTCGAAAGACAACTACTATACCGATCCGGAGTATAGCACAGCCGGGTCAAGTGGTAACGGAACGGGATTGAATGACATCGGTCAGACTCCCCCCAGCCGTTATTTTGGTGGTACGTTGTCTATCAGACTTTGATTTGTGAAGAAGGATTTTAAAACAAAAAACGGAACAATGAAAAAGATCTCAATAGCAATAGCAGCCGTTATGACCCTGTTCATGACGTCGTGCGACGATTATCTGGATATCAACCAGAACGTGAATAAGCCAACCACCGTGTCGGCAAATCTCGTGTTACCCCAAGCGTTGGCAGCAACAGCTCTCGTATTGAATGCCTACAATACTTATGGCAGCCAAATCGGTGGCTACGCAGCAAATGCCGGTGGTTACGGAGGTTTTAACGAAACGGTATCATACGCATACACGCCGAATAACTATGCCAACCTCTGGCCGGTAAGCTATGACAACCTTGAAGATTACCAGTATATCCTAAGCCAGACAGAGGGCGACGACGCCAGCATTTATTACAATGCTGTCGCACGGATCATGAAAGCATACAACTTTCAGTTATTGGTAGATGCCTATGATAAAGTGCCTTACACTGAAGCACTCCAGGGTGCGGAGCTTCTTTCTCCAGCATACGACGATGCCGCTAGTATTTACGCCTCGCTCGCTAACGAGCTGGACGTGGCCATGGCGGCGATCAACAAGGGAAATGCTGCAGCTGTAGCGCCTACGCCCGTCAATGACTATGATGTAGTGTTCGGCGGAGACATGGATTTATGGATGCAGCTCGCCAATACAATCAAGCTTCGTCTCATGGTACGTGGAAAAGGTAAGGTGACGTTTGCCAATACTGCCTTTGATCCGATGGGTTTCCTCACGGAAGATGCGTTGATCAATCCCGGATACGCAAGGGATAACAATCGCCAGAATCCCCTCTGGAATACATGGGGATTTGCCTACACCGGAAGTGCCGGAAACAAAGCCTGGATCCCAACGACATATATCATGACCTTCTACAATGGTTTAAAGTTGGATGACCCCGGAAGAGGAGCAGCTACGTATTATCAATTTCCGAATACTGGAACAAATCAGCTCGGTTTTGAAAGCACTGGTATTCCGAAGAGTCCGGACGGTAGCTTTTGGTATCCAGGTGCAAACCGCGTGGGCACATCAGCCGGTAAGGAAACAGGCGTCCTGAAAGGCCCCGAAGCAGGAATGGCAATGTTCACCGCTGCCGAAAGTTATTTTCTGCAAGCTGAAGCAGCCGTTGTCGGCATTCCGACCGGTGGAGGTACTGCCAAGGAACTGTTTGAAGAAGGTATCCGGGCATCGTTCAGATACATCTATACACTACCTGACAATACAGTGGAAGGTGACCCTGATGCCGATGCCGATGATTATATCGCGTCAAACAACAGCTACCTGACCCAATTCGACCTTGCTACTTCGAATGCACAGCGAATTGAGGCGATCATCACTCAAAAGTATATCGCACTGAATATGGTCAACAGCCATGAAGGCTGGAACGAGTATCGCAGAACCGGATATCCGAAGCTCAGCGGACTTTCACCTACCGGTACGTTCGCTTCGAGCGCATCGCAAAGCTCACGCCCCGATCGGCTTCCGGCGAGAATACTGTATCCCACTTCCGAGATCCAGTACAACCCAGGAAACGTGCCTCAGGGTATCAATTCGTTCAATACGCCTATTTTTTGGGCCAAATAACAACAGATTCTTATGAAGACGAACATACTTATTAAAGCCCTTTGCGTTTTGGCGTGCGGATTCGGACTAACGTCCTGTCTTGAAGGAGACCAAATGAATACACCGCCCGGAGGTTCTCCTACTCTTGTAGAGATGTCTTATGTTGGAGCTGGAGGAACCTTGTTCAACTCGGGTTTGGAAGGCCGTTTCTTTGCTGCGCAGGCATTGCTGATGTCGCCGGCCGATGCAACGGACACGGTTACGTTTGCCGTTACCATCCAGGGACCTGCTGTATCACAGGATGTGACTATTAATCTTCAGCTCGAACCGGAACGGGCGCTTGACAATCTCGCAGGCGACCATGTGGAATATACCATGATGAAAGCGAACCAGTACAAGTTTTTAAGTACCTCTGCAGTTATTCCCCAGGGCGAAACCTTTGCTGAGTTCCAGGTCGTATTCTACCCTCCGAATATAGACTTTACTGAGAGTACAATACTACCCGTAACCGCTACCAACGATGCAGGCTTGACTACAAGCTCGAACTACGGTAGACTTTACTTTCACGTTATTGGTAATGCTATAGCAGGTTTGTACAATCAACAGTTTATTCGTGTTCCTGATGGTGGAACCTCCTTCCCGTCCAAGACCGCTGTATTCTCTCCGAAGGATCCTACTACGATCTCTGTAACAACCGGTTATTACGATGGTGGTCCTCTCCTTATCACGTTCGATGACGATGGCGCAGGAAATCTTACGAACTTCAAAGCCGTTGTCGATCCCGTAGCGGTTGGTGTATGGAAAGCTGCCAGTATCGAGGTAACACTAGATCCGACAATTGAGGTGAACTCAGACTACACCGTGTTTAAAGTTCACTACCAGGTCGTAGGACCAAGTGGAGGGCGTGATTGTACCGATATCTATACCAAAAAATAAGGAAAGTGTATTAATCTTTTAACACGCTAATTATGACACAACGAATAGTAAGTTGTTTATTTATACTGCTGGCATGCGCGCCATTTATCACTTCCTGCGAAGATGAGAATGAACCGGAGATCAAGACGTTCAGCGCCCTTGCTGATGTCAG
Source organism: Cyclobacteriaceae bacterium (assembly GCA_035318625.1). Taxonomy (GTDB): domain Bacteria; phylum Bacteroidota; class Bacteroidia; order Cytophagales; family Cyclobacteriaceae; genus ELB16-189. Next base: position 966,662 of record DATHEL010000004.1, read on the forward strand.
TGAGTCCGACCTCGTCGACGAGAAGTATAACATGTTGGTGTTTTATTCCACTGACGGAGGTGCGACTTTTGTAGAACACCCGCTACTGAAAAAAGGTGATACCTACAAAGCAAAGGTTGTTGCCGTGACAGATGATGGGGATATCCAGGTGGCAACAGGTAATTGTTTTGCCGTGGATTGGTCTGCATCGAACCCGCTGCCAACCGAAGTCAACACTCCGGTTGCAGAGTTTGTCATGCAGAAAGACAATGCACTCATTGCAAAAATCACCAGCACCGGTTACGCACCCTTTGACCCTTCTGTCTGGAGTGGGGACTGGCATGGCGAGGAAGACGGTACCTGCTGTAGCTCAATTGATGACAACACGCTGAGGCAAGACACGTCTAATCCGAATAAGTTCATCATGGATAACTTCTGGGGCGATGGAGTGGATGCCTATATCATCTTCACACCGTCAACGAATGCAGGCACCCAGGTAGTAACTATCCCGGAACAGACAACCAGCGAAGGCGGCGTTGCCTCTGGAACAGGTACCTACGATCAGTGCACGGTGACATTCACGATCGCCACAACATACAAGATTGGTGGCGGCACGTATGTATTTGACTATAATTTCCACCGTTGAGAAGCGTGGAAATAAGTTGTTAGGTTAAGTTTAGCTTAAAACCGGCCCCTTTTGGGCCGGTTTTTTGTTTTTAAGCTCTTTTCCTATTCGCTCTTCAGAGAATTGACGGGATTCTTGAGCGCCGCCTTAACCGACTGGTAGCTCACCGTTAGCCAGGAGATCCCCAGCGCCAGCGCCCCCGCAATAAGGAAGGTGCCAACCCCGATGTTTGTCCTGAACGCGAATCCATTCAGCCAGTTGTCCATCATATACCAGCTCAACGGAACGGCCAGGAGAAACGCGATACCAATCAGCTTCGTGAATTCTTTCGTGAGCAGCATGATGACACTCGATACCGAAGCGCCCATCACCTTGCGTATGCCGATCTCTTTTGTTCTCAGGTTAGCAGTGTAAGCGGCCAGGCCGAATAATCCCACACAGGCAATGGCAATCGCCAGTGTTGAAAACACTTTGAAGAGAGTTCCCGCTCTTTGTTCGGCCTCGTAAGCCGCGAGCAGGTTGTCTTCCAGGAATTGATATTTGAAAGGCATCTCGGCCGCTTCCCCGAGTTGACGCGTCGCACTGATCATCTCTTTCCATTTCAGCTCGACCTGCTTCAGGATTGCAGGATAGTTGTCTGAATTCAGACGGGCATACACATACTGTGTGAAAGTTTGCGGGCTCTCGTTGCTCTGGATCGTCAGCGGGGTGATCTTGTCCCTCAGCGACTGGAAGTTGAAGTCTTTAATAACTCCGATGATCGTGAAGACCACCGTCCGGTTTCCCTGTTCGGTTTGGATGACATGACTCAGCTTCTGACCCACCGGATCGGCGCCGAGTCCCATCGTCTTCACCGCCGTTTCATTCAATATAATGGACAACGAATCGTTCGTTTCTTTCGAATAGCCGTGACCTTTGAGGAACTCGAAACCGATCGTCGACGCAAAATCATCGTCGATAAACATGGTCTTGGTGGTGAGGATCTCCGACGAACCCTCCGGCTGGAACTGCGCTCCGAACATGTCGCCTTCGTCACCCAGCTTTGAAGAAGTAGCCGCGGTCGATTGTACGCCCGGGATCTTTTCAATCTCATCTTTAAAAGTCTGGGACCTGTCGCGAAGCTGGAATGTCCGCTCCACGACCAACAACTGTTCTTTGTTGTAACCGAGCTCCTTCTTTTGCATGAAGGCCATTTGATCCGAAACCACCAGCGTTCCTACCATCAGCACGATCGATATCCAGAACTGGAATACCACCAGGCCATTGCGAAGCCAGGTGCCCTTTGCGTTGCTGCCAAAGTTGCCCTTCATGACCGTGACTGGATTGAACGCGGAAAGGATAAAGGCCGGGTAGCTTCCAGCCATAATCCCTACAACGAGAGCCAGACCCAGAAGCCCGGTCACGATCAAAGGATTGAATGTCAGTGTAAGTTGTTTATGGGCGAGATTGTTGAACGCGGGCAGCGAAAGCTCCACGATGATCAACGACAGTGCCGTGGCGATGAAGCTTATGATCAACGACTCCGTGAGGAACTGGTACACCAGCTGCGACTTCGCCGATCCCATTGTTTTGCGAACACCAACTTCCCGTGCACGCTCTGCAGACCTTGCTGTCGCCAGGTTCATAAAGTTGATACATGCGATAAGAACGATCAGCACAGCTACCGCGATAAGGATATAAACCTGGTTGATGCTTCCACCAACAGGCTTCAGCTTGTATTCTATGTTGGTCGGGTCTAGGTGTATCGATGTAAGGGGCTGCAGGAAGTAACGGTATCCGTTACCTTCTTTTTTGTAGTCGGCCCACGATTTTCCGAGATCGCGTTCGATCTGCGCGGCGGCATACGTGTCTACCATTTTGGGAAATTTCGCTTCGAGCGCTTTTGCATCAGCACCCGGACTAAGCAACAGGTAGGTGTGAACGGAGAATGAGGTGAAGTTTTGTTGCTGTTGTTGATTTTCCTCTCCCCAATGAACAATGAAATCAAAGTCGAAGTGGCTGTTCTCCGGAACATCCTCAGAGACCCCCGTCACCGACCATTCCTGGTTGAAGAACCTAAAAGTTTTGCCGATCGGGTCCTCTGCTCCAAAGTATCTCTTCGCTGTTTTTTCAGTGATCACCACGTCCGTGGTGTTGGCGAGTACTTTATTGGGGTCGCCCTGAAGGAGCTTAATGCTAAACACATTGAAGAAGTTTTTTTCGGCCGCGAGGATGTTCTGTTCTTCAAACTGTGTTAGCTCGCCTTTCTTGTTGGTGTGATCTACGATCACGTTGTTGGCGGGGCCTTGTATGCGAACAACTTGTTCTACTTCCGGGAAATCTTTCGGGATGACAGTACCGAAGGAGTGAGGCACCACTGCGTAGTTGGTGCTGTGGTTTGGATAGATTCGTTCGAGGGTAAACTTGTATATCCGGTCCCCCTTTTCATGAAACTTGTCGTAAGAGAACTCGTCGCTAACGAACAGCACGATGAGCAGGCAGCATGCAACACCGATCGATAGTCCGAGTATGTTTATGGCTGAGTAGGCTTTCTGCTTTACAAGGCTTCTGAAAGCAACCTTCAGGTAGTTTTTGATCATGGGTTTGAGATTTGGGAACCGCCGCAGGTACAATACCTGTGCTGATGGCAGGATAATCGAAATTGAGGTGATAACGTGCTTTTTGCGACAGCCCTGTGTTCGATTAAATCAAAAAGCGTTCGTAAACGAACGGGGTCGTTTTCGTCAACGAAATGAATGAATGGGTAAACGAAAAGGCGTTTTCGAGGAAATTACTACAACATCCTCAGCAGCGTGGTAAGCCTGCTCTTAAGATTTCTCCTGTCAACAATGAAATCAAGAAACCCATGCTCGAGGACAAACTCAGCGCTCTGAAATCCTTTCGGAAGATCTTTTCCGATCGTCTCCCGGATCACACGCGGACCTGCAAAACCGATCAGTGCACCGGGCTCTGCAATATTAAAGTCACCAAGCATCGCATAAGATGCCGTGACGCCACCCGTTGTCGGGTCTGTGAGTAATGAGATATAGGGAACCTTCGCCCGATCCAGCAATGCAATCTTCGCCGAGGTCTTTGCCATTTGCATAAGCGACAGCCCTGCTTCCATCATACGCGCTCCGCCGGAACGCGAGATCATAAGGAAAGGCTTTTTGGTTTTCAAACTGTGGTCCATCGCACGCGCGATCTTTTCACCCACGACCGACCCCATCGATCCGCCAATGAAACTGAAGTCCATGCAGGCGATGACCAGCTCGAGTCCGTTCATCTTACCATACGCCGAACGCAAGGCATCCTTCAACTCCGTCTTTATCTGTGATTCTTTTATACGTTTTGGATACGGCTTGCTGTCGGAGAACTTAAGCGGGTCGCCCGACTCCATGTTCTCATCGAGCTCGGTGAACTCATTGTTATCGAAAAGTATTTCGAAGTATTCTGCCGAACCGATCCGGACGTGGTAGTCCTCTTCGGGTACCACGTAAGCATTGTTCTTCAACTCCCTTGTGTGGACAATCTTGCCTGCCGGCGATTTGAACCAGAGTCCATCCGGAACTTCACGTTTGGACTCGGTAGGGGTTAGTATCCCCTTATCAGTGCGTTTAAACCAAGGCATCTACTCCGGCGCGCTACGCGCACCCTTTAAGTAAAATTTACGCAATGTCAATGCTACTATCCAGGTATACATCCTGAATAGCGTTCATTATCTCAACACCCTCTTTCATGGGACGCTGGAATGCTTTCCTTCCGGAGATCAGACCCATACCACCAGCGCGTTTGTTGATCACCGCTGTGCGTACTGCGTCTGCCATGTCGCTCGCTCCCTTCGAATCTCCGCCGGAGTTGATCAGGCCGGCCCTGCCCATGTAGCAGTTTGCAACCTGGTAACGGCAAAGATCGATCGGGTGGGGCGAAGTGAGCTCGGTATATATTCTCTCGTCGAGCTTGCCGTAGCTGCTTCCCCCTGTATTCAAAGCCTTATAACCGCCGTTGTTCTCGGCAAGTTTTTGTTTAATGATATCTGCCTGGATGGTAACGCCGAGGTGGTTCGCCTGACCGGTAAGGTCGGCCGACACGTGGTAATCGATACCATCTTTCTTGAACGCATTGTTACGGGTATAGCACCACAGTATCGTAGCCATCCCGAGCTCATGCGCTTGTTCAAACGCCTTTGAAACTTCAATGATCTGGCGTGTAGCGTTGTCGGAACCGAAATATATTGTAGCACCTACTGCGACCGCACCAAGATTCCACGCATCTCTCACAGAACCGAACATGATCTGATCGGCTTTGTTGGGATAAGTGAGAAGCTCGTTGTGATTGATCTTTACAATGAACGGGACCTTGTGTGCATATTTTCTCGAGCAAAAAGCAAGACCGCCGAAAGTCGTGGCAACGGCGTTGCAACCGCCTTCGATCGAAAGCTTCACGATGTTTTCCGGATCGAAGTACATAGGATTCTTCGCGAACGAAGCGCCCGCACTGTGCTCGATACCCTGGTCGATCGGGAGAATGGAAAGAAATCCTGTGTTTGCCAGGCGTCCTGTTCCAAAAAGTGTCTGAAGGCTGCGAAGTGTTTGAACACTGCGGTTCGACTGGCTGAAAATTCGGTCTACAAAGTCAGGTCCGGGGAGATGTAGTTGGTCTTTAGAGATCGTCTTACTCTTGTGTTTCAACAACGATTCTGCATCCTTTCCGAGCAGATCTGTAACGTTAGTTTTTGCCATAATTTCTCTCAGGTAGGCCCTTTTTGATACCGTTGGGCGTCGGTTCGTGCTTTTTATTGCGCAACGGCAACCTTGGCGGCGGCATTGGCAGCAGCCGAAGTATTCGCGAGCTTTTCTTTGATCCTTGCAGACTTGCCCTGACGTCCTTTCATGTAGTAGAGCTTCGCCCTTCTCACCTTACCGGCCTTAACGAACTCGATCTTGTCGATGCTCGGGCTGAGGAACGGGAAAATACGCTCGACGCCTACGCCATTGGATACCTTACGGACCGAGAACGATTCGCCGTTCGTGCCTTTGCCCCTGCGGTACAGAACAACGCCCTGGAACTGCTGGACGCGTTCCTTGTTTCCTTCACTGATCTTTACGTGAACATTGATGGTGTCCCCAGACTTGAAAGTGGGGAGATTTGCCCTCTTGGAAGCGAGTTCCTGTTCGGCAATTTTCATTAAATCGGCCATGACGTTCGTGTTTTAAAAATGGGACTGCAAATATACCGCAACCGGCTCATTTCAACAAATCCGGTCTTCTTTTCTTCGTGCGCGCAAGTGCCTCTTCTTCCCTCCACTGCCTGATTTTGGCCTCGTGGCCCGACATCAGTACATCCGGGACCTTCCAGCCGTTGTACTCGGCCGGCCGGGTATAGACAGGGGGTGCGATCAGCCCGTCCTGGAATGAATCTGTGAGGGCGGAGGTTTCGTCCGACAGCACCCCGGGAAGCAACCGGATCACCGAGTCGGCCACAACGGCAGCCGCCAGCTCCCCGCCCGACAGAACATAATCGCCGATGCTGATCTCACGGGTGACCAGGTGTTCACGCACCCGCTCGTCGACACCCTTGTAATGACCACAGAGAATGACCAGGTTCTCATAAAGACTGAGCTTGTTCGCGATGCCCTGCGTGAGCAGTTCACCGTCGGGACTCATGTAGATCACTTCATCGTAGGTCCGTTCTTTTTTTAGCGCCGTCAGGCATCGATCGATCGGTTCGATCATCATCACCATTCCTGCTCCGCCACCGAAAGCATAGTCGTCGGTCGTGCGGTGCTTGTTGGTGGAATGTTCGCGGAGGTCGTGGACTTTCACCGTGACCAGTCCCTTATCCTGAGCGCGTTTCAATATCGAATCATTGAAAGGGCTCTCGAGAAGCTTGGGAAGGCATGTGATGATGTCAATCCGCATGGTCAAATATCCAAAAATCCCTCCGGGAGTTCGACAGTGACTTTCTTCTTCGACTTGTTGATACTCTTAATAAAAGGACCGTTGATCGGGATCAGTACTTCTTTTCCATTATGATCCATGACCAGGAAACGGTTTGGGCCGGCTTCCATGATTTCGGTGATGCGCCCGAGCGTCTCTTCACCTTCCAGGACTTCAAAGCCGACAACCTCGTCGTTATAAAATTCGCCCTTTGCCAGCTTGGGCCTTTCCGCTTTCGGAAGATACAGCGACATACCCTTCAGTTCCGTGGCCTGATCGATGTTGTTCACGTCTTCAAACTTTACGAAAGCCTTGTCACCCCTCACCGACGCTGATTTCAAAAAATACGGAACAAGACCACCGCTTCGTTCGATGAACAAACTCTCTATCGAGTTTAGATCCGGGCATTCAGGAAGAAGACTGATGGTCACCTCGCCGGCAAGCCCGTGTGTTTTCGCTACGTACCCGACTTTATAGCACTGTTCCGTCTTCATAATAAAAATGCCAATCCCGGTGAAACAGGATTGGCAATTTGAGGTAAAATATAAGTCTTAAGCCGGTGTTTCTTCGGCAGCGGGTGCAGCAGCTTCGCCCTCAGCGGCGGGAGCGGGAGCGGGCGTTGCAGCGACTAACGCAGCTTCGGCTTTCTTGCGGATCGCCTCGACACGTGCTTCTCTTACTTTCGATTCAGCGTCCTTGCGGGCCTTCGCAGCATCCTGCTTCGACTTGGCAAGGTTGTCGCGTTTCGACTGGATCTTGGTGTCTTTCGTCTGCTTCCAGTCGGAAAGCCTCTGGTCGGCAGCCTCCTGGTTGATCGCGCCTTTGATCACACCGATCTGAAGGTGTTTTCTCATCATGACGCCCCGGTAGGACAGCATAGCCTTAACTACCTCGCTGGGTTGTGCACCCTTCATGAGCCACTCGAACGCTTTTTCTTCGTTCAGCTCAATGGCGGCGGGGTTTGTCATTGGATTGTAGGTACCGATCTTTTCAATAAAGCGTCCATCGCGTGGAGCCCTGGCATCGGTTACGACTACGTCGAATCTTGCCAGTTTCTTGCGGCCTCTGCGGGCCAACCTGATCTTTACAGCCATTCTTGTCTGGTTTTATGTGGATCTCGTCCGTTTTTAAAAGGAGGGCAAATATAGGTAAAAACTAAAAACTAATAGTTAAAAGTTGTCTGACTTAGGGATTTGCGCTTTGCTGAGAATTTGTGCTGCCTTAAGAAGTTTTGTGCCTTCCGAGAGTTTCGCCCCGTTTCTGACGTCTTGCACCCTTCTGAGAATTTTGACCCTTTCTGTGAGTTCTGAGCCCTTTCCGAAAAGAGCACGGACGTTCAGTCAGACAACCTTCAACTATTAACTTAGTTTTTAACTGTATATTTGCGTAAGCGAATATCCGGTTTTAATATCCTGAAATCGTTGTTTATCTTCGATCCCGCTTAAAAAATACGTATGGACGGCTATTCTTATATCTCCAACGCCGATGTCGGCTACGTGGACCAGCTCTATCAAAACTATAAAAAAGACCCGGCGTCTGTCGATATCACCTGGCAGAAGTTTTTCGAGGGTTACGACTTTTCGTCGCAGCGCTATGGCGAGAAAGGCAACGGCTCCGCTGGAACCGACGTTGCCTCCTCCAAGGAAACCCAGGTCAGAAACCTCATATTCCAATACCGCACCTTCGGGCACCTGAAGTCGAACACCAATCCCGTGCGCGAGCGCCGGAACCACAATGTCGACTTCGACCATAAGAGCGTAGGACTGACCGACGCCGACATCGACACCGAATTCGACGTGGCGTCCGAGATCAGTATGCCCCGCAGTACGCTACGGAAGATCATCGAGAGACTCCAGCAGATCTACGTCGGCCCGATCGGCTTCGAGTACAACTCCATCCGTAATGACGAAGTGAGGAAATGGTTCTTCGAAAAATGCGAGAAGGAGTTCGTGACCTACAACCCCTCGTCTGACGAAAAGAAAATAATCCTTTCGAAGCTCAACGAAGCGGTCGTATTCGAGAACTTCCTCCATACCAAGTTCCTGGGACAAAAGAGATTTTCACTCGAAGGCGGAGAGAACACAATACCTGCGCTTCATAAAATTATCAACAAGGCGGCAGAGCTCGGCGTGAAAGAGGTCGTGCTCGGTATGGCCCACCGCGGACGCCTCAACGTACTGTCGAACATCCTCGGCAAGACCTACGAACAGATATTCACGGAATTCGAGGGTAACCAAAGCCCCGACCTCACGATGGGCGACGGCGACGTGAAGTATCACCTCGGGTATTCGAGCCAGCATACTTCACCTTCGGGGAACAAGATCTATGTTAAGCTGACGCCCAACCCTTCACATCTCGAGGCGGTCGATCCATTGGTTGTCGGGTATACCCGCGGCCAGATCGACGACGAGTACAAGGAAGATCTCAGCAAGGCCATGGCCATCCTCATACACGGCGACGCAGCCGTTGCGGGGCAAGGCATTGTGTATGAAATCGTACAGATGTCTGGGCTTCCGGGCTATAACACGGGCGGCACGATACATTTCGTCATAAATAACCAGGTTGGCTTCACCACCGATTTTGACGACGCACGTTCGTCAATTTACTGTACCGATGTCGCTAAGATCATCGACGCGCCCGTGCTTCACGTAAACGGCGACGATGCAGAGGCAGTCAACTTCTGTGCAAATGTGGCGGTCGAATACCGCCAGAAATTCGGTAAGGATATTTTCATCGACATGCTGTGCTATCGCCGCCATGGCCATAATGAAAGCGACGAGCCCAAGTTCACGCAGCCGAAGCTTTATAATCTCATCGCCAAACATCCGAATCCACGCGAGGTGTATGTGAAACGCCTCGTGGAACGTGGGGATGTGGATGCAGCCCTGGCCGACGAAATGGACGCCAAGTTCCGCAACCAACTCCAGGACAGGCTGAACGAAGTGAAGCAGAAACCGCTGCCGTACAAGCCTCAGAAGATCGAGGAGGAGTGGACCAAGCTGCGCCGTGCCAAGCCCGAGGACTTCGATCAATCACCCGAGACCGGTATCAAACAGGCTACTTTCGAGAAAGTAGGCAATGCGCTTACAACAATACCCGAAGGATTCAAGCCCCTGAAGCAGATCGAAAAGTTACTGAAGGACCGTAAGGCAGCCTTCTTCCAGGATAAGGTACTCGGATGGGCCGAAGCCGAATTGCTCGCTTACGGATCCCTTTTGAGTGAAGGTGTTCCCGTGCGCATGTCTGGACAGGATATAAAGCGTGGGACGTTCTCGCATCGTCACGCGTATTTTTTCGATGCGAACACCAACGAGCCATACTGCGGGCTCGACCACATCGACAAAGACCAGCGACAGCTTCATATTTATAATTCACTGTTGTCGGAGTTCGGTGTGCTTGGTTTTGAATATGGATATGCAATGTCGTCACCGGCTGCCCTGGTGTTGTGGGAAGCGCAGTTTGGCGACTTCGTGAACGGAGCACAGGTGATGATCGACCAGTTCATTTCAAGCGCCGAGTCGAAATGGCAACGGCAGAATGGTATGGTGATGCTGCTGCCGCACGGTTACGAAGGACAAGGACCGGAGCACTCCAGCTGCCGTCCCGAAAGATTCCTTCAGTTGTGTGCTGAGTACAACATGATCGTAGCCAATCCTACGACGCCGGCTAACATCTTTCACTTGCTACGAAGACAAGTGACATGGGAATTCCGTAAGCCGTGCATTGTATTGTCTCCGAAATCTTTGCTTCGTCACCCCGCTGTTATCTCCCCCGCGAAAGATTTCGTAAAAGGATCATTCAAGGAGGTCATCGATGATGAGACCGTAACGGCGAAGGACGTGAAGAGGCTGGTGATGTGCTCGGGCAAAGTATACTACGACCTGCTCGATGTGCAGCAAAAGAAGAAACTGAAAGATGTCGCCATCGTGCGTCTCGAACAGCTTCACCCGTTCCCCGAAAAGCAATTGAACGCGATACTTAAGAAATACAAAGGCGCGACTGTGGTGTTCATCCAGGAAGAACCGGCGAACATGGGACCGCTCTCATACATGCAGCGCGTGATGCCAGGCCAGCAGATGGAGTTCATCTCCCGTAAGGCAAGTGCATCGCCGGCGACCGGCTTCAAGAAAGTCCACGATGCCGAACAACAGAAAATTGTAAATCAGGCTTTGGGTGTTTAAGTCCAACGTAAAAAATTTTTTATGTCTCAACAAGTTAAAGTACCGGCAGTAGGCGAATCGATTACGGAAGTAACCATTGCCAACTGGTTAAAGAAGGATGGAGATATTGTGAAGGCGGATGAGATCATTGCCGAACTGGAATCGGACAAGGCGACCTTTGAGTTGCCCGCGCCCCAGGCCGGCGTATTGAAGATATTGAAGAAGGCGGGCGAAGTGGTTCCTATCGGAACCCCGATTTGCGAAGTACAGGATTCCGCAGCAGCGCCGGCCGCCAAGCCCGAGCCACAGAAGTCCGAGCCCGCAAAGACGGCCGCACCCACAGCCACGCCCGCTCCAGCAGCGAAACCAACCGGTGGAGTGAAAGAGATGAAAGTACCGGCTGTCGGCGAGTCGATCACCGAGGTGACGATCAGCACGTGGCTAAAAAAAGACGGTGACTTCGTCAACCTCGACGAGGTGATCGCCGAGGTGGAATCTGACAAAGCTACGTTCGAGCTCCCGGCCGAGGCGCCTGGCATACTTCGTATCGTGGCCAAAGAAAAAACAACACTGCCGATCGGCGGACTGATCTGCAGGATCGAGATCGCCGAGGGCGGCGCGCCAGCGAAGGCAGCCACGCCAGCCGGAAAGACCGAAGCTGAAGGCGGTGGCAATACAAACTATGCCGCAGGCCATCCGTCTCCGGCAGCAGCAAAGATCCTCGATGAAAAAGGTGTCGCCTCGAACCAGGTACAGGGCAGCGGCGTAGGTGGAAGGATCACCAAGGAAGATGCGGTTAAAGCGGACGCGAAAGTGTCCGTCCCGGCGAAGGCCGGAGCCCCGGCTCCTGTTCAGGCTGTTCCTGCAGTTCCGGGAACACGCAACGTGCGCCGCGAGAAGATGACGTCGCTCCGGAGGACAATCGCCAGGCGACTGGTTGCCGTGAAGAACGAAACCGCCATGCTCACCACTTTCAATGAAGTGGATATGAAACCGGTGATGGACCTTCGTTCTAAGTACAAGGATCAATTCAAGGAGAAGTATGGCGTGGGTCTGGGCTTCATGTCCTTCTTTACGAAGGCGGTATGTGCAGCGTTGAAAGAGTTCCCCGCCGTGAATGCATCCATCGAAGGTGACGAAGCTGTTTATCATGATTACTGCGACATTTCGATAGCGGTGTCAACCCCGCGAGGTCTCGTTGTTCCCGTTATCCGCAATGCCGAAGCCCTCGGTATGCACCAGATCGAAAGTGAAGTTGTCCGGTTAGCTACAAAAGGCCGCGACGGCAAGCTGTCCATCGAGGAAATGACGGGCGGAACATTCTCGATCACCAATGGAGGTGTGTTCGGCTCGATGCTTTCGACTCCGATCATCAATCCCCCGCAATCGGCTATCCTCGGTATGCACAACATCGTGGAACGGGCCGTTGTAGTTGGCGGACAGGTAGTGGTCAGACCGATCATGTACCTCGCGTTATCGTACGACCATAGGATCGTCGACGGACGGGAATCGGTAAGCTTCCTGGTTCGTGTGAAACAAATGCTCGAAGATCCGGGAAGATTGATATTAGGCGTTTAATAAAACCTGACTATGGATTATAAAGTAACGGTGATCGGCTCCGGCCCTGGCGGCTACGTCGCTGCGATACGCTGCGCACAGCTCGGTTTCAAAACAGCCATCATTGAAAAATACGACACGCTCGGAGGCACCTGTCTCAACGTGGGCTGTATCCCTTCGAAGGCCATGCTGGATTCGACAGAACATTTTCACAATGCCCTTCATAATTTCAAGGAACACGGCATCGACATCAACGAACCCAAAGCGAATCTTCCCCAGATGATTAAAAGGAAAGGCGGAGTTGTGAAGTCGAACGTCGACGGCATCGCTTTCCTGATGAAGAAGAACAAGATCGATGTGCATACCGGCGTCGGATCGTTTGTTGATAAGAATACCATTAAGATCACCGGCAAAGACGGCAAAGAGAAGACGATCACTACCGAGAATGTGATCATAGCAACCGGCTCGAAACCTACACCGCTGCCCTTCGCGCCGTTCGATAAAAAAAGAATTATCTCGAGCACCGAAGCACTGGAGCTCACCGAGATACCGAAGCACCTCATCGTCATCGGCGGCGGCGTTATCGGCATGGAGCTCGGATCGGTTTATGCGCGCATCGGTTCGAAAGTTACGGTAGTCGAATTCCTGGATAACCTCATCGCTACCATGGACGGCACTATGGGCAAAGAGCTTCTGCGCTCGGCGAAGAAACTCGGCATGGATTTCTACCTCGGTCACAAAGTGACAGCGGTTCAGAACACCGGTAAGGAAGTTGTGTTGAAAGCGGAGGATAAGTCCGGGAAAGCAATAGAGCTGAAAGGCGACTATTGCATGGTAAGCATCGGCCGTCGTCCTTACACCGAAGGCCTCGGTCTCGAAAAGGTCGGCATCGGGCTCGATAAAGGTCGGATACCCGTAGACGATCATCTGAAGACCAAGGTCGACAACATCTATGCAATCGGGGATGTCGTTCGTGGTGCCATGCTTGCCCACAAGGCCGAGGAGGAAGGAACTCTTGTAGCCGAACAGCTTGCCGGTCAGAAACCGCACATCAATTACTTGCTCATTCCGGGTGTAGTGTACACATGGCCCGAAGTTGCCAGCGTCGGCTACACAGAAGAACAATTGAAGACAGACAACAGGGCGTACAAGGTGGGATCATTCCCGTACAAGGCCCTGGGTCGCGCCCGTGCTTCGATGGACCTGGACGGTGTCGTGAAGGTGCTTGCGGATAAAAACACGGACGAGATACTGGGTGTGCATATTTTCGGAGCCAGGGCTGCGGATATGATCGCAGCCGCAGTTACGGCCATGGAGTTCAGAGCTTCGGCCGAAGACGTATCCCGGATGTCACATGCTCACCCTACGTATATGGAGGCGGTTCGCGAAGCATGTCTGGCTGCAACGGCGAACAGGCCAATACATATTTAATTGTGGGGAGGAGAGGTAGATGAAGAGAGTGGCACGTGTATTCCTACGAAGCTGTCGTTCCCGGCCCCACCTACGAAGTGCATATCGACCTACGAAATCGCCGGGCCCCCCCGGAAGTCCCGGGTACTATCCTATGAAAAGCACCTAATCTCGAGACTCCACGAGTAAAAGGAATTTATCAAAAATCACTCGCACCTTGATTTCTTCGTGGTCCCGCCGACTTCGTAGGAGGTCCCGCATTTCATAGGCCGTGGCGGGACGATATTCCATGGGAGCGCCATCCGATCCGCCACGCCCGCACCGCCAGAGCGATGACAACAGGTATTAAGAATACATTCAACTGTTGCGGCAGCCATGCCCAGTTGACCAACAGCAACACATTCAGAATAGCGATAACTTTAAAATAGGTTATCGCAGATCTTTTTGATTTCATGTAAAGGGGTATAAACACCAAATGCAACGGCATCGCCCAAAGTATATTCAGATTACGGGCCGCTGCCCTGTGATCCGTTGCAACCCACAACACGAATAGTAACAGACCGAGAAGCCCCACAATTCCGAAAACCACAACATCAAACCACCTCGATCTTTTGTGACTTTTTATATCCCGCCACGTTATTGCAATTGTGATCAACAAAAACGCTCCGAACACCAGCCAGGGATGGAACAGTGAATGCGGCGGATCTTCGGGACGTGATTCATATACCGAGACCTTGCTCAGCACGAGGGGCGCTACGACAGAGTCGGTCCGGACAGTCGCGTGGTCGAACGAAGTTTCGATGTAGTCGGGAAGGAACATGTACTCATAAGGCGAGGCCTTTTTGTCCATCGGCAATCCCAGGCAGATGTCGATACCCAGGTCGCCCCAGGGTTGGTACTTAAGATAGATGTCGGTAAGCTCACGAATGGTATAGTTGGTGGTGATATACGTGCTGTCGAATGTCACCTCGTCTTTCAAAGTGATCTTGATGACGTCGCGAAGCTTGGTGGCACAGTTGTTATAAAAGTAGTCGTACATGTAATACTGGTTCTCGGGAATCGAGTTCCAGTACAGGTAGTCGAATACTTTTTGCGTCTGCTCGTCGTTGAAGTTCAGTATTTGTTCGTGGACAAAGCGGTTGTTGGAAATATAGTAATCTCTCCAGGGGGCATACGGGTCGACGTCTAGCTTGTAGTTGAGATGCCCCCTTGCAAAATTCAGGTAGAAGTTCGGCTGGTTGAAGCTGAATACTCCGTAATTATAAAAAGCATCAATATTAAATTGTGGGTCATATACCCGGATAGCACTATGGCCGAAGGCGGAGTACAACTCCCCCTGCCAGGGGCCAAATACGATGATGGAGATCTGGGCATCCGATGACAGTATCGGGGTATTTGCTGCCCGGGGTTGCGAAAACACAGGTGATGCCAGGAAGCTCAGGATGAGGACGGAGATCGGGAGGTGCAATTTCATCTGGCGCAATCGGAGCAATTTAATTATTCATGGCCAGCGAAAAAGGACTGATCCTATTAATTATATTCGTTTGAGCCCTTTAGGACCTAATTCAGCACACGAGAGATGAGAACATGGCTGCTCGATATCAAGAACTGGTCGCAGTTGGCCAAAAGGTATGCTCACGACGAAGAAGAGATGTACCGCAATAAACGGAACATCCTGTTTTCACAGATAACACTACTGGGTAGCATCGTCGGTATCCTGCACGCACTCGAAGGATTGGTCGACAAGAATTTCGCTCTGCCGTTTCTCGACTTCACGATGACAGTATTTGTTTTCATGTCGTACCTGATCAACGAGTCGGGTAGACATCTCACCGCAAAAGTTCTGTTGCTGACTTTCCTGAATATCTTCTTCTTTTTTTATTCTTTGATCACACCGCGTGAGATCGGAATATTTGTTTTCTATTTTCCCTGGGTGGCCGTCGCAGCGCTGATCTTCAGCAACGAAGAACGTTTCTGGCGAATATTCTTCATCACCCTTTCGATTGCCCTTTTGCTTGTATTGTTCATATCCGACTTCACACTGTTATCGAACTGGCGGTTACCCAATATCGAGCCCACCCGGCCATTTGTATTCAATGTGGTGAGCAGTATACTGTTAACCGCGCTTTTCATTTATTTCATGATCCATCTCAGTGAAGGATCGGAGGAAAAGCTTCACCGCCTTACCAGTGAGATCAGGCAAAAAAATGCAGACCTGCAGCGGAGCAACGAGCAACTGGATCGTTTTGTCTATAGCGCTTCGCACGATATCAAACTACCGATCATCTCGATAAAAGGCCTGACCCATCTCGCCAATATCGATTGTGAGGATGCGAGTGCCAAAGCATACTTTTCGAAGATAGAAAAACAGGCGGACAAAGTAGCGATGTACCTTCTCGAAATGCTGGAGTATACCCGCAACAACAAAACAGGTCTTCGGCAGGAAAAGGTTAACATCAACACCCTGGTCGACGAGATCATCGAAGATCTTTCTCACCTCGAAAATGCCAAGCGGATAGAATTCAAAAAGTTCATCAGGATCGAAGGAGAGATTAACATCGATCGCGTAAGGTTCATGGTGATATTGAATAATCTCCTGTCCAACGCCATCAAGTATCACAACTTCGATATCGAAAAGCCCTGGGTGAAGATCATGATCAGCAAGGTCGGGAGCAACATCCAGGTGATGGTGGCCGATAACGGCCTCGGAATCAATGACCAGCACAAAGACAAAGTATTCGAAATGTTCTTCCGGGCGTCGAACTCATCGCTTGGTTCGGGCCTTGGGCTATTTATCGTGAAGGAGACCGTCGAAAAGATGAATGGCAAGATCATGCTCTCTTCCAAAGAAGGAGAGGGCGCATGCTTCAGAATTGACTTACCTTTGGTGGCTTGAGTCCATTTGGCGACTATCTGAATATTGCTTCAAGGCTTACTCCGCGTCGTATCGGCAACGGTGCACGGGTGCTTGCCAGCTATTACCGTTCGCGCTTTAGCGGGCGGCCGCTTCACCGTGGAATGCCTATCAGCATCGGCATCGAACCCACCACATCGTGTAACCTCCGGTGCCCCGAGTGCCCAAGCGGCCTCCGCTCGTTCACACGGCCAACCGGCATGCTGGAGGAGGGTCTTTTCCGGACGTTGATCGACGAGCTGAAAGATACCCTCGCGTACCTCACTTTCTATTTCCAGGGCGAGCCTTACCTGCACCCCAGGTTCCTGTCGCTGGTAAAGTATGCTTCGCAACAGGGCATCTACACCGCAACGTCGACCAATGCTCATTACCTCAGCGACAAACAGTCACGCGACACCGTTGAGTCGGGCCTCGACCGGCTTATCATTTCACTCGACGGTACCGATCAGGAAACCTACCAGCAATACCGCGTCGGTGGAAATATGGAGAAAGTGCTCGAAGGCACCAGGAATATCCTGAAGTGGAGAAAGGAACTGCGATCGAAGACACCCTATGTCGTGTTCCAGTTTCTCGTTGTGAAACCCAATGAGCACCAGGTGAACGATGTGCAGCGGCTCGCGAAAGAGATGGGTGTGGATAACGTACTGTTGAAGACTGCACAGATCTATGATTACAAGAACGGGTCGGATCTCATTCCTACCATCGAAAAATACTCGCGTTACAGCAAGTCCGTCGACGGAACATATTCAATAAAGAACGAGTTGCTCGATCATTGCTGGAAGATGTGGAACAGCTGTGTTGTCACCTGGGATGGCAAGGTCGTTCCATGTTGTTTCGACAAGGATGCCCACTATACTCTGGGCGATCTTAAACTGAGCTCGTTCCGTGAGATCTGGCGCGGTCGCGAATACGACGATTTCAGGAAGACGATACTCAACGGCAGGGAAGAGATCGAGATGTGTAAAAATTGTACGGAAGGCACGAGGGTGTGGGCGTGACGAGGTGAGGATGGGACGAGGTTGACGAAATGAGGAGATGACGAGAGGACGAACTGAGGAGGTGACAGTCCTTAGCGATTACCCGAAACCTTAATGTCAGAGCATTTGCACGAGCCTGAGCACTCGGTTTTTGCAGGACGAAACGCGTGATAAACCAGGCTTCCCAGGTATAAAACCGCCCCGGAAAACGAGGCAATAATGACAACTGTCTGTATCACACTCCAAAAATACAACTTTTCGGCCCTCGTTCCTCATCCCCTCGTCCTCTCGTCACCCTCGTCTCATCCTTACTTCGTCCCCTCATCATTAACACCCGTTTAAGACATAAATTCCCCAATTCATGTCAATTTAGAGTGACAATAAATCCTCCGGCTGCACCCAACTTTTCGAATCTCCGTTTCATCAGACAGTAAAAGAAAACCTATGCTGCAAAATTACCTGAAGACCGCGCTGAGGAACCTATGGCGAAAGAAGGGCACCACCCTGATCAACATCACCGGACTTTCACTAGGCATCGCGGGAAGCCTGGTACTCTTCCTGATCGTCACCAGGCACACAACATTCGATAATTATCATACGAAGGCCGACCGGATCTACCGGGTCACCCATACCTCGAAGGGGAATGACGGCGACCGGTTTACCGGCGGCAGCCCCAACGTTTTACACGACGCTTTTAAAGACGACTTTACCGAAGCCGAGGAGGTTGTGTTCACATCCTACCGGTCGGGGGCCCTGATAACAGTACCCCAGGGTCATGGCGAAGCGCCTAAGAAGTACGAAGAGGAGCGGGGCGTGACGTTCACCGTTCCGTCTTTCTTCCGGGTATTCGACAGGAAGGTGCTGATCGGAGACGCGATCAAAGGACTCGACGATCCCAACGAAGCAGTCATCTCGAAGAAGCTGGCTTTAAAATATTTCGGCAAGGAGGATGCCATCGGCGAAGTGGTGAAATTCGAGAACATCGAATACAAGATTACAGCCGTGATGGAAGATACGCCGGCGAATACCGACTTCCCGTTCGATCTGATGCTGTCGTACATCACAATCAAAAAAGAGAGTCAGCAAAATGGCGGATGGAACAGCATCTGGAGCGACGAGCAAACCTGGTTCCTGCTCAAGGAAGGTGAGACGATCGCTTCCATCGAAGCCCGCCTGCCAGAGTTCGAAGTGAAGTACCTCGGAGAAGAGGACGCAGCCAGGTCGAGCTATCTCATTCAACCCCTCAAGACCGTTCACTCCGACGAACGTTTCGGCAACTATAATTATAATACCGTACCCAAGTCCGTACTGATCACGTTAAGTCTCATCGCGGTATTTCTTATCCTCACAGCCTGTATCAATTTTGTGAACCTCACGACGGCCGAAGCCATCAAGCGTTCGAAAGAGGTAGGTATCCGCAAGTCGTTGGGAAGTACGCGTTCACAGCTCGTCCGCCAATTCCTGGGTGAAACCGGTCTCGTGACGATATTTTCAGTGATCATTGCAGTCGGCGCCGCCTGGCTGAGTCTCGGTTTCCTGAACCCTTTTCTTGAAGAGAGCCTGAGCCTGGCGGCCAACCCCATCCTGTGGGTTTACCTTGCCGCGATCACCATATTCGTTTCACTGCTGTCGGGATTGTATCCTTCGTTTGTCGTGTCGGGTTACAACCCGGTGCTCGCCCTGAAGAATGCAATGGGCAACAAGACGTCGTCGGGTTACGCGCTGCGGCGCGGTTTGGTGGTCGTGCAGTTCTTCATTTCACAGGTCTTTATCATCGGCACCATCGTACTTATCAACCAGATGGATTTCCTCAATAAAAAGGATCTCGGTTTCCAGAAAGATGCAGTGATCAGCGTACCCTTACCGGCCTCCGAAGTCCCGGCCTTCGAAAGCCCCGACGGCCAGAAAGTAAGCAAGATGAGAACGCTCAAAAATCAGGTTGCCGGTTTGTCGGGTGTGGAAAATGTCAGCATCAACAGCACACCCCCATCGTCGGGAAGTGTTTCGGGTACCAGGTTCACCATTGAAGGGAAAGAGGAAGACTTCCGGACCCAGGTAAAACAAATAGATGGCGATTACCTGAAGCTTTTCGACATCGAATTTATAGCCGGCGAGAATCTGAAGGACCTTGATACGGCGGTAGGCTGGGTGGTCAATGAAAAGCTTGCCGACGTTACCGGTTATGCTCCCATTGATCTTGTTGGAAAGCAAATAAACATGTGGGACCGCCGTCTGCCGGTTGTCGGTGTGGTCAAAAACTTTCACACCACATCACTTTCCGATCCCATCACGCCCGTTATTATGATGAACCGTGTTCGCGGTTACGGAAACCTTTCGGTGAAGCTCAATCCCACCGACATGCAATCCACGATCAAAGAGGTTCAGAAATACTGGGAGTCATCGTATCCCGAAGGTATTTTCAGTTTCGAGTTCCTCGACGAACAGATCCGCGAATTCTATAATTCACAGCGTCGCATGTCGGTGCTGATCGGGATCTTTGCAACCATGGCTATACTCATCGGTTGTCTAGGACTGCTTGGACTCGCAACGTTCATGGCCAATCAAAAGACAAAAGAGATCGGAATCCGTAAAGTGCTGGGCGCCTCTGTCCCAAGCATATTCTTTATTTTTTCAAAAGAGTTTGCCCTCCTGATCGTCGGGGGATTTATTATGGCTGTTCCCGTTGCGTGGTTCCTGATGACTAAGTTCCTCGAGGAGTTCGAATACAAGATCACGCTCGGCCCCATGTTCTTTATTGCAGGGATCGGGATATCGGCATTCATAGCATTTATTACCGTAGGATATAGGTCGTTCAAAGCAGCAACTATAAACCCGGTTGAGTCACTTAAATGCGAGTAAAGGCATCTCTCACGGATCGCACAGATCACACGGATCTTAACCAAAATGGATCCGTGCTATCCGCGCGATCCGTGAGAGTTGTATTTTTTTTCTGCCTTACTTCAACGGCCGCATTTTCTCAGAGTGTCGGCGACATTTCCTTCGACCCAAAGACCGACAACCCGAAGTTCCAGCTCTGTAATCCCGATTGGGTATGGCAAAGCTATTCGCTCAAGACCATGATGGATGAGACCTCCATCACAGTCGCCCGGGAGATACGATCAAAGTTTATTTCAAAACCGGAATGGAAAGAAGAGAACGGCATCATCAGGATACGTTTCATCGTGAACTGCAATGGTGCTGCCGACCGCTTTCGCGCCCTCGCGCTTGACTTTGACCTGAAAGAAAAACAGCTAAGCGCCGCTCTTACAGAGCATGTATTGCAGATCGCGAAAGAAGTACGATGGCCCGCGCGGCGTGCAAGGCAACAAACAGTCGACTACTATCATTATTTCAGTGTCCGGATCGTTGACGGGCAGTTAATAGACGTGATGCAATGAAGGCCATCGTCTGCATCATATTGTCTTCAGTCAGCATGATTTCCCTGGCCCAGGAGAAACCCGCGACCGATTGCCGTGATGTGAATTTCCTCATGGAACGCGTGTGGAAACATTACCAGGGAAACGAAAAGTGGCTAAAGACGATGGACAGCGTGCTCACCATCTGCCCGAACAGCGCGCGGATCTGGGGCGACCGCGCGATGGCATACATGATCCGGGGAGAATACGTGGAAGGGCTCGCTTATCTCGATAAGGCTGTGTCGCTCGATCCGTTCTATTATTTAGGCAACCGCGCGTGGTATCGCATGAGATACCTTCACGATTACAAAGGAGCCATCGCGGACCTCGAAAAACTCGAACAGGTTGCCGGGCATACGTTGGTATATGTCACCAATGCCCACATGTACATTATGAAAGGGCTGGCCTACAAAGAGCTCGGGGAAGTTGAAAAAGCGCTCGAACAATTGGACTTCGCAATAAAAGAGCAGATCAACAGTAAAGGACCCGAATGGCTTGGAGTGTATGATTATCTATACCGCGGCATTCTCAAGTATCGCACCGACGACTTCGAAGGCGCCATCGAAGATCTTACGCTTCAGGTAAAACAATACGAATCCCTGGCCGACACTTATTATTACAGGGGCATGGCCTATGCCGCCACAGGCAGGAAAGACGAAGCGAGATTGGATCTTCAGCGCGCCAAGGACATCTTGCTTAACGGAGGCGAGAAAAGGTGGGAGTCTTTCGTAGTAGTGGCCGACGAAATTTTCCTCTCCGATGTCGACAATGCCTTGCTGAGACTCTACTGAGTGTAATTGAAATGTACGATTTACGATGTACGATTTAGGCTCTCGGCCGCTCGGAGAGAAATCGTACATCGTACATTGTAAATCGTAAATTCCTTCACAATCTACTTCTCCGGGTTTAGGACAATCTGAAGGTAGTTTGTCATGTCGAAGTATTTATTCGCTGCCTGTTTAATTTCCTCCGCTGTAATGGCATTGATCCTTTGCTCGCCGGTGAGAATATCTCCGGGTTCACTTCCGGTTTCTGATGCTTGCAGCAAATGGCTCAGCCAGTAACCATTGTCCTTCAGATTCTCCCTGTACTGTTTGATCCACGTCTCCTTCACTTTGCTCAGGTCGACCGCAGT
Organism: Cyclobacteriaceae bacterium; assembly: GCA_035318625.1. Lineage (GTDB taxonomy): Bacteria > Bacteroidota > Bacteroidia > Cytophagales > Cyclobacteriaceae > ELB16-189. The sequence continues at coordinate 988,753 of DATHEL010000004.1, forward strand.
GGGTCCGTTGTCTTTTATTTTCTTGATCTCCGCCAGTGTGGCATTGATCAGCTTGTCGACGTTTTCGGGGCCGCATGGAATAGTAGCGGTGATCATATAATGGCCGTACGGATTCTTGTTGAGTTGTCCTTTTATGCCGGCTCCGTAAACACCGCTGAGGTCTTCACGCAAAGTTTCGATCAGCTTGATGTTCAGAACATCCATCAGGGCCTGCATGCGCAGAGCGGCGTCGCTAGACCATACCGCTTCGCCAGGGAATGCCAGTGTTACAAAGCTCTTCTCTTCGGTGCCCCGTTTCACTTCCTTTTTAACGACACCTTTCACCGGCCGTATTCCCAGGTCTTTCATTCCGGACGTGGGTGAGCCCGCCGGCAAGCTGCCGAGGTAGGTTGTCACCAATTCTTTCATTTTTGCGAGGTCGAAACTTCCAACGATACAGAAGGTGAAACCGGCGGCGTTGCCGAACCTGTCGTGGTAGATCTCCAGCGCACGGTCGAGCGAAACAGAGTTGAAGTCTTCCGCACGTGGCACCCTGGCGCCCCGGGGGTGATTGTTGAAAAGTATCCTTTGCAGCGAGTCCTGGTAGACGGCCTGCGGATTCGACATCACGTTTTGCAATGCGGCCTGTTGTTTCGACACGAACGAAGCAAACAGGTCGGCATCTTTCCGGGGGCTGGTAAAGTACAAGTTGACGAGCTGCAACATTGTTTCGATATCGGCCGAGCCACACTGTCCGCCGATACCCTCGGAGTACAACCCTAAGCGCGGCGAGACGGAAACTGTCTTCCCCGCCATTAGCTTCCGAAGATCAAGCGGGGAGAATTCTTTTACGCCCATTTGAGACGCGATCGTGCCTGCATACTGCGCGTTATATTGATCTTTTTCGCCGTACAACGACTGGCCTCCGAAACGGGTGGCGTTCAGCAGCACCTGGTCGTTCTTGAAATCGGTCGGCTTCAAAATCACTTTGATGTTGTTCGACAGCGTAAGCTCAGTAAAACCGACGTTGTCGTTCTTCTTTTCGCCAACGATTTTCCCACTTGCGGGCGGAGTCGGCATGAGCGAGGTAGCCAAGGCCGTTTCTTCGTAAGCTTTGATCTCATCGCTGCTTGTTTTTTCGGCGAGAGCCAGAAGCTCGTCGCCTGTTGGCATTTTGAACTCAGATTTTTCGGGTCCATTGAGGATCACGAGCTTGGTCTCGTTCCCGGGGATGGTCTTCGCCGCGTAGCCGTTGATCTCGTCCAGGGAGATGGTCTCGGCGAATTGCTTGAAGTATGCAAACTCGTTCTCGATACCGGGAATGGGTTCGTCTTCGAGGAAGTTTCGGATGTACTCGTCGGCGTAGTTTTCGGATTCCGTTTTGTCACGTTCATTGAATGCGCGTTCGAGATTCCTCGTGAACGAGCGCTTGATCCGGTCGAGCTCGCCGGTAGTGAAACCGAATTTTCTCGCCCGCTCGTTCTCTTCCATCAATGCTTTCAATGCAGGTTCCACGCCGGCCTTCCCGATTACCGCAAACGAGCTATAGACTTCATAACCTTTTACGAAACCCGACAGGCTCGAAGCGCCATAGAGAAACGGCGGATCGGCTTTCTGTGTAAGCTCCTGTAGACGCAGGTTGAGCATAGAGTTGAAGAGCCCCTTTACGATCGAAGCGCGATAATCCTCCATCGTCACTTCCGCTTTAACAGGTTTGTAGGAATAGTAGAGCTGTAGAATGTGGTTGGTCGCCTCCTTATCGGTCACCACTACTCCTTCCGACTTCTTACGGGCAGGAACAGGGGTATACTCGCGGGCGCGTTCTGCCTTCGGATTTTTCAGGTGTTCGAAATGTTTGCGTACCAGCTCTTCACCTTTTGCCGGATCGATATCGCCCACAACGATAACAGCCATCAGATCGGGACGATACCAGTCTTTGTAAAACTTCTTGATCGCTTCGGGCTTGAATGTCTTCAATATCGGGTCCGTTCCGATCGGCAGCCGGTTGGCATACACGGATCCTTCAAACAACTTTGGGAAAATCACTTTGTTCATCCTGTCGCTCGCGCCTTTTCCCATTCTCGATTCCTCCAGCACGATGCCACGCTCCTTATCGATCTCACCCGTTTCGAACGTCACCGTGCTCGCCCAATCTTCAAGCGCAAGAAACCCCTGCTCGAGGTTTTCGGGCTTGTCCGTAGGGATCGGAAGTATGTAAACAGTTTCATCGAAACTCGTATAGGCATTAAGGTCCGCTCCGAATTGTACTCCGATAGATTGTAGAAAAGATACAAGGTCATTTTTCTTGAAATGCTTACTCCCGTTGAACGCCATGTGCTCGGTAAAATGAGCGAGCCCCCGCTGATCATCGCTTTCAAGGATCGACCCGGCTCTGATGGCAAGCCGTAGCTCGACCTTATTTTCAGGCTTGCTATTCTTCCGGATATAGTACGTCAGACCATTGGAGAGCTTTCCCTTTTTTATCTCCGGAGCAACAGGAATCACCTGTGCGCTGGCAGCTACGACAAGCAGCACCAATACAATAACAAGCCTCAAAGCTTTCATATCAGATAGTATTAAATCCGTGTTATCCGTGCGATCCGTGAGAGCCTTTTTCCCCGAAAATCTAATCCCACTTATTCCGTATCACCGCCAGCATCTCTTCATGCACCGCGCTATTCGCCGCACACAGCTCCCCTCCAAAAAGAAAGTTCGATCCATTCTTGAAGTCAGTCACTTTTCCTCCCGCCATTTGTACCAGGAGCGTCCCGGCCGCTACATCCCAGGCGTTGAGATTGTACTCGAAGAAGCCTTCGAGCCGGCCGGCGGCCACGTAGGCCAGATCAACAGCTGCGCTGCCCAGCCTGCGAATGCCGTGTGTGTCATCCAAAAACTTCCGGATGATCTGAAGGTAGGCATCCATCTTATCGAACATGTAATAAGGAAATCCCGTCGCGAGAAGGCCGTTGCTCAATGAATCGATGGGTGACACGCGAATGGCCTTGCCGTTGCAAAACGCCCCGGTGTCCAGTGATCCGTGAAAGCATTCTTTCAGGTTGACCTCATATACGATTCCCAACTCGACTTTTTCATTCCGGGCGAGGCCGATGCTGATCGCAAAAGGAGGAAGGCCGTGTGTAAAATTGGTGGTGCCGTCGAGCGGATCGATGACCCAGGTGTATTCGTTGGTTCCTTTTATGGATGTCCCTTCTTCACCGATGAAACCGGAGCCCGGAAGTATTTTCTGGAGGGCCGTCACTATCCGCCGCTCCGACTCCTTGTCCACATAAGACACCAGGTTGTTGAAGCCTGTCTTTTGTTCGATTCGTGCTCGGTCGAATGTACGCGACTCGGTGTAGATGAAATCACCAACTTCTTCACTGAGCTCAACAACCTGTTTTTCAAGTTTGGCGAGAGAGATCATTTTTTCCTGATGTTATCTTTAACGAATGCCGATAATAAGATCAGCACCGATATCCATGCCGCGGTTCTCGGTATCCATTCGCCGCGTGCGTTGTATCCCTCTGCCGTTGTAGGGTCGTTCATATACAGCAGGAGCATGTTCAGGCGTGCGACGTAGTCTGATTGCAGAGTGTAAGAATAGAGAATTGGCCCCAGAATCACAATCAGAAAAATAACGAGGAACCCTATACGAAGCCCTTTTTGAAACAACCCGAGATACAGAACGAAATTTGCAAGGAGGATCCACAGCGAAGCGCCGAGATAGCCTGTCGAATTTGTCCAACGCAGCCAATCTGTCTTACCGTAAACTACGTCAGCCAGGAAGAACACCCGCTTATCTGCGAAAAATTTCAACATGACGTACTCTATCGCCAGCCAGAAAAGGATCAGCGGAAGCTTTCCCAGCCGCGCGCCGAGACTTCTTCGGGAAAATGTATAGGCGCCGAACGCGAAAGTGATCAGAATGGCTTCCAGCAATACAGGAACGGTCATGCCGAAATCCAGCTCGTACCACACCAGCAGGGTGATCATGAGTGACACTCCGATCAGCTCGAGCTTATTCCAGAAGTTGTTTTCGTTGGCGTGGTCTGTGATAGCGAACAACGGTGCTATCCCGGCAAATACGAGCACGGGAAATGATCTCATCAGGGCTGCGGCCGACAACAACACCGTCGCTATCGCAAGAAGCAAGTATGGATTGATCTTGTGACCTTTATTTTCCTTTGCCATCGATCACTACGACGATCTCGCCCTTGACTTCTTTGCTTTTAAAATGAGCCAGTACCTCGGTCACCGATCCGGTTATCGTTTCCTCGAATATTTTTGTGAGCTCGCGAGACACAGATACTTTTCTCTCTCCGCCCATCACTTCCATCATTTGCTCGAGTGTCTTCACAAGTCTGTGTGGCGATTCATAAAGCACAACGGTCCGTTCTTCGTCCGCTATTTGCCTGATGGCAGTTTGCCTTCCTTTTTTATGCGGTAGAAATCCTTCGAACACAAACCGGTCCGTTGGAAATCCCGACTTCACGAGTGCAGGTACAAATGCCGTCGGGCCCGGCAGGCATTCAACCAAAAGACCTTCGGCGAGTGTTTCGCGGATTATGAGAAACCCCGGGTCACTGATGCCCGGCGTTCCGGCGTCTGTCACGAGGGCCATCACTTCTCCTTTTTTCATCCGGTCCACCAGGCTCCGAAGCACCTTGTGCTCATTGAAAATATGAAAGCTCCGAAGCGGCTTGTCGATCTGGTAGTGGCGCAGCAACGTACCGGACGTGCGTGTATCTTCTGCCAGTATCGTATTGACGGTCCGCAGTACGTCAAGGCTGCGAAGGGTTATGTCGGCGAGGTTGCCGATTGGCGTGGGAACGAGGAAGAGGGAGACCGGGATTTTCCTGTCGTTCACGTCAAACGAGTTGATCGATGGCTTTCGCCATTTTTCTGTCGCGGTCTGTTACAGTATTCCCTGCATCGTGTGACGACAGCTGAATGGTCACCGTGTTGTATGTGTTTGTCCAGGTGGGGTGGTGGTCCATCTTTTCAGCGATCATTGCCACACGGGTCATGAATGCGAATGCCTCCGAGAAATCCTTGAACTTGAAGTCCCTCGACAGTTGGTTGTTTGCTTCTTTCCACATAACGATTGCTTTTGTCAAAGTTAATGAACTACAGCGCAATTATCCCTTCGATGACCGCCGCCTTGGTATAAACATCGACAACGGCCTGTGCACTGGGCATCATCATCTGGAATGTAACGCTGGTGTAATTTCCGTTTTTCGAAGGCTTCGATGTGTGGGTATGAAGCGGAAAGAGCTTTCGCAAGTCGTCTTCCTGCCCCGCTTTTACGATAAACTTGAAAGTGTAAAGCGACGGCCACGCATAGAACTTATCCAGTTTTTCTCCAAATGCCTTGATCCATGCCTCGTCCATATACTGCAAAAAAGAAGGCGTCCCCCCGTAGCACGAAGGGACGCCCGTGTACTGAAAAAGATTTAATAGACCTTATAGCGCTTGTCTTCGATATCGGCCTTTTCCTTGATGGCATCGGCGATCTCGAGACTGTTCCTGTTATTGACGCCCTGTAAGAGCTGGTTCTTGAACATCGAATAGTCGCCCACCGATGGAGCCACGGTCTTGTTTTGAACCTCGATGATCGTCACGCCATTTTCACCGGCGAACGGCTTCGTGCGCTTGCCATTCTCTACCGAGAACGCCTTGCCGATGGCCACCGGATCGTACCCGATGTTCGGAATGTTGCTTGTTGTCAGTTTTATATCGCTCGATGTATTCACAACGGCATCGCGGGGGAATGCTTTTGCAAGCTCTTCCAACGGCGCATCGCCGCTGAGCTTGTCGATAATGACTTTAGCTTGCGCGTCCTTCTTTACCTGTACGGTGATCTCGCCTTTAAGCTTTTCATCCAGCGGGCGATAGCCGGCGGCTGTTTTGCTTGTCATCATCGCTACCACATAATCTTCCGTGAGGTCGAATATATTCGAAGCTTTACCGACATCGCCTTCGCGGTACAGCCATGTTATAATCTCGCGGGCATCGCCGAGGTTGCCCACGTACCTTTCCGAAGACGTAAGGTCGTTGCCTTCGTAGACGTTCAGTCCTTCTTTCTGTGCTCTTTCTTTGAAATCGGAGATGCCGTCGAGATCAGTAGCAAAAAGGTCGGCCTTCCGATAGGCGTTGTCCTGCGTTTCTTCGCTGGGAACAATTGCCTTTTCGATCGTGGCGATGCTATATGAATCGTTGTTCTTGGGCTCTGTGATATTGATGATATGGTATCCGAACGATGTCTCTACAACGTCATTGAGGAGACCGGTCTTATTCGCCGCCTTGATAGGCTTTTCGAATTCGGGAACCATCATGCCGCTGGGGAACCAGCCGAGGTCACCACCGCGTGTCTTGTTGGTAGGGTCTTCGCTGAATTCCAACGCCTTTGCGGCGAAGCTTGCGCCTTTCTTAAGGTCCGACAGCACCGTGTTTGCTTTGGCCTTGGCGGCCTTCTTTGCCTCAGGAGTGTCCTCGGTCCATTTGATGAGGATGTGACTTGCCTTCATCTGGTAGATTGTGTCCTTACCGATGTTGACGACCTTAACGATTTTATAGCTTCCGTTGTCAATGAACGGTCCGAGCACGAGGCCTTCGGTGATCGTCTCGCGGTTGAGATAAGCAGGCAACGACGTGATGTTGAATTTCTCGAGCGAAGAATTTCCTTCAGTATGCAGTGCCGCAAATGTTGAATCGTCCTGTGTGGAACGGAATTCGGTGGCGAGCTTTTCCATATCCGTGCGAAGGACTACGGTGTCTTCCGACGATGCAGCCAGCGGGAACGTAACGTAGATCAAGCTGCGGGTTTCTTCAGTCTTGTACTTCTCCTTGTTCTTATCGTAATAAGTTTTCAGGGCCGCATCCGATACGGGAGCAGCGGAATCTTTCACGGCGAAATAAGGAACATAGAGGTATTTGATCTCGGCAACATCGTTGTCGATATGATATTGTCTTTCTGCTTCGGCCTGCGTGATATAGTTTGACTTGAGAAGGAGGTTCTCATACTTCACCCGTTCGCGGCCTTGCACCAGCTGCGTCTTGATCCTGTCCCACTGAAGGCGGCCCGGAGATCCGGCCGGTTGCGCAGCCAGGCCCTGGAGGTCGGAGATAATGCGCGCCCTGTCGAACTTACCGGTAGAGTCCATGTAAGTCATCTTCAGGTTTTCGTCCAGGTTTTTTCCTTGTATGATGTCGTACAGTTCTTCGGTAGTCACTTCAGAGCCTACTTTACCATATTCGGGTCTGATCGCATGACGGGCGATCAGGAGCTGCCATGCCTGTTCCCGGATGCCGGCCAGCTCACGCTCTCCCGCCTGACGGCCCATGCTCATGATGTAGTTGTTCTCCATCTCCTGAACGGTAGCCTGGAATTCCTCGACGGTAATCCTGTCGCCGGCGATCTCACCTATCGAATTGTCCGTTCCGCCAAAAAGTGACGTCGGGCTGCTGCCGAAGAGGTCATTCAAAATAAAGGAAATGATGGCCACCGCTACAAAGCCAACTACCCACTTGGTCATCTTCGTCCTTAAAGTTCCTATCAATGCCATAAATACCTAATTGAAGTGTAAAGAGCCCGCAAATTTAAGGGCTTTGCCCGATTCGGCAAGGGGAGAAATTCAATTAATTCGACTGATTTTCAGGGATTTACCTACGCTTTCGGTAACTAAACCAAAAGAAGAAGATCACGGCCAGCATCAGGCTCCAGTAGGCGAAGGAAACTCCCTGGGTAACGATCTCGTAAATGCCGATGATCAGGAAAGCGGCAGAGAGGGCCAGCAGGATCGTGTCTGAAAGTTTCATTTATCCTGTTCGTCGCTCGCTTCGAATTCACCGACAGGCCGCCTGATCCTGTAGTCGGAGAGGTCCTGGGCCGCGTCCAATCCCTCGCCGTAAATGATGTCGGCTACCTCGCGGATCGTGACGAACTTGTCGGTAAATATCCGTTTGGTATCCGGCTTCCAGTAAAGCTCTTCCGTGTTGAGCTGTTCCTGCGTCTCGAGATTTTTCACTTCAACGTGTCCACGGCCGCGCCACTGGTAATCTTTCTTGAAAAAGTAAGCGTGATTGGCAGTCAGCGTGCTGGTCAGCTCACCTTCCTCATCATAAAATTCGAGGAATAGTCCTTCCGGAAATTCTTTGTCGCCGTTGTCGAACTCCAGCACTTTCTTGCCGATCATTTTCATTTTCAGCACATCTTTCTCGGTGTACAACATCGTTACGTTCTCGGCCTCACGCATGGGTCCGTTGTAAACAACCGGGTTCGGATTCTCTTTACGATCGCAGGAAGCAATAAAGAACATTGACACCATTACGCAGACCATGCGGGTGACGAGGATGAAATAGCTTGAATCGAAACGTATCATAATGAAAAGGGCTGGCACTCATCGTGTCAGCCCTTCCCGATTTTTTTATCGTGATCAGTCACGTGTCTTCAGTGACACATTTTCACCAATCCAGCAGCCTACGGGCTTGCTGTCGCCTGTTTTCCAGTTGAGAAGGAAGATCTCTTCCTTCGAAGGGAACAACGCCTTCATTTCGGACATCTTCTGGTTGTTACCGGCCTTCGCATACATTTCATAAGCTGCCAGGTAGATCAGGCGGTCTTGAGCCTGGCTTTCGAGCTTCTTGCACTCGTTGGATGATGCGTAAAGGTTACCGATTTTCTCCCACGCGTCTTTGTTGGAAGGGTCGGCCGCAGCCGCCTGACGGTATGTGTCACGGGCGGCGGTATTAGCATTGTTCTTCTGTTGAATAGATCCCACTACGAGCAGCGCTTCAGCTTTGTCGGGGCCTGACTTAGCAAGGTCAACGGATTCTTTAGCTAGCTCCTCGGCGCGCTTTATGTTTCCGGCGCTCAGATATTTTACAGCCATATTCTTGGCGATACCATAATCCTTTTCGGTTTTGTGAATCGTTTCACCTGCCTGCAGCCACAGCGGTTCGTCAGTGCACTTACCTACGATCATGAAGCCGAAGATCTTTTTTGCAAGGACAAGGTCGTTCGGGTTTGCCTTGAACTTAGGCTCCATGTTCTTCTTAACGAAGTCGCAGTTAACAGTAACCATCTTGGGAAGAAGGTCGTCGTTGGCAGCTTTCGAAGCCTTCAGCTTTGCAACTTCGTTCTGCTTATTTTGTGTTTGGTAGACGGCGATCTTGGCGTCAATGGCATTCTGGATCTTGTCGTAGCGATTGATCACATCTTCATCGGTCACGTTCTTAAGCAACGCGAAGTTTGCGAACACGATCTTAAAGTAATTGTCAAGTACGTTGTCGCTTACGTTGGTACCTGAGATTTGAAGTACCTTGTCGAGCAGGGTAAGTACCTCAACGACTTTGTCCTTATTCTGTCCGTTGTAAACGGCAGCGTAAGTGGCCTTACGATTGAGTACGTTGACTTCGTCACCGCAGGTTTTAACACGCTCGTCATAGATCCACATCAGTGAATCAACAAGCACCTGCTTCTTTGCCGGATCTTTTTCCGCAGAGGCAAGCTTGTTGTAAACTTCAGCAGCATCGACGTAAAGCTTGGTATTCCAGTTGGGAGCGTTCTTCATGAACCATTGGAGGCCTGGAACGGCACCACGATAATTTTGTTGTTTGATGGCATCGCCATAGATGGCTAATTGCTCTTCAGCTTTGGATTTCTCTGCAGGCCATTTGTACTCTTTGCACTGCGACCAGCCGAGAGTTGCTACTGACAGGAACAGCAGCACGCTAAACAGTTTTCTCATATCTAATTTCAAGTTTCAGGTTAGTCAAATCTTCTCTTAATAAACCAGCGATCATTAAAAGTCACGCCAAAATAAATTTTAAAGTACGTTTCTTCAATGGTATTTGTCTCAATATTACCTCTTTTACCCCACCTTCCCGCTAAATCGACGCTGCAACCGCGTGCAACGGGTAGCGATAATCCAAAATTAGTGCCAAAATCCCGAAGGGCATTTCCGTTGATCAAATAAGGATATTCTTCGAAGCTGACACCTGTTCTGTATGTGATCACTTTAAGATAACTGCTCAATGAGTTCGGATTGGGCGTTAGCTCGAATCCAGCTGCTACACGGTATCCCTTCGTTGTAGCACTTTGCTGGTTTTCGAAAAAACCAAACTTCCTGTAGTCAGTCATACGGGCATCGACAGCAAACACCCACTGTAAGCCCTTGCCAAATGAAAGGCCTGCCGATAAAATGGACGGAATCGTCGTCGTTCCAGTTGCGGTGACGAGTGTATCGGTGCCATTTGTTAATCCAGTCGGATCAAGCCTGGTAAGCGTTTGCTGATAGTCGGTATTCAGACCTGTTTTGAGATCATAAACAGCTCCGAAGTTCAACCGGTAATTGTTGTTGAACAACGAATCGATGTGTATTGAAAGCGCGCCGGTGAAAGCAAACCCTCTGTAGTAAAACCTTTGATTGATTTGCGGTATGAATAGCTGTGTTTGGCTAAGGTTAACGGTGTTGGAAAAATTGTTTTCAATAGTGCTATACAGATAGCTCGCTTTCGCTCCAACAGAAACATACCGGTGCAGGGCAATACCATTGGACCATGCCACCTGGTTGATGCCACCAGTACCGGTTTCCTGAAAGCTGACGCTATCGGTAGTTCCGGGGATCGGTTCATTGTAAGCGAACCTGTATCGCATAGCGGTATAGGGCATCATTCCAATTGACGTCACCCATTTACCGCTCTTTATCGGAAAGGCAAGGATCATATAGTTGAGGTTGCCCGCCTTCGAGGTCTCTTTATTTGTCTCGTCTCTTACGGTGCGCCGCTCGCCGAGTATCCCTGCCTGGAATGTCGTGATGCCGTTCTGCCCATTGAATACAAGCAGTGCGGGATTGAGATTATTAAGATAGAGATATTGGGGATTGCTGATTCCTACGCCGGCCATTCCCTGCGAGTGAGCAGTAGCATTTCCGTAGTATTCGCCGATCCCGAATGCCGAAAACGGGCTCCTGGCCGCCTGGCCAAATGCCGTCGTGATACTGGATGCGATCAGCAAAAAGCCACATAAAACGATCCTAATCATTGACGTGATGGAGTAAAATCCTGTTCAAACCGATCAAAACTAAATCCGGGGCAACAAATATCGACGGTTTGAGACTGTTTTCAAAAAGGGTAAGGTCACCCCCGCAGGCAACCGTCTTCATATTGGCATACTGCGACTGGTAACGCGAAATGAAATCATTTATTTCCCCGAGTACGCCGTTGATCACACCGCTCTGCATAGATGCCACTGTGCTCTTCCCCGTGAGCGGTGGATTCGGCACCGGCTCGACCTTCGGCAGGCGGGCGGTGAAGTGGTTCATTGCGGAGAAGCGCATCTTCACACCGGGGGCGATCGCACCGCCTTCGTACACTCCATCGGAAGAAAGAAAGTCGTAGGTTATACAAGTACCCATGTCGATCACCAGGCAGTCTTCGCGGGGAAAGAGCTGGTAGGCTCCGCATGCGGCCGCAATGCGATCGACACCTAACGTATCGGGTGTATCGTATGAGATGCGGATTGGAAAACCCAATGATGTTGTGAGTTGTATTTTTTTGCCATCGACGGGAAGGAGCGGGAGGATGACGGATGTATCCGTACTTACGGATGAAATAAGGCAGTGAGCGAATGTTTTTCCCGCAAGGTATTGTGTGAGCGCGCCGGCATCTTTGAACGAATGCTTTTCGGTCAGAGTGCCGTCATTAAAGACTGCTGCTTTAGTGCGAGTATTACCGATGTCGATGACGAGGTTCAATAAGGGGATTAGTTATAAACGTGTCAAAATTACACTATCGACTGGTTGGGACAAGGTGTAAATATTCGTCAGAAATCGATTGAGGAAAGAATAACATTTGCCGTTTACCCGTGTTTTCATTTTTTTCTTGCAGGATGAGAAGCTCCTACTATCTTTGGGCCACTCTACCAAATGAAACAAAAGCGGAAACTAATGGGGCTGATACTCTTCGGGGTATTCCTGGCCTATTTTTCTGCTTCCTTCATATTCGTGCCGAAGGCTCCCGGCCTTCAAGACCAGAACACGAATATTGTTAAGCTGGAGACGAACGACAGTAACTCAACCCACGGCATGTTCCGCGTGGCAGCGGAGCAATCTGAAGATGCCGTCAAGTTTTTCAATTACTTCACGATCTCTTTCCTGGAAGACTTTCATACAGCCGCTCAGCAGAGCAGGCTCGTATCCCTCCAAATTTGTCAATTCTTTCACTCCGATATCTACCTGTCGTTACGACGGCTGCAGATCTGATCTCCATTTGATAGGTTATGTGAAGTCCTTCACATAACAGTTAACTGTTCGATTTACTGTAACTTCTAAGAGGGCACTTTGCCCTGGGTATTAATTATTCATTGAAATGAAACCGAAAGTTTTTTCCGGGACTGTCATTGTATGGCTGTTGTCGTGTGCTGTAGCAATGGCACAAGCCGATACGATCGTCACTTTCCAGGACTCCAAAGCCAGGATGCTTCGATATAACCTCGGCCTGCTGGCGTCATACTATGACATCAACATCGCAAAGGCGAAGGTGATTACTGCGCGAGCGTGGAACAACCCGAACTTGATCTTCAACGGTGACATGTGGAACAGCGAAACGAACGAGTATGTCGCGACGAGGAATCAGCATCTCTTCCAATTCGAACAGATATTCGGTATCGCCGGTAAGCACATTAATTCGGTGAAGCTTGCCCGGATAGGAGTGGAGATGGCGGAGAAGCAAATGCAGGATGTCATACGAAGCTTGCTATTCGAGCTCGGCAACACATACAGCGATGTTGCTGCTTTGCAGTCAAAATTCATTTTATACAAGCAGGTTCTTTTAAACTACGACAAGCTGATGGAATTTACGCGCCGTCAATTGCAAGTCGGCGCCATCTCACAGATAGAGGGAGTTCGTCTCGAAGCAGAATATCTCGACGTGAAAGCGGAGGCGCTTCGTAACTACAATGATCTGGAAGCGGCTCTTGCTCACCTTCGCATACTGCTTCAGTACCCGCAAGACACAACCTTCTATGTCGAACAGAGACCTCCTGTTATCGGCGAGGAGTTCAGCCTTGAAACACTAACCGACCAGGCGTTGAGCGGTCGTCCTGACCTCGAAGCTTCGAAGATCAACATCAGGTACCAGCAGCGGAACTTAAAACTCCAGGTTTCAACCGGTATACCGGACATCAAAGTCGGTTATCAGCCGCAGGACCGCGGCTCCAACTACATAAGGCCGTACCACGGTTACACGACCGAAATTTTCGTGCCTCTATATAACCGGAACCAGGGGAGTATCAAGGCGGCACAGCATTCCGTGAAACAATCCGAGCTGCAGTTCCTCCAGATGGATAACCAGGTTCGCAACGAGGTGGTGGCAGCATACAACAGGTATAAGAGCTCAAACACCGGCCTTGCCAACTACAATACGGAGTTCCTCGAACGCCTGAGGCAACTCAACCAAAGCACGAACGAGAATTTTCAGAAGAGGAATATAAGCCTCCTCCAATTCATCGATCAGCAGCGGATCTATATACGGACCAACATCGAGCTTATAGAACTAAAGCAGCTTTACCTGAACAACGTGAACGAGCTGAATTTTTACGTAGGAACAAACATCATCGAATACTGATCAACACATAGTCATGAAGAATATCAACCCCCTGTTTTTTGCCACCCTCATCATCGCAGTTACTGCGTGTAGCAAGAAGGAAGAACCTAAAGTAGTTGTCAAGAATGATGGCAAGTTCAATGTTACTCTCACGGCCGACCAGATGAACTCGGTCGTGGTCAAGGAGGTGAACCAGGTGCCGGCCGCGGAAGAGTTCACGGCTGTCGGCGAGGTGAGCTTCGATGAAAATAATGTGGTGCGCGTGTTCCCGATCGTATCGGGTACGGTGGAGACCGTCAATGTATCGCTGGGAGACTATGTTCAGCGGGGTCAGTTGCTTTCAACGCTTCTCAGTACCGATATCAGCGCATACCAGCGCGACTACAACGTGTCGAAAGCCAACCTGGAAGTTGAACAGAAGAATATTCAGCGCTCGGAAGATCTGTACAAGAGTGGCATGCTTTCAGAAAAAGACATGGCGGAAGCGAGAAAAGACTTCGCTAACTCAAATTCCGAATTCAACGAGAAGAAACAGATCCTCGAGCTCTACGGAGGTTCGTCAGAACGACTCGATGCAACCTTCCGTGTCGTGGCGCCGCGTCCCGGCTTTATCGTTGAAAGAAATATCAATGCGGGAACACAGATCCGTACCGACCTCAATACAAACATTTTTACCATCTCCGATCTGAAGACCATCTGGATCTGGGCTAACGTCCACGAAAGTGATATGTCGAAAGTAAAAGAGGGAGACAAAGTAGCAGTGAAGACGGTAGCATACCCGGACAAAACATTTTATGGAACGATCAAGAAGATCGGAACGATGCTCGATCCGCAGTCGCGTGTCATCCGGGTCCGTACGGAGCTCGACAACCAGGACGGTCTGTTGAAGCCTGAGATGTTTGCGACGGTGATCATTACATCACAAACCAGCGAGAAAGTTCTTGCCGTGCCCGAGAAGGCACTCGTACTCGAGAACAACAACTTCTACGTGATGAAAGCAACCGGTTCCAACACCTTCGAAAAAATAAGAGTAGAAGTGGGTCGCAAGTTCAGTGAGTTCACGGAAGTTACCGGCGGACTTAATGCAGGCGACAAAATTATCGTGGAGGGGTCGTTGTTTGCGCTCACAGCAGCGAATCAAAAATCTTAACAGTAGTCAGCGATAAAACGATGAACAACCTAATAACTGGTATAATAAGCTTCTCGCTGAGGAACAAGATACTTGTGTTCCTGGGAACGGTAGTGATTATTGCTGCCGGCATCAGGAGTTACTTACTAACGCCCATCGAGGCTTTTCCGGATGTGATCAACACACGCGTGGTAATCATCACGCAGTGGCCCGGCCGTAGCGCTGAAGAGCTCGAGAAGTTTATAACGATCCCGATCGAAACAGAAATGAACGTGGTGCCCGACAAGACGAGCCTTCGTTCGATCTCGTTGTTCGGTCTTTCGGTGGTTACGATATTCTTCGAAGATCACGTTACCGATTTTACGGCACGACAGCTGGTATTCAATCAACTACAAAACATGTCGCCTCCGCAGGGTTCCGACGTAGAAGTGCAACCGCCGTCGGGTCCTACCGGTGAGATATACCGGTATACGCTGACCGGCCCCGGTAGGTCTGTCAGAGACCTTAAGGAAATACAGGACTGGGTGATCGACAAGCGCGTCAAAGCAGTGTCTGGTATTGCAGACGTTATTTCGTTTGGCGGTGAGATCAAGACCTATGAAGTAACACTGAACCCGAACCTGCTGTCTTCATTCAACTTCAGTGCTGAGGATGTTTTTAGCGCCCTGGAAAACAACAACAGCAATATCGGCGGCGATGTGATCGAAGGAGGCCCTCAGACTTATCTTATCCGTGGCCTGGGTCTTGTGACAAGCACCGAAGACATCGGTTCGATCATCATCAAGAATGTAAATGGCACGCCGATCTTTATCAGGGATGTTGCCAAGGTGTCGACCTCATTTCGTCCCCGTCTTGGAAAAGTGGGGCGTGGCGATGAAGAAGACGTGGTGGAAGGTATTGTGTTGCTTCGTAAAAATGAGAATCCAAGTGAGGTCCTCGAGGATCTCAATGTTCTTATCTCCGATCTGAACGATCGTATTCTGCCCACGGGTGTAAAGATCAATGTGTTCTACGATCGCACGAATCTCGTGGACCTCACCATTCACACCGTTATGGAAAACCTGGTGGTAGGTATGCTGCTGGTAACGGTTATCCTGGCGATCTTCCTGCTCGACTGGCGGACAACGGTTATCGTTGCAATCATTATTCCGTTGGCGCTGCTCTTCGCATTTATCTGTATGCGATTGAAGGGCATGTCGGCAAACCTGTTGTCCATCGGCGCTATAGACTTTGGTATTATCATCGACGGAGCCGTGGTGATGGTAGAAGGTGTATTTGTTTACCTCGCCCACAAACAACATGAGATGGGTGTGGAGAAATTCAACGCAGCACCGAAGTTCAGCATGGTGAAGACGGTTTCAGTGGAAATGGGCAAGCCTATCCTTTTCTCGAAGCTGATCATCATTACGGCGCTCATTCCCATTTTTGCGTTCCAGAAAGTAGAAGGAAAGATGTTCAGCCCACTCGCATACACGATGGGCTTTGCATTGGCAGGCGCTCTTCTTTTTACCCTCACGCTGGTTCCTCTTCTCTGTTTTTTGTTGCTGAAGAAGAACGTGCGTGAAAAGGACAACCGGATTGTGAAGGGCGTCGAGAACACGTATAAGCCCACAGTCCTCTGGTCGTTGCGGAAGCCGAAGCTCAGCATCCTGATCTCTGTTGCGATACTTGTTGTGAGCTTGCTCATCGGGGGTACGCTTGGAACCGAGTTCCTTCCGCAGTTGAATGAAGGGTCGATCTACGTTCGGGCAAGCATGCCGCAAAGTATTGCGTTCTCCGAAGCCAACGAGATGTCTTCGAAAATAAGGAAGGTCTTCGAAAAGTATTCTGAAGTGAGGGGTGTGATCTCACAGAACGGCCGCCCCAACGATGGAACGGACCCGACAGGTTTCTTCAACGTTGAATTCTTTGTGGACCTTTATCAAAAAGGCGATTGGGAACGCAACGTCACGAAAGACGAGCTCGTTCATGAGATGCAGTCCGAGCTTCTCCGCAAATACCCGGGTATCGTATTCGGTTTTTCACAACCCATTTCGGATAACGTGCAGGAGGCTGTTTCAGGTGTGAAAGGCGAAATGGCCATCAAGATCTTTGGCGACGATCTTTTGAGGATCGAACAGATCGCCGACAGCGTTCATGCTATCATGGAAACCATTCCCGGCGTACAGGATCTCGGGATATTCAAAAGCCTTGGCCAACCTGAGCTTCGCATCGAGCTCGATCGTGAAAAGATGGCCCGGTATGGCGCCAGCGTGGCGGAAGCCAACAACATCATCGAGATGGCGGTCGGTGGAAAGAAAGTTTCCACGTTCTACGAGGGCGAGAAACGGTTCGATATCCGTGTCAGGTACTCGTCTGAATTCCGCCGCGGTGAAAAGGAAATTAGCAAACTGCTTGTGCCAACCGCCGACGGAACAAAGATCCCGATGCGTGAGATTGCAGAGATCAAAGTTCAGAACGGACCTGCTTTCGTTTACCGAGAAGGCAACCTGCGTTTTATTCCTATCAAGTTCTCGGTACGGGGACGTGACCTGGGTAGCACCATCGCCGAAGCGCAAAAGAAAGTAGCTGAACAGATCAGTTTGAAACGCGGATATTCGATGAGCTGGAACGGCGAGTTCGAAAACCAGGTGCGTGCCACCAATCAGTTGAAGATAGTCGTTCCCTTCTCTATCCTGCTCATCTTCATGTGGCTGTTCTTTATGTTCAACTCCGTGAAAGATGCAACCATCGTTATGTTGAATGTACCCTTTGCACTGATCGGTGGTATTCTCGGTTTATTCTTTACAGGAATCAATTTCAGTATCTCCGCAGGCGTCGGTTTCATCGCACTGTTTGGCGTGTGCGTGCAGAATGGTGTAATCCTCGTCAACGTATTCAATAAATATGTAGGTATGGGTGTCCCCCTGATGCAGGCAATTACTCAGGGCGCCATGAGCCGTGTCAGGCCGGTTGTAATGACGGCCCTAATGGCAGGTCTTGGTTTAATGCCCGCCGCGTTGTCTACCGGTATCGGTTCCGAAACCCAGAAGCCCCTGGCGGTGGTCGTGATATGCGGATTGATATCGGCTACGATACTGACGCTGGTGACGCTTCCTGCAATCTATTATCTCTCTTACAAGAACAGTCCTGTAAAAGTTGCGAACGAAAGCGACGAAAAAGATTTTGAAGATTATGAAGGTTAATTATACCTGTATGAAAAGAATTGTGTTGGTTTTTGCAATTATCTCGCTGCTGCCGGCTCTGGTGATTGCTCAGAGGAAACCCAAAGAGATCACCAGGGAATCCGTTCTTAACGACCTGAATTCAAAGTCGGTCGATAAGGAGAAGATCGATAAGGAAGGTCTTTATCCGAATGCTTTTGCCAAGAAGTTCAGGACAGGTATTGCTCTGAACATGTATTGGAGCTCGGTGGTCGGCAACAACCTTCCCGAACAGTACTTCTGGAAGCCGTCGCTGGGCGGTATAATCCACGCGCGATATAATTTCAAGGAATGGGTCGGCTTGAGCGCTGGCGTAGGGTTTCAACAGTCCGGTGGCGGTATCATTAATGATGATATTTCGGGCGGAGCATTCTCACATCCCTGGATTGTGAATAAATTTGGTGTGCGAGGAGATCCGGATTCGACCTACCTTGAGAAACTTCGCTTCAATAATATCGATGTCCCTATCCTGCTGGAGTTAAGAACACGCAGAGATGTGCTGCAAGAGGGCTGGCGTTTGAGCGGAAGCATTGGTGTCGATGTGATGAGAACAGTGAAAGTCAACCAGATCTTTCAAAGTGTTATCGATGGTTTTCATGACGACCACTACGTAACAGAGAAGTATATAAAGACCGACCTTGGACTCATGGCGGCGCTCGGTTTCGATGTCGATCCCGGATCAGGACAGATGTTTCAATGTCAGTTTGTATGGATGAAGGGCACCAAAAATATTTACAAAGTTGACCCGGGCGATGGGCGTAACTCGTACATGGGTATCAAATTCGTCTGGTACTGGTAGGACGTTGAACCCAGTAGTTCTCTTATTGTTCTTTCTTGCCCTTACAGCTGTACTGAGTGCCAATGGTCAACAGGAAGCACATTTCGAACCCCTGTCGATCGACCGTCCCGACGTTTCAAACCTCCCGACTACCGTGCTGCCGCGACAGTTCCAGTTCGAGCTCGGTACCGAATGGGCGAAGGGCCCTCTTACGAAGGAATTTTACATGCCGAATGTCGTTATGAGGACCGGGCTGAGTAAGAAAGTGGAGCTCCGCCTCGGCTTCAATCAACTCTTCCTCGATTCACTTGGAACGGGCCTCAGCGACGACGTCCTGTTCTTTTCAATCGGCGCCAAATACCGGTTCGTGGATGAAGACGGCCTGCGTCCCTCGATCGCCATCCAGCCCGAGTTCGCATTGCCGTTTGGCGACGGCGCTTACATCCATCACGATTATCCGAATTATTCCCTCGCCGACTACTCTCTCATTTTTCTTTTCAACAATACGCTGCATAAGAAAGTCTTCATTAATTATAACGCTGGTGTATTCTGGAGCAGGAAGAGCCGGGTCGATTACCTTCTGTCCGCCTCAGCAAGCTTTCTTCACACTCGCCGCCTCGGGTATTATTTCGAGGGCTACACCCTGGTCGAGGAAAGATACACACTGCCGCTTTCCTTGGACGCGGGACTGATGTTCCTCTTCATGCCGCGTATACAGTTCGATGCATATGCGGGCAATCGCGGGGTCGATGGGGAGCGTTTCTGGTTTTGGGGTGCGGGTATCGGGTTTCGCATCGACCCGGGCGATATGGCTCCCAAGGATTTTCATAAAACAGGGGTTACCCACTGACCTGGTAAAAAATTTGGATGTTCGACGCTCGTCGTTAACTTAGATCAAACATCCTGAACACCCTGAACCAAACCCCTCTTCTCCCATGTTTCTCGAAATCCTACTATTGTTGGTTGGCTTCGCCATACTTATAAAAGGCGCGGACTTCCTTGTAAACGGAGCATCTTCAGCAGCAAAAAAATATGGAATCTCCAACCTGGCCATTGGCTTAACGGTTGTGGCTTTCGGGACGTCCATGCCCGAGCTGGTGGTGAGCTTTATCTCGGCCCTCAACGGCCAGAACGACGCATCTTTTGGCAACGTCATCGGCAGTAACAATTTCAACCTGTTGTTCATACTGGGGGTGGCCGGTCTTATTTACCCGTTGGTGGTTCACAGGAATACCGTGAAATGGGAAGTCCCGATGTCGTTGCTCGCGGCCCTTGTGTTGTTTGTTCTTGTGAATGATAACCTGCTGTGGGGAAGTACGGATTTTCCCGAAGGATATCAGGGTATACTGAGTCGCTTCGATAGTATTATCCTCCTGGTATTCTTCCTCGGATTTCTATACTACATCTATCGCACCATGAAACAGGTGCCCGATACGGAACAGGGTGCGATCAAGCTATACTCCACGCCGATGGCTGTCGGGATGGTGGTAATTGGCCTCGCTATGTTGATTGGCGGAGGCCAGGTGGTAGTCAGCAACGCGATCGCGATGGCGCACCGGTTCGGTTTAAGCGAGAAGCTTATCGGTCTCACGATACTTGCGGCGGGAACATCGCTGCCGGAGTTCGCAACATCCACCGTGGCCGCCTATCGTGGGAACACCGACATTGCAATAGGCAACGTGGTGGGATCGAACATATTCAACATATTTTTTATTCTCGGGCTCACGGGAATCGTTAATCCGATACCGTACAATGCGGCGATGAACTTTGATCTTAAAATACTGGCCGCAGCTACCGTGTTATTGATGGTGTTTATGTTCACCCTCAACACCAGGAAGCTCGACCGTTGGGAAGCTTTCCTGATGCTTGGAGCGTATATCGTTTACACGGTGGTCTTATTCAATATGGATTCGGCTCCGGTTTAAAGACGGTCGTGTTCAATGCCGCAGTCATTCCAGGCGAAGTCCTGGGCAATCCCGGTTTTCAATGAATAATATTATAAATCACCAGGTACGCGCCGCACCCGGCAAAGTACCCAAGCAGCGCGATCAGGCTGATTCGCTTCAGGTACCAGATAAAGTCTATCTTCTCCATACCCATCACGGCCACGCCGGCAGCAGAACCGATGATGAGGATACTTCCACCCGTTCCTGCGCAGTATGCGAGGTATTCCCAGATGAAATGATCCATCGGATAGATACCGAGATCGTACATTCCCATACTCGCAGCCACCAGCGGCACGTTGTCGATCACTGCCGATAACAAACCGATGAGCGTAATGATCGCACTCTGGCTTCTCACAGTCTCATCGAGCCACGTGGCAAAACCTCCGAGAATATGCATGGATTCCAAAGCCCCCACAGCCAGCAGGATACCGAGGAAGAAGAGAACGCTCGATGCATCGATGCGCGACAACGCACCCCCGGCTGTATATGGCTTGCGCTGGTGCTCATCGGCGTGAGGATTGATGAATTCTGAAACGATCCATATCGTGCCAAGCCCGAGCATCATACCGAGGTAAGGCGGAAGACCCGTAACAGTTTTGAAAACCGGGACGAACACCAATGCACCTACGCCCATCGCGAGCATGGTACTGCTTCCTTTTACTTCCACCTTGTCTTCGGGATCAATCTCGGATGGCTTGAACTCACCTAGTTCCCCCTTGAGAGTGAACGATAAGAACAGAAGAGGCACCAGGAGACACAGTATGCTTGGTATGAACAACACCGTCATGATGTTGGCCGTCGATATCTGACCGCCGATCCATAGCATGGTTGTCGTAACATCGCCGATGGGAGTCCACGCGCCGCCTGCATTGGCCGCGATCACGATCATACCCGCGAAGAACAGGCGCATATCTTTATTAGGTATCAGCTTACGGATCAGCGACACCATGACGATCGCTGTAGTAAGGTTATCAAGAATGGACGATAAGAAGAATGTTACCCAGCATACGATCCACAACAGCGTTTTCGGATTCTTTGTACGGATCCTGTCCGTGATGATCCGGAACCCCTGGTATGCATCCACCAGCTCCACAATAGTCATGGCACCCAAAAGGAAGAACAATATTTCTGCAATCTGGCTGAGGTGATGTGACAGTGCGGGAACAACCTCACTCTTGTCATGTGAACCAAGCGCAAAGATCGTCCAGCACAATACGCCAGTAAGGAGCGCCGAGGCGGTTTTGTTGACCTTGATGGGATGCTCGAGGGCAATAGCGAGATACCCCACAACAAAGACGAGAATTACAAACAGTAGCATAGAGAGGTTTTAGGTAAGGGGACGTTAGGTATAAGTAATTTCCTAAAAAAGTAGGGAGGTTTTGTCTTACGACCTAAAAAAATTATTTAAGTGTAAGTGACCAAATGGACGTTATTTGACGCATTTATAATGCGCAGGCCCTGATAGTGTAAAGGCGGATACCATTGTGTATGTTTTACACAACAGTTCGGATAAACGGTAAAAAAAGCTTAATTCAGGTTGAACAGCCCTTCGTTCAGAAGATTGAGAGCTTTCTCCTTGTTGACGGTCTCCAGCAGGATCGAAATGTTATTGTTGCTGCCCCCGAATGACACCATCCGCACCTTGACCGGCTCCAGGGAAGAAAAGACCTGCTTCAACACTCCTTCTTTATCTGCAAGACCATTGCCGACGATACAGATGATCGTCTGGTCCTTGTCGACTTCGATGGATCCCAGGCCTTTTAGCTCTTCTTCGATCTGGGGAAGCGACCGTGCATCATCGATCGTTACCGACACGGCAACTTCCGATGTGGACACCATGTCGATGGGGGTCTTATATTTCTCGAATACCTCGAATACCTTCCGGAGAAACCCGTAGGCCAACAGCATCCGCGACGACTTCACATTGATCGCGGTGATGCCATCCTTGGCGGCAATTGCTTTGAACTGTCCCCGGGTTCCTTTGTCGGATATCAGGGTACCGGCGGCCTTTTCATCCATGGTGTTCTTCAACCTCACGGGCACGCCATAGCGTTGGGCCGGGACGATGGTCGAAGGGTGGAGGATCTTCGCACCGAAGTAAGCAAGCTCCGATGCTTCATCGAAGGTGAGCTCTGCGATGGGGAATGTTTTCTTAACGATGCGGGGATCGTTGTTGTGCATCCCGTCGATATCGGTCCATATCTGAATTTCCGTGGCGCGAATGGCTGCACCGATCAGCGATGCGGTGTAATCGCTTCCGCCACGTTTCAGATTGTCGATCTCATTCATGTGATTTCTGCAGATATATCCCTGGGTAACGAGTATATCGACGTTGCCCAATGTATGGACGAGAGGCTTCAGCCGTTCGCTGATCTTCTCGAGCTCCGGCTCGTTGTTCTCATCGATCGACATAAAGTGCAGTGCGGGTAGCAACCTCGAGGAGATCTTACGCTCCTGCAGGTGATGATAGAAGAGCTCTGTCGAGATCAGTTCACCTTGCGCAAGAAGCTCGCGGTAGCTGCGGTCGTCGAAGCGGCCGGCAGCCAGTAAGCGGAAGAGGCTGAAGTAACGGCTGACGATCTCCTGACCGATAGCCTTGTAGGCTTCTGTAGAGAACAGCTCCTTTATAAATGCTTCGTAATGTTTTTCGAGCTCATTGATCTCGCGTGCAGCGCCTTCCGGACTTTGAGAAAGCAGGAAGTCGCCGATCTTGACCAGCGTGTTGGTGGTTCCGCTCAACGCAGAAAGTACAACGATCTTCTTACCCGGTGTCGACAGCAAGAGGTCTGTAATTTTTCTCATCCGCTCGGGCTTGCCGACAGATGTACCACCGAATTTTAATACTAACATAAGGGCGGTAAATATAAAAAAAAGGGGCCAGAGGCCCCTTAATCTATCTACTTAATTGACTTACTTCTTGTCTTTCACTTCTTCGTATTCTACATCGGTTGTGTCGCCTCCTGGCGTGCCACCCGTGTTCTGATTTCCACCAGTATTGGTATTATTGGTGTTACCGGCGTTCGTGTTAGCTCCCGGGTTTGCCTGGGCTCCACCCTGGTACATTTCCTGGGCTGCCCCTTGCCATGCGGTGTTCAGCTCAGTCATAGCGGAATCGATTCCGGCGACATCCTGTGCTTTGTGAGCGGCCTTGAGCTTTTCGTGAGCGGCCTTGATCAGGTCGGAATTGGTTGCCGACAACTTATCGCCGTAGTCTTTCAATTGTTTCTCGGTCTGGAAGATCATTGAGTCAGCCTGGTTGATCTTCTCGGCACGTTCTTTCACCAGCTTATCGGAATCTGCATTGGCTTGTGCTTCCTGCTTCATCTTCTGGATCTCGGCGTCCGTGAGTCCGCTCGATGCTTCGATACGGATCTTTTGTTCTTTACCGGTGCCCTGATCCTTCGCTGAAACATGAAGGATACCGTTGGCGTCGATATCGAATGTTACTTCGATCTTCGGAATACCACGAGGTGCGGGGGGAAGCCCGTCGAGGTGGAACTTACCGATGGTGCGGTTGCCGGCTGCCATAGGACGTTCGCCCTGGAGCACGTGGATCTCTACTGAGGGCTGGTTGTCGGCCGCAGTCGAGAAGGTCTCCGATTTCCTGGTAGGGATCGTAGTATTGGATTCGATTAGTCGTGTCATTACGCCGCCCATGGTTTCGATACCGAGTGAGAGGGGAGTGACATCGAGCAAGAGTACATCTTTCACTTCGCCGGTGAGTACACCGCCCTGGATGGCTGCACCTACTGCAACAACTTCATCGGGGTTTACGCCTTTCGAAGGTTTCTTGCCGAAGAACTTTTCGACTTCGTCCTGGATCCTGGGAATGCGGGTCGAACCACCGACGAGGATCACTTCGTCGATCTCCGACAGCTTGATGCCTGAATCTGCGACAGCCTTGCGGCACGGCTCGAGAGTCCTGCGAATGAGGTCGTCACAAAGTTGTTCGAATTTGGCGCGGCTGATCTTCTTCACAAGGTGTTCGGGTACTCCGTCGATCGATGTGATGTAAGGAAGGTTGATCTCCGTTTCTTGTGAGCTGGACAGCTCTATCTTCGCTTTTTCAGCTGCTTCCTTCAGGCGTTGCAATGCCATCGGGTCTTTTCTGAGGTCGATGTTACGGTCGGCCTTGAACTCATCGGCGAGCCAGTTCATGATGCGGGCATCGAAGTCATCACCGCCAAGGTGAACGTCACCGTTGGTGGATTTTACTTCGAACACACCGTCGCCGAGCTCGAGGACGGAGATGTCGAATGTACCACCGCCAAGGTCGTACACTGCGATTTTCATGTCTTTGTTTTTCTTGTCGAGACCGTAGGCGAGGGCTGCTGCTGTGGGCTCGTTGATGATGCGTTTTACATCGAGGCCTGCGATTTGGCCGGCTTCTTTGGTAGCCTGGCGTTCTGCATCGTTGAAGTAAGCGGGAACGGTGATGACGGCTTCTGTCACGGTGGTTCCGAGATAGTCTTCCGCGGTGCTCTTCATCTTCTGAAGGATCATCGCCGAGAGCTCTTGCGGAGTATAATGCCTGTCGCCGATCTTAACGCGGACGGTGTCGTTAGACCCATTCTCAACGCCGTAAGAAACCATTTTCTTTTCTTCGCTGATGTCGGTGAATTTCTTGCCCATGAAACGCTTGATGGACGATATGGTGTTTTTGGGATTGGTGATTGCCTGGCGCTTAGCCGGATCGCCCACTTTACGTTCGCCTTTGCCGTTGTCGAGGAACGCAACGATCGACGGAGTTGTCCGGCGACCTTCGCTATTTGCTATGACCACCGGCTCACTGCCTTCCATGACAGCAACGCACGAGTTGGTGGTTCCTAAGTCTATTCCAATGATCTTTCCCATGTGTTAAAAGTCAGTTTAGATGTTTTTGCCTGTTTCTTCCTGCCAGTACTCAATGATTATACCAAGAGGGAATAAGGCGTAGAATATGACATATTGACAGAGAAGTGTAGAAAATGCGGGTGTTTGGAGGTGGAAAATGAAGCGGTCACAAATTGTGACCGCTTCGGCTACGACTTGGTGCGACCGGCCTGGCGGAAGCCGATTTCAGTTGAGGAGTGGCTGTTGAGCAAATAATTCAGAGCCTCGTGGATGTCTTTGAACTTGCGATTCATTTGCTTTTCCAGAGCATTGACGCGCTGAAAAAGCTCTTGATAATTCGTAATGTGCTGGCGCAGGATCACGAATGCACGCATGATAGCGATGTTGACGTCAATTGCCCGGTCGCTTTTTAGGACCGAGGAAAGCATGGCTATCCCTTGTTCTGTGAAGGTATACGGAAGGTATTTTCTTTTGAGAGAATCAAAGGTCACAAATTGTGACCTTTCGTTTTCAGCGTCTAAAATGGCCATTTGTGTCTTCAAGTGATTCCATTCTTTGCCGGTGAGCTGAATCATAAAGTCCGCCGGGAACCTCCGCAGGTTTCTCTTGACAGCTTGGTTGAGGATTTTGGTTTCCACTTCATACAGTTCAGCCAAATGAAAATCCATCATCACGCGAAACCCGCGTATGTTGAAAATCCTGTTTTGAATAGGTTGTAATTCCATAATGATATAAATGATATGAAAGTCCAATTTCACCCTTCTCACTTTCTGCCTGAAATTTCACATGTACGGTTTCCCTGATCATTTTTGCAAAAAAATATCGCCTCAGGGAATACACTTACAACCACACTACCACCCCACATTTTTTAGTTAATTGGAGGTTCATCCAAATGATACCCTCACTTTACCACTCACGCCACCTCGCCATCGATCTCGGTAACAACAACACCTTGTTATCCGACTGCGATCAGCTGCTACTTTCCGAACCCTCCTACATCGTGTTCGACGCCAACACCAACAAAGTGAAGGCGATCGGCGGCCAGGCATTCGACATTTTTGGAAAAAATAACGAAGACCTTAAACCGGTTCAGCCGCTTAAGTGGGGAGTGATCGCCGACTACAATTCAGCCCACGCGATGATTGCCGGCATGGTGCAAAAAATATTCAAAAAGAGAAGTGTATTCTCAGGATACAACGAGGTCATCGCCGGTGTGCCATACGCCGCAACGGCTGTCGAGCAACGGGCGCTCCGCGAAGTGCTGGCACAGTTCGACTCCAGGAAATGTCACCTCGTGTATGAACCAATTGCCGCAGCGTTGGGGATGGGACTCAACATCCGTGAGCCCGAAGGGAAAATGGTCATCGACATCGGAGGAGGAATAACCGAGATCGTGATCATTTCGCTATCGGGTGTTGCCGTGTTCCGTTCGATCAAGGTAGCCGGCGACACTTTCACAGAGAACATCCAGGATTATCTCCGGAGAAAATATAACCTGCAGGTCGGTTGGAAAACAGCCGAGCAAGTGAAGATCAAGGTAGGCGTGGTGAAAGATAAAGTTAGCGACATGCCCGAGCCCATGCAGGTGAAGGGCAAGGACCTGATGCTTGGGCTACCGGTGGAACGCAGGATCACTCCGCAGGAGATCCTCAATGTGCTCGACAAACCTTTCCGTTTTATTGAAGACCAGATCATACAGGCATTGGAAGTCTGTCCGCCCGAGCTCTCGGCCGATATCTACCAGAACGGACTTCACGTTACGGGCGGTGGAGCGTTGCTGAAAGGTTTAAAACAGAGATTGGAGAATTCAATACAGGTACCGGTAACCCTCGACCCTACACCACTTTTGTCCGTATCGAAAGGCATATCCAAAGTGCTGGCAAATCCTAAACAGTACGCGGCCATATTGATGTAAAGGCGCGATAGGGTTATACCCCTTATATTTTATTATTTTTGCGGCCTTCAATGACGCTGGAACAGGAAATAGAAAAGAGAAGGACGTTCGGGATCATCAGTCACCCCGATGCCGGTAAGACGACTCTTACCGAGAAGCTGCTGCTCTTCGGAGGAGCGATACAGAAGGCCGGCGCCGTAAAATCTTCGAAGATCAAAGACCACGCACGAAGCGACTGGATGGAGATCGAAAAGCAACGGGGAATCTCTGTCGCCACCTCGGTGATGGGGTTCAACTACAATAACATTAAGATAAACCTCCTCGATACGCCGGGTCACCAGGACTTCGCCGAAGATACTTATCGCACACTTACGGCCGTCGATAGTGTTATCATGGTGATCGATTGCGTGAAGGGTGTGGAAGCGCAGACCGAGAAACTGATGGAAGTCTGCCGCATGAGGAGCACGCCGGTGCTTTGTTTTATCAACAAGCTCGACCGTGAAGGTCGCGATCCGTTCGACCTGCTGGATGAGATCGAGGAAAAGCTTCGTATCAAGGTCAGGCCGTTGAGCTGGCCAATCAGCATGGGAAAAACATTCAAAGGCGTATATAGCCTTTATGAAAAGAGCCTTCATCTTTTTACGGCCAGTAAGATCAAGGTCGAAGAAGGAATCGAGGTCTCCGACATACACAGCAGTGAGCTTGACAAACTCGTCGGTGAAAATTATGCGAAGCAGCTCCGGGCAGATGTGGAACTGATCGAAGGTGTCTATCCGGATTTCAATGTCGAGGAATACCTGGCAGGTTATGTGGCGCCGGTGTTCTTCGGCAGCGCGGTGAACAATTTCGGTGTAAAAGAGCTGCTGGACACCTTTATCCGTATCGCTCCTCCTCCGATCCCGCGTGAAACGACGACGAGGACTGTGGAACCGGACGAGAAAAAATTCTCGGGGTTTGTGTTCAAGATCCACGCCAACATGGATCCGAAGCACAGGAACAGGATCGCATTCATCCGGATATGTTCAGGAAAATTCGAGCGGGGCAATAATTACTACCACGTCCGACAGGCCAAGAGTCTCAGGTTCTCCAATGCCACCGCGTTCATGGCGCAGGATCGCGAGACCGTCGAAGAAGCGTGGCCCGGCGACATTGTCGGTATTTACGACACGGGTAACCTGAAGATTGGTGATACGCTCACGGAAGGAGAGAAGATGACCTATACCGGCATCCCGAGCTTCTCACCGGAGATATTCAAAGAAGTAGTGAACAAAGATGCGCTGAAGACCAAGCAGCTCGAAAAGGGACTGGTACAGCTGATGGAAGAAGGCGTGGCTCAGTTGTTCACCTACCAGCTCGGAAAACGAAAAGTAGTCGGTGTGGTTGGAGCCCTGCAGTTCGAGGTGATCCAGTTCCGTCTAAAACACGAATACAACGCGACAGTGGAGTTTGTCGGTCAGAATATTTACAAGGCATGCTGGATCAGCAGTAAGAACCCGCAAAAACTGGCGGAGTTTATCGATTCCAAGCAACGGCACATTGCCGTGGACAAAGATGAGAAGCTGGTGTTCATGGCGGAGACGAAGGCGTGGCTACAAATGGTGCAGGAAAATTTTCCGGAGATCTCGTTTCACTTTACGTCGGAGTTTAAAGAATAGCGCCTGGCGGCGCGTTGTTGCTCACGGAAAACACGGAAAGCACGGAAGCTTCTTCAATATAGAGCTGAGCTAACTTAGCGTTTTGCTTTTATTCCGTGTTTTCCGTGAGAAAATCATAAATGAGCCTCGAAACCGTCGCCATTGTTTTGACTCCAGCTTCCTCGTCTTCCAAAGAATCAGAAAGCAAAACCAGCACATACTTCCTTCCATCCGGCAGAATGACCAATGCAGAATCGTGGTGAAGCCCGGTTATCCATCCCGTCTTGTGGGCGACCTTTACGTCTTTCGGAAGCCTCGCGGGAATAATGTCATTGAATTTCTGGTCAAGGAGGATATTGATCATGTCTTCGGAACCTTCGACCTTTCCATCGCTGATAGCGGAGAATATCAACATAAGGTCGTAGGCGGTGACCTTGTTATTTAAGCCTGCCCGGAATGCCTTTCCATCTTCAACACCGCGAAGTACCAGGATATCCTTGGCGCCGAGGTCGCGCATCGTTTGCGTAACATTCTTCGCGTCGACCAGCTCGATGAGAATGTTGGTAGCGAGGTTGCTGCTGAGAATGATCATTTTATAAACAAGCTCCGAGATCGGACGCTTCTTACCGGCAAATGTGTATAGCTCCGACTCACTATCGCTTTCGGGCGATAACGAAAATGTGCTGTCGACAATACTGTTGAATTCTGTCTTTACCAGTATGGAGTCCGACAACGAAAATTTTCCGGCGCCGGCTTGCTTGTATAGCTCGATCATGACCGGTGTTTTCATTGTACTCGCGGCGTGAAATAAACGGTGTTCATTGATGTGTATTTCCTGGCCTGTTTGAAGATCCCTGAAGGACAACGCAAAATTTCCTTTGGCTTGATTCAGAGAATCGGTCAGTTGTTTTGTGAATGAAGCGACATCGGGTTTGCTGCTACACGAGAAGACACAAAGCAGCACGATGGACGTCAGGAGAATTCTCATTGGTTTTGTTTGGAGTAACCGGCAGCCTAAATTACAAAAGATTTAACATGTCGGATCTCCACATTTTGTTTGAAGACAATCACCTGGTTGCGGTAAACAAACGCCCCGGTGTTCTTGTACAGGGCGATGTGACGGGCGACGTACCATTGTCGGAACTCGTCAAAGATTATATCAAAGAGAAGTACAGCAAACCCGGTGCTGTGTTCCTCGGTGTCGTTCACCGGATCGACCGGCCTGTGAGCGGCGTCGTAGTTTTTGCCCGCACTTCAAAGTCACTGGAAAGGATGAACGAGCTGTTTCGCAATCGCGAGACTAAGAAGATCTATTATGCGATCGTTTATGGCAAACCGCCGCGGCCGGAGGATACGCTGGTCCACTGGCTTGTGAAAGACGAGACCCGTAACAGAACAACGGCATACAAAAGAGAGTATGTCGGAAGCCAGAAGTCGGAGCTATCGTACCAACTGGTTCGGCATTCCGGTGGCCGTTCGTTGCTGGAGGTCAGACCGGTGACGGGCAGACCTCACCAGATACGGGCTCAACTGTCGAACATCGGGTGCCCGATTGTGGGTGACGTGAAATATGGAGCGGAGATGCCAAACGATGATGCAAGTATTTGTCTTCACGCGGGGAAGCTTCACTTTGTTCATCCGGTTCGTAAAGAAGAGGTTACGATTGAGGCGGGTTTTCCGCAAAATCATTTGTGGGATGCTTTCCGCTAAGGCTATCTTGCGCACCAATAATGGGCGACGTGCGATGTGCGGGGTGCGAGGAAGCTCCCGAATTTGACTTTTCATTTCATCGCACCCCGCACATCGCAATATGAACTGGCTGGATAGACTTAAAGATCGCTGGAAGGTTGGAAGCATTTTCCAGGTTATCGTCATTCTCATCGTTTTCTCGTGCACCGGGTTTACCGTACTTTTTTTGAAGCGCCCCCTCTTTGCTTACTTGTTTGAAGCCGGAGACGTACCTGTTTGGGCCACAGTTGTTTATTACATCCTGATCCTTCCGGTGTACAATGTATTTCTCCTGTTTTATGGGTTTGTCTTTGGCCAGTTCCAATTTTTTTGGAACTTCGAGAAGAGGTTCTTCGCCCGAATAACCGGCAATTCAAAGCGTAATAATCAAGAAAACTAAATTGATCCATATGAAAATTCGTGTACTAACCCTGGCATGTGTCACTTTGTGTGCAGCTTGTTCTGCCCCCAAAATGGCATACAAGTTCAATTATCATGACTACAACGCCGGGCGCAAGGTGAAAGACGTTAAGCAGGAAGTTGCATCCAATCCCGGACCCGCACCTGTTGTTGCTGAAGAGCTGGTGGCAATGGAATCCGTCACGGAGACCACTACTATTTCCATCGAGTCGGTGGAAAAACCGGTTGTGATAGCACCGGAGAAAAAGACATACGAAGACATGTCGAAGAAAGAACGCCGTGAGCTTCGCCGTGAATTCAAAAAGGAGATCAAAAGCATCATTAAGAAAAAAGACGGTGTCAATTCCGTGGAGGCGACCAAGGCCCTGGATAAGGACCTCAAGCTGGCCGCTATCTTCGGAGCGGTTGGTGTCGTCGGTCTGATACTGGGAGGCGCGAGCGGCGCTTTTTGGATTATCGGCGGGATAGCAATGCTGATTGGGGTTGTTTTCTTTGTCAGATGGCTAATAAGGCAGTAATCACTGCGAAAAACATTAAGAAAAGGGGCCTGACGGCCCTTTTTTTGTTTCTCACGGAAAAGACGGAAAGCACGGAAGGCCTCGAAAAAAGCTTCGGGATTTTTCCGTGTTTTCCGTGTTTTCCGTGAGAAATTTTATT
This sequence comes from Cyclobacteriaceae bacterium, assembly GCA_035318625.1. Lineage (GTDB taxonomy): Bacteria > Bacteroidota > Bacteroidia > Cytophagales > Cyclobacteriaceae > ELB16-189. The sequence goes on from DATHEL010000004.1 coordinate 1,020,559, forward strand.
TTTGCCACGCTGAAAAAATCATGAACATCACCATAGAAAACCTTTCTAAAAAATACGGTCCCCAGAAGGCCGTGGACGGATTGTCTTTTGAAGTGAAGACCGGCGAGATCCTGGGTTTCCTCGGACCAAACGGAGCCGGGAAAAGTACCACCATGAAGATGATCACAGGATACGTCGGCATCGGCGAGGGCTCGGTGGTCATCGGTGACAGATCGGTTGCGGACTATGGCGACGAGGTGAAGAAACACATCGGCTACCTGCCCGAGAACAATCCCCTTTACCTCGACATGGCCGTGATCGATTACCTGGAGTTTTGCGCAGCCCTCCAGGGTGTGACCGGGGACAGGATTGCAGAACGCGTCAGGAAAATGGTGAAGGTCTGTGGACTGAACGCCGAAAAACACAAGAAGATCGGGGAGCTCTCGAAGGGCTACCGTCAGCGTGTCGGACTGGCGCAGGCGATGATCCACGACCCGGAAATACTGATCCTCGACGAACCTACCACCGGTCTCGATCCTAACCAGATCGTGGAGATCAGGAATCTGATACGTGAGCTCGGTAAAGAAAAGACCGTGATCCTCAGTACGCACATCCTTCCTGAAGTGGAAGCCACATGCGACAGGATACTGATCATCAATAAAGGAAAGATCGTTGCCGACGGTACCGCGGAAAACCTGCGTCGTCAGGCCGAAGGACAGGAGATACTGAAAGTCAGGATCGAAGATGCAACGGCAGACACGATTCAATCGGAGCTCAGGAAGATAAAGACCATCCAGCGGCTCGACATGATCGATAAGAACCTTAATCGCTTTGAAGTTCAGAGCAACCCCGGGACAACGTCGGGCCGTGAGATCTTTATGCTCTGCGTACAAAAGGGCTGGGTGTTGTCGGAGATGACCCCGCTCGAAACGCGACTGGAAGACATCTTTAGAAATCTAACGCTCAATTAATCCAGGATAACAAACAACCGTGAAGACATCTTCAAAAAAAATTAACCTCAATAATCAACTATGAGTGCTGTTTTGGTGATCGCCAAACGGGAGCTTAATTCATTCTTCGATTCCCTCATGGCGTACATTCTGTTAGCCTTGTTTCTGGGCTTCACAGGATTGTTTACATGGCTGCTGGGCGGGAGCGACGTGTTCTACATTGGACAGGCGACCCTCGCGCAGTTCTTTTCATATGCGAACCTCAGCTTCTTTGTTTTCATACCGGCGCTCACCATGCAGCTGCTGGCGGAGGAAAGAAAGATCGGTACGCTGGAGCTGCTGCTTACGAAGTCCGTCACCGACCGGCAGGTTGTGTACGGGAAGTTTCTCGCGGCAGTATCAATGCTCGCAATCGCATTGTTGTTCACACTGCCGTTTGTGGTCACGATCTTCAGTATCGGTGATGCCGACGTTGGACAGATCGTGAGCGGATACTTCGGACTGTTGCTGACCGGCGCGGCCTTCGTAAGCATCGGCTTATACGCAAGCAGTCTCACCAGCAACCAGATCGTTTCATTCCTGGTTGCGCTGATCATCTCTGTATTCTTCCAGTTCATTTTCAATATCCTGGCGTCGTCGATCCCGGGAGTCGTTGGTGAAGTACTTAGTGACCTGAGTATTACCACACACTTCGAAAGCATTTCGAGGGGAGTCTTGGACACACGGGATCTCATCTATTTCATCTCCGTTATTTTTCTCGGGTTGTTTTTGTCGGAACTGTCATTGACCAAACGAAATCAGTGATCGGCCATGAAGAAGATATACATCACAACCATACTCGTTATTCTCATCGTCATCGTGGTGAACATGCTGTCAACCATGTTTCATTTCAGGCTGGATTTTACGGATGACAATCAGTACACGTTGAGCGATGCGACGCGGGATATCCTCCGTGAGCTCGAAGAGCCCGTAACGATCAAAGCGTATTTCACCGCAAACGTACCACCTTCGATCGCTAAGGGGCGCCAGGATTTCCAGGAAATGCTAGTCGAGTATGCCGCCAAATCCGACGGGTTGGTCCAATATGAGTTCATCGATCCCGCAACGTCTGAGACCATGGAAAATGAGCTTTTGCAGAAAGGTATCCAGCCACGGATGATGACCATGCGCGAAAAAGACCAGGCGAAACAACAAAAACTGTTCATGGCCGCCGTCGTATCGATGGGCGATAAGGAGGAAGTGCTCGGATACATTCCACCTGCCTTCCCGATCGAGTACGGCCTGTCATCGGCAATCAAAAAGATATCTATCGACAATAAACCCGGCGTTGGATTTCTGCAGGGACACGGCGAACCTACGTTGCAGGAGATGGGCGAAGTGTACACGCAGTTGAGTGTCTTGTACAATCCCGTCCCCGTGACCCTCAGTGATACGACTGGCATACCGCCCGACCTGAAAACACTCGTCGTCATTCGCCCGCGCGACAGCGTCTCGAATAATGACTTCAACAAGCTCGAAGCATTTCTGGCTGGCGGAGGACACATGTTGGTCGCCCTCAACCGGGTAGATGGAAACCTTCAAAATGCCCAGGGAGTTCCCGTTTCTACAGGCTTCGAAGCATGGCTGGCAAACAAAGGCGTCATCGTAGAACCGAATTTCATTGTCGATGCCAGGTGTGCATCGGTTACCGTGCAACAGCAAACACCATTCGGGATGATGCAGTCGCAGATGGCATTCCCGTATCTTCCCATCGGCGCGAAATTTACCGATCACCCGATCACGAAGGGTCTTGAAGGTGTTGTGTTCCAGTTTGTCAGCCAGGTGACATTCGCAGGCGACACTTCCGTTCGCTTTACACCGTTGGTGTTTTCTTCGGGTCAGTCTAACGTTCTTGGCGCACCGTTGACTTTCGACATACAGAAACAATGGACGGAAGCCGATCTGCCGATGAGTGATATCGCGATGGCCGGAGCGATCGAAGGACGACTCGCGGGATCGGCAACATCTAAAATGGTGATCATCGGCGACGGAGATTTTCCCGTCAACGGGTCCGGTCAACAAGCGCAACGGCTTTCACCCGACAACGTGAATCTGCTTTCCAACGCGATCGACTGGCTGACCGACGACACCGGTCTCATCGAGATGAGGACAAAGGGCGCCACCTACAGGCCCATCGATGAGATGGAAGAAGGTACCCGTGCAGTCCTCAAGTACACCAATTTTCTTTTGCCCCTGATGCTCGTGCTGATCTATGGACTTGTAAGATTTCAGAGGAACAGGATGCGTCGTTTGAAAAGAATGAGCGAAAACTATGAAGAAGATTAATAACAAGATACTTGCAATCGGACTCGCCGTACTGGTGGGCATCTTTGTGGTGTCGTGGATCTTCCGTTCACCCAAGCTCGAGAGCAACGTCAGGAAAGAACTGGTAAACCTCGACCGGACGAAGATCACGGAAGTTCGGATATCTGCCGCCGATTCGGCGATACGACTCGTGAAAGTGAACGGTAAGTGGAACGTGGTGAAGAACGACATCAACGTTGAAGCGGACTCTGCAGCAGTGTCGCGCATGTTGCAAACCGTTCAATTGATCGAGGCGACACGCATGGCAAGCCGTAAGAAAGAAAAGTGGGCGGAGTTCAAAGTAGACAGCACGGCGACCAGCGTCGCAGTCTATTACGACGGCGATAAAGAGGCTGACTTCCAGGTGGGGCGTTTCGGTTTCAACCAAAGTCCCGGTGGTGGGGGTCAGTTCGGACAAGGGATGGCGCCTTACACCTACGTGCGGTTAAGCGACGAAGATGAAGTTTATATCGTGGATGGTTTCCTTGGAGGAATGTTGCACACGGGATTGAATGACTGGAAGAAAAAGACACCAACGCCCGCCGATACGACGCAGGTCAATTAATTCCTTCCCACCACTCTTCGAATGGTATTGACTCGCCGAGAATGATCGGCTCGCCGATCTTGGGAGTGGTCACGTGTGCACCGTTAGCTTTCGCATGCTTCACGGCCCGTTGGATCGGATCTTTCCACGGGTGATTCGCCAGCGTGAACTTACCCCAATGAACCGGAAGGAACACCGTCGCTTTCAGATCGAGCGCGGCCTGTACGGTTTCTTCCGGCATCATGTGAATGTATGGCCATTGCACATCATACTGGCCGCACTCCAGCATCGCAATATCGAACGGGCCAAACTTTTCCCCGATGTCCTTGAAGGCATTGTCGAAACCCGAATCGCCGCCGATGAATATTTTCTTTCCGCCCGTTTCGAGTACGAAAGACGACCAAAGGGTTCTGTTTCTTGTAAACCCGCGGCCTGAAAAATGCCGCGCCGGTGTCGACGTCAGGTGAATTCCCGCTAACACTTCTTCACCTTCCCACCAGTCGAACTCACGGATCTGTTCGGGTTTCACTCCCCAATGCTCGAGGTGTTGACCTACACCGAGCGGCACGCAAAACAGTTTGGTTTTCTCTTTTAGGATCAGGATCGAATTGTAGTCGAGATGATCATAGTGGTCGTGTGATATCACCACCACATCGAGATCCGGGAACTCTTCCAGCTTATATAATGCCGTACCCGGATAATTCTTCGGCCCGGAATATTGTACCGGTGATGCCCTTTCCGAAAACACAGGGTCGGCGAGTATTTTCTTCCCGCCAATCGAGATGAGGTACGAAGAGTGGCCAAACCAGATAATGGTGGGTTTGTCGGCCGGTATCGCTTTGAGATCTGTTTTCTGGGAAGGCAGTGCTCTTAACGGCGCTATGCCCGGGACGGAAGTGAAGAGTTTCGAGAATAGACCGAAGTAGCTGGCGTCTTCTGCAAGCGCCTTCGTCTCTATCAGGTTTTGAAAAGTGCCGTTTTTGAAATTTGGAGATTTGGAGACGCGTTCGGCGCGCGTTCCGGCCGGGAGCTTTCCGAACGATGTTTGCTGCATAAAGAAAAATATGGTTACGGCGAGAACCAATACGAGGGCTGCCAGTATTTTTAAGGTCTTCCGGAGCATGTTGAAGTATAAGTCGAAAAGAAGCCTGAAATATTGTGCCCCGCCAAAAGCCACGATTCACAAATAACGCGTCTGGCAGGTGGGTCAGCTAGTCGCTAATCCTGGTGTGCGCGTACCGGTAATAGATCACACCGCTATTGCCAAACTGCGCCGAGGGAAGACCCTGGCGATACTGGTATTCGAACAGCCCGTTCCGTTCTTCGGTGCCGGTCACTTCCTTGAAGGACTGCACGTTATTCGTTGAACAGAAGATCGGCCGCGACGCATTGTTCCAGAAAATCCCGATGACCTGGTAGTTAAAACATCCGAACAGCTGCTCATCATCGTCGAGGTTCACAAGGAACGGGTTTTGGGAAGCGTCGTAGTAATAATAGTATGTCTGGTATACATGCTGGTCCGAAATTCTTTTTTCCGTTTCTGACTCTATGTTGTTCTTATTGTCATACACCAGCTCGAACACGTGCTTGTTGATAACGTCATAAAAAGAAGCCGTCTGCGTCGTGTAATCGTAAGAAACCGAGTCTGTAACATACTCCGTATTGTTGTCGAAGCGTGTGACCTTCACCAGCAGGTTGTCTTTATTGAAATAGTATTTTCTGAAATCCTTTTGCCACCGCGAGTCGCCATTGTTCGAGAGACGTGTTAGCAGCGCCGTTCGTTCCTCGGAGTTGTATTTCACCGAATCGAGCTCCCGTCGCACGACGCTGTCGGCATAAGTAGTGTCTTTCGTCCCGCTACCGTGAAAGGTCTCATACAGGATTTTCACCGGCAACGCGCCCGCGTAGGTCACGGTGTGCTTCACGCCAGCGGTGTTCACCTCGGTGGTGAGTAAAGTATAGTTCTTGTCTGTTTCGCAGGAACACAGTAGCAAAGCAACTCCCAAAGCACCAAAAAAGACCTTCATCGACCTGTCGCGTTCGTAATCCGGGGTGAATACAATCTACAATTTAGCAAAAATGGCGTATAAACGGAGACGGGCTGATTTACTTAGCAAATATGAAAATAATCATTACATTTACATTTGTTAAGTAAATGAGACCACCGAAAAACACTATTCGATTTCTCCGCTGGTTTTGTCGTGAAGACTTTGTCGAAGAGATCGAGGGCGACCTCACGGAGATCTTCGAAAAGGAGACTGTGACGAACCCTCGTCTCGCGAAATGGAAATTCAAGTGGCGGGTTTTCAAGTATCTCCGTCCCGAATTCATCAAGGCATTCCGGAACAACCGACCTACAATTTCATTTCATATGATACATCACATCCTGCTCGTCGCCTTCCGTAATTTCTTACGGTACAAAAGAATATTCGTCATCAATCTGGTGGGGCTTACCGCGGGACTAACTTCTGTCCTGTTGATCTATTTGTGGGTGCAGGACGAATTGTCCATGGATCAGTTTCACGAAAACAAGGAACGGTTGTACCAGGTGAAGCGTCATACGACAGGTCCGGAAAACACCATCGAGACCCACGAAAGCAACTCGGTGTTATTACCGGATGCGTTGAAGGCTGAGCTGCCGGAGGTCGAGTTTGTGGTGCCGTTCCGGCCCGGTCCGCCGGCGACCGTTGCAATAGGAACCGACCGAATAAATGCTACCGGCGCGTTTGCAGGGAAGGATTTCTTCAAAGCATTCACTTTCCCGGTCATCCAGGGTGACATCAACACAGCGCTGGAAGGAAAATACAACATGGCGATATCCACGGACCTCGCACAACGGCTCTTTGGATCCGTCCCCAAATGCATCGGTAAGCCGATCAACTGGGACCTTCAGCACTTCGGGGGTGACTTTGTGATAGCTGCGGTTTTCGAAAAATCACCTGAGTCGTCGGAGGCATTCGACTTCCTGGTCACCCATGAGATGTTCCTGGAAAAGAACCGCATGGACGTAAACTGGAACAGCAATCCGATCGTGGTGAACCTTACGCTTCGCGAAGGAACCGATGTGATTGACTTTGGTCTTAAGCTCAACCGGCTTTATCAATCGAAACGCCAGGCAGAAACCGACAGGCGGGCAGATTCGATGTTTCTGCAACGGTATTCGGAAATCTATTTACACAGTCGCTATGAAAACGGGACGCTTTCAGGTGGACGCATCGACTATGTTGTGCTTTTTTCTATCGTCGCGATCTTCATACTGGCGATAGCATGCATCAATTTCATGAACCTGTCCACCGCACGGGCGCAATGCCGGATGAAAGAGATTGGAATAAAAAAGGGGATGGGTGTACAAAGAGGATCACTGATCTTTCAACACCTCTCTGAGTCGGTAGTGATGTCTCTGTTCGCATTGCTGATTGCGATAGGTGGGGTAATCCTCTTATTGCCGGAGTTCAACCTGATCGCCGGTAAGCAACTTGTACTCGCAGGCGACTGGAAATTGCTCGGAGCGGCGTTCACTATCGCGTTGCTTACTGGTCTGATCGCCGGGAGTTATCCTGCACTCTATCTATCTGGTTTCAAACCGGTAGAGATAATGAAGGGAAAGTTTACGTCGTCGAAGTCTGAGCGCTTTGTACGAAAGGGTTTGGTGGTCTTTCAGTTCGTTACGTCCATTGTCCTGATCATCGGAGTTGCTGTTGTCTACCGGCAGCTTCAGTTCATTCAGTCCTGGGATCTTGGGTATCACAAAGACAACGTGATGCTGATCCAACGGCAGGGAGAGCTGAATAATCGCCTCGACTCATTTCTGGATCGGGCAAAACAGATATCGGGGATACAAGCCGCATCAAGCATTGGCGCAAGCGTCACGAACAACACATCGTCATCCTGGGGACACACATGGGAAGGGCAGAAGGAAGGCGGAGAAGAAATTGAATTTATCGGAGCCGCTGTCAATTTCGGGCTCATTGAAGCCCTCGGTATCGAAATGAAGGCAGGACGTTCGTTTTCAGAAAAGCTCGGAGACAATAATGCCCAGGTCGTCATCAACGAAACGGCCGTAAAGAGAATGGGTATCACCGACCCGATCGGTAAATGGATGGAACTTTTCGGAGGCAGGCGCGAGATCATTGGAGTAATGAAAGACTATCATTTCCAGTCGCTATATGCGGGGCTGAAACCGCAGTTCATGCTGATAGGGCCCCCGCACACCAACACGATTGTTTTAAAAGTCGCAACAGGTTCGGAACAACAAACCATCGAAAGCATCAAGACCCTATTCAAAGAGTTTAATCCCGGTATGCCATTCGAGTTCACATTTCTCGACGACGAGTACCAGGCGCTCTACCTTTCCGAACAGCGTGTATCGAAGATGGCACAGTACTTCGCGTGCGTGGCCGTCGTGCTTTCGTGCATGGGACTGTTTGGACTCGCGGCATTTTCCGCAGAAAGGAGGATGCGTGAGATCAGCATCCGGAAGGTTCTCGGCTGCAGCGAAGGGCGCATCATGCGCATGCTGACCTTCGAATTCGCTTTTATGGTGATCGTTGCCTCGGTGATTGCATTGCCTTTAGCCTGGCATTATTCAAATAAATGGTTGGGGACATTCGCCTATCGGAGCACGCTACCGTTTTGGTTGTTCGGGATTACCGCCATAGCCGTACTATTGATCTCCCTCCTGACCGTAGGAGCCCAGGCGGTCCGGGCGGCCCGGATAAATCCAGCCGAAAGCCTCAAGGCCGAGTAACAAAAAACCCCGGTCGTTTGAGGGCAACCAGGGTTTGGACTTTCTTTAGATTATATAATCAGCCCTTCACGCCGTCGGCCAGCACGATCACTTTGTTCTTCAGTACTTCAACAACACCGCCGGTGATGTTCACCTGCGACGTCCCTTTATCGGCAGTTTTATACTCCACCACGCCTTCTTTCAAAAGACTTACCAGCGGCGCGTGATTGTTCAATACCTGGAACGACCCGTCGGAGCCGGGAAAAGTAACGATAGCCACTTCTCCTTCGAAAACCTTCTTGTCGGGTGTGATGATCTCTAAGTGCATGAATGATTATTCTCGATTCTTGATTATCCGTTGGCTTCTGCCATGAGTTTTTCTCCTTTCGCCTTCGCCTGTTCGATCGTACCAACCAGGTTGAATGCTGCCTCAGGGAGGTAATCGTACTCGCCATCCATGATCGCAGTGAAACCTTTGATGGTGTCCTTGATGTCCACCAGCTGCCCTTTCAAACCTGTGAAGGCTTCGGCAACGTGGAAAGGCTGCGACAGGAAGCGTTGTACACGACGGGCACGTGCTACAATCAGCTTATCGTCGTCGCTGAGCTCATCCATGCCGAGGATGGCGATGATATCCTGAAGCTCTTTGTAACGCTGCAGGGTGAGCTTCACGCGCTGTGCGCAGTTGTAATGCTCTTCGCCTACGATGTCGGCCCTGAGGATACGCGACGTAGAGTCGAGAGGATCCACGGCAGGATAGATACCGAGCTCGGAGATCTTACGGCTTAACACGGTCGTTGCGTCAAGGTGAGCGAATGTTGTCGCAGGAGCGGGGTCAGTCAAGTCATCGGCAGGTACGTATACGGCCTGCACCGATGTGATTGAACCGTTCTTGGTTGAAGTGATACGTTCCTGCATGGAACCCATTTCAGATGCGAGCGTCGGCTGATATCCTACGGCCGAAGGCATACGTCCAAGGAGGGCCGATACTTCGGAACCTGCCTGGGTGAAACGGAAGATGTTGTCGACGAAGAAGAGGATGTCGCGGCCCTTGCCGGTACCGTCGCCATCGCGGAAATATTCTGCTACCGTAAGACCCGACAGCGCCACGCGTGCACGGGCTCCGGGGGGCTCATTCATCTGTCCAAACACGAATGTAGCCTTCGACTCCTTCAGGCGATCCATGTCTACTTTCGAGAGGTCCCATCCACCTGCGTGGAGTGACTTCATAAATTCGGGACCGTAATCGACGATACCTGCTTCGATCATTTCGCGGAGAAGGTCGTTTCCTTCGCGCGTTCTTTCGCCTACACCGGCAAATACCGACAAACCGGAATATGCTTTCGCGATGTTGTTGATCAGCTCCTGGATCAATACCGTTTTGCCCACGCCGGCGCCACCGAACAATCCGATCTTACCACCCTTTGCGTAGGGTTCGATCAGGTCGATAACCTTGATACCGGTGAAGAGAACTTCGGAAGAAGTCGAAAGGTCTTCGAAGAGGGGAGCGGACCTGTGTATGGGAAGGGATTTGTCACCCTTGGGTTGTTTAATGCCGTCTATAGCCTGGCCGATCACGTTAAAAAGGCGTCCCTTGATGTCGTCGCCGATGGGCATTTTGATGGGGATGCCGGTATCGGTCACTTTCATGCCGCGCACCAGACCCTCGGTACCGTCCATCGAGATGGTGCGTACGCGGTCTTCTCCCAGGTGCTGCTGGCACTCGAGCACTACGCGGGTTCCGTCGCCCTTAGTGACTTCGAGAGCGTCCAGGATGTTTGGGAGTTTCGAGTCTTCTTCGCTGAAGGACACGTCTACTACCGGACCGATTACCTGGGTGATTTTACCGTAATTCGCCATGGGGTATATTCTTCGTTTTTATTTGAGCTATCGAATTGATTATCAATGCCTTTGATAAAGCATCCAGATTGAAAAAATCCGACCGCAAAACTAATGTTTCGCCGCAGGAAATGGCACTAAAATTCAGATTTTTTTAGCCCGGCCGCTGGCCGATTCCTTTCAGTTCGATCCTGAAAGTCGTACCCTGATTCTCTTCGGAGCTCTTCACGTATATCCTTCCCTGGTGGTACATCTCGATGATACGTTTGGCAAGCGCCAGCCCGAGACCCCATCCTCTTTTCTTGGTGGTGAACCCCGGTTTGAAAACGCTGGGAACGTTGCCCTTGGGAATGCCCTTGCCGGTGTCGGAGATGTCGATGAGCACACGGTTCTCGTTGCCGCGGAGGATCTTGATGGCGATTGTGCCCGAGCTGCCCATGGCGTCCACGCCGTTCTTGCAAAGGTTTTCGATCACCCATTCGAACAATGGTGCGTGCACCATGGCCGTGATGGATTCGGAAAGGGTGTAGAGCTCGAAGTTGATCCGCGACGAAACACGGGGCTGTAAATAGGCCACCACGTTTTGTATCAGCGTGTAGATGTTCTCCTCTTTCAGTGTTGGTGTGGAACCGATCGAAGAGAAGCGTTCGGTGACAACCTTCAGTTTCTTGATGTCCTTGTCGAGCTCGTCCGCAATGCCTTTGTTTTTGATATCGGGGTCGTCGCGAAGGACTTCTACCCAGGCCATGAGTGAGGAAAGCGGGGTGCCAAGCTGGTGTGCGGTTTCTTTCGCCAGACCAACCCATACGCGATTTTGTTCGGAAGTCTTCGAATAGTTGAAAGCCAGGTAAGAAATGAAACCGAATATGGCGATCACCGACAACTGGATAAATGGGTAGGCGATCAGCTGCGTCAATAAAAATGAGTTCTTGTAGTAAACGAATTGCTTTCCAAAAACTTCCTGTGTGGTGGGATCTTTCAGCAGTATTTCGATCGGCGGATAAGCGCGCTTCATCTCGTTGAGCTCACGAAGAAGCGCCTCGTTCTTTTTCTTCAGGGACCAGGTCGTATCGATGTCGACATTGTTGTAATCGATGAACTCGTTCTGGTCGTTCATCAATATCGATGGGATAGAGTTGTTTTTATAAACAATCTCTTCCGACACAAAGGAAACGTTGCTGTTCAGCTCGTTGACGGTATACTCGAGCGCCTTTGCATAAAGGGTCACCTGGTTACGCTCCCGCTCCTTAAGCTGTTCTACCAGTACATTTGTATATAACGCAGAGCTGATACTGATAACTACGGACACGACGAGGATCACCCACTTGAGGTTGGAGTTATCTTTGTAGAACTCCATCGAGGCGAGCGATGTCTTAAGTGCCAAAGGAATGTAGGATTTACGATGTACAATTTACGATTTTATCCCGACGTCCAATCGTACGTCGTACATCGTAAATTGTACATGTTATCATCCTTTCATCAGGAACCACTTAGCCAATACCTTGTAATTCACCTTCGTCCCCGACATGAGGATACCGACGCGGTAAATCCTTCCTGCCACCCACGTTGTGAAGATAAATCCGGCTATCAGCAGTACCATTGAAAGTGCTAATTGCCACGCTGGAACATCGGAACCAAGCCGGCCCATCATCGCAATGGGAGAGGTAAAGGGAATGATCGAGAGCCAGACACTCACGGGACTGTCCGGTTCGCGGAGGATGAATACAAACAAGCTCATGTAGGAGATCAGCAGAGGCAGCGTCACGGGAAACATGAACTGCTGGGCTTCGGCCGGGCTATCTACCGCCGAGCCTACGGCCGCGAACAGAGCTCCGTAGATCAAATAACCGCCGAGGAAGTAAAACAGAAAGCAGAAGATGATGTAGAACCATGGCAGGTTCAACAGCTCTGCTACTTTCGCCAAACCGCCGGTCTGTTGTACCGCGTCGACCCCGCCACTATCGGCCGAAACTCCCGCAAATTTGAGTGACAGCAATGTGAGGGAGGTCATGAGAATGATCCAGATCAGGAACTGAAGCAATCCGACTGTTGCAAGGCCGAGTATCTTACCCATCATCAATTGAAATGGTCTGACAGAGGATACGATCACCTCCACCACTTTACTTGTTTTTTCTTCTATGATGCCCTGCATGACTTGTGCGCCATAGATGAAGATGAACATGTACATAAGGATCCCGAAGATCATCCCGACCAGGTACAATTGCAGACTGTTGCTTTTCTTTTCAGTGCCGTCGGGCGTCACGCTGATTGTCTTCATCCCTACGTCCTCGTTGAGGCTGTCGAGTGTGCTTCTCTTGATATGGAGACGTTCCATTCTCATGTTCTTCACCTGCTCGCTCAGCATCGCCCGGATATCGCCCTCGTCGTCCATCGTGGGTTGACCTACAGAATACAATGTGATTCCTTCGGGGTTGTTGATGTCAATCTTCGGGATATAAAGCAAGCCGAGATCGTTCGTATGCTGGTATGCTTCTTTTGCAGCCTCGATCGATCCCTCGAAAGGTTTATAGGCATACTTCGATGTATCAGGATGAAACAACCTGGATTCATCGACATAGTAAATGACCTTCTTTGCTTCGTTCTCTGTCGATTTTTTATTTATGAAAATGAGAACCCAGATGATCGCCGGAAAGATCAATGGAATCAGTATCGTCGCCACCAGGAACGATTTTTTACCGACGCGATTCAAAACCTCGCGCTCAATGATCAGTAGAATTTTATTCATGGCTTTCTCCTTTTACGAGACTGATAAATATTTCACTCATGGTCGGCACCTTCTCGATGAAGGAATGAACTTCGGTGATCCCAATAAGATCAGCGAGCAACTGATTAGTCGTCACGGCCGGCCGAGCACGCAATGTGCTGTGATAGAAATTCTCCTCAACCAGTTTTTGAGACACAACTTCGAAAGTGCCATTAGGCTCGAAGTTTCCACGATGGTCTACCGAGAATGTATTAGACTTGAATTGCGCCTTTACAGCTTTCTTCGACCCTTCCAGTATTTTCTCCGACTTGTTGATCAACGCGATGTGATCACAAAGATCTTCCACCGTTTCCATCCTGTGTGTGGAGAAGATGATCGTACAGCCTTTCTGTTTCAACTCGAGGATCTCTTTTGTGATCAGTTGCGCGTTCACCGGATCGAAGCCCGAGAAGGGCTCATCGAGTATGATAAGCCTGGGCTCGTGAAGAACCGTGCTGATGAACTGAACCTTCTGTGCCATCCCCTTCGAGAGGTCTTCCACCTTCTTGTTCCACCAGTCTTTGATCTCGAATTTCTCCAGCCATACCTTGATCCTCGCCAGGGCATCCTTCTTCGAAAGACCTTTCAGCCTTGCGAGGTACACAAGCTGGTCGCCGACTTTGAGTTTTTTGTAAAGGCCGCGTTCTTCGGGCAGATAGCCGATCATGCTGACGTGTTCCGGTTTCAGCCGCTCACCGAACACCCGTATCTCGCCTTCGTCGAGCGTGATGATCTGGTTGATGATGCGGATGAGTGTGGTCTTGCCGGCGCCATTCGGTCCAAGCAGTCCATAAATCGTTTTTTCAGGGATGGTAATGTCCACATTTTTCAAAGCGGTATGTTGTGCATACCGTTTAGTGATCCCTGAGGCTGTTAGTGCTTCCAAGTTGAAGGAGTGATTTTCACGAAGATAAGTATCAAAACCTGCCGATAACTTACAGGCAAATTAAAAAACCCTGACAAAGCCCGGGTTTTTATTGTTTTTCGCGGAAGATTATTTTACCGAGGGAAACGTCCAGATCGAACGTGAGTGCGTTTGTAGCGTCCTTTTCATAAGCAGCATTTGCAAACGTATTTTCCCCGATGCGTTGAAGGCCCTTGCTGAGACTGATGCTGCAAAGCCAGGATTCATTTATTTTCACAAGAACAGGAATTTCTTCATCAGGCAGGTGAATGACAAGGTTGCCGGCGCCGACGCTGCCCTTGACGTGGTTATTGGTCAGTGGCTTGTTCGAAAAATCGAGGTACATGTTTCCGAAGCCCACATCCACCATCACTACTTTCGACTTCGACAGGCTGAGCTGTTTCACATTCAGTGAGCCAACGTCAACCTTAACGAAGAACGTGTCCATCTCCACCTGGTTCCCCAGCCCGGAGCTATAAGAGACATTTACGTCTGCACTTCCCGTTACGATCTTGAGTTTTGTAATAGCCAACCCCGAGAGATCGACGTTGGCGTTGCCCAGCCCATAGACTAGGTCGAGCGAATACGGTTTCGAATCGGTGAGGTATACTTTCCAGAGCTTATCGGTCACTTTCTCATCGCTGCCGAAAACCTGGTTTGAGATCATCTGGCCGACGCCTTTCTGACTCTGCTGTTCGAGGTTGAGCTTTACGAAGCACGTGCCGTCTTTCATTTCTTTCTTGAAAGAATGACCGTATTCTTCGAGGTCCTGGTTGCTGTAGATGTTGAGGATGTCGGCGGCCTGACTGGGGCGGATGTAGCAGTTTCCGACTTTGGCCTTGAGCTGGAGCTCGACGGCGTGACAAGCTTCGGGGCTTTCAACGGTGAATTGCTTTTTGATCTGTCCCCAGCAGCATAAAATGCTTCCGAAGAAGATTAAAAAAGCACATGACAAAAGTTTCCCCATTGTCCGGTTTTTACGATTCGGTTAGTTTTCTGGTTGTCCGGAAGTAATAAAACTGCCGAAATAGCCAAAATCAGTCAGTTACAAACAGTTACAATATGGGTTATACGGGAATACCCCGCCGGGGTTTCCATTATTTTACGCCAGAAAAAGAGGGTTTGGGGATTTAATGTGTCTTGAAAACACAATGGACCGGCGGTTCAAGGTCAAAGATTCCGCGGGTGGAGGGAACAAACTAACCATGGAGACGTCATTCGCTTTCTGATACTGTAACAAATGATCTCTCCATGCTCCGAATGATGCTACCGGTCGGTAGATACCTTGAACCTTGAAAAAAAGACGCCTTCTGAGATCAACTACGCAAAATATTCCTTCATTCTCTCGAAGAACCCCTTCTCATTCGCATCCGGATGCGGCTGGAAATTCGGAGAATCCTTAAGCGATTCAAGCTTCACCTTCTCCTCCGGCGAAAGTTTTTTCGGAGTCCACACATTCACGTAGATCAGCTGGTCGCCTGTGCCGTATCCGTTGAGGTCTTTCAGACCCTTCCCGCGAAGTCTGAGGATCTTTCCGCTTTGCGTTCCGGGATCGATCTTGATACGAACCTTTCCGCCGATCGACGGAACTTCTATCGCCGTACCCAGCGTGGCATCCACAAAGCTGATGTGCAGATCATAGATGATGTTGTTCCCGTCGCGTTTCAGTTGTTTGTCTTCCGCTTCCTCGATCACGATAAGCAGGTCGCCGGGCGCTCCGCCACCGGGAGCCTCGTTGCCTTTACCGGACATGGCCAGTTGAACGCCTTCGCCTACACCGGCAGGTATTTTGACGGATAAAAGATCTTCTTTGGAGACAAGCCCCGAGCTATCGACGCCGGCCGGGCGCTTGTCGACTATCTGACCGGAGCCGCCACAGCTCGAACATGTTGTGGTGGAGACCATCTGGCCAAGCATCGTGTTTACGACCTTACGCATCTGGCCGTTGCCCTGGCAGGTGGGACATTGTTTGAACGTAACACCTTCGGCTCTCACCAACCGGTGTACTTTTATTTTCTTCTCTGCGCCATTTGCGATCTCATCGAGTGTGAGCTTGAGCTTGATGCGGAGATTGGATCCTTTGCGTTGACGCGATCTTCCGCTTCCGCCTCCGAAGAAACTATCGAACGGTCCGCCATCACCACCGAAAATATCTCCAAACTGGCTGAAGATATCCTCCATGTTCATGTGCTGGCCGCCGCCAAATCCACCCTGACCGGGTTTGTTATGACCAAAGCGATCGTATTGCGCGCGCTTGTCGGCATCGCTCAATACTTCGTAGGCTTCGGCAGCTTCTTTGAATTTGTCTTCTGCGTCCTTGTTTCCGGGATTCTTATCGGGGTGATACTGAATGGCTACTTTTCTGTATGCCTTCTTGACCTCCTCGGGGGTGGCGGTCTTCGAAACCCCAAGAATTTCGTAGTAGTCTTTCTTGCTCATCTATTTATGATTTCTCAGCATCCGACGACCACCTTGGCAAACCGGATCACCTTATCGTTCAGCATGTATCCTTTCTCGACCACGTCGACGATCTTTCCTTTTTTGGACTCGTTGGGTACCTGTGTGATCGCTTCATGAAGGTCGGGGTTGAAATCACCCTGAACTTCCATGGTCTTCACGCCGTACTGGTCGAGTATTTTTTTAAGCTTCTGATAGATTAACAAAATGCCGTCAGCTTCTTTGCCACCAATTTCCTTGAGAGACTTTTCGGCCCGGTCGAAATCGTCGACAACAGGTAACAGCGTTTTGATCAGCTGCTCGTTCGCGGAGACGATCAACTCGAGCCGCTCTTTGGCGGTACGACGGCGGTGGTTTTCGAATTCGGCGTAAAGGCGAATGTATTTGTCCTTCGATTCTGCCAATTCGTCCTGCAGTTTGGTTACTGCCGCTTTGGCTTCGCTTTCGGGAGTGGCAGCTTCGGGTGCCTCGGCTTGGTTTTCGGCTGGCGTTTCAACCTTCTTTTCGGCCTCTTTTTCTGTCTGACTGGTGTTTTCCATCAATTCTTCCGCTTTCAAATAATGCGCAAGATGACAAGAATTTTGCCAAAAGGATAAACTAGACACATTGTCGGGCTAGTGAAGGTTCTTCCAGATGAGATCCTTGAGCTCGGTAATACCCTGGTTGGTGATGGACGAGATAAATACCGACTGAACTCCCTTGGGCAGCTCCTTTTTCATAGCCGATTTCAGTTCGTCGTCGAGCATGTCGGACTTCGAAACGGCCAGCAGTCTTTTTTTGTCGAGCAGTTCTGGATTGTACTGTTTCAACTCGTTCAACAACACTTCGTATTCGTCTTTTATGTCCTTTGAATCGGCCGGGACCATGAACAACAAGAGTGAGTTTCTTTCGATGTGACGCAGGAAGCGTGTGCCCAATCCTTTTCCTTCCGAAGCGCCTTCGATAATACCGGGAATGTCGGCCATCACAAACGACTGGTTCTCACGATAGGATACCACGCCGAGATTTGGTGTGAGTGTGGTGAATGCATAATCGGCGATCTTCGGTTTGGCTGCAGACACAACCGAGAGCAGCGTCGACTTGCCGGCGTTCGGAAAACCTACAAGACCTACATCGGCGAGGAGCTTCAGCTCGAGAACGTACCAACCTTCGATGGCGGGCTCTCCGGGCTGCGCATGTTGCGGGGCCTGGTTGGTTGGCGTGGCGAACCATGAGTTTCCTTTTCCACCTCGCCCACCTGCAGCCAGAATGTATTCCTGTCCGTCGTTGTTGATCTCACAGATGATCTTGCCTGATTCGGCTTCGCGTGCTACGGTGCCGAGCGGAACATCGATGATCTCATCTTTACCGGCAGAGCCGGTTTGGTTCTGCCCCTGGCCACCCTCGCCCGCCTCGGCCCGGATATGCTTACGGTATTTTAAGTGGAGGAGCGTCCAGATCTGTGAGTTGCCTTTAAGAATAATGCTGCCGCCGCGTCCTCCTTCGCCACCGTCGGGTCCGCCGTGTGCTACGAATTTCTCGCGATGAAAATGAAGGCAGCCAGCTCCACCAGCTCCGGAACGGGCGTGGAACTTAACGTAGTCTATGAAGTTCGGTGAGGACACACTTTAGATATTTTTATCGATCACCGTACAGATGCTATTGAAGATATCATCAATTCCGCCAATTCCCTTAACTGTAACAAGCCGTCCCTGGTTCTGGTAAAAGGGCAACACATGTACTGTCTTGGTAAAATACTCGGTGATACGTTTGTTTAATTTTTCTTCTTCGTCGTCGGCGCGGCTCTCCGTCGTTCTTCTTTTTGCAATCCGCTTTCTCAGTTCTTCTTCGGTAACATCGAGTGCGATGACGTGATGTATGGCCGTTTCGTTTCCTTTCATGAATGTATCGAGCGCCTCGGCTTGAGCAACTGTGCGGGGAAATCCGTCGAAGAGAAATCCCTTAGCACTGGGGTTCTTGTCGAGCTCTTCCTTCAGCATGGCAATCGTGATCTCGTCGGGTACGAGAGCTCCGCTGTTCATGATCTCTTTTACACGTTTACCCAGGCCGGTATCGTTTTTTGTGTGCCATCTGAACAGATCGCCGGTTGAGATGTGAATGAAGCCGTATTTGGCGATCAGCTTTTCGCTTTGAGTTCCCTTCCCTGCGCCGGGAGGACCAAATAGTACGAGATTGACCATGGGGTAAAGTCCGGTTAAACTGCGAATATAAGAATCCGGATGAAACAAGCCAGACTCACTCCTGTACGTATAGGTCTTTCAGGTTTCTGCCGAGGCCGTCGTAATCCAACCCGTACCCCACCACAAACTCTTCTTCCAGTTCGAAGCCGGTATATTTGACCATGACGTTCTTGTCGCGGGCGGGTTTCTTGCGGAGGAGACTGACGGTTTCGACGGATTTAGCGCCCAGGCCTGTTAACTCGTCCATGATGCGCTGAAGTGTGACGCCCGTGTCGACGATGTCTTCGACAACGATAATATCCTGGTTGAACACGCTTTCGTCGTGCCCGATCAATGACTTGACCTGACCGGAACTGGTGTTACCACTGTAAGAAGAAACTTTTGTGAAAGAAACTCTACAATCGATCGTAATTCTTTTAATGAGATCGGCAGCGAACATGAACGAACCATTGAGAATTGGGAGAAAGACCGGTGTTTTACCAGCGTAATCCCTGTTTATCTCATCAGCAAGTAATTCAATACGCTTCTGGATCTTCGATTCAGGAAGATGCTTCCTGAACTTTAGGTTTTTTATTTGCATAGTGCGAATGCGGCCGCAAACTTAGAAAAATCTTCGCAGTTCGTTTAATAACTTCAACGCGGCGGTGGGAGGATAGATTGAGAAATCAGTTACTTTCTCGTCCAGTTCCTTTCTTATGGTGGTAAAAGCTGAGGATTTCTTTGCAGCGCGAACGATCAATTCATTCAAACTTTCTTCCATCCATACCAGGTGTTGCCGGCTCCGGTTGAGTTTCCAACTACCATTCCCTTCCGCTTGTTGTCTGAACGCAACGATCATCTTCCATATTTCATCCAGGCCCGTTTTTGTATTGCCCGAGCATGTAAGAACTTTCGGGGTCCAGCCGGTTTCGTCCGGGGTGAGGAAATGCAGTGCATGCTGAAGGTCGGCCTGGGCTCGTTTGGCAGCTGCAAGGTTGTCGCCATCGGCCTTGTTGATGGCAATTCCGTCGGCGATCTCTATGATACCCTTCTTGATACCCTGAAGCTCATCGCCGGCTCCGGCGAGCATCAGTAAGAGCACAAAATCCACCATGCCCCTGACGGCGATTTCGGACTGGCCTACGCCCACCGTTTCTACTATAATAATGTCGTAGCCGGCGGCTTCGCACAATAATATAGTCTCACGTGTTTTCCCCGCTACGCCTCCGAGATGTCCGCCCGTGGCAGTTGGCCGGACGAAAGCGTTCGGGTCTTTCGACAGCTCGTCCATCCGGGTCTTGTCGCCCAGGATACTTCCATGGGTCTTCATGCTCGTGGGGTCGACGGCCAATACGGCAACTTTATGTTGTTGCGAGGTGAGGTGCTTTCCAAAGGCTTCGATAAACGTGCTCTTGCCGACGCCCGGAACGCCGCTTATCGCAATCCTGCTCGACTTGCCGCTTAGGGGAAGCAACGATTCAAGCAGCTCGTGAGCCTGTTCGTGGTCGGCGTCGAGCTGGCTTTCGATCAGGGTGATGGCGCGGGCAAGTGCAACCGGTGAGCCTGAAAGAATCCCTTCGCGGTGTTGTTGTGTCGATAGCTGTTCGGCTCGCATAGCAGGTAGGACATCCAAAGCTAAATATTTAATTTTAGGTTACTGGTTGTACCCCTCAAGCATTCAGTTTTATGAAAAAGAAGCTCTGGATCCAAAGTCTTGCCATTACAGTATTTGTATTCTTCATGCTGTGGGTGGCAAACAAGGTCACTGATCTGAAATTGTTTACAGCGTTCGATACGATTGGTCAGGCGATGAGAGACTTTGAATTGACGGATTATGCTTTTTCCAAACTTCGTGAAACTCCAAACGTCGACGAGAAGATAGTGTTAGTAAACTTTGGGAGTATTGACCGCCGCACTCTTGCCCAGGTGATTCAGAAGATCAACACCTATAAACCGCGGGTGATCGGGATCGATGGTTTCTATAATTGTGAAGGGGGTCTCCGGGATAGCATCAACTGCCCGCAACTGCTGGATACACTTGGCAACCTGATGTTGGGTATGAGCATGGCGGAGGCGGATAGGGTTGTGCTCGCAACCAAGCTCATGCAAACGAAGCGAACCGGGAAGATTGATACTGATGTGTACGATTCTCTCGAAGTATCTGACCCGTTATTCATGGAGCACGCTTTTCCGGGCTTTGTCAGTCTTCCGACCAACGCAACCTATCAGGAAGATGTGAAGCTGTGCCGGTCGGTCTTTCCGAAAATCACCGTGAATGGAAAAGATCAATTGGCATTCTCAGTCCAGATCGCGATGCAATACGATTCGGTGAAGACTAAAAAATTCCTTGCAAGAAATAAGCCTGAAGAGCTGATAAATTTTCGCGGGAATGTGGAGGTCAAACAATTGCGTGTTCATAGCGGAAAGGACACATTGACGAATTCCAGTAACTATCCGACCTACTTTTATGCGGTAGAATACGACCAGGTGCTGAGAGATGAGGTCCTTCCAACATTGTTCGAGGATAATATTATTATCCTCGGCTATATGGGCGACTACATGGGTGATCCCTCATGGGAGGATAAGTTCTTCACTCCGTTAAATAGCAAGGTCGCAGGTCGCGCCAATCCGGATATGTTTGGTCTTGTGCTCCATGCCAACGTCGTGGCGATGATCCTGAATGAAGATTATATCAATGAAATTCCGACCTGGCTCCAGTATGCTATTGCATTTGCAGTTTGCTTAATGACGGTATCTCTATTCATTTTTATCGATAAAAAGCTTCCCACCTGGTTCGATGCTTTGTCATTCGTTATCCAGGTGACAGAATTGTTATTGATATCCGCTCTTATCGTCTTTGCGTTTTATTGGTGGAGCCTCAAGCTGGAGCTTGCAGTTGCTTTGGGTGTTTCGGCCCTTGTGGGCCCGTCTTATGACATCTTTAAATCATTTCAAAATGAATACAATAAACGGTTTACCAAAGCGCGCGAACCCGTATAAACCGACCGAAGCCACAGCTCCTCAAATGGAATGTTGGCACGTTTTTTAATATCTTAGTGATTCCAAATTCCCAAAAAACATGAAAAAAGGCAGGTCATTTCTACTAGTTGGTGCATTTATAATGTCATTTTCGGTCGTTTTCGGCCAAGGTGACTATGCTTTCAAGGTATTGGCCAACAAAGGAACCAACGAGATAAAATCGTCGGGCGGAACATGGACGGCAGTAAAAACCGGCGCCAGCCTTAAAGCCGACGACGAATTGAAGTTAGCTGAAAACGCGTATATAGGCCTGGTTCACGTCAGCGGTAAACCGCTCGAATTGAAATCAGCGGGCAGCTATAAAATCGCCGACCTGGCTTCTAAAGTAGCAACAGGAACAAGTGTCCTTAATAAATACACCGACTTTATCCTGAGCAGCAACTCTGCCGAAGCCAAGAAGAACAGGCTCAGCGCTACGGGAGCGGTTCACAGAGGTCCCACGACAATCAAAGTTTATCTTCCCGAGAACAATAAGGCTGATGTATTCAGCTCTACTGCTATCGTGAATTGGGAACGCAACGGCGGCCCATACGTGGTAACTCTTAAGAACATGTTTGACGAAGAGCTCGGAAAATTAGAGACGCCTGAAACAACAATTCAGATAAACCTTGCTGCTCCTGAATATGCTAACGAGTCGGCCATATTGCTCGAAGTAAAGAGCAAGGGCGACGGCAAACTTAAGTCTGAAACTTATCTGTTGAAAAAGCTCAGTACTGCTCAGTCGGAAAAGGTGAAGAAAGATCTTAATGATTTTTCAGCACAGGCTGGTGACGAAACAGCGCTTAACAAGTTCATCCTTGCATCGTTCTTTGAAGAACATAAGTTATACATAGATGCCATCACTGCTTACGAGCAGGCTGTCAAACTGGCTCCCGATGTACCTTCATACAAGGAAGCTTACGAAGAGTTCCTCTTCCGCAATAAGCTGAAAGACGAGAAGCGTTAATCAGAACGATAATTACAACAAGCCCCCGGTCATCATCGGGGGCTTTTTTATTGGCCACAGATTCCTATTTTTGTGTGCTAACCTCTTAAAATCTACCACCATGAGCGTACTGGTTAATAAGGACTCCCGAGTGATCGTACAAGGTTTCACGGGCACGGAAGGAACATTCCATGCCGGACAGATGATCGAGTATGGTACCAACGTGGTAGGAGGAGTTACTCCCGGCAAGGGCGGACAAGTTCATCTGGGCCGTCCCGTTTTCAACACAGTAGCTGAAGCAGTAGCAAAGACCGGAGCCGACGTGTCCATCATCTTCGTTCCACCTGCATTCGCAGCCGACTCTATCATGGAAGCTGCCGATGGTGGCATCAAGGTGATCATCGCCATCACGGAAGGCATTCCCGTAAAAGATATGATGACCGCCAAAAAAGTGGTTAAAGAAAAGAAGGCGACGTTGATTGGACCGAACTGTCCCGGCGTTATCACACCCGGCGAAGCCAAGGTCGGCATCATGCCCGGCTTCGTGTTCAAGAAAGGCAGGATAGGGATCGTCTCGAAATCTGGTACGCTCACTTACGAAGCTGCAGACCAAATCGTGAAAGCAGGTCTTGGAATATCGACAGCTATCGGCATTGGCGGAGATCCGATCATCGGCACTCCTACAAAAGAGGCTGTGGAGCTGCTGATGAACGATCCCGAAACAGATGCTATCGTGATGATCGGTGAGATCGGCGGTAACTACGAACCAGTTGCGGCACGTTGGATCAAAGAAAATGGAAACAAGAAACCTGTCGTAGGTTTTATCGCCGGTCAGACAGCGCCTCCCGGACGCCGCATGGGCCACGCCGGAGCGATCATCGGAGGCGCGGAAGACACTGCAGCCGCGAAGATGAAGATAATGAGAGAATGCGGGATCCAGGTCGTAGAATCTCCCGCATTAATTGGTGAAACAATGGCCAGGGCCCTGGGTAAAAAGTAAGGTTAAAAAACATCCAATACCCAATTTCCAATACCCAATGACCAATTGGGTGTAGCCGACATCATTGGATACTGGTCATTGGTATTGGTTATTAAAGAGAATTAAAAAGCAGTTCTAAAGTCCCTCTCCAGGTAGGCGTTAAGATTATCCAGATTTGAAAATGTATTGATCTTCTCGGGTTCGAGATCGATGTCGTCCTTCGGATACATCACTTCTACGAAGAAGTCTTTTACCATGTACAGGTACACCCTCCGTTCGTTGCGCCACCGCGATCCAAGCATGATGCCTTTTTCGCGTAAAAGTTCGAATTTCCTCTGGTCGGCCAGAAACTTAAAACCAATCTTGAACCACATATCCTTCGTTGTTTTGAGTTTATGATACAAAGAAACGATGTGTAACCGGCACTAAAAAAAGTGGGGAATTTTAGGGAACTAAGGTTTACCGTGCCTGATGTAGGTTATGGGTCGAACGCATGACATTGGGGTAAAAACTTACAGGGCTGAATTCCTCCAATGCTCTTGAACTGACTGATTTTAAGGGCTTTCGAACGGGATTTGACGAAAATGAAGGAAATATTGCGTTAACAGGAAATCGTTCGGGGTACACGGTTCAACGTTCTGGGTTCGTGGTTCTGAGATTCATTGGGTTGAGGGGAACAACCTGACCATGGAGAGATCATTGAGTGCGACGGCGAAACCAAATGATGTCTCCATGCCCGAATGATGCCACACGTCAGCAGATACTCAGAACCTCGAACCCCGAACAATTTAAAGCAGTTCGTTCGCGAGATTAGCAAGCTCCGACCTCTCCCCCTTTTCCAGCGTCACATGGGCATACAACTCATGATCCTTCAGCCTGTCGATCAGGTACGATAACCCGTTACTCTGTGCATCGAGATAGGGCGTATCGATCTGGTGGATGTCGCCGGTGAAAATGATCTTGGTGTTTTCGCCAGCCCGTGTGATGATGGTCTTTACTTCGTGTGGCGTGAGGTTCTGCGCTTCGTCTACGATAAAGCAGATGTTGGAAAGGCTCCGTCCACGGATGTAAGCGAGCGGGGTAATGACAAGCTTCTCGTTCTGCACCATCTCGGTGATCTTGGAATACTCCTTATCCGATTCGCTGTACTGGTTCTGAATGAACTTGAGATTATCCCAAAGCGGCTCCATGTATGGATTCAGCTTCGATTTGATGTCGCCCGGGAGATAACCGATGTCTTTGTTGCTCAGGGGCACGATGGGTCTTGCGAGATAGATCTGTTTGTAGTCACGCTTTTGTTCGAGGGCAGCTGCCAGGGCAATGAGAGTCTTTCCCGTACCGGCGACTCCCTGCATCGACACCAGCTTGATCTCTGGTTTCAGTACGGCGTGGATCGCGAAAGCCTGTTCGGCATTGCGGGGCTTGATACCATAGGCCGATCTTTTCTCCACCTGTTCCACCATGCCGTTGGCGGAGTTGTAAAATGCCAGTACTGATTTCTTTCCGCTCTTTACGATGTAGTAATGGTTCTTCATTGGCTTTTCGCTGCCCAACACATCTTCCGGCGGAGCATAGCCTTTGTCGTACAAAAGATTGATCATCGACGGATCCGCATCTTCAACGAGGCGATTTCCGCTGTAAAGCGAACTGATGTTCTGGATCTTGCCGGTCGTATAGTCCTCTGCGTTCAAGCCGAGGGATTTTGCTTTCAACCGGAGATTAACATCTTTTGAAACCAGGATCACCTTCCGGCCTTTTTCCTGTCGCTGCAAGAGGAGCGCTGCGTTGATAATGCGGTGATCTGCCTTGTCTTCGCCGAAAACTTTGCTGGCATCGACCACACCGTTGCCGCCGGTGTCCATCACCACTTTGAAACGTCCCTTTCCTTTTCCGTTGATCGGGTTCCAGTTGTGGAGCATCTGGTCCTTGGCAAGTTTGTCGATCAGGCGAATGAACTCGCGGGCTTCGAAGTTCTTCGTGTCGTTGCCTTTCTTGAAGTTGTCAAGCTCTTCGAGGACTGTTATCGGGATACCTATATCATGCTCATCGAAGTTCAGTATGCTGTTGTGCTCATAAATTATGACAGAGGTGTCGAGCACAAAAATCTTTTTGTCTTTGTCTTTCTTCGGGGTCTTTACCATCAACTAAAAAATGTAAAAAATGTTAAGAACGTGGATTGATAAATCTAGGGAAATGCTGTCGACAAATCAAAGAGGTTTGTGATTAAAATCTGCTTCGGTGGAATGGCCCAGCAGTCGGTAGTCAGTAGTAAGTGGTACAGAGTCGGGATTTATTGACGGGAATAAGTATCTCCTTTTTCGGTTGGGGTAATCTTCAATACGTTTGCGAGCACAAGGGTGATAAGTTTCTCTGCTGCTGCTTCATAGGACAGGCCGGTGAGAATTTGAAACTCGGGTAAGGTGATGTGTTCTTTTTTATCAAGGTGCTTCATGAGCGCAGATTCGTGATCGCCATAGGTGAACTGGACACTCTTCGCAGACTTACCGCGGCGCACGATCTCACTCATCTCACGGGTGGCTTTCATGCTCATGTCGCGGATGCGGATATAAGTCACCGACTGTTTTTTGCTCACCATGAAAACATGAGGTCGCTGGCGACTGACCGGGATCTCGTACTGAACGACAAACTTCTTCCCCGAAAGGGGGATAACCGTTTCGTTGACGCGAAGTTGAGGACGACAATGTTTCTTCAGGGCCTTCCGGATCACCAGAGATTCTTCTTCAGGATACTTGACACCCGACAGCTCGCCGTCGTCGTTAACTCCCACTAGTACGATACCGCCGGATGTGTTAGCGAATGCGATCATCTCACGGACGATCTGCTCGGGGGAGGACGCGCGGCGTTTGAATTCGAGATGGAGATTTTCGCCGGAAGACACTAATTGTTTCAGGGCGCGCAGTTGGTCTTTGTTGACGGGAAGGGCTTCGTTGAACTGCATGACTTGTTCGTGGTTCAAAGTTCAAGGTTCTGATGTGCCATGGATTCACGGGACTGACAGACCATGGAGAGATCGGAAAGTTAGATATCGGAACATTTGGATGTCTCCATGGTCAGTTAGACCCTACTACATGAAGAGGCTCAGAACTTTGAACCCTGAACAATTCCCTCAGTTCTTCCTATTACCAAACGCCTCATCATCAAAGTCCTCATCCTCTTCCGAGCCCGACTCTTTCCCCTTCGGAATTGTAAACATACTACTCAGCAGATCCTTGAATTGAAGTCCGCTCGTAAGCGGATGCTTGCTGATCATACTGTACTCCGCAAGGCCATGCAAGGCGAATTCCATCAAGAAAAGCTTGATGGGAGCGTCCTGGCCTTTGTGAAACTCATTGACGAGATCGGTCAGACCCGGCACTGTTTTCAGGGTTCGCTCGAAGTCTACGTTGGTCATGTCGTTCAGCAGGTCGATCGTGTTGCCCTCGCTGAACCATTGGGTGATCTTTTTGTACGGACTCTTTTCCTTTTGCTTTCTGAATTTGTCGGGGTCCGGAAAATATGAAATGAACTGTGTGCGGATCGCCTTGCCGATCAGGTTTTGGGCAACGATCCCGGGACCTTCCTGCTCGCCTTCGTAAACAAGCTCCACCTTGCCTGTGATCGCTGGAACTACACCAACGAAGTCAGCCACCCTCACCGCCGTATTTTTTTCGCCGTTGATGATGGTCCGCCGTTCGGCTGCAGCGATCAGGTTTTCGAAAGCCGAAATAGTCAGACGCGCCGATACGCCACTCTTCGAATCCACGTATTCGCTCTTGCGTGCTTCGAAGGCGATCTGTTCGACGAGATCTTTCGCGAGCTCGTTCACCGAAATGGTCTTCCGTTGTACGTCTTGCAATCTCGCTTCCTGTTCGGTGATGCGTTTACCGATGTCGATCGACTTGGGATAATGGGTAATGATCTGGCTGTCGATACGATCTTTCAGCGGCGTGACGATGCTGCCGCGATTGGTATAATCTTCCGGGTTTGCTGTGAACACGAACTGGAGGTCGAGCGGGAGCCTGATCTTGAAGCCGCGGATCTGGATGTCGCCCTCCTGCAGGATGTTGAACAACGCTACTTGTATCCTCGCCTGGAGGTCGGGCAGCTCATTGATCACAAAAATGCATCGGTGTGAACGAGGGATAAGTCCAAAGTGGATAACACGTTCGTCGGAATACGGAAGCCTCAGTGCGGCGGCTTTGATCGGGTCGACATCACCGATCAGGTCGGCGATGGAAACATCCGGTGTCGCAAGCTTTTCTGTGTACCGGTCATCGCGCGGGAGCCAGCTGACTGGAGTGTCGTCGCCTTTCTCCTTGACGATATCTTTTCCGAAGCGTGAGATCGGATCGAGGGGATCGTCGTTCAGCTCAGAGCCTTCGATGATCGGGATGTGCTCGTCGAGGAGCTTGATCATCAGGCGGGCGAGGCGTGTCTTGGCCTGTCCGCGCAAGCCCAGCAGGTTGATGTCGTGGCCTGCGAGGATTGCCCGTTCGAGGTCGGGAATGACGGTCTCTTCGTAGCCCCAGATCCCTTCGAAGACGTTCTGTTTGTTCTTCAGGCGTGCGATCAGGTTTTCGCGAAGCTCTTCCTTGATGGACCGTGATTTAAATCCTGCGGCCTTTAGCTGGCCGAGTGTTTTGATATTTTTTAATTCTTTCATTTCTAATTCTAAAAATTCTTTCTCCTGTTCTTTTTGAAATCCTCAAAGACGAGATTTCCCAATCCCTGCAGGTTACTATAGTAAGCGTTTCCGCTGTTGGCTTTGGTGAATTCTCTCACGAATGCTTTCAGATACGGATCCGAAGCTATCATAAAAGTGGTAACTGGTATTTTGATCTTCCGGAGCTGTGTCGCCAAGGTCAGCGTTTTGTTCAGGATCTTGGGGTCGAGGCCGAAACTGTTTTTGTAGTACTTGATGCCTTCTTTGATGCACGTGGGCTTTCCGTCGGTGATCATGAAGATCTGTTTGTTGGAATTCTTCCGGCGGCGGAGGATGTCCATTGCCAGCTCGAGCCCGGCTACTGTGTTGGTGTGGTAGGGACCGACCTGCAAATACGGCAGGTCTTTTATTTCTATCTGCCACGCATCGTCGCCAAAGACGAGGATGTCGAGCGTGTCTTTCGCGTATTTTTTTGTGATCAGCTCCGCCAAAGCCATCGCTACTTTCTTTGCGGGTGTGATCCGGTCTTCACCGTAAAGGATCATCGAGTGCGAGATGTCGATCATCAGAACGGTGGACGTCTGTGACTTGAATTCATTCTCTACGACTTCGAGATCTTCCTCGGTCATGTTGAACTCGTCGAGGCCGTGATTGATCTGAGCATTCCGGAGCGAGTCGGTCATGGAGATCTGTTCGAGGGTGTCACCGAATTCATAATCCCTCCGGTCGGTCGTGGTCTCGTCGCCTCGTCCGCTGTGCGGAGTCTTGTGGTCGCCGGGTTTCGATTTCTTCAGCTTGCCGAAGATCTCTTCCAGCGCCGACTGACGCATGTGCTGTTCGCTCTTTCCGTTTATTTTGAATTCTCCCGACGCGGGATCTTCGGTGAGATAGCCGTTCTTTTTCAGGTCCTCGATGAAATCACCGACGCCATAGCTGGGATTGGTAAGCTTATACTGCCGGTCGACTTCCGTAAGCCACTGCAAGGCTTCCGAAGCATTTCCGGAAGTGATCAGCAGTAACTGCATGAATATCTTCAGCAGCTTTTCAAAGTCGCTTTTTTGCCCCTCTGGAGGCGGTGCATATTTTGAAAAACGATTTCCAAGCATATTAGCCGTGTTAAACTTCAGGTCGCCGACCAAACCAGGAGACGTGTAATTTATTTACACAAATTGACCACGCAATGAAAAAAAGAAATTTCCTCCCAGCTGTGTTGGCGTTAACAATTCTGATGTCGGCATGTACAACGTATCAATGTCCGACCTATTCTAAAAAGCCTGCTCCCAAATCCGACCGTCAGCAGAAGATTTGATCAGCTTACGGTGACAGACTTGGCCTTGACCCTGGCCTTCTCGAGCACTTCCTGATAATACTCCTCGTAAAGCGGAAGCACCCTGGAGATATCGAATTCCTTAGCTCTCTTCAAAGCATTTTCCTTGAAGCGCGGCAGGTTGTTTATATCGAGAATAAACAACGATTTCCTGGTCATGTCTTCGACGTCTCCGACGTTACTCATGAAACCTGTAACGCCTTGTACGTTCAGTTCCGGTAAGCCACCCTGGTTGGTCGATATCACCGGCACTTCACAAGCCATGGCCTCAAGCGCCGCCAACCCGAAGCTCTCTTTCTCGGAAGGCATCAGGAAAAGGTCGGCTACCGAAAGCACTTCTTCCACTGCTTCCTGCTTGCCAAGAAAACGGACGTCGTCGCTGATAGCCAGCTCGCGACATTGATTTTCCGCTGCGGTTCTTTCAGGACCGTCGCCGATCATCAGCAACTTTGCAGGGATCTCTTTGTGAATGTTGTAAAAGATCTTCACCACGTCGTCGATACGTTTCACAGCACGGAAGTTCGATGTGTGAACGACCAATGCCTCGCCATTCGGACAAATCGCTTTCTTGAAGTGATCTTTCTTTTGCTTCTTGAATTTCTCCAGGTCGATGAAGTTCGGGATCACTCTGATCTCATTAGTGATCTTGAAGTGCTCGAATGTCTCCCTTCTCAGATCTTCCGAAACCGCGGTCACGCCCTCCGATTCATTGATGGAGAATGTTACCACAGGCTCGTACGAAGCATCTTTGCCCACGAGAGTTATGTCGGTGCCGTGAAGGGTCGTAATAACAGGAATGTATATGCCTTGCGACCTGAGTATCTGCTTGGCCATGTAAGCTGCCGAAGCATGTGGTATGGCGTAGTGCACATGAAGCAGATCGAGCTTCTCATTCTTTACAACACTTACCATCTTGCTGGCAAGGGCCAGCTCGTAGGGAGGATACTCGAACAAAGGGTAAGACCTGAAGTCCACCTCGTGGTAGAACAGGTTCTCGTTCAGGAAGTCGAGCCGGCTGGGCTGACTGTACGTTATAAAATGGATCTTATGACCTTCTTTGGCAAGGGCTTTCCCCAGCTCTGTGGCTACGACCCCGCTGCCGCCAAAGGTTGGATAACAAACGATTCCTACTTTCATCGATTAGGTGATGTCTTACAATAATTTTTCCTAAAACCCCGTTTACGCGCGTTTAGTTTCGGCTTTACTCCTGAAACTGGCAATAATTAAATATAGACTTATAGAGAACTTCCTGGATACGGGTACGGATGTTGGCATTCAGTAGTTTATTACTCCGGTCGGGCCATACGCGGTTCGAGAGGAAGACATAAACCAGGTCGAACTCGGGATCGACCCAGATACAGGTGCCGGTAAAGCCGGTATGGCCGAACGTGGCCGGAGATGCATACGTCGCGGTCGGACTATTCCAGTCGCCGACGGTAGGTTTGTCCCATCCCAGACCCCGCCTGCTATTGTCATACTGCTTCGCGGTGAAGAACTCGACGGTTGCTGGCTTGAAGAACTGCACGCCTCCGTAGCTGCCTTTGTTGAGCAGCATTTGCCCGATCTTCGCCAGGTCGTTGGCATTTCCGAACAGGCCGGCGTGTCCTGCGATGCCCCCCAGCATCGCGGCACGTTCATCGTGTACGGTGCCGTGAACCAACTGCTTTCGATAGATCGTGTCGATCTCGGTAGGAGCGATCCGCGAAGGGTTGAATCTCTCCAGGGGATGAAAGCCCAAGGTCGTCGCTCCGAGGGGCTCATAAAAATGTTGTTCCAGGAATTCATCCATCGGCTGGTTGACGATGTATTCGATCATGTATTGAAAGATCATCGAAGCCATGTCGCTATAGCGATAAGAATACGGAGTCCTCGGTTGACGATCGAGCATTTTCGATTTCATCACCCAGTGCCATGCCGAGTCCCTGATCGTGGGGGAAATGAAAAGTCCCGGCGCCACTTGTAACGGGTATTCTTCCGACTTCGTGCCGCTGTAATAGTATCCTTTCGGGCTCTTGGTGATATCGTCGAAAGTGTTCGGCCACATCGGAATAAATGGTAGTAGGCCCGACTGGTGGGTGAGCATATCTTTCAAAGTGATGTCTTTCTTGTTCGTGTTCTGCAGTGCGGGAAAGTAAAGCGAAGCCTTTTTATAGACGTCGATCATTCCTTTTTCCTGCAGGAACATCACGGCCTGAAGTGTTGCGGCGACTTTGGTGATCGAAGCGAGGTCGTAAAGAGTTTCGTCGGTAACCGCGATCTTGTTGTCGTAGGTATACCAGCCGAATGAACGATCGAAGACCACTTTCCCTTTGCGGGCTACAAACACGTGACAACCGGGCGTGGCTAACGAGTCGATAGCCTGCCGCGCGATATACGATATCTGCTCGAGGGTCTTGCTGTCCATGCCGGCCTCTTCGGGCATCACATACGAGAATCGCTGAACAGGATTGATCGAAAGGCTCCGGCCTTCCATTAACGAGTGATTGATTGAAACGGGAAGCTCGCCTTCGAAGGTCATCGCTCCGAAGATCATTTGAGCTGCGGTCTTTTCGGAGACCGGGTTGTCGGAGTATGCTGTAATGGCTGTGCTGAGATCGGCGAACTGGTTGAGCTGGAGCGGGTCTCCGAAATGACAGATCACTTTTTGTGAAGGTTTGATCTTCGCAAGGAAATTTCTGATCGCAGGAAGGAACGATGTCGAGTAGGGGAAGACTGCGATCACCACGTAATCGTAACGATTGATAATATCGATATCGATGAGCGATGTGTCCGCCGGCAACCTTATCCCATAATGATCAAAAGCAGCGTATTTCGACAGCGTGTGTGTGAAGTTGTTCTGTTGTTCTTTGCCGATCGTGATCGAAGCGAACCTTTTGTTCTCAAGTGACAATACAGGTAGCGCGTTGTTTTGATTTTCGACGAGTGTGATCGCCTTACGAATAACTTCCTGCTGAAGGAGCTTTGCGTCCAGCGAATTGAGTCGCCTTACCAGATTCTCCGTGTTGATCGGTTGCCAGTTTCCCAGACCCACATCGTATTTGGCGCCGAGGATCTTCCTGACGGTGGCATCAAGCTGATGTTGCAGGGGGAGATTTTTCTTGAGATCCTTCTTCATCTTCCGGACCGTCGCGGAGATGTTTTGCGGATCGATGAGGATGTCGTTACCGACCTGGAACGCGAGCGCTTCCGTTTCGCCACCCCGTGGCTTCTCGGCGATCTCCTGAAGGTCGGGGATGTCGGTGAAAGTGAGACCGGTAAATCCCAGGCTTCGTTTGATCTGTTCGCTGATGAATATGCGTGAGATCTTTCCTGGCAACGTCTCGTTTTTTTCGATGTAGAAAAAGGGAAGGTTGGTCGTGCGGATGGCTTTCAGTCCGTTGTCGATCAGGAATTGGTACGGCTCGAACAGCGTCTTGTCCGGTGGACCTTGGTGGAGAAGCTTTAGTGTTCCGCCAGCGTCGGTGTGTACGGTCTGGTGCTGGGCACAGGCGATGATGCCGTTGTCCTGAAGTGCTTTTACAAACAACAACGATTTCTTTTGCACACGTTCTTTATTGTCGCTGTAGTGCATCAGGGTTCCGGGATAGTCGTCGCTGCGGTAATCGAAATTAGCCTGTGGCGAAAAGTTGATGTGAAACCCGAGTGTCTTCATCTCCGTGGCGATCTCTTTTCCCACGGCATACACCAGGCTGTCGTTTTTTACAGCGCCGAGTACGAGCGGGTGCGAGAACGTGAGGATACTGTCGATAGCCTGGCCGACGCCGGCGGTTGCTTCGATCCCGAAGAACATCGGCACCCGCGAATTTTTTTGTGCCTTGTTGACCAGACGGGCGTGACTTACCGGACCTCCTTTCATTATAATGGCGCCGCCGATATGATTGGACCGGATTTTATCGAACAGGTTTTCCTGATCTTCTTCGCCGTTCGACGGAACGCGGACCATGATCAGCTGGCCGATTTTTTCTTCGGCATTGAGTGTCTGGAAAACACTGTCGATCCACTTTTCCCGTTCGTTTTGCGCGAAAACAGACTGCGTGAGCAGAACGGCCACCAAAAAAATGAAAGCAGATTTCAACGAAACTTTTTTCGCCCCGGGCGGTGTTGAGTTTTGTAATTGCAGCTGAATAAGATCAATTTTACACATCAAGAAGTTGCAATCTAACGACGATTTCGGGTTTTAGCGATAGTTCCAGGAGGCAGGAAACAGTTAAAATTTGATTAACGGAAATTAAAGGGCACAAGAGAGCAAGAAGCATGAAGATCCCCGGTCTATTTACAAAGGCAGCCAAATACCACAAGTTCGAATACAAGCCTCGTTACTTCGATCCCAAAAAAGAAGAGCACGAAGCCCGCGAGGATCGGATCCGTGCAGAAATCGCAAAAGAGAAAGGAGAGGCCCTTGAGCCCACGACATACGATTACCACACCCGTATGAAAGGCACATTCCAGGCAGCAAGGAAGCGGTCGGCTCCGTCGAGTGGCGAGCCCAACTACGCCATTATCCGGATCGGTATACTTTTGCTGATCTCCCTTCTGCTGTTCGGATTCTTCCAATGGGGAGGAAAAGTGGTGTACGCGCTCTTCCTCATTTTCCCGATATGGATCTACCTGCGATTCTTCCGAAAACCCAAACAAGTCAAAGACGAAGAGTAGGCGCGATCTCATTCATGGCAGACATCATTCAACTTCTCCCAGATTCTATTGCCAACCAGATTGCCGCCGGCGAAGTGGTGCAGCGGCCAGCATCCGTAGTGAAAGAGCTGATAGAGAATTCCATCGACGCAAACGCGACACGTGTTCAGCTCATTGTTAAAGATGCCGGCAAGGCACTCCTCCAGATAATCGACGACGGCACCGGTATGAGCGAAACCGATGCGCGCATGAGCCTCGAACGCCATGCAACTTCGAAGATCCGGACTGCCGACGACCTCTTCCGCCTTCGTACCATGGGCTTTCGCGGTGAAGCCCTCGCGTCTATTGCAGCCGTCTCGCAGTTCGAGATGAAAACACGAATGGCTTCGCAAGACCTCGGCACATTACTAGTGGTCGACGGCTCCGACATTCGGAAACAGGAGGCCGTTGCCTGTGAGAAGGGCACCAACATCTGTGTGAAGAACCTGTTCTTTAATATTCCAGCGCGAAGAAACTTCCTCAAATCGAATCCGGTCGAGATGCGGCATGTGATCGAAGAGTTTCAACGCCTGGCTCTTGCGAACGCCGGCATCAACTTCTCGCTGATCCAGGGGGATGAACAGATCTTCGATCTGCCACCCGGTAAGCTGAGCCAGCGCATTGTGAACATCTTCGGAAAGAGTTATCAGCAACAGCTTGCTCCCGTCAAGGAAGAAACAGAACAGATACGCGTCACGGGATACGTGGGGCGGCCCGAGTCGGCAAGAAAGACGCGGGGTGAACAATTCATCTTCGTCAACAACCGGTATATCCGCAACAACTACCTCAACCACGCTGTATCGACCGCCTTCGAAGGGCTAATCCCCGACGGCAGCTTTCCGTTCTTCGTGTTGTTTATCGACATCGACCCGAAACATATCGACGTCAACGTTCACCCCACAAAAACGGAAGTCAAGTTCGACGACGAACGGAGCGTGTATGCCATCGTAAGCGCTTCCGTCCGTCAGGCGCTGGGTGCACATAACCTCGCTCCCGCGATAGATTTCGCCGCCGACGTAAACGTGATGAGCAAGCTCGGTCACGGATCGTTTCAAAAAGACCAGTACTTCGACGAACAGTTCACTTCTATCAACCGGTCGAATCTTCAGAACTGGGAAAAAATGTTCGTGCCCGATCAGCCGGTTCAGTCATCACTGCTCACCGGTCAACAGCAATCGGCAAAGACCCTCCGCTTCGAAAGCAACTTTGCTGAAAAGCCCGCGGCGCAGGACGAAAGGATCTCCTTCCAGTTCCAGAACAAATACATTATTAAAGTAGTGTCGAATGGCCTGTTGATCATTGACCAGGAGGCGGCCCATGAACGGGTATTGTTCGAGCGGTACCTCACGCAACTAAGAGCCGATCACACCGCCAGCCAGCAGTGCCTCTTTCCCCAGACGGTTCATCTCGGGGCATCCGATTTCGCACTGGTGCTCGAAATCGAGAAGGAGGTCCGGGCGTTGGGCTTCCAGTTCGAAATATTCGGAAAAAATACACTCCTTGTATCAGGGATTCCTTTGGGTGTTCATGGGGAGGAAAAAGCCATGTTCGAAGGATTCCTCGAACAGTTCAAGGCCAACCAATCGGAGCTGAATGTCCCCCTCCGGGAGAACCTGGCGCGTTCCCTGGCCAAACGGACCGCCATTCCGGTAGGTCAGAAGCTCAGCCGGGAGGAGATCGATGCGATCGTTGCCGGCCTGTTTGCATGCCCCAACCCCAATTTTTCCCCCGACGGCAAGCCAACATTTTTTACTTTTGATACGTCTAAGATGGAAAGCTATTTCCGACACTAATCCCGATCTTTCCGGCCCATGCTCAGTCTTACTCCCCTCATCCGAAACATCATCTTTATTTGCGTTGGTGTTTTCCTGGCGCAAACTTTTCTTGCCAATCTGTACGTTACAGAGTATCTGCAGCTGTACAAAATAGGTACACCGTACTTCAGGCCTTACCAGCTCTTTACCTACATGTTCGCTCACGGGAGCATGAGCCACATCTTTTTCAACATGCTGACCCTGGCGTTCATGGGGCCGGCGCTGGAGATGGTGTGGGGACAACAACGCCTGCTGCTGTATTACATCGCGACCGGCGTTGGGGCGGGATTGATCTACGTTGGGGTTGAATATTTCCTTAACCCGGTTGGCGGAGGTGCAATGCTTGGAGCATCGGGTGCGATCTACGGGTTGCTGATGGGATACGGGCTGATGATGCCCGACAGGGAGATACAATTAATGCTGCCTCCCATAAGCATCAAGGCCAAATACCTGGTGTTTGTTGTAGGAGGTATCACTTATGCATTCGATCGTAGCGGAACAGTTGCCCACCTGGCGCACTTTGGCGGGGCGTTTGTAGGATTTTTGATGATTAAGGTCTTTAAATTTTAAATGCAGACGCTCACGGATCGCACGGATAACACGGATTATGCATTTGATTACACATTGATCCGTGCGATCTGTGCGATCTGTGAGAGATAACATATATGTTCGGCGAATTCAGGAACGCATTCGACAAGTACAACAATGGTCACGTCCAGCTGATCATCATCAATGTGGTGATCTTCATTGTGATGGTATTGTTGTTTGCGACCTCAAAATGGTTCGGCTTCGAACAGGTATTCAACCTTATAGAAAAGTTCTTCCTTCTCCCGCCCAAGTTCGGTGACTTCATCACACGTCCGTGGACCATCATTTCATACGCATTTGCACACGACTGGGGAGGCATATGGCATATTCTAGGGAACATGCTTGCGCTGTACTGGTTCGGAAAACTGTTGATCGAGTATCTCGGCAACGATAAGCTGATCGCGGTTTATGTTCTCGGGGCGCTGGCCGGCGGCGTCGTGTACCTGATGATGTTCAACTTCGTTCCGTTCTTCGTCACGCGTTCGGAATTCCCCGGACTGATCGGCGCGTCGGCGGCGGTGTTCGCGATAATGATGGCTATCGTTACGCTGATTCCGGACTACACGTTCTTTCTGTTGTTTCTCGGGCCGGTCAAGATCAAATATATCGCACTGTTCTACATCGTGGTTTCGTTTATCGGATCGGTCGGAGCAAACGACGGCGGTAATATCGCTCACCTCGGTGGACTGCTGATGGGATTCGTGTACACAAAGCAACTCCAGGTCGGCGTAAATTGGGGCAGTTGGATCACAGGAACGCTCAACTGGGTCTCGGGGCTCTTCAAGGCTTCGCCCAAAGTGAAAGTAACTTACCGGAAAGCAGAGCCGGTAAAAAAAGGAGCTACGGCGAAACAGTCGTTCAACAAAGCCACACAGGAAGAGATCGATGCCATTCTCGATAAGATCTCGGACAAGGGCTACGAAAGCCTCACGAAAGACGAGAAAGAAAAACTCTTCAACGCCAGCAAGAAGTAGGTCACCGGCTGATCAGGGCATTAAGCACAAACTGGTAGATGATCGTTCCCCAGACGAAGATCATCAGTAACAAACCGGCCCTTCCTCCACCGAATTCAATCAGTAAAAACAAAAGGCCGACCACCGACAGCCCGATCGCCAACGCCATCGCGATACGGCGCTTCGAAGGTATCGTGGGCCTGAACATGCTGCTGCAGAGGATCATAAATCCGACTCCGTAAAAGATCATGTAGAGGTAAGTTCCGACAGAGGTCAGCATCAAGCCGCCCACTCCCAGGACAGCGATCACGAAGCCGATTCCCGTAAACGTCGAAGCCTGGATCTGGTCGCGGGTCAACGCATAACGTCCGTAGACATTCAATCGCAAGAAGAGGTTGGACAACGGATCGACAAGCCACGTCGACAGGGCGAAAGCGACATAGAGGTAGATGATCGGCCTGGCAAAGGGGGCGATCTCGGGATTCGACTCCGAAAGTGAATTCAGGAAACGCACTCCAAACCAAAGCCCCAGGACGATGACCCATTGGTACTTTGCATTCTTTTTCGTCATCCAGAAAACATACTTCAGGAATACCCTGTAGAACCAGTACCTGGCCTTCAGAGCTTCGACCAGGCCGGCCTTCGCGTGTTCGTTCCCCGGATCGAGCTTCAGGGCTTCGCGAAATG
The DNA here is from genome assembly GCA_035318625.1 of Cyclobacteriaceae bacterium. Lineage (GTDB taxonomy): Bacteria > Bacteroidota > Bacteroidia > Cytophagales > Cyclobacteriaceae > ELB16-189. The sequence continues at coordinate 1,058,870 of DATHEL010000004.1, forward strand.
ATTCCAGCGCCTGTTGATGATCGCCTCTTTCCAGCAATCCCCAGCCGAGATTTGCATGCGTGTAAGAATTGTGCGGATCCTTGTGCAGGGCTTCTTTGATTGTCTGATAACTTTCTTCCTTACGATCGAGCTTCAGCAGTGCGGTGGATCTCGCGTTAAGGCAAACTAAATTCTCCGGATTCGCCTGCAGCCCACGGTTAGCATAGGTGAGCGCCTCTTCCCATTTGACTTCCTGCAGTTTGATCAATGCCAGTACTCCGAAGTAATCGGCATTGTGGGGGTCGAATGATATCGCGTTCAACAAAGATTTCTCGGCTTCGTTCACCTTCCCCTTACGAAGCCAGACGAGGCCCATGAGGTAAAGGAAGTATGAATTGTCGGGCTGTTGCCCCAACGCTTGCTTCAGGTAGTCGATGGCCTCGTCGTGCTTTCCAAGCTCCGTCTTGCTCAAGCCGATGAGCGCCAGCGCATATGGATGATTGGGATCGCTTGCCAGCACGAGTCGCAGCTCGCGTTCAGCCTCCTCAAATCTTCTATGTTCGATCAGCAGGGTGGCCCGCTGAATGATCTGTTCTGTCATCGGGATGTTACTTTTTCAACTTCAGGTATTCGAGAATATCGTCGTATAGTCCCGACTCGTTGGAGTAGAGCGCATAGTTGCGTGCCGCGTTGAACCACTCTTTGGTAGAGGGCTTCACTTGCCGCGCAGCATTTAAAAGATCTTTGGTAGACAATGGTTGCGGGATGCCGTCTTTGAACGACTCGCGCAATTTGCCTTCGATGGCGACGTCGACAACCGCATTCAGGTCTGCCCCCGAAAACTCCGTCGTGAATTTTGCCAACGCAGCGTGATCGATGTCTTTCACGGGCTTGTCCTTCAACATGATCCTGATGATACTTTCACGGCTCTCCTGGTCAGGGGGCTGCACGAAAATAATGCGATCGAAACGTCCGGGCCGCCTGAAGGCAGTGTCCAGGTGCCACGGTGCATTGGTGGCGCCGAGCACCAACACGCCATCGTTGGACGATTGTACGCCGTCGAGCTCGCTCAGGAACTGGTTGATGAGCATCTTCGAAGCGCTGGTGCGCATGTCGGTACGGCTTGCCCCAAGGGCATCGATCTCGTCGAAAAAGATCACGCACGGCGCCTGACGTCTTGCCAGCTCGAACAGCTCGTGAAGTTTGTTTTCACTGCTACCCACCCACATGTCGAGCACGTCGTGGATACCGATGGAGATGAAACCCGCTTTGATTTGTCCGGCCGTTGCCCGCGCCAGGTGTGTTTTGCCGCAGCCGGGAGGACCGTAGAGGAGGATGCCGCCGCCGATCTTTTTACCGTACGTTCTGTACAGGTCGGGATACTGAAGCGGCTGAATGATCTTGATGTTGATCTCTTCCTTCACCTTTTGCATGCCGCCCACGTCTTCGAAATTGATACGGGGGCGTTCAATCTGCTGGAAGCCGTTCTCGATATCTTCGAGTTGTTGTTCGGCCGATTGTGTGGGGTTCGATTTACGGAGCGCGTCGAGCTCGTCGTCTTTGAATGCCGGGTTGAGCGCGAGGATATTCTTGTATACTTCGATCGCCTTCGGGATCTCGTCGTTACGCATGAGGCTTTTGGCCTGGATCACCATCAACTCCATGTCTTTTTCACGGTCCGACATTTCTTCCAGGACGACCATGGCTATCGAATACTTTCCCTGTTCGAAATAACTCTTCACCAGCCCGCGACGAGCTTTTGTGTTGGTGGGTTCTTTTTCGAGAACAAGGCGGTATTCGACCTCGGCTTCAGCAAACATCTTTGCCTGAAGAAGGTTTTCGGCCAGCAATAATCTCAACGGCACGTTGTCGGGTGATTGCTGAAGGGCTTCGCGAAGGTTATCGATCATCGGCTTAAAAATACGGGTTCTCACGGAAAGCACGGAAAACACGGAAACACAGCTTAGTTAATGGGTGCGAAGGAACCTGGATTAATGCGGCCGTGCGAACTTCGTGATCTCCACTATCATATCGTCAGGTCAATGGTGGCCCATTTCGATTCGAAAGGATAGAGATCCTTGCTGATCCAGGCGGGTGTGATTTCATTTATGGGGCAGAAAATTACGTGATCAGCTTTGCGATCAGGAACGCCGCGCCCGCCGCAAGCGCACCAACTATCGTTACCCGCAACGTCCCCTTAAATAGAGGCTGTCCCGTCAGTCTGCTCTTCACCAACCCGAAAACCATCAAGCACAACAATGTGATTGCAGTCGAATACCACAGCCCCTCCCTTGCGGTCTCCGTAAAAAAATATGCACTCAACGGGACAAATCCACCGAGCACGTAGCTCGTCCCGATCACCAATGCACTCTGTCTCGCCCTGTTCTTGTCCGGCCGTTCCAGTCCGAGCTCGAACCGCATCATAAAATCAACCCACTTCTTCGGGTCTTTCGCCATCTCTCTTGCAATCGCTTCCTGGTGCTCTTCCGAAACACCATACTCCGCAAAGATCTCCTTGGTCTCGCGTATCTCTACCTCGTGAAGCCTTTCAATCTCTTCGTATTCCCTCTGCTCTTCCGTGTTATAATGTTCTATCTCTGTTTGTCCGGCGAGATATCCTCCCAGTCCCATCGCGATCGAACCTGCTGCAATCTCTGCAAGCCCGGCCGTGATCACGATCGCTGTCGAGTCCACCGCACCGCTCAGGCCCGCTGCCAACGCAAAGGGAACGGTAAGGCCGTCACTCATCCCGATCACAAAATCGCGAACGATTCCTGACGATTTGAAATGCTGCTCCTGATTCAAATGATTTACGATTTACGATGTACGAGGTACAATTTATTTCTGCTACGAATATACTGGATGCTGATAAATCATTTGGTAGCAAAAGATTCTACCATCAGGCGGATGATCTCCTCACGCGATTGCAAATACACTGCCGTGGGATAGCTTACCTTGAATTTTTCGAGAGACTTGTAGTATTGTTCGTCGGTCAGGCTCAGAAGGCCCACCAAATATTGCTTCACCTGCATGGATTGCATCACTTCGTAGTAAACCTGTGTGCGGATGATCTCCGCCTTATTGGTACTGACCTTCCTTCGTTCCCGGTCGGTGCCCAGCAGCTTCGATAGCGCCCCATTAATCACCATCCCCGGACCAAAGGTCTGTATCATCGTATTGGCATTGCTTGGAGCCGCTGCCTGGTTTTTGAACGGCGTAGCGTCTTGTACGGCATTCTCTTTCAGACTCTGCTGTATCAGCTCGTGACCATGAATAATGTACTTATCGTAGATCACTACCTGGTCGAGCACCCTCACCGTCTCCGGGAGCATCACGTTCATGTCCCATTGGGTTTGCACCGGTGCGATCATTACGGGTTTATATCCAAGACGTGTGAACACGATCGTATCGCCCGCATTTATACTGAAGCTGAAGTAACCGTTCTCGTTGGCTGCAGCCACGGGTTGACCTTTGTTCGTATGAATAGTTGCGTAGGGGAGGAGGTCGAATGTCGTGGAGTCGCGTGCGTAGCCGGAGAGGTAGATCGATTGGCCCAGGCCTTTCTGTGCCGAACAGAGCGTGAGCAACACTGCGCAGAGAAGTAACAGCTTTGGATTCATAGACTGGTAACAGTACAACGGCCGGTCAGGGCGTCAAATTACAATTCTCACACCACGTTTTTTTAAGGAACTGGTCTTCAAGGATCTGGAACGAGAGTCCGCCCTGTGAGACGGGGTCGAAAAGATGACAAAACCTGTTTTTGTTACTGTTCACCACGTTGAGGAGGAACGTCCGGTAACCGTTGGTTGAAGTGTGCTTACGATCGGAAATCGTGAGCATCACATAATAGAAAAGAAGGTCTTCGGAGGCATCAAGGGCTTTTATCCTTGGCTCGAGTACTTTTTCGCCCTGGTCGAACCTGGCATTGTATGACAGGAAACGGGACAGGCTCACGAGATCCGCGTCGTTCAGCCTGACTTTTTTATAGGTGTCGAGAATGAACCGGATCGACTTTTCTCTTTCGGGATATTTGCTTTCCCAGTAATTGATCTCTGCCTGCGCGATGTTGTAGTTGATCACCAATCGCGTAACGAGCGCCCGCGGGATACCTCGTTTTTCCAACGTCTCGATCTTCGCCCTCAACGGGTCATCGCCGGGCAACGACCTTGTCTGGAGCCACGCTTTAAGCCGCAGCGTGACGATGTTGTAATCGATCTTCACATTGCCGCCGAGCAACTCGTTCAATTCGGTAAATGCCTTCAGCGCTTCGAAGACATTCTGGTTGTTGTGTTCGTAGCCGAAGGCAATATTGTTGATCAGCAGGCTGCCGTACTCGAGGGCCCGCGGGATCTCCAACTCGGTCAGGAAATTTAACGGCAGCTCTTCACGTTCGATCTTGTGAAAGATGATCTCCTGGAGATACATCGCTTCTTCAATATTCTTTTTACCGATACTCTGCGAGAAATACGATTTCAATTCGGCCGGAGTCGCCTTGTTGTAAGTCACTCTTTTCTCGAGCACCAGTTCGATGATCGCCTTTCGTTCTTTGGCCAGCACGGGTTCAAGCTTGTCGGCGAGCTTGGGATCTTTCAAGGCTTCCTTGATCTCATCTTTTGATTTCGATACTAAGTATTGATACGGCGAGGCGTTGATTGCTTCCAGGAACTCCACCCAGTTCTCATTCGAGGTGATCTGCGATTTGATCGATTCGGGCTGGAAGGTCTGCAGCGCGGCGACAATACTCTGTGCCCTGAGGTCCTGCAGCTCGATGTTGCGTTTCAGGCTGCCTTCCACCGACGTGAACGCCCTGATCCTGATGTCGGTTATGGCGTAGTCGGTAAGTTTCAGAGAATCGTACAGCGGCTTGATATCTTCTTTTTTGTATACCGACGTATTTTTTTCGAACGGTATCGTGAATCGCAGCGTCTTCGAGAGGTCTTTGTAACGTTCTTCAACCGTTTCGCGGTTCAAGGTGTCGTAGTACAAACCCATCGGCAGCATTGCCCACGCGTGCGAGTCGACATTCACGACGGTGGTATAATTGCATTGATATTGGTCTGAGATCAGTGTATAGTTAGCCTCGATCTTCGACCTGTCGAATGATCTCGGGACAAGGCCCCCGAACACATACACCATTTTCTTGTCGGTGACGCGTGCTCTTTTTTTGATGTCGTCGCGGTAGACTGGCTCCAGCAGGTATCCTTTGTGGGAATATGTTCCAGACATCCGTTGTATGTTGTCGCACTGGAATTGGTCCTGGTTAACGATGTCTATTGCGAAGCCGTCTTTCCTGGATTGGAAGAATTGCCAGAATAAACCTGGCTCGGTGAATATAAGGAACGCGCTGTCTCCGATGATCTTCGCGGCAAACTGGACTTCCGCGGGAAGTTTTTTCACCATGGCGGCGGTTTTTCCGCAACGCTTCTGAATGCTTTCGCGGGTAGCGGCTTTGATGTCGTAGTTGGTGCGATTTGTAAACTGACTATAAGCTGTTTGTGATAACAGCACGGCTAATACTATGGTCAGGGCTGACCTCAAACCTTGTTAGCTAACTGGCCACACGCCGCATCGATGTCCTTTCCACGGCTTTTACGGATACGTGTTGTGATGCCGTTACCCTCGAGCAGGTGCTGATACATTTGCAGCGCTTCGTCGCTTGCCTGCTTGAAATTCCCGTCGTCGATACTATTGTATTCGATGAGATTTACTTTGCTTGGAATGATCTTACAGAATTTCAGTAGCGCCTGGGCATCTTCGGGCTTGTCGTTCACGCCTTCCCACACGACGTATTCGTAAGTAACTTTCTTTTTTCTTTTCTGATACCAGTATCTCAACGCGTCACCGAGCTCTTCGAGAGAATTCGTGTCGTTGATGGGCATGATCGATGAGCGTGTCTTGTTGATAGCAGAGTGCAAAGACACGGCGAGGTTGAATTTCACCTCGTCGTCGGCCATTTTACGGATCATCTTCGCCACGCCGACCGTCGATACCGTGATCCGTTTCGCGGCCATGTTCAATCCTTTCGGAGATGTGATCTTGTCGATTGCTTCGATGACATTCGCGTAGTTGAGCAAAGGCTCACCCATGCCCATGAACACGATGTTCGTGAGTGGCCGTCCGAAATAGGTTTCACTCTGTTCCTTGATGGCAACTACCTGGTCGTATATCTCGTCCGGGCTGAGATTGCGTTGTCGTTTCAATCGGGCTGTAGCACAAAACGCACATGCAAGACTGCATCCCACCTGCGACGAGACACAGGCTGTGATCCTCTTCTCCGCCGGTATCAGTACGCTTTCAACGACCATTCCATCGTGAAGGGTAACTGCATTTTTGATCGTGCCATCGACGCTGCGCTGCATGCGGTCGACGCGGATGTGGTTGATCGTAAAATGTTCCTTGAGCTTTTCGCGTATCTGGAGCGACACGTTGGTCATCTGGTCGAAGTCCTTCGCGGATTTCATCCACAGCCATTCGTAGACCTGTTGAGCACGGAATGCCTTCTCGCCATGCTCCGCGAAGAAGACCTTCAGCTCGTCGAGGTTGAGCTTACGGATATCACGTTTTGCAGATATGGCGGCAGGTTCTGTCACTTTACTTTTATATAGGTCTTCGTTTCACAATCGCGCACGGCATCGTGCATTTTTAAAGATGTATCCGTGAGCTCGTCGATCACCCAGCGTTGTGTTACCAGGCCGGATTTCTTGTCGAGGATGAAAAATTCTGCTTCAGATACCTGGTAGCGGAAGGCGTTTTTGGACGTCGCTTTTTTCTTGCCGGCCGAGAAGATGCCTTCCTCTCCTTTGCCGTCGTCTTCCAGGGTCATCACACGAGCTACGGCCGTATTCGAGGTTGAGCCCATGGAAGAGCTAAGCTCTTTTTCGGTCTCACTCTCCTTCATCTCGGCCTGAAAACAGGTTTTCTGTTCGGAAAGTTGCCACTTTCCGACGATGGGCTGCGCCTTGGCGCCAATTGCAAAAGCAATGAGGATAATACTAAGGAGCGTTTTCATAATGCCTCAAAGTTAAGGAGTTTGGAAAAAATCTCTGTTTCTGCGATTTTACGCCCGCACCTGTAATAACCGGCCCTTACCCCCAACCCTGAAATGCAAAAGAGTAACGCAATCGTAATCACCGCTGGTTATCTCGATACCAACAGCGGGAAGACGGCACATGGTCTCATCCGCGGAACCGACAGGTTCAACATCGTCGGAGTGATCGACGAAAAATATCCCGGTAAAGATGCCGGGGAAGTTCTTGATGGAAAAAAACGCAACATTCCTGTCTACGCGAGCCTGGCTGATTTCAAAAAAAATTCAACACTGCCGGCGAAGTACTGTGTCATCGGAGTAGCCACCAAAGGCGGAGTGCTACCGGAATCATTGCGGGTAATCCTGAAAGAGGCTCTGGAAAATGGATATGGACTGGTCAACGGACTGCACGATTATATATCGGAGCATCCCGACCTTGCCAACCTTGCCAAAGAAAAAGGCCTGGAGATCATCGACGTCAGGAAGCCGAAGAAGTTCAAAGACCTTCGTTTCTGGTCGGGTGACATCGCCAAGGTAAAATGCCTGAAGGTTGCCGTGCTGGGGACCGATTGCGCGTTGGGTAAGAGAACGACTACCCGTTTCCTGACCGAAGCCATGAGGAAGGCGGGCTTTAAAGCCGAGATGGTCTACACAGGCCAGACCGGCTGGATGCAAGGGGCGAAGTACGGATTCATCTTCGACTCTACGCTTAACGATTTCATTTCAGGTGAGATGGAGCACGCCGTCGTCAGCTGCTGGGAGAACGAGAAACCGGATATCATCTTTATCGAAGGACAGTCGTCGCTGCGTAACCCCAGTGGACCTGCCGGCGCCGAATGGATCGTATCCGCAGCTGCGGAAGTTGCCGTGTTGCAACACAATCCTCCCCGCAAACATTACAAAGACCTTCATTACCCCGCGCTCATTCCGCAGCCGAAAGATGAGATCGCCTTGATCAAACTGTACGGAGCAAAGACCGTTGCCGTCACCATCAACACAGCCAAGATGACCACGAAGGCCGCCCGCGCAACGGCAGCCAAGTACAAAAAGCAACTTGGTATTCCTGCTATCCTTCCTTTAGAGGATGGTGTGGATGCGTTAGTGCCCGTGTTTAAAAAGTTGATTGAGAAAAAGAAAACATCGAAGAAATGAAGATCAAGAGTGTAAAGACCTGGAAGGCCGACCTCGTTAACACGAAGCCGTACACCATCGCATTCAAAACCGTTACCGAAGTTTTGAACGCCTTCGTTGAGATCACGCTCGACAACGGCACCACGGGCCTCGGTGCAGGGTGCCCCAGCGAATACGTGACGGGGGAATACCTCGACTCGGCTATGGAAATGCTGCAGGAGCAGAACCTGCAGTTCATGATAGGCCGCGATATATCCGAGATCAACCAAATGATCTTCGAAGCAACACAGAAATTTCCCAAGAATCCGGCCGCACGTGCCGCTATCGACATCGCTCTTCACGATGCGTTTACGAAGCACCTCGGCGTTCCGCTGGTGAAATACCTCGGGCAAAAGATCAAGTCGATGCCCACTTCGAATACCATCGGTATCAAGAACGTGGAGGAGACTTTGAAAGAAGCGGATGAGTACGGTCAGCGCGGTTTCACCGTACTGAAAGTGAAACTCGGAAAAGACCTATTCGAAGACATCGAGCGGATCGTCAAGCTCCGCGAGAAATTCGGGAAGAAGTTCGTGATACGGATCGATGCCAACCAGGGATACACCTCGGCGCAGACCGTCGAGTTCTTCCAAAAGACAAAACATCTCGACGTAGAGCTGATCGAACAACCGCTGCCTGCGAAGGACATCGCCGGTTTGAAACAGCTCCCCGAAGAGATCCGCAAAGTTGTTGCGGCAGACGAGTCTCTCCTTTCTCCGAAAGATGCGCTAGAGCTCGTAAAGCCTCCGCGTGCCGCCGGCATCTTCAATGTAAAGCTGATGAAGTGCGGAGGGATTTCACAAGGACTCAAGATCGCCGACATCGGCTACCAGGAAGGCATCGATTTGTTCTGGGGTTGTAACGACGAGAGTATCGTGAGCATTACCGCCGCGCTGCACGTAGCATTCGCCTGTGCGAACACGAAGTACATCGACCTCGACGGAAGCCTCGACCTTGGAAGAGATATCGTGAAAGGCGGGTTTATCCTGAAAGACGGCGTGATGTCGTGCAGCGATAAGCCGGGTCTTGGTGTTGAAAGGATTTAAATTGAATATCGAATACCGAACACCGAATGTCGAAGTGACGCGTAAACTTCATTATTCGGTGTTGGGTGTTCGGTGTTCGGTGTTCAGAGAATTAATAAGGCCTTTGAGATTTCTGAATATTCGATTTTCAATAGACCAGTCTCCGTCGCCAATAGTAATTATAGTTGCAGAATTTTCATCCACACTATAGCCGTTACGTTCCAACGCATTCTTCGTCCATAGCAACACGGGCCCTTCACCTTTCAACGTGACTGATCTTTTTCTGAATGCTTCGTGCTGAACCTTGCCGGTCTTCAGATCATATCCTTTGAATTGAAACACCTCGTCGAATGAACCATCGAGCACGAGGTCTTCGGGAATGCCTTTCTTCAACTCCTTTCCCGATGCGAGCCAGACTTTGTCGGCGGTCTGAAGAGCCAGGTCCAGCTCGTGTGTTGCGAGCAGTATCGATTTATTCTTTTCGCGTGCGAGCTTCCGGAGCAGGTTCATGATCTCGAGCCTGTTGTTCAGGTCGAGATGTGCCGTGGGTTCGTCCAGCAACAGGATCGATGTGTCTTGAACGAGAGCCCGCGCGATCATGACCATCTGCATTTGACCATCGCTGAGCTCGTTGATCTTTTTATCGAGCATGCTGCCGATGCGGACAAGATCTATCGCAGACCCGATCTTGTCCTTATCGATCTGCGAAAGCGAAAGATCCCAACCGAGATAAGGATAACGTCCATATGCGATGAGCTCGCGCACAACCATGTGTTGCGACTGGATGCGGTCGGTAAGAACAACGGCAACCTGCTTTTCATCTTTTGGCGGAAGAGTTCCCGATAACGGCTGTTGCAATCCAGCCAGCGTCCGGATCAGTGTCGACTTGCCCGAGCCGTTGGGACCCATAAAACAGATCAACTCTCCGGGGACCAGCTGAAGGTCGAGGTCTTCAAACAATCGCAACTCGCCCGTGCCGTTGCGGTAGCCTACTGTTAGCTTCTTTGTTTGGAATACGGGCGTCATCAGATGTTCACTTTACGATTTCTGATAACCAGCCAAATAACGACGGGCGCACCGAGCATAGAAGTAACTGCATTGAGTGGCAGCACCTGTGTGCTTCCCGGCAACTGCGCGATGATGTCGCACAACAAAAGAAGTATGGCGCCGCCCAGGCATACCGCGGGCAACAATGTCTTGTGATTGGTGGTCGGTATCACGATGCGCACCAGGTGCGGCACGGCCAGTCCGACAAATGCCACCGGCCCGCAAAACGCAGTTACGCCGCCGGTCATGATACTGGTAGCAGTTAGTATCAGGAGGCGCGAGCGCTTTACGTTGATACCCAGCGCTACGGCGTAGTTCTCTCCTAGCAATAAAGCATTCAGCGGTTTCATCATTACGAGCGACAGGCAGATACCTACGAGAACAATAAGAGTGAGCACGAGGATTTCGTCCCAATTGGTGCTTCCCACACTGCCGAGTCCCCAGATCATGAATGCCTGCAGGTCTTCGGCACGGCTTACGTATTGGAGCACACCGACGATCGATGCGGTTGTTGCGCCCAGCATCAGGCCGATGATGAGCAATGACGTGTTGTCCCGCACATATTGAGAGATCACCAGGATAAGCAGGAATACGCCGGCGGCGCCTACGCTCGCTGCGATTGCGATCGTCCACGGGTTGGCGAAGGCACTCGAAACGCTGTTGCCTGCCATGATGAAGACGGCGACCATGAGGCTTGACCCTGACGTCAGCCCGAGGACGTCGGGACCGGCGAGGGCGTTGCGGAAGAGCGTCTGCATCAGCAACCCGCCTACGGCCAGCGAAGACCCTGCGAGTATGCAGGTGACGGCGACGGGCAGTCGAAATTTGAAGACCAGATCGCTGGCGGCGTTGTGGTTTCCGAGAAGGGCATCGATCACATCCGGCACGGCGAGGGGCACACTTCCCAGGAGCAAACGGAGGAAGAAGAGTGCGAAAAGGGCTATCAAGAGCCACATCCAGCGAAAATTATATCCGTTCTTTTTCGACATCCACGCAATTTTCCGTGTTTTCCGTTCATTCCGTGAGAAATCTCCCATCTTTTTTGAAACACCCTCTTGTTAACTAGCGACCAACTCCTATCTTTGCAGTCCTTTTTGCGTTAGAAAACCCGCAAAACGACTTAAAAACAAGCAAAATTGGTTCAACCATGCCTGGAATAATTGGACGTAAAGTAGGAATGACGAGCGTGTTTGCCGCGGATGGGCAAAATCTCGCTGTCACGGTCATCGAGGCAGGTCCTTGTGTAGTGACCCAAGTGAAGAACATGGAGATCGACGGGTACAGCGCCGTTCAGCTCGCTTTTGGCGAGAAGAAAGAGAAGAACGAAAGCAAGCAGATGATCGGTCATTTCAAGAAGGCCAACACAACGCCGAAGAGGGCTGTGGTTGAGTTTCGCGACATAGCGAAGGAATACGAAGGACTTGCAGAGCTCGGCAAAGAGATCCGCATCGCCGACATCTTCGTAGAAGGCGACTTCATCGATGCGGTGGCGACTTCGAAAGGTAAAGGCTTCCAGGGTGTTGTGAAACGTCACAACTTCCAGGGTGTAGGTGGACAAACGCACGGTCAGCACAATAGATTGCGCGCCCCTGGTTCGATGGGTAACGCTTCGTTCGCTGCGCGTGTAATTAAAGGTAAGCGTCTTGCCGGCCGGATGGGCGGCAACCGCAAAAAGGTGTCAAACCTGAAAGTGGTTAAGATCATCGCCGACCAGAACCTGATATTGATCAGCGGCTCGGTTCCCGGTGCAAAAAATTCAACGATAATTCTTCAAAAGTAAGGCGATGGACTTTGCAATTGTTAAACAAAGCGGCGAGAAGACAGGAAGGAATGTGAGCCTTTCGTCTGAAGTGTTCGGCATAGAGCCGAACGATCACGCGATATGGCTGGATGTGAAGAGCCTCCTCGCCAATCAACGCCAGGGTACACACAAGTCGAAGCAGCGTAATGAAATCGCGGGTTCGTCTAAAAAGATAAAGAAACAGAAGGGAACCGGTGGCGCCCGTGCGGGTAACATCAAGAATCCCCAGTTCAAAGGTGGTGGACGTATTTTCGGTCCCACTCCCCGCGACTACTCCTTCAAGCTCAATAAGAAAGTAAAAGATCTCGCACGCCGTTCGGCCCTCAGCTACAAAGCGAAAGATCAGTCGATAGCGATCGTAGAAGATTTCAGCTTCGAAAATCCGAAGACCAAACAGTTCCAGTCACTGTTGAAGTCACTCTCCCTCACCGACAAGAAGACCTTACTGGTACTCGCTGAATCAAACAAGAACGTAGCCCTCGCTAGCCGCAATATCAAGAACACGAAAGTTATCACCGCATCGCAGATCAACACCTACGATGTAGTGAACGCCGACCTGCTGATCCTCCTCGAGAGCTCTATCAATAAGATCGATAACCTCTTAAAAGACTAACCGGTAATGAGCATTCTAAAGAGACCCCTGGTTACGGAAAAAGTATCGTCCCTCAACGAGAAGGGAAAGTATGGTTTCATTGTCGACATCGAAGCCGGTAAGAAGGATATCCGTTCTGCCGTCGAGAAGATGTACAATGTCAAGGTGACCAAAGTCAACACTATCAGTGTAATGGGCAAGCAGAAGGTGCGCTACACCAAAGCAGGTGTTCTCGCGGGCCGCAAACCCAATTACAAGAAAGCGATCGTAACACTGAAAGAAGGCGATGTGATCGACTTCTATAGCAACGTATAATTATGGCCCTTAAGAAATTAAAACCAGTTACTCCCGGAACCCGTCACAGGCTTGCGCCTGGTTTCGAGGACATTACGACAAACAGCCCCGAGAAATCGCTGCTGGTCACCATCAAGAAAACCGGTGGACGTAACAACCAGGGTCGCATGACGATGCGCTATATCGGCGGTGGTCATAAACAAAAGCTCCGCATCATCGATTTCAAGCGCGACAAATTCGGTGTACCTGCCGAAGTGAAGTCAATAGAATACGATCCTACAAGAACAGCACGTGTTGCTCTTCTTTTTTATGCCGACGGTGCAAAGACGTACATCATTGCTCCGCATGGTTTGAAAGCGGGTCAGAAAGTAATATCGGGCGATGACGTTGCTCCCGAAGTTGGCAATGCGCTTCCCCTTTCGAAGATCCCGATCGGTACGATCATACACAACGTGGAGATCAAACCCGGAAGAGGTGCGGCTATCGCACGCAGCGCCGGTTCATTTGTTCAGCTGGTTGCCCGCGAAGGCGAAACTGCAACGCTGAAAATGCCTTCAGGTGAAATGCGCAACGTATTAAGCCGTTGCCTTGCAACTGTAGGCGCTGTTTCCAATGCCGACCACATGAACGAAAGCGTGGGTAAGGCAGGTCGCAGCCGCTGGAGAGGTATCCGCCCCCGTACAAGGCCTGTTGCCATGAACCCTGTCGATCACCCGATGGGTGGTGGTGAAGGTCGTGCATCGGGTGGTCATCCGAGGTCACGTAAAGGTTTGCTTTCGAAAGGCAAGAAGACACGTCACCCGAAGAAATATTCTGATGGTTTAATCATAGCTAGGAGGAAGAAATAACAATGGGAAGGTCAGTTAAAAAAGGTCCGTATCTCGACGCTCGTGTAGCGAAGAAAGTCACTACGCAGGAACAGTCAGGTAAAAAGTCGGTGATCAAAACATGGTCACGTCGCTCAACCATTACTCCCGATCTGATCGGCTTCACGTTCGCGGTTCACAACGGCAACAAGTTCATTCCGGTGTATGTCACCGAGAACATGGTAGGCCATAAGCTCGGCGAATTTGCGCCCACGCGCACATTCAAAGGTCACTCAGGTAATAACAAGGCGGAAGCTGGTGCTTCCAGGTAATTTGAACCAATAGATCCGGTTTTGTATGGAAACGGCAGAAAAGAAAACAAAGAGGTCGGTACTGAAAAGGGAAAAGCTTAAGGCTATTAAGGAAGCTGCTAAAATCGGCCCCGGTGTAGCATATCTTAATGATGTACCTACGTCGCCCCGTAAGATGAGACTGGTTATCGACCTGATCCGCGGAGTCGATGCCTTCAAGGCATTGTCAATCCTTCAGTTCGAAGCGAAGCATCCTGCCGCCAAGGTGGAGAAGCTGTTGTATTCAGCAATGGCAAACTGGAAATCGAACAATCCCGATGTTGACCTCGACAAGGCTGGCCTTTATGTAAAGGAAGTATTCGTCGATGGCGGAAGGATATTGAAACGCCTGAGGCCTGCACCCCAGGGTCGCGCTCACCGCGTACGCAAAAGATCAAACCACGTAACATTGGTTGTTGATCGCATGCCGGTTGAAGTGCAGGAGCAAGCGCCGGCGGTCGAGCAAAAGGCCGGAAAGAAAACGAGAACTAAAAAGGCCGACAAAGCGGCCGCAGAATAGATAGACACCGATAGATATTATGGGACAAAAAATTAATCCTGTTGGACTTCGCCTGGGAATCATCCGTGGATGGGATTCCAACTGGTATGGCGGCAGGTCATTTGCAGACAAGCTGGTAGAAGATCACAAGATCAGAGAGTACGTGAACGCGCGTATACCTAAAGGCGGTATCGCCAAGGTTGTTATCGAGCGTACACTGAAGCGGATCACGCTCACTATTCACACCGCCCGTCCCGGCGTTGTGATCGGTAAAGGTGGTAACGAAGTCGACAAGATCAAGGAAGAGCTTAAGAAGATCACGGGCAAAGATGTTCAGATCAACATCTTCGAGATCAAGCGTCCCGAGCTCGATGCCAAGCTGGTTGGCGAATCAATCGCCCAGCAGCTCGAAGCGCGTATCTCTTACCGTCGTGCCATGAAGCAGTCTATCGCTTCGGCAATGCGTGTAGGTGCAGAAGGTATTAAAGTGAAACTGTCTGGCCGTTTGGCCGGCGCCGATATGGCCCGCACGGAAATGTATAAGGAAGGTCGTATTCCTCTCCATACACTTCGTGCCGATATCGACTATGCGATCTCTGAAGCGCAAACAGTTTACGGAAAGATCGGCATCAAGGTGTGGATCATGAAGGGTGAAGTTTATGGCAAGCGCGACCTTTCTCCGAACGTGGGAATGGTTAGCGGCGGCGGCGAAAACAAACAACAAGGCGGACAGCCAGGTGGTGAAAGAAGAGGAGGCCGTGGAGGCGAGCGTGGTGGTGATCGCAGAGAAAGAGGTGGAGATCGCGGCGGCGACCGTGGTGCCCCTCGCGGTGCTGGTGGTGGCGGCGGCGCCGGAAGAGGCCGTGGCCCGAGGAAATAATTGAAGAAAAGAAAAGAGTATTCTTAAAGAGCGCAGGATATGTTACAACCGAAACGTACCAAATTCAGGAAGATGCAGAAAGGCAGAGTGAAAGGAATGGCCACTCGTGGTCATACGATCGCTTTCGGATCTTTCGCATTGAAGGCTATCGAGCCGGGCTGGATCACAGCACGCCAGCTTGAAGCTGCCCGTGTGGCCGTAACCCGGGCAATGAAACGTGAAGGTCAGGTTTGGATCAGGATATTCCCCGACAAACCCGTAACACGCAAGCCTGCCGAAGTTCGTATGGGTAAGGGTAAGGGCGCTCCCGAATATTGGGTTGCAGTTGTGAAGCCCGGAACCATCCTGTTCGAAGCAGGTGGTGTGAATATCGCTACCGCACAGGAAGCATTGGCCCTTGCCGATGGCAAGCTGCCCTTGCGCACCAGGTTCACAGTTAGAAAGGATTACGTTGAAGAAGCGACAAAGACAAAATAAGGCGTCATGAAATATTCGGAAATAAAAGGGTTGAACCTTGCTGAGCTGAAAGAAAAGCTCGGCAGCGAACAGGAGGCGCTTCGTAAGATGAAGTTTGCTCACCAGGTTTCGGCTATCGAAAACCCGATGAAAATAAAAGAGACCCGCAAACTGATTGCGCGTCTGAAAACAGAATTAAGCTCCAAGGATCGTCAAAAGTAATTTGTCATGGAAGAAGAAAGGAACCTCAGGAAGGAAAGGATAGGCAGAGTGGTCAGCAACAAAATGACCAAGACCATCACGATCGCTGTTGATCGCAAGGTGAAGCATGCCATTTATGGTAAGTTCATGAACAAGACCACGAAGCTCATGGCGCACGACGAAAAGAACGAAGCCGGCATCGGCGACACCGTGCGTATCATGGAGACACGTCCCTTGAGCAAGAACAAGCGTTGGAGACTGGTAGAAATTGTTGAAAAAGCGAAGTAATCATGATAACGACAGAATCAAGGCTCGTGGTGGCCGACAATAGCGGTGCAAAGGAAGTCCTTTGTCTGCACGTGCTGGGCGGTACCCATAGACGCTCTGCAAGCGTAGGCGACAAGATCGTTGTAACGGTGAAATCCGCTCTGCCTTCCAGCCAGGTCAAGAAGGGAACGGTATCGAAGGCCGTTATCGTACGCACGAAAAAAGAGATCCGCCGTAAGGACGGTTCTTACATCCGCTTCGAAGACAACGCAGCCGTGTTGCTCAATGCACAGGACGAACCCCGCGGTACCCGCATCTTCGGACCCGTTGCAAGAGAGCTCCGCGAGAAGCAGTTCATGAAGATCATATCATTGGCTCCAGAAGTATTGTAAGTATGAACAGGAAATTCAATAAACAACCTAAGGTCAAGATCCGCAAAGGCGACAGGGTCAGGGTTATCGCAGGAGACGACAAAAAGAAAGAGGGCAGAGTGCTCGAAGTGTTTCCTGAAAGGAACCGTGCCATTGTTGAAGGTATCAACATGGTGACAAAGCATCAGAAGCCGTCGGCGGGGAAACCTGAAGGTGGTATCAAGAAAACTGAAGCCGCCGTACACATCAGCAATCTTGTATTGCTCGATCCTGCGTCGGGACAGCCTACACGCGTGGGCCGCAAGCCCAACGACAAGGGTGTGCTTCAAAGGTTTGCAAAGAAATCAGGTGGATTTATAACAGAATCGAAGTAATGGCAACGCCCAGATTAAAGGACAAGTACCAGAAGGAGATCGTAACTGCACTGAAAGACAAGTTTCAGTACAAGTCGGTCATGCAGGTACCCCGCGTCGAAAAAATTTGTATCAATAAAGGTATTGGTGCAGCTGTAGCTGATAAGAAACTGGTTGACGTGGGAGTGGATGAGCTCACAACGATCACCGGTCAGAAAGCCGTATCTACCAAGTCGAAGAAAGACATCTCGAACTTCAAGCTTCGGGCTCACCAGCCGATCGGAGCGAAGGTCACTCTCCGCGGCGATCGTATGTACGAGTTCCTCGACAGGCTGATGAACGTAGCCCTGCCCCGCGTGCGTGACTTCAAAGGCGTAAGCGACAAAGGTTTCGACGGCAAGGGTAACTATACATTGGGTGTGAAGGAGCAGATCATCTTCCCTGAGATCTCGATCGACAAGGTTCAGAAGATCAACGGTATGGATATCACCTTTGTGACCACCGCCAAGTCGGATGAAGAAAGTTACGAGCTCCTGAAAGCACTCGGGATGCCGTTTGTAGCGAAGGAAATTAAGAAAACTGAATAAATAAGGATGGCAAAATTATCAATTGTCGCCAGGACCAGGAAGAAGGAAGAGATGGTGAAGAAGTTCGCCGCCAAGCGTAAGGCTTTGAAAGAAGCCGGCAACTGGGCAGGTTTGGACAAGCTTCCGCGCAGCTCTTCTGCAGTGCGCCTTCGTAGCCGCTGCAAGCTTACCGGCCGACCACGCGGGTACATCAGGAAGTTCGGCATTTGCCGGAATCAATTCCGCCAGCTGGCCAGCGAGGGTAAGATCCCCGGTGTGACGAAAGCAAGCTGGTAAATAAGCCGGCAAAAATGCCTGCCCAGCGGCGGGTGTTAAAATATTGGTTGCTGAATACCCAGGTCCCCTGATTAAAGGGGCGAAACCAGGTAACAGAACAGTTTTGGATAACAAAATTTGTTAGGTATCTTTGCAGCCCGTTTCAAAAGAACGGGTTTGCATTTTATAGGATAGAAAATGAAGACAACGGATCCCATTGCAGATTATTTGACCCGGTTGCGCAACGCCATCAAGGCTCGCCATCGCGTCGTAGAAGTGCCCGCCTCCAACCTCAAGAAGGAGATCACGAAAGTATTGTTCGACAAGGGCTACATCCTCAACTATAAGTTCGAGGACTCGGACGACAAGCAGGGCAAGATCAAGATTGCGCTCAAGTACAATCCTGAGACCCGCGAGTCTGCGATCAACACGCTCAAGCGTGTTAGCTCGCCTGGCTTGAGACAGTATAAGCCATCCACCGAGCTACCCAAAGTCCTCAACGGCCTGGGCATCGCTATCCTCTCTACTTCTAAAGGAGTGGTGACCGATAAGGAAGCCCGTGTGATGAATGTAGGTGGAGAAGTATTGTGTTACGTGTATTAACCGATTGCAGTCATGTCACGAATTGGAAGAAAACCGATAACCCTGCCGAAAGGCGTCACTGTGGCGTTCAACGCAGCAGACCGCAAGGTGACCGTTAAGGGTCCCAAGGGTGAGCTCAAGCAGGTTCTCGAACCTGAGTTTAAAGTAACAGTGACCGGCGACTCTGTTGAAGTTGCCCGTCCTACAGAACAAAAAAGACATAAGTCGCAGCACGGATTGTATCGCGCACTGATCGCCTCTATGGTAGAAGGTGTGAGCAACGGCTACCGCCGCCAGATGGAACTCATCGGTGTAGGTTACAAGGCTTCGGCACAAGGCAACGTATTGGAACTCAGCATCGGGTATTCGCACAACGTATTCATGGCGATCCCCAGCGAGCTGAAGCTCCAGGCAACACAAGAGAAAGGTCAGAACCCGATGATCGTCCTCGAGGGCATCGACAAGCAGTTGATCGGACAGGTTGCTGCCAAGATCAAGTCACTCAGGAAAGTCGAGCCTTACAAAGGCAAGGGTATCCGTTACTTCGGTGAGTATGTACGCAGGAAGGCTGGTAAGGCTGCTGCGAAGTAAGCTAAAAGGTAATAGCTAATAGTTAATAGTTTAAAGGTGTATGAGCAACATTAAGACTAAAGCAGGTCGCAGGAACAGGATAAAGATGGGTATCCGCAACAAGATTGAAGGAACCACATCAGTGCCCCGCCTGTCTGTTTTCAAAAGCAATAAAGCTATCTACGCTCAGGTGATCGACGATTCAAAGAGCCACACACTTCTTTCAGTTTCTTCGACCGAGCTCGACAAGAAGAGCAAGGTGAACGTGGAGACTTCGAAAGGTGTGGGTAAGAAGGTTGCCGAGAGAGCTATCGCTGCAGGTATCAGCGTGATCGTGTTCGATCGCAACGGATACCTGTATCACGGAAATGTTAAAGCTTTGGCTGAAGGAGCCAGAGAAGGTGGATTAAAATTCTAACAAGAGCATGACACAAAGTAACGTCAGCACGGTAAAAGCCAGCGAGATCGACCTGAAAGAAAAGGTTGTAGCCATTCAGCGTGTAGCCAAAGTGGTGAAAGGCGGTCGCCGATTCTCATTCGCAGCCATAGTAGTGGTTGGGGATGGTAACGGTGTAGTTGGATACGGCCTCGGAAAGGCGAACGAAGTTACCGATGCGATCACAAAAGGCATCGATGACGCCAAGAAGCACCTGGTAAAAGTGCCGATCATCAAAGGCACAGTACCGCATGAGTCTATCGGCAAGTTCGGTGGTGGCTTTGTGCTGCTGAAGCCCGCTTCTCCCGGTACCGGTGTTATTGCAGGTGGTGCGATGCGTGCCGTGCTCGAAAGCGCCGGCGTCCACAACGTACTGGCCAAGTCCAAAGGATCGTCGAACCCCCACAACGTGGTTAAGGCTACGTTCAAGGCGCTGACAACCATGCGCGATGCTTATACCATCGCACGTAACCGTGGTGTTGACTTATCGAAAGTGTACAACGGATAATCAACTCTGCCGCGAACAACGAACAACGACTAACGACTAACGAAGATGGCAAAAGTCAGAATCACTCAAACCCGCAGCACGATCAAGCGCCCTGAAACCCAGTTGAGGACCATTCAGTCTCTCGGCCTCGGCAAGCCCAATTCGTCTGTTGAAGTTGAATACACTGCCCAGATACAGGGCATGGTTAAAAAGGTAAGTCATTTGGTGGCCGTAACGGAAATAAAATAATGAAGCTGCATACACTTAAGCCTGCATCAGGTTCTACGAAAAATAATAAGCGCCTAGGAAGAGGACAGGGCTCTGGCGGTAGCACTGCCGGCCGTGGTCACAAGGGTGCGCAGTCGCGTTCGGGCTATCACAAGAAGTTTGGTTTTGAAGGTGGTCAGATGCCCCTTCAGCGCCGTATCCCCAAGTTCGGTTTCAAGAACAACAACAAGATTTACTTCAAGAGCGTGAATCTCGATGCACTGGAAGAACTGGCAGCAAAGATCAAAGCTTCGGACATCAGCGTACAGGTGCTTGTCGACAACGGTATTGTTGGCAAGAAAGATAAAGTGAAGGTGTTGGGCCGTGGAGAGTTGAAATCAAAAGTAAATGTTTCGGCACATGCTTTCTCTGAGACTGCTACAAAAGCAATACAGAACGCAGGTGGTACCGTAACAACAATCAAATAGCGATGCGATTTTTCAGAACGATATATAACATCTTTTCGATTGAGGACCTTCGCGTCAGGATCCTGAACACCATCGGGTTCCTGGTCATCTTCAGGCTTGGGTCTTATATCGTTTTGCCCGGTGTTGATCCGGACCTTCTGACCAACGCAAACCAGGCTGGTATCTTCGACCTGTTGAATACCTTCCTCGGCGGTTCGTTCAGTCGCGCTTCGATCTTCGCACTCGGCATCATGCCTTACATTTCGGCTTCAATCGTGGTGCAGTTGCTCACGGTAGCCGTCCCCCGTTTCACCAAACTGCAAAAGGAAGGTGACTCCGGAAGAAAAAAATTGAACCAGTGGACCCGTGTGCTGACGATCATCATCACCAGCGCGCAGTCTTACGCATACCTGAGAGCGACCATCAACCCCGAGGCGATCATCAATCCCGGAATGTTCTTTACCGTGTCGTCGATCTTCATCCTTGTTGCCGGAACGATGTTCTGTATGTGGCTTGGAGAAAGGATCACGGACAAGGGTATCGGCAACGGTATCAGTATGCTGATCATGATCGGTATCGTATCGAGGTTCCCTGCAGCGATCTATCAGGAAGCTGTGGAGAACAAGGGTATCAACCAGGCGCTATTGTTCATTCTCGAATTGCTCGTGCTGTTCTTCATCGTAGTGGGTGTGATCGCCCTTACACAGGCAACGCGTCGCATCCCTGTTCAGTACGCTAAGCAGGTTGTTGGAAATAAATTGTATGGTGGCAAACGCGATTTCATTCCGCTGAAGTTGAATTCTGCGGGTGTAATGCCGATCATCTTTGCACAGGCATTGATGTTCCTGCCTCCACTGATTGCAGGTATATGGAGAGATACAGACATCGGGGCGTCCGTAGGTAGTACGTTCGCAGATTTCACGTCGTGGCAATACAACTTGTTGTTTGGCTCGCTGATCCTTGTGTTCACATTTTTCTATACGGCGATTACCGTTCCGTCGAACGATATCGCTGATAACCTGAAGAGAAACGGTGGTTTCATACCCGGGATAAAACCCGGTAAACAGACTGCTGAGTTCATAGACGGTATTTTATCAAAGATTACTCTGCCCGGCGCCATATTCCTGGCGATGATAGCTATCCTTCCTGCTTTTGCGGTGAAGGCAGGCATCTCCCAGAACTTCGCGTACTTCTATGGTGGAACGTCGCTATTGATCCTTGTCGGTGTTGTCCTCGACACACTGCAACAGATCGAAAGCCACCTCCTCATGAGGCACTACGAAGGGATGATGAAGTCGGGTCGTGTAAAAGGACGTTCTCAGTTTGCTGCGGCCTGAGTTGAATGGTTCACCTGAAGACGGAAGACGAGATTCAGTTAATTCGCGAGAGTGCCGACATATTAGGCAGAACTCACGGAGAAGTTGCGAAACTGGTAAAACCAGGAGTAAAAACTAGAAAACTGGATCAAGTCGCCGAGGAGTTCATTCGCGACAACCAGGGTATCCCTTCCTTCAAACATTATGGAGGAACATTCCCTGCCTCTCTCTGCATCTCGGTCAACGAGGTGGTGGTTCATGGTTTCCCCGGAGACTACGAATTGAAAGAGGGCGACATTGTGTCGGTTGATTGCGGTGTGAAGTACAAGGAGTTCCACAGCGATTCGGCATACACTTATCCGCTCGAAGGCGTGAAGCCCCCGGTGCTCGATCTGCTCAACCGTACATACGATTCGTTGTACAAGGGCATCGAGCAGGCGAAAGCCGGCAACCGCATCGGTGATATTGGGTACGCGATACAGAGCTACGTGGAGAAATTCGGTTACGGAGTTGTCCGCGAGCTGGTAGGTCATGGTGTAGGCAAGAATCTTCACGAACCCCCGGACGTGCCGAACTTCGGTATCAGGGGAAAGGGAGTGAAGATTGTCGCCGGGATGGTGTTCGCCATCGAGCCGATGATCAACCTGGGAACCAGGAACGTTGTGCAGGAGGCCGATGGATGGACCATCCGCACACGCGACAGGCAACAGTCTGCACACTTTGAGCACATGGTGGCAGTCTACGATCGAAAAACGGAAGTGCTAACGACGCATAAGTACATAGAAGAAGCATATAGTTATAAGTGGCGAAACAAAAGTCAATAGAGCAGGACGGTATCATCCAGGAAGCGCTTTCAAACGCGATGTTTCGGGTGCAACTGGAAAATGGCCACAACGTGCTGGCACATATTTCGGGTAAGATGAGGATGCACTACATCCGTATCCTCCCCGGAGATAAAGTAAGATTGGAAATGTCTCCTTATGATCTGACTAAAGGACGGATCATATTCAGATATAAATAAAAGAGTTATGAAAGTAAGAGCTTCAATTAAGAAACGCAGCGCCGATTGTAAGATCATCCGCCGTAAGGGGAAGCTGTATGTTATTAACAAGAAAAACCCCCGCTATAAGCAGCGTCAGGGTTAAAAGAACAAAGAACAACGAAAAACGAACAACAAAATGGCACGTATTGCTGGTGTTGATATCCCGGATAATAAAAGAGGTGAGATTGCTCTCACGTACATCTTCGGTATTGGTCGCAGGTCTGCACAACAGATCCTGGGAAAGGCTAATGTCGATTTGAACAAAAAGGTAAAGGACTGGAACGACGAAGAGTCGAACGCCGTCCGTGCCATCATCTCCGAACAGTTCAAGATCGAAGGTCTGCTTCGCTCGGAGATCCAGTTGAGCATCAAACGCCTGATGGATATCGGTTCTTACCGTGGCCTCCGTCATCGCAAGGGCCTTCCCGTGCGTGGACAAACCACCAAGAACAACGCTCGTACCCGTAAGGGCAAGCGTAAGACAGTGGCAAACAAGAAGAAAGCAACGAAGGGTTAATAGTTAGCGTGGAACACACGCGAGCAACGAACAAATAACAACAAAGAAGGTATGGCAACTAGTAATGCACCGGTAGAGAAGAAGAAAGACAAAAGCAAGAAGCGCGTAGTAGTGGTCGAGGCCATTGGCCAGGCTCACATCAAAGCTACGTTCAACAACATCACGATCTCCATGACGAATTCAACCGGTCAGGTGATTACGTGGGCTTCTGCAGGAAAGATGGGCTTCAAGGGTTCCAAAAAGAACACCCCTTATGCTGCTCAGACTGCCGCGCAGGAGTGTGCTTCGAAAGCCTTCGAATTAGGTCTTCGCAAAGTTGAAGTGTTTGTGAAAGGTCCCGGCGCAGGTCGCGAATCGGCCATCCGTACTATCCAGGGTGCCGGTATCGAAGTTACCACGATTAAGGACGTGACTCCGCTGCCCCACAATGGCTGCCGTCCTCCTAAATCACGCCGTGTTTAAAGTTTGAATTTGTACATCGTATATCGAAAATCGTAAATAGAAATGGCAAGATACACAGGTCCTAAAGCCAGAATCTCCAGAAGGTTCAACGAGCCGATCCTTGGCGAAAGCAAGGCCTTCCAAAAGAAGAACTATCCTCCCGGGATGCATGGCAAAGGCAAAAAACGCAAGCTGTCGGAATATGCCATCCAGCTCGCCGAGAAGCAGAAAGCCAAGTATATCTATGGTGTTCTTGAAAGACAGTTTGCCAACATTTTCGACAAGGCTTCGCGCAAGAAAGGTGTAACAGGTGAATTGCTCCTGCAAATGCTGGAGGCCCGCCTCGACAACACCGTGTATCGCCTGGGTATCGCCCCTACGCGCCGCGGGGCCCGTCAACTCGTTGTTCATAAGCACATCACTGTAAACGGTGACGTCGTAAATATTCCTTCATTCACTCTCAAGGCCGGAGATGTGATCGGCGTTCGTGAAAAATCGAAATCGATCGAAGCAATCACCACCAGCTTGTCTATTGGTGGAGCAAAAAAGTACAACTGGCTGGAATGGGATGGTTCTGAAATGTTGGGCAAGCTTGTAAACCTGCCCCCACGAACAGATATACCCGAGAACATCAACGAACAGTTGATCGTCGAATTGTACTCTAAGTAATTCGGTGAGTAACTGGGAACGGTTTGAAGCCTAGCCGTTCAGCAGTAGGTCACTATCACTTAAACAAGTTAAATTTATGTCAATATTAGCGTTTCAAATGCCGGAGAAGGTGGTGATGGAAAAATCCGATGATTTTCACGGATTGTTCACATTCAAACCTTTGGAAAAAGGGTATGGAGTAACGATTGGTAATGCACTGCGCCGGATCCTGCTGTCTTCACTCGAAGGCTACGCGATCACTGGTATCAAAGTACCTGGCGTGTTGCACGAATTTTCAACCATCGAAGGAGTAGTAGAAGATGTAGCGGAGATCATCCTCAACCTCAAGCAGGTTCGTTTCCGTAAGACCTCCGAGAACTTCGACAGTAAGATCACAG
This sequence comes from Cyclobacteriaceae bacterium, assembly GCA_035318625.1. GTDB lineage: Bacteria > Bacteroidota > Bacteroidia > Cytophagales > Cyclobacteriaceae > ELB16-189. The sequence goes on from DATHEL010000004.1 coordinate 1,083,941, forward strand.
TAAGCATCAAGAAGCAAAAGCAGTTCAAAGCCGGCGACGTCGCCAAGTTCACATCTGCTTTCGAAATACTCAATCCCGATCACGTGATTTGTAACCTCGATGAGGCTGCACATTTCGAGATCGAGCTCACGATCGACAAAGGAAGAGGCTATCTTCCTGCAGAAGAAAATAAACCCAACGAACAGGTTTTCGGATTCATTCCGATCGATGCCATCTTCACACCTATCAAGAATGTGAAGTTCAGCGTCGAGAACACCCGCGTTGAACAAAAGACCGACTACGAAAAACTCCTGGTCGACATCGAAACAGATGGTTCTATCCATCCCGAGAAGGCCCTCGAAGGCGCTGCATTCATCCTGATCCAGCACTTCCGCCTGTTCTCCGACAAGTCGATCGAGCTCGAAACCGGCAAAGACAGCGAGATCGAACAGGTGGACGAAGAGATGCTGCACATGCGCAAGCTCCTCAAGACACCCCTCCACGACCTGGATCTCTCCGTGCGCGCTTACAACTGCCTCAAAGCAGCCGATGTAAAAACGCTGGGAGACCTCGTACAACTGGAAATTTCCGATATGATGAAGTTCCGCAACTTCGGAAAGAAATCGCTCGCAGAACTCGAACAACTCGTAGCTGAGAAGAACCTTACCTTCGGTATGGATCTCGCGAAATATAAACTGGAAGAAGACTAATGAGACACGGTAAGAAAGTCAATCACCTTAGCCGAACTAAAGCACACCGCGATGCGCTGATGTCAAACATGGCATCGTCACTGATCCTTGCCAAAAGGATCACGACCACGGTGGCAAAGGCGAAATCACTGAGGAAATACGTTGAGCCCCTTATTACGAAGGCGAAGGCTAACACCATGCACTCGCGCAGGACTGTTATGTCTTACCTTCAGAACAAGGAGTCTGTAAGCAGGCTTTTCGACGAAGTAGCAAGCCGCATTGGCGACAGGCCCGGTGGATACACCCGCATCATTAAGCTGGGCGACACCCGTCTGGGCGACAACGCCGAAATGTGCCTCATGGAGCTTGTCGATTTCAACGACATCTACAAGAAGGGCGGCGAAGAGAAGAAAGGCAAGACCCGCAGAAGCCGCAGCAAAGGCAAAAAAGGAGACGAGTCCGAAGGAGAAGCGCCCGCAGCGGAAAAACCCGCAAAGGAGCCCAAAGCCAAGGCAGCAGGGAAATCTGAAAAGAAAGAGAAGCCCGCCAAGACCAAAAGCAAATAGTGAAAGGCTTCACCGATATAGAAAAGGGATTGAACATCGTTCAATCCCTTTTTTGTTTAGTTACTTTTGCCAAACCAACCACTGAACAACATTGAAAGAAACGGCTTATCTTCTTCTTGAAGACGGCTTGCTGGTCGAAGGCAAGCCCATAGGAAAGAGAGGGACCACTGGTGGCGAAATATGCTTCAACACAGGCATGACCGGCTACCAGGAGATCTACACAGATCCCTCTTACTACGGACAGATCATCGTGAATACCACGGCCCACATCGGGAACTACGGCACTGTAAACGAGGAACAGGAGTCTGTCAGGCCCCAGATCGCCGGCATCGTCGTCAACGAATTCTCAGACGAATTCAGCCGCCTGACAGCCCGTGAAAGCCTTCAGCAGTACCTGGAGAGGCACAATGTGGTAGGCATTTCCGGCCTGGATACCCGCATGCTGGTGCGCTACATCCGCAGCAAAGGTGCCATGAACGCCCTCATCTCCTCGGTGCTCACACCCGACCAGATGAAAGCGGAGCTGAAGAAAGTGCCCTCGATGGACGGCCTCGAGCTGTCGTCGGTGGTAAGCACCCCGAAATCCTATTTCTACGGAGACGCTTCCGCCAAATACCGCGTGGCAGCCCTCGACCTGGGTATCAAGACAAATATTCTCAAGAACCTCTCGGAACGCGACTGCTATGTGCAGGTGTTCCCTGCCAAGACCAGCTTCGCGGAGATGGAGAAGTGGAATCCCCACGGCTATTTTATATCCAACGGCCCCGGCGACCCCTCAGTGATGCCCTATGCCGTGAAAACGGTCAAGGAGATCGTCGACCGCGACAAGCAGCCGCTGTTTGGTATCTGTCTCGGCAATCAGCTGCTTGCTTTGGCGGCAGGCCTGACGACCTACAAAATGCACCACGGACATCGCGGGCTCAACCACCCGGTGAAGAACCTGGTGACAGGCCTGGGTGAGATGACGTCGCAGAATCACGGCTTCGCCGTAAGCAACGATGGAATCGAAAAACATCCCGATGTGGAGATCACACACCGCCACCTGAACGACAACACGATCATGGGGATCAGACTGAAGAACAAGAAGGCGTTCTCGGTACAGTATCACCCCGAAGCAAGTCCCGGGCCCCATGATTCGAGATACCTCTTCGACCAGTTCATCGAAATGATCCGCTCTCAAAACTGACCAAACTATAATCATAATTATAAAATCGTTTTATGTCCTTAATTGAATCCATTCACGCCCGCCAAATTCTTGACAGCCGTGGAAACCCAACCGTAGAAGTAGATGTCATTACTGAAAACGGGGCGTTCGGCCGTGCTGCCGTTCCTTCCGGTGCATCCACCGGCACTCATGAAGCAGTAGAATTGCGTGATGGTGACAAAAAGAAGTACGTCGGTAAAGGTGTGCTGAAGGCTGTCGATAACGTGAACTCCAAGATCGCTTCGGCAATCGTAGGTCAGTCTGTGTTCGATCAAAACGTGGTCGACATGATCATGGTGGAGCTCGACGGGACCAACAACAAAGGCAAGCTCGGCGCGAATGCTATTCTCGGTACTTCCCTCGCTGTTGCGAAAGCTGCCGCCATGGAAGCCGGACAGTCGCTGTTCCGCTACATCGGCGGAGTGAATGCCAATACCCTTCCGGTTCCTATGATGAACATCCTCAACGGTGGAAGTCATGCGGACAACTCTATCGACTACCAGGAATTCATGGTCATGCCCGTGAAGGCAGATACGTTCTCCGACGCCCTTCGTATGGGAACAGAGATATTTCATACCCTGAAGAAAGTTCTCCATGACCAGGGATTGTCTACCAACGTGGGCGATGAAGGTGGCTTTGCCCCCAACATCAAGTCGAACGAGGCGGCGATCGAAGTGGTATTGAAAGCAATCGAAAAGGCCGGCTTCAAACCCGGTGAAGATGTTTTCATCGCCATGGATGCCGCGGCGTCTGAATTCTACGATTCAAAAACAAAGATCTATACCTTCAAGAAATCGGACGGCAAGAAGCTGAAGTCTGACGAAATGGTGGACTACTGGGCAAAGTGGGCGAAGAAGTATCCCATCATCAGCATCGAAGACGGAATGGGAGAAGACGATTGGGACGGATGGAAGAAACTCACCGACAAGATCGGGGACAAGCTTCAGCTGGTTGGGGACGACCTTTTCGTTACCAATGTCGATTTCCTCCAGAAAGGTATTGACTTGGGTGTCGCCAACTCGATCCTGGTGAAGGTAAACCAGATCGGCACGCTGACAGAGACTATCAACGCCGTCAACCTTGCGAAGCGCAACGGCTACAAGAGCATCATGTCGCACCGCAGTGGTGAGACCGAAGACAGCACGATCGCAGACCTTGCAGTTGCGTTGAACACAGGTCAGATCAAGACCGGATCGGCATCGCGTTCCGACCGTATGGCGAAGTATAATCAGCTGATACGGATTGAAGAGGAGCTGGCGGATATCGCGTATTTTCCCGGAGTTAACTTCTAAAAAAAGGGCCTGCAGCCCCGCCATACTTCGCATGGATCAATGGTCCAAGCGCTGTTTGGCGGGGTTTTTTATTATCGAAATCATCGGTACCTTTCTCTGATGCGCCCCGTTTTATTGATGGTTTTGACGACCGTATTGACGTCGCCGTTGATCGCTCAACAACTTCCGTTCATCAACTCAGGAGAGGTCCTTCAAAGGGTTTCTGTACTGGAAGACTCCGGTAAACACGACCTGGCGATCAAAGAGCTACTGACAATTCCCAGGCGGGACACCAATTACGTTCAGGGGCAGGTTCGCCTGGCGGAAATCTACAACTCCAACAAGCAGTATGATGAAGCGACAGCGGTTGCAGACCGGGTATTGAAACGCGCCACCCGGTTTCGTTCGACACTGCTCGGCGTGAAGGCAACGGCGCTCGAGAGTAAAAAGGAATACGATAATGCGATAAGCTTTCTACGGGCAGCCCTTAAGGACTATCCTTTCGACGTTCAGCTTCGCTACCAGCTGGCCACCAGTTATCACAATAAGCTCGACTACGTCAACGCGATCAAAGCCTATTACGACGTCCTGGAGATCTCACCGTATAGCTCCAATGTTCACTTGAATCTCGGAGCAATTTCCATGTGGACAGGCCATAAGACACACGCGATACTTTCATATGGCATTTACCTGACGTTGCAGAATACAGATAACGTGAAACTTTCGCTGCTTGAAAACATATGCAGCAACCAGGCGGAGAGCGAAGGTGCAGCGAAAGAAAGAGCCGCCGGAATTCCCAATGGATTTGAAAAGCTCGACCAGATCATCAGATCGAAGGTTGCGATGGATAAGAAGTTTAAAACGGAAGTCCCCGTCGACGCTGCCATCGTAAAGCAATTCGAAATGCTTGTCAAACAACTGAACACAGTAGCAACCGACGTGGATGACCCCTGGGTGAAGTTCTATCTTCCTGTATTCGAGACATTACGTGACCGGAAAATGATGGAGCCCTTCCTCTATCACATCACGGCGTCATCACCGATAGAGGCAGTGAAGAAATGGAATGCAAAAAATGAAAAGACACGGGAGAAATTCTTCACGGTGGTCAATGAAGCCCTGGAAAGAGACCGTGATGATATACGCATACCCGCGTCGTTAGGCCTCGGAGAGAGGACTCATGCGGAGTATGGCGAGAACAACCTGGTGTCGGGTGTGGGCGGCTTTTCAAATGGCAAGGAGCACGGCAAGTGGATCTACTTCAGCAGCAACAGTGAAAAAATCGCCGAGGGTGCTTACGAGAACGGCGCTAAAAAAGGAGAATGGAAGTATTATACAAATACAGGCGCTCCTACCACCACGGAAAACCTGGATACCGGCGAGGTGACTACGTGGTATCCCAACGGAAGCAAAGAGGTTCACTATTTTCTGAAGAACAAAGAGGTTGAAGGCGATATCACCTTTTATTACCCGTGTGGCAGCGTCAGCGAGCGACGGACACACAAGGATGGAAAGAAATACGGGAAGGGACAGACGTTCTTCGAAACCGGCGCCGTGAAATCCGACTTTGAATACGCAGACGGGACTCTTTCAGGCGCCTGGATCGACTACGACGTATTTGGTTCGGTGAAAGGAAAGACACAATACAGGCACGGCGAACGTCACGGCATCACTGAAACGTTCTGGAGCAATGGAAAACTGAAGGACAAGGAAGACTACACAGAGGGAAAAACAAACGGGATCTCCGAAGGCTATCACGACAACGGAAAGCTATCGTACAAAGGCAACAACGTGAACGATCTGCCGGTGGGCGAATGGCTGTACTATAACCGGTACGGTGAACAAACCGAGCGCCGGTTCTATGACAACACCGGCAAGCTCGACCAGGAAAATGTTTTCTACCACGACGGCACACTCGATTACAGATCTGTATACAGCAATGGAATGATCACCCAGATGATCAGTTACGACAAGAGCGGTAACGAGCTGTGGAAGGGCGGGTCACCCGACGGGAATTTTGACGTGAAACATCATTACCCGGGTGGCCAGCTGCTTTCGGAAGGGAAGTTCAGGAAAGGGGTGAGAGACGGCAAGTGGCTGCAGTACCACAGGGCGGGAATGGTCCAGGCAACATTCAACTATGCAGACGGAAAATTCGATGGCCTCCAGGAAGAATTTTTCACCAATGGAAAGCGGAAGATCGTCTCCACGTACAAAGCGGGGGAACGGGAAGGGTATGCGGAGGAGTTCTACAGCACCGGTGTAAAGCAACGGGAAGGATGGTACTCTGCCAATAAATGGCAGCAACAATGGCTCTCATACCACGCCGATGGAACGGTGATGGAGGACACCTACTACATCAATGATGAGACAGTCGACTCGGTATTTGTTTATTCGGTTGAAGGCAAGGTCGCAACGAAATATTTTTACGCCAGCGACAACCGTGTTTTCCAAAGCAGTTTCAATCCTGAGCAGACAACGTTTTCCACGGATATCAATATCCGGGAGCAAGCCGTCATTCTAAAGTATGGGAATGGTTCGCCCATGGCCAAATACAACAGCTTGTGCGGATTGTTGAACGGCGAATTGGAACGATCGTACCCCGATGGCAAACCTTATGCACAGTTTTCTTACGTCGGCGGACGGGTGACTGGCGCCTACAAGGCCTACGACGAGTATGGGAATATAGAGGCAACGGGTCATTACAAGGCTGGTGAGCCTACAGGTATCTGGACATACATGAATGTTAACGGGTCGCGTTCGATGGAGGTGCCGTATATCAACGGCGCGAGGGATAGCACCCTGGTGAATTATTACGAGTCCGGTGGCGTGTACTTCATCGCGGAGTATCGCAACGATAAAAGACACGGACTGCTCAAATACTTTGCTCCCAACAAAGATCTAATTGTGGAAAAAATGTTTGATGACGATCAATTGATAGCGTTCCGGGCCGTTGGTAAAAACGGTCAGTTCGGGGAATGGGTCGCTAACCGGCCTGACATGGAGATCGTCGCGTATTATCCGAATGGCGCGAAGGCGCTCGAGGAAAAATATGAACACTGTGTGATCACAGGCACAAAACGAATGTGGTTTCCCGATGGGAAGCTGTGCCTGGAATACAACTACAAAGAAGGGAACAACGAAGGCCTCTCGACCGATTATTATTCGAATGGCAAGATCTGCAGAAAGGCGCCGTATCACCTCGATGTGTTGGAAGGGAAGTTGGAGTTTTTTAAGGAAAATGGCATGCCGCTACTGACGTCGGAATACAAACTGGGAAAGAAGAGCGGAGTAACAACTTTGTACTCGAACGGAGTAAAGACAAAAGAGATATTTTACTACAACGAGCTTCCGATGAAGTAGGAGTCAAGTCAACGAAACGCAGATGAGATCAATGAATGTGAAGTTGTTTTTTTCTCACGGAAAACACGGAACGCTGTTTAAAGAGCTCCTGCATTTTTCCGTGCTTTCCGTGTTTTCCGTGAGAAAGTTGTTTTTTATGTTGATGGCAGTCAGCCTTGGAACAGCATACGGCCAGGGCTCTGACGTCTGGAAGAAGCTCAGCGAGAAGTTTCCCGGTGAACCGGCTGTTTATGTCGAGAGGTCGGAAGTTTTGAACCTCATTCTCGAAGGAGATTCGATCAAGGCGTGGAGCGATCTCACCCAGGACATGCTGCACCTCAAGGAACAGTCGGACGTATACTCCGACAAACGTATTTATGGTTCGAGCTTCCGTGAGGTCGCCGACATCAAGGCGAAAACCCTCGTGTGGGACAAGAGCCGATATAAAGAAATGAGTGTGACCAGCTTCAAGAAGAACGACAGCCGCTCCGAGGGTGTCTTCTTTGACGACTCTTATTATTATTCTTTCGATTTCCCGGCGGTCGCCACACAGAGCAGGACACTGCTTCAGTACCGGGAGAATGTAAAGAACCTGTACTTTATTTCGGGATACCTGATGCAGAGCAACCTGGCACACGCACTGTCGCAGTACACCATCAAAGCGTCGAAAGGCATCGAGATATCTTATAAAGTGCTTAACGATAAGGAGAACCGGATCTCATTCCAGAGAACGGAGAAAGGTGGTTTCGTTTATTACCAATGGACGGCGAAAGACCTTCCGGCTATCGATTTCGATCCCAACAGTCCGGCGCTGTCTTACTTTTCTCCATACGTGGAATGTCACGTGAAGTCGTACACGACCAAAAAAGGAACAACGCGCGTGCTCTCCGATCTTACCGACCTGCACAGCTGGTATTATGGTTTCGTGAAGGACCTCAACAAGACACCGTCGGCGGAATTACAGGGTATCGTTGCAGACATCAAAGCCAAAAGCAAGGGCGAAGCCGAGATCGTGAAAAATGTCTTCTATTGGGTACAGGATAACATCAAGTATATAGCATTCGAGCAAGGCATGCGCGGCCTCATCCCTCACTCGGGAAGCTATGTCTGCGAGAAACGTTACGGCGATTGCAAGGATATGGCTAACCTGATCGTGAATATGTCGCGGATGGCCGGACTGACCAATGTGTATCACACCTGGATCGGCACGCGCGACCTGCCTTACAAGTACACCGAATTCCCGACGCCGATCGTCGACAACCACATGATTGCAACCTACATCACTCTGGAAGGAAACTACATCTTCCTCGACGGCACCGGCAGCTACACCAGGGTGGGACTGCCTTCGTCAATGATCCAGGGAAAAGAAGCGTTCATCAGTCTGGGCCCGGATAAATACGAGGTGAAGACCGTTCCCGAGATCAGTCCCGAAGAGAACCTGCTGGTGGACTCTGTGAAGGTGAAGATCGACGGCAACAAGCTCACGGGCTCCGGTAAATCCTTGTACAACGGTTACTCCAAGATCTTCGGTGGTTATGAGCTCGACCGTGCCAACCCCGAGGAAGTGAGGAATGGAGTCATGAAACTGGTCACGAAGGGGAGCAACAAATTCAATCTTCACAAATACGACATCGCAGGCATCGAGAACCAGGACCTGCCGACAACCATCAAGTACGAGTTCGACATTGGCGATTACTTCCAGGTGATCGGTGATGAAACTTATGTGAACCTTAATCTTACCAAGGATTATTACAACGCATCGATAAAAGCAGAAAGAAAAACACCTCGTGAGTCCGAATACAAATATATCGGCGAGGAGATCGTGGAGTTGCAGGTCCCCGACGACGTCAAGGTGGAGTATCTTCCCCCGGACGCTTCATGGGAAGGAGACCAGCTGGGTTTTAACATTACCTACAAGAACCTTCCCGGCAAGGTCGTTTACAAGAAAACCCTTAAGATGAATAAGCTAATGATGAACCCCGATCAATACCCGGCGTGGAACCAGGCAGTCAAACATCTGAGTGAGGCATACAAGGAATCGATTGTACTTAAGAAAAAATAGAATGAGAATCGTGAAAGCGTTAGTGATTGCTTTCGTATCGATCGCATACGGAGCAATGGGAGCGAAGCCCGGTATTGTTGCCGTGGCGGGTCAGTATGAGTGGGACGGTCAGCGGAGCAGATTCAGTCTTTCCGCTGAGGAAGAGAAGCTGCCGGAGCTGATGTTGAAAAGCCACGTACAGTATGAGTACACTTTCGAGAACGACGAGTTCGTGATGTACGCTACCCATCACAAGATCATCTACGTCAACAGCAACGAATCCATCAAGAAACACAACAGGATCTTCATTTCGATGAACAGCACCCTGAACCTGAAAACCCTGAAGGCGCGGGCCATCAACCGTCAGGGCAAGGCTGTGTATTTCGATGAGACCAACCTGAAGGAAATGAAAGAGGAAGAGAGTGGGAACGCCTACAGGATATTTGCGATGGAAGGCGTCGAGATCGGCAGCGAAGTGGAGTATTTCTATACCCGCAAGATGACGGCCGATATGTTCAACCGGGAGTTTCTCCAGTTCGATGTCCCTTCGAAAAGCTCGTCCATGAAGCTCTCCAGTCCGCGTCACCTCAAGTTCGATTTCAAAAGTTATAATGGCCTCCCCGAAGTCAATAAGCTGCCCGATACGACGATGAACGTTTATGAGGTGAGCGCCGCCGGTCTTCCGGCCATAAAAGAAGAGCCGTTCTCGAATCACGCAGCCAATCGCCAGAGGATCGAGTTCAAGCTGGCATACAACACCGCCCGTTCACGTGCCAGGCTGTACACGTGGGAAGACGCGGCGAAACGGTTCTACGAGATCCTTACCAAGCTGAGTAAGGGAGATCAGAAGGCTGTCGAGAAATTCGTTGCCAACGCGAAGATCGACAAGTCATTGAAGACCGCTGACCGTATTAAAAAAATGGAGGCATTGATCAAGGTCACCGTCAACATCAATTCCGAGGGCGGCGGTGAGGCACTTTCGGCGCCAGAATTGATTCTTAAGAACAGGGTCGCGTCGAAGGAAGGTATCACCAAGTTGTACGTGTCGGTGTTCGACCACATGGGCATTAAAGTTCAACCGGTGATAACATGCAGCCGTGAGAGTCTCAGGTTCGATGGCGATTTCGACACATGGTCGTATCTCGACGACTACATGTTGTACTTCCCGGAGACGAAAGGTTTCCTGGCTCCGTATTATCCCACGCGATATCCCCTCGTTCCGGGGCAGTTCACATCGCAGAAGGGATTGTTCATCGAACCGTTCGAGCTGGGCGAAGTGAAGTCGGCTCTCGGTACAATCAAAGAGATCCCGGCAGCCAGCTACCTCGCCAACCAGGACAACCTCGACATCGACGTGATGTTCGATGAAGGACTCGAGTCGAATTCAATTGCTCAACGGAGATCTTTCGTGGGCTACACAGCGGACTATTTCGCATCGTTTTATGAGATGTTGAACGAAGAAAAAAAGAAGCAAATGGTGGAGGAGCTGATCAAGCAAACGGCTCCGGACGCGCAGCTGGGCAAGTGGTCGGCCCGGCCCATACAAAAACCCGATTTGGATTGGTTCGAGATGTCAGGTGAGTTTAAAACGTCGACTTTTATTGAAAAAGCAGGACCGAGAGTGCTCTTCAAGGTCGGACTCATAATCGGACCCCAGACCGAAATGTATCGCGACGAGCAGCGCACAATGAGTGTGGAGAACGACAACAACCGGAACTACGACCGGGTGATCCGCATACACATACCGGCCGGCTACACCGTGAAGAATGCCGATCAGCTGAAGATGGATTTTGCTTTCAGCCCGGGCGAAGGGAACCCGTATTTATTTAAGTCGGATTATGTGATCAAGGGCGACGTATTGGAGCTTATGATCTCGGAATTTTATAAAGAGATATATTGCCCGTTGGAGAAGTATGAGGATTTCAGGAAGGTGATCAATGCAGCAGCGGATTTTAATAAGGTGACATTGATATTGGAGAAAGCCCGATAACGACCGATATTTGACATAGTACTCAAGAGTAAATCTCCCCTCACATGACTCTACGGCCACTCATTTGGTTTGCGTGCTCAATGTTTATTTATTCATCCTCTTTCGGACAGCCGGATTTTCGTGAGGGATACATTGTGAAAGGCGGAGACACGCTCAAGGGTCTTGTCCGGTACAACAACAAGAACTATTCTGAGTCAGCCACTTTTAAACCCGGCAGACGAAAAAAATCCACCAGGTACGGGATAGATGACATAAGCGCTTATGGTGTTTTCGGCGACAAGAAGTATGAAGTTATCGACCTGGGCACACCTGATAAACCGGAGAAAGTTTTTGGTTTGGTACTGCAGAACGGAAAGATCGATTTGTACTATTCAAAAGAAAAATACCTCTTGCTGAAGGATAACGGGCGCACCGTGCTTGAACGCCGGGAAGATGTCATTGTTAGGGGTAAGACGAACAAGTATAAGCTTAAAGACAAGGAGGAGCTTTATGCACGCGATTTCAGATTCAGGGGTGTGCTGACTGCATTGACATCAGATTGCGGACTATCAGCTGCACAACTACAGTATTCACGCCGGCAGATCTCAAGACTAATTGGTGATTACAACCGATGTAAGGGCGACTTTGTAGAAGTGAAAAATACACAACCATGGTTACGGGTTGGTGCGTCGGTTGCCTTCGCGGCGTATTCTTCCAGCAGCATGAAAATGGACAGCTTGCCCGGCACTACATTCAAAGGCGACCTGTCACCTGTTCGTGAATTCAATGTTGAGCTTAAGTTTCCAAGAGTGTTGGATAGGATTGGAATAACAGTGGGATTTCAACCTATCAAGACGACCTACACGGGATTCGCATCCCACACGTCAACCGTGGAGCACATTGAGGACGATCTAACTTTAGCCGTTCGTTATCTTAAGATCCCCATTTCCGTGAAATATAACTTCGGAAACCCGGGCTACTCTTTCTTCGTCAGAGCAGGTGCATGGCAAGGTAAACTCCAGAGCGCACAATTCACTACGTTCAGGACGTCACGTGTAGGTGGTGTGGATACGACCGGCGAAAGGCCAGTGCTCAATGGATATCGCAACCCTTCCGGGGTACTCCTGGGATTCGGATATGATCAAAAAATAATTGGCAGGATGCGCGTGTTTGGAGAACTGAGGTATGAGGTCAACAGCGGAATTATCGGTTTGGATCGTACCGCGCGTGCGTCTTTCAACTTTTTGTCGGCGTTTATTGGTATTGGCATTTGACACCCACGGGTATGATTCAAAAATTCCTCCCGCTCGCATGCCTCCTTTTATGCGTCTCTTCTGTTTTTGCTCAGAAAGACTTTCGACCTGGTTATATCATCAAGGACCGAGATACAGTAAAAGGATTAGTTGCATTCAGGAGCAAGCATAATGCGGAGGCCGGCATCTTCAAACCGGGTAAAAAGGATAAGGCAATTACCTACGCGCCAGGAGAAGCAATTGCTTATGGCTTCCTTGGCGACAAGAAATATGAAGCTATAGACCTCGGAACAATCGAAGTTCCGAAGAAAATTTTTGCGTTAGTGCTTCAGAAAGGCGCGATCGATCTCTACTATACAAATCAGACATATTTACTTTTAAAAGACAACCAACTCACGGTGCTTCAGCGTAAACCCGATAGCATCGTAACTAAGACCATTTACGGTGAGCGCCGGCCAGTTTTTGCGGCCGACGTCAGTTATGTACAGGCCCTGAATAATTTGATAGCATCGGATTGCGGACTCAACGCTAACGCCGTCCTGTTCTCCCGGAATCAGATCTCGGAATTAATAGGCGACTACAACAAGTGTAAAAACGACTATGTAGAGGTGAAAAATTTCAGGCCATTTGTAAGCATAGGTGCCTCGCTGGCTGTTGGTTTATATAAATCTGTCCTCACGCTGGATACACTACCCGGTTATAAGTTCAAAGGCGACGTTGCCACTGTCTGGCAATTTGACGTTGAATTTACAGCGCCAAGACTTACCGATAGGATTGTGGTGTCACTGGGACTTCAACCTGTAAGGAGTACTTACCGCGCATCAACCTTCGTCACCTCCAGTGTTCAAACTCAACAGGATGACATGACATTAAAGGTGCGTTATTTTAAAATTCCGCTTTCGGTCAGATACAATTTCGGAAGTCCCAAAAATTCCCTTTTTGTGCGCCTTGCCGCATGGCAAGGCATATTCCAAAAGAAGGATGTAAGATTCACGACTATTCGTACGACTCGTACCGGGTCCGCCGTTCACTCTTCCGAAGACAACGTGAAAAATGGCTATCGAAATCCTGCCGGCATAACGCTGGGAGTAGGATACGATAAAGCGATAGTCAGCCGGTTCCGTCTGTTTGGAGAATTCAGGTATGAGATCAATAGCGGATTTGTCGGCAAAGACATACATCCTTTTTCTGCCTTTAACTTTATGTACGTGCTTGTTGGCGTTGGCATCTGAGAGTTTTTCAATCCAAAAAAATCCCTATCTTAGCTCTACCATTTTTTAAACTATGCTCAAGAAACTTCCCCCGGCCCTCCGGAACTTCTACGTCGTGTGCAGTATCCTGTTCCTGGTCTGGATGACCTTCCTGGACTCCAACGATCTTATTACCCGCTTCAAAATGGCTTCGAAGCTCGGTGAGCTCGATGACGAGAAGGAGTATTACAATCAGAAGATCATCGAGGTAGTGAAAGACCGGAACGAGCTGATGACCAACCGCGAGCTCCTGGAGAAATTTGCCCGCGAAAAGTACCTCATGCGCAAGGAATCAGAGGACGTCTTCGTTATTGTCGAGGAAGACTAAATCCACCCTATGAAGGCCGTCCCGTTACTTTTCCTGATTTGCGCGGTCTCGGTTACAACATTTGCTCAACAACAACGCCAGGCAACTTCGCCTAACAGCGCAGCACATTTGCCTCCATCGGAAAGATTTTTCTTCGGTGGTGGAGGTAGCTTCAGCTCCGGAATACACCCGTACAACAGCTATCGGTACAACTATATTTCTGTGAGTCCATTGGTTGGCTACCGGATCACCATGCCGTGGTCGGGTGGCATTCAGCTGACCTACCAGACCTACCGGTTTCCGCAACTGAAAACTTCTCTCGATCAGTATGGACTAGCCCCGTTCACGCAGTATCGGTTCGGTAAGCTCTTCGGTTATGGTGAATTTCAAATGATCAACGTTCCCACGTTCGACAACACGTCGAGGCTTTGGCGTAATCGTCTGCCGATCGGCATCGGGTTCACTCAACCCATCGGGTCCAGGGTGGCCATCAACGCGGTGGCATTGTACGATGTTATCTACAACAAGGCTACGTCGTCTTTTGCGTCACCGTGGGTACTCCGCGTTTATATTACAGCGGGCGGGATCGGATTTTGATCTTTGCCTCGATCACTCTAGCTGAAGCTCCAGCTTCGAAGCGAGCTCCTTAAGATCCTCCACTACTTTTTCATTCACCGGGATCCCATCGTTCAATCTTACTGCTTCGAACTCACGTTCGGGATCGCCCGGTATTACGACAGCAGGCTGACCTTCGATGTTTTTGGCGGAGCGAAACCTGGTGATCCAATTATCCATGTGATTTTTGAAATCCGATGCCGGCCTGAATGCGTCCACACGCATGGCTCCGAAAAAGTGACCGATGCCGTCGCCGACAGGGTCGGCGGGAGGAGCGAGGAAGCTTACAAACGGGGGCACCCAGGGACCATAGTTGGCGCCGCTGAGAACCGCGGAGAAAATATCGACCCAGGCGCCGAGGCAAAAACCTTTATGACTTCCGTGATCGCGATCCCCGCCGAGTGGAAGCAATGCACCGCCTTCTTTCAATTCATGAGGATTGAGCGACGACTCGCCGTTCTTTTTTTGTATCCAGCCCGAAGGAGCTTCGGCGCCCTTTCTTTGTAGGATCTCGAGCTTGCCGTTTGCAGCAGTTGTCGTAGCAAAGTCGGCAACGAATGCCGGTTGTTTGCCTGCAGGGATTGCAACGCAGATCGGGTTGGTTCCCAGCAACCTTTCGACTGAAAACGTCGGTGCAACGAGGGGGCTTGCGTTGGTCATCGCTATTCCGATCATATCGTGATCGAGGGCCATCATAGCATGTTGTGCCGCAATGCCGAAATGATTTGAATTTTTCACAGCCACCCACCCGGTACCGCACTTATTCGCCTTCTCGATTGCTATCTCCATCGCGCGTGGAGCAACCACCAAACCGAGGCCGCTATCACCGTCGACAACCGCGGTGCTCGGCGATTCGTGGACGATACGTATAATAGGATTTGCATTCACTCGTTTAACTTCCCACAGTCGCACATACCCGCTCAATCTCGCAACGCCATGTGAATCGATGCCGCGAAGGTCGGCCCGCAACAGCACTTCTGCCGCCAGTTGCGCCTGTTCTGTCGAGCTTCCCATTTTTTGAAACACCGAACGCGCGAAATTTAGAAGGGTATGATACTTGTATGTTGAATCCATGGCCGCAAATTTAGAATTAACCCCTAATTTCGCATTACGTATTGTGGAAACACCGGCCACTACACATCTATCCCTCAAATAAAAAAGTAAACTTACCCTTTATGAAAATCAAGTCCATTATTGTTGGTGTGCTGTTGTTGAGCGTGGAGTTTGTGTTCGGGCAAGCGGAGAAGCCAGTCGACTCGAAGATATCAGGTGTAACCGTATTCCTTAGCAGGGCGCAGGTGACAAGAGAAGTGAAGACCAGGCTCGAAGCCGGCAAGACAACGCTCGTGCTCACGGGCCTTGCCGCATCGATGGATACTGAAAGCGTACAGGCATCCGGAAAAGGAAGCTTCATAATACTCGGAGTAACGCATAGGCAGAATTATCTCGACGAGCTCAATACTCCTAAAGGATTGAAAGTATTAAGGGACTCGGTCGACTTCTATCAAAAGCAACTGTTGCTCGAACAATCTCAGAAAGAGATCCTCAATAAAGAAGAAGCCATGCTGTTGAGCAACCAGCGGATCGGCGGTAACAATCAGAACATTACCGTAGCTGAGTTGAAAGGGATGGCGGACTTCTACCGCTCCCGCCTCAGCGAGATCGTCACGTCACGGATGAAGCAGGATGACAAAATCAAACGGATCAACGCCCGGATCGTCAAGATAAACAAGCAGATCAACGAACAGAACGAATTGTATTCACGGAACACAGGAGAGATCCTGATCAATGTCTCCGCCGATGCAGCAACCCAGGCCGACATCGAAGTAAAGTACATTGTCGGGCAAGCCGGCTGGACACCGATGTATGATCTCAGGGCCATGAACACCAAGTCGCCCGTACAGATCGGTTACAAAGCAAATGTGTTCCAGGGAACAGGTGAGGAGTGGAGGAACGTGAAGCTGAAGCTCTCGACAGCCAACCCCAGCCAAAGCGGGCAAAAGCCGGAACTGTATACGTGGTATTTGGACTTCTATCAGCCAATTGCCAAGTCACCCAGATACTACGATAAAAAGGCTGCGATGCGCGGTCCGGAGCGCGAAGAATTGAAAATTTCAGAAGATTCCGCCGAGCTCAGCATGGCAGCCCCCGCTCAGTCGGTTGCCGATTATGTAAGCGCCATTCAAACCACATTGAACACAGAATTCGACATCGCCCTTCCCTATACCGTAAGCTCCGCTTCGAGACCAACCGTTGTCGACATCCAGAACTACGAAATGAAATCGGTCTACGAATACGCCGTAGCCCCCAAGCTCGATAACGAAGCATTCCTGATCGCAAAGAGCGTGGGTTGGGAGGAATTCAATCTTCTCCCCGGCGAAGCAAACATCTTCTTCGAGGGAACGTTTGTCGGGAAGACATTCGTCGATCCGAATAGCATCAAGGATACCTTGTCTGTGTCCCTCGGTCGTGATAAACGGATTGTGGTGAAAAGAGAAAAGCTGAAAGACCTGACTACACGTAAGCTGATCGGCGGAAGCCAGCGGGAAAGCTACACCTGGGAGATCTCCGTAAGGAACACCAAGAACGAACCGGTGACGATCGTTGTGGAGGACCAGCTGCCGATCTCACAAAATTCCCAGATAGAAGTCGCTGCTGTTGACATCGGTGGAGCGAAGCACGATGTGAACACCGGCAAGCTCACCTGGAACCTCACCCTTCAGCCGAACGAAACGAAGAAACTGATGTACAAATTCGAGGTCAAGTATCCGAAAGATCAGCAGGTAAGCGGACTATAGGAAGTACATTTCTCACAGCTTGCCCCGCAGCTGCTCCGCCCCGCGAAGCTCTCGAGCGAAACGGGGATGCGGGGATCACACGGATACTTGCGCTTTTGATCTGTGCGATCCGTGCGATCCGTGAGAGACTATGACGGCAAAAGCGAAGCCAGCACGCCTTCTTTCAAGGAGTACGCAGACACCCTCACATTTGTAAATGAGTGCATTTGTAGCACGAAGTTCACCAACACACAAGCCACCACGATCATATCCACTCTCATCTCGATCATGCCGGGAAGCGCAAGTCGCCCGGCACGATCGTGCGTGAGCAGGTCTGCATAAATTGACGGAAAGGAATTTATATCGAACGGCGTCTCCGAATCGTCGGGGTAGTAAGGAAGCCCGTTGCGGACACAGAACATCTCGCTGAGTGTGTCGAACGTGCCGGATACACCGACCAGGGTTGACGGGTTGTAGTTCTGAAGCTGTTGTTTTAGCGGCTCCAATTGAACGTCCAGGAATGCCTCAAGTCTTGCGATATCCTCTTTGCCGATGGGATCGAATTTCTGGAACTCTTCGAGCAATCGCTGGCCGCCGATCTCGAAACTTTGCTTCCAGTGGATCTCTTGTTCGTTGCCGATGATGAACTCCACGCTGCCTCCGCCCACATCAACGATCAGTGAATTTTCTTTTCCCAGGCTGAGCGCAGACCGCACTCCCCGGTAGATCAGGTCGGCCTCTTCTTCTCCTCCGACGATCCGGGCCTCGATACCTGTTGTCGTGCGAATGGCATCTATAAGCTCCTGGCCATTGGACGCGTTACGAATAGCGCTGGTACCAAAGGCGAGGGTCTTCCTGACAGAATACTGATCGATGATTTTTTTAAATTCCTTGAGTGTATGCAGTGCCCTGGCAAATCCGTCGTCGGTAATGACGCGCTTGTTGATTCCACCCTTCCCGACTTTAACGGCCTCCCGCTCCCTCAACAGTATCTTCGGCTTCGACGACATTTCGGCAATAAGCAGGTGGAAGGTGTTTGTGCCCATGTCGATAATTGCCACGTTTGCATGCCGGGAACCCATTATTTTCAATATAGCAACAATAAGTATATTTGACTTCGAAGCACATCCAGATATGTCTAAAAGAAAAATTACTTCCTCCTCGCCTGCCGACGCCAAAATAATCCAGCAAAAATTCGATGAGCTCGATCGAAAGAACGAGGAATCACTGCTTGGGGGCGGGGAGAAGCGTGTCGAACAACAGCATGCAAAGGGCAAGCTAACGGCACGGGAACGGGTACTGTTGCTTCTCGATGAAGGTTCATTCGAAGAGCTGGGAAAGTTTGTGATGCATCGGAGCAAAGACTTCGGTCTCGACAAGGAATATTACCTGGGCGATGGTGTCGTTACCGGCTACGGAACGATCGAAGGACGGCTGGTCTATGTTTTCTCCCAGGACTTCACCGTGTTCGGCGGCTCGTTATCTGAGACCCACGCAGAAAAGATCGTGAAGATCATGGACCTGGCGATGAAGAACGGTGCACCTGTAGTCGGCCTGAACGACTCCGGCGGAGCACGTATCCAGGAAGGGGTTGTATCGCTGGGCGGGTATGCAGACATCTTTTACAGGAACGTGATGGCTTCAGGCGTGGTACCACAGATATCCGCGATCATGGGGCCTTGCGCGGGCGGGGCGGTGTACTCGCCGGCAATGACCGACTTCATATTAATGGTTGAAAACACTTCGTTCATGTTCGTCACCGGGCCTAACGTGGTGAAGACGGTTACGAACGAAACCGTGACTGCCGAAGAGCTCGGCGGCGCCTCGACACACAGCACGAAGAGCGGTGTCACACATTTTGCGTGCGCCAATGAGGTCGAGTGCCTCAATCACATCCGGAAACTGCTCTCGTACATGCCTCAAAATTGTGAAGACGATGCTCCGAAGCTGGCCTACCAGGCTACCGACGAGACACGGCCTTCGCTCAACGAGGTCATCCCCGCGAACCCGAGCCAGCCGTATGATATGCGCGACGTCATCAACGGATTGGTCGACGACGGATCGTTCCTTGAAGTGCATAAAGACTTTGCAGAGAATATTGTTGTTGGTTTTGCGAGACTCGCCGGTCGCAGTATCGGCATTGTTGGCAACCAGCCCGCTTCGCTGGCGGGCGTGCTCGACATCGACTCGAGCGTGAAGGCCGCCAGGTTCGTCAGATTTTGCGACAGCTTTAATATTCCGTTGCTCGTGCTCGAAGACGTGCCGGGATTTTTACCGGGTACCGACCAGGAGTGGAATGCGATCATCACCAACGGAGCCAAGTTGCTCTATGCGTTTTCGGAAGCCACCGTGCCACGCGTGACCGTTATCACCAGGAAAGCATATGGTGGAGCCTACGACGTGATGAACTCGAAGCACATTGGCGCCGATATGAACTATGCGTGGCCGACAGCCGAGATCGCGGTGATGGGAGCGAAAGGCGCCGCCGAGATCATATTCAAGAAAGAGATATCTGAAGCTGCCGACAAGACTGCAAAACTGAACGAGAAAGTTGACGAGTACACGAAGAAATTTGCCAACCCGTATCGTGCCGCGCATCGGGGTTACATCGATGAAGTGATCTATCCGGATCAGACGCGCGAGAAACTGATCAAGGCTTTCGGCATGCTCGAAAATAAGGCTGTCACGTTACCAAAGAAGAAACACGGGAATATCCCGTTGTAAGTAATCCCACGCGTAAGCTCACTGTTTCGGCTTCGCTTCTTTCTTCTTGAAATCTATGGATGTCGAATTGATGCAATACCGCGCGCCTGTTAATGTCGGTCCATCGTCGAACAGGTGACCAAGGTGAGAGCCGCATTTAGCACAGACAATCTCGACACGCTTCATTCCATAGGAGTTATCTTCGATCTGCCTGATCCTTCCGCCCGCCATTTCCTTATCGAAGCTTGGCCATCCGCAGTCGGAGTCGAATTTCATATCGGATGTGAACAGCTGCTGTCCGCAGCCCGCGCATGAGTAAACACCTTTTTCATCGTGGAGATAGTATTTGCCTGTGAAAGCCCGGTCGGTGCCCTTTTCGCGAAGCACATCGTATTGTTCGGGCGTAAGCTTTGCCCTCCATTGGGCGTCGGTGAGGTTGATTTTCTTGATGGTATCGGCCGGATCCACGGTCTTTTTCGAAGCCTGAGACTGACTGTTGCCCGTGCAGGCATAAAACAGGACCACAGCAGTTAGTATTACCAGTTTAAGGGCATTTTTCATAGTCTGAATTTCGTCAATATACGCTAAACACCGCCCGGGAGGATTTGGTTTAGAGTAGAAAATAATCTCATAAATTGCGCCCCTAACACCAGCAACAGTATGGACAAACAGAGCAGGAAATTCCTTTTCGATTACCTCAACAATGCATCTCCCACTGGCTTCGAATCGCCAGGTCAACAAATATGGCTCGACTATATCAAACCGTACATCGACGACCAGATCGTTGATGTATATGGTTCAGCTGTCGGCATCATTAATCCCAAGGCCGCATACAAAGTCGTGATCGAAGCCCACGCGGACGAGATCTCATGGTTTGTGAACTATATCACCGACGAAGGTTATATCTACGTGCGCCGGAACGGAGGATCGGATCACCAGATCGCACCTTCCATGCGCGTGAACATCCAGACCGACAAAGGAATTGTGAAAGGTGTCTTCGGATGGCCCGCGATACACGTTCGTGATGCCGCCAGGGAAGAAGCCCCCACACTGAAGAATATTTTTGTTGATATCGGAGCGGCTTCCAAGAAAGAAGTTGGCGATATGGGTGTTCATGTTGGTTGTGTGATGACTTTCGAAGACGAGCTCATCGAGCTCAACAAGAACTATCTCGTCGGTCGCGCACTCGACAACCGCATGGGTGGTTTCATGATCGCTGAAGTCGCGAGAAGACTTCGTGAGAACAAAAAGAAACTTCCGTTTGGTCTTTATGTGGTGAATGCCGTCCAGGAAGAGATCGGTTTGCGGGGCGCTGAAATGATCTCCCGCCGGATCAAACCCGACCTCGCCATCGTTACCGACGTTACCCACGACACACAGTCGCCTATGTACAACAAGAAGGAGAGCGGTAACCTTAAGTGCGGACTCGGTCCCACATTGTGTTATGGTCCCGCCGTGCAGACCAATGTGCTGAAGATGATCATACAGGTCGCTGAAAAGAAAAAGATCCCCTTCCAGCGTCAGGCTGTTTCGAGATCTACCGGTACGGACACCGATTCGTTCGCCTATTCTGCAGAAGGTGTGGCATCGGCTCTGATTTCGCTCCCTCTGAAATATATGCACACCACGGTGGAAACTGTTCACAAGGATGACGTCGAAAATGTGATCCAGCTGATCTACGAAGTGCTGCTCCAGGTGAAGCCTGGGCAGGATTACCGGTACATTAAGTAGAAACGTCGCAAAACCTTACACCGGAAAGGTGACGGCACAGGTAGGCTTTTCCCTGGCAAAGGGAGGGCGTACCTTTGTTTCAATCTCCGGCGCAAAAATTATGTCAAGCCACCCCGCGCCGGCTCCGCATTCGATTGAAATCCAAGCTTTTAACTTTTTACCCTCGTCGGGTGAACTACATGATCTATTACCCGTTAATTAACGTCTGATAACCAAAACCCCCTTCTAATTTGACTGTTTTTATCTAAAAAAAGTGGGCAGCGTTTGTGGGCAAGGCCGGTAACGGTTAAAGTTTGACTGGAAAAATGATAAAGACGGAACAGTTGGTCAGGAAGGTTATTGAAAATCCGAAGAATATCGTGCTCGTTACCGACGAGCAATACAACATACGGTATGCTTCGTCGGCTGTGGAAACCATTTTTGGGATCAAGCCTGTATCGATCCTGGGCCGCAGTGGATTCGACTTTGTTCCCGAAAGCAAACGGCAGGAGTGGCGCGATTGCCTGATCGAAGCCAACGGTAACAAATCCGGAGAGATCACTCTTTTTACCAACAACGGCGACGAGGTTCATTTCGACGTTACCGTTACCAATCACATCGATCACGACGACATTCATGGAATAGTGGTGTTCATGTACAACATCACCGAACGTCGTCTCATCCAGAAAAAGCTCGAAAGCGAAAACCATCATCTCGATCATTTCATTTTTAAGACTACCCACGACCTGAAGGCGCCGCTGCGGTCCGCACTTGGACTGATACAGCTTGCGGAGATGGAGCCTCAGGAATACGTCAAGTATCTCGGTTTGATCAAGTCGAGCCTGGTGAGGCTTGACGGTTTGATCGAGGAGATGAACAAGTTATACCAGAACGACAAGATGGCGATCCAGAACGACAGGATCGACGTCAGGATACTTATCGAGAAGGAGATCGAGAACCTTCACAACCTGCCCGAAGCGGCCGATATTCGGATCGACGTCTTTGTGGACGGCGACGTTCCGTTCTATTCCGATCCGCTTCGTGTGAAAACGATCGTGTCGAATCTTCTCTCCAACGCGATCAAATACAGCGACCCGCAAAAGGTGCGGAAGTACATACAGCTTTCAGCTCACATTTTCATCGATACGATATTTCTCACGATAGAAGACAACGGGATCGGTATCGATGGAGAGCACCAACAGAAGATATTCGATTTGTTCTACCGCGTTACAGCCGACAAGAAAGGTACGGGCCTGGGTTTGTACATCGTGAAGGATACGATCGACAGGCTGAACGGAAAGGTTTATGTAAAGTCGGTGAAAGGAGAGAGTACGTCTTTTACGATCACGTTGCCGAATAACTTCGATAAGTTGTCGCGTAAGTGATAGATCCTCCGTGAGTTATTCTTCTTGCTTTGCCTTTACATCCTCCTTGTGGTTTTGTTGATGCCGTTCGCGGTCCATACGTTTTATATATGATATAAACCAAAAAATCACGGCGAACATGGAGCCGAAGTACAGGAACAGGACTATAAAGCGTTCGAATTCTGTCATAATTTTTTTTGTTTGGCGATGCTAAAGACTTCGGTGTAGAAGTATACGATAATGAGAATGGAAATAACTGATGGCAGTGACGAAAAAAAGATGACATTTCCGCGAGGTCGTTCGCTGATGATCTCAGTTGCAAACGCACTTCCAAATGCGATGAACAATAACTGAAAAAATGCTGCAAGCGCCAGGTAGATGTCAACTCGTTTTTGCTCCACAACACAAAGCTCAGCATCATCTTATAAGGAACCAAAAATTTCGGCCCCAGCTTCCCGTACAAAGAATGAAAATAGATTAAGAAAATGACTGTGTGTTAAGACCGTCTCAGGTTACACACTAAACCCCACCGCCCTCATATCCTCCCAATACCCCGGATACGACTTGTTTACAACCTCCGGTGACTTGATCGTCACATCCATTATCGTCGCGAGCGGAGCGAGTCCCATCGCCATCCGATGATCATGATAAGTCTCTATTTCGATATGCGTAATGCCATCAATCTTTCCCGGCTCCAGCCTCCACACACCCTTCTCCGGCTCCACGATCTGCGCATTGATCTTACCCAGCTCCTTTCGTAACGCCGTCACACGATCGGTCTCTTTTATGTACAAACTTTCCAATCCCGTAAACGTCCCTACCACTCCCTTCGCCGCACACACCGGCAATACAGTCTGAGCTAAGTCAGGACAGTCTGTGAAATCCCATTCAATGGCTTTGTTCACAGCAGCCGACTTCGAAACGCGTACCCCGTTACTATCAAACACGGCGTTCACTCCAAGTTTCTCCATGATCCCGACGATCGCCCTATCCCCTTGTAATGATTTGTCAATCATACCCGGCAGGTATAGAGAGGCCTCGCGGGCAAGGGCGGCATGAGCAAACCAATAGCTAGCCCCCGACCAGTCGCCTTCGACACGGTATGGGTTGGCTTTGTAAGCCGCGTGTTTCACATGGATGGTGTCGTCCTTGAATTCCGCTTCCACGCCGAAGTGTTTCATGAGGGCTGCCGTCATGTCGATATACGGTCTGCTGCCCACTTTGCCCTGCAGCTTTATTCTCAACCCATTGGGCAGCAGTGGACCGGTCATCATCAGGGCGGATATGTACTGGCTGCTGACGTTGCCGGGCACGGTAACTTCATTGGCAAGCTGCCGGCTGAATCCTTTCAGCTCGATAGGAGGGAAGCCCTCCCGTTCCACGTAATCGACCGATACTCCGATGGCCCTCAGTGCGTCGACCAGCAGGCCGATAGGCCTCTCTTTCATTCGTGCCGTACCGGTCATGATCTTCTGGCTGCCGCGGATGCCGAAGTATGCCGTAAGGAACCTCATGGTGGTTCCGGCATCCATAACGTCTACTACTTTTTCGGTAGTCCCAACTAGCTTGTTCATCAATACGGTATCGCGCGCATCCGATAGATTGCTAACAACCGGTTGGTTGCCAGCAAGGGCCTGTAGGATTAATGCGCGGTTGCTTAAACTTTTCGAGGAAGGAAGACGTTTTACCTCGCCCTGAAGTGATGAATGCTGTTTGATAAAGATCTCTTCCACGGTGCTAGATATTGATGCCGGTACCGGCTTTAGCCGGGCCGCCGAAAGTACTTTTTATTGCCGATTTTTTTTAAACGGCCCGCAACAATTTGTTTTATTTTGTAGTTTAGTTAAAGTATGAATGCAAAGAAGGTAGTGATTGGTTTGAGCATCGCCGGTGGAGCGTTGTTGGCCGCGTGGCTTCTTACAGGTGACCGTAAGAAGAAGACTAAAGAATTTGTTGTCAGGAAGACCCAGGACCTGAAACAAACTATGAAAAAGGACATTGAAACATTCGACGATTCAGAAGCACACTATCTCTAGTGTGACTCAAAGAATGAGAGAGCCTCAATTACCTGTTCTTCATTAACCTCCACATCCCAAATGGCATTACCGATTCCCTGAGGTAACGCCATCAGGATCTTATTTGCCTTATTTTTCTTGTCCTGCCGCATGATTTCGATGATCCCCACGTCATTGGGCACGCTGATCTTTCCATAGATGCCCGTCAGGTAGGTCACGATCTCGTTTTCCTCTTCGGAAGATATCAGCCCCTTTTTCATGGCCAGATGACTTTCAGCGATCATGCCGGCCGCTATAGCCTCGCCATGATAGAGCCGCTCGTCGGTATCCAGGAACCAGGTCTCCAGGGCATGGCCGACCGTATGGCCGAAGTTGAGGATTTTCCTGCGCCCCTTTTCTTTTGGGTCCTCAGTAACAACGTCTGACTTGAACGCCACCGAATGACGAATTACCGTATCCCAGTTCTGGCCGGTAACATCGTGCTTACGCACCTCATCCCACATACCCCGGTCGCTGATGAGGCAGTGCTTGATCACCTCGGCGTATCCCGACCGCAGCTCCCGAAAGGGAAGGGTCTTCAAAAAGCCAGTACAGATCAGTGTAGAGACCGGCAGCTGGAACACCCCGATATGATTCTTGATGCCGTTGAAATCGATAGCAAGCTTTCCGCCTACGCTCGCGTCGACCTGGGCGAGGAGTGTTGTTGGCAAAAGCACGAAGTCGATGCCGCGTTTGTAGGTGGCGGCACAGAACCCGCCCATGTCACCGAGGACACCGCCGCCCAGGATTACCATAAGGGCGTGCCGGTCAAGCCTGAGGTCGGTCATTCGCTGCCAGATCACCTGGCAGGTGTCGATGTTCTTGAATATCTCACCGGCTTCCACCTCGATGATCTCGTGCGGGGGCAGGTACGAGCTTACGATCGGGTAGCAGAGAAGCCGTGTATTTCTATCGGTTAAAACGACAATCTGGGAATAGGCGTGCTTCTCGAAAAAAGAGCCCAGCAGAACAGATGGGTCGGAATGTACCTGGACGGGGTTAGCCATGTAAGAATGTACGATTTACAATGTACGATACGATTTAGCCGGAACTAGATAGTGATCGTTGGTTTCTCTTATGAACACAAAAGTATCGTTTTCTATATTTGCGAACTTTATTTGTGATGGAAATCGAGCCCCGAGTACAATTCGACGACACAGGCACCGCGTTCTCGTATAAGTCCGACCGCCAGCTCAGGAAGGCGAACTTCATTTTTACCGTTGTCAATAACCCGGTAATGTCGGCCATAGCGACGCGACTGGCCACGATAGCGCTGAAGCTCAGGGTGCCCGGCGTGAAGGCTATCATCCGTAGCACCATCTTCGAACATTTCTGCGGGGGCGAGACAATCGAGGCAAGCGAAAAGACCATCGTCACGCTAAAGAAGTTCAACGTCGGTACCATTCTCGATTACTCCGTGGAGGGTGAAAAAACCGAAGAAGGATTCGACGACACCACCGCCGAGATACTCCGGACACTCGAGAAGGCCAAAGGAAACAACGCGGTTCCCTTCTGTGTGTTCAAAGTGACCGGCATGGGAGACACCCGGCTGCTCGAAAAGAAACACGCCCGCGAAGAACTCTCCGCCGACGAAGAGGCAGACTTTGCAAAGATCCACGCCAGGGTCGAACAGATTTGCAGCAAAGCGCATGAGTACGGCGTGCCTGTGCTGATCGATGCAGAAGAGACCTGGATCCAGGATCCCATCGACCACCTTGCTTACGAAATGATGACGAAGTACAATCGTCAACGCGCTATCGTCTTCAACACATTCCAGATGTATCGCAAAGACATGTCTTCGCGGCTTCGCGATGCCCACCAGGACGTTGTGAAACATAATTGTTATTTAGGGGTGAAGATGGTGAGAGGCGCATACATGGAGCGGGAAGAAGCTCGTGCTGAAAAGATGCAATGTGAAAACCCCATCCATCCTACGAAAGAAGATACGGACAAAGCCTTCAATAAAGGATTGACATTTTGTCTCGACAACAAACAGCGTATCACACTTATGTGCGGCTCGCACAACGACTACAGCAATAAGTTCCTTACCGTACTCATGGAAAAGCACGGTCTGAAACCGAACGACCCCCATATCTGGTTCGCCCAATTGTTAGGCATGAGCGATCACATCACCTTCAATCTTTCACGCGCCGGATACAATGTTGCCAAGTACGTTCCCTACGGACCCGTCTCAGCCGTCATGCCCTACCTCATCCGCCGTGCCCAGGAAAACACCTCCGTTGCCGGCCAGTCCAGCCGCGAGCTCCAGCTGATCCGCAAAGAGCTTCGGCGACGGAGGGAATAGTTCAGTCGCACCCTTTTAATTCTTATTTTTGCCCTCCAACTTTAACAAATTATGCAGTTTAGTGAGCAGGAGCTTCAACGCCGGCATAAACTCGAAGAACTGAGAGCCCTGGGAATCGATCCCTATCCCGCTCCACTCTTCGCCGTTACCCATTATTCAACCGATATCCTCTCCGGATATACCGAAGAGAAAAAGGATCAATATAAAGACGTCGCGGTTGCGGGCCGCGTCATGAGTCTCAACGACAAAGGAAAGGTGCTGTTCATTAAAGTGCAGGATTCCAAAGGCCTGATCCAGGCATATGTTCGCCGCGACGACATTTGCCCCGGCGAGAACAAAGACTTCTTCGATAAGGTCATCAAACATCTTCTCGATCTCGGTGACATTATCGGTGTGAAAGGCTTTGCATTCATAACAAGGACCGGTGAAACTACCATCCACGCACAGGAGATTACGCTGCTCAGTAAATCGCTGAAGCCTCTCCCCATCGTCAAGCGCGACGAGCAAGGAAATGTTTTCGATGCCGTGACGGATCCTGAATTCCGCTACAGGCAGCGCTATGCCGATCTTGTGATCAACCCGTCGGTGAAGGAGACTTTCATCAAAAGGACAAAGATGATCACCTCCATGCGCGAGTTTCTCAACGGTCATGGCGCGATCGAAGTGGAGACGCCGGTCTTACAGACTATACCCGGTGGAGCGACAGCGCGTCCATTCGTTACACATCACAATGCGCTCGACGTTCCATTCTACCTTCGTATCGCGAATGAGCTTTATCTCAAGCGGTTGATCGTAGGAGGATTCGATTGGGTATATGAATTCAGTCGTGACTTCCGTAATGAAGGCATGGACCGCACGCATAATCCGGAGTTTACCATCCTCGAGTTTTACGTTGCCTTTAAAGATTACTTCTGGATGATGGAAAACACAGAGCAGCTTCTCGAGAAGGCGGCCGTAGATGTCAATGGTACAACCGATGTCAAAGTTGGCGAGCATACCCTGAGTTTCAAAGCGCCCTTCAAGCGCGTAACTATCTACGACGCCATCAAGGAACATACGGGTATCGACATCAGCGGGATGGACGAAGCCGCGCTTCGCGAAGTCTGCAAAAAACTGAACGTGGATGCCGACCCGAAAGTCGGTAAAGGCAAATTGATCGACTCCATCTTTGGTGAAAAGTGCGAGATGCACTACGTACAACCGACATTCATTATCGACTACCCCGTCGAGATGAGTCCGCTCACAAAAAAGCACCGGAGCAAACCGGGTGTCGTGGAACGTTTCGAGCTGATCGCAAACGGAAAAGAGATTGCCAATGCTTATACGGAGCTCAATGATCCCGTCGACCAGCGCGAACGCTTCGAAGAACAGGTGAAGCTCATGGAACGCGGCGATGACGAAGCCATGTTTATCGATTACGATTTCCTCCGGGCGTTAGAGTATGGTATGCCGCCCACTGCCGGTATCGGCTTCGGTATCGACAGGATCGTCATGCTGCTCACGAACTCACCATCGATCCAGGACGTGTTGTTTTTTCCGCAGATGAGACCGGAAAAATTTGAATAATAGTTAAAACTAAAAGTTAATAGTTAAAAGTTATACGGTTGTCAGCCAATTTAGCGTCAGGCAATCTAACGTCAGCCAGTTAGCGTCAGCCAGCTACCGTCAGCCACTTTTAACTATTAGTTTTTAACTTTTAACTTACAACTGATCAAGAAAGGTCCTCTGCCTGTCGAGTTTCAAGTCCCTTAACATTCCCGACTTTATCCCTATCGAGAAGTTATAGTTCTGGTACCTCCCGAAGGGCACCCAGCTTAGACTAACCTGCCAGCAGTGGAGGTCGCGGCGGATGCCGAATTGACTCTGAGTGAATTTCTTGCTCTGAAAGTCGAAACCTGAGTTGAAGTCAACTTTCCATTTTTCAGTGACAGACAAGTCGCCATTGAAGCGTATGGCTTGAGTAATGGTGGGCTTCAGATAGCCCGGTTTGCTGTAGTCGACGGTGTAGTTGATACGGAGGTTCCACGGAATATCGAAGTCCACATAAACATCCGGGTTCTTCATCAGGAATTCCTTATCGGTCGGAGAGATATCCGCTTTGGCGA
The DNA here is from genome assembly GCA_035318625.1 of Cyclobacteriaceae bacterium. GTDB lineage: Bacteria > Bacteroidota > Bacteroidia > Cytophagales > Cyclobacteriaceae > ELB16-189. The sequence continues at coordinate 1,113,442 of DATHEL010000004.1, forward strand.
TCTTATCCCGGGTGCTGTTATCCTTGTCACGTCCCTTCGGACTTAGGTTGGTCGAAAAGTTGAAGTTGACACTACTCAGCTGTCCAATCTTGAATCCACCGTCCTGCCATACAAACCGGTCTATCTTTCGTTGTTGAATAAATCCGTTTTCGTTGATGGAAGTCAGTATGTATTGGTAAGGGTCCACGAGACCCGACACGTTCAGGTTGATCTTCCCATCGAGCACGTTGGTGTTTGCAGACACAGAGAACGTCTGGAGCTTGAAAGAATCTGCCAACAGATTGTACCCTGACGAAATGCTGAGCGAATTCAATAAGCTGATCTTCCGGTCGATGGTATCTTTTTCACCCCGTATCTTCATTTCAAGAGTGTTGCCCAGGCTGAAACCGATCTGGCCTTGTCTGCCGGCCCTCGATGAACCATAAACGAATCCATCATGGCGTGATTTCTGGTAAATGGTATTGCCGAGCCGGAAGTTCTGGTAGTAGCCGTATTTATCCGCTGCAAAGTCGGGCTGAACAGAATAGCTCACGCTGGGGTTGATCACATGGCGAAGCGCCTTCACTCTCGCGTCTTTGTTCTTGTTCACCCAGGTGCCGTAGATACGCGTCGTTAGTGTCGCCGACCCCGAATAGTTGGAGATCCGGTTAAATCCTTTCACGGTATCGATAACCTCCACGTTGGTGCCTTCTTCGTTCACTCCCCACTCGAGCTTTTCAAAGTACCAGGTCTCATCATAAGTAAGAGCCGGACTGAGCGTAAAATACCGGAGGATCTTGATTGAGGTCCCGAGAGGGAAATTATGCTTCACACCTTTTTCGGCATTCTTGAAAAAAGTGGGCAGCGTTTGAAAACTGAAAGGCGCTATACTGTCTGTAACGTCGTCTTTGTTTTTCTTGATCGGACCGAGATTGTTTGTAACGAAATTCGTTGCATTCGTCGTGAGCCTGAAAGCGAGATTCTGCAATACCGTGTTCTGCGAGTTCTTGAACGGGTACACGTTGTTCATGTTGAAGCTGATGTCAGGCATCGGCAGATCTACCTGCTTGGTGAAAAGATCCTGGCTATGGCGAAGGTTCACACCCACGTTGAACGGCGTGCCCGCGAACGTCTTCGAGTAAGAGACCGTCGAGCTTAGTTTACGCGTGGTGGCATCGAGTCTCGAGCTGGTGGCGGAGGAATTGACCGGCACGTAGTTGTTGGTGGTAAAAGATGAGGTGGCGGCGTTGACCGAAGCCGAAAAGCGCCCCGTGCCTTTCGTCTGCGGCGAGTGGCTCCATACCAGGCGGAAGTCCTTCGAGCGCAGGTTGTCTTCAACGTTCTGTGAAAGCCTGTTATTGGTGAAATTGAATGCGACCGATCCGGTGTATTTGTATCGCTTCTTGTACTGCGATTGGATGGCCATGGCGCTCGAGCCTTTCGAATAAAGGTCGCCCGTGATCCCGAGCTTCACGTAGTCGCTGATGTCGAAATAATATCCACCGTTCTTAAGGAAGAAGCCCCGGGTCTTTTCTTCGCCGTAGGTCGGCATGAGGATACCGCTGGCGCTTTTTCGCGTTTGCGGGAATATCCCGAATGCAAAGCCCAACGGTGTAGGCACATCCATGAATTCCATATAGAAAGGGCCCGAAACGATCTTGTCCCCGGGAATGGCTTTCGACTTTCGCGATATGATCCGGAAGTGAGGATGGGCAAGATTACAGGTGGTGTATGCGTTGTTGATGCTAAATAGTTCGTTCTTGTTGTTCTTATACACCTTGTCGCCATGAATGAATCCGTCCCCCTGGGTGGTCACCACTTCCGAGATCTTGGCTCGTTTGGTCTTGAAGTTATAGACCATGTCACGGGTTTCGTACAACGACCCTCCATCTTTGAATATAGGAGCGCCCACCCTCCGTCCGAGGGAATCGAGCGTGCCGTTGGCAGTAATGGTGGATGTGTTGTAGTCGATGATGATCTCTTCGGCTTCGAGCTCGATGGATCCGTACTTGATCTTAGCGTCCCCGTACAGCTTGATGATCCTAAGCTTCATGTTGGAGTTGATCGAGTCGCGGGCCGAGTAAAAGATCGTAGTCTCGATGTCTTTTTGCTCCGGCGGGGCCTTCACCGAGTCGGCCTGTGTGCTAAGGGTATCATTTTTGATCTGAAGGGAGTCTGGCAGAGGAGGACGGATGGTATCGGGCCTGACGGGGAGCTGCCCCCGGGGTGGTCTTACCGGTTTTTCCACCTGTGCGTTGACCCCGGATATCGAAACAAATGAAAAAACAACCGTTAAAATGACAAGAGCAGGGAGCTTCACGACTTCTGAATTGATAGTCAGCTGTTTATCATTTAGTGAAAAATTCACAATTTTGCGCAAAGGTATTGCAAATACTTCACACATCGCCAAGCTCGTGGGTTATACAGGGATAAGACCTAGCCCTGAAGGACGCTACGTTTCTTCAGGGTTCACTACGATAGCAATAACCTTGCTAAGTTTCGTATCTCTTGTGCTGCCTTATTCAGGCTTCGCGCAGACCGGCGGGAACAAGCTCAACGTCGTCGTTATCGACGCAGGACACGGGGGCAAAGACCCGGGCACACGGGGATCGTACACCAAGGAGAAAGACATCGCTCTCAAGGTATCGCTGAAGCTCGGCACGTTGATCGAGAAAAATTTAGAGGATGTCAAGGTCTTGTACACCCGGAAAAACGATGTCTTCATCACCCTCGACAAACGGGCGAAGTTCGCGAACGACAATCACGCGGATCTATTCATCGTGATCCACGTAAACTCGCTCCCGGAAGAGACACCTCCCGCACGCAAGCAGTCCATCATGGGAACTGAAACTTATGTCCTCGGACTGCACAAGAGCGAGGCGAACTTCGAGGTGGCAAAACGTGAGAACTCGGTTATCTTATCGGAAGAGAATTACCAGGACAAATACGAGGGTTTCGATCCGAATTCACCCGAGTCGTACATCCTGCTTACGCTCAACCAGTCGGCCAACCTGGAGAGCAGCTTGTTGCTGGCTTCGAAGATCGAGTCGCAACTAAAAACAAAGGCCGGTCGTAAAAGCAAGGGCGTGAAACAGGCGGGTTTCCTGGTGTTGTGGCAGACAACTATGCCGGGAGTATATTGTGAAATAGGATATCTTTCGAACACAAAGGAAGAAAAGGAGCTGAATGACCCAAAAGTGCAAGACAATATCGCTTCTGCGATCTATCGTGCCCTCAAAGAGTATAAAACGCAAATGGAATCTATAAATTAGCGTTGTGAATAAAGAATTAAAGGTAGGTCTGTTCGTCGCTCTCGCACTCGTGCTGTTATACTTCGGTATCGATTTCCTGAAAGGAAGGGACTTCTTAGAGCGCACCCATAAATACTACGCCATCTACGACAACGTAGACCAGCTGCAGAAAGCCAATCCGGTTCTCGTAAACGGATTTGCCGTAGGCCGTGTTAGCAGCATACGCATCATGCAGGAACGGCAGAATAAAGTTCTCGTCGAGCTCGATATCGACTCCGACATCCAACTGGGCGATTCAACCCGTGCCATTCTCGACAGCGACTTTCTCGGAACAAAGTCAATCCTGCTCGTCATCGGACAGGTAACGGTTCCCAAACACCCGAAGGATACTATCCGGGCGGAGGTTGCCAAGAGCATGCTCCAAACGATCTCTTCGACAGCCGAGCCCGTTGCCGACAACCTTCAGACCACGATGCGCAAGCTTAATACCGTGCTCGATAACCTGTCGCAAAACACGCAGTCGCTCGACACCATATTCCAGAAATTCAAATCGACCCCTGACAAACTGAACGCCACCCTCACGAATTCAAACGCACGGATCGACGAGCTTACAGGTTTATTGAAGACCACCACCGAACATCTTAATCAGACCATGGTCGACCTGAAGCCTACCATTAAGAACTTCCAGGTGTTTTCAGATTCCCTGAAGAGGATGGAGATGAACAAGACCCTTACGAAGACACAACAGACCATCGGTAAGCTCAACGAGACACTCACTCTGCTTCAGAAGGGCGACAACACGGCCAGCAAGCTTCTTACCGAAGACTCACTCTACGTCAATCTCAACCGCCTCTTGCAAAGCATCGACACCCTCACCAAGAATTTCAATGACAACCCCAGTCACTTTTTATCGCCATTAGGTAAAAGCAAGAAGAAGATAGAAAGGGAGCGGAAAGATGCTGCCGCAAGAAGAAAGAAATAATGTACGATGTACAATGTACGATGTACGATTGTTCGGACTGAACGCTGGTACTTCGAAGTCAAAATCGTACATCGTAAATTGTAAATCGTAAATTTATGGACGTTGAGTTCAACAAGAACGACGACAAGTTCCGTCAGCTCGTTTCCCAATTAAAGTCCAAGTCGAAAAAGACGATGCTGGGTGGCGGCGAGAAGAAGATCGAAGATCAACACCAGAAAGGAAAGCTTACGGCACGCGAACGGATCGAATTCCTTATCGATAAGAGCTCGCGTTTTCTCGAGATCGGTTTGTTCGCCGGCGAAGGAATGTATGCCGAACAGGGCGGATGCCCTTCGGGTGGGGTTGTCACCGGCATCGGGTATGTGAAGGGACGTCAGTGTGTGATCGTTGCCAACGATGCTACCGTAAAAGCCGGAGCCTGGTTTCCAATCACCGCCAAAAAAAATCTCCGGGCGCAGGAGATCGCCATCGAGAACAGGTTGCCCATCATCTACCTCGTCGATAGCGCCGGCGTGTTTCTGCCCATGCAGGACGAGATCTTCCCGGACAAAGAGCATTTCGGGCGTCAGTTCAGGAACAACGCGAAAATGTCCGCGATGGGCATCGTGCAGATCGCAGCCATCATGGGAAGTTGTGTAGCCGGGGGCGCATACCTTCCGATCATGTCCGACGAAGCCATGATCGTCGACAAGACCGGCTCTATCTTTTTGGCAGGCTCCTACCTTGTGAAGGCAGCTGTCGGCGAAGAGATCGATAACGAGACACTCGGCGGCGCAACAACACACTGCGAAATATCCGGCGTTACCGACAACAAGTTCCCCGACGATCGATCGTGTCTTACATACATACAGAATCTGTTCGACAAGATCGGCAAAGCCGGGTCGGCGGGCTTCGATCGTGCAAAACCGGTTCCACCCAAGGAGAAACAGGACGAGATCTATGGAATGTTTCCATCCGACCGGGTGAAACCTTACGATACCGTGGAGCTTATAAAACGGATCGTCGATGATTCGTCATTTGACGAATACAAAGCCCTGCACGGAAAGACTATCGTGTGTGGGTATGCGCGCATAGAAGGATGGGCCGTCGGTATTGTTGCCAACCAGCGCAAGGTTGTGAAGACAAAGAAGGGGGAAATGCAGATGGGAGGCGTTATTTATTCGGATTCTGCAGATAAGGCAGCGCGTTTTATCATGAATTGTAACCAAAGACGTGTACCCCTGGTTTTCATACAGGATGTGAGCGGATTTATGGTGGGCAGCAAGGCCGAGCACGGCGGTATCATCAAGGACGGAGCGAAAATGGTGAACGCAATGGCGAACTCGACGGTGCCGAAATTCACGATCATTGCAGGCAACTCGTACGGAGCAGGAAATTATGCCATGTGCGGAAAGGCTTTCGATCCGCGATTGATATACGCCTGGCCGACAGCACAGATCGCCGTGATGAGTGGAGCTTCGGCAGCGAAAACGTTGTTGCAAATACGTGTGGCTTCATTAAAGTCACAGGGTAAGACCATCACGAAAGAGGAGGAGGATTCGTCGCTCAAGGAGATCACAGACCGCTACAATGAACAGTTGAGCCCCTATTACGCGGCTTCACGTCTGTGGGTGGATGGAGTGATCGACCCGTTGGACACCCGGAAGGTAATATCCATGGGAATCGAGGCCGCGGATCATGGTGAAATTGAGAAATTCAACGTAGGAGTTATACAGACCTAGCAATGGTCATTGGATGCTGGATATTGGATATTGGGTATTAAATTTACCCCCGTGGAAGAAAAAGAACTCAAAGCACTAGTCTCCCTTCTCGACGACAATGACAGACAGGTTGTCACTCACGTCGAGGAGAAGATCTTGTCTCTTGGCACGACGATCATTCCCCACCTGGAGCGCGAATGGGAAACGAATTTCAATCCCACCGTCCAGAAACGCATCGAGGAGCTTGTACACACCCTTCAATATGACCTTTTGAAAGAACGCGTTCGCAGCTGGTATGCATCTCCCGAACAGGACCTGCTGACTGGTATGTGGATCGTGGCGACATATCAATATCCCGAGATAGAAGTTGAAAAGCTGAGACAGGACCTCGAACAGATCTATTACGAGACCTGGCTCGAGTTTAAGCCCGATCAATACCCATTCGACCAGATCAAGGTGATCAACGGAGTGCTGTTCAACAAGCTGAAGTTCGGGGCCAACACCAAGAATTTTCATTCACCCGGAAATTCGATGATCAACGTGGTGCTCGAGACACACAAGGGCAATCCGATAACGCTGTGTGTGATCTACATGCTCGTTGCACAGAAGCTGAAGCTGCCGGTATTTGGAGTGAACCTCCCGAATTTGTTCATCCTCACTTACAAGGATCAGAATCATACTTTTTATATCAACGCGTTCAACAAGGGGCTGATCTTTTCGAAACAGGATATCGAAAATTACATTCACGAGCTTCACCTCGTGCCTCAACCGTCGTTCTTCGAACCATGCAGCAGTGCGGAGATCGTCCGCAGGGCATTACGAAATCTCATTATGAGTTTCGAAAAAATGGGAGAGCATGCAAAAGCAGAGGAAGTGAAGCTGTTGCTGGCAGAGATCTCGGATGGAGGAGATCTTGGTGTATAGTCTCTCACCTCACTCTGCCGAAGCGGCTACGTGAGGTGAAGCGGATCGCACAGATCGCACTGATCAATGCATGAATTTTATCCGTGTTATCCGTGCGATCCGTGAGTGCTGCATTATTTCAATCTAATCGAACAACCCACCGCCCTTACGTTAGCCAGATTTTGTGACTTGCCCGCTATCAGATTGTCAAGAGCTTTATTTAAATACCTTTCCTTCACGGCATTTGCCAGTTGAGGATTGTCGTCAATCGCGCCATTGTACACTACTTTAAACTCCGCGGACGGATCCAGCACAAAGACCTCCGGCGTTTTTCTTGCGCCCAGCGTCTTCATCCAAACCTGGTCTTTATCGGCGAGGTATGGAACACCGAATGCCGCCAGATCGTATTTCGATTTCATCTTGTCAGGCGTTTCCTCGGCTTCCTGGTATGAGTTCACCAAAAGAAACTGAACGTTAGAGCTGTAAGCTCCGAACAATGCCTTCAGCCGGTCGGCATAGTAACCGTCGTATGCACACACGTTGCTGGTAAAGATCACGACCACGGCCTTCGCCGCCCTGAAATCCTCCAAGACCACACTCTGGTCCGTCGCTACGTTGATCAACGGCTGGGTCGCAATGCTTTGTGCAAACACCGATGATGAAAGGAGACTTAATATCAGGATAAATTTCATGGAGCTGGTTTTGTGTAAACTAATACATAATCTTCTTTCACCAGGTAGCCCAGCGCAACTACAGCCGGCATTCCATCGGTCCGGATATAGCCGGTAAGGGTGCCCGATTTTTTCAATTCGAACGGATCGACGTTCAATTGATTGTTGAAATGAAGGCCACGCTTTCCATAGATCTTATACATAGCCTCTTTCGCGCACCAGTACACACAATGCTTCACGATATTGTCGCCGGCATCTTTTTCTTCGGTGTTGGAGAGAATTCTCGGAGCTACGCGGAGGAGCTTCTCTTTGGGTTGTTCGATGTCGATGCCTACCGGTGTCCCTACGTGGATCTGGGCAGCGACATAAGGCGACGAGTGCGATAAGGATATCTCGTGTTTTTGATCTTTAAGGTATGGTTTACCCTGTTCGTCTTTGCGAATACCGGTATATTCGGCACCGACTTTCTCCACGAGTGTTTTAACTAAAGCACGGCCGGCGAGGTATTCGCGGCGCTTCGAAGGAGCCACAATGTCGTCGGGACAGGATTCCATAGCAAAGAATGCAAGCTCCTGTTCCGTCTCATTGATCTCCCACAGTCCCCAGGCGCTCTCAACTCCGGTCATTTCCGATTTCACCAGGGGCATTGGTATTGTGGTTTAAGGATTACAATTTTGTGAATTTAATGACTTCGATAGAGGTACAAAAACTACATACGCTGACCGGTCATCGCGACGGGGTTTATACCGTTGTTGCGGGCGATAAGCCGTCGCATTTTTTTTCCGGCGCCGGCGACGGGATGGTGGCCCTTTGGGACCTCGCCTCGCCCCAGGAAGGCGCCCGGATCGCTCAGCTTCCCAATTCCGTGTACGCGCTGGTTTACGTACCTCACATGGACGTCCTGGTGGCCGGCCACAACTACGACGGCATTCACCTGCTGGATTGGAAGGAACGCAAGGAGCTGTCGTCATTAAAGATCACGACGGCCGCCATCTTCGATCTCCAGGCCCTGGGCGACGACCTCTTTATTGCCTCCGGCGATGGGGCCCTGACCGTGGTAGGACTCAACGGGCTGGTGATAAAGGCCCGGCAGGCGCTCTCGCAGAAAAATGCCCGTACAATTGCTATTTCGGAGCTTTCAGGGGAAGTGGCGGTAGGGTACAGCGACAACTTTATCAGGGTATTCGACCTGGATGGCTACGGGCTGAAAAAGGAATGGCAGGCTCATACCAATTCGGTGTTTGCCCTTCGTTATAGTCCCGACGGCCGGTTTTTGTTCAGTGGATCCCGGGATGCCCGCTTGAAGGCATGGGACCAGGCAAGCGATTACAGGCTGGCAGAAGAAATCGTAGCCCACATGTATGCCATCAATTCCCTCAGTTTTAGCCCGGATGGCAAACATTTTGTAACTTGTAGCCTTGACAAGTCGATCAAGCTGTGGGATGCTGATCAACTGAAATTGCTGAAGGTCATTGATAAGGCCCGGCATGCAGGACATGGAACTTCGGTCAATAAATTGCTGTGGACTGCATACGACGGTCAGGTTGTCAGCGCAAGCGACGATCGTACAATCTCTGTCTGGAAATTTATTTTTTAAACTACAATTTACCCACGCATGAAAATCACACCGCTGGAAATCCGCCAGAAAACTTTCGAGAGAACCCTCCGTGGTTACGACAAAGATGAAGTCAACGCTTTTTTACTGAGCCTCTCCCAGGAATGGGAACGCATGCAGGATGGCGTGAAGGAAATGAAAATGAAATTCGAGTCCGCCGAACGTGAGGTGGTGAAGCTCCGTGAAGTTGAGAACACCCTGTTCCGTACTCTGAAGACCGCCGAAGACACAGGCGCAAGTGTTATCGACCAGGCAAACAAATCTGCCGAGCTTCATGTGAGAGAATCTCAAATGAGAGCCGAGGGCATGATAAACGAAGCGAAGTCAAGGGCCCGTAGCATTATGGAAGATGCCGAGATGACGACCCGACAACTGCTCGAAGAAATGGAAGAGAAGCTGAAAGGCCTCGCCGATCAGTATAAGACAATGGAACTGCACCGCGACAATCTGCTTGCAGACCTCAAACGTTTCGCCGGAGAAACTATCGACCGCGTGGAGCGCGCCAAGAATGTTACTCGGGATTTCAATCCCGATTCATTCCTTTTAACCGCCCGCCGGGAAGCCAAAAAGGTGATGTTTCCCAACGAGATCGAACAGGCTACCCGGAAAGTACTTGCGGAGCCGCCTGTAGAGAAGGTTGTGCCGGCCGAAAAGATAACGATCGAAACTAAGGTTGCTTATGCTGAAGCCAACGGCACGTCGGCACAACCCCGTGTTCCCAAGAGCTTCTTCGACGACATTCAATAACGTACATCCGATCAATGGTAGGTAAAGTGATCCTTCAGGGCCTGGAGTTCCATGCCTATCATGGCGTGTATCCCCACGAAAGGTCTTCAGGAAATAAATTCGAAGTGGATGTGGAGGTCGAAACCCAGTTTTCGGCTTCGGCATTCCGCGACGACCTGTCGGGAACAGTCAACTACGAGGATCTTTATGCTCTCATCAAGGGTGAGATGGAAAAACCATCGAAGTTATTGGAGACGGTAGGTCATGCGATCGCGGTACGGACGCTTGAAGCTTTTCCCAACGCACTATCCGTAGCCGTTAATATTTCGAAGTTCAATCCGCCGATTGGCGGTGTGTGCAAGAAAGCCACTGTATCAGTTAGTCGTATCAGGGAGACGTGAAAGGATTTACGACTTACGATTTACGATTTACGAAGTACGATTTTACCTGACGATCATCCCTAGGTCCAAATCGTACATCGTACTTCGTAAATCGTACATTCTAATCGTACATTCTAAACGAATGTAAATCCTCTTTCAACCTCCCCGTCCACCCAGTCGACTTCTTTCCCGATCACGTACATCGTATGTTTCTTGTCTACGTAGATCGTGATGTCGTTCACGATGTAAGCCAGGTCTGAATCCTTCTGCTTGTCGAACCCGATGATAAGCTGAGCGCCGCCGCAGCCATGTCCGCCACGGACACCGATGCGCAGCCCATATCCTTCAGGGATATTTTTGGTCTGCATGATCTTTTTAACCTCTTCTGCAGCGCGGACCGAAAGCCTCACTGGTTGTAGCTGATCAAACATATAATTTGAACGAAAATTACTTAATTTTCCATTTAAATATCCCCCATGGATGCACTCCTAGACTTTATTAAGATACTCGTTCCGGCTTCCGTTGTCCTTTATGCTGTTTACCTCATGGTGCGGTCGTTTATCATTAAAGAGATAGAGCTCAAGAAACTCGAAGTGCGTTCAAGAAGCATCGAGGTCGTGCTGCCGGTACGGCTCCAGGCCTACGAAAGAATGACGCTCTTCCTGGAACGTACATCCCCCCAAAACCTCCTGGTACGGATGAATCAGCCCGGCCTTACAGCCCGCGACTTTCACAAGCTGCTCCTGGAAGAGATCAGGAATGAATACAACCACAATGTTTCACAACAAGTGTACATCGGAGAAGAGGTGTGGTCGCTGATAAAAAATGCGAAAGAAGATCTGATCCTGGAGATCAATGAAGCAGCCCAGTCTGTTTCCGCCGACATGCCTTCGATCGAGCTGGCGAAAAAGATATTCGAGGTGGCCTTGAACAAAAACGTAGATCCTGTGGGGCATGCGTTAAGCGAACTAAAAAAAGAGATCCAACGGACTTTTTAACATCCAATAGCCAATACCAATGACCAAGCCCCATTGGACATTGGTCATTGGAATTGGGCATTGGGTATTTTAATGATAGCTGTCATTCAACGAACATCCCACGCTTCCGTCACCATCAACGGAACGGTTAAATCCAAAATCGATAAAGGTCTTCTTGTCCTCGTAGGTATCGAAGATGCCGACACCGATGAAGACATCTCATGGCTGGCTTCGAAGGTCGTCAACCTCCGCATATTCAACGACAGTGAAGGGGTTATGAATGTAAGTGTGAAAGATGATGGCGGCGACATTATTGTCGTAAGTCAATTCACACTTCACGCCAGTACCAGGAAAGGCAATCGCCCTTCGTACATCAAGGCATCAAAGCCGCCGGTTGCTGTCCCGATCTATGAGAAATTTGTTGCCGCTGTTTCTTCGGAGCTCGGCAAGCCGGTTCGGACGGGAGAGTTTGGAGCAGATATGAAGGTCGAGCTGTTGAACGACGGGCCTGTAACAATTGTGATCGACACAAAGAACAAATCTTAGGTCGCCGCCAATCCCACAAATATCATATTCCCGATTACATACGCCGTAATCACGAACCTCGCGCCACGCCTGTTTGTCTGCTCCGCCAGTGCCTTCTTTCCGCTGTCATATTGCCTCAATGCAATCGCCGATACCAGCAGAATTCCGAATATGCCGATAAATGTAAGGGCGTGAAGACTGTCGACTAAAGTAAATGCCGATGACTCCGGGAGAAGAGAGTCGATAATATATTTATTACCGACCGCAGCAAACAAACCACCGACAGGCAGACCGAATCGCGGTTCCATTTCGGAAGGATGCGGTGTAAAACTGATCGTGGCGATCATGAATGCGATGTACATGCCCAGGAATATCTTGAAGAACATCCCCAGCGCACTTCGGTCGAGTCCAATAAACACGTCGAATGAGCTGAAGTTCTGGTTATTGCTGGATGCATCTCCGAAACCTGTGAGGTAATCGTTCGCGCTTTCCGCCACCGAAAATTCGGATACGTTCCACCCATCGATCGCATCTTTGGGATCGAGGCTGCTACCGACGGTGTCGGGCACAAAGATCAGGCGCCTCTTGTCGAACAATGTATTCTCGATATGCATCTTCAGCCTTTGCTGGTCGAAAGGAAAGTCGTGCACATTCCAGTTCTGTTTCATCGTGGCCTTCATTTTCATGATAGCCCATGTTTTCCCGTCGAGACTGTCGTAAATGGTTTGCTGTATGACGATATCTTTTGCGTTGGGCAGGTCGAGCTGTTTGGTGAAATCGAACTCGGGATTATCGTAAATAAACCACAGCCAGAAGCGAAGCGTGTACTCTTTGTCCCTGAAGTTGATGTCGTGAACGCTGATGATATAGACTCCCGCCCGGACAGTGTCTGGATGCGTTGGTTCCTGAGCGAAGCAGGCTGCTGTCACCATCCAAAAGAGAAGGGCCAACGAAACGGATTTCATTGGCCCTAAAGTAGGTTTTTTAAAAATGAATCTATTTCGATTCGATCTTTGTTTTCATGCCCGGATTGCCCTTTACATACGTCTCAAGCATATTATCCATCTCCCAAAGCATGTGCAGGATCGACTCTTTCGCCCTGTAACCATGGCTTTCGTATGGTAACACCACGTAACGTGCCGTGCCTCCGTGTCCCTTGATGGCGTTGTAGAAACGCTCGGTCTGGATCGGGAAAGTACCCGAATTGTTATCGGCTTCTCCGTGGATCAGCAGGATCGGGGTCTTGATCTTATCGGCAAAAGAAAAAGGAGACATGTTGTAGTAGACTTCCGGGGCATCCCAATACGTGCGCTCTTCCTGCTGAAAACCGAATGGTGTAAGCGTCCGGTTGTACGCGCCGCTGCGGGCAATGCCTGCTTTGAACAGGTTGGTATGGGCCAGTAAGTTTGCCGTCATGAACGCGCCGTAGCTATGGCCGCCGACACCAACGCGATTGGGATCGACATAACCCAACGACGACGCGTAGTCGATCGCTGCTTTTGCGCTGCCTACCAACTGGTCAACATACGTGTCGTTAGGCTGGCTGTCTTCCTCACCTACGATCGGTATCGATGTGTTGTCGAGGATCGCATAACCTCTTACGATCCAGAACAGCGGGCTGCCCGAACCGATCTTGGTGAACGTATAGGGCGAGCCCTTCACTTGTCCCGCGCTCTCTTTCGATTTGAACTCAACCGGATAGGCCCAGAGGAATGCCGGCAGAGGACCGTCTTCCTTCTTATATCCCGGGGGCATATAAAGATTCGCAGTAAGATCGACACCGTCGGCGCGTTTGTATTTCAGTACTTCCTTTTTCACGCCTTTCAATTGCGGATAAGGATGGGGAAAGCTGGTGACCTTCGTTAGATTTTTAGAGCCCGCCGTCCGTACATAGTAGTTCGGATTTTCGTCCGACGATTCACGGGAGGTGAGGAATGTGACCTTCTTTGTATCGATCACGTTCACGACCTGTTCATAGTAGGGGTTCTCGCTCTTCCACAGTCGCGTGATCTTTCCGGTCTGCAGATCGAGCTTGTCCAGGAACGGATGATCACCCTCCGGCGACGAACCGGCACCCTTCAAAAACATACTGTTGTCGGACGAGATAAGAATCACCGGCTTTCCGTAAGAATTCTGTGTGGTGATGACCTCGCCTGGATCTTTATAAGCATCTTCATAAGAACCATCGAAGAGCACTTTCGATTGTACGCCGGGATCGGAAGGATTGATCAAAGTTGTTCGCTCCCGCCTGTCGGCCCACCACCTTTCCGTCACCGTCGCATATTTCTCGTTGCCCCACGTCACACCGGCATAACGAAGCGCGAGCTTTGCGACAACGGTCGGCGTTGAAGTGAAGGGAGCTTTGAGCTCATACACGATGTCGCGTATGTCGGCTTTCTTTTTAGGATCACCGCCATCCTGCGCTTCGGTCCAGTAAACAGTAGCCGGCACATCGGAACGCCATCCATGAAGTCTCGGGCCGCTGATCGCGGAATTGAAACCGACTGGAATATTATCGCCGAGCGGGATGTTCGCCAGTCTTTTGATCTCATTACCGTTCAGGTCGAGCACCTGTACCGCATGAGGAAAAAGGCCGGCTGGAACGAGATAGGAGTACGGTCTCTGGATGGTCCTGGCGAGGACCATCGTCCCGTCGGGGGACGTGCTCTGGTGGTAATACACAGCAGGTTTCCCGATCGGCTTCTCTGTTCCGTCGAGCGAAACAGACCATAGTTGCGAGGTACAATAGTAATCGAACAGGGTTTCGTCGTATGGGTTCTTCAACAGATCCTGATAAGTACGCGACGGCGCCTTTTTACCGAGGTTCTCTTCGATCACGGGACCTTCGGGGACGCGCGATTTTATCGGCAGCGCCTTTCCTTCGGTAGCTGTTGCCAGGAAAACAACCGTGGATGAGTTGCTTAGCCACGACACGGGATTTGCCAGGGTCGAATTGATCTTCTTCTCAGTGAGTTTCTTTGCACTGAACGTAGCGATGTCAATCATCCATAGCTCGATCTTGTCTGCGTATGTTTGAAGGAACGTTGCCTTTTTGTTATCCGGTGAGAATAAAAGATTTGTCAGCTGGAGATCGGAGGGAAGGTTGGCGATCGTATACTCTTTGAGGTCTTTCAGGTTCTTCAGTTTGATCCCTGTGGTGTATGTCAACCTTGTCGGTCCGAAGTTATCGGGATTGATCCGCTGACCTGCGATGCGCAGCTCGGGCCGCGACAGCTCTTCAATAGATGGATAGTCGGACTGATCGAGCATGACCATCCAAGTCTTATCGGGCGAGACTGTTACGAGCGGAGTCAACGGAGCTTCTACCAGTTTCGCGATGTCTTCCGGGGGACGCTGATATCCTGATTGGGCAAAGGTTGCGACGAAGGCCACCAGGCAACCGACAATCAACAGCAGGTTTTTCATAAAGTTGGATTTGAGGCTATTAAAATAGGTTAAAAGGGCGGGAAATTTCTCCGTATTTTTCGGGCGAAATTAAACCATTATGTACGGCACTTTCCTGCTCCTGCACTCCCTGTTCCGTTATTTCGTGCTTATCATGCTTGTCGTTCTCATCGTGAAATCACTGATGGGATGGATGAACAAGTCTGAATTCACGTCGGGCGATAATAAGGTCAGCCTCTTTACGCTCATCGCAACGCATACACAATTTCTCCTCGGGCTTATTCTTTATTTCTTCGTGAGCCCTTTTGTGAAATTTGGTCCCGACACCATGTCGGACAAGAGTACCCGGTATTGGACCGTGGAGCATATTGTCATGATGATAATAGCTATTGCGTTGATAACCGCCGCCCGCAATACAATGAAGAAACTTCCCGATGGACCGTCGAAGCATAAGAGGCTTTTTATCTTCAATTTGATCGCGGTGATCATTGTGATTGTTGGGATATACACGACACACAGAGGATTTTTCGGGTTGCCGATTTAAGGAATATCGAACACTGGTCGGTGTTCGATATTTGCATTTTTAGAAGTATCTTTACTTTGTCTAATATCCCCCTGATGAAGAGAACTCTCGTCATTGTCTGTTTTCTGGCTTCTCAATCTAATTGTCTTCTCGCTCAAGTTTCCCAACGCTACGAACTCGTCAAGCTTGGAAAGAATGTGAACACCGCCAATCACGAGGCCGCCCCCGTGATTTCCCCCGACGGAAAGGATCTCTATTACTTTACCGTTACCACCGCCGGCACCCAGGAGATCTGGGTAACGCACAAGGACGACAAGGGCTGGACCGACGGAAAGAAAGTGGGTTCACCGCTGAACAACAACAGCACCAACCAGGTCTTCAATGTGTTTTCGGATGGATCACTCCTGATCCGCGGCGGCCGTGGCAAAGACGAAGTGGGTTTCTCGGTCGTTTCTTCCGGCGGAAGCAGGACAGAGCTGAAGTTGCAGGACTTCAAGGACATCATGCGTGGGAAATTTTACGGTGCCACCATGTCGTCGGACAAAAAGCACATGATCCTTTACTTTTCCGAGGCTCCCGCGAGTCCGCGCAGCGATCTTTACGTAAGCCACCAGCAAGCCGACGGAAGTTACGGCAAGCCGGTAAAGCTTAAGATCACCGACGGTGCCGATGAGTTCGGCCCGTTCCTCGGCCCGAACGACAAGACCTTGTATTATGCCAGCGATCGCAGCGACCCCAACAAACAAGGCGGCGCCGATATCTATCGCAGCGAGCGTCTCGACGACACGTGGAACAACTGGTCCAAGCCTGTGAATCTGAAACGCCCCATCAACACAGCGGCAGCCGATGATTATTACACGGTCGATGCGCATGGTAACGTGTTCACAAGCCGCGCCAACTCGAGGATCGACGGAGGTAATCTCGACCTGTTCGTCCTTGTTCCCAAGATCGTCCGGATCAACCTGACTGGTATCGTTTACAATGAAAAGACAAAGGCTCCGATCGGTTCTACCGACGTGAAGATATCGGTAGAAGGAACAACACCCGTGAGCCTGAAAACACCCGGTAGTGGAAAGTTTGAGTCCAAGCTGCCCGAAACCGACAAGTATGTTATCAACGCTTCGGCTTCCGGATACCTGCCTTACAACGAAACTTTCACGCTTCCATTGATCAACGCCGATACGACCATCAACGTCGAAGTATATCTCGCGCCCATCGCGAAGCCTTTGGTGTTGCTGGGAACCGTTTACAACAAGAAGACCAATCAGCCAATTAATGCGAAGATCGACATGATCGTGAAGCCCGACCGGCAGAACATCATTCGCGTTGATGCTACCAATGGTGCCTACACGCACCAGGTTGGAAAGAAAGGCTGGTATGTGATGACGGCCACCGCCGAAGGATACCTCAATTCGGCCGATAGTCTGGAAGTTGGCACTGACGAGAATGTCACCCAGTTCTCAAAAGATCTTTATCTCCAGCCGATCGAAGTGGGTCTCACGGTGAAGCTCAAGAATATTTATTTTGATAATGACAAGACTACGCTGAAATCGGAGTCCTTCATCGAATTAAACAAGGTGCTCGATTTCCTTACCACCAATCCCAAGATCTCGGTCGAGATTGGCGGCCACACCGACAGCAATGGATCGGATACACACAATGCCACCTTGTCGCAAGGTCGTTCCGAAGCTGTTGTTGAGTGGCTTATCACTCAGGGCATCGACGTCTCCAGGCTTTCGGCGCAGGGATATGGCGAAAGCAAGCCCATCGATAACAATGCTACGAAAGAGGGACAGGCTAATAACCGTCGTGTGGAATTCACAGTGATGAAAACCGAGTAGAAGGTATTTCGAGCTCATCAGATTTGTCTATGAGATTATTGTTGCTGTTCATGTTCGTTACCGGTTCTGTCATCGCGGCAGACACCACTCGTTATGAGGTTATTTCTTCGGGGAAGATCACCGGGAAACACTTCAAATGGTCGGACGGTAACGGGCATACCGGCTATCATTACGAATTCAATGACCGCGGCCGTGGACCGAAGATTGTCGTCAACCTGACGACGAACACCGACGGATTGGTCGTGGAGAGAACGGGGAAAGGATACGATTACTTCAAGGCTCCCGTTGATGAATTATATACCTACTCGAACGGAACCGCCCAGTGGAAGAATCACATTGAAGACGACAAAAAACAGATTGACGGTAAATTGTTGTATTCGCCACTCAACAGTGTTCCCGCCGAAATCGAAATTGCACTGAAAGCTCTCTTGAAAGTACCCGGTCATCAACTCGATGTGATCCCTTCCGGTAAGCTCAAGGCAACTCACATTAAGAATCATTCAACGAAGCTCGACGGACTGACCATCGAACTGGAGCTCTATTCTTTTTCAGGATCCGGCGGACCACCTTCTTATCTCTGGTTCAATCCGAGGAAGGAATTCTTCGCAACGATATCCGGTTGGTCGAGCACCATTCTCGCGGGGCATTCGGACCTCATTCCCGAACTGAAGGAGCTACAAGATGAACTGGAGGAAGAGTATTTCTACCAGCAGGCGAAGAAGCTCACCGAGGTTCCCACCGAACCCGTTGCAATCAAGAACGTGAACGTTCTCGATGTTGTGAAGGGAAAGCTTATCAAAGGACAGACGGTGATCATCGAAGCGGGAAAGATATCGCAGATAGGAAAAGCGAAGAAGGTAAAAGTTCCGGCCACAGCAACGATCATCGACGGGGCTAATAAAACACTCATGCCGGGCCTTTGGGACAATCACGTCCACTACGACATGACCCAGGGTCTTTATCATCTCGCCGCCGGAGTTACGAATGTGAAAGACATGGGCAACTCGCTCGACCTTCCCAAAATAAAGAAGGAAGTCGACGAAGGAGCGCTTCTCGGTCCGGAGATCTCCGTGATGTCGGGGTTCGTTGACTTCGCGGGACCTTTCGCGGGGCCGACCGGAAAGATCGTGAGCACACTGGAGGAAGGTCTGGCCGGCATCGACTACTACGCTGACCACGGATACCAGCAGGTGAAATTATACAGTTCTATTCCTGTCGATTGGGTGAAGCCCCTAGCGGAGCGGGCACATCAAAAAAATCTGAAAGTTGTCGGACACATTCCTTCGTTCATGACCGCCGAGCGTGCGGTTCGTGACGGCTACGACCAGATCATTCACATGAATATGATCATGCTGAATTTCCTCGGTGACTCGATTGACACCCGTTCGATGGGTCGCTTCACGAAAGTCGGAGAGAATGCCCGCAACGTGGATCTGGAAGGACCCGCCGTCAAACAATTCATCGCACTGTTGAAAGAGAAGAATACGGTCGTCGACCCGACCATCGGCATCTTCGAACAGATGTTCGTCAACAAACCCGGCAAGTTGGCTAACGGATACAGCTCGGTCATCGGCATGTTCCCCGCGGAATTCAAGAGAAGTTTCTACTACGGAGGACTTCCCGCGGCAAAAGCTCATGAGCTTGAATACGCAGCTTCGCTCGACAAGATGATCAAGATGATCAAGGTTCTTCACCAGAATGGCATCACGATCGTTCCCGGCACCGACGACTTTCCCGGCTTCGCACTCCATCGCGAGCTTGAGTTATACGCCCAGGCCGGCCTGACGAACGCCGAAGTATTGAGGGCTGCCACGCTGAATTCGGCGAAGGTTGCCGGCAAAGACAATGAGGTCGGTACCGTAGAGATTGGTAAGAAAGCCAACCTGATCCTGATCGACGGGGATCCTTTGAAGAATATCAGTGATATCCGAAAAGTCGAATTGACCATAAAAAATGGGAATTTGTACGAACCTAAGGCGCTTTATGCGTCGTATGGGTTTTCGTTCTGGAAATAGACTTCTGTGGCTCATTGAACCCTGAACCGGCCTTTGGGCCGGGCGAAGTCAAATATTTTTAAAGTCCCTGTAACATCCATCTGACAACTTAGTCTTGCTATAGTAAACCGATGAATTTCGAGATGTTCGAAAGCCGAGTCCTACCAGTCAAAAACAAGCTTTTCCGCTTTGCATTCAGACTTTTAGGAAGTTCGGAGGAAGCGAAAGATGTGGTCCAGGAGGTGTTTATCAAGGTGTGGAATGGCCGCGACCAGATTGCTTCGATCGACAACATGGAAGCCTGGTGCATGCGGATCACCCGAAACCTGTCTCTGGACAAGATCAGGGCACGCCAGCGAAAGGCAACCGACTCCATCGAAGACAGTTTCGATATTCAGCAGGATACACACACACCGTATGAAGCAGCCGAAAACAAAGAAAGTATGCAGCGAATAAGTCAACTGATCGCCTCGCTGCCCGAAAAGCAACGGCAGGTGATGCACCTTCGCGACGTAGAGGGGTATAGTTATAACGAGATCTGCGAAATACTGGAGCTCGACATGAACCAGGTGAAAGTGAGCCTGTTCAGAGCGCGCAACGCAGTCAGAGAGAAATTTATAAAGATAAATGCCTATGGACTCTAAAGATACATCGAGAGAAATAGGGCAATTGCTTGAAAAGTACTGGAACTGCGAGACCAGCCTGGAAGACGAACAGTTACTGCGTAACTACTTCAATGGTCCCGATGTTGCCGAGCAAATGAAAGACGCCGCCGAGCTGTTCCGTTTCTTCGAAGCAGAACGGAAGCGTTCCCTGGAAGAAGAATTCGACTCGAGCGTGATGCGAGTAGTTAAAAAGACGGAACGGAAAGCGAAAGTGGTGAGTATGGTCCGTTGGGTGCAGGTTGCGAGGATCGCAGCAGGTGTACTGGTGATGGTGGCGGCGACTTACTTCGTAAGGAACGAGCTCATCAAGTCGAATCCCGCGGAGATTGATACGTTCTCCGATCCGAAACAAGCGCTGGAAGAAACAAAGAAAGCATTAATGATGATCTCGAAGAGCTTCGGCAAAGCGAAGGAAGGGGCAGGCAAGATCAATATGTTCAACGAAGCCGAAGAAAAGATCAGTGGTAAAGAAAAGGATGAAAAAAAATCTGATCAGGATAAAGCGAATATATAAAGTGTTACGTCTCTGCTAGCGAGACGAGTATAATCAAAAAGAAATAAAAAACCTTAAATAGTAATAGTATGAAAAAGTTAATGGTTGGTGCAATGATGATGGTGATGTCGATAGGGGCATTCGCACAAGACAATGCCATCGCCAAGTTCTTCAGCAAATACCAGGACGATGAGACCTTCAGTCAGGTCACGATCAGCAGCAAGATGTTCAGTCTGCTGACCGATATGGATATCGAGGATACGGAAGACAAGGAAGTGATCGATGCGATCAGCAAGCTTAAAGGCCTTCGCATCCTTGCAAAGGATAACGCCCGCGACGGTCGTACGCTCTACAAGGAAGCACTGGGACTCCTCCCTGTAAAGGACTATGAAGAACTGATGTCGGTTCGCGACGAGGATAAGGACATGAAGTTCTTCATCCGTTCCGGATCCGGCGCCGGCAGGATCGCCGAGCTCGTGATGGTCATGGGCGGCAACGACAACTTCATGGTACTGTCTCTCTTCGGAGACATCGACCTCAAGCAGATCGGTAAGATCGGCAGCAAGATGGACATCGATGGTCTCGACAACCTCCACAGGTTGGACGACAAGAGGGACCACCACAAGGACGACAAGAAAGACGACGATAAGAAAGACGAGAAGAAAGACAAAAAGAACTAACTCGCTAAAGAGATCTCAATCATCCACCAATGAAGAAAATTCTCCTCCTCGTATTGATAACCGGCGCTCTACAGGCGGCGCAGGCCCAAACGAAGACCACTGAAAAACTGGATGAAAAGACGGAGGGTACGTCGCTGTACTTCTACAAGAATACCCTTCGCATGCTCAACCAGAAGGACGACCCGCAGTTCGATGAGATGATCAAAGACATCGAAAAGATCCGTTTCCTGATGATCGATCGCAATGACGAGAAATTTTCGGAAGCGGATTATAAGAACCTTAAGCAGGACTACACCAAAAAGGAATCGTTTGAAGAGATCGCGAATGGCCGTTACGAAGGAAAGAATTTCAGTATCTACGTACGTGAAGCAAGCGGGAAAGTAAAGGGTACGATTATCATGGCAAGCGATTCCAGCAACGTGTATGTATTGGATATCCTCGGTAAGATTGCGCTCGACAAGGCGCAATCGCTGTTTAAGATGATCGACGACAACTCCGACGTCGCCCGGAAGATCAAGCGGGAGATGGATCACGACAACTAATATTCTTACGAATTGGAAACTGTACTCTCGATCAGGGGACTCACCAAAAATTTTGGCAACCTTCGTGCTGTCCATCAGGTGACCTTGGACGTTCAGGCCGGCCAGGTTTTCGGAATGCTAGGTCCGAACGGTTCCGGCAAGACCACTACCCTCGGAATGCTGATGGGTGTTGTCAACCCCACAGCCGGTGAATTCTTCTGGTTCGGCCAGACTCCCTCACATACCGTCAGAAGGAACATCGGTGCGGTGCTCGAACACCCCATCTTCTATCCGTACTTGACGGGCCAGCTAAATCTCGAGGTCAATGCTATGATCAAGGGAGCTTCAAAGGCTTCGATCGACAAAGTGCTCGATGTAGTCGGCCTTACAGAACGGCGTCATCACAAGTTCCGGACATATTCGCTCGGTATGAAGCAACGGCTCGCGATCGGTTCTGCGTTGCTCAACGACCCCAAGGTATTGATCCTGGACGAGCCCACGAACGGCCTCGACCCAATGGGTATCGCGGAGATACGGGAGATAATCAAACGTATTGCGGCCGACGGTAAGACTATCATCCTCGCGAGCCACCTGCTCGATGAAGTGCAGCGTGTGTGTACTCATTTTGCCGTACTGAGAAGAGGGACCCTCGTTCACTCGGGGCCGATCGGCGACGTGGGCGGCGGTGAAGAGACGGTGGAGGTGATCGCGTTTCACGACGACCTGAATCATATACTCTTGCAGTTCCAGGGCAGCATGTCGGTAAACCGAACCAACGGGCCTTTCGAAGTGAAGCTCAGGGACGGATTCACCAGCGGGGACCTGAATAAATTTCTCTTTGAAAAAGGGATCATTGCCTCGCATCTGATCACACAGAAGAAGAGCCTCGAGAAGCAGTTTTTGGAAATACTGGCCGAAGCCGGACCGGAGCCCACCACCAAGAAGACCAGGTAAGAACCACAAAAAAAATCGTTATGCTTCACCTGTTACAAATCGATCTTAAGAAACTTACCAACTACAGAACGTTCTGGATTGTGTGTGGTATATATTTCATTACACTGGCATTCATTACGGCAAGTGGCATGGAAGTCCTGAAATTTGCTTCGGAGAAGATCGAAGATTTCGGAGGCAGCATTAATATCAATCGCATCCCCCTGTATCATTTTCCGGATGTGTGGCAAAATCTGATCTGGGTTGCCGGGTTTTTCAAATTTGTCCTCGGCGTGATGGTGATCATTTCGGTCACGAATGAATTTGCATACAGGACCGTACGTCAGAATATCATCGACGGCCTCAGCAGGTGGGAATTCCTTCAATCAAAGATCCTCACGAACGCCGTATTGGCCGCCACCAGTATGGTCATGTTATTTTTTATTGCATTGATTACAGGACTGATCTATTCACCCGAGCTTCGGTTCAGTGAGATTATCGATGACATAGAATTTTTCCCTGCCTATTTTCTGCAGGTTTTTGGATACCTGTCTTTTGCGTTACTGATGAGCGTCCTCGTCAATCGCGCGGGTCTTACGATCATCATCCTGATGGTGGCGCGGGGTCTTGAGCTGTTCATTATCCATAAGGCTGTCGACGTTGATGCGCTCACACCGTTCTTCCCGCTCGAGTCTGTCGAGAGGCTGATCACCGTTCCTTTCATGAGGTACGTATTCCAGGAAGTGCTCGATCATCCCATGATCATCAGTGTTCTGACCGCCGGTACCTGGATATTCCTGTTCAACTATTTCGCGTATCTGAAGCTCAAGAAGTCAGATATTTAGTTCCAGACCGGTTGCTGCGGTTTTAGCTTTAGTGTGTAAATTACACGTAACTAAAAGCCATAACCCGCCATGAGCAATTATTCCCGCCGACAATTCCTTACCAAAGCAACGGCAGGCGCCGCACTGCTATCCGCTGTACCAGGCATTTCATCATACGCAAACCCGATAGTCCCGTACCAGGGCAAAAAGTTGCGCGTCGCCTTGATCGGCCTGGGTTATTATGCTGAACACCGGCTGGCCCCGGGCCTTTCGGAATCGAAATATTGCGAGCTGGCGGGTATAGTGACCGGTACGCCGGAAAAGGCCGCAAAGTGGAAAGCGAAATACAATATCCCCGATAAGAACATCTACAATTATCAGAACTTCGACCAGATCGCAGACAACAAAGACATCGACGTGATCTATGCTGTTCTGCCGAATTCCATGCACAAGGAGTTTGTGATCCGTGGCGCTAAGGCGGGTAAGCATTGCATCACCGAGAAGCCGATGGCCCTGAACGCAAAGGAAGCTGAAGAAATGATCGCGGCCTGCAAGAAGGCGAATGTGAGATTGTTCGTTGGATACAGACTGCACTTCGAGCCGTTCACCATGGAGTTGAAGAGAATGGTGAAAGACAAAGAGCTTGGTAAGATCAAGGTTATTGAAACAGCGGACGGTTTTAAGGCCGGCGATCCAAACCAGTGGCGCCTGAAGAAAGCCCTTGCCGGTGGCGGCGCGATGTTCGACGTGGGTGTCTATGCGATCCAGGGCGCCCGTTACGGATCCGGCGAAGACCCGATTGCCGTGACTGCGCAGGAATACAAAACAGACCCTGTGAAATTCAAGGAAGTCGATGAAACGATCTTCTGGCAGATGGAATTCCCCAGCGGCGTGGTATCTAATTCAGTAACGACCTATGCCAGTGGCACGGAACGTTTATATGTATCCGGCGAGAATGGCTGGGTGGAGCTGCGGCCCGCTTACGGCTACGGACCACTGGCGGGAAAAACCCACAAAGGCCCGATGAACATTCCTCATACGAACCACCAGGCGCTCCAGTTCGACGGGATGGGCCAGGCAATCCTCGAAAACAAAGAGATCACGGCAACGGGCGAGGAAGGCCTAAAGGATATGAAGATCATCGATGCGATCTATCGCGCCGTTGCTTCGGGCAGGAAGGAAAAGATAGTCTGATCGTAAGCCGGTAGGACGCAACCACGCAGTAAATGCGAGGCATTTTTATTTGCTTTGGTTTTCTAGACCTACTTGCGTTCTACCGCAGCTTCCCGGTGCTTAATCGTATTTTCGAGAACTACGACGTTTCGGCGCTGATCCCCAATGTGCTGCCGGCGATTACTGTTTTGCTTGTCCTTTCTTTACTGGTCACCGGTCCGCTGACGATCGTCGGGAATAGGTATGGTTATGTGATCTACTACTTTCAGTTCCCATTGCGACTTGCCTTTCGTGCCGGGCTTACTTTTGGATTTGTGTTCAGATTGCTTCCTGCTCAAGTCGGGACGTTTGCCTATGGAATGACTTTAGCGACTATACTTGCTTTCGAAGCGACCAGATTGATGCTGACGATACAAGCACATAGAAAAAACACATAGCAAAACACATAGTATTTTGCTTCTCTGTGATTATCGGAACCTGCTATGTGCCCTCGTGATACGCCCGATTTAAGTTCGCACTCCTAGCGCACATAGTAGTCACTCAGTTGGTGATTAAAGCTGTTCTCTATTGTGTTCTTATGTGTTAAGAATGGATTTTAAAAATGCATTTTGGGAATCATTTCGGTGATTGCGCCAGAGGCCATAAGATTGATGCTGACGATACAAGCACATAGAAAAACACATAGAACGAAACACATAGCAAAACACATAGTATTTTGCTTCTCTGTGATTATCGGAACCTGCTATGTGCCCTCGTGATACGCCCGATGTAAGTTCGCACTTCCAGGGCACATAGTAGTCACTCAGTTGGTGATTAAAGCTGTTCTCTATTGTGTTCTTATGTGTTAAGAATGCATTCTAAAATGCATTTTGGGAATCATTTCTTCATCAACCCATTCTTAAAAGAATAGCTCGCTGCCTGGTACCACGCAATAGATTCCATCACGAGGTCTGCGTTCGTCGAGGAGGGCGTGGCGCTTTTGTCAGACCAATCGATTGTCAGCTCTTCGTTCTTTTGTTGCGGAGAGAGAATGATCATTTGATCGCTGCGTATGAATCCAAGCAGCTGATAGGTGCTGATGAACACCCGTTCCCGTCCGGGCTCGAGCTTGTTCATATCGAAGCCGTAGAACTTGCTGTTGTATGAAAAGTTCAGCATCCCGAATAACGTTGGCCCGATATCGATCTGGCTCATCATCCTTTCCATCTTCCCCGGAGTTACGTGAGCCGGCGAATAGATCATCATCGGGATGTGATACTTGTGGACGGGAAGGTTCGTGGTGCCCGCGCTGCTAGAACAATGGTCGGCGACGATGATGAACAACGTGTTTTCGAACCACGGTTTTTTAGAGCACTCGCGGATGAACCGGCCGATCGCGTAGTCGGTATATTTCACGGCGCCTTCGCGGCCGGTGTGCGACGGTATGTCGATACGACCTTCGGGGTAAGTGAAAGGCCGGTGGTTGGACGTGGTCATCACCTGGGCAAAGACCGGCTTGCCGGCAGCGATGGTCTTGTCGATCTCACGCTGGGCAAGCGTGAAGAGATTTTCGTCGGCCACACCCCAGATGTTCTCGTAGTCGATCTCTTCGTCGCTGAGGCCATCACGGTCGGTCACTTCGTAGCCGTTGGCGGAAAAGTAACCGTTCATGTTATCGAAATAGCCGTACCCTCCATAGATATACCTGCTCTCGTAGCCTTTGCTTTCGAATACAGAACCGATCGTGAACAGGTCGTCGTTGTTGGGCCGGCGGACAATAGACTGGCCCGGGGTGGGAGGTACGCAGAGCGACAGCGCTTCCAGTCCGCGCACGGTGCGTGTGCCGGTAGCATACAGGTTGGTGAAGAGCAGGCTGTGTTTCGAAAGGGAGTCGAGGTTGGGGGTATAGCCGCCTGGATTTCCGAAGATGCCCAGGTAGTCGGCGCTCAGGCTCTCGACACTGACCATGACTACATTGAGTTGCTTTTCGGGACCTGGGTTGGTGATCTTTCGTTCGATGCTGTAAGGGCTGCCGCCAATAAATTCCGCTTCGGGAGTCTTCAGTGAATTCCGGACGATCTCGAATGCCTTCTGGTCTTCGATACGGTTGTAGAACCGGTCGTAGTCGAGCTCGTTGTTGCGATAAGCAGCGAATAGCTCATAGACACCATTGCCGGCGAGCTCATTCACGTAGGGGTTGTTGCTGACATTCCGCCAGGTGTTCTTCACGATCAGGAACATCAACACGGGAATGGCGAGTATGATCAACGCATATTTAGTCCGCTCTTTGAACCTCATGGAGCTGGCGCCTGTCCTGCGGATCCACGAGCGCATGAGAAAAACGGAAACGAATGTGATGATGGCGACGACGGTGATGATCCAACCCACGGGATACGACTGCTGTATGTTGCCCAGCACCTCGGTGGTGTAGATGAGGTAGTCGACGGCGATGAAGTTGTACCGCGAGTTGAATTCGTCCCAGAAGAGCCACTCGCTGACGGCGTTAAAGATCAACGAGTAAGTGAAAAACACGAAGATCCCGTAGAGTACGAAACGATGCCACCCTTTGGTGAAGATCTTGTCACGAACAAGCCATACATAAAGGGTTAAAGGAATGACGACGTAACTGCTATTCACCAGGTCGAAGAACAGCCCCACCACGTAGATGACGGGTACCATATACCATTCGACCTTGTCGTATGACTGGACGAGGAGGACGGTTCTAGTAACGAATGAAACAAAGACGAGGATAAATGTAAGCAGCGCGATCAGCCCAAAGCGATGGGTAAGGAGTCTCTTCATGAGGGGTAAGAGGAGCGGTAAATGTAAGGAAAATGGTTAATTGTTTGCGCGGCATTCTGCGAGGAGATGCTGTGTATGTTCTGCTAGCGCTCGAGCTTGTTCTGCCCGCATTTCAGCTTCCTGCGCTTCGCGTGTGGCTACAATTGCCATCTCCTGCGATTTAATGGCCTGAGTCCTTTGAACGAGCGCATAGACAAGGAATATGAAAATGATGATCGATTGAGATATCAGTACGGCTACAAGCACTCCCCGGGTTGGAATGGTAGACAAGATCATACGGTCATACAAATAAATAAGAGCCACCACCAGATAAACGCAATAAAGGAGGGGCTCAATAGCGTTCGGATGAATGTCAAAAAAAAGGACGGTTGGATGTGCCACAAAAATAACTACCGCTGCCAGCTTGAGAAAGTCAATTGTTTGTAATTCCTGTTTTTGTTTGAATCGAAGAAGGTAGCATACAGTTAACCCCACGCCAGCTACGCCCCAAAGGATTGTCCAATATGGCCACGGGAGTAGATATGCTGAAGAGGGAACGAACACCATTCCAACAGAAAAAGCAATTACAGGAATTGTCATGTACTTGCTGGGCCCTTTGATTCCCAAGAGCCCGATAGCCGCGATTGCAATGATCGGAGTCAATAAAGAAGAATTCATGTTTAAAAGTGTTAGTTTTTTTGCGATAGTGCTCACGCTCGGTCTTAGACCAAATCTCCACAAAAAACCAACACGAAACGTCAGTGCTTATGCCCGTGCGCACACTCTTTATTCTCTGCCTTCTCAAAACACTCCTTCCCTTCTTCGTAAGAAAACCAGGCCAGCCCTAAAGTCCCAAGAGCATCCGCGTAAGCGAAACCGGTCATGTAATAGATAGCGCTGGAGGCCAGGAGAACACAGGACATGTAAATGCAGACCTTCGTGCAGTTGGCGTCGGCGATGATAGCATCGGAGTGAAGTTTTTTACCGGTGTAGATCTTTCCGTAGATGAGAAACAACATGACCACGATCGAGACCATAGAGATCACCACACCCCAGTACGTCGTGTCGGGCTTGATCCCCAGCCAGGCCGTGGCGATGGCGGAGAGTGTAAGACCCCCAACCAGAATGTAAAACGAATAACCCGTGATCTTCAGGGCCGTGACTTCGAAGCCACCGCGCGGACTGTGCGGATGACTTTTGATGCGGAGGATCATGACTACGATGCCGATCCCGGAGATCATTTCGATGAAACTGTCCACACCGAAACCGAACAACGCGATGGTCTCGTCGTTGTAACCGACCCACGTAGCGATAATGCCTTCAGCCAGGTTGTAGACAATTGTGAAAACGGCAAGGCCGAATGCAAGATTATAAACCTTGTTTTCGTTTGACGGTAATGACGAAGCCGAATCCATAATGCAAAGGTACGGCCTGCATGTACCGGTCAAATGTTTTTCACCTTAAAATGGGGTTATTGCAACAATGCTTCATAAGGATCACCCGTCAGGCCCAACGCCTTCGCAAATGCGGGTTCGGTTTTTAAACCGCTGCGCTTCAATTCGAGAATTTCGTTCTTGAAGGTCAGATCTTTTTCGGAGAGAATTCTCCATTCTGCAACCATGTGGCGAAAACCGGCCTGCTGCTTTACCGGAACTTTCTGCCCAACAATCTCGAACTGGAAGCCTTCATACTCGAAGCTGGTGGTCGTGCTCTCCACACCGCCGAGATCCTTGCGGTTGATATAAAAATGATGCGACGCTGCATAGAGATCGAAGAATACTTTTTCCGCATAGTCTTCGGCGCTCCGGTAACAGCAAAGTATGTCGATGTCGCTTTTGTCTGTGAAGAGGTCGAGGGGAAGGGTTCCAACCACGACCGGCGTATATTCTTTCATGGAATCCATGATCCCAAGATCCCTGATCGCCTGGAAACCTTTTCTTTGGGTTGACGAGCCGTTCGAGAGATAGTTGAGGTCGAAGAAATCGGGGGTCATCAGCTTATGCTTAGTCAGCAATTGCCGAATAAGTTAACACTTTAAACTTGTCAGCCGTATTGCGATTCGGCCCGCCGTATGTATTCATGTAAATAATGCCGATGAGCTTCTCCTTCGGATCGGCCCAATATTGAGTGTTGAAGGCACCGCCCCAGGAAAAAGTCCCGATGCTGAAAGGACTCGCATGATCATTCTTTTCTGTTTCCAGGCCGAAGCCGAGTCCCACCTGGTTGTTCAAGGGCGGCTGTACTTGCGGCGTCAGCATGAGCTCGACGGTCTTCCGGCTTAGCAACCGCACGCCGTTGTATTCTCCTTTGTTGAGGAACATTTGCAGGAACTTCGCATAGTCTTCCGGCGAAGAGCTCAAGCCTGCTCCACCGGAATAGTACTTGCCCTCCAACGTCGGATACATGGGGTTTACGTTGTCGTATGCTTTTGCTGTCATCTTCGATATCGTACCGTCTTTCATCTCGTACAGACTTACCAGCCTGTTGTGTTTTTCTTTCGGCAGATAAAAGTAAGTGTCGTTCATCCCCAGTGGCTGAAAGATCTTTGTCCTCAGGAATTGATCGAATGACATTCCCGACAACACCTCCACGAGATAACCGAGTACGTCCATATTCAATCCATAGGTATAGGCTTCCCCGGGGTTGTGCTTGAGCGGAAGACCGCCCAGGGTTTTTATTTTTTCCGCAAGCACCATGTCGTCGTTGCCGATACCACTGGGAACGCCGGCCTTGGCATAGATGGCTTTAAATTCCTGGTTGCCGATCCCGGCATAGTCGACACCGGAGGTGTGTGTGAGTAACTGTCGGATCGTGATCTCACTTTTTGCAGGAGTTGTCGTGTAGGTCGTATCCCTCCAGTTCAGGTTCGAGAGAACTTTTGGGTTCTTGAATTCGGGAATGTATTTCGAGATCGCGTCGTCGAGGCCGAACTTTCCGTCTTCATACAGCATCATGACGGCCAGACTGGTGATAGCCTTGCTCTGGGAAGCGATACGGAAGATGTTGTCTTTCTTGAGCGCTGTCTTGTTTTCCACATCTGCGTAACCGTATGCTTTATGGTAAACGATCTTCCCGTTGCGGGCGATGAACACCACGGCACCGGGTATCCACTTGTTGCCGATGTGCTCTTCGATGAGCTTGTCGATCTTCGACAATCTGGCGCCGGACATGCCCGCGTCTTCGGGCTTCGAAGCGGCGGTGAATGTCTGTGCAACAACGGTGATTGAAAACAGAAGAAGTAACGCTGAAAAGAGGGGTCTCATAGCAAAGCAATTTCTTACAATTTATTTGTAAAAACGGTGCTTTGCAATCCGCTTACAAGCCTTTTATGGACATTCCGCCGTCCACCTTGAGATCCTGGCCGGTAATGTAGCTGGCGTGGTCCATGGCGAGATAGGCAACGGCGCTGGCG
The DNA here is from genome assembly GCA_035318625.1 of Cyclobacteriaceae bacterium. Lineage (GTDB taxonomy): Bacteria > Bacteroidota > Bacteroidia > Cytophagales > Cyclobacteriaceae > ELB16-189. The sequence continues at coordinate 1,144,372 of DATHEL010000004.1, forward strand.
ACTTCCCCCGGCTGACCGACACGGTTCATCGGCGTGCGGGCGAGGATCTTATCCAGGCGGTCTTTGTCTGAGAGAACCGGAACAGTGAGTGGTGTGGCGATGTACCACGGGGATACAGAGTTGACGCGAATGTTTTGCAGAGCCCATTCGGCAGCGAGATGTCTGGTGAGCTGAATGATGGCGGCTTTCGTCATGCCGTAGGGTGGGCCGCTTTGCACGTCGAAGGAGCCGGCGACAGACGCCATATTGACGACGGAAGCATTTTCGCCTTTCGTGAGCAGCGGATGGGAGAGGCGACACATTTCGGTGAGGCTGAAGAGATTGATGTCGAACAAACGACGGTATTCTTCTTCGGTGTATTCTACAAACTTCTTACGGACGTTCGTGCCCACGTTGTTGACCAAAATATCGAGGCGTCCCCAGCGGCGGGTGAGGGTATCGATGATCGTTGTTCTGACCGTGGGATCGGCTACGTCTCCGGCGAGGCCGTCCACGTGGCTGCCGCGTGATTGAAGAGAGCTCAGGAGGTTTTCGACTTCCGTTTGATTTCGTGCAACGAGAAAGACTTCGGCGCCGAGGGAGAGGAATTCTTCAACGATGGCGAGGCCGATACCTTTTGTTCCGCCGGTGACGAGGGCTTTTTTGTTCTTGAGAGTCCAGTTCATCAAGGAAGATTTAGGTCAAGATATTCTTTTCAAACACAGATAAACACAATTAAACACATTGGGCACATAGGCAGCAGGCGATAAAGGTACAGTTATCTTCGCCTATGTGTTCCAGGTGTTAAAAGTGTTCTATGTGTTGAAAAAGAACCGCATAATAAACAAAATCCCTCGGGCATTTGAATGTATGCCTGTTCATAACAGTAATGAGTTGCAGTTCCCTTACCGCTCAGCTCTATGTTAGTGAAATAGTCAAACTCAAACCCCAGGCGCGTCAATACCTGGGCCTCGACTTTTTTCTTTCCATTTGCCGCGAGCTCCGCCAGTATCCTGCGGTTCTTACGAAGGATGTTGTTCACATTTCGAATGTATGAGGTAGCGTCGCTGTGGAGTTTGTTGTGCCAGGCGGTGCGGCAATGGTCGTTACAGAACTTCTTGTCGGTACGGCCGACGATGCGCTCGCCGCATTCCATACACATCCGATGTACTTCGAGGTCGGTCATTTGATAAATATAGACGCTCCAATCTCCCGGACTTTCGCCGATCTGGAAAACCAGACAGCGCGGGCGTAAGGTTTCCCTGGTATACGAACGACTTGAATAGTAGACCAACACATTTTACAGTTTGGCCCGGCATTCGTTATTTGGATCATGGCCTCCATCCACCTAAAGTCCCTCTACCGGAGCATTCTTCGCAGCCGGGGTATTGTCTTCATCAACGTCTTCGGCTTCGCTGTCGCCATGGCGTGTTGCATCCTCATCTTTCTGTACATGGCCGACGAGCATTCGTACGACAGGCATCATGCCAATGCCGGCAGGATCTACCGCGTTTGTCTCGATCGCATTTACCCGGAGCGAAATGTGATGTGGGCGCCCATTCCCCCTGGCGTTCGCGACGGGCTGTTGGCGGAATTTCCGGAAGTCGTGGCCGCGACACGTATCAGGAAAGAAGAATTTACCGTGAGTACCGAACGCTTCAAGGCATTCGACGAGCCGGTGATTGCTGTTGATGAAAGTTTCTTCAGTGTGTTCTCACACCAGTTCATTCACGGCCATGCCGCCACCGCTTTGACAAGGCCGGCTTCAGTGGTCATTACCCGGCGTATAGCCGAAAAATTTTTCGAAAACATCGATGTTGTCGGCCAGAGTATCAGCCTCGGCGAGGCGGGACTCTTTAATGTCTCCGCCGTGATCGAGAACACTCCAGAAACGTCACACATGCGCTACGACATTGTGGTGGGCTTCGGGTGGGATAACAGAACGGACTTCAATGTGTGGGACACCAACTTCGGCTACTACACTTATTTCTTATTGAATGAGGATGCTTCGCACAAAACGCTGGAAGGGAAGCTTCCGCTGATGTCGAAGAAATACCTCAGCCAGGCCGAGAGCACATACGACAAGTGGCGGGCCGAAGGTAACGATTACCGGTTCTTCCTGCAGCCTTTGCTCGACATCCATCTGCATTCGAACCTCCGGTGGGAGGCGGAAGTGAATGGAAACGCGACATACGTGATGATCTTCATGGGTGTGGGCTTGCTGGTCCTCACCATGGCTATCATCAACTTTGTAAATCTTTCGACGGCGCGATATTCCGTGCGGGCGAAGGAAGTAGGGATCCGCAAAGTGCTGGGTTCGTTGCGGAGGCAGTTGGTGGCTCAGTTTATGATCGAGTCGGTGGTGCTGTGTACGATTGCTATCCTGGTAGGTGTAATCCTTGTCGAAGTCAGTCTGCCATGGTTGAACACCACGCTAGGCAAACATCTTCAGCTCGCCTATTGGTCGAATCCCCTGGTGGTGCCGTCTTTATGCCTTACTGCGATAGTAGTCGGTGTGCTGTCGGGGATCTATCCTTCGCTGTTGCTTTCGTCATTCCGGCCTGCATCCACACTCCGCAACGGTTCCGTACCGGCAGCGCGGTCGGGCTTTCGCAACCGCCTGGTGGTATTCCAGTTTGTCATCTCGTTCTTCCTGATCACGGGCACGTGGGTCGTATTTTCGCAGCTGAAATATATTCAGTCGAAAGACTTGGGTATGACCCGTGACAACATACTGGTGATCGATCAGGCCCGGCATATTTCAAACAAAGATGTTTTCAAGAACACACTGATGTCGGAGAAAGCGGTGATCAGCGTGGCCGGGTCGGCCGATATCCCCGGACAGATGGAAGGCGCTGCTACATTCAAACCCAGGGGCTTCAACAACGAACAGGACCTCAATATGACGATGGTCGGGATCGACACCGGCGTGCTGAAAACCTGGGGACTTGAATTGATCGCCGGGCGCGACTTCGTGGTGAGCGATTTTGCCGATACGAACCGGTACGTGATCCTGAACGAAACAGCCGTGAAACAATTCGGGTGGCCCGACGACCCGATCGGAAAAGAGCTTCTGAACGGAAGAGGCGACATTCTTCGCGTTGCCGGCGTGATAAAAGATTTTCACGTGGAGACGTTGCGCAAAGAGATCCGTCCGCTGCTCATGATGCCCACCACAAGCTGGTTCAATAAATTATCCGTCCGTTTGTCGGGCGACCCGACCCCGGTAATTGCGACGGCGGAGAAACTTTGGAAGGAGATGATGCCCGACCGTCCGTTCATTTATTTCTTTATGGACGATCACTACAACATGCTGTACAAGGCGGAGCAAACAACCGGCAAGCTGTTCATGATCCTCACGGTGATGGCTATCATGATCGCGTCGCTTGGTTTACTCGGGCTGTCGGCGTTCATGGCCGAACGTCGTACCAAAGAGATCGGTATACGCAAAGTCGTCGGCGCTTCCGTAACGGGTATTGTGTGGCTGTTGATAGAAGATCTTTCGAAGCTGGTGCTGATCGCAATACTGATCGGTATACCATTGGCCGCACTGGCGATGACGTCGTGGCTGAATAATTTTGCGTACCGGATGGATATCTCGTACGTGCCGTTCCTGGTGTCGGGATTGCTGTCGCTGCTGATCGCCGTCGTTACCGTATCCTATCATGCCACACGGGCGGCGCGTGTGAACCCGGTAGACTCTCTGAGGTCTCAGTAGGACACCGGTGTTCCAAATCGTGGCGTATATTTATAAAGAAAATGAGTAAACCCTTCTCTGTCTTCAGGGGAAACTTCTCCTATCACCTTTTGGTGTGGGTGCTGTTGATCATACCCAATGTATTCGGCAGCACTTACTTGTTACGAGCAGGCGTCACCACATACATAGCGACCATCTTTCTTCGCAACGGCGTTTTGCTTGCGGTGGTCTACATCAATTTCCTGGTGCTTATTCCAAAATTCTTCCGGAAAGGGCGATACCTGACATTCAGCGTATTGATACTCATCCTCGTTGGATTAGCCGTAACGGCCATCGCCAGCCTTGACATGTACACTTCCGCGAAGATGGGGTTCAAGCCTATGGCGGACGAGGATTTTTATGTCGAGGTAGCCTTTTACGGGTTCAATATGTGCAGCTATGTATTGACCTCGTTCCTGCTATTTTCATTACGGGAGAAACAGGAACAGAAGGAGACGCTCGACCAGGTGCAACTGGAGAAGCTCGGCGCCGAGATCAAGTACCTGAGAGCCCAGATCAACCCTCATTTTCTTTTCAATACATTGAATAATCTCTACGGCATGGCTTTAGAGAAATCGGAAAAGACACCGGAGATCATTCTGAAGCTTTCCCGGATCATGGATTACATGCTGTATGAGTCGAACGATGTCAAGGTCTATTTGAAGAACGACATCGACAACATCCGGAACTACGTCGATATCGAGAGAATACGACAAGGAAACAACGCCGAAATAGTCTTCGACGTGAAGGGTAATATCGGTAGTGAGACCATCGTTCCGCTGATGTTGCTTCCGCTGGTTGAAAACGCATTCAAGCACGGCGTGAACACGATCATCAACGGCGCATATATGCACGTAAATATCAATGTGAGCGGAAATGACCTCGAGATGGATGTGAAGAACAATTTTAAGACAGTGACCGATGACACGCAGCGGAATGGAATCGGACTGGTCAACCTCGAACGAAGACTGGACTTATTCTATCCGAAAGCTCATTCGATGAAAGTGGAAACCACAGGCGACTATTACCATGTTAACCTAAAGCTCCGCCTGGCATGAACTACAACTGTGTGATCGTCGACGATGAGCCGCCTTCGCACCAGGTGTTGAAGAGTCATATAGAAAGGATCCCAAACCTGCAGCTGGCGTCGGAGTTTTACAACGCCGAAGATGCCGGTCGTTATCTGAAAACAAACAGTACCGACATCCTCCTTCTCGACATACAGATGCCGGAGGTTACAGGCATCGAGTTCCTGCGATCGTTGCCGGTAAAACCCATTACAATTTTTACTACGGCATTCCGCGATTATGCTTTTGAGGGATTTGAACTAGGTGTGATCGATTATTTGCTTAAGCCGGTGAATTTTGAAAGATTCGAAATGGCCATACGACGGGCTGTTGATTTCATGCAGATGAGCCGGCCTGAGAATGCGATCGATTTCGAAATACTGATCAAATCGGGAACAAAGAAGGTGTTGATTGATTTCCGAAGCATCATTTACGCGCAAGGATTGAAAGACTATACGATCCTTTACACTGCGGACAAAAAGTATGTGGTGAAAGGATCGGTTAAAGCTTTCGAGGAATTCTTGCCTGCAGACTATTTTCTAAGAGTACACAAGTCGTTTATTGTCGCTAAGAACCAGGTGAAGCTGGTGTATAAAAACAAGATTGAGCTGGAGAACGTGTCTATTCCGGTAGGGCGGAGTTATAAGGAGGTGTTGGATAAGTTCCTGGAAGAGAGGTGAGCTATGCGCGCGGTCGGAACTGCACACCTTCCTACGAAGCTGTCATTGCCCGGCTTGACCGGGCAATCCCGGGAGAGTCGCACGCATCGGCACTTCCTCTGGCCTCTGCGGCCAAGGCGAGAAAGTCGCACGCATGTCCTTCCTCGGGGTTCCCCGGTCAAGCCGGGGAACGACATTTCATAGGAGAGCGTGCCGGGCCGAACGAGAGTATACACTCTAAAGATTGCCTTTCTTCATCTCCTCTACCGCGTAGTTGGTTGCTCTTGCAGTGAGGGCCATGTAGAGGATAGAGGGACTCTGGTTGCCTGTGCTCGTCATGCAGGCTCCGTCGGTAACGAAGACATTTTTGCATGAGTGTAGCTGGTTCCAGGCGTTGAGGAGAGACGTCTTTTTGTCTTTGCCCATCCTGCAGCCACCCATCTCGTGGATGTCGAGGCCCGGAGCCTGCTTCGAGTCGTAGCCTTCGATGTTCTTGCAGCCCGCTTTTTCGAGCATCTCTGCGCTGGACGCCAGGAAGTCCTTAACCATCTTATCGTCGTTGTCGTCGTAGCCGACGGAGGTAATGAGTAGCGGAATGCCCCACTGATCTTTTTGGTCGGTGCTCAACCGCACGTGGTTGCTTTCTTTTGGGATCGTTTCTCCCTGCATGTACATGTATGTTCTCCAGGGGCCCGGCGTCGCTTTGAACTTTTTGATGTCCGCACCGATCGCACTGTCGATCTTGTCTTCCTGACCGCGCAGTCGGTATGCTCCCATGAACGTTGTGAATCCACCCACGTAGTCCATATCTTGCTTATAGAGATTGCGATAGTTCGCAATGATCGGCTCCGTGGGATTTCTGCCGGAGTAGTAACGGTCTTCGAAGCCGGGCATTTCCGCGCCCAGGCCGGCCCGGTAATTATGAAACGCCACGTATTTTCCCAACAGGCCGTTGTCGTTGCCCAAACCTTGTGGGAACCGCGATGACGTCGAGTTAAGCAACACCAGCACGCTGTTCAACGCCGATGCGTTTACGAAAATGATCTTTGCTTTGTATTCGATGGTCTCGTTCGTAGTGGCGTCGATCACACGGACACCGGAAGCCTTTCCCTTCTGTTCGTCATAAATAATCGAGTGAACGACCGAGTGGGGACGAATGGTGAGATTACCGGTACGTTCCGCCCACGGAAGGGTGGAGGAATTGGAGCTGAAGTATCCGCCGAAAGGGCAACCGCGCATACACAGGTTTCTTGCCTGGCACTGACCGCGGCCTTGTTGTTTGTGAAGCTCCGTCGGCTGCGTGATGTGCGCCCACCGTGCCTGTACGAGATGGCGGTCTTTGTAATTGGCTTTTATCTTTTGCTGAACCTCTTTCTCGACGCAATTGAGATCGAATGGCGGAAGGAACTCGCCGTCGGGCATGGCTTCGATGCCATCCTTGTGTCCGCAAACCCCGATGAACTTCTCGACGTGCGAATACCACGGCGCCACATCGTTATAATCGATCGGCCACTCGATGCCGTAGCCATACTTCGCAGGTGAAATGAACTCGCTGTTGCTCCATCGTTGCGTAGCGCGTCCCCATGTCAGCGACTTGCCGCCGACCTGATAGCCGCGGATCCAGTCGAAGGGCTTCTCCTGTATGTAAGGATGGTCTTTATCTTTTATGAAGAAATGCGCCGTGTCTTCGCCGAAGCCCGCGGCTTTACTGATCAGGGGATTTTCCGCGAGGTACTTTGCGGGCATACTTCCCCGGTAAGGGAACTCCCAGGGATTTTTGTTAGCAGTAGGGTAGTCTTTATTATGAACAACATTACGGCCGCGTTCGAGCACGAGTGTTTTCAAACCATGATCACACAACTCTTTGGCTGCCCAGCCGCCGGAAATTCCGGAGCCGATAACGATCGCGTCGAATGTGTTTGGTGATTGCATTATTTAAGAGTGAATTGTTGTTCCGTTCCTTCTTTGATTGCCGTTGGTTTTTTCAGTGAGACCGTTCCAAGCCCTTTCAATTCCACCGTGCTGAGCTCGAGGCTGCCGAAGCGGACAGAGATCGTCACGCTGCGTCCGCTGACTTTTGCCAGGCCCCACGCATAACCATTCGACCAAAAATAATCTCCTTCTTTTGAAGTTATGGAGAACTTTCTATCAACGGCAGAGTAATTGAATTCGCTTAACGCCAGTACAGTAGACCACGCCGCCATGGCACGGGCATAGTGGTGTCCGCATTCCTCTTCATCGAACGGGCTGCGTTTCTGCCCGTCGTACCGGTTTCTCACATTCTGCATAACTTTCAGGGCATCGTCTGTCATTCCGGCATAGATCATTCCGGCAGCTGCGGTATACTCGAGGCCACTCCATGCTTCGAAGGCGTATGACAACGGGACCTTCGGCCGCTTCGAAGGATCGGGATAGGAGGTAACGACCAGTCCGGCTTCATCACCAAGAACATACGACCGCATGTTGTTGAAATGATCTCCGAAGTGATCCACATAGTTGTATTTGTAAATACTCTCCAGTGTCTTTTGAATGTTCTCTTTCTTTGCCAGGTATCCTAGTCCTGTGATCAGCGCCATGTTTTGTCCGACCAGCTGGTCGACCAGGCATCCTTCGCCGATCTGGAAGTCGGGATTCTCGAGATCGGTAGAGCCCATATTCGAAATGAGGCCTGCGGCGATCTTTTTCTTATCGGTAATGGGCTGGATCTTGTGAATGTAAAATTCCCCGTTGAAGAGATTCTTATCGGTCCACTCGCTGCCTGATTTGAAAAGCCTGTTGCATTTGGTTTCGAAGTCTTTGTCCTTCATGAACTTCGCCATCGCGCCGGCGGCCTTCAATGCGCCCAGGTACCAGAATTCTATTTCGGGATTAGGACCGTAGTATTCGATATCCATGGTGTTGTGCTGGCAACCTTCCATCACGCCGTCCACGTCGGCATCCCAACCATTGGGTATCCATGCAAAGGCCAGCGCTTTCTTTACGCCGGGCCAGTGTCTTTTCAAAAATTCGTTGTCGCCCGAGAGCTGCCATTCGCGATAGACTTTCATCACGGTTCCCATCTGTCCGTCGGCAGCGGCGAGCTTCCAGTTGGCTGTCGCTTTCTTGTCGAGCGGAAGCGACACGCGAAAGCTCATCAACCCGGTGCTATCGTTCAGTCCGTATTCGTATTCGACGTCTCTCATTTTTTTGGCGAGAGCTCCGAAGAGGAATGGTGTGGTATGCTCGTAGTTCCACACGTGGGTGCAGTTGCCATAACACGATCCGATGGAATTAAAAATGCCTTCCCATCCGAAGAAGTATCCGTCCTTTGTGCGGAAGGCGGTTTGTGTTCGTAGTGTACTTACGTTGAACAATGCCGCCTCTTTGACAACATCCGGGTAGCTGCTTTTCAAAAAGGTGGACACGAAGTCTATTGTCTTCGATTCGAGATCGTTTATCCGGGGAAGAGTTTTCTCTGCAACATCCCAGGCATCGGAATAGGTATTTGCATAATAGTTACCCAGGATCTTCGAGCCTTTGTTGAACCAGTCTTTCCTGTTCGGAAAATGCCAGGTTAGTAAGAACTGTACGGTGCGTGTTGCATTCGGAGCGAGGTCGAACTTCACCGAAAGGGCGCCGCGCGGCGAGTCCACTTTATCCTTGAACGAAACTTCTTTGAACTTTCCGTCGTCCGAGAAATCATCCCACATGTCTGTGATGTTGGCGTTCCATCCTTTGGGGGTTAACTGTGTCCTGTAGGTGATGTCGCCGGCATCGGCTGTCGTCAGTGCGATGGTACCCCAGGTGTCGAGTGTGTTGTCGACGCTGTCGGATGTCATGAAGATGCCTGCAAGCTGGCCCGACTTTTTGAAGGTGTTGCGGTTCTTCTTTGCACCGATGGGATACTGGTTGTGGTTGAAATCGGAGATCTCGAATGTAGCGCCGTCTATGCCGATGAAGTTATCGAGCGAACCTGCGATGGCAACGGACAGGGGGTTCGCGGTCTTGTTGGTGATCTCGTAACGGATGATGGCGACCGGAATCCCGCTGAGGTCGGCATCCACGGGGACCAGCGGGTTGAATACTTTCACTTTTGCGGAGACCGGCACGTCGTCGTCTTCGAGATTGACGGTTCCGAACGGATAAGCTGCGTCGAAGGTAGCCGTGGCGAAACGGGGAAGGCCGTGGTTTGGCGCGATGCTGCCTTCGGCGCCAGGATAATCGCTGACCGCGATAGGCCCCATCAATGCTTTGGATATCTTCCTGCCCGACGCATCCGACGTATACACCATAAAACACGGTGCGGTCTTCGATGTGTTCGAACCGTAGAAGCCTTTGCCCGGGCGATTCATGATCTCGACATCTTTCCATTGACCGTTACCGCCCAGCGAGATCGTACCGGTGCCAATTCCGCCGACAGGCAGGGCGATCTTGTTGACGTGATCTTTGTCGTAGTGTTTGAGAGTGGGCCATTGTGCACTGGCCGAAAAGGAGATAAGCACCGCAAGTAAAAAGCAGTATTTCATAACAGTTGTATTTATCCGCGTGATCTGTGCGATCCGTGAGAGTCATTCTTCCGCGTATTTCTCACGGATCACACGGAGCGCACGGATTTATGCGACCGTATTTGTTAGCGTTCCAATTCCATCGATCGTGATGGAGACCTCGTCGCCGGCCTGCAGGGTGAAGTCATTTCCGGGAACGAGACCGGTGCCCGTCATCAGGTAACATCCATGGCTGAAGTCCATTTCCCTGAAGAGCCACGAGGCTAGCTCCGGCAGCTGCCGTTTCATGCGGTTGAGCTGTATCGTAGCGTCGAACACATATTTCGAGCTTCTTTTGATCGTGATGCGTATGTTCGTTTCGGGAGAGATGGGTTGCGCGGGCACGAAGAGGCACGGACCCAGCGCACAACTGCCTTCGTACATCTTGGCTTGCGGGAGGTACAACGGGTTCTCGCCTTCAATGCTTCTCGAGCTCATGTCGTTGCCGGCGGTGTATCCTTGTATCGAACCTTCCGGGTTGATAAATAACGTCAGCTCCGGTTCGGGCACATCCCACTTCGAATCTTTCCGTATTCTAACGTTCTGACCGGGCCCTACGACACGGTGCGCGAGTGCCTTGAAGAACAATTCGGGTCTATCGGCATCGTATACTTTTCTGTAAAAGAAATCGCCACCGGAATCCTTCGACTCTTCCATGCGGGCATCGCGGCTCCGGAGATAAGTAACTCCTGCAGCCCATACTTCCTGTGAGCCGATCGGGGGCAACAGACCCGAGGCGATGATCTTGTCGGCTTCAGCTTCTTCGATAGGCGACAGGTTGAGCAGGCCCGAAAGATGTTTGTGCAGATCTTTGTGATTGACCAGCGCATCCCAGCTGCCATCGATCCTTACGGACCGTCCCTGGGACCGCAATATGTTGCCTTCTGTTGTCTTGTATAATTGCATTATCGCTGCATGTTATTTGTTCAGTTCATCAAGGTCGACGCCGAGTATCTTTTTAGCGAGCTCTTTGAGCCCTTCGTAGTCGCCTTCGAAATGACATGTTACCTGTATGTAGTTCTGGCTTTCTCCTTTTTTTAATTCTTTTACAGACGAGGAAGATTCGAGCTCGTAAAACGGACCGAGCTGTTCGCCGTTTGTCAATGGTCCGTCGTTGTATGAATTCACGACGTCGCCGCTGTATGGATCGTTCTGGATCTCCCACCTGGAGTTCACATACATGCCGTCGCCGCTAACGGGAAAACTGATGATGGTAAGAATGTTCCTGCTGAAGTCGAAGCTGGCGGCTATGGGTTTGGCGATCGAAGGAGGCAGGCCGATCTTGCTCCGGTATTTTCCGTCGCATCGGAAAAACAGGACACTGTCTTTTATCTGCAGCCTGTCGCCGGGAATGTCGCCGAAATAACTTGTGGTGATCAGCGACTGTGCATTTTCTTTTGGCTGAAAGGGGATGATGACCGTTGTTTTGTCTGAAGGGGTGAGCATGCCCAGTAGCCAGATGGAGACCAGGCCGGTTTCTTTCTTCCAGTCGCTCGCTCCTTTGTTCTCGATCTTGTTCAGTGTTTCATAGCCGATGGCCTGTACGCCCTGCGGTATCTTGGCGCCGAGGACGGATTCGGTTTCCGGCGGACGAAGGAGTCGCACTCTTCTCTCGATGAGTATATTGAGCTCGGTGCCGGAATAGTTTTTCAGGATTGTTTCGCCGGCGAATATAGCTTGGGCGCCGCTGCCTGCCTGTACTTTAAAAGGAATGGTGTCGATCGCAGCGGGCACCTGCCAGCTTTCGATATTGAATGTGTCGCTGGGTGCGAAGTAGATAGAGAACTGTCCGCCTTCGGGGCCGAGCCAGAGGCGTTCTTCGCCGCCGACGGGATTGAATTGAGATTTCTTTTTACCGGATGCCAGCAAGTCGTAGTTGATCCATCCATAGCTGGCGCCATCGAGGCCGGTTGAGGTGGAAGTCATGACGCGGCCCTGCCATATAGGGGAGACGATCAGGCGGGCGGTGCCGCTTTCGTCTTTCAGCTCGACAAAGGTCGAGTCGTATTTCGCCAGGAAGGCGGAATCGTATGCGTATGTTCCTTTTTTGAATTCGGTTTTCGTTTCTGACGGTTTGTTTTTACACGACGAGATTGCGATTAAGCAAAGGAGGGTAAAGCAAGGTACGAAATGCTTCATGGGCGGTTGCTGGGGTACCCAAGTTAATACTTCTTGCTCTTACCACAATAAACGTTTACAAACGTTTCTATTCGTTTATCATACGACTAACGCTCACGTCTATTCCCACTTTCGTCTCGCAGTCGCAGCAGAACATTATGTTCAACCAACCAAAAAAATACTATTATGAAAAGTTTGCGGAACAGCGTTACGCTCATTGGTCATCTCGGCAAAGACCCGGAGGTAAAAACATTCGGCGCCAGCAAAAAGGCAGCGTTCTCCATCGCCACTACAGACACGTACAAGAATCAGAAGGGTGACAAGGTGCAAGACACCCAGTGGCACAACATTGTCATCTGGGGTAAGCTCGCCGGCATCGCCGAGAAATACCTCAAGAAGGGGCAGGAGGTTGTGTTGGAAGGCAAGCTCGTCCATCGGGTTTATGAATCGTCCGGTGGCGAGAAACGATACGTCACTGAAGTCAACGTCAACGACATTGTGATGGTAGGGCCTAAAAAACAGACTTAGTTTGTTAACTCGTTTGTTAATTGGTTTGTTAATAAACGCAAAAAAATAAAGGCTGGCGACGAACGGTCAGGTGATCGGTGAGTTTAGCAATTCAGTAAGGATAAGGACCGCTCCGACGCCTGCTTTTATTGGCCTATTGGGATATAAAAAATCGTAACTTGGACGTTTAAGTTTTCGTGAACTTCATACGATGAGTTTCGTCTATCCATCATTTCTCTGGGCGCTGACCGCGCTCTCGATTCCGATCATCATCCACCTCTTTAATTTCAGGAAGACAACACGCGTTTATTTTTCAAATACCAGGCTGCTCAGGCAGGTAAAACAAGAAACCACTCAGAAAAGAAAGCTCAAACAATATCTCGTACTCGCGTCGCGACTCCTCTTCCTGTTATTCCTGGTGCTCGCCTTTGCGCAACCATTCATACCGGCCGCCGAACAGCTCAGCGCAGGAAAGAACAAGATCATTTATATCGATAACTCCTACAGCATGACGCTGCCGGTCGAAGACAAATTCCGTTCCTTCGATGCCGCAACAGCATTCGTGCAGGAGATCGCCGAGGTGTTTCCGCCCGATACCCGGTACCAGCTTATCACCAACGACTTCGCGCCGTTCTCCAACACGTACAAAACAAAAGCTGAAGTACTGGATCTTCTTGCGCAACTACGTCTTTCACCCATTAGCCGGCAGGCTGCCGAGGTCAGCAGCCGTATGCAAACATTTACCGACGAAGTGTTCTGGATCTCGGACTTCCAGAAATCCACCTGGGGCAGCGACCGGTTCCAGTTCGACACCCTTCGTCAATGGCACCTTGTGCCTGTCGAAGCCACGAGCACTTCAAATGTGTATGTCGACTCGCTTTGGCTGGACAACCCGTTTGTCGTCGGTGGCGAGAAGAACACCGTGCGTGTGAAACTTCAGAACGACGGACCCCGCCGGCTCGAAGGACTCATCGTGAAACTTAGTATTAACGGCGTCCAGGAAGCGACCGCCTCCGCCACACTCGATCCCGACTCGCATGGAGAAATATCGTTCGACATCTCCACAGGACTCTCGGGACTTAACGGCGGTGTCGTGAGCTTCAATGATTTCCCGGGGACATTCGACAACGAGTTCTTCTTCACGCTCAACTTCTCGCGACAGCTGCGGATCATGGAAATAAAACAAGATGGGGGGCAACCGTACGTCGAGAAGGTGTTCGGCAACAAACAATTGTTCCAGTTCAAATCTTATCCTTCCTCGAACGTCGATTACAACCAGATCACACTGGCCGATATGGTTGTGGTGAACGGAGTCGACCGGATCGATCCGGCCCTGGGGGCATCACTGGCTTCCTACCGGCACACATCCGGCACGATACTTTTCATACCCGGAACCAAACCCGACATCGGATCATACAGCGCCACGTTGTCGCTTCCGAATCTCAAATGGCTTCCCGCCGATGTGCAGGAAGAGCTCGACAAGCCCGACTACAACAATCCGCTCTTCGAAAACATATTCGAGGAACGAAGCATACAGTTGTCCATGCCCCGTGCAAAGAAGCACCTCGAATGGGGCCAGGACCGGTCGGCCATATTGAAGTTCCGGAGCGGGCTTCCGTTCCTTTCGCAGTTCGGCCACCTGTTCGTGCTTGCAAGCCCCTTGGAAAAAACGGCGACTGATTTTTATCAGCATGCGCTTTTCGTACCCGTCATGTATCGCATTGCCGCGTCGGGCCGAAAGAACGAGTCGCAACTCTACTATTATCTCACGGAAAGCCTGGTGACGATCCGTGCCGACAGTATTTATGGTGAGGAGCCTGTCCGGCTCGTAGGTCAGCAGGAGCTCATTCCGCCCCAGCGGAAGGATGTCGACAAAGTGATCATGGAGCTGCCGAAATTCTCGATGAATGCGGGGTTCTACCAAGCCATGTTTCGCAAGGACACACTCGACAGGGTCGCTTTCAATCTCACCCGTGACGAATCGAAGCTCGATCGCTTCACGGCCGGCGAGCTCCAGGAACGCTTCGGGAACAAGATGGTTTCGATATTCAGCTCCACATCGGCGGCATCGCTGGCGGCCGATATCCGCGAAAGGTACCTCGGGACACCGCTCTGGAAGTTTGCACTGGTTCTGTCGCTGGTCTTCCTGCTGGCAGAAGTTTTGCTGATCCGGTTTTTGAAGTAAATTTGCCCTTCGGGAGCAAAATTTAACCTCACCTCTTGAAGATCCTTATTCAATCCGCCAAGATCCTCTGCCCGACATCGTCATTTCATCAAAAGAAAAAGAACTTATTAATCAATAACGGCCGTATCGCGGAGATCGGCGACAAGAACTTTTCGGCCGATAAGGTCATCGACGCGGAGGGAATGTTCCTGTCCACCGGCTGGTTCGACCTGGGTGCATTCGTGGGCGACCCCGGCCTGGAGCACAAAGAAGACATCGCATCTCTGACGAAAGCAGCGCAGGCGGGCGGTTTTAGCGAGGTCGCCGTGCTGCCGAACACACAGCCGGCCATCCAATCGAAGAACGAGGTGAGCTACGTCACCAGGAATAACGACAGTGCCTTCGTACAAATACTGGCACTCGCTGCCGTCACCAAAAACTGCAAAGGCGAAGAGCTGACCGAGATGATCGACTTGCACGAAGCCGGCGCGGTTGCTTTCACCGACGGGCTTCATTCGATCTGGCATACCGACATATTCCTGAAGGCCCTTCAGTATCTTCAGAAATTCCAGGGGGTCCTCATCGATCACCCGGAAGATGTATGGCTCAACAAGTTTGGCCAGATGCATGAAGGCGTTAACAGCACCAGGCTTGGATTGAAAGGTATGCCACGCATCGCCGAAGAAGTTGCCGTGGGCCGCAATCTCGATCTGCTCGCATATGCCGGCGGAAAAGTCCACTTCTCGAAATTGTCGACCGCCAGAGCGATCGACCAGGTAAGGTCTGCGAAGAAGAGAGGCCTTCAGGTAACCTGTGATGTCACCAGCTACCAGGCGATCCTCGACGACAGTTTGCTGTCGGACTTCGATACGAATTACAAGGTCAACCCGCCGCTTCGCGAGAAGGGTGACCAGGATGCCCTGATCAAAGGACTTAAGGACGGCACCATCGATATTCTCTCCAGCGGTCACGTGCCGCATGATGACGAGAGCAAGTTCCTCGAGTTCGACATGGCCGACTTCGGCATCATTAATTTTCAAACATTCGCTTCGCAACTGTCGAAGCTTGCAGCTTCGGTGGAGTGGGATAACCTCATCCTGAAGTTCACGGACAATCCACGGCAGTTGCTTGGCTTGGAAGTTCCACAGATCGAAGTCGATGCTAAAGCTAACCTTACCCTGTTCAACCCAAATCACGAATGGACCTTCGAAGCCGCCGACAATTTGTCGAAGGCAAGAAATTCTCCCTGGCTGGGGCAGAAGTTGAAGGGCAAAGCGATGGGGGGCATGAACAACAATCGGCACTGGTTCGATGTTTGATTTCCTCAATCGTATCCCGGCACTGGTACGCGTTCCAACGCGCTACGGGTTCATCGGCGGTATCCTCGGATTTGTGCTGTTGATCATACTCTATTATATAGACCGTCATCCGTTCCTGATCCCGGTGTTTTTTGATTTCCGCGTTGCTCTTTTTGCGGTCTTCATGTACTTTATCCTGAAAGAGCTTCGTGATTACTACTATGGCGGGATCTTGTTTTTCTGGCAGGGCCTTGCTGCGTGCGGTTTGTTTTTGATAACGTTTGCCTTCGTTACTGGATTGCTGATCTGGATCTTTGCAATAAATGTCCCTGATTTTGTAATACAGTACGTGGAGCTTGCAACTAATCAGATAAAGACTTTTCCGAAGGAGAACATCGAGCAGATCGGAAGGGACGTCTATGAAAGGAACCTCGCTCTATTGCCCACCACCAGTGCTTTCGACCTGGCGGCGTTGTACTTCGTCCAGTGCTTCGGTATCGGGCTTTTTATTAGCATCATATTATCCGTACTTTTAAGACGTCAACCCAAAAACCAATAAACTATGACCGATTCAGAGGTAAAACCCCCCAGTATCATGAACATCGGGCTCAAATACGGCCTGATCTCAACCGGCATTGGCATATTGATGTTCCTTGCCCTGGCGTTGTCTGCCGCCAATCCCTTCGATAATACCTGGGGATGGGTACGTATCGCGATTTCGATCGTGATAATCGTGCTCGCGCACCGTGAGTTCAAGAATTCGGGCGACGGATTCATGTCCTATGGACAAGGTTTTAAGATCGGACTCATTATGATACTTGTTGGAATTGTTGTTGGAAATCTATTCACCTGGTTTTACACGGCCGTTGTCGATCCGGGGGTGATGGACATTTTCTACGATGCCCAACGCACACAGATGGAAGGCAACAATATGCCTGACGAACAGATCGATGTCGCTATTGAATGGACTAAAAAATTGTTCTGGCCGATAGCATTTGTCTTCGGTATCATTGGTGGTCTTATTGGCGTATTAATTATTACGATCTTTACCAAGAAGGAAAATCCAGAACCACAGATCTGATTGATGAATATATCCCTGGTCATTCCTGCCAAAGACGAAGAGGAATCAATTCCGGAATTAGCCCAATGGATCAGCCGTGTGATGAGATCACACGGCTTTTCTTATGAGGTGATATTTATCGACGACGGCAGCACAGACAGCACCTGGGAAAAAATAAAACAGGCCGGCATGATCGACCCGGCCGTGAGAGGGATCCGTTTCAACCGCAACTTCGGAAAAGCCGCCGCACTCAATACGGGCTTCCGCGCCGCACAGGGTGAAGTGGTCATCACCATGGACGCCGATCTGCAGGACAGCCCCGAGGAGGTGCCCGAGCTGTACAGCATGATCATGGGCGGACTTCACCTGGTCTCCGGGTGGAAGAAGAAACGCCACGACCCGATCACTAAGAGACTTCCTTCGAAAGTTTACAACTTCTTTACCCGGATGATATCGGGCATCAGGCTGCATGATTTTAACTGCGGCCTCAAAGCATACGCCAACGTGGTCGTGAAGAACATTACCGTTTACGGCGAGATGCATCGCTATATTCCATTGCTTGCTAAGTGGGCGGGGTTTACGAAGATCGGAGAGAAGGTCGTAGACCATCACGAGAGAAAATACGGCCGTAGCAAGTTCGGTATCGAACGTGTCATGCGCGGGCTCCTCGACCTGCTGACGATCACTTTCGTAGGCCGGTTCGCGCGACGTCCGATGCATTTCTTTGGATCGCTGGGAACGATCTCATTTTTCTTCGGCTTTATTCTCGCCGGGAAGATCCTTTGGGAAAAACTGAATGCGGCATGGTTCCTGAAAATTCCGCTCAGACGTGATGTAACGGATCAGCCGGCATTCTACCTGGCGCTCGTTTGTATCATCATCGGTGTTCAGCTTTTCCTTACCGGATTTATAGCGGAGCTTATTGCACGACAGTCACTGTCTAAGAGAGATTACCTGGTGATCGAGACGTTCGGCCTGGAGAAGGTCAACGTTTAGACATATTTTTTCATCAGGTCTCCGATCATTTTCGTGAAGGCGTCGAAAGTATCGGGTTTACGGAACAATTCAACATTCATTTGTTTACACCGCTCGGCAAACACCTTGTCGTGATAGGTGGTGTATATCACCAGGGGAATATTTTCGAAGCCACAGATGGCTTTAATGTGGGTTATTGTTTCACTGCCTTTGAGCTTGGGCATGTTTTGATCGAGGATGATCAAACCCGGCCTCTTCGACGCTGACAAAGTTTTCATTGAGGTCAGCAGCTGTTCTCCGTCAGAGAATATTAGCAGGTCTACTTCTTGATCAATTTCATTCACAATTTCACGAACCATGTCCTGGTCATCCGAATCATCCTCGGCAAGCACAATCAACTTCATTTTATCAGGCTGCTGCATGCCTGTCTATCCAGTTATAAAAAGTGATAAAGGTGCGGTTCGCCGTGAGGATAAGATTCAGTTTCTCCATCTCGTCAAAAGGCCTGTTCAGGATGCCTTTAAGCTCTTCCCACATCTTGCCATTGTCTTCACCATAGCCATTGAAAAATGAAAACCCGGACGGCCCGTTTATACCAGCTTGTCCCTCTATCATTTTGGCGATGCTGCTTCCCCCTTGAGTTGCGCCCTCCATCACATATAGCGCCCCGAGCGCTTCTGCGTGTGAACAAATTGGCGGTAGGTCTTTACACAACGCAGGTGTTTCCGAACTTTCGAAGTAGTTGATGTCTTCCATCAGCCGTCCGGCTTTCCGGCGTTTTCCGATCTCCATTTCCGAAACATACTCTTGTATTCTTCTCTCCAGTGCCGAATAGTATCCGTACATCAACTTGAGAAACTTTACATAATCCTGTTTGTTGCGGATATTCCGGACCATCGAAACCATCTTCTTTTCCAACTCCTGGTGAGACGGCTGGGTGCTGTCTATCAACTGATCATTAAGCATACTATAGTTATTCAGGTTAACGCTACTTGTA
The DNA here is from genome assembly GCA_035318625.1 of Cyclobacteriaceae bacterium. Lineage (GTDB taxonomy): Bacteria > Bacteroidota > Bacteroidia > Cytophagales > Cyclobacteriaceae > ELB16-189. The sequence continues at coordinate 1,163,455 of DATHEL010000004.1, forward strand.
GAATGCCGTCCACAGTTTTGGTAGACGAGGTGCCACATTTTGTCTACCGCATCCTGTTACTCAGGCGCGTGTACATCTGTGACGCAGTTCTTACGTATAGCGTTATTGAAAATGCAAACGGAAGGCCAATCGGGTTACATTCCGATCGAAAGCGTGAGGAACGCCCGCCTGGTGTTGTAGTCTGTAATGGTTTGCTGAGCCGGTAAGGTGAACTCGCCGGGACCCCAGGGATAACTATAAGGGTCGCCGTATACATAAGTCCGCCTGGTTTTCAATGACTGGAATCCGGCCTGTACAGCAAGACGCAGTTTGTAGTAATGAAAGGCATAGCCGGCGGATGCCTGGATGAAGCCCCACGCCTTCACCTCCTTTAGATAGCGATCGTCGTACGACGGCCCCAACCACGCATGTGCTCCGCCATAGTTGAACTCCACGAAGAGCCCGCTCTTTCGTTTCTTACCGAAAAGGTCCCATGATAAGCTGCCGAAGTAAGGCATGGATCGGACAGGGCCGAACGATGTGTATCCGATACCGGCGCCGAGCCGGAGCTCGCGGTACCGGATACCGTGTATGGTGGTGGGCATCGCCACCAGGCTGCCTTCAATATTACAATCCTTGCAGAACAGCATCGCGGAGTTTATAGTGAAGGCATACCGCAGAGGCTTTTGCTTCAACGAATCCGTTTCACCGGCTGTAGCGCCAATCGAGAACAGCACGAAGACAAACGCGGCTGTGTACCGCATCATTCTACCTGTTTGATGTCGATCTTACTGAGGAGCCGGATTTTCTGCAGATCCGAGTAGTCGTACTGGTAGAGGCCGTCTTCGGCGATCATCATGGCGATGTTGTTGAACGGAATGATGTCGAAGGCCCGGATGTCCTTGTAGTGCGCCTTCAGGTTCTTATCGATCTTACCCTTGTCGGTAGCATCGTAGACTTTCAGTCCATCGCTGCCGTCGCAGATGAACAGTACGTTGTGGTCGATACCAAGTCCGTGAGGATTCGTCATCTTGAAGGTGCTCACATGTGTGGGTGAGTTGATGTCGCCGATGTCGATAACCTGCAGCTCGTTGATGTTTCCGGCGCAAAACGATTCGGTCCGAAGTGTCACGTATGCGTATTCACCGTCGACGACAACCGGATCGCAGCTCTTCATGTGTGAGAAAGTCGTTACCATTTTCGGATCATCCGCCGTGCTGATGTCATAAATGTGCATACCGGATTGTGAACCCAGGAAGAGATTCTCGTTGTACGGGAAGATCGTTTCTACGTCCCAGGTGATCGCCACCTTTTTCTTCCAGTCGATCACCGCCGGGTTGGTTACGTTGACGACGTGCAAATTCTGATAATCGAGTGCATACAAATGATCGGCCGTTATTGTAAATCTTGCCATCGAGCCCCCTATGCCGGCACTGTTGCCCGGCGCCACGCTCGCCGGCGCTTTCACCTGCGCTTGCATCGTCGAGTAGGTGGTGTAACTCATCAGCAATCCATCATTGTAGTATCCCCAACCGTCCGTATTGATGGCGGTGTTGCAACCATCATTCACCACTATTTCCTCCGCCACGCTCATTCCCACGATCACGCCTTTCTCCGGGCTGACCGTAAATCTCATGTTGGAATAAAAGCTGAACATTTCCTTATATCGCGTGACTTCATGTTCCTGCCCCGGAACAGAGACATCGATTGCCACGAGATCCACATAGCTGTCGGCATAGAGTATGTTCCCATAGATCGCCAGGTCGTAGTTGCCCGGGATGTTGATGAAGCTCCGGTGTACCGGGTTGGAAGGATCGTGATTATCGATGACGTGGACTCCTTTGCCCATTTCATTCACGTATAAATAATTGTCTTTGAAATAGATCTTGCCTGCCTGCACGAGCTCCTGCGGCGCCTCGCTACGAACCGACGCCCTTAGCTTATCCAAGGTCATGTAGGTGGGAGACATGTAATAGTATTTGTTTGTAACGGTGCATACGTCGGAGCACCGAACGACGGAGGCAGCGAGCAACAGGAGAAGCAATTTCCCGGCAACGCCTAAAGATGTTTTCATAGGAAAGAAAGTAGGTCTGTGGGTTTGACCCGGCCTTCCTGTAAAAGGTTGGAAGTAAAACAAATAAGCCGGCTTTCGCCGGCTTATTTGTTACCAAATTCGGATCCTGTCTTCAGGCTTTTTATACAGCTTATCCCCCGGTTTGACGTTAAATGCCTCGTACCATGCATCCATGTTCACCGGCGCGCCGATGGTGCGGAATTCGCCGGGCGAGTGGGAGTCGGTAACGATCAGCTGCGCCTTCGTGTCGGCCAGGGTGTTGCCACGCCAAACCTGCGCCCACGAGAGGAAAAACCGTTGGTCGGGTGTGAACCCGTCTATCTTTTTCTTCGCCTTCCACTGGTCGGTCATCTTGAAGGCTTCATAAGCTGCGTTCAACCCGCCGAGGTCGCCGATGTTCTCACCCAGCGTCAGTTTTCCGTTCACGTGAACAGAATCGAGCACGGTGTATGCGTCGTACTGTTCCTGTAGTTTCTTCGCACGCTCGGTAAACTTCGCCCGGTCTTCCGGCGTCCACCAGTTGCGCAATGTTCCGTCCTTGTCATACTGGCTTCCGGAGTCGTCAAAGCCGTGAGAGATCTCGTGTCCGATGACTGCACCGATGGCGCCGTAGTTAAACGCATCGTCGGCATCGGGATGGAAGAAAGGATATTGGAGGATACCTGCGGGAAATACGATCTCGTTATTGACCGCATTGTAGTACGCGTTAACCGTGGGCGGCGTCATACCAAACCTGGTTTTATCGACAGGCTTGCCGAGTTGAGCCACCATATCATCAAACTGCCACTTGTTTGCATTCCGGACGTTGTCGAAGAAAGTTGTTTTCGTGATGACGAGCCCGTCATATGTTCTCCACTTCGAGGGATAGGCTATTTTGGGCGTGAACGCTTTAAGTTTATCGAGCGCCTTTTGTTTGGTGACGTCACTCATCCAGTCGAGACCTTTGATCCGTATCTCGTAAGCCTTCACGAGGTTCTTGATCATTTCGTCCATGCGGGCTTTCGCTGCAGGCTTGAAGTGCTTCTCCACATACAACTGGCCGAGCAGCTCGCCGATATTCTGGTCGGTGAGCGTCGACATGCGCTGCCAGCGCGGTGTCTGAACTTTCTGACCGGACATCGCCTGGGCATATGTGAAGTTGGCGTCTACGAAAGGTTTGCTGAGAAACGGAGCGGCCGAACGAAGAACATTCCATTGAAGGTAGGTCTGCCATTCTGCGATGGGAACGCTGTTCAACAAGCTGTCGGCAGCTGCGAAGAATTTCGGTGAGTTGACCAGTACGCTGTCCTGGGGAATGGACACATGCAGTTTTGTAAGTGTCGCAGGCCAGTTGAATGTCGGTGTCTTCGTCGTGAGGTCTTTCAACGCGAACTTGTTGTAAGTCTTGTAAGGATCCCTCATCTCAACCCGGGCCATTTGTGCAGTGGCGAGTTTCTTCTCGAGGTCGAAAACGTTCTTTGCCTTTTGTTGTGCGGTTGCTTCTGATTCACCCGCCAGGACGAACAACGTCTTTACGTAATTATCGAAAGCTGCCTGTATTTTTTTCGTGCGCTGATCGGATTTCAGATAATAGTCACGGTCGGGCATCGATGTACCGCCCTGTGATAAGTTGACCACCATCACCGTCGGATGCTTACGGTCCTGGCCTACGAAGAAGCCGAAGAGCGGTGTCGATATCGCGCTGGTGCGCTGATAGGTGATCTCGTTGATGACATCACTGACGTTGCTCACACTCCCGGCTCTTTTATAATCTGCCGCGATAGGAGAGAAGCCGGCCTTTTCGACAGCAAGGCTGTCCATACCAGCAGCGTAGAAATCACCGACCCGTTTTTTGATCGAGCCTTCGGCGGCAGTCTTGTCAGCTGCGGCCTCTGCAAGGATCACCCTGACGGCCTTCACATTGAAGTCGCGGAGTATGGTGAAGCTACCCCAACGGGTTTCTTTAGGAGGAACGGGATTTTTCTGAAGCCATGTGCCGCCGGCATATTGCATGAAGTCGTTACCGGGTTTGGCAGTAAGGTCCATGTTAGACGGATCGATGACCTTGGCTTTGGAAGTTTCCTGTGCGAAAGAGACGGTGGATACCATCCATGCGCAAACTATTAGACGGATATGTAACTTCTTGAGAGACATAATTTTGAATGAAAAAGTTAGGCCGGCAAAATAAAAGAATTTTGCCGGCCCGGTGTGCTTATTTATTCGAGTGGATTTCCGCCCGGTTATTTGGGCGCCAGAGTGACAGTTGCAGACACCGGCGTGTTAAGGACGATCAGCGTGACGTCGGCCTTTAATTCGGTTTCAGAACGTTCCAGGATCGTCGCCGAATAGCCGGCGTCGCCCGCGGGAGAGAAAGAGATGGTCTTCTGATCGGAACTGAGTTGCCAGGTCCCGACTTCCAGCTGTGCTGGCTCGGAGCTGTCGCACTTTAACGAGCTCTCCACGCTGTACTTGCCGTCGGCTTTGAACAGGATCGCATTGTCTTTGTCACAATCCTCGAAGGTGTCGGCAAAATTGGGATCGTTGAACACATCCACCTGTGTGGTCGTACCCGGGATCGTCGCAATAATGGAGGTCTGTACCCAACCGCCTGGCGGTTGGGTCAACAGCTGTTCGACGGAAAGCTCCGGGTCTTTGTCATTATTACAAGCAACAACAGCCAGGACAAAAAATGACAAGTAGATCCTTTTCATAATCGATTAACGAAAGTTACCGGTTTTTATTCCATTTGAGATCACCGTATAACGCGGGGTGTGCTTTCAGCATCTGGAAATCCCGCTGGTGCCAGTATGGATACGACGGAAGTCTATCGCTTACTTTATCCAAACGTTCTACCTGGTCGAGTGTCAGATTCCAGCCAACCGCCCCGAGATTCTGATTTAACTGCTCTTCGTTACGTGCGCCGAAAATGATCGTGTCGACCGTGGGCCGTTGCAGCAGCCAGTTGATCGCTACCTGCGCAACGGTCTTACCCGTTTCTTTAGCGATCCCATCCATACTATCGACGATGTTGTAGAGCCTTTCATTGTCAACCGCTGCTGCGGGGACGGGACTTCCTCCACGCGCAACACGGGCATCGGGTATCGGCTGGTTACGACGATACTTGCCCGTCAACAATCCGCTGGCCAGAGGACTCCACACAACGGTGCCGACTTTCTGATCGATTGCCAGCGGCATCAGCTCCCATTCGAAGTCGCGGTTGATGAGTGAGTAATAAGCCTGGTGTGAAACATACTTCGACCAGCCATACCGTTCAGATATCGAAAGAGACTTCATAAGATGCCAGCCCGAGAAATTCGAACAGGCGATGTAACGCACCTTCCCGCTTTGAACGAGATTGTTCAGGGCGCTCAGAGTTTCATCGATCGGCGTAGTAGCATCGAAGCCATGCATGTGATAAATGTCAATGTGATCGACACCGATTCGTTTGAGACTATCCTCACACGACTTGATGATGTTGTATCGCGACGATCCGTAGTCGTTCGGTTCCCCACTCATGGGAAAAGTGGTTTTTGTGGAGATCAGTAATTTACTGCGAAGCCCGGTGATCGCTTTGCCGAAGATCTCTTCGGAGATGCCGCGTGAGTAAACGTTGGCGGTATCGAAAAGATTGACTCCCGCATCGAGACAGAGATTCACCATGCGGGTGGCCTCTTTCACTTCCGTGTTTCCCCACGCTTTGAAGAATTCGGTACCTCCACCGAATGTACCTGTGCCGAAGCTGAGTGCCGGTACGCGAAGCCCGGAGTTTCCTAATTGTCTGTATTCCATGTTTGTGTTTCGTAGCGAACTACTTTCCGGCAGTTGCGGCCTCTTTGTTTTTGATCACCTTGTACTTTACCATATCGGCTATAAGTTTCAATGGCAAAGGTTCGGTGTGCGGGATCTTTATTGTGCTTCTCCCACTGGCGTATCGTTTGAGCTCCTTTTCGAAGCCGGCCGGCATTGGGTATAAGCCGGTATGTTTTTTATTGCCGGAGAAGTAAATGAGCACGCCATTCTGTTTGTAGCCGGCTATGTTGTAGCTGATCGCCTCTTCGGCTTTCGGCGCCGCTTTTTTGATGGTTGCCCTGACTTGTTTGAGCCTGGTTTTAATCGCCTCAGGAAAGGAATCGATGTATTCGTCGACAGTTTTGAATTTAACGTTGTCCATTTTATCCGGGTAAGGGATAAAATTAGTAAATCGAATTAATGCGTGACATTTTATTACATCTCTAAGATTGAATGTTAACTATCTTCGATCATGCTTAAGAACCATTTGCTCATTTTCCTGCGCAAATCGCTGCGGCGGAAGGCATTTACCGCCATTAATTTCACGGGTCTCTCCGTCAGTGTGGCCGGCGCGCTTCTCATCTATCTTTACGTGGCGAACGAATTAAGCTTCGACCGGTTTCATGAGAACGGCACCCGGATCTACCGGATGTACGCCGCCTATGCGCACCCCGGAGATGCGGTAAGTGAATTTCCTGACACCCCTTTTAACCTCGGCCCGACGTTGGCGCAGAATTTTGACGGTATCGATGCCGTGACCCGTGTCGTCGATATGAGCTCGTCGCTGATGGTACGTGTAGGCGATAGCTGGTTCAACGAGACAGGTATCTACGAAGCAGACTCGACCTTCTTCAAGATTTTCACCGGGCAGTTTGTTGCCGGTACGCCTGCAGCGCTTGGTCGCCCTCATTTTGTTGTTATCACAACATCCACTGCGGAACGATTTTTCGGAGGCGCCGACGAGGCGATGGGCAAGGAACTAAAAGTGTCACTTTACGGCGAGGGATCGTACACCGTGGGTGGAGTCGTTAAAGACTTTCCGGCCAATTCGCATTTCCGGTTTAGTAGCCTCCTTTCCATGGACTATGCCCATGAAGAGCTTGAAAGGAATATTCTTTGATCTTGTGGAAAAGTAAAATGTAACTTTAATCTCATGCACGTAAAAGAAGCTCTTTCAGCACTTAAGTCCCTGACTAATGAAACCATGGTAGCTCGCAACCTAAAGAACGGTGCAGGTAAGAATCAGTTTGGAGTAATGCTCGGTGACATCCGCACGTTGGCAAACAAAATAAAGACGGATCATGCTTTGGCTTTGCAGCTTTGGAAAACTGAGAATATAGATGCCCGGCTGCTGGCCACGTTGATCATTCAGCCAAAGAAATTATCAGCCAAAGAATTGGATGAACTGGTAAAATCAATTGCATTTGTACAGGAAGCTGATTGGCTTAACTCATACGTGGTAAAAGATCATCCTCAACGGGAGACACTTCGCGAGAAGTGGATGAGCTCCAAAAACCGATGGGCGGCGCGTGCTGGCTGGAGTCTTACAAGCGGCCGGGTGTCGCGGGAGCCTGAAGGCCTCGATCTCGCGAAGCTTCTCGATCGCATCGAGTCGGAAATGCCTTCTGCACCGTCTGAGGTACAATGGACCATGAACACGACACTGGCACAAATCGGAATTAATTTCCCGGCACATCGCAAACGCGCTATTAGTATAGGGGAGGCACTCGGCGTTTATCGTGATTTTCCTGTCTCCAAAGGATGCACGTCTCCTTTCGCGCCGATCTGGATCAATGAAATGGTGAAAAGAAAAAGCTAAAAAAAAGCGACCCCTTGAGGTCGCTTTGATTAATTAAAAGCCACTTTAAATAACCTGGAATGTAATCGGTATGCTGAACTTCACACTTACCGGTTTATCGTGCTGACGGCCCGCCGTCCATTTGGGCATTGAAGCAACCACACGGTACGCTTCAGTACGGAATGCCTGGCTTGCCTCTTCGCTTGTTGCGTCAGTAACCTCTACCATTCGAACTACTCCGTTCTTGCCGACTACAAAGTCGACGAACACTGTGCCTTCGATCCCGTTCTCTTCCGCTTCTTTAGGGAATTTGATATTGTCGCGCAAGTACGCCATCATAGCTTCATTGCCGCCGATATAGCTCGGATCAACTTCCGCTTTGTTATAGATAACTTCTCCGTCTTCGCCTTTGAACGTAAGCGCCTTGAGGGCCAGCTCATCGCGTTGGAGCTTCCACTTTTCCGTCCGCTCGCGGGTCAGTTGTTCAAGCTTATCACGTTTCTGCTTTTTGTCTATTTCTGCAGACGACATCTTCGTGACCTTAGATGGTTCCTCTGCCTTGACGACCGCCTTTTCACTTTCCGCGGACTTCGTGCTGCAGGCCTGGACCATTAAAAGTCCGGCAGTCAACAAGAGCATGTTCTTAATTATTTTCATAGTGTAGAATGATTACAGGTAATTTGATTTTTGATTTCGTTGTTATTACAGGAGCAAATGTAGAGCGTATGCGGCGGTAGTCATTACGTTACGCGCGGCGCTTGTTACATACATCACTGATTCACAACTGATGGTTCGTTACCTGAAGTTTCGCTGTGCATTGTCGGTATGACATTCGCTTGGAGAACAATCTCATTCGATAGCGGCGGCATGTTATTGCCCAATAAGAACCCCCACGGCTTCAGGGGTTCGATATGATCGCAAATCACCTTGATGATGTCAGTGAGTGGGATGGAGAGAAACATCCCCGGAACGCCCCATAATGTTCCCCTATAAGCACTGCGATCACCTTCCTTGATTAAAGAAGTATTATCAAAAGGAGTATGATAATGATGAGTGCACCTGCCGAGAGATAGACGCCTCCATTCAGATCATTCATTCTCTTTTTCGTCGCCTTTACTTCTATCCGTAGCACTCTCTTTTCGGATTTGGTCAGATTGGATTTGTCCATGGTATTGATCTCGTCCAGCCGAAGCATAAGGCCCGCCGCCTCTGCAGCTTCTGCCGAATTGGTTGCACCGGGGGTTGGATCTACCGGTGTTTTCGAATATACCGGGGCGAAAGAGAGAAGAAGGAACGCGGACACGATGACGGTTTTCATAAGTTGATGGAAGATTAATTTTATAATTATGCAAATGCGGTCATTGCAGCCGCCGTAAATATTGATGCCATGACCAATAGGTAGAATATGTAGATGATCCTTTTCATGTCTTTGTTTGTTGACTAGTTGTTATTTCTGACGCAAGGTCGCTTTAGAATGTCGATGGTGTGTTGCATAACCTTCGGACACTATTATACTCTTCACTGATTACTGCAAAGATCCGATCAGTGATTTATGTAAGGCGAACGCTACACGATGTAATAATGAGCAGCGAATTAGAGATCAACTTTATAGAAAATATTAAATGAGAAATGCGCCCATGGAACAGTCAGAAATAGATCGATCGGTCGTTTATGTCTTATCTTCCATCCTGGAATATGTTCCGGGGTCGGTGGTTACCCGCGTGGTCGTTCAACGACCAACAGGTAGCATTCTGGCGATTGCTTCCGACACGGGGGAAGGCATCGGTGAAAAGATCTACCAGTTTGAATCTTTCGTGCAGGTTGTGGACGGAGAAGTGGAGGTAAAAATTGGGCAGAAAGTGCACCCGCTTTGGAAAGGCCAGGCGATCATGGTTCCGGCGCACTACCGCCATACCTTTAAGTCTGCAACAAGGTTTAAACTTATTTCGACCATCATCAAGAGCGGATATGAAGAGGTTGTCTAACCAACCGGCGTAACGGGCGGAAGGAGTTCCCTTTCGAAATAGGGAATCTGCTTTGATCCAGGTTGCATGAATACGCCGCAAAAATATACGCGCTGCATGTATTGCTCGATAACAAGCTTCAGATCAGGCTGTGCTCTTGCGTAAACGAAAGAGCCTACTGGATAGATATTGTCGTCGTTAATTGGATTCGGCATTTGTCTTTGGATGTGAGTCGAAAGGTGCGAAGAACGCCCGCTGTTGCGTTATGCGAGAAATCTGAATTGTTACATCATTCACGCATTAGCTCTTGCGCGATGTCAAACACAGGCACGGTAATGCTGACGGTTATGACTCCTTTTAATGGTATATTACAGTAATCCCACCGGACGGACGCTCCTCCCGGAGACTGTCGCGGTCAGGGAATTTTCATAAAAGATGCCTGGAACCAAGCTGTACGTAAAGTTTATGGTCAGTTTGCGATGCAAGTTGATCGTAAAGGAGGCGCTTGCACAGCTTGGGTTGCGACACACAGCGGTCGAGCTGGGAATGGTGGAAGTCCTCGACTCAATAAGCGAGGAACAACGTGACGGACTCAAAGCTGAACTGCTCCGTTCAGGCCTGGAATTGCTGGACGACAAACGAAGTATCCTGATTGAACGGATCAAGAACGTGATCACCGAGATGATCCACTATTCCGATGAGCTTCCCAAGGTAAACTATTCCGATTTTATCAGCGAAAAGCTCGGTTACGACTACACATATCTGTCAAACATCTTTTCCGAAGTAAAGGGCGTCACCATTCAGCAGTTCATCATTGTCAATAAAATAGAGCGCGTGAAGGAATTGCTTTTATATGACGAGCTGAACCTGACTGAGATCTCATATAAGCTTCATTACAGCAGTGTGGCACACCTTTCCAACCAGTTCAAGAAGGTAACAGGGCTTTCCCCGTCTTTTTTCAAACAATTGAAACAAAAGCGGAAAGGCAATCTCGAGGACCTTTAGCGCATATTTGGCGCATATCTAGTGCATATGTGAATTGTGCAACTCATCATACAAGCCGTGTAAGATTACCTGATTCGGTGCGACGGATATTTGTATTATGAAGATATACAGAGACGGCGAAGTGATCAATTGGACCATCGACAGGTTGCAAAGCGAGTTCTCCTTTAAAGTAAGACACTTGATGATTTCCCACGTAAAGGGAAAATTCAAGGGATTCAACGCCAGTGTATCGACCACCGGGCAGGATTTTTCTACGGCAGACATTAATCTTAACATCGAGAGCGAAACCATTGATACGGGCGATGCCAAACGCGACTCACATTTGAGAAGCGCGGATTTTCTGTATACCGATAAACATAAGCAGATCACGTTCACGTCCACGTCCATTTCACGAACAGGTACCAGCGACAAAATGGAGCTTCGGGGAAACCTGACCATTGTTGGGATAACAAAAAATATCAAGCTCGATATGCAAATGGGTCCTGTGGCAATCGATTCACTGGGAAATGAAACCGCATGCTTTATGATTACCGGCAAGATCACACGTGAGGATTGGAGACTCCGCTGGACCACGGCAATGGAAGCAAGTGGATTTCTAATTGGTGATGAAGTGATTATCTCTTGCAAATTGGAATTCAACAGCATGGGCCAGCACGATGCAAAGCCGGAGCCAGAGCCGGTGGTAATGCGGATTGCTACTTTTTAGCCACTGAGGCATATCTGGGAGCTCACTTCCAGGTTTGATGGGCAGCGCGGATGAAGTTTTCTTCTTAACTTCATTACCAATCCGCTTCTCCTCACCAAAATCCAATCCTATGGACAGAAGATTATTCCTCCAGAACGCCGGGTTGGCGTTCGGCGTTTCGGCCCTCACGAATTCTTGTTCGACTCCCGAAACCACTGCTGCAACGCCAGAGACCTGGGAGGGCGTACGGGCGCAGTTTCCCCTCTCACCAGGGAAAATTCACATGTCGCAGATGCTGCTCGCCACGCATCCGAAACATATTGCGGCCGAGATCGAACGGCACCGGAAGGCTCTGGACGCGGACCCGGATGAATACTGGGAGAAGAATATGGCAACCGCCGAAAATGTAGTTGCGGAGGCTGCAGCAAAATATATGTCCTGCCTGCCCGGTGAGGTCGCTCTTACCGACAGCACCACGATGGGGCTTTCAACTGTCTATAATGGATTGACCCACTATTTCGCCAACGCGGAAATTCTTTCCAGCACACACGATCATTACTCTACGGAGAAGTCGCTCGAGTTTGCCGCCGGTAGAGTTAATGCTACGATCAAACGCGTTGCACTCTACACCGATCCCGCCAAAGCGGACGCCGCCGAAATCGCCGATATGGTCGACAAGAACATCACGCCGAAAACGAAAGTGCTCGCGCTAACGTGGGTCCATTCGTCTACGGGCGTCAAGCTCCCCATCTCCGGAATATCTGAAGTTGTGAAGAAACACAACGCTTCACGCAAGGAAGACGACCAGGTGATCTTCGTTGTCGATGGCGTCCACGGTTTCGGCATCGATAACATCGACATCGGAAAGATGGGATGTGACTTTTTTATTGCTGGAACACATAAGTGGCTGTTTGGCCCGCGCGGTACAGGTATTATATATGGGAAAAAGAAATTCTGGAAAACGATACGCCCCACGATACCAGCTTTCAGCATGGTTGCCTACGGATCGTGGCTGGGCGTAGTGCCCGCAAACCAGGAGGCCACATTTAGCGATTCTCTCACACCCGGCGGATTTCACAGCTTCGAACATCGCTGGTCGCTGAACGTTGCCTTCGAGTGGATGATGACGCTCGGAAAAGACAAGGTGGAGAAGAGAACTCATGAGCTAAGCGTCCGGCTCAAGAACGGACTCAAATCGATACCGCACGTGAAAGTGCATACTCCGCTCAGCAACGATCTCTCGGCCGGCATTAACTGTTTCGACGTTGACGGCATGAAACCGGAGGACGTCATGAAAAAGCTGGTTGACGAACACCACATCCTGGCCAGCACGGCTCCCTATAAAGTGACGTGCGTACGGTTGACACCGAGTATTGTCAACAGCGAGGAAGAAGTCGACAAGTGCATTAAGGCGATCGAAGGTATCAAAGCCTGAGATCATGATGCGCTGATCGTCTCTATTCGCTCCTCAGGTTATCGACAGGATTCGTGTTAGCGGCTTTCATTGTTTGAGATAAGATGGTCACAAGACTTAACACCATCATGATGATCAGACTAATCGCTATTTCAGTAAATCCAATCTCCATATTGTAGTGCTGTATACTGGCGAGCAGCACATCCTGAAACAAGAAGTAAACCGTTGGGACGGTGACGATGCTCGCAATCAACATCAGTATGATGAAGTCTTTTGATAGCATCAAGACAAGACTATCGGACGATGCGCCCATGACCTTACGAATGCTTACCTCCTTCAGGCGGTTCCTGATAATGAACACGATCGTGCCCAACAATCCGAGACATGCTACCGTGATGGCAAGCAATCCGATGAATCCAAACAGTTTGACAAAGTCGAGATAGAAGCTGTACGCGTCTTCAAGCTCGTCTGAAAAAAACCGTGCATGGAATGTACTCTCTCCGCCTATGCGTTTCCAGGCAGTCTCCATTCCATCGATATCTTCGAAGCCGGTGCCGGGGGCCAAAACAATATTGGCATATTCGAATTGATCGGGTTTGTACTCAAAGAAGAAGCTTCTGATGGGAACGAGGAGACTCGCGTAATGGAAATCTTTGACGACTCCGCCGATATAAACTTCTGTCCCGTCGGCGAGGGTGACCGGTCCGTCAATGGCGGCCAATGGATCGCTGATCCTCAGTTTTTTGATCAACTCTTCGTTAGCAATAATGATGTGCGCATTCTCCGGGGCCCGGTCACTGAAATTTTTTCCCGCAAGAAGAGTTAAACCCATGTTTGAAATAAAATTCGCATCGATTGAAATTGAGGCAGCGTCGATGGAGTCCAGCTGATCGGGCATCATGATATACCTGGTTGAGGTATGCCCTAAACCGAGAATATGGGAGGACATGGAGAGACCTTGAACCGTGGACAGCTTCCCGAATTCATTGCTGAATATGTGTGGGTCTACATTTTGCAACTTGACATCCAGCAGATTCTGTTGTTGAAACCCGAGATCATAGTTAACGGAGTGCTGATATTGTCGCAGCATGATCACCATCCCCATAATGCACGCCAGCGAAAGGACGAATTGAGTCGTTATTACAAATTTCCGGAATGAGAAGCGTGAGTTCCGTTTTGCGCCTTCCGATTTGCCTTTCAGTGCGGTGACAGGCTTGATCTTGGAAAAGTATATTGCGGGTACCGCACCGGCGCCGAAGCCGATCAGTAATGCGAAGAGCACAAAATAAATAACGGTCGGAATGGTAGGCGTGAGGTCCAGCGTATGCGTACGCCCTGTCATTTCCAAAAACTCTCCCCGAATCACATCGAAAATGAAATAGGATAACACCAGCGCCATCAGCATGATCAGCGTTGTTTCCATGATGAACTGAAAGAATATCTGCGACTTTTGCCCGCCCATCACCTTTCTTACACCGATCTCTTTCATGCGATTCAATGAATGTGAGATTGACAGGTTGACATAATTCGCACAGGCTGGTATCAGTATAGCCGTGGTGATTGATGCAAACATCAGAATGCCTAGTATGGACCACGATACGCCGATCTCATTCGAGAGGTCCGGTCCCGGCACGATCTTCCTTAGTGGCTGCAGCTGAAAGGATACCGTAAAGCGGCGTGTATCCTTGTACTTTTCTTTCGCTATGTTGTTAAGATACTGTTCGACCTCAGACGGCTTGGTATTTTCCGGAAACCGGAGATATACGTAAGAATTGATAAATTCCGTCCAACCTGTTTCACTTGCGGTGAAAGCGCTGCCGGCGTGTGTTAACCATGTAGAGTAAGATGCCAATGCTTCGAATCTCATGTGTGAATTTTTCGGAAGGTCTTTCAAAATACCCGTGACCATGAAGTCACCGAAAGGTTCAATGCGTATAACCTCGCCCATGGGATCTTTGGCGCCAAAGATCTTTGTAGCTTCTATTTCAGTAATGACTATGGAATTCGGATTGTTCAGCGCCGATGCGGCGTTACCCTTGAGCAATGGAAAATCAAAGACAGTCAAAAAATCCGATGAAGTGAAGTACCCGTCGAGGTCTATCTTTTTATCGGCATATACGGCATCGCTGTGTAGAGACGCCTGGATTGGAATAGCTTTTTCTACACCCGAAAAGTCTTCTTTCAGTTTTTGCACAAGGCCAACGGGTGCGGATGCAAAATGCGGGTTCTGTTCATTATCAAATACCTGCGTTGTGATCCTGTAAATATTGGCCCCTTGTGAGTGAAAATCATCGTACGTGTAGATGAACGAAAGCATGGCGATGAATATGAGCGTCATCGACATTCCGAGCGCGAGACAAAAAACGTTCAGCGCGGTGAAGAATCTGTGCTTGACAAGGCTACGAGAAGCGGTCTTGATGTAATTCTTAAACATCATCAGGTTGAATGCACTGGACGAGAATGCGTGATAGGCAGATCTTTTTTTGCGCTGCCGGATCGCATAAGAAAAGATCAAAGAGAAAATTCTTCTCCAGTAAATTACCTTCGCTTTGCCTGGTGAATGTCGCTCGAGGTCCCGGTAAAAGAGCTCTTCCACATCTCCATGAAGGTCATCGATCGCCGCCCTGTTGCAATACCACTGGAAGATCTTATTCGCCAGCTTCGGTGGTTTGACTTCAGACTTCATGGGTTCATGAGGGGGTGCCTTGTGACGTGTACGGAGAAGGAAACGAATATGTTTCTGTTTTTCAGAAGAAATATGACGTGAGAGACGTATTTGTTCCAATTTTTTCGATGTCAACCGGACCACATGACACGGGGAGATGTGATTAAAACATTATGAGCGGTATACACGCCTTTATAATCGACGTATTTGCGGGAAAAAAGTATTATGGCCGGTAGCTTTCAGTTTAAGTTACACACACGGTAACAACAATCGTATTTCTGTAACATTAGGTTACACTTCAATCGACGGTATTATCCATATATCGTCTCTTCGAAAATAAATATTATCCGACAAGTCTTTTGATTATCAATGCATTGTGTGATCGACAATGCTGCGCTCGTCTGCGGATATGAGAAACTGGCCCGGTTTTGTCAGCGCCGATCAACAAACGATTGCACCCTAAAAATTACACGATCTGATACATGGCGAATTTCGAGAGGTCTGAAATCTTAAAAGAGTTGAAACGAAAAATCGCCGATGGACGACCCATCATTGGCGGCGGAGCAGGTACGGGATTGTCTGCAAAATGTGAAGAAGCGGGAGGGATTGATCTCATTGTCATTTACAATTCGGGCCGATATAGAATGGCGGGCAGAGGATCTCTCGCCGGGCTGTTACCATACGGCAATGCGAATGAAATAGTAAAAGAGATGGGTTACGAAATTCTCTCAGTCGTGAAACACACCCCCGTGCTGGCAGGCGTTTGCGGTACCGATCCTTTCATGTTACGCGATTCATTTTTGAGAGAGCTCAAGAGCCTTGGCTTCGCGGGCATTCAAAACTTCCCAACTGTTGGCTTGATCGATGGGGTCTTCAGAATGAACCTCGAAGAGACAGGAATGAGCTATCAACTGGAAGTTGATTGTATCAAAGCAGCGCGTGGACTGGATATGCTCACTACCCCATATGTTTTCAACAAGAGCGAGGCAAAACTAATGACCGATGCGGGCGCCGACATCGTCGTTGCTCACATGGGCTTGACCACCAGTGGAAAGATAGGCGCAAAGACCTCCAAAACGATGGATGAATGCATCGCCGAGACCCAGGAGATAGTTAACACCTGCAAGAACATCAACCCCGAAGTAATTGTGTTGTGCCACGGTGGCCCGATTGCAGCACCTGAAGATGCCCAGTATTTGCTCGACAGGGTGATCGGTGTTGACGGATTTTACGGAGCAAGCTCGATGGAGAGACTGCCAACTGAAATCGCTATCACTGAACAGATCAAAAAATTCAAAGCAATAAAATTCAAGGCGAAGGAATCCACTGACGGGCAACAGCGTCGTCACTATAAATTTATATGAAGGTATCGTAACCCTATTTATCAAACACTCAATAACCCTCTAAAAAATGAATGATATTTTACTCAGCAACATGATCAGATCCGCACGGAGCTTATTCTGTGTAGTCCTGGTCTTGTTATCAGGCTCGCTGCTTGCGGAAGCGCGGGACTGGCAAGCAGGTGGTGTGACCGGAATTGTAAAGGATGAAAGTGGGGCTGCAATTCCTGGGGTCACCATTGTCCTAAAAGGAACTAGCACTGGAACCGTAACAGACATGGATGGAAAATATTCCGTGAATGCCGGGGAAGGGGCAGTATTGGTTTTCTCGTCAATTGGTTATGTAGCGCAGGAGATTGAGGTCGGTGGTCGCACAGCCATCGACATCACTCTTGCCGAAAACGTATCGACACTCGATGAGATCGTCGTGGTTGGATACGGTGTCCAGGAAGCAAAAGATGTTACTGGCTCAGTGACCAAAGTGGAATCGGAAGCTATTGAACGCATGCCCGCGACAAGCTTTGAGCAAGCGCTCAAAGGACGCGCCGCCGGTGTGCAGGTGTCTCAGAGCGCCGGTGACCCGGGAGGAAAAACACAGATACGCATTCGCGGAGGCAACTCCATGATAGGAAACAACGATCCATTGTTCGTGGTGGACGGATTCCCGATTACAGGCGGGATCGATTACCTCAACCCTTCCGACATCCTGTCTATCGACATATTGAAAGATGCATCCGGTACAGCTATCTACGGAGCTCGCGGCGCCAACGGTGTCGTGATCGTCACCACAAGGCGAGGTTCGCAGAACAAAAAAGGAGAGATCAATATTCATAGCTATTACGGGGTCCAGAACGAGATCAACCGCGTAGAGGTGCTGAACGCAGAACAATACGCGATCATGGCAAATGATTATCTGAAGAACCAGGGCCTGGCGCCATTTTTTCAAATAGATGGAAACGCCGGAACGGTCACTGACGGCCTTGGCAATGTAAGTACGCTCGAAGGAACCAAGTGGCAGGATGTCGCCGTCAAGCCAGCCTCGATCCAGAAACATTCGATCTCATTTTCAGGCGGCAATCAAAAGACAGCCTACGCATTGTCGTTCAACTATCTCGATCAGCAAGGCATCGTACACAATAGCGGGTTAAAAAGGGGCAACCTTCGCCTGAACCTCGATAACGAAGTCAACGACAGGTTGAAGCTGGCCGCGAGCCTGAACTTCAACAGGGACGAAATAAGAGCTGTTGACGTGAACAATAGAGATATCCACGAGATCCTCGGAATGTCTCCGCCTCCAACGCTGCCCGTTTACGACGCCAACGGTCTTCCTACCCGCATAAAGACTGCTTATTTCTTTGGCTCGGAAGATATGGAACACCCTAATTACATCGGCGCACCGTTCACAGACAGAACGATCAAGACTTCCATCCTGTCGAACGTCTCTCTCGACTATAAGATCGCCAAGGGTCTGACCTTCAAAGTGCTGATGGGCCTGGAGTATCAACCAAGCTTCAGGGACTATTTCATTCCCAAGATATACGTCGGCGATCGTGGAACGGCTTCGCAGACAAGCTCCTCCTCGAATTCATTCCTGAATGAGAACACATTGAGCTACACAAAAACATTCAGGGAAAAGCATAAGATCGACGCCGTTGGCGGTTTTACTTATCAAACATTTCAGGGCAGGTCTCTTTCGTCGAGCGTGCTCGGCCTTGCCAACAACGTAACGACGAGTCACAACCTCGGATCGGCGTCTGTGATCAGCCCGCCGGTTGATGCGATCTCCGAATGGAAACTTCTTTCAGGATTGGCGAGGGTTAACTATTCCTACGATTCAAGGTATATGGTTACCGTGAGTATGCGGGTGGACGGATCGTCCCGGTTTGGCAAGGATAACAAGTGGGGGACGTTCCCGTCTGCCGCATTGGCCTGGCGCCTTTCGGAGGAACCCTTCATGAAAGCTCTTTCCTTCATCAGCGACCTGAAAGTCCGTACGAGTTATGGCGTAACAGGCAACACAGGCCTTAATCCTTACCAGTCGTTGAGCCGGATGGGCAGCTTCAGAACTGTGTATGGCAACAACTCAGACTACGTAGGGTTTGCACCTCTCAACATCGAGAACCCATCGCTTAAGTGGGAGACCACGGCGCAAACAGACGCCGGCTTCGACGTGAGCTTTTTGGATGGCGTTGTAGGTTTCTCTTTCGACTACTACAGGAAAGTAACTTCGAACCTTCTTGCATCGGTGCCGCTGCCAACCTCCTCGGGTTTCGGTTCGGTGCTCAGGAACATCGGGGAGATAGAAAATAAAGGGTTTGAAATAGCCGCTTATGCAAGCATCCTGAGAGGAACCCTCAAGTGGGATATTTCAGGTCAGTATTCAAGGAACCGCAACGAGGTGTTAAGCCTGGCTGGCGGAAGCGACATCCTCTCGTCGGGTCTTGGTAATCCTTTTGGATCGGCAGGTATCAATATCGCCAGGGTGGGCGAGCCGTTCGGATCATTCTTTGGATTCCGTGAAGAAGGCGTTATTCCCGAAACCGGCCAGAGGAATATCATCGATGTAGATGGCGATGGAACGATCACGGCGGCAGATCGAGTGATACTTGGCAGTCCTTACCCCAAGTTCATGGCCGGCCTAACGAACAACTTCAAATACAAGAAGTTCAGCCTGAGTATTTTCATGGAAGGCGTTTACGGCAACGATGTTTACTGGGCGGCCGGAGCGGCTCACCAAAACTCTTTCCAGCGTGGTCACAACCAGCTTGCTGATTTCGCCGGCAACTACTGGACAGAGACCAATCGCAACGCAAAGTATCCGAAGCCCAGCAGCCAGACTTTTGTCCAGGCATCGGATGCCTTTCTGCACGATGCAAGCTACCTGCGCATGAAGAACGTGACGTTCTCCTACGACATCGCGCCCAAAGCGTGGTTCGGCGGCGGACAGATCTACGTTTCGACGATGAACCTCTTCACAATCACGAATTATCCTGGTGTAGATCCCGAAGTGAATACCTTGGCGACAGAATCACCGAACGTCGGCGACCGCCTGCGGATTGGCATCGCGGGGACGGCGTATCCGACCGCTAAAACATTCATTCTTGGTTTGAAACTAAAACTGTGAAACCCTTAAAGGTAGAAATCATGAGATCATTAAAATACATACTGTCTTCACTCGCACTGGCAGCAATCTTCGTGTCGTGTGAAGACGCTCTTACCGAAAAGCCGAAGGACTTTATTTCTCCCGGCAACTTCTTCACCAATCAGACAGAAGCTGAACAGGCACTTGCAGGAGCTTACAATGCAATATGGGTTGGCGACAACTACATGAACCTGTTCCGACATCATGCCGAGTACACTCTTGCGCGCGGATCGTGGACATCGGTTGGGAACTACGGGGCGAGATTGAATGCCGACCAGTACGGACGGGTCGACGGCATCTGGGCAACGTTGTACACTACTATTGACAGGGCCAACCTGGTGATCGATCGTGTTCCCGGGATCGACAACATTCCGGCTGCTGAAAAAGCGAGAATCCTCGCTGAAGCTCATTTCCTCAGAGGCCGCAGCTACTACGAACTTGTGAAAGGATGGGGTGGAGTTCCGCTCCGGCTCGAACCGTTCACCGGTACCAGCGAAGTAGGTGCACCTCGTGCTACGGTTGATGAAGTGTTCGAACTTATCAACAGCGACCTTGCGATAGCCGAGCGCGACCTGCCTGGTGATGTAGGACAACAAACCGGCAAGGCTTCGAAATGGGCAACTAAAATGCTGCTGGCACAAATTAATCTTGAATTGAAGAATTGGAGTGTAGCCGCAGCGAAAGCGAACGAAGTGATCAACAGCGGCAAGTATTCACTGGTGCCTGTAGCGGCGTGGGGAGATTTCTCGAAGATCTTTTGGGGACTCACAAGCTCGGAAGACATTCACTCGTATCATTTTTCCGTAACGAGGACTTACAGCCACATCAACTGGTACCACGGTACAGGTACGCCGTACAACAGGGGTGAAGTGTTCGGGTTCACGATGCTTGTCGATGCTGCAGCGCCTCTGATCACTGCGTGGAATCCTGCAGACTTGAGAAAAGAGTTCAACATCTATTCGCAATATGTCAACGCCGCAGGGGTAATGGTGCAAACAGATGCTCAAAACAGGTATCGTTTCAGGAAGTTTGTCAAAGATCCCGCGGGTAATGCAGTTTACAGCATACCCATCTTCCGTCTGGCCGAAGCTTATCTGATATACGCCGAAGCATCAAACATGGCAGACGGTGGTCCGTCGGCGTCGGCACTCGAAGCTTTGAATAAAGTGAAGAGACGCGGATACGGCTATGATATCAATACAGCTTCTCCTGTTGACGTAACTGCTGGGACAACACAAGCACAATTCGCAGACCTCGTGATCCAGGAAAGAGCATATGAGCTGTTCTTCGAGAATGATTCCCGCTGGTGGGATTTGAAACGGACTGGCAAATACAAAAGCGTATTCCAGGAAGCCGGAAAAACAATGACAGATTTCCGTCTGCTGTTACCTATTCCCCAGATCGAGGTCGACAATAATCCTGAGATCGAACCGAGCAATCAAAACCCGGGCTACTAACCAACAACCTCAGAATATGATAAAGTCCCCGAATCTACCTGCTCGTTTGTTCCTGCTGTCAGCGTGCCTGGTGTTGTCAGGCAGTTGCATCGCACAGAAGGCAACCAAAGGTGAATGGCAATCCCTCTTTAACGGGAAGGATATTACCGGCTGGGAAATGCTCAATGCACCACACCGGGTAGAGGTAAAAGATGGAGTGCTCGTGGGAACGACCATACCCGGACAGGACAACGGATTCCTGTGTACTACCGAACAGTATGGGGATTTTGTTCTTGAACTCGAGGTCAAGACAGACCTGTTGCTCGATAATACTGGTATTCAGTTCCGAAGCCTCAGCAGTCCTGAAGATCGCAACGGCCGCATACATGGATATCAGGTACAACTCGAGAACAGGCCTCCACATCTTTCCCAATGGACCGGTTCCATTTATGACGAGGCAGGAAGAGGCTTCCTGTCTATAATAGAGGACGACCCGGTACGCCAAAAAGCTTATAAGCAGAATCAATGGAATAAAGTCAGGATCGAGGCGATCGGCACAACCAGCAGGGTTTGGATCAATAATATCCCCACTGCGCATGTCATCGACGACAAGATCATGAAAGGAATCATCTGTTTGCAGATCCACGGCGGCAGTCATGCTGCCGAACGCGGTGAACAGTCGATTTACGCACGCAACATCCGCATTCAAACAACGGATCTTAAGCCCGCACCATACGATGGCATCCCGGTAGCCAACTACATTCCCAATACGATTTCTGCCCAGGAGAAGTACCAGGGATTCGAGCTTCTGTTCGATGGCACTACCGCGAAGAACTGGCGCGGTGTGTCCCAGGAAGCGCCAGCTGCAGGCTGGAAGATCGATAACGGCATCATCACCGTGTCATCCGAGGAAGAGACTTCGCCTGTCGCAATGACTTCGAAGAAGTACGGACCATTCGAGTTAAAGTTTGAGTTCAAAGTGGAAGGCAAAGAAGGCAAGGAAGGCATCCCCGGAATTGAATATTTCTTTGATGGACAACCGGCGGCAAAACGTAGCGCACTCTATGGACGCTTCGCAATAGACAACGCAAGACACCGCGCGAAGGTGAACAGGGATATCTGGAGGGAATGGAACCAGGGAGTGATCAAAGCATTCCCTGATAATCATGTCGAGTACTGGATGAATGGCTATAAGATACTGGATTACCAGAGGACATCCGACCAGCCAAAGGAAGGTAACATCCTCATCGACGCTTACAAAGGAAATGCAGTTTCATACCGGAGCATCAAGATAAGGCAATTGAAAAAGTAACAACCACCAGAATCATTTCTATTAATGTACACCTCCACGTCATTTAGGTTTTCAATACCGGTTTTGATAATAGCGCTCTGCGTTACGGCGTGCTCGAAGGAAAATAAAGACAGCAGTAAGCCGGTTCCGTCAACGGCCAACGGTGGTATAAAGTCCAGGCTCGATAATTTTCGGGATTGGTCAATCTACCGCGGCGATAAGAAAGGTACGCAGTACTCCGAGCTCGACCAGGTCACCGACAAGAACGTCAATCAACTGATCAAGGCATGGGAATACGAGATCGAAGGCAATGCCGAAGGTCCGGGTATCTACAGCAACCCGATCGTGATCGATGGCCTGTTGTACTTCAATACTCCGCGTATGAAGACAGTTGCGTTGAATGCGGCAACTGGCGAAGAGGTATGGATATTCGATCCGGCGCCTTACAACGACGGGAAAATTATCCGAAGCCGTTCTCGCGGCCTTGTGTATTGGGAAGATGAGGCCGGAAACAACAAGCGGATCTTTAACTCAGTTCGCGATCGTGTTTACGCCATCGATGCGAAGACCGGTAAATTGATAGAGCCTTTCGGCCAGGCAGAAAACGCGAAGTTCATCGACCTGCGCCAGGACCTTCCGATACCGCCCGAACAGGTGGATGTCGAGATCACCACGCAGGGAGTTGTTTATAGTCATTATCTGATTCTCCCCGGCCGTCAGCCGGAAGGCAACTCGGGAACACCGGGAGACATCCGGGCATACAACACATTGACCGGCAAGTTCGAGTGGATATTCAATACCATCCCGTTGGAAGGCCAGGTTGGTCACAACACATGGGAATGGGAGAAGGAGATGATCTATGGCGCCGCTAATCCCTGGGGAGGACTTACCGTGGATGAAGAGCGCGGTTGGGTGTTTGCCGCGACTGGTTCGGCGGCAGGCGAGTTTATTTATGGAGGCTCGCGTAAAGGAGAGAACCTGTTTGCAAACTGCGTGCTTGCGTTGGATGCCACAACCGGCAAAAGGCAATGGCACTATCAGCTTATCCATCACGACATCTGGGATTATGATCTTCCACCCGCGCCTATGTTGCTGACAACAACAACCGATAAAGGCAAGCGCGATGTGGTTGTGCAGATGGGTAAGCTTCCGTACATGTTCGTTCTCGATCGTGACACCGGAGAACCGGTATTCCCCGTTATCGAACAGGCGGTGCCGGCATTCAAGGGAGTGCCCGGTGAAGACCCATGGCCTACGCAGCCGATTCCTCTCAAGCCACCGCCACTGGTACGCACAGCGATGTATGAAGCTGATATAACCGACATCACACCCGAGTCTCGCGCTAATGTACTCGCACAATTCAGGAAGCACAGGACGGGACTGGTCTATACCCCGGCAAGTGTCGAGGGTACCATCACGGTGCCAGGTCACCATGGATCGGTTGAATGGCCCGGAGGGGCGTATGATCCGGCTTCGAATATTGCTTATATATCGGTTAATGAAGAACCGACTGTACATACTCTTGTGCCGATACCTCCCGACAACTCTGCGGTATTGTCGCCAATACAGAAGGGTGCAAAAATATACGACAGTAATTGCGTGCAATGTCACGGAACGGGGAAGGCAGGAAACCCTCCGGCGTATCCTTCATTGACAAGAGTGAAGAGGAGCGACGATGAGATACGCAAGCTGTTGGCAAACGGATTTGGGGGAATGCCTGCATTCACACAGCTCGAAACTGCCGATGTAGACAACATCATCGCGTACCTTAGAAATCCCGACCCCGAAATGGAAAGCTATGCTGCCGTGTCCGATAGTACGGATAGCAGTACGCCGGTGTGGAGCGGAACAGGTGTACGTAAGTGGAGAACGACGACACCCCAATATGTAAACAAGGTGCATCACTTTGTAGATCACATGGGGTTCCCCGCCATAAAGCCACCGTGGGGTCAGCTTGTGGCAGTCGATATCGCGGCAGGAGAGATACTCTGGAGAGTGCCGCTTGGCGAATATCCGAAGCTGGTGGAGATGGGTATTCGCAACACAGGTACCGAGATCTTCGGTGGCCCGGTGGTGACTGCAGGCGGAGTGATCTTCCAGGCCGGTACGGCCGACGAGAAGATACGCGCATTCAGCAAAAAGAATGGCGAAACATTGTGGGAATACCAACTGCCTGCCGGTGGCTATACGACACCGTCTGTTTTCATGATCGATGGTAAACAATATATCGTCATGGCGGCTGGCGGTTCAGGAAAAATCGGGACTAAACCAGGGAAGTCGATAATAGCATTTGCCCTGCCCGATGGTGTGAAATAGAATCAAACCGACCGAAAAGCAGTAATGTCAAAACGCCCGCATCACGGAAACCGTATTTTAGGCCTACGGTTTTCCGCAACGACGACCGGATCTGTTTGATGGATTGCAGGTCCTCAAACCAGTTAAAGTTGTCGTGTGATCGGGCGTTCATTTGCTGGTCAAATAAATTAAGAATGTCCCTCACCGCTTCAACGACAAATACCCACTGATCATATCCCGGCCCGTCGTAAACTTGATCTTATAAAAATAGGTACCCGACGGTAGCTCATTCCCGTTTTTATTCAGCCCTTTGAACGCCCGGTCGGTATTGTTGTAATCGGTCGTTTCAAACACCTCGGCACCCCAACGGTTGTAAATGGTTACCGTATTTTTTTGAGTCGCAGGCAGTATGTCGATGTACTGAATAAAGAAGAAATCATTTTTACTATCTCCATTCGGAGAGACCGCATTGTAAACCTCTATATCGTCAAATACTTCGATCGACAGCTGCCGTTGTGTACACTCATTAAATACATCGCACACCTGGATCGTGATGAGATCCGTGCCGGAGAAGGTGATGCCCGAGTAGTCCAGTTCCAGAATGTTGTTGGTGATTGCAGCCGATGCGCCGCTGGACGGTTGTTGTACAATAGCAAGTGAAGAAGGCACGATGTTGTTATCTGCATCGGTGATGAGGGTCGACAAGTCAATCGTTACTTTTCCCCCAATGAATGTAGATGCTGAAGCCGATGCGATCACGGGAGCCGAATTCGAAGAACACAGAGCATCCGAGAAATTGACCACGATCGCATCTGAAACAAGACTTACACAGGTCGCGGCGCTGGTAACACTGAAACTGTAAGTCCCACTCGTGGTTACAGAGATCTGTTGGGTCGTGTTGCCGTTCGACCAGGTATAACCGAAAAATCCGGCGGGCGCCGAAAGCGTGAGGGGAGACGTGGTGCAGAGGGAGACCGTATTGCCCACAGGGGTAACGCTCGACGTGAGGATTGGCTTGGACGGAGCGGCATTGACTGTGACGGCAACAACATCGGAGTTCACCGCGGTTGCAAAGTCGCCACTTATTTTACACCTGTAAAACCCAGCCCCGAACAGCCCCAGCGTATTGATGGACAACGTGGATGTCGATGTATTCGAGTATCCGCCTCCATTCGCGATGTCAGAAAATGTGCCGCCTGAAGTTGACGAAAATTGCCATTGATAGGTGATGTTGGTTGTCCCTGTTGCCACCGCTGTAAGGGAAGCAGTAGCGCCCTCGCACACAGCGGACGGTACAGGTTGTTGCGTGACGGTGATGACCGGAGCAGCAGTTACCGTAAAGTCGGTTGCAGACGTGGCCGTATTACCGCTAACAGATACTACTATCGGACCTGTTGTGGCGCTGGCTGGGACCGTGGTCGTGATACTCGTCGTTGTACTTGCGGAAACAACCGCAGTAATTCCGTTAAATGTTACCGTGTTGCCGGCAGGGACCGGATCAAAGTTTGTTCCCGTGATAACAACGGTAGTGCCTGTAGGCCCCGACCCCGGCGTGAAAGAAGTGATCGTGGGAAAAGTAGACTGAATGAGATTCTCATACACGACCAATAGTGCTGCCGCCCGGGTGATGATGATCTCGGGCTTGCCATCAAGATTGAGATCGCCCGTTGCAATGCCGCGCGGAGCCGTTACAGTTATGTTGAAAGGCGCTGCAAAAGATGCGGTGGTCAATGCTCCGGAAGTATGGACGTTTTTGAATATTGAAATGCGATTGCCGCCCTCGCTGGTGGTAAGAATCTCCGGTTTGCCATCCCCATCGAGGTCGGCAATAGTGCCAACTGTCGTAGCACTGGGGTTTGTAAGATCAAAACGTGTAAAGCTGATATTCCCGGGTGTGCTGGTGTTGTGCAGTACCGCGAGTGTTGTTGTTGCCGAGCCGGCATGGGGAACCATCAAATCCACTTTTCCGTCATGATCGAAATCACCTTTGTAAATTCTTCCGGGTGTGTCGGCCACGGCCATGTCGACGCGGGCAGCGAATTGTGCCGGCGAAATTTTTAACACGCCCAGGTTGCGATAGATGCTGATATTATCGAGACCGGGATTTGAGGTTATGATATCCGGAAATCCATCACCGTCAAAATCTTCTGCGATGACACCGCCAAAGGCATCGGGCTTCGTGTAAAAAAATATTCCTGAGAAAGACCCATAGGTGCCGGTGGTAAAATTTCCTGTCAGGTTAGCGGTTCTGTTTTCAAGTATCTGCAGATCGTTTTGTCCGCTGGCATCCGCCGTCATCGTCATATCCATCTTTCCATCTGCGTTGAAGTCGGCAATGTCCAGCGTACTCGCGCCGAACGCCAGGCTAACTACAGGTAGGAAATTGATTTCGGCTGAAGAGCTGTTGTTTTTATGAGCCACCCCGTTCGCAGCTATAGCGTCGGGCAAGCCATCGCCATCGAAATCTTCCAGTCGTGGATTGACAAACGAATTGTTCAAGGTGTCATCGGGAATGAGCGAGCTCGTGGTGATGGCGCCTGAGCTATGCGTATTGCGGAAGATGATGCCGTTGGTTCCTTCCACCAGGAGGTCCGGTTTCCCATCCCGATTCAAGTCGGCTACGTCGATATCGTAATTTGTATTTGTAAATGTAAAATTTACCGGGGGAGCAAAGTGTGTGTTGTTGAATGTAACCCCGGAAGAAAAAACGGTCGTGAAAGGAAGGCGGTACCGCGAGGTTAACTCGCCCTTGCGTACACTGACCGGAGCATAGGCAGCACCCGCCGGTACGCTTACCTTTATTTCCGTAGCCGAGGCTGTCAGTACCGTTGCCTTCACCGCGCCGAAGTAAACATGATTTTCGGCGGCCACCGGTGAGAAACTATTGCCGGTGATCGTGACCGTTGCGCCAACGGGAGCCGTCAACGGACTTACCGTATTTACTGATATCTGCGGGCTAACCACATTTTTGCTCTCGATAATGGAGAAAGCCGCGCTACTGGTAAGTACTAAGTCAGGCTTGCCATCATGGTTAAGGTCGGCTACCCAGGGGCTGCCTGAATTACTCCCGGCTCCTAAGACCTGGTAGGCGGGAACATAGGCGTTGAGATCGAACACGTCACCACTGAATACGCTTTCATAAACTCCCACATCACTATCGTCTGTGCCGACGATATCGGGCTTGCCGTCCCCGTTAAAATCAGAAATGGCGATCCCGCCGTTGGTGGCCAGGTCACTGGTGAGAATATACTCCGTTGCAAAATCGGAAATAGTGAGTATGCCATCGGTATCGGTATTGATCCGGATGTAAGTGCCACCGCTGGTTCTTTTCCAGACCAGGTCATTTTTACCGTCGAAATTGACATCGACGATTTTCATACTTCGATTGTATTGGCCGGTAAGGATCTGCCCCACATCTGTCATTGAAATTACACCTTGTGCTGAATTGTTTTGGATAATGGAAAAACGATCGCCAAAAAACCAGCTTGCGATCATGTCAGGCTTACCATCATTGTTCAGGTCGCCCATCGCTACTTCCGATAAGCCATCCACAGTGGCAGAGAAATAACCTACTGAGGATCCAAATTCAATGTCTCCGGGACTGCTGATGTTCTGGGCAATCCAGAGATTGGTGCCGGGTCCACTCGAGCCTTCGCCTCCAACCAAATCGGGGCGACCATCACCATCAACATCGCCGACAAAGTATGGCGGCGTCTCATCACTGCCGCCCGCCCAGTACTCAGGTAACTCAAATGAGATATTTCCCGGTGTGCTTGTATTGCGAAGGGTAATAAACGCAGCGGCAAAAGGGCTTAACGAATTTGAGGTGATGGCATCTGTCTTGCCATCTCCGTCCAGGTCTGCAAACCAGAGCCCGGCGCCGTTTGTGCCGCTTCCTCCCAATTGAGGGGCGGATATGGTGACTTTCGCAGCAAATGAAGCCGACGATAAATCTCCTCCAAGGGCCAGGTTACGATAAATATCAATAACATCGTCGGCGTTATTATTCGTAATCGCCAGATCTTCCCAGCCATCACCATCGAAATCGCCCACAAACCATCCTTCGTTCTGAATAGTGGCGATCGTAAACCGACTCTCGAAAGATGCAGGAATGATTCTGCCACCTCCCTGGAAAACGGGACTAAACGGTGTAGACGTTTTTGAAGTGAGGCCTGTTGTGTTATTCGTGATAGCGATCGGTCCATACGTGGCTCCTTGTGGCACTACTATCGTTAGCTGTGTAGCAGTTGCTGATTGAACCTCACCCTTGATGCCCGCGAACGCTCCGAAAGAAACTGTATTCAAAGTTTTATCAGGATCGAATCCTGACCCGTTGATAGTAATGATATCGCCCGGCATGCCCGATGTGGCAGAGAGCGAAGATGCTATGGGTGCCGCTGTTAGCGTTCGTTGTTCAAGTATTACGTTGTCCAGGCCGGAGATGTAAGCTCCGTTAGTTCCGTAAGTGCCCCTGATCTCAATCGAGGTTACGTTGGAAAGAATAGATTTGATATGCGCACGTGTGGCAACGATCGCACCGGCCGAATAATACCATCCCCCTGTCTCATCAAGAGTAAAAGAGTAGGAAGTCCATGCAGGCGCAACGGCAGGTTTAGGAATGCCGGAAAGGTAGATGAAGGTGCCTCCGCTCTCTATGCGAACGTCATACCCTGCTCCAACTCCAGCTATGGATTGCTGAAGGTTAAATTTCAGTTGCATACCCAGAGAGCGGACCAGGTGGCTGCCCAAAAACTTGGAGGGCGCAATCCAGTGTTGAGTAGTGAGGTTTACATTGGAAGAATAGGTCACAGACGCAAATCCTCCGGGATTTCCATTGGCAGGTTGGTGCGTAACCGTCACGGGAGTGGCGGAATTGAGAAACGTCCACCCGTCTGCATCTGTGTCGAACGTGCTGGTGATCTGTGCGCTCACCTGAAGGGTGCAGCTCAACAATAGGGGTACTATTACCTTCTTCATCATAATTCAAATCTCGTCAACCCGCAATTCACGTGGGATCGCATGATCATGTGAGCACACGGGATCAGATGAATGATACTATGCCCGTACGTATTTGTATAGTAAAAATCCGAACAAGGAAATTATGGCCGGATCAGGTAGGATTTCCCCATTTCGAGGTTTTCGAGCAGGTATCGGCCTGGCGTATGGCCTGTAAATCGTTTGAAGTCTTTGGTGAAGTGCATTTGATCGTAGTACTCGTCGCCAAAGTTCAGGTGCTGTCGTGGTTCAGGCTCTTTTTTGAGCTTCCGCTCGATGCGCATGAAACGTTGTATCAGCGAATAGCTTTTGGGTGAAAGACCAACGGATCGTTTAAAGTTCATTTCCAGATAGCGCTGGCTGATGTGTAAAAGGCCAGCGAGCTTTTCGATGGTCAGATTCTCTTGCGTATCAATCAAATGAACGGCGTGGTCGCTGATCGTATTTTGTGGCGACAAGTTGAGTAAGGCTCTGCAAAAGTATTCGTTCAGTAGTGTAATTTTTTGTTGAATGCGTGTGGCCTCCGTAAGCTGCTCGTGTACCCTGCGCAAGTCGGCGCGCAGCAGTGTTCCGTCGACGGCCCTGTTCGTAAACTCGCTGATATCGACACGCAAAAATTTGGAAAGATTGGTTGGCTTGAACAGCACCCCCAGCGAATAGAATCCGGGGGCATCAGCAACGGTGAAGTGCTTATCGATCTGCCCGAAAATACTTATCGCGGGAGTATCATACTCCTTTTCAAGGATCAGTTTACCGGTGTTGCCAAAATTGAAGAAGATCCCGGAAAGGCCGTTCGGGAAAAGTGTATACGTAGAGTTCCTCAAACTGCTGCGACAGTCGGCTTCGATATAGCCTTGCAGGAATGGTTGCAAGGACGGGGCCGGTGAGTAATGATGAAATCTCATTCAGGATCGACGTTTTTGCCTGGTGATGAAGAAGAAATATACCGGTTTAATATGACGAATAAGGCCCACTCATAAATCCTAGAACCGCTCGCCAGCCAGTTGCTTGTTCACCGCCGCGCCGGTGAGGTTGCCTGCAGCAACGGCGTTCGCTACAGCGCGCATCGCCGACGAGTTGTCGCCGCATGCATACACACCATCAACCGTGGTTTTTTGAAACTGGTCGATGACGATATAACCTTGCTCGTTGATCCCGCAGCCGAGTGCCGCCGGAATTCTGCAATGCTGTTGAAATGCCGGTTTGTAGTAGAGTGCATCGAAAGACAGCTTGCGGCCATCTTTGAATATCACGTTCTCAAGATTGCCATCGGTGTGTTCGATCATTGAGACTTCCGTTTCGACCACAGTGATGTTATGCTCCCGTAATTTGGCCGTTTGCTCTTCCGAAAAATCCGGCTGGCCATTGGTTAAGATGGTGAGATTACGCGTGAGGTTCCCAACAAGTAGCGCATAATGCATTGCCGGCTCTCCTTTGCCAAGCACCGCGGTTGACTTCCCCCGAAATTCATAGCCATGGCAATAGGGGCAATGGATCGCAGATTTTCCCCAGCAGGCGGCAAAGCCCGCGATGTTGGGCAGCTGATCCCGGATACCGGTCGCAAAGATCAGCTTCGCGGCAGAGAAACGCTCGCCTGTCTCTACATGCACGTCGAATCCATCAGTGGTCTTTCCACCCTTCGTCGCGAGACCTTTGAAAAACGTGACTGTCTCGTATGCCGAGACCTGCTCCCGGGCAATGCGTGAAATTTCCGAGGGCCGGCTCCCATCTTGCGTCAAAAAATTGTGTGAATGTGGCGTCGGTGCATTGCAAGGCTCACCGCTGTCGACGATCAATACTTGCCGCAGCGATCTGCCGAGGGCCATCGCTGCCGAAAGTCCAGCATAGCTTCCGCCAATAATAATTACCTCGTACGCCGCTGCCATTCCTACCAGATCTTTATCCGGTCGTTTTCAGACTTATAATTCTTATCACCGGACTGAACATTAAATGCTTTATAAAACACATCCATATTCATCAGCGGACCATTGACACGCCACATGGCAGGCGAGTGTGGGTTGGTGTTAACATACATCCGCAGGAACTCATCTCTTGTTTTTACTTTCCAGATCTGTGCAACCGACAGGAAGAACCGTTGATCGGGTGTGAAGCCGTCGATTTTGACTGAATCCTTTCCTTGCGGCGTCATCTTGAACGCATCGTAAGCGATGGCAAGTCCCCCGTTGTCCGCAGTGTTCTCGCCGACGGTCAGAGCGCCTTTGATATGAACGGTATCCAATACTACAAAGGAGCTGTACAATGCAATTACCTGGTTTGTTTTCGCCGTGAACTTCTCGTAATCCTCCTTAGTCCACCAGTTTTTCACGTTGCCATCCTTATCGAACTGTGCGCCCTGATCGTCAAAGGCGTGCGTCAGCTCGTGACCAATGACCATCCCGATCCCGCCATAATTGATGGCATCGTCGGCAGCAAAATCGAAATAAGGAAATTGCAGGATACCGGCAGGAAAAACGATTTCATTATACGACGGATTATAGTACGCGGTAACTGTCCCGGGCGGCACACCCCACTCTGTCCTGTCAACCGGCTTGTTCAATTTGGCCAATTGAAATTCGTAATCATTTTGGTTGAGCGCGAGTATGTTTTCGAAGTACTTAGCTCTGTCGATCTGTACGTTGTACTCTCTCCACTTGTCGGGATAGCCGATCTTCTTGGTGATCGTGTACAGTTTTTCCTTTGCTTTCAGCTTCGTGCTGTCACTCATCCAGTCAAGTTGACTGATCCTGTTTTCGAAAGACTTCTGCAGATTGTTCACCAGGTCGAGCACACGCTTCTTGGCGCCTTCATTGAAATGTTTTTTGACGTAGAGTTGCCCCAGATCCTGCCCGAGATAGCCATCAACACTTTCCGTCATGATCTGTGCACGTGATTTCTGCTTGTCTTGCCCGGACAATACTTTGTTGAACTCAAATGACGCATCCGCGAATGGCTTGCTGAGTACATCGGAATAATTCCTCAAGGTGTTTGCCTTCAGATAGACTTTCCAGTCAGCGATAGAAACAGATTTAAGCATCGCATTCATCTTTTCCTGGTAAGCGGGTTGACCGATATCGATCGAGTCGGTCTTTGCACCCAGGTTTTCAAGTAGCGTTGTCCAACCGATATTGGGTTGTTTTTTGTTCAGGCTTGCGATCGCCATCTTATTGAAGTTGGCATTAACATCTCTGAGCTCGACGTTTGTCCTGTGAGATCCGGCAATTTGACGTTCGATTCCGTAGACGATCCCGGCATTCTTTTGCGCTACCGTGGCGTCGATGCCGGTTAGTTGAAACAGCGTGCTGATGTTCTTTTTATATGCTTGTTGAATGCGGACCGTAGACGAATCTGTCTTGAAATAGTAGTCGCGATCGGGCAGTCCGATCCCTGCCTGGTACGTGTGTGCGATGTTGATGCCACTGTTCTTATTATCGGGCGCGATGTAGAAACCCAGAATGGAACGATTGCCGGTCTTCATCCCGAGGGCAACAAATTTCATCAGTGATGGTACGTCGGTGACAGCATCGATACTTGTTAGGATCGGTTGGACGGGCTCGAAGCCTCGCCGGTTGATGGTCGCCGTGTCCATCCCGGAGGCATAGAAATCGCCGACCTTCTGTTCGATCGTTCCAGGGCTATTCGTGCTGTTTGAAACGCTGTCCAGGATGCCCTGCAGAAGTTTCTTCTGGGGGATGTTCAGGAACATGTAGGACCCGACGCCTGATTGATCGTCAGCTATTTTTGCGGAATCGTACCAGGTGCCGTTAACATAGCGGAAGAAATTGTCGCCGGGCTTTACCGAGTTGTCGATTCCCTTTACGTCTACAAAGCTTCTTTTGGGGGCGTCCGGCTTGCTGCATGCGCCGACCGCGATCAATGCCAAAAACAGGCAGAATTTGTTCATAGGAGAGGAGTTTGTGAAAGATAAGCATCTATATTTAGACTATCCCGATCCCACTTTATGAAGAGCATTCCCGGTATCCTGATCACTCTATTAATATGGTGTTCTTGCCAAAGGGCGGCTACTCCCGATACCAGGGACCTTGACCTCGCCGTTGCAAGCCAGTTTATAGACGCGTTCTATTCGTTTAACAAAGATTCGCTGGACGTCATACTTGTGCACGCTCCCGACTCTAAGCCGGAGATCCTCTATTATCAACAATGGGCAAAATGTGGCCATTACGAAATAGTGAAGCGTTCGGATCTCGTGCGGAAAAACGATTCCACACTGGTTTGCCCGGTCACGGTAAAAGATGATCTGATGGCGGCTCTGAAGGTAGATTTCAATGTTACCGACAGTTTTCGCGTGACTATTATTAAAGGGCAAATTCGTTCGGTCCGAACTTCCTCCAACGACCCGGCCGAATACTACCAGGCAAAGGAGTGGATAAAACAGAACCGTCCTGAGTTGATCGAGAAACCCTGCGAAGGTATTTGGGAGGGAGGTCCGACGCCATGCGAGTGTATTGAAGGGATGGTGAAGGGGATGAAGGAATTTCAGGCTGAGTATAATACCAATCGATAAAACTAACATTGCCACTATGAACAAGCGTACATTTCTACAAAACAGCCTGGCACTTGGTGTTGCCGGCCTCGCACCAAAACTGGCGATAGGCGAGTGGCTCTCGCGTTATGAATCTCATTCCGCCGCCGCTCTCGCCGCTGACGAAGAATTCTGGACTGGAATCCGCGGCGGCTACAAGCTGAAGCCCGAATACATCAACCTCGAGAATGGGTACTACTGCATTCTGCCCGAGGAGACCTTGGTAAAATACCTCGATCATATTCGCGAGGTAAATGTGCAAGGTTCCTACTACATGCGGACGGTCCAGGCAGACAACAAGAAAAAAGTGATTGCCCGGCTATCCACTCTTGCAGGTTGCGCGCCGACAGAAATGGCCATTACAAGAAACACAACGGAATCGCTCGATACCGTGATCAATGGCATCCATTGGCAGGCGGGAGACGAAGCCATTATGGCGATACAGGATTACGGCTCCATCGTCAACCAGCTCAAGCTGATGGAGAAGAGATACGGTATCGTCGCAAAAGTACTTTCCGTTCCCAATCATCCTTCCTCCGATGAGGAGATCGTGAACATGTACCGCCAGGCGATCACGCCGAAAACAAAATTGCTACTGGTGAGTCATATGGTCAACATCACCGGCCAGATACTGCCTATCAAAAAGATCTGCGACATGGCCCACGGTCAGAACGTGGATGTTGCGGTAGATGGCGCTCATACTTTCGGTCACCTGAATTTCAGGATACCGGATCTTGGATGCGACTACTATGCGGCCAGCCTGCACAAGTGGCTGAGTGTTCCGATCGGTACAGGGATCCTGTATGTGAAGGAAGGAAAGGCTCCCGGGCTGTGGTCGCTAATGGCAGACTGGGGCATGGGCGATGACATCACTCACCTCGCACATACCGGCACGCACCCGGTGGCGACAGACCTTACGATCCTTGATGCGATAGATTTTTACACGAAGCTGGGGCCGGAAAGAAAGGAAGCGCGTCTCCGGTATATCCAGTCATATTGGACCTCGCGGGTCAGGAATGTAAAGAACATAGTATTGAATACTCCGGCTGATCCGGCGCGTTCGTGTGGGATTGCTAACGTGGGTATAAAAAACATGAAACCGGCGGACATGGCGAAGACGTTGTTGGATAAGTATAAGATCTGGACAGTGGGAATTGACGGGCAAGGCGTGCAGGGATGCCGGATCACGCCGAATGTGTATACGACAACCGGAGAGATGGATGTGTTTGTGAAGGCGTTGACAGA
This sequence comes from Cyclobacteriaceae bacterium, assembly GCA_035318625.1. Taxonomy (GTDB): domain Bacteria; phylum Bacteroidota; class Bacteroidia; order Cytophagales; family Cyclobacteriaceae; genus ELB16-189. Next base: position 1,199,091 of record DATHEL010000004.1, read on the forward strand.
GATGGCGGGAGCGTAGTCGTATTTTCGACGGCCGCGGCCGCTTTTGCATGAATCTTGCGAGGATTTTTTCCAGCAAAACTATGCTGGAATGTCTACTATCGCCGATGATCGGACCACAGTTTATCTCTTCCCGGGCCAGGGAGCGGACCACCGTCTATTCTCCAAATTCTGCTTGGATCCCGCTTACCACGTCGTTCACATAAAATACCCTGAACCGGGGCCAAACGAGACCGTTCGTTCGTATGCTAATGCGATAGCGGGCCAGATCGATCCGGAGGGCAGGTACGCTTTCGTCGGGGTTTCCCTTGGCGGTATGATCTGCGCCGATGTTGCGACAATGATGAAACCTGAAAAGGTGATCATCATCTCCAGTGCGCGTTGTAGAAAAGAATTACCACTGCTCTACAGATTACAGAGTAAGATTCCCATCAACAGGATGCTGCCCGCCAAATGGCTGAAGTGGGGAGCCCAGTTCATTCAACCTTTTTGGGAGCCTGATTGTAAGAATGGCCGGGATACGTTTCTGAGCATGCAAAGGGCGAAGACGCCCGAATATTACAAACGCACTATTGACATGATCATCAACTGGGACCGGGAGAAACCGCTCGATTCTGCAATTCACATTCACGGCACCCACGACCGCACGTTGCCCATCGGATCCTTGAAACCGGACTACGTAATAGAAGGTGGCTCGCACCTGATGACACTGACAAGGGGTGAGGAGATATGTAAGTTGGTGAATGAGATCATGGCTAAGTCAATGGTACGTACCCCGGAGGTGTCTAAAGAACGCTCCCTGGCGTCATGGCTGAAATCGGCTTAAGCCTCAGGCATTGTTGTAGGCGACGATTAATTGACCACTTTTAGGCACCCACCACCCCAAGTTGAGAGAAAAATTCGTCCACTACTTTTCAAAATTTGCTACGCTCACTGAAAAAGAAAAAGCGGCCATTCGCGAAGGCGCGCGCATTGAAAAATTTCCAAAAGGCACCATACTTCTCGAAGAAGGCGACGTAAACAAGAGTGTGTCGGCGGGGATTGACCTTGCGACAGATTTGTCGAATGAGATTAGGGGAGAGAAGGAGGCTAAAGCGGCTCAGCTGATGATTGAATATGATCCGAAGCCGATCTTTGATTCGGGGAATTATTTGACCGCAGAGGCGGACGTAATAAAGTTAGCGGAAGAGAAGATGGAGGTTAATGCGAAGAAGAATCTGTCGGTGTGGGAGATGGTGACGAATGTGGGGGTGTTGATGAAGTTGAGTGGGAAAACGTAGTGTTTAGGCCGTTGAATGAGATGGCGGGATAGAAACCATGTGGGAAGTGGGACGGATAACCTAAAGGAATTACTCGCAAAATTTCTACTGGAAATGATTTACCTTTGTCATGTGAACTTGTCAACGAACGATAGGAATTTATTAAGGGCGTATTTTGTGAATCGACCGATCCGCAAGGCTTATGTTTTTGGATCGTATGCGCGTGAGACAGCCGTTAAGGACAGCAGCGACATTGATATCATGGTAGAGCTTGATCACTCTGAGCCGATAGGGATGAAATTTTTTGGATATCGCCTCGAACTCGAAAAACTGCTTAAGAAAAAGGTTGACCTTGTGAGCGCTGAGGGCCTCTCGAAGCATATTCGTCCGTTTATCGACAAGGACAAGATTTTGATTTATGAAAGGAGCACTGACTGACGCTGCCAGGGTGTTTCATGTTCTCGAGGCCATTTCCGAGGTTGAGAAGTATCTCACCGGCGTTTCGCTTCAAGATTTTTTATGCAATTCAGAAAAGAGGTTTGCTACTATTAAGCAGATCGAAATTGTGGGTGAAGCGTGCAACAGGATTTCCAAAGACTTAAAGAACAAGCATCCTGAAATCAAGTGGGGCGAGATCAGCGGGTTCAGAAATATTTCCATCCATGAATACTTCGGTGTTGACTATCGCATTGTGTGGGAGATTGCTAAAAGTGATTTACCTGTTTTGAAGCACAAGTTTGACCAGATTAAGGGCGAGCTTTCCGCGACTTTGTAAAAAAAATGAATTATTCTGGATTTCTATAATTATAAGAATAGATCTTATAGTTCCTCAAAATAATCCGAATCTAATCTCTTTACGTCGTAGGTTTTTTTTGTACAAGCGTCGACGCAGTAGTCAATCATTAGTTTTGCCGATTGCTGTCCATCAATAAGGACTGACCTTATAGACCGGTGAAATAGAGGTTTTGTCTGTAATTAATTGTTATAACTTTAAAACACAATTTCCCCTCTATGACTCGCAAGTCCATTTCGTTCACCATCCTCATGTTCTCCTTCCTCACATCGTCCTTCGCCCAGGACCTTTCCCTCTTCGAAAAGAAGATGTACATCTCCGGTACCGACACTCTCCGTTACCGGTTACTCCTCCCGGAGAACTTCGACAAATCAAAAAAATACCCTTTAGTATTATTCCTCCACGGCGCCGGCGAACGCGGTAACGATAATGAGAAACAACTCGTCCTTGGCATGCCCCGCTTCGTCGAGCCCGGCAATCGCAAGAACCTTCCGTGCATCGTCATCGCTCCCCAGTGCCCTCTAATCCAAAGCTGGCATTCAGCCAAAACCAACCGCGACGTTAGTCCTCCTGTGCGAGAATTCGATTACACCAAACCAATCCCTAAACCCCTGCAGTTGGCCATCGACCTTACGAATAGTATCATCAACGAAGGCTCCGTCGACAAAAGCAAAGTCGTCATCGCCGGATTGTCCATGGGAGGGATGGGCACGTTCGAAGCCGTCGGCCGTTTTCCCAAACTCTTTGTTGCTGCCGCACCGATCTGTGGTGGCGGCGACACCAAATTTTATTCCAGCACACAAGCCAAAGTGGATTTCTGGATCTTCCACGGCGACGCCGATGCAACAGTCGATGTTAAGTACTCCCTTGCGATGTATGCCCGTCTGCAGGAGCTCAAAGCCAACGTAAAATATACCGGGTACCCGGGTGTCGGCCACAACAGCTGGGATAATGCGTTCGCGGAAGCTGACTTTTTGCCTTGGCTCTTGGGCAAACACTGATCCTCATCCTCGAAGGGTTGGTAAAGCCGGTGGCAGTCCGCGATTGGAACGAAACCATGCTTCCTTCGTGATAGTATTGCCGATTACGCTTCAACCGGCGCGACTGGTCTTGCATGAGCTCGTGAAGCCTGTCTTCCCCGGAAGAATAGGAAAAGGTTGACAAAAAGCATAAGTCCAAGATAGATGGAGAATCCACCGATCTTTTTGCTAAGCACCTCAACTACTTCCTTCGTTGAAACAAGCTCTCCATAAATCTCGAGGAGCCATAAGGCAAAGCCCACATTCAGCAAGTAGAACCCGACTTCGAACAGCTTGTTGGTGGCCATCGCGATCTCGGTTTTTCCGTGAAAAATATCCAGCATGAATGTGCGGCCGTTTTTGAATAAGGTATGGGCGACGTACCAGGTTAGTAGTATGGTTACCGGCAGGTAAACGATGTAGGCGATCAATACAAATGAGGTTTGCATATTGTTAGGGTTTATTTTTCAGAATTCATTTTATTCCAGATGACTACAGCCATGATGTTGACACAGTGCATGACGCCAAGCGTAAGCAGGATTCTCCCGACCGATGTGCCCAGGGAGGCCAGTAGATCGCCGGTCGTTACCACCGGCGCCCGCATCGTAAGCAGGATGCTCACATACCCGAGATTTACCAGGTAGTACCCCGTAAGCAGTATCCGGTTTACCGAGTCGGTCAGCTCGGCCTGACCCAGAAACATTTTCAACAGGAAATGGCGTCCGTTGGTGTAAAGAACCTTTCCTACATATAAGGTGATGTACCCGGTCAGGACCAAATAGAGGCAAAGGGCGAGCACATTCATGTTCTGAACTTTCAGAAAGTATTGAAAGTACTATATTTTACGCAGGATGGGAAAAAGGGTTGGTGTTTTGGAGGGTTTTTTATCGTCAGGGTTGGAATAAGCTCGTATAACAGGATCTGCGACGTAAAACGGGTCTCCCCAGCCTAATTAAACGGCCTTTAAAAGCGCTTCCCTTATTTAAATTTTCGGCTGTTTTCTTAAATAAGGATTATCCTCCGCTATTGAAGCCCCTCAATCGGAACATTCTCATTAACGTCTTCCGAATAATTAATATCCTTTAGCCCAAAACCGAATAAGCTCAAAAAATCCGATTTATATCCCTGCAAGTCTGCAATAGCCGGGAGCGTCCCTGTTTCAGCTTGTGGCCACAGCTCTGCAACTTTGCCCTGGACATCTTCCCTCATCTCCCAGTCATCTATTCTGATCCTGCCGCTTTCATCGACAGGTATCGCTTGCCCGGTGTATAACCGCTCCCTGAAGAGGCGGTCGATCTGTTCAATACATCCTTCGTGAATTCCTTTTTCTTTCATCGTCTTGTAGAGCAGTGAGATGTAAAGAGGAATGACGGGGATGGCAGAGCTTGCCTGTGTGACCAGCGCCTTGTTCACGGAAACGTACGCCTTACCATTGAGGCGTTTCAACGCCTCTGTTATTTTAAACGCGGTGGCCTCCAGGTGATCTTTGGCTTTCCCTATCGTTCCTTTACGATAGACCGCCTCCGTTAGCTTGGGCCCGATGTAGGAATAAGCGATCGTCATCGCGTTTTCAGATATCGCATCGGCCGATACGAGAGCGTCGATCCACATTTGCCAGTCTTCACCACCCATCACCGCGACAGTATTTTGAATATCCTCTTCAGAGCAGGGCTCTATGGAGATGTTCGTTACTATCCCCGTATGAAAATCCACTGTCTTGTCGGTAAACTTCTGACCCACCGGTTTAAGAACGGAACGGTGCGTGACGCCGGTCTTTGGATGCGTTCTGACAGGTGAGGCCAGACTGTAAATGATCAGATCAACTTTACCAAGATCTTTTTTTATCAGGTCGATGGTCTTGTTCTTGATTTCGTCGGAGAACGCATCGCCATTAATACTCTTCGCGTAAACGCCCGCATGTTTGGCGGCCTCTTGAAAGGCGACGCTGTTGTACCAACCCGGTGATGCTGTCTTGCCTGCCTGAGGTGGCTTCTCGAAGAAGACGCCAACTGTTGCAGCCTTCGCGCCGAAACCGCTGACAACTCTTGAAGCAAGTCCAAAGCCTGTCGATGCTCCGATGACCAGCACTTTTCTAGGTCCGTTGATTTGTCCTTTTTTTTGAGTGACGTTGATTTGATTCAACACGTTTTGTTCGCATCCTTTTGGATGAGATGTCAGGCAGATAAACCCTCTTATTTTAGGCTCGATTATCATTAATTGAGTCGTTTAATGTGGCGAATATAATAAGGTCCGTGAAAAGAATGGGGTTGGGCGCCCAATTTCACAGCAAGTCCAGTACATCCTTATAGCCTCTTCCCACCGGGATATTAGCTCCATTAATTTCCACCATCTCCGAATTAAACGACCGCACTTTGTCAATCGCAATAATAAACGACCTGTGGATCCTTTTGAAACGAGCGCCCGGCAAAAGACTCTCAATTTCATTCGTGCTCATCTTTGTCAGATACGAGCTTTCGGACGTCACGATCTTCACATACTCCTTTTGACTCTCAATATATAAGATCTCTGAAAAATTAATTTTCACTTTCTTAAGCTGAATGCTCACAAAGAAATAATCTTTTCCGTTTTCAGGATGCGATTGCCGTTGCGTTTTAACCTTGTTTACCGCCGTCAGGAAGCGCTCGAACTCGTATGGCTTCAGAAGGTAATCCAGCACGTTCAATTCATATCCCTCCAGCGCATATTCGTGATACGCCGTTGTAAGGATCACGGCAGGCGGATCAGGCAGCGTCTTGAGAAACGTCACTCCTTTGATCTCAGGAAGGTGAATGTCTAAAAACATAAGGTCCACCTCATTGTCCCTGAGATATTCCATGGCGCCGATCGCGTCCTCGAACGACCCCTGCAGTTCAAGGAAAGGAACCCGCGAGATGTATCCTTCCAGGACCTGTCTTGCCAGGGGCTCATCTTCAACAACGATGCATTTCAGTTTAGACATGGCTGGCAAGATTGATCTTTAACACAGCGGTGAATGTTGAGTCTTTCTGTTCTGTGCCCAGCTCAAAGTCCTTGTAGAGCAGGTCAAGCCTGCGCTTCAGGTTTGAAAGCCCGATGTTATCTTTCGTTTCCTCGTAGTCAGAGCCGGAGTAACTGGAATTTTTGACAACGAAATGTAATTTTTGTTCGCTGACGATACACTTGACATCCACAAAACGGTTTCCCCTGGAGATAGACACACCATGTTTAAAGGCGTTCTCGACGAGGGGTATCAGCAACAGCGGAGGGATCATTTGAGATGGGTCCTCGACGTCATGTTGGAATTCAATGGGCACCGTGTTACTGTACCGCAGTTTTTCGAGGTCGATGTAGTCGGTGAGAATTTTTATTTCCTTTTCAATCGTAATGAATTGGTTGCCGGTCTCATAAAGCAGGTAGCGAAGGATCTTGGACAATCGCAAAACAGCTTCGGATACGAGCTGAGGTTGATATTGTGAAAGTGAGTAAATATTATTCAATGTATTGAACAAAAAGTGCGGATTGATCTGCGATTTCAGAAAAAGCAATTCCGCCTGTTTTTTTTCAATGCGGATCTGTTGCCCTTCGTACTTCAGCTGCGTATAATCAAAAAACAACTTGAACACCGCAAATAAAAGGAAGACTCCGGGAGTAAATCGAAGAGCACTGAGAAACGCTGCGCCTGACCCTGTGGAGCTTCGATAGGATGTGTAAACATGGAAGAGCATTCCAAGCTCCCGCCAACCATAAAGTCCGATCGCGAACACCATGAAGTGGACGGCAATACTCAACACGATCGCAACAACCCGGTTGACTTTCACCGACGTAACAAACGGCAGCGCGTATTCGAAGTATAAAATATTTAAGCCCACGACATAGATCACTATCCAGATATTACCCAGCAGGCTGACTAAAAACGAATCCGTATCCGATATCGGGTCGTTGTACATCCAGTGAATCACAAAGACCACCGTTATGGACAAGTATAAGATCACACGGTCTCTTGTAAAACGAACTGTCATATCAATTTGAATTGAAAGGTATCAACAATCCACGATTGTTGACAGCCCCGCGATCGACTTCTTAATGCAGTTGGTAGACTTCATACTGTAGTCTATTGACTACCCCGTTTTCATTAATCCGAATGGACTATTCTTGTTCAGAATCAAATTCAGCGACATGGAATCGACTTTCGAATCGGACCGCAGAATGGCCAGGCTTGCCGGCGCACTGTTTATTCTTGTGTGCCTTCCCATCGCACTTTGGGAAATGATGTATCCTTTGTTAAGTTTTTTCATACCACAGGACCCCGTTGCGACCGCCAGCAATCTGTTTTCGGTTGAATTCGCTTTCCGGATGTCGATCGTTAGCCGCATTGCCGGTTCTCTGTTCTTTGCATTCATGATGCTGATGATCTATCGCCTATTCAGGCAGGTGGATAAGCATCTTGCGCTGCTCATGTTGGTTCCACGATCGCGCAGCTTCCGGTCGTCTTTATCATGGAGGCAATAAACTTCACGGCGCTACTGGTCCTTAAGAGTCCCGCACGGCCGAACTTTGAAATCGTCCAGCAACAGGAAGCTGCGTATTTTCTGTTCCGGTTGTCCCGGACCGTCATGAGCTGCGATAAGCTCTTTTTGGGATTGAGTTTCATCCCATGGGGGATAATCGTTTGGCGATCCGGATTCATGCCGCGGATCTTTGGCGTCCTGCTGATCATTAGCGGAATCGGGTATATCGCCGATACTTGCGCCGGTATTCTTTTGCAGCGACCTCTCTATATAGTATTACAGCCATACCTGAGGGGCGCTTTCATTGGTTTTTTACTGACACAACTGTGGTTGATGATTAAGGGAATAGACAGTAGAAAGACGAGCCCGGCTTAACAAAAATATTATGAAGAACCTGGATGGTGGTATTTCCATGCGTACGGCTGCATTGGTTGCAGGTATCCCGATAATGTTCTTTTCAGCTCCTTATGGAGAGTTTTATGTCTTCGGAAATCTGATAAAGTATTTTGATGGAGCGCAGACGACAAAGAACCTCGTGGATCACCCGGTACTTTTTCTCTCAGGCGTTATGGCCATGATGATCACGTTCATCTATGATATCGTTCTGGCATGGGCTTGCTATATTTTTCTGAGGCCGGTGAATCCATTGTTGTCACTATTGGGCGCCTGGTTGAGGATCGTCTATACCGGGCTTGCCATCGTCGCGCTGTTCAATTTCCTGTATGCTTTTCAAGTGGCGAATTTGCCGGGCATAGACGAAACGTACAGACAGCAACAAGTATTACAGCTGGTGAATGCCCGTCGGTTCGCGATGGAGCTCGCCTACATTGTCTTTGGTGTTTACCTGATCCTGGGTGGCGTGTTGATTTGGAAAGCCTCTTACATACCGAAGATATTCGGCGTTATGGTCGGTCTTGCCGGCATGTCATGGATCATCAATAGTTTGAAACCTTACTTTTTCAAGGATTATAATTTGTCCTGGATGATGATCTTCGGTATCGGCGAGCTTGCCTTCGGGTTATGGTTGCTGATCAAGGGGACGAGAATAAAAGAATCAGAAGTAGCGGAATTGGCCGAATAGTCAGAACATGGTACTCCGGTTTCACGGAGCTGAAATCCGGGATTGAATTATATCCCGATCTTTTGTCTTAGGCTCCAGATCTCGTCCAACGCCTCTCCCTTGCTGCTCTTGCCCTGGTGACGCCATTCGCCTTCGGGAATTGAAAAATCGAATGTAAGGCTTACGCCCACGCGGCTCGCATCACGCGAAAAGAACTCGATGTTCTCCGTGTACTTGCCGTCGACCGTCGTATAGGTTCCACCACCGGTACCAAAGAACTCTTTCGTATCCACGTTATAGGCGATCCATTGAAAATGTGTTCCCGACAGGATCTTCATCGTACGTCGCGCCCCGGGTGTCGATCGCCGGATCTCGTTGTCGCGAAAGCGGCCAGTAATGAGCCACGCGCCTGCCAGCTTACCCGGAGTGCCATCGTCGACGCGTGTGAACTTGCCTTCCGTGGCGCCTGTGAGCGTGAGGTCTTTCTTTCCGCCGGTGAATTTCACACTGCGTTTGATACCCACGTTGGCAGGTGTTTGTGTATCGTACTCGATCTCTTCCGTCAATTCTCCGTTACCCGCCACATACTTGCCGCCATAGGTTGCTACAAACTGTTTATCGGCCACATTATAGACCGCGACCGAGAAAAACCCCGGCACATACGTGATCGTACGGGTTTGCTTCTGGTCTTTTAATTCCCAGGCGCCAATCAATGATTCGCCCTGACCGAATGTCAATGTTGCTAAAGCACACAAGACAATTGAAAGGATTATTTTCATAACCTCGATGTTTACGCACGAAGTTAGGAATTTCACCCCAATCGTTGCACCAAAGGAAGCTAACCTTCGCCGCGAATAACGAATAACGAATAACGAATAACGAATTTCAGAACTCCGAATACGACCTTTCGTGTATTTTCAACACCGCCATCTTGATCCCCAGCGTGATCTCATGTGACGTGTACTGGGGTCCGACAGATTTGCCGGCAGGTAATTCAAAAGCATAGCCCAGCCGGAATTTTTCGCGGAACCATGCCTGGAACATCACTCCGTAGGTGTTGAAGTTCCTGATAAAAATTCCAGCGGTATATTTAGTATCGATGTTGATGTTGAAGTTTACATCCGCCGAAAGCGGCGCGCCTTTGACGCCGCGCAACAGGAGTGAAGGCTTCAGACGAAGACGCGTGCCGAGGTAATGAACGTAGGATGTGAAAAGATACATGTGCTGGTTGTAGTTAAAGCTTCCATCTTCATTCTTTGCTTTGAGCATCCGTGGCACCGAAAGACCAAGGAGGAATTTTTCACCGGTCAGAATGGCGCCGAAACCGATGTTTGGCCACGTGAAGTTCATGTTCTGCGCGAAGGACGGATCGGCGGGATTATCAAGGCGCAGCTTGGAGTAGTTGTTCACGGAAGAGATCACACCTGCCTGCATCCCGAAGCTCAACGTGTATAGCTTCTTTGTGTCGAACTTGATCTTGTACGAAGCGGTGAAGTGCGCCTCGGTGTTTTTAGTGGGGCCGAGGACATCGCGCAGCACCATTCCACCCAGACCTACTTTGTTTTCTACCAGCGAAAGGTGACCGTTCAAATTCACGGTTGTCGGGCTTCCTTCATAACCCGACCATTGATTGCGAAAGCTGAGTGACGCATTCATCGCGTTATTCAGTCCGGCGTAAGCTGGGTTAAAGAGCAACGGGTTGGTCAGATATTGGGCATACAACGGATCCTGTTGCGCGGAAGCGGTGTGACCTGCGACGATAAATAAAAGGAGATAGAATTTGCGCATCGCTATTTATCGTTTGAGGTGAAGGTATCCGGTACGTTCCTGTCCATCGGGTAATGTGATCTTGTAAAAATAAGTGCCGGTCGTAAGCGCATTGCCGTCGGTGCTGTTGCCCCCGAAGCGCTTCGAAGGATCACTGCTGTCGTAGTCGTCGCTTTCATACACGGCGTCGCCCCAACGGTTGAGGATCGAAACGTGCGACTTCGAAGGAAGGAACCTTATCCGCAGGTAGGCGTTCATGTCGTCGCCATTTGCTGAAATCCCGTTGTACACATCGACGTCAGCGCCGACGTCGACAGCCACCACTTCTACCTGGCACTTGCCGCCCAGGTCGCAAATACTTATCGTGACCTGATCTGTGCCCTCGTAATTCGGTACGCTGTTGTAGTTGACAGTAATAAATCCACCCGAGATTGTTACAAGCGCTCCCTGGGCCGAGACGACGGTGAGCGAAGCCAGGTCGAGGTTGTCGTCCGGATCGGAAAAGATATCCGCTATGGAGAAGACAATATTTCCTCCCGCCTGGATTTCTTTAGAAGGCGCTTCGATGGCCGGCGGTTTATTGATTATAACCGTGGCCATCGCCGCGTTGCTTGCGGTGCTGCCGTCATTCACCTGGAACGAAATAGAGCGGTTTCCCGTATTGGGCGACGATGCCTTGTTCCTGTACCGCACACTTCTCAGCGCGGTTTGATATTCGGTAACAGCGGCCGAACCGGAGAGAGCAAGCACACCGGTAGACGCGTTATACGTTCCAGTAATGCCAGCTTGCGGATCAAACAATAGTTCATCTTCGGCACTCTGGAAACCGGATGTGATGGAAATGGTGGCAGAGGTAACCGTACCGTCGGCATCTGTGACGGTAACAGTACCGCTGATCGCTACCGGCGTATTGATATAGAATGCGGTGTTGGACTGTATGACCAGGGTCGGGGGATTCGTGGCCGGCTGTACGACCAGCGGCTGAACCACATTAGTGGCAGCATTGTAATTTCCGTTACCTGCTTGCGACGCGGTAATATTGGTCGTTCCGGCGGCGACAATGGTTACCGTGTTTCCGGAAATTGTGGCTACCGCCGTATTGCTGCTGATGTAGATAATACCAAGTGTCGAAGTGGACGTGCCGCCGAGCGTGAATGCCGGATCCCCGGCGGTTTTTGGTGTCAGTACGCCAAACGTAATAGTTTGATTGGCTTTGTTGACGACGAGTATTTGTGGGGTGTCGACGGCTGCGGCGTAAGCGGCGTCACCGGTTTGCGAAGCGGTGATCGTGGTCGTCCCCGCGCCGACAATTGTTACGGTAGAACCCGAAATAGTAGCGACGAGCGGATCGCTGCTATTGTACGACAAAGTCAGACCCGAAGAGCTTGTGCCTGTAAGGTTGAACGGGGCGTCGCCATACGTTGCGGCGGTCAGAGATCCTAACGTGATCGTTTGCCCGTCCTGTACGGAGAATGAAAGCGTCCGTACGCTTCCCCACGTCCCGTCTGTTCCCGCGGCCCTGATCCCGATGATATGACTTCCCCCGGAGAGCGATGATGTCGGAATGATGAAATCAATATCGACCAATCCACCCGGCGTCACTGCGACCGTCGTGCCGCTGCCTTCACCCGGATCGGTGTCTATATAATATTCCATGGCCGATACCTGGCTGAAACCGTCGACATAGAATGTCCTTGTTTCGGCAAAACCCCATTGGCCGTCTTCGTCTTTGGCCCTTATGCTGATGGTATGAAAGCCATTCGAAAGCGCCGCAGTACTTATCAATGCGGGGATGTTGATCTGTGTGCCGCTTGCTATAATGAGCGGCAGTCCCGCACCATAACCCGGTTCGCTATCGAAGAAGAATTCCAGCTCAGTAATGTTAGCCTGTCCAACGACGCTGCCAGCCACCACGTAAAATGGCCTCGCGTCGGGTATGCCCCAGTTGCCGTCGGTGTCTCTTGCCCGTATATGCAACACATGAAATCCCGGTGTCAACGAAGCTGTTGGGATCGCTTCTAACAGATCGACCGAAGTAGGTGAACCCGGAATTCCTATTGCAGTACCGGCACCCGGCCCTGGATCACTGTCGATATAATACTCTATGTCATCGATAACACCTGTTGAGGCAACAGCTACCGAAGTAATGTACACTACGCGTGAGTCCTGTACGCCCCATACTCCGCCCTGGTGGTGCGCGCGTATCACCAGGGTATGAAAGCCGACCGTGAGGGCCGACGTGTTGATGCTAAAACTTATGTTCTGGATCGGTCCGGGCGTAATGGGTATTGAAATTCCATTTCCAACACCTGGGTCGGAATCAAAAAAATACTCCATCGCATCTACGTTGGTCTGGGCGAGAGCGGGAAAACACGCCGCCGCCATCAAACACAACAGTGTCGCTAGCTTCTTCACAGGCGTGAGTTAATTTCCTTTGGCTTTTACATTCACCTGCAGATTAACGCCCTTGGTGACAACAGCGGGCATATTGATGCTCTCGATGAGAGGCAACAAAGTTCCTTCCGGATCGAATGGTGTTATCCCACCCGTAGGCCCGATGTTGGTGCCGTCGAGTCCCGCATTGATGGCCGGGGAACCGGAAAGTAAAGTGAAGTCATAAGTGTACACCCAATCGGACGAAGTGGAAGGCACATTAGTGAGCAATGGATCACCAATGATGCTACCTGTGGCGCTGTTCCCTGCAACACCGTTGGTGAATGTATTGTCGGTGGATCCGAATACAATATTATTATAGAATGTGTTGCCGGTGCTGGTTGCCGTGAGCGCCGGGCTGGTACGGGCAAAAATATTGTTTTGCACGATGCTGTTATCCAGATCTATAAACGTGTTGTTTGTTCCAGGGCCGAAGAACAAGTTGTTCTGAATCGTCAGCCCGTTTCCCAGGATAGTTGAGGCGGTGCTGCCCTGTGCGCGTATGATATTGTTAGTGATAAGTACCCCGGAATTGATCCATATTTCGAATGCCTGCGGGCCACTCGAGAAACCCTGGTGGGAATTGATCACGCAATTCCGTACGATCAGGTTTGCAATGGCGCATGAGTTGTTTAGCATCTGAACGGCATAGAATTGACAGTTCTCGATAAGAATATTAGACATGCTAATACCACCTGAACAGCCGATATTTGGCAAAAAGCGACCGAAATGAACGCCTGAGATCCTTAACCCGGAAGAAGCCACACCGCTAAGTTGAATATCTCCAGCTAAAGACCGCGTCCCAAGCCCCTTTTGAGGATTCAGACCAACACCCAAAATGGTTAAGGTCTTGTCGATCGTTACGTTACCGTTGCTGACCGTTCCCGGAACGATGTGAATAATATCTCCCGAAACCGAGGCATTAATGGCCGTTTGAAGCGCCGTGGCGCCTGTGTACACATTCACTCCTCCCGTCGCTCCCGGGTTATTATTAACAATGCGCGTAGTCTGCGCCCACGCACCTGCTGCGATGAATAGGGTAAGGCAAAGTAGAATAGATCGTTTCATGGTCCTGGTAGGGTTATACCATAATGACTGATGAAGGCAGTTTTTTTCCCGGCAACTAAAAATTATTTTTATAAACCGGGAAAATCGCCGGGTTCAACACTCCTCTTGATGCAGGCTTCGTTTTCTTACTCAGGTCAGCGACTTAGCGATCATACGCTGTGGGAGAAGTATGTTCAAGGCGATCGCGATGCCTTCGGGGTGTTATACTCCAGATATCACAAAAGCCTCACGGCTTATTGCATCGGTAGACTGAAGGACAGAACGTTGGCCGAGAATGCGGCATCCGACACGTTGCTGAAGTTGCTCAATCATGCCAACCCGGAATCGATTGACAACTTTGAAAGCTGGCTGTTTGCCGTTGCGAAAAACGAATGCAATACGTACTGGTCGACAGTGGAACGCCGCGAGGAGCTATTGAAGAAAAATTATGAAGTGGAAGTGGAACGCCGTCCTGAGGTGGAAGATCGTTTTTCTTCCGAGAATATGGATCAGCTCATCAGGAGTAATCTCGATGAAACAGATTATCGCATCTGGCAATTATATCGTGAAGGCTACGACAACGATGAAGTAGCCAATATGATGAGCCTCAACGAAAAAACAGTGGCCAACAGAAAATCGGCTGCTCGCATGAAATTGAAGAACGTTTTAAAAAAATACGGAGCTGATGAAAGGTAAATACGACTACGATATCATCAGGGATTACCTGCACGGCCTGGTCGACCAGGAAACGTCGCACAGAATACGCGACTTGATCCGGACCGACGAAGTGGCACGGAACATCGCCGCGGGCATTCTCCAGCTGGAACACGAGTTTCACGGTGAGGATGATGAGATCGAATCCTACATCGAAACACTGAGGCAGAAACAATTAACGCTGATCCGGGAACAAGGCAAGGAACGAAAGATGTCTCCCGGCTGGATCAGGGTCGCCGCGGCAATTCTGATCATCGCCGTAGCGGCCTTCGTTTTGTGGCTAACTGTTTTCCGGAACAGCAATAACAACATGTTGGCCGCCGAGTTAAATACCCCTTACCCGTTAGCGACACTCGACAGGGGCTCGCCCGGTGAATCCGGGTTTAAGTTTTATATCGAAGGTGATTACAAGAACGCAATCGCTTCTTTCGATAGCATTTCGAATGACGTCAGCGTTACTTTTTATAATGGAATGAGCCATTTGTATGGAGGCGAATATGATCAGGCCGTAACGTTATTGAGATCAAGTTCCCTCGAAGCAAGCCGTTATCGCGAACAGGTCTCATGGTTTGAAGTGCTTGCATTAATAAAAGCCGGGCGAAACGATGAAGCGAAAGAGGGTCTTAAGCGGATCAGTGCCGATTCGTCACATTATAAATCCGGTGCGGCCCGTCAGCTGTTAGAAGAGCTGGATTGAAGTTGTCTTTTTCTTCTTTTAAGGACCAGCAGGCCGGCAACGGCTACGAAAAAAATCCCCGACAGGTAATAGACCATGTAGGACGCGGATGGCTGAAGAGCCGACGTGTCGCCGATCACCACGAAGCCAGTCCAGTAATACGGATGCCGGTAAAGAGGATCGTTGTTCTCGCGAAGGAATTTCAACTGTGCTGCGTGCAGCGCCTCGTCTTTGGGCAGACCGCTGTTTAAGCTCTCGTAGAAATTCTTCATGATGCTGGTAGTGATCAGGTCCGGCACTTTCCAGAGGCTCATGACCACGCTGGGACAACCGGCATAGCTAAAGGCCCGGGAAAGACTGATAGGCCCTTCGCCATGTTGGATCTTTCCGAAGCCGCTGCTGCAGGCGCTCAATACGACAAGCTGCGCATTCAGCTTCAGGTTGTAAATCTCCGCGATGCTCAGGTAGCCGTCGTTCTCATTGTCTTTGCCCGGATTGAAGAGAAGCTCCGAGTAGCGCGGCTCTACATCATTCAATAGGCTGTGCATCGCCAGGTGAAGCACATCATAGTCGCCGCTGTATTTTTTGAAATTCGATTCGGTCGCTTCTTCATTGATCCACGACTCGCCCTGCATCAACTTACTGATCAGCTTAACTTCTTCCGCCGCGCCGGGAAGAGGAAGGTTCCCACTTCTCATGACGAGCGCTGCCATCGGATGCTCGGCGCTGTCCAATCCACTGTAGTCGCCCTGGTTGTAAGAGGGGGCGAAACCCGCAAAGAGGTTGCCTCTCTTTTTACGACGTAATGCCTGGTCGCCAAGAAATGCCGACGAGTATGCATAGCTGACGATATACCGGTTGTTGAGATAAGGAAGCGTCGCGTAATTGTTTCCCGCGACGTCTTCGTAAAGCAGCGTTCCGAAGTTGAACTGAGCCAGGAAGTCGTCCGGAATGATAATTATTTTCTCACTGACATTTCCCGACGGTTTCGGGATCATCAAAAGTGAAAAGAGTGCGCGCGATGTCGACAAGTAAACAGAGTCGGCCGTAGCTTCGTTGTTCACAATGAAGGAGAAATCGGTAAGACTCTTTTGATAGCCGGCAACGGTATTTTTGAATGCCTGATCGAACGCTTGTTTTTTAAGATTTGCCTCACCGCGTGAGATCTGAAAGCAGTAGATAGCGCTGTCGCCAACGAAGTATTCCAGCAGGGTCGTGTTTCCAGGAAGCCGCTGCTGCAAACTAGCCAGGTCAACGGCCGGCTTGGCATATTTCAGATTGAAATACGCCGGGAATTCTTTTTCCAGCTGCGACTTGAATCGTTCGAGTTTTCTTTCCGAATCAAAAATATTCTTCCCGAAGGACGATGCGGCAGCAGTATCTTTTTTCTGTCGTACCTGGTAGAGGTTCGTCGTGTACCAGGCCAGTTCAATCCGCATGTCCCGTTCTTTTTCCACGAGACTGTCCGGCACACCGGCGATGGTCTTTGCTTTTTGGTCCGTGGTGTTCTCCAGCAGAAGAGCCGCCTTACTTTTTTCTGCGATGGCAAACGCCTCCTGGAAAAGAGACGCGTCAGGAGCCGCCGTGTAGATCTCCCATATCACATCCAGCGTTGCAGCATACAATTCCCTTCTCTCTTTTTCCAGCTGGATCCGGGCACGTTCGTTGTTGTACCCTTGCGCAATATCATCTGTCAGTTGCAGTGCGGTACGATATGAGGCAAGCGAAGCCTGCTGTGTTTCTATTGGAGCTTTGCTTCGTACAATCTTCAACACTAACTGTTTGTTGTCGATGCCCGATACACTTTCCAGCGCTTGCCGATAAGCCTTCCCGGCTTCGGTAAAGTTACCTGAGCTCTTGTGTACATCGGCGATCCCAAGATGCACTGTTGCTACTTTAGGGTTTTGAGGACCCAGCTTGGCTGAATACATCGACAACGCTTCGCCGTAAAGTTTCAAGGCTTCCTTTGTATGATTAAGTCTGGCATGAGTCGACGCCATTTTGGAAACAACATCCGCCTCGCGTTCCGATCTCTCGCCATACGACGACCGGTAGATGGCAATGGCTTTCTTGAAGAAGTCAGCCTGGTTCTTGATGTCACCGGCCTCGCCGTAATATTCTCCGGCAATGTTATACACGACGGCGCGATAAGGATGACCTTGTGGCAGTTTTTTCTCTGCAAGGGTAATTCCTTTTTGAATATGATTTTTGGCAAGGTCGTTCTGTCCGGTCAACCCATACATCTTTCCTGCATAAGCGATGTAGGTTGGCAAGACATCGTTAAATACCTGGGTATTGTTTTCCAGGATGCGGTTGCCTTCCTGAATGTATTCGATGGATGCATGATAGTTGGACATGTTCCCGTACAGGTTTCCGATTTCATAATAGCTACCGGCAACATTCGGATGATCGGCACCCAGTGTATTTTTTCTGGTCTCCAGCGCTTGACGATAGTATTCGAGAGCCCTTTCATTATTGCCGAGCTTGCGATATACGCGACCGATCGAGTTGATGCTGTTCGCTACTGTAGCGTGTGAAGGACCAAGTGCCTTCGACCTGATCCGAAGTGCACGGAGATTAAAGTCTAGTGCTTTACCGAGGTCGCTTTTTCCTTCGTAGCTAGCCGCAAGATTGAATAACGTGTGTGAAGTCTCGATGTCATCCGCTTTGAGATGCTTCGTCCGGATCGCAACGGCCTGGTCGAGGTAAATCAGTGCGCTGTCGTATCGGCCTTTGGAATTATAGATGTATCCGAGAAAGGTGTAATCGAACGCAAACGACGGATCAGCGGCATGGTAGAGCGCTGTCTTGATGGCAAGGGACTTTTGCATCAGCTTAACAGCGTCGTCAAATTGACGGGCACAGCCGCCCGCACGACGCGACATGTAATAATAAGTGTCGGCGAGGATGGCTTGCCCGGCCGACTGGTTGTCACCAGATTGAGCATTCATGATCTCAAGAGACCGTTGAAGTAAAGCGCCGGCTTCATCACATTGTCCAAGGTTGGAAAGACATTCCGCCTGGAGGTTGGCAGACCGGACCTGGTCAAAGGAGTTTTTGAGCTGTTCAAAAAGTGCAGTCGATACTTTCAGGGTATCGGCGGCCTGCTTGTACTTTCCTTCGACGTATAGTTGCTCACCGGTTGCAAGAATTTTTTCGGCGAGCTTCGGGTCGGGAGTTTGAATGGGAGAGAATCCTGTGAGGCTCCAGGTGAGAATTAGAGAAACGATCACAGTGAAATGCCTCATTTTCCCGGGGGTTGGGGAAAGAATAAGATACTAAGAAACTCGTCCACCAATCAATTCCTTCACGTATTTTTTATAGACTTTCCCGATCCGGAGCTCGCGTCCATTAATGATAACCATATAAGATGATCTCTGCGTTTTCGGCGATCTTGTCGGCGTTTGTGGGTACGGTGGTGGAGGGTTTCAGGCCGTATAGTCAGCTGGGTCCGAGTGTGATTTGTGTGTGGTTGATTGTGTTTTTTATTTGGAGGAGGGTTAGATTAAAAATAAATTGTCTTACTGAAAAAGTATAAATCCATGACCTACACCCGCAGAACGTTCCTTTCAACCCTCGGCCTCGCATCCGCCGGCGTCGGTTTATCCACCGTATTTCCTTCTGCACTCCACGCAAAGAACGCCGCACCATTTACATTCGAGATCTCTTTAGCCGAGTTCTCGTACGCTTCGGAGCTGTATACACAAAAAATGACCAACCTCGATTTTCCAAAACGAGCCGTCAACGAGCATGGGATCAACGTCCTCGAATGGGTATCGGGTTTCTTCAACAGCAAGCACACCGATAGCGCTTACATGAAGGAATTGAAAACCGTGTGCGATGACCTCGGAACCAAAAGTCACCTGATCATGGTCGACGGTGAGAACCTCGCATCCATCGATGCAACAAAACGTCAGCACGCCGTCGAAAGTCATTACCCGTGGGTTGATGCCGCGAAGTTTCTCGGATGCGCCACCATACGAGTCAATCTCGGCGACGCCATGGCTGCCATGTCGGGCAAGGGAGAGGAGGCGAGCGCGGCAGACGCAGCAAAAGCATCCGTCGATGGCTATGGGAAACTGCTCGAGTATGCAGACAAGGTTGGAATAAATGTTATCGTCGAAAACCACTTCGGACATTCATCCAATCCCGAATGGCTCGTGGGCGTGATGAAACAGGTGAGCTCGAAGAACAAAGGCCTGCTTCCCGACTTCGGAAATTTCTGCATGGAACGGACCAAAGCCGAGTCGACGGACTTTAAGGCATTGCTGGCCACCAAATGCCTGAAGGAATACGATAAGTACAAAGGCGTCGAGATGATGATGCCGTACTCGAAAGGCGTCAGCGCCAAAACACATAAGTTCACAGCCGATGGCGAGGACCCGGACACCGACTTCCACAGGATCTTCGGTATCATCAAGGCGTCGGGCTGGACCGGAGGCTATGTGGGTATCGAATACGAAGGCGGCCTTCTTCGCGATTTCGGAGGCGACACTTCCTACCTCTCGAACACCGACGGAATAAAAGCCACCAAGTTGTTGCTCGAAAAGATCCGGACAGAGCTGAAGTAGTCGACGTCGCTGACGTTAGGGTATATTATATACTTCTATCGGGAACACAATATTTTCTTAATTTTGGCGATCCCCACCATCACCTAACAGATGTTCTTAAAGAAAGTAAGGAACAGAGAATCGGGAATACTCCTCTACGGAATCAGCCCACCAAAGGCGCAAAGCACTCCAGAGAAACTCCAGGAGATCGCCGACAAAGGTTTAATCATCCTTCGCACGCTCGATATCGATGCCCTCGTCGTGTACGACTTGCAGGATGAGGCCGAAAGGACAGCCGAAGAGCGCCCGTTTCCATTTGTAAGCTGTCTCGATCCCCATGTGTATGCGAGTCGATACTTACGCGAGCTCGCCATACCAAAGATCATTTACCGTCCCGCCGGAAAGTTCACAAACGAAGAGCTGACGCTGTGGCTGAATGACCTAAGCAAGCAAACGCTATATCCCGTATTCGTCGGACTTCCCTCGCCCGACTCGGTTCCAAAGACTACTCTGACCGAGGCCTATCGTATCTGGCGCGAAAATCACCAGCACGATTCGGTTATCGGCGCAGTAACCATACCGGAGCGTCATGCTATTTTGAAAGATGAAGACGCCCGGATGCTCGACAAGATGAACTGCGGCGTGTCCTACTTCATTTCGCAATGCATTTTCAACGTCGACTATACCAGGAAAGTCCTCGACGATCTCGTTGCTGCCTGCAAGCGCGAAAAGCGGCATACACCTACGGTGATCTTTACGTTGACCTTATGTGGCTCCGCAAAAACACTGCTGTTCCTCGAATGGTTGGGAATTCATATTCCCGATAACGTGAAGGAAGCGCTCCGAACATCGGTAGAACCACTCACTCTTTCGCGGCAGATTGCTACCAGGATCGCGAATGACCTTGCGGAATATTGCGTTACAAATGATATCCCGTTTGGTTTCAACGTCGAAAGTGTTTCGGCCCGGAAGGAAGAGGTCGATGCGTCGCTTATGTTATTGAATACCGTAAGGGAGATATTGAATGTCGCGAGGACCAAAGCGGCACAGAAAGCGAAGAAGAGTCTGCTCGCGCG
This sequence comes from Cyclobacteriaceae bacterium, assembly GCA_035318625.1. GTDB lineage: Bacteria > Bacteroidota > Bacteroidia > Cytophagales > Cyclobacteriaceae > ELB16-189. The sequence goes on from DATHEL010000004.1 coordinate 1,219,969, forward strand.
TTAAGGATCCGGGTTATGCTATTTTTAGACGCTCCGCGACGGCGTTGAAATATTTTTTCGACCACACGTCGATCTTGCCGGCATCGGGAATGAATCGCACGGTCTCGGCTTTTGCGCGGTCCATATCGACCACACTGATTCGTGCCGTCAGTAACTTTCTAAAGTCCTTTTCGCCTATTTGATCTGACGTGATGTCGCCGCTACCCTTAGCTCGCTCAGCGAAGTGTTTCAAATTCATACCGATACCCCGCCTGACGTACCATTCGAAATCGTACCAATCGCGACCCTTTACCTTGTCTTTCCAATTACGAAACAACAAAGCATGCATTTTGCCTGCGAAAAGATTCGGTAGTGTAAAGCTCTTGACATAAAAGGAGAATGGACGCAGAAGCAGCTTTTCCTCTGTATCAAAACCACCTGGCGGCATTGTGTCGACTTCAATTTTGATTTTAACGTTTGAGACCTGTGAGAGTCCATTTTGCGGGAGAATGTTTTCAAGCACGAGCTCTTTCCAAATTGTTTCTGATTTCAGGAAAGCTGAATCTACATGAGTATCCTTCGCCTTCTTTTCTTTGATAGACACGTGCATGCCAAGTCCTTCAAATTCGTTTCTAATGGCGTCAAGGTATTTGTCGAGTGAAAAGTCGGGATCGCATTGAAGGAGTGAAAAATCGAGATCTTCCGAGAATCGATCGAGGCTATGGAATATTCGGAGTGCTGTTCCTCCATAAAAGGCGGCCTTTTCAAAAAATCCCCCACGATAAAGTCCAGCCAGTGCGACTTCCTGCATGATTTCACGAAGAGCGGATTGAGCTTCGTCTTTGTTGCCGGGTTCATATTCTGCCAACCATTCTTTGATCATAATTCTTCAAGTGTGTTGACTAACATTGATAAGCTTTCTTCTTTTTGGCTGCCCTTTATCCAGGTCGACATTTCATTCACGTTCATTTGCTTGAGCATGTCTTCATCCATTCTCATGTTTTCCAGCAGGAATTCTTTGGCCCCCTTTTTACTTCGCAGTTGAAGTCCGGAAGTAGTGATCACTTTATCGCATAGCGCTTTTTCGGGAGAGGCTATCATGGCATACTGATCGTCGGCGAGCTTCTCAGACCGGATGCCAAAGGAATAATATGGCAAAGGAAGTTTCGTGTAGGTGAAATTCCCGTACGATGTTTTGAATTTCCGTGTGGCTTTTGTGGTCATGGACGCGATTTCATAAACGCGCTCCGGTATGAGACCGTGATACGACAAGGCCGTTTCGACCGACACATAGCTCGGGCCGAGGATATGATTGGCGAGAAGAAAGGGTTCCGGTTTGCTGTTGATGTTCAACGCCGGGCCGATAATGTAGAGACCTTTTTTAATGGATTGAAGTATGCCGTCTTTCAAAAGGCGATGGATCTTGTCGTTGGGCTTTTGGTAGTCCTTTAATATAGTAAGCAGCATCTGGTGGGGCAGAGGCTGGGTCGCCAGGCTGATAAGGGTCGATTTATAGTCCATAGTGTAATATTTTACAGAGATAATCTGAAATTATCAGATTATCTGACTCAATTTTTACAATTTTTCTAAATCTGGTTTACCTGACAAAGATAGCAATTGAGTACTATAGTACTCAATAATTTTCGGCACCCGCCAATAGATTGCTTTCGTGGAACGCAATCTCAAAGAGGTATTCGGGTATGTTTTGAGAGAGTTGCGTGATCAAAAAAACGTATCGCAGCAGCACGTCGCCGACCACTGCGACTTTGAGAGGGTTTACATCTCCAGGCTCGAACGCGGCCTGATACAACCAAGTCTGGGCACCGTTTTTAAGCTCGCCGAGTTTTTCGAAATGCCTCCGGGGGACTTCGTCAGGCGTGTTGATGAACTATGGAAGAGAAAAAAATCGAACTGATTTAGAAAAAGGGCAGACGAGCGGATCGCCTGCCCTGAACTCACTCACATTTGCCCCTTAATAACCGTCACTCTTAAGAACGTCGCCGCAATCGTGGAATGACCCAGCGTCCGGCTCGTATTCTGACTCACGAAAAGATCTTCCAATTCCCGTTGCAGCTGAGCCGCGTTCCCATTCTTCGCAGCCGCGTCAAATGCATTCATCGTCGGACCGTAATACAACCTGAATATGTTCACCAGCTCCTGCGGCGTCATCGGAAAGTTGAAGACGTATTTATCACGGATGAAGGATATGTTTTTCGGTTGTATTCCCGCCGCTTCAAAACGTTGTGTCACCTCGCTTTCAACACCCCAAAGCATCGGGCTAATGAATCCCTGCGGAGGAGGCGGGGTGTGGGCAGAGCTGATCTTGAGGATCTGCGCCACCAGCGTCGGATCTCCGGGGATCCAGTTTCCCATCGTGATCTTGCCGCCTGGTTTCGTCACGCGCACCATTTCCTGCGCAACATTCAGCGGACGGGGCGCAAACATGGCTCCGAAAATACTGACCACCTGGTCGAAAAAGTCACTCTTCAGCTCCGACAGGTCGCTCGCATCTCCTTCCTGGAATGTGATATTTGTAAGGCCCGCCTGCCGCGCACGCGCGTTGCCGGCATCTACCAGGTTACGCGCGATGTCCACACCAAGTACCGTAGCGCCCTTCGTTGCGGAGGGTATCGCCGTAGTTCCGTCGCCACATCCAAGGTCCAATACATGCATGCCTTTGGTAATGCCCAATTGCGCTATCAACGCTTCCCCACTTTCGCGCATGCCCTGCGCGAGACGTGTAAAGTCGCCCTTTTCCCAAAGGGCCTTGTTCGGGTTGTTCTCAGTTGTTGTCATTTTGTTGTTGATTGAAAGTTTCTCACGTTTTTCGTTCCCACCTGACGTCCATCGCGCAATATTTGGAGTACGAGCGTGACCAGCACGGCTATACCCATTATTACGGCGATAATACGGTGCGTTCTTTTTACCAGTTTCATAACTAATTTTCTTGCGATCAGAATGGCAAAACTAAGGGGACGGCGGTCGCCGTGGGTTGACAGATTCTGCCATTATGATGACTTCAGGCCTGTTTGAAACACCTAGACCACCTTTTGGAACATAAGTACAGGGACAAGTACAGGGTACAGAGTACAGGGTACAGAGTACAGGGTACAGGGTACAGAGTACAGAGTACAGGATACCAGAGTACAGGGTCAGTGCGGGGCGCGATGAGGTTCAACTCCCTGCACCCTGTACTCTGTACCCTGTACATAGTACGCCGACGGCGATACTCCGAAGTGTTTCTTAAACGCCTTTGAAAAATGGGAGTAGTCTTCGAAGCCCACCGCGTGAGCTATCTGCGCCGCAGAGTCTGCCCGGTTGGCAATCAGGCGCGCGGCTTTCCGGAGACGGATGCTTCGGATCAATTCGCTTGGCGGGAAGCCGGTGATAGATTTTATTTTCCTGTGAAGGCTCGTCCGGCTCATGTTCATCCGTTCGGCCATTTTCTCCACGCTCAATTGCGAGTCGCCGATGTTTTCCTCCACGATAGAAATCGCCTGCTTCAAAAGCCTTTGATCGTAAGATGCAATGTCCTCTCCCTCCGGGACCTGTAGGGTCTTGTACTTGTCGACAGCCTCTTTATGCTGTTGGGTCAGGTAGTCTATTTCAAGGTTCAGCATTTCCCTGTTCCGGCGATAGCGGTAACGCTGCCATTGAATTACCGCCACCGATGCAATGACAACGAGGAGGGTCAGCCCGATCAGCAGATTTTTCCAGATCGTGTCTATCCTTTTTTCATTTTCGAGCAACTGAATATTCTTCTCTCGAAGCTGAAGCTCGTGTTTGGCTTCAAGCTCTACGATCTGCCTGATCTTCGCGGTGTTCAGAAGGCTGTCGCGCACGGCGTAATACCGTTGGAGGTAAACGACTGCCTCATCACCTTTGCCTTGCATCAATCGTATGTCGACCAGACCACTGTACACTTGACGCATGACACGGCGCAGACCGAGGTCACGCGCAAGCTCGAGCGCTATCTGCAAATTAGCTTCGGCGTTCTTCAGATCTTTTCCCGTTAGGTATGCGCGCCCGATAATACCGATAATGGAAGCTTCCGTGATCTTGTTACCCGTTTCCTTCGCCAGCTCCAGCGCCTGGTTATAATATCGGAATGCCAGCGCAGGGTTTTCATCCTCGTAGCATTCGCCGATGTTTGAAATTATCCGCGGCAGGTTAATGGGATCCACCGGTTGGCTTTTACCGATCTCGTAAGCCTTATTGTAAAAGTAAAGAGCGCTGTCATACTTTTGATTAGTAAACAGGATAACACCCTTCAAATTGTAGATGCTACACAGCTGCGTCCAGTCACTGCCTTCCTCCGCCAACGTCTCCGCCTTGACAATGGACTCATGTGCTTTGACGCCTTCGCGAAGGTCGAGGTAGCCGCGCGCCATGATGTAGTAGCACTCCGCCTGGATCAGCGTGTGCTTGTCTGCCGTGGCAATATCAAGTGCGTCGAGCGCCGACTGTATCGCCAGCTCATTGTCTCCGAATGTCCAGTAAGAAAAGCCCTTTAGATTGTGTGCTCTGGCAATGCCCTGGCGGTAATTAATTTGCTGGGCCTTCTCGAGGGCCTGGTCTGCATAATCCAGCGAACGGTACGGATCGATCCACTGATCTTTCAGGCTGAGCTCAATGAGCTGATCGACCTGTGAGATATCAACGGGAAGTTCGCGCTGCGAAAGCGCTGAAAACGAAGTCAATACGATGAAAGTAAGGTACCACCTCATTCGAATGCGAAGTTAGTCATATCTCACTACTCCGAAAATTTCTATCTTCAACTAACATCAATCCCGTTTTTGTACTATGAAATATGGAGTTTTTTGGCTCCTATTGCTGTTCATGGTTTCGGTGGTCGAAGCCGTAAAGTAGAATAAGTATGAACCCAGACACCAAAGCTTACAACAACGATCAAACACCAGAAGACAAGAAAATTTGCGACACCCTTGCCAAAGAGATCGACACCCATCTTCCCGACGCTGAAAACAAGATCTGGCACGCACAACCCGTCTGGTTCCTCGACGGCAACCCGATCGTAGGATATAGTAAGTTGAAAGATTCCGTCAGGCTGCTATTCTGGAGCGGGCAATCATTCAAAGAGGAGGGATTGACGGACGAAGGAAGCTTCAAGGCTGCCGAAGTTCGCTACACGCATGCGAAAGAGATCAATAAAGCGAACCTCAAGCGATGGATTGGAAAAGGGAGGAAGATCCAATGGGACTATAAGAACATAGTGAAAAGAAAAGGTGTGCTGGAGCTGCTAAAATGAAGCCGACCCCTGTAAGAAAGGGCCGGGTCTTCGTTTTAATATTTCCTTTCCGTTTTCCGTTTCACCTTTTTCCTTTTCCGTTAACTTTTAGCTATTAGTTTTAACTATGAGTTTTCCCCACAGGTTCCTGTTGTTTTTTCATTTTGTCCGCAGCCTTATCATCGGGCGTGAGATTGGCCATTGCCACCTGCAATTTATTCTTAAACCCGCTTATCACCATGTCATCGCCATTCATGAGGGCCTCAAACCCGTCCTTAGCAACATCGGCGGGGCTGTCCATTTTCTCTTCAAGAACTTTCGAGGAATTCATGTCCGCCTTGTTGAAGAAATCAGTTGCCGTTGCGCCAGGCAATAACGCAGTAAGGGTTACACCCGAGTCTTTTACTTCGCTTCGAACGGCTTCTGTGAAGGATTGAACAAAGGCCTTCGTTCCGTGGTAGACCGAATGCCAGGGACCGGGCACTTTGCTGGCGATGGAAGACAGGTTGAGGATCTTACCGCTTCCTCTTGTCACCATGTCCTGAAGGAAGAGTTTCGTGAGCACGACGAGACTCGAAATATTGAGGTTAATGATATCCAACTCCCTGTGGATATCAGTACCCACAAATTCGCCATACAGTCCTTGCCCGGCGTCGTTGACAAGAATGTCTAGTACGATGCCCTTCCCACGGACCTCTTCATAGATACTAAATGCATTTTCCGGGTCGAACAGATCTTTGGCAATCGTAACAACTTCGACGCCCGACGTTTCCGACAGCTCATCCGAAACCCGCTGAAGGGCCGCCTCGTGACGTGCGACGATGAACAGGTTGTATCTGTGCTCCGCTAATATCTTGGCTAGCTCATATCCGATGCCGCTGGTACCTCCGGTAACAAGGGCATATTTCATGTTGTCATTCATAGTTGGTCAGTTTGTTTGGGCGTTACCGTCCGGGTTTTAAGATAACTTTCACACAATTGTCTTCTTTCTTCTTAAAGATGTCGTAAGCCTTTGAGACTTCAGAGAGCGGCATGGTATGGGTGAGAATGTCGTTGAGTACAACTTTCCCGCTCTCCACCAGCCCGATCAGCTCGTCGATGTATTTGTGAACAGGCGCTTGGCCGAACCGCATGGATATTCCTTTGTCGAAGATGCGGTGAAGAGGGAAATTATCGAACGGTGTTCCGTAGACGCCAACGACGGTTACGGTTCCGCCACGACGTACTGCCTTGATGCAATCCTCGAGCACGCTGATTGTTCCCTTTTCAACATGGATGGTTGCTTTTACTTTATCAAAGAATGAACGATCTGCCTCCATACCGACAGCATCCACACAAACGTCCGCACCGCGTCCGTTTGTCATTTGTCGTATCATTTCGATAGCGTCCTGCTTGTGTGCATTAATGACATCGACATTATTGGCTTTCTTCGCCATCGCAAGGCGGTAGTCGAGAATATCGATCGCAATTACGCGGCCTGCACCCTTCAACCAGGCAGCTTTCTGTGCCATCAGTCCAACAGGGCCCGATCCGAAGATGGCCACTGTTTCTCCTCCTTTGAGCATTGCCCAATCGATAGCCGACCAGCCCGTGGGGAAGATGTCGGTTAGAAAAAGACACTGTTCGTCGGTCAATTGATCCGACACTTTGCGCGGTCCGAAGTCGGCAAATGGCACACGAACGAATTCAGCCTGCCCTCCTGAATACCCTCCATATAGATCAGTGTAGCCAAACAAGGCGCCGCCTTTGTTATCGAGCATATTACCTTCCGGCCCGTATTTAGGGTTGGAATGCTCGCAATTGGTAGACATTCCATTGGAGCAGAAAAAACAATGTCCGCATGCGATCGGAAACGGAACCACGACGCGGTCTCCAATTCTTAACTTTGAGACGCCCTTGCCGACGGCTTCTACAATCCCCATGAACTCATGGCCCATGACCATATCTTTCGCCTGAGGAACGAACCCGTTGAGAATGTGTAAATCGGACCCGCAAATCGCGGTCGACGTGACTCGTAAAATAATATCTTCGGGTTGCTCGATGATGGGATCGGCAACATTCTCCGGCTGGATGTCTCCCGGTTTGTGGAATACGGCTGCTTTCATCATTTAGGTTTTTAAGTTTCATGATGCCGTCCTCAAACTGCTTGCCGTAATAAACTTTACTGCGATCAATCTACTGTCCCTCTTTACTGCTTTATCTGCCTGTGAAGTTTACCAGGATTAATCTTGAGCCAATCTCATTGGCACACATTTGGCCCGCCCTTGGGCATGAATTACCGCATTGGCTGCTCAGGCTATTATTATCCGCAATGGAGAAACACATTCTATCCCAAAGGCCTCGCGCCCAAGAACTGGTTAGCTCACTACAGTTCGACATTCAATACTGTGGAGATGAACGGGACCTTCTACCGGCAACCTAAAACCGCCGACCTGAAGAAGTATGCCGTGGCAACCAGCGACGAGTTCACTTTTTCTGTGAAGATGAGCAGGTACATCACTCACGTTCAACGGTTGAAGGAGAAACAAGCAGTGACTACTTTCCAGGACCTGATCCTCGACGGACTTGGGCCAAAGCTTCAGCATTTTCTTTTCCAGATGCCGCCAACTTTTAAATACAGTGATGAAAATCTTGAGAGCATCATTAATACCATACCACACGAGCCACAAAATGTGATTGAGTTCAGACACATCTCGTGGTGGAACGAGTCGGTAAGACAAGCGCTGGCCTCCGCCAACATTACATTTTGTAACGTCGACTTCCCCGGTCTCGACAGCTGGTTTATTCATACGTCACCGGCGTTCTATCTGCGCCTGCACGGGAGCCCACAGCTCTTTGTGACGCCTTACGATGAGTCACGCCTCGAGAATTTCTACAGACAGTTTCCCGCGACAGCACAGAGGTGCAGCGTTTATTTCAACAATACCGTCACGGAAGCCGGATTTCAAAATGCCATGACGATGAGGAAAATAGTTCAGGACAACGACGTGCTGCATAGCGTCAAGTACGTAAATTGAGTTGTAACTTGAATGAATGAAGTTTTTCCTCCTTACAGCTGTCGCCACTTTTGTGTTCTCCGGTAGCTACTCAGCCTTCAGTCAGTCCCCGCCATCGAAAAATGTCATCGTTCTGACCGACATCGAGGCGGACCCGGACGGAATCATCGTTACCATTGTTCCATAATTGGCTCCTATGCAGATCCGGCGGAATACAAAACCTTTTAAAACCATCCTGGAAATTGTCGATTCCTGCCGCGACCGGCCGGACCGTAAGAGCTTGATCCGTCTTTATATAACCAAAGCCGGTCACTCCATCGCCAACCGTATCCCCGTCGAAGGTATCGCCGACGAAGCCGGAGTATTTTACGACCTGAACTACAACGCCGTCCTGAGCAACCTGCGATCCTCCAGCCACCAGCTGTACCAGAGCGATGACACACCCGGCATCTATTACTTTCATAGCACGCTGAGTAAAGACTGGGATGAAGCTCCTTTCGAATTCGATCCGAAGGTCGGCAAGGAGTTCGGTTCACTTCCGGAGCTTCCTGCGGTTCGCGCGAAAGAAAAGGTAACGGCATTCGACCTTTCGGCCGATATCGGGAAGACGAAAAACCAACGCCCTAAAAAAGAAGAAGTCAGGAAAATGAGTCCCGTCGCCGTGAAAGAGACGATGTTTGTTGACAAAGGACCCAAGCAGCCCGATTATAAGCTCGACGAGAAGATCCAGTTCACCAACCTGGAGCGCGTGGTGTTCAGGCAACCGGAGTTAAGCAAGAAAGACGTTCTTGATTATTATAGCAAGATAGCCGACTACCTGTTACCTTATCTCAAGGACCGTCCGCACTTCGTTCGTCTGCAAGCCGACGGCGGACCGAATCCATCTGTCACGAATGTGAAAGCCTTGCCCCGGAAGCTGGGACAGCAAATACCTGAGTGGACTCAGGAAGCCAACGTTTCGGGAAACAATATGTTCCTGTGCAATGATAAAGAGCACCTGTTGTTGTATGCAGAACTCGAGTCGGTGGAGTTCGACCCTTGTCATTCGCGTCTTCGACATCTGGCGCTGCCCGATTATGCGGTTATTCATATCGACTCCGGTTCTGAATTCTTTAAGGCCATCGACGTAGCCCTTACGGCAAAAGAGATCCTGGAGGGCTTGAAGCTGTTGTCATTCGTGAAAACCGACGGGCATTCGGGACTGCATATTTACATCCCCCTCGACACGAAGAGTGAGTTCGAAGCGGCGAAAGACCTTGCGGAGTTTGTATGTAAGCTCGTCCGCCTGAAGCTGCCGGACATGGTGACGTTGAAAGGAACGGATGACTATGGGTACGGAAAAGTTACGCTGGACTGCCTGGCGAATGAAGAGGGCGGAGGTGTCGTTGCGCCGTATTCACTTGTAGCAGGCGGCCCCGCCACCGTGGCGACACCGCTATTGTGGGAGGAAGTTGTAGAAGGCCTTCGCGTGGAGGATTTCAATCACGAGACTATTTTTGGAAGGCTCAAAAAGACAGGCGATCCTTTCGAAAGCCTGTTCAAGAAGAAAGTTAGTGCGGACGACGAGCTGGAACGACTGAAAGAGAATTACTCGTTCCTGGTTTGATCCCTGATCAACGCTGCACCTCGCTCAGGATCTCGGCCGCCAGGGCAACCGATGGATCAGCCGATTGAGCATGATATCCGCGGAGCATGACCGTATAGTTCCAGCCTGCATACAACCTTTTGGCCGGTATTTGCACCAGTATGGAGTTATCGGCTGCGGACCGTATCGTCAGGTCGTAAGATGATTGGGCGGGTATCTCGACGAAATCCGGAGCTTCCTTGAAAGACATTTTCTCGAAAAGGACCGTATTTGATACATCTTCCACCAGGTTTACATCCGGAGCGTCGGGCGACAGGTTCAGGAATGTGATGCGTATATATCCGGGGGTGATGTTATCGTATGTGACCGGCATTACCATAAACGACGGTTCTGCATCGCCCACGACGAATATTGAATATTGTGTCTCTTTTACCAGCGCGATCGGCAGCGCGGCAACGTCATGTCCGGAAAGGCTGAGTGTCAGGGTCTTATTCCCGCTAGGAATGCGCATGTACTTTTCCTGCTGACCATAGTTTAGCGGGGATGAGTTCACGGTTTCGCCGTCGATCACGAGGTCGGCATTACTGACGCCGGGAGAGGCCTGATACACGGAGACAAACGCTACCGGCTCCTCGACAGGTGCGGATGACGGATCAGCCCCCTTTTTTTTCCACGGCAGCTCGCCGTCGATACAACCAGATAATAAAAAGCTTAAGGAAAGTGTTGCGACTGTATTAGCAGTCCAGGTAGGATATTTCATTTTTGTTGGTCGGCACATTCAACCCCTCGCGCCTATATAAGAAATTTTGGGTCCGCAATTAAATCCCTCAACTGGCTGTCAATTCGATGTACGCCAAATAAATGTGTAGTATGAATTCTACAACATTTGGGATATAAAATGATGACGCAGATCATTTAGTCGGGAAAGTAATTTTTTTGATTGCCGTTTTCGTCGAGCAATCAGGCAATTTGAACCTTAATAAACCCAACTAGCGGAACGACGACTTCATTCCACGATCAAATTACTTTATTGGGGTCCCCTTTAACGCAAAAAGTTATTTAGTGATTCTACGAGAAAGAAAAGTGCCTGTGAACATCCGGATGGCTGTTGCCAGGCAGAAGAGAAGATTGTTAATTGCCCTTAAGCTTGCAACGGTTCTTCTGGTTATCGCTCCCGCCCATTCCTGGGCCCAGTGTAATTGCAAATTCACTATCCCCGCCGGCTCGGGCTACGTCAACTTCGACGGCGCAGCCAAAGGTGTCAAAGCCGGCGATGTGATATGTGTGAATGCCGGCAGTGTCCAGACCATTCAGTTTTCAAATATCCGTGGTGTTGCCGGAAATCCGGTCATCATCAAGAACTGCGGCGGACAGGTCCAGATTGGCGGATCGAATGCCCAGAACGGCTTCCTGTTCTTTTCGTCCAAGTACGTTCATCTCACCGGTACCGGCGCAGCTGGCGTGCAATACGGGTTCAAGATCCCTGCGACCGCTGCGGGCTCGCAAGGCATCGCCTATTCCGGCCTAAGCAGTGACGTCGAGATCGATCACATGGAGATTGGCAACACAGGCTACAGCGCGATGATGATCAAGACAGATCCGTCACCGAACTGTGCCGATCAGTCCGCGACGCGCCCGAATTTTAGCCTCAACAACGTCAGCATTCACGACAACTACATCCATCATACCGGTGGTGAAGGGATCTACCTTGGCGACAGCTTCTACATGGGCACGACCGTCTTCTGCGGAGCTACCCAGTACTGTCACGAGGTGCGCGGCGTGAGGATATACAACAACAAATTCGAGTCAACCGGCCGGGAGTCGATCCAGGTCGGCGCCGGGGTCAGCGACATCCAGATATACAACAATTCCATTTATAACTACGGGACCAAGAACAACGCCGAGCAGAACGGGGGCGTCCAGCTTGGGCTGGGAACAACTGCCAAGTTCTATAATAACCTGATCAAGAATGGCACCGGCCCGGCCCTGGCGATCCAGGGGATTGGCAACGAGTACATTTACAACAACGTGTTCGTAAATCCAGGAGCCGGCGGAGCGATCACGATCAACACGCGCCCGACTCCTCTTTCCACGGATATCGTGAATAAAAACTACGCGGGCGGGGTCTACCTGATCAACAATACGTTCGTCAACGCGGCGACCGGTGTGGCGCAGGAGTATATAAACTCGGCGCCGAGTAACGTGATGTATAACAACCTTGTGGTGGCATCGGCTACGACCTGGGATAAAACATATTTCTACACCGATTGGAAGAAGAGCAACAACGTCGTAGTACCAATCCTTGCCAACGCGAAATTTGCCAACGCTGCGGCGGATGACTACAGGCTTCTCGCCGGTTCACCGGCTATTAACGCCGGCCGTGACGTGAGTGCCTGGGGTGTCGTGAAGGATGCCCTGGACCTGCTGAGACTGGTCGGTGTGGCAGTCGATGCCGGCGCCTATGAGCTTGCCGGCGCGTCAACTCCTACACCGGTAGCCCCGGTTGCCAACGCCGGCGCCGATAAGTCCATCACACTTCCCACCAACACCACAAGTCTGGCGGGCACAGGAACCGATGCCGACGGAACCATCGCCTCGTATTCATGGACGAAAATCAGTGGTGGTTCGGCGACATTGACCAACGCCAACACAAGCACCTTGTCATTGTCCGGCCTGGCTGCCGGCAGTTACGCTTTCCGGTTGACGGTGACCGACAACGCCAATTATACCGGTTACGATGACGTTACGGTTACGGTACTCTCGGCGCCCTCCGCACCGGTGGCCCCCGTTGCAAACGCAGGCGCCGATAAGTCCATCACACTTCCGACAAACACCTTGAGCCTGTCGGGATCGGGAACGGATGCAGACGGAACAATCGCCTCGTACTCATGGACCAAACTCAGCGGAGGTTCAGCGACCCTGTCCAATGGAAACACCAATACGTTATCATTGTCAGGCCTGGCTGCCGGTAGCTACACTTTCCGGTTAACAGTGACCGACAACGGGAACTACACCGCCTACGATGACGTCAACGTCACAGTCAATTCAGCTCCTGCCGGATCGACAGTCGTGTTCCGTGTGAATGCAGGAAGCCCGAATACCGTCGCAGCATCACCTGTGAACTGGGTCTCCGACACTCAGAGCAGTCCCACATCATATGTCGACCCAGCAAGTCTCAACTATACTTGCGGAGCAACGTCGTGGACGGGCACTAACAGCACCGGCGCCCCCAACGAGATCTTCGGACCGAACCGGTACAGTCCCAACTACGCCTATGCAGCCCAACTGCAATGGAACTTCCCTCTTTCGAGCGGAACATACCAGGTCAACCTGTTCTTCGCTGAAACCCCATATGCTGGGGGTGTTAAGGCTGCAGGCGCGCGAGTATTCGGTATTAAAATGGAAAACACCACCGTGCTGTCGAATTTCGACATCTACGCAACGGCAGGAATGAACGCGGTTAAAAAGACTTTCACTGTTTCAGTAACGGACGGAAACCTGGATATGGACTTTGTCCGCGCTACCGGCAACCCACAGGTGAATGGTATTGAGATCATCCGCACATCCGGCAGCGGGTCGAGGATAGCAGCTTCGGACGATGATACAACCGTGGTTGGCGACAGCACTTCGCTGGAAGAGGTTAAAATCGGTGAAGAATCATCGGACGTGGCTATTGACGTCTACCCGAATCCATTCAGCAAAGAGATCAGCGTAGGATTCAATACCAACCAAAAACAGATTGCCGTTTCCTTGGTGACGTTATCGGGAGTAACCGTTCATACCCAGATGTTCCAGGACGCTTCGGTATTCACAATAGACCTTGCCACGACAAGTCTGGCCCCTGGTATGTATGTCCTGGTTATTACCAGCGAGAAGGGGAGAGAGTATAGAAAGGTGTTGAAAGAGTAGGGAGCAGCTTTGCCTGATATCTAATAAATTAGAGGGATTATGAAACAATCCCTCGCTCACATTGCCCTCGTCGTCAGAGACTACGATGAAGCCATTGCCTTCTTTACCAAGAAACTCCACTTTTCACTGGTAGAAGACACAAAGCTTAGCGACGTCAAACGATGGGTAATTGTAGCTCCACCCGGGTACCGCGGCTGCAATCTTTTACTAGCCAGGGCCGCCAACGGGGAGCAAGTCAGCCGAATCGGAAATCAAACCGGCGGGCGAGTGTTCCTGTTCCTGCACACCGACGACCTGAAGCGGGATTACGATAATCTAAAAGCCAACGGCATCACCATCGTTCGCGAACCGAAAAAAGAAGACTATGGAACCGTGCTGGTCTTCGCAGACCTGTATGGAAATTTATGGGACTTGATAGAACCAACCGGGACGCCGGCTTAGCTCAATTGTATTTCAACGCCTTCACAATATTCCCTCTCGAAGCCTTGTTTGAAAAATAAACAATCGTCACCATCGCGATCACAAAGGCGATCAGTGAACCGTAAATGAACGGCAGCAACGTCAGATCCAGCCGGTAAGCAAACGTGCTCAGCCAGTTCGACACAACCATGAACGATGCCGGCCATGCGATCAGGTTAGCCAGAACGATCAGCCACAAAAAGTCCTTTGAAAGCAATTGCAGTATCTGTACCCTCGAAGCACCCAACGCCTTTCTTACCGCGATCTCTTTTGTCTTAAGCTCGTTCGTGAAAATAGCCAGGCCGATCAATCCCAGACATGATATCAGCACACCCAGTACGGAAAAGTAACTGAATATTTTCGACAACCGGACTTCCTTGATGTATTGTGACTGAAATTGATCATCGAGAAAAAAATAATCGTAAGGATGCGCGTTGTCAAATCTCGTCCATGTCGTGCTCACTTGCTGCATGGTAGACTGGAGATTGTTCGTAGACATCTTCACCAACAGGTATCCTTGCGTGGTGGGCGTGTACATCAGCACCAACGGTTCGATGGAAGTGTGAAGCGACTTGTAATTGAAGTCACGAATGACACCGATCACTTTACCGTCTTGTCCGAAGGGACTGATGATCCTTTTACCGATCGGGTCATCCCAGCCGAGGAACTTCGCCGCAGCCTGGTTGATCACAAACGCTTCTCTTTGGTCGGTCGAAAATTCCCGCGAGAAGAACCGGCCGGTAACCAGGCCGATGTCGAGAAGCTCGATGAACTTATCATCCGTGAAAAAACTGTTGAGCACTTTCACCTCACTGCCGCCCGATTGACTTACATTCATCGTGACGCTGCCGTAACCGGTGCCCGGTACCGTCGAAGCCGTGGACACGGACGTCACCGAAGGGACCTGCGATATTTCATTCTTGATAAACTCGACGTTGTTCGAGATAGACGTGTCACTGGGAATGTCGATCACCAACACCTGCTCCTGCTCGAATCCCATGTCCTGTGATCTCAGGTGGTCGAATTGCCAGAAGATCACGATGGTGGAGATGATGAGGAAGATCGAAATGCCGAACTGGAATGTTACCAACACCTTTCTCACCGAACCGGGACTGATCATCCGTTGAATGGTCGTCACGCCAACAACCCGTTGCGTAGCCTGCAAGGCATGGATCGGTTTGTACGAGCTCAGCAGAATGGCCGGATAGATGCCCGCCAGAAATCCGAATGCCACGATGAACAGCAGTGAGGTGACAATAAACCTCACGTCGATCACCTGCCAGAAATTGAATGTCCGGTCCGTGAGGGCATTAAGCTCCGGAAGGAACAAGTATAGCAACACCAGGCTCGCGCAATAACTGGTAAAGATGGTGACCAGCGTTTCCACCAGGAACTGCGCCAGCAGCGACAACCGCGTTGCACCAACGGACTTTTTTATGCCGATCTCCTTCAGCCTCCGCGATACCTGCGCGGTGCTGAGGTTGACGTAGTTGATCAACGCTATGAACAACGTAAGAAGCGCGATCGCCGAGAACACCGAGAGATAACGTGGGTTGATCGCCCCCGCGAGATCGAATCTCAAACTGTCATTGAGGTGGATCGCCGACACCGGCTCGAGCTGGAAGGTGAGCGAACCGTTGAGCTCGTTCTTGCTGGCATACGGGATCAGATGCTTTTCATTGAACAATGACAGCTTGTTCCTGAAATTGTCGATATCCGTACCTTCTTTGAGAAGGATGTACGAATAAGTCGTAAGCCACATGAATTCCCGGTTTCTCTGGTCGCGGTACTCCTTCGGGAGTGTCGACAGCGACAGGAAGAGCTGGTGCGGAATGTGCGACTGGTTTACAGTCTCGTCATAAACGCCTGTCACCAGGAAGTCCACCTTGTTGACATTCATCGTATGGCCCACGGCCGCTTTCTCGCTGCCGAAATAACTTTTAGCGATGCTTTTCGAGATCACGGCTTTGTTCGGTCCCTGCAGGGCATCGATCTGGCTGCCCTCGATAAATGGATAAGTGAAGAAATCGAAAAAGTTGCTGTCGGCGTAAATAGCTTTTTCGGTGGAGAAGTATTGATCTTTTATTTCGATCGTTTGTTTTCCGACGTTCAGGATCTGCGTAACATTTTCCACTTCGGGGTAGAATTCCATCAGCGAATGACCGGCGTTCAGGGCGGCTTTGGCCGTGTGATCGGTCTTTCCTTCAAGGTCAAGTGTGGTCTCGAGCCGGAAGATGCGGTCGGCGTGATCGTGATGACGGTCGAAGCTGGATTCCGTCCTGACATATATATAAATGAGCAGGCTTACGACGATGCCCATCGTAAGCCCGAAAAATATAGTTGCAAGTTGAAACCGCGCGTTTAAAGACGTGCGATAGAACGTGGTCAGGATGTGTTTGATCATGGTACTTGAAAAGTACCCCTAAGATAAAAATCCTGATCGACCCGGAAATGCCCCCGTTTTGGGGAGTTGTTTCGCCGAACCTGGTTACTGCTGTATGGCAGGATCGTCTTTACCCAGCTCTACCATCAGTGAATCATAGCGATTCTTCAACAGCGGATCTGCGCTCAGCGCCTTTTTAACTTTATTGAATACCGGAACGGTTACGTGCTCTTTCGCGAGCGACTGGTAAGTTGCGTTGATCCGTGCGGTCTCTTCGTTCTTTTTGGCTGCTACCTGGTTGACAAATGCGATCTCCTCCGCGGTGGCCTTTGCTTCGACAAGTTTTGCCGGGTCGTCGATGATCTTGCTCAGGTCATTGTATCTGGTTGCGGTCATGGTAGAATCGCTCTTCACCATGTCTGCAAGCAGTACGCGGACCGAGGCGGACATTTCGTTCACCGAGTCCATGACCTCTGCATATTTCAGCAGTTCTGCATCAGTTACTGTTGTTGTTGTGGTCGTTTTGGGATCTTGTGCCAATGCGGGCAGTGAGAATACTACAGCCGTGATTGCGCAAAGAAATATAGTTTTCATAACGGTTTAAATCTTGTTAGGTCAAACCGGATCACAAGAATCGCGCCGAAATACCAGCATACAGGAGCCAGGAGTGATGCGTACGAACTTTGAGGTTAGACTCCTGACTGCCGGCTCCTGAGTCCTGATTTATTTGAGCTTGGCCTTAAAGAACTCCACCGTTCTTTGCCATGCGAGCTCCGCAGCGGCTTTGTCGTACCTGGGTGTGCTGTCGTTATGGAACCCGTGGTTCACATCGGGATAGGTATAGACCGTGTACTCTTTCTTATTTTCTTTTAAGGCACTTTCATAAGCCGGCCATCCATCGTTGACACGTGTGTCGAGCCCGGCATAGTGGATCAGCAACGGAGCTTTGATCTTCGGGACATCTTCCGCCGCCGGCTGCCCGCCGTAGAACGGAACGGCCGCTGATAATTCGGGTATACGCACAGCCATCATGTTCGAGATCCAGCCGCCGAAGCAAAAGCCGACCACGCCGATCTTGCCCGTGCAGTCGGGATGTGATTTCAGATACCCGAAGCCTGCAATGAAATCTTCCAGCATCTCATTCCTATCGCGTTTGGATTGTAGTGCGCGTCCGTCGTCGTCGTTACCGGGATATCCGCCGAGCGGAGTTAGTGCATCGGGCGCCAGGGAGATGAAACCCGCGAGCGCCGCTCTTCTTCCTACGTCCTGGATGTATGGATTGAGTCCGCGATTTTCGTGTACGACTACGATGCCGGGGAGCTTTCCTTTCGCATCGGCCGGCCGTGCAAGTTGTCCTTTGATCGATCCGCCACCTTTCGGGGAATCGTAGTTTATGGATTCCGACTTCACCCGCGGGTCGCCGGCCGGAACCTGGATGATGTTGTAGTTGGGGCTGATGAAGCTAAGCAGGGCCGAGACCGTTACGCCGCCGACAGCATACATTGAAAGTTTGTCGAGGAAAACCCGCCTGTCGATCCGGTTGTGGGCATAATCGTCGTAGAGGTTAAAAACTTCCTGGCTGACGTCTTCTTTGCGGAGCTCTTTCATGGTATTGCTGATTTAAAATTGCACGCTAAAGATACCACACAATTTTTTTTAATAAAACCTGTTATCTTAGTGTACTAGTTAAATAGTACACTATTATGGTACATCTCCGGAACATTTCCTTCGCCTATCAAAAATCGGCCGTTTTCGACAATATCGGCCTGTCGGTAAAACCCGGGTTCCTTTACGGGGTCCTGGGACGCAACGGGACCGGGAAATTCACTCTATATTATATATTATATCCGGCATGCTCCGGCCCCGCCAAGGCACTATCAACGTCCTGGGGCATGTCCCGCACCAGCGAAAACCGGCATTTCTCCAGAAAATATTCATGATCCCGGAGGAATTCCATATACCCGATATCTCGCTGGCCGCCTTCCTGAAATACTACGGGCAATTCTACCCTATGGATGGTCTTTATTAAGACGACATGGGTTCTTTACGGTTTCCTGCCGCCCGGTGCATGGGTGTCGTCAATCGCATCATACGAGGTTTTTGATTACCACGGGGCAATCTTGCTGGAGCTTCCAGGGTGGTTTAGAACATCGATCTTTTTTCTTCTGGGATATCTGGTGACCATCGCACTCTGGACTGCCGCATATTTCAGATTGTCAGAACGTCAAATTGTATAATCTTATAGCAATGAAATTCAGGGACTCTCAACCGATATACCTTCAGATAGCGGAATATGCCTGCGAAAAGATCCTGTTGAATGAGTGGAAGCCGGGCGATCGTGTTCCATCCATCCGCGACCTCGCTGTTGAGCTGGAAGTCAATCCTAATACCGTCATGCGCACGTATGATTTCCTTCAGACCAGCGACATCATATACAATGAAAGGGGTGTCGGTCTCTTCGTGGGTCCGAAGGCTTCGCGGAACGCGTTAGACTACCTTCAAAACGAATTCACACAGAACAGCCTGCCCCACCTGTTTCGGCGTCTTGCGCTGCTGGAAATGGATGTCGATTCGCTGAAACCGTTTTTCGATAAGTACATGAAAAAGAATTTTAAATCGTTAACGTCAGCAAGAAATGAAAACAAGTAACGTCATACTTCTCGCGATGGTCGCAGTACTGATACTGTTCATCGCGGCCATCCCCGTGATTTACAACCGCGAATTATCGCACAGCAGGCAGGCTTCCGGTGGCATCGAGTATTCAAAAATGAATTTCATATCCGGGAAAATTGTCAAGGTCGAAGGCATCTCTGACCTGACTATCTTTCAGTATGATTCGCTCGTCGTCGAGTCGCTGAAAACCGAACAAAACAACTTTAAAATAACCAGTACCAAGGATACGATCATCATCCGCGGTATCAACTCTGCTTCCGTGATGTTGTATGTTCCCAGTGACCATCATGTGATAGCGCTCGATTCGCGTATCCGCCTCTATGGACACCTCCGGTTTCTCGATGCTCCCTCAATAATGTTAAGTCTTAGGAACAGCCTTGTGTATTCCCAGTCCGTATCGCGCGACAAATATGTCTCGCACAATCTCAATTATCTTACGATCACAAATCTGGGAAACGGTGCCGTCGACCTCCAGGGACAGTTGAACGTCGAACACCTGGTACTGAATGAACTGGTGGATTTCAAATGTGGCCCAGACGTCGGGATAGGGGAGACTGACTTCCGGTTCACGGAGAACTCGAACATCAGATTCACGGCCTGCAGAGAAGGGCGCTACATCGAAAAGAAGTAGGTCGGCATCATTCCAAATCCGATCATGGAAGTCCGGAATGGGACGAACTTAGTTTGTTCACCCTTGAAGACGCAGTAATTTAACGGGTAACGGATGGTCCGGTCTTTGTCATGGGATCCGCGTCTTATCCTGTCCTTATGCTTCGAAACTTCATCCTGCTGACCGTTCGAAATTTCATCAAAAACAAGGTTTCAGCCTCGATCAACCTGGCCGGCCTGGTCCTGGGCCTCACATCATTCGCGATACTCTATTTATATATAGAGAACGAGTTCAGCTACGACCGGATGCACGACCGCCCGGACGACATTTACCGGGTTGTGACCGACTTCGTAGGAACCGACGGTTCGCGTGTGCCCGACGCTACTACGCCACCCGCCCTCGCACTGGCCCTCCGCAATGAGCTTCCCGATGTCGAAACCGCAACCAGATTATTTTTTAATCGCGGCAGAACATACCTGATCCAGCACGGTGAACGCGAGTTCTACGAAATGAATGTGATCCGCGTTGATCCGTATTTTTTCGAGACGTTCAATTTTCCGCTGATATCCGGAAAATGGGATGGTGGAACAAACAAGCGATCGATACTCATCACCGAATCGATGGCCAGGAAATATTTCGATGACGAAAACCCTCTCGATAAATCCCTTCGCTTCAATCTCAACGGCGGTACCGACTTCGTGATTGTCGGTGTTCTGAAAGATGTGCCGCACAATTCTCACCTCACTTTTGATTTCGTTATTCCGTTCGAGAGCACCCGTAATGCAGATGTTAACTGGAACTGGAATGAATTTTATACCTACGTGAAACTTAAGCCCGGAACGGATGCCGGGAATTTAGGAACCGCTGTCTCACGAATATTCGGTGAGCACCGGCCCAACAGTCTGGATGATCATCATATTCAATCACTGACCGACATCCACCTGAAGTCACACCTCAAGTGGGAGCTTTCGGCAAACGGAGATATAGATTATATAAAGATATTGGCCGTCATCACGGTGTTCATTCTATTTATCGCCGGTATCAACTACATCAACCTCACTACGGCCAACTCGGTGAAGCGTGCGAAGGAGGTCGGTGTGAGAAAAGTTACGGGGGCGGGACGACGCGTATTGGTCGGCCAGTTTATGGCCGAGTCGGTAATCATTGCATTCGTTGCCCTCGGACTCTCCGTGATCCTTGTGAGCATGCTGTTGCCGCTAGCCGGAAATCTTATCGGGCAGGACCTTTCGAGACTGATGACGGACAGCCCTACGATGAAATTCGTCCTGCCGGGTTGTACGCTTCTCTTTGGTCTGCTGTCGGGACTATACCCTGCGATCTACATTTCTTCGTTCGATCCCCTCAAAGTCCTGAAAGGAAACTTTTATCATACCCGGTCCGGAGGATATCTCAGACAGGGATTGGTCGTGTTCCAGTTCGTGATCTCCACCGTGCTGATCATCGGCGCGCTGACCATTTATCGCCAGGTGATGTTCATGAAAGAAAAAGAGCTCGGTTTCAACAAGGAACATGTGATGCTGCTGCCCAACGTCAGGGGGGGAATTGGAGCTACGCTCAGGAAGGGTGACAAGTTCGAGGAGATGAGGCAGCTGCCGGGGGTTGTCGACATCGCCCGTGCCGATGGGATCCTGGGTTTCAACAATTCAATCAATGGTGTGAGTCTTCCCGGGGGAGATCATTTGACGCTTAACTTTTTGCGAATCGATTACTCGTTTGTCCCCGTGATGGGCATAGGATTGAAAGAAGGGCGCAATTTTTCGGAAGATTTCATCTCCGACTCCAGTGCAATTATCCTGAATGAAACGGCTGTTCGTCAGCTCGGCCTTTCGGAGCCCGCGGTCGGCCAGCAAGTCGATTGGGACGACGCCGCAGGTGTAACTCATCGTGTCACCGTTGTAGGTGTTGTCAAAGACTTTCACTTCCGTTCATTCCGCGAAGCCATTCAGCCTTTCGGATTCATTCTCGAAGTGGGCAATGGAAGCACCTTCTTCCTGAAACTGCGGTCAGAAGATCTTTCATCCACCATACGTTCCATCGGCAAAATATGGAGCGACTACAATCCCGATCATCCTTTCGTTTATACATTCCAGGACGCGCACGTTGCGCAGTTCACGATGAGCGAAGCTCGCTTCGGCAAACTGTTCAGTTTCTTCACGGCACTGGCTATCGTTATTGCGTGCATGGGCTTATACGGACTGGTCATCTCTGTCGGCGAAGCGAGAACGAAAGAGATCGGTATACGGAAAGTCCTTGGCAGCTCCGTCTTCGGTATCGTAACGTTGTTGTCTTATGAATTCGTAAGCCTTATCGTTGTGGCGTTCCTCATCGCCTGTCCGATCTCGTGGTTTACGATGAATTACTGGCTGGGTTCGTTTGCTTACAGAACAACACCGGGCGTCGAGGTCTTTGTTCTGACGGGTTTGTTTACGCTGGTAATCGTATTAATTACCATAGGTTCAAGAACCGTGCGAATAGCAATTTCTAATCCCACCGAAGCACTCCGAAGCGAATAGGAGCGTCGGGTTGTTTTTCCACAGCAGCAAAAAATTCCCTTATCCGTGCGATCGGCTCGCCTTCACATAAGCCCCTCCGGCGAGCGAAGTGAGAGCTGCATTCCCATACCGTTCAATCGGCATAATTTTTATTCGATTCACCCCCGAAGCCTGACCCGAAGCCTGATTGTAAAACTTAATCAACATCGTTATGAAGAAAGAAAAAGCAGCACGTACTATTCCTAAAGGATTTCAAACCGTGACTCCGTACCTGATCATTCCGGGCGCAGACCGGCTGATAGAGTTCATCAAGAATGCATTCGGAGGTGAGGTCACCTTCATGAACCGGGACGAAGAAAACCAGATATCGCACGCTACCGTGAAGGTCGGCAACTCGACTATCATGATTTCCGACAGTATGAACGAGATGAAACCTGAAACAGGCATGTTATTCCTGTACGTCGACGACGTCGATGCGACGTATAATAAGGCGATCCAGGCTAAGGCCCAATCCATCCAGGAACCGAAAGACGAGTTCTATGGCGATCGTGTGTCGGCCGTGAAGGACGAGTGGGACAACAAATGGTGGATCGCAACCCACGTGGAGGACGTGGACAAGGAAGAGCTTGAGAAGCGAGCCAAGCAGGCACGCAAAGAGAAGGCTGAAGCGATGGCCCATTGATAGGAAAGAGAGAAGGGTAGTCTGCCGGCTACCCTTCCTCATTACGAAAGGACATCAAGTTTTTCCGGCAGTTCGTCATGAACATTCGTTGTTATTAATAGTATTCGTATAAATTGGTTCATGTTGCGAATTCATCTCAAAACCGCATGGAGAAACCTCCTGCAACAGCGACAGTACTCAGCCATCAACATCACCGGGCTGGCAATAGGAATGTCGTGTTGTATCTTCATTTCACTGTACGTCCGTGATGAAATCAGCTTCGACCGCTATCATTCCGGCGCCGGCCGGATCTTCAGGATCACGCGCGTAAGCACCAATACGGACGGCCAGTCCGAGCATCAGTCGCAGACCATGAAGGCCGTGGCCTACACGCTCCGTCGCGAGCTGCCGGAAGTCGAAGCTGCCACTACTATACTCCAATCGGGACAGCTCGTGGTCGCGCACGGAGATAACCGGTTTTACGAAACACGTGTCTACGAAGCCGACAGCAACCTGTTCCGGGTTTTCGATTTTCCATTTGTGAAAGGATCGGCGAACGACGTGCTGAAAACTTCGAAGTCGGTGGTTATCACAGAGTCGATGTGGCACAAGTATTTTGGCGATAAAGATCCCATCGGCGAGCCACTTCGTATCCGCGATACAGATATGTTTGTCGAGGGTGTCGTGAAAGATGTTCCCGCGAACTCGCATTTTCATTTCGACTTTCTTGTGCCGCTCCGCACTTTTGAAATAGAGCACAACACACAATGGCTGGGCATGCGCGGCTATCATACTTACGTGAAGCTGCGGCAGCAAGCCGACCCCGCGAATTTCGAAACGAACCTCCGGGCACACGCGATAAAAGCAGATCCAAAATCCACCGACCAGTATTTTATTCAGCCGCTGACCGACATCCATCTCACGTCCAAATTGAAGGGCGAGCTCGAACCGAACGGTGACGAAGCAACAATCCGGATATTGGTGAGTATCGCCATTATCATCATACTCGTCGCATGTATCAATTACGTGAATCTGGCAACAGCCCGGGCGATTAGACGCGGAAAGGAAGTGGGCGTCCGGAAAACTTCCGGCGCACGCCGTGGTACTCTTGTCGCACAGTTCCTGACGGAGTCAGTTCTCACCGCGATGCTGTCGTTCGTTCTTTCGGTTATATTATTGATCATCATTCTCCCCGCGTTCAATCAGCTCACCGGTAAACAATTCGAATTGTTTTCACCAGATCTGACTGTGGCGTGGATGTTCCTCGCTGCTCTCGCTATCGTTCTCGGGCTGCTGTCGGGTATTTATCCAGCCCTCTATCTTTCGTCGCTCGACCCGGCGAAAGTGTTGAAGACCGGGACGGCGTCGCCCGCGGCCGGAAGCTCATTGCGAAAAACGCTGGTTGTACTTCAATATGTGATCTCCATCAGCCTGGTGATCGGAACGATTACCATCGCCAGGCAGATGGATTATATCGTCAACCGCGCGCCTGGTTTTGATAAAGACATGCTGATCGTGATCGATAACGCCGGGTCGATACCTGGCCGCCAGGTACTCGAGCAACGGATGGAGCAGCTCGCGGGGGTCAAAGTTGTGGGATCGTCTACAACCATGCCGGGAAGACCCGGGTGGACGGGTAGCATCCGGGCCGATCATGCAACATCGGATCGGTTGATCAACTTTTCGCAGATCGATTACGAGTACCTCGAGGCCATGGGTATCCGTGTTATCGAGGGCCGGAACTTCTCACGCAATTTTCCGATCGATACGATCAACACGATCATCATCAACCAGACTGCCGTCCGCGAGCTCAATCTTTCGAACCCCGTCGGTCAGCGCATGATCTGGGCGGAACGAAGGGACACGACGGTCTATGCAACGGTGATCGGTGTCGTTAACGACTTTCATTATGCGTCCTTTCGTGAGCCCATACAGCCATTTGCTTTCCTGGTCCGGAATGATTTCTTCGTGATGATGGACTTTACGTCCAAGCTGTTTGTAAAGACGGGTGATGTCAGTAACAGGGAAATCCTTCCTCAGCTGGAAACAGTATGGAAGGAGTTTGTACCGGATAGGCCTTTCACGTACTTGTTTATGGATGAAAGCTTTCGCGAATGGCATGCCCCGGAGCAGAAATTCAAGGACGTGTTTATGCTCCTTACCGGCCTGTCGCTGTTTATCGCAGCGCTGGGTTTGTTCGCCCTGGTGGCCTTCGTTTCGGAGCAGCGCCGGAAAGAGATCGGGATCAGAAAAGTCATGGGTGCGTCGGTGTCGAATATTGTGGTAATGATCAACAAGGAGTTTACCGTGCTGATCTGTGTGGCATTGATCATATCGGCGCCGCTTGCATGGTTCTTTGCAAGTAAATGGCTTGAGAATTTCGCTTATCACGCAAGCCTGGAGTGGTGGATGTTTGTTCTCGCCGGGGCGATCACGTTCACTGTGGCGATTATCTCTACCGCTTATCAATCATTCAGGGCATCGATCGCAAATCCTGTCGATAGTATTCGCGCAGATTGACATACATTCAGTATATTGGTTCTCACGGATCGCACGGATCAATACATGTTTCGATCCGTGTTATCCGTGTGATCCGTGAGAGATAAACTAAATCCTCATTCCGCCTTCAGACTGTCTACCGGGTTTCTCATGGCAGCTTTCACAGCCTGGAAGCTGATGGTGAACATAGCGATCAAAACTGCACCTGTCCCGGCAACAGCAAACATCCACCATTCGAAGGCGATCCTGTATTCGAAATTACCAAGCCATTCATTCATCACATAATAGGCTATCGGGAACGAGAACAGGATCGAGAGAACGACCAGCTTCATGAAATCACCGGACAGAAGTGCAACGATCTGCGCGGTATTGGCACCGAGAACTTTTCGTATCCCGACTTCCTTCGTGCGTTGTGCGGCCGCGAAGATCACCAGGCCGAGGAGGCCGAGACATGAGATGAAAATCGACAGCAGCGCAAAATATTGCGAAAGCTGTTGTGCCACTTGCTCGCTTTTGTAGGAAGCAGCATATTCTTCATCGGCGAACTGGTGCGCAAACGGAAAATCCGGATTGAATTTTTTGTGAAGCGCTTCCATATCCAATAACACCTGGGAAGTCTTTCCCGGCTCGGTGCGAATAAGCGCGTAACCCCACGTACGTTTCTGCAACCTGATCACCAGGGGCGCAATGGGAACATGCAATGAATTGTAGTGGAAGTCTTCCACCACACCCACGATGGTCCCTTTTGTTTCCCACAACTTAAGGGGCATTCCTATGGGATCCTTATAGCCGATTATTTTCAACGCGGCTTCGTTGATGAGAAAGTTGGCCGAGTCCGCATGTTCTTCCGAAAAGTCGCGGCCGAGGACCAGTTTTGAGTTCATGGTCTTGATGAAATCGTAACCAACTGCAAGCGGGGTGAACGATGGTTTTGCATCGGGAGCCTTGCCTTCCCACAACACGCTGCTCGTTGAGTTGTCAAACTCTATCGGCCGATGCGCCATCTGGCTTACGCCGGTCACACCATGGATCTGCATAAGCTCATTTTTAAAACCTTCGAAGTTGGTCCCCATAGTTCCGGTGATCTTCAAATAGAGCAGATTGTTTTTTTGATATCCAAGGTTCTTGTTTTGAATGTAGTCCACTTGTTTGGAGATAACGATCATGCCCAGCACAAAGATGATCGATAGCGCAAACTGGAACACAACCAGTCCTTTTCTGAAGATCACTGTAGACGAGTTGAGCTTAAAAGTGTTCCTGATGGCCGCAAGGGGTTTAAAGGCGGAAAGAAACAGCGCCGGGTAAACACCCGACAATACAGCGGTGAGTGCCGTTAATATTCCAATGCCGGTCCAGAACCTGGAGTCTCCTAAAGGGGAAGAGATGTTTTTTCCCGTCAGTAAATTGAATTCCGGCAGCAATAACGACATCAGTGTGATGGAAATCACAATTGCGATTACCGTCGACATCAGTGCTTCGGTCATGAACTGCTTCACCAGAAGGGATTTCATGGCACCGATCACTTTTCTCACACCGATCTCCTTCGCCCTGGTTACAGACCGTGCGGTGCTCATGTTCATAAAGTTGATGCAGGCAATCAGGAGGATGAAAACCGCCACGACTTCGAATAATTGCACATATTCTATTCTTCCACCGGACACCTCTCCGTTCTTGAAATTGGAGTAGAGGTACTTTTCGCTGAATAACTGTAATCCCAACTCCAGCCTTTCATTTTCCGAATACTCTTTATTATACTTTTTGATAAAATGCTGCATCTTCGATCGAACCTCCTCTGCGTTCACATGTTCTTTCAGCAACACGTAAGTCGTAGGGCCGCTGTTGCCCCAGTCGGTGATCCATCCTTTCTCTCTTTCTTTAAAGAAGTGATAGTTGAGCATGAATTCGAATTTGTCGGAGACGTTGTCGCCAAGGTCTTCGAACACACCCGTGACTTTGAGATCTTTGTAGTTGTCGAAGAGCACGGATTTATCCATTGCTTGTTCGGGACCACCGAATAGGGTCGTGGCCATCCTGCGTGAGATGATGATGCTTTCGGGTGATTCGAGTGCCGTTTCCCGTGATCCGTACAGCAGCGGATAGGAGAAGATCTTCAGAAAATCCTGACCGGCAAAATTTCCGGGCAGCTTCATCAGCTTGTTCCCGACGGCAAATGTGTTGAATGATGTCCATCCATAGCCGCATGAATATTCTATTTCAGGGAGGACTTTCGCGAGCTCTTCACCCAGCAGGCCAGGTGTGTCGTAACCTCCGTAATTGATCTCGCCATTGACGATCTCGCGGCTGGTTACTATATATATGCGATCGCCCTTTTCATGAAAAGAGTCGATACCATATTCGTCGATCACCCACAGCGCTATTAGCAAACTGCAGGTCAATCCCAGTGAAAGCCCGGAGATGTTAATGACCGAGTAAACTTTGTTGCTTATCAGGTTTCGCCAGCCGCTTTTCAGAAAGGTGTGAAGCATTGTGTGTTATTAAATGCAAATACGTAGACCAGGAAGCCGATGCAAAGGTTGTATATCGAGAAAACACGATATAGCCGTATAAACGCTGAATATACCACTTAGTCATTGGAGGCTTATTCAAAAAGGTCTAATACCAATCTAAATAGTACATGAACCTTGCCGGTACCTCAGCCCTCTTTATATTATAGTGAAAATCCCTACAAATACATGTCCCTCGAACGGAAAATATTAGCCGGTTTTATCGGCTGTGCCGTCATTATGACGGCGGTTGCGTTCTATTCATTCCGCAACAGCGCAAAGCTGGTCGACACCAATGAATGGGTGAATCACACGCACGAAGTCTTGTATGAATTCGAGCAGGTCCTCGCCGCAACAGTCGATGCGGAAACTGGAATGAGGGGTTATGTGATCTCCGGACAGGAGTCATTTCTCGAGCCATTCTTGGACTCGAAGAATCGCGTACAGCAACATCTGGTTTTGGTAACAAACCTCACCACGGACAATCCAGTCCAGCAACAAAATATCGAAAGGCTGAAAGGAAGTGTTGATGATGTAATGACCACGCGAACCAATCTGTTGGAACTCTATAAGACCGACCCTGATGAAGTAAGGAAAAGAATATCATCGGGAGAAGCAAAAAGACTCCAGGACAAAGTGCGTGCGGACGTCGCGGTGTGCCGTCAATTGGAGAACGAGCTG
This sequence comes from Cyclobacteriaceae bacterium, assembly GCA_035318625.1. Taxonomy (GTDB): domain Bacteria; phylum Bacteroidota; class Bacteroidia; order Cytophagales; family Cyclobacteriaceae; genus ELB16-189. The sequence continues at coordinate 1,248,666 of DATHEL010000004.1, forward strand.
CTGGTCGAAAGAAGGGCCGAAAGCGATCGTGACACAAGGTTCTTCTACGGTGTGTTCATCGTGTTGCTCGTCGTGATCGCTTGTGTTCTGGGCATCGTGTACCTGATCATACGTTCCAACCTTCGCACCATCAAAAAAGCGGAGCAGGAAAATTCCGATAAGAACTGGCTGCTTGCAGGCAGCGTCGAGCTGAACGAAAAGGTACGGGGTGAAATAGACGATACGACTATCGCAAATGAAGCCATCTCTCATCTTTGCGGCTATCTCAAAGCGCAGGTAGGAGTGATCTATCTCGCATCCGGGAATCAGCTGCAGCTCGCGGGGAGTTATGCGTTCGATATCCGCAAGCAGAATAAGAAACTGATCGAGATGGGAGAAGGCCTCGTTGGACAAGCCGCCAGCGAGCGGCGAATGATCGTGTTCACCGAGGTTCCGCAGGATTACATGCTGGTCAATTCCGGTCTCGGCCATTCTGTGCCAAAGAATGTGGTCGTCCTCCCGCTCGTGCTAAACGACATGGTGAGAGGCGTCGTGGAAATCGGCATCACGCGCCAGTTCAGTGATCTCGACATGCGCCTATTGAAGATCGTTGCTGAAAATCTTTCCGTGGTCATTTCTGCCGCACAGTCACGTACAAAGCTCAAAGAGCTCCTGGAGGAAACGCAACGTCAGGCCGAAGAGCTCGAAGCACAGCAGGAGGAGCTGAGGCAGGCCAACGAGGAGTTACAAGAGAAAACAAACCTGCTGGAAAGATCAGAATCCGAACTGAAAGCACAACAGGAAGAGCTTCAGCAGAGCAACGAAGAGCTCGAAGAAAAGGCCAACCTCCTCGAAGGTCAGAAGAAGATCATGGAGGAAGCAAAGATGGAGATCGAGACAAAGGCCCGCGAGATAGAAGCGACCAGCAAATACAAATCCGAGTTCCTGGCCAACATGTCGCACGAGCTCCGCACACCACTCAACAGCATCCTGATCCTTTCGCAGATACTGACGGAGAACAAGAGCCATCTGCTGGGTGATAAGGAAGTGCAGTTCGCCTCAAACATTTATAATTCCGGATCCGACCTCCTGAACCTGATCAACGAGATACTCGACCTGTCGAAAGTCGAAGCGGGAAAAATGGAGCTCGATATCAATGACTTCCCCGTGGCCGATGTAGTGGAGGACATCGACCGGATGTTCACCGAGATCGCTAAAAGCAAGTCGATCGACTTCGAGATCGCGACCGACAATGGTCTTAAGTCACTTGCGCTTTCATCCGACCGCCAGCGTGTAGGACAGATCCTGAAGAACTTGCTTTCGAACGCTCTGAAGTTTACTCCCAAAGGAGGTAAGATCAAGTTCGGAATATCACCGGCGGGCAATGACGTCACTTTGCGCCGCGAAGACCTGAAGTCCAAACCGCATGTGATCGCCTTCAGGGTGAGCGACAACGGTATCGGTATTCCCCAGGAAAAGCTGGGCATCATCTTCGAAGCATTTCAGCAGGTCGATGGCTCCACGAAACGCAAGTACGGCGGAACCGGTTTGGGCCTGTCGATCAGTCGGGAGCTCGCGAACACGCTCGGCGGCGAGATCCACGTTCAGAGTGAAGAAGGGAAAGGCAGCACATTTACTTTGTACCTCCCATCACACTTCGACGCGCATTCGATGAAGCAAACGTCGAAGAGGATCTCGGTCAAAGAGAAGTTCACCGAGCGCGTGCCGGTACCCCAATCCGAAGTTGAGCTGACATCATCCGATGACGGCATCGACGACCGCCACATCGTCACCGAGCACAGCAAAACCGTGCTGATCATGGAGGACGATCCTATGTTTGCTAAGCTCCTACTGGATTTCGTGAGAGAACGTGGTTATAAAGGTGTCATCGCCCACCAGGGAAATACCGGGCTGAGCTTCGCACGACATTACAAACCCGATGCGATCATGCTCGACATGAAACTGCCTGTCATGGACGGCGTCGAAGTGCTCAAGCAGCTCAAGAACGACCCTGACCTGAGACACATCCCCGTACAGGTCATTTCAGGATATGACAAAAAGAGAGAAGGTCTCGAGCTCGGTGCATTCGACTTTATCAGGAAACCCGTGACACAGGATGTGCTCTGGAAAGCATTCGACAAGATCGAGGGTTTCATCAGCCGGAAGCTCAAGCACCTGTTGGTTGTCGAAGATGACAAGCTTCATAACGATGCCGTGAAAGAGTTGATTGGCAACGGTGACGTCAAGTGCTTTTCAGCCTATTCCGGAAAAGAAGCATACGACTTGCTTGTTGCCAATCCTTTCGATTGTGTGATCCTCGACCTGGGTCTGCCCGACATGACCGGCTTCGACCTGCTGGAGATGATCCGCAAGAATGACGATCTGGCTCACGTACCTATTGTTGTCTATACCGGAAAAGACCTGACCAAAGAAGAGAACACGCGCCTGGAGAAACTTGCGAAGACCGTGGTGTTAAAAACGGCTTTCTCCAGCGAACGCCTTCTTGATGAAGTGATGCTCTTCCTGCACCGGGTCGAATCAAAGCTTCCGAAAGACAAACAGACCATCATCAGGAAGCTCCATCGCACCGACGAGGTTTTGCGCACCAAGAAAGTACTCATTGTCGACGACGACATCCGGAACGTTTATTCCCTTACCAATGCACTCGAGCCCGAAGGCATGCTGTGCATGACGGCTGAGAACGGAAAAGAAGCGCTGAAGGCGCTGAAGCAAAACCAGGTTGATATTGTACTAATGGACGTGATGATGCCGGAGATGGATGGTTATGAGACCACGAGAGAGATCCGGAAGATGGACAAGTTCAAGAAGCTTCCAATCATCGCACTGACAGCCAAGGCAATGAAAGGCGACCGTGAGAAATGCCTGTCTGTGGGAATGTCGGATTATATTTCGAAGCCTTTGAATGTCGAGCGTTTGCTGTCGTTGATGCGGGTGTGGTTGTACCAGTAAATTACGTGTAGTGGAGGAAGAGCTTCAGAACAAAACAGTACTGATTGTCGACGACGATGAACGAAACCGGTTTGCGTTATCGAACTACCTGATGTTGTGCGGGATGAATGTGATCATGGCCGAAGACGGCCGTGAAGCGATCCGCATACTTGAAGAGGAAACGACCGTCGACATCATCCTGCTCGACATGATGATGCCGGTCATGGACGGCTACGAAACCCTGGAGGTGTTGAAGACCACCGACAGGCTGAATAATATTCCTGTCATCGCCGTAACGGCCAAAGCCATGAAAGGCGACGATGTAAGGTGCATGGAAGCCGGAGCATGGGATTACATGGCCAAACCTATCGACCTTAAAAAGTGTCTCGAAAAGATCCGGAAACTGACCCCGGCAAAGCAATGATCACGATCGAATCCGAAGAGCTCAGACAGATGCTGCAGGCGGTACGGGCGGTTTACGGGTATGACTTCACCGATTATGCCGAGGTTTCGGTGAAGAGGCGCGTTACCAGCTTTATGAATATCCGGAAACTGAGTTCGGTCGATTCACTCCAGCGGATGCTGCTCAACGACGACAAGTTGTTCGAAGAATTCATTCGTGAGATCTCTGTTACAGTGACGGAGATGTTCCGCGACCCGATGTTTTACAAGGCATTGCGGGAGAAGGTTGTAAATCGTCTGAAGACCTATCCTTTCGTCAAGATATGGCTGGCCGGTTGTGCGACAGGGGAGGAGGTCTATTCGTTGTCGATCTTACTGAAAGAAGAAGGCATATTGAACCGCTCCGTGATCTACGCAACTGACATCAACCAGCGTTCGCTGCAGATTGCGAGGGAGGGGATCTACCCGCTGGACGCTATGAAAACTTACACGACGAACTACCAACAGTCCGGCGGTAAGTACAACTTTTCAGACTACTACGTCGCGAAGTACGGCTCGGCGCTCTTCGATAAATCGTTAGGCGAGAACGTGGTGTTTTCATCTCACAACCTCGCGACCGACAAGTCTTTTAATGAATTTCACATGGTCATCTGCAGGAATGTGCTGATCTATTTCAATCAGCAGCTTCAGAGCAAAGTGATCGGTTTGTTTCACGACAGTCTTTGTTCGTTCGGATTCTTGGGGTTGGGCAACAAAGAATCGCTTTTATTCGCTGCCAACCAGAAGGACTTCGTGGACATCGACCGTAAGGAGAAAATATTTATGAAATCCTGAGCTCGATGGCTGTTCAAACAGGATACGGTGCAGTTGTGATCGGCGCTTCGGCAGGCGGTCTCTCTGCGCTGACGCTTATCCTGGAAGGACTGCCCGCTGATTACCGGCTTCCGGTTCTCCTGGTGCAGCACCGATCGAAGGATGAAAGAGGGTTGCTGGAAGAGGTACTGCAGGACAAGTGCAGCGTGCGGGTGACGCAGGCAAACGAGAAAGAGAAGATCAGCGGTGGCACGGTGTACGTGGCACCGCCCGACTATCACCTTTTGGTGGAAGGCGACATGACGATCTCGCTGACCGCAGACGACAAGGTGAACTACAGCCGGCCGTCGATCGACGTGTTGTTCGAGACCGCTGCGGACGCCTATCGCGAAAGGCTCGTCGGCATCGTGCTGACAGGGGCCAACAGCGATGGACGACACGGCATCGAAATGATCCGGAGTTTCAACGGGCTAACGATAGCCCAGGATCCAAAGGAAGCCGAGTTTCCGGCGATGCCCCGTGCGGCCATCGAATCCGGCGCAGTGAAGAGTATTTTAACATTGAAAGAGATAAAAAGTCTTTTGCTGAGTCTTTAATTAAGTATGAACTACGACAAATCAACTATTCTACTCGTCGACGACAGACCAGCAAATATTCTTGCGCTCGAACACATGCTCGAGAAGCAGGGCCGGACCTTTCTAAGGGCCGCTTCGGGCGACGAAGCATTGAAGTACGCGCTCAACCGGCAGATAGACCTCATCATACTCGACGTACAAATGCCGGCTATGGACGGATTCGAAGTCTCGCAAATACTGAAGTCCAACTATCGCACGAAGGAAATACCGATCATTTTTGCGTCCGCGGAAAAGAAAGAGCACCAGTCCATCATGAAGGGCTTTGAGGAAGGAGCGGTTGACTACCTTTTCAAGCCACTCGATCCCGAGATCACCAGGGCCAAAGTAGCGGTGCTGCTGAAGCTCCAGATGCAAAAGAAGGAGCTCATCGACAAGAATGCTTCTCTCGAACGGTCGGCTTTGCTGATCAACAACTCTGCCGACATCATCGGCGTGATCGACATCAACACGATGAAGTTCGAGGAGGTCAACCAGGCATTCACCACCATTCTCGGTTATGGCCTGGACGAGATCGAAGGGACTGCTGTCGAATTTTTCCTGAGTGACGAAGACCGCAACTTCGTCCGGAGTCTCAAGACCAAGGGCAAGGAACGGATGTCGTTCGAGACACGCGTCTATTGCAAAGATCGCAGTATCAAGTGGCTCCAGTGGAATGTTGTGGTCAAGGATGGCAAATGGTTTATCAACACGCGCGATATCACGTTGGTCAAGCAGGTTGAAAAGATCAGGGATTCGCTCGCTACCATCGTCAAGCAGTCGAACGACGCCATCTATATTCACGATGAAAGCGGAAGAGTGATCACCTGGAACAAAGGTGCCGAGGAGATCTATGGCTACACCGAAGACGAAGCGCTCCGCATGAAGATATGGAACATCATTCCCGAACACCTTCATGCCGAAACCCAGCAAATAATCGATACGGTTCAGTCCGGCTCCGGACTTTTGACACTCGAAACAAAGAGGATCACCAAACACGGAAAGATTGTCGACGTGTTGTTCTCTTCGGCATTGATAGCCGAACGGGGAAGCATGGAGAAGTCGTTCTCTATCACCGAACGGGACATTACCCAGCAAAAGATCGCCGCCGAGCAGATCATGCAGCTCAACAAAGACCTTAAGGACAACGTCCTGCAGCTCGAGTCGACCAACAAGGAGCTCGAGTCTTTCTCATATTCCATTTCCCACGACTTGCGGTCGCCGCTTCGCTCGCTCATGGGATACTCACAGATCCTCGGCGAGGATTACGAGGAAAAGTTCGATGCCGAAGGGAAGCGCCTGCTGTCGGTCATCACGAGAAACGCACTGAAGATGAACGCTCTCATCGATGACCTCCTGGAATTCTCCAGGCTAGGAAAGAAAGAGCTCGGCAGAACCGAGATCAACATGAGCGAGATCGTCGACCAGGTGATCCAGGAAGCTAAAACTGTAGTCAAGCACGAGGTTGACTTCAATGTCGACGCACTTCCAAGCGCGCAGGGCGACCAGTCGCTGATCACACAGGTATGGACCAACCTGATCTCCAATGCCATCAAGTATTCCGGAAAAAAGAGTGATCCTAAAGTGAACATCGGCGCTTACACGGACAACGGTAACACGGTGTATTTTGTAAAAGATAACGGGGCAGGTTTCGAGATGGCATATGCCGACAAGCTATTCGGTGTCTTCCAGCGCCTTCATAAAAAAGAAGAGTTCGATGGAACAGGGATCGGACTGGCCATCATTCACCGGGTCATCACAAGGCATGGGGGAAAGGTGTGGGCAGAGGGGAAAGTTAATGAAGGGGCGGCGTTTTATTTTTCGCTTCCGAATTTGAAATAGAGGGGAAAAAAGAGTTAAAAGTTAATAGTTAAAAACTAGAAGTTGGCTTTCTGAGCGGCGTTAACTACATGTTACTTTTGTCTTTTTAACTGAGGCTACTAACTTATGGGCCATGATGGTGTAAAATAACCTTACAACTTTTAACTTTTCACTATTAACTTTTAACTCTCCTCTATGCCCTATCCTATTTTTGAAAAATGGAGATCCTCCACGCCTACCGTCAACATTTTCCTCCGTATTCCCTCCGGTTACATCGCCGAGCTCGTCAGTACCGCCGACTTCGACGCAATTACACTCGACCTGCAACACGGACTGGTGGAGCTCGAACACTCGTTGCCCATGCTGCAGGCCATACGCGACGACAAGTTCCCGATGGTCCGTATCGCTGCCAATGATCCCGCAGCTATCATGAAACTTCTCGACATCGGCGCAAAAGGCATCATCTGTCCCATGATCAACACCGGCGCCGAAGCAGAGAAGTTTGTTTCCGCATGTTTCTATCCGCCCGTCGGCGTGAGAAGCTTCGGACCCATCCGCGCCAATCTTCCCGCCAGCTCGACATACATGCAGGACTACGCCCGGGAGATCGTGACCTTCGCGCAGATAGAAACACGCGAGTCGCTCGATAACCTGGAAGAGATCGCAGCCACGAAAAATCTTTCGGGACTATATGTCGGCCCATATGACCTCAGTATCAGCCTGGGCATGACGAAAATGGCCGACTTCTCCGATCCCACTTTCATGGAGCATATCAAACGTGTTCTCGCTGTGGCGAAGAAACACAAGCTCATCACCGCCATACAGGCCTACAAAGAAGACGAAGCCGCGATGCTTGCCAACATGGGATACAGTATGGTTACGCCCGTCGAGGAAAGCGCGACGCTTTTGCAAGGTGTAAAAGAGAAACTGGAAAGAGTCAGATCAAAATTCAAGTAATATGAACCGGAGAGATTTCATTGCACAGTCTGCGCTGGCGACTATGGCCGTCGGTGTGACGGGGTTTTCAGCGCCGGCCGAAAACAAGCTGCCGAAGTGGCGCGGGTTCAACCTGTTGGATTTCTTTTCACCCGATCCTTCGAACGCAAGACTGCAGACCACCGAAGATCATTTCAGGTGGATGCGCGACTGGGGCTTCGACTTTGTCCGGGTGCCGCTCGCATACCCGGCCTATCTCGATATCGACCGCACCAGGAACATTACGGCAGAGGATACATATAAAATAGACAGTAAAGCTGTCGACAGGATCGATGCCCTTGTGCGGCAGGCATGGAAGTACAACCTGCACGTGAGCCTCAACCTTCATCGCGCTCCCGGATATTGTATCAATGCCGGGTTTCACGAACCGTTCAATCTCTGGAAGGACCAGGCTGCCCAGGAAGCATTTTATTTCCATTGGAACATGTGGGCAAAGCTGTACCGTTCCGAATCGAAAAATAAAATAAGCTTCGACCTGGTGAACGAGCCGAGCATGCGTGAAGACATGAACGATCAGCATTCGAAGCACTCCACCGTTCCCGGTGATCTATATAGGAAATTGGCCATCGGCGCATCGGAAGCCATACGGAAAGAGAACAAAGATCGCATCGTCATCGCCGACGGGAACAACGTTGGCAACTCCGTAATCCCCGAGATAGCAGACCTGGATATCGGGCAGAGTTGCCGTGGCTATCATCCCGGGATCATTTCACATTACAAGGCTCCTTGGGCAATGAAGGATATAGACAACCTGCCCGAGCCCAAATGGCCAGGCCAGGTGGGGAAAGATTACTTGAGTCGAGCTATGCTCGACAAATTTTATCAGCCCTGGATCGAGCTGGCGAATAAAGGAGTGGGTGTACACTGCGGCGAATGCGGCTGCTGGAACAAAACACCTCACGAAGTATTTCTTGCGTGGTTCGGAGACGTTCTGGATATTCTTACATCCAACAAGATCGGTTACTCGCTGTGGGAATTCGAAGGTTCCTTCGGATTGATCAACTCCGGCCGTACCGATGTTGTCTACGAAGACTGGTATGGACAAAAGCTCGACCGGAAGATGCTCGACCTTTTGAAAAAGTATTGATCAATTGCGTGTTGATCCGGTAAACAGGTCAACACGCAATTTATTTTTTACATCAGGTTCAATATCGTCGCCGCGATAATCAACATTCCGAGGTGATAGGTCGTGTTGATGAAGAAGAATTTCCACGACTTTCTTTCCCACGCTACAGTGTTAAGATCAACAGGGAGGTAGAAGCCCAGCCAAGTGAAAAAAGCGGAAGTCAAGATGATAGAAGTCATCGGCATTTCGCCCATCCCCGGCACGAAGCTCCAGGCCACTTCGTTGTGCGCGAGAACATAGGCCATTAGAAAATTACCGATCACATTCATGATCATCCCTTTCGCGAGCGATCCTGCCGGAGGCTTGCCGGTTACCTCGATGCCGAGCTCTTTGGCCCATGCTTTGCCGAACAGCGGAGTGTACCAGAGAAAACCGAAGAAGAAGTTAGCTACCGTAGCCACCAAAACGGCCAGATAGTTGATTTGAATGTCCATAGAGAGAGGGGTTTAGGTTGTTGAGGAATGAGTAGTTAAATGTAGAAAACTTCTCAACAAGCGTGAAAAAATAGCGTAACCAAAAACTAATCGGTTTTTTCTGTCGTTACCTTTTTAGAGCCATGAAATCCGAACTTACAAATTATCATCGCATTCAGACGCTGGGAGAGGAGATCGCCAACGGCATTAGTCACGGCGTGGGTATGCTGGCGGCAATTGCAGTGACGCCTTTTCTCATCATGAAGGCAATCCCCCTGGGTGCGGGAGCCGTCACCGGTGCCAGTATTTTCGGAGCAACGATGATCCTCCTCTATGCTTCATCGGCGATCTATCATTCGCTGCCGCACTGCAAGGCCAAGCAGCTCTTCCAGATCTTCGATCACAGCGCCATCTTTCTTCTTATCGCCGGCACCTACACGCCATTCACGCTGAGTGTTCTGCACGGCGCATGGGGCTGGACTTTATTCGGGGTCATCTGGGGACTCGCCGTAGCGGGTGTCGTACTGAAAACCATTCGGAACAATGGCACCAGCAAGCTTTCGATCGGTCTGTATCTCGCCATGGGCTGGCTCGCCGTGTTTGCAGTTCAACCATTATACAATGCCATGCCGGCATGGGGTCTGTTCTGGATACTGGCAGGAGGTGTGATGTACTCAGGAGGAGTGTTGTTCTTCGCGTACGACCATCGTAAAAAGTATAATCACCTGATCTGGCATCTTTTTGTGCTCGCGGGAACAGCATGCCATGTTGTGGCTGTGTTGCTGTATGCACTTAAGTAAGATGATGCGGGTTAGTGGCGGTATTCGCTGAAGACCATGTTTTTATCCTTCCTGTGACAAGTCACGCATTTTGCCACCACATCAGGTGTCAGCATGCGGTCCGACTTGCTATCGCCCCGGAACGACTCGAAGTCCCATGCGCCATCATCCTTAACCATGACATCGATGTGATGCCGCCCGCCCTCACGTATCGTGATGCTGTCTTCAACAGTGGAAATCACATCTGAAACGATGACTGACCCGTCGGGAAAGTCTCCGGTCGTGTAACCTTTCATCGCGACATCGTTGGCATAAACATGATTGAACCCACCGATGAGTTTGAACGCGGGGTTCTTCGGTCCCACGATGTATGTTTTTACATGCATCCAGTCGCGATATCCATCGGGATATGGAATGGCCAGCTTATCAGATGGAGAACTGAAGCTCGCCAGTACAATGGTCACACAGCAAAGTGTTACGGTGATGAAGTAGAATCGTTTGTTCATGATGCTATTTTACAAGGGTTTCATTGGCATGTCTTGCAAAATCCCGGAATAATGTAGAGCAACAATATTCAAGTGCATGCCCGTATTCGGTCAACATCATCCACTTGCGAACAAGCTAAGTTTCTGAAAGCCACCAGTTAAGGTGGGATTCAACTTTCTGCGTGGCATACATCTTGACATTCATCCGCGTCCAATCCTATCCACCATGATTAAAAATTACCTCAAAATTGCCCTTCGAAGCATCACGCGGAGCAAGGGCTACTCATTCATCAACATCGCCGGCCTGGCGGTGGGAATGAGTGTCACCATGCTCATCGGAATGTGGGTATACGATGAGGTGTCGTTCAACAGGTATCATCAGAATTATGAGAGCATCGGGGAGGTCTACCAGCATCAGACCAAAAGCCCCGGTGATATCATCACGACGCCTACCGGAGCTGCGCCCCTTGGACCGGAGCTTAGAGACAATTACAAAGACGATTTTAAATATGTAGTCAGGATGTGGTGGGAGAATGTTCACACTCTTTCCATCGGAGACCAGAAAGTCTCGCAAAACGGAACATACATGGATAGCGAGGTCATAGAGATGTTCACATTCAAAATGATCCGAGGTGATTGGTCGGCCCTTAAAGAACCAGCCAGCATTGTGCTTGCCGAGTCCACGGCAAAAGCGCTCTTCGGTGATGTAGACCCGATGGAAAAAATGATCCGGGTCGACAACGAGATGGACGTCAAGGTAACCGGCGTCTACGAAGACCTTCCTTCTAATTCACGATTCAATTCGCTGAAGTTTATTTCGACCTGGGAGTTTTTTTATCAAAATAACTCCTGGATGAAAGATCAACAGAATGATTGGAGAAACTCCCTCGTTACTTTTGTACAACTTCAGCCGAACGTCACCTTCGAAAGCGCTTCGGCGAAGATCAAGGATATCAAGTTCAACAAACTTCCCCGCGAGGAAGCCCTGCAAGAAAATCCAGCGCTTTTCCTTCAGCCAATGGGCAAATGGCATCTGTACTCGGAGTGGGAGAACGGTAAAGAGGTTCGGGGACGGATCCAGTTCGTGTGGCTGTTTGCAATCATTGGGGTTTTTGTGTTGTTGCTCGCGTGTATCAATTTCATGAATCTCAGCACAGCTCAGTCTGAGAAGCGGGCCAGGGAAGTAGGTATCCGCAAGTCCCTTGGCTCGGCGCGCGCGCAACTCATCTGGCAGTTCCTCACCGAGTCTTTTATGGTTGTGTTTTTTTCCTGGCTATTTTCATTGGCGGTAGTTGGTTTCGTATTGCCGTGGTTCAACGACCTGGCCGGCAAGAAGCTCGCAGTGCCATGGGAGAACACCGCCTTCTGGATTATCAGCGTTGCATTTATTGCGCTCACCAGTCTCCTGTCCGGAAGCTATCCGGCGTTATTCCTCTCATCGTTCCAACCGGTAAAAGTTCTCAAGGGGACTTTCAAAGCCGGCCGGTTTTCTTCCCTTCCACGTAAAGTACTGGTGGTATTGCAGTTTACAGTATCAATCACACTGATTATTGGAACAACGATCGTGTGGCAACAGATCCAGTTTGCCAAGGACCGGCCGATCGGATATTCACGCGAGGGACTGATCATGTTCCGTAAGACTGCATCCGAGCACTGGCGAAATGCCGAGTCGATCAGGATCGAGCTTCTCGCATCGGGTGGTGCGCTAGCGGCTGCCGAATCTGCAGGGCCACCCACCGCAGTTTGGTTCGAAAGCACCGGCTTCCAGTGGAAAGGCAAAGACCCCAACCAGCACGACGACTTTGTGAACATTCCCGTGTCACACGATTACGGCAACACCATGGGCTGGGAGTTTGTCCAGGGCCGTGACTTCTCGAAAGACTACGCCACAGATACGCTCGGCCTGGTGTTGAACCAGGCCGCTGCAAAGTATATGAATCTCGAGAATGCCGTCGACGAAGAGATCATGTGGCAAGACAAGAAGTATCATGTTATCGGTGTTATCCGCGACATGGTGATGACTTCGCCTTACGAACCCGTTAAACAAACGATTTTCAGACTGATCCCTTACCAGGGACTTTGGATCAACATCAAGCTTAATCCGGAGTTGACTACGGGTGAAGCACTTTCGCGTGTGTCAAAAGTGTTTCAGAAGCTTACACCCGCCGTTCCATTCGAATATAAATTCGTCGATGAAGAGTACGCTGCGAAGTTTGCCGGCGAGGAACGCATCGGCAAGCTCGCGACTGTCTTTGCCACGCTGGCAATCTTCATCAGCTGCCTTGGATTATTCGGTATGGCGTCATTCGTAGCCGAGCAGCGCAAGAAAGAGATCGGTATCCGGAAGATCCTCGGCGCGTCTGTCGGCAGCCTGTGGAAGCTATTGTCGATTGAGTTTTTGATCCTGGTAAGCATCTCGTGCATGATCGGTATACCCATCGCCTGGAACTATCTCAGCAACTGGCTGCAGAGCTACGAGTACCGTACAGAGATCTCTATCTGGGTGTTCGTCGCGGCAAGCGCCGGCGCATTGCTGATCACTTTGATCACGGTAAGTTTCCAGACCATCAAAGCTTCTATTGTTAATCCTATCAATTCGTTGAGATCGGAGTAACTTCGGGCGTGACAAACGCCATCCCGGAAATTTATGGCCTGGTCCTGTCGGGCGGAAAGAGCTCGCGCATGGGTCGCGATAAAAGTACGATCATTGTTCACGGCAAACCGCAACGGGAATACCTCCTTGACGAGCTCCGCGCGGTATGCGAAAAGGCATTCGTCTCTACAAAGACACCCATGCCGGGCTTCAACTGCATAAACGATAGCTTCGATATCGACAGTCCGTTGAATGGCGTACTGAGTGCGTTCAAACATACACCCGGTAAATCATGGCTTGCAGTTGCGGTCGACATGCCGTACGTCGATCGAACCGTGTTACAGTTCCTCGTCGCAGCCCGCGATCCAAACAAGCTCGCCACCTGTTTTTACAACAACGACACCGGGCTTCCCGAACCGCTACTTACAATTTGGGAACCGGCAGCCTTTTTTCCATTGACAAGATTTGCGGAAACCGGACACATCAGTCCGCGTGACTTTCTTTCGACGAATGATGTCTGCCTTATCGCGCCGCCAGATCCGAAAGTGTTTTACAACATGAACCGGCCCGAAGACGTCGTGTAATCAAATTATCTGTAGAAGCTCTCGCTCGCGGAATTCCGTTACCGCACGCGGGAAATTCCTGTTCTCGTGCCCCGGCCGTGTAAGCTTCAGCAACGCAAACCGCTGCAGTTCGGTGAATGTCCTCTGCATTTTTCCGTGCTTTCCGTGTTTTCCGTGAGAAATTATTGCTCTTTCAATGCATTCACCGGATTCTGCCTTGCTGCCTTAAGCGATTGAATTCCTACCGTGATCATCGAAATACCTATTATTCCGATCGCTGCCTTCACAAACAGGGCTGCCGTAACCTCGGTCCGGTAGGGGAACGTTTGTAGCCACTGGCTGGCGGCGTAGTAACTGAATGGGATCGCCACGACGAAGGCGATACAAATCAGCAACACATAGGTTTTTCCTAATTCAACAACGAGCTGCGATTCTTTTGCTCCGAGTACTTTGCGGATGCTGATCTCTTTGAATCGTTGCGTAGTGCTGTAAACGACCAATCCGAACAGCCCCAGGCATGCTACGAAGATCGCGAAGCCTGTAAAGAAGGTGAACAGAGTGGCAAGCTTGGTTTCGGATTTGTAGAGCTTGTCGAAGTTGGAATCGAGGAACTTATACTCGAATGGCCAGCTGGATTCGAGTTTTTTCCAGGTGTTCTCGAGATGAGCGATCGTTGCGGGTATGTCATCCCCTTTTACTCTTACCGATAGTGTGTTGTAGGCGTCGGGCCATATTTGCAACAAGACCGGACTCACGGCCTGATGAAGGCTGTTGAGGTGAATGTCTTTGACCACACCCACGATCGTTCCTTCTTTTTGTGTGTCACTGTCATCCCACTTGTTCCAGGAGATCTTATGACCGAGGGCTTTGCTGACATCGGTATGGCCGAGCATTTTTGCGCCAGCTTCACTGATAATAAATGCATCCTGCTCGTCGCTGGGGCGGTCTTTCGAGAAATCACGCCCGGCGATGATCGTCAGTCCGAGGGTCTTCACATAATCATGATCAACCGTAAGTAAGTTGATATGCCACTCCTTGCCGGTTTCTACATCCCGGAATGCGTCGCCGGCAAATGCCTGCCCTGGTAGTCCGTAACCCAGGGAGCCGCTGATGATATTCGGGTGATTGATGAGCTCGTTCTTGGCTGCGTCGAGGTTCTTTGCAACGGCGCCTCTCATCGGGATCACCACAACGTTGTCCTTATCGAAACCCATGTCTTTCGTCTGCATGTACTGAAGTTGATCGGACACGACAATGGCCGCGATGATCATGAAAAATGAAAGTATGAACTGAACAGTGACAAGACTCTTGCGGAGGATGTTTTTCCCGGATCCGGCAGACTGTTTTCCCGACAGTATCTGTGACGGTTTGAAAGAAGAAATATAAAGGGCGGGATAAGCCCCCGCTGCCACACCCACCATCAGCGCAAAGCCAACGATACCAAGCGCCGTCATGGGATTAAGGAAGACCGTGAGTGGAATATGTTTTTCCGTAAAAGAGTTAAGAGATGGCAATGTCAGCTGAACAAGGACGACACCAATGAGCAAAGAGACCATTGCTACAATCACCGATTCACTCATGAATTGTTTGATCAGCTGAGTGCGCAGGGCACCGATAGATTTGCGCACACCCACTTCCTTCATACGGTTCATTGCCCTCGATGTCGACAGGTTGATGAAGTTCAGTATGGCGATAAGGAGAATGAAGATAGCCGTTGCAGAAAGGATGTACACGGTTTGTGAGTTACCGCGGTCGGCAATGTCCCACTGTTGATTCGAAGCGTTGAGATGGATCTTATCGACAGCCATGAGGTGGGGGATGTAATAGCCTCCATCGGGTTTCGTGACAGGCCATGCGTGTCTTTCCGCGAAGGCAGGCAGTTTGTTTTCCAACGCAGTGCCGTCGGACCCGGGCTTCAGTTTTATGTACGTGTGGAACTGGTTCCAACCCCAGCTTTGCATGCGTTTGCCAATCGCTCCGCTCAGGTCCTCGAGACGCATAACGAAGTTGATGTGCAGGTGCGAATGCGCAGAAAAATCTTCGTACACACCTGCGACCGTTGCGTCCTGTGTTCCGATCCTCATGGTTTTTCCAAGCGCAGGTTGATCACCGAAATATTTTCGTGCGAGTGTTTGTGAAAGGGCGATCGTGCCAGGCTGGGTAAGAATGCTCGCGCGGTCGCCCTCGACTAGCCGAAGACTGAACATATCGAACATAGTGGATTCGCCATATCCGCCGCCTTCTTCGGTGGCTTTGGTGTCGCCGACCTGGAACAGGAGCTTGCCGTTCAGGTTGAGATAACGAAAAGTGTAATCTACTTCCGGGTAATCGGTCTTAAGAGTAGGGGCGATGGCCGGGGGCACCATAGCGCCCTGCGTCACGCTGCCATCGTCGTTGAAGTGCTCGTTGTACACGCGGTATTTGAGCGATACGTCTTCGATGTGTTTATCGTACTTAAGCTCGTCGATGACGAACAGTCCTATGATGAGGAAGCAGGCGGCGCTGATCGCCATCCCACTGACGTTGATGACTGAGAAAAGCTTGTTTTTGAGCAGGTTTCTGAATCCGATGACAAGATAGTTGCGTAGCATAGGAGACCGGGTTTAGTCGATAAATTAGACGATGAACATAGGTAGGAAAAAGTTGTACCTATGCCATGCTTTTTTCGACTGAATCGGGCGAAAAGCCGGATGAAACCCCCGCTAGTGATATCTTTTTGCGAGTTCCAAATACGCTATTGGTGTTACGATCTCTTGTGATGAAGCGGCGGTCCAAAGCCAGTCATCCAACAACGGGATCTTACTTTTTGTCGTCGAGGTCTTTTTCGACGTCTGACTTGAGGTCGTTGATCCCTTCTTTGAACTCTTTTATGCCTTTACCCAGGCCCTTCATGAATTCGGGGATCTTCTTCGCACCAAAGAGCACTAGCACGACCATACCGATCAACAGGATCTCCTGGAATCCAACACCACCAAGGAAAAGCAATATATGTTGCATTGTTAGGCTCGTTTAATTATTAAGCAACAACGAGAATAAAACGATGGGAGTTCACCCGCTTATGGAAAATAGGGGAGGTTGGGCGGGAAAAGGCAGTTCCCATTAAACCGGGTTAAGATATTTTATGCTGATATTCGGAAAAATGAAGCGTTTCATAACAGCGGTTCTGCTCTTACTAGCCTGCCATCTTCATGCTCAGAACCGCCTTCGCGACCACAACATCATCATCGGCCTTTTGCCCACGGGCAAAACAAACTCCATTACCGATGTCGCCGGGGTCAAAGTCGGTCATACCACTTTAATTATTGGCGACAGCATACGCACCGGCGTCACTGCCATTGTCCCTCACGGCGGCAACATTTTTCGCGAAAAGATACCGGCTGCGATCTATATCGGAAACGGCTTCGGAAAACTTACGGGATACAGCCAGGTGAAAGAGCTTGGGAACATCGAGACACCTGTTATCCTGACCAACACACTCAGTGTGCCCGCCGCCAGCGAGGCGCTCATCAGTTACACGCTTAACCTGCCGGGCAACGAGGACGTCAGGTCGGTAAACACGATCGTGGGTGAGACGAATGACAGTTATCTGAATGATATCCGCGGAAGACATGTGAAGCAGCAACATGTTCTGGATGCAATCAGGAATGCTTCGTCAGGACCGGTTGCCGAGGGTAATGTCGGTGCGGGAACCGGGACGAGATGCTTCGGATTCAAGGGTGGTATCGGTACATCGTCGCGCGTGTTGCCGAAGTCACTCGGAGGTTACACAGTCGGTGTGCTGGTACAAACCAATTTCGGAGGAACACTGGAGATCGCCGGAGTTCCTATCGGTAAGGAGCTCAGCATGTATCCTTACCGGGATGCTATCGAAAAATCCGATGGGTCCTGTATGATCGTCGTGATCACCGATGCACCGATCGACTCACGGAACCTGGAACGAATGGCGAAGCGTGCCATCATCGGCTTGGCGAAGACGGGCGGTATTGCCGCCAATGGAAGCGGCGACTATGTTATCGCACTATCCGTCGCGAAAGAAAACCTGATCAACGGAAACAACGACTCTCCCACAACCTACAAAAGTGAAGTCCTGGCCAACGACGCCATGACACCCCTCTTCATGGCCACCATCGAAGCCACCGAAGAAGCAATCATCAACTCTCTCTTCGCCGCCCAAACCCTGACCAGCCACGGCGGCACCAGGAGGGTCGACGCCTTGCCTATTCAAAAAGTCCTTGAGATCACGAAGAAATACAACCGATCTAAATAGCCGCGACTAACGACTAACGAATAACTCTTAGCCGCGAACAACGAACAACGATTAAGGGGAACACCGAACATCTTACGAGTAGCGAAACTATTCGGTGCACACAACCCTAAATCCTTTGTTATGATTCCTCGACATCGGAGCCAACGGATTTCTATAAACTACCCTGTTATTTCGAAGTCCAATATCCCAAGCCCCACCTCTCAACGTATAAAACTGTCCTGATTTCGGACCTCCGGGATTTTCTTTTTCACTCACTTTATAATACTCAGCTCCATACCAATCGCTGCACCACTCCCACACATTGCCTGTCATGTCGTATAGACCCAACTCATTAGGAGCTTTCTGACCAACGGGCATCGTACCGGAACTCTTACCGGCCAGCCACGCGACACTGTCCGGATTGTTGCTGCCGCTGTATGGAAAACCTCTGCTCTCCACGCCGCCTTTAGCTGCAAACTCCCACTCTGCTTCGGTCGGCAGCCTGTAATGTTTTCCTGTCACGTCGCTTAACCATTGGCAATAAGCCATGGCATGGTCCCAGCTTACGTTAACAACCGGGTGCTGGTCGGTTTGCTCAAACGAGGTTTCTTCGGGCATCTTCCTTCCTGTTGCCAAACAAAACTTCCGCCACTGGGCGATGGTGGTCTCCGTTTTAGCGATGTTGAAATCGGAAAGCGATACGCGATGCGCGGGTTTAGTATCCTTGTCACCGGAGTCCTCACCCATTGTGAAAGTTCCTCCGTGCACCGTGATCATTTCCGGTCCTTCCACCGGGTTGGTGTTCGTTAGTGTATCCACCGTATTGGTTGCGGTCGTGTTTTTCCTTCCCACCCACATCAGTGCATTCTTAAATACCCGGTTCTGCAAGTGATCGGTCACCGACACGCTATCGTGACCCATATCGATATAGACCATGTTGAAGCTCGTATTTGTCCAAACGACGGGTGTATCTCCGCCTATCAGGATGGTGCTAATGCCCAACGGGTAATTCATAGGGTCTAGTGTCATGAGGATCTTGATGTCTTCGGCGTCACGGGGGCTGGGGTTCCACTGGATCCATTCATCGGGGGGCGATGAGATGTAAGCCGGAATGTTTTGAACGACAGGATGCGTTTTATCGTCGACTGCTAAACGGGCCGGTAGCGAGGGGCGGCTGATACGATATCCGCGCGTACCGATAAATTTCTCGTACCATGGCCAGCTGTCGCCTCTTTCATGCAGCCAAACCTGGTGAAAGCCGATCCACCCGCCACCATTCTCCATGTATCTTTTGAAAGCTTCGCGTTGGATCTTGTTATGAGGACGAATATTGATCCACATCACCACCTGGTAATCCTTCATAAAAATATCATTCATGTTTGAAAGGTCGGAAGTAGCTTCGATTGTGAAGTTTTCCTTGATGCTCAGGGAGGTGAAGAACTTCCAAAGGCCATGCGTGACGTATTTATGGTCTTCGTGACCGAAATCGTCGCCGTAGAAAGCCAGCACCTTGAAGTCAGGGTTTTGTGCGAACACCGGATCTGTTGCAACCAGGAGCATCAACAGGCAAACGATCGTCTTCATGGATCGATTCGTTTTACACCACCCAACCAAAGGATCGCATCAGTGATCATCATGTTCTGTTCCTCACTGGAAAAGATCTTGTTGCTGTGGCCCATGTTCATGTAAAGCATCTTGTACCTGGTGTTCGTCCACACGACAGGAGTGTCGCCACCTTGTATCACGGTCTTCACACCCAGAGGATAGCTCTCGGGTGCGATCGATACCAGCACCTTCACATCCTTATTGGCGCGTGGGCTAGGTTCCCACTGGTACCATTCGCCCGTCGGGGAGACGTAGCTTGACGGAAGCCGCTTCGTCACAGGGTGATTTTTGGTCTCCACAATAACTTTGGCGGGAAGCGGTGGCCAGTTGTTGGTTTTGAAATATGCTCCACCAAGAAATGTGTTGAACCACTTCCATTTGGAATCGGGTAGATTGAATGCCGAGACATGACACCCGTACCATGCTCCGCCGCGATTGATGAATCGCTCGAACGCCTCACGCTGATTATCGTTCTTTGGGAAATCATTCAACCATCACCACATTGTAATTTGACAAATAGTCGTCTTTCAGATTCGACCAGTCTGTTGTAACGTCAAAAGTAAATTGCTGGTCGAGTGCAGTCTGTCCAAAAAAATACAATGCATCCTTCGCAAAATTGACGTGATCCATTTCACCATTGGCCGAGTAAAACGCGACCACTTTGAAACGAGACTTCTGTGATACGGCGGGAATTGCCGCAAGCAAAAATGAAACCGCTACGAACAAACTTTTCATCAAGTGCATAAAGCGAGTTTAATGAAAAATTTCGGTGCTTCCGGCGTTTTATATTAGAAACATTCTGGTATGCTAATTGTCCATCGCCAATCAAAATGTAATCACTATGGGAAAGGACAAAGAGGGAAGTTTTCATCCGACCAAAGGCAAGCCTTCTGGTACGGGACATAAGAAAGGGATCGGCACTCACGAAAAGGATGCCGGCCAACTGGAGAAACAAGTAAAAATAGAAGACGAATACCAGATAGGTGATGACCAGAACCTTGAGATCCCGGGCATACACACACGTCACCACAATCGAAATGAAGACAAGGGCCGCGACCGCAGTCAGCCCGACAGTCGCAGACGCTCTGTTGCCACTACCATCACTGATGCCAACGAAATAAAAAGAGAAACGAGCGGACACGAACGGTCCGTCAATTCTCAAAGCTTTTTCTTCGTACTCATCCTCAGCAAGAAGCAGGCGAAGTTCTTTCGCGGCGACCAGTCGGGGTTTACACAAATTGAAGTAAGCGAACTGCCCAACGGTATCGAAGACGTTGTTCACCTGGAAGAGAAGAACGGACAGAATCTTTTTCGTACCGGTAGCAGCGGCGCAGGCGGAGGAGCAAACTATCACGGTATGGGCTCCGGTCAGCCAGACGACAAAGAGAACATCTCAATGTATCTCAAAGAAGTAGACCGGACGCTGTGGAAAGAGTTTCTGAACAAGGCATCCGCCCCGCTGATCCTGGGCGGAGTCGACTATATCGTGAGCATGTATAAGGATATCACTCAATACAAGAACATTGTCGACCAGACGCTTTCCGGCAGCCTGGAGAACGAAGAGCGGCATAAGATCTACAAGCGGGCGAAGGAGCTGGTGAACCCGTTTATTGCTTGACGAATTTCAGGTTTCTTACGCGTCCGTTGGATGCGCGGAAACCCGCAACTTTACCTTTCTCGCGGTAGAAGTCAAGGGTGCCGAGTATGTTAATATTGAACTGATCGACTTTCGTGCCACGGAGCTTCCAGTTATCGTGACGTTGGTGATGCGACACAAGTGTGTCGTTCACCACCACGAATTCGTAGCGGGTATCAAGCTCAGGGCTGTAAAAGAATCCTGTGTAGTCGCTTAAGTTGACAGACTTCGGATCGAAAGGCGTTTCATCCGACTGATTGTTATTGTTAGATGGCGGAGGCGTTTCCTGGGGTGGCTGCTCCGGCTTGAATTCCTTTTCGAGATAAAGGTCTGCGAGCTCGAATGCGAGGCCTCCTACGGGGAACGACGCGTTGTTACTGAATACGGCTATCGAAAAGTGCTGCTCGGGGAATCGTATAAAAAATGAGCGATAGCCGGCGTCAGCGCCTCCATGAGAGACAGCCTTTAGCCCTTTGTATTTATTTACCGCTTGTCCGAATGCATAATCGATACTATCACCGTTATTCAATACGAACTTGTGTTCCATCGTGTTCATTATATTCTGATTGCCGACGGTCATCTTCTCAAAATTCTGTGCCCATAGGCTAAGATCTTCCACGGTTGTAAACAGACTCGTTGCGCCGGCATTTGCATAGCTCAATACGCTCTTCTGATATCCGTTCGAACCGCGATGATAAGAGTAAGCGCGGTTCTCGACGACACGTTCATGATCATCGTAGAACAGTGTGTTCTTCATGCCGAGTGGATCGAAAATGTTCTTCCCGCACCAAACTGAGAAGGATTCTTTTGTCACCCTGTGTACGATCTCTGCCATCAGCGTGAAGCCGGTGTTGCAGTATACATGTTCGTCGCCGGGTTTGAAGTTCAGCTCCGTCTGTTTACTCGCCACCTTCAGTATATGATTGTACGTGATCACGTCGTCTAATCTCCAGCCTGCCATCATCAGGAGGCTCCACTGATCGCGGAGGCCGCTGGTATGGTGGCCAAGTTGACGAATGGTGATCGGTGTTCCGAAGTCATGCATCTCCGGAAGATATTTCCTGATGTCGTCATCGAGCGAAAGCTTTCCCTGGTCGGCAAGCATTGCGATCGCGAATGCCGTGAACTGTTTCGATACCGAGGCTATGTGGAAAATTGTCGTAGGAGTGATCTTGGCATTCTGTTCGAGGTCGGCATAACCGAAACCTTTGTCGTAAATGAGCTTGCCGTCGCGCTGAACGGCTATCGCAACACCGGGGGCTTTTTGATCACCGTCCGCTGCGGCCCGCACCACCTGGTCTACACGACCTTCGGGATCGGTCGCCACCGCTTCCGCGCCACTCACCACGACAGAATATTCGCCCTCGAGATTTTCAAACGGCGATATGGCTATCGTATGAACGCCTTCAACTGCTGTCGTAAACTTAAACGACTCAGGGCCTCGCGCCGGACCGTCGAACTCGGCCATCTTCGCATGGTCGGGTCCGAATATGCGAACCACAACATCGACGTCGTGCTGATCGGCATAGCCATACACGAATGCCTTTGCTCCTAAATTCAGTTTAAAGCTGTCGGTAGTATGCAACGCCAGTGTTCTACGGCCAACCACTTCGCCCACTTTCAGGTCGGAGCCGTCGGATGATAAGCGGGATTGAGGTTTCTTTTCTCCGCATGAGATCAATGTCACAATGCAGAGTATTAACAGGAGTCGGTTTGTCATAAGGTGCAGGAGATACTTCAGTAAGGAGCAAAAGTTACGAACCGATCTTACTTTGTGCAATTTTATCTTTCAGGTATTTCTTAAAGTCTGCGGGGCCAACGATGTTCGTTTCATCGACAAGTCCCAGCACGAATCGTCCGATGCCGTCAAAATTGTTCACTGGTCCGTGAAATTGATAATAACCTTCCTCTTTCTTCTCGATGTAGGGTATCGAAAGGGGATGTTCTTCGCGCAACAAAAGGTAGGACCGCATCCGGAGGTCGAGCGTTACCCAGGTACTTTTACCGCCTGTCATACCAAAAATGTCGGTGGTCGTTTTTTGGTGAAGCTGCTCGTATTCGAACGTCTTCCCGACGTCGGCGATCTCACCGATCCGGTCGATCTTGAATTGCTTGGTCTGTTTGTCTTTGGTATCGAGGGCGATGACGGTCTGGTAATTGTCACCGAACGCGATGGGTTCCACAAGCCTGTCGGTGATCTCACTGCTGTTTGCCGAATGATAGCTGTGGAGTACGAGTTGCTTTTTGTCCTTCATGGCCTGTGCGATCTGTTCGACGAGCTTGCCGCGTCGTGCGTGGACGATCAAGTTCGGAACTTTGTCGAGCTCTGAGTTCAACGAAAGTTTTTTCAGCAGGAGCGCCTTAAGAGGATTGTTGTCTACTTCGGTCTGGATGAGTTTTTTGATCAGCTTCATCTCTTCGATGGTGAACTCCGCGGCGCCGAGCTCGTCTTCGGAGCTGTGTATAAAATACTTTCCGTCGAAATCTTTTTCGATCAACAGCTCCACTTCCTCCAGGAGATTGATATACCGGTAGATCGTTCGTTCACTGGTGTCGAATCGTTGTGCGAGACTCCGGATAGTCCAGCGGCCGGTTTTCAAAACAGAAATGATCTGGAACAGGCGGAGGAGCTTGGTTTGCGGAATGATTGATCCGGAACGTTTGGCCTTCTTTCTGACTGGCATACGGCAAAATTCGTCTTTTGACACTAGTTGTCAAATTGTTGCCGCTTCTTCACTTTCAAAATAACGGACACGATTATGGCTACAACAGTGAAATGCCCCCATTGCGGAAATAAGTTTTCCCCCGAGGTGGCGCTGGAACACGACATCCGTATCCAGCTGGAGAAAGAGTTTGCGGGGAAATTGAACGAACAGTCCATCGCATTCGAAGAAAGAGAAAGCGTTGTGAATCAACGGGAAGAGAAAATGGAGATCGAGATGCGTAAGCGGCTGCTCGAGCGTGAAAAGGTGATGAAAGAGGAAGCCGACCGGACCGCACGGGAGAAAGCAAATCTCGAAGTACGCGAAAAACAAATGGAGCTCGATCGCGAGAAAGAACGACTCAATCTTCTCCATAGGAAGCACATGAACGACGGCATCGAAAAAGCCCGGCAGGAAGAGCGCATGAAGCTGGCCGAAGCCCAGAAGAAGCTCGACGACCAGTCGAAGCTCATCAACGAAATGAAACGCCGTGCCGAGCAAGGCAGCATGCAGGCACAGGGCGAAGTGCAAGAGCTGGCCCTCGAAGAGCATCTGAAACATACTTTTCTTCGCGACCAGGTAGAGGAGGTCGCGAAAGGTAAACGCGGCGGCGATTGCGTTCATCACGTAAAAGATTCTTTCGGGAACTTATGCGGCCGGATACTCTATGAAAGCAAACGCACGAAGACCTTCGGCAACGACTGGACGTCGAAGCTCAAGGAAGACATGCGTCTCACACAAGCCGATATCGGTGTGATCGTTACCGAAGTCCTTCCCGCCGACATGGCGCACTTCGGTCTTCGCGACGGCGTTTGGATCTGTACGTTCGCAGAGTTCAAGGCGCTGGCCGCCCTCTTCAGGGAATCGCTGTGCCGCGTGGGAGAAGTCAGGATCGCGCAGGAGAATAAGGGCGACAAGATGAAGATGCTCTATAATTATCTTACCGATATCGAATTCCGTCAGAAGATCGAAGCGATTGTCGAGGCCTTCCGGCAAATGCAGGATGACCTGAACAAAGAAAAGACGCAGACCTACAGCCGTTGGGCACGACGAGAGAAACAGATCATGCAGGTGGTCGAGAATACCGCCGGACTTTACGGCGACGTGCGGGGAATTGCGGGAAATGCCGTGAAGGAGATCGAAGCCCTGGAAACCGGTGGGATCACTTTACTTGTTTGAGTAACCACTGTTCCGCGAGATCTATGTCGTCGAATATCTCGATACGGAATCCCCGTTTCGTGCTGATGTCCTTCCAGTAGTTTCCGAAGTCAAGGCCTTTACTGTCG
Source organism: Cyclobacteriaceae bacterium (assembly GCA_035318625.1). GTDB lineage: Bacteria > Bacteroidota > Bacteroidia > Cytophagales > Cyclobacteriaceae > ELB16-189. Next base: position 1,273,671 of record DATHEL010000004.1, read on the forward strand.
AACACCGCCGCTACGGTGATGTTCTTCAGTTCAGGCTGATGGCTTTCGTAGCCTTTTACAATATTGAACGCTTCGCTCATGTGAAGTTCGATCTCGAGGCGCCGGTAATCGACGAGCATGAACCTTCTATTTACTTCGATGGCTTTTTGAACAATCATTGCCGCGGCTTCGGCCATGGTCTTAAGATTATCTCGTTTACCGTGGCCGATCACCAGCAAATATTTCTCTTTTACTTCGAATGAAGCTAGCGGCTGATCCATGTGCAGTCAGGTAGAAGCCGATAAGTCTAGTGAATTTTTTTCAAACCGTTAGTTCGGGACGCCTCAGGCGGTATGCATTTTTTGCCATCCTGCCCAACTTGTTCGTCAGCCGCAGGTTGACAATAGCGCCGATCGGGGCGCCTATGCCGGGAACGAGCTGCAACAACTTCGCAAGATCGATGTAATCGCGATACTCCTGCTGGAAAGTTTTCCAGTCGAACTTGTCGATATCGTCGGGAAGAGCTTTCGCGTACTGGTCCCAGTCCCTGAATATCGGGAATATCTCGCGACGCCGCCCTTGTTTCGAGAATGTGGCTTCGAAAATGTACAACAGGTAGATCCGTTCGCGAAAGTCTTTCACATCGTGACCATACAGTGCGGCGATATCGAAGAGCATTTTCATTTTAACGGTGAGCCACAGAGGGAAGTCCGCCAAGCCAAGCAGGATGCCCGCGCCGCCTGTCACGGCTCCTTCGACAGCAGCCGTCCGCGAGTATAACTTTATTTTGGAGTCGATTTTTGTTTCGCGCTCCTGGAGCGATGTTGACTGAAGAACCCGTGACGTGGTGAATTCTGCCCCGAAGCATACGGCTCTTGTCATCTGTTTGATGGCCGAAGTTATCGCCTCGTGGACCTTGTCGGGAATTGCGCGGTTGATACGGGACTGGACCTGGCGTGCAATCACTCCCAGCAGGGGTTGTTTTCGCTGCATGGCCCTTTTCCAGGTCTTCAATTCTTTGGCAGCAGTTCTTTCGTAGTCGTATTCGTCCATGAGCTGGCAAATTTTCGGGCATAAACAATGCCGGAAATATGGTTTCCGGTCAATCGCGCAGCGAGACCGTGCCTTTAAAGTCCTTGTTGGTATAAACCACGTGATAGAAATAAACTCCGGCGGCTTCATTCAATCCAAGCCATCGGAAATTCCTGTCGGTGCTGGTGAAGACGGTCCGACCCCACCGGTTATAAATGCGGACAGTCTGAAACACACCGCGGCAATTGTCGGGGGGAAGGACGCTGACCAGGTTGCCCGACTCATCGCGCCGTTCCATGGAATAGTAATCATTGAACCCGTCGTTGTTCGGAGTGAAGACATTCGCCGGATCTGCGTCGAAGCTCAGGTTATCGATATCCTTGACTTTTACATTCACCCGGATGGTGTCGGCCACGGCGGTCATACATCGATCGTCGGAGTAACGGAACTCGAAATAAAAATCATTCTCCAGGGCGTTATCCGTAAATATCGAACATTGAGGTCCCCATGTGAAGGCTGACGAAAGCACACTTGGTCCTGTCACCGGGTCAAACGTCCATCCATCCGGCGTGACGTCACCGCCGGTGTCGATCACGCTCAGCGTCAGCTGGTCAACGGGCGATGCATCGCTGTCGCTGACATCGAACCGGAGATTCAGTTGTTGACCTGGCGCCACGACAGCGTTGCCGTTGTTATAGGTCACGCCGGCACTTAGGTTCGTGATCGAAAGCTGGGGCGGCGAATTTAAAGGCTTGAGAACTTTCACCTTTACAACCAACGAATCTATTTGGCGGACCCTGCATTTGCTGGTGCTGTCGATAGCGACGAAACCTATGTTGAACTCACTGCGTTCGTCGAGATTGAATTTGTCACAATTAAGATCCCACCGGAAGACGGAGCTCACTGTCCCATTTGCACTCGTTTTGGGAAATGACATTCCGTATTGCGAAGTAGAGAATCCATCTCCGATAGCTCTCACCGTGACCAGGTCGTTGTCGACGAGGTCTTTGCCTGTGACGGTGAACGTCAATCCATCGAAGATCCGTTTTTCGATGCCGTCGATCACCGTTTCGGCTGGATTGACCGTCAGGTCCGTATCGATGATGGGGTCGGCGTTGCCCGGGAGCGTTACGTTCAGATGATACGTAGCCGTGTCGGGATCGTTGAGGTCGCATTGATCGACGTCGTCGACCAGGAGCCGCAGCGTGAAGCTCGTTCGCTTTGTGAAATCATATTGATCGCATAAGGCATCCCAGGTCAGATCGCCTTTCAGTATTCCGTTTTCATTAAAAGAGACCTCTGTTTTCATGCCCGACTTCGACAATGAGAAGCCATTGGTCAGCGCCAGGAACAGCAACTCTTCACCTTCGGCATCATGTGCTTCGAACGGCCAGATCATCTTGTCACCTTCGTTGAGCGTCGCGGTGACTTCGGTTGGCGTAACGAATTTCGCCCGCTCGTTGTGAGGTTTCTCAACGTCGACTTCGACTTTCAGCGTATCGGATAACGGCAATGCACAGGCGTCGTCGAACGCGATCACGCCGATCTGGTATGGTCCTCCTTCGAAGAACGGACATACCGGGAAGCAGATGTTGAATTCGATCGTGCCGTTACCGTGAATGATACCCGTGCTTTGTTCGGGCAACATCGATGCGAGGGTTTTGTTCTTGAAATTCAGCGGGACGATCTTCAACTGAATGAACTCTTCGAAGTTGTCGGTCTCACGATTGGCGTCCGGGTCCGACACACTCACGACTATGCAACGATCTTCGTCTGTTACCGTATTGTTGAAGCTCACGCTCAGGCTACCGGGTTTAAATGATCCACTCGTAAGTTGCTTTCCGGTGATCACCGGGGGTGCAGATATTCTGCAGTCCGTTACCAGCATCTGGAAGTCGCGACGAACCTCGCCGATCTTGACGTTGTTCCTGAACTCTTCGACTTTCACAGCGAAAACATAAAGACCTTGTGACCGTGGAGTGACCCGAAGGAAACCTTCCGTGCTGATGTTGAGGTCGGGGTAGTTGGTTTCTTTCGGCGCTCCGTTCACGATCTGGTCAAGGCCGAAGCCCGGCAACCATTGAATGAGCGGGTAGGGGCTTGGTGTTGGAGGCGGAACGGGTGTTACGGTGACTGTACTGAGCGGCGTGACCAGTGTGTATACCAGGGAGTCGCCGTCGTCGTCGATACCGGCGAAGTCTACATAATACGGTTTCGTCGGGCACGCATAATCATTCAGCGCGGGAAAATTTCTCGGCGACGAATTAACGAAAGGCTCGTTGTTGACCGTAACGGGAGGAAACTCGAGATAGAAAGTTTGTCCTGCGCCAATAGCATTCCCGTTATGTGTCGGATCCTGACTGAAGATATTGAGTATAGTATAATTGCGGCAGCAGCGTGCCCACGTTACGTAATACCCCTGCGGGTCGCTGTATTGTGCGGCGGGCAGATCTATCGTCGTCGTGTAAACGATCTTGTCGCTCACGATCTCGCCGTTGGAGCACGAAGGCTGCGTGTAAGGAACCCTGTTTTTATTCAGCCATAGCAGCGTGACGCTACGCATCTGTTGGCTGTCGGACTTCCGAAAGATGTACATCTGGATGCTCGGCTCTTCCGCCTGGATATTCCGGTTGGGATTGCGGGCAACGTCGAAGTAGTAAATGAGATTCAGCCGGTAACGAAATCCTTCAATGTGAAGCAGTTCGATCTCGCCGCCGACGATATGCGAGGCGGAGAGGGATGTGGAAACAAGTAAGAGTAAAGCAAAAGTTAGCCTCTTCATCATTCAGTCATCACTCAACACAGTAAGGGACAGGAAATATAGCAAAAGCCAATTGTCGCAGAAACCCCCCATTATTCCTTAATTTGCGATCTTTTTATGAAAAAAGGCGACGTAATCGAGGGAATTGTGATCGACAGCATGGCTGCCGAAGGGAAGTGCGTTGCCCGCATCGACGGACAAGTGATATTTATCGACGGCGGTGCGCCTGGTGACACCGTAGACGTCTCGCTCACGAAGATCAAAAAGCAATTCCTCGAAGGAAAGGTTTCAAAGATCACCCAGGTTTCGCCCTCGAGGGTCACTCCGTTTTGTATCCATTTCGGAACCTGCGGCGGCTGTTCGTGGCAACACATCGACTATGCTGCGCAGTTGAGCTACAAACATCGCCAGGTGGTCGATAATCTTGAGCGCTTGGGTGGGTTGACGCTTGTCCCGGCTTTAAGCCGCGACCCCGTCGATGGTCCCACGCTCCCCGAAGTCAATAATATTCTCGGTTCCGAACAGATCCGCCACTACCGGAATAAGCTCGACTTCACATTTTCGGCCAATCGGTGGCTTACCAAAGATGAGCTCACCAGCGGAATGGCTTTCGGTGAACCGGCATTGGGTTATCACATTCCACGCATGTACGATAAGGTGTTCGATGTGAAGGAGTGTCATCTGCAGTCCGATCCTTCGAATGCTATCCGGCTTGCCGTGAGAGATGTTTGCGTTCGCGAGTCGATACCGTTCTTCGATCTCAGGAAGCAGATCGGATTTTTGAGAACACTCACGATCCGGACAACAACCACAGGTGAAGTCATGATCATCCTGCAAGTCACCTACGACAAGATGGAGTGGACCGGAAAGATCCTGGAAGAGCTTGAAAGGCTGTTTCCTCAGATCACGTCATTCCAGTTTATTATTAATGGCAAAAGGAATGATACGTTTGGCGATCTCGACGTCCAGTGCTGGAAAGGCAATCCGTACATCACCGAGAAGATGATCAAGCCCGACAAAACCGGTGAGCTGCAATTCAGAGTGGGGCCAAAGTCATTTTACCAGACCAACTCGAGGCAGGCACAGAGACTTTACCAAGTGGCATGGGAGTTTGCTGCATTGACGGGCAACGAAACGGTGTATGATCTTTACACGGGTACAGGAACGATAGCGTGCTTTATTGCCGCGAACGCCGGGAAGGTTGTCGGTCTGGAGTATGTTGCGGCGGCCGTAGAGGATGCGAAGGTGAACTCGAAGCTGAACGGTTTGAATAACACGGATTTTTTTGCGGGCGATATCAAGGACCTTCTGGACGATACTTTCCTGGACACTCATGGACGGCCGGATGTAGTGATAACAGACCCGCCCCGGGCCGGGATGCATGAGAATGTGACACGGATGTTGTTGAAGGCATCGCCGAAGCGTATCGTTTACGTGAGCTGCAACCCGGCGACCCAGGCGCGTGATCTCGCCATCCTTTCCGAAAAATACCAGATCACCCGCGTTCAGCCTGTGGACATGTTTCCCCATACGGTGCACGTGGAGAATGTGGTTGTACTTTCTCTAAACGGTTAATGAACGACGATTTCTTTATCTTTAATGAAGATGAAGTGGGTCAGGAGAATTTTTGTCTTTTTTGGTTTTGTCCTTCTTCTTTTCTTGATCGGACTCGCGTTGGTTTATTTCTACAAGAAAGAAATCCTTGCCGAAGTCAGCAGCCAGCTTAAGTCCGCCGTTCGGGCCGAAATAACAATCGGTGACGCCGACATTACTTTGTTCTCCGAGTTCCCCAATTTCACCGTCAAGCTCGAAGACGTATTCATTAAAGACCCGTCTGCCCGCCCGGGCGACAAAGACTTTCTCCACACGAAAACCATCCTGGTCAACGTACTTACGTATAAACTTTTCTTTAAAGAGATCGAATTCCGGAGCATACGGATCATCGATGGCGAATTCTTTATTTTCAGAACAAAGGAGGGTTATTCAAACCTGGACGTTTTCAAAAGGAAAGACAGCGTTGCAACATCCGACTCTACACGCGCCTTTCGTCTAACAAAAGAGCAGATCGAGTTCCGCAACGTCAGGTTCACCTATCATGATTCTCTCCGGAATAAATTCATAGGCTTTCTTTTGAAAGACGTCACCAGCCAGGTCAATCACCACGACTCGATCATCGCATGCAGGATGGACGGCGCTGTCGACTTCGAACGACTCATGTTCAACCCGACGAGGGGAAGTTTTTTGAAAGACAAAGCGACGAATCTGTCGGTAGCTTTTGATTTTATTCCCGATTCGTCAAAGCTGCGACTCCATCCTTCGAAAGTGTCGCTGAATGAAGCAGAGTTCGATATCAGCGGTGTGTTCGACTTCTCTGCGCGGAACATTACACTCGAGGTTTCATCACCCAGCGTCGGCTACAAGGAAGGCCTGTCGGTGATACCGGAAACGATCGCCGAAAATCTTTCACAACTGTCGGTCGAAAGGCCATTCTCGATCCATGTGTATCTCGAAGCGCCCATGAAGCCCGACTCACAGCCCTCGGTAGAGGTGAAGTTTGACCTGAAAGAGAATGTTTTCAAAAGTAAAGTCGTCACCATTACCGACCTTTCTCTGACCGGCTTGATGACGAATCACAATGATTCCCTTAAGCCTTTCACCAACGCAAATTCCGCAGTCCGCCTGAACGGTATTAAAGGAAAGATCGATGAGCTGCCCTTCGAAGCCAAAGCCATTCTTTCGAACTTCGATAACCTTTCACTGGAAGTATTTTCGAAGCACAGCGTCACATTGCCCCAGCTGAATCGTGAGGTCGACACAACCAGCATCCGGTTTACCGGAGGGCAATTTGTTTCGGAGTTTCATTACAAAGGGAAGCTGAACGAATACTTCGATCAGGAGACCGGCAGCTATACCGGACTTCTCGAAGGCCACTCGACCATCAAGGACGGTTCGTTTACCATCGTTCCGCGAAGGCTTAAGTTCAACAACGTAAACATGGCCATGCGTTTCAACAAGGACACCGTATGGATCGATCAGTTCGGGATCACCACGGGCAAGAGCTCCGCAAAGGTGGAGGGCATGATCACCAACTATGTGCCGTATTTCACACACCCGGTGAAGAAAGGATATGTGAAGCTGAAGGTCTCCTCGCCGAATATCGACATGGGCAATTTCCTCGTGAAGAAGGCGGTAAAGAAGAGATCTGCCAAACAGGCAAAGGAAAACAGGCAAAGAGTCTCAGACATGCTCGACAAGATCTTTACCAATCTCGAGTTCGACATCGAGCTGAACGTCGACAAACTGAAGAACCGCACATTCAGCGCTTCGAAGCTCCGGGGAAAGATTAAGCTAGATGGAACATCGCTTCAGGCCACCGATGTCCGGATGACCTTTGGAGGGGGCCGCATCAATATGTCGATGACCATTAAGGACCTTCATAAGGAAGTGAACCCGATCGAGGTCAAAGCGAAGGCGTCGGATATCGCGATCAAAGAGCTGTTCAAGTCGTTCGATAACTTTCACCAGACAGCCATTACCGACGCGAACCTCGAGGGACTGATGAGCTTCGATACCCAGTTCAAAATAAAGATCAACGACGACTTTGACGTGGTGTTACCGAGTCTCACTGCCGACCTGGACATGGTGATCAGGAATGGACGGCTGATCAACGTGGAAGCCATTCACAACATGAGCAACTTTCTTTTTAAACGCAGAGACTTCGACGATGTCAAGTTTGCACAGATCAACGGGCAGATGAAAGTCAGTCATCGCGACCTGCAGATCAGCCGCATGGAGGTTCAGTCTACCGTGCTGTCGCTTTTCCTGGAAGGCAAGTATAGCCTCGACAAGGATACCGATCTGTCGATACAGGTGCCGTTGAGCAATCTGAAGAAAAGAAATAAAGATTTCGTTCCGAAGAACGTAGGGATCGACGCGAAGGTGGGGCCGAGTGTGTTCCTGGTTGCCAGGACGAACACAGAAGGAAAAACCGATATTTCCTACGAAGGGATCCGACGGAAGAAGAAAGTTAAAAACTAAAAGTTAATAGTTAAAAGTTGAAGTGACTCGAAACTATCGGCCAACTTTTAGTTTTTAACTTTTCGCTTTTAGTTATTTCACGAGCTTACTGTTTTTGAGTTCCTGCGCCATCTTAACAGCCTCATAAGCATTCACAAGTCCGCCGGTGTTGCTCAGGTCGGACAGCTCGACTTTACCCTTGCCGCCGGGTCTCTGAACTTCGAGGCCATCGAATTTGCGGGTTGACTTTTTGATGACGTCTTTCACTTCGCTGGCAGAAAGCTCGGGGAAGTATGACATCAACAGCGCAGCGATACCCGTCACCATGGGTGCGGCCATACTGGTTCCCTGTTCGATGAGGTATTCGTTGTTTGGCGTTGTGGAGTAGATCTCGACACCGGGGGCGAAGACGTCAACGCTCTTTTTTCCGTAGTTCGAGAATGACGCGACGAAGTTTGCATCGGTTCCCCAACTGGATGCGCCGATCTCGATCCAGTTCTTTGCTTCTTTGCCGTCGAGGTAGTGGCGGGTTGGGAAGTTGGCTTCCTTGTCGATGTCTTCACCGTCGTTGCCGGAAGCGTGTATGAGCAGAACTCCTTTTTTCTCGGCATACTTTACAGCCTTGTCGACCGCTTCTTTTTCCGGTGAATATGATTTGCCGAAGCTCATGTTGATGACACTCGCTCCATTATCGACGGCGTAGAGGATCGCATTGGCGACATCCTTGTCTCGTTCGTCACCGTTGGGAACGGCACGGACCGACATGATCCTGACGTTGTCGGCAATCCCTTTGATACCGAGGTCATTCTTACGGTCGGCGGCTACGATACCCGCGACGTGAGTTCCGTGAAGGGCATCGGGACCTGTCACATCATTGTTGCCATATCCTTTTTCGTAGACGTCGTTGTAGTTGTCACCGATGATCTTGCGGGAGTCGAAGTTTTCGTTGTAACCGTATTCTACGATAACGCGGAAGTAATCATAAGCTTCTTTGAATTGACCCAGGACGTCTTCGATCGAGCTGCCGGGAGGAAAGTTTTTCATCTTAGAAGTGACGTAGCCTTTGGCGAACATGAAGACCTGGTCGTCGGGTGCGTATGCGGCGAGATCCTCCATCGCGAGTGTGTCTTTCTGGAGTACGTATTTAAGGGTGTCGACACTTCTCTGAAAGTTGAGATAGAGGGTTGAGAACTGACCGAACATGTTCTCGTTCTTTTCCTTCAGTTTATTGAACTTGTCTTCCAGCTTGAGATATTTTTCGTAGTCTTCTTTTTGTTTTTTGTGAACCTTCCCGTTCTCGACGCCGGCGAATTTTTCTTTTAACCTCATGTATTCGCGGGTAAGCTCGTAGGTGTCTTCCACTACGTTAGTGCCGCCCTTTCCGCCGATGAAGTTCCAGCCGTGAATGTCGTCGATGTATCCGTTCTTGTCGTCGTCGATGCCGTTGCCTGGGATCTCGTCTTCGTTGGTCCAGACCACTCCTTTGAGATCTTCGTGGTTAATGTCGACGCCTGAGTCGATGATGGCGACGGTGACGGTCCTGGAGGGTTGATCTTTGAGAAGGGTCTGGTAAACTTTGTCAGCGCTGACACCCTGGACCTGGTCGGTTTCGGGGTCTTTCAGGAACCAATCGTGCGGAGCGGAGGTGGACGTTTCCTGGGCGAGGGAGGCAAACCCCTGAAGTAATATTATGAAGCTAATAAGCCAGCGGAATGTCGTTTTCTGCATCGTTTTCCAATTTTTGTCAATATAGGCAAAGCGTGTTCCAAACAGACTCCATCGATAAAATGTGGGCCAAATTGACACAAAATGGGTGGGGCTTTTGTAAGGATTACCGGTATTTCGATATCATTCGCCGGCGTGCAAACGGTCTTTTGTACAAAACCTGACAATATCTTACTTCGGTTGTTTGGCTGGCGAGACCGGAAGTTGGGTGGAGGAATTCGGGTAGATATTTACATCATAATCAACTCGCGAAGCATATGATACAGTTCTGCATCCTCGCCGTCGTAGCATTCTTCTCACTGTTTTTTTACATGGCAGCGAAGTTGAATGCCCAGCAACATATGGTTGCCAGCTAGCATAGAATTTTAGAACCAGAATTTTTAGAAATAAAAAAACCGTCAGCTTTAGACCAACGGTTAATTCATCCAGAGTGCCGAAGAACGGACTCGAACCGTCACACCTTGCGGCACACGCCCCTGAAACGTGCGTGTCTACCAATTTCACCACTTCGGCATTTTTAAGCTAAAAGTGAATAGTTAAAAACTAATAGTTGAAGCAACTGAAGGTCAACTTTTACCTTTTAGTTTTTCACTATTCACTTTCTCCGGGTGCCCAGAACTGGACTCGAACCAGCACACCTTGCGGCACTACCCCCTCAAAGTAGCGTGTCTACCAATTTCACCACCTGGGCATAAACCTCAATCAAGAGGTAAGGGGCAGCAAAACTAAAAAATCTCTCACGGAACACACGGAAAACACGGAAAAAAATCAATAGGGGAAGCACGTGCGAACCATTACAAAACGCGATGAATACAAGCATACGCTAAGGCCGGGCATAAGCGACGCGAGCATAAGTGCCGCGACTACGTTCCGTGTTTTCCGTGTTTTCCGTGAGAAACCGAGCCGAGAATGGGATTTGAACCCACGACCTGCTGATTACGAATCAGCTGCTCTACCCCTGAGCTACCTCGGCATTTTCCAATTGAGTCCTGTGTTCTTATATTACGCAATTACGCAATTATGCTTTCTAAAAAGTGCAAATACGCAATTCACGCCCTGGTTTACCTGGCCGAACGCTTTCAGGACGGCCCTGTCCACATCCAGGAGATTGCCGAACACGAGCGTATCCCCAAGAAGTTTCTCGAAGCCATACTCCTCGAACTTCGAAACGCCAAGATCCTTCATAGCAAGAAAGGAAAAGGCGGCGGCTACTATTTATATAAAAAACCTGAAGACGTAAACCTGATCGACGTCGTCCGACTGATGGACGGAGCAATAGCCATGCTGCCGTGCGTCTCTCTCAATTATTACGAACCCTGCGAGGAGTGCCGCGATGAAAAGATCTGCGGCATCCGCGACGCATTCATCGGCGTGCGTGACGAAACCCTGAGGATCCTCTCCGAAACCAACCTGGCAAAGATCGTAAAACGACAGAGAGAAATGGGACGACAAATCGTGTTAGGATAACAATAATCTACTTGTTCAATAGAATTTGTAGATTTTATATATTTGCGGACCTTTTAAACAACAGAAATTATGGCTATCAGATTAGGCGATGTCGCTCCCGACTTCGAAGCGGAGACATCAGAAGGAAAAATCCAGTTTCACAATTGGCTCGGCGATTCTTGGGGAGTATTATTCTCGCATCCCGCCGATTTCACACCCGTATGTACCACGGAGCTGGGGGCGGTTGCCAAGCTTCGCACTGAATTCGATAAACGAAACACGAAAGTGATGGCACTCAGCGTCGATCCTGTTTCGTCGCACGAAAAATGGATCGGTGATATCAACGAAACACAGAATACAAAGGTGAACTTTCCGATCATTGCCGACCCGGAGTTCAAGATCGCCAACGTATACGACATGGTTCACCCGGCTGTCACTGACAAATTCACGGTCCGTTCGGTCTATGTGATCGGTCCGGATAAAAAAGTGAAGCTCACGATAACGTACCCGGCTTCGACAGGCCGCAACTTCGACGAGATCCTGCGTGTGATCGACAGCCTTCAGCTTACTGCGAAATATTCCGTTGCGACTCCGGCGAATTGGAAGCACGGAGAGGATGTGATCATTACGGCAGCCGTTAAAGACGAAGACATTCCAGGGAAGTTTCCCAAAGGACATACGAGGATAAAGCCGTACTTAAGGACTACGCCACAGCCTAACTTGTAACTTGGTTCAGGGTTCAAAGATTCTGTTCCCACCTGAGGCACCAAAGACCATGGAGACGTTATGCGGTTTCGAAGCCCATCGAAACCACATGAATCTCTCCATGGTCTGTTCGTTTATATGAATCTGTAGTCTCTCTGAACTTTGAACCCTGAACAAGAATACCCCGCGCCCCTGGGGAATCCTCTGTATGGAAATTAGGTGTAATTTGCGGCCCGAAAATCAAATCGCGGAGCATGTCGAAAGAAAAACCAATGGCTGAAATGCCCGTTATGCGGGAGGACGAAGGCGTGTTTCTCTTCTACCCCAATGTTCCCGAAGAAGCTATAGCGGAGGTAACGAAAGTGCTGCACTCACGATGGATCGGTCAAGGCCCACGGGTTGCAGAATTTGAAAAGGAGTTTACCGCAAGGTTCGGAGGCGACGGACAATCGCTGGCCGTAGGATCGGGTACCGACGCCCTTCACCTCGCATACATCCTCGCCGAGCTGAAACCCGGTGACGAAGTGATCACACCCGTGTTCACATGCACTGCAACGACGATACCTTTTCTCTACATGGGTGTGAAATTCGTTTTCGCCGACATCGACCCGGAAACACTCAACATCAGTATCCCGCACGTCAGGCAACTGGTCAATGAAAAAACCAAGGCGATCGTTTGTGTGCACTACGGCGGACTGCCTTGCGACATGAACGAGCTGATGGCCATTGCCGCTCAATACAACATTCCCGTGATCGATGATGCAGCCCATGCGCTGGGCGCTACCTACGAAGGAAAACCGATCGGATCTATATGTGACTTCTCCATGTTCTCATTCCAGGCCATCAAGCACATTACTACCGGCGACGGCGGGATGCTGGTCGTCAAAGACAAGTCGATCATTGCTAAAGGAGAACGTATACGCTGGTTCGGTATCGACCGGTCGAACAAACAGAAAGGAACGTGGGAGAACGACATCTGGGAAGTTGGGTACAAATACCAGATGACCGACATCGCCGCAGCTATGGGTATTGCGGGCCTTAGGATATTCGATAAGACACTCGCCTATCGTCAGAAACTTTTCGAGATCTATAAAAAGAACCTTCGCAATGTTCCGGGTCTGAAGCTGATCGGCGCCGACTATACCGATCGCACCCACGCTGCATGGTTGTGTACAGCGATCGTCGAGAACCGGGTGGGTTTCATGAACTACCTGCGGGAGAACAAGATCGAGTCGGGACAAATACATTACCGCAACGATCGTTACTCGGTACTCGGTGGCCGTCGCGACGACCTGCCGATGATGGATTCGGTGGAGGATAAATATATCGTGCTGCCACTAAATAATCATTTGACGGAAGCGCAGATCGAGTATGTGTGCGCGACGATCAAAAAGGGATGGTGATCAGACCTTAAAAATTCTTTTAACCTGGTCTCGCAGAAGTTTCATTTTAAATTCGGACGGATCCGGTTCCGGTGTAACCCCCATAAAGTCTTTTCCTAACCTGAGATAGTACTCGAAGAACGTCGACTTCGACAACCCCCATTTGTGGAGGAACTGTTTGTTACCGTCGTTCCTTTTTACACGTGCCGTTGTCCGCGAACCGAAATGATAGACCCGGGAGCTGCTGATCCCTTTGTAATACCGAACCCCGCAGTGCCATAGTTTCATCATCATGTCCGGGTCCGATGCCATGCCGGGAAAATATTCGATACTTAGTCCCCCGATAAGATCCCAGATATTTTTGTGGAGGACAAGGGGATACCAGTTGCCGCCATTCCAATCGTGGAATGGGATCGTGTTGTACTCTTTGAGAAATCTTTGTTCATCGAATTGCTCTACGGTCTTTCCGTAGTTTTTGTTTGCAATGATGCTGTCGTACTGACTTTCGCTGTGCTCGATCATCGTGCCGGTGATACAGAAGTAGATATCGTTTCGCGACTTGATCTCGTCCAGCAATGGCTTGTCCCAGCCGGGGGCATAGTAATAATCGTCGTCGGACAGGACAATGTATTGCGACTTCGCAATGGAAGCAGGTCCGTTGAAACCATAGCAGACCCCCGCGTTGTCGTCGGAATGGGTATGGCTGAGGCCTTGTTGTCTTACCCACTCCAGGGTGCCGTCGCGCCCTTCGTTGACATGGACTACGATCTGGTGGCGAAAGGTCGAGTTCTTTCGTATACTTTCCACGCAGCATTTCAGGTACGGCAGGTTGTTCCACGACGGGATGAGGATGGAAAAAACCGGGTCATAGCCGGGATCGGCAGGGTGGAAGGTGAGTTTCGGAGTCATTGCAGTCAACATGTCAACCGCCGGTTTGCCTCGCCTTCACGTAGCTGTTGGCGGAGTGAGGACCGGGGGTTCGATTGCAAATTAACGCACTTCGATTTGAAAATAGGGGGGTTCGCTGGGAGAGTTGTATCCGGGGGGCTGCGTGTCGCGTATTTTGAACCGGAATACATTTCTCACGGAAAACACGGAAAGCACGGAAGCCCTATCAAAGCAGCACTACCTTTATTGAAAGCTCCTGCATTTTTTCCGTGTTTTCCGTGCTTTCCGTGAGAAATAAAAAATCATGAACAACAAGACGAAAATTGCCATTCTCGGCGGTGGCATCGGCGGCCTCACGCTTGCCATCGCCCTTCAACGTAAGAACATCGACGTAGTAGTTTACGAAGGCGCACCACAATGGAAACCCCTCGGGGCAGGGCTCGGACTTGCCGGCAATGCCGTGAAGGCTTTTCGCGAGATCGGGATCGAACAGGATGTTCTGAAAGAAGGGAAGGTTATCAAAAGCGTTGTGATCCGTAACAAGAAAGGCAAAGCCCTCATCAGTACCGACTCCGAAGAAGTGAGCCGGCGTTTCGGAGTGGTCAACAACTTCGCTATTCACAGATCCGACCTTCACAACGTTCTGATCGGTAAGCTTAGACGCGGGACCGTACAACTCGACAAGGCCTATGTTGACTTCGAGCAAAGAGCAGACGGCGTTACAATAACATTCAAAGATGGAACAAAGTCAGAGGCAGACTACGTAGTTGCCGCCGACGGTATCCATTCGATTGCGAGAAAGAAACTGATGGGTGATGCGAAGACGCGCTATGCCGGCTACACCTGCTGGCGCGGCGTCACAGACAATCTTCCCGCCGGCTTCAACGCACAGGAGACTTCAGAAACATGGGGACAGGGAACGCGCATGGGCATCGTACCCCTGACGAAGGACAGGGTATACTGGTTTGCGTGCGTGAACGCGGGTGCAAACGACCCGATGATGCGGTCGCTGGGTCCCTCGGATCTGTTGACCTTCTTCGGAGATTTTCACGCACCGATCCCCGATATCATCAAACTTACCGGTAAGGTCATCTGGAACGATATCATCGACATCGAGCCGATCACCCGGTTTGCCTTCGGCAGAGTAGTACTTATCGGCGATGCGGCTCATGCGACAACACCGAACATGGGACAAGGAGCATGTATGGCGATCGAGGATGCGGTAGTGATCGCCAACCTTATCGAAAATTGCCAGGATGCCGAAGAAGCGTTCCGCATGTTCGAAGAGAAACGGATCCGCCGGACCACCAAGATCGTAAACGACTCGTGGCAACTTGGAAAAATGGCGCAGTGGGAGAATCCATTGATGACGTCGTTGCGGAACATGGCCATATCATTGGTGCCCAAAAGTGTGACCGACAGCCAGTTTAAATTCATCTACGACGTTTCTTTGAAATAAATGGAGACAAAAATGCCTCATTGGAAAAGAATATTGATAACAGACGCACTGTTGGCTGTTGCCTCCATTGTGGCATACGTGGTCCGCGTGTTGTCGGGACAGTTTTCGAAACTGATCAATGATATTCTTTTCTGGGTGTTGATCGTGTTTATGATGGTGTTGGTAGAGGGGCTTTATTGGATTAACACACTCCTGAACAGGTACCTGCCTTTCAAGGACAGCATTCCCCGCCGTATCGCAGTCCAGTTGATTTCGGGAGCGCTTTATGCGCTTACTCTGCGTTTTCTGTTGTATGAAATCGGTGAACCCTATCTGCCGGTGAAGCTCGACAGCATGTTCCTCGCCGCAACATGGTTCCTGTACATACTGGCGTCGCTGCTCATGAATGGGATTTTTATAACCGGCTATTTTATAGATGAATGGAAGATGTCACTGGTGAGGGCGGAACGTCTCGAGAAAGAGAAGACCCAGGTACAGTTCGACAACCTGAAGAACCAGTTGAATCCTCATTTTCTCTTCAACGCACTGACATCACTGAATAGTCTGATCTTCGAGAACCAAGGGCTGGCATCGCAATTCCTTCAGCACCTGTCGAAAGTTTACAGGTATGTTTTGCAAAACAAGGGGAAGAACTTTGTGACGGTGCAGACCGAGATGGACTTCATCCAGAATTACGTCTTCCTTCTTCGCACCAGGTTCGAGTCGGCCCTGACGATCTCGCTCAATATCCACGAACATTCCAAAGACAAAGCCATCGTGCCCGTAACCCTGCAGATACTGATCGAGAATGCCCTGAAGCACAATGTGGTCGATAAAGACCGGCCGCTGTCGATACGCATCGAGACCAATGATGAATATCTCGTTGTAAGTAATAATTTGCAGGTGAGAAAGCTGGTGGAGACATCGAACAAACAGGGCCTTGAAAACCTGAAGTCGCTTTATGCATTTCTGACCGACAAACCGGTACAGATCGAATCGAGCGATGCACAATTTTCGGTGAGTGTTCCGCTGGTATAACTAAATCACTTATGCATTTCCGTACCGCAGAATTTACCGACATCCCGAAGATCATTAAGTTGTACAAAGCCGTAGCAAAAACTCCCGGGTATCTTGCCCGGCTCGAAAGCGAGATGACGGAAGAATACGTAACACATTTCGTGAACAAAAGCCTCGCCGACGGGCTGATCGTCGTGTGTGAGAGTGACGACGACCCGGACCTGCTCATTGCGGAAGTTCATGGTTACAAACCCGGCCTGAAGAACTTCGATCATGTCCTGGGCGAGGTGACGTTCCTCGTTCACCCCGATCACCAGGGAAAAGGTATCGGTAGGACCATCTTCATGATCTTTCTCGAAGAGATCGGCACCCGCCGCCCGGATATCGGCAAAGTGGAATTGTATACAGGCGAAAATAACCGGAAGGCGATAGGCTTGTACCAGTCGTTGGGTTTTATGATCGAAGGCAGGATGGAAATGCGTTTCAAAAACCCCGCAGGGACTTTTGAGGCAGATATTCCGATGGGCTGGGTGAACCCCGGGTTCGAATTCGACGGGGATATACCGAGGCTAAAAGAGGACTCATGAAAGTACTGGTTATAGAAGACGAGCCACTGGTAGCGAAGGATCTGTTGAAAGTCATCGGTCGCGTTGCACCGGACGCAGAGGTGATTGGAACGCTGTCGAGTGTAAGCGAAGCGCACCGGTGGTTCGATAGCAACGGCAGTCCCGACCTTGTTCTCTCCGACATCCAGCTTTCCGATGGCATCAGCTTCGAGATATTCGAAAGCCGGAAGCTGAAGTGTCCCGTGATCTTCACCACCGCATACGATGAATACGCCATTCGTGCGTTCAAGCTCAATAGTATCGATTACCTCCTGAAACCCATCGACGAAAAGGAGCTGGGTGCAGCTTTGGAAAAATACCGTTCACTGTCGGAGACCGTGTCGATAACCGACCAGTTGAAACATCTTACGTCGGGGTGGGGGAAAGAACAGAAGAAATACAAGGAAAGGTTCCTGTCGATCCAGCGGAACGCGATGGTGCCCGTCAGCCTGAAAGAGATCGGTTATTTTCACAAAGAGGAGCTCATCTTCATCCATACGATGGACAACGATAAGATGATCGGTGAGCACCAGACCCTCGATGAGGTCGAGTCCCTGATCGATCCCGCAATCTTTTTCCGGGTAAACCGTCAGTACATCATTCACATGCAAAGTGTCGCGCGCGTGAAAACAACCCACAAAGGGCTAACGGTACAATTGAAACCGCCGTTCAATCTCGAGCTGGATATCAGCCGGGAGAAAGCAACGGCGTTTAAACAATGGATAAATAGTTGAAAAACTAGTTAAAAGTTAATAGTTAAAAACTAAAAGTTTGACTTTTGTCTTCGACGAACACTCTCGGTCCAACTACTAACTTTTAACTCTCGATGGTGTCATAAACAACCACCCTCTCCCACAACATCGAATGTTCCTTGATAAACTGTTGATGTATCGGGTGATCCTGGTAAACTTTCTGATCTTCCACGTTGTCGAAGAACATAAGCTCTGAAACGTGATAGCTGTTGTCGATCACGTCACGCTGCTCAGTGCCGGCAGGCACACCTACATGAAGCATTTTGATGGTCTCAATTTCCTTTAAGGCCTTCACTCCGGCGAGGAGCTTATCCCTATCGGCAGTCGATGACGGGTTTTTGAGCCAGAAGAAGACGTGGTGTACAACCTTGGGTTTGTCTTTTTTAATTTCCATAGAAGATGCAATAGCCCCTAAAGGTAATAAAGTTGCGGCGGCAATAAACGCACGGCGTGATATCCTGGGCATGGTGTCGTTAAGTTTGAAATAAAGTTAGGAAAGATACGCCTTGCGGATATGTTTCTTTTCGACTTCATGGGGAGACAATTCAACCGCCCGGATGAAATGCCCGACTGCAAGCTCCCTGTCTCCGGTTGACGTATAGACCTTCCCCAATGCCATGTGAAAAAGATAATGTCGTTGCATGAACGCCGACTCACCCAGTTTTTTCAGCTGGTGGAGGGCGGTCAGCACGTCGCCGGCGTAGAACAATGCGATCGAATGATTCATCCTTACGAACGGCGAATCGTTGATGACAATGATTTTCTCGTACAGCGCCGCTATTTTTTTCCAGTCGGTGGCCGCAAACGATGCCGCCGATACATGAAGCCACGCGATAGCCGCTTCGAAGTGATAGGAAGTATTTCCATCGCCGGCCAATGTGATGTGATGCACGCCGACTTTGATCATGTCGCGGTTCCAAAGAGAGCGGCCCTGGTGCTCCAGCTCGACCAGGTCGCCATTGCTATCGAACCGCGCTTCGAACCGCGACAGGTTGAACAACATCAATGCGATGAGCGCGTGTGCTTCGGGCGACGAAAGGGACGCCGAGCCGGCGATCGCCAACCCCAATCCCAAGGCATCTTCACAGAGCTCGAGGTTGAGGATCGATCTGCCTCCCGAGGTCTTTGATCCTTCCGAGAACATCAGGTACACGATCTTGATGAGGATCTCCTTTTGTGCGGGCGTCGCCTTTGCCACTTCCGATTCGAAGTTGATGTTTTCCTTCACGATCATGTCTCGCATCCGAAGTAACGTCTTGCTGATCGTATCGGCCGGGCTGCCAAGGATGTTGGCCACTTGCTCGATCCGGAAACCCGCCACGTAGCGGAGGGCGAAGATCACCTGGTTCTTCGGACTGAAGTTGGGATGCGTGCACGCGAGGAGCATCCGGAGTTGGTCGTCGCCATCGCCCGACTCGAACATGCGGTCGATCTGATAACTGACCGTGTTCTCGTCGACCTCACGGGTTTCAAAACGACGGTCGTCCCGTAGCTTGTTGAAAGCGATGTTACGACACACACGGTAAAGCCATGCCTCCGGATGTTCGGGCAGCTGAGTGTCCCACGTACGGGCCGCCTCGGCAAAGGCTTCCTGAACAATGTCTTCCGTGGTGGCGAGGTCGCGAAGGCCGGTATATTTTGACAGGGCGATGACCATCTTCGAGAAGTTTTTCTTGTAAAGGGAGTTGATCGCCGTGGTCGCTGTCATCGGGTTGTTCGCTCTGATCGTTGTTCGTTGTTCGTTGTTCGTGGGCGTGCGAACTGTTGGGGGTCTGCGTCGATTGGGGCGAGTGTCAGGCGAAGTCGAGGATCGGACGGACTTCGATTTTGATTTGGCCGTTTTGAACGAGGGGACAGGCCATCGCCAGCTCTGCTGCCTGGTCGATGTTTGCGGCTTTGACGAGGGTGTAGCCTGTCACCGCTTCTTTGGCTTCGATGAAGGGGCCGTCGGAGAGGACCCGGGTGCTGGTCGCGAGACGGATGCCGGTCTCGAGCGGCTCACCGGAGACGAAGTTGCCTGTCTTAGTGAGCTCTTCGACCCATTTGGTCATAACCTGTATCTCTTCGTGGAGTTGTGCGTCGGTAAGCTGCTCTACCCGACGAAGGTCTTCTCTTATCAGCAACAGAAATCTCTTCATAATCTTAGTGTGTTAAAAATGGGTATTGGATATTGGATATTGGATATTGGTTATTGGTTATTGGTTATTTTAGTTCTTGTCGTAATACGTATGATCCCGCTTCGTTTTCTTCCGGACCATGGCCGTAGAAAAGGAGCACTGTTAAGATTGAGATTATTTTGGTCATAGCTTCTATTTTAACCTATAGTACCCGCCGCGGCCTGAACATGGACACGACGCGCAAATTGTTTTAGTAAAAGACTAAAACAGGTCTAATTGATCCGAAACATCACTTTTCCGTGACCTTTCTGGTATCCCGAAGTTGGAAACAGACACCCCGAGCAACCGGATATCCGACCCCTGCGGATCCGTTTGTTGCAGAAGCTGGTGGGCGGTTTCGATAATCGTATCCAGGTCGCCAATGGCTTCGGGAAACGAACGGCTACGGGTAATGATCCTGAAATCGCTGTACTTGATCTTGACGGTAATGGTACGTCCTTTCAGTTTGTAGTTGTACAGGCGATCGTGCACCACGTTGGCCAGCTTGTCCAGCTCGCGAAACATGTCTTTGATGTCGTTGAGATCGAATGGGAACGTGTCTTCGGCGCCGACGGATTTCGTTTCACGATCGGGAATCACTTCGCGGGTATCGACGCCACGAACGATCTTGTAATAAAATCTTCCTGTCTTTCCGAAGTGACGCACCATCTCGTGTTCACTGAGCTTCTTCAGATCGGCGCCGGTGTGGATACCCATCTTCTTCATTTTTTCGGCTGTCACTTTTCCGATGCCATGAAACTTCGTCACCGGAAGCTTCTCGACGAACTTTTCCACCTTGGATGGACCGATGAACGTGAGGCCGTCGGGTTTGTCCATGTCGGATGCGATCTTGGCTACGAACTTGTTCACCGACACGCCGGCCGAAGCGGTGAGCATCAGCTCGTCCTTGATCGCTTTCTTGATCATCCTGGCGATTTCGATGGCCGAACCGATCTGTTGTTTGTCTTCCGTTACATCAAGATAGGCTTCGTCGAGCGACAAGGGTTCGATGAGATCGGTGTAACGGTGGAAGATGGCCCTGATCTTTCGCGAGGCTTCTTTGTAAACTTCGAAACGGGGTCTGACGAAGATGGCATGTTTACACAACTGGTAAGCCTTCTTTGACGGCATGGCCGAATGGATCCCGAACTTCCGTGCTTCGTAGCTCGCGGTTGCCACCACACCGCCCCGCCCTTCAGGCGAACCACCTACGCAAACAGGCTTTCCCCGGTACTCCGGGTGATCGCGCTGTTCGATGGAGGCGTAGAACGCATCCATGTCGACGTGGATTATTTTACGAACGGACATGATGAAATGTACAATTTACGAGGTACGATTTAGGATTTGGTGTTAACTTTGAAAAGTGAGGAAGAAAGGGCCACTTACTATCGCATGGATCATACTTGGCGCAGCCCTATTGTTCAACCAGGTCGGCCTTAACTTTTTCCACGATCGCCACGATGCGCACGAGTTTTTCTCAGCGGCGAAAAAGCACCAGACCATCCTCCTCAACCATGGCGAACATTGCCAGGTTTGTTCACTTGAAGTTCTCTTCAACGTGGTGCTGCCGGTTTCTACAGAGATCCCGCAGCCATTTCATGTGTCGGAATTCTCTGGACATGTATTCCCTCACGCAGTCATTGTTTTCACGGTCCTTAACCAAGGTCGTGCTCCGCCTTTCGTTTGACATTCAGTGTTCGGTGTTCAGTGTTCGATGTTGAGCACGGACCTGCACCTTCTGTCTAATTATTTTCCATTATTCAATTATCTGCCATGACTCTGAAGAATCATATACTCATATACGTTGCTATTCTATCCATCTCAATTCTATCCGGTTGCGACAGCGACGACCCCCAGAAAGAAGATGTGCCCGAGTTGATCACCAAAGCGACACTGACGTTCACACCAACTACCGGCTCGCCCATCGTCGTAACAGCGACGGACCCCGATGGCGAAGGTGTGCAGAGTATCAGCACCGACGGGCCGATCACACTTGCGAAATCCACAACATACGTGCTGACGATCAGCATGATCAACGGCCTCGCACAACCAACGGACGAGGAATATGACATCACTAAAGAAGTGGAGGAGGAGGGTGATGAACACATGTTGTTCTTCGGATGGACAGGCAACGCATTTTCCAACCCTTCCGGCGACGGAAACATCGATGCGAGGGCCAATGCGTTGAACTACGCCGGTGCGGAAAATTCGAAGGATACAAACGGCCTTCCGCTCGGACTTACGACCACCTGGACAACTGCCGACGTGGGGAGTTCAGGAGCCGGGTTTCGCGTGCTGCTGAAACATCAGCCCGCGCTGAAAACACTTGCGTCGACTTCAAATGATGGCGAGACTGACCTCGATGTGACTTTTCAGCTGAGCGTTCAGTGATTATCAGGGTTGACCGGCCATTGGCAGGTCAACCCTGTATATGACAACCATTGCACCTTTTTCGGAGATCACCCCGATCGTTCCATTGATCTGCTCCATCTTTTCCCGGTGGAGCCTCAAATCATCCGGCCGCTTCTTGAGCTTGGCCTCATCCAATGGTGCGTGATCTTTCACTTTGAATATCACTTGCCTTCCCTCCATGGTGATCGACAGCGTAAGCCCCGTAGCCTTCGAGTTTACGGCATAATTGATCAGCTCCTTCGTCACAACATACAGGTTCAACCTTTCAAGGCTCGATAACATTACGTTCGGTGTCCGGTCTGGAACCACGATCATGTAATTGATACCCGACTGTTTCAAAAGCGCGTTTGTCTGTTCCCGGATGTAGGCAATCAGTGACTCCAGCGATTTATTATTTGGATTGATGAGCCACATCATATCCACCATGTTATGGATCAGCGATGCACTCGGACCCGTGTTTAGTTCTTTCGTCAGCTCATCGCTAACTTGTTGTGAGATCAGCTCGAATTGTTCGTTCGCCAATTTGATTCCCGCCTGCTCGCTCCGAAGCCGCGACTCTGCGATCTTCGTCTTCTGTCGTGTGATCAGCCACGCCCCGACGAAGAATAATAGCACAAATGTTAATCCCAGGGCAACGGAGTAGAACGTAAGGCGAATATCTTCCCGCTCGATCAGTCGCAACAGTCTGTCGGTTTTTACCTGGCTGTGTTGTGCTTCGGCGATCAACAGCAGACTGTCTTTTTCCAGGATCATCCGTGAATATTTGTTCTCCAGTCGTTTTGTCTCGCGCCGGTGATCGCGTTTCACAATAGAATCGTATGCCCCCTGCATGAATCGTACGGCAGAGATGGCTTTCTTGAAATCTTTCTGGGCTTGATAGACAGTCGCCAGCCCGTCATAAGCTTCCACCATCAGCTCGAATGCCTTGTTCCTCTGTGCACGTTCGAGGGCCTGGTTGTAATACTCTCTTGCCTGCGGATATTTTTTTGTCTTGAGCGATGAATAGCCCAAACCGAGCAGGGACTTCACCGCACCGTCGTTGTTCCTGGTCTTTTGGTAAAGCACGAATGCTTTCTGGTTGGCAACGATAGCCTCTTTGTATTTGGCTGTCAGGATGTAAACTTTACCAGTACCGTAGTGCGCTTCGGCGATTCCGGTGCTGTCATTCGTGTTCGTGGAGGCGACTAACGCGCGGTTGAAGTAGATCAGTGCGCTGTCGTAGCGGGCGAGATCGCTGAAGATTGTGCCGGCCAGCAACTGCAACCCCGCCTTTTCGGCAGGCGTCGTCCCGGGCGAGCTAAGACCGCGCCTCAGGACAGGGAGGGCATTTTCCGGGGCCAGCGCCCGGGCAGAGTCGAGCCATTGCCGTGGCTGCTGACCAAGCACCCGGCCATTCGTTAACACGAGTGAAAACACAATCCACCCTATCGTCAAAAGACGTAAAAAAGACGCGGGAAAGGGATATTTTGCTCTCATTCGGGAAGGCCGGGTCGCTAAAGAAGTCTTTTGCACACTCTGTTCCAAATTGCTTACGTTGAACGTCAAATGAGCAAAGAACATGCGACTGTCACTTTTCCGTTTGATAGAAGGCATGTGATCTGTTTTTGTTTTACGTTATTTTAGGAAGCGAGACCGACTGTTGACCGATGTTTGTTGATGTTCATTGTCCCGATCACCTCACCCCAGGGGAACTTGATGCCTACCTGGACCATGGCTGGTTTCGCATGGGACAGACGATCTTTACGACCAACTGGCTGAATTTTAAGGAGACGTTTTATAGCGCGATCTGGCTGCGGGTCAGGCTTGATGACTACGCACCGGGAGGGACAGAGAAAAAGCTCATCCAAAAAAACGCAGCGTTCCGCACCGAGATCCGTCCGGCATCGATAACCATAGAAAAAGAACTTCTTTACCTCCGTTATAAGCAGGCAGTTCCATTCGAAGCCTCGGCGTCGTTACAGACCCTGCTCTTCGGAAATTCCGACAATAACATTTTCGATACCCACGAGGTGAACGTTTATCACGACGACAAGCTTGTGGCGGCGGGTTATTTCGACATGGGGAGCGAGAGCGCCATGGGGATCTCTTCGATCTACGACCCCGACTACAAGAAATACAGCCTCGGAAAATTCCTCATCTACCAGAAGATCCGCTATTGCCGCGAACGTGGCATGAAGCATTTTTATCCGGGCTACTTCGTTCCGGGTTATCGTGCGTTCGACTATAAGCGCGACATCGGTACATCGTACATCGAATTTCTTGAGTTGAGATCGGGTTCGTGGCAGCCGTTAGCGGAATTCACGAGCGACAAGGTTCCCCTGTCCGCGATGGTGAACAGGCTCACCGAACTTAAGAAGTGGCTGGCGAGCGCCGGTGTTCAGAGCGAGGTCTTGTATTATGATTACTTCTATGCAAACCAGACACCGGAGCTAAGCGGCACAGAACTCCTCGATTTTCCGGTGTTTCTGACAACACAGAAGGCGATGGGTGATTGGTCGATCGTTGTGTTCGACGTGCGGACCGAAAGATATCTGTTACTGAAGTGTTATCCCGTGCTCACACCGCCGTCGCCGGCGATGGCACCGGGATATTATTCGGAATATGTATTGAAAGCGGAGGAGACGTTGTTCATCAGCCAGTATGTTGATGAGATTGGGTCCGTATTTTCGTCGACGTTAAAAACTGCTTAAATGCAGTCTCTCACGAAATGCTTAAAATGCATTTCTCACGGAAAGCACGGAAGAGTTCTGCTATGTGACACCATTTTAATTGAACGCGCCTGCATTTTTCCGTGCCTTCCGTGTTTTCCGTGAGAAATTAATTTTTCTTTGAGAGATTTACTTTCCTTTTTTCTTCATCGGCGCCACTCTCGTCGGCGTATCTTCACCGCTTACAATACTTTTACTTCCCAACGCGATAGCCTTGATCGCCGCCACGATGTTGTTCATGTCCAGCGTCTCCACTTCGTCGTTCACAGTATGATAGTACGGGTCGACGTCGATCTGGTCGGTTGAAATGCTGTGCGCTGGGACGCCTTTGATCGCGAGCCGCGCATTGTCGGACCGGTAGAACAGCTCCTGTTCGGGATACGGGTCGGGCATGAACTGGAACTGTGTTCCTTTTACATTCTTCTGAAGAATAGATCCGAAGTCACTTCGTTCGAAGCCGGTGATGAACGCCGAGTTCTGTCCCCACTTCGAAGGCTTTCCGATCATCTCGATGTTGAACATGGCGATGACTTTACTCGCATCCACCTGCTCGGTGAAATACCTGGAGCCCATACCGCCGACTTCTTCGGCAGTAAATGCCACGAACACCAGGGTGCGGGCGTTGTTGTTGATCTTTTTGAAATACTTCGCCAGCGCGATGACGGCTGTCGTACCGGATGCATCATCGTCCGCGCCGTTGGCGATCGAATCGCCTTCAACAGCAGGCACGATACCGATGTGATCATAGTGCGCCGAAAAGATCACGATCTCGTCCGGTTTCGATTTACCCTTCAAAACTCCGACGACGTTGTTCATTGATGTACCCGCAAATTCTTTCGCAACAAATTCCTGTTTGTAACCGCTCAGTCCGGCGAATGTCTCCAGGCCGGTCTCCTTGAACTGCGATGCAATGAAGTCGGCTGCTTTGACGGTTTGTTTGGGGCTGACGGCAGCGCGTCCCATCATGTCATCGGAAGCAAGGGTGGTGATCACCTGCCTTACATAATCTTCTGTTATCAGCTGGTCTTCCTGTTGTGCGAAAACAATTGTTGCCGTCAGTAAAAGGGAGAGGACGATGGTGGTTTTTTTCATGATTAATTGATAATTAAAATTATATATTCCCGCCATCTAAACCTTACCCATTCCATGAAAACATTTCGCCTCGTTTGTGGTATTCTTGCCTTTGTTACTTGCGTGAATGCATTCGCGCAAACCGAAAAGGTCGACACCGTGATGATCTCGAAGATCAAGAAAGAGGGCTTCGACAGATCACAAGTCATGGAGATCGTCAGCCAGCTTACCGATATCCACGGACCCAGACTTACAAACTCACCCGGCTATCAGAACGCCGCCAACTATGCAAAGACCACCCTCCAATCGTGGGGTCTCAGCAATGCCCGCCTGGATACGTGGGACGAGGAGTTCGGCCGCGGATGGACTCTGAAGAAATTCAGTCTGCAGGCACTCGGACCGGTGTACTTTCCCGTGATCGCCTACCCGAAGGCATGGACTCCCGGTATAAAAGGCACCATCCAGACCGAAGCCGTTTACTTCGACGTGAAATCGGAAGCCGACTTCGAAAAATATAAGGGCAAGCTGAAGGGAAAGATCGTCCTGTTCGGTGCACCCGTGAGTGTGAAGCCCGGTTTCAAGCCCGACGCGTCGCGGTTCAGCGACTCCACCCTGCTTAAGTTATCCAATGCCGGCCCCGAAGCGCCATTCGATTTCAGCCGCTTCCGGCAATCGGCACAAGCACAACAACTGACATTTGCGAGATGGGATTTCTGCATGAAGGAAGGAGCCATTGCAGTGCTTGAACCGAGCCCTACGTCCAGGCTCGAAGATGGTACAGTCCTGGTCGGTTCCGTCACAGTTCCTTATGCGCCCGGCGTTCCCAACAGTCAGCGTGTACGCGCAGCATCAGCCGCTGCTCCGAAAGTACTTCCGCAGGTGATCGTTGCCGATGAACATTATAACCGTTTGATCCGCCAGGCACAGAAAGGCCTGCCGGTGAAGATGGAGCTTACACTCGAAACTGAGTTCACCGCGCCCGGTCCCGCGTTCAATGTCATTGCAGAGATCGAAGGCACAGATCTCAAGGATGAGGTCGTGATGATCGGCGCACACCTCGACTCATGGCACGCGGGCACCGGGGCAACCGACAACGCTGCCGGCTCGGCTGTGATGATGGAGGCAATGAGGATCATCCAGTCGCTTGGAACGAAACCGAGAAGAACGATACGCATCGGATTGTGGAGCGGCGAAGAGCAGGGACTCCTCGGCTCACGCAACTACGTTAAACGCACTTACGGCCAGCGGCTCGACAAATCCGCCCCCTACGACTCCATCCAGCTGACGCCCGCTGCTGAAAAATTCTCCGTGTATTTCAATATGGACAACGGCACCGGGAAATACCGCGGTGTTTATTTACAGGGAAATGAAAATGTACGCGCAATCTTCCGCGATTGGATGAAGCCTTTCGAAAAAATGGGCGCTACTACCCTCAGCTTCTCGAATACCGGCGGCACCGATCACCAGTCATTCGACGCCATCGGACTGCCTGGTTTCCAGTTCATCCAGGACCCGATCGAATACTCTTCGAGAACACACCATACCAGCATGGACCTTTATGATAAGCTGGTGGAAGCGGATCTGAAACACAATGCTGTTATGACTGCATCATTTGCATGGCTGGCGGCTAACCGGGACCAGAAAATTCCGAGGAAGGAATAGGATAGGAGGATATGACACATCCTCACCTCTTCACATCGTCCCTACGTTTCCTCGTCCAATACAGGTAAAAAGGAATTCCGGATGCGATCGCTCCAAGCCCCAGAAGCGCTTCCCGGGGCTTGGATATGATCGTGATCACGATCAGGGTAATACAGAACGCGATGAATATTGCCGGCACGACCGGGTATCCCCACACTTTGTACGGCCTGTGTGCATCGGGCATCTTGTAGCGAAGTACGAACACACCCACGGCGGTGGCGCCGTATACGATGAACGAAGCGAAGACGAGCATGTCCGTAAGCTGATCGAAGGTGCCCGACAACACGAGCACACTCGCGATCACCGCCTGGTAGACCAGTGCCGTCGATGGCGTGTTGTATTTCGGGTGGATATAAGCGGCGCCTTTGAAGAACAAGCCTTCCTTCGCCATCGCGTAGTACATCCGTGGCGGTGTCATCAGTGTTGCGTTGGTCGAGCCGAAGGTGGTAAGCGCAATCACCAACAGCATAAACAACATCCCCGCGTTGCCCAGGAAATGCTCGACAACCACCACGGCTGCGATCGTATTCTTAGAGTTGTTCTGAGTATCGATGATCGTGTCGATCGGCAAGATATAGAGATAGGTGAAGTTGATCGTACAATAGATCAGCATCACAAAGAATACACCCATGATGAGTGCAAGCGGCAATGTCTTGTTTGCATTTTTGATCTCGCCGCCGAGATAACCCACCGACGACCATCCTTCGTAAGCCCAGAATGCGGATAACATGGCCATGAAGATGAGTTTGACGAAGCTCCCCGACCACCATGGTTGATCCACGTATCCTGCGGCGGGAGTCTGGAAATTCGCCCAGCTGCCGTCGCCTAAGGTCAATCCGAGGATGATCACAAGAACGATACTGGTGATCACCACCAGTGTCACGATCTTGTTCAGTCCGTCACCGAACTTCACCCCGGCGTAGTGTACGCACGACAGTCCGACGATGAGCAGGATCGTGAAACCTTTCACACCAAAGTTATCGAAGGGCGTAAAGATCCCGAACACGGAAATGGACGCAATGGAGTCGGGCAATTCCGGCAAAGGAACGATCGAATTGAACGACATGGCGAACACGTATCCAACGGACGCCGCCGATGCCGACCGTATCGCCGTGAAGTTTGCCCACCCGACCAGGAACGCGAAGAACTTGTTGTATATCTTTTTGAAGTAGGCGTACTCGCCGCCCGAATCTGCGAGCATCCCGGCAACCTCCGCGTTGCTCAATGCGCCGCAGATGCTGATCAACCCGGCCAGTATCCAGCAGATGATCACAAGCGACGGGGAGCCAAGGTCTGCCGACATCGGGCCAACCTTTTTATATATGCCGGAGCCGACTGTGGAGCTTACGGTGAGGAGGAAAACGGAGAAAAGACCGAGAGAACGAACGAGTTGTCCTTGCTTATCCTCCATGAGATCCCAGGGGTTTCTGTAATATACCCTAAGAATCCATTATTTCTACCACGTTGTCTTTTACAAGGGGTTTTACCATAAAAGCGGTCACATTCTTATTTGCATACGACCGTTGCTTATCGCGTGGGTCGACCGACGAAGAAAGGATGAATATTTTGAAAAGCTTCTTTACATCGTCTTTCAAATTGTCGAAACGCTCCAGGAACTCCCAGCCTGACATCACAGGCATGTTGATGTCGAGTAACAGTACCGATTGTTTCTGGTTCAGTTTTGCAGCATACTCATTCATGATGTAATCGAAACCCTGCGAGGGATTGGTGAAAGTAACGATCTCGGGCTTGTTGGCTACCATCTCGATCGTCAGCTTACAGATCATGTTGTTGACGGGGTCGTCGTCGATGGCAATGAACCTGATGTTATCTGTTGTGCTCATAATTCGATCGTGAATTCAGTTCCTTTATTTACTGCGCTTTTTATACTTATCTCACCGCCAAGTGTTTCAACCTGGGTCTTTACCATAAACAGGCCCATTCCCTTTCCTTCTGCATGTCCCGGGTGAAACCGTTTGTACAATCCGAACACCTTCGTTCCCTGCGTAACCAGGTCGATCCCGATGCCATTGTCGGAGAAGACCAGCTTGATCCCCTCCGGATCGACATCGCTCGTTATGTTAATGACCGGATCGACGTCGGGCTGCTTGTATTTTATGCTGTTGGTGATCAAGTTAAAAAAAATGCTCTGTAGATAGCTCCTGATTGTTGAAATGCTCTTCACACGGCTGAAATCGGTGTTGACCTTTACATTGTTCTTGACCAGCATTCCCTGGATGCCGAGAGAGATGCTCTCGACGAGCTCCTGGAGGTCGATTTCTTCCTTCTTGTCGTTTACCTCCTGTTTTGTTTCCAGGATGCGGTTCAGATCCCTGATCACCTCGTCCAGCTTTTCAGTTGCCGAGAATATTCCACTGAGGGCTTCGCTTCTCTCCGATTCTGCAAGGCCTTCGTATTTCAGGATGTTGGAGATACCGAGAATATTCGCCAACGGGGCACGGAGGTTATGCGACACGATGTATGCAAACTGTTCAAGGTCCTTGTTTCGCTGAATGGCGTCCCTGGTCATTTTCGCCTGTTGAAGCTCCGCCTCTTTCCTTTCCGTCACATCCCTGAAGTTCGATACAATACCTTTTACGTTTTCGTTGTGCAGCATGTTTGTGACCACGCCTTCGGCCCACACGTAATGTCCCTCCTTGTGTTTGACTCGCGCTGTGAATGGCACGGGAACGCCGGGATTCTTCGAGATCGTGTCATACAGCCGGTTGATAAATGCAACATCGTCCGGGTGTGCGCCTTCGCTACCCCCCATGGACTGCATTTCCTGGTAAGAGAACCCGAGCATACGCTCCACGGATGGACTCGCATACACCAGGTTCCGGTTTTCGTCGCGAAGGGTGATGGCGTCGAAGTTGTTTTCGATCAGGGCCCGAAAGCGCGACTCGTTGCGGGCGAGATTTTCCTCGGCCAGTTTTTCCTTGGTGATGTCCAGTGCGAAGCATGCCAGGCCTGTGATCATATCGCCCTCCACGATCGGGTTGATATGAAAATTGAGGAACACGCGAGTGCCGCGAACATGAAATACTTTGGTGGTCTCCACTGTTACCCCCTGCAGCGCCTGCGTGTACATGTCCCGGTATATTTCGCCCTCGGCGGCATCGAGCTTATCGAGAAATTCGTACACCACATCTCCAACCTTTATGTCGAGATTGTACACCATCTTCAAGGAGTGCTTCAGGAACGAGTTGAACGTGATATACCGGAACGACCGGTCGAGTGAATAAATACTGACATTCGAGTTTTCCATGATCGCATTCAGGTTGGCCCGCGACCGTATGATCTGGTTAATGAATTCCTTGTTGCTTCTCTCGGCTTCCCATTTTTCCACGGCGTTTTCTATTGCCGCGGGTAATCGCTGTGGCCTGTCTTTCAGAATGTAATCTGCCGCGCCTTCCTTCATCATAGCCACCGCGAATTCCTCGGATACCGTGGCAGTGACGAGGATGAACGGGATATCAAGCTTGCATTCCTTCAATAAACGAAACGCTTCGACAGATGAAAAGCCGGGCATCGAATGGTCCGACAGCACGATGTTGGGCATGAAATCCCCGAGCGACTGAACGTACTCGTCTTTATTCGATACCCACTTCCATTCGAATGCCAGTCCGCTTTTACGGATCACGTTTTCGATAAGACCTGACTCGTCGCGAACGTCGTCGAGATGAATAATGCGAATAGCGTTAGTCATCGATCTGCAAACAGTTAATACAGTGCATATTTTTAACGATACCACGGTTCAGTTCGTTACCGGTGTTCAGTAACATGGTTTCAGAAAGGCGGTTTGTGGCTTCAAGTGGTGAAGGAAAAGCTACGTGGGGATAGATCAGCCAGAAGAGATGCAAAACGTAGAAGCGGATTACAAAGTTCCCGGTGATAAACGGTTTTGTGACCTCGAAAACCCTTTGAAATGAGTGAAATTAAACTACAAAAAAAATCAGGGTTTCCACGGATACCCCTTTTTCGTTAGGTATCGTGTTTCCACGATAACGGAGCTTCGTTTTATGAAACCTTGCCATAATTCTTACATCACCTTTACAAGGTGCAACATGTATCACTCGAATTTTGTATATTAATAATCTGCTGTGCCCGGAGTTCCTCCGGTCAACAAACCATAGGCCTAAGTTATTTCGTAGTTGTTGTGTAGAGGTGTTTTAAAATTTTAGGGTATGGAAATAGAAAAAAAATTAAGGATCCTCATGTTGGAAGACAATCCCGAGGATGCCTTCCTGATCGAGCGCGTTTTGCGCAAAGACAACATGGCGTTTGTGGCCGAGCGCGTCGATACGCGCGAGGAGTTCTGCGAATCCATTGACAGGTTTCAGCCGGACGTGGTCCTTTCCGATCACGGCCTGCCGCGATTTAATTCCCGCGAAGCGCTGAAGATCAGCCTGAAGCAGCGCGCTACCGCGCCGTTCATTCTCGTTACGGGAACCATGTCGGATGAGATCGCTATCTCTTGTCTCCGCGACGGCGCCGACGACTATATTCTGAAAGGCAACCTTTCACGCCTTCCTTCCGCCATCCGCAGAGCGATCAAGGGACGCAGGCTCGAAAAACTGAAAAGGGAAGCACGTTACGCCCTGCGTAAGCAAAACATCGAGCTGGTGAAAGTGAACAGCGAGCTCGACAAATTCGTATACTCGGTTTCACACAACCTGCGCGGCCCGCTCGCTTCGGTGATGGGCCTGCTGAATATCGCCGAGGCGAAATCCGGCAACATAGAAGAGATCCATTCCATGATCCGTCAGAGCGTGATGCGTCTCGATGAAACCCTGAAAGAGATCATCGACTACTCCAACAATGCGAGATCGGAAGTCGGCGCATTAGAGATTGACTGGAAATCCATCGTCGGCTCGTCAATGGAAAAACTTCAATACCTTACCAACGCCGCGAAGATCAAAACGACCTTCGACGATTCCGAAGCAAATTTCCCGTTCTACTCCGACCAGGAAAGGTTGACCCTTATATTCAACAGCCTCTATTCAAACTGTATCCTTTATTGCGCGCTGGACAAGCAGCCTGTCATCCATACCAAAGTTTCAGTCGCTTACGACATGGTCACCATCACCATCAGCGACAATGGTATCGGTATCACGGACAAATGCCTGCCTCACGTGTTCAACATGTTCTATCGTGCAAACGAAAGGAGCAGTGGAGCAGGACTCGGATTGTACATCACAAAGGAAACCGTGAAGAAGCTCGGTGGTCACATCGAAATACAAGCGAAGGAGAATGAAGGAGCGAAGGTGATCGTCACGTTGCCGAACACCAGGAACGTCGTCGCTTCCCAACAGGAACCCGAAGTCGAGCTCGAATCCAATCAGGTTGAAGACTGAGTTCTTTCTTCCGCTAACTGCGAAAAATAAACGTCTTCCAGGTCAGCCTCAGCTCTTTCGAAGCCTTCAGGTCTCGAATGCTCCAGGACTCTTATTTCCGGAGACCCTGCTATGAGTTGTTCCGAGAGGACATTAAAATTCTTTCGATAGTCTTCCAGCTCATTCTTACGGATCTTCTTCTTCCAGATCTTCCCGGAGACCTCATCGACAGCCGTCGACGGATTTCCTTTGAAGAGAACGGCCCCCTGGTTGATGATCGCCATCGCCGTACAGAGCTCTTTCACGTCTTCGACAATATGTGTGGAGAGGATCACAATGGTATGCTCACCCAGCTCCGAAAGCAAGTTCAGGAAACGGTTCCGCTCCGCAGGATCCAGCCCAGCCGTAGGCTCATCGACGATAACCAGGTGCGGATCGCCGATCAGCGCCTGGGCAATACCGAACCTTTGTTTCATACCGCCGGAGAATGTACCCAGACTCTTGTTGCGCACGTGCCACAGGTTCGTTCTTTTCAGCAGGCTTTCAACAACATTGCTGCGGTCGGTTTTATTGGTGATGCCTTTTAGTACCGCGATGTGATCCAGCAGCCGGTCCGCTTCCACCTTGGGATAAACACCGAACTCCTGGGGAAGGTATCCAAGCACCTTCCGGACTTTTTCCTTTTCTTTCAGCACGTCGATATCGTCGAGCCGGATGGTACCGGCGTCGGCTTCTTGCAGGGTCGCGATCGTCCGCATCAGGGTAGACTTGCCTGCACCGTTGGGGCCTAGCAGTCCAAACATACCCTGCGGTATTTCGAGGTCGATCCCCTTCAGCGCCTGGACGCCATTGTCGTAAGTTTTCGTGAGGCCCTGAATGACAAGTTGCATTAGCTTTATTTTTTTTAATTGAGAGGGCTTGTGGCCAGGTCCACTACAGTACCGACCGGTATCACATTATCCACGATATGATGATCGACCAGTTTATGCAACGGATCGATCCCTACCCTTGTCGGCTCACTTTGGGTAATGATGATCAGTGTGCTCTTTAGCTTGTTGAATTTGTGCTTTTTCAGGTAGATCAGTTTTTCTTTTCCGTTTTCGTCGTTCCCGTAAACGCCTATATCGATCCAGTCATTGATCGGCACACCGACTTCCTTCCCTTTGCCATCCACCTGTAGCTTTTCCGTCGACACGGTCATCGTTACCTCAAAGCGGCCTTGCGAAAGCCCCCGGTATGCCGCTTCCTGTGTTTGGATCTCGTACAAGGTGACGTAGTCGAACAGGTCGCTGATCAGGTATTGGAGGCTGTCGGGTGTCACGGTCCGGATCTCACGAACGAGGTCGTCGGAAGACGGGTAAGGCGGTCCTTTGAATGACCACTTTTTATAAAACCTGCTGAACGCCGCATTGAGACTGTCTTCGCCGATGTAATCCTGTATGGCAAAAAATGCCAGCGCCGATTTATGGTATGAAATGTACTGTTGATCTCTTACCGACAGGAGGGTAACTTCAGACATCTTCTCTGCACTTCTTCCTTTCAGGTACGCAGTAAGCTCGTATTTAAGGAACAGCTGCATCGTTTCTACGGGAAATGCCTGGGTCATGACCATCAGCGCCGAATACTGGGCCATTCCTTCCGACAGCATGGCTTTGCCCAGCTGGTCGGCTTCCATCACCTGCTGACCCCACCACTGGTGCGCAAGCTCGTGTGCCGTAACATAATATGGAACATCGAGATCCTTCGTAGGATCTGAGATCCTCAGGATAAACCCGGCGCCTTCCGAAAACGCGATCATGCCGGGGAATGACTGTGCGAGCGTGGAGTACCGTGGGAATTCAACAATCTTTAACTGGGAATGGGGAAACGGTCCGAAGCTTTTCGTGTAGTACGTCAATCCGTCTTTCAGGCCCTGCATCATCCGCTCGACGTTATAATTATGTGCGGGATGGTAATAGATCTCGAGCGACACGTCGTTCCATTTATCGTGCGCTATTTTGTATTTGCCGGAAAGGATTGCGTAGAAGTCGGGTATGGTTGATTTGGCTTCATATTGCTGATAGTGGCGGTCATTTTCGTACCATTCCTTCACCATTTCACCCGGTGCGATGGCAACCTGGCTGCTGTCCGTGCTCACCTGCGCCTTGAACCGGATGCGGTCGGCATCTTTTCCGAAAGCATTCATCGACGCCTTGTCCGCGTTTGGTGACCCCGGGTTGCGGGCATTGAGTGCGAATCTTTTCCGGTCGTCCCCGCCGGTCAGTTCGCGGTTGCGATCGTAGCCGATAGTGGGGAAGTAGTTGTTGCGGAAGAACGTTCCGTTGTACACGAGATCGGTGTTGGATCCCTTGCCTTTGAAGCCTTTCTGGATAAAGTCGACGGCGAAGTCCATACGGAGGCTGTCGCCCGGTTCGAGGGGAGGAGTTATGTCGTAGACCTGGTATCCAAAGTCCTTCCTGTTTTCTACAATGGTAGCCTGTCGTCCGAACGAAACGTCGTGGAGCTCGAGGCTCGATGAGTTCATGTGCTGCAACTGGATTTGACCGATCGGCAATGAATCACGGTTGCGCAGGTAATAATATCCGGTAGCCTTGAAGCTCCTGAGCTCAGGGAACAGGTCGACCTTGAGGTTCACTTCGGTGATCTTGGGCTGAGGGGTCGACTCGAATTTCTTCAGCTCTTTTTCGTAACGGCTCTGCCTGGTCTTCATTTCTCCGGTTGTTTCGAAGTGATTGAGGACAGATGTGTTATAATAGATATAGATACCGCTGGCGATGTAAACGATGGCAGCCGCAATGCTCACAAGCCGGAATCCCCCGGTGAATCGACTCTTCCCGGCCTTCCATTTCATGCGGAAACCATTTTCCGTTCCCCTGCGGTAAAAGATCACGGCAGGAATAAAGATGAGGAATGCAAAAGCGATCCAGTACGTCTTTAGCCATGTGAAGGGGCGGACGAAGTGACCGAAGCCATTCATTTCTGAAAAGACACCCAATGAACCGCTTCCGAAAGAGATGAGGTCATGTTCTACTCCGAAGGCGCCCATGAAGGCCACGAACAGCATAAAGGCGACAGTGACGACGAATCCCAGGAACTTGTTGCCGGTAAGCACCTGTATGAGCAGGGTGACAACCGTAAGCATGCAGACACTGATGAAACTATCCAGGAAGAGCGTGCCAACGTATGCCTTGATATCGACGTCATGATAACCTTTGCTGACCTGAAGCAATATTCCGAAGATCATAAAACCGAACAGGAAGGAGAAGAACGTCAGCGCAAGGGAAATGAACTTTGAAAGGAGTATAAGTCCGCTGGGAGCCGGTGTGGCATCGACGATGGGATTTATCTTTATCTGGGCCTCCTTCCAAACCATCTCTCCGGAATAGAATATCAATAGTATCAGGAAGAAAATGGTGAAAGAGCTGAACATGGTGAGAATCGCCTGCGTCGTCGGATAAGAGCTCGTTCCATACATCTGATCCATCTTTGCTGCATTCACGATCAGCACAATAAGTCCTGTTCCGGCAATGGCCAGGAATGGCACTTCTCTCCAGATACCCCTGAAGTAAAACAATGACGTATGCACAACCTGTATGACCTTCGGGAATATTCCGCCGGTAGGCCTTACAACCGGGATGACAACATCGGATACCACGATCGTACTCACCGGCAGGTCTATTTTCTTGGAGCGGATAAGGCCCTTCCTGGTAGTGAAGGAGAACCGCCACCATGTCACCAGCAGGGTTAGTATGGCGATCGCTATCCAGCCGAGCCGGTTGATCAACATCACATCGTCGAATGGAACAAGGAGCGTGTCCTGCTGAACGGGCGTCCAGTAACGCGCCACGTACGCGAATGTGTGTATGGCAAGCGGATCGATGATCGCCGCCATCCGTTGGGAGTCGGGATCGCTGAGGAAAAAGATGTTGGCGATCTGGTATATCGCGAGGAGTATGATACTCTGTGTGTAGATCACAATCGGTTTCTTCACCAGCGCACCGACGCAGAAGAATATCGATCCGGTGATAAAAATCGTCGTGAGCTCAAACATGAGGAACGGCTGAACATATACCCATACATCGAATGGCATCATCTCCCGGCTTTTCCACGCAACTTCCCACGGCAGGTGCGGTCCGATGAGATACCCGGCCATCATGCCGGGTATGATTGCCAGGTGGAGGAATACCGTTACAGCCATCGAGCCCGTCAGGCGCCCGAAGAGATACGCTGTTTTATTAATAGGTGTGGTGAAGAGTATCGACGATATGTCGGAGTCGAAGTCGCGCACGATGGCGACGCCCATTACACCGGCGGTTATAATCGTGAGGAAGATCGAACACACGATGGTGATCGCTGCAATGATGTACGAAGCGTTTCCACTTCTACCGGCGCCTACTTCAAGGGTGGGGCTGGTAACAAAAAGAAAGGCGACGATGAACACCAGGAAAAAATACACGTAGGTGGTGGCCCGCCGCTTCCGGTAGTACAGCTCGAAAAGAAATAATTCCCGGAACATAGATAGGGTGAAAAGCAGTTTCGTAAAAAACGGATTTTTCCTTTAGAAAATTAACCAAACGAATGAGTATGAAACGAATTAAATTGACGCAAGGTTAAAGTAATTGTCAAAATAGGAGGCAATCAATACATTGAACTTACATGCATAACACTTTTGACACAGAATATTTGATAAATTATGTCGTCCGGTCCCTTGGGGAGTTCACGCGGACGTAGTTGGCTATGAAATTGTACATCAACAGGAACATTCTTTGGGGACTTATCTCTTCCATAATTATCATCCTTGGACTCGGTGTCCTCTCGTATTGGTACTTTGCCAGTCTTTCCGCGGCTACACAGTGGACCAATCATGCGAGGCGCGTGCTTCAAAACACCGAACAAGTGAGGAGTATGCTGATCGCCATCGAAAACTCCCAGCGCGGGTTTTCACTGACAGGCGATGACGTGTTCCTCAGGTCATTCGACGGCAATGTTACCGGTCTCCACGACTTGGTGAACGAGCTCGACTCCCTTATCAAAAATAACGAAGCTCAGCGCGCCCGGGTGGCTGACCTCCGGCCTCTCGTACAAGCCCAGCTTGAATTCACCCATAAGGTGATCGATGCGCGCCGCGTGAGCTTCGACAGTGCCGTGAACGAGGTCAAGACACTCACCGGCGTCAATAATATGACGAAGATCAATCATACGCTGAATGACATCAAGCAGGATGAACAAGGATTGATGCTTAGCCGGTCGTTGGGTGTACAGAAAGGTTTCTTCAGGTTCGTCATGGCTTTCCTCGGATTGATCTTCGTCACACTGCTGGTGTTGCTTGGACTCATGTGGCTGATCAATTCCAACATGCGTTCGCGGGAGCTCGCCGAACAAAGGCTTCGCGATGCAGAGCTCGAGACCAAGAAGATCAACCAGGACCTGGAATCATTCAGCTACTCAGTGTCTCACGACTTGCGTGCACCTCTTCGCTCCATCAACGGGTATTCTCAGATACTCATTGAAGACTATTCCGGAAAGTTTGACGAGGAAGGCACTCGGCTGTTGAATATTATCATCAATAACGCCAAGAGAATGGGCCAGTTGATCGATGACCTCCTGGAGTTCTCACGACTTGGCAGGCAGGAGATCCGGCGAACCACAGTGAACATCAACGAACAAGTAAGGACGATCACCTCCGAGCTGATGGAACGTGAGACCGGCAGGAAAATCGAGCTTAACATTCAGGAGCTCGGCTTCGCTCCCGTCGACGTCAATATGATGCGGCAAGTGTGGGTCAACCTGATAGGTAATTCAATGAAATATTCCCGCAATATGGAGATCGCGAAAATCGACATCGGGCGCATGATTAAGGACGACCAGGTCGTGTTCTTTGTAAAGGATAATGGCGCGGGCTTCGATATGGCCTATGGGGATAAATTGTTCGGCGTGTTCCAGCGACTTCACAAGGCCAATGAGTTTGAGGGAACCGGCGTGGGCCTCGCTCTCGTGAAAAGGATCGTCGACAGGCACAAGGGCCTGATCTGGGCGGAGGCGAAGGTAGGGCAGGGCGCGACATTTTATTTCTCTCTACCCCTGGTTTAGATTTACGACATGTCATCGGACAGCACCCAACAAAAGAAATTTATTAACGAAGACTGGGCCGTAGTGTGGCTCGGCTTTGTCATTATAGCCGTCGCACTCTATATATATGCAGTGCCCGCCCCTTCGTTCGGCTGGAAAACCTCTTCCGAAATAAGCGATAAGATACTCTCGCCTGGCAACCTCGGCGCCATACTTGCGCAATTCGTGTTCGTGTTTGTTTTCGGCATTCTTGCAATGCTTACCACCGGCAAACCCGTCACGCCGTTTCTCATTGTCTTTCCCGTTATATTCCTGATCACACTCATAGCGGTATTCATTACCGGCAACAAGTCGGTGAATGACCTTGGCTTGGAAGCTGTGATCTTCAGTCTCTCGCTCGGACTGATCATTGGCAACGCCTTCAGGCTTCCTCAATGGTTCCGCTCGGCATTAACGGCGGAGCTGTTTGTGAAGATCGGTCTTGTGCTGCTGGGAACAGGGGTGATCTTCGGCGACATCGTGAAGGCCGGAGCGTTGGGCCTGGTCCAGGCGCTGATCGTCGTATTGTCGGTCTGGTACTTCGCGTTCTGGTTGTGCCGGCGTTTCAAGCTCGACAACGAAATGACGATGATGATATCGAGCGCGGTATCTATCTGCGGAGTGTCGGCTGCTATCGCAACAGCGGGGGCGATCAAAGGCGATCCGAAAAAACTATCGTATGTGATCTCCCTGGTGCTGATCACTGCCATGCCGATGATGATCGGTATGCCGTACATCGCCCGCTACTTCGGGTGGTCGCAGGAAGTAACAGGCGCGTGGCTGGGTGGAACGATCGATACCACGGGGGCCGTTGTTGCGTCGGGCACGTTGGTCGGTGACGTTGCCCTTCAGATCAGTACGATCGTCAAGCTTTCACAGAATGTATTGCTGGGACTTGCGGCTTTCGCCATCAGTATTTACTGGACTTACGCTAACAAAAAGCCGGGCAAAGATGTAGAGAAGCCTACCATTGGATTGATCTGGGAACGGTTCCCGAAATTCGTGCTGGGCTTCGTGGCCGCGTCGCTCATTTTCTCTTTTCTTATAGATCCCAAAATAGTAGCGACGGTGAAACCCAGCCTCAAGAGCATTCAGACCCTCTGGTTCGTGCTGGCATTCACCAGCATCGGATTGGAGACAAGGTTCTCCGACCTTTTCAACGCCGAAGGCAGAAAACCGCTGTATGCCTTCCTGATAGCACAGGGCTTCAACATCATTATCACCCTCATCGTGGCGTATTATCTTTTCGGCTAAGTGTAGAAACCTCTCCACTTTATTAGATCGGGCTTTTTCATTTACATGGCTTTTAGGGTGATGGCATGGAAATAGTGGCTCGCCAGCCATGGGCCTTCTCGAGTACAAAAAGAAACGTACATTAAAAAAGACTCCTGAACCCGCCGGAGGCAAGTCCGAGGGCGAGGTTTTGCGTTTTGTTGTACAAAAGCACGACGCTTCGCGCCTGCATTACGACTTCCGCCTGGAGATAGGAAATGTGCTCAAAAGCTGGGCGGTGCCCAAGGGTCCCTCGATGGACCCGAAGGTCAAACGCCTGGCCATGGAGGTCGAAGACCATCCCTACGATTACCGGACTTTCGAAGGCACCATCCCGGAAGGCAACTATGGCGCGGGTACGGTGATGGTGTGGGACGAGGGGACCTATCACGTAGCTGAAAAACAATTCAAGAATAAGAAAGAGGAAGACGCCGAACTCCTCCGCCAATGGAAGGCGGGCAAGGTCCATGTTGTGTTGTACGGTCAGAAGCTCAAAGGCGAGTTCGCGATCGTGAAATCTTCCTGGAAAGGCGAGAAGAGCTGGCTTCTAATGAAATTAAAGGACGGATACTCCACCAAAGAAGACATTCTCCTGGAAGAAAAGTCGGCGGTGACCGGTCGCACACTGGAGGAGATCGGCAATGGAAAGAAGGCGGCAAAAAAGACCGTTAAGAAAGCCCGGGAAGTCGTGAAACCGAGGAAAGCCGTAGCTTCAAAAAAGACTACGAAGAAAATGACGTTTCCCAAAGGCATTTCCCCGATGCTCACTACACTGGTCGACAAGCCGTTTGAGCAACCCGGATGGCTGTATGAGGTAAAATGGGATGGCTACCGGGCGCTGGCATTTATCAACAACGGAAAAGTAGAGCTGAAGTCACGCAACGATAAACCCTTTAACGATAAATTTTATCCGATCCACCGGGAGTTGGAACAGTGGGACGTCAATGCGGTCATAGATGGAGAGGTAGTTGTACTGAAACCTAACGGTCTTTCCGACTTCGGATCTTTGCAGAACTGGCGAAGCGAAGCGGACGGAGACCTGATGTATTTTGTTTTCGATCTGTTGTGGCTCGAGGGCGAAGACCTTCGAAGAAAACCTTTGCGTGAACGCAAAGAAATGCTCCGGAAGATCATACCCGAAGATGGGATGATCCGGTTCAGCGACTCCTTCGAAGTGAAAGGCACCGATTTCTATGAGTCCGCACGGCGTATGGGTCTCGAAGGAATTGTTGCTAAAAGATCAGACAGTCCTTATTCGTCCGGTCTGCGTACCAACGACTGGCTGAAGATCAAAGTCAACCAACGGCAGGAGGTAGTTATCGGCGGTTACACGAAAAATGCCGGATCTTCAAAGCCGTTCAGCGCATTGCTGGTCGGGGTTTTCGAAGACGGCAAGTTTGTTTACACCGGCAAGATCGGAACTGGGTTTAAGGACCTTCAGCAAAGAGAGATGCTGAAGGAGTTTGCCCCTTACGTGACCGATAAGCCTGCATTCTATACGACACCCGATTATAATAAACCCTCGCGGTTCAACCCTAAACCTGCCAAGGCCGACGTTACATGGATGAAGCCGAAGCTTGTTTGCGAAGTCAGCTTTGCGGAGATGACCACCGACGGTGTGATGCGCCATCCGTCGTTCGAGGGAATGCGGATCGATAAGCCGGCGAAAGATGTGGAGAGAGAAATGCCGAAGCCTGTCAAAAAAGTGATCGCCAAGAAATCGAGCGGTAAAGCGCACGCGGAAGACGAGAAGATCGTTGCGCCTCATTCGAAGCGCGACCGTGCGACGTTGCTCAACCCGAAAGATGAAACACAGGTGAGAGATGTCGACGGACATCCTATCAAGTTTACGAACCTGAGCAAAGCGTACTGGCCGGCGTCGTCGATGGACAACAAGAAAGCGGTCACGAAGCGTGACATGCTCAACTATTATTACCAGGTGGCGCCGTACATTCTCCCGTACCTGGCCGACCGGCCGCAGTCGCTTAACAGATTTCCTAATGGCATTACCGGCAAGGGATTTTATCAAAAGGACGTTACCGGTAAGGTACCCGAGTGGGTCGACACCTATTTATATCATAACGCGGAGGAACCCGATGTTGACCGGCATTTCCTGGTGCCGCAGAGCGAAGCCGACGTGATGCTGATGGCATCGATGGGGTGTATCGAGATGAATGCTTGGAGCAGCCGTGCGGCCCGACCCGACAATCCGGATTGGTGTATCATTGATCTCGATCCTGACAAACATTCATTCGACCAGGTGATCGAAGCCGCGCAGGTGACGCGCCAGGTATTGGAAAGCGAAGGCCATAAAGCTTATTGTAAGACCAGTGGGTCGACCGGACTCCACGTATATGTTCCACTGGATGGAACGTTCACCTACGAGGATTCGAAAGAGTTCGCCCGGGCAATTGTGACGAAGGTCCAAAAAGAGATTCCTGCCTATACGACGATCGAAAGGATCGTTTCGAAGCGTAAGGGTAAAATGTATCTCGATTTCCTCCAGAACCGTCCGCAGGCAACTGTTGCCTCGGTGTATTCGTTAAGGCCAAAGCCAGGGGCGCCGGTGTCGATGCCTTTGCGTTGGGATGAGGTGAAAAAAGGTTTAAAAATGACAGACTTCAATATTTTCAACGCCGTGGCGCGTATTCGCGAAACGGGAGACCTTTTTAAATCATTGCTAAAATTTTAATTCAATCGTGAGTAAAGCTATTGTCCATTATTCAGCCGACCAGGACCGTCTCATTCAGAAGTTCTATTTGAAAGACGACGGTGTATTCCCCAACAATCAGTTGCCGGTCCTTTTTTATCCCGGGGTGTTGTTGTTACCCGGATTGTTTCCCGCCGGGGAAGTGAAAGACATGTTCAGTCACAACGACTGGAAGAATGCCTGGCAGGCTGGTATTTATACCTTCCATCATTATCATAGCAATACACATGAGGCGTTGGGTGTGGTGCGCGGTGAGACGATCATCGAGCTTGGAGGCGATAACGGGGTACGATTAAGGATACAGAAGGGCGATGTTATCGTTTTGCCGGCCGGTACGGCGCATAAGAATCTCGGCGACGAGAATGCCGTCGTCTGCGTGG
Source organism: Cyclobacteriaceae bacterium (assembly GCA_035318625.1). Lineage (GTDB taxonomy): Bacteria > Bacteroidota > Bacteroidia > Cytophagales > Cyclobacteriaceae > ELB16-189. Next base: position 1,317,272 of record DATHEL010000004.1, read on the forward strand.
GAGGTTATCCCAAAGGGAAAGAGTATGATATGTGTTACGGAAAAGAAGGCGAACGTCCCGTTGCCGATGACAACATCCGCAAAGTAAAACTTCCCGACCACGACCCAGTGTTCGGGCTGCAGGGGGGAGTTTTGCAGTACTGGATCCCCGCTTCGCGGGCCTCTTAGGCTATTGCGCGTCGATGCGCAAAAAAAAACCCCTGCAGCTTATGGCCACCCTCCGCCTGAACCTGACGTCGGGTAGCCATGAACCACAAGATTAGCTTTACTATAGACTAGTAACTGTCACCGCCGGTCAGAACACCCTACTGTACTAACAGCGGTGGCGATTACTGATATAAAGATGGGGCCCGGCCTCGTAAAAATCCCGCCAACACATAGCACAAACTCGCCAATTTTTGGCCAAAAAACGGTTTTTTGACGGTTAGTGCATTGTAGTTACCTTCGACTCCCCTTATTGATGAAGCCACTCATACTGTTCTTGGTAAGCATCCCTTTTTGGATGCAGGACAAGCCGCAGATCTATGCCGACCGCGCCGTGGCGGCAGTCCGGGAGCAACCGGACTCGGTGGGCTTTTATGTAGCCCGGGCCATAACACAATACGATGCTCTCAACAACGACACCGCCGGATTTCAGCTGTACCTGAAATTGTCGACAACCTTCCAGGCTGCGGGAAACACACAGGTCGCCTTTGAGAATACCCGGAAGGCGTGGGCGCTCGCTTCGTCAAAAAAACTCGGTAACAAATACCTGTGGGCCCTGTACGATCACATGGGCATTTATTATGGCAACATCGGAAACTACGACAGCTCTTTGTGGTATCATGAAAAGTCGATCTCCGTTGCCATCGACACCATTAGTGTTGTAAGCTCATTGAGAAAGATAGGCCTCGAGTATAACTCATTGGGTCGTCCCGTGCAGGCGCTGGAAGCTTACCAGAAAGCCCTTCACCTTATCGAAGACAAGCCGGCATCGCACATGAAGGGATCGGTCTACAACAACCTAGGTATTCTTTACGAAGACGACGGGAATCTCGAGAAAGCCGAAGAATACTATCTCGAAGCCGCAAGGATATTCAAGGAAAGTAAGATTGCGAGAAGCAATTTTAATGTCCTTAATAATATCGGCATCCTCTATTCGATGCAAGACCGTCACGATGAATCGCTGAAGGCGTTGGCCGAAGCCGAAAGCATTGTGCCGCAACTGAAGGGCGAGCTCGAAGTTGCGATCGTCAACCTGAACATCGGCAACACACTGGCGCATATGGACCGGGCTTCCGAAGCCATCCCGCGTTTCGAAAAGTCGATGACCATCTTTAAAAAGATAGGTGACAATTATGGTATCGCCCTTTGTCATCGTCAGCTTGGTGAGGCGCTTCATTATGTGGGGCGGAATGCCGAAGCGGAGAAACATGAGTTCGAATCCCTGGCGGTGTCGAAAGTGCAGGGTTATTCGGCGTTGGTCGAAGATTCATACTGGGATCTCAGCAGGATCTACGAGGCCCGGCGTGATTTCGAAAAGGCATACCGTTATCACAAACTTACGTCTCAGTTAAAAGACAGCCTCAACGACAAAGAGAAGAAGAGCAAGCTCGGACTTCTCGAAAAGGAATTTGAGATCTCACAAAAAGAGAAAGAAAAGCAGCGACTGGAACAGGAGAACGTGATACAGCAGGCCCGCGGGGAAGCAGATCGTTCTGCAAAGGTGGCTCTTGCCGTGGGGCTTGGATTGTTCGTTCTCGCCGCAGCGGTTGCCGGTGTTGCATGGCTTCGTACCAGGAAACAGAATGCAATCCTGGAAGAACAGAAGACCAAGATCGAAGAGCAGGCTGAACAGCTTCGGGAGGCGGCACGCAACAAGGCGAGGTTCTTTGCCAATGTATCGCACGAGCTGCGAACGCCGATCACGTTGCTGAACGGCATGCTGGAGCTGATGAAGGAGAACGATGGCGACAAGAATGATGAGAAGCTCCGTCTGGCGGTGACCAACAGCCGCAGGCTTCAAAACCTGGTGGACGAAGTCCTCGATCTTTCACGTCTCGAAGTCGGCAAGGCTCAATTGCACACACGCCGCGTTCATATTCTCCCGCTTTTAAACCGGATCGTTCTTGCTTTCGAATCGTTCCTGAGCCGCAAAGACATCAGGCTGGAATACGATGCCGCAGCCTTCGAAGATGTGATGGTTGAAGTGGATGAGGATAAGTTTGAGAAGGTGCTTAATAATCTCTTGTACAACGCGATCAAGTTCAATAAATCCGGTGGATGGATCAGGGTCACGGGTAAGGTTGCCGGAAATGCTCATGTTGAGATCGACATTGCCGACAGTGGTATTGGCATCCCTGAAGCGGATCTGCCTCGGATCTTTGAGCGCTTCTACCAAAGCGAGTCGGGCGACCGCAAGAACGCGCAAGGTATAGGCATCGGGTTGTCGCTCGTGAAGGAATTCACCGAGCTGCACGGAGGAACGGTTTCCGTTTCAAGCGTAGTAAATGAAGGTTCGACGTTCAGGCTCACGTTTCCGGTATCGACCGATATCGTCACGGACACTGAAACCGATACGGAGGAAAATGGACTTCCGCTGACGGTGTCTTTTTCGGATTTCAAAATACGCCCTTCGATACTCATCGTCGAGGATAATGAGGAAATGCGATACTATGTGCGCGAGATCCTTGGAGAAGATGTGGCGCTGGCCGATGCTTCCAATGGCCGTGAGGCGCTCGACTGGCTGGCTTCGAACAAGCCCGACCTGATCTTGTCCGACGTGATGATGCCGGAGATGAACGGTTATGAGCTACTGTCGCGACTGAAGGGCGACGACAACCTGAAGAGTATTCCTGTCATTATGCTTACGGCCCGAGCTTCCGAAGAGGACAAGCTCAGCGGTCTGAGTCTCGGTGTCGACGATTATATCATCAAGCCATTCAACGCCCGCGAACTGAAGTCGCGGATACACAACCTGCTGATGAATCAGCTGATCCGGAGTCAGTGGAGGTCGAAGCCTGTGGAAAAAGACGAGGAGCTTGATATCCCCAGGGAGGACAAGACTTTTACGGATGCCGTTGAGGCGTTTGTGGTCGTGCGCTTGTCGGATTCGGCGTTGAGCATGGCTGATATCGCCGATCATATGGCGATGAGCGAACGGCAGTTGTATCGCAAGTGCGGCGCGGCCACGGGCATGTCGCCTGCGCAGCTTGTGAAGGAGATCCGTTTGAGGATCGCCTACCGGATGCTGGTGCAAAAAGAGGTGTCGAAAGTAACGGCGCTGGCAGCAAGTGTGGGTTTCGACAACAGCGCGTATTTCTCGCGGCAGTTCCTGGAGCGGTATGGGAAGAGGCCGGTGGAGTTTCTCTGATGGAGGTACGATTTAGGATTTACGATTTACGATGTACAATTTTCGGCGAGGGAGAGAGAGTGGTTTGAGCGAAGGAAGAGAGGGTGATGAGTATCGCGCAAACTGCGGCGTATAAAGATTTCATTTTGAGAGGATTGGAAGTGTAATTTAGTGTTAAAAGAGGGTCTATGCCAATCAGGAAAACCTGATCATCTGAGAGTCTTTGGCGTGAAAAGCATTTTTTTCTCATTAGTTGACTGCATGTTTGTATTATGTTTTTCAGGTACGACCATAGAGAACTGGATCTATTGGCTTTGCATGCCATAGGCGTGAGAAGTCCACGTGAATTGGAAGAGGTTATCGAAGGTTATTCCGTAGGCGTGCTGGAATTCGTGGGAAGCATCGGCAGACACGTGTATTATTTCATAGGATTTACAAAAAAGTCAAGGGCAATGGAAGTTGCTTTCTACATAACGGAGGAGGTCGATATTATTACAGTCGATGTAATCATACCGTCTGTAGAGAGCATTATTAATGACTTTTGTAGACACTGTTCCTCAACAAATTGATTCTATTCACCAAACATTACATTTTATGGCGATTTTTAACCCAAAAACCGGGCAGTTTGTTCCAAATCCATTCCAAGGCGAAAACCGAGAAGAGCTTTGGCAGCAACTTAGAAATGGCAAGCGCATCACCAAGGAAGAGTTTTTCAAACATATCCAGGAGCTAAGAGACAAGAAGGTCGCGCGAGAAAGGGGAGAATAGCTTATCCCACCTTATCCTACTTCCTTCATTCAATCCTCCTAACCGACTTCCTGTACTTCAACTCCGGTTTCAACAACACCTGCCTGGGCTTCACTTCCTTATTCTGCAGCATAAAGAACAGATACTTTATCGCAATCCTGCAGATCTCCCGTGTTGGTTGCGTCACACAAGTAAGCGGCGACGCGAGGTAGTCCAGGAACGGGTGATCATCAAACGTGATCAGCGAGATTTGCTCGGGCACCGAAATATTTTCTTCGCGCAACGCTTTGATGCATCCAATCGCTATCGTGTTGCTCAGCGCGAAGATCGCCGTCGGTTTTTCCTGCTGCTGCAGAAGTAACTTCATCTCTTTATAACCGTTCTGCACCGTGAACTCATCCCCGAGTATCTGGTGTTCACCGATCCCCGCCGAAAGCATCGCGTCTCTATAACCTTGTATCCGCAGCTTGTTGGGCACCGACTCCGGAACACCCTGGATACAGGCAATATTGGTGTGACCATTCTCCAGCAGATGTCGCGTTGCCATCACCGCGCCTTCATAGTTGTCGGTCGACACGTATGGAATGTCCAGATTTTCGAAATACCGGTCGATGCACACGATCGGCAATCCCTGGTCGTATAGTTTTTTGATGTCCTTCCAGTTCTGATTGCAGGGAGCGATCACCAATCCTTCGATGTTCCGCGATTGCATCTGCAGCAGCTCTTCGTTCTCGATGTCCTTGTTCTCGTCGCTGTCGCCAATGATGGTGATGTAACCGCGGTTGCGGACTTCGGCGTTGATCTCGCTGGCGATGTCGGCGAAGAATGGGTTGCTGAGTGACGGTATCAGCAAGGCGATGGTATTGCTTTTACCGGATTTCAGGTTGGCCGCGAACTGGTTTGGAACATAGTTGAGCTTGCGGGCGGTGTCGCGGATCTTCTGCTGCGACTTTTCGCTGATGCGGAATTCCTCGGCCTTGCCGTTCAATACACGCGACACAGTGCTGATCGATACCCCGGCCTTTTTGGCGATGTCGACTATGTTGACTTTCTGGGCGGGCATAGAGCTCTCTTGAACAAACGTTTTTTTGTTGGCTGGGTCAGGGTGTCGATATCAAATATACAAAACCTTGCATGACGAACGAGGGAGGGTATTTTGTTACCGCAAGATGGGTCAGAACAAACGATTCTTCGGAATTAGAGCGGTGTTTATTAGAAAATCACCAATTAGTGTGTCAATAACTATTTGATTAATAGATCATTAACTATTATTTATCAAGAAAACCACGTTCATTTGAACAAACGTTTGTGCAAAATGCCAAAAACTTCTTTAATATTGACCCGAGCCAAACTTAAGGCCTTCAATCATGAAATCACCGCTACCAACGCCCTGCAGCCATCGAAGGATAGCATTATTGTTTTCACTATCCCTCTTTTTCGCAGCACAGCTGCTACCCGACAGCACCGAAGCCCGGCCATTGCTTGCAGCCTATCAGCAAACCCTGACGGTTTCCGGTAAAGTCCTCTCCGCACCAGACAACGAAGGCCTGCCCGGCGTCAACGTTGTCGTCAAAGGAACATCCAACGGAACCGTCACAGACGCAAACGGAGAATACCGGCTCGAAGTCCCCGGCCCGGCAACCGTTCTCATATTCACTTCGATCGGATTCGACACACAGGAAGTTGCCGTCGGCGACAAGACCGTGATCGACATGACCCTACTGGCCAGCACCACCTCGCTCGACGAAGTGGTCGTTGTCGGTTACGGCACCCAGGAAAAAGTAAGTGTCACGAATGCCGTCGCCGATATCAAAGGAGAGGAGCTCGTGCAACGACCCGTGTCCAGTCTGCAGCAATCGCTGCAAGGCAGGATGCCCGGCGTCACCATCATCGACCGCGGGGGTCAGCCGGGTTCGTCCAATGCACAGATCCTGATACGCGGTGTCAACCGGCCTTATGTACCCGTCGGTCTCGACCAGACACAAGCTTCTCAAGTCGGAGAGAACAGCCCTCTTGTGATAGTCGACGGTATAGAACAACCATACCAATACCTTAACCCCCATGATGTCGAGTCGATCACCGTTCTCAAGGATGCCAGCTCCGCCGCCATCTACGGATCGAGGGCTGCTAACGGCGTTCTACTGATCACAACCAAAAGAGGAAAACCCGGGAAAGTATCGGTCAACTACAGCGGCTCTTACTCCGTGCAGAAATCATTGACCAATCCGAAACCGATGGATATCGAAAGTTACCTGCGACTGCAGAACGTTGCGTTGCAGAATGTCGGATCAGCTCCGAAATACAGCGACCAGCAGATTCAGGATTACACAACCGGAAGTGTGGACGACCCGCTGAAATATCCGTTGCCTTACGATTGGTACAAGGTAATGCTCAAATCGGCGCCACAGGTGAACAACACTGTATCTGTCAGCGGAGGTGGAGAGAATTTCAAATCGCGCCTCAGTGTTCGCAACCAGAACCAGCAAGGTGTCATCGCCAACACAGAATCGAAGCTTACCGATGTGAGATTGAACACGGACTTCAAAGTAAACGACAAGCTCTCGTTCTCTGCCGACCTCAACTACAGGTACCAGAACAGTCTCGAGCCTGATAACATCACAAACGTCTTCCGTCTCTTCATGCAGAATGCGATCTGGGCCGTGCCTCAATATCCGAATGGAGACTATGGCGGAGGAACCCAAGGCAACAGCCCTTTGCTTCTTGCCGAGAATGGCGGAACGAACCGGGTCGTCAATGATTACATCTTTGGAAGTGTGAAAGCTGACTGGCAGATCGTCAAGGGGCTTACGGTGACCTCTCAACTCGGGATCCGTACGAACAACCTCACGGGAAAAGATTTCATCAAGACTTGGGAGACGAGAGACTCAACGGTAGTCAAGAAGACAAACCTCATTAACAGTCTCACAGAAACCAGGTCGCTCGACCGCGAAGTAACATGGAACAACCTGCTTAACTACCATCTCGAAATTAGCGACAAGCATGACCTGAAGGTGCTGGCCGGTTACTCACAGATCTATCACTTCAACACAACCATCTCGGCCTACCGCCAGGGTTTCTACAACAATGATGTGTCGTCGCTGGGGCAGGGCGCGAATGACGCCACCAAGAGCAACGGCGGCGGCGATTTTACATGGGGGCTCCGTTCGTATTTCGCCCGCTTGAACTATTCTTATAAAGATAAGTATCTGTTCGAGGCCAATGGCCGCTATGATGGGTCGTCGCGATTCTCGAAAACAAATCGCTACGCCTTCTTCCCTTCATTCTCGGCGGGCTATCGTATTTCACAAGAAGATTTCTGGAGCAGCCTGAGGAGTGTTGTGTCGGATCTTAAGATCCGCGGATCGTGGGGTAACACCGGATACCAGGCGATACCCTTCTATGCGTTCTACGCAACGATGTCACCTGTTACCTACAATTTCAACAACACGATTGCACAGGGATACGAGCAGAGATCGCTGGCCGACCCGAGTCTGACCTGGGAGACGACTACCCAGACCGACATCGCTATCGACGCTGAGTTATTCAACGGCCGTATCGCACTGACCGTAGATTATTATAATAAAAGAACGAAGGACATCCTGCTCGCCCTGACCGTTCCAGGAACTTATGGCCTGTTGCCCGGTCCGCAAAATGCGGGTGTCATCGACAACAAAGGCATCGAGTTCCTCCTGAGCACGCGCAATATCATCGGCGACTTCAAGCTGAATGGCAATGTGAACATGAGCATTAACAATAATAACGTTGTGGACCTTGCTGGTGCATCGGCTACCATTTATGGAAACGACATAGACCCTCGTTACATCATCGGTGAAGGTTATCCCGTCAACGCCTTCTGGGGATATCAGACTGCAGGTCTGTACCAGAGCGACGCAGAGGCTGCCGCGGACCCGGTTTTTATGCGCGCTGCGAAGGCGGGTGATGTAAAGATGGTGGACCGCGACGGCAACGGGCAGATCAACCCCGACGATATGACCTATCTTGGAAACTCGATCCCCAAATACACTTTCGGCGGTTCGATCAACGCAGGGTACAAGGCGTTCTCTCTGAACGTAGTGCTGCAAGGCGTTTCCGATGTGAAGATCAGGATCGCGAGAGCTCTCGGCGAAGCGGGTAACTACGAGGGGTTCACGCCGGATATCTATACCGACAATTACTGGACACCCGAACGTACCGACGCGCGCTTTGCCCGTCCCACCAAGCAAGACCTGAGGAACCAGGCTTCTACCGATCGCATGCTGGTGGATGCTTCGTATCTGCGTGTGAAGAACGTACAACTGGCCTACCAGATACCGACTGTTTTTCTTCAGAAGGTATTCCTCCAACAGGCAAGCGTGTATGTTTCAGCTACCAACCTGCTGACGTTCTCGAAGCTTAACGAGTGGCACCTCGATCCCGAGGCATCTTCAGGATGGCAGAACTACTATCCGCAGACGAGGATGTATACCCTTGGAGTGAATATCCAATTTTAAAACCCGACAATCATGAAGACACTTAGATATACCATTCTCCTTTCGGTCTTGATACTTGGCGGCTGCCAGGACCTTCTTGAGACCGTTCCGAACGACAGAATATCGACAGATATATTCTGGAAGACTGAAAAAGATGCTACTCTCGGCGCAAATGCAGTCTATACCCATATGGTAGAAAACGCCAGCCACTACCTGAGCTGGGATGGCATGACCGACATCGGTTATACACACCAGCCGCAGTCACCCGAGTCGTTCATTTTACAAGGGCAATTCGATGCGTTGAACAGCAGGGTTTATAATGACTATTTATCGTTGTATTCGGGCGTTCGTGCCGCGAACATTTTCCTGTTGAATGTCGACAATGTAACGACGACTAATCCGGCGCTAATCCAGCGGTTGAAAGGCGAGGTACGGACACTCCGCGCTTATTTCTACTCGCGTCTCGCGATGTTGTTCGGAGACGTGCCGCTGGTCCTGACGGATCTCAATCTCGCCGAAAGCCGTGCAGTGACCAGAACGCCGGTTGCACAGGTCTGGGATTTTGTCTCTGCTGAATTCACCCAGGCTGCCGATCTGCTTCCGAACGCACAAACTGAAAAAGGACGCGTAACCAAAGGAACTGCTCTGGCGCTGAATGCCCGCGCGATGTTGCATGCCGGCCGTTTTCAACAGGCCGCCGACGCTGCAGCTGCCGTCATGGCGCTGAATGTTTACGGTCTGTTTCCGACTTACAAGACCCTGTTCACGACTGCTGCCGAGAATAACAAGGAGATCATCTTCGATATACAATACATCAAGAGCTCGTTCCCCAACGATATCTTCAGTGTTCTTGCACAACAAAGTATGAGCAGCAAGAGCTTGTATGTTCCGACCAACGTCATGGTAGACGCATACCAGATGAAGAATGGAATGAATATCAATGATGTCGGTAGCGGATTCGATCCCGCGAATCCCTATGCGAACCGTGATCCACGCCTGGGCTTCTCTGTGTTCCTGCCCGGCGATTTGCTTCCGAACGCTAAGGTCTTCAACCCCAAGCCGAACAGCACAACCGGCGATGCCGTGGGGTCGACCTTCAACGTGTCGCCCACCGGTTTCAACCTGGAAAAGTATGTGAATGCAGAAGACCTTACGACGCCCACCAATACGGGTATCAACCTCATATTGATGCGATATGCAGAAGTGTTGCTGATCTATGCTGAAGCGAAGATCGAGCTCAACACCATCGACCAGTCTGTATATGATGCCATCAACCTGATCCGGCAACGGTCGGACGTCGCGATGCCCGTGATCACAACCGGAAAATCACAGGCGGAAATGAGAACCATCGTTCGCCACGAGCGTCTCGTGGAACTTGCCTTCGAAGGTCAGCGCTTCTTCGACCTGCGCCGGTGGAAGATTGCGGAAGCCGTGATGCCTGGTAAAGTGTATGGAATGACGTATGTTGACGGCGGAGCGTTGAAAACAGTGGAAGTGCTTGGCTGGCAGAACTACTGGCAGAACAAGAACTACCTGTGGCCGATCCCCCAGACCGAAAGAGATTTGAATGCTGGCTTAGGACAAAATCCCGAATGGTAAGGGAGGATTTACGACGTACGATTTACGATTTACGATTTATGCTACGAAATAAATTTGTATTGGTGTTGGTTGCCGGGACCCTGTTGGTCTATTCGCCAAAGTTATCCGCACAAAAGACCGAGTTCCTCGACCCGGCCGATGTAACGATAAACGGATTACTGGGCGAAGCCCAGGCTGCGGCACGGAAAGGTCGTCTCACCGAACTGCCTACCTGGAGCGACGGACAGCTGATCCGTATCTTCAGCAGGGAAGTAAGTGACAAGCACGACAAGATGGATTGGTATGGTGAGCACGCCGGCAAATGGATGTACACCACGGCATCGGCCGTAAGGCAGAGCAAGAACAAGGAGCTGCAGGCATCGTTGCTGAAGACTGCCGACTACCTGGTCAATGAACAGGCAGCCGACGGATACCTCGGTGATTATGGCACGACGATACGCATCACGAGCACCACTACATCGCACCGCCGGTCGTGGGACACGTGGAACCTGACATACATGACCCTGGGTTTGCTGGAAGTCAACAAGTATTTTCCGAACGAGAAATACCTGGGTGCCGCAAAGAAGATCGGCGAGCTGTTCCTGAAAACTTTCGGAGAAGGTAAAGCCGACATCACTGAATATGGAACCCGGCACGGGATCTCCGCCACCATCATTCTCGATGCCGTTGTCGAATTGTACAAGACCACGAATGACAAACGCTACGTCGATTTCGCGGAGTGGATCGTACGCAAGTCGGAGCAAACAGAGGGAGTGAAATTTATCTCGGCAGGTCTGAACAACATCGATATGGAAAATGTCGGTGACGGGAAGGTATACCAGATACTTTGGAACCTGACGGCTATCGCAAAGCTGTATGAAGTTACCGGCAAGGCCGACTACCTGAAGGCGGTAGAGAACGCATGGACCAACGTTCGCGATTTTCACCTGAGCATCGCCGGCGGACCGTGGGGTGGTATCGGGAAACACCTCGAATGTTTTAACCGGAAGAATTTCTGGAGCCCGTATGGTTTCGTGGAAACATGCAGCACCATGTCGTGGATACAACTGAACAAACAAATGTTGCACCTGACGGGGGATGCAAAGTATGCACAGGAGATCGAACGGTCTGCGTACAATGCGCTGCTTGGCGCGCGATATGCGAACGGTGTCGACTGGAGCTATCACTCATTCAGTAACGGCAGCTGGCATGCGGCTCACTTCAACGACTGTTGTCCTTCGAGTGGCGTGTTGGCCCTCGAGGAGCTTACTTCCCTTGCGTATTCCAAAAAAGAAAACGGAGTTGCAATCAACCTCTTCACGGAGAGTGAAGCCAAAGTTGCTGTCGGCAAGGGTACTGTTCGTATCGTGCAAACAACAAAATATCCATACGATGGCAAGATTCAGCTGGTGATTTCGCCGTCAGGTAAAGAGACTTTCCCCTTGTTCATCCGCATTCCCGATTGGGCATCGACGGCTTCGATAAGCATCAACGGCAAGCCCGTGGAGACGACCGGCCTGAAACCAGGCGAATATTTCAAAGTGGAAAAAGCATGGAGGGAGAAGGACATTGTCGACGTCAGTTTTCCGATGGAGCTGAAGCTTCATCAGAAGACCGAAGACGCACCCATCCCGCAGGGAGGTGGAGATATTTTTAGTGTTAATTGGTTTGCACTGTCGAGAGGGCCGTTGGTTTTTGCAGCTAACGGCCTGATCGATGGCAAGGACAGGGAACGGACCATACAACTGCCCCTGTTGAAACCCAACGAGATATTTACAGCCACGACCAACCCTTATGGTCAGCGCCCCGCTTTTCAATTGAAGGGTGCTGGCGCAGACAATCTGATTTTTGTTCCATACTTTGAAGCCGGTGGAGCGAAGTTGAATAACTGGAGGCTTACGTGGATACAGAGTAAAATCGAGTAGATTGAGAGAGACCTCTATGACTGTGACAAAAAAAATACTGGTAATAGGAAGCTCCAACACAGATCTCATCACCAACGTCGAACGATTTCCCGGCGCCGGTGAGACCATCACGGGCAAGAGGTTCCTGCAGGTGATGGGAGGCAAAGGCGCCAACCAGGCTGTTGCCGCCAAACGGTTGGGCGGCGATGTGAAGTTTGTGACATGCCTCGGCAACGATGCTAACGGACGGAACACACTTGCTTATTTCAAGAACGAAGGGCTGGATGTATCCAATGCATTGGTTGTCGATCATGCACCCACGGGCACCGCGGTGATCCTCGTAAATGACGAAGGCGAGAATTGCATCGTCGTCACACCTGGCGCAAACAACGAGCTGCTGCCGAAACACATCGATGAGCTCGAAGGAGAGATATCGAAAGCGTCCATGGTGATGTTGCAGATGGAGATCCCCTTTTCGACGGTCATGAACGCTATTGGCATCGCTGCAAAACACAAAGTGCCGGTGTTGCTGAACGTCGCTCCGGCCCGCGAGATCGGCGCCGACCTGCTGAAGCTGGTTGAGATACTGGTGGTGAATGAAACGGAGGGCGAGACAGTTTCGGGACAGTCGATCGCTGCCATCGGTGAAGAGGGTGTTCTCGACAAGCTGATCTCCATGGGTGCAAAGACCGTCATCCTGACGCTGGGTAAAAAAGGATGTATCGTAAAGAGCGCTTCGATCACCAAACGCATTCCCGCTTTCGAAGTTGAGGCGGTCGACACGACTGGAGCCGGCGATACGTTTTGCGGCGCGATCGTGGCCGGGCTTGGCAAGGGAAAAGAGCTGATCGAAGCAGTGAAGTTCGCCACCGCGGCGTCGGCAATTTGTGTAACGAGAATGGGAGCACAGCCCTCGATACCCAATGAAGAGGAGGTGACGAAATTTTTGACAAAAGGATTTTCACTTTCGGCTAATGGAGTGACAAGACACAATAACAGGCCGATCGTATAGAATATCGAACACTCAACACTGAACCCTGAAGTATGAGAAGAGTAATGTATCTTTTTATAGCAACGCTGATGCTGACGACAACAGCGCAATGCCAAACGAAGGACGATCAAAAACGACCCCCGAACGTCATCATCTTCCTCATTGACGACCTGGGGTGGAGTGACATCGCATGTTATGGAAGTAGTTTTTACGAAACGCCTAACCTCGACAAGCTTGCAAAGGAAGGCGCAAGATTTACCAACGCTTACGCCGCCTGTCACGTCTGCTCTCCATCGAGGGCAAGTATACTCTCCGGCAAGTATCCGGCGCGGATGAATCTTACGGATTGGCTCCCCGGAAGGAACGACTATGTGTTCCAGAAGCTGAAGAACGTTGAAGTGACGCAGCATTTGCCCAACAGTGAGGTAACGCTCGCGAAGGCTTTGAAAGACAAGGGTTACAACACGGCTATTATCGGCAAGTGGCACCTTGGCGAAGCTCCGAACGATCCCACACAGTATGGTTTCGACATGCACATCCCGAAAGGCTGGAGCAAAGGATGGCCGTTGAGATACGACGCTCCGTTCAACCTTCCTGACTACAATGGAAAAGAAGGAGAGTACCTGACCGATAAGCTTACCGATGAGGCGCTGAATTATATAGAGAGCACGAAGGACAAGCCGTTCTTTCTTTACTTCTCTCACTTCACCGTCCATGATCCTATCGAAGGCCGGGCAGATCTCGTTGAAAAATACAAGAAGAAGCTGGCGTCGATGCCAAAGCCGAAAGGACCGGAATTCCTGCTCGAAGGCAACCCTGACAACGATCCTCTTACGATTGCCGAAAGAGAGACGTTGCTGAAAGACCCAGCCTATAAAGGATTCAGTCAGCTGCCGCGCGGGACCGTGAAGATCAAACAGCACCAGGACAATGTACAGTTCGCCGGAATGGTTGAATCCATGGACGAAAGCATGGGCCGCGTGATGAACAAGCTGAAAGAGCTTGGACTGAGCGACAATACCATCATCATCTTCGCGTCGGACAATGGCGGCATGTCGGGAGCAAACTTCGGAAGACCGGATAAAAAACTCGACTCAACCAATCTTGACAAGCAGTTTTCGACAGCCAATCTTCCTCTTCGTGGTGCGAAAGGATGGATGTACGAAGGTGGTATCAGGATAGCTTTGATCGTCAAATGGTCGGGTGTGAAAAAGCCCGGCAGTACGGTAGATCTGCCGGTGATACATCCGGACCTTTATCCTTCCATACTGGAAATGGCCGGGTTCCCCGCGATGCCTCAGCAACACGTGGATGGAAAAAGCTTCGCGCCGGTACTCAAAGGCGAAAAGATGACTGACCGGCCGATATTCTGGCACTTCCCGCATTACAGCAACCACGGCATGCAGAGCCCGGGTGGCGGAGTGCGGTATAAAAACTATAAATTGTTGGAGTACTACGAGAACAATACCGTCCAGCTATTCGATCTCGATAAAGATATCGGCGAGCTGAATGACATTTCGAAGAAAAACGCCGCGAAAGTAAAAGAGCTGACCGGGTTGCTTCATCAGTGGAGGAAAGATGTCGGCGCCCGGATGATGCCACCGAATCCGGATTACAAACCGGGTATGGAACCCTGGACGGGAGCGAAGTATACTGTGGGACCGAGGCAGGGAAATCACTAGTTCCAGGAACATAACGAACCTAACCGAATCTAAACCATGTTCATCGTCGAGGATTATTCTCTTGCAGTTATCTTTTGCATCATCACCATGTTTTGCTGGGGCTCGTGGGGTAACACCCAGAAGCTCGCCAGCAAGACGTGGAGGTATGAGCTTTTCTATTGGGACTATGTGATCGGCATTCTCTTGCTCTCGCTCATCTTTGCTTTCACATTGGGTAGCTCCGGCGAAACCGGCCGCCCGTTTCTTGAAGACCTCGCGCAGGCGGAAACCGGTAACATCACCAGCGCATTCGTTGGTGGGATCATATTCAATGCTGCGAATATCCTTTTGTCGACTGCGATAGCCATCTCGGGTATGTCGGTCGCGTTCCCGGTAGGTATCGGGATCGCGTTGGTGCTCGGAGTGTTCGTTAATTATTTCGGGTCTCAAAAAGGCGATGCCACCTTGTTGTTCGTGGGCGTGGCCATGATCACGGCAGCGATCATCATCAATGCCATTGCTTATAAGCGGGCCTCTGCTGGAAGTCAGAAAGTTTCAAGCAAGGGCCTGGTGGTATCGATCATCGCCGGTGTCTTGATGTCATTCTTTTACCGCTTCATCGCTTCGGCGATGGACCTCGATAACTTCACCGATCCCGCTCCGGGACTGATGACGCCTTATACGGCTGTCGTTGTTTTTTCGGTGGGGATCTTCATCAGCAATTTTGTTTTCAACACAATATTATTCAAGCGTCCGATCAGCGGTGAACCGACCAGCTACTCGGCATATTTCAAAGGAAGTTTTTCAACGCACATGGTAGGAATTCTTGGCGGTCTGATCTGGGGAGTCGGCAACTCATTCAACCTGATTGCCGCCGGAAAAGCCGGAGCTGCCGTATCTTACGGTCTCGGCCAGGGCGCTACCTTAGTGGCGGCATTGTGGGGGGTGTTTGTATGGAAAGAATTCAAGAATACTCAGAAAGGCGTTTCAGGATTACTCGCAATTATGTTTATTTTATTCCTCCTGGGAATAATCTCAATCATCTTTGCCGGTCAGTGATCTATAGGCTTTTATTTTTTTGTGTTTTTGTTGCCGGATGTGCTCAACCGAAAGGCTCAGCACCGGAAGGAATGGTCTGGGTACCCGGTGGTGATTTCACTATGGGCACCGACGAAGACAATGCCTACGACCACGAACGTCCTGCCCACCAGGTACACGTCGACGGTTTCTGGATACAAGCCACCGAAGTCACCAATACGCAATTCAAAAAGTTCGTCGACGCCACGGGATATAAGACCATCGCGGAACGCAAGCCCACGTGGGAAGAGTTGAAAGTCGGCCTTCCGCCCGGCACACCCGAACCGCCCGACAGCATTCTCGTTCCAGGGTCACTTGTGTTCTATCGTCCTCCCGCGCCCGTCATACTCGACGACTATTCTCAATGGTGGATGTTTGTCAACGGCGCCGACTGGCAACACCCCGAAGGTCCGTCGAGTGATCTCGAGGGTCGTTGGGATCACCCGGTAACACACATCGCTTACGAAGATGCCCTCGCTTACTGTAAGTGGGAGGGAACCCGGCTGCCTACCGAAGCAGAGTGGGAATTCGCTTCCCGTGGTGGAAAAGAACGCGAACGTTATAGCTGGGGCAACGACATGAACCCGCAAGGTAAGCGCATGGCCAACACGTTCCAGGGAAGCTTCCCGGTTGTCGATGTGAAGGAAGACGGCTTCGATGCAACGGCGCCGGTCAAAAGTTTTCCCCCGAATCCCTACGGACTCTACGATATGATCGGCAACGTATGGGAATGGACGAGCGACTTATACGATGTTAATTACTTCAAGACATTAAATGCGAAAGATATTACCGATAATCCTCGCGGCTCCGCAACGTCATTCGACCCTAACGAGCCTTATGCGGTGAAACGAATCACGAAGGGAGGCTCGTTTTTGTGTGCGTCGGATTATTGTTCGAATTATAGACCGAGTGCGAGACAGGGGAGTTCGATGGATTCGGGGAGTTCGAATATTGGGTTTAGGACTGTTAAAGCGGGATCTTGAATTGGTCTTGAATTCTTGGTCAAAGTTCAAGGTTCAAATATTCTGACAGTTTAATTATTCTCCCTACCGTGGAGATATCATGAGGTTAGAGCTTTGTTTTCTTCATCGAAACCAGATGCCGATCTCCATGGTCAAGGGACTAATTAAACCAAGGGAATCTTTGAACTTTGAACTTTGAACAATTACTTATAGGCGTCCATCGTCACAATAGAGCCATCAGGATTATACCTCAACTCCATCACCTTAACTGCCCTAAGATGTGTCTTCCCTCCCGACAGCACACTATCATGATAAAACAAATACCACTTCCCTTTAAACTCCACAATAGAATGATGATTCGTCCAGCCGATAACGGGTTTCAGGATTACACCAGCGTAGGTGAAGGGGCCTGTGGGACTGGTGCCTGTTGCGTAAGCGATAAAGTGTGTGTCACCTGTTGAGTAGGAGAAATAATACTTTCCGTTGTACTTGTGTACCCACGCTGCTTCGAAGAACCGGCGGTCGTGGTCTTTTCCCAGCAATGGCTGACCTTGAGGGTCCACGATCTGGATCTCTTTTACCGGCCCGTCGAAGTGTAACATATCTTTCGACATCAACGCGACACGCGGAGCGATAGCTGGTTTGTCGTCCTGCTTGAGATCTGTTTTCGAACCGTCCTTGTCGAATGAACCACTCGCCCAACGCTGAAGCTGACCACCCCAGATGCCGCCGAAGTACATGTAGCTCTTCCCGTCGGTGTCGGTGAAGACTGCGGGGTCGATACTATAGCTTCCTGCGATTGGATCTTTTTCTGCTTTGAAAGGACCTGTCGGAGACTTGCTTGTGGCAACGCCGATACGGAAGGCATCCTGCTGTTTATCTTTTACAGGAAAATATAGATAGTATGTTCCGTTGGCGAATGCAGCATCCGGCGCCCACATCTGACGGCCTGCCCAGGGAACATCCTTGATGTCGAGCGCCACACCGTGGTCGGTTACTTTGCCGCCGATCGCATCCAGTGAAAGAACATGGTAGTCTTTCATATCGA
This sequence comes from Cyclobacteriaceae bacterium, assembly GCA_035318625.1. Taxonomy (GTDB): domain Bacteria; phylum Bacteroidota; class Bacteroidia; order Cytophagales; family Cyclobacteriaceae; genus ELB16-189. The sequence goes on from DATHEL010000004.1 coordinate 1,335,039, forward strand.
AATGGCCGCCTTCATCGTCTTGAGCGGTATTCGATTCGATATCGTGCGAAGGATAGATGTAGATCTTGCCGTTGAACACGTGCGCCGACGGATCGGCTGTGTAAATGTTTGTAATCAGCGGTTCCGAAACAGGTGTGCGTTGAGACTGCGCAAAACAGCCTGCCGTGGCGAAGAGCAGGAAAACAGTTGTCCTTGGAGTTGTCATGGAACAAATCTGGTGAGAGTGAGGGGAAATTCAAATGGTCAGAATGACTATCTGTGCAACAGGGGGAAGTTGCATGAAAGTAGTGAGTAGCGAGTATTAGGGAGCCTGTAATATGGGGTCAGGGGCTAGTAGTAAGTAGCCAGTAGTAAGTAGCAAGGAGCCTGCCTCGACGTGCGGATGTCATAGCCAGGCTCCTTGCTACTTACTACTTACTACTTATTCAGTTCTCAGTGATTTCACCGGGTTGATCCTCGACACCTTGACCGAATGATACAAGACACACCCAAACGCAATCAACACAACCGCAAGGCCCGTCCCGATGAATATCCAGATCGATATCGATACTTGGTAGGCGAAATTTTTCAACCAGTTGTTCATGAAATACCAGGCTATCGGCCAGCCGATCAGGTTTGCAATGAGCACCAGTTTCAGGAAGTCGGCCGAGAGCAACCGGATGAGTATCGCCGTGGAGGCGCCCATCACGCGACGAATGCCGATCTCCTTCGTTCTTCTTTTCGCCATGAAGGCAGTGAGGCCGAAGAGACCCAGGCCGCCAAGCATGATCGACAGCATGGAGAAGGTCGAAAAGATCTTCAGGAACCGGTCTTCGGCGCGGTAATGTTTTTCCACGGCTTCGTCCATGAACTCAAAAATGAAAGGACGGTCACCGGCAATGTTGGTCCAGATGCTTTTGATCGACTCCACCGTTTGCGGCATGTTCTCGCTGTCGATGCGAACTTCCATCCACCCGATGGATTCGGTTTGCTCCGAGGCAAGACAAAAAACAGTCGGCTGTACTTTAGAGTGCAGTGATGCAAAGTGAAAATCTTTCACCACCCCAATGATCACCGCATCACGTGTGAACCATTTCGAGCCTGTGAACGTGGACCCGGTAAGCCGTTTTCCTATAGGATCATCTATGTTGAGGAACTCGACGGCGGATTCATTGAGTATAAATGCATTAGTAAGGTCGGTTGTGAACTCCTTCGAGAACGACCGCCCGGCGACCATCTCCGCTTTTAGCGTTTCGAAGAACTCGAAGCTCACCACGATCGTCGGGCAGCTCACCTGGTCCTTGGTCGGGTCTGTTTTGTATTGACGCCAGTTGCCCACTGCCTGGGTCACTTTCCCCGACGACGCGCTGACGCTGATGACCGACGAATTTTGCAGCAGCTCGTTCTTCATCGACTCGTACCGGTTCGAGATCTCCGCGGTTTGGAAGGGGACCATCACCACCGACTCCGGATCGATACCAAGGTCGCTCTTCCTGATGAACTGGATCTGATCTGTTACAATCAGCGTGCATGCTACGAGCGTAACCGAGATAGCAAACTGGAAAACGATGAGCCCGCTGCGGAGATAAGATTTTCCGTTTTTCAGCTGCAGGCTGTCTTTAAGCATTCCGATGGTCGACGTTCTTAATAGCACGAAACCAGGAGCGGCGCCGGCAATAAGCCCGATGAACAATAAAACGCCGAGGAGTCCGAAGCCGATCATTGGATCGGTGAGGGGATTGAACTTGAGCGCTTTTCCGCTAACCTCATTGAATGAAGGCATCAGGAGAAGGACCAGGAGGATCGCTATGATCATACTGATGCCGGCAATCAGAAACGATTCGGTCTGGAATTGACCAAACTGGGCACGGGTGGTGGAACCCATTACTTTCTTCATGCCGACTTCTTTTCCGCGCTGGAATGAACCGGCGATCGTCAGATTGATGAAGTTGATGCAGGCGAGCACAAAGATGACGATCGCTGTGACCGAAAAGATATACACCGTCGTCTGACTTCCATTGGTGCCGGCTTCGTCGCGGAAGTTCGACTGGAGATGGATGGAGGTAAGCGGCTGCAGGAAATATTTGGGAACACCGTTGTCTTCCCATCCCCAATGTTTCTTTATCAGCCCCGTGAGGGTGGCTGTAAAGCTTATTGGGTCGAGTTGTTCTTTCGTGCGGATGTAGGTGTATAGGCTGGTGCCCGATGCGTTTGTCAGTATCCAATCGGCGTACCATGGTTTTGCGGCCGCGATCGGGAAGATGATGTTGCAGGTGAAGTGTGTGTTGTGCGGAAGTGGTTCGAAGACGCCCGTTATGGCAAATTCCTTTCCACGCAGGTTGATCAGTTTTCCCAGTACGTCGTCGGTGCCGAAGTATTTGATCGCCGTTGGTTTGTCGACTACGACGCTATTCGGATCGTCGATAGCCGTAGCCGGATCGCCTTTTATAAATGGGATCCTGAACACGTCGAAGAACGTAGAGTCGGCAAACAACAGGGCGTCCTCCGAGTACTGCTTGTCGCCGTCTACCCAAATGATGTCCGACTGGAAGTCGGCGCGGGTCACGACTTCAAGCCCTTCTACGTTTCCTTCGATCATGGGCTTGAGGAGGTACGTAGTCAAGGCGCTGTTCAAGCGGTTCGGTCCACCCTGGGAGTAGTTGCCCGCGACTCGGTACACTTTATCGCTCTCGGCAAAATGTTTGTCGAAGCTCAGCTCGTCCTTTACAAATAAGGTAATGAGTATGCAGATCGTGAGGCTTACGGCCAGCCCCGTGATGTTGATGATCGTATTGAGCTTGTTCTTAACCAGGTTCCGCCGGGCGATCTTCAGGTTGGTATTAAACATTGGTACCGGTTTAAAGTTTCTGTTTTCCTTTATGATGAAGTTCAGCCGTATAACGCTGACGATGTCCTTTAATAATTTGCGGTTGGAGTACACCCTTCCTTTTTCGTCCAGCCGTGTTTCGTACAATTCCAGGAAATCGCCTTTCAGGTCCGGGCGACTTTCCGGGCAACAAGTGTCGAGCAGCCAGATTAATATTTTGGGCGGCTCCCTCATGATCTCTGGGGGAAAAGCTTGAACACGCCTTCCGGTATGTCGCTCCAGAGCTGCTGACGACTTTCCATTGCCTTCTTGAGTATTCGCTGCCCGCCGGAAGTGACGATAAAGAAACGTTTCGGCTTTCCGCCACGGACTTTAGTCGCCTTTCCGAGCTTTGACTTCAAATATCCTTTTTGTTCGAGTCGATAGAGGCCGGTGTGGAGTGCGCCCATGCTGACGGGCCGGTTCAGGCGCCGTTCAATTTCTTCTTTGATGGCGAGTCCGTAAGCATTTTCTCCCAGTACGCCGATCGTGAGCATAACGATCTCTTCGAATTCACCCAGGTTATTTCTTGAGAACATAATTTTCTTATTGCAGGGAATATTAATTAAAACTATCATTTTACCTGCAAAGAGAAAAATTATCGACGTCCCCACTTGTTAGTAAATTGTAATTTTATGTCACGACCGGCAAAACAACCTTGTACAGGCCACTATGCCATGAGGGCTTTACCGGAAACCCGATGGAGTATAATTTTTTGGAAGATTGTTTCCTGGACTTCTATCGCGCCGACGAGAAGCGCCCTGGTGGATTCGTGGCTTAGCGATTTTGCTTACCGGGTGCCACTAGGCCCGGGCGTCTTTTTGGTGGCTGCTTTCTCGCCGCTGCGATTGCCACAGTTACCGTGGTAGTCAGAACTGTTGGAACGGCCAATGCAAATCCAGTGAAGTGGTTGAGATCGGAATAATACGTCTCTCACGGATCGCACGGATCCATCCTCGAATCCTTATTAAGGCTTTTTTTGCTATTAATTCAGTGTTTTTAAATTATAATGATTAAAACTGCAATCACGAGAGAAATTCCTCCGTATAATTACTGCAATCACGACTAATATCCCTTTCATGAAGAAAACCAAGCTCGGTGAATTTGAAGAACTGGTACTGCTCGCCGTCGCCGCCCTGCAAGAAGATGCTTACGGGGTCGAGATCAAACGGGAGCTGGAATGCAGGATAAAAGAGAAGTTGAGCGTCGGTTCCATACAATCCGCCCTGAAGCGTATGGAGGAAAAGGGCTTTCTCACTTCCGAATTCGGCGAAGCGACACAGAAGCGTGGGGGGAAACGTAAACGCATCTACAGCGCCACACCGTATGCGCATAAAATTCTCGCAGAGATGAAGAATATACGCGCGGGTTTGTGGAGCTCGATACCGGCCTTTGCACACGACCTGAAAGCAATATGAGTTCGCAACCGGAAATGTATCCACCGGCATGGCCTCTCAAGGTGTTGCGATTCTTTGTGAAGAAACAATACCTGGAAGAGATCGAAGGTGACATGGAGGAGCTGTTCCGCGACAACGTGGAGCAGTATTCTTATCGTAAGGCGAGAAGGATCTATTTAACCGAGTTGTTCAAGCTTCTGAGACCTGTTCTCATGAAAAATCTGGCGGGCATAGAAAGATTAAATCAATACGGCATGTTCAAAAATTACTTCAAGGTTTCGATGAGGGGATTGTTGAAGAATCCACTTAGCTCATTCATCAATGTATTTGGATTGGCCCTGGCGATCGGCATCTGTATGCTGGGCTATGGCTTTGCGCATTATACGTACAGTACCGACCAGTTTCACAAGAACAAACACGAGGTATATATGGCGACGTTCTTCGCCAACAGGGATGGTGCAGAAAAGCAATACGGATTTACTCCCACGCCGCTGGGTGAAATGATGCGTCAGGACTTCACACACATCAAGAAAGTCAGTCGCGTGGAGGATGTGAAAGTCGTGGTGAAACATACTGACAACGTGTTTCATGAGAACATTCGCTTTACCGATCCTGAATTTCTCGAAATGTTCACTTTCCCGCTAAAATGGGGTACGGCATCGACCTTAAAAGATCTCAACAGCATTATTCTCAGCGAGGAAACTTCAGAGAAGTATTTCGGCGCGGACAACCCGATCGGTCAAACAATATTTATCAAGTTCGATAAAGACAACGGGAAGGAGTTCAAAGTGACGGGCGTTGCGGAGAAATTTCCGCCGTCACACACGATCTCTTTTTCTTTCCTGGCAAACTTCGATAATCTGCGAACAGCAAAGCCCGGCTACGACCAGCACGACTGGAGTTCGAACGTTGATGCCACCTTCATACAGGTTTCCGATCCTGCAGACGTTCCGGCGATCGAAAAGAACATGGACAAATACATCGGGTTGCAAAACAAAGCTGTCACCGAGGACTGGGCCATTTCATCATTCATGTTCGAGCCGCTCGCCACCCTGCATGAAAGAGCGGGCAATATTAACGAAGACATCTCCAGAAGCTCCAGCAATAATTTAAAGTCTATCGTTTTCCTGGTGATCGTGAGCGTGGTCCTTCTTGCGCTTGCATGCCTTAATTATATCAACATTGCGATCGTATCGGCAACAAGGCGTTTAAAGGAGATCGGTGTCCGGAAGTCCATCGGTGCGACACGAAGGGTGGTTATCACACAATTCCTGATGGAAAACTTATTGATCACGCTCTTTGCGATGACAATTGGATTTTTCATTGGTGTAGTCGGACTCATTCCGTGGTTTGAAAGCCTGAACGATTTCGACATGGGTTTCCGTTTCGACGATCCAAACCTGTGGATTTTCCTGCCTGCAGTGCTACTGATCACCGGGCTCGCGTCGGGAGCATACCCCGCCTTCTATATTTCGAGATTCCAGGTAGTGGGTATTCTAAAAGGCTCGCTACGTTTCGGAACAAAAAATCCGCTCACGAAAATATTCCTCGGCTTCCAGCTGGTCCTCGCGTGCGTGTTCATTTCAACCGGAGTTTTCTTTACACAGAACAGCCAATACCTGGCGAAGCGAAGCTGGGGCTACAACCAGGAAGGTGCATTGTATGCGGTGGCCCAGGACGGGGCGGCCCTCGAACAATTGAGCGCCGTTATGTCACGAAACCCGGATGTCTTGTCGATGTCGGGCTCGGTAAATCACCTGGGTAAAAGTCATTCGGTGTCGGTGATTCACATGCCCGATCGGGAATATGAAGTAGACCAGCTCACTGTCGATGCTCATTACTTCGAGACGATGGGTATTCCATTGAAGGAGGGACGTTTGTTTAGTGACCACGAAGGAAGCGACACCCAGACGGTGATCGTCAATGAAACGCTGGTGAAGAGTCTGGCATGGGATCAGCCCACCACGAAGGTGTTCAAGATAGACACCATACAATACGAGGTGGTTGGTGTGGTGAAGGATTTTCACAGCTACAACTTCTCACGATTGGTCAGGCCGCTCATCTTTCGCGTGGCCGACAAGAAAGAGTGCCGGTACTTGTCGATCAGGACGCGCGAGGGTGCAGAGATGAAGACCTACCAGGCGATGCAGGACAAATGGGCAAACTTATTTCCCGAGGTACCTTTTGTAGGCGGCTATCAAGAGGATGTGTGGGGCGGCTATTTCGAATTCCTTCGAACCCACGGCAGAGTCTGGAGGATGATCGCAAGCATTGCTGTCGCCCTCGCCACACTCGGTCTGTATGGCCTGATGGCATTGAATCTCTCGGGACGCGTGCGTGAGTTCAGTATCCGGAAAGTTCTGGGCGCGGGGTTAAAGAGTATTGCGGGGCTCATCACCAAACAGTATGCGTTACTGTTCGCCATTGCACTGGTGATTGGTGCGCCGGCGGGCTACTTCCTCAACAGGTTTGTGTTCGACCTCGCTTACCAGTATCACATGCCGATCGGTTACTCCGGCGTTATCGTTGCGGCGATCTTGTTGACGCTCGTGTTGGTAGTGACGATCGGGACACAGGTCAGAAAGGTGTCGATGGACAATGCGGTGGACGGATTGAAAGTGGAGTAGGGACTAGAGCTTCGAAGGATCGAACTCCCGGAAGTCTTTGCGATAGGCGGTTAAACCTAAGCCGGTGCCGTAATAAGATTTTAACATTGCAGTGCAAATTTCGAAAATTAGATAAGTTGACTATGACCAGGCAAGCAACATATATCTTCATTTTACTCGCTGCACTCGCGCTGCTGTCCGGCTGGACAACATGTAGAGCCGAATCAACTCGTGACAACCGGAAATCAACGATCAAAGCCCCCGAGTTCCGCTCTGTTCCCGCTGCCGTTCCATGCAACAATGGTCCATCGCATGACCTGATAGTGACCTCCGATGAAGCCACTCATGCTCCGGCTGTTCAGGTAAGCGGGGCCGCGCTTGCCGTGATCATCAGCTTCCTCAATACAAGCAACCGTCAGACGCCGCTCCCGGACAACGGCAGATGTATCCAAACGAGTTTCCACCGGATACTCTTCCGGTCGATCATATCGCCTAACGCGCCTTAGAGTAACAGGTTCCTCTCCTCCGCATCACTATCCGTGGTGCCTCTTTATTTTTCATAACAACCATCAAACCTGTTTTAGAATGGAACTATACGCCATTATCATTTTTGTTATCGGGTATTTTCTGATTGCCCTCGAACATCCCGTCGGTATCAACAAGACAGCCACCGCCCTCGTTACCGGTGTTTTGTGCTGGACGTTGTACGCGTTCGAAGCGCCATCTGATATCATAAAGCCTGAGCTATCACATCACTTGTCTGAAATATCCGGCATCTTATTTTTCCTCATGGGTGCGATGACCATCGTAGAGCTCGTTGATGCGCACCAGGGTTTCGGCTTTATCACCAATCTTATAAAGACATCTGATATCCGTAAGCTGCTTTGGATCGTTTGCTGGGTGGCATTCTTTCTCTCAGCTGTATTGGATAACCTGACGACGGCCATCGTCATGGTGTCACTGACGAGGAAACTGGTTGCCGATCGGGATCAGAGATTGTTCTTCGCGGGCATGATCATTATTGCTGCGAATGCCGGCGGCGCATGGTCACCCATCGGGGACGTTACAACCACGATGCTCTGGATCGGCGGACAGATCTCAACCGCGGAGATCATACGACAAACATTCATTCCTTCGATCGTGTGTCTCCTGGCACCGTTGATCTATCTGAGCTTTAAGATGAAAGGGCACCTCGAAGTACCCGTAGCAACCGCAGGTGCAGAGGAAACATCGACCAAAGGTTCGAAGATGATGCTGCTCGTAGGCGTGGGGGCGTTGGTGTTCGTGCCGGTATTCAAGACCGTCACTCACCTACCGCCATACATGGGCATGCTCCTTGGACTTGGAGTGATGTGGGTCGTATCCGAACTCATCAATCCCGATGCGGACACGATGGAACGGAAGAAGCTGTCGGCGGCTCATGCACTATCGAGGATCGATGTATCCAGCATGTTGTTTTTTATGGGGATATTACTTGCAGTGGGATCCCTGCAGTCGATGGGAACACTCAGGCATTTTGCGGGTCTTCTTGGTGAGACACTAGGCGACAACCGTATCATTATTTCACTGATCGGCGTGGTCTCGGCGATCGTCGACAATGTTCCACTGGTGGCTGCATGCATGGGAATGTACTCGCTGGAAGTTTACCCGATGGATCATATGCTATGGGAATATCTCGCCTATTGCGCAGGCACGGGCGGAAGCCTGCTCGTCATCGGTTCGGCGGCGGGCGTTGCCGTGATGGGAATGGAGAAACTGGAATTTATCTGGTATGTGAAAAATATCAGCTTCCTTGCTTTGATCGGGTACGCCGGCGGTGCGATTGTATTCCTTTTGATGAATTCCTGATATGCTAACGGCCCGCGTATGCCGACTCGGGACTGCTATGACGCATCTTTTCAATCAGCGAACAGATCCCCCGCACGGGAATGCGTATCCAGTCGGGTCGGTTGTTGACCTCATACACGAGCTCATACATGGCCTTGTCGAGGAGGAATAATGTAAGCGTGGCATCAAACTCTTCTATCGATGCGGGAACCAGGTGTTTCTCTTCCATCGACAGGAGATACGATTGTAAGAACACGCCCGTCATCTGTTCATACCATTTTTGCAACACGGGAAACAGGATGTGGTGTTCGTCCTTCCGGTATCTATCGTCGAGCAATACGCTGGCATAAGCCGCATAGTGGAACGATCGAATCATGCCCGCTACATCGCGTAACGGCGACTGTTTGTTCCGGCGCGCGGCATAGGGCCGGCCCGGCTCTCCTTCGAAGTCTGTGATAAAAAAGTCACCGTCTTTATATAATACCTGGCCAAGGTGGTAGTCGCCGTGAATCCGGATCCGCGCTCCACTTTCGCCAGGCATGTAATGTTCGAGCATTGACAGCAGCTCATCGCGGCGTTCGATGAGCTTTTGCGCTTCAGTACGTGTTCCGGCTTCGAGGCCGTCAATACGTTCACTCAGTAAGTTCAGAGATTTTGTGACCGAGACGTTGATCTGTCTGATCATCCGCGACTGTAGCTCTGACGAGTCGGGCTCGGGAGCGAACGAATCTTCGGAGGACGACGCAAGTGCTACGTGCATTTCGGCGGTCCGCGTAGCAAGCCGCCTCACTGCGCCCGTCAATTGGCCATGAAGCAACTCCTTAAGCTCAGCTTCCGTTTCTTCATCGTCTAGCAGGTCTTTTTTCGCCAGCAGGCGGTTATTGAGATCACGCAGCTGGCTTAGTATAAAGCCCCATCCATCCACCGAGCCGGGGACCAGTTCGCTGAGAATAACCAAAGCAAGCTCGCCCTGTTTGGTCTTCCACTTTATCTCTCCACAAAATGCAGGTGTGTTCCTGAAGCCCTGATCCGATAGAAATTCAGATAGCTCCATGTCGGGATTCACACCGAATTCAACTTTGCGATACATCTTCAGGAAATACCGGTCACTATAAATAAAGGATGTGTTGCTTTGCTCGGCATTCAGCGGGCGGGAAGGAAGTTGTTCAGCTGGAATCGGCTGTGCGGATCTAAACATCAGCTCCTCGCCGCCCGCTTGAGGAACAACCGTATTGGTAATGATATTTGACAACAGGGTATTTCTGAAAGCGTTGCACCATGCTGCATCGCAAAGAAACCCCGTGGTTTGTCCGACGGTGATTGGCGCCATTGCCCCTTCCGGAATTTCGCCGGAATCTTCACCCGGGATAAAGCAGATAGGAAGCTGGTAGATATCAGGATGGCCGTCGCGTGTCGCTACTTCCAACAGGATGATAAATGCGTCATACGGCTGTTGAGGTATACGAGCATGCTTCAACACCTTGGTGACGGTAATGCTTGTTCCTTTGCTGGCAAACCAACGCAGCCGCTGTAAGTATCCCGGGAACACAGCTGTCTCGAGCTTCTCCACCACGGGTCCGCTGACGATCTGACCCCACTCATCGATGCTGAGCTCAACTGTGCGTTTATAGGCAAACGAGATGTTCATGATTTCTTCCAGTTATGCAATGTGTCTTCTTGCCGACCTTACAAAAATGATGCGAGCTATAAAAAACTGGCACATCTTTTTGTCGGGACTCTGACACGAGTTCAGAAAGCATGAATGATCATAAGAAATCATGGTGGCAGCATGAAGTGATTTACCAGATCTACCCGCGGTCATTCCAGGACAGCAATGGCGACGGAATTGGCGACCTGCCGGGCATTCTGTCACGGTTGGATTACCTGGACGCATTGGGAATCAAGTCCCTATGGATCAGCCCGATTTATCCTTCACCCATGGCCGACTTTGGGTACGATATATCCGATTATGTGAATGTTCACCCCATGTTTGGCACGTTGAACGATTTCGACGCCCTTGTGGCAGAAGTTCACAAGCGAAGCATGAAGCTCATCCTCGATCTGGTTCCAAATCACACCAGCGATCAGCATCCGTGGTTCATCGAGTCGAGGTCGTCGCGCGATAACCCGAAACGCGACTGGTACCTGTGGCACGATCCCCGACCGGATGGAGAGCTCCCCAACAACTGGCGGGCTTCATTTGGTGGTCCCGGTTGGGAGCTCGACCACCGAACCAACCAATATTACTTTCACGCTTTCGCCAAAGAGCAGCCGGACCTCAATTGGAGGAATCCGCAGGTACAGGAAGCTATGTTGGATGTTATGCGCTTCTGGCTTAAGCGAGGAGTAGATGGGTTCCGCATCGATGTATTATGGCATATGATCAAGGACGTCCAGTTCCGCGACAACCCTGTGAACCCGGACTATCAGCCACACATGTCCACCTACGATGGACTACTTCCATTCTATTCTACCGATCAGTTTGAAGTTCATGATATCGTGAAGAAAATGAGAAAGGTTCTGGATGAATCCGGAGATAAGATCATGATCGGGGAAATATACCTGCCCATCAGTAAACTGGTGACCTACTATGGAGCCGATAACTCCGGAGTTCACCTGCCGTTCAATTTTCAGCTCCTGATGCTTCCATGGTCGTCGCAAAAGATCAGTAACACCATACAAGAATATGAAGCGGCGTTACCACGCGACGGCTGGCCGAACTGGGTGCTTGGAAATCACGACCAGCCCAGGATTGCGAGCCGCATCGGACCCGACCAGGCGCGCGTTGCCGCGATCCTTCTTTTCACCTTAAGAGGAACACCGACGATATATTATGGAGAAGAGATCGGCATGCGCGACGTGCCCATCCCCGCCGCTGAGATTGTAGATCCTCAGGGTCTCAACATGCCCGACAAGGATCTCAGCCGTGACCCGGCGCGAACTCCGATGCAATGGAACGAATCGGCCAACGCTGGCTTCAGCGCTGCTAAACCATGGTTAAGGTTAGCCCGCGGCTATCAAAAGATAAACGTAGAGGCGCAGGCAAACGACCCAGGCTCCATGCTGATGTTGTACCGAAAGCTCATCCATCTTCGCAACGGGGAGCTGTCACTGAGCGACGGCAACTACGTGCCTGTTTATGCCGATCACCAGGTGCTCTCATACATCAGGAGACGGGAGGGAAGCGATGCATTCCTCACGGTTCTCAATTTTACGCATCGCACGTGTCGCTTCAGACCGCCGAACTTGTCCTTCGCGGGAATCATTGAAATATCTACTTCGCCTGAGCTCGAAGGGCTCATGGTTGAAGACTCTTTAGAGCTCAGCGGCGACGAAGGCGTGGTCGTCCGGCTTCAGCGATCACAAGAACATGTAGCAAACGCAATCAAAGGTAAAACAGCATGAGCACGGTCAAAGGAAGAAGCTTCAGGTTTCAGGTGTGGGCGCCGGTGTCGGAGGGCGTTACCCTACACGTCGTTTCACCGGTCGAGAGAAAAGTGGCCATGGAGAAAAACGACTTTGGACATTTTAGTCTGACTCTCCACGATGTCATTCCCGGCACCAGGTATTTTTATATCCTCGACGATGGTACCGATCTTCCCGATCCGGCTTCCCATTATCAGCCTGAAGGCGTACATGGCCCGTCGGAGATTGTCTTTCATGATCGATTCGAATGGAAGGACCAGCTTTGGAGCGGCTACCCACTGCGTGAGCTGATCATCTATGAATTACACACCGGTACTTTTACGGATGAAGGTACGTTTGATGGGATCATATCGCGCCTGGATGATCTTGCAGAGATGGGCATCAACTCGATCGAGGTCATGCCCGTCGCACAATTTCCCGGCAACCGGAACTGGGGTTACGACGGAGTGTTCCCTTATGCCGTACAGAATTCCTATGGCGGCCCCGAAGGATTGAAACGCCTGGTAAATGCGTGTCACCTGAAAGGAATTGCCGTCATACTCGACGTGGTTTATAATCACCTCGGCCCCGAAGGAAATTACTTTGGCCGTTATGGTCATTACTTCACCGATGCGTATCATGTGCCGTGGGGAGATGCCATTAACTTCGACCACGAATGGTCCGACGGTGTACGGGAATACTTTCTGGACAACGTCAGCCACTGGTTCGAAAATTACCGTATCGATGGGCTTCGACTGGATGCCATCCATACCATCTTCGATTCCAGTGGTACGCATATACTCGAGGCCTTCAACCTGAGAGCAGACAACCTTCGCAAGAAACTGGGGAGACCACTTTTTCTTATCGCCGAAAGCGACCTGAACGACCCGAAAGTCGTGCGACATCCGAAGACCGGTGGTTACGGTTTCGATGCGCAATGGCTCGATGACTTTCACCATGCTCTGTATGTTCTTCTCGATCCAAAGGGCGTCCGGCGGTACAGGGATTTCGGCAGGATAGAACAACTAGCGAAAGCTTATACACACGGGTTCGTATTTTCCGGCGAGTACGTCGACTTCAGGAAACGACGTTATGGGAAATCTTCGGCGGGCATCAGCGGCGAACGGTTTGTGGTGTTCATCAACAACCACGACCAGATCGGAAACCGGGTACGCGGTGAGAGGCTCGCTCAATTGACGGACTTCGAACGACTAAAACTTGGGGTCGCTGCGCTCTTATTGTCACCTTATGTCCCCATGTTGTTCATGGGCGAGGAATACGGTGACGATGTGCCGTTCCAGTATTTTATCAGTCATAGCGACCCCGCATTGATCGAAGCAGTACGTGAAGGAAGGAAGAAAGAATTCGCGGAGTATAAAGATGAGTCTGAACCCGAGGATGCTTACGCTGAAAAGACGTTCAGCGACTGTAAACTTAACTGGAGTAAAAGAAAGGAAGGAAAGCACAACATCTTGCTTCAGTGGCACAAGCGCTTAATTGACCTGAGAAAGAATCATCCGATACTCTGCAACTACGAAAAGGCATCGATTCAGGCGTATGTTATCAATCAACAAGCGCTTGCTCTTTACCGGGAGTCGCCGGATGGTCGCGACAGTATGTATTGTGTGTTTAACTTTTCCGATCGGCCGATAGCATGGAGTTTGCCTGATGGTGAATGGCATCGGCTGCTGGAGTCATCCGTATTTCCCGGTATTGATACCGGGAACGTTGTGTCGGGTGAAGTATCGATCGCACCGGCCAGCGCCGCAGTGTACAGTACGATGCAGTCTCCGGCATAGTTTTCGTCATCGGCAGAATTCCCAAACGATATTTAGAGTCGACACAGTGACTTTTATTGCCGATAACTACAGTCTATGCTGAAAGTACTAATGATTGGTTGGGAATTTCCGCCACATATATCCGGTGGCCTGGGTACCGCATGCCACGGGCTCACGACGGCTCTTGTCAAAGAAGGAGTCGGGATTTCATTCGTAGTTCCGACGTTGACGGGTCATGAGGATAATAACGGCGCTCAACTGATCAGCGCCAGTGAGGTGGAGATGCCGGCGCCTTCCCCTAATGTTTCGGCGTCACCGTCCGTTCATGATCATCGTGAATACACGACACAACAACTAACGACGAGCAAGCAGTTTAACCGGATAGAAATTCGTTCACCACTTTCTCCTTATACCCTGTCGTATCATGATAAGAAGATGGAAGTTGAATGGAACACTGAAATATTAAAGACCGGGACACCAATAGAGGCGCCCGGAGCTCCATCGGACGGGAAGGCAACCGCTAATGGTAAGCGATATATTTTCAACGGCGGCTACGGAAAGGACCTGTTCGAAGAAGTGGTCCGGTATAGCCAGGCGGTCGCGGCTATTGCGAGTGTTTCGGATTTCGATATCATTCACGCTCACGATTGGATGACGTTTCCCGCCGCGCTTGAGGCAAAGAGAATATCCGGGAAAATACTGATTGTTCACGTCCATGCTACCGAATTCGACAGGGCCGGCGAATCCGGCAGCCAGATTGTTTATGACATTGAACGTAACGCGATCAACCAGGCAGATAGAGTGATAACCGTCAGTAAATTCACTGCCGGACTTGTCATCCGGAAATATGGCGTCAACCCTGCGAAGGTGTCCGTTGTCCATAACGGTATCGGACAGGAAGATTATGAAGTCAAGACCGAGACCCATCCGTTCGGCGACAACATCATCACCTTCCTTGGAAGGATCACTTTTCAAAAGGGCCCGGAGTATTTTGTCGATGCTGCCGAAAAGGTGTTGCAACAACTGCCTGATTGTCATTTCGTAATGGCAGGATCCGGGGATGCGCTTCCACAGATGATTGCGCGCGTTGCCCAAAAAGGCCTCTCTTCTCATTTTCATTTTACCGGGTTTCTCAGGCGCCGCGAGATCGAAAGAGTTCTCGCATGGTCACGACTTTACGTCATGCCGTCGGTGTCCGAACCATTTGGCCTCACACCACTGGAAGCGATACGCGCCGGAGTGCCCGTCATTATATCGAATCAGTCTGGTGTTTCGGAAGTTATGCCTCATGCATTAAAGGTAGACTTCTGGGATGTCGACGCATTGTCGCAAGCTATTTGCAGTGTCATAAAGTATAAAAGTCTGGCAAACACATTGAGGGCAAACGGCCGCGAATACCTCAGCAGGATCAGCTGGGATGCGGCCGCAGAAAAAATAAAACGGATATACCATGAAACCATCAACAACTATCGCTAAGAAGAGGCTCGTGTTATACTTCCAGGTTCACCAGCCACTTCGTCTGAACAAGCTCAATTTTTTCGAAATAGGACAAAACAAGAGTTACTTCAACGAGGATCTGGACCGCCGGATCATCCAACGCGTGGCGGCCGAGTGTTATTTGCCGGCTAACCAAATGCTGATCGATCTGTCTCGAAAGGTCAGCGGCCTTAGGGTAGCTTTTTCAATCACCGGACAGGCCCTTCGCCAGTTGGCAAAGTATGTCCCCGGTGTGATCGAGAGCTTTAAACGCCTCCATGAAACCGGGTGCGTGGAGTTTCTCGGTGAGACCAGCCACCACTCGCTCGCCAGCCTTCATCCGAGCGACGAATTCCCGGAGCAGGTCAGGGAGCACCTCGAGCTCATGCAACATCATTTCGGAGTACGGCCAACGGTCTTCAGGAATACGGAGCTTGTGTATAGCAACAGCATCGGGTCAAGGGTGGCACAGCTGGGCTACAAGGGTATGCTTATCGATGGCGTCGACCGGGTGATGCGCGGCAGAACCCAGTACCAGGTCTACCAGCATCCATTCCAGGACAACTTCAACCTTCTTATCCGGGCGAACAACCTCAGCGATGACATCGGCTTCCGGTTTATCGAAGGCAAGAATAAGCTCTCGGTAGGAAAATATTTTCAATGGCTGAACCAGGTGCCCGATAACAACGGTGTGATCACCCTCGGCATGGACTACGAAACGTTCGGAGAGCACAAAAAAAGAGATACGGGCATCATCGAATTCCTCAGAGACCTTATTGTGACGATCGACCGCGAGAAGGCGCTCCGGATGGTTACTCCTTCGGAAGCGTTTGCGACGCAAGAGGTAAAAGACCGGCTCGACATTCCCGACTTTATTTCATGGGCCGACCAGGACAAGGACTTGTCGGCCTGGCTGGGTAATGAAGCCCAGAAGGACGCGTTCCAGCACCTCTACGGACTCGAAGAAACCGTTAAAAAATCACTCGGTACGGAAATGCTCGAGACCTGGCGAAGTCTTCAAACCAGCGATCATCTCTACTACATGAGCACAAAAACTCAGGCAGACGGAAGTGTGCATTCATATTTCAGTCCGTACACCTCGCCATACGAGGCATTCATCAATTACATGAATATCCTTAATGACTTCAAGCTCAAACTAAAGAAAGCGCCGCACGAAGAACATCTCGAAACGGTGGAGTATGAGCGACGGCACCAGGATATGCCGGAGTGGGCACGGGAACAATATGCCGAAGGATTTGGACATAACTCACTGATCAACCATTGATGTTGTGAAACAGAAGCGTGAAGTCTATCCCGGTTCTCCGTATCCGCTCGGTTCCACCTGGGACGGCGCTGGAACAAATTTCGCATTGTTCGCCGACAATGCCATCGGTGTCGAGCTCTGCCTGTTCGAAGGTGATGAAGAAACCCGGATAGCATTACCCGAGCGCACGCACCAGATCTGGCACTGTTATCTTCCGGGCGTCGGCCCGGGACAGTTGTATGGATACCGGTGCGATGGTGCTTACAGTCCTTCGGATGGCCACCGGTACAACCGGAACAAGATGCTACTCGATCCATATGCGAAGGCGGTCACCGGAGATCTTAAATGGGATGATTCCCTTTTCGGTTACCTCGTTGGGTCCGATGATGAGGACTTTTCGATGAGTGATTCCGACAGCGCTCCCAATCTTCAAAAATGTGTGGTCATCGACCCATCCTTCGATTGGGGACCCGATAAAAAGCCCGGGATTCCTCTCCACCACTCTATAATATATGAGGCCCACGTAAAGGGGTTCACGTTCCTGTACGACGAAATTCCGAATGACATCCGGGGAACCTATAAAGCCCTGGCACATCCGGCGGTGGTAAAGTACCTGAAGGACCTCGGGATCACTTCCATAGAGCTGCTGCCGATCCATCACTTTGTGGCCGACCGCAATCTGCAGGAAAAAGGGCTGACCAACTACTGGGGTTACAATTCCATCGGCTTCTTTACTCCGGATCCCCGGTATGCAAGCGACAAATCACCGGGCGCCGTTGTGAATGAAGTCAAGGAGATGGTAAAGGCGCTTCATGCGGAAGGTATTGAAGTTATTCTGGATGTGGTGTACAATCATACCGCGGAAGGAAATCACCTCGGTCCAA
Source organism: Cyclobacteriaceae bacterium (assembly GCA_035318625.1). Lineage (GTDB taxonomy): Bacteria > Bacteroidota > Bacteroidia > Cytophagales > Cyclobacteriaceae > ELB16-189. Next base: position 1,352,521 of record DATHEL010000004.1, read on the forward strand.
CGTTGTCATTTAAGGGAATAGACAACAAATCTTATTACCGGTTGATGGAAGATCAACGGTTCTACAATGACTATACCGGCACGGGCAACACACTGAATGCTAATCTTCCGAACGTGCTCAGACTGATGATGGACAGCCTCCGGTATTGGATCATGGAGATGCACATCGACGGTTTTAGGTTCGACCTGGCAGCCACACTTGCACGGGAGCTCCACGATGTGAACCGGCTGAGTGCATTCTTTGACATCATACACCAGGATCCCGTGATCTCGCAGGTGAAGCTCATTGCAGAGCCGTGGGATATCGGGGAAGGCGGATACCAGGTCGGTAATTTTCCTCCGGGATGGCTCGAGTGGAACGGGAAGTATCGCGATTGCATCCGCGATTTCTGGCGTGGGTCGGACAGCATGCTGGGCGAATTTGCTCTGCGGCTCACGGGAAGCCCCGATCTATATGCGGGTGACTACCGTAGTCCAACCGCAAGTGTGAATTTCATTACAGCACACGACGGATTTACACTTCACGATCTCGTTTCGTACAACGACAAGCACAACGAGGACAACGGTGAGGACAGTAAGGACGGCGAGAACCATAACCGGTCATGGAACTGCGGTGCGGAGGGTGAAACGGATGACCCTGCGATCAATAGTCTGAGACAAAAGCAGTTAAGGAATTTTTTCGTGACGCTCTTTTTGTCGCAAGGTATACCGATGCTGTGTGCAGGTGATGAAATTGGCAGGACACAGCGCGGTAACAACAACGCCTATTGCCAGGACAACGAGATCTCGTGGATCAATTGGAACAACGCCGACGACGATCTGATGGATTTCGTTCGTTCGCTGATCCATTTTAGGAAAGAACACCCGGTGTTCTCCCGCAGGAAATGGTTCCAGGGGCAACCGATCAAGGGACGAAGCATTGAAGACATCAAGTGGTTTCAGCCGTCGGGAGAAGAAATGACGGACGAACACTGGCAGCATGATTACGCGAAGTCACTCGCCGTATACCTCAATGGTCTGGGGATCCACCCGGCGGGACCCAAAGGCCATACGGTAGCCGATAATTCTTTTTATCTGTTGTTTAATGCCCACGACGATTTCGTGGAGTTCGTTCTGCCTGAAAGAAAGTACGGACACAATTGGGTTGTCGAGATCAATACGGCATGTGAATCTTGCAGTGGGTCGAAGCAATTCCAGCCGGAAGAGAAGATCAAGATCGAAGGCCGGTCAATGGCAGTATTGAAGGCGACGCGTTCTCAGTAATATGTACAATCCGGTCTCCACTTTCAGGATACAGTTCAATAAGGATTTTACTTTCGTAGACTTCGAACGTATCATTCCATTTTTTGTAAGCCTTGGCGTGAGAACCATTTATGCTTCGCCGATATTCGAAGCCGTGCCGGGTAGCATGCACGGGTATAACATTATTAATCCACTGGCGATCAACCCGGAGATCGGCACACTTCGGCAACTGAAGCGGATCAGCGAGACATTGAAGAAGAATGGAATTGGCTGGATTCAGGACATCGTTCCTAACCACATGGCCTTTCATCCTTCGAATCGTTGGCTATGGGATGTATTGGAAAAGGGGCCAGGGTCGGTCTATAAAGATTTTTTTGATACCTCCTGGTCCGGAGATTATTACCGGTCACGGCCCATGGTCCCGTTCCTTGCCGACGGTCTTACGGATGCCATCATTGGGGGCAAATTGAAGATATCCTTTTCGGATGGATTGTATTTTGAAGCTGGCGAAGATCATTATCCGCTCAATCCGCGCTCATACGAATACATTCTTGAGCCGCGTGATAGTTCACCCCATAACGTTTTGACATTTGTTTCGCAGGTGGGAGATCTTCACCGGATATCGGATCCTGTACAGTACAGCCTTCGATGGTCGGAGCTCTTGAAAGAGTTCGCCTCGATGACAAGAGACGAACGAGCCGGAAAGTTTATTACAGATGTGATCGAAACGGTCAATAATGATACATCGTGCCTGGTTGACATTGCCGGGCTGCAGTTCTACCGGCTCTGCAGTTGGAGAGAGACCGCCACGACCGTCAATTTCCGGCGCTTCTTTACGGTAAACGAGTTGATCTGTCTGAATATCGATCGTGAACCGGTCTTCCGGCAATACCATGAGTTGATTGCTGAATTGTGCGGGGAGGGCATTTTCGACGGCGTCCGGGTGGATCATATCGACGGTCTGTACGATCCGCGGGCATACTTGCGAAACCTGAGGGATCTTCTCGGGCCCGACACCTATATTATAATAGAGAAAATTTTACAACCGGGTGAGGAAATCGATCCGGGTTTTCCCATGCAGGGAACGACAGGGTATGAATTCCTGGCTACCCTCAACAATCTCTTTACCTCCAGGCATGCAGAGGACCGGTTGGAGAAATTCTATAATTCTTTTCTCCGCAGAAATTTGCCGTTGGATGAACGTATTGTTGAAAAAAAGAGATTGATACTCTCGGATTATCTGGCGGGTGAGCTGGATAACCTTTCAAAGTATTTTATAGAGCTCAGTCTGGTGGAACAACCGCCATCTGCGGAAAAGATGAAGGAGGCAATTGCCGAGGTGTTGATCCGGTGCAAGGTATACCGGTTTTACGGGAATGAGTTTCCATTGGAGGAACGCGAAGAGAAGGAGCTTAGGACGCTGTTGGATGAATGCAGGGCTCATCAACCGCAACTTCATGACGGGTTTGCTGCGCTGGAACGTGCGCTGGTGGGTTCTCACGGATCGCACAGATCGCACGGATCGCATAGACAGAAGGCGTTGAAGTTCTATCAAAGGGTCATGCAATTCACGGGGCCGCTGATGGCGAAAGGAGTGGAGGATACGTTGATGTATACTTTTAACCGTTTCATCGCGCACAATGAGGTAGGTGACAGCCCCGGAGAGTTTGGAATTACGGTCACCGCATTCCACTCGGCTATGCAGAAACGGCTCGAAAGGTGGAGGCTGTCATTGAGCTCGTCGGCCACCCACGATACCAAGAGAGGCGAAGATGTTCGCGCAAGACTGAATGTGATCACTGACATGGCCGACGAATGGGTTCGCCTTGTTACAGAATGGTTTGTGGTTAATGAACGAAGTAAGAGCGGCGCTTTTATCGATAAGAACGATGAATACCTCATTTACCAGGTGATCGCCGGCAGCTATCCGCATGCAGACACCGCCACGTATATTTCAAGATTGGAGGAATACATCACCAAAGCATTGCGTGAAGCGAAACGCAATTCAACCTGGGAAGATCCGGACCTTGAGTATGAAGAAAACATGAAGGGTTTCATTAAAAGCATCCTCGCGGATGGATCTGCATTTATGAAAACATTCCGGCCTTTCGAAGAACGATTGAGAGATCATGGGTATGTAAATTCACTCGCACAGCTGGTTATTAAAATGACCTGCCCCGGTATACCCGACATCTACCAGGGAAGCCTCGGTTGGGATCTCAGTCTCGTCGATCCCGACAATCGCAGGCCGGTGGATTACGACGCTCTCAACGCGGGTTTAGATCAGGGAACAACGAACGACCTCGAAGCACTTTGGAATGCGAGAGCCGACGGAAGAATTAAAGTCTGGCTGACACAACAGCTTTTAAAGCTTCGCTCCAGTCATGTGAGCTTGTTCACACACGGTGTTTACAAACCCCTGAGTATTTCAGGACGGTTATCTCAACATGTGATGGCCTTCGCCAGGACCACGCCGGATTCATGGATTGTTGTGGCCATTATGCTTCACACCGCCAGGGCGAACAATGGCGGGGCCGACCTCGCGTCGATCGACTGGTCCGATACGGCGATCCTGCTTCCCAAGGATGCACCGACGGACTTCGAAGGCATTCTGAACAAAACCCATGGCAACCACGACGGCCGCATACCCGCGTCGGAGTTATTTGAGAAAATTCCCGTCGCCGTTGTCGAGCTGAAGTCAAAGCATACGGAACGTCGTGCAGGTATACTGCTGCCGGTTACGTCACTTCCGTCACCATATCCCGTCGGCGACCTCGGTCCGGGTGCAAGGGCATTCGCGGATATGTTGTTCGCCTCGGGCCAAAAGGCGTGGCAGATGCTACCCGTCAATGCTACCGATCGTTCCACGGGCTATTCACCATATTCGGCTTATTCATCGATCGCCGGGAACCCGTTGCTGATTAGTCCGGAAGATCTGTGTGAAGAGGGCCTGCTACACCGGTCCGGGATTGGTCTTAAAAAGAAGAGACCAAAAGACCGGATCGATTACGACCAGGCTACTAATTTGAAAAACAAGCCGTTGTCGCGTGCATGGGATACGTTTGTGGAGCGGAAGCCTGCTGCCCTTACCCGAAGCTTCGAAGATTTTATGCGAAGCGAGAAAGGATGGCTCGATGGCTTCGCGCTTTTCGAGCTCATCTATCGTCAGCAGGGCAGGCCCTGGTACGAATGGCCACTGAAGCTGAAACAAAAAGATAGCGATGAGCTGAAGAGCCTCGAACACGAGTTCGGCACCGAGCTTCGAAAGATCAAATGGTACCAGTTCATCTTCTTCCGCCAAATGAAGGCTCTCCACGAATATTGCCGTGAGCGCGGCATCGAGCTGATAGGCGACCTTCCTTTTTATGTCGGATATTATTCGGCCGACGTATGGCTGCATCCGGAGCTGTTCGACCTGGATGAAAATGGGAAGCTCAACGAAGTTGCCGGCGTGCCTCCCGACTATTTCAATGCCGACGGGCAGCTGTGGGGAATGCCAGTCTACCGGTGGTCGACGCATCAAAAGGAAAATTACCGGTGGTGGTCCGAACGGCTTCGCAGCAACCTCGCATTTTTCGATAAGATCCGCCTGGATCACTTCCGGGCATTTGTCAGTTACTGGTCCGTGCCCGACGGCGAGAAAGCATCGAAGGGAAGTTGGCAGGAAGGCCCGGGGGAAGACCTCTTCGGAGTGCTCAGGAACGATCTCGGGTCGTTGCCTCTCATCGCGGAAGATCTTGGCGATGTAGATCAAGCGGTCTTCGACCTCCGCGACAAGTTAGGGCTAGCGGGAATGAAAGTACTGATGTTCGGTTTCGGCGGCGACTTTCCCGCATCGCCACACCTGCCGCACGACTACGAAAGGAATTTTATCGCCTATACCGGCACGCACGACAACAATACGGTGCGCGGCTGGTTCGAGAATGATATCACCACAACGGAAAAGAAAAATCTTTTCGATTATACAGGCAGAACGCTGACGTCTTCCAATGTGGGTGAGGTGATGATGCGGCTAGCGTATACCTCGGTGGCAAACACCGTGATCATTCCGGTTCAGGATGTGCTCGATCTACGCGCTAAAACACGGATCAACACACCTTCAACGGTGACCGACAATAACTGGACATGGAGGTTGACGAAGATACCCGGTAAGGAGGTTGCTGAACGGCTGGCGCTTTTGATGAGAATATATCACCGGTGATTGTCCTGTTTCTGGTCGGGGATATCGATAATGAACCGCGTAAACTGCCCTTCTTCCGTTTCCAAAGTGATGGCGCCGTGCATCGCAGTCACACTTTTTTTAACAGTATATAAACCCAGCCCGCTGCCTCTGGATTCCTCGTTTCCCGTGAAGAACATATTGAATACTTTGGGCTGGATCAGCTTGGAGATCCCCACGCCGTTGTCGTAGATCGATAACCGGAGATTGTTGTCGTGAACAGTAGCTTTTATTTCGACGCGGGTCGCTGTATTGTTTTTTCTCATGACTCCAAAGAATACCGCGTTCTCCACGAGGTTTGCAAGAACGTTATCGAGCAGGGACGGGCTGGTGCGTATCTGCAGATTCTCCGGGCACTCGACGTTGAACTGAATCGGCTTGCTGCTCACGATGATCGTTTTACTCTCGCGCGATCCATTCACGTTAGCCATCATAACAAGATGCTTATTCCTTACTTTGTTAATCGCGCCGAGTACATCCACGGTTTTAACGTTGGCAGATTCCTGTGCGATCTCGCTGATATCGACAAGCTTGTTGATAACCCGGCTCATGCTCATCGTTGCGAGTTGCACGTGCTTGGTCATCTCTTCCTTGCCGATGTGTTCAATGATTTGACAAAGCCCCAGCATCGAGCGCACCGGTGCACGCAGGTCGTGCGAAGCGCGATAGAGGAATGTATCCAGTTCTTTGTTGGCTTCTTCGAGCAGGTGAGTTCGTTTGGCCACCATGGCTTCAAGGTTCTCATTGATCTCTTCGATGCGCTCATTCGCCGCCGTGAGTGATTTAGCCTGCCGTCTTAGCCGGGAGCTGAAAGTCATCAGGAGGATGATCAGCGCACCGAAAAGGACAACAACTCCGCCAATCCCGATGAGACGCTGGCGGAATTGCCTGTTTTGCTCTTCCGCAAGTCTCTCGGCTTCCGATAATCGTGTTTCCAGTTTCTCGATATCGAGGTATTTCTCGCGCAAGGTGTTTATGATCTCGCGGTAGTCATTATGGTTTTCGTAGAACTGGCTTTCATTCGCGGTGAGCATTTGTTCCAGCATGTCGATGTCATACAGAAGCGCTTTTCGGTCTTCCTGCGAAAGATTGAGCACACCCCGTTGGAGTTTGGACGAAATGACGACGATCTTACTCTCAAAATTGGAGCGGTTCGTATTGAGTGTATTACTTTCTTCTTTTGCTTGTCGTAACAGGTTCTGGACATCCTCCAACACCCTGGACGAATCGGATATGTCCTTGATAAAAACCGACTGGCTGGCCCGGATGGAATCCTGCCGTAGCGCGACCAATTGTTTGAACTTGTCATCAATGAGAGCGCGTGTATCCTGATCGAGGCTGTTCATCGACATGTCCCGGAACATCGCATAGAACTCGGCCAGCGATGAGATAGAGTCGAGCTCCGCAACATCAAAATTCAAGGCCGTGGTCTTAGCTGTCGCCGCAACATCGCGACGAGTTTCTTTGGGCTTGGGGCGTTCTACCTGCAACACCAGTTGATCTCCGTTGACGCTGAGATCCGTGATCAGTAAGTTGTCAAGACTGAACTGTTCGGCTGACCGGATCTGTTCGTGAATAGGTACCGGGAGATCGAACCGGCCGTTCTGATCGGATGTAACGTCGATCGGCGTCTTTCCCTTGAATGCTACCGGCGTGTTTGGAAGGGCAGTGCCGTCGACGAGCCTGATGATACCGTGAATGACCTTGTAGCTTACCGGCCGTATGATGATCTCAATAGTTCCTTTCGAGAAATTCCAGGACGCGGCTTCATATTGTTCGTCTTTTACCCGGATCGCTTTGAGAGGGATCTCGGACTGGTCCACTTCGATGATGGTGGTGCCTTTTGCGCCGACAGTAAAATAGTCCAGGTTGTTGAACGCGATCTGTATGTTCGGTAATGCCTTCAGGTCCTGATCGAATGTCTTTACTTGCAGCGAGACCTTTGCCTGGGCCATGACTGTTGCCGGCAGCGCCATGATAACCCACAGCGCGAGTATGCCTGACGTCAGGGCAATGATCCGTGGTCTGAGGGTGGGCAGGGCTTTCATTTCTCCGGTTCCTTAATTTCGGCGAACAAATCCTTAATGACAACAATTTCGTACCGGTTTGCCTCGGTCCGGTACTTTTCAAGCTCGAGACTTGCCTTATGCTGGTTCCCCGATCCATCGGTTATGAGGATGTGATACCGGCTGAAGTAGGGTATGGTAAATGTGAATGAGCCATCGGACCCCGACGTGGTTTCCTGCACCTGGACGTCCTGCCAGGTATCGATGAGACCCAGTTTAACGTTTGGCCATTTCTCGATGTCAAGAGTGTCGCTCCAGCGGTGCTCTTTGGAAAGAAGCACGCCGTTCATCCGGAACGGATATGTCTGAAGGTCCATCCCGAATTCATAGATATCGTCGTCGAGGCCGCCGTTCAGCCGGTTAGAAGTGAAATACCCTCGCGTAGCTAGTGAGTCGAATGACAGGCCAAAGTCATCGCCGTTGCTGTTGATGGGATACCCGATATTTTCCGGTTCGCTGAACCCTTGCGGCTTCACGATGGATTGAAAAATGTCGAGTCCGCCCATTCCGGCGAGACCATTGGAGGAAAAATACAGAGTGCCGTTACGATGTAAATAGGGAAATGCCTCATCACCGCTGGTGTTGATGACATCACCCAGGTTAACAAGCTTTGACCAGGTTCCGTTGCTGAGCGTCGACGTGTAAATATCCTTGCCGCCCGCTCCGCCTTTCATGTCCGAAGAGAAATACATTCTCGTTCCGTCTTCGTTGATGGAGACATCGGTAATGGAATAGATCTCGCTATTGTATGCCCATGGGCCGGTCAGGTTCCAGCGGTCGCCTTCCATCGTTGCGAAGTACAGTCCCAATGTCCGGCTACCATCTTCACCGGCGTTGGAAGCAGATGCCACGAAAACCATTTTTGTTTTATTGGAATAGAACGCCACCGGCCCGGCGTTGTATGAGAGGCCCATCGACTTCGCAAACCTCACAGGTTTTTGCGAGAGCTTTCTTTTTTGGGTGACCGAGTCGGTGATCCATTCGGCGAAGTATAGCTCATAGAACGGGCCGCTGGGCTCATCACTGGCCAAATCTACGGGCCGGGTTCCCTTTCGATTCGATGTGAATATGATCCCGTTGCCAAGTATCGTCGCTCCGAGCTCCGAAGCTTTCGTGTTGATGTCTGACATTGGCCTCACGTCGTAATGTGATGAGTCTTCCAGCATGAACATGATGTTGTTGAGCGCCCAGACCTTCTTGGACACGAGCTCGTTTTCTTTATCCCGTTCGAGGTATTTTTTATAGGACGCAATCGCCAGCGGATAGTTCTTCATGGCCGACTGTGCCTCGGCATACCCGAGTATGTCATTCGGATCCAGCGTGCCTCCTTGCCGGGTGACCAGGTCGTAAGCGGCGACACTTTTCTCGTAAGCCTTGATGTTGTGGTAACTCCGCGCCAGCTTCAACTGTATGGGGACCTTACCAGGGTTGCGGGCAATGACCTGATTGTAATGGCTGATCGCCTCTGCATAATCACCCTTCTCAAAAGCCTTGTCACCCAGTTTTTCCGGTCCCTGCATCACGGTAAACACAGTTTGTTGTGCCAGGCACGATGACCATGTCACGAGGAGGATGAAAATGAAATTAGCTCTTCTCATCGCGGTGATGCTACATTTCTTATGTTCTTCCGGAAGACATAGTGCAACATGAGCTCATGCGAGGCGCTGGTCAGTATCGTCCCGTCGCCGACCGGATAATCGTATCCATATCCCACCTGCAGTTTCGGGGTCAGCTGCAATTTAATGATCATGTCGACCGATTCATTGTTGCGATAGGATAGTCCGCCGGAGATGACTTCTTTGTAAATGATCATGCAGTTCGCATCGAACGACACGGGTAGCGATGGAAAGTACTTCACCAGGGCAGACGGTTCCAGCGTGAAGTTCGGATTAAGGGGTATGCGATAGCGAAGGTATCCCAGCACGTCGGCATTTCTGAATTTGACAAGAACCGTATCGTTTACCTGGATCTTTCGTGAGAGTAATCCCGGGAGAGAAAATCCCGCGTCCAGCCGCGGGCTTCTGAAATATATTCCCGCACCGAGATTCAGTTTCGTATCCTTGACATATCGTGAAAGCAAGGGGTCGTTGCTGTTACCGGCCAGCGACGGATAGTCCGACCGGAAGTTGACCACACCTGCCTGGAGGCCCATGGAAAAGAACGCGTTCTTTCCAGCCCGGAGATGATAAGCATAGTTAGCTGTTGCCGTCGTGTTCTTGTGAACGCCAATACGGTCGTGTACAACGGTAAGTCCCAGCCCGACTCTTTTCGCAACCAGTGTATGTGCGGCAAATGATTGTGTCGACGGCGCATTCTCAAGGCCGCTCCATTGATCTCTCGCAACGATCGTGATACTGGGGTGCTCGTCGGCACCGGCGTAGGCGGGATTAATGACGAGGTTGTTGAACATATACTGGGTGAATTGAGGCCCTTGTTGTCCAAATGAGCTCATGGACAGTAGCCAACCGGTTATTAACATGAGGGGAGCGATGCGTTTGATCTCCATGTCAATAGATTACTTCCACAAAACCTTTTCTCCGTACGACGAAACCATGCGCCCGTACTTCGACGGCATAAAAATATGTTCCGACCGGCACTTTGTTTCCTCCCGGTCCTAAAGCGCTCCACACAACACCGACATTGTCGTAGCCTGAGCTTTCATAGATCCGGTTTCCCCATCGATCGGTTACGGTGACGACGTTATCGTTGAATTTTTCGATGTCGGTAAGCCACCACGTGTCGTTGATGCCGTCGCCATTAGGAGTAACGGCTTTAGACACTTCGAAAGTAACCTCTTCATGAATGACCGTAACGTTGAACTTGCAAGTGGATTTGTTGCCGGTGCGGTCCTGGAATTCATAGGCCACTTCCGTGATGCCGGGGCTGAAAGCTGTTCCCGGTTGATGGGAAGAGCTGACAGACAAGCTTCCGCACGCTGGTGTTGCCTGCGGCGCATCCCACATGACAGGGACAGTTTCATCATAAGTATGTATGGTGATGTCTTCCGGACATTCTTGTATAACAGGTGCCTTTCCGGTCTTTACAATCACTTTGAAACTACATGTGCTTGTTAGCCCCGTTCCATCGGTTGCCGTATAGGTCACGATTGTTGTTCCGGACAGGAAGGTACTCCCCGGCTGATGACTTGCGGTTAACGTGACGGTGCATTCGTCCGTCGCGGTCGGTGCCGTCCATGAAGCCACAGCGTCGCACGCATCGGCATTCACAGTGATATCCTGGGGACAGCCGGCAATAAGCGGCGCGTGCGTATCTGTTACGATCACATTGAACGTGCAAACAGCAGTGTTTCCGGTTGGGTCTGTAGCGGTGTAGGTCACCTGTGTGGTTCCCGATGGGAACACCGCACCCGGTGTGTGAGTAGCACTAAGAGTGGCAGAGCAATTATCGGATACCGACGGCACGGTCCATGACACGGTTGCCTGACACGATGCCTGAGCGTCTATTTCGATATCGGACGGGCAACCAAAAATCCCCGGCGCCTGTGTATCTCTGACAATTACGTTGAACGAACAGGTGGCGACATTTCCGTTTTGATCTGTTGCCGTATAAGTCACTGGTGTGGTTCCTAATGGAAACACAGCACCTGGTGCGAGACTACCACTAAGTGTGGCGGAGCAATTATCGGATACCGACGGCACCGTCCATGACACGATTGCCTGACACGAAGCCTGGGCTTCGATAGTAATATCGGACGGACAACCAACGATGGCCGGCGCCTGTGTATCCCGCACGATCACGTTGAACGAACAGGTAGCGACATTCCCGGTTGGATCTGTAGCTGTATAAGTCACCAGTGTGGTTCCAAACGGGAACGCCGCACCCGGTGCATTCGTGGTGCTGAGTGTGGCCGAACAGTTATCTGTTGCCGAGGGAACCGTCCACGATACGATAGCCTGACATGAACTCTGTGCTTCTATGGTGATATCGGATGGACAACCAACAATCGAAGGCACTTGTGTATCTCTCACGATGACGTTGAACGAACAGGTAGCGGCGTTCCCGGTCGGATCTGTAGCAGTGTAGGTCACCAATGTCGTTCCGAATGGAAACACAGCACCCGGTGCGTGAGTACTACTGAGTGTCGCCGTGCAGTTGTCCGATGTCGAGGGGGGTGTCCATGATGCGGTGGCCTGGCATGAAGCCTGCGCTTCGATGGTGATATCCGTGGGACAGCTAACGATGAGGGGGGCTTGTGTATCGCTTACGATCACGTTGAACGAGCAGGTGGCGACATTGCCGGACGGGTCTGTAGCGGTGTAGGTCACCAGTGTTGTTCCGAATGGAAATACCACGCCGGACGCATGAGTAGTACTGAGTATCGCAGTGCAGTTGTCCGTTGCCGAAGGCGCCGTCCATGATGCAGTAGCCTGACACGATGCCTGCGCTTCCATTGTAATATCGGCGGGGCAACCAACGATGACCGGCGACTGTGTGTCTGTGACGATCACGTTGAACGAACAGGTAGCGGTGTTCCCGGTTGGATCTGTAGCGGTGTAAGTCACTAGTGTGGTTCCAAAAGGAAACACTGTGCCCGGTGTATGCGTAGTGCTCAGTGTAGCCGAACAGTTGTCGGATGCCGAGGGTGGTGTCCATGTTACAGGAGTCTGGCATGAAGCCTGCGCTTCCATGGTGATATCTGTAGGACAGCTGACCATAACCGGCGCTTGAGTATCACTCACGATCACATTGAATGAACAGGTGGCTGCGTTGCCTGTCGGATCAGTAGCGGTGTAAGTTACCAGCGTGGTTCCGAATGGAAACACCGCACCGGGCGCGTGAGTCGTGCTAACTGTAGCCGAACAGTTATCCGTTGCCGAGGGTGGTGTCCATGATGCCGTGGCCTGACATGAACTCAGTGCTTCTATTGTGATATCGGCCGGGCAACCGACGATGACCGGCGCCTGCGTGTCTTTCACGATCACGTTGAACGAACAGGTGGCTGTGTTGCCTGTCGGATCTGTAGCAGTGTACGTCACCAGTGTGGTTCCGAACGGGAACACCGCGCCCGGCGCGTGAGTTGTACTGAGTATGTTCGTGCAGTTATCCGTTGCCGAGGGAGGCGTCCATGATGCAGTAGCCTGACACGATGCCTGCGCTTCCATTGTAATATCGGCGGGGCAACCAACGATGACCGGCGCCTGTGTATCCTTCACGATCACGTTGAACGAACAGGTGGCGACATTCCCGGTTGGATCAGTGGCCGTGTAAGTCACTAGCGTGGTTCCGAATGGAAACACCGAGCCCGGTGCGTGGCTGGTACTGAGTGTGGCTGAACAATTATCCGTTGCCGTCGGCGCCGTCCATGGTACTGTAGTCTGACACGATGCCTGTGCTTCCATCGTAATATCTGACGGACAATTTGAAAAAACCGGCGGTGTATTGTCTTTCACCGTTACCTGGAACGAACAGTTCGAAGTATTGCCGTACCGGTCGACAGCCGTATATGTCACAGTTGTCGGGCCAATGGGCAACAGGTCTGTCGGTTGGCGGGTTGTCGTAAAGCTTGCTACGGTACAGTTGTCCGTCGCAATGGGTATCGTCCAGCCACCGGCTACCTGGCATGACGATGGCGTCAGGCTAATGTTGAAATTCGCGGGACACCCGGTGATCACGGGAGGAATCGTTTCTGTAGCGGTCGAGCAACATAAAGCGCCCCCGGTTTTACTAACGGCAGCAGCAATGGTGAAGCTTCCGTACACATTTCCAACAAACACCGACCCGCAAAGGGATGGAATGACGCCGTCGGCTACTGCATTCACGGTCAGTGAAACATTAGGACCTACAAACTTATCGTTGGGTATAGAACCGGAGAATGAGAACGTCGCTCCCGGGTTCACGATGCCGGAGAATACGGTGCTGGTCTGGTCTGCAGCGGTTATATTTTGTGGCGTACTTCCGTTGAACCTAAGGGTTAGACTCATCAACCCTCCCGTGCACGTTCCGCAACTGCTTGTTACCGGGCAATCGCACGATTGGCTATACCCAGGTAAGGTTACGCAGTATAATAGACACAGTACAAAGAATCCCCTCATAACCTTGTCGAGGCACGAACATTTAGGTTCTCAACACCTGAGCAGAACAGGTGGATAGGTAATATAACGGTTTTCACTCTGCCGAAAAAGCGTTGAAAATCCGATAGGGCGGTGAATAGGCCCAATTTTTTCTCACCGACATTTTCCCCTCAATCGCCGACGTCCCTCCCTGACCCGCCTATCAGCCCTGTTGCCGCAGCCTTTTCCTGCGTTGTTTTGATCATAAATCACGACGACCATGGAAAATCTCACTGCCGAATACCTCTTCCGCGCCGAAGCCTGGCTGCTGATCACCACACTGATCTATTTCATTATGAACGGCGCCGGAATATTCGAAACGGCCGTGATCATACCCAAATGGAGCGCTTCGCCTCCCGAGTCGCTTCAGATATTCAGAGGCGAGCATGGCATCGACCTGAAGATATTCTGGATCGTGATGCACACTGTACACGAGATCACTTTCATCATCGCTATCATATTCTGCTGGCATATCGGCGGCGTGAGAGAATTGCTGTTGATGTTGTTCGGCGTACACTTCGGCATACGTGTATGGACCCTGGCCTATTTTGTACCCAATATCATGGAGTTCCAGAAGATCGCTAACACCGGTGAAGCCATGCCGGGTATTGCCGAAAGAACAATCCGCTGGAAAAATCTGAACTATGTCAGGACCGCGACATTCGTAGGGGTTTCGTTGGGAATGGTGGCTGTGTATCTCCGGGTGCTCGGAAGTTTTTGACGCTGTATTTTCGATCGGTGTGCTTTTTCCACACAAGTTGTAGCGATAGATACCGGAGGCGCAATTCGTTATATATCAGTAAATTATTTTGCAACAAGTCATTGTCGGCGCCTGGGAGTGTTTGATAGAGAATGTTCACTTCGGTGAACACAAGCTGTAAAAGATTAACGGCTATAGGTGGTGGCATGTTTTTTCCAGGTGCAGGAAAAAACTTAAACACTATGTTCTACCAAGTTCAACAACTCATAAATCCGATCGTCGACGATGAACCAGATCCGTCGGCTGCCAATGCGCTCCAGGAAGGTCTCGGCGGGCAATTTGGCGAAATGCGCACCATGATGCAGTATATGTTCCAGGGCTTCAACTTCCGTGGCGATGCCATTCCATATCGCGACCTGATCCAGGCGATTTTTATGGAAGAGATAAGTCACGTCGAATTGATCTCGAAAACAATATCACGGCTACTGGACGGTGCACCCGGTTACGACGGGGCTAAGTTCGAAACGCCCGGAGCCAAAGGCGAAGCCACTATGAATATGGCGAAGGAGCAAATGAATCCTCATCATTTTATCGTGGGCGCACAATGTGCGTTGCCGGTAGATGCTGCAGGCAATCCATGGATGGGAAGCTATGTTCATGCTAACGGTAATCTCACCCTCGACCTGTTGGACAACCTTGTCCTGGAGTCTACAGGCCGGTTGCAGAAATGCCGGATCTACCAGATGTCCGACAATAAGACACTCCGTGCAACCGTGGCATTCCTTATTGCGCGCGACGAAGCCCATGAGATGGCTTTTGCGAAGGCGCTTGAAACGCTCGGCGTGGATTGGAGTACCCTGCTGCCCATTCCGAAGTTCGATTCCTCAAAATATCCGGAGGTTAAGAAGCTCATCGACGCCGGGATCAACCGGGAACAGTATCATTTCAGGCTCGACGGTTCTACTATGGATAAGATATTCAAGGGCCCGGCGCCAGCCAACGATGGCACCGAGCTTGTCGCGCTTGACAAACCACGCGAAGCATTCGATATTCCCATGGCGCCTGAACGTCCGGAAGAGTTTTCCCCCGGATTGGATCCTGAGCTCCAGGAGCTCGCCGATGCGCTGGTAGTAGCCAAACAAAAAGTGTCTAAAGGGAATGGAAGACACTAATTAAGCCGTATCATATTAGTAAAGCCCGTAATGTGAATTGCGGGCTTTTTTATTTTCTTCGCGTGAACGTAACTTTATTACTATTCGATAGCACTCCCGTGATCACAATGCTTTCAGAAATCCGATGAAGTGGAACATTAGTCTTTATAGCCCGGACTTCCATCGGAGCCTGGCAATACAAGAAACTTCGGCGGAACAAGTTTCTGTATCTCTTTCGGATAACTATACAGCATCATTCGCGGATTGATGAGGCCGATCGGAACAAGTGAAAGCGTAAAGAGGATGCAATAGATGATGCTGTGAAGGATGAATGTGTCCGGGTCGATGTACAGCATGACTACAATTTAATACATGTTTATTAATTTTGCCGCTCATGATTGAGCTCAGCGGCGTCGACAGTGTCAAATCCGGTCAGAAGATCTTTCAGGATTTTAACTGGAAGATAAACGACGGCGAACACTGGGTGATCACCGGACCGAACGGCTGCGGCAAAACGTCACTCCTCGAAGTTCTTTCCGGTCACCAGACGGTCCAGCATGGATCGGTCGGGTACGACTTCATCACAGGGAGCACGTGGGACGAACGCTTCGAACAAAAACGCAGACTGATCCAATACATCCCGGCCCAGGCCGCTCATGTGCTGGTTCCCGCGACAGGCGACCTCTACTATCAACAACGATATTACTCTATCGGCGACGAGATACATGTGACGAAGGTGCGAGATTTCCTCCGTGGCGACCTTCATCATTTTCAAACAAAGGACCTTCCGGCCACATTCAACCTCGAGCCATTGCTCGATCGCGAGATCAAATGGCTTTCCAACGGTCAGTTGAAGAAGGTCCTGATCCTCCAGCGCCTTCTCCATCATCTTCCGAAACTTTTGTTGCTCGACTATCCCTTCGAAGGACTCGATCGCGACAGCCGTGCGGATCTCTGTGAGTTTATCGATTTCATTGCCGCCACATATTCGATCCAGATCATCATCGCCGGTCACGGTTCCGAGCTGCCCCGCTGTATGACCCACCGGTTGACAATGGATAGTCTTCAGATAAAAAAGGCGGAGGTTATCGGACATGAAGAACTGGAAATGCGCACGCAAGTCGTATCACAACGCTCGAATGGAACACAGGCCGCCGACGTCGTTGTGGACATACGAGATCTGAAGATCCGGTATGGCAACACCGTTATCCTCGAAAACTTTAACTGGACGATCAACCGCGGCGACCGCTGGGCGCTGACTGGCTCCAACGGATCGGGAAAGACGACCGTGTTCAGCATCATCTTTGCCGACCACCCGATGGCTTACAGTCAGGAAGTATACCTGTTCGGAAAACGGAGAGGAACGGGAGAGTCTATCTGGGATATCAAGAAGCGGATCAACTACCTGGGTCCGGAGCTCATCAGCTACCTCGATACGCAGACGGCTGCATCGACGGCGCGGGAGTACATCAGGGGCCGGAATGATCGCGATGACGCCAGGTTGGAAGAGTTAACTCGTTTTTTCGTCGCGGGTTCGTTTATCGATAAACCGCTCAGGCACCTGTCGTCGGGGCAGCTCCAGCTCACGCTACTGATGAGCTGCTTTATGGATACCAAAGAGCTGTTGTTGCTCGACGAACCGTTCCAGTTCCTCAGCCCGGAGATAAGGGAACTTGTGTCGGACTATTTGCAGGGATATGTACACAAGGATATAACGCTTGTGCTGATCACCCACTATGACCAGGACCTGGTGCGGTGGACGGAGAAGACGATGCGGGTATGAATCATTTTGAATGCAGGCTCTCACGGATCACACGGATAAATGCATTGTTTGATCTGTGCGATCCGTGCGATCCGTGAGAGATGCCTTTTTATTGTAAATTTCCCGATGAGGTTTTTAGGCTTCCTTTTTATTATTCTCATGCATGTAGCCTCAGCCCAGCAGCCGGGCGTTGTCGAGGAGATCGTAAAATGTAAAGCCGACCCGAAGCAGACTTATGCACTGTATGTCCCAAAGAACTATTCGCCTTCGGATCCTCCGGGACTGATACTCATCTTCGACCCGGGTGCGAGGGGAAAAATGCCGGTTGGATTGTATAAAGACATTGCGAATAAATACAACGTCGTCCTGGCGTGCTCGAACAACTCCAGGAACGGGCCGGTAGAGGAATCGATGATCGCGGGCGACGCCGTTTTTACGGACGTGATCTCGAACTTTAGTATCAACAAAAATTTTATTCTTACATCTGGATTTTCCGGGGGAGGGCGGACCGCCGTTGAAATAGCTTCCGGTAGCCCTAAGTTATTCTCCGGCGTGATTACCTGCGGAGCTGCATTCAGCTCACAGAAAGCGATCACCCGGGAAAAACCCGTGTACTTCGCCGAGGTGATTGGCCGCAGTGATATGAATTACCAGGAAGCGATCACTGCAGAGAAATTCCTGGGGCAGTTGAACAATCCGCATACGCTGATCATGTTTGACGGGGGACATCAATGGCCGCCTCCCGCGGCATACGAAGAAGCGCTCGCCTGGCACTACCTGCGTATCACCGGCGACAACCTGATCGCCCAGGCCATTCACTCATGGCAATTGAAAAATGCCACCGCTCAGATCGACTCGGGTTATTTGTACGAAGCGAACAGAATGTTGATCCAAATGAAGAGAGACTTTCAGCAACCTAACCTGCTGTCGAAGACCGAAACGTTGGTGAAGACATTGAACGACAACAGGAACTTGAAATCGCAACTGAAGGACGTTGCCCGCATGGACGAGCGCGAACGATCTTTGCAGAAAGACCTGGGGACACAATATGTCCAGCACATCGCGTACACCGCGCCGGATTCGGCCTTTCACCCGGAGTATTGGCGGGCATTTCGCCGGGATTGCGACAAGCTGATCGGGTCGGGCGATAAATATAAGATCCTGGCGGGGTCGCGCCTGGTTGACTTTGGGTGGCGGATGTGCGCCGAACAGCACTATATATATATGGAGTACGACCAGTTCCGCCAGGCGGCCATGGCAGCCCGGATCTGGTCGCTTATCCAGCCCGCACGCCCGGATCCCTGTGTCCAGGCCGCGAAGGCGTTTGCCTTACACGAAAGACGGGACCAGATGATGGAATACCTGAAGATGGCGGTCGCCCGGGGATTGAAAGACAAGCAAGCGGTACTCCAAGACCGGGCGTTTGCGAAGTACATGAAAGACGAAGCCTTTTTGAACCTGATGACCAAGTAGTGTCATTCCGTTCGCAAGCTGTCAACCGGGTTTGACGTCGCGGCGCGTGCTATCGTGCTGCTGGTTACCAGCAAACCCATTCCCATGATCGCGAAGACACTCACTGCAATTGAAAACGCTCCGGCGCTGATGAATTGACTGTAGAGACTACCGAGCAACGTATTCGTCAGCGCATAACCGGCCACACCGCCGATCACTGTTGCACAGGCAAGTACAATGGCGAATTCACGATTGAGTAACTGCACGATGCTCATGACGCCCGCGCCCAGCACTTTGCGGACCCCGATCTCTTTTTTCCTTTTGTTGGCATTCAGGCTTGCGAGCGAATAGATCCCCGAGCCGGCAAGAAGACTTCCCAACACCGTCAGGAAGAAAAAGATGTCCTTCAGATTCTTGTTGTATGAGTTTGCTTCCTCATAGATAATTTCATCCTGTGTGCTGCATTGGAAAGGCTTGTCGGGTGAGAGCTGCTTCCAGGTGTTGGCAATGCTCTTCCGGACGGCTTCTGTTTGGCCGGGTAATGTGCGGATGAAAAGCGATGAATAATCTCCGGGTGTGGCCGCCAGGAAAATATGCTCCGTATCGCTGGACTCTTTGAATCCCGAGATATGGTTGGAGACAACCCCGATGACACGGTATTTTTTATCTTCATATGTGATCTGCGTGCCGAGTGGGTTGTTTAGCGTGTGGTTTTTGACAAAGTTCTCGTCGATGATCGCCGACTCCAGATCTGCCTCGCCTTCGGTAAATTCCCTTCCTTCCAGGACATCGATGCCGACAGTATTGATGTAACCCGGTCCAACCCGGAACAGGTTGCTCTTGAACGTACCCGTATCGATTTTAAGTGTGATATATATCCTCGAGTACGGACCGATTCCGTTTGCTGCACCGGCGTTGGCAACGACAGACGACTGCCGCGCGACCGCATCGCGTATTCCGTTGAAGTTCGCTTGTTGCCCCGTCGATAGCACAAGAATATCTTCATGATCATAACCGAAATCCAGGTCGGCCTGGTACGCTGCGTTTTGTGTGAAGGTGATACCGCCGATGAGTACGATCGCCGACAGGGCAAACTGACCGGTGAGGAGGATCCTCGATATAATCGTTGTTCCCCTGGCTTTCGCGCCTTTGAACAGCACCACGGCATTAAGGCGACTGTTGTAGATCGCAGGGTAGAGGCCGGCAACGACACTGACGACAAACAGCAACAGGAGTATAACAAGCAATACGTTGGTGCCGTTGAGGTCACTCAACCCATATTGCAGTCCCCACATTTCGCAAAACCGCGGCACGATGAAAGTTGACAGGGCTGCAGCAGACCCGATCGCGATCAGGACCATGATCATTATTTCGAAAAGGAGTTGCACCACAATTTGGCGCTTGCCCGAGCCGACCACTTTCCGGATGCCGATCTCTTTCATCCTTTTTGAAGTAATGGCGAGTGTTGTGTTGGTGAGGTTGAAGCATGCGATAAGCAGGATAAGGACCCCGAGGGTTGTGAAAACGATCAGCGCAACATAGGGGATGGGCAGGCGCAGCTCGCTTCCTGCGATGTCTTGCTGCATGATCGGTTGTCTGAACGGAACAAGCTCGTATGAGACTGAGGTAACATTAGGCGAGGCGTCGTTGACGAGCTTGCTGTATTGGCTCATTTGCCTGGCGATATCCGATCGGTTATTGATATCCGTGAGCTTCATCAACAGTGTCGACGTGTGGGACGAAGCCCAGTCGTCGATCTTAACATCATGTGCTTCCAGGAATCGCTCTATTCGCATCAACGCGTGGATATGGAAAGAGGTATTGAGGGGAATTTCCTCCAGCACTCCGCCGACCACCACTTCGTATTTTTTTGAGTTGAGCTCCACGGTAAGCATTTTTCCCGTTGCGGGCTCGTTGCCGAAATATTTTTTAGCGAGGGTAGGGCTCAGGATGATCGTATTGAGATCATCGAAACTTGATGTAGCGCCTTCGGTAACGGTGAGGCCGAACATTTGAAAAAAAGATGCGTCTGCAAAACGTATGGTTTCGTAGAAAGCTTCCGAGTTATGGCTAATGATGGCATTACCGTTGCAAAACCTCGTCAGGTCTTCAATGCCCGCGATGTCTTCCCGGATCCTTGGCGCGATCGCCATGGGAGTTTCCAGCTCCAGTCCGTTTTCGTTGTCTGATATCCTGTAGGTGTGAAGTACCTTGACCACATTTGCCACTTTGTTGTCAGGATAAAAGTCATCAAACTCCATGTTGTAGGCCACGAGCAGGTAGGCCGTAAGGCAGCAAGCTATGGCGATGCCCATGCCCAGGGTGCTGATGAGGACGTAAGACCTGTTTTTAATAAGGTTTCGCAGGGCTACTTTCCAGAAGTTGAGGAGCATAAGGCGCGATTGGTTGATGTCAGTTAGACAGGGCGACACCAACAAAGGTTACAGGCCCATCGCCGGGATTTTCCAGGAATATTTGCCTGATCTTTGATTGTGATCGCCATGGAGCAGGTCAATCATGAGCGAATCATTGGTGCAGATCGTCGGCGTTGTTGCCGGCATTCTAACGTCTGTGTCGTTGTTGCCACAGGTAGTCAAAGTTTACCGCGAAAAAAGTTCGGAGCAGATCTCGATCGGTTATATCATCACATTGATGAGCGGCCTGTTGTTGTGGATCGTTTACGGGATACTTCGTTCGGACACCCCGGTTATCGCAACGAACGTTTTTTCAATTAGCGTGAGCGTTGTGATGCTCGTGCTGGGGATCAAATACAAAGACAAATGATCCGGATTGAGCCGTTGCCTACACCCCATTTTCCAATGGTATGTTATTTGGGCTTTAACCCCCTTGCATCCAAAGTTTTGAGCCCCGAAGGACTTACAACCCTGAAAGACCGCTTTCGTGCTTTTGTGCTGGGAATGAAATGTCCCATCGACCGGGTAAACTGTGGCATTTTTTACACACCGCAGTAGAACTCACGAGGTTTTCGAAAATGTTAACTTACGGCGATCACGGAGCTTTATGAGCGACTCTGAACTTGTAGATTCTTCTCTTAATAAAAGCCACATGGAAATCGGCAGGCAAGCCCCCGACTTGATCTCCAGCATTCCGAATGCAATCCCGGGTTTGATCGCTTGTATCGATTGCAATATGAAGGTGCTGTATTGCAACGTGCTCTTTCGTCAACGGTTTCCTTTTGGCGACGGCGTTTCCGGATTGCCTTTAGCGCTGGTGATCGGGCCTGAGCTTTTCAATCAACTTCAAAAGAATATGGGCCACGTGCTTGTCGGTCAACCGGCAAAGTTCGAGGCATGCATTAACGACACTGTTCATAAAACGCAATATTTCGATGTCTCACTGTGTCCGCAGTTTGACGAGAAAACCAGAGTCAAAGGTTTTATTTTTCATGCAACCGACACCACCGAAAAGATCCAGGCAGAACGAGGCCTGACGGACTACTTTGAAAATGCGACCATCTGTCTGCACTGGGTGGATGAGAATGGGTACATCATCTGGGCTAATCCGGCTGAGTTGAAAACACTCGGGTACAGTAAAGAAGAATACATCGGTCGTCACATCTCGGAGTTTCACGCCAGCCAGCCTGTCATAAATGATATGATGTTCCGTTTGCTGCACAAGCAAACCTTGAAAAATTACGATGCCGACCTGGTATGCAAGGATGGGTCGATCAAACATGTGGTTATCAACTCCAGCGTGCGTTGGGAAGGAGAGAAATTTATTCATACGCGTTGTTTCACGGTCGACATCACCGAACAAAAGCTCGCCATCCAGGCAATGAAGGAGACCGAGCAGCGCTTCAGCCAAATGGCCAACCTTGTTCCGTTGGTGATCTGGACTACCGATGATCTCTTCCAATGCAATTACCTGAGCGACCGGTGGGTCGAGGCAACCGGAAGTACTTTGACTGCCGGCCTCGAAGAAGGCTGGATCGAGCTGATCCATCCGGACGACCGCGAAAAAATAAGACGGTCATGGACCGACTCGACGAACAATCACAAAGCATTTGAGGCGAAGTTCCGCCTTCTTAATTCCGGTGGGAAATACACGGCGACGTATGCCAACTGTCTGCCGCAAATCGATACTGCCGGCGTGTTCGACGGATACATTGGAATCTTCCAGGATATTTCCGAGGAGCAGGAAGTAAAGATCGCGCTGGAGCAGATCGTCCTCGAACGGACCAAAGAGCTCCGGGCTTCGAACGAATCGTTATCTCAAGCGAAGAAGGCCCTCCAGCAGAAAAATGCCGAGTTGAAGACGATCAATACACAACTTTCGTCATTCGCTCACATAGCAAGTCACGATCTCCAGGAGCCATTGCGAAAAATACAGATGCTGTCGAGCTTGCTTTTTACGCTTGAGGGCGGAAAGTTTTCGACCAGGGGCACGGAGCTATTCAACCGGATCACTGATTCTTCGACGCGGATGCGGACATTGATCAAAGACTTGCTTGCATATGCGACCAGCAATGTCTCGAGGGCGAAATTCGACGCAGTGGACGTCGATCAAGTGGTATCGGATGTGTGGACTCAGCTGGATGTACGCGTCGCCGAAAAACATGCCACCATCCTGCGAGACCAGCTGCCGGTGATCGAAGGCGTGAAGTTTCAGGTACATCAGTTGTTTTTAAACCTGATAAGCAACGCGCTCAAGTTTTCAAGGCCCGACACTGCCCCGGTAATCGAAGTTTATAATGAAGTGATAGCAGGCACCGCAATCCCGGGTTTCAGGTCGCGCGGGCCAAAGAATTATAATCACATCATCGTAAAAGACAATGGCATCGGGTTCGAACCGGATCAGACTGAGAAAATTTTCGAGATGTTCAGACGTCTCCATGGACAGGACAAGTATGAGGGCACGGGTATCGGGTTGGCAATATGCAAGAGGATCGTAGAAAATCACGACGGAACAATTGTCGCGGAAAGTCACGGCTTGGGCGCAATATTTCATATATATCTGCCTGTATTAACACCGGAAACAAAATCATAATATAACGTCGATCAAACAAAATAAACATGGAAAAACTAAGAAATGAAGGATGGTCAAGCGCCTCACATGAAGTTTTCTGGGGCGAATTGGCTCCGTATGATCACGTTGTACAGATATATGAGGATGAGGAAACGTTTCTCGAGCTACTGAAGGGCTTCGTGAACAACGGGATAAGCACCGGTGACAGCACGATAGTGATTGCTACGCGATCGCACCTGGATGGGCTGGGAATGCTGTTGGAAAAGTCGGGCCACTCATTGCCGGATCTTATCCGCAAGAAACAGTATGTTCCGGTGGATGCGGAAGAGACATTAGCCAAGTTCATGGTCAACGACTGGCCGGATGAGAATCTTTTCGGTAACGTAGTTGCGGAGCTTATAAGCATTGCAAAGGCCGATGGAAAGCGGGTCCGCGCGTTCGGTGAAATGGTGGCGCTGCTTTGGGCGAAGGGGCAAGTCGGTGCAACCGTGCGCCTGGAGCAACTATGGAACAGGTTCTGCGAGAACGAAGCATTCTGTTTATTCTGTGCATATCCCGAACGAGGATTTACACAAGATGCATCAGAATCCATCATGCATATTTGCGGAGCGCATGCCAAAATAATCAATGGCTCTCATCACGATGGCCGCCAGATCTTCTACAAGTCAAGCAGGCAGGAGGTAGGTTGAGTTTGGGTGTTTTTGGGGGGTAGTAAAAATTTGGACTTGGGTGGAAGTTTTCTAATTTCACTCGGTCCACACTCAACCCCTTAAGAATGTATTCAACAGTCAGAACGACGTGCATCGCATTGTCATTTCTGGCGCTAATCTCGTGCGCCAAAGTCTTTTCCACCCCGGACGCTGCTGTCCTGGCTCATAAGCACAAAACGGTTGCAATAATACCCCCTACGGTGTCGATTGCGGCGCGTAAAAAGGTAGATGCTGCAGCGATCCTTGAACAACAGAAGACCGAGTCTCTTAATTTTCAGCGTGAAATGCACTCCTGGCTTTTGAAGCGGAAGATGCAGGGAAAGATCTCTCCTGAGATCCAGGATGTAGTAACTACAAACGCGCTTTTGAAAAGGGCGGGATATCCTGAAACCCCCATTCCACCCGGTGAGCTCTGCGAGATCCTGGGCGTCGACGGCGTTATAACTTCCAACTATGCGATATCAAAACCGATGTCCGAAGGCGGCGCGGTAGCGCTCGGTTTGTTGTTTGGAGTCTGGGGAGCGACCAACGAAGCGAACGTATCGATGGACATTCACGATGGCGTCAACAACAAGCTGATCTGGAACTACAGTCATAAGTATTCGGGCAGCATTGGCAGCAGCCCCGGAAGATTAGTGGACGGGTTGATGAGGAACGCGAGTAAGAAAATGCCGTATGTGCACGGACAGATATGAGAATCAGGAGGATGGCTATTAATTTCCCCCGTGGTGTTGGATAATTAACGACATCTCTCTACATTGTTCAAGAGCCCATTCCATGGATCGTGATGATTCGTGGGAATGGGCTTTTTTATTTGGCTATAATCAAACCTGCTCATGAATTGGGTTCATCGTGCGTGTAAACGACAGTTGATCGTTATTGTTTGCCTGATCGTGTGTTGCGGTATTGCGACACGATCTTTTTCACAGCTCAAGGAACTACCGAGCGTTGAGGTTGACCTCAATACACGATCGTTCAAGGCTGTTCCGCCATTTGACAAGGTTTTTTCGCTTACCGGTAAGACCGCTAAGGTTTACAAGAAAGTCACTTTCGATTACAGGATCGACCCGGGGTACTATAAGAAGAGATATTACTTTCCCGATCTGCCGTTGGGTGAGTTCACCAAGCCCCAAAATTGGGTGAACGATGATCCGAAGACCAACTCAGATCCGGATGTGACTTTCCGCTTCATGGCCGGTCCAATTCACCCTAATGTTCCTTATGACTTCCGGTTCAGGTTATTCAAGGCGGTTCCTTCGGATGAGATCACGAAGCTGAACACGGATATAAGTAACCTGATCATAACCGAGATATCGGAGTATTTCGAGAAGTATCCCAAGCTCCTGACTGTGTCTGAAGCCCACCAGCTTGCCGCAACATACCAGTTGCCAGCGGCTAAGGATTTATTAAACAAGGCTCTTGGAATAAATCAGTTTGAAGTAGCTACAACGCAACCCTCGCGGGAGGGCGACGAGAGAAGGCAAGTCTCGGGCCTCAAACAGGCCTTAAAAAATGACGGATTTTTGCCAACCACAATTGGTAATGATGATTTAAAAGAGTTGAAAGTAAAACTTCAGAATGAAGTAAACTTTTTGTTACTGAAAACATTTCGTGATGGGATATTTGATCTTGAAGGAAATGAATTCAGGATATCATTTGAACCGAATGACTCGATTAACCTCAGGACAATCGTACAGAAAGAGGTTCTTAAAGTTATAAACAAAGCTTACCTGAAGAAGAAGCCTATCGATCTGACTACACTTGCCGCGGACACTGACCTGCAGGAGGCGATTCAGAAGGCGTTCGATAAGTATGGTCTATATACTGTTGAGCGAATCACTGCAACCACCACCGAGTTTAATAAACAGGTCGACGCATTAATTCTGGGTAATTTACAGGATAACGTTTCTCCGGGCCGCGTCATGACAAGTGACCCGCGAATTTTGCAGCCACTTTATGACCAATACCGCGATCAGCTGAAGGGTTCGATGGCAACCAAATCCGTTATTAATCCCAAGATAAATCTTATCGGTGCGTTCTTTGATCGGATATCAAACACGATTAATACGGAGTATATCGCGTATAAGCGAAGTCGAAATGAAATCGATAGCCTGACCAAGAAGTTATTCGAGAAGTCGTTCATGTTGAAATTTGACGATCAGGTGGATGATGTTCTCGACCTCGAACGGCAAGCCGGCGGGAGCGGAATCAAATTGCATAGAGCGAGTGTGACTAATTATACTTCAAACTTGAGAATTTGTACCTGCACCCCTGAGCAGATTGCGAAAATTCTGACGTCTGAGGCGCTTACTGACATCATTTCGGGAGATAGAAAGTTCCTTACAGGATCCGCTGAGTTGGATTTGACAATACCTGCAGGAAAGACTGACAACCGGTCAATCGAGATCCTGCGGGAGTATCTGGGAACTATCCGGATACTGAAGTTCGCCTCTGGCGCCCAGGTATTTGGCGATCATGGCGAAACCTTTGATATACTGGACAACATCCTTAAAGAACTGAACACCCACCAGGAAGTTATCGACAAATCTGTCCTGGCGAGAAGGGAATTCATCCGGTTGAAGAATGTGCTTCTCGATCCGAAAGAGCTAATTACAGGGATACCTGGAACTAGTGTGTTTACGTTGACAACACTTTCAAGTATCAACCCGCCCGACCTCGGGTCTGTCAGCCTTACGTTATTCGAGAATCCAGTCTCCGTCGGACAATCAGTTATAACGGTCAGGGACCTGATACCAAAGCTTACGTACGAAAATTACAAAAAGATTATCAGCGGTACAGCGAAACTGGAGATGGATGTAGTGGATCAGGCCGTTCCATTCCCGGACACCTTGTCTTTGCAGAGGCTGAAAAACTTTTTTATAAGTGTTATCAAATTGAAGAAGACGACCGGAGACGACGCGATAGATTTCCCTGATAGCGCTCGATTTCTGCGCGACCTTGGAGACTATCATAAAGCCGTTTCATTTGTTGTCCGGCAACCGGGTTCAATTAAAAGAAGAAGCGAGATCATACAGAATTTTCTTTTCAGGAAAGAGGAACTGTTTTTTCGTAAAGGCAACGATGGAAAGTCAATACATACCACCCTGGCAGCTATAATTGCCAAGCCCGAAGACATCAATGCCATAATTCTTAAAGAATGGTGGAATGCTCCTCTCAACCGGGAGTTGGACGCCGGTACATTGATGAAAGACTATGCTGCAGCTCTGATAGGCATTCTGTCAACACAAAGAGATGAACAGTTGTTGGCGCTGGTCGAAGATGCAATAACGATTAAAGGAAAAGATATCGTGGTCACTGACGGTACTAGCGATAAGAGTCTTTCGATGTTGATCGACTTTGTAAGACTTATAAACACCGATGCTTTCGTGGATACTCGTAACGTGGCATTCTTCGCAAACCAAAGGGAGTCGTTGGCGAATATTCATGAGATACTACTCGAAATAAAGAAGCGCAAGCAGCCGATCATCAAGTATAGAACGCACCTCTCGCAGTTGAAAACGGAATTCCCTGCTGTGATACGAGGAGCTTTCAACATTAGCGAGTTTCAATTCTCCGATATCTCCTCGTTGGATATTGTCAGTGAAAAAACTCCCTACATAAGTCTCGACGTGGGCGTGTTATACGTACCGGCAATAAACGGCCTGGCTTCGTATAGCGGGGCCAACATCTACTTCAAACCTGTCGACAAACAAGCGCCATTGTCAAATTTTAAAGGAATCGACAGGTGGCTCATGAAGCGTCTTTGTGTCCTGGTCGGGACTACCACGGGTTTTGCGAAGTTTGAGAACAAACGGGTCGAAAGTCTTATTACCGGCTCTGCAAATAATAACTTCAATATCCTGACCGGCGCAGGTTATCGTCTCAACAATGTTTTTAAGGTAAATGCGGGGGCTTTCTGGTACAAGGTAAAAAGTGAGAACCCATTGATTGAAAGCCGAAGTATTGGAGGATCATTTTTCTTTTCTCTGTCAGCTGACGTCGATGTAGTAAAAGCACTGGGCGCATTTGGTAACTTAATTTCTGGCAAGCCGTGAGAAATCATAACACATTAAAATTGATTACTGGAATTTTCGGCATGTTAGTCTTCCTTGCGGTGTCATGCGATGATGTCGAGGAGGGGAACACCAGTATCCTCCAGGTGACAGTGCCTAAGGTAATGGCGGACGGATCTCCATATGAGATTAAGATCAAAAGCGGTGTTGATAGGAAATTCTATCCGATCACAGCAACTACCACCAAAGGCTTTTTCGCCTCGAAGACCAAGACAATCTCATTTTCGCCAAACAGTGAAGGTGATTACACGCTGCTTCTGGTGACAGATCTTCGTCCTGGCCCGGCAACCGTGAACTTTACATTTACGAACAATACGGACTTCGTCCATCAGGAAACGATAGACTTTGTCAAAGTATCCGCCGACTCCATACTTTCTCTGAAGTGGACACCGGCGACACCAACAATAGTGGCAGATAACAAATCGGAAATCAACCTGGAGCTTCAGTCGCTCGCAGTGAAAGATTCTTCGTTCTTCCCGATCCATCTTAAGATAATCGATCCGAAGCTTGCCATTTTTAAAACAGGCCAGGCAACGATGGACGTTTTTCTTGACGGAGCAAAAACAAAAACAATAACGATCAAGAGTCTTTTTGAAACCGGTTCCACGACGCTGGAGGCTTCGATGGGCACAAGCGGTTTCACCAGGACGGCTTTAATCGCATTAACGGCCGTCGATCCAACGAAACTCTACCAGATCAATTTTGATACGACTGCCGCCAGTCTAAGCGCCGACGGGATTTCAAAAACAAGAATAAGTATTGAGCCGCTCCTGGGGACCAACTTAAACGGTACATCAATGACGATTCAAAGCTCCGCCGGCTCGGTGTCTCCTTCCAAAATAACTTTTGATGCCACTACTACCGCCTATAATGTGGACATTACGAGTCCGTTAAGCCCGGAAAAAGCAAATATTCTCTTCTTTTTGGTAAGCGGCGCAAATGCGAATCTGGCAAGATCAACGAGGAAGCTCGAATTCAGGAAGGCTCTCCCCGAATCGATTCAAATACTTTCTCCTCCTGCGGAGATAACGGCCGGCATAGAACCTTATCTTATTCAAACACAATTGTTTCGTTCAACAGGAACCCCTTCGACCAACACCGAAGTGTTTTATGTAGCCGTCGATTCGCTGGGTCGCTACGCTGGAGATTTCTTCTCCGCAATTAAGAGCAACAATGAGGGAAAGTGTAAGGTCTCTTTTATAAGAAAAAGCGGATCGGTATATAAGGGAAAAGTATTTATCACGGCAAAAGCGCTAAAGGGAGCGCAGGACACAGTCAGGCATAGGGTGTTGACCATTCTGAAGTAGATTTCGATAGATCAATAAAGAAGCTTACTTAAGCTTTCCCATTAAGGTCCGGAACCGCTTATCCGACTTAATCGCAGCCAGATCCTGGTCGTTCTCGTATTGCTCCCTCGAATTATATCCAAGATCCGCAGCCTTATTTAGATTGTCGAAAACCCGAACCGTTTCGCCAAGGTGAGCGTAACCACACGCCCGGTTATAGTACTGTACTCCGTTACCGTCGATGGCCATCGCCTTCCCGAAGTATTCGTCGCTTGCATCAAACTTACCCATTTCGTACAGGGCATTCGTCAACTCAAGATAGCGGTGTCTCAAATCTGCAGCTCCGGAGAATACGGGAGCCAGCAGCTGCACGGCTTCGTTTTCCTTGTTCAAGCCAAACTTTACCAGGGCACTTTCGATAATTACACTCTCGTTGTTTGAAGCGGGTGTCATTGTAGCAAGCAACTGTTCGGCATCGGAAAAACGCTTTTGCTTTCGCAAGACAGCGCTGTACAATACCAGCGCGTCGAGATTTCCCGGATGTGTTTGAAGCCATTGCTTCAGTGATTGCTCCACTCGTGCCGCGTCACCGCTATGAATGGCGGCAAGTATGTCATCGTCGGGAGAATGCTGAATTGCAATGATCGTACTATTCTGCTGTTTAAGCTCATCAATAACCTTTGCATCGATCCAGTAGAAGTCGAAGCCGGCACGGGAAGATGACTGATCTCGGTTGCTGGCGAACAACAGATATTTCCCATCGGGAGTCACGCGCGGGAATCGCTCCATAGCTGCCGAGTTTACGGACGGTCCCATGTTTACAGGCATGCCCCATTCGCGATCGTTAGTCCTGAATGAGATGTAAAGATCGTGACTGCCCTGTATGCCTTCGGGCCGGGTCGACTCGAAGATCAGGTAGTCTTCGTCCGGTGAAACGTAAGGTCCATCTTCGTATCCAGGTGTGTTGATGTTGTACGGAAGGAATAAAGGTTCCGAATATTTGCCACCATTGTTTGTCGACATCTGAATATTGAGACTCGTTCCGACGCTGCCGGATGCCGAAGAAAAATACAGCGTTCCGGACTCTGTTATAGAGTGCGAAAATTCTTCTCCCTTCGAAACGATCGTGTCGAAAGGAACCGGAGTTCCCCAGCCTGCCGCAGTTCTTTCCACCGACCAGATCCTGTTGCCCCGGCCTTCCCGGTATCCGGGCGCCTTCCGGCGTGAGCTGAACAGGAGTGTTTTACCGTCTGGCGCGAACCCGGGCGCGTAATAATCGGCGATGGTGTCGGCAAACGATGGAGTTACCGGCCTGGACCATTGCCCGTTTGAAAAACTCATCTCGAACAGTCGCCCTCTGTATTGCGGGTTCATGACCGCCCAGACAACGACGCTTCCATCCGGCGCGAATGCCAGGGCGCTGTGTTCGTTAGCCTCGGTGCTCACAGTACCCGGAGCAAAGAGCGTGGCAGTCGACCCTGCAGGCGTTTGTCCGAAATAATCTATCTTCTTTCCGGTTTGTGTACAGGCACATACGACGATTAGTACCGGGATGATGGATGCCGCTTTCATAAAGGGTGTATTACAGCACTTAGATACAGATAAATCCGTCATTTTAAATCACCCGTGTTTGGGTAGAAGAATTATATTTAGCTAGCGATCTACCAATGAACCTCCGGCCCCTCGATCTGGCAGTCATCATCGTGTACATGGGAGGCATTGTTGCGTTCGGCGCTTCGTTTTATTTCCGGAGCAGATCCGCCGATGCATACACTACCGGCGGAGGACGCCTTCCCGCATGGGCGTTGGGCATGTCGATCTTCGCCACGTTCGTGAGCAGCATCAGTTTCCTCGCGCTGCCGGGAAAAGCATATCAGACGAACTGGAACAGTTTCGCATTCAGCCTCTCCATTCCGATTGCCACCTGGGTTGCCGCGAAGTATTTTGTGCCCCTGTTCCGGAGCATCAACAGTGTTTCCGCATATACTTATCTCGAAACCAGGTTCGGCGTATGGGCGCGGATCTATGCATCGAGCTGTTATTTGCTCACACAGCTGGCACGTACCGGTTCGATCCTGTTCCTGCTCGCCTTGCCTCTCAATGCATTGCTCGGATGGAACATCAATGCGATCATCATCGTCACCGGTATTCTCGTGATGGCGTACTCGATGACGGGTGGCATACAAGCCGTCGTATGGACCGACACGGTACAAGGCATTGTGCTGATCGGTGGCGCGCTGGCCTGCCTGATCATTTTAGTGTTTTCAGTGCCGGGCGGACTCACACAATCCATCGACACCGCATTGGCGCACGACAAGTTCAGTCTTGGAAGCTTCGAATTCGATTGGTCGACGTCCACATTCTGGGTCGTCCTTATCTACGGACTGTTCATTAACCTGCAGAATTTCGGCATCGATCAGAATTACGTGCAACGCTACATCACCGCCCGGACCGACAGAGAGGCAAAGATCTCGACGTGGCTCGGCGGATTACTGTATGTGCCCGTGTCATTGTTGTTTTTCCTGATCGGGACCTTTCTTTACACCTACTATCAAGCGCATCCCGGAGATCTTCCTGCCGATCTTCAACAGCCTGAAATGGCCGACCGCGTATTTCCGTATTTTATTGTGAATCGACTTCCCGAAGGATTCACCGGATTGCTGATCGCTTCGATCTTTGCAGCCGGTATGAGCACGATCTCCACCAGTCTCAACAGCGGAGCAGCGGTGATACTCACGGATTTCTACAAACGCTTCGGTGGGAGAGACGCCCCGGAAAAACAATCGATGAAAGTACTGTACCTCTCATCGGCTGCGATCGGCATTGTGGGAATAATGGTCGGCCTCGCCATGACGAAAGTCCGCAGCGCACTGGATGCCTGGTGGGCTTTGTCGTCGATCTTCAGCGGCGGCATGCTGGGTTTGTTCCTGCTGGGCTATATATCGAAAAAGGCTTCGAGCTTCCATGCGTTTGTCGGTGTGGTAGCCGGCATCATCGTTATCTGCTGGATCAGTCTCTCACCTGCATATTTTTCCAGCACACTGCACACCAACATGGCGATCGTTCTGGGAACGACGTCGATCTTCATCGTCGGGTTTGTCCTGGGTACATTTTTTAAGAAACCGAATAGTTAACTTCATCAGATGAAGTACGCACTGGCTGTCTCTATCATGATCTCGATTTTATCATGCGCGACAAAAACACACGATACCTCGGGGAACGTTGAGTTGCCGCCACTCGCGAAACCCGGAGAGGGAGCATATGTGCTTGGTGAAATGATCCAGCCGTTGACCCCTCAATGCCATGCCTCTACCATCGTGGAGACACCAGGAGGTTTTGTGTGCGCATTTTTTGCAGGCACACACGAAAAGAACGATGACGTCGGCATACGCGTGAGCCGTTTGTCGGAAACTTTCTGGTCGGAGCCGGTGGAAGTCGCCAATGGCTTACAAGACGATGGCCAGCGTTATCCCACGTGGAACCCCGTTTTGTTTTTGCCGAAAGACGGTCCGTTAATGTTGTTCTACAAAGTCGGACCCGATCCCCGTACGTGGTGGGGGATGGTGATGACTTCCGTCGATAATGGTCAAACCTGGTCGAAGCCGGTTAGGATCGGTGAGGACAAAAAGATCGGACACCTGATAGGTCCTGTAAAAAATAAACCCATTCAGCTCGAAGACGGGACTATCATTTGTCCCAGCAGCACGGAGACGATGGTTGGTGATGATGTTATCTGGAAAGTGCATTTCGAGATCACGAGGGACATGGGAAAAACATGGGAAGTCGTGGGGCCGATCAACGATGGTGTCGCCTTTGACGCGATCCAGCCGAGCATATTACGATATGGGAATGGCAAGCTGCAAGTACTTTGTCGCACACGCCAGGATGCTATCGCCGAAAGCTGGTCGGATGACAACGGAAAGACCTGGAGCCCGATGCAGGCAACAATGTTACCCAACCCGAATGCTGGTACCGACGCCGTTACGCTGAAAGATGGGCGGCAGCTGCTTGCTTACAATCATACTACGAATGAAGGAGAGGAGCCAAAGGACAGGAACATGCTCAATCTTGCAATCTCCAACGACGGCAAAACATGGAAACCGGTCATGACTTTGGAAAACGTCCCGAACGAATCGGGGTACTCGTACCCGGCGATCATCCAGGCAGAAGATGGGATGGTACACGTTACGTATACGTTCAATCGTGAGGCAGTGAAGCATGTGGTCATCGATGTTTCCAAGCTCTAAGTGTGTGAATTTTTTTAGGCCAAAGTCCATTTCTGTAATAAAGCGTAGAGTCGGGTGCCGAATCTGTGGAAAAAACTCACGATGAACTTACGCGGGTTAATAAAGGTATTATCAGCATAGAAGTTCATACCTTTATATACAGGCGAACGATATACATGCGAAAACAAATTTTGATAGTTGATGATGACGAAGATGATTGTGAGCTATTCATCGATGCTGCACGCCTTGTAGATGCAGACCTCGTGTTTGAGAAGATACATACATCACAGGAAGCAATACGTCTTTTAAAGTCCAGCTATAGACCAGACTTTATTTTTTTAGATCTCAACATGCCGATGATCGATGGCAATACATGCCTGAAGGAAATCCGGCGACTGGATTCGTTGGCGAATGTTCCCGTTATCATATACAGCACGTCGAAGCGGAAGAATGACGAGAGCAGGCTTCGGACAATGGGCGCCGACTACTTTCTGACAAAACCATCGTCATTGCGCGAGCTTTGCGACGAAATATCACATATCCTCTCAACCGAGTGGAGAGTACCTACCGAGAACGTCTAGACTTTTTTAATCGTTTTCATTGTTTCCGTTCCCTTCCTGACTGAGCGGCAGGATCACATAGAACTCCGACCCGTTGGAATTGGACTTTGCAAAGATATGTCCGTGATGGTTTGCGACTATTCGTTTGCATAGGGCAAGTCCAATGCCTGTCCCTGGAAATTTTTTGCGTTCGTTGAGTCGCTGGAAGATGATGAAAATCTGTTCGGCGAATTCAGGGCTGAAGCCGATACCGTTGTCAGATATGATCAATTGAACATAAGGGCCGGGTACATCCAGTTCCTTATACTGGCTGACGCTGGCGTCGGTTAAAATGCTGTTTGATATCTTAACGGTGGGTGCTACGGAATCCCGGGTGAATTTTAAGGCATTGCCGATCAGGTTATAAAAGAGCTGAGTCATTTGCAGTGGCTCCCCCTGGATCACGGGTATTTTCCCCTCCACCATCACTTTTCCTTTCTTTTCCGCGCTCAATAGCTCCAGGTCGGCCAAAACGTCTTTGATAATCGTGTTCAGATCTACTTTAACGAATGTCTTCTTTGAAAAAGAAATTGTGGAGAAATCGAGCAGATCATCTATGAGCTTTGTCATCCTTCGGGCCGATTCAACAATTTTTTCGAAGAAAGCTTTGCTGCCCGCCGGCAACTGTCCGTCCTGATTTTCGATCCGGTCGATGTATGTTAAAATCTTCCGGAGTGGTTCCTGCAGGTCGTGACTGGCGACATAAGCGAACTGTTCCAACTCACTGTTCGACCGCTTGAGCTCGATGTTGATCGATTTCAGCTCTTTCGTCCGCTCTCTGACCTGGCGATCCAACTCATCCATCAGTAGTCTCTTATCGTGAAGCTCGGTGCTCGTACCGATATAGCCCAGGAACTTTTGATCGTCCGCGTAGTATGGCTTTGCGATGTCAAGTACCCAGCGATATTCGCCATCCGCGCGTTTCATACGGTATTCTACCGATATCACGCTTTTCGATGCAAAGCCTTTGTTGAATTGATCGAGATAGTTATTACGATCATCACGATGTATGGAATTCACCCAAAATTCCCTGTCGGTTGATGCGCCGTCTTTTCCTATGAATTCATACCACGTCTTATTGAAGAAGCTCCGGACCTTGTCGGGGCCCGTGGTCCAGATCATGCACGGTGCGTTGTCTGCCATATTGCGGAACCACAATTCTCTTTCTTCCGCCATACGTTGTGCCTTGCGGTGTTCCGTGATGTCCTCTATGGCAACAATGATCAGCTCTTTTTGCAAAAGCTTTTGAACGATGGCACGGCCGTGCAACAGCATGACCTTGCGACCAATGGCAGGAAAGTCGTGTTGAACCTCATACCCGGTGATGATGGTCCTTTTCCAGATCAGCTCTTCCAGCAATTGACGGAGCTCCAGTATATCCCACTGACGGTTGCCCAGCTCATAAATAAGCATTCCCTCCGTTTCTTCTTCGTTGGTCTTAAATATCCTGTAAAAGGCTTTGTTGGCCGATCTCACCCTGAAATCTCTATCCAGAATGAGGACAGCTTCCCTTATGGTCTCTGCAATGGCTTCGGAGTACTCATGCGCCTCTGCGAGTTGCTCGTTACGGACCTGCAGCTCATTGTTTATCGTCATCAGCTCCTCGTTAGACGACTCAACTTCTTCTTTCGAAGTCTCCAACTCCTCATTGATACTTTGGAGCTCTTCGTTACTCGAAACAATTTCTTCATTGGCAGACTGCAACTCCTCGTTGCTGGCTTCCTGCTCCTCAAGGATTGCCCGGATGTCTTCCTTTGTCGCCTCGATCTCGGCCTGCATTTTTTTTACGATCTGATCTTTCGTGTGTGATGATTTCTTCAGCTCTGCGCCCGCGGGCGGTACTTTCTGGAAGACGATCAGGAATACCTTTTCTTCGTCGCCCTTTCCGACCGGGATAACTTCTGCCGAAATCATTGTCACGATGCTGTTGACCGTGACCTCGAGCCCCGATTTTTTTTCCGGTTTGTTCGATTTCGTCGCCTTGTGGATCGTGTTCCTCAGATCGAATACAAGTCCCGGGCGCACGAGCTTCAATAAATTCAAAGTAGCCTTGCCCGGCGAAATTTCCAGGAAGGAATTTATGGGGCCGTGAAACTGCAGTATGTCGAGATCCTTATTGACGACTACACTGGCAGCAACATATTTGCTGAGCAGAAGCTCTTCCACTCTGCTTTCAAAATTCAGGTCCCTCACCTTCGTATACGCCAGGTGGGAACTGATAGGCGTCTTCCGGTCAACCTCGGGAATGCGATAGTTCATCTCGAACTTGATTTTGGCCGAGACGTCATTTTTCCGGGCAAAGACCTTAAACTTCTTGTCGACTTGTGAAAACAGGTTGGTGGAAGTTCCCAGCGTTTCAGACTTCCCCAAGATGAGATATCCGTCGGGCTTTAAGGAATAATGAAAGGTAGCGATGAGCTTCTTCTGCAGGACCGGATCCAGGTAGATCATCAGGTTGCAACAAGTAATTAAATCCAGGCGCGAAAAGGGCGGATCGGAGATGACATTATGCGGTGCGAACACGCAGGCATCACGGATGATCTTGTTTATCCTGTAGGAGCCATCGATCCTCGTAAAAAAACGTTGGAGCCTTTTTTGGGAAACATCAGCTACGTCGCTTTTTGAATAAAGGCCTATCCGGGCCTTTGCAATAGCATTTTCACTTAGGTCGGATGCAAATACCTGTAAAGATACTGTCAGTCCTTTTTCAGAAATGATCTCGCTCAGGAGGATAGCGATCGAATATGCTTCTTCACCCGTTGAACAGGCCGGTACCCAGACACGTATAGCTTCGTTCGGTAATTTTGACTTCATGATCTTCGTCAGAATACTTTTCTTCAAATACTCGAGCGTGTCAGCGTCGCGAAAGAATGCTGTGACATTGATGAGAAGGTCCTGGAACAGGACATGTATCTCGTTGGTGTGTTGTTTTAAATAATGGAGATAGGCTTTCAGGGACGGCAGCTTGTAGAGCAGCATTCTCCGGATGATCCTTCGCTTGATCGTGTTCGGTTTGTAATAAGTGAAGTCGACGCCGACCGAACGTTTCAGCAAACCGATGATCTCCTGGAGGTCTTCGCGAGGGACTTCAATCGCTTCCATATCCCCGCCCTCCAGAAGCACCTTACTGATGATATTGGTATTGTTGCTGATCTTCCGGAGCTCTACCGCAATCTCTTTCGGGGAAAGTATCATGTCGACACTCCCTTCGGCAATCGCCGACTTCGGCATGCTTTGGAATTTTGCTGATGAGTCCTGCGCGAAAGTTAGTCCGCCGTTGTTTTTGATCTCCTTTAATCCTGCGGTGCCGTCGTTGGCATTTCCGGATAAGACGACACCAATGGCGCGCTCCTTGTGAACTTCGGCCAACGAACGGAAAAACTTGTCAATAGGCATGTTTACACCGCGGCGTATTCGCTGCCTAGGGGTAAGCTTAAACATCCCGTCCATTAGGCTCAAATTATGATCGTGAGGGATCAGATAAATGTTGTCCGGCTCGATCCGCATCCGTTCACGCGCCGTTTGTATCTGCATTTTGGTCACCCGCGACAGAATATCGGGCATCTGGCTCTTATGAGTCGGATCGAGGTGCTGGATATAAACGTATGCCATCCCGGAATCGAGCGGCAGGCTTTTCACGAGCTCGGTGATAGCCTCCACCCCGCCCGCAGATGCTCCGACGGCTACAATCGGGAATAACTTCGATTTCTTTTTGCCGGCTTTTTTAGTGACCACTTTTGCCATTTTGGCCTAAAATCAGGTAATAGAAGTAAGGTAGGCCTAAAAATACTGCGTGAAAAGAAATTTAAGGAATCTCTAATCTCGTTACTTCACCCGCCTAACCCAGATCGGAGCCGTATAAATCCTGTCTTTATCTTTCTGTGTGATCTCCAGGTAATAATAGAATTCTTCGCCGTCGGATTGCGGTTGTGTAAAAGTCAGCGTGTCGTCGGTCGTTGTTGTCAACTGCCTGGCCAAGGTCTGGCTTCCGGGCTTACCATACATGACTTTGATGGAGGCAACTTTATCGCTGGCGTCGTCGTCCATTACTTTTACAGATATGTTTGCGTCGGTCCGGGTATTGAACATCTCACCCATCGGTTTCCCATTGATCGTGAAGTCGACCTTGGCATTCCAGTCTTCGGAAGCGAAGAATCTCATCTGTTGATACGCATCCATCACACTTTCCAAATCGAGTTTTTTTGCAAGGACGATGGTGCGTGAATGAGCTACGCTTCCAAACGTCAGGTTGTGATTGTCGTGGTCTACGGTGGGGCCAACGTGATATCCCTTAGCAAGTAGCTTCTTGTAGTAGCCTACAAATGTGCCCGAAGCCTTCGTGCTGTAGTCTTGTTTTTTTGCTTTCGCAGGTCCGGTCATTACCGCTACGCCGCAGATGACATCGTCGGCAGTCTTATTGTAAGGCTTCGAAATAAGACCCTGGTAATCGGAAGTCTTGGGGTGCGCGAGTGTAGCGAAGACGGGATTGTGATCCTCGGACAGGATTTGCCAAAGTTTATTATAGTCGTATTGACCGAGCTTTACATCGCAGTTCCCGTCTTCCCACCCGAGTAATTTGTCGTAGCCATAAATGAGCACGTGTCCCCCTTTTTTGATCACGCCGTACTCCATTCCATACATGCATAGAAATTTGCTAGTGGTCGACTTTTCCGCTTCATCCAATCCCTTTGCGTAGCGCTCGCGTTTCATTCTCGCCTCGCTGTGATTGTGTTCCGAGATCCCGAGAAAGTCGAAGTGGTCGCTTTTCTTCGCATAGGCGTATGACCCGGCCGGCGTTTCGATCTTGGTTTTTTTCCAATCCTGGTTTCCGTCGGAATACCTTGTATGAGCGTGAATGTTTCCAGCGTAGTACTTGTATTGCTGCCCTTTCAAAACGACGCTTACAAAGAGCAAGCAGAATACGAGACTGAGGTTTTTCATAGGGGAGGGGTTAACCGGAAATTCTTACCAATAAAAAGCCCATCGCAGCCTTGACTAGCAAGGACACGATGGGCTCTGAATAAATATACTCAAATGGCTTCGAACTCCAAATGAATCCTCATGGCAGCTCGAAAAAATTAGTCACGCGTTGCCATGGTGTCCAGTCCGTATCCCCGACGGCACGGTAAGATGTGTCGTAGGTAATGGAGATGGTGCCGCTGCAAACATCGAACGTGCCGGTGCCTACCTGCGTAAACGTGTACTCATATCCGTCGTTGGCGGTTCCCATGAACTGGCTGCCGAACGTGACGTTACCTTTTGTGGAACCGACCGCATCGGGTACGAGTGTGAGTTTAAACGGCTCGTCCATCGGACCGTACCAGATAAGATCCCCGGTTACAGATACCGTGTTTCCTACGACAACCCCCGTCGCGGCATTCGTTCCCTGTGTAGATCCGTCGATCCCGATCAGATTGGTGAGCGGTGCGGAGTAGATGGCGCTCGTAAGACTGCATTCGTCGTCGAGGATATTGAAGGTGAGCGTCTTTTGACGTGGATCGGCAAGACCCAACCCGATCTTGATATCGCTCTTGCTGACGGACGTCAACGAGATATCAAAGGCCCGGTCGTTCGCTGCACCCGAAGCATTGTCGATTGTTTTGATCCATATCGTATCCGACGTCAGCTTACCGGCACTCAACGTGATGCTGCCGGCCGGTGTCACTGTAAAATCAACACCTGCCGTCGCATTGGAACCGGTCACCGTATACTGCAGGGTGATGTTCTCGTTATAAGGTTCGAATGCCCATAACTGGATCACCACAGGGTAACCTTCGCTGCTGTTGGCAAGCTCATTGACGTTCACCGGCCCTTCTTCTTTAAAGGAGATAAATTCGTAAATGGGATCTTGTATAGCGTCGTCCTCCTTGCATGAGATCGCTACTGCAAGCAGGATCAGAAATATTTTTGATTCAATTTTCATTGCGTCTTGTTTTTATATCTATTCGGTTTGCAATAGCCACATCACCCCGTTGATGTTGTCACCGGCCGGGTACTGCCGGGCGATGGCAGCCTGAGCGCTGGCCAGGTTGAGCGTGAACTCGTCGGTGGGGTACATCCAG
Source organism: Cyclobacteriaceae bacterium (assembly GCA_035318625.1). Classification (GTDB taxonomy): domain Bacteria; phylum Bacteroidota; class Bacteroidia; order Cytophagales; family Cyclobacteriaceae; genus ELB16-189. Next base: position 1,393,125 of record DATHEL010000004.1, read on the forward strand.
CGTTTGGGAACGGTCTGATTGTTCAGCACACCTCCGCCATCCACCTTGAAGTGTGGGAACCCGGTACGTTGATGATTGAAGAATGCTTCCCAACCTCCCTGCAAAAAGAAATTGATGTACTTCTGCGTAATGATCTGCTCGATGGCGGTAGCCGGGACGAATGCCACACCTGTTTCTAAAACGTAATCATCCTGTGCCGAAGATGAAATGCCGTAAAAGTTCATCGAAGCCCGGACGCCATTCAGGTAGTGTTCTTCTGCGCTTGCAGCGATCCAGCCCCGCTGTGCAGCCTCTGCGAGTGTAAACTCGACTTCGGCATAACCCATGAGCACGCTTGGCTCGTTTATAGGGTCGGTATAGTACCGGGGATTTATCTTCGATGCTTCACCATTCACGAGGCGAGTGATGTTGGCCGCCAGGGGAGCGCTTCCATCCAATCCGCCGTATGCATCGGGATCGTCGTCGGGCAGGGCGGCGCCTTGGGGCTTCTTGTCGGCCATTACAAACAGGCGCGGATCACTGTGATCTTTCAGCAGATTGACGAACGACTCGTCCATGTAGTAAGCAGTTTTGAAACTGTTATTATTATAGAGCGGATAACGGTTTCCCAAAAGACTGGTCGATGTCGATTGATCGTAGAAGCGCAATGCTCCATTGTCGTCATTGGACATGATGAGCGGATAGGTCGCCGGATCGCTGAAGATCTTATTAAAGCGGTTTTTCACATTCAGTGTCGTGTTCCCTGTATGACTTGACAGGCTGATGAGGACTTTCAGGCTATAGGAATTTATCAGCTGTTTCCATTTCTGAATGTCGCCATTAAAGATGATGTCGCCGTTGATTGTACCATTGGCTTCACTCAGCGAATTATTGGCTTCTTCCAGATCATTTAACACCTTCAGGTAAATTGCACTTTGAGGATCGTAGGCAGGTGTTTGAGTGGTTCCGGCGAGCGATTCGGTGTAAGGAACATCCCCATATATTTTCGTGATCTCGAGGATATTTACCGATTGGAAGAAAAGAGCGAGAGCCTTGTAGTTTGGAGCTCCGATCCGGTCGGCTTCTTCATTCATTTTCACCACCTGCCGGAGGTGGTTATACCGGTTGAAGTCGCTGTTACTCCGCTGCCATGCGTAATACTGGCTGTCATCGGACTCGTCCGTATAAACCATCATTCTCGTCGCCAGTGCCGCGCCGGGACTGATGTTATTAAAAGTAAAAGTCGTGATCTCCAGATTTGTGAGGAGCAGGCTTGGATGCGATAGCGTTGCACGGTTTGGGTCGATCTGAAGCTCATCAAAGTCTTTACAACTATTGGCCCACAGCAGTGAACATATAAGTACGAAGAGTTTTATTTTTTTCATCTGATTCGTCGTTAATAGATTAGAAAGAGAAGTTTACGTTGAATCCGAAATTTCGTGTCGATGGTGTTTGTAAGTCGTCACTTCCTACGTCCGGATCGACGTTCGGCATCTTCGTAAGCACTGCAATGTTTCTGGCGACGAATGAAACTGTGGCTTGCTGAAAGAAGGTCTTGTCCAGGATACGGTTCGGTACGCGATAGGTCAATGTTATTTCCCGGAGCTTCAGGAAAGACTGGTTGTAGTAATGGTTCAGAAAACCATTGCTTGTATTGATGTTCCAGGAGATGTAATTGACGGGTGTCGTGTTTGGCGTATAGACACGATTGTCACTTACGATGTTTCCAACGCCATCATATTCTGCGGTTCCTTCCACGACCACAACGCCCGGGGCGATATATGTCGCCTCACCGGCGTTTGCTTCATCGCGGTAGTGATTTACCGTTTCGGGATGAGTGCCGCCCCACCACATCTTCTGGTTGGTTGTCGAGTACATCTTGCCGCCTACACGGCCGTCCACGGAAACACCAAGGGTGAAACTTTTGTAGTTGAAGCTGTTTTGCATCCCAAAGATGAAATCAGGATCGGTATGTCCGCGCATTCTCTGATAAGGGTCGTCCAGGGGATAGCCGTCGTTCCGGATGACCAAATTACCGCCAGGTGTGTGGGCATAACCATAGGACCAGATCTCATCCATTCTATGTCCCGGTTTAATATTAATGTTGCTTCCACCGACCAGCGAATTCAGATACCGGTGACTCTGACTGAGGTTTAACAAAACGTTCCAGGTGAAGTCCTGCGTTTTTACCGGGATTCCGGTGACTGTGAGCTCGCCGCCTTTACGGGTAAACTCGCCGGCATTCACCACATAGTTTTCATAGAGGCTCGTAATAGATATACGCGGGCTTATCAAGCGGTTGAATTCACGCACGTGGTACAAGGCCACATCGAAACCTAACCGTCCATCGAGGAAGCGGACATCGGCTCCAACTTCCCAGGTATCCGATGTTTCAGGATTCAGATTGGGCGCGCGAAGGATCCCGGGCCATGCGAGTGATGGTTGATTATTCCAGGTTTGACCTGGTTGGTATCCACCGATATGCTGGTACGGATAGATCTCGTCGTTCCAGGGCGAGAGGTTAACAAGCTTGCCCGCACCGACCCTGGCAAGTGAACCGCGTAACTTGAGGAACGACACTTTTGCCGCACTCAGATCGACGTAATCACTAATAACAGCCGCGAGTGTGACGGAAGGGTAAAAGAATGAGTTGTTACCGGGTTGCAACGTCGAGACCCAGTCGTTACGCACGGTTGCCCCGAGAAATATACTTCTGAATATCTCCAGGTCCAGCGTTCCGTAAACACTATTCACCTTTTCCTCCTGGATCTCATTGGTTCCGTACAGGGGCTTCTTCGAGTTGCTGAGATTGTAGAACTCCGGGATGACAAGACCGTCAGTATATTGTTTGTTAAGACGGTTTTGCCTAAAGCGGTTGGCCCCGCCGGCGCTGACATTCAGCGAAAAGTTGTCGGTAACCTTCTTCGTATATCGGGCGATGAAATCCGTATTTAAATTAAGCCCTGTTTCGCCACTGAGGTAATAGTTTCCATCGGAAACGTAATCGTACCGCACGTAACTCTTCGGTTCTTTATAAGTACGGTTCAATGTGAATTCGTTGACGCCGGTCCTTAACGTCAGGTCCAATCCGGGCAGGACGTTATAGTCCAGCTTGAACTGTCCGAAAACATTGTCGCGATAATACCCGCGGAGGAACTGCGTTGCCTGGAAATACGGATTGTTGTACCAGGATTTATTGTAGTTCTGCTGCTGCAGACCTTCCTGACCCGGGACCCAGACGTTCTTAAGGTCGCGGACATCGATATCGGGCCCGATCCAAAGTACAAGGTTGTACAGGTAGTTGTTAGGTCCATAGCCGACTTCCGGAAAATTGTCGGTGTACTGCCGGTTGTAGGTGAGAGACGCGTCGGCTTTTAATTTGCTCGATAGCGCGAACCCTCCCGAAACACCGAATGATGTATTGTTCAATTGGGTGTTCGGCACAATTCCTTTTTGATAGACGTTTGAGACCGACACACGGAAGTTGCTGTTTTCGTTCCCGCCGCTTACGGATAAGTTGGTAGTCTGGATCATACCGGTCCTGAAGAAATTCTCGACGTTGTCTTTGCCGCGCGATGTGAACGGTGTCGGGATGAGGTTACCCGTTGCCGGGTCGCGGGGACTATCGTACTGTGTGGTTTCCCACAGACCGCTGGGGGTTGATGGATCTTTCTGGTCCAGCTTAGGTCCCCATATCCATCCGCCTCCTTCGAGACCACCGCCGGACCCGTCAACGTATGCATATTGCCCGTTGTTTCCGTTGCCATAGGTGTGCTGAACTTCCGGTATGCGGATGAAGCTCGGCTGAAACATCGTGCTGGAGTTAATATCGACTTTGAGCTTGTTGGATCCCCGTTTGGTTGTGATCATAATAGCGCCACCGCTGCCGATCGATCCGTACAGTGCGGCCGCTGTTGCTCCTTTAAGTACGGTCATCGTTTCAATGTCGTCGGCATTCACTTTCCACAGGTCGTTATCAACACTGGGCACGCCGTCGATCACGATCAACGGTGTTACACCTCGCAGGAGGATTTTCGGAGCTGTAAAGAGGTCGGTCTGATTGTTGACCTGCAGACCGGCAACGCGGCCGGTCATAGAGTTGAAAACGTTGGGTTCACGCGCCTTTGTCATCGCGGCTCCTTCCAGTTTCTGTGTAGCATATCCGAGCGCTTTGGCGTCTCGTTGTACACCGAGCGCTGTTACGACGACTTCGGACAACGCCTGAATATCTTCTTCCATTTCGACGTTCAATTCAGTCCGGTTGCCAATCTGCATCTCCTGTGTTTTGTAACCGATAAAGCTGAATATCAAGGTGCTGGCGTCGCCAGGCACGGCGAGCGTGTATTTTCCGTCGCCGTCAGATGAGGTGCCGATGGTAGTTCCTTTGATCAGGACACTCACCCCGGGAAGGGGAGCTCCTTTCTCCGTCACGGTTCCCGACACAGTGATACCCTGGCCCCGCAGTTGGAAACTGCTCAACAGGAAAACCGCTGCCATGCAGGCAATCGATAACGTTCGAGCAATCCCAGGTTTTTTTAGTAGACGTTTTAACATATGTACTTGGGTTGGTTTTTTATTGAACGGTTGTTCAATTTATATTTGTAAATGTTAGACATTTTTTCGGGATAAAAAAAAGGCTGGGATTACTTTTTGGTTATCTTTAGATCACTCCAAAATCATGGGCCGTAAGAGTCTAAAGCCGCTTCGGCAGAAAGAAATCATCAAGGCATTTTACAAGGTGGCCCGGCGGGAAGGACTGGAAAATGCCTCGATTGCAAAAGTTGCGGCCGTATTGCGCGTAAATCCCAGTCTTGTAATCCACTACTTCGAGACCAAGCAGGATCTTATACTCGGACTCATCGAATATATCATCGAACGCTACCGCCTTATTTACAATCCGGAGAATGGCACAACCGACCCGGAGGCGAGACTTCGGAAGATCATCTCTAATCTGTTTTCACGTGAGTGGAACAACCTTTTCGACGATGGCGTATTTTTTAGTTGCTATGCGCTGATTTTCCGGGACCGGACTATCAAGGTGCATTATAAGAATCTGCACGATCACCTGAGACTACTGCTGACGGAAGCGCTGAAAGAAGCAAAGGCGAGTCGTGTCATCAAAGTCAAGGATGTGGAGAATACGGCAGACATGATCTTTGTTTTGATCGAAGGCGCGTATTATTATCTCAGCCTGGTTACGAATCAGGCAGATTATAAGCGAAGACTTGCCTTGTACGAACGGCAGGCGCTGCTGATGCTACACCTCAAGTGATTTTGAAGATCACATCACTCGAACTGCTTCGGCTTCGAATTCTGCCCGGCGAGCTTTGCAATTTCATCGATCCTCTTTTGTCGTGTCTCCGGTCGTTTAGCAAGCGCCACCCATTGAAGCATAATTCGTTTGTTCGACCTGCTGAGACTCAGGAAATATTTTTTGGCGTTCTTTATTTTTCTGAACGCTATGTCGAGGTCCGCCGGAATTGTCAGCTTTTCAACTTCGTCTAAAGTTGTCCATGACCCGTTTTTCTTCGCGTTTTCGATCGCTTCAAATCCTAACCTGGTCATGAGTCCTCCGGAGATCAACTGCTGCACTTTCGCTTTGTTGATTCCCGACCACAGGCTCCTGGCTTTCCGTTTACTGAAAAACTGCCTGAATGTTGTGGCGTCGACAGCCTGACGTTTGCTGTCTATCCATCCGAAGCAGAGAGCTTCTTCGACAGCATCGCTCCATGACATCGACGGGGTCTTTGAACTCTTTTTATGGTAGATCAGCCAAACGGATTCTTTTTTATCATGGTTTGCCTGTAGCCATTTTCTCCATTGCTGCCGGTTTTTTGGGGAGATAGAGTTAATGGTTTTTTTAACTGTGATCTTTGCCAAACTACATTCGGGTTAGGCGGCAAAATAGGAATTACTGCCTGGATTTATTTATTACTATTTCAGGTATCTTGTCTTACCCTTACCGCTATGACCAGAAAAATTCTTCTCCCCGTTATCGTCACTATCGCCTGTGCTATTTCGTGTGACAAGGCGACAACCCGGAAGCCGGACGCCTCATCACTCGAAACAAAGCTCGACAGCCTGATCAATCCGCTTGTCGACAGTTCGAAGTTCGCCGGTGTCGCTATCGCCGTTTATCGCGACAACAAACCCGTGTTTATCAAAGCCTATGGCTACGCCGACGTGGAGCTTAATGTGAAGCTGCCGGCAGATGCCTCTTTTGAGATCGGATCGATCACAAAACAATTTACTTCCGTCGCCACATTGCAGCTCGCCGAGCAAGGTAAGATCTCACTTGAAGACGACTTCACGAAATATGTCAAGTTCGATACGAAGGGACGCAAGATCACGGTTCGGCAGTTGATGAACCATACGTCCGGGATCAAGGGCTACACAGAACTGCCGTTCTTCGAAAACTTCATGAGTCACAAGTACAAGCGCGATACTCTGCTCAGAATTGTCGAAAAAGAGTCGTTCGATTTTGAGCCTGGTGAGGCGTTGATCTATAACAACACAGCGTTCTTTATCCTCGGCCTCGTAATCGAAAAAGCGAGTGGGATGTCATACGAAGAATACATCAGGAAAAATGTTTTCGCCAAAGCAGGCATGACTAACTCTTACTATTGTGACGAGCGAAAGGCCACAAAGAATCGGGCACATGGTTACGACATGGGAGAGAGTGGCCTGCTTCGCGCACAGTACATCGATCACACCTGGCCGTATTCGGCAGGTTCATTGTGCTCGACGGTGGAAGATCTTGCAAAGTGGAATGATGCCCTTCACAACGGTAAGGTCCTGAGCGAAGCTATGTACAAGGAATTGACAACGCCCGTGAGACTTAATAATGGAAGCGAAACGCACTATGCGGAAGGCCTGACCATTACCGATTTGAACGGCAAGAGAAGGATTGAACATGGTGGTGGAATTCCAGGGTTCCTTTCAGCGAACTCTTACTTTCCTGACGATGGAGTAAGCGTCACTGTGTTGATGAATACCACCGGCCCCAACGGCCCCGGGGAAATAGCGGACTTTGTCCATCAGCAATTGTTTCCGAAAGGGCCCGACGAGCCCGCGACGTTTTCGGGTGACCTTTCGAGGTTTACCGGTACTTATGAAGGTCGGTCTCGCGGCACCAACCTCACATTAACTGTAACCAGTAACGACAGTACTTTATTAGTCCAAAGAGGAGAGGACAAACCTGTGAAGCTCAGCTACGATCAGGATTCCCGGTGGAGCAGGGATAACTCAACCTTTGAATTCGTCGAGCACAATGGAGTGGTGGATGAAATGAGGAACGACCAGGTCTACGGTTACCTCGTATTGAAGAAGATCAAGTAGTCCACAGGGATAGGGCGAGAGCCCGACGATGACGAACGGTTTTGAAAACACCCGTCTGCATCATTGAATTTTTTTTTGCGATGATCTTCCTTCGCAAAAAACTTTACCTGTTACTTCTATGAATGCTGTTTACAGCCGGGCGAAATGGGTCCTTTTAGGGCTCATTTTCTATATACTGCCTTCAACGGCCAATTCACAATGCAACGCTGATATTACCCTTTCCACCCAAGCCGAGGTCGATGCCTTTCCAGCCACTTATGGCTGTTCGGAAATCACCGGGATCCTGACAATCTCCGGTGACGACATCACAAACCTCGACAGCCTCTATCGCCTGACAACTGCCGGGCAGCTCTATATCCGCTCCAACCCGAATCTTGCAAATCTTCATGGTCTTTCGGGATTGACGCTCATAGGGGGTGAAGTGACTTTTCCTCCGTTCGCCCTCTGGATCGCAGGAAATCCGCTTCTCGCCGACCTGGTGGGCCTGGGCTCTTTACAAACCATCTCCAACGGCGGACTGGCGATAAGCGGAAATGCTATTCTCACCAATTTCAAAGGGCTTTCCGGTTTACGTACCATAGGCGGAACAGTCCAGGTGATGAGCAACGAGTCGCTCTCAAGCTTGCACGGAATGAAGGTCCTTGATTCGATCGGAACATACAATGGCGTGAGTTGGGTCCTTGACAACAACAACGCTCTTGTCAACATGAAAGGGTTTCCCCTTAAAAGCCTTCCGGGAAGGTTTGCCATCAGCAACAACGCATCGCTTAAAAATCTCAACGGGCTCGATTCACTGAAACGGATCAATGGCTCACTCTTCCTGTTTCACAATCCATTGCTCAGGAACATCGATGGACTGCTGGGCCTCACTGAATTGGGCGGCCCGGATGCCACTGAGACGATCCTCCTGATCGAGGGCAACCCTGTGCTGCAGAAACTGGATGGACTCTCGTCGCTGAAGACTATTTCCGGTGATACAATCAGAACCGGGTTGGTCATCAGTGATAACGCCACACTCCGGGATTTGTCGGGACTTTCGTCGCTCGACAGCCTGAACGGATTTCTGCAAATACTTTCGAACCCGGCGCTAAAAACGCTGGAGGGCCTGGGCGGTTTGACGAATCTAAGAGCAGGGCTGGAGATACGGGACAATGATGCCCTTACAAGGTTGACCGATTTATCGGCGCTTACATCGATTGGAGCTGGGTTTACGAGGGAGAGTCTTGTCATCAGTGGCAATCGCCTTCTTAAAAACCTTAAGGGCCTGGAGTCTATCACCATCCTCCCGGGCGGAGTATCGATAACAGCCAACGATTCTCTCAGGAACCTGACCGGCCTCGAATCGCTGGAGTCGATGGGAGGTACGCCATTCCCATGTTGTCCCCAACAGTTGGAGGGCACTGTGCGGATTACGGGAAACCTGTCGCTCAGGAATATCGATGCGCTTTCGAATGTGACGACGATGTACCACGGACTATTTATCAACGATAACCCGTCGTTGAAAAACCTGAATGGCCTTTCGTCTCTGACGGAGATAAGAGTTGTGGGCCTGGCGGGTACGACTCCCCCGGCACAGCTGCAGATAAAAAATAATATTGCGCTGAATAATCTAAACGGTCTGTCGTCGCTGACAGTGATGGAGGGTGACGCTGCTTCCCTCGTGGTAACTGGTAACACCTCTCTCATGCAATGTTGCGGTCTTTACGCGTTACTCAACAATGCGTTAGGATGCGACTCGCAGCCGTCGTGTGCTTCGGTGACCATCTCCGGTAACGGTGCCGGGTGTACACAGGAAGATATACAGACTGGTGGTGCATGCGGAGGAGAAATGAATGTAGCGGAACAAAAGGCGACGTTCTATCCGAATCCGTCGAAAGGTCCGGTGTACTTCGAAGTGGCAGATGAGTTCGTTGGAACTTATTCGGTTGCAATTTACGACCTGACAAACCAGCTGGTAAGGAAACAGACTGTGCAAAAGGCCGGGAGATTGCTAAAGACTGAAATTGATCTGGGGTCGGTAAAAAAGGGCGTGTATGTTTTGAAGGTGACACGGTCTGATGGAGAGACGTTCCAGGAAAGGTTAGCCGTGCAGAATTGACAGCGACCTGTCCCGAAAAATAGCGACCCATTTGCAGTGAGACCCTCTCTCATGCCTTTCTGCCTGACCTCAGGAGGGTTTCATTTGCGGTATTATCAACTATTTCCGCTTTCTCGTACACCCACGTCGGCATCTCAGCGACAAGCTGAGGAAAAGGTGAGCCGTTAATCGGACCCGATCACTTCCAATCCTGTAGCGCTGTTACTGTTGCTTTCGGCATTTTCTTTGAACTTCCCGGGATCAGGAACACAGTCTGGGAAACGTTTTCGTTAGCCGGGACAATTACTTCGAAACCCACGAGCACGGTGCCGGGATTTGGAGCATCGAAATCATTAGTCGGCGCCGTACTCCAGGTTTTAACCTCGATATTTTTGGAAGACATAACTTTTAAGGTCAGCTTCTTTCCGTCTTTCGTAAGCTCCGCCATGTTGCCGTTCTTGATCTTGACATCCGCCGATGTCAGCATTGCCCAGCGTACTTTAACTTGCTTACCAGGTGCGGTGAGCTCATCCTGAACCACCACATATTTTCCTTCTTTGATCGCCAGTCCTCTTTTTGCCACAGCAAGCTGTCCTTTATAGGCTGAAGTGATGTCCGATATCGCAAAGGAGAAGTTCGGGTCGTCAGAAAATTTGTCGATAGCAGCATAGCCCGTAACAGCCTGTTGTGAGCTGTCGACAGTTAATATATTGTGCGAGTAGCTATTCATCCTGTAAATAGTCCATCGGGTGGCATCCTGGGTTTTTCCAAAGATCTCCATTCCTCTCGATTCAAGAGATTCGTATTCCTGCATGCCCAGGTCGGAAGCCCATCGAACGCCGTCTGATTCCATAATGAATGAGCCGACGTCCATATGGCCATGTCCCGATGCAGGCGTTCCGGCTTTAAGACCGGCATAGATCGCATCGTTGCTCCACGATGTGCGCATCGCGGCCACGGGGCTTTCGCCTTGGCCTATCCATACTCTTGTTTTTGGCTCTGTCACTTTACTTAACGCAATGTCTTTTCCCCAAATCATAACATTTGGCAACAGTCTCTCTTTCGTGAATCTTGAATAATCGGCCTCGAGCAAATATCTTTTCTCCTGCCACAGCAAGGAGGGGTCGCTATTCCTTTGCGCAAACCAGAACATAGTTGGTTTCAGAGTTCCCGTTAACAGACAATCAGCCCAGTTGTAACAATAGCCTGTGCTGCCCGTCATATTTTCCATGAAACCGGCCGTGTTCATGAAACCGGGAATTTTCGTTAGTCCGAAGTCGGTATTAAAAACTTTTTCGATAGCGCTTAAGAACATGACGTTGAAAGATGTGCCATAATTCCAATAGCCATAGCCTTCCGGGTATCCGCCATCGGGTTTGTATTGGTCCATGGGAAGGTGAATTGTATTCAGGGCGCGTTGAACGACCTCTTTTGACAGTTCCGGATGCTCATCCCAGACTACAAGTGCCCCATACGTCATACCCGCATTACATACCTGGTTCCAATTCTGGTTGGCCTCCAAAAACCAGTTGTACTGTTTGTCGAATGAAGGCTCCAGACCTTTTTTCACAATGGCCTCGCGTATGAGTTGTTTTTCATCGTCAGAGAGCTTGTCAAACAACCAATCGTAACCGATAGAGACTGCAAGCGTCATCTCCGCCACGTCCAGGAAGTGAGAAGGATTCCAGTCGCTGAATTGACAGACGGAAAGCAGCTCTTTCTTCACACGATCGGCGTACTTTTCTTCCTGAGTTACACGATAGGCGTATGACAAATAGAAGATTCTTCTCAACGCTTCCCTCGACGTGTCCAGCAGTCGCCTTCCGACCTGCACTCGTTCCATTGGAGGAGCACTGATGATCGTTTCACACTCCTGCAAGATCGTTTCATGCATTTTTTTCCAGAGTGGGTCGGAGGCGATCGCTGTGCGTATCGATCTTTCTTCATCCTTCAGAAGCAGGAGCCTTGGATGAGCGGCCATTTTAATGTTACCGGGCAGCTGCCGGTCCTGGCCTGTTGTATTACTGAAAATGTTGATGCAGATTACGAATGCGAGTAGATATTTCATGCGGATTTCCTCTAACTAATATGAGACTCTTCCCCCGTCATTCTCATTAATATTGTTGAGGATTTGTCATTAGAACTTACCGTATGCCGACTCTATAAGGAAAATGGCCATGAAATCGAGAATTTCAATTGTGTTAACCGTTCTTTTTTTTTCGGCGCTTACTGTCGCTTCTCAGGATATTCCAGCCGCCGATGCATTTACCGTTATAAAAAACAAAAGGCCCGCAGGCCCGGATATCACACCTTACCTGAAATATCAAACCAGGCAGGCGTGGCAGTACGATGATCTTAGGAGGAAGGCCCTGGAGAATATCCGGGATGAAAAAAGCCTGATGGCATTCAAGGCTGAAATAAAAGCAAAAGTGCTCAACATGCTCGGCGGACTACCGTCGGAAAGAACTCCCCTCAATCCAACGATCACAGGTAGAATACAGATGAAGGGGTTCCACATCGAGAAATTGATATTCGAGAGTGTGCCCGGGTTTCGCGTAACTGCACTGGTGTATGTTCCCGACGATGGATCGAAGAAGCATCCTGCTATTCTTGTTGCTTGCGGTCATTCAACAAATGGAAAGATCCATTATCAGGCGCTCTGCCAGCGTCTTGTTCAGCGCGGTTATGTAGTAATCTGCTGGGATCCGGTTGGGCAAGGCGAGCGGAGTCAGTTTTGGGATGAAGCCGCCGGCAAAAGCCGTTATAACCTGGTCTGTGGCGAACATGCGATACTCGGAAATTTCGCCTACCTCGCGGGCGCCAACCTCATGCGTTGGGAGGCATGGGATGGAATTCGCGCCGTGGATTATCTCCTTACACGGCCCGACGTCGATGCCGGCCGGATATCAATTACGGGAACAAGTGGCGGAGGAGCACAGGCCGCGCATATCGGCGCGTTGGACGAAAGGATCAAAGTAGTAGCTCCCTCATGTTACATCAGCTCACTTCCCATGAGAGCTTACAACCGCATCTTTGCCGATCCCGATAGCGACCCCGAACAAGATCTGTACGGATCTGTTTCAGAGGGTGTCGACCATGCCGGTCTTTTATTGCTGGTATATCCGCGCCCGTTGTTCATTGCCTCGGCTGTTCTCGACTTCTTCCCAATCGAAGGCACACGAAAAACATTTCGGGAGGTCTCTGAAATATATGAGCGCTTTGGTAAGCGGGAGAGCATCGATATGGTCGAAGGATACCACAAGCACCAGTTTTCACCCGAGAACCAGGAGGCTGCCATGAATTTTATCGATCACTTTAATAACCTTCCTAAAATAGAAGGCTTACCACCCGTGACCGATGTGAACCCGAAAGAACTTCTGTGCACACAAAAAGGACAGGTATCGTTGGATTTCCCCGGTGATAAGAAATTGATGGACCTCATCCGGGATTATGTTGGCGATCGTCAACAAACAACAACTTATTCGATTGCTGATCAATACTACGGCAAGGGTTATCCCAATATAAAAAACTGGCCCGTTGCGGAATATCGCGGCGTTCCCGGATCGGAAAAAATTGAATGGGAAAAGAAAGGTCAATTTCAATTCAATGGAATTGCGATCGATCAGTATCTCCTTCATCATAGTGAGAACCTTCAGATGTCTCTTCTGCATTTTCACGCGACAAAAGGTCCAGGCAACAAAGCCGTATTGTGGCTAAACCTTGAGGGGAAAACGTCCAAAGAACAGTGGATCGAGATATCCGATTTAATCAGGAAAGGCGAAGACGTTATTTCATTCGACTTCCGTGGAACCGGTGAAGACCGCATGCGATATCAGGCCATTTCATCCGACGACCTGACATTTGACAATACCGATTCTGTGGCAGCTTATTTTAGTCCACTGTCGGGTGTTTCTGCAAATTATGTATACAACTCGTTACTGGTTGGCAGACCTTATTTCCTGCAGATGATCGAAGACACAGAGATAGCCGTCCGGTTTGCCCGGCTTCGGCTGGGCAGCAAAGAGATCAGCATCACAGGCACAGAAAAAACACAATTCCTTCTACGACAAATTGTGAAAACATTGCCTGATCTTAAATCGTTGGGTAAAACGGATGATCACAACGAGTGGTTGGAGATCGTAACGGAGAAGCGGGAGCGCTGGCCGATACAATACCTGTTGCCGGGAGGCGCGTACGTGCGGTAACGGCTAGAAGTTTAAGATGATGTTTCCCGTAACACCCTGAAAGTCGAGGGCCTTCACGTGTATGCTAACCAGTTTCCGTGGTTCATCGTAGCCCATTTTTTCGAGAACGAGCGCTGTATTGTCGGAAGTCATTTTGAGCGGTTTGTCGCACCTTACTTTCAATACGGTTGAACCGTAAACCCTCGCGTTGATCTTTATCGCTTCAGTGGTTTGTGATAGCTTATAGACGTTGTACGTGCCGTCGTTGTAAACAACCACAGGCATTAGCTCCTTGCCGATCTCGTATTTCAATGTATATTTTTTCTTTTCCAATGGCGGGAGATACAGGAAAGCAAAACCCTGGTCTTCAAGATAGGCCGGTAGCAACTCGCCATTGATCAACGCAGAGCTTACATGCTCACCCGGGTTCAGCCCGATCTTCAACACCATGTTGCCAGGCTTGGAATAACGATAAGCCTCGCCGGGCATCTGGGTATTGTCGATCTCTACAAGGCCGTTAAATGCAACGCGCGTGTACTTGTTGTACAACCACTGCGAATGCAATTGCTCGGTATTTTTCGCGATGTAGCGCCCGTTGTAACGTTGAACGCTTCTATAATAATTGACCCATTGCTCTGTTACGTCACGCTGTAGAAAATCGTCTTGTGCGAGCCAGTTCGGCCAGTGACTTTCAATAACATCCGTATACTGAAGATCCAGCGTGACATTCGGCAAACACGACAGGGCATACCATGGATTCCCATAGTTGTTACGATTGATAACATGAAGACCGTGGTCGAATCCACCGCCATTTCTTTCGATAGGCGGATTGAGCTCCGGTATTTGACCAAAATCGGTATTGGCATACTTGACGCCCGCCTCGGTCATCAGCGCGCCAAGACTATAATCTCCGTTGGGATTCCAGTAGTAGCTATAGGCACATGGAACGAAAGTTTCGGGAAATGAATGACCATTCCCGCGGCTAAGGTCGTACTGCGCGAGTATTTCGCCGAAGGCTTCGATATGTCCACGCAAAGATTCTTCTGGCCAGGGCGTTCTGTCGATAAGGTTATACCATTCAGCCCTCCTTTGGATGTTGTCTTCGGGCCAATACTCATGTCCCGTACCATGAAAACCGAATTCCATAGCGGCTGCCTCGTCGCGCACATATTTCATGATGGCGATCTGCCTGTCGTTGACGAGCGCACGGTTATTCCACCGTTCTTTCATGTTTGTGGTGGTGGGATATTTCGCCAGCACATTCTCCCGGTCCATTTCGCCAAGGACAAACAGGCATTGAACTCTTACACCAACGGCTTTAGCGACGTCGATGATGTAGCGATAATCGTTGATATTGAACGTTCGCTTAACGCCGGCACGGTGCGGTCCACGGGGTGTATTTGTTGCCAGACTGCTCCCTTCATTCCAGCCGAGGTCATCTATAGCGAACGCAAAGGCGCGTGGGAATTCGATGTTGGAATAGCTAGTGCTCATAGATCAGTCATTTATAGATCAGGCAACAACCGTTTGCCCTGAGACAACATCCAGTTTATCGTTAATGAGTTTTACAACGGCGTCGGTTGCCTGGGGAAATACTTTTCGAAGGTCTATTTCTTCGTTGTCACGGAGAACTTTCTGAAGTGTCTTCATAAAAATGTTCTTCGTCTCGGTGGCGAGGTTCACCTTCGATATTCCGCAATGGATCGCCTCGCGTAACTGATCGTCAGGGATACCCGAGCTGCCGTGAAGAACAAGAGCTACCGGTGTTGCGGCATGTATCGACGAAAGTAATTCTAACTGAAGCTTCGGTGTTTCTTTGTAGAATCCGTGAGCCGAGCCGATGGCGATGGCCAGAGCATGAATGCCGGTGGCTTCGGCAAACCGTTTTGCTTCTTCCGGTTGTGTATACTGGTTCAGCTGCTGAACCTGCCCCAGCTTTGCAACATAACCGAGCTCTGCTTCAACGTTGGCGTTGTAGTTGGCAGCGATCCTCACGACTTGCGAAGTGACTTTTACATTTTCCTCGAATGATTTTTCACTGGCATCGATCATGACCGAATCGAACCCGGCATCGAGACAGCGATGCGCCACTTCGATCGAGCTGCCATGATCGAGGTGTAACCATCCTTCGACTCCATAACTTTTGAGCGCCTTGCGGGCCAGGCTTGCGGCGATGTCAAGCCCCAGGTACTGAATGGAGCTTTCTGACAATTGTAAAATGAGAGGCTGTTTTTTTTGCCTGGCTGCGGTCAGTACCCCGGAGAGAGTTTCAAAATTGTAGAAGTTGGTGGCGAGTATTGCCTGTCCCTCTTTCGAAAACGCGGATAACTTCTCCTGTAGACGCATGATTAAAAGTTATAGTTGAATGACGAGTGCGCGATCTTCCTGACTGTATGGATGTCTTCGAATGCTGTAGTGCCCCCGGCCCTTGTCGTGTTGACGGCTCCCGTGAGCGCCGCAAATTCCAGGCACTCTTTCAACGATCTTTGTTGAATAAACTTGTGAATAAACCCTGCATCAAAACTGTCGCCCGCACCGATGCTATCGACTACGTTGCGATTGATAAATGACGGTTGCGAAAGCAACTCATCTCCTTTTAAAAGCCAGGCGCCGGCCCGGCCGTTTTTTACCGCTACAATATTTGGCGACGAAAGAGACTTCATTGCAGTAAGCGGATCCTGTATCCCGGTTATGCATTCAAGCTCTTTGAGATTAGGCATAAAAACATCGACGCAGGGAAGTAAGCTTTCGAAATCTATATCCCATTTTTCTGCAGGATCCCACTGCGGATCGAGTGAGGTGGTCATCCCGCTTGATTTGGCTTTCCTGAATAATTCGAGGATATCGTTTTTCAAAGAAGGCTGCAGGAATATGGAGCTCACATGCAAGTGCCTGGACTCCTGAAAAAGCACATCGGGAATGTCGTTGATCGTGAACTCCGCCATCGCCCCCGGGTGAGTGACCATGGCGCGGTCTTCCCCGTAATTCAATACAATGGTTGCGCCGGTCGACGTTTCATGCGATGAAAGGACGTTGGAGACATCAACACCTTTTCTTTTGAGAAACGAAAGGACATAGTTGCCGAAATCGTCCTTGCCGACCTTACCGGAAAAGGTCACGCGCGATCCAAGGGTACTGAGATTGCTGGCGAAGATCGCCGAGCTGCTGCCCAACGTCAAGGTCATGGCGTCGGCGAGAACCTCTTTTCCCATCACGGGAAACTGATCGATCTTGTTTAAGATGAGATCTACATTGAGCTCACCCACCACAAGCACATCAAAGGGTGTCACGGAAAAAGTGTCAGAATGCATGTTCGTATCAAAAACACAATGCGTACCATTTTACTTTCGGACTTCATAAGCCGGTCATTCAGGTTTAAAAAAGTGAACCTGTGGAAATAATTATCCACT
Organism: Cyclobacteriaceae bacterium; assembly: GCA_035318625.1. Classification (GTDB taxonomy): domain Bacteria; phylum Bacteroidota; class Bacteroidia; order Cytophagales; family Cyclobacteriaceae; genus ELB16-189. Next base: position 1,410,113 of record DATHEL010000004.1, read on the forward strand.
GTTACTTTTTTCGGGAATAAATATGTACGCCTTCCACCACACGTGTTATCGCTCCGGAATCCGATGGAGTGTCCGGCCGCAATCCCAGGTCAAGCGATTTGTAGAAGCTCAGGATCTGCGCGGGTACAACGCTGCATACTGCCAGATATTCTTCGGGCAGTGCCGGCCCGTTCTCGGAGAAACAGAATGTATGATCGAGCTTTATATCATTCACTTGTGACTCCATGAGCCCGACCTCGTATAAAGGCTGGTTCCCTTTCTTCATGGAATCGACGAGATCTCTTTCGTATTGGAGCACATACGGGTCGTTGGAGAACAGGTAGACGATCAGCGTGGAACTATTGATCACAGCCTTAGGGCCGTGACGAAATCCAAGGAATGAGTCGTGCTTGCATATTACTTTTCCGTCCGTAAGCTCCTGGAGCTTTAAGTGTGATTCGGTCGCGGTTCCGAACAACGGTCCCGAACCCAGGAATACGGCGCGTGTAAATTTTTTTTCTGCGATCTCTTTCAACTCCGCAGCGTAGTAGGAGATCACTTTTTCACCATACCTCGACAATGTGTCCAGGGTAGGGGCTAACGAAGAGAGAGACTTAATGTCCGCGATAAGTAATCCTGCGAGGAACATCCCGGTGTAGCTGCTGGTCATTGCCAGGCTTTTGTCGTTCGATTCTTCAGGAAGGGCGAATACAAACTTGTTCTTTGCAGGGTAGCGGGCGAGTTTCCCGTCCGGGTTACAGGTGATAATAATGTGAGAGCAATTGGCAGAAGCCCTGTCGGCCAGCATAACGGCAGCTTCGCTCTCCGGACTATTGCCCGAGCGTGCAAAGGAAATGACGAGGGTAGGAATATCTGCGGAGAGGTAATTCTGAGGGTGAGAAACGAGATCTGTTGTAGAAATAGCTTCCGTCACAATGCCTGTCTTATTTTGAAAGATGCCGCGCAGGGATAAGCCGATGAATGCGCTGGTGCCGGCGCCGGTGAGGATGATCCGCTCCGATACGCGGAGTGCATTTTCCAGAAACCCACGAATTTGATCCCGCTCCCTTAAAATGTCCTCATAGATCTTTTTCCAGAGCTGCGGTTGTTGAGAGATCTCTTTCGCCGTGTGAATCGCCCCCATTTTAACCAGTTCTGCCTGGTCGAAGCCCAGATATTTCATAGTTGTCCTTTTCTATCGCAATTGCTACGGAACAAAAGTATTAAAAAACAAAAATACTTTCGTTATATTTCTTTTGTTAACTCAAAACTTTCTTTTGGTTGCCATTCACGTAAAAAATGTTTTGGTAGCCCGATTTGATGTTTATTTACCGGTCGTTCGAAACCCTTATGAAAGCCTATTATGCCCCGTAGCACCGAGGAATCAACCGTAAGCAGGAGGAAGAAAATACTTCATTTGCTTTCCGACTCCGGGCAGGTGCTGGTAGGGGATCTGAGCAAAGAATTCAACGTCAGCGAGGTCACGATACGCAACGATCTCGACCAGCTGGAGAAGAAGAACATGCTGATCCGCGCCAGGGGTGGGGCGATTAAACTTGAAACGGGAGTGGGAGTGGACCGGCGCCTGGCCGATAAGAACAAGATCAACTATTCGGAAAAGGGCCGGATCGGAAAACGTGCCGCACAGCTGGTAAACGAAGCCGATACGATCATCATCGACTCGGGCTCGACAACAGCGGAAATGGTCCGAAATCTCCCTGATTTTCAGGACCTTACAGTCATCACGAACGCCCTGAATATTGCGAACCAGCTCATGATCAAGCCCAATATAAACATGATCATTCCCGGCGGTTATCTCCGCAAGAACATGCTTTCATTGGTTGGTCCGCAAGCCGAAAAGAGCCTCCGGAATTTCAATGTAGACAAGGCTTTCCTGGGCGTCGATGGATTCGATACACGCAACGGGATCTTCACGCCCAACGTGGAGGAAGCCCGGTTAAATGAGATCATGATCGAGATATCGAAGGAGGTCATACTGCTCGCAGATTCCTCTAAATTCAATAAACGCAGCTTCGCTTTTATCTGTCAGATCAGTCAGATCGACAAAGTGATCACCGACGATAATATCCCGGACGACGATAGAAAACGGCTGCTCGATGCCGGCGTGGATGTGATCATCGCCTGATCCCTGCGGAGCCCGGACTTTCTAATCCTCTTTTTTGGCCCTGATAACCGCTATCCCCGATAGCCGTGGGCCCTATTTTCCCGTTTTTCCGGGGCTTTTTTACCACACGTTTCTTTCATAACCTTTCCTTATGGAACATTTTTCTTTCACAGTGTTATTTATTCAGCAGAATATATCTATATATTTGTTAGAACAACCAAACGAAACATAAAATAACCTCTTTTTCCTTTTGTACGGAATAAAATATGGTTACGGTTTTCGAAACACTTAATTATTCTGGTGATGGAATTTTACAGTAATGAAGAGCCGCACGATCTCAAAGCAGATGAAGCCATTTGGGATTCGTTCAAAAGAGGCGACAAGCAGGCATATGCCGAATTGTATCAGCGATATTCTAAAGTGCTGTTTCGTTATTGTTTGCGGATCACAGGCGATCGTGAGCTGGTGAAAGACTGCATTCACGATCTGTTCGTAACGATCTGGAAGAACCGTGATAATTTAAGTCAGCCCGATTCTGTTAAGGCATATTTACTAAGCGCCATACAACGTAAGCTCAGAAGACAGACCGCGACGCTACGTTCACGTCAAAAAGATGTCGATGACATTTCAGTATTGCGCCTAAGCAATTGCAGAGAAGACCAAATGATCGAGGACCAGACAGAGCTCGAGCAAAAACATATTGTAAGTAAAGCGCTCAATGCTTTAACGAAACGGGAAAGAGAAGCCGTCTATCTAAAGTTTTATAGCGATCTGAGCTATAAAGAAGTGGCGGAAGTGATGTCTATTCGTGTGGATTCGATCTACAACCTTATCTCGAAGAGCATCGAGACCCTGCACAGCGAATTGAACAAAGTGTCGGTAGCGAAGCTGTAGCCATCTACAGTTTTTCAATCATATTCAAGATCTCTGCATATCTGTTTCCCTTCTCTTTCTTGAGAGATTGAAGCGTCACTTCATCTATTTGGGGCGCGGCCCCGGTAGTCTTACCAAGCTTGTGTTGACAATATGCCGCCAGGTAGTCTTGTATCCTGTTGTCGACATCGTAAGGTTTTCCTTCGCCGAGATTTTCGGGCCATAGCCTCGATGCTTCGATCTCTTTCAGGGCTTCCTTGTATTTTTTACTCTGTATCAATTCAAGCGCTCGTAACAAAGTCGCCTGCTCGTAGACCGCCTGTCCTTCGCCCGATCCTTCGAATGGTAAAACAGTAAGGTTGTTTAAAACGGCGATCGATTCTTTATATCGCTTGTTGTTCACCAACGCTTTTGCATATTCGAATTCTAACGTATAGCTGTCCTTGAATTTTGCGGAAGCCTTTTGGGCGAATGACAACTGGCGTTCGTAGTCAGCAGTTTTTTCATAGTGCTCAATGAGATACGCCCACGTTCTCCATTCTTGCGGAGAGATCTTGTTCGCTGTGAGCAGGTCGTTCGCAACCTGGGTTTTGTCTTTCACGAGCTTTGTTCTGGTGAGATAAAAGGGAGCATAATCCGGTTGGTCGCCGCACCCCTGGAACATCCTGACGGCTTCGTCTTCGCGCTGAAGCGCATAATAGTTCAGGCCGAGGAAATATTTGAATTTCCAGCTCGTGTTTTGCGCCACCGCCCATTCGAGCGGCATAACGGATTCTGTGCGGTAAGGAAATATGAATGCGGGCGACGCGGCCGCCACGTCGTTCAATAACCCGGGATCGTTTTTCAGGAAGGCGAGCCAGATGTTTATGAGCGGCTGCTGCGGGGCTTTCGATAGTACCGCTATCGCATCGTCTTTTTGCCCGAACGACAAATATTCCAGGGCTATCTCGAGAAAAGTCTGGTAAGGGAATTCATTCCGGATCAGCGTCGTAAAAGCCTTGTAGTCGCCGGCCGATTGCGTGATCAACGACTTTTCATATTGAGCGAAATGATCGAGCGCATCAAACCCGGTGATCTCATCCAGGATCTGTGTAGATGCAGTTTTATCGTTTGTCTGCCGGAACACTACAGCCAGTGCATGCAGGGCATTGGAGTTGTATTTGTTGTAGTCGAGCGACTGTTGTGCGTAATGTTTGGCCAGCGGATAATCGTGCTGCCGGATCTTTATCGAAGCCATTTGTGCATAGGCGGTCGAACGGAATTCCATCGAACGTGCTGCCCATCCGAACGATTCGAGTGCGTTCACGAGATCACCTTTCGCCTTGTAGGTTATCCCTGCGAGATAATTCGCCTTCGGATGATAGGTGTCGTGACGCAATACTGTATTGACTTCTTTTAATGTCGAGTCATACATCCCGCTTCTGTAATGTTGCTCGGCCAGGCCTGTCAGTGCGCCAAAATGCAGAGAGTCGTTCTGCAAACATTGCCGGAAGACCTTGAGCGCTTTGGCATACTCACGAAACTCTTTGTGCTGCACGCCTTCCCTGTACAAAGCGTCGGCAGTAAGTTCTTTTGGCGCGGGCGTGGCGAGGAAGGGCCTTTTGAGCTTGTTCACGGTTACTCCTTCATACTTCAGGTCCAAGCCTTTTACGGATACTTCGAAAGTTGCTTTTTCATCAAGCGGAACGTCGGCCTGGAAGACGTCCATTGGCTTGAAGCTTTTATTCTCGCTGTAGATGGTTTTTCCGTTAGACGTTACTTCAACGGCTCCGTCTGCAAAAGCCAGTGCGTTGATCGCTACGTGAAGATTTCCGTTCTCACGAGTTACGTGCAGGATACCATACGGAGATACATCGGTCACGCCACCGATATCTTTAATGGGAAACCAGCGTTCCGACCAGCGGTCTGTAGCGCCGGGTGCGAACGGCACTTGCGTTATAACACTTTTTAAAGATGAGGAAGGAGCATATTGATTGAACATCCTTCCGGCCTGGAATTCCATGTATTGTCCATCGGTATCCGTCAGGAGATCTTCCCATATCCCGCCGTTCCTCGACAAGGCCCACAGCCACAGCTTGTGCCCGGGCATTTCGTCATACAAGGCCCAGTGTCCAAACCCAAATTTCGACTGGCGATAGTATCCGGCCATGAAGTCGTTGTATTCGCCAACGGTATGTATGGATTTGTGCGAACCGAAGGCATTGTTCCTGTACCTGGATATTTTGCGTCCTTCCTGGTCAACCGGCCAAAGTGTTGGAGAGCCATCGTGCTCGAGGGCAAGATTGCCGGGATAATAAAATTCAAGGTCATCGGAAACCACAGCCGCCGCCGTCATCCAGTTGTAGTAGGATTGGTGAAGCGGTGTCGGATTATTCCATGACGCATGTGTTTCCACATACGCTTTGTCTTTGGGAAGCCTGATCTCCACACGCCAGTTTGTACGTGACGGCAGATCGAGATTTCCTACGACGCAACTCACACTGCCGTCGCTATTGGTGCGGATTGTGTAATCGACCGGACTTGACGTGGACGGATGATGGCCGATAATCCCGAAGTTGAATTCGACGCCACCGGAGGTCCAGGGTCCACGCATGGCGATATTCCTGAATTTGATCACCTCGTTCCGGTAGATGAATTCTTTGCCTGTCGATTTTTCGATAGCGCCCCAGATCTTCCCGCCCACTTCGGGCAACACATAGACTTCGATGTAATCGTTCTCCAGCTTCACCACTTTCCATTTCTGCTTTACGGGTGTCTTACTGTATCCTTCGAAAAGTGTATAAGGATAGATCTTGGCGGTCTTCGTGTTAATGGCCACCGGGTTTGGGTCGCTGTATGGATAGGTGAGGAGCTCCTTTTCCTGCTCGGTGATTCTCGAGGGAGCTTGCGCCCATGTACAGGTCGCTACGGCGAGCAAAAAGGCGGTGGCAAAATATACTGATCGCATGATCGATTCAAAAGTTTTTGTAATATTGCTTAAATAAAAAGAAAAGTAATAAAGGATTAATAGCTTTCGTTTGCTTACGTCATGAAACTCATCATCAAAGATAGTAAAGAGGAATGTGGCACAGAAGCCGCCCTGCTTGGGATGGAGCTGATCAATCGTGCGATCGCAAAAAAAGGTTTCGCCAACGTCATCTTTGCAACCGGCGCTGCCCAATTCGAAATGCTCCGCAGTCTTGTCACACTGCCCATCGACTGGAAATCCGTAAACGGGTTTCACCTCGACGAATACATCAATATTCCGATCAACCATAAGGCTTCGTTCCGGAAATTCCTGAAAGAGAGATTGGTCGACCTCGCTCATCCGGGTAATTTCTATTACATCAATGGCGAGGAGGATCCGGCACAGGAATGCAAACGACTGGGCGAGCTCATCACCAAACATCCGGTCGACGTGGCGTTTGTAGGTATTGGCGAGAACTCCCATTTGGCTTTTAACGATCCGCCGGCAGATTTTGAAACCGACACACCCTACATACAGGTAACATTGGACGAAGCCTGCAGGAAACAACAAATGGGCGAAGGCTGGTTCGCGAGCTTCGATGAAGTACCGAAAAAAGCGATCAGCATGTCGATCAAACAGATCCTGAAATCAGAGAACATCATCGCCGTCGTGCCGGAGCAGCGAAAGGCGAAAGCCGTGCAGCTTACCATCGAATCGGAGATCGGTCCAACCGTACCTGCATCGGCCATGCGCCGGCATGCAAACACGACACTTTTCCTGGACCGCGACTCCTCATCGCTGTTAAAGCAAAAATGACGTCGAATGAGCGAGCCAATAAAAAGCGGTAATAAGATACTGACTGCATTGAGCCTGATTGGTCCGGGTTTATTTCTGTTGGGATATAACATAGGCACAGGAAGCATCACAACGATGGCCAAGGCCGGGGCCGAATATGGCATGTCACTGTTCTGGGCATTGTTACTGTCGTGCATTTTCACCTATGTGCTCATGGTGGCCTATGGACAAGTGACATTGGTGAGTGGAAAGACAGCTTTGTTCAATTTCAAAATCCATATTCCATACGGAAAGGCGATCGCCATCTACATCATTATCGCGCTCGTGATCGGAGAACTGCTGGCGTTGATGGGAATTATGGGCATTGCCGTGGAACTCATGCAGGAGGCTTTCCGGATCCTTGGCGTCAGGGCAACGGTCAGCAAGGTGCTCATAACGGTTGTGATGGACGTGTCCCTTCTACTGTTGCTATGGTTTGGAAATTACAAAGTCTTTGAAAAAGTACTAACGTTTTTTGTTGTCGTGATGGTCGTATGTTTTGTTGGTGCGTTCGTGATGTTGAAGCCCGACATGAAAGAGATTGTTTTAGGTTTGGCGCCTCGCATTCCCAACCAGGACGGGAGTTTGGGACTGATCGCAGCGATGGGGGGCACGACGTGTTCGGCCGCGTTATTTGTGGTGAGAAGTATTGTTGTGTCGGAAAAGGGGTGGGGGAAAGACGATTTGAAAAATGAAAAGCGTGATGCATTTGTATCGTCGTTTATCATGCTCTTCCTGAGTGCCATTATCATGGCGGTAGCTGCGGGCACATTACACATTATGGGTTTGAAACTGAACACGACCATTGAAATGGTGCAGTTGTTCGAACCGCTCGGCAGTAAAGCAGCTTCCATTATTCTTATACTTGGTATTTTGGGCGCGGCATTGTCCACCGTGTTCCCGATTATCCTTATTGCGCCATGGCTCATCTGTGATTATACGCAACGGCCGAAGAACATGAAGTCGTCGCTGTTCCGGACGGCTGCCGTTGTCTCCCTGGCGATCGGTACGAGCTTTCTTTTTATTGACAGGAATCCGCCGATCATCATGATCTTTTCACAGGCTTTCCAGGCACTGATACTTCCGGCGGTAACGCTTCCCATTTTTATATTGATCAATAAGAGATCGGTCATGGGCATTCATTCGGCAACACCGGCGATGAACATCGGGATCGTGTGTGTCTTCCTGTTCGGACTGCTGACTAGTTACTTCGCAATCGCGGAGCTTTTCTAATACCTAAATCTACTACGATGAGGAAACTTTTCTTATTTGTGGCAATCGTTGTGTCACTGAGCCAAGCTCGTGGGCAAGGAAGAGATTCTATCCGTTACTTCGATCCGCATCTGAATAATTTCGATCCTCACGAGATCGTACAATTTATCAGACCTCCGCACGAAGACAATTATATCAACAATCCGCATAAGGGAACAGCGACCTTTCAACGGTTGGCCGGCGAGGACCTTTATCCCGGCCTGAAGTGGGACGACAGTAAAGCGCCGCTGACGTTCGACAAAGCGCCTCAGAAATTGAAGGAGATCAAAAATTACCCTCCGAGTCGTATTGCATATATCCGTTGGGTATGGAAAGATCTCGAGCCGGAGAAAGGAAAAATACGATTTGATGTGATCGAGAGCGCGTTGGCCGGCGCTGCACAGCGTGGACAAACACTGCAGGTGAGATTTCAACCGTTCTCCGGAGCAGATACACCTGAATGGTATTGGAAGACCGGCGCACGAATAGATGAACCGCACAAAAAGTGGAGAGGTTTTGCAATACCGGATCACAACGACGCTCGTTATGTGCAACACTGGGGAGACTTCATAAAGGCATTGGGCAAACGGTTCGATGGCAATCCACTTATGGAAACCGTTGATCTTGCTTACGGTGGAGACTGGGGTGAGATGGGCGGAAATGCCACGTATGAAACGGCGCAGAAGCTGGTGGATATTTATTACGAAGCATTTCCCACGACCACATTGATCCTGATGGCCGGATCACCGGGCGCTGAGTATGCAGCAAAAGCAACAAACCGGATCGTCGGGTGGCGTGCGGACTGCTTCGGAGATCTAAGCAAAGCCGGGTGGCGTAAAAGAGACACTACGCAACATAACTGGAATCACATGTATGTGGCCTATCCGACATTGTACGAAGTCGATGGTCTCGAAGAGAAATGGAAGACAGCTCCCGTCATCCTGGAGACATGTGGTTCTGTAGCATCATGGTACGACGATGGTTATGATATCGACAAGATCCTCGAGACCGCCCTGCGTTTTCACGCTTCTGTTTTCATGCCCAAATCCGTGAGAATACCCGACGTGTGGATGTCCAAAATTATGGAGTTCAATAAGAAGCTCGGTTACAATTTTTACATCTATAATATGACCGTTCCGAAAAGATCTTCAGCCGGCAAGGAATTGAGAATCAACACCACCATCGACAACGAAGGTGTTGCGCCGATCTATAGAAAATATACGTTTGCTATCAAGCTTACCCAAGGCGCTACCGAATACGTCTATCATTCATCACAAGATATTCGTCAGTGGATGCCGTTCTATTCCACGTTTACCGATGTGCTCACCGTGCCCGCAAATTTCAAGAGAGGCGAAGCCGTTATCAGCTGTGCCATTGTTGATGGGACAAACAATCCCGTGGTGCGATTTGCAATTAAAGATATCGATGCCGCCGGGTGGCATCCGCTGGGAAAGATTGCAATCGAGTAAAAAAACGAAAAGCCCCGGCAGCGGGGCTTTTCAAAAATTCTCATCGGATATCTATTATTCGTAACCGGGATTTTGCCCGATGTACACAGCATCGGCTGAAGGGATCGGGAATAAGTAATCGTCGTCAGAAAAATTCTCCAAAGCGTCCGGAGTGTTTTCGTTGGCGATATCGAGGATCCTCTTTCTCACCAGGTCGAACCAGCGGTCGCCCATTTCGAAACAAAGCTCCCAGGCCCTTTCCTGAATTACTTTATCTTCGAAATCCTGCATGTTCATGCCGATGGTCGCCAGTGTTTCTGCGCCTGTGTCGCCGTTAGCACGGTTGATGATATCGTTGATAGCCGATACTCCGTCGGCGGTGGGGCCGCTGTTGGTCCTGTTTGATGCTTCTGCGTAGATCAAAAGTATATCCGCATATCTCAGCACAAATAAGTCTGCAGCGCTTCCACCCGCACCCTCATCGCGGGAGATGTAAGGTTCGTTGTAGAGTTTCCTTACGTAGGGGAGACCGGACGTCAAGTCGCGATAGCCCAATGAATCTCCATCAACGATCAGGTAGCGAAGTACGTAGGCGTCTCTTCTGGGTTGATCTACGAACGTGGTATCGAAATTTATCGAAACAAGGTCGCCGTCGTATCCATCGATCTCGCCGGGTTTCCCGGTATTCATGTCGGTCTGCGGATCATCCGGAGTTGAATGGAAGCTCCATAAAGTTTCCGGGCCGTATTCGTTACCGCGCATGAACACTTCCCAGATATCAGGAGTGAGTCCATACTCGTTGCTGTCGATCACCTCTTTTGCGAGCCTTCTCGCATCTTCGTATTTACTCACATTATTGAGAGGCGCTGTAGCCATGGTGAGGTATACTTTTGCAAGGAAACCTTTAGCTGCTCCACTTGTCGGCCGTCCCGGGTTTGCGCCGTCGAGATCGGTTTTGGAGGGAAGGGTGTTCATGGCATAAGTGAAATCGCTAACGATCAGATCGTAAACGCCAGCAACAGCAGTGCGGGTTGTGATCGGAGTCCTTACGGGATCAGCCGTATCTTCTGTGACCAGCGGAAGCGCGCCAAACATCCGTACCAGGTAGAAATAGTTGAAGCCGCGAAGGAATTTCGCCTGCGCCACGATCTCGTCTACCTGTGCCTGGTCAGACTTCGCGAGGGAGCCGCCTTTGATAGCAGCGAGCAAGCTGTTGATGTTCGCGATCGCCTTATAGTGCCCTGTCCACAAAGACGAGGCGTAGTTGGAAGGAATGTTCAGGTCGCCACCTTCGAACTGATCGTCGTTTCCAAAATATGAGCTGAAGCCACTGCCTTCGCCGTAGCCCGGGCTTACGTACCATCCCCACAGAGGCGCCATCGCGCCGGCCAATGCAGCTTCGCATTGCTCGGGTGTTGTATAAAACGTTGAAGGTGTTGCAATGCCGGGTGGCATTTCGTCCAGGCTTTCGCACGACGCAAGTACGAGCAGCGTCAAAGCCAGCACTCTTATATTGCTGATGGCTTGCATAATGTTTATTATCTTTTTCATGTCACGCATGTTTTAAAAAGTTAGGTCGATACCGAACGTGTAGGTTTTAGCAGTAGGGTAGTTGCTAAAGTCAATACCGGCACGGGCATCGTTATTATTAAATGAGCTGGTTTCCGGATCATACCCGGTGTAACTCGCAATGGTGAACAGATTCGCAGCGCTTACGTAAAGACGGAGCTTCGTGATCTTCGACCCGAATGCATTCGGCAAACTGTAGGCTAACGTGATGTTCTTCAACCTGGCATACGACGCGTCTTCCACGTAACGTTCTACGCGGTTGTCTGTGCGGCCCAAGAGCCTTGAGTTGATCTTGCCCGTAGGAAGATTGGCAGCGGTCCTTACCGATTGATTGGTGAACGCAGGTATATCGGTATTCTGATTGCTGGCGGTCCACCTGTCGAGAAGGGCAGCGCTTGTTCCTTCTCCCGGTGCTTCGAGGCGTATCCTTCCCGCATTGAAAAGATCATTTCCATATGATCCCTGGATGAGGAAATTCAGATCGAAGTTTTTGTAACTGATGGTGTTCGTCCATCCGAAAATAAATTTCGGAAGAGCGTTGCCGATCACAGTCAGGTCTTTGGTATCGATCAGCCCGTCGTTGTTCAGGTCGACGTATTTCTGATCGCCGGGAAGTTGACCGAAGGCCGCCGCTTGTTCTCTCTCGCTTTCGCTCCATGTTCCGTCAACCTTCCAACCGGTCATTTCGCCCAGCGGATGACCCACCTTCAAGTTCATGAGTGATCTGCCGCTATTCGAGAAATTATAACCACCACCGGTGGTCGTACGGAATTCGAGTGCCGTCAGCTCGCCCAGGCTCAGCACCTTGCTTCTGTTGGCAGAGAACGTAAGGCCCGTACTCCATTTCACAGCACCGACCAATGGGTTCCCACCCAGTGTGACCTCTACACCTTTATTCTGCATAGAACCTACGTTGCTGAGGATACTGGTATATCCTGTGTAAGCAGGGAGCGTGCGGGCAAGCAAAAGATCGTTCGTCTCCTTGCTGTAATATTCAAGGGAACCGGTTAACCTTCCGTTAAAGAATCCGAAGTCAAGACCGATGTTGAATTGCTTTGTGCTCTCCCATTTCAGATTGTTGTTGGCAGGCAAAGCGAGATAGTAAGCATTTTCCGAAACGCTCATGCCGTTGTACGGATACTTAAGCGGCGCATTATCGGGGTCGATGGAAGTAAGCTGGGCAATTGTCTGGTAAGGATTGATTGCCTGATTTCCGGTAACGCCCCAGCTTGTGCGAAGCTTAAGGTTTGTGAACACATCCATGTCTTTGATGAATGATTCTTCGGACAAAGTCCATGCAGCTCCAACTGATGGAAAGTATCCCCATTTGTTGTTCGATCCGAATACGGAAGATCCATCGGCACGATACGATGCGGTCAAAACGTATTTATCGGCAAACGAATAGTTGAAACGTCCGAGGTATGAGCTGAGAACTCTCTTCACTACCGAAGACGATCCTGTTACCAGCGCTGCCGACCCGAAGTCGTTAGCGCCTGTGCTATGGTTTACATACCCATTGCCGGAGATCGTATAAGTTTTCGTTTGCTGAACGTTTTGCTCGGCTATAACGGACGCTGTCAGGTGATGATTGCCGAACCTGGTGTCGTACGTAAGGTTGTTGGTGTTTTGATAACGCGCATAGGTCGAGGCTACGAGCTGTGCTTCGCCAGGGCTCGGTGCGGAAGACGCACCGGCGTAAGTCAACTGGTTGAAATACCTGTAGTTGTTGTTGTTCTCGATGGTGGCACCTCCCGAAATTCTCAGCGTCAAGCCTTTCACCGGTTTGAAATCCAGGAACGCGTTGAGGAGATTTCTTATCCTGTTGTTTTCGAGGAAAGGCTCTTTAGCGCTGGCAACCGGATTCCAGCTGTTGGCAGCACCATATCCCGTGGGGTGCTTGAGAATATAATTTCCAAGCTCATCGTATACCGGAACAGTAGGTGCCCACCTCGGAGCCGTGCCCGTTGTTTGTCCCAGTGGATCGATGATACCGGCACCCTCTCCGAAAGGAGGGGAGTTACCGAGCTCTTTTGTTCCCGCGTATGTCATTCCAAATGACGACCATTTATTGATGTCGACCCCGATGTTAGAACGCAATGAGTAGCGTTTGTAGGCGGAGTTGATCAGGATACCTTTCTGATCGAGATAGCCGCCGGACACAAAATATTTTACCCTGTCCGAACCCCCGCCGATCGAAAGCTGATGGTTCTGCATCGTGCCGGTGCGATAGATCTCATTCTGCCAATCAGTTCCACCCTTGGCTTCGAATTGTGCAACCTCTGCGTCTGTGAACCGCGGATCCAACGGACCGTTGGCATCCTGTGTTGCCCTGAACGCATTCGTTGTTTTTGCAAAGTCGGCGGCATTCATCAGGTCGAGTTTCTTCCGAAGCTCTTGCACACCAAAGCTGACATTGTAGTTAAACACGGGAGGACCGTTGCGGCCTTTCTTCGTGGTAATGACAATAACGCCATTCGCGCCTTGCGAACCGTAGATAGCTGTGGCCGATGCGTCTTTCAACACTTCGATTGACTCGATGTCGTTCGGGTTTAAAGATTTCAAATCGCCGCCCTGTAATCCGTCGATAACAATAAGCGCCGAGTTACTTCCCGTTACCGAGTTGGAACCGCGGATACGGATGGAAGTATTTCCACCGGGAGATCCATCCGTGTTCACAACCATAACACCGGCAGCACGGCCCTGAAGCGCCTGGTCTGCACGTTGTATCGGCAATTGCACGAGCTCATCTCCTTTTATCGAGCTCACGGCGCCTGTGTAATCACTTTTTCGCACCTCGCCGTATCCAGTAACAACAACTTCGTTCAGCGTTTGCGCATCTTCCTTTAAGGTGATGTTGATCGACGTTTGATTTCCGATCTCTACCTCCTGCGTCATATAACCAATAAATGAAACGACCAGGGTTGCAGAGGTCCCGGGAACCGATAAACTAAAGTTTCCATCAGCATCGCTCGTTGTACCATTCGCTGTGCCTTTAACAACGACAGTCGCGCCGGGCAGCGGCTGTCCGTCGTCGCCTTTTATCGTACCGGTAACTGTCCGGTCTTGCCAGAATGCACTATTGTCGCTACCGTCAAGAGTGGCTGCAGTCGCCGGCTGATAGAGCCAGAGTCCGCAGAACGATATCCATAAAAGGATTTTCGATTTTTTTTGTAATAGTTCAATCATACATTTCAGATTAACAGGTTCATATTAAGAGGTTTGTTTATTGTGTCCGGTAGCCCCGACTTCGTCGGACTCCGTCGGGCGAGGTCCGACTTTATCGGGGGTGGTTTCGTCTTTCAGATCGTCGATGTCTTTGGAAATGCGGTCCCATACATCTTCGCTATCGCAGTCCACGTTTTGTTCTATTGCCCTTTTGATATTCCCGATTGTCGTCCTGGCTTCAGCAACTATCTCGGCCTTTTCAGGATGGGCGCTGAGCCAGTTGTCCCAAAGTGCCTGGATCTCTTCATCAGGTTGAAGGACCCATTTTTGAAAAGACTCATTCAGCACAAAATCCTTCACGGAATAGTTAGAAAAATCCATAACGGGAGTATAAGATTGACGACGCCTATTTGAAGGAAGAGACCGGGATGGTTAATTTCTCATGGGAAAATTCCGGAGTTGCAGAAATAAAAGAACCGGGTTTGCAGGAAACCCGGGGGATGGCGATCCCTATCGGCGATATGATAAAACGCCCGTGGCGATGTCTTCGGCAGCACCGGGGTCTCCCTTGGCAGGCCCGTGCCATACACCGCCGCCAAATGTTATAATGAAGATCTTCGAGGGATCGTTCGGGTCGGGGTCCACACGTTTACCCCACTTAAAATTATACCCGGCGATACGCTGCCATGATCTGCCGGAATCCTCCGAACGATAGGCGGAGCTGTTAAATCCGCAGGCATAAAACACATTCGTTCGTGCGTCATAGGTTATATCATGGATATGCTGGTCGGCAGCGAGCGCATGGGTCCAGCTCTTGCCATCGTCGTCAGATCTGAAAATTCCGCCGCCTTCGTCTGATGACCACGGGTCTTTCACGTCGCGTCCCCAAGCGGACAACAGCAGAGTCCCGGGATTCGCCGGATCAACTTTCAGGCTCATTGGGCCATTGGTTCGGGCCGGCAACGTCACCCCGACCCACGAATCTCCACCGTCTGCCGATCTGTAGACGGCTCCGTCATTGTCGTTGCCGATACTGCCGTCATCGCTGCGCCTGGCTATCACAAGAAATAATGTTCCGTCTGTATTCCTGCGCTCCAACCGCCAGGCAAAAGGTTCGTTAGCCGGTAGCCCGTTGTTTTTCTTCTTCCACGTTTTTCCGCCATCGCTTGATTTAAAAACACCTTTTCCAAAAGCACATGCGTACAACACCCGCGACGACGGATCGCTGGTGGAATCGAGCAGTATGTGAGTAACGGCCGCTTCACCGATATCCGCGCTTACGGGCTTCCATGATTTTCCTCCATCTTCACTTGTTACGATACCCCCCTTAAAACCGGTAATGCCTTTCCTTCTCCACATCTTCGGACGCGGAAGGTCATGCGTACCACTCATAGCAGCCCACATTTTGTTTTTCACTTTCGGATCCATCACAAGCCAGTAGGTGCTGTTTTCCCACGCCCTGGGAATTCCATTTTTATTGGTGGCGTTGTTCCAGCTTATGCCTCCGTCTGTAGTTTCCATCAAACCGATGTCGGTGGTGGCGATGAAACCGTGCCGTCCATCGAAAGGATCAAAAGCAATCTGGTAGCTTGTGGTCACTTCAAGTCCCCTGGAAGTCCACCCGCTTGATGACTTGTTTGTGTAAACCTGTTCCCAGGTCTGCCCGCCGTTTGAAGTTTTTATCGTACGACCGAAGTCGGTCCCGTAGCAGATATCGGGATTTTTTGGATCGACACCCAACGAAAAAGGATTTTCTCCCCACGATGGACCGAAGCGTTCGTTGAGCCATCCATCCTTCATGTTTGGAGACGGTATCTGTAAATGATCGGGCGCCATGCGATCTTGCCAGGACAACTTCCACGTCACGCCATAGTCTTCGCTTTTCGCGACACCGATGCATACCGTGTCTTTGTGAATACGCAGATCGTTGTAGGAAACATAGAGAACAGCCGGGTGATTGTCGCTGGTAGCAACGGCTCTGAACTCGGGCATTTCGGCGTCGGGAATTTTATAAGACACCAAACCACTCTGCCTGTTCTGCCAGCTGCGTCCGCCATCGTCGCTTACATGAATTCCGGATTCATCCCCGTCGGGATTGAAATACCCTTTTCCGGATATGCCATAGATGAAAAGTTTATTTTGGTCCTGGTCATATCCCCCGGATACCGCGGTGAATCGTTTAACATTGGCCGGACCTTTATTGACGCGCCATTCTTGGCCTACCCTTACCGAGATCGTATGCTTGCCCGCCACATAAATGGTCCGGTTGCCGGCAGGTGATGATGGGAGAATGAAGATCTTCTGTGCGCCGTCTTCCAGGCGGGTTTCTTTCGTCCAGCTTTTCCCGCGATCGTTAGAAGAATAAAACCCGGTTTCATTATCAACAGACATCGCAGCGTAGAGTTGTTCCGACTTCGCAGGATCTACCGCAAGAGCAAGTACTTTTCTTTTTTTGTGATCTTTTGTTACGATCTCGTTCGTGGCGTGGTCGCCTTTTGAGATCACCCCGGTTATTTGTGAGGAATCGGGATAGACGACATTCCAGGTGCGACCTGTATCATCGCTGCGGAATAAAGCGCTTGAATTCGCATAGATCACTTTTGCATCCGATGGATCAAAGGCATAAAAGTCGACGCCACCGAGCAGGTTGAACATTCGCCACGATTCTCCGCCGTTTTCCGTGACATATGATCCGGTCATGTCACAGCTTACGAAAGCCAGGTTCTCATTGTGCGGACTGATGGCAGGATGAAACATGGCGCCACCACCGCCAGCCCCAACGAAACCCCAAGCATTATTTCTTGCGTTCGATTTTTTGTCAGTCACGGTCACCGGGAACCCACGCCAGATACTGGAGCCGAAGGTGGTGAGATATACTTTTTCGGAGTGATTTTGATCGACGATCACGCGTTGTCCCCAATGAAAGTCATAATCTTTCAGCTTGTTCCATGTCTTCCCAAAATCATCGCTCCGGTAGGCCGCCTGGTTAAATGTATTGCAATACAACCGGCCCTTATGACGGGGATCGGCAGTAACATCATAGACATAAATATCCCTGTCGAAAACCTGGGTCCAGGTGGTTCCGTTGTCTTCCGATTTAAAAATTCCGCCTTCGGATGTTATTACGCCGTTGCCGCTGGTTGTTTTCGCAGCTGCTCTTCCAACAAGATCACCGAGTGTAATGTCGGACCAGCATGCGAGGTATAAGCGGTCAGGGTTTTGCGGATCGTACTCGATGCCATTCGGGAAGATCAGTGATTTATCGCTGACCTTGACGGATGTCCAGGTTTCTGCTCCATCGGTTGACTTGTAAAGCGCACCGGGATAAAATTCGGTTCCGGGCTTACCATCCTTGTGTACCGGTACGGGGCTGACGACGAGAAACAACGTGCCGTTCGGCGTCAGAGTGATCTCAAAGGCGCTGATGTTCTTGCCGATACCATTGTTTTTCAGCGCCCACGTTTTTCCATCGTCGGTCGATTTGAATACGCCTTTGTTATAGACCGTTGCATACAGGATGCGATTACCCGCTGCCGACTTTGGGTCGAGGACAATCGACGTCGTTGCTGAATTGTCGCCCATCCCTTCGTTGCTGAGTTTCCAAGTTTTTCCTCCGTCTGTCGACACGGCGACTCCACCATGGGCGCGATCTTTCCATTGAGGGCTGCGTGTCATCTTTCCCCTCGGAAAATCGTGGATGCTTGACCACACCGACCATACTTTGTTTTTTACTTCGGGGTCGAATACCATCCAGTAACACGTGTTTTGCCATTCTGCAGGAATTCCTTCTGCCGACCTGATCCAGCTTTTGCCCCCATTGAAAGAATGATGATAACCGATATCGGTATAACTGATGGCAACGTGGCTGCTGTCGAATGGATCGAAGTGAACTCCGTATGCCGTGGTCACATCCAAACCCCGGCTATTAAAAGATCCATCCGCTTGTTCTTCGCTGTAGACTTCGCTCCACTGCTTTCCGCCGTCAACTGTTTTCATGGTGCGATACCAGTCTGTTACCACGGCGACATTCCCATCGAAAGGAGAAACACCGACGTCCATCAAACGAATGTATTCGCCACCGAAAGCTTTCTCGACCCATGCATCCGTGAGGTTTGCAACGCCGACCCCGTCTTTTACGGCATACTGTCCCGAGCCGCCTCCACCTTTCCAAACCCATTGCCAGGTCTTTCCGGTGTCACTGGTTTTCAAGGCTCCATACCAATGCACGCGCTTGTCGTTATCTTTCTCTTCGTAACGGTTACTGACAACATAGGCGTGGGCTGCGTCGAACTCCGGGCAAGAAACCATCGAATAGCTCGGCTTTATTTTAAACCGGTCGTTATTTATGGTGGCGTCGTCGATTTGTTTCCAGTTTGTACCGTTGTCGTTGGAGGTCCAGAGCTCTGTATAACCAAACTCTTCCTGTATGCTCTTCGATTGATCATGGTGAAGCGCGTACATAACCACCTCGTCGCTATCCTTGACTGTTCCCGCTGAAAATGAAAAGGCGGGAGAGAGGGAAGCGGGTAAGGGTTTTTCATCGATCGTCCCGGCGGCTTTATCAAAGTGGGCGATGCTGTTAGTCGTGAAGATCAGCACGTCATCCTTTGGTTTTCCTTTATTAGCGTAAATGAAGTCTATCGGATACCCGAGATCTTTCCGCTTAAAGCTTGTACCGTTGTCAATGGAGAAATAAAATGATTTACCCATGCTGAAGTAAAGCATGTTGTTCTTCACGGGGTCCACACGGATGTGGTGAATGGCCGGGCTTTCGGTATTGTATATGGACCTCGTGGCGACCTTAAAATTGAAGGTCCCGTGATCGCCCTTGAATTCTTTGCCAAGAATATCCTCTTGCGTTGGAAACAGCATTTCCCAGGTTTGGCCACCGTCGGTCGACCGGTTGAGAGAGGATGACCCCATATATATGGTGGCCGGGTGGTGAGGATCGAATGCAAAAGCGGTAGACCCGTTTGGAAAATTCACCTGGTGATACCGTTTACCCCCATCCGTTGTCAGGTAGGCTCCGGTCATATCGCATCGCAAAAGGAATTCCTCCGGAGTCTTATAAGAAAATGTCGGGATAAACGTAGCGCCACCGCCGCCAGGCCCCAGCTTTTCCCAATGAGGCTGGTCTACGGCCTCGCTTTTCTTATTCTCAGGTTGGCAGGCACAAAGAAGAAAAGAAGGAAGCAAGATCCGGCATACCCAAACTAATATACCATGACCAGCCTCCCTCCATCCCAAACCAAAGTCGTAGTGCATTCTCTATAAATTTCCGCTCCGGCGGCGCTCATACACAATGTAGAGACACGCCGGGTGAAATTCTCATGGAGATGAAACCGAAAATGAGAGACGTCTAACCGAATTCGGGACCCAGGATGGCAAATTGTTTTTGCGGGAGGCCTGGCCACGCATTCGATCCTTTATACATTCGGGTCAGTCGCCTGAGCTCGACGAAACCTAAATTCCCAATGGTGTGGGTCCAGGCGGATGTATGGTGTAAGATGTCCATGATGACCGGACCTTTCCCGGCATTTCGCATTGCTGCGGTCGCCACATGAATGGCCTGGTTCACATCCGCAGCAATCACGGGCCCGATTTGCGTAAAATTATGGCCATGTCTTCCGAAACAGTATCCGGTGATCCTGCCTTGTTTCCGTGTAACGAACGCTAACTCCGGAGCGCCCTCGCGAAGCCATTCCAATATCAGCGCACGGTCTGCGCCAAAAACGTCGCGGTCGAATTCCAGCACTTCGGGGATATCACCTTTTTGCAACGGAAGAGCCGGCGAGGCGGGAAGTTGATCAGGCATTATTTTATGAAGATGCATTCGCGTGAAAGCATATTCATCCGTAAAATCTAATTTCTGATAGACTTCATGTCCTGCAGGAGTGGCGTCGAGCTTTACAGTTTTTTCCTTCGACAGTATTTCAAGTGCATGTTGCAGCAATCCATTGCCTATTCCCTGCCGCTGCATGACCGGGTCTACCAACACCATACCGATCCAGCTGAAGCGATCGTCGTACCGGACGGTAGTTACCGTTCCAACCACTTCGCTTCGTTCGACGGAGCCGCTTCGCGAAGTCGAGCCTCGTTCGACGGAGCCGCCTCGCGAAGTCGAGCCTCGTTCGACGGAGCCGCTTCGCGAAGTCGAACCACTATCGCGGACCGCTACCAAACATCCTTGAGGGTTTACTTGTAAAAATAATTCCCAGTCGCGTGCAACCTGGTTCCATCCCACAGCGCGGCATAGTGAAAGCCCCGCGGAGATATCTCCCGGGTTCATCACGCGATAGGTGATCACGCGGTTTCGGTTTTGCCGGGAAGGAATAAGACGGCCACAGTGCCGATGATCGCGAGAATAATGAGGGCGGCAAAACCATTGGCGTAACTTCCGCTGGTATCGCGAAGCCACGCCGCCAACATAGGAGAAAAGGCTTCAGAAAGTCCATCGGCAGTGATCACCAGTCCCATCACCCGACCCATTACCCGCACGCCGAATAACTCCGCTGCCATCAGAGGGATGATCATATAGTCTCCGCCCAGGGCCACTCCGAAAATAAAAGCGAAAACATAAATAACCCCAGGTACATCGGCGAAGTACAACAGTGGAATGGAAACGGCGACCAGTCCATAGATCAGCAGCATCACGTATTTTTTCTGGATCCTGTCAGCCAGCCAGCCCATTAGCAATCGCCCGATAATACTCGAACCCAGAACGATCGACAGCACATTGGCCGCTTCGGTCTGTGAGTAGTGAAGATCGATGCTGAAAAATAATTTCAGGTTCTGACTCGTTCCGGCCACTGCACCAATGGAACACATGCTTCCTATCATCAGGAGATAGAATGGCCAGCCTTTCAATATATGACCAATGGGAAGTTTAGGCGATTCGTGTTTTGCCTGGTGAGCGGGATCTACGGGGTTTTCTTTGACAAACCATGCCATTGGAAATGCTATAGCGATCATTGCTATCCCCAGGATCATCAGGGCGTCATGCCAGCCAAATTCAACGTTGAGCCATTTTGCAATTTGCGGCACGAGCATTCCGCCAATGCCAATGCCCAGGTAAGCAACGCCCATAGCTTTGCCTCGCGATTTCTCGAACCACCGGGAGATGAGCACCTGGTTGGGAAGAGGCCCGCCGCACATGTAGCCCAACGCATTGAAAAAGTAGAACACATAAAATTGCCAAAGGGACGTCATCACGCTAAGTCCGATGAGGGCAATACCGCCCATGACTATTCCCGAGAGCATGAGACGCCTGGGGCCAAAACGATCGATTACCCAGCCGGCCGCGAATCCGAAAATCGGGCCTACAATAATTTTCCCCATCGCGTTTCCCGACGTTACCGTCGCCCGCGTCCAACCAAATTCCGTCAGCCAGAAATCATAAAAGAAGGGGAGACCATAAAACATGATCCCTACCAGAGAAAAGAGGCTGAAAAAGCCGGTGGCGGCCACCTGGAATTGACCTTTGCTTAACTGGGGAGAGTTCATTCGATTAAACTTATTCGATTTGTTGCCGGAGGAAGTTACTGACAAAAGAATCATCTACATACCCGGGATAGTTTCGACAGACCCGGTCGATCTCCTCCAGTTGTCCCGGCGAAAGCTTTTCGTTGGGATTGAGGCACCAGGTTCCCTCCAGCAATCCCTGTCTTCGCAATATTTCATGAATTCCCGGAATACAACCATGGAAAGAATTTTTGGCATCGAAGATCGCAGCGTTCATATCCGTAACATTTACACCTTTCGAAAGCAAGTCCTGAATTTGTTGCCGGTCACTTTCACCAGACCTGATCTCACTCAGGAGCTTGACAGCGGCGTTGGTCCAAACGGCCCAATGCCCGAGAAGGCCACCCACAAATTTTTTCTCTACCTGTTTTCCATCAATAACAAAGCGGTAGGGTGTAAGCAGGTCTGCAACAATATTATCATCGTTGCCGGTATACAACGCGATCTTATCTCTTCGCGACGATTGACACACTGCACGAACAACGTCGAGCGTCTGGTAGCGGTTGAAGGCAGCCACTTTGATGGCGCAGACATTTGGAATTTCAGCGAATTCCCGCCAGAAATCATAGCTCAATAATCTTCCACCCACGGCAGGTTGAAGATAAAATCCAAACAGGGGAATGATCCCGGCAATAGTGCGGGCACGTTCGACCAGCTCGGTTTCCGAAAGATCTTTCAAACCGCCCATGCTCAGAAGGCCAAGGTCATAACCATAACGAACTGCAAGCTTCGCCTCCCGGATCGCCTGGTCTGTCGGCCCGACAATCCCTGCTACTTTTATAAAGGGCCAACCTGGCCCGCGAAGCCTTTCCAACGCGGCTTTTTTGATCTCCTCTGCCGCCATCCGCAATACCGGTTCCAACAGATTTACGGCAGGATCCCTGATCTTGAATTGCGTGGTGTGAACCCCGACGGCAACGCCTCCGGCCCCGCTGGCTATATAATATTGTGTCAGTCTCCGCTGCCGTTGCTCATCCAGTTGAAGATCTTTCGTCAGGGCGAGCGGATGTGCGGGTATCACCGTTCCCTCTTGTAAAAGCCGATCGATCTTTATATCGGGTTCCGGATATTTCATTATTCTCAATTATGATGCGCTAAAAATTACCCTCCCTTTCCTGGAAATGTGTCGGTTTGTGCAAAGTTTTCCGATCGTCATCTACCCATCGCGCGATCAAATGGATCATATCCGACAAAGGTACCTGCGGAGGTCCAAACAGGCGATATGATTCTTCTGCATTGCTGAGAAGGGCTGTACTCTGTTCTTCATTGACGAACCGGGGCTCTTCTTTGAACAACGAACCGAATTCTTTGGCTAATGACCTTACAGAACAGATCCCGGGTCCGGCAATATTGAGAATTTTCGCCGGCACACTGCAATGATGTAAGGCACGAATGGCCATCTCGTTGGCGTCGCCTTGCCAGATGATATTGACGTAGCCCATGCGCAGGTCGATCGGTTTCCGTTCTTTCACGGCTCGTGCGATATCCAGGAGAACGCCATAGCTGACATCGTTCGCATAATTGAGCCTGTAGATCAAAACGGGCGTGTGATTTTTGGTAGAGAAATATTGAAACACACGTTCGCGGCCAAGGCACGACTGTGCATATTCGCCAAGGGGTTCAACAGGATGTTGTTCTGTCGGACCGCCCGAAGCCAGTGGAGTGAATGGGTAAACATTTCCGGTAGAAAAGGCAACGATCTTCGAGTGCCGGTATTTTTCTGCAACGCGTCCGGGCAGGTAACTGTTCATTGCCCACGTAAGTGATTCCTTACCGGTTGTTCCGAATTTCATACCGGCGAGGTAGAGCACGTTCGGAGCATCGGGCAGACGGTCAAGCTGATCGTCTTCCAACAGATCGGCACTATAAGTTTTGATCCCGATCTGTTCCAGCTCACTTTGCAATGATGGCTCCGAAAAACGTGCTACGCCGATGATGTTTTTCTTTTTGCCGGTAATATCGACCGCCTGTTTGGCGAGTGTGGCGAGGGCCGGTCCCATTTTTCCGCCAACACCCAGGATGATAATATCGCCGTCGAGTTTACCTATATCGGCAAGCAAAGCATCGGAAGGCTTTAAAAGTCTCCGGTATATTTCATTTACGTCCATTCACTTTCATCATTTAAGTCTTCCAATCTCAAATTAGTATCAGTATCCTGATTTTGCGCATACGAACGGCTGATCTTTAGACCACACACCTGAAACTTAGTAATAAGAGGCGGGACGTTGAAAAATCTCATGAAGAAATATCGTCTTGTAAAGTGCGATTGTTCATCTTCTGGTAAATTGTGATCGCAATGGAACGCGGCAACCATACTACCGACATACTCCTGAAAAGGCTTATGAAAGACATTGACGATAATCTTGTCAATGATCAGTTTGGCGTTGAAGATCTGTCCAGGAATATGGGGATGAGTCGCTCGCAGCTTCATCGAAAACTCACGCTCGCTACCGGAAAATCTGTAAGTCAATTCATCCGCGAGTACCGCCTGGAAAAAGGGATGGAGCTTATGAAGGTGGGGAGCCTGACAGCCGCAGAAGTTTCCGAACTCATCGGTTTTGGCAGCCCAACTTATTTCAATAAATGTTTCACAGACTATTACGGATTTCCACCCGGTGAGGTGAAAAACAGACTTGCGGAACTAAACGAAGAGCCTGTACCGGTTGGCATTGATACACCGGCGCGTTCGCCTCGAATAAAACTTTTTTTCATCGCCGCCGGCGTATTGGCATTATCAATAATCGCGGTCGTGTACTTCGCATTTCCCAAAAAGAGCAATGCGGTAAATAACGACGGCCGGTCCATTGCAATTCTCCCTTTCAAGAATCTCAGCGGAGATCATCACAATGAATATTTTATCGAAGGCGTGATTGAAGCGATCCGCACAAATCTGGCGCAATCGACCGACCTCAGAGTAATTTCGAGAACTTCGGTTGAGCAATTCCGTCAGAGCACGTTGTCGGCGCGGGAAATTGCCAGCGAACTTTCCGTCTCCGCGTTGCTCGAAGGAAGTATTCAGCGGAGCGAGAACAGCGTCCGTATCGATGTCAGGCTGATCGACGGCGTTACTCAGGAACAAGTATGGGCGCAAAGCTACGATCATGAGCTGAAGGACATCTTCACCATCCAGACAGCAATCGCACAGCAAGTGGCCGACGAGCTTGACGCCAAGCTTTCACCACGAAAAACGAGCAGCTCACGTGCCGACACCGACAACCCGAAAGCATACGACCTTTATCTGAAAGGAGTTTACGAATACCGGACGTACACGAATAAAGGCACGCACAATTCCATCGCGTTATTCACACAGGCGATCGAACTCGATTCTAATTATGCGAGAGCATACGCTTTCCTTGCCAACAGCTACGTCGGCCTGGCGACCATCTTCGGAGCGGAGCTCAGCGCTATCGAAGGTTTACAGAAAGGAAAACCATTCCTCGACAAGGCGCTGCAACTCGATCCTGACCTGGATGAAGCGCAAATGCTGATGGGGTTTTA
Organism: Cyclobacteriaceae bacterium; assembly: GCA_035318625.1. Lineage (GTDB taxonomy): Bacteria > Bacteroidota > Bacteroidia > Cytophagales > Cyclobacteriaceae > ELB16-189. The sequence continues at coordinate 1,435,323 of DATHEL010000004.1, forward strand.
TACTCTGTATCATGACTGGGACTTCAAGGGCGCGGAGGAATGGTATAAACGGGCGATCGTCTCCAATCACCCCGACGCTCTTGCCCTTTACGCCGACTACCTGAATTTCGTGATGCGACACGACGAAGCGATGGTTATGGCCGAACGTCTCAACGAGCTCGATCCTTACTATCCAAATAGCCGGATGGTTCACTCGTACTTTTACAATCACCGCTTCGCGGATGCTCTCGCCTTTTCGGAATCGAGGTTGGAGATGTTCAATAACTATGGTACGCTCGACGCCCACGGCTTCCTTCTGCTCAACATGAAGCGATACAAAGACGCGATCGTTTACCTGCAAAAAGCGATCGACCTGGAGGGTATCCGCTACCCTCGAATGCTTGGCTGGATGGGAGCGGCCTATGCCAGGTCCGGCGATCAGCAGAAAGCGCGGGAAATCGTCGAGGAGTTGAAGGCACGCATCCAGAGAAAAGAAGAGGCGTCCATCAGTTTTTTCATCGCAGTGATCTATTCGGCGCTTGGAGAAAAGAAGTCCGCCATTCAGTGGCTGCAGACAGCCTACGCCAATCACGATATGGAAATGCCCTGGCTCATGACCGAGCCTCAGTTTTACGATCTCAAGCCGGAGCCGGCGTTCCAGGAGATCGCGCGGCAAGTTGGCTTTATGTAGCGCGTTTTGGAACATCCAGACAAGTGATTCAACCCCAGTATAAGCTTTAAAAAAAAGTTTAAAGTCTTAACGACGAGCGTTAAATCGCGCTTTTTTCAGCTATCTCACCTTTGTTCCGTACATCAAAACGAAACTACGGTCCTATGAAAAAAACGCTCTTCCTTGTCTATGGTGTTGTCGCTTACCTGATCTTTTTCGCCACATTTTGTTACGCCGTCGGCTTCGTTAGCGCACTCTTTGTGCCTAAGAACATCGACAGTGTTCCCGACTCGCCGCTGGGATTCGCGTTACTCGCAAATGCGGGGTTGCTATCCTTGTTTGCGCTTCAGCACAGCATTATGGCCCGGCCGGCATTCAAGCGATGGTGGACCAGGATGGTACCCGAGCCGATCGAACGTAGCACGTACGTTCTTTTTTCCAGTATCTGTCTTCTGATACTTTTCTGGTTTTGGCAACCGATGGGTGGGGTGATCTGGGATATTGAATCCGAATCCACACGGGCGATCCTGACGGCCCTTTGCCTTTTCGGCTTCGGTATCGTCCTCGTCACTACATTCCTGATCAACCACTTCGATCTCTTCGGATTACGGCAAGTATGGCTCTACTTCACGGGCAGAAAATATGAACACCTCCCGTTCCGCACGCCGCTTTACTATAAGTATGTGCGTCATCCGTTGTATCTCGGCTTTATGATCGCATTCTGGGCGGCGCCGACGATGACGGCTGCGCACCTGTTCTTTGCAGTCATGACCACCGGTTACATGCTTGTAGCGATCCAGTTCGAAGAGAACGACCTGGTGAAACATTTCGGAACGAAATACCAGGACTATCAGCGCTCGGCGCCGATGCTGATACCGTTTACGAAAGTGAAAAAACAGAAAGAAGCGAGTCTGTCAGATGAGCGCCAATAGATGGTGGGTTACTGAAAAGCCGGGCATGCACACCTGGCTTTTCATCTTATTCCTCTGTTCACTCGCAATTACCTCTGCCGCACAGTCTTCGATCAAGGGAATAGTAACCGATGGAGAGCATCCATTGCCGGGCGCGACAGTATTGGTGCTTCAGGCGCACGACTCGGTACTGGTTAAGGGAATGGTTTCCAGCAATGCCGGTCAATTCGTCTTTGACAACATCGAAAGCGGAACGTATACCATTCACGTATCCATGATAGGATACGCAAGGTATCGATCGAACGATATAGTTTTGGAGAACCAGGATGTCACACTCTCCGGCATACACCTTTCGGAGGAAACAACCAAGCTGGGCGAGGTGATCATACGTGCAGAGAAACCTTTGTTCGAACAACAGGCCGACAGAATTGTGATCAATGTACAAAGCAGCGTTACGTCTTCGGGGAATTCTGTCCTGGAGGTACTTCAGAAATCACCCGGCGTGCTTGTAAACCCTCAGGGTAGCGGTATCAGTGTAAACGGCAAGAGTGGCGTTCGTGTCATGATCAACGGAAAGGTCACGCAACTGCCCTCCGATGTAGTTGTGCAAATGCTCAGCGGCATGAGCGCTTCCAACGTCGACAGGATCGAGATCATTACGGCGCCATCCTCAAAATACGACGCCGAAGGCAATGCGGGCATCATTCACATCATAACCAAGGAAAATGCCGAGTACGGAACGAATGGATCCATCGGACTTACAGCGGGTTACAAATGGGCTGAAACAGTCGGCGGGAACTTCAACATAAATCATCGTACCGCGAAACTTGCATTCTATGCCGACTACTCTTTCGTCAGGACACACAACCTCCATACGATGGACCTCGAAAAGCGCACAAGCGTGCCTGGCTTCACTCAGTCGGTAGTGAATCATAGCCATCGGAAAAATATCACGCACCAGCATAATATAAATACGGGTGTCGAATGGAGGTTCAGTAAAAATTTGTTGCTGGATGTTTTGGTCACCGGTTACAGCAGGGATTGGGAATTGAACGCACTCACCAACGATATAAGCAGAGTTTCGCCCGATTCGACCGTTTTGACAGAGATGAACATCCATGAGTCGAATGTCTGGCAAAGCGCCACCGCTTCGATCGGATTGCAGTCAACGTTCAATGAGAAGTCGGAGCTCAGTGTCTATGTCGACTATCTTTACTACCGCAATAAGAACCCGTCTTTCTACGACAACATCGCAAATTACCAACCGGGCGACGGTTTTGGGTCATCGATGATCGACCTCGACAAAGACACGCCGATCCGAACACTGGTCGCAAAAGCAGATTATCGGTTCGCAGCATCCCCGTCTTTTACAATTGAGACGGGGGGGAAGGGCGTAACTTCGGCACTCACTAATGACGTGCTTGTCCGGACGATGATTAATGGCGAATGGATGATAGATCCCGTTTTTACGTCCTATTCAAATCTGCGCGAAGTCATTGGCGCTGCCTACATCGCCACCACCTGGCATGCGGCAGGACATTGGCAAATTAATACGGGCTTGCGATATGAATACACACACACGTCGATCGGAACACCGCAACAACAAAATCTGATCGACAGAAAGTATGGGTACCTTTTTCCGGGTCTCTCGTTGAAACGAAATCTTGCCAAAGAAGTGGACCTACAATTCTCTTATTCGCGGAGGATAACACGACCGACCTACAACGACATTGCGCCGTTCGTCTTTTTCTGGAGTCCGAATATTTTCTCAGCGGGAAACACATCGCTATGGCCGGCTCTTTCGGACGCCGTACGGCTCGAATATCACAACCGGCAATGGAGCGCCAATCTTCAATACAACCACACCAGGAAAGAAATCATCAATCTTTTCCAGCCCGAGAATGATACCCAATCCAACAGCCTGATATTCCGGTCGCAGAATCTGGCGTACCTGAATACACTGTCGCTTTCGAACATGTGGTCGTTCAACGTTTGTCCATGGTGGGATATTCAGAGCACGATCACGCTCCAACACCAGGAAGGCCGGACGGAACATCTGACACAAAACATTTCACTGGATCTTTGGAGCTTAAATATGAATGCAACCAACATCATCAAGCTCCCGAAGGATATAACGATCGAGGTCTCGGGATTTTACCAATCGAAGTCGATCTATGGGATATCTGAATTTCTCCCTTACGGATCACTTAACGCGGGCGTCCAAAAGAAATTCGGAGAGAAGGGAACATTGAAGCTATCGATGGATGACATTCTGTATACTAATGTCTGGAGGATTGCAACGAATAGGCCCACGGAGAATCTTACATCCAACATACGGTACGATTGGCATAACCAGTATATCCGTCTGACCTATTCTCGGAACATAGGCAACGACGGGCTTAGGTCTGTGAAGATCAAGTCGGGTTCGACCGAAGAACAGAGAAGGGTAAACTGATATGATAGGACTGACCAGGCAGTTATGGGTTGCTGTGCTTACCATTTGTGGTGTTGCGATGTTTACACACACGGCGATAGCACAGAAATCCGATTCCGTCTCCACCAGGACACTCATCATCACGCCACGATTGAATTCCGGGGGATATTTTCCATTTACGGGCGCTTACATTAACAAAAATGTTAATGTCGATGTGAATGTCTTCTATGAGGACAGGATATTCGGTTTCTTTCTATTCAAATCACAGGACCTGAAAGACCCACATTCGATCATTAATTATTTACAGCCGGGTATTTTCAAGAAGATTCAGTTCAGTCCAAACTTCAAACTGCGTTTCTTTGCGGGCTATCTTTTTTCGCAGACATCCGGATTCCGGGACAAGGATTCGGACTATTATACAGCGTGTGTTGCATACTGGACGGTCAACGATCGGTTCAAGCTGGAGAACACTGCGCTCTTCTTCGATCTCAGTGTCTCGGCTAAACTGGCGAACCGATTTGTGCTGAGCTATGAACAAAGTGGATTTAAGATTGATCTGTTTGTTTGGGAACGCGTGGTCTTCAGCACAGGTGAATTAAGTACATCGGCGTCTCTTTCGGTCAACTTTCCTCCGATCAGACTCAACGACCGGATCTCCATACAGAACACAATTTCCTGCCAGAGTTACCTTACGAAAACGAAGCCGGATTTTGCAATGAGGGATGGGGTGTTATTTCAGGTGAGTTTTCCGATTATGGCGGGAAGATAGAGACGATCCCCTAGCATCCCGATTTTTATTCCGAATTCATGAAAATCATCATAGGCATAGAATCGCGGTACCTTGAAACTTTCAGTATCATAGTCACCGGAAAACAAACCGTCGGAAAATGCAAAAAATGAGTCGGACGGGATGTGTATATTTCTGCGATGGGAAAAGGAGTCTTACAATTACTACTAATAGGTATAGTGTCCGGGCTGTCCTGTTGCAAATCCGGCAATACGGATTGGCCGGAATACCATGGAGATGCCTCACGCAGTCACTACTCGCCGCTGGATCAGATATCCGCTAAGAATTTATCGATGCTGAAGGTAGCCTGGACTTATTCTTCGGTTGGAACCGACAGCATGTTAACCGGCACACAGATGCAGTGCAATCCTATCATCATCAATGGAGTAATGTATGGTGTATCGGCAGTGAACCAGGTATTTGCTGTTAATGCTGAAACAGGAGCCGAATTATGGAAGACAAACATTGGCGATAACGATGGGACCACGAGCCGCGGAGTTACTTACTATGCCGACAATAACAATGAATTCATATTCTGGGGTGGAGGACATTGGCTATACTGTATCAACGCGAAAAACGGAAAACTGAACAGCGCTTTTGGAAGTGATGGTCGTATCGACCTGAGAACGGGTGTTGATCGCCCCGGTGCCGGAAGTTATATCAGCTCCAACACGCCCAACACGATCTACAAGAATTTGATTATTACCGGCACGCGCGTAAATGAAGACGAAAGCGCTTTGCTCGGTGATATACGAGCCTTTGATGTTTATAGCGGCAGCCTCGTGTGGACATTCCGAACTATTCCGGCTGATGAAGAATTTGGTCGTGATTCGTGGAAGATTGATAATCCACGCTCAAGGATCGGTGGTGCTAATGCGTGGGCTGGCATGGCAATAGACAGAGAACGTGGTATCGTCTATGCACCTACTGGTTCTGCCGCCTACGATTTTTATGGAGGTAATCGCAAAGGCAACAATCTCTTTTCTAACTGCCTGATTGCACTGGATGCCAACACCGGTAAAAGGCTTTGGCATTTTCAGTTTGTACATCATGATCTATGGGATCGCGATCCGCCGGCTGTTCCCAACTTACTGACCGTTGTTCATGAGGGTAAAAAGATCGATGCGGTAGCACAACTTACTAAACAGGGTTACATATTTGTATTCAATCGCGTCACCGGCGAACCACTCTTTCCAATTGAGGAACGTCCGGTTCGTACCGATGGTATTCCTGATGAAGAATACAGTCAAACGCAGCCTTTTCCCTTAAAACCAAAACCCTTTAACAGACAAGCCTTTAACGTCGGGGATATTAATGCTTCGGCATCAAACTACGAGGAGATCCGTGAACAATTGCAAAAAGCCAGGACTGGAGAGCCATACATTCCAGTTACCGGTGACATGACAATTTTCTTTCCCGGAACGGACGGTGGTGCACAATGGGGCGGCGCGGCTACGGATCCACAAGGGATTATATATATTCCGTCGAAGCAGATACCATGTTTTACAACGCTCGTCAAAAGGGAAGCTAAATCGTCATCACCGCAGATAACAGCTTCGACACTGTATAGGAACGACTGTGCCAGTTGTCATCGGGCAGACAGAAAAGGAAATGCGGATGGAAGTTACCCCTCGCTCATCGGTTTATCTTCCAGGTACACAATTACGCAAATGAAAGGCATCGTCAAAAGTGGCCGTGGCATGATGCCCTCTTTTTCGCATTTGTCCGATGACCAACTCGCCGCTATTTCGCGTTATGTTCTTGAAGATGTAGACGATCACATTTCGAAGGAGGAGGTCCTATCCACAAGTCCTTATATTCACACAGGGTATAATCGATGGTTCGACGACGAAGGTTACCCCGTGAGTCGTCCACCCTGGGGACTGCTCACAGCCATTGATCTAAACAGTGGCGAGCATTTATGGGAAGTTCCACTTGGGGAATACAAGGAATTAACAGACAAAGGAATTCCGCTTACGGGCACAGATAATTATGGTGGCCCCTTGGTAACTGAAAGTGGTCTTCTTTTTATAGCGGCAACGAAAGATGAAAAATTCCGCGCGTTTGACACGCGAACAGGCCGGCAGTTGTGGGAAGCAAAGTTGCCTGCCGCAGGTTTTGCCACGCCAGCCACGTATTCTGTAAATAACAAACAGTACATAGTTATTGCATGCGGCGGGGGAAAGTTAAAGCAAAGATCGGGAGACAAGTATGTGGCATTTGCACTGATTGAATAGCCAGCCATAAAACCCTTCGAATAGAGTAAGTAGTTTCAAAAAAAACCGCTCGAGAAAAATCCGACCGGATCAAGAGTGTGGAATTTTGTCTACTTCGGAGGGGAGAGGAGACTAAAAAATATAGATTGAAAGGAAGGCAGAACCTTTTTCCATTTAAGGAGAAAGCTCTGCCTTAATATTCCTGTTGAAGCCTACTTTCCTTTTTTAGGGAAACCAGGATTTTTCATGACCTCTTCAATTTGATCTGTATGGCGTTTGGTGTGACCTGCCATAAACAGGATCGTTTGATAAGCATCTACCTTGCCGAATGGAAAATCATTATAATGATTTCTTAAGTCGTCTGACGTTGTATTGATATACTTGATGTTGCCATCCCGCTTAGTTTTGAATTCACCGAGAGTAGCCTCAAAATTTCCGAATTTTCCCGTCGGCACGAATGCATCCTGAGTCTTGATTTTCGTGGTACGATCAGAGATCGCCTTTACGACATTATCATCCGTCATTTTTACATCCTTCGATACCGATGGGTCGGCAGGCTGCTGCAGCGACGCTTGGGCCATTCCAAACAAACTGTTCTCAGATATTGCAATGTGCTCGACACATTCGGCTACAGACCAGCTGTCTGCGCTTGGTTTGAACTTGAGTTGTTCCGGGGAAAGCCCTTTTACTTTCTTAAGGAGATTTTCTTCGGTGTCTTGTAGAAGCTGTGATGCATATTTTCTTTCTGCATCCGTCAATTCTGTGCCGGCGTCATTGAAGCTCATAGCGACAATGGCGACCGCAAAAAGAACCAGTTTGGGTAGTTTCATAAAATGATTGTTTAGTTGATATGCCCCAATGACAATTTGGGTGGCAGCGATGGGACAAATTATTTTATTTTTTTCGATGGCCAGGACGGATTTCGGGGCGCCGGTACGGCTGCGAGGGCTTGGAATTCAACTATCTAACAAAAAATTTGCGAAACCGATAAGTTGCACATATGTTTGCAACTGATTAGTTTCATATTCAGAAGGGCAGGATGAGAATTTTTGATCTATAAACGCAATTAATTATGAGAAGAGATACTTTTCAGGCCATAGCTGACCCGACAAGGCGAGCGATTATTACATTGATAGCATTACAGTCAATGACGCCCAATGCCATTGCCGAACATTTCGACTCCACAAGACAAGCCGTTTCCAAACATCTGCGGATACTGACAGAATGTGAAATGGTAAAACAGGAGCACAAGGGGCGGGAAATCTATTACTCCCTTGAAATTCAAAAAATGAAGGAGATAGATAAATGGCTACACCAATTCAGAATAATTTGGGAACAACGTTTTAATCAGCTTGACAAAGTATTATCAACAATGAAAAAATTAAAGAAATGAAAAACAATTTACTATTTGATTTTACCGTTGACAAACCGGCAAAAACGGTATTCATAAAAAGAGAATTTGATGCAAATCTTTCGCTGGTTTGGGACGCCTACACGAAACCGGAAATTCTTGACCAATGGTGGGCGCCAAAACCGTGGGCATCAAGAACAAAGGTTATGGACTTTAAAGTAGGTGGACGAAGATTTTATGCGATGGTAGGCCCGGAAGGACCAGAGCGTTGGGCAGTTCAGAAATATACCTCGATCACTCCAAAGACAAACTTTAAGTTCTTTAATGCTTTTGCTGACAAAGATGAGAAACTTGAATTGCCGGGTTCTGATTGGGATTTTAATTTCAGCGGACAAAACGAAAGGACAACAGTCAGTATCACTATTAAAAATGAGTCCCTCGCCCGCATGGAGAAGATGATTGAAATGGGGTTCCAGGAAGGATTTACTTTGACGATGAAAACCTTAGAAGATCTGTTGAAAACTTTATCGCGAAAATGATTTTTGAAGAATTAACATGAACGTCAACTAGCTAAGGATAAGCGTTAAGAGTACGGGCGTTTTCACTTACTTCTTTTCAGCCCAGATATAGGCCCACCTGCCTGGATATTCTACGTCTGAGCAGGCCGAACCTCATGGATTTTCGGTGGATCAAAATGTATATACTTGTTAATAAATATTGACGATTTGATTCAACTGGGTTTCAATTTTCGGTGTTAACGCCAGGCAGCGTGTTTTTGTGGGACTTCTCAAAAAATATATCCCTATCCTCGTCCTATTGTCTCTTGCCCGCCTGTCATAGGATTGTTATACAAAGACATCATTGTCAAAACAAACCCTATGAAACAGAAAACGACGTTCAACCTGCTCACGATCATGGGCAAGGTTATCCCGGAAAGCATCGAAGCCACTTGCAAGCTTCACAATGAAACGGCGGGTCATCCCGCAGGTGTAGCGGGCGCGAAGGCGCTTGGCGATATGAGCCACATGACCTATATGCCACTCGACGCTGCCACAGCTTTTAAAGGCGACCTCTTATTCCTGGACATCTGGAACAGCCTTGACGGAATGAACAAATTCTTCAGTGACGCGCAGGTACTGGCGGGAGCCGGGCTGATGTTCGCCTCGCGTGAGCCCGCCGTATGGAGCAAACTGGAAAGCTTCTTTAACTACCAGTTCCCGGCGCCAACGGGAAAGAACGAAAGGGTCATCGGTTTGGTGCGCGGGAAGGTTAAGTCAATGGCGGATGCGGAAGCGATCCATAACACGGCCAACGAACCATTGGTCAGCACTGCACGGGCTGCCGGCATCCTATCGCATGATTTTTACGTGAGGGCTGCGGCGCCAGGCTCGCCTGAAGCGCTGGAAGTTCTCGGTGTTGACGTTTGGATGAACGCTGATGGCATGATGAAGCACTATATGAGCCCGGAATTTCAAAATTCAGGATTGTACAATATGTTTGCCGCGAAACCTGCCTCTAGCACCTGGGTACATCCGAAAGGCGATTGGGTTGAATGGTAGTATAAATCCGAACTGCCATCGCATGAATATGCGATTCACGGTATCTGATTGTTTCGCCAGATTTGGGGAATGCAATTTAAATACCTGATACCTCGTACGTGTGCTTTGATCTTAATCTGCTGGAGCCTTTTCTTTTCTGCTTCTGCACAGTATCCCAACCATGTTTGGGCAAAGAAAACGACCGGTACTACTGAATTACCGAGAGGTATTGGTAGCGACGCTACAGGGAGTACTTACAGTACAGGTGTATTCAGCGGTACTACCGATTTCGATCCCTCGGCAACAGTAGTTAATGTTGGTACGCAGGGAGGTAGCGACATCTACATACTCAAACTCGATGCGAACGGCTTGTACGTTTGGGTGAGGTCGATCGGGGCGGCCAACAATCAGGTGCCTTATGCCATTTATACGGAAGCCGATGGTGACCACTATGTTATAGGAGAGTTTTCGAGTGGTGTTGTCGACTTCGATCCGGGTGCAGGCGTGTCGGACCTCGATCCGGGATTACAGACCGAAGGCTTCATTGTAAAGCTCGATGCGGCCGGAAATTTTGTCTGGGCAAAATCGATCGGTGGCGATGCGGGTTCTGTGGCGCCGAGATCCATTACCCAGGATCCTTCCGGCAACCTGCTCATCACAGGATACTTTCAATCGACGGTGGACTTCAACCCCGATGCAGTCACTTCGACAACCATGGCGTCACTCGGTGCAGAAGATGCATTCGTTCTGAAACTGGATAACAACGGCGTCTTCGTTTGGGCGAAGGCAATCGGCAATGCCACACAAGACATGGGTGTTGCTATCGCTGCTGATGCTGCGGACAATGTTTACACAGCAGGTGCGTTTTCGGGCACGGTGGATTTTGATCCCAACGGTGGCATCTTCAACATCCCCGCGGTAGCGCCTGCCAACGATGTGTTTATTTCGAAGCTCGACAACACCGGTGCATTTGTGTGGGCGAAAAGTTTTGGCAACGCCAATACTTTCGAAGTACAGGACATGGTAATCGACGCGAGCAACGACGTATACTTTACGGGCAAATTCAATGGAACTGCCGACTTCGATCCCAACGGAGGCACATTCAATCTCACCGGTGCCGGACCCGCTGTCGATAACTATTATCTGAGCAAGATCACTGCGGCCGGCAATCTTGCATGGGCTATTACGCAGGGTAATGCTACGATGAGTGTGGGCAATGCGCTGGTACGCGATGGATCTGGAGTTATTGCTTCAGGTTACTTCAACGGTACCGTGGATTTCGATCTGACGGCTGCAACTTTCAACCTTGTGGCGACAGGAGCCGGTCCGAATATTTTCATGGCACGGTACGATGGTAGCGGAAACATGGACTGGGCGGTGAACGAAGGCGGAATAGTGATCAATGATGCGGATGCGCATGACCTGATAAGAGATGCCGGCGGGAATCTATTCGTGAATGCGAGATTTGCTGCCACCCTGGATTTCGATTTCATATCAGGTTCCTGTACCAATACGCTTACGGGAAACGTCTCCAACGCATTTATCCAAAAGGTTCGCACGACGGCTCTTCCAACCGATCCTGTTATTACCTCTTTCACACCAACAACCGGCGGTATAGGTACGGTGGTGACGCTCAACGGTTCCAACTTCCATGCAGGAAACAGTGATGTATTCGTGGCCAACACACAGGCGACGGTTACATCTCCCACCACTACGCGCCTGGTCGCCACGATTGCAAGCGGCACAGTAAGCGGGAAAATACGCGTGAGTGCGAACTGCCTGGCGCAAACGCGTAGCAGTGGAATAATGACCATTGCGGCTGCTGGTCTAAGTATTGTATCTACAACCCCCGCGATCAATGCTGCATACATACCTTCTAACAGCAATGTGAGCATCACTTTCAACAACCCGATTGACGCATCCACGGTCCTCAACTCTAATCTCATCGTGCGCGGCACACAATCGCCATTGATCACAGGTACCTGGAGTGGTGGGGGCACAAACACATTGACTTTCGACCCGGCAACGAATTTTAAACTAGGTGAACAAATTTCTGTTACGATCAGTCGCTCACTGTTAAGTCAAGGTGGTCTTAACCTTGCCCACGGATATGTGTTTTCGTTTTCGGCTACCGCCGGTACACCACAGGTCGGGCCGTTTACCTTCGCCGAAAGGCTCGTCACCTTCGACAACGGACTTATACCAAATGACATCGTCGCGCTTGATTTTGATGGAGATGGTGACCTTGACATCGGTAACGCTAATGGGGCGGCTATCCGCGACCTGGCCTACCTCTATGTTAATAATGGCGACCAGACTTACTGCTCGCAGGCATTCGGCGCGCATCGTAACGTAGAGTTTCACGATCTGGATGGCGACGGCGATCTTGATGGACTTAGCGTGGGTGCAAACAATTCCGGGATCGACTGGCACAGGAACGACGGTGCAACCGGTGTCGACATAGACAACCTTATCTCAGCTTCCACCTGGAGTGGCGCGGTAACCGGTGGCGATCTCGATGGTGATGGCGATATAGATGTTGTTGCAGGTCTTTTGGGTGCCAACATCGCAGCGTACCTGAATAATGGCACTGGTTTATTTACTTCCCGGCCTGTCGGATCGGTTTCGCCTTCATTGGGTTCTGAGACCGCTGTTTCGATGGCCGACATCAATAGTGATGGACATATGGATGTATTGGCCTTCGTTCGAAATAACGAGAGTGTGATGTGGTTTGAAAATGATGGAACAGAAACATTCATTCAACATATCGTCGCAGTTGATAGCGATTGGCCCCGGCTAACAGCCGCCGACCTGGACGATGATGGCGATATGGATATTATTGCCGGTAATTCGAACAGCAGCACCGGCAATCTCGCGTGGTATGAAAATGATGGCGCGGAGACGTTTACACGACGAGTCGTTCCCGGGGTCGGGCCCGGCCGACTGAACCAGGTGCGGGTTGTGGATTTCGATGCGGACGGCGATAAGGACATGCTCGCGAGTGCGCGATGGTTCGAGAACGACGGTTCACAAAATTTCACCACACACCTGGTGAGTCCCGGCATGGTGGAATCGGTTGCCATTCACTATGGTGATATGGACAACGATGGTGACCTTGATATCCTCACGTTATCCACATTGCAGAAAAGAATCGTTTGGCACGAGAACGGAACGTTCATGAGCGTAACGGGGGCCACGCCGGCCAATGGTCAACGAAGCGCCGACGCCAATACGAATATCACTGTCACGTTCGATCAGCCGATCGATGCCACAAGCTTGAACAACACGACGTTGAAAGTAACAACGCGGAGCAGGGGAATTATAGCCGGAAATTATAGTGTGTCCGGTAATACCATCACGTTCGACCCGACGGTCGACTTCCGGCCGGGCGAAGAAGTAGCCGTCGCAGTAACCGACCGGATCAGGAGCAACACAGGTCACCGGCCAGGACGTACACACGGTTTCGATTTCAGAATAAAAGTCACTGTCGCCGGAGCACCAACTTTTACTCTGAACCCGGTCATGACCCACGCGGCGACACCGGTGGGATTGGATGTTGCCGACATCGACAGAGACGGAGACCTGGATCTTGTCACGTGTACCGCCTCCCAACTCCTGTGGCATCGCAACGATGGTGCCGGCAATTTCACGTCGATCACTATCCCGTCTACAGGTATAATATCGGGAACACGAATCACTGATTTTAACAGTGATGGTTTCCTTGATATCCTGGTCGGTGTAAGCGGACCATCGGAAGTTTACATGAACGATGGCAATCAGAATTTTTCTTCCATGCAGATTCTTTACAACCCCGGTAATACAGTGACCCCGAATTTTTTCGTGGGCGATATTGACCGGGATGGACTCGAAGATGCATACAACAACGAAGAATGGCAGCACCGGAATTGCGACAGGTTTGAATCCGGCGCGAATGTTACCGCTCCTGGAACAGCGATCATGCTGGGCGCCGGCGACCTGGACAATGACGGCGACATCGATCTTCTAAGAGGTGGAGGCGGTCACCAGTACTTTCTTAACGATGGCTATCTGGGTTTCAATACAACTAATTTTTCTGTTTCTGTGGCAGTGTACATGGACGCTGTCGATCTTGACGGTGACGGCGACCTGGACGTCTTATCGGGTATGTCCAGTACTACGTTGCTTTGGTATCCGAACGATCTGACCACTGTTGCTGCGGACTTCGCGCCGCAACGAACGGTCGGTACATTTCCAAGCAGTGGCCAGGCGCGTTGGATTGCCACTGCCGATCTCGATGGCGACAATGACCTGGATGTGATCGCAGCAAGTCCATCAACGGACGCATTGTTCTGGTTCAGGAACAGGCTCAACGAAGCCGGTGCAAACTTTACCTCCGCCGCAGTATCTAATACACTCGATGGCCCGGCAATCGTGAAGGCAGGCGACTTCAACGGAGATGGGAAGATCGACCTGGTGGCGATCTCCAACGTGGATAACAAGCTCACCTGGTTCGGCAATAATGCCGCAGTGCTTCCACCGCCAACAGTTACGAGCTTCACGCCAACAACCGGGCCGGTGAGCACGACCGTGACAATCACCGGTACCAACTTCAGTTTATCGCCATCGGGAAACACGGTGCGCTTTAATAGTACACAAGCAGTAGTGACGGCGAGTACAGCAACATCGATCACCACAACGGTACCGGCTGGCGCTACAACCGGAACAATCACTGTTACCGTAGGAGCAAACACCGCGACAAGTACCGGTACTTTCACGGTTACCGGACCGTCGGTTAAAATCACGGACGTCGATCCACTGCATGGTTGGGAAGGGCTCGCCGTTGTTCTCACCGGCACAGGTTTCAGTACAACACCGGCAACCAATATCGTCGACTTCAATGGGGTAGCGGCAATCGTCACAGCGAGCACAAGTACAACGATCACGACATCCGTACCGGTTGGTGCTATTACCGGACCAATTACCGTACGAGTAAACAGTGATGGCAACACAACGGATTTTGATTTCATTGTCACACCGCCTCCACCAACAATAACCAGTTTTACACCTGGTTCAGGCCTGGTCGGCATCCAGGTGATCATTACCGGAACCAATTTCGGTTCAACGCCTTCAGAGAACGTGGTCATGTTCAACGGCACGGTGGCCGACGTAACGGCAAGCAGCACAACTTCCATTACCACTACTGTGCCTATCGGGGCCAACACGGGTTTGATAACGGTCGGCGTAGGCCTGAACAATGCAATGAGTGACGATGAATTCGAAGTAACCGGTGCACCATTGCCAACGATCACAAGTTTCAATCCTATTGAAGGCCATGTGGGTTCGGTTGTGACAATCACGGGAACCAATTTCAGCGCTACACCAGGGAGTAACTTTGTTGAATTCAATGGTATTACCGCTGCCGTTACCTCCAGCACCCATACTTCAATCACGACAATAGTACCCGCTGGCGCCACTACAGGACCCATCACAGTAACCGTTTCAGGAAACACCGCAACAAGTGCCACCGACTTCACCGTAACGGTGCCCGTATTGGTTGTTGACAGTCAACCTGTGGCCGCTGATGCCTGTGCCGGGACGAATGCCACTTTCAGCGTAACAGCATCAGGCGACATCGGCATCACTTATCAATGGCAATCATCAACCACTAACGCGGGGCCATTCGCCAACATTTCCGATGGCAGCGGATATTCCGACGTTACGACGAGCATGCTGACGGTGAGTACCACAGGCGGTTTCGGCGCCCGTTTTTATCGATGTGAAATTGGTAGTGCACTGGCTGCAACAGTATACTCCGATGCCGCTGAGCTCACCGTACAAACAGTAACGCCACCCACGGTGCAAGGCGATCACGCATGTCCGCAAAATGCCATCTCGCTTACAGCGACTGGAGGAAGTAACGGACAATATCGGTGGTATACGCAAGCAACAGGCGGGACACCGATCGCGGGCCAGGTCAACAGCACATACACGACGCCGGTTATCACAGCCACAACTCTCTATTACGTTTCCCTGTTGGATGGCAGTTGCGAAAGCATACGCACACCGGCAACGGCGACGATCGATGTTTGTCAGCCACCGGTGATTACGCCCGGGACGCTTACCACACAGGTTGGCGGTATTGTGTCGATCAACCTGATACCACTTATTACTACAGCAAATCTCGACTTGTCGACGTTACAGATTGTGACGCCACCCGGCAGCGGTGCAACTGCCACAATCAGCGGAGGTGTACTGACGATCGACTACTCCGGAAATGAATTTACTGGGACAGAGACAATCATTATAGAAGCGTGCGACGTAAATGGGCGTTGTTCGCAGCAATCGCTCAGTATTACTGTAGCCGGAGCAGTAGTTGTTTTCAACGCGGTTTCTCCCGACGGGCAGAATCCGATATTCCGTCTTCAGTACATCGAGCTGCTGCCCGACACGAAGGTCAACACAGTAACGATATTCAATCGATGGGGAGACAAAGTGTTCTCTGTCTCCGACTACAACAACAACGACCGCGCTTTCAAAGGATTCTCGAACAGCGGCAATAAACTGCCATCGGGCACTTATTATTATAGTGTGCAATTTGAAGGCGGGCGCAAGAGTCTGGCCGGGTTTCTGGAACTGAGATACTAACAGCCATGATCAACACACGACCAATTGTACTACTCTTTCTGACTTCACTGATCGCGGTAACGGTGAATGCGCAACGCGATCCGTTGTATGCACAGTACGCCAATAATCCATTCGTGCTCAATCCTGCGTATGCCGGACTAAGTAACAATCTGAACGTAGCGTTGAGTTATCGCAATCAATGGAATGGCCTGGAGGGCAGTCCGAAGACGATCAATGTGAATGGCCGCATGCCGTTGATTTATGATAAGATGGGAGCGGGTGTCATGGTTGTATCAGACCGGATGGGCGCCAGCACAGTTACGGAAGCGTTAGCGATTTACAGCTACCAGATCCATATGACGAGCACAACGGTCCTGTCTTTCGGATTGCAGGCCGGTGTCGCCAACTTCCATATCGATAATTCGAAGGTTTCTCCTTATGACAATACCGACCCTCTGTTCCAGGGTACTTACAACGAGGCAAAACCGGGACTCGGCTTTGGTGCTGTATTGAAAGGCGACCGTTTTCTTGTGGGTGTTTCTGTGCCCCGCATGCTTAAAAGTGGTTTCTCTGCCCAAGGCGCACAGTATTCGCTGTACACGCAGCACTACTACCTTAGTGGATCGTATGACTTTTCTCTAACCGAGCATCTTCGTTTCAAGCCATCGACGCTACTCAAATGGGTAAAGGGTGCACCGTTGTCGATGGACCTGAATGCGTCATTGCTGATCAAAAACAACTATCAGGTTGGGCTTTTGACAAGGAACTTCAGCACATTTGGCCTCCTTACCCAGGCATTGATTAAAGATATGTTCGTGGTGGGTTATGTTTTCGAGTTACCAACAGGTCCAGCTGCCGACGTGAACTTTTCAACGCACGAGATTATGATGGGTTTGCGGCTAAGTGTGTTGAAATTTCATGAGCGATCCGTCGGGTTGTAAAATCAGAGACTCAATTCGCAACAGCGACCACAACTTTAATCTCACCTTGCTTCTCCTGATCTGGTAGAGTTTGCCTTATGCCATTTTTCCAAACAGATGGAAACTTGTCAACTCGTCCTCCAACATAAACGTCGGTTCCCAATACAGATATGGAATTGGCAATTGAGCTCGCGGCTCCGTTCGATATATACGTGGGGGCACCATCTATCCAATACACAGCTTCACCGTCAATCATCCCCGTCGCATAAACATGTTCGTCGGTAACGAATAATCCCCTCACTTCTGCATCCTGGTCGTCTCTGGTCAATTCAATGCGCTCTCCGTTTTTCCAATAACAAGCAATGCGATCAAGAGACGGGTAGTGATTGCGATGTCCACCCATGTAGATGTCATTGTTATGAATAAATATCGATTGCGCATTAGAATATACGGTTTCCGTGAAGATCACCTGTTCATTTCTCCAGGTTTGAGCATAAGTGTCGAGGTAGTAAAATGACGATGAGTTCCATGGGTACTCATTTCCTTTTAATGATCCGGCGAGGTACACTTCATCTCCAAGTACACCCATCGCCGTTGGCGCGCCGGTTTGGTTGATAGGTGTGGTGGTACCGTTTTTGAATAAGACCCAACCTGTGGACTCGTACCATACACCAAACAAGTTGTTGTTGCGTGCAGCAACTAAAGTGAGGCCTCCGGAGTGGTCGGAGTCGACAACTGTTTGGTTACCGTTTTTCCAAACCACGTCTCCACCTGAAGTCCAACCGCCAATAAAAACTGAGTCTCCATCAACAACCATGGAGTTGACTACTCCCTGGTTGCTCAGCTCCGTGCGCACGCTGTTTTTCCAATAGCTGCCGACGCCGGCATTTCCGGCCATGTGAATGGTGCTGTCCGGAGTGTCCTCGATCGGGGTAAGTTCAGCGCCGCCACAGGCGAGAAGGGAGAGTGCAATTGCGATTAGTATGCAGATTTTCATCGTTTTGTTTTCCTTACAACTGCATTTTCGGGAAAAGATACCTTTTGATAGAGAAAGAATTTTGATTGGAATTGCGTCACATATCCCCTGTAATATGCAAAGGCTTGAAGCCCTTGACTACCAACCAGACGCCCAGGGAAAACTCGAATAGCGCGACCGGAATTGCGGCCAGCGCCCAGATAAAGGTGAGGAGATAGAGCGCATCCGCAACCAGCGAAGTCTTCCGCAGTGAGGTCATTGGGTGTCGTTCTGCTAATGCGTCCGCGATGATTGCGATATTTGTGTTTGAATTCATTTCACAAAAGAATGGGAGGAGGAGGGATCTGGAAAATCTATTATACAAACCAGCCGAAGCTGTCTGCATGCGGGGGTTTTCAGTCTGCCAAATACTCTTGAATTTGTCTTGCAAAAATCGTATTCTAAGGGAGAAATTGTGAAGATCTGAATCGTGGTTCGTTAGCGTTGTCTGGCCATTCACAAACCAATCACCTGATGAAAACCCTCCTCCGTTTTCTTCTAACCGTTTGCATCAGCGTCCCTTCTGCGTTAGTAAGCGGACAACCAATTGATCTGCTCATTCGAAACGGGCACGTGATCGATCCCAGGAACAATATCGACGCAGTGATGGATGTGGCCATCATCGGCGGCAAGATCTCTGAAGTGGCCGCCAGGATCAACAAGGAGGCGAAGGCGGTCATCGATGCAACAAACCTGTACGTGATCCCGGGTATAATCGACATACATGGACATCACTTTTTTGGTACACAGCCGAATAGCTATCTCAGCAACAGTTTTACCGCATTACCACCGGACGGGTTTACTTTTCGCTCAGGAGTAACGGCTGTGGTGGATGCTGGAGGCTCGGGGTGGCGGGACTTCGAAACCTTCAAGTCGCAAACCATCGAGCGTTCAAAAACGAAAGTATTTGCATTCATCAACATCGTTGGATCAGGGATGCGGGGAGGCGCACATGAACAGAACATCAACGACATGGATCCGAAACTAACGGCAATGGTCGCCAAGCAGTACCCGCAATACATTGTCGGCGTTAAGCTTGCTCATTACATGTCATCGGATTGGGAACCAACTGAACGAGCAGTGAAAGCCGGTGAGCTCGCCAATATACCTGTCATCGTAGACTTCGGAGGTGCGGACCCACTCTTATCGATGCAGACATTATTGATGGAAAAACTGCGACCGGGTGATATACTCACGCATTGCTACGCACACACTAAAACCAGGATGCCATTGGTAGAGAATGGAAAGGTTCAGGCTTTTGCTTTCGATGCTCAAAAGCGTGGTATCATCCTCGATGTGGGTCACGGTGGTGGTAGTTTCACTTTCGAGCAAGCACTACCCGCAATCCAACAAGGTCTTAAACCCAATAGTATCAGTACTGATCTTCACACCGGCAGCATGAACGGCGGGATGAAGGACATGCTCAACGTGATGTCAAAACTACTGAACTGCGGCCTTACGCTGAATGAAGTCGTGACCGCGTCGACGTGGAAGCCGGCGCAGATTATCAACAAGAGAGAGCTCGGTAACCTGGGAATAGGTATGCCTGCAGACGTGGCGATATTGAGTTTGGACCAAGGCCGCTTCGGGTTTATCGACACGGAAGGATTTAAGATCAACGGCGATAAGAAATTGACCTGCCAGGCGACGATATTGAATGGCGCGGTCGTCTGGGATTTGAATGGGCTCGCTGCGAAACCATTCAAATGACCCTGCCAGGCGCACGTTCGGCAAAAAGCAAAGTGATCCCCCCAAACAAAACGTGGATCATATCACAAAGCGCATTTTGGCGAGATGGCGGGATCATCGTTCCATTGACGCTCCTGGTTCTCCTGTCGCATTGCTCCGTGAAGGACAATCTTCCGAAAGGTGACATCGGAAACGGCGGACTTATTCTTCCGCCGTCCTTTGAAGCCATTGTAGTCGCGGATAGTTTGCAAGGCAGAGCCCGACACCTGGCCATCAACGAAAACGGCGACATTTACGTGAAGGCCCGTTTTCCAAAATGGGGTGGCAACATCGCACTTCGTGACACCACCGGCGATGGTAAAGCGGATGTTACGGTTCACTTCGGCAACTATCCGGATGACGGAACATATGGCACCGCCATGCGGGTGTACAATGGATATCTGTATTTCAGTTCTCAACTGGTGGTTTACCGACAAAAACTGACACCCGGGCAACTCGTGCCCGATAGCGAGATCGAGGTGCTCCTTAGGGACGACCACACGCACGGCAATCACGAACATATTGCGAAGCCCATTTCATTCGATGACAAGGGCAACATGTACGTACCGTTCGGCGCTCCCTCCAATGCGTGCCAGTTGGTTAATCGTACGCCATACTCGAATGGCATCGACCCCTGCCCGCTGCTGGAAGACCACGGCGGCGTATGGAGATTTGATGTCAATAGGAGAGATCAAACACAGGCTGACGGATACAAATTCGCTACAGGGCTGAGAAGCATCGTCGCTATGGACTGGAACAAAGAAGACAACAATCTGTACGTAGTCATGCATGGCCGTGATGATCTGCTGCGGCTTTGGGCGGGGAAGTACTCTCCGTGGCAAAGCGCTGAGCTGCCTTCAGAAGAGTTTTTGAGAGTAAGGGAAGGCAGCGACGCGGGATGGCCCTACTGCTACTACGACCAGATCAGGAACTTGAAGGTGGAAGCTCCGGAATATGGAGGCAACGGAGAGACAGTAGGCAAGTGCGGGAATTTTGAGAAACCGTTGATCGGCTTTCCGGGTCATTGGGCTCCCAACGACCTGCTTTTCTATACCGGAAAACAGTTTCCGGAACACTATCATCATGGTGCATTCATCGCGTTTCATGGTTCGACCAATCGAGCGCCTTATCCACAGGCAGGGTTCTTCATTGCGTTTGTTCCTTTTGCCAATGGTGCACCCTCCGGCGATTGGGAAGTGTTCGCCGACGGCTTTGCAGGTGTTGATCCGATTGTCGATGTGAGCGATGCAGCATACCGCCCAATGGGACTGGCACAGGGACCGGACGGCTCTCTTTATGTATGTGATACCGAAAAAGGCAAGATCTGGCGGGTTATGTTCAAGGGGAATAAGTCGAGCTTCGGAAGTGAGCAGCTTGCAGTAATCAATCAAAGGAAGTCAGCTTCCAACATCAGGCGACCCGACGAAATTTCAGACAACCTCGATACAGGATTTGCCGAAAGCGGGGAGAAGGTCTATAAAACGTATTGCGCGAGTTGCCATCAAAACAATGGGAAGGGTGCGTCCGGCAGGTTTCCATCTCTCGCAGGAACACCGTGGGTCACGGGCGATAAGGACAAGCTGATTGGTATTGTGCTCCGGGGACAGCAAGGTCGTATCGTCGTGAATGACGAGGCGTTCGATGGTTTTATGCCCGAGCACAGTTTTCTTGAAGATGCACAGGTTGCAGATGTATTGACGTACGTGCGTGCTAACTTTGGGAACAACGTGTCGGCCGTAACTTTTGACGAAGTCAAGGCCATACGCGGAAACACCCGGCTTCGCTAAAAGGCTACATCGAGCGAAGCTAAAACGAAAACTAGCCATCCAATCAAACTATACCATGAAAACCAACAGAAGATCTCTCATCAAAAAAATTTCCCTGGCAATGACCGGGCTGTTTGGAGTCACAGCATCGAATGCGGCAGCGACACCCACGCCTTCCGACGAGAAAATCCTGACCGGCGAAGTCGTCTACGACGAGGAGATTCCCTTATTCTCCAGCGCCATTGTGCATAACGGACTGGTGTACATCGCAGGCAAAGGCGCACATTTCCAGGGCGACATCACAGCACACACAAAACATGTGTTGGATGAACTGCAGAAAGAACTGGAGAAAGCCGGTTCGTCCATGGAACATGTGTTAAAAGCAAATGTTTACCTCAACACCCTGAACGATTACAAAGCCATGAACGACGTTTTCCGCGGACGCTTCGGAAAAATTCCACCTGTACGCACAACCATTGCTGCGCAGGGAGGGATACCTGGGGAGTCCCTTGTGGAAATCGACTGCATTGCAAAATTAAAATAATACGCCATGACCAAACGTAGAAACGTTTTGAAAGGATTGTTTACGTTGCCACTTGCAACTGCATTGGGAACTGAGCAAGTGGATGCCGCTACCAGACCGGCAGATTTTGATCGCGACTATTTCAAAGAGCTGGGTGTGCGAACATTTATCAATGCTGCCGGCACGTACACCGCTTTGACCGCATCACTCCCGCATCCTGAAGTGATCAAGGCGATCAACTATGCCGCATTACAATTTGCGAAGCTTGAGGATCTCCAGGACAAAGTTGGAGAACGGATCGCCGAACTTCTCAAATGCGAGGCTGCGATGGTTACGTCGGGTGCTGCTTCAGCAATTACACTGGCAACCGCAGGTGTGGTGACAGGAGGAGATCCGGAGAAAGCATCACGACTTCCGCTTGATATGACAGGAATGAAAACGGAAGTGATCACACAGAAGTCCCATCGTGTGGGCTACGATCACGCTATCCGCAATTGTGGTCAAACCATGATCGAAGTCGAGACAGTAAAGGAATTGGAGGCTGCTATCAACGAGAAGACGGCTATGATGTGGTTTTATAACCACCAGAATCCCGCCGGCAAGATCCGCGATGTGGAATACGTGGCGCTCGGCAAGAAGCACGGCATACCTACGTTGAATGATTGTGCTGCGGACGTGCCTCCTGTTGAGAACCTATGGAAGTACACGCAAATGGGTTTTGACCTGGTTTGTTTTTCAGGTGGCAAGGGGCTTCGTGGACCGCAGAGCGCGGGACTTCTGTTGGGAAGAAAAGATCTGATCGCTGCCGCACGCAAGAATGCACCACCCAACGGCGATACCGTCGGACGGGGAATGAAGGTGAATAAGGAAGAGATCCTTGGAATGCTGGTTGCACTGGAAGTCTACCTGGGGCGCGACCACAAGGCTGACTGGGCATTGTGGGAAAAGCAGATCAAGATGATTTATGATGCCGCTGCTTCGGTACCGGGCGCCAAGCCTGAGATTCATGTTCCGGAAATAGCAAACCATGTCCCCTCGTTGAGGCTAACATGGGATTCAGCCAAAATAAAACTTACAGCAGAGGAGTTTCGGAATGCGCTTCGCAGTGGTCACCCTTCTATCGAAACGGTCGGCGGACCGGACTATGTCGGTATCACGACTTGGATGATGATACCAGGAGAGGAGAGGGTTGTGGCTAGGAGAGTGAAGGAAGTGCTAACTTAGATAAAATTCACCCTCACCTATGATCAGAGCATTATTTTTGACCTGTTTCATCGCAAGTTGGGCAGGCGAATCCCATAGCCAGGAAGTGGACCTCGTACGGCTAGCCTATGCTAAATCCGATATCACGGCTGATCAAATTGGCATGGCTGCATCACCGGATGGAAATAACATAGCATTTGTCTACAGTGACCAAACCATTAAGGTCTTTGATGTAAGCGCAGGGAAATTTATTAAAAGATTCAAAGGACCTTATGCGGATATCTTCGATGTCTACCTGACGTCGACAGGCGCCATTGCTCTTATAAGCAAAATTGAGCTTCAGATCTGGGATTGGAAGAAGGAAGTGCTTGTTCAGAAATTTGTATTGAAGGACGAGCCAACCAAGGCCACCTTTTCAGGAAAGCACAACTTACTGGCTGTTGGCCAAAAAGAAGGAATTATATCAATTTACGATCTGAATGGTTTGAAGCTTCTCCGTGAGATCAAAATAGACAAGCATCATGTCGGAGCTCTTGCTATTAACCCGGAAGGAACGGAGATTGTTGTCAGTGGCATTGTTACTTCCAACTTCAGTCCACAGGTCTTAAGTCTGTTTGACATCGGGACAGGAACAGAAATAGCCAAATCCGAGGAGAAGGGATACTTTACCATGTTGGCTTTCAACGAGCCGGGAAGTGAGGTTATGGCTGCCGGGTTTAATGGTTCCGTTACTCGAACCCTCCTGATGACCCTGGATGGAAAAACACTAAAGCTGAAAAGGAAATTTGATTCTGAATCGAACTTGTCAAATTCTAAGGTCCCTTATGGAGGATTAGTGCGAGGCGACCGCTTGCTTGCGGTGACATTATCACAATCATTCAATGCTCACGATTCACGAACAGGTGCGCTTATGTTCACCACAAGATCCGAAAAAAATAAAATACCTCCTTTTGCAAGATTTGGCGTAGGAAGCTTCAACGTTTTCCCTTTGCAGAGTAAAGGAGGGAAGATCTTACTAAATTCCACAAAGAATAATATCAATCAGATTTTTGATTCTGAAAGCAACGCCATCATCGGGTATTTCTTTTCCGATAGCAACGATGATTTCGCGATCGTATCCCGCGATGGAAGAGTACAGGGGACGCCGAAGGCCCTGTCCAGCCTTTACTGGACGTCGAGGAATTCAAGTAAAAAGACTTCGCTGGAAAGCACTTTTGATCAGAAATTCAGCCCGCGATTGCTATCACAGATGCTGATTGAGAACACTTCAGGTCAGGTGGCGTTCGAAGTCGATAATGTAATTGAAAAGATTCCGGTCCTTTTTTTAAAATCGATAAACGGTAACACGGCTTTGAGTACAACGGGCACTTTTCAATCAGCGCAGAAAAAAACACAGATCGTTGTAGAGGTGAAGCAGAACCTTTCAGAAGTTAAGGAAGTAAGGCTTTATCAGAATGCAAAATTGATACAAAATATCGCCACTCAGAGTGATCCGAAATTTTCATTTGATGTCGTTTTAAATTCTTCCTATGGGGAGGATAACTTTTTCTACGCGACGGCTACGAGTAAATCGGGAATAGAGGCTGAAAAAGTAAAGTTCGTCATTACTTACAAGGGAGAGACGAATGAAAGGCCTAATTTATATTTGATAGTGATCGGGATAAACCAGTACAAGAATCCGAAGTATAATTTGAATTATGCCCAGGCCGATGCGGAAAAGGTAGAAGAGGTTATCCGGCACAGCTCGTCTTCGCTCTTCAATGAAATAATTTCATATTCTATTCTCAACGACAAGGCGATCAAAGGGAATATTGTCAGCGCTTTTGAAGATGTCAGGAAGAAGTCGTTGGAGCAGGACGTGCTCTTTGTCTATTATGCCGGCCATGGTGTAATGTCCGGAGGCAGCGTTAAGGCAACGGAATTTTTCATCGTCCCACATGATATTACACAGCTATACGGGCGGGACGATATGCTTTCTGAAAAAGGGATTTCTGCCGAAGAAATAAAAGGATATGCACAGCATATAAATGCGCAGAAGCAGGTCTTCATTCTGGATGCTTGCCAGTCAGCGGGCGCCTTGGAATCAGTTGCTTCAAGGGGCGCGATAGAAGAAAAGGCCATTGCACAGATGGCTAGAAGCACAGGAACATTTTGGATTACTGCCTCTGGTACAGAACAGTTTGCCTCGGAATTTGAAAAATTGGGACACGGCGTTTTCACTTATGCCCTGCTCGAAGGAGTTAACGGAAAGGCCGATGGCAATGGAGATCATAAGCTTACCATTCGGGAATTGAGCACTTATATTGAGAACAGGGTACCTGAACTCTCGGAGCAATTCAAAGGGCTCGCGCAATTTCCGTCGGCGTATTCGTTCGGGAATGATTTTCCTATAGCCGTTTATAAATAACGTTGGGCTTAGCCCCACGAAGCTCTCCTTCGCTCTGAAACAGAGCATAAAAATGTGTATGCCATTAAAGATAGCAACGATCACAGAAATCGAGGTATTAACCAATCTGTAACCATTTTCAAGCCCACCAGTAGTCATTCAGATAAACCATACCCGCCATGATCCGCAATCACATCAAAGTAGCCCTCAGAAACCTGCTGCGGCACAAAATGTACAGCCTCATCAACGTCGGCGGCCTCGCTGTGGGAATGTCGGTCGCCATTATGATCGGGTTATGGGTGTACGACGAAGTAAGCTATAACCACACCTATAGCAATTACGACCACATCGCGATGTTTTACCGGTACAACGTGGAGCCGCTCGATCAAAAAGCAGTTAGCTGGGTCGGATCTCCGCAGCCCGTCGCGAAGATATTGATAGAAAAATATGGTCATCTTTTTAAACATGTTGCCATCATGTGGTCGGAAGCCGACTACACGTTCAGTGTCGGTGAACGCAACTTCCTAAGGAAAGGAGAGTATATCGATAAATCGGTGATCGATCTTTTCTCATTGCACATGATCCGTGGAAATGCCGGGAGCATGAACGACCCGAGTGCAATCATCATTTCGGCGTCAACCGCCGGGTCTATTTTCGGCGACCAGGATCCGATCAATCAAACTGTAAGGATCGATGCATCCAGAGATGCTGTGATCACCGGTGTTTATGAAGACATCGCATCCAATTCGATGTTTGGGCAGATCCAGTTCTTCGGAAACTTTGAAGGTTTGAAGAACAGCACACCTTGGCTGAAGGAGAATGAAACGAACTGGGGAAATAATGCTTCTCGTATCATTGTTCAAACGAAAGATAACGTTTCGATTGAACAAGCCGGCGCTGCAATCGCAGATCTATATCTCAAGGATACACCCGAAGGCGTAGCGCAATTCTCAAAAAAGTATCAAACCAGGGTATGGTTGAATCCAATGAAGAACTGGTACCTGTATTCGGAATTCAAAGACGGATATCCGGCCGCCGGGCGCATCACATTCGTGTTGCTGTTTGGAATTGTTGGCGCGTTTGTGTTGCTGTTAGCGTGTATCAACTTCATGAATCTAAGTACGGCACGCAGCGAGAAACGCGCTCGTGAAGTAGGTGTGCGTAAAGCGATAGGTTCCTTGAGATCGCAACTCGTGAATCAGTTCTTGAGTGAATCGTTTATGATTGTCACACTTGCGTTCGCAGTTGCATTACTGATCATCGGGTTGACGTTTCCTTCCTTCAATGAACTGGCAGACAAGAAGATCACGATCCCATTTACAAACATTTATTTCTGGATAGCGAGCTTTTCGTTTTTGATCATCACTGCATTTCTCGCGGGACTTTATCCTGCGGTCTATCTTTCGTCTTTTCAGCCCGTGAAAGTCTTAAAGGGAACGTTCCGCGTCGGGAGATTCGCTTCGCTACCGCGCAAGTTTTTGGTGGTGATCCAGGTTGGCGTATCGGTAATACTCATCATTGGAACGATCATCGTGTATCAGCAAATTCAATTCACACAACAACGACCCGTTGGATACGATCGTCAGAATTTAATTCGCCTTCCAATTCACGACGTAGAGTTCGACAAGAGCAAACAAGTAGTGCGAAACCAGCTGCTTTCAAGCGGTGTGGCAACCGACGTTGCATTTGCGAGCAGTCCATTAACAGCTATATGGGATAACTGGAGTGAATTTAATTGGCGTGGCAAAGATCCCGAAGCCGAATCGAACTTCACGGTAACGTGGATTGACGAAGATTACGGAAAGACCATTCAGTGGAAAATATTGAAGGGCAGAGATTTTTCGCGAGAGCATTCAACCGATGTGAACGGCGTCATTATCAATAAGACCGCTGCAGATTACCTCAAGCTCGAAAACCCTGTCGGTGAAATTATATCCGGCGCTGACGGTCGTAACAATCGGGAAATTATTGGCGTAGTGGAAGATGTGATCGCGACGAGCCCTTACGAACTCGTTAGTCCCGCTTTTTATTGGCTGGATAAAAATAAGCCGAACAATCTTGGTCAAATGATTATCCGGCTCGATCCGGAAAAAAGCACGGCCGAATCGTTAGCTGCCGTTGAAGCGATCCATAAAAAGCTGGTGACGTCATCAACTTTTGAATATAGTTTCGTGGATGAGGAGTACGGTATGAAGTTCAAAGCGGAGCAACGTATCGGCAACCTTGCTTCTGTATTTGCAGCACTTGCTATCTTTATTTCCTGTCTCGGTTTATTTGGATTGTCGTCGTTTGTTGCCGAACAGAAAACGAAGGAGATCGGTGTCAGGAAAGTCATTGGCGCTTCGCTGCTCAATATCTGGGTCTTGCTGTCGAAAGAATTTGTCGTTCTCGTATCGATCTCGTTACTGATGGCGATGCCGATAGCATACTATTATCTTAACCAGTGGCTGCTGACCTACCATTACCATACTGATATCGATTGGAGGATCTTTATGGCTTCAGGTGCAGGCGTGTTGCTCATCACGTTGCTTACTGTAAGTTTTCATGGTGTGAGAGCAGCATCCGCAAACCCGGTGAAGAGCTTGCGGAGCGAATAGTGTTTGCTATAAAGGGAGATAAAGCCTCCTTAGTCGCTATTTCACCACCAACGTGCCGGTCGCCGCCTCCTGACGCCCGGATATCTTGTAATGATACAATCCACTCGTTGCCTTATTTCCGTGGCGATCATTTCCGTTCCATGAAACTTCGTGCGTGCCGCGACCCACGTCAGCATTCAAAAGCTCGGCCACCGGCGTTCCCATGTTGTCGAAGATCATAACGCGGACACGCGTGTCGCCTTCACTGACAGCAAACCTTATCGTCACCGATTCAGTGAATGGATTCGGATATGCCGTCACAGTCATTGCCGGTGTTGTTCGTTGATTATCCTCAAGCGGGTTCGTTGTCAAATAATCATATTCGTTGTCATTAGTGTACGAATACACATCGAACCAGTATTCGGTGTCTGAATTAAGATACACAATGTCGAGGCTCGTGGCCGTTCCCGCTCCAACGACGATTGACGAGCTGCCAATCACATTGCCAACGCTATAGGCAGTTCCATCGGCCGGTATATCGTCGGGATGGGAGGACGAGTAAGCACGCATCACCGTGATGTATCCATCAACAACATCACTTGATGACGGAGTAAAGGAAACAGTCATACTATTTTCGGTGATGTTTGAAAATACTATGCTTGTGGGTTGAGTTGCCTCTTCTGGTTTCTGTAATGTCATCTCGCCTCCAATCACGGGACTTGCGGTCGCATAATCAAGTTCGCTATCGAAGGTGTATAATGCGAAGCGGTATATGGTAGACGGCGAGAGGTAGACAATATGAAACTCGTTGCCACTTCCCTTTCCTACTACGATCGTGCTGCTGCCGATGACCTGTCCGACGGTATATTCATGCCCGTCCATGGGTATATCCCCGGGATACGGACTGGTGTTTGCACGCATCAGCAATAGATAACCACCGGTTGGCGCAACAACGCCTGGCGTGAAGCTGACCGTCATCGTATTATGCGTTACGGCCGAGAACACGAGCTGTCCGGGCTGAGGAGCAGGTTCGCCTGAGCAGGGACCGTCGGCTTCAATTTGTTCGGGTGTTGTCGCGGCGCCATTCGACGTAATAGTGATGTCGAGGTCGTCCGGACCTTCAGAGATCACCGTGTAAAGTCCACAGAAGCGATCAAGATTCTCATTGTTTTGAACGATAAGCTTCTTTGTTCCGCTGCCAATAATCGTCCGCAGCGACGACAGGCTGTCGAGATTCTGCAGCGCGGGATTTACACGGATTTGCACATCAATCTCGTTGAATTCGCTTGAGCCCACCTGCTCGAGACCTCCCAGGTCGTTCACATTTTCCAATGCGGCATTATCTATGATCCTCAAGGACGCGGGAAGTGACTGTACTTTTCGTATTCCAAGATCTTTAAGCGCCCTATTTAACACAATAGCAAAACTTACAGGCCCGCCGGAAGCGGGGGGACTTGGCCACATGAAACCTATGGATGTAACGTTCGACAATGCAGCGAGTGTTTGCAGCGATTCATTGCGCGCGATGGAGATCATGCCTCCTACTGAAGTGAGTCCCTCGAGCCCATGAAGGTCCCTCAGGGAGTCGCAATTACTGATCACCATGCCGCCTGCAAGTGACGTAAGCTGACCGAGCGCGGAAACCTCATTTAGGACCGCGTTCTCGATCAGGGACAGGGAAGGACTATTGTTGTACTCTCCGTTGTATTCGCCGTTGACAAACTGTAGCGACTCAAGACCATGAAGCGTAGTCAGATTGTCGTTATAGGAAATGTCAAGGGCTCCGGCTGAAACCAGGCCGTCCAGGCCCGTAAGGTCGGGTAAGCCCTGATTATTAATAGAAATGGTACCTCCAACATTCGAAATATTATGAAGGCCCTGAAGGTTTGTCAGCGCCGGGTTATTACTGATATACACATCGCCTTCGACGGTGTTGAGCGAAGAAAACGCGTCAAGACTGTTTAATGACCCGTTCGATATGATTGAAAGGGCACCAATGGATTGAAGGTTTGAGAAGTCGCCGAGACCCGTGATCGAAGGCATGTCGCGAAGATTCAAGTGGTCGAGCTTGCTAACCGATTCAAAGACCGAAATATCAGTGAGTTGAGGATTGCTGAACAGCACCACATCGCCCAATGAGTCAAAACTGGGCAGGCCATCGAGCGACGTAAAATTACTGTCATATATGAACAGGTCGGCTGTGTCCGGCAAGTGGATGTCCTCCATACCCGCCAGTGATGTCAGCAAAGTATTGTTGGCTATTGTCAACCGGTTGGTGACTGTACGGGGTCCACGCAACGCAGATAGATCGTTAAGCATCCCGTTCGCATACAGGCTGAAGTCGCGCATGGTCGTGAGATTCTGCAGCCCGTCCAGATTCGCCAAGTGAGGGTGATTCTGGATCTGCATCAGTTCGCATGTTCGTAAGCCGCGCAGGTCGCTGATGTCGGTAAGCGCATTACCGTCGAGCATGAATAGTTCGTCGATCGATTCGAGGCTATCCAGTCCATCGAGATTGGTTAAGAGAGGATTCTCTCTTATCGCAAGAGTGCCGGCGCTTTTCAAGTTGCGCAGGCCGCGGAGATTGGTGAGCAAATCGATGCGGTCAATAGTCAATGAGCCGTTGACTCGCT
Organism: Cyclobacteriaceae bacterium; assembly: GCA_035318625.1. Lineage (GTDB taxonomy): Bacteria > Bacteroidota > Bacteroidia > Cytophagales > Cyclobacteriaceae > ELB16-189. Next base: position 1,466,562 of record DATHEL010000004.1, read on the forward strand.
CCAGTGTATAGAGACTGTCGATGTTTGTTACGTCGCCCTCGTTCCAGCCAAAAATTTCAATTGAACCGGTGAAGACCGAACAACCCCGGCTCGCGAATGCATCAACCTGGGACTGTTGGTACAACTGAAGGGAGCCACTGCATTGGGCAAAAGAAGAAATAGTGCCGATCGCAATCGCGAAAAGCGATAGGTAAAGTTTACGGACCATACTTAAATAAATTAAATTGAGTTAAATATTGGAAGCGCCAACTCGCGGGAGACACGATTGTGGTAGGCGTTACGAAGGTATTTAATCACTGAAATTCATTTCAATGACAATGGTCATCACGTTAATATGATTGATTAGGCCTTTTGAGTTGCTTATTTATGCGAATTTTTTCTACCCTTTTTGGTTTCAGATTTTACATGGCGTAAATCTTCGCTTAAAAGTTCTTGTTTGAAAACAGAATCATGAATCACACGGGCTCTTTTGGTGGTCATATAGGCTTTCTTGTTAAAAATTTCGGCAGCACCTTTTTTGCCTTGTTTTTTAAAATGCTTGCCAATTTGTACCAACAGTAGCGTAGTTTCTTCAAGCCCCCTCATAGCTTGCCAAAGCGTTTCTTCAACACTTTTAGATAGATCAGCCAGGAGGGAACTGGCGGTATAGGCGTGACCAGTATGGCATCTGAAACGGATAAATCTCCCTTCCAATAATCTCACCAATACTCCATGACATTCGGGACAAGTAAAAGGAGTTAGTTCTCCTTCATTCATGATGCCCATTGCAAACGCATTATCTTGTTTAGAGATAATCACTTCCATTTTCAAAGATGCCATTTCCTTTTTTGAGATCCTTGGCTTTTTTGATGCCTTCTCTTTTGTTAGTTTATCTAAAAGCGCTCCTATGTTTGAAGCCGGAAGGATATAATCGACTTTTACATATTCAAGAACATTTAAAGGCATGCTTGGATAATCAGCATCTTCCGGTTCCTGAATAATAGTTATTCCTCCTAATCTTTTGACAGACCATAAACCAGAAGTTCCATCATTAAGAAGTCCGGAAAGTACTACTCCGATCACACGCGGGCCATAAGTATAGGCGGCAGATCTGAAAAGTGCATCAATTGAAGGGCGGAAGCGATTTTCCTCGGGGCCTTTTTTTATGAGTACGCGATTGCCTTCCAGTAACATGTGATGATCAGGTGATGCGACATAGATGCGGCCGGGCTTCACCAGCTCCCCATCTTTCGGATGGATTGCATGAAGTAAACCCGCTCTTGAAAGAATCGCGGGAAGGTTGCTGGGTGAAGAAGCTGGGATGTGGAGAACAACAAAAACGGACGCAGTAAGCTTCTCTGGTAAGGATTTTACAAGTTGCGTTAAGGCAGTTACACCACCAGCCGAAGCACCTACTACTATAATATCACGTTTTGACATAAGTCTGAATTATCTTTTTAAAATATTAATTAACCTGTTGCTTCCTCGATTTTGTACCATCATTGTTGGTTAGGACGAATTTATAAACTTACTGCCTAAAAAGCTATCTGCTTAAAGTTGACCAAATTACATCTGCTGTAAACCCCTCTTCCGCCAGCGTGAATTGGACACCTTGTTCCAATCCGTTTGCCAAGTCTTGAACAACTTTTGCTTTTCCGCGCTTGGCCTCAAGACCTTTCAAGTTTCGTGAGGAATTTCCGTTGATAGTTCATTTCACTTTGACTTGTTGAGCTCACGCGCTCTTTTATTGGAAGTGGAAGGACGGATCTCCATAAGAGGCCCTCGAGGGTAAACGTGTACAGATCTTCAGTCCGCTATAATATCACCAGGTCATTTCTTATAAAGGCCGGTTACAAAAAGAGTCCGCCCCGTCACTCTCCAATCAATACAAACGCTCCCCAAAAATAGGGTGAACTATATTTCACCTTTAACGTCTGTTGTGCATGCAGGAACGCATCACGCTTCGTCTCGCCTTTCAACCAGTTATTGTAAAAGGCAGTCATGAGTTCGAGCGTAGCCTGGTCGTTCACATTCCAAAGACTCATGATGATTGTGCGCGCGCCTGCTACTTTAAACGCCCGCTGCAGTCCGTAAACACCTTGTCCATTCGTGATCTCGCCGAGTCCGGTTTCACAAGCCGACAGCACGACAAGATCCGTGTTATCGAGATTTAAATTCATCGCCTCGTAAGCAGTCAGTATTCCGTCTTCGGTCTTTTCGACACGGTTGCCTGAAAGCGTCTGACTGGCTCCGGCCAGCATCAGGCCCGAACGCAGCAACGGGTTTTGCCCCGTCTTCGTATCAGGTTGAAAAAATCCGTGCGTAGCGATATGCATAACCCGGGGCTTGAAACAATCTTTCAATGTTTCTTCCAGCGCCTGGTCGCTCAACAGTAGTTCTGTTTGCCATCCCTTCGTCGCTATCAGGCCGGCTATTGTCTCTACCTCGGTCTTCGTACCTGGCAGCTCCGTCAGACCGCCGCTTCCTCTTTCCAATGTTAAAGAATAATACACAGGCTCCGCCGATCTTTCTTTCGTGAGCCTCGCACGATCATCGGCACTGATGCCGTAGTCGGGATAGCCAACGAGGTATGCGAGATTGTTATAACCTTCATCTCTCGAAGCAATCAATATGTCTTTCGTGTTCGTAACATAACTGATATTCACTTCATCCAGCACATATTTTTTTGTTGCCGGATTGAAAAGCGTGTTGATGTTGATCTGGTTGAATACACCATCGGCGGAGAAAAATATCTGGAGATCGTTTAACGACTTTTTCTTATACAGCTTTTTCAGTTTGTCGGATATCGGTTTCCAAAATTCCGTGTACGACTGCACGTCATTGATTTGAGTCTTGATGCAATTCGAATAATACTTGAGATGTCGCGATTCAAGATCGTTTCCGTTTTCGAAAAGTATGAGGTCTGGTATCTCCGATTTGTTGGTCAACACCAATGCCGCGTAGTTGACGGTATCCGACAGTCCGTAGGTTGTGTAACGCGGAAGGTTCGTGTCGCTGCTGTCGGTAACGGTCCTCAATATTCCGAATTTATTGATGCGGATCATTTCTATCGCCACTTCATTCGGTTTGAGCTTGGCTTTTAACTCACGCCACGACACATTCTTTTTCTCCGACATTCTTGAAAACATCTCCGATCGTGCCGACAATTCTTTTTCTTGTTTGTTGGCTAACTCCTCCAGGCTGTCGATCCTTGTCCGCGGCTGACTGTCTTCACTGTACCAGCGACCGAGAAGTGCATGATTATTTTCCCATTCTGTATACATGGCGAACAATTTCTTGTCCCCACTACTCCTGACGCGCTGTTTCCATTTTGCGGAACTGTTGAGCAAAAGGGCTTTAGTCGTCAGCTGATTATCATATAGGGCACCCAGGATCTTCGGATTGCTTTCCCGCCTGATGACGCTGAATGAATTTATCTTTTTCAAATCCTCACTCACAGACTTGTAATAAGACTCCTTTTCGAATTCCGATAGCTTTGGAAAGAAGTTTTCGATCCTTGCCAGATAACTTTGTTCGGCTGTTTTAAAGTAAAATTCCGCCTGGTCATACTGGCGACGCATAATATAGAGTTCTCCAAGACCAATGCAGTTCTCAGTATAATATTTGGTATTCTTACTGTTCGCTTTCTCGAGAAGATCGAGGGATTCGAGATACATTTTTTCAGCAGCATCGGATTTTCCCTGGATCTTATGAATTGATGCAAGACGGCCCAGTACTTGTGCATATAACTGATTTTCTTTTCCGGCGCGCTTTTGCTCGATGTCGAGCACCTCATTCATAGTAGTCGTTGCTATTAAGTACTTGTTCTGTGCCGAATAGGCACGTGATAAATTCATGAGTGTGATAGAATTGCGAGCCACTTTGTTACCAACTGCCTTATTTTCTATTTCCAAAGATTCCAGGTATGCAGCCTCTGCCTTTTTTGGCTCGCTCACCAAATAAATATTTCCGATATCATTAAGCGCCGTTGCATAAGCTGTCCCCTGAGTACCTTTCTGCTTTCTTACGAGTTCTAACCCCGCTGCTGACAACTCTTCCGCCTTCCTGGAATTACCCATCCATAAATAAACGTTAGCCAGTGAAAGCATCGACTGGGCTGTGGTCCATCCCGGACCAAAGTTGATAGCTTCAAGGAAAAATGCTTCTGCTTTCACGTAATTACCCAGTCGTTGATGCATGATCGCAATTCTGTTCAGGAAATACTGGTAGCGCAGGTCTTTCTTTCCTAATTTTTTCTCAGTGGCAACCAACGCTTTTTCAGCAAACTCCAATGCGGGTTCCAGTTTGCCCTGACTGAAATAATAATCGCTCTGAAATCGATTCGGAGCGATAAGGTTTTCTGATCCATCGGGCCAATAAATATGATAAGGTTGTGTATAATCTACCCGGTCGGCATATTGCGTTTTGCCGATGTTCATTGACCTAAGTGTTAATTCCTGGTACAATGTACCAGACGTGAAATAGTCTTTAACCAGGCCGAAAGGAACGTCATCTTTGAACTCGGCAATTCGATAATATGCAACGTCTTCATCCTTCGAAGCAAGCTGCCCTTGAGCCGGACCTATCTTGAATGTCCACAAGCCTTGCCTTTGACCTTTGTCGTCTGTCACGTTGGGATGTGACGGCGGTTGAAAACCGCCGCTCTCAAAAGTAAGTTGCCCCGTTTCTGAATATTCACGCGCAGGTTTTGTCAAGTCCATAATGTCCTCCGGGTCGTCTGTCAGTAGGTAGCCTTCCCAGTTTACCTTTCCCGACTTAAAAAAGTAGTCGCGCACCATTCCATCGGGCTTACCATCTTTATAGGTTATAATCCGGTAGTAGGAGGTGCTATCTTTTTTTGTAGTGGCCGCAAAATCTTTATTGAGCCAAATCGTCCACGTGCCCTGGCGGCGGCCTTGAGCATCTTTGGAATTTGGATTTTTTGGGATCTGCTGAGCGTACGTAACAATACTGGCCAAGACGAGTAACAGGGAGAATGCCTTCATGGGTAGGGAGGTAACGGTTACTAAAGTAGCACGAAACGCGACGGGATTCATGTGCTTACATCTCTTTTTTCGTTTGGAGGAATTACTGAGTCTTACTCAGGGCTACTCATTTCTGAGCGCATCAACAGGATTGCCGTTTGCCGCACCGAATGATTGGTATCCGATGGTCAGTACCGCAACGATCGTCATTGCTACAGCTGCATAAAGGGCAAGCATAAAGTCGAATTCAATTCTATAAGCGAAGGTTTCCAGCCATATTGTGATGCCGTCTTTCCGTATAGCAACATCCCGGCGTTGTTCAGCACGTCTGTGTAGTAGTCAAGTATCTCATCGTCAGAAATCCCCTTCGTGTGGTCGCAGACCTCGTCGAGGCTCATGTTGAGTATTGCAATTAGTTTTCTTGTCGTGTTTGACGTGGAAATGATCACTTGCCTGTCTTGGCAATAAGGAAGTCATTGACATCAAGCCAGTGGATGAAGGCGTCAAACCATTGATTGCTGGTTCGGTCAGGATTACCGAGACCAAAGCCATGACCGCCATTTTGATAGAGGTGAAACTCGACAGGGCGACCCGCTTTGAACCACGAATCAATTACACCGAATTGACCTCGGAACAGAAAGTCATCGGTCGCAATTACATTAAACATTGGTGGAGCATTTTTGGGCACTTCGACTGGACCCATCCCACCATAGATGGGACCTATGAAATGTAGCTTCATGGATTTTGAATTGAGTGTGCAGTGCATGGTAAGGCCTGCACCCGCTGAAAATCCAATCATCCCCAACCGGGTTGTGTCCAGATTCCATTCTTTGGCCCGGCTGACAATCATCGCATAGGCCGCTTCGGCATCCTGCAGCTGATTAGTCAAGTCCATACGTGGTGGACTTGCAGGAGGCGCATCTTTCGCTTCGGAAGCAGGTCGCGGTGCGGGAAACGGCCGGTTCATGAATTCCTTAAATGCATCAAGAGACTCGGCCGTGGGATGGAGCCTGTATTTTAGTACGAACGCGGCAATGCCCTTGTCGGCCAGTGCTTGCGCAACTTCCCAGCCCTCATTTCCCATCGATAACCACCTGAAGCCGCCACCGGGTGCGACGATCACCGCCGCACCATTCGCCTTGCCTGTCTTAGGTAGGAAGGGGGTGAGCGTTGCTTTGGAAATGTTTCGTGCCATCGGATCGCCCCACTGTCGAAACCAAGTCTCAGGTGCACTTTGATCTTCAACGCCGCCTGTGTTTAAGGGAATAGCATTCGGTTCAGCGGGCGCGTTGAGCGGATAAATGGTACCGTCCTGCGCGGTGGCGAGTGTGACAATCAGGAGCAACAAGGCAACAACAATGGATGAGGTGGCGGGATTATGCGTTGAACGAGCCATGTGATGATCTTTTTGGTTGAAAAGTTGACCAACAATGTGCACAATATAGAAATAAATGTCATTTATACACTAATGTTTTGAAGGCAATTGCCCCGCAGGAAATGTGTTACCATCGATTTGTGATGATCGTCTGTTCATACAACCGACGATAGAGCTCAAACTTTGTGAGAAACTTGTATGACAAGTTCTCCAACACGATGTCCGAATAAAAGAAGCCCGTTGAAAAACGGTTTTTTTCCCGCCTCAAACCGTAACAAAGAACGATTCTCTACAGCGCTCTGTAGAGCACGCCACGCGTACATTTCACAAGGTTCGTGCTGTTCGCGCTGAAGCATCTTTAATCTATGTGTGATGCAAAATATTGGTCTTGAAACCGGCGGAGTGGTGCAGGTGATGGAGATTCTCCCCATTACTTCTCAAAAACTGAAACATATTCACGTCCCCTTCCGTAAAACACCGCATGAAAGGATTTCTCGGGGAATTTGAAGAGCTCGTCCTCCTCACCATCGTCAACCTCGACAAGGATTCATACGGGGTGGCTATCAAGGAAGACATCGAGGAACGCGGCAAACGGACGCTCAGCATTGGGGCGCTGCACTCGACCCTCACACGACTGGAAGAAAAAGGCTACATCAAATCATGGATGGGCGACCCTACCCAAGAGCGCGGCGGACGAAGAAAACGGTTCTTCGAAGTCACGCACCGCGGGAAAGTGGAGCTCCACAAAACGAAGTCCCTCCGCGACGACCTCTGGAAGGGTTCGAAAACAAGACTCTCTTTGGCGGAATGAAGCAGCAATCTCCACCTAGGTTCGCGCAAGTCCTGTTCGAGTGGTTCTGCAAAGGGGCCGTCGTCGAAGATCTTAAGGGCGACATGGATGAGCTTTTCATCCGTAACCTTACGCGAATGAGCGCGTCAAAGGCACGCTGGATCTACTGGCGCCAGGTGACGTCGCTGATATTCTCCTATGCCGTCAAAAGCAGGAAGAAGCAACAAAGAATTCAGGATTCATCCATGCTCCCCGACTTGTCAATGCTGGGCAACTACTTTGTCACGGCTACGCGGAATCTTGCGAAGCAACGGTTCTTCACCATCATCAACGTAATCGGCCTGGCCACGGGCATGTCGGTCAGCCTGCTCTTCATTGCCATCATTTCCTTTATTCAGACTTACGATGACTTCCAGGCGAACAAAGACAGGATCTATCGCGTCATTACCCACGTCGACAGCCAGGAATACTCGAATGACTTCGCGTCATGCCCTACGCCATTGTATGAAAAGCTCTCAACGTTCACGGGTATCGACAAGATGGTCCGCCTTTCAAAAGAATTTTCCGATGACGTCTCATACGATAACCGTGAGCTACTCCCGTTGCACGGATATTTTGCCGATCCTGCCTTCCTGACGGTCTTCACTTTTCCGCTCCAACAGGGCAACAAGAGCACGGCGCTCTCCCTGCCCAACGGCCTGGTGATCACGCCGGCGGCGGCGCTTCGGATCTTTGGAACGGAAGATGCCATCGGCAAGACAGTGCGAGTCGGCGACAAGGGACTATTTGAAGTGACCGGCGTATTCAGGGAACTCCCGAAGAACACCCACTTCGACTTCGAAGCAGTGGCTTCCTACAAGTTCATCGACCGATGGATCGAGTCACAGTCTGAAGGCCCGGACCGCTGGAAGGAATTCTGGGACAGCTACCTCTACGTGCAATTTGACGAGACAGGCGATCCGGAGTCCGACATGGAACGCACTGAACAGGCTCTGGCCGATATCTCTGTTGACCAGTACGCACCTTACTCAAACTTCAAGGCCAGCTTCTCCCTGCAGTCCATCAAGGACATCGCACCCGGAATTGAGCTATCCAATTGTCCCGGGCGTGATTGGGGCGGCTATGCTGGCCTTACGATGTTATTTGTTCTTACGCTGTTCATCCTGCTTCCAGCTTGCTTCAACTACACCAACATTTCCATATCGCGCGCCCTCAAGCGCTCCAAGGAAATCGGATTGAGGAAGGTGATGGGGGGACAACGGAGTCAGATTTTTTCCCAGTTCGTTCTTGAAACAGTGATCATCACACTCGTGGCACTAATTGGCGGGTGCGCCATCTTCATTGCTGTTCGAAATCAAGTCATCGCGATGTTGGACGATGGCAGTGGGCTGGATCTGTCGCTGACTTTCGAAATGGTCTCCTGGTTCTTTCTCTTCACAGTTGTCGTTGGCCTGCTCACTGGCATCGTCCCAGCTATCTACTTCTCGAAGCTGAACCCGATCGATTCGCTGAGGAGAGTGGGACAAGCCGGAACCCTGGGTAGCCTGAACATCCGCAAAGTCCTGATCACGGCCCAGTTTGCTCTTTCTTTGGTATTCATCATGTGCGTGGTGGTAGTCTATCGACAGTACCAGGGTTCCATCGGCTATGACTTCGGCTTCAATCGTGAGAACATTCTCACGGTCGACATTCGTGGTATCGACCCGCAGCTTTTCAGGAACCAGTTTTCAAGATTCTCCGAAGTGCGGGCAATGTCCTACTCCTCTCACATCCCCGGCGCCTCCGGCTCTGATTTGACGTTTGTAGTCAATACCGCCAGCGGCGACTCGACGGAAGTATCCCGAATGTTCGCCGACCACGGACAGATTGCCACCTTCGGCCTCACGCTGCTGGCCGGTGCCAACTTCATAGACGACTACAACAAATGCGGAAATGATATCATTGTCAATGAGGCTTTTGTCAGACAGTTCAAGTTAGGCCGCCCTCTCGACGCCGTCGGTCGGGTGCTCACACTGGCTGGCGGACAGGAAGTTCGTGTGGCCGGAGTCATGAAGGACTTTCAATACATGCACCTGGAAGAAGGCATCAGGAGCTTCTTCTACCAGTGCGACGTGCGAAAATTCCGTTACGCGTTCCTTGCCGTTCAATCCACCGACCTCATCTCGACCTTGAGTTCGATGGAGGCAGCCTGGAAGCCCATTGGGGGTGAGCGAAAGTTCACCTCAAAATTCCTCAATGATTATATCCAGGAGGCCTACGATCTCCATCTCACGGTGGTGAAGATTTGTGCCTTCCTCGGCGCCTTGGCCATCAGCATTTCGTGCCTTGGTATGCTCGGCATGGTGGTGTTTACGGTTGAGAATCGTGTCAAGGAAGTGGGTGTTCGAAAAGTGATGGGTGCCACCTCTGGAACTATTGCCTACATCCTGTCGAAGGACTTTGTCAAGCTCATGCTGATAGCTTCTGCCATTGCCATTCCCATCACCTGGCTGTTCTTCGAAAAACTCTATTTCAGGTTACAATCCTATTCCGTTCCCATCGGTGCCTTCGAAATCCTGATCAGTCTGGCCATCCTTTTAGTGTTGGGACTCTCTACGGTATTGTCTCAAACATTCAAGGCCGCAGCTGCGAATCCAGTGGATAGCTTGAGGCATGAATAAGTGTTGAAGTGGGGACTTACAAATGTCGCATTCCACATTTCTAGTTACTCTCAAAAAGCCTTACTGATTACCGGGAAGTCGGTAAGTTGGTAAGTCGGGGCTTGCCCCGACGAAGTCCGCAACCTGACAATATTCGCATTTGGATTTCCGAGCGAAGGCCGCCGTCGCTCGCCAAAACGGCGAGCTATGGGCGGACGAAGTCGCCCTGCCTGTACAATTCTCGAACTATTTTCTGGAAGATCTTAGAAAATTGGCGGCGCCTGTTTAAAGTTTATTTATAAACCATTCCATACTTTTTCGCAGTCGCTGTGAGCTCTTCTTCCGTTCTTACCTTGATGGGCATTCCGGCAGGTGTGCCATTTTCTACGAAGAATTCTTCAAAACCTGCGGGCGAATATTGAAAGATCATGTGCAGGGTCTCACTACCAGTATTATCCAATCCATGCCATGCTCCCCTCGGAACAAAAGCAACACTCCCTGTTTTTACCTCTGTAACCTGGTCGTCTAAAGTGAGAGTGCCTTGCCCGCGATGGATGAAAATAATCTCGTCATTGTTCAGGTGCTTATGAACACGCATTTTACTGCCGGGACTCATTTCCTCCACACAGAACGAGATCCCTTCGACTCCATGCTGTGCTTTGGAAATTTTTATATTGATAGGGACTTTGCGCCGGGTTATAATACGCATTCCCTCATCTTCATGTAGGACGATTCCCTTGTCGTTCTTTCCAGGCGATTGCGCCAAGCCTGCGCTGGGTAGCTTGGCTAGTAAGGCGGTGAGTATCCCGGTAACTCCTATCCGAAGAAATCTCCTGCGTGGTCGTTGCGATTGTATCATCCTGTAAGGTATGAAGATCCGGGTTCAGCTCCGAGTAATTGATTCAATTCCAGGGTTGCGAAGTAAATGAAAAAACTAACGGTTGAGTATTAAGAACATCTCGAAACAATGTCACCTGGAGTAACCAGTTCTAACAAATCTGGCCATAGACCGATAGTCATCGGGATACGTCACATTTTGGTTTGTTTAGCGGATATATCCTTAAAAGGTTGATCGTAGAATCTCTTTCCCGTCGCTTTATATAGCGCATTTGCCACCGCGGCAAACACAGGCGGAAACAACGGCTCTCCTAAACCAGTTGGGTCAAACTCGTTTTTCACGAAATGTACTTCGATCTTTTTCGGAGCATCCTTCTGACGTATCATTCGATAGGTATCAAAATTCTTCTTGGCGGGAACACCCTTATTGAATGTCATCTCTCCGAACAACGCATTTCCGATGCCGTCAACAATTCCACCTTCAGCCATATTGATTGCTGCATCCGGGTTAATGACGATTCCACAATCGACGGCGGCATACACATTTTCAAAAACCGGTTTACCATCCTGGAGTGAAAGGTCTACCACTTCCGCGACATAAGTGTTGTGACAAAAATATGCGGCCACGCCTCGATGTACGTTCGGTTTAGTTGAAGATGGCCAGCCCGACTTTTCCTGGACCAGCTTCAGCACGCCAGCGTACCTATCGGGGTCATAATCGTTGTTCTTACCTACAGGATTCTTTTTCGCACGATCAAGCAATTCAAGCCTGAATGCTATCGGGTCTTTTCCTGCCAGCTCCGCAAGCTCATCAATAAACGATTGTTCCGCGGCTGCGATAAAATTCGATCGCGGTGCACGGAATGCACCGATCGTAATGTTCGAAGGAATCTCCCAACCTTCAGCAACGTAATTATCTACGGCGCCTGCAGGGAAACGATTTGCATGAACGGCATGCTCCGGAATTCCACCACCGCTTACAAAGAAACCGGTCAGGTTGTTGTTTGCATCCAATGCTGCCTTATAAGTCGCAATATAAGTTGGTCTGTATATTCCATACGTCATATCATCTTCGCGGGTATACATGAGTTTTACTGGGGCTTTGATCATTTGTGAGATCACAGCAGCTTCAACCATGTGATGACTATACGCTCGTAATCCAAAGCCGCCACCCATGCGACTGAGACCGATATGAATTTTTTCTTTTGGCAAACCCAGCCTCGCTGTTAACGCTTGCATGATAAACTCAGGCGCTTGCGTAGGCCCATATATCTCGGCTTTGTCTTCCGTTACATGAGCAAAACAGTTCACGGGCTCCATTGTATTATGCGCGAGATACGGAGCGGTATATGTGCGTTCAAGGGTTTTCGCAGCATTCTTAAAAGCTGTTGCAAGATCCCCGTCGCTTCGAAGCTGCATTGCTGGTTTCTTTGACAACTCAAGCATCCTTTTCTTATGGATGTCGGTGCTCTCGAGGCCGGCAGGAATAACAACTTCTCTTTTCTGGCCGCCGAACCCGGCAACAACAACTTTCTTCTCCGGGTCTTCCTCCCATTCGATCTTCAACGCCTTCCTGGCGTTCATTACTTCCCATGTCGAATTCCCAACAACAGCAACCAGTTCGGTAAATGAAGTTGTATCAAAAGCATTTCGCTCGTAGTTATCCTGAAGTGTGGTGATCCTGAAAACATTCTTAATACCGGGAAGCTTGCGGGCCGAGGAGTCATCAACACTCTTTACGCGTTGACCAAATGCAGGTGGATGTACGATCATTGCAATTAACATTCCGTCAACTTTGTGATCGATCGCAAATAATGGCGCTCCTGTTACGATCTTCTTTCCGTCAACATTCTTTTTTGAAGTGCCGACAACATTGAGATCTGACAGTTTCTTCAACGGTACATCTTTTGGCACATCCAGAGTTGCCGCGAGCGATGCAACCTCGCCGTAAGTTGCTTCCTTCCCTGTTGACTTGTGATAAAGCACACCGGCTTTTGTTGTGATCTCATCAGGTGAAATGTTCCAGTTTTTTGCAGCAGCATTGACGAGCATACGACGAGCAGTAGCGCCGGCCGTCCGAAGCGGCTTCCAACCCTGACGGATTCCTTGGCTTCCACCTGTGAACTGACGCTGAAAACGTTCCGGATAAAAATTCGCCTGTTCAAACGTCACGTTGTTCCAATCGACATCAAGTTCATCTGCAAGGATCATCGGCATCGAGGTCTTTACATTTGAACCAAATTCGGGATTGGCAGACATCAAGGTTATTCCTCCATCCGCAGCAATTTTGATATAACTGTTCAGCTGCGCTGCTTCTGCCTGAAGCAGTGATATATCTGTCGATAAAGCTTTCCCCAAAAGTGAGTTAAAGCTCAGCATCATTCCGCCGCCGGCGAGAACAGACACTTTCAAAAATGATCTACGAGTGGTTGTTGTTTTCATTTCGCTGCTGTTTTGATTGCTGCCTTGATCCTCAAATAAGTTGCACACCGGCAGATATTTCCCTGCATTGCGTTTTCGATCTGCTCGTCTGTTGGATTCGGAGTTTTATTGAGCAGCGAAACTGCCGTCATGATCTGTCCGGTCTGGCAATACCCACATTGAGCAACATCATGTTCCAACCATGCCTTCTGAACGGGATGATCTCCATTTTCAGAAATACCCTCTATTGTTGTTATCTTCTTATTGGCAACGGCGGATACGGGCAGCGAACATGATCGCACAGCATTTCCGTCAAGATGAATAGTACATGCACCACATTGCGCAATGCCGCATCCAAATTTTGTTCCAACCAGATTGAGATGCTCACGAAGCACCCAGAGTACAGGTGTTTTTGGATCTACCTCCACCACCTGTTGCTTATTGTTTACGTTCAGGTTGATCGTTGCCATTGTATTTTGGTTACATATTAAAGTTAGCAATTCAGTTGTTTAAATACCACGCGATCGCAGACGATCCCGTTGCTTGAACGCTTTTTCGATCACATTAAATCGTGCTTTCCGCGGACTGTGCATGCAATTGGTTCACACTAAATAGAGCTACTATCACGATCAATGTCTTTGTCATTGGTTTAATTTTCATATTCCTCATCTGTTACTTTTTGAAGCCATATCACCCCACCCAATTCTAGATTTGGACTGAACGCAGTGTGAGTCATTGGAGCTTCTGGAGAAGCGCCGTGCCAATGAGTGATACCTGGTGGACATTTTACCACCTGTCCCTTTGATAAGATCTGCTTTGGATTTCCTTTCTCCTGGTAGTATGCAATCCCATCTTTTATGATCAGGATCTGACCGGACCGATGATAATGCCAGTTTGTTCTGGCATGTGGCTCAAATGTTACGTCAGCCATTTGTGCATTGAAGGCGCTATCCTTCGCAACAATCATTCTTACAAACACAGAGCCTGTAAAATTTGGGTTCACTTCAATTGTATTCGCACGCTTAAGCACTGCTTGCAATACTACCTCAGCATTGTTCCCCTCAACATCTCCAACTTTGGATTTAATGATTGAAACAACCTGGTCGAGCTGTTGCTCTGTAAGACCGTTACGCATGCCGACGTTGAAGTGAGAACGTAGTTGATTTTGAGCGCCACTCAAGCTTGCAAGGGCTGAAATAGTTGCAAGCTCTCGGGTCTTGTAGTCGAGAACGTCGCGACCGAAAATGTCGCCGAAGAGATGTTCTTTTAGAAATTGATCGATCGCTGGAGCAAAGTCATAGACCTCGCCCTTCACAGGCGATCCGACAAGTTGTGCTTGGTTCTCTGTCCCAAATTCAAGTTTCGACTTATTCGATGGATAAGGATTAGGTGATTTTCCAGGAGCATCGTTAATTCCCTTGCTCCTTCGCTCTTTTAATACACTGATGAACGTATTGAGTGCATTCAGGCTTCGGGGAAATCCAGCATACGCATAAAGCTGAACAATGACTTCCTTGATCTCACTGACCGTCAAACCAGCATTCAGACCTTCATGAAGTGACTTGCTTAGATTTGTGAGATCTCCATTTGCCGTAAAGGCCGAGATTGTCACAATGCTTTGTTGTTTTGCATCCAGTGGATCGCCTAGCTTGTCTACATTCTTGTCGGCCATCCACTGCCATTTCTCTTTCGAGAGATTGATGAGTTCCTGTTCAGCCCCGGAAGATGATTGCGCGAAGGATGATTGCGCACCGAAAGCGATGAACATGATTGCTACGATTGCTGTTTTTATACAATTCATTTTTACTTAAAATAGGACATAAAATCGCCTTTAGTCCGTTTCATAGATATAAAGGTCAGCCAATTCGCAGCCACGGATGTATACAGATTACTGAATTGCTAACCAAATTCACTGATCTGGCACAGGGCATGATTTTAGGACCATAGAACACTGTAATTTTGTACCCATGGAAGAGATATTAAGGTTCGACAGTGTCAGTCAGTATAACGCATTCAATCAACATGAAACGTTGCATCCGCTGGTAAGTGTTATCGATTACTCAAAAGCCAACCCGAGAAAACTTCGAAAAAGTCATTTTGGATTTTATGCCGTCTTACTGAAAGATGTGAAGTGTGGCGATCTTCGATACGGAAAAAATCTGTACGATTACCAGGAGGGAACTTTAGTATTTATTGCTCCAGGGCAAATAGTTGGTATTGAAACGAGCGATGAGATCTATCAACCAAAAGGTCATGGCGTTGTTTTTCATTCTGACCTGATAAAAGGGACATCGCTTGGGCAGCATATTGATGACTATACATTCTTCAGTTATAACGTTAACGAAGCACTTCACATATCGGAACGTGAGCGACAACTGGTGCTGGACTGCTTGGCTAAGATCAAGCATGAACTGGAGCATGGAGTTGATAAGCACACCAAAACACTTATTGCAGATAACATAGAACTGTTATTGAACTATTGCGTGAGATTTTATGATCGTCAGTTTATCACCCGTGACAATACACACAAGGGAACTCTTGAAAAGTTTGAAAGATTGTTGCAAGATTTCTTTGCTTCTGAGAAACCTCATACAGTGGGTTTGCCTTCTGTTGCGTGGTGTGCCGGTGAGTTGAACTTATCGGCGAACTATTTTGGAGATCTGATTAAAAAAGAAACGGGCAAATCGGCACATGAATTTATTCAATTGAAGCTAATTGATGCGGCGAAGAAAAAGATCTTCGACAAGAATAAATCCATAAGTGAAATTGCCTACGAGTTGGGTTTTAAGTATCCACAACATTTCAGCCGCGTGTTCAAGCAACACGTTGGACTGACGCCACAGGAATATCGCATCTCAAATAATTAAGCTCATCAACATGGAAAAACGAAAGTTGGGAAGTAATGGACTTGAGGTATCTGCATTAGGATTAGGCTGCATGGGGCTTAGCTTCGGATATGGAAAAGAGGCAACGAAAGAAGATGGGATCAAATTGATTCGCAAAGCATTCGACCTCGGCGTTACATTCTTCGACAGCGCCGAAGCTTATGGCCCTTATAAAAATGAGGCGCTGCTCGGTGAAGCAGTTGAACCTTTTAGAGATAAAATTGTCATCGCAACAAAGTTTGGTTTTGAGAAAGGGGAAACTGCTCTTGGCATGAACAGTAGACCTGAAAATATTCGCGCTGTTGCTCACGCTGCGCTCAAACGCCTTCGCACCGATCGAATAGATCTATTTTATCAGCATCGTGTTGATCCGAATGTACGGATGGAAGACGTTGCTGGTACAGTAAAAGAGCTTATCAAAGAAGGAAAGGTGAAACACTTCGGTCTTTCGGAAGCGGGTGTCGAAAGTATCAGGCGTGCGCATGCCGTCCTTCCGGTTACTGCCTTACAAAGTGAGTACTCGCTGTGGTGGAGAGAGCCCGAAAACGAAATACTGCCTTTACTTGAAGAGCTTAACATTGGTTTTGTTCCATTTAGTCCCCTTGGCAAAGGTTTTCTAACTGGCGCTATTAATGAAAATACGAAGTTTGAGAAGAGCGACTTCCGCAATGTAGTCCCGCGTTTTGCTGAAGAAAATCGCAAAGCGAACCAGGTTGTAGTGGGTAAGATCAATGAATTCGCAAAACGCAAAAATGCGACCTCTGCACAGGTGGCCCTTGCATGGATACTCGCTCAAAAACCGTGGATAGTTCCAATACCGGGGACAACGAAGATTCACAGACTCGAAGAAAATCTTAAGTGTGAGGGTTTGATGCTGTCGACTGAGGACTTGAGAGAAATCGAAGAGACTTTTTCGCAGATCGAAATTCAGGGGGCCAGGTATCCAAAGCATCTGCAAGATAGAGTTGGCAAGTAGCAAATATCGGCTTGAAAGCAAAACGCCGCCAGATCATACGATTTAGTGGCGTTTAGTTCAATTTGATTTGTCGTCCTGCCTGTACAATTCTCGAACTATTTTCTAGAAGATTTGCGCAAGATCGCGGCTTTGGCGTCTTAACCAAGACGTTTCTTGAGCGCTTACATATAGAGAGATCTTTTTTTTATATTTAAAATGACCTAAGAATGTTTAACTATGAACCTTTCCCCCCGCGCCGCACAATACCTCAGCACGCTGAGCAGAAACGATGGTTGGGTATCCAATGAAGATGAGACGAGAGCATATCTTGTCAATCAAAAGATATTTCCATTTGAGCAATTCCTGAAGTATCAACTTTGGTATTCCGGGTATGATTTGGCAATAAAGAATGATCCTCAAAATAGTTTCTCGTGCCGGTTATTTTCAGGAGATCAAATTAGGAGGAATAAAGATTTAACTATGGAAAGAGCGAGTGATCGGCTGGTTGAAGTCTGTGGAACTCATAAAACGGCACAATTTACTTTCTTCTTAACCGACAAAGGTGAATTGTGTACGCTGGATGATGAGAATCTGCCTATCATACAATATGGTACTTTTGAAAAGTGTATCGAAGAGTATGCGCTTCGAAATGAGATTTACTTTTGGGATCAAAACCCCTATTATTTCAACGTCCTGAGGCCACATGATCTGGTTGTAATCATGGATCAGAAATGCAAAATTGTGCCTGAATGCAGTGATCCTTATGTGACTTGGTGGGCTGGTGAAAATTTAGTCGCCGTCAAAGGAGTCTGGCTTGACCGACAAGAATTCTATTTTCATGTTTACGGAACGCGAAAGCAGATATGTGATGAATTGATCACTGATCTGATAAATCAGGGAATATTGAAATAATTCACTAGTTGAAAGTGGTCAAAAAAACAAAAAGCCATCATAAAATCTGATGGCTTTTGATTCACTTTGATATGTCGTCCTGCCTGTACAATTCTCGAACTGTTTTCTAGAGGATTTGCGAAAGTTAGGTGATCTATCATCTCTCTAGTTTACTTTTTCTATAAATTGGAATTAGCGGAGCAGCCAATAATTTCAGGTATTATATATGCGATTTTCTACACCTTCGTCGGTCCATGTTAATTCAGCACATCGATTGGTTCAGATCAACTTTACCGGTCACAACCGTCTCAAGAATGTATTTTATATTTTTATAACATTCGTGGCATTTGCCTGCTCAGGTGATCCAGATAAAGAGTTTATCAGCCGCGCTGGCAACGAAGACTTCGATCAATATTTAGGCTATTATGTGCATTACCGTGGTCCGGGCCCAGGAAACCCGGTTTACATGTTTGGACGAGCCGACGACAACTGTGGGCCATTGGTGGTGACGGTTAGCGCCAATGAAAACATAGTATTACAAGTAAAGTCGCATTTAAGGACAGATTGCGGTCCTGCCATTGATACTATGATTTGTAAGGATCTTGTTAACGAATATCTTAAACTCGGCATCGTTTCGTTGTCGGTTGGAAAAGACAGCGTTGTCGAAGTGAATACGGATGAACTCGAAGGATATGACTTGATAAGACTACCTGTGTCAGTGAGTCCCGGTAGATTTTCGGACTTTGTCCCAATCGAAGGCCGTTGGTATCGGAAGGAAAATAATCACCAGGGACGAAGGCTGCAAGCCAAACAAAAAAGCCATCATAAAATCTGATGGCTTTTAGTTCAATTTGATATGTCGTCCTGCCTGTACAATTCTCGAACTTTTTTCTGGAGGATCTCAAAAGCCTGGCCTCTTTGGGCGCCATAATGGAATAACGTTTCTAACCCTCCAAAGCGGTCAAACATATTATGTGAATATAAATGGTGCAGGTTTGGACGATTTTAATAAAGATCGCTGAATTTGTCACCGAAGCGGCTCCTTCGCATTCTCCGCCCCATTCCTATTTGACACTTTCGAAGTCCTTCAGGAATTTCTCACTCTGAAACAGCACATTATTAACATTTGATGCATGCTGGCACCAATTTTTCGAATTCGCAATCATTGTCGTGACAACGGTCCAAAGATATTTTCAGCTTCGACTTTATCCCTTCCAGAATCTTAATCTGCTGATCGATATAGTTGACCTTGCCAGTGAGATAATGTGTAAGATTACCGCATGATGCGTGGACGTCTGTCCAAGCCCTCACAAAGTCGTCGACTTCATTTAGTGTAAATCCCAGGTTCTTCACGGTTTTAATTAAGACGAGTTGTTCATATACCGATTCCGGATACTCTTTGTAATTATTCTCTCGCCTGGCTTTTCGATCAACCTTAATCAAACCCTTCTTTTCGTAGAAACGAATGGTGTCGTGCGAGAGCCCAGTTCGTTTAGACAATTCTCCGATTAGCATAAAAATCAAATTTTTTGAAGATTTCTCTTGACCGTGGACTATACTCCATGTCGTATCAGTGAGTATTAAAACGAAATTAACAAGAAAAGATCATGAATACGAAGGTTAAAAACGCAGGGAGCACCGCAAAATTTTTCGGATTTCTAGGAATCGGGTTATGCGATCTTTGTTGCTCCCTTCCAATCATTGGAATAATCAGCGGAGCGAGTGTACTAACTGCCAGGAGCTATCAATGTATGAATCAAAACTGTCTTACGAATACTTCCTTCTGAGGGAATCCATAAAGCAAAAATTAAATCTTCATCCCCGTTTTCCCTTATGAGATGCGATAATAATTGATCGTTTGTTTTTTCGGACAACGATATTGCAAATTGCTTATGCATAACGGAACACTGAATTTATTTGGTACATCAATCTTTGGGTTGTTTCTTCTGGTTGATATATAAATCGATGGCTCCAATATCTCCAATCTGAACCTAAAGCGCTTTCGACAATATTTTTCACCCCTGGGATCGAATCAGGTTTATCTAACAAGTGAGGAGATGAACGAACATGAATTGCGCTTCCAACATTTCTGCCATAGTCTGCGGGTGCCGGTATTGCTACGTCAATAATTCTTCCAGCAAACCTGCCTACTGGAACTTCGAAATTTTTCAACACTCCGAATTGCGCGCTATTACTATCAGATATAGACTCTGCATTCGCAAAGCCTATATCCTAAGATCTTGCAATTGAGAAGATCGCTATTAATTTGATCGAGAAATTGACGTTTAGAATCCATGTACCTTCCGGCATTTCCAGAAAAGTACTATGGATGAAAAGTGAAGGCTAAGGATTGTAAAAGAATATTAAGGATTTTAAATGATTATATACTTTTTTGTATGATATGTCGTGCGTTGATCAGCCTGTTCTACCAAAATTTCCACCACGGTTTACTTCCGTTTTCGGGTTGTTGAAATGAATATGTTGTTAAGGATGTGGGTACGCTGGGTAGAAGCGTTGGATATGCCATTTATTTTGTATCTGTTGCCGGCAAAAATGTTATTCTGAATTATGGTACCAGGCGATGAGGAAAACGCAAAATTAATCGCATCACTGCCATTAAATTCAAAAAGATTACCTTCAATCAGCCAGTTGGAAGTGCTGTATATATCTATTCCATAAATGCCGGGAATTACCGGCTGAATTTGCACTTCTTGACTTGTACATTGCTCGTGAAGGAGCTGCCCAGCCTGGCAAAAGAAAGGCCGATGAGCTGAACGTTAGAGCTTGACACGGTAATAGTTTCGAACAATGAAACCAACGGAGACTGCTTATCGGGATTATGACCTGTGCCAATAATCACAAGTGGTTTATTCACCGAAATGTTACCGTAGTTGAAATGAGATCCATGTACATAGATCGTGTCTCCCGCTGCAGCTGCGGCATGTGCAGCCGAAAATGTCGTATGCTGCCCCGGACTGTAGGGCATATTACATAAAGTATGTACTGTGGCAAAACAGGCTGTTATAGAACCAATGAAAATAACCACAACAGAGGCGATGTGTTTCATACAGGTTAGGATTTAATGGGTCAGAATTGCTAACTGAAGTTACCTATTTTATTTCCCGCTGGGGGGCGAAACGACCGCTCGACTTTGGTTTGTTTAAAGCGCTGAATTCAGACGTTGAATAACTTGCTAATCCCGAGTTGACGGGATGCATGAATTTTGAAAAAACACTGTGCCTCTCGTATAGATAAATTCACTTTGCGCTGATGATTTTATTAAGTTTATGTGTGCCATGTGTGTTTTGTAACGCCACTAAAAGCAGGATCAATTATGAAATTCGCATTACTTACCGTATCGTATTCAGGATTATTCTATGCCGGAAAAGCATTGTCACTGGAAGAACAAATCCGCAAAGCAAAACAGCTGGGCTTCGATGCCTTAGCCATAGAAACAAAAAGACCTGTCGCATCTCCGATTGACCTGAACAAAGCAGACCGTATCCGCATCAAAACCATTGCGGCAGATTCTGGTATCGATCTTTGTGCGGTGGAGAGCATGTCGAACTTCACGAGCCGCTACATGGAGGAGAGCCCGTGGCTGCCCCTGGCCCTCCTGGTAGTGGCTGCGGTGATCGCCTGGGTCGCAGATCCAGTAACTCAATCCTGGCCGACATTCTCCGACGGTGACGACCACGCATCGAGAAATGGAGAGAAGCAATGAACGAGATGACACTTCGTGTGACGTCCGCCGACGGTACGAGGATCGCCTACGACCGGAAAGGCACTGGCCCGGCGGTGATCCTCGTCGGCGGCACCCTAGACGACGGCGCTGAGAACGGGCCGCTGGCCCGGCTCCTTGCCAACCATTTCACGACATACAATTACGCACGACGCGGCCGAGGCGCCAGCGGCAATACACCGCCGTACGCCGTGGCGCGGGAGGTGGAAGACCTCGACGCGCTGATTGCGACAGCCGGCGGCTCAGCTCACGTGTACGGCGCCTCATCTGGCGGCGCCCTCGCGCTGGAGGCAGCAGCGGCAGGTTCGGCGATCGACAAGATCGCG
>DATHEL010000005.1:0-384633 GCA_035318625.1 Cyclobacteriaceae bacterium
TCGATTTGGTTCGAGGGTCGACTGAATCTATCTTTATAAAACGATGTTGAAATATGGAAAACACCCGGCTCACCCCAACGCATGTTTCCCACATTACAACATCTCAACAATTATTACTGACACAGTTTATTTTACAGACCCCCAACGAGATCAGTTCTCGCAATTTCCCCGATCAAAGTATCTTATAAGATGTTCAAAGAGTGCCACAGTTTATGGCAATTCTATTTCCTGCTTCTACTATAAATATATTCTGTCCATCAATCTGGAGGTGGAATTCCAATACAGCTTCTTGGCTTAATTCTAAATGGTTATTCCCGGCAAGTATCTCACCTAATTGTTCTTTGAATCTTTTTTCAATCACAGTCATTTTCTTGCGATACCAGTTGTTCGCTCTAACCGCGCGAAAGCTTACACCGTTGGTGGCATAACCACCACCCGGCTGGGTGTAAACAATGCCAGGCTCGATTTCAATCATTGTGTTCACATTCCCTTTTCTGAAGGCTTTGATTTCATCATCCGTTGGAACATGAACTAAGCCGACTATGTCCTTGACGCTATAGTCTGAAATTGAGTCCGGCCAATTTCTATGGACGATCTTAAGCATTTCTTGTTTAGTCCACGATCCGTGAGGCATTACATTGATAAAGTAGGCAATGCCCTCATCAAATCTGGCGAACAACAAAGGGCCAGTACGAGTGACAAATCCCCGAGCGTCCAAGGCAGTCCCAAGATGCATATGATAAATCCCCCAATCATTAAGAAGGTCGTCATTATAATTGAGATCGGCGATCCGTGTGCTAAGGTTCGGTGTTAAGTCCAAACCTTGTTTAATTTTATCCTCAACAGTTTCCAGGCCAATTAGCAAATCCTCAGGACAAGAAAACACATCGGATTTCACAATCTTCCGTGCTCTTGATTCAATCATCCGTTTTTGATAGTTGAAATATTTTATTCCTATATCATTTTCATCGTCGGCTGGGTCAATTAAAAATCCGCGAGCGATAAGTTCTCGGCTTAACAAAGCGACCCAATCTTGAACGAGATTAATTCTTATCTCCATATTCTAGGTCATTCATTACTTGCTCAATTTACAGAATTGGGTGTCCCTGTCGACTCGTTCTTAACAGATAAAAGACGGCGCTTTTTTGGATCTAACGCAATTCGCAATTCGCGAATTGCGAATTGACTGAGTCTAAAGGAAAAATTAATTGTTGTGTGTGCTACATCTCACTTACGTTACTTTGTATGGTAATCAGCTCAGAAATGCTCAAATCGAACCCGAAAACCGAATTCAGCCCGATTGCCTCCATTCGGCCAATTGACTATCTTTGCAAACAAAATATGAAGGCCGCAAATATCAACTTCAACTTAATCGAGACCTATCTGGAGCTTCTTAAGAGCCTCAACCCGGATAGCAAACGTGAATTGATAGCCAGACTTTCTCAATCTCTCAAAGAGCCGAAACAATCAGGTGGCCGCACTTTGGGGGAATTATTCGGAGCGTTTGACTCTGACCAATCAGCAGAAGAGATTATTGCTGACATCGAGAAAAGCAGAACCTTCACGCGGAAATCAGAAGAGTTTTGAAATACCTCTTCGATACTAACATCTGTATTTATTATCTCAAAGGGCGTTACGATCTGAAACCGAGGATAGAGAGCATCCCAGCAGACGACCGTTACATTTCGGAAATAACCATAGCCGAGATGATATATGGCGCTGAGAAAAGTGATCGGCGAGAGAAAAATCTTTTGACCGCGCAAGAATACATTGACAAATTTACAACAATCCCCATTGCAAGTGCGCTACGCGTCTATGCCAAGGAAAAGGCACGGTTAAGTAGGGCCGGAAATCTCATAGATGACTTTGATCTATTAATTGGTGCAACTGCTATTGCTAATGATCTGATCCTTGTAACACGAAACGTATCTCATTTTCAAAGACTTGAAGGTATCAAGATTGAAAACTGGGTAGACGATAATTCCCCGTCGAAGCGAATTAATTAGCAAAGCCCTGATCTATATCTTGAGACGGAGAGAAATGTTCCGGAGAAGGTAATCCAAAGTCTGTCACTTCTTAACTTTACCAAACGACTCAAGTTCCAAAAACCTGGAGCTAAACAGATTTGGGGGGATTTTTTTTCTCAAAACATCGTAGAAATTCCTATCATGTGTTGACAAGATAATCTGCCAATCACCATTAACGACGATACTCCTTATTAGATCTATGGTCGACAATACGTTGATGCTGTCGAGAGATTGAATTGGGTCATCAACAAAAATGCATTTGTAGTCCTTTGAATTCAGCGCTGATGCTAGGAAAATTGACAAACTGAGGATATTAATTTGTGCCGTACTGAAATAGAGGTTTGGAATTAACGCTTCTGTATTTTCGCTATTAATTACGAAAATATCCAACCTTGGACTTTCCGAATCAAAATCCGCATTAAAACGTACTGATCGAAAATCTGGGTGAGGATCAATTTTTCTATATATATCGTTTATCTGGTCGATGTAGAAAAACTCTTTAATCTTCGATGTTAAAAAGTTTTTAGTTTTCGTCAATTCATTCTCAAGACGAGGCTTAACAGTTGTAACCAAAAAGCGATATTCATCCTCTTTCGCTTGCAGCTCTGCCTTCAGTCTCTGAGATTGTAGAAAGTCCATTATGTTTTCACAATAACGATTAAGTATCATGAGTTCATCTGAAAGCTTTCTCTGAGAATTGATACGATCTTTAGTTGTGATTTTTCGCCCCTCAATGACTTTCGATAAATTCTCTCTCTGCATTTCTCTTATTTCGACGCCTAATGCTCGGCCTGCAAATTGGACAAAGTACTCAACAGCATTTTCCTCCACTCGCCTTTTGCCTTCAAGTTGTTTTTGCTGTATTCGTAAGGCGTCTTTGTCGTAAGGAATCAAGTCGGTTTTTATTTGCTCAAGTTCCTTCTTGGCGGCATTAATTGAATTCTTTAAAGAATCTATTTTTGCGTTTCGTTCAAAGTACGTCTCGCCCTGGTGACGATTGGCGATTCATCTCAAACCAACGTATGACTGTATTGTAGTTGGCGTCTCTTAGGAGCAGAGATATTTCTTCTGATATTCTATTAATTTCCTGCTTCGCACTGACAATAACCGCTTGCAATCGCTCACGTTCTACTTGAATTTCTGCTTGAGTGTCCTCTAATGCTTTTTTGTTTTGTCTATCTGCGGTTAGGCGATCTTCTAGATCCTTAACATAATCGTCAATCGGTGCGCCTTTGAATTCAAGCTGCATTTCAAATTGTTGCGTCAAGAGCGAACGAACTTCACCCTGTTTTCTTGAAAGCTCTTTATTAACGGAGTCGTGATTGCGAATAAGTTCAGTTAGTCCGTCTTCTTGTTCCTTGATCTTGACACGTAGGACATCCTCAAGACCGGATCGAATTTCGAGATATGATTTTTCCGCATTCCCCAGTTTAATGGAAAGAGCGTTCTCCTCCAATAATAGTGTCTGAAGGGCGTGATCCAAAGATTGATTCTTTGATATCTTTTCGACTAAATGTATATGTGATGTATATGGATGCTCGCATAATGGGCAAATCGACAGATTACCGTCATTTACTAACTTGAGACCAGTCTGGATAAATTCGGCAACTGCATTGTTAAAGTCCTTTTGATCACGTATTCGACCGTTAACTTCTCGAATCAACGCACGAATATTCGTCATCTCGTCCTGTAAAGTCTTCAATTCCGCAGCTCGGTCGGATTCCTCACGAAGGAAGTACCGGTCATTAAAATCACCCTTATGCATTGCTTCTATGATAGAACGAAAACTTTCAATAGAAGTCCTGGAAGCTGAAATAGTTTCACTCAAGCCTCTAGAAGAAAGTTTCACACTTTCAATTTCAAGTTCAAGTGTCTTGATTGAAGACGTCACCTGATCAAGTAACATTCTGATCTGTGGTATTCTGGCGAGTGTGTCCTCAAGAGTCAATATTCTCTTGATCAAATTTTCAATTTGAGTCTTGGTTGAGACTTCCAGTTTCACTTGTGTTTCCAGCAACTTACTTGACGATGATAAGCTGTTTTCTACGCTCGATCTTGAAGTTCCTTTCGCAGAAATCTCGCCATGGACCTTCTCGTACGACTCAAATAAAACGTAGATTCTATTAATAGATTCACGAGCATTAAGCTCAGAACTCAATAAGTCGTTCCATCCCGAAAGTTGATTTTCGAGCTTTTCCATTTGCTCGAAGCTTGAAATATTTGATAAGATAGTTGACAGTTGAGAACCCAACGTTGGCAAATCAATTACGAATGAATAGTACGTTGCAATACTAATAAGTCTATCATTACCCGTAGATATAGAATCGATCTGATCTAGAGACTTTTCTAAACCTTCCACCTCGCGACCAATTAAGACTATTTGACCGGACAGAAAATCCCGCAATTCTTTAATCTCCTCTTGGGTAGTAGAAAGAGTTATAGTTTTAAGAGGGGCTGAATCAACGGTCTGTCGCAGGGAAACGATCTGGTTATTGATGTTCGTAAGAAGGTTATTGTCTCCATCATTAACAATCTTAATCCGCAGAGTGGTTATATCGCGATCAAGGGCAGATGTAGTTTCGGTATAAGCTGCCTGGACGTGCTTTAGATTATTATAATAGTTGCTGATCCCCACCAGCTCTGGATTCTCCATGAACTTTTTGTAACGAGTTTCACCATCACTTTCCGTCAAAAAAGCAGAAATCCATTCCTGAGAAAGGATCACGCGTTGAAAACTATGCACTACAGGCTTATCAAAGTTGAGGTCATATTTTTGTTTGCCATGTTTTCTAAATCGTGAGTCCAGCTTTTCGTCATTCGCAAAAACGATATTCACGTATGTTTCAAGATTCGACTTAGAATTTCTGATCAGAGGTAACTCATTTTCTAAATGTTGATAATGTGCTAAGCGCTGTAACTCTTTATTTCGAATGTAAAATCGATTAATTGACTTCGTAACTGCCCATTCCACTGCGTCGTAAAACGAGGTTTTTCCAAAGCCATTGGGAGCATAGAGCGCGACAAAATTTGCAACGCCTCCAGATTCAGTTGTAAAGTCAAACGTAGAATCCGTGGGATTGTCATATATCCTAAATGCAGATATCTCAATCTTCTTAAATTTCATCCTTCTGTGATGCTTTTAATTCTCTGATAATGCCCCTGAAAGAATTTCGATGATCTTCAGTCATTCGTTTGTTAGAAATTGTGTTGGACACGAACTTGCTTAGAATCGAGTCTAACTCAAGCGGCGTAGTAATGACAGAATTGCCGATTGAGAATGTGACATCCCTATTGGTAATATGTTGATCAATGAGTTCTTCTCGAGATGCATTCTCTTCAATGACAATTTTCCGAGTTGAGAAAGTGTCATTTTCTATCTTATACTTAAGAGTGCGACCGATGGCGCCCTTGGTAACAAAAAAGAGATAGATATTCCAAATTGAAAACTGATCATTCACTTGACTTTGAAAGTTAAATGCTATGTGAGCGACAAGCTTTTCCCAATGATCGCTCAGAGTTTCCTCGCCATCCTTTACTCTAGCGATAAAAACCGGAATAGTACCCTGATATTTCTCCTCAAAGAAAGTCATATCAAACATTGGAAATTCGTCTTGGACCTGTTTTAAAACCGCGTCAGGAGAATAGCTCATTGTATTCTTGTTTTAATATTTCCAATAACTTCTCTTCCGGTAATTCTTTATACTGTCCAGACTTTTCTACGATACATTTTGTTTTAAAGTAATCAAGGTGAATAAAATTGAATGATGTGAATGGATCTAATCCTTTATCCGTTCGAAACCCCGTTTTATCATATGGTTTAGTGATATCAATAATCTGGCCCGCATCAATTCGATGGGTTGACTTAGGCGAACGACGTGAACTAATAAATATGTTTGAATTGGCTTTAAGACCGGTGTAGTCCGCCTTACCGATATATTGGCGGAAATCAGGATCCGTCCAATCATCTATGTTAATGTATTTGAGGCGATAGTTGGTAAATATGTCTGAGAGCGTCTTCATATCTATGTTATCATACTTGACGATATTAAGAATAGTCAAAAATTCCAACCAAGCGATCCAGAGTGCCTTAAATCCCAACTCTTCCTTTTGGTCCTCAATTATTAGTAATTTTTCCTTGAATAACTGCTTGATTCCCTCAGGCGTTACATCAGACTCAATAATTTTTTGGGCCTTATTGTGAAGTGTTATCCTAACGTACTTTATAGTTTGTTCTGTAAAGGCGTCAACGTCCAGAATAAAAGCTTCATCCTTTAAAAAGGAAAAATTGCCCAGATAAGGCGGGTATAGTTTAGTTAGTTTTCCAGAAGCTGATGGGTCATCAATTATTTCCTGATATAGTCGTATAGGTGTAAAAAATATCTGTCCTGCTGCGAAGTGCGCACTTGCCACCTCACTCTGAATGCCAGCAATTATAACGCAAGTCTCCGTCCTTCTTAAGATTCCACCGCCAGACATACCCTGAATATCCTCGCGATTCAATGTTGTGTTTTGAAGTTGCGCCCCGTATAAATCATTCGCAGGAAGAGTGAATCCCGTAATTTCATAAGTTGTGTCGTTCTTTCCAACGTCGTTGGCTCTCCTGTTACTCGGAAAACCGTACAATTTGTAACCAACAGAATTCGAATAGGACGTCTCTTGTTGACATATCTTCCCAAAACCACTTTGGAAGGGCACCTTCAAAATGCAGGCGTCAGCGCTCTTATGGGGGAAATAGTTGGATCCTCGTATTAATGCAAAATCAATCTTATTTTCAGTGAACTGACCATCCTTATATTCAAGACGTCTAATATCAATACTTGCTCCATCCTCAGTATTGAATGGAACTTTATTGCCGTTATTGTCAATCCGTTCTCCTTCAAAAAGATGTTTACTCGACAAAATGTATGTGTGCTGTGAATCTGCGATTGGTTGAAAGAAGCAGCCACTCCCGTTTTCCACAATAACATTATACATTTTGAATTCTTCGTCTGTCATTCCAATATAAATTCTCTTTGAGCAATGGATTTTATGCTTCGCTCGCTTCGATCATTTTTTGTAAAGACCTGATCTCTCACGTACTCGTAATTGAAATAAATGTTAGCGTTTGAATTACGATTCAAAATTCGAGCTATCGTCCTTTTCCCAGGATGGCCATGATAATTACCATTCGTGCTTATGAAAAAATTATCCGAGGTAATGGCTTGGAGCAACCTCGCGCTGGTATTTTTATTACTTCCGTGATGGGCTATCTTAACAAAATCGGCTTTTAAGGGGCTTTGCTCGTCGTATCCGAACGTCTTCAATCCATTTAATACAGTGGAAGGATGAGCGTCTCCTAAGAACAACAAACGCTTACTCTCAGCGTATAATATGAACGCTATCGAACTACCGTTTTTTATACTTTGATCTTCCTCAAATGCAAAATCGGGTTTTGATTCTTCCTCAATGATAGTCTGGAGATCAACATTCCAATCAGATGATCCCGAACCTGTCAATGTTGATTTCAACTTTGACTTATACTCTCTAACTAGCTTTTCGAGTTGTTTTGGTTCTGGAGACACTACTTCAATTTTAAAATCGGGATTATCTAATATCAATCCTATCTTCCATATCTTCTGATCCCACATCGTTCCTTTCACTACAAAATCTTCGAATTCTATCGCTTCGTGTACTCCGGTCGTTGCTGAATCGTTCCTGGAAATCGAGACGTTAAGATCATTATTTACTGGTTCGCCGGACTGATTTGAAATGACTCGACCGGAATTGAACCAAATCGTTGAAATAAGATCTAAAGCGTTCTTATCCATTTCAAACCATTTCAAAAGCCCACAGATATGATCATTGTCTATATGGGTAAGAATCAGGATGTCTATAACTTCCCTCCTTTGTTTTATAAGGTCAATTTCCGCTCGTAGTTCACCGTATTCATTCCGATTCTTGTTATAGTAACAATCAGCAAGGCCACCATCTATTATGATGTTTTTTTTGCTAAATGAAACTATGGCACTGTCACCGTGTTGCGCCTGTAAAAATTTTATACGCATCGTGGGTGTATTAATGTACGATATGGTATTCAGGGGTCAGAGACGATTCACTAAAAAATAAAAGCCCTAGTCCTACTAATACAATAGGACGAAGGGCTCGTAACAAATCTAGGCTTTTTTAGAGACTTTCATAAGTCAAAATGGCGGCCCTTTGATTTGGTTGCATATCTAAGATTATCTGATGAAATCCCCCGATGACAAGCGATTTTAAAAGGAAGCCTTTTCATTAATCATTGTCGCAAAGTTAGGCTTGCGTCGGAATTGCGCTTGCAAGGAACTACGGCATAAACGGTTTCCCCCTTACAGCTTCGCTTCCAGGAACCCCCATGTATTCCGTTCCTCCTTGCGCGAATTCGCGTCTCAAGCCTTTGACCGCACCATAATTAATTCAAACGATTATGGAAAAGAGAAAGAAATTCGAAGTGTTGGTGACACAGTTAAACCGCTTCAGCAGAAAATTCGTAGTGGACGCAACAAATCCACTCGCAGCTAAGGCCGCAGTCAAAGAAATGGTTGCAGCTCAACCAATGGATGCTCGTAAAGGAACTTACGATGGCAACGAGTTAATCATGAGAGTCAAGGAAGAAGCCCAAGCAGAAGATGCGCCGTCAACCTGGTTCGAATCCACGATTCTTGAGGTTGACCTTCAGGAAAGTGAAAGGCTTGATGTCACTCCTACTGAGCTTGTGGTTCAGAAAGCCTTCGGTATCGTGATGCGTCGACTGAGAGAACGCCTGAAACTTAGTCAGCGCGAGCTTAGCCACATCGTAGATCTCAGACAGCCAACCATCGGAGTTCTCGAAAGAGGTGAAACCGGCGTGAGACTTTATAACTTCATCAAGATCTCTATATCCCTTGGCAAAGCCCCTGACGACTTTATCAGGATAGTCGCTAACGAATATGAAAGAATGAATCAAGGTGGTCCAAGCTAGGGACCACCACTTTACCGATTTCTCTTGCGACCACTTACACCAAGTGTCTGTTTACGTTCCTCAATCATTTTTTCTATATCCTTGTATTCATAGAAGATGACGTTACCAATCTTCGTAAAGGGTATAGTACCGTTTAGCCTCAGCGTCTGAAGCGTCCCGGGTGAAATTAATAACAGTCTCATTACTTCATGTGACTTCAACCATCTTCGGGTCGACACAATCTTCTTTTGAGACAATATGTTTTGAAAGTCAGTCAGCAACTTTTGCCGAAAAACTTCCAGATCTTCGAGTGTTACAATTGATGTAGCCATAATTTTGTCGTTATGGCAGCAAGGGAACAAAAAGGCGAATGCTGAAACAGTAACAAGGGTAGCAGTACCCCCGCTAACTATTTGATTTTCAGCGACAAAATTTTCAAAAATCAATAAATTAGAGGTAGTTTTTACGCTGCACTACATCCCCGCTATGCTTAAAAGGCCCGTCCAACACATCACGGAAACCGCTTCAAAAAAAATCTTTGAGGGATTAGTCCCAGATGGTTGGGTGATTCGGACTTTGTCACCAGATTATGGCATCGACTACCTGATTGAAGTTTTCAAGGACGGTACTTCCACTGGAATTCAATTTTATATTCAACTAAAAGGCATTTCAAGGAAAACAAATGCTCAGCATTGTTCGCTTTCGATAGATCTGAAGTATTTAGAATACTATGAATCTCTACCAATACCGATTCTATTCGTCGTAGTGAATGTAACAAGCTCTTATTCTTGGGGGATTTGGGCGAATGATATTCTAAAAAATTACAAGCCCAACAAGAGCGCAAAAAAAATCCCAATCGCTTTCGGTGTCGAGAAAAGAGTCACAACCGACTTCTTCAAATCAATCGAGCAAAATTTACCAGCGGCGCTTATCGGGGCGATAAATTTCTCCCACGAGTTCGAGGGAACCCTGGCCGGGATGATTGCTCGGAAAGTTCGCCAATGGATAAAGTTTCTTTACAATGATTTGGCTACCGAAAATCCTCATCTCCCAAGCTCAATGCGACTTTCATATCATGATAAAAACTCAATGACTCAAGTTTCGGTAAGAATTAACAAGGGAAACTTAAAGAAAACAGTAGGGAGAACTATAAAAGCCAAACTTAATGATATCTACTTTAACAAGCCGATTTTCTCCGATTCTGATTGGGATAATCGCCTGGAGGAAATTCTTTTGCTAATCACGATATCGTTCTTTAGTCGAAAAATTGAAGCTGCACTTTATCTTCTGGAACGAACCATTGATCGAAAAAGTGAATTCATGCGAGTTGAGGTCTTGATGCCAATCTTTTCTATGGCTGCGGCTAATCAGAAAACCCAGCTGGTTCAACGAATTTACTTGAAGGCACTAACAAGTCAACAGTACGACAAATGCCAAATAATAAATATAATCTATATGATGCTCGGGGCTTCAAACCAAGAGATCCTAGAACTATATCGGGCAAACTTGGGAGAGTTGGATAGAACGTTGACGAATGATCGTTCGCGGGCCATCGTTTGCTACAATCTCGCCAACTCCATTAAAGCCGACAAGTATCCTACATTCAATAGTAAACGTAATGCGATTACCTATTACTTTAAAGCCGCGAGGTTGGATAAAAGCTATCTTGAAAGACCCTATTGGTGGCGTGAAGTGGCCGGACTGTTTTTCGTCACAAACCATTATATGATGGCGGAAAAATTCTATCTAAAGGCAAAATATCTAGGTGACAATGATCCCCTTGTTGATCTCTTGGTTGCTGATTGCATATTTTTTCAGGGGAAATTTGACGAAGCTGCCACAATCTTTAGGTCAACGTTCAAAGATGAAGATGACTTTAATGATGAATGGAATTTGAAAGATTATGTTGGAAGATTCTTAAATAGCAACGGCTTAAGCAATAAAATACTTAATCGTGACGCCTCGTCAGTATTGACCGACCAAGCCATCGAAGTCGAGGATCACGATAAGGCATTGGAGCTTTTGGTCATGGCTATAGACTTAAATCCGTTGAATGGACTGGCGTGGTTTTACTACTCGATTGAGTTAGACCGGGAGGATAAGCGGGAGTTGGCTTTAATGTCCTGGATTACAACATGTATAATGCAAGATTGGGATAGAGAAGCGTGGTTTCAGGCTCTCTTGCGCGCAATAGCCCTACGTGACAGAGTGATGGTACCAATAATCAAAACCATGATGTCTAAATTCACCCGAGTATTTATAAACGACTTTTCCGATTTTTTAATGTCATCACATCCACAAATGGACATTGAAATGAAACTGAAGCTAAATGCAATCCTACTAGAAACAGTTGAGCAAATCGAAGAATTGCGAAAAAACAGAGAGTCTAAATCCGAATGAGGTAATGTCCCTTTTTATTCTACACTAGTTCACCTAAAGTATTTGTCGAAATGGCACGTCAAAAAATTAATAAGCAGACTCAGACAGCCATTCTATTAGAATGCCGTCGCCGTTGTTGTATTTGCTTCGGGTTAGAAGGAAACCTCGACGAAAAAAGAGGACAAATAGCACACTTGGACCATAGCCCCAACAATAATGACCCAGACAACCTTGCATTCCTTTGTTTGGAACATCATGATCAATACGATAGTGGAACAAGTCAAAGTAAAGGGTTAACAAAAGAAGAAGTTAAAGCTTATAAAGAAGAGCTGATTGATCACTTTGATCAGCAGCGCAATCCAGTCAAGCATGAACCATCTCTATCTAATGTGATTGGAGTTAGTTATATGAGACTTTTTGGAGCAGTCGAAACTCCACTGCTAATGAGTCTTTTTGAGTCCCCCGCACAAGAGGTGATGCCAATGGGTGACAACGGACCAACTGATTTCTATATCATTGGAACCAAGGGCCCCACACTCCATAAAAATCTCTTCGACTTCTGGACAAAACGATGGCAGTATAAGGATGCAATTCCACTAAAGACCGAATTATGGACCAAGTGTAGCGGTAGTAGATCAATGGCTAATGATATTTATTGGACGGCCTTGTCGCCAACTGTCGAGGACTTGATGTCTTATTGTAGCCATAGCGATATCAATGAAGACGGAAATTTACCGAACACTGCAAGAGAGCTCCTGAATCTAAAATACTCCGACGAGGAATTATATGCCCTGCAGGGAACTCAATCTTCTGACGTGGGGTTCTTGTTCGTTATTCTAACTAACCAAGGTAAATCAGACGTTCACGAGTTGCATCTAAACTACAACTTCGTTACAAACGCTCTGCAGTTTATACAAGGCGGAAGTTTAAGGGACAATATGTCAAAAAAGGAGCCGCGTGAAGTAGCATTAAATGACGGCTTGATCTCAGAAAGGCCCAAAGACATGAGAACCCTGAAAATTGCTTCGTTAGCATCGAATACATCACTGCTTTGGCTATTATGTATTTATAGAAAGAAAAAGAATGGGTTACCAGATTTCTACCTGGGTGACGTTACTATCCCCACAGGTTTGTCATGCGAACTTGAAGGCGAGAGAATCGATCAAACAATTAGACAACCTTACGGAGAGTTAGCAGCGCGGATGCACGTACCCTCTGGCTGGTTTAATCAATAGTCCACAACCTAGTATCGGACATAACGAACTTCGGACCTACTTCCCGTCTTATACTCATGCCCCACCATTTCATCATGGCGTAATTCAAGATCTTCGAATGAATAGAATGGCATGTTAGCCTCTTTGATAAGAAGGAGCATAAAGCGGACTGTCCTACCCTCTACGTTATATGTGAACGAATTTATCTGATACTTCTGGTCAAACTTAACACCGTCTCTTATACTAACATTTGTACCGTTTATTTCGATGTTCTCGCTTTGTTCATTCAACGCGCCTACTACAACACGCTTCCAATTCCCTCTAATCACATCAATATTGTATAGGTTGTCTCGAATTCGCCGATAGTTTGAAAGTTCTTCACTTACCTTGTTCATTTCATTTCGAGATGATAAAAGAGCCGACTCGGTTTCATTCAATCTCTCCTGCGTCGAGCTTTCTCTGCTAATTATTTCGTCTAAAATTTTTGTTCGTTCAACATAATCCTTCCTCAGTGATAAATATTTTGAAATCACCACTTTGCTGCCCTTCGAGATCGACAAATTCCATGTCTCGCCCCAGCGTGTGTTCCAAGTGTAAAAGGCCGAAATCCAATTGCGAAGGATCGGGTTTAAGATTGTATAGGCAATTGCAAGGATGAGAGGGAGCAGGAATGACCCAAATGCATCAAGCGTATTGGATACATATGACATTAGTTCAAGCTGCACTCCTGTCTGCGAGTTTCCATTGTACCAGAAAAGGGCCACCGGAATTTGCCAATTAACAACCAGCCATGAAATCAAAAAGGAAAAGATTAGTGGGCTTGTGAATCTATCCTTCAGGTTCACAAATAAATCAGTTAGTTTCTCCATGAGACTTTGATCTTGTCTTACAAGCTAATAAAAAGTAATGGCTTCCTCATGGTAGTCTAGGTCGGATGCCTGAACAAACAAAGGCCGCCTAAGTCTCTTACCTACATACCCGTGAATTCTAAAATTCGATTTTCGACACTCGCCAAATTGAAATATTAGGCATCAAGTAGAATGGAATTATCAAGAGTCGAAAAGTCAAACCGGTTCAAAATGTAACATACACCTCGCAGGTATGGCTTTCGTACCACATTCCATCGTTCATTTGTATGGCAATACAAAGTGAGCACGAACGGTGATGGAGAATCTTCAACAACTTTCACGATTTATTCAGCGAATGGTTTCAGATAAACGACTGAGACCAATCCATGTTGCTTTGTCCACCGCGTTGTGTGAAGTATGGATTGCGAACGGTTTTCAATCAAGCTATCACGTTTCGCGTAGCAAGCTAATGGTTGCATCCAAGATCAATTCGAAAGCTACCTATCATAAGGTCATGAGGGAGTTACAAATGTTCGGATACCTGGAGTACACTCCGTCATACCATCCGACACAAGCGAGCATAATCACATTGAAAGAGGAAACGAAATCTGAGGGGATAGATCATGCAAAAGAAATTAACATTCAATGAAGCAAAGCAAATCGCTATTGTAGAATACCTCGACAAGCTTGGAATTAGTCCAGCAAAGATTCGAGGAAACGACCATTGGTACTACTCACCATTCCGTGATGAGGGAAGTCCGTCGTTCAAAGTCGATACGCGGTTGAACTTGTGGTATGATTACGGTTCCGGTGAAGGAGGAAGCATCGTCGATCTCGGTGCGAAGCTTCACGACTGTTCGCTCTCCGAATTTCTTGATAGACTGGCCGAAGGAATTTCCTCTTTCACCGGAGCGAAATTCCAAACACCTGTCGAGAAAGAATCGAACAAACTGGAGATTCATGGGACAAGAGAACTCACGGACCCAGGATTACTACAATACCTGAAGGAACGAAGTATTGAACGGCAAACCGCAGTTAAATTCTGCGTCGAGGTCGATTTCAGAATAGGGACAAAGTCATACAACGCAATCGGCTTTCCAACCAGATCCGGGAGCTACGAACTTAGGAATCGCTGGTTCAAAGGTTCTTCTTCGCCGAAAGACATATCAATCATTCAGGGCGGTCCTCAAACGGTCTGTGTACTTGAAGGCTTCATTGACTTCCTGTCACTACAGCAAACACATGATTACGAATTGAACAGGTTCAAAGATCAGTCAAGTTTCATTGTGCTTAATTCTCTGAGTCTCTTAAATCGAACTCTTGCAACAATTCAGACTTATAAGCAGGTCAATTTATTCCTTGATAACGATAACGCTGGTCTTGAAGCAAAAAAAAATTTGGCCGCCAAGGGGATTGTGTTCAATGATGCCAGCAGAATCTATCGGGACTCCAAAGATGTCAACGAATTCCTAATCAAGTCACAGCACCAACACCATCAGTTCAGGAACCGCAAGGGGTTCGGAATTTAAACAAGTTCAAAACTTAACGTTCATCCACCTTAAACAAGCAATCATGAACAAGCTCGTCACCTTTCTCGAAAGCAAACAAGTAGTATTCCTCGGTGCTATTGTGCTTATGGCGTTCTACGTGCCACACGCGGGCCACCTTTTCATGCAACTGGAGCACCTTGACCTGACCTTCTACAACTTCCAATTCTTCAATTGGGTGTATGGAATGGGACTTGCAGCAGTCTTCGAATTCCTTATTCTCATCTTCATTGTAAACCGCCGCGAGCGGATAGGAAAGTTCTACGCTGTCGTCAGCTTTTTCCTGAATCTATTCTATTACAACTATCTATTCCTGGTTATTACGGAGCCAACTCCGCAGAACATAAAGGCCACAATTATCAGCCTGTTCGTTTGCATGACGCATTCGCTTTCAGTTTGGCAACTGAGCGAATTGTTCAATCAACGCGTGATCGCCGATAAGGAGAAGGACGAATACTGGTGTAGCGAATGCGAAGCCGGTCCATTTCCTAATAAGAGATCTCTCGACGGTCACGTCAATAAGGCTCATAGAAGTAAGAAAAAGCTCGCACTCAATGAACCCGAAATTGTAAGTTAAATGAAGGCCATGAACACTACAAAAGACCGACTTAAAGTTGCTACCAGACTGCATCATCTTAGAAGGAGCAAGCCATGTTTTTGCTACGCAAAAACGGCTTTAATAAGAGAATCACTTCGTTCCCATTAATATGTCAAGACCACGCAAAGACGATATTGAAAAACGGCAGGTTCAGGTGAATATCAGGCTCACCAAAGACGAAGCCGACACCGTTGAAAACTACGCAACAGCGAGCGGTATAAGTCCTGCCAACTGGATACGCCAGAAGGTCTTTACAGGCCGATTTCCCAACCTGAAGCAATCCCCGATCAATGCAGCTCTCTTCCAGGAACTGAAGAAAATCGGTGTGAACATAAACCAGATCGCCCACAAAGTGAACCTGGGCGAGATGCCGGGACCGTATCTCAGGTATCAGCTTGAACTACTCGACAAACTGAACAAGATATATAAACTATTAATCGATGACGGGCAAGCAAATAAAGGGTAAGGGCTTCGGAGGAGCTTTGCGCTACAACTTTGATAAAGTCGATCGCAAGGTGGCCGAGGTGCTTGACCACAACTTCACAAGGGTCGATGCTAAATCAATTCTCAGAGAGGTGATGCTTGTAAAGGTGCAGCGACCAAACTTGCAGAAGTTCTTCTATCACACGTCGATAAACTTTCCGGAAACTGAAAACCTCTCGAACGAAAGAATGAAACAGATTGGTCGTGAGTATCTCGAATTGAACGGGTTCAATCAGCATCAGTACATTATGTTTCGTCATCGCGATGCCGACCATCCGCACCTGCACATATTAGTGAACCGGATCGGATACGATGGGTCTGTCGTATCCGATAGCAACGACTATGTAAGAAGTGAACGGGTTATTCGAGAGCTTGAAAAGAAACACGGATTAACTCCGACCATTCCAAGTAAGCAGGCCAAAGAACGGTCGATCACGCCGGGAGAATATCAAATGATGAAGCGCATCAACGAGCCCTCGCAAAAGATCAAGATTCAAATAGCAGTACAAAACATACTTAAAGACAGACCGGTTCTACCGATTCAGGACTTTATCAATTCCCTTGAAACACAAGGAGTAAACCTGCTATT
Source organism: Cyclobacteriaceae bacterium (assembly GCA_035318625.1). GTDB lineage: Bacteria > Bacteroidota > Bacteroidia > Cytophagales > Cyclobacteriaceae > ELB16-189. Next base: position 16,641 of record DATHEL010000005.1, read on the forward strand.
CAACCAGGCAAAGACCGGGTACGTAAGCGGGATCTCCTATGGCCTTGATGGATTCCTGGTCACCGGTTCAAAGCTCGGCAACGCATATAAATGGACAACGCTTAAAAACACGATCGACTATGAACAAGAAAGAGATGGCCCAGCAATTCACGCGGCAAATGATCGGACAAGAAGTCTCAAGTTTGAATCAACAAGAAGTACTGTTGATCCTGAAGGAAGTGCAGAATCTGTATCAACAAACAGAAGCCAGCAGCAAAGAATGTTGGAAGAACACGAGCAGAGCAATCACGGACGCAAAGGCCGTTCACGAAAGGTGCGAAGATATAAACTGTCGGCTCGATCTTCTAAACAAGGAGATAGAACTTTCGGCGACCTTTTTTCGAAAGAGCCGGAGGAAAGCATTCTGGGAGCGCTACTCCACAGCACTCCTGGTAGGGTTGATAGCGTCGCTGGTGACCAATATTATCTGGACTCTAAGGGGGTAAGGAGGAAGAAGAAAAGGAGAATGGGTAGACGAATGTGACATTGAAAATATTTCTAAATTTACTTACTCACCTTCCAATAGTCCCCTGTCCATCTTCAAACATCACCTCGTATGTCAAGTAATCCCAGCAAAAGTATCTTGGATGTAAATGAATTTGACACTGAACAACGATTTCTCGGAAAGAAAATTAAATCACTGTCTCAAAAAATGACAGGCTTAGGTCTTGATTACCTAAGTAAAATCACCGGAAATCCGGCGAACAAAAGCTTTAGTGAAATGGGTGAAAGTATTTCCTATCGCCTCCAAAGTTGTCAATATCTATTTTATCTTTTAAACAAGAACCAACTTATTGATGAAACAGATCTCGCCAAAACGCTTGGCAAGCAGCCACAAGCGGCAAATGTCTTCGAATTGATAGGTCCCTCCACAAACGTCGTGTTTGCCATGGCAATGATTGAAAGACCGTGTTTGTTTGATAGTTTAATATATCATCTCACGTCAATTTTTGACTATGTGGGTGGGTTGACAGAATTAATCTGCGGTGGTCAGGGTAGAAATCGCTTGAAATGGAATTCCCTTGTAAATAAATGCAGAAATACGTCATCCTCGTTTTGCAGGGCAAAGGTCTGTCCAACTGTACTCGACGGAAACATGAAATTTGTCGATCGTCTATATAATCATCGTTCCACCATTATCCATGACATTGCAGATGTGGGTGGATTTGAATATACAATTCATGTAGCCTCCCAAAAAACATCACTAAACCTATACGTCACAAAAAGGTTTATCAATTCATTTCCGACTCTTAAGGTCAGAGCCGGAGAATCCACAGTCACGTTACGTTACGCTGCGCTCTTCTTGATGAACGAGGCTCTCGACCTTTTGATTGAGATGTCATTGAAGTTGCGAGAAGACATTGAGACTAATCGAAGGATCACACGTGGTATGGAAACGCATTCTTGGAGAAATCCAGATGGAACTTTTTCGGATGCGTCAACACCGTACTGGCAATAAGTATAAACATGAAAACTTCATTAACTGACTTTCTAAATCGAGCGAAGACTGTTCACGGAACGAAATACGATTATTCGAAGGTGGCCTACTCAACAACAGAAACTAAGGTCACGATAGTATGTCCGGTTCATGGAGGTTTCCTAATGCGACCCCGAGCGCACTATCAAGACAAACGAGGATGCCCTGAATGTGACAATGGAAATAAAAGCGGATTTTCAAAAGAATCAAAATGGGCCACGCACAGGATCAAAACTTTCTACATCTTAGAGGCATTTGGTGAAGGGGAGCGATTTATTAAAGTAGGACTTACCACGGAAGATTTATTAAAACGGTTTCAAAAAGGGCAATTTCCTTACAATTACAATTTGATATATGCCTGTAAAGTAAAAGGTGGCCGCGAAAATGAGAACAGATTCCTTTCCAAATATCAAGCATTGCAGTACCAGCCCAAGAAGAAGTTTAGAGGGGACACTGAATGTTTCGAACATGGATTGAAAGAACATATTCTTAAAGACGCGATTCGATACTTCTCAGCCAAAGAATGAGTTTGACAGAACGGAGGTATGCCGAAATGATTATACTCTGTTAAGTCGTATGTGAATTACTCCATACCTGATTCCTTCCACTCCTCCTGAACCACCTCCAACAATTCAAACAGCCCATCCAGATCAACGAGCAGATGGTATAAGTACTCGGCCTCCGTCGATCCGTCGTACATCAAAAACTCCAATAACCAACTTCTGAGGTTTACACTGAAACGTTTCGCAGGGTGATACTCCAGGAATCGCGTAAATGCTTCTTGCAGTCGGGGGCTTACAGTCAGGTTCGGTTCCTCTGCCTTCTTAGTTCCCCTTTTCTTCTTTGTCGTTGCCATACTGATACTTCTGAAAGTGATTCATTATTTCTGCATACAAGTGACTTGTAGGATTGTCCCGTATGTACTTAAAGATTTTATACCTAAGTGTAGAAAACAGGTACTCCCTGAGTTGCCCTTCATTGATCGAATGACGATTTGACCAGAGCAGGACAAAGACATCAATGAGAGTTTGCTCACATGCTTCCCTGGTGTCCATTCTGTCGCCAAGGTATCTGAACAGTTGGGAAGCATACCTTTCGTAGATAGCCTCAAACGCTGCTCTATCGTCTCGTTTTAGACAAGCGACCAAACCTTCATCCGACAGTTGTTCCAGATTGTCCATACAAGGCCAATGATGCGTTGATCAACATGACTAAAGTCAACTATAGCGATTGTATAATAAGCCTGGCGCGGCCAGTTTGTTCCGCAACGCTTTGGTGCTGGCGGAAAAAAAAGATGGCGTGGAACCCAACTTACCGTTTCTGAGGTACTGGTATACCCTGCTACGAATAAGCGGGCCCACGCCAATGACGTGAGCACCACACTTATTGCCTCGTAGCGTTTTTGAAAGTTACCAGTTTTCAGAAACGAGGATCTTAAGTGCGGATACTTGTTCTAAAATGACAGTATCCACGAAATTAGAGTTTTTTCTACTCCGATTCCGTTTGTTTCATATGCGAATATAACGAAAGAAACCAAGTGAGGTTCGATCGTGCGTCAACTTTTTTACCAATTTATTTCAGATTGCTCTAGGCCCCATTCACATGAAACCTAGAGACAAAAAAAGAATGCAACAGTTCAGGGAAAACCTGCTAAGACTTAGAAACGAGAGAGGATTAAGTCAGCGAGGGCTTTCCTACTTATGTGACGTAGAGTATGCCAAAATTGGCAGACTTGAACGAGATCCAAATGCCAACCTTAACCTTACTACTCTCTTTGAACTTGCAAAAGGCCTAGGCGTTCATCCCAAAGAGTTGATCGACTATGAATTCGATTTCATCAAGAAGACCTGAAGTCCGAAATTAAATTAGGCACGATTGGCATCCTTAGAAAAGATACTAGCTTATAAACAAACGCAGCCATTTCTGACATCAGAGGACTGGTTACAGCTTGGAGTGAAAATGGGTGTAACGCAGGAAGATGTTGATCGAGCGTGGGGTAAAACTGCCGAGGACTCCTTCTATTTAACTGCTCTGATGTACGATAAGGTTCATTCGATTATCTTACTTGAAGAGAGCATTTCCCAACTTTCTAAACTGCCAACAGCCGACTGTATACTAGTTCTAAAAACAGGCGAGAAATTTTTCATAGAGATCAAAACAACAAAAGAGGCTACCTGGTCAATAAGTTCTGGGCGGCTTTCCCGTCAACACGAATTGGCTCAAATACTTGGGATGACTCTATGTTATGCAGTGTTACTAAATGGCTATTGGGGTGTATTTACTGTCGATCAAATCAGAGCAAATAATAAACTTGTTTTTCCTGAAAGCTTAAACCATTCCATATTCAATCAGATATTCGACCCTTGGTTAATAAAGATACCAGCGGGTTTAACGATAAATCGTCACTACTCACGAGCCGAAGAATATCACGGATTGGGCTTGCCTGACCCTAATCTTGGTTCTTGCATTAAGTTTGTTGTCCGGTATGGTGACAGTTCGTACCAAATTACCAATTCAGCCGACGTAATGGCAATTGCGCTTGTAGACACTGTTCTGCTGGACCAATCTCTCAATAGACTCGACGATACATATAGTGTTGTAACACAGGAGGCAAAGACTATGCTATATGTCTACGACTATAACATGCTTCTAGGCGCAGTCCATTCTACAGTAAACTCTACTAATGGCAAGCACTTCGATAGCTCCACGTTTATTTCCGCTGCATTGGACAGAATGAGTTCTGGACAAACGATCGCATTTTCTGAGATTAGAACGAAAGTCTTGGACTTATTTAAGCGGATGCAACTGTCTGGAATTCCTTTCGAAATTCTCCATTGGTCTAAAGTCACGGAATGGAAGTATTTTGAGTTTAAGCCATGACTTGGCTTTATCAAAGTTAATCTCTAATTTCCGTTCATAGAGCCCATCTATGTGTCCAAAATCAAGGACGCGTGGAGGGCTTTTTTTATTTACTATCAACTAAAACTAAACACCAATGGGAAGCTCTGGCTCAGGTCATTTATCAGATTACTCCGGAACCCCGGCAACGGGCAGTGGCAACTCTAAAACAGGAGGCAACAGCAACGAAGACCAATGCGATAAAGCGTTTTCGACCGGACTGGAAGATGTTCAGAAGTGCTCGTATTTCGCTAAAAACAAAAATGTACCAGCAGCCAAAACCTCGGTCACTGTCCAATTCCAAGATCCCCGTTTTGTTGTCGTGACAGGTGACGATCTAGTCTTAGGTTATCTGCCAACAAAATTCAATTATATAGCCGTCTGTTTTAAAAAGAAATTCAAATTTTCCGGGTCGGTAACCTCAAGTCACCTGAAACCTGTTCCGTCAATCACCGTCGCGATAAATCCAGTTAAATGAGTTCACTATTGTTACTCGGAGACGTGGTTCTTGACGTAAGTCTTAAAACTGACATTACTCCGATTAAGGTTAGACTCGGAGGCATTTTTCATGCTGTACGCGGTGCATGGTCGCTTAATGGAAATTTTGACCTCGCGTATTTCGCACCTGAGTATTTGGAGCAAAGTATCGTAAAGTTTAATAAGAATCTTAGTGGAAATGAACTTATTAAGTTGGGCAACATAACCGGCGGGCCATACTTGTTTCTGATTCAGGAAGTGAAGGAAGTCGGTGACCAAGGATATGAATTTATCCTAAAAGACGAAATCGAGATTAATTACACCGGTAACAAACCAGTAAACGCTTACGAGGACGCTCTTCTCATTTCAGGGAATTACACCCTGGAAAATATTGTAAAAGCCTTGAATGCCAAAGCGATTCATATTGACGTCGCCAACAACGTAAGTGATTTGTCGTATTTCAAGTCTTTGAATCGAAAACTGGCAACCGTTTTCATCTCAACATCTTCAACACTTTTTAAGAAGTATTTTAAGGGAGACTTTATTGAATTCGCCAATCTATTTAAGTTGTACACTCAGAGATTAGTTCTGAAAGAAAACAGAGGCGGCACTAGGGCGATTGATTTCACTGACGGAAAGATTGTTTCGATAACATCTCAAACCAAACCCATCGTGCACTCTGTTGGTGTCGGTGATGTTTTTGACACATGCTACGTCTTATTAAGTAAAAATCACTCATTTTTCGAAGCATTAACACTGGCATCATGGATTGCAATGGAGTATGCGTCAACAACTTTTCCTGACAATTTTAAAAGAAATGTTGAAGCTGTCTTAAGCATACCGATTGAAGAAATTTCTAGAACCCAGGGCGTATCTCTTCATTGGGAATCAAGACCAAGCATTAATATTTATCTCGCCGCGCCAGATTTTACACATGTTGACACCCGTCATATTGAAATTGTGGAAGAAGCCCTTAAGTATCACAATTTTTCACCTCGGAGACCGGTTAAAGAATTTGGACAGTTACAACCAAATGATGATCGCTCGAGGCGACAGGAGCTATTCGGAAAGGATATGAGTTTATTAAACAGTTGCAAGATAGTTGTCGCTGTCCTTCTATATAATGACCCTGGCACGTTGATCGAAATTGGATTAGCAACAGGAATGGGGGTTCCTGTCATCGTTTATGATCCGAATAAAATCGCATCTAACTGCATGTTGACCGAACTGCCTCGACTTGTGACCACCGATCTTGACGAAGTGATTAGCGAAGTTTTTAACCTGTCCATGAAAACCAATGATTAAGAAGGTTGTATTGCTTGCTTCAGGCGGTCTGGATTCAACAACCATGGCATTTTGGCTACTTGATCAAAAAATGGAGTTCGTTCCACTTTTTATCAACTACGGTCAACACTGTGCCTCGACAGAACTGAAAACGCTAAAAGCTGTTTTACCACAAGGCTTAGTCGATAAAATTGAGGTTATTGATATTAGCTCAATTTATCGTCATTCCAACTCGAAATTTATTAAAGCCGCCAATCTTTGGACAGACAGAGTTGTTGCTGATGACCTCTATATTCCTTATAGAAACATTCTTATCTTAACTGTTGCAGCGTCATTTGCACAGACAATAGAATGCAACGACGTTTATTCAGCGTTTATTAACAGCAATCATGCAAAAGAGATTGATTGTTCAACAGAATTTTTCGATAGGCTTGAGCTTATCCTAAAGGACTATGGGTCGGTAAAAATTCATATGCCATTCAAAACGTTTTCTAAATACGAAGTAGCGAAAATCGGTCTGAAATTGAATGTGCCCATCGGTGCAACGTTCTCCTGTCAAGCTTCACCGGAAATTCCTTGTGGCGCTTGTCCAAATTGTGTAGATCGCCTCACAGCATTAGAAATGCTAGAAAAGGATTACAAATGAATGTCGCTTTTGAGGCCAATTTCTTGGCTAACTACATAAAAAGTATTAATCTACCGTTGAACCGGCATGAAGGTTTTCAGCCTTATAGACACATTGGTGCCCTCTTTACAAACGTCATCCTGCAAGCAGGATTGAACTATCGAACTGTCGTTCAACCTAGAGTTGCAAAATTAATGACCGAGTATCCAACGGCCGACACTTTAACGGGATTCGAGTCAGCTATATTTAATGACGGAATCGAGACTGTGATCCAATGGAAGCATCAAGACAAAATCGATCGCATGACTCAACTTATTTCCTTCTGCAAGTCCAAGAGCGTAAATACTTGTATTGACTTGACTCTATTTCTGCAAGAGCATTCTAACCGTGACGAGCTCCTAGAGATAAAAGGCATTGGTCCTAAAACCCTAGACTACCTCTTGAAGCTGTTAAACTTCGACACAGTCGCGGTTGACCGGCACATTTATGCGTTTGTTCAGCAATCTGGCTTGCAGGTAGCCGGCTACCAGCCAACAAAAAAAGTTGTCGAGTTCGCTGCAGATCTTCTTAGTGTGTCACGCATGTCAATCGACTATTCCATTTGGCTTTACATGTCGTCAAAAGCGGCTAATGGTCAGAGTAATCAGCTAGAGATGAATTTTTGATATATCATTTCGTGCACTGGTTCAGCTCTTGACTCCCCACCTCTCACTCCTTATCTTTACTTTACGAGAGTCTTTCTCACTCCAGGCGGAAATTCGGCAAAGCACTTTTTGAAAGTTTGTCCAGTAAGCATTAAAAAGGGATTTCTTTAACCATCAGTCTTCCCTGCAGCTCCACGATTTTTGAACTAAAGAAAGACAAAGGCCCGGGTTCAGTATGGATTCGGGCTTTTTGTTCTTAATCAGTTCCATTTCGAATTGAGGAAAATGCAAACTGTAGCTGGAAACTAGGTGCACTATTGCATAGAGAAAAATGGTGCACCCAATTGAACTTTCGACAACTTTCTTTTTAAAAAAGTCAGAGGGTACTATTCTTGTACATTATTCAGTTGAAACTCGCTATCAGAACCTCTCATCGATAATTCGCAGTTATCTTCCAAAAAAAATCGACAACAATTTACAAGCCCCTTTGCGATTCTTCCGACGCTTCTTCAATTCCTCAAAAACACCTCCACCCTCCTGTTCATAGACTGATAGTCTTCCGCGTCGCGGATAACTTTCGGTTGCTTCGATCCCACGCCGCTTACCGTTATCCGTGATCTGTCCACGCCGCTTTTGATCAACAGTCGCGCAATCACCTTCCCACGCTTTAACGATAACGTCCGATTGAGTCGTGAGCTTCCGTCAGCACTCGTGTGACCTACAATACTAACGTTCATGTGAGAATTCTTTTTCAGAACCGAAGCAACAGAATCGATCTTCGATGTATAACTGTCTCTCATTTGGGACTTCGACTTCTCAAAGTAGAACACACCTATGGGGGTAGTCGGTATCTTGGTTAACCTTATCTCGGAGATCATCTTCAATGTGTCGTATCCTTCCACCGGGACTTCCTTCACAAAATATCCTTTTGCGCGCGCCGTCACATATACGGTAAGCATGTCGTGAAACACAGAGCGAAGAATATACTTGCCGAAGTGCAACCGGCTTCTTGCGTTCGCCGTCCAAAACATCCAACGTGGCCTTCACTTGTTGAAGCGTTGTACTGTCAACAGCACGAAGCTCCAGCACGTGCATTGGGTTTCTTTCGATAGCAGGAAGGTCGTATTTGGGAGCCTTATCTTTTACCCTGGACCCTCCACGATAACTTAGAAATCCAAGGGTAATGCCTAACGTAAGATCTTTGAAAGCATCCGAAGCCTTATTGTTGTAGTTAAAGCTTAGATCATTTTGAAGTGATGAAAAATCCACCGGGTTCAGACTCCTGTGGTAACGCAGGTTGATTCCGCACACAACTCTGATTGCATCGTCACCGAAGGAGGGCGCGTAAAAATTGTATTGTATGAATGATGACGCACCGAAATTACCCGTGCGGGACTTGTTGTTCACTCCGGACTTATCTTTGTATTGAAACACATCGAATTCACGATCCAGACCAACCTGGTATTCAACCCTTGGAAAACCAAATGAGTTTTCATTTTTACTTTTGAACAAGTGAAACATCACCCCAACGCCGATGTCGGTGTAATCGTAGTTGATAGATTTCGTCCACGCTGGCAATGATTTCGTATCACCAAAGCGATCGATCAGCGTACTTCCGTCTACAAATGATGCCGTAAACAAAACTCTTCCTTTCCTTGTACCAAATCCGGTCATCACAGAAAAAACATCCGCTCCAAAAGGCCGGATCTTAAAGCCGTAGTCAGTGACGCCCGGTGGCTTTGGTCCGCTAGCATTATATGCATTTATAAACTGCTTGAAGTTCGGAGCATCGAAACGGCCACCTATATTCCAATTGAGGTGAAAGTATCTCAAATTCACCTGCGACCATGACGTCGAAGGAAGAAGAACCAGGATCAGCAGACAGAGAAATCTCACGTGAACTCAGTATATCGATACAAAAGGTAACGATTTATGTTTTGAATTATTAGAGTGTTCGCAACCAGGTACCTTCAAAAGTGGCACGAAGTTTACGACCGTCGGTATACATGGACACGTACATCGGTTGTCCCGGATTCTATTAACCGCATGGAAGGATAAATTCTATCCTGCCGGACTTCAGGCACTCGCGGAGATTGTCGGATATGTAAATCGGTGGCATAGTTTAGCTGGTAGCCCGCGTCGATGGAAGGAATGGCAGTGCTCTTCACGTAGCGCACCGGTCTTCACTGGCGGCGGACTCGAATCTTTTTGCTTTCAGAAGCGGATAGTTGGCCTTCGCCTTCTCCAATATTTCTTTCAATGGCTGTGCATGCGAAATACCAACGACGAAAAGCAGGAAGTAAACAGCGAAAATTCTTTTCATATCAACACGGTACAATTGATAGAATGATCAACCCGATCAACAAGGTTGCCGATGCGTATTCTGCTGATACGATCTTAATGGAATTCATGGATGATCCCGGAAATAATCACCCCGATGTTAGATGATAGCCGCAAATCTACGAGGGCTATCCACCTTAATTATGGTATAATTCGTTGGAACTGTAGTATTATTGAAAATGCCGGATCAAACGTCGGTACTTTCTGTGGTTTACCGGATGTTTGAAGTGAACTTTATTTGGCAGGCTCAAAAAGTTCAATCAGGTTTCCGGAAGGATCCTGCAAGAGCGCCTGCTTTCCTCCCTGTCCTGTTATTATGTCATTTCGAAAGGAAGCACCCTTCTTTTTGAGATCCGTAACAAAATTCTCAAGGTTGTCGGTCTCAAGCTGAAAACGATTCCATCCTCCTGGGGCCGGAACAGATCCATCCCTTAGTGTTTGCCCAGCACCACCCGCACCCGGCTGATTAATGAAAAGTTTTAGCCCATCCTTTGAAAGGGCAGCAAATCCAGGAGCGGGATGCATGTCTACTTTGAATCCCAGCTTTTCCGTGTAGAATGCTATTGCATCTTGCACGTTGTTTACAATATATCTTATGCTTACACTCATAGTCATTTCTTTAGTAAACAGTTATGTCATCGTCACTGATGAATCATCAAAAGTAGGGAGCTGACCCTTTCCGTCAAAGAGATGAACATCACGGTCAAAAATAAACTTGAAGAAAAGCAACTGTTCAAGATCTCCAGTTTTAAAGAGATGATCAAACGAACAAAACCGCATAAGCATGATGCGTATTTCGAGATCATCTATCTCTCACAAGGCACGGGCTTTCATTGGGTCGATACGCAGAAATTTCAGATACGTCTTCCGGTAGTTTATTTCCTGTCTGGTCAGCTTCACTATTGGGAGATATCCGCATCCCGTTAAGGCAAAGATTGGCCGAAAACCTTAGGCTGGAGCCTAGATGAAAAGCCGCCGCCACAAAATTTATGCCTTTTTTTAACCCCAACATTCTTAATAATTGTTTAAACATTATTGGCGGCTAAATTTACAGTTCCTAATTTTATTGGGCGGATACAGCGCCTTTGAAAACCAAGCTCTGTCCCATGTTCCAAAGGTTTTATTTACTCCGTAGGATGATCTCAGAAGAGCAGACCAGGCAGGTACACACGTTTCAAAATTTTGAACATGCGCCCGTTCCGACAATCATATCTCTCGGTTTCGATCTGCTCATCGGATTTGCGAATCGGCTGGCGTTGCCATTGCTGAAGGAACCTTTAGAAACAGCTAAAGGAAAGCCGATAAAGGAGTTTTTCAATGATATTTTTTCAGCAGACGTGCTGGCAGAGATCCAAGAGTCCTGCTTTAGAAATAAGCAATCGGTGCTTATCAAGCAGAAACAGATCACCTATCTCACTGGTGATAAGTTCAACACTTCCTGGTTTGAAGTCACTAATTCACCAATGTATGATGAACATGGTATCGTGATCGGTGTCATTACCTATTTCTTCGACATTACGGACAAAGCAATATCAAAAAAATCGTCAGAGCAACGCGATGAACAGCTATCCGGCATTCTGAAGCGTGCTCCGATAGGGCTTGTTTGCTATCGGGGGCCGGAGTTCATCGTGGACTTTGCCAATGATAGAGCGCTGGAAATGTGGGGCAAAACTATTTCAGAAGTAAAGGGAAAGCCTGTTTATGAACTTTTTCCGAAAGTCCGCACCGATCCTGACATCAATGCCCGGCATAATGAATCAGTTCAAAGACTTCTGAAAGGTGAGGCCCACATTGTAAAGGAAGCTGAGTTATCATTTATGCGAAATGGCCAGCTGCAGACAGAGTGGTTCAATTATATCCATGAGCTTTACCAAAATGAAATTGATGAAACCATAGGTGTGATCATTGGTTTTAGCACTGATGTAACAGAGCGAAAGATTGCAGAAGAAAAACTGAGAGCCTTTAACCAGGCCCTTGAGGCAAGGGTCCAGGAGCGAACGCTCGAGTTATCGAAGCTTAACGAGGTACTCACACACCGTAACGAAGAACTAAATAATGCGCAAGCAATTCTTCAGCAACTGATCGATTCATCGATTGAATGCATTGCGGTAGTTGATCATGACCTGAAATTCCTGGCTGTCAATAGCACTTTTGAAAAATTTACCAACAAGTCGCGCAGCGACCTAATCGGGCGCGAAATTTACGAGGCTTATGAAGGTGTGCGCGGGACTCATCAAATTCAACTGCTCAAGAAGGCATTGGCTGGAGAGCGACTTCACTTAAAGGCCAATCCGTCTATTTCGAAACCTAATGATGTTTGGTTCGATACGCATTTTATACCATTGATAGTAAACCAAAAAGTTGACGGGGTCATTGTTCTTTCCAGAGACATCAGTGAGATCATTAAATCAGAACAAGATTTAGCGAATGCAAATCGTCAGCTGCAAGAGGCACAACGCCTGTCAAAACTCGGAAGTTGGGAGTGGAACATTATCGATGGCACCGTAATATGGTCGGATGAAATGTATCGCATTTATGGATACCAGGAAAAGTTTCCAGTCGACTTTGTCAAAGCCACTGAACGGATGTCAAAAGAAGAAGCTGACAGATCAAGCGCCCGCACTCAAGAGCATGTGCAACACGCAATTGATAACTTTAAGCGAACTGGTGAACTTTTTTACGAGATTTCTTCTACTGAATTTTCGATAGTGTTGCCGACTGGCGAAAATAAACTATTGAGAAGCACGGGGAAACTTCATTTGACACCAGACGGAAAAATGCATCGCTTGCTGGGTGCCGTACAGGACGTCACACAAATCAGATATGCTGAAGAAAAACTGCGCGAGTTGGTAACCGAACTGGAATCAAAGAATCAGGAACTTCAGTCATTTAACTACGTGGCAAGCCACGATTTAAAGGAGCCGTTACGAAAGATCCAGACTTTTGTCGATCGAATGCTGACTCAGGCTGGTGATAGTAATACGTATCTGTCAAAAATCAGAGACTCAGCTGAACGGATGTCGGAATTAATTGAATCTATTCTCACGCTCAGTCAAGTGTCTAATTCCAGTATCCAGCTTGTTGATGTTGATTTGAATAAAATTTTAGACATCTGCAAGTCTGACCTTGAGTTGCGTATAAACGAAGTAAACGCTGAAATTATTAGTGATAAACTCCCTGTTGTTAAAGCAAGCGAGTTCCAGATAAGTCAGCTGTTTTCCAACCTTCTCGGCAATTCATTAAAGTTTTGTCAGACGACCCCAGTCGTTCGTATTAGCTGCGAACGGGTCTCGTCTGATGAGATAGACAAAAAGAACCGTACAATAGGCAGCTTGCACTACTGGTGCCTGACGTTTTCTGATAATGGCATTGGCTTTGATCCGCAATTTCGGCAGCAAGTATTCGAACCGTTTCGCCGCCTACATGGCAAGAGCGAATATGGAGGTACAGGCATAGGGTTGAGTATCGTCAAGCGAATTGTCGAACGGCATAATGGTTGGATTGATGTCGAGTCAGCTTCCGGTAGAGGAACTACATTTAAAATTTATCTACCTGTATCCTTGAATTTGTGATCAGACTCTGGAGCTTGCTATACTTCGTTTAAGATTTGGGCGAATTGAATGTTTCCAGCTGCAATCCAAGGGACAAACTAACCAGAGAATTACATTAAGGTGTTTTTAAACTGTAAACAGAGCAATTGTATTGCTTTCAATAATTATAAACGCCCCTAAAAGAAAAAGTAGAACCGGCAGAATGAAATGCGAATACCTGTCCAGGGATCGCGCCATAATAGGATGATTCGCCAAAGCCTTTGCCACCTGACACCAGATGAATATCATCACTACAAAAACTAAAGCAAAGGTCAATTTCTGGAGATAATCAAAAGTGGTGAGTAATGGAATGTAAACTCCAATATTATCCCCGCCGTTTGCTATAGTAACTCCGGCAATTGCAATTATATCCGTTTTGTTGCCAGACAAAACAACTTCCCCATCGGTTGTATCAGGTGCTTTCTTGATCAGTTTGTAGGTAGCCTTTAATCCAAGATAAATTGGAAACAAACCAAGCAATCCTACATACCGTATATCCACGAAGTTTCCAATGGTCGATCCAACGAGGGCCACGATAACCAGCACAGTAATTCCCAGGTATTGCCCGGTTGTGATATGAGAACTTTTATATTTTCTGCTCCCATAGAATACCATCAGAATGAAAAGATCGTCAATGTTTGTTGATACAAACGCCAATAAAGACGTGATGCCGTTTTGAATCATCCCTTGTCTTAATTCCGCTGAAATTTAGCTTAAAAATCTACGACCTGTTATTAATCGTCAATAAGCCACTAATGTTTGAATAGCTTATTGTTTGATTCCCTTAACTTTTCTTGTTTTCCTGATTCTTATATTTATAAATCCGACCGACACGATTAAAATTTAAAGGCCCATAGCTATAATTGATGACAAGCGGGTATAAGGAAGAGTCAGGTAATTTCACCAGGTCAAATTTGTTCTGCAGTGGCAGTTCGATGAAACCAAATCAGGACGGGTGCTTTGTGAAATAATCCGTCACGAATGCGCGGCGTTGATTCTCAGTCATTTTATCTGAAGTCTCGATTTTGAATTTGATTCCCGAAAAAGCATGATCCTGTCTGAGTCTATTTGCCAATTCTACCTTGGCGTCGGTAGGTCCAAATAATAATACTTCCTTGTAACCTTTCACAATCTCACCCAAACCTTTAAAATAGTCTGTCAATAATTGTTGTTCAGTTGAATGCATTGCATTCTCGCCCTTCGCATAGCTTTCATTTTTTCTTTCATGTGTAAACTTGGAAGAGATCACTCGTTCTTTGGATTTGTCAGCCGAGAACTCTATTAAATGTGCCGCCGAATGATCCAACCAAATACCTAGTTTTTGGGCTTTTGACATATGTGTTTTTAGTTTTTGTGTTGTAATAACTGTCAGGCAGTGGTCTTAATTTACTATCTGTTTCAAATCTACCTCATGCATAAGCGGGCATTGGTGATGATACTCATCACCGAACATGACATTTGTCAGGTCACTCCTTGAGAGGGCATACGATATTTATACGTCGATTAATAGCAACCAACCTGGTACAACCATGAAAAGAATACTGGTGCCCTGTGATTTCTCCGCAACAGCGAAAGAAGCATATGCATTTGCCTTGCAGCTCGCCGGGAAGATGAACGCGGAGATTTTCGTGTTGAATGCTATCGACCTTCCATTTTCTTATGAAAGTACATACACAGGTGGCCAGTATTTTAACGAGAAAGAGTTGTTGAAGCAACTGCAAGACGAAACCGTGAAATCATTTGAGTCACTCAAAAGTCAAATCGGGCAAAATGGTCGTGTGTACCTCTCCGCAATTCAGGGCCCTGTTAGCCAGGTGATCCAAACGTTTATTCAAAACGAAATAATTGACCTTGTTGTAATGGGCACAAACGGTGCGAGTGGAATGCGTGAGCTGCTGGTTGGATCGAATACCGAAAAAGTGGTGCGTAATTCCCCCGTTCCGGTCATAGCGATTCGGGTTTCGACGAGTCTTTCAGCGATTACAGACATTGTTGTGCCAACAGACGCCATGGAAAATCATCCCAGGTTCAACGATGCCCTTAAAAGCCTGCAAAGTCTACTTATGGCCAGGATTCATTTTCTGCTCGTGAGTACGGAATATCCATTGCGCGAAAGCAACGTGCTTTTGGAAAACCTGACGGTCTATGTGAGAAATGGAGGGTTTGAGAACTTCACGGTGAATTTGCACCGTGATGATGGTAAAGAGGCGGGTATAATAACTTTTGCGAAAGAGATCAATGCAGGTATGATCGCGATGGCTACTCATGGTCGCAAGGGATTGAATCACCTCTTGTTCGGAAGTCTTGCTGAAGATATCGTCAACCATGTTAATTGCCCGGTATGGACCTTTTCCATCCGTAACGAAAACGAACAAAATAATGAAAACTGAATCTTCTACAATCACTATAAACCAGTTGCGATTGCAACCTGTTGAACTCAAGGCGAGTATAATTGAATCCGCCACTGCTAAACAACACCTTATCATGGACGATTTCAGGCAGCGGATACATGATATTCTCGCTACCGATGGGAGTGTCATTGGGAACGAATATGACAACCATCAACAGTCCTTCAAGTCCGAAAGCATAATACTATCGGGCGACATTCCAACGAACGACTTTCTCCAGTTTCGCAGGTTGAAGGATCTGGATCCTCCCACCTTCGATCGCAATGATCCCTTCCTCCTTAAGCTCTGATAGAACACGGATCACTGACTCAGACGCCGTACCCACCATTTTAGCGAGGTCTTCGCGACTAATTTCAAGTTTCTCATTTTCCCCGCCTTCCTTAAGGTGACTTATCTTAAGAAGAGCTTCTGCTGTTCTTTGGCGAACAGAACTGTACGCGAGATTGATCAACTGTTTTTCCTTGTCCGCCACTTTCTTGCAGAGAAGAGAGATAAAACCTGATGAGACATCTGGTTGTCTTAATATCATTGTCAGAAAGTCCTGCTTCGGGATTGAAATGATCTCACTGTCTTGCATTGCAATTGCGGAGTCCTGGTATTCAGAGCTATCCAGGATGGGTTCGAAGCCAAAAAAATCGTCCTTCTTATAAACGCTGGTAATCAATTCCTTTCCTTCAGCATGTGCCTTGGACGCTTTTATTTCTCCGGACTTAACAAAGAATACCATTTGCGGTGTGTCGCCTTCTGAATAGATCTCATTTTTTTTCTTGACAGATCTTGTTTTTCTATCCTTACAGAGGTCCTTTAGATGAAGTACTTTCTGAGCATCAACAATAAAGGAATCGAGCCCATTCACTCCGTGTTCGTAGTCTTTCGTGCGGATGTCACTTTTCTTGAACCGAATCTCGATGGCATTCAATAATTCGTTATCGTCGAACGGCTTTGTGAGATAATCGTCCGCGCCTAATTCCATGCCCTTACGAATGTCGGACCTTTCAGTTTTGGCTGTCACGAAAATAAAAGGTATTGCTGCCGTTTCCGGTTTCTTTGACAAAATGTGGAGGACACCGTAACCATCCAATTCCGGCATCATGATATCACATATGATCAGGTCAGGCTTTTCGCTAATAGCCAGGGCTACACCAATCTTGCCGTTTTCGGCGGTAATGACTGTGTAATTAGCAAGTGAGAGTATCTCCGATGTGTTCTCGCGAATGTCGGCATTGTCTTCAATTACGAGAATCTTTTTCATGGAGCTTGGGAATAGTGACGAAGAAGGTAGTGCCTTTATTATTTTCGGTTGAGAACCGTATAGTTCCGTTCAGAAGGTCAACATATCTCTTAACGATGTTCAGGCCCAGACCTGTGCCGGGAATGTTTCCAGCGTTGCTAGCGCGAAAAAATCTCTCGAACATGTGCTTTTGATCCTGCAGGGGAATACCAATTCCCTCATCGGTGATGCTGATCTCCACGGTTTGCCCTTTGAGAGCCGCGCCCAGTCGTATCGCCGTTCCAGGCTCGGAATACTTACTCGCATTTGAAAGCAAATTGAATAGAATGTTTCGTAGAATCCTTGAATCTGATGCAATGTTCTTAGCTTTCTCTTCAATCGAGATATCAAGATGCTGGTCTGGCTTCAATATCACCTTGATTTCCTCTTTGACGTCATCAAACAGCACTGATAATTCGATGCCTTCGGGTTTGAGGTCTACCTTTCCTTCCTCAAGTTTCCCCAATGACAAAAAATCATTTAATATCCCGGTAAGGTGATTGACGGATGATCGGACTCTTTGAGTATGCTTGATTATCTTTTCAGTATCACCTTTGAGGTTGTATTGTTCCACCAGTGATATGGAGCTCAGGATTGTACTTAGCGGCGTTCTGAATTCGTGTGACGCAATCGATACGAACTTCGATTTTAACTCATTTAGCTCTCTTTCTTTTTCAAACGCTTTTCTTGCATCTTCTTCGGCTCGTTTTCTTTCTGTTATCTCCTTTTCCAGAGAGGATATTGACTCATTAAGGTCCTTTGTCCTTGCGTCAACCTTCTTTTCCAGCTCGGTCGCGTAGATTATCAGTTGTTCCTCACCCTGTTTGAGCGCATCTTCCGCATGTTTCCGCAGAGAGATGTCTGTAATAAATGCGATAGCAATGAAGTTGCCATTGGCATGCGAATAACTTAAACTTATCTCAACCGGGAATTCCGTTCCATCCTTTTTAAGTGCAGCGAGGTCGCGACCCATCCCCATCCGCCGCGGAGCCGGCTTGCTATTGAATTGGTCACGGTAGGAGAAGTGCTTGCTGCGATAACGTTCTGGAAGGAGATTCTCCATTTGCATTCCATTGAACTCTTTGCTTGCGTACCCGAACAATTGCTCAGCGATAGGATTTGCAACGAGCACTTTCCCTTCTTTGTCAACAACAATGATCCCTTCCGTCATGCTCTGGAATATCTCACGGAATGCGTCATTTGAGACCGACGATAGTTCGAAGGGGTTTGTCATATAATGCAAGTTACGGCTAACCCTGACAAAAATCAGCCGCACAACTGACAAAAACGGCTGCTTTGGAGTTTGCCGGGGATTAGATTTGTCTAATAATCATGCAAACGATAAAGACAAGCGTGGAACAAGTGGTCTCAGAAGGCATGTCGCCATCATCGGTACTTTGCATCATCGACATGACCGACGACGCCAGGACCGCATTGCAGGCTGCCATCAACATCGCGGAATCATCGAATTCCCGCCTGACGGTACTATACGCTTATCGTCTTAATCAACCGCGGAATGTTACAGACGTCACTCAATGGCGAAAGACTATTGATGCAGACGCTACAAACAACTTTACACGCATTTACAGCACACGTCTGCATGACTCCGGAATCTCCTGGGAGTTTAAACCTGAAGTGGGGTTTATAAATGATCGTGTCGAGGCATTCTTGAAAAAAAATGAAGTTGGAATTATAGTTGTCAGCAGTGAGTTGAGCCGCTGCAACAAAGACGCCTTTTTTCACATACTGGAAAATCTCGATACCCCGTTGCTAATTGTGCCCAATAAACAACAACATAAAGTATGAAGACGATACTTGTTCCCGCCGACTTTTCATCAGCCGCCAGCAGCGCATCAAAAATCTCTATTACTCCACGATAAGGTCTGCTTTCTATAAAATGTATGAAGCCAGCAGTTGCGAACGACTCCTGGCTTTCTGCATTTACACAGTGCAAGACGAAAACGACGAACCTGTTTTTTGTCAGTATCTGTTCTGACAAAGTTCATATGACCAACTGGCTCAAGTCATGAGTGGTCTTACCGTGACGCGGTATCATTGCATCATAATAAACGCAGAACAAATCCCACAATCGTCATGAAAACAAATCGACTTATATCTAATGCCTCCCCCCTTTTGATGGCGGCTGTCATTCTATTCTCTCCGAACGCGAACGCACAGGAGAGTTACAAGCTAGCGGGCGCATCTAAAATTACCGTCGCCGGTACATCAACGATGCACGATTGGACCATGACGTCGGAAGAAGGCACCTATGTTGCCGCATTCGAAAATAACGATCAGGGCAACCCGAGTGGATTGAGCTCACTGGTGGTCACCATTCCTGCCAAAAGTCTGAAAAGTGGAAAAGGTGCAATGGACAAGAATGCATACGCGGCATTGAAAACTGACAAGTTCGAGCAAATCACATTTCAACTGGTCTCCGCTAAAATGAACGGAAAAACAATAAAGTGCATTGGCAATCTCACCATTGCAGGTGCTAACCGCTTATTTGAGCTGGAAGCGCTTTATACTTTGAATGCGGATCACTCGATTCATATTAAAGGCTCTAAAGAAATTGAGATGAGTGCATTCGATATAGAACCTCCATCCTTCATGTTCGGTTCAGTGAAAACAGGCGACAAGATAAGTGTATCATTCGATGTGACCCTCGTGCCAAAGAACAACCACCCGATAACTCTAATTAATTAAAGAAAATCAAAACTGTTAACTCTCACCTATATGAAAACAATTTCCAACTTCAAAAAGAGCCTTCCAACGCTATTGGTACTCTTTATGGTAAGCCTGGCCTCTTACGCTCAGCAATTCTCCCCCCAGTACTTCAGGCATTACGATCAGCGCGGCGTGAACGTTTTCGAGACACGTAAAGCTGACTCATCAACATTTGACGGTGTGAAACTTCGTATCGGCGCGAATTTTACGCAGGGCTTTCAGACTTTAAGGCATAGCAATTCCGCCAGAGCAATCCTGACATCCACTGGTCTGCCTACATTGATGGAAACCGATCCAGGATCGGGAAGTTTTGTCAATCAGGCAACAGGAGTCGCGGTTCCAGGTATTGTTCAGCATCCAACGATCTACGGCAATTACACCAATGCAACAAACCAGTTGTACATTAACAATAATGAGTTGTTTGACCTGTCCAATGGCTTTCCACTTGCACAGGCAAACTTGAATCTTGACGTTCAGTTAGCAGATGGCGTGCGCCTTAATCTGGTATCGTACATGTCAGCTCACCATCACAATGAATTCTGGGTAAAGGGCGGATATATCCAGGTAGACAAAGTCGGGTTCCTGAACAGTGACTTTATGGACCGTGTATGGAAGAACGTGACGTTGAAAGTTGGTCACATGGAAGTAAACTACGGTGATTCACACTTCCGGAGAAACGATGGTGGGAATACATTCTATAACCCATTCATCGAGAACAATATTATGGATGCATATTCCACCGAGATTGGTGGTGAACTCTACTGGCAGAAGCGCGGGATTATTGCAATGGTCGGACTTACCGATGGTGAAATCCAGGGTAGTGTTACAAAACGCAATGACCGCAAACCGTCGATCTACGGTAAACTGGGATATGACAAACCATTTGGTGAACTCGGTCGCGCCAGAATAACCGGATCCTTCTACACCACTAAATCTTCAATCAGCAACACGATATACGGTGGTGATCGTACCGGTTCTAACTACCAGTATGTCATGGAACCAATGGCAGCAACGTTAACAGGGAACGCTTTCTCAGGTCGCGTAAACCCCGGGTTCAAGGACAATGTAACTGCCTTAATGATCAACCCATTCATTAAGTATGCAGGTGTTGAATTCTTCGGTACCTGGGAAATGTCCAGGGGAAACAGTCAGGTTGAGAATGGCGAGGTTCAATACAGCAATTCTGCACTTGGCGAAGTTTCCAAACTTAGCAACCGGCAGTTCAACCAGTTAGAAGCAGATTTGCTCTATCGTTTTGGCAAAAACCAAAAATTCTATCTCGGCGCAAAGTACAACACCATCAAGGGCACACTCGCATTCGGTCAAAGCACAACTGCGACAAGTATCAACCAGGGAACAAGGGGCGATGTTTCAATAAACAGGACGTCCGTAGCTGCCGGGTGGTTCATTACCAGTAACATCATGTTCAAAGCTGAATATGTGAACCAGGTATACAAGGATTATCCCGACACAAATATCCTGAGCGGCGGAAAATTCAACGGTCTGGTGCTTCAGGGAAGCATCGGGTTCTAACCATCACGATCAAGAATATGGTTCGGCCTTCCTGCATTAGGATGGCCGAAACTTTTTAACTGGCTCACAACCACAGTACCATGAAATACCTTGCTCTTCTTATACTCATGTTGTTCGTTTCGGCCAGTGATGATCGTTTACTGATTCACCGGCTCATTGTTCAGCCATCAAGCTCTCTTACAATTGACGGGGCAACAAATGTCAACCGATTTCAATGTGCGATTGCCAGGTATGCCGGTAATGATACCCTTGTTCTACACGAGGGTGTACCCAATACCCGACCAGTGTTTGTGAAAGGATCGGTTGGATTGGATGCCTCAAGCTTTGACTGCGGTCTGGCGCTGATGACATCAGACTTTCTCAAAACTATTAATGCAAATAAATATCCGTCGATAGTGATTGACTTTATTTCCTTTGAGCGTACGCCACAATACGAAGGAGGTGGAGAAGAGTTCAAGGGTATTCTAAAGATCTCGATTGGTGGTGTCACACGACTTTTTGAGGTTGATTGCGCGATTGAAACCAGTCCGTCAGGAATAATTCATTTAACGGGAAGCAAGGACTTCACTTTCAAAGATTTCGGAATGACCCCTCCAACACGAGCATTGGGATTTGTTAAAGCGAAAGAGACCCTCAATGTCAATTTCAAGCTCCAGCTATTGCTCGATACGAACTAATGTCAAAATTTTGACCTCAGTTCGCCGAAACATAAATTTCTACTTCTGCATTGGACCAATCTTTACTTCTTTCATCATATTTCTCGAAGTCAAACTTGTATGTCCTGTTAATGGTTGACGCCCAAATACTCTTCCAGGCATTGGAAACACATTCTGGCATCTTTCCTTTGGCAATCACCTTAGCGTAATTTTGGGTTGGCAGAAGTAAGCCGTCCATTCCTTGCGGTACGGCAGTATCCATTTTCACTTTGCAACCTATAAAATATGAAAAAGGTTGGGTGTGGTCGCCTTCATATTCAAAATAGACCGCATAAATCTCTTCGTCCAACTTGTTCGGAATCCTTTCGGCAAAATGTTCCTTTTCAAATTTTTGCCAAAGATTTCCGCAATCAATACTTGATTGTCCACCTTCATTAGTCGTTTTGTGGTTGAGTTTAAGTCCAATCAATTTAAATCCAGTTATTTCTATTTTGTCCATAGCTTGTTGTCCGTCAATCGGCTTTCGGCCGTGAATATATTCATATGTGACAACAAATGTCCGCGAAAACTCTGAAAATCGAACTATCGCGAACCCTACTCCTTCCTTAATGATTTCCGCAGGGATATTTAAAAGCGATCTTTTTTTCTTGCCCATAGCAACCTTTAATCGTAATATTACGATTAAAGAATTATGGGACTTACAAAAACGCAAGAATTCACTAAAGGACAGAACGAACTGGCTGCGATTGCTAAAGCCCTCGGCCATCCAGCAAGGATTGCTATTCTTCAGTTCCTGATCAAAACAAAGGCCTGTGTTTGCGGTGATTTTGTAAATGAACTGCCTTTGGCACAATCAACTATATCCCAGCATCTGAAAGAGTTAAAGAACGCAGGTCTGATAAAAGGAGATGTCGACGGACCAAGTGTCTGTTATTGCGTCGACGAGAAAGCGTGGAACAAAGCAAAGAAACAGATGGGTGAATTCATGGAAAGTTTCACGGGACCAAATTGCTGTTGATCATGTTCTTCGTCGACGAAATATTAAGGTCGTTATGTGAAGAATTCCAGAGAATTTCCGATGAAAGGAAAACTGCTCTTCGCGAACTCGCATCATTTGTCCAGCAGAAGATTTCAAGTCAACAGGCGTCTGAATTAGTGTTTATCTGCACCCATAATTCGCGACGCAGCCACATTGCACAGATCTGGGCGCAAACAGCAGCTTCATACTTCAACGTCCCCAACGTGAACGCATATTCAGGTGGAACGGAAGCAACAGCGTTCAATCCACGGGCAGTTGACGCCTTGAGGTCATTGGGATTCAAGATTGAGATGATCACCAGCGGCGTAAACCCGCGCTACACCGTTCGATATTCGGACAACCATCCGGGATTGGAAGTATTCTCAAAAAAATATGACGACTTAGAAAATCCTGCCAGCCAATTCGCAGCAATCATGACATGTACCCATGCCGATGAGAATTGTCCTGTGATTGCCGGCGCCGCCAAACGTATATCATTGCCCTTCCACGATCCAAAGGATTTCGACAGGACCAGCATGGAATCAATTAAATACCACGAACGATGCCTGGAAATTGGCCGCGAAATAATGTACGCCTTTTCACAAATCAAGAAACAATGATAACAGACCCAACATTTTTTCAAAACGAGCTACTGGGCTACGTGAAAAAGAAAGTAAAGGACAAGGCAGTTGCAGAGGACATTGTTCATGACGTCTTTCTAAAAGTTCAAGCTAAATCCAACCAGATCCGGGAAACTGGCAAAGTAGTGGGCTGGATATATCAGATAACGAGAAACACGATCATAGATCATTTTCGTTTTCAATCACGGATCATCAATGCGACCGACCTGGATTGGGAAGATGACAAGCAATACCTTAATCTATGCGTCGAAAGGTGCCTCACTGAAAAATTAGCAACTCTACCGCAGAAATATCGGGAAGCTCTTGAACTATCGGAGGTGCAAGGTGTTTCCCAGCTTGAGTTAGCGAAGCGACTCAACATTTCATACTCAGGAGCAAAGTCACGAGTGCAGCGTGCCCGCCAGATGCTGAAAGAAATGATGGAGCGCGAGTATCTCGTTAAACTCGACAACTACGGAAACGTGATCAGGTGCGAAAATCGTGCGCCGTGTAACTGCGCAGAGTAAAATAGAGGCGAGTTTTTAACCCGCCTCCTTTGAAGTTAGCAACATCCGGTTGGAATGCCACCACAGCAGCCGCTATCGCAACAGCCTGGATCTTTTTGATCTTTCATAGCAATTTGATTTTGTTAAGCATTGATTGGCTTCATTAGCCAACCCATTGACGTGCCCGAACAGGGAAAGACGCAGTATTTCCTGCGTCTTTTTTCGACTGTTTCCGTCATGAGATAACTGAAGCATGAAATATCTTTTACTAATCATCTCGACGATTCTTGTTGGTTCGTCAGCAAACGCTCAGAAATGGTCCTTAGCACCTGTCAGCGATCATTACAAGTCTCTTCAACAACTCAGCGACAAGGCGAATACAGCGCGACAATGGATGGATACCATTAAATATCCCCCCGCAGAGTACAGTAACGCCATTGTCTACACGTTCGTGAAACCGTATTATCTATCAGACAACCAAGTCAAGGCGTTAACGAAAAGTGTAATGTTTCCGGCAAACAGTTCCGATCAAACAAGGCAGGAGCTTGACTACATGCTTGATCTTGAGTCGAAGCGAACACCTGAACAGATAAAACGAGTGGAATACCTGGCCAATGTTGGTTATTGGCCGACAGCCGACCTCCTGTCCAATCATTTACAATACAAACAAAATCTTAAAGACCTGTTCTTTGAAGGAAGAGAAATAATGGGTGACAAAATCACCGCGGAGAATTTTCCAAAAGTTGCAATTCTATTGAAAGGTGTGATGCGCGACATGCGGATCATGGAGTTTACAATCAAATACAAAATGTTACGCGTTCGCCCTTATCACCTTGAACCAAAATTGCACGCGCTCACCAAGATCAATTCACCGTCATTTGCAAGTGGCCACACACTTTGGGCATTTTCTCAAGCGTTCACCTGGAGTTTGGTTGCACCTGAAAAGGAAAAGGAATTTCTGGCCCTGGCAGAAGAGATCAGAAGATCGCGGGAGATTATGGGGATACACTTTCCAAGTGACAACGAAGCCGCGAGACAAATAGCAGGGCAAACGATACAATACTACCTTAAGAGTCCACAATTTCAGAAGGACCTAAAAGCTGCTAAAGAAGAATGGAAGAATGTGTCAAAATGAAAATCGTTCCTTCAATACCCCGTCAAATCGCCCGCTTGATCTTATATTTGATCTTTAATTCAAAGTATGCCATCAAACGATCCCCTTCATGCAAAGACGCTGGAAATGATCTTGAACGAACTCGTTGAGCATTTCGGATGGGACGAATTAGGCAGGATCATTGATATTCGTTGTTTTAAATTTGATCCCAGTGTCAAGTCTAGCCTCGCGTTCTTGCGCAAAACTCCGTGGGCCCGAAAAAAGGTCGAAGATCTTTATGTTAGCATTCAGCAGCATTAGAAGAACCTGGTCGAAGTTGTGGCCGATTTGGTCGTGAAATAGCCTTTTCTTGCTATATTTAAGCGTTTCCCTGATTTCTAAAAGTCAGCTTTTCCCCGAAGGTTGCCCCGGTTATGGCCACCTTTGTGTTGATACTGCCTATACGACGTTTTATTCCAGCCCGTCTGTAACTAATAACCAGCGTATATATGAATCAAATTGATGCGGAGATATTATTCGCAGAAGACAATTTAGACGATGCAATGTTAAGTATAAGGGCTCTTGCTAAAAGCGGCTTCACCAACCGCGTGTGTCATGTCGAGGACGGCGTGCAGGCACTTGACTACATCTACCGCCGGGGGGATTATGCTTCGAGGCAAAATGCCGAACAACCGAAACTTATCCTGTTAGATCTAAACATGCCGAAAATATCCGGTATGCAGGTTCTTGAAATATTGAAAACAGATTCAACCACAAAATCTATTCCGATCGTCATCCTTACATCGTCCGGGGACAGTCCGGATATCAAAAAGTGTTATGCACTCGGGGCCAACAGTTATATAGTAAAACCGGTAGAAAGCGACAATTTTTTCCAGGTGATAAAGGAGCTTGGCCTGTATTGGATGGTGCGAAATCGCGCGCAGGACTAGGTATTTGAATTAGGTCCTTAGCCA
Source organism: Cyclobacteriaceae bacterium (assembly GCA_035318625.1). Lineage (GTDB taxonomy): Bacteria > Bacteroidota > Bacteroidia > Cytophagales > Cyclobacteriaceae > ELB16-189. Next base: position 42,820 of record DATHEL010000005.1, read on the forward strand.
TTCAAGTGAACTTAATGCAATATCCGCTCACGCTCGCCTTGCCGAGTTTTTTTCCATATGTCCGGGCTAAGTATTTTTTATCTTCAATGCCAAGAATTATAGACAGAGATTCCGGTTGTGTTTGCGCTCATACCAATTTGATAAAACTTTTTTGTATAAGTTTAGATCCCGCAAATGATAGAGACTGAAAGATTTTTATTGAAACCACTTACCTACGAGCTGCTTGTAAAATACGTAGCTGTCGACAATTCACTGGAAAGGGAACTCAACGTGAGAGATTCGTTACGCACCATTTCGCCCGAACTTAAGGAAGCGCTTGAGCAAACCATCATGCCCAACGTCGCCGACAAGAGCAAGAACTATTTGTACTCTACGCTTTGGACAGCCATACTAAAAGCGGAGCAGATCATGGTGGGGGACCTGTGTATTGTAGGCGAACCGAATGAAGAGGGACAAATTGAAATCGGCTACGGTATCTACGAGGAATTCAGAGGCAAAGGTTACATGACGGAGATCGTGAGCGGAATAGTAACGTGGGCCAAAGACCAGGAAAAAGTAAAGTCGATCTTCGCGTCGACAGACAAGGGCAACATTGCCTCGTCGACGGTGCTGATAAAAAACAACTTTATTAAGGTGAGCGAGTCCGATACGTCGCTTAGCTGGTTGTTAAAATTGGAGAGTTGACTCGTTGGGGGTCAGTGCACCATCTCCTTGTTTAATTGGTTTTCTGCTGGTACTGTTCATCACTGACCCTCTCCATCCATTCAACCACCTTTCCGTTCAATTCTTCCTGGATTGCGATATGAGTCATAGCAATTGCAGGTGACGCACCATGCCAATGCTTTTCATTCGGAGCAAACCAAACAACGTCTCCCGGATGGATCTCTTCTATCTGTCCTCCTTCCCGTTGTACAAGCCCAACTCCTGATAACACGATCAATGTTTGTCCGAGAGGATGTGTATGCCACGCCGTCCGGGCAGCTGGTTCGAAAGTGACCGTCGCCGCAGCTGCACGCCGATGGCCGTTGGGCTGAAACAAAGGATCGATGCGTACAGATCCCGTAAACCAATCGGCTGGTCCCTTACCGGATGGTTGTGATCCTAATCTTGTAATTTCCATGCGAGTCGTGTTCAAGGTCAAATATAGTTCGTGCGAAAAAAAGACGCTAACGAATAATGGTAAAGCTTGATTAACAATTTACCTTGTCGTGTCGAAAGATCGATGACTATCAATCGATATGACAAATTGATTTTTCAAAAAAATGACCGAACGGATCACTAAACTATTTCTAAGACTTGCCTTGTCGCTGACATTTTTATCTGCCGTCGCCGACAGGTTCGGATGGTGGAGCGCCAAATATTCTACCTGGGGTAATTGGGATAACTTTTTGGCATACACCAAAGTAATTAACCCCTGGTTCCCGGATGTTCTGATCAACCCCGTCGCGATAGCAGCGACAGCTGCCGAAATAGTATTCGCCGCCTGTTTGATGTTAGGTTTCAAAACGGCCCTTTTTGCGAAATTGAGTGGCATTCTCTTATTGATGTTTGCGCTGTCAATGACATTTTCGACGGGAATAAAAGGCCCGTTCGATTACTCGGTCTTTACGGCGTCCGCCGGTGCATTTGCCCTTGCCCTGCTAAATGACAATTTTTTGGAGGTGGATAACCTGATCTACGGCCAACGGTGAACCAAAAAAAATTAAATTGCCTTCCCTATGGGCATACTTGATCTATTCAAAAAGAACACCAGGCAAGAAGGTAAAGTCCTCGGTGCGGGTGCAACACTCTATCCCGACAAAATCACAATTGAAACTGTCGATCGCCTAAAAGCCCCGTATGGAGTGGTCTCACCAAAAAATATTACAGTGCTTAAATCTGGCGCTGACCACGAAACGCTCGGCAAGGTATTAAGACACCACCTTACACAAAGCAAAGATGATCTTAAACGAAATACGGATATCGAAAAGAGATACAGGCAGTACCTCGAAGCTGCCGGATTTAAGAGCATCAAGGACCATTATAAAAACGCTCTTCATCTAATGATCCATCAGAAAAACGGTAAGATCAGTATTGGACCAACAATAAATGGAGGCGCGACTGGAAAAAATCGAGGATTCTTAAATACCACGGAAGGTCCAATAACCGTGGAGGCAACAATATCAGACATTGAACTTGGAGACCTCATCAGGTCGGGTTGGTCAAAATGCGAGAAATCGCATTGACCGCACAATTACCTGAATTTTTCCTATCTTATTTCCTATCTGCTTCCTCCCAAACTTAGTCTGCAGACGCTCAATTTATGGAAAATGGCATCAAGGTTCTGTTACTCGAAGACAACACCGCTGATGCATTCCTGATTGAAAGGATCATGAAAAAAGACGGGCTCGTCTTCGAGTCTCTCATTGTCGATAACCGCAAAGAATTTTCCAAGGGCATCAAAGATTTTCAACCCGACATCATCATCTCCGACCACGCCCTTCCCGCATTTAATTCTACGGAAGCATTCAAAGACTGCAAGGAATTGGGTTACAATGGTCCGTTTATCCTCGTGACCGGTACCCTCTCCGACGAGTTTGCCGTGAGCTGCCTCAAGTCAGGGGTCGACGACTACATTCTGAAATCGAACCTTTCCAGGCTGCCTTCGGCCATACGAAGCGCGATCACCAAGAAGTCCGCCGAAGCTGAAAAATTAAAACGCGGGGAAGAGATCATCCGGTTGAACCAGGAGCTGGAGATGAAGATCGCCGAGCGGACCAAGGAGCTCATCGATGCGAAATACCTTTCAGATTCAATCGTCAATAGTTTGCCTGGCATATTCTACGTGCTCGACCGCAGCATGAAGATCGTTAAATGGAATAGCAATTTTGCGGGGACCTTCGGTTTTCACGCCGCGACGAATAAGCTTCATCCCCTCGATACCGTCCAGACCGGCGACCGGGATCTGCTGACGCAAATAATTGAACGGACATTCCTGGTAGGAAATGCTATTTCGGAAATCAATATCGTCACAAAAGAAAAAGAGACGGTACCTTATGTCATCAGATCGTTCAGAACGCAGATAGATGATCAGCAGCTGATCTTTATCATTGGCTTCGACATTTCCGAACGAAAGAAGACCGAGGAGATATTGAGGTTGAATAAGGAACGCCTCGAATTGATGGTGGTCCAAATGGAAGAGAACGCCGTGTTATTAAAAAAATCCAACGAGGAAGCCGTTCATCGGAATAATTTGATCGAAGAAGAGAAAAAGAAATCCGACAACCTTCTGATGAGCATCTTTCCTGAGTCCATCGCCATGGAGCTGAAGGAAAAAGGCCACGCCGTGGCCCGGAGATTCGACGTGGCGAGTATTTTGTTTGCCGACCTGGTCAACTTTACTTTATTGAGCAAAGGGCTGACACCGGAAGAACTGTCGGGCGAGCTGAACTGGATCTTTGTAGGTTTTGACTTTATCGCCGATCGTTTCAATATGGAGCGCATTAAAACCATCGGCGACGGCTATATGGCTGCGGGTGGAGTGCCTATACCAAACGACAACAATCCCGTTGATGCAATCAATTGCGGCTTACAAATGGTGAAGTTCATTGAAAGGTTGAGCCTCGAAAATCAAAAGTCCGGGAAGCCGCCGTGGAAAGTGCGCATCGGCATCCATACCGGTGAAGTGATTGCGGGAGTTATCGGCAAAAGCAAATTCAGCTACGACATCTGGGGTACTGCTGTAAACACGGCCAGCCGCATGGAGATGGCCAGCGAGCCGGGAAAAGTGAACATCTCAGGTATCACCTACGAACTCGTGAAAGAGAAGTTCAAGTGCACGCCCCGTGGAAGTATTATCGTAAAGAACATGGGAAATATGGACATGTACTTTGCCGAAAGCCTCTGACCCACGATCAAAACAAGCTTTCGAGATTGAACAGGAATAGAGCGCTCCACCCGACCAGGATGTGAGAAATGCTTACGCCGATCAGGTTCTCATGCCGGGAATACAGCCATCCCCACAACAAGCCCGGAATAAAAACGATCACCCCCAGCAGGCCGTTCATCAGGTGTACGTGCGTTGCAGAAAAAAGCGCGTTGGAAACAATAACCGCCCTTAAAACCGCATTCTTCCCGGTAAAGAAATGCTGAAGGCTGCCTTGAAGCACGCCCCGCGCGATAAATTCCTGTACCGGTGAGTGAAGTCCGTACAGGAGAAAATTGAAAGCCAGGTGCTGGCGCGAAAAGTCGAAATCGATCAGCGGCAGATGACTGTATCGCGGAACAGTCTGGATCAATGTCCATTTCGTGGCGCCAATTGCTGCAATGACGACGGCGGACCACAGCATTGACTCATTTACAGCCGGCTTCCAGTTCTTGGTGGTAAGACCGAAAATATGTATCGGGAGTTTGGTCTGGCGGATCATCAGCACAAGTACTGCGCAGAAAATAATAATGATGATCGCGCTGATCATGGAAGCCCGGTCAACATCCAGGTATAAATTGGTGATGAGGTGGATGGTGAGATTATACACGCACAACAGGCCGATCACATACGAGAAGAACAGGTTTGCTTTCGCATTGCGGATCGAATTCTGAAGTTCGGCGTTTAACGCTTGTACCTGGTTGGCGCTTGTCTGTATAACGCGGGTCCCGATGTAGCCCAGGATATTTCTCATCAACTTGGCGGCCGCCCTCGGATATTCCGTTTCCAGCCTGCCCAGTCCGTCCGGATCAAGTCCGAGTAAAATGGATTTCGTATTGCTCTTCACAGACGCCGAACGGAGCGTGCCCTTGATAAAGCTCAGCTCTCCGATCGTGTCTCCAGCAGTCAGGTGGGCGATGATGAATGACTTATCGCCGCTGGTCCCGTTATCGCCCGACTTTTTGATGACATCGAGTTTTCCTTTCAGCACAAGGTAAAGGTCCTTCGAATCGTGGCCTTCTTCGATAAAGATCTCATTGGGCCGGCGATGGGAAAGCTTGAAGAACGGGATCATACTGTTGACGTCTCCGTCTTCGATGTCGTTAAAGATCGGATGATCCCTGATCAGCTTCCATGTTTCTGGATCAGCAAGGGGTACGCCTAGATTTTCGATCACGTCAGGTTATTAATAATACAACAGCCCAGGAAGGGGTCAAAGCTTGGAAAAAATGTCCAGGTTACCGCCGGTGTGGTCTAATTTTCGTAGTTGATAACTTTAAATTCTACGCTAGAAGCCATGCTGCCTCCCGATGACAGGGAGGTGGATTGGTTGTTGCTATTAATAACAATGTCATGGCCGAATCCCTGGAAGCTTAATCGCTTTCTGTCGACGCCGTTCTTGACAAGGAATTCGATGACGACACCTGCTCGTTGATTAGCCAATTTAATACTCTCGGCCCGAGTTCCATGCCGGTTCGAATGTGCGCCGACCTGTACGAACATAGTTTTGTTCGCCAACAGGTACTTGGCCATCTTCTGTAACTCTTCCATCGCTTCTTTTTTGATAATGGGCTGCCCATCGTCGAACACGTCTGCTACTACACGTGTCTGCCCGATCTCGTCGGCATATAAACCCGTCGGGTCCGATGACTTGACATCTTTAAACAAGCTGGTCATGTCGACGCGGTAGATGTCGACATTGGTTGGGGTCACGCCCCTTGAGAAGAATGCATACCTGCTGGTCGGGTTATAATTGAACGACATGTCGTCGTAGTGGGAGTTAATTCCCGGGCCCAGGTTTACGGGCTGCGACCAGTTTGTCCACGACTTGTCCAGTCGCTTAGCCATAAAGATGTCGAGCTTCCCGAGGCCGTTATGGCCGTCGCTGGAGAAATAAAGTGTCCGGCCGTCATACGCCAGCCAGGGCGAAGTCTCTTCCCCGAATGAGTTGATAACGGGCCCAAGGTTGATGCTCTCGGTTGCAGAATAAGGATACTTGGCGTTAGGATCTCTGAACGCAACATAGAGATCGAGTTTGCCATAGGTGTCTGATTTCTCCTGCGCGATCACCAGCGCAGTGCGGTCGGCTGAGAGGTCATAACCTGCTTTGCCCGAAAGGTTGTAGTCGCCTGCGATGTTGATGGGAACGGGGTTGGACCAAAGCTCACCGATCTTGATGGAGAGAGAAACACCGGCGGTCATCCGGCCTTTCTTGCCATATACGTTTCCCAAGAGCAAGGTGTCGCCGTTACGACCTACGCCCGTTACGAAGTTTGGACCGGTGTTATTTAGGGGAGGCCCGATGTTGACGGCCTGTGTCCACGTCTGTGACTCATCGTCAAATTCACAATACCAGATATCTTCATCGTCCACACCGCCCAGGTTGTCAGGATATCCCTGACGGCTGAAGTACAAACGCTTGCCGTCTTTGGTCGGCATCGGCCCGTATTCTTTATAGGGGGTATTAACAAGATAGTTGAGTGCTTCGCTTTGCACGGACGTATTAATGTTTGGAGCGACCTTGATCTGTTTACCGCTCAAATCATCTGCTTGTTGTGCAAGCACAGTTGCCGGCACCACCAACAGGTGCGCAGCAAAAATCCCGGTTAGGGACATTACCGAAATCTTCATAGACGTTACCAATATTTCAAAAGACGTTTATGAAATATAATGAATTTTAAGATTTAAGCCGCGAAGGAAAGTCACGAATAGACGAAAATGGAGCAGTTTTTTTGTTTTTATATTTTATCACGGAAAATGACCGGCAATCCTTATTGTTTACATTCATTATATTGGAAAAGAGGCACTTACGTGGTGGCCCCTTTCGCGTTCTCTGCGGATCTCTCTCCCAAAATCCAAGACCGTTATGACCAACTACTTTAAAGTGCCTGACAAGGAAAAGAACTTCCAAAGTCACATGGTATATGTATTGGCGATGATATGGACGGTGGTGACATGGGTAATAGTTTCTATGGGGTTTTATGTCTTCCCCGACTTATGGCCACGATGGCTGATATTTCTTGGTGTCTCATTATTTATAGCGGTGTTCAACCTTACTTTAAACCGCTTTGGTTACATACGCTTGGCGAGCTGGTCGCTGACAATAATGCTATGGCTATCTCTCACCATTCCGTGTTACTCGGCAGGAGGCATCATGGCGCCCGGTATTCTATCGCAGATGAGCGTCATACTGACTGCCGGATTCTTACTCGGCTGGAGGGGCGGACTGGCTATTGGCCTATTGACGGTGGGGACAGACCTTGTATTCGTTTATATGGAGCTTGCCGGCGTTTTGCCGAATCCATCTGTAGCACATAATCCGTTAACACGATGGATCAGCTACATCATTCCTTTCGGTACCATCGTTGCTTTGCAATACTATGCTACGAATCATCTGAGAACCAGCTTAACATCACTACGACGCGAGATATTAAAGCGAGAGGAAGCAGAAAAAACGAAAGATCAAACGGTTCACAACCTTAAAGAGCGAATGAAGGAATTGAAAACGCTCTATGCAGTAGGTCGAATTTTGCAGGGCGAAGATGCCTTACCAAAAATATTTCGCCAAATAGCAGAAGTTCTTCCATCTGGCTGGCAATATCCGGACATAACTGCGGCGCGTGTAGCCATTGACGGAACAGAGTATGCCACACTCAACTACAGACCTTCTGAATTCTATCAGCGGGCTGAAATGAAAACTTATAGCGGGACAAATGTGTGTCTGGACGTTGTATATCTGCAATCAATGCCGGCATCCGACGAAGGTCCGTTCCTGAACGAGGAGCGCAGTCTTATTAATATGCTGGTCGAAATGCTCAAAATTGATCTGGAGCGGAGGGAACGACGGGCTGAGCTGATAGACTATAAGTATGCATTAGATCTGGCTTCCATTGTAAGCGTCGCCGACATCAATGGCACTTTCTCATTTGTAAACGAAAATTTTTGTAACGTCAGCAAGTACACACCCGAGGAATTACTGGGTAAACGGGGCACTATGATTTGGCCGGATGATTACTTGCCTGAATACTTTACCGAACTGGGAACCGCGATGAAAAACGGCAAACCTTACAGGGGCGAATTCTGTAACAAGGCAAAAGACGGCACATTGTATTGGGTGGATAGCTCCATCGTTCCCCTTTTTGATGAGGACCAAAAGGTCTACCAATACCTTTCTATTAGCTATGATATTACAGAACGCAAAGAGGCGGACGAAAAGATAAAGCAAAGTGAGCAATTGATACGAAAAATTACCAGTCAGGTCCCCGGTAATACCTACATGTTCGAAATAGATGAAAGCGGACATACAAAAATTCACTTTATCAACCGCGGAACAGATGCCTTCAACTATAAGCATGAACTTGAACAAATCTCAAAACACCCGGAAGAGTTAAGGGAAATATTGCATGATGACGACAGAGGCAAGTTTAACGATGCAATGAAAGAAGCGTATCGAACCGGCGCAATAATTAGTTGTCAATACAGGATGGTTGTGAATGACCAAGTCAGGTGGCGCTGGATGCAGGCTATTCCAGAAAAAGAGAAGAGTGGAAAAATAATATGGTATGGCGCAACAAGCGACATCACCCCGCTTGTAGATTATCTTATTTCAGTCGAGCAGATCATATTTGATATCGGTCACGTCATTCGCAGACCTATTTCTTCCATGATGGGCATGACCAAGCTCATTGTCAGTAATGAGCTTGCAGTGGAGGAGATCAAGGCTATTTCCCAAAAACTGTATGTGATCTCAGAAGAGATGGACAAATTCACCCGCGAGCTCAACCTTGCATACCACGAGAAGAGTCAAATGACAAAATTTGGTATTGATATTTCTTCATCGATTGACAAAAGAAGCTCTTTATTCAATTGATTGGGTTGGCGGAGGTCACTGCGCTCCGACCCAAAGGCCGCTTCGAAGCTGCTCACTACACCGCTCTGGATCTTTCACGGCGATGCAGACGACGTTGTCCCAGTCCACCTATCACGAGATGTGCATAAGGAGATCGTGAGGTTAGGCGGAAAGGTTGTGAAATACACCGAATACCCAGGTGTAAAACACAATAGCTGGGAAAATGCCCTCAGCGAAAAAGGGCTCAATGCCTGGCTGTTCAGTTATCCGAATTGAACACGTCACCCTATTCGTTTCTCAACACCGTCACAGGATTCGTAAGCGTGGCCCTGATCGTTTGTACCAGTATCGTGGACAGCGCCACTGCCGTAATGAGCAACAGGCAGATAACGAAAAGCCATGGTGAAACCGGGACACGGTATGCAAATCCCTCCAGCCATATTCCGGCAACATAGATAGCGAGCGCCGACCCGGCCGCGAATCCAACCACGACCAGCTTCATGAAGTCGAATGCAAACAAGCGGGCAATACTGCTTCCCGAGGCTCCCATCACTTTGCGCACGGCAACTTCCTTTTTCCGGATACGGAATGAAAATACGGCAAGTCCATAGAGGCCGAGGCACGCAATAAACAATGCCACGAATGAAAACACGTTGACGATCTTGTTCACTTTGTCCTCCTGTTTGTAGACGGTGTCGAGCTTCTCGTCGAGGAAAAAATAATCGAACGGGCTTTCCGGAACACGTTGATTCCACGCCTTGCGCAGAAAAGAGATCGACTCGGCGACGCTGCCGCCCTGCACGCGGATCATCACGAACCTGGTAAAGAAATCGCGATTCTTGGTGAGATCCGCTCTCAGCATGATCATCGGGCCTATCGCCTGTTTGAGCGGAGCATAATGAAAGTCCTCCGAAACGCCCGTCACCGTGATCTCGCCTTCCAGTGTGCCACCTATCTTTTTTCCAATCGCGTCGGCCGGCTGCCATCCGAGCTTCTTACACAGTGAATTATTGATGATCGCGTAGTAGCCCGGAGCCGTAACGTCTTCGCTAAAGTCGGTGCCCGCCAGCAGTTTGATGCCCATGGTTGTCGTGAAATCGTTTCGAACGAAAAGACACGGGTAAAGCGACATGTCGACCTCCTCCTTTTTCTTGTAGTTCGAAGCCTGAGTTTCTTTTCCGAGCAGCGTATTGGTGGTCGACACACTCATGACCGAACTGTTTGCCAAGATCTGTTTTTTAAAAGATTCATAATTCGGCACGATCGACAACCGCTGCACCGGCAGAACCAACACATGTTCTTTTTCGAAACCAAGGGCGGAATTTTTCATAAACTCCGTCTGCCTGAAAATGACGAAGGCCATGATCATCAGCACGACCGATACGCCAAACTGGAACATGGTCAATACCTTCCTTAGTAAAGATCCGGACGCTTTTGATTGCCCCGACTTGAGCACACGGGATGGATTTAGCGACGACAGGTAGACCGCAGGATATATTCCCGCACAAAGACCCGTAAACAAAGTAATTCCCACTCCCGCCAGGACCACGCCCGGTTCAAAGATCTCCCCGATCGAAAAAGTTTTATCCGCGAGGCGATTCACCAGCGGGATCGATCCCACGGTGAGGATACATGCCAGCGCCAGGCTCAGCATCGATATAAAAACGGATTCCGTGAGGTACTGAAACAACAGCCTCCGGTTGCTCGCTCCAGTGACTTTGCGCACGCCGACCTCCTTGAACCGGTCTGTTGCACGCGCAGTCGACAGGTTGACAAAATTTATCAGCGCGATGAGCAGGATCACGAACGCAACGATAGAGAATACTTTAATATACCGGCTGTCGCTCATCGGCCCTATCTCATATTCCGACCGTGAATACAGATAGATGTTCTCCAGCGGCTGGAGGTTCAACTCCGTTTCGTCTTTGAGCGACGGATGATAATACTTTTGAACGAAGTCGTGAAGGTGAATCTGCACCTGACTTCTTTGGGTGTTCTCGCGCAAAAGCACGTACGTCCACACCGGGTTCCAGTACCAGTTCTTGTCCGGTATGGTAAATCCCAATGCCGGCAGGCTAGCGAAGGAAGCGATGAAGTCGAATTTAAAATGAGAATTTGAGGGCACGTCCTCGATGACACCGTTGACTGTGAGATCAAACTTGCCTTCGAAACGGATGATCTTTCCGACCGCATCTGTCGTTCCAAAATAACGTTGTGCAGTCGATTCGGTGATCACAACGAGTCCCGGGCCATTCAATGCACGTGCGGGGTTGCCTGAAAGGAACCGGTGATCGAATATCCTGAAGTATGCAGAATCGGCAAAGAAGAACCTGGGCTCGTTGTACGCTGCATGCTTCGATCCCTCATCATAAACAATAGACAACGTGGATGCCTGGAAATTGAACAGCCTGGTATAATCTTCAATGAACTCCGGGAAATCGTTTATCAGCGTCGGGCCGGTAGGAAAGGGAAGACTCGACGATTGTTCTTCGCTGTCACCTCCCTGTATCACACGATATATCCGGTCGGCCTTGACGTGATACTTATCAAAAGAAAGCTCATCACGAACAAACAACAGAATGTTCAAAACGCAGGTGAGACCTACAGCTAACCCAAATATGGTGACGAATGAAAACGCCTTTTCTTTGAATATCTGGCGAATAGCGATCTTGATGTATTCTATAAACATAACGTGGTCTGGAATTGAGCTATTTTAGGGGCAAACTTCAAACATAACAAGATAGAAAATCTATGTCCACTACGGCATCACCCAATTCAATTGCAATAGGAACGCCTCTCAAGCCTTCCGCGATCAAAGTCATGCTCCTGGGCTCCGGCGAGCTCGGTAAAGAGGTTGTCATTGAATTTCAGCGATTCGGAGTCGAGGTCATCGCCGTCGACCGTTATGATCATGCGCCGGCGATGCAGGTGGCACACCGCTCGTACACCATTTCGATGCTCGATGAAAAGGCATTGCGCGACGTGATCTACAAAGAGCGCCCGCATTTTATCGTGCCCGAAGTGGAGGCGATCGCAACCCACGTTTTGGTAGAGCTAGAGAAGGAAGGATTTACGGTGATCCCGTCGGCGAAGGCCGCACAGCTTACCATGAACCGCGAAGGCATCCGTCAGCTTGCGGCCGAAGACCTTAAGCTGGTGACATCACCTTACCGGTTTGCCGGGACAAAAGCGGAGTTCGGGCAAGCCATAAAAGAAATCGGAATTCCATGTGTGGTGAAACCGGTCATGAGCTCGTCCGGCAAAGGTCAGAGTACCATCAAGTCGACAAGCGACATCGACACATCGTGGACGTATGCGCAGGAAGGCGGACGTGCCGGCGGCGGTCGCGTGATCATCGAAGGCTTTGTTGATTTCGATTATGAAATAACGCTACTGACGGTGCGCCATAAAGACGGGATCTCGTTCTGCGCTCCGATCGGTCATCGGCAGGAACGCGGGGACTATCGCGAGTCGTGGCAGCCGCACGCTATGCCGGAGTCCGCGCTGAAGAAAGCCCAGCACATGGCAGCGGAAGTTGTCAATGCATTGGGCGGACGGGGAATATTCGGTGTCGAGTTTTTTGTAAAAGGCGATGCAGTTTACTTCAGCGAGCTTTCGCCACGGCCCCATGATACCGGCATGGTGACGATGATCTCTCAGGACCTCACGGAATTTGCGCTTCACGTCCGCGCGATACTCGGATTGCCGATCCCCAACATTTCACAACACGGACCGTCGGCATCGGCTGCTATTCTTGTCCACGGCAAATCGGCCAACGTTTCATTCTCAGGATTGGAGGAAGCCCTGTCTGAGCCCGATACCCAGGTCCGGCTCTTCGGTAAGCCTGAAGTTGACGGGGAGCGAAGAATGGGCGTGTGCCTGGCCCGCGCGTCGAACATTGGCGCAGCGCGTAAAAAGGCGTTGGCGATGTTGGAAAAAGTAAAGTGGACTCTTTAAAGAGCTGTCCTGAAATGTTGCTGGCATCAGGGTTCCGGACGGGACAGAATGGCCGCGAACGAAGTTGTGGAATCACATTGATCGTCGTGCATTCAACTCCACAGGTTCTAATAACGTTACCCTTGTTATACATTTAATCGAGGTTAATTCATTGACCTTACGACGCTCACTCGCATAATACGCCGCCGGCCCATGATGGCCTCTCCCCTGGCATAATTTTGATCTCATTGTTGTCAAACAACTTAAAAACAAAAACAACTATGAAAAGACTAATTCTCGCGGCTGCTTGCTTCGCACTCATTGGAGCAGGCACTGCAATGGCACAACAAGACACCACCAAGACAAAAACCACTCCTACGCAAACTCCTACCCAAACACCATCCGACAGAATGAAGGATGACATGAAGGGCTGGAGCACTGTACAAACCACAGAAGTACCGGCGACACTTCGCCAAACTCTCAGTGGCACGCAGTACCAGGGCTGGGAAAGCGGATCGGTTTACAAAAACCCCGCTGGTGATACTTATTCAGTTCAAATAATGGATAAGACTTCGAACACTCAGAAGACTTACTATTTCGACAAGAATGGTAAAGTCACTAAGCGTCCGAACGAACGGAGCAACAACTAAGACCAACCAATTGAATATCGTTCAGGTATTCTGACAAAAGCCCGGATTCGCAAGGATTCGGGCTTTTGATTTTTAAGGGGTAGGTATGCGATCTCTGTGTTAAGATGTATTGTTGAGATGCATTACGAAATGTATCTTGGCAATTGTATATCTAAGAAATGATCTACATCACCCAACTCATCCACATCATCCCCGGCGAGGAGAAAACCTTCGATGAATTCGAAGCCGTAGCCATACCAATCATCACCAAATACAACGGCCGCATGCTCTTCCGCGTCCGGACAAACGAAGATTCATTCATCGGGGCCCAAATGGACAAACCCTACGAGATACACCTCGTTGAATTCGATAACGAACAGGATTTTGAAAACTTTAGACGCGACGAAGAGAGAAAGAAATTCTTACACCTGAAGGAGAAGTCTATCAAGAGCTCTATACTGATCCAGGGAATGAAACTATAAGGAAAAAGTTAATCCCACCGCACCTGGCATACCTCGCAATAAAAGCTTCTTCTCTGGGTTTTGCCCAGGTAGTCTTTAATGAATTTGTTTCCGTCGCGCGGACAAGTGCGCTTCGTGTGTGCCTCCCAATGCTTTCTCAACACAAACTTCTTCTTCCATTTCAAAAAGTCCTTTCCGTAATGAACCACCTCCTTCACTAGCTCCCTCCGCTTGCGGTCGGGCAACGCACCTACTTTGGTCAACGGATGCACCTTTATTCTGAACAGCACCTCGTTCTTGAAAATATTTCCCGCCCCCGCAAAAATGTTCTGGTCCAGGATTGCATCACAAACCAGTGTCTCCGGTTGAGCCCTGAGCTTGGCGTTAGCCCTACGGGTATCGTACTTCCGATTCATCACATCGGCCGACCAGTCATACACCTCGTTGAGATCCTTGTCGATACGCTCGATCGCGCACGCGTAAAAATTGATCTCTTCGTTATCGGAAAACACCAATCTCAATCTCGGTGTTGCATCCTTCCCTTCATTGATGCGGTAAGTCCCGAACATCAGCAGGTGGATCCGGATCGTGAATTTTGAAAGACAAATGAGGAAATGCTTGCCCCAGGATTTGAAATCAACGATGGTCTGCCCGTTCAATGCTTGAATGTCAATCTTCTGAGTAGATCCTTCGGCAGCCCGGATCCTTCTCCCCTTGAAGTCCTTCAACAACTCTTTCAATATGACGATCGATGGTCCCTCAGGCATACCGTTTCCCGCACGCAAAAAGCATACATTTTTATTCCTCTCTAAAAAGTAGAACAAATCAGAGGCCTTCCCGTATATTAGTTCTACAAATTAGGGATGAACATGGAAAAACGCCTCGGTGACTTCGAAGAAGTCCTCATGCTCCTGGTCGGCATCGTCAACGAAGAAGATGCCTACGCCTACCGCATCACTGTCGAATTCAAAGCTCAAACCGGCAGGTCGCTCTCTATCGGGGCAGCGCACAGCACGCTCGACCGTCTCGAAGACAAGGGTTTCCTCAAGTCACAGATACGCGAAGGCACAACAGACCGTGGCGAACGGAGCAAACGGATCTATCACCTCACGGCACTCGGTAAACGGGTGCTCCGCGAATCCATGGAAATGAAAACAAGCTTGTGGCGGCAATATCCCGAGATGGCTTCGATATTCACCGTTAATACAGCATTCAACTTCACCTTCTGACGTGCACCGGAAAGATCCCATATTGCCGGCCGGTGTCCAGCGCCTCCTTCGCACATTCCTCCGTAATGACCTCCTCGATGAAGTCACCGGGGATTTGCACGAAATGCATAAGGAAACACTGCGAACCCGTCCGCGCTTCATCGCCAACGTGATCACCTGGTACCAGGTTCTGAATTACCTCCGTCCTTTCGCTATCAAAAAAAGAAATCAACGCCATTCCGTAAATCTTCTTCCTATGTACAAGAGCTATTTCGTCACCGCCCTCCGCAATATGGTCAAGAACAAGATGTCTGCATTGCTCAACATCCTTGGCCTGTCGGTGGGCCTTACGGTAACCATCGTCATCACGCTTTGGGTTACCGATGAGATCTCCCATGAAAAGAATTTCCCGAACTATTCGCGCATAGGCCGGGTGATAAAGAATCTTACCAACAACGGAGAAATAAACACATGGGGCAATGTCCCTTGGCCTCTTTCCGATGAGATCAGGAAAAACTATGGCGCAGACTTTAGTTACATCGCGCTGACTACCGGCATGGACAAACTTCCACTGTCGATCGACAACCTTAAGTTTGATAAGAGCGGAATATTCGCTGAACCCGATCTCGCCAAAATGCTCAGCCTGGAGATGGTCTACGGATCGGCCGATGCTGTCAAGGATCCGTCATCGATACTCATCTCGAAATCCACCGCTATCGCATTCTTTGGTGACGCTGACCCAACCGGGAAGATCATGAAGCTCCAGGGCGAGCTCGACGTGGCCGTTGGCGGTGTGTTCAACGATATTCCCCCGAATTCTGAATTCACCGAGTTGCAATTCCTCGGATCATGGGAAAGTTTTGCCAAATATGCACAGGTTGAAAAGATGGACGACCCCTGGAGGCCTAATTGGCTCAACCTCTACGTTCAGATAAACGACAACACAACGTTTGAACAGGCATCGGCACGGATCAAAGATGCGGAGTTCAAAAAGCTCAGCGAGGCGCTCCAAAAGAAGAAACCGGAATTGTTCATTCTTCCTATGAGTGAGTGGCACTTAAAGTCCAATTTCGTCAACGGGAAACAATCGGGTGGAAGAATACAGTATGTCTGGCTGTTTGGAGTAGTCGGTATGTTCGTGTTACTGATGGCCTGTATCAATTTTATGAACCTGAGTACGGCGCGATCCGAAAAGCGTGCGAAGGAAGTTAGTATTCGTAAGGCGATAGGTTCGTTGCGAAGTCAGTTGATCAACCAGTTCCTCAGTGAATCGATCCTTACGGTGTTTATTTCATCCGTCATCGCATTATTACTTACACAGCTCACGTTGCCTTTCTTTAATCTGATCTCAGAAAAGCAAATGGCCATGCCGTGGAACGAGCCAATGTGGATAGCCGGAACTGTAATCTTCACTATAGTTATTGGTGTGATCGCCGGAAGCTACCCGGCGTTCTACCTCTCGGCGTTGGGATCGCAGGGTACATTGAAGCAAGGCAGGTCGACATCGATCTTACGAAAGGCACTTGTAACCATTCAGTTCACCGTATCGGTCGTGCTCATCATCGGCACCGCGGTGGTCTATCTGCAGATACAACATGCCAAGAACCGTCCGCTGGGCTACAATTCCAATGGCCTGGTCATGCTCCCGACTTCACCAGAGATTACATCGCATTTCGAAGCACTACGGACCGAACTAAAAAATAAGGGAGCCATCTTAGAGATGGCAGAAAGTTCGTCACGACTCACGTCACAGGCCGGCAGCAGCAGCCGCTTCGACTGGAAAGGAAAAGATCCTGGCTTGTCTGTCGATTTTCCTTTCACGGCGATTTCACCCGAGTACGGAAAAACAGTGGGATGGACCTTGATCAAGGGTCGTGATTTCTCACGGGAACGCGTGGCTGATTCTTCCGCGATGATCCTCAACAAGGCCGCAGCGGATTACATGGGTTTCAAGGAACCGATCGGTGAAATTGTAAGATGGGCAGGTACTCCTTTTGAGGTTGTAGGTGTAGTCGATAATCTTATCACCAGCTCCCCTTATGCCGAACCCTCGCCTGCCGTCTATACCGTTGCTGACGACCAGGCAAACTTTGTGATCTTCAGGTTGAACCCGGATCTGCCCACAAAAGAATCCCTTACCACCATCGAGCCTTTGTATAAGAAATATAACCCAAACGCGGATTCAAACTACGAATTCACCGATGTCGTTTATGCAAAAAAGTTCGGCAACGAAGAACGCGTCGGTACGCTTGCGACAACATTCGCATGCCTGGCGATATTCATCAGTTGCCTGGGCATCTTTGGCCTGTCCTCTTTCACGGCAGAGCAACGAACCAAAGAGATCGGTGTGCGCAAAGTCCTGGGAGCCTCCACGTACGACCTGTGGCAGATGATGTCGAAAGACTTTGTGGTTCTTGCAGTGATCTCGTGTGCTATCGCTGTGCCTATCGCTTACTTTCTTCTCAACGACTGGCTGGAAAATTTCGCCTACCACATGGGCGTGCCGATCTGGACGTTCGTAGCGGCGACGGTGGTGACGTTATTGATCACCATACTTACCGTAAGCTGGCACACATTAAACGCTGCAGGAACAAATCCGGTGAAAAGCTTAAGAACAGAATAGCCCTAAGCGTTCAGCAACTATAAACTTCATCCTAGCCTGCAGGCACGACCACCACAAACTCCGAACCCTTTCCCTCCTGGCCTCTCCCCAGAATAACTCCTTCGTGGTTCTTCATCACCTTTCTGCATATCGCAAGCCCAATGCCCGTGCCGTCGTATGCATCCTTGTTGTGAAGGCGCTGGAACACGGCGAAGATGCGGTCGCTATGCCGGTTGTCGAAGCCAATCCCGTTGTCATTTATCGTTATTTCGATATGCGAACGTTTCGGAAGCCCGTATAGCGCATGTGATTCGCCTGGGCCCAGTGTGCGATGAGTCACAGTGATCTCCGGGCGAATTCCTTCTTTGGTAAACTTCAACGAGTTTGACAGAAGATTATGGAACAAGAAATCGAACTGCGAGGGAATGACCTTCGCTTCCGGCAGATCGCTCGATTTCACGATCGCTCCCGTTTCTTCGATCTTATTATCCAGCAACTGTAACGTCCCATCAAGGATCGCCTTCAGGCTGTAAAGCTCGGGCGTTTGTTCGGCCGACAGGAGCGACAACGACAGCAGGTCGTCGATCAGGTTGCGCATCCGATCGGCGCCCGCCTCGATCCGCTGGTACCACGAACGTTGACGCTCACCCGGCCACTCCATCGACTCATTCAACAACTTGATGAAGACCGAGATCTTTCTCAATGGCTCCTTCAGGTCGTGGCTCGCCACGTAGGCAAACTCTTCCAGGCTTGCATTCGACTCTTGCAGCTCGCGCGTACGGCGCTCCAGGTGCTCGACGTATTCGTGAATGCGATCGTCGATGATACCAACGAAATTATGAAGCGTGGAAGAAGTGTATTCGAGAATGTATGCGTCGATCTCGCCGCAAATCTCGATGATCTTCGCCGGATCGCTTGTGTATTTCGGGAGGAACTGGAGGAAGCTCATCTTCCGCATGTGACCAATGCCGGTCACGTCCTCCACTACAAAATGATTGCGTTGTGCGCGGGGAAATTGCCCGGTCCGCCACCGGTCTATCGCTTTTTCTATGTGCTGTGCGGGGTCACTGTTGGAGAGCGACGTTAGCAGCTCCATGTTACTTTTGTCGGCGAGGGCATCGCCATCTTCGACACTCATCAACTTCAAGAGGGGGAGGTCCATCTCGCGAAGCATCTTGCGGGAGAAAGCAAGGAATTCGCTTTTATGGCTTTCGATAATGAACTCAGCAAAAGCGGGCAACAGCCTCAACTGTTTTTCCGAGCCCGGCAGTTTGCGCAGTTTCTCCATAATAACCAAGGTCCGGGTAATTTGCGATTTTTCCAAGACAGCAATAAGTGGAAAAGAAACCTATTCTGCCTTCAACGAGTCGACCGGATTTGCGAGAGCGGCACGGAATGCCTGGAGGCTGATCGTCAGGGATGCGATGGCAAAAGTTAATCCTCCGGCAATCACAAAAACGGAAATCCCAAACGGCGGCCGGTAGGCGAAATTTTCCAGCCAACGATCCATGATATACCATGCCAGAGGCGCCGCCACGACGAAGGCAGCCAGGATCAGCAACATCATGCTTCGCGATAATCTTATCACAATACTTACAACGGATGCTCCAAGAACTTTCCGTATGCCAATCTCTTTTACACTTCGCTCTGCAGCAAACATGGCGAGGCCAAGCAATCCAAGACACGCCACAAATACCGCGGTGGATGCAAAGATCATGAACAACAAACCCAGGTTTTGCTCGGAAGCGTATAGCATGTCGAGGTCCTGGTCTACAAACGAATACTGAAATGGAACACCAGGAGCAATTTGACGCCAGTGATCCTCAATACTTTTGATCGCCTGTGGGGTTGAGCCTGGCGACATCCGTATCATAAGCATTTCGTAACTCTGCCAGTAATGAGAGACAATGGCCATCGGTCCGATCTTATCCCGTAACGACCTGAAATGGTAGTCGTCTACAATGCCGGCAAGCTCGTAACGTCTTCCATTAACGTCGATCATCTTGCCGATCACCTCTTTTTCCGCCCTGTCCTGCCAACCGACACTCCGCAATGCTTCCTTATTCAGAATGATCTGCTGATGGTCTTCATGGAGGCCATCCGGGAAATTGTGGCCCATCAAAAGGGAAGCGCCCAGTGTCGTGAGGTAATCGTTGTCGGCTATAAATATGGGGATACCAATAACGACATCTTCCCGCTTCTCCTCGATCAACTCGACCGGCGTGAAACTCGCAGAGTTTTCGGGGTGACCAACCGTTCCGTAGCAGAGAGACGAACTAACCACGAAATTCTCACTGCTTAACGATTGCTTAAAGGCCAACTTATGATCTCCCAGGGTTGCGATATTGTTTACCGTCAACAGGTGTTCTTTGTCGAACCCTAACGACAAGTTCTGCATGAAATTCAACTGACGGCCGACCACGAGTGTGCACATGATGAGCCCGATGGAAACCACAAACTGCCCTGTAACAAGTATGTGCCGGAGACCAGTTCCTTTCTTTCCCTGCACCAACTGACCCTTCAGTACCTCGGTCGGTTGAAATGTGGCCAGCAAACGAGCGGGTACAGAGCCCGCGATCAATCCCAGCAATAAAGAGAATGCAGCGGCGGCAATGCACAACACCGGTGATAAAAACTTATCAGGAATGAACTGCTGCAAGAATGGTGTATTCCACGTGAGCACCAGCTGTGCAATTACAATCCCGCCGACCGCCGCAATCACGTTCAACATCGTCGACTCTGTGATGGACTGGCGGTATAGCTCGCCCCCGGATGCGCCCAGTACTTTCCTGATACCCGCCCCTTTCGCTTCCCAAACGGATCTCGCTGTCGATAAGTTGATATAGTTGAATGAAGCAATGCAAATGAGCATTGCTCCGATTGCTATAAAAATATAGATGTACAAAATATTTCCAGTACCTCCCATGTGTGAAGAATAAAGGTGTACATCGTTCAGAGGCTGAAGACGATACTCCTGTAGTCCTCCGGCTTTCTTTTGTTCCTGGTATGTCTTTCCGTAACGCTGGAGATATACCGGGTCAAGTATTTTGTCGGTGGTCCGTCTTACTCTCTCTTGCACTACGCCGGGGTCGGCATTTTCCGCGAGCAACACGTAAGTCTTGGGCCAGTGGCCAAGCCAGTTGCCGGGAATAATATAGGTTATAACTCGTGCTCCTTCCGCCCGCTTCTTCTCGTTTCAAAATTCCTTTTTCTATCAAATCCTGCATATCTCTCAATGCTGTATCCGAAGAGCGCTTCCGCGTAAAGCAAAGGAACTTCAACGACTATAAGATGGTGCGCATGAATCAGTCACCGGGGATTGAAGTACACATCGTGAATAGCATTGCGAAGATGGGCGGCGCCGGTGAGCCCGGTGTTCCACCGATAGCTCCTGCCCTGGCCAACGCCATCTTTGTAGCAACCGGACAACGATGTTACAAACTGCCGTTGCGGGCTAAAGGATTTTCTTTTTGAAAAACTGGTTACCTCGCGTAACAACTCCTCCATACTTATCTATTATTTATTTCTCAAACAAGGCTCCTTGCCTTCTCTGAATCATTCAACATCTCAATAAGTGTGATTGATGTAACAAACCAATTTTGGGGCCACGAACACTGAGTTTGAATAATGAGTTAGTTATGTAACTCTTTTCAGAATGCATGTACAACAGTCGTTCGCGCAACGACCGACATTTGTATTATGAAAAAAATACTAATCTCTCTTATTGTTGTTCTTTCAATCACCTGCTCAAGCTTTGCGCAGGATCAAGATAAAGACCTTCGGGAAACGCCTGTCTTCGGGCTCAAGATTGGCCCCAATATTTCGAACGTGTACGATTCCAAGGGTGGGGAATTTGATGCCGATGCGAAGGCAGGTCTTGCAGCCGGCGCTTTCGTTGCAATCCCTTTCGGTAAATCCGTTGGCTTCCAGGGAGAAATGCTTTTCTCGCAAAAAGGTTTCAAGGGCTCCGGGACGATGTTCGGTAGTCCGTACACATTCACGCGTACCACCAACTATCTCGATATACCTCTGTTGTTAGCGATTAAACCCACCGGTTCATTATCTCTTCTTGCGGGGCCGCACTTTTCTTACCTCATGCGTCAGCACGATGTATTCACCAATGGGAACAGCACCTCGCAGCAGGAACAAGCCTTTGCCAACGATAACATCAGAAAGAATACCCTGGGATTCACCGTTGGTTTTGACGCTTACATAGATCACCTCGTTTGCAGCGCAAGAGCTGGCTGGGACTTCTCAAACAACAATGGCGACGGAACGTCCACTACGCCACGGTACAAGAACGTATGGTTACAGGCGACGATAGGTTACAGATTTTATAATTGATCATCAGTGATCGGAGTTTCAAGCATTATTCACGGTTTAAACACAATCAAAACAAAGAAAAAAAACATGAAAACAAAAAACATATTCGCACTTATGGTGCTTCCGGCATTACTCCTGGTAACAGGATGTAAAAACGACGACGACCCCGGAACAAGCCCGGCAGTGACGACAACTACGCCGGCTAACAATGCAACTGGTGTTGCTCTTAACAGCACCATTACTGCAGACTTTAGCCTCGCGATGGATCCGTCCACAATCACCACTGCACAATTCACCCTGAAGAAGGGGGTCACCAATGTTCCGGGTACCGTAGCTTATGCGGGAACAACGGCAACATTTACACCAACGTCGCCTCTTTCGGCAGGAACCATTTACACTGCTTCCATTCTGGCCGGAGTGAAAGCCGTAGGCGGGCATCAATTGACAGAAGGCCGCATTTGGAGTTTTACCACAACAGGAACTCTGGATGTGACATTACCTATCGTCAGCACAACCGATCCGGCAAACAGTACAACCGGTGTTTCGCGTAACAAGGCGGCCAGCATCACATTCAGTGAGGCGATGGATCCCCTTACTATCAACGCTTCCACCTTTCTGGTTACTCAGGGAACAACACCGGTAGCCGGTGTAGTAACGTATTCAGGAATGACGGCAACATTCACCCCAACTACGGCTTTCACAGCGAGCACAACCTACACTGCGACGCTTACGACTGCCGCAAAGGACCTCGCAGGAAATGCACTGGCCGCTAGCAAAGTCTTCACCTTCACAACCGGAGGCTCGGCAACTACGCGCGCAGTAGTTGATCTCGGTACAGCAGGAGATTACGTAATCCTGGCGAAAACCGCGATTAACAATAGCGCTACGTCAGCTGTAACCGGTGATCTTGGTATTAGTCCTGCAGCGACTTCTTATGTTACCGGTTTTGCTTTGACAAATGCCACCGGTTTTGCGACCTCGTCTCAGGTAACGGGCAAAGTGTACGCTGCTGACATGGCGGCACCGACACCAATCGGGCTGACAACGTCAGTCAATAACATGATCACCGCCTATAACGACGCTGCGGGACGTGTATCACCTGATTACACTGAATTAGGCACGGGGAATATCGGAGGCAAAACACTTGGAGCTGGCTTATACAAATGGACCAGCACAGTAACTATACCCACGAACCTGACGATCTCCGGAGGAGCGAATGACGTATGGATCTTCCAGATATCCGGCGACCTTTCAGTCGCGTCGGCCGTCAACATCATCCTTACGGGCGGTGCACAATCCAAAAACATCTTCTGGCAGGTTGCCGGCCAGGCAACTATCGGGACAACAGCACATTTTGAGGGAGTCATCCTGTCAATGACTGGAATTACCTTCCAGACCGGTGCTTCACTTCATGGACAGGCCCTTGCACAAACGGCCGTCATCCTTGACAGTAACAATGTCACGAAGCCTTAACGAGATCTGAACACATAAAAAAAAGCCGGGGCAAGGGTCGTGTGATCAACTCCGAAATGGCCAGCGGATTTTCTAAACTGCCTTTAACGGACCTGTGATAATTTTACCTTTGAACATATTCAGACAGCAGGGTCGAAATACCTTGCTGTTTTTTTCACATAAAATTGATGAACCTTATTGACGACCAGGTGTTATATACAGACAAGTGTGTACACGGCCTCTCAGAATAATCGTACCCGCGTTCAAGTTCCCTCAAATGGTTACCAACACTCAATAATGAACATTACCAACAGTCTAAAATTTTCCTCCTCCCCATCCGGATTCTACTCCACAGCCTGCAAACGAGTAGCCGAATACTTCAAAACAGCAAATATCAGCCGGTTCTCAAACCGCGAAATGGTTTGGAAAACAGTTTTCATGCTGTCGCTTTACCTCGTTCCATACGCGTTCATGATAAGCGGCCTTGTCAATACCTTCTGGATCTATCTTGGTTTGGCGGTGATAATGGGGTTAGGAAAAGCAGGAATCGGGTTGTCGGTGATGCATGATGCAAATCATGGCGCGTACTCAGCCCGAACCGGTATTAATAAACTTCTCAGCATGTCAATTAACCTGGTGGGCGCCCATTCCTTAAACTGGAAGATACAGCATAATGTCCTGCACCATACTTATACGAACGTCCACAATGCGGATGAAGATATCAGCCCGAGAGGAATTTTGCGGATGAGCCCCGAATCAAAGTGGAAACCTATTCACAAATTTCAACACTTTTACGCGTGGTTCTTTTATGGCCTCATGACATTTGTATGGATCATCTTCAAGGACTTTGGCCGTCTGCGTCAATACCAGAAAGATGGGATGCTCAAAAAGCAAAAGGCATCCGCTACGAAACAATGGTTGATCCTTATTTTGACAAAAGTTGTCTATTTCGGTTGTGTCATCGCGCTACCGCTTTGGCTAACGCCTTTCTCGATCTGGCAGATCTTCCTTGGTTTCTTCGTTATGCATTATATCGCGGGCTTTATCCTTGCACTAATCTTCCAGCCGGCGCATGTGATCGAAGGAACATCCTATCCGGTGCCGGACGAAAATGGTAATCTTGAAAACAACTGGGCTATTCATCAAATGCAGACCACAACAAACTTCGGCCATCGTCAGAGATTGTTCAGCTGGTATGTAGGTGGATTGAACTACCAGGTAGAGCATCACCTGTTTCCTAATATTTGCCACGTACATTACCGGAAGATCGCACCCATTGTCGAAAAAACAGCGAAAGAATTCGGTGTCCCCTATCACACAAAGAAGTCTTTTTTTGAGGCTATTGCTGCGCATGCCCGATTACTGAAAGCTTTGGGCGCGCGCCCGGCATTGCAATTTTAAAAGCCCGTCGCTTCATTTTCATTCCGTCAATTATCTAACCGTTGTGGTTAACGCTCTCATTTTTGACGTTTTTGAGTAAGTTGAAAAAATCCTGACCGAACTTCTCCATCCCCGTTCCTTGCGAAAGGGTATCGATGTCGATAATGTCGTTCGGCTGATCTTGCCGGTCTTTATTGTAATAAATGGAATCGATGTATTCAAGTCCGATCCTTTTGTACTCCCCGCTCCACTCATTGTTAATTCTTATCTTCATCAAATCATAAGTGTTCTTAAGGTCTGTGACCAATATCGCCGAGCCATCACGCGGAAGGATACAACGGCTCAGATCGATGTGGTTTGTGAAGGAAATTCCGGAAAGAGAGGCTTCAGAAAAATCAACGCCGTACATCTCATTAAAAAAATTTCTTGGCCTGACCCGGTTAAACACCCACAAGAAAGAAGTATGAGCGTCTTTTGAGTAACCACGAAAGAAGGTAGAGTCGAGAAGTCCCGTGAATTTGCAGTTGGCAAATCTGCTCCCGTCAAAATCGGTGTCTTTTAGATCGCAATTTTTGAAATTCGTTCCTTCAATTTTCGGAAAACAGAAACCCACGTTAGACAGATTACACTCATTGAATGTCACGTTAATGAACGATCCCGAGTTTTTACCAACATTTTGACCGATAAAAGAATCCTTGAAATCTGTGTTTATGAACTCCGTATTAACGATGTCCGATGCGGCCATGAAAACATCTTTCAGTTTCGCTTCGACGAAGATTGAATTCCCGATTTTACAGTCTCGCCATGTGGTAAAGCTCAAATCTGCATACGATAGATCCGAGTTGTCAATGACCATTCCCGTAAAAGCAAACGCTCCCTCCACCTTTAAATACGACCTTATATTTTCCGTTCGGGCCGGCGCCGGCACTTTAAACCCTCTCAGGTCCCAACGACCGTCTGTTTTCTTTAGTCCGCTTACTTGGTCCAGCAGTCCTGCGCCTCTTATTGCCCTGATGAGCTCGTTTCTGATCTCAACGTCAGTGGTGTCCCACCTCGTAATCAAACTTTTTTTATCCATAAGTTGTCCCGCGTCTTAATGTTAACTTGACGGAATATAGATGTCGAAAGTCGCGCCTTTATCAGGTTCGCTTGTGGCGGTAACGATGCCGTTGTGGTTGTCTACAATTTTCTTGACAATAGAAAGACCAATGCCGGTGCCGGCAAATTTCTCTTTGTCATGAACCCGCTGAAATACGTCAAAAATGCGGTCTTTGTATTGCGGGTCAAAGCCAAGACCATTATCTGCAACGCTGATGTGGCTATACTCTTTTCCGGGACTAAGGCCGGCGTTGTTCGCCTCGCTCTGATTTACCTTCCTGTTCCTTATAACTATAACAGGTGGTGAGCCGGGTTTCGAAAATTTTAGCGCATTGCCAATGAGGTTATGCATCATCTGGCGAAACTGAAAGGGTATAACCCGGGCATCGTGCAAGTCCCCCGCTTCTATCGTTGCGTGTTTTTCGTCGATCGTTTCCTTAAGCTCTTCCAGCACCTCTTTTACAATTTCATTCAAATTCGTCATTTCAAATTTCCGTTCCGTATTGGTCGTGCGCGAATACGTGAGCAGATCTGTGATGAGCGTTCGCATGCGATCTGCGGCATCGTTCATTTTCACAAGATATGTTTTGCCTTTGTCAGTCAGGTTTTGTTGCTCATTGGTAATGAGTCGTGAAGAGAAGTTTTGTATTTGTCTCAACGGCTCCTGCAGGTCGTGGCTGGAGATGAAATTGAAAGATTCCAACTCCTTGTTAGCCTTGGCAAGGCTCGCGTTTTGACGAGTAAGCAGGTCTTGTGCATTTCGCCGGTCAGTAATATCCTGATAGGATGAGATCGTATACCTTTGTTCCCCGAACCTGATTATTTCGAAGGAAACAACGGCGGGAAATGTCTCTCCGTTCTTCCGGGTGTAGAGGATCTCGAGGTTCTTCATCGCGTCGGTTTCCTTTAGCTTGGCGAGCAGCTCCTCCGTCTCCTCCACCGACAACGCTTGTAACTCGGCAACTGTGCGGGTTTCCTGGAGGTATCCGAAGATGAGGCCTACCAACCTTTGGTTTTCCTCAGGTCCTATCAAATTCAATTCTTCAGAGGTATGTCCGATAACCTCAAGGTCACTATATCCGAAAGTGGTATAAAATGCCCTGTTGGCATAACTGATTTTGTTGGTTTTGATCTCAGCGAGCGTCATCGGGACCGGGTTGTAGTCGAAGATCTTTAAAAACCGTTCCTCGCTTTCTTTCAATCCTTCCTCATACTTCTTTTGTGATGTAACGTCCTGAGCCGTGCCCGCCATCCTGACGGTCTTTCCATTACCGTCTGTCGATACTCTTCCGGTAGAACTAATTACTTTAACAGTGCCATCCGGAGTGACCACCCTGTGAACAAAACTGAAAGGTTCCTGGGTTTGAAATGCCCCTTGCACAATTCCATTCACGAAATCTCTATCGTCAGGATGAATGTACTTGAGGAAATTCTCATAGGTGGCTTCAAATTCCTGCGGTGCTAATCCATAAATTCTGTAGAGCTCATCCGACCACTCAATTTTGTTCGCCACCACATTCCATTCCCAGCTACCTATGTGCGCCAGTTGCTGACCCTCCACCAGCTGGCTGGTCTTGTTCTTAAGGGTCTCATTGATCAAAACCAATTCGTGCTGGCCTTGCTCGATATTTGAGCTGAGGTTATCTGCTTTTTTCAATTCTCGCATTATCCTGAAATACGATGTGGTCAGAATCAGAATTGAACCGATAATTAAACTAACGGTCAGCAAGGGTGTGATGAATGCCGATTTATTCAGGGAGGATGAACGAATCTTGAGGAGTTTGTCCTCTTCGTCTTTCATTGTGGTTATCTGCTTCTTGATATCCTGAGTTAATTGTATTCCCTCGGTTACATTCAAAACAAATTCCGGGCTCCTTACCGGTGAAGCCTGTAAGCTCATCACCTTTTTCATGCTCGACAGTTTTAAGCCGATCCTCGCGTTCAGTATTTTAAGGTTCTCAATTTGTATAGGGTTGTCACGTGTTAAACTGTCAACTGATTTTAGAATACCTGTGAGTCTGTTAACGGCTGTGTCTCGTCTGGAGAGTACCGATGAATCTCCTGTAAGCAGGTAACTTTTCTGATTCGTCTCTGCGTCGATTATGGCGCTTCGGATTTCTTCAAGATCAAGTTTTATAAGTTGGGTGTGATTGACTAAGTCAGTCGAGTCAATTAGATCCTTAATTCTGATATAAGACAACACAGAAAGGGCAGCCAAAAAAAATGCCGCCAGGACAAACATGACTTTTATCCGGCTGTGCTGCACTTTGCTGGTCATGCTTAACTAACGGGTCACGACAAGGCTATAACAAATTCTTTTTTTGGAAGTTGGCGGTTGTGTCTCCAAAGGTCAAGGCCCATCACTGTCTCGATGCTCTGGATCAGAAGTTCATGGGACTTAGGTTTGCGGATGTAACAATTTGCGCCCAGGTCATATGCAGTGTCTATTGCGTGTTTGTTCTCTGAAGTTGAGAACACGACAACCGGAATATTTTTGAGCTTGTCAGTTTCTCTGATTTCCTTTAGACATTCATAGCCGTTTTTGCGCGGCATGTTGAGGTCAAGAAAAATAACATGAGGCGGTGGGGGCACAGTTACTTTCTCATCCAACGAGCTCATCAATTCCATCCCATCGTTTGCCGTGATGAGTTCGGTTTCCATCTTTACCTCTTTCAATGCATCTGCAAAAAAATCACGGTCATCTGCATCGTCATCGGCAAGAAAAATGTTTTTCATACTCTGGAAAATCGGGTGTTGGTAAATTTAATGAATAATTGGGTCTTTACACGGCCTGTGGGCATTTTTGGCACCCGGATTTGCGCACTACGCCAGCAGCGGCTAAGGGGCGCCTTTTTCCACACATCACGCCTCTTTCAATGTTTTCACCCGAGGTAAGAATAGAGAGGTTTCTCGACTTTTGTAGAATCGGATAGAATGGGATGAATTCCCTGCGAAGTCAACCACTCGTTTAAATCATCAACTTCCCCGTCCTGTAACTGCTTCATAGCCTTACGATATTCCTTCATAAAAAGGCCGCTGTCGAATCTCACTTTATCAAGGACGATTTTATAGTACTCAAGAAAAGTTGTTTTCATGATAAGTTTGGTTAGATACCCGATTAACAACTATAAAAAATCCACATCCAAACTGCGTGCCGGACGAAAAATGTCATTTTTTCCATTCGGCTTATGAAAAAATTTCCGGTTCACTTCTGAGGATTCACCAGATACCACGTGCTTCTACGCTCGTTGGTAAAGAAGGCTGACAATTTTTCAGGGGAGTAAAATTCTTTATCTTCTCGGATGGCCTACACTGAAGTCCTGCCCCATCCCACTCTCCGCCCCTACGTGGACGCATATTGGGTTGTGACCGGTGACGAGCCTACGTCCAGCACTTTTCGTATCTATCCCGACAGCTGCGTCGACATTATTTTTAATCCCGGAAACAACTTTTCAACGGACAGCGGGAGGTTTACAATGAAAAGTGAGGGCATTTACCTCGTAGGCACCATGACACGCTATAAGGATACCGTGCGCCAGCCGGGCTCATTCCTGGTCGGCATCAGGTTCAAGCCATTCGGTTTCACTGCGTTCTTTAAATATCATTCGCTTCACGAGATCAGGGATCAAACAATTGATTTTCCTGCGAAATATTTCCCGGGTATTCATGCCGGTGACCCGGAGATCTTTTCTAAGCTGGATAACTTTCTTTGTAAAACACTCGAGACACACAACGAACAACTCCGCGTTTTACTGAACGACATGAAAACAAGACGTGGAGTTTTTTCTATCGACTCTCTTGCGAAGCGACATTTCGTTACAACCCGGCAACTGGAACGGGCTTTTAAACAGCACCTCGGGATAACCCCAAAGGAGTATGCAAATTTCCTCCGCTATCAGTACGCCACTAATTTGATCGTGAACAATCGGGACCGGAAAACGCTGCTGGATATCGCTTTGGACGCCGGATACTACGACCATGCTCACTTGTCTAACGACATGAGGAAATACACAGGCAAAGCGCCCTCCGAACTATAGATTGTCGGATTTTTCCAAACTCGCTAACGCGCCCACAGTTAGCTTTGTGGGACGGGACTTGATAACCTTTAATTTCTTACAATGCTTATGGCAAATTTCGCTTACACCATTCTGTACGTGCAAAACGTCACCACATCAATTGAGTTCTACGAAGTAGCTTTTGGTTTTAAACGAAAGTTTATCACGCCAGACAACACCTACGGCGAGCTCGAGACCGGTGGCACCACGTTGTCGTTTGCGTCAATAAAACTGGCGAAGGGCAATCTTAAAGACGGATTCATTGAAAGCAGCAACAAGAACAAGCCCTTTGCCATAGAGCTCGGCATCACCACCGACAATGTGGACAAGCTGTACGCTCACGCCATAAAAAGCGGAGCGGTAGCCGAAATGCCTGCCAAACATAAACCACAGGGACAGATAGTCGCTTACGTGAGAGACCTCGACGGTTTCTTGATCGAGATCTGTACCCCGATGGAATAATCTATAAGCATGAGTACGGCGGATACTAAAGGAACGGCGAAGGCGAGCCTACTGCTTCGTTCGTACCGGCAGCTGCCAGTTGTCCAAGTCATACTATAATATACCTGAAAGTACCTTAATTTTAAGATCTAAACAGACCCCCATGGCTTCACGACGACATGTAATCAAAACACTCGGACTATCCGCAATATCAATACCCGCCCTGGGCAGTTCCTTCGAAACGACTGTTCTCCCATCCAAAGCTGATCCCAACTACTGGAAGGCGGTTCGCGATCAGTTCTCATTGCCGAAAGACACTGTCTTTTTCAATACCGGAACTGTGGGTGCCATGCCCAAGGTAGTCGTGCAGAAGATGATCGATCATTTGCAATACGTTGCTTCGAATGTTGCCGACTGGGCCTATGTTGACGATAACAAGGAGGAATTCATCAGCGGATATAACAATCTCATAGGCATCCGGACAAAAGTGGGTCAACTGATCAACGGGGAGCCCGCAAATATTGCGATGACAGATAATGTAACGCACGGCATGAATTACGTTGCGAATGGACTTCAACTGAATGCCGGCGATGAAGTTTTGACGAGCAACCAGGAACATCCGGGCGGCCAGAGCGGATTCATGCTTAAGGAAAAACGCTACGGAACGGTATTTAAAACTGTTGTCATTCAAAAACCCGCTAAAGATTCGAAGCAGATATTGGACGCGGTGATGAATGCCGTTACTCCGAAAACAAAAGTCATCATGCTGTCGCACATGATATCAGGTAGTGGTGCCATTGTTCCCGTGAAGGAGATCTGTGCAGAGGCCAGAAGCAAAGGCATATTTACAATCATCGACGGCGCTCAAACAGTCGGGCAAATTAAAGTTGACGTGCGTGATATCGGCTGCGATGCTTACGCCGGTTGTTTTCACAAATGGATGGGCGCACCGGCAGGCACCGGGTTCCTTTACGTTCGTCCGGACAAAATCAAAGAGATATGGACGACCGTCGCAAGCGGCCGTTGGGACAATCACGATGACGAAGGATTTCGCTTCACACAGCGAGGCACTGGAAATTTTCCCG
This sequence comes from Cyclobacteriaceae bacterium, assembly GCA_035318625.1. Taxonomy (GTDB): domain Bacteria; phylum Bacteroidota; class Bacteroidia; order Cytophagales; family Cyclobacteriaceae; genus ELB16-189. The sequence goes on from DATHEL010000005.1 coordinate 74,243, forward strand.
TACTGAAAGGTTTGGAAGCATCAATTGATTTTCATAACGAGATAGGAGCTGACCGTGTTTACGAACGAATCAAATTCCTGGGAAATAGACTTCGCACCGGATTGAGGAAGATCAATAAGGTAAAAATATTTTCACCGGAAGATGAGAGCCTTTGCGCCGGCATTTCGACTTATAAAGTGGAAGGCCTTACCGGTAAACAGCTACAGGATACTTATTGGGAAAAAGGCAGGATGAGACCGAGGGCACAGGGAGACTTCGGAGTGAGGCATTGCACAAATATTTTCAATTCAGAAGAGGATATCGATAAAGCCCTGAAAATCGTCGCGGGTTTGTAGCGTTTCCGGACTAAAAAATATTCCTATCTTCAACTGCTCTTCGCATCCCTGATATGAAATACGGAATAATTGGCGTCCTGCTGCTGGCTGCAGAGGTTTGTTTCTCGCAAAGTTTAACGGTCAAAAGCCTCGACATCGACAGCAGTGAATTCACGTTCCCGGTGATAGAGTCAGCACAACGACCTGAAGCAGCAAAGAAAATAAACGCCGTTATTCAAAAAGACTGGGGCTACGATCCCAATGCGAAAGATTCATTCGGGAATATGGAGGTAGTCTCCTCCTCCGACGACTTTGGATATTCGGTTACTACAAACAACGAACGCATGCTCAGCTTGGTCATACAATCATCCTATAGCGGTTGTGGTCTGCACATCACACGTCATGTTTACAATTTTGATTCACGAACCGGAGAGTCGTTTGACGGAACTAAATTGTTTGGGACTGAAGGCCAGGTGAAGCTAAAGAAGGCGTTGTTTAAATCCTGGAAAGCTCTTTGTGAAGCCGCCGTCGCCGACCCCGAAACACCTGACTATTATCTACAACAGTATAAGGATTGTCTTGCCGCGGCCGGGAAGCAGACAGAACTGGATTATTCTGAGATGAAGATTACAGATCAGGGAATTGAGTTTTCGGCGGGGTCATGCCTGGAAGGAACAACTTACGACTATCAAGCAGACGTCACGCAGGGACCACATGTTTACTCTCCCGGTCAAATGTTGCCAATGCTAACTCCTTATGGATATTCTTTGTTCTTCGATCCCTCTTCAGGACCGGTTCAGGCGTTGATGCGGGGAACCATCGATGGCAAATACGCGATCAGTTTGACGCTGCTGCCGGCAAAGGAAGGCAGTACACCTGACGCGATAGGTGGAATGATCGTATATGACCGTATTGGTCAACCGATCAATTTGAGTGGGACGATGAATGGGAATAAAGTGGTCTTCCATGAGCTGGATGAATCGAAAAATGCCCTTTCAAATATTGAAGCAACCTGGGATGGAACGAAGCTGACGGGTATGTTCACCAACCTAAAATCAAAAAAGCAGATGCCGTTCGTGGCGTCGGTGGTTGGGGCGAAGAAATAAAAACCGGCTTGATGCTGTGCGCTGGTAACTTCGACATTCAGGGTTGGGTGTTTGGTGTTCCGCTTATCGGGAATATCGAACACTCAACACTGAACACCGAATAATGAAGTTGGAGGCGTTTGTCAAGCCGGTCATCAATGCATTACTCACTCCTTAACACCTCTGTCGGATTTCTCAGCGCGGCCTTCATTGTCTGAAATCCTACCGTCAACATCGAGCAAACCAGAGTAAGCAAACCGACGCCGCAGAACACCCACCAGTAAATTGGCGTGCGATACTCGTAGGACTGGAGCCAGTTGTTCATGATCAGCCAGGCGATCGGGAAGGCAATAATAAAGGAAAGTCCGACGAGCTTGAGAAAGTCAGATGAGATCATCGATGTTATATTGTTTACAGTGGCGCCCAATATCTTCCTGATCCCGATTTCCTTCGAGCGTCGTTGTGTGGTGTACGATGCAAGTCCGAACAATCCAAGACAGGAAATGAACACTGCAAGTCCACCAAAAATGCCGGCAAGATTTTGTGCCAGTGCTTCGGTCTTAAATAGCTTGTCGAACTCTGCATCCGTGAATGCATATTCGAAAGGATACTCAAGGTTGTATGCTTTCATCACTTCTTCGATCTCCTTAATATCGCCTTGTATGTCGGAAGAGCCACTGAGGCGGATTGTCAGTATTCTCAGGAAATTACTTACTTCCGGATTGGAAGTAAGAATTACAGGAGACGTCGACTTTCTATAGACGTTTCCGTAGACAAAATCCTTGACAACGCCGATAACTTTCATGTGATGCGTCCCGTTAACGACCTCTTCGCCAACCGCCGAATGATCGCTGATCAGCTTAGCGAATGCTTCATTGATTATTATATTGTCGACGTCTGTTTTGGCGTCGGCGTTGAAGTCACGTCCGTCTTTTATCGTCATCGCGACCGTAGAAATATATTCGGGAGTAACAGCCTCCGTAAGGATCGAAATCTTGTCGTTAGGATCCTTTCCCTGCCATGAAAAGTCGAAGGAGTCGTACCAACCGAATTTAAACACCGGACTTATGCTCATTGTGGCATTTTCGGCTACACCTTTTCGGATAAGCTCGCTCCTGATGGCGTCAAAATTCTCACGCACAGTCCCACGCATCCCCATATATATAGTCTGTTTGGTGGTGTACCCGACGTCGCGCCCCTTCGTGAAATCGATTTGTTGATAAATGATCACTGTGGCGACCATTAAGGTAATCGATACCATGAACTGCATCACCACAAGCCCTTTACGGATGAAGCCGGAGCTCGCCTTTATTTTCACCCCTTTAAGCACCTGGATGGGATTGAACGAAGACAAGTAAAAGGCCGGGTAGCTTCCGGCAAGTAAGCCACAGGTCAATGTCACTGCCACAAGAGCGCCAATGTGCCACCAATCGTTCAAACGCATCGTCAGCTCTTTCCCGACAAGTGAATTGAATCCGGGAATTACAAAATAGACGATCGCGAGCGCCACCACCACGGAAACGAATGCCAGCACCAGTGACTCCGAAAGGAATTGTGAAATGAGAATGCGTCTGCCTGCCCCCAATGTCTTGCGAACACCTACTTCCTTAATGCGTTGCTCTGAACGAGCTGTGGCGAGATTCATGAAATTGATACATGCAACCAAAAGAATGATACATGCGATGATGGTGAAAAGCCTGACGTATTTGATCTGACCTCCTCCATCCTGGCTTCCGTTCGAAAAACTATGGTGGAGATGCCAGTCATTCATCGGGAACAAAAAACAGGAATTGGTGCTGGCGGTATTTCTATCCTTATAAACTTTTGTCAGCTTTTCGTTGATCGCATTGACGTCCGCATCGGGATACAGTTCGACAATGGTGAGCGCTGCGTTAGCATCCCATCGGGTCAACCAGGGAAATTTGGTTTCCAGCAGTTCGTATCGTGCAAACCAATCCGCCTGGAACGATGAATTCGGATGTGGGTTTTGAATGACAGCCGTAATAGTAAAAAGATTATCCTTGTCGATGTTTATGGCCTTACCCAATACATCTGTCGTTCCGAAGAACTTCAGGGCCATTCGTTCGGTGATCACGACGGCATACAGGTCATTAAGCGCGGTTTCAGAAGAGCCCTTCAGCAACGGTAGATCTATAATGGAGAGGAAAGTAGAATCGACGTATTCACCTTTCTCATAAAATGTTTTGTTTTCGGCGGTTATGAGTGCCGAAGTACGGTCCTCCGTAATTCGGGATGCATTCATTACACCCGCAACTTCGTCTGACAGGACGGCGGCCATCGGTCCGGGAACACCATTGCTCGTGTAGGCAACGCCACCGTGAATTTCGTTTTCCATCACCATGTAGATGTGATTTCGATTCGGAACATCATGATCGAAGGTGAGTTCGTCCTCTACCCAAAGGAAGATGAGAGATGCGCAGGCCACGCCAACTGCCAGGCCGACGACGTTCAATGTGCTATAGCCGCGGTTCTTCCACAGATTTCGTAGCGTTGATCTGAAATAATTTGTCATAAGCCTGGGTTTGGAATGTTACTGGCGAATGGTCAAAAGGTTACTATCTCCTATAAATCGCAAGTAAATATACCAGGCAGGCCCGAGATCGGATGTCACATAGGGGTAAGGAGATGTAAAAAGATGTCATTTACTTCCGGAGGTCTTCGATCTCTATTTTATAGATGATTTTCATGCACTATCTTACGATTGATAGTCACCCCAATTATCAACGCGTGTTCTCAGGTCGTACATTATCAGTCCCATTTTTGGCACTGGCTATAGTGCTGGCACAACCTGTCGTGGGGCAAGTGGCCGATTTCACTGCTGATGTCACCACCGGCTGCTTCCCTCTCACTGTCAAATTCACCGACACATCGACAGGATCACCCTCTTCATGGGCGTGGACCTTCGGCAACGGCAACTCTTCGCCACTTCAAAATCCAAGCGCTGTCTTCTCCGCGCCGGGCGAATATGAAGTTTCACTCACCGTCTCGAACGGTGGCTCTCCCAAGACTAAAACCGGCTTCATCAAAGTGTATGGTCCGCCAACCGTTGACTTTTCCTTCGATGCTACGACCGGATGTGCGCCATTGTCGGTGAACTTCCAGGATAAAACTTCAACGTCTTCTGGTTCCGTCACCAACTGGTTCTGGGTCTTTGGCGACGGTGGCACCAGCCAGTCCGCCAACCCCACTTATATCTTTCAGCAGCCCGGATCATATACTGTCTCGCTGAAAGCCCGCAACCAACATGGTTGCGAGAGCACAAAGACCGTTGAGCCGGCCATCGTTGTGAAGGGCCCGCGCACAGCCTTTTCTCCATCATCGATAGCCGTGTGCACGCTTCCCGCCACATTTAGTTTTGAGGACGCTACGACAGGTACGGGGGCTATCACCTATCAATGGAACTTCGGCGATGGCCAGACGAGCACGGCCGCCAGTCCCGTTCACACATATAATAGTGCGGCTAGCTACAATGTTGTACTTAAGAGTAGAGACGAAACAGGCTGTGAAAGCAGTATCACTCACAAAGTATTCGCCGGCAGCGAAGCAGGCGTCCAGTTCACCACTTCACCGGACCCGGTGTGCCCCGGACGGCCGGTCAAGTTTACCGCAATATCCACCGACCCAATCGCCAGCTACCTATGGACGTTTGGCAACGGGAAGACTTCAACGCAAATCAGTCCTGCGACAACGTACGAGGAGGCAGGTGTCCATCAGGTCACACTGAAGGCTCAAATGCTAAACCATGAGTGTGCATCAATCGTGACACAGACGGTCGACATTCTCCAGCCTGCCGTCCCAATACTGGCGAAGAGCATCGACTGCAGTCTGAACCTGACGTTGATCAGCAACTCGAAATTTGCTACACACGTCGAGTGGTACATCGACGATGTTCTGGTTTCCAAATCGATTAAGCTCATTAGTCCTATCCATTTACCCGGCAATCAGACAGTGCGGCTCGTTGCCTTCAACGCGGCCGGTTGCGACTATGCGACAGAAGAGATCGTCACGCTGATCAAAACACCGACTGCGAACTTCAGTCCCGACGAACTGTATACTTGCAAGCCCGACAAGACGCCGCTCGCCGGCTGCGCTCCATTCACCGTCAACTTTGTCAACAAATCCGTGGCAACATTCGGAACAACATACCTCTGGACCTTCGGCGACGGCAGCACCTCGACAGCAACGAGCCCTACACATGTGTTTACTACAAAGGGTACGTACCAGGTGACGCTGAAAGCTTCCAATATTCACGGATGTTTTACTACCAAACAGACAACGGTGAAAGTGAACAACGTTGCTCCCGTCGCGAACTTTGATGTGGACAAAACACTTGCCTGCGCAGGAGAGCCGATAACGTTCACCGATAATTCGCAAGGCGCGGAATTTTGGTGCTGGAACTTTGGTGACGGCTGGATCACTGATGGAAAGCTTGTGGTGCATCAGTATGCGACGCCTGGCACCTACACGGTGACGCTGACTGCCTCGAATGGCTGCAATGGCATCGCAACACGCACCAATCTAATTACAATCAAGAATCCGAACGTCAGCTTTTTAGCCGCGAAAGCATGCGAAAGTCCGTTTGATGTGCAGCTCACGAACTTATCGAGCAACTACGATGCGCTCTCGTGGGACTTTGGTGATGGCCAAACCTCAACTGATCTCACTATCTCCAGCCATCACTATGCAGCAGAAGGCCAGTATGATCTGAAGCTTATCGGTACCAACATCTCGACGGGTTGCACGACGATCTCGCTGTTGCCACTCACCATACAGCAGGTTAGCGCACAGTTCACGGTCGACAACGAGAAGCCCTGTGCAGGGATCCCGATATCGTTCACAGACGAATCGCACGCCGCCGTAAAATGGACCTGGACGCTGGGGCCGTACAGTAGTAGACAACCGAATTTCAGCGCGGCGCTCTTCACGCCGGGAAATTATTTGGCCACCCTGGAAGTGAAAGACTCCGACAGTTGCAGAGTGGAAAAAACAATTCCAATAGAGGTCCTCAACATGCATAGTGCCTTTTCGTTCGATGCGACAAGCAGTTGTGAGAACTTTACGGTAGCGTTCAAGGATCAGTCTACGGGGACGCCCTCGCCAACCAGCTGGCTATGGGAGTTCGGCGACGGGCAGACATCGATTGATCGCAATCCGCAGCACGTCTACACGGCGCAGGGGGCGTATGATGTGAACCTGCGTATATCCAACTCCGAGGGCAGTTGTGTCTTTACAAAGGAGGATGCCATTGAATTCCAGGTTCCGGTTCCAAATTTTTCTGTTGAGAAGGCGAACTTCTGCGTTAACGAGCCGATCACGTTCGCCAACACTTCCGAGCGCGCCGCGTCCTTCGAATGGTTCTTCGGCGACGGACAAACGTCGCAACTGCAGAGTCCGGAAATTACATACAATGTGCCGGGCCCTTATGCCGTCACATTGTTCGCTACCGATGCTTATGGCTGTGAACAGAAAATCGTAAAGCCAGCCATTGTTAATATTGTCAGTCCTATTGCGAATTTTTCTGTAGACAAGAATACAGGTACCTGTCCCCCATTTACCGCTACGTTCAAAGACCTGTCAACACCGGAAATCGCAAAGTGGCAATGGGCGTTTGGCGACGGCAAAACTTCCAACCTCAAAGATCCTGTCAACATATATGTCACTGCCGGAAACTTTAACGTGCTGCTGGAGGTCACCGATGTAAATGGATGCCGCGGATCGAAGGAGTCGCCGCAGTTTGTTAATGTTGGAGGGCCATCAGGGAGCTTCGGAACCTCGATCCCATCTTCATGCACAAACCGGGCTGTCACTTTTGACGCCAGCACCATCAACACTGTAAACATGACGTGGGACTTCGGCGATGGTGTGGTGTTGGATAAAGTCGCAAATGCTGTGACTCACCTCTACAATTCCACAGGTGCATTCAAGCCCTCACTGATCCTGACCGACGCCAACGGTTGTAAGGTTCCCGCAGCAGCACCCACGGAAGTTGTAGTAAGGGATACAACGGTCATCGAGACTATCATCACACCGGGTTGCTTGTTCCGTGGCGATGCCTTGAAACTGGCAGGACAAACAGAAGCCGACGACCTACTGGCGTGGACCTGGACGATAAACGGAATTACGGCCGGCGTGGGCGATGACATTTCTGTGACAATAGAGGATCCGGGCGCTCACGAGGTGATAGGTTATGCGACGAACGAATTCGGCTGCACGACATCGGTGAGCACACAGATCCATGTTCAGGCTCCGATAGATATTATACCCGATGTGATCACACCGAACGGAGACAGATGGAATCCGACGTTCGACTTCCCGGGCCTCGACAATAGTAAGTGGGACATTTCCATTGTCAATCGTTGGGGAAGGGTTGTGTATGAAGAAACCAATTACGCCGGCACCTGGAACGGCGGCGATCAACCCGCTGGTGTCTATTACTACATTCTGCGCAATGCATTATGTGAAGGGCTGAACTACAAGGGGTATGTGACGGTGGCCAGATAAGTCTCCAACGCGATTCGTGGAAATTTTTCCACACGGTATTTTGATAAAAAATCCGACATTTGAAAGCTTCCGACATCTTTTGAATGGTTAGGTCGGTAGCATTTATTGAGAAAGGAATAGTTGGATGGATTCGCATCAAAATTCCCGCAGCGACCCTACGCACAGCCCATCGCTGGAAGAGCGAATTGCCGCACTCGATTGGGCTGCTACTCCAATGGGCCCGCGTTCGGCGTGGCCGCAAAGTCTTAAGGCAACCATTAAGACCATGCTTGCCTCCCGGTATCCAATGATCATCGTGTGGGGCGAAAGGCTCATACAGATCTATAATGACGCTTATACTAATCTGATCGGAGATAAACATCCGGGTGCGTTAGGAAAATCGATCATCGAAACGCAAGCAGAGTCGTGGCCCACCATCGGTCCAATGATCAAACACGTCTTGTCGACCGGCATTTCCAATTGGGTTCCCGCACAAATGCTTGCACTCTCAAGGGCGGGCTACCAGGAAGAAACATATTTCAGCTTGTCGTACAGTGCCGTCGAAAACGACGATAATTTAATAGATGGAATGCTTTGCGTGTGCAGCGAGGTAACTCAACAGGTATTGGGTGAGCGAAGGCTAAAACTACAGCGCGACCTTTCTTCCAAGGCAGGGATAACCCGTGGCATCGACAAAGTTTGCAAAGACATTGCAACGGCTGTCTCCGAATACCACGCCGATGTCCCCTTCATTTTATTATATACTGTCGAGCCCGATCGCAAACTTCAGCTTCGCGCATCCGCGAACTTCGATGTTTCGACGTTGCCGTCCACCGACGTTTGGTCGATAGAACAGGCGTTGAGGGGCGAAACAGTTATCACAAACGGGATCGATAGCTGGATCTCGATTCGCAGTGGCCCATGGAACGACGTTGTCAAGTCTGTGATTTCGTTGCCCATCCCATCATCCGATCCCAATACGCCACTTGGCGTCATGATCGCGGGTGTGAGTCCGAACTGTGCATTGAACGACAACTATTACTCTTTCTTTGAATTGCTTGGCGACCAGGTATCGGTAGCGTTGAGAAATGCCCTTGCTCATGAAGAAGAGCGAAAGCGCACCGAAGCCCTGGCTGAAATCGATCGGGCAAAGACAGCATTCTTCAATAACATAAGTCATGAGTTCCGGACGCCATTGACCCTAATGCTTGGCCCTCTGGAAGACCTGCTGGGAGCACCGGAGCAGCCCGGGGTTGCTATCGATCGCGAACAACTTTTGATGATCTATCAGAACGCTCTTCGACTTTTGAAGCTTGTCAATACATTGCTTGATTTCTCACGCATCGAAGCGAACCGGGTTGAGGCATCCTACACAGCGACCGACCTCGCGGAACTTACTCGCGACCTTGCCGGTGCGTTCGAATCGGCGATTGAAAAGGCCGGGCTTGCATACACGGTCGGGTGTCGCCCGTTATCTGAATCCATTTTTGTCGACGTTGAAATGTGGGAGAAGATCGTCCTCAACCTTCTTTCCAATGCTCTTAAATTTACATTCGAAGGTTCCATACAAGTAGTGTTGAGCGAAACGCAAGATCACGCGGTGCTTGAAGTACGGGATTCCGGCGTGGGCATCCCGGGAGAAGACGTGGGGAATATCTTTAAGAGATTTCATCGCGTTCAAAATAGCCGTTCCCGTTCGTTCGAAGGTACGGGCATCGGTCTCGCGCTGGTGAAGGAGCTTGTCGAGTTGCATGACGGTGAGATTACGGCAGAAAGTACGGTGGGGAGAGGAACCACGTTCACTGTAAGGATACCAAAAGGCACTGCACATCTCGATCCGGTTATGGTCACCCCGGCGAAGCAAAAACCAAGTGAAACACAGCGCGCGCGCGCTTATCTCAATGAAGCGAACGTGTGGGCTCACGGTAAGAATAAAAAAGAAGATGACCAGGAGAATGTCGCAACCCCGGTAAGTTATAATGATAGTATCACCGTCCTTGCTGTTGATGATAACACCCAGATGCTCGAATATCTCAAGCGACTGCTCAGTGCCAAATGGAAAGTTGAAACCGCAAGCGATGGTCTCGAAGCAATCAAGATTATTAATGAGCGGCTTCCAAATCTGATACTGAGCGATGTAATGATGCCGAACATGGACGGCTTCCAGTTATTGGCATGGGTTCGAAAGGATAGCCGCCTTCACGATATTCCCTTCATCCTGCTATCTGCCCGGGCCGGCCAGGAGGCAACTATCGAAGGACTCGAAAAAGGCGCTAACGATTATTTGGTTAAACCGTTTTTTTCGCGGGAACTCATTGCGCGGCTGGAAGCGCAACTCGAGATCAGCGGTACGAAGAAAAACAATGTTTGGTTGCAACAACAAGTTCACGAACGAAACGCGGAGCTCGAGAAGATCAATCGCGAACTGGAAGCATTTGCTTACGTTGCCAGTCACGACCTGCAAGAGCCTCTTCGCAAGATCCGAACATATTCGAGCCTCATGGAAGGCGAAAAAGGCGACAAACAATCTACCGGGCTCTATCTTAATAAAATATCGAGAGCTTCGGAACGAATGAGCAAGTTGATCACTGATCTTTTAAATTTCTCCAGGCTTTCGGAAAAGAGCGTTGTGATGGAACTCACGAACCTTGAAAAGGTAGCCGCAGACGTGCAGGGCGACTTCGAATTGCTGATCCAGCAAAGGAATGCGGTCATCGAATGTATGCCGCTTCCAACTATAGATTCAATACCACTTCAGATCAATCAATTGTTTTACAATCTGTTGAGCAATGCGTTAAAGTTCACCCGTGATCAACAGCCGGTTATCCGAATCAGCTCACAGAAGATGGACGCGCACGAAGTCGCTAAATATCCTTCCCTCACTTCCGGCCTCAATTATTATATGCTCCTTTTCGAGGACAATGGCATTGGCTTCGATCAGAAATACGCCACCCAGATCTTTACCATTTTCCAACGATTGAATCCAATGCGGGAGTTTTCCGGCACTGGTATAGGGCTAGCCTTATGTAAAAAGATCGTGCTAAATCATCGCGGCGATATTTTTGCGGTTTCAGAGGAAGGAAAGGGTTCGACGTTTAAAGTGATACTGCCCGAGCGACAAATCGCTCTTTAATTGAAGACGCACAAATTGCTTAATTTCATGCCTTGGCCCCGTGGAGTGCAATCAAGTCTCAGTGATCTTCCAAACAAAACTCTTCCCGGCATGCATCACCACGGCTACCCAACGCTTTTAATCCTTTCCCTTTGTCTCTTCCTGATCGCGCCTGACCTGATCGCGCAGGAAACTGATGTTAAGAAGCTTAAGGCGCTAAGCATTGAGGAGCTGATGAATATTGAGGTCATTTCCCTTTCAAGGAGTCCGCAGAAGTTGTCAGAAAATGCCTCCGGGATCCTGGTTATTACCAACGAGGATATCAGGCGCTCCGGGGCGACCAACATTCCGGAGGCACTAAGGCTTGCCCCCAACCTACAGGTTTCTCAATTGAACTCGGGCGCATGGGTCATCAGCGCGAGAGGTTTCAACACAGTATTTGCAAATAAGCTCCTGGTTTTGATCGACGGTCGTGCAGTCTATACACAACTATTCGGTGGTGTTCTCTGGGATCTGCAAAGCGTACTGCTCGAAGATGTCGAACGGATAGAAGTGATCAGCGGCCCCGGCGGTGCATTGTGGGGAGCGAACGCAGTCAACGGCATCATCAGTATCATCACCAAAAGGGCGCGCGATACCCAGGGCCTGATGATTACGGGCGCCGGTGGTGATTTTATGAAAATGCATGTAGGTGCCAGGTACGCCGACAGTATCGGGAAGACCACCTTTTATCGGGTTTATGCCCAGCACTCGGAGCGTAATGGAACATTCCTTCCAGACGGGACGCGCAACATCGACAGTTGGCGCAACACACAGGTGGGATTCCGCCTCGGCCTGTACCCGACCAAAGACGATCAGTTCGCCGTGCAGGGCGATTTAAACATTGGCAATCGTGAAACCACCGAGGGCTCAGGGTTCGATGCTCAAAATGTGCTGGCACGATGGAACCATAAGGTCGATGAGACATCAAATTTCACTGTACAACTATATTATGACAGGTACTGGACTAATGATCCATTGACTTTAGCTGATGAAATGAAAACATTCGATCTGGATTTTCAGTACAAGCTGGCGATCCGTTCGCGTCACAACATCGTATGGGGTGCGGGTTATCGTCATGTCGCCGATCACGTGTACAATAAAACATTCGTGGGACTCTTGCCGGAAAAACGGATGATGCCGATTTATAGCGCTTTTATCCAGGATGAAATATCCCTCACGGAAAAGACAAAGCTAACTGTCGGATCGAAGATCTTGCACACCGTTTTTTCCGGCTTTGAGGCGCAGCCAAGTGTGCGGCTGGCATTTTCTCCCAACAGCAGGAATACAGTATGGGCAGCAGCCTCGCATGCTACTCGTCCCCCAACCCGTTTCGATGTCGACTATTACCTGCCATTAGAACCGCAGCCTTCGAATATTCCGAGCGTTGCTGGCGGACCGAATTTTGAGTCCGAGAAAATGGACGCTCTCGAAGCCGGATACCGGGTCGAGCCTTCATCCCGGATCATGCTTTCACTGGCGAGCTTCTATAATATATATAATGACCTGTACAGCGTCGAAGCACTGCCTGGCACACAGACCTATCAGATCCAGAACGGATCGGAAGGATCTACATGGGGCGCCGAGTTTTCGGGAACCTGCCAGGTAACAACAGGGTGGCGGCTTCGCGGCGGCTTCACCTACTTCGCAAAGGACATCCATGCCAAGGAAGGACACCTACACGATCCATCCTACTTGTCCAATGATGCAAGACACCATCTGGTGCTTCAGTCTATGCTCAACCTGCCGCTCAACCTGAAGCTCGACATTGTTGCCAGGTACATGGATTATATACCGGCGTCTTTCGCTACGGCCCGTATACCCGAATATGCGACCGCCGATGCCCGGCTTGCATTCAATTACAGGTCGATGGAAATATCGGTTACCGCGCAAAACTTTGTCCGGGGCCGGCATTCTGAATTCGATGTGTCGAAGATTCCTAGAAACTACTTCGGACGTTTAACATTCCGCTTTTGAAACCCCTGAAAATTCACACCAGAATGGGAATCAAAAGCCTGCTCATACTATTGCAATGCCTGGGCGCATTGGCCTTTGTGGGTCGCGCACACGGTCAGCCGGTCAATGAGCTTCAGATCAAGGCGGTCTTCATTTACAATTTCACCCAGTTTATCGAATGGCCAGCAGAAACTTTTGAATCGCCGCAAGACCCGTTCATCATCGGCGTGCTCGGAGAAAATGTCTTCGGAAGATTTCTTGAGGAGGCGGTTGCAGATGAGCGTTACCAGTCACGACCAATCGTGGTGAAATATTTTGCGACTCCGAAAGATGTCGGAAACTGCCAGATCCTTTACGTTGGCTCACTGCCGAAACCGGGCAAAGTGACAGGAGAACACCCGGTGCTTACTATAGGCGAACGGCAGGATTTTATGGAGCAGAATGGACTGCTGCGATTTTATAAAGAGGGAAAAAAAATAAGAATTGAGATCAACAATCAGGCAGCGAGCGATGCGGGCCTGACGATCAGCTCTAAACTATTGCAGCTCGCAACTGTCTATCAACCAAAATGAAACTCAAAGGTTCATCCATTCGAACACGCCTTATCCGGCTGACAAGCCTGATCAGCGCTATTTCCTTGCTGATTGTCTTTACTGTTCTATTTATATACGAGGTGGTTTCCTATCGGAACGCAACCATCCGGGAGATGAACGTACTCGGCAATATCCTGGCTGCAAATTCAACAGCCGCGCTCGCATTTGAAGATGCCGATGTGGCACAAGAGATTATTTCTGCCGTAAAGGCTGAAAGACTGGTCACCACCGCCATTTTATTTAAGGCAGATGGTAGCATTCTTGCCAGCTTTATTGGTGACACAACCGTGACTGAAATTCCCAGCACCCCCCATAACAATGGTTTTGAAATAGGAAGCGGAAAAGTAGAAGGCTTCGTGCCGGTTACAATAGGTGATAAACGATTGGGCACGTTATATCTGCGACGGAGCACCGAAGACATTGAACAGCGGTTGATGCTATACGCCCTCATCGCCGGTTCGGTAATAGTTGTCAGTTTTGTGCTTGCATATTTATTATCCAGCCGGCTTGAGCGCGCCATCTCCGATCCATTAATAGCGCTGTCAGAAATTTCCGTCCAGGTGTCTGAGCGGCGAGACTACTCGGTGCGGGCAACGAATCCGGCGGATGGAGAAGTTGGCCAGCTTAAGGATGCATTTAACGCGATGCTTTCCACGATCGAGATCCAAAACAAGGAAATCCAGAAGTATAACCAGCATCTGGAGTTCGAAATTGACGAACGCACGCGAGCCTATCGGCGAGAGAAAGAATTCGCCGAGGTGGTGGTGAATTCGTCCCTGGTCCTGATCGCCGTGTTCAATACCGAGATGCGTTTGATCGGCTATAATGACAAGTGTGAAGAAGAATTCGGCTTAACACGCGAGCAAGTATTAGGCAAAAAATTCGATGAAGTGATGCCCCAGGTTAAAGATTCGCTGACTTACAACAGCATAGTCAGAGCACTCGAGGGCGAGTTTGTTCACAACCCGCAATACCGGTCTGCTGTTACAGGCGATTTTTATGAAAGCTTTATGCGCCCGCTTAAAAATGAAACCGGGGAAATCTACGCAGCCTTGATGACAGCGCATAATATCAATGGTTTTGTGGTGTCGACCGCTGAGTTGCAAAAAAGAAATGCCGACCTCGAGCAGTTTGCATATGTTGCCAGCCACGATCTCCAGGAACCGCTTCGCAAAGTAATTTTATTCACGGACCGTCTGGCTGAGGAGCTTACCGAAAAGAACGAGGCCGTTACCCGGTATATTGAAAAAATAGAGAATGCGGCACGACGCATGTCCAACCTGATCAGAGATGTGCTGGCATATTCACGTCTGTCGCAGCCGGAAAAATCTCATGTACCTACAGACCTGAACGAGGTCGTTATGCAAGTGCGAACGGATCTCGAGTTGGTCATCGAAGAGAAAGGTGCAGTCATAAACTCAGACCACCTTCCTGTAATCTTCGGAAACGCGCTGCAACTTCACCAGCTGTTCGCCAATCTCATCAGCAACGCGTTAAAGTTTTGCGATCGCAGGCCGGTCCTGCAAATCACATCGGCAATAACAGCCAACAGTGAGATGACCGAAGCCGGCTTGCCGCTTCCTGGCAACTATGTAAAGATCCAGGTGATTGATAATGGTGTCGGCTTTGACCAGCAATACGCGGAAAAAATCTTCACTTTGTTCCAGCGCCTGCACCAGGACAAAAAATATGCAGGTACCGGGATCGGTCTGGCGCTTTGCAAAAAAATTGTAAACAATCACGGCGGGCGCATCGGCGCAGAATCAACGGTGGGCAAAGGCTCCACCTTTACTATTCTTTTACCAAGCGAGGCAACTTAAGAAACCAGTTTTTCCGCCCTGGAAATGGCTTACACCCACGTTTACGGCGACCGCCAAATAGCATTTTTCGCATCAATTCCCGTTCTTGGAGCCACCGTATAGTTTTGTATCCCTAAACATCCTGCACAGTAGTGTCTTCGTCGAAGAGAATTCTTTTGGTTGATGATGACGAAGATGACCGGGAAACATTCCTGGAGATCGTCTCCGAACTGGATCCGTCCGCCGTGCTGGTTACCGCTATTAACGGCGCTGACGGCTTCGAGAAGCTGAGCACCTTCGATGTACTGCCCGATGTCATCTTTCTTGACCTGAACATGCCTATCATGAACGGAACAGAGTTTCTGCGTAAGATCAAGACTGTCGGAAAACTGAAAAATGTCCAGATTGTAATCCTCAGCACCAGCAGTGACGAATGGGCGATCAAAGAAGTGCGGGAGCTTGGAGCGAAGGACTTTGTCACCAAGCCTGCAAAGTTCAAGGACTGGCGGGCCGCCCTACAGAGATTCATCTAGCCGACAAAGAATTTCAGCAGCCCCGTTTTATCATTTCCGTACAATCGATTGCGCATTTTTAGCTGAAAATTCAATGGTCCCTCCCAGCGCCCCCTGCTAAGGTGCCCTGTTCGAGAGATTTGTGACGAAAAGCTTGGCAAAATCGAGCTAAATTCCATTATATTGTGCAATCGATTGCGCAACTCTGGTTGAATTTATGTATCCAACAGTCTCGTACGTACACGCTCCCCCGAATCGACTCAACACCCGCCACCGTGCGTCAACCTGCCTTTTCAATCAACCTATATCCACAGTGAACATTATCCATCTAACGCTCTATTATGATGAGAAGTCTACACGTTAAAGAATGGCTGAAGGTAACAGGGCTTACCCTCATGCTTACAGTGAATGCTATGACAGCACAAGCCCAGCGCAACATCTCAGGGATTGTGAAAGATGAAACACAGTCCGCTGTCCCAGGAGTTTCGGTAGTCGAAAAAGGTACAAACAATGGTACCGTTACCGACGCCGAAGGAAAATTCACGATCACTGTTCCGGAGAACGCGGTACTCGTAGTATCCTTCATCGGTATGAAACGTATCGAGGTACCCATCGGTAGCCAAACCACATTGGATATTATAATGGAAAACGATGTGACACAGCTTAATGAGGTGGTCGTTGTCGGTTATGGCACGATGAAGAAATCGGACCTCACCGGGTCGATAGTATCCGTTACGGGCGACAATCTGAAAAAAATGCCGGTATCATCTGTTGCAGAATCACTCACAGGACGATTGGCTGGCGTGCAGGTATCTTCCACGGAGGGTTCGCCCGATGCTGAGATCCGAATTCGTGTGCGTGGTGGTGGGTCACTCACGCAGAACAGCTCACCATTGTTTATAGTGGATGGGTTTCCCGTTAACAGCATCAATGATATCTCTCCCTCCGATATCAAGTCCATCGATGTTCTGAAAGACGCTTCCTCTACAGCCATATATGGGTCGCGTGGTGCTAACGGTGTGGTTATTATTACTACCAAGGGCGGTACCGCGGGCAAGGTTTCGGTAAGCTACAATGCGTTCGCCGGTGCGAAGCGAATTGCCAAAACGTTGAATGTTCTTTCTCCCAGTGACTATGTAAACTGGCAACATGAATATGCTTTGCTCGAGGCGGACCTGCCGTCGTATGAAAAGTACTTCGGGTCATACCAGGACAGGGATCTGTATGCAGATCTGCCCGGCAACAACTGGCAGCGGCAGGTTTACGGCCGCACGGGAAAGGTCTTCAGCAACGACCTGAGCGTAAGAGGAGGATCGGATAAAACGCAATACTCTGTTAACTACGCCAGGTTCGATGAGAAAGCGATCATGATTGGCTCCGACTTCGTTCGCGACAACATAACGCTCAAACTGAACAGCAAGGCACATGAAAAAGTCGATCTCGCCTTTTCATTGCGCTATTCGAAAACGAAAATCAACGGTAGCGGCGCCAACGAGCAAAACGAAGTGTCGTCCGCCGACTCCAGGTTGAAACACAGCGTATCGTATGCTCCCATCCCACTCCCGGGGTTGTCGACCGATAACACAGACGAAACCGTAGCCGGCTATATGATCAATCCCTTGACGGCCACAGCCGATAACAACCGCGAACAGGTACGTACCAATTACAACCTTGCAGGTGCTTTTACCTGGCGACCGCTCGAGAACTTTGAATACCGCAGTGATGTCGGACTGGATTTTCTTAACAACAATGATGACCGGTTCTACGGACTTAGCACTTACTATGTGGCCAACGCACCTTCGGCCGAAAATCAGGGACACCCTGCGGTCGTACTTGGAAACCAGCGGGACGAACGCATCCGCAATACCAACACGATCAGCTACGATTTCAAAAAACTTTTAGGTGAAAAGCAGCATGCAAAGTTGTTGTTCGGTCAGGAGATGATCTACACTACAACTAATACACTGACGTCGGTCGTACACGGCTTTCCTACATTATTCACTTCCGATCAGGCATTCAAGCTCACTACGCAGGGCCAGGCACAATCCACCGACAATTATTTTGCCCCGGACGACAAGTTGCTTTCATTCTTCGGTCGCTTTAACTATGATTTCAAGAACAAGTACTTGCTCTCCGCCACCTACAGGGCTGACGGCTCCAGCAAATTTTCGGAAGCCAACCGCTGGGGATATTTCCCCTCGGCAGCGCTCGCATGGAAGATTGTGGAGGAAGATTTCATGGCGGGAACGAGAAATTGGTTGAGCACGCTGAAGTTAAGGGTGAGCTACGGAACTGCGGGCAACAATAATATTCCAGCCGGGCAAATGGTGCAGTCGTTCGTGTCCAGCGCCAACACCTGGATCAGCGGCTTCGACAATTACTGGTCGGCTTCAAAAATAATGGCCAATCCGGATCTGAGATGGGAGACGACGAATACCCGCAATATTGGATTGGATTTCGGTCTTAACGGCGACCGCCTCACCGGTACAGTCGAAGTGTACCGCAATAACACGAATGACCTTCTGATCGGGTTCCCGGTATCGGGAACAGGATACGACACTCAGTATCGCAATATGGGTGAAACCGAGAACAAGGGTCTGGAGGCATCCCTCAATTATGTTGCTATCGAGAAAGAAAAGTACGGATTGAATTTCTCGGCTAACATCAGCTTTAACCGGAACCGGGTTGTGTCATTGGGCTTGATCGATAAGATCGAGAATGAGGCAACGGCTTCAGGCTGGGCATCCACTGCAGTTGGTTTCGACTACAGCGTGATGACGGGAAGGCCTGTCGGTCTGATGTATGGATATCGTTCTGATGGACGTTACGAAGTATCGGATTTTGAAGGTTACGACGCGACAACGCAAACTTGGGCCTTGAAATCCGGTGTCGCCAATGCGTCGACGATTGTTGGTACCATTGCTCCAGGCAAGATGAAACTGCAGGACCTGAACGGCGATGGTGCTGTAACGATCGACGACCGGGAGATCATCGGAAATGCCACTCCCAAACACACCGGGGGTTTCATTGTTAACGCGTACGCATATGGATTCGACCTCACAGGTTCCTTTAACTGGAGCTATGGCAATGACATTTACAACGCCAATAAGATCGAGTATACCACCGCAACCCCACAAACACAATATCGGAACCTGACTGATATGATGGCCGAAGGTAACAGGTGGACCAACGTCGATCCGTCAACAGGACAGCTCGTTACGGATCCTGCCACCCTGGAAGCTATGAACGCCGGTACTACAATGTGGTCACCGTACATG
Organism: Cyclobacteriaceae bacterium; assembly: GCA_035318625.1. Lineage (GTDB taxonomy): Bacteria > Bacteroidota > Bacteroidia > Cytophagales > Cyclobacteriaceae > ELB16-189. The sequence goes on from DATHEL010000005.1 coordinate 93,432, forward strand.
AGCCGGTATGTGTTCAGCGATTGGGCAGTAGAAGACGGATCGTTCCTGCGCCTCAACACGTTGACCCTTGGATACACATTGCCCGCTGCGATAAGCAGCAAGCTCCGGATACAGAGTTTGCGATTCTATACAACGGGCTACAATGTATTTTCGCTGACGAATTACAGCGGCTTCGACCCGGAAGTCTCTACACGTAGAAAAACGCCGCTCACTCCCGGGGTCGACTACTCGGCGTACCCGAGAAGCAGACAACTGGTGTTCGGCCTTAATCTCAATTTTTAATCTGACTATGAAATCGATTATGAAAGCTAAATATATAGTAGTCATACTGATCGCTACAGTACTGACCTCATGCAAGGACTTTCTTGAAGCGCCAACAAAGTCATCGCTCGATGAATCTGTGATCTTCTCGACACCCGATCTGGCAAAAGGTGCAGTAGATGGAATCAAACTTCCTTTCGGAGAGACAAATTCATATCGCGGCCGATTTCTGCCCTGGTATGGAATGAACACCGACACCGAATGGTTTAATGCATCTCAAACTGCAGGAGATAATGCCGACCTCGCCGTTTATAATGTGAAGCCAAACAATTCCAACATGAACACCTCAAACAATGTTTGGGCTATGATGTACTCTGGTATTGAGCGTGCCAATATTTGTATACGGGGCTTGCGCACGTATGGCAATCCGCTGCCCGGTACGGAGTTGGGACACTTGTTGGGCGAAGCGCTCACGTTACGGGCGGTGTATTATGCCGATCTGTTAAAAACGTGGGGCGATGTAGCCGCCCGCTTCGAACCGATCAATACCGAAACCATGTACTTGCCGAAAACCAGCCGCGATGAGATCTACAAACAACTGATTGCTGACCTGGCCGAAGCTGCAGAACTAACACCGTGGCCCAATCAAAGCAGCGGTACAGGGAGTGTGGAGCGGATCAATAAGGCCTTTGTTAAAGGGCTACGTGCCCGCTTGTGCCTTGCGGCGAGCGGCTTTTCACAATATCCCGATGGCGTTCGGAGAAGTACAGACAGTGAATTATCGGTAGCGAACATGTATGCTATTGCCTACCAGGAATGTAAGGACGTTATCGCCAGTGGAAGCGCGAGGCTGGAGTCTTCGTTTGAAAACTTGTGGAGATTGTACAACGAAGACAACGTTACAGCCGGAGGAGAATCCCTTTGGGAAATTCCTTTCGCCGATGGAAGGGGAAGGATGCTCTTTACATTCGCCGTACGACATACGAGCATAGACCAGTACCAGGCTAACGGAGCCAATCGTGGCGGACAAGCCGGTCCCTTACCCTACTTGTTTTATGATTTTGACGTAAGTGATACCAGGCGTGATGTTAGCTGCGTGCCCTACCGTTGGGGAACTGCAGTAAGCGGAACGGCTAAACAGGAGTTGGTCACACTGAACACCTGGTACTTCGGTAAATACAGGTATGAGTGGATGGACCGGTATGTCACTTCCACCAACGACGATGGAGTTAACAAGATCTATATGCGTTACGCGGAGATACTCCTGATGGCGGCTGAAGCGGCCAACGAATTGGAAGGCCCTACTGCTGCTGCACCGTATTTGAAGGAGATCAGGAAGAGAGCATTCAAAGCTGGCGACCACGCTACGAAAGTGGAGGATTATGTAAACGCCCTCAATTCGAAAGACGCGATGTTCAACGGAATTGTAAACGAGCAGAAGTTTGAGTTCAGTGGTGAATTTGAACGCAAGCAGGCACTCATCCGGTGGAACCTCCTGAAAACGAAACTTGATGAGGCCAAGGCAAAGATGTATGCGCTGAGAGACAGAACGGGTGAATATGCCGATGTGCCCCAAAAACTGTATTTCGAATATGCCGCCGATGGGGAGTCGCTGGTAATATATGGTCTTAACCGCGGAGAATCCGCTGATAAAAGTGCAGAGTTCGATTCCAATGTGGTTTACGTAAGTGCTGCTAACCTGACCAACACGAAGATCGAGACCATATATGCACAGGATCCAAACACGAGACAATACTGGCCTATCTGGCAGATATTCCTGGATGGAAGCAACGGACAGCTGGCAAATGATTATGGCTATTAATCCGCAACAACTATGAAAAATAAAATTCTATATATCGCTCTCCTGGTTGGGACGCTTTCTTTCGGGTTCTTTGCCTGCGAAGACAAGATCGACCCTATCGTCGAAGAACTTGAACTGCAGCGGGTACTGTCGCCCACTGGTCTGACGGCAAGAGTACGCAACCTGACAACGATCGAGCTGACGTGGATCACCCGCGCCGATGCCGATCACTACGTGGTTGAGTTCAGTGAGGACAACCTCGAATTCAAAACCATCATTCACAGCGCTACCGTAACCGCCGAACAGATCCCTTACCAACGGGCGTTCGATGGTGAAACGCTTTATTCGGCGAGGGTGAAAGGTGTGAGCGCCGATGGTGTGGCTGACTCCAAATGGATGGCTGTTTCGATCACGACTGCACAGGAAAATATTTTCCTTCCATTGCAAGATGCGGACATTGCCGCAACGGAGGCAACAGTACGCTGGCCCGCGAATAGCGACGTAAGTCACCTGGTTATTACCCCCGGGAATACCGAGCGCACCATCACAGATTCAGAAAAGACTGCCGGGGCAGCTACGGTAACCGGGTTAACAGGCGAAACGGATTACGTTGTACAATTGAAAAAGGGGACGAAGCACCGTGGTGCCGTTGGGTTCAGAACATTGATCGACCTCGGCAACGCTATTGCCGTACACCCGGAAGACGACCTGAATGCCATCGTCGCCGCAGCACAACCGGGCGATGCGTTTGTGTTGTTCCCGGGTGACTATACCGTGTTCATAGGCAACATCGTCCTAAACAAGGCGATTTCCCTCAAGGGACTGTATCCGAACAACAAACCGAAGATCCACGTGCAGTTCAGCGTCGAAGCAGGTGCAACCGAGGTGGAACTACGGGACCTTGACATCGACGGCGACGCTACGCTGACTGACGCGCTCCGCTTCAACTCGGCTGCTGTGACATACAGCGCGCTCACCATCAGCGGATGCAACATTCATGATTTTGCGCGCTCGCTCCTGGCTGGTAATGTAGCCTCGACAGTGACTGCCATCAGCATTGACAACAGTGTGTTCACAGATATCCTCACCAGCGGAGGTGACTTCATCGACTTCAGGAACACTTACGTGGCTGGCTTGACCATTACCAACAGCACGTTCGACAACTGCGCACCGGGTCGTGATTTCATACGGATGGATGCCGCAGCGGGATTTACCGGAACGGGCAAAACGGCCAATGTTTCGATCGATCGTTGTACACTTTATGGTGTGTCTAACAACGTGACCAGTACGCGCCGGATATTGTACGTGCGTTTCGTCAATAATGTGTTGAGCGTTAAGAATACACTCATCGCCGGATCGACGGGATTTTACATCAATCAGGCTGCCACGACACAACCCACGTTTCTTAACAACAACTACTTCAACGCGCAGCGCTTTTACGATGCAGCTTTTGAAGCGCCCGCGATCGCCAACCTTAAAATTGATAATTCAGGAACGCATAGCACGTTAGATCCCGGATTTACCGATGCTGCCAATGGAAATTTCAAATTGTCCGATCAAACCCTGAAGGACAAGACCATTGGCGACCCCCGCTGGCTGCAATAGCAGATGAATGGAAATTGGGAAAAGTATGAAGTGACTTCACACTTTTCCCAATCCTTCCAAAGTGGCATTGAAGTTGTGATCAAGTCTATTTTTAAAAAAGCCCCGCATGTTTAAGAAGTTGAGGTTTGTTGTGATCGCTCTGTCACTGTTGACAGTTCTCTCTTTAACAGGTCAGTCGCAGAACATGCCCATTGCCTTTCCCGGCGCCGAAGGTTTTGGAAAATATGCGACGGGAGGAAGAGGAGGAAAAGTTGTTATCGTCAATAACCTGAACGACGATGGACCGGGGAGCTTGCGAAAAGCCATCCAGGAAAAGGGCCCACGCATCATTGTTTTTTCTTTGTCAGGGACTATCGAACTGGCTTCGCCGCTGAATATCAACTCCGGCAACGTGACTGTTGCAGGTCAATCCGCGGCCGGCGATGGCATCTGCATTAAGAACTATTCTGTTAATATCAATGCAGATAACGTCATCATTCGGTTTATACGCTTCCGTTTGGGAGATGAAAAAAAATATGAGGGTGATGCTATTTCCGGAACGAAGGGGCGTAACAATATCATCGTCGACCATTGCTCTATGAGCTGGTCTGTTGATGAATGTGCATCATTTTACAACAACAGCAATTTCACACTACAGTGGTGTATTATTTCCGAAAGCCTGAACAGCTCTGCACACACGAAAGGCGAGCATGGTTACGGAGGTATCTGGGGCGGAAAAAAAGCGACCTATCATCATAATCTCCTTGCCAGTCATAACAGTCGGCTGCCACGCTTCAGCGGATCGTCCACTACACCGAATGGTCCCGATGAACTGGTCGACTTCCGAAACAACGTTGTTTACAACTGGATGCAGAACAATACGTATGGCGGTGAGAAAGGCCGCTATAATATGGTGAACAACTACTATAAGCCGGGTCCCGCTTCGAAGAAGTCCAGGAACACCCAATTCGTAAACCCTTCTTCTCCATTGGGTAAATTTTATCTCGACGGAAATTTCATGGAAGGAAATGAGGAAGTGTCGAAAAACAACAGGCTGGGTGTGAAGGCCGACCACGCGGATTCCACGTTTGTTGAAAATCCGTATGCGGTCGAGACCATGACAGCGGAGCCTGCGGCAAAGTCATATGAAGCGGTCCTGGCCTATGCAGGCGTAAGTCACCGCCGCGATGCTGTAGATGCGCGCATTGTTGCCGAGGTGAAAAGCGGCAATTCCGTTTCAGGAAAAAACAAAAACGGTATCATCGACTCGCAAAACGATGTCGGTGGGTGGCCAGCGCTTGCATCGCAGAAGCCTGGTGCTGATAAAGACCGGGATGGTATGCCCGACGCGTGGGAGAAAGCCCATAACCTGAATTCAAGTGATGCTTCGGATGCGTGCAAGCGCACGATCGATAAGGATTACGATAATATTGAAGTGTATCTTAATGAGTTGGTGAAGGCTGTGGGTGTGCGGTGAGTATTCGACCATTCTCAAATCGATTTGAGCGGCGGGATTTACTCCGGCATTTTTTAACTTTCGCTGATCAATTAATCGCTACATGAATTATTGGCTCGTAAAGTCTGAACCGTTTAAGTACAGTTGGGAGAAGTTTGTCAACGACGGAATAACGTTCTGGGATGGCGTGCGCAACTACGGCGCGCGGAATAACCTGAGGTCTATGAGGAAGGGCGATCATGTATTTTTCTACCACAGTAATGAGGGGCTGTCAATTGTTGGCATTGCTGAAGTCGTGAAGGAATCATACCAGGATCCCACGACAATCGACGCCAACTGGGTAGTCGTCGACCTTAAACCCGTTCGAGCCATGAAAAGGCCTGTGACATTAGCTGAGATCAAATCGGAGCCCGAGTTGAAAAGCATGGACCTGGTGCGGTTGTCGCGATTGTCGGTTGGTTCTGTAAAAGAAAAGGAGTACAAGAAAATCCTCGAGATGGACTGTCCGATATGAAAGCCCTAATTATCCCCTTCCTTTTTCTAGTCTGTCATTCATCTCTACAAGCACAAGACTTTCACCCTAATTACGATGAGTCAAAAGTTCCGGGCTATCTGCTGCCTGATGCTCTGAAAACAACTACCGGCAAATTAGTTCGTAACAAGGAGGACTGGGAACAAATCAGACGAGGTGAAATCCTGACCCTATTCGAGAACAATATTTATGGCCAGATGCCAAAGGCATATGATAGCATCAGATATTCGATTGTGAACGAGAGCAAGACGAGTATGGACGGAAAGGCGTATTTAAAAGAGGTCCTGATAGAAGTATTCAATCAAAGAAAGTCGATTAAAATAAACCTCGTTCTTTTCGTCCCGAACAACGCTGCAAAGCCGGTTCCAGCGTTTGTTTTAATCAACAACCGAAGCAAAGACAACATGGATCCGGCACGGATCACAAAAAGTGATTTCTGGCCAGCAGAAGTAGTTGTTGACTCGGGCTATGCTATCGCTGCATTCCATGTCGATGATCTTGCGCCGGACAACAAGGATCTGTTTATGGACGGAGTCCTGCAATTGTATCCCGAACAACTGGAAGCAGACAACGGCATGCGTGCTATAGGTGCGTGGGCCTGGGGCGCTAGCCGTGTAATGGATTATTTCCAAAAGGATCTATTGATCGATAGAAAAAAAGTTGTTTTGGGAGGTCATTCCCGTGGTGGTAAAGCATCGTTGTGGGCCGCAGCGCAGGACGAGCGTTTTGCAATCTGCGTCACGAATTGCTCCGGAAATACCGGCGCGGCATTGGCACGCCGGCAATTTGGAGAAAGAATAGCTGTCATCAATGCAGCTTTTCCACATTGGTTTAACAACAATTACAAAATGTTCAATAACAAGGAAAACCTGCTTCCCGTTGATCAGCACATGCTGATATCATTGATCGCACCACGACCCGTCTATGCAACGAACGCATCGGAGGACTTGTGGGCCGATCCGAAAGGAACATTCCTTTCGTTAAAGAATGCAGAGCCTGTTTTTTTATTATATGGACTAAAGTCGTCGCTCCCGAAAGTGCCGCCTGGCATAGACAACCCGATTATTCAGTCTCCGATCGCTTATCACAATCGAGCAGGCGAACACAACCTTACGCTCTACGATTGGACGTGCTTTATAAAATTCGCCGATTACCATTTCAAAATAGTGCGTTGACCCGTCGGAAGCAAGAGACCAGGCAGGAGCGTTGTTAAAGCATCGGCCTGCCTGCTAATCCCGATTTATTACCCGAGTTCCTCGGCCAGCCCAACGATAATCCCTTCGGGCCCGCGGAGGTAGCAGAGCCGGTACGTGTCCTCGTACTGAACCACTTCGCCCATGAGTTCGGCCCCGTGGGCGAGCAAGCGCGCAACGGCATCGTCGATGTCATCGACTGCGAACATCACGCGCCGGATGCCCAGCGTGTTGGACGGCGCGGCCACGGACACAGATCCGATCGCCTTGGGTGTGTGGAATTTGTCCAGCTCGATGCGACCGTGTCCATCGGGAGTCCGCAGCACCGAGAGGGTGGCCCGCACATCCTTGAGTCCGATCAAGCTGCCAACCTCAGGTCCTTCGACGTTAGTCTCACCCTCGGGGTCGAGACCCAATTCGGTGAAGAATGACTTGGCTGCCTCGAGATCGTCGACAACAATGAGAACGTTGTCCATCTGTACTTCAGATTTTTTTGATTTCTTAACATCCGCTGTTGATCTATTACCTATTTGCTCGGCCAGGCCAAAAATAATGCCCTCGGGGCCGCGGAGGTAGCCGAGTCGGTAGCCGACCTGGTTCATGTCCACGAACTTTTCTACCCCTCCAAGGAGTTTGGCCCCACGCTTCTGCAGGCGTGCAACGACGTCGTCGAGATCCTTAACAGCGAACATGATACGGCGTATACCCAATGTGTTCACCTGCACGTTCACCTCAGTGGTGGTAGCGGTTGGCTTCTGGAACTTCATCAGCTCAAGCTTCCCGTGACCATCCGGGGTTCGCATCATGGCGATGTCGGTGCGAACGCCGTTTAACCCGACAACGCGGTCAACCCATTGTCCCTCGACGGTCATCTCGTTTTCAAGCTCCAGGCCGAGCTCGACAAAAAAGGCGATAGCAGATTTGAGGTCTTCGACAACGATGCCGATGTTGTCCATTCGGAGTACTTTACTTTTCGTCATGTCTATATCTTATGAGTTTAAAAAAGTAATAACTATATAAAGTTTTTCCAAACATTTTGGTACTCTGAATCGCCTGGTTGTCACAAAAAGTGATCTATGTCACTTTTTTAACTTTGTCATTTTTCGGGAGCGACCTAGCGAAACGAAAGTGGTAAGATCTTATCGGGTTAAACCATTCTGCCTTCAAATGCGCGAAAAAACGAGAGTGCCGTTAGTTCGAGTGTTCCTTTTTCTGGAAATTGGGCATCTATCATGAAGGAACTGCCCGAAATCGTCCTGAATTTTTGGAATTTCTTGTTTATCGGGCTTTTGTTTATCGGGCTTTCGTTTATCGGATTATTCTTTTCTATCAAATTAATCGTCGTACCCCGCCTGAATAACCGGGCATCTAAGGCTCTCGGCCTCTATCTCCTTTTACAATCCCTCGGTTTATTGGCGTCCTGCCTTTTCTGGACGAATTACATTTATCGTGTTCCTGAGCTCTACGGGTCAACGTTACTCTTCGCCCTGCTTTATGGCCCGCTGCTCGTTATTTACTTTGATGCCGTATTTGAGAATCCTAAACCGCTCATCAGCTATAGTTTTCATTTTTTGCCCTTCCTGATCATGCTGGGCCTTAAAATGCCCTATTATCTCAGCTCAACAGAAGTCAAGATCTTATATCCGGACCAGGCTGCTCTCTCCTATTTGGTAAACGGCCAGATTGATTACGCCGAAATCATCAATATCACTCACCTTTCAATTTACGGTTACGTTTTATTCCGGCAGATCCGTTCCCATCCGGGCATAGGATACATGCGTCCGTGGGCCGATTGGATACTGGTCAATTTGAAACAGACTTGACCAAATCTACCAACTTCGACTATACGGAAGAGGTAGGGGCTGGCTATGTTATCATGAAAGCCAAACTATTGGGATTTGATACCCAGCTCGGGCTGCGGGCCGAGCAGACTCACTATGACGGTTTTTCGAGAAGGACTCACCTATCAATCGAGCGAGACTATTTCAGGGTATTTCCAAACGTCAGTCTTAATCGCAGCCTGCGAGAAAATTATCAATTTGGTTTTGCTTACAGTTATAGAATTGACCGGCCTGCCTACAACGATCTGTACCCCTATGTCTTCTACTTCGATCCGTTCGCCAGCCAGAGGGGAAACCCTGCATTGCTCCCGCAGTTCACACATAACTTTCAATTCTCACAGACGATCGCAAAGGATTTTGCTATCAACCTCGGTTCCAGTACTACTTCACAATATATGGCGTTTCTTATACTCGTTAACGAAGACAGAGTGTCTGAACATGCCATCAAAGAAAATTTTCACACACTCCAAAACTATTACCTTACTGTAAGCGCCCCCATAAGGATCAACAAGGATTGGACGGTCAATAGCAACATCAATTTATTTTACAATCGTTTTAAAACACAGCTCCTGGATGAAGTTTATAACGTTGGCAAATTCAGTGGCATGGCCACCATTACGCAAACCATAACGTTACCGTGGGATCTGACTGGCGAAATTACAACGGTGTACAACGCACCGAATGTGTTGGGCATTGTCCAAACCCGCGCACTAGGTTCAGTAAATGTGGGACTGCAAAAAAAGGTATTCGGCAAAAAAGGCTCACTCCGTTTAAATATTACTGATATTTTCTATACCAACCGGGTACGGAGTGATGTGGTGTACCCTGGGTTTGATATGCATTATTATTATCACGCCGAAACCCGTTTCATACGGCTCAATTTTACTTACAACATTGGCAAGACTGGAGAGGCTATGCGCAAACGCAATGCACAAGACGAGGAGCGGAAGAGGGTTGGGATAAACTAGATCATAAATATCCGCAGCACTATAATTAAGCGTTAACGGAATCACGGCGGACGTTCCGCATGAGCACCAATACCACGATGCTGATCACAGCGGCGAAAAAACACCAAACGGACAGGACGTAATGAGTGTAAAATATTTCGGTGAGGAGATAGGATACTGCTATGAGCGACCCCAATACCCACATTCTTTTTACTTGCGAGAAAAATAGAGGTGCGATGGTCGCCAAAACGTAAAGCGCTGCTCCAGGAATGCGCAATGCGCGAGGGTAATCTTGAAAGTAAAAAATATGTTGGCCTTCAATTTTAGCTTCGACATGGAATGTAAGAAGCAGGTATATCAGGAACGCGGAAATGCTAACACCTATTCCTGCGAATATTTTGAGTATTGTCTTGTTTCTACTTTCTTTTTGTAGCAACAGTATGGAAATGGGAACTAACGCCGGCCAAACAACCTGTGCAAAAAACAGGAATAGATAGGTCGCATTGTGTTGCGTAACCGATGCCGCCGGGTCCGGCAGAGAAATCCATAACACTCCTTCTGTTATCTGTTGAATTGAAAAAAGGACAGGAAGGCTGGCGAACGCAAGTTGCGAGGGATCCCGAACTTGTTTTACCGATACAACACCGACGACCGCAAGAACAGCGCCGGCACCAAAACTCGCACTTGCAGAAAAACACATAAGGCTAGGGGATGTGAGTTGACAACCCGACAAAGTTACACCATTCGCCTTCTCAGCAGGTGCAAATATCGGTAGTCCAAAACGATTATCTTTAGTCAGTTTGCACCCACCTACCTATGAAGAGACAACTCGCGCATGTGATATTACTGCTTTGTGCGGCAATTGGCGCCATTGCCCAGAATAACCATCACTATCAGACTGATTTTTCCCGGGAAGAATTTGCCGGGCGGCGAGGAAAGATCTTTAATGCTATTGGTACAAATGCCATCGCGGTAATACAGGGCGCCGCCGGTATCCCGGGCTTTACAGTTTTCCGTCAGTCAAATACGTTCTACTACCTTACGGGGCTTGAGACAGCGCATGCATACCTGTTACTGAATAGCAAGAACAGGCAATCGACTCTATACTTGCCGCACCGCGATGAAGGAGTTGAACGAGGCCAGGGGAAAGTGTTATCTGCCGAAGACGCCGAATTAGTAAAACAGCTTACCGGCATCGAACACGTGAAAGGCATTGAGTTCCTTTCAGCCGACCTCGTAAGCACGGGGTTGATCAGGCCACCCGCGCCACTACTTTATACCGAATTCAGTCCTGCAGAAATTGGCAACGACAGCCGCGACGAATTACTTTACGCCCAGGCGCGAACTGCTTCCGATCCCTGGGATGGACAACCGGCAAAAGAGGCGTTATTTATACGCAAGCTCAGCGAAAGGCTACCCCAGTTTGAGATCCGCGATCTGTCGCCGATACTCGATGGGCTGCGGGTTATCAAAAGCCCAAAAGAAATTGAATTGATCCGAAAGGCGACTCAGATAGCAGGAATGGGATTGATGGAAGCAATGAGGTCAACGCAACCAGGTGTCTTTGAATACCAGTTAGACGCTGCTGCTAAGTATATCTTCTATTTACACAAGTCCCGTGGCGACGGTTATCCGTCGATTATTGGAGGGGGAACCAACGCATATATGGGGCATTACTTTCACAAGGCTGACATCATGAAAGACGGAGACTTGGTGCTAATGGACTACGCACCGGACTTTCAATATTACACCAGCGATGTAACCCGTATCTGGCCAGTCAACGGCAAGTTCACCAGTGAACAAAGAGAATTGTATAATTTTATTGTTGCTTATCGCGATGCACTCTTTAAATACATTAAACCCGGCGTCACGTCCGACGAAGTGCTGGATGGCGCGGCGGCGGACATGAAACAATACCTAACCTCGACGAAGTTTGTAAAACCCGCACACCTGAAAGCAGTGGAAGAGGGCGTGAAGTTCCGCGGCCATTTTCAACACCCGGTAGGCATGGCCGTCCACGACGTAGGGAAAATACATGGGATGAAACTGCAACCGGGAATGATATTCACAATCGACCCAATGATTTGGATCCATGAAGAAAGGCTATACATAAGAATTGAAGATGTGGCACTGGTAACTTCAGATGGTGTTGAAAATCTGAGCGCCTTTGTACCGTCGCGCCTGGAAGATGTCGAGGCAATGATAAAAGAAAAAGGATTGATAGAATTCCGGCCGGCTACGAAATGAGCGGCTCGATCAAGTAACATGAAAACGCTCTTAGTTACCCCGGAAGGTTTAGAAAAGCTAAAAGCCGAGTTGGATCACCTGTGGCGGGTTGAACGACCTGACACCACCCAAAAGGTATCCTGGGCCGCAAGCCTCGGAGATCGTTCTGAAAATGCGGACTATCATTACAATAAAAAACGCCTGAGGGAAATTGACTGGCGCGTTCTCTATCTACGCGGACGTATTGATGATTTGAAAGTCGTGAATTATTCGCCCTTCCAGGAAGGCAAAGTAATGTTTGGAGCCTGGGTGGAAATTGAAAATGACAAAGGCGAACACAAACGCTTCCGTATAGTCGGCTACGATGAGATTTTTTATACCAAAGATTATATCTCTATAGACTCACCTATGGCAGGTGCGCTGATGAAAAAAGAAGTCGGTGATACAGCTACAGTGAAAACAGATGCGGGGGAGTTTGTCTGGCGTGTGGCAAAAATTGAGTATCAGAAATAGTTGAGTGGTCATCACTTAAATAACTGCTGAGCAAACATATACAGATCATGTCGCCAAACCGGCCATGCGTGACCACCAGGATATTCGCTGTAAGAGTACTTAATGTTCATTTCGTCGAACTTCGATAGCATGACCTTGCAGTTCGCATACGCGATATCTTCTTTACCACCCATCGAAATCCATAACGACTTTATATTACGATTTATTTCGGTCGCATGCTCTTTCATGAACGAATATTGCGGATCTGATAACTCCGTACGATTTGCAAACCAGCCTGAACTAAAAACTCCGAGATACGAGAACATGTTATTATTCTTTATGCCTGTGTAAAGTGTTTGAAGACCCCCCATAGACAGGCCGGCTAACGCACGGTTCTTTGGATCTGTCTCAGTTCTATAATTCTTTTCGACGAACGGGATAACAAATTGCTTGAGTTCCGTCTCAAATGATTGAAGCGAACGTTCTCCAAAGTTAGCCAGCCCACCGGTACCTACATTGCCATCAACCATTACGATTAACATTGGTTTCGCCAGGTTTTGTGCAATGAGATTGTCGAGAATCAGGTCCGTTCGCCCCTGCTCTCCCCAGCCACGTTCGTCTTCCCCTCCTCCATGTAACAAGTACAACACCGGATACTTTTCGTTTGTGCCCTTCTCATATCCGGGTGGAGTGTAAATACGAAATTCTCTTCGTGCACCAAACGTGGAGTTATAACGCTCCATCGTGATATGGCCGTGGGGCACGTCCTTCAATGCATAAAAATCTCCGTTCTTCGATGGGATTTCTATTCCTGATGCCATCCTTCCCATTCCATAAAAGGTCTCACTTGCCGGGTCCGCAATTGCCACCCCGTCGATTATCAAAGAATAGTAATGAAAACCTTCACTTACAGTATCTGTTGTAGTTGTCCAGTATCCATCATCTCCCTTCACCATGTCGTACTTCTTCGCGAGATCGACCTGTACTTTCTGAGCGCCGGGTGCATTCACGCGAAACATCACTGAGTTGTCTGGTAGTATTTGTGGATATTTCGCAGAGCGAACATTGGTTGATGCTGGAACACCAAGAACAGTATACGAAGCAAATAGTGAAGCGTCCAAAGGTTTGAACAGAAGCTGACTGAACATATATAGGTCGTTCTTCCAAACCTTAAAATCATGTCCACCAGGTTCAATATAAAATATGTGAGGTATGCCTTTTTGAAACAGATAATCATGTGTTCGCTTACTGAACGACATTAATCCATCGGCGTCACCACACGAGATCCATAATAACTTTAGTTTCGACTTTGCCACAGCGGGATCTGGAATCAACTGTTCAGGGGCCTTTGTGTTGGGCGCTGAAGAGAACCCGCCCACCCACGCAAACCTGTCAAGGTTGCCAAGTCCAAAGTTAAGGGACTGGCCCCCGCCCATTGAAAGTCCGGCAACTGCACGGTGTTCCCGGTCTCTGTAAACAGAATATTTCTTTTCGATATACGGGATGAGGTCATTGATAAGGTCCTTCTCAAAAACGGCAAATGCCTGAACTCTGACACTGTCGAAGACATTCCCACCTGCCCTGTCGTCCTTCATCGCCCGACCGTTGGGCATGACCACGACCATCGACTCCAGTTTGCCGCTCGCGTAGAGATTATCGAGGATGACCTGCGGCTGGCCATTCGTCAGCCATTCCTTCTTATCGCCGCCGATACCGTGTAGAAGATAAAGAACGGGATACTTTTTGCCGCTCACGAAGCCGGGCGGCGTGTAAACGATCGCTTTCCTCTTTACACCAACAGTGGTGGATGAGTAAGATATGGTGTCAATTTTTCCATGTTGGATTTTATCCTGCACCGAGTCAAAACCTTGCGGAGCAATCATACTGGTCTGGCCAAGTGCGATGCAGGTTGCCATGCAAAATAGAGTAGCCAAAATCACTTCTTTTTGATTCATTTCAATTACAGTTTTGTAAACGGCATTTCAAGTCTCAAATTATAATCCCGCTCAAACCGACCAGCGTATCGCACCTTTTGAAACCATAGAACAACAATTAAGTGTTCAGGATACATTTATATTAAATATCGGTAAAAGAGCTACAACTATCAAGCGTTCTCAGGTTGGTAAGAAATCTTAAGAAACACACTGTAAATGCCGGCGGCAAAATAGTGACGTCGTTTTCGCAAACGATGCTTGCCGCCTTGCGCTAATAATTGTATACTTAACACTTAAATCTCTGTCTTGACTTACGAATAACGCCGATGGACTTAAGGAAAAAATCTATATGGATCCTCACCGGACTTGTGATTTTCTGCATCGTTTCCTGCCAGGTAGGCAGTGACAGGCCAAGGCGGCTGGAAATCCTTTTTCTTGGACATAAGAACAACCGCGGCCACAACTCCGAACGTCTGGCGGATGTTTTGTTGAAAGAGTACTTCAAACAGGGCATCAATATCACCTTCACGACAGACCCTGATGATTTGAATGACGTAAACCTGGCCGGCTATGATGGCCTGATCCTCTACGCTAATCACGATAGCATCACTTCCCAACAAGAGAAGGCGTTATTGAGCTTTGTTAAAGGCGGAAAGGGATTTGTTCCGCTGCATTCCGCATCCTGGTGCTTTCGTAACTCCCCTGAAGTTGTCGAACTAATTGGCGGACAGTTTAAGAGCCATAAGTACGATTCATTTCCAGCCGTAATCATAAAGCCGGATCACCCCGTAATGAACGGCATCACGCCTTTCACAACACTCGATGAAACTTATGTGCACGACAAGGTCAGCACCAATATTGAAGTACTTTCGGAGAGAGTGGACGGCGATCACCACGAACCCTACACCTGGGTGCGGTCGTACGGAGAAGGGAGAGTATTTTATACGGCGTACGGCCACGATGAGAATACGTTTACCAATCCGGGCTTCCTGGACCTTGTCCATAATGGCATCCTTTGGGCCGTAGGTGAAACCGCCGTTGCCAGGAAGAACAAATATCTAGTTGCCGACCCCAAATACACCGACGGCCCGGTGCCAAACTACGAGCGGCGGGATCCCGCGCCGAAAGTTCAGGAGCCGCTGACCCCGGAACAATCCATGTCGCTCACTCAAGTACCGGTTGACTTTGAACTGCAATTATTTGCTTCGGAACCCGATATCGTGAAGCCTATATTCATGAACTGGGACGAAAAGGGAAGGCTGTGGATTATCGAAACGGTTGATTATCCCAATGAGATCAAAGACGACGACGTAGGCGACGACCGGATCAAGATACTCGAAGATACTGATGAGGATGGCAAGGCAGACAAGATTACACTCTTCGCCGACAAACTTAACATCCCGACTAGTTTTGTGTTCTATGATGGGGGAATCATCGTAAGCATGGCCCCTTCATTTATGTTCCTGAAAGACACCGATGGCGATGACAAGGCCGACGAGCGAACAACACTAATTACAGGATGGGGCAAGCGCGATACTCATGCGCAGGCTTCCAATCTCCGTTACGGCCTGGACAATAAGATTTGGGGAGTTGTCGGTTATTCAGGGTTCAAGGGCGTCAGCGCAAACGATTCGTTAATATTTGGTAATGGCGTATACCGCTTTTCGCCAGGTGGCAGCCTGGAGTTTTTGTCACGCACCAGCAATAACACGTGGGGTCTTGGCTTCTCGGAGGAATTCGATGTCTTCGTTTCAACCGCCAACAATACGCACAGTGCCTTCTTTGGAATGCCCAAACGATACTTTGATAAAGCGAACCTGCGGGAGGATGGCGTACTGAAGATCGATGCGCACTACGGTATGCACGTGGCCACTAAAAATCTTCGGCAGGTGGATGTGCACGGTGGATTCACGTCCGCCGCGGGTCACAGTCTCTACACAGCCAGGGCCTTCCCGAAGGAGTACTGGAACAGGATTGCTTTCGTAACAGAACCGACAGGCAGGCTGATTCACCGGACCGTTGTGAAGCAAAGCGGCTCCGGCTTCATGGAAGACGGCGACGGATGGAACATGTTAGTGAGCGCGGACGAATGGGCGGGTCCCATCCAGGCGGAAGTCGGACCAGATGGTGCTCTCTGGATCGCAGACTGGTATAACTTCATAATCCAGCATAATCCTACGCCCACTGTGACATCTTCGGGCTTGGACGCCGTGAATGGGCCTGGCAATGCTTACATCAACCCTCTAAGAGATCACGAACGTGGACGCATCTATCGCCTGGCCTACAAGAAAAACGATCGAAAGAATAATCAGAAGCTTGACAAGGACGATTCCGATGAACTGGTGAAAGCCCTGTCCAATGATAACATGTTCTGGCGCACAACTGCTCAACGGCTGCTGGTTGAGAAAAAAGATCAATCCGTATTACCAGCCTTATACAAGATCGTTCACAATCAGGAATTGGATGGTGCCGGCATCAACGCTCCTGCTATTCATGCACTGTGGACCATGCATGGCTTAAATTCCCTGGACGGTTCCAACGAGGAAGCAACGAAAGTAGCGCTCGAGGCTCTTCGTCATCCATCAGCCGGAGTACGCAGGGCAGCTATTGAGGTGCTGCCGAAAACTGAAGCTACCTACGAGGAAATGGTGAAGGCACACACCTTTGAAGATACTGATCTGCGGGTTCGGCTTGCTTCCGTATTGGCAATGACCGATATGCAGCCATTGCCATCCATGGGTGACCTGCTCGTGGACATGGCCGGCCGTGAAGAAAATGTAACGGATACATGGCTGCGTCATGCGCTGATTATCGCGAGCAACTTGAACAGCGAATCCTTTCAGGCCGCCTTTCATAGCCGGGGGCTGGACAACAATCCTCCGTTGATTGCAGCATCACTCCCGCAGCGCCTGGCATTCGGACCGCGGTTAAATACCATCACGTTGAGAAGGACTTTTGGCAGACAACAGCCTAATGAAATGCCTGAAATTGAGGAACGGGAGATCATGATCTCAGGGGAAATTGAAAGATCGCCCCGACCGGCGGGCCAGGCACTGTCTCCATTCTCCGGAATGATCGCAGCTCAGGGAAACCAGAGAAATGGATACGGCGTGTACATACTCGATGACAAGTTGTACTACCAGGTAAATCAGAATGGAAAATCTTATCAGGTGGTGACATCAGATCCCGTTCCTGTCAAATTCACCTTTAAAGCAGGATTGCAAAAGGATGGAACAATGCGCCTCTTTCTAAATGACAAAGAAAGTGTTTCAGCGAAGGTGCCAGGTCTCTTTAAGAAAGACCTCGATGTACCGTTGCGGGTTGGCCTGGACTTGCGCAAAGGATCCGAACGAATTTTTAATTACCCCGACACGATCTTCGTGCTTCGGGCCAGCCTGACGAATGCAAAGCTGGAAACGCTTCGGGAAGAGACAACGCCGGCTAAGGCCCAGAATGTCAAAATCGATCAAGTGATCAATCTAAGTACGGTAAAAGATGTCATGAAGTACGATAAGACTTTAGTAACTGCAAAGGCCGGTTCGACAATACAGATTGTTTTGCAAAATGTTGATTTTATGCAACACAACCTGGTACTAATCAAACCTAATACAATGGACAAAGTAGGAGCTGCGGCCGACCAGCTGGCGCAAGATCCAAATGGTGCGCAGATGGCCTATGTTCCCAGGATGCCGGAAGTTTTGGCCGCGACACCGTTGGTCAATCCAGGTGATAAGTTCGTCCTTACTGTCCAACTACCGGCAATAGCCGGAGATTACCCATTCGTCTGCACCTTTCCCGGGCACTGGCGTATGATGAATGGCATTCTCAAAGTGACTAAGTGATTGTCTAATCATACTATCGAAGGTATCAGTTTTCGTGATCTACCGAACACTTCTCATTCGCCTCGCAGACTATCAATGGGATTTCCCATTGCCGATTTAATGGATTCAAAACTGACGGTGATCAAAGCTATGGCCAATGATACTAATCCTGCCAATACGAATACGAACCATCCTATTGAAACCTTGTAAGCAAATCCTTCCAGCCATTTGCTCATTCCGTAATAAGCCACAGGACCAGCAATGACAAATGCAATCAAAATCAATCTCACAAATTCAGTGGACATCATCGCAACAATCTGCTGTACGCTTGCGCCCATTACTTTGCGAATTCCAATTTCCTTAAATCTTCGCTCTGCCATATAGGATGACAGACCATACAAGCCTAAGGCACAAATGATCATGGCGATGATCCCAAAACCGGAAATGATTTTGGAGACCCGCCGGTCCTCATCGTACTGCTTCTGAATTGTTTGATCCAGGAAAGAATACTCGAAAGGCGTATCATGGATTAGTGACTTCCAGGTCTGTTCAATCGTCGTTACCGTCTGTTCAAAATTGGCAGAAGAAACGGACGCAATCACATAGTCATACCGTCCGAGGTCGTCCTCCATTTCAAACAAGGTTGGTTTAATTTTCTCATGAAGGGAATTCTGATGAAAATCTTCCATTACTCCAATCACTTGAAAGTCATACTTTTCACCTAGCCAGTCGAAATGCAGGTTTTGGCCTACGATTTTTTCAGGTATAAACCCAAGCCTGGAAACTGCCGTGCGGTTTAAAATCAATTTATGGTCACTATCCATTTCGCGGTTGTTCGTAAAGGACCGCCCTGCAATCAACTTCATTTTGAATAGCTCCAGGTATCCGGCATCTACGACGTTGCGACTGATATCAACCGCCTTGTCCATACTGCCTCCATCCGGGTAAAAATAAAAGTCTCTGAATAATGGTGTTCCTGGAATATAGGACGACCCCGAAACCTCCTCAACACGACTGCTCCTGGCAAGCTCCTTTTTCAACGCTTCATATTGTCTATGTGCCTCATCGGTGCGAAGGGGTAATACTATTTTGGCTTCCGTGTCAAAACCCAGGTTTTTCTCCATTACAAAATCCAATTGGCGTGAGATGATAAATACTCCACATACCAACACAATGGCAATCATAAATTGAAACACAACCAAGGTTTGCCGCAACCGGCCCGAAGATCTACCGGGACTAAATTTTCCTTTTAGCACCTGTGCTGGCTGAAACGATGCCAGGTAAAATGCCGGATAGCTGCCTGCCAACAGACCCGTGACAATAGTGAGAAGGATGGCCGCAAAAATAAAGAAAGTGATATTTTCAGTATTGAACGAAATATTCTTGTTTGTCAGCTGATTAAAAAATGGAAGAGCGAATTGCATTAGCATAAAACTGATGGTGATCGCAACAACAACAATGACCATTGCTTCGCCTAAGATCTGTTTGATAAGAGAGGAACGGAATGCTCCCATCACTTTACGGATCCCGATTTCGGTGGCCCGCCTGGTCGCCTTTGCCGTTGACAAGTTCATGAAGTTGATACAAGCAATAAGTAAAACAAATAGTGCAATGGACCCAACCACATACAGGTACCTGATCCGCGGGCTTTGCCCCACATCTGACTTGAGGTAGATATCTGCTACCGGTTCAAGGCTTAAGGTCTTGCGAATACCCTCCGTTTGCATCGACTCAGCGCCGTGCCGTATCAAAACGTCATTCATTTTTTTCTCAACAGCAGCCTTGTCATGGCCCGGCACCAGTTTCAAATAAGAAGGAACAAAATTCTGGCCGGCCCATTCATCTTCGTTCAAAACAAATTGCGCCGGACCAGAGCTGGTCATGGAGGTAAAAAAGTTTGCTTTGATATGGCTGTTGTATTTTTCTCTGAATACTCCCGTTATCTTATATTCATCAGGCTTACCGCCCTGAGTGATAGAAATGATTTTGTCTAATGCCGGTTCTTCACCGAAAAGCTTGTGTGCGAGGTTCTCGGAGAGAACGACCGAATTTCCATTGACCAATGCCTTTTGGGGATTGCCTTCCAGTAAGTCGTAAGTGAATACATCAAAAAGCGTTGAGTCTGCAATGAGACCATCAGGTTCATAAAACAGGTTATCCTCGTATCCGATCAGACTTTGGATCCTTTCTTTTTCCCCTGTAGTGAAATATTGACTCACGCCAGGAGGGCTTAAAACACGAACGGCTGTTTCTACTTCAGGTACCTCCTCTTTGATGGCCATTGCAATAGGCGGTGAAGCAGCTCCCGTTCTGTCCACAACCAATTCAGATTGAAAATTCGTGACGATCCGATACAAGTCGTTTCCTCGTTTATGATGCTTGTCATAGCTCATTTCGTCGCGGATGTATAGAGAAAGTAACAAACAACAGGCAACACCCAGAGCAAGGCCCAAAATATTAATGACGGAGTATACCCGGTTGCGCAGCAGATTGCGCAGGGCAATTTTTAGGTAGCTGGTGAACATTGTTACAAGTTAACAGATTTGAACCCGCACTATATCTCCCCCTCAACGACTTTGCTATAACTTCTGTTTTGCCGGTGCACGTGAGGTTTTCTCTATAAATACTCTTTATAGTGACTCCGGACAAGACAAGCCAGGTGACCTGAGCCGTTGTCAAGGATGACAATTCTTTGTAGCGGGAATCGACGATGTTGATTGCCATAATTATAAAAAAAATAACCGCAGTGCGAACACCCAATCCCAAATCAGCATGAACGTTTTGCAATCCCACCTTTGCAAGAATGGCGGTTACTCCGGCGAAGACCATCGATAAAATCGCGTAGACAATCCAGGTTTGCATGTTCCAGGTTAAAACGTTATCGAAAAGGTATGGATCGAATTACGAAATTCATACGCCAGGTTGAAGTGTGCGCTGTCGCATATCTTCTTCACAATTGCAAGTCCAAGACCTGTACTCGATGAATCACGGCTATCCTTACTGAACCGTTGCGTCATCCTGTTCATGTCTACTGCCCGACCTTGCCCAGGATTGGAAATGCTGACTGTTCGGTTAGAAATTACAATTGTAATGACTCCTTCCTTCGTTGAGTGCCTGATTGCGTTGTTGAACAAATTGGAGAGTAGAACTTCGATCAATGCTCTGTTCACATGAATCGTCAGCTTCTCAAGGTAGCTTTCTATTTTGAGTCCGCCTGGTTCAGCCATGTCCACAAGAAAGTCTCTCTGACCGTTGATTAGTGCGGAGATGTCGATATCTTCCTTGTCCATAAACTGGTCATTGTCAATCTTGCTGAGCAGTAACAGGTTTTTATTGAGTCGGGCCATTCGCTGGGTCGTTAACTCCAGTTCCATGATCGTGTCTGCTTCCGATTGTGTAAGAGTAGGGCTTTGCATCAGCGAATCGAGCTTACTTTGAAATATAGCGATGGGTGTCTGTAGTTCATGTGACGCGTTTTCAATAAACTCCTTCTGTTGCAAATAGATCTCGCGGTTCCGATCCACCAGGTGAATCACCGCCGTATTGAGATCATTGAATTCCGTGATCTTGGATTTCTCTTTAGACATTGACTGATTCTTATCCAACTCATAAGCCTTCAAGTGGTCTAGTGTTTTGTAGAACGGTTTCCAAAGCCGTCTCGAGAGGGATCGGTTCAACAGGAGGAGTCCCGCAGCCAATAGAAAAGAAACTGCCAACTGAACCAGTCCAATAGTCATTATCAGATCGTTGTTCTCAACCAATGACATTCGCACCACGAGCTTGTAGGCTTTACCTTTTATCAGGATACTCTTCTCAAACCGTCTAAACGGCTTTTCTTCATGGTCAATGCTATCGTATAGATATAGAGTCCGATAGTTCTCCCGGATAGGGCCATCAGAGGGTTGAATGTGAATATTCGAAGATAGCTTATCAAGAACCTGCAGATCCGTCTCCAGATCGTCAAGATATTCGAAACCTTTAACGTGATAAATAAATTGCTCCGCTTGAGCGGCAATTGACTCATCAACCTCTTCATTTAGCAGCGCTCGTATGGAAAGCAATGACACAGGTATGCTGACAAGTACCAATATCAGCGAAAATGCAAGCGAGCCCCGTAAGTTAACTTGCAATAGTCTCATGCGCTGAATTTGTAACCGAGGCCATAAACACTTTTAAAATAGTCACGGCCACCTGCTTCTGTAATTTTTCTTTTCAAATTCTTTATGTGACTATAAATGAAATCAAATCGGTCTAGCAGATCGGCGTCATCACCGGACAGATGCTCGGCAATGGCGTGCTTGGAAACGACGCGATTCTTATTTGCTACCAGGAAAATCAGCAACGAAAACTCTCTGGGCGTTAGATCCAATATCTTGCCGTGAACAGTCGCAGATTTTCCAGGCAGATCGATCGCAAGTTCATTAAATGTAATTTCCTTATTGCCATCGAACCTTTTCCTGCGAATGATAGCGGAAACACGCGCCAGTAATTCGGGCATGTAGAACGGCTTAGCTAGGTAATCATCTGCCCCAAGATTCAACCCTCGTACCTTGTCATCAGGAGAGTTCTTGGCTGTAAGAATAATCACGCCGTCCGATTTACCCTGTGCTTTAACCGACTCCAGAATGCTCAGTCCGTTCCCGTCAGGTAGGTTCAGATCCAGGAGAATGCAATCATATTCAAAGCTGGCGATCTTATCAGAAGCTTCGGCAGCACTGAACGCAACCTCACAGACGTAGCCTTCTTGTCGTAGTGCAGACGTAACATCCTTCACCAATTGCTTTTCATCCTCAACAAGTAGAATTTTCATTTGACGGCATGAAAGATAGCAGCCTGCTAAGCTTCCTTCCTTACATTAAATTAAAAGCTTTTCGCTTAATCCTTATCGTCAGAGCCTTCTTTCTCTTCTTCGGTCTTCTGAACTTTCCCGTCAGCAGTTATCTGTGCAACAATCGTCTTCTCACCCCGTTCCAGTTTTACCTCATAAAAGCTTCCGTTATCTTCCACCACTTTACATTTTTTGCCGATGCAAACTGCTTGGTGAATGACTCCTTCACGACGGCGGGAACATCCGACTCCTTCAACTTCTGTGCACATGCGCTGCCTACAACCAATAAGATCGCTACAGGAATAAGTATTGTCTTCATGATTACTCTGGATTTTGAGCAAGTAAGGGTCTGATTCTGTATGGAATCTGTAGAAAATAGCGATAGCTTTCCAATGGAACACTTTATTGGTACACCACGTCCGGATACCGGAACCCCAGACACATTTCCTTCAGGTCATACGGCGCAAGCATTCGCTGCTGCTACCTGGCAGTGACTTAAACGGGGAGATCTCAGGAATTTTTGGAGAGATCCTAAAATCCCAAATCTCTCCAGATTCCTCCCATTCCTTTGAAAGGTGACCATAGGCCTCCTTTGATATGATTCGTTTTGTCGCATGTGTATTACTGATTGTTGTCTCATTCGCGGGAAAGGCACAAGTTTCAAAAGTGACTCTTTCGGGCGTCGTAAAAGATAAGGCAAGCCAGGTGGCGCTTCCGTACGTGAATGTGATCGTCAAAACGGAAACCGACAGTGCGTTTGTTTCCGGAACTATCACCGATAATGAAGGACGTTTCACCATTACCGGAATCGCGCCAGGTAGCTACACACTACAGCTCACGTTCGTAGGATACACCACCGTCACACAGTCAACATTGGTTGGAAGGCTGAGTGAATTTCTTGATTTGGGCACTATCGAAATGCTGGAAAGTGCCACGCTGCTGAATGACGTTGTCGTTCAGGGTCAGCGCGACGATGTCGCTGAGACACTCGACAAGAAGACGTTCAACATCGCCGAGACAAACATCAATCAAAGCGGTGGGTCGTTGTTGCAAGTCATGCAGAATCTGCCGGGTGTAACGGTGAGCCAGGAAGGAACTGTGAGATTACGCGGCAGCGATCGCGTCGCGGTACTCATCGATGGTAAGCAAACTGCGCTTACTGGTTTTGGTAATCAGACAAGCTTAGACAATATTCCCGCGTCGGCGATAGAACGTATTGAAGTGATCAATAACCCGTCTGCAAAATTCGACGCAAACGGAAACGCAGGAATTATCAACATCATTTACAAAAAAGAGAAGTCGGAGGGGTTTAATGGCAAGTTCGGTATCGCCGGAGGCGCCGGTGCATTGTGGATCAAGAAAGAGAACTTCCCGACGATCCGTCCACAATACCAGGTAACACCTAAGATCAATCCAAGCATTTCAATCAATTACAGGAAAAAGAAAGTGAACTTCTTCCTTCAGGGAGATAACCTTTATACTCAGACATTAAACAAGAATGAGTTCACCGATCGCTATTATGATTCTGGCGATACGATCCGTCAGCAATTGAAACGCAACCGAACTACGAACATAGCTACTGGCAAGACGGGCTTCGACTGGTACAAAGACGAATGGAACACCTTTGCCGTGTCGGCTCTATTCAGCAGCGAAAAGATCCTTGATCGGGGCGATGAGCCGTTCTTCAACGGAGATCTCACCGAGAGATTCCGTCTGTGGCAGTTTTTGGAAGATGAGTTAAAGACTACCGTTACAGCTTCGGCAACATGGCAGCATAAGTTTACCCAGCCGGGCAGAATGCTCAATATCGGTTTCAACTACACTTTTCATCGTGAGAATGAAAAATATTTCTTTACGAACATAATGCCGACGTTCACTGGCGAGGATGCATTTAAGTTGTTGTCCGATGAGCAGGTGGGTGATTTGAATATTGACTACATACAGCCGTTGAAGTATGGCCGGTTTGAAACGGGCTTGAAGTTGCGTAAGCGCTACATCCCTACCAACATGCAGTTCATTCCAGGGCTGAACTCACCATTGGATGTTTCTGCTGGAGGACTTGCAGACTATGGTGAATTAATTCCGGCAGCTTATGGAAATTACGTTTTCGAAAATAAGAACATCGAACTCGAAGCCGGCTTGCGGGTAGAGTACGTGAATGTGCAATACAATGTAAACCCGGGGCACCCTGTGTATACGAGCAGCAGATACAACTACACGCAGCCGTTTCCAAACGTTCGCTTCGCGTACAAAATCAATGACCGGAACACCTTGTCCATATTCTATAACAGAAGAGTAGATCGTGCCAATGAAGTTGACATAAGAATATTCCCGAAGTACGACGATGCGGAGATCATTAAAGTAGGTAATCCGGCGCTCAGGCCCCAATTCACCAATTCATTCGAGTTGGGCTATAAAACAAGTTTGGCTGAAGGATATCTGTATCTGTCGGCCTATCACAAGGAAATGGATGCGACGATCACGCGTATTGCGAGTATTGTCCCCGGCAGCACGTTGATCTATAACATATTCCAGAATGCGGGACATAGTCGCACGTCCGGTGTAGAATTGATCTTATCTCAGTCGTTTGATAAGTGGGCAGTTATTAATCTTAACCTGAATGGATACCAGAATACGATAGATGCATTCACGGTTGTGAATAAATACCCCCAGGAGAACACGTTTACATCAGAACGCCAACAGTTGGTTTCCGGAAGCGTGAAGTTGAATGGCTTGTTCCATTTACCAAAGAAGTGGGACCTGCAGGTAACGGGAGTTTACCTTGCGCCTGACATCATCCCCCAAGGAAGAGTATATGCAAGAACTTATGTTGACGCGGGTGTTAAAAAGACAATACAAAAAGGCCGGGGAGAGTTGTTTCTCAATGCCACCGATGTATTCAATACTTTGCGGGTTAAACGCGAGACAACAGGATCTGGCTTTCGCCTGGTGAGCAGCGATTACTATGAGACGCAAGTGTTCAGGCTCGGCTATACCGTGAAGTTCTGATTGAAGTTGCTGTGCATTCTAAAAACATAAATACATTTTCAGTATGAAACCATCAATAAAGAAAAATTGCCTGGTACTTTTTGTCGCAGTGTCAATCTGGAGGAAGCAAATGAAATAGTTCATTCGACCTGCCAATTAGCCAGGAAAAAAACGCAACTTAACGTGCTCTGAGGGTCCGGGCTCGGCATTACAATCATTCTTCCTATTTAATTTTCGTATAAACCAATTCAAGATCTTTCTCCCAGGACTTTCCATCTTTCGACATTTCTCCCTTTGAAAAGATCGTATTGCCATCATCTTTGATTTCGCAAGTACATCGCTGCGAGAATTTCTGGTCGTTTCGCCACCATTTCCAAATGTTGTTCTTAAGTATTGACGTGTACTTTCGTGAAACATTGCGCTCGTCGAAATAGATCATGTCGCACTCTTCTTCGGAGTCATCGCTTCCGAACACTGCAATCCCGTCTGGAAATTCTTTGTGATCGATGTGAGTACGCATGATCAGGAAAGCTCCGTTTTCGAGCCATTCGAATGAGGCTGTTCCATTCAAAGTAACGTCGGGCAGAAATGGATGGTGACCGACCGTTTTCCATTCGCCCACAAGAATACTGTGAGACTCAAGTTTGGGATTTCTCTTTGCTGCTTTTGACATGGTTTTAATACTATTTACATATTTTCTGTCCACCACAAATGTTTTTCAAAAACGGTTCTGTTGAATGGTATGACCTAAAGATCGGAAAAATCCGTGCTGGGGAACAAATCTCCAGGCCATCTCACGGATAGAAAAACACTTCAATAATGAGTTATGGGATGAGGTGTGGCCGCCGTAACAAATAATTGTCAAACACTGTGTTCGCGGCCAATTGAGTGTGAAATTCAGCCTGGAAAAAAAATCTACAGTGGATATTAGTTCTTTAACTCGTACAGCGGCTACATAAAAAACATACAATAATCTAGTCGCCAATGTGAGAACCTTCAAGGCTCCTCTACAGCCCTTTCGTTGCTGGAGTGTATTTTGAAAATGTTCGCCTAGGATTAAACCGTTCATTTCAGTGGCGTTGAAACCGTCTGAAATCGTTCTTAGCTATTGATGAGAGGTTTTTGGCACAGATTGCCAAGAGCAGAAGTTGTGGCAAAGAGCGCGGACTTACCTCAGACGAGGCAAATCCCTTGATTATAAAAGCAAAAGAGAAAAACAAGTTGCTTGTTCTCCCTAACTAACGTGATTCCCGCTGGGAGCGAAATCGCAAACATATCTTACTCAAAATCAATAAATTACGAATCCAAAAATCGGTAGGTCCCCAATCAGGCCCCCAGAAAATGAGTCTTTTTGAATGTATTTAAGAACGAATTCTTGAATGCGAAGGTAGTGTTTTGCTCATGATCTGGTAAGATTGATTTCCCCTCGAGACTGGAAAAATGTAAATTTAATCTGCTGATTCCCCTCGAGCCCACCTGGAATCAACATCGACTCTCTAAATCAATCAGCTAACACTGAAGTGATAGCCAATGTATATTTATGGCCAAGTTTCTCAATACGAGTGGTGTGACCTTCTATCTGGAAGAGTTGATCAAGAACACAAAAGACAACTGATTCTTGTTAGTCCGTATCTACAATTTAATGGCTGTTCATAAGAGACCAAACGGCCTATGACAATTTCAGAGATAATAGTTTTACTCCCCAAGTCCAACTGGCTTAGTTCATTATCAGGGTTACAGCCCATCCTAACTGGAATGACTGGAAAAGAAAAGAAATTGATCGTAACTGAAATTTTAGACATCATTACCTCTCCGACCCCCAGGATAAAAACAGGAAAACTCATTGACTTAGTTTTGCTGGGGACATTCATTGATAAGGAAATCTTTTTAGGCAAGGCCAAACAAAAAGGAGTCCTTCGGCATACTCATTACATCGAATCTAAAAACCCCATTCCATCAATCGCAGAAACGTTACTTGCCCATCGGGAGCTTTTCAAATTGTCTATCTCAGAAGAAAACTATTTTCGTTCGCTTAAGAATTTTGAATTTCTTTTCAATGAGTCAATTGTGAAACTCAGATATATTAAAAGCGAGATCAGAAGATTAAACAAGCTCGAAGACGAGGCACTTCCTGCTAATAGGAAATCAGTAGTTAAAACACTGATCAGCTTCAACGATCTTAATTTCTTAATTAATAATGAGAAAGAAATAAATCATGATCTGGGGGATCTTAACCATTATACAAAAGAAGAAATTTCGGAAGCCGTCTCCTTCATTTTATCCCAATGGGAAGAGACAGTTGGACTCGACGGCTATGATCTTCATCCAGTAAATTACAAATGGTACCAAAGTGATGACTTCAGGAATTTGATCTTGTCGGCCGCCCAATATCTGTTCTTCAGGGAGATGGAGATTTATATGGAAGAGTTTGGATTTAAACTTCTAGCCGACGGCTCGCGCTATATATTTTATCCGCCTGAGGAAGATTTCGGTAAGTCGCATGAAATGTCAATGATAATCATGGCTCAGCAAGAAGCCACCGATAACATGAAGACCAGAGAAAAATTCTCTGACACGGTTTCCTATGTTAAACTAAGCGAGGAGTTTCATAAACGATTCAATGAAAGTTTTAGACGACTTACGGAGCCATTTGTGAGATACGTGTCTATGACTCCGTACCCTCTTTTTGAAACACTAAAAGATAAAAGACTTTTCCAGGAGGACGTGGTAATTGTCACCTCGGTGGAGAAGGAAATGCTGATGCCTTATGATGAGTTTAAAGGATTGATGGTTGGCGATCACATGACGTTTCATGACTTTTTAACATTCTCGCGTGTTTTCTATTTAATGTATTTTCTCATTTCGCCCAAGTTACGATCAGCACTCAAGGATGACGAAGAGGCAGTATTGAATTCGTTGTGTTCTGTTTTTACAGAAGAAAAGATGGCTGAATTTCTTGCTACAGTTGGCGAAGAGGAAGTAGTGAACGATTTTCTTGATTGCGTGACGTGGGAAGCAGGTGTTCATAAATTTCTAGATCTGCAATATCAGCCGATATTGTTTATTGACGGATATTTTGCAGTAAGCATTCATGTTTTGGCGAACTCCCGAATGACTCGAAATTTATTCAAAGTCGAGTCGAAGAAGGGCAATTTATTGATGGACAAAAAGAACGCTAACTACGACAAACTTATCGCTAACTTCGCAAAGGCACTTGAAGACGCCGGGTTTGCTGTCTATCCGAATGTCCCTATTAAGTTCAAGACAGCGTTGAAAAACGAAAGCGATATTGACATACTTGCTGTGCGCGACGAGATTGCATTCGTCATTGAATGCAAGGACTCAATTTCTGCGGTGGGTCCATTTGAGCTACGGACTTCTCTTGAAAGGTTGATCAAAGGAAGTGACCAACTCGATTATCTCTTATTAGCGTTGAACGACCTAGGAGTGAAAGAAGCGCTAAAAAAGAATCGCGGTATAGACATAACTAAGATTGAAAAGCTTTGTCCGGTGATCTTAATGTCAAGCCGTCAGTTTTGGGGGTATGAATTCCGCTCGTTTCCTGTAAGAAGCGTTCATGAGTTCGCGAGCTTCATCGGAGGAGGAGAGTATTCTGTGAGGATGCCTGACCAAGAAGAAGAGGTCTTTAACTTATGGAGTGGTGATACACTTACTAATCAGGATGTTATTAAATATCTGAGTCGGAGTGGTGGACCCCATAATTTTTTTTTCGATTCAATGAATGAGTATGACCTTGTATACAAGGACATACTATTAGTGAGGCGCTATTTCCTTGTGATGAATGAAGTGCTTGACAAGATGCGATTGAGCTTGAAAATAAAGACCACGAATCTCAGTTGATCCAATGTATATCAAGTCAGGGCTATGGCAAATCCTTACCTCATTAACCCACTGTGAGCAATTATCCAAAATAAATGGAAAACGTTCTCGACAATTCTGTTGATGCGCCTAATGAGGCGGTCTACCTTAAAAAGTCACGAACAATATGCCGGGCTTATCTAGCCCTTTTAATCCTTTGCTTTATACTGTCGTCATTAGCCAAGGTTAGTGACCAATTTTCCGATGTGCTCGTTATTCTGATGAGCTTGGCTCTATTCGTATTATTCGGTTTATCCCCTTGGGGTGTATACTATACTTGGAAAAGCAAGAAAGCAGATGAAGGAAATCGCAAGAAAAGGTTGACATATGCGATCGTTCATTGGTTCGTTTTTGCGCTCCTCGTTTTGATCATTGTTAGGTTTTTGATGGACGTGGCGACAATATTGAAACGATAACTGCGCTCGTATCAATCAACAACAACCCTTATCCCCTCACTGTGACTGCTGAATTCCGGCGCATACATGCCCTGGATCGTCGTAATTCCATTTGAAAAGTCTCCCTTCACATTTACTCGGAGGTTATATTCGAAAACGTAAACGCCCTTGCGAATGTGATCGAAGAAGAAGTTGGTCGCCGCGTCTCGAGTGCTTTGGTAATAACCCAACCCTTCCTGCCATTTGTATTCTGAAAGCACATCAACCGGTTCAAAACCTGCCGCCCGCATGTCCTTCATGTGTAGATACTCCATATCCCGATCTGCAGTAAGCTCTATCCTGATCCTAACCAGATCCCCGGGCTTTAAATCTCCAGTTTTTACTACGTTGAGTTGTTCTCCAGCATCGGTTGCCACAACTTTGAAAACGTTCTTCTTTAGTTTCAAAGGCGTATCCGACGGTGTGATCTTATCCAGGTCTTCAAAGTATTGCCAGTAAAGTCCACCCCAGGCAATACCATCATCCTTTTTGGATACAGTTACAGTTGCCATGTCGGGCGTTACTGCCTCCTTCTTCCAACTTTTCTTAAAATACCCTGTTCCTGCTTCGGGCTCTGTATCGGCTATAACTACAGGATCTTTACCAAGTGTTACATCAACCGATTTATCAAGAGGCAACCAATCGGTCCCATTCAGAAGAAGTGCATAACATGCTTCTGTAGTGGCCTTTGTTGTCTTCCAGGCATTGGTTTGCTTATTCTTCAACAGCCAAATTCTTAATTCTTCTATTGTCTTGGTGTTCTCATCACCAGGAAATTCAGTCTTACCAATTTCCGCAAAAGCTTCAATCATCAATGCCTGCGTCTCGATCGGCGACTCGTACCAGTACCAACCTGGAGTATTTGCTTTCCAATACATTCCAAGTTCATCAGACACAATCGCATTTTCTTTCAGAGATGCCATGATTTCACGTGCTATGGTTTTATTACGATTGCGATACTGGATCAGCGCAATCCTTCCTTTCTGATAAAGTTTATACTCACGCCATTTGGTCAGACTCTGCTTTTGAAAGAACGCAACAGCTTCCTTTGTTTTTTCATCAAGAATTATTTCCGGATAAAAACTCCTCATATATAAATAGTGAACATCCAGATTCGACGGCATGTGGTCATCGAGATACTTCTCGATGATCTTTTGCTTCTGGTCACCACTGGTGTTTACCGCTGAAGATTGCGCTGCTTTAACAATCCGGTTGAAGTCGGCAACCACTTCACGATCGAGGTAACCCACAGCCTTAATCATCATGGCCCTCATCTTACCGTTGATGTTGACCTTAAGGTTAACCAGGTGTCCAAATCCCGAGGCCACATGTTGAGTAATATATCGATCCGCATATCGACCACCTGCAAACCACGGAAATGCGCCATCGCTAAACTGTATTGCTTCGAGCTTATCGGTGATACCGTCAAGCTGACTATTCATCAACGTCAGGTCAAACAAAAGTGCAATCCGCTTCTTTTGTTCAGTCTCGTTTTCAGCATCACGAACCCAGGGTGTTTCGGAGATAATAATTGACTTCAGCTCCTGGTTCTTTTCAAGGTCACTTACCAATTGACCAGAGGCCGCCCACTTACTAAATACCTCTTTAACTTTTGAATTACTATTGACTATATGGCTAGCAATGCTGTTCGCATAGAAGCGTGAAAACAATTGCTCTGCACATTCATGCGGAAACTCCATCAGATACGGCAAGGATTGAATCGCGTACCATGCTGGATTCGAGGTAACTTCCAGTGTCACCTGGTGGTGTGTCAGGGTGCTTGAAGACTGCGTTTTAAGTTTCGATAATGTGAATGTCCTTGTTTGATTTGATCTTACGTAAAAGGGCATCGTTTCGGTAACCAGCATTCGATTCTGCAAGACGGGCAAGACATTCTGTTCACCATCACTGAAATTTCCGGCCTTGGCTACAATTTTATACTGAATGAGATCAACATCCTTTGGAACCTTAATAATCCAGGATACCTGCGTACTACCCTTCGATGTTGTCTTAAAAGTTTGACTTCGAATAATGTTACTGAACAACTGATCCACATTTTGACCATTGACCGGATTCGTTAATTGAAGAATGGCCTTACCATCAAGCTTCCTGTTAGACAGATTTGCAATCTTCGCCGACAAAATCACCTGGTCTCCAGTTCGCAGGAAACGCGGAACATTTGGAGTCACCATCAGGTCCTTTTGCGTAACAGCCTGTAATACTGTAGTCGTCGCCTGAAGATCTTTTGTATGTCCCAAAAGCTGGAGCTTCCAGCGTGTTAATGACTCAGGTGTAATAAATGAAAATCTGATCTTTCCTGCCTCATCGGTCGATAACTGGGGGAAGAAGAATGCCGTCTCATTGAAATTCTTTCGCGCATTGACTTTTGCTATTTCGTTATCAGCTTTCTGCTGACCACTCTTTGTTGTTATGATGATAACACCGTTAGCTGCCCGAGATCCATACATGGCGGTAGCGGCTGAGCCCTTCAAGACTTGCACATTCATCAAATCTTCCTGGTTGATCTTTGAAGATTCTACAACCACTCCGTCAACAACGTACAATGGCGGTGCGTCTCCCGCCAGGGAAGACGCACCTCTTATCAACATCTTGTACGTTTGACCGGGAGCCGTTTGAATCGAGACGCCAGCAACTCTCCCCTGCAGCGCCTCATACACTATATTCGCATCTTCCTCGGCAGTGCCTTTGACAACCGAAACCGACCCTGTAAGTTCTCTTTTCTGCTGCACTCCATAGCCAACAACCACAATTTCGGAAAGTTGCATGACGTCGCCTTCCATTGAAACGTTTACAACATTCTTCTTCCCTAAAGGCGCCTCAGCTGTTACGAAACCGATATAACTAAATACCAAGACATCACTTTTTCCGGCTTCAACAGAGTAGTATCCATCAGAATCGGTAGCTGTGCCTCTCGTTGTTCCTTTCACAATCACGTTAACTCCCGGTAGCACCTCTCCTTCACTCGTCGTTACCCGGCCAGATATGAAACCGTGACGTGCATTTCGGTCGTTACTCAATGTAATCTTAGATGGTTTCCCCATTGAGGTCGCTTTGGCAGTTGGATCATAATACAGTCTTTCCAAGTATTTCCGCCTCGCGTAATCACGATTTGTGATACTGAATCCAAACCAATCCAGCGCATCATAATTCTGTTTAGGTACATCAATAATGGTATTCGGATTCCTCCCGACAAAATCAACTACACCAAAACTTTGACCATAGCTTATTCGATACCCAGAATAATACTCTTCCACCGGGTTGAAATTCAACTTCCATTCGTGAGGTTTGAATTGATCAAGGGATGCATCATACATTGAAGCCAGCACCTCCGCCTGAAGATGTTGACCCTCCTCGCCGCTAATTGTGAAGCTCCATGTCTGCTTTGTGTTTGGCTGAAGCTTGTCTTTAAAAGTTTCCGTTTCAATGGAAACCTTATCAATGTGCGATTCGATGAATAGCGTTTTGTGCTGTTCCGTAAAGCTATTGGACATGACGGCACTGCAATGGATTGAGAAAGCCGTTTGAGTCACGTCACGTACTGGTATGGTTATTTCCCTTGTTTGATCGGATAGCAGCTCAACGTGCGTTTTTACGATCTTATGATTCTTCACTATATCTATTGTTATACCTGCACCCGAAAAAGCTGAACCGATTCTAAGCCTTACTAGCTCGTCGGGCTTATAGCTCGTTTTATCCGTTTGAAAAATGAGAAGAGAGTTATCTGGTACTTGTCCATTCTTTGAATCGACGACCTCAAAGGTTGCCTTGTCCTCAACTACTCGCCCTGTTGAATCAGTGGTATATAGTTCCGCCAGATATGAACCCACTTTCCATGTTTTATCGATTGTGAAATTTTGTTCTTTCGACTTTTTTGTGTCAAACAAAAGATGTTTGACAAGATCACCCTTCGGCCATTCCAATGGATTGCTTCCATCATTAACATATGAATCATTTGGGAAGGTCTTTTCAAACTCCTCTTTTGAAATAATTGGTTGATCCGGTGCGGGCCAGGGGCGCTTACGAGTTGGTTTTGATGGCCCCCGGAGTTTATAGATTTTCACCGTCCCTGACGCAGGAAGAAATTGTCCATTGAGATTTTCAGTTGTGACAGTCGTGTTTACCAATGGCTTTTGCACATCAACAATTGACGGCACCCCTAAACTTGCAATCATACTATGAAATCCAATCTTCACCTTAGATTCTCCGCTTCGGGTCTCTCCATTGATGTCCGTGACATCGATAGAGATTGAAAAGGTAAATACCGGCTTAGTATCTATAGATACTTTCTCATCGGGAATCGCTTTAAAAGAAATTACGAATTGACCGCTCTCATCAGTATGCGCTTCTCCATGCGCAATCTCGGCTGGTGTTGAATAATTGTTGTTAAATCGCCAGTAATACCACCGAGGATAAGTTACTTCTCGCTTGATAACATATGAAACCTTTGCCTTTGAGATCTTCGAACCACTGTAAGCAATAGCATCACCCACAACCCTTATCGAATCGTTTAGCTTAAATGTTCCAGTAAAGGGCTTAATAGATACTTCGAATGCTGGCCTTTTATATTCCTCCACGGAAATAGCAACATCACTTTCTTCAAAG
Organism: Cyclobacteriaceae bacterium; assembly: GCA_035318625.1. GTDB lineage: Bacteria > Bacteroidota > Bacteroidia > Cytophagales > Cyclobacteriaceae > ELB16-189. The sequence continues at coordinate 128,272 of DATHEL010000005.1, forward strand.
TTTTCGAGATTGTCATAAAATTTAGTATCGCTATCGTTAGGCTCATCAGCGTATAACCTGTATTCACCAGTAAGGCCGGTAGCAGGTAACTTAAATTCGCCACTAAAAGATCCGTAAGCATTTGTCTTCAATTTTAGTGACGTTATGTCTTTACCGTTCGTGTCTTCGAGAAATATCTCTACACTCTCGCCAGTTACGAGGCTTGATTTCTTTTCTTTGGTTTTGACAAAAATGCCTTTGAAAAAGGCTGTTTGGCCCGGGCGGTAGATGCTCCGATCAGTAAACAAAAACACTTTGGCCTTATAGCCTTCTTCCGCCTCGGTACGTCTGTCTTGACCCTGATAGAAATAATAATCCTGAAACCGTACCGTATCACCATTGTAACCTACATTAGCTACAACTGTCCAGCTTCCTTCCTCTTGCATCTTTTCCGGTTCAACGAAACCATCTTTGCTTGTGACATAGTGCTGGTTAATGCTTTTACCATCGCGGTTTGCATACGTTGATCGCAAATGGATGTCGGCTCCCTTGATCGGCTTCCCACTATTGCGATTAACTACCTGGAATCGCTGGCTATTGTTGCTATTTGTTTCAAGCAGGGCGAGGTCTGTCGCTTGAATCGCTGTGTATTCGAATATCGTCTTATTATTGATCACCTCATCTTCTGAAGCAACGATTAAGTATGTCCCTGGTGAAAGGATGGGTATTATCAATTCAGTACTGTGCTCTTGATAGTCGCCTGGATTAATCAGATCTGAATGAAGCACATTTATTGCGCTCAATGATTTAATCGTTGCTATGCGTGAAGAATCATTTCTCTCAATAAAAAAAGACTCTTCGAATTTCCGCGTCACACGGTAAATACGGAAGTACAATTGGGGAGTGTTTTTATAACCAACCAAAAGTCTTGAAGCCATCGCGGTTGGGACAAACTTCTCTGCTTTGATGGACAGCTTCTTCGAGAGTATCTGTTGTCTAAGGGCCTGGCATTTTTGCGCCCCATCACCGTTCGGGAAACGCGATATGGCTTCAGTACATACCTGCAAGGCATCCCTCTTCTTCCATCGAAATGTTGTGTCCTGAGCACTATATGTTGAACCTTCTTTGGAGAATATTGAGGCGAGTTCAAAGTCTACAAGAGTAGACGCTGAATGATTTCGATAAATGGTCTTAAGTTTTGCCAACGCATTCGTTAACAGCTCCGCATTATCTAGCTGAGTAGAATGCTCGTCAACAAATTTCAATCGTTCTATTTCGAGATTAACATAAGCGTTGGTATCTCTCACTTGACGATGAAATACCAGTAACTCCTTGAATAATCTGAGAGCCCGGTATTTCCCAGAAGTAATAGTCGTATCGTTGAAATCAATGTTATCGATAGGAGAAAAATAGTTGCCGATGTTAAATGCCGCCGACGATTCCGTTTGCAATTGTTCATCTGTCGCATAAAAACTCAAGGCGTAGTTTGCCAGGAAATCGTACAGGGTCGGCCGATATTTCTTGGACTGACCGGCTAACGCTAGAATACCATCAAATGTCTGTAGGCGGGTGCTCTCAAGTAGTGACTTATTTGACAGAGAAAGAGTAAAATGCTTGTCAATCTCCCGAAGCATCGACTGAGCATCCCACGTCAGGAAGTTTTCGGGGTCAACAGTTTGTGAAACAGTAGTTCTGTTATAATATTTCCATCGATTAGCCTGAAAGTATTGCCAGTAAATTTGGGCGAGCATGGACTCAAGCACATTCTTCAATGGCCCTTCGCTAGTCTCGATCTCCTTCCTGAATTTCTGCGTAATGTACAGTTCAGCGTTGTCTTGCAGGATGAGGGCAAACTTCGATTGGTACAACAATGACTTGGTGACCTCGGTTATATTTCTATCCTTCTTCGCTTTGTTGTAAATGGTGTCGACGATCTTTAAAGCTGATTGCGGCAGATCTTTGACTTCATTTTTGTACACATCACTCCAATGATTCGTATAGAAATCTGTCTGCGCGTTTGATATAATAGGGAGAACTAGAAAAATTGCAGCGAGGAGGATTTTCATTGGGAGCCTGTTTACAAACCTGATGTTTGTATTGCCTTTATTCCATAAATAAAAAATTTCATTCAAGCAAATTTGAAAAAAAGACAAGGTTTCGGTGGATAGCCAGGACAGGAATTCACATCAAAAATAATCTGGCGGTCTTTTGCCATTATTCACCTATACCATTCGACGCAAACTTTCCCAATTTTCAATGTAGCGGCGACCTTGCCATCTTCAACTATTTTGAAGCTATAGTGTCCTTAATATCGGCAAACGATGTGTAAACGTCACTACATCGGTACAGAATAACCGAACATTCACTTTGTTCTATTGTCTTCAGGTTGTGCATGTAGTCGTTCCGGACGAACTTAAACAATGAACGCAACTCCCCGCGATAGCATCTAATGAAAGAGGTTTTCAGCCGGTTCAATTCAATAAGCTTTTGGACGTGGAACTTAATCAGATCCTGACCGTACTTATCTGTAGCGTGGAAAACTTTAATTGAGTGCTCAACCAATAGAACGGCTTTACGAATAGCGTCGTCATAAGATTTCGTCTTTAGCAAAGGTTTTATGATTTCATAAACGTCCTTGTGAATGCCTTCCTCCAGTGATTTCGCTAAGGTTGGAAATGCCGCCGCGGTTAATTGAATAGACTTGTCGGGTAAGACCACAAGATCTTTTGACTCCTCCAAATCTTCAGACGATGTGCTTATAGGCCTATGATATTCAAGAACGTGCCCTTCCCTGGTTTCAATCAGAAGGTTCCCATTTTCGTCTTCAATAAAGTTTCTGTGTCCTAGAAGAGTCTTAAAGTTTTCGAATTTTCGAATGCTATACGTATAGTCTGAAACCGTTTCTACGCCCGTAACTAATCCGCGTTCCTTCAATTCAATTAAATCGTCGTGCCAGAGAGCGACATGAAAGAGGTCATTGGCGTAAACATCTTTGTTTTTTGTTCTTAGCAATTCAGGATCTTCAATGGTGAACAACAAACATTTGTCAATGTCATCTACCTGATAAAATTTTGTATTGCCTCCAAAATTGGCAAGGCTACGTAGGGCTAACAGCCACCCATGACCAGTAGGATAAATTGGCCAATCAGCATGTATAGCCTGGAAAATTACACCGGGCGGATTGTAAAAAAGTAAACCAGGAAAATTTTGCAGCACTTCTTTGCCTTTACTATGGATGGACGATCACTCAATGCCCTATCATCTCTTATTCAATCAAAATTAGAAAAAGGCAATTAAAAAATTTTGAGGATGAACCGACTTTGAAAAAAGCCTTCAAGCCGAACGATCTGCGACCATCTTTCCACTCTTGGGACCCAGTATTAATACTTTATTCAGGTCCCCGAATAGGTCTCCAACCATTTGTGTCTCCTTGTACCGATTTGGTCTGCGATCAATGTTTATCAAACAAAAAAGCCACCCGATTGGATGGCTTTGTACCGAAGTGATCCCGCTGGGATTCGAACCCAGGACCCATACATTAAAAGTGTATTGCTCTACCAGCTGAGCTACGAGATCTTTGCAACGCCTTTACGTTACCCCACAACCCACCAAAATCAGCTCTTTTAGCCCAATTTTCGCGATTGAGGCCACAAAGGTAGCCGAATATGAAATATTACCAAAAGGCCATTTTGAAAAGTTCTATAGGCAGATTTTCCCGATCCGTCAGTTCATCATCACACGCTCAACCCACCCCGAAAAAAAACCAACACTTGATCGGTTTCTGCGCATTTCCGTACTTGAGCCCCGCAAAGGAGCCATCGGAGAGATCGAATATGAAACACATGCAAAAACGGATTCTTCAAACAGCCGCCGTCGCCGCACTCCTCCTCCTCTCTCTCTCCACCAACGCACAGGTGTTCGGGTATCGCCTCAAAATGGCCGACTCACTCTATGGGAAAAAACAATATACCCAGTCGCTCGAGCTGTATCGCGAAATATTCAATGAGCGTAACTACTCTCCCGCAATGTTATTGCGCATGGCATACATCGAAGAAGGCCTCAGTCAAAATCACATGGCACTCTATTATGTGAACCTGTATTACGAGCTCACGCACGATCAAACCGCGCTGGCAAAGATGGAAGACATGGCGCTGAAGTATGGACTCTCCGGCTATGAAGTCAATCGCACCGACCACACCCTTGCAATCATCTCCGAAAATAAACCCGCCATTATCACAGCGCTGTGTGGCATCTGCGTATTGCTCCTCGGACTCATGGTATACACCATGAAACGGAAAAACGTCAAGCCGTATATCTCCTTCTCTTTCTTCATCCTCACTTCCATTTTTCTGATCGCATTCATCAACCGCGATCTCACTCCGGTCAACGGGATCACACTCAACGCACCGGCATTCCTCATGAGCGGCCCCTCTCCTGCTTCGAAAGTCGTGGGCATCGTGAACGAAGGACACCGGCTGGCTATCCGCGGACGAAATGACGTCTGGGTGAAAGTAAAGTGGAGAGACGGCATAGCGTACCTGAAAGAAAACCAGGTGTTGGAAGTGAAGCTCTGAGAATACTTGTTGTAACAGACAATTTGTGCTATATTAAATGGTCATCGTTGGCCAGTTATGCAAGCTTCCATCGCAGGTGAGTTGCTCAGGTCCCTCAAAACTGAGGAAAGCGTACGCCTGGCGTACACGTTGCTCCAGTCGAGTATGGAGAGCCTGAAAGACATCCTGATCTTTTCCATCGACAAAAACTATCTCTATCTCAATTATAACTCGGCGTTCAAAACCGCCACCAAACACGCTTACGGAACAGAGGTGGCTATCGGCGTGTCGGTGCTGGAAAGTATTACAGATGAAATGGAGAGGTCGAAAGTAAAACTCAACTGCGACCGGGCCATGACAGGTGAAAGTCATTTCACCGTGGAAGTGTACGGGTCCCTCAATCAAAGCTATTTCGAAACGAGGTACAACCCGATCATCAACGATAACGATCAGGTGATCGGAGTCACCATACTTTCCACCAATGTGACCGAACGCGAGAAAGCAAAGGAGCAGATCATGTCGTTGAACAAAGAGCTCGAAGCATTCTCTTATTCGGTAGCACACGACCTTCGCGCTCCGTTGCGGATCATCAGCGGGTACTCGGGCGTTCTGATGGAAGACCACTTCCAGAATTTAAACGAGGAATGTCAGCACCTGTTAATGAAGATCTCGGGCAACGTAACCAAGATGGGCCAGCTCATCGAAGACCTGCTGAATTTCTCGAAGCTCGGAAGAATGGCGTTGACCAGGAGAACCGTGGGCATGGAGCACCTGATCAAGCCGATACTGGAAGAATACATCACAGAAAAAGACAAGCCGAGAGTCGAAGTGAAGGTCGGGAAGCTCGAAGACCTCGAATGCGATAGCCAGCTGATGCAACATGTGCTCATCAACCTGATATCGAACGCCGTAAAATATTCACGGAAAAAGGAAAAGGCGATCATCGAGATCTATTCCGAAAAGATCACTGAAGGAATTACGTACACCATAAAAGATAACGGCGCGGGCTTCGATATTTCTACCGCCACGAAATTGTTCGAAGTCTTCCAGCGTTTCCACAACTATACGGAGTTCGAAGGCACGGGTGTCGGCCTGGCCATCGTACACCGCATCATTACCCGGCATGGCGGAAAGATCTGGGCAGAGTCGGAAACGGGTAAGGGTGCCGCCTTTCATTTTACGCTTCCGGCTGCCGGCTAAGCTGCATACGATATCCCTGCGCGTGGGTGATAATGCCGTTTCGCGATCGTTATTACCTTTGTGTATTCTTAAGACACAGCTATGAAACAATCCACGATCTGCTTCTTTTTGTTGACCACATTGGTCACGTTAGTCTCAACTGTTGCCGGTGCCCAAACCGACGAGGACCAGGTTAAGGCAGTGATCGAATCTGCCTACGTACAGGGTATTCATAACGGCGGTCCGGTCGCCGATATCCGCGCAGGATTCCATCCGTCATTCATCATGTTCGTGTCCGCCAGTAATAATATCAAACAGATGCCCCTCGAGGAGTGGATCACCAATATCGAGAAGAACCGGGCAACAAGCTCCAACGACGGATCGAAAGCCACTGCGAAGTTTATCAGCGTGAGTGTTGTCGGCACTAGCGCCAACGCGCAACTGGAGCTTTACAGGAAAGAAAAAAAGGTCTTCACCGATAACCTGCTACTCTACAAGTTTCCCGAAGACTGGAAGATCGTCAGCAAAACTTTTTACAGGCACCCGTAGCGGTACCGGAGCATTTCAAACATTCACCCTGGCATTTTAAACCAACAGTCTCCGAAGGGTGGCTACCAGTTCGTGGAACAGACCTGGTTTGGTGATGAACTCGTGCGCGCCGAAATCTTTTACAAGCTGCATGGTATGCATGTGCGAAGAGGTGGAAAAGATGATCACGGGAATGTCTTTGAGATCTGGCTGTTTTTTTATCTCCAACAGGAATTGCTGGCCGGTCATTCGCGGCATGTTGAGGTCCGAAAAAATGACGTCGGCGGTGACTGTTTTATTGATAAGTTTTTCGATAGCTATGGCTGCATCGGGTAATACCGTGACTCGGATGTCGCCGGAGATCTCTCTCGCTGCCTCTATGAAAAGTTCCTGATCGTCCTCGTCATCATCAATCAATAGCAAGTTCTTAAATCTCATTCTAAGCCAGGGTCGATTCCAACGTCAAAAGTCGGCATTTGAAGAAGGATTAGCCAGTATTACTACGTGGAAATTTTTGCTCAGAAGCGCTGAAAACTGAGGAATAACGGGCTAAAAATGTGCACATGAGTGTAAGGTTTTCCTGATGATTTTGCCTGCTTTTCAGATACACCAACCGCATTTCAAGGGACTATAGTCTACATTGACAAGCCCCGGATACCGGGCCGTTTTTAACCATTATAAACTATGAGCAAACCAAGGATCGGCAGGACCTATACCAGCAAAACAATTCAGAAAATACTCCGGAAATACATCACCGAAGACCAGCGAAAAATTGAAAAACGTACGCAACTGGTCACCAGGATAAAAATTGCACTCGAGGCAAAAGGCCTCACCCATAAAGACCTCGCAACACGCGTCGCCAAACGCCCCTCCGAGATCAAAAAACTCCTCAACGCCAAGCTCGATTTCACATCCGAAATGGTCTCCAGGATCCAGACCGAATTGGGGATCAAACTTACCGGAGATTAAAGTTTCCGCCGACGCATAATGGCATCATTTTTTGATTCCTTTTTAAAAAAAACGAATCATGAAAACGCTATCAATCATATTCTTAGCCCTGCTCTGTGGCATCGCAGTGCATGCACAACAAAAGCAGGCAGTAGGAAATTCGAAAATCAATACGGATTTCAGCAAGTACAAAACATTCACCTGGGCTCAATCAGATCCCACCGTGGTAGGACCCAACGGGTATGACATCTATTACTATGAGTTCGAAGCCGACGACCATCGCGATCACAAGATGAAAGACAATGCAAAGATGGATAAGGCCAAAGCAGATCGTAAGACTGCCCGGAAATTGTCGCAAGACCAACCTGCATACATCTATTCCTACAGCGTGATCATTCCCGCGAAAGACCCGACAGCCAACGGCGTCATCCAGGATGCGATCTCCAACGAGCTCGAAGGCAGAGGTTATCGTGAGGCTTCAGACGCCGGCGACCTCATCGTAGCCTACCAGGTATTGGAGCAGAGAGCCAGTCTCCACGGATTCAGTAACGACGACCCCGCCATCGCTTCCGGTCAGGAGATCCGTCAGCCTTCCGATACCACCACGTTCGCCCTCGAACCCGGAACGCTGATCGTCAACCTCATCGATAAAGAAACGTCGGAAGTAGTCTGGACCGGTTTCTCTTCAAACATGGCCGACAACAACGCCTTCGTCACCGATGAGGGTGAACTGAAAGAAGCGATCCATAACATCTTCGAAGAGTTCAAATACACGGCCGACAAAGCCCGCAAAGACTAAGTTACTCCACCTTATGGCGCGCGTCTCCGGACGCGTGCCCATTTCATGCCCGACGAGGGCATGCCCATTTCATGGCACAAGCGTATCTTTCTGATAAACTCGCTCCATGCTCAAAACCCTCCTCTCCCCTAAGCCCATTTCATACGAAACCGGCTTGGCCATCATCCGGATCTTCGTCGGACTCATGATGGCCTATCATGGTTGGGAAGTGTTCACTCCCAGCCTCATGGAAGGATACATGACCTGGGATAAGATCAAGGTTCTGCCCTATCCCGAAGTGGCCGTATATGTCGGCAAAGGCCTGGAGCTCGTCACCGGCATCTGCTTTACACTCGGCTTCCTTACACGGCTCTCCGCAATTTTTATGGCCGTCGACATGTTGTTCATCTGCTTTTACATCGGCGAAGGAAGATTCTATTACCAGGACCAACACCCCTTCCTGTTTGCGCTCATCGCAGTCATCTATATTTTCACAGGCCCGGTAAAATGGAGCCTGGATCAAAAGTTTTTTCAGTAAACCGATGCTTCGAAACTACTTCATCGTCGCCTTCAGGAATCTGAGACGCAGCCTTCTGCATTCGACCATCATCCTGATGAGCCTCGGTATCGGGATCGCATCGTGCCTTGTGATCTATGTATTTATAAACGATGAGTTGAGCTTTGATGGCTTCCACACGAAAAAAGCGAACATCTACAGGCTCAACGAACGACAACGAATGGGTGACGGCACCTTTCAGGAACTTGCGCTCACCATTGGGGTTCTCACCATCAGTTATCACACCATGAAAACCGCCAGGGCGAACCCGGTGGACAGCCTCAAACAAGACTAAGCGCTGCCCGGCAAATCTTCGACAGAACGTCGTAACTGCCGTTGAATACCCGACGCCTCCGGCGAGGATGCAGGTATCTTTATACACACAAGTAACCCGCCTCCGTGATACAGTCGCATCCCTGGATTTCGCTCGTCCTTATCGGTTTCGCCATGAGACCGGTCGTGATCCTGCTGCATCTGCTGGGCCATGCTATCACAGCGATTGCGGTAACGAATCAAAAAACCACCATCTACCTCGGATCTTACGGCGATCAGCAAAAAAGCGCAAAGATCAACATCGGGTTACTGGAGGTCTGGTTCACAGTCATTCCCGTATTATGGCAATCCGGACTATGTGTTCCCACCGATAAGATCATGATGAAGTTCGATCAGAAACTTTCATATACGCTTGCGGGTCCGTTGTTACCGGTTGTCGTATCGGGAATTCTTCTTCTCTCATCGGCGGTCTTTGGTTCCGGAGAATATACGGTCCTTGTGATGATGTCATTCTTCGGAGCAGCGCTTCTCGATCTGTTCATCAACTTCATGCCTGTCAGCACACCACTCGCTGTCCTGGAAAATCGTCCCATGTTCAACGACGGCTATACGCTGAAACTTCTTCTTACTCAAAAAGAATACCCCACCGAATTCTTTGTCGGCATCGAAGCGTTCTCGAAACACGAATACATTTCTGCAGCAAAGCATTTTGAAAAGGCCGCCAGGCTGAAGCCGCAGAGTAAAAACATCCTGCGCAACCTGGCGGCGAGCTATACCAACGCGGGGGACCTGGCAAAAAGTCTCAACGACAACATTGCCGCTGAGCTCTACTACCACAAAGCCAAACAGCTCATGCCAAACGTTGACTAACGTCGCGTCTCTGCGCTTTCTCCTCCTCCCTCCTGACTCCTGTCTCCTGACTCCTGACCCGCACCCAGAAAAAATAAGATACTCCTAAGACCACCAAAAAAACCACCGGCCCAACGAACGGAGTATGCGTCGCCAGATGAGTCCATGTTGCTCCGACGAACGTAAAAATAAACCCTGCGTATGCCCACTCCTTCAACCTGGTTCCTGCAGGGGCAACCAATACCACGGCACCCAACAGCTTTGCAACGCCGAGTATTGAAATGAAATACAATGGAAATCCCAACGTTTGAAAAGACCCCACTAACTCAGGGTTCTTCGTCAGGTACATAAACGCGCTCATGCCCATTCCGGCAGCCAGTAATCCGGTGGCCACCCGGTAAATGATCTTGTCTCTTTTCATTTTCTTAAAATTTGTAGGGACAAAAATGAGGCAGACATCACCGGATATAATCATGGGTTTCCTTGAGGAAAGCGCTTCCTTCGGGGAAACTATCCGGACGTTTAGTATGTTAAGACATCAAATAACACAATCATGACTACCACAACCTTGACTGATAAAACAGGCCTTCTGCCTGCCGATCTCCTCGAAAAATTTAACAAATCCGAAGGCATTCAAAACCTCTGCGATGGCGATCATACCCAACGGATGCTGGCTATTCGCGATGCGATGGATGTCCTGGGTGGAAAATGGCGCATCCCAATCGTTGGCGCTCTGTCATTGGGCGGAAAAATGCGCTTCACCGATCTGCTTCGCTCCATCCCCGGCATCGGGGCCAAAATGCTCTCGAAAGAGCTCCAGGATCTCGAAGCCAATCAGCTGCTCACTCGGACCGTGAAACAAACGAAACCGATCACCGTCGAATACGAAATGACGCCTTATGGTCTCACTCTTAATAGTGTGATCTGTGAGATCGTGAGCTGGGGTGTGACACACAGGGAGAAAATTATGAAAGCGTAAAAAACATTAAATTCGATAGTCCGGGAGCTACTTCCCGGCTATCGTATGCTAAGAAATTACCTCAAACTCACCTGGCGTAATCTCTCCAGGAACAGCACCTATTCAATTATTATTATCTCGGGTCTTGTGCTGGCATACAGCGCCTGCCTGTTGATCTTTCTTTTTGTCAACACCGAAACCAGTTACGACACGCAGTCACCCGACGCCGAACGGATATACCGGATCGTTCACGATGATATCGACGATGATGGAACTGTCGTAGCGGATGCAACGACGGGGTCTGCTTTCGCCCCCGCCCTCATCCACGATATTTCTCAGATTGAAACAGCCTTGCGAATTGTCCCGACCTGGGGCGTGAAGGCGCTGGTCAGGAACGGTCCGAAAGCATTCTATGAACCACGTATCGTCGGCGCAGACAGCAACATGATCTCTTTCTTCAACCTGAAAGTTGTCGCGGGCAAGGCCACCTTGAGTAAACACGACATTGCCATCACTGAATCTATAGCAAAAAAATATTTCGGTGATGAGAACCCGGTTGGAAAGACACTACAGATCCAGGACGGCACAGAGTCACTCACTGTCAGTACCGTCGTTGCCGACTTTCCGTATAACATGCATTTTCACTTCGACATCATAGTTTCTCTGTGGGAGCCCGAAAATGACGAAGCAAAGTGGAATGCTTACAACTACTATACGTACATCAAACTGAAAGAAGGCGCGGATATTCTGGATGTAAATCCGCAGATCCAACAGAGTTATGAAAAACATAGGCCAGGACGGCGGTATCAATACAGCACACAACCGATCGTCGATATCCATCTAAAATCAAACACGAAGTGGGAGCTTGAACCTACCCGTGACGAGACTTTTATCACAATTTTCATTACGATCGGTGTGTTCATTCTACTGATCGCTTCCGTGAACTACATCAATCTTTCCATTGTGCAGGCACTCAATCGTTCGAAAGAAGTCGGTGTTCGAAAAGTGTCCGGCGCTCAAAGTCGTGAGCTGGTCGATCAATTCCTTCTCGAATCTGTTTTGATCAGCCTGGTGTCGTTCGTTGTGGCCGTGGTTATCGTCCAGGGTATCACGCCTCTGATCAACGTTGTATTCGATCAGAACCTGAAATCATTGTTCGGTCTGCCCTTTTATTATCTGTTGATCATTTTCCTCTTTGCTATTGGAGCCGGCGTTTTGTCGGGACTTTATCCTGCGTTTTATCTCTCAGCCTTCCAGCCTGCCGTCGTTTTGAAAGGATTGTTTCAAGGCAGCGGCAACCTGTGGCTGCGTAAAGCGCTGGTAATTCTGCAGTTCTCTATTTCCATAGCGCTCATTACTGGCGCTACACTTGTATTTATGCAAGTTGATTATGTACGATCCAAAGAGCTTGGTTTCAACAAGGACAAGGTGATCATCGTACCAAACATCGCCGATTTCAAGAACAAAGAGACTTTGAAAGAAGCCTTCAGAAACGTGAAGGGCGTGGTGGGCGTTGGATCTACAAACGGAGTGTTAGGCGGCCAGAACGCAACCACCAGTCTTGCCGCTAAAGCGATTGGCATCCGCACCAAGATTGACTTCACCCATGTCGACGAAGACTTTATAGACGTAGCGGGCCTGGAACTCGTGACCGGACGTAAGTTCACCCAACCCGATATTTTGTCCGGCGGCGCACCCAAGGTCATCCTCAATCAAAAAGCAGTGTTAGATCTCGGCCTCGATGACGAAAGCGCAATCGGTTCGCTGGTCACCCGCAATCCACACGCAGACTCTGTAGTATACCACGAAGTAATAGGCGTCGTAAAAGATTTCCATTTTGCCTCACTCCGGAAACACATCGCGCCTTATGCATTCTTCCTGGACTACCGTTACTTCAGCAACTTTACGCTCAAAGTAAATACCACCGACTACGACCAGCTGCTCGAAGGCCTTCGACAGGCATGGACATCTACCGGGGTGGCCGGTCCTTTTGAATACTTCTTCCTGGATCAACAGTTCGAAACCCTCTATCGCTCCGAAGAAAATTTCAAGCTCATCTTCGCCATTCTCACCGCCATCTCTATTTATATAGCGTGCTCAGGTCTTTTCGCCGTCGCGTCATACTTCATCAAACGCCGCACGAAAGAGATCGGCATCCGTAAAGCCCTCGGCGCTTCGGTATCACAAGTCACATGGCTGGTTTCATCCGGATTTTTAAGGATGGTGATCATCGCCAACCTTGTGGCGTGGCCTGTCACCTGGCTGTTCATGGACGAATGGCTCAATGGCTTCGCCTACCGGATCGATATGAACTGGCTGATCTTCCTGATCTCGGGAGTTACCGCCCTTATTATTGCTGTCGCTACCATCGGAGGTCAATCCGTCAAAGCAGCCCAGGCAAACCCGATCCAAAGCCTGAAAAACGAATAATTGTACAGGGAACAGAGTACAGAGTACAGGGTACAGAGTACAGGGTACAGAGTACTGGATACTGGTACAGGGTATTAGGGTACTGGGTACTGGTACTGGTACTGGATGGGTACTGGGTACGCATACTTCGGCCAGAACCCTGTACCCTGTACCCTGTACCCTGCACCCTAATACCCTGTACAAAAATAAAGACAAAGGTGAAACAAATCACCCCCTGATCCGTAAACTGGGTCATGAAAGGAACCTATCTCGGCGAATTTGAAGAGCTCGTCCTCCTCACCGTCGGCATCCTGTACGACGACGCATACGGCCTGGCTATCGTCGACGAGCTCGAAAAACAGACCAACCGCAGTATCATGATCAGCTCCGTCCACAAAGCGCTGGTCCGTCTCGAAGAAAAAGGATACCTGAAATCACGCATGGGTGGCGCCACCCAGACCCGCGGCGGCAGGGACAAACGCCTCTACACACTCACCGATGCCGGAGCAAAAGTCCTCAGTCAGTCGAAAGACATGCGTAACTCCATGTGGAAGCAGGTTCCCGGGATTGTTTGGGAAGAAGGAAAAGTATGAAGCAGGGCAATCCACCCCGGTGGGCCGTAAAATTCTTCAAGTGGTTTTGTAGCGACCACCTCTCCGACGGCGTTCTGGGAGACCTTCTCGAAATGTACGACCGCCGGAGGGTGAAGGAGGGAAAATTCAAAGCCGACGTGGTGTTCGTTTGGAACGTCATCCAGTTCATTCAACCCTTTGCAATCAGGAAACGAAAACATTCATCACCAATAAACACTTTCGGTATGATCCAGAACTATTTCAAAGTCGCACGGCGGAATATGTCGAGAAATAAGATGCACACGGGCATCACCATCGGCGGCTTTGCACTCGGACTTGCAACCTGCATGGTCATCTTTCTTTTCGTGAGGAATGAGCTTAGCTACGACAAACATTATAAAGACGGCTCGAGAATATTCAGGATATATAATGACTACACCGGTCCCGGTCCCGACCAATGGACGAGTATCCAGCCGGCATTTGCCGGTGTTATCAAACAGGAATTGCCGGACATCGAGCTGGCCGGCAGGCTGATGGCCAACGGAATGGGTGACGCAAGAAGTGGACTCGTGCGTCGTGAAGATGAGCTTGAGAACAGGTTCGAAGAAAAGATTGCCTATATCGATCCCGAGATGCTCGAGATCCTTGAGATCCCGATGGTGTTTGGCGATACCAAAAAAGCATTGAAAGACCCAATGACGCTGGTGATTACACGCAGTAAATCGAGGGAGTATTTCGGCGACGCGAATCCCATCGGCAAAACCATGGTTTTTAACGAGAACAAATCGAACGTCTACACCGTGGGTGGTGTCATCGAAGATTTCAGAACTGAAAGTTATCTGCAATTAAATTTCCTCCTCACGCTCTCCGGGAAAGAATTCTGGCCTGGCGAACAGACCAACTGGTGCTGCTGGAACTACACCACCTACGTCAAACTACGCGAAGGCGTTAGTCCGGCCGCGTTTGAGAAAAAACTTATCGCCATCCGTGACCAGTATTTGCTGAGTTACATGGAACAAACCGGCAGCCAGGAAGTGGAAGACGTGCGCCTTTACCATTTCTACAGACTACAATCGGTAGGAGATGTCTGGCTCCAGCCCGACATCGGCGATCCGAATAAACATGGGAGCATGACATTTGTGTTGTTGTTTACCGGTATTGCCGTGTTCATTTTGATCCTGGCGTGTATCAACTTCATCAATCTCTCAACCGCCCGGTCGGCGAATCGGGCAAAGGAAGTTGGTCTAAGAAAGGTCGTTGGATCCCGGCGCAGGTACCTCGTCACGCAGTTCTTAACCGAGTCGGTTGTATATAGCCTTATATCGTTCGCAATCGCTTTAGTACTCGCGACCCTTATGTTGCCGGCATTCAACGGTATTGCTGGCCGTTCATTGGTGATGCCATGGTCGACGTGGTGGTTTTTCCCGATGCTGGCTGCAGCATCATTGCTGATTGGATTACTTGCAGGTCTCTACCCTGCCGTATACTTATCTGCTTTCAAGCCAATTGATGTTCTTAAAGGAAATCTTAGCCGAGGCAGCAGAAGCAGCAGCCTTAGAAGTGGAATGGTCGTCTTCCAGTTTGCCACATCGATCATACTTATCATCAGCACCTTCATTGTATATCGTCAAATGAATTTCCTGATGAATCGGGAAGTCGGGTTCGACAAAGATCAACTCATGATCCTCGAAGGGGCAGGTACGCTGGGCGAGCGAAGGCAGGCATTCCACGCAGAGTTGCAGCAATTGCCGGCTGTCGAAAGCGCCTCTATCAGTAGTTTCTTGCCTGTTGGCGGAATGAGCCGGGAAGGGTACGGCTTTTTTCTCGAAGGCAGAGAGAAGCAGGACAAAGCGGTGTCGTGTCAAAAGTGGCGTATAGATTTCGACTACATCAAGACTTTAAAAATGCGACTCGTTGAAGGCCGGGATTTCAATCGGAATTTAGCGTCAGACTCACAGGCAGCAGTCATCAACCAAACGGCGGCACGGCAATTAGGCCTGACAGATCCGGTTGGGCAACGGATAACAAATGGCACGGTGTACACGATCATCGGAGTTGTTGCTGACTTCAATTACTCGAGCATGAAGGAGCCCATTCGTCCGGTGTTCCTGGTGATCGAAGGTGGTGCCGAATCGGCCATATCGATAAGATTAAAATCCACCGACGTGTCGGTTGCTATACAATCGGTAAATGAGCTGTGGAACAAGTTCATGCCCAATCAACCGATCAGGTTCTCATTCCTCGATGAGAAATTTGCCCGCATGTACGACGACGTTCGTCGAATGGGGCTGATCTTCACGACGTTTGCTGTGCTTGCCATCGTAGTGGCGTGTCTGGGTCTCTTCGCACTCTCGGCCTTCATGATCGAACAACGAAGTAAAGAGATCAGTATCCGCCTGGTGATGGGCGCGCCCGTGAAGAGTATTTTCAGGCTTCTGACGTCCAATTTCCTGAAGCTCGTACTGCTGTCGTTTGTCATCGCGACACCGCTCGCCTGGTTCGGTATGAACAAATGGCTGGAGGCCTATACATATCGGGCACCGATCTCATCCGACATCTTTATCATATCCGGATTGATCGCCTTTTCGATAGCATTAGCAACCGTCAGCTATCAATCCATAAAAGCGGCCGTCACGAGACCGGTGGAGAACTTAAGACGCGAGTAGATTCAGCTACTATAGCTTGACTCCCTTCTTCAGGTTATCGATCGCTTTGGCAATGTTCCTGTTCCGTGTTTCGTCGGTCTTTGCACTGTCGACCGGGATCGTAAAACGGAGCTTCGAGCTGTAGGATAAAGTGTCGAAAAACTTCTGGGCCGCCTTACTGCCGTCGAGCGCCTTTTTGAGATCCGGGTGGAGCATCACTTCACGGGGTTTGTCATCGAGCTCGAGTGTTACGTCCACCTTGTCACCGCCCTTCACATTCGCCTGTTCCCGGATGGCTTTGCTCACCGAGAGCATGTACTTGCCGCCCATCACCGCTACGGTGTTCCTGTAGGTGAACTTATTTACGGTAACGTTAACCGCCGGGCGTTTTCCGGAGCCTAGTTTTTTTATGATCTCCTCCGGCACTTCGATGCCCGTATTGTTCCCTACCTGTAGGATCTTCGTATTGAACTTAACTTTTGATGCCATAATGGTTTCTTTCATTGATTGGTACAAATGTAAATGCCCGTAAAATCTACAACAATGGGGGAATGCGACACAATTGGTTGGCGTTTGCGACAATCGACGACCTCTTGTCCTCATTGTCAGTCCGGCACCCGATTTGTGCCATTTTACAAAAAGAAATATTAACGTGAGTATATGGTAGTCGCAGAAAAGAAAGCAGTGAAGAAGATCCCGGAGGGATATACCGCTGTAACGCCATGGATCATTTCACCCAATTCAGCGCGGGTGATCTCGTTTATGCAGAATGCCTTCGGCGCCGAAGAGATCCCCGGCAGCCGTACCTTGAGCCCGGAAGGGAAGATCGTTCACGTCGAAGTCAAAGTAGGCGACGCCGTTGTAATGTTGTTCGATTCCGCCGGGAGCTGGCCGTCTACACCCGCGTTCATCCGGCTCTTTGTCGATAACTGTGAGAGCGCTTATCAAACGGCGATCAAGGCAGGAGCCCGCGCCGTCACAAAACCGACCATGCTTGCCTTCGGCGACAAGGTCGGTCGCGTAGCCGATCCGTTCGGCAACCTGTGGTGGCTCCAGGAGCATGTCGAAGATCTGTCTTCCATGAATCCAGACGATCTCATTATCAAGATGAAAGAACCCGCAGCGGTGAAAGCAATGAAATATGTGGAAGACTCTTTGCACTCGGAGCTCGCCAAGCGATCGTACCCGGCGTCTCTTTAAACGCTCTCACGGAAAACACGGAAAGCACGGAAAAATGCAGGCGACCTTCTTTAAGGGCGCAGGAACTTTGCTCAACGCGCTTCCGTGCTTTCCGTGCTTTCCGTGAGAAATTAACCCAGAAAGCTCTTTACATCCGGATGCACTTGCGAAGTTTTGAATTCGGTTATCGAATACTCCGCTAGCCTATTTTTCACAAACGGATCTTCATTGATTATTTTCTCAACCTCCTCTTTCGACTTTGCGAGAGCCAGGATGATGCCGCCGGTTCGCGGCACCTTTCTTCCTGACGCAACGAATGCATTCAGCTTGTAATACTTCTGTAAGAACTTCATGTGATCACCCATGATCGCATCGATCTTTTCTAACGGGGCAATATAATTGAGGTTAATAACGAACATATGACAACATATGACCTTACCCGACGATAACAGGCTTCTGAACTTTGTGATACAAAACGTATGATGCGAGGTGAACTACAATAAAGATCAACATAAAGAGTCCTGACGCACCACCCACCATTATTCCAGCGAACATCGCTCCGGTCAGATCGAAAAACAACCCGGCATATGCCCATTCCTTGATGCGCGGAAATCCGGGAACAAGAATGACGATCGAACCCACAAGCTTCCCCACTCCTAAGAACGGAATCATATATTGAGGAAACCCTAGTTGCGTTGTGATCAGATCGATTGAACCTTGATCTACCATTATATTTTGAACGCCCGAGAAGGCCATGAATGCGGCGAACAAGCCAGTGACAATCCAGTATGCAATTTTCATAATATTGTAGTTAGTGAGTGTGTGTTTTTGTTTGTGTTTAAATCTGATACAAACATAATTTACATCATTCTATCTACGTATGGGCGAATACGACAAAGACCGAGGCATTTTCCGACATTTTTTATACATTTTGGGAAAACCTACCCTTCATGAGACAACTTGTCCTTTCGGTAATTGCATTCCCGATAGTGTTATCGGCCTTCGCACAAAAGTCGAAACCCGCTACCATCACTCCGAACAAGAAAGCCGTTATCCAATCCGTAGATTCTCACACCACGGAGATGATCGGCATCAGCGATAAGATCTGGGCCGCCGCCGAAACAGCCTTCAACGAGTCGCAGTCTTCGAAGCTGCTCGCCGACTACGCCGAAGCCAACGGGTTCAAAGTGGAACGCGGCGTAGCCGAAATGCCTACAGCCTTCGTTGCAACCTTCGGCAGCGGTAAGCCTGTCATCGGCATCCTCGGCGAGTTCGATGCCCTACCCGGCCTGTCACAAAAAGCCAGTCCAGTAAAAGATCCCATCAACGTAGGCCAACCCGGCCACGGCTGCGGACACAACCTCTTCGGGACCGCCAGCCTTGGGGCTGCGATCGCCATCAAAGACCTCATCTCGCAAGGCAAGCTGAAGGGAACTATCAAGTTCTTCGGAACCCCCGCCGAGGAAAAGTTCTTCGGAAAACTCTGGATGGCCCGCGCAGGTCTGTTCAACGACCTCGACGTGTGCATGGACTGGCACCCCGGCGCCGAAACAAAGCCCGCCGTACAAACCGGTCTCGCGCTCGTCGATTTCATCGTGGAATTCTATGGACAGGCAGCACATGCCGCAGCCGATCCCTGGAACGGACGGAGCGCCTCCGACGGCCTGGAGCTCTATGCTAATGGCATAAACTATTATCGTGAACACGTGAAACCTACGGTGCGCATACATTATCACATCCAGGATGGTGGGCAGGTCGTGAATGTCGTGCCGGACTATTCTCGGATCTGGGTACGCGTGCGCGACAGCAAACGCGAAGGAGTGGATGTAGTATATCAACGCGTTATGGAAATGGCAAAAGGCGCGGCGATCATGGCCAATGTGGATCACAAGATCTCACTGGTCTCCGGCATCTACGAAGTGCTGGTCAATCGCACCGGCGCGGGATACATGCAGAAAAATCTCGAGCTGCTCGGACCGAACACCTACACACCCGAAGAGATCACCTTCGCAAAGAAGATCCAGGAGTCAACCGGTAAAGAACAGGTTGGACTTTACAGCAAGGTGGAACCCCTGGACGAGACTCTCGAAAACTCCGGTGGCGGATCGACAGACGTAGGCGATGTAAGCTGGATCGTCCCGACCATCCGCCTCAGCGCTGCGACGGCTCCCATCGGTACCCCCTGGCATTCATGGGCGGTAGTTGCCTGCGGCGGTATGTCGATCGGCCACAAAGGAATGACCCAGGCCTCGAAGCTCCTCGCGATGACGATGATCGATCTGTTCGAAGATCCGGAGAAGGTTGAAGCGGTGAAAGCGGATTATAAGAAGAACCGGGGTGATGCTCCGTACAAGGCGATGATTCCTGATGGACCGCCGCCGCTGCCGAAGTAGTGTGGTTCGTTATTCGTATTCGTTATTAGCTGCGAAGCTGAGTGTCATTCGTCTAGCCACGATTAACGAATAACGAATAACGAATAACGAGTAACGACATCATTCCGACCTCAAAGAATCAACCGGATTCGCTCTCGCCGACTGCACGGCCTGAAACGATATCGTCACCAACGCGATCAGTAGCGCCGCCATTCCCGCTCCGGCGAATATCCACCACGACAGGTCGATCTTGTAAGCGAAACCATTCAGCCATTGGCTCATCAGCCACGCAGATACGGGTGTTGCAATGCAGAACGATATGACCACGATCTTCACAAAGTCCTTCGAGAGCAGTCCGACGATGTTGCCCACAGTTGCTCCAAGAGCTTTGCGAATACCGATCTCCTTCGTGCGTTGCTCGGCCGAAAACATGATCAGCCCGAGAAGTCCGAGGCAGGAGATGATGATCGCAAGGGTTGCAAATGCATTCGATAGCCTGGTCATAACCTGTTCACTTTGATACATCCGGTTATAATCGTCTTCCACAAACTTGAACGAGAACGGGTAATCGGGATTGAGCGCCCTGTAAACTTTCCCGATATCTTCAATTGCTTCTTTGGTCTTACCGGCTTCGGTACGAATCAGCACCACACCGAAGCTCTCATAT
Organism: Cyclobacteriaceae bacterium; assembly: GCA_035318625.1. GTDB lineage: Bacteria > Bacteroidota > Bacteroidia > Cytophagales > Cyclobacteriaceae > ELB16-189. The sequence goes on from DATHEL010000005.1 coordinate 148,717, forward strand.
TCCTTTACATCGATAATAATCGGACGGATGCGTTCATGAAGTGAATTTGTATTATAGTTTTTCAGAACGCCAACGATGTGACCACTCTTGTTCCAGGCCGAAATCGGCTTGCCTATGGGGTCTTTGATTCCCATTTCTTTAATCGCCTGCTCATTCACCATGAAGGCATCGGCCGAATCGGTAGCATGTTCCCGCGAGAACCCGCGACCTTCGACGACTTCAAGGTTCATCAGGTCAAGAAAGTCAAATCCCACGGAAGTGGGTTTAAACCCGACATGCTGATCTTTCTGTTTCCCCTCCCACTTGATGGCTGAGTTGTCTTTCGCGTTAGTCTCACGAACGCCATCATCTTCGTCCACCAAAAATGCCATGGAGTGCGGGGCCTCGCTGCTCTTGTCGACCACAATAACACCGGGCGTATTTTCAACTGCATGTTTAAATGCCATGTATCCGTCGTATTTGGTCAGCGTGCCCTCTGTGGGCAAGTACAGCAAATTCTCTTTGTTGTAGCCGAGGTTCACGTTTTGCATGAAACTCGTTTGCCGCGACATCACCATGGTAGCGATCAGCAAAAGGATTGAAAGACCGAATTGAAATACAGCCATGCCCCTCCGCATCCAGATTGCATTCCGTGTGAACGAAACAACGCCCTTCAATACTTTCACCGGTTTCATCGACGAAAGAAAAAGGGCCGGGTAACTTCCTGCAACAATTCCGGTGATCAAACCAAGACCGATAAGATTTCTCCAGGTTTCAAACTGACCGAATGGTGCCTTGATCTGCTTGCCGGTGAAATCGTTGAAGAACGGCAGCAACAGCAAGATCAGCAATACGGAGATCGATAAAGCAAAGAATGAAAGCAACAACGACTCACCGAAGAATTGTCCAATGAGGTGCGATCTCGAAGAGCCGATGACCTTGCGAACACCTACCTCCTTCGCACGCCTTACGGACCTTGCCGTGGCCAGGTTCATAAAGTTCACACAGGCTATTACCAGTATGAACACCGCCACGCCTGTGAATATCCTCACATACTCGATTCTCCCGCCTTCCGGCCTTCCATCGGCAAAGTTTGAAATCAGGTATTGATCACGATAAGGCTGAAGTCCAAGTGTAGTTGTCACACCTTCGAATTTCTCCTGGCGGGAAGCAACCAGCGTGTTCAGACTTTCGGTGACATGGGCAACATCAGCTCCCGGTGCAAGCAACAGCGTACCTATCGCATAGTTCGATGCCCAATCCATTTGGCCTGTGACCGCAAGTTCCCAGCTCGCCAGGAAATCGAACTTCATAGATGTGTTCGGGCCGAGGTCTTCGAATACTGCCGTAACCTGTACGTCAAGCTTATTTTCGTAACGAAGGCTCTGTCCTATCGCCGCTTGCGGATTATCGAAAAACAGGTCCGACATCTTTCTCGATATCGCGATGTTGTTTCCATCTTTTAGCGCGGTTGCGGCATCACCTGCGACCAGCGGAAAGCTGAACATGGTGAGAAAATCCTTACTGGCGCGTGAGCCCTCGAATTTGTAGGACTTGTCGCCGACCTTGAAAGTTTCGGCCTTACCCCACGGCGCTACGTAACCGGCATGATAAAACGACATCGCTTCGATTTCCGGTATCGTCGCCGATGCATCTTCGAAAGCTATGTTTATCCGTTTGTCGGTGTATACCAGCGGAACCGTGTACAATCCGTTTACGACATTTTTAGTAGCCGTACGCATGTACACATTGTACAGCCGGTCACTCTTTTCATGAAAATTATCAATCGATCTCTCATCATTCACCCACAGATAAATGAACATGCACGACGTGATCCCCAGGGTAAGGCCTGTGACGTTAATGGCCGAAAACGAACGGTGCCTCCAAACATGCCGGAGGGCTACAGTAAAGTAGTGTTGAATGAGATTCATGAGAAGGCTAATTTTTAGCAAGGTTTAGATAGCCTAACGCTGATCCTAAACTTTAGCCGCCCATGATCTGTTCAAGAGTTGTTCAATCCCGGCGCAGGCCGTGACCTGCCGAAATCAAAGTGCAACCTTCGTAGATGTCGTCACCTCGTCCTATCGTCTTATCGTCCTATCGCCCCCTCGTCACCTCCCCTTGATCTCCCGAATCCAGAAATCTATCTTCTCCTCCAGGGTACTGAGCGGTAACGACCCAGAATCCAGCACCTGGTTGTGAAACTCTTTGATGTCGAATCTATCTCCCAGCTCCTTTTCAGCCTTCGCCCGCAATGCAAGTATTTTCAACTGTCCGACCTTGTACGACAATGCCTGCCCGGGATTGCCCATGTATCGTTCGATCTCGGATATAATATTCTGTTCGCTGGCTGCCTCATGGTCTTTCGAATATTGAATGGCTTGTTCGCGCGTCCATCCCTGCGAATGCATCCCGGCATCCACCACCAGCCGGATCGCCCGGTGCATTTCCGCGGTCAGCATTCCGAAATACTGGTAAGGGTCTGTATACAACCCGAGCTCTTTGCCCAATGACTCTGTATAAAGGCCCCATCCTTCCGTGTACGACCCGTAGTTGAGGAAGCGGCGGAAGTCGGGCAGCTGTTTGTTCTCGATCTTCAGCATGATCTGGTAGTGGTGACCCGGAATGGCCTCGTGCAAAAAAAGATCTTCCGTACCCACAATACTATAGTTCTCCGGCTCTGGCGAAGGAAAATAAAACACACCGGGTCTCGTACCATCTTCGGAGCCCGACACATAATTTGCAGCGGTTGTCTTCTCCCGGAACGCTTCGATCCTTCTCACCTCGAAGGCGGTCTTCGGCGCTTTATCGAACAGCTTCAGAAGATTGGGCTTCATTTTTTCGTGGATCGAATTGTAGTAAGCCACGATATCGTCGCCGTTCTTGAATGGCCTCAGTTTCCTGTCGGTGCGGAGGGTTTCGAGAAACGACTTCAGGTCGCTTTTGAAACCCACTTGTGCTTTCACCGCTTCCATTTCTTTCGATATCCTGTCGACTTCGGCGAGGCCCAATGCGAAAATGGAATCGGCGGTGAGATCCGTGGTCGTGTACCGCTTGATCGAAAACTTGTAGAAGTCCTTTCCGCCGGGGAGTGCATCGATACCCGACGTCTCACGGCATGCGGGAATGTATTCCTTCTCAAAGAATTCCTTCAATTTCTGGTGAATGGGGATGATCTTCTGTTCGATGATCTCCGTGTATGCTTTATCGAGCCGTGATTTTTCTTCGGCGCTGAAATCCGCAGGTATATTGAGAATGGGCTTGTAATAAAGATGTTCTTTAACGGGCCCGTGATCGAAGTTGGCAAGCTGGGGCACGACTTTTATGGCTAGTACTTTCGGTATCACATAACCCTGCTCCATTCCTTTCTTCATGTTGGCCATGGCCGTGTCGCACCATACAACAAAGCCATTCAGTCGCGACAGCCAGTTGTCATAATCTTTCACTGTTTTGAAAGGTTGGTTTCCCGTACCCGACGCGAGCTGCGCCACCTGCAGGGGCATGGATTGTATTTGCGTGATGGGTGTGAGATAGTCTTTGAACTTCAGTCCTTCGAGACTTACGTTGCATTGATAGGCCAGCAGATCGTAGCTAAGCTTGTCGTCGTCGTCGAGGGCGGATTTGTCGATCGCATGGAGCTGGTCCTGGTAGCGTTCGTAAAACTCCTTCAGCAGGTTGCGGTACTCAACACTGATGTTGTTAGGAAGGATGTCGTTGTATCGGGGATCGCCTGCGCTTGTAGCCGTAAAAGGGAAAAGCGTCAGGTACTCCTCATGATAATTATGCGTGAGACTGTCGAACGGAATTGATGTCCCTACTTCTTTCGGGGTGCTGCAGGAAGCCAGGAAAATGCACGTAAAAACGGGCAGGATGAGTTTCATAGGTCTTTGTTTGGGCTTACTAAAATTAGTAAAAAAAAGCCCGGGCACTCACCTACCCGGGCTTCCCCTACTTTTGAAAGAAGGGGCTTTGTGATCACCCAAACTACATCTATGAAGATGAACCCATGATCACTTAGTCTTTCAATGCTGCTATTTCGATGCTACCAGGGGATATGTATAAGTAGTTTTAACAAGGATGGGAGTTAGCTTGCTTCCCGACCTTGCCATTTTATAGATTACGCTGGTACCGGCTGTTGTTACCTCCATGGAAAATCCGCTGTTCATGATCTTGCGGACATCATACCTTTTGTTGAACCCGCGGCCGGTTGGCTTGATCGCATCCGACTGCACCAGGCCGTTTTCGGAGTAAAACTCGATGCCTACCGTTTCGGTCCCTGCTCCTACTACGAGGAGCTTCAAAACACCCTCTTTTGTGGTGGGTAATACTTTAATCGTCGGGTTGGTCGACTGTGCATTGCTTGCAGAGAAGACGGTCGCTAACAGAACAATGAGTCCTGCTATAATGGTTGTTTTTGTTTTCATGACTCTCACTGTTTTGTCTGTTTTCATACTACAGATCAACTAACGCCCTATGCCAGGGAGAGATGTCATGGGGAGGTAAAGCTTTGTAAGGAATTGTCACGGAAGTTCGCAGACACCCCCCCTTTCTGTCGCCTTTGCACCTAGGCAACCGGCAAACCACCGCTATTTTTGTACTGCTAAAACAAAACGATTATGCAAAAGATAAAAACATACCTGTGGTTCGATACCAATGCCGAAGAGGCCGTTAACTTCTACCTCTCCGTCTTCAAAGATGGGAAGGTCAATCATGTACAACGCTGGGGCAAAGGACAACCGCAAGAAGGCAAGGTTCTGATCATAGAGTTCACCTTGTTCGGTCAGCAGTACATCGCCCTGAATGGTGGCCCGCAATTCAAGTTCACCGAAGCCATTTCGTTGTTCGTGACCTGCGAGACCCAGCCCGAAGTCGACGAATACTGGTCGAAGCTCACCGCCGACGGTGGAGAAGAGTCGATGTGCGGATGGCTGAAAGATAAGTTCGGCCTTTCGTGGCAGATTGTTCCCAAACAAATGATGCAAATGCTGTCAGACAAAGACAAAGAGAAATCCGGCCGTGCCATGCAGGCAATGATGAAAATGAGGAAAATCGATGTCAACAAAATACAGGAAGCGTTCGACGGAAGGTAGTATTTGAAGTTTATTGATATTTTTAACTAAAATCTCAATAAATGAAAAAAGCAACTGCTGCCGTCTGGGCTGGTGAAGGCGACGTGAACGCTTCCGGCGCCGTCACCACTCCTATTGTCAACGCTGTTACCTTCTCCTATTCCGATATGGACGAGTGGGAGGCGGTTGCTGCGGGGAAACGCGACGGTTTTATCTATAGCCGCAACACCAATCCCACTGTCGCTGCTCTCGAAGAAAAGATACGGGTGCTCGAAGGCGCCGAAGCCGCGACGTCATTCTCCACGGGAATGTCCGCGATCAGCAATACATTGTTCACTTTCTTGAAATCAGGAAGCCGCGTGGTATCGTTGAAAGATACCTATGGCGGTACGAGTAAGATCTTTCTCGACTTCCTTCCGGCATACAAAGTCGACGTGAAACTTTGCGACACCACCGATCACGAACAACTGGAATCGGAGATCGCGAAAGGTTGTACGTTGCTTTATCTCGAAACACCCACCAATCCCACTTTAAAGATTGTAGACATCAAAAGACTGTCGGCAGCTGCAAAAAAAGCCGGGGCTATTACGGTTGTCGATAATACTTTCGCCACGCCCATTAATCAGAATCCTCTCGATCTCGGCGCCGACCTAGTTGTTCACAGCGCTACCAAATTTCTCTGCGGACATTCCGATGCTATGGGTGGACTACTCGCCGGCAAAAGTGATCTCGTCAAAAAAGTTTTTCAGTTCCGCGAGATCAACGGCGGCAGCTTGCAGTCTACTCCCGCTTACATGATCGCCCGCGGCATGAAAACGCTCGAGCTTCGCATCGAACGTCAGAATAGCTCTGCACTCAAGATCGCACAGTATCTGAAAAAACATCCGAAGATCGAGAATGTATTTTATCCGGGTCTCGAATCGCATCACGGTCACCAGATCGCCAAGTTGCAGATGACGGGATTCGGAGGCATCATGAGCTTTGCCATCAAAGGAGGTTTCGAACCCGTGAAAAAATTTCTGCCGAAGCTGAAGTTCGTTCATCTCGCGGCTAGTCTCGGTTCGATCAACACACTTGCCGGACCGCCGCGCTTAACAAGTCACGTCGAGCTTACGGAACAACAACGAGCATTGCTCGGTATACCCGAAGGCTTGGTGAGATACTCAGTTGGTATTGAAGATGTGAACGATCTTTTAGAGGACATCGAGAACGCCCTCAAGGCAGTTTGATCAAGCCCAGCCCTTAGGCCGTAATTTGCCGACCATAAATTCCGACTTAGGTGGAAAGTATAATGTCTTCTTCCAATCTACCGAAAGAATCCTCTGCAGGGCCTCCTTAAGATCTTGTATGGAGTTGGGCTTTATGGTAAAAAGGTTTGCTCCCTGCCGGTAACAATATTCCACTGTCTCCAGGTCGTCGAGCTGAGTATAAACAATGATTGGAAGCCGGTCGTACCGGCGATCCCCCCTTATTTCCAGGAGGCACTGTTTACCATTTTTACAAGGCAACAGCAGGTCTAGAAAAAGGATGTCGGGAAGCTCCTCCCGGAGGAAGTTTAATAACAATTCCCCGTCTTCAGCTCGCTTTAATAATACGGTAAAACCGGTCTCGGAAATCGCTACAGAAAATATGAAGAAATCATCATCATCGTCTTCCGCAATCAATACGTTGTTGGAGTTTGTTTGTGTCAGGCTCATGTTAACTCAGGTATAATTCTTGATTGACATTCATCGACTATGAGTGCAATCGTTGAAAATAAAGGGCAATTAAAGCACTAAACGTTCACGGTCAAAATTTGATAAAAGTAAAATTTGATTCCTGGGGAAAATAGTCTACAAAAATGGGGTGCACGATTTTTGAGTACCACGATTTTTAAGATTGAACGTATTCACATTCTCCTTTTTTAGTAATCATGAAAATGCAAGGCAAGTACGTAATCTTTTATTGCGACGAATGCGATTTATTGGCGGGGGCGATTCAACTTCTTCTCCAAATGTATCCGGACGTCGAAGTAAAAATTTCTTCTGATTTAAAAGACCTCTTGAGCGAGATCGAAAATAAACTACCGGAGTACATCCTGGTGTATTTGACAGTCCACGACGAGAGTTATATATCTGTGGTTAAGAGTATCCGCGAAAGCGTGACAGCTTTCGATACGCCGGTTGTCATTTACCAGGCTATGCCCGACGAAGTCGAGCTCAGGAAGCTTTCACATCGGATAAATTAGTTCTACCGGACTACCCGTTTTCGGGTATTCAGGCGCTGATCTCCCACTCTTTTTTAAGAGTACGCGACAGCTTTGAGTTTGCCTCAGAATCTTTCCTGAACTGTTCTTTTTTTGGATTCCATCGTAGCGGGCGCTTCAGCTCGTACGCGATGTTGCCAAGTGAGCATACCGTTGCCGTTCTGTGACCTGTCTCAACATCGCAGATCGGATTCTTGCGTGTCTTGATCGCATTGAGGAAGTCGAGATAATGATTGTCGCTGAAGTAAACTTTCTTCTCGTTATCGCCGATCACTTTGTCTTTCAACAACGGATCGGAAGTTTCGAGCTTACGGCGCTGTACGTCGATCTGTCCTTTGCTGCCGATAAATCTTATTGCGTTCTCGATCCCGAAATTTTCGTGCGTCATGGTGATGTCGTTGTCGTAACGATACGTTAGGAACTGTACATCTTTACCGTTTGGAGGAATGATCTCTACCGGTCCGCTGTTGTCTTTGTCTAGCGACCATTGAACGATGTCGAACATGTGTGCGCCCCAATCCGTCATACCGCCTCCACCAAATTCCTTATAGTTCCTCCACTTGGGCCAGAACTCCGCGGTGAGCGGCGGAGCGATGTCGCTATTGAAGTTTGCGAAAGCATTCGGACCAAGCCACATATCCCAGTTGAGTCCATCGGGTATCGGTTGGGCCGGAAGATCGTATGGCACGGGCGGACCTCCCACGCTTACCTTGATCGTTTGTATATCCCCAATGTATCCGTTGCGTATGAGCTCTGCCGTCTGACGGAACTCAGGCCACGAGCGTTGCATGCTGCCGGTTTGAAACACACGCTTGTTCTTCCTGGTTGCTTCAACCATCGCGCGTCCTTCTTTGATCGTAAGCGAAAGCGGCTTCTCGCAATAAATATCCTTACCCGCCTCCGCAGCTTTCACTGCGTGAACGCCATGCCAATGGTCGGGTGTAGCGATCACTACTGCATCGATATCTTTTCGTGCCAACAGTTCGCGGAAGTCCTCATATGTTTTAACACCGTTGTAAGATTGCTGTGCCGATTTCTCCGCATAGAATTTATTGATGCCTTCGAGGAAAGCCTTCGACTTTTCAGGATATACTTCACTGGCCGCCGCGATCTGTACCATGCCCGTTCTCAGGAACTGGTTCCTCAACCCGCCTGCCTGACGGCCGTTGCCGATGAATCCAAATGACAAGAGGTCGCTGGGTGCGATGTATCCATTCCCGCCGATCACAAAACGCGGTACGATAGCGAGCCCGGAAAGCATCGCCATTTTCTTCATGAAATTCCTGCGGGTCTTTTCCATAGTCCTCTTTTTTGAAGTAAAAAGGTAATTAAAAAGTCGCCGGATGGCTATGGAATTTCCGCCGGAGGAGCATCACCGTACCGAATCTTAATCTATAGGGATCACTTTACCGCCTATTTGTATGAATTACGGCCTCTACACACCTCCGCTGCACCTGCGCGGACTGGTTCGCTACTTCTGGGTCTACGAAAGCAACACCTCCGACAACATGCCCGCCGTTCATAATGCGATGGCCGACTGTTGCCCCGAGCTCATTTTCCAATACGGCGGAGGATTCCACGAATACAATAATTATATGACTTACCTGAGGGCGCCGCGATCGGCTTCCCGGGAGCTTCACCTGGGTGAAACGATGGGCCTGTTCGCGATCCGCTTCTACCCTCACGCGATCCACCAGCTTCTTGGCATTCCCAACACCGAGCTCGTCAACCGGTCGTTCGAGTTCACCCATATTTTCGGGAACCGTTATGCCTTCATCAATCAACAGATACTCGATGCCCAGACGGTGGAAGGAAAGATCCGTGTCGCCTGCGATTTTCTGACGGACCTTTTACAGGAAAAAGAAAAGGATCCGATCGACCTCTGTATCCGGTTGATGTTGCTCAATGAAGGAAACATTCCACTCGACACACTGCGTTCATACACGGGTCTTTCGGTGAAGCAATTCGAACGGAGATTTAAAGCAACATCGGGCTTCCCTCCCAAATACTACTCCCGGATCACACGCTTCCAGGCTACAAAAAGAAAGTACGTTACCGGAAAATTCAAGACGTTGTCGGAGCTGTCGCAGGCATGTGATTACTATGATCAGTCTCACTTCATTCGTGAGTTCAAGGAGTTCTCCGGAATGCAGGCCAATCATTTCTTCAAGCTTGTAGAAAAAGGAGACACAAACGAATCCATCGTGCTTCGTAACCTGGTTCTTGCAAAAGATAACCTGTGACGATTTCGTCCAAACCTGCTGTTTGATCGGATCTTAGTTTTAATTTCATCCTAATGCTTTTCAGCACCAGGATTGCCTCGATGTTCTTTGCTATTGCCCTTATAGGTTTGGGCATCATTCATTTTCTTCTGGGGGACTTTGTCGCCGGACGTGCTCCTTCATGGCCGGAAGGCATACCGGGAAAAATGATCTGGGCTTATACATCCGGGGTTATTTTAATTGTTGCTGCGATTGCCATTTTTTCAAACCAAAAAACCAGGTTGGCTGTCACCTGTGCCGGAGTAATGATATTATTCTGGGCAGGTGGCAGAAACCTCGTTGCGCTGTTGACGAGTCTGGATTATGGCGGCCTATTGACTAACACAGGGAAGGCGCTGACGATCGGGTCCGGAGCATTGTTAATAGCTTCAACTTTTAAAGGAGCGATCGCGTCCAAAGACGCAGTCATTCCCCGGCTTGTCCGGGGAATCCCGTGGCAGACGGCTTCCGTATTAATCGGCCTCTTCTTTCTCGCCAGCGGCATTCAACATTTCCTCTTCATCGATTTTGTGAAAACACTCGTGCCGCGATGGATCCCCGGCGATGTGTTCTGGTCTTATGTTGCGGGTGTGGGTTTGATTGCAGCGGGTATCGCGCTGATCACCGGGTTCCAAAGAAAGCTTGCGGCTTTCATTTCATCATGGATGGTGTTCATCTGGTTCCTGATCCTTCACCTGCCGCGTGGATTCGGAGAGACGGGCAGCTTCAACGAGTGGATCGCGATATTCGAATCGCTCGCGGTGTCGGCGATACTCGCGATAATCTACTGGAAAGAAAAAGATAGTGCACCCTAGCACCTTTGCGCACTAGCCGCATTTGAATATCTTTATCTTCCTCCGAAACCCGAACCCAAAAAAATATGACTACCCGAAGAAGGTTTCTCGCCCAATCGGCAAGTGCCCTTGCCGGCGCGTACTGGCTTCAGTCTTCCGACGCTTTTGGCCAGTCTTCGTCCTACCTCCACTTTGATCTTCACTCCCACCCGGGCATGTTCCTCACGAAAGGTGTGGCGGACAATGTCGATGCCGCCGTTGCAAAAACCATTGGCGAAATGAACAAAGGCCGACTCACGGGGGCTTTCTTCAGCCTGGTCGCCGACGCGCCTATCATAAAGGTCGGCGCTGCCGGCATCGAACCCAACGGATCGTATGCATCCGGCGACGCATGGAAAGAATACAAACGTCAGCTTGGCATTTTGAAAGAATATCTCAAGTCGATGCCCGTCACTTTTGCCACGAAGGCATCCGACCTGCAGTCTGCGATGCAAACAAATAAAGTGGCCGCGTACATCGGTTGTGAAGGCGGTGACTTTCTTGAAGGAAAAGCCGATCGCCTCGACGAGATGTATGCCGATGGCGTCCGCTCCATTCAACTCGTACACTATCATGTGAACGAGCTGGGAAATCTTCAGACACAAGATGCACAATACGACAATGGCTTGTCGGCTTCCGGAAAAGAAGTTGTGAAGAAGATGAACAAGCTTGGAATGGTGATCGACGTTGCACATGCTGCCGAGTCGACTGCGAAGGCTGTCGTCGATATGACAGATTCGCCCATCATCCTTTCGCACAGCATACTTCGTGTTGACGACAAACGTCCGCTTGCAAAGCGAGCCATCACGGCCGATCATGCAAAGCTCATTGCGAAGAATGGCGGTGTTATTGGCGCATGGCCATCCGGTTTCAGCACGAGTTTCGACGACTTCATTGACAACGTGAAGCGCACTATCGACGTGGCCGGCGTGGACCATGTCGGACTCGGAACAGACATGGATGGAAATTTCAAACCGGTCCTTGCAAGTTATCTGCAATTGTCTCAATGGGCCGACGCATTGAAAAAGAAAGGTTTCACGGAAGATGAGGTAAAGAAGATCACGGGCGGCAATGCGGAGAGGGTCCTGAAGAAAGTGCTCAAATAACGACCGCCTGCCAAATGGGTCATGCCGAAAGAAAAAAAATAAATCAATTAACTTCGGGCCTTTCCTTGACCCATGACCAAATCGATTCTCCCTCTCGTAAAAAAAACTGACGTAGTCTTAATGGGGGCCGGCATTATGAGTGCCACCCTCGGAATGATACTCAAGGAGCTTAACCCCGACATCACCATCCAGGTATTTGAACGGCTCGACGAAGCCGGCACCGAAAGCTCCGACGCCTGGAATAATGCCGGTACCGGCCACGCAGCTTTCTGCGAGCTGAATTATACCCCCGAAAAAAATGGCGCTGTCGATATAGGCAAAGCTGTGAAGATCTCGGAGCAATTCGAGATTTCCAGAGAATTCTGGGCATACCTCGTCGAAAAGAAATACATACCGAACCCATCGGAGTTCATATCGTCCGTACCGCACATGAGCTTCGTTTGGGGTGATACCAACGTGAGCTTCCTGCGGGCACGTTATAAAGCCATGCAAGGTTCGCCGTTGTTCAAAGACATGAAATGGTCGGAGGGCCGCGACGAGATCGCTCAATGGGCGCCTATCGTTATGCGGGGACGCGAGAACAACCAGCCTATCGCAGCAACCCGGATGGACCTTGGTACCGACGTCGACTTCGGTGCACTGACGCGCAAGCTGTTCGCCAAACTTAAAACGATGCCCGGTGTCACCATTCACTACAACGTCGAGTCTCTCGACCTCGATCCCGATGGGAATGGCGGATGGGATGTGTCTGTCCGGAATCTTCTGAACGAAGAAAAAGGAGAGGTCAATACCAAGTTCGTTTTCATTGGAGCAGGCGGAGCCACTTTGCATTTGCTGAAACGTGCAGAGATCAAAGAACGAAAAGGTTACGGTGGATTTCCCGTGAGCGGGCTGTGGCTGAAGTGTCTGAACGATGACCTGATCAAAGATCACCAGGCCAAAGTGTATGGCAAGGCAACTGTTGGCGCACCGCCGATGTCGGTTCCACATATCGATACGCGACTGATCGATGGAAAGAAAGAATTGTTGTTCGGTCCGTTTGCCGGGTTCTCGACGAAGTTTCTCAAGAACGGATCGCTGCTCGACCTTCCGAACTCCATTCGACCCGACAACGCTCTTCCGATGATCTTCGCGGGACTGAAGAATATTCAACTCACGAAATACCTCATTGATCAGCTCAGGCTGAAGCCCGAAGACCGTATCGAGGAATTGAAACAGTATGTGCCGTCGGCAACATTGAAAGACTGGGAGCTGAAGGAGGCCGGACAGCGGGTACAAGTAATAAAAAAAGACGATAAAGAAGGCGGTATACTCGAATTTGGAACCGAGGTTGTGGTGTCGGAAGACGGAACGGTGGCGGCATTGCTTGGCGCTTCTCCGGGAGCTTCGACAGCAGCGGCGATCATGCTCGGACTGCTCCCCCGATGTTTCAAAAAGGAAGCCGCTTCAGAAGCCTGGAAGAGCAAGCTCAAGGAAATAGCTCCTTCGTTTGGAGAGCCGCTTTCGCAAAATGAAAAGCTTGTACAACAAACAAGGGAAAGAACAGGCAGGCTGTTGAAACTGTAATAACGCCTACTAAAACGTTATGGATGTTCGCTATGTAGTTGCAACGATTCACCTGCTCACTTTCGGCCTGGGCTTCTCGGCATGCTGGATGCGGGCGACGGCCCTTCGAAGGCTGAAAGACCAGGATGGTGTAAAAGACGTTCTGTTCGCCGACAACCTGTGGGGGCTGGCGGCCCTGCTGTGGATCTTGACGGGACTATGGCGCGCTTTCGGAGGTCTTGAGAAAGGATCGGACTACTACCTTCACAACACCGCTTTTATTATAAAGATGAGCTTGTTTGTCATCATTTTCGCTCTGGAAATGAAACCGATGATTACCATTATGAAATGGAGAATTCGAAATAGAAAGGGACTGTCTACGGACGTTTCGGTGGCTCCATCGCTTGCACGAACAACCTACATTCAGCTGATCCTCGTTATATTCATAGTGGCGATGGCAACGGCAATGGCACGGGGAGTTCTCTACTGATCTCTTTACCGGGGTAATACTCAGGGTACGATTTTAATCGACAGTCGTGCGATATTTTTTTAACTTTGCAACGGTCAACGCTCTACCACGGAATGCCTCTATCCAATACTAGTGATATTACTTTTTTGCTGGCGGACGACGATGCAGACGACAAAACGCTGTTCTGCGAAGCCCTTGCCGAAATAGATCCCGGGATCATCTGCCATACCGCTGCCGATGGGAAGGAAGCTCTCGCTATTCTTTCAGAAACTCGGGCGCGTAAACCAGACATTATTTTCCTGGATATCAATATGCCCATCATGGATGGATGGCAGTGCCTTGGTAAGCTGAAAGAAGATAGGCACCACAAGAATATTCCGGTGATCATGTACAGCACTTCTTCGTACCAGCGCGACATCGACCTGGCACTTCAAAACGGGGCGATATGCTTTTTCACGAAGCCGTCGGATTATCGTGAGCTAAGAAGTATCCTTAGGTTAATTGCCACTCATCCCGTGGGCTCGTTGTCGGATGTGATGAAGGAATTCAAGAACCTCAAGTTCACCCGGTAAACCCGTGAGAACGCTGTTTGTTGCCGCGTTCTTGATCACAGGCATACATGCCCTCGCGCAGTACACTCCTGCTTCTGTTCCAAATACCAAGCTGATCAATAACAGCTATGTATCCAATCCGGATCAAATCATCCGTGAGTCTACTGTAGCTCAAATTGACAGCTTACTTTCCGACCTGGAACAAAAGACCACCGCTCAGATTGCCGTGATCGTTCTGGATTCCATTGGCGATGCGGATATTTTCGATTTCACACAGGAGCTCTTCAACCTTTGGGGCATAGGTGGATCGAACAATAACGGATTGATGATCCTTCTTGCAAAAGACAAACGCACGGTGAGGTTTCACACCGGGTACGCGCTCGAAGGTCCGTTGCCGGATGTGGTTTGCAAACAGATCCAGCGCGACAAGATGGTTCCCGCCTTCAAAGAGGGCGACTACGATGCCGGGATGCTCGCCGGTGTTCAAGAGGTTCATAAGATACTGACCGATCCCGCCTACGCAGCCGAGATCAAGTACGCTAGTAATAATGACGTCAGTGCGTATACAGGGTTCGTCATCTTCATGCTCATAACCTTTGGGACGGTATTCCTGATTACCTGGGCGGTCAAAGTGCGACGGTTCTCGAACTCTAAGCGTCCGGCACCAACTGAGTTTCCTCAAATGCGATTGAAGCGAGGTGTGTGGATGATGGAATTCGGAGGCATCCCCTTGCTTATCCTTCTAGGATTCTGGTTAGGCCCTGTCGAAGGCGCAGTAGTTTACTGTATTACTACTATCTATCTCTATTATATGGCCACCATCTTCCATCGCATTTGGCGCGAACGGAAGATGATCAAAGGCTTTATTGAAAAAAGACAATTCTTCGAGGCCGCTGAGTATATCCGCGAGAGTCAGTGGTATTGGTTATTCATTGCACTGATCTTCCCAATCCCGTTCATAGGTTATTTTCCTTTTCATTTGATGCGCAAGCGATACTATCGGAATCATCCCAGGTATTGCAAGCTCTGTGATGAAAAGATGATCAAGCTAAGCGAGATCGAGGACGATCAACATCTCACCAAAAACCAGCAGCTGGAAGAGTCGATTGAATCCATTAACTACGATGTCTGGAAATGCACCGGCTGCGCCGCAACGGAAGGGTGGGCTTTCCCCGACAAGTTCTCCAAATACAAAATATGTCCAGCCTGCAAGACGGTGGCTTATTATGTTCACAGCGACAAGACCCTGGTCAGTCCGACTTACTCGAGTTCAGGAAAAGGAGAAGAAATTCAACAGTGTAAAGCGTGTAATAAAAAAGAGCGTAAAACTTACGCCATTGCGAAACTAGTCCGGACGAGTAGTTCCGGGGGCTCAAGTGGATATTCATCCTCATCTTCCGGCGGAAGCGGGGGTGGCGGGAGCTGGGGCGGCGGGAGCTCCGGCGGTGGTGGGGCGAGCAGCTCCTGGTAGCCGCCTTTTTCCGATAATCTTACACGACTAATTAGAAAGTTACCATACTCGGTTACCCTCAACGGCTTTTATCGTATTTTAGAGGTCGGATAGGCTAGAAAACCGGCCAACCCATTAAAACCCCCACAAAACCTTACATGAGAGCCATCAAATCTGCCGTCGTCGCACTGACGATCCTCATTACATCGTCTGCAATGGCCAACGACATCGTGGTAAGCACTGCATCGCTTACCGGTCAGAACACCACCGCAGGCGCGAACAACATCGCCAACTTCACCTTCGTACGCTTCAATCTTGCATGGAGCAATTCGTGGAGGGTAAGCACCGGTCCTTCGAACTGGGATGCGGCCTGGATCTTCGTTAAGTACCGCATCGAAGGCGGGACAGGATGTACGCCTGGCGCGTGGCAACATGCTACGATCAGCACGACCAACATTGATCACTCGATCACCACCGACAACGGAACGGCGGGAGCTTTCGAGGTCACGCCCGATGGAAAAGGCGTGTTCATTCACCGTTCCGGAAATGGTACCGGCGCCATCAACTGGCAGCAGATCATGCTGAGGTGGAACTACGGAACCGATGGTATTCTCGATGCCTGTAACGTTTCGGTAAAAGTATTTGCAGTTGAAACGGTGTACGTTCCCCAGGCTGCTTTCTACGCGGGCGACGGAGCCAGCAATGCCGGACAATTCAAAAATGGCGCGTCGGCAGCGCCGCTCCAGATAACAAGTGAAGGAGGTCTTACACTCGGCGGCGGTGCGGCTGGTTCCCTGGGAAACAGCAACAGGGTTGGAGAGGCTGCTCCTCAAGACGATTGGGATAATGCAACCAGCACCGCGTTAGCAGCTGCTTTTCCTAAGGGCTTTGCCGCCTTCTACTCGATGAAGTATGAGATATCTCAAGAACAATACGTAGAGTTCCTGAATACACTTACCGTTACACAACAGTTGGCCCGGCATCCCGCCACTCTGGCCAATCGATTCTGGCCAAATAGCGCCACTGTTGTAAACCGAAATGGTGTAAAGTGCGTGATCTTGCCGGCAGGCGCCACTCCAGGTACCTATGCTTGTGATCTTAACGCCAACGGTACGGTCAACGAAGCCGCCGATGGTCAGAACATTGCGATGCAGGCCCTCAACTCTCAAGACCTTATGGCTTATCTCGATTGGTCGGGGCTTCGCGTAATGACAGAACTCGAGCTTGAAAAAGCCGGTCGTGGCACACTACCTGCCGTGGTGAATGAATACGCCTGGGGATCTACTACTATCTACGCCACAACTTATTCAGCGCTCATAAATCCAGGTACTGGAAGTGAATTGCCAAATAGTCCCAGCGCAACGTTGGGCAACGCCTTATATGCAGGAACCTCAGTGGGCATTGGTGGACCGATGCGCGTTGGAGCTTTTGCCACTGCCTCGTCTTCAAGAGTTACCGCTGGTGCCAGCTATTATGGTATCATGGAGTTTACGGGCAGTACGTGGGAATTGGTGGTCGGCGTTGGGCACGCCGCTGGTCGCACCTATACCGGTGCACACGGCAATGGAGTATTGACCGCTGCAGGCTTTGCTGACGTTGACTTTTGGCCAGGCGCAAATGGCAATGCTGCATCAACAACACCCAATGCTGCACCGAATTCAGGCTCAAGCTCATTTGCGGGCATGATGTTCCGGGGCGGATCGTTCCAGGAAGCAACATGGCTTCGTCTCTCAGATCGCGGTTACCCTGGGTGGAACGGTCTGGGTGGCCGGGATTCACGTCAGGGTGGCCGGGGAGTACGCACTGCTCCCTAACCAATCGTGAGGATCAAGTGGCTTTTACTTTTTAGCTTACTCCTCACCATCTCTGTCGCCCCGGTATTTGCTCAATACGAAGGTGGCGACAACGATGGAAGCGGAATGGCGGCAGCGTCGTGTGTAACTACACTAGACGGCGTCGATCAGTTTTCCTTTGGAACACTGACCGGCTCGCCGACATTTTGCGACTTCTCCAGTGAACCATATACCGTAAACCTTAACAATCCTCCGCAAGACATCCAGTTCTACTGGACGGTGCCGGCCGGTGCAACGATCGTTGGCGGCGGATTTACCTCCAGTATTAGTGTAGCTTTTGGCAACACGCCGGGAACAGTTTCGGTGCTCGTGGTAACTGCCTGCACGAGTCAGACATTCAACATGCCGGTGACCAACGGCATATGTACTATGTACCAGGGTGGGGATAACGATGGGTTCACCCAGACTCCTTCCTGCACGACAACACTGGATGGCACCCCCATGATCAATATCGCTCCGGCAATTGTCGGCTCGATCGGCTTCTGTACGGCCGCTACCGAAGGTTACAGTATACAGGTAGACAATCCTCCATCGAATATCTACTACGATTGGTCGGTACCGGCTGGCTCGGTAATTTCCGGGCAAGGCACAAGTGTGATCATCGTTACTTTCGGCGCTTCCGCCGGTAACGTCAGTGTAAATGTTATTACAGATTGCGGTACCGTCAGCCGGACCTTGGCCGTGTCGCCCCTGACTTGTACGCTCTATGCGGGCAGCGATGGTGACGGTTTCGACCACGAGCCCGCGTGCGCGACTGATCTCAATGGCGGGCCGGTCTTTAGCGTGGTCGGCATCATCGGCTCGGCGACATTCTGCGAATTCGGGAACGAGAGCTTTACGGCCTCGACCGTTAACGCTCCGGCAAATACATATTATGACTGGACAGTCCCGGCCGACGCAACAATCCTTAGCGGCCAGGGCACCGCTACGATACTGGTTACCTTCGGCAACACGAATGGCATCGTCGGCGTAACAATCATCACAGACTGCGCAGTCGTTACACCGGCACCGTTTCCCGTCACAGTAACTTCATGCAGTTTTTACGCTGGTGGCGACAACGATGGTTTCAGTACTTTTCAACAATGCGCAACCTTACTCGACGGATCACCGGCTTTGATAGTTGGCCCGGTCCTCGGTTCGACGGCGTTCTGCGATTTTGCCACCGAGACGTACAGCATCAATCCTCAGGGCGTAAACATCGAAACAACGATCGTGTGGTCGGTCCCTGCCGGGGCAACTATTATTTCGGGGCAGGGAACGACGACCATACTGGTTCAATTCGCGAACAATAGCGGAAACGTTTCGGTTGATGTCAGAAATCTCTGCACGACCGTCAGCGGCACATTACCAGTCGTTTCAACGCCATGTATATTCTATGCCGGCGGTGATAACGATGGCCACAGTGTTGTACAACAATGCGCGTCTAACCTTAATGGTGGAAGTGTCTTTATCCCCGGTCCGATCGTCGGAGTGGCAACCTCATGTAATTTTTCAACAGAAGCATATTCGATCACTGTCGCAGGCTCGCTGCCGACAACGGTGTACCTGTGGAGCGTCCCCGTCGGCGCCTCGATCGTAAGCGGGCAGGGCACCACCACGATACTGGTCGCGCTCGGCAATACCAACGGGAATATTTCGGTTAACGTTAGCAACGAGTGCGAGACGATCAATGTGGCGCTACCGGTTACGGTCGCCAACTGTGTTTTCTATGCCGGTGGAAACAACGACGGTTTCAGCATGATACAGCAGTGCGCTTCGAATCTTAATGGTGGAAGTATATTTGTTCCCGGTCCGGTGGTCGGAACTGCGAGCTCATGCAATTTCTCGACTGAATCCTATTCAATAACAGTAGCCGGATCGCTGCCGACCACAGTTTACTTATGGAGCGTGCCCGCTGGTGCATCGATCGTCAGCGGACAAGGTACAACGACAGCCCTGGTGGCATTCGGGAACACCAGCGGAAACGTTTCGATAGCCATTAGCAACGAATGTGCAACGATCAATGTATCCCTGGCTGTGACGGTGGCAAATTGCATCTTCTATGCGGGCGGGAACAACGACGGGTTTAGCCAGACACGCACCTGTGCCACGAACCTGAACGGTGGATCTTCGTTTGTCCCCGGGCCGATCACGGGCTCGACTGCGTTCTGTAATTTCGGAACGGAATCCTATTCTATTGTTGTCGCAGGTGCCAATGCGACCACGACGTATGCATGGTCTGTTCCGGCCGGCGCGTCGATCGTCAGTGGACAGGGCACCACGACCATACTTGTTTCATTTGCATCTACCGGAGGTAACGTAGCGGTCTTGATTACCAACGAATGCGAAACCGTCAATGCGTCGCTGGCTGTTTCCAGCTCGAGCTGTGTGTTTTACGCAGGAGGTACCGGCGACGGATTTTCGGTCACGAGGATCACGAACAGCCCTTTGCCGATCTCACTGGTTTCTTTCGATGCATCGGTCAACAACGGCATTGTATACCTGAAGTGGCAGACTTCTTCGGAGCTTGAGAACGACTTCTTCCTGATCGAGCGATCGAAAGACGGTAAGACTTTCGAAGCGCTAACAAAAATCGATGGCGCGGGGACCTCGAACCAGAGGTTGAACTACCAGGCAAGAGACATTAATCCTTATCATGGAACTTCCTACTACAGGTTGTCACAAACGGACTTCGACGGATCGATCAATTATTACCGGGTGATCGTGGTGAAAATTGAAGACTTCGCAGAGATCACCAAGTTGTATCCCAACCCGGTTGAACGAGATGCACTACTCCACCTAGACTTCTTTGCGGAGGAAGACGGCAGCGTGAAGATATCGATTGTCGACCCGGCGGGTCTGAGCACGGAAAGCCAGTTGGTGGAAGTGAAGGCCGGGGTTAATCTGTTTGAGTTCGCTCCGCACTTCAAGAGCGCGGGAGTTCACGTGATCATCATACGATCGAGAGAGAAAGCACAGGCGCTTCGACTGGTAGTGCTATAAAAAAAGGACCCGGCCACTGTTCAAGACCGGGATCCTTTAAACAAAGGTAAAGAAACCTAACTCTACCTTGACCTCATTTGGCCTGCATGCCGATCCCCACCGGCAGATTTGCAGGCGTCTCAACCTAACGAGATGTCTTTGCGTCCTGAAATTTCTGAGCTACTTCGTCAAACTTAAGGCCCGGCGGCGCGCCGTTCTGTTACCCCAACAGGTCCGGCACGGTTTCGTGCTCTGGCTGGACACCCTCACCAGAATTACCATCCATCACACTAAACTTTTGCCAACCGGGCCAAAAATCTGCGAATTCGAAGGCTATCTTTTACTAATTGGCAAAACTTACGCCTTCGATCACGTGAGCAAATAACGCCCACGAAATGAAGACTCTCTTAACATGAGGTTAAATTGACCTTAAAAGAAGGGGACGGCATTTGGAGGGCTTTACCGGCAAATTGAGGTGTCAATCCCTCAGGAATTTGGTGGGAGGTGGTTCATTTCCGGCTTTTATTACAGCATGCCGATTATTTCTTTTGAATCGATTTCCTTTGCGTAGTCCAGGGCCGTTTTCCCGTCTGTTGTTTTGAAAGTTTTGTCGGCGCCGGCATCGAGCAGGGCTCTAGCGATAGCCGGACAATCATTGTGGGCAGCCTCATGCAACGGTGTCACATCGTTCTGCTGTTTCGCATTGGGATTGGCCTTGTGGGCGAGAAGCATTTGTGTGATCTCGAGGCTCTTCGCCGCAACCGAAGAATGAAGGGGCGCCACCTTGAAGTCGTTATTCGAGGGAATGTTCGCATCGGCTCCTTCGGATAACAAATACTTTGCGACAACTGGCCGGTCGAAGAAGCAGGCAAACCCAAGCGCCGTAAAGCCGTCGCCTGAATGGGCATTGAGGACATTTCTGTCTGCCGACAGGAATTTCTTCACCGTCGTCACATCGCCGGCGATGGCAGCCTCATAAATATCCACGGGTTGTCTTACGGAAAGGATATAGTCGCTTAGCTCCTTGTTGCGAAAATAAAAGCCGAGCATTAACAAGGTGGCCCCGCGACTATCTCTGAAACCGAGAAGAGACGTGTCTTTCTTCAATTCCGCGATGAGCTCTTCTGTCTTTTTGTTTTTCAGGAGATCGTAAATGATTGCTTCCATAGGATCGGATTTCTATTGCCAATAAAACGCTGTTGATTCAATACTCAATCCTTATTCACGAATTTCCACCATCGCTTTGATCACACCTCGCTCCGGATCGAGCCAACCGGGAAAATTTTCCTTCAGTTGGCCGAACCCGACACGATGAGTGATGTAGGTGACAGGGTCAATCTTTCCGGATCTTAATGCCGAAATCACCGAGTCAAAATCTTCACGGGTGGCATTACGACTGCTCATCAGCGTGGCTTCCCTCTTGTGAAACTCGGGGTGATTGAATGTGATCTCCCCTTTTTGCAATCCTACAAGAACGTAACGGCCACCGTGAGCAATGTATTGAAACGCCTGGTTGATCGCTTTCTGATTTCCCGTCGCATCGATCACTACCGTCGGCATATCGCCGTTTGTGATGTCACCAAGCGCTTTGATAACTTCATCCTTCGATCCGTCGATCGTGTGACGTACTTTCAATTTCGACCGGCAGAATTCGAGACGGCGGGCGTTGATATCCAATGCAATCACGTTACCGCCTGCGATCTCCGCAAACTGCATGACCCCGAGACCGATCGGCCCGGCGCCGATGACCAGCACGAACTCGCCTGGCTTAACGTCGGCCCTTCTAATGCCGTGCGCTCCAACGGCCAGCGGTTCGATCAATGCCAACGACTCATCCCTGAGCCCTCCGCCATGAACGAGCGAGTATGACGGAACGGAAATAAACTCCTTCATACCTCCATCGATATGCACACCGAAAACTTTCAACTCCACACAGCAATTGGGCTTACCAGACCGGCAAGCAATACAGTTCCCGCAATTGAAATAGGGTATCAACGTGACCGTCTCTCCCTTTCTGAAATCACCAGCGCCGTCGGCATCGATCAGCTCTCCCGATAGTTCATGGCCCAGCACACGGGGATAAGTGAAGTATGGCTGCGTTCCCTCGAAAGCGTGAAGGTCGGTGCCGCAGATGCCGATCCGTTTTATCCTGATGATTGCATTGCCTTTCGAAAGGACCGGGGCGGGCTGATCCGAGTACTCGAATGAACCGGGCAGCTTGCAGGTAAGTACTTTCACGTTCAGTTGTTATTTCGCTGGGACAAAAAGCACGGCATCGGCAACCACGATGCCGTCCATACCGTTGTTGGTGACCGACACATAAGAAGCTCTACCTGCGGGCAGCTGGTACCTGCCTACGCCGATCCATTCGCCGCTGGTTTGCCCTTCCACCTTTATTTCGTTCGGGCTGATCACTATATTTTTCTTCGCCTTTCCGTCGAACACGACAAGAGTAAGCTTCGTCGTGCCCTTCGGTGTTCGTGGACAGTACACATAAACCTCGTACATGCCTGCCTTGGAAACGGCGGGCACAAACTTCACGGACGACGGCTTCAGGCTCAAGGTTGTGTCGGCGAGCAACGAGGGACCATACACACCGGGTGACTTGGTCAGTCTCACGAATTCTCCTTCCTTCACAACAGAGGCATCGTCGTTATCCACAAGTATCTCTGGCGTGCTTTTGTCCGACAGCGGATCGGCCTTCAGTTTTTGCTGTACCAGTTTCACATTTACATCTTGTACCGCTGTTTTCTTGTCGATCGCCATAATGGCAGCGACAGCCGAAGACTGTGCAAGGACCATGAAAACCGGCTCCATGCGTATGGAACCGTAAGCGATGTGCGTGGCCGAGAGACATACGGGGACAAAAAGGTTGGTGCATTCCGATTTCTTTGGAATCAGGGAACGATAGCTGATCGGGTATGGCGGAAATCCTCCGACCTGAACGTCGCCTTCATTCTTGACCATTCCTTTGACAACAACGCGCTGGATGTTATGGGAGTCCATAGTGTAGGCGGCCATACCCACCCCGTCGTCGACGATCGCGCGGCCTTCGCAATTGTCCTGGGTCATGACATACTCACCCACCATTCGCCTGGCTTCGCGTATGTACGCTTGTGGCGACCAATTATTGTTGTCGATATACTCGTCCTTGGGATATCCCCACTTTCGCATTTCGACGCCGAGGTGTGAGGGAAGTCGTTTGCTTGTCGCAATAAAATACAGGAAGCCTTTGATGTACTCTTCGTGATCTTTGATGATCTTCTTTCGTTCGTCGTAACCGGCTTCCGGGTAGCTGTAGTTCATGCCGATCATGTCGGTGGAGAAAGGGCCGTTGTTGTTGATGTCCGTTTTCCGGCTGGGCATCATGTCCGGTTTCATAACAAGATTGAAAGGTCTTGCGGGCTCCTTCTCCATCATCCGGATCAGCAATTCATAACGTGTTGAATCGTAGTTATCGGGCTTCGTGATCGGAACCATGTTCCTCGGGTTGTCGGTAAGACAGATCCGGAAGTTGTATGCCTGTACTTTGTTGTCCCCGGCGCCGTTTGGCGCAATGGCTTCCGGACTAATCCCCCAAAGCAGTCCGCTCGATGGATTTCCCTTGGTTTTATATGGATCGATGCCATCGATGAATTGGTGTTTGTCGCGAAGCTGAACGCCATTATAGGTTTCGTTGAAGTCCTTATTGGCTTCGCGTCCGACCTTGTACGATACTTTGGCTTTCGCCATAAGATCGCCTTCGTACGTACAGTCGATAAACATCTTTGCGGCGATGGTCTGCTGCGTGCCGTTGCCCGAAGAATGTTCGATAACAATGTTTGTAATGGCGCCTTTATCGACCGTTGCGGAGACGATCCGGTGTTGATAGAGGACGTCGGTTTTCGAAGCGGCAATGTATTCTTTGAAGAGATCCTCGGCCACATGCGGTTCGAAGATCCACTGTTCGAATTTACCATAGTGAGCTCCGATGCGGCGGTAGAAATCGCGGGCGAGGCCCGTTACCGCGTACTTGTTGCCGATGTCGGTATAGCCAAGGCCGCCGGACGTCAACCCGCCGAGATGCGTTCCCGGTTCGATGAGTATCACGCTCTTGCCGTTCATCTTTGCCGTGTAGGCCGCGATGACACCGGCTGACGTTCCACCATACACGCATATGTCGACCTGGCGGGTTTGAGCGAAGGATGTACCGGCTATAAACAGTGAAAGCAGTATTGAAAAAGATCTCATCAAGGCTTAAAATTTGAGAAGTAAGTTACATAATCCGCGGAACGAGTGGAGCCGATGGACCGGGTCATTAAATAGCCCGACTACTCCATTCCCCTTTCGTCACCGCACCGGGTGAAATTTGCCAAAAAACGACTACATTATACATCCAAAACTTAACCGACTATGAAGGATAAAGACAATACATTCTCGCGTCGCAACTTCCTCGCGAAGTCCGCCCTGGCCGCCACCGGTCTTGTCATGGCCAACAACAGCAGCTTCGGCTTCCCGGCCATCATCAGGAACTTCGGCAAACCTAATTCGAAATTCGGAGGAGTACAGCTGGGCACCATTACGTATTCGTTCCGGAGCATGCCCACCGACGCCGAATCGGTTCTCAAGTACCTCGTTGACGCCAACATCAGCGCTATCGAAATGATGGGTACCACAGTGGAAGCATTTGCCGGAGCCCCGAATGCATCGACCGAGCCGATGAAACCGTTCGTGCCCGGGCCTCGCCCCGAGCTTACGGACGAACAAAAAGCCGAACGTGCAAAACGTGGGAAAGATGCTGCCGATTGGCGAGCCTCGACATCGATGGCTAAGTTCGAACAGCTCCGTAAGATGTACAAAGATGCAGGTGTCACGATATACGCATACAAGCCCAATGCTTTCGGTCCCAACAACACAGATGCTGAAGTGGATTATGGCATGAGAGCGGCGAAGGCTCTCGGCGCTACGCACATTACACTGGAAATTCCTTCGGAGGCCGGTCAGACCAAACGACTTTCAGACATTGCTGCAAAGAACAAGATACTCGTTGCCTATCACGGCCATGAGCAACAGACTCCCACAATCTGGGACGCTGCACTTGCGGAATCAAAATACAATGCAATGAATTGCGACCTCGGCCACTACACCGCCGCTGGGTTCAACGCCGTTGAGCTCATCGAAGCCAAGCACGATCGTATTGCCAGCGCGCACCTGAAAGACAGGCAGAACCCCGAGCATGGAAAAGCAAACCTGGTTTGGGGAACCGGCGACACTCCGCTTGTACAGATCCTGCAGACTATGAGGAAGAACAAGTACAAGTTCCCCGGCACGATCGAGCTCGAATACGAAGTACCGGCGGGATCCGATCCTGTAAAAGAGGTTGCTAAGTGCGTAGAATTCTGCCGCAAAGCGCTCGAAACTGTCTGAATGAATTGAAGGTTGAAGTCCGAAGTTGGTATAAGCTTCGGACTTTAACTTACTCTGATCTAAGGTTATTCACCGGCTTCATAAGCCCCGCTCGCACCGATTGGTAACTAATTGTCCCCACGGCAATCACTACTGCAATAATTCCGGCCAGCGCGAAGACATCCCACCCAATAGAAGTCTTGTATTCAAATCCCTGCAGCCACTGATCCATCAGATACCAGGCTAACGGCGCGGCGATCAGGATTGATATCAATACGAGCTTCACAAAATTCATCGTCAGCAAACCGAAGATGCTCTGCACTGACGCACCCAGCACCAACCGGATCGATATCTCTTTCCCTCTTTGCTCCACCATGAAGGCAGACAAGGCGAATAGCCCGAGGCAAGCGACAATGATTGCCAGCGCTGCGAAGGTTGTAAAGATCTGTCCCATCCGGCTTATGTCTTCGTACATCGATGCAAACGTCTCATCGACGAACATCGTGCGTATAGGCTGATGAGGTGAAAATTTCTTCCAGACGTCCTCGATGGACCGCAACGTCCCTTGCATATCTGTCGAGCTCAGCTTTACAGAAATGTTACCGGTACTGGGATCCCGGATGACCATGGCGAGGGGGCCGATTTTGTCTCTTATGTTATCAAAATAGAAGTCTTCAACCACGCCCACCACAGTCCATGGACGATAGTTATATATTTTCTGTCCTAATGGTTTATCCAGTTTGAGGTCGCGTGCCATGGACTGGTTGATAACGATGGCATCGGAGTCGGACGCGATCGCGCGGTCGAAGAAACGTCCTTCAACGATCTTCAATCCAAGAACAGAGGCATAGTCGGGGTCGACACGCCAGAACTGTGAACCTACGTATCGCGGATTCTTCTCCTCCTCCCCGACAACCCTGAATCCGTTGCCGTTGCGCTTCAAGCCCTTCACAGGGAGATAGTCACCGACGGTTGCACCCTTCACCGCAGAAAGGCTAAGCAGCTCTTCTTTCATGGCAAACACCTGGTCGCCCAGTGTATTGGTACCGCGGATGACGAGAACCTGATCTTTTTCAAAACCGAGCTTGGCGTCGAGAATGTGATTCATCTGGCGTATGATTACGACAGTAGCGATGATCAGTACAACAGAGGTCGTGAATTGAAACACAACCAATGAGCTTCGTGTCAACGCATTTTTATTGCTCCGCGCAAAGCTTCCCTTGAGTACGTCAGCAGGTTTGAAAGAAGAAAGATAAAAGGAGGGATAAATGCCCGCCAGGAATCCGACTACCAATGATGCGCCGATCATTGATGGGATAAACCAGGCTTGCGTCCAGGGAAAGACCATCGATTTACCTGCCAGCTCATTGAAGTAAGAAAGCATCACCCAGGCAAGTAAGATCCCGATGACAAACGACAGCACGCTGAAGATCAATGATTCTACCAGAAACTGCCGGATAATGTGGCTCCGGAATGACCCGACGGTTTTGCGAAGCCCCACTTCCTTCGCCCGGCTTGCAGACTTAGCGGTCGAAAGATTAATGAAGTTGATGCATGCAATCAGCACTATGAAGACGGCAATTGCGCCGAACAACCACACGAACTTGATATCACCGTGATTTGGGATCGGGCTGCTGATCTCGCCGTTCCTGAGGTGAATGTCCCGCAGGGGTTGAAGTCCAAAACTGGTGTTCTTCTTCCAGTCCTCCTTACTTCCATCGTCCGGTAACATGTAGGTTTCGGCGATCTTCATCAACTTGGCTGCGAGCTCGTCAGGATCCGAGCCTTCGCGGAGTCGTACGTAGGTTGGATAATTGGTGGCACGCCAGTAATCGGCCTCGCCTTTCCACATTTCACGGTTGGCGAGGCTGACGAGGAAGTCAAATTGAAGGCTTGAGTTCGCGGGGAAGTCTTCGATTACTCCGCCGATTTTAATAGGCGTTTCAGTCTCGTTGTTATAGATCATCAGTTTTCCCGTTGGATCTTCGCCCGGGAAGTACTTCTCGGCTTTTTTACGGGTGATGACCATTTCATTGCGTTCGTCAAGACATGTCTTCAAGTCTCCGTAGATCAATGGTATCTCTAGTATCTCGAGCAGCTCCTGGTCGAAGTAGGTGATCCCTTCTTCGTATGTGTTATCGGCCTCGTCTGCACGTCGTATCTGTGCGCTGCCGACGCCGAAGAGTTCGCTGTTGTTGTACCTGCCAGCGAGCTCGATCTCGGGAAACATTTGTTTAACCGTTTTTGCAAATGGAGCCTGGAACCACACCCATTTATAGAGATCTTCGGGGGCCTGATATTGCTGGTAAATACGGTAGATGCGATCCGAGTTCTTTGCTTGAGAATCGAAGCTGAGCTCATCCAGTATAAATAGTGTGATCAGCAAACTTGCCGCGATACCGAGGGAGAATCCGCCTATCTTGATTGATGAGTACATCTTCTGGCGGGTCATTTGTCGCCATCCGATCTTTAAATTGTTGTTGAACATACCTGTTGGCTGTTGATAATATTTTCGCTTTCTGGCAGCGAAGGGACGTAAGTAATTTAATGCCTGATACCAATAATGAAAATTGGCGCCGAATCTTGTTTTGTTCCTGAGAGCGATCCGGAATTTCTCATTGAGGTCGCCTGCTACTTCTTCATAAAGATCTTCCCTTAGAAACCACCGCAGCAATCGGTCGGCAAGCTTTGGTGGTTCCGGGTCTCCTGCATTTCCTTCCAGTTCCCTGTGCTTCTGCATTCCGGCTTACTTAAATCACATAAATACTCACCTTGCTCCCCGAGGTTACGCGCTATCCGAAATTGAACTTCGCAGCGAAGTCTGGGTATTGTTTCCACAACGAAACTTTGAACTCGTATGACGTTTTGAGTGTACGCTTGCCGATAGCGGTGATCGTAAATATCCGCTTACGACGTCCGCCTCTCTCCGCTGTAGCGTTTCCCATTCTTGAAGTGAGAAATCCTTTGCCTTCGAGGCGGTCCAGCGTAGAGTGTACGGCTCCGATTGACACCGCTCTGCCGGTTTGTTTCTCGAATTCTTCAGCCATACGGAAAGCATACGCGTCTTCGCCGAGTATGCCGGTCAAGAGGAGAAGGACTTCTTCGAATTCGCCAAGTCGGGTTTCGATCATATATGGTACTAGGTTGTAGAACAAATATACGGAGGGGCCGGGGATTTGTTCTGCAGGATAGTAAGAAATGTTATTTTTTGAAGCGCTGACAAGTTTTTACGCAAAAAAAGCAGCCTCTAAGCGCTCAGGGTGGTCTTAGTGACAAATATTGACAACCTCCTTGATACCTTTTCGCGTAAGCGCAGTATAACATTCCGAACCACTTAGTCATGCTGAGAAATTACCTACTCATTACCTTCCGGAATCTTTTCAAAAACGGATTTTACTCATTTATCAATATAGCCGGCCTCTCGATCGGTATCACCTGCTCCATTCTTATCGTACTATGGGTCGCCGACGAAACCTCGTACGACAAGTTCCATCCCAAAGCCGACAGACTTTACCAGGTGTGGGTAAACGCGCACTTTGACGGCAAAGTGAACTCGTGGACATCCGTGCCCCTGCCGACCATGGAGGCCATGAAGCCGGCCGACGCTAACATCGCACGGGCAGCAATTACAGACTGGGGTGGTGATCACCTCCTGGCTGTGTCAGAGGAAAAGCGAATGAATAAACGAGGATTCTACGCAAGCGAAGAGTTCCTCGAAATGTTCCAGTTTCCCCTCGTCGCCGGCAACGCCGAACAGGTTCTCGACGACGCCGCGAACATTATCATCACCGAATCGACAGCCAAGGCTTTCTTCGGCAACGAAGATCCAATGGGCAAAATGATCCGTGTCGACAACGACAAGGAGCTTAAAGTTGCCGGTATCCTTAAAGACATTCCCAGCAACTCATCATTCCAGTTCGATTACATCTTGCCGTGGAAATTCTGGTACAACACCAGCGACTGGGTCAAACGTAACACCACGAATTGGGGCAATTACTCCTTCCAGGTTTTTGTAGAGCTAAACGATCCGAAGAACCAGGCTGCCGTCGAAAACAGTATACGCAAAATGCTCGAAGCGCATGGCGAAGACAAAGAGATCAAACACGAATTCTTTCTCTATCCGTTGTTGCGCTGGAGATTGCATTCGAGCTTCAATGACGGTACCGAGCAAGGCGGTATGATCGATTACGTGCAATTGTTCACCATCATCGCTGTGTTCATCATCGTGATTGCATGTATCAATTTCATGAACCTGGCAACGGCACGAAGTGAGCGCAGGGCGAGGGAAGTAGGCATCCGTAAAAGTGTCGGCTCACGCAGGCACGAGCTTATCTTCCAGTTCATGGGTGAATCGCTCATCATATCCTTCATCGCGTTCGCAATTGCCGTCATCGCTGCGCAGCTGCTGCTGCCCGCATACAATACGCTGGTGGATAAAAAACTTTTTATTGATTACCTCAGCAAGGAGTTCTGGTTGTTTTCATTTGGGATCGTCTTTGTTACCGGATTTGTTGCCGGTAGCTACCCCGCATTTTATCTGTCAGGATTTCAGCCGGCAAAGGTATTGAAAGGCAAGCCCACGATCGGTAAGGGCGCCAGCATTCCGAGGAAGGTGCTTGTTACCATGCAATTCGGTTTCTCCATCTTCCTGGTCATATCGATGTTTGTGATCTATAATCAGATTCAGCTCGCGAAGGGTCGCGACATTGGTTACGCCCAGGAAAATCTCATTACGCTCCCGTATAATAATGAAGTAGAAAAGAACTTCCGGCCCTTGAAGCTCGAACTGCTGTCGTCGGGAGTGGTGGAGTCCGTCGTGCGTTCGAACAGCGCCATCACCGACATCAATTCAAACAATTTCCTCGGGTGGCCCGGCAAACCCGAAGATCTGAGGGTAATCTTCACCACCATCGCCACCGATTACGATTGGGCAAAGACCATGGGCGTTAAGATGATTGAAGGACGCGATTTCTCGGAAGACTTCAAGAGCGACACCTCTGCGATCGTCATCAACAAAGCCGCTTTGAAACTAACTGGGCTCAAAGATCCTATCGGTACCGAGCTCGATCTTTGGGGAGGTAAACGCAAGCTCATCGGGGTGGTGGATGATGTATTGATGGGATCGCCGTATGATGAGGTGAAACCTATGTTCGCTATCCTCGAGCCGGGTTGGATCAATCGTGTAACGGTACGATTGAGCAAGACGAACGACCTTCCTGCAGCGATAAAGGCCGTTGAATCTATCTTCAAAAAACATGCTCCGGCATATCCTTTCGAATACACTTTCGTTGATGTCGAATTCCAGAAGAAATTCACGACGATCAATCTCACCAGCAAGCTCGCAAGCATTTTCGCGATACTTGCCGTGATCATAACCGGCCTGGGATTATTCGGGCTCGCCTCGTTCACCGCCGAGCAACGCACGAAGGAAATTGGAATTCGTAAAGTGCTCGGTGCATCTGTGACCAGCATTGTCAACCTGATCTCGAAAGACTTCTCGGTGTTGGTTGTGATCGCGTTCATTTGCTTTGCACCGATTTCCTGGTGGGCCATGAAAGAATATTTGGAACGATACACGATCAGAACAGATATCTCATGGTGGATATTCCCCGTGACTGGCGCGATCGCATTGATCTTCGCACTGGCCATCGTGAGTACACAGGCGTGGCGGGCTGCGCACTCAAATCCTGTTAATTCACTGCGAAACGAATAATTAGGCCAACCTCGACCGGTATCTTTCAGTCACAACCTTAAATCCAGCTTAAAATCTTGGCATAACAGCGCAGTTTCCCGTTCTCAATCACCAGTTTTGTCGGTAAATTCGTTAGATCGCGCCATGAAGATCCTGGTAATTGAAGATGAACAGAAGGTCGCTGCCTTCATAAAAAGCGGGCTCGAACAAAACCAGTACGAAGTAGACCTCGCCTATGATGGTTTTGTTGGCGAAAAACTAGCGCTGTCGCGCAACTACAACGTGGTCCTGCTCGATATCGTGATCCCTTCCATCAACGGTCTCGACCTTTGCAAAAAAATCAAAGCCCAGAAGCCGCACCTTCCTATCCTGATGCTGACGGCACTCGGCACGACTTCCGATAAAGTACACGGATTCGATTCCGGAGCCGATGACTACCTGGTGAAGCCATTCGAGTTCCTGGAGCTCGTGGCACGTATTCGCGCGTTGACGAAGCGGGCCGAATACAACTCCTTTCACACCAGCGAAACACTAACCGTCCACGATCTCACGCTCGACCTGGGCCGGAAGACGGCGAATCGCGAAGGCAAAACGATCTCCCTTACGGCAAAAGAATTCGACTTGCTGGAGTATTTCATGAGAAATCCCCGTCGCGTGATCTCGAAAGCGGAACTGTCGGAAAAAGTATGGGGGATCAATTTCGATACCGGCACGAACGTCGTAGAAGTTTACATCAATATTCTCAGGAAAAAGATCGATAAGGACTTTTCGGTCAAACTGTTGCATACGCGCATCGGGCTTGGCTATCTTCTTGAGGAGGCTCCATGAACATCCGGAATAAACTTCTCCTGCTCTTTGTTTCCATTGTTGCACTTATTCTCGTCGCAGCATCGCTCGCCGTTTATTTCTTTTCTGCTGATTACAGGGAGGACGAATTCTATACCCGTCTCACCAATAAGGCGCGTAATGTTGCCCGGCTGGCTATCGAAGTAAAGGAAGTTACGCACGAAGTTCTCCGCAAGATCGAAGCCGACAATCCGATGAACCTTACAAAAGAAGAGGTACGTGTGTACGATGCCGACAATGCGATTTTATACACGTCGGATCTGAATAACTTTATCGAAGTCGATAACAGCCTTCTTGACGACGTCAGGAAAAAAAACGAGGTCCGTTTCAGCCGCGGCGAGTACGAGTGTCTGGGTTACCTGTTCACGGATCGTTACGGTCATTTTGTAGTGATCGTTGCGGCAGTGGATATTTACGGGTATACCAAGCTCAGCAATCTTCGCACAATCCTGTGGGTGGTATTCAGCGCGTCGATCTTCATCATCCTTATTTCCGGGTATTTCTATGTTGGCCGGGTACTCCAGCCCATCTCGAAAGTGATCCATGAAGTTGATGACATATCCGCTACCAGCCTCCATCGCCGCGTGAATGCCGGCAACGGCAAAGATGAGCTGTCGCAGCTCTCCAGTACCTTCAACAAAATGCTCGAACGTCTCGAGACTGCGTTCACGATACAGAAGAACTTCATCGCCAACGCCTCTCATGAGATCCGGAATCCGCTAACCGCCATTTTGGGTCAGATCGATGTAAGTTTGTTGAATGAACGCAGCGTCGCCGAATACATCAAAGTGCTTCAGTCGTTACGGGAAGACATCACCAACATGAAGACGGTTTCCAACCGGCTCCTGTTACTGGCTCAGGCGAGTGTGGAAGACGTCGAGAAGAGATTCACCGTGCTCCGTCTCGATCAGCTACTGTGGGATTCACGTACGGAGCTCAATAAGCTTCATCCGGAGTATTCCATTTCCATCGAAATGGATTCCTCCATCGACGATGAATCGAAGCTGGTCGTCAACGGAGATGAACAGCTTTTGAAAGCCGCAATCATCAATGTTCTCGACAATGGATGTAAGTATTCCGCGAACAATAAGGTTTCTGTTCAGCTCAAAAGCAGTCCGGGAAAAACGACCCTGGAGTTTAAGGATTACGGCATCGGGATCCCCGAAGACGATCTGCCACATTTGTTCGAACCCTTTTACCGCGGACGGAATACGGAAAATTACAAAGGGAACGGCATCGGGCTTTCGCTGGTCTACCGCATCATCAAAAGTCACTTCGGCGATATCAGCATTCAGTCGCAGCTGAACCAAGGAACGGTTCTGACTATTCTATTACCGGTAACTACGCGCTAATCCCTTCGCAAGAAAGGCAAGGGATTGCTCCATGCCACCTTTGCCAGATAATAGCTCACCGACAACATTCCGGCTACCAGTATCAAGACGGCCGCTTTGATGAAAAACATGTATGATAAATCGATACGATACTGAAATGTCTGCAGCCACAGATTCCCCAGCCAGATCGCAATCGGCAACCCGATCAACAGCGCTACAAAGTTGAACAACGCGTATCCCCGGTAAAACTGTTTCATGATCGTCCCCTCTCCCGCCCCGAACACTTTCCTGATCGCGACTTCCTTCAGTTTGCTGCTGAATACCAGGGAACTCATGGCGAACAAACCGTAACACGTCAGGTACAAGGCTACGAATGCGAAGAACAATATCACCTTACTCAATTTATCCTCGTTTACGTAAAGCCTGTCGAGCTGCTCGTCAAGTATTGAATAACGAAATGGCATTGCAGAGAATTTCTTCCATATGGATTCGAGCGACTCAATGGCCTCCCCGTTCACGTCCGTTACCCGCACCAGGATGTTTCCAAAATAATTTCCGTAAGTGATCACAACCGGCTTCACCGGATCATGAAGGGACTCAGCGTGATAATCATCGATCAACCCGATCACCTTTCCACGCCCCATGATCTCCGTACGTCCCGGGGCAAATACCTCAAGGCGCCGCCCGATGGCGTCGTCGTTCCAACCGAGCTCAATGGCAGCCTTACGGTTGATCAGAAACAACATCAGCGAGTCGTTCTCATCCTCCTCGGCTAAGTTACGGCCAGCAAGCAGCTTCACTCTCATAGTCCGCAGGAAGTCGGGGTCACAAAAAGTAAAAGGAAGCATAATAGGTTTCCCGTACGATCCGCCCTCCGGCACAAACCGCCATCCACTGTAGCCCTTGCCAGGCGGCTCGGCACCTGTGATGTCGACAACTGCAGAATTCTTCTTGATCTCCTCTTTCAATGTATGATAGCTGACGTTGTCGTTGATCTCTATCGACACTACGTTATTCTTGTCGAACCCAAGGTCTTTGTGCCTGAAGAAATCGATTTGGCTGCTGACCACGAACGAAAACACGAGTAACACGAACGAAAAACACACCTGCAGCCCGATAAGCAGATTCCTGAACCGGTTGGTGGCCCGCCCGTTCCGGTAGTCCCTCAACAGAACCATGTTAGCAGGACGTGACGCAAATCGTATTGCCGGCCGGGCTATCGCACCAAGAGAGATTACCAGGACAACGATAAACGTCAGGCCGGTCAGCGTCAGGTTGGTGGCTGTCCAAAGCTCAAGATCCTTGTCAACTAACAGGTTGAATTGGGGCATGAAGACCTGGCAGCAAACAACTGCGATCGTAAATGATATTACTCCCGCGAGAAGGCTCTCTATCGACAGTTGCGTGATCAGCTTACGTGAGTTCTGACCAAGGAACTTCCGGATACCGACTTCCTTTATCCGGCTGCTGATCTTGAAATAAGAAAGGTTGATGAGATTGATCGACGAGACGATCATGATAACGATCGCTACAACCGAGAAGAGCTTAATGTACAAGATGTCGCCGTTGGGTTCCAGCTCCGAGTCGTTGTGCGAAGTGAGGTGTATGTCGCCGAGCTTTTGAAGCTCAAAATGTCCGCCCCGAAGCCGCTCGGGGAAGTACTTGTTCACGAAAGCCGGCAGTTTGGCCGATAGGGTCTCCTGATCGCCGGGCTGGTTTAGCAACAGGTATGTGTATGCGCCAATCCAAAACCATTTGTGCTCCCGTCCCTCGACACCCGTTTCACTTTTCCACATGTTCAGTTGAAACCGCAGCGGCACCAGGATATCAAACTTGAGGTGCGATCTCGTGTCGATGTTCTGCATGATGCCCGCAACCCGAAGTGTCTGCCCTTCGACCTTCATCTCCTGACCGATCGCGTTACTGGTGCCGAAGTACCGGACCGAAGCCTTCTCGCTGAGGATCACATTCGAAGGCTCATTTAAAATGATTTCCCGATCGCCCTGTAGCAGCGGAAAATAAAACACCCTGAAGAAATTTTCGTCAGCGAAGACGATGTCCTCGCTGAATTTTTTTTCACCAACCTCAATGAAGCTCTGTGATTTGTGCAGCCTGACAGCTTGTTCGATCTCCGGGAACTCGTTCTGGAGCGCCAACGCCGCTGGAAATTGCGAGGTGGCCAGATCAAAGTCAGTATCGCTGATACGGATGTGTGTGGTTACCCGGAATATCCGGTCGCGGTTCTCGTGCATGCTATCGTACGACAATTCGTCTGCGATAAACATCGTCATAAGGAGGAACGATGCGAGACTGAGGGCCAGTCCGAACATCGACACGAGATAATAACTTTTGTCCTTGCGTATCAGCCTTCCGAAGAACATGAATGCATGAATTACCTGGCCAGCTGTGGAGCCCGCTTCTTCTTTTTTAACGGCCGCCATCCTCAGAAATCCCAATCCCTCCACGATGTACAATACGTTTGCACGCCAGGCTGGCATTCCCCTATCAATGTTCACGCTGTACTTTTCCTCGAGGTCGCCCAACGACCCTTCAAGAATTCGCTCATCAAGAAACCCCGAAAGAAATTTCTTCAGCCAACGCGGTGGCTGTTTCCCCTGCGAAGTCATGACATACTGACATTGAACGCAGCTTTAGGAACGGCTTTCCACAGGTCATTCCTCATCTCCCTGGCATTAGCAAGTGTTTTCTGTCCTGCTTTCGTCACGCGGAACAGCAGCTTTCGTCTTCCTCCCCTTTCGTTCGTGGCGCCGTCGAGACGTGATTCGAGAAACCCTTTTTCTTCCAGGCGGTGAAGGGCGACGTGTATCGTACTCAGTGTGGCTTTGCGGTCGCAGCGTTTTTCGAGCTCCTCTTGTATGGCTACACCATAGGCGTCGTCGAACAAAATGCCGACAACCAACAATACTATTTCTTCAAGCTCTCCAAGATTTGTTCCTTTCATAAGGTCGGGTTATGACCTTAAAGGTAATTATTAGTTTCGTATTTGTCGAATACAGTTAGTAATAAACGACCTGGCAATCGGGATGTGCCTGGCGAAACTTATCCATTTGTCGGGCGGAGATATTCGTGTTGTACGCCTTCAGGGTTTTCAAAGGCAGATCAAAAACACCGTCCAGCTTTCCAACGGAAGTATTGGAGCAATCGAGATACTCCAGGAAGTTGAGCATTTCCAGGGCATCCAATCGCTTCACCTCGGTACCGGCAAAACTAAGCTTCGCCAGGTTACTCATCTTGGCAATCGGCTTCAGGTCCGTGATGGGCGTGTTGGAAATATCCAGGTCGTGAAGAGCGGGCAGTGCACCGATGCCATCCAGTGTTTTGAGCGGTGAATTGGTAATGTGCAGCGAACGGATCGACAGATTGGACAGTGTAGAAAGGTCGGTAATCGATGTTCCGGAAACACTCAGCTCTTCGAGTCTTACAAACTCACCCAGCGAGGCCAGCTCGCTTACAGAGGCATCGCCGAGGTTCAGGGTCCGTTGTTCTACCAATTGATGCAACACCTCACGCGTTGGCTTGTCACCGACATTCACAGTTTTCTGCAGGGCTGTCTTCCATTCGGGAGCAAGGCGTCCCCACCATCTCTCTACGTGGTAGGTCTTGTACACGAGAAGGCATTTGGGATTTTTAGCAAGGAAATCCGATGCATGGACGTCATGTAACCCGGTGTCGTCGGCGTAAATGGTTGCTATTGATTTCAAGGACGACAGTGGCTCGATATCCTGGACCTTGGTCCGATCGGCTTTCAACGTCTGCAGCTGTCCGAACTTACTGAGGACGGAAATGTCATTCACCTCGGTATCGCTGATGTCCAGGTACTTTACTTCGCGGTGATCCTTCAGTGCGGCGAGGTCTTTGATGCCGGTTTTACTTGCGACGATCACCTTGAGCTTCGGCAATTTGCTGAGCGGCTCGAGATCTGTGATGTAAGTGTTACCTTTAAGGTCGATTGAATCGCGGTTCGCGAGGATTGCAAGCTGATCCTTCGAAGGAGTCAGCCCTTCTTTGCTCTGACCATATAAAATATTCTGCCATTCCTTCGACAGTGTGTCCCACCATGCCCTGAGATCCTTCGAATCGAAGACCACCAGTGTACCCGGCTTGCCAGCCATAAATGAATCGGCGGTTTCCTGCCGGATCGGTGTATGATCGCAATAAACCTTTTGAAGTTTAGGAAGAGTTTTCAACGGTTCGAGGCCCTGCACGCTGGTATAGTTCATGCTCAGGATCGAAAGGCCTGTTAGCTGTGCCGCCGGAGCGAGGTTTGTCACTTTGGTGCTGTCGATACTCAACTCCGAAAGAGTTTTCAGCCCCGCGATCGGGGTCAGGTCCGAGACCTCTGTCGATGATACGTCGAGTACCTGGAGGGCTGCCAGGTTCTGGAATGGGGTCAGTGACTGAAGGCCGGTATTGGCCGCGTCGACATTCGTGACTGTGGTGAGCTCAAGAAGGGGGGTGAAATCACTGATCTTCGTGTTGCTCACATCCAATTGTACGAGGACTGGCATTTTCTTTACCACAGAAATATCCGTTATACCGGTACGTTCGGCATTCAGCGTGGTGATCTTGCTCGCGTACTTCAGCACAGTGATGTCGGTAATTCCTGAATTCGATACATCCATCTCAACCAACTCAGTCAGGTTGCGAATGGGGCTCAAGTCTGCGATAGAGGTTCCGCTCAAGTTCAGCTTTTGGAGATTGATGAGTCTTGCGAGGGGTTCGATATTCTGAATGTACTGATTGTTGCTTAAGTCTATGTCCGTGATAGCCGACATCTGCCGGATATCCGACAAACCTACGCTGTCTGTCTTTCCTGTCAACTTCCTGAAGAAACCCTGCCACTCGAATGACATTTCACTCCACCAATTGATCATTGCCTGTTTTTCGTCGAAGCCCTTGGTGTAGATACTGACGATCTTAAGGTCTTGCGTAACCGGGTCGTAGTTGAGCTCGATGAACCTCGGCGAATTATTGTTTACTGTCTCGCCTTCCGCCGATGTTCCTGCGAGGTTTCTCGTTGCGGAGACTTTATAGAATTTCTTCCCATCCACTTCACCTGTCTCAACCCTGTCAACTTCGAACGTGAATTTTACGTCGGTAAAAAAGAAATCCACATCTTTCAGGTAAGCTGGAACGTCTTTGTTGGTGATCACATTCCGTGTTGCATCGAGGTCGTCCTCGATCTGAACCTTGGCGTCGCGGAATATCTTCGAATAACTTTCCGTGATCACGACCTCCTTATCGCGGGCCGATGTTTCCTGGCTGCCGAGTGTATTCAGCACGAATTGGAGAAACGCGACGATGTCGCGAACACGTTTCTCATCATCGGAGCCCTCGGCTATCGCGGGTTCATTGGCTAATTGTTTTTTCGGCTGCTCCTTTTTTACCTGAGAGTCTGTTTTGGTCGTAGTCTTAGCTGGAGTCTTAGACTTGGTGTTTGTTTTGGTGGTCTTCGTGGTCTTAGCCGGCTGTTTGGCGGGTTTTTTCTTTTGCGTTTGTGCGTCCGCAGAAAAACCCAGCAGCAGAATAAGAGAAAGACCGATCAGGAACAGTTTACGGATTCTCATGATAGATAAACTTTCGCAACGCTTCCTTGTCGCGGTCGTTATTGATCTTTACAAGATTAGATATCAGCCAACCCGTGTTATACCCTGGCCTGTTGAAATCAGCCAGCTCGAAGTACCACCCATTGATCTGGAAGAAGTGAAACTTCACGTCATCCACAAATTTGAATTTCATGTTACCCCGCTTCACCTCGTAAAGGAACAACGTGAGATAGTCCGGCACAAAATTTTTCGACGCGAATTGCGCCACACTATCGACATTCATAAAAGCTTTCCGGAGGTTCATGAAATCGAGCTCATGGCTCATGGGATGGAGGAACTGCCCGACTTTGGTCGTGTCACGTTTAAAATAAGTCGAGAATCCATCGGAATACACTTTATTGATGGTCCACTTGTAGCCCAAATGATCGGGCTCAAGTTGCATGTATAGTGTAACTGGCAGGTCTTTGCCCGATACCGTGAATGTAGTTTGAACTTCGGCAACCCATCCCGGACCATGAAAGTCGAGTACACCAGGTTCGCTTTTGTCCAGAACATCTTTGGCAAACTGAACTTTCAGGTCGTTTGAAAAACCGCGGTTGCCTTCATCGAAGAGCATTGCGAGGTATTTCTTTCTAAGTCGGACGTTACGGTATTGCCGGTCGCCTGGATTATAACGGTCGCCCTTCTCACTTTCCTCGCCATTGAATCTCCTGAAAAACTGGTTGACCTGTTTGGTCTGTGCGTACAGCTTGCTTTCGTCGTCCATGTCGTTGGCCAGCTGGGCGTCGACATGGATGGAGGCAAACAGGAGGGTGGCGAAAAAAGCCAATCTCAATGATCTCATGCGCTCGTTTCGGTCACACGGATATCTCCCAGCAGCACATCCCAAAACTCGATGGTCCGTCCGGCGATCTGTGTCTTCTTACGTTCAACGTAAATGGTGATGTCTTTCTTGGTGGTGTCTTTATATTTCAGGCCATCATCTGACTCACCTTCGAAACGCTGATAGATAGTAACGACACCGACGTAACGGCCGTCGGGCTGTCGCTCGAGGTCGCTGATGTAATGTATGTCATACCATTTGATGTTGACACGGTCGTAGTTGAGTGCCATCAGTCTTTCGAAATACTTCCTGATCTTGTAATAGCTTACGTCTTTGCTGGTAAGGGATGACACGCCCATTTCGCTTCCTGGCACGAACAGCTCTTCGGCGCGGTCCATAACCCGTGTTGCTTCGGAGTAGGGAGTTTTCTTATTACCGATGATACTTATGTATTTACTAAGGTCGCGTACTTTCTCGAGGGCAAGGGAGTCGATAGCTTGTTTTCTTTGCGGACTGATGTCGGCGGTTTGCGCTGAAAGACTGGCGGCAACGAGGCCGACGAGCAGTATGGTGAGGCAATGTTTAATGCGAAACATATTCTGGTATTTTTATTTAGGTTATTTGTTTCTCGTAAGTTCTACTTCTGTGATCTTTCCCGCACTGTCGAACTTGATGTCCGTTATCGAATTGAGATTTTTCTTCTGGTCTTTGAGATAGTTAAGGTAGTCCTGGATGGTCGTCGGTTTGTCGTAGTC
The DNA here is from genome assembly GCA_035318625.1 of Cyclobacteriaceae bacterium. Lineage (GTDB taxonomy): Bacteria > Bacteroidota > Bacteroidia > Cytophagales > Cyclobacteriaceae > ELB16-189. The sequence continues at coordinate 189,438 of DATHEL010000005.1, forward strand.
TTTCGAGCCGTTTTCCTCGCTGATGACAATCAGCACCGGGGCCTGAGCGGACGAGAAAAGTGCGAGCGCTTCGCTGATGCTGCCGTTTGCAGATGACACGTTGCCGGAGCCTGCGATGGCGTTGAAATACTGATCGAGTCTTGCTGCAGGGGTTGCGTTTGCTGCTTTGCGTTTGGCATCTTCCTCGGCGTCGGCACGCGCCCTGGCGTCTTCATCGGCCTTTCTCCGGGCGTCCTCTTCGTCCTTCTGTTTCTTCATAGCTGCTTCCTGTTCCATGCGGGCCCTCTCGGCTGCTTGAGCTTCCATCGCCTTTTTCTTGCTTTTACAACCGGTTGCTATCAGTAGGGCGCACAACAGAACTGTGACAAATAATCTTGGCAAACGTGAAATCATCGTATTTGGTGTTTTTGTGATTGAGAATATGAATCCTGAGTAAATTTTAAGCCACTCTGGAAATCGTCGGGATAACGCCGCTAACTACAAATAATGAACCAGACTTGTTGAAAAAACTCTACAACGGGGACTTAATGCCCATTAAAAGCTGATTTTCTCGTTCAATGACGGCACCGTGAGCCTTCGGTGTCGTCAAGAACTTCCCGCGTTCCTCGGCTTATCCATTCAGTTGGCCAACCGGCCGTTCGGCCTCTTCCTCCATTGCGTCGAGGAGTGTGAAAAGGCCATCGAGATCGATCATCAGATCCCGAAGGTATTCCGCTTCGGCGGAACCGTCGTACATTAAAAACTCCAGGAGCATCGACCGCAGATTGCGGCTTAAACGCCTCGCCGGATGGTATTCATAAAATCGTTCAAACTGTTCGAGCAGCCTTTGACTGATCATGGCGCGTGGCGCGTCACTCACAAGCTCATCAACAACAGGATTGTCTTCTGTGACAACATCCTGGGCAGGCTGCCGCTCAGGATCATGTTCAAGTCCCTTTCTCTTTTTCATGACGAAAATTCAGTTTCAGTGATAGTTTCATTTCAAAAAAGGAACATATCCGCCCCATAGCTCACAGACTGCCCCTGAATTTTTCTAAGAAAGTTGCAACGGCCCGTGCTTTCGGCCGCGCGATTAGTGATTCGCCCCTCCCCGGCGTTTCTTTTTAGGAGTTTTTGTTGCCTTGTACCGTATTCGCTTTTCCGCTGCCATAATTGCTTCGATGGCGAGATCCTCATTCTGCAATTCATAGATCACCCGCTCACTCAAATACAACACCAGCAGCTTCTCTGCATTCTCCTGCAATGCCTTTGCAAGATCGACCACCTGTTCACGCGTGGCCCTCTTCGTACCGCTCTCTACCCTGCTCAGAAAGGATGGATCCACCTTCAAAGCAGCTGCTACCTCTCTTAATAACAAGCCCTTGGCCTCTCTTGCTTCACGTATTGTTTCTCCGAAAGTTTTCATTTTCCCAAAATGTACATGACTAAATTGGTCAACAAAGAAACGACACTACCGTCCGGTTGTCAAGTGTTTTCCAATTTTTTTAATAATCAGAGACCGTCCTCATCCAATTTTCTGGCCTTCGCGGGTTTGGCCTGGTTGATCCGGTAGCTTACGGTGAGATTGAATTGACGTCTCCGTCCCTGGAAATTCCCTGAGGTGTAAAAATTCTCTCCCGTCGTGATTGATCTTACGCGCCGCGAGTTAAAAATATCCAGCACGTTGAAGTTGATGTTACCCTTGCCCTTCCAGACTTCCTTGCTCAACGCGAAGTCGGCGTAAGCGAGCGCCTTCCTTCTACCCTGCGCTGTCTTTTGCGGGGCTTCGAAGTTAGTTCTTAGCTGCAGGTCGATTTTGTTGGGCAGAGTAAACCTCGACGACTGCCTGGCAAACCAGCTGTAAGTCGAAGCTTTATAGGTCGATACGACGTTGCTTCCGTCTATATCGGCATGGAAGAAGTTGAAGTTGAAGTCTACCTTCCACCATTTCACTGGTGTGAGGGTGCTGGTGAATTCCGTACCGTAGGCTACTTCGGAGCGTAAGTTCTGGGGCAACGTAATTGCGTTCCCGTTTGAGTCGACGGTCCGGATACGCTCGATCTTGTGGGTTGTGTTGCGGCCATAGATAGACGACGTCAGGGAGCCGTTTTCGAAGTATTTGATATGCCCGACCTCGAAGACATCGCTGAATTCAGGATTAAGATTCGGGTTTCCGCTGAAATAATTCCGGCTGTCGGAGAAGGTCATGAACGGACTGAGGTCATTATAAAATGGTCTGCGTACTCTTCGGCTATAGCTCAGCTGGATATCGTTTTCCCGTGGAAGATCGTAGGTGACGTGAACACTGGGGAAGAGGTTGGAATACTTTCGCGGATTTACCTCCTGTGTTTTTTCGAGGGTAGTCTTGACATCTGTCCATTCGGCGCGAAGGCCGGCCTGGTAGGCAAACTTGCCGGTTTTGTTACCGAGAATGCCATAGGCGGCATGGATGTTCTCATCATAATAGAAGACGTTGTCGAGGCCGGGAAGGGCTTCGAAGCTGCCGTCGTCTTGTTGCTGGTCCACGATGTAGTCGTTGACCATCTTTCTGAAACTGGTGCGAACGCCGGTTTCGACCTTGCCGTCTTTGCCGAGGGGTTTGATGTAATCGAGTTGAAACAATAGCTGCTTTTCGCTTTCGTCGTTGACTGATCGTTGAAGAAGGCTCTTTGAGGGATCACCAGACATATCGGGGTTGAAGTAATCCTGGGTGAAGCGCTGGTTGGAGCTTTCCCAGTTGTCGAGAAACTTGGCTTCGGCGATGAGGTCGTGGCCTTTGGTGGTGAATGATTTCTTATAGATGAGGGAATATTCGGAATTGGGTTCGGTCTCGTCCTCGTCCTGTTGTCGCATGATCACGTCGGTCAGGTTTGACTCGCTGAACAGGTAGTCTTTGTAGACGATGTCGGTGAGACGCTTGACGTCGCTGCGGCGGAAGAGGTATGAGGCGGTGAGGATACTTTTTTCTGTAAAGAATATGTCGAGGCCGCCGCGGATGTTTTGGTTAAATCCCGTAATGGTTCCGTTGTTGGTCTGACGTAAATAAAATGTAGTGTCGCCGCTGTAGCGTTCCTGGTATTGTGATCCGCGGCCCGGCTGAACGCGGTAAGCGACGGTGTAGTTGAGGAAGAAATTGATCTTGTTGCGCCGGTAGTTCAGGTTTGCGGCGGCGCCCATGTTGACGGGGTAGCCGGTGATGACGTCGATGGCGGCGTTGAATCCCTGGTTCCTGTCTTTCTTCAACACGATGTTGATGACGCCTGCCATACCTTCGGCTTCGTATCTGGCGGAGGGGTTAGTGATGACCTCCACTCTTTCGATCATACTTCCCTGTAACTGCTGAAGGCCGCCGGAGCCATTAAAGCTCACGAGACCGGAGGGTTTTCCGTCGATGAGGATCCGGACGTTGTCGCTGCCCCGGAGCTTGATATTTCCTTCGGGGTCTACCGATACGGACGGAACATAGGAGAGAATATCGGCGGCGGTACCCCCGGTGTTAGCGAGGTCTTTGCCGACATTGAATATCCGCTTGTCGAGCGAGAGCTCCATAGAGCTTTTCTCTCCCTGGACAACGACCTCGTCGAGAATTGACTTACTGGTCTTCATGACCACGGTACCAATGTTGACCGATGAGCCTGTAGCGTGAATGTTGGAAATGACCAGGTCTTCGAACGAGATGAATGTTATCTTAATATAGTAGTCGCCGGGTGTTACGCTTACGCGGAAAAGGCCATTGGCATCGGTAACGGCGCCGGTGGTCAGGGTTGAATCCGCCTGGCTGTAAATGGCCACGTTGCTGTATGACATGGCGGCGGCGGCTTCATCGGCGACTTTTCCCTGTATGATTGTCTGGCCCTGCGAAAAAACGGGTAGTGAGAGTATGATTGCAGTAGTACACAGCAATAGCCTGATCGATGAGGTGAGGGCAGAAGTCATTGTGGTAATATAACCTGTTTCTGATGGAATGGGTCGGAAATGTAATTTCCAACGATTGCGCTCAGTGTAACCGGCTGAAAATTCGTTAACTGGCGATAAGATATTGTTCCACAGAGGGTGGTCGAGATGAGGATGGGTTTCCACAAACTTTGGTTGAAAAAATAACCTTGATTCAATTTCCGTCAAAATTTCGGGCTTCGGGGGTCTTGCCCAAGATTTGCAATCCCCCCGGCATAACACAATCTGGAGCTTAATATGAAGACGGTTATCGTGAGTTGGGTGAAAGCATTAGCGTTTGGATGTGCGGTGATCTTGTTTATCTCGTGTGACGATTCAAATGAGCCCGTTGGTAAGGGAAATGTTCAGTTCGAACTTACCGATGCCCCATCGGACGACGCAAATGTTAGAAGCGTGATAGTAACAGTAACAGACATCAAGGTAGATGGCAAGTCTATCGGTGGTGTTGTGAAGACGACCCTTGATCTCAAGGCATACATTGAAGGGAACACGAAGGTGCTGGCGTTGGCCAGTCAGTTTGATGCGAAGACGTACAGCAACGTTTCCCTGGTACTTGATCTGAATACAGATGCGAATGGTGCATCACCCGGCTGCTATGTGCAGACTGTGGATGGTGTACGCTACAAGTTGAAGACCACGGCGGATGGAAAGGCTGAGGTGGTAGTTGGAAAGAAGTTCGAGGTGGTAAGTAACACGACAACGAAGGTGGTGATGGACTTCGATGTTCGCAAGGCTGTTGCTTACGATGCCAGTGAGACCGTTAGGTACAGGTTTGTGGGGGACAATGATCTCAATGCATCGATAAGGCTGGTGATCCGTGAGAAAGCCGGTGTGATCGGAGGAACATATAATGACGACTCGGGTTCTTCGAGGAGGGTGGTGGTTTACGCCTACAAGAAGGGTTCGTTCAGTGCATCGACAGAAACTCAGCCACAGGGTGAGAATCAGACTTACTTCATTAATGCTGCGGGCAGCTCGGAGGTAAGGTCGGGTTTGAGTGGCAGAGAATTTAAAATAGCATTCCTGGAAGAAAGCGACTATGAGCTGTACTTCGCCGCGTATGAAGAAACTCCTTCGGGCAAAGCTTCATTCACAGGCCTGTTGCAGGCGGAAACAAGTGTAGATGGATCGGTAGGGAATAGAATTGCTGTCGGGGCCGGCACTACGGTGGCGATCTCGACGGTGGTAAAAGGAATCCTGTAACGGGGTTGGCTCGTAGTCGAATAAAAGGGGCAGAGTAATTCTGCCCCTTTTTTTTATTTGTCCTATGTGTAGACTATAGTCTGCGTTACTATACGATAAGTCGATCGATGGCTTGAGTGGTGAATGTTTACCGGACTGCTTTCACGGGTAGTAGGATGGTGAGCTTCATCATGAAGGCCGACCCACCCGTGGTTTGAAAAGCCAGCCCTTCCGTCTAAAGTAGTTTGTGTTCCACAACCGGAGTAATGCTTCGGGCAGGGATGCTATGCCTTTCATGGATTGTGTGCTGGTCATGTTCCACCACAAATCCATTGAAAAATGAAATTATTGAAATATGTATTGGTGCTGATTGTTGCTATCAGTGCAGTGAGTTGCGTTGAAGAGCCGATTGGACCGCTGCAGGATGAGGATCTGCCAATTGTTCCACCGCCGCCGAAACCATGCGGTTGTTAATAGTGAAAACACGATAAGTTTAAAAACGGTGAAGTCATAAAGGCCTCACCGTTTTTTATTTAACTTTATTTCAAACTCGGCATTGCCATGAAACGTCTCCTTTGGCTTTGCATTTTCCAATTCGCTCTATTTGTATCTAATGCGCAATCCTCGTTAGACACACTACGCTCATTGCTTTCAAAAGCTCGAGCTAATGAGGATGTTAAAGCCGTTCAGGAATACTCCTCGCAACTCGCATGGACTCTTTTAAATGACAAAGAATACGATAGTGCATTAAAATACTATAATGAAAGTCTCGCTACAATTGAACCCGGGACGGAACTAGAACTGCAAGGCAATATTATGATTGGCCTTGGGGCGATTTACGGATCAAAAGGTAAATTTGATTCCTGTATTCTTTATTATCAAGCCTCCCTCAGTAAATTTCTTTCTGCGCGGGATACCGCAAATGCACTAATTGTAGAATCTAACCTATCTATCGTCTACAAAAATGTTGGCTTGTACGAAGAGTCGCTAAGAGCGGCCTTGCACATCGTGTCTTCTCTGAGACTTTCTGATAACTCAATGCTGAAAGGCTCATGTTATAACACTATCGGGTCGATCTATGTCCGAACGAAAGATTTCCCCAACGCACTTGAATACTACTACCTCGCACTCGAAAATAGAGATCTCAACAACCAACTCCCAGATGTCGCTCGCATTTACAACAACATAGGTGAGCTATTTATCTTGATGAGGCTGTACGACAGTGCTGCCATCAATCTCCAACGAGCAGCTACCATCAAACGCGAGCTAAAAGATATGCAGGGCGTTGCACGGACGGTGACCAACCTCGCCAAAGTATCAATGCTGACGAAGGATTTCGAAAGGGCTTCTATCCAGCTAAAGGAGGTCCTGACTATTCAAAATAACATAGACGATCCGATAGGAATGATAAAAACACTAAACACCTTGGGCGAACTCAATATCCTCACCAATCACCTAAATATTGCAGAATTAAATCTCGGGCAGGCTGAAGATATAATTCGGCGCACCGGCACACCCGACTACCTGCTGGAAAACCTGGAGTTGCTCGTAAAGCTCGACAAAGAACGTCGTGACTTTCCAAATGGCTTGGTACACCTCGAGCAACTGTCCGCAGTCCGCGATACCCTGCTGAACCAGGAAAAGGACCGAAGTATGCAAGCCATGCAGATCCGTTACGAGACGGTAAGAAAGGAGCAGCAAATTGCGATACTCGAGCAACGCGAAGAGATCAACCGTAATAGGATCAGGAGCAATCAGATTTTAATCACAACACTGGCGATTGGGCTGGCCCTTGTGGCTGTTGTCGGACTATTGGCCTATATCAACTTTAGAAATGCGCGCTCTTCTAGGCACCGGATAGAATTACTCCTCACGGATACACGACACAGGACGAAAAACTATCTGCAGACGCTGGCTAGTATCTTCCATCTTCAAACGCGTCACTATTCCGATCACAATATGGTTCAGGAGGCGCGAAGCTCCGAAAGTCGCGTGCACGCTATGTACTTGTTGCACGAAAAATTCTATTCGCTAAGTCCCGGCCATACCATAGACCTCCAAAAGTATGTCACCGATCTTATAAACCATGTGATAGACATCTACAACTATAAGAATAAGTCACTCTCTTTAAATATCGATATCGATAATATCCATTTGGACATTGACAAAGCTCTGCCGCTCAGCCTGATCATCCAGGAATTGACGAGCAATGCGTTTAAATACGCATTTGATAACAAACTTCATCCACAATTGACCGTATCGATAAAACTAAACACGATCGATGACCAGATCACGACAATAATTTCCGACAACGGAGTTGGCTTGAATGCACCCAAAACGACATCCTCGCAAGGCTTCAGTCTGGTTGAAGAGTTTACAGCGCAACTCAACGGAAAGCTTCAAGCGAAAACTGAAAAAGGAGCTACATTCATAATTACCTTCCCACTCAATCCTTCATGGAAAAAGCACACATTCTTGTCGTAGAAGACCAGATGGTTGTTGCGAAGAGCATCGCCGCCATGGTCGTTGGTCACGGCATGGAAGTGATCCGGATTTGCACAAGCGGCGAAGAGGCCGTTGAGTTCGTCGAAAAACAGGTGCCTGACATTGTACTCATGGACATCAAGCTGCAGGGAAAGATGGATGGCATCCAGACGGCCGCAGCGATCCGCAAAATGTACAAGATCCCGGTGATCTACTTGTCGGACTATAGCGACAAGGTCACGGTCAGGAAAGCCAAAGCTACCAGGCCGGCGAATTTCCTCTCGAAGCCATTTACGGAAGCAGATCTATTGCGTGCGATCGATATCGCGATCTACAATGCCAACGCTTCCCGGGCGGTGGAGGGTGGTGACGATGACGGATTTGTGTTCCTGAAGACCGGACCCCAAACATATTCGCGGCTGGAATACAGCAACATAATATATCTCGAGGCGGATCGTGCTTACTGCAAGATCCAGAGCGTCGATAGGGTGCATAGCGTTTCGATGAGCATGGCCTCCGTTGCAGAACAACTGAATCCGGCTACGTTTCTGAAGATACACCGTTCGTACGTCGTGAACATCAGGAAGGTGCGCGAGCTCGCAGGTTCCGAAGTTTCCATTGCGAAATACAAACTTCCCGTTAGCGATCAGCATCGCGCAGAGCTTATGGCTCGTCTGAAAGTCCTCCATTAGTCATCTTCCGAAAACCGGTTTCTAGTTTCCGAACCGACTACTTCGTTTCCGGACGAGGTGTGTAGACTATGTACGGAGAATAGTCCATCGTCCGATTTCTACTTTCATTGTAATGAAGCACGGCGGTGTCATCGAACGTTCACGCAGACTCACCACGAAAGACGTGGAGTACATCACCGAGTTCCGCACCTGGATCCTTCGTTACCTCGACATGCCTCATTCTCTCTACAGCCTTGCGGCCCAGGCTGGTTTCAGCATCTCGAAGATGCAGCGTTTGTTCCGTGATGTATTTGGCACCAGCATCATTGCATTCATCCGGCACGAAAAACTTGTGCGTGCGAAAAGTCAGATCGAAGTAACGGGTATGACGATAAAAACGATCGCCTGGCATGCGGGTTACAAAAGTTTGCCTGCGTTTACGTCAGCATTTTCGGCGGCGTTCGGCACAACACCCGCGCAGGTGCGAAGGGGAACAAGAATTTAGACCATTTCGCGACAGAGTTTGACCGAATCGCGACAGTTACAGTTTGCAACTTATATCATTATGAATAACAGGAAAGAGATACTTATCGACATCATCAGCGCCTTGTTTGTGGTGTTGTTTGTCTACGCTGCCGCCAGCAAGTTGTTAGAATACCAAAAGTTCCGGGTACAGATCGGCCAGTCACCATTACTGACGGCATTCGCTGGCACGGTGGCGTGGCTGGTGCCGGCGATAGAGATTATCGTGGCGATGCTGCTCTCGATGCTACGCTTCCGGTTGCCGGGGCTGTACGCGTCGTTTGGTTTGATGGTGATGTTCACAGCATACATTATTGTGATAACCCGCTTCAGTGACTACGTACCGTGCTCGTGCGGAGGGGTGCTGGAGAAGCTAAGTTGGAATGGTCATCTGGTTTTCAACCTGGTATTTGTGGCGATTGGGGCGGTGGCGATACTGTATTATCCGAAGGAGGAACCGAAGCCAAGTGCGTAAAGATATTCTATTGCAATGGAAACAGGACAATGCCGAAAACCTGAAACAGAGTAGGCGGAATGTTTAACAAACAAAAACAAATTTTATGAAAAAGTTCAGAATGATGCTGCCGGTACTGGCAGTGATTTTCGCGATGGTAGGAGCTGTTGCGGGAGGTTTTTTGCCGAGTACACAGGGTAAATATAAAATCACCGACACCCAGTGTTCGGCTGCATTGAATACCGACCAGGCGAATTGCTTCGTCAGCAACGATGATGGCCTGCCGATTTGTACTATTACAGTCAGCAGCACCCAGCATAACGCTTTCGACGTTTCTACGTGTTCTAGCGTGCTCCGGTACATCGAATAAGCCAAAACGAGGGATTGGGCCTGTCCAATCCCTCCCTTTTCTGGAACGTAGCAATGAAATCTAAGGCAGTTAAGCTTATCGTCATTGGCTTCCTCTTGTGCGCAATCACTTCCAGCGTCATGATAGCCACTGTTGACACAACCCGGTACAAAAATCCGTTTATCCGGAAATTTCCATTACACGCCGCCGACTTTCACGGAGCAGTAAAATTCAGTGCAGGTCGAACTTCAATAGCCGGATTCTCTAATAACTCGGTGGATTTACAGACAGGAAGGAATTTGACGGAACTGTCCCTCGACATGCTCGACACTTGTCCTGTACACGTAGACAATCCCTTGGGTTATAAATTGATCATAGACAGTCCCTACTTTTTTATTCAGAGTGGTACAACGTCACACCTTCAGAAAGGCACAATCTCGAATTGGATCATTGATACTACGTTCGCATACGTTCCATTCACAGCCATTCAACCAATAAATACGTCCACAGCAGTTCTGCGGATCATTGACATGACCAAACGGAAAAATGTTTTCGTTAAAACAAATTCCCGAGACACCGTCGACGTTTTACGTACACAGGTCGACGGAATCCTGTGTACCGATGGTTTTCTTCAATACAGCAAAGAAGCCGCTACGCTTGTATATACTTATCGTTATCGAAATGAGTTCCTTTGCCTGGATACAAATCTTAACGTCCTAAGAACCGGAAAAACAATTGACACTATTTCGACAGCACGAATTTCAGTTACTGAGATCGGCGGTAAAATAACGATGTCAAAACCCCCGTTTAATGTCAATAAGGGAACTTGTGTTAGTGGTGAACTTCTGTTCGTTAATTCTAACCTTGTAGCACGAAATGAATCGCCAGATGAGGTCGGTGACCGAAGTGTTATTGATGTCTATAATATCCCCCGTGCAACTTACTTATATAGCTTCTACATCCATGACCAAGCTAATACCAAGATGCAAGGATTCAAAGTTAAGGGCTCTATCCTGGTCGCTGTTTTTCCCAACTATATCGTGCGATACGATCTCGCACGGCCCGTTGAAATTAATTAGAGGTTTTAGTTTCTTCCAGGACGAGAATATCCACTTCCCGTACTTCTTCCCGAATATGCATTCCAAAGTCTGAGAGGGCCTTGTCGAATGCCTTGAGATCCCTGGCATTTGCATCAAATATTACACCTTGAAGCAAACCCTTGAAGCCCGTTTCATCGACAATTGGACGACGGTCATAAAAGAATCCATTCTGTTCCATCGCAGAGATGGCGTCGCGCACTCTAACGCCATCAAGGTTCGTTTGCGTCGGCGTGACTACGTAACCCCAGCCTCTGCTCTTAGCCTGGGTTTTTGTCGAATCAAACATTGTTAACACGAGGCAAACCTTCCGTCTTTTTTCCCATCGTACATTCAAACCAAAGTACCGGTCAAGATCTTGTCTCATCATGGCTTGTAATTGGCCTCTGGAAACCGGTCGACCGCAGATCAACTGGTAGTTGTATCTTGGTGCCGAGGTCGGTTCACCCTTAATACGGTTATAATACTGAGTTGTATCTTCGGCTATTACAGTGTATCGGCTTTCGGGCATCCATGTCAGATAATGAGAATCCGCGAGTCTATTATTGTAAGCAGTCGTGTATAATGACCCAATCGTTGTGCCTGTCTTGCATATGCCGTATCCGGATACGGAATCCTTGTATTCATTCGATCCACCTGCAATATCACGGAATCCTTTCGACAATGACGAACTCCACAGAAATGCATTTGCGCGGCCGCTGCCACCATTGCCGTCCACAAATATCGGCCTGTTCCCAGTAACATATATCATTTCTTCAATGATCTGATCCATTTGAAAAGGCCCGGTCTCCACCCACTGTTTTATGTTCTTTGATTTCACCTCGTCGCCCAAAGTTGCCGAAGCAAGAATGCCGTTTGAATCCACCCAATAGTATCGGGGAAGTCCTCTTCCAGAAAAGGCCGTCCAAAGCGATGAGTCCATACAACTGATTGGAAGATTCATATCTATACCGGTCAGTTTCTTGCGGTAAGCAATAAACTCTTTTACAACTTTCTCGCTTTCATATCGGTTAACGAGTATTATTTGCAGGCCACTCCCGAATTCCTTCTGAAGTGCAAGCATTTTCGGCCAAGCTGCTACACAGCCTGTACAACCAGTCGACCAAAAGTCCAGTATTGTTAGCTTAGGCTTATGATCGGAAAAATTCAGAACACGCTTCGGGTAATTAAGCATGTTATGCAACTCTGTTACCGGCATCCTGTCACCAACTTTTATCGCTCCTGGATCTACCCCCTGGCCGCATGTGTTATGGGCTACACTCAATAGCAAAAGCATCGAAAATAATAATACTCGCATTCTGGTAAGATTTAAGGATTTTGAATGATGTTGGGATTAGCCGTGATCTCCGCTTGTGGTATCGGAAACAAAGCATCTTTGGGTTGCCAATCTGCCTTTAGAGGACCCAAGACCGCATCGATAGTTCCAGACCGCTTCAAATCAAACCAGCGGTGACCGAATTCAGCAAAGAGCTCCGATCTTCTTTCTTTGGTCACCAATCCAAGTACATCCGTCTGTGTTAGGCCAGTGGCGTCTATCAAAGGCAGGCCTGCTCTTGTACGAATCGTATTTAGGTCTGAAACAGCACCGGGTAAATTATTTTGCATGGCTCTCGCCTCCGCCCGGATCAAATACTGTTCTGCAAATCGCAAAACCATATAGTATTCAGTTACCGGCTGATTACGAAGCCGGACCTTATATTTAAATGGATACCTGTATTGTTTTCCGCTAATAGTAAACGACCCCGTCCAGGAGGCCGAACGCTTGTCGTTTACTTCAAAACCGCCGCTGACAGAGGTGGACAAGCTCCACCGCGTGGGATTACTTGCTATAATCATGATCTCTCCTTCGTTTGTATTGACACCCGGACTTACCGGCATCAATTGCCAAATTGCCTCTTTGGAATTCTTCAGGAAAACGGAGTTCAAATTGCTTTCTAACGAGAATACATTACTATTGATTATTAACGTTGACTGCGACTCTGCATCCGCGCATTTTTCCTGATACAGATAAGCTCTTGCCAGCAATGCCGTTGCCGCCCATTTATTGGGCTCAACTTTTTCATCACCAGACATAGAGTAATCCGATAACAACAAGGTCTGTGACTCTTTCAAGTCTTTCTCGATTTGATTGTAAACATCAGAAACGGCGGCTCTTGAAAGTGACTTATTAATGCTGTAGTCCGTACCCGTCACCAATGGAACATCTCCGAAAAGATTGATAAGGTAGAAATACGAAAAGGCTCGAATGAATTTTGCCTCTCCGACTACCTGGCTACGCACGTTTGTTGAAAGACCCCCGGAAGATTCACATCCCTCCAGGATTGAATTCGCCTCATATACTATCAAATACATGTCATTCCAATTGGTAGTGACCACTGAGTTATTAATCGGCGTAAGAGAATTGCTATATAGCGTTACGTTGTTTTGGCTTGTGGAATGATTCAGAAATTCATCTGACGAAAGACCACCCATTACTGTAACGCTGGATGAAATTCCTCCAAAGCCCCCCATACTCATTTGACTTAGTATGCCGAAAACGGCCGCTCTTGCTCCCTCGCTATTCTCAAATACTTTATGGCGAACTATCTGCGTCTTCGGTGTATCAATCTCTAAGAATTCACGACATGAGCTCAGCGAAACAATCAAAAGTATGACCACGATTGCAAAGACTTTTACTTTCATGAGAGTTGATTTAAAAATTGAAAATTAAATAGAGACTTGAACACCAGCTGTTAACACGCGAAGCGGAGGAAGACCATTAGGGATCGTTGGCTCTGGATCCATGCCGATGTAGTCTGTAAACGTTATTAAATTCTGTCCTTGCAAGAATATCCTTGTTGACTGGACCTTCCATGATTTGGTAAAACGTTCGGGGATGCCATAAGAAAGTGACACATTTTTTAGCCTTACAAATGAAGAATTATCGACCAGATTGTCACTTAGCGACGATGCCAGGTAAGCATTACTTGCTGCCGAACTCATCGTGAATTTCTGGATAGCTGCGTCATCTCCGGGTTGTTGCCACCGTTCAAGAACTTGGACCGGTTGATTAGTCATTTGACCCGGTGTGCTGAACGTAGTCGTCACGGTGGAATATTTTCTGCCCGCCTGATTTACATACTGGAACATAAAATTCAGCTCAAGCCCGCGATACTGTATCGAATTCGTAATGGAACCAAAGTACTTTTGCCCTACAAAACCGGTAGCTACGAGATCGCCGGGAGAGTCTGTGCCCGTACCGTTGCCATTTAGGTCCTCGAATTGGTAAAGGCCGGTTTGGGTATCAACGCCGACATAGTGAAATTTTTTAGATGTAGTCAGCGGTTTTCCAACTTCCCATTGGTTTGCGTTCGGCGACGTTTCGATCCCAGGATAGGAAACCAGCTTGTTCCGGGGGATCGTTAGGTTGAGAGACGTTGTCCAAGTGATATCTCCTCTTTGCACATTGGAGCTACGGATGCTCAATTCGAAGCCGGTATTTCGCAGGGTTGCTGGAAGGTTGTATTGTATTGAAGAGAACCCGGTGATTCTCGGAAGGTTATATCCTGTCAGTTGGTTGGAGGACTCGTTCCTGTAATAAGCAGCAGTTAACCCCAAGCGGTCTTTGAAGAAGCCCAGTTCCATAGCCGCCTCTGCTTTTAAGGTCTTTTCCCATCCATAATCCGGATTCGCAAGGCGTGTTGGAACGAGCCCACTTTTGCCCTGGTATGGATACACTGTAGCTGAGTAGGAATCCAGATAGCCGTAGTCGGCTATTTGATCATTTCCAGTGACACCAAAACTGGTGCGGATCTTACCAAAGCTTAAGAGACTTGAATTTTTAAAGAATTGTTCTGAAAATATCCATGCAGCTCCGATTGCACCGAAGTTGGCAAACGTCTTCGTTGGACCAAACCTGCTGGACCCATCCCGCCGGCCGGTAACATTAAAAAAATACTTTCCTCCCAAATTGTAGTTCACCCGACCGAAAACTGCATTGTAACGATAATCTGTAAAGTCGGATGTTAACACAAACAATTGAGCAGCCGAGGCAAGGTTCTCCAGCAGGGCATCGTTAGCATAGCCGTCGGCCCGAATGGACTCAGCCGATCTCGTCGTTTGTTGAATCGTTGTACCCGCAAGTACCGTAAGTGTTCCACGCCCAATTTCCCTGACATACTCGACTTGAGGTTCTACGATCCACGTGGACGTTAAGCCCGTGGTGTGATCGCTGTATCCGGTTGTTATTCCGAGAATTGGATCATTGGCGGCTATTGGCGCTAAATTAAGATCCTTCGAGTGTAACAGATTGTATCCAACATTGGCTTTTACACGTAACCCCCGAAAAATCTCATACCCCAGGTTGACGTTGGAAATAAGGTTCTCGGAGTTAATAGTGTAGTCAAGCAAGTCGAAAATAAGGGGGTTTGAATACATCGGCCAAGTGCCGTTTTGCCAATTGATAGAGCCGTCTTCCGTATACAATGCTGGTGCAACGGGCGGCAACATTAGCGCTCTCGCCGTGAGGTCAGCCAACGGCAGTTTATTATTGTCTATTACGAAGCTGTTTTGAACCAAGATGCTGAAACGCTTATCCGGTGATTGATGAGAAAGACTAAAGTGCGTACTCAGTTTCTTGTCCCCAAAGTCACCAAGGAAAACTGACCCCTCGCTGTAGTAGCCGGTTCCAAATTGAAAGTGTGTGTTTTCCCCACCACCTGAAAATGACAACTGAGCGCTCGTGACCCGGGAGGTGCCCCCAATAAGCACCTTTTGCCAATCTGTATACCGTGTTGTGTCCCATTCCGTTAGATCGTATTCCGAAAAAGCTATCGGCGTACCATCATTCTTATGGGCCTCTCTTCTCATCGTAAGATATTGCTCGGTGTTCAACAAATCCATAAAATGACCAACCTTCCCAATTCCCGTATAAAAATTGAGGTCCAGCTTTGTTTTGCCTGGACCTCCTTTCTTTGTGGTTATAAGAACCACTCCGTTCGCCCCTCGGGTGCCGTAGATCGCTGTTGCATCGGCGTCCTTTAGTATTTCTATACTTTCGATATCAGCAGGGTTAATGGAATTCAACGGACTCGGGTTTGCCAACACCGAATATCCAACTCCCACGGAGTTTGACGGAAACGGCACACCGTCTACTACATAAAGTGGACGATTCCCATCGGTTCTCAAGCTGTTTCTCCCACGGATCTGGATTGTAAACGGTGCACCCGGCATCCCACTCGACTGCGATACATTTACCCCCGGCATCCTCCCAATCAGCGCCGCCATCGGATTACCCACCGGCTGCCTTTGAATCTCCTCCGCCGTCACCCTCGAGATACTGCCCGTCTGCTCTCTTTCATTCACCTTCCAGTAACCGGCATTTACGAGAACAGCGTCGAGGACCGACTGATCTTCTTCCATAGTGACATCGATCACGGTACGGCCCGTGATCGAAACCTCCACAGATTTGAAACCTATGAAAGAGAAAATAAGTATTGCATTGTCAGTCACTTCGAGACTGTACACTCCCGTAGCATCGGAACTCGTTCCATTCGTCGTACCCTTCTCCACTACGTTCACTCCCGCCATCGAACCGCCCGCAACATCGGTTACCTTGCCCGAGATACGCGCGGCGTATGCTGGGATCGCAACTGGTGTTCTCTCTTCGTCGATAGGGATCACGCTGCGCATCTTGGCTTGCGTGAGCACAACAAAGTTCTCAGAATCGTGGACGGCAAACTTGATAGATCTTGGTGTTAGAAGCTCTTCCAACAACTGGCCCAGCTTCTTCCCGGCAACATCGATCGTAACCTTGTCGTCGAGATTGAGGTAACTGCGGCTGTATACGAATTTTATTTTCGCCACCAGCTCGATTTCCTGCAAAGCCTGCTTGAGTGTGACGTCTTTCAACGAGATCGTGATCTCAACGTCAAGTACTTCCTGCCGCGAGGCGCCCTGTGCCTTCAATGTCGTGGTCGCGAGGGCCACAATGACCAGGATGCACATCCGCAAATGTTTTAGAATCATGACCATAATAAGAGGTTTAGGTGAAACATGAAGTGACGTTGACTATAGTCACTTAATATTCATGTAACACATAAGCAATGGTCAAATAATTTGCCTACCTGGGACAACCGGCACCGCGAATGGTGACGTCCTCTCCGTCGATCGTATAGTCGACACCAAGCGCTTCGGAGATCATCGTGAGCGTTACCGGAAGTGACTGGTCCGTAAAGTCGGCGGATATCATGCAGTTGAAAAGGCCCTCGTTGGTGAGCTCGATCTTCACATCGAATTTGCCCTCTACCCGTCTCACAATCTCGTCCATCCTGGTGTCTTCGAAATGCATATCATATTGAGTGTTGGCCACGACCGATTCGATCTGCTCCGTTCCGGGATCTTCTTTCGTAACGATACCTTTCGATTCCGAAAAAACAACGTGCTCCCGTGAGCCAACGACCACGCTCTGATCGGTAGTCGCAGACGTGATCTTTACTTTTCCGGTGAGGACCGTCAGTTCCACAGCGCTGTCGGTAGCTTTAATGTTGAAGCTCGTACCAAGGACACTGGCCACGTACCGCCCGCAGTTGATAACAAAGGGGTGCTCGGGATCGCGTGCCACTTCAAACAGCGCCTCACCCGTGAGTGTTACCTCCCGGTTGATGTTCGAAAAACTTCCGGAATATTTTAGTGTAGCGCCGTCCCTTAACCAGACCAGGGTACCATCAGACAATATGATCTTATTCGAGAGCTGAGGAGTTTCCAGATTCCAGAACAAGGCGAAGAGCGCAGCGGTGCAGGCTATAATAATTGCCGCAGCCATCGGTATCCACGGCCAGGTCCGCGATTTTTTGACAGTCGTTCCGGCGTCGATGCGTTTCCACAGGTGGTCGGCATCCCGCCCCGTGAATTCGTAAGGCTCCCCGCCTTTCGCCTGAAAGTCATCTAGCAGCTTTTCGAGTTGGGCTTTCTGCTTGGCCGATAGTCTGCCTTTCAGGTAGAGATCCAGCAGCTTTTCAAAGTCTTCCGAAATCATCGTTTTTCATCCATTTTTTCTGGCCGGCCACCAAGATGTAACTCCGGCCTGTCTAAACACATAGGGATTAGAATAAATTTCTATGTAAGGAAAACCTGACTATACCTAAGTCATTTTTAGTCATTATTGGTCCTATAAAAGGTTGAACAAGCTTCTCTCAGATGCTTGAGCGCCTGCGTGATATAGTTCTCCACCGTACGGCTCGAGATATTCATCTCCTCGGCGATACCGGCAATGGGCATGTGTTCAATCCTGCTTAGCTTAAAGGCAGTCTGGCATCGCTCGGGCAATTGGGCGATGCTGTGGTCCACAATACGCAGTACGTCCGACAGATTGGTCAGCTCCTCATTCGAATTGTCGACGTTGTTGCGGAATTTCAGAAAGTGGTCGGCGTACTCGCGCCGGATGATATTGTGCCGAATATGATTAAAGACCTTATGTTTGACGATACCATACAGGTAAGGCCGCAGTTCGGTCACGTGATGCAACGACTCGCGCCGCGACCATAACCAGACAAACGTTTCCTGGACAATTTCTTCACAATCTTCCTTTCCCGAAATCTTATCAGCCACATAGCGGAGCAGGAGGACAGCATACCTTCGGTAAATCTCTTCAAATGCACGACGATCACCTCCGTGCAGGAGGTTCACCAGCTGGTTGTCGGCCAATGAAGTGTGTGCTTCCATGATTCATTCCATTTGGGCCGGACCTTGCTTTATTGCCTCGTTTGCACGGTCTAATTCGACCGTGACCTTTGGCCGGAAACGCTGGACTTTTAAATACATCGCGTTTTAAAATGCCTGAAAAGGATTACAAGAAATTATTTGGTGAAAACCTCAGGAAGTTGCGTGAACAACGGAAGATGTCACTCCTGGAGTCTGACTATCAATCGGAATTAAACGAAAGCAACATTTCAAAGTACGAGCACGGGAAACGTGATCTCCGGCTGTCTACTATAATCAAACTTGCAAAGATGTTGAAAGTACACCCGAAGGAGCTCTTCAACTTCGATCTTGATCCAGGCAAGTAAGACCTGTACTCGTCATTCACTATCACGCTCTGCAACATCACACTTTCAACGTCTCTGCGTCATCACGTCCTGCATAACGTAATCATGACTGACTTTTCAAAGATAAGACTAAGGCGAAGATTCCGACTATAGTCGTCGACTCTTTTTTCTAAAGTTCCCCAGCTTCACCTCACGTTGAGCATGAAGAATCTACCAGAGAGATTTGGTTATCTCCTTGTGGAGCTGAGGAAAGCAAAAAAGCTTTCCCAGGCGCAGCTAGGGATTGATTGCGATCTCGACAGGACCTTTATATCACTGCTCGAACGAGGAGAACGACAACCTACACTCTCCACCATCTTCAAACTGGCAAAAGCACTCGGCGTCCCTCCTTCTTCAATGATTAAAGAATTGGAGAAGTGATTGTCTGGAAAACCAGACAAATCAATCAAATAAACCTTTCAATAAATTTTTCTCGTTTTAATTACTCTGTTCCTTACGTCGTATCGCAAGCCACTTCGCATCGCGCTTCCACCGCGACATCAACTCACGCCTCGTATCGTACCTGCCCACCATCATCAAACGCACTCGCTCCACAGCCTCATATAACTTGTCATCCAATATCTCCAGCTCCGCCAGCTTCTGCATATAATAAAACTTGTCCAGCTCGCGATTCGCTACAATGTCAAACGGCATCGCGTCCAGATCACGGATCATCCCAACAACAAGGTCCTCCAATCTCCGATTGACCATCTTCTTCAAAAACTCAGCGTGGCGATCCATTTAAGTGAATAGTTAAAGTGAATAGTGAAAAGTTACCCCGGTCTCTAACTTTCAGCCTTTGGCCTTTTTACTTCTTCAGTTAACCTTTTAGTTTTTAACTATTACCTTTTAACTTATTATATCAGCAACCGGATGCTACAAATCCCCGACCCTAAACCTATGCGTTGTCTGGATGAGAAATGCCGCCCCGGCGCTGAATACATTAAGTCAACTATAAACTCACTAAATTTCTAATTCGAGACATCCAGATCGAACCGCACGCTACCCGGTACACACATCTCACCGGAACAAACCGAATAATGGATCTCGCCACTCACCGTCCCCTTCGCTGCAGCCCTCAATGCCTGTGTAAAAACTACCTGCCCTTCATACCACCACACATCAACCATGAAAACATCGTCGTAACTCTTTTTCAAGTTACCGGTCTCCTTTACCTCGCCGGACAAACGATAGCCTTTCCCTTTAATAAACTCAAAAGAAACGGGCATCGGACCATTCCCAGGAGTGGACTGTGAATACAAATGCCAGCCCGGGTCGATCACCGCAGTGAACACCAGCTTCCATTCCGAACCAGATTGTTTCAGCGAAGAAAAACGCCAATTGATATGATCCTCTTCATCAAATGCCTGAGCCCCGGCATGCACCGATGCACAAAGCAATATCGCCAGCCAACAACCCACCCGGTAGTACATCGTGTAAACTCTCGGCTATAGATAACTTGAGAAGGGAAATACTCACAGCTAAGGGTTGGATTTTCTTTGAAGATCGTCGATCTCCATGAATGCATAGGCGATCATGTGACAAATGCCCATGTGCGCGTCCTCCACCCTGCCATAATGAGTGTCGTCGATCACCACCACATGATCGGAGATCTCCGCCAATCTCCCCTTTTTACCCCCGACCAGCGCTATCGACACGCAACCATTAGACTTCGCCCAATCGACCGCTTTCACAAGATTCGGAGAACTACCGCTCACACTCATCACCATCACCAGATCACCAGGCTTCGCAAGATTCATCAGCTGACGTGAAAAAACTTCCGAATAATCATAGTCATTTCCCAAAGCCGTCATCCAGCTCACATTGTCGTTGAGCGATAAACACCGGAATCGCCGGTATGTCTTATCCGAGGACCCCTTTCCAAGATCCGTCACAAAGTGAGATGCATTCGCCGCACTCCCACCATTTCCACATACAAAGATCTGTCTGTCATCATCCAGAGCCTTCCTGAATAAAGAAATCAGACTCGTCACCCGGTCAGCCGGTATCGAACGCAACGCAGACACCTGCCCGTCGATATACTTATTAATAAAATTCTCCATAACGATCTAAGCAATTTTCAGTTTGAGCTCTTGTTAATATTCTGACCCGCAAGGATCAACGCCCCCACGGGCACCGCATCACTCTTCAGCTCCGACAATTGAACCTCCGGCCCGGGCTGGAACGCATCCATGATAAATACCTTCATTTTGTCTTCCACCTGCCTTCGAAGAGGCTCTCCGATAAATGACAAACCGCCACCTATTATTATAGTGTCGGGATGGAACAGGTGCGCTACATGCGATAACCCGAAGGCAAGGTCCGTCATCGTCGTGTCGAATATCTCTATGGCATCGGGATCGCCAGCCTCTATCGCCGGAAGCAGCGCCTTCGCTTCGATGCCTTTGTTTTGCCCCGCAAGCTCCGCAAGGATGCCGCCGGATCCCGAAACCACTTTCTCACGGATCTTTTCATTGACCGCCCATCCCGAGCAGGAATCTTGTAGTATTCTGCCGTTCACGCCCAGCCTTATGTGACCAAATTCAGCTTCCCCCGGCAGACGACCATGATAGATCTGCCGGTCCACTACCAATCCGCCCCCAACACCACTCCCCACGGTGACATAAAATACGATCTTATGTTTGCTACCCGCACCCCACACGGCTTCACCCAACGCCGCAGTGTTCGCATCATTCTCCAGGATTACCGGTGAACCCGTTACCTCGCTGAGCCATCCCGAAATATTGAATCCCGTCCAGCCTTTCACATGATAGGATGTCCATACTTCGCCAGTGAATCTATTGACCGGTCCTCCGAATCCCACTCCCACCGCATCAAGTTTTCCGAATTTCTTCAGCTCACCTTCGATCAATCCGCGGATGATCGCCGCTCCCTGCGATGCGTCGATCGTGTGTGCAACGCGATCGTGAATCTCGCCACTCTCATTGCCGAGCACGACCTGGAGCTTCGTCCCGCCAATTTCGATACCGGCGATCTTCACGTAGTTAAGGCGCTAATGCTGGTTTCCCATCCGCTCACGGGGTACATTTTATCGCCAACTTTCACGGATATACCCACGTCCGTGTGATTGACAAGCACCAGGAAGCGGCCACCATCTCCTTCCACCACCATACTCGAACAAATCACTGGCTGGCTGCTTACAGACCTTATTACCTTTGCTGGCTTCAGCTTTCTCAATGTTATTAAAGCATCGTACACCGGAAAGATTTTCACGGCCGTCAGAAAATCTTTATGCTTCCAGTCATCATCCCCCAAAAAATAACCCGCCATACCATGGGACTCAAACAGCGTGATCGACTCAGCTCCGCCTTCTGCGACATACTTGATACTCGCCATCGCCCACCCCGCTGCAAGAGCAGTCTCCTGACGAACATCGTAACGGGACGGCAACACATCATCCACCTTTTGCACTTCCGAAGTTGCATCGGGATTGAAAGGTGGTCGTAAAGAAACCGGTCCAACATAAATCTTCTTTCCCTTTGCAAACATGGCGGCGCTACGAACCGCATCTTCCTGCGCGGGAAGATTTTCAATCATGGTAAGACTGTCTTTAGCGTGAGCCGTTGGCGTAACAGGATACGTAACGAAGTCAATCCCACTGCAGTCGAACCTGTTCCTGTTGAGATCCGTGAAATAACTCCGGAATCCCGCTCCGATAGCCGCATGGGGGAATACCGATCTCGCTTTCGGCAGGATCGTCGCCAGGAGCTCATCGACATTTGCCTTGCGGTCGATCGGTGACACTGCAAGTTTCGTGATCCGCTTGACCTGGTTGGAATCCAGTTGTTTTACAAATTGATCCCAGTCTTTTATCGCTTCATTTCCGAAGACCAAAAACACGAACGGATTTGCCGAGATCGACTGTGCTTCCGTAAGACCTGCCCTCAAGCGGTCTTTCCACGAGTCAGAGCCAAAATTTACCTCGATCCGGATGTGCTCGAAACCGAGATCCGTCAGAAGCCCGACATCTTTATGTGACGAAAGATCCATGCCTGGAAACTCTGCTCCGATACTGGGAAACACAGTCCGCCGGCTTTCATCAATCGTAACCTCGATAAACTTTGTGGTGGCCGTCGGAAGGCCTTCTATACCAACAAGTTTCAATTTCACCTTCTGGTTAATGAGATCCCCAGGCTTAAGCATCACGGGATAAGGTGTCGTGAGCGGTGTGCTGTAAGTCTTGAAGGATGTGTCGGACCAGTTGCGCTGGTCTTCCGTTTCAAACGTGTCGCCTTCGAACTCAAGCACTGCCCACGCATAACCTTCCAACTGCCAGTTCATCCTGGTAATGTCCAGGAACGGTTGGTGAGGATTGATGGTTTGAGGAAATTTGCTTTCGTAAACCGATCCATCAGGCCGTGTGACCTTAACCGTTTTATTCATCGTCTCCCTGATCGGATGCAATACACAGATACCTGCGCGGTTTCGGTTGTACATTCCCAGAACCTTTCCTTCAACGGAAAATTCTATGTCCCCTTGTTTGTTTCCGGTGATCGCTACATTCCACCGCAGTACGTCCTTGCCCCCCGCTTTATTCGTCGCGACGTACGAGATATCGAAGCCATCGGGCGTGACGGACACTTTTTCATCCGAACGTACTAATGTTGCCGTAGTCCAATTGCTATCGCGCAAAGCAAAGTACACCATTCGGAGGATCTCAAAATTTCCATACTTAATATACCGGATGAATCCTTCCTCATATAAAAGAGACAGGTTACCGAATCGGATCAGTTGTCCAACCATACTTAGTTTTTAGATGCCCTGACGGCCTTCGCGATGGCGAGCGAATCTGATATCCGCTGTCGCAGCGACGTCCAGTCTTTTTTCTGAAGGATCTCTTTCGAGAACAGCTGCGATCCCATGCCCACACAGGCTGCTCCGGCGCCAAACCACGCGCCGAGACTCTCCCGCGTCGGCTCGACACCACCGGTGATCATCAGTACCAGGTCCGGTACCACGGGCATTACGGAACGAACGAACTCCGGCCCCAGGACGGAGCCTGGAAATATCTTGATAACACCGGCACCATTTTCCTTGGCGGTAACTGCTTCCGTCAGCGTAGCGCAGCCCGGTATCCATAACTTGTCGTGATCGCGGCACACATCACTCATCTCGAGCTTGAGAATGGGTGATATGATAAAGTCCGCACCTGCATCTATAAATTTTTTAGTTGTCGCTCCATCCAGTATCGTTCCGATACCCAGTAACAGCTCCGGAAATTTCTTACGATTGGCTATAAGATGACTAAACACTTCGAACGAATTGTGTCGTCTGTTTGTAAACTCGAATGTACGCACACCGGCATCGTATGCTGTCTGCACTACCTGCAGCGCTTCCTCGGCATTGTCGTGAGTAAATAACGGGACGATGCCGGTATCTCTCATCACCTGTATGATCTGTTCTTTTGTTGCAATCATAACGGAAATATACTCAATGTTGCAAAAAGCTGCTGGCAGGGACGGCCTTCTTCGCCTGTCTTTTTGCCCGGAAAGTTCTACCTTTTGGACCGAATGACATCGGGCACGAGACAATCAAATTCATTGTTGGGGCAGCGCTGGTTCCAGCATTTGTTGTTTTGGACATGCATCTTTTTCTTCGACGTCTTCCTGTTCGCCTGGGACACCCAGGCCTACGCGTTCATGTTCAAGATGGTGACGTTCGAAATGCCGGGTCAGATGACAATGGCCTACGTCATCATGTATGCCGGCATTCCGCTTTATTTCAAAAGAAAATATTTCCAGGCTGCCGTTCTGCTTCTTATCACCTTCTTCCTGTGCTCCTTCAGCGCACATGTGCTTATTCTTTATTTTAGCAATTACTACGCTCCCGAAACCGGTCTTTTCAGTTTTCCAAAAATATTGATCCGCGGTTTCTACCTCTTCGCGAATGCTGCAATTGCAGTGATCATCAAAGTATGCAAGATGTGGTACGAGAACGAGCGTCGCGTCAACGAAATGCAGGGAATAAGAGTCGAGTCCGAGCTTAAAATGCTGAAGGACCAGGTCAATCCACATTTCATGTTCAACACGCTCAATAACCTTTACGGACTGATCGAGCGAAATCCCCGTCACGCACAGGAAATGGTGTTGGGGCTGTCACGCATATTTCATTATATGCTTCACGAAAGCAATCACGCCTTCGTTTCGTTAAGGAAGGAAATGAATTGTATCCGCGACTACATCGAGCTCGAAAAGATCCGGTACCACGGAAATCTCTCTGTGTCCATCAACCAGGAGAAAAGCATCGAGCTGCTGGGTATCGTCCCATTGGTCATCTTTCCGTTCGTGGAGAACAGTTTCAAACACGGCGCATCCGAAACCATCGATACGGCATGGATCAATATCGATTGCTCGGTTTACAAAGATGAATTCCTGTTCAAGATCGAGAACACCAAGAACATGGTGCATGACATTTCGACGCCGGGCGGCATCGGGCTCAACAACGTCCGTCGCCGGTTGGAATTGATCTATGGCGACGACCATTCGCTGCAGATATTCGATGGCCACGATACTTACCTCGTAGTATTGAAGATCAAGCTTTCCCGAATGACATCGGCCTCGCCGGACGACGAGGTCAGGAGGAGAGAAACATGAAGCTGAGTTGTCTTATAGTGGAAGATGAGCCTATCGGGCAGGAAATCATCCGGTCGTATATCGAACGGGTGAGCTTTCTCGATATCCGAGGCCAGTTCCGAAATGCCCTCGAAGCATTCACATGGCTTCAGTCCAACACCGTCGACCTTCTCTTTCTCGACATCAAAATGCCGCGCATGACAGGACTTGAAATGTTGCGCGCCTTACAAGAGAAACCGAAGGCGATCATCACATCCGCCTATCGGGATTATGCCATCGATGCTTTCGACCTGGATGTTGTCGATTACCTTCTGAAACCTATCTCCTTCGAACGTTTCATGAGGGCAGTGAACAAGGTTCGCCCCGATGTCAGTCTACGCGAGCAAAAACCTGAAACCGTCCCCGAAAGGCCATTCCTCTTCGTAAAAGGAAACAAGCAGCTCCAGAAAGTGTACATAGAGGACATTATATATATAGAGAGCCAGCGCGACTATGTCAAGATCCGGTTGGCCGGTAATGCAGAAGTCATCACTCGCCAAACCATCAGTTATTACGAAGAGTTTTTGCCTCCACAGCAATTTCTCCGGATTCATCGTTCATTCATCGTTGCAACACGTAAAGTCACCGCTTTCGAAGCCAACCGCTTGCTGATTGGCGATGTTACCATACCGGTCGGCAGGAACTACAAGCAGACTGTTGCCGATCACCTGCGCACCGTCCTGTAGACGAATACATACAATCAAAACTACTCTGTATCGGATACTTTCATCCCTGCCTATGCCCCGCCGTGGGTGATAAAATTTTGTTTGTCATACGGAAGACTCCCTTCGCCGCACATGAGTATACCCTTAGGTTAATACCGGGGTAACTTCTCGCATTATTCGGGAGATTAAAACAAGCATTGATATGGAATCGACTATGTATTTAGAAACCACGTCACCTGTGAAACAGGTTTTTTCCAGCCGTGAGTTCTGGAAGGGTTTTACTGTAGAGCAAAATATGTTTCCCCCGGTTGGCAATGCCACCCTTCCTGAAAATAAACACACGCTGTTGTTCAACTGGGGTGAGCCACTGACAATTGAAATGAAGGTCGGGGACCAATGGAAAGAAAGCCTGTGTGACAAGGGCGCCGTTGTTTGTCTTTCTTCTGTTGGAAACGCTACAACTATCCGGTGGAATCAGTCATTTCATGCGATGGCTATTTTTATTGATCCTGAGTTCGTGAACCAGATCGTCGAGATCAAGGATTTCCAGTTCGTACCTCAGTTCAATAATAATGATTCATTTTTGTTGGACGTGGTCACCAAATTCAGCACGGTGGGAGGCGGAGACGTGTTTGCAGAAAAAGTATATGTCGAAAGTCTGGCAGTAGCGTGTATCGTATACCTCGCAAAAAAATATCGTGGCTCGAAAGAGATCTATTTTCCGAAAGGCAGGTTGAATCCATATCAGCTGAAGGAAGTGATAGACTTTGCCTATTCGTATATGCAGTTCAACATCGGCCTTCATGAGCTGGCGGGACTGGTCCATCTCAGCCCTTATCATTTTGGCAGGCTATTCAAGCAGACCGTTGGCAGGAGTCCGTACCAGTTCATCCTGGCGCTCAAGATCGAATGCGCGATGAAGCTGATCAAACAAAACAACGGACCGATCAGCGAGATCGCCTACCAGCTCAACTTCAGCGATCAGTCCCATTTTAGCAATGCTTTTCGAAAAGCAACGGGTATCTCGCCCCGGCAATATTTGTACAGCTAATGACTCTTTTTGCAAACAATTGCCGGGAAAATATTTCATAAGTAAATAAACATTCATTTATATTTGCGTGAAATTTCTCACGGAAAGCACGGAAAAGTGCAGGAGCCTTCAATGCGACGCAAAGCTATTTTGAGAACGCTTGCGTGAATTCCGTGTTTTCCGTGAGAGATTTAGACTTATGCGGACACGGAACGAACAAAAAGAGCTTCTGGTAAAGGAAAAAGCTATTGAACTGCTTGTGAGAGACGGTTTTGAGGGGTTTGGAATGCAGAAACTGGCCAAAGCGGCTAAGATCTCCCCGGCGACACTATATATATATTATAGTGACAAGGACGACCTGATCAAGAAACTAGGGGTTGAATTGGGTAACAGGATGTCGGAAATAACCCTTGAGGGGTTCGCTGGCACAATGTCGTTGGCCGAAGGCCTTAAGAAACAGTGGGAGAACAGGTCGAAGTACTGGCTGGAGCACTCAAAAGAAGCTATGGCTTACGAGGTGATCCGCCACTCCCCGCACGGACAGTATGTGACATCGGTGGCAGCTTCCCACTTCAAACCTGTGATGAAGGAGTTTGCGCACAACGCGATCAGGAACAAAGAGCTCCGGCCGATGCCGTTCGAAGTGTATTGGGCAATAGCTTACGGCCCGCTTTACACGATGGTGAAGTTTCACCTGGAAGGCAGTCCGAAAGGCGACAAGCATTTCGCGTTTTCGAAGAAACTGATGTATGAAGCGTTGGAACTTATATTGAAAGCACTAAAACCCTAACCTGCGTTTTTATGACTACCGCAGAACAAAAAGTACTTATACTTAAATCGAACATCTCGACTTATGCGGATCTCCTTCAGGTCCGGCATCCGCTCGATCATCATCCTGGTATTACCCGGTGGAATATAGATCTCGACGACTGCGATCATGTGATTCGCATTGTAACACCAAATCTCTCCGTATCAGACATACAGGAAATCGTGAACAGTAACGGCTATCAATGCTCGGAGCTTGAATAATAAATTTTGATGGAAAAGAAACCGACTTTCAAACCATTTACACAGTACCAGAAGTTTATCATAGCGATTATTGCGCTGATACAATTCACCGTGGTACTCGACTTCATGGTGATCTCGCCGCTCGGACCTATACTGATGAAATCGCTGAGCATCAATCCAACTCAGTTTGGGCTCGTGGTGGCAGTTTACGCATTTAGTGCGGGTATTTCCGGCATTCTTGCTGCGGGAGTAGCAGACAAATACGACCGAAAGAAATTCCTTCTGGTATTTTATACCGGCTTTGTTTTGGGAACACTGTTGTGCGGCCTCGCACCGACCTACGAACTGCTCCTGGCGGCCCGTATCGTAACGGGATTGTTTGGTGGCGTGATTGGTGCCATCGGCATGGCAATTATTACCGACATATTCGAAATTGATCAGCGCGGTCGTGTGTTTGGATTTACGCAGATGGGATTCTCAGCTAGCCAGGTTCTAGGTTTACCCATAAGCCTCATTCTTGCCGACAAATGGGGATGGAATTCACCTTTCTATCTCATCGTCATCCTCGCCACAATCATGGGTGTGATCATGGTTGCGAAAATGCAGCCTGTGACCAAGCACCTCGAGTTACAAAAAGGAAATACAACCAACCCATTGATTCACCTTCTCACCACGCTGAAGAAGAAACGATACCAAACGGGCTTCATTGCCACGGCCCTATTGCCGTTGGGTGCATTTATGCTGATGCCTTTCGGAAGCGCCTTTTCGGTCGACAATCTTGGTGTTGATGAAAGCCAGCTTTGGGTCATCTTCGGAGCTACGGGAATTGCCTCAATGATTGCATTTCCTCTCATAGGACGGTTAAGCGATAAATACAATAAACTGACCATCTTCGGCATCGGCTCCGTTTGGGGAATTGTCATGGTGATCGTTCATACGAACTGGGGGCAAATACCGCTTTGGCTTGTGCTTACCTCCAACGTATTGATGTTTGTTGGTATCATGGGACGTATCGTTCCGTCGACCATACTTATCTCGGCTATTCCGGAAATGAAAGACCGGGGCGCATTCATGAGCATTAACTCATCGCTTCAACAGCTGATGGGCGGAGTGGCATCGATCATCGCTGGTTTCATCGTGGTTCAAAGGACCCCTAACAGTCCACTGGAGAATGTCGACGTTATTGGATATGTCGTAGCGGCAATATCAGTCGTATCCTTTTACGTCATGTACCGTGTCTACAACATTGTAAAGTCACAGCTTCCCACCCCGGGAAAGGGCTCTGCCGTTAAAAAAGAAGAGCCGGTCCTGGTTCCGGAATAAAAAAATGTCGGTGGCGGGTGATATTTTCCCGGCCTCCGGCACATCTTTATAGAATCCATAAACAGATGTGCCCATGGTGACAGAAAATGCCTTTTCTCTAAGCGCCCCGGATGTCGCGGAAGATCTCCCGGGCCTGTATGAAGAAACGTTTCCCGCTGTGGCGGCCTTTGTGGCCAAAATGGGCGGCACCACCGACGATGCGAAGGACATTTTTCATGACGCCATGGTGGTGTTCTTCGAGAAGAGCATAACACCCCTCAACCCGGGAGCATACATTCTCGGGATCGCCAAACATCTCTGGATCCGGAAATACCATCGGGATAAACACCGGGTCGGCTTCGACGAGCTGGAAAGAAACATCAGCGTCCCGGAAGACGAAAAGCTTCCGATCTCCGAACGCCTCTTTCATCTCCTGGAGACATCGGGCCGCAATTGCATGGACCTTCTCCAGGCATTCTACTACGAAAAGCTCACGCCCGAACGGATCGCCAATGTTTTCAATTACTCGAGCGCCCATTCGGCTACCGTGCAGAAATTCAAGTGTCTTGAAAAAGTAAGAAATACAGTCAAAGAAAAATCACTGGGTTATGAAGATTTCGTGGAATGAGACAACCCTCCTGATCATAAAACATTACGGCCGTAAGAAACTTCGGGCCCGCCTGGAAATGATCCATCGGGATCTATATGGCGATCATGGCAAGATCATTCCGCCTTTCTTAAAAAAATAAAAAAATGATACCAACATCGAACCTTGTACCGATGGTCATTGATAGCAGTGGCCGCGGAGAGAGAGCCTATGACATATACAGCCTGTTGCTGAAAGAACGCATCGTGTTTCTCGGCACTAAAGTCGATGATGTAAGCGCCAACCTGATCGTTGCCCAGTTGCTTTATCTCAACAGCCAGGATCAGAAACAAGCGATCAGCCTGTACATCAACAGTCCGGGCGGAAGTGTGTACGCCGGTCTTGCAATCTATGATGCCATGCGGTTGATCCAGGCGCCGGTTTCCACTGTAGCCGTCGGCGTTACCGCTAGCATGGCCACGGCATTGCTTACGTCCGGCGCGAAAGGTAAACGATATGCGTTGCCTCATGCCACAATCCACATGCATCCGACCACCAGTGGCTCGCAGGGATACACCGAAGACGTTCGCATCGCCACCCGTGAACAGGAAAGAGTGCAGACCCAATTGTTCCACCTGATGGGCAAGAACACTGGTCATTCCTGGAAGGAGATCGAAGAATTCTTTGTGCGCGATCGTTACATGACCGCCGTCGAAGCGAAGAACTACGGACTGATCGATGAAGTACTTGGTGACCCGAGTGATATTGTTACGCTCGAGAATCCGGCATTCGCCGTAAGGTTTAATCAGCCCACATTACAAGCTGCGCCATAGGTAAAGCGTAGCGTACGCTTCCCACCCTTTGTATTTTCTGAAGATCTTTTTTACCCGGTCCAGCGAAGGCTTCGCACGCATGTTCATTTGTATCCGAAGGGCTTTGTGAAGGGCGACGTCTTCCAAAGGAAATGCATCAGGGTAACGGAAAGTACGCATGAGGGCATAGTTAGCTGTCCAGTTTCCGATGCCATTCAATTTCATCAGCTCTTCCTTTGCTTCGATCAACGGCCGGCCGTGGAACATTTCGCGTGAAACATTCTTGTCGACAAACGCCTGTGCAATGCCGATCGTGTATTTACTCTTTTGCCGTGAGAACTGTAGCGGTATAAGCTCCTTGGGGTTGATGACGGCAACACGCTCCGGTGTTGGAAAGAGGTAATACGTATGTCCGTCATGCTCGTAACGTTCGCCGTATTTTTCTACAAATCTCTGCTTCAATGAATATGCAAACTGCACATTGATCTGCTGGCCAAGAACAGCCCACACCAAAGATTCAAACAGGTCGGGTTGCCCCATGATACGATACCCGTGATACTTTTTAACGATCGGCTTCAAAACATCGTCTTTGCCGGCTAAAGCATAGAACGGAACAAGATCGGTGTCAAGGTCAAACC
Organism: Cyclobacteriaceae bacterium; assembly: GCA_035318625.1. Taxonomy (GTDB): domain Bacteria; phylum Bacteroidota; class Bacteroidia; order Cytophagales; family Cyclobacteriaceae; genus ELB16-189. Next base: position 220,866 of record DATHEL010000005.1, read on the forward strand.
ATTCGCTGACGTAATTTTTAACATACTCCTTTGCCGAAGGCGAAAGGGTTTCACTAAGGATCTGAACGGTAAGGCCAGTGCTGTTCCCGGAAACTGTGAAAAGAATAAATTCCTTATTTACTTTGACGAGCTTCCGGACTGTCCGTTCGTTTACGAGGTGAAGGATCTCCTTCGGAGAACGCGTAAGGAACGCCAGGCTGTAGTCGAAGCTGAACTCACGGGGAGTTTTAATATTGAATTTGATCATGCGCTATCACAAGGACCTTGAATCTTCCGAACTAAGAAACCTGATTCTTGCGAAGAAAATCACTTTCGCTGGAAATAAAAATCTTCGTATCTACGGAACTCTGAAATGCGGATCGGGTAAGCTAATGAACCAGTCCAATCGCGTATTCTTCGAAACTGAAAAAGAGGCAATCGATCTCGGCTACCGGCCTTGTGGAAACTGCATGAGGAAAAAAGCTATTTCTTAGCCACCGAATTCGCCACGATCAGGATAAAGTCTTTTCCCTTAATAAATCCTTTGCCCCAAACGTCATCGTATTTCGCGGTGATATTGAGCGCCGGAATGTCTTCGACCTTCTTTCCTTTCTTCATCGCCGCCGCGACCTGGGATTGAATATCTACGAGCATATCGCGTACACCTTTGACATCAGCTTTTGTGGCGAGTTCGCCGTGGCCGGGAATAATCTTCGCGTTGTCGTCTACCAGTGCGAGTATTTTATCGAGGTTGGTGATATAACCGTTGAAGTCACCGCCGTTGCCGGCGTCGATATAGGGATAGCTGGTACGATTGAACAGGTCACCGGTGTGATACACGTTGGCTTTCACGAAGCGAATCACAACATCGCCGTCGGTATGGCCTTTGGTGAAATGGTAGAGCTCGATGTCTTCATCGTTCAAATGAAAATTCATGCGATCGGCGAACGTAATCTCCGGCCAGGCCGCCTTATCACGGGGAGGCACGGTTTGGTTTGTCCGGGCATTGACCGTTTCCTTCGACATCCTCTGTCGAACGACGTCATGGGCCACCAGCGTCACGCCCATCTTCTTGAAATTCTCGTTACCACCGCTGTGATCGCCGTGGATGTGCGTGTTGATGAGAAACCGCACGGGTCCAGCATCGATGCCTTTGACTGCGTTGGCAATTTTCTCCGACAGAGGGGCAAACTGATCGTCGATCATCAGCAGACCGTCGGCGCCGGTAAGCAAGCCGATATTTCCCCCCGAGCCCTTCAGCAGATAGACCTTTTCGGTGATCTTCAGTGGACGGATCTGGACGGTGTCGAAATTTTGAGAGAACGCCGAAGTAGCAACTGCGACGAATAATACCAGGCTTAGGGATTTCATTGGAATAGGCGTGTTTTAACGCCCGCTAAAAATAACCCGCCTGCGGCTATTCAGCAAGAATCAGGTTGAATACCCTTTCGACACAGGGCAACTTTGTGTCAACAAAAAAGAGATAATTTTATGATGGTGATCAAGGAAGAACATATCAACTACAAGCGCATCGAGGAAGCGATCCGCTATCTCGAAGCCAATTTCCAGCGCCAGCCGGAGCTGGACGAGGTTGCCGGCAAGGTGCACCTTTCGCCGTTTCATTTCCAGCGGATATTTGCGGAATGGGCGGGGATCAGCCCAAAACGGTTCCTTCAGTACCTCACGGTAGATTTCCTGAAGACAAAGCTCGTGGAGAGCAGGAATATCGTCGAGGCTGCCGAAGAAGCAGGTCTCAGCAGCCAGTCGCGGGTGTACGATCTTTTTACTACACTGGAAGCCGTTACACCGCTGGAATACAAACAAAAAGGCGGCGGTCTTCGAATTGAATACGGATTTCATGAAACTCCTTTCGGTATTGCGCTGATCGGAGTCACGGAAAGAGGTATTTGCTGGCTGTCGTTCGTGGAATCGGGAGATGAGCCGGGTGTCGAGCTGGAAAAGATGAAACAACACTGGAACAACTCCGTGTTTCACCTGAACGAAACCGTAACTGGTCAGCTGGCAGCAACGATCTTCGGTGGAAAACCGGCTGCGGGACAAAAACTTCATGTGTTGGTGAAAGGGACCAATTTCCAGGTGAAAGTGTGGGAGGCATTGCTCAGGCTGCCGATGGGATCTGTGACAACGTATTCAGATATCGCGAAGTCGATCGCTAATCCCAATGCGTTACAGGCTGTTGGGTCGGCTGTCGGATCGAATCACATCGCGTACCTCATCCCATGTCACCGCGTCATTCGGAAGGACGGAATTCTTGGAGAGTACCGCTGGAGCCCGATACGAAAAAAGAGCATCATCGGGTGGGAAATGGCGAAGGCCTCCTGATGGCCGGGGTCACTCGAACTTGATAACTCCGAAGTGTTCAAAGTCGTGGAAGTTGGTGCGCACCGGCTGCCACGACCATCTCGTTACACCGTCGTCATGATCGAGTCGATATATGTTGCAACGCCAGCTCATTCCCTTCGTCGGTGGAACATTCCCGAGCGGTGCGAGGACCTTGTATGGCATGTAAACCTCAGCGGTCCAAACATCCGGCTGGATATTCGTAGCATGCTTGATCAACCTTGGTCCATCATAGTGCCAGGGACGCCACCCGAGGAACTTTCCGTTGATGTTGGGAACCAGGATCGGCAGCTCATAATTCCGTGGCGATATCTCGTATTCAAAATAGATCGGTACTTTCTCGTCGGTCCAGAAAAAAATCTCGACCACGTCTTCCTTCCACAGGTCGGAAAAGTCTGCACTCATGGTGGACGTGATTTTTTTGTCAAAATTGTGAAACAAACAATACACGCCGCTGTCTGAATAGAGCAGCTTCACTTTTGTTTCATAGTCCTTCATGTTGCCGCCGCGATATGTCAACGCCACCCAGTCGGTTTTCCTCCACTCTGCCGCATCACCTTTTCCATTGACTGTAAAGTCCGCGGTTTTTCGTACCGGCACTTCCTGGGCAAGCAACCCTTCAACTGACATTAATGCTATCCAAATAATTATCGTGATGCGCATGTATTAAACTTAGTAAATGCACCACTAAAACCATAACTTCAACAACCCTTTAACTCATTAAATCTAAAATTCCATGAAGCGTATCTTTTACCTGTTTGTCACAATGATGTTTGTTTCATTGTCACTGCAGGCTCAGAACAACAACTCACTCCGGGTGATCATGATCGGTGCACACCCCGACGACTGTGACCAGGACGGTGGCGGTACTGCCATCTTACTTGCGCAGCTCGGTTACGCGGTGAAGTTCGTAGCAGTCACAAACGGTGACGCAGGCCATCAATCGGAAGGCGGTGGTATGCTTGCGAAACGCCGGTATGCCGAAGCCCAGGAAGCCGGCAAACGCTTTGGTGTCACTTACGATGTTCTCGATAACCACGACGGCGAGCTGGTTCCGAATCTGGATGTCAGGCTTCAGATCATCCGTAAGATCCGTGAATGGAATGCGGACATCGTTATGGCACCCCGACCCAACGACTATCACCCCGACCATCGATACACCGGTGTTCTCGTACAAGATGCTGCGTACATGGTTGCCGTACCGAACATTGCTGCCGAAACAACACCGCTCAAGAAGAACCCGGTGTTCCTTTATTTCCAGGATTTCTTTCAGCGCCCGAATACATTCCGCCCCGATGTGGCGATCGATATCTCATCCGTGTTCGATCAGAAGATACACGCGCTCGATGCCCATGCTTCTCAATTCTATGAATGGCTTCCGTGGATCGGCGGCTATTACGAGCAGGTTCCAAAAAACGTTGCCGACCGGGAAAAGTGGCTCGCTGTCAACAGAACGATCCGGCTCACACCCGAGGTGAAACAGTCCCTCGAACGCTGGTACGGCAAAGAAAAAGCAGCGCAGATAAAACATGCGGAAGCATTCGAGGTCTGTGAATATGGAGCGCAACCGAAAGAAGAGGACCTTCGCCGTTTATTCCCCATGCTACGAATCAAATAGCGTCTGTTTTTGTTTGGAATACAGTAAACCTCAAATCGTATGAAACCCCTCCGTAAGGTCGCCATCATCGGTGGCGTCCGTATTCCTTTTGTAAGATCATTCAAGGAATACAGCAGGATTTCCAACCAGGAAATGCTTACAGCTTCCATACAGGCCACCACGTCACGCTTCAAGCTAAACGGCAAGCTGTTAGGCGATGTATCCTTGGGTGCTATCCTCACATTCCCGGCGGACTGGAACCTGGCCCGCGAAGTTGTACTCGGCACCGATCTCGATCCGCGAACGCCGGGGTTCAACGTTCAACGCGCTTGTGGAACGAGTCTCGAAACTGTAAATCTTATTGCTTTGAAAATTGCTGCCGGCCAGATCGACTCGGGCATTGCCGGCGGCAGCGACACCAACAGCGACCTTCCTGTTACCGGCCCGCGTTCGCTGGGGTGGAAACTGATCGACTTGCAGAACGCAAAAAGTTTTGGAGATCGCCTGGGAAAATTCCTGAAGATAAATCTGCGTGACCTGAAGCCGGTGATTCCCGGTATTCGCGAACCGCGTACAGGTAAGACGATGGGTGAGCACACAGAGATCATGGTGAAAGAATGGAAGATCAGTCGCGAAGCACAGGATGAGCTTGCTTACTTGAGTCACGTGAACGCGGCGAAGGCCTATCAAGAGGGTTTTTATGATGACATGCTGACCGAATTCAAAGGCGTAAAGCGAGACACCATTGTGCGGCCCGATACCACGATCGAAAAGCTGTCGAAACTAAGAGCCGCCTTCGACAAGAGTCCGGCCGGAACGCTCACAGCCGGTAACAGCACGATCTTCACCGACGGAGCCGCATCGGTCTTCCTGGCTTCCGAAGAATTCGCCACTAAAAACAACCTCGAGGTTCAAGCTTACTTTGTCGACAGTGAAGCAGCTGCGGTTGATCACGTCCGTGGCGCCGGCCTGTTGATGGCTCCGACACTTGCGGTAGCCCGTTTGCTGAAGAGGAATAATCTCTCCTTACAGGATTTCGATTATTACGAGATCCATGAGGCGTTTGCCGGACAAGTGCTGTGTACGCTGAAGGCCTGGGAGAGTAACGATTATTGTCGTAAAGACCTGGGACTGGACAAAGCTCTTGGGCCGATTGACCGATCGAAGATGAATGTGAAGGGAGGCAGTGTTGCGATCGGCCATCCGTTCGGCGCGACCGGCACCCGTGTGACGATGGGTATGGCGAAGTTGCTATCTCAAAAAGGGAAGGGAAGAGGGTTGTTGTCGGTTTGTACAGCAGGAGGAATGGGTGTGGCGGCAATTATTGAGAGGTGATTTTGGGGATTGGTCCGACATATCCGTATAACTCCTTGGTTATCAACACAAAAAACACCAGCCCAAACGCCAACTTTTCAGTAAATTCACGTGTCCAATAGGCAAGTTTAACCTGATTGTGCATGCCTGACAGAACTTTACTTCGTTATTCCTGCATCCTCCTTATTGTGGTTGTCGGCGGTTCATGCCAGGAGCAGGAACTGAAACTGAACTCGGTAGGCGAAACCTACCTCGACCTTCCCGCAACGCGTTACGAATACACCAACTTCAACGACTCCTCAGATGCGATAGCAACTCTTGGGCGGGTATTGTTCTACGACCGCCAGCTTTCGATCAACAACACGATATCGTGCGCTTCCTGTCACAAGCAATCTTCGGCCTTCGCTGACAACGTAAGGTTTAGCCTTGGCTTCGAAGGAAAATCGACCACACGTAATTCCATGCCGTTGCAGAACATAGGGTTCGGAGGTTTCCTATTCTTTGACCAGCAGAAATTCAGCTCCTCCAGCTTCGCTCCAACCAGCTCATCGATAGCCTTTATAGGTGGCGACCACCTGTTTTGGGACGGACGGGAGTCGGTCCTTGAGAAACTTGCCCTTCAACCGGTCGGCAATCACGTGGAGATGGGGATTACGGATGTGAATGCATTATCTAAAAAACTTTCAGGGCTTCCTTATTATGAATCATTGTTCAACGATGCTTTCGGTGACCCTGAAATAAATTCAGAAAAGATCGCCGCCTCTATCTCGACATTTGTCAGATCGATCCGCACGAACACGACCAGGTTCGACCAGCATGTAGTTTCGCAATTCCCCGGTGCGGCGTTACCCAGCGATCTCAATGCTGTGGAGCTCGAAGGCATGATGCTGTTCAACGACAAATATGATTGCAACGGCTGTCACCAGGTAACGTCGCCTAACGGCTACCTGTTTGCAGGAACATTCGCGAACATCGGGCTCGATGCAGCTTATGCCGACAATGGTTTGCAGAACACAACCGGAAAGCCCGAGGATGCCGGTAAGTTCAAGATACCATCCCTTCGTAACCTATCGTATACCGCTCCATATATGCACGACGGCCGCTTCAAAACACTCGGCGATGTGATGGAACACTATAGTGAAGGCATGGCCAATCACCCCAATCTCGATCCAAGGCTCAAAGGCGACAACGGCCAGGCCCGGAGCATGAACATCTCGGACCACGAAAAGGAAGCCATCGTCGCTTTCTTACATACGCTCAACGATCCTTCCATCGTTAGTGATCCTAAGTTCTCTAATCCGTTCAAGACCAGATAAAATGTTTTATAGAATCCTCATTTGTCTAATCCTGCTGATAGTAGGACACTCTCTCGTTGCGCAAAATCGACCCGCCGGTGACCCGTTGCCGGAGCCTTCAACACGAAAAGCTTCGCATTACATCGGTCTTCAGGCCAACCAGCTATTGCGACAGTTGATCAGCTTCGGCGGAAACTCCTCTCCCGTCACCAACCCGTATCTGCTGGTTTATTCTGTGAACTCATTGTCCACCGGATTTGGATTTGCTACCGGTCTCGGTTACTCGTCCATCCAAACAAAAAGCAACGACAACTTCACCAACGTGATATCGAAGGTGAACGACTTCGCATGGAGATTCGGATTGGAGAAGAAAAAATACCTTTCGAAAAACTGGCTCATCAGTTTTGGAGGAGACATACTGATAGAGTCAAGCAAGGCCGAAACCACTTCAACTACGAACGGCAGCAGCAGCGTAAGCACCGTGATAACTGAATCAAAGCGATCGGGCTTTGGTCCACGTGCATCGCTGAACTACCAGTTTCACAACAGGCTTTTGGTCGGGACTGAAGCCAGCTATTATTTCAAATGGATCAACCAGAAACAAACCTCAACCGGCACCGGCCAGCCCAACGACAACGGCACGAAGCTCAGATCATTCAGCTTCTCTCTTCCTGCTGTTGTTTTCCTGATAATGAAATTCTAAGACCAGTCTAGGTCGCCCACGCCTTGCCGACTTCGGCAAGAGGGACACAGCCCTGGAACGGTCCGGGCACCTGTTTGTATTGCAATACCTGGGTCGCTCCTGCTTCGCTTGTAAAGAAACCGAGAATAGTAAGCTCCTTCACCTCGAGGAAGAATGGCTTACTGCTTCCCATGCCGGCAGCCCACCATCCTTCGGACTGACTTCCACTTCCACTGCCACCCGATAATGCTTCCGTGTTCTTTTTCTTCACGAACCCGAGTTGCTGCTCCGGAGTAGCATCGATAAAGGCATCGCCGATTTCCGACTTCGCCTCCTCCGCGAACGCGGTAAGCCCATCGGTAAAAGCTTTTTGTTGTTCGGAGCTGTACACGTTTGCCAACAGGTCGTCGATAAATCCTGGAACGCCGGCATCGACCGCGCCGGGTGTATTTGTCCTGGGTATTATAGTTTCCGCGATAGCGGATACCAATCTGCCTTGCTCTTCATCGAGGAACACCGGCTTGAATGCCAGATCGGGTTTTGCTTTACATCCATGGAGCACCGCCGAGATCAGCGGGGCCGAAATGGTATAGCCCAGTGCGAGGGCTGTTCTTTGTATTGCTTCTCTCCTGTTCATAGGTTTTGTTTCTTTAATTCTTCCACGGCATGATTGGCTGCCCTTGCTGTAAATGCCATATAGGTCAGCGAAGGATTTTGACAGGCCGAGGATGTCATGAACGCACCATCGGTAACGAAAACATTCGGAGCCTCGTGAACCTGGTTCCATTTGTTAAGCACCGATGTCTTCTTGTCTCTACCCATCCGTGCTGTTCCCATTTCATGTATTCCAAGACCGATGTTGTTCGGCGCATCGTATGTGTGCACGTTGTTGAAGCCGGCAGCCTCGAGCATTTCCGCGGCAGCTGCCTTCATGTCTTCGCGCATTACTTTCTCGTTCTCTCTCCAGTCGGCATCCACCACCAACATCGGCAAGCCGAACGGATCTTTTTCATTTCTGTTCAGCGTCACCCTGTTCTCCGCGTAGGGAAGACATTCGCCGAAGCCTGTAATTCCGAGCGACCATTCACCGGGCGTCGTTACGAGATCTTTAAGCTCCGCACCGACCGACAGCTCGGCTACACTGCGGACCCAGCTTCCACGGCTCGCCTCTCCCTGGTAACCGAAGCCCCTCAGGTAGTCGGTGCGTTTGTCATTACCGACATTCCGGAAGCGCGGGATGTAGATCCCATTCGGTCTTCGTCCGATGTAATAACTGTCTTCGAAACCATCGAACTTTCCTTCGGCGCCCGCCCGGTACTGGTGATCCATCAGGTTACGGCCAAGCTGGTCGCTGCCGTTTCCTAATCCATTCGGGAATCGCGACGACACGGAGTTCATTAAAATAAACGTGCTACCCAACGTCGATGCGTTCAGGAAAATAACCTTCGCATAGAAGTCAATATCTTCTTTCGTGACGGCATCGATCACTTTGACACCTATGGCCTTTCCGAGCTTTTCGTCGTAGATCACCGAGTGTACGACCGAGTTGGGGCGAAGGGTCATGTTACCCGTCTTCATCGCTGCCGGAAGCGTCGATGAGTTGCTGCTGAAGTATGCTCCGTAAGGACAACCACGGTCGCACAGATTCCTCGACTGACAGATGCCCCGCGAAGGATCATGCGGCAGCGCTGCAGTGAGATGGGCAACTCTGCCGATCGTTACTTTACGACCACCGAATTTCTCTGAGACTTTATCACGAAAAACCTCCTCCACGCAATTCATGTCCATCGGCGGAAGGAACTTGCCGTCCGGAAGTTGCGAGAGGCCCTCCGCTCTTCCGCTTACGCCGATAAACGACTCCACGTGATCGTACCACGGGGCGATCTCTTCATAACGCACGGGCCAATCCACACCAACACCTTCCTTGCCGTTGGCTTCGAAATCCATCTGCGAAAGGCGATATGTTTGCTTTCCCCACGTGAGGGATCTTCCGCCGACATGATATCCACGGATCCAATCGAACGGTTTGGTCTCCTGATACGGATGCTCCGCATCGTTTACAAACCAGTGCATGTTCGCTTGTCCGATCCAGCCTGTACGGCTCTGTACCGGCCGGAACTTTTGTTCCTCTTTGGTCATCCTTCCACCATGAGGCAGCTCCCAGGGTTCCTTGCTCATCGTGGGATACTCGCCGTGCTTTACATCCCTGCCGCGATCGAGTACGAGTGTTTTCAAGCCGCGCCCGGTAAGTTCTTTCGCCGCCCAGCCGCCGCTGATGCCTGTTCCGACTACAATCGCGTCGTATGTATTTTCCTGCTGCGCTTTTAGATTGAGGTTCATGAGTGTGGATGTAATTGTGCTTATATCAAATGATCGTACACTTTCTGGTAGTGAACGATCAGGTTCTCCCAATCGAACGCAGACGAATAATTTTCGACATGATTCCGCTGATTGATCCTTTCTCTTCGTGATTGTTTCAGGAATTGGTACAGGAACCCGGAGAGTTGTCGTGCGCTCCAGTCGAATGTCCGCTTGCCACGTTCCACCACGTACATACCGTGTTTGTTGTGGTCCGGAAAGTGTTTCAGAAGGTAATCGCCGAAACCACTTAAGTCGCTGGTAACACTGGGAACGCCGCTGGCCATACACTCCAACGGGGTATAACCCCAGGGCTCGTAGTAACTCGGGAAAACTCCGAGATGACAACCCCGGACGAACTGACTGTAGTCGAGGCTGAAAAGAGGATTGGTGGAATTGATGAAGTCCGGGTGATAGATGATCTTCACCTTGTCTTCCTGTTTGTTTTGAAGACCACGCCGGGTAAGGAATTGAACGATCTCGTCGTCTTGCTCGTCGACCAGCTTGTGTGTGACGGTAGCAGGAAGCTTATTGCTTTTCCATGATTGAATGGTCCGGCGGTAACGAAGCTTCCAGTACTCGTCTATGAATTCATTCAGATCCGGAAAGCGGTTGTCCTGACGGCGGGTGGATTCGTAGAAGAGTTTTCTTCCGGCGAGTTTCAGGATCTCGTCGCAAACTTGCCGGATCTCCTCCATCATCGCGCGATAATGCAGCGCATCGGGATTGAGGTTATGATAATCGCGCTTTGTTACGAAGAACATGATCACGGTGAGATCGGCTTTCTCCCGTTTCAGCTGATCGTTCAGGTGCGCGAGCGCTTCGAGCGTCAGATCGAATCCTTTATTCTTGTATTCGTAGCGGCCCGACGTAAAGAAGTAAATGGTTTTGTCGAGATCGAACGAGTATGAGTGAAAGAAATGCCCGATGACGAATTCGTGGATCCGTTCCTTGTAAGTTTCATGAAGGTTCTGGAATTCGTGCAACGCTTCGAAACGCTCGATGTTCAAGCCATTCGGAAGTATCGCTTCGGGAGTTCTTTTCAGAAGGTGTTTGCATTCGCGCGCTGTAACGTCGCTCACCGTGGTAAAAACATCGCAGGCCTGGGCACATGCAAACTCGATGGTCTCTTCCGTGTGAACCCCGAACTTCTTCGATTCCTCCTCGTGCTTGAAGAACGGAAGGTGCGCGTAGAATAACGGAGAGTTGATCGCCAGATGGCGTCCGAGTTGCGTCGCATGTGTGGTGAAAACAGTTTTCACCGGCAGCTTGTCTTTCTTGATGTCGAGTATAGGGAGACCCGCCATCCATTCATGAAAGTGCCCGATCACAGGTTGACCGGGTGGGATCAGCTTAAGCACCTCCTCATAAAATAACCGGGTAAGATAACCGAAGGCCACCACCTGGTTGATGAGAACACTATCGCTGGGTATGCTGATGTTATGATTCTTCCATAAGAGATATTTGACGACGTTCAGCGCTTTCTCTTCGATCACATTGGGATTCAGCAAGATCACGCGGGGCTTGCCGGTGATAAGCCATACCGCATCGTAAACATCGTAGCCCCGTTTCCGGAGATTGGCGGCGGCCAGTCCAAACACATCAGAAGGCGTTTCGATGAGCTCGAGCTCTGCCTGTATACTTTTACTAACATACGGCCCGACCATGCAATAGCTGCCTGCATAGGCATCCACGATACACGGCGCTTTCGAACGAATAACGGTGTAGATCCCTCCTACCTGGTTGCATACTTCCCAGGCTGTCTCGATCAGTAACTCCTGGTGATGTGCGGACTTCTTCTTAGCTGGACGTTTAGACATTATTGTGGCACTGCTGAACCTTCTCCTCGGTCAAATTGTCTGAAAAACAGAACATTACCCACAATTTAATGTCAAATTTTCTGAAAACAAGGTCTACCTTTCTTTGGGTTTAGTATTTGATAACGGACAGACATGAACTTCGAAAAATTTACAATAAAGTCTCAGGAAGCTCTTCAGAAATCGGCAGAGATCGCCATGACCCGGCAGAACCAGTCGATAGAACCCGCACACATATTGAAGGCCATCCTCGAAACCGACGAAAACGTTTCGGACTACCTCTTCAAGAAACTCAACATAAACAATCAGCATCTCAATACTAAACTGGAAGAGTTGCTGGCCTCGTACCCCGTCGTCACGGGGCAACAGCCTTATTTGTCGTCCGCGAGCAATACAGTGCTCCAGGGCGCGGATAAGGAACTGAGGGAATTCAAAGACGAGTACATTGCCGTGGAACACCTGGTCCTGGCATTGCTTGTATCGAAGGACAAGGTCTCTTCGGTAATGAAAGATGCCGGCTTCGAACGCAAAGGCGTGCTGAAAGCAATCAACGAGCTGAGGGGCGGGTCGAAGGTGACCGATCAAAACGCCGAAGCGAAATACAAATCCCTCGAACGCTATTCCAAAAATCTCAACGAGCTGGCGAAGAAAGGAAAGATCGACCCGGTGATCGGCCGCGACGAGGAGATCCGTCGTGTCCTGCAGATCCTTTCCAGGCGCACGAAAAACAATCCGATACTCTTAGGCGAGCCCGGCGTCGGCAAAACCGCCATCGTCGAAGGCATGGCCCAGCGGATCGTCGATGGCGACGTTCCCGAAAATCTGAAGTCGAAGATATTGGTATCGCTCGACATGGGTTTGCTGGTTGCCGGTGCGAAATACAAGGGCGAATTCGAAGAGCGCCTCAAGTCCGTTATCAAGGAAGTCACAGATTCGAACGGCGAGATCATATTGTTTATTGATGAGATCCATACACTGATAGGGGCTGGTGGCGGAGAAGGCGCTATGGATGCTGCCAACCTCCTTAAGCCGGCCCTTGCCCGTGGTGAGCTCCATGCTATCGGCGCAACCACGCTCAAAGAATATCAGAAGTATGTCGAAAAAGACAAAGCGCTCGAACGCCGCTTCCAGTCCGTTATGGTCGATGAGCCTTCGGTAGAAGACTCGATCTCGATCCTTCGCGGAATCAAAGATAAATACGAGCTGCACCATGGCGTCCGCATCAAGGACGATGCAGTGATCGCTTCCGTCGAGCTCTCCAGTCGCTACATATCCGACAGGTTTCTGCCCGACAAGGCCATCGACCTGATGGACGAAGCCGCCGCCAAGCTACGGCTCGAAATGGACTCGCTTCCCGAAGAGCTCGACGAGCTCAACAGGAAGATCATGAAGCTCGAGATCGAACGCGAAGCCATGCGCCGTGAAAAAGATAAAGACAAGGAAAGCGACCTTAGCCGCGATATTGCCGAAGTCTCCGAACAAAGGAATTCCCTGAAAGCAAAATGGGATACCGAAAAAGCGATCGTTCACGGAATACAGCGTGAAAAAGAAAATATCGACAAGCTAAAATTCGAAGCCGAGCAGGCAGAGAAGTCAGGCGACTATGGAAAAGTTGCCGAGATCCGTTACGGAAAGATCGTGCAAGCCGAAGGCAGCCTGAAAAAGCTTCAGAAAGAGATGAAGGAAATGCAGGGAGGACAATCGTTGCTGAAAGAGGAAGTCGATAGCGAAGACATCGCCGAAATAGTGGCACGATGGACAGGCATACCGGTTTCAAAGATGCTCCAGAGTGATCGCGAAAAGCTTCTCCATCTTGAAAGCGAGCTTTCCAAACGCGTCGCTGGACAGGAAGAGGCCATCGGGGCATTGAGTGACGCAGTGCGTAGAAGCCGCGCGGGTCTGCAGGATCCAAAGCGTCCGATCGGTTCATTCATCTTCATGGGCACCACCGGTGTCGGTAAGACCGAGCTGTCGAAAGCACTCGCCGACTATTTGTTCAACGACGAGCACGCGATGGTGCGCATCGACATGAGTGAGTACCAGGAAAGACACAGCGTTAGCAGGCTTATCGGCGCACCTCCCGGATATGTGGGCTACGACGAAGGCGGCCAGCTGACGGAAGCCATCCGCAGAAGACCATACTCCGTGATATTGCTGGATGAGATCGAGAAAGCACACCCGGATGTGTTCAACATACTGCTCCAGGTGCTCGACGACGGCAGGCTCACGGATAACAAAGGACGTGTCGCCAACTTCAAGAACACGATCATCATCATGACTACCAACATCGGTTCGGCGATCATCCAGGACAACTTCTCGAAGATCACCGACGAGAATTACTTCGACGTGCTCGAGGAAACCCGCGACCAGGTGATGGACGTGCTGAGAAAATCGGTAAGACCGGAATTCATTAACCGCATCGACGAGATCATCATGTTCCGTCCATTGAACCGAAGTGATATCCGGAAGATACTCGATATACAGGTGAACCTTGTAATTAAGCGTCTCGGCGAATCGGGTGTCAGCCTTGATATTTCCGAAGGAGCACGTGAACGCCTCGCGAAGCTTGGTTTTGATCCGCAATACGGCGCACGTCCGCTGAAACGCGTGCTGCAGCGTGAAATTCTCAACGAGCTTTCGAAACAGATACTGTCGGGATCAGTCAATAAAGACTCGGTGATCTACGTTGACCTGCGGAACGACACTGATTTCACTTTCGAAAACATCGCGCAGGGAAAAGAATTGGTTGGAAAATAATCAGAGTACAATATTCCGGCGGAGCGCCTCGTTGTAACTCTGAACCTTGACCACAGCAAATATGTTAATCCGGAAAACCACGGGAAAGAAGGGTTGACTTACTGGGGTTTGGTTTTTGGGGTGAAGCGCTCCTGTTCGAAAGGCAGGAGCGCTTAATTTTTTAGGCTAATGCAATCTCTCGCGGAAAGCACGGAAAATCACGGAAGCTCTTAAAAGAGTTGCTGCATTTTTCCGTGTATTCCGTGCTTTCCGTGAGAAATGTATTTATAGCCCTTCCTCGATATGAAATACCTTCTTCAATTTCTCCTGCCCTTTTCCGTTCATCAGCATCAATAAATAATCTCCTGCCTCGATCGTGACATTGCTCTCGGGGTTCTTCATGAGCGTACGCTGACCGTCTTTGATTTTCACGATTCCGATCAACACGACATTACATTGTTTTTTCAGATCGAAGAAAGCAGTTTCGTAATATGTCCCTTTCAACGGGTTGTCGTTAGCAACGTAGAATTGCTTCATGTCGTACTCATCCTGTTCGTGGGCGAATGCGATGATCTCTTCACTGAACAGCGCCACGTCGGGTTCATAGATGTAGCTAGCCAGTAGTTTCGATGAGATCTCGTTTTTCGAAATGGCATAAGTAACACCGGCGTTTTGGAACGTGCTCTTCAGGTTTCCGTTATCGAGCGTTACCACGTAATGCAGGTCGGCGTAATGCTTCTTGATATTGATCACATAGACCAACTTCTCCGTGTCGTCGTTCAGGTTGACGAACACGATGGATGCTTTCCTGATCTGCGCTTTTTCCAGCAGATCGAAGTTGTTGTAGTCTGAAAATAGAGTATAAACCTGGTCTGTTGTATAGTACTCGCGGATAATATCGATCGACGTTCTGTCTTTCGTTATGATGGCCACCTTACGACCGGCGCCGATCAGGTGACTGATCACCGACTGACCAAAGTCGTTCCATCCGATCATGACCACATGATCTTCGAAGTCGGTACCGTTTAATCCAAGGTCTCTTTGTTCTTTCAACGTACTCATAAAGTTAGAAATCTGGCCAATGATAAAACCATAAACACCGAAGCTCGAAAGCAGAAAGACAAAGCCGATCATGCGACCCCAATATGTAACAGGAAGCGTGTCGCCGTAGCCGACAGTTGTCAGCGTCTCCAGCAAATACCACATGCCATCCTGGAAATCATGAATCTTACTCCCCGGTGCGGCCTCTTCAAAGTTGAGAAGGATGGTGAGTAAAATCCCGTAGGTGAAAAAAATCGCAGTTACCGTTATGAGGAAATTGCGGTAGTTAGGACGCTTCATGGATATCCGGAGGGCCCTGTAGCACGTGCTACAGGGCCGAAAATATAGCAATAAAGGGGGTGGCAAGCATCATACGAATATTTTCGTAACAATTCTTGACGCGTAACGTTAAAAGGAATATTCTTGTATTACGAAACTATTCGTATCAATGACAGGCCAAAAGATCTTACCCAAGCTCACAGAAAAGGAAATCGAGATCCTCAGGATCGTGTGGGAAAAAGGCGCAATTAGCGTCAAGGACGTGCATGAAGTCATGGGCGGCGACGAAAGCAACGGCTACACGACCATTCTCAAGCTCATGCAAATAATGCACGAAAAAGGTCACTTGGCACGCCAAAAGAGCGGTAAGCTTCATCTATATAAAGCGATCGCCTCGCAGGAAAATACACAGCAGCAATTGCTCGACAAGATGATCGATACGGTCTTCAGGGGTTCGGCGGCGGAGCTTGTGATGAGCGCTCTTGGCAATCGTAAATCTTCGAAGATCGAATTGAAGGCGATACGCGAGTACCTGGACGAACTTGAAAAAGGAGAAAAATGAATGCATTGAATATCCCGCAGCACATCATCCAAAGCATCGGATGGACGTTAATTCACTCTCTCTGGCAGGGACTCCTAATTTTTATCTTATTGAAAATAGCCTCCGGGCTGTTGCCGTCGACGCGTTCCGATGCCAGGTATGGACTTGGTGTAGGCGCACTGCTGGTGTTAATTATATCTTCGGTGACGACGTTTTTCGCGTTGGATCAAACCGCGTCGGGCTACGCGACTTTCAATTTTGACAGTTTTGTATCGGGACCAATCGCAGCTCAGGCAGCTCTGGCTGTTGAACAGCCTTTTTCTGTCTTCACCACCGCGCTTCACTGGATCGATGCCAACATCATCTGGCTGCTCCGTTTCTGGATGCTAGGTTTTGTGATCGGTCTGATCCGTATTGCGGCAGGTTTGTGGTACATCGGCAGGCTCAGAAGAAATGCGCACCCCGTACAAGAGGAATGGATGAATATGGTGAACAGTCTTTCGGAGAGCCTGAACATCAAGCGGGTTGTGGCTATTGCGGAAGCGGGAATAACGTCACCCATGGTCGTCGGCTTCATGAAACCGATGATACTCTTTCCATTCGGTTTGCTCACCGGACTTACAGGCGAGCAAGTTGAAACCATCATTGTACATGAACTCTCACACGTCCGCAGACAGGATTATGTCATCAACCTGTTCCAGGCGATTGTAGAAACGATCTTCTTTTTCAATCCTTTCGTTATGCTGATCTCATCGCTCATTCGCGAAGAGCGGGAGAACTGCTGCGACGACATGGTGATTGCGAAAGGAATAAGTCCCATGACTTACGTCCGCACTTTGGCGCAGCTGGAAGCTTCGCGGAGCTCGTCGGCGTTGGCGCTGGGCATATCAGGTAATAAAAATCAGTTATTGAATCGAATCAAAAGAATTATGGAGAATTCTGCCAAAAATGATTGGGGAAAAGGCCGGCTTGTGCCTGTGGCGCTTATATTCCTCGGATTGATCTGCGCATCGTGGCTTTCGATCGGCTCAGAAGCCGAAGCGAAGGTTTCAAATAACAATATCAAAGAAGTCAATGCACTTGCTGCCGACACTTCGAAGGAGGACGGGCTTAAAGTGATTAAGTCGAACAAGCATCGCCAGCATGAAGCCATAGCGCCGATCCCCGAGATCGAATTCATTCCGGAGGTAGAAAACGTCCCGCCGTATATCGACGATATGGATGTCTTCGTCGAAGGACCGGACGGGATGATGATGCCGATGATTGAAGGCCTTGAAGGACTGGCAGCACTGGAAGCGCTCGAAGCATTAAGAGCCTTCGAACCGGCTGGTCCTATGAATCTTAATTTCAACCTCGACCAATTCAACAGTTTCGACAGCATCCCGGGTTTCAAATACCGCAGCATGACGACCGAAGAGATGGAGGAGTTTGAAAAAGAATTCACCAAAAAATTCAAGGCAGAATTCAAGGACTTCTACGAAAAGAACCAGGACAAGCTCGGCAAGATGATGGACGAGGTAAAGAAAGAACATCGTGACGCTGCCGATGTTGTGGACCTCGAACAGTTACGCCGTTACAGCGCAGACGATAATGCATGGAACCTGCTGAACGACCAGCTTTGGGAAATGCATAGCGCGCCAAAAGCGCCCAACCCGGATGTCTATGTCGCTCCCAGGATCGCAGTCACACCGCGCGTAGCACCGTTCGATTATTCCGGAGACCAGGTAGCCCATATGGCCGATCAGCTGGCACAAGTGGAATCAATGAAAGCGTTGCAATCTGAAGACATGGCGCGTATCCGGTCGGGACAATTCCAGGTCATGGGTGACAAGATGCGCGAACAAAGCGACTTCCTCGCCGACATGGCCCGGCAAGCCGACGATTACAAAAAGGAGCTCGCCGAGATGCTGCGCGACGACGGCTACATCAATAAAAATGAGAACCTCGATAATCTGAACATCAACGACAGCAACAATGAAATGGTGATCAATGGCAAGAAGATCAAAGAAAAGGATGCGATGAAATACAGGGCTCTCCGCGACAAGTACTTCGGACAGAAATTTAAAAGGCGAGATGTTGGCAGGTCGGAATAGAATTATTCCGACTTACAAGAATTCATCTTCGCCGAAACCTCATCCACTTTAACAATCCCACGTTTGTGGTCCCACGTATTATAGATGTACGTCGCGATCTCGGCTATGTCAAGATCGGTTAGGGCCGTTACACCCTGCATCGGTTGTTCGTAAGTTTTGCCGTTCACCACAGTCGGCGTCGACTTGCCGTTTCTCATAATACACAGAACCTCATCGAGGTTCTTTTCCATGAAATCAGACTTGTCCAGGGGAGGATATAGCAATCCAAGTCCCTTTCCGTCTGCCTGGTGACAATTGCTGCAGTATTGTGTATAGAGAATTTCGCCCCGGTTGTAGTACTGTTCCATCTCGATCTCGGCTTTCGACTTGCAGGAGATGATTGAAATTGCGAGCGCTAATATCCACAGAAGCCTCATTCGGATTCGTTTCTCAACTTGGCGATGTCTTTCAGCATACGGTCGACATCAACCTGCCTCGTGCCATCGTATTTACCGCGGATGCGTTGCTTTTTGTCGATCAGCATGAAGGCGCCGCTGTGAATGAACCCATCCGGCTCCGCCCTTTCCTCTCTGGCCGTAACGAAATAACTTGTCTGTGCGATCTTATAGATCGAATCCTTTTCACCGGTCACAAAGTGCCAGCGGTCGCTGCTGACCTCCAGCATCTTCGCGAAGTTGCGAAGAAGGGCGACTGTATCGTATTCCGGATCGATGGTATGGCTAAGGATCAATACATCAGGCTGGTTTGCGGTCGCGTCGTACACACGCTTCATCTGCGTCTTCATAATAGGACAGATTGTCCGGCAGGTGGTAAAAAAGAAATCGGCTACGTAGATCTTATCCTTAAAAGTGTCATTGGTGATCACCGTACTGTCCTGGTCCAAAAAAGAAAAAGGCGCGATGGTATGATAAACAGTATCCTTACCGTTGAAGTCACGCTCGCCAAAGATCGGGAGCCTGGACTCGCTCTTCTTACATGAAAGGACGACAGCTGCCGTCAGTATAAATACGATGCTAGTCTTTAAGAATGATCTCATCTCCTATCGTTATTTGCCCGAGCTTCGTCGGTATTACATTCTGTCCGAAATAAACTCCGTTGTCTTTTCTGCGGTATGTAGAAAGTGTTGCCAGTGGCTCGCTTCCTTTAATTGCCGTTTCCTGGTCGACGGTGATCAACACGCAGCGCTTGCTCGGCTTCACGCCTGCGAATTCGCCGTCGGCTATCGTGAAACGGTTCCATTGATCTTCTTCAAATGGTTCTCCCCCTGTAAAAACAACACTCGGTCTGAATCGATTCATCGGAACCGGAGATTTTAATCTCTCATTCAGGTCATCGAGCGAGCTCTGACCCACGACGAGCAGCGGGTAAGCGTCGGCGAGGCTCACATGGTCGTCGCCCACAGCATATCGTGCATCAACGGGCCGGGCATTCACTTCCGGAAATGCAACCAGCTTACACCGGATGCCTATATTTTTCGAAAACCATTCGGTGTGGGCCGGGCTTACTTCCTGTACGGTCACTTCATCATCCCAGATCTTTGCTCGAACAGGATCGCCTTCGAAGGAGAAAGGAATATCGATAGACTCGCCCTTGAACGACACCCGGAAGCCATTGTCGGCAAAACTCATCCTGAAAAGAGCCATGTGGTGGTAAATGCGTTGAGTCAGGAAAATACTGTCCTCATCGATCAGCATCCAGCGCCGGTCATTTTCGAAGCCTTTTCGCATGACTTTGGCGGAACGGACAGGGATGCCTCCAAGGGATTTTACGGGATAGATAAAAAGGTCGGATATCCGATAAGGCATAGGCAAATTTACGATTTACGATTTACGATTTACGATTTGGACCAAAGATCGGCCGTCAGACAAAATCGTACATTGTAAATCGTAAATCAATCCGCGATATACATCTTCTCGTAATATTCCGTCGCCATCCGTACTCCATCGAACTGAGGAACCACTTCTCTCATACTGGCCTTCATCATCCTTAGCCACTTCTCAGGTGTGTCGTAGTACATCGGTATGATCACGTTCTCCAGCACGTCAAGGAGGTTCTTCGCTTCGATCCTGTCTTTCTCTTCGGTGCTCAGCGATTCATCGGCGGTGGGGATGAGGAATGAGTTCACGCCGTCTTCGGCAAACTCCGGTACCCATCCGTCGGGTATCGAAAAATTGATAGACCCGTTCATTGCGGCCGTCATGCCGGAGGTACCCGAAGCTTCGTGATACAGACGGGGATTGTTCAGCCACACGTCCGATCCACGCTTCAGATGTCCCGACAGCCAGAGCTCATAACCGGTGACCACGGTGCAGTTCGGCAGCTCCTTTGTTTTCCAATAGATCTCGTTGAAGATATTGATTGCGCTGTAGTCCTCGGGATAAGGCTTACCCGCCCATATCACCTGTATCGGATATTTCGCATTGGTGGCGATCTTCACGAAGCGATCGAAATCATACAATAAAAGATTAGCTCGTTTGTACCCCGCGAAGCGCCGTGCCCAAACGATGGTCAGTACGTTCTCATCGAACAACTTGCCGGTTTCGTTGGCGACACTGCGAAACATATTGTGCTTAAGCTCTTTCTTGCGGCTCACAAGAACCTTGTCGTTGTCTTTCAGCAATGCTAAAGAGAGGTCGGGATCTATCCAGTATGCCTGGTTTTGTGCGTTGGTGATTGCCGTGATCTCACAGATATCTTTATAACCGCTCCACATCTTCCTCGCTACTTCCCCGTGTAATTGTGAAACCCCATTAGCGCGTTTTGACATGCGAAGGGCTGTCAAAGTATAATTCACTACACCGTTCTCAGGGTGAAGAGTTTCTTCCACCTGTTTTTGATTGATGCCATTGAAGAAGCTCATGCTGTTTAGCAGTGGCAGACTATGTTCTTCATTACCGGCTTTTTCCGGCGTATGTGTCGTGAATACAACACGTTTCCTTACCTCATCGAGGTTCTTAAACTTATCGAGCAGGTAAAAACACAAAGGCAGCGCATGTCCCTCGTTCATGTGATAGATATCGGTATGCCGTTCGAGTATGTCGAGCAGTTTTGCACCGCCGGCTCCAAGAAGGATCGACTGTGCGATACGTGTCGTTTCGTTCGGGTCGTACAGGCGATGACTGATCGTTTGTGCCAGGTAGTCGTTCTCGGGAACGTCGGTAGACAACAAGAACAGCGGCGCTGACTTGAACACGTCGGGTTTCAGAAGGAATGCTTTCACGAAAACACGCGAACCGTGAATGGTGATCGGGTAAACAATACCCGTATCGGTAAGGAACCAATAATCCTTATCACGATAGCTGACTTTCAACGTTTGATCCTGGTTGCGTTCCTGGTCGTAGTATCCTTTCTTCCAGAGAATGCCGATACCGATCATGTTCTGTTGGAGCTCGTAGGCGGAGCGCAGATGCGACCCTGCCAGGAATCCGAGGCCGCCGCTATAGATTTTTAAGGGCTGGTCGATGGCAAATTCCATCGAAAAGTACGCGACAGGCTTGCTGTATTTCCGGTTAAAAGGGTATGAAAAAATCTCTTCAGTTTTGATCATCCGTAAGTCAGGTTGCGCTGGTCAGTTTAATAATACCCAAGCACGCAATCTAACAAAGACGCGGCGAAAATGCTCGACCTCTCTCAAAGTAAGGTGTTAAACAAGGAGTGCAATCGTTTGATGCGGGGGTCAGCCTAGGCTGTCGAGGTGGGCAAGGAATTGACTAAGCTCTTTCGGATTCTTTAGATCCGGCTTTTTCTCTTTTATATATTGGCGGATGGCATCCTTCTTCTCAGGAAACTTCGCCTCGAAAGCCTTTTTGCTTCCCTTAATCTCCTCCAAAGGCCCGCCGTCTTTAGAGATCAGGATCGCGTTGACGTCCATAAATTCATCATACGTCCGGGCATTGCTGTTGTATGCTCCGCCGTGGTTCGCACGCGCTACCTGCTTTCCGTACTTCAAGTAGCCCTTCATTTTACCTTCATGCAGCACCTGGCAAAATCCTTTTTCTGTAACCTTTTTAAATGTCAGCGTATCACCGTTAATGTTGATCAGCTCGAATGACCCCACCAGGTCGGAACGCACCGCCAATACTCTTTTATATATTCTGGACCGGACAATAAGCTCATTCGTCATGGCATCATAATTCAACTCCTGCCCTTCCGCCCGTTCGCCGCTCTTCATGTTGACATTGCCATAAACAAAATCCTCGAACACCGTCGCATATCCTTTCACTCCTGTGTAGCGGTTATCGAATGACCGGAACATCGAGTTAGTGGAATTCGCAAGGTTGGCATTGGCATCGAAGCCGGTGGGCGCCGAAGGTTGCGCCCAAACGACAGACACAACACTTAGGTAAATCAAAAAGACGATTCCGCGTTTCATACAAATGCTTTTCTTGCTTCACGATCCGGATCGTTTTTAACGACCGGCATATCATCGAGTACCATTGTTTGCCCGTTAGCCGAATTGTAGGCGGGCCAGTTAGGCAATCCTCCTCCATTCGGATTACCGGTCTTCATGAAGTTAAGCAGTGAGTCGGCCATCTTCGTCGAAAGCTTTCTCGGCCTTGCTCCACCGCCGGTGTGTGTAAGCATTATGTCTGTATTGTAATACCAGAAGCAGATATCCACGCAGTGGAATGCACGCATGCGGTTGTCGAACATCGGCGGCTGCCATCCGAACCAGGCAATGTAAACAGGCGCTTTTTGTTTCGATTTAGAATCTGCAAGAGCGATGGCGTTCTGACGGTTGCTGGCAACCATCGACCATATCTCGATCGGGCGTTTGTCGGGAAATACTTTGGCGTATGCCTCCACGATATCCCCGGTCTTGTCACCAAAGCGACCTTTTAACTTATCCTTCACGCCGCCGAGGTCGATCGTTTCGAGACCCGAATCGGTTCTGCTCGGTGACTGTTCATTGAAAGTAGTACAGATCAGCATCGGCACGTCTGCTGCCGCGGGAGCCGGTTCTCCATTGTAAGGATGCTGGGGCAAGTACGTTCCGTCGACCACTGGTGCAAATCCTCCGCCACCACCGAATGCCGGCATCTTCATTTCTTCACGGTACTTCGCGAGACCTCTTGTGGCAAACTCAAGGTACTGTTTCCACGGCATCTCTTGAAGCTTGTCCATTTCGTTATAAGTAAGACCTGCTTCATTCAGAACATACTCCGCGAGCTTCTCTGCATTTTCTTTTTCAACTGCTTTCAGCGACGAACCGCTGAGTGCAACAGCCTTGTGGAACAATCCCTTTGCGGCCGGCATCGCGGTGAGCACACATACTTTTGCACCTCCGCCGGACTGACCCATGATCGTAACATTTCCGGGATCGCCGCCGAATGACGCGATGTTGTCTCGAACCCATTCCAGGGCCGCTACGCAATCGAGCATACCAACATTACCCGAAGCTGCGAATTTTGAACCGGCAGCGCCGAAGTGCGCATAACCCAACGGTCCGAGCCGGTGATTGATCGAAACAAACACCGTATCACCGCGCCGCGAAAAGTTTTCACCATGGTATCCATCTTGTTCGATAGCATTTCCATTGGCGTAACCACCGCCATGCAGCCAAACCATAACCGGGCGTTTCTTACCGTCGCCGAGTGCGGGTGTCCACACGTTCAGCTTCAAACAATCCTCGCTCACGTCGTCATAATTCCAATGATCGACAAATGAAGCGTAGACGTTGGAGTATCGTTTCTCCATGTTTTGCGGAGCGGTGTTGCCCCACCAAACTGCAGGAAGCACACCATCCCACGACTTTGGTTTCTGCGGGGGCATAAAACGATTGGCCCCGGAAGTGTCAGCGCCATAAGGGATTCCCAAAAACGTGTTGATACCGCGAAGCACAAAGCCTCTCACCTTTCCATGAGTTGTAGCGGCTACGGCGATGTTGTCGCCAACCAACAATATTTGGCCATCCTTATCCGGAGCTTCCTTTGCGGTGTTGGCTGCAGAAGCGCTGCCGGCAGCGCCGACACTCAAGGCTGCGGTGCTTAAGCCAATGTTTTGAATGAATTTTCTACGATTGGTTTTCATGGAAACGATGTTAGAATCTAATAATATAATTAGAATCTCGGTGCTCCAGAAGTCATTTCTAATATCTCCTTATCAGGATGGTTACGAACGGTCGATACGTTATCGAACATCATCGTTGCACCCCCGTTTGCGGTATACTTTGGCCATGCGGGCAGTCCCTTGTGGTTAGGATCCCCGCTTCTTGCGAAATTGATCCAGGCCTGGCTCACTTTCTCGGCCAACGCGTAAGCTTCCTTGCCGCCACCTGTCATTTCCTCAGCACGCGCAATGTTGTTCATAGCAAAAGGGATTTCAATACAGTGGATGGCCTTGTATGCTCCGTCCATTACAGGCGATTGCCAGGTGAACAGGTACATGAACACCGGCGCGGTTCCAACGCCTGATTTCGCATTAGCCTGCGCCACCATTCCCGGCCGGAAGAAACCATCGATGTCTGCAAGATCGTTGGGACGTGTATCCTTCGGATAGGCTTTCTTCACAGCCGCGATGTAGTCATCGGTCTTGTCACCCCATTGCTTCTTCAGAAATTCTTTCACCTCGCCTTCGTTGGCTTTTTTCAGCGCTGGGTTTCTCAGCGAGTTCATGAATTCGTTTTTGGTCGATCCGATCAGGAGCGGAATGTCCGAAGAGAGCGCAAGAGATTTCGGATCTTTCATGTGTTGTTGCAACAATACGCCGTCGATGGTCGGTGTCCAGCCAAAGCGCAAGCCCAGTCCGTCGATCTGTACGCCTTCCGCTTTTAACTGCTCACGAACTTTTTGCTGAGCCTTGTTGCCGGCAGCCACAAGTTTATCATAAGGTACTTTTTGAATAGAGTCCACTTTCGAGGGGATCAGTCCAAGCTCGTTCAACACAGCTGCACCGATGCGCTTCGATATCGCCTGATCCTGGAAATCAGCCCATACACCGCTTTGCACAATTGCTTTGTGAAACAATCCCTTCGCCATCGGTGAGCTCATGAGTGTGCTCACTTTTCCACCACCACCCGACTGACCGAAGATCGTTACGTTGCCCGGATCGCCTCCGAAGTTCGAGATGTTGTCACGTACCCATTCCAGCGCCACGACCAGGTCATAGAAGCTTGCGTTCGCCGAGGACTTATACTTGTCTCCATACTCCGACAGGTCGAGGAACCCGAGTACATTCAGACGATGATTTACCGACACCAGAATTACGTCGCCTTTTTTAGCGATCGCTTCTCCGTCGGTTGACGGTAGTTCCTGCGAAGAGCCCGCGGTGTAGCCGCCACCGTGGATCCAGAACATCACCGGTCTTTTCTTGCCGTCGTTGATGCCCGGTGACCATACGTTCAGCCGAAGGCAGTCTTCGCTGGTATAGCCCCAGTCGTGATGGAACAGGAATTCGATCTCATCCTGTACCGCTGTTGTTGGCGTCATGAGTGGCGCGACGGGTCCGTAACTCATCGAGCTTCTGACGCCTTCCCAGGGCGTCGGCTTTTCCGGAGCCTGAAATCTTTTCGCCTGTGCGTAGGGAATTCCTTTGTAAGTATATATCCCGTTGTGAATGTAGCCGCGGACTTTACCTGAATTCGTTTGTGTGACGGCAGTGTTTTCGCCGTTAACCAGCGGCAATGAAGATTTTTGCGCGGCGGCGAAGGGGGTTATGGCCACGCTTATCAAAAGGGCGGCAATCATCTTTCTCATAGGGTTCATTGTGTTGATAGTACACAATAATAGTGTTTTGATGTACGATGTACAATAGTTTATGTACGAAGTACAATGTACGATGTACGATTTTGACGGACGGTTTCACAATCGTACGTCGTACTTTGTAATCGTACATTCTGCCCGTCCTACATATACTTCATGCTTATCGCTATGGTCTGAGATGTATTCCCAACCTTTACTGACGCTTTTTCAAAGCTTGGGGGGCCAAACGTTCCCATGGCGTCGTTAGCGAAGCCGAACCCTTCCTTGGGCATCCCAAACATACCCGAGTTCAATTCTCCGTTCTCATCCTCGTCGTGGATCACGCTGACTGCATAAGTCCCGGCCGGCACACTTTCAAAAACGACCTTGACTTCGCCTGCCGATGCCTTCACCACCTTCCCCCACGCCGCCGTTTTCAGAAAAGTCTTCTCGTCCTTGAATATCCCGACCCGCACGTTCCCCTTCCCATCCTTCACCTTCTTCACCACCACCTCCAGCGACCCCTGCCCATAAGTGAGCTGCCCCATCAAAGCCATGACAACAATGAATATCGTTTTCATAATTAATTTTTCCATTAACATCCAACATTTCGCCCTGTTTCAATAAACGCCCTCACCCAACTGTTGATCGATCCCTCTGAACTGTCTCGCAACCTACAGCCTCCTTACTACTGGCTACTTACCACCATCCCCCACAAACCGTATTTCGTCAGCCCATCCAATCCTTCCAACCCCCGACCCCCTCCGAAACCCTATTTAGACCCTATCTAAATTGTTCCTTTCGTACTTTCATCACTCTAAAACCGCCTTTTACCATGGCCAAGTACACCTTACAAATCAACGACAAAAGTTACACCGTAGAAGCCGATCCGAAGATGCCGCTCCTCTGGGCCATTCGCGATCTGGCAGGCCTTACAGGTACCAAATACGGTTGTGGAATAGCGCAGTGCGGAGCGTGCACAGTACACCTCAACGGTAATGCGATACGCTCATGCTCGATACCTGTTTCGGCAGCAGCAAGCGGAAAGATCGCAACGATCGAAGGATTGTCTGACGACAACACGCACGTGGTGCAGCAGGCATGGATACAAGAACAGGTGCCACAATGCGGCTATTGCCAGAGCGGACAGATCATGTCGGCGGTTGCATTGTTGAAGAAGAATTCTCAGCCAACTGATAAAGACATCGATACGGCCATGCAGGGTAACATCTGCCGGTGCGGAACTTATCCACGCATTCGAAAGGCGATCAAGACAGCTTCCAAAATGATGGTGGCCAAAGCAAGCACCAAGTGACCAACTCATTAAAAACAAATAAGATGACCGCATCTGAAAAAAATTTAAGCAGGAGGAATTTTATCAAGCTTTCGGGCATGACAGGAGCAGCCCTGACGCTTGGTATCTATTCCACCGCGTCGGGCAAGAGCATGGAGTTGATCACGGCTGCGGAGGCGGAAACCTCGGGCGTTGAATTAAATGCATGGATCTCGATCGACTCTGCCGGTAAGGTCACGATCATCAATCACCGCGCGGAGATGGGACAGGGTTCGTTCCAGGCTGTGCCGCAGATCATTGCAGAAGAGCTGGAGGTTGATCTCAATGACGTGAAGATCATCTTCGGTGTGGGCAATGAAAAGAAATACGGAAGCCAGATCACCGGCGGAAGCTCGACGGTACGCGGATCGTACAAACACCTCGGCCAGATGGGTGCTTCGGCGCGTGAGATGCTGAAGGAAGCTGCCGCAAAAAAGTGGGGCGTCGATAAGTCCACATGCTACGCCGAGAACGGTCAGATCATTCATAAACCATCCGGCAAGAAGCTCGGCTACGGCGAGCTCGTCGCCGATGCCTCAAAGCTCGAGCTGCCGAAAGACATACCGTTAAAGAAATCGTCGGAATATAAGATACTGCGCAAGCCAATGCCCAGGCAGGACACACCGATGAAGACAAACGGCACGGCGATGTTCGGGCTTGACAAAAAACTTCCGGGCATGTTGTATGCAGTCGTTGAACGAAACCCGAGGTTCCTGGGCAAAGTGAAAAGCTTCGATGATGCGGAAGCCAAAAAGGTTCCGGGTGTCAAGCATGTCATCAAAGTGAAGATGGCAGTATTCTCCACCACTCGCGAAGGTGTCGCCGTGGTTGCCGATAACCTTTGGTCTGCGATGCAGGGAAGAAAAGCGCTGAAGGTCGAATGGGACGATTCGGGATTCCCTTATAACGATACCACGCAGCTCTATGCGAAGATGGAAGAAGACCTCAAGACAAAAGAGGGACTTTCCTACCGGACGATGGGTGATGTAAACCGCGTGCTGTCGAAGGCAGAGAAGAAAGTCGAAGCCGTCTATTCGACTCCGTATGAATCGCATGCATCCATGGAGCCCCTGACATGCACCGCTAACGTTACTGCGGACTCATGCGAGATCTGGGGACCTATCCAGGCGCCAGGCTGGGTTCAGGACGACTTGATGAACGTGCTCAGTATGCCCCGCGAAAAGATCACGGTCAACATGACCTTCCTCGGTGGCGGCTTCGGACGTAAAGCCTTTACAGATTATACTCAGGAAGCTGCGTTGATCTCTAAAGAGATAAAAGGTCCGGTGCAAGTTGTATGGACACGCGAAGACGATACCACCCAGGGACCGTTCCGCCCCGGTATGATGTATAAAGTCGAAGCTGCTCTGAATCCCAATGGGCGGATCGCAGCTTACAAGTTTAAGATGGCCGGTCAGAACATGGATCATCAGTGGCCGGGTGCTGAAAAGGACGCGTACAACGGAAGCACCACCGAAGGATTTCTTGAACCGTACTTCGAAAGACTGCCTCACTATAGTTTCGCCGACATCCCGCTCGACTCGCCCATCCCCGTGATGTGGTGGCGTTCGGTGTATTCGTCGACGAATGGTTTTGCATTCGAAAGCTTTATGGATGAGCTCGCTGTCGCTGCCGGAAAGGATTCTATGGAATACAGAAAGATGTTCCTCGGCGGCAAGGATCGTTACATGGCACTGATCGATAAGCTCGAACAGGTAAGCGGATGGAAGTCGAAGGGAAAGAACGAAGGTTACGGTGTGGCGATCACAGAATGTTTTTCCAGCATCGTAGGTGAAGTGGTGAAAGTGTCGAAGCGTCCCGAAGGCGGAGTGAAGATCGACAAAGTGTGGGCCGTGATGGATTGCGGGTGGTACGTGAACCCGGACATCATCAAAGCACAGGTCGAAGGAAGCATCATCATGGCTTTGGGCGCTGCAACGAAGCACGCAACAACGTTCAAAGACGGTAAGGCTGTAGAGCAAAACTTCAATACTTATAAAATGCCGCGCATCCAGGATACTCCGGAGATTGAAGTATTCAATATGGATAATGAAGAGCCCGCCGGCGGTGTCGGCGAACCCGGCCTGCCTCCGTTTACACCGGCCCTCACCAATGCCATCTTCGATCTGACGGGCAAGCGTATCCGCACGCTGCCATTTGACCTCGAAAAAGTGTAATCGGACCCGGTCCTCTTTCCGCTGTACAATAGATTTCTGTGCCCGCTTCGGACGCTTGCGCCAAAGCTACAGCGTCGGCGCGCGGGCACGCTCTTTGTATTTTGGGGGGTAGAATTCTTCTTTGAGTTACCAATTTTCACGTACCTTATTTAATCTATCGACAAATGAAATACCTCCGATTTCTTATTGTTTTAGCATTTTCCATTGTACTGTTTTCATCTTTTAAACAGAAGGCTGCCTTCGATTTGAAAGCAAGCATTAACCGGGGTAAAGAAGTGTACGGAAGCTACTGTATCACCTGCCACATGGAAAAGGGTGAAGGCATCGAAACCGTATACCCTCCGCTCGCTAAATCCGATTTCCTTATGGCCGACAAGAACCGTTCAGTTATCGTCACCCTTAAGGGCCTTAGTGGGGATATCAAAGTGAACGGACAGACGTACAACGGCGAGATGACCGGCTTCGACCTCACCGATGAGGAAGTGAGTGATGTATTGAATTATATCCGAAACTCCTTCGGAAACAAAGGAGCAGCTGTGAAACCCGACGAGGTCAAGGCGCTTAGAAATTAACACCCGTTCTTATATGAAAGCTATTCTGTATGGAATTGTCGTCTTCGGTCTTGCAGGATTGTTGGTTTGGATCTCGTGGGACATTCTCTTTTCGGCACCCACAACGCAGGAAGCCGTTATAAAGGAATTGCTTTTTATTGAGGCAAGGAATGTTGCCACATATACCCCTTACCAAGGTAGGAAAGTCGGTGACCACGCCATTGTTGTTGCAAAGGATGATCAATATATTGCTGTGGTACAGGACAAGGACGGCAATGACTTCCAGGTTCATTGTACCAAAGAGCACTACGCCCAATTGAAAGTTGGCGACAAGCTCAAGTACAAAAAATATGAAGGGCAAACATTTCATATCAGGTATTTTGCACACTACGAAGACCTCTGAGCCCCGTGGCTATAACCGTCGCGACTTCTTAAAATCTGCCGGCCTCACAGGCGCCGGTATCTTTCTTGCCGTCAGTTTTTCCGATGGTAAAATTATTTCAACCGCAAAAGCCTTCGAAGACACCGTCTTCGAACCTAATGTCTTCCTGAAGATCTCATCCAACGGACAGATCATTATTTACTCGAAGAACCCTGAGATCGGTCAGGGTATCAAAACAGCATTTGCACAGATCATTGCCGAAGAGCTCGAAGTTGACTGGAAACAGATCGAAGTCGAACAAGGCCTTCTCGACAACAGGTTTGGTGCACAGTTCGCCGGTGGCAGTACAGGTATAAAAACAAACTTCGATGCATTACGCCGTGCGGGCGCCGGAGCAAAGGAAATGCTGATCGAAGCAGCAGCCCGCGAATGGAAAGTGTCGCTCGACAAATGTTATGCGAAGGAAGGCCATGTTTACCAATCCGGTTCTGATAAGAAATTAAGTTATGCCAAACTCGCCGCTCCCGCTTCGAAGCTTAACGTTCGCGAGACCCCGGTGCTGAAAGACCCGAAAGATTTCAAGATCATCGGCCAGTGGATACCCGGCGTTGACAATAAAAAGATCGTCAAAGGTTCCATGGAGTTCGGACTCGATGCGAGGCCAAAAGGTATGGCGGTCGCAGTGATCGAGCGCTGTCCTATGTTTGGAGGAAAGGTCAAGTCCATCGACGATTCGGAAGCGCTGAAGATCGAAGGTGTTGAAAAGGTTGTTATACTGGACGCAACGAAGAGTCCCACACAGCTTGTCGGCGGTGTGGCGGTCATCGCCAGGAATACCTGGACTGCCATGAAGGGGCGCAAGGCGTTGAAGATCGAATGGGACCTCACCGGTGTCGAACCCGAGTCGGACGAAAATCTTCGCTCGCAGTTCGAATCCAATCTCAATAAGAAAGGCGACGTCCTTCGCGACGACGGAAATGTTGACGAAGCATTGGCCTCATGTGCTAAAGTCCACGAAGCAACTTTCGAAGCTCCGTTCCTCGCCCACGTTGCAATGGAACCCATGAACTACATCGCCGACGTGAAAACCGACAGCGTGGAAGTTTGGGGACCGACACAGGTACCCGGAGCTGTTCGCGGCGCCGCGATTGAGCTTACCGGCCTCGCTGCCAATAAGATCAAAGTCAGGATGACACGAGTGGGCGGAGGCTTCGGCCGGCGCCTCATGGCCGACTATGCATGGGAAGCCATCGCACTTTCGAAGCAGATCGGAAAAGCAGTACAAGTGGTCTGGACACGTGAAGACGACATTCAACACGATTTCTATCGCCCGAACGGACTGTATCATATCAAAGCAGGTCTCGATGCAAACAATAAGCTCGTTGCATGGCACCTGAAGGGATCAACCACGTCTCGGCGAATTTTTGCCGGGTCAACCGGTGGCACGCATGAAACCGAGGTCTTCCCCGATGGATTTCCCGCAGGTTTCATCCCGGCTTTCCGCATGGAGTATACACCCGTGGTGAGCAAAGTACCTCGCGGTGCATGGCGCGCCCCGGGACACAACGTTACCGCATGGCTCGACCAAACGTTTATCGACGAGATGGCCGCACTTGCCGGAAAAGACCCGGTGGCATTCCGCCTGGAAGTGTTGGGCGACGAAGACAAAGTGATGCCCTACCGCGATCACGGCGGACCGGTGTACAGCACCAAGCGACTTAAAAACGTGATCCGCATCGCTGCCGAAAAAGCAAACTGGGATCAGGCCCCCGCCAAAGGAACTTACCGCGGATTTGCCGCGCACTTTATGTTCGGAGCTTACGTGGCCGAAGTTGTGACGATCTCCATGCCCAATCCTACTACCGTTAAAATTGAAAATGTCACGGCAGCTGTCGATTGCGGACTGATCATCAACAAAAGCGGAGCGCTTAATCAGCTGGAGGGCGGCATTATTGATGGACTCAATGCAGCCTTGAATTCCGCTATTCACATAGAGAACGGAAAAGTGAAAGAGAGCAATTTCAACGAATACAAAATGCTTCGCATGAAAGATGCTCCCACGCTGGACATACACCTGATCGACAGCCCGGAATCTCCCGAAGGGCTCGGTGAAATGACACTGCCGCCTGTGGCAGCTGCGCTTTGCAATGCTATCTTTGCAGCGACGGGTAAGCGAATTCACTCATTGCCCATCAATCTGTCGGACGAGAAAACGAAGGCCCAGTCTTAACATGAAGGACTTCAAGACGATATTGCGCGAATACGCGAAGGTTGACACGACTGCAAGAAAAGCCGCCGTTGCTACTGTCGTCCAGGTAAGGGGTTCATCTTATCGCAGTCCAGGTGCGCGAATGCTCATCACCGACGATGGTAAGTGGGTTGGCTCGATCAGTGGCGGTTGCCTCGAAGGCGACGCTCTGAGAAAAGCGCGGCAGGTGATGCTCGACAACAAGCCCATTACCGTAACCTACGATACGAACGAAGACAGCAATCAGAGCTTGGGTATCGGCTTGGGATGTAACGGGATCATCGACGTGCTGATTGAGCCTGTCGATCCTTCCGTGGAAAAAAATCCGATCGCACTCTATCAGTCTTTGGTCAATACTCAACAGTCTGTCGCCCTGGCAACGGTCTTTGCGGGGACAGGTTGTATCGGCGAGAAAATTCTGATCAGTAACAATAAAGTTGAAGTTCGTCTGAGTGATCCTGCTATGAGCTGGCTGGTGGAAGAGAAACTGGCTTCTCTTTTTGAGACCCGTCAGTCACGGGCAGAGACATTCAAACATGAAGCACAGACTTGCGACGTTTTCCTGGAGCTTGTCCAGCCCGGATTTTCACTGATCATCTTCGGGGGAGGTTTTGATGCCCGCCCGGTCAGTAATCTGGCGAAGTCGCTCGGGTGGGAAGTGCAGGTCACCGATGAGTGTGCCGCACACATAGCTCCTCTCTTTTTTCCGACAGCAGACAAGCTGTCGTTGTGCCAGCGTCAGTTCATTGACCGTGATTTCAATATAACGCCGTACACCGCTTGTGTGCTCATGTCACATAACTACGAATACGATCGCGACGTGTTACGAAAATTGGTGACCACACCAGCTCCATACATTGGTATCATGGGCCCCCGAAAACGATTCGACAAAATGCTGACGGACTTTTCGAAGGAAGGGATTGCACTGACGGCAGAACAGCTCGACCGCATCCACTCTCCCATCGGTCTCGATATCGGCGCCGAAGCTCCGGACGAGATCGCCGTGGCAATTATCTCCGAAGTACAAGCGCGGTTGGCAAATCGTGACGGTGGGTTTCTCAAGAAAAGAGATGGCGCCATCCACGAACGCGATTCTCAGTCGGATCAGGTTTATAAACAGATCTATTTTTAACTTCTTCTAAAAATGAGGGTACTCTTTCTGTTGCTGTTCGCCAGCACTTCTCTCTTTGCGCAAACCGCGCAGAAAGACATCAACGAACAAGTCTGGAAACCTTTTATAAAAGGATTTACCGAAGGCGATACCGAGCTCTTCATGAACGTTCATTCGAAAGATCTCGTGCGCTCCGGCCGCGAATCGAAACAAGTGCTGTCGTGGGACCAGTACTATCAACAGACCAAGCAAGGCAACGAGCGGCGAAAGACAGACAAGAGCCGTCGCGAAATTGAACTTCGTTTTACCGAACGCATCAACAACGACAACCAGGCGATCGACGTCGGCGTCTATAAAACATCATGGTGGGCTGCCGACGGAAAAGGCGGTGCGGGCTACGGCCGGTTCCACGTCGTGCATCGAAAGGAGAACGGTACATGGAAGATCCTCGTCGATACGGATTCGAACGAAGGCCGCACGATCGGTGAAGCGCAATTCCTCGCGGCTAAACCAATGGAGTAGTGGCCGTCTCGGTTATCATACTGGCAGCAGGTTCTTCGTCGAGGATGGGCTCTTCGAAGCAGCTCTTAAAGTGGGGTGAAGGAACGTTACTGGGTCATGCGGTGAAGACCGCCATGGAATCGCGTGCCGGTCACGTGTTCGTCGTACTGGGTAGCGACGAAAATACACATCGCCGGGAGATCCGGGACCTGCCCGTTACTATCGTTAGTAATCCCGATTGGGCGAAAGGAATGGGTTCATCTTTGAAAACAGGACTCACTGCTGCAAAAGATACTTCCGACGCTGTACTGGTCATGGTTTGCGATATGCCTTTCGTCACCTCCCAGCATCTGAACAACATCCTCGAACATTTTAATAAAACGCATCAACCGGTAGTGGCCTCGAAGTACGGCAAAGCCAGCGGCGTTCCGGCCCTGTTCGGAAAGGATGTTTATCAGGAGCTCTCCGAGATCGGCGATGAAGAAGGAGCCCGTAAGGTCATTGCAAAACATAGAGATGCCGCATACGTGTACCTGCGATCCGCAGAAGACATCGACACCTTAGACGATTATCAGAGCAGCTTAAGAAAAAGCTAATATCCGTGCGATCCGTGCGATCCGTGAAAGCTGCATTTGCCGACGCTTAGACAAGTTCTTCCACAACTATCTTCAACCCCGCGTCCACCATCGCTCCAAACCCGCCATACACATTAACCAAATTCTTGAAACCTTCCCGCTTCATCAACGAGATCGCCGTCATCGAGCGATAGCCGCCGCCGCAATGCACAATATAGGTATTGGACTTATTGAACGTATCCAGGTTGCCGGGCATATCGGCCAGGGGAACAAACTTCGCGTCCTTAAGATGGCTGACATTCCATTCCCCAGGCTTACGTACATCGAGTACATCGACGTCGCCAAAATTCGTCACTTCCGATGCATCGATCGACTTCACCTTATCGAGCTTACCGTTCCACGATGCAATACCTCCTTCGAGAAATCCTTCCACCGATTCGTAGCCGACGCGCGCAAGCCGGAGCACGGCCTCCTTTTCATTACCAAGTGATGTGACGAGCACGAGTGGGTGACCGATCGGGATCAATGTTCCGACCCAAACCGCAAACTGTCCGTTGAGGCCGATGTTTATGCTGCCGGGGATAAAACCCTTCTCGAATTCATCGGCGGGACGTGTGTCGATTATGGTTACGCCCTTGTCGATCATTGCTTGCACTTGCGAAGGAGAGAGCGGTTTACTGTTGCGATCGATGACAACGTCGATTGCCTCATAGCCTTCTTTATTGATGCGGGCATCCTCGAAGAAATATTGCGGGGGAGGAAGAATGCCACTGGTGAGCTCTTTCACAAACTCATCCTTTGGCTGATCCTTCAGCGCATAGTTGAATTTCTTTTGTTCACCGATAGTCGAGAAGGTCTCTTTGCCGATATTCTTACCGCACGCCGATCCGGGACCGTGTGCCGGGTAAACGATCACCTCATCGGGAAGTGTTTTGATTCGTTTGTTCAGGGAATCATACAACAAGCCGGCAAGCTCTTCACGAGTCATAAGACCATCGAGCAGGTCGGGGCGCCCAACGTCTCCTACAAACAATGTGTCGCCCGTGAATATCGCATGTTCCTTTCCTTCCTCGTCGAGAAGCAGGTAACACGACGACTCGGGCGTATGCCCGGGTGTGTGTAAAACCCGTATGGTTAGTTTACCGATCTTGAACTCCTGGTTATCCTTCGCATTAATTACCTCATAATTCGTATCGGCAAGAGGGCCGAATACGATTGGCGCATTCACCTTACGTGCAAGATCGATGTGACCCGAAACAAAGTCGGCGTGAAAATGAGTCTCGAAAACGTATTTGATCTTAGTACCGCGTTTAGCCGCTAACTCTATGTATGGTTCTGTCTCACGAAGGGGATCTATGATCGCCGCTTCACCATTTGATTCGATGTAATACGCCGCTTCGGCAAGACAGTTCGTGTATAATTGCTCTATATACATAAGTTATTCACTCGGGTAAGGCTGATTTAATCCCTGGAGGGTTAAAAACAGGGCAAAGTTCACAAAAATTCCCGAACGTTGTATCTGCATTCTGCGCCCCATGAGACTGTTTGTCTTACTTTTTGCACTTGCAACCTATTCTTCTGCGTCGGCCGAGTACCAGGTGTTCTACGAAAATGGTAAAGCAGGCGTCCGCGACGAATCGGGCAAGATCCTGATTCCAGCCTCATTCGATGCATTGGGCTGGGCGGACGGAAGTTTCTCTGTCATTAACCAGGTCACCGGCTTCCGTCAGAAGGGAAAGTGGGGGCTGATCAATCTCAAGAAGGAGTTTATCACCAAAGCGGAGTTTGAAACCGTCACGTCACCCGGCGGCGACCGTGTCATTGCTTCCAAACACATCAATCCCTACACGATCAAGTATGGCTGCATCGATCTCTCCGGGAAGATCACCGTTCCATTTCTTTACGACGGCATCGCCATTCACGGACTACGGGCGATCGTGTTTGTCAAGAACGGCCCAAAGTACGAGCACGGTCTGATCGACCTCGACGACAAGACCATCCTCCCCGTCAGGTATCGCGAAATACGCCCCATCGGCAGTCTCCGTTTTGCCATCCAGAACTTCGAACAACGCACCGCGCTGTTTTCCGAAGACGGCATTCAATTGACCGGGTTCGTGATCGACAGTATTTCATCATTCAAAAAAGGCAATGCGATCATCTACCAGGATTTTAAGCAGGGATTGATCGACCGCGAAGGAGTTATACAGATTCAGCCCACATACCGCGAGCTCAAAATAACCACCGAAGGCATAAGCGCGCGGGCGAGCGATACCTGGAATATCATCGATACCGAAAACAAACCGGTCAAGTCAATCGAAGCTGATGAGCTCATTGCAGACGGCACCCATTATTTACTTACACGTGCCGGCAAATACGGAACCGTAAACGAAACCCTCGACCCCGGTATCGTCCTGAAGTACGATCACCTCGACCCGTTCACAAACAATCTTTCTGTAGCCCGACAAGGAAACCGCTACGGACTGATCTCCCTGGCTTCGAAAGAAATACTCCCCTTTGAATTCGACTCTTTGATACTCGAAGAAAATTTCGTGAGGACCATGAAGAAAAGCCAGGGGTGGATCCAATGGGCTGTCTACGATACATTCAACATCCGTAAGACGGAGCGTAGTTACGACGAGCTCCTTCAATTCAACGGCCGGTTCTTTCCCGTAAAGAACCGTGGATTTTGGGGTGCCGTCGATCGGTACGGCAAGGAAGTGCTGGCATGCGTTTACGATTCGCTGGCAGGTTTTAATTACGATGTGGCCAATGTAAAATTCAAAGGACTTTATGGCATCGTCGGCTTCGACGAGCGATGGAGAGTTCTTCCCCAGCAAAACATACTGACCATCGTCGACTCCGATCACTACCTCGAGCGGCAGGACACAACTCTTTTTCTTAAGAATACTTCCGGTGAGGTCATCTATTTTACCAACAACCAGCTTCGGGTCATGGACGGGTTCCTCGAAGAATCCTCCACCGACGGAACGGTCCGTCATGTTACGTTGAGTGGCATTAGCTCAACCGTCGTTGCTCCTCCGAGAGTTGAAGGAACCGAAGAGGTCTTTGAAGAAAGTGAAGACATGCGTGGTGTCCGCCGCGATGGTCAGTACGGCTTCATCGATTCGAAAGGACGGCTCCGGATCGCCAACCGGTACGAAGCCATAGGCCGCTTCAGGGAAGGCCTCGCTGCTGTGATGATCCTCGGTAAATGGGGCTTCGTAAGCCAGGAAGACAACATCGTCATAAATCCCAACTTCGAAGAAGTGGGTGAGTTTCACAACGGCTTAGTTATCGTAAAACGCAACGGCAAGACGGGAGTCATCGGTAAAGGAGGACAGCTTATCGTGCCGCTCCGTTACGATTCGATTGCAAGGACCGGCAACCTGTTGGTTCTCTACGAACAAGGGCGATCGGGACTCGCCGATTACAAAGGGAACGTGCTTATCGAACCGCGCTTCGACGGACTGGATCTATTGCCGAACAACCT
This sequence comes from Cyclobacteriaceae bacterium, assembly GCA_035318625.1. Taxonomy (GTDB): domain Bacteria; phylum Bacteroidota; class Bacteroidia; order Cytophagales; family Cyclobacteriaceae; genus ELB16-189. Next base: position 259,006 of record DATHEL010000005.1, read on the forward strand.
GGTGATCGTTCACAACGATGAAAACTGGGGCGTCATGACAATAGACGGAATGCCCGTGGTGCCATTGATCTACAATTTCATCAAATACAATCCGGCCACGAATCAGTTCCTGGCGAACAAAAAGTCGGACTGGAAAACAGTGATGAAATGATTTACGACTTCTGTGTGCCTTTTGAAGTTCCAGACCCGGAGATAGATTGCCTCATGTCAGTATCTGCCTGCACATTCTGCATCCTGTAATAATCCATCACTCCAAGGTGGCCGGCGGTGAATGCCGCTGCGATCGCCTTGGGTATCTCAGCTTCGGCCTCAATAACTTTTGCACGCGCCTCCTGAGCTAGCGCCTTCATTTCCTGTTCGTGGGCAACAGCCATGGCGCGTCGTTCCTCTGCTTTCGCTTCGGCAACCTTCAAATCGGCAGTAGCCTGATCGATCTGCAGCTTCGCACCGATGTTGGCTCCAACGTCGACGTCGGCGATATCGATGGAAAGTATCTCGAATGCTGTACCGGCATCAAGGCCGCGCGACAGCACAAGCTTCGAGATCTTGTCCGGATTCTCAAGCACTTCCTTATGGGACTTCGCCGAACCGATGGATGTAACGATACCTTCACCAACACGGGCGAGGATAGTTTCTTCACCGGCACCACCCACAAGCTGGGCAATGCTGGCCCGGACAGTAACACGGGCAATGGCAATCAACTGGATACCATCGGCTGCCACAGCGGCAACTTTAGGCGTGTTGATCACTTTCGGATTTACCGATATCTGTACCGCTTCGAACACATCGCGGCCAGCGAGATCGATAGCAGTTGCCTGTTTGAAAGTAAGGTTGATGTTCGCCTTGTCGGCAGAGATGAGCGCGCGAATAACATTCGGAACGTTTCCGCCTGCGAGAAAGTGAGTTTCAAGGTCGCTGCTCGTCAGTTTCCTCTTCTTCCCGTCCGCTGAATCCTCTCCATGAAGTCCGGCTTTTGTCGCCGTGATCAGTGAGTTGACGATGACACCAGGTGGCACCTTCCGGATCCGCATCCCGATCAATTCGCCGATCGTAACGCGCACTCCGGAAAAAAGAGCTGTGATCCACAAGCCAATAGGCACGAAGTAAAACAACAGCAACAGGAAAATCAGCGATATAAACGCGATGATGAGAATTGAGCCTTCAATCATATTTGTTAGTTGATAATTTCTACGATGATTTGATTACGGACGATCCTTGCGACCTTGATGCGGCTACCAGCCTCCACATACTCCCCACCCGTTCTTACTTCTACCGTTTCAGGTCCAAACTCTCCCTTTCCCATAGGTCTTAATGCCGATACCGCCACACCCTCCCGTCCAACAGGAAACTTCAACTCCTCTATCACATTCACCTTGCTATCGATCGACGTACCGAGCGCAAATCGTTTCCAGACATTAGACTTGAAGGCGATGTAAAGCAAGACACCTGAGGCGGCAGTCGAACCACCCAGCGTCATCCAACCCGTCTCCGATCCGAAATACCTGAAAGCAAGGATTACCCCGACGATCATACAGACAAAACCAGCAACGCCCACGAACGTCGTTCCCGGAATAAAGATCACCTCAATGATCACCAGGAGCAGTCCAATGAGGACAAGCGCTATTACAATGGTCCATTCAGCCATAGGGGGGATGTAAGTTAGCTAAAAGTACGGTCCCCTACAGGGTCGGGACGGGTAGTCTGGATTATTTTTTCAGAGGGCTGGGCACGTATTCTTCGTCCTTCAGGGTCGGCAGATTTGAGCCGGTGAACTCTATCTCGTCGAGTATGACAGCTTCCGGGCAAATGACCGACGTGATCTGGCCGGCACGGGTGACATGATACACGCCCGTTTCCTTCGAAGCGCCGGATATCTTCTTGAAATCACGTTGCGAAACGTCTTTCATCGACGCCAGCCTTACCAATTCCTCGCGGCCATCGGCGACATAAACTTTATAAACATCCACCATCCTGCCTCCGCCCATCGCTGTTGAGCCTCTGACAACCAAGGCAAATTCGAGACCTTCCGCCTTTGCATGGGCAATCAGCTTTGCCTTCAGGTCAACTGCAGACGATGTTGTCTTAAACGTTATCGAAACAACACCGGGGCCGTCACCCAAACCATTCGCTACCTGTCCGGCCTTCACCATAGTTCTGTCGTTCATCAGTGCCTTCAACACACCATTCTCGATCAGGACCGTCTCGTCTGCGGGAACAACGCCTTCATCGTCGGCTTCGAACGATCCGAGCAATGTCGTCTCTCCGTATTTTTTCAATTTCGGATGCGCCTTCACTGTCATTGTTTCGGCAAACACAGGCTTACCAATCTTGGTGTCCATAGACGCTGAGGTTTCGTAGCGAAAACCTTTCAGGTTCTGAATATTGTTGTTGGCGATCAGGTTGTCTTCACCCGTAAACAATTGAGATACGAACAACTGGGCGGTCTGTTGCCCCGCAAACATCACCGGCCCGGTATATTCTTCACGGAACACCGGCGCCTCTGAAGATGCGATCATGGCTTCGGCCATGGCCTTCGTTTCAGCAATGATAGTGTCCAACGGGGGCAGCTCTGGAGTCAGATAGCTGTGCTGAATGTTATCGAAGATGAACTCGCCTTCCGGCGTACGGAAGCCTGCGCCGATCGCAAGGGTAACAAGACTCACCGGTATGCGATTGACGGATCCTTCCGAATTCATCAGGTAGCGATAACCTCTCCGGTAAAAGAATCCAACATTCGAGTTCTCGATCTGTTTGTATTCACCGAACACGGCCGATACTTTCCGGATATAATCTTCAGTGGCAGCCTTGTCGAACTTCACTTCGGCACCATCTATATCGATCTTCGAAGGTGCGACTTTCAAAAAGCTCCGGTGCGGCAAGTCCGACAGAGGTTTGTTTTGCTCCTTCAGCATCTCCCTGTTCCTGGCATACTGCCGCGAAGCATTCCGGTACACATTATCCGTCGATACCCATAGCGATCTCCGGATGCCCATGTAGTCGTCGTCGAGAGGAAGATTGATCTCATTGGCCTGCGGTGGACTAAAGAGGTTGTTATCGAGACTTTCGTCGTTGAACTCGTAATCGCCCACCAGCAGCCGGATCGACAACGCCGCTCTGCCTTGCGTCTCCACAGAGCTCATGAGGGCGCCGAGTGTGGCCGTCATCTGCACCGAAGTCTCGTCGAGAAGAGTGTAGTTGATGAAGAAAGGTTTTTCGAAGCCGTCGGATTTGAGATCCTTCATGCTCCGCTCGAGCTCGTCGCGCATGGCTTTCTGTACAGTATTAAGCTCTTGCGCCCACGCATTAATACTCAGTAAAACGAACATATATACCAGCGCCTTTTTCATCAGTTGTTGGATGTAACAGGTGCGGTGAGAACTGTTTCCTCGATCTTGGTGCGAGGCTTCTTTTGAGTCTCTATCCTCCTCACGAACAACGAAGGTGATATTGCACTCACAGGAACATAACCCGACTCAGCTCCGCAAAACCCGGTAAACACACCATGTGTGTCGCCCACGGCAGCGATCTCTGCAAACATGGCGAGCGGGGTACCAATGAGATCCACACCACGCACCAGCTCGTCGGGCCGGCCATTCACATATACCCGGTACACTTCCGTGGGGAAAATATTGAAGGCATTAGGTGTATGCCGGTCTGTTATCGTAAAACCACCCACTACACTTTTGAAGAAATACCCGTATTCCTTTTTCTGTCTTTGACATTCTTTGATCAGCATCTGCCTCAGCTCGGCACTCGACTTCGTTTTTGCCGCATCAACAAACAGGTTCGATTGCCGTGATACCGGTGAAAGTCCCGCTGTCGCTCTTCCATGGCCATTCGAGTGCGCGAAGTTCTCCAGCGGCGACCGCGACATCAGGAAATTTTTAAGTGTTCCTTTCTCGACAACGTTCACACGCTTGCTTTTAACACCTTCGTCATCGTACAGGTAAATACCATTTAGAAATGTCCCGGCAAATTGCTTGACGGTGGGATCGCAATACACGCTGATCGACTCCGGAAGTATCTTCTGTTCCACCTTCGACTTGAATGTCTGCCCATCCATCTCGCTTCTAAGTCTGTGACCTTCCACGCGATGGCCGAATATCTCGTGAAAGAACACGCCCGATACGGGTCCGTCCAGCAGCGCTGGCCCGGTATACGGATCAGCTAACGGCGCAGTTTTCAATTTCTGCAACGTCACGATCATGTTCTTGATATCATTCTCGATGGTCTGGTCGCCCGGCAGCTCAGCCGGTGTTGGGGCATAATATGATTGGTGAAGGGGGACGATCTCGCCATCTGTTGCACGAACACCGGCGGTGACATTGATATAGGCGCTGGTAAAGTTCTGCACTACCGATGCTCCTTCAGAGGAAATGTAATACCTTCTTTCAGTCGTCATCCGGAACGACACATCGGCGTTTACGATGCTCGCGTCACCCAGGAAAAGCTTTGAATACTGACGTGTCTTTTCTTCCCATGTTTCCTTTCCGAATATTTCACTTAACCTGGCGCCAGGCGATTCATAATATTGCGCAACGGTCTCTTTGCTGAAATCAGGCGGAAGTTTTTCATCCTTCTTCACCGCCATGAGATTACGTACACTATTGTATTGTTCTAGCGCTGCCTTGTATTCATCTTGCGTCGTCCGCCAAAGACTCACTCTGATCGCATCTTCATGATCATCCAGCGGAAGTGAAGAATTGTCGTAGCCGGCAAACCCCATGTCGCGGTCGTTCCCATCACGGGGATGTGTGTTGTCCACCAGGTAATCTCCCACCCTTACGTGCACCTTCAACGTCCGCTCCCGGTTCACAAACGACTGAGTGAGACTTCCGAACGATGAATTGATCAGCGCGGACTCTTCATCATTGACGCGGTAATCGATGAAATATGGCGGTTGAGTAACCTTCGTGAACCCGGTCACTTCGCGATTGAGTTCTCCTTGCAGGATGGTAAGGAGCTTGTCTTTGGTGGCGTCTTGGGCTGATGTGCCGGTAATGACGAAAAGAGCAAGTAGAAAGAAAAACTTACGCACAATTGAGGTGTTTTAGAATGCAGGCTCTCACAGATCGCACGAATTTCACAGATCAGATTCAATGTTGTTAATCTGTGCGATCCGTGCGATCCGTGAGAGATAGAAATATACTCAATAAGCTCTTGCAAACAGCACTCTTTTCTCCGAGGGCTTTCCTGAATACACACACTTCCCGTTTTCAACGGGTGCATCGATCGGGATGCAGCGAATCGTCGCCTTTGTTTCTTCCTTGATCGCTGCTTCCGTCTCGGCTGTGCCGTCCCAATGGGCGAGAACAAAGCCTCCCTTTCCATCTAGAACATTCTTCATCTCATCGTATGTGTCCACCGAGGTAGTCATATCAGTCCTGAACTTCAACGCACGGTTGTAGATATTCTGCTGGATATCTTCGAGCAATCCTGGCACTTCCTTTACAACATCATCCATCGGCAATACTTTCTTTTCTTTCGTGTCGCGCCGTGCCATCTCCACAGTACCGTTCTCCAGGTCGCGCGGACCTATCGCGATACGAACGGGAACGCCGCGCATTTCGTATTCGGCAAACTTGAAACCTGGCTTGTGTGTGTCGCGGTTGTCAAACTTCACTGACAATCCAAGCTTACGAAGGTCTTTGACGATCACGTCCACTTTCTCCGTGAGCTTCGCCAGCTCCGCGTCGTTTTTGAAGATCGGCACGATCACCACGTGGATCGGCGCCAGTTTCGGAGGAATGATCAGTCCATCATCATCGGAATGTGCCATAATCAACGCACCCATCAAACGGGTACTCACTCCCCAGGATGTTCCCCAAACTGAATCGAGCTTGCCTTCCTTGTTCGTGAACTTTACGTCGAACGCTTTCGCGAAATTCTGTCCCAAAAAGTGTGATGTTCCGGCCTGCAATGCCTTACCGTCCTGCATCAATCCTTCGATGCAATATGTATCCACCGCTCCGGGAAATTTTTCGCTGTCCGACTTTTTCCCCTTGATCACCGGCATTGCCATGAAAGTCTCTGCGAATTCCGCATACACATCCAGCATCTGTCTCGCTTCGGCAACCGCTTCGCTTTCCGTAGCGTGAGCGGTGTGTCCTTCCTGCCATAGGAACTCTGCTGTTCTGAGGAAGAGACGCGTGCGCATCTCCCACCGTACAACGTTAGCCCACTGGTTGATGAGGATCGGCAGATCGCGGTACGACTGTATCCATTTTTTGTAAGTGCTCCAGATGATCGCTTCGCTGGTAGGACGTACCACGAGCGGCTCTTCAAGCTCCGCCTGCGGGTCGACCATTAGCTTTCCCTTGTTGTTAGGGTCGGCCTTGAGGCGATAATGTGTCACAATGGCGCACTCCTTGGCAAAACCTTCTGCATTTTTTTCCTCCGCTTCGAACATGCTCTTGGGTACAAAGAGAGGGAAGTAAGCGTTCACGTGGCCGGTGTCTTTGAACATCTTGTCCAGGCCTTGCTGCATCTTTTCCCAGATGCTGTAACCGTACGGCTTTATGACCATACAGCCCCGCACGTCGGAATTTTCGGCCAAATCGGCCTTTTTAACAACGTCCAGGTACCATTGTGAATAATCCTCCTGCCGCGAAGTGATCTCTTTACCCATGTTTTTAATGACAGTTTAATTCTAAAACGAACGGCAAATATAAGCCGGATTAGCAGCTTATAAGGGATAAAAGGGCCTTCCAGGCTTGAAAATTAATGGCCAAACTACCACCGCACCGTACGTCACACATGAATCCATTTGCACGTTTAGTTGTTACAGATTCGGTACATTTGTTGAAGGTCCATAAATCACGAAATACTATGAAAACAAGGTTCGCCATTTTAGTTCTGCTCTTTGCAAGCTTCCAGGCCTTGTCGCAGGCAGTGGAGAACGATGATATGTATTTCACTTCCAAAGACAGGGTGAAACAAAACCTCGAAAGGGTTAACAAAAGCAACAGGATCGTCGACAAAAAATCCGACGATCAGAATCTCACCAGCACAGCAATCAATCCTACCGACAGCTACTCGGCGCGCAATATCAACCCTGAATACCTCTCACGCTCCAGATCGGACGCTGAATCGACTGAAGACCAGGACGGATATTTTTCCAACTCCTACCAGCCTACTGGCGTAAACAGAAATCTCTACAACAACTACTCCGGCAATTCATTCTACAGCCCTTACTACGGAAACGGTTATAACAACGGCTTCAATAACTACGGTTATGGCGGCATGGGTGGAATGTATGGCGGCGGAATGTACAATCCCTATGGCGGTTTTGGTGGCGGTTATGGAATGTCACCCGGCCTTTCGATGGGCCTCGGCTACGGAATGGGTATGGGTATGGGCATGGGCTCGTTCTACGGCGGCATGGGTTATGGCTTTGGAATGCCTTCGAGCTTCATGATGAACAGGTACTTCTACGATCCTTACTACGGATACTACAATCCCTGGAACAGCTTTGGCTATGGTGGAATGGGAATGGGTTATGGTGGAATGTACAACTCCTGGTATAGCCCTTATTACGGATCCTATCCCGGCTATGTGAATGTAGCGGGTGGCGATAACGGCGGAAGGAATCTTTCGTATCAGCGCCGTCAAGACCGCAGCTCAACGCTCAACAACACGGTAACCAACGATACACGCGCAGCCTCGGCAACACGCAACGGCCGCACGATCACATCATCCGGTCGTACCAATTCCGATGCTGCACAGTCGCAGAACTATTATCAGCGCGGCTGGAGAAACAACGGTACTTCTACACCAACGTCCAGGTCGCAATGGAATAATGCTTCGCAGTGGAACAATTCCAGCAATGGCACGTCCAACAGCGGCCGCAGCTCATGGAACAACGGCAATAGCAGCGGCGGCAACAACTCATGGTCTGGCGGAAACACAGGCGGATCTAATTCGAGAAGCAGCTGGTCGAACGGCGGCACCCACAGTGGCTCATTCAGTGGCGGATCCGGTTCATTCAGCGGCGGTGGACGCAGTACAGGCAGCAGTGGCGGTGGCGGAGGTGGTGGTGGAAGCTCAAGAGGCAGACACTAGGAACATCAATTAACACTTTACGGTTATGAAAAACTTGAAGGGGCTTTTGCTCGCAGTTATCCTTATGCTTACTGTGAATGCTCTGATGGCCCAAACTTATACAGAAACAGCATTGATGTTCAGCAGAACAAAGCCTGCCGGAAGCGCGCGCATACTGGGTATGGGTGGCGCACAGATAAGCCTCGGCGGAGATATCAGTTCCGCTTACTCAAACCCCGCAGGCCTCGGGATGTACAACCGTTCCGAGTTTTCGATTACACCAGGGTATTATCAATTACAGAATACCGGATCATACTTCGTGGGAAATTCACTGGTCAGCGAAGGCAACACAGATATGAAAAGCTCTCTTAGCATTCCCGCTTTCGGACTAATCTTCTCCAGACCAAAGGATGATGAGGGATTCATTCACGGCACCTTCGGGGTAACAGCGACAAGGCTGAATGATTTCAACAGTAACCTTAATTATGGCGGAACAAACAACAGCAATTCACTGATCAACTACTTTCTGAATGAGGCTAACGGCGGCACTCCGGACCAATTCGGTAGCGGAGGCGACCTCTACAACACCGTAACAGAGCTCGCCTACGACAACTTCCTCGTCGGAGAAGCGTCTATCATCGATCCTGACTTCCCTTCGGATGAATACTTCACAGATTTCGACCGGGACATTAATCCGAACGTCTTACAGGAAGAAACTATGCAGACTAAAGGCGCTCAGAATCAGTGGAGCTTCTCATACGGCGCTAACTTTAACGATAAGTTTTTCCTGGGCGCCGGACTGGGTATCGTCGCCTTGAATTTCCAGTCACAAAAGGTATATAAGGAAACCTTCACAAATCAGCCGATCAACAACTACAGCCTGACCGAAGATCTCCAGATCCGCGGGACCGGTATCAACGTCACCATTGGCGCTATCGGCAGGCCCATCGACGGTTTGCAAATTGGCGGCGCCGTCACGACTCCCACCCGGTACAACCTCACCGACACGTATGCTGCTTCGATGAGGAGCAACTGGAATAATTTCGACTACTACGGGGACGGTTCGGAAATACTGGCTAGCGAACAAGCAGCTACCGACGATATTACTTCTGGCTACACCTTCAGGACACCTTGGAAGTTTGCTGCCGGTGCATCATACGTGTTCGGCAAGTCAGGCCTTATTTCTTTCGACATCGAGCGCCTTAACTACGGAGGAAGCAAATACAATTCACAGACAACGGGCGTTTCGTACGAAGCCGACAACGATGAGATCTCACAACTCTACGCTTCAAGAACGAACTACAGGCTCGGTGGGGAATACAGGATCAAGTCATTCCGTGTCCGTGGGGGCGCGAATTACATGCCCGACCCTTTCAAGGACGAGCAGAACGACGTTAGCCGGTCGCGAGTGTCCGCTTCGGCAGGCGTTGGATATCGCGTTAGCAAGTTTTATATCGACCTGGCTTATATCAAGAGCTGGGGCAGCAATACCTACAGGCCATACACGCTTGGGAATGGAGACAGTCCGCTGTTAAAGTACGACCAGCTTTCGTCGAATGTGGTTGGAACGATTGGATTTACCTTCTAGGGTTTGCTGAGAGCGTCGATCATATCCTGGACATGAATAAGAGGTCCCGGAAAAATAAAAGCAGCTTGTTTGTAGTAGCTGATCCGGTTCGACCGCATGAACTCTATCCGATCTTTGAGGCCGTCTATCCCGCTTGCTGCGAATAGTGGTCTTTTTTCCAAGCCTGCTCTCGACATCCTTTTCACAATTTCCGAGGCCGCAACATCCAGGAAAATGCTTTTGCCCGATCGATTGATGACTTCGATGTTGTCGAAGAAGCAAGGCGCTCCGCCGCCGGTAGCCATTACGAAATCATCAGACTGTGAGCACCATTCTTTAAGTACGGAGGATTCGAGCTTCCTGAAGTAATCTTCTTTTTTTTCACTGAATATCTCGGAGATGAGTTTGCCTTCTTTTTTTTCGATCTCTTTGTCGAGGTCGACAAAGAGTAGTTCCAAGGCATTGGCCAGTTTTTTCCCGAGTGTTGTTTTCCCCGATCCGGGCAGTCCGAGCAGGAAGACTTTCATTGTGCCCGCGATAATACCTCGGTGGCCGTCGGAGTATCGTTGTGATGCCAGTTGCCGAGGACCGTTCCGTCTTTCCAGAGGGCAATTCCCGGGTTGGAGCGGATGATCGTTTTCAACACCGTGGCATCGGCGAAGTAATAAGGAATGGCGAGCTGATTTTCGTGGCGGAACTGTTCCGTTGCCTCCGCTGACGAAGATGTAAGGATGTATGCATCGATCTTCCCTTCAACTCCCTGTATGAGTGAACGAAGATCGGCGATGTTGGCCGTAGAAGCCTTATTTACATCGACCATGACAATGACCAGCTTGGCGCCCTGGAAGGTGTATTGGGTCATGTCGTTGCCATCGGGGGATGAAACTGCGTAGTCAGTGATCTTTGGTTTTATCTCGTCTTCGTTAACGATGCGATACGATACATACTCGTATCCGTTTTCGGGAGCCAGGTACTTATCAGATTTCACTTCCTTGCCATCCTTTTTGAAAACATACTCGCCGATAGCCGCAACGGGCGCCTGCATTTCGTGAGGTATGTTGTTTCCGGTCTTATAAGCCCTGAAATCGATAAAAGGAAGGTGTTTGATGGCATACACACCGACGAATGTGCAGATAACAACAACGGCGCCAACTACGAAATGACCTTCGCGTGTTCTTAGTGTTGGAATGAAACGGCGGCGGTGCCAGAATAAATGGAGGACGAATACCATCAGGAAGATGTCTTTCCAGAACGACTGCCAGGGTGTGAGCTTAATAGCATCACCGAAACATCCGCAGTCGGTAACTTTATTGAGAATAGCCGAATACCCGGTGAGGAATGTAAAGAACACCATGAGGATCAGTAATATCCACGTGGTGATATCCATACGGTAGTTGATGAGGATGGCGACGCCCAGGGCCAGCTCCAGCACGATCATGATCATGCCGATCTCCAGCGACCAGGGAATGAATAAGTGAAAGAACGATCCGAAGTCCTGTGAGAAGACATCGAAGTATTCCTCCATTTTTATTTCGGTACCAATGGGATCATTGAGTTTGATGAGGCCGGAAAAAATAAAAAGGCCGCCTACGATAAATCTTGAAAGCTGATCGATGTACTTCACTCTACTTCAATTTAATAAGACAAAAAACGGAGTAATTGATCATATCCTGGTAGTTGGCCTTTATGCCTTCACTAACGAGGGTTCTACCGGAATTGTCTTCGATTTGTTTCACTCTTAACAACTTCATAAGAATTATATCCGTCATCGAGCTGACTCGCATTTCACGCCAGGCTTCGTCGTAGTCGTGGTTTTTGTTTTGAAGGAGGTCGAAGGTTTCGTCTGCGACGCGATTATAGAGTGGATCTAAAGTAGACCAGGGTAATTCCAATTGTTGACTCTCCTGCAGATCCATCTGCATGATCGCGATGAAGCAGTAATTAATAATGCCTGTAAACTCGTCCTTGATCGGATCGTCAACTTTCTGTGCGCCTTTCTCCTGGATGCTCCGGATCCTCTGTGCCTTGATGTAAATCTGATCTGTGATCGAGCTCAGCCTCAAAATGCGCCAGGCCGTCCCATAATCGCGGGTTTTCTTCTCAAAGAGATTTTTGCAGGCGGCGATCACCTCCTTATATTCGACAGCCGTTACTTGGTTCATAAGAGGGATGCAAAATAGTGGATTTTCAACGAACAACACATGGAATGTGAGAGGCCGTCTCGTCGACTTTTCGGAGCCGAAGATCATGGGCATCCTCAATCTCACACCTGACAGTTTTTACGACGGAAGCCGGTACAACGAAAATTTTTCAACGGCCATGGCACAGGTCGAGAAAATGATCACTGACGGAGCGGATATGATCGACATCGGTGGATATTCATCGCGCCCCGGCGCCGACGACATCTCTGCCGATGAAGAGGCCCGACGCGTGGTCGACGTCATCGCGGCCACGGCGAAGCAATTCCCCGGTATACCGGTCTCTATCGATACCTTCAGAAGCGGTGTGGCCCAGAAAGCGCTCGATGCCGGAGCTGCTATCATAAATGACATTACCGGTGGGGATCGCGACCCTGGGTTGCGGAAGCTGGCGATCAGGTACCAGGTTCCCTACATCATCATGCACATGCGGGGCACGCCGAAAGACATGAACCAGAAAACCGGCTACGAAGACGTTGTAAAAGAGGTATTGACCGCTCTCCAGAAAAAGGTGAACGAATTTGCTCAGGAGGGCTTAACCGATGTTGCAGTGGACCCGGGCTTCGGGTTCGCGAAAAACGTCGGACAGAACTTTACGATGCTCAACAACCTGAGTGTTTTCAGGGTGATGGGTAAACCGGTGCTCGTCGGGATATCCCGAAAGTCGATGATCTGGCGTACGCTGGAAACGACGGCCGGGGAAGCCCTCAACGGAACGACAGCGTTGAACATGGTGGCGTTGATGAAGGGCGCAAGTATTTTAAGAGTGCACGATGTAAAGGAGGCCAAAGAGTGCGTTAAACTCTTCAAACGATTGAACCCGTAGCAAACAATTAGCTAACTTTGATTGGTGATTTTCGCGCTGCACATCGGATTCCTGGAGATTAGCTGGGTTGATTTTATAGACATCGCCCTGGTGTCGGTGCTGCTTTATCACGCGTACAAACTTATCAGGGGAAGTCTTGCAGTAAACATCTTCCTTGGCATCCTTGCCCTTTACCTTCTTTATCTCATCGTTAGCGCGGCCGAAATGGAACTGCTCACGAAGATACTGGGTGGATTCATGGGGATCGGGGTGCTCGCGATGCTCGTCCTGTTTCAACCGGAGCTAAGGAAGTTCTTACTGATGATCGGCCGTACCGCCGAATTCAATAAAGACGGATTCATCCGATCATTCGCCTCGTGGCGCCATGAGCACCAGGACGACTTCGATATCGGGCAGGTGATCGAAGCGCTGAAGACGCTGAAAGCAACTCACACCGGCGCTCTGATCGTCTTCTCACGAGACACAGAACTGAAGTTTTATATAGAAACCGGTGATGCATTGGACGCGCAGGTCAACAAACGCCTGCTCCTTTCGATCTTCAACAAGAACAGTCCACTTCACGACGGAGCCGTGATCATATACAAGGGCCGCATCAAAGCTGCGCGTTGTGTATTGCCCGTAAGCGAGAACGACCACCTTCCGCCGCACTTCGGTCTCAGGCACCGGTCGGCGGTCGGGATGAGTGAGAATAGTGACACATTAATAGTAGCGGTCTCTGAAGAAACCGGGCGCCTGGTCCTTTCCAGAAACGGTAAATACCTTCGCGGACTGAAGCTCAAACAAGTGGAGCAGAAGATACTCGAGTACCTCCACGATGAAGAACCGGAGAAGTGGGACGAGATGCCCGAAGAACCCGAGCCTACGAGCTTGAAGTCGGAAGTATAACCTTCCTACGGAGTGTCATTCCCGAAACGTAGCGAAGGGGAATCCCGGGGAAGAAACGATGATGCGCATTTTACTGACGATACTGACAACGCTGAGTCTAACCTCCTCACTCGCCCAGACATTTGAAACAATCCTCCAGCAAGGCCACGAGCTCGCTGTGATCTCCGTTGCCGCCAGCCCGGACAGCAACTACGTGGCTACCGGCAGCCGCGACAAATCGGCCAAACTTTGGGAGATCAACACAGGCCGCGAAGTGAGAAGCTTCCTCGGCCACGACTTCGCCGTCACAGCGATTGCTTTCACGGGCGACGGCAAAACCCTCGTAACCGGCAGCAACGACAAGACTATTAGACTCTGGGACATTGCGACAGGAGACGAGCTCGCATCAATCCTCTTGAACTACCGGGTCACCGCCCTGGCGATCGATCCAACTTCACGTTATGCATTTGTTGGCGGATACCAGACAGAATACGTGGGCCGTGTATACCAATGGGACGACAGTGTCGTCGTGATCGACCTGAAATCAAAAAGGCCAATAAAAAAAATCGACGCCAACCCCGATAAGGGCCTCGGCTACGGCACCGATGTTGCCATCAGCCCGGACGGAAATTTTCTCGCGGTGGGCGAAGACAACCGGGTGGCGAGAGTCTATCGGACCTCCGACTGGAGCCAATCCAACAAATTCGATTTCACGGAAGGGTCTTGCGGAGGCTGCGGAACCAAGGTGGCGTTCAGCCCCGACAGCAAGCACCTATATATGGTGTCGCACAATGGACCGCTGAAAAAATATAAGATGCCGGAGGGAACGCTCGAGAAAACTTACATCGAAAAAGTAGAAGACCTCGATGGACTGCAGATCAGTCCCAACGGAAAGGTGATCGCGATCAGCACAAAGAAAACGGCGGTCTGTATCGATGAAGCGACCGGAAAAGTTATCTCCGAATTAACAGCTGCCGAAAAGGGAGAATTTCACAAGCTCGCATTCACCCACAAGGGCCATGAGCTGCTCGTGACCAGCGACGACAACACCCTTCACCAGTGGACCATGGGGACGAACAAGGATTCGAAGAAATTTACGGGCATCCTCAATATGCGGGACAAGGGCGGATTGAACTACGACCCCAACTTCTATTGGCAGTCAAACATTGCGAAGTATGTCCGTTTCAAGAACGACATCTTATTGAGCCGCGACGGCAAGACCATGATCAAAGGGAAGTTCGGAACAAAGGTCAAGCGCTGGGATGTAGCTTCGGGAAAGACAGTGATGGAATACGTTGGACACAAAAAAGCAGTGCTGGCTTACGACCTGTCGAAAGACGGAAAGCGGTTGGTGACCGGCGGCGGCGATGGAAAGATCATCCTGTGGGATCTGGATACCGGCGATTCTCTCAAGACCATTGCTTCATACCGGGAGCCGATATTCGATATTCACTTTAACAGTGATGAGACCAAAGTGGTAACGTCGAGCTGGGATGCTACGATGAAGATACACGACCTTAAGACCACGATGCTTGAGCACTTCTTTGAGTTCGAGAACAACTCGGCTTACAATGTCATGTTCCATCCGAACGACCTGTACATCTTTTCGTCGAGGCTCGACAATTCGGTGCAGATGTGGGAGATCGATACACATACCGCGGTAAGGACATTCGTCGGTCATAAAGATATCGTGTCTTCGATGGTGATGAGCCCTGACCAGAAGTCGTTGCTGACAGCAAGCTGGGACGGCAGCCTTCGGTTGTGGGATATCGGCACGGGTTTGATGAATAAAAAACTCGTTGATCATCACGGACCGGCGCACGTCGCGATCTTTAGTCCCGATGGAAGACTTGCCTACTCGGGTGGCGCCGACCGGTCGATCCGGATGTGGGATATGTCGACTTCGAAAGTTGTGAAGACTTTCAATGGACACCGCGCAGAAGTGACTTCATTGAAAATCAGTCCCGACGAAAAAATGCTGATCAGTCACAGTGTGGACGGTGTAACCAAGTTCTGGGATCTCGCATCGGGCAAGGAGTTTTTCGAGCACATCCACTTCGGCGATAAAGACTGGATGGTGAAGAATCCCGACGGCTACTTCAACGGCACGGATGGCGCACGTGAGCACATACACTTTGTGGATGGGATGAAGACGTACGCAGTCGATCAGTTCTTTGAAGAATATTACCGGCCCGACTTGCTTCCGAAGATCTTCCAGAATCGAGGTGGAAGTAAGGACGATGGGAAGGGCGGTATACAAGGAAAGCTACAATCGTCGCCGCCGCCATCGTTGAAGGTCGCTATTGTTCCATCCCAGGAATCAGGCAAGGGTGAGCTTTACGTGCGGATCACGGATGAAGGCGCGGGTGTCGAGAACCTGAAAGTTTATCACAACGGCAAAAGTCTGGCGATCGACCGGACTCAACTGCAACTGCCCAACGCAAAACAGCCGACAACTACTTATAAACTGCCGGTGA
Organism: Cyclobacteriaceae bacterium; assembly: GCA_035318625.1. Lineage (GTDB taxonomy): Bacteria > Bacteroidota > Bacteroidia > Cytophagales > Cyclobacteriaceae > ELB16-189. The sequence goes on from DATHEL010000005.1 coordinate 274,978, forward strand.
CTCTGGTAGGTGGCAACAACGTGTTCTCCGCATCGGCTTCAAACAAAGACAGGGTAGAAGGCACTTCACCGGCGGCCGAATATGTTTCAGACCATGTCAGCAGGAACAGTGTATGTTATCTCCTGGCGGTTGGGATCAATCAATACAAGAACCCCAGGATGACGCTGACGTATGCGCGGCCCGATGCCCAATCATTTATCGAAGTGATGGAAAAGAAGGCCACGTTGTTCAAGAACCTGGAGCTTCATACGTTGTACGACCAGGAGGCGTCGAGAGGAAACATTCTGAAGAAACTCGATGACCTGTCGTCGAAGATCCAACCGGAAGACGTGTTCGTGTTTTACTATGCCGGTCACGGCAGTATGGTCGACAACCAGTTTTACTTTATTCCTACCGAGAGCTTACGGTTGTATGATGCCAGCTCACTGAAGACGGAAGCCATCGAAGCAACTGTCTTGCAAGACAAGCTCAAGAACATTCGCGCACTGAAGCAGCTGATCATCATGGATGCATGCCAGTCGGGTGGATCGGTTGAACTGCTGGCTACGCGCGGCGCATCGGAGGAGAAGGCGATCGCGCAGCTTTCGAGGAGTGCGGGCATTCACGTGATGGCATCGGCTGGCAGTGACCAGTTCGCGACGGAGTTTGCAGAGCTCGGTCACGGTTTGTTCACCTATCTTTTGTTGAAGGCGCTTCAGGGTGATGCCGACGGGGCTCCGAAAGACGGCAAGGTGACCATCTACGAGCTCAAGTCTTATCTCGATGACCAGGTGCCGGAGATGACGCGCAAGTTGAAAGGTAAACCTCAGTATCCTTATACGTTTTCCCGCGGGCAGGATTTTCCCGTGGTCGTAGACAAGTAATCGGGCTTCCCCGATCAAGTCGGGGAATCAACATACATTAAGAAATTGTGAACTAAATATTTCTCAATTGCGTATATTAGTTCGTTGAAAACCAATTTTTTAGAGATGAAAGAGGCGAGTCTGGTGAAATTTTACTTTGCCAAATACTTTTTACTGACCTTTGGTTTGCTTCAGTGGATTATCAGTGCAGTATTTCTGATCAATCAACGAGACACACCCAAGGGACAGTGGAGCGCTTTCCTGTTCTTCACGATCGGCCTAGTGATCCTGTCGTTGCAGATCATTCTTGCGACACGACTTAAGCGCGTGGCGATCGGCAAGAAGAAGATTACGGTGATGATCGGCGGCACAGCCCATCGCTACGAGCACGATGAGATCAAGACGTTGAAATTCATCCCCGCGTTCAACGTATACAAGATGAAGATCCGCGGCAAGAAGGGACATATGTACTTCCTGCCTTGCGAAGAATCGGAAGTGATCTATGGCATGTTCCCCTCGGCAATACCTATTGCCAAGAAGAATAAGTAAACAGGTTTTATTTATTCTGATTTCAAGCTCTCCACCGGGTTTATTAGCGCGGCACGGATGGCCTGGTAGCTTACCGTTATCAACGTAACAGCGAGCGCTCCTGCTGCCACCGCCGGGAAAAGCCACCATTGGATACCGATGCGGTATTCGAACGTCACTAGCCAGTTCGAGAGGAAGTACCAGGCTATTGGGAATGCCACAACACATGCGATCATCACGAGTACGGCAAAGCTACGGGTGAGCAAACTCCACAGGTTGAAAAGCGAGGCGCCGACGACCTTGCGTATCCCGATCTCTTTTGTTCTCTGTTCGGCGACGAAGGAAGACAGGCCGAACAATCCGAGCAGGCTTATGAATATAGCCAGGCCGGCAAAGATGGATGCGAGCGTACCGACGCGAACTTCGGAGGCAAATTTCCTTTCGTACTCTTCATCGACAAATTTGTATTGAAACGGAACAGAAGGGTTGTACTTACGGAAGACCGGCGTAATAGCCGCTATTGCCTCTTGCGCACCTAGCGACGGATTCAACCTGATGTTGATCGTATAAATGTTTTTCGAACTGTGCAGAAACAATGTTGGCAACACAGGCCGGTACGGCGAACCCATGACAACGTCTTCGATAACGCCGACAACGTGGTAGCGATCTTCGTCCCACTGTATGACCTGGTCGATCGGATCATCCATTCCCATGTACTTTACGGCGGCGCGGTTGATGATGACGGCAGTTGAATCCGAAGCGATCTCTTCTGAAAAATCACGGCCCTGGAGAAACTGCCAGCCAACTGTTTTTCCATAGGGTTGTGAAACCCAGTTCAAAGCGAAGTTGCTCTCCATACCTTCAGGTATTCCATCCCATTTAAGTCCGCTGTTGTTCGACCAAATTTCGGTTACCGGTGCCGACGAACTTGCTATGTCTTGTACTGCGCCCAACTGAAGCAGCTCCGTGCGAATTACCTGGTAGTGCTGGTAGAGATCGGGGGTGATCATATAAACCGTGACAAGGCCTTCCTGTGAATAGCCGACCGGCCGGTTTTTGGCAAACTGGATCTGTTGATAGACAACCACAGTTCCAACGATGAGACAAACCGAAACCGAAAACTGCACGACTACCAGGATCTTCCGTGGCAGAGAAGCAAGCCGGCCCGAATGAAAGGAGCCTTTCAAAACCCTGACCGGTTTGAATGAAGAAAGATAAAGAGCCGGGTAACTGCCTGCCAACACTCCAGCGGCCAATGCAAACCCAACGATGGCCATCCAGAACTCCGGACCACTCCATGGAATCGATATTTTTTTCGCGGCGATCTCGTTGAAAAAAGGAAGTGACATCGCCACAATTAAAAGCGATGCTATCAGGGCAATACCGACTGTGATAAACGACTCGCTGAAGAACTGGGCGATCAATTGCTTTCGAAGTGAGCCCATTGTCTTGCGAATGCCCACTTCTTTTGCCCTCTTCTCAGACCTGGCGGTGCTGAGGTTCATAAAATTGATGCATGCAAGGAGCAGCACAAATGATCCGATAATTCCGTAAAGCCAAACGAACTGAAGTTGTTCACTGGTTACGATCTTTCGGTCAACGAATTTTGAATAGAGATGCCACCTGCTCATGGGGTGAACAAATAATTCGGGCTTCCCCTCTCTTCGCTCCTCATCCAGGTGTTTCATTTTAAGATCCTTGATCTTCGCCGAGACGTCTTCGAAGCTGACACCATCCTGCAGCTGCACATAGAACTTGTATGAGTTATTGTCCCACCGATCCTGTTCTTCCTTTATCCATGTCATCCATGAAAGGAGAAAGTCCCATGATCCGATAAAACTCAAGTTATTTAAGTCCGTGTTTGAAGGGAAGTCTCTATAGACAGCACCCACCCGTACGTCGATCAGGTTTTTGATCCTAACCACCTGCCCAATAGGGTCCGCATCGCCAAAGAGTTTTTGCGACAGCGATTGAGCGATCATGATCGTATTCGGCTCGGTCAGTGCTTTGCGTGTTCCATAAACCATGTCGAGCGAGAATATCTCCGCTCCGTCCGGCTGCATGAACATCCCGCGTTCCAGGAACTTTTTATCACCCTGTGTGACGGAATACTCCTGCGGCCATGAACTCAGCGTAACGAACTTAATGTCGTCGGAGAAATTTGTACGCAGCTCCGCTTCAAGAGGGATCGGATTGGATGGATATGTTCCTTCACCATTGTGAACCATCACATGCCCGACGCGGTCGTAGTTTTGAAAGCTCTTGTTGAACGACAACTCATCAACAATCCAGAGCCCAATAAGTATGGTGACGGCCATGCCCGCGGCGAGACCTCCGATGTTGATCGCCGAATATCCTTTGTTCCTCCGAAGGTTTCTCCAGCCGATGGTAAAGTAATTTTTAAGCATACCGTATTGGTTTATTTCCTTATGTCCTTCAACAGGTTTGATGATGGCCGGGCGTAAAAGTAAAAGCACGTCGATGGCGAAGAGAAAGTCCGCCGTTCGCTTCCCGGAGCGTTTGACACGTTCGCGGTAGAATTCAATGAGGTCGCCTTCTATCCCATCCCGGAGCTTGGGATGGCAATACCAGCGAAAAAAACGATGGAACAGGCGCGGCGGCATTTTCATTACAACAATACTAAGCGACGATGGTAAAGTTACGGGGAAATGGATTAATTATTTCCTAAATGTAGGAAAATGGTCGGTAGGAAAATACTCGGAGATGGTGGGCACTTTGATTTCCGGGGGCCCCGCCGCTAATTGAAATAGGCTGCACTTCGTAGGGCGGGGCGGGGTCTGTTATTTCATAGGAAAACTACTGCAACACGCCCAGCTCCTTCCCTACCTCGGTAAATGCTTTGATTGCCTTGTCGAGGTGGTGCTTTTCGTGAGCCGCCGATATCTGAACGCGGATACGTGCCTGGCCTTTGGCTACGACGGGGAAGAAAAATCCGATCACATAGATACCCTTGGCGAGAAGCTGTTCGGCAAACTTCTGCGCTAACGGCGCTTCGTAGAGCATGATGGGAACGATAGGATGTTCGCCGGGCTTGATGTCGAAGCCTGCCTTTGTCATTTCGTTTCTGAAATACTTTGTGTTCGACTCGAGCTTGTCGCGTAACTCGGTGGTTTCACTGAGCATATTGAAAACTTCGATCGATGCGCCGACGATGGATGGTGCGAGTGTGTTGGAGAAAAGATACGGCCTTGAACGCTGTCGAAGCAGCTCGACGATCTCTTTGCGCGCGGCCGTGAAGCCACCCGATGCGCCGCCGAGGGCTTTACCCAGTGTACCGGTAATGATATCGACGCGGCCGGTAACGCCCCGGTATTCGGGAACCCCGCGACCGGTCTTGCCGATGAAGCCGGTCGAGTGACATTCGTCGGTCATGACGAGCGCTTCGTATTGGTCGGCGAGATCACAGATCTTGTCCATCTGCGCGATGGTTCCGTCCATGGAAAATGCACCGTCGGTGACGACGATCATTTGTTTGGCGCCGGCGGCTTTCGCGTCGTCGAGCTGTTTTTTCAGATCGGCCATGTCGTTGTGCTTGTAGCGATAACGCATGGCTTTGCAAAGCCTCACGCCGTCGATGATCGAAGCGTGGTTGAGCTCGTCTGAGATGATGGCATCTTCGGCGCCGAAGAGCGGTTCGAAAACGCCTCCGTTGGCATCGAAGGCTGCGGCATAAAGAATGGTGTCTTCGGTTCCGAGGAATTCGCTGATCTTCTTCTCGAGCTCTTTATGGATATCCTGAGTACCGCAGATAAACCGAACCGATGACATACCGAAGCCGTGTGTTTCTATGGCTTTCTGTGCGGCGGCGATCACGCGCGGGTGCGACGATAGTCCGAGGTAGTTGTTAGCACAGAAATTTATGACCTCCTTACCGTCGCTGGTCTTGATGTCGGCGCCCTGCGGAGTCTTTATTATTCTTTCCTTTTTGAATAATCCAGCTTCGCGGATATTGCTTAGTTCTTTTTCAAGTACTGGCTGAAGTTTTTTGTACATGGTACTTGCGACGTATAGGGTTTATGAGATACAGTTTCTGAGAAGTGAAGCTTTGTTCACTTGTTTCGTTGAATAGCGCCTCCCATTCTTTCCATCGTTCGGGCTCAGCAGCTTTGAATGCATTTGAGTCGATCTTTTTTGATACGAGATATTCTTCGAATGTCACACGGCAAAATTATTAAATTCGCGACCATATTTGCCTCAATGCATAAAACGAAAATCCTCCTCATCGGTGCAGGTGGTCAGCTCGGTTCCGAGCTCACGCAAGGTCTCTGGAGTATCTACGGTAAAGACAACGTGATTTCCTCCGACATCAAAGATCCCGTCGGTGTCCTCAAGGAAGGCCGTTACGAGAAATTCGATGTCATGCAGCGGGAGAAATTGTTCGAGATCCTCAAGAAAAACGAGATCACGCAGATATATCACCTGGCCGCACTGCTTTCCGCCACCGGCGAAAAAGACCCGAGATGGGCATGGAAGCTCAACATGGAAAGCCTGCTCTTCGTGCTCGAAGCCGCACAGGAATTGAAACTCGATAAAATCTATTGGCCTAGTTCCATTGCAGCGTTCGGACCGACCACACCCAAACAAAATACACCGCAGGATACCATCATGGATCCGACGACGGTGTATGGTATCACCAAACTAGCAGGCGAACTGTGGTGTGAATATTACTTCCGTCGTTATGGAGTCGACGTGAGAAGCCTCCGTTACCCTGGACTTATCGGTTGGAAAACAGCTCCCGGCGGAGGAACCACGGACTACGCGGTCGATATCTATTTCAAAGCCCTGAAAGAAAAGAAGTACGAGTGCTTTCTCGCTGCCGACACCTATCTGCCGATGATGTACATGGCGGATGCAGTGAAAGCAACCATCGATCTGATGGAAGCTCCGGCAGAAAAAGTCAAGGTCAGGACTTCATACAACGTTTCGAGTATGAGCTTCTGTCCGGCACAGATCGCCGCTACGATAAAAAAACACATTCCCGATTTTCAGATCACTTACAAACCGGACTTCAGGCAGGCGATCGCCGACTCGTGGCCGAAGTCGATCGACGACACACCCGCGCGACAGGACTGGGGATGGAAGCATGATTACAGCCTGCAGGAAATGACAGACGACATCATCAAGAATTTGAACGCGACAAACCAACGCCAGCTATGAACCTTATTAAGACTGAAATCAGTGGAGCGGCTTTTATCATCCAGATCTCGAGACCCGAGGCACTCAACGCGCTCAATCAGAATGTCATGGATGAGCTTCGCCAGTGTTTACAATCGGCTTCGCAAAACAATGACATTGCCGGGATCGTGATCACCGGTGATGGAGAAAAAGCATTTGTTGCCGGTGCGGATATCAAAGAGCTCGCGATGGTGAGTGGCGACGAAGCCACGAAAATGGCCCGGAAAGGCCAGAATTTGTTCAACAGTATCGAACACTGCCTAAAGCCGGTTATCGCCGTTGTGAATGGTTTTGCATTGGGAGGAGGATGCGAGCTCGCGATGGCATGCCATATCCGCATAGCAACCGAGAATGCCAGGTTTGGACAACCGGAAGTCAACCTGGGGATCATCCCGGGCTACGGAGGAACACAACGTTTACCTCAACTGGTCGGTCGCGCGAAAGCTTTAGAGCTGATACTCACCGCCGACATCATTCCCGCCGCGGAAGCTTTGCGGATCGGACTCGTCAATCACGTAGTCCTTACCAAACAAGAAGCTCTCGACATGGCGTTGGGTATGATCAAAAAGATCGCGGCGAAAGGACCTGTGGCTATCGCGAAATCTATCGAGAGTGTGAATGCCGGGTATGGTTTCGAAGAGAAAGGCTATGAGGCGGAGGCAAGGAATTTCGGAGCTTGTGCTGAGACGGGGGATTTTAAAGAGGGGACGAAGGCGTTTGTGGAGAAGAGGGCGGCGAAGTTTGGAGGGAAGTAGTAAGTAGTAAGGAGTAAGTAGCCAGTAGTAAGGAGGTGGAACTTAATGGGGTGTGCGATTGATTGAGTGTGTGCGTTTGATGGGGCGCGGAAAACCGAGAAATTTGCCCATTTTTACGAGTTGACCAAGATCAGGAAACTAGCAGGCGACACCATGATATATGGACTGGGAAACATCATTCCCAGGTCCTTGAACTTCTTGCTATTTCCGATACATACCGGCTTCCGGTTCGATCCCGAAGAATTTGGGGTCTTTACCTACCTGATGTCACTGGTAGCCTTCATGAACATTCTCTACTCATTCGGAATGGAGACGACCTTCTTCCGGTTCGCGGCCAAACCGGGAGCGGATCCGAAAAGAGTGTTCAATGTGGGTCTCACGGTGGTGATCATCGTAGGAGTCATTTTCTCCGGTACCATTATTCTTTTCGCCAATCCTATCGCGCACGCATTGAGTGTCGGAGATCATCCTGACTTTATCGTATGGCTGGCCGTGATCATGTTTGTCGATAACATTTCGGCGTTGCCCTTCTCCAGGCTTCGTCTGGAAAACAAGCCTGTTCGTTTTGCTATTTACAGGATCTCCAACGTAATCGTGGTGGTGCTGCTCAACCTTTATTTTCTTTTTGTGATATATGATCCGGCTATCGGGATCGGGTACATATTCCTGGCAATGCTGATCGCAAACCTGCTGTACCTGGTGTTCTTTTTCAAGACCTTTATTCAATGGCGACCGCAGTTCGACAGGGAAATCTCTTCCTCAATGCTGAGTTATTCTTACCCGATCGTATTGACCGGCCTGTTGGGCACAACGAATGAGTTCTTTTCGCGGATATCGCTGGAGAAATGGTTGCCGGATGGATTTTATCCAGGGAAGTCGTCGGCTTTCGCTGTGGGTGTATTCGGAGCTTCGTATCGTTTTGCCGTCCTGATGCAACTGGCGGTATCGGCATACCGTATGGCAGCGGAACCGTTTTTCTTCAACAATGCCACCGACAAGGAATCGCCGAAGTTATTTGCGAGGGTCAACCATTATTTTGTGATCGTTTGTTGTTTCATGTTACTCGGCATATCGATCAACATGGATGTGCTGAAGTACATGATGGCCTCCTCGTACTGGGAAGGTATCGTGGTGGTGGTCCCACTTTTGCTGGGCTATCTGTTCTTTGGCATCTATTATAATATGACTGTCTGGTATAAGCTTACCGACAAGACGATCTACGGCACATACATAACGGTTGGTGGAGCGGTTCTCACGATCGCGTTGAATTACCTATTCATCCCCATGTTTGGATACCTGGGCAGCGCGTGGGTAACAACAGCTGTTTACTTTTCAATGACGGTTATGTGTTACCTTCTTGGGCAAAAATTTTACCCGATACCTTACACAATTCTGAAGGACTCACTTTATATAGTTTGTACTATTGCACTGGTATATCTTGTGAATTCTTACGAGTTCAAAAACATGATAATTAGTGTAGTCGTGCACGGTGTCATCGTCTTTGCCTGGCTGGGGGTTGTCTATTTTATTAACTTGTCTGTCTTCAAAAAAAATAAATCACAAAAACTTCGATGAACATCATTATCCCTATGGCCGGCCTGGGAAAGCGGCTGCGACCACACACTCTGACCACAGCGAAGCCTTTGTTGCCGATCGCAGGCAAGCCCATTGTTCATCGGCTTGTGGAAGACATAGCGAAGGTTTGTCCGGAGAAGGTCGACAACATCGGATTCATCATACATCCTTCGTTCGGGAAACAGGTTGAAGAGGACCTCAAGAAAGTTGCGGCAGCTGTCGGTGCCGTCGGAAAGATCTATTACCAGGAACAGGCGCTTGGTATATCTCACGCTGTTCTTTTCGCTAAGGAGATCCTCCATGGTAAAGTGATCGTTGCTTTTGCCGATACATTATTCAAAGCCGACTTCAAGCTCGACACGACAAGGGATGGAATTATCTGGGTTCAGAAGGTTTCGGATCCGTCTGCTTTCGGAGTGGTGAAGCTCAATGCGCAAGGTGAGATCATCGAGATGGTGGAGAAACCGTCGACATTTGTTTCCGACCTGGCTATCATTGGGATCTATTTCTTCAAAGACGGGTCCTTCCTGAAAAACGAGATGCAATATCTCATCGACAACGACATCCGCGACAAGGGAGAATTCCAATTCACGTCGGCTCTTATCAACATGCAGAAGAAAGGCGCCAGGTTCGTGCCCGGCGAAGTGAAGGAGTGGCTCGACTGCGGGAACAAGGACGTGCTGGTACAAACCAACCAGCGATACCTTGGCTTTATCAAGGATCAGCAGCTTGTATCCCCCAAAGCGCGGGTGATAAATTCGGTGGTGATACCTCCTTGTTTCGTAGGTGATGATGTCTTGATCGAGAACTCCGTTATAGGTCCTCATGTATCGGTGGGGGAAAATACCACCATACGCGATTCGCGCATCACAAATTCCATTATTCAGCGAAATTGCAGCGTTTCCCGTGCTCAGTTGGACAACAGTGTCTTAGGAAATTTCGTTAATTTTGAAGGCCGCGCCGAAGACTTAAGCGCCGGGGATTACAGTGATTTGGGTTGATGCGGATCTCGTTTAAACATATTGTATTTGCGCTTCTCGCCGTTGTGGTACTGAGTGCATCTGCTTATGCTCAGCGGGATCGAAAAAAGAAGCCGGATGAGAGCCAGGGCCAGGAGGCAAGACTCCGCGAAGCCGAGTTCTTTTTTACGGAAGGCGAAAAATATTTCATCCTCGAAGATTACACCAAAGCGCTTTTATACTTTCAACGCGTAGCGGAGCTCAACCCCAAGAGCGCAGCCGTCCAATATAAGATTGCAGAGATTCTTGCGAAGGGAAACAGGCAGGAAGACATGATCAAAGCTTCGCAGTCGATCGAAACTGCGCTGAAGCTGGACCGCAAGAACAAATACTACTACCTGCTTGCCGCTAATATCTACGGAAGCCTTAATCAATACGAAAAAGCAGAGCTGACGATAGAGGCCATGATGAAGGAAGTGAGCGGCACGGAAGAATACCTGTACGAGCTGGCAGCATTCTATCTGTACGACAAGAAACCGGAGAAGGCAGTCGACGTATACAACCGCGCAGAACAACTAATGGGCATCAACGAAGTGTCGTCGATGCAAAAACAGAAGATCTATCTCGAGCTGGGTAAAACAGAGGAGGCTATCCGGGAAGGCGAGAAACTCGTTGACGCTTATCCCGACGAAGAACGTTATGTGATGGAGCTGGCCGAAACGCTCTCCAAAAATAAACTGGGAGCACGTGCCATTGCCTTAATCGAAAAATACATTGCGGATAACCCTGATGCCAGCACGTCAAAGTTGCTTCTGGCGGGCATTTATCGCGAGAGCGGACAGGAACAGAAGTCACGAGAAATGCTTACAGCCCTTTTCGACGATCCCAATATCGAAGCGGGCAGTAAGATACTCGTGCTTGGTACGTACAATGTTGTGCTGAGCAAGCAGGTTGCGAAAGGGCAGATCGATCCGGCGCTCGAGAGCTACGTCTCCGGGCTGGTCGAAAAGCTGAAAAAGAACTATCCTAACGATCCGGACGTGTTCAGCACGAGTGGTGACATCAACACTACGCTGTCGAACAATACAGACGCACAGAAAGATTATCTCAAGGCGATACGGCTTGGAGCCACCGACTTCGAAGCATGGCAGAACCTGCTGGTCCTCGAGTCTACGCTCAACCAGTTCGACAGCCTGATTGCTCACTCGGAGTCCGGCCTCGAATTGTTTCCCAACCAGGCACTGTTGTATTACTTCAATGGTTATGCCCACATGAGGAAGAGGCATTACCGTGAAGCCTCGGGTTCCTTGGAACAGGCCAAGAGGCTATCGGCTTCGAATCAGGCGCTGGTGGCCGAGATCAATGCAATGCTCGGCGACATCTACAACGGAACCAGGGAGTACACCAAATCAGACAATGCCTATGAGCAGGCGCTGGCGTTCAATCCTAACAACGACCTCGTCCTCAACAATTACAGTTACTACCTGGCCCTCCGGAAGGAGAACCTGGAACGTGCCGAAAAAATGGCGGCCCAGCTGATCAAGATCCATCCAAAAAATGCCTCATACCTCGATACCTATGCCTGGGTGCTGTTCATGCGGGAAAAATACAAAGAGGCGCGGCGGGCGATGGAAACGGCCATTGCAACGGGCGATGCGGGCGCCACCCACTTCGAACACTACGGGGACATACTTTTTAAACTTGGAGAGACAGACGACGCCGTGCGTCAGTGGCAAAAGGCAAAGTCGATGGATGGCGACAATGAGGCGATCGACAAAAAAATCGCTAATCGCCGCCTGTATTAATTGGCCCCACGTCTGCAAATTTCAATTACTAGCTTTACATTCGACTTTATTTTGCCTTAATGCGACGCCTGATCCTACTGCTCTGTGTAACTGCCCTTGTCCTGCAATCCTGCAGCAAACACACGTCACCTTCGGTACCTCCACCACAGAGGAATATCGCCATAGAGGAAATCGACTTCGAATACTTTCACGGTAAAGCGCGCATCAACATCCGGGACGATAAGAAAGAGAAAGATGTAAAAGCAAACATTCGTATCCGTAAAGACAGTGTGATCTGGATGGACATCTCTGTGGTCGGTGTATCGGGCGCGAGGGCGCTGATCAACCAGGATTCGATCACGATCCGGAGCAACGTAGATAAAGAATACTTCGTCTTCGAATTCAAAGAGCTCAGCAAGCGCTTCAATTTCGAGATCAACTACCAGATCGTTCAGTCCGCATTGCTCGGCAACCTTCTGTATGACAAGAGGCCGGAAGATGTGGTGACGACCGATGGATCTTTCACGGTGTTGGAGCAGAACATCAACACGGCCAACATCAAGAACTATATCAACACGGCCAGCTCGAAGCTGGAACGGATCGAGCTCAAGGAAGCCAATACCAATAATTCTCTCGTCGTCAATTACAGCAATTTTCAGAGCGTGGGTTCAAAAGTTTTTCCCTTCAACGGCGTTATACAAATACTTTATAAAACGGCGGCGGGTGTAATCAACAACACAATCACTTTTGAATACAACAAGGCAGAGGTTGGCGGTCGGGAACTTCGATTCCCGTTCAGCATACCACGTAAATATGAACGCAGGTAAACTCGTCGGGATCTTCCTTCTGCTCTTGTTCGTAGTGGCGGCGCTACCTTCCTCCGCCCAGAAAAGCAAAAACAAAACCCAGCTTCAGAAAGAGAAGCAACAGAACCTTGAAAAGATCAAGGAGACCGAGCGGATCCTGAACGAAACTGCCACTCAAAAGAAAAACTCCCTCGGCGAGCTCTCTGCCCTCAATCAACGAATACTTCAGCAGGAACAACTGATCGGCTCGATCAAAAGCGAGATCTCTTTACTCGACCGCGACATCGACGAGGACAACGACATGATCGATGCCTTGCAGCAGGATGTCAAGGAGCTCAAGAAGGAATATGCCGCGATGGTGTTCTCTGCGCAGAAGGCCAACAATAAGGCCGACCAGCTTACATTCCTCTTTTCTTCACAGTCATTCGACCAACTCTCGATGCGCCTGAAGTATATGCAGCAATACAGCAAGGCACGCAAAGACCAGGCGGAGGCGATCGCCAGGACCCAGAAGATCCTGGAAAACCAGATCCGTCAAACGGAGACTGTAAAGACCGCGAAGAGCTCGCTGTTGAACGATGAGCTGAAAGAGAACAAGAGCCTCGCGTCATTGAAAGTAAAACAACGCACGGTAGTAAGGTCATTACAGAAAGAAGAACGCCGGCTTCGCTCCGACATCGACGAGACCAGGAAGTCGGTTGCCGAGCTCGACCGGCTGATCGACGAGATCATTCGCGAAGAGATTGCCCGCGCCGAAAGGGAGGCTCGTGAGGCCAGGGCCAGGGCGGCGGCTCCGAAGGTGGATGCAACTGCGATTGCCCTCTCGGCATCATTCGAAGAGAACAAGCGCAAGTTTGCCTGGCCCGCCAGCGGCTTCATCTCACAGAAATTCGGAAAGCAACCCCACCCTGCCCTGAAGGGTATCGTGATCAACAACAACGGCATTAACATCCAGACCCGGCAGGACGAGAAGGTAAAGGCCATCTTCAACGGCGAGGTAAGGCAGGTGGCAACCATTGGTGTGATCGGCAACTCGGTGATCATCAACCACGGCGACTATTACTCGGTATATGCCGGTCTGAAAGAGGTGTTCGTCAAGCGCGGAGACAAGGTTACGATCAACCAGGAGATCGGCCAGCTGATGGTAAATGGCGACGGGGTATCGGAGCTGAGGTTTATGATTTATAAGAATAATAATCCGCCGACGGCGTTGGATCCGCAGTTGTGGCTTCGAAACTAGGAGGAAGTAGTAAGTAGTAAGTAGTAAGTGGTAAGTAGCAAGTAGTAAGGAGGTGGGGCCAGATCGCTCATACCCAGAATCCACGCGCAGTACTTAGAGGCCCCTAGCTATAAAAACCGCGGTTTTCAGGGCAGCCCCTTACTACTTACTACTGGCTACTTACTACTGGCCCTGGCCATAAAAAACGACGTTTTCAGGGCAGCTCCTTACTACTTACTACTGGCTACTTCCTACTGACCCAGCTATGAAAAACGGCGTTTGCCACTCAGCCCCATCACCCTTGCAATCGCCCCAATTATCCCTATCTTTACAGGCTTAACTACAATCAACATGAACGCGATTCTTTTGTTTTTGGGAGGCGTTGGTTTTCAGGAGATCCTGCTGATCGGCCTTTTTGTACTTGTATTCTTCGGCGCGAAAAAGATCCCTGAATTCATGAAGGGTCTCGGCAAAGGTGTTCGCGAATTCAAGGATGCCATGAGTGACGTAAAGAAGGATATCGAAAGCTCGGCCAAGGAAGCCAGCAAGATCGACGACGGCAAGGCTTGAAACAATACCAGCACTTCTGCGATATCCAAAAAGATCTTAAAGAAGGCACCCTCACCTGCGTAGAGCGGGTACAATATCACCTCGATAACATTACGCGCAAGCACCATCTGAATGCGTTCCTTACAGTTTATAGTGAGGAAGCTCTGGAGCGTGCAGCGCAGATTGACAAAAAAATAAAAACGGGAACGGCGGGGAAACTCGCCGGTCTCGTTGTTGGTCTTAAAGACGTACTCGCTTACAAAGACCATCCGCTGCAAGCCGGCAGCAAGATCCTCGACGGCTTCATCTCCCAGTTTAATGCTACTGCCGTCCAACGATTGCTGGACGAAGATGCCATCATTATTGGACGTCAGAACTGTGATGAATTTGCCATGGGATCATCGAACGAGAACTCCGCTTTCGGACCTGTACTGAACGATGCCGACACCACCCGCGTGCCCGGCGGCTCTTCGGGAGGCTCGGCTGTGGCCGTGATGGCCGACATGTGCCAGGTGGCACTCGGTTCCGATACCGGCGGCTCGGTCCGTCAGCCCGCGGCATTCTGTGGTGTGATAGGCCTCAAGCCAACCTACTCACGGATCTCACGCTACGGCCTGGTGGCCTATGGCTCTTCATTTGATTGCATCGGGGTATTCTCGAAAAGCCTGACCGACATTGCGGAAGTACTCGAAGTGATCGCCGGCCCGGATGCGTTCGATAGCACGGTGTCGCAAGAGCCTGTTCCCTCCTACTCCTCTGTTTTCGAAGAAAATGAAAACAAAAAATATAAGGTCGCTTACTTCCGGGAGACGCTTAACTCCCCCGCGCTCCAGAAAGAGATCAAAGACACCATCATATCTAAAATAGATACCCTGAAGGCCAACGGTCACACCGTGGAAGCCATCGACTTCCCGTTGCTCGAATACATCCTTCCAACTTACTACATCCTCGCTACGGCCGAAGCGAGCTCCAACCTTTCGAGGTTCGACGGTGTTAGATATGGATACCGGAGTAAAGACACCACCGACTTACAATCGTTATACAAGAAGTCCAGGGCCGAAGGATTCGGAAAAGAAGTACAGCGGCGAATACTGCTGGGGAATTTCGTGTTGAGCTCGAGTTACTACGACGCCTACTATACCAAGGCACAGAAGGTACGGCGGCTGATCCGGGAGAAGACGAAAGAAGTGTTCAAAGATTATAATTTTATTATAATGCCGACCACGCCCACTACGGCGTTCAAGCTGGGCGAGTTGACAGATAATCCCCTCGAAATGTATTTGGCCGACCTTTTCTCCGTTCAGGCTAATGTGGCTGGTATACCAGGTATTTCTCTCCCTTGCGGAAACGACGCGAATGGGCTGCCGATAGGGGTTCAGCTGATCGCTGACGATTTCAGGGAGTTGGAGTTATTCCAATTTTCCAGAGTATTTTTGAGTCTGAATTGAGGTGTGAAGGGTTTAGTCGGGTTTGATGAGGTGTGATTGATTTGATGGTGAACAGATGAAGAAACTGATTGTACTGATCGCTGTAGTGATTCCCGGGCTTGCATTCTCGCAGGTTGGCGGGCCGATTCCCGTATTACCATTTACAGACTCCCTGCGGATCAACCTGGAGTTTCCGGAAGATGACGTGGTCTTGCTGGCCGATACCGTTACCCCGAATTTCACCTCGGTTCCGTACGACATGGAGTACGTTCCTGCCGATGAAACGCCGGAAGTCCTTACCGAGAGACTGAACCTTCTTCAGAATCAAATTCCACTCGTTTACAACGAAAAAGTACACGGATTCATCAACTACTTCCTGATCCGCGATCGTGAGCATACACGTAACGTGATGAGGAAAAGCGATATCTACTTTCCCATCTTCGAAAGACATCTGAAAGAAAACAACATGCCCGACGAGCTGAAATACCTTTCAGTGATCGAGTCGGCGCTCGTACCGAAGGCAGTATCGAGAGCGAGAGCGGTAGGTCTGTGGCAGTTCATGTCGTACACCGGGCGTTATTGCGGGCTCAAGATCGATTGGTATATCGATGAGAGAATGGACCCCGAGAAGTCGACCGCCGCGGCCTGTAAATATCTTTCGCAGCTGTATACCATCTTCCACGATTGGGAGCTTGCCCTTGCGGCATACAACACCGGACCCGGTAACGTAAAGCGCGCCATCCGCAAATCGGGTGGAAAGAAAACATTCTGGGAGATCTATCCTTACCTGCCCCGTGAAACGAGAGCTTACCTGCCGCAATACGTAGCCATGGTTTACGCCCTCAACCATTCTTCGGATCACAACCTCTTCGTTGACGGGAGAGAAGAGCTCCTGCGCAACGACACACTTGCCGTTAATGGATACCTCCACCTCGAAACACTAGCGAGCATGACCGGCAGCTGCCTCGACGATTTCAGGAAACTGAATCCTTCCATATTACACGATGTACTTCCCGATGGAAGAGAACACATCATCCGGATCCCTCTCAGCGCCAAACTGGAGCTCGACAAGAACCGGGTCGCCATCCTGGATTCGGCGATGAATGCCAACAAGGTGAAAGTCCAGGCCCTCGCGCACAATGCGGCCGGCAACACGCTGGGTCGTGAGATGACGGTATACAGAGTGAAGTCGGGAGATGTGCTTGGCGTCATCGCGCGTCGCTACGGCGTTCGTGTTGAGGACATGAAGAAGTGGAACAACCTGTCTTCGAACATGATCCGTTCCGGCCAGCGGCTGAACATCTGGTTGATGCCCGGTCAGCAGGAACGCCAGCCTGTGGCCAGCGCCGCCCCCGCGACAAACAGCGTAACAAACCAGTCGGGTTCGAAAACCTATACCGTCCAGCCTGGCGATACCCTGTGGGACATCACTAAAAAGTTCCAAGGACTTACCGTCGAAAAGATCAAGTCATTGAACAACCTGAAGTCTAACGAGTTGAAGCCTGGTCAGAAACTTATCATCAGTTGATAAAATAAACTGATTAAGTCCATCGCCGGAACCGTGACTTACCTTAGATTGTTGAATTATAAGGTGTTTAACGATTTTCGCCATGAGGGTCCTGTTTGTACTTCTTTTTTCTGCCATACTTTTAACTGCATGCGGTCCCGGTGACCGGACCGCCAACCTGCCGAAAGCGGCAGGCTCCAGCGGCGATCTTTACCTGTTCATGGACTCCGCACAGTGGAAGGGAAAGCTCGGTGAGGTCATGGATTCAATCTTCAACCAGGAGATGACTGGCCTGCCGCGCGAAGAAGGAATTTTCCGAATGTCTTTCGTCGATCCCCGCAAAATGAACTTCGTACTGCAGCAACGGAGGAACCTCATCTTTTTAACAACACTCGACAAGAACGCCCCCGGGGCATCGGTAGTAAAGAGCCTGCTCACGCAACAACAGCTGGACGAGATCAAGAACGATAGCAGCAAGTTCGTCGAGACCTTCAAGAACGTCTACGCAAAAGATCAACAGGTGATGTTTCTCTTCGGACAGGACGAAGCTAAATTGATCAGTAAGCTCCGCAAGAACGGCCAGCGATTGATCGATTTCTTCGATAAGGCAGAACGCGACAGGCTGAATGCTACGTTATTCAAAAACGGTACTTTGAACGGCGTCACCACATGGCTTAAGGAAAACTTCCAGGTGGAGCTGACGGTCCCCTTCGGCTATAAGCTTGTTCAGAACGAACAGGATTTCGTGTGGGTACGACAGATCAACTCCAACGACGATCGTGATATTTTTATTTCCAGGACCGACTACACTTCGGTGGATCAATTCAAACAGGAGAACCTGATCGAGCTAAGAGACGAAGTAGCGAAAAAATATCTTTATGAAGATCCCGACAAGCCCAACACTTACCTGGTGACCGAAACCGACATCCCGTACAAACCGGTAACGACCCGGGAGGTCAACTTCAACGGGAACTATGCGATCGAGGTCCGCGGCCTTTGGCGTACCAATACCCATTCCATGGGCGGCCCGTTCCTGGGTTACGCCATGACAGATAAAGCAACGGGTAAATTCTTTTATATCGAAGCCTTCGTCTACGGCCCTTCAAAGGACCAGCGGGAAATGATGCGCCAGATGGAAACGGTGTTGCACACCTTCAAGATGGAGGCCGGGGCAGCTGCGCCTGCACAGGATTAAAGACCTCCTTTTTATTACCTTTAGGCCTCTCAACCAGAGGCTATGTCGATAAAAATCCGGAAGCAGGATGCTCTTAATTACCACATGCTGGGCCAGCCTGGTAAAATCGAAGTCGTACCCACCAAAGTCCTGAGTTCACAACTCGATCTCGCACTGGCCTACTCACCCGGGGTGGCGGTTCCGTGCCTCGAGATTGCCGCCAACAAGGAGGACGTTTACAAATACACCGCGAAGGGAAACCTCGTCGCCGTCATCACGAACGGTACTGCAGTGCTGGGGCTGGGTAACATCGGGCCGGAAGCATCGAAGCCCGTCATGGAAGGCAAGGCGGTGTTGTTCAAGAAGTATGCGGGTATCGACAGTTTTGACATCGAGATCGCAGAAGAGGACCCAGATGAGTTCATCAAGATTGTTAAGGCGCTGGAGCCTACGTTCGGTGGGATCAACCTGGAAGACATCAAGGCCCCTGAGTGTTTCAAGATAGAGACCGAGCTGCGTGAGAAGATCAACATACCGATCATGCATGACGATCAGCACGGCACTGCGATCATCTCCAGTGCGGCGTTGCTGAATGCGATCGAAGTGGTCGGTAAAAAAATGGAAACAGCCATTGTGGTGATCAATGGAGCCGGCGCTGCCGCCATTTCGTGCGCGAAGCTTTACATGGCGGTCGGTATCAAGAAAGAGAACCTGATCATGTGCGACAGCAAAGGCGTGTTGAACAAATCCAGGACCGGTCTCGACAGCTACAAGACGGAGTTTGTGACAACACGTACGGTGACGACACTGCAGGAGGCGATAAAAGGTGCGGATGTTTTTGTCGGCCTTTCGATTGCGAACGTGCTTACGCAGGACGACGTGAGGGCGATGGCCAAAGACCCGATCGTGTTTGCTTTGGCTAATCCCGATCCGGAGATAGATTACGACCTGGCGATGAGCTCACGGCCCGACCTGGTCATGGCCACAGGAAGGTCGGATCATCCCAACCAGGTGAACAACGTGCTTGGGTTCCCGTACATCTTCCGTGGAGCGTTGGATGTGCGTGCACGCGAGATCGATGAGCATATGAAATTGGCGGCGGTTTACTCACTCGCATCCCTTGCGAAGGAACCCGTGCCCGATATTGTCAGCAAGGCTTATGGTATCGAGAAGATCCAGTTTGGCCGCGACTACCTGATCCCGAAACCACTGGATCCGCGACTCATCACGACGGTATCGCCCGCAGTGGCGAAAGCTGCGATGGAGTCGGGAATGGCGACGAACCCGATCACCGATTGGGGCGCTTACCACCAGGCTCTTTTGAAACGTATCGGTATCGATGAAAAACTGACTTCGAGGATCATCGAGCAGGCGAAGGAAAATCCGAGACGCGTGGTGTTTGCAGAAGCTGACAACCACAAGATACTGAAGGCGGCGCAGGTGCTGCGTGATGAAGGCATTGCGATACCCATCTTGCTTGGAAGGCGTGAGGAGATCGTGAAACTGATAGAAGAACATAAGCTCGACCTGAGCGATTGCCAGATCATAAACCCTCGCGACGAAAAAGAAAAGCTGGATTCGTACGCCAAAGCCCTCTTTGAAAAAAGACAGAGGAAGGGGATGACATACTACGATGCACGGAAGCTCATGCAGACACGCAATGCTTTCGGCGCGATGATGGTTGAACGTGGCGATGCTGATGCGCTCATTTCCGGTCTCACTCGTGACTATTCGAAAGTGATCCTGCCTGCGTTGCAGATCATCGGGATGGCACCCGGCGTGAAACGGGTTGCAGGCATGTACATCATCATGAACAAGAAAGGAAATTTCTTTTTTGGTGACTGTACGGTCAACGTCGATCCGAATCCGGACGAGCTTGCAGAGATCATCGGACTTACTGCACGTGGAGCGAGATTCTTCGGTACGGAGCCGCGGGTAGCCGTGCTTTCATACAGCAACTTCGGATCTAACAAAGGTGTGATCCCCGAGAAGACAATGGAAGCTACCCGGATCGCAAAAGAGAGATACAAAGATCTCGTGATCGAAGGAGAAATGCAGGCGAATGTTGCCTTGAACAAAGAGTTGCAAAACGAATTGTATCCGTTCAGCTCCCTTGCAAAAGACGGCGCCAATACTTTGATCTTCCCCAACCTTGCGTCGGCAAACATAGCGTACAAGCTGTTGATGGAGATCGGGGGAGCAGACACTATCGGGCCGATACTTCTTGGAATGAAGAAGCCGGTACATGTTCTTCAATTAGGAAGCTCTATTCGTGAAATCGTGAACATGGCAGCGATCGCCGTGGTCGATGCACAGATCCATGAAAAAGATGGTCACTTATGATCGCTTACCTCAAAGGTAAACTGGTTCATAAAGACCCCACTCATCTTGTTATCGACGTGAATGGTGTGGGCTATCTGGTTCACATTTCCTTGAATACATATTCTCAGGTAAAGGATACGGAAGACATCAAGCTGTCGACATACCTTCACGTGCGGGAGGATGCGCAGATACTGTATGGATTCGGATCGGAACAGGAGAAGAGCATGTTTCAAAATCTTATCTCGGTTAACGGTATCGGCCCCAACACAGCGATTGTCGTGCTGAGCTACATGCCTCCTGGCGAGCTCCGGGCGGCCATCGTCAGGGAAGACGCCGCAACGCTGCAGTCCATTAAAGGCATCGGCGGAAAGACTGCCCAAAGGCTCATCCTGGAGCTCAAAGACAAGCTCCGGAAAGACGGTGGAGAAGAAATAGGGGGCACAATTGCACCCGCGTATAATAAAATGAAACAGGAGGCGTTAACCGCCTTGATGACCCTTGGTATTGCCCGGTCTGCTGCTGAAAAAAGCATAGATTCGGCCCTGAAAAAATCGGGAAATAGCCTTACTTTGGAAGATCTGGTTAAGCAAGCACTGAAAAACTCCTGACGTACGATTGAACCTAAGCCAACGGAATTGTCAGTTCATCTTTGGACTGGGTATGTTGCTTCTGACATATCTGGTACCTCATTCTGTTTTTAGTCAGCAACGCGATAGTACCGACGTCACCGAGGTAGACACAGCCCGGTATCAAAATACAAATCCTTATAAGCCCACGTTCCGTTACCGCGACCGGTACGGCGACCCATTCTCGAACGTTACCCCAAACTCTCCTTTCTTTCTAAAAGATCCGTCGGGTATGAAGACCGATCTGGAGATCGACACAGGAAAGAACTATTCCATATATGAGCGAATGGGTGGTGTCTACTTCAGGGCTCCGAGCGAGATGTCGTTCGGGGATTTCAACCGGAATCAAAGCAGGCTGATCCTGAAAGACTACTGGCAGACCCGGAGCAAAGCGCTCGATGGCGAAAGTGCCGTCAGCTCGCGAAATCTCATACCAAGAATTTATGTCAGTCCTGTGCTCGACAGGATCTTCGGAGGGAGTTATGTCGAGATCATCCCGCGTGGCTTTGTAACGCTCGACTTCGGGGCATCGTTTCAGAATATCAAGAACCCGCAGATCCCATTACGACAACAGCGTAACGGCGGCTTCGAGTTCGATCAACAGATAAGTTTGAGCGTGGTGGGAAAGATCGGCGAAAAACTGTCTGTCACGACCAACTTCGATAACAACAACTCATTCGACTTTCAAAATAACATGAAGGTCGAGTATACCGGTTTCAAGGAAGACATCCTGAAAAAGCTTGAGCTCGGTAACGTGAGTCTTCCTCTTAATAATAGTCTCATCACAGGTGCACAGAATCTCTTCGGTGTCAAGGCACAGATGCAGTTCGGAAAACTGTTTGTTACCACGATAGCCACCACACAGCGAGGCAAACAGAATTCACTACAGGTTTCCGGTAGCACCAGCGGCGCTTCGCAAGGAAGACCATTCGAAGTCGTGGGGTCGAACTACGACGACAACCGTCACTTCTTCCTTGCACAGTTCTTCCGGAACAACTTCGAGAAATGGCTCGGATCATTGCCCCAGGTTACATCGGGTGTCAACATCCAACGGGTTGAAGTTTACCTGATGAACCGGCAGAACGATACACAGACGCTTCGCAACGTCGTTGGTTTTATGGATATGGGTGAAGGTGCACCTTACAGCTCCAGGATTACAGGCTTCGGTGGCGCTGCCGATAATAAGGCGAACGACCTTTTAACCCTACTGAAACCGGTACCCCGTAATGCAGACAACATCAATAGCTCGCTCGAAGGGTTGGGATTAAAGGGCGGTGTCGACTTCGAAAAAATAACCAGCGCACGAAAGCTCGCTCCTACCGAATTTACATTCCACAAAGAGCTCGGCTACATCACTCTTTCCCGCAAGCTTCAGAACGACGAAGCCCTTGCCGTGGCATACGAATACACATACAACGGAGAGTACTTTAAAGTAGGAGAGCTCGCCGATGACTACTCCAACCTGGGCGAAGAGGAAGTTGTGTACCTGAAAATGCTTCGTCCCAAGAAGGTAAGCGTAAAAGACGTGAGCGGAGCCGTCCTGCCGTCCTGGAACCTGATGATGAAGAACATTTATAACCTCAATGTGCAGGGCCTTACGCGCGAGGGCTTTCAACTTCGGATCATCTACAGGGACGACCGTACCGGTATCGATAACCCACAGTTCCAGGAAGGAACATACTCGCGCCAAAAGCAGCTGATCGAAGTCGTCGGTCTCGACCGGTTGAACCCTTACAACGATCCGCAGCCTGACGGTAACTTCGACTACGTAGACAAGCTGACCGTGAATGCCGAAACCGGGCTCATCATATTCCCATACCTGGAACCATTCAATAAACCTTTGCGAAATCTTTTTGAGCTGGAGGATGACGCGAAGCGCGACGAGTTGATCAACAAATATGTGTACGACACGCTGTACCACACCACGAAAGCCGAAGCTGAGCTCGTTGCCACAAAAAACAAATTCTGGCTTGTCGGCAGTTTCAAATCAGGATCGGGTAAGGAGATCATTATACAAGGATTCAACATCACGCAGGGGTCGGTTAAAGTTTACGCCGGCGGAACACCGTTGCGCGAAGGCGCCGACTATACGGTGGACTATACTTTCGGTAAGGTTACTCTTTTGAACGAAGGCATTCTCAGCTCGGGTAAAGACATCAACATTACCTACGAGCAACAGGATCCGTTTGCTTTTCAGACCCGGTCGTTATTGGGAACGCGATTTGACTATCGGCTAAGCGAAGACGTGAACATCGGTTCCACGGTACTCTATTATAATGAGCGTCCGCTCATCAGCCGTAACCTGATCGGTACGGAGCCGGCGCGAAACCTGCAGTACGGGATGGATCTGAACATGAAGAAAAATTCCCGCTTCCTGACGAAGATGGTGGATGCACTGCCATTCCTTCAGACCAAAGAAATATCTACAGTGAACCTGAACGCGGAGTTTGCGCAGCTGTTACCCGGCACGTCCAACATTGTGGAGGGCGATGGAACATCGTTTATCGATGACTTCGAGAACACGGCGACGCCGACCAGCTTGATGCGCTGGGATGCCTGGAAGCTCTCGACTACACCGAAGTCACCGGATAACAGGTTTGACCTGAGTAACGGAGCAGTCAATGACCTCAGGGCAGGGTATAAGCGCGCGAAGCTTGCGTGGTACCGGATCGACAACTCTGTGTTCTACATTCCGAATGGCCGGGATATCCGTCCGGACAACGTCTCCGATGAAGACCTTCAAAATCACTACGTGAGGAAGGTCGGACCTCAGGAGATCTTTCCGTTCAAAGACCCGACCCTGGGTAACTTCAACGAAGAGGTCCTCGACGTGGCTTACTATCCTTCGGAACGGGGACCGTACAACTATAATCCTGATCTGAATGCCGATGGAACACTGAAGAATCCTGTTTCAAACTGGGCCGGGATTACCACGGCCATTCGCTCGGAGGTTGACTTTGACAAGGCGAACGTCGAGTACATCGAGTTCTGGCTGCTCGATCCGTTTATCAACACGCCTCTTGGTGTGATCGATGACGGGCGCGCCGAGCCAAAATCGAATACTTCAGGCGGGCAGCTGGTCTTCCATCTTGGAAGCATTTCGGAAGACCTCATGCGTGATGGCAAACATGCGTTTGAGAACGGATTGCCTAAGGATGGCGACGTGACCTCAGGCAATGTGAACAAGAACGAATGGGGTTACGTGACCAATCAGCAATATCTCAACAATGCGTTTGCAAACGAGACTGAATCGCGTCCCAACCAGGACGTGGGCCTCGATGGCGCATCGACTGCTGTCGAGCAGAGTCTCTTCGATGCAAACTTTCTTAGTAAACTCTCCGCACCCGCGAGGAATGCGGTGCAGGCCGATCCGTCTGCTGACGACTTCAGACACTTCCTGAGCCCCTCGTACGACCAGGAAGATGCGACAGTACTCGGTCGTTATAAAAACTTCAGCGGGATGGAAAACAATTCGCCGGTGGCTACCGGTAACATAGTGCAGTCGTCAACGCCCATTCCCGACAACGAGGACCTTAACCAGGACAACACACTCAGCGACCTCGAGGAATACTACGTTTATAATTTAGACCTGCGCCCCAGCACATTGCAGGTGGGCAAAAAATTCATCTTCGACAAGGCCGACGCAACAACGCCCACCGGGCAGCAGGTAACATGGTATTTGTTCCGTATTCCCGTAAGGCAATTCGATGAGAAGGTCGGTGAGATCAGCGATTTCAAATCGATCAAATATGCACGCATGTACCTTACTGGTTTCGCCCAGCCTGTCGTGCTCCGGTTCGCGAATTTCAGGGCGGTGGGCAACCGGTGGAGGCGTTATGCCGGCAACCTGGCAGAGTCGCAGTTTGGTGAGCAAATCGAACCCAACCTCGATAACTTTTCAGTTTCGGTGGTAAACGTCGAGGAGAATGGCAAAGAAAACTTAAGCAAACCCGCTTATGTACCTCCGCTCCGTCGCGATCGCGACATCACATCGGTACAGCAGCGCCGGCTCAATGAACAGGCTGTACAGCTTTGCGTGACCGAGCTTCTCGATGGCGATGCACGGTCGATCTACAAGAACGTGACGATGGACTTCTTCAACTACGGCCGGGTAAAAATGTTCCTGAGCGCCCACACCCCGAAGGAGATACAAGACAATGAGCTGGTGGCCTTCCTTCGCCTGGGTACTGACTTCGATCAGAACTATTACGAGATCGAGGTACCGTTGAAGATGACACCGCCGCAATCGACGTCCCTCGAAGCTGTATGGCCTGAAGAAAACGAAATCGATCTCGACCTGAACGAGCTTTATGCGCTCAAAGCAACCCGCGATCGTCTCTTGAAAACTCCCGGTGACAGTGCAGCTGTCGCTTTGAACGAACTATATCCGCGGATCGGACCAAAGATGATAGGCAAGCATGGAATAAGAATTCTGGGGCGCCCCGACCTGAGCCAGGTGAGGCTGATGATGATCGGCGTCCGAAACCCGAGATCTCCCGATGCCAAGTCGATGGATGTTTGCCTATGGGCCAACGAGTTGCGCCTCACGGACTTCGATCGCACGCCCGGTTGGGCTTCCAACGTAGTACTCAGCGCCAAGCTGGCAGACCTCGGCACGATTACGGGTTCTATCCGGCACACCACATACGGCTACGGCGGCGTGCAGTCCAAAATATATGAACGCTCACGGGCGGTAACGACCTCATACGACATATCTGCAAATCTTCAACTGGACAAGCTATTACCTAAAAGGGCGGGCCTGAGCATCCCTGTATTCGCCAGCTACGAAAGCAGGATCATGAATCCCAACTACGATCCGGCCAACCCGGACATGCGGCTCGCGGCCGCGCTCTTATCGTACCCCACCGACGTTGCGAAAAATGAGTACAAGAAAAAAATACAGGATAAGTCTGTCCGGCGCAGTCTGAATTTTACCAACGTGCGAAAGGTGAAACTTAATAAAGAGTCACCGGTGCATGTCTGGGACGTTGAAAACTTCTCGTTCACGTATGCTTTCAGTGAAGCCACTCAGACAAACTTCAACTTGCAGGAAAATACCAAGCGAAGTATAAAAGGTGGAGTGGCCTGGCAATACACTCCGGCATTCAAAGGCTTCGAGCCCTTTAAAGATTCCAAAGGCATGAAGTCGCCATACCTGCAACTGATCAAAGACTTCAACTTCAACCCTCTTCCTACGAACGTAACGATACGGGCGGAGCTGGACCGTTCGTTCTCCAAGATCGTGTACCGGAACGACGATACTAATCCAAGCGAGGTCAACCCGTTGAACACGCTTCCCAACTTTCAGAAGTTCTTTGTGTTCAACAGATATTATAATGCGAGGTGGAGTCTCACGAAGGCGTTGACGCTCGACTACAGCTCGCGCGTCAATGCAATCATCGACGAGCCGGATGGCGATCTCGATACCCGCGAGAAGTACGATTCGGTGAAAAACAACCTGAAGTCGTGGGGACGCATGAAGGCATTGGACCAGAACGCCACGTTGAACTATACCCTGCCTTTCGACAAGCTTCCTCTGACCAACTGGCTTGGAGCGGAGTATCGTTACAACGTGGGTTATTCGTGGAGGGCCGGTCCGCTGGCGATCGGTTCGCTCAATGCCGACAGTTTGAATCTCGGCAACATCATTCAGAACACGCGGGAGCAGGCAGTCAATGGGCGCGTCGACCTGACGAAGCTTTACAACAAGATCGGTTTCCTGAAGGATATCAACACACCAAAGCGGCCACTGACCCCACTCGAAAAAGCGAAGCAGGCCAAAGCCCAGCCTGACAGCGTGAGACGACCGCCGGAACTAAAGGGTGTAAAGTCGCTGCTCAGACTGTTGATGTCTGTACGGAACATCACGGGCACATACACGCTTACGGAAGGCACGATACTCCCGGGCTTTACGTCCACGCCATACCTGTTTGGTATGGATAAGAACTGGTCGCAGCCGGGTTGGGGCTTCGTGCTGGGAAGCCAGAAAGTAAATCCTTCGGAATACGAAGAATACCTGACACGAAGTACGCGGCTCACGACACCATTCAGTCAGGCGCAAACGCAAGACCTGAGCCTGAGAGCCAACGTGGAACCGGCTTCCGATTTGAAAATACAGCTCGATGTGAAACGGAATTCCAACACCTCCTTCCAGGAGATCTACCGGTGGGTGGACTTCGATGCGCAGGACAACGCGGTGAATGCGTTCCGGGCATTGAGCCCGAGCCGGACGGGTTCTTACAGGGTCTCGATCATGAGTATCTCCACTGCGTTCAAGAACAATACCAGTGTGGACTCCGACGTGTTCAAGGAGTTCGTTGAAAATATCCCGATCGTGCTGCAAAATTTCGAGAGCCTGAACCTAAGCGGCTACAAGAGCCAGTCGCAGGACGTGCTGATACCCGCATTCCTCGCTGCCTATACCGGCAAGGACGCTGCGACGACACCACTCACGCCATTTCCGAAGATGCCGGTACCGAACTGGCGGTTGGACTACAACGGTCTGAACAAGATCGGCAACCTGAAAGATATATTCCAGTCGGTGACGATCAGTCATGCCTATTCGTCAACATACCAGGTGACCAACTTCACCAACTCATTGAAGTATCCGAATATCGCCAACGTGCCCATCTGGGATTACAATACGGGAGACAATTTTGCTACGGAGCCTAATGACAACGGCGACCTCGTGCCGATGTATGTGATCAGCCAGGTGATGATCTCCGAACAGTTTGCTCCGCTTGTGGGTGTGAACGTCCGTACGAAGAACAAGCTGTCCGCCCGATTCGAGTACAAGACAAAGCGCGACGTTTCATTGAACATCTCGAACGCACAGATCACGGAGGTGAACAACAAGGACTGGTCCTTCGAAGTCGGCTACACCAAGAACAACCTCAAGCTTCCGTTCCGCGACCAGGGCAGGGTGATCACGCTTAAGAACGACGTGACCTTCAAGCTGAATATGAGTATCAACGACACCCAGACCATTCAGCGAAAGATCGAAGAGGAGAATGTGATCACTAACGGTAACATCAACATCCAGATCAGGCCCAATATCAGCTACGTGGTAAACCAAAAGCTGAACGTGCAGCTCTATTTCGACAGGAATATCAACGAGCCTAAAGTGTCGAACTCGTTCCCGAGGGCGACTACGAAGTTTGGAACAAAGATTTTGTTCAACCTGGCACAGTAGGGTCCTTCGGCGGTACGCCTAAAAACCCTATTTTTGCCCCACAAAAAATCACTAAAATGAACGTTCCCGATTCACTTCATTACACCAAAGACCACGAATGGATTAAAATAGACGGTAATATTGCCACTGTGGGGATTACCGAATTTGCCCAGGGCGAGCTTGGCGATATCGTTTACGTGGATATCACGACGCTTGGACAAACCGTGGCCCAGCACGAAGTGTTTGGGACCGTGGAAGCCGTGAAGACCGTATCGGATCTTTACATGCCCGTATCCGGTAAGGTAAGTGAGGTGAACAAGTCGCTGGAAAAAAATCCCGAGAAGGTAAACCATGACCCTTACGGCGACGGCTGGATGATAAAAGTGGAACTGTCGGGCAAGCCTGAAGGCCTGCTATCGGCCGCGCAGTACAAGGAACTTATTGGCAAGTAAAATGTTAGACTGATACAGTCTTTAGAAAAATGATCGAGCTGCCTGTTGTAAGCCCTGAACAGAAGAATCGCAAGCCGGAATGGCTTCGCGTGAAGCTGCCCGTGGGCCCCGAATATGCGAAGGTGCGAAGGCTGGTCGATACCCATAAGCTTCATACTATTTGTGAAAGCGGCAATTGCCCGAACATGGGTGAATGTTGGGGTGCCGGAACGGCTACCTTCATGATACTTGGTAACATTTGTACACGCAGCTGTACTTTCTGCGCTGTGGCAACAGGCCGCCCCACCGAATACGACACCGACGAACCCAGGCGTGTGGCCGAAGCCATCAAGCTGATGGGCGTAAAGCATGCCGTGATCACATCGGTGAACCGCGATGAGCTGAAAGACCGTGGAGCAGAGGTTTGGTACCAGACCGTCGTACAGACGAAAGCAAGCAATCCCGACACAACGATCGAGACCCTGATCCCCGATACGAAAGGAAACTGGGAAGCTCTTTACAGAATGATAGAAGGCGGACAGGAAGTAGTGTCGCACAACATGGAAACTGTTGGGCGCCTTTACAGGGTGGTTCGCCCGCAGGCGCGATATGAACGCAGCCTCGAACAGATCAAAAGAATACGCGAAGCCGGCAAGAGAACAAAGTCCGGAATTATGCTGGGTGTAGGTGAAACGAAGGATGAAGTTTTCAAAGCAATGGACGACCTTGCAGCGAACGGCCTCATGATCCTTACACTCGGTCAATACTTACAGCCTACCAAGCTTCATCTCGAAGTAGCCGAGTTCATCCATCCCGACATGTTCGCCATGTATCGTGAGGAAGGATTGAAGCGCGGCCTGAAATACGTAGAGTCCGGGCCACTGGTCCGTTCGTCTTATCACGCAGAAAGGCACGTTAATGTGCCACTTGACTGACCTCTTTGAATAACTGATGCTGGATCGCTCCACGGCTCCTCCTTTTATAAAGTCCGATAACTTCGAGCTCCCGGGATTCAAGTCGGGAGACGTGAATGGCATTCCGCTGTTCCTGATCCCCGAGGTACGGCAAGATGTTCTTAAGATCGAGCTCATGTTTCCGGCCGGCAAATGGTACGAACCGAAAGCCGGAGTTTCTCACTTCACTTCGAACATGCTGGAGAAAGGAACGCAGCGGCTCAACTCTTCTGAGCTTGCCGAGATGTTCGACCGCTTCGGGGCGCATATCGAGATCTCCGCGGGTTACGACAACACCTCAGTGAGTCTTTATGCACTCAGGAAGAACTGGAAAGAAGTTGCCGAAATGCTGGCGGAGATGATACAAACGCCGGCTTTCGATAACGAAGAACTGGACCTGATGAAGGACATCTTCCTTCAAAACCTGAAGGTGAACAGAGAGAAGACAAGCTTCGTGGTGTCGCAAGTGATCCGCAAGAACATTTACGGTAATCATCCATACGGCACTTCGCTCGAAGAAAAAGACATCATGGAATTGAGGCCCGAGCAACTAAGGTCGTTCCATGCGGCCAGCTTCAGTCCTTCGGCGATCTTCGTCACCACACACCCTTCGGTGACCATGGAAGAGGTCTCAAAAAGATTCGGGTTGTTTGTGAAGGCCGCAGGTGACAAATCCCCCTCCCCTGTCATGACCGAAGGCCAGAAGAATGAACACGTGCCCAAGGAGGGCGTACAGACCTCTTTACGGCTCGGCCGGCGTACACTCATGAGGACCGATGCCGGCTATCCGGATCTTCTTTTGTTCAACCAGATCCTGGGTGGCTACTTCGGATCGCGTCTCATGAAGAACATCCGCGAAGAGAAAGGCCTGACGTACGGCATATACTCGTCCATCAATCCCCTCGTGCACGACAGTTTCTTCGTGATCGGCGCCGATGTAAACAAAGACAATCGGGATCTCGCACTGGAAGAGATCAGAAAAGAAATTAAGAGGATGAGAACAGAGCCCGTCGACGGCGAAGAGCTGGAGATCGCCCGAAACCATTTCCTGGGTTCACTTCAGTCCGAAGTTGCCAACCCCTTTTCGGTAACCGATAAGATCAAGAATATATACCTGCACAGACTTCCGAAAAATTACTACCCTAATTTGTTCAGCAGGATAAACTCAATTACACCGCAAGACTTGCTGGATGTCGGTGAACGGTATGTTCACGAGGACAGCATGTTCACGGCAACCGTGGGGTAGAATCAGTTTGTTATTAGTATTAGTCTGTTACCGAGTCGTCTTCGGTGGCTCTCTTGGCCATCACGAGCATCAGTGTAACGCGGATCTGTTCGGCAGTAGCGATCTCACGCTTGTTGGTGGGAACGATGTAAGCCATATCGAAACCGAACACGTTGAAGCGAAGGCCGAGACCGGCAGTGAGGTACTTTCTGTTACCCTTGTCTTTCGATTCGAGGAAATAACCAACGCGGCCGGCGAAAAGCTGCTTGTACCAGTATTCGATCCCCATCGACGTTGTCACTTCGTGCATCTCTTCTTTAAACCCACCGCGGGCGTCTGTGAACGATGCAAATGTTCCGCTTAGGAAAGGTTGACCCTTGCTGCCGGGGTAAGGGCTTGGCACCATCAGCTTGTTGAAGTCGAGTGCAAACGTAATGCTGTTGTACGGATCGAGGTCGGTATGGAATGCACCGCCGATGCGGAGGTTGGCGGGAATGAAGTCTTTGCTCTCGGCATCGGAGTATGAAAGCTTGCTGCCGAGGTTGCTCATGTTTGCGCCGAGTGTCAATACGGAGCTGTTTGACAGCAATTGCTTGGTGTAATAAACACCGAGGTCGACGGCCAGTGAATTACCGGGGCGGGAATCGGCTGTGCCGGTGATACCGGAGCCGGTGAGGTTGGAGTGGATATAACGAATGGCGCCACCGATGCTGAGGTCCTCAGTCAGCAATCTCGAATAGGTGACATCGAATGCGTACTCACGGGGGTTATACCTGCCTAGAATATCATAGGGATTAGGTCCCTTGTTGAACTGGATATCGCCGAGATCGAAATATTTCATTGAAACGGCGACGGCCTGTTCGCGATTGATCTTATAGAAACCCGACAAATAAAAGATATACATGTCGTTGATGATCTTTCCGAGCCACGGGGTATATGAAGCAGAGCCTCCAAAGCTATTGTCGACACGAACTAATTTAGCGGAGTTCCAGAATGCAGAATTGGCATCGGCAGAAGTTGCAACGCCGGCATCACCCATACCAGCTGCCCTCGAATCGGGCGTAATAGTAAGGAAGGGAACCGCGGTGGTGATAATACGATTGGTACTATCCTGGCCTACGAGTGTTCCTCCTGGTTGGGCAAGTAATGGCAGAGAGCAAGCAAATCCGCTACACAACAGGAGCAGGATTCTTAACTTATTCATAGTCAACTTCTAAGGGGGTAAAGGTAATCAATTAGTGAGAAATAATCTGGCTATTCTGTCATTTTTCGCCCCATCTGAGACTGAACGAATTACGAGCTTGACCAAGTATATGCCGCTGCCCATTTTTGTTCCCCCGGGGCTAAGTCCATTCCAGTCGAACAGCGTAACCTTATAAGTGCTCGAGGGAATATTGAACGCCCTTTGATCGGCCAGGCGGCCAAGAACGTCGTAGATGGCCACCTGTACCTCGAGGTCATCGCCCGCACGGTTGTGGGTAAATTCGATGGTTGCCGGATCGCTTTCCGAAAAGGGATTCGGATATCCGTAGAGATCTCCCACCACCAGCGCCCCGTCGGGACCCACTATAAATGTGATGGAAGTCGTCGAGAGATTGCCATATGTATCGGCAGCCGTAAATGAAATAGTATGTTGTCCCTCCTCCAGGTCGTTGACCGGATAGGAGAAAATTCCGGTGGTAAAGTCGTCCAGCGAAGCCACGAAGTAATCATTCACCGTGAACGACCTGATGTTGTCGAGATTGCCCGTCAGGTTGCCGTTACCATAACCGGAAATATTCAGGCCGTGCTTGTCGTACAGTTTCCCTACGAGGTACGTGTTGGAGTTTGCATAGCCGCCATCCACAAAGGTAGTGTCGCCCATAAATAAATCGACTTGTGGACCGGTTACATCGGCATCGGGATTGGCTTCGGTGCCTCCAACCTTGATGTTCTGAAGTGTACCCGTCGCATCCCGTGATTTATCGGACGTGAATGCATACATCGCGATCTTGCCGTTCTCTATGGAATCCGATACTCCTTCGGGGAGAATGAATTCGAAAGCAAACTCACCGTCGACAACACTCGCCTTTCCCCGGAAGAGCGAGTGATCCCACAGTTTGTAAGTGAACGGACTGTTTTCGTCACCGAGTGTAACGTGTTCTGTTCGTTTATCGAACAGCTCTGCTTCAATCGCGCCGTTGAAGCTGGTGCTGATCTCGCCACCGAGACGGATCTCGCCGGTGACGGTCACTTTCGAAAGGGCCTTCAGTACATTGGAACCGTCTGCTGTCGCAACGGATGTGATGAGAATCTCTTCTTTCGGCGGATCGAAACGGAGACTGGGATCACCCAGCAACGAGAAATTCCTGTTGGCCACGCCGGACAAGCTCTTGTTTTTTGTTTGCCTGAAAACGCTGCCGAGATCTTTAGCCCCAGCGGTGTTTTCGAAATACGCTGCGTAGAATGCCTTGTTGAGAATGGAGTTCGTGATGGCATTAACCGGCCTCGCTGTTGTGACGAGCGCGATGGCGCCCGCATTTTTTCTCGTGAGCAGCATCTCGGCTGTCGATGTGAGAAGCGGATCATCATGCCGGCCGAATTCGCAGGTAGCCGTAACGAACACGGGCAGGCGTGTACCGTTTTTCATCTTGAGCGGCGTATCCTGGTCGAGCACCCGCTCCTGCATCCACACACGTTCTGATCCGTGACCGGTAAAGTTGACGATCTCGTAACCTTTGTTCAACTCAAGCGTCAGGGCTTCTTTTGCTTTCGGGGAAACCTGTCCGGCGTTGATGGTCTGTTGTTCGAACGCATCGAGATAGATCTTCGATGTGTGATAATTCTTGTACAACACTTCGAATGATTCGGCAAGCTCGTCGGCCTGCGACTGGTGAGTGTTCCCGTCCCCATCGTCGGCTACGAATAACACCCGTTGCTTCCACAAAGAGCTTTCCGATTTCTTATCGTATGCGATAAGTTTATCCACTACGTCGGCGGCCTGGCCGATGTTTGAAACCGGCAACCTGCCTACGCCGATGTCGAGGGTGTGGTCGCCTTTGTTATTCTCCGTCCAGCTGCCTTCGTTGTCTTCCATGAACCCATAGTAATCATCGGAGGAGTACGTGAGCAAAGGGTCGAGTGAATTCCGGGACTGATAGATCGGGACGAAGTTCGTGTTGTTGAACACCTTGTCTTTGTAGTCATAGGATCCCCTGCCGAACAACAGCAGGTTGCGAAGCTTCTGGGGATCTTTTTTATAAAGAGATCGCACGAAGTCCCGGATTGCAGACACATCTGTCCTGCCGCCCGAGTACTCGTTATAGACCTGTTCAGTCGTCACAACCTTAACATCGATACCATAAGCAGAGGTGCGATGAGCGGCAAGTCTGTTCGCCTGGGCCAGGAAAGCAGGATGCGTGACGATGATCAGCGACGG
Source organism: Cyclobacteriaceae bacterium (assembly GCA_035318625.1). Taxonomy (GTDB): domain Bacteria; phylum Bacteroidota; class Bacteroidia; order Cytophagales; family Cyclobacteriaceae; genus ELB16-189. Next base: position 309,445 of record DATHEL010000005.1, read on the forward strand.
CGTGGCCAGCGAGCGGATGTCCTGGAAAGGAATGTTCTCGATGAACTCCGGCGTTTTGTGAGCATCTTTTGTAAACACCGCGAAGGTCCTGTTGATATCCGTAGCCGCGGGAAATTTTGCGACATCACCTGAAATGGTAATAGGAACTTCGACTGCCCGGAATGGGTCGGTGATGTCCCACACAACGCCGTCACCGGGAAATGAAGATATCTCGATACCGGAGGCGCCCTGTTGTTGTACAGGAATGGTAACGACCGTCGGGTTGCCGTACATCGCCAGCTTACGTCTTACGGTAAACAGCATGTAGTTCAGATAACCGACGGACCTGTTGCCACCGCCTTTTGTGAAAACGATCTTGACGTCCTGGTCACTAACGGGCGGAGCAGCGACGGTTGCAGAATTCACGGTCAGCGTATCTATCCCGAAAGCGCCCTTCGTTCCGTATCTCGTTTGCGTAATAGTGTCCATCCTGCGGTCGAGGAACTGCGTGTTGTTCCAGAACATTTTAAAATATGAATACTGGTACGACTGCGCCATGAGATTGGAGACGAAACGGATCTCGGACCCGGCCACGATGCCCGGTACCGAAAAACGAACGGTGATCTCCGTCTTCACGTCGAACTGTTCTCCGAACCAGTCGCGGCCCGACTTCAGGTCATTGTATTGATCGGTCTCATAATATCCGAAATCGACATACTGATCTACAACCGGGTAAGCGCCGGGAGCAATCCCTTTTCTCTCCATACGTATTCCGGTTGCATCGCCGACACGCAGGAAGTAATAGTTTGCGTTGCTATACAAGTTGTTCTGATACGCGAATACTTGTTTGGAATTGCTGTATTCGTATTTGTCCGGGCCCTGGCCGAAGAAAAGGATCTCGTCGTCTTTATCAAACTTGCCGTCGGCTTCGCCGGTAATGGTGACGGCGACTTGTTGAAGGCCTTCGGGGCGCAGAATGCTGTTCGACTCCGGAAGCATTCCGGTTGGGAATGCGAAGAGGTGTATAAAAGACGGATTGACTTCGTCGGGGTTGATGCCTGCAGCTTTCAGGTCGTTGTACCCGATCCGGTAGATGTTGTTATCCAGGACGCGGAACTTGAGCCAGATGTCGTTGCGGAATGCAGAATTTTGAGCTGGTGCAAACACGGGCAGAATGCACAGCCACAGAAGAATGCCCGCAAGCTTCAGAACACTTCTCAAACGAGAGACTTTAAGACCTGATAAATTATTATGAACCTGTCCCCGCGCGCCGCCGGCTGTCGAATAACGACAGCAGGATGTACGTTATTATTGCCAACGCCACTCCGGCCAGATTAAAAACCCCGATCAGTAATACCGAAATGGCCAGGAAAGTAAATGGAACCTCATTTCCTTTCCAGCCAAAATGCTTGAATTTCAGAGCAAAAAGCCTGATCGGGCTGATCATCAGCCAGGAGAACAGTAAAGTTACGACAATTGGCCCCGTTGCGCCGAATTCCGACAGCCCAGTAAGTTGGAAGAGGTACGGGAAAGACGCGATAAACAGGGTATTGGCGGGAACCGCAAGGCCGATGAATCCATCGACCTGACGATCGTCGACATTGAACTTTGCGAGCCGGAGAGCAGCGCATACTGCGATCAGGAAAGCCAGGTAATGAAACCAGGGATGATTGAAGTCGCGAAGGCCCTGGTACATTAGAAGCGCCGGGTACACGCCAAATGTCACCATGTCGGCTAGCGAGTCGAGTTCCTTCCCGATCGGCGATGTCACCTTGAGCATTCTTGCCGCGAAGCCATCCAAAAAATCGAAAACACATGCGGCCATCACAAACCATATTGCATAAGACGGCGGCCCGGCAAACAAGAACGTAATTCCGACACATCCGCAAAGAAGATTACAAAGAGTAAGAGCGTTGGGGAGATGGCGTAATAATGACATTCAATTCAAAGTAAGTGCACAGAAGGGATTCGAAACCTTTTCTTCTCCGACTGTTGTTGCCGGACCATGCCCGGGATAGACAATAACATCGTCGGGAAGAGTGAATATTTTTTTATGAATACTGTCGATTAAAGTATCGTAGTTCCCGCCCGGGAGATCGGTACGCCCGATACTGCGATGAAAGAGAACGTCACCACCGAAGAGAACTTTTTGCTGACGATGATAGAACCCCACATGACCGGGAGCGTGGCCCGGAAGAAACAAAACTTCGAAGGACTGGTTGCCAAACTTAAACGGCTCGTCTTCGGAAAGATATCCGTCGGGCAACACTTCGGTGAAACGATCCACACCATACATCGATGCGGCGATCTTTCCCGTACGAAGCGTCTGTTCGTCCTGCCGGTGGACAAGAAGGGGCACTTTGTATTTGTCTTTCACATAATATGCTCCGAGGATGTGATCGATATGAGAATGCGTGTTGATAAGCGCCTTGATCTGCAGATTCTTTGATTCGATGAAGCCGGAGAGCTCCTTTTCTTCTTCACGATCGTAGCAGCCCGCATCCACTACAACGGCTTCGCCGCTTTCGTCGAAGAGGATGTAAGTGTTTTCCTGGAAGGGATTAAAAGGGAAGATCTCTATCGAGAGCATCTGCAAATTTAAGTATTTTGACACACGAATGAGGGTCGACTACATCATTGCAGGCTTTGGCCTCGCCGGCGCCGCCCTTGCCCTCGGGCTAAGAAAGCGCGGACAGAAGGTGATGATATTCGACCAACCTTCCGATCACCAGGCTTCTCGGGTTGCAGCGGGACTGTTCAATCCCGTCACGGGGAAAGTCATGAACCTGACATGGAACGCCGGCAAACTTTTTCCGAAGCTTCATGAATTCTATCGCGAGGCGGAAGAGATCACGAACCAGAAATTCTTTCATCCCAAACCGGTCTGCATTCCATTTCTTTCCATTGAAGAACAAAACAGCTGGATGATCAAAACAGGGATGGATGAGTTTTTACAAGAGGTTTATACCGGCAGTCGTTATGGTGCGTTTGTGAATGATAGATTCGGCGGGGCGATCCTGATGCAGTCCGGGTTTGTCGATACCGTGAAGTTTTTGGAGGCAGTCAAAAACGTTTTTGTGAAAGAGAATAGTTACATCCTGGAAAAATTTGACGCCGACGGGATCACCCGCGAAGGAGCCCAGGCAAAGGCGATAATATTCTGTGAAGGCACCGCCGTGTTGGAGAATCCACTCTTTAGCTGGGTGCCCATCCGGCCGCTCAAAGGGGAAACTCTTGAAGTCAAGCTGCAGGAAGACCTGCCGTTTATTTTCAATCGCGGCGTTTATCTCGTACCGCAGGGTGAGAACAGCTTCCTGGCGGGCTCGACGTACAGCCACGATCTCACCCCCGGCCCTACGGAAGCCGGCATGACACAGCTAACGCAAAAACTGGATGCCCTGCTGACGATTCCTTACACCCTGGGTCACCACAACTGGGGGATTCGTCCTACAACGCCCGACCGGAAACCTGTCCTCGGACAGCACCCGGAGCACAAAAATGTCTGGATTTTTAATGGATTGGGGACCAAGGGAGTGAGCCTGGCGCCCTGGTGTTCGGGCATGCTTTCTGATGCGCTGAAAGACGGACTTCAAATTGACGATCGTCTAAATATTACTCGATTTTATGCGTTATATTCGAAGTTCCGAGATTGATTTATGCGCTGGATGTCCAGGTCCTTAGTACCAATAATCTTAATATTTCTTAGCCTTTCTGCAGAAGCCCAACAGGCCCGGGAGGTCTTTGGCCGTAATCGTATTCAGTACAAGGAATTCAAATGGCAATACGTCAGCTCCGAAAATTTCGATGTGTACTACTACGACGACCGGAGAAAAGTCGCGCAGGAGGCTATCCAATACCTCGAATCGGAGTTCGATCGCATCACGGACCTCATCGGGTACCCCCCGTACCTCAAGACTAAAGTATTCCTTTACAATTCCGTTACAGAAAAGCAGCAGAGCAACGTAGGTCTCTCCGGAACCATGTTCCACGTCGGTGGTGAAACCGAGTTCATTCAACCTTACGTGGAGATCGCCCACCCCGGCAACCTGGATGAATTCAAAGAAGAGCTTATCTACAAGATGTCAGATCTCATGGTGAATGAGATGATGTTCGGCGGGACGTTGAAAGACATGTTCCAGAATGCCGTGCTGTTGAACCTACCCGAATGGTTTATCGAAGGAGCATCGTTGTATGCAGCGAAAGGCTGGAGCAACGAGATGGACGATTACATTCGTCAGCTGGTAGTGACCAAGAAAGTGAATCGTGCGCTTCGCCTGAAAGGTCCCGAAGCGGGGCTGGTTGGTCAATCAATCTGGAACTACGTGGTCGAGAAGTACGGAAAGAGCAGCGTGTCGAATATTCTCAACTACACGCGTGTGATCCGCAACGAACAAAAAAGTGTGCTGATCACGCTCGGTGTTCCTTTCCGTCAACTGATCGCCGACTGGAAGCAGTTTTATCTAGCACAGGAGCAAAAGATCGGACAGAGCTACATATCGCCTGCAGACTCGAATCGTTTCTCGCCCCGGCACAACAAGACTACCATCTTCCCTACTGTGAAGATCAGTCCCGACGGCAAGAAGATCGCTTACGCGGAGAACGATCGCGGCACGTTCGTGATCAAAGTGAAATCATTGGAGAATGGACGTGAGTCGACCATACTCTCGGGAGGGACGAAAGTGATCAAGCAGGATGTAGACTTCCGTGTGCCGCTGATCAGCTGGGCCGATCCGAATACACTCGGTGTGATCGGTGTAAAACAGGGCGGGTATGTATTCTGGCTCTATGACCTCAACACAAAAAGCAAGCTGCCGCGTGAGCTGGAAAAGTTCAGCAACGTGAGGAGCTTCGACTTCTCGGGTAACGGCCGTTTGATCGTACTGAGCGCGGACTCCGAAGGACAAAACGATCTTTTCTTATTGAGCAGCCGCCGCGACAGGACACGCAGGCTGACGAACGACCTCTTCGACGATCTCGATCCCACGTTCATTCCGAATACAAACCGCATCGTGTTCAGCTCTAATCGCACAACCGATACGGTCAACACTTCATTCAAAGGTTACAGAAATCTTTCGCACACCTACAATCTTTTCACTTACGACCTCGATTCGACCGAGCAAATGGTGCAGAAGGTGACGAACACCGTCAGTAAGGACATCCGTCCCATCGCCGTGAATGAGGACACTTTTTACTACCTCAGCGATCAGCGCGGCATCATGAACCTTTTCAAGTTCAGCCGGTCAAACGGCATCTACAGCCAGGTCACCAATTTCAATACAAACATCGAAGAGTACGATCTCAACCTCGATCACCGGTCGCTGGCCGTGGTGCTTGCCAAGAACATGTCGACCGAGATCTTTTTACTGAACAACTTCAATTCCGACAGGCAGGTGTTTACTCCATCTACCCGACGCAAGGAAGTACAACAGGCCAAGGCGATCACCGAACGCAGGCTTCATGAAGAGAACAGCAGCATGTCGATCAAAGAGCTCATTAACTCCAGGCTGAAAGCGAAGTCCGACACGGTAACGATCAATCTTCCCGAGAATCCCAAGCCGCCTCTTGACAAAACGATCAGAGCAGACACGGTGAAGGCCGACAGCCTCATCAATACAGACGATTATCAGTTCGAGGAAGATTCGGTTACCGCGGCGCCAATCACTCCTCCGAAGGAAGAGAAAAAAGTGAACACCGAAGATTACACCTTCGAAGACGAAGCCGTGAAGGCCAAACTGCCGACCGAAACATTCCTGACCCGGTACATGAAGGCCCGCGACAACAATCGTGTCACAGGACCCTTCCCCTACGAACCCAAATTCAATTACAACAACCTCGTCACCAACCTCGTGGTCGATCCGATCCGGAGCTACAGCCTCCGTATCGAAACGCAGATGAATGACATGCTCGAGAACTACCGGTTCTACGGCGGTATACAGACTTCATTCGACTGGAAGAGCGGCGACGTGTACGGAGAGATCCAATACCTGCCTCATCGCATCGACTACAGCCTTCGTGTCGATCGCAAGGTGATCTTCTGGGATCAGCATGACCTCAGCGACGCCAACTCGCCCACCCGTTTCCTCCAGAAGTACTCGTTCCAGAAGATCGAGTTTGGTGCAGCCCTTCCGCTCAGCGTGCGGACCCGCGTTACTGTGAAGCCGTTCATTGGCTATACCCGTTTCGTAGACCGCGGCCCCGACAACAACGTGCCCGCAACCCCACCAACATACCTTGCTTCGGTACAACAATTCTATGCCGGTTCGAAAGCCGAGCTGGTTTACGACAACAGCATCACGACAGGCATTAACCTCATCGAAGGAACAAGGGGAAAGATCACGTTTACACATTTCGAAGCGTTGGGTAACAAGACACAAAGTTTCACAAACCTCTCCGCTGATGTCCGTCACTACCAGAAGATCTATAAAGAGATCGTGCTCGCCGTTCGTGGGTTTGCCGGAAGCTTTTTCGGAAATGCTCCGAAGCAGTATGCCCTCGGTGGCATGGACAACTGGTTTGGAAATCACATCAACTCGACCGGTCTCGGCAACCCGCTGGCATCGCGATCGGGCGCGTTCAACGGCAACCTCCTGTTCACAGAATTCGCGACTAACCTCCGCGGTTTCGATTATGCCACGTTGTATGGAAACAATGTACTGCTCGCCAATGCCGAGCTGCGTATTCCTCTGATACGCGCGCTTGCCGGCGGACCGGTGACTTCAAACTTCTTCCGGAACATGCAGCTGGTGGGTTTCTATGATATCGGAACCAGCTGGAGCGGACCCCCGCCGTTCAACTCCGGCGGCAGCGTTCGTCAGAAACAAGTGGTGTCGGGACCGTTCACCGTTCAGCTGAACGAGTACCTCAATCCCTGGTTGTACAGCTATGGCTGCGGACTTCGCTCGGTGATGCTGGGTTATTACCTGAAGTTCGATGTCGCATGGCCTGTTGAAAACTTCCAGACGAAAGAGCCTAGACTGATGGTCACGTTAGGCTACGATTTCTAAAAGCTATAACCACCTGCGCGTGGCGGGGTTTGAGAACCGTCTGGTTCCGGTCGGCTGTGACCGCCTCCGATCATTTATTCTTTATAATTCACGTTAATTGACCCGTTTTGTCACTTGGCACTACTCTTGTCGAAGACGGGCAAACCTGCTTCCCATGCTGAAGAATTCACTCCTTTTGTTTCTACGAAACCTCCGCCGCCAGCGTCTTTTCTCTATTGTGAACCTGCTCGGATTGTGCGTGAGCCTCACGAGCACGTTGCTGATCTATATCTATGTTCGTCACGAATACAGCTTCGACAATTTTCATAAGGATATCGACCGGATATACCGGGTGAACCAGACGTACATCTGGGGCGAGAACAGTGCTGCGCAGTTTGCCAGGACAGGACCGGGTGTAGCTTTTTCCGTGAAAGAAGAGATACCCGAGATCGAAATTATGACCAGTGTCCATACGCCGGGGAACTTTGTGATCAGCTATACCACACCTTCGAAGCAAGTAATTGCATTGGAGCAACAACTCATCTTTGCGGCCGACACGAACTTCTTCAAGATGTTTGATTTTGAATTTGTGTACGGTCATCCCGGTGGAGCATTGCAAACTGCGAACACACTCGTGTTCAGGAAAGAAATTGCGGAAGCCTATTTTGGAAAGACAGACCCGGTCGGGCTGTTGGTGCTCGTTGGAGAAGGAACGGAACGCAAGACCTTCGAGGTAACAGGCGTCGTGGATGTGCCTGAGAATTCCAGCATAAACTTCAACGTACTGTTTTCGATGAAGAATTATCCAATCGAAAGATTTAGTTGGAGTTGGGTATGGACGCAACTCGAAACATATGTAAAGCTGGTACCCGGGGCGAACCTGCAAGAAGTAACAGAAAAACTTTCAAAGGTCCCGGAGAAACACGTGGGCCTTTCGCTCCAGAGAGCATTCAACACAACATGGGATGAATTCCGCAAGTCCGGAAAAAACTGGGAGCTGTTCTTACAACCAATGACCCAGCTTCATTTACCCTCGACAGTGATTTACGGCAACTCCATGGACAGTGCGAACAAGACTGTGTTGTTATCGCTGATCGGCGTTTCGGTATTTATCGTGCTCCTGTCGTGCGTGAACTTCACCAATCTTTCGATAGCACAGTTTACACGACGGGTGAAAGACACCAGTCTCCGTAAGATACTGGGTATGGGCAAACGTGAGCTCACGATCACAGCTTTGTTCGAGGCGATAGCATTTTGCCTGGTGTCGCTCTTGCTGGCGCTAGCAGCTACACAGGCCTTGCTTCCTGGTTTCAGTCTATTGACGGGTCGTGGGCTGCGTCTGGACCTGTTGTCGGATCCTAACATGATACCTGGAGGAATTGCTCTTGCCCTGGTGATGGCGATGGTGTCGAGTATTTACCCCGTTATTTACCTGAATTCTTTCAACCCTGTTGATGGTATTAAAAGCAAAACACAAAGGGGTCCGTTGAAAAGTTTTTTCCAAAATGGAATCGTTGTGTTCCAATTCAGCGTATCGATCGTACTGATCATTTGTACGGCGATCGTATTCCAGCAGCTCCGCTTTGCTTCCACGAAAGACGTAGGATTCGATAAAGAGAACCTTGCGTTGGTTCAGTACGTGGAACTGACGAGCGCGGGCGAGTCGCTGGTCGACCAGATGAAGTCGGTCCCGGGAGTAATCGACGCATCGTGGTGTGCGTCGGCGCCACCGCAGATATGGGATGGCGACTCTTTTACGGCCGAAGGCAGTGACAAGACCCTCACTCTTTCTTTTACACGCGGCGACGAGAATTACATTCCCACGTTGGGGATCAAGCTCAAGTTTGGCCGCAACTTCCTCAAGGAAAATCCGGCAGATATCAACGGCGTAATTCTCAACGAAACAGCAGCCCAGCGAATAGGTTGGGACCTGAACGAGTCCGTGATCGGTAAGAGAGTATACTATGGCGATGCGGCGTTTGAGGTACTTGGTATAATGACCGACTTCAACTTCTGGAGTTCGTTGAATCAGGTTGAGCCGCTGGCGATCTTCCACATGAAAGACACAGTCATATATCAACCGTCGAAAAAGTTCGTCGTCGTGAGACTGGCGCCCGGTGATCCGTCGGCCATCGAGAGCACGCTGGCTTCGATAGGCGCGGTATGGAAGAAGAATGTTAGTGATGCCCCGTTTGCTTATACATTCGTCGACGAGACTTTCGCAAGAGCATTTCTTACGCAGCAGCGTTTCGGCAACGTGCTGACTGTCATGGCGGGGCTTGCGATCATGATCGCGTCACTCGGTTTGCTCGGAATGATCATTTATGCATTGGAGCGCAGGACAAAGGAGATCGGTATCCGCAAGGTGAACGGAGCTTCGCTGTCGGATATTCTTTTGTTGATCTCGGGAAGCTATGTGAAATTGATAACGCTGGCTTTCGTTATCGCCGCGCCGCTCGCATGGTTCATGATGGACAAGTGGCTGCAGGATTTCTCGGAGCGGATCACACCGTCGAGCTGGATATTTGTAGCTGCGGGATCAGGTGTACTGCTGCTGGCTGCGCTTATTACAGGATATCATTCACTGAAGGCTTCGATGATGAACCCGGTGAGTGTGCTGAGGGATGAATGATCTAAGGATTAGGTAGTCAGGGACCCCTCCAAAAGTCGTTATGCTGCAATGGCCTCGTGAGTATGGCGGGGATGGGCTTCGCAATCGCCTGCATTTATTACCTTTGCGCCTTATGATCAAATCGATGACCGGCTTTGGCCAGGCGTCGCTCAACAAAGACGAGCTGAACCTGGTGGTGGAAGTAAAAAGTTTAAACTCCAAATTTTTTGATCTGAGCCTTCGTCTGCCTCGCCTCTTCGCAGAAAAGGAGCTGGAAGTTCGCAACATGGTTTCCGACAAGCTCGAGCGCGGGAAGATCACTCTCAACATCGATCTGCAGCAGGCTGGCAAGGCAGAAGTACGCCAGCAGTACAACGAGGCGCTGTTCGTAGCCTATTATACCGAACTGAAAAAACTTGCTGACAAGACCATGGCGAGCTACGACGGCTTGTTCGAGCTTGCATTGAATTCTCCCGACGTGATCGTGGGTGGCGGAAAAGAAGAGTTGAGTCCGGCGTTGTGGGAATCACTCCAGAAGCTTATCGCGGAAGCGCTGGTGAAGTGCGAACAGTTCAGGGTCACGGAGGGCAAGGCGCTCGAAGAAAAGCTGGTATTATACATCAAGGCTATCGAGGCGGGATTGACGAGGACGGAAGAGCTCGATCCGCAAAGGATAGAGCGGGTGCGCGCCCGTATTAAGGGAAACCTTAAAGAATTCTTAGGGAACGAGGGTATTGATATGAACCGGCTCGAGCAGGAGCTTATCTTTTATATCGAGAAGCTGGATATTCACGAGGAACGTGTACGACTATCGACACATTTGAATTATTTTCTGAAACTCCTGGTGGAACCGCAGTCGAACGGAAAGAAGTTGGGATTCCTGGCTCAGGAGATCGGGCGTGAGATCAACACCATTGGTTCGAAGGCGAACGATGCGGAGATGCAGAGGTCGGTGGTGATGATGAAGGAGGAACTGGAGAAGATAAAAGAACAGCTGGGGAACGTGCTTTAAGATACTACCCAAACTGCTCCAAAATTCCCTTCAAATTCTCAAGTGTATCCGCTTCACTTACAGGTTTATCCTTCCTCCACCTCAACATTCTTGGAAACCTCACGGCGATTCCCGACTTATGCCTCGTTGACTTGTTGATCCCCTCAAACCCGATCTCGAATACGAGTTCCGGCTTCACCGTACGAACAGGCCCGAATTTCTCCAGGGTATTCTGACGAATAAATTTATCCACTTCCTTGATCTCTTCGTCGGTCAGTCCCGAATAAGCTTTTGCAAATGTTATCAGCTTGTCGTTATCCCACACGGCGAACGTGTAGTCGGTAAACAGCTCCGAACGGCGACCACTTCCTTTTGCCGCATACACCAGCACCGCATCGACACTAAGCGGATCCACTTTCCACTTCCACCAGTCGCCTTTCTTCCGCCCGACCTGGTAGGTCGCTGCCTTTCGCTTTATCATGAAACCTTCGGCGCCTCGTTCACGCGATTGACTGTGTTGGGCACGCAGGTCATCCCATGTCGGGAAATCCACCAATGGCGATAGCCGGAACACGGGCAGATCTATCGAGGCTGCGATCTGCTCCAGCAATCGCCGGCGATATTCCTGTGTTTCGTTTCGAAGATCCCGGCCGTCGTATTCCAATACATCGTATCCCATCAACACGATGGGTGCTTCGGACAATATTTTCTTCGTCACGTTCTTCCTTCCAATGCGCGTCTGTAAAACATTGAACGGCATCGGCCTGTCATTCTCGAAACAAAGTATCTCTCCGTCGATCACTGTTCCATCCGGCAACGGGTTCTTCATCGCGTGGAGTTCCGGAAATTTATCGGTGACCAGCTCTTCGCCCCGCGACCATACAAACAGTTGCGACTTGCGCAGGATCACCTGCGATCGTATGCCGTCCCATTTCCACTCCGCAAACCATTCGTGGGCTTCACCCAGATCTTCCAGAGAGCCTTCGATCGCGTAAGCGAGGTAGAACGGGTAAGGCTTCGAAAGCTCATCGGCAGAATTCTTAGAATGGATCAAATCGTTAAAGCTCGTCGTCACCGGGTCCCATTGGCCCATGATACGATGTGTGATGACTGCCGGGTCTTGCCCGGTCGCTTCGCCTATCGCGCGTATTACAAGCGTAGCGGATACACCTATTCGCAAGCTGCCCATCAGCAACTTGTTGAACACAAAAACTTCGTATGGCGATAGCTGGCGCCACGTGTTCACCAGGAAATCTTTCTTCTCCTGCTCAGACGCTTTCCCTAGATCGATCAGCGACGTGAATAATTCATTCAAAGTTCGCTCGCCCGACGATGGCGACACGGGCAGAATGAGCGAGATCGTCTCGGCAAGATCACCAACGCTGCCGTAACTCTCCCTAAACAGCCACTCGGGTATACCCGCAAGCTCCATCGCCCACTCATGCAGCTGTCCCCGTTTGAACACGGATGGCGGGCGTCTCCCCGTGAATACCGCCAATGCCCAGATCTTATCTTCATCCGGGGCGGTAAGAAAATACGACTTCAACGCCTCGACTTTTTCGTTGGTCTTGTTGGTGCGATCCAGGTGGATGAAAAGTTCTGTGAAGCGCTTCATCCGATCGTCTCCGCATTTGTCTCTTCCTGCTCGTCACCGTACTCGGTCTTCACTTCGTGCGCTTCGATGCCTTTCTCATTCAGCCACCGCGCGAATACATCCGTAAAACCATGTGTAACAAAAACCCTTTCGGCTCCCGTCTCAGGGATCGTAACATTCAGGTCATTCCAGTCGGCATGATCCGACAACACGAACCCCCTGTCGATAGCACGCCGGTTCTTCCCGCCGCGGACGGCCATCCAGCCCGAGCAAAAGCCCGTTGAATACGGTTCGAAGCGCTTAAGCCATGAAGAACCTGCCGCCGATGGCGGGGCGAGCACCAACGCATGTCTAAATTCCTTCTTCTCGATGTCGCTCGCGAATGCGATAAAAGGCAAATCACTTCCGGCCTCACGAAGGCGCTGGTTCACATTGAACACTGCGCCATGGGCAAACACCGGTCCCGGGAAAGGCTGAAGGTTCACGATCAAGCGCTGCATCTTGCCCAACGCATATCCCATCAGCACACTGGCTTTGCCTTCCACCTGGTTCTGCTTCCACCACTCGAGGATCTCGTCCATCACCAGCTTTTGAACCGGCCACTTGTAGATCGGCAATCCGAAGGTCGACTCGGTAATGAAAGTATGACACCGGACGACCTCGAAGGGAACGCTAAAGTTGTCATCCTGAATTTTGTAATCGCCGCCGGCTACCCATACTTCGCCGTTGCGCTCCACACGAACCTGCGCCGACCCGATGATGTGCCCCGCCGGATGTAGTGAAAATTTTATTCCGTTGATAATAACCGGTTCTCCGTAAGAAACAGTCTGCAGCTGAATATCGTCGCCCAGCCTCAATCGTAAAATGCTTTCGGAATCCTTATGGGCGAGGTATTGCTTGTTGCCTGCTTTCGCGTGATCGCTGTGCGCATGTGTAATGATCGCCCGCTCCACAGGCTGCCATGGGTCGATATGGACCTTGGCGTCCGGGCAAAAAATACCGGAAGACGTAAATTGAAGTAATGGCGACGACATTCAGAACGCTGTCTTCAAATTCCATTCCAACGAAAAGATTTACCGGCCAAACCGCGCGAGCAACTCCTCTTTCTTAGCCGGTGAAACCTCAAGCTCCTGGTCGTTTTTCATGGTTACCGAACCGCCCTTGCCCTTTGAATACCGGATCACAAAATCGGGGTTGATGAGATGTGACCGGTGTATGCGCATGAATTTGTGTTCTTTCAATACGTCCTCAAAATACTTCAGCGTCCGGCAGATCATCAGCGGTTGTCCTTTCTCAAAATGAAAACGAGTAAAATTATCCACGGCCTCACAGTATATGATCGACGTAATATTCACGATCTCGAAACCTTCCATTGTCGGAAGCATGATCTTTTGCGGAGCGCTCTTGTCGATGTTATTCAGCAATACTTTTGCATGCTGAACATAGTTGTCGCTACTCCGCTCCTTTCTGATCTTTTCGACAGCCTTTATCAGCTCGTCGATGTCGATCGGTTTCAATAAGTAATATGCTGCACTCTGGTTCAACGCCTGTATCGCATAGTTGTCGAATGCGGTAACGAATATCGTTTCGAAGGTGATCTCACCCGCCTTCGCCAGCAGGTCGAATCCATTGCCATAGGGCATCTCGATATCCAGGAAGACCACGTCGGGCTGAAATTTTTTGATGGCATCGAGGCCCGTCGCCACCGACTCGCCGAAGCCCATCACATCCACATCCGGACAATACTTCAACAGGTAGTTTGCAAGAATCTGCCTGCTGTCTTTTTCATCGTCGACTATTACCGCTTTCATCAACCGTGGTTATTCGAATTAGTTACTGGTAAACTGATCTCCACCACTGTCCCTTCTCCGTCAGGACCGTCTGAAACCTTCACGTCGTAATGGGTGCTATATACGGTGTTCAATATCGTCAGCCGCTCTTTGATATTTTTCAATCCGGTCGATCTGTGTTTCTTCTGGTTCTCTGTCTTCAGCTCGGCGGATTTCTTTCGTCCGATACCATTGTCGGTAATGGTGACAAGCAGTCTAGAGTCGCGTTGCGTCATGCTCAGCTTCAGGAAACCTACCGTGTCGCGATACCTTAATCCATGCCATACGGCATTTTCCAGGTATGGTTGAATGAGCATCGGAGGAACGGAGATCGATTCGGCATTGATCGATTCATCGATGTCAATCTCGTATTCGAACTTATCGCGAAAACGATAATGCTCGAGCTTCATATACAAAGTCAGTATCTCCTGCTCTTTCTGAAGAGTAATGAAATCTTCCTGGGAATATTCCAGAACCAGTCTCATCAGCTGAGAGAACTCCGAAAGGAACCGGTTGGCTGTGCGCTCGTCCTGCTGGGCGATGAAATGATTGACGGAGTTCAGCGCATTGAAGATGAAGTGGGGATTCATCTGGCTCCGCAACGACTTCAAGGCGAGCAACTGGTTTGCCTTTTGCCTCGATTGCGCACTCCGGAAAACGAAGATCGACATTACTCCGATCACGAGTATGATCACACCGAGGCTCGCGATCACAAACCATTGCCGTTGGATCATCGCCTTCTGTGCGTTGTCCTCACTACGGTCGACATACAGTTCCTTGCTCAGCTCTTCGATATCACTCTGCTTGCGAATGATCCTGGCGCGTTCTTCCATTTTTACAGTCAGTTGGGCTTCTGACCGTTGCACGGCCTCACTGTACTTGCGATAGGCATTCAGTGCGTTGTTGTTCTGACCGTTCCTTTCATACAACCCGGCCAGCGACAAGTATGCACTTGCCTGGTCGTGCGGATCGTCGATGGTGTCGGCGATCGCGGCGGCTTCGATCAACTCCTTTAAGGCCTCGGAACGGTCACCTTTTGCTTCGAGCGTCTTGCTCAGCTCGAGCTTGTCTTTAGTTGCTTCCGCGAGATTATTGTTATCCAGGTTGAACTCGATAGACTGGTTCCTGAGCGTGATCTCTTCTTCGTAGCGTTTTTGTTCGCGAAGAGCGCCTGCAACATCCTCTTTAGCCGACTCCATCTGAACAATGGCATTCTGAGTGGGTGCTGCATTGCCGCCTCCCGATAATCGTAACGTATTCCGTGAGCTGTCGAGATACCCTCTGGTTTTATCGAAGTCGTTCTTCCTCGCATAGTTCTTGGCCATCAGGTTTTGGTACTGCGACTGAAGCTCGGGGTCACCCGATACGCTCCTGCCCTGGGGAATAGTTCCAGCTATCTTCAGTGATTCTTCGTAGTTACCCATGCGGTAATACACCTCCGCCAGCTCCAGCTCCGCACGACGCCGCTCACTTTCGCTTACTTTCAGCGAAAGCACCTCAGTATAATTGTCAACCGCCACCTGGTAGTTTCCGGATTCCATGTTTGCTTTCGCCAGTCCCTGCAGAGCAAGCTTGAACTCATCGGAAGTTCCGTACGCAGGCTTCAGGACATTGTAAGCCTTTTCGTAATTCTGCACAGCCAGTTTCCACTCCGATATATTGGCATTGATATCACCGAGCAATGTGTACGACCTGCCTTCATTGAACACATTACCTTGTGCGATACTTTCCGCAAGGGCTTCCTGAACTTCATCGAGTGCGCCTTCCGCATCGTCGTCGGCAACCTTACCCGACGCCTTTTTCAGATCCTGGGACGATCTTGAATCGCGACTCCTGTATTTATTAAGCTTCGAAGGCGACGGCGCTGATTTTTTTGGCTGGTTTTCATCCTTCTGAGCAAAGCATATCGATACCGCCAGCATCAACACTGAAAGCAAACACAGGGGTCTTAAAGCCTTGCGCAAAGTCATTTCGGGAAAGTTAGCACTTTAAATTATACGCAAATCCGCGCGATTTGGCTGTTTTTGCCTTCTCACTCAGTCATTCGAAAGCTTCACCCGCTCCCGGCGCACGCTCACTAAGTAGAGGTACCCAAACGATTTTTTTAGCGTAAAATCTATCAAATAAACATTTCACCTATGAACCCAAACAACATCATTAAAAAGACGATACAGACGGTGGCACTTGTCACGGTTGCCGTATTGTCGCTCACTCAGCCGGCATTCGCAGCAGCACCGCGCGAAGCAGCTCCGGACGGAAAACAAAGTATCATGCTCGCACTGCTTCTCGATACCAGCAACAGCATGGATGGTCTGATCGACCAGGCGAAGTCGCAGCTGTGGAAGATCGTGAATGACCTGGCCGGTGCACGTTGTGACGACGGTTCCCGCCCGAAGATCCGCATCGCACTTTACGAATATGGCAACAGCGGCTTGCCCGCAACACTCGGTTACATCCGCCGTGTCAGTCCGCTCACCGACGACCTCGACCTGATCTCCGAAAAACTGTTCGCCCTCCGTACCAATGGCGGAAATGAATTCTGCGGTCAGGTGATCAAGACTTCCCTCGATGAGCTCGAATGGTCGGCTTCGAATGCAGACCTGAAGATGATCTTCATCGCAGGCAACGAACCCTTCACTCAAGGCGAGATCCCTTACAGGGTAGCCTGCTCGTTGGCAAAAGAAAAAGATGTAGTCGTGAACACGATCTTTTGCGGTCCTTACAGTGAAGGCGTTGAGACCGATTGGAAGAGCGGCGCTACGATCACCGGTGGAACTTATATGAGTATCGAGCAAGATCGTAAGACGGTGTATGTCGCCACCCCGTATGATGATAAAATCGACGCACTGAACAACCAGTTGAATGACACTTATGTGTACTATGGGTCGAGCGGCGCCAGCAAGAAAGAAATGCAGTTGTCACAAGACGTCAACGCCGAATCGTATGGTAAGGCAAACAAAGCCGAACGCGCCATTTCGAAGAGCGGTCACGCTTACACCAATTCTTCCTGGGACCTTGTGGACGCCTTACGCTCGGACGACAAGGCAGTAGAGAAAGCGAAAGACGAAGAGCTCCCGAAAGAAATGAAGGGAATGAGTGTCGCACAGCGTAAGGAGTATGTCCAAAAGAAAGCCACCGAGCGCAAGAACATTCAGAAAAAGATCCAGGAGTTGAGTGTCACCAGGCAATCGTATATCGATGCCAATACTTCGAAAGAAGACAAGGATGCGATGCTCGACGCGTCGATGATCAAATCGATCAAAGAACGCGCGAAGTCTAAGAACTTGAGTTGGGAGAAATAGGTGGTGAGGTGAGGTTAGGGTTCCCTGTCGCGAGACGGGGGCCCTTTTTTCATTAATTGATTATCACACAATTGGGGGGATACAAATACTGACTCGGGTAACTTTTTTTAGACACTCTTAAGGAACTATTTCTACAAGTATTCCCGCATTTTTTACCACTCATGTAGTGATTTCCTGTTTTACTGGGATCAATGGCAAAAGAAAGTGATAATCCACAACGTCTGACACCAATTTCTACCATTAGCGGAGAGACAGCAATTCTATACCATAATTAGGTATTTGTTTTGTGCATTTTGTACCGCAGTTATACATTCTAAAATCATTATGCACAAGATCAAAAAGAGAGTTGTAGTCATTGAGTTTGAATCGAAGCTCAGGGAATTGTTGGGAAGTTTGGTCGATGCGTCGTCAAACTACACTACAGTGAGCATGTACCGTGAGTGTGAAGAAGCTCTTAAGAACATCAAGGATGATTTCCCGGATATCATCGCGATGAACATCGAATTCCCGGGCATGAAAGGACAGGAAGCGATCACGAAAATCAAGAAGATCTTACCCCAAACCGATATTTTGATCGTTGCTGACCCGCTGGATGAAGCGAAAGTATTCAATGCTCTTAGTGCCGGCGCCGATGGCTACGTGCTGAAGAGCGAATGCGTTTATCATTTCATCTCCTATCTCGACGAGCTAAGCAGTCACGGCTCGCCTTTAAGTCCGTTTATTGCACGTATGATCATCGAGTCGATCCAGATATCCAGGGTTTCGCCGCTCACCAGCCGCGAGACAGAGGTGTTGAGGCTCATCACTCAGGGCAATTCATATGTGCTCATTGCAAAGCAATTGAACATCTCGAAAGAGACGTCCAAAACGCACATCCGGAATATCTACAAGAAACTGAAGGTAAACTCCAAATCGGAGGTCGTCAGGGTGGCGTTGCAGGAGCATTACGTCTCCTCGCCGATAATCAGCGATTACAACTAAGTAAGAAAAGGGCCGCTTACGCGGCCCTTTTTATTTCAATACGGCGTCGTGTTTGCCGGAGTGGCATCGAACAACCCCACAGTAGGTACATTATTATTTGTGTTCAGTTCCGACTGCGGATACAGCAGGCGCAGCGGTAGCGTCGCGCTGCCCACCTTGATAGGTATGTCCAACAAATTGTTGGTGCGCCGAATGTCGTTGTATCCTTCAAGCTGCCCGAGCAATGTGATGTATCTCTCTTCTATGACCTCGCGGACCAGCGCGTCGATACTTGCAACGCCATCGGCATTCTCGATTCCTCCGGGAAGGAAATCGGTCGCCAGATATGGATCGTATTGCGAGTCGAAGTCGGCTTCGTAGCCGGCGCTCCAGTAGCCACCGTTATCATAATAGGACCTTAGCTCATTCAATGCATCGAGCGCTCCGGTAAAGTCACCCGTCTTCGCCAGTGCTTCCGCGCGGATGAGGGTGTTCTCTTCGAAAGTCACCATGGGGAACGACGTGTTGGCGCCGAAGAAACCATCATAGCCTTCACCGGATCCCCAATCGAAATCGACGAGTACGTTAGGCTCATAAGCGATCGAAGCGAAATTCAATCCACCGCCAGGGTAGTAATAGTAATTCAATCGCGCTTCTTCCGATGTCTTTGCATTGTTACGGCTGTCGGCTTCTGCAGGATCGATCAGTCGGGGCGCGAATGAATTCGCCCCCATATAACCTGGCCTGTCGTAAGTAGTGAATGAATAGAAAAGATTGAACTGCTGCAGATATACCGGTCCGTGGGGAGCCATCATGTTGCCCGAAGGATCATCAATACCCATCGAAACATCGCTATAGATGGCGGCGTTGTCGTAATCCCTTACGTGCAGATAATACCTGGCCTTGAGTGTATTCGCAACCTTTGTCCACGCAGCATCGTCGCCGCCGAAGAAAACATCGGGAGACGTTTTATATGCGGTGGGAACAGTCGTAGCGAGGTTCAAAATAGCGGAGTCAAGAAGTATTTGCACAGCATTATAAACAGACGCCTGGTTATCGAACTTCGGTTCGGTTATAACAGGATACCGAACGGCTTCGCTAAACGGAACGTCGCCCCACAAGTCTGCAGCAAGTCCAAAAGACATAGCCTCCATCACCTGGGCGATACCGAGCGCGCGGAAATTCTTCTCGACATGCGCCCTGCTCTTCACGATCTGCGTGTTCTTAAGAACCGACGCGTAGATCGCTGCCCATTCGCCGTTGAAATCGCGACCTGAAACTCCATAGTTGCTCAAGCCGATATACTGCCGGTCTTCGCCGCTGAAGTAACCGCTCCACATACCGACAAGCCGGTTGATATCACCTTCGTATGCGCCGATCAGTCCCACCTGCGCTCCTGTCAGGAAAGAACCGGTTGCGATAACCGAAGGGTCCGTGATGTTGACGGGATCAGTGGAGTAACCCTCGGTGAGCTCGTTACACCCCGAGGCCAGCATCATGGCCGATGCCACGAATACTGCTGATTTTATAGATAAAATTTTCATGTGTGTTTTCAATTAGTAGGTAATGGTCAACTTGAAGAGAATCGACTTGGTATTGGGATTCTGGAAGTAATCGATACCACGACCGTTGTTTGCACCGGTAAGGTTGGTTTCAGGATCGATACCGGAATAAGGCGTCCACAATGCCAGGTTACGACCTGTGATACCAATGGTAATGCCCTGCAGTCTTGTAGCCGACCTGAAGCTCGCGCCGTTGAACGCATAACTGAGAGTAACCTCGCGAAGACGGCTCCAGTTTGCTTTCTCGACAAAAGGTCCGTTTACGTTGAAGCCGCCACCCGTTGCCGTGTACCATGCCTGATCGAGCGCGACTTGTCCTCCGCCATAGTTACCAACTGTACCGCGGAAAGTATAAGTACCATCCCCATTTTGCGTAGCGCGGCCCGCATCGGCAATGGTCGATCCGTCGAATGTTTTAATAGTGGCGGCATCGTTCGCGCTGATTGTTGTTTCTTGATCAGTACTTTTCGCTGTTCCGTAGTTCACCAGTGCGCCACGGGTACCATTCCACATTTGTCCGCCCGCCTGCATGTCGAACAATGCATACAAACTCAATCCTTTGAAGCGTAGTGTGTTACCGATGCTCATCCTGTACTGGGGATTCGGGTTACCGATAACGCCTTCGCCGGGAGCCAGCTTCGGGAAACCGTTCTCGTCGAGAACATAGCTGCCGTCTTCCCTCTGATCGTAATAAGTTCCCCAAAGAACGCCGAGAGGTTTTCCTTCCACTGCACGTGACGACCCGTCGGAGAAACCTCCACCTGAGAGGAATACAGATTCAGCGCCGCTCAGGCTAAGCACTTTGTTCCGGTAGTTCGACCACATAAAGCTCGTGCTCCACGTAAACCCACTGGAAGTTTTAACCCATGTAGGCTCGACAACGAATTCAAGACCTTTGTTCTCGATCGACGCAGCGTTAGCCACTGTGTTTGCATAACCCGTCGAAGGCGATACGTTGACGGGAAGGATAACATCTGTTGTCTTGTTGTAAAAAGCGGTTGCACTCACGCTCACACGATCCTGCAGGAAGCGCAGGTCGAAACCACCCTCCACTTCATGCTTGCGTTCGGGCCGGATGACCGGGTTTCCAACAGTTGTCGATACCGAGTATCCGCCATTGTACTGTCCGCCGGTCAGCGTACCACCCCACGCCTCGACGAATGACGTCGTGTTGTAAAGTGTTTTATTCAGGTACGGGTCTGGCTGACGACCAACAACACCGTATGACACGCGGAACTTACCGAAGTTCAGGAGGCTTTTGTTTGCCATCAGCTGGGTGAACTGCCAGGCCACGCTGGCGGAAGGATACAGGAACAAGCTTTTCGCTTCGGGGCCGAAAGTCGAAGAGCTCTCTGCACGTCCGGTAAGGTTGATAAAGACCTGGTTGGCAAAGTCCACATTCAGGTCTGCAAAGCTCGCCGCAGTCTTGATTGTGGTAGCAAGGTTGAACGGAATGCGATTGTTGGGATCCGTGTTACCGAAATTCGGCGGAGCATCGGGAACGATGAAGCCAACACCCTGGGCGCCGGTCTGGTTGAACTGGCGGTTATTGTAATTGAAACCGACTACCAGCGATCCCCCGAACGTGTCGGAAAACCTCTTTTTACCGGTTGCATACAGGTTGGTGTTCCACTGCGCTTCGGTGATCACCTGTTCCGTGTAAGCACCGCCTGGCAGGATTGCGGACTGGGCGTTGACGAACTCTGTTTGCCTGTCGGAATATGAATCTACTCCAACGTTACCCTTCAGAGTCAACCAGTCGGTCAATTCGTAGTTCAGTTCGATGTTACCAAGCACACGATTTACAGTAGACGTGTTCTTATTGTGATTGATCGTCCAAAGCGGGTTGTCGAAGCCAGAATTTCCGGCCGACCCGTTTGTGTTCCTGAACGACACCTGTTTGTTCAGAGTAGGAACGCCTTCTGCGTTGAAGTAAGTCCCTTCGGTAAACGAGTTGTCGAAATCGGGAGGAGTTCTCAAACCTCCGAGGAAAATACCACCAAGATTGGATCCTTGCTGGATACGATTAGAGGACACACCTGAGAACGACATGTTCGCCGCCAACTGGATGCGATCGGTAAGCATGGTCGATGCATTGACGCGCGCGGTGTTGCGTTTGTAATTGCTGTTGTTCATCACGATACCTTCCTGGTTCAGATTGGAATAGCTCGCGAAAATGTTCGAGCGCTCGTTACCACCGCTGAGGCTGATGTTGTTCTCCAGGAAGTGTCCTGTCTGGAAGGCTTCTTTGCCGTGATCGTACGTTTCAGTGGAATTCTTCTGGCTGATGCGATAACGTTGAGTGCCATCCGCAAACTGGGTATACCCTGTGTAGCCAGCGCCTGAAGTGATGTAAGTATCCTGTCCGCCTGAACGCTCGGAGATCTTGTCGCCCCAGCTGCGGGGTGTGTTATAGACGTATGCTCCGTCCCCTCCCTGGCCAAAGGTCCTCTGCAATTCCGGAACCTTATTCACCTGGTCGAAGGAAAGAGTACCGCTGTAGCTGACGTTGATCTTCCCCTTGGAGTTCATGCCCTTCTTGGTGGTGATCACAATCACGCCGTTGGCTGCGCGGCTTCCCCACAGTGCGGCTGCCGAAGCGCTCTTGATCACTTCAACAGAAGCGATGTCTTCCGGGTTGAGGTCGTTCAGCCTTGACTGTTGCTGAACGCCATCGACCTGGTTTCCATTGTCCTGGAACGTGTTGAACATCGGCATGCCGTCGATCACGATAAGAGGCTGTACGCTTCCGTTGATGGTGCTTTGTCCGCGGATCTGGATGTACGAGCCGGCGCCGGGGTCGCCACCGTTCCTGGTAAGGTTAAGGCCGGGGGCTTTCCCGGCAAGACCATTCAGGATACCGGTTTCACCCGAAGAAATGATCGCTGTTCCGGACACGGTCGAGGGTGCCGACCCAAGCCTGTCTTTAGGAACCACGTCACCCATCGCATTCACCACAACTTCATTGAGCTGTGTAACATCCATTCCGAGCTGGACATCCACCGTAGCGTTTGAGCTTACGGCAACCTCTTTCGTTTCCATACCTACGAACGAGAACACCAACACGGCATTTGGCTCACTAAAGGAAATAGTATAGCCTCCATTTGCATCGGTAACGGTTCCATTGGCGGTCCCCTTTACCACAACGTTGACGCCAGGAAGGGTCGTGCCGTCATCGAGGGCAGTCACCTTTCCGCTCACCGTTCTCTGCTGCGCCTGTACTCCTTGTAAAAAGGAGATAAAGACCACTGCGCATAGTAGAATTTTCTTCATCATCTGATTAAGTTTAGTTTAACGATATCATCGTTAACACAACGGCAGGTCATCCGCTACAAACCCTTTGTGTTAAGCACATGTAAAGGTCTGGCGTTGCCGAACCCCGGTAAATCACCTGAATGGTGTATGGAAGGGCAAGCACACCACGCTTTTGGGGTGTCCTTGGGGTATGACTCTACTGCATCCCGTTAGATGTCGGGAGTGCTATTCGCTTCGTAAACTATTTACAGGATTCACTCGTACTGCTTCGAACGCATGGTACAACACAGTGCTGAACGCCACTGCTATCGCCATGGCGCCGGAGCCAATCACAATTACCCAATTGAAGCTCACCGGATAAGCGAAATTCTCCAGCCAGTTGTTCATGACAAGCCAGCTAACGGGCACGGCAAGAATAAATGCAATTGTCACCAATCGCACAAAGCCCCCTGATACGACCATTACCAGTCCCGATAAATTGGCACCGAGTACTTTTCTTATACCGAGCTCCTTCGTGCGCTGCATGATCGTGTACGATGCGAGTCCGAATAGTCCAAGCCCCGCGATGAAGATCGCCAGTGCGGAGAACACGTTCATAATGCTGCTTAGAGTAGTCTCCGACCGGTAAAGATCATCGTACTGCTTATCGACGAAATAGAACGAGAATGGAGATGACGGCACAACTTTCTTCCACCGTTCCTCGATGGCCGATGTAATGGCTTCAAAATCGTCGCCGTGTATGCGAACGACAAGCCTTCCAATGTATCCCGTGTTGTTCATGCCCGAATGTATCACCAGGGGCTCGATGGCTTTATGCAATGGGGCGAAGTTGAAATCCCGGACGACTCCCTTCACCACGCCGTCTCTGTTCCACATGCTTAGCCTCCGCCCAATGGCATCTTCTTTTGTCCAGCCGAAGAACCCTACGGCCGATTCATTGACGAGGAATTCCCAAGTGGTGTCTTTCGGGACATCGCGTGAAAAGTCGGTTCCGGAAACCACGTCGAGCCCGATCGCTTTCACGAACTCAGGATCAACACCGACGTTGTAAACCATCACCCGTTCCTCTCCGACGTCACTGCCGCCTACGGTTGACTTCGAGCTGATACTCACGGGCGTGTTGCTGCTCATCGAAGTGATAAGCTCCACGCCGGCGACCGGCGCCAGCTCCGTACGAAGGGACTCAATCTGCCTCCTGCTAATGCTGTCGAGGGGAATAGTGATCAATTGCTCCTTGTCGATACCGATCTTGCTGTTCACCATGTGCGTGAGCTGATCATTGATCGTAAGTGTGCACACGATCAGGAAAATAGAAACACTGAACTGTAACACGACGAGTGATTTCCTTAACAGCGCACCCGATCCCATAGAACCAATTTTTCCCTTTAGGACCTTCGCTGGCCGAAACGATGATAGAACGGCCGCGGGATATGCGCCGCCGAGCAGGCTGATGACCAGCCAGGTGGCCAGGAGTACGCCGATCCATCCCGGATGCTGGGTAAAATCGATAACCAGGGACTTACCGGAAATCTTGTTGAATAAAGGCAACATCAGGTATGCGATCCCTACCGCACCGACGATCGCAATGAAAGAAACAAATATCGACTCGCTGATAAACTGCCAGAACAATTCTAAACGGACGGCACCAACGACCTTCCGTACTCCAACTTCTTTCGCACGTTCCATCGACCGGGCTGTAGAGAGATTCATGTAATTGATGATTGCAATAACGAGGACCAGTGCAGCTATCGCCGAAAAAATATACACATACTTGATGTCACTGGCTTCGCCAAGGCCGATGTACTTCGGATTACGGAGATACAGATCTTTTACCGGGACAAGGTCCATCTCCACACTTTCGTTGAGCCACTCTCCTCCGTATTTCTTCCTCATCTGCTCCGGGATCCTGGACACGATGTCCGCTGCCGAAGCATTCTCTGCCAGAAGGACGTATGTGGTCATCGAGCTTCGATCCCAATTAGGCTCGATCTCCGACGGGTTGAGTGAATTCATCGATAGCAATACTTCGAAACGCGTGAGAGATTCCCCCGGCGGGTCCTTGGCAATACCGGTGATCTTGTAAGGCTTGCCGTTTTGTGCGACCAGAGTCTTCGACAACAGGTCTTTGTTTTTCCAGCCCTCGCCAAAATACCTGATGGCGGCTTTCTCGGTAAGTACCAGTGAGTATGGTTGTTTCAGGGCCGTTTTCGGATTGCCGGCGATCAACGGGAACGAGAACACTTCGAAGAAAGTACTGTCGGCAGCGGCGACCTCACGGTCTTCGACCGCACCCTGATCCAATATAAAAACCATTGGATGATCTGTCATCCTCACATACTTCTCGATTTCAGGAAACATTTCCTGCATGACCGGACCCGCTGCTGCTGTCGTCCCCACGATTGATACTTGTGTCCCCCCGAATTTCCAGGTCATGGGCAGCAGGTAGAGGCGATCGCCTTTGGTATGAAACTGATCGTAGCTCATTTCGTGCACTACGAACAGACTTATGAGGAAACTAACGGCCAGTCCCACCGCCAAACCGGTAATGTTAATGAAGTTATGAAGCCGCTGCCTGGCAAGCTGGCGAAGAGCGACTTTGAGATAATTGCTGAACATGGTGAAAGAGCTTGAGCGTTGGGTTCGTTTTTTATTACCAAGTACACGGTGCATCAACAGGCTGACGAAGTCAATCGCATAGCCGGCGTCAGCGCGGAATTTCCCGGCCGATGCAAACCTCGATTCGTACTCCTCGTCCATGTCGCCAAGAATGACCTCGGCCTCGCGATGGCTGGTCAGTCTCTCGACCAGCCAGGTGATCCATTTCGGTGGTTGGGGGCGCGTCATCTTTTGTTGAGGTCGAGGATAACACGTGGTACGGACTTCCACATTCCGTCGCGGATGTCTTTGACTTCCTGAATCGCCTTTACGCCGGCCTTCGTCACTTTGTAGTATCGTTTCCGCCGGCCTCCTCTTTCGGGTGTGGTTTCACCCTCTTTCGATTCGAGAAATCCCTTCTCTTCCAGCCGCCCCAGCGAAGCATGCAGTGCTCCGATGCTGGGATTCCTCCCGAGCCTCTCGCGGATCTCGTTTTTGATAGCGTTCCCGTAGGCATCGTCGGCCAGAATGGCCACCGACAACAGGACGACTTCTTCGAATTCACCCAGATTTGTTCCTCGCATAGATCAAAATTCCTAATTGTATACTTTGATTGGGGAAATAAGTTTCACGCTTACATTACTATTTTTGCGTGCCCCATGAAAAAACCGCCTTCCACCCTCTCCAGCGTCATTCTCTGGTCGGTTATTTCGGCAGCCTTTATTGGCCCGGGGACGGTAACTACGGCGGTAACGGCGGGTTCCAACTACGGACTTACACTTTTGTGGACGGTGACGTTTGCCACCTTCGGATGTATTGCCTTGCAGGAGCTATCGGCGCGGATAACGATCGCGAGTGGGATGACCTTTGGTGAATCTTTGCTGAAAAAATTCGGGCCGATAAATGGAAAGTTGCTTCAATGGATCGTTGGTGGAAGCGTTGTCTTTGGATGCGCAGCATACGAAGCGGGAAACATCCTGGGTGCGGTTGCGGGACTTAACTTATTGACGGGCGCGTCGAATACAGTGCTCACGATCATCGTAACGGCGGTGTCGGGCGCGGTGCTTTGGTACAGGGGCGACAAGGACTGGATCTCCAACCTGATGATGTTGTTGGTGATCATTATGGGTGTTGCTTTCGCAGCGCTGGCGTTCTCACAGGATTTTAACTTCGCCAACCTGGCGGTCTCTACGATAACACCGGTCATTCCGCCGGGCTCAGAAATGATCGTACTCGGGTTGATCGGTACGACGATAGTTCCTTACAACATTTTTATCGGTGCGGGCATCAGCAAGGGTCAGACAGTGCCGCTGATGCGGGTTGGTCTTTCGATATCCGTGGCGATCGGTGGTGCGATCACGGCTGCGATACTCATGGCGGGTCTGTCGATCAAGAGCTTCAATTCATTCGAGGAAATCGCAATGGCGATGTCGCAACAGGTGGGCGCATGGGGAGCGTATGCTCTCGCGCTTGGTTTGTTTGCTGCAGGTTTTTCTTCGGCGATCACATCGCCGTTTGCGGCGTCGGTTATTGCAACGACTGTATTTGGCTTCACGGGAAAATGGAAAATAAGAATAGTGTGGGGATTGGTTCTGCTCACGGGATTTTTCTTCGGTATCTCGGGTGTGAAACCGATACCGGTGATACTTGCCGTCCAGGCATTGAATGGGTTGATACTTCCGCTGATCACGTTCTACCTGATCATCATCGTCAATGATGAGTCGATCGTGCCAAGATCATTTGCTCACGGAAGCAGGTATAATATTATCCTGATAGTGATCATGCTGGCGGTGTCGCTGATCGGAGCGAGTAATATTGATAAATCGATAAGCGCGACAATGGCACTGCAGGAACCGAGTCACCCGCTGGTGGTGCTGGGATCTACGTTGTTGGTACTAGTTTACCCGTTGTATGTGCTATACCGAAAATACAATTCGGAGCCTTGAGAAACTTCTACATTCGGTGTTGCGATTATCGGAATATCCGAACACCGAACACCCGACACTGAATGATGAAGTTTTAGGGATTGTTGTGTAATTACAAGAGTTTGGCTAGCGTACTGATATACCTTTCCGGCACTTCCCCTTTCGTTGCCGTCTGGTAATCGCCGTAGCTGCACGGCACAATACTGTTACGGGGATATTTTCCAGCGGTCTGCGGCATCACTTCCATCCACCACTTCTCGGTGAACTTACTTTTATAGAATACGATCACCTCCGGATCGGTAGGCATCGACACACTGTACTTAATGAAATCGTTACTCTTGAAATTCGCTTCCTTCTTGCGGTAATAAAACCCTTCCACAAAATACCAGATCATTGTCGCGATGACGGACGCGGTCTTCTTGTGGTTGTCGTCGTATTCGGGATTGTATTCGTAGAAACCGATGGAACTTAGTTTCTCATTTTGTCCTGCGTACCAACATAGCTGGCACGCTTCTTCGCCGGTGAGCCCGAACGGCTGGGCATTGATGTTGCCGGGAGCGTCGGCCGATCGTATTGCAGTGATGTCGAACGAAACCATGTCGGCGTTGCGAACGGCGGGTTCCATCTCCGTCAGGTTCTGGCGAATGGAGCCGAGCCTGTATGCTTCGAAATACAATTTCTCGAGTATCGACGCAGCATTGGGGTCGATCAAATACAGCTGGTGCGCGAGATGCGTATAGCTGAAAAGGTAATTGGGCTCGTGAAGAAGGATCTTGTGAATATGCTGTCGCGCGGGCAGCGACTCGCGAACGTCCTCCAGATCAAGAAACGCGTCGATGTTCAAAAGACTGACCAGCTTTTCGAGATCTTGATAGCCGCGGTACTGGCCGTAATCCACATCATGAGTACCACCGATGATGACAGGCAACACATTCGCCTCGAGTAACATGCGGCAGATCTCACTTACTCTCACGTATGTCTCTTCGAGGTCGATACCTGTATTGAGATTACCGAGATCCACGATATTGTAGATACCCGTTCCTTTCTTTAGTTGATAGAGTTTTTTTCGAACCTCGTCGGGACCTTTGCCCGAGCCGAAATTATTGGAGGTACCACGCTCCTCCTTCACGCCGAAGATCGCGATGTGAGCCCCGTGGTAGTCGGGCATTTTTTCCGTGAAGGACTTTATGTTTCTGAAGAAGCAGCTCTGGCTGACGGCGTCCGCGTGAACGGCGTCATCTATCGGGGAGAAGAATATCGTTAAATCCATTTTTTGGTTAGCTCAACTCTTCTCGGGTCCGCGAACAACGAATAACCAACAACGATCTATACGCCAAAATCGTCAAACCTCACATTCTCCTTCGGTATCCCCATATCATCCAGCATCTTCAAAACAGCGGCGTTCATGAGAGGCGGTCCGCAGAGATAGTATTCAACATCTTCCGGCGCAGGGTGATTCGCCAGGTAGTTATCGTACAAACACTTATGTATGAAACCCGTGTACCCATCACCGCCTTGATCATTCAGATCTTTCTTCACTTTCCATGTATCTTCCGGTAGGGGCTCAGAAAGACCGATGTAGAATTTAAAATTGGGAAATTGTTTTTCGATCTTCTGAAAGTGATCGACGTAGAACAATTCTTTTTTTGATCGTCCGCCATACCAGTATGAAACTTTGCGGTTTGTTTTTTCTGTATGGAACAGGTGAAATATCTGGGCACGGAGAGGCGCCATGCCGGCACCACCGCCGATGTAGACCATCTCGCGTTGTGTCTTGTTGATATGGAATTCACCGTAAGGACCTGAGATCGTTACCTTGTCGCCGGGCTTTCTTCCGAACACGTACGATGAACAGATACCGGGGTTGACATCCATCCAGTTGTTGTTCGCGCGGTCCCACGGGGGTGTAGCGATACGGATGTTGAGCATCACGATGTTTCCTTCGGCAGGATGATTGGCCATCGAGTAAGCCCTGAAGATCGGTTCCTCGTTCTTCATCTTCAGGCCCCAGAGCTTGAACTTATCCCAGTCGCTTTGGAAAACGTCGGGTTTGTGGCCGAGCTCGGGATGAGGCATGATGTCCATCGTCTTGAAGTCGACCGTTATTTCAGGAACATCGATCTGGATATATCCGCCTGCTTCGAAATTCAATGTCTCGCCGGCAGGAAGTCTTACAACGAATTCTTTGATGAAGGTGGAGACGTTATAGTTTGAAACCACTTCGCACTCCCATTTCTTGATACCGAAGATCTCTTCGGGCACCCTGATGTTGAGGTCTTGTTTTACTTTGACCTGGCAACCCAGGCGCCAGTTTTCCTTCCGCTCCTGCCTGGTGAGGTGACCCATTTCCGTAGGCAGTACGTCGCCGCCACCGGATTCAACCACGCACTTACACATCGCACACGTTCCACCACCGCCACACGCCGACGGCAGGAATATCTTTTCGTTACTCAAGGTGGAAAGAAGAGAGCTTCCGGCAGAGACGGTGATTGTCCGCTCTCCGTTGATGAGGATCTTTACCGGGCCAGACTGTACAAGGCTTTTCTGAGCGAAGAGCAACAGCACGACCAACAACAGAATGATGATCGTAAAAGCGACGATCGAAGAAGCAATGAGCATAAAATACAGAAGACGTTTACTGGATCACAAATATATTGGAAAAGTGGTAAGTAGCCAGTAGTAAGTAGACAGGAGGCACGCGTCAGGAGACCGGAGTCAGGAGACAGGAGCCGTACGTGAAAGTCCCCCGCTATTACGCTACTGTAACTTCCTCTTTTTCAGATACTTGCACGGGGGTGATCTTGGTGTCGGCGTCGAGGATAACGCTGACGCCCGGATCGGTGGCCCACTCACGAAGTTTCTGCAGGCTGGCCGACCCACGAAGGAACTGGTGACCATTGCCTTTGTATCCTCCGCTGAACGCGAGAAAATCCGTGGGCTTTACCTTTTCACCGGTAAAGCTAACGATCACGTTCACGGTGGCGTCGTTGGAGAAAGAGAGGTGGTCCTGCAGTCTCTTTTTGTATTCATAACGATATCCGTACGTGAGGGCGGAGATGTCCGACAGCACCGCGGAGCCGGTGGGGTAGCTTCCCGCACCTTTCCCGACGAATATCTGCTTCTCCGCAAATGCGCCCTGTACGAGAACCGCATTGTATTCGTAACGCACATTGGCGAGGAGGTGCGTCGTCTCGATGAACTGGGGCGCAACGAGGCCGTACACTTTATTTTTTTCTTTGAATGCCCGCGCGATTAGCTTGATCGTGTAGCCGTTCTCACGCGCATATTTCAGATCTACATCGGATATCTTGTCGATACCGAAGTTTACGATGAGATCCGGTTTCACAAACACACCGAATGTGTGGGCGATCGCGATGGCCAGCTTAAACTTCGGGTCGAATGCTTTCACATCGAGGTCGGGATTGCTCTCGGCAAAACCAAGTTCCTGTGCTTTCTTCAACGCCTCATGATAACTCTTGCGGCCGTCGAAGATCTCAGTGAGAATGTAGTTGGTCGAGCCGTTGAATATCCCTTCGATGTTCGAGATGAGATCGTTGTCATAATATTCTTCCAGGTTACGAATGATGGGAATACTTCCGCATACCGCCCCCTCATACAACACCGCCTGGTTGTATTTCTGTTGAAGATCGTACAGCTCCTGGAAATGTTCGGCTACCATCTTCTTGTTCGAAGTAACAACGGCCTTGCCTTTCGACAGCGCTTCTTTCACGATCAGGAATGCTGCTTCAGAGTCGTCGATGAGCTCTACTACAACATCGATCTGCGGATCGTTGAGGATCTCATCTTTCGACAATGTAAAAAAGCTGGAATCGATCGGTCGCTTCTTATCGCCGTGCTTAACGCATATCTTTTTGATCGCTGCCTTCACGCCGTGCGTCTCGTGCAACACATGATACAGGCCCTGGCCGACACAACCGAATCCAAACAGACCTAAGTTCAAAATTTTGCTCATAACAGAATATTCTCTTTAACCTTTAAAAATTTTCTTATCAGTTCCCTGAATTGTTCAAACTCTACAAGAAATCCGTCGTGACCATACGGCGAATTAATTATTTCAAATTGAGCGCCCGGGATGTGAGCGGCCAGGTACTTCTGTTCCGACGCCGGAAACAGTAAATCGCTGCTTACGCCGATCACGAGTGTTTTCGCTTTAATGGTAGAAAGCACTTCGGTTACTTCTCCCCTTCCACGCCCGACATGGTGATTGTCCATGGCATTGAGCAACGACCAGTATGAAAAAGCATTGAAGCGGTTGGCCAGCTTCGTGCCCTGGTATTTCTGGTACGATGCGGCCCGGTATCCTTCGAGTTTCTCCGAAGCCGTTTCAGGCTGATTCTTGTTGTAGATCTCGTAGCTGCGGAACGACACCATGGCGATCGCCCTGGCGGCTTTCATTCCTTCGGCGCCGGCCCGTGCATCCTTTTCAATCCAGGTGGGATCGGCCGCGATTGCCATCCGTTGCGCTTCGTTGATCGCGATACCCCACGGCGAATGGAATGCATTACATGCTACCGGGATGATCCGTTCGAAGACATCGGGTTTATGAATAGCCCATTCCAAAACCTGTTGCCCGCCGAGAGAGCCACCGATCAGTGTATGGATTTTCGTCAGGCCGAGATTTTCGCGCAGCCTGTCGAAAGCCTGAACAATGTCTCGGTTGGTGATCATCGGAAATTCATGAAACCACTCGTGGCTTGTGAGCGGATTGATCGACAAGGCGCCGGTGGATCCATAACAGCCGCCCAATGAATTGGCGCAAATGATGAAATACTGGCTGGGATCGAATGGGCTTCCTTCCGAAAACAGTCCATGCCACCAGTCGGCAAACTCGGAGCTGCCGGTCAGTGCATGGCAGACCCATATCGCGTTGTCGCGCTCTTTGTTCAGTTGCCCCAGCGTGGTATACTTCAGTTGAAATCCGGGCAGCTTCGATCCGGACTCCAGCTGAAATTCTACGGGGTAATGAAATATGTGGTCGTGCTTGATCATCTGGGGTGTCAAAACTCGATTACTTGATTACGGCGACGCCAACCTTGGCGACTTCAGTATCCTGTGCTGCGGTCAGACCCGATACGCCAATGGCACCGATGATCTTTCCGCCGGCAATCAACAGCTCACCTCCTTCAACGGCAATGATGCCGTCTGGCAATGAGAGGATGCGGAGGTTTTCTCCACCGGCCGCTACTCCATCCTGGAATGCCTTCGTGGGGCGTTTGAAATTGTTGGCTGTTTTTGCTTTCGATAACGCTACTTCAAGCGAACCGATCTGGGTGTTGTCCGATCTTTGGAGATAGACAAGATTTCCACCGGTATCGACGATAGCGATTACGGTTGTCCAGCTCTTGCCAACGGCATACGCTTCGGAAGCGGCAGCGACTTTCTTCGCATCCGCCAGGGTGATGTTGGGTCCGTAGGCAAGGGTTTGTGCGAAGCTTACTGCTACTAAACACAGGAACGATAATGTGATTACATATTTCATAAGATTCTATTTACGTAAAAGCACCCTTTCAACCGTGAAAGGGTGCTGTTAAAAACTTGTTATTTTCCTACGAGCTCCCTGCTAAACACTTTTTCAAACGCTTGCACCAGGTCGGCCTTGATGTCGTCGATGTGTTCGAGGCCGACGGATATCCTTAATAAAGTGGGGAGAACACCCGCAGTTATCTGCTCTTCTTCGCTAAGCTGCTGGTGTGTTGTTGCCGACGGTTGAATGATCAGCGTCTTGGCATCACCCAAATTGGCCAGGTGACTGATCAGCTTCAGGTTGTCGACGATCTGTGTGGTGTCTTCTTTCGATCCCTTTACAGTGAACGACAGCACAGCGCCGAAACCATTGCGCAAGTATTTCTTCGCGAGCTTATGATACGTACTTGACGTGAGGCCGGGATAGTTTACACTTTCCACGTTCGGATGTTGTTCGAGCCATTGGGCCAGCAAGAGGGCATTGTCGACCGCACGTTGCACGCGCAACGACAGCGTTTCGAGTCCTTGCAGGAACAGGAACGAGTTGAACGGGCTGAGTGAAGGGCCGAAGTCACGAAGGCCTTCGACACGCGCGCGAATGATGAAGGCGATGTTCGGAAGACCCAATGGATTTCCTTCGCCGAAGACCTCCCAGAATTTCAATCCATGATATCCTTCCGATGGTTCTGTGAACTGCGGGAATTTTCCGTTGCCCCAATTGTAGTTGCCTCCGTCGACGATAATGCCGCCGATGGATGTGCCGTGTCCGCCGATCCATTTCGTAGCAGACTCGACCACAACGTTCGCACCGTGTTCGAAAGGACGGAAGAGATAACCGGCAGCGCCGAAAGTATTGTCGACAATAACAGGCAAGTCGTGCTTACGTGCCAGAGCGGCAATGGCTTCGAAGTCTGGGATGTTGAAGCCGGGGTTACCGATCGATTCGAGGTAAAGAGCTTTTGTTTTCTTATCGATCAGTTTTTCGAAAGCTTCGACTGTGTCGCCTTCTGCAAAACGTGCGTCGACACCGAGGCGCTTGAAGGCAACCTTGAATTGATTATAAGTGCCGCCATAAAGAAAAGAAGTACTTACGAAGTTGTCGCCTGCCTGGAGGATGTTGTTGAGGGCGATGAACTGCGATGCCTGGCCGGAACCCACGGCAAGGGCTGCCACGCCGCCTTCGAGAGCAGCCACGCGTTTCTCGAGCACATCGGTGGTAGGGTTCATGATGCGCGTATAGATGTTGCCGAATTCTTTCAGGGCAAAAAGATTCGCACCGTGTTGCGAGTTCTTGAATGTATACGAAGTTGTCTGATAGATCGGAACAGCGCGTGACTGTGTTGTGGGATCTACTTCTTGTCCTGCATGTAGCTGGAGCGTTTCAAAACGATAATTTGACATGGCTTTAATATTTTAATTTTTTTACAAATGGAGATATGAGTACCCGATAGCGCTGCGTGGCGCTGGGTTTGTTGTTGCTGTACGTTAGCTGGCGCTTAACAGCAACAACAGCACTGACAACAACAAGTACAGGTATTGCACATACCGCACATGCGTTGTTCGATACAGTAAATAATAGACTGGAATTCGTTTTCGATTGAAGCCGTCAGCTGTTTGAGTTTGCTGAGTGATTTTTTGAGATGGTTTTTCATTTTTAACCGGTTTATTGTTCCCGCAGCACCTTGCCCGGGCAGGCTTTAGCACCATCTCCAACAAGGAGGAAGGTTGCTAGCGCTTCATAGAGCCTGTTCTCTCAGCGCTTCTTTATAAATCGATTAAGCGAAAGGGCTTCGTCGATTTGATATCACAAACGTAGACTAGATTAGTAGAGTTTCCAAGGACGCCCGAAAATTTTTTCGCCAAACAGGTGTTAGTTGGGCTACCGGCCATGCAGGGATTAATTTGTTCAAAGTTCAGGGTTCAGAGCACATTCGGAGTATGCGGATCAACGTCTTTGGAGATAGGCCTTAGGTTACGATTCGCTTGTCAAATGATCTCTCCTTAAACAGCAGGTCCGTTAAGTCAAAATCGACTTTGAACCTTGAACTTTGAACAAAAAGCGCATTAGGTTAACATGCCACCATCCACCTGCAGTACCTGTCCAGATATATAAGACGCCATATCGGAAGCGAGGAACACACAACAATCCGCCACATCCTCCGGTTTCCCTCCCCGTCTAAGTGGAATCGCATCCCGCCACGACTGAACGATTTTCTCGTCAAGCTTTCCCGTCATCTCCGTTTCAATGAAACCCGGAGCTATCGCATTCGACCGTATACCACGTGATCCTAATTCAAGCGCGATCGATTTGGTGAAACCGATAATACCCGCCTTCGAAGCAGCGTAGTTCGACTGGCCCGCGTTGCCTTTGAGACCCACCACCGAGGTCATGTTGATGATCGAGCCGCCCTTCTGTTTCATCATGGGCTTTATCGCAGCCTTCACCGTATTAAAGCACGACTTCAGGTTTACAGAAATGATCTTGTCCCACATCTCTTCGGTCATTCGCAGCAGAAGATTGTCCATCGTGATGCCTGCATTATTTACAAGCACATCGAGTGAACCAAACTCAGTCACTACGGCGTTGATGAGCTGGTCGGCTTGCGCGAAGTCCGATGCATCGGAGCGGTATCCCTTTGCCTTTACGCCTTTCGATTGAAGCTCTGCTTCCAGGGCTTGTCCCTGTTCCACGCTCGACAGGTAAGTAAACGCAACATTGGCGCCCTGCTCGGCAAAACGGATGGCGATAGCGCGCCCGATACCTTTCGAAGCTCCGGTGACGAGGGTGTTTTTGCCTTCTAGTAGTTTCATGTAACTGAGTTTTTTCGGAGTCAAAAATACGACAATTCACGAGTAGATATGTGGGGAGTAGCCAGTAGTAACTAGCCAGTAGCAATGTACTGATTTCGATGAGCGACGTATGACCGAACCAGCCTGACTCCTTACTACTTACTACTGACTACTGACTACTTTCTACTTTCAGCCCAAAGTGTTTATTTTTGCACCATTCTAATTCTGAAACCCATTCGCTATGTCCAAATATGATCTCATTGTAATCGGCTCCGGCCCGGGCGGCTATGTAGCTGCTATTCGTGCATCCCAGCTGGGAATGAAAGTCGGTGTCGTGGAGAAAGCAGAGTTGGGCGGAATTTGTCTCAACTGGGGCTGTATTCCTACCAAGGCATTGCTCAAAAGCGCGAGCGTGTTCGAATATATTCAACATGCTGCCGATTATGGAATCACCGTCAAAGAAGCCGCTCCCGATATTAAATCCATGGTGAAGCGAAGCCGCGACGTTGCGGGAGCGATGAGCAAGGGTATCCAGTTCCTGTTCAAGAAAAATAAGATCGATCACATCGCGGGTAACGGAAAACTGAAGAAAGGCGGAAAGGTTGAAGTGACCGACTCAGCCGGAAAGAAAACAGACTTCGAAGCAAAGCATATCATCGTGGCAACAGGCGGTCGTTCGAGAGAGCTCCCCAACCTGCCTATCGATGGGAAGAAGATCATAGGGTATCGTGAAGCTATGGTGCTCGAACAACGTCCCCAGAAGCTACTTGTTGTCGGATCGGGCGCTATCGGCGTGGAGTTCGCTTATTTCTATAACACCATCGGCTCCGAAGTCACCGTGGTTGAATTCCTGCCCCGCATCGTTCCCGTCGAAGACGAAGAAGTATCGAAACAACTGGAGCGTTCTTTCAAAAAGACGGGTATGAACATCTATACCAGCTCCGAAGTAACGAAAGTCGATACATCGGGCAAGACGTGTGTGGCTACCGTAAAAACTCCTACCGGTGAGATCAAGATCGAAGCCGACGTTGTGTTATCTGCTGTAGGCGTATCTACCAACCTGGAAAATATCGGCCTCGAGGAAGTCGGAGTAAAAACAGAGAAAGGAAGAGTTGTCGTGGACGATTTCTATAAGACCAACGTAGCAGGTGTGTATGCGATCGGCGATATCGTGAAAGGCCCGGCTCTGGCGCACGTCGCTTCCGCAGAAGGTATTATTTGCGTGGAGAAGATCGCCGGAAAGAATCCTCATCCTCTCGATTACAACAACATTCCCGGTTGTACTTATTGCTCACCGGAAATTGCGTCCGTTGGAATGACAGAAGAGGCTGCGAAAAAAGCCGGCTACCAGATCAAGGTCGGCAAGTTCCCCTTCAGCGCGTCGGGCAAGGCGAAAGCCGCCGGCGCTCCCGATGGCTTCGTGAAAGTGATCTACGACGCCAAGTACGGCGAATGGCTCGGAGCACACATGATCGGGTACAACGTAACGGAACTGATCGCAGAAGTTGTTGCAGCCCGCAAGCTCGAAACAACAGGGCATGAGATTATCAAGACTGTCCATCCTCATCCAACGATGAGTGAAGCGATCATGGAAGCGACTGCCGCAGCGTACGGAGAGGTGATCCATATTTAGCTCCCGGACAAGCCGGGGATTCTTCTCCACTTTGATTGATCGGGATTCCCCGAACAAGCCGGGGATTCTTCTCCACTTTGATTGATCGGGATTCCCCGGACAAGCCGGGGAATGACATTTCATAGGACCGTGCGCAGTTCCGAACGCGGCTACGGTCAATCATTTGGTTCTCCGAATCTTTGTCATTATGCACCCGCTAACTGTATCTTACTGGCATCGCAAGAACGTCAACGATACCAGAGAGCGAGCTTATTGCCGGGCTGAAAGCCAAACGGCAGCCGGCACTGGATTACCTGTACGACCATTATTCGGCTGCACTCTACGGGGTGATCTACCGCATTCTCAATAATGATGATGTTGCCGAGGAGGTCCTTCAGGACACTTTTTTACGAATCTGGGACCGGATCGGAAGCTATGACTCCGGCAAGGGACGCCTCTTTACCTGGATGCTGAACGTCGCCCGCAACCTGGCCATCGATAAAACGCGCTCGAAAGAAATTAGCAAAGTCAGGAAAACCGATGACATCGACGACCTCGTAAATAAGATCGATCGCAAACAACAAGCCGAGCAAAATATTGACATCATCGGTCTGAAAGAGTTCCTTGGACGCCTGTCGGAAGATCAGAAATTTGTGGTTGAACATCTATACCTGAAAGGCTACACGCAATCCGAACTGGCAGATGAGTTTAATATACCTCTCGGCACAGTCAAGACCCGACTGAGGCTTGCTATCATTGAATTAAGAACAATATTGGAAGTTAAGAGTTAAGAGTGAATAGTTGAATGTAAAAGAATACATATCGTCCGGAATCCTGGAATCGTACGCATCAGGCGAGCTGAGTGAATCGGAGCGCGCCGACGTGGAGAGAAACCTGGCTCAATATCCGGAGCTGCGAAAGGAGCTTTCGCTCATCGAAGAAACGATGGAAGCATTCTTTCTTAAAGCAGCAAAGGAACCGCGAGCCGCCGTGAAGACAAGAATTTTGGAAGCAATTACGCTACGCTCCGTTCAATCCGTCGTTAGCCGCGAACAACGACCAACGAACAACGAACCAAAAAGCAATGTCATTGCATTTTGGAAATACGCAACCGCAGCTTCCATCGTACTTGCCTTCACAAGCACCTTCATGGCCTACAACTTCTGGAACAACTGGAAAGAAACCGAAGTAAGCCTGCTCCAGCTTCGTGCCGTGAACGAACAGGTGGCCCGCGACTATGACCAGGTGAACCAGCGCCTCGATGCCATCGAGAATGAGATGAAGATCGTCAGCAGTCCCTCGTTCGCAAGAGTGGTCATGAAAGGAACAGCCAATTCACCGGACGCCATGGCTTCGGTATACTGGAATAAATCAACACAGGAAAGCTACCTGAGCATACAGAACCTGAAGGCTCTCGCACAGGAACAACAATACCAGCTTTGGGCGATCGTAGACGGCAAGCCGATCGATATGGGCGTGTTCGACAGCGCCACCGGTTTGCATAAAATGAAGAGCGTTGGCAACGTTGCTGCCTTTGCAGTCACCATCGAACCGCGCGGCGGCAAACCGTCTCCTTCGATGGCGACAATGCAGGTTTTAGGCAATACCTGAAATTGTTAAAAACCGGCACTTTGGGGAACCAGGTAACTCAATTCAGCCCTATAAAGCCCGCGCTCATCCCTCAAATGGGTTGATTTAACCGTCAAACGTTGTTTTTAAACTAATTCTTAGCTAAATAGTGTATTCACCTTGATTATCACGTAGTTATGAAAACGGAAAAAGTAAAGGTCGTTCACCAGAAAGCGCGATTCCTGATCGTCCTGATGGCCCTGTCGATGGTGGCTTACTTTGCCGCGCGGTTTATTATGGATCTAAATTCGTAAATGGGGAAAAAAGGATTTCATTCAGTCAAAGGCTACTACACCAGGGCGAAGGTATTCGGCTATGCGATGCTGCTGGTAGCCGTTGCGGCGCTCATCTTGTCTTTGTTCCCGGCATTATTTCCTGCTTAAGATCTCCGTCAATCTCAGCTGATTTTTCGCTCTCACCAGGTTCTGGTCGGGATATGAAATGTGGTAATAAGTATTTCCTCTCAGGAAGTCAGCCAGAAATCGCAATCCCATAATGTATGTCATCATAATGCCTGCAAACGATGCAAGCGATCTCTCCTCTTTACTGATCGCATCGCCCATCTCCGAAAGATATCCGTCGATAACGGCGTTATAAAACTCGGTTCTCACAACGATCTTATCGGCATCTTTTTCTTCCTCGCTCACGGGGCTGACCAGTGTGCGTACGAGATCACCCAGGTCATAAATAAAATATCCTTCCATCACCGTGTCCAGGTCGATCACTGCAATGGCTTTGTTCGTACCCCTGTCGAAGAGGATGTTGTTGATCTTCGTGTCGTTGTGAAAAATTCCCCGAACGAGAGTTCCGCTCGCGATGACGGAATTGTATTGTTCTACAAATTTCTCCAAACCGATGGCTTGCCGTATCTCTTCAGCTGCAATGGTTTTGGTTTCTTCATTTGCATTCGCAAGGGCCGATTCGAACTGATCGTACCGGAGGGCCAGGTCATGAAAGCGCTCGATGGTCGGACGGAACCGTGAAAGATCACAGCCCTTCATGAACTTGCCGAACCGGCCGAAAGAGCGCGCGGCTTCGTAAGCGTGGTCCACCGATTGTACATCGTCGACGGTGAATGTGTTTTCTATGTAAGGATACAATCGCCATGGCTCGTCGTCGACATAGGCGAGGCCTCTTCCGTTTTTAGTTAAAATGGGCGAAATGAAAAGATAGTCCGGATGATTTTTTGAAAGATACTCGCCGGTGTAAGCAAGGTTGCTTTCGATGACGCCGGGCTTTACAAAAACTTTCCGGTTGATTTGCTGAAGAATGTACGACCGGTCGGTCGTCGTTACTTTGAATGTCTTGTTGATGTGGCCCGTGCCGACACGATCGATGGAAATCGGGGCGTCGATAGCGAAGTGATGGAGGACTTGATGAATGGGTAGTTCCATGATCATTCTTGAATGCAGGCTCTCACGGATCACACGGATCACACAGATCGAAATGCATTTTTATCCGCGTGATCCGTGAGAGAATTTTTACCATAGTTTAGCTGGATACTGTCCCAATTCAATCAGCTCTCTGATCTTTCCGGCGACCGACTCTTTGTCTTCCTGGTAGGTGACTCCGAACCAAGTCGTTCCTCCGCTGAGGACCTTCACTCGGCCTTTATCCAAGCGGATCATCTCGTTCACGAAAAGGGGAATGTAAAATTCTGCTTTATGGTTCCCGTGATTTTCATCGAGGAACGCATTGAACAGATCATGTGCGAAGCCAAACACTTCCGGATGAAAACCCCAGAAGTTCATGGAGGTCGGCGTGTCCGGACTCAGTATCCTGTCGCCTTCCTTTTCTTTGGAGAGGATCTTGTCGCCGTCTTTAACGATAGTAGTTCTTTCAACAACGGTCTTTAAATACATGTCGGTGTCGGTCTCTCCGCAACCCCTCGAAACACTGCCGTATGTAGACAGCACGTTCTTCAGGGTGTAGCCGACCATGGCATTGTCGGTGCTCTTCTGATTATTGAAGAAATAGGAAAGTGAGCGAAACGCTTCCTGCCCGTAGAAATCATCGGCGTTGATAACTGCAAAGGGCTCGTTGATGACATCCTTGGCGCAGAGCATGGCGTGCCCGGTGCCCCAGGGTTTGGTGCGTCCGGTGTTGCGATGCTTATCGGGAATGAATGTATCCAGGGACTGGACGACAAACTCGGCTTCTATCTTGCCCTGCAGCCTGGGAAGAAACTTTTCCTTAACCGTGTTCAGTATTTCATCGCGCACGATGAAGACCACCTTGGTGAAGCCGTTGCGGACCGCGTCGAACAGGGAGTAGTCCATAATGGTTTCCCCGTTGGGCCCGAAGCCGTCTATTTGCTTGATCCCGCCGTACCGGCTACCGATCCCGGCTGCCAGAACAAGCAAAGTCAACTTAGGCTGAGTACTCATTTGTGGTTTGATCAATTTACTTGTATACTCGAAAAATTTTCCCCGTTCTATCGGGGCAAAAATAATCCAATTCACCTCAAATTCTTATGGAAGACAACAACAAACAATACCTCGCGTCGATGACGATCATGGGGGCATTGTTCTTCATCTTTGGATTCGTCACCTGGGTGAACGGTCCGCTGATTACGTTCGTGAAGCTGGCGTTCGACCTGGACACGGATTCAAAGGCGTTCCTGGTAACGACTGTCTTTTATCTCGCCTATTTCTTCCTGGCGTTACCATCTTCATGGATCCTCGAAAAGACCGGGATGAAGAAGGGTATGGCGGTTGGCCTGATCACGATGGCTGTCGGGTCGTTCATGTTTGGCCACTTCACCACGGCCCGGAACTATACGATGTCGTTGGTTGGATTGTTTATTATCGGGTCAGGGATATCGCTGCTGCAGACAGCTTCGAACCCTTACGTCAGTATCATTGGCCCTATCGCAACTGCCGCGAAGCGTATCAGTATCATGGGTATTTGTAACAAAGTGGCGGGTATGCTTGCACCGTTGATTTTTGGTATCCTCGTTTTGAAAGATGTAGACCAGTTTGAAACAAAGGTGAAAGCAGCTGACCCCGCTACGAAGGAACTGCTCTTGAATGAGTTTGCTTCAAGCATTTATACTCCTTATCTCATCATGGCGATCCTCCTGTTGATCTTTGCAGTATGGATCACCCGGTCGGCCCTGCCTGAGATCAAGACGTCAGATGTCAACAAAGCGCCGGCGGGTGCCGAAGGTAAAAACAGCATCTTCCAGTTTGCATACCTGTGGCTGGGTGCGTTATGCATTTTCGTATATGTCGGCGCCGAAGTGATGGCAGGCGATGCGATCGGTACTTATGGAAAGGGATTCAACATTCCGACAGACGAAACAAAGTATTTCACCACGTACACATTGATCGCGATGGCAGTCGGTTATGTTCTCGGCCTGGCCACCATTCCGAAGATCATCTCCCAGGCACAGGCTCTTAAGATCTCTGCCATACTCGGTATCCTGTTCACATTTGCTGCCGTATTGACGCACGGTTATGTATCGGTGGTCTTTGTGGCATGCCTCGGTCTCGCCAACGCGATGATGTGGCCCTCGATCTGGCCATTGGCTATTGAAGGACTGGGAAAATTCACTGAAAAGGGCTCGGCATTGTTGATTATGGGTATTGCCGGCGGTGCCATCATTCCAAAGGTCTACGCCAGTCTGAAGGACGACTATGACTTCCAGTGGACGTTCTTTGCGCTTACGCTGCCCTGTTATCTGTATATTTTATTCTTCGCGCAAAAAGGGCATAAGATTGGCAGGTAGTCGCTCACTGAATGCAATTTCTCACGGAATGCACGGAAAACACGGAAAGCCCTCTTTATGAAACGACTGCTATTCTTTCTTTCTAATCTCCTAATACCTCTATCTATCCTGGCTCAGACCGAGCCTTTCGTGGCCACGGATCTCACCGCGGAAAATGTTTTCACTGAAAACATCGAAGGCCCGAATGTCGACAGGTACGACAACTTGTTTGTGGTCAACTATCAGAAAGATGGAACGATAGGCCAGGTGGCAAAAGACGGGACGGTGTCGTTGTATGTTACGCTTCCTTACGAGAGCGTGGCCAATGCTATCATGTGGGATGCCGATGGAAACATGCTGCTGGCAGACTGGAAGGGTCATAACATCCTGAAAGTTAATACAAAGAACAGGAGGGTTTCGGTACTCGTCCACTATCGCGGCTTTA
Organism: Cyclobacteriaceae bacterium; assembly: GCA_035318625.1. Lineage (GTDB taxonomy): Bacteria > Bacteroidota > Bacteroidia > Cytophagales > Cyclobacteriaceae > ELB16-189. The sequence goes on from DATHEL010000005.1 coordinate 352,700, forward strand.
ATCAACCCAATGATATCACCGTAAACAAGAACGATCAGATATTCGCCAGCGATCCCAACTGGACGGAGGGAACAGGCAATCTGTGGAGGATCGATCCGGATAAAAAGATCACCAACCTTGCCGACAACATGGGCACGACCAATGGTATCGAGCTCAGCCCCGACGAAAAGATACTCTATGTCAATGAAAGCGTTCAGCGGAAAGTATGGGCGTTCGATGTCGACGACAAAGGAAATATTTCAAACAAAAGACTGATCATAGAATTTCCCGACTTCGGAATGGATGGAATGAAATGCGACCTGAAAGGGAACCTGTATATCACCCGTCACGGAAAAGGAACGGTGGCTGTTGTGTCGCCCGGTGGCAAGCTGATCCGTGAAATTCAAATGAAGGGAAAGAAGACGAGCAACATCATCTTCGGGGGAACGAATGGAAAAACCTGCTACGTTACCTTGCAAGACCGCAAGTGTGTCGAGATGTTCACCTCGGAAATTGCGGGGAAGAAGTGGGCGAAGGAGGAATGATCTTTTCTATTTCGTCGCGGATGATCTGATCGCGTTGTTCGTGTGACCCATGAACAAGTACATATTCGATATTTCTTTTAGTAAGCTCTTCTAAAAAGATCGCTTTCATTTCCTCGCGGCGGTCTCCAAGGTTTCTCAATCCGTCGGCAATCCAGGGCACATCGATATCGAAAAAGAAATAACGGTCGAATATGATCTGCTTTTCCAATTCGTAAAGTATTGGCGGGACTACACCCAGGTAATGTTTCGAATAGATCTGCGTCGTGATCAGATCGGTATCACAAAAAAGCAGTTTGTTGGCGGACGCGGCAAGCTTCAATATTCGTTCAGTCTGTGCATGGCCGACACGGATGATGTCCTCCACGGTGAAATCATTTGTGATCAGCATCTCCCTCGAAACCTCGGGGACGGAAATGGTGCCGTAGTACGTCGCCATCCGGATCGCTGTCAAAGACTTGCCTGTACTTTCAGGTCCGTAGAAACAAACCTTCTTTATCATACGGCAGCAGTGCGATAACTCTTGTATTCCCTGATCCAGTTCCACAAGGCATAAAACGCAACCCAGCAAAACACAAAATACAATGCGCTGGAGAACATCAGTTCCCGGGTGAAGTAAACGTATGTTGCGAGGATATCCACCAGCAACCACAATATCCAGCACTCTGCTTTCTTCTGCAGCATGTAATACTGTGCAAGAATACTGACGACGGTGATGAATGAATCCTGGAACGGCGCGGCGCTGGGAAGGCTGAAGACCGAGGGTACCCAGTCATGCAAACGTGTTGCGGATAGGCCCAGGATAAGAGTTCCTACAACACCTACCGAACAACACAAGATCAGTTGCTTACGGGTCATGAAGCTAACCTTGAGCTCTTTCTTCAGATCTTCTTCTCCTTTCCGGGGATTGGTCCACCGCCACCACCCGATGATGTTTGTTACCAGGTAGAACACCTGGAGGAACATATCGGGATAAAGCTGTGATTGATAAAACAGGAAGAAGAACAGCGTGACGTTGATGATGCCGATCGGCCAGCTCCAGATGCTTGTTCTTGCGGAAAGCCACACAGCTACACCGCCGGCAATCACGCCGATGAACTCCAGCCAGCTTACATTCGCACCGAAGATGGTAAATGCAATGTTGTCGACGTCGAAGAATTCCATCAGAGCTTAATGCAGATGTTCTTCGTGTCGGTAAAGAATTTCATGGCGTCCCAGCCGCCTTCGCGCCCGACGCCCGACTGTTTCATTCCGCCAAAAGGGGTGCGCAGGTCGCGGAACAGCCAGCAGTTGACCCAGATGATCCCACTCTTCACTTTGGCGGATACCCTGTGGGCCCGGCTCAGGTTTTCAGTCCAGATCGTAGCGGAGAGTCCATAGGCATTGCTGTTGGCCATCTCGAGCGCTTCATCCTCGCTATCAAACGGTGATACCGTTACAACGGGTCCGAAGATCTCTTCCTGGTTTGTGCGGCAGGTTTGTGACAGCCCGGTGATCACCGTCGGCTCTACAAAGAAACCTCCTTCGCAACGGTCCTTCATCAATATCCTCTTCCCGCCTGTTAGAATGTTACCGCCTTCGGTCTTCGCGAGGTCGATGTACGACAACACTTTGTTCATGTGTGACTCCGACACAAGAGCGCCCAGGTTTGTATTGTCGTCGTTGGGGTCGCCGACAACCAATGCTTTCGTTCTCTTCACCAATTCGTCGACGAACTTCTGGTACAGACTTCTCTCTACCAGTATCCGGGACCCGCATAAACAGATCTCGCCCTGGTTGGCAAACGAAGACGACATGGTCGACGTGATGGTTTTTTCGAAATCGCAGTCGGCGAAGATGATGTTTGGATTTTTACCGCCGAGCTCGAGCGAAAGCTTTTTGAACATCGGTGCGGCGGTCGAAGCTATTTTTTTCCCTGTGACTGTTCCTCCTGTGAACGAAATGGTGGTGATCAGGGGATGTTCGACGATCGCCTGCCCTACGATCGATCCATAACCGTGTACGATATTAAGAACACCCTTCGGAAGCCCGGCTTCGATACACAGCTTCGACAACAAATATGCAGTCATGGGCGTCAGCTCCGATGGCTTCGCGACGACCGTACATCCGGCGGCCAGTGCGGGAGCGATCTTCCAGGTGAACAAATACAGCGGAAGGTTCCATGGTGAGATACAACCGGCGACGCCGGAAGGAACACGCAATGTATAATTGACGGCCTCCGTTCCGGTGATGTGGGCTTCACTGGCGAAATGAACGGAGCCTTGCGCGTAGAAACGGATATTGTTCGAAGCTCTCGGAATGTCCAGTGACTTCGCAAGCTTGACGGGTTTGCCGTTGTCGATGCTTTCTGCGAGAGCGAGCTTGTCGAGGTCACGGTCTATGAGGTCGGCGATCTTCGAAAGTATCGCACACCGTTTTTCGGGGCTTGTCTCCGACCATCCTTTGAATGCTTTCGATGCGGCCTGCGCTGCATTGGCGACATCGCGGTTATCGGAATCCGGAATGAAGGAATAGACTCTTCCCTCGGCAGGATTGATGTTCTCGATGTAAAGCGATGATGCCGGGGCAACGAGCTCGCCGTCGATATAGTTAGATAGACGTTCGATCAAATTCATCTCTCACGGATCACACGGATCGCACCGATAAAGTTATAAACTTCCGGTGCGACCACCATCAACCGGAAGATTGATCCCGTTGATGTATCCTGCTGCTGGCGATGCAAGAAACGCTACTGCTGCAGCTACTTCGGAAGCGTCGGCGATGCGGCCTGCGGGGATCTCGTTGATCATATCGCGACGAACGTCCTCGACGGTCTTTCCGCCTTTCTTCGCCCGGTTCTTCATCAGCGCTTCCATTCGTGAAGTCATTGCTGCTCCCGGAAGAACGTTGTTCACTGTTATTCCGAAGGGCCCAAGTTCGAGTGAAAGCGTCTTTGCCCAGTTGGCAACGGCGCCACGAATCGTGTTCGATACGCCTAAACCGCGGATCGGCATTTTCACCGAGGTGCTGATAATGTTGATGATGCGTCCATACTGCGACTTCTTCATGCCTGGTACGAGCGCCTGCACCAATACCTGGTTGCAGAGCAGGTGGTTTGTAAACGCCTTTATATATTCATCACTCTTTGCATCGAAAGCATTGCCGGGTGCGGGACCGCCGGTGTTATTGATAAGGATGTGAAACGTTTCACGGCTGAAGTGTTTTTCCAGGCCCGACTGAAGTGACTCGGGGAAGTTGAAATCGGCGACGAGATAATCATGCTTTTGTCCTAAGGGTGTGGGAAGATCTTTGACCACGGCCTTTAGTTTTTTCTCGTCGCGTGCAATGAGGGTGATGTCGGCACCAAGCAGTGCCAGCTCGTAGGCCGACGCTTTACCGATACCCTGAGTGCTTCCGCAGACAACAGCATTTTTTCCGTCAAGTTTCAAATCCATTGGTAACTACTTTTGTGTAAATATAGAGTTTAAAAACTTAGCTTTACACAGGAGAAGTATCGGGGTGAAGCCTCAGATTTTATATAGGAAATAAATTTTGTGTAGTTATGGCTATACGCAGACCTTTCAATGTCAGGCAGTGGATCACCGATAACCGCGACCTGCTCAAACCTCCTGTAGGCAACAAGAATCTATATGCCGATGCAGGGGACTATATCGTGATGGTGGTCGGCGGACCCAATGCCCGCAAGGATTATCACTATAATGAAACCGAAGAGCTCTTCTATCAGCTCGAAGGCGATATCAACGTACGCGTACAGGAAGATGGTAAGCCGGTCGACATTCCGATCAAAGAAGGGGACATGTTCCTGTTGCCATCCAACACACCACATCGTCCCGAAAGACCCGCTGGTTCCGTCGGACTGGTGATCGAGTGCAAGCGCCCGGAGAAAGATGTACTCGATGGACTGATCTGGTATTGCGATAAATGCAACAACAAGCTGCATGAGTATCGCTTCCATCTCGATAACATTGAGAAAGATTTTCTTCCACGCTTTCGTGAATTTTATGGGTCGAAAGACTTAAGGACCTGCAAGAAATGCGGAACGGTAATGGAGGCGGATCCAAAGTTTGTTTAATGGTTCTCACGGAAAGCACGGAAAACACGGAAGCGGCTTATGTTTAAAGATCAGTTGGCCTTTGCCCGGAAGCTTGACCAAACCGATCCGTTAAAATCTTTTCGATCTCAATTCTTTTTGCCGAAGATCAACCGCAAGAGCTGCATTTACTTCACCGGAAATTCTTTAGGGCTTCAGCCTAAAACAGTAAGGTCTTCGGTGCTGACCGAGCTTAATGACTGGGCACGGCAGGGTGTCGAAGGTCATTTTCACGCGAAACGTCCGTGGCTGTACTATCATAAGTTTGCGAAGAAGGCTCTTGCGAAGCTTGCCGGCGCGAAGCCGGAAGAAGTCGTTGCTATGAATCAGCTCACGGTAAATCTTCACCTGATGCTGGTGTCGTTCTACAAACCTACAGGCGGTCGTTTCAAGATCATTGCGGAGGCGGGTGCGTTCTCTTCCGATCAATACGCATTTGAATCCCACATCCGCCTTCATGGCATGCACCCGGACGCAGCGTTGATCGAAGTTGCGCCGAGGCCCGGTGAACACACGCTTCGCACCGAAGACATTACTAAAGTTATCAAACAGAACGCCGACCAGCTTTCACTGGTTGTCTTTGGAGGAGTACAGTACTATACCGGGCAGTTCTTCGACATCCGTGCGATCACCAAAGCCGCTCACGATGCCGGAGCCTACGCGGGATTCGACCTCGCTCATGCTATCGGTAACGTGCCGCTGTCGTTGCACGACGACAAGGTTGACTTCGCCGTATGGTGCAGTTATAAGTATCTGAACTCCGGACCCGGTGGTATTGCCGGTGCATTCGTTCACGAAAAACATTTCGACGATAAGGACCTCCCGCGACTCGCGGGTTGGTGGGGATACAACGAGGCTGATCGTTTTAAAATGAAGAAGGGTTTCAAACCCATGCACGGCGCCGATGCCTGGCAGCTGTCGAACTTCCCGGTGCTGTCGGGGGCGGCACATCTCGCATCGCTGGAAATCTTCGACAAGGCGCCAATGACTAAGCTGCGCAGGAAGAGTCTTCAACTGACAGGCTATGCGCAGTTCGTCCTTCACCAGATCGATCCGGAGGAGAAGTATTTTTCTATTATCACGCCGGCGGATCCGGACCAGCGCGGTTGCCAGCTTTCTATTCTTATGAAGTCGGAGGGTGATGATGTGTTTAAGAAAATTACGAAAGCAGGTGTGGTTGCGGACTGGCGCGAGCCGGATGTGATACGGATTGCACCGGTGCCGTTGTACAATACTTTTGAAGAGGTCTGGAGGTTTGGACAGATATTCCGAAGGGGTTTGGGAATATGAGTGATCGTTCACAAAAGAAAGTGACCATCATCGGCGCAGGGCTCGTCGGCTCCTTGCTTGCCATCTATCTCGCCAAACGAAATTATAACGTCTCCGTCTTCGAACGCCGGGCCGACATGCGAACCTCAACCGCCGACCGCGGAAGGTCCATCAATCTCGCGCTCAGCACCCGTGGGCTCGTCGCGTTAGAAGAGGTCGGGCTCGCAAACATCATTCGGCACAGCGCCATCCCCATGAAGGGACGAGCGATGCACGACGTGAAAGGCAACCTCTCGTTTCTGCCCTACGGCAAAGAAGGTCAGTTCATCAACTCCATCTCTCGAACACACCTGAATATCATCCTGATGGATGCCGCCGAGAAGGAAGGCGTTACGATAAAGTTCGATCACAGATGCACACACATCGACATCAACACCAATCGCATAGATTTCGACAACAACACGTCGCATGATTTCGACTTGCTGATCGGCGCCGACGGAGCATACTCTGCAGTACGTGGCGCCTTGCAATTCGGCGGCCGCTTCAACTTCTCGCAGGAATATATCGAACACGGTTATAAAGAGCTTCATATACCCGCGTCAGCGGACGGAAACTACCAGCTCGACACGAACGCTCTCCACATCTGGCCCCGCGAAAGCTTCATGCTCATCGCCCTGCCAAACCCCGACCGGACTTTTACGGGCACACTGTTCTTTCCTTTCGAAGGCGCAACATCGTTCAACTCATTGTCGTCAACAGGCGCCGCAAAGAAATTCTTCTCCGAAGTTTTTCCCGACGCATTGAAATTAATACCCGACTTCGAACAACAGTGGGCTTCGAATCCGGTCTCGTCGCTGGTCACCATGAAGTGCTGGCCGTGGTCTCACGGTAACAACGTGTTATTGATCGGCGATGCCGCGCACGCCGTCGTACCATTTTACGGGCAGGGAATGAATGCAGGCTTCGAAGATTGTCGTATTCTCAACAACCTCCTCGATAAGCACGAAGAAGATTGGGACAGGAGCATAAACGAATTCGAGGCGTTGCGCAAGCCCGATGCCGATTCGATCGCAACATTGGCGTTGGATAATTTCACCGAGATGAGAGATCTCGTGGCCGACGAAGAATTCCTTTTGAGAAAGAAGATCGAAGCGAAGCTATACCAGCTGTATCCCGACCGTTGGATACCATTATATACTATGGTCACGTTCCGGGATGACATCCGGTATTCAGAAGCCTATGCTGCCGGCCAGAAACAGAAAAAGATAATGGACGACGTGATGAAAACGCCTGATATTCAGAGGGTTTGGGAGAACCTCGACTTCGGCCGGATCATTCAATTAATATGAGCCTTGTAGGCTTCAAACCGCCCCAAAACTTCCTTCACGTAATTCACCGGTCCATAACAACGACAGTATCCTGCCGAAGCTACCGGGTCGCGATAGTACTGAGGTTTGGTCTTCAATAACAGGTAGGTTTCAACATTATCGTCCCACCTGGTTGGATCTTTACCATACTTCGACGCAAGGTTCCGTGCATCGATCACATGAGACATCCCGACATTGTAAGAAGCCAACACAAACTTCAGTCTTTCATCGGGATCGCTGACTGTCTTTGCCCACAGTCCGTCGAGATAGTGCAGCACACGAATACCGGCCTGTATGTTTTGAACAGGATCGTATGCATTCACAACCTTGAATTGTTTGCTTGCTGCCGGCATCAGCTGCATCAACCCCACAGCGCCGGCCCACGACCGCACATTGGGGTTGAAGCCCGATTCCTGGTAGACGATAGACGCCACCAGGCGCCAGTCCCATCCCAATGCTTCAGCTTCCTTACGAATGGTCTCGTCGAAGATGGAAAGCTTTCCTCCACTGAGTGACGAATAGTCGCTGCTCATCCGTATTGCTGTAGTCCTCGGACTGTTGAAGTACTTGTCGTAGATGATGCGGAACATTCCGCTTCTCTTTACTTTTTCCAACCAACTGTTGACGGCTGCGTTGAGCTCGGGTGAATTTGCCCGTGTTGACCATCCGATCTCCTGTGGCAGGCTTATCACGGTGTTGATGTCGAGGTCGGGATAAACACTGGCGTTCACCATGGCAAATGTCTGGTCGGTGACGGTGAATGGTATCTCACCGATGGCCACTTGCCGGATGAGCGATTCCGTCTCGGCGCCGGCGCTGTCCTCAACAATAACGATCTGGCCTCCGATCTCTTCAGACAACCTTTGCAGCCTGTCTTTGAACGACGATCCTTTCATAACATGCACCTGCTTTCCGATGAGGTCGGCGTGAAGACGAATGAGTTTGTTCGACGTGGAATCGGATGCCACCTTCTTTTGCACCAGGACCTGGGTCGTGGAAAAGAGTGGCTTCGAAAAATTAATGTACTTGCTGCGCTCTTCTGTGATCGTGAGCGGGAAGGCGATCACATCACCTTCCCCCTTATTCAGAAGATCGATGGATTCTTCGACACCGGAGATGATCTTGATCCGGAGCTCGACACCGATGTCCTCGGCAAACTGTTGAAGCAGCTCATACTCAAATCCAACCGGTTCACCACGAAAGATGAAATAACTGACGGAGTTATTATCGACCAATGCATTGAGGTAGCCTCTCGAACGGATCGCTTCGAGGTCGATTTCAACTTGAGGTGTTGCGGTAAACGTTTGCTCCGGTGGCTTTTCGCACGATTGCAGAAATAAAAGGATGCCAAATACCGGCGCTTTACAGCGAGGGAGCGGAAAAGACATACCTAAATTTAACTAATAAAAACCAGTTACTTCTGAATAAAAAAGGGAACCGAAGCTCCCTTTTTTATGGTCCCGCAAATGCGATCAGTTAAAAGTATATCTGATACCAAGCTGTCCCTGCCATGTATTAGCAAGACTCACACTCTTCAGGAAAGAATCCTGGATGAGAACGGTTTGACCGTTGACGACTTGCGTTGCAAGGCGGTATGTAGGTGATGCGTTGCCGCCGTTCGCGACGCTGATAGGCGAAATGTTGTTGAAGTTCGCGCCAGGTGCGAAGTATCCAACACCCCATTCGCTGTTGAGGAAGTTACCGGCATTCAGCAAGTCGAAGCGGAACTGCAGTGTGTTGCGTTTTCCGCCTGTGTAGAAATAGAACTCGCGGATAAACGACACGTCAAAGCGGGTCAGCCAGGGTGAGAAACCACCGTTGCGTTCTGCATACTGACCTCTTCTCTCTTTCAAATAAGGATTGCTGTCGATGTATGCATCGTAAGCATCTTGCTGTTGCTGCGGTGTGAACGTTTTTGCCGTTGCTCCTGAACCTACAACCAGCGGAGCGAAGGTGATCTCCGATGCAGTGTTGGGAACATAGATCAGATCGTTGGTCTGACCATCACCATTCAAGTCGTTTGAGTAGATGTACGAGTATTTCAGACCGCTGTTCGACGTCAAGCCGACAGTGATCATGCTGGAACCGTTACGTCCGTCGGCACCGTGCGGCACCTTGTAGTTCAAATATCCGATCACACGGTGACGAAGGTCGTTGTCTGCGTATCCCATGCCGAGGTAGTTCTGACCTGCAACGGTGGCCATGTTCGCCTGTACCGTGCTTCCTACCGACTGGATGTCCCTGGACAGACCGTACGTGTACGCGAGCATTGCGCCAAGGCCTTTGGTGGTCGGTTTCTCCAGTTTGGCAGTCAAAGTATAGGCGCTGCCCTTGTTGGTGTTCTTCAGCACAAACACGTTCGTAACATTGGTATTGTAGAAACGCGCGACGTTGATCGGAGAGTTTTGTGCATTTCCGTTGCTTCCGTATGCGGGGAATTGCTCGCGGTTATCGACACCTGTAAATGTTGTGGTAGGGGCTTTCAGGTTTGCATCGATATAACGCAGACCATTGATCACCTTGTTGAAGATCACTTCACCGGTCGCTATTACACCAAAAGGAAGCTTATAGTCTATGGCTAAGTTCGTTTTCCATACCGAAGGATATTTGAGATCGGAATCTGTAGCGTTTACAACATAAGGCGCCAGGGTGTTCAGGTCGACATTGCTGGGATTAGGTTTCACAGCAGCCGGCAGATCTGCCGGGCTCGTACGGAAAGGATAAGCTACCGAAGCCGGGCCCGTCGTGCCACCTCCTGAGATCAGGGCCGTGTTGACGCCGTTATTACCCAACTGGTTCGACACGAGTACCTGGGGGATACGGGATACGAAAATACCTGTCCCGCCGCGCACCTGTAAGATCTTGTCGCCATTTACGTCGAAGTTGAAACCAATACGTGGTGACAACAGCACGCGTGTTTTAGGGAAAGCGCCGGTGTTCACACTGTACTCAGCGTCCTTTTCATCTCTGAAAACTTTACTTCCGACAACCGGGTTGTTGAAGTCCTCGGCTGTTTTGCTGTCGTAGGCGAAGATATCGCCGCGAACGCCACCTGTGAGCTTGAATCTCTCGGTGACCTGGAATTCATCCTGCACATAGAAGCTATAGGTAGTGGTCTTGAGTACCTGCCAGGGATCTTCGTTGTTGGGAAGTAATGAATAACGAAGGTTATAACGCAAAACGGGTACGGGGGAAGTCGTCGCATTGGGATCTGTCTTGTACGCATCGACAGCCGTTTTGAAGTCGGCGATATTCCGGTAAACATACAATCCGTTCGATACGGGGAAGAAGAGGTTGTCTGACTTATACTTCTCAATCGCGATACCAGCCGTGATGGTATGGTTACCCGCGAAGTACGTAAGGTTGTCAGTAATGTTCAGAGTAGAATAACGCAGCTTGTTGCTGGGTGTGAAGGGGTCCATACCCAAAGACATATAAGTGGAGTTGGTAGTACCACCGTCCTGGATCTCGATCGTGGGGAACAGAGGCGACTTATATTTCCTGTCTTCGTTCTGATAGTTGAAAGTACCAATGAGCTTGTTGGAGATCTTGCTGCCGAAGTTGGAGTTCAATTCCACTGCAACTGACTTGGTATTGTCGAGGATGATGTAACCAGTGTTCTCGGGCGACATAGCGGTTTGTGAGTTGGCGCGGTTACCGAAACCCGCCGTGTTACTACTATTACTTCCGCTGATGACCTGATCAGACTGTGAATCGTGTTGCGAATAACGAAGCACCATCTTGTGATTATTGCTGATATTATAATCGAGGCGTACGAGGCCTTTCTTGCTGGTGATCTGGTTATTGAAACCGTCGAGCGCTCCTGATTCCCAGCCGAGCCGGTCAGCGATAAAGTTGGTGACATCCACCATGTCGGCCTCCGTTACGCGCGAAATGTTACCCGACTGTCCCCTGTTCAACTGGAAGGACAACGCAGGTGTGCTGCTGGTAAATTGCTCGTAGTTAGCGAAGATGAAGAGCTTGTTCTTAATGATCGGCGCGCCAACCCTGAACCCATAGGTCTTTTCATCGATGTTGATGTTCGTCAGCGGAGTCTTGTCTACATCGCGGCCGGTCATGTTGGTGCTGCGTGAAAGCATGTACACCGATAGCTGCACTTCGTTCGTTCCGGAGCGCGTCACGGCGTTGAGGCTGGCGCCTGCAAAACCCGACTGACGGACATCGAACGGAGCAACGTTAAGCTGAATTTCATCGAAGGCATCCAATGACACAGGAGTTGTACCTGTGCGGCCTCCGGCTTGTGAAGAGTTGCCCAGACCAAATCCGTTGTTAAAAACAGATCCGTCGATCGTAAAGTTGTTGAAACGGCTGTCCTGACCTGCAAACGATCTGCCGTTGCCGTAAGCGTTATACTTTACAACATCATCTATTGTCCTGCCGATCGTTGGAACACTGTTGATCAGGTTCGTGCCGTAGGATGCAGCAGCACCGGTACGGTCGGCACTGAATATATCGCTACGATCGGAAGTAATAACGACCTCTTCAAGTTGTGTTCCTTCTTCCGCCAGCTTGACGTCAATGGTCGAGAGTACACCGAGGTTCAGAGAAACGTTCTCAAATACCTGTTCCTTGAAACCAACAAAGCTGAACCGGATGGTGTAAGGTCCGCCGACACGCATACCGGGAATGGTATAACGGCCGTCGGCAACGGTAACAGTACCATAAGTAGTACCGGAGGGAACGTGGGTCGCAACAATCGTTGCTCCCGGAAGCGCGTCTTGTTTGTCCGACGAAACGCCATACACCTTTCCGGAAATACCCGAAGTGGTGATCTGTGCCAACAGGCCCAGCGACGTAACGACAGTCAGAATAAGTGTCAGTAAAATTTTTCGCATACGATAGGATTTAAATGGGGAAAAAGGTGCGACAAAAATATCCTTTTTCCCCTTCGCCAATGAGCTGCCGATTTTAAATCTTCTGAACAAATGATTAACAATTTGATAATGTGGAGCATGTGCCCTGTTTAAGTGCAATGTGTTGATAATAAACCAGTTACGAATAACTATTTTATGCTATCAACAATTGCTCGCGCGTAAAAAAACTTAACATCAGCGTCTCCTATTTCGATTGAAACCACTCGTGCTACCGTTTGTAATTTCTACGTTTGTAGCGCTGTGAAAAAAGCAATTACTTCCCAGTTCATTCACCCTAACACATGAGGAAATCCCTTCTTTACTTCCTTTTGCTCGTTCCCGCATGCCTTGCAGCGCAACCGCAGATAGATCTTTCTTATTACATGCCCGAAGGGGTGAAATTCGACCCGGCGATCCCGACACCTCAGTCGGTTATAGGACACCAGGTGGGCGAATGGCATGTGAGCCACGACCGGCTTGTGAGCTACATGCAGGCACTCGACCGCGCCTCGGATCGTGTGACGCTGGAGGTGACAGGCCACACATACGAAGGTCGTCCGCTCCTTTTGCTGACCATCACGTCTCCGAAAAATCATCAGAATCTCGAATCCATTCGTCAGCAGCATCTTCAACTGTCGGATCCCGCGCGCTCTTCCTCGCTGGATGTGAAAACGATGCCCGCCGTGTTCTACCTGGGATGCAGCATTCACGGCAACGAGGCCAGTGGCGCAAACGCGGGACTTCTCAGCGCTTACTATTTTGCTGCAGCACAGGGACCGGAGATCGAAAAGTACCTGGACAACACTATTATACTGTTCGATCCGAGCTTCAACCCCGACGGACTGCAGCGGTTCTCCAGCTGGGTGAATTCACGGAAGAGCATGAGCATTTCCCCCGATGCCAACGATACGGAGCACAATGAGCCATGGCCGGGCGGACGTACCAATCACTACTGGTTCGATCTGAACCGCGACTGGATGGTGGCACAGTTGCCCGAATCACAGGCCCGCATCAAAAAATTCCAGCAATGGAAACCCAACCTCCTCACCGATCACCATGAACAGGGAACGAATGCTACCTTCTTCTTTATGCCTGGCGTGCCGACACGGGTTCATCCACTCACGCCTCCGAAAAACCAGGAGCTTACACGCAAGCTCGGAGAGTTTCACGCGAAAGCGCTGGACCAGATAGGATCGTTGTACTTCACCCAGGAGGGCTACGATGATTTCTATTACGGCAAGGGATCGACGTACCCGGACACACAGGGCTCGGTAGGAATTCTTTTCGAGCAAGCGAGCTCACGCGGACATGCACAAGAGAGCGTCAACGGCGTGCTCCGTTTTCCTTTCGCGATACGGAATCACTTCACCACAATGCTAAGCTCGTTAAAGGCGATCAACGAGTTGCGTGAAGAGTTCCTGAATTACCAGAGGGATTTCTACAAGACAGCGTTAACCGACGCTTCTAAAGATCCGGTCAAGTCCTACATCGTTGGGGCTTCGAAAGACCGTGCAAGGACTTTTCACTTCGGTGAAATGATGCTTCGCCAGAATGTAGAGTTTTACAAGCTGCCGTCGGCGCAAACCATCAACGGAAAGACCTACGAGCCCGACGCGGCCTTCGTGGTCCCCGCCAATCAGGCGAACTACAGGCTGGTAAAGGCTATGTTCGAAAAGAGGACTAAGTTCGACGACAGTCTTTTCTACGATATCTCCTCGTGGACGTTACCTCTTGCTTTCGGGCTCGACTATGAGGAAATGAAAGCGGTGGCGGCTACGGGCGAACGCATCACCGAACTGAAGATGCCCACGGGACGGACTGTTGGCGACAAAGCTGCATACGCATATGCATTCGAATCATATGGATATTATGCGCCCCGGGCGATGTACAGGCTCCTGAGCCACGGCATCCGGATCAAAGTATCGAACGACATCTTCAATCATGCCTCCGGCAAAAGGTTCGAGCGTGGAACTATCCTGGTTCCGCTCGAGAACCAGGAGATGAGTCCCGAACAAGTCTCGGTTTACATCAAGGAAATTGTTGAACGGGATGGCATCGACGTTTATGGATACGATACAGGTCTCGATTACAAAGGTGTAAGCCTTGGCAGCAGCAGCTTCACGGCACTACAAAAACCCGTGATCGCGATGATCATCGACAACGGCGTGTCGGCCAATGACGCGGGCGAGATATGGCACCTGCTCGATACCCGTTTCAACATCCCGGTCACGCTCATCCAGCAATCGGTGTTCAACACGGGCAACATCAGCAAGTACAACGTCATCATCTTCCCTCCCGGCACCTTCACAGGCATCAACGACAACGGGAAAGAGAAGCTGAAGGCATGGACACAGAGCGGTGGCGTAGTCATCGGCTTCGAAACAGCACTCACCTGGCTTACCACTGCGGGTATAGGCAAGTTTGAATTCAAGAAGGACGAGCCTGCGAAAGATCCCGCGAAAGCAAAACCATACGCCGACATCCAGGAGAACACAGGTGCACAGGAAACCAGCGGAGCCATCTTCCAGGCCGAAGCTGATCTGACTAACCCGCTGTTGTTCGGTTACTGGGATCCGAAGATCCCGGTATTCAAGGGAAACAACATTTTCATGGAAAAGGGAAAAGGCGCGTACTCCAATCCGCTCGTCTACGGAAGTAATCCATTGCTCAGCGGGTACATCTCGAAACCCAACTACGATAAGATGAAGAACACGTCTATCATCGGCGTGAGCAGCCTAGGCCGCGGCAAGGTGATAGGATTTACAGAGGGCGTGACGTTTCGTGCGTTCTGGTATGGAACGGCAAAGATGTTGATGAATGCGGTGTATTACGGAGGGACCCTGAATAACGAAGTAAACCGATAGTCAAATGGTTATTGGTCATTGGTATTGGTTATTGGATGTTTATTGAATATTTAAAATACCCAACACCAATGACCATTGACCAGCAGTCGGCATTCCGACAACGCGAATTCATTCATGCCACATTAACAATCCCTCTTTGCTTGTGTATCCTCACCTCGAAGGTTTGCAGCATAAAATGATTCATCCTGTTTTCTGCTAGTTCAGCTTTCCGGTTTTCAGGAAGAAATACCGTCAGGTCCAGCACTGCTCGTATAAACAACTCCTTCTTACAAAAGAGAGCTACCTGATTTTTGAAAAAACCACTCCATTCATTCTTGTACTTCTCCGAATGGTCTAGGCCTTCCCAAAGAAACTCGAGCTGGTTATCACCGTACTTGTACCGGTAGATCCCGGACAGGTTTTGATAAAATCCGGAAAGCGGTTTCAGGTTACCGGGCCTGTAACCTCGTATTTTTATCGTCAAAGGATCGGGGATACCGAGGGGATTATAGAGCAATTCGTATTGCGCTTTCACGGACTCCACTAGTGAAGAGAGAAGGGTATCCTGTAGCAGAAGCTGAGCTTCTTCCAGCACGTAATTCTTGTCCAATGGAAAGAATTTTCTGACCACAGTCTGATGGTTTTGCAAAAGTAGTCAAATGAGGCAAAACCCGCTATATTTGATAACCAACACTCCTTTCCTATGAGAAAAATCTTCATTCTCAGCAGTATTCTTGTCACCGTCCTGATACTTCTGTGGGCGTATTACTGGACAGCCGCGTTGTTCGCTTTTGTGATCGTTGCACCCCTGATCTACATGGGCGTGGTCGACATCATACAAGGCAAGCAATCGATCAGGAGAAACTTCCCTTTACTGGGCCGTCTTCGCTACGTGTTTGAAGACCTCCGCCCGAAGATCCAGCAGTATTTCGTGGAGTCCGATACCGATGGTGCACCCATCAACCGAAACGAACGGTCCGTGATATATCAGCGGGCAAAGAAACAGATCGACACTGTTCCGTTTGGGACTCAGCTTAACGTTTACGCCGAAGGATACGAGTGGATGACCCACTCTATCGCGCCTGTCGATTTTCACAAGCTTGATCATTCGCCACGCATACGCTTCGGCGGCCGCGACTGCAAACAGCCTTATGACCTGAGCGTGCTCAACGTATCGGCCATGAGCTTCGGGTCGCTGAGCAAGAATGCCATTCTCGCATTGAACGGCGGAGCAAAGATCGGCGGCTTTGCGCACAATACCGGCGAAGGAGGACTAAGCCCCTATCACCTCGAACCCGGCGGCGACGTTATCTGGCAGATCGGTACCGGCTACTTCGGGGCCCGCGACAAAGCAGGTAGCTTCAACGACGAGGCCTTCAAAGCCAACGCCACCAAGCCGACCGTGAAAATGATAGAGATCAAACTATCGCAGGGCGCCAAGCCCGGGCACGGTGGGATCTTACCGGCAAAGAAAAATACTCCGGAGGTCGCCGCGATCCGTTTGGTCGAGCCCGGCACGACAGTATTCTCTCCCCCATATCATAGTGCATTCTCAACGCCACAGGAGCTCATCAAATTCGTAAAAAAACTGAGAGATCTTTCCGGTGGAAAGCCAGTCGGTTTTAAACTTTGTATCGGCCGCAAGAGCGAGTTCCTCTCCATCTGCAAAGCCATGGTGAAGCTCGACCTATACCCGGACTTCATTACCGTCGATGGCGGCGAAGGCGGCACTGGCGCGGCTCCTCCCGAGTTCACCAATTACGTGGGCATGCCGTTGCTCGATGCACTGTCGTTTGTCGATAACTCGCTGCGCGGATTTGGCATTCGTAACCAGATGCGCCTCATCGCTTCGGGCAAAGTGCTTACAGGATTTCATATCCTTCGTGCTATGGCTCTCGGAGCCGACGCTACCAACTGCGCTCGTGCCATGATGCTGGCGCTCGGATGCATACAGGCGCTGGAATGCAATAAGAACACCTGCCCTACAGGCGTTGCCACACAAGACCCTTATTTCATGAAAGGTCTCGATGTCGATGACAAAAGAGTGCGGGTTGCGAACTATCATAAGAACACCGTAGAAAGCTTTGTCGAGCTGATGGGCGCCGCCGGCCTCGATCACCCGGGTAAGATCGACCGGTCGCACGTGTACCGCCGGGTGTTTATGAACCTGGTGAAAACTTATGAAGAGATCTATCCGACCATCCCTAATGGATGCTTGTTAGAAGGCGGCGACACTCCATACGACTTCGATGAATACATGAAGCGCGCTTCATCCGAAGCCTTCGAGGTCATGGTAAAGGCATGATCTCACTGATCGTCGTGGTTATTGTTGCCTATGCCGGCAGAGAGTTCTACTATCTTGCCATCAGGAACAATAAAAACCGTTTCCTGTTCGGGTTTATCGGGATCGCTTCATACTTCACTGGAGTCTTTATCGGAAGCGTGATCCTTAATATTGTAGCTCCGGATTTTTCTAAGAGCGCAGAGCCCGGCGTGTTCACCGGCTACACTATTCCCGCCGGCATACTTGCAGCCATCGCAATCTACTTTTTATTGAAAAGGTCCTGGTCCAGGTAATCTTTTACAACTTTTTACAATTAATCATAGTAAATAGCAAAGAGCCGTTCTTAAGGATGGACGATTTACGAGGTAGGCCGCCTAAATCGTACCTCGTAAATAGTACATCGTAAATCTAGCTGCTATGATTAAAAACTACATCAAAGTCGCGCTACGTCACATCCGCAAGTACCGTACGTTTTCGTTCATCAACGTGTTCGGTCTTGCACTGGCGATGTCCGTCTGTTTGCTTGTCATTCTCATGCTCGCCGATCAGCGTCGCTACGAGCAGTTCAACACCAGGAAGGACAGGATCTATCGCATCCTCACCCACGCGCCGAATGGACGGCAGCCATACGCAACGTCACCGTTCCCTTTAAGCTCGTACCTGGAATCCAACTATCCGGTCGTGGAAGATGCGCTGACCATGTATCCCGGTGTCGCCGGCGATGTCCAATACGGACAACGGCTTCGGGAAATGAAGGGGTATTTTACCGACCCGTCGTTCTTTCGTGTATTCGATTTCAATCTGGAGAAAGGAAATGAAGAAACGGCCTTACGTGATGCCCGCTCTATCGTCATATCATCCGACCTCGCGTCGTTTCTTTTTCCTGGCGAAGATCCGCTGGGCAAGGTTGTGCAGTTCTCCGACCGGAACCTGGCATTTCCCCTGGAATCCGATGATAGCGGGTCTGCCCCTGTCGATTGGGGAAACTTCACGGTCACGGGTGTTATCGATCAGGCTAAATATAAATCTCATTTGCGGTTCAGTGTCCTGATGTCGTCTTCGACGCTGCCTGTTTTGTATTCTGACAAGAAAGAGGAAGACCTGAGTAACAACTGGGACTGGTTCTTCAGGCCGTACAACTATGTCATGCTTCGCGAAGACAAAACCGTCGATGATCTGAAGACAGCGCTCGCCGATGTCGTGAAACGGAATGAACCGAACATCCAGGCGGAGTATTCGAAAGGACTTCACTTCGAACCTCAGGCTCTTGGCGAGATTCAATTAGGCCTTAGCGGAAACGACACCAACAACAGGCTGCCGATCCAGGGATACTATTTCCTGGGCATCCTGGCGGTAATCATCATGATCTCAGCTTGCCTCAACTATACCAGTCTTTCTATTGCACGCGCCTTGACGAGGGCAAAAGAGATCGGCATACGAAAAGTCACGGGGGCAAATAGACGCGCACTCGTCTTTCAGTTCCTGGGTGAGTCTGTCATCGTATCACTATTGGCCCTGGCGATGTCGATCCTGTTGCTTCAACTGCTTAGACCGGCATTCAAATCGTTGTGGCTCAATAAGCATCTCGACTTCGAATTGCCTTCGGAACCGGTGGTATACCTCGTTTTCACCGGCTTTGCACTTTTCGTAGGCCTGTTGGCCGGAATGTACCCCGCCTTCCGTATGTCGGGCTATCAACCCATCATGGCGTTGAAGAAAATGGATTCCGGCCGTACTTCAGGCTGGGGACTGCGTAAAGTATTGACTGTATCCCAATTTTGTGTGTCGCTGCTCTTCATATCGACATCGATCCTGATCTTTAGCCAGTTCCGTCACTACATGTCGTTCGACTACGGCCTGAACACGGAGAATATCATCAACCTCAACCTGCAAGGACACGATTATCGCAAGGTTGCCAATGAGATGTCGCAAGTACCCGGTGTTACCGGTGTCTCGGCAACGGACCTTATACCGGCCGCCGGTCGCACCAACGGAACCGAGCTGCGTAAGCCTGGCGAGACGGACTACAAGCAGACATGGACTATTTCCGGCGACGAGAACTTTGTGGACAACCTGGGGCTGACTCTTCTGGCAGGCAGCAATGCCAAGCCTTCCAGCGATTCAACCAGCTCCGAAGTGCTCGTTAATGAAGACTTCGTCCGGAGCTTCGGATATCAGCAGCCTTCGCAGATCGTGGGTGAAGTGGTAGAAAGCAAATACGGCAAACACCCACTCACGATCGTGGGTGTGGTAAAAGACTTCAGGTATAAGCTGCTGATCAACTCCCACGAGATCGGACCACTGGTTATTTTCAACAAGCCGTCGACCTTCGCTTATCTCAACCTGAGGATATCGACAAACGACCTAAAGACATTGATCTCCGGCCTGGATGCCCAATGGAAGGTAATGGACCCTGTTCATCCCATTAAATACGAGTTTTACGATGACCAGCTGGCCGGCACACACCAGGCTATCTTCGACATCGTGTCCATTCTCGGGTTCATCTCCTTCCTTGCTATCGTGATTGCATGCCTGGGACTGTTGGGCATGGCAATGTATATGACCGAACGAAGGAAGAAGGAAGTTGGCATCAGAAAGGTGTTAGGTGCTGCGGACTGGGGTATTATCGTGCTTTTGTCGAAGTCATTCCTTAAAGTCTTGGGTATATCGGTGCTTATCGGTGCACCAATGAGCTATTTCCTCAATAATTTATGGCTTGAGCTGCTTCCCAACCGCGTTGAGTTCGGCATGGGAACTATTGTTGCGGCTACTTTGATGTGGTTATTGCTCGGATTGACTACCGTGGGTTCTCAAACTGTCCGCGCGACTCGGGCGAAGCCAGTCGAAACTCTTAAAGAGGAATAAATGTGCTAAGTGCTATGTGCGAGGTGCGATGACTGAAGATCATTCGGCCTGCATCGCACGCCGCACCCCGCACATCGCACATGTAGACCCTTGCACATCGCACATAGATTAATTATTTTGCAATTAATAACAACCACTAACCACTAATGAGTTTTGTTGATCCCATTGTCGAGTCCGATCTTGGCGAAGTTGCAGAGATACGGATAGATCCGATTACGAGCAGCCGCTCGTTGTATTCCAGGAAGCATTTCAAAGCCAACGAGTTCATTGTCGGCTTCATTTCACGTGCGACACACACGGAACCCAACTATCTGACGGTTCAAGTGAGCGAAAACGTACACATCGAGCTTCTTCCTGAGTGCCTCGAGTGTATGAACAACAACTGTGATCCGAATTGCTTCTTTGACACCACCACCATGCGGCTGGTTACACTGAAACCATTGGCCCCCGGCGACGAGATGACGTTCTTCTATCCGTCAGCCGAATGGGACATGGACAGGCCCTTCGAATGTAATTGCGGCGCCCCGGATTGCGTAGGCATGATCCAGGGAGCAAAGTATCTGTCCGCCAGCGCACTGAAGAGATATCGCTTCACGGATTTTATCCGAAGAAAGCTGGTAGCGAGGTAATGCAAAGAAAGGCTCCTGACGGAGCCTTTTTTGTTTCTCACGGATCGCACGGATCACACCGATAGTAATGCATTTGATCTGTGAGAGATGTATTTTTTTTGCTGTAACCCGGCCTTCTTATTTCCCGTATAATAACTACAAATCAGGTAAAAATGAGCAAATACCAGCTTGGCGAATTCGAAGAGGTGGTTCTACTCACCGTCGCCATTCTCAGCGGCGAAGCTTACGGCGTGTCTATCATCGATGAAATTGAAAAGCGCCTGAAGAGAAAAGTCAGTCTGGGCGCGATGCAAACTTCACTGAGACGTCTCGAGGAGAAAGGATTTCTTAAATCCGAGCTTGGTGAAGCAACTAAAATGCGTGGTGGTAAACGAAAGCGTTATTTCGTATTGACCAACTTTGGCAAGAAGGCTTTAAAAGAATCTAAAGATCAACGATTGGGCCTCTGGAATGCAGTTCCGGAATTCGCATTAAACTGACATGAACGTACCCGACATCGAGCCACCTCGTCTTGTCCTTCGGTTCTTCCGGTGGTTTTGTAATCCCGATTGCCGGGATGATATCGAAGGCGATTTGACCGAGATCTTTCAGCGGAATGCTGAAACGAAAGGGTCGGGAAAGGCACGATGGCTGTTTGTCATCAATGTTTTGAAACTACTTCGGCCGGGGATCATCAGGCCGTTAACTGGGAAAGCACATTTTAATAATTACGGTATGTTCAGAAATTACTTGTATACGGCATTTCGCAACATGAAGCGCGAAAAACTCTTTGCCCTCATGAACATCACGGGCCTGGCGATTGGTATCGGCTGCGGGCTGGTGATCTATAAGATCATCACATACGAGATGAGCTTCGATGCTTATCATAAGAATTATAAGAACATCTACCGGCTGATCACCGAATTCAATCATCCCCAGTATGGCACCGGCTATGGTGAGGGCCAGGTACACCCGTTGGGCGAGGCCCTAAGGAACGACTTCCCGGGTGTAGATGCGGTAATGACCTATTATGCGGGCGAAGGACAGGTTACCGTAATTGACGCGAAGGGCGATCCGGATCGCTATCATGAATACAAAGGCATTGCCTATGCAGAGCCGAATCTTTTCAGGGTTTTCGATTTTAATTTCCTGGCCGGCGATCCCGACAAGGCGCTCGTCAACAAAGGAAGCGTGGTCATTACAGCCGGACTGGCGATGAAGTATTTCAAACTTCCGGCTAACGAAGTATCCTCTGCCATCGGTAAGACGATCACCATCAACAACGCCGCAACCTTGCAAGTGACTGCAATTATCGCGAACACGCCTTCCACTACAGACCTGCCGTTCACACTGATCGGCAACTACAAGGACCAGCCAGCTTCGAATCCGTATTTCAATGACGGCGTTGACTGGGGCGAATACAACTCGAATACGAACTGCTACATGGCGGTATCGGAAGGAATGCCGGCAGAGCGTCTCCAGCGGATGTTGCCGGAGTTTCTCGTGAAATACAGCGGCAAGGAACGCGCAGCTTTTGCGAAGTACCTACTCCAGCCGCTTTCTGAATTACACTACGATAGCCGGGTACCAAACTATAATAAACGACAGATCAGTTACTCCATGCTGAGCATTCTTGGTGTCATCGGGTTGTTCCTGGTGGTCAGCGCTTGTATCAATTTTGTGAATATGTCCACCGCGCAAGCCGTCAAGCGGGCAAAGGAAATCGGTGTACGGAAATCTCTCGGGGTAAGAAAAGGTCAGTTGATCCGGCAATTCCTGGGTGAAACCGTGTTCATCTCCTTGCTGGCGTCTGTCGGCGGCATAATGATCGCTCAGATGCTTTTCATGTTGCTGGAAGGGATCCTGGGCTATCAATTAAACGTAGAGATATTCAATAATCTGAATGAGCTGCTATTCCTCCTGTCGCTTGTGATCGCGACCGGCTTATTGTCGGGCTTCTATCCAGCGATCGTCATGGCTGGTTTGAATCCGATCCGTGCATTGAAGAACTCGTTGAGTGCCGGGAGCACGTCGGGGTTGTTGTCACTACGCAGGAGCCTGGTGGTATTGCAGTTCGTGATCTCACAAGTATTGATCATCGGCACGATCGTAGCAAGTCAGCAAATGAATTACTTTTTGGGCAACGACGTGGGATTTGTGAAAGAAGCCGTACTGGTTTCAAAAGTTCCCGGTTCCGCTCCCGAAAAACGGGATGCCCTTAAGAATATATTGCTCAGACAACCAGGCGTGGAAATGGTAACATTCACCTCTAGTAGTCCAATGGCCCGTTTCCGTGTAAGCAATGAGATCGAACATCCATCGATCGGCAAGGACGACAGGGTCGATGGAAATCTGAAGACCGCCGACGAAAACTATATCGAGCTGTTCCATCTCAAATTAATCGCCGGAAAAAACCTGCCTGAAGAGAAAAACACCTACGACGTGGTTATAAACCGCAAGCTGACCCGGACGTTGGGCTACGAAACACCGGAACAGGCCCTCGGGGACAAGTTCAAATATTCGGACAACATGGAATTCAAAATAATCGGTGTGGTAGAGGACTTTCATTCTACCTCTTTTCACAATCCGATGGAGAATGTGATACTATCGAACCTGCCGTGGAATATTTTCGAAATGGCCGTGAAGATCAACACCACGTCGGGGAATTTTTCGGAGGCACAGAACACGATTGCCGGCATCAAGACGGAGTGGGACAAGATGTTCCCCGAAACGATATTCGACTATACCTTCCTCGACCAGCAGATCGCACAGATGTACGAGACTGAGAAAAAGACGTCACAACTGTTCCAGATCTTTTCGACTGTCGCAATATTCATTGGTTGTCTGGGCCTCTATGGGCTGGTTTCATATATGGCCAACCAGAAGACCAAAGAAATCGGCATCCGGAAGGTGATGGGAGCCTCGGTGGCGAACATCTTCGGTATCTTCTCTAAAGAAATGCTGGTATTGTTAGCGATCGCATTCCTGTTGGCTGCGCCCGTTGCGTGGTATGTGATGAAGAGCTGGCTTCAGGGATTCAAATACCAGGTGGCGCTGTCGCCGATGTTCTTTGCTGCGGCCCTATTGATAAGTGTGGTGATTGCGTTTGTTACGATCGGGTTCAAAGCAATCTCGGCTTCGAATGCCAATCCGATAGACTCGTTAAGACGCGAATAACCTGCCTATAAAACGCCTGATCCCGGCCCACCCTATGAAATACGCGCTATCGCAATGAGCACCGGGACCCCGTGGCGGCCAGGTGCACCGGCCCCCGTGGAAATCAACGTGGAGTTAAGTCTATGAAAAGCGTCTGCATTTTAATCATCAGGGGGTCCCGGCTCCCTCGATTGCAGGTAGTATTTCATAGCCAGGGCCGGGATCTCATATTTCATAGGACAGTGCGGGTGCCTTACCGTGCGCGCCGAATTCTCACGCTCCACCCATCTCCACTCGATATCCCATGTGCCTTCGCAAAATCTCCCTGACGGATCCCGAACGACAAATTCAGCAAACTATTCATATAAGCTACCTCCGACCTTACCTGCACATCCGAGAATGTGTGCCCGAGTAACAGTGTTTGCTCAAATTTCTTCTCTTCTTCAAAATAGATCGCTACCGCTACCGAGTCACCGACCTTGACCCCAATCTTTTGCAGGGAAGTCCTATCAATATTCGTCCACACATTGCCGTACTGCACATCCAGCACGGGTATGTTTCCCACAACTTCCTCTCCTTCCACAACAGCTGTCAACCCAGGCAGCCTTACGATATCATCCAACTCGTTACCCACCTCTTCGAACGTGATCGTCTCCGAAGCAAGTCGCGCACCGGTGTACGCATATACATCACGTCCGTGAAAAGTGTACGATTCATTCGAGCCCCTCAGACGATTCCGGGTCTCGTCTATCTCGCGCACTTCTTCGATACCCATCGACTCGGCAACTAAAGTCAATGTTCCATTATCCGGTGTGACGAAATAGTGGCCTGTCTTCGTTTTCATCACGATCGATTTACGGGAAGATCCCACGCCCGGGTCGACGATCGAAACAAACACAGTACCCGCCGGCCAATAGGCAGCCGACTGGTTGAGCCGGTAGGCAGCCTCGCTGATATTGAAAGGCGGTATCTCGTGAGTCAGGTCATAGATCTGCAGGTCGTTTGAAACCGACACTGACACGCCTTTCATCGCCGCGACCGCACCGTCTTTCAGTCCGAAGTCAGACTGGAACACGAGGACCTTTCGGTCTGTACAGCCGATAAAACAGATGAAGGCCAGGCACAACAGCAGGTTTTTCATAAGGAGGGTATTTTTGAAACCACTAATTTAGGATATGGTATCAATTGCCGAAGCACGAAGACTCGCTATGGAATTTCCCGAAACCGTGGAGGCGCCTCATTTCGAGAAAACCTCATTCCGGGCGAAGAAGAAAATCTTCATGACCATGAATGAAAAAAAGCAGTTTGCGGTGCTAAAGCTTACCCTGGAAGACCAATCTGTTTTCAGTAGCTCGCCGGACGGGTCGATCAGGCCGGTGCCCAATAAATGGGGATTGCAAGGGGCGACGATGGTGGACCTGAAGAAAGTGAAAAAGGCATTATTTAAAGATGCACTGCAGTGTTCGTGGGAGTTGGTTGCATCGAAAAAAAAATTACCTCCTGATCTCAAAGGCCTTAAATCCCGCTAACGCACCTTCCGTCACGTCAATTATTTCAACTCTCGCCAGGGGCGGCCCCTTCTTTGCCCATTCGATCATTTCATTTACAACCCTCTCCTCGCCTTCTATTTCCATGTACACGCTCCCGGATGGTTCGTTCAGAACGAACCCTTTCAGTCCGAGCGACTTTGCCATATCAACCGTAGAAGCACGATAGAAAACACCCTGTACCCTTCCCTTCACACGGATGTTCTTGTGGACCATACATTAAAAGATATAGTCCGTGCTTAGGAACGCCGACTCGCGGTTCTTGATGATCTGTCCGATGATCTTCTTGTTCTCATCGGTGCTCCTGGTAGCGACCAGTGTCCTTATTGAAAACACTCTCAGGGCATCGGCGATTGATAGAGTTCCCTCGGCCGAATCCTTTCTTCCGCTAAACGGAAACGTGTCGGGTCCGCGCTGACATTGCGCGTTGAGATTGATCCGTCCGACCTGGTTCACGAATGCATCCATCAGTGAGGCAACCCGCGCGGAGTCGGTACCAAAAATACTGACCTGCTGACCAAAGTTGGAGTTGACCACGTAGTCGATCGCCTCCTGGTCTTCTTTGAAGGAGATCACGGGAACGATAGGACCGAACTGTTCTTCCGAGTAGATACGCATGCTTGAATTGACGGGGTACAACAGCGCCGGATAGAAGAACGAATGGAACGACTCACCGCCGTCCTGGTTGATGACCTTCGCTCCCTTCGAAAGGGCATCGGTCATGAGACTTTTCAGGTATTGGACTTTATCGGGTTCGGGCAGAGGCGTGAGGTTGACATCGGACTCCCAGGGCATACCGAACTTAAGCTTCTTCATGCCTGCCGTAAATTTTTCAAGGAACTGGTCGAGGACCTGTTCGTGTACAAATAAGATCTTCAGCGCCGTACATCTTTGTCCATTGAAAGACAAAGAACCCGAAAGACATTCGCTGACGGCATTATCGAGGTCCGCATCGGGAAGAACGATAGCAGGATTCTTGGCGTCGAGGCCGAGTATGGCCTTAAGACGATGTGGTTTCGGGTGAAGGCGTTTCAGGTCGTTAGCTCCCCTGTTGGTGCCGATGAATGCGAACACATCGATACGTCCTGATTCCATCAAGGCTCCGACGGTTTCGCGTCCGCGTCCGTAGATAATGTTGATCACACCGGCCGGAAAGCTGTCGCGAAATGCTTCCAGCAACGGGCGGATCAGCAGCACGCCATACTTCGCGGGTTTGAAGACCACGGTGTTGCCCATGATCAGAGCGGGTATGAGTGTACTGAATGTCTCGTTGAGCGGATAGTTGAAAGGGCCCATACAAAGGGCGACGCCGAGGGGCACGCGTCGTATCTGTGCCATGAATCCCTGCTCTTCCACCAACTTCGCCGAATTGCGATCGAGATCTTTCAAGGCCTTAATGGTATCGACAATGGAATCATAAGTGCGATCGAACTCTTTTTCCGAATCTTTCAACGGCTTGCCGATCTCCCACATCAGCAGCCTCACCACGTCGTCACGTCTGGCTTTCATGTGAACTAGAAATTTCTCCACGTGAGTGATGCGGTCGGTAACACTCATGGTTGGCCAGTTGCCGTGGCCGAGGTCGTATGCTTTTACAGCGGCATCGAGAGCGAGCATGGCTTCGTCCGAATTCAAAAGAGGTGTATACCCGAGCAGCTTCTGTTCGATCTTCTCACCATTCCGGATGTACACCGGGCTCATGACAGCGTTCAGATCTCCTTTCCACTGACGAAGCTCGCCGTCGATCAGGTATTCGCGTTGTTCGATCACTTCACCTGGATTGTATTGGGCAGGGATATCGCTTTGTTGAGGGAAGATGCCAGTTAGAAATGTGTTCATGATTTTATTGGGGAGAGTTAGGTTGTACAATAGCTATAGATGATGAAGTACCGATGCGGTTGGCGCCGGCCTGTATGAGCTCACTAGCGAAGTCACTGGTCTTAATGCCGCCCGACGCTTTGATGCCCACGCCGGGTGGAAGCGCTGCGCGCATGATCCTGACATGTTCTGTTTTGGCGCCGGCCGGAGCGAAGCCGGTTGATGTCTTTACAAAGTCAACGCCCGCATCGGCGCAGAGCTTGCAAGCGGTCTCTATTTCTTCGTTCGACAGGTATGCAGTTTCGATGATAACTTTCAGAAGTTTGTGATGATCGTGGGTGAGCTTACTGCACTTCGCGATCTCGATCTTGGTCCAGGGTATTCCGGTCTTGAACGACGTCACATTCCATACAACATCAATTTCATCGGCGCCGTTCTCGATGGCCCGTTTGATTTCATCGAGTTTTGTTTCGGTCATATTGTAGCCCAAAGGAAATCCTGCAACCGTTACCAATGCGATGGATGACGTGCCGATCTCACGCTTAGCACGTTTCACCCAGAAAGGCGGCACGCAAACACCGAAAAATAAATGCTGTTTTGCTTCGTCAACGAGCTTGTCGATGTCGCTGATGGTGAGTGTTGGACTTAAGTTGGTATGCTCGATGTACGGAGCGAGGTTCAATGACGAATACCGCATATCTTGCAGTACTTCATTTTTTCCGGCGCACGTTTTTTCGGGGGCTTGCGATGACCGAAGTATTGGAAGTCGGAGTACTGCGGTGTGAGCTTAGCCTTTTCGCTCTTCCTCCGGCTCTTGTTCAACCCTTCCATCCTGTCGTAGAACTTTTCGCGGGCGTCGTATGTAGGTCCTTTGGATTTCTTTTTCTTTGAAACCTTGGGAGCATACACCTTGGTAGGAAGGTTTGGCTTTAGGGAATTAGGCTGCGACTGATTGTTGCTCTGCGCGAGGGCTACGTAGCCCGAAAGCAGGAACAATATCGATATGGCTATCCCTTTCATTAGGATGCAAAGATACGAAAAAGTACAGTGTAGAGCGTACAGGGTACAGGGTACAGGGTACAGGGTGCAGGGTGCAGGGTGCGGGCTATCGGTCGGGCACCCTGTACATTGTACACTGTACACTGTACACTGTACCAGGCACACTAGTGCCGGATCCCACACTCCCCGCAATACCTCATTTTCTTGGGCGAGTGGCGTTTTGGAATGCGTTTGTGGCCGAAATAACGGGGGTCGGAATACTGTGCTTTAGACAGCTTTTTCAGGACCCGTTGTTTGTCTTTTGCTGCCTGCTCGATCCTCTCGTAAAACTCGTAACGGGCCGTGTGTTTTACGTTGGCTTTTTGGAAGCCGCTGTTTCCAGCTGGGGAAAAAATGCCTTTTCGATGCTTGACCTTTTTCGTTGTCGCCTTAGACGCGTCCGGCAACATGGACGGAGTCTCAGGCCGATTGCCGGGATTGAGTGAAGTGGCGGCGTCCTGGGCTAAAGCCTGCCCGGATGCGATCATAGAAATAGTAAAAACCAGACAGATCGGAACGACCCTGTTTGAGTGCATAGCATGTGACTAACGGCAGCCGTTGTGCTTTATTGTGATTCTTTCCAGTGGTATATTGTAGGGTTAATTTAATCGCATGAACAGGACAATTATTTCTATTTCACTTTTACTTTTTTCACGAAGTCTTTTTGCGCAAGGTCCGGAGCCATATGCTTCGATGATAGACATAAAGGATCTGAAAGAAAATCTGACGATCCTTTCATCGGATGCATTGGAAGGCAGGCTTACCGGTACAAGGGGACAAAAGATGGCGGCTGCTTTCATTGCCGATCACTTTCAACAACTGGATCTTACGCCGGTCAACAAAGGCAGCTTTTATCAGCGATTCAATCTTTATTCATACAAGCAGGATGAGATCAGTATAAAAACGAAATCGGCGGCGTTCACAACGAGTGCAGATGTAGTGTTCTATGGATCGGCTGACAGTGATGGTGAAAAAGAGTATGAAGTTGTGTTTGCAGGGCAGGGGACGGAGGCGGAGCTGGCACAGGTTTCTGTAAGAGACCGTGTTGTGTTGATTGTCGCGCCGGAGCTATCGTTCTCGAAGTTGGGTCCATTGATCAGTAAAATCACTGCATCGGGTGCGGTGGCGGTTCTTATGTACTCGACGGTTCCCGACGCGGAATACAAAACGTTTATGGAAGAAATACAAGGTACGCTGACGAACGGAAGGATGTCGCTGAAGCGGGCTCAACCCAATGAGCCGCAGTTATTCTTCGTAAGCAAGAAGGTTGTGGATGGTTTGTTTGGAAACTTTGAGAAGCTGAGACCGCTGGTGACGGAGCAGAAGAAGAATGCGTTGAAAAAAGTAAAGCCGGTAAAGGCTGTGTTCAAGCAAAAGATAACGGAAGATGTCGTAGAGACGGAGAACGTCATGGGTTTCCTGGAGGGGACTGACAAGAAAGAGGAGGTATTGTTGATAACGGCGCATTACGATCACATTGGTCTTTCGGATACGGATGGGGATCGCGTGAACAACGGTGCAGATGATGATGGTTCGGGAACGGTGACGGTGCTTCAGATGGCGACGGCTTTTGCGAAGGCGAAGAAGGACGGGCATGGTCCGAGGCGGAGTATTTTGTTTATGACGGTGACGGCGGAGGAGTTGGGTCTTTACGGATCGCAGTATTATACGGATACTCAGCCGGTGATCCCGTTGGATCGTACGGTTGTAGATCTGAACATAGATATGATCGGCAGGTGGGATGCGGAGCATGCGGGCAAGGCGCCGTATGTGTATGTTATTGGGGCGGACAAGCTATCGTCGGAGCTGCAGGAGATCAATGTTCGCAACAACGAGAAGTATACGAAGCTTGAGTTTGATTACACTTATAATGATGAGAATCATCCGACCAACTTATATCAGCGGAGTGATCATTGGAATTTTGCGAAGCATGGGGTTCCGATCATTTTTTTCTTTGATGGGATACATGAGGATTATCACAAGGTAAGTGATGAGGTGGGGAAGATTGATTTTGATATTTTGAGGACTAGGGGGAGGGCGGTGTTTTATACGGCGTGGGAGATTGCGAATCGGGATCAGAGGTTGAGGGTGGATAAATAGCAAAAAATAAGAACGCGACATTCCTAAAACTTCATTATTCGGTGTTCAGTGTTGGTTATTCGGTGTTCCGATAATCGTAACACCGAATGTCGAAGTGGGCTTAACTTCAGAGAAGGGCAAAAAAAAGCCTCGTATTTCTACGAGGCTTTGATAAAAAAAGGCAACGACTTACTCTCCCGCGTTTTACCGTAGTACCATCAGAGCAAGAGTCAGGTGGGCTTAACTTCAGAGAAGGGCAATAAAAAAGCCTCGTATTTCTACGAGGCTTTGATAAAAAAAGGCAACGACTTACTCTCCCGCGTTTTACCGTAGTACCATCAGCGCTGGTGGGCTTAACTTCTCTGTTCGGAATGGGAAGAGGTGATCCCCACCGCTATAGTCACCTTAAGGTCTTCAGTTAGCGGCTCGTTTGCCGTAACTGTTGCCTGTCCTGGGACAGGTTAATATCGTTGACATGTTGGAAAAAAGAATAGTATTAAGCGAGCACTTGGTGTAATTGTTTTATAGGATCCCTGGTGCGATCAATAAATTGATGCGCTCCAGGGATCTTCCGTTTGAAGCGTTTGGGTAATTAGTACTGCTCAGCTTTGCCATTCCTGACTTTACACCTGCAGCCTATCAACGTCATAGTCTATGACGTCCCTTATAAGGAAGTCTCATCTCGAGGTGGATTTCGCGCTTAGATGCTTTCAGCGCTTATTCCTTCCCAACGTAGCTACCCGGCGATGCCGTTGACACGACAACCGGTACACCAGCGGTTGGTCCAACCCGGTCCTCTCGTACTAAGGTCAGAGCCTCTCAAACTTCCAACGCCCATCACAGATAGGGACCGAACTGTCTCACGACGTTCTGAACCCAGCTCGCGTGCCACTTTAATAGGCGAACAGCCTAACCCTTGGGACCTTCTCCAGCCCCAGGATGTGACGAGCCGACATCGAGGTGCCAAACCTCCCCGTCGATGTGAGCTCTTGGGGGAGATCAGCCTGTTATCCCCAGCGTACCTTTTATCCTTTGAGCGATGGCCCTTCCATGCAGAACCACCGGATCACTATATCCAACTTTCGTCCCTGATCGACTTGTCAGTCTCACAGTCAAGCATGCTTATGCTATTGCACTCCACGTACGGTTACCAAGCGTACTGAGCATACCTTTGAAAGCCTCCGATACACTTTCGGAGGCGACCACCCCAGTCAAACTACCCACCACGCACTGTCTCCCGGTTTCTGCCGGGATTAGACATCAGATAAATAAAGGGCGGTATTTCACCGTTGACTCCCCTACGGCTAGCGCCGCAGGATCAATGCCTCCCGCCTATCCTACACATCATCTACCCAATGTCAATGCGAAGCTATAGTAAAGGTGCATGGGGTCTTTCCGTCCCGTGACGGGTACACGGCATCTTCACCGTGACTACAATTTCACCGAGCTCATGGCTGAGACAGTGCCCAGATCGTTACACCATTCGTGCAGGTCGGAACTTACCCGACAAGGAATTTCGCTACCTTAGGACCGTTATAGTTACGGCCGCCGTTTACTGGGGCTTCAGTTCAACGC
>DATHEL010000006.1:0-53753 GCA_035318625.1 Cyclobacteriaceae bacterium
TCGATTTGGTTCGAGGGTCGACTGAATCTATCTTTATAAAACGATGTTGAAATATGGAAAACACCCGGCTCACCCCAACGCATGTTTCCCACATTACAACATCTCAACAATTATTACTGACACAGTTTATTTTACAGACCCTGAAGCTCCCGTCTTTTTAAGAATATTCTTCCTGTGAGTTTCAACCGTCCTCTCTGAAATAAAAAGTATCTCCGCAATCTGCCTGCTGCTGAATTCCTTCGCAACGAGCCTGAGTATCTCAACCTCCCTCGCCGTCAACACACCTCTCTCTTCCGGCTCATCCGCCATTTGAATGATCAGCTCCGAGATCTCATCGCTGAGGAAGCGCTTTCCGGCAACGACCTTGTGAAGCGCGTCGGTCAACGTTTTGTGCGTGTCTTTTTTAAGGATGTAGCCATGTATTCCTGCACGGAGCAACTCTCTTACCACCGACGGGTCGTCGTGCATGCTGAGGACGATGATCTTCATGTCGGGCAGAACGGACTTCGCCGCACGGATGAGCTCCAGCCCTGTAAGCTCGGGCAGCTCATAGTCCGTGACCATAATGTCGTATTCGTTCGACTTCAGCAGCTGAAGGGCGCTCTTGCCGGTCGTGGCAGTGTCTTTTACTTCGAAGTCGGGAGAGCTCGCAAGAAGGTTCTTGACTCCATCGAGAAGTATTCTGTGGTCGTCGACCAGAAGAATGGAGCGTTTATCCATAGGTAGAATTCGACTAAACGGGTTCTTAAACCATGTTTTTTTAGACATACGCTCCTGTCAGTGACTGGAGCAAAGCACAATAAACTAAGTACCGATTGCTATACGTGTTGCTCGGTATTTTTATCTCTCACGGATCGCACTGATCGCACGGATTCTTTGCCCGAGTGCGGTTCTGCCGGATTTACTACCGCAATTACAGGTACTGTTATTATAATAGTGTTGTTCTTTCTTTTTGGTTGTGTGTCGATTTCGATAGAGCCTTTGACGAGGTTGATCCTCGAATTCACATTCCTCCAGCCATTGCCGTCCTTGCTTTCCTGGAAAACCTTCAGGTCGTAACCCTCACCGTCGTCGTCGATGGTCAACACGAGCTCGTTTTCGTAGCCGGTAAAGGAGATAGTAACTTTCTTGGCATTGGAATACTTGATGATGTTGGAAAGGAACTCCTGGATGACACGGTATAGCGAGATCTCCGTTACCTGGGGCAGCCGCGCGGTTATGTCGAACGCCGACAGATAGGCCTTTATCTTTCCGCTTTTGTTGATCTTTCTCGCGAGCTCCTGCACTGCCGGTACAAGGCCTTCTTTCACCAACACCGGCGGCATCAGGTTAAAGGCAATGTTACGGATCTCGTCGTGGGCTTCGTTCAGCAGCTGCTCCGAGGCTTCGAAAACCTGGTCACGTTTTTCGAATGATGTCTGGTGACGAAGCGAGGAGATGTTCAATTGCAGCGCCGAGATCACCTGACCCATACCGTCATGAAGGTCGCTTGCAAAACGACGCCTTTCCTGCTCCTGCGATTCGATCACGGCGTTGATCTGAGCTTCGCGCAGACGGATCTTCTGTTCCTGTAAGATCACTTCCTGTTGTTGAATATTCCGGTTACGCCACAGGAAGAAGACGACACACAGCAGCAACACGCTTACTGCGAGGCCAGCGATAAACAGATAGTTGCGCTCGATCGTCGCCGTCTTCAGCTTATTCTCCTGGTCGAGCATGACGATAGCCTGATCCTTCTTTTCGGCTTCATACTTGCCCTGCATGTCCTGGATAACTTTTGTGCGGTCGATATTGAAAAGACTGTCCTTCAACTTATAACCTTCTTGTTGGAATTTGTATGCGTTCCTAAAGTCATTCAATGCCAGGTAAGTCTCTGCAACGAATCCATTGGTATGCCGTACGAGATCGGTGTAGCCGATCCTCTTTCCTTCCCTGAGCCCGTCGAGGAATAACGGCAGGGCTTCACGGTACATGCCTGCGTTGAAATAAGTCTCTCCCTTGTTCACCAGGTTCACGATGACGCCTTGTGTATCGCCGGTGCGCTTGCGGATCTCGGTGGAGAGATCGATGTTCTTTAGTGACGTGGCGAGATCGCCTTCATTCAACGCCATCTCGGCAAAGTCGAGATAGACATATCCGAGACCGACGGAGTCTTTGATCTCTGTACGGATCTTCAATACCTCTTCGAAGAACGGGCGGGCCTCCTTGTATTTTCCTTCTGCCGAAAGCCACGCACCACGATGACCGAGAACAGTGCTTAGACTTTCGAGATTGTTCACCGAACGCGCCGCTTCTTCGGCAACGTCAAGGCACTTGTTCGCCTTTTCGATGTCTTTTTGCTTGTGATAGAACACCGCCATTTCGTTGTTGATACCCGCGATGCCGTCTTTGCTCTGAAGGGAATCGAAAAGATGTAATGACCGGAAGTATTTCGGCAGCACATTTTGGTAATCGCTCGAAAGGAATGTGACAACACCCCAGTTCATCTGGGCCCGGGCTTCTTCGTCAGCCCATTTTTTTGCATATGCGGTCTCGCTGGCCCACTTGGCCAGTTCGGCTGCATTGTGGAAGTCGGCGCTGTAGAGCTTATAGAAGTTATCGTTGATGAAACGGACTCGTTCCCGTTCGTTCAGGTCTCTCATGAAGATCTCGCTTCCGGCCTTATCGAAGGTTTGTGAGTACCCCGGCGCAAATAGCGTCAGCGCCAACACAATGGCAGGTAAGGGGTTCCGCATGTCAGTTCAGTAGGGTGTTATCTGAAAGGTAGCGAATCCCGTCACTGAATTCGTTTACACACGTAAAGATCGGTTCAAGTTAAGGGCTAGCACGGACACGGGATACCCAGTGGTCGGTATATCAAATTACCAGCAGGTACGGATTGTTGGGCCGATGTGGCCTCCGTTCCTTTGAAGAACATAAACTAACACCCATGAAATACTTAATCCTGCCTTTGCTGCTCACTGCGTTCCTGGCGCAAGGACAGACAGTCGATGTCGAGAAGACCTTCGACGTTTCCAAAGATGCCCAAAAGGGCTTTATCCACTTGATTGACAACGATGAGGCCAAACAACAGCTCAACGTCGTCTACAGGGTCAGAGCGAAACGCAACCAGGCGAAGTTCATCACCTACACGTTCGACTACCAGTTCAATCTTGTGAACCAGTCTGAAGAGATCCTTGACATGGAGAAAGAGCTTCCGGCGAAGTACCGCCACAGGAAATTCAAAAAGGAATACTACGAAGTCGAGGGCCTGTACGTGGAGCCCAACATGATGGGAACATTAGTGTTGAAGCGCAAGATCACCAAGTTTGCCTGGAACTGGTTTGTCAACAACTACACCATTACCACTTCGGTGGAGGGCAAGTTGAAGGCAAAGACCGATGATGATAAGAAGTTGTTCTATCATGCACACGCGGAAGATCAAAACGACGGAACGGCGATGATCCTTGCCGGCGAGAAAGGCACACCGAAAAGCGGACCTGTGAATCACATGATGAACTTCCACTTCATCAAGTACGATATCAACCTCACGAAGCTGGCTGACGTAACTGTAAACTTCGAGACGCCCCAGGCGCTCGTTGCCTCGTATCAGTTCCCCACTGACGAGGACGAAAAGAAAACAGATATGATCGCGATATTCGCCACAACCAAAATAAAGAACTATGTAGGTGGAGGAAAGCTCTGGGGCGAAAACCCGGCCGAATACACCTACGTGCGCGTATCATACGAAGGCAAACTTATTGATCGCATTACGTTCAATTCACCGAACAGCATCTGGAGGATCGATGACTTCGTGATGGCTGCGGACAAATCGATTTACTTCTACGGTCCTTCCAACGACGAGAAGGGTGATTACTTCCGCACACGGGCCGAGATTTCGGATGACAAGACAAAGTGGCCCCGTTTCCAGCTTGCCCACGTGAGCAACGGTAAGATCGATTATATATCCAGCACCGCCATGGATGAGTTCAAGTCGAAACTGAAAGCTCAGCCTGATGGCAAGAAGGGAGATCCTTATAGCGGCCGCCGCGTTGCTTTCAACGATGCGATCATCAGCCCGACAGGTGAAGTGATCCTCGCTGGTCAGAACTACGGTCTCGACAGGAACGGCAAGGGCCAGATCGTCGGTCGTGCTTACGAAGATCTCGTGATGTTCCATTTCGATACCAAAGGCACGTTGATCTCTGAGTACACGATGAACAAGAAGAAGGCCGCAAACGGACCTGATGGACAGTTCTTCGAATTCAGCAGCGATGGCAAGACACTGTACTGGAGCTTCTTCGACAATATCGATACGAAGACGGTCAAAGAGCTCGACTTTGTCCTTGAGAAACCGCTGCCCATGCCGAAGATGGCAAAGATCAACCTCGCCACGGGTACTTTCGACAAGTACACCGAATATGGTAAGGGCGACAACTTCGTACACTACGCAAACCTCAACTACCTGAAGTTTACCAACACCAACCAGGTGAATTATCTCGGTGAGAATAAAAAGGGAAGTACTCTTTGGTTCTGCAGAGTTAATCTGGATAAGTAATATTTTTTTTGCGGCCCCCGCATCGTGCGGGTCGCATACCAACATGAAGATGATGCCTAGGGTTGGATTGTGTTCAAGGGCCGGTTTAGCAGGACTGGCCCTTGTTTTATTGTCTGGTTGCGTGGCTTTCGGCCAGGAAGACTACTATCCAAAACTTGAACAGGAAGCTATCGATGCGATGAACAGGGGCGAGTATGCAGTGTCGCTGGAAAAGGCGCGGGAACTGTATGCTGCGTACCCCGAAAACATCAACTCGCATTTGGTGGCTGCGTTTGACCTGATCAATCTTGGAAGGCACAAGGACGCGAGCGGTTATATCGATGCCGCTTTCGCGATCGATCCCACTAATTTTTCCGCATACTTCAACGCCGCGTATTTTTATGCGATCGATGGTGATCTCGCGAAATCGAAAGAATACCTGGTTGAGTCGATCAAGCTGTACCCGGAAGGCTTTGCAATGAAGGAGATCACCGACGAGTTTCATAAGGTCGGTTCGAATAACAACAAGGCCGTAGTGTTCGGCCAGCTTGCCGACTGGTATCCGCAACAGCTTAAGATTACAAAAGAACGATATCCATCGTTGAGCGGCGCCATCAATGAATTCAGAAAAGATCCCTCGAAGTCGAGGCAGGTGGCGGATGAGTACGCGGCAAGGTTTACAAAGCTCAAGTGGCCTGAAATGGCGCTGGGTGTTTACGCGTACGCGTGCATCTGGCTTCGCGATACCGGCTATCCCAGCGATGGGTTGGATGCTGCAGAAGCGGGATACAATTACTATCGAAAGAATGGCTACGGCTCGAATCCCTACCAGGCCACCAACCTCCTGAATGAGCTGATGAAGACCTACTCGCAATTGGGTAACGATGAACGGGTGATCGATTACGTGGATGAAATACTTACGCTCTCCGATAAGCTTCCCTTACACATTCATGACGTCAACGCCCTGATATTGGCGGCGAGCGCGTACGATCATACCGGGAATAACGACGAAACCAGGAGGCTTGCAACAGCGGCATACCAGCTCGCAGAGAAATCGGTAAACCGCTACGGCGCGGTCTCGGCGGCGAACTCCCTTTGCGCGGCTTACAACATCTGGCGCTACGATACAGATGTGAACAATGCTATTTACTATGGTGAGCAGGCGCTTCAGCTGGGATTGAAATACAAGTTTGAATTTTTGCTCGGATCCATCATGAGCAACCTGGCGTTGGGTTACTACAAACTGGGCACCCGTGAAGGTCAGGAAAAATGCATAAGACTCTACGGCAGCCTTACCAAGATATACAAGGAAAAACAAATGTGGGCCGATGCCGCGCTGACATTGAACAACCTGGGAGCTATGATGTACCAGGCCGGCGGATATCAATATGCTGCGGAATATTTCCATGAGTCGATCGATCTGTCGAAAAAAAGCATGGGCTCGATCAATTCACAGGACAAGCTCAGCTTCTATCAGTCGCAGATCAGCGCTTACCAATTCCTCACAGCCTGCTATGCCCACCTGGAAAATCCTGAAAAAGCATACGAAGCTATTGAAGGAAGCCGCAGCCGCGTGCTCACTGAGAGACTGGCGAAAGGAAAAGAAGTTCAAGCCGGAACGATTCCCGACCTCCAGCGCATCCTTCAACCCGATGAAGCCGCAGTCTTCTATTCACTTTTCTCCGCGCATGAGGTCATCATTTTAGTTGTGACCAAAAAATATTCAAGAGTCCTTTTTCATAAAGACGACACGTTCATCGGAAATATAAAAGACAAATACCTGGACCGGATGAACAAAGAGCACGGTGACCGGACCGGACAGGCCCGCGAGGAGCCTGTGAACCGTGACTACCGTGTTGTGATGGCCGACTTTCAGAAGGTGACACAATTAACACGCAAGTTCTTCGAGAGGCCCGGTATGGCCGACGATATTCTGAAGGAATACTTGCAGGGTTACTATAAGTTCCTGATCCTGCCAATACTCAACAGGTTGGGCGGGATCAAGAGTCTTCTCATTTCTCCCGACGGAGTGTTGAACTACATTCCTTTCGAGGCTCTGCAGCTGCACAATGGGAAATACCTGGTCGAGAACTTCAGCGTACGTTACCTGAATTCGACGGGCGCTCTGAGACTGATCGATGCGCGGCAATACGCACCGACCCGCAAGCCCTTACTGGCTATGGGTGGTGCGATATACGAACCCAACAATGCTGTTGCACCCGTGATCAAGACACAACAAGACCTGAATGCATTGGTTGCCGAGGTCGAAGAGAACAAGGATGCAGGAACGTCACAACGAAAAGCTTATGCAGCGCTGTTCGGCAACGGTGCCATGAATCCGCTGCCGGGTACACTTGCGGAGGTGAACAGCCTTTCGAAGAACGTTCCGGGCTCCGAAGTTTATTCCGGTCGCGACTTCACCGAAAACAAGCTTAAGGCGATGTCGAAGGATGTGAGCCTGAAACAGTACCGGGTATTGCACCTGGCGACGCACGGCTTTGTGGTGGAGGAGATCCCGGACCTGTCGGGCATTGCCATGAGTGTTTTCACCACCGAGCAGGGAGGAGAAGACGGGTTCCTCAACGTCAACGAGATCGCATCGTTGGACCTCAACACCGACCTCACGGTACTCTCGGCGTGCCAGACGGCTCTCGGGAAGATCTATGACGGCGAAGGTGTCACCGGTCTGACCCAATCGTTGCTGATTGCCGGATCGAATGCCGCACTCGTATCGCTATGGCCTGTCAACGACACGTCGACCAGCTTATTCATGAGCGATCTGTATAAAGAAGCCCAGAAGGGAAAGAACTATGCGCAGGTGGTTACGGAGCTGAAGCGGAGGTTTATCAAGGGAGAGTTTGGGGAAGAGTTTAAGCATCCGAATTTTTGGGCGCCGTTTGTTTACTTTGGTCGCTAGTCGTTATTCGTTAATCGTTAGTCGTTAATCGCGGTAACGAGTGTCTATCGGCGTAGCCGCGAATAACGAATAACGATTAACGATTAACGACTAACGATTCCAGTCAAACTCCTCATCCGACAGCTCAACCTCCTTCTTTTTCTTAGTGCCCTTGAGTTTAATGGCCTCCCTCAGTTCCTGTACTTCCTTCTTTAAATCCCCCGCTATCTTCTTCTTCAACGCCTGTTTATCATAGCTCACGTCGTAGTCGTCGGTAGTCCCGGTGATCTTCAGGAATATTTTCGCTTTTCCGCCGCCGTCGTCTTCGATAGCGCCGAATGCTTCGTCGGGGTCGAGTTTCTTTTTATTGCGAAGAGGTGCGGTGACGCGATAGTCGATGCGTTGGTCGAAGGTGTGCGTTCCGCTGAGCTGGATGGTGGTAACGTTGCTGCTGATCTCCATTTGTGGAATGATGATCAGCTTGTTCTCGACATGGATGTCGTTGCGTAGATCTGCGAACCTGAGCTTGGCGAGACCTTCGTCGTCGAGGTAGCGGTTGAGGGCCTTCAGGGGTTCGAAGTTATTGAGCTCGCCGTTCTTGATGGTCACGCTGATGTCGGCCACGAGTGTTTCGGGGAATAGGTGGAGCTTTTCGTTTAGGTTCATTTCCGTATTGATCTCGGCAGTGGCCTGACCCTTGAGATGTTTATCCTGAATGAAGTCCTGGTCGAAGTTTTCGAACACGTAGAACAGGCTGTCGATGTAAACTCCGTTTAGTTTAAATCCACTGACTACGTCTATCGCTTTCGGGTTCTTTGCGTCTACGATGCCATCCAGCGTGATCGAGCCGCCCATGGCGTTGAATGAAAGTTTTCGCGATACCGCCATTTGGTTTTTGATGAGCAGGTTGCCGGCGACCTTCCTCGGCTTGAACCGGCGGTATTGCAGTGCGCCGATCTGGCAATTGAAGTTGAGATGGACGTCGGGTGAGATGGCAAATTGGTATTCGCCGGATTTCTGGTCGCCGAAGGCCATGCTGAAGAGCTCGTCGAGGTCGAGAAACTTCGACTTGAGGTCGGCCTCGATACCTATGGGTTGATTTTCGAACAGGAGGAATGTAACGCTGTTCTTGAAGAGTCCGTTGAGGACAAAGTCTGTTTTACCGACGGACCCGCTGCAGTTGCTCAATGCGAGGTCGTTGTTGTTGAACTGCAGTGCTCCATTCAGGTCGGCGATGATCACCGGTCTGTCGCCAAGTGACAAGTTGAGATTTTCAAGATCGAGCGTGCCGGAGGCTCTTACTTTTTGAGCTGTTGCGCGTTTTTTAAGAAGCCCGACCTCACCGGAGAATGACACGTCGGCTTTTACCATGCCGCTCATTTCATTTACGCCGGGAATGGGGTAGAACGACATGATGGACGTTGCGTCGAGGTCGCCTTTGAAGTCCAGGTCGATGATGGGATTGTCGAAATTGATGAGTCCGAAGTTGGCTTCGAAAGGACGGCCGTTGAGCTCGCCTCTCACGTTCTTGAGAAACAGACGTGCGTCGGCGAGGCTGGAGAACGAGGGTGTAGCGAACGATCCTTCGAGGTTGGCTTTGGTGATGCGGGAATTGTAGGAGGGATGGAACACGGTGGCATCGGCGCACCCGAACGATATTGAGAAGAGCGGATCTTTCTTGGCGCTGATCTCACCTTTTACGTTAAAAGTAAAGTACACTTCTCCGTCACTCTGGTAATCCTTGAACTGACCGCTGAAGCCCTGGGGTAACAATGCAAGCACGGTCTGTATGTCGGTGTCTTTCCCGTGTGCTTCGAGGTCGATAATATTCTTTTCTTTAAAGCTGTACGTACCCGTTACTTCGAACGTCGACCGCTGCAGGTCGAGCGTGGAGGGGTTGATGGTAACAATCTTTTTTTCGTCGTCGTAGTCGATGTCGGCGATAGCATCGAATTCTTTATGGACGAGGAAGAGCTGCGAGCCGACGCCGACCTGTTCGGTGGTCACATCTCCTTCGGCATTTATTTGATAGAGGGCCCCTGTAACGCTGATGGAAGATTCGATGAAGTCGCTACGGAAAAGATGATACTGCTTGTTTAGCTTGTCGTCGTATGAAACTTCGGTATCGACAAGCTTGACATCATCGAGGTCGAAAGAGATCGACCCGGTTCCGCCGGCGCCTTCTTTTACGATGTTGTAGTTGGTCTTGCCGACGGCGTTGACCCGAAGGCGTGTGACGCTTCGTTCGATCCTAAGGCCGTTCACGTCGTACGAGCCGCGCCATACTTCGATGGGATTGAGTCTGAACGAAATAACCTTGGCGGCGAGCAGGGTGTCTTTCCCGGGATAGCTGTCTTCGACATACACGTCGTGGAACACGATGGCAAGGCTTGGGAAGTCGGACAGTGCGGAGACATCGATCTTCCCGACGGAGATAGGGGTGCTTAGGCCTTTGTTGGCTTCGTTGATGAACTGTTTGATGATACGGTCTTTAAAAAGGTATACCGATATCAGCAGTGCCAGCACCAGGGTCGTTACCGTGAGGGTGAAGTAAAAAAGGATGCGTTTGAAGCTTTTCAAGCTTAAAAAATCACCTGTAAAAATAGGTACAAAAAGGCGATCAATAACCGGGGAGGAGGGTGAACGGCTCTTCGGACCAGCGTCAGGTTTTCATGTCTAATAAGGTACGTTTTTTTGCGCAATTCGATTTCTGCGCTACATTTGCAATCCCAAAACGGAAAAATGGAAAAGGGAGCTTAGCTCAGCTGGTTCAGAGCATCTGCCTTACAAGCAGAGGGTCGGGGGTTCGAACCCCTCAGCTCCCACACTGAAAATCAGGCGGTTACCAAAAGTAGCCGCCTTTTTATTTCACTTTGATTGTTGAGCTCCTGCGCTCTTTTATTGGAAGTGGAAAGACGACTAATCTACTGCTGTGTGGACTATTTCTACACCACTGCGTAGATTGCGCTACATGTACTCCTTCCCAAACTTCATAAGGAAGGAGCTTTGCCCGGAAGGAAACACGGGTAAAGGCACGCAAATGCTCTCTCACCTTTGCTCACACCCCTTATCATTTCGTTATCCTTTTCAGCGGCAATATTTGCGGAGAGCCTTTTAAAAAAAATTTATGAAAAAACTTCTTTACTCTATCCTCATTGCATTTGGCGTGTCCGCATGCATTGAAAATGACATCGAAAGCCCCTCAACCACCTCGTCTCCCGAGAACCTCACAACCGCA
The DNA here is from genome assembly GCA_035318625.1 of Cyclobacteriaceae bacterium. Classification (GTDB taxonomy): domain Bacteria; phylum Bacteroidota; class Bacteroidia; order Cytophagales; family Cyclobacteriaceae; genus ELB16-189. Next base: position 10,651 of record DATHEL010000006.1, read on the forward strand.
ACGGGGAAAACTGCAACTGGACCGGGGGAATTGGGACAGCGAGAGCTGGCAGAAATCAAGGCTTTAGATAAAACCCCTATCACGCAGGCGGAATTCGACGAGATTATCGCAAACGCACCTCCTGATCAGCCCATTGTAATCAAGCGCCGGTCCGGCCACACTCTTCAAATCGGCCAACCATACGCGCCCCCGGTTCATCCCGAACTTCTCCATTTTGAATTTGTGGAGTGTGAGTTTGAAGGAGGCATTATAGTTCAAAACACATTTCAAGCAATTTTGAATATCAGAAGATGTGTCATGCAAAGTGTTAGGTTTGAAAACAACGGAGTGGTCCAGATGATGGAGATCAAGCGCTCGAAAATAGAACAGCTATTGACGATGGAGGGCGGGCGTGTTAGTGACCTTACCCTTACCGGAACCAAAATACAAACCGTCACAAATGATTTGGGCGGTATGTATGGCTTTCAGGTCATCCACTTTTAGTAATCGTACCCTAATCCGCACCTGACCACGTCCCGTATTGAAATTCAGCCATCTGCAAATTGGCGGTTTGCAGGTGGCTTTTTTATTCAAACCACCCTCACAATTGTCTTCATTTTTCCAGGTTATTTTTCCAGGTCATTTTTTAATCTTTCGAGAAGGTTCGAACCCCTTACCTCCCACGAAATGAAAGCCTGTCGAGTGGCGGGCTTTTTTTATGGCTACATTTCATAGCTAATAGAAATTATGAATAAGCTTATTTCCGTCCTCATCATTCTGCTCACCCTCGAAGCCGCCGCCCAATCTCCCCGCGCACGCGACCTCGGCATCCCCTTCGATGGCACTCCCGGTAAGAACAACGCCATCACCGATGTGCAGGGCGTCGAAGTCGGTTATACAACTATTATTACCGGACAGGGGAAAAACATCTTAGGCAAAGGACCCGTGCGCACCGGCGTCACCGCCATTCTGCCGAGAGGCAAGACCAACAACCCCGTTTATGCAAACTGGTATTCATTGAACGGCAACGGTGAAATGACCGGCACCACGTGGATCACCGAGTCGGGATTTCTCGAAACTCCGATCATGATCACCAATACCAACAGTGTCGGGGTCGTCCGCGATGCCGTGCTAAAGTGGTTCGTCAATAAACACTGGTACAAAGAAGACTTCTGGTACACGTATCCCGTCGTCGCCGAAACATACGACGGCTTCCTCAATGACATCTACGGATTTCACGTCACCGAACAACACGCCTGGGATGCACTGAACTCCGCTACGGGCGGTAACATCAAAGAAGGCAATGTAGGTGGCGGCACCGGCATGATGTGTCTTGGATTCAAGGGCGGAACGGGAACATCGTCGCGCGTCGTGACCATCAACGACAAGACATACACACTTGGTGTATTGGTTCAGTCAAACTTCGGCTCGCGACAACAGTTGACCATCGCCGGTGTGCCGATGTATGAAGCGCTGAAAGACACTTTAAAAACGGAGTTCAAACTTCCGCCGCAGGGTTATCGAAAGGAAGGCGATGGTTCCATCATCGCGGTAGTCGCTACCGATGCACCGCTCCTTCCGCACCAGCTCAAGCGCATCGCTCAAAGAGTTTCGTTAGGCATCGCCGTTGTCGGTGGCCGTGGTAGCAATGGCTCCGGAGATATATTCCTCGCTTTCTCTACGGCAAACCCCACCGCTTTCAACCGTAAGGACAACACCATGGTGGAGCAACTCGCGAACGACGTCATAAGCCCATTGTTCGAGGCCACCGCGCAAGGCGTTGAAGAGGCCATCATCAATGCAATGATCGCCGCGGAGACAATGGAGGGGATAAATGGAAATAAATCTTATGCTCTCCCGGAGAAAAAAGTGATCCAGGTATTGAAAAAATACGGGCGCGTTAACTAGCGCAGTTTGCGCACTTCACTTTTAGTAACAACTTTATTATGACCCCTTACACCTGTTGTTATAAAACAGCACGATCTCCCCGATATCCCTTCTCTTAAATTCCTTTTCCTCGATTAGTGCGACAAGAGCCGGACAGTCGGCAAAGTATTTTGCCATTTCTTTTTTGAAACCGAAAACGTTGGGCTCATTAAGCGGCTCGTCACCTCGCTGAAGAAGATAATTTATCGTCGTCGAGGGCATGGATCCCATACCGTTGACACCTGACGTCCCGCTCGTCGTTACCCGGTGCTCGAACATTTTTACCGGTCCGTCGATGAGCTGTAACAGGAACACGGTGGATGAAAAGAGCGAGTGAAGATATGTTTTGGAAACCATTCGAAACCGCTGACCTTCCAAAGTAAAACTGAATTCCTTTGCCTGATCTGGCTTGAGCCACCGCTTCTTTCCTTTGGGATCGATGTATCGCACTCTCTTCTGCATTGCCTCCGTGTTTGGTCCGCCACCGAATATTCCCGTCGGTATGAGGAATGTGACATTCACCGGGCCATTTGCATATACGATTACCCCAGGGACTCTCTCGGCTGCGAATGTTTGTGCGGAGACGGCGATCAGGATGAGGGCAAGGAAGTATTTCATGGATTCGGACTCACACTCGTCCACCCTCCATCCACCACTAACGTCTGTCCGGTCACATGTCGTGCGGATGGGCTCACTAAAAATGAGACCGCCGCCGCAATGTCTGCCGGCATCGCCGGGCGCCCCATCGGCGTGATGTTCTTCCAGGTGTTGTCGTAGGTCTCGTCCTGCATCGTCCGCTCGGTCTTTGTCGCTCCCGGTGCCACACAGTTTACGTTGATCTTGTACTGGGACAGCTCTATCACAAGGTTCTTCGCAAGCATCTCGAGCGCCGCCTTTGTCATTCCATATGCCGCAAGGTTCTTATGCGCCTGGTGTCCCGTTACCGATGACATGAAGAGAATGCTTCCTCCTTCGCCTTGTTGTTTCATCTGTCGCGCGGCTGACTGTGCCAGGAAGAAACTTCCTCCGAGGTTGAGCCCCACGACTTTCATCAGATCCTCGTGTGCGTATTCCAGGAAGTCACCGAAAAGCGTGATGCCCGCATTGGCCACTGCGATGTCCAGCCGTCCGAACGAACGCACCGCTTCGTCGACCATCGACTGGATGAAGACCGGATCGGAAGCGTCGCCGTGCATAGGCAGGCATATGCCATGTTTCTTGTTCACCTTGTCGGCGGCTTCGCGCGCAAGAGATTCTTCAATGTCGTTCAGGATAACCCGCGCTCCATTCATCGCCAGGTCGGAACAGATCTCGAGTCCGATGCCTTGTCCTGCGCCGGTTACAATAACCACCTGATTTTCGAAGACTTTGGCCACCTGGTTATTGGATATTGGTTGTTGGTTATTGGATATTCATCTTCCTATCAATGTGAATCTCTGCTCACGCTACTTCCCGATCCGCCCTTTAGCATTTTCAAGTCGGCGCCGAGATGCGATTGCTCTACGTTGCTTTGATACAGGTGTACATAACCTCTGTCATATTGTTTATGGCGCGGTTTCCAGGTTGCTTTTCTTTTCTTGAATTCTTCCTCACTCACGTCGATCGTCAATGTCCGGGCTGCTACGTGGAGGTTGATCACATCGCCGTCCTTTACCAGGGCGAAGTTGCCGCCGAGCGCCGCTTCGGGAGACGCGTGCAACACAACGGTTCCGAACCCCGTGCCGCTCATACGTCCATCAGAGATGCGGACCATGTCGGTCACGCCTTTGAGGAGGAGCTTCTTTGGTATCTGCATGTTGCCCACTTCGGGCATACCGGGATAGCCGACCGGCCCGACGTTCTTCAACACGAGCACGCTGGTTTCGTCGACTGGAAGGTTGGGATCGTCTACGCGCGCGTGAAAGTCTTCAATGTCTTCAAAGACTACCGCCTTGCCGGTATGTTCCATCAGGTGCGGGCTCGCAGCCGACGGCTTGATGACGCACCCGTTTTCGCAAAGATTACCGTGAAGTATGGCCACACCCGATAACGGGTTGAAGGGCTTGTCGACACTCGTCACGACGTCTTTATTATAGATCTCCGCGCTGGCGTAGTTTTCCTTCATCGACTTTCCATTCACCGTCTTCACGTTGCCATGCAGGTGTTTGTCGAGCTCTTTCAATACAGCAGGAAGTCCGCCGGCGTAATAAAAGTCTTCCATGAAATGTTTTCCCGAAGGCTGCAGGTTGGCGATCAAGGGAACGTCTTTCGAGAAATTGTCGAAGTCTTTTAAGTTGAGGTCAATCCCGATACGTCCAGCTATTGCCAGCAGGTGAATAATAAAATTGGTCGATCCGCCGATAGCGGCGTTGACGATGATCGCATTCTCGAACGCTTCACGGGTCAGGATGTCAGACATCTTCAGGTCTTCGTTAACCATATCCACGATACGCTGACCGGATTTTTGGGCAAACACCTTTCGCCTCGAATCGGCAGCGGGTATCGCTGCATTTCCAGGCAAAGTCAACCCGAGCGACTCCACCATGCACGCCATCGTAGACGCCGTTCCCATGACGGCGCAGTGACCCCGGCTTCTGCCCATACAAGCTTCAGCATCTCTCATTTCGTCCAGGGTCATTTCACCCGTGCGGATCGCATCGTTGAAGCGCCACACATCACTGGTACCGATGTCCTTTCCTTTGTAGTTCCCGGTGAGCATCGGTCCCCCGGAGATCACCAATGTGGGTATATTGACACTTGCCGCGCCCATCACCAGCGAAGGCGTTGTTTTATCACAACCGCATAGCAACACAACTCCGTCGATCGGGTTTGCCCTGATCGATTCTTCCACGTCCATACTCGCCAGGTTCCTGTAGAGCATCGCAGTGGGCTTGATCAACGTCTCGCCCAGTGACATTACCGGGAACTCTACCGGGAAGCCACCCGCTTCGGACACACCTCTCTTTACCGACTCGGCGATCTCGCGAAAGTGCGCGTTGCATGGCGTGAGCTCGGACCATGTGTTACAAATACCGATCACCGGCTTTCCCCTGAATTCTTCGTCGGGGATACCCTGGTTTTTCATCCATGCGCGATAGATAAATCCGTCTTTGCCGGTTTTGCCGAACCAGCCCTGGCTGCGGAGCTTGTTTTTCATAGTGGTCTGAAAAGATGCGTTTTCTTTTAAAAATAAGGCTTTCAAGAACCAATCGGAAGAAATAATTGTAGATACAACAGTGGTTGCTACATTGGGTCAAATGGGATTAGAAGAAGATATACGGCAGCAAAAATTCGAGAGTGAGCACCAGAAAGCTGCTATTAATATTCTTTATACCGGTAGTTGGATCTACAACGGCAATGCAGCCCGGCTGAAAAAACATGGGATTACACCCGAGCAATACAATGTGCTCCGGATCCTTAGGGGAAGCCATCCCTCGAAGCTCATGCTTGCCGACGTCTCCTCGCGGATGATCGATAAGAACAGCAATGCAACACGCCTCGTTGAGAAGCTTCGTCAGAAAGACCTTGTCAACCGCGAGCTGTGCGAGAATAATCGCAGACAGGTAGATATCTCTATTACAGACAAGGGCCTCGGCATGATGAAATCGATCGACAGCGAGGAAGGGGAGTGGATCGATACGTTGAAGAATATTTCGAAGAGCGAGGCGGCGGATCTCAACCGCCTTCTGGATAAGCTGCGAGGTTAATCCTCCGTAGGCACGACTGTATTCCGGATATCAAATGCGTCTTTTAAGGACAGGCTCATCAGGTCCAGGTTAGCGTACTCCGATTTTTTGAATGTCACCCGGTCTTTTTTGGTGACGGCTTCGATGTAACGCCCGGTTGTTATGCGCTGCCCGCGGTTGTTGGCGCCGGCCGGCTGAAACTTTTCAGCGTAAAGCGCATAAACCGTCACCCTGTAATGGTTGTCCAGCACCTCCACGATAAACTTGCCGGTCCATTCGCCATACCAATACATGCGCGGCGTATTGTAATAGTTCCGGCCAAACCGGCGGCATTCGATCTTATAGTGCTTTAGCTCTCCATTGTACCCCGATTCATTGCGAATGACATTGAAGGTGAAGAATTTCGATTTCAGCATCTGGACCACTTCACGGCGAAGGCTGTCGGACGTCGCTGAAAAACTGTAGGTGTTGCCCCAGTAGATATCCTTTTGTTCGACGCGGAAAAGCTCATAACGCGGTTCATTCTGCGCCTGTCCGCCGGCTGCCGCGATCAGTGCTGTGAACAGAATAATATTTCGCCGCAAGGTCATTTCACAAGAAAATAAAATAGTCCCGTAACGCTTCAAAGCATTTTTTGACCCTACTTTTTGAAAAAACACATACTTTTTTTTGAAATAGGCTCAATTTTTACCCTATCGTAATCCGTTGCGGTGATTTTTTTTCAAATATGGGTCATTTTTAGCCCTATGTTTTAAATCTTTGTAGTGTCAAACACAAAAAACATCAAAAACCTTAAAACCCTCAGCGTATGAAAAAATCTCTTGTGTTACTCGTTTTGCTCATCGGCGTCAGCGTTTTAGCGCTCATTATACCGGCCGTGCCAAAACAGATCGTCACCGAAGGTATCGTAGCCGGTGATGTGGCCTGGATGCTGGCCGCCACTGCGCTCGTATTCCTCATGACTCCCGGCCTTGCATATTTCTACGGCGGAATGATCGACAGTAAAAACATCATCTCCACCATGCTCCAAAGCTTTATTGCCATGGGCGTAATAAGCGTGGTCTGGATCGTGGTTGGATTTAGCATTGCCTTCGGCGATTCGATCGGGGGTTTTATAGGCGATCCCAGGACATTCTTCATGTTCCAGAACGTGCTCGATGGAAATCCATGGTCGCTTGCACCCACCATTCCGCTCGTACTCTTTGCATTCTTCCAGCTTAAGTTTGCGATCATCACCCCGGCGCTTATCACCGGTACGTTCGCAGAACGCATACGCTTCAAATCATATATCATCTTCCTGGTGCTGTTTTCTTTATTGATCTACGCGCCACTCGCGCACATGACCTGGCACCCAGACGGATTCCTCTTTGGCCTCGGCGTACTTGACTTTGCCGGTGGTACCGTTGTACACATGTCGGCAGGTTTCGCTGCACTTGCAGCCTCGATCTACCTGAGAGACAAAACAGAGAAGAAAGCTGCAATCGCCCCCGCAAACATTCCTTTCGTGTTGCTTGGAACCGGGTTGCTGTGGTTCGGCTGGTTCGGCTTCAACGCCGGCAGCGCATTGAGCGCCGGTCCTCTTGCAGCGTCAGCTTTCGCGACAACCAACACTGCTTCGGCCGCCGCCGGTCTTTGCTGGGTGTTGATGGACGCCGTCCGCAATAAAAAACCTTCCGCCCTCGGATTCTGTATCGGTGCAGTAGTTGGTCTTGTTGCCATCACTCCTGCAGCCGGCTTCGTAACAATACCTTCCAGTCTCTTCATCGGAACGATCGCCGCACTGATCAGCAACGTGGTTGTACACTGGAAGTCTAAAACATCTCTCGAAGATACACTCGACGTATTCCCCTGCCACGGCGTAGGTGGAGCGGTAGGTATGGTAATGACGGCATTGCTTGCTCACCAGGCTGTTAACGCTGCGAACACAACAGGTAACGGTCTGCTGTTCGGCGAGTTCGCACTCTTCAAAGCGCATATCATCGCACTGGTTCTGGTTGTCGCCTTCGTGTTCATCGGGTCCTTCATCATCCTGAAGATCACCGACCTGATCTCTCCTATGAGCGTCAGTGCAGAAGACAAAGCAGTTGGTCAGGATTTGAGCCAGCACGGCGAGAATCTGCCGATATATGACGTGAAGCCGGCCTAGTCGGATCACTAAAGCGCCCGGGGGGAATTGCGCTTCCCACCCGGGCAACTCTAGCTTATTGTTAATAAAAACACTCTCAAAATTATGAAAAATCCACTACCCCGGTTCGTCATATACACAGCTGTAATTGCGGCAGCTTTAACGGTAAATTCAGCATTCGCACAGGATAATCTCACCGCATCGCTCAACAACAGGAGACTTCCTGTAGGCAAAGAGAATGAAGACGAAAAGATCGTAACGGCAGGAGAGAAGAAAGAAGAAGCAAAACCAGAAGATGTCAAGAAAGAGAAAGAGGAGGAAGAGGGCCCCAAATTCTCAGTCAATGGCTATCTCGACAGTTACTACTTCACAAACTTCAACAAGCCGGCTTCACGCGACAACATGGGTATCTCGGGCGTGGGCCGCGGCTTCGACCGTCGTGTCGACCAGTTCCAACTGGGAATGATACAAACAGTTCTCAAGTACACTAATAAGAAGTCGGAAATGATCGCCGACATCGCGTATGGCCCCAGTGCACAGTACGGCAATTACGGTAACGTTCCGAATTTCAGTCCCGCATACGGATATGCCGTCGGTAACGACACCTGGACTTCGATCCTTATCAAGCAAGCCTATTTTAAGTATAATGCCAGCGACAAGCTTTCGTTTACGATGGGACAATTCGGAACCCACATCGGGTACGAGCTGATAGAAGCTTCGCTCAACTACTTCTACTCCATCAACCACACGTTCAATAGTGGTATCCCTTTCTATCACACCGGCCTCAAAAGCACTTATGCCTTCAGCGATAAAGTGTCGCTGATGCTCGGTGTCGTCAATGGCTTCGACTACGTTCACGACAATAACAGGGCGAAGGGCGTCATCGGCCAGCTTGCCCTTGCCCCTGTCGAAGGACTGACGATGTACCTCAACTATATCAGCAGCAACGAAGCGAATGCTGATGCGCAAGGCAACACACCGAAAGGCAACTTTACCGTGTATGACCTGAACGGCGTTTACACGTTCTCTGAAAAGTTTTATATGGGCTACTGGGTGATGTTGGGAACACAGCATGGCGCTCTCGGCGCCCCCGGCACATTCCTTCCTGCCGATGGCGATGTTGAATCGACCAAAAAATGGTACGGTGCAAACCTGTATCTCGTGTACAATGCATCGGATCTCTTCAGCATCGGTGTCCGTGCCGAGCACTTCAACAACGATGAAGGCGCACGTGGCCTCCGTAGTTACAATTCTGCAACCGAGACGTATGCCGGAACGTCGGCGAATACTTTCACATTCACAGGCACATTCAATCTGGCTGAAGGCAACCTGATGATCAAACCCGAGCTTCGCATTGATGCCTTCAAGAAATTGGATGGCACCGGACTCGAGACTTCACAACAGTTTATGGACTCGGATGGCAACTTCACCAAGAGCGGTCAAACGACGCTTGGTTTCGCTGCCATTTATAAGTTCTAAACCTTACTGTTGATAAGTAAGTGAGAAAAATGCCTTTGGACTGGAGATCGTGGAAGAACACCTGGACCTTTTGCCTGGCTGCTGGGATTAATGTTGAGGGCATTAACTCTGAGGTGGCAACTGCCGGGTGGGAATTCCGGATCTTCGCCAAAGGCACCAGGGAGACCGGTAGGAAGAACTTAAGTTAGTTGGCTTTGTTGCTGGTCATTGGTCATTGGAATTGGGTGTTGAGTATTAAAACGCGCAGTACCCAATACCAATGTCCAATAACCACTAAAGGGCCTTGAGTTTCCCGATGTCGGACAGGATTACTTCAACCAATCCCTCAACAACGATCTTCCCTTTCTCCTTCGTGGCCAGAGTTGCATCGCCCCAAACTCCCGACGCCGAATACGTTCCGTTCTTGTTGTTGGGATCTCTCGTCAATCCCCGGCCGGTGGACGGGTGATAATCCTTAACCGCTTTTTTCATGTCGACCGCATCCGGCTTCATGTAAAGGATCATCGACGTCTCGATCTCGTCTGCATGCGTTCCGCCTTCCTGTTGACGGATCTTACTCTCGATCGGTTCCATACTCTTGATGAGATCGGTAAACTGCATCGTAATGCCCGCCTTTCTGAGTGAGTCCGCCGCAGGCTGCAGTGCACGGACAGTCGATACGCCCGTGTTGAGAATGTAGAATTTCTTAGGTCCAAACTTCGAAAGACCTGTGCAGATGTCGATCACCATGTCGCGCGCCGTACCGAGTTTCAATGATGTGGAACCCGGGTACTCGACAAACGCAGGGTAGAAATGATAATTGATGGTCGGCGCGATGACGACGTTTGCCGATTGCAGCACGCGGTTCTTGAAATACTCCGCCAGGATAAGATCGTTCTTCAGCAACAGGTGTGGTCCGTGTTCTTTCGACCCCGCTCCCAAAGGGATCACAACAACTGTTTCAGCAGTGAGCGCCTTTTCGGCTTGGAGCCATGTGAGCTCCTCGAGCAGGATCCCTTTCGGCTGCGCGAACGACAGGACGGGCAGCAGTAATAACATGAGTATACGCATGATCTAAGATACTTATCTAAATTTGAATATGATCAGGTTCACAGCCCCGATACAGATCGATTCAAGAGATCCGGAAAAGAAGGGTTGGTCTTTTATCATCATCAACAAGACGCTTTCCAACAAGCTCAATCCCGGCGTGCGCAAAGGCTTTCGTGTCAAGGGGAAGCTCGACAGTTACCAGATCAAACAAACCTCGCTACTGCCGGTGAACGGAGAACAGTTCATGCTGCCGATCAATGCGACGATGCGAAAAGGGACCGGGAAAAAAGCCGGTGACAAGCTCACCGTTGAGCTTGAACTCGATAAAGCTCCACCAAAGTTATCGGCCGACCTCCTGGCGTGCCTGCAGGACGAACCGGTAGCTTATGAGTATTTCGGGAAACTTCCGCCTTCACACAAGCGGTATTTTAGTAATTGGATCGAAGGCGCGAAGACGGACGCTACGAAAACAAAACGCATCGCCATGGCATTGAGCGCACTGGGGCGAAAGATGCATTTTGGCCTGATGATCCGTGAAGAGCACGCAAGACGTAAATCACTCTGATCTACGGCCTTCCTGAACTATTCACTGGTTGGATTTAATGGATTGTACCGGGTTGACCATTGCGCTTCGCAAACTCTGGTACGATGCAGTGACCAGCGCCACGATAACACTGACGACAATACTGATCACAAACCACGATGGTTGTATACTCGTACGATACGCAAAACCCGTGAGCCACTTATCCACGACAAACCACGCGAGCAGGCAAGCCATCACACTACCACAGCCTGCCACCAGGGCATAGCTTTTCAATTGTATCGCAAGAATACTTTCCACCGATGCGCCCAGCACTTTTCTGATACCGAATTCTCGCGAACGGCGCGTAGCCTGGTATGCAGTCAGACTGAACAGCCCGATACAGGCCAGGATAACTGCCAGCACTCCGCTCCACGTCACGAGCCTGCTCGTGTTGCGATCGGAATGGTAAAGCCTGTCGAGCGACTGGTCGAACCAGCTGTAAGAAAAAGGAAATGAAGGTTCATATGCCTGCCATGTTTCTGCGATCCCATCGATTGTCTCGCTGGTCAATTGTCCGTCGAGGCGGATGGAAACGGACAAGTGCCACGAAGGCTGCATGAAGAAGACAACGGGAGTGATTTCCTGGTGGAGCGATCTGAAATGAAAGTCATCGACGATGCCGACCACGACGGCATTCTTGCTAGCGGCAGGTATCGCTATTTTTCTCCCGATAATATTATCGCCCCATCCAAACTCTTTTGCCGCGCGGGCGTTCACCAGCACCGAGTTCGCCGAGTCGGCAGGAAATTCAGGAGAGAAATTCCTTCCGGCCAGCACCCGGAACTTGTATGTATCTACAAAGTATTCGTCTACGACCATCACTCGGGTGGGCGGCATCTTGTCTTGCTCCACACCCTCGGGTTGGACGGGCATGCCCCAGTCGTTTCCACCCAGTGTCGTTCCGGAGAACGATACGTCTGTTATGTGCGGGTTGCTTTTTAGTTTGTCTATGATAGCCTGACGTGACTTCAGGGTTGCCCGGTCGCGGACGGGTATAATGATAATGTTGTCTTTTGCGAAGCCGAGTGATTTGTTTTCCATATAGGAGATCTGCCCGGTAACACTAAGCAGCGCGGCGATCATGAAAGCAGAGATCGTGAATTGTATCAACACCAGTCCCTCTCTCCAACGATTCCTGGCAGACGCCGAGAGCCCGCGCTGCAACAGCACCGGTTTCATAGCCGACAAGTAAAACGCGGGGTAACCGCCCGCCAGTAATGTCACGGTGAAAAGCGCGATAATGAACATACCGGCAAACAGCGGATCTCTCAAACCTTCGGCCATCAGCGGCGTTTCGATCGAGTAACGGAAGTACGGCAGCGCGGCCAGGCACATGCCCACTCCGGCGCCGGCCGCGATGAACGTAAGCACGAACGACTCCGAAAGAAATTGACGGATCAGCTCGCCGCGTTTTGCTCCCGAAACTTTTCTCATGCCGATCTCTTTCAGCCTTTCACCAGCCTTTGCGGTAAAGATGTTGATGTAGTTGATACAGGCAATGATCAGCACCAGGAGCGCAATGCTGATGTAGATATAAACGGTCTTCATGCTGCCGTTTGCGCTGACCTCACGGGAAAGCGCCGAGTGAAGATGAATGGAAGTCAGTGCCTGAAGCTTGGAATTGAAAGTGATCGCGTCGGCCGGAAGATTCCGGGAATAGATGCCATCGATGCCCTTTTCGATCTCTGTGAGATTGGCGTTGTCATCGAGAACGATGTAGGTGTAATACTGTTGGCGCTCCCAATGTTCTTTCCACCCGCGATTGTCGGCTTCCATCGGCAAAAGGAAAGAGAAATCGAAGTGTGTGTTCGACTGCACCGGTTCAACCACACCCGAGACCACGACCTGGGATTGGTTGTTGACGGATATCGTTTTTCCCAATGCTTTTTCGTCTCCGAAATATTTCTTCGCCACGTCGGGTGTGAGGACGATCGAGTTGGGAGCCGAGAGCATGGTAGCCGTGTTGCCTTCGATGACGCGGTAGTTGAACATGTCGAAAATGGCCGGATCTGTGAATAGCCCGTTGGCTTCGTAAGCTTTGATCTCGCCAACTACAAACATCGGCGACGTCGCCCAGCCCAGGCGTACGGAATTCTTAACGCCTCGAAGCTCATTATCCATCGCGGGACCGAGCATTCCGGTGATCTTGGCGAGCCCACGTGTGTTATCGTCCTTGTTGATGTTGACCACACGATAGATGTTCGGTTGTTTCGCGAGCTTGTTGTCGTATGTGAGCTCGAACTGAACGTAAAGGGAGATCAATAATACGGCGCCGATGGCGACAGACAGACCGGTTACGTTGATGATTGCATGGTTCCGGTTGTTCACCAGGTTCCTGAATCCAAGCTTGAGATAATGTTTCAGCATATCGATACGGTTGGATGACGATGTTCGTATTTTCTTTATATTCTTCCACCGGAAGAACCGGAACACATTCCAGATGAACTGTGCCTTTGCTTTGGCGCGGTTCTTATTCACTGTCCTGTCAAACAATTCATACGCATCTCCCTGGATCTCTTCCAGGAGCTTCGGGTTGCAATACCATTGCAGGAATTTATCTGCCCAGCGAGGTGGTTGATGCTTATGCATATTGTTGTCTCTCACGGATCGCACGGATCGTTTTGTATTTTTTATCTGTGTGATCCGTGCGATCCGTGAGAGCCTGCATTTTATGCTATTCTGAATTGCAACGCCATCTTGGGAATCTGACTAAACAGCTGCGTCCGCATTTCATTCGCTTCTTCGAGTGCTCTCTTACCCACCGCCGTGAGCGTGAAGATCCTCTTTCTCCGTCCGCCTCTTTCCTGCGAAGGATCTCCCATCGCCGATCTCACGTGCCCTTTTTCTTCGAGCCGGGTAAGTACTGCGTGCACCGCGCTGATATTCAACTCACGGTTCACCTGCCGCTGGATCTCGTCCATCACCGCCACACCATATGCGTTCGGATGAAGTATGCCGACGGTCAGTAATACGAGCTCTTCAAGCTCACCGAGGTAATTGCCTTTCATTGTTTTGGAATTAGTTCTACAAACGTGAAAGTAACGTATATGTTTCACATTTGTAGGAGAGAGCTGCCTGCGGCGGGGTTTAAGACCGAAAATGCCGCAGTACATACCGCCCGCAGGGCATAAGCCCCGCCGCAGGCGGAAACACCGCCTTTTTCAGATAATTGTATAGACAATTATTGTATGAACTTTTATCTCCCTCCCCCGGTTAAATAGTCGTAAATCGCATTAATCATGAAAACCATCTTACACAAAGCCGCCGATAGAGGCCACGCCAGTCACGGCTGGCTCGACAGCCATCACTCATTCAGCTTCGCGCATTTTTACGATCCCGACAAGATCCACTTCGGAGCATTGCGGGTATTGAATGACGACATCGTTCAGGGCGGAATGGGCTTTGGAACTCACCCGCACGACAACATGGAGATCATCTCGATACCGTTATCGGGTGACCTCGAACACAAAGACAGCATGGGAAACACCGGCGTGATCCGTCAGAACGATGTGCAGATCATGAGCGCCGGTTCGGGTATCCAGCATTCGGAATACAATATGAATAAAGACAAGCTGGTGAACTTCCTGCAGATATGGGTGTTCCCAAAAGTGAAGAACATTACACCGCGTTACGATCAAAAGACACTCCGCGGAGAAGACCGGTTAAATAAACTTCAGGTGATCGTTTCACCCGACAGCACGACCGCAGGCGAATCCGGTGTGAAGATAAACCAGGAAGCATGGTTTAATCTGGGCACACTCAGCAAAGGCACCGATGTGAGCTACCCGCTTCACGACGCTGCACACGGTGTATATGTTTTTGTGATCGAAGGCGACGTAACCGTGAACGGCCAGGCGTTGAACAAACGCGACGCGCTGGGTGTTTGGGATACCGAAAAGCTCTCGCTCACGGCAGATTCTAACGCTGAAGTTTTATTAATGGAGGTACCAATGAATTAAGTACAGTGTACAGGGTACAGTGTACAGTGTACAAGGTTCAGTGACTCTCTACGAAGAACACTCTGTACTCTGAACCCTGTACCCTGTACTTGAACTCTGAACATTAAAACCATGAAAACAAGAACCGTCTCTCGTTTATTATACGCTGACAAACAGGACATGGGCGGAATGCCCATCCGTCAGCCGTTCCCCACACAAAAGGTAGAGCAGATCGATCCGTTTCTTTTACTGCATCACGCAGACATCAAAGTTCCCGTTCATGTCGAGCCCGATCATGGCGGCGTGGGTCCCCATCCGCACCGCGGCTTCTCGCCCGTGACTTTCATCTTTAAAGGCGGGGTACATCATCGCGACAGCCGCGGAAACGACAGCGTGATCTATGCCGGTGGAGCTCAATGGATGAACGCTGGAATGGGCGTCATTCATAGCGAACGTCCTCCGAAAGACATTCATGACATCGGCGGGAGACAGGAGATCATCCAGCTTTGGATCAACACTCCGGCCGCTCACAAGATGGATCCGCCGGCCTACTTCCCTCTTGCCGCGGAAGACGCACCCCAGGCTTTTCTGGACGACAGTAAAGTGCTGCTGAAGGTTTTCTCCGGAGAAGTTGCCGGCGTGAAAGGCCCGATACCGTCACACACCGAAGTCAATGCCGCCACGCTGGAAATGAAAAAAGGAGGAAGGGTTTCCATCAACCTGCCTTCTTATCACAACGTGGTAATCTATTTGCTGGACGGTAAACTGACCGTCGACGGTTATGGCCTCATCGAAGGCCTTCATGCTGTGCTCTTCGCGAAAGACGGAGACGGGATAGGTTTCGAAGCGCTCGAAGATACCCGCGTCTTACTCCTGAGTGGAAAGCCTCTCGATGAAGAAGTGGTATCGCATGGTCCTTTTGTAATGAACAACCAGACTCAGATCCTCGAAGCGATGAGAGACTATCAAATGGGGAAGATGGGCGTCTTAATAGAATAGTATGGAAAAGTCGCATGTACTTGCATACCCGGTATCGGACCTGATAAAAAACCGGCGCAGCATTCGTAGCTTCTCGGGCGAGCCCGTTAGCGAAGGGCAAATGAGATCTTTATTTGAAGCCACCCGCTGGGCTCCCTCGAGCACGAATGAACAACCGTGGTACTATTTATATGTTACGAGAGATCAGAACGATCTCTGGGAGATATACATCGACTGTCTGAACGAAGGCAACAAGATTTGGGCAAAGGGCGCGGCGTTGTTGATCTTTAGTATGGCACGCAAGCGGTTCACACGGTACGAAGCCGACAATCCTTATGCGATGTATGATCTTGGCGGAGCGAATTCTTTCCTCGCCATCCAGGCAGTGGAGCTGGGATTGCAGGTCCGGCAAATGGCCGGCTTCAATCACGCGAAAGCGAAAGCCGTTCTTCATATACCCGACAGTTTCGAACCGGGTGTCTTCATAGCGGTAGGCTACCCCGGCGATGTGGCGTCGCTGCCCGAACATCTGCAAGTACGGGAAGCAGCTCCGAGAGAACGGTTTGTTCAGAACGAATTCGTTTCCAACGGCATATTTCAGGGCCATGCGTAGTGATGCCTAAAGAAGGGGCGGGCATTCTTATTGCTACCTTTGCCGGATGTCTGTTCGCGCGGTACTATTCGTTATTTGTCTCTGTCTTGCAGCATCCTGCAAAAATGAACCTTACGAGCACCCGCCGCTGGGTGTTGTCAGCCTTTTGAACCACGTCTCTAACGTTACCAATACCTATCATTATCATGATCAGAAACTGTATTCGTATCTGTCAATGGCTGCAGACACGGTGAGCTACATGAGATTTTATTACCAGGGCGATCAGCTCCGCTCGATCGTTACCGACAGCACTAAAGCTTCGAAGAAGGTGACTTCATTTTATCGCGCCGAAGGCTCTACTGTCATCGACTCGACATTCCTTATTGACACAGTCACCACCAGCAGGCTGACAGCGGTGCGCACCGTGAACTACGATGGCGACAGCAATCCCGTGACCGTCGGACTTATGACCTGGTCAGACGACGCAAACACCAATCAGCTTGCAGAGCTCACGTGGGACAACGGCAACGTGGTGAATCTCGCCACTTTCGATTTGACCACCGGCGAGAAGGTTCTCGTTCGCGACCTGACCATTGCTCACGATGATCAGTCCTGTGTTTACATGAAAAACCGCAATTATCTTTTCACCCTCGGGTTAAGTGAGCTTTACTGGCTTTCAAAAAACAACCCGGTGATTTTTAACGACGGAAGCGGTGAAAAGAAATATACGTACTGGTACAACAAGCTCGGGTATCCCTCAAACTTCAGGAATGAGACAGGAGTGCTCTTCGGAGCAACATACACCCAGGTGAGATGAAGGAACTGACGGTACTTTTTCTCTTCATCTCTTGTGTTTCATTTGCACAAAAGGTTACCCTCAAGGGAACAATAAAGGAAAAAGCAACCAGTCAATCGTTACCACTCGCTCATGTCCTTGTACTTCCCGATTCACTCAGTACTGTTGCCGACAGTAAAGGCGTGTTCACGATCAGCCTTCAACCGGGAAACAAGACGATCATCATCAGCTATGTCGGTTATAGCACGGCACGACATAACGTTCGTGTAATGCGTGATGTCACCATGGACTTCTCTTTGCAGACTTCAATCAGCGAGCTCGATGAAGTGATCGTAAACTCAACGCGGTTTTTAAATGAAGACATGCTCAAGTCGACACGGACGTCGACAAACAAGATCACCAGCGAAGACATCGGCGCCATACCTGTTCTCGGTGGCGAAGCCGACGTAATAAAGACGCTACAGTTGCTTCCGGGAACGGTGAGGGGTGTCGAAGGGAGCTCGGATCTGTTCGTGCGCGGCGGCGCTGCCGATCAGAACCTTGTGTTGCTCGATGGCGCCGCTGTCTACAACACATCACATCTTTTCGGATTTCTCTCTGTGTTCAATCCCGATGTCATTTCTGAAGTGGAGGCGATCAATGGCGGCTTTCCCGCCCAATATGGAGGACGTCTGTCGTCGATACTGAATGTCAGGACCAGGAATACGATACCGGAACGCACGCACGCCTCTGCCGATATCGGTCTCATCGCTTCAAGATTGTTTATCGAACAGCCTCTGATGAAAGACAAGGCGAGCATCTGGTTGTCGGGACGGAGGACGTACATCGACCAGGTGGTGAAGGCAGTCAACCTCGACCTGCCTTATTACTTCTATGACCTCAACGGAAAGTTATTGCTCAAACCGACATCACGCGACAAGATCGAGATCGCTCATTACAGTGGCGACGACCGGTTGGATTACCTCAGGGACCGTAATGGCGACGGTGTCGGCCAGACCACCGGTTATCACTCAGGCAACAACAGTCAGACAGTTCATTGGAACCGCAACTATACCAAATGGAGTCACGACATCACGCTGTTCCGAACGCGGTACCGCTACGATGTCCACACTCAGTTTCGCGAAAACGGCATACTCGCATTTTCCGACATCCACGATTTGGGCGGCAAGGTCCAGTTCATGAACGACTCTCTCCCGAACAACGGTTCATTGTATTTAGGGGGTGAGGTTACGCACCACACCCTCAGCCCGAATGTGGTCAATACCTCGGGTACAATTGCAGAGCTACTGAAGAGCAGCTCGTCACGCGGCCGGGTTGCGATCGAAGCCGCAGCTTTTGCGCAATACGAAATGCAGCCGTTGCCTAAGGTGCGGGTCAGTGCAGGCATCCGCGGTTCAACAGCGATTGTCGACAACACCACTTATTTCAATCCGGAACCCAGGCTTGCTGTCCGATATTTGCTCAACGAAAGATCTTCGGTAAAGGCGAGCTATTCGCGAATGGCTCAATACCTCCATCGTGTTTCGAGCTCGGCGATCTCTTCTCCCACCGACATCTGGTACCCGGTTACCGACAGCATAAAGCCGCAGGTCGCCGACCAGGTCGGGATCGCCTACCAGAGAGCTCTTCCGAAATACAACGCCATGTTCAGCGTCGAGACTTACTATAAGAAGATGCACCAGCTCGTCGGCTACGAAGAAGGCACGAATCTCTTCTTCAATACCGACTTCGAATCGAGCCTGATACAAGGCGAGGGCAAGGCTTACGGGTTTGAATTCCTGGTCAGAAAACAGTCAGGAAAATTTACAGGGTGGATCAACTACACATTATCGTGGTCGTGGCGCCGGTATAACTCTATTAATAACGGAGAATGGTTTCATGCACGCTACGACCGCAGGCACAACGGAGCTGTTGTGTTGCAGTATGCATTCGCCAAGCGATGGGCGGCATCCATGGTATGGGAGTACATCTCGGGCTCGAGATTCACCCCGGTGATCGGCCAGTATGCAATCACGTCTCCCTCGCTGACCGGTATCGACCTTGTGCCGGTGTATGCGCCCATCAACAGCGTGCGTCTTTCCGATGCCCATCGTCTGGATGCCGGTGTGAAATTCAAGAGCAAGCCGGGAAATTTTTTCCAATGGCAGATCTTCGTCGGAGTCTATAATGCATACAATCGCGCTAACCCCGTTGGTATGATTGTAACTGCGGATGAAACAACAGGAGCATTAAAATATATGCAGCCCGGGCTGTTTGGGTTGTTACCATTTGTGAGCTATGGGATCAGGTTTTAAAAATTCATCTCTCACGGATCGCACGGATAAAAAATCCGATTTTGCCTTTATCCGCGTGATCCGTGCGATCCGTGAGAGCCTTGTATTTCTTGTCTTTTCCGTGTTAGTATCCGCCTGTCTTCCCGACCCGCTGGAGATCAACACTATTCCCCAACTGGAGTCGAAGATCGTTGTATCGTCCCAGATGATCCCCGACTTTGCCGTAGCCGTTCTCCTTACGAAGTCAGTCGGTGCGCTGGATGCCAGCGACAACTCCGATCCGCAGGCGTTGATCAACCAGATACTCATCGCGGACGCCTCCGTTTCCATCCAAAGTAAAAACACAACGCATCGCCTTCAGTACGTGGGCAATGGTGTGTATGGTGTAATTGGAGCGAACCTCATCGCCGGCGAGTCATATACTTTGTACGTAAACAGTCCATCGATGGGAAGTATTCAGGCAACCACCACCGTCAAGCCGCTGGTACAGTTCCAGGATGTGAAGGCGAGTCTCTACATCACCGGCCGCGATACGCTCGCCCAGGTAGACTATACGCTCAAGGATCCCGCCGGAAAGAACTGGTACATGATGAATGCCCAGCATGTTTCACAAAAGAACCTGGAAGAAAGGATTCTCAACCCATGGATATCCACGAAACTTGTCGATGACGCAGAGTTTGAAGGCGGTACGAAGCGGGATTATTTCAGGTTGCTGTTCGATGAAGTGGAGGAAGGCGACACCCTCGCCGTGCTGTTATCGAATATCGACAAAGACTATTACGATTTCATGAAGATCCGTGAAGACACGCGCTTCGGGCTCGCGAGCTATCTCGGTGAACCGATTAATTATCCTACTAATATCGAAGGGGGTTTGGGATTCTTCAATCTCTATGTGCCCGATGTCCGGGTCTTTATACTCAACAGCGAAGATTGAGAGACAACGCAGGGCGAGAGCTTTTTCAAGAAATAACCACCCGGATTTTTTACGGATTGTTGAAAAATATTACATCAGTAGCTATACCGGTTGATACAGGAGATTTCAGGATAACGGCTTTGTATATCATTAACGATACCAACGTAGAAGAATAATTATTAAATTTAGAAAACAACTAATCCCTTTGAACATGAAAAACATGAAAGTCCTGGCAGTTGTATTTTTTGTATTGCTCACGGGTGGAGCAATGGCGCAGAAGACTGCGATCAAAATAAACCTGCTAAGCCCGGTGGCGAGAACGATCAACCTGGCATTCGAGCGTGCGATTTCTGAGAACGGGTCTATTCAACTTGGTTTCTTTTACACAGGTGCTAAGGTGGGCGACACGAAGATCGACGGATTTGGTATTACTCCTGAATACAGGATATACCTTTCGCAATCACCCGCTCCAAACGGGTTCTATGTTGCTCCTTTTCTTCGCTACGTGAATTTTAAGGCTGAGGACAAAACTGACAACTCGACAAACAAAGCAACCGTTACTCAATTTGGCGGTGGCGTTGTAGTTGGCCGCCAGTGGGTATTTAAAGAAAGAGTGACATTCGACCTGTTCATTGGTCCCAAGTACCAGGGTACTGACGTCAAAGTAACCGCGGGTACTGACTCATTCTCCGGATCGCTCTTCAACAACTTCGGTATAAGAGGAGGGATTACGCTGGGAGTAGCGTTTTAATATCCGATAACCGATAACCAATTTCCAATACCCAATGTCCAATCGATGGATATTGGGTATTGGTTTGTTGGGCGTTGGGTATTCCTTCGGTGGGACTTAGGGGATTCGAACCCATGACCTTTGCTCTGTCAAAGCAACGCTCTAAACCAGCTGAGCTAAAGTCCCGATGATTGTGCGGGGTGCGATGTGCTAGGTGCGAGGATGTCCTTCGAAGACCTTTCATCGCACCCCGCACATCGCACATTCAGCGCAAGATAAATTAATTCCTAAACGATTTCCATCACCTTCGCCTTACTATTTATACTGGCCTCCTCCGGCATACATTCTTCGATCGCCTTTGTCAAAGCCTCCAGTATACTTTTTCTTGAATAGTTCGAGTTTACGACAAGACTGATCTCCCGCACCGGCTTTGGCGGGGCAAACGAACGGATCTTTTTCAGCTGATCTTTATCGAGGTCCCGGGTGGCCAGCAAGGGCAGGATCGTGATACCTTTGTTGTGATCCACAAGGTTCTTTAACGTCTCCAGGCTTCCGGCCTGGTAGTGAAGCCGGTCGTTTTCGATGTCCTTCATTTTCAGCTCGCAGAGATTGAATACCTGGTTTCTGAAACAATGTCCCTCCTCGAGCAACCACAGTTTACTCAGGTCGATGTCTTTCGGCAGCAGGTATTTTTTCTTCGCCGCTTTTTCGTCGGAAGTGTAGGCGAAGAACTCTTCGTAGAATACCGGATGTTCAACGAGCTTGGGATCGTGGAGCGGCGTAGCCAGTAAGCCGATGTCCGCCTGACCGTTCTTCAGCGCTGTGATGATGTCGTGTGTTACGAGCTCGGATATTTTTACCCGGAGCTTGGGATGTTTATCGACAAACGCCGGGAGGAAGAGCGGCAACAAGTATGGGGCGAGTGTGGGAATGATCGCGATCTTGATCTCTCCGCTGACTTCATTGATCAGGCCCTTCGCAAACTCCTTCAGCAGGGTGACGTCGGTCATGATCTGGCGCGCACGGAGTATGATCTCTTTTCCTTCCGACGTCGGCTCAACCGGCTGTTTGCCCCGGTCGAATATTCGTATTCCGAGCTCGTCTTCCAGCTTCCGGATCATCATGCTCAGCGTTGGCTGCGTAACGTTGCAGTGGCCGGCAGCCGTTTCAAAGTGACGGTGCGAGTCTACGGCTAGAATGTATTCAAGTTGCTGGATGTTCATGGCATATAGATGATATCTATGTAAAGCTATTTAATATAGATGAATCCATGCCGCCACGGCATACATTTTGGGTCATGATTCGTTAATTTCATTTACCCATGCGACGACTCTACATACTGCTTCCCATAATATTCCTGGCTTCGGCCCTCGTAGCGCAAACACTACCAACGGGATTCAGCCGCGTTATCGTGAGCAGCACGATCACAAACCCCACCGTCATGGCATTCGCACCCGATGGTCGCATCTTCGTAGCCCAGCAAGACGGTATTCTTCGCGTCATTAAGAACGGCGTACAGCTCGCCACGCCATTTATCACCCTTACCGTGAATTCACTCGGCGAACGAGGTCTCATCGGCATCGCCCTCGATCCTGAATTCACCACCAACAATTACATATACCTGTATTACACGACTGCAACCGGCGGATTTCACAACCGCATCAGCCGGTTTACTGCCAACGGGGATGTCGCATTGGCAGGAAGTGAACTCATCATACTGGAACTTGACCCCTTAAGCTCCGCCACCAACCATAATGGCGGCGCCTTAGCGTTTGGCACCGACGGAAAACTATACGTTGCGATCGGCGAGAATGCCAACGGCGTCAACGCGCAAAATCTCGACGTGTATCATGGGAAATTTCTGAGGATCAATAAAGACGGTTCGGTTCCGCCGGGCAATCCTTTTCCGACAGGCTCGGAACAACGCAAACGCGTGTGGGCTTATGGACTACGTAATCCATATACATTTTCAATACAACCCGGTACCGGCCGTATTCTCGTGAATGACGTGGGACAGGTCACGACAGAAGAAGTTAACGATGCGACCACAGGCGGAAAGAATTTCGGATGGCCAACAACAGAAGGGAACACGACTAATCCCAATTTCACGTCACCGATTTTCACCTATGCACACTCGGGCCCTCAACCGATCGGCTGCGCATTGACGGGCGGAACGTTCTTTCCCAGTTCTAACACCAATTACCCCGCGGTATATAAGGGCAAGTATTTCTTCGTGGACCTTTGTGGTAACTGGATATACTATTTCGATCCTGCCGTTGCCGGATCTGCCTCAACACAGTTTGGTCTTAATGCCGGCTCGAATGTCCTGTCTCTTACGGTCGGCCACGATGGAAACCTGTATTATCTTAGCCGGGGTGACTCGAGATTGTATAAGATCGTTTATACTCCGCCCTCAACAGCGCCGGTCATTACCGTCCAGCCACAGCCCGTTTCCGTCAACGCAGGACAAACGGCTTCGTTCAGCGTAACAGTTACCGGCGCCGCGCCGCTTCAGTACCAATGGTATAAAGATGGGACGACACTCGCGGGCAAGACGCAGTCGAGTATCACAATTACTTCGCCAACAAGTGCAGATGCCGGCGGGTACTATGTAAGCGTATCGAATGCAGACGGCGACGCATTGAGTAACAGCGCGCTCCTTACCGTAACAACGGCCGGCAATCGACCTCCCGTTGCAACGATCGTCAAGCCTGCGGAGGGAGACATTTACCGCGCCGGTACCACCATACCTTTCGAAGGGACCGGCACCGACCCCGATGATGGAACGTTACCAGCAACGGCATTCAGCTGGGCGATCAATTTTCACCACGACACCCACAAGCACGACCAGCCCGCACTCACCGGCATAAGGTCCGGTTCGTTCGATGTTCCCGATCGCGGAGAAACATCGTCGAATGTCTGGTACCGCTTCATCCTCACCGTAACCGATGCACAGGGTGTCATCTCCAAAGACTCCGTCGACGTACACCCGCTGACTTCGGAAATGAATTTTGTTACCGACCCGGCAGGTCTTCAAGTCCTCCTCGACGGTCAACCGACAACCACCCCGGTCACCATCACCAGTGTGGAAGGGTTGTTGCGTGAGCTGGATGTTGTCGCGAGCCAGCAACTGAACGGTGTCGATTACCTCTTCAGCTCCTGGTCGATGGGTGGAACGGCAGCACAGACCGTTGCAACACCACAAGACAATGCAACCTATACGGCGACGTTCTCGGCGGTGACTGGTATTGGTGAAGGAAACGAGGAGTCATTGGTGTATCCAAATCCTGCGAGCGGATGGATATATATTAATGAAAAGGTAAATGCTGTATCGATGATGAATTCAGTCGGCAAATTGATTCGATTGAATGCTGTTGTAAATGGACAGAGATCGGTGGTTGATGTGAGTCAGTTGTCATCGGGGATGTATGTTTTATTTTATGATGGGAAGGGCAGGAGAGTTATGATTAAGTAGGAACTATGAAATGCTGGTCACGGCGGTCCTTGCTATGAAATGCATGCGTTACTATGAAAATGAAAACGCCGCGGCCCCGTGGATGTCAAGGCGGGAGGAAATTTTCATAGAGAGGTGCGCATTTTAATTTTTAGAGGCCCCGGCGACTTCGTAGCTAGGGGTGCACTTCGGAGGGAGGGCCGGGGTGACCGGCATTTCATAGGATAGCGACCTCTCTAGGATACCACGAATTGGTATCCTATACCCTTGATCGTAATGATCTCCACTCCCGGATCGGGTTTCAGGTAGTCCCTCAGCTTCGTGACGTAAACATCCAGGTTCCTCGAGTTGAAGAAAGAGTCATCTCCCCAGATGCGCATCAATACTTCTTTACGGCTAACGACCGCATTGCGGTTTTCTGCCAACACTTGTAAAAGCATCGCCTCCCGGTGCGATAGCTTTCGCGAGGTCCCGTCGATGCGTAGGTCGTAACGGGCGGAATCGAATTCGAACCTTCCCAGCTTAACAACACCGGCCATTGCCGTCGGCTTATTCTTCTTCGAGAGGTTTAAAAGATTATTCACTCTCACGATGAGCTCCTCCATGCTGAATGGTTTACGGAGGTAGTCGTTACCGCCCGCTTCGAAGCCCTTCAGCAGGTCGTCGGTCTGGGTTTTGGCCGTCACGAAAATGATGGGAACATTCGGGTTGACCTGCCTGATATTCTTCGCGATAGAGTACCCATCCTTAGAAGGAAGCATGATGTCGAGAACACAAATGTCGGGCGATACTTTTCGGAACAGGTCTATAGCCTTCGCTCCATCGTCGGCCATGTTCACTTCGAAGTCGCGGCTCTCGAGACTTTCCTTCACGATCCTTCCCAGGAATGGCTCGTCTTCGACGTATAGGATCTTTGTTTTCGCAGTTTCCATCGTCACGTTCCCTTTGGCAGTGAAACGGTGAACACGCTGCCTTCGCCAGGGCGGCTGGCTACTTCGATCAGCCCTCTGTGAGTGTGTACGACGCTTTCAACGTAACTGAGCCCAAGTCCGTAGCCCTTGATGTTGTGGATGTCGCCTGTCGGTACGCGGAAGAATTTTTCGAAGATCTTCTTCTTGTATTCCGGAGGGATACCGATCCCCTTGTCGCCTACCTTCAGGATAACCTGGTTCTGATTCTCTTCCAGCTGTATGGATATTTGCGGATCCCCATTGCTGTATTTGAGCGCGTTATCGAGAAGATTATAGATCAGGTTGGTGAGATGAACCGAGCCGCCCCGTATGGTGAACGAGTCACCTTTCTTCTCGTACGTCACGAGCGCTTTTTGTTTTTCAAAGATCAACTTCATGGAGTGAAGGATCTGGTCGACTGTTTTGTTCAGATCAACCTGTTCGTTTTCAAAATTCACACCGCGGCTGTTGTCGAACACGGCGGTCTTCAGGACTTTATCAGTGAGTAACGTCAGCCGGTTCAGCTCACCTTGTGCGATCTCTAGATACTCGTGCGTAGTCTGCGGATTTTCCAATCCTTTGAAATTCTTCAGCGCCTCGAGAGCAACACTGACGGTCGTTAGAGGAGTCTTGAGCTCGTGTGTAATGTTGCTGATGAAATCGTTCTTCAGTTCCATGAGGCGTTGTTGTGCGCGCATGCTGCGGTACATGATCCAGAAAGCTGCCGAGGTGATGAGTGTGAGGGCGAGAGAAAAAAGTATCTGCGGACTGATCTCCCAGAAAAGATACGACCTCACATTGTCGAATACAGACGCATAGCTGATGGACGGAGCGTAGCGCACCCACTCTGTCGAAATCGCGCCCCGCCCGGTTTTGATCTCGGCTGGCGCCGGCCGTTCGATACGCTTCCGCACTTCGCGCCGTCCTCCGCCCAGTACGTCATCGGGCAGAAGCTCCATATCATGGTGATTTGTTTTAATAGTAAACGGCAGGTCGAGCTCTGCATCGAAGAGCGCCGTAAGAAAGTACCGGGCGACGGTGTCGGTATTCAGTGAATCGGTTTTGAACCGGACCATTACCCGTCTGCCGTCGCTAAATGCCATGGTGTTGGTGGCCAGACCGGGGACGCGCCCGCTATCGGATGCTGCCCCTTTGTACACGATCTCCGCTTTGGCCTGCCGGCCGTGTCGCCGCAATTTCGTGGTGTCTCCAACACCTGTCGCATGAATCGAGTCGATGTCAAATGAAAAGTAGACAGCCTGGCCGCGGCCGCTGTCGGAAGGAAGGACTTCGAAATTTTTGAGGAAGATCGAATCGCGCATTGCCACGATCGTTCCCCGGAACAGATCACTGGTGCGGCGGCGAAAGTCGGCGCGGGCATCGTCGTATGAGTTCGCAAGCCAAAGCACCTGTAGCAATAGCAGGAGGACAATGCTGCTTGCCATTAAGATGACCGGTACGGGATCCCGCTTCTTTTTCACAATACAAAGTTAACGGCTTTCTGCATGAGCCGCAGGGCGGATTAACCTTAATTAACATTGCTTTCAGGATTATTAACCCGTGGGCTGCATCCCGAAGACGTTCTTTGCAATGCTGTCTCTCACAGATCACACGGATCGTACAGATAAATGCAAAAATCAGCTTTTCGATCCGTGCGATCCCCTGCAACAAGTGCGGGGCAAGCTATGAGAGCTGTATTCAAAATCCCATGAAACCATCCGCTACCATGAAAAGAATCATTCTCTTATTAGGCATCGCCGTATCGCTGATCGCGAGCCTCGACGTCCTCACCGCCCAAAACGCCAGCGAAGGCGTCATCAACTACGAAGTGAAGATCAACATGCATCGCCGTCTTCCGAAAGAACGCGAAGAGATGAAAGCAATGATCCCTGAATTCAGAACAGAAAAACAACAGCTGTTCTTCAACTCGAATGAATCGTTATACAAGAAAGTCGAAGAAGACAACGAAGACGATATGAGCTCTGGCGGTCATGGCGGCCCGACCATCCGTATGCAAGCTCCCAAGATCGAGATCTACCTCGACAACGCTTCACAGCTCCGTACGCAAAAACAGGAATTCATGGGCAAGGAATATCTGATCGTGGATACACTTCAGGTATCGCCCTGGAAGTTCGGAACGGAAATGAAGACCATTCAAGGATACGAATGCAAACAGGCTTACTACACCGACGAAACACTCCCCGAGCAGAAAATGGAAGTCACTGCATGGTATACCGACAAAATTCGTCCGTTCCTTGGCCCCGAAAGATTTCAGACACTGCCCGGAACGATCCTCGCCGTCGATATCAACAACGGTGAACGTGTGCTCGTCGCCAAAACAATCGAGTTCCGGCCGCTGAAAAAAAATGAAATGAAAATTCCTTCCGGTGGCGTGAAGACAACCCAAGCCCAGTTCAGAACGATGGTCGATGAACAGATCAAGAAAATGGGCGGATCCGGCGGGATGATAATCAGGAATTAATATGAGAATACTTTTACTGCTGATCTTTCTCATACCTTCTTTAGCATTCGGACAGAAATTCAACCTGTCGGGGATCCTGACCGATACCCTGAATAGCCCGTTGCCTTCCGCGACCATCATGTTGTTGAATGTAAAAGATTCTTCCCTGGTGAACTTCGGGGTTAGCGACACCAAAGGTGCATTCAGCCTGAAGAACATTGCGCATGGCAAGTACATCTTCAAGGTGTCGTTCGTGGGTTATGCTACGCACACACAGTCGATCGCACCTGACGCAGGAGTTACCGACATGGACCTCGGGCGGGTTAAGCTGAAACCTCAGTCTACCCAGCTCGACGAGGTCGTGGTGCAGGGCGAGAAAGTTCCCGTCACAGTGAAGAGAGACACGATAGAGTTCAACGCCGGGTCATTCAAGACCAAAGCCAATGCGAGTGTCGAAGATCTTTTGAAAAAATTGCCCGGTGTCGACGTAGAGAACGATGGAACTGTACGAGCACAAGGAGAGCAGGTGCAGCGGGTAACAGTGGACGGTAAGGAATTCTTCGGCCGGGATCCGAAGCTGGCTACGAGAAATCTTCCCGCCGATGCCGTGGACAAAGTCCAGGTGTTCGACAGGAAGTCCGAGCAATCTCAATTTACAGGCATCGACGACGGGCAACGTGAGAAGACCATCAACCTCGAGTTGAAAGCCGAGAAACGCAACGGAGCATTCGGTACCATGATGGCCGGCGGAGGTACAAACGACCGGTATCAGGCCCGCGCCAACGTCAACCGTTTCACGAAAGGAAAACAGCTGTCGTTCCTGGGGATGGGCAACAACGTCAACGAGCAAGGCTTCTCGATCACCGACTATATGAACTTCTCCGGTGGATCGCAGGCGCTGATGGGCGGCGGAGGCGCTGTACAAATCCAGCTCGACGGCAACAACTCCTCCGGTGTTCCTATGAATTTCGGCGGAAGACAGAACGGTATCCTGACCAACTATGCCGGCGGACTCAACTTCAACAATACCCTCAGTAAAAAGACGGAGATCAGCGGAAGTTATTTCTACAACCATCTCGATCAGAATGTCGATCGAACTCTCGAAAGGATCAATTACACACCCAACGGAAATTACAATTACAATTCCTTCAGCAAGCAAAGGAACAAGAACGAGAATCACCGGTTGAATTTTACGATCGATCACAAGATCGACTCATCCAACTCCATTCGCTTCAACACGAACGCGTCGCTCAGCGACACACGTCTGGCGACGCTGACGGAAAGCGAGACCATGACCACAGACAATACCCTTCAGAACACCAGCGTCACGAACAATACGACGTTGGGCAACGGACTGAACGTCAACTCGAGTCTTTTGTACCGGCACCGGTTCAATAAACTCGGAAGGAGCATTTCCGTGAACGTGAATGGGATCGTGTCTCAGAGCGAAAGCAATGGCGAGTTAACCGCCGAGAATTCGTTTTACGAGGGATTCGGGGAGAAAAGGAACATTTCACAAGAGAATGACCAGGTGACAGACAACCAGACGTTGGCCACAACGGTTTCGTTCATCGAACCGCTGGGAGGCCGCAAATATCTCGAGGCTACTTATAACTTTCGAACCAACCGAAACCAGGTGGAACGCAACGTGTATGATGTTAATAACGGCACACGTACGGCGAACGACCAGCTGAGTAACGTTTACAACAGCAATTATCTGTACAATCGTCCCGGGTTGAGCTTAAGGATCAACCGTTCCAAGTACAACCTTTCGTTGGGAGCCAGCTGGCAAAAGACAGTGATCGACGGACGATTGGTTCTCAGGGAAGTCGACATTTATAAGTCCTTCCAGAACGTGCTGCCCGTCGCGCGGCTGAACTACGACTTCAGCGCGATGAAGCACCTCAGGTTAGAATATGAGACATCGATGCAGGAACCGAGTATTCAGCAACTGCAGCCGGTGATCGACAACACTACGAACCAGATCAACCAGTCGGTTGGTAATCCGGAGCTCCAGCCCGGATACAATCACAGGATCAACGCTAACTTCAATTCGTTCGATCCCGCGAAGGGCATGGGTTTCTTCGCGTTCGTGAACGGGACGTATACTTCGAATGCTATCTCGTACGGACAAACCATCAACCCGAATCTTTCAACGTTGACAATGCCCGTGAACGTAAAAAATTCCAGCAACATCAATGCGAACGTCAACTTCGGATTCCCGCTAAGGCAGCTTTTCAGCCGGATCACCCTGGGTCCGACTGCCTCGCAACGAAACAGCCGCGTGTTGCTGAACGAAGAAGAGGTATCGAGCAAGCAGGAAACGCTGGGCGGAACGGCTCGCTACAATTTCACCTTCAAGGATTTCTTTGTGCTCGATCTGAGTATGAACCTGAGCAACCAGCTGACGCGGTATGAATCCACCGCCGCCACGAAGCCGCAGGACCAATCATATTTCAATAAGACGTACACGGCTGAGACCAACCTCACGGTGTTGAAGAATTATCAGCTCAATGCTGCGTTCGACTACCTCGTGTACGACAGTAAGACAACAGGATTTAATCAATCGATACCGTTATTGAATGTCTCGGTGTCCCGGTTCTTCTTCAAGGCGCAGAGCGGAGAGCTGAAGCTCGGTGTGGTGAATATGCTCGATCAAAGTCTGAGCGTGTCTCAACAGGCGAGTGTGAATTATCTCGAGCAGACTACTTACAATAATCTGGGGAGATACTACATGGTTAGTTTTACGTATTCGTTGAACAAGCAGCTTAATCCGATGGGTAACGGGCCGAGGCGTGGAGGTATGAGGATGATTATGAATTAAAGTCGTTGTTCGTTGTTCGTGGCTGCGACGATGATCCTCAGCGTAGCCGCGAACAACGAACAACAAACAACGATTTTCAGTCTTGTTTCAACGCAATCGCCGGATTAGCCGTAGCCGACCTGAGTGTTTGAAATCCGACAGTTACCAAAGCAATAAAAAGTATCGTGAACACCGGAACAACAAATATCCACACATTCAGATCGATCCTTGTAGTGTACGATGAAAGCCAATTATCCACAGCCAGCCATGCAATCGGCAGGGCGACTATCGAGGACATGAAAACGATTTTAACATAACCGCCGGTAAGTAGCCGCACGACCTGACTGATCGAGGCCCCGAGAACTTTTCGGATACCGATCTCTTTCCGGCGTTGAACGATGGTGTACGACGAAAGACCGAACAGGCCCAGGCAGGCAATGATGACAGCGAGCGCTGAAAAGGTTCCCATGACACGGCCGAACTGTACATCGGTGCGGTATTGCTGGTCATATCTCTCATCTACGAATGAATAATTAAAGACGTCGCCCGGAAAGTTATTCTCGAAAGATTCTTTAACAGAGGCAAGCAAGCCCGGAATATCCGTTGCATTGAAACGGAACGTAAAGTACCGGCCACGCTGACTGTAAATGAAGGTCATCGGCAGGTGTACCTCTTTGGGTGATCGCTGGTAGAAGTTTTTGATCACACCGACCACGGTAACTGGTTTTTGTGTTCTCCAATCGACAAAGGTCAGTTGTCTTCCGATGATATCTTCGGGGTTATCGAAGCCGAGCCGTTTCGCTGCCTCTTCATTGATCAGCATATTTCCTACGTCGGAACTGCTCTCGAAATTCCGGCCGGCCCGGATGCTCATTCCCATGGTCGTTACAAAATCTTCGTCGATAGCGTACCAGTAGAATTCGTAGCGCCCGGTCTGTGCTTCACGGCCGACAACTGAATTTGAGTTCGTATTCAACTCTGTAATGGGGACACCCGGGAATGATTCCGACACCGCTACGGACTGCACGGATGACTTTTGGATTACGTCGTCCTTGAACGTGTTGTATTTAGATACGAATACGGAATCGGCCACGTCCATGCCCGGTGCGCGAACAGCAAGCGTATGGTCGAGATTGGCGCCTATGTCTACCGAGCGGAGATGGTTTACCTGGAGATACACCACACTGACACCGACGATGAGAATGATCGTCGTACCGAATTGGAAAACCACGAGCGCTTTTCTTAGAAGCTGGCCGTGCGACGAAGATTGGAATTTTCCTTTCAGCACGAGCGCCGGCCTGAACGAAGATAGTACGAACGCCGGGTAAATTCCCGCCAGGACGGCGCCGATCACTACAAGTACCGCAAACATCATCCAGAAAGAAAGATTGTTGATCTGACCCACCGTGGAAGGTAGGGCGGTAAGTTCCCGGAACATCGGCATCGCGGCCTGAACGAATACCAGCCCGATAAAGCCGGCGATGAGATTTACGATCAATGATTCAGTTAAGAACTGGATGATAAGTTGACTTTTCAGCGATCCCATTACTTTTCGTATGCCGACTTCTTTCGCCCGTTCGACAGCCCGTGCAGTGGCGAGATTCATATAGTTTACCCAGGCGATCACGATTATGAAGATGGCTATCATTGCCAGGAAATAAACAACCTTGGCGTTGCCGTTAGCTTCAGGCTCGAAGGTCTTGTTACTGTGGAGATGAATCGAAGTCATCGGCTCGGCAACATATTTTCCGTTGCCGGTTTTTTCTTTGAATTCTTCAGAGACAGCAAGAACCTTTTGGTTGAACTCGGCCAGGTCTGTGCCGGACTTCATGAGCAGGTAAGAATATTCGTTGTTGCCGTTCCATTCATTGTCTTTATACCAATCACGCAAGGAAGGCAGCGTGGCATGAGATATCAGGAAGTTGAATTTGAGATGCGTATTCGCTGCCCGGTCACGGAAGATGCCTGATATGTTATAGAGGTTTCCGTCGATCGTTAAGGCTTCGCCTACGACATCGGCCTTACCAAACATTTTTATTGCTTGCGACTCGGAGATTGCCAACCGGAACGGTTCGTTCCAGCTTTTCTCTGCATCGCCCTTCACCAGCTCAACGGCAAACATATCGAACACAGAAGGATCCGCGAAGAAGATACCGGACTCCAGGAATTTCTTTTCGCCAACCTGCACATATCTGAGGCCGTCGTTGTTGAACATACGAACGAAGTCGATCACTTCCGGGAACCTGTCCTTCAGGATCGGAGCCATCGGCGCATGGGTCTCGCAATCAGTTACCACGTATTCGGAACCATTGTACAGGTCTAGTGTAATACGCCAGGTATTATCTGCGTTGGGAATAAAGCTCTCATAGCTTTTTTCGAATCGTACATATGTCGTGATGAAAAGGAATGCAGCGATACCGGCAGCAAGTCCGAGAATGTTTATGATGGAAAATATTCTGTTCTTTAACAGTGAACGCCATGCTGTTCTCGAATAGCTAATGAGCATCGGTAGAAAGTTTAATTCGTGTCGGTTTTCCAAACATGGTGCCATGCACAAAATGAGGACTTCTGCCCTAAATTTCATTAATTGCAGATAGATTTACGTCCGGAATCGAGTCACTATGTCCAAAATCGGTCATTTACATTTCATCCTGATAGCTATGCTGGCGGGAACACTCGTCCAGGCACAAGTCTATACTCCACGCTTCGACGTACAGGGTCATCGCGGTGCCCGTGGCGCGATGCCCGAGAACACCATCCCGGCTTTCATGTACGCGATCGATGCAGGTGTTACGACGATCGAAATGGACGTTGCCATCACGAAAGACGGACAAGTCGTCGTTTCACACGAAGGTTGGATGTCGGCAGCGATAACACTCGACTCCGCCGGGAAACCAATCAAGGAAAAAGACGAGAGGAAACACAACATCTATAAGTTGACTTACAAAGACATTGCGAAGTACGACGTCGGAAGTAAAGTGAACGAACGGTTCCCCGATCAGCAAAAGATGAAAGTGTCGAAGCCCTTACTGAAGGATGTGATCATGACAGTGGAAGACTATATCAAAGGTCACGCGTTATACGAGGTAGACTATAATATCGAGATCAAGACCGAGCCCTCGATGGACGGTAAGTTTCATCCGAAGCCACAGGAGTTTTCAGATATCGTGTTCAACCTCATCGATCAGTACCTTTCATGGGACAGGATCGTCATTCAGTCGTTCGATTTTCGTGTGTTGAAGTACTGGCACGAGAAGCATCCGGAAGTCAGACTGGCAGCGTTGGTCGAAAATCTGAATACCATCGATGAGAATTTGAAGCTTCTTGGGTTTACTCCGTCCATCTACAGCCCCGAATACCACCTGCTCTCGAAGGATGAGATCAAGCAGTGTCACTCCAAACGAATGCGCGTGATCCCCTGGACGGTGAACGAGACCAAGGAAATGGAAGAGCTGAAGTCATGGGGAGTGGACGGACTGATCACGGACTACCCGGATATGGCGAAACAACTGGGGTATACTTTGAAGACTTCGAAGGGGAAAAAGTAAGAATTCGTATTTTCGCCCCCAAAATTTCAAATTCATTCGTTCTTATGAGATATGACGCCTATTGTATCGGCAACTCCATTGTCGACATCGTTACCGAAGTTGAATACGATTTCTTTACGAAGAATGAAGTTGAAAAAGGCGTCATGACCCTGGTCGATGAGAAACGCCAACTCCAGCTCATGAAGGCGATCGACATGGAGAAGAGTAAGATGACCGGCGGAGGCTCGGGCGGCAATACGGTAACGGCCCTTAGCCAGTTCGGCGGAAAGGGATTTTTCTCGAGCCGTGTGGCGAATGATCCATTGGGCAACTTCTTCCTCGAAGACCTCGGGAAGAACGGTGTCGGGACCAACATGAACCTCGGTACCGCTCCAGAAGGACACACCGGCCGATGCCTGGTAATGACTTCACCGGACGCTCAACGTACCATGAATACCTTCCTGGGTGTGAACTCATTCTTTTCTCCCGAGCATCTCGACGAAGAAGCCATCCGGAATTCTACATACGCCTATCTCGAAGGTTATCTCGTTGCAAGCCCCAAAGGCCTTGAGGCGATGAAAGCTACCAAGAAGATCGCCGAAGAAAACAATGTGAAAGTCGCTCTTACGTTTTCGGATCCGAGTATGGTGAAGTATTTCCCTGCGCAGATGCAGGAGATCGTTGGCGCCAGCGTAGACCTCCTTTTTTGTAACGATGAAGAGGCGATGATCTTTACCGGGACCACGGAAGTGCATGAAGCACGCGAGAAGTTGAAAAAGATCGCGAAGCGTTTTGTGATCACACTCGGCGCAAACGGAGCCCTCATCTTCGATGGTGACACGTTTATCGAGATCGAGCCCTACAAAGTGACGGCTGTCGATACCAATGGGGCCGGGGACATGTTTGCAGGAGCGTTCCTGTATGCCATCACGCACAACCACAGCTGGGCAGAAGCGGGTAAGCTGGCGTCGTTGGCAGCTTCGAAGGTCGTGTCCCAGTGGGGACCACGCCTGGAAACGGCAACGATGCGAAAAATTTTATCCGGGTTAACGGCGTGAGTCAACCCTACCTGGGGGTATTTATAAAATATTATAAGTTTATAACTTAGGTGTGCATTACACTCGTTATTAATCCTTCCTTCTTTTTCTTTATTTTAAGACAAAACCGAAAGCATTATGCGGAAATCATTTTTAATCCTCAGTTGTGCTGTTCTCGTCGGAACCGCATCCTGGGGGCAGGCACCGACTTCGTCGGCACAAGCCAGGAAGATCGAATTCACCGAGTATAATCTCGACAACGGTCTTCATGTGATCCTCCATAAAGACAACACGACTCCGATCGTTGCAGTGTCGATCCTTTATCATGTTGGGTCCAAGAATGAGAACCCGGAGCGTACAGGCTTCGCGCATTTCTTCGAGCACCTGTTGTTCGAAGGGACGGAGAACATCAAACGCGGCGAGTTTGATAAGTACATCACAAATTCCGGAGGTACCAATAATGCCAACACGTCGAACGATCGCACGTACTACCACGAAGTCCTGCCCTCCAATCAACTGGAAATGGGACTCTGGCTCGAGTCGGAGCGCATGATGCACGCAAAAGTCGAAACCATCGGGGTCGAGACTCAACGCGAGGTCGTGAAGGAAGAGAAGCGCCAGCGGATGGACAACCAACCTTACGGAAGCATCCTCACCGAGATACTCAAGCACGCCTATACCGTTCACCCGTATCGCTGGCCAACCATCGGTTCGCTGGACCACCTCAATGCGGCCACACTGGATGAGTTCATCGATTTCTATAAGACATTCTATGTTCCCAACAACGCCACGCTGTCGATCGCTGGCGACATAGATATCGACCAGGCAAAAACGCTCATTGACAAATACTTCAAAGACATACCGAAGGGCACCAAGCCCATTCCACGCCCTACCATTGTCGAGCCCCAGCAGACTAAAGAGGTACGCGACGTAGTTCTCGATAACATACAGCTGCCTGCCGTTGTACACGCATACCACATGCCCGCACAGGGAACCGACGATTCGTACGCGCTCGATATGCTCAGCACGTTACTGAGCGGGGGCGAAAGCTCCAGACTTTACAAGGCTCTCGTCGATGAGCAAAAGAAAGCTTACGTCATTCAGTCGTTCCCTTTCTCTTCCGAAGATCCCGGACTTTATCTCGTATTCGGATTGGCCAACATGGGTGTGAATGTGGAAGACCTCGAAAAGGCAATGGATGTGGAAGTCGAAAAAGTAATGAAGGAACTCATCTCCGAAAAGGAATTCCAGAAAGTCCGCAACCAGGTGGAAAGCCAGTTTGTACAGCAGAACTCATCGATGGTGGGTATCGCCGAGCAGCTTGCCAACTACTACGTGTATTTTAAAGATGCGAACCTTATCAACACGGAGATCAATCGTTACAACAAGATCACACGCGAGGACCTTCAGCGTGTTGCAAAGAAATATCTCACCAAGGAGAACCGCGTATCGCTCTTTTACCTGCCGAAGTCTGCGCAAAGCAAACCCGACAACGCACAAATCAAACAACAAAACTGATCTACACCCATTGATCCATTTGAATTATGAATAAGCTTATTATCATAATACTTGCCCTCTTCTGCGGATTTGCACATGCACAGGTCGATCGCTCCAAGGCCCCGAAACCAGCTCCCGCCCGCGAGATCAAAATAGGCGCATACCAGACCTTTGCACTGAAGAACGGCCTGCAGGTCTTCGTTGTAGAAAATCACAAGCTCCCCCGGGTACAGTTCTCACTCCAGTTGAAGAACGACCCGATCATGGAAAAGGAAAAGACGGGCCACGTAGAGCTTACCGGCCAGCTGATCGGCACCGGCACCAAGAGCCGCCCCAAAGCGCAACTCGACGAGGAAGTTGACTTCATCGGTGCGACGCTGAACACCAGCTGGAATAGCATCTTTGCTTCCAGCCTTACGAAGCATCGCGACAAGCTGCTCGAGCTCATGTCTGACGTGTTGTTCAATCCGGCATTCGACCCGAACGAGCTTGCGAAGCTGAAGACCCAGAAGCTGTCGGAGCTCGCCTCGGATCAGGACGATCCTACATCGATCATGACCAACGTAAGGACCGCGCTGGTCTATGGCCCTGAACATACTTATGGTGAGATCGAAACGGAGAAGACCATCGAGGCGTTCACCATGGACGATTGCAAGAATTATTTCAACACCTACTTCAAGCCCAACAATGCATATCTCGTGATCGTTGGCGATATCGATCTGAAAACGGCAAATGCTGCCGCTGAAAAGTATTTCGGAAAGTGGACACAAGGAGTTGTAACAAATCCTACTTACAAACAACCCACACCGCCCGCAAAAACATACGTGGCATTGGTCGATCGCCCCAACTCGGTGCAGTCAGTAATCAACGTCGCTTACCCCGTCAACCTGAAGACAGGTTCCCAGGAAGCGATCAAAGCCCGGGTGCTGAACCAGATCCTCGGAGGAAGTTTCTCCGCGCGCCTGATGCAGAATCTTCGGGAGGCACATGGATACACATACGGAGCAAGCTCGCAGCTCAACAGCGACTTCCTCGTGGGTATGTTCCAGGCCGGAGCGAGTGTTCGCAATGAAGTGACAGACAGCTCTGTAATGGAAGTCATGAACGAGCTCAATAAGATTGTTAAAGAACCCGTGAAAGACACCGAGCTTGCCGCAGCCAAAGCGAGTATTGCAGGCTCATTCGGTCGTTCGCTGGAAAACCCCCAGACGATCGCGACGTTTGCCGTGAACACGGCGAAGTATAACCTGCCGAAGGACTACTATAACAACTACCTGAAGAGTATCGACGCCGTCAACATCAGCGATGTTCAGGCAACGGCAAAGCAATTCATATTGCCTGGCAATGCACACATCATTGTCGTAGGTAAGGGATCCGAAGTTGCAGAGAAGCTGAAGCCATTCGGAGAGATCAAATACTTTGATATGTATGGAAAGGAAGTGACGGCTGCGAAAGCGTCGGCGCTTCCGGCAGGCCTGACTGCGGAGAAGGTGATCGGCAAATACATAGAAGCCATCGGTGGTGAGAAGAACGTGAAGGCCGTGAAGGCTGTGAAGATGACGATGAAGGGATCTATTCAGGGACAGGACCTGTTGTTTACGGTTACCATGAAATCACCCGGTAAGATGCTGCAGGAAGTCAGTGCGGGAGGCCAGGTCTTCCAGCGCACAGTGACGGACGGAAAGGATATTGCCACAACGACCATGGGACAGAAAGAACCGCTCGACGACAAGGCCAAGGAGGGTAAGCTTTTCGATGCCGCTATGTTCAAGGAAGCCGAGTACATGTCTTACAAAGTGAAAGCCGTGCTGAAAGCGGTGGAAAATATTGACGGCAAGGAGGCTTATGTTGTGGAATACACTACGCCGCAGGGCGAAAAGACCAGTGACTACTACGACAAGGAGACCGGTCTGAAGGTCCAAAGCGTGTCGATTCAGAAAAGTCCGCAGGGAGAAGCGGCCGTCGCGACGAAGTTTGGTGATTATAAAGAGGTTAAAGGTGTAAAGTTTCCTCACTCGTTTTCACAGGCGATGGGACCGATGACCCTTAAGTTCGACGCCCAATCGGTAGAGGTCAATTTGGCCGTAGATGACGCGATATTTAAAGTGCAATAGGGATGTACGAGGTACGATTTACGATGTACGATTGAGGCTTTCGAAGGGACTGACGGCCCACAAAATCGTACATCGTACCTCGTAAATCGTACATTCGGTTAGGGCCCTGTTTGTAAAAGTCCCTTCCCTTGGCCATATTTGCAGCCCTTTTGGAAGAAGTAAATAACATGTCATGAAACGTACGTACCAACCATCGCGGAAGAAGAGGAAAAACAAGCACGGATTCCGTGAGAGAATGGCTACCGCTAACGGCCGCCGTGTATTGGCCAGCCGCCGCCGGAAAGGAAGAAAGAAACTGACCGTTTCTGACGAGAAAACATTTAAGCAGAAGTAAGCCTTGGAGCATTTTGGGTCTGCCTTGTGGCGATCCCTGTGTCCTGGGCTGAAAAAGTCACTTTTTTCCGTCTATGGGCAAATCTTTTTCGTTTCCTAAGAAAGAAAGACTCTCGAAAGAAACGTGGATCAGGGAACTCTTCGAAAAGGGTTCCTCTTTTTATTTTCATCCGTTTAAGGTGCTGTACCTACCCCATCCTGACTCCGGGAGCACCATTAACCAGGTACTTTTTACAGTCCCGAAAAGACAGTTCAAAAGAGCTGTCGATCGAAATACGATCAAAAGACGGCTTCGCGAAGCCTACCGGTTGAATAAGTCCGGCCTTGGCGATCCTGGAAAATGGCTCATTGCTTATATTTATACTGCAAAGACGATACTCCCCTCAGAGACGTTCCAGCAGAAGGTTCTCGGTACAATTCAAAAGATCAGTTCATTAAAATGAAGAACGGTAGAAAAAGACTGGTGGTGAAGAGATCATTTTTTGTTCTTGTCATCGCCGCTGCACTGTTTGCATTCGCAAGCCCTGCAGAAAAGTATTTCGAGATCGCTAAAAGTCTCGACATCTTCTCGACCTTGTTTAAAGAAGTCAACGCGTATTACGTCGACGACGTTGATCCGAAACAGCTCATCGACAAAGGCATCAATGGAATGCTCGAGTCGCTGGATCCCTACACTGTTTTCATCGCCGAAGACGAGTCTGAAGCTTTCAGCATTCAGACTACGGGCCAATACGCCGGCATCGGCGCGTTGATCGGAATTGTGAACAGCAAAACTGTCGTCACTCATCCGTACATCGGCTTCCCGGCATACCGCGCCGGTGTCAAGGTCGGCGACGAATTCATCTCGGTCGACGGGAAGGACATGAAGGGCAGACCTTCCAGCGCCGTCAGCGCCGCTTTGAAAGGCAAACCTAAGACTGAAGTCGAGATCGTGCTTCATCGTCCAGGCATCACCGAAGATCTCAGATTCAAAATACTGCGCGAGCGAATCAAGATCACTAATGTGGTTTACTCCGGAATGCTCGATGCATCCACCGGTTATATCAAGCTCGATGACTTCACACCCGGTGCAAGCAAGGAAGTAGAGGAAGCCGTGGTGAAACTGAAGCTGAGTGGCGCCAAGAAGCTTGTGCTCGACCTGAGGGATAACCCCGGCGGGTTGTTGTACGAAGCCATCAACATCGTCAACATCTTTATCCCGAAGAACAAAGAAGTGGTTTCAACCAAAGGCAAAGCCGCCGACTGGAATAAGACATATACTACGCTGAATGATCCTGTGGACACAGAGATCCCTCTTGCCATTCTTACAAGTGGAGGAAGCGCCTCGGCTTCGGAGATCGTCGCAGGTTCATTGCAGGATTACGATCGCGCCGTGCTGATCGGCGAAAAGACATTCGGGAAGGGACTGGTACAAACAACACGCCCGCTTGCATACAATGCACAGCTCAAAGTAACGACTGCAAAATATTATATCCCCAGCGGAAGGTGTATCCAGGCAATGGATTATACTCATCGCCGGAATGACGGATCGGTGAGCCGTGTAGCTGATTCGATGAAAGTTGCATTCAAGACATCGCATGGCCGGAAGGTTTTCGATGGCGGCGGCCTAGATCCGGATGTTCCCGTTTCGCCTGAGACCTTTGGCGCGGCTGCTTCCGAGCTCGTTGCGTCAGGGTTGTTGTTCGAGTACGCTTCGATGTACTGCGCTGCAAATCCTACACTCACCTCTTTGAAAGGGTTCCGTTTGTCGGATGCCGAGTATGAGAAGTTCACCACATGGATTAAGACACAGACCTTCGATTATACCGATCAGCTCGAGAAACGCGCCGATGAATTGATCGCGGCCGCGAAGAATGAAAAGTACTACAATGAATTGAGCGCAAGCCTGGACGATCTCAAGAACAGAATAGCGGCCAATCGCGAAGGCGAGTTCACCCGTTTCAGGAAAGAGATCGCTTCGTTGCTGGAGCTGGAGATTGCTTTCCACTATGCTCTTAATGCAGGTCAGGCCGAAGCGTCTGTCGATCGCGACCCCGAGGTGCTCGAGGCGATGAAGGTGCTCAACAACCAGGAATCGTACAAGAAGATCCTGTTGCCTTAGTAATGGGTTTGATATTAAGCATTGAGACTTCGACGACCGTTTGTTCTGCCGCCCTTCACCGCGAAGGAGAGCTTCTTGCTTCTGAAATAACAGAGGTTCCAAATTCGGCCGCAAGTCAGCTGGCTGTTATGATCGACAAAATTTTGTCCAGGGCGGGTGTTGTTGCGCGCGACCTGTCGGCCGTGGCGGTTTCTGCCGGGCCTGGCTCGTATACTGGTTTGAGGATCGGAGTGGCGACAGCGAAGGGCGTCTGTTACGCGTTGGGCATTCCACTGATCGCTGTGAACTCGCTGGAGCTGATGGCTGCGCAGGTGACTGAGAACAACCCGGGTGGAGCCTGGTTGTGCCCGATGATCGATGCGAGGAGGATGGAAGTGTATACGATGTTATTCGATAATGGCCTCGGTGTGATCGAACCTGTGCGGGCTAGCGTCATTGATGCTTCGTCGTATGCAGCGGTGGTTGAGAAGCGCGAGGTGTTGTTCTTTGGGAATGGATCGGATAAGTGCAGGGATGTGATCACACACCCGAATGCGAAATTTGTGAGTGGTATGTTTCCGTCGGCGGAATGGCTGGGGAGGCTGGCGCTGGAAAGGCTTCGTGCGGGGAAGTTTGAGGATGTTGGCGAGTTCGAGCCATTTTACCTGAAAGATTTTATAGCAAAAAAACCAAAGTCATTGGTTTAGTGTTTTTTGAAGCAGATTAAACACATTGAACATGCAGTAGAATGCATAGCTGTGTTTAGATCGTAACTTTCTATGTGCCCTCGAA
Organism: Cyclobacteriaceae bacterium; assembly: GCA_035318625.1. Lineage (GTDB taxonomy): Bacteria > Bacteroidota > Bacteroidia > Cytophagales > Cyclobacteriaceae > ELB16-189. The sequence goes on from DATHEL010000006.1 coordinate 52,705, forward strand.
CTGCGCGCCTAAATAGGGTTGCTGAAAGATCACATAGAAAGTAGCGATTCAGGGCGGAGTGAGTAAAGTACTTATGTTGCCGCTATTGCCCTATGTGTTGAAAAAAAACCTTATGGATGAAATTATAAACCGGGTTGCAAACAGTGCATTGGTGACGTTCGACCTGGAGCAGTTGCATGTTCCGGGTGAGCGGGCTGTGTATGATATCAAGGATCATTTGTTCCAGGGATTGATTCTGAAGGAGAAAGATTTTCGTGAGCACGTGAAGGATCACTCGTGGACTGACTACCAGGATAAGATGGTGAGTGTTGTGTGTACGGCGGATGCCGTTGTGCCGACGTGGGCTTACATGTTACTGGCTGTTGCATTGAGGCCGTATGCGAAGCGTGTTTTTTTCGGCACTGTGGAGGAGATGGAGAGAGAGTTATTTCATGAGAAACTTTTGTCGGTTGACTGGGAGCAGTATAGGGATGCGAAAGTTGTTGTGAAGGGTTGCAGTGATGTTCATGTCCCGGTGTCGGCGTATGTGGAGGCCACTTCGAAGCTCGGTGTGGTGGCGGCGAGCATCATGTACGGGGAGCCTTGCAGCACGGTGCCTATCTATAGACGGCCCAAATAGGGTCAATTTTCCTCAAAATTCTTTCCCCCTGGATTTGCAGATAGTGATTAAGGTCATATCTTTGCACTCCCTTTTTAGGTGAAAGGGCCAAATTCAACGGAATTTGGACGGTTTTAGAGGTTTTAAGAGATCTCAAAATCACTGGTGTTTCCGACCCCGGTTTTCGGACTGGGAAAAAGACAGGAGACACAACGTTCTTTGAATGAATGACTGATAGCGGACCCGTGGTACATCGATAGAGGTGTGCCACGAGTTGATTTCTAAAAAGAGGTTATGTCGTGAGATATAGCCCGGACAAGAATAAAACGAGACCAAGGATTGAATGACATAGAGAAGTCTTTGATGCTTTGAAAGAGGCGTAAAGGCGGATCGGGTGGGTTTAGGCAGCGATGCTGAGATTCATTTAAAGATTAATACTATGGAGAGTTTG
>DATHEL010000007.1:0-360257 GCA_035318625.1 Cyclobacteriaceae bacterium
CGTAAAGTGATTCTCCTGACATAAATTGCTTCAAAGCTTTCTTCTTTAGCTCTTCAGCACTCAATTCCTCTTCTTTCTTTTTCATATTGTATCAAAGTTGGTAATTTTTCCACTTTGACACAGTTCACTTTACAGCCTCCTGAAATCTGGAAACTCAAAAATCCCGAAACCGTCTAGTCTCCCCACCCCTGTCCACTTCTTTGTTACAACACAATTCCATTCTAATCTTCTTCTAAAACCCCACTAAATCCCTCGACTAATCCTTCCTTCCCGTTTATCACCACTCACATAAAAGTTTATCACCCCTCTCCCGTTTCTTTGGTAATGAAATGGTAACAAACGACTACTTTAAAGCCGGTCATTGAAAACCATTATCCCCGAATGAAAAGAAGAGATTTCGTCCAACTGGCAGGCCTCGGACTCGGTACCCTCGCTATCCCCCTTTCTACGTTAGGGAATCCGGTATCCGTGGAGGCCTTGCTGGAATCACCCATCGATAGGGCACAAAAAAAATCACTTTGCGACGCGGCGCTCAACGCCGCAAAGTCCGCCGGCGCCACCTATACCGACGTCCGGATCGGCCGTTACCTCAACCAGTTCATCAACACCCGCGAAAACAAGGTGCAGGGCATCACCAGCCTCGAATCATATGGCGTGGGCGTTAGGGTGATCGTCAACGGCACATGGGGATTTGCATCCACCAACAACGTGACGACAGACGGAATCAAGAAAGCGACGCTGACCGCCGTCGCCGTTGCCAAAGCAAACTCGAAGTTCCAGAAAGAGCCCGTTAAGCTCGCTCCTGCCGCCGGCGTTGGAGAAGTTGTGTGGAACACACCCGTTCAGAAAAATCCCCTCGAAGTACCCGTGTCGGAAAAAGTTGAGCTCCTTCTCGCTGCAAATGCAGCGGCCATGAAGAACGGCGCAGCCTTCGTTACGTCCAACCTGTTCCAGGTGAACGAACAGAAGTACTTTGCGTCCACCGACGGTTCGTACATAGATCAGGATGTTCATCGCATCTGGCCCAACTTCCAGGTCCAGGCGATCGACCGCGCTGCCGGAAAATTCAAGACCCGCGCAGAAATGGCAGCTCCAAAAGGAATGGGCTGGGAATACTTAGTCCCCAAAGCCGCAGATAAAGTCGAAGGCCCCGGCGGCATGGTCTTTTATAAAGACAGCTACGACATCATCGAAGACGCGACCATCGCCGCGAAGCAGGCTAAAGAAATGCTCACGGCAAGATCCGTCGACCCCGGTAAGTACGACCTCGTGCTGGAGCCCAATCACCTTGGCCTCACTATCCATGAGTCTGTCGGCCATCCGCTCGAGCTCGATCGCGTGCTCGGCTACGAAGCCAACTATGCCGGTACAAGCTTCGCTACACTCGATAAGCTTCAGTCAGGTAACTTCAAGTACGGAAGCAAAGAGGTGAACATCTTCGCAGACAAAACGCAACCCGGATCGCTCGGAGCCGTCGGTTACGATGACGAAGGCGTGAAGGCAAAACGCTGGGATCTTATTAAAGAGGGTATCCTGGTAAATCTCCAGGCAACCCGCGACCAGGTCCACATTCTGGGCCAAAAGGAATCGCACGGCTGCTGTTATTCACAAAGCTGGAACGATGTACAATTCCAACGTATGCCCAACGTGTCACTGGCTCCCGGCAAAGAATCGTACAGCGTACAACAAATGATCAAGGATGTCGACAAAGGAATTTTCATTGCCGGCCGCGGGTCTTACTCGATCGACCAACAGCGTTATAACTTCCAGTTCGGAGGCACCGTGTTCTTCGAGATCAAGGGCGGACAGATCACAGACATCCTCAACGATGTGGCTTACCAGGCGAACACTCAGGAGTTCTGGAACAGCTGCGTGAAAGTGTGCGACGAAAAAGACTATCGTCTCTTCGGCTCTTTCTTCGATGGAAAAGGACAGCCTTCACAGGTAAGCGCCGTTTCACACGGAAGCTCTACTGCCCGGTTCAACCAGATCAGCGTGATCAACACCGGCAGAACAATATAACCCGTCAAACGCGAACAACGAACAACCAACAACGAACCACGAACAAGCATGAAGCGAAGAAACTTTATACAAACAGCAGGCCTCGGCGCAGCAGCAGCTATGATGCTCCCGATCCCGGGCTTTTCGGCAGTCGACCAGGCTCGGCTGCTGGAACCGTTCATAGACGCGGCCCAGAAGAAAACACTGGCCGATCTTGCATTGAACGCCGCCCGCCAACTGGGAGCTACCTATACCGATGTGCGTATCGGTAGGTACCTCAACCAGTTTGTCACCACCCGTGAGAAAAAAGTACAGGGCGTGGTGAACACCGAGTCGTTCGGTGTAGGTATTCGTGTGATTGCAAACGGCACATGGGGATTTGCGGCCACCAATGAAGTCACGCCCGAAGGCATTAAGAAAGCTGCCGAACGTGCCGTGGTCATTGCCAAAGCTAATTCCAAGTTCCAGAAAGAGCCGGTAAAGCTCGCCGCCACTCCTTCGTACGGAACGGTTTCGTGGAAGACTCCTATTGTCAAGAACGGTTTCGAGGTCCCTGTGAAAGACAAAGTTGAGCTGTTGCTGAAGGCCAACGACAATGCTATGCAAAAAGGCGCATCATTCGTCAACAGCGCTATTCTGCTGGTCAACGAACAGAAGTATTTCGCATCATCGGAAGGTTCTTACATCGACCAGGACGTTCACAGGATCTATCCCACTTTTACAGTTGCAATGGTCGATCGCCAGAGCGGTTCCTTCAAGAACCGGACTTCGTTCAGCCAACCTGTCGGTATGGGTTATGAGTACCTCGACGGCCGCACAGAGGACAAGATCAAAGCTCCCGGCGACATCATCCTTTACAATAAATCATACGACATACTCGAAGACGCGTCGATGGCTGCCGACCAGGCGAAACAAATGATCGCAGCGAAGTCGGTAGAGCCCGGCAAGTTCGACCTCGTTCTCGAGCCGTCGCACCTGTGGCTCACGATACATGAGTCAGTCGGTCACCCGACAGAGCTCGACCGCGTGCTTGGTTACGAAGCCAACTATGCCGGAACAAGTTTCCTCACCATGGACAAATGGCAATCGAAGAAATTCCGATTCGGAAGCGACCTCGTGAACTTCGTTGCCGACAAGACCCAGGTAGGTTCGCTCGGCGCCGTCGGCTACGACGACGAAGGTGTGAAGTGCAAATCATGGGATCTCATTAAAGACGGCGTCCTGGTCAACTACCAGGCCATCCGCGACCAGGTGAACATGATCGGTCAGAAAGAATCGCACGGCTGCTGCTATTCACAGAGCTGGGCCGACGTCCAGTTCCAACGCATGGCTAACGTGTCATTGCAGGCCGGTAAAGCCCAGCTCACACCGGAACAATTGATCTCCAACGTCGACAAAGGAATTTACATCGTGAAAGACGCGTCGTTCTCTATCGACCAGCAACGATATAACTTCCAGTTTGGAGGAGTGCTGTTCTTCGAGATCAAAGGCGGAAAGATCGTCGGCATGCTGAAAGATGTCGCTTACCAGGCGAACACGAACGAATTCTGGACCTCTTGTTCAGCCATTTGCGACTCAAGCGACTATCGCCTCGGCGGCGCGTTCAACGACGGCAAAGGACAACCGAGCCAGTCGAACGCCGTGTCACACGGATCAGCAACAGCACGCTTCAACGGTGTCAACGTGATCAACACGGGACGCACCATTTAACTTTAACACCATCGAACTTTTAACTATTAACTTTTAACTCTTCATATGGCATTACTAAGTAAAGAAGACGCCAAAAAAATACTGGAGAAAGCAGTTGCCTTCTCGAAGGCCGACGGGATCTCTGCACAGCTGAGTGGCGCCGAGCGCGGCAACATCCGGTATGCACGAAACAGTGTTACTACTTCCGGTGAAGACAGTAACCTGAGCCTCGGCGTGAATTCATTCTTCGGAAAAAAATCAGGCTCGGCAACGATCAACGAATTCGACGATGCTTCGATCGAAAAGGTAGTTCGCCGCGCCGAAGAGCTCGCGAAGCTCGCCCCCGAGAACCCCGAGTTCATGGATCCACTCCCCCAGCAAAACTACGGTGAAGAAGGAAAGACCTTTTCCGAAGCAACTGCGAAGATCACCCCCGACATGCGGGCACAGGCAGCTTCCGATAGCATCACTCCGGCTGTTTCGAAAGACGTTACAGCGGCGGGATATCTCCAGGATAGCCGCGGATTCTCGTCCATCATGAACAACAAAGGCCTGTATGCTTATAATAAACAGACCAGCGTCGACTTTACCGTTACCATGCGCACCAACGACGGCACCGGTTCGGGATGGGCTGCACAGGATCTGAACGACGTCAGCAAACTAAACGCGGGAGCAACGTCAAAAGTAGCGATCGATAAAGCAGTAATGTCGCGCGAAGCGAAAGCGATCGAGCCCGGTAAATACACAGTGATCCTCGAGCCCGCAGCGGCAGCCGACCTGGTGAGACTCATGCTCAACATGAACGCACGCACGGCCGACGAAGGACGCAGCTTTCTTTCGAAGAAAGGCGGCGGCACCAAGCTCGGTGAAAAGCTCGTCGATGAAAGAGTGAACATATACACCGACCCTTGGCACGATGAAGTTCCATCATCGCCCTGGACTCCGGACGGACTTGCACGTCAGAAGATGGACCTGATCCGCGGTGGTGTTGTCAAGAACCTGGTGTACGACCGGTACTGGGCTTCACAGAAAAATGTCGCTGCCGTTCCATTCCCCGGAAACGCGATCATGGATGGCGGCAATGTTTCATTCGAAGACATGGTGAAGGATACCAAACGCGGCGTGCTCGTTACGCGCTTCTGGTATATCCGTCCCGTCGATCCCCAAACGCTGCTGTTTACAGGTCTTACCCGCGATGGAACTTTCTTTATCGAGAACGGAAAGATCAAACATCCGATCAAGAACTTCCGGTTTAACGAAAGTCCGATCATCATGCTCAACAATCTCGAAGCGCTCGGTAAACAGGTTCGCGCCGTTACCAGCGAAGGAGGTGGCCCCGGCGGCGGAATGAACTTGCTGATACCGTATATGAAGATCAGGGATTTTACTTTTACGAGTCTGTCCGATGCCGTGTAGTACACGGGTGGTCTGATGAGAAACGAAATCCCTGGTGTACGCTGGGGATTTTTTCGTTATTCGTTATTCGTTATTCGTTATTCGCGGTTTCGATGTTTTTGAAAGTAGACGAGAAAGAGAGAGAGGTGGAGAGACAGGAGAGTTCCCGCTACTATGTTCCAAAATTGCCACCCCGCTAGAATCTCAGCTTCGCCGCGAATAACGAATAACGATTAACGAATAACGATTTTGTTCGCTTTCGGACAATCACTTAGTTGTACTCCCCATTATAAAATGCTAATTATGCTTATTACCATTTCACTATGAAAAGAAGAGACTTTATTTACCTGTCTGGTCTTGGCGCGGCAGGCGCCGTCATGCTGCCCGGAATGGCAGGCGCACGGCCCATCTCACCGGAAGCCGCATTGACCCCGGTGGACGTCGCGCTGAAGAAAAGACTGGCTGACGTCGCGTTGAACGCCGCGAAGTCGAAAGGCGCCACCTATACAGATGTGCGCATCGGTCGATACCTGAACCAGTTCGTCGTAACACGCGAAGATAAAGTTCAGAACATCGTAAATACCGAATCTTACGGGATGGGCGTTCGCGTCATTGCCAATGGTAGCTGGGGATTCGCTGCCATCGACAAGCTCGACAACGACAGCATAGCCAAAGCCGCCGAACTGGCCGTGGCCATCGCCAAAGAAAACTCCAGGCTGTTGTCGGAGCCGGTACGTCTCGCGCCACAGAAAGGCTTCGGTGAAGTAACCTGGAAAGCTCCCATCGAGAAGAATGGATTCGAGGTGCCCATCAAAGAAAAGGTAGACCTGTTGCTTGGTGTGAATGATGCCGCCATGAAAGCCGGCGCAAACTATATCACCTCGATCCTGTTCCTCATCAACGAACAGAAATACTTCGCTTCATCCGACGGATCATACATCGACCAGGACGTCCATCGCATCTGGCCTGCATTCTTTGCAACGTCGATCGATCCCACGTCAGGAAAATTCGAAACAAGGAATTCACTCAGCGCTCCCACAGGGATGGGTTACGAGTATCTCAACGCAAGGCCTCAGGACAAGATCATAGTGCCCGGCGCTACTACTCTATACAAAGGCCGTTACGACATGCTCGAAGATGCGAAAGCCGGTGGTGAACAGGCTGCCGCAAAACTGAAAGCAAAAACTGTCGAGCCAGGGAAGTACGATCTCGTTCTCGATCCTTCTCACCTGTGGCTCACCATCCACGAATCCGTGGGCCATCCTACCGAGCTCGATCGCGTTCTCGGCTACGAAGCGAATTTCGCGGGAACAAGCTTCCTCACGCTCGACAAATGGGAATCGAAAAAATTCAACTTCGGAAGCAAGATCGTGAACTTCGTTGCCGACAAAGAACAAGTCGGTTCACTCGGAGCCGTCGGTTACGACGACGAAGGTGTGAAATGCGGTAGCTGGGATCTGATCAAGGACGGTATCCTTGTCGACTACCAGGTGATCCGCGACCAGGCACATATTCTCGGGCTCAATGCATCACGCGGTTGCTGTTACGCCGACAACTGGAGCAGTGTACAGTTCCAGCGAATGCCCAATGTTTCTCTCCAGCCCGGTAAAGAAAAGAAATCGGTCGACGAGATCATCAAGGGCGTGGAAAAAGGTATTTATATCATCGGCGACGGATCGTTCTCTATCGATCAGCAGCGTTACAACTTCCAGTTCGGAGGTCAGCTGTTCTATGAGATCAAGAACGGCAAGCTCGGCGGTATGCTGAAGGATGTTGCTTACCAGGCGAACTCTCAGGATTTCTGGAACTCTTGTACAGCCATCGCCGACTCTTCCGACTATCGCCTCGGCGGTGCATTCGGAGACGGCAAGGGCCAGCCGCCGCAAAGCAATTCCGTATCGCACGGAGCTTCAACCTCCCGCTTCAATGGGATAAATGTTATCAATACTGCACGTCAAATCTGATCATACTATGGCAATACTTTCAAAAGATCAAGCTCAGGCACTGCTAAAGAAAGTGCTGAGCTATTCTAAAGCCGATGAGTGTGAAGTGAATCTCACAGGCAGCGAAGGCGGCAACATACGGTATGCGCGCAACTCGGTATCAACCAGTGGCATCGTTAGTCAGAGCCAGCTCGTTGTCTCTTCCGCGTTCGGAAAGAAGTCGGGGGTCGCAACGATCAACGAGTTCGACGACGCTTCACTTGAAAAAGTCGTTCGCCGTTCGGAAGAGCTTGCACAGCTTGCTCCCGAAAATCCTGAGTACGTCCAATTCCTCGGACCGCAGAAATACGGAGAGTCGAAGACTTTTGTTCAGGCTACCGCTTCCATCACCCCCAGACAACGTTCGGAGATGGTGGAGAAAAGTCTGAAGGTGGCCAAAGATGCGAAGGCTGTTGCAGCCGGCTTCCTCGAAGACACCAACGGCTTCGCGGCCATGATGAATTCGAAAGGACTGTTTGCCTACAACACCGCCACCAATACGAACTTCTCGATAACGGTAAGGACTGAGGACGGCAAAGGCTCGGGTTATGCGATCCGTGGTTACAACGACGTGACCAAGCTCGACACCAAGACTGCTACGGAAGTCGCTACCAAGAAAGCCGTAAGCTCGGCCGCCGCAAAGGCGATCGAGCCCGGTAAATACACCGTGATCCTCGAACCGGCGGCCGTCGCTGTGTTGCTGGAGAATATCTTCTTCGGTCTCGACGCACGTCAGGCCGACGAGGGAAGAAGCTTCCTCAGCAAACCCGGCGGACAAACTCGTCTCGGCGAAAAGCTGGTCGACGAAAGAGTGAACATCTATTCCGACCCGCTTCATCCCGATCTTCCAACCAGTCCCTGGACCGGCGATGGACGCCCGCAGGAAAAAGTAAGCTGGATCGAAAAAGGCGTGATCAAGAATTTGACCTGGGAGAGATACTGGGCCGAGAAAAAGGGTGTCAAAGCTATTCCGGGTCCCGATGCCGCTATCATGGATGGTGGAACAAAGTCACTCGAAGAACTCATCAAAGGAACAAAGAAGGGCGTGCTCGTCACCAAGCTGTGGTACATCCGCAGCGTCGATCCGCAAACCTTGCTGTTAACCGGGCTGACCCGCGACGGAACATTCTACATCGAAAACGGCGAGATCAAATATCCGATCAAGAATTTCCGTTTCAACGAGAGTCCGATCATTATGCTGAACAATCTCGAAGAGCTTGGAAGGCAGGAAAGGACGGTCAGTACAGAATCGAATCAAAACTATTTAGTGCCCGCGATCAAAGCGAGAGACTTTACGTTCTCCAGTTTGTCGGACGCAGTTTAAGCATTGGAACCCCGCCTCCCGGCGGGGTTCATTTTTCTGCAAACGGATACGCTCCCGCCTATATAAATTCAGAACCTCAAATCTGAAAATTCCGATTATACGAGGAACTTGCACCGTGCAGATCAATAAATTCTTCTTCACCCGTCTTCAGTACGAATCAGGCGATTGGGACGTGGACCAACGCATGCCATCCAACGTCCTCAATTCGCTCATAGAGTACACAACTTTGCCTGTCGACACACAAGAGAATATTGTAGCGCTCAGCAGCGACGCTATTTTCCGCTGCCCGTTCTGTTACCTCAGCGGCCACAAGCTGGTCGAATTCACCAGTGGCGAACGCGAAAATCTCGAGAAGTACATCAATCAGGGAGGCTTTTTATTTGTTGATGACTGTAATCACGACATCGACGGACTCTTCGCAAAGTCGTTCGAGTCGCAGATGGAAAAGATCTTTGGGGCTAACGCCCTGAAGAAGATCCCCAAAACCCACGGACTGTATTCATCTTTCTTCCAGTTCGACGGACCTCCGGCTACAACGCAAGAGCTCAATGGCTGGGGCGACGACATCGTCCACGATTACCTGAAGGCCGTCGAGGTGAACGGACGGATCGGGGTACTCTATAGTAATAAAGACTACGGGTGCGAATGGGATTATGACTTCAGAAATAAAAGGTTTTATAAAATAGACAACACACGGTTCAGCGTGAACATCGTAATGTACGCGCTGACGGCATAACAACGACAAACAGAATATGAACGCAGACTTACAGGCTACGGAACAACGGGTGAATGACCTGATCGAACGACTCAAGGCATTGAAGAAAGAGATCAGGAAGGTTATCGTTGGCCAGGAAGAAACGGTAGATCAGCTGATGATCACTTTTCTGGCGGGCGGCCATGCCCTCCTCGAAGGAGTTCCCGGCCTTGCCAAAACTCTCATGATCCGTACCCTATCCGAAGCCGTCCACCTGAAGTTCCGCCGTATCCAGTTCACACCCGACCTCATGCCGTCGGATATCATTGGAACGGAGATACTGGAAGAAGATCATACGACCGGCAAACGGGCCTTCAGATTCAACAAAGGGCCGCTGTTTGCGAACATCATTCTCGCTGACGAGATCAACCGTACTTCGCCCAAAACACAGTCCGCCCTTCTCGAAGCCATGCAGGAATTCGAAGTGACCTACGGAGGCGTTACGTATCCCCTCGAACGTCCCTTCTTCATCCTAGCTACGCAAAACCCAATCGAACAAGCGGGAACGTTCCCGCTGCCCGAAGCACAGCTCGACCGTTTCTTATTGTACATAAGGATCGGCTACCCCACCGCCGAAGAAGAAAGATCCATTCTGGAGAACACTACCGGCAAAAGGACCACGCAGATCGAAAAAGTTATCACCGGAGCCGAGATCCTCGAAGCTCAGAAGCTCGTTCGCGAAGTTCACATCAGTCCCGAGCTCGTTCGTGTCGTGAGCGAGACGGTACGTGCCACGCGCCCCGACCAGACAACCGTGAGCAACGTGAAAGACTGGGTTCGCTGGGGTGCAGGCCCTCGCGCCGGACAAGCGATGATCCTCACCGCCAAAGCAAGGGCCTTGCAGAGTGGAAATCTTTCTGTGACCCGTGAAGACATCTCAAGAGTAGCATATCCAGTACTTCGACACAGAATACTCATGAACTTCCGTGCAGAAGCCGAAGGCGTAAAATCCGACGACATAACAAAAGCGATCCTCGAACACACATTAGCGCCGCACAAAACAATTTAATTTCCGCCTTTCCGTGTTTTCCGTGCTTTCCGTGAGAAAGCATTCTATGAAACAACAAATCAACGATCTTTTAAAACCCGAGCTCCTCAACACCGTCAACGGTCTCGAGCTTGTGGCCCGCATCGTTGTGGAGGGTTTCATGAGCGGAAGTAATCGCAGCCAGTCCATCGGCGTAGGTTATGAGTTCAGCCAGTATCGCAGCTACGAACCTGGCGACGACCTTCGCTTGCTCGACTGGAAAATGTACGCGCGGTCGGAAAGATATTACATCAAGCAATCCGAGATCGAGACGAACATCACGGTAAAATTCATTCTCGATGCCAGCCGCTCGATGGACTACAAGGAGAACGGTGTCAGTAAGCTTCAGTATTCAAAGGTGCTGATCGCAGCGCTGGCTTATCTTGCCCGCAAGCAAAGCGACACCTTCGGACTGTACGTCGTCAACGATCAGAGGATATCGATGATCGAACCGCGCTTCGAGCAACAACAGTTCATGCGGTTCCTGAACGAGCTCATCGCGGCCAAAGGCGAGGGCGCTTGGGGAAAAGGTAAAGACCTCGAGGCATTGCAAAGGTATGTCGGTAAAGAGATCATTATTTTCTTCACCGATTTGTACGACAATGGCAAAGACATTCAGGAGTTTGTTTCAAGGCTGAAAACCAGTCGCAATGAAGTCGTTGTGTTCCATGTTATGGGGAACGATGAGCTGAACCTCGAAACTGAGGGTGTGTTCACCTTCGAAGACCTCGAGACCGGCGAGCGGCGAAAGGTCGACACGATTGCACAGCAGAAAGCTTATACCAAACGCGTGAACGACTGGCTCCAGCAATCCAGGTCATGGATGCTCGAGAAACAGATCGATTATCACCTGGTCAGGATGAGCCATACGGTCGAGTCGGTGCTCGTATATTTCCTCAACAGCCGCAAGAGACTTTTCAGATGACCTTCGCAAACCCTTCATATCTGTGGGCGTTCGCGGGACTGGCCATTCCGTTGGCCATCCACCTTCTCAGCCGGAAGGAAGGCAAGGTGATTCGTGTCGGCAGTCTTCGCCACGTGGAGGAATCGAACACAAGCCAGTTCAAATCGATCAGGCTGAATGAGATCCTGCTGCTTTTGTTGCGATCGCTGATGATAACGATGCTGGTGTTCTTCCTGAGCGGCGCCCAGTGCACCAATCCACCCGGCGCAGGTGAAGTAAGATGGCTTGTGGTGGAAGCGGGCATCGGCGAAGATCCGGACTACCGGCCACAGATCGACAGTCTTACGTCTGCCGGTTACGACCTCCATGAATTTCCCAAAGGAGATTATTGGACGGTGGCGGAGCAGCTTGGCAGACTTCCCCACGAAGTTGTCGTGATCTCGTATTCGAGAGTGGAAGGGTACAACGGGGAACGGATCCGCCTTCCGGAAAATATCCGGTGGATCTCTGCAGAACAATCCCCGAAAGAATTCCAGGCAATGGCATGGCAGGCGGGCGATAGTGTTTTCGTAAGAACGGCGAGATCAGGATCGTTGCTGACTTCATACCGGACCGGCTTTGGTGTCCCCGACTCTATCGAAATTATTAAACCAGGAAGGATAACTATCAATATTTCAGCCGACGACAAATCCGAAGCTGATATCCTAATGGCCGCTTTAAATGTATTGAAGTCGGAATACAAGCTCCCAATAGAAATATCCAATACCCAATCCCAATCTCCAATGACCAATGCGTGGACATTCTGGCTACGGGAAGCGAAGCCTAAGTTTTCAGGCGATCAGCAAGTGGTCCTCTCCACACCGTGCACAGGTCCATTGATTGAACGCATCTCAGGAAATGTCTTACATCTCAATCGAAAGCTTGATCAGGATGTTGCCCTTAACGAAAACCTCGTAATCGAATTATTCAAAATACTCTACCCGGATCTCGACACGCCCAATGTCTCTAAACAAAAAGACATCCGGTCAATGCCCGACGGGCTGGCATGGTCCGACGGCGAAACAAAAAATACGGGAGGCAACGTTCCTTCCCGCGCCGGAATTGAAAAGTATTTAATCTTGTTATTCGTGTTATCGTTGGCAACGGAAAGGTTCGTAGCCATACGCCGAAATCAATGAGTCACCTGGCATCCATATCGCATATCCGTTCGAAATACCTCCGTATCAGGTGGTCGGAGGTGGTCTTCTTCGGTCTGTCGGCCGCGACGATCGCCGGAGCGATAGCCTTGATTTCCGGCCTGCCCACGATAGTAATTATAGGTGTCGCCTTTGCCTCGGGCATGGTCGTGGCATTCTGGCGTTACAAGACCATCAACCTTTCGGAGGTCGATAATCTTCGTATCTCCCTTTATTTGAATCGCTTTTATCCTGAGCTCAAAGAAAGTAGCGATCTCTTGTTGAAAACAGACGACGCACTGTCGACGCTCGAAAGGATCCAACTCAACCGGATCGATAACAAGATCGGGAGGCTGATCCCACAAATAAAACTTCCGCACTCCCTGCCTCAGTCGCTTCTTGCCCTTGTTGCCGGGGTGATCCTGTTCGCGGGTGCGATCATACTCGTTCCGTTTATTCACTCCACGGATTCTCAAACGATCGATCAATCCACCACATCAGAAGGGCCATCAACGCCTCCCGATCCATCGATCAAAAGTTTAAGCGTAAACATTACACCTCCCGCTTATACCCGTCTTCCGAAAACTACCAGTGACAACCTCACGTTCGCCGCAGCTGAAGGAAGTGAAGTAAAATGGACGATCTCCTTTCACCAGCCGGTTTCGAATGCCAGGATCGTTATGACCTCCGGCGACTCTATCGTACAGTCAGCCTCTGTGCAACAGGTTGAATTTAAATACACGCTTACAACATCTGTGCTGTACCGCATTCGCTGGATGGCTAACGGCGAGTCTCACAGCTCCGACTATCACCGCATTGACGTCAAACCCGACCAGGCGCCACAGGTATCCATCAAAGAGCTTCCTCAGTTTACACGATTGAAGTGGGGCGAGAAAAATTCCATTGAAGTTACTTCCGGTGTGGCCGATGATTATGGTCTGACTGCTGCGCATGTAATAGCGACCGTCAGCAAGGGCAGCGGTGAATCGGTGAAATTTCGTGAAGAAAAGATATCATTCTCGTCGCCTGCGAAAGTAAGCGGCACCGGCGTTACCGGTAAGCTCACACTCGATTTCAAAAAACTCGGAATGGACCCGGGCGATGAAGTCTATTTTTATGTGGAAGCATTCGACAACAAACAGCCCTCGTCGCAGCGAAACCGGACCGATACGTATTTCGTCGCGCTACAAGATACCGCCACCCAGGAGATGGCGATGGAGGACGGATTGGGTGTCGACATCATGCCCGATTACTTCCGCAGCCAGCGGCAGTTGATCATCGACACCGAAAAGCTCCTTGCAGAACAAAAGAAGATCACCAAACAACAGTTCAACAGTACCAGCAATGAGCTCGGTTACGACCAAAAAGTACTGAGGCTCCGCTACGGACAGTTCCTGGGCGAAGAATTCGAAACATCCATCGGTGAAAACGCCGCTCACGACGACGTAGAAGAGGGCGAAAAGAAAGATGAGGATATCCTGAAAAAATACGGACATCAGCACGACAACGAAAATGAACACAACCAGGTAGCCGACAAGAAAGGAAAAGAGCCCGAAGGTGGCCATGATCATGGCGACGAGAAAAGCGACAAGGACGATCCACTCGCGCCCTATCGCCATAACCACGACAGCGAAGAAGAAGCAACATTCTTTACCCAGTCTATCAAAGCAAAGCTCAGGGCTGCGCTTACACTTATGTGGGACTCGGAACTGCAGTTGCGGTTGTATCACCCGAAAGAGTCGTTGCCATACCAATACCAGATCCTGAAATTGCTGAAAGAGATCAGCCAGGATTCAAGGATCTATGTGCACCGCATGGGCTTCGATCCTCCCCCGTTGAAAGAAGAGAAGCGGCTCACGGGATTGCTCGACGAAATCAATCCAGCCAGGATCGAGTACAAGGGAACCAATGGATTGAAGTATCCTGCGATCCGCGCAGCGTTGACCGACATCGCGACGGCATTGGCGAACGACTCCGTCGGCATGACGGACCAACAACGAACTAACCTCCACGCCGCCGGGGACGAGTTGGCAGGTCTTGCGCTGAAATCACCGGGAAGTTATCTCGGACAGTTGTCAGATCTGAAACTCATTGCTGAAAACAAAGCTCCGGCTAACGAGGTCCGTGCGATGTTGGAGGAGATCCAAAAAGCCCTCTGGGCCGTTGTGCCGAACGAAGCGCCGTCGCCCACGCAACGCGGCTCTGGCGCACATCCGCTTGACGTGAAATTCCTGGAAGAGATCAAAGCGAAGGCGAATGACTGATACCATGATCCGCTGGGATCCGTTGTTCCCGGTCATCCTCTCCGTTGTTATTGCCCTCGTCATCCTGGCCTTGCTCATCATCCTCGAGCTCAGGCGTAAATTGAAGTACAAAACGATCCGGGTCTTCGCCCAATGCCTGCTGGTCGCCTCGGTTCTTTTGATCACACTCAGGCCGGCGGTTCCAGTTAACACCAAAAGCGCATCCATTCTTCTGATCACCGACGGCTACAGCGATGTTGCGATCGACAGCCTGAAACGAAATGATCCTTCGTTGCAGGTTGTTACGACACCCGATGCAAACCCTTACCGCGACGCGACCGCAATGAAATCACTCAACGAGCTTGCACAGATTGGTGGCAGAGTGAGCATGATCGCCGGAAATGGTTTGCCTGCGTGGGCGATCGCCCTGATGCCCGAAAAGAAATTCGTATTCAATTCATCCGAAGCGTCGGAAGGAATTTCAAGCATCGACATTCCCGACCACGTGTACGCCCACCGCTGGAATGAAGTCCGCGGCTCTTATGATCTGGCCGGCGGCTTCGCTACGGTGAGGCTCCTTGGACCGGGTGGCGTCGAGGACTCCGTCGAGCTGAAGGGACCCGGCACGGTACCGTTCGCGTTATCATATTTTGCGAAAGCATCCGGGCGTTTCAATTATGAGCTCGTTACAGCTGTCGGCACGGAACCTCTTCCCGTTGTGATCGAACCGGAAAGAAATTTCAGCATACTATTCATTGCCGACTACCCAACCTTCGAGATCCGTTACCTGAAAAATTTCCTTGCGTCGAAAGGTCACCGCCTCGCCATTCGAAACCAGGTGTCGCGAGGTAAGTACAAGCTGGAGTTTGCAAACAGGCCGGCGGCAAATTATCAGTCATTGACTGTTGCTGTTCTGAAAGAAGCCGATCTGCTGGTCATAGACGAGCCTTCGTGGCATGCACTGAATTCCGCCGAACAAAAAAATCTCAGGTCGGCGGCACAGGACGGCCTCGGTGTGTTGGTGCTTCCCGCGTCGAAGCCCGACAAACGTCGTTCGCCTCTGATCCAATTCACGTCAACAGATAATAAAGACACAGCGAGAGTTTCGTTGGGCAGGCCTGGTTCATTCGTACTGCCGGCTTTGCCATTGGAGGTGAAACAATCAACACCATTGCTCACTTCAGGACCCCGGGTGATTTCGGGATTTAGACACTTTGGCGCGGGAAAGGTCGGCTACCAACTCCTCAGTGAAACCTACCAGGTCGGCCTGCAGGGAAAATCCGAGGCATATTCCTCACTGTGGGTTCCACTTCTCGAAAAATGTGCGCGTAGCGAAAAAGAGGATTTCAAACTGAAGGTTGTTTCACCGTTCCCATTTTATGAAAACCAGCCGGTGGAATTCGACATCCTTTCTTCCGGCGATGAACCCCATCTTATGTTCGGACAAACAGAAGTCCCACTCGCCGAAGACGCCTGGATCGATGACCTCTGGCACGGAAAGATCTGGCTCGAAACTACCACGTGGCACGACCTCCGGATCGACTCGCTAAGCCACTGGATCCACCTCGCAAAAAAAGGTTCCTGGAAAACACTCCACACCAACAACACCAGAAAAGCGACAGCCCTTGCAGCCACACAAAGTGCTTCGGCCATATCAACGGAGAAGACCTACGACGCCGCCCTCCTTCGCATCATCCTTTTCAGTCTGTTTATACTCTCAGCTGGCTTTATCTGGCTCGCCCCGAAACTCTAAAACGCCCGCCTCCTTACTACTTACTACTGGCTACGTACTACTTTTTTTATTCCTCCTCCCCCCTCACCAACTGCACCCATCCCTTCAACACCTCAAACTCCTTTTCCGGGTCTATCGTCACATACTGCACATCTGCACGATAATAATACGTCCCTGCCGGCACTTCTTTTCCATCGTTATCCCGTCCATTCCAACGAATATAAACGCTTCGCTCTTTGCTGTTCTTCAACTCGTAAATCTGCTTGCCCCATCGGTCGTACACAATGAAGTCCACGTGGGCTACGAACTTCGCACACTTCAGCGGGTCGTCGTTCGTGTTGCATGTCGCTGACTGGTCCGGGTCGCCGAAGGCTGTGAAAACATCGTTGCACCCGTCGTCGTTCGGCGAGAACACGTTGGGTAATTCGAAATGAGGGCAGTTGTCGAAACAGAATTCCTCACTGAGCTGGCTAATGTTTCCCGACCGGTCGACAGCTTGTACTTTGTAGCATCTCGCGAATGATTTCAGATTCTCATTGCTATCGATATAGAAGGTGTCCCGGATGTTGTCAACATAGGGCCTGAACTCATCACCGAGACGGTCGGCAACGAACAGTGAATAACTCGCAACATCATTCCTGCAAGGGCCTTCGGAAGGCCGGTTCCACTTAACGATGTTTGCAAAAATATTCGCGCCACACCCCACGTCCTGTCGCTCCTCACATGTCTGCGCGACGATATTCAGCTCCGGCGTACAAGGCGGTGTGCTGTCATTGGGCTGCGCGCAAAGTCTTTGTGAAAAATTTAGAAGGGGCTCCAATATTTTCGGATTACCATATGCTCCCTGTGTCATTACACGATAGCAATATGTTTTTGTGTTGTCCAGAGGCGTGCCATTGAACTGTCCTTCATCGACGTAGCGAAAGCCGTTGCGATTCACATCCACACTGGCGATGAGTTCCATCTCTGCATCCGGAGTTCCATCCGCACCGCGATAGATCATGTGTGTGGGATAGGCTTCCGTCTCGTTACTCCACGGCACGTCTGCGGTCCACACAAGCTCGATCCTGTTCAGTTGGGGTCTGGCTTCCAGTCTCACACTCGATGCGGCAAACGAAGTGTCTGCCTTGTTGGCATTGGCGTCGTAAACCACGATCCTGTAATTGTACATCAACTGTTCGGTATTGATACCCGCATCGACGAAAGTTAAAGCGTTCAGCCTGCCCGGGTGCGGTTTCACGATCTTCAGCTGGCCTGAAATGCCTTCGCTGCGGTACACTTCATAACTGTATGGTGGCGGAAATTGTATGGTGTCGATATCGAAGGGAGATGTCCATTTCACGGTGATCTCACCCGCAGCAAGGTCTGTTTTATCCACGGTTACATGGGTGATCACCGGTGCATCGGCGAGTATCGGAGCGAGACACGTATCCCTGGAAAGATAGCTCTCGCCACCACCCGGCTGCGGAAAGACCGCCACCAGCCGGTAACAATACTGCGCTCCTTGCGCCAATCCCTTACCGCCGTTGTTGTCCGTGAAATTCGTACTCGCTACGGGAACTTCTGCAATCTTCGTGTACCCGAGAAACGCCGGCATACCCGTCACGCATTCCGGTGGTGTATAAGGAAACTCATCAACCCTTCTCCACACCTGCATGGTCGTGGCATTGGCACATTCGTATGGCGACCACGAAAGATTCGCCGTGCGATTACCCGGCACCGTCGCTGCCGACTGCCATTCAGGAGCCGGACCCACGATCGTTATCCTCCACGTTTTGAACTGGACGAGTCTCACACCACCTGCCTTCGGCTTATCGGTGATCTTGAATTGAATATGATATGACTGGTTGCGAATATGACTGCACTCGGTCTGCCATTGGAAATTTAAGGTGGCCGGACTTCCCGGTCCTGATGCCTGGAACACCGACGGGGACGGCGACACCTTTGCGGGTGAGGGATTGAGTATGAATACCTCGGAGTACGCGTCCAGTATCACGCTGTCGGAATCGGGATCGAATCCAAGAATGTCTTCATTGATCAATGTGCCCGCTTCGACACAAATGTCTTCCGGCACGGTCAGCTCTGGGCGCTGATTAAGGCAATCTTCGACGACTATCTGCATGTCACGCTCCACATAGCCTATTAATATCCATACGCCGTTCACCTTTCGCCATTCTTTGATGAGGAACGCGATGTTGTACTCGCCCTGCATCCCCGGCGAATCCCAGACTATCGTACCCGTTACCGGGTCGATCTTGAAAGACGGGGAATGAAGCCCGTCTTCACTACCTGTGCCGTAGGGAATGCCGCCGCGGTCGTAGAACTCTCTGGTGTTGGGGTCGCGGTAGTTGGCCACGTCGACACCCTTGCCCATTTTCGGCGGGACCAGTTCGAATGAAAGGCTGTCAAAATCGATATCGTAAGCACCTGGATTGTGATACCATGCAGCACCGACACAGGCTTTGTCGATGGGGGGAACCAACAGCCTCGGGGAATTGTCGCAGCCCATCAGTGGGTCGATCATGATCGACGTCTCGATGTAAAAAAGGGTCGATAGCGGCTCGTCGAGGTTCACTACCCCACCGTTCCGGAAGGGCTCGCTGTAGCGGAGCAGGAATTTACCGGGGCCACTGTACGTGTGCTCGATGGTAAACTGGGCCATCCCCATATTCTCTCCCAAATCAGGCCGGGGGGTGGTATTGGTATCCGGCACTTCCACCCAGGTGCTGTCGCCGAAATTAAGGATTTCACCGGCACCTCCGAAATGAACGCCGGATTCGGTGTCGATATAAACTGTAATTGTGATGACGAAGGTCCGTCCCGTGCAGCTGACGCGTGTTGCGGTAATCTCTCCAGCCCTAAGGTGTGTTGCAAGCGCATTGCCGCCGAAGCAAAAGGCGAAAAGGAAAGGCAACAACAGCCGTCGGAACAATGGGTTCATAATACAAAATCAGCCTTCCAGTTAACGCCGGAAGGCTGGAGAATTATATCACGAACCGCTACAATTAAAAAGCCCCGGTATACGGCCGGGGCTTTTCTTATTTCTTGCCCGGTTCTTCCTTCGGCACAGTCGAAATTGTCTTTGCTTTGGCCTCATCCGCTAGTTTTTTCAACTCGTCGGCGCTTTTGCCCTTCAGGTACTCCGGCAGCTCCATGCCCGCCATGTTGAAAATTTCCTGCAACGGGGGGACGGATTTATACAACCCGGAGATGAAGTTGGCGGTCGAAGTCTTTCCGTCTGCGTTCGCGCCGGACCCTCCTTCCCAAACCGTCAGCTTGTCGATCTTGATATTCTTGATCGCCTCGGTCTGCAGCCTTACGAGCTCAGGCAGCTTGTCGACGATGAGGAGCAACACGGCGTCGCGGGGATTATCACCGGCCGCGCTGACGATCTGCTTCAAACCTTGCGCCTGCTTGGTCAGTATCTCGAACATACCGCGGGCTTCCGCTTCCAGTTTCACGTAAATAGCGTCGGCCTCACCTTTTGCCCGCTCTCTTACTTTCTCCGCATCAGCTTGGGCTTCGATGATTAGCTTCTGTTTCTGTATCTCGGCGCCAATGACAATGTTCGCATTCTGCGATGCACGTTCGCGTTCGGCGCGGGCTGCTTCCGCTCTTTGTTCGGCAACGTATGCTTCTTCGAGCGCTTTCGCTGACTGTACTTTTTCCGCGGCAATCGCCTTCCTCAACGCTTCAGCCTCTTTTTCTCTTCGTTCGGAGTCGGAGTTTGCAATATTGATCTTGGATGTGTTTTCACCTTTCACAGCAAGGGCGTTCGCCTCCGCAGATTTGATACGGGTATCCCGGTCCGCCTCCACCTTACCGATCTGTTCGTCACGGACCGCTCCGGCTATCAGGATTTCCTTATCCTTCATTGCGATGGCAACCTGTGCATCGCGGTCACGACTCATTTCGGCAACCCTGATATCCCTGGTCTTCTCTTCTTCAGTTTTACCGATATCACCGATACGTTCCTGCTCGGCCACCCGGATCTTCGCTTCGTTGATCGCGCTGGCAGCAGCCTTCTTCCCAAGGGCAGCGATATAACCGCTTTCGTCCTTGATATCGGTGATGTTCACGTTGATGAGCTTGAGCCCGATCTTCTTGAGCTCAACCTCCACGTTGTGAGCAACGTTCTGTAAGAATTTGTCGCGGTTGGTGTTGATCTCTTCGATGTCCATCATGGCCACTACGAGACGCATCTGGCCAACGATGATATCGTGCGACAATGCATGCACGTCGGGGCGCTGAAGGCCCAACAGACGCTCGGCTGCATTCTCCATAATACCGCTTTCTGTAGAGATACCCACCGTAAACTTTGAGGGCACATCGACACGGATGTTTTGCTTACTCAGGGAATTGGTAAGATTCACTTCTATCGAGATCGGCGTAAGGTCCATGAATGCATAGTCCTGGAACACAGGCCAGATGAACGCCGCACCGCCGTGGATACACCTGGCGGAACCTCCGCCGCCAACTTTACCATATACAACTAATATCCGGTCTGAGGGGCATCGCTTGTATCGCCGCAGTGCGCTGACGATCACGATGAACACAAATAGGGCGACACCGATAATGATGGGAAGGGTATACTGCATAAGTATTGATTGTTGTGAGAGGTTTCTGATTACTTGGATGTGACTAGAAGCGTGTTGTCGTTAACGATGTTCGAAACCCTTACGATCTTTCCCGTCTGGATATCCGCCTCGTCGTCGGTAAGTGCATCGAGGGTTCGCAACGCTCCCATGACCTTGACTTGTACTTTTCCAAGGCCTCCTCTCTTCGACTGAATTGTAAGATAAACCTCACCTGTTTCTCCGACGGCCTTCTCGATCTTCATCGTTCCGTCGGCCTGGGCTTTCATCAAAAGATAGAACATGCCCGCCATCGTGAGCATCATCAGCGCCCCGGCGATGGCGGCCACAATGATCGATACGCCGGCACTGGCGCCCGATTCGATCACGGCAATACCGGTCCATCCGAAGATGGTAAAGAAGCCGATGAAATTCTTGAGTGTAAAGAATTGGAAGCCGATCCCGTGATCCGCGCTGACCTCCGCATCCGGCACATCATCAACCATATCGTGGCCGAGGAACGACAGGATGACCTGCAATACGAAAATTACGGTAAAAGGAAGCGCAAGGGCCCAATAGATCTTAAGTATCAGGCTGAGGCCACTCCACCAATCAGTAAAGGATTCCATGTTTTAAAGGGGTGTTTGAATTTAACTGGAAATTCATAAAACCACAAAACTAAATGTAACCCTCATTTATTTGACCGCTACCTCAATGTATTGATTATCAATCGATTGACCGGAAACAAATAAAAAAGCCCTACTGCGGAACATCAGTGGGGCTTTCGCGTAGGGATGTAAGGTTTTAATGTGCGAGGTGCGAAGTGCGAAGTGCGAAGAACATCGCACCCCCGCACATCGCACCCTGAACAATTAAACGTACTGATTCAGCATCACCGGCATCACCAGCATCAGCATATCTTCATTCTTGTCTTTGTCCGCGGGAAGGATAACACCGGCTTTGTTAGGAGCCGACATATTCAATCTGATCTGATCTGTGCCGATGTTACTCAGCATCTCTATAATGAACTTCGCGTTGAAGCCGATCTCGATATCTTCACCTTCATGCTCGCACGACAGCCGTTCGTTCGCTTCGTTCGAGAAGTCGAGGTCTTCGGCCGAAACCTGCAGCTCGCTGCCGGTGATCTTCAGCCTCACCTGGTGTGTTGTTTTATTCGCGTAGATAGCGATACGTTTCAGCGAGCCGAGGAAGTCGAGCCTGTTGATGGTCATCTTGATGGTGCTCGAAGAAGGAATCACGTTCTCGAAATCCGGGAAGCGCTCGTCGATCAGCCGGCATATCATCTTGATGTTGCCAAACTTGAAGAACGCGTTCGACATGTTGAAGTCAATACTCACGTCGCTGTTCTCGGTGGGCAGAGTAGCCTTCAGCAGGTTCAATGCTTTCCGGGGAATAATGATGGCATTGCCATTCTCCGATTTCACGTCGGTGCGGCGATAGCGTACCAGCCTGTGCCCGTCGGTTGCGACGAACGTAGTGTTCTTCTCACCCAGGTTCACATAAACGCCGGTCATCGCAGGACGAAGCTCGTCGCTGCTGGTTGCAAAGATTGTATTGTTGATCGCACGTCCGAGGACTTCGGAAGAAACGTTGGCTGAAAAGTCGTTCGACACCGCAGGAACTTTTGGGAAGTCGGTGGCATTCTCGCCTGAAAGTTTATAGCGGCCATTGTCCGAGCTGATCTCGATGCTGTAGGTCGATTCGTCGACCGAGAAAGTCACGGGCTGGTCGGGCAGGTTCTTCAATGTATCGAGAAGGATACGTGCCGGAACGGCGATATTTCCTTTTTCCTTTGATTCCACATTGATCACGGTGATCATCGAGGTTTGAAGATCGGAAGCTGTGACCGTGAGACTGGTCTTATCGATCTCGAAAAGAAAATTCTCAAGGATAGGAACAACCGGGTTGGTTGTGATCACTCCATTGATATTAGACAGCTGCTTGAGCAGGTAATTGGAGTTAACGATAAACTTCATTTGGTTAGTGGTTGAACGGGGGGTAAAGATAGAAAAAAATGGTTACTCGGGGGTCGCCCGGAACCACGACTTTTTCTTGGCAATCCGCGCCATTTCCGTCCTGGGGAAGACCATGATTTCGCCGTTCACACGGCCAAAAACATCGGCCTCGTTGCGAAGCGGGGGAAACACTTCCAGTTTGAAAGGCCGGTCGCCGATATCGGTCACCACCACCTCGAACGAGGTCGGGCCCGCCAGCAGGCTGTCGATCCGCACCCGTTCCCCGGCGGAATAGAAGCCCTCGCCGACCAGGAGCGAAACGTCATCCAGATAGGTATTCACTTTGGCTGTATCACCTTCCATGCCCCTGATCGAGAAAAGATTGTTGTCGCCCGAGATCGTAAATGTTTCACCGTCCTTCGTAAAGGTGGTCGTCAGTGATTTGAAATTCCTCCAGTTAAGGCCAAACACCCGCTTGTCACGCCAGTCGTTCTCCGATTGCTCGTACACACCGGAGGCATACACCTTGTACCCGGGAATGTTCATGACAACGGGATCGGCGCCAGGCAACTGATACCACGCTTCGGGTTTCTGCGAGATCCCTCCGACCGTGTATGATTTTACCAGACTCCCCTTTGCAAAGAACCTGACATGAGTTCCGGATGTTTTGAGCTGCTCCGTTACTTCGGCCCGTCGTTTCTCGCTAACCGGGCGGCGCGGCTTTACGTGCTCGATCGTTCCAAACAACACCTGGATCGTACGACGGTCGGCAGGGTACCTGTCATTTACCAACCACTTCGCGCCATCGAAACGAAGCACGATGGTGTCGCGGGCCGACAGCATTTCTACCTGGTCGATGCCGCTAATGTCTTCGATCGCGAACGCCGTTTCATCCACTTCGATCCGGTCTTCACGAAAAGCAAAGAACCACAACCCGGCGATCGTTATGGTTAACACGATCGTCGAAACTGCCAGTCGCTTGTTCTTTCTTTCCTGCATGGTCAGAAGTTTGCGTAAGTCCGTTTTCTCATCCACGAAAGTGCGATACCAAAGAGAACGATGATGATCAGCGGCAATCCGATATTGATCAACTGCCAGAATGTTTTTTCGGTCTTGATCTTCTCTTTGTCCAACGGACGTATCGTCACCTCTTTGTTTCTCGCCGTGATCAATCCATTCTGATCGGTAAGATAAGCGACCATATTCATCACGATCAGCTCATTGGCAAAAACCCGCCCCGATATCGGGTCCATACCCAACTGTTGAGCCATGCCATTCCTGGGATTGATGTCGTTGCGAACGAAATCACCATCACCTACTACGATCATTTTGGCTGTCCCGTTCGACAAGTAGCCTTCCTTCGCGATACCCTCAGGTAAAAACCTGTTCTTGTACACGGAGGTAAAGTTACCTTCGAGCAGCCACGCAACAGGGATCGGCCCCTCATTGAACGTTTCTGTCTTCACGTTCTTACGCAGGTCGTTCACACTTACTTTTACCGGTGCGGACAGCTTACGCGAGTACTGCGATGAAAAGAACAAAGCCGTCTTCTTCACACCGTCGGCCCTCACACTGTCGACCGAGCTTATAAACCGGGTGAGCGCGGCATCTACGTTCCTCGATATCGGGTGATCGGCGTGCTGGTAGATCAGTGGAAAGAAGGGCCACTCCATCTGCATGATCTGTGGCTGATCTCCGGCCTCCGATATGACGACCGGGTACGAAGCCGAGAACCTGTCCTGGATGAGGTCGGGATTCACGCGAACACCATACTTGAACAACTGATCCATCAACCCGGTCTGATATGGAAACGCGTAATTGTTCTCCATCGAGGCGCTGTCCATTGAAGCATGCATCTGGTCGATGAACAACAACAGGTTACCACCCTTCATGATGTACTGGTCGAGCTTGAACTTGTCGGTTTCGGAAAATGTCGTCACAGGCCTGGCAATGATCACGACGTTGCCCGAAAGTGTATCGGTCTCGGTGATGTCCGCCGCCGCGACATCGTACTGTTCTTTCAGTGCCGTGCGAAGGCTGGCGGTCGCCACTGTGTCGAGCTCGCCATGACCGGTGAGGAAAGTTACCCGCTTGCGTTCCGTGCTGTTGAGCTTGAAGATGGTGCTCGCCAGTTCATATTCGAGACCTTCGATACTTTGATTGATGACTTCTTGTGAGCGTTCGACGATATTCTGACGAAACAACATCACTCCTTTTTCATTACCGTCGTATGAAATTACCGCACCGGGTACCACCAGCTTCTCGACACGTTCGCCGTCATTGCTTTCGATCACCGGCAACACCTGTACTCCTTTCGAAGCAAGCTCGCGAAGGAACTCACTTTGCGCTTTCTGACTCAGCGCCTGCATGGGATTGGTGAACTTGTACTGCACCTTGCCGCCGGAGTATATGCTGAATTCTTCCAGTGTTTCACGGATCGAGTTACGAAGTCTCTTGAACTCCGCATTGAGATCGCCGTCGAGATACACCTCCACATACACGACGTCCTCAAGTTTTTCGAGCATCGCCTTCGTCACAGGTTTGATCGAGTGTCGTTTCTCTTCGGTCAGGTCTATCCGGAAAAAGAACAGTGTAGCAAACAGATTGATGAGTATCACCAACAACAGTCCGTTGAACAGTGTGAGTATATCCCCGAACCGTTTGCCTTTCCAGTTTACCATGATCGCGAACCCAGGACGGTTTTAGTGGCAAGGAGAAAAACAAAACACACACTCAGGAAGTAGATCACGTCACGGCTATCGATCAAGCCGCGGCTCAGCGATTCATAATGATAAACGATACCCAGCTGCCGGATGAACAATCCCTGGTCGCCGGCCATCACTAATGCCGCAAAGGAATCAAGCCCGGAATAGAAAAGGAAACAAAGCAAAGCGGCAAACAGGAAAGCGACGATCTGATTGTTGGTCAATGACGAAGCAAGTATACCGATCGCGCAAAAAACTGCGCCGAGCAAAAACAAACCTATGTACGATCCAAACGTCCCCGACGAATCCACGTTGCCAACAGGGTTGCCCAGCTGGTACACGGTATAATAATAGACGAGTGTTGGCAGCAACGCACAAAGCAAAAGCACCACGGCTGCAAAGAACTTCCCAAGAAGGATATCCCAGTCCGTCAGCGGTTTTGTCTGCAACAATTCCATCGTACCGAGTTTCCGTTCCTCCGCGAAGCTCTTCATCGTAATAGCAGGGATCAGGAATACCAGGACATACGGACCCAGCGTGAACAACGTCGACATATCTGCAAAGCCATTCTCGAACACGGACGTGTCTTTGAATACCCACATCAGCAGACCGATGGCAGTAAGAAACACACCAACCACGATGTAGGCGATCAATGAATTCAGGAAACCCCCGATTTCTTTGGCGAACACACGGATCATGCAGCGGGGCTTTTGGTAAGATCCCTGAATACAGCCTCGAGAGAATTCTCCTCCTGCCGCAATCCCAGCAATGACAAATTCCGGTCGGCAGCAAATCTGAAAATAGCAGGACGAAGATCGGAACCGGAGCTTGAAAGGATCTTGAAACTCGTAGGCGACAGCAATGTGACCTCGCTTACTCCCTCGATACCCTTCAGCTCGTTCATATCGATCGGTGTTTCGAAGTCGGCGATAAAAGTACCGACGCCGGCATTTCGCGACATCAGGTCTTTGATCCGCTCGTCGGCGACGATAGAGCCTTTATTAATAACGATCGCACGATCACACAATGCCTGTACCTCCTGCATGATGTGTGTTGAAAACAGAACGGTCTTGTTTGCGCTGATGGATTTGATAAGCTGGCGGATCTCTACAATCTGGTTCGGGTCGAGACCGGTTGTCGGCTCATCGAGTATCAACACCTGGGGATCATGAAGTAATGCCTGGGCCAATCCAACGCGTTGGCGATATCCCTTCGACAGCATTTCGATCTTCTTGTTCTGTTCAAGGGTCAGGCCGCAGCGCTCCACGATCTCTCCCACTCTTTTTTTCAACTCGGCTCCATGAATACCATACACTTTACCCACAAAATTGAGGAACTCGTGGACATACATGTCGAGATATAGGGGGTTGTGTTCGGGCAGATACCCGATCGCCTTTCGTACGGACCGGTGTTGTGAAACTTCCTGGTCACACACCAGCACCGATCCTTCCGTAGGTGGAAGGTAGCCGGTCAGTATTTTCATCGTCGTCGACTTCCCCGCTCCGTTCGGTCCGAGGAATCCGACAACTTCACCCGGCTCTACATTAAAAGATACGTTGCTCACCGCTGGGCGGGCACCATAGAGCTTCGTAAGATTCCGGACGGTTATGGACATAGCAGAGGTGCAAAAATAGCAGAATGTTCCGGGTTCAAGGTTCAGACCACTGCCTGTTCCGGGCTCACTCGTTATGGAGACTGACATCTCCGTTTCGATCAGAGCCCTTAAAACCGATCTGGCATCAGAACCTTGAACCTTGAACCCGCGAAGCGGTATCATTCCGTCTTCGAAGGGGTTAAAATTGTGTTAAACGTTTACCAAATCGCCAAATCACCTATATATGACATTGTCATAAACGACAAAATTCAGAAATTCGCGTTTTAACTCATCCCGAATATGTCACTACGTACAGGGGTTCTATTATTAGTCCTGATCTCGGCCGCCGCCCAAGCCCAAACCGGTTATAAGCTCGACTTCAAAGTGAAAGGACTGAAGGACACGACGGCGTTCCTTGCCAATTTTGACCGCGACCAGACCTACCTGCGCGATACGGCCAAAGTAGACAGCCAGGGAGTTTTCACCTTCGAAAATTCGAAACCCCTCCTGCAAGGCGTATTCATGGTGGTGCTCGACAAAACCCCCATATTCCAGTTTGTCATCGGCCTCGACCAACGGTTTTCGATGGAGACAGACACCGAAGATTATAACAGGCACATGGTAGTCACCGGCGACGAGGACAACAAGCTGTTCTTCGACAATGCCAACTATCTCGCCCAGAAGTACAAGGAAAGCGAGCCGATCATCAAGATCCTCCGCGACAGCACGTTGAAAGAGGATGCCAAGAAAGAGGCACGGGAACAGTTCAAGAAGGCGACCCAGGATGTAATGGCGTACCAGAGCGACCTCATCGCCAAACATCCCACAACATTTACGGCCAGGTTACTCAAGACCACCAGGGAGATCGAAATTCCAGAGCCGCCGAAAAAGGCCGACGGTACCATCGACTCGACCTGGCAGTTCAGATATTATCGCGAACATTATTGGGACAACTTCGATCTGGCCGACGATGCCATGCTCCGCGTGCAGAAGCCGATGTACCAGGAAAAAGTAAAGGACTACCTGGATCGTTTGTTCCTGCAACAACCCGATACCCTTACTAAAGAGGTCGTTCGCCTTGCGGCAAAGGTGAAGAAGAACCCGGAAGCCTATAAGTATTTCGTGTGGACGTGCCTGACGCATTACCAGACCCACAAGATCATGGGCCTCGATGAAGTTTATGTTAATATTTACGATAAGTTCATCGCTAATGGCGAGATGGACTTCTGGCTCGACAAGAAAACTAAACAGAACATTAAGGAATACGTCGACAAGATCCGCGTGAGCCTGGTCAACCACAATGCCGGCAACCTGATCATGCAGGACAAGGATCTGAAGGCCAAATCGATGTACGACATCAAGAACAAGTACACGATCTTATATTTCTTCAATCCCGACTGCGGCCATTGCAAGGAAGAAACTCCGAAGCTTGTTGAACTGTATAAGAACCGTGCGAAGTTCGACTTCGAAGTTTATGCGGTGAGCACCGACACTTCGATGGCCAAGATGAGACAGTTCATTAAAGACTTTAAAATGCCGTGGATCACGGTGAATGGACCCCGGACCTATGTGGGCCACTGGAGTAAACTGTACTACGCAGAAACCACTCCGACTATGTATGTCATCGATGCCAAACGCAAGATCATTGCAAAAAAGCTCCCCATCGAACAGCTCCCGGAGTTCTTCGAGAAATACGACCAGATACAGCGGGCCAAGCCTAACGGAAATAAGGGAACGTAGGATAATGACAAAGTTTTACATAGCCTTACCCGGGGAAAAATGCCAGTCATGGCGTTTTTTTAACAATTCACTCAAAAAAACCCTCCGGGAGTGCAACTATTTGGCCTCTCATGAGTATCTAATATGTGTAAAAACCTTAAACTCAATGGCAATTCTAGATTCATTATTCGGAAAGAAGAAAAAGGAGCTGAAGGCATCGTGCAATATTACTAAGGAGCAGATCGAGCGAGGTTTCGGGTATATGCTCACAACAGCCCAGATCGTCACTTCAAAAAAGTACTGGGACATGATCATGACGGAACCTGAAACCCTTTCTTATACAGTAAATCATTTCAAGAACCAGGCCAGCGGAACACAAATGCGTTCGATGATATTCGAAAAGTACGCGACCGTCAGCAAGCCCTGGATGATCTCTGACTCAATCATCAATTTCTTTGAAGTAGACAAAAAAACAGCGAAGGACAACGCGAAAAAGTGGTGGGAAACCGAGGGTACCTTCAAACCCGACGAAGCGGGCGCTGCTTCCGATAAACTGGACGAAGCGACCTACAAGAAATGGAAAGATTATGCAATCCTTGAAGCCGGCCGCGACAAGGTGAAGTAGTTAAACATAGTTTCATAGTGAAGCGCCGGGTCATACGATCCGGCGCTTTTCTTTTATCGCCAGGACCAGAACATTCTTTGTCCGGGCGCCGATCTTAAACCGCTCGTCAATACGCTTTCCAACAATCCACACAATTTCTCCCGCCGAGGTCACTACCGTTACTGATTGTTTATCAGTAAGTGATACCTTTTCGTCAATCAGAAAATCACTCACCTTCTTCTTGCCTTTCATCCCTAATGGCTGAAACGAATCGCCCTCCTTCCATTTTCTCCATTGTAATGGAAACGACAACTTTTCAAGATCGATGCAAGCGACCATTGGATCGGCCCTGAGAGTTTTGTCTTGCGTTTTTTTAACAACAAGAACCGTTGATCCCAGTATTGCTTCGTGTTCATTCTCCCCGATCGACGTTTCCTGGTCCTCGTCGCCTAAGATCGAGATGATCAAATGTTCCCTGTCTACAACGAGTTGATGTGTGGTGGACAAAAATCTCTTTCCTGGCTGACCATCAAGCGCAGCAACGACGGATTCCGCGACGGCGAAGTTGAACCCGAATGGTTCTATCATCCGCAGCAATACGCCCGACTTATGAATGAATCCCTGCAAACCGCTTTTCTTGATCCGTACCGTGCCGTTATCATCAACAATAAAATCATCTTTCAAACCTGCCAGCGATCGTTCCATCAGCTCCCGCTCTCCGCGGAGCCGTGAGGAATTTCGCGAGAGTGTGTCCTCGATCGAAGGATTGATCTGCCTCAGCATGCCCATCACCCGGTGACGGATAAAATTGCGCTGATAGTGTTCGTCGAGATTACTTTCATCTTCACGCCATGTGATTCCGTTTTGGGCAGCGTATTGATCGATATCGGCGCGTGTTGCGAAAGCAAGCGGCCTGATAATTCCCTCATTCCTGACCGGGATACCGGTAAGTCCATCGATACCCGTGCCCCTGATCAGATTCAGTAACATGGTTTCACCCGAGTCATTAATGTGATGGGCCATCGCCACGACAGACCCCGCGGCGCCTTGAATGATCTCGGCGAACCATTGATATCTAAGCTCACGGGCGGCCATCTGCACAGAGATACCCTTGCTGGTGGCATAATTCTTGGTTTGTACAGCCTTGCTTAAAAACGGCACACCCAAATGCTGACACCTCTCCTTCACGAACCTTTCGTCTTCGTCCGACTCTTCGCCGCGAAGTCCAAAGTTCATATGAACAGCAGAGACACTAAAACCGCTACTCACAAACAAATGAAGCAACACCATCGAGTCGATGCCGCCGCTGACCGCTACAGAGAGGGGGTGGTCTTGGGAGCAGAGATTGTTTCTCTGGATGAATTGAAGGAACCGAGGTTGCACAAACACAAAGATAACTCGTTAGTCGTTATTCGTTAATCGTTAATCGCGGCCACCGAAAAAATCCCGCAGCACACTACCATCCATCGATACCGCGAATAACAAATAACGACTAACGAATAACGAATTTAAGTAACTTCGCCCCGTGAAAACGCTGATCACCTTCTTAGCAATTACGCTCTTTCTAGTCATTACGGCAGAGGCCCAGAAACGAGTCCGGCTCCGTCAAGCCGACGTCAGCCGTGGTGTTACGAAAGATGGTAAACGCATGGATTGGGTGATCGGCAACGTCATCTTTACACAGAACCAGACCACCATTTATTGCGACTCGGCACAGATCTTTAAAAAAGAGAACTCCGTCGAAGCATACGGACACGTGAAGATCACCGACGGCGACTCTGTAACCGTGACTTCACAGACACTCAGGTATGACGGCGACAAACGGGTGGCCTACCTGAGGAAGAACGTCGTGTTTGTGAAGCTGGCAACGGCGACTTTGTATACCGATTTTCTTGATTACTACAGGACCCAGACCGAAGCCCGTTATTTTAACGGCGGAAGACTGATCGACAGCACGAATAATCTCACCAGCCGCAAGGGTTATTACAACACACGAACCAACCTGGCTTCGTTCAAGACAAATGTTGTTGGTGTAAATCCGGACTACACGTTGAAGTCAGACACGCTTCAATACAGTACCAAATCGAAGATCGTTTACTTTCGCGACAAGACATCGGTCACCGACAAAGAAGGAAAGACCGCAGTGTACGACCGGGGATTCTATGACACTAAACCCACCCAGAAGAAATCCGAGCTCACCAGGGGAGTGATCCAGACAGCCAGCTACGAGATGAAGGGCGAACGATATTTCCTTGACGATCTCCGGAAATATTACAAGGCCAAAACAAACGTCATCATGACGTCGAAGGAACAGAACCTTACCATATACGGCGACGACGGGTTTTACAATAAGATCACCGGTGTCGCTAAAGTGTACGGAAACGCATGGATGGCGAAGGTGGGTAACGACGGGGACACGCTCTTCCTGTCGGCCGATACATTGGTGTCCATCGAGAGTAACAATCCCGCTACGAAACGGATGCTCGCATACCCGAACGTCAAGATCTTCAAGTCAAACCTTCAGGGCAAGGCCGACTCGCTTGCTTACTTCATGAGCGATTCGTTGCTGTTTATGTACGAGAAACCTGTTCTCTGGACCAATGAAAATCAAATGACCGGCGATACCATCAAGGTGGCCCTGAAAAACGAAACAGTGGATAAGGTTTATCTGATCGCCAACTCCTTCGTGGCGTCGCAGGACAGCCTGCAGAACTTCAACCAGATGAAAGGCCGTAAGATGACTGCCTGGTTCGCCAACAAAACCATTCACCATGTCGATGTGGATGGAAATGGCGAGAGCATTTACTACGTACTACAAGAGGAAGAAAAAAACCTCGACTCCTTGATACTTAAGATCGTGTACGTGAGCGGCATGAATAAAATGATCTGCAGCAACATGAAGATCAACTTCATCAACGGGCAGATAGACAACTTCACCGCTTACGAGAAACCTGACGCGCAATTCATTCCGCCGCACGAGCTCCTGCGGGATCAGGAAAAGCTGAAGGGTTTCACCTGGCAGGAAAAAGCACGCCCCGTCCGCGAAGATGTCGTGAAAACACGACCCAGTCCCGCAAAAGGAGACGCTGTTCCCCCGAAAAAACGGCCGTAACGAATTGGCCGTGGGGAAAATTGCCCACGCTAACCCCTATTTTTTTTGAAAGTTTAGGACCCCCCTCCTTTTTCCGTTATATTTTCCATTGAATCAGTGTGTCTTTATGAGATTGTGCCGACTGATATGTGTGTTTGTGTTGGGATGGTCCTCGTGCTTTGCACAGCAGAGCATTGAGTTTATCGACCGGCAAGACGCCTATTCAGGATCGGTGAATGAGACTCTCGCCATCCCCCTTCGCATCAAGAATACTTCCGACAAAGCTCAGTTTTACATCATTCGAAAAGTATACTCCGACATGGGGACTTCCCAGAAGGGCTACTTCTGTATTGGGAAGGATTGCCTGGACCATGGCATGGACGAGTTCTCGAAACGACTGGAGCCCGGTGAGACACTGGAAGGCCTCGCTTACACCCTGGAGACCGGCATGCTGATCAGTCAGAACAGCTTCAAATTCGAAGTTTTCCCGCGAGGGAATCCATCGGCGGCCGTAGAACATAACGTATCGGTCAGCATCGAGGAAAAACGTGGAAAAACCCTTGTTTTCCAGTCAAAAGACATCACAATCCACGACGTTTACCCCAATCCGGTATCCGACCTGGCGTTCATCGATTACACGATCCACAACGAGGCCGTGAAGGCTAAAGTGGTGATCCACAATATCCTCGGCCGGACAATGAACGAGACCGAGCTCCCAACCTTCGAGACCAAGATCAAGATACCGGCAGAGGACCTGGCAACAGGGATCTATTTTTATACGCTGTATTTGGATAATAATGGAGTCTTAACTCGTAAAATGATCGTCAGGAAATAACGGTTCGAGGCTCAAGGTTCACATCACACTCAGTTTCGATTTTCAGCGTTTATGGAGAAATCTTAACTCCATTCCTAACCTCATGTCCATCTCCATGCTCCGGAAGAACCCCGAATTGTGTGTTAACTTTAGAACCAAGAACCCCGAACCTAAAACCCTGAACATTTCGTATATTTGCAGGCTTATGCAGTTCAGAACTCTAATCAAGGCTCCCTTTTGGATCGCTCTCGTGATTCTGGCCGCTTCCTGCAGCAAGTTCCGGCACATCCAGAAAAGCGAAGACTGGCGGGTACGGTATGAGGCCGGACTGAACTATTACGCGAAAAAAGACTACTACCGCGCCTCCATCCTGTTCGAAGACATTTTGCCCATCGTACGGGGTCTCCCGGAAGGCGAAAAGGTGGAATTCTACCTCGCGTATTGCCAGTACAACGAAAAGACCTACCTGCTGGCGTCGAACCAGTTCAGGACCTTTTATGAAACTTACGGAAGGAGTCAGCTGGCTGAAGAAGCGCACTTCATGTATGCCTACTCTCTTTATACCTCGGCTCCCTCTTCAAACCTTGATCAGTCGGAAGGGATAGAGGCGATGGATGCCATGCAGGTTTTCCTGAACAAATACACGGACAGCAAGTTCCTCGATCGTGCCACCGAGGTGATCACAATATGTCACGACAAGTTGGAGGAGAAGGGATTTGAAAATGCAAGGCAGTACCTGAAGCTTCGCAGCTACCAGGCATCGATCATTGCATTCGATAATTTCAGGAAGAACTTTCCCGACTCGAAATACCTTGAGGAGATAGCATACCTGAAGGTTGTAGCGCAGTACCAGTACGCAGAACGGAGCTTTGAATCTCTCCAGCCCAAGCGGTTCCAGGCAGCCGCGGAACTTTACCAGGAGCTGATAGATTCTTATCCGAGCAGCAGGTTCGTTAAAGAGGGTCAGAAGATGTATTCCGAAGCCCTCATGCGATCGAAGGTTAAATTGAAAACAAACACTAATTCTTAATAATCAGTTATGGCAGCCCAACCGTCTATTGTAACGCGCGATTTGGAGAAGAT
The DNA here is from genome assembly GCA_035318625.1 of Cyclobacteriaceae bacterium. Taxonomy (GTDB): domain Bacteria; phylum Bacteroidota; class Bacteroidia; order Cytophagales; family Cyclobacteriaceae; genus ELB16-189. The sequence continues at coordinate 34,387 of DATHEL010000007.1, forward strand.
CGCTGCACCGACAGGAAACATTTACGAATCTGTAGTGGTGATATCGAAGCGCGCACGTCAGATTGCTATCAACATCAAGGAAGAACTGAGCGGTAAACTTGCTGAGTTCGCGACTACGGTAGATAACCTGGAAGAAATTTTCGAGAACCGTGAGCAGATCGAGATCTCCAAGTTTTACGAGCGTATGCCCAAGCCTACATCGTCCGCTATCGAGGAGTTCCTCGAGAACAAGCTGATGTACCGCATGCGTAGCGAGACTGAAGAGTCCAAACCGGAAGCTTAATTCACGTCCAATGCTTAAGGGCAGGAAAATTCTTCTCGGCGTAAGCGGAAGTATTGCTGCCTACAAGGCGGCGGTGCTCACGCGCCTTCTCGTCAAAGAGGAGGCCGAAGTGAAGGTGGTAATGACCCCGGCCGCGTTGGATTTCGTAACGCCGTTGACGTTCTCGACGCTCTCGAAAAATCCTGTCTGCACAAAATTCCTGAAAGAAGATTCCGGCGAGTGGAACAACCACGTCGAGCTTGGTCTTTGGGCCGACGCGATGGTGATCGCGCCCGCGTCTGCCAATACGATCGCGAAGATGGCCAACGGCCTCTGCGACAATCTCCTGATGGCCTGTTACCTGTCGGCACGGTGCCCGGTGTTTTTTGCCCCGGCGATGGACCTCGACATGATGAAACATCCCGCCACGCAGGAAAATATTTCGAAGCTTAAGAGTTTCGGCGTGAGGATGCTGGAACCGGGGTTCGGCGAACTCGCCAGCGGACTGATCGGCATTGGCCGGATGGCGGAACCCGAAGAGATCGTACATCAACTCACCATTCATTTTGCGACCAGCGGGATGCTGAAGGGCAAAAAGGCTCTTGTAACCGCCGGTCCTACCCACGAAGCCATCGACCCCGTGCGTTTTATTGGAAACAACTCGAGCGGGAAGATGGGTTATGCCATTGCGGAAGCGCTGGCTTCCCGTGGAGCCAAGGTGGAGCTGGTTTCGGGGCCGACACACCTTGAAGCCGTCCATCCCAACATACAGATCACTCGTGTTACCAGCGCCGAAGAGATGTACAATGCGTGCATGTCGATCTTTCCCGGTACCGACATCACGGTACTCTCTGCCGCCGTGGCAGACTACCGTCCCGCAGTGAAAGCCGATCAGAAGATCAAAAAAGGCGAAGGCGGGCTGACCCTGGAGCTCACCAGGACATATGACATCGCCGTCGAGCTGGGCAAGCTCAAAAGAGCCGACCAGGTCATCGTAGGGTTCGCCCTGGAGACCGAGAACGAAAAGTCCAACGCCGAGAAAAAGCTCAGCTCCAAGAATTTCGACCTCATTGTATTGAATTCCTTACAGGACACCGGAGCCGGCTTCGGTCACGATACCAACAAGATCACCATCATGGGCCACAATAAGCTCGTGAAGGAATTTAGTTTGAAAAGTAAGAAAGAAGTTGCCGGCGACATCGTTAATGCTATTATTGAGAATGGCCATGCGTAAGGGTTTACTGATTGGAGTAATGGTGATGCTGGTTGCAGCGATGCCTGTTTGTGCACAGGAGCTCAACTTTAAGGTGACCGTGAACGCAGACCAGATCCAGACCACCGACAGGACCGTGTTCAAGGATATGGAGCGCTCGTTTGCCAACTTCCTGAACTCCCGTAAGTGGACCAACGATTCGTACAAGAACTATGAACGGATCAACTGTTCCATATTTCTCAACATCAGCAAGATGCCGTCGATCGGAAGCTTCATAGCCAGTGTGCAGATCACGGCGGCTCGGCCCATATTCGCCAGCAACTATGAAACCGTACTCCTGAATTTCGCCGACCGCGAATGGGAGTTCGAATACATCGAGTCTCTTCCCCTCGAATACAACGATAACGCATACATCACCAACCTGACTTCGATGCTGGCATTCTACGCTTACATCGTTCTGGGCTTTGACTATGATTCCTTTGGTGAATTGGGTGGCAATCCATACTTCCAGAAAGCATTGACGGTAGTGAACAACGCTCAGCCTTCGAACAGGCCCGGGTGGCAGTCTTTGGGTAGCAACCGCAGCCGGTACGCCCTGATCGAAAGCCTGAACAATCCGCAGAACACCGAGCTTCGCAAGAACACCTATCGCTATCACAGGCTGGCCCTCGACAATTATTCGAAGCAGCCCGACGAAGCCCGAACGATCGTCCTGGATGTACTCCGGAATGTGAAAAAGGTCTGGACCATCAACCCCAGTTCCATTTTTATAGTGACGTTTTTTGATGCGAAGGCCGCAGAGCTCGTCAACGTGTTTTCGGAAGGCAACCTGACCGTCAGGCGGGAGGCGTACGACATCCTCACTTCGATCGATCCGAAGCGGAATATTTACCAGAAGATTATTAGTAACTAAAACGTACAGGGTTCAGGGTACAGGGTACAGTGTTGAGGCCTGCGAACCGGGAAGGCCAGATCCCTGTACCCTGTACCCTGTACCCTGAACTGTGTACGCTGTACCCTGTACCAGGAAAAAAATTATATTGCATCTTAGGCTTTCTGATGCTCAAACAGCTCACGATAAAAAATTATGCTCTTATTCAGCACCTGGAAATGGAGCCTGCTGCCGGACTGAACGTGATCACGGGGGAAACCGGCGCGGGAAAATCGATCATGCTCGGGGCCGTTGGCCTGCTGTTGGGAAACCGCGCAGACACCAAGGTGCTGTGGGATGAAAGCGAGAAGTGTGTGACCGAAGCCGAGTTCGACCTGGCGTCCTACAAGCTCCAAAAGCTTTTTAAAACAGAAGACCTCGACTACGAAACACGGACGGTAATACGAAGAGAGATCAGCGCCAATGGAAAAAGCCGCGCCTTCATCAACGATACGCCCGTTACGCTGGAGGTTTTGCGACGGATAACATCCCGGTTGATGGACGTTCATTCACAGCACGAAACACTCGAGCTCGGATCGAGATCATTTCAGTTGAAGCTCATCGACGCCTATGCAGGCAATCAGAAGATACTCGAACAATACGAAAGTCAGTGGATTGCGTTTACAACAACCAAACAGGAATACGAAGTTCTTCTCGCGGAGTCGACTGCATTGAAGCAGGAAGCCGACTACGTAAAATTTCAGCTGGACGAGCTCGTGAAGGCTTCGTTCGTGGAAACCGAACAGGAGAAGCTCGAGTCGGAGATGAAGGTCCAGGAGAACGCCGAGGAGATCAAAAGTAAACTGAACTTTTCCATACAGGCGCTGGGGACATCGGAATACTCGGTGAGCACAATGCTGGGTGAGGTCAGAAATCACCTGAATGCGATCTCTTCTTTTGCTTCATCCTATCAAACACTATTTAAAAGAATAGAAAGCCTCAAGATAGAGCTGGATGATATCCTTAAAGAAGTTGAAAGTGAAGAAGGAAATGTAGAGTTCAACGAAACCCGCAGAGAAGAAGTCAGTCAAAGGCTGAGTGCACTCTACCATTTGTTCAAGAAACATCGCGTCAACAATGTAACGGAGCTGCTGAAAATACAGGAAGACCTCGAAATGAGGTCACAAAAAGTAAACAACCTCGACTCGATGCTGGCAAGCCTCAAACAAAAAACATCGCAAGCCGGGGAAGATCTTGATTTGAAAGCCGACGGGCTCAGCAAGGCACGTCAAAAGGCATTCGGTCCTCTTGCCAGGCAGATGACCTCATTGTTGAAAGAGCTCGGAATACCTGACGCGAAAGTGAAGATCGACGCCGAGACCGTTGCCGCCGGGTCGACCGGAAAAGACAACGTGGAAGTCTTCTTCTCGGCTAACAAAGGCATCGATGTTCGTCCGTTAGCTCAGGTTGCTTCGGGAGGAGAGTTTTCCAGGCTTATGTTCTGCCTCAAATACATTATGGCCGAAAAGACGGCGATGCCAACGCTTGTCCTCGATGAGATCGATACGGGCGTATCGGGCGAGATCGCCATTAGCCTGGGCAAGCTGATGAAAGAGATGGCGCAAAGCCACCAGGTAATATCCATCAGCCATCTTCCCCAGATCGCTGCACAGGGTGATGCCCACTACTACGTTTTCAAGAACAGTACCTCAAAAAAAACAGTGAGTTCCATTAAAAAACTCAATGAATCCGAAAGGGTTGAAGAGATCGCTAAAATGATCGGTGGCGCAAAGCCTTCGGCCTCTGCTATTCAGAATGCGAAAGAGCTTATAGCACGCACCTAGATTAGAATAGTCTTGAAAAATTTTTATTATCTTAGGTAACACTGTTTACCCACCCCTCAGGTTATGAATATTTTCGTCGCCAGACTGAATTTCAAGACCAGGTCAGAAGACCTGGAACAGGCATTTGCCCAATTCGGGCAGGTTGCGTCAGCAAAAATCGTTAAAGACCGCGAAACCGGGCGCTCCAAAGGTTTCGGTTTTGTTGAAATGCCCAACGATGATGAAGGCAACAGGGCTATCGCCGCTTTGAATGAGACGGAGCTCGACGGAAGAACCATCGTGGTGAAGCCTGCCAATCCAAAAGGTCAGGGCGGGGATGACCGCGGCTGATTTTAGCGGCTGGAAATAATACACGGCGGGGTTTTCCCGCTTTTTGTTTTATTTACAGGCCAGTAATTGCATGTCCGAAGCCTCGACTCCCTCAACCCTCCGGCGGACAGGATTCTTCCTGGGTCCCGCGCTGTTCCTGATCATACTGATATTTGTCGATCCGAACCTGATTGCTCCCGGCGCCACCAAGGTGATGGCAGTTGGCGTACTGATGATCACATGGTGGATCACGGAGGCGGTGCCGAATCCTGTGGCGGCTTTGGTCCCACTCATCCTCTTCCCCGCATTAGGTATCATGAGCATGAGCGAAACGGCGGCGCCGTTTGCTAACCCGGCGATCTTTCTTTTCATGGGTGGCTTTATGATCGCCCTCGCGTTGGAGAAACACAACCTGCACGAACGAATAGCGATCAATCTCATTCGTCTTACCGGCACGTCGGGTAATGGCATCATTCTCGGTTTCACATTATCCACCGGCCTGATCAGCATGTGGATCAGTAACACTGCCACGGCGCTGATGATGTTGCCCATCGGGGTGTCGGTGATCCAGCTCCTTCGAAGAAAAGACAGCCCCGGCGGAGAAAATTTGAGCAAAGGAGAGAAGAACTTCGCGTTAGGATTGATGTTGAGCATCGGCTATGCGGCGAGCCTCGGCGGCATGGCTACCATCATTGGTACACCTCCGAACGTTGTGTTCGCCGGCTTCGCAAAAGAATTCTACAACCAGGACATCTCGTTCTTTCGCTGGATGATCGTCGGTGTTCCCCTTTCCGTGACTACGTTGTTTGCCTGTTACTGGATGATCACGCGGTTCTTGTTTCCCAACAACCTTCCGAAGATCGAAGGCTCGGAAGCGCTCATCGCCAACAGGCTGCGCGAGCTCGGCCCGATGAGAAAAGAAGAAAGACTGACACTGCTTGTCTTCGCCCTCACATCATCCTTTTGGATCTTCCAGCAACAGTTGAACTCCAGCCTCGGCGCCGAGATCTTCAACGACACTAACATTGCGATCACCGGCGGCGTATTGATGTTCCTGGTCCCTGTTAACTTCAAATCCAACGAGTTCCTGATCTCCTGGGACGATACGAAAAGACTTCCGTGGGGGATACTGATCTTATTCGGTGGCGGGATTGCTTTGGCAAAAGGAATGGAGTCCACCGGGATCATTAAGGGTATCGGCGATTCCATTGCCGGCCTTCAAGGTGTTTCCATCTGGGAAATGATGTTCATTCTCACACTGGCGTCTATCATCCTGACGGAATTCATGAGCAACGTTGCTCTTGTGACCATCTTCGTACCCGTTGTATTCGGTATCGCCAAAGGGTTGAACTTCGATCCCTATATCCTTGCTCTCCCGGTGACATTTGCAGCCAGCTGCGCGTTCATGTTCCCGATATCCACCCCGCCCAATGCGATCGTATTTTCGAGTGGTCACATCAAAATGAAAGACATGGTCAAAGGAGGCATTGTGCTGGATATCGTTTGTCTGCTCATCATCTTCCTGTTCTCCTATTTCTTCTTCACCAATTTCAGTCTTGTGAATTGAGACGGATCTAAATCAACTCTGTGGTCTCGCCTTTTTTTCCTCAATTACATAAGCGATCAACAGGCCTAGTCCACCGAATATCAGCAACGAAGAGAAATAAGCGACCTCTCCCATCCGGAAGATATCGTCGAAGAAATAGCCGAGCATTAAACCCGTTCCGGAGCCGATCAGCAGCAACGCCCACCTTAACACCGGCGAGGGGTTTGCCTTTTTGTCCCTCTTGAACAAGTCTGGGCTCAAGCCCTTGTCAATAATAGCCATTCGTTCGATGTTTTCGAACTTCCTGATGTAGACTATCATTACGAATGCTCCCAGGGTGATGATGATGGGAAGCATGATTCCAAGTACTCCTTCGATGTGCATACAATTGTTGATTTGCCTCTATGACGCGACGGTTTCCGGCCACGTTACACGGTAGTCCGAAATTATGCATAATATCTTTATGTAACTTGACACTAACAATTGGCGTCAAAGACCCGTGATCACACTTCAGGAAGAAAATAGGCTGATCGACCGTATCCTGGCCGGTGAGGAACGTTGCTATGCAGAGCTTGTCGACCAGTACAAATCGTACGCCTATACAATCGCCGTGAAGATCGTGATCGACAAATCCGAAGCGGAAGAAATAGCTCAAGACGCCTTCATAAAGGCATTTAATTACCTGAAAAATTTCAACCGCCAGGCTCGCTTCAGCACGTGGCTGTACCGTATCGTTTTCAATACAGCGATCAGTTACAAAAGGAAAGGGAAACTGATCACGGAGGGTATCGAAAATAGACAGATCGAAAACCCCGAACGCGCCGACGCGGCCATTGAGCGCGACGACAAACAGGTGTTTGTCGCCCTGGCCCTGAAGAAATTGAACGAATCAGACCAGCTGGCTATCCAGCTGTTCTACATTAAAGAATTCTCGCTGGAAGAAGTGGCCGACCTGATGGGGCAGAATGTGAATACTGTAAAAGTACGCATTCACAGAGCCCGCCAAAGACTGGCCGACGAGCTGAAAGTGATACTGAAAAAAGAAGCATTAACTTTGTGATACCTTTGTGACAATGCACAACCCGGAGAAACCAGACAACAACGACGATGAGCTGCATGTGATCGAAAAAGTTCTCAGCAAGAACAAGCTCGAATCACCTTCATCCAACTTCACCCACCGGGTGATGATGAACCTCCACTCCATGCCGGTAGCGACAGGGCTATCGCCACGCAACGGACTTTTTCTGCTGTTTGGTACGGTGGTAGCGGTCACGATCCTGACCATCCTGGTGAGCACCGGAGTTTTCGATGCCTCCAACGCAACGATCTCTCTTGAGCGGCTGCCCGATGTAGAGCTAACGAAAAACCTTCAACGAACCATTCCCCTTAATGGGAAATGGCTCATGGACGGCCTGATCTTGTTGAATATTGTTTTAGCTTTTATCCTGTTAGACAGGACCGTTCTCCGGCCGTTCTTTAACCGCCGGATGTCTTCCTAGGCGACTACGTTGCCCAGGTCTTTCCTACTTCAGCCAAGGGAATACATCCCTTGTATGCACCGGGTACCGCTACGTACTGCAGCACCTGAGTAGCGCCAGGCTCCGATGTAAAGAAACCAACGACGGTAAGCTCCTTCATAGAATGCATAAAGGGACGAGGCTTGTCTCTCATGTCGACACCCTTGGTAGCAGCGAGCATATCGTTGTGGACCTTGGTGACATATTCCACCTGCTTATCGGGATCGAGGTCGAGGAATGCATCACCATATGCATCTTTTGCGCCTTTGTCGAATTCTTCGAGGCCCTTCAGAAAATTATCCTGGTCTTCCTTTTTGTAACAATCGCGAACCAGTTGGTCGATGAAACTGGGTACCCCAGCCTCTTTCGCGCCGGGCGTATCGGTCTTCGGGATGATGATCTCGGACAGTTCCGCAATGAGCGAAGCCTGTTCGGGCTTGAAGAATGTCGGAGTGAACGCCAGCTCGGGCTTGGCTTTGCACCCTTTGAGTACGCCCGATAGTGTCGGGACTGCAATGGTGTAGCCCAGTACCCAGGCTGCACGTTGTAATGCTTCTCTTCTGTTCATAAGTCTTATACAGAGTTGCGTCTAGATGTTTTGTTTTTTGAGCTCGTTCACCGCATAGTCGACCGCGCGGGCCGTGAATGCCATGTAGGTGAGCGAAGGATTTACACAGGCGGCTGACGTCATGAACGAACCGTCGGTGACGAACACGTTCTTGGCGGCATGAACCTGGTTGTATTTATTCAGCACAGATGTCTTCGGATCCTTGCCCATACGCGCTGTTCCCATTTCGTGGATACCGAGACCAATACCGTGCTGGCTTTCGCGGTCGTAAGGCTTCACATTCTTGAGGCCGGCCGCTTCGAGCATTTCGGCTGCGTCGTTGGCCATGTCCTTACGCATCTTGAATTCGTTGTCCCTGAATGTAGTGTCGAACGTGAGCGTGGGTAAACCATGCTTGTCTTTCAGGTCTTTGTTGATCTCCACCATGTTTTCATGGTATGGCAGAATCTCACCGAACCCGCCGAGACCCATACTCCACTTGCCCGGTGTGATAACTTCGTCTTTGAGGGCCTTACCGATACTCATTTCGGCGACCATACGCGACCAGGCCTGTCGGCTTGCACCGCCCTGGTATCCGAAACCGCGCAGGTAATCACGCTTTTCTTTGCCTATGTTCCGGAAACGGGGAACATACAGGCTGTTGGCACGACGACCGGAGTAGTACTGATCTTCGAAGCCGTCGTACTCACCTTGCGCACCGACGCCCAGGTGGTGGTCCATAATATTGTGTCCGAGCTCACCGCTGTCATTACCGAAACCATTAGGGAACCGGTTCGAAGTAGAGTTCAGCATGATGTATGCCGATCCCATGGTCGACGCGCAGAGGAAGATGATGTTCGCGGAGAATTCAATTTGCTCGCCGGTCTCGGCATCCTGTACACGAACACCGGTGGCCTTTCCTGCTTTTTCGTCATAAATGATCTCATGAACGATCGAGTTAGGCCTCAGGGTCATGTTGCCGGTAAGCGTTGCAGCGGGCAGTGTCGATGAGTTGGAGCTGAAGTATGCTCCGTAAGGGCAACCGCGGCTGCAAAGGTTGCGGTATTGGCAGCTGCCGCGTTGCGGGCTCTTATCATGTGTGAGCTTGTCGGTGATGTGAGCGATCCGTCCGATGGTCATCACGCGGCCGAATTTTTCCATGGTCACTTTACGCACTTCCTTTTCCAGGCAGTTCATTTCCATCGGGGGTTGGAAAACTCCGTCCGGGAGCTGGGGCAGGTTTTCCGGTTGGCCGGTTACGCCGATGTAAGTCTCCACATAATCATACCATGGCTTGATGTCGGCGTAGCGAACGGGCCAGTCGACAGCGAGGCCGTCTTTGGCATTAGCTGTAAAATCCAGGTCGCTCCAGCGATAGCTGTGGCGTCCCCACACAATAGAACGGCCGCCTACGTGGTATCCGCGCATCCAGTCGAAGCGCTTGCCTTCCTTTTCCGTATAAGGATTTTCGAGGTCGTTCACGAACCAATGTTTGGTCGACTGGTGAACGGTATAGCCTGTACGATTTTGCTTGAACTGGTTCTTGAGATCTTCTACTGTGGGACGTCCTCCATTGGGAAATTGCCAGGGGTCCAACGTCGCGGTGGGATAATTAGGGTGCTCCACCATCCGTCCTCTCTCCAATACGAGGGTTTTGAGTCCCTTTTCCGTCAGTTCTTTCGCCGCCCAGCCTCCGCTGATACCCGTCCCGACGACGATAGCATCATAGGTGTTCTGCTGTTGAGCCTTAGTGTTAAGATTCATGTTTTGACAAGATTTTAGGTTTCAAAAGGTAATGGATTTTGATAGAAAGAAAAAGGCCTCCGAAGAGGCCTTTGACAAATCACTATATGAGTGGACTATTTCTTTCTTACAAGTATATCGCCGTTGTAGTTCCTCATGATGAACTCGGGGCCGCCGCCGTTGATCTCGCCCCGCACCCATTCATCCAAGGTGACTTTATACGTTCCGCCTGACTTGGTGTCCTTAATCACGGGGTTCACGGGCGTGAGCTTTACGTCGAACCCGGTGAGGATCTCTCCCTGCTGTGTCTTCATCTTGAGGGATGCCTTCAGCGTGGAGGGGAAGGTGACGTCGATATCACCGTTGTAGGTGACGAATGACATCGGTGCACCGTCCGTGATCTTTTCGAAGCTGACTTTGATCTCGCCGTTGTATGTTGTTGCTACAACCGATCCCGAGACATTATCCGCGGTGATCTCACCGTTGTAGTTATTGAGCTCGATCTCACCCTGGACGTTACTGACTTCGATATCTCCGTCGTTGTAAGTATGGATATTCATATCTGCTCCCGACGGTACTTCGATAACCAGGTTACACTTGTTGTTCCATGAGTCCGATTGCACCTTCACGAAGTTCGCGTTTTCCGATACTTCCAGGTCGAGGGTACCACCGCCGATCCTTCTGAGTCCACCGCGGGTGTCGCCCTTGCTTTTATTTTTATTATCATCGTGGTTGTCATTGTCGTTATCGTTGTCGTCGCCGCGTTGCGTGTATTTCACCAGGATGTCTTTTCTCGCCGTTCCCTTGACGATGATGGATCCGTAGTTGATATGTACTTTGAGCTTTGTTCGTTTGGAGGGATCACTGAGGGGGATGGGTATCTCTCCGGAGTCCTGGGCAAAAGCTGCTGCCGACGTAAGTAACATCATCATCGCTGCTACCCAACTCCATCTATTGATTCTATTTTTCATAATCTGTTTTTTAACTATTCACTACTAACTTTTCACTTTTCACTTTTCTTTTATATATGCATTCCCGTTGAATGTTTCGAAGTCGAGGAACACGCCGCCGGTGCCGATCTTGAACCGACTTCCGCCCAGCTTGTAACTAACTCCTTTGCCTTTGTTCGCTTTTTGCATTTCTGCCGGCATTGTGGTCAGGTTTTCGTAATTGGTAAACAGGTCGCCGTTGAAGCTCTCGAAGCCCACGTTGGCTGCCAGCCCTTTCGCAAACAGGACGTTCACGTCGCCGTTCAGTGAATAATACCTGCATTCGGCGCTGGGGTTTTTCGTGTAATCCACATCCACGTCGCCGTTGATGGTCGATGCGTAGGTTCCTCCGCCGGAGATGTTCTCCAGACGGATGCTTCCATTCACATTCTCCGCGAGATTGTATGCGGTCACGTTCTTGATCTCTATGTCGCCGTCGTTCACGGTCGAGGCAAGCACGTTGATACCCAGTGGTACCTTGATAGTGAAGTCCATTTCCCAATCGTAGTCTTTGTTACACTCGCCGCCGTTGCAGTTGTTGTTCCAGTTGTAACCCCAACCGCCGTATTTCGTGTGCCAGTTGTTCTTACGTTGCCTTCCGAAATCATTGCAGATACCCTGCACGTAGAGAATAATGGTATCTGCCCTGTCTACGACACCGAGCTGTATTTCGGCTTTACCCTTTTCTACGCGGGCGTCGGTCTTTCCGTATATCTGTTTGTTCACTTCCACGATCACTTTGTCGCCCGAGTGGCCTTCCACCCTCACGTATCCGTCTATATTCAGTATGATCAGTGTGGATGCGGCAGTCTTCTTCTCGAACTGGAGCTCGCGGGTGATCTTTTCCGAGAACGATTGTGCCAGTAACATTCCGGGTACAAAGGCACAAAGTGTTATTAAAACCTTCTTCATTGTTGATTCTTTTTAAATCATTACGTTGATACTTTCCTTGATCTTATTCTTCACTTCGACTGGAGTTCTCTCATCCTTGAGGATCTTGTCGAATTCCATTACCGATTTCTTTTCCTGTAACATGCCCATCAGCTCGGCCAATGCGACCTGCACGAAGGGCGACTCTTGCCTTCCGATGGCGCGGACGAGCTCTGCTCTCACCTTTCCGTCTTTCGAATAAGGTGTAAGGGCTTCGAGTGCGGCAAGACGTACGTTCACGTTAGGGTCGTTGTTGAGCGTTTGAAACAATGCGGCAGTAACTTTCTGGCTTACCTGGTCCATCCCGCTGGTGAGGCTCACCGCTTTAAGGCGATCGGTGGCCGATTCCTTCTCGAGAAGCGCCAACATCATAGTTTCCTTCAGCGCGGCGACCTGTGCTGTGAGCTGCTCCACGTTGGAGGTCTGATTTGCTGTGCTGAAATATCCGCCAGCGAATCCGGCGACAATAAGAGCGACGGAAAACGCAAGCCTGGGCGCGAGCCAGCTCCACGAAGGCATCGAGAAGAAATCTGAAGTTGTTTCCTTCTTCTTCTCTTTTATCAGCATGGCATAGAACTTATCATCCATGGCGAGGGAGGTTGCGGGCGACTCGACAGCGAGCAGCTGCTCTTCGAGCCGGTCGAGGCTGCGCAGCTGCGTGAGCTCCACCATGCCTTCTTCGATCAGCCGTTCCAACTGCTGTACCTCTGAAGGGTCTGTGAGTCCTTCGTTGTACTTCGCAACCAATTCATCAATCTTGTTCTGTTCCATTTTCGTTACTCTTTATCCGTTATTCACACCTCATCGTCACGTCTTCACCTCGTCATCTCGTCATCGTCTACATCGTTTTCTCGAGTTGTTGATAGATCACCTTCAGTTCCTGCAATGCCCTGAACACTTTCACTTTTACGGCACCTTCGGAGCACCCGATGATCTCTCCTATTTCCTTGTACTTCTTCTCCTGGTATTTGCTGAGGAGGAGTACCTCTTTTTTATCCTGTGGTAACCTGTCCATGGCCATCGACAGCATTGCATTCGTCTCCGTGAGCTGCATCTCCCCTTCCCGATTCTCTTCGTGACCGAGTTTGTTCTGCCAGCTCTCGAGCGACTCCTTCCACTTCAGTTTGTCTTTACGGAAATGGTCATGACTCACATTTCGCGCTATATGAAACATCCATGTTCTGAAGTCGCCTTCACCGCGGAAAAGATGACGGTATTTCAAGATCCTGAAGAAGGTGTTTTGTACCAGGTCTTCACTCAGCTCCTGGTTCCTGTTCATTCCGTAAAAGAAACCGTACAACGGCCTTTTGTAGCGCTCGAAGAGTAGCCCAAGACGACCCGTATCGCCATCACGCACTGCAATCATTAAAGCGTTATCTGAAAGTGCTTCCAAAGCCGGAAAATAGGTTTTTGCTCGTTTTCGAACAGGTTAACCGCCTGTCGTGGGGTTAGTTACAAGTTCTGAAAAATTAATTTGATATTGGGTTATGAAGTATTTACTGATCATAGCAGCGTTTCTCTCCTGCGCCGAACAGACCGACAGACGAAAACTCGTTTGGTCAGACGAATTTGATAAACCAGGCAAGCCCGACGATACAAAATGGGGTTACGATATGGGCGACGGATGCCCGGACGTATGCGGGTGGGGCAACAACGAGCTGGAATATTATACAGACGATCCAAAGAACGTTCGTATAGAGGACGGAATGTTGATCATTGAAGCCGTCAAAGAAAAAAAAGGCACTAAAGATTACACCTCCACCCGGATCATTTCGAAAACAAAGGGTGACTGGTTGTATGGCCGCATCGAGATCAGGGCAAAGCTCCCGAAAGGAAGAGGTACATGGCCGGCTATATGGATGCTATCGACAGAATGGAAGTATGGCGGATGGCCCGAGAGCGGCGAAATAGATATTATGGAACATGTGGGCTACGACCCGGGCATCGTTCACGGCACACTTCACTCAGGAAAATACAATCACATTAAAGGAACACAATTGGAAGGAAAGGTCACTGTTGCCGATGCGATGGACAACTTCCACGTCTATGCTGTCGACTGGACCAAGGACCGTGTTGACTTTTATGTAGACGATAAGATGTATCACTCTGTTCCGCGCAATCCCGCTGATGATTTCAACGGGTGGCCTTTCGATCAGAAGTTTCACCTAATCATGAACGTCGCCGTTGGAGGAAACTGGGGTGGGGCGAAGGGAGTTGACGAGTCTATTTGGCCTCAAAGAATGGAGGTCGACTACGTGAGGATCTATCAGTAGAGTTAAAAACTAAAAGTTAATGGCTAAACGTTGAAGGCTAAGCGCTAAAAGTTCAGACACACCAACTTTTAGTTTTTAACTATTAACTTTTAACTCAATCAATTATTCTTGCCGATAGCCGAGAGTTTATTCCTCTCACTTTGCAACTCTCGTGAAATCTTCACTTCCTTTTCAAGGGCTTTTTTCCTGAATGAATCGAACTCAGACATGATACCGTGGATGGTGAGCTCTTTTTCGCGATTGGAGCGGCGGAGCATGTTGAAGGTGCTTAAGGCCGTCAGTAAGGCTATCACCAGGGCGCCTACAACAATGAGGGCCGTGGTAACAAAAACACTTTTTGCGATGGGTATACCGAGTACCTCCATGTGCGTTCTTTCGTAGGCTGACTGCTGGAGGGAGGTTTCGGCCTCTTTAACCTTGTCGGCTGCGCCCTTGATCTCGCCGTTAAGCTTCGCGATAGTGCTGTTGGCTGTACGAAGGTCTGTTTTCACCTTGGCCAGCGAGTCCATGTTGATCTTCCACACACCGTCGAGGATGGCGTTTCTAATAACTTTATAATCAGTGTACGACTCTGCCTTGTCCTTCATGATCTCATAACGCTCATTTAGGGTATGATTACCTTCAAGAGCCTCTCGAGACTGACCGGCTACCAACGACACAGAGAGCAAGGCCACACCAAACACCATCAATTTCCTCATACTTATCCTTTTAAAAATTCCATTAAACCGCGAACCTAACCACGAGCAAAAAGCATGTCAACATCTGCCTTTCGAATTGCTTCCCGTTTCGGTGAAATCAACTTTTGATCGTTGAATGTGAGATAGTTACAAATATGAGATCAAAGAATCTCATTGACTTTCCCCTCTTTTTTCGTTAAACTTTGTAGAGACCAAATCACAAAAATATGAGTGTAATCACAAATATTGAGGGTTGGGGAAATTCTCACCGCCCCGGTTGGCTCGACTTCTTCAGGATTGTTCTCGGTGTTTTCATCACTTTTAAGGGCATTGAGTTCATGATGAACCTGGAAGCGCTGGAATCCACGGCGGAAAGTGTGAACATGGTGTTCACCGGCGCCTCGCTGGCTCATTACATTGTTTTCGCTCACTTGTTGGGTGGCCCGCTGATCGTGGTGGGCTTGTTTACGAGGATCGTCTGCGTGATACAGATACCGATATTGCTCGGCGCGATCGTCTTTGTAAACTACCCGAAGGGTTTTCTGAGCCTGGGCAATCACATGGAGCTTGAGGTGTCTCTTGCAGTTCTCGTTATAACGATCGTTTTCGTAGTCTTCGGTGCGGGAAAGTTCTCGATCGATGAAAGACGCAGACACGATCACGATGAAGTTACTGTACAACCTTAAAAGTGATAATCGCCCACCAAACGATGTAGTCCCAGATCCATAGTATTGCCACGTATATGAGCCAGATCGTATACTTGTTGTAACTGCGTATCCTGACGCATATCCATCCTGCGATCAGAAATCCGATCGACCACGCCATACCCGCCAGTATGGTCGAGGGCCAGAAGGCATCGCCGCGCAGTGAGTCGATGGAGACCGGAAGTCCAAACCCAACCGCGTAGTATATTCCGAATCCTTCGGCACCAAGACTCATCAATCCTAGTATCAGCGCGATAGCAAAAGCGATGACCGAGAACTTTGCGATTGGTGGAAGATCTTTCCAGGAAGGCATCAGTTGAGGCTTTACTCCACAACCTGTGGTGACAATCCCACAGGGTTTTTTGCGGTGATTTTTCTCGTTTGGAGACGGATTTTTTTATTCCGGTAGGTTATCGTCAACATTGTTACTTTACCTCCAAAATCTACCTGCAATGAAAATGTTTTCCAAGGTAATCGTTTATAAATGTAAGACCGGGGAAGCGTTAAGTTCGGATGGTTGGAAGTCAGGGCCGGCTTTCTGGATTTGGCTCTCCCCGGTTTTACTTTAATAGGTCATCAATCATCTACACATATATATGAAGAACCGGATAGGAAGGGCAACGAAGGGAGGCATCTTGATGCTCGCCCTTGCGATGTTCCTTGTTGGTTGTCAGGACGATCTGATCCCGAAAAAGCTGTCGAGTAAACAGCAGGCCGAACTGGCCGCGCAGGACCATGCACAGATGATGATCGCAACCCAGGAAGTATTGGATGTCACCGCCGGCGCGCTGGAAGATAAAGGAGTTGCAGAAGGCCGTGTGAAACATAGCGATCATGACAACTACGGATGTGCGCCTTCGGTCAATCTTATGCTCAACGTCGACCGTAATCATACAGATAGCATAATCTATAAAGGTTCAATCTCTGTAAACTATGGTGATGGAGGCTCTTGTGATTCAAAAAACAAGAGGACCGGCAAGATCACCGACGAATTCAATATAATAGTAAGCCTTAAGAATAAGATCAAATTCACTTCAACGGAAACCATCACGTTTGAAGCTTTTACGCGTGACAGCACGACCTACAACGGTATCGTCATTGTGAGCTCTGCCAATGGAAGAAAAACCTCCGTGGAAGGCAACAACGTGTCGGTCACTTATGCGGACGGAACGAAGTCGACCTGGAAGGGCCTGCTGAACTTCGCGTACGAGGATGTTTCCAAGAAGAAGGGTGAGCTTCGCATTACCGGAAACATATCGGGGAACTCACGGCAGGGGGTCGGGTATACCGCCAACATCACCGAGGAAGTTGTCTTCAAGGGCGGATGTTATGGCTGGGTCAAGAAAGTACCGGTTGATGGAGCTGTCTCTGTGACGACGAACGGCTCGATGTCGACGTTAGACTTCGGCGCCGGAGTGTGCGACAGGATCTATACGGTCGGAGTCAATGGTGAGACTAGCACTCACTCATTCGACTGATCAATAGATTTTTTTGAACGAATAAAGAACTGTAGTCCAATATTAAAAGCGGTTACCTTCTGGGTGTCGGTCGGCTCTCTGGAAATCTTCCTGTCCTCCTTTGTATAAGAAAGAATGCCTTCGATGGCCACATTTGTTGAGACAAACCAGGCCAGTCCGATTCCCGCCTTATATCTTCCAATGTTCCATTCGGTTTCTGATGTCAGAACACTGCTGCCAATGGTGAAAGTTGAATTTGACTCTATTCTACCGCGCCGGCCTGACAGTTCCGAAAAGAGAAAAAATTGTTTACCCACCGGGAAATAGTAGCGAGTGAATATACCAAGTTCGCGGCTGTTGGACGTCCCGGAACTACCTGTGTATTCGCTCTTAATTCCTGAGAACGATGTCGACAGCCCCACCGCCCAGTTTCTTAATATGAAATAGCCAACATTCGGTGAGACTGAAAAGCTGGATGAGGTTTCTGTGACTGCGGTGCCGGTGGTGCCGTTAAATGCAGGTGACTTCCAGTGTTGAAAGCTGGCACTGCCTCCTATCATCCAGCTTCCCTTTCCGGTTTGACCGAAAGCATTGCAGTATACAGCGACTATCAATACAATCGTTAGTTTCATCAGGGATTAAGCTATAGATTTCACAAGAGCATCGACGACGCGACCGATATCGTCTGCAGTATTATAAATGTGCGGCGACATGCGTACAGCTCCTGTATACGCCGCAGCAACGCCGTGAGTATCATAGAGCTTCTGAACTACTGCTTTCCCTTCGACGCCGGGAATGTTGATGATCACGATACCTCCGCTCATTGCCGGTGATATCGGCGTGACGAATGCAGCGTTCGGAATACGTTGCCTGATCTGTTCCTTCAACATCTTGTTGAGTGCCACTACCCTTTCCATGATGTTATTCCGGCCGATCGTTTCGTGGAACCCGATGATCTCCGGCAACGCGGCAGTCGGAGGATCATTCCGCTGACCAAGAAAACAGATCTTATCATCGACCGCGGTAGTGCCGTCGTGCCATCCCCCGCCGATGATGTTGGGCCATACCTTTTCAATATGTTCTTTGCGCATGTAGAGAATACCATTCTCGAGCGGGCCCATCAGCCACTTATGTGTACTGGCCGTGTAGAAGTCGCAGCCGAGATCTTTCACATCCACGTCATGAAATCCCAGAGTTTGCGCGCCATCCACCAAGCTCAATACATTTTTTGAACGGGCTAATGCACAGATCTGTTTGGCTGGAAGGGCAATGCCGGAGATATTCGAGATATGAGAGAATCCGATAACCCGTGTTTTCGAATTAAAAGCATTCTCGAACGCTGAAAGGATTTCGGCAGGCGAAGAAGGATTTGCCGGAACGGATACCAGTTTGATCACGATACCCGTGCGGGCCGCCCGCTTCTGCCATACTTCCTTGTTCGAAGGATGATTCTGATCCCAGAGAATGACTTCGTCACCTGGCTTCAGGTCGAGGCCGTGAACGACGGTGCAATTGCTCTCGCTGGTATTGCGGGTAATGCCGACCTCGGCAGCTTCGGCGCGGATGAACTTCGCCAGTAATTCGATGGATTTCTTTCTACGCTCAGCGAAGACAGCACGATACTGCATCGAGACGTCGCGCGAGAGACTCTTTTGATAGGACGAAACTGTGTCGTGAATCGCCTGCGGACTGGGACAAAGGTTCGCGGCGTTGAACATGATACGTCCCGACGGTACGGGAAACTGGCTCTTCACGTCAGCCCAGTATTTCTCGTCGGGAATGCCCGTCGCGCGGGCGAGTGTGGGGATCGCCATGGCGGCAATGGAACCTGTAGAGAGAGTTTTGATGAAGGAACGGCGGGATGTCTTCATAAACAGGATTTAAGATTTAGCTCATCTGCGCGGGGGCAGAGAATTTTTTGTTTCGAGGTTGTAGAACCTCCAGTTGCTCCTGAAATCTTTTTTGAGGGGCTGCCTGGTGATGATGGCACGGACCATTTCGACGGGCATCGAGTTCTCTCCCATCACGGCATCGTGATATTGCTTGTAGGTCATTTTACCGCTGTCGACCAACTCTTTTTTCATGGCATAGAACTGAAGGCCGCCGATCATGTAGGCGAGTTGGTAGAGTGGTCCATAGTTTCCGGTAAACGAACGACGGACTTCACCTTCGGCATTCGCGCGTTCGTGACCTACGCGGTCGACGAGGAAGTCGATGCATTGCTGGGGTGTCCAGCGGCCCAGGTGATAGTTTAATGAGAAGATAATGCGTGCACAACGATGCATCCGCCAGAAGAGCATGCCGATCTTATCCTCCGGTCCTTGCGGAAAATTCAGATCCCAGAGAACGAACTCCTGGTACAGGGCCCATCCTTCGGTCCAGAATGGCGTATAGAAATTACGATAGGCTTTATTGCGGTTGTTCAAAAAGCCCTGGAGATGATGACCCGCGATGAGCTCGTGGTGTACGGTGGCTCGTGAAAAGTGAGGATTGTTTCCACGCATGCTCATGAGCTTGTCATCGTGATTCATCTCATCGGTTGGATAAGAGATCTGAAGTGTTTCGCCGCCGAGGAAGAACGGACTGATGAGTTGCTGCGCAGGCGGTATCATTCTCATTCGCCAGGTCTCTTCTGCGATGGGCGGAATAGTGATGAGGTCATTTTTTTTCAGGAACTCGACCGACTCGTTGTATAGTTTCAACATCGCTTCGGGCTGATGGCCTTCGGGTACGAACGACATTTTTACTTTCTCTTGTGCAGCTTTCCAGTTGTCGCCAAAGCCCATTTCCTTCGAAGCCTTCAGGAGTTCGGCATCACACCAAGCAAACTCCTTGTTGGCGATGTCTACGAGCTCTTCCGGTGAGTAAGGGATCATTTCGAACTGCAACTGCCGGATCAACTCATCGCGGCCGATGGGACTGCCGATGATGCCGCTGCCGTCGTCTTTCGGAAGTGTTGCGGGGTCGACTTTTTTCTTCAGCGCTTCGGCATACAACATCAGGGTTGTATCGAGGTTGTTGAAAGGCTTCGTGACCCACCAGGTGAATTGAGGATCATATCCGTTGTAGAAATCGAATACACTTTTCAAGGCCTTTTGCTGGCCTTTCACGATACCTTCGGCGCGGGTGGCGAGCGTCCTTGTGGAATTCGGCTCGGCGGAGAGCTTACCCATCGCCGTTCTGATCACTTTATTACAATCGTTCAGCTGTTTGGCCACGTCGGCCCCACTCATGGCTTCGCCACGGCGCCTTCTTTTTTCGAGTTGATAAATTGGATCTGCCTGCGTGACGATCTTCGTGAGCTGGTTGACTTCTTTTTCTTCTTTATCAAGCAGGAACAACCGGTTGTCGAGCTCGCGGCGGAACAACAGGTAATCTACTTTCCCACCGACCGACATGTTATCGAATGGAAGGGCATTCAATCTCGACGTGTAATCATTAAAGAACGTGCGCATTCTTTCCCGGCGTTCGGGACTGTTCGCTACGAAATAAAAACGTTCGAGGCTGCCCAGGTCGGCGTCGAAGTTCACGAGCAACGGATGCACTTCGCTGCTCTGCAAAAGCAGGTCGGCGTTTTGACCGTGTGATTGATTGGAAATGATTGCGAAAGCCGAGAGACAGAAGGTGATAAGTAAAATTCTTTTCATGGTGACAAAAGGGTAAACCCAATATAATCAGGTTTTAAGAACTTACTCAACTTTAAGGAACCGGCGGACGATCGTTTCTCCGTTGAGCGTTAATCGCACCAGGTAAAGACCAGGCGCCCTTCCCGTGAGACTGATCCTGTTGGTGGTTCCGGCAGTTTGCGTTGCAACCACGGGCTGTCCGAGCTCATTGAGGACGGAATAACTGCAGCCTTGTGAAACCAGGTCGTCGGTGATCTGCAGCGTTAACTCGTTCATGGCGGGATTAGGGAAGATAGAGATCTGCGCAGAAGCATACTCGTCTTCCAGGCCGACGTACAGATTTTTGATCTCATCGGAAAAAGCGAAACACCCGCTGTTGTCAGTTGTACGCACTTTGTAGACGCCGTTCTTGGTCATCTGATATGTTTGGGCGGCGGCTCCATTAATGGAGCCGTCATTAAAATACCATTGGTAAGCCATGGCCGGTGTCGATGAGAGTATGTTGGGAGTGACGGTTACAACAGGCTTCTGTGGTGTTTTCACAGTCATGTTGATCGAGTTGCTGCTTACTCCTACCGGACCATTACATCCCGCGGTGTATGATTTGACACTTTTGATCACATCGCCGGTGGCCAGGTTGCCGTCGACATAATCCGGAGAATCCGTTCCAACAGGCTTGTTGTTGCGGAACCATTGAAATCCCGTTCCGGTAAAGTTCGAATGAAAGGATGCCGGCGTGTCTTTACAAACTGTCGCTCCTTTTTCGGCCGTGATGTTGTGATTGGCTGGCAACGCCGTTATAGTTACCTGTTCCAGCAGTGTCGACATCACCGGGTTGCTCGACGTGATCCTTAAATAATAAACACCGGCGCTTGTTGACGCGGGGACAGTTGCCTGGAACGCTCCCGCGCTGCCCTGCGAAGTGGTTGTGCCCAGTATGCTGCTGATTGAAAAATTCGGCTGCGGGCTCAAATGTGCAGTGAAGACATTGTTAGGACCAAATATGAAGCCCGAGGCATCCCAACTAACGGTCATATTTTCGGTTGAACATAGTTTTGAGCTCACAGCTTCTATCGTAAGGATGTTGTACTCGATCCATTTGCCGTCTTTGTAAATAAATCCGCGGTTACCGATCGACATACCTGTACCCATGTTGGACGTGACGGGTCCGGGATAGTATGGTTTCCAGCTCCATGAATTGCTTGAGGTGGTGTATTGAAAGAACTGGCCTTCATATCCGCCTTTTGAATACCCGAGTCCGACGTAGCCGTTCCCTGCAATTGAAAATCCTGTTGCCCGTGTTCGTCCATTGCCGGGCATGTCGGCGCGTTTCGTCCAGAGGTTGGCGGCCTGGTCGAAGTCCCAGAAGTCTTTGTACCAGGTGTCGGTGGAAGAGCTGTATCCTCCGGCCACGAAACCCTTCTGATCGATGGTAAATGTAGCGGAGCCCATTCTTTTTCCCCCGGCGAATTCGGCGCGTGACCGCCATGAGTTGGACAAGGGATCGAATTCATAAAAATCCTTGTAGTCACCCTGGCCGTTGGTGAATCCTCCGCCCACGTATCCTTTCGTGTTACCGATGCCGAAACCGAATGCCTGTTCACGCGCGGCGCCAGGAAAATCGGCGCGCTGGATCCATGAATTGCCGGTGGGATCATATTGCCAGAAATCTTTGTGCGTTCCCGTGGCCGACAAGCCTGTACCAACGTATCCCATGTTGCCAATGTTGAAGCCAACGGCGTTATATCGTCCGGCGCCGGGGAAGTCTGCCTTTTGAGTCCATACATCGGTAGCCGGATCGTATTGCCAGAGGTCTTTGCGGTACGTAATCCCCGTCTCGGTCATCACATATCCGAGGCCTACAAATCCTTTCGAACCTACGCTGAAACCGGAAGCATTACTCCGAACAAGAGCATTCGCTCCATCGGGCTGACTTGCTCTCTGTTCCCATGCATGCTTTGACCTTGTCAGATTGGCATCGACGGACACCACGATCTCGTTGCTTTGAACAATATTAGGTTGGGCACAGAACTCGTTGCTTGTAAGCGTTGCTTTGATGATGTCGCCGTTGTTCAGGGTTGTCAATGAAAGCGCATTGGTTGTACCGATAACGTCGCCGTTACGCTTCCATTGGTAAATGGGAGAAGTTCCTCCGCCAGTAATTACCATTGAAAGATATATGACCGATCCGGCACCGACGGTTGTCGCGGGGTCTTCCGTTATTTGAATAGTGGGTGTAACTATCGGGGTTACGTCGACTGTGAAATTGCTGCTGGTCGCGGTGGGTGTGGTGAGGCATTCACGGTTGCTGGTCATTACACATGATATGACATCACCCGATAAGAGGACCGGGTCGGCATAGCTTACGGCGTTCGTTCCAACGTTATCCCCGTTTTTCTTCCATTGATACGAAGGTGTGGTTCCACCGTTGGCGGGTGTTGCAGTAAACTCGGCGCCCAGGCCGCTGCATATCGCCGGCGGTCCGGCAACAGTTACTCCCGGCGTAGCCGTTGTTTTACGGATGATGGTGATCGTGTTGCTTGGCACAATCTCCGGTGATGGGCAGGATGAATTACTGGTCATTTTGCAAAAGACTTTGTCTCCATCCTGGAGTCCGGTACCGTTGAACGTTGCAGAATTGATCCCGGCGGTATTCCCGTTGATATACCATTGATACGCAGGCGACGTTCCCCCACCGGTCGGTGTGGCGTTGAACGTTGCGTCATGGGTGTCGCAAAGTATGTTGGTTCCGCCGGTGATAGCAACAGAGACAGAAGTAACCGTCGGTTGATTGATGGTAAGGTTCGATCCGTTGTCGGATCCGGTCACTGCCGGATGGGACGAAACGATCCGGATCCTGTATCCGGTGCCGGATGCATTGGCGGGGAAGGTGATGTTGATCAGGCCGGTTGCGGTTGTGGACGCGAGTGTTCCGATCAATGCGGGCGATGAAAAGTTACCGGATGCATCGCTGAGCTCTGCTGTCAAGATATTGCCCGTTGTAAAAGAAACCGAGTGAGCCGTATAATAGAGTGTAGCCGGGCCGCCGGCACAGTACGATCCCGATCCGGAAATGGTAAAATAAATCTCGTCGTGACCATAAGCAGGCAAGTGCCCGGCCGCGATGATCGACAATAGCATTACAACCCGTAAATGGAGCACGGTCTTAAGCATCCAAGAAAGATTTTTCAGTCTATAACTTTCAGTTCCCTGAGTTCTTCTTCGGACACCGTAGGGGGCATCTCTTTGTTCTTAAGCTTTTTTACAACCAGCCTGACAACCTTTTCGGAATCGGCTTTGGTTCGAAAGCCTTTGATCCCCTGTTGTCCCGGAATGCCGGGTTGGTGTATTAGCAGTTTCCCGTCGGCGTACACGTCATAGCCATACCCTTCGTCCTCCGATCCGGTGATCTTCCAGGTAAGGTTGGCATTCGCGATGTTTTCGGACTGCGCGGCTGAGGGAGCCGATGCGGTCCGGGCTTGTCCCAAACTATCTGAAATCTGTCCAAAACAGGCAATAATCGTTACGAAAACACTTAAGACAATTGTCCCACCGTTGTCGCCGCGACACACCATTCCTCAAGGTAACCTTAATCCCTCAGATTTGGTCGTCAGAGCTTGCCAAACTTGTATCCAATACCCATCGTGGGATGCCAGCGGCTGTCGTAACTGTATGATATCGGGAAGCCGAGCATAAGCCGCTTGTGTGCGAACAGGAACCCAACGGAAAACCCGGGAGTTACGAAAGGACGGAGGTCGTCGTCGGGGTCGAGGTGTTCGTCTTTGTGAAAACGCAGGGTGGGCATGATGGCGATGGACGCAGAGAAGTCGCCGTTGGTATAGCGGATCTGCCCTCCCACCATGTTGAAGTAAAAACCCTTGAAGTCGGAAGAGATCAAGAACTGCGACGAAAAGCCGACAGCCTTCACGGTTTTGTCTTCCTGCTTTTCGGTGCCGGCGGCCGGCTCTTGTGAGAAGGCTGTAGCTACGGCTGCAAACAACAGGATTGCCGTTACAATAGAAGTTTTCATCGCGGAAATAATTGGTATAGGGATTTCGATGTACGATTTACGAAATTCCCCTCATGAAATCCTTCATCGTTTTCAAAGACATTCTTATCCGAACGGAACTCATGCCCGGCGACCTGGGCTACGTGATCCACCTGCACGGGAAGCTCTACAAGAAAGAATACAACTACGGACTTCATTTCGAGTCATACGTGGCCAGCGGACTCCATGAATTCTATGAATCGATGGCGTCGTCGCGTAGCTGCGCCTGGGTATGTGAGAACAAAGGAAAGGTAGTTGGGTTTGTGGCACTGATGGATCGGGGCGAGCAGGCGCAGTTGCGGTATTTTATCATCGACCCGCCATATCGGGGGGTCGGGTTAGGTGGAAAGCTGATGGAGCTTTACATTGATTATTTAAAACGCAAAGGATTCAAAGGGTCATATCTGTTGACCACGAAAGAGCTTCCGGCAGCGGCACATTTGTACACTGGCGCCGGGTTTCAGTTAAAAGAAGAAAAACCGGCTCATCATCCATTTGGAAAGGATGTGATCGAACAGCGGTATGAGCTCGAGCTGATATGAAAATCGGTCTGATCTCCGACACGCACTCCCACCTCGACTTGAAGGTCTTTGACCACTTCACCAGCTGCGACGAGATCTGGCATGCGGGCGACATTGGTACGATGGCGCTGGCCGACGACCTGGAGAAGTTCAAGCCTCTGAGGGCTGTGTATGGGAACATCGACGATAAGGATCTCCAGCAACGGTTCCCCGAAAACCTTTGGATGGACGTGGAGGGGGTGAGTGTGCTGATGACGCACATTGGAGGGTCGCCTCCGAACTACAATCCGCGTGTGAAGAAGATCTTTAAGACAAAAAGACCGCGACTATTCATTTGCGGTCATTCGCACATATTGCGGATCAGTCGCGATGCGGCGCTGGATAATATGTTATATGTGAACCCGGGGGCTGCGGGGCAGCATGGTTTTCACACGATGAAAACGATCGTGCGGTTTGAGATCGTGTCGAAAGAGATAAAGAATATGGAAGTGATAGAGCTCGGTAAACGAGGTCTTATTTCTTCTTCTTTTTGAATTCTTCCTTGATCTTTTCGATATCCACGGCCTTCATCACAGGCTGGAAGTTCTGATTTTTCAGGGCAGTCCGGCGGCGCGCTGCTTTAGCCTTGTCCTTACGGTTCTTGCGCTTGAGTCGGGTAATGGGCATGATGGTCGAATTTTAGAGGGGGCAAAAATAACGAAGGGGGCGCGGAAAACAAAATTAGCCGTTTAGTCCTTTCCTGTGGGTGTTTTTGCGCCGGACAGGTATAGGATCACCGTATCAAGCTTGTCTTCGACCCGGGTGAGGCGTCGGTCAAAAGAGGTTAAGCTCTCTTTAAATGCCGTCTGGTTTAATTCAACATTACTTAGTCGCATTTTTATGCTGCCAAGTTCTGACTCGACCTTACCAAGTTCTGATTCTACTTTTCCAAACCGGTGTTTAAAGTCTGCCAGCCATCCCCGGACCAGCCATGTAACGCAAAGCAATACCACGATGCCGCCGGTAATGGGCAGGTTGGTTAATACCAAATTGACCAGCGTGTCATCGATTCTGAGAAGTATTGGAGAAATCATATCAATATCGTTTTTTCCCAAAATAAACCACTAAACAATCGTCACGCTTGAAACACCATTTCGTTTGTCAGGTTTTCCGTAGCCACATCCCCTTTCCTACTCTGTATCAGGCACTTTAAGTATCTCCGGAATTAACCATAATCAATAAACCCATTAAATTGCGGCCTTTTGCGGGCACAACTTTCTCAAAATGGATAAACCCTCCCTTCCCAAAGGAACACGCGACTTCGGGCCGGCCACGATGGCCAAACGACAGTTTATCCTCGAGAATATCAGGGCCATCTTCCGCAAGTACGGGTTCATGCCGCTGGAAACTCCAGCGATGGAAAATCTGTCGACTTTGACTGGAAAGTATGGTGAAGAAGGTGATCAGCTGCTGTTTCGCATACTCAACTCCGGCGACTACCTGAAAGACGTAGACCAGTCGACGCTCGATTCAAAGAACTCCAAACAGCTGGCGTCCGACATCACAGAGAAAGGCCTTCGTTACGATCTTACTGTCCCTTTTGCGCGATATGTGGTGATGAACCGTCACGAGATCACCCTTCCCTTCAAGCGATACCAGATACAACCGGTATGGCGAGCCGACAGACCGCAGAAGGGACGGTACCGTGAATTTTATCAATGCGATGCCGATGTTGTTGGGACAGATTCGCTGATATGCGAAGCGGAGATCTTGTTAATGATCAAAGAGGCATTTTTGAAACTGGGTATTAAAGATTATACGATCAAGATCAATCACCGCAGCGTGCTGTCGGGACTGGCGGAGATCACGGGGTTGAAAGACAATGAAACTACTTTGTTTGTTGCGATCGACAAGCTGGACAAGATTGGGGAAAGCGGTGTAAGACAGGAACTGGAACAAAAAGGAGTGTCCAAAGAAAATATCGATGTAGTTTTTAATGTCTTGAATGCCGACAACAAAGCATCGATGCTCGGCGGCTCCGAACAAGCCAAAAAAGGCCTCAACGACCTCGATGAAACATTCCGGTTACTGGATGGTTACGGCGTTAGCCGTGACCACGTAGAATTCGACATCAAGCTCGCCCGCGGCTTAAGTTATTATACCGGCTGCATCTTCGAAGTCCAGATCAACAACGTAGCCATCGGCAGCGTGAGCGGCGGCGGCCGTTACGACAACCTTACCCAGGCCTTCGGCTCCAAAGAAAAACTTTCAGGCGTGGGAATATCATTCGGTATCGACCGGATCTACGATGCCATGGAAGAGCTGCAAGTGTTTCCCGGAAACACGGAAGTTTCTTCGCAAGTCCTGGTCTGTCATTTCGATGAGAACGCCATGCAATATGGATTGAAAATACTTCACACCTTGCG
Source organism: Cyclobacteriaceae bacterium (assembly GCA_035318625.1). Lineage (GTDB taxonomy): Bacteria > Bacteroidota > Bacteroidia > Cytophagales > Cyclobacteriaceae > ELB16-189. The sequence continues at coordinate 61,869 of DATHEL010000007.1, forward strand.
GCAAAACAGCATCGCGTCCGAGATCTATCCCGATATCACAAAAAAGATCAACAAGCAATTAGAATACGCCGACAAAAAAATGATCCCTTTCACGATCATGATCGGTGAAGACGAAATAAAGAGCGGCCTTCTGACATTAAAGAATATGAGATCCGGAGAACAGCTTAAGAAATCGCTGGAGGATATTGTAAAGCTGGTGAAGTCTCCTTCCTAAAAAGTAAACATCGTCATCATTTGTCCGCTGAACTTCTTGCCGCCGGTGTTGTAGCTCTCGGAGTACACCGAAAACACAAACTGCGCTTTTTTCCTGATCCTGACACCGGCGTTGGCTTTGGGCAGTATCTGGTTATCCGCATCGCTGTTATTGACCCCGGTCACGGTCGCATAGTTCAATCCGCCTTTAAGCTGCAGGGATTGTGCGTTCGAATTCGTGATGTTCAGCAAAGCCACGAGCATCACGGGCCAACAGGTTTTGGTGAGGGTAGTCATATGTCAAAATAACGATATTGGATCAGGAGCATTGGCCATTTCATACCCCCTGTTTTTTCAAAATTGTATATTGGCGGAATTCTGACCGGTCCACTGGAGTCGACGCATACGATATCATCAAAACCCCTGACCCTGCACGACCTGCATCGTGTACTGAACGGCCATTCGAAAGTGCTATTGTCGGAAGAGTCGCGAAGGAAGATCATCGAGTGCCGCGACTACCTGGATCGAAAACTGGAAGAATCGACCAGCCCGCTGTATGGCATCAACACCGGCTTCGGGTCGTTATATAATCGCAACATCCCGAAAGATCAGTTGGAAAAGCTCCAGGAGAACCTGGTGAAATCCCATGCATGTGGAACAGGCGCTGAGATCCCGAAAGAGATCGTGATCCTGATGCTTTTTCTGAAAGCTCAATCACTCGCTTATGGTTATTCCGGCGTTCAAGCCGAAACCGTGGAACGCATCATCGCCATGTTCGACAACCGTGTGCTTCCGCGCGTGTATGAGATGGGCTCGTTAGGCGCATCGGGTGACCTCGCTCCGCTTGCACATCTGACACTTCCCCTGATCGGCGAGGGAGAGGTTCACTACCTGGGAAAGATCTATTCAGGAAAACAAATATTAACAGAGCTCGGCTGGCCCGCGATACATCTGAAAGCAAAAGAAGGGCTTGCGCTTCTGAATGGCACCCAGTTCATGGGAGCTTACGGAGTATACACCGTTCTCCATGCCCATCGCCTTCTTACTTTGGCGAATGTCATCGCCGCTATATCACTCGATGCGTTCGATGGAAGAATAGAGCCGTTCCATGAGCTCGTTCACAAGGTTCGTCCGCACAAAGGACAAATCTCCGTCGCTTCGACCATCGTCAAACTTTTGGAAGGAAGCCAGATCTTGACACAAGCCAAGAGGCACGTGCAGGATCCGTATTCTTTCCGCTGTGTGCCGCAGGTACATGGAGCAAGCTCGGACACGATAGACTTCGTGACACAGACTGTGCTCACGGAAGTAAACTCCGTTACCGACAATCCCAATGTGTTCCCTAAAGAAGACCTGATCATTTCTGCCGGGAATTTTCATGGGCAGCCGCTCGCCCTGGCGCTGGATTTTCTTGCTATCGCGTTGGCGGAGCTGGGAAGCATTTCGGAAAGAAGAACATACCAGCTGATCAGCGGAGCACGGGATCTGCCCAATTACCTTGTCGCCAATCCGGGTATCAACTCCGGTCTGATGATACCGCAGTACACGGCAGCTTCGCTCGTAAGTCAGAATAAACAACTTTGCACACCGGCTTCGGTCGACTCCATCGTTTCGTCGAACGGGCAGGAAGACCACGTGAGCATGGGCGCCAATAGTGCCACGAAGCTCTACCGGGTCGTCAATAACGTATATTCCATCCTCGCTATCGAGCTACTGACTGCCACGCAGGCCATGGAATTCCGTAAACCCCTGCGGACATCACCGGCATTGCAATTGTGGATAGATAATTTCAGGCGACACGTGTCGTTTATTGAGACTGACCGACTGCTCCACGATGATCTGGTTGTATCGGAGAAGTTCCTAAAGGAGGTTAAATTAGAGGCGTGAGACGTTTTCTGCTTTTCTTCATCTTTTTCTCGGGTGTAACCGCTGCCTCGGCGCAGTTTACAAGCCGTCTTGGCCGTTTCCAGGTCGACCAGGTGAAGGGTTGCGCTCCGTTTGCAATCACCATCACAACCACCAACCTGACCACGGTCGGCGAATGCACCCCGGGTAAACCCTGCCTCATGGATTACGAAGGCAATGGCACCACCTCCACAAACCAGTTTACTTTCACATATAACACCCCGGGAACCTTTAAGCTTTCAGTCCTCTATCAGAGCATCGGCGCCGACGACATCACCGTGACGGTCACCGACAACACCGAACCGACTTTCGAGATCTATACGTGTACCGGCAACGCGGTGTCGATCAAGGTCACCGACAAATCGTACGAGACATATCTTATCGACTTCAACAACGACAACACCCCGGAGACAACGATACCGAACGGTAACAATGCCGTCGCGCAGCATAGCTATGGAGCGCCCGGATTCTATACCATCGCAGTAAGGGGACGAAATGCGAACTCTGCAAATAACTGCAAGATAAAAACCGAGGGTTATCAGACACTGGCCACCCTTCCCCAGCCTTCCGTCAACGTGATGACAGCGGTCGACGCGAACAACCTCAAACTCGATATGACCACCGCGCCTCATATACAATACAAGCTGGAGGTCGCGTTGAACAATTCCGCGACCTTCCAGGTATACCAGAACCTTTACCAGGTCACCACCATTACTGTTCCGAACCTGTTGGTGGATAACAACTTTTATTGTTTCCGTTTAAGTGCGTTCGATCCCTGCGCGGTAACAAATACCTACAGCAATATCATTTGCAGCCAGGATCTCGACGTCGCCTTCGAGAATGGTGTGAACGACCTGACCTGGAAGACTTCCACGGCTGGCATCGGCAGCACCGAGATCAGGCGCAACGGTGCCGTATACAGCACGCGTTCCGGGGCTCTTCCCCTTAGCTTCCAGGACACCGACTACGATTGCAACAAGGATTATTGTTACCAGGTAGTCACCTTATACGGCGGCGGACGCAGAAGTATTTCACTTCAAAAATGCGGCATCGGTGTTCTTACGACGACATTTCCTGCTATCGAAAACGTATCGGCCGTCGTGAGAGCCGGCGTCGAGCTTCTGTGGGAAGCCGATCCGACGATCGACATCAAGAACTTCGATATCTCGAAGTCAACACCGGCTGGTCCGCTGCAGTTCTTTGCGCTGACTGCCGAAGAGAGCTACATCGATCCTACGTATGATTACCAGGGAGGCGTCTGTTACCAGGTGAATTACTCGGATTTCTGCGACAACCGGAGCGCGCCCGGTATTATCGCGTGCCCCATGAGTCTCACGGGCTCTCTCGACGAAAAGAATGCCGCTACCCTTAACTGGAGCGGTTACACGGGCTGGTCGGCAGGAGTAAACACCTACCAGGTGAATAAATACACGGCTGCCGGCGCGCTGATCACAACGTTCACCACGACAGACACCACGTTTATCGACTACGATCCGGCCGACAATGAGCAGATCGTCATATATTCAATAACCGCCATACCGAACGAAGGTGGTGTGGAGAAAAGAAGCATCTCCAACAACGTCAGGCTGGAAAAGGAGGTGAAGCTCATTTTACCGACTGCATTCACCCCGAACGGCGATGGGATCAATCCTCTTTTCACGATCAGCGGCAAGTTCGTCTCGAAGATGTCGATACAGATATTCGACCGGTGGGGTGTACTCGTATTTTCATCGGATAAGAATGAGCCATGGGATGGTACCCGCGGTGGAAAGGTAATGCCGGAATCGGCGTACGTCTGGAAGGCGGAAGTGGTAGATTTTGTCGGCCGTACTTTTTCAAGGGAAGGAACAGTACTTTTGTTGAGACCACCTCGCTAGCGCGGGAAAAAAATATTTTTTTATGTTTGATATGATCGGAATGATGGGCAAAGTCAAAGAGATGCAAGCGCGTCTTAAAGAAGCCCAGGACAACCTTGTAAACATCAAAGTTACCGGCGAATCCGGCGGAGGGATGGTAAAAGCCACCGTCAATGGAAAGAAGCAGGTGCTGAGCATCGAGATAGATCCATCTTTATTAAAAAAAGAAGACCAGATGATCGTGCAGGACCTCGTCGTCGCCGCACTCAATAAAGCATTGGAAGAAGCAGAAGTCATGGCAAAAGAGGAGTTGCGAAAAAGTACAGACGGGATATTGCCAAACATTCCTGGCCTGGACCTTGGCAACCTTATGCGATGAGTTCTCCCGCAATCCCGCCAAACCAAACTCTCAGCATTGATTCACAGACAGTATGGCGGGATGCGGGGCAAGCTATTGCGGTAGTTATCCTCAACTACAACGGAAAAAAACATCTCGAAAAATTTTTAGGGACAGTCATCAACTATAGCAAAAACGCAAAGGTCATTGTAGCAGACAACGGCTCAACCGACGGCTCGCTGGATTTCATCGCAAAGAACTATCCCTCCGTGCAGCTGATCGATAATGGAGTCAACCTTGGGTTTTGCGGAGGTTATAATGTTGCCCTGAAGAAAGTCACGGCCGACTATTACATACTGCTCAACAATGATGTGGAAGTAACAGAAGACTGGATACTTCCCATGCAGAAATTGCTGGATGAGCATGCCGATATCGCGGCCGTTCAGCCGAAGATCCTCTCCTACCGAAATAAGAAGCTGTTCGAATATGCCGGTGCAGGCGGGGGATTCGTCGATGCGCTCGGATATCCGTTCTGCCGGGGGCGGCTGTTCGACCACCTCGAGGAAGATCACGGGCAGTACAACGATACGGTTCCCGTATTCTGGGCGACAGGGGCCTGCCTGATGGTCAGGTCAGGGTTATTTCATGAGCTCGGTGGGTTCGATGAGGATTTTTTCGCCCATATGGAAGAAATCGACCTGTGCTGGAAGCTGAACCGAAACGGATATAAGGCCTATTATGCGGGTGGAAGTGTTGTTTACCACGTGGGAGGAGGTACGCTTTCGGTCAGTAATCCCAATAAAACCTATTTCAACTTCCGAAACGGCCTCGATATGCTCATCAAACATCAGCGGGGCGGCCAGCTGCTCTGGAAACTTCCCCTCCGGGTGGTCCTGGACTGGATCGCGGGATTGAAGTTTTTGTTAAAGTCACCTGCCGACACCTGGGCGGTGTTAAGGGCACATTTTAATATTTTATTTCACCTGGGGCGAATTATGAGGAAACGGGGGGAGCTGAAGCGGCAATTGAAAGGATTCCCAGTTTCGGAAGAATTTGACGGCATTCTGGTCTATAGTTATTTCATCCGGGGACGAAAGACCTATAAAGACCTGCTTTCTTAAGGAAAAAGCCCCTTAATAGTCCCAGATCGTGCTTCGGCGGCGCAGGTGGCGGCTCATATTCATGATAAATGCGAGGCCGAGGTAGACAATAACCGGCGACCCGAACGTCAAAAACGAGGCATAAATAAAGAACAGGCGGATGGAGGATGTAGCTATCCCCAGTTTCTCGCCCAATTTGGTACAAACGCCAAAAGCATGTTCCTCAAAAAAATGCTGCACTCTCTTCACCACCATGCTCATAAAACTTAACTGTTTTTCCGTCCGATTTACCTGAGTAAAACGCCTTTTATCGACAAAAAGTGATTACAACAGCAAATATAACCATTCTCTCACATGCCCTAAAACGGCCTAATTCTTAATTTTTTGACTATTATTGCAAAAAAAAACACATAAAGTTAGTTTTGCGATTCATTTGACAGAACCCTTAAATCAACCTTCCATGAGAAAATTATTTTACGCCTTTGTAATCCTGGGCACTTTCACCTTCACCGGGTGTACGCTTCCCAAGATGGTCAAGATGGCCAAGGATCAGAACCTGACAGTGAGCCCCAACCCACTTGAAGTTCACAAAGACACAGTTAATTATGAATTGTCGGCTACACTGCCGGTGAAGATGCTGAAGAAGGGTACTGCCTATACCGTTAACAGTTTCTACAAGTATGGCGAAAGCGAATTGGCTCTTGATCCGATTCCTTTCAAAGCAGAAGACTTCCCGACAACTACCGAAGCTCCTACTGTAAAGAAATCATTCTCGTTCCCCTATAAGCCCGAGTACAAAGTTGGCACACTTGAAGTGGAAGGTGTGGCTTCCAAGGGCACTAAGAACAAGAAGACAGCCCGCATGCCTGTTGCTACGGGTCTGATCACTACTTCGAAGCTCGTTCAGAACTCATACTTCGCTGCTTTCGCAGGTCACGGTTATAACAACCAGGAAGAAATCATCCCGGTTATCATTCCTGACTTCATCTTCGAACAAGGTCGTTCAGTTCTCCGCACTTCTGAGATCAAGAGTGCAAAAGGAAAACAACTCGATGCATTCATTGCAGCCAAGAACGTAACACGCACCGTTACCCTCACTGGTACTCACTCACCTGAAGGTACAGAGCGTAAGAACAGCAAACTTGCTAACGAACGTGCCGCGGCTATCGAGAAGTTCTACCGCGCTCAAATGAAGAAGTACGACTACAAAAACGTAGCCGACGAGATCAAGTTCATCCAGAAGCCTATCGTAGACGATTGGACTTCTTTCAAGACTGCACTTGCTGCCTACACCGGTATACCCGAAGATCAGAAGTCAGCTATGTTGAACGTGGTTAATAGCGGTACTGATTTCGAGTCGACTGAAAAACAACTTCAGAAACTCCCTGGCTACAAGAAGGTATTAAAAGACGTATATCCCACACTGCGTACAGCAAAGACTGAGATCCTTACACTGAAAGTGAAGAAGACCGATGCCGAAATGTCGGTTCTTGCCAAGCAGATCAGCAGCGGACAAGTGAACGCGGATACACTCACTATGGAAGAGTTGATGTATTCTGCAACCCTCACTCCTTCATTGGACGAGAAAGTTGGCATCTACGAAGCTGCTACCAAGAAAGGCTCCAACTGGGCCGCTCACAACAACCTCGGTGCTTCTTACCTCCAGCAGGCTATCGAAAATCCTTCGTCAGCTTCAACCCTCGTAGACAAAGCAGCCGCTCAACTTGAGATTGCTGCCAAGATGCAGGAAACAGCTGAAGTGAACGCTAACCTGGCGACTGTAGCGCTCTGGAAAGGCAATCCTTACAAAGCATATTCACTTGCCAACAAGGCGCTCAACGGTGCAAACAGCGATGTAGCACGTGGCGTAAATGGCGTGAAAGGTTCTTCTGAGATCTACATGGCACGTTACGCCGATGCAGTTCGTTCGGAGTCTGCCGCAACCAACACAGCGGTTAACAGCTTCAACAAAGGCCTTGCACAACTCCTGAACAAGGATTACACAAACGCTTCTACGTCGTTCAACGATGCTATCAAGACTAACAGCAACTACGCAGTAGCCTACTACGGCGCCGCTGTAGCCGCTGCCCGTGCCAGCAACGCCGATGCAGTGGTTAGCAACCTGACCAACGCGGTGAAGGCAGATCCTACTCTGAAAGAAAAGGCGCTGACCGATCTCGAATTCACCAAATACAACACAACAGACGCGTTTAAGAACGCCCTGAAGTAAGACTTACTTCACAAGTAAAAAAGGCGCGCGACTATGTTGCGCGCCTTTTTTGTTAATCAGGCACGAGATCGAATCGCGCGCCGAGCTTTTTTTTATATTTTTAGGCCCCAATACAATCAGAAATTATGCGCGAAATTCAGTTCAGAGAAGCCCTCAGGGAAGCCATGGTCGAGGAGATGAGAAGAGACCCTAAAGTCCTTCTGATGGGCGAGGAAGTGGCCGAGTACAACGGCGCCTACAAGGTAAGCCAGGGCATGCTCGACGAATTCGGGCCAGACAGGGTGCTGGATACGCCAATCTCGGAATTGGGCTTTGCAGGCGTGGGCGTGGGCGCAGCCATGAACGGCATCCGCCCCATCGTCGAATTCATGACCTTCAACTTCTCCCTGGTGGCCATCGACCAGATCATCAATGGAGCAGCCAAGATCTATAATATGTCCGGAGGGCAATACAGCGCCCCCATCGTTTTCCGGGGCCCCACGGGCAACGCAGGCCAGCTGGCCGCACAGCACTCTCAGAACTTCGAAAACTGGTACGCCAACACCCCTGGTCTCAAGGTGGTGGTGCCCTATACCCCCTACGACGCGAAAGGCCTCCTGAAAACGGCAATCCGTGACAACGACCCTGTGATCTTCATGGAATCGGAAGTGATGTACGGTGACAAGGGCGAAGTGCCCACCGAAGAATACCTGATCCCCATTGGGAAGGCCGATATCAAAAAAGAAGGCAAGGACGTGACCATCGTGTCTTTCGGCAAGATCATGAAGGTGGCCCTCGCCGCGGCCGCCGAACTCGAGAAGGAAGGCATCTCTGCCGAAGTGATCGACCTTCGCACGGTACGTCCCATCGATTATGAAGCTATTGTGGAGTCGGTGAAGAAGACGAACAGGCTGGTGATCGTTGAAGAGGCCTGGCCGTTAGCGTCTATCTCAACTGAAATTACATATCACATTCAGAAACACGCGTTCGATTATCTCGATGCGCCGGTTCACCGCATCACAAACTTCGACGCTCCCCTGCCCTATGCACCGACGCTGATCGAAGCCATTCTGCCTAATGTCGCAAAGACGGTGAAGGCAGTGAAGGCCGTGATGTATAAGTAAGAGGCATTTCAGATCCGCTTCATCGACAGTATGAACTGGTACTCGAGGACACCCTCGATGCCGAACGCTTCCGTCAGATCCATTTCAAGAATAAAGTCGGTATTGTCCAGTTTAGTGACCGCGCCGACGACCTCGTCGGAAGTGCCTTTATCTAATGTGAGCGTCTTACCGTCGGAGCTTAGCTCCCATGTTCCATCGAAAGCACCTGAGCTGTCGATCCCCTCATATTTTCCATCGCTCTTGAATTCGATCGAGGTATAAACGTCGATGTCCGGATCTTCCAGTCCGGCAGCTATGACTTCCGCTTCGTCGTGGTCGTAGCCAAAGGCAACGAAGAAGTCCACGACCGAGCCGCCACCGACGACTGTGATCCGGGGTTCCGCGGATTCGGGTTGCCACTTACCCAGGATCTGGTTAACTGGTTTGGGATCGTCCTTATCGCAGCCGGATATGAACAGAACGGCGACGAGAATCGCAACGCCGCCGAGTCGCTTGATGAAAGGGTTTATGAACAGTTTCACGGGGCGATTTTGTGTAACACAAGATAGCTAAATCAAAAGGGCTTTCCAGGCGTCGGCAACGTTGCCGGAGCGGAGCAGCTTTAATGCAAGGTCGTGTATCTCACCCGAGGTGATCGCATACTGAACGTCGGGCTTTAAGGAGAACATCCGGACCTCGTCGGGAGCCGGCAGCTTTTCCACGTTACCCAACCTTCCAAGGTCGTTCATTGTGAAGCGCGGATCTTTTCGGATGGCGTCAGGGATGGCGTCGAAGCCCATACCCACTTTCTCATTTGGTTTAGGGACAACGAAAATGCTGTCGCCGGAAACGCGGGTGTAGTAATCCTGGCCCAGCCTTGCGACAGCATCGAGCTTGTAGGGACTGATGTTACCGTTCTCATCGAGCATCTCGTCTTTCACATGCATCAGCAGCACTTCGCAGATGACCAGGTTGCCGGCAGCGCCTTCGTAGCCGAGCTCGATCACCTGGTTTACTTTGCATTCGAACGACACGGGAGACTCCGCTACGCGTGGAGGTTTCACTTTGACGGAAGGTACCGGCGTGAACCCTGCCTTGGCAAACTCATTCACGCTTTTCGGAAAGTCACAGCTTGCAAGCGAAGCCTGTTCGACCATGGAGTAGTTCACGATGTTGATCACCACTTCGGGTACTTGCTTTACATTCTCATACGTATGCTTGGTGGTGTTGTCGCGTCCACGGCGTGATGGAGAAAAAATGAGTGTCGGCGGATTGCTGCTGAACATGTTGAAGAAACTGAACGGGCTCAGGTTCACATTCCCATCGTTGTCGACCGTACTGGCAAATGAAATCGGGCGGGGAATAACTGCACCTTGCAGCATCGCGTGACGTTTCTGAATTGAAAGATCTTTCGGATCGATTATCATGAAAGGAATTTACGATTTACAATGTACGATGTACGATTTTAACTCTCCGATATTCCGTCAGCCAACAATCGTCCATCGCACATTGTAAATCGTACATCAAACTGCCGGAAGTATTGTACCCTTGCATTCTCCAAAACCGATCCTTACATTATTTCTCTCAGCATAACCTTTCATGGTTACGGTATCACCATCTTCTATAAACTTTCGCGTTGTGCCATCCAGAAGCGTCAGCGGTTTCTGTCCATTCCACGTGAGCTCAAGCATCGATCCATAAGAATTCTCTTCGGGTCCGCTTATTGTTCCCGAAGCATAGAGATCCCCAACCTGGATGTTGCATCCATTTACTGTCTGATGTGCCAATTGTTGAAATACGTTCCAGTATAGATATTTAAAATTACTCTTACAGATCGTTGTATTTCCAATCGAAACTTCCAGGTTCACGTCAAAGTTCTTTTTGCCTTCGAAAGAAAGATAGGGCAACACTTGCGGGTCCTGCTTCGGGCCGTTCGTCATAAACGGTTCGAGGGCATCGAGGGTAACGATCCATGGAGAGATCGTGGAACCGAAGTTCTTCGCCAGGAACGGGCCGAGAGGCACGTATTCCCATTGCTGTACATCGCGGGCAGACCAGTCGTTGAACAACACGAAACCGAAAATATGATCGCTTGCTTCGGCCACACTGACCGTTTTCCCCAATGGCGTGTTGCCGCACGAAACAAAAGCAACTTCCAGCTCGAAGTCGAGCTTCGACGTTGGGGCGAGGACCGGTGGCGAGTCGTTGCCCGGCTTTACCTGACCGTTCGGGCGAATAATGTTCGTTCCACTGACGACGATCGACGAAGCACGGCCGTGATAACCGACCGGCAGATGTTTCCAGTTGGGTAACAAGGCATTCTTCGGATCGCGGAACATGCTGCCTACGTTGAAAGCATGCTGTTCGCTGCTGTAGAAATCGGTATAGTTCGGAACACGAACGGGCATCTGCATCTGAACCTCGTTCATCGAAATGAGCGCTATCTCGCGGGCAGCTTTGTTGTCGCGTAACTTTGGATTGTCGTGTCGCAACAGCTCCGAGAGGCGTTGCCTCACCTCACCGCATTTTTTTCTGCCGAGGGAAAGGAATCCATTGAGATTATCCTGGTTGAATACGCCTTGCGGCAGGACGAGCCCTTCGAAGAAACCGTTCTCCTGAAGATAGACCAGGTCGATCACCATATCGCCGATGGCGACGCCTGCAACCGGCGAAAGGTACCGGGTCTTAAAGATCCCGAACGGCAGATTCTGAATGGGAAAATCGGAGCCGCCGGGAACGTCGACCCAGCTCTTAAGCTCTGGTGAATTCGGATTCATTTTCGAAAGCTACGGGAAAAGTTGGAGGGTTTCATAAATTTGGCGCTGTTGGAACAGTCGTCACAAATACCGAAAGACCTGCAATTGCCGGAAGCATTCGAGCGCAGGATGAAACAAACACTCGGTGCGGAGTTTGAAAGGTTCAGACAGGCATTAGCCACACCGTCACCTACCAGCATTCGTGTCAACTTGCTCAAGCATCTCCCGGTGTCCGAAGCTGAAGGCGTGCCGTGGTGCTCCACGGGATTTTATCTCAAGGAACGACCGGTGTTCACGCTCGATCCTCACTTTCACGCGGGCGCATACTACGTACAGGAAGCAAGCTCGATGTTCCTGGAACAGGTTGTCAAAGCTTCGGTGGATCTGCGAAAGCCGGTACGGGTGCTGGATCTCTGTGCGGCGCCCGGCGGAAAGTCGACCCACCTGCTCGACATGATCAGCAGTGATAGTTTACTGGTTTCGAATGAAGTGATAAAAACCCGGGCGTCGATACTTTCGGAAAACATACAAAAGTGGGGAAGAGCTAATGTCGTTGTTACAAACAACGATCCGGAAGGCTTCGGTCACCTGGCCGGCTTCTTCGACCTGGTGGTTGTCGATGCACCATGTTCCGGTGAAGGGCTGTTCCGGAAGGACGAAGCTGCAATACAGGAGTGGTCGGAAGACAATGTTCGCTTGTGCTCACTTCGGCAGAGAAGGATCTTGAGCGACATCTGGCCCGCACTGAAAGAAAACGGCGTATTGATCTATTGTACCTGCACCTATAATGAAGCGGAGAATGAGGACAACCTGTTTTGGTTATCACAACAGAAAAACGTGGAATTCATCGAGAAGGGAAAGCGGTTCATGCCCCACGAGATAAACGGCGAAGGTTTTTTCATTTCGGCGATACGGAAACGATCAACGGAAGCTCCAAAAAGAACAAAGAGCTCTTCGTTAAAGCGCTCGAAAAATACTCCAGCCTGGCTGAATGGTGATTTTAGCGTTTTTGAATTGAATGAACTTCTGATTGCGATGCCCTCGGCATTGGTCGACGATATCTTACAGCTATCACCATTGAATATCGTTACCCGCGGCGTGGCCGTGGGCACAGTAATGAGAAATAAAGTGATACCGGAACATTCTCTCGCGATGTCGCTTAGCCTCCATCCGGATGCCTTTCCGGTGATCGATGTTGAAAAAGAAGAGGCTTTGAAGTACCTCGCAAAGGAAACGATCGAACCTCGCGATGCAGAAAGAGGATTTGCTTTGATCCGATACCAGGGAAATTACCTGGGGTTCGTCAATCGTTTGGGCAACAGATTGAATAATCTCTATCCGCCCAATTGGCGTATCCGGATGAGCATCAAATCGCCATAAAGATATCTACCAACCCATCCGGCAATTCGACGCCGCTGAAAAATATCCCCACACAAAACACTTTTTCATAGTAGTTCGCTTCGTTGATCGCCAGCGGTAAGGAGCTTACCGACAATGTCGTGAAGCTCAGGGCGAATGTCACCGCGAAGAAGAACACGACTACCCAGGAATTGATCAGCAGCACACCCAGTATGCTTACGATGATCGCCGCCAGGCTGTACCAGAATACTTTTTGAATGCCGAACTTATCGATGACTTTACCGGCAGGCAACGATACGATGGCGGAGATCACGAGGATGAGCACGATCATGTACTTGGGGTCCATGCCGATCTTCGAACCGAGATGAGTATACAACACGGCCGGAAAGAATTTGAACAGCGCTGTTGTCGCGATGCCGAGCCCCGCGCCGAGGAAGAAGATGAATGTATATGGCGATTTCTTCGTGTCGAGTGTGAAGACAGCACGGGGACGGCCGGAGTTCTGCTGAAAGAGTCCCAATGAATTCTGCTTGAGCGAATATCCCGAGAGAAACACGACCACGCCGCCGGCTATGAACGTCAACGGTGCACCGAGATAATCGATAATGTCCACGATGACCGGCTCCAACGAGTAGATCAAGTTACCCACAATGGTGATGACAGCCATCGCAACCGGGAGCTTTTCGACCGGTGTGAACAATTCCAGGGTCGAGAGGGCCGGACTGGTGAAAATGCTCATCGCCACAAGCCATAGTATGATCAACACAGGCAGTATCCACTTGAAATACTCTCCGGGGTTGCTGACCAGCGTGAACGCCACGGCCATGAAAACCATCGCGGCGAAAGCGATACCTGTTGAAATGATCGGGAGGCGATGGCCCCGGCTAAACCGGAATCTGTCGCCCATTCGACCGGCGATCGGCGGTGTTATCACCAGTATGGCCGCCTGTGCGATCGTGAGCCAAAGTGCGTATTGAAGGAAGTTGAATTTCTCAAGGAGCTTGGGCTGGTAGTTGTGGTAGGCGATCCAGCCGATGATGATCGACGCGTACATCGCCGCCAGGCTCCATAATTGTTTCCACTGAATACTGTCGGACCGTGAGTCTTCGAGGGAGAGGGTCTTTTCCATTATGTCAAGGTTGGCATAAGTTACGAGGAATGGCCCGAAGTTGGATTTTGGGGAGTGTAAGTTCTTGATGATCAGTGTAAAAATACAGCTCTCCCGGATCGCACGGATTACACGGAAGAATGCGATGTTTTTGATCGGTGCGATCCCTGCGATCCGTGAGAGATTTTCATTTTTACCAGTATTTTTGCTGTTCTATGGCTCTTGCAACCAAATACAACCCCTCCGAAGTCGAAGATAAATGGTACCAGGAATGGCTAAAAGGGGGCTTTTTTAAGGCTGTCCCGAATCCGTCCAAAGAGCCGTTCTGCATCGTCATTCCTCCTCCCAACGTTACCGGCGTGCTGCACATGGGCCACATGCTCAACAACACGATCCAGGATGTGCTCATCCGCAAGGCGCGTATGGAAGGCAAGGAAGCTTGCTGGGTGCCGGGCACGGATCACGCGTCGATTGCCACCGAAGCGAAGGTGGTCGGAATGCTGCGTGAAAAAGGGATCAAAAAATCCAGCCTGAGCCGCGATGAGTTCCTCAAGTATGCATGGGAATGGAAAGAAAAGTACGGTGGCATTATCCTGGAACAACTCAAGAAGCTCGGTGCATCGTGTGACTGGGATCGTACCTCGTTCACGATGGACCCTCATTACTACAAGGCCGTTATCCGTGTTTTTGTCGATCTGCACAACAAGGGCTACATCTATCGCGGCCTGAGGATGATCAACTGGGACTGCGAGGCGAAGACCGCGCTGTCGAACGAAGAAGTTCTTTACAAGGAAGAAGGGGAAAAGTCGATCCTGTACTCAGTAAAATATAAGATAAAAGATACGACGGACGAATGGGTGATCATTGCCACACAGCGGCCGGAGACGATCATGGGCGATGTGGCGATCGCGGTGAACCCCACCGACGAACGGTACAAAAAACTGATCGGCAAAAAAGTACTGGTTCCTTTCATCAACCGTGAGATACCGGTGATCGCTGACGACTACGTCGACAAGGCATTCGGTACCGGGTGTTTGAAAGTAACTCCTGCCCACGACGTGAACGACTACGAGATTGGCGTTCGCCACAACCTGCCTGTTATCGACACCATCAACGACGACGGCACACTGAACGATAAATGTGAGATACCGAAGTTTGTCGGCAAGGACCGTTTTGCTGTGCGTAAGGAAATCGTAAAGGATATCCGCGAAGCGGGATGGCTCGTAAAAGAAGAAGAATTTGTAACGCGCATCGGAAGGTCGGAAAGGACCAACACGGTCGTGGAGCCCAAACTGTCGCTCCAATGGTTCGTTAAAATGAAAGAGATCTCGCGACGGGCTTACCGTGCTGTCGAAGACGATGAGGTGAAACTATACCCGGCGAAGTTCAAGAACACTTACCGTCACTGGATGGAGAATGTACGGGACTGGTGTATCTCCCGACAGCTGTGGTGGGGACACCGGATCCCGGCTTACTACTACGGTACCGGCGTGGATGATTTCGTAGTTGCGGAGACAACGGACGAGGCCGTGCAAATGGCGTCGTCGAAATGCGGAAAGAAACTCACAATAGCGGACCTCCGGCAGGATCCTGACGTGCTCGACACATGGGCATCTTCGTGGCTGTGGCCGATGGAGGTATTCGATGCATTCAGCGATGAGTACTTCGACAAGAAGACGGGAAAGATCATTAAAGGCCGCAATAAAGACCTCGACTACTTCTATTCCACTCAGGTGCTGGTGACGGCGCCGGAGATCCTTTTCTTCTGGGTTGCCCGTATGATCATTGCCGGTTACGAGTACATGGATCAGAAACCGTTCTCGGATGTGTATCTCACCGGTATCGTGCGCGACAAGCAGGGACGAAAGATGTCGAAGCAGTTGGGCAATTCGCCCGACCCGCTCGACCTGATCGCCAAATACGGCGCGGATGGCGTGCGCACAGGGATGTTGTTCAGCTCGCCTGCGGGGAATGATCTGTTGTTCGACGAGGGTTTGTGCGAGCAAGGGTGGAATTTTGCCAATAAGGTCTGGAATGCATTCAGGCTGGTGAAAGGATGGGTAGTGACACCTACGGCACAACCCGAAGAAAACAAAGTTGCTATAGCCTGGTTCGACGCGAAGCTAAATCAGACCATGGCGCAGCTTGAGGATCACTTTCAAAAGTTTCGCATGTCCGATGCGCTCATGACCACATACAAACTGATCTGGGATGACTTCTGTTCATGGTACCTGGAGATGGTCAAGCCTGAATTCGGAAAACCGATCGATGAGGCGTCGTACAAAGCAACGGTAGATTTTTTTGAATCCGTATTGAAGTTGCTGCACCCGTTCATGCCATTCATAACCGAAGAGCTCTGGAACGAGCTGGGTGAAAGAAAAAATAAGGATTACATGATCGTTGCTCCATGGCCGAAAGCCGCGGGATTCGATACGTCCACAATCGCGAAAGGCAACGAAGCGTTTGAGATTATTACTCAGATCAGGAATGTCCGGGCCTCCAAAGGTCTGTCGCCGAAGGAAACGTTGAGACTTCACCAGAACGGAGATCTCGATGTTGCGCTCTTCTCGCCGGTAGTGCGGAAACTTGCCAACGTAAGTGAGATCTTCGGGTCTGCCGACAAACCAATGGGCACCTCTTTCCTCGTTCACTCAACTGAATTCACAATTCCGTTGGAGGGAAAAATTGATGTTGAAAAAGAGAAAGAATCTGTTCTCAAAGACATCGCTTACCATAAGGGCTTCCTTGCATCGGTAGAAAAGAAGCTGGGAAACGAAGGCTTTGTAAAAAAAGCTTCTCCGCAGGTGATCGAAGTGGAACAAAAGAAGAAAGCTGATGCGGAGGCGAAGATAAAGACGCTCGAAGAGCGGCTAAAATCGCTTTAAGGTGCGATGTGCGATGTGCGAAGTGCTATGCCGGCGCTTCGCACATCGCACTTCGCACAATTATCAGGCGGCCTGTACCTGCTGACCCCAGATCTTCACCAGGAGCTCGGGGGTATTTTTGGCCCCGGTCTTGGCCAACATATTCTTACGATGTGTTTGCACCGTGTAGAAACTAATGCTTAGCCTTCGCGCGATCTCCTTGCTGGACAACCCGTCGGCAATCAACTGCAATACTTCTCTTTCCTTTGGCGTAATCATAACTCTATAGATTAAATGGTTATTAAGTAATCGCACTATGAAGAGGAAACGACCCCAATTTTCTAACTCTCTAAACCCAAGCCGGGATCGTTTCCGTCAGCATCTTAGTACCTGAAGCGGGGTAAGGTCACCCGGAGTAAGAAAGAAATTTGTTTACTTTGTTTTCCTTGAGAGGGTTACTTAATGCCGGGTTATGGACAAAACATCAATGTCAGACGCCGAACTTCTTCACCTCGTGCGGTCCGGCGACCCGAGTGGATTGTCTTTCGTGTATGAAAAGTACAGGAAGGAGTATTTCAACTGGATCCGGCGCTTCAGCCGCTGCGACGCCGACGACGCCTGCGAATACTACCAGGGCACTATCGTGATCTTTTATGAAAATGTGACAAACGGGAAGCTCACCGAGCTGCAGAGCTCCCTGAAAACATACCTGTTCGGGATAGGCAAGAACCTGGTGATGCACGAATACCGCAAGTCGCAACGGGGTGAAAAGGTGAAGGCCGAGTTCATTATACAGAGCCACCTCGCCGATAGCGCCCAGGAAATGCTTTCGGAGGAAAACGACCTGGCCCTTGTCCACCGTTGTTTTGAGCGGATCGGAGACCCGTGTCACCGTCTTCTACAGCTATTTTACTTTAATCAGAAAAGCATGGAAGAAATCTCGGGGGAACTGGGTTACAAAAACCCGGAAACGGCAAAAAACCAGAAGTATAAATGCATGGAACGTCTCCGGAAGCTGGTGGAAGGCGAACGCCCCACGAATCATGCGGTAATGACAGCTGAATAAAACGCGATGGAAAACCAACGAGACCAGGAATTAATTCTGAAGTACATCGACAGGAGCGCGAATCCTGAAGAAGTTAATGAAGTAGAGCACCGGCTGACGGCCGAACCTGAGTTCCGGAAAATGCATTCGGAATATAATCAGCTGCCGTTGGGGATCCGCTACCACGCCATGGCCGACAAGCTCGACCAGCTGCGCACCCTGGAGACGGCCCTCCCGGCTGTCGCACCGGAGTCGGGCGTGACCCGGCTGATCCAATACTGGAAGCCGTTGGCAGCCGCGGCGGCATTGATCCTCGCCGTTACATTCATATTGCTGTACAACCGTTCCGAAAGTACAGCCGACCTGTTTGCCCGGAACTTCGAGCCATACCCGAATGTATTCGAGCCCACACAACGCGGCGACGATGTCACCGACAAGCGCGCATCGGCTTTCGCGATGTATGAACAGGCTAACTACGAAGGCGCTGCCGCAGTGTTCAGAGAATTGCTCGCTGAGAAACAAGAACCCGAAATACTTCTGTTGCTGGGCAACGCTAACCTGGTGCTGAACCGGAATGAAGAAGCAAAAAATAACTTCCTGACTCTGATCCGTGATTTCGACGGACTCGATGAGCAGGCCAAGTGGTTCCTGAGTCTCTGTTATCTTAAGTCCGGGGAGCGCGAAAAAGCAAAGTTGATCTGGGAAGAACTGGGAGACCCGAAGATCACATACTCCGACAAGGCCAAAAGACTTCTAAAAGAAGTAAAATAGACGTAAGTTGAATTCAAACCGCGATGCTATGCGCCCCAGAAAGGACGATGAATTGAAAAAACCGTTTGACGCCTCTAACCAGGACGAGATTTTTTTTACCATGAAGGTTTATGCCACAAAAAAAGGCAACGATCTGAAAACATTGAAGTACAGTATCGACTTCCATCCTCCATTTGAATCGAACAACAGCACGATAGCGCCTTTTGCTTCACCGATCGTGAACGGTAACATGGGGATATTCGGGAAGATCTTTAAGAACGTGCAGGAGGTCTTCAAATTCATTTCCGATCCGGTGAAATATCCGGTCCCTGAAAATTACAAAGGCAAGAAGCCGGAGCCGTGGCGTGTGAAAGAGCAGGAAAATCTGGCTAAAGCGATCAAACTGGCCGACGGCGCGATCAATCACATCACCTACGAGCTCAATAGTCCACCGGCGATTACGGTAGGGGCAGTGTTCACGGCGACGGGGAATGGGGATATGAAGCCGCCGAAGGCGTGAAATAAGTGGCCAGTAGTAAGTAGCAGGTAGTAAGGAGTACTGACTGGTTAGGACAGAAGTCATCCTCGAAATCAGTAGTCCTTACTACTTACTACTGCCCCGTTATTTTTTCCTGGTCTTCCTCACCAGCAAAACAATCCCCACTACGAGCACCGTCAGCGCCAGCACAAACCAGCCGGTATGCAATTCATCGGGGCGCACAACCTGGGCCTCGCCGTAAGCCACCAGGGATCCCCATATTTTTGGATTTGCTGAAATTTGGTCAGCGGATGCCAGGTAAGTTCGCTTGGCCAGAGCAAGCGCTTCGTCTATCGCCATACCGTGAAGGAGTTCACTATAAAAGGTGTCCATCAATTTTACCGAGACCTGGTCGTCAACCTTCCATAGCCCCATAACTACATTGCTACAACCCGCAAATGTAAAAGCATTCGCCATACTAAGCATACCTTCCCCCCTATAAGTTTTCCCTATTCCCGACTCACACGAGCTCAGCACAGCCAACGATGCCTGAAGGTTCATACCGTATAGCTCATACCAGTACAAACGGCCATCCTCGGGGCCATCTGCGTCACCGAAATAAAGTGTGGCAGAATAATCTTCGCCTGTATCACCACTGCCATGAACCGCCAGGTGCAGCAGATCGTAGTCTCCGGCTTTTATTTTGAAATTATTTTCGGTGACACCAGCACCGTACAGGAAAGTTCCATCGGGAAATTTTTCAGATAATGCCAGCAACTCGGTCTCCGAACCGGCTATCGCGGTATTCGATGCCTCGCCGGACCGTCCCGTGAATCCGAAGGCAAGCAAGGAAGGATCGCGCGAAGGCACCTTGCGCTCGTTCGCAAAGTAGTACCCCGAAAAGCTGTACGACACGATAAAATCATTCAACAGGTACGAAAGACGATCGTAGCCGGTACCCGTCCCGACGTCTGTAACCATTGTTTCGAACGGCACCTGGATGAGCGGACCATCCGGAACGATGACCAGCCTTTTCTTCCCGGAGATCACTTTACTGAATGGCTTTACGAGGACATCATACAGCTGACTGGAAGCATGTGCAAAAGAGCCGACGGCCAGCTTCGAATATTGATTGGTATGAGTGTTTAGCTTTCCAACAAGTGTTTTAACCTGGGTTGCGACGTCCGCCGGCGAGCCGAGCCCCACAAATACAGTTGTATCGCCGGTGATGACCATGGCGAATATGTTATCGTAACCCCAGAAGTATTCCACAAAGGCAGCGTCGAGAAGCTTGACTTTTTCCGCAACCGATTGCAATTGGACAACACCCTGTTCATATTTGGTTTGCAGATACGACGGGTACTTTGCGTCAATCATCGCTTCGACTGCGGATATTTCCTTCCCGACCTTGATCAGCTCGTCGCGGACGGCACTTTGCTCTTTTTCATTGACCTTGTGTTGAAGCGACAACGAATTTTGGCGGAGGGTCCGTAGCCGTGCGATCAATGTATCGTTCTGACCCAAAGTTTTCTTTAGCTCTGCTTCCCTTAAGGCATCGCCGAGTGATTTCGATTTACTGGCCTCGATGAAATGAAAAACATCTTCTTCGCGTTTCATGTTTTGAGTGTATAAAGCTGACAGGGCATTCTCATACAATCTGAAGTTGGCATCGATGTAATTCCATTTGGCATCCTCGGTATCGAGCTCACGACGACTGGCCGTCATCAGGTTCGAGGTGATACTGAAACATTGAATGGCGTGGTCGACGTCTCCGGAAGCAACGAGCACTCCCGCCTTGGCAAGAAGCGCATCATACGCATAGTCCTTGAAGTCCACTTCGTCTATCCTGGTCGGATCACCGTCGGCACCCAGCGGCTGGAGCGTTGTTGCCTGCAGTGCTTTTTGGTAGAACCCGCGAGACGTTGCGGTATCTTTCATTTGAAGATGGTAATCGCCAAAAATTCTAAACAGGGTCGAAGCCGGACCTCCCTTTTCCGTGCTCAATTGCTTTGTCAATTCCTCTGCCGTTCTTAAATGTGGGTAAGCGTTGGCCGGTTCCTTTTTCTGAATGTAAACTTCCGCCAGAAGTCGCACGGTATACAGGTAGATCGACTTGTCGTCGACGCCTGATTTCTGATAGATCCGAACGGCTGTGCTTAATTTTTTTTCAGCCTCTTCAAGGTCGCCCTGCCGGTAGTTCGTATCGCCCCACCCATTGTAAAACCCTGCGAGTGTTTCATTCTGTTTTCCGTGATTGATCTCCGTGTTTACAGCTATACCTTTTTTATAATAGACGATAGCCGAATCGTACAAATGCCTGTCGCGATAAATGTTGCCCATGATGGAATAAGAACGTTCCAGGAAAGCGTTGTCTTTCATTTTCAACGATCCGCCGATAGCCTTCAGGCACCAGGTTACAGCAGTTTCATGATCGCGCTGTGACCGGTTCGTAGTTGCGAGGTTATAATAAAGCCGGGTGAGGTTCCGGATGTCCGGTGGATCGACCGTTTCCAGGATCGACAGCGCGCGTTCATAGTTCTTCTCGGCTTCATCGAAATTATACAGGTCGTATTTGTAGATGTCACCAAGTGCGTGACAAGCGGATGCTTCCCGCTGTCCGCCACCTTCGTGTTTTGCAAACAGCGATTTTGCCTTTTCAAGGAACAGGATCGCGGTGTCGAGCTTATACAGCTTGCCTCCCTCGGTGCCTGCATTATAATATAGGGTGGCGGCAGCCAGAGGATCGGTCTTTTCCAGCCTGGCGCCCTCGTCGTACAAGGCCCTCGCCTGCCACTTCTGACCGGAGGCGACATCTATCCAACCAACAAAAATTATGAGAAAAAAAACTTTAAGAAATGACACGGGAAAAGTTAAGGAAAAAAGGAGTTACCTGGAAAGAGGGATGAGAATGGATGTGGAAAGGAATTTGATCCGGAACGAGTAAATTAGGAGATATGAAAATGGCAACGATTGTCTTGTTGATGTGGGCTTCCGTCTGCATGGCCCAAACTCCCTCACAATATCACGTGGTTCGTGTCGTAGGCGCCGTGGAAAGCCCGGCCCTCAAACGCCAGCTCAAGACGGGCGACGTGATCCAGTCGAAGGACCAGCTCAAGTTCGGTAACAAGGAGTCCTATATTATAGTGAACAGCCCGCAGACCGGCAGGAAAAGGATCTCCGGGGTGCCGGACAGTTCGCCCCGCGAATTCCTCCAGCTCCTTCAGTCGTTCGTCCAGCCGGAGCTAAAATCGACGGCATCGAGGAGTATCTCGCTTCAGTACCTGGAGACGCTCCAGAATTCCATGGCATTCGATACACTGTTGATACTCGGTAATGGATTCATCCCCGTCAATACAGAAAAATTGTCTTTGGTCAGCCCCGCGATCATCCGGGCATGGCATTACGACGTCCAACGAAAGATCCATTACACCAAGATCTCGGGCGCAACGGGATTCAGTTTGAACGGGCCCAGTCTTTTCGGTGAAGGGGATTTTACTACGAGGAAAGTTGTGGTCGAATATTTTGAAGATGAAAAAGAAGATCCGGTATTCAGTCCCGGGATGCTTCTCGGAGCGTTTGTTCCCATGTACATCAGTGAAGAAGGATTGGCATTCGAGATACGCGCGCTCATCAGCACCTCCGACAAGACCAAACCAAAAGCCGTACTCACGGAAATCAACGCATACCTGCGCGACGAATACGCACCCGCCCAGGAAGACAATCTGAAAGCCTGGCTTAAAGAACAGAAGATACTCGATTGATGTGGTGGCGTGAGCACTGGAAGTCGATTGCCCTCGGTGCGCTGCATGCGCTGTCACTCGCATTTCTCACACTGGTATGGATGAACCTCAGCTGGGAATTTGGCGATGAGGTGATCGTTGCACGCATCAACCAGATCGCCCGCTACGAGGTCGTCAACCCCACGAACAAAGTCGTCGAGCAGTTCAAGAAAGACCTCCTGCTTGTCAACACATCGTACGACAAAACCCTGATCGATTACGAAGATGATTACGGGATCGGCAACAAGCCCGTGACAGACCGGAAGAAACTTGCAGATTTTTTTCGCGTGGTCAATCAATCCGGGCAACGTCCCTCCCTCGTCGTGATCGATATTATTTTTGACAACCCTTCTCCTGACGACAGCCTGCTGACAAAAGAATTGAGGAAGATCGACAACCTGGTGATATCGTCGCAGCTCGGCAAAGACGGTAAGCCCGTGATGCCGTGGCCCGGGTTGAACTTCGCGCTCGCACAATACGAGACCACCACAGGAACGTTCCTGAAATACAACCTGATCAACGATACGGTACATTACCTTCCCGCCGCCATGTATCATGAAACGCAGGGAACACGGTTCAGGGAGTGGGCTGGTGTGGCAAGGTCTGACCCGGGCTGGTGGATCAATTCATTTATAGTCGATCTCCCCGTACGCAAAGCTCACATCGACAACGGCGAGGTATTGATCTGGAACCTTGGCGACGCTTTGTCGTTCCCGCCCGAAGACGTGACAGCCATGGTGGCCAATAAGATCATCATCGTGGGAGACATCTACGAGTACGACATTCACCAGACGTTGCTGGGCCAGCAGCCGGGGCCATTGATCGTCGCCAACGCCTACCTTGGAATGTTGCAGGGTATCCCGCGCATCAAATTATTGGATGGCTTCCTGATATTCCTCCTGTACTTCATATCGACGATGTATGTTCTCCAATGGAGAAGACACAAAGAAAGGCTCATGATACTTCCGGGACGACTGAAAGTCGGAAAGTTCGCCCTCAAATATTTTACATACATCCTGATATTTTCCCTCTATTCGATATTTCTATATTTACTAACATCGCGACATTTTCAGCTCCTGATATTCGGATTATATTTCAACCTATTCGAATACCTGGTCGATCGTTACAGACCTAAGGTTGCCGAAGAAACCCTTAGACCGGAAGTATCGAATGTGGACTAACTATCACTGTCATACGAATTTCTGCGACGGTAAGAAGCCGGTGGCCGATGTGGTGTCGGAAGCAAAGAAGTTGGGCATGCTGGCGCTCGGGATCTCATCGCATGCACCGCTACCCTTCCCGGCGAAGTGGTGTATGAAGCCGGAGATGCTCGACGCGTACCTCGGTGAGATCGCCGATGCCAGGTCGAAGACGACGGACATGCAGATCTACGCGGGCCTCGAAGTGGATTATATCCCTGACAAGGTGTCGCCGCATACATTCAAAGACAAGCTCGACTACACCGTCGGCTCCGTTCATTTCGTGGATCAGCTTCCGAATGGCGAGGGTTGGGGCATAGACGGCACCTACGAAGTTTTCATGGGCGGACTCGTAGCCATTTACGGAGGAAGCATTCGCCAGGCGATCAACCGATACTTTACACTCACCCGTGAAATGGTGATCAACGCGACACCGGATGTTGTCGGCCATATCGATAAGATCAAGATGCATAACCGGGGAGATCATTTCTACCAGGAAGCGGAGCCTTGGTACAAACAAGAGGTGAAACAAACACTCGATGTTGTCGCGAAGGCAGGCTGCATTATCGAAGTAAATACGCGCGGGCTTTACCAGAGTCGCACCGACGACCCCTATCCTTCTCCGTGGATACTCCAGGAAATACTCGACCGGAACATTCCCATCACACTGAGCTCTGATGCGCATCATCCCGACGACCTGGTGAACAGGTTCACCGAGGTTGCGGGTGACCTATTGTCAATTGGTTTCAAAAAATTGCGCATCTTGTTGGATGGAAGGTGGACCGATGTTCCCTTCGATCAGCATGGCATCATCAGTCCGAACAACCGAAACCTCTCCCATCACACGTTGGCTTAGCACCACGAACGGCGCCTGGTTTTCGATATACACAGCGCTGGCTGCATTCGGACTTTACCTCTGCGTTTTTGCATTACGAAAAACATTCAACGTTGCCTTGTATGATGGTTACGCCTTTTGGGGTGTGAGCTACAAGGTCTGGATGGTGTTGTTCCAGGTGGTGGGATACATGTTGTCGAAGTTCATCGGGATCAAGGTTGTTTCGGAGCTCAAAGCCAGCTCGAGAGCGAAGGGGATCTTGCTGATGTCGGTGCTGGCGGCGTTGTCGTGGCTGTTGTTTGCGCTCATCCCGATGCCCTATAATCTCATTTGTCTTTTCTTCAACGGTTTACCATTGGGCATGGTTTGGGGAATGGTGTTCGGTTATGTGGAGGGCAGGAAGTTTACGGAAGTGCTCGGAGCCGCCGTGTCGGTAAGCTTTATTTTCTCTGCGGGCTTTTCGAAGACCGTCGGCGCGTACATCATGAAGTCGTGGGAGGTGTCGGAGTTCTGGATGCCTTTCGTGGCCTGTTGTGTTTTCTTCGGACCGTTGTTGCTCTTCCTCAAGATGCTCGACCAGGTACCGCCGCCCAGCCCCGAAGACGAAATGCTTCGCACGAAGCGACAGCCCATGACGGGCAAAGAAAGGATCGAGTTTACAAAAACATTCCTCCCCGGGCTGATACTCCTGGTGCTTACATACATGCTCCTTACGGCCTTTCGTGAGTTCCGCGACAACTTCTCTTCAAACATCTGGCAAGTGCTCGGCTACGGAGATAAACCCGGTGTATTCACAACGACAGAAACGATCGTAACACTGACCCTGTTGGTGCTGATCGGCAGCCTGATGGTCATACGCAACAACCTTCGGGCGATGATCATCAATCATCTCATCGTTCTGCTCGGAATGATCATGGTGGGAGTGAGCACGCTGGCCTACGAAAAACAGTGGATCGGACCGGTGCCGTGGATGACACTGGTCGGGATGGGATTGTACTTCGGGTACATCCAGTTCAACAGTATCTTCTTCGATCGCCTTATTGCGGCGTTCCGGTACGTGAGCACCGTCGGTTTTCTCATCTACCTGGCCGACTCGTTCGGTTACGTCGGGAGCGTAATGGTGATGTTGTACAAAGAATTCGGACAGAAAGAAGAAAGCTGGCTTAACTTCTTCATCAACGGCGGCTATATTATGTCTGTCGCAGGAAGTATCCTGATCGTGCTGTCGTTAGTGTACTTCGTCTCGAAACATAAAGATTTAGTTAAAAGTTAATAGTTAAAAACTAAAAGTTGGCTTTAGTTTCGAAGTGATGCGCGTTCCGTAGTGATGCGCTGTACGATGAAATGTCATTGCACGGCCATCCCACGGCTTGACCGGGGGACCAGCAATCCCGAGGGAGACAATGTGGAGAAGGCAACGGAATCTCGCTTGCACTTTGATTGTCTCGGGTCCCCCGGCCAAGCCGTGGGACGACAGCTAGTCGGAAAGTGTCTGCTTCTTAACGAGGGAACACTCAGTTCTTAAAGATCCTTCTTCATCGCTTTTACCTGAAACTCCATCTTCGGTGCGTCAGTCAGCTCAAATTCTCCTTCCTTCACGTCTCTCGAATTTGGTCCGACAAAGACTTTAAACCTGCCTGCCTCCGGGCCGAACGTCATGTCTTTGCGGTAAAATGAAAGATCCTCCGGTGTAAGCGTGAAAACGACATCTTTAAATTCTCCGGGACCAAGCTTCACCTGCTGAAATCCTTTGAGCTCCTTCAGAGGCCTCGTTACACTGCCCACCATATCACGAATGTATAGTTGAACTGTTTCCGTTCCGCTAAGGGAGCCGCTGTTGGTGATGCGACAAGTCACGGAAAGATTCTGATTTGCCGAAACTTCTCCGGCACTAAGATTTACCTCACCGTATTCGAAAGTCGTGTAGCTCAAGCCGTAGCCGAACGGATATAACGGGTCGTTGGGAATGTCGAGATACTTGGATGAATACTTGTTATTGGGATCTCTTGGGCGTCCGGTATTTTTCGCGCTGTAAAAGATCGGCACCTGACCTACCGAATATGGGAAAGTGACCGGCAGTTTCCCCGAAGGATTATAATCACCGAAAAGCACATCGGCGATCGCATGACCTGCCTGGGTACCCAGATACCAGGTCTCTACCACGGCCGGGATATTCTTATCGATCCACGGAATGGTCAATGGCCTGCCGTTCGAGAGAAGTACCACGACAGGCTTGCCGGTCTTGTGGATCTCCTCCACCAGTTTTTGCTGTGCGCCCGGGAGATCGAGTATACCACGGCTCGATGCCTCACCCGACATCCATGCCGCTTCGCCCACACTCATGATCACGATGTCGGCTTGCCTCGCAAGACTGACAGCTTCACCAAAATACTTGGTGCTGTCGTCGTTGACATTACAGCCCTTCGCATACAAGACGCGGGTCGACGGCGATACTTTTGCTCTAATGCCATCGAATATCGACACGGCGCTGTCGCCTTTACCGGCTGCCGACCATGCCCCGATCATATCTAACCTGGATTTACCGAGCGGGCCGATCAGCGCGATGGTCTTCACAGACTTCGACAGGGGCAATACGCCGTTGTTTTTCAGAAGCACGATCGACTTACGGGCCACATCGCGGGAAGCTTCTTTGAACTCAGGTTTTCCAATGGTACTCTTCTCGCGTTGTTCATCGCTGTAGCGATACGGGTCGTCGAACAATCCCATCTGGAACTTGATGCGGAGCACGCGCCTGACGGCCGTGTTGAGCTCGGCCTCGCTCACCTTTCCGTCTTTCACAAGCTGCGGGAGCTCGTATTGAAAGAAACCGGCTTGCATGTCCATGTCTACACCCGACTTGATCGTGGCGGCAGCGGCTTCAGCGGAGTCGGCAACGTTGCCGTGATTGAGCATTTCCATGATCGACGTGTAATCTGTAACGACGAATCCCTGGAAGCCCCACTCCTTGCGGAGAATGTCATCCATCAGGTATTTGTTGGCTGTTGCGGGAGTTCCATCGAGCTCGTTGAAAGATGTCATGACCGTAGCAGCCCCGGCGTCAACGGCCGCTTTGTATGGCGGCAGATAGACTTCACGAAGAACGCGGTCGGACATGTCGACGGTATGATAATCGCGGCCGGCCTGTGATGCCCCGTAAGCTGCGAAGTGTTTCACGCAGGCCGCTACCGAATTGATCTCACTAATGCCGTTGCCCTGGAAGCCTTTCACTCTGGCGGCACCGATCAAACTGCCGAGATAGGTATCTTCTCCGGCGCCTTCCATCACACGGCCCCAGCGGGGGTCGCGCGAAATGTCGACCATGGGTGCAAACGTCCAGTGAAGGCCGTCGGCGGAAGCTTCTTCGGCGGCGACACGGGCCGACCGCTCGATCGCTTCGAGATCCCAGCTGGATGCTTCACCTATCGGTATCGGGAAAATAGTTTTGTGTCCGTGAATGACATCGTAGCCGAACAACAACGGGATACCGAGCCGTGTTTCCTTGACGGCGATCTCCTGCAGTTGGCGTGTGTACTTTGCTCCGTAGGCGTTGAAGACGGCGCCGACCTTACCCGCTTTGATGTCCTCCTGGTACCCTGCACGGATCGACGGGCCGGTGACGTCCCAATCGCTGGTGTAGAGTGTAAGCTGACCGGCTTTTTCTTCCACGGTCATCAGTTTTAGAACAGAGTCGACGCGGCTGTCGATGGAATCTCCGGATCGTGCACTGCGTTCTGTGTTGCAGGATACGAGGAGCGTGCAGAATAAGAATGGAATGACAAGTTTTTTCATTGGTTCGGAATTGTCTCTCACGGATCACACGGATCGCACGGATCAAATACATTGCTTCTTATCCGTGCGATCCCCCGCATCAAGTGCGGGGCAAGCTGTGAGAGATGTATTTTGTATGTATTTTATTTATAAGTAAATCCGAGCTTATCCAATCCTTTCTGCACTTCCGGCGCGCCCATAAATAATTTCCACAAAAGTCCCGTCCGGTAATTTTCGATCATCACCGGTATCGGTCCCTGGTCAATTGCAAGGTAATGCGGCAGCATCCAGTGGTCCTGCAGATCGAAGGCGTCATAAGGACCGTACTCACCCACAACACTGTCGGCTTCGGGGGAATAAATGTACTTCAGGAAATTCATACTCTCCTTCGGAGTGTAGGGGAATGATGAGAGTGCCGCGGTAGGCGATATCACACCGGTGTCGTGTGTGGGGCGGTGTGCATCGTAACCGTTGGTTGAATAGCTCGATGTAAGTCCCCAGACATACGGGCCGTAGTAGGGATACTCTTCAGGGTTATCGACTGCATACTTGTACTGGATCATCGCATGGTTCACGTTCAACTTCCAGTAGTCCGCATACTTATCCTTCAAATGACGGGGATCGAGGCCGAGATAAGAATAATGTGCCCAGAACAACGGCCCGACCGGGTCTTTATCGTTTTCGTAATGATCGAGGACCACGGGCAGGTCGTAATATGTTTCGTTCGAAATAATGCTGTCGTTACGCGCCCAGCCTTCGTGATAAACTTCGGGTTTGATCGGATGGGTCGGGGATGATGCCGCGAGCACGTACATGATCAGGCACTCGTTGTATCCGCCCACCGGAAAATTCATCTGCCATCCATACTCGGGCGACCAATGCCAGTAGAGAACGTCTTTCTTGTTGGTGTACCAATCCCACTCGATGTCTTTCCACATCTTGTCGATCTTCGCAGCCATTTTTTTCTCGTCGGCATTGCCATTCTTGAAATACTCGCGGACGGTGATCAATCCCTGGACGAGAAAAGAACTCTCGACAAGGTCTCCCCCATTGTCTTTTGTTCCGAAGGGTTTTACGTGACCTGTCTCGCCGTTGATCCAATGCGGCCAGGCTCCGTGAAAACGGTCGGCCGTGTCGAGAAAATTCACGATATGATTGAATCGTTCGTAGCCCTGCTCACGTGTGATAAATCCTCGTTCGATCCCGACGAGGATCGCCATCAAACCAAAGCCCGACCCGCCGGTCGTCACCACGTTCTTATCGTTGTCCGGGTAGACGTTATCCATGTGAGTTCGTTCGCGCCCCATGCCCGACACCGGTTCGGCGTTATCCCAGAAATACTCGAAGGTCTGGTGCTGTACAAGATTCAGAAGGGAATCATCGGGCAGCTTGCTCAGCGTGATCTCGGCGACCGGCTTGGTTTCCGCGGCTTTCTTTGCACACGACGCAGCAACAAAGCTTGCTACGATCAACAATAGAAACAGTTTTTTCATGAAGGGGAGAATTAACTCAATGAAATCCTAAAACAGTTTTCGCATTCTGTACTTCAGGCGCCGACATAAACAGGTTCCATAGCAACCCCGTCCGGTAGTTTTCGATCATCACAACGATCGGCCCCTGGTCGATAGCAAGATAAGAATTTGCATACCATCCTTCCTGTGTATTGAATGCATCGTAGAAACCGTACTCGCCCCACATGCGGTCGCCAATGTTATAATAGAAGAACTTGAGCGCCTCCATGGATTCGGTCGGCGTGTAGGGGAACGACGACAGCGCGGCGGTGGGTGTGATCACACCCAGGTCGTTACCGGGTGAATGCGCGTTATAACCCATTTGGTTATCGCTCGACGTGAGGCCCCAGTTCTGGGCGCCGTAACCCGCGAAGTTCTTCGGATTGGCGATGACATACGCGCGGTTGATGAGTGTCGCGTTCACGTTCTGCTCCCAGTAGTTGGCATAGTCGTCGCTGAAATGCGGATCGAGCCCCAGGTAAGAATAATGCACCCAAAACAACGGCGACGGCGACTCGAGCGGAAGCTTGATGTTATAGAAGGTGTTGTTCTTCACGATCCCACCATTCTTGCCGTAGCCATTCGTGTACACGACCTTCGGTATCGGGTAGGTAGGCGAAGCAGCTGCCAGGAAGTAAGTGATCTGTTCTTCGAAATATCCGTACATGGCGAAGTTCATATCCCAATTGTATTGAGGCGACCAGTGCCAGTACAGTACGTTCTCGTTGTTCTTACGATACCAGCTCCACTCGACTTCCTTCCAGATCTTGTCGATACGGAGGATCAGATTATTGCCGACGGTGTCGGTAGGTTGAAGATATTGACGCACGGTAATCAATCCCTGAACAAGGAATGAGGTCTCGACCAGATCGCCACCGTTATCTTTCGGGCTGAAGGGAATGACCTTGCCGGTGGTGCCATTGATCCAGTGCGACCAGGCTCCGTGAAAACGGTCAGCCTTTTCGAGGAACGTAACGATCTTGTTGAATCTTGCCACGCCGTCGGTACGGGTAACGAAGTTCCGTTCGATGCCGACGATGAGGGACATCAATCCGAAACCAGACCCGCCGGAAGTCACGACGTCACCCGAAGTATTTCGTTCCCGCGCCATGCCGCTGGCGGGGTGTGCGAAGTCCCAGAAGTACTTGAAAGTCTGTTGTTGTACGAGCGTCAGCAGTGCATCGTCGCTGATGACGGGAAACTTCGGGGTGGGGTCGACCTTCGTATAGAATGTTTTGGTCTGCCCGGCGAAGACCTCTCCCTTGGTTCCAACCAGTGATGAAAGTATCAGTCTGTGGCGCACGATCCCGTCGAGGCTCTGACTGGGTGTGACTTTAAGCGTTGTGTTACCGGCAGACCACGCGGTGGTGACAGGCACGGTGCCGCCGGGCTCGCCCAATACGACAGGTGAGGATGTCAGTGCCGAGACGTTGACCGGTGCGGAGAATTGTATTTCAATGACGGGAATGAGAGCCACCTCTTTTATCGGTGTGTTGCTGTTGCCCGTTACAGCGTCGATCTTGAATGAAACGATGGCGAGCTCGCCGACTTTGGTTTTGAAACCGACGATGAGTCCGGGGAACGCCGAGCCGTCGGTGCCTTTCAATGTCTTTTTAAGGACGACGTTGTACTGCGCCTGGTAGGAAAGCGTGGCCGAAGGCTGTACGGTCACGGTCTTGAGGTCAGTCGAATAAGTGTATGACAATTTAACGGTGTCGGTGTTCTTCGCGATCCTGAAAGAGCTTTTCACGGTCGTGGTATCGAGGGGCGAAGAGAATGTGGCGCTGAATGCCTGATCGGCGGGAATGCCTTCGTTCTTCGAAGGGTCACTGGTGTTCATGAGCTGTGTGCCGGCGCGCAGCTCTGAGAGTTGAAGGACGCGGGTCGTGCCCGGATCTTCTTTGTCGTCCTTACATGCAAAAAGGGAAATGACTAAAAGGAATGCCGCTGCGTATCTCACATCACAAAGTTTAGAAGAAAAAAGGTTTCTCCTTGCGGAGAAACCTTTCGAGAAAAAAAATCAAACCAAAAAACCAAAAGAGAAAACCAATTCAAACCAATTAAGGCTTTTCTGCAGTGTAGAGAGTGGTAACTTCAGATGCCGATAGTGCAACATTGAACAAACGCAGGTCATCCATACTTCCCTTGAATGTCCTGGGCTCTTTGGCATAGTTTGCCCAATCGTCGGCAGTGTGTGATTTGTCGGCGAAGAAACCGAGAGCGAGTTTGTTCCCAATTCCTGCACCGCTCTTCAACACAATGTCTTTAAGGTTCCATTCGTTGTTGGTAACATCCAACAAGTTGAATGTCTTGATTTTAACGCCATCGAGATAGTCGGTCTTAGTATAAGTGGCTGCGTCGAACGTCATAACAAGATGATGCCAGCCAGTCTTCGTAAGAGTGTTTACCTCTTTGGCGTCATCGGTAGAACCGAAGTCGCCCCACGCCTGAGCTGTTACGTGAGCTTTTGGATCCGGATCAACTTTGTGGTTGGTAGTCAGTTTCAACCAATTTGGACTTACAGGACCGTCGCCGATCTCTATGAAATAACCGTTCTGTGCTCCAAGTCCGAGCATAGGCTTATTCCCGGGTGCAACGTAGTCTGCCTGGTTGATATAAAACCATACGCTGAGTGTCATGCTTGGAGCGATGAGGCTGTTGCTTGCAAGCTCAACGATGTCACCTGTTCCAGCAGTTGTTGCTCCACGGAACTGTGCAGCGGAGTTTGCGTTACCAAAACGGTCCGCCGTGTACGCAACTTGAACAGCGCCCTTGGTTGCATTTCCAGTTAGATCCACAATATCGTTACCGAACTGCACATACAGCATTTGCTTTGCTGCCTGTGGAGCAGTACCCAGTCCGATACCTACCGTTCCGAAGGTTCTGTCAACCGCTGTGAGCGCTTGTCCTTCATTAGACTTCAGATCTCCTGTGACCTGTATCTTATATTGATCGCCCGCGAAGAAATTGGCGGTCGGCGTAACAGTGATTGTATTTCCGCTTACACTAACAGTTTTCGGAACAGCAGCACTGTTGAATGTACGCGTCAGAAGGATCGTGTTATCATTAGCAGTTGACGCGTCTATGTCAGTCGAAAACACTATAGTGATTGGAGAATTCACTGCAACATCAGTGGCTGAAGTAGCCCCATTCAAGTCCTTATCGCCTGCCTTCAACGTTGCTAACGTCAGTGGCGTCGGATCATCGTCTTTGCACCCATTCAGCACAAGACCGGCCATCGCAAAAACAGCCAACATTGTCATTAACTTTTTCATATGATTAAATTTAGTTTAAAATAAAATTTGGTTTACAATTCATTATTTCCACGCCTCGCTCTGCTTCAAGGCGCCTCGCGACAAGTCGACCTCAGTTTGAGGGATTGCCAATCGCTCGTGCTTGCCCTTTTGAAATCCAAGCGGTGCAAGCACTGCTTCTGCTCTTCCTGTCCTTACAAGATCCCAAAAGCGATGTCCTTCCAAAGCCAGCTCAACACGACGTTCGTGGAAGATCAGGTCTCCAAGCGCTGTTCCCGTCGCTGCAATGTCGGGCAGGATCGCGTCGTTGCCGCCACGAGCCCTTTCCCTCACCATATTCAGGTATACTAACGCATCTGTGTCCTTTCCATTGTGATTCAGAACTTCGGCTGCCATAAGCAATACATCGGCATAGCGTATCAGACGACGGTTGTGATCAAACTGACTTGGTACATTTGTTCCGGGCGTCCATACTTTTTGATTATAGCATTCGATCTCGATAAGATTGCCCGATCCATCACGTGTCTCATCCGGTGTACTGGGATTGTCGCCGATGATTGTGATGCCGTCGAGCATTTCACCGAGAAAAATAATGGTGGCGTCCCGACGGGGGTCGTCAGATTCGAATGCATTCATCAGATCAAGTGACGGGCGGTTAAAGCCCCAACCACGGTTCGGCGTTCCGCGTACACCTTGCACGTTCCCATATTGTCCGCCGCCTTTTTCCAGGCCTTCCACTCCAATAGCGCCAACCTCAAAAACAGACTCCGCCCCGAATTCACCGGACTTACTGTTCGCATCGGCAAAGGAGGGCATTAATGAGTACTGACCGGAATTGATGACCTCAAGTAAATATTTTTCAGC
This sequence comes from Cyclobacteriaceae bacterium, assembly GCA_035318625.1. GTDB lineage: Bacteria > Bacteroidota > Bacteroidia > Cytophagales > Cyclobacteriaceae > ELB16-189. The sequence goes on from DATHEL010000007.1 coordinate 96,141, forward strand.
GTTCACATAGTCTCCCTGGTAGAGATATACCTTGCCCAGCAGCGCTTTGGCAGCACCTTTTGTTGCACGGCCAAGGTCTGCGGCCGCGTATTCAGATCTTTCAGGCAGAGATTGAATTGCTGTCAACAGATCCTCAACGATCAAACTGTAGATCTCGGAAGCTGGTGAACGTTCAAGTGTGGCGGGTGTCTCTACAGCAATCACAATCGGAACGTCGCCCCAAGCACGAACAAGATCGAAGTAAAACAAGGCACGCAGGAACCGGGCTTCTGCGAGATAACGCGACTTCAAACTTTCTTCCATCCCAATGGAGGGAATTTTTTCGAGAACGACATTTGCGCGTTTAATGCCCTGGTAGAGCACACTCCACCACGACATCAGGCTTCCCTCAGTCGGAATGTGCTGGAATTTATCGTATGGTCCGATACTCGCTGCACCATCGGTTGGATTGCTCCCCTTATGTGCATCGTCAGACATAATGTCGGGGATTGGAAACAGACCCGAATTGAAACTGCCATCCCTAAGGGTGTTGTACATGGCATTGGTTGCTCCCAAGGCATCCTGAGCAGTCGTTGGAAAATTCTGACTTAACAACTCACCTTGCACAGGCTTGTCGAGGAAGTCGTCACAGGCCAGGGGTGTTAAAGCCAGCGCAGAGACTGCTGCAATTCTCTTGAGTGAGTTTAGTGAATATAGGAATGACAACATCTTCATAGCCATGGATTAGAAGGTCACGTTTAAACCTACGGAGTACACTGCTGGTACGGGATATGAACCGGCATCAATTCCCGTCAACAACGGGCTTGTCAAGAGTCCATCCACCGAGTAGCTGGCAATTTCCGGTGTATATCCCGTGAACTTGGTTTTTGTAAAGATGTTTGTTCCCCGCACATACACCCTCGCTGCTGTCATTCTCATGCGCTCGGCGATTTCTTTCGGTATGTTATAGGAAATTGAAACACTCCTGAGCCTCAGATACGAACCGTCCTGGATGAAACGGTCGGACGGTATCCAGTTGTAGCCACCGGCGGTTGCGCGCGGTTCAGTACTACTCGTTCCTTCACCCCGCCAGCGATTGATCACATGCTGTTCGAAGTTGTACAGATCGGGGCGGACGGTTTCTTTTCCATTATAAATTTTGTTTCCACTCTGGCCATTAAAGTCGATTGAAACCTCGAAACTCTTGTAACTGCCTTCGAGATTTAAGCCGTACAAGGCTGTAGGGATGGGCGATCCAAGATTGACACGGTCACCGTCGTTGAGCACGCCATTACCATCGGCATCCACGTAGCGGAGGTCGCCCACACCTGCATCGAGACGATGAGGGTAGGCGGCGAGTTCGGCGGCGTTCTGGAACACACCGTCGACCTTGTAACCGAAAAATGAACCGATGGGTGAACCGACGTTTGTACGCGTTACCACATTTGAGTTAAAGATGCCTTGCAGGTAATCGTCAGATCCTCCTGTTCCCCTGACGGCAAGCGTCTCATTGTGGATGGTTGTCGCGTTGCCCGCCACTTTATAACCGAATTCACCGATTTCTCCTTTCCAACCGAGGCTAAGCTCGACACCGCGATTTAAAACCTCGCCTGCATTGTACGTGATAGTTGCACCGATTCCATTACCCAAATAGCCGGGTACCGGCAGGTCTATGAGAATGTCTTTCGTGTCACGCCTGAAATAGTCGATTTCAGCCGTGAGCCGATCATCGAAGAACCCCAGCTCAACACCAATATCTGTCTGATAGGTGCTCTCCCATGTCACGTCAGGATTTCCGGCACCAGCGTAGGTTTGCCCGGGAACAACGACTTCATTAGAACCGAAGACAGAACTTATCCCGTTCGCCACCACGGAGTATTGTTTCTTGTAATCAATCTTTTCGTTTCCAACGATGCCCCAACTCGCGCGCACTTTAAGGTTGGTGATTTTCGGATGCTGCTTCATGAAATCCTCGTTGATGATATTCCATCCTGCAGCTAACGATGGAAAAGACGCGAAGCGATTGCGCTCCGGAAACTTGGAGGAACCATCCCGACGGAATGTTGCCGTAAAGAGAAAGCGGTCATCGTAGGTATAGTTAATACGCCCGAGCACAGACATCATTGAATAGAAATTATTCGCATCAACCACGTTTTTAACCTCCCGATAAGCATTCTGATCTGTGATGTTATCAGAATTTATATACCAGAAACTGGGATCGTCGCGAATGACATTCCTTGCCTGGAGGTATAGGTTTTGAGAAGTGATGTCCTGCATTGTATAACCGACCAACGCATCAACTCTGTGTTTACCGAACTCCTTCTTGAAATTGAGTGTGTTTTCCAACAACCACGACATGCGCTGATTCCAGTCTTTTCCCAGAGTATTGGGATTGTTCTGTTGTGTTGGCGAGACAAAGAATACGGGTGTAAAATTTCGGTTCATCGTATAGTCAGCATCGACACCAAAACTGGACTTGAACGTAAAGCCTTTCAGGAAATCAATTTCGCCGTAAACATTGCCGACCGCACGGATCGACTTCGCGAAGCTGTTGGTGTATTCGATAGCCGCGAGTGGATTTCCAGCGCCAGTCACCGGCGCGAAGCTCCCGTTCGCCTGGAATGGAGCGATTACCGGCTGTGCGCGATATACCGCAAAGACAGCACCACCAGCCGTGTTCTGCGATTCAGTCGGAGACAGAGTGATATTATTACCAAGGCGTATATTTTTTGAAATGTGATATATGTTGTTCAGCTTGATCGTCAGGCGCTCATACTGGGATTTCGGGATTATCCCGTCCTGCCGAAAATAGCCGAGCCCGAAATAGTATTGGGACTTCGCCGAGCTACCTGATGCCGATACCTGGTAGTTCTGGATCGGCGCAGTGCGAAAGATCTCATCCTGCCAATCCGTATTCGCCACTGCATCAACGTTGTTAAAAGTACCGGGAGTAATGTCGTTTACTACATTCGCAAAGTCCTTTCCGCCGAGCAAGTCGATATGCTTTTGCAGCCTTTGCATACTGAAGTCTGCGGAGAAACTAAACGAAGAGCTTTCTGCGCCTCGTTTTCCAATCTTTGTCGTGATCAGAATAACGCCATTGGCGCCACGCGAGCCATAGATAGCCGTGGCGGATGCGTCTTTCAACACCTCCATCGACTGGATATCGCCTGCATTTAAAAAGTTGATGTCGTCCAGAATAACACCGTCGACGACATAGATCGGGCTCGAGTTATTAAAGGTTCCAACGCCGCGGATCCTTACGACCGGCGACGCCCCCGGCGCTCCCGATGTGTTGGTCACCTGTACTCCGGCAACCTTACCCATCAATGCCTGGGTAGGATTGAGTGAAGGGATCTTTACCAGATCCGACCCGTTCACTGAAGAAACTGCGCCCGTCAGATCGGACTTTTTTACAGTACCATAGCCGACCACAACTACTTCATCCAGTGTTTGGGTGTCAACCGGGAGGGTGACGTCTATCAAACTCCGCGTACCGACGGTCTCTTCAACGGTCTGATAGCCTATAAACGTGAATTGAAGAACAGCATCATCGCCCGGGATTTCCAGCCGGTATTTGCCCTGGACGTCGGTTGAGGTCCCGATGGTAGTTCCTTTAATAACGACATTCACCCCCGGCATCGGAGTCTTGTCGTCGCCCGAAATTATGGTGCCTTCCACCACCCGGGACTGCCCGAAGGAAAGCTGAAATATTGAAAGTAAAAAGGTGATAATCAGTAACTTACGACTCATAATACCGCCGAAAATGGGTTAGACTCAGCTATTTCCGGTAATCAATTTATCCACTCCAAATCCGGGGGTGAATTATTTGCTCCAAATCAGGTCAATAAAGGCCGGGTGCAACGAGTTTCGGACACGCCTTTTTCCCACCATAAAAACATTGAAATTTCTAAGAAAACGGATAAAAACCCCTTTCGCGTATTGGGACTCCCAGAAAAAAAACTATGACTCCGGCAAGGGAGGAATCGATTGCGATTTCGCTTTTAGTATGCGGGATTCTTTAGACCCCGATTTATCCGGAGCAGACTTCAGACGGGTACGATTGGCAGGGATCTCGGTCATAATAACATCCTCCCATTTACCGGTGGTCGGGTGGGCTCCGTGCTCTCCCAGCTCGTCGATCCTGGACTGGACTTTCGAGCGGAATGCCCATACGGTGTTCAGGGCGATGTCGAGGCGCCCGGCGAGATCTTCCAGTGTGTTCTCCTTTTTCCCGGTCACTGTGAGGTACGCTATATAGAATGCCTTCTCGATGGGGAATTTCAGGCTGTGGAAGATGGTGAAGGCGGTAACGGACTCATTATAGCCGCACCGGGTGCAGCGCCGGGAGAATTTCTGTGACCCGTTGAAGAATTTCTCGTTCCCGCATTTCCGGCAGTTGAAACCCGCCTGCCATTTCTGGGTTTCGATAAAACGGTAGCACGAAAGGGTGTCGGGATAGAGTGTCTTGAACTCCTCGTAGTCCATCGCCTTTTCGTGAAGGCGCTCTTCGAGCACTTCCTTGATCCTGTTCTTCAGCTTCCAGTTGTCGAGGTCGAGGATGGAGTTGATCTTGCTGATCTCCCGGGCCTGTTTGGTGAGTCGCTGGTTGCTGGTTTCGAGTTCGCTGTTCTTATGGTCGAGCTCGACGGTCCTTTCCTTCACTTTTGCTTCCAGCTCGCGATTCACTTTGTCTTTGAGCTGCATGTTGGTCTCATGCTGGCTGATGACATTTCGCATAGCCCGGTCGCGATTGTCTTTCAAAATGCGGACACGGTCGCCGAGTGCCATCGTGAGGAAAAGCATTTCGAACACGAAACTGAAGTGAAGGCTGTAGTGCGAGAGTGTCGTGAATTGCAAAACGTTGAAGTAGACCAAAGTCCGGAGAAAGAAGCCGGAGAAAAGAAGACCGTACGCGATCACGAAGAAACGTGCGGGCTTATATCCGTTCCTCCACACGAGTATGCTGGTGTAGAAGATCAGTGAAAGTGGAATGATGTCGTGATTCCGGTAGATCAGGTAATTGGGGAAGAACACCAGCTCGATGACGAACTGCAGCGTTCGCGCAATGATCATCAGCTTCAGGGCCTTGTCGAGAGCCGGTGCGTTGCTGGATGTGTTCAGGAACCGGCGTGTGAACACCAGGGCCCAAACAATGAGTGAGTACAATGAAAGGCCTGTCGCGTAGTTGTTCCATTCGGGATGCGATGGCCACAGGTATTGAAAACCGACGCCGTCGAGACTCATCGCGTATGCGGCTACGCTGAGGATATAGAAAATGTAAAAAATGTTCTTGATCTCACGGATCGCCAGGAAGATAAGGAAGTTGTACAGCGAAATGATGATGATCATTCCATAGAACGTACCGAACAGGAAGTATTCATTGAGTGTATAATAAACAAACCGGTTGGCTGACCGGAAGGCGATGCGGATATCGGCGAACTCATGAGACCTTATCTTGAAATAATAATACTTTACCTCGTCGGAATGCATTTTCATCAGCACCTCGAAGTTCTTGTGGCGGAAGAGCCGGTCGTGGAACGGATAGCTGTCGCCCATAACGACGGTTCGATAGCCACCTTCGGCAGGAATGTGCGCTTCGATCAGGTCGATGGTTTGATCGTAGAACTCGATCAACCAGACTTTTTCTGTCGTGGTGCTGTGACGAACAGGCACACGGAGCCAGTAATTTACATTAGTAAGGAAATCTTTATTCTGATATGACTTGTGTATCGTGAATTTGGAGGCGAACGATGGGTCGGAAACCTGATCGAATGTGAGCAGGTTGGTGGTATCGGCCAGGTAGGTAAGCTGGGTGGGGAACAATTCTATTTCGTCGACCTCATCAGTTGGAACTAGAACGGACTGGGCGACTAACCGGAGTGAGATCAGCAGGAAGAAAACAATGAGATAATGAGTCTTCATTAGAAGCAAGTTACTAATTTAAGATCATGAAATTTTCAATGCATCTCTCACAGCCTGCCACGCACTTGATGCGGGGGATCACACGGATCGCACGGATCATTTTTTTGGGTGCTCTACCGGTTACGCTTTCTGCTCAGTCGAATTCAGGGATCAAAACGTATTGCAATCCAATGGATTTCAACTACCGTTACAATTATGAGCAGTTGAACGATAGTATCTCCTACCGTTCGGGAGCCGACCCTGTGATCGTAAACCATAAGGGTGAGTACTTCATGTTTGTAACTATCTCGGGCGGTTGGTGGCATTCGAAAGATCTGATTCATTGGACGTACGTGGTACCCGACAAGTGGCCGATGGAGGACATGTGCGCTCCGGCGGCAATGTCGGTCAAAGACACCCTGTACTTGTTTCAATCGACATTCGAACAACGCCCGATCTTTATTTCACTCGAGCCTGAAAAGGGTAAGCTGATATTTTATAACCGCTGGCTGCCGCGATTGCCAAAGGATATCGGGCCGTGGGATCCGGCGATGTTCTACGATGAAGAGCTAAACAAGTGGTACATGTACTGGGGCTCATCGAATGTATACCCGTTGTTCGGGGCGGAGCTGGATAAAAGAAAACGACTGACTTATAAAGACCCAAAAGACTATCGCGCGCTGCTCTATCTCGAGCCGGAGAAACATGGATGGGAACGCTTCGGCAAAGATCACAGCTCGGAGATCCGGCCGTTCACAGAGGGTGCATGGATGACCAAGCACAATAATAAATACTATTTACAATACGGTGCGCCCGGTACGGAATTCAACGTGTATGCAAACGGAGCTTATGTGGGTGACCATCCGCTTGGACCATTCACGTATGCGCCGAACAACCCGGTATCGTACAAACCGGGTGGCTTTGTTAATGGAGCCGGACATGGCAACACCTTCCAGGATAATTATGGAAACTATTGGAACACGGGAACGCCGTGGATTGCCGTCAACTGGAATTTCGAACGCAGGGTAGCGATGTTTCCTGCCGGCTTCGATGAGCTGGACCAGATGTATGCCAACACGCGCTTCGGAGATCTGCCGCATTTTACGCCGACCAGGAAGTGGACTTCGAGCGATGAGCTCTTCACGGGATGGATGTTGTTGTCTTACAAGAAACCTGTGACAGTTTCGTCGACGAAGGATGGACATGGTGGTGAAACGATCACAGACGAAAATCCCCGCAATTTCTGGGTGGCTGCGGAAAACAACCCGAAGCAGTGGGCGGTGGTCGATCTCAAAAGTGAATTCGATGTGAAGGCATTGCAAGTAAATTACACCGACTACAAGTCGAATATCTACAATAGCGATTCAACAGTGTACACGCGGTTCCGTTTGCTTGCATCGCGGGATAACAAAACGTGGGATGTGGTGGGTGATCTTTCAAAAGAAAGAACGGACCGGTCGAATCCATACATAGAGCTGGCGCAGCCGGTAAAGGCGCGTTACATCAAGTACGAACATATCTACAGCAAGACGCCCAACTTGGCCATCAGTGATATTCGTGTGTTCGGGAATGGACCGGGCAAAGTGCCGGCAGTTCCCGCGAATGTGACAGCACGCCGGGACACCGACGAGCGCAACGCTTTTGTATCGTGGAAGGCGGTGCCCGGGGTGGTCGCTTACAACGTGCGGTGGGGAATTCAGAAGGATAAACTGTATCAGGCGTACCAGGTATTTTCAGATCAGCCAACGACACTGGAAGTGAGGTCGCTTACGATCAAGCAGGATTATTACTTCGCGGTGGAGGCGTTTAACGAGAACGGTGTTTCGAAAGTGAGTGAGGTTGTTTTTTGCGAAGTTAAGAAAAGGTGAATTTTTAAGGAGCAGAGGCGGGGCTATGAAATGCATTCCACTTGTTGTGGGGATTTGATTCCTAAAACCCGTTAATCGATATCCCTGCGGTAAACGTCTGCATGTTCGTAGGCGTTGTTCCCAACTCCGTGAGCGTGCTTTCGTTGAATGGCGCTTTGTCTTTCTGGAACAGCGGTGTGAGGTTGTAGAACGTGAAGAAGTTGAATGCGCCGATGCCTACACGCAGGGAGAGTCCGTAACGGAGCTGGGTGAGGCCCCAGTCCTGCTTGTCTTTAATTTTTTTGGTCTGTCCTTCTTCCTTGTATTTTATCTTGGAAAACGAGTCATACATCCATCCGCCGCGCACGCCGACGGCTATATTGATGCTTCGTGAGATGTCTTCCGGCTTGGTGTCATAGCGGAGCTCGAGGGGAACTTCGACGTAGTTAGTGACCAACATAGACTTGCGCACGTTGGCGTTGAAGAATGTCGGGGCGGAGATAAAATCATATTTCTCCACCTGGGCGTTGGCATTGGCCTCGGTGGCGTTGTTCAGCATAACGCCGTTCTTAAACTTGAACCGTTCCATGCTCAGTCCGATGCCCGGGTTGAAGCTAAACCGGCTGCGGCCGAAGCGCAGGGGATAGGTATAATATACATTGACGGTGCGGGAGCCGATGAGGCCTTGCTTCCAAAGGATGGGTGATTCCATGGTCCCATTTACGCCGAAGTCGACGATGAAATTCCCGGGGATATTGGGGCGGGCGCGGGTTTTGGGAGTTGTCTGCGCCTGGGCTGAGCTGGCGATCAAAACGAGGATGAACAAGGCGAAAGCTCTTACGGTCATGTGCAGGGGCATTGGATTTGTGGCGATATCGGCTAGAAAACGTTTGTTTGCGGTAATAGATTGCAAAAACAGGGTCAAAAATAAGTTTTTTGCGGTCTGGGGCAAACTGTAGTGTTGGTCAAATGCGCATAATCTGATACATTTGCGCTCTGTTTTTTAAAGCGCTCGTAGCTCAACTGAATAGAGCACCTGACTACGGATCAGGAGGTTTGGGGTTTGAATCCCTACGGGCGCACAACCACCCGGCTGTCGAGAGACCGTCGGGTTTTTTATTGGGGATTGGAAATTGGTCATTGGGGATTGGGTATTAGCATTGGGTATTGGATGTTCTTTTCTCGAGTTAATACCCAATATCCAATGACCAATGCCCAATGACCAATGACCAGGGGTTTCATGAGGTCCGTTTGTTTGTGAGGTTATTTTTGGCGGTGTTGATGCTTTTGCCGAAGATGAGGATAGGTCTAATACGGATACACCGAATCGGAGGAGTCGTTCTTCGAGGTCGAATTTCATTGAGGGAAGATCGGGGTTAACGAAGCATCGTATGGAAATTGTGAAAACAGTTTTCCGTACAATTCTGCGCTGGGGGACCTGTGTTAGATATTGACTGACCAGCTACTCCGTCCTAAGGCTCTTCACGGGGTTCATCATCGCAGCCTTGATCGACTGGTAACTTACAGTAAGCAATGTAATTGCAACAGCTGCCGCACAGATCGACAGTACGATCCACCAGGAGATATCGGTTCGATATTCAAAACCCTTCAGCCACTGCGTCATCAGTAAGTATCCAACGGGAGTGGCAATGCAACATGCGATAATTACCAAGACAACGAAATCTTTCGAAAGCATTCGCCACAGGTTGGATATCGATGCTCCCATGATTTTGCGAATACCTATCTCCTTTGTACGTTGTTCGGCAACAAACGATGCGAGACCTAACAGACCGAGACACGAAATAAAAATCGCCAACACCGAGAAAACAGCCGTCAGCATTCCAATGCGTTCTTCCTGGCTGAATTTTGTCGCGAAGACTTCGTCGACGAAACGGTAGTCGAACTCGGCACCAGGGTTTACTTTGGCGAAAGCCTCCTTGATTTTCGGCAACGCGATTGCGGCACTAACAGAAGGGTCGATGCGGGCGTGAAGTACGTTCACAGAGTTGTCGCCCATGTAATAGATGCTCTGCATCACGGGTTCATACGGCGATGCGACCACAATATCTTTCACAACACCGATGATCGTCCGGGACCACTTAACATTGCCCTCACCGTCGATGTCTGTAAACTTCTGCCCAATTGGATCCTTCAGCCCCATGTACCTTACCGCCGCTTCATTCACGATGATAGACTCCGTGGAGTCCGACGCAAAATCTCGCGAGAAATCACGCCCTGCAACAACCTTCCACCCTATCGCCTCACCGAACTCATATGTCACGTTTACGTTTGCGAACTCTCCATCCAGGTTGGGATCCTTGCCCTCCCACAGATATCCACTCGTCGTGCTCCATGTCTCAGTAAGCGGTGTCGACGATGTCGCGACACTTGCCAGGACGCCGGTCGCGAGCAGCTCATTGCGAAGGGTGTTTATCCTCAGCCTCATTGCAGGATCAGGTATCGGCATGAAAATTAATCCGTCACGGCTATACCCTACTGGTCGGTCGTGCGCATACTGCACCTGGTTGTAGACGACCAACGTTCCGATAACCAGAATGACCGACACGGTGAATTGCACCACCACTAGGACTTTCCGCGGCAACGTCCCAAATCGCCCCAACCGAAGTGCCCCCTTCAGTACCCTGGCCGGTTGAAAAGATGAGAGATAGAAAGCCGGGTACATGCCTGCCAGAAGTCCGGTGAACAGGATAAAGCCACCTGCAATTGCCCAAAACAGCGGACTGGTAAAGGGAAGAGAAATTTTCTTGTCCGCCAATTCATTGAAGGCTGGCTGGAGTAGCGCAAGTAATATCAATGATACTCCGAATGCTATTACCACCACCATGAACGACTCGCTCAGAAATTGAGCGACAAGTTGCTGCTTCGCCGAACCCACCGCCTTGCGAACTCCGACTTCACGAGCGCGTTTTTCAGAACGGGCTGTGCTCAGATTAACAAAATTGATGCATGCCAGCAACAACACGAATGCTCCAACAATACCAAACAACCAAACGAACGTTATCCTGCCACCGACCGGCTTTCCATTTTCGAATTCAGAAAACAGGTACCAAAGGCTCATCGGGTAAATTTCGGCGTACGTCTTGTACTTATCGATTCCTGCATGGAAGTCGGCCGGAGCATTTACGCGAAAAAGATTATGCATCGCATCGTTCACAGCATCAGTTGTTGTGTTCTCCTTAATCAGGACATAAACGTTCGTCATGTGACTACCCCAGTCGGTGTCCAATCCATGCAACCATGTGTTGTTGGCATAGAAGAGCGACCATGGAGCAACAAATTGGAGATCGCCAAGCATGTTGTTACGGGGAATGTCTTCGAAAACACCAGTTACTTCGGCGTCCATACGATTGTCTATCCTGATCGCCTTGTTCATCGGGTCTTCATCGCCAAACAATGTCATGGCCATCGACTCGGAAATGACAACAGAGTTGTGCCTATCGAGACTGTTGTAGGAACCTTTTACCATTTTGAACGTGAACATTTCCAGCCCTGTCCCTTCGAGAAAGATCCCTTTCTTCGAAAATTTTTTGTCACCGCCATTAGAAATCATGTAGTCACCAGGCCACCAGGCCTGTACTATAGTTTCAAACAGGTGTGAATAATTGTTTTTCAGGGTGGCACCAACGGGGAACTGCATAGCGGGCCCACCGAAGTACTCTCCGGACTGTGGGTCAATGCCGCCATGTCTTACGATTGCTATACGGTCGTAATTAGTGTGATATTTGTTGAATGATAACTCATCGGAAATCCACAATCCTATAAACATTGCCACTGTCATCCCAATTGCCAATCCACCAATGTTGATGACAGAGTATACTTTGTTTCCACGGAGATTTCTCCAACCGATTTTGAAATAACTTTTAAGCATACGAAGACGATTTAGTTTCTATCCGGGTCGGATTTTTCCGACACTGCCCGGACGGCAATCGACAAAACCCCGGCTGTGACGGAAGGTTACAAAATATCGCGTTATAATTTGTGGTCGCAACGAACCTTTAGACCCGAGAGCTTTACCGGGATTCCGACACGCTGTATCTTCAGATAGTGAGATTCGTGGCAACCCCCGAACTGCGTGAAAAAAATTGAGGGTTAGATCCGCGCATCGATGGTAGTTTATTTACGTTATCTTTACCCGCCAAACCCTTTTGTCTTGAATTCTCGTCTGCTGTTGGCCGGTTGCATTGCGGTCTCGAGTTTGTGCTCTGCGCAGACAGTATATACGCGATTCAGTGATAATTTTGCCTACGTAGCGGGCGGCCGGTCTGAATGGTTGGACCTCGACAACGACAACGACCTGGATCTACTTTATTGTGGATATCAGAACTTTGAGCCTGCCACAGTGCTCTACGAAAATGTTGCAGGAGTTCTCACGGCCCGCAGCACCAACCTTCCGCCGCTTGCCGGTTTTGCTGCCGCTGATTTTGATAAGGATGGCGATATCGACCTGTTAGGGTACAGCCCCCTACCCGATCCATTTACAAGGATATTTATAAACACCGGCGCCTTCTCGTTTTCACAAGGCCCCACGATAGGACAATTCGACCCATCAGGCGTGGCATGGTTCGATTTGGACAATGATTCCGATCTCGATATTGTCACAGCAGGTGGTACATCCGGTATCAAGATCTTTGAAAATACCGGAAGTGCATTCAGTTCCATTCCAGTTCCAGCTTTTTCTTCATGTACAAACTGCAGCCCCAAAGTGGCCGATGCCAATGGCGATGGCAAAACAGACATCCTTATTTCAGGAACGGGGATCGCCCTATACTTTAATATCGGTAACAAAACATTCATCCCTTACAATCGAACAGAGTTTCGACAAGTAAACTCAAACGACGCTGCGTTCGGTGACTTTGACGATGACGGCGATCTGGATCTTGTTGTGTCAGGTTCTATTAACGCTGACGAACTCACCTTCTTCTATGAAAATCGTGCCGGTAAGTTTACTGAAAAAGCTGGAACCAACCTGACAGGGCGAGTGCCTCAGTCGCGTCACGGGGTAATTTCAATGAATCTTAACAACGATGAAAAACTCGATGTTCTTATCACCGGATTTACAGATGTTAGTAACTCTTTCTCCGGACGTGTCTCTGCTTTCAGGAACAATGGCAGTGGCACCTTTACGGACATACAAGATGCATATCTTAATTCACCGGGCACTTCATTCGCTTCGTTTGACCCTGGTGACTATGACAACGATGGAGATACCGACCTCGCCTTCCAGGGACAATACACAATATTGGATGGTTTCCCCGTTGCCGGACCGCGCATTCGAATCATTTCAGGTTACTTTCGACAAGGCAATCCCTCGACGGCTGTTTCAAACACCAACCCCTCCCCTCCCGATCCTGCAACTTTCAAAGCGTCGGCATTCCGTAAGGAGATACGACTAATCTGGGGCTCGGGTTCGGACACGCAAACGCCGGATGGTGGACTATTCTATAATTTTTATCTGAGAGACGCAACGAAGAAGCTGATCGCTCCTATTGTTGACTTCACCAATGGCAAGCGTTTTACTTTCGACAATCCTAATGCAACCGCGCAGATAGGATATGCCTACGATATGCCCGAAGGTGATTTGTACTATGCAGTTCAGTCGGTCGACGGCGGCAAGGCATCTTCAGTTTTTTCAGCTGAAAAGATGTTCTATCATTTCAATGGTCCCGAGGGTGTGAAGGTCGAATTCAGCGATCAAAGTCACGTTACGCTGGAATGGCTCGATCATTCAGCTATCGAAACCAATTACGAAGTTTCACGATCGACGGCACCACTTACAAGCTTTGGCGTACTGGCAACGCTAGCTGCCAATACCAAAAATTACTCGGATAATTTTTCGTTTGAGACGGAAACCAAATACTACTATAGGATCAGAGGTTACAATACACAGGCGTCAGTCTACGATTCTTTGATGCTCGTGATACCCGCGCGGCCAACTGGTATTACAGCCCATGCCGTTAACGCGTCCGTAGTGAATCTTACGTGGAAAGACGAGTCGCTATATGAAACTGGCTTTGTTGTTGAACGAAAATACGGTGCTGGCAATTTCGAAGTGATTGCTAACCTTCCTTCCGACACAGAGCAATACCAGGATATTGGCCTCGCAGCTGGGTCAACATTCGAATACAGGGTAAGATCAAAAAATGAACATGGATCCCTTTCACCTATAGGAGTCACTTCGACGACGACAAATTTCAAACCAACCGGAACAAATTTTACCATTTCGACAGACGAGGATAAAGCAGTGACGTTCTCATTAACGGATTTCACAAACAATTTTTCCGACGTAAACCCCGGCGACCAATTGGTAAAGCTGAAGATTATCAGCCTTCCCTCGAATGGAGTTCTTAATGTGTATACCTCCAAAGCGGTCGTGGGTCAGGAGGTCACATCCGATCTTTTCAACTTCCTAGAATTCAAACCTGAGGCAAATTTTGCTGGCACTGTTTCATTCAACGTCCGGCCATTCGATGGCAAGGACTATTCGGACACTGATTGGAAGATTACCATCACATTGGCCCAGGTCAACGATCCGCCCATATTCAGTTTTGAATCCGGGAGGTCATTGAACGAGGACTTTACAGGAAGCTCTTCTGTGCAGGCATCTGGCTCGTATTTCATGGGAGAAGAGTTGCAAACCATTACTTATTCCCTCTCGCCTGAAACGTCCGATATAGTCAACGTGATCTTTGATAAGAATTTGGGCAGGATAATTTTTACATCATTGAAGGACAAATTCGGCGAGAAAGAGTTTACCATAACAGCCAACGACGGCCAGCCAAATGATGGAACTTATGTGAAGACATTCAAGTTGACGATAACGCCGGTTGATGATCCCATGGTTCTTGAAGCGATCACGGACATGACCGTAGATCCCATAGCTCCTGTTACAATAGTTTTAGACGCCACAGATGTTGACAATGAACTCACACCTTCAATGTTTAGAGCCTCCTCAACCAACTCAACAGTTCTTAGATCTGACAAGATAACATTCGGTTTGACCGACGATATGAAAATAAAAATGACCATGATCCCGGAGAACAAGCTTGGTTTGACATTTATTACTGTGTCCGACAATTATTTTCTCATGCAAAGGTCATTCAAGCTTACCACCGCCGTGATCACCGCTGTAAAAGAAGACGGTCCCGAGACCACATTCTTTCCAAACCCGGCGACCAGCACATTGAGTATTTTATTGAAGGGTGACGATGATAAGGCAACAGTGTTTATCAAAGATACTCTTGGCCGCACATTGATCTCGAAGAACGTGGATCGATCTGAATTGACAATCGATATAGACCACCTTTCACGCGGGATATATTTCGTGGAGATAGACTCTAACGATGGCTCTCATATTCTCAAAAGATTTGTTAAACTGTGAAGAGGTGTACTTTTATACTGATCGTATGCCTGCCCTTGCTCGTTTGCGCACAGACATTTACGGATGTAACCCCGGCCAATATTACGGCTGTTGATGACGGCGACATCGCCTGGGGCGATTTTGATAACGACGGGTATCTTGATTTTGCGATAGCAGGTCAGTCGGCCACCGCATTTGCGGCTATCTATAAAGGCGCAGGTAACGGCACATTTCAGCTGCTGGCCAACCATGGCGTGCCGGGGGCAATTAATTGCGACCTCGAATGGGGCGATATCGACAATGATGGCGACCTGGACCTCGCTGTGATTGGTAAGAATAGCCTGGTCATCCTGAGAAATAATATCACAGCTTTTGCACAAGTTCTATCGACAGTGGGTACTGACTTCTATCGGGGTTCGCTTACGTGGTTCGACTACGACAACGATGGAGACCTGGATCTGTATGGGCGGAGTATCGTGTTTGTCAATGTGGACGGTCAGTTCCCTGACACCGAGCGATTTCGACTCCAAGGTTTCGATCGCGAAACACTAATCGAACATACCGTTTGTATTGCCACAGATTTTGACAACGATGGCGATCAAGATGTATTCACTTCTGGCAAGTACAATCACGGAACGTGGAACGAGTGCAGCCTCTTCTTCAATAACGGTGTTAGGGCGATTGAGCTGACGTCGGAGTATCGCTTCTCATACAATGATATCGACGTCAGGGGTGGATCTATTAACCAGGGTGATTTCAATAAAGATGGCTTTTGGGATTATGTTATTACTGGCGACCATACATCTATTAGTTCTCAATCGGATCCATTCTCAAAACTTTTGATCGGAAATGGAACGGGCAATTTCTCCCGGAGCCAGTCACTGGTCGACGTATATAATTCTTCATCCGATGTTGGCGATATCGACAATGATGGTGACTTGGATATTATAATTGCTGGCAACACCGGTTCGGGGCATGTTACAAGGATTTTCCACAACGATGGCCAGGGGCATTTCTCCGATGCCAATACCCAGGGCCTGGCGGCGCTTCAATATGTTGCCATAAGGCTCGGTGATTATGACAACGACGGAGATCTCGATTTCTTGATGACTGGAAGAAATTCATCCAACGCGAAGGTTATCAAGCTCTATCGCAATGACCTCAAGTCGGCGGCTGTGCTCCCGAACGAAAAGCCTACACCGCCCACAAACTTGCACTTACGGGCCGAAAATAACTCGATCATAATGGAGTGGAACGCCGGGACTGATAAGGAAACACCAGCAAATTCTCTGTCTTATAATTTTTATGTCGGTATTCAACCCCGAAAACCTTTTAAGTTCTATACGGAATCAAATCCTGAAACTGGTAAGAGAATGGTAGCCCGACATGGCAATGCGTCGATGTCCTCCAAGTGGGTGCTTGGCGGTTTGAAAACGGGTACCTACCGGTTCTCGGCCCAGTCAATCGATGGCGCATATGCGGGTTCCGAATTTGCAGAAGAGGTAACATTCGATCTGCTTATAGTCGATGCGGAGGGTGCTTCGTGCACTTCCGGTGAACAAATGCTGAGTATATCAAGGTCAGGAAGTTATACCTGGACTGTTACCGGGGGAATGCTAGTCGAGGGACAAGGCACAAACAAAATAAAAGTAAAGTGGGGAAATAACCCTGTTGGCGCAAAAGTTACCGTCACTAACGGAACGTCATCCAACTCCTTTGCACCCGTCCTGCAAGCTACGCCCGAAGCAACCATTACCGGACCTAAACTTGTTTGCAGCCTTAGTAACTATGTAGAATACAACGTGGGTACATATTCAGAAATCCTGAATTATGATTGGAACATGGATGGAAAAGAATACAAAAGCACATATAAGCCTTCGTTCTATTGGCCTTCTCCCGGAACGAAACCTGTATCTGTCGAAGTTACCCACAAGACCACTGGTTGTCAAGGCAAAGGATCAATTGAAGTTTTTGTTTCAGAGCCAATTAAATCGAACGTGGTACGTGATGGAGACGTGTTTAGAGTAGAGAGCCCTAAGTCATCGTATTCTTATAAATGGGAAAAGTACATCAACGATGCATGGGTTACTGTTGGAGATAAAGATACCTACGTCCCCACCACAACAGGTAGCTACATGTTAACAGTAACGAACGAGCTTTCGTGCAGTTCAACGCACAACTTTCAGGTACCTAATATCATAACAGGTGCATTGTATCCAGCAGAAGAGCTTATATTGTTTCCAAATCCAACTACCAGGGGATTCTATGTGCCAGCTATTTCGCAACGCTCTTCAGTTTTGATTGCAATGAGTGATGTGATGGGGCGCTATATTGATCTGGAACCTACTCAATCTGCAGATGGCCTGTATCTCGACTGCACATCGGTTAAGCCAGGTGTTTATCTGGTTACTATTTTGATTGGAGACACCAGAGTACAGCGAAAACTCGTAATTGAGTAGATTTAAAGAACCGAATTACTATTTGTAGACGACTAATTTAGTAACGGTCCTTCGGTCGTTAAGCACAACAGACAAAACATACATTCCTGGAACCAAAGATTCAGATGGAGAAATCCATCTATTCAATCCGCGTGCGACAACGTGTTGAGACACGACGGTTCTGCCCGACATGTCCGTTAACACCACGGGTACTTCTTTGTCATCCCATGAGTCATGCAACTTGAAACTAAACTCTTTTCCATTGGACGGATTTGGATAGATTTCGATCGCATAAAGATCTGAAGAGATGAGTGGTTCGGTACCGGTGATCATGATATAAGTGAATCCTGCCTTTTCATCGCTCCCGGCTGAACTTGTCACCTTGATTTTGCCCGAGGCACCGACTCCAACCTTTGCAGTGATAGTAGTCGATGAAACTACCGTAAAAGATAATGCGGGAACATCGCCGAACGACACCGCCGAAGTTCCCGTGAATTGTAAACCGGTGATCGTAACAACCTCCTGAACGGCCGCTGACGCCGGGTCGAATGATGTTATGATCGGTCCATTGTAGAAGGTAAACCCAGGCTTCTCAGTTAAAAAGTGTCCGTTCGTTACCAAAATATTACCAGATGCTCCAGCACCGATCACGGCTTTGATCTCGGTGGGCGAAACGACCTGGAAGGATGTCGCTGCTGAACCGCCGATCGAAACCCCCGTTACATTCAAAAAATTTTCGCCGCTAATCGTCAAGGTCGAGCCTGTGCCAGCGCGTGCCGGACTGAAGGATGCAATGATGGGTTCGTTGATTTGATTGCGAAGGACGGTTAAGTATTGTGTAGCAGTCGATCCTGCACCTGTTGATCTTCCTCCAACCACGTCGAGTTCACCATTTCCGTCGATATCGACAAGTACAGGCCTATCGATGAAGTAATCGTTTGACGTTGTCGCGTTCGAATACGTCTCGAATGTCACGTCGCTGCCAGACGCTGATGTATTCTTCATAAGGCCGATAAAACCTGTACTATTTGGCAACACAATATCGGGATTAGCATCTCCATTGATATCGCCTAACGCAGACGAACCGATAGTCGGCATGTTGGCAAGGCTGATCGGTGCACTCGCCGAAAAGGTCAGGCCGGTGGTGCTTGTGTTGATGATAGAGGATGCCGTACCCTTCGTTTTACTTATCACAACGATGTCGGGAAGGTTGTCTTTATTCAGGTCGGCTACCGAAACAACGTCGGGTGACAGTTGGGTGGACACCGTTATTGGTGTGGCCAGCGACAGTGTAGATGGAGTACTCAGGTTACGATGAATGATAACGAGATTCTGAGAAGTTAGCGACATGACGATATCAGACTTCCCATCCTGATCGAGGTCGGCGATAGCGATGGAACTACCGATTTGGCCACCAGCCAAACTTGTGGTTGAAGCGAAGTCGATATTTCCCTGATAACTTATATTTCGCGTAAATGTTGCCGAAGGGTTATTGGAAACAATGTCTGGTCTTCCGTCGCCATCGATATCTCCTATTGCAAAGACACCCACTCCACTTCCCGATAGAAGGAATTGTTTACCTGGGGCGAAAGAATTGTTTCCAGGTATAGAGGTGTTCCGGAATACATTAAATAAAAAACCCGACATGGCGACGATGTCCTGCTTTCCGTCGCCATCCACATCAACTACTGCTACATGCTTCACCTCAGAAGCGGTTAACAAAGTGGATGGGCTCATGCTAACAACGCCGTTTGCCGTCGTGTTAAAAAATACATGGATACCCCCAATGCCCAGGGCTACAATATCAGGTTTATTGTCGCTGTTGAAATCACCGACGGCTGGGCTGTAAGGTTTGACACTTTCTCCAACCTTCACCGGGCTGCTCATCGACTTTTCGCTGAATGCCCCTGTACCACCGTGGAATGTCACTCTGAATGGCCTCAAAGCGGATGAAGTTTGGATTCCAACGCCGACAGACACCGGTACTTCAGAATAACCGGCCGGGACAATGGCCTTTATGATTGTCGCAGAAGCTTCGGTAACCGTTGCACGTACCACACCGAAATACACCCGGTTATCTGCGGGTGTTGAACCCAGGTTGGTGCCAGTAATCGTAACAATAGTTCCCATTGGACCACTTTCCGGTGTAAAAGATGTCACCGTTGGTCCTGGGATGAGAGTGAACCCTGCGATGTTGTGCGATCCGGCGGTTCCTGTAGCCGTAACATTTCCGGACGTTGCATCCGACACAATCGTTGTAATTGATGTGCTTGAATTGAGAGTGAAAGATTTAATTTCCAAGCCGCTTCCAAACTTTACACCCGATACGTTCGACAGGTAATTGCCGGTGATGGTGACTATTTCGCCAAGCCTGGCTGATGTTGGATCGATCGATGTTATTCGAGGTTGCGGGATATATTTTTGGACGACTATAGCCAGCCATGAATCAGCCCCAACGAAATAGGTTCTAAATCCGATGATCTCTGCGACGCCATCGCCATCGAGATCATTAGCTAGCGCTCGGTCATTGCCTATGGTGCCCGGCGTTACCGTTGGCTCGTATGAGACTGCAGCTTCGCATGAGATCGTGCTCCCCGAGCTGGTGTTTTTTCGAACGTAATTGGAACCAATCAGGTCTGGTTTACCATCGCCGTCGATATCGTGAACAAAAACGGATTCGGAGTAGAAAGTATCGTGCGTGAAATCGGTCCTCGAAGCGAAGGCTAAGTTTCCAACTCCGCTACTGACGTTTCGAAAGACCGATAGGGTTCGTGGAGTGCTAACGCCTACGGTAATAATTTCTGCCTTTCCATCGGCGTTGAAGTCGGTTGTCGTTACATCAAAAACTGTGTTACTGGGGATGAGATCAATTTTTGTAGCGAACGTGATCGTTGCACCTGTTGTTGTATTGCGCAGAACGTGAACACGATCCACCTTGGGATTCGCGATAGCTACATCTGGCTTGCCATCGCCATCGAAATCGTCGACAGCGATTTTTATTGCCCCACCTCCACCCGAGACGGCAAATTGCGTCGCAGTATAAGTGAACACGTTGCTCGTTACCGTGGTGTTGGTAAGAACCGTCAGGTCACTATTTGCATCACCGTTATTAATGAGCAGGATGTCCGGCTTGCCATCGCCATTCAAATCATGAATAGCTATTCCTGATGGCGTATATGGTGATGTATTTATATCCTGCCGTGTGTTGAAAGTTATCGCTGAACCCGGCGACGCGGTGGTATTGAGCCATACTGAACTGTAAGTCGTGCCGAACTCATAGTTTGCAGACGCCACATCAAGTTTTCCGTCGCCGTTCAGATCTCCTGTAGCGAGGCCGGCGGGGAAAGGGGCGGGCGAGTTGGCACCCTTTTGAAAACTAATTTGCCCCGGTGAGATTGTAGTATTGCGATAGACATTCAATACTCCATACCTGGTCGCGAAGATATCGGCCTTTCCATCTCCATCGAAGTCTGCGATCGTCGCTGCAGACCCACCGCCTGATTTTTCCGCGAGGTTAACAACAAGGGGAGAAAAAGATGTAGGGGCGATATCATTAGGCCCACCGGGAAGAAGCACGATGAATTTCTTTGGCGAATACGCAGTTAGGCCACCGGTAGTAACAGTGATATATGAGTGCTCGGCACCGACTGGCACTACGACTGAAAGTTGGGTAGATGATGCTTCAGTTACCGTTGCCTTCGACAGGCCAAAATAAACGCTGTTGCTGACGGCGGTAGAACTAAAATTTGTACCAGTAATTGTTAATGCAGTGCCAGCTGTAGCACTTACTGGCGAGAACGAAGTAATCTTGGGTTGCGCTGAAAGTGTGGACGAAGCGAGCGCAAGAAGTACTAGCGTAAATAATAGTCTCATTTGGCTGGGGTAAC
Organism: Cyclobacteriaceae bacterium; assembly: GCA_035318625.1. Lineage (GTDB taxonomy): Bacteria > Bacteroidota > Bacteroidia > Cytophagales > Cyclobacteriaceae > ELB16-189. The sequence continues at coordinate 117,574 of DATHEL010000007.1, forward strand.
AGGGTGTGGGGAAAGGCTTCTTATGTTCCCCACGACATTAACAAAAATAACCTTCCGCCGCTTTAATACCAAACAGTGCTCCTGAAGGTGAATTGCATCGTTACTGAAAAGTGATTGCCAATCGCCGTAGTTCCAACACAATAACTTGCATCCGATAGGCAGTCTCCGAGGTCGAGTTTCGTTGAGGGAACGTGTAGCCAGCAATTCCATTCCACTTTGGCGAGTCAAATACAATACACGATGCCAATCCGGCCCGGTTGTGTTCGGAATTGAGGTTCGTGGAGCATTTCTGCATGGAACATTAGGGGATTGTAAGCTCCCCCGAAAACGAGACAGTTTAGGAATAGACAAAAGGTCTATAACTTTAAACTGTTACCATGAAAAAAACACGATTTACGGAAGTCCAGATTTTCAACATTCTCAAGGAGTTTGGAGAATCAACCCCCAGCTCTATGCAGACTACGGGAAGTTTGTGTACGTGGTGGAATCGCAGTCTGTTTATAAGCTCAATCCCAACAACACCTATCCTGTCGCTTACCGGGAGGCCGATCATAAGTTTCCCTTTGAACGGCATTTTTTCAGTCTTCAACCGGACGGAACTAAATTATATTCAGATTTCGAATCGCTGGCAACATCGAACCTGGATGTTGATCATTCGTTTACCCCGGGCAGCCCAGCCGTTAGCAATGATGGCATGACGGTCTTTTACGCTTCGTTTGGCTTGTTAAAATCGTTCGACACGCAGACTTACGCTCTAAAAAAACAGCTGCGGTATAACCTGGGTGGCTACGTCGGCAATATGAAAGTAAGAGCGGATAATTCCATTTTCGTTACTACTCTACTGATTACTCACGCCAAATGATATCGATTATACCCGACAAGTAAAGGGATTTAAAAGGGAGGAGGACTCGTACCTACCTCCCGCTCCACTATTATCCGCGCCCCAGAATCAAGTCACGAAACTTCTCATTCTTCAAATACAAGGCTCCCCAGGCCAAAATGCCGAAGTATACTGTAAACAAAACATGCGTAAACAATGGATTGTCCAGGCGCACGTGTGTGACCATGGCACCTCCCCAGTAGCCAGTGAGTAAAATTGCCCCGAGAAATTCCGTGCGTGGAATAATATAAAGAATGACTGAAAGCAGTCCCAGCGCTCCCATGATCGGAAGGTGATGCAGCTGGAATCCTAATGACGTTGTGCCTTCGATCACTTGCTCGTTGGGTACTAATTTGAAAATACTATCCACTAGCATGAACAGGATTACAATTCCCGCCATAACTCTTCCAGTCCAAACCTTTCCTTTTGAAGATGCTGCTCCGGTTAATGTTGCATTTAAAGTTGACATAGTTGTATTGTTTTAATGTGTTGATTTAATTTTCATCAAACCGCCTTAGTGTATTGTTGTCGATTTGATGAATCAAAGGTGGCAGAATTTTGCGCGAAAACAGGGGGGTGAAAACGTCATCTTGGTTGGGTGAATGCGACAAAAGCAAGAGCTGGACACCCAATGTCAAATGTTTCCTACCTTAGCTAAATAACATAGCCTATGTTGCGACTTGTTTTTATCATCGTTTTGATTGCCATCCCAATCGGGGCGCAGGCTCAAAAAATGTGGGAGATCGGCGTTGTTGGAGAAATCGAAAAGGATTCCTTGTTCCATAGCGCCGGATTTACATGCCTCATCGACAATGCCGGTCGCTTGTTCTCACCAAAAAATGTGAGCGATGAACAGTTTGAAAGTAAGCTCGCGATGATCAAGGCGTCCAAAATCACCTTGATGGGCGTGAATGTCTTCATGCCGGGAGATATGAAATTGGTTGGTCCGGCTGTAGACGAACAGCGGATCCTCGCGCATGCTACAACCGTCTTCAAAAGATGCAAGGCGGCAGGGGTAAAAATGGTTGTGTGGGGAAGTGGTGGTGCGCGCCGGATACCGGATGGTTTCGATCCGGCCACAGCCAGAAATCAATTTATCGACATCGCTCGCAAGGTGGCGCCAATCGCTAAAAAATATGGTGTCGTACTGGCTTTCGAAAGTCTCAATTCCACTGAAACCAATTTTATCAACACTGCAGAACAAGCGCTGCAACTCGTACAAGAGGTCGATCATCGCAGCTTCCGCCTCAACATCGACTTCTACCATATGCTGATGGAGGGCGAAGGTCCGGCTATCATAGAAAAAGCCGGTAAATATGTCGTGCACTGCGAGCTGGCGGAAAAAGAAGGCAGATCTGCACCCGGTGTCCATCACCAGGACTTCGTACCCTACTTTCAGATGATGAAGAAAATCAAGTACAAGGGCAAGGTGATCATTGAATGTCAATGGAAAGATGTCGACCAGCAGGCGGCAACTGCCTACAAGGAGATTGAGAAGCAGATTAAAGCAGTCTTTTGATTTGTCCTAAAAGACCCTATGGAATCGCGAAGGCGATATAACCACCTTTGAAATTATTTTCCCGCTCGCCATTCACAGACACCACGACGTACTGCTTGTTGCCAACGGAATAAGTGGAAGGGATAGAACTCGCCATACCGGGCAACTGGTATTCCCACAATACTTTTCCTGTCTTCTGATCAAAGGCGCGGAGCATGTTGTCGCCCGTGGCGCCGATGAAGATCAAACCACCCGCGGTAACAATTCCTCCGCCACGGTTGAACATACCGGAATTCGCTATACCCATCTTTTTGAACTTCGGGTCCTCGCCGAGTGGAACCTGCCACACGATGCCGCCCGTACTCAAATCGATAGCAGTCATCGTACCGAATGGAGGGGCGATGGCAGGATCACCTTCGGGATCAAGATAAAAACTGTATCCATTGAAGCCATAAGGTTCATTATTCTGAGGAATGTCGGCAGTTTCAAATGATTGCTGTGCAACGGTATCTCTGATATAAGAGACGATCGCCGCGATCTGCTGTTCAGATAAAAATTTAAACGATGGCATGGGAGCCGCTCCCTTCCGGAGGATGTTTGCGATCTGGCCGGCTTTATATTTTCTGGCACGTCCGGTAAGATCGGGGCCAACACCTGTTCCTTTTTTGTCAGCGCCGTGACAGTTGCTGCAGTAGGTTCTGAATAATATTTCCGGATTGAGTTGATTGGCCTCGCGTATTTTTTTCAAGTCGGTAAGTTTCAGGATCATCGGGATGTCGGTGGCGTTCACGAACAGCATACCGGTTTCGGGATTGACCGAAGCGCCACCCCAGTTGGCTCCTCCATGCGCTGTCGGGAGCATGATCGATCCCGACATAGACGGCGGTTCATAGATGCCTGTCTTGTATTTGTTTTTGGCTACCTCCTCTTTGATCCACGCAGAAGAACGACCAAAAATCTTTTCGTCGTATCCCTGACGCGCAAATGGCGGGTTCACGGGAATCGGTTGTGTAGGCCAGGGTTTTTCTCCCGGCATGCTGCTGACAGTATCGACAGGCATTTCATTCACGCCAAATACCGATTCGCCCGTTTCGCGATCAAACAGAAACAGATATCCCATCTTCGTGACTAACGCAACAGCGTCAATCTCTTTTCCGTCGCGCTTTATAGTAACAAGATTGGGAGGAGAACCATTGTCGCGGTCCCAAAGGTCGTGGTGTGTGGTTTGAAAATGCCAGATGCGCTTACCGGTTTTTGCATCGAGCGCCAGCAGGCAGTTGGCGAAAAGATTTTGACCGGGACGATCCGCTCCGTAAAAATCAAAAGAAGGCGATGCCGTCGGGATAAATACGATTCCTCGTTTTCTATCCAGCGCCATCCCTGCCCAGCAATTAGCCCCACCGTTGATCTGGCGGGCGTTGTCAGCCCAGGTGTCAGCGCCGAATTCACCAGGTTTTGGGATGACATGGAAGACCCATTCTAACTTGCCCGTATTAATATTGAATGCGCGGATATCGCCCGGTATCGATGGAAGCTCATCCGGAACTTTGCACCCCACGATAAAGAGATCGTTATACACGACTCCAGGCGCATTGCTGGAGACGGGCACATTCGTGCGCATGGAGTCAGGTACTCCGAGCCCCTCATAGAAATCGACGCGGCCATTGTTACCAAAGTCCTTCATAACAGTACCATTCTCCGCGTTGATGGAATACAGCGTGCCCCCGGCAATCAGAAAGATACGGTCAGGGTTTCCGGGATGGTACGTCATTCCCTTCGACCAATTCCAGATGGCTGATGAGTCAGGAGCAAACTCCCACAACAACTTGCCTGTACCTGCTTCGAGCGCAACCAGTTTGTTTGAGGGCATCAGGCCGATGACGCGGTTGTCCATCATTACGGGATTGAAATAGACTCCCCCTCCTTCTGTGCTATCCTCAAATCGCCAAACTTCACGCAGCTCCGCTACATTACTAGTATCTACATCCGTGAGCGCGGAGAACTTATTATTGGAGACATCATGGCCGAAGGTAGGCCATGTAGATGTATCGTTTTGTTGGTCGGCCGAGCAAGCGCCGAGGATCACCAGTGAGAGGTAGCCGAGCATCCGATTCATGTGACGTATCGTCATGCGAAGAATTATGGTCTCAAATATCTGGATTAAAGTAAGTCACCTTCATTAATAGGTCCTAATTTCGATGTCCTTAAACGATACAAGCATATCCTGGTCGCCATGCAGTTGAAGTGCAATATGTCCATCCGTTCTTCCGGGATCGTTATGGATCTCTGCTGTTTTATACCCGTTTAGATGCACAATAACCGATTGACCTTTTGCAGAAACGGTCATGATGTTCCACTCGCCAGGCTTATACCATTTCTTTACGTTGGCGGAATCAGGTTCCACCACCCAACCTCTTCCGCTGGTCTCATAAAGTCCTCCGGCACCCGCGAACGGGTCTATTTCTGCCTGTAGTCCTTCCACGCCATACGGTCCTCCGACCTCTTTTACTCTGAAGTACAATCCGCTGTTTCCTTTAACTGCCATGTATTTTATTCTTAATTCGAAATCCTTATAGACATCGTCTGTGACCAGTAGTCCATGGCGGGGATCCGATTTTTCACTGGTACCTACGATCACGTCACTTTCCACCTTCCAGTTTCCGCCGGGCAGGGTATGCCAGCCCTTGAGTGTTTTGCCATCGAACAAAGGACGCCAGTTCTGAGTGAGGTTTGAATTAAAAGACAGGCCGGTTGTAAGTGCTGTGGCGAAATGCCCTCTAAAGGCTTCGGGCTGATCGACCCAAATGTCATGTGCAGCATCCTTGATCACAGTCACCTTAACGTTAGGAATATCCTGTGTCCATTTAGTTACAAGCCTCGCGTCCATGTCAAGAAAATCATGGTCTCCTATGATTACATACACCGGCACTTTCGACTCTTTGAAATTCGCTATATAATCCCAACTGCGAGGTTGGGTCTGCGATGTCAGCTGATCGATCTTCGGATTGTAAAAAGGGCCGCCTTCTTTAATGCCACCCCACTTAGTTACATCGAACAAAAATCTTGACGCAAACATTATCCTGAACTTATGGGTTTGCTCCTTCGAAGTCAGTGGAGGGTTTTGCCTGTTTAGATTCAGTTTATCCAGTTGCTCCTTCACCTGCGGGCGGCTAAGGAACTCACCCACCATTTGACCACTCTTGTCATATAGCTCCCGATCTTCGGCCGGCCCGGGGTTTTTCAAGCTAGCTGGCGCTAACAGTGTTAGACTTTTGACGCGACCGGGGTATTTCTCCTGGTAAGCGCTTGCCAGAATGGCGCCCATCGAATGGCCAACAATCTTCATTGAACTCAGTCCGAGCTCTTTGCGGAGAAGCTCGAGGTCAGCGATGTGATTTTCAAAACTTATTAATGAATCCGGGAAGGGAGATCGCAGCGACCCACGCTGATCATACAGTACAAAGCAATGTTTGTCCTCCAGCCCGCGCGTGGTCTCAATCAAATAGCGGTGTTCGCCACCCCATCCTCCATGCAGCATCACAACAGTATCGGGACCAGTGCCAATGGTCCGCACGTAGAGTTTCGGATCGTTGAACCAATCGCCGGTAGCCAGGAACCATTCAGATGCTTGTTCGGAAGTGCCCAGCATTGGCATTTCTCCGACTGCATCGTCCTTCGATGAGTTGCAGGTCATCAAAGAAAGCAAAACACAGACCGACAGCGAGGGTAGTAGTGTAGATCGCATGGGGGATTGTTTCTAAATCCAATTTACAGAATGAGATCAACAAAGCAGCGTGCGGCTGATTGTAAGAAACAGATCAACGCAACATGTTATCTGGAAACCCGACTCACTTTACAAAGCACCATCCTAAACCCCCTATAAGCACTTTTCTCCGCCGGAGGATTACTCGCCCGTGCAGCTGATCGCTCGCTATTGGGACCGCTGCCCCAACTGCCCCCACGGTTTATTTTTCCTGTCCCACTAACCATTCCAACCGGATCATTCTTTGTTTCTGCGGAATATGGACCATACCAGTCATGGCACCACTCCCAAATATTTCCAGACATATCATATAAACCCCAGACGTTCGGTTTCTTTGTCCCAACATTTCGTGGACCCGCCTTCGCATTGCCCAATTTTCTTCCTTCATATCCGACGGCACTATTACCTCCATACCAACCAATGTTGTCGAGTACCGCGGCTTTGTCATCTTCTATAACCAGATCACCCGCATATGTAGCTGTAGTCGTTCCTGCACGGCAGGCATACTCCCATTGCGCTTCTGTAGGTAATGAATACTCATAGTCCTTTGGAAGATGCCTTTTCACCTTCTCTTGCCCGGTAAGTTTTATGCAAAATGCCATGGCATCCTGCCAGCTGACAAAATACATGGGCAATTCATCGTTTTCATTGGCAATAATCTTATCGACGTCTTTTAGGTCAAAATGCATGTACTCACGAAGCTTTTGCTTCTGCTCTCCGAAGTCATACATGGTTTCATCGTTGAGCATGTGAATGATATGCTCCCGAAAGCTCTCACCCATTACCGCCTTCCATTGGCCGATAGTAACTTCTGTTTTTCCGATCCAGTAACCTGCGGTAATTGTCACTTTACGCTGTGGACCTTCATCTGTTTTTCTACCGGGCTCTGATCCGGGACTGCCCATCGTAAATTTTCCAGGTGGGATCCAGGCCATGGAGAGTATTGAACTATCCGGTAATGCAAGATCCAATGGCGCTCCCTTAACCGGTTTACTGCGTACGTTATTCTGTGCATAACAGGTGATACTGCACACAATAAAAATTATTGATAGCAGTATTCTTTGCATACACAGGGTTGTAAACATTGGCTTTTAAAAACCCTGATCGACAAGCCAGTCGGAAAAGCGTTGCATCCATCCTGCCACTCCCCCTTTATTGGTCTGCCGCAGCCCGAAGCCATGTCCGGCGTTTGCATAGATATGAAGTTCGGCAGGAATACCTGCCTGTTTGTATTTAATATAGACCTGGGCAAGCCCCTCGGCGATATCCGGCCGGTCGCCATAACCACCGAGCAAAAACACTGGCGGGGAATTCTTAGTTACCTCAAACCGCGCAGATCCTCCGGGATAGATGAGCGCCTGAAAAGCGGGGCGTGAGCTTTCACGCTCAACAACGTCTTTTGATGAAGCATCTCCTTTTTCAGTTCTCATGGCGGATAAGGCAGCAATTTCTCCTCCAGCCGAAAATCCCATCACGCCGATCCGGGCAGTATCGATGTTCCATTCTTTGGCGCGTGTACGGACGAGACGTATTGCGCGACGGATATCTGCCAGCTCGTGTTCGTCAACGGTATAAGTTGACCCTTCTTCCTTGGCGAGGCGGTACTTCAGCACAAACGCCGTCACACCCCGCTCGCTTAACCATTTTGCCGGATTATAACCTTCATGATCAATCCATAATTCACGATGACCACCTCCGGGTGCAATGATCACAGCTGTGCCATTGGCTTTGCCTGCCATTGGCAGGAACGGAGTAATAGACGGACTGTGTATACCGGACACCACGTGGTCGCCCGTCTCCGCGACTCTCACTTTTTCGTTCGACGTCTTGCCCTCCGACCCGGGAGCGCCGTTCGGCCAAAGTGTGATTTCCTTAGACTGGGCAATTAATTCTGTGGCCGGCAGAAGCGAAACGATTACTAGCCACGCCGATACTAAAGTTAATCTCCTCATACTAATAGTAAATTTTATTTCCCTAAAGCTGTGTACCTGTTCGCAAGCTAACTTCAAACAACTGCACCTGGCGCAAAAAATCTTACAGGAATAGACTGGAATCCTCCAAAAAATAACCAAAGTCACCGAAATTTCTCTGGAAACAAAGATTCTGAGTAGAGGCCTTTATTAGTAAATCGCGCTAGTTGTTGTAGGAGATTTCGATGTCTTTAATCAAAACATCGCCGGTACTCGATCCGGCAAAAACCACGTAAAACGAAATGTCAGGCCGATATTCGGGATAACAGTTCAGTATGAGAGTATATTCTGCGTAGTCAGCTGTTCCTACAATGTTTTCCAGATAAAGACTTGTTGAAGTATAAAAGTCTATGTCGGAATTATAGTCAGCCCGCAGATCTGCCCATACTCCATCGCCACCGACATTGGTGATCTTCATTTTAAATCTCGCGATGATCGATGCTTGGCCGGAACGGTTGAAACAGGAACTTCTATTTTCCAATAAGCTTGTCCTGAGGTGACTTTTTCTCCCTTAATGTGCCGAGCGCCGTCTTCTTCCTTAGTGCCCGTGTGAGTCGAGCCGCTTACGGCAGTAAATGCTGCAGTGCTGCCGTCATTAATAACCGCCGTTTTATTAAAACTGAGGACCACAAACTAAGGAGATATAATGCGCTGAAACTCTTCCTTCCACTCCTTTTCCTGGCAGATGCCGCTGACCTCGTGGCAGACCAGGTAACACTTACTTCTTCCTCTTCTTCATCGGCACCTCAAATCCCATTCGAATACTCAGTCGGTCCGTGTATGGACTATTGTCGTGATCGTCATACAGGTTGTACAGTGTCTGCAGGTTTCCGCGAATATTTTTTGAAATGCGATAGTCCTTCTTGAGGCCAACAAAAACACTCCACACCCATTGACGGTGGCCGGCGTCAGCTGTAAGGGGATTGTTGGGAACATAAGTGTTCATTTTTTCCGCTTCGATCTTTACGCCGAAACCTTTCGCAATGACCACACTTGTGAATACCCGCGGACCGTATGTTCTATCGAGCGGCACCATTTGATTCCACTTATGAAATGAGAAACGCTCGTTCCAACCCAGGCCCGCATTCCATACGCCCGAAATCCGGTAAGCCACTACAGGATTGAGATCGACGAGTACATTCGAGGTTTTCTGGATCTGCAACGTGAGGCCTGGAACGATGCGTTCGATGAATGGTTTACCATGCATCGCGTTGTAGACTCTCTTCTTCAACTGTTCGGGCGTAGGCATATCCGGATATTTCTGTTTGAGCTTACTGAGCTGTTCCATACCTGCAAGAAGCGCTTTTTCTTTTCCTGCAAAATGGTTCTTTGCCTGTGTGAGAACTTGTTTCTTCGCCATCTCCTTCATAGCGGCAGGATCGTTAGCGGCGCCGGCCATGTCCTTGTATTTTTCCAGCTCGCCCAAGCCTTGTTGATTCTGAAGGTCTTTGATCTCGTCCATGCCCTTGACTTTATTTTCGATAGCGTCGGGAACTGATTTTACTTCACCCAGATCTCCATCGGCTACCTTACGAACATCTTGTGCATACCCCTGCGTTTTATCCGTGAGGTCATTCACTTTACCGGCCTTCTCCTGGACGGTCTTTAGTTGCTCTGCCGACTTGAGCTGATCGATCTTCTGTTGAGGCGCCTGCTTGATCCCGTTCAACTTCTCCTTTGCATCACCTGCCTTTTCAAGCTTGCCGGCTAAGGGATTGTCGACATTATTTAACGGGTTGTCGAGTTTGACATCCGTGCCCGGTATTTTTAATGCACCGTCGGTTTTTATGGAAGTGTCGAGCTTGGCGTCGGGGAGTTTCACATTTTTGTTCAGGTCAACGTTACCTGGAAGGCCCGTATCTCCGCCTGCTTCCTTGTTAATAGCTGACAGTTTTTCATTGAATTTATTCTCAACGTTGTCGATGGGTCTATTGATCTTTTGTTCGATGTCGTTCACCGGTTCATTCAGCTTGTCCTGTGCGTTGTTGAGCTTTTGCCGGGCTTGTTGAACATACCTCGCCGGACTTATCTTGTTCAGACTGTCGAGCTTGCGTGTATATCTTTCTGTGGGCAGGTTGAGCGACTTGAGGCTATCGATCTTGTGGGTGAGCCCGTGTTTCATGGAGTCGAGATCGTGAACGGCGGAGAGTGAGTCGGGAAGTTTTTTATCGAGTGCAGGTCTTTTGCCGAAAGGGCTTCCGGCGCGGAGGTTTGGGTTGAGAATACTGTTCAATCTTTGCTGAACAGAGTCGATCTTGTTGTTGACGCGATTGGAAGATGAGTCGAGCGCTGACAGCTTTACTTTGGCGAGGGAGTCATAATGATGGGTAATGGAGTCGGGTTTTTGGGCATAGACGGCGCCAAAAAGCAGGAAGGTGAATATCGCCGTCAGGAAACTTCTCATATAAAACGCCGGTCACTCCGTTAGTTTACATGCCAATCTGAAAACTCGGATTGAATATCTTCATCTGTAAAATAACGAACTACATCATCAGGGCCAACATGCGTCATCAAAACCTCTATTTTCGCTACAAATTCCCTAAAAAAACCTTCCACTGACGTTGCGACTACTACACCGACATCATCAAATTCCTCAGTGATATACCTGACCGTTTTACCATCGGTGTCGAGGATAAAACGCTCATCACCTGACGTTCCCATGAATTCGATGCCTCCTCTTTCTTTGATTGTGCCTGTATCGTTACTGGTTGCCAGCTTCTCCATATTTTTGTTGTTGATACTCAACAGCGCGTAGTCGAGAAAGCCGAGCCCGTCGGAGTACTTGTATATTTCCAAAAGCGACGGTCCGATCGGAAAATGCAGCATTTTCTCAGTTGCGGGTACAACGTCGAGCTTGACTGGCGGATACTTTTTGATGTGCTCCGGATACTTCTTTACGAGTGCTTCAATTTTTGCAATTACCTCATCCATCTTCAAAAGTTATCTAGTTCCTCGAAATTATTACCATAGGGACCTATAACATCGTCCATTTTCGCAAATTTTCTTACCACTGCACCTAAGCAATCGCTCAGCAGGTGATCATCCATTACTCGGCTGTATAGGGAAATTTTCTAGGTGTGCAGCGTGGCCGTGCCCTCTTCCTGGAATATTAGTGCCAACTACCCGATTCCAAAAAACTTACTTTAAGTTGAACAAAATCTTTGATGAAAGGCAAGCTGGACAGTACGGACAGCTGCGGCATGGTAAAAAACTACTTCCTAAAAAGAGGTATATAAAGGGGTATAAAAAAACGAGATTAAAAACTGATCTTCAATGGATTACTATGTAAAGGCCGTCGCAAAAAAATTGGACCCAAATAAAAAAATAAATTTTCTTTTAGCTCAGCCTATGCCTTATCCTTTATTATCCCACCGACCGGTATCCGCCGTGCTCTGAATGTTGAGAGCCCGCAACTTTCAGCTTCTGGTCGGATACCTGGTTTTCAACGTCTTTGAAAACCTCGGCGGGGAATGCCTTGTATAATTATTTCAGATAGAAAATACCTTTGAGCCTCGCCTCCTCCCATGGATGCTGACGATCTGACGATATCTCCTCCACATTATTCCTGGTGTTGATGAACACATCTTCGATCCGCTGCGAGATGCGAAGTTGTTTTACAAGCTCTCCCGTGTACAGTCCATTTTTTCCATCACCATCCGAAGCAGTCGCACCAGGGTCGGTGGCATAAGCGATCAACGTTCCGGTCGGAGCCGTTACTCGCGCCAGGCCCGCACCTCCACGTTTACCCGTCGGGAACGGATTGTTCCTGCAGGCGTCGAGAATAATGATGTTCAAGCCCTCATCGTTGGCGAATTCCACCGTGTTCAAAATACCGACAAGCGGCACCGCCATCTGTTTCACATCAAGCGCGTTCTGAATATTCGCGTCGGTAGGGATCAGGTAGTTCGACCCATCGATCTCGAGACCATGGCCCGCATAATAAAAAACAGAGACATCGGCATCAGCTACCCTGTCGCCAAAGGTCCACACGGCGTTCTTGATCTGTTCGTATCCTCCGTCGTAAACGGACTGTACTTCAAAGCCCAGATCATTCAGAACAGCCGTCACTGATACAGCGTCGTTGAGAGCATTGGCCAATGGTGGCGCCGATATGTATGAAGAATTACCGATGACGAGCGCCACACGCTTACCGTTGGCCGGACGGCGCTGGTCATTTTGTATTACGCTGTCGGGCTCATAGGTGAGATAGAAATCTTTCTCCGTGATATTGGAATCGCTGTCGCGAATGCCGATCCGGACGCGGTTCTTGCCGCGCACCAATGGAACCTGTGCAGAGAATTTTCCATCGTACCGGTAGTCAACGGCGTTGTTGTTCACAAACACCTTGTCTATTCTTCGGGGAGTCTCGATCTCACAAGCAATCTCGACCGGCGATTCGGTGACCGTCATCTGGCCTACATTCCGGTTTACCTTCGGAGACAATATCCTGACTTCCGCCGGATCATTCCGGACGATCTCGTACAGGTAAAGATTGCCGGCCACGGTGCCAACGGCGAGGTACCGGTTGTCGGGCGAGATGGCAATACACGAAGGCACTTCATCAACAGAGACCACACTGCTTACGGTAGCCCGTTCCATGTTCAACATCACAACGGCCTTCACACTCGTGGTGAAGTATGCAACGTTCGACGGACCCGGACCGACGGCCATTCCATCGACTGTGTATTTGAGTGACATTTTTTTGACCTCCTCGCCGCTTGTCCAGTCATAGGCTACGATCCAGTTCTTTCTCTCGAGCCTGTTGTCTGGCGCCATAAAGCCGCCTTGTGGGATATAAACTTCTTCCGAAGCCAGCAGAAACCGGTCGGCGCCGTTGTTCATACCGGAAGCGTGAATGATCGACCTCGAATCGCTATACTCCCTGGTCCTTAGATTCAACTCACGAAGAAATTTTGCGTTCAATGGATTCCAGGCATAAGCCTTTCCGTCGCCCGAAAGAAGGACGAGCTGTTGACCAAAACGATCGTATCCCAGGTAACCGATGTCTTTGATCTTTCCGGCGGGGATACGCCCGGAAATAGCATTCGTCTTTATGTCGAATATCTCGATCGTGCTTTCCTTGTTGATCGAACCGACGAACTGCCTGGATGGATCGAGACAGGCGCTGCGTACACCGGAAGAGATCTTGGCCCCCGCCAGGTCTTTGCCTGTGCCGATATCGTAACGCCGGATGTTGCCGGCATCGTCGAGCGTCAGCAGCTTGTCTTCTTCATAAAATCTGTGAAGGTTCAGCGATGAATTTTCCTGCCATTCACGTTGTTTCTTAAATCCGTCGACAGTCCAAACAGCGATGCCGTCTTTCACATCCAGTGTGGAGACATAGGTAGACTGGTCGGAGAACGAGATCGAACGGAGCTTGCGGGAGCTAACCTTGTGTTTACTCACCGGGTACAGGTAGATATCCTGCGCTAAAGCGCAAGTTGGAATGCCGATCAGCAGCAACATTCGTCCAACGCACCGACGAAAGGAATGCCAGGTTGTCACAGGTCTGCGTCCTTCGTCTTCTTGAACAACACACCTATGCCGGCAGTCAGATCGAACTGCGTTGAACCCTCAGGCAGAAAGGTAAGGTTCGGGCCTACGAAGTAGAATATATTCTTGCTGACGTATGAACGAATGCCAGCCTTGACGCCCACCCCACCCGACAGCGTCTTCATTTCGCCGAACTTTTGAGAGCTCAGCAAATACTGCGCGCCCGTGTAAAACACAAACCTGCCATTCTTGGACAGCAGGTTGAGATTGAAGAAGGGCGAAACAAAGTTGTATGAAGATCCCGATCCTCCGCCTAAAATATAGGAGATGCCGAGCTCAGCGTTCTTTGTAAAAAATTTACTTACTGAATACGAGGCGCTATATGATGATGTGGTTGTTCCCGACGAGCTACTGCTGGTCAGGCTTAAAGATGCCTGCATTTGCACGTCGCCTTTTTCCTGTTGTGCAAAAACATTAAATGAAAAGGAAAAGAGAACCAGCATCAATCCGCAGATGAGGTATAACTGTTTGTTCATGATAGGTCAGGTTTAGAGTTAGGTTTAGTTTTGCAACTACAATGCAGCTAATGACACCGACTGGTTCAGTGTGAAAGGCAGCTTCAGGTCGGTGCTTTCCCATTTCCAGAATGAAGTGCCGCTTTCCAGCCGCACATTGCTGTTAGAAAAAGCCTTGTAGTACCCGATGCTGTATTTCAACCCGTCGCTCGCAAGTGTGAGGTTATCAAGGGTCTGGTTCTGTAAGCCGTGATTTACATAGACCTTCGTTATTTGCTTTGTCGAGGTGTTTGTCACGTAGACGAAGAAATATTCGCTGGAGACGTTGAGGTCGATCGTTGTATTGCCCGTGGCCGGGTATGTATTGCTGAGCGTCCAGTTGATCTGCAGTCCGACCAGCGTGCCAGTCGTCGTCTTGCCGCTAGTGACTGCCGTTCCAACCGCCGATACGTTTTTGGTGCCCGTGAAGACAACAGAAGCCCCGGCATCGGCAACCTTGGTATCACCGTCGAAGGTGATCGTCGTAGCTGTTTTCGCCATGTTACGGAACGTGATGGTGGTCGTTGTCGATGTCCCGGATCCCGAATTACTGCCGGAGCCGGAGCCTGAACCCGAGCCCGAACCGGAACCGGAGCCTGAACCCGACCCGGATCCTGAACCTGATCCTGATCCGGATCCCGACCCGGAACCGTTTGGCGTTGGGTCACCCGTTGTGGTGGTAAAACAACCCGTATGAACGAGTATCATCCAAATGAATGAAAGCATGATTGAAAGCCTCCTGAGATTCATAACTATAGAATTAAGGTTTAGAGGTATTGAGTTGACCTTGATGAAAGGGCAACGGGATGGTGAACCGCGTGCACGAAAAAAAAATGACAATGTCAGAATGCCGTTCGCAGGCCGTAATGAGGGATTTTGCTCTATATTTACTGTGCTAAACCCGTCTGGTACCCCAAGCTCAAAAAAACCTGATCTCCCATGGTTGACGTGACCGCTTCCCTTCCATTAATCTATGTCTATAATTGAGCACATAAGAAGTGGCGGAAAGGAAGCTCTGGCAAAAGTGTATCTGGACTATCGTAAAGAATTTATTGGCTGGGCATTTAAGAAATTCAAATGCCCTACTGCAACGGCAGAAGATGCGTGGCAACAGGCTATCATCGTTCTTTACGAGAATGTCGTTTCCGGGAGGCTGCTATCATTGAGCAGCTCTGAAAAAACATACCTGTTTGCAATCGGTAAGAATAAGCTGCGTGAAGCCAACCGGCGTGAAATGAAAATACGGCCGCTCGGCGATTTCGATGCCGATGAATTCGATCTGCCGGTAGACCAAAGTCCTACAGAACCATTCGAACAACGGGCGTTGGATAAAGCCGTCGCCAGTCTCCATTTGCTTGGCGAACCCTGTAAGTCCTTGTTAATCGAATTCTATTATCACCATCGTTCGATGGTGCAGATCGTCAATAGCCTGGGCTATAAGAACGAAGCGACTGCTAAGAGTCAGAAGTACAAATGCCTGGCCCGTCTCCGGAAAAAATTTCAGGAAATAACACAAGGGAGCACCGTACAATGAAAGAGGAGGGCGACGATATCGAGCTGATCGATCTGTTCCTGGAAGGAAAGCTTTCCGCCAGCGAAGCCGGCGTTGTGCGCAAGCGCATCGAAGAAGACAAGGAATTTGCAGACCTCTACCAGGATCTGAAATATGTTATCGAGAGCACCAAAGTTGCCGGCCGCGAAGATCTGCTCGGTTATCTGAAAGCAGCCGAACCGAAAGATGAACAAAAGTCCAACAACATAGTATGGTATTGGATCTCCGGCGTCGCAGCGACAATCGCAATCGTCCTTTCGTTGTTCTTTTTCATCGGCAAAGGACCTTCCGCCAATCCCAATGAAGACCTGGTAGCCTCCTATTTTAGTCCATACCCGAATGTCATTGTGCCGGTGGTGAGGGGTGAAAGAGAAGATTCAACGGCGCGCGCAAAAGCATTCAGGGACTATGAGCTCGGCAACTATGAATCGGCCCTCCGGGAATTAACAAACATCGACACCTCCACCCCCGACGACCAATTTTATATGGGCGTCTGCGCATTAGCGCTGAAAGACTATCCCGCCGCCGTATCACATCTGAAGAAGTATGAAGGAGGCGAGTCATTTGCCACACAAACCAGGTGGTACCTCGCGCTGGCCTACCTGGGAACCGGAAACGTCGATATGAGCCGCAAATATCTTTCGGAGCTTGCCAGGATGGACAACAACTATAGCGCAAAGGCATCCGAGCTTATGACGAAGCTCAAATAAATGTTCCTGGGTTGAACATTTATTTTCAGTTTAATAGTTTACCAAAATCTTTCTTATCCATCAACCCAAAAAACAAAAGTCTATATGGCAATCACAACACCACCCAAGGGTCCAAAGGATCCTAAAAGCAAACCCGTTCAGCGCAGGCTGATCTATGATCGCAACGAACCATACAAAGTCCTGCTGCAGTCCTGCAACGACCACGGCTGCGGCGTCTTCAGTTACGATGCGACCCCGTTGGACGAAGGCGCCGACCTGAAAGAGATTATACCCTTCCGGTTTTTCGGGTTCAAAGACAACATCGAACCCGCTAACACCGGGCTTGCGCGGCAAGCGGCCAATAATCTCTACTGTCTCGCGCACATGTACGTCCCACCTTATTTCGAAGAGGTCGGTGCTCAAAAGAAGGTAACTGCTTCTAACAGGTTCGGTATCGAGCTTGACAACGTTTCACAAGAAGAAGGATTCCTCGGACTCTTCGTTCTCAAGCTTTTTGGCAACAAGCCAAACAACAGCCAGCCGGGATGTAAGAAACGCGGCGAGTTCGGATGCCCGACGTTGCTCGAGCTCCCATCGGACTTTAGTCTTATCCAGACCACCGGCAAAAAAACGAACTATAAAAAAGCGAAAGGGATACTCGGTTCTTTTACATTCAATCAAATGAGTTTCTATCCATTCCTGATGATCGACTATACCGTATGCTATTTTGCGTGTGACGCGGGAGGTTCGTTCGACTGGAATTATCGCCCCGACGGCACATTGAAGCAACGACGAAATGAGTTCTTTCCAAATGTTGCGATCGACGCTCCCGTCACGTACGATGCAACGCTCGGTATCTACGTCACGCGCAGTGCGCACCTCGTCCCAGATCCGATAAAAGGTGGCAAGTAGCTTTCGAAACTACTGAAAGCACACCAGTCCCGCCCAGAAATAAGGATGAGCCGTAATCTCATCCGAACCTTCCAGGTACTTTAATTTTGCTGACGAAATACTCTCTGCAGGTGACTTGCCTTGCGCTAGCTCTTTGTAGAAGTATTTCGTCACATCGGATGTTGTCAGATCGGGAAGGTTCCACAACGACGACACAACATAATCAACACCTGCCTGCTGAAAACATCTTCCCAGGCTGAATGTACCCTCTCCGACTAGGTATGATCCTGCTGCCGTTTCGCAGCCGGTCAGCACCACGGTCGTCGCTTTGATCTTTAGCGGAACAACCTCGTAACCAAAGACCTGTTCGTCGCTCGGCAGGTAAATACGATTGTCGAAACGATCGACCTGACTTGAAGATGCATGAAGTCCCAGGTGGATCAGGTCGAAATCACCTTCGAGGTCTTTCAGCAATTGGTCTCTTCCTGTGTTACTACCTGATCGCAGTTGTGCTTTATCGACGAAAATTTCACTGATCACATCCATCTCTCTCCCCGTTCCGGGTAACACAGCCTTGCCGCCCCGGGCATTGAACGAATAAGCGATGATCGACTGCGGTGACTTCGTTGTCAGCGGTCGCAACTGGAATTTTTTTAAACTATACGCATAGCTGATCCGGGTTTGTTCCACGAGGTAACCGGCGCTTCGAAAGGTTCCATTGGTCCCGGTAACCATAGCTTCGAATGGGATTCCTGCTATGTACTGATCGGGAACGATCAAGGTATTCGCACCGGGGCGGAACGCCGGGGCCAGCAACTGCGAGTACACGTAATTCGAATTGCCGACGAACGCCTTCACGTGCCTTTCCACCGGAAGGGCGGGTACCGACGAAACCAGTCTCCGGAAATGCTCGATGCTGTCCTTGAGCGGCTTTGTCAATGGTATCTCCCGGAATTCACCGGGTTCGGAATAGGTTGTCAGGTAAATCGCATCGCCCGTCGTGAAGTATTGATAGATATTGACAGTTTCGTTTTTTGAAAACTGCTGGACCTCACTGTACGACGGGATCTGCAACGCGTACCGGGCATCATAGTATGCCTGGTGGTTTTTTTGAAGTTGCTCATAAAATTCCTCAAGCTCTTTCAGCGCCAGAGAAAGCTCGTCACTCGCGAGACCTTTGTGCGCTTTTAACCCGGCTACTTTTCTTTTCAACTGTAGCTCTTCCTTCTTTATATCAGGTGGTACGTCGCGAAAATACTCGTCGCGCGCCGATACGACGTCTTTACAAAGCAAAAAAGCCTTACTCCTTTCCATGAAAATGTGTGCTGCTTCCAGGTATTTCCGTTCGGACGAATACTTATAGAGATCATAGGAAACTTTGACGGCCCTCGAATATATCTCCCGCTGTAATTGCAATGATTTCAATATGGCATCGTCGTCGACGAGCCGCACTTGTTTTACCATGAGCGAATCGATCAACTGGTAAAGGTCATGAGCCTTTTCCAACGATTCCCTGGATCCTGTAAGGACGAACTTTCTATAAAAGATACTGGCCAACAGATCGTAGTTGATAAAATTATATTTCTCGTCTGTAATCTCCGGTCGTTTCAGGTCGGCCCAGGTAATCTCCCGGCCTGTAAGCCCCGTTTTATATACGAGCCCCTGATAGGCATACTTTTCCGCGTTTTTAAAGTCCCCCAGTGTCATATACTGATCGGTGAGTGAATAGAAACACTCCATCAATTGAACAAGATCCGGGCGACGTTGTCCCTTGAAATACTCCAGCGCCTTTTCGTAATGCTTATTCGAGTTGACCAGGTCATTTTTAGTGTAGTAATATGCTCCCCGGAGCCGGTCGGTGTTGACATCCGCACTCCTCGCATGTTCGGGAAGATTATCTATCGCGAGCACAGTCCTTTGAAAAAGAGTGTCGTTGTGTGTGACAATGGCGAACACCGATCTTTCTCCATATACTTTCGTGAGGAGGCGGCTCATGCCATTCTCCGCAAAGATCCTGGCGGCTGCATCGTAAATGGATGCGACCGAGTCGTAACGGTAAAGTTTTCGAAGCAGCGTACCGCGCAGCATCAACAGTTCTCCTCGCAATTTTTGACTGCAATTATATGCAAGCGCTTCATCCAGATAAGCCAATCCAACCGCCTCGTTACGGTCGATCATCGACATGTCGGCGAGATGATACAACATACGCGGTGTGTGACCCGAGAGTTCCTTTCGCCCGCGAGTCAGATTGTACGCAGTTTTAAAGTAGTGAAGCGCCGAATCCATTCGCGGCGAAACCGTGCGATGGCTAATACCACACATCTCAAGCAATATCAAATAGTGAAAGCTTTCGCCCAGCCGCTGCCGGTCCAACAGGTGTCGCGCCTGGTAGAGGTATTGGAGGCCCTTTTCACTTTCGGAGAGATTAGCGATGCCGTTCGTCAGCTCGCTGATACCCGGCAGATAATTCAAGCTATCCATTGTTAACGGAATCGAATCGGTATCGATCCACGAACAAATGGCTGCGTTCAACAAGGCATAACTTTTTTCGTTTCTGTTGGGTCCGTCTGAAAACAATTGCCGGTAGATGACAACTGCAGAATCTAATTTCCCGTTGTTGCGGAGCGAGTTGGCCGTCGCAAAACTGTGGTTAGTCGAATCGCCGTCGACCAGGTCGGGCAAGCTCGTTTCAGGAGCATTCTTGTTGCACCCAACCAAGACGATCATGAAGACCAGGAGAACTAATCTCATCGGCGACCCTCAGTTATTACCTCACCACTATACAAAATCCGCCACCCGGCGCGAGCTTCACCTTTACGGGATCCAACCTGGTCACTTGCCTCTCTTCCCTGGAAATATGATTCGGTTCCGTGGATGCATCGGCAGCATCCGTATAAACAGTAGCCGTATGACTTCCATCCCCTATCATTGAAAGATTAATATTCAGCTCCCGGGTCTGGCTGTTTGTAATTCCACCGACAAACCACTCGTTACCTTTCCGTCGTGCGATCACAACATACTCACCCACTTTCGCATCGAGCACACGTGTTTCATCCCAGATAGTCGGGACCTTCGAAACAAACTCAAAACCGGGCTGGCCTTCGTAGGCTTCGGGATAATCGCAGACCATACCGAGATAGCTCTCCAGCACAACATACATCGCCATCATGTGACATCGCGTACCAAGAACCTGCGGCCGCGAATATTGCATCCGAAATTTTTCTTTCGTCGCCGCTCTGAATCCGCCCAGGTGATAGTCGGTACTTCCGGCCAGCATGCGACTGAAAACAATATCGAGGTCGTGATCGGGAGAGAGGCCTTCGGGAGTCCACTTATCCACCTCATAATTGAGTGTGCCTTCGCGGGTGAGCTCGTTGGGGTACGTCCGGTGGAGGCCGGTTGGTTTATAAGCGCCGTGAAACTGAACGTGAAGGTGGTGCCTGGCAGCCTTCTCGAGCATTTCAGTCTGGATGTTCACCATTTGCTGATCGTCGCGGTCCATGAAGTCGATCATCATTCCGCTTAGCCCCCACTTTTCGAATTGCGCAAATGCCTCATCGATCTTGGGATACAATGCGCCCCAATGTATCCATACCCGCACTCCCACGCCTTTCGAGTGCGCATAGTCACAAACCTCCTTCATATCAAGACCCGGAACTGCCCTGGTCACGTCGGAGTTGGGCCCCGGCGCAAACCCGACACCGTCGTCGACGTACCATTGATGAAGTCCGTACTCGACCACGGAGTGATACTCGATACCATTGCGTGCACAGAAGTCGATGTGAAACTGTTGAGTGACGAAATTATTTCCGGGAGCGTTCAAAGTATCGGGAACGATGTTGCCATTCCACCAGGGAAATGTGGTCTTCCCGGGTTTTATCCAACTGGTGTCTTTTATTTTGGGCGGATCGCTAAGGCTGGTAAGAATATTCGACTCGATCAATGCACCCACGCGATCACCGATCATAAAGACCCGCCACGGGCTTTTGTGGGGGGCTTTCATTTTCACTTTAATTGAAGTCTGACCGGGCCACGGCGATAGCATTCCTCTTAGTATGCCGTTGTCCTTCATCAGGTATGTTCCCGCATAGTCGAGCAATGCCGCTTCGGTAATGGCCATGTAGTTGCCGTTCCCGAAATCAAAAAGAGGCGGCATGTCCATCAGCATATTATCCGCTACCTGTTTCAATGGCGTGGTGGTGTATAGTCCTTCGTGAGAGCTGACGTAGTTGGGAAGAAAAAGAGCTTTGATGACAGCGTCTCCCGCGATATTGAAAGTGGTCCTTTCGTCCGTAAGTATAAGAGAGTCTTTGTCGCTCCGGATGAATTCATACCTGAATGCAACCCCACTATTGAATGCGCGAACAACAATATTGATGTCCTTGCTCGCTGACTTCAGCGGAATGACGACTTCATTATAATTATCGGCCACGTGAGAGGTCTTACCGACGACGAGATCATATTCCTCCTTGCCCTTACGGGCAACAGGTTTTTGCATCTTCAATTGTTTGAAATCTCCATCACTGAACGCAAGGCCAATGGTACTTTCCTTTACTAGCTCGGATCCCTTAAAGGCAATCCGGTAGGTCGGTTGATCGGCCTTGAGCTTGAAATAGAACACAATACGGTTGTCGGGCGAGGAGCATTTCAACTCGCTCTGAGCAAAAGAAAATGCCGGTAAGGCCAGCAGGATGATCAATATTTTATTCATAGTTCGGTTACTAAGATAAGATTTGTGCCGTCGGCGGCCACTTCTTCTCATACTGAAGTTTGAATTTCCAACTCAACTCACCAATCAATCGCCTTTTTTACTATCTTTTTACTAGTAAAAACTTAAACCCCTTATGATCGATCCTATTGACTCCTCATCCGGCTCAGGTTCGGGCCTTTCCGTAACCAGCCAGGGCGCCAGCTATCTTAAAGAAACAGGCGGCTGGGCCAAGTTCTTATCTATCCTCGGATTTTGCTTCGTCGGCCTGATGGTGATCGTTGCCCTGTTCCTCGGCACCGTCATGTCGACCATCGGTATGGAGCAGCAGATTGCAGGATTTCAGGTTCTCGTGACCGTCGTGTACCTGTTGTTTGCAGCCCTGTACTTCTTTCCGATACTATATCTATTTCGGTTTGCCACTAAGGTAACTGCAGCCGTGAAGTCGAATGACACGGTCGGCCTGACGTCGGCGCTTGAAAATCTCAAGTCACACTACAAATTCATCGGATTGCTGACGGCCATTATTGTCGGATTGTATGGCGTAATATTAGTTATTGCGCTGGTGATCGGTGTTGCGATGTAGTTTCGTCCGGCAACGTTATTTCAACTTGCCGTACAACTTCTGGTGTATCTCGTTCAGCTTTGCCTCCGGCATCTTGGTCACTTCGCGGTCATACGTCATCAATCCGTTCGTTTCAATTTCAACGTCGGTGGTTTGCGTATACACTGCGGCAGATAAACCGCCTTCGATGAGTTTCGGCATGGCATCGATGAACGAGCTATACCTCTCAAACAACTCCTCTTTGGTCTTGAAAGACTGGTAGCCCCAGTTGTCCTTGTTCTGCCAGGTGTGCCCGTCCACAGGCAATCCCAAACCGCCGAACTCGCCAAGCACGATGATCTGCTTCCCTCCGTAGATCGCCGGGTCGGGCATACACGGAACAGGATAATTGTGCAGGTCCATGATGTGACCAACAGGATGGAAATTTCCGCCGCTGGCCGGGTTGACAATTCGCGACTTGTCGTATGACATCGTCCATTCGACAATCTCCTTCGTCTTGAACTGACCCCATGCCTCGTTGAACGGAACCCAGACAACGATCGACGGAGCATTGAAGTTTGCATCCATGATGGCTTTCCATTCCTTCCTGAAAATCGCTTCCGACTCCGGTGTGCGCTGCTTGTCTGTCGCGACACCCACGATACCCGGACGCTGGTCCCATTTATTTCCCATGTCGCCGCTCGGCATATCCTGCCATACCAGCATCCCGAGCTTGTCGCAATGGTGATACCATCTCGCGGGCTCGACCTTCACATGCTTGCGGATCATGTTGAAGCCCATGTCTTTGGTTTTCTGAATATCGAATTTCAAAGCTTCATCGGTTGGAGCCGTGTACAGCCCGTCGGGCCACCAACCCTGATCGAGCGGACCGTACTGAAACACAAATTCATTATTAAGCAACAACCGCTGGATTCCATTCTTGTCGGGCGCCATCGAGATCTTCCGCATCGCGAAGTAACTGCTGATCTCATCGATCACTTTTCCCTTTCTTACCAAAGCGATCTTCAGGTCATAAAGATGTGGAGTGGATGGGCTCCATAATTTCGGAGATGGAATGTTAAGATCGATCGCAGTCGTATCCGGTTTCGTTACTTCGATCTTTGCCTGGCCATCGAATGCGGTAACCCTGACGACGTCACCTTGCTGGAACCCAGTGACCGACGTTCTTACGTTCAAAGTTTTATTGTCGATGTCGGGGACTTGTTTGAAGCCGGCGATGTGCGACTTGTTCACAAACTCGAGCCATACCGTTTGCCAGATGCCTGTGACCGGTGTGTACCAGATCGATTTAGGCGTGTTAACCTGTTTACCCCTCGGTTGAGGTCCTTCATCCGACGGATCCCAAACGCTGACAGTAATTTCCTGACTGCCAGATTTTGTTAAGAGCGCCGTTACATCGAAAGAAAAGGGATCGTATCCACCGGAATGTGTTCCCGCTTTCTTTCCATTCACGAAAACATCGCATTGCCAATCCACCGCTCCGAAGTGGAGAAGGACTGTTTTATTTTTTGCGGCTGCCGGCAGCTGAACCGTTCTCTTGTAAAAAAGCCTTTGCGCTTTTCCAACTGTCTTCTTTACGCCGGACAAGGAGGACTCGACCGGGTAAGGAACAAGAATTTTCCCCTGCCACGCACCGGGATTTTGAGTTTCCGAAGGCAAAATGGCATAGTCCCAGCTTCCGTTAAGACTCATCCATGTGTCCCGCACCATCTGGGGCCGGGGATATTCCGGTAACGGCGCGGTCTTGCTTACTTCCTTCGCCCAGCGGGTTTCGAGCTGTTGAGCGACGCTGGTGGTGATCGCAAGGACTAATAAAGCCGGGACAAATATGGTTTTCAGATTCATGGACGCTGGGAATTTATCGCGGAAGATAGGAAGTTTCAGAAAATACGAAACGCATAAATACACGGCGTACCACGACAAAACCGGTAAACGTCACTGCACGTTCTCCGGAACAATGACTTGTAAACAGTTGGGAAGTAGCTTCGCGTGAACCTCTTTGACCTTGCCCAGATATTCACCATCAATCTGAAAATGAACGGGTCTTTTGCTGGTTAGCGTCCCTTCCGACATCTGGAATACCTTCACTTTACTTCTGTCGATGGTGGATTTCTGGAGACTATTTTTGATGACGTCGCCAAGAGAAAGGTTCGGGATGGCGATTACTTCAAACACGTCGTCATCCAGTTTGCCCACCGGGTTCACGGTAACACCGGTTCCGTAACTCGTAGCATTGGCGATCAGGATGATGTCGGCCTTAATGCGAACATGCTTGCCGTCATAAGCAAGGTCGACATCGACTCCCCGGTTCTTCCATAGGACTTTGGCCGTCGCGAGCGTGTACCCGAGATACCCGCGCTTGCCGCGTGACTGAAATTCTTTGAGCATAAAAGCATTCAAACCTACGTCGGCGAGATGGATCGAGGTGCGGCCATTGATGATCGTTGCCGAGATCCTCCTTGTGAAACCTGCAGCGATGACGTCCAATGCTTTCTGAGGATCGGTGTTGATGCCAAGTTCCTTCGCCATTCCATTGGCCGATCCTGCCGGCAAGATGCCGAGTGACATTGTTGTGTTGACCAGGCATTCCGACAAAAGGGTAACGGTCCCATCGCCGCCGACGGCGATCACATAATCTGCCTGGTAGGATTGGATCGCTAACCGGACCTCCTGTGTTGTGAAATTCTCCGGTAACTTGTAGAAGCCGATGTCATGGGGCGACTGGGTGAAGTATCCGAGAATAACAGACCGCCAGTCCACAGTTTTTGCACCGGAGACCACATTCAAAACAAAAAGCAATCTTCTACGCACACTGGCCGCCATGTAACGTTCTTCGTTATTCCGGTCTTATTTTTGCCCCGGACGATTAAAAATGACCATTAGACAAGATCATGCCAGTTTCAAGGATGTCACGGTAAAAGTGTTCAATGGCTATGGTCATCAGCAGAACCTGGTAGTCTATGGTCAGGTGCGGAAGGGCCTCGAAAAACATGGAAAGGCATACACTTTCAATGTGGTGTCGAACATCCGTTCTATCGCGAAGCTGTACTTCATCCGGCCCCTTCCGTTCGCAAAAGTCCGCATGCAGTGGAACGATCAAAGCATTCACGCAACCGCTGACGCCAATGGTTTTTTCGAGCTTCAATGGGCATCCACGGCAAGCACTCCGGCGGGCTGGACACCGGTGACGGTCTACCTGCAAGATGATCATGGCAACGACGCGGTATCCGGCGAGGGCAAGGTGTTCATCCCTCACATCACCCAGTACGGGTTCATCTCCGACATCGACGACACGGTACTTATTTCCCATTCGGGCCGAACAGGAAAAAAACTTACGACACTGTTCACGACGGACCCGCTGAAGCGGAAAGCGTTTTCAGATGTGGCCCGTTTTTACCAGTTGTTGGCTTACAGCCACACAGAGCCCACCGTACCAAACCCATTTTTCTACGTGTCGAGCAGCGAATGGAACCTGTACGACTACCTGATCGATTTCTTTACCCGTAATCAATTCCCGGAAGGGACGTTCCTGCTGAGCGCGTTCAAGCGATGGTCCCAGATATTCAAGATAGGAAATACGAAACACCGGGGAAAGGAAACGCGGATCAAGCGCATCATAGAAAGTTTCCCCAACCAGCAGTTCGTTCTCATCGGAGACAATTCACAAAAGGATCCCGTGATCTATATTCAGCTCGCCAATGAACACCCAGATAGGATACACGCAATTTATTTGCGAATTGTAAATCCAAAGAGGCGTGCGCGGACGATCCGTCAGATGGATGCTGTTCAAAACAAAAAAATCAGTGTTTTCCTGTTCGACAATACCGTTGCCGCGATCGATCATGCGATGAGTATTGGGCTTCTGCCCCGCAAAAGCTAATTTGTGTTTATTATGTCTGAAATAAAAAAGCTCATCGCATCGGTGGATTACCAAGGGCTTCGTGACCTGCTTTCATCCCACCCTTCCCTCGCAAACGCCGGCATCCCCTACGACGACAAAAACCCAACGCTCGCACATCCGCTCCACCGTATCTGCGACGGGGTGTTTAACGAAACTTATTCAGACGAACAGGGTGTGGAGCTGGCGAAGATCTTTCTGGATCACGGCGCCAACATCGACGGCCTCGGATTCCTGGCCGCGAACAACGAACAACGAACAACGAGCCTTATAGAAAAAAAAGATACACCTCTCATCACCGCTGCGAGTCTTACCGCCGACAAGGTGTGCATTCTGTATCTCGAACGCGGTGCAAATATCAGTCACGCCGGAACACACGGCGGCACTGCACTACATTGGGCGGCATGGACCGGCAGGGATACGCTTGTTGAAAAACTGATCAAGGCCGGCGCCGATATACACAAGAAGTGCATTGATTTCAAAAATACTCCCTTGCAGTGGGCAGCACACGGTTATAAATTCGACGGAGGACGCACCCGGCATCACCAGATAGAGTGCATCAGGTTACTGGTGGCCGCAGGCGCAGAAAATACTTCCGACCTCCCTCTTTCGTAAAAAAATGAAACGCCGCACCTTCCTCAAAAGCACGTCCGCTCTTAGTCTAGCAACTCTCGTCACACCGTTTGGGATCATTGAGCGCAATCATCATCCCGCAATTGCCGATACAACGGAGTTGGGGTTCAAGACTCCTCCCTCCTCCGCGAAGCCGCACACGTGGTGGCACTGGATGAATGGCAACGTCACCAAAGAAGGAATTACACTCGACCTCGAAGCCATGGCCCGCGTCGGTATCGGCGGGTTCCAGAACTTCGACGCGGGAACAGGAATTCCGAAAGGGCCCATCGTTTACTTAAGTCCCGGGTGGCTCGAGCTAAAAAAACACGCCATCAGCGAAGCCCGTCGATTGGGCCTCGAGTTCACCATGCACAATTGTCCAGGGTGGTCATCGAGTGGCGGCCCGTGGATCACCCCGGAGCTCGCCATGCAGGAAGTTACGTGGAGTGAGCTCGTTGTGGAAGGCGGCAAAGCAGTTGCGATCAAGCTTCCGCAGCCCCTGAAGAAATTGAATTATTACAAAGACATCGCGGTCGTAGCTTATAAAAGCCTGCCCGGCGAAATACCACTGTCTTCGATCACAAAAAACATTACGGCAAAAAGCGGAGCCGTCGACATCAAAACAGTAACGGGTGAAGCTCCCGAAATGGTCAAGATCGAAAAAGACGGTTTCCTACAATTCGAATTCACCCGCCCCATCGACATCCGCCAGGTTTCATTTATCACAGCCGCGTACGACGACCAGCGTGGGCCTATCCTGCTCGAGTCCTCCGACGACGGGACATCTTTTAAGAACATTGCGACATTCTCGACCGGCTCGGCATTCAACGAACCACGCGGAGAGCTTTCATTCTCCCAGAACATTCCCGCTACCAGGTTCACGTTCCTCCGCCTCTCGTGCAATCACATACGCCAGCTCACACAAATCCGATTCTCCAATTCGCCGCGTGTTGACGAATGGCAGAAGCGAGGCAACTTTGCTTTCAATCGCGAAGGCGTTACTGATATCACCGACGGTACCGCGATCGCAGCCGGTGATACGATCGACATCACCACCTCGCTCAAGTCTGATGGATCACTCACCTGGCAGGCGCCCAAGGGCACGTGGACCATCCTTCGTTTCGGCTTTACCCCGATCGGTACGATGAACCGCTCCGCTCCCGACACCGGCGTTGGTCTGGAATGTGATAAGTTCAGCGCATCGGCTATTGAATTCCACTTCAATAAAATGATGGAGAAGCTGCTGCCTGTTTTGAAAACCATAACTGAAAACGGCAAAGCCGGGTTGCTGATCGACAGCTACGAGGTCGGCATGCAAAACTGGACGGATGGGTTTGAGAAAATGTTTTCTGAACAGAACGGGTATCCGCTCACGAAATATCTGCCGGCCCTCACAGGAAGACTTGTCGACAACAGTGAAACCACAGACCGTTTCCTTTGGGATTACCGAAGAGCCCAGGGCAATCTGATGGCCAATAATTACTACGGGAAATTTACGGAGCTCTGCCACAAGAACAAGATGATCTCGTATTGCCAGCCATACGACCGCGGACCCATGGAAGAAATGCAGATCGGCGCACGGGTTGATACGAACGTGGGAGAATTCTGGAACGGGCTGTCGGCGATCTTCCAGAACAATCTCACCATGCGGCGGACGGTGAAGCTATCGGCGTCGATCGCGCACACCAACGGCCAGAAAGTTGTCGCGGCCGAATCGTATACCGGCGAGCCGGCGTCATCGAAGTGGCAGGAATATCCTTTCGCGCTCAAAGGCCTCGGTGACAGAATGTTCACACAAGGACTCAACCGGATGGTGTTCCACCGGTTTGCGCACCAGCCCCATCCTACTGCGGCGCCGGGCATGACGATGGGTCCATGGGGATCGCATTTCGACCGGACGAATACATGGTGGGAACAAGGCAAAGCGTGGATGGACTATCTCTCACGCTGCCAGTACCTTTTACAGGAAGGGACCTTTGTCGCCGACCTGGCCTACTTCACGGGCGAAGATGCCGGCGTTTACACGAGGGTCGAACGCGAGCAACTGGTGCCGCAACCACCGGAAGGTTATGATTATGACCTGATCAATGCCGAGACAATTATTTCGAAGGCGAAAGTTGTCGATGGAAAATTGACGTTACCCGATGGAACGAGCTACCGAATACTCGTCCTCCAGGATTTTTCGCGAATGTCACTGAAGCTCCTTAAAAGAATGGAAGAGCTTGTGTCGCAGGGATTGGTGGTAGTCGGAGAAAGGCCGACAGGTCCGCATGGTCTCACAACAAACACGAAAGAATTCTCAGATCTCGTTGCCGCATTGTGGGACAAGGGGAAGGTAATCGCGAACCGTCCGCTTGAAACCATCCTTCGCGAGCTCGATATCACGCCAGACTTCTATTTCACTTCGCAATCCGGAGACGCCCCAATAACATGGATACACCGGAAGATCGGCAACGACGACGTTTATTTTATTGCCAATCAACGGAGATCTCAAGAAATGGTCTTTGCTGATTTCAGGGGAGGCAACAAGCAACCGGAGCTCTGGGACCCTGTGACAGGATCGACCGTTAAGGTTGACATGTTCACGAATATAGAAAACAGGACTTTGGTGCCGTTGATGCTCTATGAATATGGCTCAGCGTTCGTTGTACTCCGGGAGGGCGAGCCAAACAAAACGCAGGAGCTGAAACATTTCAAGACAACCCGCGAATTATATCCAAACGTCACGAATTCATTCACCATCAGTTTTTGGGCGAAACCTGAAAGCAGCGTGATGTTGTCGACCAACAACTTCATGGATGGTCAGAAGCCCTGGACAGATTGCTATACCATTTATCCATCGCCGGGAGAAAAGCTGTATGGACAAGGCCATGCTACCTGCGGAATTGCTGTAGGCCGGAACGGTGTAGCGGTTTGGGAACACGCGAAAGGCCGCCCGGTGTTTGCTTTCGCAGCTCCAACGGAAATCAGTTCGTGGACTCACGTTGCTCTCACCTACAACGATGGTGTTCCGTCGGTTTACGTTAACGGGGAACTGCTCGCGCAGGGACAGAAGTCAAACTTCATCGTTCATCCGGGGGTCGGCCATGTTTATCTCTCCGAAGGCGCGTCGTTCTACAATGGCGACATGACTACGCCAGACCTCTCTAAGATCCCTCTTACGCGCAATCTATTGAAATCGCGTGCGGTGCGGCAAGGAGAGCCTCACGCTACTACCAATGTTGCGGCCCAATTTTCCAAGTGGACCGTCAAGTTTCCTGACAATCACGGCGCACCTTCAATGGTGATCATGGATGAATTGAAGCCGTTGAACGAGCATCCCGATGCCGGTGTTAAATATTTCTCCGGCACCTGTACCTACTCTGCCACGTTCTCCTACAGGCCTTCGAGGACCAGACCCGGGCAGCCCTTCTTCCTCGGTCTGGGATCAGTTGAAGTGATTGCCGATGTGACGCTGAACGGAAAGTCGTTAGGCATCTTTTGGACCCGCCCCTACATGATCGATATAACCGATCAAGTATCAGATGGAGTAAACGAGCTGGTCGTTAAGGTAACTACACTCTGGGTCAACCGCCTTATCGGGGACGAGCAGGTGACCGAACCTTACAAATATTCACCCACTGGCGGAACCGGGTTCGCAGCTCTTTCAAGCGGCGGAATTACCGAATTACCTGCATGGTATCACAACAACCAACCTAAGCCCGACGATGGACGTGTTGCGTTTACCACATGGAAACATTACCAGAAAAAATCTCCCTTGGTTCAATCGGGACTGATTGGTCCGATCATATTGCTTGCAGGAAACGAGTAATCTATATCACGTGTTCAGGCCTTTTAAGCATGTTGATTTTTCTCTACAATCAATTCATGCAAGCTTGTTAATCAATGCCTGAGTCACGAGGGTACAATTTTTGACACAATACGTGTGGTCAAATAATTTTTTATGAAAGAGATCATCACGCCCGCAGAAAGCACCGGCAAAGTTATCGACGCAAGCAGCACGAGAGAATTCAGAACGGTAACAGACGCAAAGACCTTCTTTACAGTCGCAAGCGAAAGGTTGAGGAAGGTGAGTGAATGGCATAAGATTGCCGGAAAGTTGCTGGCAAAATTCGAATTGGCAGATCACGAAGGACGGGAAGCAGACCGTTCGCCGGTCGAGGGCGATTACCTGAAGATCGATTTCCCGGGACCCGGAAGCGTGCAAGAAAGGGGACACGATTGGGTGCGCATCGAGGCAATAGACTATAACCAAACCGAGGACTCGGATGAGTACACGTTCAGGGTCAGACCCACACAGCCCCCAGTCGGGAAAACTAGTGAGACCGAACACTTTTATTCGCCTGAAGCCACGATCACATTCGTGATCAGACGATCGCAGGAAAGAGTTTCAGCGGAAGTCCATGACCGGAAAGCTACCGGCATAGCAGACTTGATGACATTCTCGGAAATACAATGGCGCAGCCTGACCGACGGCTTGATCGGTGAGTCGCATTAATTTTTGGCTGCTATTTCTTGAACATCACATACACGGCCGCGATCAGCAAAGCGAAGCTGAGAAGATATCGCCAATGAAACGGTTCTTTCAAATAGAACAATGCAAAGATCGCAAACACGATCAGTGTGATCACCTCCTGGGTCACCTTCAGCTGGTATCCCGATAATCCGCCGACGTATCCAAGCCTGTTGGCAGGAACCATCAGGCAGTATTCGAGAAAAGCGATCAGCCAGCTGATCAATATCGCTTTCCACAAGGGCATGCCGGTGAACTTCAAGTGGCCATACCATGCAAAGGTCATGAAGATATTGGAGGCGGTGAGTAAGAGGATCGTGCGAATCATGTTTGGTGATTTTAGCGGATCAAAAATAAACATTTGGGTTTTCACTGATATCGTCAAGGTATCCGCCAAACCCGCTCCGAACCGGGTAAACCTCCTCTCCGGCACGCATAAACCACCATACGTCACGATTACCCTGCCGTTTGCGGTATTTTACCGCTTCCCGCGTCCTTCATCGTGGGTAAACGAGGGTAAATACTTTACTTTTGAACATAATCATCACTATGAAATTCAAGACTTATTCACCTTCAATTACGGCGCTGATATTGATCGCCATACTGTACATCTCCTGTACAACAAGCACTTCAGAATTACAGGATCCGCCTGCGGATCCCCGCTTTACGGTTCAAACACTCTACGAATCTTTCAGCAACCCGTGGGGCATGGCCTGGCTTCCCGATGGCCGCATGCTTGTCACCGAACGTGCCGGCGACATCCTCGTGTTCAAAGACGATAAATACACCGGCGAAAAACTGACCGGCATGCCGAAAGTGTTCGCCCAGGGACAAGGCGGACTCCTCGACATACAGGTTCACCCCAACTACAAAGACAACAAGTGGATCTACATCGCATACTCAAAGCCTGTCGAAGGCGGAGCCACCACTGCGATCGCCCGCTTCAAGCTGAACGGCAACCAGGTGACAGATCTCACCGAGCTGTTTACAGCGAAGCCATACCTTCCCGCCAGTCATCACTTCGGCAGCCGTATCGTGTTCGACAAAGACAACTACATGTTCATCGTTGCCGGCGAACGCGGAACACAACCGAAAGTACAGGAGCTTAACAATGACCACGGAAAGATCCACCGCCTTCACGACGACGGCCGTGTCCCCACCGACAACCCGTTCGTCAACCAGAAAGACGCCAACCCATCTATATGGAGTTATGGTCACCGCAACCCGCAAGGCATGGTGTACGATGCAGCGACAAATCGCATCTGGGCTGCCGAACACGGACCCAAGGGAGGCGATGAGCTGAACCTTATCGAAAAAGGAAAGAATTACGGATGGCCGAAGACGAGCTATGGCATCAACTACGATGGCACCATTCTCACCAAGGATAAAGAACTACCCGGCGTTGAAAATCCGACACGCTACTGGGTGCCATCCATCGGTCCTTGCGGTATCACGATCGTCACCAGCAAGCGATATCCCGAGTGGAAAGGAAACATTCTCGTAGGCGCGCTGGCATTCCGTCATGTTGCCCGCGTTCAACTCGACGGCAAGAAATTCGTCGCAGAAGAAAAGCTATTACAAGATATGGGACGCGTGAGACATGTGGCCGAAAGCCCGGATGGGTATATTTATGTTATCACTGAAGGACCAGGTCTTATGTTGAAGCTGGTTCCGACGAAATAGTTAATACAAACACCGAATATCGAACACCGATCTCTAAGCGAATAATGTTACATTGTGTCCCTATTACACAATAACAAAACCAGCTATGATCAAAAGGATGGCATATGCAATGCTGTTTTGCGCAGCCACAGTCACGGCATCGGGTCAAACCGACTTCACATTCCCGGTACGGGCCACCATTTCAAATGGGGTCATCGAGGGTCAGTACGACACAAAAGAAGGAATACAGAAGTACTTCGGTATTCCGTTCGCCAAACCGCCTATCAACGACTTGCGGTGGAAAGCTCCTCAGCCACCGGACAACTGGAAGGACGTTAAGTCAACAAAAGCATTTTCACCAAGACCCGTTCAGGGGATTGTCTTCGGCGACATGCATTCGAGGTCGGCAGGAATGAGTGAAGATTGTCTTTACCTGAATGTGTGGGCTCCGGCCACCCGCGGTCAGTCGGGACTTCCGGTGCTGGTATATTTCTTCGGAGGCGGATTTGTGGCAGGCGATGCATCGGAACCCAGGTACGATGGCGGAAGCATGGCCAAAAAAGGTATCGTAACGGTAACGGTCAACTATCGGCTGAACATCTTCGGGTTCTTTGCTCATCCCGAGCTCAGTAAAGAATCATCCTACAAAGCTTCGGGCAATTACGCGTTGCTCGATCAGAATGCCGCTCTGAAATGGGTTCAACAGAACATACACGTATTCGGAGGTGATCCGAAAAAAGTAACGATCGCGGGCGAGTCGGCAGGATCGATAGCAGTAAGTGCACAACTGGCCTCTCCCCTTTCAAAAGGAATGATCGCGGGTGCAATCGGTGAAAGCGGCGCGGGCATTAATCCCACGTTGGCTCCCGTTCCCCTCGCCGAAGCGGAAAAGGTCGGTCAGGACTTCGCAACAAAAGCAGGTTATAAGACACTTGCCGAGCTGCGGGCATTAAGCACACGCGAGGTCTACGAGATCTACGCGGAGGCGAAACGATTTGGGTTCCCTATGGTGATCGATAACTATTTCATGCCGAAGTCCATCGCCGACAGCTATAAATCAAAACAACATTCCGATGTGCCGTTGTTGCTCGGATGGAACTCATCGGAGATACCGGCGATCGCATTCATGCAAGGCCCGATGTCGGACGAGAATTATGTGAAGAAGGTAAAAGAAGTGTATCCACAGGATTCCGAAGAAGTCTTTAAGTTATATCCTCACAGCAATGCAAATGAGACGGCATGGTCGGCGACCTCCCTCGCCTCCGATCGTTTCATCGCGTACAGTACGTGGAAGTGGTTCGACCTTCATCGCAAAAACGGAAGTAAGCCGGTATATCGGTATCTGTACAGCAGGTCGCGTGCACCGTTGGCCGACCAAAGCCTGACGCCTGGCCTCGCCGGCGGAACGGCACGCAGGGGTGAGCCCGCCATGACGGCGCCCGATCCGATCGGTGCGCCGCATGCCGCCGAGATCGAATACTTTATGGGCAATCTCCCCATTGTAAAAGAATACAAGTGGAGTGACGACGATTATACGGTATCGGAAACGATCCAGAGCTATCTCGCAAACTTCATCAAGACCGGAAACCCGAACGGCGGCAATTTACCGCAATGGCCCGCCGCGGAAGCCCAGGACACGACGCCGCCTGTAATGATCATCGACGTGAGCTCGAAAGCTGTCGATGCCGGCAACGACGCGAGGTATTTGTTCCTGGATAAATCGTATAAGAATAATTAGCAGTACTGATTATATAAGGTCATTCTGAAGCGGCAGTCGAAACCGCCGGCGTCGAGACAAACTGATCCCGTGATCTGATATAGGTCACGGGATTTCTACTGCCCTTCTGATAAATACCGAAATGCAAATGAGAACAGGTACGGCGCGCATTGCCTGTGTTTCCAACCGTTCCCAGGGTATCTCCCTGCTTGATGATCATCCCCGTGCTTACCATCTGCGAATCCAGGTGAGCGAAATAGTAAGCGTGCTTTCTCTTGGCGTCATTCATCCAGATCACCTTCCCCCCGAGCGAGTTATAACTGACGCTCGTTATCACGCCATCGGATGGAGCGACAATCAACGTTCCCTTGGGTGCAACGATGTCGATGCCTTCATGTCTGCGCTTCCCACCGTCGCGGGCATCGCCGTACAAACTTATGATCGACTTTTTCGAAGCGCCCAGCACCGGGTTCATCACTAATGGCGCGTATGCTTTCGCGACGGCTGCCATGCGCTTCGATTTTTTCTTTTTCGGTTTCGGGGGATTATAGAAACGTTCCGGCAATTCCGGAGCTTCGAAATAGGCCGCGAGCTGACTTGTGTGGGCGGAAGACGTTTTTGCGACGGGCTCCAGCGCGGGAAGTGCTGCACAGCTACCGATAAAGATGATCAGCAGCGCAACCCAAATTCTCCCCGTTCTTAAAAGCTCCATTCCACCGTAATTTTCCAACTTCGAGCTATTCCAGCCTGCCCGAAAGTGGCAAAAAATCATGCCAACCGGAAAATGTTAAAGCCGGATTACCAATAGAGCCGTCCGATGGTTTAACCGTGGTCAATCATCCACGCTACGATTATCTTAATCCACTCTCAACGCCTTTACCGGGTCGCCGAGCGCCGCTTTAAGCGATTGATAACTGACGGTTGCCAGTCCGGTCACCAAAGCAATCAGCCCGGCCGACACAAACACCCAGATAGTTAACTCTGTTCTGTAAATAAAGCTCAGCAGCCATGCATTCATCGCGAGCCACGCAACCGGAGTTGCAACTACGATCGAAACCAGGATGAGGGCGACAAACTCGCGGCTCAGCATATTGGTGATACTGAAAGCGGTTGCTCCAAGTACTTTGCGGATACCGATCTCACGGGTGCGCATGGCAGCAGTGAACATCGCGAGTCCGAAAACACCCATACACGAAATGAAGATCGTGACGGCCATCGCGATGGTAGCAAGCTGCGAGATCTTTTGTTCTTCGCCGTGCATCATCCCGATCTCATCCTCTATAAACCGGTATTCAAAAGTCTCGTACGGATATACTTGTTTGAACTCAGCCTGGATGCGTGAGATCACTCCGGCATTCGTTTCCGAATCTTTGCTATCGAGACGGACCGCTATCGAATGTAGCTCCCTTGTGAAATGACCGATGACAGTTGGCCCGATCGCGTCATGGAAAGAGCGTTCATGAAAGTCTGCTACAACGCCGACAATGGGGTGCGGCGGTCCCCCGATGGCAACCTTTTCACCGATAGCTTCCTGAGGATCATCGAATCCCAGGCGTTTCGACAACGTCTCGTTGATAACAAATTCATTGAGCGTATCGGCGGCCATGATGTTGCGTCCGGCAAGTATACGCATCTCGTACAGCGGTATGAAGTTATGGTCACCCGGTTTCACGGACGTATTCTCCGTAACCTTTCCGGCCTTTCCGTTGTATTCGAGCGTGGACGTCCATAGTGCAAAGCCCATCGGTGAATAAGCCTGGACAGCGACATCTCTGATTCCCGAGACCGGGCGGATCCTTTCGGCCAGTGTCTTCACTTTACTTACTTCACCCTTCCAGTTGGTTGAGAACGTTAACACCGACGATGTGGAAAACCCGCGGTCTTCCTTTTGTATGAAATCCATCTGGTTGCGGATCACCAGCGTGGCGATGATGAAGAAAAGCGACGCCGAAAACTGGAAGACGATCAAAAGCTTTCGCATCGACCACCGTTCACGTCCTTTCGATATTCCCCTTCCCGACAATGTGACGACAGGCAGGTATGATGAAAGTACCAGCGCGGGATATGTTCCGGCCAGTACGGCCACCAGTAACATCAGGCTTCCAAGGAACAACCAATTATTTAGCGACAGCAGGTCGCAGCTCAGGTTGCCGGGAAGAAAATTGCCGAACAGACTCATCAACGGCTGAAGGAGGGCTAAGCTCAGAATGATTGACATAAACGAAAGCACGAGTGTCTCCGATAGAAACTGGAAGACGATCTGCAGTTTCATACTGCCCATTACCTTTCTGATGCCGATCTCCCTGGCCCTCTTGATAGACTGGGCTGTGGAGAGGTTGATGAAGTTGATTGCCGCAATGATCAATATAAATCCGGCCAATCCAACGACTACATATAATACGATCAACAATGTACTTTGTCCTTCATCGTCATTTTGAAAATGTATCGTCTCGAGATTCTCCAGTGAAAATGCATACTTCTCATCAGTATTCTTACCGATGACCTTCGTCATCTGTGCAGCAACTGTCGCCGGATCGTCGCCGGGTTTTGTCTTGATGAAGCTCTGTGATGAATTGAACATCAGTCCCCAGTGGGTGAGATTAATCTCGTTGCGAAGGAAGCTGTTCTCGATCGTGCTGAAAGAAATGAACTCGGTAAACCTGAAATCGGAATTCTCCGCCCAGTCTTTTACGACACCCCCGACCGTTACATGCAATGAATCGTTGTACACGATGGCCTTTCCGACAACCTCATGAGGGGCCAGGGATCCGAAGTATGCTTCTGCCCGGCTCTCGGTGAGAACAACACCGGCAGGCTTCGACAGCGATTCCGGTCCGCCCGCGAGCCAGCTGTATTGAAAGATCCCGAAGTAAGCCGGGTCCGTCAGTATCACGTGTGAAGAGTTTCGTTCGAAGGTTTTCTCTTTACCGCCGTCTACGATTGTAGCTTTCGCATCATACTCGTGATAACCCGTGATCACCTCTGCGCCGGCAAATTCATCGCGGAGTGATAGAAAACCCGGGGCCGGCACACATGGGCACGTCCATCCTACTTTGGTATCGCTGGTCTTGACCCTGAATATCCGGTCGCCGTCGGGATGAAATCTGTCGAAACTGAATTCATGAATCACCACCATGTACACCAGTAAACAGGCGCTGATCCCCAGCGACAGACCCAACACGTTAATGGTAGTGGAAACCTTGTTCCGGATCATCGTACGCCAGGCGATAATGAAATAATTTCTAAACATGTGAAAGTTGATTGAGTTGTTGGAATGTGGATGAAATGACGACCACTGCCTTCTGCGTTTAATC
This sequence comes from Cyclobacteriaceae bacterium, assembly GCA_035318625.1. Classification (GTDB taxonomy): domain Bacteria; phylum Bacteroidota; class Bacteroidia; order Cytophagales; family Cyclobacteriaceae; genus ELB16-189. Next base: position 155,856 of record DATHEL010000007.1, read on the forward strand.
GCGTATGAGAAAATGAGTGAGATGATCTGTAGCCAATACCTGCCCTTAGCCTTCCATGGCGACATCCGCTGAAGATTCTTTTTGAATATCTCATCCATGTCGCCCACCAGGTCGTCCACCTGTGCGTTGCCGCTATACCAGATAAACAGGTTCCTCGCCAGCTTCGGGGGTGCGGTCGATCTTTCTCCTTTCATGGTCACAAAGTTAGTTTATATCTTTCTACTTTTAAGAAGTAATCAGTCAAAAAAAAACTTATTTAAAAGAGCTATTCAAATGTGTCTATTCGTTTCTCAATGAATCCACGGGGTTCGCCATCCCCACCCGGAGCGAATGAAAACTTACAGTTGCGAGGGCGACCAGCAGCGCAATGGCGCCACCGGAAGCAAACATCCACCAGCTAATGTCGATTCGGTATGGAAACTCGCTGAGCCAGCGTTCCATCATCATATAAGCTACCGGGGCGGCAAGCACGAACCCAAAGATCACCATCAGGATGAACTCTCTTGAGAATTGCGAGAGGACGTGTGATAAAGAAGCGCCGAGTACTTTGCGAATTCCGATCTCCTTTGCACGACGTATTGCCATGAATGACGCCAGCCCGAACAGTCCGAGACAACCGATGAGTATTGCGAGACCCGAGAATACCGTGAATCCATTAAACACCAGGTGCTCGAGTGCATACTGACGATCGATGGCTTCGGCTACGAATACATGACTGAATACAGCCTGTGGGGCAAACTCTTTCCATACCTTTTCAATAGACGACAGTGTTTCCGGTGTCTGATGTGTGAATTTGACGTAAGTGCGGGCCTGGATAGCTTTCCAATTGAGCAGCACTGTCGATGCCAGTTCTTTCTTCAACGACCTATTCTGGTAGTCCTCCACTACTCCGACGATGGTCCCTTCTCCTTCATTGATCGTCAGCCTGCGGCCAAGAGCTTCCTCCGGTGTCCAGCCCATGGACCGGACGAGCTTCTCGTTCACAAGAAATTCGTCGAAAGGGTCGCGAAGCTCCGTTATGTTACGTCCGGCGATGAGCTTAATGCCAAAGAAATCGATATAGTTCGGATAGATGCACGTCATTTGACCCATCTTGCCCTCCACAACATCCTGTTGAGGCAACCGGTAACTTGTTCCATAATTGCCGTCGACCTGGATCGGGGCGTTCGATGCGAAGCTGACTTCGGTGAAGTTCTTGTTCTCAAGCAGCTTGTTCCTGAAGGCTTCTATCTTGTCGCCGTCGGGCACGGGTATGCTGACGACGGACTGAGTAACGAAACCGAGATCTGCGCTGCTGAAATGCCTGATTTGGGTGGCGACGACGATGGTTGCGATGATAAGAAGTTGCACGATCGTGAACTGGAAGACGATCAGCAATCGACGAAGTGAGAATCCACCCCGCCCCGGGTAGCCCATCTTATTCCTGATGGCGTCGACCGGGCTAAAAGAGGATAGCACGACCGCGGGATAGACAGCTGCGAGTAAAATCACCACACAACCGATCAGCAAAACGGCCCCGGCATCATCCAAGCTGAATGTCAGCTTCAGGTTAATCGTTGTAAGAAAATTGTTCAGCTGATCGATGGCCAGTTGACCGAGGCCTACGGACACGGAGAGTGTTACCACGATCAATAGACTGTGCTCATATACAAATTGCATCATCAACCCGATCCGTGTACTCCCCATGACCTTGCGGACGCCGACTTCCTTCGAGCGGGTGATTGCCCGCGCCGTCGTCAGGTTTATAAAATTCACCGCTGCTATAACCAGGATGAAGATACCAACAAGTGTAGCTGCATTCAGTATTTTATGGGGCATTATGTACGACATTCGTGCAGTGCCGTATATAGTTTCATTGTGCATCTCCGAAACCGGCTGGAAGAAATAGTTGATCCTCGCATCATCCTCGGGCTTCATGTATTTCTTTTTCCATCCGGCGATCTTTTGTTCGATCGCTTGCTGGTTGCTGTTGTTTTTCAACACCACGAAGGTTGAACCTCCGTAGTTACCCGCCCAGTTGGTTGCCTGGTAGTTGTTGTTTTCCTTGAAAAATTCATAAGGGACCAGGATAGCATACTGGAGCGTCGTGTTACCTGGGGCATCTTTCACCACGCCGGTAATGATCAGGGGATCTTTACCATTGAGCATGACAGTTTTGCCCAGGACCGATGCGTAGTCTTTGTTTTGTATCGCACCAAAAGATTTCTCCGCTGTTGTTTCGGTCAGCACCACTGAGTTTTTCTCAGTTAACGCTTCCCGTGGATTGCCCGCGAGCCAGGCGAAATCGAACACCCTCGCATAGGCCGTATCGATATAGAGAACGTGGGGTTCTTCGAACAGTATGATTTCGCTATTACCGCGATCGACAGAAAAAAATCTCTTCATCGGCCCCGCACATTGTGTCACGTGTGCGAAATCACCAAAGTCGTTTCGAAGCGCCTCAGCAAGAGGGTAACAGGTCGCACCCCAATATTCCATGCCTTCCGGATGCTGCGTATGCTGTACGACACGGAAGGTATTCGGTGTTTGCTTGTGGTACTGATCAAAGGTGGATTCGTATCGCACGAAAACGCTGATGACGATCGCGCACGCGATGCCGATCGAAAGGCCGGCGATGTTAATAGCAGAGTGTACCTTGTTCTTTAGAAGATTGCGGTAGGCGGTCTTGAAGTAGTTTCGCAGCATGGTGACTCAGGTAAACTGCGGCCGCTCTTGCGAACACCATGCCACCACTTAAAACACCTGAAAACGCGTATTTGACTGTTCGAATTCGATACATCGCGACCTGAACCGGACGCTTTTCTGCGCGGTCGGAAATTTTGAAATCCATACTTTTAGGGAATGAAGAAGATATCTTTTCTCCTTGGCTCTCTCCTGATAACAGGCTGTTGCCTGTACGCTCAACCCCGCACCATTGTAACAACCGACGGCGAAGTCGACGACCAGGATTCATTCCTCAGGCTTTTACTCTATGCGAATGAATTCAAGCTTGAGGGACTGATCTACAGCAGCTCGCAGTGGCATTACAAAGGTGACGGCAGAGGTACCACGTTCACATCGGAGATGGAGATGACGTCGAAAAGATACGGGCAGCGAACGGATCTCCGGTGGCCGGGTACCGACTGGATGCAGTTCTTCATCCGGAAATACGCGTTCGTGTATCCGACCCTGATCAAACACGACAAGAATTATCCAACGCCGCAATATCTCACCAGTATCATCCGGACCGGCAACATCGACTTCGAAGGAGAGATGGAGAATGACACCGAAGGATCCGATTTCATTAAAAAACTTCTGCTCGACAACGACAACAGCCCCATCTATCTCCAGATATGGGGCGGAACCAATACCGTTGCCCGGGCATTGAAGTCGATCGAAGATGAGTACAAGAAAACCCCGCAGTGGAACGACATCTCCAATAAGGTGTCCCAAAAGGCGATCATCTATGCCGTGCTCGACCAGGACGCGACCTATAAGAAGTATATCGAGCCGAACTGGCCCAATATCCGAATCCTCTACAACGCGAACCAGTTCTGGAACTTTGCATATCCGTGGCCTCGTGTAGTTCCGCAGGCGCTTCAGTCCTACCTCCGCGGCCCCTGGTTCAAAGAAAATATCAAGTTCAATCACGGTCCATTGCTGGAATCATATTTACTATGGGGCGATGGCACCAAGATCCGCAATGATGAAGAACACACGCAAGGCGATACGGCCGAATTGAAGAAGAATAATATGACAATGTATGATTTCATCTCCGAAGGAGACTCGCCGGCATTCCTCCACCTGGTTGACGTGGGTCTGGGGAATCTCGCGGACGCATCCTTCGGGGGCTGGGGCGGCCGGATGGTCCAATCACAAACCAGCCCTAACCGCTGGGAAGACGGGACTCATGTGACCGACTTCAATCCATACACCGGCAAAGACGACCGGGCCTATCCACAAACCCGCTGGATCGATGTCATACAGAATGATTTCGCGGCGAGGGCCGACTGGTGTGTGAAAGATTTCAAGAAAGCCAACCATGCTCCTGTAGTCAAACTTTCTCACGAGGGAAATCTGAAAGCTGCGAAAGAAGAAACTGTAAAACTGAAGGGCTTGGCAAATGACCCGGATGGTAACAGCCTGCGCTACCGTTGGTGGCAGTACTTCGAAGTCGATTCTTATGCAAATAAGATCAGCCTGACTACACCGGATACGCAAAACGCCTCGTTTGTGGTGCCTGCCGATGCGAAGCCCGGGGACACGATACACGTGATTCTTGAAGTGACTGATTCGGGAAGTCCGAAGCTCACACGATATCAGCGGGTCGTCGTTATGGTAAATTAAGAAGCCCGTCCTTTTGGGACGAGCTTCGTCGAGTCAGACAATTAAAAACTAAAACTGTATTGCTTTATTCTAATTACCTGTCGAGTTTACCTGTCGAGCCTTTGTTGCCATCTACTGCTTCTTCAGCTGCTTTAGCCATATCGAGATGGTGCTCGAGTGTCGCAATCTTTCCTGCAGCCCATGCCTTCAGATCCGGGTCATCGCCTTTCTCAGCTTCATCCTTGAAAGCGTCGATGTCGTCTTTGTGATCCTTCACCATGTGTTCTGCAAAAGCTTCGTCGAAGTCAGCGCTTGACTTGGCTGCAAGATCATCATACTTCTTCTGACAATCTTCGCTCAAGGTCATCGGCAGCGAGATGTTCTTCGTTGCTGCGAGGGCCTTCAGTTCTTCGTTAGCTTTCGAATGTTCGTCGACCAGCATCTTACCAAGGTCTTTTACTTCCTTGGAAACACCTTTGCTCAAGGCCAGCTCACCGAGCTTCACTTCGAGCATTCCGCCGTCAGCAGCTTTCACTGCAAACTTGGTGTCGTTTTCAATGTTGGTGTCATCGAACTTTGCGTCGTTTTCTTTCTTTGCGACTTCTTTGCTGTCGTCATTCTCTGTACGGCGATCACTACAACCGGCCACAAAGAATACCGCTCCAGCAAGTATCGCGGCATTTAGCATTATCTTTTTCATATTCATTTTGGTTTTTGTCTTATGGAAATGCTTTTAACAAAATTCTAACCAAACACTCATCTCAAGCGGAGCGCCAGCACATTCTAATTTTTGGGTGTAATCAATTCCCCATGAGGTCTACAATGTCCTAAAGATGCCACATCCCCATTGCCATGAACGTCCGTATTACTTTATTCTTTCCTGGTGGCATAGTTCTTGGGCTAACTCAAGCGTTAGACCACGTACAGGGAGTGGCTCACGATCCGAAGCCTAACCGCATCGGGTTGGCCTGAGAAACAATATCCCATGAACTTGATTCTGGGTAATTCCAGCGCAAGGAGACACGTCTAATGTCAAGAGGTTATTTTCCTGATCGCTCAATAAAATGAATGGTCACTAAAATAACCTCTTCTCTTTTCTACCTACTGCTGTTCAACTTGTCAACAAAGTTATCCACTTGTGAACAAAATTACCGGTCGACAAGCTCGCTCAGCCGCAGTGCGTTAAATGCAGCGTAGCCTTTCTCATCATTGTCGAAATAAACGTAGACGTCTTTGCCCGCTTGCTGCCACACACGGATGCGCTGTGACCACATTTGAAGAACGGGCTCGGAGTAATTACCCTGGTATTTTCCACCCGGGCCGTGAAGACGGATGTAAATGAAATCGGCGGTTACTTCCAATGGCGATTGGTGCCTGTCGAGCTCATAGATACAGAAAGCACAATTGTACTGCCTTAATAAACTGAAAACATCTCCGGTGTACCACGTGTCGTTCCTGAACTCAATTGTGTACCGGTTGCCCCGCGGCAGCAGTTTTAGAAAATATTCAAGCCTTTCCACATTTACCTTCCAGCCAGGCGGCAACTGGAACAATACCGGGCCGAGCTTGTCTTCCAGTCCATATGCGTTGTGTAGAAGTTTGCCGATACCCTCGCGCACATCCTTCAGCTTCTTCATGTGAGTAATATACCGGCTGGCCTTGACGGCAAACGTGAAGTTCGCCGGAGCAGTCTTCTTCCATGTTACAAAGGTCTGCCGGGACGGCATCTTGTAAAAAGAGTTATTGATCTCTACGGTGCTAAAGAGCTTTTTGAAATAATCAAACTGGCCGCTCTGGGCCGTGTCTTCCGGATAGAACGTTCCGATCCAGTGTTTGTAGTGCCAGCCCGAGGTTCCTATGCGGGCTATACCGGATCTTAGCTCTTTTCTTTTTTCGGAACCTTTGCGCCCTTTTTTCTTGCTTCCGACAACCCGATCGCGATTGCCTGCTTGCGGCTTGTCACTTTTTTTCCGCTCCGTCCGCTTGTGAGGGTTCCGGACTTCTTTCTTTTCATCGCACTCCGTACGCTTTTCTGTGCGCCCTTCGAATATTTCTTTGCCATAGCTTTAATTGTTGAGTGTTGTTAATAGCGTATCGTAAAAATCATGCCGGGCAAAAAAAATGACCCATCGCCGGAGCGACAGGCCATTTCGTATCGAGGTTTAGGTAATCAACGATATTCTTCCTCCTGCAAGTCCATCTCTGCCGCTTCGTCGTTTACTTCCTGGGCAATTTCCGAGAGCAACTCATCCGTATCCTCCTCTTCTTCGAGCGTACGGCCGAGTAGATCCCCCGCCCTTTCTTCACCCAGAACATCGCAAAGCTCACAAAGCGAGCCATAGACCGCAATCTCATAGTGCTCGATCTTTTGACATCCGATGATAAGGGCTGCATCCCTTACCGCGCCTCTTTGAAACTCACGCACGATCTTCTTGTTCTCTTCCACCAGACCCTCCATCGCCGCGCATTCCTCCTGGGATTCTTTTGTGAATCCCATGCGTTCAAAGACCTTTTCCAATCTCTGAACCTGTTTTTTGGTTTGCTCGAGATGCGTAACGATGGCTTCTTCGAGCTCTTCGTTGTCAACCGCCTGAATTACTTCAGGCAGCGCTTCCACCAGCTGCTTCTCGGCGCTGTAGATATCCCTCAGTCCTTTTTCAAGCAGGGTGTGGAGAGTTTGTTGACCGGCCTGCTGACCGGACTTCCCATTTTGCTTGTTCATGCCATTGCCTTCCTGTGACTTCTTGTCGTCGGAACCATTTTGAACTTTAGTGCTCATAATTTTTTGTGTCTTTTTTTTATCCTCATATTTCATAGCGTGTACCGTTGCTTATCGTGAAGAACGTGAACGGCGGCGGCTGCTTACCCGTCCCGAACGGGAACGTGCCGACGCTCTGCCACCCATTGATGCGATCTCCCTTACCCTGCGCCGCGACATCGTAGCAAAGCCGCGCTGACCGGAGGAGCCTCCTCCCGAATTTCCTTCACGCGAAGAACCTCCATTGCCCCCGCGAGACGCTCCGCGGCCCGACCTTCCGTTGCCCCGCTCATTGCGGCCGCTATCCCACTGAGACCTGCCGCCATGAGATGCTTCTCCTCCGCGGCGACCAAGCTCTCTCACTTGTTCGCGGTCCATTGATGCAAAGCCTCTTCCTCCTCTGTTACCTTGCTCACGGTTGCGTTGATCAAGGTCGCCTCCTTGCTGGCCCCAGCGTTGTCCATAGTTTCCGCGCTCTTCGTAGTCGTTGTAATCGCTCCTGCCATAGCCGCCGTCACGTCCGCCGTTCCGGTCCTGGTCCCGCAAGTCGCGACCGTAGCCGCCCTGGCCATAGCTTTGATTGTAATTTTGGTTGTAGTAACCTCCCTGGTTGCCCCGATCGTTGTAGTCGCGATCGTTGTATCCTCTTTCACGATCCTGGTAGTCATTGTACCTGTAGTATTGACCTTCGTTTTGATTGCGGTAGTCGTCGTCATCGTCTTCGTACCCACGGCCTTGGCCCTGGGGATAATCTCCGTAGTCATCCTCGTAGCCGTATTCGCCCTGGTTGTCGTATCGCGACCGTCCGCCGTAGCCGCGGTTTCCGTTCCCATACTCACCCCCATACTCATTGTTATATCCTTGATTTTGTCCTCCCCTTCCGGACTGCGACGAAAAGCGCCCTTCGGAATCTCTCTCCTGGAAAGAGTTTCCTCTCCTTGATCTTGAATGTTGCATGATTGGTAGAATTAACTGCGATCCCACCGGCAATTCTTAATCCATGACGACCTATGACGTCATCTTCGCATGGCTGTGATGATAGCCATCATTAAAACATTTTCTTTTCGGGAGTTAGAATGTCTTTCTCTCATATATCCCAACATTCATGATGTACCTGTGTAAGTCGACTAAATCCGGGGGATTAAAATTGATGAAAGAATTGTGACAGTCACGTTGAAAATTGCAAACGCCTTGTGCGGGGAATGTTTTCTACCGTTTGCATAAGCGAATTCCTCAGGTGTGGTTGTTATTACTCATAATACAGGAATACTTCGTTGCCTATGGCGTTAGCGAGTCCCTGCGGTACATCGGTGAGCTTCCACCCCTTCTTTGTGCACTTGATCACGCCGAGGTGCTTGTTGTTCAATGTAACGTCCAGCTGCTTACACACCCCGCCTTCACAACTCGACATCACCGGGACCCCCATCCCTTTGTATCCTTTACCTTTGTGCTCGAATTCAAGCGGGATCGATATCGCCTTCTGCGGTTCCCTTTCTATCTCCGCGATCATGTCTTTGAGTATCCTTACCAGGGTCTTCTTCCTTGCATTGTCAGACGCGCTCCATTTGTCCTTCCCTGCCCGGCGGTGGGCCACCTTGAATTTCAGTCCGACCATTGACGTCGTGTAATCGTCCGCATTCAGCTTTTCAACGAACTGGTGAGACAAAATGAACCAGTGGTAAGCAGTTCCCACCGCGGCGCCCGATCCCTCCGGCGCATGACCCGCCCGCCGCTTGGTGACGCTGTAGGTAATCTCCCACCGCTCCGGCGTCACCTTGGTTTCCTTCCATACGCCCTTGTCGTAATTCCACTTGTGACTACGGCCGATCTGCATGCCGGTATATCGCTTGCCTTCGAATTCCTTGAACGAATTGTATGACCTGGCTTTCGGAATGAGCTTACCGATCGCTGCTTTCTTTGATTGAGTTACCATAAATACGATTGACTTAACAGGGTCCAAAAACTATACCGTGCAACTATACCGTGCGATTGGGGTCATGCTACACCACCATTCCCCAACGTGTCACTAAAATGAAACAAAGGCAGATCTTTGATGTTTCATTCGGTGATAATGAGCAAAGGATTAAAAATGGCACACATTTTAATACACGTTAAAGCATCCCGTTGTACACGAGCGTGGAGAAATGTGGGATTGGGAGTTGTACAACGGGCTTTTAAAAGAATGAAGATCTTTGGCGTATGCGACTGGACAGGCGCATCAGCAGGGCAACATACAGACAGATAGGATACTCCTGACAAGGACTAATCACTACCCGCATACGCCAAAACAAATCATATATATATAGTGGACCGCCACAATCCTGACCGGCGGTCCACATTTTTAACTACTCCCATCCACGTATTGCGCACAGATTTCACACGGACCATGGATTTATCCATGTTAAAAACCATTTATTAATAAAATCACACCCGGTCATGATAACACGAGACGGTAACACTATAAGTTTATGGCAAAGCAACGCCAACGGATTCAAACCAACCCTTGTTTCCGACCAACGGTCGTTTGATGTCGCAATTGCCGGCGGCGGAATAACAGGTATCACAACAGGACTCCTGCTTCAACGCCTGGGTAAGTCATGCATCATATTCGATTCATGGCACATGGGCTTTGGGACAACGGGCGGTACCACCGCTCACCTTAATACGATGCTCGATACCCCGTATCCGCAGATCATCGACGATTTCGGCAAAGAGAAGGCGAAACTGGTAGCACAGGCCGCTAAAGATGCCCTCGACCTGGTAGCGGAGCATGTGGGGAAATTTAACATCGAGTGCGGATACAGCGAAGCCAACGGATACTTGTACTCCACCAACCGGAAAGAGAACAACGAGCTCCAGTCGATCTTCGAAGCCTGCCGTGATGTTGGTGTCGAGACCGAGTTTGTACAAACTCTTCCAATCGCCTTCAAATACGACCATGTATTGATGTTTAAACATCAAGCCAAGTTCAGTCCGCTTGACTATATCTATGGGCTGGCCAAAGAATTTGAAAAGGCAGGCGGTGTGATCCGTCAGAACTGCCGCGTCAACGACGTAACAGGCAACGAGCCCCTGCAGGTGGAGACCACCGACGGGGTGTTCACAGCCAAGTCGTTCGTGTTCGCAACCCACATTCCGCCGGGTGTCAACCTTTTACACCTTCGCTGTGTACCCAACCGGAGTTATGCGATGAGCGTACGCCTCGGTGCCGGGGATTATCCCGAAGGGCTGGTCTACGACATGAAGGATCCTTATCATTACTATCGTACTCAGAACATCGGCGGCATCAATTACCTGATCGCCGGCGGTTATGACCATAAGACCGCGCATAAATCAAATACAGCAGAATCATTCCTGCAGCTGGAAGCCCATATCCGTGAGCATTTCGACGTGGAAGAGATCACCAACAGGTGGTCGTCGCAGTATTACGAATCGGTAGACGGACTTCCGTATATCGGTCACCTGCCGGGCAAGGAAGACAATGTATATGTGGCGACGGGTTTCGGAGGGAATGGAATGACGTACAGTCACGTGGCCGCCAGAGTTCTTGCCCACCTCATCATGAAGCTGCCTTGTCCCTACTCCGGAGTATTCCATCCCGGAAGGATCAAGCCGGTGGCAGGGTTTACAAATTTCATCTCGCACAATGCCGACGTGGTGCGCCAGTTCTCACACAAGTGGCTGCCGCTCGACGACCTTGAAGAAGTAGGTTCACTTGCGCCGGGCGAAGGCCGCGTGGTGAAATTCCATGACGAAAGTGTCGCCATTCACAAGGATAACAACGGCGGACTTCATGCAGTGCGGCCCGTGTGTACACACCTCGGCTGTTCGGTCACATGGAATCTGGCAGAGCAAAGCTGGGATTGCCCTTGTCACGGAGCGAGGTATTCGCCCGACGGCGAGGTGCTGAACGGACCCGCCAGCCAGGACCTGGAGCGGGTGATGCTGGAAGAGCCGCTGCCAAAGCCAAAGCCGATCGAGCATTAATTGTAAAATTATTGTAACAACCCGCCTCGCGGGTTGTTTTTTATCTATTTGTTCTACAATTTAGTAACAAAGCGGAACGAATGCCGTTTTTTACTGAGTTGAAGAGAGAATCCCACACACCACCCACAGTTGCACGCAGGCTCCTGCTTTTCTATTTGAAAGAAAGTCTGGCGGAAGAGGTCATGGGTGACCTTGAAGAGAAATTTATCCACACAGCAAAGACACGGTCGACGCGAAGGGCACGCCTTGACTATTGGTTCCAGGTGATCCATTACATCCGGCCGTTCGCGATACGGAAAACGAAGTTTCACAACCTCTTATCATTGGATATGTTCAAAAACTATTTTACGATGGGCTGGCGCAACATGGCGAAGCACAAGATGTATTCGGCCATCAATATCGGCGGGTTTGCGCTGGGGATTGCCGCATGTTTGCTGTTGGCGTTATACATAAAAGGCGAATTGAGCTATGACACATTCTATTCGAATAAGGACCGGATCTATCGTGTGGTCCGCACATCGCAGTCCGACGGCGTGGACGAACGTGGTGTGGATTTCCCTCACCCGTTAGCCGGAGTATTAAAAGAAAATTTTGCCGAGATAGAAAATGTCGGCCACTACAATGACGTCCCGCAATTTGGTACCGGCAGTGCGGAAATACGCCGTACCGATCGACTGGACAACACGCACGAAGACGGCCTGGTTTACATGAGCCAGGGACTGCTGGAAGTGCTGGAGGTCCGGTTTCTTGAGGGAAATCCATCACACGCCCTTACTGAACCGCACAGCATAGTCATTACGAGAAAAAAAGCCGAAAAGTATTTCAAGGGTGAGGATGCCGTCGGTAAGTCGTTGATCATTAACAATGAGCCCAAACGCACTTATACGATCGCTGCCGTCATCGAAGATTTTTCATCAAAGTCTCACTTGAACTTCGACTTCATCATGACAGTCCCACGCGAAGGCTTTTGGGAGGGTGAAAGCGATAGTTGGTGTTGCTCCAACTATGTCGATTATGTCCAGGTGCGTGCCGACACCGACGTTCCCGCTTTGGAAAAGAAGATATCGACGATCATTGAAACCCACATGATTGCCGCCGCAATGAAAAACGGCGACAAAGAGCAAATCAATTGGCTGAAGTCCATGCAGCTGGAGCTTCAACCCATCGACGACATTTATCTCAACGTTGACGGTGTGCGCGATGACCTTAACCATGGCGACATACGCTTCATCTGGCTTTTCTCCAGTATAGCAGTCTTCATTCTGTTCCTCGCCTGTATCAATTTCATCAATCTTTCTACGGCCCGGTCTGCGAGTCGTGCGAAGGAAGTAGGGATACGCAAGGTGGTCGGCTCATTGCGATCGGCGCTGGTCCGGCAATTCCTCGTCGAGTCCTTCCTGTTCAGTTTCGTTGCTATCGTGATCGGTGTGGCGATCACGCTTCTGTTAATACCGGCATTCAACAACCTTGTTGGCCGGTCGCTTTCATTTCCGTGGAAAGAGCCATTACTGATTCCACTATTGCTCGCTACCAGCCTGGTGGTCGGTCTGATCGCCGGCATTTATCCTTCCTTTTACCTGTCGGCATTCCGGCCGGTGAAAGTCCTGAAGGGAAGCGTCACAAACGGAAGCAGGCGGACAACGCTGAGAAGCGCTCTGGTCATTTTTCAGTTCACGATCTCAACAACGCTGATCATCGGCACCATGATCATAAGCCGACAGATGGACTTCCTCCTCAACACGAAACTGGGATTCGACAAAGACCGCGTACTCATCCTGGAGGGGACCTTAACATTGTTCGACAAAGCGGTCCCATTAAAGAAAGAGCTCGAGGAGCTCGCTGACGTCGATGCAGTAAGCATCAGTGGTTACCTTCCGGTAGAAAGCTCGACACGGAACGGCGGAACACATTCGGAGGAGGGTTCCGAAACCGGCTTACACACCAGCAGCCAACAATGGTCAGTCGATCACGACTATGTGAGAACGATGGGGCTTAAGCTGATCGAGGGGCGCGATTTCTCGGAAAAAATAGCGTCCGATTCACAGGCAATGATCATCAATGAATCACTCGCCAGGCAGCTTCACCTCAAAGACCCCATCGGCAAAAAGATCAGAAACCATTACGGCGTTTTCAGTGTGATCGGGGTTGTCGAAGACTTCCACTTCGAATCTCTGAAACAAAATATTACACCCGTCGCCCTATTGGTCAGAAAAAATCTCAAAACGATCGCCGTCAGGGTGAAGTCGGACGATATGACCGCCGCTATACAATCAATCACAGGAGTCTGGAAAAAATTCTCCCCGCATCAACCCATCCGAATTAGTTTCCTGGACGACCAATACGCAAGGACTTACGACGACGTGAAGCGGTTCAGCACAGTTGTTACAGTGTTCACCACGCTCGCTATCATTGTTGCCAGCCTCGGGTTGTTTGGTCTGTCGGCTTTCCTGATCCAGCAACGGAGCCGCGAGATCAGTATCCGTATTGTATTGGGTGCATCGCTCACGAACATTTTCAAGCTGCTGACTCAGAACTTCGTTGTCCTGGTTTTGATTTCGCTGGTAATTGCAACACCGGGCGCATGGTACCTGATGAATATATGGTTGGAAGAATATGCGTATAAGATCCCGATCACGGGCGACATCTTCATAATCACCGGGGTTGCGGCTGTTGGAATGGTTCTGTTGACTGTAAGTTATCAGTCCATCAAAGCATCTTTGACAAACCCTGTAGCTAACTTAAAATCTGAATAGTATCAGAATAGGAGGATAATCCCGCCGAACCCGATCGCGAAGCCGAGTATCGCCCCGGTGAATACTTCGCGAAGCACGTGTGCATTCAATTGAAGCCTGGACGACATTACCACGCCGGCGATCACCAGGGCGCCTATCGTCGGGTATAACAGGAGTCCCTGCTCGGAGGCGTTATTCAAAGGAAGGAGAATACCGATGATGCCGCACGCCGCCACACTGTGTACACTCACTTTATAAAAAAGGGTGATCACAGCCGAAACGATGACCATGGCGGTAATGATCGTCATCAGCTTCAATACGTTCGGTACCGGAAATTTCCAGTAGAACATAAACGTCACCACGCAATAAAGGATGGTAACAAAAGCAAACGGCAATATCCGGTCGGTACGGTTGAACAGGTTGAGGTCTTTGATCGTACCCGTGACCCTGAAGAAAATAAAGTTAAGTGACGGAAGCAGGAAGGTCATCAGGAAGATCAGGAAGATGAACCAAAGTGAAGGCCGGATCGGCTGCAGAATTCCCGGCAGAAAAAAAGAAAGGACGATGAACAGATAGGTGGTCATCAACAAGGGGTGAAAGACCACCGATAAAGCCAGCGCCAGACGACTCATAGTTCTTTACGGAGCCTGGCAACGGGTATGTTCATCTGTTCGCGATACTTGGCGACGGTCCTCCTGGCAATGTTATATCCCTTCTGATTCAACAACTCCTCCAGTTTATCGTCGGAGTAAGGTTTGGACTTGTCTTCCGCCTCGATCAGCTCTTTGATGATCTGTTTCACCTCGCGGCTGCTCACTTCTTCGCCCGAATCGGTAGCGATACCTTCGGAGAAGAAATATTTCAGGGGGTAAACACCGAAATCTGTCTGTACTGTTTTACTGCTGGCGACGCGACTGACAGTTGAGATGTCCATATTGATCATCAACGCGATGTCTTTCAGGATCATAGGCCTCAGCCTGGTCTCATCCCCTTCCAGGAAATAATCGTACTGGAAGTCGATGATCGCCCGCATGGTCTTAAGAAGGGTTTGCTGTCGTTGCTTGATGGCATCGATAAACCACTTGGCTGCGTCGAGCTTTTGCTTCACAAAGCTTACGGCCTCCTTCAGTTTTTTATCTCTCTTGTCGCTCTTGTCATAAGCCTTGAACATTTCCGAGTACGAGCGGCTGATGCGAAGCTCTGGGGCATTGCGTGAGTTGAGTGAAAGCTCGAGCTTGCCGTTGTTGTTGCTGAGAATGAAGTCGGGAATGACATACTGGTTCTTTACCATGCCCGAAATGCTTTCGCCTCCCGGCTTGGGGTTGAGACGCACGATGAGCTCTATCGCGTCCTTGATGTATTCCTCGTCATCGAGGTCGAGTTTCTTGAGGATCTTCGGGTAGTGTTTTTTTGTAAACTCTTCGTAGCACTCCGTAAGTATTCTTTTTGCCACGATCACGTCGACGTCCTGTCCGTCGTCGATACGTTCGAGTTGAAGAAGAAGACATTCCTGCAGGCTGCGCGCAGCAATACCGGAAGGATCGAACCTCTGTATCATCAAAAGCACGTCTTCTACTTCGTCGAGACTGGTGTGTATGTTTTGCGAGAAGGCCAGGTCGTTGACGATAGCTTCCAGGTCACGGCGAATATATCCGTCGCCTTCGATGCTTCCGATCAGTTGCCTGCCGATCGCATGCTTCTTATCCTCGAGCCCGAGAAAGCCGAGTTGAGTGATGAGAGTTTCCTGTAGAGAGCTCGATGTGGCGATGGGCATTTCCTTGTCGTCCTCATCGTCGCCGTCGTAAGTTTTATAGCCACTGTAGTCGTCGTCCCGTAGATAGTCTTTGATGTCAATATCCTCGTCGGCATTGGTCGGTGCCTCGTCAGGGACTTCTTCCTTATCGGTCGTCTCGGCAGTATCGGTAGTCTCTGGTGTCTCTGCCTCCTGTGTTTCCTGGGTCTCTGGTTCTTCCTCGGAAGATCCTTCTTCGAGAACGGGATTTAACTCCAGCTCTTCTTCTACCCTTGCTTCAAGCTCAGCGGTCGGCACCTGCAACAGTTTAATGAACTGTATCTGCTGCGGCGACAGCTTCTGCTGCATTGATTGATTTAATCCTAGTCTCTGCATTTATCTGTTCCCCTTGGCCAAATTTACCCCAATTAATTCCGGATATAAAAGAAGAATTTCACATGGAAATTTGCGTGTCTAAATAATACCACATGACGTGCCCCAACTTGTCCATCCATTTACCCAGGATGCTTTGATAAACTGCCTAAATTGACTTTTTTTGCAGCCACCTTTTCAAGACGGCTTGGTAAATGAAACGAACAAAAATCAAAGAATTATTGAAGTCGGCGCCCGCGGGGCAGACTGTGACGGTTCTGGGGTGGGTACGCACCTTTCGCAACAACCAGTTTATTGCCATCAACGATGGGTCTACTATTCAAAATATTCAGGCGGTTGCCACGCTGAATTCCTTCGATGAAAGCGTCCTCAAACGTATCACGACCGGAGCCTGTATCTCGGTTACCGGCGAGCTCATTGCATCCCCGGCAAAGGGACAGGCGGTCGAAGTAAAAGCGAGACAGATCGAGATAATCGGCGACTGCGATGCTGAAAAGTTTCCGCTTCAACCGAAGAAACACTCCCTCGAATTCCTTCGTGAGATTGCCTATCTCCGTGCACGCACCAATACATTCGGGGCTGTGATGAGGATCCGTCACGCGATGGCCTTCGCAGTTCATAAGTTCTTCAACGACCGTGGCTTCGTTTATCTCCATACCCCCGTCATCACCGGTTCCGATGCCGAAGGCGCCGGCGCGATGTTCAGGGTCACCACCCTCGATGCCAACAATCCTCCCCGCGACGAGCAGGGACACATCGACCACAAGAAAGACTTCTTCGGAAAGGAAACCAACCTGACCGTGTCTGGTCAGCTGGAAGGAGAAACCTACGCCCTTGCATTGGGTGAGATCTATACGTTCGGCCCGACCTTCCGTGCAGAGAACTCCAACACCGCGCGACACCTGGCGGAGTTCTGGATGATCGAGCCGGAGATGGCTTTCTATGACCTGGACGACAACATGAAGCTTGCCCAGGATTTTCTTCAGTACCTGGTGAAGTATGCAGTGGATAACTGTACCGAAGATCTCGAGTTCCTCGACAAGCGCGCTGCCGAAGAAGAAGCCGCGAAGCCGCAAGATCAGCGCAGCGAGCTTTCCCTCATCCAGCGATTGAAGTTTGTGATGGAAAATGACTTCGAAAAAGTGTCATATACCGAAGCCATCGATATTCTCCGCAACTCGAATCCCAACAAGAAAAAGAAATTCTCTTACATCATCGATCAATGGGGTGTCGACCTTCAAAGCGAGCACGAACGGTTTCTTGTGGAAAAACATTTCAAGAAGCCTGTCATACTCTATAACTATCCGAAAGACATCAAGGCATTCTACATGCGCCAGAACGAAGATGGAAAGACCGTCGCCGCGATGGATGTTCTTTTCCCGGGTATCGGTGAGATCATCGGCGGGTCGCAACGCGAAGAAAGGTATGAGCGATTATTAAACCGCGTGAATGAAATGAAGCTTCCCGAGCAAGATCTGTGGTGGTATATGGATCTCCGGAAATACGGATCGGCCCCGCACAGCGGTTTCGGTCTTGGGTTCGAAAGGTTGATGTTGTTTGTTACCGGTATGACAAACATCAGGGATGTCATACCTTATCCGAGGTTTCCAGGCAACGCCGAATTCTAAACTATCTCGTGAAGTTGGGTTTGTAATTAACCCTTGTGATGTGAATGAGCGAAGGTGTGGGCTTTCTTCTTGTATTGTGCTTGATACTGTACTTCACCTTCTTCTTGAAATAGTACTCCGGCTTCGGCGATATGGCGACGGGACACGTTTCCTCCGCACAGCTGGCGAGAAGCGTGATAGATGCCATAAGAGTCAATATTATCGTTTTACACTTCATAAAACGGTATGAATATTCCAAAAATAGGTCTTTCCATACCCAGATAAAAATTAAATTGCTACCCCATTTACGGCTTTTTATGACAAAATCCTGTTTAATACTCGTTACGCTGATCATTTTCGTCTTCAGTGCCAATGGTCAAAAAATCGATGGCAGCAAGATCAAAGCTCACGTTAAAACGCTGGCCGGCGATGACTATGAGGGCCGCGGAACGGGCTCTGCCGGTGAGAAGAAAGCCAACGACTACATCGAGTCACAATTCAAAAAGATAAAGCTTCTTCCCAAAGGAGAAACCGGTTACGACCAGTCGTTTCCTTTCAAAGGCGGCGTGCATGGCGCCGGGGCCGAAGGAACTGCGACTAACATCGCCGGGTATATCGATAACGGCGCCGAGAACACGATTATTGTCGGAGCCCATTACGATCACCTGGGCCTGGGCAACGACGGCAGCTCGCTTGATCCGAATCCTGCGAACAAAATACACAACGGCGCCGACGACAATGCCTCCGGAACTGCCGGCGTCATCGAGCTCGCACGATATTTCCAGGAAAACGGTAAGAAGGAGAAGTACAACTTACTCTTCCTGTGTTTCAGCGGTGAAGAGCTCGGTCTCTACGGATCGAAGTATTTTACCGAACATCCGACCGTCGATCTCTCGAAGGTGAACTATATGATCAACCTCGACATGGTTGGCAGGCTGTCGCCCGACACGAAAGCGTTGCACGTAAGTGGATCCGGTACGAGCCCGGTATGGGAACCGTTGCTCCAAAAGCTTTCGGGCGACCAGGTCAAAATAACGACAGACTCATCCGGCACCGGCCCCTCCGACCACACGTCGTTCTACCTGAAGAATATTCCAGTCCTTCATTTCTTTACAGGATCGCATTCAGATTACCACAAACCGTCGGACGACATCGACAAGATCAATGTCGAAGGCGAGGTCGAAGTGCTTAAGGTGATCGTAAAAGTGATCGAAGACCTCGATGCCAGCCCGAAACTTGCATTCCTAACTACAAAAAGCAAAGCCATGTCATCACGTTCATCATTCAAAGTTACCATGGGCATTATGCCCAGTTACACAGCGGACGAGGAAGGTCTGAAAGTCGACGGAGTCTCCGAGGGCAAACCGGCACAGAAGGCCGGGCTGGTCGCCGGCGACGTGATCATACAAATGGGTGACGTTGTTGTGAAAGACATCCAGAATTACATGGAGGCGCTGGGTAAGTATGAGAAAGGTCAGACGATTCCGGTGAAGTTTAAGCGCAAGGGCGAGGTAATGACCGCTAACGTCACGTTTTAATAATTAATGAAAGCTTTCGCCAGTGACAACTACTCCGGTGTTCACCCGGAGATCATCGAGGCATTGCAAAAAGCAAATGTCGATCACGCCGGCTCTTACGGCAATGACCTGTATACAGCCCGGGCTGTCGATAAATTCAGAGAACATTTCGGCAGCGATGCAGAGGTCTTCTTCGTTTACAACGGAACCGGCGCCAACGTCCTCGGACTAACGTCGCTCACTCAATCATTCAATGCCGTCCTGTGCGCCGAAGCGGCTCACATCAATGTAGATGAGTCGACGGCACCCGAAAAATTCCTCGGTTGCAAACTTGTTCCCATTCAGTCGGCCGACGGCAAGATCACCGCCGCGCAGGTCAAGGAAAAAATACAGCGCATCGGCGATCAGCATCATCCCCAGATGAAAGTGATCTCCATCAGCCAGGCTTCCGAATACGGTACGGTCTACACGATAGAAGAGCTTCGCGCGCTCAGTGCCGTCGCCCGCGACAACAACATGTACTTTCACATGGATGGCTCCCGTCTCTCGAACGCTGCAGTCACCCTGGGTAAGTCATTCAGGGAATTCACCCGTGATGCCGGCGTAGATGTATTGTCGTTCGGAGGCACCAAGAATGGACTGATGTTTGGAGAAGCGATCGTATTCTTCCGGCCCGAGCTTGCAAACAACTTCGTGTACATCCGGAAACAGGGCATGCAACTGGCGTCGAAAATGCGTTTCATCTCTGCGCAGTTCGAAGCATTGCTCACGAATGACCTCTGGAAAAGAAATGCCGGTCACACCAATGCCCTGGCGAAGCTACTTGGTTCGGAGCTCGGCAAGATTCCCGGCATCAAGGTCACACAGAAAATAGAAGCCAACGGTGTGTTCGCAACGTTCCCGGCTCACATCATCGAACCTCTTCAAAAAGAATATCCGTTTTATGTGTGGGTTGAAAAAACCAACGAAGTAAGGCTGATGTGCTCCTGGGATAGCACCGGTGACGAGGTGAATAAGTTTATTGAAAGAATAAAGGCACTGATCCGTTGATCGGGTAATTACTTTTTCTCGACCGCATGACCGCCGAATTCGTTCCGGAGCGCAGCGACAACTTTCCCTGCAAATGTATCTTCCTGCTGCGAACGATATCTCATCAAGAGCGACATCGTGATCACCGGCGTGGGAACTCCAAGCTCCAGTGCTGTATCGATCGTCCACTTGCCTTCGCCGGATGAGTGCATCACACCTTTTATAGACTGTAAATTTTTGTCTTTCGAAAGGGCGTTCTCGGTAAGCTCCATCAGCCAGCTGCGGATCACGGAGCCGTGATTCCATACTTTCGATACCGCCGCCAGATCGATCTGGTCATTGTATTTGTGAAGCACTTCCATGCCTTCGGCAATAGACTGCATCATACCATACTCGATACCATTGTGTACCATCTTGGTGAAGTGGCCGCTCCCGAGCTTGCCGCAATACAGGTAGCCGTTGGGTACCGATATCGATTTGAAGAGAGACTCGCAGTGATCGAAAACTTCCTTTTTGCCACCGATCATCGTACACACACCATTCATTGCGCCTTCCACCCCGCCGCTGGTTCCGCAGTCGAGGTAATGAACGCCGATCTTTTCCAGGTCGCGTCCGCGGGTGATTGTGTCTTTGAAATGTGAGTTACCGCCGTCAATAACGATATCGTCGGGGCTCAGGTGTGTCTTCAGATTGGAGAGGATGACGTCGACGGTGTTGCCGGCAGGCACCATGACCCAGATCACCCGGCGTGCCTTTACTTTGGAGGTTAACTCGCTCACCGAGGGAGCTGTCGAAACTCCCTCTTTGACGATATTCTCCATGGCTGCTTTGTTGATGTCGAAAGCAACTACGTCGTGATTATTTTTCTTGAAGTTGAGAGCAAGGTTATAACCCATTTTTCCCAACCCGATCAGTCCTATTTGCATGAGAAGAGTTTGTTTATTTTCCGCGACTTCCCTCTCGGCGACAAATTAAAACTTTCCGCCGAACATGCGAAATCGACGTCACGACTGCTGAAGTTTTACGATCCCGCTAAACTCGGCTTCCAACGCACGGGTCGACCTTGAAAAGATACCGTAAAGATCTTCATAAAGGCCCCGCAATCGTAGGTCGGGCTCGAACACCAGCTTGTTTCCCGAGCCCTCAAAGGCGACTTTTTGGCCAACGCTCCTGAATGCCATCATTGCAGCTCCAAGCGAAGAGGCATCGTGCACATCGTGAATGGTGATCGGCTTCTGCAGTACGTCGGCCATTATCTGGAGCCAATGCCGGGACCTTACGAAGCCGCCGCTGGCGAGAACTTCCGTGACCGTATCAATCGACTGTTCCACGCTTTCGACAATGCTGCGGATCTCCAGGCAGATGCCCTCAAGGAGGGCTCTCATCAGGTGAGTTTGAGTATGGTGTTGAGCCAGGCCGAAGAAAACTCCCCGAAGGTCGGGGTTGTAATGCGGAGCCCGTTCGCCGAACACGTAGGGAAGGAACAGCAAGCCTCCGGCCCCCGCCTCCACCGACGCGGCGGTCTCCGAAAACCCAACGATGTCTGTCGTCTTACCCGAATAGAAATTATTGCAAAACCAGTTGAGCAATACCGTTCCGTTGTTGGTCGCTCCTCCCGAGATAAAAGTTTCTTCATCGAGGCGGTAATTGAATATCCTGCGTTGAGGATCGGGGGCATATCTCTTCGAAGCCATCCGCACCGCACCGCTCGTTCCAATGGTAACAGAGATCTTGCCCTTGTCCATGGCATTGCTTCCCAGGTGGGCCAGACATCCGTCGCTTGCACAGGGAACGATCGGCGTATCGGCATCCAGACCCAGTGAAGTTGCCATCTCGTTCGTGAGCCTCAGGGAATTGTCGTAAGCGGAGACGCATGCCGACAGCTTATCGGCGGTAATACTTGCCAGGCTCAGGGCCTCGTCCGACCAATTCAACTTGTGGACGTCGAACAGGCCCGTTGATGACGCAACGGAATGGTCGACATGAAACCTGCCGCACAAAACGAGGAAGAGATATTCTTTGATAGAGATGAATTTCCATGTCTTACCGATCAGCTCCGGTTCATTCTCACGGATCCACATGAGCTTGCACAGCGGCGAGCTTGGGTGGATCGGTGTGCCCGTAGCCTCATACACCGAGCTACCGGCATCACTTCGTTTCAAGCGCTTGGCTTGCTCTGTGCTCCGCATGTCGGACCAGAGAATGAGCGGCGTAAGCGGTGACTGTTTTGCATCGATGGCCATGAGACTATGCATTGCACTACTGACACCGATCGCTTCGATACGGCCATTGAACTGGTCTCTTGCTTTGCGGATGATCTTAAGGATCCCGTCGGTTACAACTTTTGGATCTTGTACAGCAAAACCCGGCTGGGGAAATAATGTTGGATAAAATTCCTGGGCAGACGCGACAACTTTGCCGGTATCGGAGACGATAAGAACTTTGGCGCTCGTGGTGCCGATATCGACGGTTAATACAAAGCTCAACCTAAACGGGGTTTGTGAGGTTGAAAAGTAGTAAAAGTGTGCGTGAACTTGAAGGGATACTGCGGCGCCGGGACTAGCGCTTAAGAAATTTGATGGTGCTGCGGCTGTTTGACTCTTCGTCACGAACGGCAAGCAGGTAATAGCCTACGGGAAGGTCTTTTACTTTCAGGCGGATCTCGTGGTCGTCGATGGTTTCCGACTCGACCTCCACGGTATTTCCAATCACATTATGAACGGTGAGCTTGGCCTTTTTCGCGATGGGGTTGTCAAACTTGACGTTGAGATACTCGATCGCGGGATTAGGGAAGATGGAAATTGAATTGGTGAAGTTATACTGGGCGCCAGAGGTGTTCATTTCCTCCTTTTGCTGGGCTTGGGCCGAAAAGCCAATAACTGCAAAGGCAAATATGAAAAATATGGGTGTAACGATCCTCAAGTTCTTTTATTACGTGTATTAGTACCGATTAGATACAATTCGTAAGCCAAAGGTTTAAATATTCGACCGGAAAACTTAAAAATGGCACAAATGCCTTGAGATTTTGTCGATGAACCGTGGATTTCAGAGATCAACGGTCAAAAGATTGCCCCAAAAATTCCACAATGTCTCCGGCCAAAAGTGATGTCTGGCCTGTCCTGGAGGCCGCCAGATCGGCAGCATGGCCATGGATATAGACCCCAATTATAGCAGCATCGGAAGCAGAATAGCCTTGGGAAAGGAGGCCGGTGAGAACCCCGGTGAGCACATCGCCGCTGCCGCCTTTAGCCATTCCGGGGTTGCCGGTGCTGTTGAAAAACACGGAGCTACCGGGTGTGGCAATAGAAGTATGGGCGCCTTTCAGCACAACGACACATTTCGTTTGTGCCGCCAGTTTTCGCTGAAGATCCAGTCGCGCGAAATCGTCCGGCCATTCGCCCACCAACCGTTCGAACTCACCGGGATGAGGCGTGAGAATGCTGCCGGCCGGAAGTAAGTGAAGAAATCCGCGGTTCTGACTGATGATGTTGAGAGCATCCGCGTCGAGAACGCACGGTTTGCCCGACTCCAGTATTTTCCGGAGGCCGGATGTCGTAGAGGAAGTGACGCCCAGTCCCGGGCCAACACCGATCACGGTATAATTCTTCGTTTCACCCGCATCGCTGAAATGATCTTCTTCTACATCGACAGAGGCCATAGCTTCCGGAACGGATGTTTGTATGATCGTATAACCACATCCGGGAACATGAACGGTGAGCAAACCGGCGCCGCTTCGCAAGGCTGCTTTTGCCGCGAGAACACAGGCACCCATCTTACCATGACTTCCTGCAATAATGAGTGCACGACCGTAATCACCTTTATGTGAAAACTTTCTTCTCGGGCGAAGCTTGGCGCGTACCGACGCTTCATCGACATAGAATGTATCGATCCGCATGCTCTCGTCGCCAAAGAAATTCCCGGATAACCCGATATCAACGACGTGCCATTCCTCCACGTTGCGGGCATATTGAGGGAACATGAAGGGCAGCTTCGGCGCCTGGAAGGTGATGGTATACTGTGCTTCGATAATTTCGCCCGATGATGGTTCGTCCAGGCGAAGGCCGGAAGGAACATCGACCGCGACTTTGGTTGCCTTCGACGCGTTGATCTTCCGGATCACCTCCGCATAGATGCCCTCGACAGGTCGTGAAAGGCCGGACCCGAAAATAGCGTCGATCAGTACTGATGATGAGCTCAGAACGTCCTCCAATTGAAAAACCGCGATCTCTTTCGGAAGGCGGGCATAATTCTTTTTGAAGTCCTCCGATTGATTCTTGCCGTCGATGATGAAGAGCCTTACGCTAAACTTCTTGTCCGTAAGCAACCGCGCGATACCGAGACCGTCTCCGCCGTTATTGCCTGTGCCGCAAACAACCCCGACCTTTTCATTGCGGTCGAACCTGGCAACAAACCAGTTCACAAATGCATTGCACGCCCGCTCCATCAGGTCGATGGAAGCAACCGGTTCGGTGGCTATGGTATAAGCATCCCATGCCCGGATCTGACTGGCGTTCAGAATTTCCATAGTAAGTAAAGATACGGCTTATCGATCCACTTCGCCCAAAACGATATCCAGCGAGCCGACAATGGCGATAAGGTCGGCGATGAGAACTCCCTTCGATAGTTCGGGAAGAATGGATAGGTTGACAAAGCAACACGACCTGGCCTTGCAACGGAAAGGTATATCACTTCTGCCGTCGGCACGGAAGAAGAACCCCAATTCGCCTTTCGGATTTTCGGCGCGCACGTAAAGGTCCTGTGCTGCAGGCCGTATTTTTTTCGGAACGAGGGCCTGCGGATCGAAGTCGCGCGTGCGTTTATGTTCACCGTTGAGCTTGACCACACATTGCTCGATGATCTTCAGTGACTCGGTGATCTCGCGCACGCGTACCCAGGTACGGTCCCAGCAGTCACCGACGGTCCCCATCTTGCCCTCTCCGATCGGAATGTCGAAATCGAGCTCGGGGTACACGGAATATGCGTCTGTCCTTCGAAGGTCGACCCTGAGCCCGGAGCCGCGTAACATCGGGCCGGTTGCTCCGCAATTGATCGCAAGATCGAGCGGGAGCACACCGACGTTGGCGGTACGATCAATGAATATCTTGTTATCGATCAACAGCTCTTCCAGCTCCTTCAGCTTGGGCCTGAAGTACGTTACGAATTCGCTGCACTTCTCTTCGAAACCAACCGGTATGTCGTAGTACAAGCCACCGACCCAGATGTAGTTGTAGAGCAATCGTGCGCCGCATGTCCATTCGAGCATGCGGAGGATATGTTCGCGGTCGCGCATGGCCCAGAACATCGGTGTGAAGGCACCCAGGTCGAGGCCGTAAGTTCCGATGGCAATCAGGTGCGACGCGATGCGGTTGAGCTCTGCCACGAGCACCCGGATATATTCAACTCTCTTCGGAAGGCCGGTTATCCCGAGCATCTTTTCCACACCCATTGCATAGGCATGTTCGGAATTCATCGAGGCTACGTAATCCATCCGGTCCACGAAAGGAATCACCTGGTTGTATGGGAGGCTCTCGGCGTGTTTTTCAAAACACCGGTGTAAATATCCGATGTGAGGAACGAGGTCCTTGATCACTTCTCCGTCGGAGATGACTTCCAGTCTCAATACACCATGAGTGGATGGGTGTTGCGGACCGATGTTGATGATCATCTCTTCGGAACGCAGGTCGCCTACGCGAAACTTGTTCGGCTCGGAGGTTTCCAGGTTGTCGTCTTTGTAACGATACTGGATCTTGCCTTGTGTTACGGTTGAATGCAGCGCCATAACCTCAGTACTTTACCTGTATCTCGCGATACTTTTCCTGTTCCGAATAGTCTTTGCGAAGCGGGTATCCTTCCCAGTCGGCCGGCATTAATATTCTACGCAGGTCGGGGTGTCCTTCGAAGATGATACCGTACATGTCGAAAGTTTCGCGTTCCAGCCAGTTGGCAGATTTCCACACGGAGCTCAAAGTAGGAACCACCGGTTGTTCGCGCGGCAGCACGACTTTTAAGGCAACGGAAAAATTATAGGGTATGGAGTATAAGTGATAGATCACCTCCATGGTCTTTGCTTCGACGCCGTTGTCGATGCCCGTGACACAGGAGAGCTGGTCGAAGTATGTTTCCGCATTTGCATGGAGGCCTCTGCAAATCTCAACCAACTTATTTACCGAAACAGTAATTGCCGGAGGGGTCGAATTCGAAACAACAGCCGCCCCGGCATCCGTTACTGAAATTATTCGTAAGAAATCTGCAGGCTGCATCACGAGTCGGCTTTCAATAAACTTTCGCTGCTGATCTTCTCATGCAGCTTGATGATCCCTCCGATCAATGCTTCGGGACGCGGGGGACACCCGGGCACATAAATATCGACGGGGATGATGCGATCGACACCTTTGACCACATGATATCCATGCTGCCAGTATGGTCCTCCGCAATTGGAACATGAACCCATGGATATTACGTACCGTGGTTCGGCCATCTGCTCGTACAGGCGGCGGATACGGTCGGCCATCTTGAAGGTAACGGTGCCTGCAACGATCATCACATCACTCTGGCGGGGTGTCGCGCGGGGCACCATGCCCAGGCGGTCCATGTCGTACGGGGCGGTACCTGTACTCATGAACTCGATAGCACAGCAGGCAATGCCGAATGTCATCGGAAAAAGAGAAGACAGTCGCGACCAGTTGAACAGGTTATCGATATTGGTGATGATGAGACCACTGTTGCCGAAAGATTCCTTGTAGGCAAACGTGGTCGGATCTTCCGGCGTGACCGGAACAGAGACTTTGCTTTGATTATTTGCCTGAATATCGCTCATTGATCTTTTTGTATAGGTCCTGAGGGACAGGGGATTTGAAGTCACTTACCTTCGGAGACGACTTTATCCAGTCGAGGTGTCCGTTCTTCCAGGCGTAGAGAAGTCCGAGGGCGAGAAGTCCGACAAATATCAGCATCTCCACCATTGCAAACCAGCCCCACGTGCCGTTGGTTTGACTGATCAACTGTTTATTTGAAAAAATCGTTGCCCAGGGAAAAAGAAAAACGATCTCGACTTCGAAAAGGATGAAGATGAGGGCGATTACATAAAACCGGATGTTGAATTGTGTCCAGGGGGAACCGACGGGCTCTTCGCCGCTTTCGTATGAGGTCAGCTTTTCCTGGTTGGGACGTGAAGGGCGGATGAGGCGGGAAACGAGTAACGCTCCCGAGACAAATATTAGTCCTCCAATGATGAATAAGAGTACCTGGCCCCAGTTTGAAATCGATTGCTCACTCACGTAAGCAAAGATATGCCTTTAATTATAAGAGCCCGCTGAGCGGGCTCTTATAAAATCAAGCTTATCGCCATGCTCCGATAATCACCCCCATGACGGTAAGGGCTACGATGCTGTATCCGGCGTTGATGAGAAACAGTTTGAACGATTTTCTTTCGAACAGGTAATGAGTTCCGACAAACGTTGCCACCCATCCGAAGCCTGCAAGAAATCCGTAGAAGGCGCCCATGGAAGCATCGGTATCCGGACCGAGGAACATCGCCAGGTTTACCGATGCGACCAGGCCGAGAACGAAAGCAAGACCGAAGATCTTTACCATGTTCCCTCCTTTCATACTTTCTTCGGTAAATCCATTTTCTTTCATCCATGCTTTTCCGAACACAGCGGGTGAATACCACAATCCGCCGATAAGAAAGGTGGAAAAAGCAGCAACGACAACGGCAAGCCAGTTTACTTCGGGCATAACTAAGGGGTTTAGGGGATAAGTATCATGAATTTATGAAAATCAGTGCAATTGAGTTCCGGTTTTCAGATAATGGTTTATAGCGGCTTCCCAATCTTTCAAGTTGGACGCAAACATATCTTTTATGGCGACTTCGTTCTTCCTGTTGCCTTCTTCGGTGAGGCCCGTGTAGGAGTAGGTGACCGTTGCCATCGTATTTGCCCCGGCAGGGTTGCATGATACGGTTATGAACCAAAGTCGTTCGGAGGCTGTCACCATGTACTCGATGGTTGATCTATTTGGCTCATAGTTCACAACCACCCACGTGTATGTTTCCGTTGATCCGTGAAGGCCGCCTCGCGTGCAAAAGACCATTTGTTTCTCCACGAGCGTATCTTTCGGATAGATCACCTGCGGATCCCAGCCGTGAGCCCAGTCTTTTTCACGAATGGGCCCGAACAGAGGAAACACCTTGTCAATAGGTGCGTCAAGGCGTATAGTGCCAGATTGGTGAATGCGGGATGTCTGCATTTCTTTGTTTGAAATTGCCAATTTTAAAAACACGAAATTTGATCCATTAACCCAACCGGCATAAATCGTGGCCGAACCGGAAAAGACAAGATGACACACGGCCCTACCGCAACTGGGACGAAGGAAGTAAAGCTGAACGACAACAAGATCAGGCTGATCGGCATACCGTTCTTCGGCGCTTCCATTCCCAATCTGACAGGCCTTTTCGGCAACCTGCAAGTAACAGACGCACGGTATTGGCTAGGCTATATCATTTTCATCGGCCTGGCTGCGGTGATCTGGCAGGGGAACCGTTACCTCCTGTTCCGTACACGTCAGCGGTTTACATGGTTCGACAAGCCGATCGAGAAACTGATCCTGTTGTTCATCAACAACATTTTCTATACGGCGCCGGTAACCGTGGCGTGGCTGTGCGTATGGTACAACATCGCCGGGTTTGCCGTTAAATGGGAGACAATACTGGTGGTCTCTCTTATCAACGTGATCTGCGTGCTGTTCATCACCCACGTATACGAAACTGTTTTCATGGTAAAGGAACAGCAGAACGAACAGATCAAGAACGCGGAGTTACAAAGAGCAAGAGCAGAAGCTGAGCTGGCCGCGCTGAAGAACCAGGTCGACCCGCACTTCATGTTCAATTCACTGAACACACTCACACACCTGATCAAGGTTGATCCACCGCGCGCATTGGAGTTTACCGAAAATCTTGCTGAGGTCTATCGTTACATCCTGATACAAAAAGATCATACGCTGGTGCTGCTCGATGACGAGCTTGATTTCACGCACAAGTATACCGACCTGTTGCACCTCCGCTTCGGGCAGGCGCTGATCATCAAAAAACGTTTCAATGGTTCGGCGGGCAAAGAATTCCTGATACCGCCGACTTCCGTTTTTGTCGCATTCGAAAATGCGGTGAAACACAATGAGATCAGTGAGAAAACCCCAATGCTGATCGATGTCGACCTCAAAGAGGGAATGTTGTACATTATTAATTCGATACGTGAACGAAAGAACGTTGGTCATTCATCGAAGATCGGTCTGAAGAATCTTGATGAGCGTTTCCGCCTGGTGACGGGTAAGGGAATTAAGGCAGCGCGAGAGGGTGACAAGTTCGTTGTTCAATTACCACTCATACCCATTACCAACTAAGTATGAACGTTTTGATCATCGAGGATGAACTTCCGGCGAGGGCAAAGCTCGAGTCTATGCTTTCCGTCATACAGCCCGACATGAAGATCGTCGCGCAACTGGGGAGTGTGGCGGAGTCGCTGGCGTGGCTGGGCGGCAACCCCGAACCGGATCTGGCTTTCGTAGACATACAGCTCTCCGATGATCATTCGTTCGAGATCTTCCGGCGCCACCCGGTAAAATTCCCGGTGATATTCACTACTGCGTACGACAAGTACCTGATGGAAAGTTTCGAGTTCAACTCGGTGGACTATTTGCTGAAACCTATCACTGAAGAAAAGCTTCGACGGTCACTCGACAAGGTCCGGCGTCTCGAACAACATTTTATCCAGGGGAGCATCATGAAGCTTATCCGTGATGACAAGTCGTCGCGGAACAGGATCGTCGCACGGAAAGGCACCGAGTTCATTGCGCTCAACATGGACGACGTCGCCTACTTTTTCACCGAGCATAAGATCGTCTTCGTCCGTGACTTCGGCGGCCGCCAGATGATCGTCGATAAAAACCTGGGAGAGCTCGAGGCGGAGCTGACAACACGGTCGTTCTTCCGTGTCAACCGGAAGTTCCTGGCGAGTCAGCAATCCATCGAGCGGTTTAAGCCTGATAACGGCAAGATCCAGGTTTTTCTGAAACCGGAGATGAAAGAGGACGTCCATGTTTCAAAAGAAACAGCCCCTGAATTCAGGAAGTGGATCGGATACTGAGTTAGGGTTCCCAAAGCTGCATCTTGTTCCCTTCCGGATCGATTGCCCACCCGAACTTACCGAAAGAGTGTTCTTCAATGTTCTCTGATGCCGGGATGCCGGCGCTCTTCAGTTTTTCAAGTAGGCTATTGATATCTTTCACACGATAATTGAACATGTATGGCTTGGTGGATGGGACGAAGTGTTCGGAGTCCATCTCCATTACGTCCCAAACCGTCCTGGCATCGGCGGTGGGATTTGTAACGTCTTTCCAGAAAAAGAACATGTCGATGTCGAGGTGTTTCTTGTACCATTCTTTGATGGTCTTCGGATCCCTGGATTTGAAGAAAGCGCCGCCTAAGCCGGTAACCGGGCCCGGCCATGGCTCCGGTGTATCGCCGAAGTTGCCATCGATAGGTTCCCACAGTTCGATCTTTCTTCCTTCAGGGTCCATGATCCAACCGAATTTTCCGTAATCAAATTCCTGAACGGCTTCAACGGGCTCTATTCCTTCGGTTTTAAGAACGTCGAGCAGCTGGCGCAGATTGTGAACACGATAGTTGAACATGAATGGCTCGGCGCTGGGATGGAAGTATTTGCTGTCGTCTTTGAAGGCACTCCATGTCGTGCTGCCGAGTGTCGTGTTTGACGGATCGGCATCATTCCAGATGAAGGTGGCTCCCCATTCTGTGGTTTTGAAACCCAGATGATCGCGATACCAGTTGTTGAGGGCGTCGGTATTCTTAGCCTTGAAGAACACTCCGCCGATACCTGTAACTCTTTTCATTTTCATGCGGGTTCTGTAGCGGGGAGGAACTCTTTCTTTCTCAGGAGTGCGGCACTGATCAGTGTGATCACGAGTCCAACCGGTAGGATCTCGACAATGGTCATTGCAAAACGGATGAATGGATTTTTGTAATACTCCATCATCATCGCCATTTCATCGCTTGTTTTTTGAAGCTCCAACTCGGATGCACCACTGGCTTTCAGCTCGCCCAATTGATGTTCCGTCCATTTTGTCATGAAATCGGGGTACATGGTACTAAAGCTGACCTCCCAGGAAAGCGCGTAGATCACGGCAGCGATCAGAGAAATGAGCAGCCCGACCTTCACCCCCTTGCCGAAAGAGATGACCCCATTGGCGTGCTTGTCGCGATAAGTTTTGACTCCGAAGAAGACCAGCGACAGGGCGATGACCATCGTGGTGTACCCGGTGACCTCTCCGTTGTTGAAGTCGATTACCCCGCTGTCTACCAGGGGCATGTTGACGAACAACATAAGGGCGGCCGCGATCATCCCGGAAATGAGGCCGTAGGTGATTATGATTCTTTTCATGGTGCGTGTGTTTTTATGCTCCAAACCACGGGGTCTGACGCAGAAATTCCTTCACCCGAATGGATGAATTGAGTGAAATTAATGCAAATCACACGAAAGCATCAGGGGATCAGCATCAGTTCCTTGCCTTTTTGGATGGCTTGGGTGCGCCGCCGGACGTCGAGCTTGGAAAAGAGGTTGGCGCTGTGGGTTTTGATGGTATTGACGGAGACGAACAGCTTATCGGCGATCTCCTGGTTGCTCATGCCCACGGCCATGAGTTCAAGGACTTCGAATTCCCGTTTACTGATGCCGAGTTTCTCGAACCGCGATGGGTCGAACTGGAAATTGGAGACGGGAACTGGAATTTGAACGGTTTTTTTCCGGGTGAGCTTGAAGCCGGCCCAGGCGCCGACGGAGGTGAAAATAAGAGCGAGAATACCGGCGTAAAATTCTACAGAAAGGTCGCGGACGAAATAACGGTACTGGAGGAGCTTGAGAATGAAGATCAAGGCTGCCAGGGAGATGCCGTAGAGGAGTACTGTTTTTCGCACAGGGCGAAAATAGGGTGTGGTGAAGCATGGTCAAAGGAGGTTCACTTTTATCCAACATTGAATCGGCTACCTTTGCAGCTCACCACGTAACCGTTCACCATGAAGTACAGGTTAAAGCAGGACAGGAATGTTGTAGCCATTTGCAATGAAGACTTTGCAGAAATAGGAGCCGAGATTGTTAAGGACGTTAAAAAAATGAGTTTCTACCGTAGCCATAAGGAGCCTGTGTTGGCGTTAGGGGAATGGCCGGGTATTGCTCTTTGGAAAATCAAAGTTATGTTTACAACGGACGTTGAAAAGGATATAAGTTATAAGACAGAGAAGGTTTAGCGACCAGGATTCCTAAATCAGCGCTTCTTTTTCTTTTTACGGTGTTTGGATCCGGCACGTTCCAGCCTGGGGATCATTATAAACGTAAAAATGGCCGCAGGGATAACTACTATTCCCACGACAATCACCTGACCCCAATCACGAAGTATATCGATCATTTTTTAAGTCTTTTATGCGTTTTGAACCATATCTTAAAAAGGGCAATAAATGATACAGTATCAAAGAGGCCCAAAACAAGTACTCTTGTTATATCGATTTCAGATTGAAAGATAACTGTGTATAAGGCACCTGAAGTTCCAATAACACACAGTTGCCAAAACCCCGCGATCGATAGTAAAAAGTCGATCTTCTTTTCTCGCCGTCCCATACCTCACCCTGCCCACCCCGCCCTATCCAGGCTCCTATACTGAATCGCCTCCGCCAGATGCTCGATCAATATCTCTTTCGATGCCGCCAGATCTGCAATCGTCCGGGAAACTTTCAATATCCTGTCATACGCGCGCGCACTGAGACCTAGTCGCTCCATGGCAGTCTTCAGCAAGGTCTGACCGGCATCGGTGATACCACACACTTCCTTCACCATGTTGGCGGGCATCATGGCGTTGCAATGAATACTCTGCATGTGACTGAACCGCTTGTATTGGGCGCGCCTGGCGCTGACGACGCGTTCGCGGATGTCGGTGCTGGTTTCCGATTTTCGCTTGGCAACCATTTCGTCGAAGCCAATCGGAACGACCTCGACGTGAAGGTCTATCCGGTCCAGCAACGGGCCGCTGATCCTGCTGAGATAACGCTGCACGACGCCAGGCCCGCAAACACACTCTTTTTCCGGGTGGTTGTAGTAACCGCACGGACATGGGTTCATACTGGCGATGAGCATAAAGTTGGCGGGATATTCAATGGATATCTTCGCCCTCGAAATGGTCACGCGTCTTTCCTCCATCGGCTGTCTCATGACTTCGAGAACGGATCGCTTGAACTCGGGGAGCTCGTCGAGGAAGAGCACTCCGTTATGAGAGAGGGATATCTCGCCGGGTTGCGGATTGCTGCCGCCGCCAATTAAGCCGATGTCAGAAATGGTGTGATGTGGACTGCGGTAAGGCCTCGTTGTCAGTAAGGTCCCGTTACTTGTAAGCTTGCCAGCGACGGAATGTATTTTGGTGGTTTCGAGGGCTTCGTCAATGGTGAGTGGCGGCAGGATGCTTGGAAGTCTTTTGGCGAGCATGGTCTTGCCGGCGCCGGGCGGACCGATCATGATCACGTTGTGTCCACCCGCTGCAGCGATCTCGAGCGCACGTTTGATGTTCTCCTGACCCTGAACGTCTTTGAAGTCGGTGGCGTAGTGGTTGGATTGGCTATCAAACAGTTCCTTGACGTCGATGCGTGTCGGAAGCGTAACGGTCTTTTCGGTCAGAACATCGATGGCTTCCCGCAGTGTTTTGATCCCGATTATATCAAGTCCACGAACGATCGCCGCCTCTCGTGCATTTTCGTGTGGAAGGATCAGTCCTTTAAAATTCTCCCGTGCCGACTCGATGGAAATCGGCAGCACGCCGCGTATAGGTCTCACCTTGCCGTCGAGAGAGAGCTCGCCCATGACGACATATTTTTCGAGATTGGGAAAGATCTCCTGTTGCGAGGCGGCCAGGACACAGATGGCAATGGGCAGGTCATAGCCGGCTCCCTCTTTGCGAATATCGGCCGGGGCGAGGTTGACGACTACTTTGTTGCGTGGGATCTGGTAACCGAGACCTTTCAGAGCCGATTCGACGCGGTGCATGCTTTCCTTGACGGCGAGGTCGACCAGGCCGCTGATGTGCAGTCCTTTGCCCTGACCGACATCTACTTCGATGGTGATTGTTCTGGCGTTGACTCCGAAGACGGCGCTTCCGAATGTTTTGGCGACGAGGCCCATACGTTGTGCGTGGGTTGAATACGCATGGGAAAAGTACAATGGGGTTTAAGCGTCTGATCGGATTTAGCGCTGATTGGAAAAAAGTTGTCAGGGTTTCCTGACACCAGCGGAGTCGACCGCTCTCTTATCGATGAATTCCAGTGTGCGTGTATCGGGATGGTATCGGGGAACCAGGTGCTTTCGGGTTGGATCGTTCTGATACAGGTAGCGCCATGAGAGATCGGCGTTAAACAGATCTGAGGTTTTTTTAAGTTCTAATCTAACGTCTTCCATGGTTTTATCAAGCCTGCCAATGGCCGTCTCGAGGCTTTGTGTCCTACGATCCATTCGTTGTTCTAATGCTTCAATCTTTCGATCAAGGGCTGTCATTTGATTATTCAAATGATTTACGCACGCAGCAATTAGCGCGACCAAACCAGCAATGACTCCCACAATTTTGATCCATTCGGCAATTGAAACGGCCCCCAACTTGTGCATGAAATTCTTTCCCTTCGTCATCGTAAAAAAATTATTACGACGCAACATAGCCACGACCGTACCGTAACAAAAGTATTTGAAGACAATGAGTTGTAAATAGTCAGGAAAACCGGCGATCATGGAGAGTTTGGGACAAGGGAGGGAACGCTAACGCAAGGGCTTGTGTAGCTCTACAATAATGCTCTTTACAATATCTTCCTTTGAAGTCAAAACCATTGAGTATCGGCCCCACGTTAGGCGCACATCTTCAACGGTAGGGTTCTTTTGAGAAGAATGTTCAACTCTAATAATCTCCCTGCTGCCATCGGCATCTTTAACCGTTGCAGACCAGACTATTTTACCATTTTCCTCCTCCCCACTAGTGGACACTAATAACCCAACCGGGATAGCTTTTGTCTCTCTCGTTTCCAACACATCAATGTAAAAACTCATCATAAATTGGCAATGTATTAGCGGCTTGGGACAAGGGAGTAAATAAAAAAAAACCGCTTGCTGGCGGTTTTCTATTTTGATTCATTTAAGCGGTGCTTCTGCCGCACCACTTGCTCCGTTTTCTTTGTCTTCCTTTTTCCTCTGTCGGTATGCAGAAAGCTCCTCGTAGTTTTTTAAACAATCTTCAGGTGGTGTTATTTCAAGAGATTTAAAAAAAGGAACAACAAAAAGAAAGTTGTATACTTTCTTGTATTGCAACGGAAAATTTTCATTTCCTTTTTCAAAAATTATTCTATTGTGATCGTTCCAGTATTCGTTGGAAGCAATCTTCCATCCGTTTTGTTCGAGAATTTCACATAGTTTTTCGAATGTACATTGGGCCACAACCATTTTTTTAGAGGGGTGTTGGTGAAAAAGTTAGAGAAAGAAAAGTGTGGGCTCAGAACACTTTAGCTTCTTCAGGGTAAAATTCTAGTAACTCATAGCGAAGTTAATTTCCTTTTGAGTTTTTGTGATTTTTCTGTCTTCCATTGCTTTGAAAGCTTCTAAATCCTCGAAAGAATCAAATTCTGTCATAGTCACTGAGTTCACTTCGATTCCCAAGGTGTAAGCTAGCTTAACCCGCAGGGATACTAAGAGTTCATTCAAGACTTCTTTAAGAGAGTCAGCCTGGACGACCATTCCTTTCATTTTTGGAGTCTCAACCCATGCTACGTATTGGTCATCGTGTTTCTCAATATTAGCAATCAGTTTCATCATGATAATTGGTTTTGTTTAGTGTGTGTTTTTTGACCGGGAGATTTGAATAGATATGTTTTAGTAGAGAACGAAATTTGGCAATAAAAAAGATCGCAAAAATAGAAAATTTATGTGGAAAAACCGCCGCGTTTCTAGCATTGGACTCCACGGGTGAATTTGGCTCTTCGTTTTTGAACTTGAAATCCCTATGAAAATTAAGGAAAACGGTCAAAAACGCAAATTAAATTAACCCTAAGCCGGAATGCTGCAAAAAAACAGCCGAAAGCAGGCAAAAAAAGAGGGCTGTTATGCCCTCTTTCTTTTTGCTGTCAGGTCTTTGTATTTCAACCTGCCTTCGTGTGCGTTAAAACCATCCTAAGCCTGTCCTGATCGCTTACGTGACACGTGTTATACCTGTAGCTAAACTCGTCAGCATAACGCTGTAGATGCTTGTGGGATACTTGGTGGTAGATCCCGATAATACTCCTCTTAACAGACTCCAAAAGTTCTCTATTCCGTTCGTGTGGAAAGCACCGTTTACATACTGATCACGGCTATGGTTCACAATTACGTGCGCGTATTCCTGATTTACTTGGCTATAACCACGGGCGTCGTCACTTACCATAATCGAACCGGGATGCACGAACTCATTAATAGCACCTTTCAGTGACTTGCCAGAAACGTCAGGCAGAACTTTAGTCTTTACCTTTCCGCCTGTTTCCAGCGCACCGAATACCATACCCTTGTTATCGTTGTAACCTCTCTTTTTGTTCTTGTGGCGGTTCTTATCCTTGCCACCCACGAACGTCTCATCTACCTGAACTTCTTCTTTCAGCATTTCGGGTGCTTGGTTAGATACCATACCGCGAATCCTATGCAGCATAAACCACGCTGTCTTTTGATCGACGTTTAAGTCCCGGGCAAGCTGGCAAGATGAAATACCTTTCTTGTGAGCGGTGATGAGATACATTGCAATGAACCAATCTTTCAGTTTGATGTTTGAGTTCTCGAAGAAAGTGCCCACGGTTACGGAATATTTTTTGTAACACTCTTTGTTACCACACTTAAAGCGTTTGCCACCTTCGATCACGTAAGCCTTTTCAGCATAGCCGCAATGGGGGCAAACAGGTTTGCCGTTCCAACGTTGCTGGATAAGGAACTCCCGGCAGCTTTCTTCTGTGGGGAATTTTTCGATTAGTTCTTTCAGGGAGGCGAATTTCATGGCGTTTAATTAATACCCAAATATAGCCTTGTCCCGCAAACACCCTAGTTTAGTATAAACAAAAATATTATTTGTATAAATAATTATATAATAAATAATCCGCCATATGGCCTAAATTAGGCTATTTTTAGGGTGTTTAAAAAAAGTCAATACAAAACTATGTTTTGTTCGAAGAAAAAGTGCACTTTTGTAAGGCCAAAACATTAGAATCTTATGCAACACGATACATCTGAGGATTTAGATGAGTCTAAAGACCGTAAGGGCATTGAAAGAAGTGCCGCCTATCCTGCAATCACATTAGAGGACGCTATACAATACGCCGTCATTGTTGCTAAAAACTTCCCCGGAGGGAAGGACTTTGACCGTGGAGATATACAGGCCATTTTGGATAAGACCGGCGTAAATCGCGATGTCGCCGCTTGTGTACACTACGGGTTGTTCGCAAAGCGTGAAAAGAAATATTATGTGACAGACGTTCTGAAAAAAATCCAGTACCCCATAAATGAGCCTGAACGGATAAAGACCCTCAAGACCTGCTTCAATACTCCAAAGCTATTCAAGGATTTAATTGAAAAGTTCGACGGCCAACCTCTTCCCACCGAATTAAAAGTACATCTAGTTCGCTTTCACGCAATCGCCGAGAGGGCAGCCGATCATGCGGCAAATGTTTTCATTCATAGTGGGGAGTATTGCCACGCCATCAAAGACGGGATCTTGGATTGGGTGGAACTAACAGAAGCGGCACGCCGAGATTTAGAAAAGGAAAAAGAGTATACAACGTTTGAGCCTGTCACTGAGGTTAAGAAAAAACCGCCGCCAGTTATGCATCAATTACCTCAGGTTCCCGACGACCAGGAACAGGTTAAAATCCCGTTGACGGGCGGAAAGACGGCGTACCTGAGTTATCCGAAGAATATAACGGCCAAAGACGTGAAAATATTAAGTAAGCAAATTGAAGCACTGGAACTGATAGTATCAAATGATTGAGGGCGACCCTTTCGAGTCGCCCTCATCTTGTGTTGTTAAGTTCGCCAAAACATTAGGCAACACATAAGAACCGGTAGGAAATAGGGGCATCAATGTATGTGCACCCGAACCTCGTAACACTGCCCTCTCATTTAGGGTCTCCCATTAGGCGTAAGGGTGTTGCGGGGGTTTCCTTTTTTTCTTAACGCAAAGATACGACTTTTGCATAAACAACGGGATAATGGCTAAAAAGCTCAGAAAAGAAGAAGGGTACGATAAGCCCGTCAATGCACTGAAACCGGAAGTAGAGTGGTCTGACCTTATCGGCCTGTCATTAAAGACATCACCCAAGCCAGCAACAAAGAAGAAAGCTAAAAAGAAATGAGCCGTAGAAAACCCAATGCATTTCAGATCGCGCTTGCGCTGCTTGGACTTGGTATAGCAATCTATGGAACGTACATTATGATTCTGATGGCCATCTACGGCTAATGAATTATGACGGTTTAACGAAGCACTGGCTGCCGTTGTTAAGGATATGCGTTTGAGTCGTAGGATTAGTCAGCGAGGCATGGCTAGACTACTCAAAATGTCCCCTGAACAATTCAGCCAGTTAGAGGTCCGTTGCGTGGGCGCCAAACTGGAACGAGTCTTTGAAATCGCTGTGGTATTGAATTACCCCGTGGAGGACTTGGTTAAGTTGGTTAACCTACGAAGGGCGGAAAGATCGGAGGACTGAAAAAATCAGTTACTTCGTATCCCGAAAAAGAACTTTACTCCCTTGTCCCAAGTCCGCGATAGGTGCAGGAAAACCTGATCGTCGGAATTTCTCAGAATTCCGACATCCTCTGCTCGATCAGAAGGATAAGAATATGAATAACCTTAATATGAACTTCCTGTATCCTGTCCGCATAACCCGAATGTGCAACTCTGATCTCAACATCCGCATGCTTCGAAAGCTTCCCTCCATCCTTTCCCGTCAGCGCCACAACTTTCATCCCTTGCTTTTTCGCCACCTCCGCAGCACGGAGAACATTCGGTGAATTCCCACTGGTACTCAGAACAAATAATACGTCACCCGGCTTACCCAATCCCTCGATGTATCTCGAAAAAATATACTCGAACCCGTAATCGTTACCCACACACGTAATGTGAGACACATCCGAAATGCAAATGGCAGCCAACGCCTTGCGGTCGTCGCGGTAGCGGCCCGACAGCTCCTCGGCGAAATGCATGGCATCACAATGCGATCCGCCATTGCCGCAGGAAATAACTTTCCCGCCGTTACGGAACGACTCTATAATAACATTCGCAGCGTTTTCAATCTGTTGAGTATTCGCCGGATCGGCAATGAAATGATCGAGGACGGACCGGGCCTCACCCAATTCCTTCGATATAAGAGACCTAACGTCCATTAATGTCCATTAATTGGCCTTATTCGCCTTGGGCAGCTCTTCTTTAGCTTTGATTCCCTCCTGCATGTCGTACACTTTGGCCTTCAACAGATTGTTTTCGTGACGAAACGCATCCTCCATCTTCTTGACGCGCCTGGTGTCCATCCACATCCAGATGAAATCGGTAACGAGGAGCAGGAAACCCAGGAGTGTTATGTACTTGAACCAACCTACATAACCAACAAGCTTGAACAGGAACGAGGCGCTACTCTCCATGACAATGGTAAAGACGAACGCCAGAAGTTGATAAGCTCCGAATATGCTGTAAAAGATGATCCTGTTCCTGGTCATGGAATAAGGGTTGATTGGAACAAACTTAATTCTTTTCTGTCAATTTGTCCGTCTCAAAGGCTGCTGTCCGTATTCTGTATCTCATTCAATTTGCGATACAAGCCGTCGCGGCCCATCAGCTGGGCATGCGTACCCCGTTCTACGATACGTCCCTCCTGCACTACCACGATCTCATCGGCATGTTGAATGGTACTCAGCCGGTGTGCAATCACCAGTGAGGTCCGGTTTCTCATCAGGTTGAAAAGGGCTTCCTGTACAAGTTTCTCCGATTCACTGTCCAATGCCGATGTGGCTTCGTCCATGATCAGGATCGGTGGGTTTTTAAGAACCGCCCGTGCGATGCTCAACCGCTGTCGTTGTCCGCCCGAAAGCTTCGAGCCGCGTTCGCCGATCACCGTATCGTATCCATTTTCGGTCTGCATAATGAAATCATGCGCGTTGGCGATCCTCGCCGCACCTATGACCGACTCCCTGGTTGCTGTCTGAATACCGAAGGCGATGTTGTTATATATAGAGTCGTTGAAAAGTATGGACTCCTGTGTGACGATGCCCATCTGTTTCCGCAACGACTCGATCTGGTAGTCCTTCAGCGGCTTTCCGTCCATCAATACATCACCGCTGGTTACATCGTAGAAGCGGGGCACCAGGTCGGCGATGGTCGATTTGCCGCCGCCGCTCGGACCTACGAGCGCTACTGTCTTTCCTTTGGCGATGGTCATATCGACGTTGCGAAGAACCATTTTCTGATCGTACGCGAAACTTACGTTCCTGAACTCGATGCTGCTGTCGAATTCTTTCAGCTCGATAGCGCCGGGTTTGTCTTCGATCGCCGGCTGCAGATCCGTCACTTCGAATATCCTCCGCGCGGAAGCGACGCCTTTTTGTAATTGTGTAATACCTTGAGCAAACGATTTCACCGGCTGTATGATGCTCGCAAACAATGCGAGAAAAGAAAAGAATGTAGCTGCCTCGAGCTCTCCGGTCATTACCAGCTTACCGCCAAAAAAAACTACCAGGGAAACAATACAAACACCAAGGAATTCGGACACAGGAGATGCCATTTCGTTTTTGTAGGCCATCGACATGTTCACCTGGTTGTTATAATTGTTCTCCTCCTCCATTTTTGCCACCACGTATGACCTGGCATTGAATGCCTTCACCACACGCATGCCGCCGAATGTTTCCTCGAGGATGCTGACGACTCGCCCCAACGATGCCTGACTCAGAGGGGCTTGTTTTTTCAGTCGCCGAACAATCTCACCGAGTACTCCGCCGATAACCGGCACTACGATAAGCGTGAACAGGGTCAGCTTCGTCGATATATAAAACAATGCTCCGAAATAAACGATCAGGGTGATCGGTTCTTTCAAAACTGCCTTCAGTGAATTCATCACGGCAGATTCCACCTCGGATACGTCGTTGGTAAATCTCGATAGCAGATCGCCCTTGCGGTGATTGTTGAAGAAGCTCACCTGCATCCTGGTAATATTCCTGAACACAGCCGACCGGAGATTTTTTACCACATCCAATCTTACTTTCGAAGCGATGATCCTTTCCATATAACGGAAGGTATTCCCGATAAGGACCGCGCCTGCGATAAAACCACAGACAAACAAAAGCGCCTGCGCTTTTCCATATTCCACCAAAACGCTGGTGAAATGGTGACGGAACACGCCGATAAAATACTCCGCGCTGAAACTAAATTCAGGCATCGCCGGAACGGTCGTCACCTCCACTTTATCGAACAGCACTTGCATCATCGGCTGGATCGAAACCAGGCTGACCGCCGTGAACATGACTCCAAGGGTAGAAAATAAAAGAAAAAGGATGACCCTTGATCTGATGTTACCGGAGTACTGAAGGATTCTGAAAAATGTTTTCATCCGGGGTTAAAAATCGTAATTGCGAGGGGCGATGTTCCAGCGCAAAGCTAACGAAGTAATTGAAGAGGTGCCCCCTGTATAAATATTAGGTGCCGGAGGAGTAATCGCATACGATTCCTTCCGGCGGATAAACTGCAAATCAACGAACATGTTATGCTTTATCATGTACGAAGCTGTAAGACTCGCGAATAGTCTTTTCAAAGGAGCACCCTGGCCGATCTCGTTGCCGAATTCCTGTACCCGTGTGTTGTAGCTCTTAAAAGGATCGCTGCCGTAATTCATCCCGGTCAGGTAATCGGAACCCCCATTAACATA
Organism: Cyclobacteriaceae bacterium; assembly: GCA_035318625.1. Taxonomy (GTDB): domain Bacteria; phylum Bacteroidota; class Bacteroidia; order Cytophagales; family Cyclobacteriaceae; genus ELB16-189. Next base: position 197,922 of record DATHEL010000007.1, read on the forward strand.
GATCATTTTCGCAACGACGCTCAATTTGCCGATGGGCTGAAACCTCGCCATGCCGATCAGCTCTCTGAAGTTTGCCCCCAGGGGATGCGCTATCGGCTGCTGATAGTTCGTATAGTTAGCATACCTCGTGGAGTGCGAATACGTGTAAGGTCTCACAAAATTGGTTTCCAATTGAAGATCCAGGTTAGAGACGCCAAATGCATCAATATATTTTACACCCAACTGGCCCGCAAACTTGTTCGCCCACCAGCCGTCCCTGGCCCTTACATGTTGCAGGAAGAATTCATCCAAAACCAGCTGGCCGTACAACGACACACCCTTGAAAACATTCCATTTCACATCGGCGCCGATGATCGCATTGTCGGCGCTACCGAACTGTTGCTCAATAGCACGATAAAAGATCACAGGGTTCACGTAGTTCCACTCGAAGGCAGCTTTGTCGCCGTTCACCGAGTCTTGCGGACTGAACACGATCGATTCAAACACGCCGAAGTTCAGCTTCTTACCCACGTTGAAGCTTGCGTGATGGAAGGCAACGTACTTCTCCGGATACTTTCCATTCGAGAGGCCGCTTGCGTTCCCGATCACATCGGCAACCATTCTGTTGATCTGAAACATGTAGTTCAGTTTCCAGACCTTGACATTGGCACGGAGGTATAATTGCGGCGCCGCATTGTCCGACCAGATCAGGGATCTGATCCCGTTTCCGACGAACATCCGGTCGTGTCCCAACTGTGCATAGATGTGCTTACTGATATTGACATCGATGTAGCCACGGGCCTGAAAGAAATCGACACCGTCGGTTTTAAAACCTTTCCAGAATCCTTCGTGCGGAATGACGGGGTGGTCGGAGAATTGTCGTTGGACGTAAAAGGGCAATACCGCCTGGTTTTCTGTGAAGAAGGCATAGATGCCGACCTTTCGATCGATCATGCTCCTGAGCTCGACGCCGCGGGTGTTAACAAAAAGACTCCTATCCCGGTCGGAGTCTTTTCCAAGCCCGAAATACACCACAGGGTTTACGTGAAGATCGAACTCCGGCTGGTCTACGTGGAGCAGGTCGGATTTCTTCCTGTAAAATCTTTTGAGGATAGGCTTTTTGCTGTCGCTCGTGGCTGCCCGGCTCCACTCCCAGCTGTCGTTGCGAAAATATTCCCGGTTGAACCGGTCGGCCTCCGAGGTGAAAACGTGATCGATCGTGTCCAGCGAATCGACATAGGCTATAATATCGCTTCTTTTGTACGGTTTAAGGGTGGTGAACAGCTGGGGAAGGACTCGTCCGGCTTTGATCTCATAGCGGTCGAGCCAGTGGTAATAATCCTCGTTCAGGGAAGCGTTGGTGCTCTGGGCGGCCGCATTTAAAGCCAGGATTCCCAGCAGAAAGGCAGGAATTGATGATTTTATAATGAAATCAGGCAGCCTCATGCGGTCTCTGCAAATTTACCCCGCCAAACCAGACGTTGTGCTCCTGTCCAAGATTATTTTGGCCGGGTCAGTGTTGCAAATCAGGTTGCGTTCCTTAATTTTGCAGTCCTTTAAGTAGAAAAAACAATGAAAAAAGGCATTCATCCGGAGTATAAAGACGTGATTTTCTGGGATACTTCAAGCGATTTCAAGTTTATGAGCCGCTCGACCCTCAACACCAAGGAAATGATCAAGTGGACAGATGGCAAGGACTACCCGGTCATTAAGGTCGAAGTGAGCTCTGCATCGCACCCCTTCTTCACAGGCAAGAAAATGTTCCTGGATACGGCTGGGCGCGTTGAGAAGTTCCAGAAGAAATACCAGAAGAAATAATTCCATTACCATAGCGGTTTTCTTGCCCGATCAAGTCGTGCAATGACAACAACCGATCAAGTCGTGCGGTAACAACTTTGAAAAGGTCCTTTCGGGGACCTTTTCTATTTTTACAAGATGAACGTAGTACTATTCGACGATCCTGTGATCCGGGGCCAATTACTGCCCCTCACGTTCACGCGTCCCGTGGCCACTCTACGGGTCGGTATTCTTACGATAGCCGAAAAGTGGAAAGCGAGGCTGTCGGCTGATGTCTCCTTTGCCACACAATCTTACCTGGCGGGAAAGTTTTCCCATACAATTACCTCCGACAACTATTGGATCAACGGGGCGCTCTGTCCTGACGACGCCTTTGTCGCCGTGCTTAGAATACTTAAGCCAAACGACGCTATCGAAAAGAACGGCAGGATACTGGCCGTGCGTACTGCCGATGACGAAGTTCCGGAAGTGATCGCCGGCACGGTACACTCTTATCCATCCGATGTGGCGTTGATCGACCAACCCTGGAAGATATTCCAGCAGAATGGTCCGCAGCTTCGCGCCGATTTCGAAATGATCACGAAGGGCCGCACCTCGCATCCCGTTATCGACAAGCCAACGGTGGTGTACAATGCCGCTAATGTTTTTCTGGAAGAAGGAGTCAGTATCAAGGCCGCCATACTTAATGCAGAGATCGGTCCGATCTACCTTGGAAAAAATTCACAGGTACAGGAAGGTGCGATCATTCGCGGCCCGTTCAGCCTGGGTGAAGGATCTATCGTCAGTATGGGCGGCAAAATGCGGGGCGATACCAGCATAGGACACAACTGCAAAGTAGGTGGTGAAGTGGCCAACTCGGTCGTGTACGGTTTCAGCAACAAGTCGCACGAAGGATACCTGGGCAACTCGGTGATCGGCGAATGGTGCAACCTAGGCGCCGACACGAACACATCGAACATGAAGAACAATTACGACGTGGTTAAGCTGTGGAGTCATGTGAAGAAAGATTTTATCAGTACCGGCCTCTACTTCTGTGGTCTTATCATGGGTGATCACAGCAAAGCGGGGATCAACACCATGTTCAACACCGGCAGCATGGTCGGCGTGAACTCCAACGTGCTGGGCGGCGGATATCCTCCCAACTTTATTCCTTCTTTTTCATGGGCCGGTGAGAATACTTACGATATTGAGAAGGCCCTGGCAACCGCAGAAAGAGCAATGGGCCGCAGAAATCAGAAGATCACGGATGCCGACAAGTCAATCCTGCGCGAAGTGTTTGCAATGACAGCGCAAGAGAGAAATTGGGAAAAGAAAAGATCATGAAGTTTGCCGACATACCCGGACTCACATCTATAAAAGAGCGACTTACCCGTTCTGTAAAAGACGGAAAGGTTGCTCACGCACAGTTATTCTCCGGCAAACCCGGCACGCTCAATCTCCCATTGGCGCTCGCGTACACAACGTACCTGCATTGCCAGAACAGGTCCGACAACGATTCATGCGGCACCTGCCCTGCGTGCAGCAAAAGTCTCAAATACATTCACCCCGACACGCACTTCGTTTTCCCTTTGGGAAATGTGAAAGGCGACAAAGACGATGAGCGCTTCAAGGCCGATATAACCAAAACGTGGCGGACGTTCCTGCTCGAACAGCCTTTTGGAAATCTTGACGACTGGGCAGCGAGCTACGGCGGTGAGGATAAGCTGGCGATCATCTCACGCGAAGAAAGCCGTGAGATCATCCGCACGCTTTCTTTGAAGCCGTTCGAAAGCCCGTTCAAGATCATGATCATCTGGCTGCCCGAATACATGCATACTTCAGCAGCAAACGGAATATTGAAGATCCTCGAAGAGCCACCGGCCCATACTTTTTTTCTTTTGGTCACCAATGCCGCGGAGCGAATGCTCCCGACCATTCTGTCGCGTTTACAGATCGTAACCATTCCGATGTTATCCGACGACGAGGTAGAAGGATGGCTGAAACAATTCACCGGCGATGAGACAAAGCTCTCACAAGCCGTACAGCTTGCGGAAGGAAATCCTGGTTTGGCCAGGAAACTGCTCGACGTCGCGGAAGATCATCACCAGCAACGATTCGCCGACTGGATGAGGGCATGTTTCAAAAAAGAATACGGAAAGCTGGTAGCCTTCGCCGATGAGTTTCACGAAAGTGACAAGACCATGCAGCGCAACTTTCTACAATACAGCTTGGGCATGCTCCGGGAGACCCTCCTCCACCGGTCGGGAGCCACGGCGATCAACAGGGCAAAAGGCGGTGAGCTGAAATTCATACAGGACTTCAGCAAAGTGATGACTGTCGAAAAAATCGAGATGTCGGGCCAGCTGATCAGCGAGTCGAGTGTGTTCCTGGAACGGAACGGAAGCGCCAAAATGATATTCCTCGACCTGTCCCTCCAGGTCTCGAAAATGTTTTAATCCATTAGAAACTAAAAACGTATTTTTGTGGCCTTACTAAATTTACAATGAAACGACTTATTGCATTTGTTGCTTTTTTTATAGCCATGGTTTTTGCCAGCTGTGCCGGTGGCGATGATGGCGGCCGCAAGGAAGACGTGGTGACAATCCACACATCGTACGGTGATATGGTTGTGATCCTGTTCGACGAGACGCCGAAACACAAGGAAAACTTCCTGAAGCTCGCGAACGAAAAATATTACGACAGCACCCTGTTCCACCGTGTGATGAAAGGTTTTATGATCCAGGGCGGCGATCCTGACTCGAGGAACGCACAAGCCGACCAGCCCCTTGGACGAGGCGGCCCCGCTTACACCATTCCCGCCGAAATAAATTCAAACTTTTTTCACGAAAAAGGTGCACTGGCGGCAGCACGAATGGGCGACGAGGTAAATCCCAACAAGGAATCGAGCGGAAGCCAGTTCTACATTGTTCACGGCACCGTATTTCCTGCCGATCAAATGGAGCAATTCAAGGTGAACTCAGGTAAGATGAGACAAGCCTTTCAAACAATGTATGAGAGCGGCCAGCATACTGCGCTTTTCGACTCACTGGCAGTCATCTATCAGTCTGGTGACGTGGCAGCATATCAAAAAAAGGTAGAGTCACTGATTCCCAGGGTTGAAAAAGCTACAGGCATCAAAGTTTCCAACGATCTCACCGACGAAAAAATAAAGGTATACGGCACGGTTGGCGGCGCACCTAGTCTCGATGGCGAGTACACTGTTTTCGGAAAAGTCATCAAGGGAATGGAAGTCATCGATAAGATCACTGAAGTTGAAATGGGAGCGGGTGATCGTCCCGTATCGGATGTCTGGATGACTATGACCGTCGAAAAGATGTCGGAGCGGAAGATCGAAAAAGAATACGGTTACAAATATCCCGCAGTAGTTAAAAAGGGATGAGAATACTGGTAACCGGAGCGAACGGGCTGCTGGGACGAAAACTCGTCAGCCTGCTCGACCGGCAGCCGGAAATTTATTCAATGGCCTCCGCAAGGAAGGCCATTTCTTTTTATACGGGCACCAGCGAATCCATTTTGCTCGACGTCACGGACGCGTCAATGGTAAACGACGTGGTTCTCAAGACCAGGCCTGATGTCATCATCAATGCCGCAGCCATGACACAAGTCGATCAATGCGAACAGGATAAAGAAGAATGCTGGAAACAGAACGTGGGGAGCGTCACCAATCTCGTCGAAGTATGTTTCCGAAATAACATACACCTTGTTCACCTCTCCACCGACTTCATCTTCAACGGCAAAGAAGGACCATTGGATGAATCCGCTATCCCGGAGCCGGTCAATTATTACGGTGAGAGCAAGCTTGAAGGTGAGAAGATTATCCTGAACAGCAGGTGTTCTGCAACGATCATACGAACGGTATTGGTCTATGGCGTTACTTCCGATATGAGCCGGTCGAATATCGTGCTTTGGGTGAAGAAAAATCTGGAAGACAAAAAACCGATCAGGGTTGTGAACGATCAATATCGCACGCCCACGCTGGCCGAGGATCTGGCTATGGGCTGTTTGCTCGCGTCACAAAAGCAAGCCACGGGTATCTATCATGTGTCGGGATATGAAATGATGACGCCGTATGATATCGCGATAACGACCGCCGATTTCTTCGGACTGGACAAAGGACTGATCTCCCCGGCGACCGACTTCATTCAACCCGCCAAACGCCCGCTGAAGACGGGATTTATCATAGACAAAGCAAAAAGAGAATTAGGCTATAAGCCGCACAGTTTCAGTGAAGGCTTAAAAATCGTTGCGGAGCAGCTTAGAGAGCTTCAGGGCTAATTCTTCTTCCTGATCCAGTAGTACACCGGTATTCCAATCAGCGTGATGATCAATCCCGGCCAGGTGTAGGTAGGCTTGTAAATGATCAACAGCGTACAGAAAGTAATCCCCATCAAGATGTAAATAACGGGCAACACAGGATAACCGAACGCCTTGTACGGACGTGGGGCGTCGGGGCGTTGCTTGCGGAGAATGAAGATACCGATGATGGTGAGCATATAGAACAGCACGACAACAAACGACACCATATCGAGCAGGTCGCCGTACTTGCCGCTCAAGCACCAGATGGATGCAAGCACACACTGAGCCCACAATGACCATTGCGGAACGGCGAACCGGTTCAGTTCACCCGCAGGTTTAAAGAACAACCCGTCTTTTGCCATGGTGTAGTACACGCGGGCGCCTGAGAGTATCAGCCCATTGTTACAGCCGAAGGTCGAGATCATGATCATAATGGCAATGATCGTTGTTCCACTTGCACCAAAAATCACCTGTGACGCCGCGACACCAACGCGGTCCTTGTTCGCAAATGCGATCTCATCGAGGGGCAGCACAGCCAGGTACATCAGGTTGGCCGATACATAAATAACAGTTACGATCAGCGTTCCCAGGAAAAGACTGAGCCCGATGTTTCTTTGTGGATTCTTCATCTCCCCCGCAATGAACGTTACGTTGTTCCACGAATCACTGCTGAAGATCGACCCCACCATGGCTGCGGCAATCGCTCCGAAGGCTCCTGCGGTGAGATAGGTCTCCATGTTACCACCCTCCATTCTCTTATGAAGATCCCATGCATTCGTCCAGTTTGCTTCCCAAACCTCCGAATTCATGAGGACTAAACCGAAAACGATCAGGCCGAACAAGCTCGCGATCTTTACAACCGTCAGCGTACTTTGAATGATCTTTCCGCTTTGGACACCTCTCGAGTTTATATAGGTGAGAATTACAATTATTAATATAGACACGATCTGCGCCGGCGATATGGTGACAAAACCGAGGTTTAACAGTACCAGGTCTTCACTCACCGACGGCGCGATGTATGCAAGGAATTTCGAGAAGGCGACACCTACTGCCGCAATGGTCCCCGTCTGTATGATCGCGAAGAAGCTCCACCCATACAGAAATGCGATCAAAGGATTATAAGCTTCCCGGAGATAAACGTACTGGCCGCCGGCTTTGGGGAACATCCCGCTAAGCTCACCGTAGCTGACCGCCGCAGTGATGGTCATGAAGCCCGTGATCAACCAGACGGTTATAAGCCAACCGGAGCTCCCGACGTTGCGGACAATGTCTGCACTAACGATGAAGATACCGGAACCGATCATGGAACCGGCCACGATCATCGTTCCATCCCATAAGCCTAATACGGGTTTGAATTTTGTTTCTGACGGGGTATTTGATTCAGACATTGGAGTAACACCGGTTTCCGGTTACCCGCGATGATAACGGTTTTTTTCTTCTTTTCAGCGACTACCTTCAAGTAGTTCTGCCACGGGCTGGCCCGTGCATCCGCTGGGGAACTTTATTTTTAACAAAACTGAAATGGTGGGGGCGATATCTGTGATGGTATGATACAGAGAGCTGCTGCCGCTTTTCACGCCCATTCCGAAAAAGAGGATGGGTACATGTGTGTCGTAGGTGTAGGCCGAGCCGTGCGTCGTTCCGGTCGCGTTCCCGCCGGCGATCCAGCCGGGTTCGAGCACTATAAGAAGATCACCCGAACGCTTCGTATGAAAACCCCGGCGCACGCTTCCTTTGATCCCTTGTTCGCCATAGTCGCCCGACAAAAGCATCTGTCGCGTGTACACTTCGGCAATACCCTCCTGTCTCAACAGGTAATTCCGGATGAGCTCGGTTGCCACCAGGAAGTCAACGCCCGACGCACGCGGGTCGCCGTTGAACATGTCTGAGTTGAGGAACACCTCATTGCCCGACACTTCTTCCAGTATTTCCTTGTCGGGGAAGTACGGTTTCAAAAAATCTTTCAGGCCGGTCTCCAAAGTGGAAACGCGGAGATTGCCCCCAGGTATCTTGAGGTCTTTCAGGTAGGCAGGAACTTCGGCTACGGCATGATCGGCCGTGAGAAAAACAACATACTGGCCCTTGCCGACGGAGGCATCTAGTTTCGCCAGTAGTGTTTCGATCGTTTTGTCCAGCCTGATGTAGATATCCTCCACTTCGATCGACTGCGGACCCATAGCATGACCCACGTAGTCGGGTGATGAAAAAGAAACAGTGAGCATGTCAGTCCATTCGTCTTTACCCATTGCCTCCCCATCGATCGTTGCTATCGCGAGATCCGCCAGCAGGTCGTTACCGAAAGGAGTACTGATCACAAAATCGAAGCCGGGGTTGTCCTTGCGAAGCTCTTTCAGATTGTAAGGAAATGTCGCGCGTTCTTTGCCCTTTGGTTTGGTTTCATACTGACTGTCGTCGGGACCGCTTTCCTTGTATTGTTCGATAGGATAAGTTGTTTTCCATTCCTGTGATAAGTATCGTTCGGCAAGATTTTGCGCGTTGAATTTTTCGAGCCATGTCGGCAGTCCTGGTTTGTAGTAGGTGCTGGTGATGAACTTACCGGTAGTTCCGTCGAACCAGTAGGCTCCGTCCGGTGTATGGCCGGCAGGAAGAACGGCGCCACGGTCCTTCATCGAGATACCGACGACTTTCGCCCTGCGTTGTGTTGAAATTTCGAGCTCATCGCTTATCGTTGTCGATAACATTCTACACGGCGAAACATCACCGTTGCCCGTTTCGCTTCCGACGGGTTTAAAACGATCGTCGCCCACACAGTTTACTCCCTTCTTGATGTTCTTGTCGTACCAGTCGTTGCCGATAATGCCGTGAATGGCCGGCGTTGTTCCCGTATACACCGAGGCATGACCAGGGCCGGTATAGGTGGGCACATAATTATAGTGTGCGTTCTTAAGCATATATCCCTGGCTCATCAGTCTCTTGAAACCGCCGTCGCCGAACTTACGCTCGAAGCGATAGATATATTCCTGTCGCATCTGGTCGACCACAATGCCGACTACAAGCTTCGGTGAATTCACCGGTTGAGCGAATGCAACAGAAGAAACGATAGAAAAGCCAACTACAAGCAGTTTTCGCGTCATGAACATCTTCTCTTTTAAAATTGAAATATATGAAATTCCCCCAGGCAAGTCGATGAACTTCCTGTGAACGGAGGTTTAATTCTCGCAATAGATCCGGTCGTACTCTTCCTCCTCGTAAACCTGCTTTCGCACCAGTTTTCCCTCCGAGTTGTAATAGATCACCACGTAAATACCGGCCTCCTCCACACGCTTTTCAGTAAAGTAAAATGGTTTTTCCGACGAACCGATGTTGAGTATGTCCGTGAAAGTCGGCGGAATCAAAACCCCACGGCGATTACTGACGATCCCGAAATAGTTATCCTGCTGCACCCGCACGATCCGTTCGCCGCCGGTATCCTTGATGGTCTGGAACGACCGGATGCGGGACAGCATGTTCTCTTTGTTCTTTATTGAGATGATCGTCCACGCAAAATTTTTCTTCACCCACGCCGAGGTATCATTCCAATACCTGATCTCATCGAAATCGAAACCCGTTATTGGTTCTTCCGCTGCGGTAATGATACCGTATGCGCCTTTGTAAGCGATAAAATAACCGCCGGCGTACGGCAACACGTTCCGTTCATATTCCGGTTTGATCAGCTTCTGCTGCTTGATATCATACAGACCGAACTTCTTGTCCTTCAACAAAGAAAGATATCCCGCCGACGACGGAACAATGACATCATACTCCGCCGGCTGTGCGATCTTTCCGTCACGTCGAAAGATGCCTTTTTTCAGAACGCCCTTCCTGTTCTTCTTCGAGAACGCAAACAGGTCTCCTGCGATCACTTCGATATCCTCGAAGTCGGCCGAGAAAAGTTTCTTTCCGTGACTGGCTTCGAACACGACCTTATTCTTCTTTTCAGGCACCCAGAAATACACCACACTGTCGCCTCCGCGGATAAAATTCACCGGCGACGTCCGCTCGAACGACGCGAGCTTGCTCGCACCTGCATACACATTCAACGAATCGTTCCTCGCAGCGAATGCCACCCGATTCTTCATCCACACACTATCGAGCTTATCGGCCACGATTTTTTTCAATGAGACCCGGTACAACGTCGATTGAGGTCCCGAACGAAGCTCGAGCCAGTCACCATAGTCCCTGACGTCGTCGTAACTTTCAGCCTCCAGCGCCGGGAGCACGCCAGTCACCTGCACCTTTCCGTCTTTCCGGCTGATAAATCCAAACGAGGTCTTGACCAACACCTGCCTTCCCAGCGGAATAACAAATTGAATATCCTGCCCGATCACTCCTTCGAGCACTCCGTTCTTCACCAGCAGGTTGCCTTCACCCCATGCCCGCACGTCATCGAACACAAGAGAAATGTCAAGTTGCTTCATCTGCGCAATGGCGGCAATCTGCTGCGCCCTTACGACGATGCTCTTGCCATATCGTTTCAGGACAACCAGCTTGTCGACATTCGAGATGTCCTCGTACGGCGTCGTGATCAGCTGACGTCCATTGAAAGCGTAGAGATACCATCCGTCTTTTTTCTTCAGGGCGATAAACTGTTCGGCTACGATCCGCGCGTCCTCCACACAATTATCTCCCACCTGGAAGCCCGATTGATGAACGACGATGTTACAGCTGCCGTCGGCAATTTTGAGAAATCCCCGGCCGAGGTCTGTGGCCTGAATGGAAGTTTTCTTTAACAGTAATGCGCCGCCACGCGAGTAAACCCCCGACGACGTCACAAGAAAGTCCCTTGTCAGTTCGCCACACAAATACGATGAATCGATGCTTTCGAATTGGGGGCTCATCACCTCGGTACCGTCATCGTTCATGAAACCATACAGCCCGTTCTTATAGAATGGCACCCAGTAACCTTTGTTTCGTTCGTCCAGCATCCGCAGTGAATCATTATCCAGCCAAGCGGGTCGCGGCCTTCCCGACTCCCGCATGAGATAATAAAGGATGTTTCTCGCTTTCGCTGATTGCGATCCGGAAGGATACTGTGTGATAAAAGTGAGATAGTCGTCGATCAGCCCGGAGCTCGTCGAAATATCGAACACAAACCGTTCGGCATCGTCGCGGAAAGCGTTGGTGGGGAAATCTGCCAGGAACGTCTTATAATCGCTCAGTGCGCCGGACCTCGTTCGCTCTTTGAAGATCAGTTGCTCATATCGCTCGCTGGCATCCTCCACCCGTCGCGAAGAAGGAAAGTTTGCAACGTAGAGCCTGAACGCTTCGGCCGTGTTGACACGCAGCGCTTCGACATACGCAAGCTCGTCGCGAAGCTCGATTGCCTTCGAAGTTTCTGCTGCGAATGGAAAACGTCCGATGAAATACTCGTACGACTTCAGTGTGTTTTCGACGCCCGCTCTCTCGAAAGCTGCACTGTCGACCCTGGAACGAAAAGCAAGAATGACGGTGCTGTCGACCTGCAGTTTTTGAAGGCGCTCTTTTTGTTTCAGCGAGCTCTGTCCCCACGCCCGTAACGCCTTCTGCGTAAAAGCATACGAAGAATCGATGTTGAATTCAGGATTGCCCGTAGCGAGGTAATACCTGGCATAGATGTATTTGGCCTGGGCGTTAAGAGTATCCTTCTTTATCGCTTTTCTGAGACTGGATTCGGCTGACGACCACTTTTTCTGCCCGATTCGCGTCATGGCGGTCCGTTCCGGATCGATACGGGTTATGATCGAACACGAGCACAGAATCACACCGACAATAAAAAATCTCGTTATTGGCCACATCCCGCGGGCAAGTTAACGGAAGGAATTTTTAGATTTAAGAATAATTAAAAGCCCCATGAAGCAATTCACCCTGTTCATCTTCCTGTTAACGTCGATCATTTCGTTGGGGCAGGCTCCCGTCGGAGCATTCCAGGGTGCTGCCGACGTAGGCAATCCCAAAATTGCCGGCAGCTCACGGTATGACGACAAGACACAGGAGTACATTATAAAAGGTGCAGGCGCTAACGTATGGTTCAATCGCGACGAGTTCCATTACATGTACAATAAGATCAAGGGTGATTTCATCCTCACGGCAAACTTCGAATTTAACGGAGCCGGAAAAAATCCCCATCGCAAAGTTGGCTGGATGGTGAGATCGTCCGTCGAGCCGGAGTCGGCACATGCAAGCGCAGTGGTACACGGCGATGGACTCATCACACTTCAGTGGCGCGAGTTGCGCGGCGCTTTCATGCGCGATCCCGAAGACGAAGTCTTCTTCAAAAAAAAGAAAGCCCAGGTGATCCAGCTCGAACGTAGCGGCAACACGATCACCATGCGTATCGCGAACCCCGGCGAGCCTCTTCAGCTGGTAGGTTCTCACGAGTTCCAGGGACTCCCCGAAGAAGCGGTCGCGGGACTCTTCATTTGTTCCCACGAGGCAGATGTATCCGAAGAAGCAAGGATTTGGAACGTCCGTATCGATCAGCCCGTTGCAGATGGTTATAATCCCGGCCGCGACGGCTATATCGGCTGCAGGCTCGAGTTGCTTGATGTTACTTCCGGCGCGCGTAAGATCATTCATGAAATTCCCGGCCGTTTGGAAGCTCCTAATTGGATGCCGGATGGAAAGAATCTATTGTTCAACCAGGACGGATCTATTTTCAAGATACCTGTTGAAGGCGGAACACCTGAAAAGCTCAACACCGGTACCGTCGATCGCAACAACAACGACCACGGAATATCATTCGACGGCAAGCTGCTCGCGATCAGCAGTGGCAGACAGGGATTACCCGGCGGCGGCTCGACTGTGTATGTGTTGCCCATCGGCGGCGGTACTCCGAAACAAATCACCGAAGCAACGCCATCGTACTGGCATGGATGGGCTCCGAACAACAAGGAAGTTCTATACGTCGGACAGCGCGGCGAAAAGACGCCCTATCACATCTACCGTGCTCCGATCAACGGAGGGCCCGAAGTTGCCCTCACGAACCACACCAACGGACACGTCGACGGGCCTGAATATTCCCCCGACGGCAAATACATTTATTACAACGGAAGCCAGTCGGGCACCATGCAGATTTGGCGTATGAAACCCGACGGTTCAGGCAAAGAACAACTCACATTCGACGACTACAACAACTGGTTTCCGCATATCTCACCCGACGGCAAATGGATAGCGTACATTTCATTCCCGGGGGACATCGATCCGGATTCACACCCATCGTACAAAAGAGTAACATTGAAACTGATGCCGACAACCGGCGGAGCTCCGAAAGTGATTGCTTATTTGTATGGCGGACAGGGAACGATCAACGTTCCATCGTGGTCACCGGATAGTAAGAGGCTGGCGTTTGTGTCGAACTCGAAGAAGTAGGGAACAGGGAGTACGGCTGGGTTTTAGTCAATTACCTGACCATTCAACCGTACATAGTCGACCTCTCCGGCGCCTTCGAAGGCGATCCTGATACCGACGACCTTCCCACCAATGTTTTTCGACTTCTTCGTAAAGATCACTTTGTCATTAAGGTCGGCCGTAAGCACCGAGTCGTGAAGAGAGATCTTAAATTTCTGCATTGTATCAAAGTCAACTCCAAAAGCGCTAAGGTCATTGTCCTTACCCGACGTAAAACCGTCAGGAGTCAGGACGCCAAGTTCCGAGATGCAGCCCTTCGTTGATATGGGCATAATGATGGCTCCACCCGTCGTAAGCAAGGTAAAAACCACCCGCCGGCAGATCGATTCTTCGGGAGTCGACGTATTCCTCATCGATGCTTCGAAGTCGAACGAATTCAGGCTCACCCCGAAGTCCTGTACATTCTGGAATGTAGCGCCTCGTTGATTGAATACGGGAGATCCTGTCTTCTCGCGAAGAAGTTTTGATGTGTAAGTCAGTCTGTTGTTTACGCGGATGTCAGCCTCCGAGACGTAAATGGGAACAGGCTCCCCTTCGATGATCCCTCGCCATCCTTTGGTCTTTACCCAGACGACATCTTCTTTCACAATTGTGTCGTTCACGATAAGCTTGGCCTGAAAATAACCGGGCTGGTAATAGATAGACGTGTGTTGCTTTCCCTCAAGAGAAACCCTCTCCCTTCTGTTCGGATCCCAGCTCTGTTGAATGAAGGCGCTGTCGGCGTCGTAAGCTGACACATCATACTCGAACACGACGGAATTCGGGAGGTCGTCGGATATTTCGCGAAGGTTGAATACGGCAAGCTTCGGATCGAAGCGGTGAGGTGAACGTCCTTTCACCAACAACAGCACCACAACCGCCGATGCTGCCAGCAATGCGATCATGGTCAACGCACGAACGAGTACACGATTGGATCTTTTGGGTGTTGACTCAACAGACGCGGGTCCTTCCTGGTCGCCGGTGACCGGTGACGCCGTTGCCTTTGCTACAGCAGCAGCTTTATTTTGTTCCGATTCGAAATCACGCCATGATGCATAGCCGAGGAAATTCGCTAACGCGTTCAGGGTGGCGGCGGTTGGCGAGTTGTCGTATTTTACTTTTCCCCAAATGCGCTTGAGCGTCGAGATACTCAGTCTGATTGTAGTCTTTTCGAAGATCTTATCGCTGAGAAGCTCAAAATCGCTGTTCGTCCATAAAGTACTGTCGCCCCAATTCAGGATCTGTTCGATCCTGACCCTGCATAGTAAAATCAACTCTCTTTCTGTGCTCATTCCCGTATATTCGGTAAGAATTATTGGACCCCAGCGTATTGAAATGTTCTTGAACTGCCGTTGAACACTGCCGGGGCGGCCATACTTTTCAAATTTGCGTTCCGAAATCTATAAAATCCTTTTATGAAGAATCTCATTATTACTTGCATTCTCGCCACAATGATAATATCAAACGGAGCGGGACAGAGTTTTGATCTGGCAAAGGCACTGAAAGACAAAAAAATCGAGGTTTACGATGCGAAAAAAGTGTCCGTTTCTGACGAAAGCAGACACTCCATAGGATTGACCGGCGACATTGTATGGCTTACGGATGTGACTTTCTCCGAAGGAACGATCGAGATCGACTTGAAAGGCAACGACGGAATGCAGCAGACATTCCCGGGAGTGATCTTCCACGGAGTTGACTCCGCTACATACGATGGTGTGTACTTCCGCCCTTTCAATTTCCAGTCGGCCGACCCGGGGCGCAAGATCCACGCCGTCCAGTATGTCTCCGAGCCTGAATATCCCTGGCATGTGACGCGTGAAAAGATGAATGGTGTTTACGAAAAAGCCGTAACTCCCGCGCCCGGTCCCAACGACTGGTTTCATGCAAAGATCGTCGTGAAAGGAAACCAGATCAATGTGTACGTGAATGGATCGGCAACACCATCGCTCACCGTCACAAAGCTCAACGACCGGACGACGGGTAAGTTCGGACTCATGTGTGATGGCACCCGGCCCGGAGAGTTCGCCAACCTTGTTATCAAAAAATAAGTCGCGGTTTCGGCGATGCTGGTAAAGAATTCTACACAGCATTTGCGAAAACCTTAAAGAAATCCGCGAAAAACGACCGGCACGATTCTTCCCTTAACCGGTGTATGAAAATCCGGATACCGGGTATCGTGCTGGCGCTTTGCCTTGCCGGTACCCAAGGCCTGTTTGCGCAGGCTTTTGAAAGAGAAGTCACTGACTCGTTGCCGCCGCCTAACGCCACCAGGTCGGTCATGAATTTCAGCAACGTGATCGGTTGGGAAGAGGATGAAGCTCCTGTTGCTCCTGAAGGTTTCAAAGTCACCAAATTCGCAGAGGGTTTCGACAACTGCCGGTGGATCTATATCACGGAGAATGGCGACGTTCTCATCGCAGAGAGTAATTCCAATCATGCTCCACTCAAAAAGATCGGTGGTACAATCGTCGGCGCCTCGAGGTCAAACAATCTTTCGAAGAGCGCTGACCGCATCACACTTCTCCGCGATCATAATAAAGACGGAGTACCCGAGGTACATGATCGGTTCATCGATCAGCTCGCACAACCCTTAGGTATGCTGGTCCTTGGCGATTGGTTCTATTTAGCAAATACCGATGCTATCTGGCGCTTTCCTTACGAGCCAGGACAAACGCGTATCCTGGAAGAAGGACAAAAGATCATGGATCTGCCCGCTGGCAAGCACAATCAGCATTGGACCCGGAACATCATTGCGAGCAAAGACGGAAAGAAGATCTATGTGGCCATCGGCTCGGGGAGTAACATCGCCGAACATGGTCTCGACAATGAGGTGCTTCGCGCGAGCATTATCGAGATCGATCCCGACGGGTCGAACCAGCGACTCTATGCTGCGGGGCTCAGAAATCCCGTAGGTATGGGCTGGGCTCCCGGTACCAAAACGCTTTGGACAGTCGTGAACGAAAGAGACGAGCTCGGCGATGATCTCGTCCCGGATTATCTCACCAGTGTTCGCGACGGAGGATTCTATGGTTGGCCTTATACATATTATGGAAATCATGAAGACACACGTGTAAAAGAACCTAAACCGGAAGCGGCGAATGACGTGATCGTGCCCGAGGTTCAGTTAGGAGCACATACGGCTTCACTTGGACTTGTATTTTATACTGGTGATGCGTTCCCGAAAAAATATCGCAACGGTGCTTTCATTGCGCAACACGGATCGTGGAACCGTTCTACGCTATCGGGATACAAAGTCGTATTCGTTCCCTTCAACAACGGAAAGCCTTCGGGTAAACCGCAGGATTTCCTTACAGGATTTATTGCCGACCTGGAAAAAGAAAAGGTTCGCGGGAGGCCGGTTGGACTGGCCATGATGCGCGACGGGTCGCTCCTGGTGGCCGACGACGTGAACGGCATTATCTGGCGCGTTACCGCCGATAGCAGCAGGTAGCCTGTTAACGTCGCCCGCAAAGGTAAAAAGGGCGATTTAATTGGTTATTTTGTATTAGGTTTTCATCCATGAAATCTGTCGCCGAAACAGAACGATTGCGGTTGCGGGAATTCTCGAGGAACGACGCACCTTTCCTGCTGGAGTTACTGAACTCACCAGCCTGGATAAAATTCATTGGCGATCGCAACGTAAGAACGATCCAGGAGGCGCAGGACTATGCCTCGAGCAGACTCATCACCAGCTATCACCGGTTTGGCTTTGGTCTTTACAAAGTGGAGCTGAAAGACAACTCCACTCCTATCGGAATGTGCGGTCTCGTTCGCCGCGAAGCGCTGGATGATGTCGACTTGGGCTTTGCGTTCCTTCCGGAGTACACAGGGATGGGTTACGCCGAGGAAGCAGGAAGCGCTACGATCGATCTTGCGCGCAAAAAAGTAAAATCAAAACGGCTGGTGGCCATCACCATGGTCGACAATTCAAACTCGATCAACCTGCTTCGGAAGCTGGGTTTTAACTTCGAGAAAACCGTGAATTTCCCCGGTGAAGACCAGACCCTGATGATGTACTCCGTGGACTTGAAAGGCCGGTGATCAGACCTTGACGGCTTGACGGGCAAGCAACTTCCATTCTCCTTTTACTTTCAGGAAGACAAGCAGCACGGCTATATTTGCTTTACCGGGAACGTTATTGTTGTTGGTCTCGGCGACCAGCTTGTGTCGCACGGTGGCGGTATTCCCAATTACTCGAATGACCTGTTCCGAAGTCACGATCGTTACGAAATCCGACGCCCCACTGACGAGGGTCTGAACGAACGTAGCCTTGTCTTCGACCAGCCCGTTCGAATGTCCGTACGTGAGCTCGTCGGCTGTGATGTTCTCGAGAGCTGCTTTCTTGCCGTCGATTATCGCTTGGTTCAAAGTTTCGACAGACTTCGCTACATCCGCCTCATCCTTCTGGGCATAGGCACTGACCGAGATCAGGCAAATAATGACAAGTAAAAATTTCATAACGGTTGTTTTTTCCTAATCGAATATAGTCAATTTGGTACCGATAAACTTCGCATATCGTTTCATTTCCCTTCGTATGCCCGCTTCGTTTTGCTTGCCGGTCTTCTCGAAATGATTGACTTTGATAGTCACGCCCTTGTTGGTCAATATGCGTTTCCAGGTACTTGTAATACGTCCATTCACGATCACCGTTGATGTGAATATTGAGTTCAAGGTCTTCAATTTTTTGATCGCCGATGCCTCCGAAGCGCTACGGTCGCTATAGCTCACCAGGAACTCATCATAAGCCGGAAGAAATCGTACGGTGCTCTTTATTTTATCCGGCACCGTAATACCTTTATCCGTCCAGTACTCCACGCCACCGACGTCCGTCTTTTGGAGCTTCGACGACACCATCTGGAGTGCGCGGGCTGACTCCGTTAATGTTAACCCCGACCACCATGAAAAATCGTGAACGCTTGCGGGTCCACGACTGGTAAAATACCTCCAAGCCAGCTCCGCGAGTGATTCGTCTTTGGTCAGCGTCTTCTTTTGCGGTACCCACTCATCGAGGAGAACGAAGGTTGATTGCTTACCGGTGCGTGGTCCGAAGCAGATCACCTTTTCACGCGCAAGATGTCCTACGATATGAAGGCCTCTTGTGTTCGACGGGTCGATCCGGTTGCGTTTCAAAATGTCGTAGAGATCATTACGCTCCAGTATCTTTCCACCGGCCATCTCTTTTTCG
This sequence comes from Cyclobacteriaceae bacterium, assembly GCA_035318625.1. Classification (GTDB taxonomy): domain Bacteria; phylum Bacteroidota; class Bacteroidia; order Cytophagales; family Cyclobacteriaceae; genus ELB16-189. Next base: position 216,544 of record DATHEL010000007.1, read on the forward strand.
AGGACCGATCGGCTTTTGATGAGGTCTTTCTTCGTAAGGCCTGCGTCGCGCTGAATGGTCGCAGACTTCGCGAAAATTCTTTCAGCCAGGAGATCGAGCATCCACCGCAGGTCTTCCGGCGCCGTGAAATGAAGCGTGCCCCGCATCGGCCAACTGCGGACAATGCTACGGTCCGAGAGGGCGGCCTCCACCGACTGTTCTGTAGCCCCGATGGTCCTTTGCCCGACGGCCCACAACGCGCCGAGGTAATCCTGCGCCTGTACGGCTCCGAAATATCTTACCGTCTCCGCCGGGCTGGCAAACCCGGGTTCGTCCAGTTTGTGAAAATAGAGTCGGGTTCGTAAGAGCTCGCGGTCGTTCATTGTTCTGGTTTCGTTGTCCTTTTACATTGAAAAGATAAAAACTAAAATCGATCATCGGGTATCTTGAAGGCCTACGTTACCCTCACAAGCAACAATACCGAAGGAACAACCTGTTCAACGAAAACCATTCAATTTTATCAATGAGTGGCACCGTATTTGTGCTTTTTTAAGCGAAACCACCCAAGGTGGTTTTTTCAGTTCTAAACAAAACCCAAAAAATCATGAGCAAACGGAAGAAAAACCTCGAGGAGTTCTTTTCAAAATATGAATCGAATTTCAATGCAGCTATAAATGGTGATGGAAGCGGTGTGGCCGAAGCCGTTCAGCCTTTCTTTGCAAATTGTTTTGTTGAATCAAGTCCTGCCGGCGTTATGTGCGGACAAAACAACAATGAGTTTGTCGAAAAAATAAAACAAGGATTTCAGTTCTACCGCGGCATCGGATCGAAGGGTATGAACATCACTTCAAAAGATATTTCACTTATCGATGACCTGCACGCCTCGGTGAAAGTTTACTGGCGATATACGTTCGAAAAAGAAGGAGCGGAAGGGGCGATAGATTTTCACAACATCTATTTCACCACCTCTGTCGACGGTGAACCAAAGATCTTTGCCTATATCGCCGGTGATGAACAAAAGGCTTTGAAAGAACATGGATTGATCCCGCAGGAAGCGGAGGCACAATGACGAAAAATGAGTTAGGGGGCGAAAGCCCCTTTTTTATTGTATGCCTATAAATGGCTTCATGCTCTCCCACAACGCCGGGAAGTTGCAGTAGAATACCACATGGCCGCAATCGGGTACAATACTGAGTTGACTGTTCTTAATATTACGGTGTACGATCGTACACTTCTCGACTGAGTGACCGTGATCTCGGTCGCCCGCCATGATCAAGGTAGGGCACTTTATCTTCGAAAAAGTTTCCGTGCTCAGGACATCGTCGTTGTATAGCTTATTCAGGTAGCCGAGACATTCGTTCCAACGATCGGGCTCCGGCATGATCTTCAGTCTGTTCTCGAAATATTCCTTTGACTGGGCGAGCAGCATGTCCTTACTATACTCGTTTTTCTCCGCCGTGCCTTTCGCCCGGTCTCCTGCACCGATGACGATCATCCTCTTCACGACATCGGGGTACGACGCGGCAAGCTTATACGCCGAAAATCCGCCGTCGCTGAAACCCAACACCATAACACTGTCTTTGGTAATAGACCGGATGACCTTGTAAGCATCGTCGCCACGTTGCTGCCAGGTGAAAGGCCCTTTACCTATTTCCGACTTTCCATGGCCCCGTGTGGCGATGCAGATCACCTGAAATTTTTCCGACAGCCGCGTGATGAAGGGTTCGAACTCGTCGATCCCGCCGTAAACCCCACCATGCAATAGCACGATCGGCGCTCCCGTGCCGTATATTTCATAATAGAGCTTGGCGTCGCCGACATTGAAATACTTCCCGGCCGATGGGTTGTTGCCGTATGGGATCTGTGCGATGGAGAGGAGTGCTGCCAATTGAAACAGGACGAACAGGGTAAGGAGCCTCATATGTTTTTTTACGATAAATAAAATCATTCGTTTCTGAAAGTCAATACCCAAAACCTATTCAATTAAGGTTCATTGGTATTAACTTTGTCTATGAAATTGACAGTCGTCTCCAGTCTTATCATTTTCCTGACGGCGGTCACCGACTGCTGGTCACAGGATCACTCCGCTCTAAGGCTTTGGTACACACAACCTGCGACAACGTGGAATGAAGCGCTTCCCATTGGCAACGGGCGGCTGGCAGCGATGGTTTTCGGAAATCCCACGCAGGAACGACTGCAGCTAAACGAGGAGACTGTGTGGGCCGGAGAGCCTGGAAACAATATTCCCAATACGAACTTCAATGCCGCCCTTCCCGCGATCCGAAAACTGATCTTCGAAGGGAAATACCAGGAGGCGCATGACAAAGCGATGACGATCGCGCCCCGCAATGCGGGTCCTGATAATAATTATGGGATGCCATACCAGACGGTGGGTAACCTGCTGATCGAGTTTCCCGGTCACGCCGGCGCTTCGGCCTATCGAAGAGAGCTCGATATTGCCAACGCGATCACCACCACGAAATACATGGTGGATGATGTGATCTATACCCGCGAAACGATTGCATCGATTCCCGGCCAGGTGATCGTGGTCCATATTACGGCAAGCAGGAAGAAATCGATCAACTGCGAAATAAAAGTTACCAGCCCGCAGAAAAATCACATGGTCCGTACGTCGGGTAATGTGCTCCGGTTGACGGGTACTTCAGGAGATCACAGTAATAAAAAAGGAAGGGTCAGGTTCACCACCCTGGTGAGGTCCGTGATCACAAAAGGCGAGCTTACCAATACCGATTCGTCGCTACTGGTGTCGAACGCCTCCGAGCTGACCATCGTTGTGTCGATTGGCACAAACTTCAGGAATTACAATGACATCAACCTCGATGAGACCGCCGTGGCTCAATCTTACCTGGATCGTGTCGCTTCGAAGTCATGGAAAGAGCTCCGTCGCTCCCACACCGACTTTTATAAAAAGTATTTCGATCGCGTAAGTCTCGAGCTTGGAACTTCCGCATCGTCGTCGTTACCCACCGACATGAGACTTCGGCAGTTCGCTACCGGCAATGATCCGCAGCTGGTTTCACTTTACTTTCAGTTCGGCCGTTACCTGTTGATCTCTTCTTCGCAACCGGGAAACCAGCCGGCCACACTACAGGGGAAATGGAACGACTTGCTCGAACCGCCATGGGACAGCAAGTATACGATCAACATCAACACCGAGATGAACTACTGGCCTGCGGAAGTCACCGCGTTGCCGGAAATGCATCAGCCCCTCTTCGACATGTTGAAAGACCTCGAAGTAACAGGTCGCGAAAGTGCCACGCGGCTTTATAACGCACGCGGCTGGAATGTTCATCACAACACCGACCTCTGGCGGATAACGGGGCCGGTGGACGGAGCTTTCTATGGACTGTGGCCGATGGGTGGCGCCTGGCTGTCGCAACACCTGTGGCAACATTACTTATATACCGGCAATGCCGCATTCCTTAAAGAATCATACCCGATATTGAAAGGAGCCGCTTTATTCTATAATGATGTGCTTCAGGAGGTTCCTAAAAAAGGATGGCTCGTGGTCAGCCCTTCCCTGTCGCCGGAGAACGAGCATCACCCCGGTATTTCCATTGCAGCCGGAACAACGATGGACAATCAGCTGGTCTTCGACGTGTTCTCCAATTTCATAAAGGCCTCGGAACGCGTCGGTCAGGACAAGGAGCTCGCCGACACCATTCGCACCAAGCTCGAAAAGATCCCGCCGATGATGATCGGTCAGCATGGACAATTACAAGAGTGGATGGACGATTGGGATAAACCCGAGGACAAGCACCGTCACATCTCGCACCTGTATGGATTGTTTCCTTCCAACCAGGTGTCACCGTATTCGGCGCCCGAGCTTTTTACGGCAGCGCGAACGACGCTCGCCTTTCGCGGCGATCAGTCTACCGGCTGGTCGATGGGCTGGAAAGTAAACTGGTGGGCGCGTTTACTCGACGGCAACCGGGCATACAAGCTTATCAAAGATCAGCTTACACCGGCGCTCGAAACTGGTGCCGGGGGCACTTATCCAAACTTGTTCGACGCGCATCCTCCGTTCCAGATCGACGGGAATTTCGGATGTACTTCGGGAATTGCGGAGATGCTTTTGCAAAGTCACGATGGAGCGTTGCACCTGCTGCCCGCATTGCCTGACGAATGGCGTAGCGGGAAAGTAAAAGGCTTGCGTGCCCGCGGTGGCTTCAGTATCGACATGGAATGGGACGGCGGCAGGATAAAAAGTATGGTGATCCATTCTCTGATCGGCGGCACATTGAGACTCCGCAGTTATGACGAGCTGAATGATTCGAGGTTAAAGCCGGCAGGAGGATCAAACCCGAATGCGTTGTTTGAAAAAGCTGCTATAAAAAGTCCGGTCGTTTCACCAAAGGCACAACTGACGATGCCGGCGTTGAAAAAGGTTTACGAATACGACTTGAAGACCACACCGGGAAATTCCTACATCATCACACCACGCCAGTGAGGACTGAGTCTACAGTCCTCACTTAGCACAGTGATTTTAAAAAAATTAGTCAACGATCACCTCAGCGCTCAATACGCTGTTGCTTCCGCCGGGAGGTGTCCGGAAGCCACGAACCAATATCGTGTAGCTCCAGCCATCCTGGAAGGTAGCGTTGGGTACCGTAAGCAATACGTCGCTTCCGGAAGCCATCTTCACCTTGAAGTCATAATTCTTCGCTTCGACCTCGATGAACTCAGATTTCTCCTTGAAAGACTGACTGGTAAACACGGCCGAATCACTTGCTGAATCCGTTCCAGCGATGGCCAGGTCGACATCCGGTGCGTCGGGTGAAAGATTCAGAAAACGGACCTTCGCCTTACCGCTTGCCGGCTCGCTGGTGTCGTCGCTCAGCACGAGGACATCTGCTTTGTCGTAGTTATCCACCACGAAAACAGAATAGGCTTTGCCGTCTTCGAACTTCACCGTTGTATCGGCAACAACATTGTTCGCGCCGTATGGCCCGAACTCCAACATACGCTCTCCCGTAAGGAACCTCAGATAACCAGTATGGTCGGAATAGTCGAACGAATTATTATTGATCACTTTCCGATCGACCATGATACTCAGTCCCGGCGAGTTTGGCGATGCATTGTATAGAGACACGTAAGCCACCGGTGGCAGTTCCGGACTATCGTTGTCATCGAGTTTACATCCGGCCAGGACCATCATAAGCCCACCGCCCACCAGGGCGAAGAGCTTCATTCTTTTCACTAAACTGTTCATAATTTTTATCGCTATTTCAACTTCACATTGTTTGTTTCATGTCTTAGACCCCAAAAACGAGGAAAAGGTTCGATCTGGTATTGCAGCTTATCGTGTGATGCGACGACCGGTGTGGTGACTGTTCATTTCCGTCCAGCGTATACTTCTTTTTTGAACAACACAGGGATAAAATTCACCTGAATTCAGCAATTACGGCGTTGGCCAAATATTTGTTCTACAAAATTTGATATAATACCTTTGCACGATCGTGAGAGAACAACCACCTGGATGGGCCGAAAAACTGCTCGCGCGATTCGCGCCGGGTCGCCTTTCGGATGAGATCCGTGGTGATCTGTACGAGTTGTTCGTCTTGGATCTCCAGCGGAATGGCTGGCGCAGTGCACGGCGCAAGTACATCGTTCGCAGCCTGGGGTTTATTACAAAGAACTTTTTCTGGAAACGATCGGACGGAAGTCTGAACAACAACTACATTCAAATGACGGGTAATTACTTCAAGATGGCGCGGAGAAGTCTCTCGGCCAACAAAGGCACAACAATCATCAATATACTCGGGCTTGTGATCGGCATTGCGTCGGCGCTGGTCATACTGAGTGTGATCAGGTTCGAGGAGAGCTTCGACACTTTTCATACGAACAAAGACAGCATACACCGGTTAGTCCGGATATCGGGCACTGACGTGCTTGAATACCGTTCGGGCATTCCATACCCGGTTGGGGATGCCCTCAAGCACGAGATCCCTGCGATCACGAAACTCACACAGCTGGACTACCTGGGTGGCTCGAATGTCGACGTGATGAGCACCGATGGTAAGACGCTGAAGAAATTTTCGGAGAACAGTGGCCTGGCTGCGATCGAGCCCGGGTTCTTTGAAATGTTCGACTTTGCCGGAGAGCCTCTCCGTTGGATCGCGGGCAATCCTGCGACTTCCCTGACCGAGCCGAACAGCGTGGTAATCACCAAAGAAATAGCGGAAAAATACTTTGGGAAAGAAAACCCGATTGACCAGGTGCTCAGATTTCAGAAAGAAATAGATATGAAGATCACCGGAGTGATCGATGACTTCCCGGCAAACACCGACTTTCCATTCAAATTTATGATCTCCTACTCGAGCATGAAGGCCATTTTCGGCGAAGAGCGGATGAACGAATGGGTGAGTGTCAACGATAGCCACCAGGTATTTATCTATGCCCCCAACATATCTAAAGAAGACCTCGAAGCACAGTTCGATGTAGTACACGCCACTCATGTCGGCAAAGACATCACAGATATGCGACACTTCAGGCTCCAACCGTTCAGCGAGCTTCATTATGACCCGCGTTTCGGGAACTTCAGCGGCCGCACGATCACCCACGAGACGTTGCTGGCTCTGAAGATCATCGTTTTATTCCTGTTGCTCGCCGGTTGCATCAATTACATCAATCTTTCCACAGCACAATCGACGCTTCGCTCGAAAGAAATCGGGCTGCGAAAGGTGATGGGAAGCAGTCAGCAACATCTGGTGATGCAGTTCCTCACGGAAACGTTTGTTGTCGTTGTTCTGGCTGCGACCAGTGCAGTAATACTAGTCCTTGCGCTCATGCCTTCGATACAAAATCTGTTGAGCCTACGGATTAGCTATGAGCTTACCGATCCATTTATCATCGGATCCATCGCGGCCATCGTGCTGTTGCTAACGATATGCTCCGGCCTCTATCCTGCCTTCGTGATATCGAGGTTCAACCCGATCTCGGCATTGAGAAATAAATTCAATAATGAAAAGGTTGCCGGTATGAACCTTAGAAAAGTGCTGGTGGTAACTCAGTTCACCTTCACGCAAATATTGGCGGTGAGTACGTTCATCGTGATCACCCAAATGAATTTCTTTCAAAATGTCGATATGGGCTTTAACAGGAACGCCGTGATCGTGAATATGCCGATCCTCGACAATCAACAGGAATATCTTCGACCCCTGAAAGTCGAACTGCAAACGCTGCCATTCGTTTCGGGCGTAAGCACGAGCTTTACCCTGCCCTCCGGGCTTGAGCGGAACCGGTCATCGAGAACCGTTGGCCGGCCCGATGCGCAGACTGCACCCGACTATCTGAGCTATGAATTTTATTCTATTGACGATTCTTATCTCGACCTCTACGAAATAAAACTGCTGGCGGGGCGACCTCTTAAAGAAAGTGATACAGTCGGGGGCGCCGTCCTTATTAACGAGACGACAATGAAAAATCTGCAGATCGGTTCTCCCCAGGAGGCGATCGGCCAGGAGTTGAAATTCGGCGGTGGAGAAAAAGCGGTCATTGCCGGTGTTATCGGGAATTTCTATTCTAACTCACTTAAAGAAGGCGTCGACAACATGGTGGCGACTTATAAGCCAAAAAGCTACCGGTGGCTTAGTATCCGACTCGATCTGAAGGGCGACGAATCGATGACCGCTGTACTTTCCGACATCGAACGGGTGTGGAATGCTCACTACCCTGAAATGTTCTTCAAGTACCAGTTCTTCGACGAGAATATCCGGGCATTTTACCAACAGGAGTTCAAATTCTCGAGGTTGTTCCAGGTGTTTTCAATGATCTTTATTTCCATCGGCTGCCTTGGGCTTTATGGCCTCATTACATTTATCGCCAATAAAAAAGGAAAAGAGATCGCGGTCCGAAAAACATTAGGCGCTACGATCACCAACATCATCGTTATGTTCTCCAGGGAGTATGTGGTTCTGATCGCCGTGTCGTTCCTCCTTGCGCTTCCCGTAGTATGGTATGGGATCAATGAGTGGCTGAGCAGTTTCCAGAATCAAATCAAGCTTCAATGGTGGATGTTCGTTGGCCCGGGTGTTATCGTATTGATCCTTGCACTATTAGTGGTGGGTACGAAATCGTTCAATGCAGCAAGAGTGAATCCTGTTGAAAAATTAAAGTGCGAGTAAACAGCCGACGCCCGATCCCGCACAGAACCGCCCGATAACGCCCGCGCCGGAAATTTCAACCTCAGTTTCCGGTGCGGTTTCACATTCATTTTCTGGTTTGATTATTGGAACCGGTGCGGCAAAACACCTAACCATGATCAGGAATTACTTGAAGCTTGCCTGGCGCAACCTTGCCAAGCAGAAGATCTATTCGGTTATCATCGTTTCAGGGCTCGCCCTCGCGTACAGCGCCTGTATCCTCATCTTCCTTTTCGTTCGTGAAGAAACCAGCTACGACCGCCAGTCAGCCGACAGCGACCGGATCTTCCGGGTAGTAAAAGATTTCGTTAACGATGACGGTACTACCCTGCCGGACGCAACCACACCTCCCGCGCTCGCGCCGGCATTGCAGAACGACATCGCTCAACTGGAATCCGTTACACGGATATTTCCCGCATGGGGAACGAAGTTCCTGATAACGGGTGGCGACAAGTCGTTCTTTGAACCGCGGGTCTATCGCGGCGACAGCAACGTCTTCACATTCTTTTCCATTCCATTTCTTTCCGGCGATCCGAATACCGCATTGAAGCAATCGAACGCTATGGTGATCACGGAAACTATAGCAAAGAAATATTTCGGAACGACAGATGTTTTAGGAAAGAACCTCGATGTGCTCGGTGGCCGCAAGACGGTGTCTTTCGTTGTGACAGGCGTCATTGCGGCCATGCCTTCCAACATGCATTTCCATTTCGACATCCTGATACCGTACTGGCCCGATATGGAGATCAACACAAACTGGGGCTTCTACAATTTTTATACGTACATCAAGTTGAAGGAAGGCTCTTCCATTGAAGAAGTAGAGCCATTGGTAATCGGAGTCTATAAAAAGAATCGCCCGCAAGGGACGGCAATCTTTTACACACAGGCGCTCACCGACATCCACCTGAATTCAAAATTGAAGTGGGAGCTCGAAACCAACAGCGACAAAGCATTCATTACGATATTTACAACGGTCGGGATCTTTATCCTCCTCATCGCCGCAGTCAATTACATCAACTTGTCGATCGTACAGTCTTTGAACCGTTCGAAGGAAGTCGGCATACGAAAAGTTTCGGGCGCCACCGGAGGCAAGCTCGTGAACCAGTTTCTTCTCGAGTCGTTCCTGGTGAGCCTGCTGGCGCTCGTCCTCTCATTGGCATTTGTCGAGGCGGTGATACCGATGATCAACAAACAGTTTGGCAATCACCTCACGTCGCTGTACGACCTCCCGGTAAGCGTGCTGTTGGTGATTGCACTCGGCGTATTCTTCGTGGGATTGCTTTCGGGACTGTATCCTTCCCTTTACCTGTCGGCATTCAAGCCCATTGACGTGCTCAAAGGTGTTTTTCAGCCCAGCAACCGGAATCTTTGGCTGCGCAAGTCGCTGGTGATACTTCAGTTCTCGATATCCATCGCACTCATTGCAGGCGCGATCATCGTCTTCCTGCAGGTCGATTTCCTGAGAACGAAAGAGCTCGGTTTCAACAAAGACCAGGTGATCATCGTGCCCAACGTTGACGACATCCAGGAAAAGGCATCTCTTAAAGAAAGCTTCCGCGGACAACTGGGCGTAGCGGGCGCGGGCAGTTCGAACGGAGTCCTGGGCGGACAGAACTGGGCGACGTCAATGGTTGCAAAAGGAAACGAAAACGGAAGTCTCGTCAATATCAGCACGATCGACGACCAGTACCTCCCAGTGATGGGTATCGAGCTCATTGCAGGCAGGAATTTCATAAAGGGTACCGACGTGCCGCCAGCTCGCGGCAACGGCAAGGTCATCCTCAATGAGCGTGCCGTGAGAGACCTCGGCATTACCGGCGATCCGATCGGCGCATTGATCACCGAAGATCCCGCCGCCGACACGGTACGATATTCCGAGATCATCGGCGTTGCGAAAGACTTTCACTTCGCTTCATTGAAAAGCGAGATCAAGCCTTATGCATTCCTGTACAATGAAAATTATGCGAGCAACTTCGTCGTGAAGGCCGAGACGGAGCATATCGATGGAACGCTGGAAAACCTTCGTAAGTCGTGGGATACATTCGCTCCCGGCCGCCCGTTCGAATACTATTTCCTCGACGATCAATTCCGTGAGTTGTACAAGGCTGAGGAGAACTTCAAAGTGATTTTTGCGGTGTTCACCGCGATGGCCATTTATATTGCTTGTTCGGGGCTGTTCGCGATAGCATCGTACTTCATTCGTCGTCGCACAAAAGAGATAGGCATCCGCAAAGTTCTTGGCGCGTCCATCTTACAGGTGACCTGGCTGGTGTCTTCGGAGTTCCTTGTGATCGTCGCTATCGCCAATGTTCTGGCATGGCCGGTGGCCTGGAAGTTCATGGACAACTGGCTGAACGGATTTGCCTATCGAATCGATCTTTCGGTTGGTAATTTCCTGATCGCCGGTCTGGTTGCATTGACGATTGCTATGATTACCGTCGGATTCCAATCGATCAGGGCGGCCCGAGCAAACCCGGTGAACAGTCTCAGGAACGAATAGCTTGCAATAACCTATAACATTATAATCCCCGGTTGCTGCTGAAAGAATCGCGGTACATCTTCCACCCTTCGGAAGTTTTCTTCCAGAGAACGAGGAATTTTCCGTCGTCGAACAGTTTGCCCGCGGCATCGAACGATTGCCAGAAACCTTCCTCGGTAACGAACTCTTTCCCGTCACCGTAGATCGCGGTTGTAATGAACTTGCCGTTGCGAAGTCCGTAAGTTTCGTAACCGCCTTTGAAGAACGCGGCAGCGGCTTCCGGGCCGCACATGGCTGGCGAATTCGGTGCCATGATACAACCGTCTTTCGCGTACCGCGCCACGAAGATCGACGGGTCGTTTTTCACAAATGATTCAAAATAGATCGCGTTGCTTTCGGCGATAGCCGCCTTTGCTTCTGCAAGAGGATCGTTTTTCTTTTGACCCCAGCCGATCGATGTAATAACCATCAGCGCCAGGATAACTTTCAGTGATTTCATGACCTTTCCTCTTAAGTTTTGATGGACAAAGGTGGCGACGGGCTGTCTCCGAAAAATTGATCTACATCACAATTTCAGAACAGTAGCGAAAAATTCCCGGCAACTATGGATCCCGCCCCGCTATTTGCCCAGCCGGCTCAGTGTTTCCCTGGATACTCCGATATAAGCCGCCAGTGTCTTTTTCGATAGGCGTTGGATCAGGTCTGGGTGCTCGGCGAGTAAGATTTCGTACCTTCTTTTTGCGTCCGATGAAAGATACGTGAGCAACCGCCTCTGCTGTTTGGTGAAACTGTCGTTCGCTTTACGACGGAAGAATCTCTCCATGTTGTGCATGTCGGCGCAAAGCCTTTCCCTGTTATCAAAAGAAAGACAGAGCATTTCAGAGTCTTCCAGGGCCACAATAGAGAACATAGCGGTCTCCCGGTTGTAGAATGCATTCTGGTCGGTGATCCAGCAGTTCTCGATGGCAAACTGAATGACATGTTCTTTCCCGTCGCGATCGGTGAAATTAGATGTCACCAGGCCTTTTAATATCCACCAGGTATGCGATACAGACTCTCCGGTTTTCACCAGGACCTCATTTTTTTTAACCTTTCTGACAGTAAAGTAGGTCAGTACCTTCGCGAACTCCTCGCTGGAGATGGTGGTGAACTTCGCAAGGTGCTTTTTGAAACCTTCGAACGATGTTGGTTGTAGTGTCATCAATTGAGAAACGTGCAATAATAACTAATTTACAACGATGAGCAGGACATTGCTGGATCGGTTTAATGAAACCATCGATCTATGGATCGGATACCTGGACAACTATTCGCTGGAAGAGCTCAGGCAAAAGCCGATCGCCGGATCATGGTCGTTGGGGCAGGTGTATATCCATATCACGGAAGACACGCCGTATCATGTACAACAGATGAGGGAAGCGGTGGCGACGGACGAGAATAGTGACAAGGATAAGCATGAGAATGCTAAAATCATGTTCGAGAACGACTCATTTCCCGACGCGCAGATCGAAGGGGCATCGACAGATGAGAACGTTCGTCAGCCAAAAAACAAAGAGGAAATATTGCAACTGCTGTCTTCGATAAGACGGGAAGTGAACGACCTATACAGCCGCAATGATTTTCAGGTTTCGAAGGGAAAGACAAGACATCCGGGGTTGCTGTATTTTAGTGCAGCGGAGTGGCTACAATTTACGGAGATGCATATGAGGCATCATCTCAGGCAGAAGAAGAGGATTGATGAAGCAAGCGCGCGACATTAGCCGACGCGCTTGTTCACTATAATCACATATGATCTTGCAGATACTCATCGAGATTCCCAAGCGCCATGACGAACCCTTGCTCGAAGCCCGTTTCCAGTAGCTTCTCCAGCGAAGCTTTGTCTTTTGCCGAGACGATCGTCGTGACCGTCGTTCCGCCGGTTGTCTTCTTAAAGTCGACTTTCCAGTTGGTCTGGGGAAGCTCGGTATTTTTATTACCCTTGTCGTCGGAGAACGAGTCGGCTACCTCGAAGCTCTTCAGCCGGTCGATCTTCTTATATTCCACCATCGCCCACTGACGTTCGCCTTTGGGACCGATCATAGCATAGAGCCACTTGCCGTTGGGTTCGAAGCTCATGCTTTTCGTTTCGGCGCGCCAGGGTTTGGGCGCCCACCACAAATCGAGTCGCTCCGATTTTGTCCACATATCCCAAACTGTTTCTACATCGGCATCGAATTGCCGTGTGACCGTGATCTTCTTGTTTTCAAGATCTTTCACGACCTCTGCTTCATGATTTTTTACCATGTTGTTTGATTTAAGTTGTTTAAGAGGATTTTCAAGTTGATCAAAGCCTCTCCTATAGTACGCAGGAAGGTTTCGCCGCGTATTTTTTGTAATTTTTAAACTAAAATCAGGCCACTGGCATCCTAAATCCATGACGAAAAATCTCCTCCTGATCGCCCTGCGGGTATTACTCAAGCAAAGGACCAGCACGGTCATTAAAATCGGGGGATTGGCGGTGGGTTTTGCCTCCTGCGTTCTTATTATTCTCTATGTGAACTTCGAGTACAGTTATGATTCGTTTCACCAAAAGCGTGAAAACATTTTCCGCATTGTGGAAGATGTAACACTCGACGCCGGGAATATACAAGTCGCTTCGGCGAAGGGTCCGGTTGGACCGGCGTTGGCGAATGATTTCAGTGAAGTAAGGCGGACTGTTCGTTTTGCCAGCGCATCGATGCTGATGAAGTATGGCGAGAATCATTTTCAGGAAGACAACGTATACTTCGCCGATTCTACCGTATTCGACGTCTTCACATTCCCGATCCTAAAAGGAGATCCAAGCACTGCGTTGACGAAACCGGAGAGTATCGTTCTCACACGCAGAGCGGCACAACGGTATTTCGGTAACGAGGACCCGATGAACCAAGTGATGATCATCGATAATGAAATTCCCTTCACGGTTACGGGAGTCATCGAAGATATACCCGGTAACTCCCACCTGCAGTTCGATATACTGTTATCGATGTCGACACGCGGATCGCAATGGTTGAATACCTGGGGCTGGTCGGCCTATACTTATATTGAGACAGCTCCGGGGACCGAAATAGAATCGCTCCGCCAAAAGCTTCCGAAGTTTGCTTCGGCACACAAAACCGAAATGTTGTCCGGCGGCGAGAAGGACAGAATACTTTCGCTGCAACCGGTCGAAGAGATTCACCTTCATTCGAAGCGTGCAGGTGAACCCGGAACACCGGGCAATCCGTCAAACCTCCTCCTCTTTTCGATAGTAACATTACTGGTGTTGATCATTGCCTGTGTGAATTTCATCAACCTTACCACAGCGCAGGCCGCGAGCCGCGCACGGGAAGTCGGCATCCGGAAAGTGATCGGAGGAACGAGGGTCCAGCTGGCAAATCAGTTTCTCATGGAGTCAGTCCTGATGAGCGTCACAGCTTCTGTCATTGCGCTTGCTTCGGCTTATCTCCTACTTCCGTCCTTCACCACGTTAACGGGAACACCGGTCTCATTTGATCTGCTCCTGCAGCCAAGTGCTTTAGCGCTCTACTTTTCGCTCGCCGTGGTGATTGGTTGTATAGCCGGATGGTACCCAGCGCTGGTACTTTCAGGTTTTCGCCCGGCCGCGGTGCTGAAAGGATCGTTCAAAATGTCGACAGGCGGCGTGATGCGGGAAAGTTTGGTCGTGGTCCAGTTCAGCATTTCAATAGCGTTCGTTGTGGGGACGATCGCCGTGTACTCGCAGTTGAGCTTCATGCAGCACAAGGAACTCGGTTACGACCAGGAGCAAGTGCTCGTGATCTACTTCGGAGATGACGAGAATATTCAGCAAAAAACAGAGTCCATCAAGCAGGAGCTTCTTCGAAGCCCTCAACTGGCGGGCGCTGCGGCATCTTCGCACGTTCCGGGGAGAGAACCCGGAAAAACCCGCGCCGAAATGATCTCGGTCGACGGAGAGAATAAGTTTACGGATGTAAGTCTCCTCGCAGTTGATTTCGACTTCTTCTCATTTTATAAAATACCCATGGTTGCCGGTCGTATGTTCTCGCCGGGAATCGCCGGCGATACGGATGGACTGGTAGTGAATGAATCTGCCCTGGGTCATTTCGGTTTCGCCAACCCGGATGACATTCTCAATCGCGAGCTCACCGTGCGTGGACAGAAGGGGACGGTGATCGGTGTGGCTAGAGACTTTCATTACGCTTCTCTGCATAAATCGATCGAGCCGATGGTGGTGCGTATTCGTGCAAAAAGTCTCAGTTACATGTCGCTGAAGGTAGAAGCGGGAGGTGTCGCGGGACTTGTCGATGCACTGGAATCCGAATGGAATAAACTCGCGCCGACGCGTCCCTTCGATTACTTCTTCCTCGACGAACAATTCGACCGTCAGTATCGGACCGACCGGCAGTTCGGGCAGCTGTTTGCGGCAGCAGCTGGTATCTCCATCGTATTAGCTTGTCTCGGGTTGTTCGGACTGGTGTCGTTCATCGTTGAACAGAGAACGAAAGAGATCGGTATTCGCAAGGTGCTAGGCGCCCCCGTAGCGGGAATTGTCGCAATGCTCTCTATGAACTTTATGAAACTGATCGTGATCTCGATCCTAATTGCCACAGCGATGTCGTGGTATACCATGGACAAGTGGCTGCAAGAGTTTCCTTACCGGATAGAGATGCAGTGGTGGATGTTTACGATCGCCGGTGGTGCGGGATTGGTCGTAGCCCTGTTGACCATCAGCTTGAAATCGGTGAAAGCGGCAACGGCTAACCCGGTGGAATCACTTAAAAGAGACTAACCGTTATCTTTTTAATGCCAGGTATCCCGTTTGGGTTGCCTTACTGCTGCCCGTGAATTCGATCTTATAAAAATATGTTCCGGAAGGCAGATCCGAATCGGTTTTGGACTTCCCGGTGAATGCAACGGAAGCGTTGTTATAATTGTCAGCTTCCCAAACCAGGTCGCCCCAACGGTTGTAGATGGCCACGTGATTGCGCCGTGTGTCGTTCAGCTTATCGATGTTCTCAATAAAAAACACGTCGTTCTTGCCGTCGCGTCCGGGTGATATGGCATTGAAGATCTCGATCGACCCGTCGACTTCGATCGCAAATGTTTGCTGGGTGCATGCTGCAAAAATATCACACACACCGATGGTGATATTTTCCTTGCCTGTAAAGGCGATCCCGGTGTAATTAATAATAAGAGTTGTGTTGTTGATCGTCGCCGTTGCTCCGCTGGCCGGAGGAGTTATGATCGTCAGCGTTGAAAGGTCGAGGTTGTTGTCGGCGTCGCTGATCAGATCGCTCAGATCTATTTCAATCGTACCTCCTATTTGGGTTGAAGCCGGTGTGGTGTCGATAACGGGTGGTTGATTGCTGCCACAGCCGGTCCCGCCGATGGTAGCAACGACGGATGCACGCGTGCTTTCGCAAGTGCCGTTGTTGATGGCGACATAGTAAGTCGTCGTTGAAGTCAACGATGGCGTTGCATATGTGTTATTCACCTGGCTTGTGATCGCGGTGCCGCCGGTTGGCACGGTGTACCAACGATATTGTCCGTTCGAACCGCCAGAGGCACTCAGTGTCAGGCTTGCCGGCGTACAGGAAGAGGCGCCGATTGCTACGGGAGCGGTCGGATTGGTGTTGATCGTTGCCGTTACAGCTGTCCGGGTACTTTCACAGTTGCCGTCGTTTATAGAAACGTGATAGGTGGTTGTAGTGCTGATGGCGGGTGTGTTGTACGTGGCGCTTGTCTCACCTGCGATGGCAGTACCCCCGGTTGCAGCTGTGTACCACCTGTATTGTCCCGCGCTTCCGCCGGTAGCAGAAAGTGCGACAGTTCCAGCGCCGCATATGGAGTTACCCGTAACTGCCGGAGCCTTTGGTACCGTATTTATTGTAGCTGTTACGGGTGTTCGTGCACTCTCGCACGACCCGTTGATTATTGAAACATGATATGTAGTCGTGGCTGACAATACCGGCGTGCTGTAGGTATTGTTGGTTACGCCGCCGAGCGGCGATCCGCCCGTCGATGTTGTATACCACCGGTATTGGCCGGCCGATCCTCCGGAAGCCGAAAGTAGAACGGGTCCGGATCCGCATGAAGAAGCCCCGGTCGTCGTCGGAGGCGCAGGTGTTGAACTGATCGTGGCGGTCACGGGAGTACGTGTGCTCTCGCATGTTCCGTTGTTGATCGCAACGTGGTATGTTGTCGTTGTTGCGAGCGACGGAGTGGTATAGGTGCTATTGGTCTGACCTCCGAGGGGGCTTCCACCCAATGCTACCGTATACCAACGATATTGTCCTGCCGCTCCACCCGCTGCGGACAACGTGAGAACTGCCGGTGATGTACACGAGGTGCTCCCGGTTGTCGTCGGTGCGGCAGGGGGTGAATTCACAATCAGGGCAGCCGCATTCGTAAATTCGTCATCGACTCTGGTGCCCGATATGCGGCAACGATAATTCCCCGCTCCGAAATTTCCGGTCGTGTTTACAGACAATACGGCTGTCGTTACGTTGGCATAGCCGCCGCCGTTATTAAGATCGGTAAAGACCGATGGAGCGGTTTGACGCTGCCACCGGTAAGTGATAGCGGCATTATTGGAAGCTGCCGTAGTAAAGGTTGGCGTTAGGCCCGAACACACGGTTGACGGTGAAGGCTGTGTGTTGATGATGATCGGAGGATAGAGTGTAACGTTGTCGAGGCGGGTGGTGACGTTGGCTTGTCGATAGAGTCCCCGGATCTCGAGTGTAGCAAGGCTAGTGAGTATGTTGAGCAACTGCGCTTCGGTGGCTACGGGGCCTGTTGGACTATCGGCCGTCTTCCAGAAACCGGTAGCATTGTTCAACCGCACGCTGAATGTTGTCCAGGCTGCAGGAGCCGGCGGCTGGAATGGAGCGGTTGGATAATAGTAAAGGCCGACTCCGCCGTTGTCGAGAATAGCTACCTCTGCAGTTTGCGACGGCGTGCCCGTGGTGCTTTGCTGCACATCGTATCTCAGTGTGCCGTTGTAGTAAGCGCTTCGGTTACCCGTAAATTTTCCTGGAGCTACAAAATAATAGGGAACGTAAAGTGTGGTGGCTCCAAGTATCAATACATAAGGCGATCCATAGACGTGGCCGGCAGGATTTCCGCCCGTAGCGGAGTATTGTATGGTTGCATCGGCGTCACCCGGAGTCGTCCAGCCATCCTGGTTGGAAGTAAAATCACTAATGATCTGGGCTTCAGCTACAATGCTAAAAATCACTAAAAAGATGAGAACACAACTGCGCAAAGTCAACATACGGCTCTTCCGAAAGGTCTAAAAGATACGCACTTTTGCGCTCTCAAAAACGGCAATTTACGATTCATGAAGCCTTTAACCCTCACAAAAGCCCAGGCCCGAAAGATCATCCTCGATGCGGCCGGTCTGACCAGGCACGCACGGTTTGGGCGAGGAAAGGAGGCTGTGTATAAAAGTATACACCACCTCGGCTTCGTCCAGGTCGATACCAACTATGTCGTGGAGCGTGCGCACCATCATTCGATCGCAGCCAGGGTACCGGGATATAAACCCGAATGGCTCGGCGAGCTCCAATCCGACGGAAGGATCTACGAATTCTGGACACGCGATTCCGGTTTCATGCCCATGAACGAATTTCGTTTTTCGTTGCCGATACACGACACCTTTGCCGCCAGGTGGAAGTCGCTGCCCCAGGCAGATATCAACCTGATGAACAAGATCCTGAACCGGATCGGACGTGAAGGTCCCCTCGGGGCAAGAGATTTCGAAAACGACCGCGTGACTAAAAGCTCCGGGTGGTGGGACTGGCGACCTTCGAAAGTGGCGCTCGAACGACTTCATCTCGCCGGGAAACTACTGGCTACGCGAAAGAAGGACTTTCACAAAATTTATGACCTGACGGACAATATCATCCCAGCCGGTGTCGACAGGACGCGACCGACGCTCGAAGAATACGGCAGGCACGTGGTCTTACGTTCGTTGAAAGCGTTGGGCGTGGCTTACGGAAACGAGATTGCCTGGAACGGAAGACTGGTGAAAGACTCCGTGAAGCCAGAATTAAAAAAACTTGTCGATACGGGCGAGGTCTGTGAGGTTAACATAGAAGGGTTGAAGGGACCACTCTATATGCTGCCTGAGTATAAAAACAAAAAGATCAATCTAGCCGGGGACGCTTTCATCCTGTCACCGTTCGATATGTTGAATGTGTTCCGGAGGCGATTGCGTGACTTCTTCGATTTCGAATACCAGGTGGAGTGCTTCGTCCCCGAAGCCAAACGGAAGTACGGATACTTCTCACTGCCGATACTCGTCGGCGATACGTTCGTGGCGCGGATGGATTCGAAGGCGGATCGCAAGAAGAAAACACTTACGATCCATAACATTCATTTCGAGCCGGTGAAAATGACGAAGGATATGACGGACGAAGTCTGTGATGCGATCGGTGCTTTTGCAAAATTCAACGAGTGTGCTGCGATCACGATTACGAAATCAAACAACAAAGCGCTGCTGAAGACCCTTCGCGAGACATTATAAACTTAGACCGCGCTGGCGATCGGATCCCAGAACTCTTTGATCTCGTTTCGTCGTTCACCTCGGCTAAATACGTCAACGCCAGAGGCCCTTCCGATAACCAGGTTCCTGAACCAAAAAAGATTTCTCTCCCTCGACCTTACGTACGGCTATCCGCTTAACGTGTCGATGTATGAATACTTGCTGTCGAACGGAATGACGAAGGAAGAGTATGGCTGGTTCCCGGCCAACCAGGTCAAGGCGCGATGCATCCTGGGAAACGACTATTACGTCAACAACGAACACCTTGTTTACCCCCGACGGCCGCTCGCATGCTTCCGGCGAGATCTTTGGCTATTACATGATCGCCCGGCAATACTACAACCGCTACTGAACTTCCAAACGAACTGGCATGGGTTTAGTATGCCGCTGACTTATGGCAACCAAGAAAAAACCGTCTTTCCTTTACAGGAACAGCTTGTCGCTTGTACTTATAGTATGCTTCCTGTTTTGCATCACCGGCCAGATATTTACCGGCTGGCACGAACACAATGAGCAACTCACAGAGCATGGAGCGTCGCAAATACCACTCGGTGAATACCTGACCTCAGGACACTTCCTGCAGGTCACATTCGAGAACTGGGAAAGCGAGTTCCTTCAAATGGGCATGTATGTGCTCCTTACAATTTCTCTCCGCCAGCAGGGATCCAGTGAATCGAAAACAATGGAAGGCGACGAAGAAGTAGATCGTGAGCCGGATCCGGGGCGAAAGGATGCGCCCTGGCCGGTGCGAAAAGGCGGAGCTGCACTTTGGCTGTACCAGTCCTCATTGTCCATCACGTTTATTCTATTGTTCCTGATCAGTTTCCTGCTACACTTCAAAGGGAGCCTGGTTGACTACAACGAGGAACAACTGCTCACCGGGAAACCGGTCGCAGCCTGGACCGAATACCTTTCTGCAAGCCGGTTCTGGTTTGAATCCTTTCAGAACTGGCAAAGCGAATTCATCGCTGTTCTTTCCATCGTTGTCCTCTCGATATTCCTGCGTCAGAAAGGATCGCCTGAATCCAAGCCGGTGGATGCACCCAATTCGGAAACAGGTGAATAGCAAACATGTACTTGCGTAAGTTATTTGTTGATGTGACGAGGCACAAATATTGAGTTGGCCATAGCGATGAAAAACTCTTTACGATCGTTAATCAATATAACGAAGCAGTCGTTCAAAGCCTGGTGGGCGCGTGAGCCGTTCAACAACAGTATTGTTGTGGCCTATTACACGATTTTTTCGCTTCCCGGGCTCCTTGTGATCGTTATCAACGTGGCCGGCTATTTTTTCGGAAAGGAGATGGTGACCGACGAAATCTCCTTGCAGGTCGGCGGACTTCTTGGCACCGAAACCGTACAGGATGTTGAGGGAATTGCACAACGCGCCGGCGAATCAAAAGAGACAACAGTGTCGACGATCCTGAGCGTTGCGACTCTTCTGTTCGGAGCCACGGGTGTGTTCTACCAGGTGCAACAGATATTTAATAAAATATGGGAGGTCGAGCCAAAACCCAAGCAGCGGATCATGAGGCTTATCCGTGACAGGCTTTTCTCTTTTGGACTCATACTGGTTGTCGGCTTTTTGCTCCTGGTATCGCTTGTCTTGTCTGCAGCGCTCAGCGCAATGAGTGATTGGGTTGGGACCAATGTATCAGAGGGACTTACTTTTCTTTTCGGGGTGGCGGATTTCATCGTGTCGCTTGGCGTTGTGACGCTGCTGTTCGCGTCGATGTTCAAGTTTTTGCCTGATGCAAAGATCAAATGGAAAGATGTGTGGGTCGGCGCGTTTCTTACCGCTATACTTTTTACAATCGCCAAGATCGCTCTCGGACTTTACTTCGGCAAGAGCGATCCTACTTCGGCGTACGGTGCGGCTGGCAGCGTGGTGTTGATCATGTTGTGGGTATCGTATGCGGGCCTTATACTTTTCTTTGGCGCGGAGTTCACAAAGATCTATTCGGAACGCCACGGTCGTAAGGTGGAGCCTGCTCCACATGCAGAACGAGTGAGCGGCAAGTGAGAAGCCTCCGGATTCACGGGGAATTATTCTATCTTAGTTCACATCATTCACCCCAATCTTCACCCATGAAAAAAGTTTCCATGCTCGTATTGGCCGTAATATTCGCTGCCTGTAATCCGGGACCTAAAGCGCCGTCGTTTGATGAGGCGGTAACAAAAAAGGTCCTCGATCACCATCTTCAAACTTTTCAGCAGAATGACCTGGAAGGTGTTATGGCCGATTATACGGAAGAGTCCTTTCTCATCACGCCGGACCGTACTTATAAAGGCCTGGCCGAGATCCGCGAAAATTTTGTCGGAGCATTTCAGGCATTGCCGGCAGCGGGCACGACCATGACAGTCACGCAGTCGGTAGTCAATAAAGGTGTTGCCTACATTGTATGGAAGGCTGTTACGCCCACGCTGGAATTCAAATATGCTACGGATACGTTCGTGATTCTGGATGGGAAGATCGTCTCGCAGACTTATGCAGGGGATGTTGTTCCCGTGGCTGCGGCGACTCCGGCGGAGTAGTAAAATAGCAGCGCTTTAATCAGCTCCCGGCGAATCAAGCATGTGCAGCTCGCTGGTAAGCTTGCTTTTATTGAACCACGCCTGCTTAAAAAGCACTTTCCTGTCGGGCGCGATAACGTAGACCATATTCGGCGCCTGCCCGAAATTCGTCCAGAATAAATTGTCGGCGCTGTCGACCAGAACCATCATAGGGATCCGGTACATGGTCTTCCACCGGTTGGCGAGCGCCTGGCGTTCGGCATAGGTCTTTGGTTGCCGCGCCTCTACCTTATCGCGGATGTTGTCTTTCGCGATCAATATTTCCTGGTATGGCGAGTAAGGGCTGGGCTCGTCGCTTGGGTGGGCTTCTATTGTATAAATGATGACAAACGTCGCCGCTTTCCGGTACGTCTTCACAATGTCGAGTATCGATTCGAGATTGTTACGGCTAACGTCGCAAGTATAGCTGGCATTGATCAGGACGACGGGCTTTCCCTTCTTGAGTTCGGTTGAAAGCTTGAATGGCTTCTTATCTTCCGAAAACAGGGTGAAGTCAGGAACCTGCTGACCTTTTTTAAATCCGAGCTGTTCCCATCCCGAGATCAATGCCTGTGACGCGGGGTTTTGTACGCGGGTGTTTCCGGGCGGAGGCAGGGCCTTCTGCGAAGCACACGAAGCATTCAGGAGGAGGACAATGGCGCAAAGAGCGAAGACAAACGGTCTTTTGACGTGAATATACCCGGTACGGTGGCCGGTTCCGTGGGAGTTATCAATCATAATGTTTGACAATTTTGTCAAACATTTATTCCCTACAAATGACCAATTATGCCAGAGGTCCCGGAACGGGACGCTCCCGGCCGTCTATGTATGAAGCCGACCACACCAGATACCCGGTCACAGGGCAGGCGCCTCAGGGCTTGTACAGAAGGTTAAATAAACGGATAAATGGTGTAAATTAAGTCCTCGAAAGAATACTTGAAGTGGCTAAAAGTCAGACAACCGACCAGCTCCTCAAAGACACAGCCAAAAGGATCTTCCTCAAGGAGGGCCGCCTGCACGCTACGACGGCCGACATAGGTAAAGAAGCCGGCCTGCCCCGGACATCCGTTCACTACTACTTCCGTACCCGGGATGCACTCTTTAAGCATGTTTTTGTCGAAGCGCTGGAAGATCTCACGGAAAAGCTGAATGAAGTGATCGAGTCCAAGCTCCCCTTCCGCAATAAGATCGAGAAGTACGTGGAGATATGGCTGAAGAATACACTCGAGTATCCTTACCTGGATACGTTCGTCGTTACGGAGATCATCGGTCAGAGATACAAACCGGTTGACCGCTTTGCCAGTGTCCGTATGAAAGACTTCGTCAGCCAGATCAGAAAGGCCATGAATAGCGGCGAGATTGGCGGCGACGATCCCATGCAATTTATCCTGAACCTTTTTTCACTGCTCCGCTACCCATCCGTAGCCGCACCGTTGTATAAAGAGCTGCTGGGGTTGGACGAAAAGCGCTACCTTGAATTATTAAAAAAGAGAAAAAAGGAAATTGTGAGACTGCTTCTTCGATAATATGTTTTTAAAAATTATCCTTCCGGTCACTCTTATCCTGTTGACAACCGCCGCATGCTCACCTTCGGGCACCCACGGCGTGATGAGAAACGGATGGAAAAGACTGGACAACGCAGAATATTAAAATCATAGTTAATCTCGCCTCATCTGTAAATGGTATGATCTCGAACAAACGCGGAGTGCCTGACTGGTTATCACAGGAATATAGCCAGGGATTCTACTCGATTTCCCAAAGAACGAAAGCCGTAATCCACCCCACGCCGCTGTAAGTTTCAATAATTTATAAGAACGCTGTATCTGTAGCCCGAATGGGTCACCAGGCTTGCCAACCCCTCACCTTCCCTTCACAAACTTAAACGACCTCAACCCGGTCCTCACCACATAAACCCCCGGATCCAATCCCGATATATTAAGTTCCGCCTTTCCCTCCGCCGATGCTGCTACAGGTACATGTATAACCTGACCTGAAGCAGAAACAATGTGAACAAACCCGGGATCTTCGCTTTGAATATTCGTAATGTATATCCGGTCTGTCGCGGGATTCGGATAAATAGAGTTGGGCGACATATCCGATGATTCTTCCCCTACGCCGACAACTACAACTACCTCGCGTTCCTTGCACCCTGCCTTCAATCCTATATTCACGGTATAAGACTCGTCGACCTCATTATTTGGTCTCGTAAATTTCAATTTATAAGAACCTGGGTCTGTGATATAGAAATACCTTTCTGTACCCCTGGGCATGTTATAACTATTTCTGGTCCACTGATACGACTTCATATTGGCTGAGAAACCTACTCTAATGGAATCGACACCCGGGCAAACGACCGTCTTATTGTCGAAGGCGTATACATTCCGTTTATTATTCGCCACTATCCACGAAAAAAAATCGGGTTCACTGTATGCCCTGTCCCAGGTATTGTGTTCCAGATCGGGATACAAATACAATCTGGGTATACCGCCTTCGGCTTCAAACGCGTCAATAACCTCTTGGGCAGCTGAAGGCCTTGGATTTGTATCAAGTCCTCCCTGAAACATGCGTATGGGAGTCGTTACCAATTTTGATGTCGCATCAGCGAGGTCGTGCGGCACGCCCGACATTGGAAGTATTGCCGCAAATAGATCCGGTCGTTTTTGTGCGAAGCCCCATGTTCCTGTTGCCCCGGCCGAAAGCCCATGCATTGTGATGCGGTTTATGTCAGCATGGTAACGTGGCACGAGATAATCTTCGATCAACCTGACAATAAACTCTTCATTTTGTGTGAGCTGTGTGCTGCTGGCATCGTCCCACGCGCCACTGTAGCTCGCTTGTGGAAATACAACTATACCAGGAAATGCATTGGCTGCACTTGCTGCCTTCGCGACAGCAAGCCGGTGCTCGTTGCCGCCGTTTTGCAATGCAGTACTGTTATTATCGAACTTTGGATCAGTTGTACCATAATTGAAATTACCGGCCCATACTCGTCCCGACTCACCAGCTCCATGTAGCATGATGATGGCAGGATATTTCTTCGCGTTGTCCTTTATGTTATAGCCGGGGGGAAATATGATCCTGAAATTCAGGAATGCTGAAGCTTGGCCGGGCTGGCCGTTGGTACTCTTCCAAATCGTTGACTCGGTGTAATATGAATCCCACTCACACATGGAATACCGGTGACAAAGTCTCGTAGGGCAAAGCGGTGCCTCTGTTCCGTTATAGCCGCGCCAGCTGTACCCGCTATCGTAGTGGATAATATCTGCTGTTTGTGAAAATGAAAGGTTAAAAGATAATAGCGTTAAAATAATACCGGATGTGAGCGCACGTAGGGAGCCGAACATATTTGTCTACTTTTATATGGCTGTAGTCTCACAATCATGCCGTAACCGATAAGTTGCAGGGTGCGCAAAGGCTTAAGCCGGTAAAATCTAGTTGTTGAGGGGATTCCACAGGGGTGTGGGAGAATGCTACGGTGCGGCCTAATGTTCACTTATCTTATATTCCTGTATCAAGGCAGGTTTTTCAGGCGAAAGTGTAAACCAGACATCCAATTTTCCTGTTTCGCCTGTCAATGTAAAATAGCCTCTCAGTTGATTCACAGGAATCACATCGCTGACCTCGGTGACCTTACCTATTTTAGTAAACAATGCCTCCGCCTCCTTCCTTAGCGAGTCGATGAAATAATCCTTAAAGAAGTTTTCACTGAACACATTTGCTTTCACATCATTCCAAGCGGGCAATATTTGTAGCAATTGCTTCTGGCGATCCTGAAGAACAGATGATGTGTGGATCACTCGTGGCTTAAGCCCAGCCATATTGATGAGCGTGTCCAGCACTTTTATATCCAACTGGTTTGAAGTTGCATACGTTAAGTTTGTCATAGACACAACAGCAATGTCGTAATCCGGCAGGAATGCCCAATTCGACCCGAACCCCGGTAGTCCACCACTATGTTGTATTGTCAATCTGCCGGAACAATCTTTCGTAGACCCTAACCCATCGTTATACGAAGTCATCGTCGGACAAATCACTCCGTTCGCATTTCTGGTTTGCCTTCGCAGTCGCGTGATGATCCCTTGCGCATGCATTTCCCTGATTGTTCCACTCATGACCGGACTACTTTCCATATCAGCTCCCGCGGGCCATGCAGATAAATGCAGGATCATGTACTTGCTAAAATCCCCGACAGAAGTCAACAACCCTCCCGTCGAACCGAAGGCCCCACTGTGGAGCAATTTCTCTTCTTTCCATTGCCCGTTTATCAATCTGTATCCATGTACCAATTCAGCAGTTGGCACCTTGCCGTACTCCCAATAGGTGTGGTTCATATTCAAAGGCTTCAGAATATTGGCTGTAATGTATTCGTCGAAAGGCATACGCGACACCTTGGTGATGATATGCCCCAATAAAGCAAAACCGAGATTGCTGTATTCGAAATTTTGTCCCGGAATGTATGCCATCGATATTCCATGACTCACGAAAGCCATCAACTCTGCGTCCGTTTTATCCAGCTGACGGTCCGCCCATGGATTATCCTCCGGAAAACCTGCGGTGTGTGTCAATAGATTCCGGATAGTAATCGGCTTCGCATCTGTAGCGAGCAAGGCTGTCTTTCCGAGCTCCGGTATATACTTCACAACCGGATCGTCGAGATCGAGCTTTCCGGCGTCCCTCAATTTCAAGATTGCCATCGCTGTAAAGCTCTTTGTCATGGAAGCAATCCTGAACACAGACGTGCTGGTTACCGGGCGATTCATAGGAACTTCCTGGAAACCGACGCTACCTGAATAAAGTAACTTTCCAGCCGAGACGATCCCGAACGCAAGTCCGGGTACTCGGTTTTCCCGGACGTACGCCTCATACATGTTTTTTATAGCAGGAAAGACAGCCTTCATTTTTTCCGTCCTGGAACTGTCCATAAAAGCGTCCGGCTTATAATTGACTGGCTGAGCCTGGATCTTTATAAGAGAAAACAATATCAATAATGACAGAAGCGTGGTTTTCATGCGCGGCAAGTCACTCACCATAGTATACATTCTCCTCCGCAAGCAATTTATTATAAGCGAGAACACGTTTGGTTGATTGAGGCTTGGTCATCTCAACAATACAGTGCAACAGGGCATTGCACAAACTGAACGCACCGATTAGCGGACTTAAAAAATAATCGGGTTCCGAAGAAGTGAGCAAATCGATCTTGCTGTACTTGCACAAGGGCGAGTACTCACTGTCGGAAAGGGCAATCGTGGTGGCGCCTTTTTCCTTTGCCTTCTTAAGGGCTTTGATCGATTGGTTTTGGCACTTATCGAATCCGATTGCCATCACGACGTCTCCTTTTTTGAAGTGGGCCATGTAGTCAAAAAGCATCCCGTTGTATTCTGTTATTGAATGCATTTGGGGAATATGCTGACGCCCGATACAATAGAAATAATTGGCGACACTACCGATGTAGCCAAGCCCGATGACATATGTTTGAGACGAGTGGATGATGGCTTCACTTGCTTGTTTTATTTTTTCAAAGGATATGCGCTTAAATGTTCCTGTTAGCATCTCCATATCCCGCTGTAAGCCATTCTTAATTGCTTCATCCGCGGTTGTGTTACACTCATACTCGTTCAGGAATTTATCAAACGGCCTGTGAGCGCCTATTCCATTTTCCTTGAGCTTGTTTTTAAGGTCGTGAAAGCCCTTCAGACCTATCTCCGTACAGGTATTGAATATCGTAACAGTGTCCACTCCCAGCTTCGCCGCCAGGTCGGTCGTTTTCATCAAGATTACTTCATCGGGATGATCCAGAATGTACTTGACGACCTGGTACTTTTTCTTCGGCAAACTGTCCAGATCTATATTCTTTAGGAATTGCGTTGACATAAAGTTGAATTGAATTTCAATAAAAATATTAACTTTACAATAAATATACATAAAAATATAGAAATAAGTAAAACCTCTTTGCCTTTGCACCCGTTCATTCTAAAAAACATTGTTATGAAAAAAAGAAGTACCATTCTGTCTTGCGTTATGATACTGTTTTGTTGTGTCAACTGCACGGCCCAACGCTCCATGACAATACCGGATGCATCCAGCATAGACTCGTTGATGACGAAATACCACGTGCCTGTTGTCGGCATCAGTATCATACAAAAAGGAAAACTTGAACAATCCAGGATGTTTGGAAACCTGCCGCACCATTCACCAGCCCCCGTCAATACCTTCTTCAACATTGCGTCCCTTACAAAACCGCTCACATCCACGACCGTTCTAATGCTCGTCAGCGACGGAAACTGGCAGTTAGATGAACCTTTATACCATTACTGGACTGACCCCGATGTGGTTACGGATGAACGTCATAAAAAACTTACGACCCGGCACGTTCTGAGCCATCAATCGGGCTTGTCCAACTGGCGAGGCCATGAGCCCGGTGGAAAGCTCGCTTTTGCTTTTGAGCCCGGTACGCAATGGAAGTATTCCGGCGAGGGATTCGAATACCTCCGGCAGGCACTGCAACACAAGTTCAACCGGCCTATTGAAAAGATCGTCGATTCATTATTGTTTAAACCGCTTGGGATGCGTGATACCCACTTCTACTGGGATGCTTCCGTAGATTCTTCCCTGTATGCAAACCGGCATCATGAGGACGGCTCTCCGTTCCCCCTCGAAACATGGTATGAGGCCAATCCTTCCAACCTGGTTCTTACCACGGTCAGCGACTATGCAAAATTTGGGATTGGAGTGATGAATCGCATAGGACTCACTCCAGCTGTTTATAAAGAGATGATCACTAATCAGGCAAAGCTGCCAGACAACAAGGAATGGGGTTTAGGCTGGAGGCTAATCAAGGGATTAAGCAATGGCGAATACGCCATGGTCCATACGGGCGGTAACCCCGGAATCAATACGATTATTATTCTGCTTCCCGAATCAAAAAGAGGTATCGTCGTATTCACCAACGGCGCCAAAGGTAATCAGCTGTACGAAGACTTGATTGGAAAAACTTTTGGCTTGGGCCAAGAAATAATTAAAAGGATGAAGTAAAAAGTGATCCGGAGTGAAGTAAGTACAATTGAACGGAGAAATTTGTCGTGAAAGTTCCGAAAAAAAAACCAGGCTGTACCTGGTTTTTTTTAATCATGAAAGGTGTGACAGTTAATAGTCGATACCTCTTACATTTTCGCCGTAGCGTTTCCATTCTTCTCCTATCAAAACACCTTCCTCTTCGGATTTCGGAACGACGCCAACGACGATGCCGCCTTCGTTCAAGGCTCCCTGATATGTTTCTGCATCTTCTTTGGGTATGCCCGAGCCGACAAGTGCGCCGATCAGTCCGCCGGCTATGCCTCCCGCGCCCGCGCCGGCAAGTCCAGCGACTATAGGACCGGCAACGACCAAACCCAGTCCGGGTAATGCGACGGCTGTTCCGATTGCCGCTATGGCGCCGACAATGGCTCCAGTGGTTCCGCCGATAGCAGATCCTACTCCCGCTTTCTCTGCTGCTTTACTGCCCATTTCCGTTTTGCGGTCTGAATCCTTGAATTGCTCCCGGTGAGTTTTATCCGACATCAACAGGATAATCTGCTCGGAGGTATAGCCTCTTGACAGGAGTGAGTTGTACGCTTTCTCTGCATCATCCCTGGTACGAAACACACCCGTGATGGTGCCTTCGTTTTCCTTTGTGCTTGCTGTTCTCATGGTTTTTACTTTAGTGAAAAATTGATTATTCACAGATGTGCAGAAATCTAATGCCACAATGATCGATGAGAGCGTATATGATTTATGACCGTGAGGATAATAATGTGTACCCGATGTTAGTTTCTGCAAGTGCCTATTTGCTACAGGTGGGTAGGCTGGGCATCAGATTGGACGGGTTGAACGTGGGTTAAGGTAGGAAAAGGTTATCGCGTCGCTACCCCGACTTTATTCGGCTATCGCCTCATTCCGTCGGGGCAAGCCGGCTGTGAGAGAAAATACTCACTAAAAATCTTCTTGATCCAATGTTTGTTGCGTGAGCCTTTCAGAAGAAACTCAAAGTTCCTTGCCTCTACTTCGGTTTCGAACTTCCGTAAAAATATCAATCGCCACGGGCCACGGCCGTTCGTTGATCTGTTCCATCCCTTGTTGTGATAATTTAGCCTTTCACCCGGGTTCGTCGAGGAACCAAAATACCACTTTCCTGAAGTGACAGATTCAATAATATATGAATACGACATACTTACGAATGTCGCATCCACATTTCTAGTTACTCTCAAAAAACCTTACTGATTACCGAGAAGTCGGTAAGTTGGTAAGTCGGGGCTGGCCCCGACGAAGTCCGCAAATCCTGACAATATTCGCATTTGGATTCGCGAGCGAAGTCCGCCGTCGCTCGCCAAAACGGCGAGCTATGGCGGACGAAGTCGGGGTGAGTAGATTCGAACTACCGACCTCCACGTCCCTAACGTGATGCGCTAACCGGGCTGCGCTACACCCCGAAGATCAATTCCTGTTTCCACCCCAAAAACCGGCAAGAAACCCGAATTGAGGGTGCAATTATAGAGATTTCCGGGGTTAGTTCAAATACAAAACGCCCACTCTCTCATTCCCAACGCAATGAATCTACCGGGTCGGCTGTAGCCGGCTTCAGGGACTGCGCCACCAGGATCAGCAGCGTGAACAAAACGAGCGCCACACAGGGCAGAACGAACATCCACCACGCCAGTCCTACCTTGAAGGCAAACGTCGTAAGCCAGAGGTTGGCCACATACCACGCGAGGGGAATCGACAGCACCGAGGCGATCACCAGCAGTCGCATGTATTCACCGGAAAGGATAACCAGGATATCGGCAACCGTTGCACCAAGCACCTTGCGGATGCCGATCTCCTTCACACGCGCTTCAACGGAATGCGCCGAAAGAGCGACCAGCCCAAGGATGGCTATGATCACCGACAGGATCGAGAACAAATTGAAGATGGCGAACATCTTGTTCTCCGTCTCATACAACTGATCGAGCTGGTCGTCGAGGAAATTAAAGACGATGAAGGAGCCCGGCGTGAAGGCCGCAGCCTCCGAACGGATAAATTCCACCGTCGACGAAAGATCTTTCGTGTCTGCCACCCGAACCAGCAGGTTGTCTATCCAATTATGTCCATAGGCTATAACCATCGGCTCGATTGCACTGTGGAGCGACACAAAATTGAAATCCTTCACGATGCCTACGATCTTTCCCTCGCCCTTCTGCGGATCATGGCCAAGACTTTTTCCGATCAGCTCATCGATATTCCCGCCTTTGGCATACCGCTTCGCGGCCTCCTCGTTTATAATAAATGCACCCGTCGTAGTGTCGCCCGACAGAAAATTCCTTCCTTCCAACAGCGTCAGCCCAAGAGCCGTTACGTATCCTTCATCCGCCGCCCTGAGATGTCGAACGTCCTGCCGATCTTCTTCCGGCGATCCGGTCAACACAAAGCCATCATAGCCGACACGCTCACCAATCGTTCTCGCCGTCATGCCAACGCCGATGATATTGCTATTCCTCAGGAGCCGGTCCTTCAACACACCGGGATGGTCGTTCATATCCTTAACCAATTGCCCATACAGCTTTACGGTCACTACACCCTCTTTGCTCATACCGATATCGCGATCCTGGATGTAGTTCATCTGCCGCGACACTACAACGGTGAGCAATATTACCACGCATGAGATCACGAACTGGAACGTGACCAGTAGTTTCTTGAAAAAACTCACAGTGCCCACCGACGCATACCGGCTAAGGCTTTCCGTGATCTTATACCTGGAAATCACCAATGACGGGTAAAATCCCGCCAGCAACGCAATAAAAATGGTAATGCCTCCCAGCAACAGCAGGTTGATGGAGTTCAGCAGGTCGGCCGGTACTAATGCCAATCCCGACAACTCATTATAGAATGGCAGCATGACTAAGCCAAGTAACACCGCAACGCTTGTCGATATAGCCGTGAGCAGAAAAGTCTCACTGAGAAACTGGCGGAAAAGCTGGGCACGGCTAGCACCCATCACCTTCTTCACACCGATCTCCTTCATCCTGCGGACAGACCTGGCCGTAAAGAGGTTGACAAAGTTGATGCTTGCAATCAGGATAATGAAAATCGCCAGCGCCGAAAAGAGGTAAATGTATTGGACGTCGCTGTTGCGACCCATTTCTTTTTCTCTATGTGAATACAAGTGTATCGATGCAACCTGGTGAAACTCAAAGTGGTCGTCGTTCTGATCGAGCTCTTCCTTCGTTCGGGCACCCTCGAAATATTCATACTCGTAGTCACGAAGTTTTCCAGCCATCGCTGCCGCATCTTCGTGCGACTTGAAACGCACGTAGATATCAACGGCCTTCCACGAACGTCCTGTATTCGCAGCAACGTCGGCGCCTTCGATGGATACTAGCGTCTCGATCTTCAAATGGGAGTTCAACGGAATGTTCTCCATTACACCGGTGATCGTATACTCCTGGTGGTCATCGACCTCAATTACTTTACCGGTAGGATCTCCTTTGCCAAACAATTTCTCCGATACGTCACGTGTGATCACGATCGACTTTGGATCGAGCAATGCCTTTTCAGAATTTCCATATACGAATGGAAACCGGAACACCGACAGCGTTGCCTGGTCAACTAAGAAATTATTTTGGGTGGGTATCACCTTGTCGTTTCCACGGATAATACTGGAGCCATTCAAAAAGAAACGTCCCGTGTTCTCCATTTCCGGAAAATGACTCTTGATCGACGTGGCAAGCAGCGGCGCGTTCTTGGCCCACGCCTTCGTGCCTAGCCGGTAGATCAGTTCGTGATCCTGCCATATAGTGTCGTAACTCAGCTCATGGCGAAGGTGGATGACCATGAGCAGGCTGACCGAAATTCCGCAGGCCAAACCGAAAACATTGATCGCAGTGAAAAATTTGCCTCGGAGGAGATTTCTCCAGGCAATCGTGAAGTAACTTTTGATCATACACTTAGTTTTTAGAGCTAAACGAATTTCAATAAGCTAAACGAACTTCAACCCGTTGGAATGCAGTCTCTGATACTTCACCGTATCAAAAACATAATAAAACGCGCCCTTGCGTGACGATTCCTTTTCCTTTTCGTCCAGCTTCTGCAGAATGCCCAGCGACAACATCTTCTTGGTGAAATTGCGCTTATCGAACGGACTCTCGTAAATGGCTTCGTACAGACTTTGTAGTTGCGGCAGCGTAAACTTATCAGGCAATAATTCGAACCCGATGGGATGATTGGCAACTTTCTGCCGCAACATCTCCTTGGCCGTCAGCACCATTTTCTTGTGGTCGAAGATCAACGGCGGGATCTTGCTTAGTGGAAACCACTTTGCTTCGTGTTCTTTCTGAAGTGTCTCGTCGTAATCTGCAATATTGATCAGGGCGAAGTATGCGATCGATACAACCCTGCCGGCGCTGTCACGGCTTATGTCCGTAAACGCATGCAGCTGCTCCATGTAGATGTTCTTCATCCCCGTGAGATCGTACAGTACACGGGCGGCGGCTTTGTCGGCGTTCTCGTTTTTGTTCACGAACCCTCCCATCAGCGACCACTTGCCCTTTTCCGGGTCGAAGCCTCTTTTGATCAGCAACGCCTTCAAATGGCTGCCGTCGAAGCCGAAAATGATACAATCGACTGCAACTAGTATTTTCTGATGATTCTTGTAACTGCTGATGTGCATGATTGCAACCGGGCTTAAAAATACACTTTACCGGTAATAAATTTCATTCCAACGCAATTCGTTTTTGAACTGGTAGAGATCGGTCTTCGCGTTAATGAGCGCGAATTCGATACCCGCCATTTCCGCAAAGTCCTGGAGATGTTCGGTGGAAAGGTTCTGACTGTAACAAGTGTGATGTGCCCCGCCGGCGAGTATCCATGCGGCACAGCCGGTCGGCATGTCGGGCAGCGGTTTCCACAACACGCGGGCAACGGGAAGCTTCGGAAGATCACTCACGGGTTTCACAGCCTCCACTTCATTCACCAGCAAACGGAACCGGTTGCCCAGGTCGATGACCGATGCATTCAGCGCCGGTCCCGCTCCCGAGTTGAACACCAGTCTCACCGGGTCGCCTTTCCCGCCGATACCCAACGGATGTATCTCACACGACGGTTTCCCGTCGGCGATCGATTCACATATCTCGAGCATGTGCGCTCCCAACACCATCCTGTTCGACGGATCGAAATGATAGGTGTAATCTTCCATGAACGAATTGCCACCTTTCAATCCGGACCCCATCACCTTCATGGCACGAACGAGCGCCGCCGTTTTCCAGTCGCCTTCTGCTCCGAAGCCATAGCCTTCCGACATGAGACGCTGTGCCGCGATACCCGGAAGTTGCGCCAGGCCGTGAAGGTCTTCGAAAGTATCGGTAAACCCTTTGAACTTCCCCTGTTCCAGGAACGCACGCATGCCGATCTCTATCTTCGCGGCCTCGCGCAACGAGCTGTGACGCTCGCCATTCTTGCGAAGCGGCGCTGCCACGTTGTATTTCGATTCATATTCAGCAACGAGTGACGTGATCGAAGCATCGGGAACATCGTTGATGACCTTCACCAGGTCACCGATGCCATATCCCTGCACCGAGTATCCGAACTTGATCTCGGCTTCGACCTTATCTCCTTCCGTAACGGCCACCTGCCGCATGTTATCTCCGAACCTGCATATCCTTGCGCCCTGCAGATCGTGCCAGCCCGCCGCAGCCCTCATCCACACGGCCAGTCGTTCATGAACGTGCTGATCTTTCCAATGACCGACGACAACCTTCCGGTTCAATCGCATCCGTGACATAATGAATCCGAACTCCCGGTCGCCATGGGCGCTCTGGTTCAGGTTCATGAAATCCATATCGATGTCCTTCCATGGAATGTCGCGATTGAACTGGGTGTGAAGATGAAGCAGCGGCTTACGAAGGATCTTCAAGCCACCGATCCACATCTTTGCCGGCGAAAATGTATGCATCCATGCAACCACACCGATACAGTTGGCCGCGCTGTTGACTTCCTGGCAAACCTGGTAGATCTCTTCGGGTGTTTTTAAAACAGGTTTGAATACAACCTTAACGGGAATACCTGTCGACGCACCGAGCTCCTTTACTATCTCCTGCGAATGTTCGTTGACTTTGTTGAGAGTCTCCTCTCCATATAAAAACTGGCTTCCTGTCAGGAACCAGACCTCGAGCTTTTTTAGATCAGTCATTGCGTCGGGTATATTATTGTCCGTAGTACGAATCGGGGCCGTGTTTGCGCTCGAAATGTTTCTTTATTAAAGAGTCTTTCAGTCTCGGCGCGCCGGGGTTTACTTGTTTGGTGATAAATGCCATCTGTGCAATTGCCTCAAGCACCGCGCTGTTGTATACGGCTTTGTCCATGGTCTTACCCCAGGTGAACGGGGCGTGATTGCCTACGAGGATCATTTCCACTTCGGCGTAGCTCAGCTTGCGGTCCCGGAGACAGTTGATGATCTGGAACCCGGTTTCGTGTTCGTAGTTTCCTTTGATCATCTTGTCATCCATGGGAGGTGCACAGGGAATATCGACCGTTACGTGATCGGCGTGGGTGGTCCCAAGGATCGGTATGTCGGTCTGTGCTTGTGCCCACGCTGTCGCGTAGGTGGAATGTGTGTGAACGATACCCCCGATGTCCGGCCAGTGTTTGTATAGTACCGCATGGGTCAGCGTGTCGGACGAAGGACGGAGCTTTCCATCGACAGTCTTTCCTTCGAAGTCGACGACGACTATCTTATCGGATGATAATTCGGCATACGGAACGCCGCTCGGTTTGATTGCAAACACACCGGCATCGCGATCGACAGCACTTACGTTACCGAACGTAAACAGGACGAGGCCCAATTCGGGCAGCTGCATGTTGCCCTTGTATGCCTCCTCGCGAATCTTATCAAACCGCGTATCTCTCATTCTATGTGCCGATAAGCTCTAATGTACCTATGTGTTTTCCCAATTCCCTGTATCGCTGATACCTTCTTTCATATAACTGCGCTTTGCTTCCATCCGGCCGGTAGTTCAAATCAAACCCCTGCCCCATCGCGTTCATCGCCTCGTCGGCATTCGGATAGATGCCAGACACCGTTGCCGCGAACATCGCCGCACCCATGGCACACGTTTGCTCCGACTTATGGATCCGTATCGGCATATTCATCACGTCGGCCATCACTTGCATGATATAGGGCGACTTCCTTGCAACACCGCCAAGCCCGATCAATCCCTTCACCGGAACGTCTTCATCGTTGAACCGGTCTGCAATCGCGCGGGCGCCAAAACAAGTAGCTTCCACCCAGGCACGGAACAAGCCGGGCGCATCGCTGGCCAGGTTAAGTCCCCACATCGCACCGGTCAACGTTTGGTCGGCATCCGGAGTGCGACGGCCGTTGAGCCAGTCGATCGCCAACTCGCTGTTCTCGTCGAAAGGCAACTTCGAAGCTTCGTCGCTCAATGCTGCAATGATCTTATCTTCAATGTCCGCAGATGCTGATCCCAAGAATTTCTTTACCGGCCACATCAGCAGGTTTTTGTACCAGGCATACGTATCGCCGAAAGCGGACTGCCCCGCTTCAAGGCCGATCATACCCGGAAGAATAGACCCGTCGACCTGGCCGCATATTCCCTTCACGAGCTTGTTGCCGATCTCTGCCTTCGGTATCACCATCATGTCGCACGTGGAGGTGCCCATGACCTTACTAAGAAAATACGGTTCTATCTGTCCGCCGACTGCACCCATGTGGCAATCGAATGCCCCGACGCCGATCAGTACGTCGTTGGGTAATCCTAGCCGTTCAGACCATTTGGCACTGATCCTCCCCGCGGGTTTATCGGAAGTGTAGGTATCCTTGAAAAGTCTGTCTGTAAATCCTTTGAGCAGCGGATCGAGAGAAGAGAAGAATTGGTCGGGAGGAAGTCCGTTGAATGATTCTGACCAGAGGGCTTTATGACCAGCCGCACACACACCGCGTTTCATTTTCGAAACATCGTCGCCGCCGGTCAGCAGGAACGGTATCCAATCGCAATGTTCGACCCATGAGTATGCTGACGTGCGAACGGCTTCATCCTTACGCAACACGTGAAGGAGCTTTGCCCAAAACCATTCTGACGAATAGATACCTCCTACATACTGCAAATAGTTTTCTCCAAACTGCTGTGCGTGTTCGTTGATAGCGGCGGCTTCGTTCACTGCCGTGTGATCTTTCCACAGCACGAACATGGCATTGGGATTCTCACGGAACTGGGGGATAAGCGATAACGGAGTCCCGGTTTTGTCGACTGCTACGGGAGTAGACCCGGTGGTGTCGACGCTGATCCCTTTCACATTCTTACTCACGGAGTTGCCGGCCTTCTTCAGACATTCAATGATCGTGGACTCGAGGGTGCCGATATAGTCGAGCGGGTGCTGACGGAACTGGTTTTCGGAAGGATTGCAGAAAAGCCCGTCGCGCCAACGCGGGTAGTAAGCGACTGCGGCGGCTACTTCGGAGCCGTTGGAAGCATTGACGACAACCGAGCGAACAGAGTCCGTTCCGAAGTCGACGCCTATAACAAACTGGTCTCCCGGCATGAGGATAAATATACTAATTTAGATTAAGTGTAAAGGAGACATTTATAAGAAGGGATCCCTCTTACTTGGCGTTACGATTTTGCTTGAGGTCCCTGAAAAATCTTGCCCAGTTAAATGGGTTCAGGAGGGGATTGACACGCGGCTGGAACCTTTCCGTTACGGAACTGGCATACTGATTCATGTAATATTTATAATTCTGGGCTCCGTCCATTGGTGTTGTCCTCATCATGAGCGCCATGAGCTCTGCATTCATGTTTCGCGGGTCGACTCCGTTATCGAAAGGAACATTCAGAGCAAGGACGGCCTGTTTGAAAACCTCCTCGGTGGGGAATGGCATAATGGTGACTTCTCTCAGGTATGTGATGTCTTCCACCATCTCTACGACGATGGTCATGAAATCGGAATGGTAGTTGGGCACCACCATCGATTGTCTTACGAAACCTATGGCGCTGATCACGACGCTGTCGCCAACTAAAACAGGCATCGAGAAAAATCCGGTCCTGTTCGATGTGGTACCGCGGCCGGCCTTGGGAACATAGATGTGGACGCCGGGGATCGGTCCGCTGGTGCTGTCCGGCGAAATTATGACACCGGAAAGTTGTATCACTCTTTTGGTGTTCTGCGCTTCCGCGGAAAAGCCGATCAATCCGGCCAACACTATTATAATGGCGACGATTTTCACTGACTCAAAGATAAATATAAGGCCCCTAAATAGCCTTAAATATTTGAAAAGATAACGTTTTTAGAGGGGTGGCGGTTTTATAGTAATTTCGGCCCAGAATGAGGTTAAAACACTTCAATATAGAGCCGGGGTCGCAGATCTTCGGGGCATGTTCCGACCCATCCCGCCTGCGTATCCTGAACCTTATTCTGGCCAACGGCGAAATGTGCATCACCGACCTGGAGCAGATACTCGAATTTACCCAAACGAAAACCTCAAGGCACCTGATCTACCTGAAAAATTCCGGAATTCTTACCACGCGTAAGTTTAATCAGTGGGTATTTTACCAGATCAAAGACGAAGTTACCGACATCATTCAGCAGATATTCCAGTTTCTGCGCCGCGACCCGGTGCTCCAGAAAGACCAGCAGGTGTTCCAAACAATGTACAATAACCGGGAACTGACTCTC
Source organism: Cyclobacteriaceae bacterium (assembly GCA_035318625.1). GTDB lineage: Bacteria > Bacteroidota > Bacteroidia > Cytophagales > Cyclobacteriaceae > ELB16-189. The sequence continues at coordinate 254,957 of DATHEL010000007.1, forward strand.
AACAAGCTCAAAATAAAACCCACCGGTCAGTCATGACGAATTCAAAAAAATATAAATGTGTATTCTTCGATCTCGATCACACCCTGTGGGATTACGAAACGAACTCCGAAGAGGCGCTGCAGGAGCTTTATGATAAATACGAGCTCGGTGGCCGCGGTTGTGTTCCTTACGAACTTTTCTATAAGGGATTTGTTCGTATCAACAATGAGATATGGGATGCTTACGACCGCGGGTTGATCGGCAAAGAAGTGATACGCAACGAAAGATTTCACCGCGTGTTCCTGAACGCAGGTCTCGACAACTATCACTTGTCGCTGGAGTTCTCGGAGAAGTACGTTGCTGAGTCGCCCAAGAAGAAAAACCTGGTGGCTCATGCGAAAGATGTCCTGGACTACCTCCACCCCCGCTATCCGCTCTATATTATAACCAATGGTTTCGAAGAGATCCAGTCTACGAAACTGGTGTCATCGGGGATAACCGATTATTTCAAGGGTGTCATCACCTCGGCGCGGGCAGGAAGTAAGAAACCGGAAAAGGAGATCTTCGAATTCGCCCTTCGGGAGAACGGGTTTGCCTGTTCTGACTCGATCATGATCGGCGATAACCTGCTGACCGACATTTCGGGCGCACGCAATGCGTCGGTAGACACCGTGTATTATAACCCTTACAAGCTTCCGCACGCTGAACAAGTGACATACGAGATCAGCAGTCTGAAAGAATTGCAAACTATCTTATAAAAAAATAATATATGCCTAAAGGAATCTTCCACGTTCCCCTTCCCAAAAACGAACCAGTATTATCATACGGTCCCGGCTCGCAGGAACGTGACGCAATAAAAAAAGCGCTGGAAGAAGCGCGGTCGAAGGTCATAGACATACCGATGTATATCGGCGGCGAAGAAGTAAGGAGCGGCAACAAGAAAGCCGTTACGCCGCCTCACGATCACAAACATGTTCTTGGTTATTATCACCAGGGCGACAAGAGCCACGTGGAGCAGGCGATCAATGCGGCGCTGGGTGCGAAAGAGCTCTGGTCGCAATTGGGTTGGGAACATCGCGCGTCGATCTTCCTGAAAGCAGCCGACCTTCTTGCCGGTCCGTACCGTTTCAAGATGAATGCTGCTACCATGCTCGGGCAATCGAAGAATGCATACCAGGCAGAGATCGATTCGGCGTGTGAGCTGATCGACTTTCTCCGTTTCAATGTCGCCTTCATGACGGAGATCTATAACGAACAGCCTGTATCCGGTCCCGGCGTTTGGAACCGCATCGAGTACCGGCCCCTGGAAGGATTTACGTTTGCGTTGACGCCGTTCAACTTCACAGCGATCGGTGGAAACCTTCCTACCAGCATGGCGCTGATGGGGAACACCGTTGTATGGAAGGCATCGAACACACAGATCTATTCGGCCAATGTATTCATGCAGATACTGAGGGACGCCGGGCTGCCCGATGGAGTGATCAACCTGGTTTATGTAAGCGGGCCGGATGCGGGTGAGGTCATATTCTCTCACCGTGATTTCGGAGGAATTCAATTCACGGGGGGAACCACGACATTCAATAATATCTGGAAGACAATCGGCAATAACGTCGGTAATTATAAGTCATACCCGCGTATCGTTGGTGAAACCGGCGGCAAGGACTTCATCCTTGCACACAAGAGCGCCGACGCGAAGGCGGTAGCGGTGGGGATTGGACGCGGTGCTTTCGAATACCAGGGTCAGAAATGCTCCGCGGCTTCGAGAGCTTATGTTCCTTCGAACCTCTGGGCCGACGTGAAAAAATACCTGGTCGAAGACCTGAAGAGCATGAAGATGGGCGGTGTGGAAGATCCCGGTAACTTCATCAATGCAGTAATCGACGAAAAATCGTTCGACTCGATCACCGGCTATATCGAAAAGGCACGGAAGAACCCGATGAACGAGATCATTGCCGGCGGCAAATACGACAAGTCGAAAGGATACTTTATCGAACCGACCGTCATCGTTACGAAAGACCCGTCGTCGGTGACGATGTGCGAGGAGATCTTCGGTCCTGTGCTGACCCTGTATGTTTACGATGCGGAGAATTTTGAAGATACCCTGGCGTTGGTCGACAGCACATCTCCCTATGCGCTGACGGGATCGATCTTTGCCAACGACCGGTATGCGATCGAGCTCGCGACGAAGAAGCTCAGCAACGCTGCTGGAAATTTCTACATCAACGATAAGCCGACCGGCGCGGTCGTTGGACAACAGCCGTTTGGCGGCGCGAGAGGATCGGGTACGAATGATAAAGCGGGCGCGAAAGTGAACTTGCTGCGGTGGGTATCATTGAGGACGATCAAAGAGACCTTTGTGTCACCGACAGATTACAGGTATCCGTTTCTAGATTGACAGTTTTTTAGATTGATGACAGACGTCTAACTTCGAGATTCGGTGTTCAGCGTTCGGTGTTCGATATTCCGACGCTCAGAACACCGAATATCGAACATCCAACATCGAATAATGAAGTTAATCAGCATGAAATCTTTGATCATTGTTTTTGCCCTCGTCACAACGCTGGGGTCTGCGCAAACGAAGACCTATCTCTATCCTTCAACGGAAAAAGTAACGATAGACGGCTTTGACAAAGAGCCTCCTTTTATCGAATTCTTCAAGGCAAAAGGGACGCCGAACGGCACGACGATCCTCGTTGTTCCCGGTGGAGGCTATACACACCTGGCGGTCGACCACGAAGGAAATGATATAGCGAAATTTTATAACGAACATGGGTTCGATGCTTTTGTCCTCCACTACCGGCTGAACGATGGCGGGCAGAAAGGCCATCGCTTTCCGGACCAATACAACGATGTGACAACAGCTATCCGGACGGTGAAATCGAAGGCGAAAGATCCGGAGCGTGTGGGCATTATCGGGTTCTCGGCAGGCGGTCATCTTTCGTCGATGTGCGCGACAATGCACGTGCCCGCAAGCAAGGATCCGAAAACTCCGCTGGAGAAATTCAATTCGCGGCCGGCATTTGCGATCCTTATGTATCCTGTGATCACATTCGGCGCTAAAGCACATAGCGGGAGCCGCGAGATGCTGCTGGGAAAAAATCCCGATAAAACGATGATCGATTCACTGTCGACCGAAAACAGGGTAAATAAAAACACGCCGCCGACTTTCATCATCTATTCTACCGACGACGATGTTGTGCCTGTGGAGAATGGTATTATGTTCTTCGAAGCGTTACGAAAACATAACGTGCCCGCCACGATACATATTTATGATCATGGCGGACACGGATATGGACTGGCGGTGAAAGATCCGGTGGTTGGATCGTGGCCGGAGCTTAGTATTGAGTGGATAGCAACCTTGATTCCTAAATAAAATAAAAGGATCTACACTTCGGTGTTCGACATTCGGTGTTGGGTGTTCGATATTAAGTTCAATCATCAGAATATCGAACACCGAACACCCAACACTGAATGATGAAGTGTTATTGGGTTCACATCCGACCATCCGTTTCCGTTAGATTCTTCGTGGCAGTCAAAATGCTTTTATGAAAAATCGAGATTAGTTCAACGTTTTCGTTGATCACCTTCTCATACGAACCAGTCGTACCGGAATATCCTGCTTCACTAATAATTTTCAGGCAAACGCTTGTCTCCCGCAATTCTTTCAGGCCAATCCTCATCTTGTGAATAAAGTCCTTTCGGGACTCGGCGCTTTGGGCTTCACCATAGAGCAAAGCAGGTGCTGTCCCTGAACGAACCAGCTGTCCGGCAAGATGGTTGCAGGAGCGGTCTTGCGGAAGCGATTCAATCGTCTTGACAATTGACACTGCAAACCGAATTAGTCGCTGTTCCAGATCGTATTTCATCGGACAAATTTCGGGACTAAGCGACCTCAATCAGAGATTTCATTCAACAGTTTTCCTTACAATTTTTCGAAAGCCATCAGTCACTTCGGTGTTCGACATTCGGTGTTGGGTGTTCGATATTCCGAACATCGAACATCCAATACCAATAGCAATATCCAATACTCAATACCAATGACCAATGACCAATTGTCGTCCTCACAAAATCATTCCGTAATTGCCTCCTCCTTATACCACCGTATATTTCTCGAAAAATACATCACGACCGCTATTATCATAAACAGACCGACACTTCCTATCAGCAGCGAGAAATCTTCCGCCTGGATAATCACAAAAATAAACACGTAGAAGATCGACATCACCGCGGAGAACAGCAGCACAAGGCTTCTCTGTTTAAAGAATGTCGTCGAGTACAGCGAAAGCAGGACTATTGTGGCAACAGATGCTATCGCGTAGGCTGCATTATATCCCAGGTATTCGGATATCGAGAGCAACAACGTGTAATAAACGCTAAGCGCCACGCCCACCAGTATGTACTGAAATGGATGAATGCGCACTTTGCGTGTGATCTCCACCAGGAACAGTGAAGTGAACGCCAGCAAGATGATGAGCGCGTCGTACTTGGCTGTGCGCATGCTCTTCTGGTATTGGTCGGCGGGAATCAGAAGTCGCACGCCGAACTCAGTTCCTCTTAACGCCTCGTTTGTATCAATCCACTGGTCTGCGATTGGGCGGTTAAACGAAAGGACTTTCCAGGTTGCGTTGAAATCCGTGCCGGATGTGTTCCTTGTGGTGGGGAGCATTTTGCCATCGAAGCTGGGAGATGACCAGGCGCCGGATAAAGAAACGGTCGTTGTCTTGCCCGCGGGTACAAAATAGAGTCGCTCGCTCCCTTTCAGGTCGAGCTCTATCGAAAATTCCTTCACGATATCATCCTTGCTCTTCCAGTCGAATGGCACAACGATGCCGGTGGTGACGACGGTCCGGTTGATATCATAATTCGAGGCCGACGAATGCTGTCCCATGGTCAGACCGATATCCCCGGAAGATTCCGAAGTGAATGAGGTGCTGCCCGAACGGACTTTCGGATTCTCATGGATTCCCTGCAAGTCGGTGATGCCAAGGACCAGCGATGCTTCGCTCCAGAATATCTGGTCGGCAGAAACATTCAATTTCGCGAAGTCGATGTCACCGAACGTTGCGTTGATCTTGATCTTCGAATCGTACACGGAAACGTCGAAGATGCCGCGCTGAAGGACCTCCGGCGATACTGTCCCGTCGATGGTGAGGTTATCGGCCAGAAAATAGGCATAGCGCTTTGTCTCCACCACCCGGGTACGTTCAACATCGCCGGTCCACTCTTTTTCTGTGACGAAGTCCCGGAAGGGGATCTTCAACACCGGTCCGGTCAGCGTCTGATTGGCGGCCCATTTTTCGGCGACCTCGGCGATGACTTCTTCGCCGCGCACTTGTCGTTCGCGGATCAGGTCTTGTACCCAAAACGATGGTATCATGAGAATAAGCATCAACACTCCTATTGAAAAGAGCTTGACCATCACCGATTCTTTAAGCCAGTTATTGAACCGGTCGAGCAGGGGAAAATTGTCCATATCAATTATTGTTTATTGTTTTAAAAGTACTTTTAATTTAAAAGTCAATAGATAAAAAAATTATCTCTTTTGATTTTTAATTATCTCCTCCATGGCGTCGAGGTGTTTTCTGAAGGCGGAACGTCCGCGCTCGGAGATCTTGTAGCGCGTGTTCGGCTTACGGTCGACGAATGATTTCTGCACGATGATATATTTTTCTTTCTCGAGGGCTTTGATGTGTGTGGCCAGGTTTCCATCGGTAGTTTGAAGGAGTTCTTTGAGCGTATTGAAGTCATACGACTCGTTGGCGACCAGAATACCAACAATCTGCAACCGCATACGATGCTCGAGGATCTTGTCGAAGTTTTCGAAGGGGTTCTTCATCAGCGGTCGTACTTCCGGAACATGATTGCGCCGTAAAATATATGAAATATACCGAAGCCTGCGGCCCAGAAGAACAATCCGTATCCCGGAAGGAAACCGCAGACGATGCCGAGGATGATCTCTGAGTATCCGAGGTAACGCACTTCTTCGTAGAGGTTGGGGCTGGCGGCGATGAGTGCGAGTCCGTAAAACACCAGGCAGCCGGGCGCGACGAACTCAAAGTTGCCGTACACGATCTGTGTGACGATGACGATGCCGCCGGTGGCCAGCGGTATGATGAGGTTGACGATGATGCGATAAGTGGAAGTGTTCCAGAGTGTTTGCCCCTGCTTTTGCGCTTTGCGGCTGGAGAGGATGATGCCGGTGGCGATCGAGATCACGAAGACACCGAGCGCGATGACGACCAGTTGCCAAAGCAGGTCGGGCGCTTTCCGTATGATGTGGTAGTCGCTCCCGGTTCGGTAGTTGGGCACGCGCATGCTCATCGAGAGAAAGTAGGCGAAGGCTGATCCCGCGAGGGCGTAAACGCCGGCGAGTATTCCTGACAGTCCGCTAAGTGAAAGGAATTTTGATGATTTCTCCATCATCGACCGGACGGAGGCGAGATCGTCGGTAATTTCCTGCTGGCTTTTCATCCTAAAAAGTACTTTTAATTGCAAAGTAAATATACGACTAGACTGGGAATCTGTTCGGATTTCCCCGAAAATCGTTGAAAAAAATATCGTTTGATGGCAGTTTTGGCCCGAATGATGTATTATTGCACCCCGATTCCTCCTTAGCTCAGCTGGTTAGAGCACCTGACTGTTAATCAGGGGGTCCTTGGTTCAAGTCCAAGAGGGGGAGCTTGATAGTAAGGCAGTTACAGAGATGTGGCTGCCTTTTTTGTGTTTTTAGTGTTAAGAAAGGTGTTAAGAGAATGCCTTTTTTTAATGCGATGGAAAAGTCGGTATAGAAGTTTAAATTGATAATGAGGTAGTTATGCTGGGATCCCATTTGCATTCCATCAGGTGGTCCCGAAGTAATTTTGAGTTCCGTGGTTCTTGATAGGACGGATTTTTGAGCGGCTGGTTATTCCTATTAATTTTATTAACACTCCTCTGTAAACAATGAACGATCTCTATCTTCAGATCGACACTTTCAAAAATTTGCTTGTCAACGTAGCAACGAGTGGCTCTCACTCAGATGATGAATACAAAACGCAACGAACAGCGATAATTGAAATCAGTGAGTTAAAAGACCTGATCCCAAATTTTGTGGTGAGCAACAGAAGTGTAGATCAGTTCTGGCAATTCATAAAAGGCAAATTTCAAACGTATAAGGAACGTAGAGAATATCTCTGGACTGAATTTGAGGCAGCGTTGCGCTACGCTGAACGTAAGAAAAAGGTCGTTGCTGAAGACTTAACTCACAAGATTGGAAAATTCAATTTAGAACTTATCAACGAGGAATGGAGAAAGGCACTTAAACGCAGCGCGGATGATCCAGAAGGTGCAATCACCTCTGCACGAACGCTGATTGAAACAACCTGCAAACATATCCTCGATAAACTTGGAAATACCTACAAAGATGACCTGGAGTTACCAAAACTTTATAAACTTACAGCAGACGGATTGAACTTGGCGCCAGATCAACACACAGAACAAATCTTCAAACAAATTTTAGGCGGATGTCAAACGGTAGTTGAGGGACTTGGAGCAATGCGAAATAAGTTAAGCGATTCTCATGGAAAAAAGATCAGTCAGGTCCGGCCTGCAACTCGACATGCTGAACTCGCCATCAATCTTTCCGGCGCAATGACTACTTTTCTATTGGAAACTTTTGAATCAAAAATGATAAAGAATAAACCATGAGCACTCATGGTTTTTTTCATCTGAACTAATTTCGTTATGATCTATCTGGCCATAAAATGATGAAGGATCGATTTAACATTGTCGTGCGTTCGAAAAGTCACAACAATGGGAAAAATAAATACGCAACAGTGATCAACGACGAGACTGTCGATCACTTTGCGAACGCCATTAATTCAAATACAAAGTCTGTCTTGATCAACGGAATTCGTCTTCACACTCGAACGCCCGACTATGTCAAGATCTTTAAACTTAAAGTCGATTGGGCCGGCAAGACTGACAATGAAGTGAAAAACATCCTCAGGGAGGAAGCTAGGGAGTTCTTTAATGGAAAGCTTAACGTACGGATCTTAGCTAAACACGGCGAAGACGTTACCTCTGGATACATCAAACCTGGTATTGTCGCTGTAAGTGATAAGCATTGGCCGCTCATTCATCCGGCCATCAAAGATGTTTCTATGGAAAAATTCCTAGATGGATACTTCTCAGATGCCGTACTTTCTGCGTTCAAGGAGATCAACGACAAGGTCAAGAAAGAATATCACAATGTAGTTGGTAAGGAAGAGGATGGAACATCATTAATGCGAAAGGCATTTGCTCACCAAAGCCCCGTTTTTAGGCTTACCGACCTTTCTTCCGAGTCAAATAAAAATATACAACAAGGCTATATGGACATCTTCGCCGGGGTAATGATGGCTATCCGAAATCCCATTGCTCATGCGAACATTGAAGTAAATGAAGTCGATGCTTGGGAAAAATTATGCTTGCAAGTCACTTGATTAAGATTTGGGATAGCAGGCTGAAATAATCGCCAGCGTTCAACTTTAACATATTCTTAGCCTTGGTCCAAGTCCAAGAGGGGGAGCAAATAAAAGGTAACGAGGCAGTTACGGACGTAATTGCCTCTTTTTTATCAGGGGTCCGACACATTCTAACAGGTGATCCCAATCACTAAGGCTCGCAAAATTAGAGAGTTACTGATACTCGAGATTTCTGCTTTAATTTTAGTGTTAACTTAAGGCTTACTCACAACGATGGGTTATTTCCATTTGTCAGAAATCCATTAACCTTCAATGAGGGTGAATCACCCGGACCAAATCATATCATTGGAACATGTGAACGGGTGGCAAATGTCAGAGGTCCTAGACTGGACGACGTGGGGTCAAGCTATAAATTATTGTCGTCTGCATCTTCAACTACATTGAACTGGAAGAAATAAAACTCGCAAGAGCAAACTCAGAATTCGCGAAATCAAGTGCAATGGATATTCCCAAGAAGTCAATGATTGTAATTTGGATTAGGCGGCGGCGATAATTTTGTCTACACCTAAATTGCCGTTATTCAAATCTATCTTGCAGCACTACCTAAGTAAATTACGGTTCGGCGTCGGATCTATACGGTTGGACAACTACGATATGATATGGTTCAGTTTCGGGATTGTCAATAACTTCAATCTATGTCAAAAAATAAAGCCAGTGCGAACTGCTTCATACAGGACTGATTTGAATACTAATATTTGCCCTTTGTCACTAACGTTTTGCTTGTCGTTCTTCATTACTAGAATATAAGAATGCGATCTTACCGCTTCTCTTCTCCTTGAGAAACCGCTCATGCTTAAAACCCATTCCCTTTCGATACGACTCCTCTATTGGCCTCGTTAAGTGAGGTTCGGTGAGAACTGTTTCCTGTCGTTGACTCAAACGAACGAAGTGAGCGCTATCCTCCAAGAACAATCCACATAGTTCCAGTTCGTCAGAACACAATAGATGACCGTGAAAATCCTCTCTGTGCTTAAGGAATCTTAGAAATGCGTGCACTCTATCGCTCCGCTTCGCTAATGTTAATATGAAAGCCTCCAGGTCGTCCAGACAAACACACCAAGGATACCGAGCGTCATCATCAAGTTCCAGCATATCCGCGAGGTTAGTCTGAATTTGACCATAGCGCTCGTAGGTCACTACAACCGAAAACACTTGATACCCGTCGGAATTCAATTCATACAAAAGTCTTCTCTTTGAATCGATGATCTTCACCTTTCTTTGATCGCTGAAAGCTTTTACAACTCTAGCGGCTTGTTCGTACCCATATTGAACACATTTTTTGAAATCAGACTTCAATTTTTCAAAAGCCTTTAAAGCATCCCTCATCGGCGCCCGGTAATTCGAGGCTTTTACCTCAATTACTATTGCCACCTTTTTAAAAAGAATAAGAATATCCTGTTCGCTCTGACCTTCATCAATACTATAATTAGTATAAAATACTGCATTCCTTGGAAACAATTTGCGAAAGATCTCCTGAGCTTTTCTCTCAACATATTCGTCTCGGGATTTTAGTAAACGCTGTTGATCGAGAGTCGAACATTTGTCAAATAGAAAATGATATGATGCATGAACGAACTGCTTAAGGCAGAACGGGAGAAATCTACCTTCTGCTAACGATACAAATGGCTGAGACATCAATCTGTTGTCATCTGTATAGTAAATCAGATCGCTTGGTGGGATGGCACCAAAGGTGAACATTGGAACAATTTTGGTCCATTTCGTTTGTTCAAAAGATGTTAGTTCAAGTGTAGACGGATCAATGATCAGGAAACTTCCTGGATTCTTCATCAAATTCGCAGATCCGTAGATTTCCTCTTTCGCCTCATTTATCCAATCCTTCGGGTTTGTTATGCCTTTCTCTATACATTCCTTCGTAAAAGCTTGCCACTTCTTCGGGTCCAAGAATTTTAATGCTGTGTTGAGATTCTGGTTTATGATCACATTTAATCGCTTGTAGAAATCCAGAAAATCAGACGGTCTCAATTGACAATCCTGCACTAACTCATCTTCGAAGGTCTTAAACATAGTCTCAATCCTTTCGATCTCTTGCTCCTCATAAGCCATCGGACCATTGAAATAATAATTCATGAATGTAGGCATCGTTACCGAAATCTTCTGAATCTCTTCCCGCGTTTCCCCTCCATCTTTGGGATAACCCAATAAATAAAAGTACTCCATCTCTATCTCATGAAGGAGAGCTGTCATTTGATTCCATTCCGCTTCGCTGAAGCCAACCTTGCCCTCACCGGTGTTAAATTGTAAATTCAAGTACGCGAGGTAGAATAGTTGCCTCATCGGCGACATCAAATTTTTAAAAAACGGATTAGTATTGCGAGTGCCGATCTGAAGAATTACTCCAGCGATAAATGTTGAAAATTCTTGCGGCTCATATACAGCGCAAGTCTTCTGCAATTCCAAAATCTTCTTCTCCAAATTAGTTACTACCATACTTTCCTAAAAAATGACATTTCATCAAGCCAACGTTTGCTATTCAGGGTTTCGCGGAATTTACTGAGTATCAGGACTGGTCCAGATTTCACCAAGGTGAATGACGTTTGTAGATTCCAGATCACTGATCGTCTTTCCGGAAAAGATGACCTGAACGCCTTGGTAACTATCAGCCTGCGATAAAGAAATGAAAGGAACTATGATGTAATCAAGCGTATCGAGCCGCATTGTTTCCTCCCCAAATTGCGGTGGGAAATCTATTATCAAAAGTCCGGGGTAATGAAAACCATTTTGATTAGTTAGCTTCAATAATGAGTAATGATAAGCTAGCAAAACATACTCCTGATAAAGAGCGCTAAGAGATTTCCATGATCTGTCACCAACTCTAATTGCAAACGTTTTTTCCGTTAACCTTACATGAATACGCCCATGTGGCCAGACAGAGATATTTTGTCTAATCAAGCCATTTAAGTATTCATTCATTCCATCTTCAAGAATAGAACCTAAGCGTTCATAGTCAACGTTGTGTGTAAGAGCTTCTGCCTCGGTTTCGAATACATTGATTTCCCCAGTCAATCGATCAATCTCGCTTATCAAATTTGTCCTGACCTCAAAATTTTGAAGAAGTCTTTTATAATTTTCAACCTTCTCCGTAACTCTTCCACGCTCAGTATCTATAAAACCAACGCGTTCGTCCATTAGAGGGGCAAGCTCTTGTCGTAAAGGACGTAGTTGTCGCTCAATAAGAGCAAGCTGTTCATTCAGGAGGGCCTTTTGTGAATCTAGCTTCAATAGGTCTTGGTTGTAACGGACCAAAATTTCACTAAGCTCCTTCCTTTCTGAGCTCAATTGATTGATTTCGAACTCAATTCTTTCAGCATAATCCGCATTGTTTGCTACTGTGTGCCGATGACATAGGAAGCACTCGCCATCATTAGTAAGCGTTGTTTCAACTTCTTGATCGCAGGCAGGGCAATGCGTAATTTTTAAATCGGAGATAAGCCCGGAAACCTGCGAACGTGACAATTTTTCCACTTCTGAGGCAACTTTACTTTCAATGCTTCTAAATGACGCGATTCGCTCGCGCATTTCACCCCGATTTCCTTCGAGTATTTCAAGCTCACTGAGTAATAATTTTCGTCTGTCTAAAATTTCGAGCTCCAATACATCCTGTTTGTCTTTATTCTGATTGACCTTATCCATCAGTTCAGCCAAAACTTCCTTCCTTCTTTGTAGTAGGGCTTCGCTTTCATTCAAAAGGTCATTTATTGCCCGTTCAAGTTCAGATTTCGTGACAAAGTTTATCCGATCTGCGTCTTCATTTGCGGTCATGCTCCTTGTAATCGAGTCCAGAATTTCTTCGAGCTGTTCACGTCTACTCTCCAACTTCAAAAGCTCCTTACTCTTCGAAATCGACGAGTCATAGCTTGCTGAGAATATGCGGTCAGCAATCCCTAAAAACTGGCACATCACGGCATACTGTTCAAAATCCGGTTGCTTATCTGCCAGATCTTGCCAAAATCGTTCTTGCCTGTAGATGTGTCTGAGCATCGTCCGAAAACTTAGTTCAATCCAGTTATTGATATAGGGATTTCCCTTTGGAATATTGATTTGCGGTATCGTCAATTTATCAAACATCCATTCAGAGAAATCATTTGCTAAAATGTAAACTCCCTCGCCGACCTTGATTTTTCCACGATTGCCTGGAGTATGCCAATCTCTCTCCAATATATAAGAGTTGTCACCAATAGTTACGTTTGCGATAACCGCGCGATACTTAGCAACAAGTCCTGTTTCCTGACCTAAGGCTTCCTCAATCGTTCCCCGATCTCCAAGCAAATAATCAAGCATTTTAAGCCAGACTGTTTTACCAGAATTCGAGTTGCCAAGAATGAGGTTCACTCCTCTTTGGAAAGTCAGAGTTTCAATCTCACCATCAATAGTAACGCGGGATAATTCATTAATGAAAATGTTATAACTCATAGCTGATCGATTCCTTTAACTTCTTATCCGCTACCTCGATCTCAAAGAGGTTGTATACCAGATTTTTCAAAGTAGTTCCATTTAGTCCACCCAGGACTTTCTTAATTGTTTTAATGTTAGCTATCAGATCATTAAACTGTTCTAGTTTCGTTAATTCGTTTACAGCATCAATGCCCGTTTGAGTTAGGACAAAATTGTATGTGGTGTTTTCTTTAACAATCTTTAGGACGTTTCGTGCTTCTAGAAATGGCAAAATTTGATAGTAACGACTGTCCCATGGGCCATAATGAAACCTGATCATTTTCGATTCAATCGGAGCGTCCCCAACTATTTCAATTGGATTATTTAAGTGGGTAGCTGCTTTTCTAAAAAATTCAGGATAGCGTAGAAAAAAATCCAGCTTCGCAAGTTTCGTTAATCCTTCGATGCGAATTGATTTGTCCTTCCGGCTTTTGACGCCACAATACCCGATAAGAAGCATAATCCGCCCCGCGTGAAATTCTATTAGATCATCGGAGAGTAAACTGACACCGGCAGGAGTGGAACCAATCTTTTTTAATGATTTCATTTGCTTGGTCTTATAAACCGATGGAGACACCTGTTTGTGTAATCAAACATGAATGCTATAGCGTCGTCTTTCTGAAGATTTTGTGGAAGAGGAACTTTGCCTTCAATTTCGTCCTTACACTTCAAAAGAAAGTTGGGACCGTCAAGATTCAGTTTGCCAGCGTCAAGTTGCAACTTAAGGTCAAAGAGAAGCGAGGAAATATCTGCCTCCAACTTTTGAACTTGTTTGCCTTTAACAAAATCGGAGTCGAGCTTATGTTTCATGTAGTCCCATTTAAGCTGCTCGGCTCTTTTGATAAGAGGTTCATCAATTCCCGCTTCCGCTAGCTTCCTCCTTAAATTTTCGGTTCCTCCCTTTGGTGCATGGAGTTTCTTCAAGTTCACATCAAACCATAAAAGCAATGCCGCCCTCGTTATTTTTGACAGCGCTTGATCGTGTGCAATAGGCACCGTCGCAGCATCTTTGACCAGACCAAGCAACTGTTGATACAATTCATCTCTTTGGTCCCAAAAGGCATGTTGAGGGTGCGTGTTTAATATTTTTTCAAGGCAAATTTTATTCTTTGCAATTAAGTTTTCAATTGTGTCGGGATATTTTTCCCACCAACAATTTTTTACCCAGAACTCGATTCCATTTCCGTTCGGTGACAAAGCATTTGGCAAGTGTTTCGCAATTTCAGTTATGACTTGTGTTTCCTTTGTCAATTCCGCGACACGAAATGCACCTCCAATGGGAAGTTTTAATACGTCTAATGCTTGATCAACATCGTATGACGTGACAACTCGAAATTGAACATTTTCTTTACATCGATCGTTTGCCAATGATTTCTCAAATATTGATTTAGCGCCATCTTTCTGAGCACAAAGGGCACTAACCGACCACCTGGACTTCCTGTCTTCATGTTTTACTTGGACGAACTCAACAGTTTCAATACCTCTAGCCTCCCATATGATCGTAATGTCATCCTCAGTTTCAAACCAGACTTGAGAGATGCGATCATCCTCGAGCATTTGCATGCACAGACATGCAGCAATATGGTCTTGGTAGGTAAAACCGCCCCTGGCATATCGACCGCTCAAATCAAGAGGGATCAATGAATGGATTGAGGGCGACGGCACAGCTTGTTCCATTGTGGTGTCCACTGAGGCCGTATCTTAGGATTGAAAATCTAATGAATAATCGTCAGTCAGTCCGGTCACTTCTAGCATATCCAAATTGGTTTTTGTGAACAAAAAAAGCCCATTCAGGGAGCACTTAGGTGCACCTTGAAATAGGCTCTACGGCTAAAGTATAGTGTTTTACTTCGAATTCCAAAGGTTAGGGAGGTCATCAATTCACGCATCCTGTACCAATGTCCGTCCGGATCGTAAGCATTGTCATAGGATCGATCTAGCTGACGGCGGTAGTGCCTCATTTCTTAGATCCCAATATGACTCCGTAGTTGTTCCCTAATCTATTCTTTGATACCAAATACCTTAAAGATGCCATTAAATAAACCTGTTGCAGTTCATGATGTAATCTGATGCACATCACTACATGCCATCGGCTCTAAGAAAATTTAATTCTTTATCAGCGTTGGGTAGTATGCGCCATAACGAGTCTGTAATACATGTACAAAAAGAGGTTTACCGTCTTTAACAATGAATATCTTATACACATCACCGATAAAGTGAATTCCTTGAATGTACACGCCAAGTACTTCATTGCGTAAACGCCCTTTAATGAATCGCTTTGACTCAGGATTAAGTTTACATTCCCTCGAATCAAGTTCCGCTATCAACTTCACTGCCTCGTCAATACTCTGCAGCGAAAACACTTCGGCCTGAAAATATCAAGTTGTTGTTTGAACCACGTTTGGCTGGCATAGTAGTCCACACTCTTGACGTTTCCCTTTTTCCATTCATTGAAGTCAAGTTGAAAGTGAATATTTTGATTGACCCCATATATCGCACCTGGCAGATAATTGAACAAGTCGGCCTCACTCTGAACGTTGCTCCCACGTTTATGCGTCATCAACTTTTGAATTCGCTCTAACTCACGTTCGTAGTGTGGAGTTACACTTTGACTCTCTGCCAATTTTTGTTGCTGGAGCGATAATCGAACGAAGAGATACACAGAGGCAATCGTCGCCAATGGAGTCACAATGTTATTAAAATTGGCTGCGCTCAAGTCCCAGAAATAGTAACGGATACCAACATGCATAAAGAGCGTTGTTGCGAACGCAATTAGAATCCAGACCCATTTCAGGTTGATCCATTCAGAAACTTGTTTCATAAGAATTTTATTTGTTGGGCGACTATAACATTAAGAAAGTTACAATACTTGGTCCATTTCACTTTTGATTTTAGGAGGAGCCGCGTTGGTGATGGATAGCAATTATCATTTCAACCTTTGATGCTAGAACTTCGTGATCCCCATGAATTGTTCCGCAAAAATGCTTGGTCCGAATAAGAAAAGATATTCAGTAGAGTTACAGCTATTGAATTTAGCGGTCAAAAGCTGGTGGATACCAAGTCAACAAAGTGATTCCATTACGGCGCTAACATCTCCGAAATTGTATCCGAACGAGAATAACATTAAATTTGAATTACTACCCACATCGTGGCAGACGAATTAGAACATATCGATCCTGAAAAATTGCTAGACCTCCCAGCTAGAAACCTCCTGAAAGAATTTGGAAAAGGGGGTCATAAGCCAGGATCAGGTAGCGCAACTGCCTATGAAGGTATGATGGCGTCACAATTGGTTCTCACGGTAATTAAGCTGACTAATGAGCCAAAGCGGCAAGCAAAATACCGTGACGCTCTCACCAAATTATTACCAATAGCTACAAGTATTGAAACTAAAGTTTACCCCGAATTAGCTCGTTTGTTCGTCGAGGATTCTGTTCAATTCGGCAAAGTGATTCCACTAAGAGATGCCCGGGATGCCGAGCAAAATCGGTCTAAGAGGTGGGAGCTGGCTCAAAAAGCCAACGATGCTCTCAAAATTGCAACTGGAACTCCGTTAGCGATAGCCAAGCTCTGTGTTGAATTAGCCACCTATTCAAAGGAAGTCTTCGATAGTGGATTTCGGTCAGCACGAGGCGATTCTGCCGTCGCCCTTAACAATGCTGTAAGCGCTATAGGTGGTTGTATCTCGATAATCCATCTGAATCTACTTTCATTAGGAAACGACAAATGGACAGGTGACGTCCATGTTAAAGCGGACGAATTACTTTCTCAACACTCAAAATTCACAGCGATTGCAAAGGAGTGTATGATGGTGTTAAAGAATGAAGCAAATAGACACAACGCTTTTGAAATCGGGATGAAGCGTTTCCAATCGGGAATGTGGGAAGGAACCAGATTGACCAATTCAGATATAGAATTAATCGCCAAGGATTTGCAAAACATGCTTTGGAAATACAAGGACAAGATTTGGAAGCAGAGGACTCCGGAATTTATTCTCGATATACTGCAACCAGACGTTGTCCTTACGAAAATACTCGGTTATCAACTTGAAAGAGTGGACTCATTGGGTTTGAATAAAATCGATGATGAAGAATTTGAGGTTGCAGGTGTTATTAACAAAGCTGAAAAACTCGTTGTCGTATCTGATCAATTTGCACCAGAAGTTCAGAGCTTTACAATTGGACACGAGCTTGGTCACGCACTCCTTCACAAGGAAGTCACAGCTCATAGAGATCGTGCGTCAGATGGATCTCCAGTGATTGGCAAGCGCCCAATTTCAGAGCGGCAAGCTGATCGATTCAGTACCTATTTTCTAATGCCTGAAAAACAAATTCGGAGATTTTTTAAAGAGAGGTTTGGAGTCGATCAGTTTGTTCTAAGCGATGATACTGCATTTGCTCTGAACCAAGGTCGAGTTAGCGAGTTGCGAGCCAAATGGAAAAAGAATGAGATTGAATTCGGCCTCGCTCGAGCTCTTTCGTCCATTGAACATTACAAAGGACAATCCTTCTATTCAATGGCAAGTATCTTTCGTGTCTCAGAGCTCACCATGGCTATCCGTTTAATTGAATTGCGAATCGTGTCTGAATGACCAACGTAATTTGAAGATCGTAATCCCTTGACTTAAGTGCTTTTTACCAACCCGTCCATAAAACACGATTTTTGAAATATGGTCCGTTGATCCGGTTCGTGTGAGTATTGTCACTGTAACCATCACATTGAATGGCCACCATAGGATTGCATACAATAAATTTACCACGGCGAGCCAGGTCACGATCGACATCTTTTTCACCTGTGAGAGACAGGAAAGTATCAAAGAAATGTCTTTTGACTTTATATAGGTGAGTGCCTGCGAAATCATCTACCGTGTTGTCGGATTTGATCTTTCCATAAGATATCCCGCCCAGATATAAATCGTAGTGTGGTGGTTCACAATCAATAAAGTGTCGAAACGCACCTGGTCCTGTGAAGGTCAAGTCGTCTTCCGCAACAATGATTTCATCTTTTCCTTCTATTCTAGCCCACAGGATAATCTGCTGATGTGCCTGCGCAATGCCGCGCGACGATTTCTGAGAATCGATAACACCTTCCCAAAATCTATAATTGTTAATGCCCTGACTGGTCAGTTGCTCGGAGATGTGACTCATCCGATCATGACGGTGCTTTAGGTGAATTACGTGTACTTCATTATCCATACTTAAATTTACATTTTACATTTTGTAAATTGTAAAAAACCCGTAATTTTACACAATTATGAGGAAGCACAACGGGATGCGTCCGCAAGACGTAGTGATTTTACTAAAACTTTTTAGCATCCAAGGTGACGATTGGCAGCTTCAGCCGCTTTCAAATAGTTTGCGGATTAGTACCGCTGAAATCTCCCTTTCCCTCAATCGTAGCAAGGCCGCCGGCCTGGTTGACTATTCCAGAAAACGACCAAACCGACTGAGTATAATGGAATTCCTGGCGCACGGCGTCAAATACGTTTTCCCCCAAGAACCCGGAAGAATAATCCGAGGAATGCTCACCGCGCACTCCCACCCATTTATGAAGGAACACATCCGCAGTGAGAACAACTACGTCTGGGCCGATCATGAAAGTGAATTCATGGGCGAATCAATTGAACCCTTTTACGAAAAACAAATCGATGCCGCTAAGGAAGATCCACTGTTATATAAATTGCTTGCTCTTGTTGACGTAATCCGTGTCGGACGTGCACGCGAAATAGCGATCGCCAAAGATGAACTTAACCGGATGCTGTCGCAATGAATGCTAATCACAGAGATAATCTTCGAAGGATAAAGAAAGTGTCTGAGGCTCTTTCCGACTTAAATAATAAAGTCGTCTTCGTTGGCGGAGCTACAATTTCCATGTATGCCGATCGTGAAAACTATCCAACAAGGATCACTGAGGATGTAGACGCCATCGTCGAGGTCCTTGGTATCGGAGCGCATGCCGACTTTGAACATGACTTACGGACAAGAGGATTCGTAGACGAAATTTACTCAGGAGTAAGATGTCGGTACTTGCTCCGTAATGGGGATGAGCGCATTGTCGTGGACATCATGCCTACCAAAGACATTGCGATGGGCTTTGAAAACCGTTGGTATGAGGAAGGGTACAGCCAGGCAATCGCGTATTCTATTGACGATCAAACAATAGTCAAGATTCTTACGCCGCCACATTTCCTGGCCACAAAACTGGAGGCTTTTAAGAGCCGAGGTCATCAAGACCCAAGGACAAGCCCCGACTTTGAAGATATCGTCTACGTGCTGGAAAATCGGCGCGCGATATGGGATGAAATTACCTCTGCCAATGAAGGGCTAAAAAAATATCTCCGGCACGAATTCTCTTTAATTATAAATAGTCCTGACATTTCCGAATGGATCGACTCGCATGTAAGTTATCCGTCTCCGCCACCCACCTATCTAATCATTGATGCGTTAAAAGAATTTGTGTCAACTAGTAATTCTTGAGCATTGTTCTACGAATACAGGCAAGCCTCCGTAACCAAAAATCGGTGTTAAGAGAAGGTGTTAAGAATTGCAGGGTTTTGTATGTTGGTGTTAAGAGAAATCTTCGTTTTCAGGCTAATTAAGCGGTTTTAGCAACGACTGTTAATCAGGGGGTCCTTGGTTCAAGTCCAAGAGGGGGAGCTTAAGAATCAGCCAGTTGCATGAAAGTGTGACTGGCTTTATTTTATCCTATCGGCTCGTTTGAGGAGCCATTTATTTCAGCTTCATCATCGACTCGAACACAGTTTCCCCAATCGTAATTGCCACCGGCAACTCCTGGGCCGCGCCGGGTAAAAAAGAGAAATGTCCGACCCCTTCCTTGACCAGAATTGATTTTCCGTCAATCTTAATATCGGGCTTCATATCAGTGTTGTATGCAACAATGAAGATCCTCCCTGTGACTGGTTCTTTTGGACCAAAATTTATCTTATCGAAGACTATTGCCGGGGCCATCGTATTAAACTTGTATGTAACAATATCTTTCCACTCACGCATCACCAGGTTTGCATTGTCAACAAGGGCAAGTTTCATCAGCGATGGTGGTGTATCTGCGGTAACCTTAATTTCCATCGGATATTGGAGTCTATATGCGAATGTCTTTTCTGCGAAGTCGAGTACTGACGCAGCCTGTTCCGAATCTGCGATCATGTCCAGATCGCCAATAAACGTGTTTACCTCACGATCCATCTTTTTTAATTTATCGCGCAACTGAACGTAATCTTCAACCTCGTCTAGTCTAAGAACACTATCGATATCATGAAGAATGCGTTTGTTCGACTCTTGCTTGAGCGCTATCAACTGATCAATACTTTGATCGAATTGGGGTGATGAGCAAGCTGAGAGAATAGCTGTCGCCAAAAGATAGAAGGTCAATACTCTTTTCATAACTGGTCCGGGTGTTTAGGATCAAATAAATATCGGAGATTCCCGGCAATTCTGTATGCGATAGTTCCGAATTCAAGAACATTCCTCCTGGAAATCGGCCCGTTGTTTCCGGTTTTCGGGATTGTTCAAGCTGGCAAAAACGGCATACATCTTTCAATCGAATTGATAAAACAGCTTGTAGCTACTAACCCTAAAAGCGATTTTAATTCCCCCTAAAAGAGGGGTAGTCTCCCTTCTTATATTCCCCCAAATTCCGTTTCTTCGATAACCTGACGGTCTTGCCTAACCCAACCAATGAAGACAATACTTTTTGCCGGTTTCTTCGCGTTCCAGGGTCTCCTCTCCTTTGCCCAAACCGGTGCCATCAGCGGCCGCGTCATCGATGCTCAAACGCTGGAGCCCATGCCTTTCGCCAACGTGTTTATCATCAATACCACGATCGGATCGTCAACAGACCTTGACGGTACGTTCACACTGGCGAAGGTACCAACCGGCGCCGCCGAAGTAATGTATTCGTTCGTCGGATATCAATCGTACCAGGCACGTGTTACGGTAAAAGACGGCGAGAGCGTTAGGGTAAACATCAAGCTGATCCCTCTTCAGCAACAGCTCGACGAAGTGCAGGTGAAAGCCAAACGCGATAAGGCATGGGAGAAACAGTTGAAAAAATTCGAAAAGATCTTCTTTGGAAACGATGCCCTGGCCACTGAGTGCAGCATCCTCAACGCGTATGTGATCGACTTCTCCGAAACCGACAACAAGTTCACCGCGAAAGCATTGGCGCCGATCGAGATCAGAAACAATGCGCTCGGCTATCACGTCACCTACTTTCTGAAAGACTTCAAAGCCGATGGGCTGCAGTACTCGATCATAGGCAACTCCCGTTTTGACGACCTCCCTGCATCCACGGCCGAGCAGGCACGCACGTGGATGAAAAACCGTGAGACCGCATACCTCGGCTCAGCACGGCATCTGTTCAAATCAATACTCGAAGACAAAGTGAACGAGAATGGTTTCCGCCTGTATACCGACCGGGCCGGCGCGAACACTGCCCGGTTGCCATCATTCAAACAGGATCTTGAGAAAAGCACGAGCGTCGTGCCGTACAAAGTGAATGGCCTGATCGAAGCGGGAGCTTCCATGTACGAAAAAAAGATACTGTTTAAAGGGCGTGTCGAAGTGCATTTTATAGAGAAACAAGGAGCGCTGCAAATATATCGCGACATTGGTCACCAGGTGAGCTGGGTCGAAGTGAAGAACGAGTATGTCGTGGTCACCAATGATGGCATCTCGCTGAACTCGAAGGATGTCGTGATCTCGGGCGATATGATGAATGCCCGTTTATCAAACTCCCTGCCGCTCGATTACCAGCCAAAAAGTGTTATTCGTATCCGGACTAAAGATCAGCTGACTGTCGAACGTCTTTTCGAGACCACCTATTTGCAGACGAGCAAACCGTATTATTACCCGGGTGAATTGATCTGGGTGAAAGGATATATGGATTACAGTGTTCGCGGTATGGCCGACACGCTGAGCCGCGTCCTTTACGTAGACGTTGTTAATTCTGAGCGCCGGACAGTTTTGTCGAAAACCCTGAGGATCGATAGCGGCAGAGTTGCCGGCGAGATCAGGATCCCGGCTATTATGAAGCCCGGCACCTATATGCTCGTCGCTTATACAAACTGGATGCGAAACTATGGCGAGTCGTCATACTTCAAGAAGATCATTCCCGTGCTCGACATTTACGACAAAGTAATACCGGCCGCAGCACCGAAGAGCATCAAGAATACCGATGATCTCGAGCTAACGTTCGACAAAGAGACCTATGGCCTGCGTGACAAGGTGATTGCAAATATTATTCTAACTGAAAACAATCTACCGGTTAAGGGAAATTTTTCGGTATCCGTCACAGATCAAACCCAGATACCGGATGTGGACTGGTCGGCTAAAGATATTCGAAAAGACCTCGTCATCCCGCAGGATTTTAACGCCGCCTCAGGTTTCTCGCACCGTGTAGAATACGGCGTGACCGTGAAAGGTGAATTCATTACGGATACGAAAAAGTCGTTGCCGGCCGATGTTACCGCCATCCGCGGCACCTTTGAGGAGGTACACAAGATCAAGACGTCGCCGGAGGGATCGTTCTCTATCGTCGATCTGGACATCCTGGACTCCGCAGCATATTCGTTCCAGGCATTGCGGGCCAAGGAATCGTTTGGCCAATTCAAGATCAGCCGTTCACGCGATCATGTACTCGTTTCGTTTCCTCCCGCACTAAATATTCCACTCGAACGAAAGAGCGAGATGCAAGGCGTTCTTTCCAATTATGAAATACCAAAGGATGCCACGCTCCTTTCGAATGTGGATGTTAAGGCAACCAGGCTGCTCGACCCCGAACGGCAGACTCCGAATGCCTATGGGAAGGGCGAGGTCGTCATCAGTGGCGAAGACATTTCACGTTATGGATCGATAGAAACACTTCTGCGAGGAAAGTCGCCGAACTATCGTCTCGACTTCGACGGTATACATTGGATGTATATAAGCACCCGGCCGCAGAAGATGCTGTCGGGAATAGTGACTTCAGCATCCGGTAATAGCTCTGAACGAGGTGGCGGATTCCGTACCAGTATGCGTGGCGCCATTCCCGAACCGGCGCTCGCGGTAAATAACCGCATCATCCAGATGGGACCGGACGAGACCGTGGGCGACTACCTGATGCGCATGATACCGGAGACGATCGAGAGGATCGAGATCAGCAGCACGGGAGCCTCGTATATCGGCTCGATGGGTGAGAACGGCTTGATATCCGTGTTCACGAGGAAGAACGGCGCACCTGACAGGAAAACCTTTCAGGAAATCTATATCAAAGGCTTCGACACGCCGAACCGATTCACAGGGCCCGACTATTCTGATAAGGCGGAGGACCACAGTCAAGGTGATTTCCGCTCGACACTATATTGGAACAACAACCTCCGCGCCTATTCGGATGGCAAAGGGCAGTTCAGCTTCTACACGTCCGACCTTCCCGGAAAATATCGTGTGGTGATAGAAGGAATGACTCAAAAGGGAAAGAAGGTCCGCTATGAGACATTCCTTGTCGTCGAGGATAAGTGACCGACTCTGACCGGAAATCCTTACGAAGCCGGTTGATAACAATTGACCTTCGATAGGTCGCCATTGTACTTTTGGCCGTTCGCTGCATGCGATCCGTTGCCATGACCGTTCTCTACAGCATGTTCGAAAAGATCCACCCTCTTCCCATCGAATTCTGGGACGATCTTAAATCAGGCGTTACCGAGAAACACCTTCCAAGGAAAACACTCCTCCTTCAACATGGATCGATCAGCAAAGAGATCCATTTTATTGATAAAGGACTGGCGCGGGGATTCTATTTTAAGAACGACACCGACGTGACCTCCCGGTTCATTCGTGAGAATGAGTTGATCTTTTCCGTGAACAGTTTCTTTCGTCAGAAGCCCAGCTTTGAAAACATACAACTGCTGGAAGATTCCGTCCTGACTTCTCTCAGTTACGACGCCCTTGCCGGGCTGCACGACAAATACCCACAGTTCAATCACGTCACACGCTTTCTTACCGAGCACTATTATATACTGAATGAAGCGCTGGTGTATTCGATGAGGATGAAGAGCGCGCGGGAGCGCTATGAATCGTTGCTTGCCAGCGATCCCCAGATCTTTCAACGGGTGGCCTTAAAACACATCGCTTCTTATCTCGGTATGAAAGCAGAAACCCTGAGCAGACTACGTGCTCGCCTCCGTTGATCATGACACTGATCAAGAAATTCCTTTGTTGATTATCATCAATTTACTTTCCCTCTTTTCGCAGCTAACATTGTCATAAGAGATTGCTATCGTAGCGCGCGCCCCGAAAGCCCTCCATTTTTCAAACTTAAATCATCACTCTTATGAGACCGTACCTTTTAAGAACCGGACTTACTATGCTTATTGTTTCGGCTTTAGCACTTTCCTGCCGCGAGGATCAAACAACGGAAGTTGCGAAACCCGATTTTCCTGAGTCTCCTTATCGCACCACGATCGAAAACTATTTCGAGCACATCCAATCGGAAACGGGATCCGAAACTTACAAACTGTCGGATCTGAAAAATGCGATCGACTATCCGAACATAACACGTCACATTCTTACAAACAATGAGGATGTGTTGATCGCAAATATCGGAAAGATCGATTTCGAACACGGCTCCATCATCAAAGCACTGTTCTTTATTCAACACGGAGAGATCGTCCGGTCGAATCTCGTTGTATTCAGCAACGCTGCTGCCGATCACGATAAAATGATCCTGTCAATATATGCCCGTCGCTTTGACCCGCAGACCTACAACGGCCGGATCTCTTATTATTCTATTCACGGGGATATCCTTTTCTTTAACGAGATCGATAACGGCCGGCTTGCATCAAACGGTGTTGCCCAGGTGAGGTCGAGTAGTAAAGGAAATAAGTCGGGCCGAGTCGAAGGTTGCATCGATTGGTATCTTGTCACTACCTATCACTACGCCGGAGGCGGCAGCAGTACAACCGAGGCCTACCTCACAACTACCTGTGATGGCGGCTGCCTTTCCGTGCGAATGCAAGGAAGGACCAACTGTAGCGGTGCCGGCGGTAGTGGCGCCGATGCATATGGCCCGTCATTCCCCACGTATGCAGCTGCGGGCGACCGGTACATCTTCACCGATCCCGACGGAAAGACCACAACCTACCTTTACAACGATGCATCAAGAGCATGGACGGTCTACCTGGTTGTGTTACCCGAAGCTGTCGTTCAATCGCACCGCTTAAGCTATCCATATTTGTCATCAGACGGCCCGCCCGCCGATAATAAGTCACTCACCGGTCCCGACGACCTGCTGTACATTTACGATGCATGGTCAGGAGCCTGGGAAGCGGGACCGGACTTTAATTATGGCGGAGAGTCGTCGGCGTCGATCATCCGGAACCGGAATCTATATTTCCGTTGTCTCAAAACCTCGCGACCGGCAACCCTTACAATCTATGTAGATCAGCCGAAGGCAGGTAGCACCGCGCCTGTTTACGGAACGGACGTCGGTCATTCCTGGCTTTCCATTAGTCAGACTATTGGAAGCACAACCTACACGCGGGTCTTCGGCTACTACCCGGAAAACGGAGTTTCGCCTATAGAGACGAGTGATAACGGCGTGCTCGTCAACGACTCGGGTCACGAGTATGATGTCAGCTTGTCGTTTTCAATATCCGCCATGGACGTGACGCAGATCCTGAACTACGCCAACAATCACCTGCCGGCAATTTATGATCTCAACTCGTTCAACTGCACCGATTTTGTCGTTGATGCCTGCCGGGCTGCCGGCTTTATACTTCCCGAAAACAGCAACAGCTGGCTGGGTGGCGGCGGGTTATGCCCGGGACAGCTCGGTGAGGATCTTCGGACACTCGACATTCCCGGGAAAGCGGAAGTCCACGATAACGACGGAGGAAACGCACCCATCGACTCCGGGTGTTAAAAATCAAATATGAACAAGCCAACCATCGCACTGATCTCAATCTGCTTCCTCGCTTCGGCAGAGATCTGTTTTGCGCAAGACAAAGTGAAAGCGCGGATCGAAACGGTCCGGCAGTTTGCCCGGGATCTCCAGGGCGGGAAATCCGACGGAGAAATATTCAAGCTATACCTTGAATCAGCAGGCGATTTCCATGATCACACCGTCCGGCAAACCGCAACCGGATGGAATGACCTGCTGCGTGAGTCTCTGAAAAAGATCCCCGCCGGTCGTATCGAAGTGTACAAATACACCGATCATCCGGAGACACGAAAGCCATTGAAGCCAATAGAAGGTCCGGCCGCCGAAGTCACTGGGTATGTTCCGCTCGCATTCGAGCTTCATACAAATAACAAGATTGTCGCCGTCGAAACCGACGACCTGTACGTCTTGAAGCTGGACGAGGAGAAAGTGTACGTTTTGTTCAACGGTGACAATAACCTGATCACTTATTTCGGACTTCTGTGGGGACATAAAGTGGCGTTGATGCAGTTCTGAATTATTCTGAATTTGGAAGAGTGGATCGTGCCTACGGGCGGGGTCTACTCTTCTTTGATCTTACCGACCAGCCGCCATCCGCAAATTTTCAGGCCCGCTTTCATCATGGTACGTTTGGACACCGTGTTGTTTACGCCGCACCGCGCGGCCGGTACCCGTCCCATTTTATAGGCTTCCTTTTTCAGTTCCTGGACGATCAGCGTTCCAAATCCCTTACGGCGATGTTTCTCTTCGACACCGTAGTAAATGTCGGCGTATGGAAAATTATAATTGAGCATCAACCCGCCCGATGCAACTTCCTCACCCTTGTATATCAGGACAAACTGCTGATCCCTGTTCTTCGGATCGTTTTCGCCTTTACGCACCAGCTCCGCTCCGGGAAGCCCGATCGAAGATTGAAAGCCTTCTTCGAATAGGATCGATTCGGCAAAGATCTTTTCAGCAAACTCGAAAAGCATCGGCGCAAGGAACTTGTCGTTCGTCTGTGCTTCGATGTGTTTTACTCCCGAGGTGGAAATGAATGCGGTAAAGACTGCGGTCGCCTGGTCGCGATAGAGCGGTTTCAGGTAGAACTCAAAGATCGAGTCACGGTTTTTGCGATCATCTTTTCCCCACACGGAACCATAACCGCCGACCACACCGTCGATCGTGAACAGATAGGTGTCGGCCCAACCGTAGAGGTGGCATTTATCAAGACAAAACTCGATGTTGTTCTCGGAGAGAAATTCACTGCGGAGTGTTCCCAGCTCTTTCAGTGGTGCTTGTGAAACCGAGATTTCCATGAATGATGGTCAGTACGCGGCGATCCTGCGACTGCAATATAGTTCTATCAAGTCAAAGGCGAGGCGGGGAATGCCCTGCTTCGCTTCGTGCGATTGTCCGGGAACAGACTCGAGGCGCACCTTAAGATCTACGAGAAGCGGTTGCCTGATGCGATCGATCCTGAATTTTGCTTTTTTAAGTTGTGCCTGCAGCTCGTTGCCGAGCATAGTCCGGTCGTGGTCCCATGACTTAATGATCTCGATGCCGGCAGTGATCAAGGGGTTGGATTGAAGCTCGTCCCATCGGCGGTCGAGGTAAC
This sequence comes from Cyclobacteriaceae bacterium, assembly GCA_035318625.1. Classification (GTDB taxonomy): domain Bacteria; phylum Bacteroidota; class Bacteroidia; order Cytophagales; family Cyclobacteriaceae; genus ELB16-189. The sequence goes on from DATHEL010000007.1 coordinate 282,422, forward strand.
GGATCCCGGAGTTTTTGAAGTCAGCCACAACAGCGCTCACCATATCCCGGGTGCCATCGACACTTCCGTCGCACTGGTAGGTCATTCCGCTGGCAGGAACGGAGTCGGTGCCGGCCTTGAGAGCAATAAGATCGATGTGAGGATTTATGAGACCGTTGTTATAAATGGGGTTGAGAGTATGAACGGGGTTCAGTCGGGAGGAGACCGACGCCTGCATCACACGATCGTTAAATGAGTACACGAGGTGGAGCATTTCGCGGAGGTCATAATCACCGAAGTCGCGTCGTCTTTGAAAGTGAAAGACGCCAGTAGCGAAAGTGAAGAAGCGGAAGTCGGGTTGCTCGAGCTTCATCTGCCTGACGAGGAGGGGTTTTAATTCGCTTTTACGGAGGGAGCGGGATGGGAGGGTTTCTGTTTCCATAGCATACGAAATCTATGTTCCTTTCCCCGTGCTGAAAAACATTCAGTCTTAATCACTCTCAGATTGTAAGGAAAACCTAACGCCTACCGCCACACAAACGGATCTCCCGACGCCAAATGCGTCACCTTGATGCCCGGAACTTTTGGAACAAGCCACTCTGTCACCACCTCCATCCCCGGCTCCTCACTCACCGAGTGCCCCAAGATGATCAGCGCCGTCTTCTTCCCTTCCATGTTCCTGTCGCGGATGTACTCCGCCGTCTCCCACTCATGAACCTCCCCAACGATCAGCACATCCGGATTGTTCTCCTCGACCACATTCAGATGCGACTGACCTCCGGACGCTCCCGGCATCAACGCCAGGTTTTTACAATCCTGGTTCAGGTCGCCAATGATACGAAGCATCTTGATGTCCAGTGATTTCTTCAAATGATCTCCCAACGCCGAGAGCTTCATCGCCGGGATCTCGATCACACGCGACCCTGTCTTGTAATACGACGTCCACCCGGCACGCTTCGCTATACCGTAGCTCATCGGCTCGGGCCTGATCTGGTGACAATAATCATGAAATCTCCACACCACAATACCATCCTTCTCAAGAAGCGATTCTTTTTCCTTCAGTACATCATTCTTTTTAACATAGTCTTTGGTGTCCGTATGATTGTAGAAAGTCGGCTCGTGTGCGATGATAAAGTTCGCTCCGAGTTTTTTCGCCTGCGCAATGATATCTATCGTCGCAAACATCGTGCACACAATGCCGGTAACAACTGTGTCAGGCTTGCCTGCCTTGATCGTATCTACCGAACCCGACGCAATCACACCACCGAGATCTTTCATGATGATGTCGATCACATTCTGAACCGTGAGCTTTTGCGGAGCCGTATCGAACGCAAACGCGAACGAGGGCAACGCCGCAAGCAAGCCGGTGGTCTTCACGGAAGCAGCAAGGAAGTTTCTTCTGGTAGTCATATCATCGCAGGATTTCTGCTATTATACTGAAAAATACCTACCTATGTAGACAGAAATCTGTTGCGATGAAAAATGTACTCATTACCGGCGCCGCAGGGAATCTCGGTCAGGCCGTGGTCGAAAAATTTATGTCCGAAGGCTATCAGGTACTCGCTACCGTCGACCCAACCGCCAGCCATAAGCTCAAAGACGGCGTGAAAACCTATGCTGCCGACCTCACCAACGAATCGCAGGTGAATGACGTCATCGCCAAAGCGATCGGCGAAAACAAAACCATCGACGCCGCACTGTTGCTGGTCGGCGGATATGCCGGCGGCAACATCGATGCCACCGACGGGGCTGCCTTGCGAAAAATGATGTCGCTGAATTTCGAGACCTCCTACTTTGTCGCCCGTCCCGTCTTTCAACAAATGGTAAAACAAGGCGGCGGACGCATCGTGCTCGTCACAGCGAAAACGGCCCTTATCAGCGAAGCCGGCAAGAACAACATCGGCTATAGCCTCTCGAAATTCCTCCTTACCAAATTGGCCGAGCTCCTCAACGCCGAAGGAGCCTCCAAAAATGTCGTTTGTTCCGTGATCGCCCCCAGCACCATCGACACCGAAGCCAACCGCAAGTCCATGCCCAACGCGGATTTTTCAAAATGGGTCAAAGCGCAGGATATTGCGGAAGCCATGTATTTCCTCTGCGGCGACAAAGGCAGCATTCTAAGGGAACCCATCCTGAAAGTCTATGGCGGATCCTAACCGTCCCACATCCGTTTGAAATTACCATTTTTAGAATCATTCCAGAAATAGATATTGGTTCCAATATTGGGATTGGTATGGGCTATTGAACCTGGTTTTTGCGCCAAAAACGCCCTTTTCCCCGCGGGCATCATTTTTCGATATAGAGATTCCAAATAATGACGCAAATGAAAAAGATGATGTTGATTTCCACGCTGATGCTGATGACCGCTGTTGCTTTTGCAAACAAACCCAAAAATCCCGTTAAGGTTGTGTCCACGAAAATGGACCTGGTATACTTCAAAGTATCGTGCGATATGATCGGTGCCTCGATGGAAGTGTATGACCAAACCGGTAAGATGCTCCACTCCGAGAAAGTTATCGACAAGAAGGTGCTGGTAGACTTTTACGCCGAACCCTCAGGCGTGTATACCATCCACGTACAGAAAAATGGTAACAACCAGGAGATCGTCTTCACGAAAGAATCGGCTTCACACGCCGAACGCGCTTCTGCAAACTACATCACGGTAACTCAGATGTAACCTGTCTTGCCCCTCGGGGCAAGACTTTTTATTTCAGCCTTGCGTAGTTATTACTGTGCTGAGTATAACCCACGATCTTTCCGCTCTTGTCCTTCTGGAACACCACCTCCTCGCCTAACGTATCATCGCTCCTCACCCTCCTGAACACGTCGCCCTGCACATGCTTCAACTGTGTGATGGCATCGGAAGGTGAGTTCGCAGGAAATCCGATCACGGCGAGCTTGCCATACCACGGCACCACCTGCGTCTCCGAACCCCATGGCTGCGAATTATATCTTCCTGTATACTGTTGAAGATTCAGGCTATCGACTTTAGACACCTTCTCTTTGGCCACCTTCTCGAGAATTTTCCGGATCTGTGTCGCATAACGCTCCGGGCTCTCTCCCCCCGCATTGATCATCACGACGAATGCCATCTTCTCCTTAGGATCGATCGACAACGTAGTGCGATAACCGGGACAAGAACCGCCATGACCAACGAGGGTCTTCCCATCTACCTGGCTCACGGAAAATCCAAGCCCCCAACTGCCCTTCCAGTCAGGATCCATCCATTGGACGCGGTGCATCTCTTTCAACGTCGACGCCTTGAGTATCTCCGTCTTTCCCGTATTCAATAGTCTCAATTGCCACGATGCAAACCTCGCAAGGTCCTCCACGTTCGATGAAAATCCCGCTGCCGCTTTGATGCCCTTCGCATCGAACAGGCCGATCTGGTCCCGGGTACGATCGCGTTTGATAGCACCATATCCGATCGCCATCTTGCTTCCCCATTGAGCCGCCGGCAAGTATGGATGTGTTTCCGCCAATCGAAGAGGTTTCAAAATATTCTCCTCCACATAAACATCGTAAGGCTTACCTGAAATTTTTTCTACGATCTCACCAAGCAACGTCATGCCCAGGTTGCTGTATTGAAAATATGTTGCCGGGGGATACAATGTTTGTTGCGATCCTAGCCTATCGGATATCTGCTGTTGCGTGGGGAATGGGTATTCGGGACCAGTCCAATACGGATAGTCCGACTCGCGTGGAAGACCCGACGAATGTGTGAGGAGTCCGCGTATCGTAACCGGGCCGGTGAGCTTATACTGCTGCTTTAGATTGTACTTCGGCAGGTGCATCGAAACAGAATCGTCGAGGCGAAGTTTTCCCTTTTCATACAGCTGCATGATGGCGACAGACGTAAACAGCTTGGAGATGGAACAGATACTGAAAATCGTCGACGGACTTGCCGGCAGATTCTTTTTCACATCAACCGAACCGTAGCCCTTGCTCCAGATCAGCTCCTGGTCTTTCACAACGCCGACTGTAATGCCGGGCACCTGATCGTATTCGCGTTGCGCATCGATCCACTGGTCGATGAGGCGAAATGCGTCTGCATAGTCGGGTGGAGTCGCACCCGGTTGTGCGAAAGAACCAATGGCGACGAACGAACGATGATCGCCGGCAGGAGATATTTCATACTTTTCATGTATCGGAAAATTAAATGAATTTAAAGCACTATTTCAACAGCGTGTGTTTGTTCAACAAACAGCTTATGCTCGACAGCCGCTCTTAACCCTTCAGCAACACCCCAGGCCTGGGCAAAACAGCCTCTCGCCGTGTGAGGCTCTTCTCCGTCAAATATCTCCGAAATAGATCCAACACAACCCTCATCGAGATCCTTTAGAAAATCTTCGATGATGCGGGCCGCGTCCTTCCTTGCCTTGTCGCCCTTGACAAAAAGGAGCGCGTCGACATATGGCCCGATGAGGAAGCTCCAGACTGTTCCCTGGTGATAGGCCCCATCGCGTTCGTGAATGCTCCCGCAACATAGATATCTATAATCCGGGTGCGGCCGCTCCAGGCTGCGAAGCCCTTTCGGGGTCAGCAACTGATCGGTAACCACCTTGAGTACTTTGGTAGCGCGCTGCTTGGTCAGCAACGGGAACGGAAGACTGATCGCAAAGAGTTGGTTGGGCCGGAGGTCGGCGTTATTCTCGTTGCCTTCGATGTAATCGTAAAGGCACCCACGCATGTCGTTCCAGAACTTTTCGTTAAAACTTCCGTGTACTTTATCCGCCTTTGCTTTCCAGTTTCTTGATTCGTCGATCGCGCCGCATTCGGAATGAAAATAGGAAAGGACATTCAATGCATTGTACCAAAGCGCGTTGATCTCTACCGGCTTTCCTCTCCGGGGCGTCACCACCCAATCGCCTACTCTGGCATCCATCCACGTAAGCTGAACTCCATCCTGTCCGCCGGCGAGCAATTCGTCTGCCGGGTCGACACGAATGTGGTAGCGCGTTCCTTTATAATGCCATTCAATAATATCCGTGAGAACAGGAAGCGTACTCGTTATAAACTCTTTGTCTTTGCTGGCGAGGTAATATTTATAGATCGCCACAAAGAACCATAGTGTCGCATCGATCGTGTTATACTCCGGCGCTTCTCCATGGTCCGGAAAACGGTTGGGCAGCATTCCCTGGCTCACGCTGTCGGCGAATGCCCGCAGGATATTTTTCAGATCGTGAAACCGGCCGGTAGCCAGGCAAAGCCCCGGCAGTGAGATCATCGTATCGCGACCCCAGTCTGCAAACCACGGGTAACCTGCGATGATGGTGTTGAGCTCTCCGCGTTTCACGATGAACTGGTCGGCAGCCAGCGCAAGTCTGCGCAACCCGTCGTTATAAGCAAACGGTTTCGCGATGGCTTCGCGTCGTGCGGTCTCCTCTTCGACCAGCCGGGCGGCATTGCGTCCGCGGGGATCATCGATGGAAACAATGACACCTAGCTTTTCACCCGGTTTGAGTGTCACTTCGAAATGACCGTGTGTATACAGATCTTCGGCGTAGTCCAGCCCGCGGCTTTGTTCGACGGCATGCTCATAGTTATAATACCATGCTTTCGACTCGACAAACGAAGAACCGGGAACCGAGATAAACAGCTCCGGGCAACGTTCGTAGTTGAGAGTCTGAAAAACTCCGTCATCGAACAGGTAGTTGTGATAAATGCTGTTGTTGGCGTGTGCCTCGCTGTGATGATCTTTGCACGATGCCAGCGGCATCAGCTCGAGTGTGACCTTTCCCTTCGCCTGTAATACTTCGTAGAAGATCACGACGGTATTTTCACCGTGAATCGAAGCGATAGTCTTTTTGATCTCGACGCCATCGGCTTCGTATCTAAATTCAGGGAATAAATTTCTTGTAAAGCTTTTCAGGAACTGGTAGCCCTGGGGATAGATGGAGCCCGGGTATTGATTCGAGCTCAATTCAAATCGTTGATCTTTTACGACCAGCGTCTCCTCCAATTTTGAAAGAACAACCATACGACCTACCGGCGGATTCGTTGCAGCCACCAGCACGCCGTGATAGCGCCGTGTGTTCGAGCCGGCAACGGAAGAGCTTGAATAACCGCCCAGCCCGTTCGTCTCCAGCCACTCGAGGTTACTCGAAACATTGTAATCGTTCAACTGGTCTTTTTTGAAAGCACTCATGGTTCGTGTCTTCTTGGTTGAATCAATTTGGCAACAAGGCCGGTCCATCCCGTTTGATGAGATGCTCCTACTCCTCTGCCGTTGTCTCCATGAAAATATTCGTAAAACAATACGTAGTCGCGGAAGTGCTCGTCGGTTTGAATTTTCTCGTAGTTGCCGAATACCGGCCTCCGTCCTGACTTATCCTTCCTGAAGATCTTCACCATGCGATTCGAAAGGTCGGCAGCGATCTCGTTCAGGTTCTTCATTTTTCCGGAACCGGTTGGGTACTCGATCTTGAAGTCTTCTCCATAATAATGGTGAAAACGCTGGAGCGACTCCACCAGCAGGTAGTTCATCGGGAACCAGATCGGCCCACGCCAGTTGGAGTTTCCGCCAAACAGGCTCGTGTCTCCTTCACCGGGTGTGTACTTCACCACAAACTCCGCTCCGTCGACGGAAAATTTATAGGGATTTTTCTCGTAGACTTTCGACAGCGCACGCACACCAAACTCCGAAAGGAACTCGCTTTCATCGAGCATCCGTTTCAGGATACGCTTCATACGATGTCCTCTGAGTAACGACAACAAATGTCGCTGGTTCTTGCCTTTCTCGCCCCACCGGGAGATAAGTCCCGCAAGGTCCGGCCTGTTTGCAAGAAACCATTCGAGCCGCGAGGTAAACTCCGGCATGGTGTCGAATAGCTCCTGGTCAAGAACTTCCACAGCGAATAACGGCACAAGTCCCACCATAGACCTCACTTTCATCTTGAACCGGCGGTCGTCGGGAGTGTGAAGGACATCGTAAAAGAACTCATCTTCCTCATCCCAAAGGTTGATACCCTCATTGCCCGCATTCGACATCGCCCCGGCTATGTATAAAAAGTGCTCGAAGAATTTCGTGGCAAGACTCTGGTAGGTCGGGTTCTCTTTCGCCAGCTCGAGCGACATGCGAAGCATGTTCAGCGTGAACATCGCCATCCAGCTTGTCCCATCCGACTGCTCGATGTATCCGCCCGTTGGCAACTGATTGCTCCGGTCGAACACGCCAATGTTATCCATACCCAGGAAGCCGCCCTGGAATATGTTGTTGCCGTTATAATCTTTCTTGTTCACCCACCAGGTGAAGTTCAGCAACAGCTTATGAAAAACCTCTTCAAGGAACTTACGGTCCCCCTTGCCGCCCTGTAGTTTCTGGTCGATCTTGAAAATGCGCCATGTGGCCCACCCGTGCACGGGAGGATTGACGTCGCCGAAAGCCCATTCGTAGGCCGGCAGCTGTCCGTTGGGATGCATATACCATTCCTTCGTAAGCAACAGCAACTGGTGCTTTGCAAATTCGGGATCGATCATCGCCAAGGGAATGCAGTGAAACGCAAGGTCCCATGCGGCATACCACGGGTACTCCCACTTGTCGGGCATCGAAATGATGTCGGAGTTGCGAAGATGCGTCCAGTCGTGGTTTCGTCCTTTCTTTCGTGTGACCGGCGGAGGTGGTTGCCCGGGATCTCCCTTCAGCCAGCGACTGACATCGTAGTTGAAAAACTGTTTACTCCACAGCATTCCGGCAAATGCCTGCCGCTGAATGTTCTTGCTGTCTTCGTCTTCGATCGCATGCTGTGCTTCATAATAAAACTCGTCGGCTTCTTCGATGCGGGTTTTAAAGATGTCGTTAAAATCCCGGAACGGTGACGTATTGAATTGGGAGGAGAGCCGGAGACGGATGGTCTTCGATTTTCCCGCGGCGATATTGACATTATAATCGATCGCGGCCTTCGTGCCACGGGCGATCTTATTGATGGCGGTCTCGTCGCCATTCACGATGTAATCGTTGATTCCGTCTTTTGCCGTTCCCTCTTTCGGGGAATTATAAAGACGTTGGGTGTTGGTCTCGTTCTCACAAAAGAGCATTTCGGCTTTACCATCGACGAAGCAATAGTATGCTCCCAGTGCATGATGGCCAAGCTTGATACATCCTTCGTCGTCGCGATACATCTCGGGTCTGGTGGTATCGTCGCCCCACGACCATGTATTGCGGAACCACAGTTGCGGCAGCACGTGAAGCTTCGCATCCCGCGCGCCCCTGTTGAACACCGTTATTTTTATAAGGATGTCCTCGGGACTTCCTTTCGCATACTCCACGAACACATCGAAGTATTTGTCGTCGTCGAACACACCGGTATCGACGAGCTCGTACTCCGGGTCGAGCTTGCCACGACGGCGATTCTCGTTGACAAGGTCTTCGTATGGAAACGCTTCCTGCGGATACTTGTAGAGCATCTTCATGTAGGAATGCGTCGGCGTGCTATCGAGATAATAGTAATGTTCCTTACAATCCTCCGCGTGGTTCCCTTCGTTGCCGGTAAGGCCGAACAGGCGCTCTTTGATGATCGGATCGTGGCCGTTCCATAGGCCGATACCGAAGTTCAGGAACTGCTCATCGTCACATATCCCGGCGATGGCTTCTTCTCCCCAACGAAATGCTTTGCTCCGGGCTGCATCGTGTGATACAAATTCCCATGCGTTTCCGTAAGGGCTATAGTCTTCGCGTACCGTGCCCCACTGCCGCTCGGTGACGTATGGACCGAACTTGCGCCAGTTAGCGCGCTTGTCGCGATCGTCTATTAGCCTTTGTTTTTCTTTAGTAATCAAAACTGGCTGTGTTCAGGAAAAACTATCCATTGTCTTCGAAGCCCGGATACAACAACATACCACCATCAACAAACAGCGTAATTCCATTTACATACTCCGAATCATCGGACGCAAGCCAGACAGCGGCGCCGCCGATATCCTCCGCTTCACCGATGCGTTTCGCAGGAATAAGCTTCAATAGACTATTATATGCTTCAGGCGTTTGCCAAGCGGCATGATTGATCGGAGTGCGAATGGCGCCCGGACCGATGCTGTTCACACGTATCTTTTGAGGAGCATACTCCTGGGCGATCGACTTCATCAGCATCATCACGCCGCCTTTCGATGCGGAGTAATTGGCATGTCCCGCCCACGGAATGACCTCATGAACAGAGCTCATGCAAATGATCTTACCGGCCGACTTGCTTCGTGATGGATCCACACCCCTCCGAAGGAACTCGCGTATCGCCTCCCGTGCGCAGAGGAACTGCCCGGTCAGGTTGATATCGATCACATGGTTCCATTCAGCGAGCGTCATGTCGTGAAACCGCGCGTCTTTTTGAAGACCGGCATTAGCCACGAGAATGTCGAGGGTGCCGTAGCGCTTGAGTGTCTCTTTGAACATTGCCACGACGTCGTCTTCCTTGCTGACGTCGGCTTTGCATGTGAAACCATCGCCGCCGGCGGCTTTGATCTCCGACAATACTTTATCGGCTTTATCGGGACTGCTGGAGTAGTTGACTACAACCACAGCGCCTTCGGCAGCCATCGCTTTTGCGACACCGGCGCCGATCCCGGAGCTCGCACCGGTGATAATAGCCACCTGGCCTGCAAGCTTCTTCCTTCCATTAGACATAAAAACTTCTTTTGTAAGGGGTACGAAAAAATGGAAGATAGCAATTAACAGATTGCCGGAATGGCAATTTGTGAGGGAAATATTACACGCTATAGGCCGCTATCGAGACCCATCGAATTGATGTCACTGACCTCGAGGATCTTCTTCGGATACCCGTTCTTAGTGACCTTGACCATGGCTATCCCCAGATCTTCGAGCCTCGAAACAGAATTCTTGAAAAAGAAGCCAACGATCGGCAACAGCCAGCCAACGTACTTATATATCTTCAACGTGTTTTTCTGATCGTGCATGGCCACGATGCCACCGGGTCTGAAAGCGAACACCTGCCTGAAGGGAAGTTTCATCAGGTCGTTCTCCGTCCGGCCCTTCACGCGGGCCCACATCTGCTTGCCCTTCTCAGTGCTGTCGGTATGAGCGCCGGATATGTAGCAGAATGTCATATCCGGATTGTGTTTTACGAGCATCTGCGCCACATGCATCGTCAGATCGTAAGTCATCTTCGTGTACTCTTCTTCTTTCATTCCCACCGACGAAACACCGAGACAGAAGTAGCAGGCGTTGTAGCCTTTCAGTTCATTTTCGATCGGGGTAAGATTGAAGAAATCTTTGTGCAGGATCTCTTTGAGCTTGGGATGTTGAGTACCACATGGCCGTCGGCCGATAACGAGAACTTGTTCGATGTCGGGATGGGCCAAACAGGCGAACATCACGCCCTCGCCTACCATGCCACTGGCACCGGTTATAATTGCTCTGATTTTCATATTTAATGAAGGTTCAATGTACAATTTACGATGTACCAGGTACGACTTAGCCCCAAGTTCTCGTCACAGGTCAGTTGACGAATCACTTAACAATTTCGTTTAGTCTGCACCAAAATTGTACATCGTAAATTGTAAATCGTAAATCAAATCTTAATTGGTTCCATTTTAGGCACCAGGAAGTGTATAATCGACCAAGCTATTAAATAGGCTCCTCCGCAAATGAAGAACATAATATAATATGCCGTTTCTATCTGTCCGATCTCACGATAGTGTACGAACATATTACGTTGAACAAGTGCAGTTAGCAAAATACCCCCAAGACCGCCCGCCATTCCGCCAATCCCTACGACGGAACCGATCGCCCGCTTGGGAAACATGTCGGATACCGTAGTAAATATGTTTGCGCTCCACGCCTGGTGGGCCGAAGTCGCCAGGCCTATCACGAGTACGGCCACCCACATATTGTAGCTGCCGAGTACCTGTGCGAATACGATCGGCATAACCGCGAATGCATAGATCAGCATCGAAGTCTTGCGCGCCTTGAACACCGGCCATCCTCCATTGATAAACTTCAATGGAAGCCATCCGCCGAATACACTGCCCACCGTCGATATCGTATAAACGATCGCGACCGGCATAGCAACCTCGGTGCCTCTGAGTCCATACTGGCTCTCGAGAAAATCCGGCAGCCAGAAAAGATAAAACCACCACACCGGGTCGGTCAGGAACTTACCCAACGCGAAAGCCCACGTCTGACGGAAGGTCAGCAGTCTCCACCATGAGACTTTCGGCCCGGCCTCTCCTCCCTGGGTCGGTTCTTCCGGATCGCTGTTGATGTAGTTGAGCTCCTCTTTCGAAACTTTCGGATGACGGGAGGGGGTGTCATACATGATCGCCCAGAGCACGAGCCAGAAAAAACCAAACGCCCCGGTGATAATGAATGCCCACTTCCATCCCCAGGCTGCTGCGATGAACGGAACCGACAGCGGCGCTATAATGGCACCCACGTTTGTTCCTGCGTTGAAAATACCGGTAGCCAGCGCTCTTTCTTTTTTCGGAAACCATTCCGCAGTGGATTTGATCGCGGCCGGAAAGTTGCCCGATTCGGTCAATCCCAACGCGCCGCGAACAACGATGAATCCCAGCGTGTTCGTTACCGCCGCATGAGCAATAGCTGCAATGCTCCATAACAACGTCGCAAGGAAATACCCGATCTTCGAGCCGAGCTTGTCGATCACCCGTCCCGCGAACACCATCCCGAATGCATACATAAGCTTAAAGGCAACTTCAATGTCCGCGTAGTCCGCATCCGTCCAGCTCAGTTCTTTGGTCAGCGTCGACTTCAGCAGGCTGATGACCGACCGGTCGAGGTAGTTGACTGTTGTTGCGAAGAATACCAGTGCACAGATGGTCCAGCGGTAATTTCCAATGCTTTTAGGTTCCGACATCGTGCCTGTTATGGGGGTTAATTCGAATCTCTTATCTGCCTGACGATCGTGATCGCATCAGTCACTTTATGTCTCAAGGTATGCCAATCTTTCTTCGCAAGAATGTCTTTTGTGATAAGCTGCGAGCCCAGGCCCGCGCAAACGATCCCCGCCTGGAACCACATCGAGAGACTTTGAAACGTCGGCTCGATGCCACCCGTTGCCATCAGCTGCAAGTCCGGCACTACCGGCAGTACCGACGACACGAAGCCCGGCCCCAGCACCGATGCTGGAAAGATTTTGATGATATCGGCGCCCAACAGCTTTGCATTCACCAGCTCGGTGATCGTCGCAGCGCCGGGTATCCACAGCTTGTCGTACTTCTTACAGACTTCCGCCATCTCGGGGCGAAGGATGGGCGACACAATGAACTGCGCACCCGCTTTGATATACTTCTCAGTCGTCTTTGCGTCGAGTATCGTGCCGATGCCGATGCTCAGACCGTCGTACTTCTCGGAGTACTTCAGGATGTCTTTGAATACTTCGAAAGCATTCGGACCGCGGTTGGTAAACTCAATTGCCCGAACGCCTCCTTCATACGAAACATCGACGATGCTCCTGGCAACATCTTTATCCCCATGATAGAACATCGGGGCGACGCCGGTCGATTTCAATGCAGAGATGATCTGACTTTTCGAAAACGTCATGTTATTTATCTCAAAAGTTTTCCAACATTCTCATCACGGACCAGCGACTCGACCTCTTTCACCGAAACGACATTCACATCCTCCTCCACGCCGTGTTTCAAAGCACCCGCAGCTACACCGAACTCCAGCGTCTCCTGGTCAGACCAACCGTTCAGTGATCCATAGATCAGTCCGGCCATATACGCGTCTCCCGCTCCGATACGATCCACAATGTGCGTGAGGTCGTACTCCTTCGAACGAAGCGTCTTTGTTCCATCGAACACCATCCCCGACAACCTGTTATGCGACGAGCTGACCGACTCGCGTTCCGTATTGAATACTTTTTTCACCGATGGATAGGCCTTCATCAGTTTCTTACAGCTTTCTTCGAACGAGCCGCCTTTTTCACCGGTACAGTTTTCAACATCCACGCTTCCGCCGACAACGATGTTCGTTGCTGTTATTAACGCCGGCATGATCTGCTGAGCCGTCCTGCCATACTGCCATAGATTGCGGCGGTAGTTGATGTCGCCTGAGACCGTAATGTTCATCCTTCGCGCACACCGGATGCCTTCGAGGCAAACATCCGCGGCGCCTTGTGATATCGCGGGCGTGATACCCGACCAATGAAACCATGTGGCATCTTTCAGCACTTCCTCCCACTTCACTGTGCCGGCTTTGATATTTGCAAAAGCGGAGTCGAAGCGGTCATACACGATACGCGACGCCCGTTGCATCGCCCCTTCCTCCAGGAAGTAAACGCCCATTCGTTTGTTCGTGTACTGGATATGATCCGTGATGACGCCGAACTTCTGAAGGTGTTGCGTTGCCGCTGTTCCGAAATCATTGTCGGGAAAAGCGGTGACGTGCTCGGTTTTCATTCCGAAGAGAGACAGCGAGATGGCTACGTTTGCCTCCGATCCTCCGTACGACACGTCGAGCGAGTGTACTTGTGTCAGGCGGGCGTTGCCCGGGGCCGAAAGCCGGAGCATTATCTCTCCGATCGTCACTATTTTTGTCATCCTTCAAACTAAAAGAAATTGACGCAATTTTCTTCCTGCGTACCTTGTTTAACTTCTTGGCAATAGGCGGGCGGCGCCGGCACGGCGCCATATTCTACATTGAAACCACCTTTGTTACCCACTAGGAAAAAATTGAACTCTCCATAATAAGAAAAAAAACCATACCTTGCGCAATCGATTGCGCACAAGATATTCACATTCGCACCATGGCCAGTAAATTCCTCAAAATTCACCCGAAAGACAACGTTTATGTCGCGCTAACCGACCTGCGCGCCGGCGAAAAGATCTCCGACAACGGCACATCCGTCACCCTCGCCAACGACGTGCCCGCCAAACATAAGTTCCTCGACAAAGCCCTGCAGCCCGATGAAGAAGTCATCATGTATGGCGGCATCGTAGGCAAAGCCTTGCAATCTATCCCGGCCGGAGGCGTCATCGGAACACACAACATCAAGCACAAGTCAAGCCCCTACTCCGGTAAAAGCAAAGAATACCGTTGGACTCCGCCAAACGTGTCCAGATGGAAAGACCGCACATTCATGGGATACCATCGCGCCGATGGACAAGTCGGAACGGCGAACTACTGGCTCGTAGTACCGCTCGTCTTTTGTGAGAATCGTAACGTCGATGTGCTCAAACAGGCCTTCATCGAAGAGCTCGGCTTCGGCAAACCCGACATCTATAAAGAATATGTACACGACCTGGTGCGCCAACTGAAAGAGAGCAACACCGACACGCCGACACTCAAGGTCAAAAACGTCCCTTCAAAACAGGAGCGCATCTTTAAAAATATAGACGGCGTCAAGTTCCTCAGTCACCAGGGCGGCTGCGGCGGCACACGCCAGGATTCGGAAACACTGTGCGCACTCATAGCAGGATATATTCACAACCCGAACGTCGCAGGCGCAACCATACTCAGCCTCGGTTGTCAAAACGCACAGATCGAATCGCTGGAGAAAAGATGGAGCTCGCTCGACCCCACCGGTTCGAAGCCGGTCATCATTCTCGATCAACAACAGTCGGGCACCGAAACCGAGCTGCTCACGCAAGCCATCCAGAAAACTTTCAACGGACTCATCGAAGCCAACAAGATCGAACGGAAGCCCGCGCCACTGAGCAAGCTCGTGGTGGGACTGAAATGCGGAGGATCCGATGGATTCTCGGGCATCTCGGCAAACCCCGCTATCGGCCACACGTCCGACTTGCTCGTCTCCCTGGGCGGCAGCACGATACTCTCCGAGTTCCCTGAGCTCTGCGGCGTAGAACAAGATCTCATCAACCGTTGCGACGAAGCCGCCGCCGGAGACCTGTTCATCAAGCTGATGCGCACATATTCCAGCGCTGCCGAAGCGGTGGGTTCCGGTTTCGACATGAATCCGTCGCCCGGCAACATTAAGGACGGACTGATCACCGACGCGATGAAGTCGGCCGGCGCTGCTAAGAAAGGCGGCACGGCTCCCGTCGCCGACGTTCTTCAATACGCCGAGTACATCAAAAAACCCGGCCTCAATCTACTTTGCACACCCGGTAACGATGTCGAAAGCACGACCGGAACGACCGGCTCGGGCGCCCAGATCATTCTGTTCACGACAGGACTCGGTACACCGACGGGAAATCCCGTGAGCCAGGTGATCAAGCTATCGACCAACACGAAGCTCGCGCAGCGGATGCCGGATATTATTGATTTCAATACAGGAGGAATTATCTCCGGTGAAAAGACCATCGAACAAACGGGCGAAGATATTCTTGAGTTTATTATTGACGTCGCGAGTGGAAAGACTGTTGCGAAGTCGGTGGAGCTCGGGCAAGACGACTTTATTCCGTGGAAACGGGGAGTGTCGCTATAATCTTTTTTAATGCAAACCGCAGAATATCGAATATCCAACACCGAACCGCAGAAGTTCAGGTTAGCTTTATTAGTTGACCTCTAAAGATCTTGCGAAGATAACTGATAACATCAACTTGAACTTCTGCGGTTCGACATTCGGTGTTCGATATTCTGCGGTTTGCATTAAGAATATTAATATTTAAACGGCTTTCCTCCCGCCAATATCTCTTGAGTTTTCTCATCGAACGTCACCTTCGTTCCCGTCCTCGCTGCTGCATTCGTCATCATACACGCTATCGCATGCGAGTACCCTGCTTCGACAGGTGCGTTGGGTTCTTTGCGGCTCCGGACGCACTCCATCCAGTTGCGCATGTGCGCAGACGTGAGCGAGTCGCCGCCGGTGTTGGCCGATGAAACAACTTTCTCCTTGTCCAGAGTGAGATCGAGCTGAGGAAGCATATTCGCCTGCAGGTTCATCGCCTTCGCATGACGTTCACTCAGACCACCGGTCGGCGTAACCAGGTTCGTACCGAGATTCAGCTCACCGCCGTTGCTGAAATAGATCTCCGTAGGATCGTCGTCGCCGTTGTGCATACGCGAGGAGAACACAACCTGGAAGCCGCTCTTCAGGTCTTCTTCCGGTCCATAGTCGAACGCTGCTGTGATGGTATCCCAGTTTTCGCGTCCGTCTTTCCACATGTACACGCCTCCGTTGGCAACAACGCTGCGCGGATGTTTCAAACCGGAGAACCAGTGCACCGTATCGATCTGGTGACTCATCCACTGACCGGGAAGTCCGCTGGAGTAAGGCCAGAACAGTCTGTATTCAAGATGCTTGCGGGCGTTGAATGGCTCGCTGGGACGGTTCATGAGAAAACGTTTCCAGTCGGTATCTTTTTCCACCAGCTTTTCTACAAGCGCCGCACGACGCCATCTGCCCGGCTGGTTCACATTCCAGGTGAGCTCCACCTTTGTGATCTGGCCGAACTTTCCTTCACGGATAAAATCGTTCGCAGCATGGTAGTTCTTCCCGCTGCGGCGTTGTGATCCGATCTGCACGATCTTCTTGGAATCTTTTACTGCTTTCAAAGCAACGCGTGCATCGTCCATTGTTTCCGCGAAAGGCTTTTCGATATATGCATCGAAGCCGGCCTTTACGGCAGCAGCACCGTGCAGCGCATGCTGGAAGTCGGGTGTACTGATGATGACGGCATCGATGCTCTTGCTGTCGAACAGCTCGTCGTTGTTGCGATAGCCGATCACTTCATGACCCATCTTTTCGGTGAGGTGCGCAACGCCTTCCTCCCGTCGTATCCTCCAGATATCCGATAGCCCGACGATGTCGAAGTCGAGCTCCTTATTGTGATGCATGAAGCAGGGGAGCAATGATGAACGGAAACGATCGGAGAAACCGGCGATGCCGACGCGCACCCGGCCGTTGGCTCCGATGATGTTGCCGTAACTTTTTGCACTGAACGCCGAAGCGCTCATGTAACCGGCAGCCGTTGCCAGCGCGGTCTTTTTGATGAAGTCTCTTCTTGAGCTCATAGTCTGTAGTTTAAGTGCGGTCCTATAAATTTAATCTAATTCCTGCGTCAGGTACAACAATGCGCCTAACCCTTTGTAATCATTGATCCTTCGCTCGCTCGATACATAATAGTCCAAATCACCCTTCGAGGTCTTAATATTCAGCGTTCCGATCTTCACCGTGCCGTCCAAATACAATCTTTGCTGGTCATCAAAGAAAATATACTGATCCTTCATCGCATCGAATGCCTTGCGGGCAGCCTCCATATAAGTTTTATCCAGGGCCGCCTTGTTGGCTCCTTTTGCAAATGCGTAAGCAAACATCGTCGTGGCCGACGTCTCGTGCCAGTTGCGGGGCTCATAACCCTTATTGGTCACCTGGTACCAAAGCCCTGTCTTCGGGTCCTGGTATTTCAGCACGGACCTGGACAGTTCCTTAAACATGGCACCGAGCTCCTTCCGGTCAGGGCTCTCGAGCGGAACATAGTCGATACCGTCGATCAACGCCATCAGGTACCATCCGATGCCCCGGCTCCAAAACTCCGGCGAAGTTCCGGTCTCTTCGTTAGCCCACACGTTGTTTCCCGCTTCATCCCATCCATGATATAACAGTCCCGTCCTCGCGTCGCCGTTGTGCTCATGAACAAGTCGTATCTGCTGCATCGATTCTTTGAACAGCGACGGTTCGTTAAATGCCTTCGCGTACTGCATCGAAAAAATATCGGCCATGTATACACCGTCGAGCCACATCTGGTATGGATAGATCTGCTTATGCCAGTAACCGCCTTCGCTGGTGCGCGGCTGATATTGGAGCTGTTGTCTTAGTTGACCAGCAGCGCCTTTATACTTATTGTCTTTTGTGACTTCATAAAGAGATATGAACAGTCTTCCCGGCAACATATCATCGAGCCGGTAGTCGGCAACATTGTAATGCTTCGGATCGAGCGCGCCGTGCGAATCGATAAAACGGTCACACCATTTTTTGATGTAGTTGAAATACTCCGGATTTTTCGTCTCCTGCCATCTTGCGAACATTGCATTAAGGAAAAATGCATACTCATAGCTCCAGTTTCCCGGCGCATAGATCGGAAGCGTGGCGGGATCGGGATAGAACGACATCGTCGACTGTATGATCTTGTCGGGCCAGCTGGTGATGTCTTTTCCGGATTTTTTTAACTGATTATAACTCACTAAGTACGTCACCGCCAGTCGCGTGTCTGCAGATGCTTTGACGTTCTCAATAGCTACGGCCTTCCCGTTCGACTTCACTGAGAACGAGAATACCGGCTCGTCGGAATCGAAGACATAGTCGATAACAACTGCATCGGCCTGACGGTCTGAATTCATATCGACAACCTTCTTAGAAAGCTGCCTGCCGAAGTTGCCGTCGGTTACATCGAAATCACCCGTCTCCGGGATGATCTTATGAGTTTGAAGTTCCTTGAAGTCGAGAACGATGGTGGCTTTTTCTTTTTCGGGGCGGAGGCGGTAGTTGCGGGTCACGAGGAAGAGGCCTTTGTCTTGCGCAAGCGACTCAAGCGCTATCAATAACAACAATATGACGATAGCTCGCTTCACCTCGGTTCTTTGACGGTTATAACGACGGGGTTAGCCAATTCCCGTGCCGACCTTTCGACGTACTTCATAAAGTCCGCTTCGTTGGTGATCCCACCCGGTTCTTGTTCCCATGCCGCAGCGAAGTAATAGTCTATTTTACTGAAAGGTACCGGACTGGTCGTAGCGCGAGTGTCGGAATTTTGCAATTCTACGATGTGGCTGTTGGCATCTTCCTGGAAACCGGAAAATGCACGATGGTCGAATAACAAAGCAAGTCCGAGTTTATCATCATTCAGGCTTTGCTTTCCATAAGTCGCGATGTATCCTAATGTCGAGTCGTTGCCTGGGCTTTTATACAACTTAGCTTTTACATCCTTAACGATGCCAGTGCATAGTTGGTCCTGGCCCATCACGTTGTTCTCGGCCAACGTCCATCTTGTTCCAGCGTGAATGTAAAGCCATGACGATACATCCACGGTGCCCTTTGGCGTGTCCCATCCGTGATAGGCTATCGATACCGACGACGAGAGTGATCCATCCCGTACTGCGCACAAAACACTATCGGTCTTTTCAACTCTTATGGCAGTTGTATCTACCCACATGCCGAGGGATCCGAGTCCGAGTGAGCCTCCCACTTTCATCACATCCATTCCCCACGATTGTAACTCGTGGTATGAGGCGAATCCGTCTTGCCCCACGCCCATCAATACCATATCGTTGGTTTTCTTACCAAACACGTCGATTGCATTTCTTTGGTCAAGATAAAGCCGGTAGCCAACGAGATCCGATTCCCAGCCGGGACCTTCATATCGGATAAACAACGAATGGTCTTTGTGTTCAGGCGGGACACTTAGCTTGCTTACGTTCTGGAATTGTCCGCCGATGTACTTACGGTCCTTCCATTCGCCACCTACCTTATGAGAAAGTTCTGCCTGAGTACGTTTCCTGTAGCCCGAAGGCTCGGATACATAATAAACGTTCAACGACCTCCTCTCTTTTGCCTTCATACTATCGAGAATGACGACAAATGCGCCGTTAGCATACTCGTTGGCTATCTCTGCTTCGCGATCAACGACGCGAAAACCTTTTGCCGCCGAATCGAAATCCGGAATTGTTTTGGTGAGGTCACCTTTGGTTAAGCGGACCAGCACGTTCTTCCTGCCGGTCTCAAGAGGATTATATACTTCGATAGCAAACGCAAAGCCTGAGACGTTCTGTGACGTGGGTACACAGCCACAAAACAACATAAGCACGAATACCGGAAGCTTTCGCATCATACAAATTAACATTTCGCCACATCGTCACCTCATTTCCGCGCCTCGTCCAGGCCATAAAAAAATGAACTCCCCGCTGTTCGGCGGGGAGCCATTCAAACCAAATTTAAAACCAAGTTCTTAACAATGTGCGCAATCGATTGCATTTTAGAGGTTCTTCCCGACTTTCACAAACCTTAAGTCCAAATTAATTTCAAAAACGCTGAAATTGAGTCATTTTTGACCAATTTTCGATCGGTATAAAACCTGATCTCAGAGGCAAATGCGCTACTTTGTTCAAAAAAATAACTATTGTTGCGCAACCGATTACGCAATTAGTTCGCATATTTAAGTATGACTTCATGTCCATGAGTTCTATCTCATCGCGCCACGCCGTACACCCGGGCCACTTCCAGGCCATGACCACTCAAGCGATCCGGGAACACTTTCTCATCGAAAACATCTTCGTTGCCGGGACCGTCCAGAATACCTACACGCACTACGACCGCCTGATCGTTGGCGGCGCCATGCCCATACACCAGCCCCTCAAGCTCGAACCGTTCAGTGAGCTCAAAGCCGAATTCTATCTCCAGCGCCGCGAGCTGGGCATCATCAACGTTGGCGCACCAGGCACCGTAAAAGCCGACGGCAACACCTATGCCCTCAACAACAAAGAAGCGCTCTACATCGGGCGTGGCGTCAAAGACGTCACCTTCGAATCGATGGACGGCGGCCAGTCATATTTCTATTTCAACTCCGCTCCCGCCCACGCCACGCATCCTAATAAAAAAGTGTCGTCTGCCGAAGCGGAAACAGTCGAGCTCGGCAACCAGGCTACGTCCAATCACCGAACCATCCGGAAACTGCTCGTTAACAGTGTGCTTACCACCTGCCAGCTGCAGATGGGACTTACCGAGCTGAAACCCGGAAGCGTTTGGAACACCATGCCTCCGCACACACACACGCGGCGCATGGAAGCATACTTCTACTTCGAAGTCCCCGAAGGCCAGGCTATCTGTCACATGATGGGTCAGGCTAACGAAACCCGTCACGTCTGGCTGAAAAATCACCAGGCCGTATTATCGCCTCCGTGGTCGATCCATTCGGGAGTGGGTACTGCCAACTATTCGTTCATCTGGGGAATGGCCGGCGAGAACCTGGACTATGCCGACATGGATGCAATTACCATCCCCGACATCCGGTAGCGACCCATGAAGCTCTTCGACCTTTCGGGAAAACGCGCCCTCATCACCGGCGGAACTCACGGCCTGGGAATGGCCATGGCCAAAGGTCTGGGGCAGGCAGGCGCCGAATTGATCGTCAACGGCCACTCGCCGGAACGTTTAAAAAAGGCGGTCGATGAATATTCGAAGGAAGGAATAAAAACAAGCGGCGAATTGTTCGACGTCACCGATGAGGCGCAGGTAAAAGAGGCGATCACGAAGATAGAAGCGAAAGGGCCGATCGACATCCTCATTAACAATGCGGCGATCATCAAAAGAATTCCCGCATTGGAGATGGACACCAGTGACTTTCGCGAAGTGATCGACGTGAACCTGGTAGCTCCCTTTACTGTTGCACGATGCGTGGCAAAACATATGATATCGCGCCGCGCGGGTAAGATCATTAATATGTGCTCGATGATGAGCGAGCTCGGAAGGAATACGGTCTCCGCCTACGCTTCGGCGAAGGGCGGGCTGAAGATGTTAACAAAAAACCTCGCCACCGAATGGGCGAAGTACAACATACAGGTGAACGCCATCGGTCCGGGATATTTCGCCACCGAACAAACCGCGCCGATCCGTGTGGATGGTCATCCATTCAATGAGTTTATTATCAATCGTACGCCGGCAGGAAGATGGGGCGAACCTGGCGACCTGGCAGGGACAGCTGTGTTCCTGTCGTCGGCCGCCAGCAATTTTGTGAACGGACAGATTATTTATGTCGATGGAGGGATACTCGCCACTATCGGGAAACCTTCCAACGAATCGTGAGTATGCATTTATTGCCCTGAAAAATGAAGAAAGAAAAGACAACGATACACGACATAGCGAAGAAGCTGAACGTCACGGCATCTACGGTGTCGAGGGCCTTAAAAGATCACCCGCGCATCAGTACGGAAACCAAAAAGGCGGTGCTGAGAGTGGCTGAAAAGCTCAACTACCAGCCTAATCACATCGCCGCGGCCCTTCGCAACGGCCGAAGCAACATCATCGGCATCATAGTCCCTTCGGTCGACCGGAGCTTCTTCTCTTCCGTGGTGAGGGGAATCGAAGAGATCGCCAACAAGTCGAAATACAACGTAATGGTTTGTCAGCACTACGACAGCTACGAGAAGGAAGTGCAGAACGTCAACGCACTGCTCAACGCGCAGGTCGACGGTATCATCGTTTCCTTCGCCAAAGAGACGGACGACTTCAGCCACTTCATGAAGGTCAAAGACAAAGGCATCCCGTTGATCATGTTCGATCGCGGCACCGACGACCTCGAAGTGAGCCACGTCGTTGTCGACGACTATTTCGGTTCGTACAAGGCCGTCGAGCATTTGATCCAGCAGGGCTGCAAGCGTATCGCGCATTTTACTAACATCAAAAAAATCAGCATCTACAAAGATCGTATGCGCGGATATCGCGAGGCTTTGGAAGCATACGGGCTGCAGCTGGATCCGGATCTTATCGTGGAAAGCAATCTTCAGCTCGAAGACGGACGAACCAGCATGGAACATTTGCTGAAGCTTCCCGTGTTGCCGGATGCCGTCTTCTCGGCCAGTGCATTGAGCGCGCTCGGCGCAATGCTGGTGTTGAAGGAAAAAAAGATCCGTGTTCCGGACGACGTCGCGCTCGTTGCATTCACCAACGAGCAGTTTTGCGACTACACAGAGCCCACGCTCACCGCGGTCGACCAGCACAGTATGAGAATGGGCAACGCCGCCGCGGAGATCTTCCTGGAAGAGATCACGAAAGGGCACATAAAATTCATTCCGCAAAAAATTGTGCTTAAACCGGAGCTCATCATTCGCCAATCCTCTATCAAAAAGAAATAGCCTTGAATTCCGTAACACCCCGCATCTCGAACTCTTTCATCACAGAAGATTTTCTGTTGCAGAACAAGTTTGCCCGGCAGCTTTATCATGGGTATGCTTCAAAGATGCCCATCATCGACTATCATTGTCACCTCTCGCCGCACGATATCGCGGTGAACCGCACCTTCGAAAACCTCAGCACCGTTTGGCTCGCAGGCGATCATTACAAATGGAGAGCGATGCGTACCCTGGGAGTGAAGGAGAAGTACATCACCGGCAACGGTACCGATGAAGAGAAGTTTGAACAATGGGCATACACGGTTCCCTACACCATGCGCAACCCGTTGTATCACTGGACTCATCTCGAGCTGAAGAGATATTTCGGAATGGAAGCGCTCCTGAAGCCGGAAACCTCGAAAGATATTTATTCAAAAGCAGGCGAGATGCTGAAGGGTAAGGAATTTCATACGCGCGGCCTGCTGGAGCGGATGAACGTCGAAACGGTATGCACCACCGACGATCCCATCGACTCCCTCGAATATCATAAGAGCGCCAAGAAGGAAGGTTACCACATCGGTCTGTTCCCGGCCTTCCGTCCGGACAAATCATTCGCTGTCGAAGATCCGAAGGCATACAGGGCATACATGGAGAAACTCTCCGAAGCGAGCGGGATTGTCATCAAAAGGTTCTCCGACCTGCTCGTGGCATTGGACAATCGTGCAGAGTATTTTCATTCCTGCGGCGGCAGGTTATCGGATCACGGCCTGGAGAATCTGTATTACGAAGCAAACAGCGCACATGATCCGGAGCAGATGTTTCGCGAGGTCATGGAGGGAACGTCGCTCGACGAGCACCAACGAAATACATTCAAGTACCACGTGCTGACCGCCCTTTGCAAGATGTACCACAAGCGCGGCTGGACACAACAGTTCCACATCGGCGCCCTGAGAAACGCCAACCAGCGCATGCTTCGCGAGCTGGGTCCCGATACGGGCTTCGATTCGATCGGCGATTATCCGCAGGCCCTTTCGCTGGCGAAATTCCTCAACAACCTCGACAACACAAATCAGCTGACGAAAACCATTATTTATAATCTCAATCCCGCCCAAAACGAAGTGGTGGCCACCATGATCGGCAACTTCAACGACGGATCGGTAAAGGGAAAGGTTCAGTTCGGGTCCGCTTGGTGGTTCCTCGATCAGAAAGATGGCATGGAGAAACAGATCGACACGCTGTCGAACATAGGACTGTTGAGCTGCTTTATCGGCATGCTGACCGACAGCCGGAGCTTCCTTTCATTCCCGCGTCACGAATACTTCCGAAGGATACTTTGCAATTTGATCGGAAAGGACGTGGAGAACGGCGAGTTGCCGAACGATGAAAAGTGGCTTGGAAAGATTGTGAGTGATGTGTGTTATAACAATGCAAAAGAATATTTCAATTTCTGATAAATGCATTTTAAACACATAGGTCACATAGAAGAAAGCATATGCGCCATTAAAAGAGAGCGCCTATGTGCCCTCGTAATACGCCTTGATAGAACGCCCCGCAAGTGCACACAGCAGTCACCCGGTTAGAGAACTCCTTTGGTACTATGAATTCTCCTATGTGTTCTATTTATTCTATGTGATGTGTTAAGAAAGTAATATGCCTTCAAAGCTTAATCGCCAAACCGTCCCCACGACAAAACGTCCGATAAAGATCCTCCAGTTCGGTGAGGGCAACTTCCTTCGTGCCTTTTGTGATTGGATGATCGATATCCTCAACGACAAGACGGACTTCAACGGAAACATAAAGATCGTTCAACCCATCGGACAGGGAATGGGTGCGATGATCAATGCCCAGGACGGACTTTATCACGTGGTCCTGAACGGCATCAGCAAAGGCGTCAAGACCAGCGAAGACAGGCTGATCACATGTGTTGACTCGGTACTGAACCCTTACGACGACTATTCAAAGTTCCTTGAGCTGGGTGAAAACCCCGACCTGAAATTTATTTTCTCCAATACGACGGAGGCCGGGATCTCTTTCAACGATAATGATAACAGTCCGGAAAGGTTACCCAACAGTTTCCCCGGAAAAGTAACGGTGTTGTTATACCACCGGTTTAAATTTTTCAAAGGCAGTACAGACAGTGGGGTAACTTTCCTGCCATGCGAGCTGATCGAAAAGAACGGAGCGACGCTGAAGTCCGTGGTGGAACACTACATCGAACTGTGGAAGCTTCCGTCCGGGTTCAGGACGTGGTTGAATACGAATGTCCATTTCTACAACACATTGGTTGACCGCATCGTACCCGGTTTCCCGAAAGAGACCATAACCGAGATCCACGAACGGACCGGCTACGAAGACAATCTCGCCGTGATGGCGGAGCCGTTCCACCTGTGGGTGATCGAAGCGCCGGAAAGTCTGAAGGAAACTCTTCCGCTAAGTAAAATTGGCTTACATGTACAGTACGTCCCCGACCTCACACCATACCGCACACGCAAGGTCAGAATACTCAACGGGGCTCACACGGCTCTGGTCCCTGTGGCATATCTGAAGGGGCTACGGACGGTAGGTGAATCGGTGGCTGACAAATTTCTGCACGACTTTTTATCAAGCGCCATCGAGAAAGAGATCATTCCCACGCTCGACTTGCCGGCAAACGAGCTGAGCCGTTACGCCAGCGAAGTGATGGAACGGTTTCAGAATCCGTTTATCAAACACGAGCTGTCGAGCATAGCGCTCAATTCCATTTCAAAATACAAGGTGCGGGTATTGCCGTCGGTGCTGGAATACATTGCAAGAAAAAAAGATCTGCCGAAAGGGCTCCTGATTTCGTTAGCATTCCTGATCAGGTTTTACAAGGGAGAATGGAAAGGTGAAAAGTTGCCCGTGAACGATACGCCGGAGGTCATGGAGTTCTTCAAAAAAGCCTGGGCAACAAACGACCCCGTGTATGTTGCAAAAGTTGTTCTGGGCAACGTCGATTTTTGGGGAATAGACCTTAATACCGTCGAAGACGTGAACTACTACGTAACTGAAAATCTTAAGCTTAATTTGTAGCAGTCTTCAACGCTTGACCACGAAAGTCAGCACGGGCCGCTTGGCATGACCCACTACGTCTTCTGCCACACTTCCGGCAATCACATGAGCAAAACCCGTACGGCCATGCGTAGCCATCGCGATTAGGTCCGCATCGATGGTATCGGCAAAACGAATAACGCCTTCTTCAACATTCAAGTCGTTGTAAACGCTGATGGTATAATTCTTCAGACCGAGCTTCTTTGCGAAGCGGTTCATGTAATCTTTAACCGTATAGTCGCGCTGAAAATCGCCAGGCGTGTTGATGCGAACCAGGTGGACATTGGAATTATACAATTGTTGTGTGCGCTTGACGATGCGTGAAAACACTTCCTCGTCCTTTGCCATCGCCGTGGCGTAAACGATATTCTTAAAGTCCGATGTAGCGGGCTTCTTATGGACCGTGAGCACAGGGGCCTTCGACAGGCGGACGATCCTCTCGGTGTTGGTACCGATCAGCATCTCTTCTATCTTGGTGTGACCTGCCGTACCCATAACGACAAGGTCGAACTTACTTTCCGTTAGCAACGTGCGTATCCCGTGAAAGGGATTACCGACGCGCAGCACGCCGTCGGCCTTCACGTCGCGGATGCCTGGTTCGAGCACGGCTTTTTCCAGTTGCTTCCTGGCTTTGTCGAGCATCTTATAATTGAAGAGCCGGTCGCCGATGTCCCCGCTCGAAACTTCACCTTCGACATTAAATGAACCACCGGTCACTTCCTCCACGACGTGAAGGAGAACGAGCTCGGCGCCCGAACGACGGGCAATGTCTGCAGCGACATCTGTTGCGATGGATGCTTGCTTGGAGAAGTCGGTGGGTACGAGTATTTTTTTCATATTGGAGTAAATTTATACAATACTGTATGATCTCGAAAGCAGGGCAGCAAGACGTCGAAGCGATTGCAACACTTGTCAATTCCGCGTATCGCGGCGAGCACGCAAAAAAAGGGTGGACAACGGAGGCCGACCTCATCGACGGCACCCGGACCGACGCCGCAGCCCTGGCCGGTATCATCAAAGAACCCGGCACCACTCTTTTAAAATATGAACGCGATGGGAAGATTATCGCCTGTGTCGAGCTGAAAACCGGCGGAGATGCGATGTACCTTGGAATGCTCACCGTGGAACCGGGTATCCAGGGCGGTGGTATCGGCAAGGAAATGCTGA
Organism: Cyclobacteriaceae bacterium; assembly: GCA_035318625.1. Lineage (GTDB taxonomy): Bacteria > Bacteroidota > Bacteroidia > Cytophagales > Cyclobacteriaceae > ELB16-189. Next base: position 309,330 of record DATHEL010000007.1, read on the forward strand.
AAGCGGCGGAAGATCTGGCGAGGGCGCAGAACTGCCGTTCGGTCCATATGACGGTAATTACTATGCGAACTGAGCTTATTGACTGGTATAAACGGCACGGCTATGTCGATACCGGCAAACGAAAGCCCTTCCATTTCACCGATGCGCGGTTCGGGCAGCCCAAACAGGCATTGGAATTTTTGGTAATGGAAAAAATGCTGTGACTTTTCAAGTCTTCAATATCCTGCCCCAGTTGTCCATGATGTAGTCGACATTGGAACGCACCCGCGGAGCATGATCGCCGGCAGAGTAGCTCAACAACACTTGGTTCATCTCGTCGATGTTTGCCGGGTCCAGCAGTTTCTGCGGATGCGCTCTGAGCCATGGAAGACTGTTTAAGGTGTTGCTGGTCACGGCGCAGTTCGATAGAGCGTCGAGTGCAACCAGACTTAAAGGCCTGCCTGACGCCAGCCATTTCCCGGCGACGGGCCAACTGAACTTCGATGCCACGGCTACATAGCCCCACGAGGTGGAAATATTTTTTACCCGGTGAACGTTGCTTTCGATCCACGTCAAACTGGATTCAGATTGAAAATGGATCAGGTTCACCATGTACTCCGATAATTTTGATGCCTTGTCTATTTTATTGAGCTCTTCAATGAACAATCTAACGCCTTGTCCGGGCGGCAAACATTTCGCCAGCGCTTCAGCATAATCAGGAAACCTTTCACCTGTGCGGAATTCCCATTGCTTCAAGATCCAACTGCCGGCAAAAATTCCGAGCACTTTCGCAGCAAGCTCATATAACCGATGCGCCAACATCCTGTTTACCTGTATTCTTTTGTCAAATTCCTGTAGAATGACTTCTTTCTCAAATTGCCGGAAAGCATCAACAATGTCGTGGGATACCCACCACTTTACAATCGCATAATCAATCAGTGTTTTTACATCCCGAATTTCTGTTAGAACCGGAAAAGCCAAATCAGCGCCTTCATCGACGTCGATTTTAGGCTGAGTTGCCTCACCATCATCACCGTAGAAATCGTCGTGCAAAAGGAAGGTCATTCCGTGTTCTGCGGTGAGATTGAAATACTCTCGCGGGCGCAGCGCCAGGTTCATCAACCGATCATAGCATTGGTGGCATATTCTGTACGGGAAGGCCGGATTGTCCTTCTCTTCGACAATCTCCACCTGATTCTTATAACACGCCTGGCAAATGTTCATTTGTAAGTCAAAAATGACAATTATTTACAATTCAAAGATGCAACTTCGCTGTAACCCTTGGGTCTTTTGCCGGTACAACATTCACTGAAACCAACCCATTATGAAAAAATACATCATCCTTGTCGCTATCACACTGATAGTATTCGCCGGCCCGGCCTCCGGCCAGATCACCGTAAAGAAAAGCTTCACCGGTGTGAAAAGAATCAAGCTTGCCACGTCGTCCGGTGACTGCGAGCTGCTTAAAAGCCCGGGTACAACGGTCGAGCTCACTCTGACACATTCCTACGACGAACGGTCTTTCAGCCCCCGCATCGAGCAGTCGGGTGAACGCCTCGAACTGGGAGAAGAATTTAACGGCAGGAATTTTAATGGAAACGTGCGCTGGAAGCTCAGCATCCCCGATGGAGTAAAAATTACTTTCTCCACCGGCTCCGGAAACCTCATGGTGAGCGGAGTCAGTGTAGACCTGAGTGCGACTTCAGGCTCCGGCGACCTCGAGTTCTCTTCGGTAAAAGGTGAGATCGACGCCAATACCGGCTCAGGTAATGTAGACATCACCAATTTCAACGGCGAAGCGAAGTTCAACACCGGCAGCGGCGATATGTCCCTGACGGATTCGGAAGGCGAGGTCGATCTCAACTGCGGATCGGGCGACATCAAAGTATATCAGGCAAAAGGTTATTTCGCAGTCAATACCGGCAGCGGAAATATCAACGCCGACAAGATCACCATCAACGCTTCCAGCAAGTTTAACACAGGCAGCGGACGCGCGAAGGTCACGCTCGCCGCAACACCGAAGTTCGACCTCTCGGTCAACTCTGGGTCGGGCGATGCCGAGCTTAACTTCAACGGAAACGATATCGTGGGCGAAGTGGTGATGAAAGCAAGCAAGAGACATGGACGGATCTCGGCGCCGTTCGAATTCGATAAGACCGAGGAGATCGACCAATACGATAAAGATAATATCACGGTCGTGAAGACGGCGCAGAGAGGAAAAGGAACCAACAGGATATCGGTTAGTACGGGATCGGGAGATGCAGTATTAAGGCAGTAATACAAACACCGGCAGTAATACAAACATCGAACACCCAACACCCAACACCCAATGATGAAGTGGTCAGTCAGTTAACTTGATCATTCGGTGTTGGGTGTTTCACAGTAACAACCCGATCCCAAAAGTCACCACAAAGAGCAGCGTACTCATCGCCATTTGTTTCAACCAGGGATCTAATTTCTCGGAAGGAAGCTTTGTCACAGCAATGCCATTCCTGACGAATAGCGCTACCGCGGGCAGAAAAAGGAACTGCCACGCAGACTCGTAGCGGAGAATCGTGTAGACAACCGCGCTCAATGTTCCGGCCGACAGGAGAAACCAGTGATAGACAATTGCCCTCTCGCGGCCTATCCTCACGGGTATCGAAAACTTTCCCGCCTGACGGTCGGACTCTATATCCCTCACGTTGTTGACGTTCAGCACGGCAATGGAAAAGAACCCGCAGCTGAAGGCCGGCAGTATGTCGGTATAATCGAAACGGCGGGTGAACAAGTACAGCGATCCCATCACTCCGACGAGTCCAAAGAATATCAGCACCGAAAGATCGCCGAGTCCCGCGTAGCCGTAGGGCTTTCGACCGACCGTATAGGCAATGGCCGCCGCGATGCACAACGCACCAAGAACAAGAAAGAAAAGTAATGCATTCCAGTCGAGACCGAATGCGATCAGCAAAAGACCGATGCCACTAAGCAAACAGAGGACTGCGAAGAGCACGACGGCATTACGCATTTGCGACGCGCTGATCGCGCCGGACTGGACGGCACGCTGAGGCCCTGTACGGCCGGCATGATCGGCGCCGTTCACCGAATCACCATAATCGTTGGCGAGGTTGGAAAGTATCTGTAGAAAAACCGTGGTGAGGCAACAAAGAAAGAACAACAGTCCATTGAATTTATCGGCGGCGGCTGCGAGGAATGCAGCCATACCGATACATGACAATGAAAGAGGGAGTGTGCGAAGTCGAAATGCAGAGATCCAGGCCCGCGTATTCATTTACTTGCTGATCTTTTCTACAATCTTTGGGTCAAGCGGCTGAACGCTCGATTTAAAAAACTCAACCTCCGTTCCATCTTCACTCACTAAATATTTTGCAAAGTTCCAGTCAGGCTTTTGGCCGGTCTTCGACTGAAGCCATGAATATAACGGATGCTGATCGTCTCCCTTGACAGATATCTTTTCGAACATCTGGAACTGAACACCATAGTTGCGCTCGCAGAAGTCCGCTATCTCGTCGTTTGTACCGGGTTCCTGCCAAAGAAAATTATTGGCAGGAAAACCCAGAACAGTGACTTTGTTGCCGTATTGTTCATGCAGCTTCTCGAGGCCTGCGTATTGCGGTGTCTTCCCGCACTTCGACGCAGTGTTAACGATAAGAAGCTTGTTGCCTTTATACTTGCTGAAGTCGACCTCCTTACCCGCAAGGGACTTCATTCGTACGTCATAGATCGAATCCGGCACAGACAGTAGTTTATAAAAGGAGTTTATAGCTCAGCTGTGATTTGAGGATCCAGGGGCTTCACCTTGCTGCCGAAGAACTTCACCGTTCCGTCGGGTTTCACAAGATACTTGCAGAAATTCCATGTGGGTTCCTGGCCGGTTTTTTCCTTGAGGTATGCATATAGTGCGTTCTGGTCTTCGCCTTTCACGGAGATCTTTTCGAACATCTGGAACGTCACACCATAATTCTTCTGACAAAACTCAGCGATCTCGATGTTGGTACCGGGTTCCTGTCCGCCGAAATTGTTAGCGGGGAATCCGAGGATCACCACTTTGTCTCCGTATTTATCGTTCATTGCCTGCAGGTCGGCATACTGCGGCGTGTTTCCGCATTTCGATGCTGTGTTAACAATGAGCAAAGTCTTTCCCTTGAACTGGGAAAAGTCTACGACCTTTCCGTCAAGGGCGTTCATCTTAAATTCATATACTGACTTTTCGGGAGTGACGAAAGCCAAGGCTAGCAGGAACAAGGCAAGTGTTTTCATGATTGTTAGTTTGAATGTTTAACAACGAAAGTTAAGAAATAAGGCCCAAACGGGGAACTACCGAACCGGGCAGAAGTAACGTTCCAGGAGACAAAACGGCATTTGCGCCGATCTTACATCCGTTGCCGACTACCGCTCCGAACTTCGTCGCGCCGGTTTTTACCAACTGCCCCCGAAGCGTGACGCTTATTTCCTTATCCGTCCGTTCATTGAAATGGTTCGCTATAATTGCCCCTGCTTCCATGTTTACGCCGGAACCCAGGATCGAATCGCCGACAAAGTTAAAATGAGCCAGATTTGTCTCAGGAAAAAGGATACACGCCTTCAATTCACAGCCAGGCCCTACGGAGTTGTTTCCCATCAAATAAACGCCGCCACGCAGGTACGCGTGTGCGCCGATGAAACAATTGGGTCCAATGACGATGGGGCCTTTCATAATGACTCCTTCTTCAATTACCGCCGTGGGATGAATTGCAGGTTTGTCGCCGGGTATCGCGTTACGAACGAAATCCTCGACACGAATATTCCATGGAAGGTCTTTGAAGATCTTTCCCGAACCTTCAATAAAATCCTCCCAATTGAATCCGTTCAAGTTCATTCCGTGTTTTCCGTGCTTTCCGTGAGAGCCCGCATTTACATCTTTTCGGGGACCCGGATCCCCAACAACCACATGGACTTCTTCAATAAGTCTGCAACAACCTTCGAGAATGCGATCCGGAACTTCAGCTTCGACTGGTCCGTCTCGGCAAAGATCGGGATCGACTGATAAAACTGGTTATAACCCTTCGCCAGATCGTAAGCGTAGTTGGCGATCACAGACGGAGCATATTCCCCTGCTGCCTCCGCAAGCTTTAGCGGGTACTGGCTGATCACGAACAACACATCACGCTCCGCGGGTTCCAGTACGTTTACATCTTCTATTCCTTTTTCATCAAATGTCATCGACCCGGATTCCGCTTTACGGATCAACGCCCTGATACGTGCGTGTGTGTATTGAATGAAAGGTCCGGTATGTCCCTGTAATTGAATGGACTCAGCCGGATCGAACAACATGCGTTTCTTCGGATCTACCTTCAGCAGGAAATACTTCAGCGCCCCGATACCGATCATCTCGAAGAGGTCATTCGCCTGTGTGTTGTCGATCTCATCGACTTTACCGAGCTCACGGGTTTGCTTCTCCGCCTCTTCGGCCATTTCGCGCATCAGGTCGTCGGCATCCACGACGGTGCCTTCCCGTGATTTCATTTTGCCGGTGGGCAGGTCCACCATGCCGTACGAAAGATGGTAACACTCCTTCGCCCAGGTGTAACCGAGCTTATTCAGGATGAGGAACAACACTTTGAAGTGATACTCTTGTTCGTTGCCGACGGTGTACACCTGTTTTGTGATCTTCGGGAAATCCCGGAAACGAAGGATCGCTGTTCCGATGTCCTGCGTCATGTACACTGAAGTTCCGTCGGAGCGAAGAAGGACTTTCTGGTCGAGACCGTCGCCGGTGAGGTCTACCCACACGGAGCCGTCGTCTTTTTTGAAGAACACGCCGCTTTCGACACCCTTCAGTACTTCTTCTTTTCCCAACAGGTAGGTATCCGATTCGTAGTATAGTTTTTCGAAGTCGACACCCATGCGTTGGTAGGTCTTTTCGAATCCATCGTACACCCAGCCGTTCATTGTTTTCCACAACTGTATCGTGTCCGGGTCTTTGGCTTCCCACAACAGAAGCATTTCGGTAGCCATCTGCATGATCGGAGCTTGCTTTTCCGCGTCGGCTTCCGCCATGCCTTTTGATGTAAGGTCTTTTACCTGTGCCTTGTAGTTCTTATCGAATTCCACGTAGTACTTCCCCACCAGGTGATCGCCTTTGGTGCCGCTTGACTGTGGCGTTTCTCCGTTGGCGAAAAGTTTCCATGCCGCCATCGATTTACAGATGTGGATACCACGGTCGTTGATGATCTGCACTTTGTGCACTTTGTAACCGTTGGCTTCGTAGATGGCGCTCACGCTCCAGCCCAGGAAATTGTTCCGGAGGTGACCGAGATGAAGGGGTTTGTTGGTGTTCGGAGAAGAGTATTCGACCATGACCTCCAGCCCGTTTGAGGGAAGAGTGCCGTAGTTTTTTTGCTTTTGGATATCGATGAAGGTGTTGATCCAAACCGAATCGGAGATGGTGAGGTTGAGAAATCCTTTGACGACATTGAATTTCGAAACGATATTCTTGTCGAGGTTTTCACCGATCAGAGTCGCAGTCTGTTCGGGGCTTTTTTTTGAAACTTTAGTGATTGGAAAACAAATAAGGGTATGTGTCCCTTCGAATCCGGTACCGATCGGTTGTAGTTGAATATTCGGAACGGCGCCAAAAAGCGATTCGCAAACTCGTTTGATCTCGGAATGTAATAGCTCGTTCAGGCTCACATGTCAAGGATATAGGCAAACATCAGGGGCGCGACGATCGTCGCATCGCTTTCCACGATGAATTTCGGAGTGTCGATGCTAAGCTTGCCCCAGGTGATCTTCTCGTTGGGGACAGCGCCGGAGTACGAGCCATAGCTGGTCGTCGAATCGCTGATCTGGCAGAAGTAGCTCCAGAAAGGAATACTGTCTCTTTCGAGATCCTGGTGAAGCATGGGAACGACGCAAATAGGGAAGTCGCCGGCGATACCACCGCCGATCTGGAAGAACCCGATGCCATCTTTACCCGACTCTTTTGTATACCATTCGGCGAGCCATGCCATATACTCAATTCCAGATTTCATAGTCGACGCTTTCAATTCTCCGGTGATAACATACGAAGCAAAGATGTTTCCCATGGTGCTGTCTTCCCATCCCGGAACGACCATCGGCATGTTTCTTTCGGCAGCGGCGATCATCCAGCTGTTCTTCGGATCGATCTCGAAGTATTCTTTCAGCACGCCGCTGTTCAGCATGCGGAACATGAATTCGTGCGGAAACAAGCGTTCGCCATTGTCTTCAGCGTCTTTCCAAACTTTAAAAAGATGCTTCTGCAGACGGCGGAAGGCTTCCTCTTCGGGAATACACGTATCGGTTACGCGGTTGAGGTGATTTTGAAGCAGCTCCCACTCCTGTTCGGGTGTAAGATCGCGGTAGTTGGGAATGCGTCTGTAATGCGAATGGGCAACCAGGTTCATGATGTCCTCTTCGAGGTTGGCTCCTGTGCAAGAGATGATCTGCACTTTGTTCTGCCTGATCATTTCGGCGAAGCTGATGCCGAGCTCCGCGGTGCTCATCGCGCCTGCCAGGGTCACCATCATCTTTTTGCCGTCGGCTATATGTTTTTTATACGCTTTAGCGGCATCGACGAGGGCGGCGGAGTTGAAGTGCAGGTAATTCTTTTCGATGAAGGAGGAGATCGGGCGGTTCTGGCTCATGATGCTGTGTAAAATTTGGCCCGAAAATACGGAAATTCAATATCTTTCAACATGCGCCACCTCCTATTTGCCTTGCTGATTTGTATCGGATGCGGGACAGCATTCGCGCAAACAAACGATACTACGGCACGTATCGACAAGTTATTCTCTTCATGGAATAATGCGACGCCCGGCGGATCGATCTTAGTAGCCCGCGGCACAAATATCATCTACCATAAGGCCTATGGTATGGCCGACCTGGAGCGGGACGTTCCCAATACAAACGAGACAATTTTTGAAGCGGGATCTGTGTCGAAGCAATTCACCGCGTTCAGTATACTCCTTCTGGAAAGCGAAGGCAAACTGTCGCGCACTGATGACGTCAGAAAATACGTCCCTGAGCTGCCCGTGTACCAGGCTCCGATCACGATACAGCACCTTCTCAATCATACAAGCGGTTTGAGAGACTGGGGAAGTGTGGTGTCGATCACAGGTTGGGATCGCCAAAAGAGAGGTCATACACTTGCCATGGCTCTTCAAGTGATCTGCCGGCAACAAGCGCTCAACTTCAAGCCAGGTGACGAATATTCTTATAGCAACTCAAATTATACAATACTCACTGCTGTCGTTGAAAGAATATCAAAGCAGGCATTGGAAGACTTTACGAAAGAAAAATTATTCAAACCGCTGGGCATGACAAACACACGGTGGCGAAGTAACTACCGTAAGGTCATTCCACGTCGTGCACAGGCTTACGGGCAATTTGATAATGAAACCCTGATCATTATGCCCATCGAGGATATCTACGGCCACGCCGGGCTGCTCACGACCACCGGCGACCTGCTGAAGTGGAATCAGCTTCTTGAAACTTACCAGGTCGGAGGCGAAGATATCTTCAAAAGAAGAATAGAGACTAATAAGTTAAATAACGGGTCGGTTAACGACTATGGCGCTGGTATCACAAACAGTGTTGCCAATAGCGGCTTCCGGGTGTATTCGCACAGCGGTGCTACTGCCGGCTACCGGGCCATGCTTATGTATTATCCACAGAAAAAACTCTCGATAGCCATATTGAGCAATGACGGCGGGTTCGCCCCGGCAAAAGCTGGGTATGAGATCTCCGATATTTTTCTCGGTCATGGTCCCGAACAGCCTTCCTCGCCCGAGGAGTCCGATACCAAAACCAATATTTCTTACAATGCGAAAGAACTGAACGCGTTCACTGGTGAATTTTACAGCGCCGATGCAGGTGGCACCTGGAAACTGCGTATGAAAGACAACGGCCTCGAAGCTATCAACGAACCGCTCGTGACTTTTCCAATGACACCAACCGATCAGCGGGATGTATTCACGGCCGACGGTTTACGCATCGAATTCAAGAAAAACAAAAAAGGTGCTATAACCGGCTTCACCGCAACCGAGTCGCGAGCCAGGAATGTTCCTTTTACAAAAACATCAAAGTAACGATCCGTGTGATCCGTGAGAGACAACAACCTGCGGAAAATACATTTCTCACGGATCGCACAGATCACACAGATCAAAGCAACATGAAAACTTATAACTACGGTATCATCGGCCCCGGCCGCATCGCCAACTCCTTCTGCAAAGCCCTGCAGCGCAGCGAACGTGTCAAGATCCACGGCGTCGCTTCCCGCGACATCAGCCGCGCAAAAGACTTCGCCAAACAATTCGGCGCACCGAAAACCTACTCGAGCTACGAAGCCATCGCCAAAGATCCCGATATCGACGTAATCTATATCGCCACCCCTCACGCATTTCATGCGGAGCAAGTGTTGATCTGCCTTCGGAACAAAAAACCGGTTGTGTGCGAGAAGCCGCTCACGCTCAATCACGCTGCTGCTGAAGAGCTCGTCCGCGAAGCCCAGGCAAACAATACATTCCTCCTCGAAGGAATGTGGTCGCGGTTCAATCCTGCAGTTCGTATGGCCAAAGAGCTTATCGAAGCCGGAGCGATCGGCGAAGTCCGTCACTTGACCGCCGACTTCGGTTTCAAAAAAGAGTACGACCCCAAAACGAGATTGTACGCCCTGTCCCTCGGCGGCGGGTCTATTCTCGACGTTGGTGTGTATCCACTCTTCCTCGCATTATTCATTCTCGGCAAACCCGACGAGATCAAAACCGTTGCCCACCTCGCACCTACCGGCGCCGACGCCAGCTGCGGATTTACATTGTCCTATAAATATGGAGCTACGGCCCAGCTGTTTTCCTCCATGATCGTCGAAACCAGGAAAGATGCCGAGATCTGCGGAACCAAAGGATCGATCGTCATACAAACACCGTGGTACAAGTCGATGGGACTGATCCTTTCAAAAGAAGGACAACCCGACGAACGGATCGCTCTCCCCTATCCGGGCAACGGCTTCGAATTCCAGATAGACGAAGTCACGCATTGCCTCGATAACAAGCAGATCGAGTCGAAGCTGATGACGCACGAGTTTACTTTGTTGAAAGCCAGGATCTCGGACGAGATCCTGAAACAGGCCGGGGTAAAGTATTAAAGCATGATCCGCACGATCCGTGTGATCTCCCGCAACAAGTGCGGGGCAAGCTGTGAGAGGTGTCTTTAAATCTTTAAACCTTCATCCGCGATCGGCTCAGGATCTCCTTCGCCGACGCTTCCATGATCTCGAAGCCGCTTTCGGCCATGCGATTCTCCGTATCGAGTGTCGGATTCACTTCGGCTATCTCCCAGGCAACCACTTTCGGATCTTTACACAAGGTTAAGTTGAGCATCCTGGCCTCCTCGACGGTCAGTCCGTTCGGAACCGGCGTCCCTGTTCCCTGCGATATGCGGCTGTCGATACTATCGACGTCGAATGAAACATAGATAAGGTCGCAGTGTGATAACATCTGGAGTGTCATCTGTGCGATAGCGACGGGCCCTTGTTTGCGTACGTCTTCGGTTTCGATGAAGTTGATGTTGAACTTGTTGATCAGATAATTTTCGGGTTTCTCTAAATCGCGCACCGCGATATACACGATATCTTCCGGCTTCACCTTAGCTCCCGGTATTCCTACGTTCTTGATCTGTTCCCAATAGTCGGTCGTCTCGCCCTTCGGATCGTTCACCTTTCTTTCGAAGTTGTCCATGGCCGTAGCCATTGCCAGCGACATGCCGTGCATGTTTCCGGAGGGAGTGGTATACGGTGTGTGTATATCGGCATGGGCGTCGATCCAGACCACGCCCAGGCGTTTCTTTGGATATGCTTTTTTTATTCCGGCAATGGTACCATAAGCAGTACTGTGATCACCTGCGATGACGAGAGGAAAATACCCGTCGAAAAGTTGTTCGTAGACCTCGAGACAAACGCGTTCTTCCATGATGAGAACGCCGTCGATGAATTTCGCGTAGGAGTGTTCGGCGCCGTCGAACAGCAGCTCGTTCACGTTTTCCACTTCCACTGCTTCATGTTCCCTGAAAAATGACGACCGGAGATCGAGACTGGCTATTTTCAAAGCCTCCACACCCAGGCTGGCACCTCGCGTGCCCGCGCCTATTTCGGATTTCACCTGGATGATCTTTATCTCGTTCACGACAACCTCAGTTTTAAAAATTAGAATGCTAATCGGACTAAAAAGTTTTTCCCGCGCCAACGGGATCTCGTGCCCTTCAGAAGTCGGGCAATAACGAGTCACCCGGTCGGCCTTGCTTCGCAGGAGCGCTTCGCAGAGGCGAGTCGGTCAGGTAGAAAAGCTTGAAACAGCGATTAGTCATGGGTTGGTGCCTCAGCGGCGCCCTCAGGCGACACCGAACGTATTGCAAAGATTGCAAAAATATTCCAATTTCGCACTTTGGATAAAACCCTGGTCTCACGAAATTAAAGGACAACGGATTAAATGAAGAGCTACCGCGAGCTGATTGAACAGACCTTCGAGTTCCCGCAAAGAGAGTTTAAAGTAAGAGATCACGAACTGTTGTTCAACGATGTTCCATTGATGGACGTCATCCGTGAATACGGGACACCCTTGAAGGTCACTTATCTTCCAAAGATCAGCGAGAACATCCGTTTTGCCCAGGCCAGTTTCAACAACGCCATCGAAAAATTCAAGTACAACGGCAAATACACCTATGCCTACTGTACCAAGTCGTCGCACTATTCTTTCGTAACCGAAGAGGCCCTGAAGAACGACATCCACCTGGAGACATCTTCCGCCTATGACATACCGATCGTACGCAGCCTGTTCGATCGTGGAAAGATCAATAAGGACACCTATATCCTCTGCAACGGATTTAAAATGCCGTTGTACACTCAGTATATCACCGAGCTTCTCAACGACGGCTTCAAGAACTGCATTCCAATCCTCGACAACCTGTCGGAGATCGATGCCTACGAGAAAAATACCAACGTAAACTTCCAGGTCGGTATCCGTGTAGCCGCCGACGAAGAACCCAAGTTCGAATTCTATACTTCCCGGCTGGGCATCCGGTATAGCGACATTGTCAGCTTGTACAAGGAAAAGATCAACGCCAGCGGAAAGGCATCACTGAAGATGCTCCATTTCTTCATCAACACCGGCATTAAAGACACAGCGTACTACTGGAGCGAGCTCAGCCGCTTCATCTTCAAATATTGCGAGCTGCGCAAGATGTGCGACACACTGGATTCGATCGACATCGGCGGCGGGTTTCCCATCAAGACCAATCTCAATTTCCATTACGACTACAAGTACATGATCGAACAGATCGTGGAGAACATCCAATGGATCTGTGAGAAGAACAACGTACCGGTTCCCAACATCTTCACCGAATTCGGCAGCTATACCGTAGGCGAAAGCGGAGCGGTACTGTATTCCATGGTCGACCAGAAACTTCAGAATGACAAAGAGCTCTGGTACATGATCGACGGATCGTTCATCACACACCTTCCCGATGTATGGGGTCTCAACCAGAAGTACATCCTGCTGGCCGTAAACAAATGGGACGACCCGTTCCACAAGGTCAACATCGGCGGTCTTACCTGCGATAGTCACGATTACTACAACTCCGAAGCCCATACCGGCGAAGTGTTCCTTCCCATGATCAACGACGAAGAGCGATTGTTCATCGGCTTCTTCCACACCGGCGCTTACCAGGAGTCGCTCGGAGGGTACGGAGGCATTCAGCATTGCCTTATTCCCGCACCCAAGCACGTTCTCATCGACCGCAACGAAGACGGCGAGATTACCACGAAGTTGTTTGCGCCCGAACAATCGAGCGCGAGCATGATGGAATTGCTGGGCTACGATCCTCAGGCTCCGAAAGAGCTGAACGGCCAGCCATTGATTAAGACGGAAGTAAGGTAGTACCCCCCGTTACGGTCCTTTACAGTTTCGCTTCGGTGTACCCGCTTGGTAGCTGTAAATCAGAGTTGGCTACACCACCCCGTTTGATCTCCGCAGTTTCAATGGTGATGGTTCCGGTTTGAGGGATCTGACTTTCTATTCTTAACGGGAAGCCATCGATCTCGGGGAAAACGAACGACTGGTCTTTAGCCATCTGTTGTTTGGCGATAGCCTTCAGATCGATATCCTTGATCTCATTCGTAGCCCAATAGTTGGACGTCATCGTCTTACCCTCCGGGATCGTGATCTCGATGATATACTTCGTGCAGTTGTAGTTCAGGATCTTTGCCGTCTCCGAGGTCTTGGTGACTTTCGGCTTGGGCCGTTTCTCTCCGTCATTCTTGGGCATCAGGGTAAACGTCTTCGCGTTGTGATTGATGGTGAAGGTTTCGTCCTTGTCGGCGAGGTGTAGCATATCGGTCTTATCCATGATACCGCCCTGTATGCTTACCAGTGAGTTCTGTCCTTTAAGCTTCATAATGATCGCAGACGGCAGCATGCCGGAGAGGTCGCCACCGGCCATCATCTTCATCATCGCTTCCATCTGTGCTTTCATCTGCGGATTGGCATCGAGCATCGCCTTGAATTGGGGATCGTTCATTTTATCCGTCATCTCCTTCATCTTGGCCTGGTTGGCCGGATCGGCTGCCTTCTTCTTTGCCTCCTCCATTTGCGCCTTCGCCTTGGGGTCGGTTATGTCCATTTTCATGGTCCAACGGATGGATCCTTCGAAGGACTGGGTACGGCCCGTCATCACCAGGAGAATCGCAACAACGGCTAAAACGATCTTTTTCATAGGGTTTTTTATTGTATTAATAAAGGAACTGAAATGTACTAAAGCCGGGTTGCGGTAGCAAACGTCGTACCATGGATCAACTTCGCGGCCGACAAGAGGTCATCGACCTTGTAATCCCCAAGGTCCGGCGCTACACACTCGTCGCCGATCTGGATAGTCTTTATGCCGAGCTTTTTCGCCGGGATCAGGTCGCGGGAGCGGTCGCCGATCATCCACGATTTTTTCACATCGATGTCGAACCTTGCGATAGCTTTCTCGAAAAGTAAAGAGCCGGGTTTTTTCGTCAGCGAATTGGTGACCGTTTCGTGATAAGGGGAAAAGTAAATGTGGTCGATCATATGATCACAAGCTTCCTGGAGATAAATATGACAGAGGTCCATCTGCCGGCGGGTGTAGATCTTCCGTGCGATGCCCGACTGGTTGGTCACCACGATCAGCAGGTACCCGGCCTCCTTCATCTCGTACAGCGCCCGGGGCACACCCGGAATGATGTGAAAACGGGAGACGAGGTAGGTGTACTTGGGGTCGTCGAGGTTTAGGACACCGTCGCGGTCGAGGAAGACGCATTTGTGCATGCGCAAAGGTAGTAAGTAGTCCAGTAGTAATCGGGAGTCAGGAGACAGGAGCCAGGAGTACTGATTTCGAGGATTGACGTATGCCCAAAACAAGTCCGGACTCCTTACTCCCTACTACTTACTACCTGCTACTGCCTACTGGAATTCTCCATCCGTATCCCTAGCTTTGTCGTTAAAACCAGAAATTGAGAACACTCAGATGAGCAACGCTCTCGTCATCATTCCGACCTACAACGAGAAGGAAAACATCACGATGATCCTTGACACGGTTTTCGCGTTGCCAAAAGACTTCGATATTCTGGTAGTGGACGATGGGTCGCCGGACGGAACCGCCGAGATTGTCCGCAATCTGCAAGCGATGTACAACGGCAGCGAACAACGCCTCCACCTTATGGAACGGCAGGGCAAACAGGGGCTCGGGACAGCCTACATCGCCGGCTTTAAGTATGGATTACAGAACGGCTACGATTACCTGCTGGAAATGGACGCCGACTTCTCCCACGACCCCAAAGACCTCATTCACCTTTACCTGGAGTGCGCCGAATTCGGGAACGACCTGTCGATCGGGTCCCGGTATGCTGCGGGGGTAAACGTTGTTAACTGGCCGATGGGCCGTGTGCTGATGAGCTACTTCGCCAGCACGTATGTCCGTATGATCACCGGCATGCCTATCACCGATACGACCGCAGGGTTTGTATGCTACAAGCGCAAGATCCTCGAAACCATTCCGCTCGACGAGATCCGTTTCGTCGGCTATGCGTTTCAGATAGAGATGAAATTCCTCGCCTGGAAGTACGGCTTTAAACTAAAAGAAGTGCCGATCATTTTCACCGAACGAACACGCGGCGTCTCCAAGATGTCGACAAGGATCTTCCGCGAAGCTTTCTTCGGCGTCATGCAGATGACAGTAACGTCGTGGTTCAAGAAGTACATCACCTCATCGTCGTAGCCGCGAACAACGAACAACGAATTTATTTCTCAATAAGCAATCTCTCACACACCGTCCTGCTAAAGCTCTCCCGCTTTCTCTTATCATACGACACCGTCATACTCCCGTCAAACTCCTCCACCTCGAGTACATGGATCTTCGCACCGAGCCTCAGCTCGCGGCTGTTAAGAAATCTCAGGAAGTCGTCCGATGAGTTGACGATACCACAGAACAGCACGGAGGTTCCGGGCTTGCATTCGATCAGCTTCGGATGATGCTGCCACTGCATTTTGCCATGACGGTCCGGTATCGGCGAGCCGTGCGGATCGATCTTGGGATAGCCCAGTAACGCGTCCATTTTTTCGAAGAACGCCGGAGAGTGGATGTGCTCGATCTGTTCGGCGATCTCGTGGACCTCCTCCCATCCGAAGCCCATCTTCTGCACCAGGAACATTTCCATCAGCCTGTGCTTGCGGATGATCAGCGCCGCGTCCTTCCTGCCCTTGTCGGTAAGCCGTGGCGGCTTGTAGCTTTCGTAGTATACAAGCTTCTTGCGCGCCAGCTTCTGGATCATGCTCGTTACCGTGGGCATTTTAGTCCCTAGCACGGACGATAGCTCCTTCACATTCACCTCCCCCGTCTCGCTAGACAGGTTTAGCAGGGCTTTCAGGTAGTTCTCTTCTGTGAGTGAATTCACGTAAAACAACGTTTGCGATTCAAATATAGAAGAAATAAAGCTCAAATAAATTTGTTAGATTAATCTAACTTTATACTTTTACGTACTGAAGAGATATGAAGAAGAGCGCGTTCCTGTTTGCCAGCCTGATAATATTAAGTTCCTGTGACGATCTGGTACCCGCAGGACCTCAGGGAGACGGCCTTCTGGACGGCCCGGTAGAAGGCCTCAGCCTCGCCGAAAACGCGCGATTCCTGCGAGGCGACATCGCCTTCAACGACGCGATATTTACTGCGGAAACCGGCCTGGGCCCATTATTCGTGGCCACCTCCTGCGGGACCTGTCACCCCGGCGACGGCAAAGGGCATCCATTCACCACGCTTACCCGCTTCGGTCAGTCGGATGAGACGGGGAACAAGTTCCTTCATATGGGCGGCCCTCAGCTGCAGAACCGGGCGCTTCCCGGCCACGCACCGGAATTCATTCCGATTGGCGCCACGTCTTCGAAGTTCACACCCCCGGCCAACACCGGTCTCGGTTTCCTCGCAGCACTGTCCGACGAACAGGTCCTCTCCCACGCCGACCCCAATGACGCCGATGGAGACGGCATCTCGGGCGTACCCAATTATATCAATGCGCCGGAATACTTCCGCGAGCAGTGGTTTCACCAGGAACACAATGGAAAATATATCGGCAGGTTTGGCAAGAAGGCGGCTGCGGTAGATCTCATGCACCAGACGGTAAATGCCTACAACCAGGACATCGGCGTTACCTCCACGTACAGCGCCAACGATCCGATGACCGGTGAATACAACGATCCGGAAGTTACCGACAACACCGTGCTCGATGTTGTCTTCTACTTACGGACACTGAAGGCTCCAATCCAACGCGAACCGGATCACGCGGAGGTAATTGCGGGCAAGGCGATATTCAACACCGTCGGTTGTAATAAATGTCACACACCCGAATGGAAAACACCGGTATCGGATATACCGGCCCTGAGTGAAAAAACTTTCTTTCCGTACACCGATCTTTTGCTGCACGACATGGGGCCTCAGCTCGATGATGGCTATACCGAAGGCACTGCGAAGACTTCGGAATGGAGAACACCTGCGCTGTGGGGATTGGGTCTGTCGAAAAATTCGCAGGGCGGACAATACTATCTTCTCCACGACGGACGTGCTTCAACGATCACACAGGCGATCACGATGCACGGCGGAGAAGCTGCGCAGAGCCAGGAGAAGTTTAGCCAGTTAAACGCTTTGGAGAAAGAGTCGCTCATCAGGTTTCTTGAATCACTATGAACAGAAAACAATTTATGGTGGGATGTGGCCTGTGTCTCCTTGGTATGCCCGAATGGCTTTCGGGTTGTGCCGGAACGAGGTATGTGTCGGTACCGATCGAAGGCGATTCACTCGTTGTTCCCGTTCTATCGTTCATCAGCGAAAGCGAAAAAGAAAAGAAGTTCCTGAAATACGTGGTTGTTCACAATGAACAGCTCGAGTACCCAGTTTGCATTTACCGGTTTTCCGACACCGACTATAAAGCATTGCTCATGCGATGCACACACCAGGGAACGGAGCTTCAGGTATTCGGGGATAGGCTTCAGTGTCCCGCACATGGCAGCGAGTTCAGCAACAGGGGTAACGTGCAGAACGGACCGGCCGATACGCCGTTAAGAACCTTCCAGGTTTCGGTGATCGGCGAGGTTATTAAAATCAGATTATCATGACAAAATCTTCGTTGTGCGATGTGCGATGTGCGGGGTGCGATGGACAAGCTTCGGAGTATGGTGATCACGCTGTTTTCTCATCGCACTTCGCACTCCGCACATCGCACATTCTGGTCTTCGTATTTTTACTCTCAACGAAAGTCTTCGCACAAATCGATAGCACACTATTGAAACGAACCCCGGTCGACACATCGGTACGGAAGGCTATGAACATGGACGCGGTTTATAACCGCCCTTTCCTCCAGGTTGGAAAGACCCCGGTGTCGGTGGGAGGATATGTTGAAGCGCATTACCAATACCTGGGTTCGAATGGCATTGCGGAAGGACATAGCTTCAGCATTCCCAGAATGACTTTGTTCGTTGCGTCGTCGATTCATCGCAAGATCCGTTTCCTTTCGGAGCTGGAGATCGAAGAAGGTGGAAAAGAAATATCGATCGAGTTTGCTGCGATCGACTTCAACTTCCACCCGATGTTCAATGTGAGAGGTGGCGTGATCATGAACCCGATCGGCGCATTCAACCAGAACCACGACGGTCCCAAATGGGAGTTTATCAACCGGCCGGTGGCGATGACTCAAATGCTTCCGGCCACGTGGAGCAACGTGGGGGCCGGATTTTACGGAAGGCAGTATATCAACCGGTGGGCATTCGGCTACGAAGTATATCTCACCAATGGATTCGACGACGCGATCGTGAGCAACAATCTCAACAGGACATTCCTCCCGGCGACGAAAGCCAGCCGCGAGCGCTTCGAAGAAAGCAGTAACGGTAAACTGCTGTTGACTGCAAAGACCGCGGTACGTTACGCGAAGATCGGCGAGATCGGGCTATCGTATATGGGCGGCGTTTATAACAAATTCCAGGACGATGGACTGCAACTCGACGACGAACGTCGCGTCGATGTATGGGCGATCGACTTCAACACGACTCTGCCACGACTGAAGACGTACATCGTTGGTGAATATGCCTTTGTGAAGGTGGACGTTGCTTCGCAATTCGGACAACAGTTCGGAGAAAAACAGTCAGGCGGTTTTGTCGACATCGTTCAGCCTGTCGTTCGGAGAAGCATGTTCGGTTTTCAGAATGCCGTCGTAAACCTGGCAGTACGACTCGAGATGGTCGACTGGAACAAAGGGAAGTTTACAGAGACGAACACCGATATCGGCGACGACTTCAGAGCGATCGTACCGGGCATCAGTTTCAGGCCGACACAACAGACTGTGATCAGGTTGAATTACCGTTATGAAAAACAGAAAGATATCTTCGGAAACCCGGCGGCGAAGTCGGGAGGAATACAGGTAGGATTGTCGTCCTATTTCTAAGGGATGGGAGGATGGGAGGAGATGATGATAGTCTAATCGAACCTGATTGCTTTGATCGGGCTGATCCTTGCCGTGATCGCGGTCGGTATCAGCAATACAACCGTCACTACGCCCAGCACCAATAAGTTTAAAAGCAGCACTGTCTCCAGGCTCCAGCCGATGGGCACGAAGGCCATGTAGTAATCGTGTGGGTTCAGCTTCATGATCCGGAACTTGTCTTGTAAAAAGCAAAGGCCGAGTCCGAGGACGTTCCCGAGCACCAATCCCCGGAAAATGAGATTGACTCCGTTGAAGATGAAGATTGATCGCACCTGCCGGTTCTTTGCGCCGAGCGCTTTCAACATACCTATCATCGGCGTGCGCTCCATGACAAGGATCAGCACCACCGAGATCATATTCACGCACACCACCACCAGTATGATCGCAAGGAGTATCAGCACCTGGCGTTGGATCAGTCCCAGCCATTCGAACACGACCTGATAAGTGTGATTGGCCTGGTCGATCTTATGATCGAAGTCCATGCCTTCTCCGATGGCCCGGCGGGTTTCTTCCAGCGCCATCTCTTCGAAGTTGTACGAAGACCAGGCGTTGTAGGTCTCGGTGACCTTCTCGAACCACGTCCAGTCCGAATCCCAGATGTAGTCCATCGCGTCGGACATATATAAAGAGAACAGTTCCGACCGGTCGAACTTTTTGAAATCGATAAACACCTCCACTCCGCCGGCGACACCGTCGGCCCAGTCATTGAGCTGTTGTACGAGGCGCATGTCCCCGATAATCACTTTGGAATCGAAATATTCCGAGAGATTGGTTTCGTAGATGCCGGTAACTTTCAGTCTGCGGAAGCGGGGCGGGTTTTGAAAGAAGTGAACGATAACGTCGTCGCCTACTTTTGCATTCACCTTATCGGCAATGGTACGGCTGAGCACCACGTCGAGGGAGGTGGCTGTGTCGGAGAGGTGGATGAATTCGCCCTCCACCATGTTCTCATTGAATGCCTTGGTGTCGAAACTTTTGGTGATCCCTTTGAAGGCGATGCCCATCAGCTCGTCGTCTGTCTTGATGATACCGGGTTTGTGGGCATACTCCTGCACGTGCGAGACCATCGGGTAATTCTCCGGATGTTGTATGAGGTCGATCGTATTGAAATAAAACGGCCGTTCTTCGAGCATGCCTTCGGAGGCGATGTTCCGGATAAGCATGTGTGAGCTGAAGCTGTATATCTTGTTCTTTACTGTGCTTTGAAATCCTGACATGATCAGAAAGGAAACAATGGCCGCTCCCAATCCTACCGTGATGGTGATGATAGCGACCTTGTGAATGGTAGCCGAAAAAGTGCCCGTTTCCTCCCGGCTGATTCTTTTGGATATGAAGTAAGAAAGGTTCAAACTATGGCTTAATTTTGGCTCAGGAGGTGGAACACTATTCCCAAAGTAAGGCAAATGAAAAGGATTTTCAGCGTTGCGATCTTATTATGTCTCGTTTCAATTGCAGCAATCAATACGTACGCCCAGGTGAAACCCAGGCTGCTGGTTGGAGCAAACCAGATGCACATCTACCTTCCCCAGTTTAAAGACAAACGGGTGGCTGTGTTTGCCAACAACACGGCGGTCCTGGGAAATGTACACCTGGTCGACATACTGGCGAGCATGAAGGTGAACGTGGTAAAGATACTTTCACCTGAACACGGCTTTCGCGGCGATGTTCCCGATGGGGACAATGTAGGGGACTCGATAGATGAAAAGACCGGCATTCCTATCGTATCGATATACGGTGATAAGAACAAGAAACCCACACCCGCCCATCTCTCCAACGTCGACATTGTCGTCTTCGACATCCAGGATGTAGGCACGCGGTTTTACACTTACATCAGCTCGCTCCATTACCTGATGGAAGCATGTGCGGAGAACAACAAGAAGCTTTTCGTCCTCGACCGTCCGAATCCAAACGGCTTCGTCGATGGGCCGATACTCGAAGCGGAAAACAAGTCGTTTGTAGGAATGCATCCCATACCGATCGCACACGGACTGACCATCGGCGAGCTGGCGTATATGATCAATGGCGAAGGATGGCTCGAAGGCGGAAAGAAATGCGACCTCCAGGTGATCGCCATGACCAACTACACACACCACGATTCGATCTCGCTGCCGGTAAAGCCGTCGCCGAACTTGCCAAATGACCATGCGATCGCGATGTATCCATCCATATGCCTGTTCGAAGGAACGGCGCTAAGCCTGGGACGTGGCACTCAAAACCCGTTCGAGCTTATCGGGCACCCGAGCCTGAAGAACCAGCCTTTCGAGTTTACCCCGGTGTCGATCCCAACCATGTCGGCCAAGCCGAAGCTGGAGAATGAAGTGTGCCATGGCGTCGATCTCAGGAAAGTGAAGCCCGAGCGAAAGATCTCGCTGAAATACCTGATCGATATGTACAAGCAGTTTCCCGACAAGGAGAAGTTTTTTATTCCTTATATAGATAAGCTCAGCGGCACGAAGGAGTTTAAAGAGCAAATCAAAAAAGGAATGACAGAGGAAGAGATCAGGGCAACATGGGAACCTGGATTGGCGAAATACAGGGAGATGAGAAAAAAATACACCATGTATCCGGATTGAGGTAATTGAGATGTATGATTTACAATGTGCGATGTACGATTTCTCTCCGAACGGCCGACAGCCCAAATCGTACATCGTACATCGTACATCGTAAATTATTCTGCCAATGACGAAAGTAGACAAAGCCAAAGACATCCTTAAGATACTCGACAAGTTCATCCCCAATCCAGAAGTTCCACTCCATCACAAAGACGCGTATACGCTACTGGTGTCCGTATTGCTCTCGGCACAGTGTACCGACGAGCGTGTAAACAAAGTCACTCCCCTCCTCTTTAAGCAAGCCGACAATCCCCAGGACATGATAAAAATGTCGGCCGAAGAGATACGCGAGATCATCAAACCGTGCGGGCTGTCGCCCATGAAGTCGAAAGGGATCTATGGGCTTTCGAAGATATTGATCGACAAATACAACGGCCAGGTGCCATCAACTTTCGAAGAGCTCGAAGAGCTGCCTGCAGTTGGACACAAGACCGCGTCGGTCGTTATGACCCAGTGGTTCGATGTGCCGGCCTTCCCGGTCGATACTCACATACACAGGCTCGCTTACCGGTGGGGTTTGTCGGATGGCAAAAATGTCGAGCAGACCGAAAGAGATCTAAAGGTTCTCATACCTGAAAAAAAATGGAAGAAGGCCCATTTACAAATCATATATTTTGGGAGAAAGTATTGCCCGGCGAGAGGGCATATTTGGAAAGAGTGTCCGATTTGCAAGAAATATCTGCGTAAGGACTTAAGAGACTGAATGCAAACCGCAGAATATCGAACCGCAGAAGGTTTAGACAACTGAAATGAATAAGCTTCGAATTGTTTTCATGGGGACCCCGGAGTTTGCAGTCGCAAGTCTGAATGTGCTGGTGGAAAATGGGTACGAGGTGGTTGGGGTGATCACTGCTCCCGACAAACCGAGCGGACGTGGATTGCAGTTGATGCCGTCGGATGTGAAGGTGGCGGCGCAAAAACACGGACTGAGAGTCCTTCAGCCCATGAATCTAAAGGCACCCGAGTTTATTGAAGAGCTAAAAAGTCTGAACGCGAACCTGCAGGTTGTGGTGGCGTTCAGGATGTTGCCGGAAATGGTGTGGTCGATGCCGGAGATCGGGACATTTAACCTCCACGCTTCGCTGTTACCACAATACCGCGGCGCGGCGCCGATCAACTGGGCGATCATCAACGGCGAGAAGGAAACGGGAGTCACGACGTTCTTTTTGAAACAGGCGATAGATACAGGGAGCATATTGTTCCAGGAGAAAGAGGCCATTCACCCCGATGATGACGCAGGTGCGCTATACCAGCGGCTGATGATGAAGGGAGCCGGGCTGGTTCTGAGAACGGTGAAAGCGATCGAAGCGGGCGACTACAAGCCCGTGCCGCAGTCAGAATCCGGGGAGATGAAGCATGCTCCGAAGCTTTTTCGCGAAACGAGTATGATAGACTGGAACAAAAGCGCTGTCGACATCGTAAACCTCGTTCGTGGGCTGAGTCCATACCCCGCCGCGTGGACGACCCTGGAAGGAAAGAATTACAAGGTATTCAGGACGTCGGCGCTGAGTAAGAAACCGGCGACCCCGGGGACCATCGATACAGACAATAAAACTTATCTTCACGTCCGTGCGTCGGATAACTGGGTTTCGATCGACGAGCTACAACCGGAAGGCAAGAAAAGAATGAAGACGGCGGATCTTCTCCGCGGGTATAAATTTCAGTAACAGTATGATCGTTTCTCTTATTGCAGCGGTGACGGAGAACAATGTGATCGGAAGGAACAATGACCTTCCGTGGAAGCTACCCGATGACATGAAATATTTCATGGAAACGACGAAGGGACATGCGGTGATCATGGGGAGGAAGAATTTTGATTCGTTGCCACCGAAGTTTAAACCGTTAAAAGACCGGTTTAATATTGTGTTATCAAGGAGAGAGGAAGTTGGCTTTGATGTCTGTGTCGTTCATTCCATAGAAGAAGCGTATCAACAAGCCGAAAAAGCAGGACAGGATCCTGAGGTTTTTGTCATCGGCGGGGAGCAAATATTCAATCTTGCAATGGCACGGGCAGACCGCCTGTACATTACCGAAATAAAAACAAAACTCGACGGAGACACCTTCTTTCCAGCATACAACAAAAGCGAGTGGAAGGAAGTGTCGCGAAAACCTCACCCTACGGATGATCGCCACGCCTATGCTTTCGATTTTGTTCTATACGAACGTAAATAGTAACTTGAATCTTCAACCCCAATTAAAATGGATGCCCAAACCCTTGACAACCACAAAAAGATCCTCGGGATCATCTACATCATCACGGCGTCGATGATTATCCTTGTTTCACTGTTTATCCGTGCCATCATGTCGGTCGTATTCGGTTTCGCTTTCGACGGAATGGACGACGAAGATAGAAGGGTCGGCGAGTTTGTGATGGCAATGGTGTCGTTCCTGCCTGCCATCCTGATCATCTTCAGCGGCATTCCTACCCTCATCGCGGGCATCGGCTTGCTGACGAAGCAATCATGGGCGGTTATTCTTTCGCTGATTGTGGGGTGTCTCAAACTTTTCTCGATACCAATCGGAACAGCTATCGGGATCTATTCGATCTGGATCTATTCCGAAGATCAAAAACTTAAACGGGCGGCTAAGGCATAATGAGTTCTCTGAAGGGCCAGGTAATCTGGATCACCGGGGCGTCGTCGGGAATCGGCGAAGCTTTGGTTTACCACCTCGCTCACCAGGGAGTCCGACTCATCCTTTCGTCAAGGCGTAAGGAAGAGCTTGAACGGGTAAAGGGAAATTGCCCACAGTATTCGCAGGCCGACATCCGCGTCCTCCCGCTCGATCTCTCGGAGTCTTCCACATTAAAGCTGACGGCCGAAGCCGCGACCCAGATCTTCGGGCATATCGACATCCTGGTCAACAACGGCGGCATCAGTCAACGAAGCATGGCCAAAGACACCGTCCTCGATGTCGACCGGCGATTGATGGAAGTCGATTACTTCGGTACCATCGCGCTCACGAAGGGCGTCATTCCTCACTTCATCCAAAGAAAAAAAGGGCACTTCGTTGTGATCTCCAGTGTGATGGGTATGATCGGCGCTCCGAACCGCACAGGATACGCGGCAGCCAAGCATGCCCTCCACGGTTTCTTCGACAGCCTTCGCGCCGAAATGTGGAAAGAAAGTAAGGACATTCACGTCACCATCGTCTGCCCGGGATGGATCAGGACCAACCTTGCTATTCACGCCCTAACGGCCAGCGGTGCTGAGCTCAACGACGAAGACAAACGTAACTCAAAGGGCATGACTCCCGAAGAGCTGGCAACAAAGATCGTGTCGGCCATCCGGAAGAAGAAAGAAGAAGTGTACATCGGAGGGTTCATGGAAATGACATCTATTTACATGAAGCGTTTCCTTCCCGGCATTTTTTCGAAGCTCGTCCGGAAGGTGAAGATTGATCGGGTGCCGAGCCAACAATAGATAATGTACGATTTGCGATGGACGATGTACGATTTACCCTCCGAACATCCGACAGCCCAAATCGTACATCGCACATCGTAAATCGTAAATCCTAAATGATGGTCTGGTATGAATATATCTTGATCACGGTTGTTGGATTCTGTGCTGCGTTCCTGAACACCATTGGTGGCGGCGGATCTCTTTTCACAGTTCCCATTCTCACGTTTCTCGGGATGCCGATCACCGTCGCGAATGCAACATCGCGGGTGGCGATCCTTTCACAGAATATTTTTGCCGTGTTCGGCTTTGCCAGCAAAAACGTCGAGCTCCCGAAGAAGTACAGCATGTGGCTATGCCTCACGTCAGTGGTAGGTGGCTTCATCGGCTCGAAGCTGGCGTCGACGATCGATGACCGCGTGTTCACTCAATTGTTCGTGATCGTCATGCTGATATCGCTGACGCTGGTGATCTTCGATCCGTTCAAGACCAAAAACCGGGAAGAGAAGATGTCGGCGGGCCGGCAGGCGATCGGCGCCGTGATCTTTTTTTTCATCGGCATCTATGGAGGATTTGTTCAGGCCGGTATCGGATTTCTCGTCATTGGTACGCTCAGCCTCGTCAATAATCTTCCATTGGTAAAGATCAATTACATCAAAGTCTTTGTTGCGATCCTGTACACGGCGATATCGGTACTCGTCTTTGCACTCGAAGGAAAGATCGTCTGGTTTACCGGACTCATACTCGCTATCGGTCACGCATTCGGCGGCTGGTATGCAAGTCGCTGGTCCGTGAAAGCCGGCGAAGTATGGATCAAACGGGTCATGATTGTATCGGTCCTCGCGATGGCTGTCAAGCTATGGTTTTCCTGAAATCGTAAAATAGTACGTCGTAAACCGTACATCGCAAATCGTACATCGTACATCGTAAATTTGTACATTCTTTATACCCCTTTTTCGGTATACGCTCTGCTCCCCTATTAGGCTAGTAGATTTTTTTGCTGCACAAAAATCTTTCTTTTATCAAAAGTTGCTATAATTTCATTGTCCCTAAGCCACCTTACCCTTACAGATGCGCTCACCGACGCTATTGCGAAGACTGATTATTGGCGGTCGTTCGTTCATACTGTCACATATCGAGTTCAAGAAGATCATACTCACGGGCCAAATGGCCATCGTGGTCTTCCTGGTGGCATTCGGTTATGCCGTTTTTGATCTCTTTTCGGGCGTTTATATCTCGTGGCCTTACGAAGGGGCTTGCGCACTGATTGCACTCCTGAGTTTTTTCCTCAACCGCGCCGGCAGGCACCTTTCCGCTAAAATTGTGCTGGTGCTGGCCGCCAATCTCACGGTCTACACCTTTGTTGCCAGCGAAACAGCCAGCACGGAGCTGAATATGTTCTTCCTGGTGATTGCCATAGCTACTGTCGCGGGTTTCGGTTACGAGCAGCGCTACTATGCAATCGGTTTCATCGTATTCACACTTGTACTTTACCTGTCTACGTTCTATTTCGATTTCCAACCGGTGCAGCAAATGAGCGCCGACCTCCAGTATGTGCGCAGTAACAAGATGATCAACTTCGTTACCGCGATCGTTTCTGCAACGGCGGTGGTGTTCGCACTGGTCACGGTCAACTTTCATTCCGAGAAAGCCCTGCTCGACAGCGAACAGATGATGGTGCATAAAAATGAAGAGCTTACGCATCTCAATGTGGAGCTCGACCGGTTTGTTTACAGCAGCTCACACGACCTCGTCGCCCCGCTCCGCTCGATACTCGGCCTCCTGACTTTATCCAATCTTTCGCAGGATCAGGAGGAGACAAAAAAATATCTCGCGATGATCAAAGAGCGGGTCCATGAGCTGGAGCGCTTCATCAAGGAAATGAGCGACTATAGCAAAAACGCCAGGTCATCGGTAGAGATGGAAGAGATCGACCTTGAAAAGCTGCTGCGTGAAGTGTTGGAAACACTCCGGTTCTTTCCCGACTCGGACAAGCTCACGATCGATATCAATGTAGAGGACGATCTTATGGTGTACTCCGATCACAGGCGCCTGAAAGTGATCTTGTCGAACATCATCAGCAATTGTTTCAAATATTCGGACCTGGAAAAAAAGGAGCCATTTGTTCATATTGTGGCCACCAAACACCGAACTATACTACACCTCGAGATCGCCGACAACGGACTCGGCATCGAAGAGGCGGCAATCCCCAAGATATTCAACATGTTCTACCGCGCCCACGAGCACGGCGACGGATCGGGGCTGGGGTTGTATATTGTGAAGGAAACGATTGATAAGCTCGGCGGAACTATTGCCGTCAATTCAGTTGTTGGAAAAGGAACTACATTTCATATTACGTTGCCCATAAAGGCGACCAAATAATCGAAAAAACATGCTTAAATGGGCTGATGTGCTTCAGTTTGCTACTAAGGGAAATCCTAAGCCGCCGCTTCGCGTTGAAAAGAGTGAAGACGATTGGAAAAACGAGCTTACCTCGGATGAATTCTATGTAATTCGTAAGAAAGGTACCGAACGCGCCTTTAGCGGCGAGTATTGCGAAGCTCACGAACCGGGTCTGTACGCCTGCCGCGCCTGCGGAACCCTGCTGTTCGACTCAACCCTGAAATTCGAATCGGGCACCGGGTGGCCAAGCTTCACACAACCGGTATCCGAAGACGCGATCTCCTATATTAAAGATTCAAGTTTTGGAATGATACGGGTGGAGGTCTGCTGTAATATTTGCGACGGTCACCTTGGGCACGTTTTCCAGGATGGGCCACCGCCAAGTGGGTTGCGTTACTGTATCAATTCAGCATCGATCAAGCTCGTAGATAAAAAGTAGCTGTTGCGAAGCAGCGGGTCACTTCTGCGGTTCAATATTCGGTGTTCGATATTCTGCGGTTTGTATTAAGACCCTTTTCCAAACCGGGTATTGAAGATGGGAAGAACTCTCAATCCCCGGGGATTGTCGCGCACGATATTGATCAAGCCGAACTGAACACCCTTGATCCGCTTGGTGTAATTGACCACACCCAGTGCAACCCCTCTCTGCTCTCCTTTAATTCTGTTGTACGCGCTTATTGAAAGTCCTTTCATAACTCCGTCTTCGGAGGACACGACGCCATCCTCGTCGCGGTTCTCGCCACCGCCCACACGGAAGAACGCGGGAGCGATCATGATGCCCGTCACCTCGACGCCGCCCACTGCCAAAGCGATGGCGAGTCCTTTTACTTTCGGGCTGCCGACACCGACACCCGCAACGTTGATCCCAACCATTTCTTCGCCAGCGCCGATACCGACACCGGCGATGTTGATACCGCGAATACGTTGACCCGCACCGATACCTACGAGTGCAAACGAGAATCCGGTCAGATCTTCGCCGGCGCCGATACCCACGCCTGCAAGTGCAATTCCGTTGACATTGCCGCCCGAGCCGACACCAAGTCCGCCGAAGCTGAACCCTGAAAGACTTCCACCCGCACCGATGCCGAGACCGCCGAGGTTGACGCCTACAACATCACCGCCCGCACCGGCACCCAGGCCACCGATATTGATACCGCGAAGATCCTGACCGGTGCCGATGCCAAGACCTCCGACATTGAGCCCAGTCATATTGTGACCAGCGCCTGCGCCCAGGACTCCTATATTGATACCCGAAAGATTTTTTGTAGCAGCAACTCCGAACACGCCTACACTGATACCGTTCTGGTTCTCGTGACCCATCGCCATCGGAAGCCCGAACGAAATGCCATTCACGGTTCCCGTCTGATCGCTGTCATTCTTTGTTTGCCAAATTGTTACGTTAAGGCCATTGATCTTCTCTACATCCCGATCTTTGAAGTTGAAACGAACACCGGTGAATGTCGGCAGGTTGCCAAAACCGATGCCTCCCTTTTTTGAAGGAACGCCAAAGCCTTGCGAAAAGCCGGTATTGATGGTGATTAAAAAGGCAACCAGGAAGTAAAGACCTCTCCTCATAATTCTGTTTTTTAGTGTCGGGTATTAGACTGCGATCCGGTGAAATTGGTTGCGCGGCCCTCTAAATAATCTAAAAAATCGCGCCTTTAATTCTGGTAGGCAAAAACGCGTTTGAGGATGTCGGTTGTACGGGCCAAAGGATCCTGGCGAATGTGTTGTTCCTCTTTGGCGATCATAACGAACAGTCCCTGGATGGCGAGGTCCGTAGCGTACTCGTCAAGATTGGGGTTCACTTTTTCTACGAGGGGGATCTTATTATAGGTGGTCACCAGGTCGCTATAGTACTTAGTGGCGTTCACCTTATTTAATGAATTCTGGATGACCGGCTTGAATTTGGCCTTCAGCTGGCCTGATGTCGTCTTCTTAAGATATTGTGTGGCGCCATCCTGCTGTCCTTTCAGAATACTCCACGCATCTTCGATGGTCATTTGCTGGATGGCGCTTATGAAGATCGGTTTTGCTTCTTTGGCTGCATCCTCCGCGCCATGATTGAGCGTAGCGATGAAACGGTCGACCTCGTTGCTCAGTCCGATCTGGCGGAGACGATCCTCGACTTTCTTTACATCTGGCGGGAAGGGTATTTTGATCTCGGGGTTTTTGAAGTAGCCATCGGCTTGCGACAGCCTGTCGGCTCCGACGGATACACCTTTCAACAAAGCTTCTTTG
The DNA here is from genome assembly GCA_035318625.1 of Cyclobacteriaceae bacterium. Lineage (GTDB taxonomy): Bacteria > Bacteroidota > Bacteroidia > Cytophagales > Cyclobacteriaceae > ELB16-189. Next base: position 338,999 of record DATHEL010000007.1, read on the forward strand.
AGTCCTTCGGCCACCTCTGAAGACGTTGGCCGGTTGTCGCCGGTAGATTTTCCGAAATCGTTGATGGCCTGGTTGATCTGCGCCGAAGTGCAACCCAGAAATGCTATTGCAAGAATCACGTATGCGTATCTCATAACTATTCCCTCCAGTGAATTTACGAAATTATAGAGTTTATTGTTTGCCGGTTTTTTCAAATCGGTAAGAGATTTTGCTACTTGTTCAGGTTGCGGATCTTAGCATCGAACCAATCCTCGCCCTTGCTTTCCTTCTTCGGTTCTTTCTTTACATCCGGTTTGTCGTCCTTCTTGAAATCCTTTTTGTATTCGGGCTTGAACTCTTTCTTATCCTCGGTCTTGAATTCCTTTTTGTCTTCCTTTTTATATTCGGTCTTGAACTCTTTCTTATCCTCGATCCTGTCTTCTTTTTTGTCTTCTTTTTTGTCTTCTTTCTTAAACTCTTTTTTGTACTCGGGCTTAAATTCCTTTTTGTATTCCTTCTTTGGATAGCTTTTCTCCGAATAGCTTTTCTCCGAATACCCAGACCCAGACCCAGGTCTTGTCTTCTCCCTTCTCTCCTTCGGCTCGGCAGGCGGCTCGCCGGTCACTTCTATCCTCACCATCCTTCCTTTGTATTCGAACCCATGCAAACGTTGACGAACGGTGTCCGTCATGCTTTTCTCGACTTCAAAAAATGAATAGGCGCCCTTCACGTCGATCTTACCGATATCTTTTCCCTTCACACCCGATCGATCGCAGACCAAAGAAAGCAGCCGTCCCTTGTCGAGGCCGTCCATCTTACCAAGGTTGATGAACAACCGGTCGCCGGTTGTGAATCGTTCATATGATTGATCTCCGTCCGACACCTTCGTCTGGTTGAGGTCGGGTGCGCCGCGATAGTAATCCAGGAGATGATTGAACTCGAGCGATGTAAATCTCTTGATGATCTCTTCCTTGCTCAGGTCGAGCAGTTCCGCGTACACCAATGGAAGGAACTCCTGGATCTCGCCTTCCACCATCTGTACTTCGCGCAGCCTGTGGACGAGATTCAACAGCCTGGCCTGGCAAACCTGTTCGCCGGTGGGTATGAGCTTCTTTTCCAATTTGGCTCCACAGACTCTTTCAATCTGCTTGATCTTTCCGACTTCGCGACGTGAAACAATAGCGATCGAAATTCCTTTCTTACCGGCCCTTGCGGTACGGCCGCTGCGATGGGTATAGAACTCGATCTCGTCGGGCAGGTTGAGATGGATCACGTGCGTGATGTTGCTCACGTCGATCCCGCGGGCGGCGACGTCGGTTGCCACCAGCAATTGAAGGGTCTTGTTCTTGAACGAACCCATTACTTTATCGCGTTGCTGCTGGGTAAGATCCCCGTGAAGGGAATCGGCGTTGTAGCCGTCGCGCATTAAATTCTCGGCGATCCGTTGTGTCTCGATCTTTGTCCTGCAGAAGATCACAGCGAAAATATCGATGTTGTAATCCACAAGACGCTTCAGAGCATCGTAGCGTTGACGGTCGTCGACAACCACGTACTGGTGCTCGATGTTGACATTGCCGGTGTTCTTCTCGCCCATCGTGAGCTCGAGCGGGTCGGTCATGTATGCCTGCGCGATCTTTCTCACTTCGCGGGGCATCGTAGCAGAGAACAGCCACACTCTTTTGTCAGTAGGGGTGTCTGCCAATATTTTGTCGATGTCTTCTTTGAAACCCATGTTCAGCATCTCATCGGCTTCGTCGAGCACGACGAAACGGATGGACTCGATGCGGATCACTTTACGTTCCATGAGATCCATCAGGCGGCCGGGCGTTGCCACGATGATGTGGGCTCCGCGGCGGACCTTGCGGATCTGGTCGGTGATGCTCGCTCCTCCGTAAACCGGAACAATGTTGAGCGGCTTAACTTTGTCGCAGAATTTATTAAGGTCGCCTGCGATCTGCATACACAGTTCGCGGGTGGGTGCGAGCACGAGGGCCTGGGTGATGTTCGTATCGTTCGAGCACAGCTCGATCAAGGGCAATCCGAAGGCTGCGGTCTTCCCGGTACCGGTCTGGGCGAGGGCCACCAGGTCGCGTTGCTCGGTCAATAAGAATGGAATCGCCTTTTCCTGTATCGGTGTGGGTGTTTCATAACCCAATTGCTGAATAGTTTCAAGGATTGCGCTGGACAGACCCAGCGCCTGGAATGATGACATGACGTTATTGTAAGCCACAAAGGTAACATATTTGAAGTCAGTAATTTCTTTATCTTGGCAGGAAGTGCGGGGCGCGGGGTGCAAAGTGCGATGAAGTGCGATGAAGCACGGCAAGTCGTTCGCAGGCATCGCCGCACTTCGCACCCTGCACATCGCACATTAGCACATCGCACATCAACACATGAAAACAGTTAAAGCCGAACTCCTTACAATCGGCGACGAGATCCTTTATGGCCAGATCACCGATACCAATTCCCAATGGATGAGCGTGGAGCTGGGCAATGCAGGGATAAAAGTTGTCCGCAAAACTTCCGTCGGTGACGAAGAAAATGAGATACTAACCGCTTTCGCGGAAGCCGAAAAACGCGCCGACATCGTGTTAATAACCGGTGGACTCGGTCCTACCAGCGACGACATCACCAAGCCATGTCTTGCCAGGTACTTCAACTGTGAAATGAAGATCAACGACGAAGCGCTTGCCGAAGTCACTGAGTTCTTCAAAAGCCGGGGCCGGGAGCTAACCGACATCAATCGCAACCAGGCGTTGCTCCCGGTTTGTTGCGAGAAAGTCACGAACGTCATGGGCACTGCACCCGGTATGTGGTTCATCCGGAACGGCAAGGTATTCGTATCGATGCCGGGCGTTCCCCACGAAATGAAACGGATGATGACCGATCTCGTGATCCCCAAGCTCAAAGCTACATTCGAAACCCCCGTCATCTATCATAAAGTGATCCGCACCATCGGTATGGGTGAATCATTCCTCGCCGAAAAGATCGCCGACTGGGAACAGGCGCTTCCCGCTTACATGAAACTCGCGTACCTGCCTTCACTCGGCGATGTAAAACTAAGACTCACCGGTATCGGTCAATCGCGAAAGGAACTGGAGGACGAAGCGGAAGCGTTGACGGTCAAGCTGCAGGATCGTATCGGCCAATTCATCTTCGGTTATGGCGAAGATCCGATCGAAGTTGTCGTCGGCAACACGTTAAAAGACCGCAATCTCACGCTTGCCATCGCCGAGAGCTGTACAGGCGGATACCTGTCCCACATGATCACCAGCGTGCCCGGAAGCTCAGCCTATTTTCTTGGAAGCATGATCCCTTACGCTTACGAGATCAAAATGCGGCAGCTTGGAGTAAAGCCCGAGACTTTGGAAAAGTATGGAGCAGTGAGTGAACCGACCATTATCGAAATGGCCAACATCGTACGTGCTAAGTTCAACACCGACATCGGCGTTGCAACCAGTGGCGTGGCGGGCCCCGGCGGCGCCACACCTGATAAGCCCGTTGGTACGGTATGGATCGCTTACTCCGATAAGCACCACACTGTAACGAAGCGGCTGCAGTTGTCGAAAGACCGGTTGATCAACATAAAGCTGGCTTCAACGGCGGTTTTGAATCTTATCAGGCAATCACTGCCACCGGTCCACAAACGTTAGCACCAACATTAAAAAACAGCTATTTTTGTCCTTCCAAATCTCACAGAGATGGCTGAAGTTCACCTAATCATGCCCAAAATGGGCGAAAGCATCACGGAAGCTACGATCCTGAGCTGGCTTAAAAAGCCCGGCGACAAGATCGAGCAGGACGAATCGGTGCTGGAAGTGGCCACCGACAAGGTGGACACAGAGGTTCCTTCCACCTACGCCGGTGTGTTGAAAGAGATCCTTGCCAAAGTAGGTGACGTGGTAAAGGTAGGAGCTCCCATCGCGGTCATTACTTCCGACATGGCCGTGGCCGAACCGGTCGCCGTCGAGGCACCTGTCGTCAAAAAAGAAACGAAAGTAGCGGCATCCGTACCACATTCCGGAAATGGAAATGGCAACGGCGCTGCGCATGCTACTCTACAGAATTTCAAAAACACATCGCGTTTCTATTCGCCACTCGTCAAGAACATTGCTAAAGAAGAAAATGTAGCGGTCGCCGAGCTGGAGAACATTCCGGGTTCCGGATCGGATGGACGCGTTACGAAGAAAGACATTCTCGCATACGTACAGAACCGCAAGCTGGGTCAATCGATCAGTGTCGGATCGCACCGGGCTAACGGAGCCGCTCCGCTTGTTCCGGCATCTATCGGCGCCGATGACGAGATCATCGAAATGGATCGCATGCGCAAGATGATCGCCGAAAGGATGATCGACAGCAAACGGGTGTCGGCACACGTTACTTCATTCGTCGAAGCAGATGTGACCAACATCGTGTTCTGGCGCAATAAGATGAAGCACGAATTCCAGCGCCGCGAAGGCGACGCGCTGACGTTCACCCCGATATTCATCGAAGCGGTCATTCATGCCATCAAAGATTATCCGATGATCAACATCCAGGTGGATGGAACACGGATCATCAAAAAGAAAGATATCAACATCGGGATGGCTGTCGCTTTACCGAGCGGTAATCTCATCGTTCCTGTTATTCACCAGGCCGACCAATACAATCTCACAGGCCTTGCTAAGATCGTAAACGATCTGGCAACACGGGCCCGCGAAAACAAACTGAAGCCCGACGAGCTCTCTGGTGGCACATTCACCGTATCCAACGTCGGATCTTTCGGTAACGTGATGGGAACACCGATCATCATGCAACCGCAGGTTGCGATCATCGCGTTAGGAGCCGTTCAGAAGAAACCTGCTGTCGTGGAAACACCGTACGGCGACGCAATCGTGATACGTCACAAGATGTTCCTCTCGCATTCATACGACCACAGAGTGGTGGATGGTGCGTTGGGCGGAAGTGTGGTGAGAAGGGTGGCGGATTATTTGGAGAGGTTCGATACGAACAGAGCTATTTAACCGCTACGTATCCCGTTATTTTTTTAGCGCTGTTACCCAGATCTATCGCGTAGAAATACGTTCCCGCAGGAAGCTTATTCCCATTGTCCGAAAGTCCTCTAAAAACATTCTGCGCATTGTCATAACCCGACACCTGGAATACAAGGTCACCCCACCGGTTATGGATCGTCACACGGTTCTCGGGATAAAACTCGATGTTCTTTATCGTCATGAAGTCATTCTTCCCGTCGCTTCCTGCCGATACTGCGTTGAACACTTCAATGTCGCGCTCGGTCAGCTCTTTGGCAACCGTGTAATATTTAAATATCGGATGTCCGTCGCTGGTAACAGAACCCGAAGAAAGGTTTCCTGAGAAGCTGGTCGTAGAAATGTTGGCGTAAGGTCCCGACGGTACGGTCGAAGCCGCAACGATAATACTTTCTTGTCCCGGGCCGAGATCGTCTTCGTTGACGACAGGCAGCGTGATCACTGTCTCATCGAGCGGGTCTCCCCCACTCACCAACTCCCAATATCTTTGTGTCGATAACTTTTCGACGTCGATCTCACCGGTGAGCTTTTCACCCGAAGCGAGCTCGTGCAGTGTAAGGATACCGAACGATGAAGCGGCAGTAACCCCGGGAATTACGACAGGCAGGTACTTCGTTCCGTTCCCGACGGGAAACAACCAGTCACCGGTTCCTTTTCGCTCCACCGGTCCATTGATGTGGGACGCATCGCTTCCACCGACAACAGTGACGGCGTTGTCCATCACGATCCTGGCGCCGTTCTTCGAAACAAGAACTCCATCCTGTAACGTCAGCTCCGACTTAACAAAAATGTCGGCAAGGAATTCCTTCTGTCCCCCACCGCTGATCACAAGCCGTTCGATGGACTGTGCATTATGATTGATCACCTGGTCCAGGTCGCTGTCGAAGTTCACCTGGCCTATACCGGGATCGTAGGTACCGGTGTTGATCCATGCTCCGTAGATGATCACTTGCCCGTTGTTGATCAGGGTTCCTTTGTTCACCATGCTGTCGGGTATCGATAGTATGGTGCCTTCGGAAATGCTGACGACAGCCCCATTGTTAACAAACACCTGGGCAAAGACTTCTCCGAAGCCCGGCGCTATCAACAAGAAAAATAATAAGTGTTTGATGCGCATCGGTATTACTTGTTTTCGGCCTTAAGTCCGACTGCTTTCTTCAACTTTTCGATCTCAGCCATCAACAGGTCCATCTTCTTTTCGCTTTCGGTCAGCTTATTATTCAGGTCTGAGATCTCGTCCTGTTGTTCCTGTACTGCCTTCACCAGCGGCGCAACGAAGTCGGTGTAACGCAAACCTAATGATCTGTCCTTATCGGCTGATACTGTTACGACGGCGTTGTTGGTACCGACAAGTGCTTCGATATCCTGGGCAATAAAACCCCAGTTCGTGCGCTGATCGCTGGAGCTCTTCATGTTGTAGCTCATTGGTTTCATCTTCATGATCAGATCCAGGCCGTTTTCGATCGGCTGGATATTGGTTTTCATGCGGCGGTCTGAAACGTTGGTGAAAGCTACTTGTCCTTGTATTACAGTAACGGCTGCGTTGCCAATTCTTACTTTGTTGCTCGCATCGACGATCGTGCTGAAACCGATGGCAGTTGCATTTTGCAAGCCTGGAAGAGACACGTCGGCTAAGTAACCGACGACCGTATGTTGGCCGCCAATAGTATTTGTTTTTCCTGCCTCATTTCCGACAAAGACGCTTTGTGTACCGCTCGAGTTGTTTAGACCGGCCTTTTCACCAATGAAAGTACTTGGGCCGCTGGTAGTATTCTGACCAGCTTGAGCGCCAATAAATGTATTTCCATTGAATGTGGGCAATGCATTCGCACCGCCTGCCACCCAGCCGATCAATGTGTTCAGATTTCCGGCGGGATTGTTTCGACCTGCCCCTGATCCTATAACGACATTCCATGAACCGCTCGTGGCGTTATTACCTGCCTGAAAACCATAAAAGGCATTGTCTTGTCCACCGCTCGGTGCACCAACGTTTGTTCCTGCGAAGAGATTTTGTGTACCCGCGGCGTTGATGAGAAGAGTACCACCGGGGTTAGCCCATTGTGCAATGCCACCCGAGGTAATCAACACCTGGCTGGGAGTACCAATTGATAACTTGTTGACGTTGATGTTCGCGGTGCTACTGATATCTCCATCAGCGATCGTAAGTGCTGCGATCTGCGGGTTCGGAAACGTGCCGGTCAGGTCGCCACCCGCAGTTCCGGATGCAGCGGGCGCCGGCGCCCATGCGGTGCCGCCCGCAGTCGTGGTCAGTACGTCGTTCAATGCTCCCCCTGCAAGCTTCGCAACTGCAATATTCGTCGCCACATGAGCATTGGTGATGGCAAGGGCTGCGATGTCTATCGAGCCTATCGTTCCATCATTAATATCAAGAGTAGTGATCGTGTTATCTGCGATGTCAACACTGGCGATTGTTCCATCGTTGATGTCAAGCGTGGTGATCGTGTTGTCTGCTATGTCGATGCTGGCAACTGTTCCATCTGCAATGTCCGCACTGACGATCGTTGCATCTGTAATGTCGATACTGGCAACTGTTCCATCTGCGATGTCCGCACTGACGATCGTTGCATCTGTAATATCAATACTGGCAACCGCGCCGTCCGCGATGTCCGCACTGACGATCGTTGCATCTGTAATGTCAACACTTGCAACCGTTCCGTCTGCGATGTCTGCACTGACGATCGTACCATCGGTGATATCAACACTGGCGACTGTTCCATCCGTGATGTCTGCACTTACAATCGTACCATCGGTTATGTCTGCGCTGACGATCGTACCGTCGGCGATCTTCGCACTAGTGATCGCATTGTTTGCTACGTTGGGGTTCGGATAACTTCCTGTCAGGTCGCCGCCTGCTGTGCCGGATGGGGGTGTAGTTGTAGGGATCGTCACTGTTTGCGGACCACCTGTAAGCCTGGTGATCGAAAGCACTCCTGTCCCACCATTGAACGATAATGTCTGATCGTCTGTGTTTGTTCCCGTGAAGGCCGAAAGGTTGACCGGCGTAGCCGATGCGTTGTTGGTGATCGTGAGTGTCGAGCCTGTCAGTTTCAGGTCCTGGGGTATGTTGAGATCCGACAAGTTGATCGGTACAGCCGCAGGATTGTTGGTTACAGTCAATGTCGACCCTGAAAGTTGGATATCCTGTGAATAACCCGAAAGATTGATGGGAGTCGCAGAAGGATTGTTGGTAATCGTCAGTGTCGAACCGGTCAGTTGAAGATCCTGTGGGATGGTCGACACAGTATTGTTAACGATACTGATACCGTTACCCCCTGCAAGCTCGGAACCGGTACCCAACGCTTTCCACGCAGTAGCTTCCCAGTAGTAGAACTTGTTTTCATTGCTGTCGAACACCATCAGGCCGTTCTCTTTGACCGTCAGGCTGCCGGTAAATGCCGCGGCTGTCCGCTGGGCGGTCGTCAGCTTGGGTATCAGCACTCCCTGGTTGTTATTAGGTGATATCAGCTCCAGCACGGCGTTCTTGTTAGGATTGGCGATGCCAATACCGACAGAATTCTGAGCTTGGGCGGCTATTGCAGACGTAATAAGCAAACATGCGAGTACACACGCTCTCAACTTCATAGTGTTTAGTTTAGGGGTCATGGAGGGGAACTAAAACTACGAGAATTCCGTAAAAAAATGGCAAGTTTGCAGATATGAAATTCGGAACTAAAGCAATTCATGCCGGTGTCGAACCCGACCCGTCGACCGGCGCGATCATGACCCCCATATTCCAGACATCGACTTACGTCCAGGAATCGCCGGCGAAACATAAAGGCTACGCTTATGCCCGGGGAGCTAATCCTACCCGGAACAGCCTTCAGAAAAATATCGCAGCCCTCGAGAACGGTAAGTTCGGTTTGTGCTTCAGCTCCGGCATGGGCGCCACCGACACGGTCATCAAGCTTCTGAAACCCGGCGACGAAGTAATCACCAGCAACGATCTCTACGGGGGATCGTACCGGATGTTCACCAAGGTATTCGAGAAATACGGAATCAAGTTCCACTTCGTGGACATGACCAACACAAGCGTCCTCGCACCGCTCGTGAATAACAACACCCGGATGTTCTGGATCGAAACACCTTCGAATCCTCTGATGGGCATCACGGACATACAGGCCTGTGTGGCGCTGGCAAAAAAAGTAAATGCATTGGTTGCCGTCGATAACACGTTCGCTTCGCCTTACCTGCAAAATCCGCTCGACCTCGGCGCCGACATTGTTATGCACTCGGTCACAAAATATCTCGGCGGCCACTCCGATGTGATCATGGGGGCGCTCGTCGTCAACGATGAAAAACTTCACCAGGAGCTTGCCTTTATCACCAACTCATGCGGCGCTGTTCCAGGACCACAGGATTCGTTCCTCGTGCTGCGAGGCATCAAGACACTTCACCTTCGTATGGAACGTCATTGCTCTAATGGCAAAACGATAGCGGAGTTCCTTCGCGGTCATGCGAAAGTCGGAAAAGTATACTGGCCTGGTTTTGCCGATCATCCGAATCACGACATCGCCCGCCGTCAGATGAGAGACTTCGGAGGTATGCTGTCATTTGTTTTGAAAGACGACAGTGAAGAAAAAGCCCGTCGCCTGATGGAGTCTGTAGAGCTGTTCTCGCTGGCCGAATCGCTGGGCGGAGTCGAGTCGCTTATCAATCACCCTGCAACCATGACTCACGCGAGCATTCCGAGGGAACAAAGAATACAGAATGGTCTGAGTGATTCCTTGATAAGACTTAGTGTGGGCGTGGAAGATATAGAAGACCTGGTTGCCGATTTGACTCAGGCGCTTAATAAAATATAGACTGACGTCAATAAAATATTAACTGCATGTCAAACTTCATCATTCGGTGTTCGGCGTTCGATGTTCGGTGTTGAGGGTCGGAATATCGAACACCAAACACTCAACACTGAACACCGAAGTTTCCACCGACTGCGCGAAATCATCCAACTGTTTTAGTTTTTGTCGATCTGATTATTCTTCGCGCGGCGAATGTGCCTGTTCGCACGATCCTGTCTGCGGTCAAGTCTCCTTCTCTCGGCAACCGTAACATCTCCATCTGCTTTTACTCTGCGCTCTGAGCGGCGGATGTGACGTTGTTCCGTACGAAGGGATCTGGTTTCATGACGGGTTAGCTCGCCGCTTGCATGTCCTTGTGCAATGCGTGTTTGCTGGCTGGTCTGCCTCACATCTGCACGGGCGGTCCTTTCTTGTGAAAAGGCGATTGTGGCGATAAGAATAAAGGGAACGAGAATGATCTTTTTCATGGCGTTTTTTCCCTTTAGAGCCCTGGGGACCTCAAGGGTTTAATCACACCACTAATAATAAGATTTCCTCAATAAGATTTCCTCCTGTTTCCCTTCATCTTCCGTGCCTTTTGATCCTGCTTCTTCTCCGTCCGGATCTTTTTCTTCAGGGAAAGGTCTTTCTTTCCACTTTTTGATTTCCGGGTGGATTCGTGAACGTACCGCTGGTCGGCAGTCATCTTTGCCGATTCGTCGACAGTAAGCTTTTTGGATTTCCGTTGAGCGAACGAGAATGTCGAGATAGCCAACAAGACAAACAGTAAAATCGCTTTCTTCATCGAAATTTTAGACAATGCTTTATACTACATACTACTTTGACTACAAAGGTAATGTAATTATGAATTCGCTGCCTTTGCCATGAATGGTCTCCAGCCGGATATCGCCTTTCAGGCGGTCGACAAGGGTTTTGACGATGGCCAAACCCAGGCCGTTCGAGCTTTCGCCCCCGGTCGGCCGGGCGCTTAGTTTCTTGAATTTCTGAAAAAGGAAGGGCTTGTCTTCCTCTGTGAATCCCGGTCCTTCGTCTTTCACCCTCAGCAACATGCTTGTATCGTCAACCCTGGCAGTGACGTTGATCTCCGAACCGGTTGAGGAGAACTTAACGGCATTCGATAGCAGGTTGTCGACGATGCGGTTGATATAATTAAAGTCTGTGAGCACGGGCCGGCTGGCGTCGACGGCGAGGTTGAGCTTGATGGACTTGTTGTTTGCCGTCATCTGCATGGCTTTTACCCGTTCTTCGAGCAACTCAAGAAGATCGACTTCGCGTTTGGTTGGTTTATCCTTCACTTCTTCGAGCGCGTTCACGTCGAGGAGGTCGGTGATGAGGTCGAGACCCGACCGTGTCGCATCGCGGATCAGCTTCACGTAGTCCTGCTGCTTTTTCGAGAGGCTGGCGTCCTCCATTTCAATAATTGAAGTAAGGCCCGATATCCGGTTCAGCGGTGCCTTCAGGTCGTGCGCCACAATGTTCATCAGCGTGTTCTTTTCCTGGTTGAGGTCCGACAGCACCTGGTTGCTTTTGGAAAGATCCTTGTTGTGTTGTGAGATCTCTTCGCGCTGGCTCACGATATATGCGTTCTGCGAAGCAAGTTTGTTGTTCACCAACCGGCGGCGGCGGCTGTTGATCCAACTGATCGCTGCAATAGTGGTAACAGAAGCGATGATGACGATAAGACTGATGTTCTGTGATCTTTGTTTGGCGATGGTTGCGGTGTTCCTGGCCTCGTTCGTCTTCAGCTGTTCGAATTCCCTGTCCTTCTTTTCAATCTCGACCTGGAACTGAAGCCTTTCGATCTGCCGGGCGAGGTCGGTATTTTCGAGCATGCCGGAAAATATCTTATAACGGTTCGCATACTCTTCCGCTCTCGATCTCTCGTTACTGCGGTCGTATATCTCCGAAAGAAGGAATGACGCGTCGCGCTGAAATACGACGTTGCCGGTGCTTTCGGCCGACTCGAGTGTCTTGCGAAGCAGTGCGGTTGCGCGGCCGTAGTCCTTCTTTTGATAATAGTATTTGGCCTGGAGATAGGTTGCCCGGAGGAACAGCTTCTGGTTTGTTTGTTCCGTGATGGCAGTCAGTACATGTTCCGTGCGATCGAATGCCTCTTTAAGATTTCCTTCTGCAAGAAGAATTTCAGCAAGGCCAATAGAAAGCTCCGCGCGGGTGACTGGGTCGTTGATGTCTGCCGAAGCAGAGTCGGCTTTCAGGAAATAGGTAAGGGCGCTTTCCGTGTCGCCGGCACCCTGGTAGATCAGACCGATTTCCATGAGCGACGAAACGATCATGCGCGGCTCGCCAACTTCCTTTCGCAGGTCGTATGCCGTACGCGACATCTCCAGCGCTTTTTCAAAATCCTTCTGAGTATGATACACGCTGGCGATGCTGCGGTTTACATACGCCAATCCTGACTTGTCTCCGAGGTCTTCGAAAATCTCTTTCGACCGGATGAGATTGTCGAAAGCACGAACGAGGTCACCCTGGTCATAAAACATCCGTCCGAGGTTGTTGTAACCATAGGCAAGCTCGATAGAATCATTCTGTGCGATCGACAGGTCGATGGATCTTCGGTGATAGTCAAAGGAATTCACGTAATCACCTTTGTTGGCATAGGCGAGTCCGATAAAGCTCAACGATTTCGAAAGGCCGGAGGACAGATTGATCTCTTTACCAAGATCGTAAGCTTTGTTACAATAAATCAACGTGCTGTCGGGGTACGAGTAACGGTATTCGAAACCGATGGAGCAGAGGATGTCGAATGTTTTCGCTTTGTCGGCGGTGGCTAATTGACTACGCAGCTTCTGAACCAGATCGATATTTTGCGCCCCGGCGGAGCAGGCAATTATCGAAGCTGTTATAAAAACCGCTGCCTGCTTAAAAAATCCTCTCTCTGTTTCCGCCATCAACGTTTAAAAAATCCTTCGTGATTCCACTATAAATTACACGATCAATCCTTCTCCACAAAATTTAGCTCCCTCGAATATGTCTCGTCCACAGCACTTAATGCAATTAATGCAATTATCGAGGTGACAATGATAACGGTAAGCGCTCCGTAGATCATTCCCATTTCGCCCCGCAAGAACTGGAAGAGCATTGTAATAGGTATAACCGTTCCGCGTATAAAGTTAGGGACGGTCGTCGCCACCGTCGATCTCAGGTTGGTGCCAAACTGTTCGGCAGCGATGGTGACAAAGAGCGCCCAGTAACCGATCCCGAAACCCAACAAGAAGCACTTGACGTAGAAAGCGGAGGAAGTTTCGATCGGGTAGAATAAGTATACGCAGACAAAAACGAACGTAAGGATAATAAACAAGAGTACGATCTTCTTACGCGACTTAAGGAACTGACTTGTAAAGCCGCTCGAGAGATCACCCACGGCCAGGCCGATATAGCTCCACATCACCGCGTCGCCGGCATTGATGGGATCTTTAAGTTCCATGATCTTTGCGAACTCAGGCGAGAAGGTGATCAGGATACCGATCACGAACCAAATAGGCAAGCCGATGAAAATACATCCAAGGAATTTCCTGAGGCGATCCCAGCTGCTCACCAACTGAAGAAGGTTGCCTCGTTCTACGCCCGTCTCTTTCACTTTGAGGAACATTCCGGATTCGAAGACACTGATACGTGCAATGAGAAGGATCAGTCCAAGTCCGCCACCGATAAAGTATGCCACCTGCCAGTCGAATTCTTTCGCGACAAAACGAGCGAGCACTGCTCCGAACAATCCGATGGTTGCTACCATCGCTGTTCCATATCCTCTCAATCGTGTTGGAAGTATTTCAGAAACCAGGGTGATACCTGCGCCGAGCTCGCCGGCAAGACCGATGCCTGCAATGAAACGGAGTATCGCGTACTGACTAACCGTAGTGGCAAAGCCGTTGCCTATGTTAGCGAGCGAATACAATAAGATCGAACCGAAGAGCACCGATAATCTTCCGCGTTTGTCTCCCATGATCCCCCAGACCAAACCGCCTAAAAGCAGGCCGCCCATCTGAACCTGTAACAGGAATTCACCTTTACTTAAGAGGTCTTCGGCGGGAACACCCAGCGCTTTCAGACTTGGTATGCGAACGATACTAAAGAGCAACAGATCGTAGATATCGACAAAGTATCCCAGCGCAGCTACAATCACGGGCACGCTGAACAACAGCTTAAATTCCTTGTCCTTCGACATCGGTACGGTTTTAAGTTAGATAACTGCTAAAATCGGCTTTTTGACGATATTTATTAAACCTTTCTGACTTTTAGGGTCTAATTGCGGTAGGTTACAAAATACCATCAAAGAGGTATTGACACCTGTATTGATTCTTGTCGACTTTTGAAGTAAACCAGCAGTATGAAACGGCATGTTTTTCCACTGATCTTTGTGGTCGGCTTGATACTTATCCTGCTGCAGATTTTCCTTTGAGCTCACCCGTAAGCTTCCCTCTTACAGCTTAATCACTCCCCTGCTAACTAAAAAATAGATCACTGCTCCGCCTAACGGGAACAGCACAATTACCAGCACCCAGATGAGTTTCTGCTCGTTCGACCGGTTGCTGTTAACCAGGTCGATGATCACATAAACGATCAGTGCGATGTAAAGAAGGGGAAACAGTAACCTAAACATAGTTGTCAGTTGTTCTCGAGAATTTTAAAGATCTCATCGAGGTTCGGAGTAATAATGATCTCCGTACGACGATTCTTCTGTTTGTTCTGGGGCGAGTCGTTGGTCGCCAACGGATAATACTCTCCTTTGCCCGAAGCAGTTACCTGACCCGGAGAAACACCGGCTGCGGTAAGGATCTTGGTGATCGACGTGGCACGCATAACACTGAGGTCCCAGTTGTCCTGCATGTAAGGCGATTTCTTTGAAATGGGAACGTTGTCGGTGTGACCTTCGATCATGATTTGCAAGTCCTTCTGATCTTTGATTGCCTTTGCGAGTTGCTGAAGTGCAGTCACGCCTTTCTTGTCTACGTCGATACTGCCGGAACCGAAGAGCAGTTGTTCGGCAAGAGAGACATACACTTTCCCGTTCTTGATGTTCACAGTGAGGTCGCTTGACTTGAAGTCGAGAAGCGAGTTCGCGATCTTGTTCTTAAGGTCTTGTACTGCCTTGTCTTTGTTATTGAGAACGGTTTCGAGCTCCTTTACTTTCTTCTCGCGTTCGGCGAGGCTCGTGCTCAAAGAGTCGTTCAGCTTCCGGGTCTTCTCCAAATTGTCCTGTATCGAAAGGAGTTGTTCCTTTTGAAGTGTCATGTCACGGTTGAGCTTCCCGCTGCTGTTGAGTAAATTCCTGTAATAAGAGTTCAGCTGGTCGTATTCTTTATTGAGAACGTCCAGTTTTTGGGAAGTCGTGCGATAGTCGATGCCAAGTGCAGTGGTATCCTGTTTCATCTGCGACAGTTGCTTGTTCAGCTCTTCGAGGTCTGCGTTGGCTTTCGTGAGTTGCTGTGATTTTTCATTGAGCTCTCCCTCGGTCTTTACTTTCTGGGCGAGCATGTCGTCGTACTTCTTCTTGGTTACGATACATGAGCTTGTTAGAAAGCAAAGGAGGAAAAAAACAGGGAGCGATCTGTTCATCGTCTAAAAGGGGTAATGGTTGAACAAAGTAAGTCCTTTTCCGATATATTTACCAAACTAACACGCGGCTGTTGACGTTTGAAAAATCTATCGGCACGGAAACAAACCAGGAGCCTGAAACTTCCCACAGGCGGAGTCGACTTCACATCGAACGACTACCTCGGACTCTCGCGATCTGAAGAGCTCCATCAATTGATTGGGAACGCCTGGTCCTCCCAGGCAGTAAAGAGGAATGGATCTACCGGTTCCCGGCTGCTTTCCGGGAACAGCGAACTGATCGAAGACACTGAAAAAAAACTCGCAGCGATATTCAACAGTGAAACGACCTTGTTGTTCGACTCGGGGTATTCGGCGAACCTGGCTGTTCTCTCCACATTACCCCAGCGCGGCGATACTATTATTATGGACGAGCTCGCTCATGCCAGTTTGAAGGACGGAGCACGATTGAGTCTCGCTTCGAAATGGAATTTCAGGCACAACGACATGTCAGACCTGGAAAGGAAGCTCGCGATGGCGGAAGGCGAAAAGTGGATCGTGTTGGAATCGATCTATTCAATGGATGGCGACACCTGCCCCTTGCGTGATGCCTGCACTCTTGCCGAAAAGTCGGCTGCGCACATCATACTCGATGAAGCTCACAGCACCGGAGTGATGGGAGCGAAAGGGAACGGACTGGCGAACCGCGACGGCCTTCAGCATAAAATTGATGTCCGCGTTTACACTTTCGGTAAGGCCATGGGCATTCACGGCGCGTGTGTTTCATCCGGGGCAGCGACCAAAGACCTGTTGGTGAATTTCTCCCGGCCGTTCATTTACACGACTGCTCCGACCGATCATTCGGTGATCTCCGTATCGAGTGCGTTCGATTTTCTTGGTGATAACATTATCCTGCAGGATCAACTGAAGGCGAATATCGATCTCTTCACCTCTTTAGCGGGCGACGTGAACGGCTGGAACAGATCGTCTACACAGATACAAGCTGTGTTAGTCCCGGGGTTTGAAGAAGTTACCAGGGCAGCGTCGCAGCTCCGGTCCGCCGGATTCGATGTCAGGCCGATACTCTCCCCGACCGTGAAAGAAGGACAGGAAAGACTTCGGATCTGTATTCATACTTTTAATACAAAGGAGGAGATCCGATCGCTGATCGGTGAAATGAAAGCGTTGGGAATATGAGCAACTTCTTCGTTACAGCAATCGGCACCGACAGCGGAAAGACAATCGTGTCGGCAATCCTGTGCGAGGCGCTGGGAGCACGTTATTGGAAACCGGTGCAGGCCGGCTACCCGCGCGACACCGAGACGGTGGCATCGTTAGTATCAAACCCTTTTTTCAAGTCGTTCCCGGAAAGGTATTTATTGAACACGCCGGCATCGCCGCATGCTGCCGCAAAGATCGACGGTGTGACCATCAAAGTCAGCGATTTCGTTCTTCCCTCGAAAGAACAGCTCGTCATAGAAGGTGCCGGTGGATGCATGGTCCCGTTGAATGATGATGAGTTTGTGATCGATCTGGCCGGGAAGATTCCTTGCGAGGTCATCGTGGTATCGAATCTCTACCTTGGAAGTATCAATCATACACTACTGACCGTCAGTCTTTTGAAAAACAAAAACCTTCCGGTGAAAGGAATTATTTTCAATGGCCCCCGCAACGAAGAGAGTGAAAGGATCATACTGCATCATTCCGGTTGGCCTTGCTTGTTGAGAATTGAAAATGAGAAATCGATAGACCGGGCGATGGTTTTACGTTACGCGGAAGAAATCAAAAGAAACCTTTCATGAGCCTGCGCGACGATGATCTGAAAAACATCTGGCATCCATTCTCTCCCATCGGAGGCGAGCCGCCTATCGTGGTGACTTCGGCGCAAGGCATATATCTGCATTGTGAAGATGGCCGCAAGCTCATTGACGGAATTTCGTCATGGTGGGTAAATATTCATGGACATAGTCATCCGGCCATTGCCGAAGCGATCTATAAACAGGCGAAAGTGCTGGAGCACGTTATCTTCGCAGGATTTACTCATCCGCCAGCCATACAGCTGTCGAAAAACCTGCTGAGCATTCTTCCGTCGAACCAATCGAAGATCTTCTTCTCCGACAACGGCAGTACGGCTGTGGAAGTAGCGTTGAAGATGGCGATACAATATTGGCATAACAAAGGCACGCCCAAACGACGAGTGATCGCTATCGAAGGATCTTACCATGGCGATACATTCGGATCGATGTCGGTGGGCGACAGGGGCATGTTCACCGAACCGTTCTCGAAACATTTATTCGATGCAGAATTCATTCCGTGGCCAGACGGCACGAATGACGACCAGGCGATCAAAAAATTCAGGGGCATCGTGGAGACGGGTGACGTCTTCGCATTTATTTATGAGCCGTTGGTGCAAGGGGCGGGCGGGATGAGAACGTATTCTCCGAAACTATTGTCGTCGCTAATGGAGATCGCCAGGAAGGCTGGAGTTCTTTGCATTGCGGACGAAGTCTTTACGGGATTTGGGCGGACAGGACCGATATTTTCGTCCGAACATATCGGTATCATGCCCGACCTGATGGCCCTTTCGAAAGGACTCACGGGTGGAACAATGGCCTTGGGCGTGACCACCTGTTCACAGCAAATATTCGATGCCTTCAATTCGAATGAACTTTCGAAGACCTTCTTTCACGGCCACTCTTTCACGGCAAATCCCATTGCCTGCGCGTCGGCCAACGCAAGCTTCGATCTTCTGATGGCCAAAGAATGCAGAGAGCGCATCAAGACGATTGCTGCAGCACAGACGCGGTATGCTGCGACGCTAAGAGGCCATCCTCTGCTTGCTGCCGTAAACTCGCTGGGTACCATTCTATCGCTCGAAGTAAAAACAGAGTCGGGCACTTCTTACGGGAACAACCTCAAACACGAGATTTACAGATTCTTTTTGGACCGGGGGATCCTTCTGCGGCCATTGGGTAACGTGATCTACTTCCTTCCTTCGTACGTTTTTACTGAAAAAGAGCTCGGCGTCGTTTACGCGGCCATCGATGAATTTCTCGATCAGCTAGAAAGCCGCTGACACATTCACTATCCTGGTCTGATCAGGAACCCAGAAATTCAATGTCTTCGAATTCTGCTGATACGTGACCGCCGGAAGAGCCGTGGCCTGGAGCGGCTGAGGGATGAGCATCTTGCCATTCCTATCGACAGCGTAAAACAAGTTCTGATCTTTGTCGAATACCATAAGAACGTCGCGGTTATCGGAGGTGTGATACAATGAAAAACTCAGGTTTTCAGAAGCGGGATTGTTGACTTCGAAGATCTGCTTACCCGATTGATCGAAGGCCGCGAGGAAACCCTGATCCATCTTTACGATCACGAAGTTTTCATCGTTTGAAGCAGCGACCAATCTGAAGACAGCCTTCGGTGTTTTCTTGAGCAGCGCGTTTTCGGAAACTTTCTTTCCGCTGGTGTTGACTTGCACCAGGGTTCCGTCTTCGGAAACAACAATGAACTGCTTGCCATCGGACACCACATCGCCGGAAGGACGAATGCCCAGCGACACCGGGAACCCGTCGGCAATGTCGCCCCGGCGGTTGAACAAGAACATCTCTCCTTCGATTGTTACAGCCTGGAAGTAGTCGCGCTGTCTGATCCTGGTATGGGCGGGTGCATCGGAAAACGCACGGGGAAGATTTTTCGATTTCCACCCGTCGAGCAAGGCGCCTTCGAGGTCGGTGATCTTGATAGTGCCGGTGACATCGGCGAGAAGCAAGCGATAGTTGCGGCTACGATCGTAGTCGATGAGAGACGTGAACACGGCTGCGTTCATATCGACGGCCTTCGGGTAACCGGGTACATACCTTCCGAGCCGGTCGATCACGTGGATCTTCCCGGCAGTTACCAGCAAGTACTGAAGCTTGCCGTTCTTGAGAAGATCGACCTGGAACACGTCACCCTGGATGGCGCCGGGTAACTGAAGATTCCACAGGACTTTCTGATCTTTTGAAACCAGGTGTAGCTGGTTCGATGCATCGGCTATCAATATCTCGTTGCTGCGATCGGTGTGATTTCGAACGGTCCACGGAGATGAATTGAGTGTTTGCCCGAAGTCGAGACCTCTTCTCATATTTTTGACGGTCTTCTTCTGGTCGGAGCTTTTGCTGAACTGCATGACGGCGCTGGCGTAGTAGTCGCCTTCCAATGCATAAAACTGCATCGCGAATTTCTGCGGTTGGCGGAGGCTTCCCCAGACATCGACATCGGGGCTCACGAAGTAGCTCACGTTGGCCTCTTGCAAAGTCGACTCGAGGAATTTGTTCCACTCGAGCGATTTGTTCAATGTGTTCTCACCGTTCATCGTGTCCATGAATTTCTTCAGGCCTTGTTCGCCATCGGAGAGCACTAAAAGATTCTCGGTCACCGCGTAATGCAATTCGCTGGCGGGGAAGCTCAGAGGCCAGAACAATATTTCCGAAAGCGCGGACTGTTTGAGCACGTGGATGTCTTCGTTGGAATAACTCTCGTGACTGTATTGCTTTTCCTTTTCATGAAAGGCGTTGATCTTGTTGAGCTCGGAAACGGCTTTGGTGATCTCTTTCAGCTCGGCAACGATAACGTTTTCACCGGAAGGGAGCTTTATCAATGCAACTTCGTTATCGATCGCCTTGAAGAACTCGGTGGTGTGGAAGGAAGTTTTTGTTTCAAGATCGATCAATTGCTGGGCGGCTTTTTCGTTGGCACTTAGCAATGTTGTTCGCTCCTTCAACCATTGTGCGGGGTTGCTCACACCGAGGTGAATAAAATACTGGAACTGGTTGGGGAGCTTGCTGCGAAGGTTGAACGGCACAGGCTTTTGTGCTCTGAAGACGGAGAGGAGTGAAGATTTCGAAAGCGAGTCGACGGCGAAGCCGTTTAACAATAGGGTGTTTCCGTCGCCGATCCATCGAAGGTCGAACAGCATGGCGTCGCTCAAAGCGGAAGCCTGCAGCATCGGGTCGATGGTTGTTCCTTTGGTGGTGGTGTTACGAAAGGCGGGCCAGTTGATGTACAGGTTGCCGTCGTCCTGTTTGACATTCGATAGTTGGAAGAGGCGGCTATGTTCAGGGCGGAAGGCGGGGCTGTTTTCTGATTTAGCGTGGCGAATGATCTCTTCGACCAGGAGGCCGTGTGGACTGACGATCCATACGCCGCGCAGATGGGCTATTGAAAGCCAGGGGTGATTGTTCCGGGTGACGTCGGTGATCTGCACACCTTGAAAGGATCGTTCTTTGGAGGCGGCCTGAGCGGCTGCCTTGGTGAGGTCGATGGGTGTTGAGGTTCTTGTTTTTTTGAGTACGGCGACGATGCCGGTTTTATTCCCTAATGACTGCACGCTGAAGAGCCAGGGTTCGGGCGACCGGTTGATGGAGTCGCTTTCCAATAGCATGGATACGAGGCCGGAGGAGTCGGCGTTGAGTCGTTGGAGTACGCGTGGTTGTTCTGTTTCGAGAACGGCGAGTGCGTTGGCGGGGATGAGTTGCCAGGGGGTTAGATCTTTCTTACCGGGGAGAGTGGACACGTACCAGACGCCGGCTGCGAGGGCGGCGATGAGCACGATTGTGATAAGAAGTGCTTTCCTCACGTGGGCAAAAGTAATAAAATAAAAATGGCGTTGGTTTTTGTGCAGGCGGCACCGATCTTTTATAAGAACGCGACATTCCTAAAACTTCATTATTCGGTGTTCAGTGACACCGAATGTCGAAGTGGGCTTAACGTCAGAGAAGGGCAATAAAAAAGCCTCGTATTTCTACGAGGCTTTGATAAAAAAAGGCAACGACTTACTCTCCCGCGTTTTACCGTAGTACCATCAGCGCTGGTGGGCTTAACTTCTCTGTTCGGAAT
>DATHEL010000008.1:0-229748 GCA_035318625.1 Cyclobacteriaceae bacterium
CAAACTCTCCATAGTATTAATCTTTAAATGAATCTCAGCATCGCTGCCTAAACCCACCCGATCCGCCTTTACGCCTCTTTCAAAGCATCAAAGACTTCTCTATGTCATTCAATCCTTGGTCTCGTTTTATTCTTGTCCGGGATATATCTCACGACATAACCTCTTTTAGAAATCAACTCGTGGCACACCTCTATCGATGTACCACGGGTCCGCTATCAGTCATTCATTCAAAGAACGTTTTCAGAAAATAAAATCAGAATAGATTTCCAATCCTCTTCTCCAAACAGCGATCAGAAGCAACCCTTCCAACCTAACCTCGTTTTGTGTCGCCCCAAATTGGGCACAATTCTCAAAAACGGATTGCAAAGATAAGAGATCAAATCACATAATGCAAGCCACGACCGAAAAAATTACGCCGCGTGAAGCTTTCTGTGGATCGTTTGTGTACGATCAGGACCCGTAGAGATCAACGTGATGGGAACATTCAACGCATTCTCAAGGAAATCAATGTATTGCATGAGCTCCGAAGGGATCTGGCTCTCCATCAAACCCGAAAGCGATGTGCCCCAGCCCTTCAATTCCGTGTACACCGGTACGATCTTTTCATTGACATACTCGTAAGGAACAGCTTCAGTCACCGATCCATCACTGAGCTTATAATGCGTGCAAACTTTGATCACCGGAAAAATACTCAGCACATCGGCCTTCATCATCAACAGCTTCGTAACACCGTTGATCATAATAGAATACTTCAGCGCCGGAAGATCGATCCATCCGCACCTGCGAGGCCTGCCCGTCGTCGATCCATACTCGTTACCCTCCTTACGCAGCCTCTCCCCTTCTTCATCCAACAGCTCCGTAGGAAACGGTCCGCCACCGACACGCGTACTGTATGCTTTGAAGATCCCATACACTTCACCGATGTGACACGGCGCAACACCTAATCCTGTACACGCTCCGGCCGACACGGTATTCGAGCTGGTCACAAACGGATAACTTCCGAAGTCTATATCCAGCAACGAACCCTGCGCGCCTTCCGCAAGAATGGACGATCCTTTTCTCAACTCCTGGTTGATGAAGTACTCGCTGTCGATCAGCTGGAATCCCTTCAGGAACGCAACGGCATCCATAAACTGCGCTTCCAGCTCTTTCCAATCGAATGAAATATCATGATTCTTTAAAATAGCTAAGTGAGTATCCACCAGCTTATAAAGCTTGTCCCGGAAATTATCCGAAAGGATATCACCAACACGCAGACCCTGGCGCGACACCTTATCCACGTAGGAAGGACCAATGCCTTTCAGCGTGGAACCGATCTTGTCCACACCCTTCGCCTTTTCGTAAGCCTGGTCGAGCAAACGGTGCGTGGGCACGATAAGGGTCGCCTTCTTGGAGATGAACAGGTTGTTGCGAACCTTCAGGTTGAACTTATCGAGCTTATTGATCTCTGCTTTGAAAACGACGGGATCGAGAACGACCCCGTTGCCGATCACATTCCTGGTGGTCTCCCTGAAAATGCCGGACGGTATTTGATGCAGTACATGCTTGATACCGTCGAACTCCAGTGTGTGGCCCGCATTCGGACCGCCCTGGAATCTTGCGACGACGTCGTACTGTGGGGCCAGCACATCCACAATCTTACCTTTCCCCTCGTCTCCCCATTGTAAACCCAAAAGGACATCGACCTTCATCGTTGTTCGTTGTTTGTTGTTGGTTGCTCGCGCCTTTGCGTCGCTGCGTGAGAGTTATTTTTTTATGAGGCCTATGGCCTCTTCTTCCGACTCTACTATGTGGAAGATAGCATTGAGCTTGGTGATGACCAGGAGCTTCTTCACGCTGTCCGATGGCTTCATGAGATACACATCGCCACCTTTATTCCTGAACTTGGTAAGGATCGTGATGAGCACGCCGATGCCACTGCTATTGATGTACCTGAGATCGGATATATCGATAATGCAGGTGGGAACCTTGTGCGACAAGGCGTCGCTGACGGCGTCGATCAGACGAGTACCGGTGTCTTCACCGATAAGATCACCCGAGACGCGAAGAATAAGTGTATTAGATCTGATTTCCTGTGCGAAATTCATGCTTTACGGTTTTCACAATTTTTCCTGGAACAATTAGCGTATAAGATCAAGGAGTGATGCATCACATTGAAGTGAAGCAGCTCTTCGACTGTATTTTGGATATTCTGAATGCGGGGGTCGCAAAATTCGACAACCTTATTGCAATCTGTGCAAATAAGATGATCGTGCTGCTTATACCCATAAGATTTTTCGTATTGAGCGAGATTCTTGCCGAATTGGTGTTTACTGACCAGATCGCATTCCACAAGCAGGTCGAGCGTGTTGTAAACCGTGGCGCGGCTTACGCGATAGTTCTTGTTCTTCATGTTGATGTACAACGACTCAACATCGAAATGACCATCGAGCGAATATATCTCTTCCAGGATCGCGTAACGTTCGGGTGTCTTCCTTAGCTCCTTGTTCTCGAGGTATGCTGTAAAGATCCTTCTTACTTCGTCGTATGCTTTCGGATTGAGCACCATTTTTTCACAACCAACTCGCAAATATAGTGGATACCATTTACCATTTACGATGTACGATGTACGATTTTGTCGCCGCCCCAGCCCACTTCGTTAGCCCAATCGTACATCGTACGTTATTCTAACTCGCTCGTGAGTCAAAACGGGCTACCGTCACAACACCCTCGACCTGTTCGAGCTTGCCGATCAGCATTTCCAGGTGCCTTGTGTCGTTCACGTACAGCATGATCTCGCCCCGGAAGATGCCCAGGTCCGTATTGAAAGCAATCGAGCTCATGTTCACCTTTAGCTCTTCCGAAATGATCTTCGACACGTCGTTGATCAGCCCCACCCTGTCGGTGCCCACGATCTTTAACCCGGTTAGAAAAGAAACCTCGTGTTGCGAAGTCCACTTGGCCTTGATGACACGGTGGCCGTGGTTGGCAAAAAGCTCCGGCGCATTCGGGCAGTTGGTCCGGTGGATCTTGATCCCTTCTCCAACGGTGACGAACCCGAAGACCTCGTCTCCCGGGATCGGCGTACAGCATTTTGCAAGCTTGTACTCCACCACGTCCATGTTGTCGCCGATCAGCAGCGTATCGGAACCGCTCGACCTCCGCGTAAGCTCCTGTTCCACGAGCCTCGTGGATTCGGCGGCGCCGTGCAGACGGTTCTTGAGTGGTGAGGTTGGTTTATAATCCTTGAACGCCTTCAGGTCGTTCAGGGTGATCACCCCTTTGCCTACATTATAATGAAGATCGAATTTCGAGTTGACCTTGAAGTACGCCTGCATTTGTTCGTAGCTCGGACCATTGGCGTCGATCTTCAGCTGGTTCATTTTGCGAAGCAGCGTTTCCTTACCCGTCTCGGCAAGGTTCTTCTTGTCTTCTTTGAGAACGTCTTTGATCTTCGACTTTGCCTTGGGGCTCACTACGAAGCGCAGCCAGTCTTCCGTCGGTTTCTGTTTAGCTGATGTGAGTATCTCGATCTGGTCGCCGTTCTTGAGAACGTGATTGATCGACACCAGCTTCTGGTTCACCTTGGCCCCGATACATTTCGCGCCGATGTCGGTGTGTATCTCGAATGCGAAGTCGAGCGCGGTGGCCCCTTTGGGAAGGGTCTTCAGCTCACCGCGCGGCGTGAACACGAATATCTCCTCGTTGAAAAGGTTGCCGCGGAAGTCGTCGACGAATTCGAGCGCGGTCAGGTCCTGCCGCTCGAGCAGCTCGCGCACGCGGATCAACCACTTCTCCAGATTCGACTCGTGGCTGGCGAGGCTCTGGTCTTTGTATTTCCAGTGTGCCGCGTATCCTTTCTCCGCGATCTCATCCATTCGCAACGTCCTGATCTGTACTTCGACCCACTGGCCGTTCTTGGCCATCACTGTCGTGTGAAGGGATTCGTACCCGTTGGCTTTCGGCGTACTGATCCAGTCGCGGAGCCTGTCGGGATTGGGCATATAGTAATCCGTCACGATCGAGTATACCTGCCAGCAATAGGATTTCTCCTGTTCGAATGGTGCGTCGATAATGATACGGATCGCAAAGAGGTCATAGACTTCTTCGAACGGTATGTTCTGCCGGCGCATCTTGTTGAAGATGGAGAACACAGATTTCGGCCGGCTCTTTATTTCGTAGGATACCTTTAGTTTATCAAGCTCGTCCTTGACGGGCTGTATGAATTGTTTGATGAACTTATTCCTGGAAGCTTTCGACTCGTCGATCTTAGTCGTGATCTCGTTGTAAACCTCGCGATCGGTAAAGCGCAGGTAGAGATCTTCAAGCTCTGTCTTGATCGCGTTCAACCCTAGCCGGTGGGCGAGCGGTGCATACAGGTAGATGGTTTCATTGGCGACCTTCAGCTGCTTGTTGCGCGGCATGCTGTCGAGGGTGCGCATGTTGTGAAGCCGGTCTGCCAGCTTGATCAGTATCACACGAACGTCTTCCGAGAGCGTGAAGAGCATCTTACGGAAGTTCTCGGCCTGGGCAGAGGTTCCGTACTCAAACACGCCTCGTATCTTGGTCAGTCCGTCAACGATGCGTGCGATCTTCTTACCGAACATCCGCTCGATGTCGGTGAGCTCGATCTCGGTATCTTCGACGACGTCGTGGATGAGGGCGGCGATAATGGAGGTAGTTCCGAGGCCGATCTCCTCCACGCACATTTCTGCCACGGTGAGGGGATGGAAAATAAAGGGCTCGCCGGATTTACGGCGCATGTCTTTGTGGGCATCCAGGGCAAGTTGGAAGGCGCGTTTGATGCGGCGGGCGTCGCCCTCTTTCAGTACGGGCTTCGCTTTTCGGAGCAGCCGCCGGTACCGGGCAATGATTTCCTTCTTTTCTTCAACAATATCAGCAACCACCTTCTACCTTTTTATTATGTGCCCTTTAATCCTAAATTTGCACTCCATTTTTGGGAATTTAACCAAAAAATGGGCGTTTTTCAAGCTTTCCCCGATGGGGGACTTTTTAAGGAACGCGGGGAGAAAAACTCCGGTTCATACAAGGTGGAAAATGCGGATGTGGCGTAATTGGCAGCCGCGCCAGACTTAGGATCTGGTGCCGAAAGGCGTGGGGGTTCGAGTCCCTTCATCCGCACATTTTGTTGGATATTGGAGGTTGGTATTGGTTATTGGATGTTTCTAAGTGAATCCCCAACGCCCAATACCAATCTCCAATGACCAATCGGCAGCGAAATCATCAATTCTAAAAATAACAGTCAGTTGAACATTTCATTAGACCAACAGTCCGTAACAGACGGCACCCTCAAAGTAAGTCTCGAAGAGAAAGACTACCTCCCGAAGGTGGAACAGAAAGTCCGCGAGTATTCGCGCAAAGCCAACATCAAAGGCTTCCGGCAGGGAAAGGTACCTTCCGGTGTTATCAAAAAAATGTACGGCAAGTCGATCCTTGTCGAAGAAGTGAACCACCTGGTGTCGCACGGCATCTCGGATTACATCCGCGACAATAAGCTCCGCATCCTGGGCGATCCCATGCCCAACGAAGAAAAGGCAAGGGCTATCGACTGGGACACCCAGAAGAATTTCGAGTTCGAATTCGAAGTCGGGATGGTCGACGACTTCAAGATCGAGATGACGCCAAAAGTCAACGTTACCTCTTACCCCATCGATGTAAACGATAAGGTCATCGACACGACCGTGGCCGATCTGCTAAAAAGATATGGACAGCTTTCGTATCCGGAAACGAGCGAAGCGGTCGACAATATCCACGGCGAGATCACACTGGCCGACGGCACGAAGAGAAATGCCTATGTCCCCGTTGAGAAGGTGGGCAAGAAGCTCGAGCCGAAATTCACCGGCGTGAAAAAAGACGATACGATCACGTTCGAGCTCTCCGACATTGCCGACGAAACTGTGAAAGCACAAATACTCGACACCGACGTCGCGGAAGCGCAAGCGGCCAAAGGAAGTTACGACCTGAAGGTGACCAACATCACGCGCATCGTACCGGCGGAGCTCAATGCCGAGCTGTTCGAGAAAGTTTTCGGTAAAGATGCAGTCGCTGATGAAGCTGCTTTCCGCGAGAAAGTAAAGGAAACGATCGGCGCCAACTATCAACGCGAAACCGACCATCTTCTGGAACATGAGATCCAGCATTACTACGTGGACAACACCAAGATCGAGATGCCTGAGACTTTCCTGAAGAAATGGATCGTGAACTCGAGCCAGGGACAGGTAAACGACGAAACGCTCCAGAAGGAATTCGGCGCTTACAAAGAATCACTGAAGTGGAACCTGATCACCAACAAGATCGCTGACGATCAAAAGATCTCCGTGGAACCCGCTGAAGTTAAAATGAAAGCAAAAGGCCAGATCCTGGAGCAGTTTGGAGGCAATGCGGCGCTGGCAGAACAGCTCGGAGAACGATTCGAGGGCATCGTGGACAACTATCTGCAGGGACAGGACGGTAAGGGCGAGAACTTCATGAAGCTGTACAACCAGCTGCGTTCGGAGAAGATCATGAAAGTGATCCGCGAAAACATTACGGTAACGGAAAAGAAGGTGTCACTGGAAGAGTTCGAGAAACTGGTGGCGGCGCATAAGCACTAATCGGGGGAACCAGTAGTAAGTAGTAAGTAGTAAGTAGTAAGTAGTAAGCTCCGGACTATCTTAGGGCAAACGTCAAGCCTCGAAATCAGTACTCCTTACTACTGACGACTGCCTACTTACTACTTTTTCGAATTAAAAACACACTAAAAATGTTGTAGATTCCGTCTACAGATTAGTAAACAAAAGGTATTCAAATCAAGTATTCAAATCTTATCTACCATTTATGTCTGACAAGAATAACGAGTTCAGGAAATACGCCGTGCAACACATGGGCATGAGCGGCAACACCGTAGATTCATACGCGCAGAAGATCGACAACATGACCACGTATGTGATCGAAGAAAGGCCGGGAAATTTCCGCGCTATCGATGTGTTCACGCGCCTGATATCGGACCGCATTATATTCCTCGGTATGGGTATCGACGACCAGGTGGCCAACCTTATCCAGGCACAGCTGCTCTTCCTCGCATCGACCGATCCTAAGAAAGATATTGTGATGTACATCAACAGCCCGGGTGGTTCCGTCTACGCCGGCCTTGGCATTTACGATACCATGCAGTGGATCGATCCGGACGTAGCCACGATCTGCACCGGGCTTGCCGCTTCTATGGGCGCGGTCTTACTTGCTGCCGGAAGCGCCAAGAAAAGGTCTAGCCTTCCTCACGGACGTGTTATGATCCATCAGCCCATGAGCGGGATGCAGGGACAGGCTTCAGACATGGAGATTTCGCTGCGGCAGACCCTGGAGGTGAAAAAAGACCTCTATAATATCCTGGCGAAGCACAGCAACCAGACATACGAAAAAGTCGAAAAGGACTCGGATCGCGACTATTGGATGCGTGCCGTTGAGGCGCGGGAATACGGACTGATCGACGAGGTCCTCGAAAAAGGAAAATGATTTTGACCAGCCCGGGCGTCTCCCGGGCTTTTTTTTGCGTCTTCGGGTCAGGGAAACCGTGTTTTCAGCCAAGATCATCATGTTCGGGCTTGCCCAACTCTGGTCGGAAATAGGTACCTTTGAGATTAATTTTTTGCGCATCCGGAAACCAGCCCGGCTAAAGCGCTGTTTCAAGTCAACAAACCACAGGAAATCATGGCTGAAGTAACATGTTCATTTTGCGGCAGAAGTAAGAAAGACGTCGACCTGATGATCTCGGGCATACACGCCCACATCTGCGATAAATGTGTTACGCAGGCAAACCAGATCCTTTCGGAAGAAAAGAAAAATAAGGTTGAAGCAGGGGCGTTGCCCAACTTCAAGCTGATCAAGCCCCGCGAGATCAAGAAATTCTTAGATGAATATGTGATCGGTCAGGACGAAGCCAAAAAGGTGATCTCCGTGGCGGTCTACAATCACTACAAGCGACTGATGCAGCGCAAGGTTGACAACGAGGTGATGATCGAGAAATCGAACATCATCATGGTTGGTGAAACCGGTACAGGCAAAACATATCTTGCCCGCACCCTTGCTAAGATTTTGCAAGTGCCCTTCTGTATTGCCGATGCCACCGTGTTGACGGAAGCAGGCTACGTGGGCGAAGACGTTGAAAGCATTTTGACCCGCCTTCTCCAGGCTGCAGACTACAATGTGGAAGCTGCCGAACGCGGTATCGTATACATCGATGAGATCGACAAGATCGCCCGTAAGTCGGACAATCCTTCCATCACCCGCGACGTGAGTGGTGAAGGCGTTCAACAGGCATTACTGAAGTTGCTCGAAGGAACGGCCGTGAACGTGCCACCCCAGGGCGGACGGAAACATCCCGACCAGAAAATGATCACCGTGAACACCGAGAACATCCTGTTCGTTTGCGGCGGCGCCTTCGAAGGCATTTCCCGATTCATTGCAAGGAGACTCAATACCCGGCCGCTTGGATTCGCTTCGTCTGCACAAGGCAGCGCGGGCCCGCTCGACCAGGAAAATATGCTACAGTTTGTGTCGGCACAAGACCTGAAGAGCTTCGGGCTGATCCCTGAGCTTATCGGCCGTCTGCCTGTCGTGTCGTTCCTCAATCCGCTCGATCACGATGCGCTACGCAAGATCCTTACAGAGCCGAAGAATGCTCTCGTAAAACAATACAGGAAGCTGTTCGAAATGGAAGACATCGAGATCGAATTCAAGGAAGGCGCGCTGGATTTCATCGTAGAGAAGGCCGTCGAGTTCAAGCTCGGTGCACGCGGGCTCCGTTCCATCTGCGAGGCTATCATCAACGACGCAATGTTCGACTTGCCTTCTGATAAGAATTCAGACAAGCTGGTGATCAACAGGGCGTATGCCGAGGAGAAGTTTAGCAGATCACACTATAGCAAATTGAAAGTAGCCTAACTTTAGTTAACTCTCAGTTTAAGTATTTTACCATTAATCTGGCTGCGTTTTCTGAAGCCGAACCTGTGTCGAGGATACGGTAGAGACTTTCATATTCATCTAACATCTTATTACGATAATCATTATCGTTGATCAGCCTGTCGAGCTCTTCGTTTAGATTTTTCACCGACATGTCTTTTTGAATGAACTCCTTCGTCACCGACTTGTCGGCGATGAGGTTCACGAGTCCCAGGTATTTCACTTTGATCAAAGCGCGGACGATCTTCTCTTCGATCATGGACGTTTTGTAAAGGAGCGCCTGCGGTACTTTGAACAATCCCGTTTCCAGCGTTGCCGTTCCCGACGTCACCAGCGCCGCGCTGGCGTTCGACAGCAGGTCGTAGGTCGACTCGAAGATCATTTTAATATTGGGGATGTCGGCAACGGGCTTATAGAGATCACCCGGAAGGGTTTTAACCGCAGCCACTACAAACTGCAGGCTGGTGTTGGCCTTTGCGACCTCCGCCATCACCGGAAGCATCCGTTCGAGCTCCATCTTACGGCTTCCCGGCAGCAGGGCGACGATCTTTTTGTTTCCTGAGAGACCGTTGCTGCTGAGGAAATCCGGGTCGGGCTTGAATTTCCGGATAGCATCCAGCACAGGGTTCCCCACATAGTCGACATCCCAACTGAATCTCTTATAGAATTCCTTTTCGAAAGGGAGTATGCAAAACATCCGGTCGACCGTAGCTTTTAGTTTCCAGGCGCGGGAGGTGTTCCATGCCCACACCTTCGGAGAGATGTAAAAGAAAACTTTCAGTCCTTTGCTCTTGGCGAACTTCGCAATGCGCATGTTGAAGCCACCGTAGTCGATGAGCACGACGACGTCCGGCTTGAATGACAGGATGTCGGCCTTGCATTGCTTCATCATTGCAGAGATCTTCCTGTAATTCGTGAGCACGGCGATGAAGCCCATGAAAGCGAGCTGGTCGTAGTGGACGGTGAGCTCCATGCCGGCTTGCTGCATGTCGTTGCCACCGAAGCCGCGGCCGCTGAAGCCTGGGTCATGCCGACGAATGGCACGGATGAGGTTCCCACCGTGAAGGTCGCCTGAGCGCTCGCCTGCAATCAGATAGTACCGCATATCATTCGCCGAAATAATCGACGTAGTTGCGAGGGGTCTCGTAGAGGCGCAGACTGTGCAAGGCGCCGTAACGGCTAATACTTTTTACCCCGGGTGCCAGTATCTTCCATATTTCCACGACGAGCGTTTCGCAGCTCGCGAGCTTATCTTTCATAAAATCCACATCGAGGTTGAGATTCTTGTGATCGAGCTTGTCGGTCACGTCCGTGCGGATGAGTGTGCTCAGTTTTTTGAGGTCGATCACGAAGCCGGTCTCCGGGTCCGGGTTGCCTTTGACGGTGACGATGAGGTCGAAGTTGTGACCATGCCAGTTCTCGTTGGCGCACAGGCCGAATACTTCCAGGTTCTTTTCCTTCGACCAGGCAGGATTGTAGAGCTTGTGTGCTGCGTTGAAATGTTCTTTTCGGCTAACGTAGATCATGATGGTTTGCCTGTCCTTAACGGGGTTGCCCGCTCAAGGCGGGCAAAATGCAAATATACGTTAACTTGCGCGCAAAATCCGGAGGAATGATCGTCGTAACAGGCGCAGCAGGTTTTATTGGGAGTTGTCTTATCAAGCGACTCAATGCCGACAACTTCAATGCAATTATTGCTGTCGATAAGTTCGACAACCCTGTGAAGAACAGGAACCTGGAGGGCGCGCGAATCCAGGAGCGGGTTGAACGCAGCGTTTTTCACGAGTGGCTTGACAAGAACAACGAGCTGGTGGAATTTATTTTCCACATCGGCGCGCGTACCGACACCACCGAATTCAACAAAGCGATATTCGACGACCTGAACGTACGTTATACGAAAGAGACCTGGACGAGATGTGTGGCTTACCAGATCCCTTTGGTCTACGCATCTTCTGCAGCAACCTACGGTCTGGGTGAAATAGGTTTCGATGACGACGAGTCGAAGGTCAAAAAACTGATGCCGCTGAATCCTTATGGCTGGTCGAAGCTCGAGTTCGATATCTGGGCACTGGAGCAAAAAGAGAAGCCATTTTTTTGGGCTGGACTGAAGTTCTTCAATGTTTACGGACCCAATGAATATCACAAGGCGCGAATGGCTTCGGTGGTATGGCACGCTTTCAACCAGGTAAAGGACACGGGAAAGATGAAATTATTCCGGTCACACAATCCCAAGTACAAAGACGGTGGGCAGTTGCGCGATTTCGTTTATGTAAAAGATGTAGTGGACGTGTGTATATTCCTGATGCATCACCGGAAGAACAGCGGGATCTACAACCTGGGGTCTGGTAACGCGAGAACGTTCCTCGATCTGACGAAGGCAGTCTTCAAGGCGATGAATAAACCGGAGGATATTTCATTTATTGATACACCGGCGGACATCCGCGATAAGTACCAGTATTTTACGGAGGCGAAGATGGAAAAGTTGAAACGGATCGGCTACGATAAAAAATTTGTTTCGCTGGAAGAGGGAGTTGCGGACTACGTGAGCAATTACCTATTGAAGGATCTAAAGCACTATCAATAAAAAAAGCCGCCGGCTTTCGCCAACGGCTTTCTCTATTCAACAAGTTTTATTACTTAACAAATCTCAGCCTGCACTGTTGGGTGATAATAGTTGTATTGTCTTCCAGAGTGACGAGGAACAAGAATGCGTACTCAATATAAGGCGTGGCAGGGGTGGCAGTAGTCGCTGCATCCACACGTGCCTGTGTTGCGTCATTCGCAGTTCCACTGATGTAGGCGTTGAGCGCAGTGACCGACGTGGTAATGGTGGTCGACGCTCCGTTTACAGCCACAGCAGCGGGGAGAAAGTTCGCTACTGAAGCAGTCGTTACGTTACCAGGCGTGATACTGGTTGTTCCAGCAACTACCTTAGTGATCTCCTTGATCTTCACAGTCGCGTCCCCGGGGACAGCGATGTTGATGGAGATCGCTGTACCTGTTCCTTCAAACTTGATCTGGTAGTAAGGGTTACCACCGAAAGAAGTAGCACCAGTAAACAGAACCGGCACTTCAGGTATGCTATCCTGGTTGATCGGGTGATCATATTCACCATCATCAGCACACTGGCCGAAGATCCCGATGCACGCAACAAATGTTAATATTCTATACAGATTTTTCATTGTCATTTTCGTTTAGCGTGATTAGTTGGCGTCCCACCATACGGGTTGGTTGGTCTTCTTCACTGCAGCACCCAGGTTAGGATTACGAGCGATGTCGGCGTCAGGATAACGAGCCCTTAACGGCCTCTTACCATCTTCACCGGCAGCGTTAGCATGTTCCACTTGCGTAAACGCGGGGAAACCGGTTCTGCGGATGTCATTCCATGCTTCGAGGCCATTGCCAGTCATAGCGATGTATTTCTGGGTGATGATCTGGTTTTGCATCTCACTTGTTGTCCCGCTAAGGGTTGCAACCGCAGTTGCCGTTGCCAAAGTAGCTCCAGCGTACGTGTTCTGATCTGCAGTGGCTACGCCAGCTTCCGCTAACGATGCCTTGATGCCTTCGTAGTACAGCGACTGGGCGGTTTGGCCGGGAACTGTTACACCAAGCGTCACAATAGCTTCGGCAAGCATAAATGCGCGACCTGCATTAGTCACCAGTTTGACAGGGCCGGCTCCATTAGCACCGAGCACTGCATCACCCCACTTCGTGAACGTGTTTGTTGCCGGCAGCGTACCCCTGAAACCATTCTCGAATGTTACATAGGTGGTTGATGCACTTCCTTTCTTGAGGAATAGCGGCAGACGAGGGTCGTCATCGGTAGTGACCGCGGGGGTCCCGTTCTGAAGAAGGTTCAGGTACCGTGAGCTTACGATCAACTCATTCTGGAATGTCGTTACAAACATGTACGAATATGTCGGGCTTTGGCTGCCTACTGCTGTTCCGAATTTCACAGAAAAGTTCTGAGCATTTGTGCTGATGAAATCGTTTTTAGTGATCACTTCGTTGATGACAGTTGTAGCGTAGGCCGGATCTTTCGCACTGATAGTCATCGCGAGGCGAAGCATCAGGGTGTTACCGGCTTTCTTCCAGTTTGCAAGATTACCACCGTACACGACATCATCTGCTCCCATGGTCAGTATTGTAGGCTGATCGAGAGCAGCAAGACCTTCACGGATCTGATCAAACAGACCGACAATGCCTTTGCTTGCGTTGCCTTTGTAGATATCTTCCTGAGAATCCAGTTCTGGCCTGGTGACTCCAACGTCGCCTTGAAGAGCTTGCGAGTAAGGGATGTCGCCCCAGATGTCTGTGGTCATTGCCCACATGTAAGCCTGAACGATCTTGGCAACACCAACGTAGTTGTTAGCGCCTGTCTCAGTGCCCTTTTCGATAATCTGCCTGCACTGGATAAGACCACCGTTCCATATCTCGCCGGTCCACTGGTTTCCGAAGTCACCGCCTGTGAGCACGTATGTGTCGTAGTTGGCGGGGCTGCCGCCAGCGCCGTAAAGGTAATCCGACACAGTCGCGCCGAAACGGTTCAACTCGTTGGCATTCGCGAATCCAGCAGAAACAAGTGCCGAGGGCAACAGTGTATTCAGAGGAACATCCTCAGGGCTGTTTGGCGATTTATTTACGTCGAGAAAGTCTGCGCAACCGCCCAGTGCAAACACGAGCAGAAGGACAGCACTTACTTTCGATATATTTTTCAATTTCATACTATTCAAAGTTTAGATAATTAGAACACCACTCTCAAGTTCGCCCCGAAGTTCCTGGTATTAGGAGCACCGTTCTGATCGATACCCTGTGTACCTCCACCGTTAGCAGCGCCTTGTGTATTGACCTCAGGATCTGAAGGGCTTCCTGGGGCAAAGAACCAAAGGTTACGTCCGCTAATACCGAGGTTGATCGATGTGATCGGTGTGCCTTGATACCATTTCTTAGGCAGGCCATACGACAGTGAAAGCTCGCGGAACCTGTAAACAGTTGCATCGAAGATGCCTGACTCGCTTCCGAGGCCACCGAGACCGGTTGCACCACCCCAATAAGCTTGTGAGGATATCTGGATGTTGTTCGGACGGAATGTTCCGTCGCCATTGTCGATCACACCGGGCAATATCCGGGGCATCTCCCTGGCGACCGCTGTTTGTTCGAGTGAACCACCTGTGCGAAGGTCGATGTTACCGAAAGACAAAAACTGTCCGCCCTGGCGAGTATCAAATAACGCGGATAAAACAATCCCCTTGTAAGAGAATGTGTTTGTAACACCGAGCAGAAAGTTAGGCTGAGGATTTGCAATGATCTTTCCCCCTGTCGCTGCAACATAAGCGCCCGTATTGGGGTTAACCAGCAGATCGCCGTTATCATTGCGCGTCATTGCGCTGCCTACGACAACACCGAAAGGCTGACCTTCCCAAAGTGAGGGGATCATGCCGACAAAGTTACTGTTACCGGGAATCGCACTGTTTTCGTTCTCGATATCATCGGGAGTAAGTTGAACAACTTTGTTACGGATGCGGGTGTAGTTCGCAGAGATATCCCATGAGAAATCACCAATCCTTAATACCTGTGCATTTAATACCGCTTCTATACCTTTGTTGGTCATCAAACCGATATTGGTTGTCTGGGTCGCGAACCCTGAAGTGTAAGATACCGCTACGTTGAAGATCTGGTTTTCAGACCTTGTGTAGAAGTAGCCGAGGTCCAGGTTGATCCTGTTCTTAAACAAGCCGACCACCACTGCTCCGTCATACGATTTCACAAATTCCGGTGTCAGGTTCTGATTGCCTATACGTGTGCTGGGGGTGAACCCGATCTGGCTTCCACCGATGGCAATCGGGAAGGAAACAGAAGCAACGTTGTTACCATAGCCGGAAGATACATACAAGCTGTTCAGCAAATATGTGCTGGCGTCCTTACCAACCTTTGCTGCCGATGCACGGAGCTTCAGGCTTGAGAGGATGTCGCTTTGTATCCCAAGAGCGTCTGACAATACAACGCTAGCAGATACCGCAGGGTAGAAATACAGGTTGTTGGCAGCGGGCAGCGTCGAAGACTGGTCACCACGAGCTGTCATTTCGAGGAATGCCCAGTTCTTGTAAGACACACTCAACTGACCGTAGTAACCGATCAGACGGCGAAGGCTCTTCGATTCACCGGATGAAGTGAACACACTGGTGTTGCTCACGTTGGTGAAGAAAGGAATCGCCATTGTTTGTCCGTCTACGTAAGCGTTCTGAGTCTGGCGCTGGTTGATGTTATGGCCAAGGAGCAGGTTTGCATTGAAGCCTTCGATGAACAGGTTGTCCTTCGAAGCGTTGATCATAAGGTCACCGTTAAATTCAGAAGCATAGTAGATATCTTCTGTGATACGACCTGTTGCATTACGGTTTGAGCCGATCTGGTAAACGATCTTACGGCGGTCGTTGTATACGTCGCCTGTTACACGATAGGTAACATTCAACCAGTCAGTAATGTTGTATGCAGCTTTAACGAAACCGAAGACACGGTCCAGGTTCGAAGTAGATACTTCATTCTTGGTGCTCCACAGCGGGTGGTTTTGTGTTGTACTGAGGAAGAGACTCTTGCCGTTCGCATCTTCGAAAGGCATTCCGAGAAGGTCGTAGCTGCGAGGGATGCGGGTCATCTGGCCCAAAGCGCTACCACCGTTACCCTGAGGATTGGCTACTTGTTTTGTGTGCACGTAAGTCATCGACGAGGCCAATGAGAAGCCGCTCTTCATTTTGCTGCTTCCGCCAAACTGGAAACTGTTACGATCGAAGCTAGAATTGGGAACGATACCATCGGTCAGCGAGGAATTTACAGACAACGAAACGTTGTTATCTGCATTACCCGACATGATGCTCACGCCATTGCTAAGCACTCTGCCGGTCTTGAAGAAATCCTGCACGTTGTCGGGGTAGGCCTGGTAAGGAACAGTGTTGCCCTGAAGGGTCTGAACTGTTTCCGGACCGCCGTCGAACGCGGGTCCCCATGAGTTGGTAGAGTTGTTAATGAAGTCGTTGTTGGTGCCCTGTCCGTACTGATTCTGGAACTTAGGCAAACCGTAAGCGTTCTGAGTCGTGACAGATGAAGTCAATGTAACTTCAGTTTTCCCGTTCAGGCGTTTCCCCGACTTGGTTGTGATAACGATAGCGCCTGCGCCAGCACGCGATCCGTAAAGGGCCGCAGCAGCAGGTCCTTTCAGAATGTTGATACTTTCGATGTTTTCAGGAGCAATGTCATTCAGACGGTTGGTAGGCTGACTCGTGAACACGCTTGTACCGCCGTCAACGCTGTTGTTGAAGATGATACCGTCAACCACGATCAAGGGCTGGTTGCTTGTGTTACCGAATGAGGTTACACCGCGGATCATGATGCTCGTACTTGCACCGGCAGCGCCAGATGCACCCACAATGTTCACGCCGGCTACTTTACCCTGAAGTGTGTTCAACACGTTGATTTCAGAGCGCTGGGACAGCTGGTTTCCCTGAACGTTTTGGTTGGCATACCCGATCGCTTTCTGATCCTTCTCGATAGCCTGGCCAGTCACGACGATCTCGGAAAGTTGAGTTACATCCGAAGTCATCGATACATCCACGATGTTACGCTCACCAACTGCGATCTCTTGTGTCAGCAGACCAATAAATGAGAACGTAAGGGTGGGGTTTGTGGTCGATAGCGACAGTTTGTAGTTACCATCGGCATCTGTAACCGTACCGTTGCTGGTCCCTTTGACCACAACATTCACGCCCGGCAAGCCACTTCCATCATCCGCTGAAGTGATCCTGCCTGAGACGGTGCGATCTTGTGCAAAGGCAAGCCCGGCCGTAAGGGCCAGCAATACCGTAAGCACACTTCGCCACTGTAAAATTTTCCGCATAGGAATGGGGGTTATGTTAAAATGTGTTTGAAAGAACCGGTAAACTACTTAAGAAAATCAATGTGTCCAAGATCGACTAACACCCTTTGTACGACGTTTAACAAGCCAAAAATCCCGTATTTAGGGTGATAGGAGGCATAAACGGGCTAAAAAACGTCTAACTTGCGTGAACTAGGCTGATAATGCCGGGGGATTTGTGTAACCAAAAGGGCCACCCTGGATCGGGCAGCCCTTAATTGTATAACCCTAAAGGGGTACGTTAGTTCGGTTCAATCAACAGGTTGGCATTCCTTTCTGAAATAGGGATCGGCCATACCCATCCTACATCTGTAGGGACAACGGCACCAACCGAGCCTTTTCCGGGGAATGTACCCTGGAGGCGCATGATATCCTGGTTACGGAGACCTTCACCCAGGAATTCGATCCTTCTCTCCACCATGATGTTATCTATCAGCGTAGTCGCATCCGCGGGAACACGAAGACCTGCAACACCGGTCGACCTTGTACGCACGGCGTTCAGCAGATCAACAGACCTCGCCGTAACACCCGTGGTACGCGCCAAAGCCTCAGACAAGTTCAGCAGTACTTCCGACCAACGGATAACAGGAGCTTTGTCGAGGTATGGTGTGCCACTGGGATATTTGCCCAGGTAGCGCTCTGTGCCTGCTGTATAAGTCAGCGTCGCTCTGCGGGGATCGGTAGGAAGCAGGTTAACATTGTCAGCTATAATACTGCCGGCGCCCTGGTTCAGGGAGAACTCACCGCCACCTGTGGTACCCGAAGCTCCGCTCGTAGCCCTGTAGTAGAAACCAAGCTGGTTCTGGCCGCCGGGTGGGTTCTGTGCACTGAAAGGCATCGAGAAAATGCTCTCGGTAGTTTCCTGCGGCACAGCAAACACGTCGGCGATGTTAGCCTGGAGTGCGTGAGCAACACGGACTTTCGCGGTGAAAGGACCAGTGGCAGGCACAAGCTTGTCGGCTTCCGTGATCACGTTCGCATAGTCGCCTTTTGTCAGGTAGACACGTGTCTTGAACGCAATCGCTGTGTTCTTGTGAGCACGTGTGATACGAGTCAGCGCATCTGCGTATGTGTCGGGGAGGTTTGCTTCAGCAAAATCCAGGTCCTGAATAATCTGCGCGTAAACTTCGGCAACAGACGCTCTTGCGAGATCATTGTTGGCCGTGCCTACTTCGCCCTGCAAACGCAACGGAAGACCAGGCCTGCTTCCGGCGCCATCCACAAACGGACGTGCATAGAATTGAAGCAGGTAGTGATACGACACAGCTCTCAGGAACCTTGCCTCCGCGATGTACCGTGGTGCGGTAGCAGTCGCGAAATCAGCAGCAAATGTGGGAGGAGTGAACTTCTCCGCGTTTGCTTCCATCCCATCGATGAACACGTTTATCTGGTTGATCGCCTGGTAAGCGAACGTCCACAAGTTGATCACATCGTTCTGTGATGCCTCGTTAACCGTTTGCTGCCAAACGAGATACGCCGTAACACCATTGGTGGTCCGGTTGAGGAAATCATTCGCGCGCACGTCGCCATAGATCATGACACGACCGCCGAGGAAGTTACCATTCTTCACGGACGTGTACAAGTTGTTCACCTGGAGTGCAATCCGATCGGGTGTGTCGAACGCGACCACATCGGAGATCCTGTCCTTGGGCACCGGATCGAGCAGCTCTGTTTTGCAGGAGAATACTCCCGTCGCCAGAACAGCTGCGAACACGAATGCCGATGCTTTACTCTTTATTCTTATATTTTTCATATTCGTTGTCATCTTTTAGAAGGCCAAACTCAAACCGAAAGTGTACGTTCTTGCCTGACCAACAGAGTTTCTGTCTACACCGGCGCCTGTGGGGCTGTTACCGTTCGCCTGGTTCTCAGGGTCGATACCGGAGTACTTGGTGATAACGAATCCATTCTGAATAGATCCATATACACGCAGGTTGGTGAGGCTAACTTTTTCGAGTATCGATTTAGGGAAAGTGTAACCTAACGATACGTTACGTAATCTCACGAAATCGCCCTTCTCGATGTTTTCAGAGATCACGAGAGCCGAACCGTTCGATACGTTATCGCCATAGACCACGCGGGGAAGCTTGCCCTGAGGGTTCTCGGGAGTCCACCGGTCGAGGATATCGAGGTGGTTGTTCCAGAAACGCTGGTCGCGCAGACCTGCCTTCGTACCATTGTAGATGTAGTTACCACCTGAATACTGGAAGAACACGCCAAAGTCGATACTCTTATAAGTGAACGTGTTGTCGAAACCACCGAAGTAAGTCGGGAGCGCCGGTCCATAAAACTGTCCGTCAGCGATTTGGCTGGGAGCAGTGGCGGCAGTGCCATCCAGGTTGGTCCAACCCGAACCCTGGCCCTGGTGATCGTATTGTACAATCGATCCATCCGCTTTCTCGAACATGCGACGGCCGTTGGCCTCGTTGATACCAATCGTAGGCACCGCGAGGAACGTACCGATCGATCTTCCAACTGTCGTATAGTTAACAGTTTCCAGGCCGAGTGTAGTATTCCCAATGCGTGCCTGGTCGGTGTTAAGCGATAGGACCTCATTCTTCAGTGTGGTAAAGTTGAGGTTGGTTGTCCAACGGAAGTTCGGCGTAGTGATCGCGTTGAACTTTATGCTGAATTCGATACCGGTGTTCTTCATGCTTCCTACGTTAGCAGGAATGGTGTTGATCAACGCGGGGTTCGGCACGTTAGGAATACCCTTCGAAGGTGCCTGGGGCACATCGAGAATAAGACCATCTACAACCGTTTTGTACCATGTGAATTCACCCTGGATCCTGTCATTGAGGATACCATACATAAAACCAACGTCCGTCTTCTTTGAAGTCTCCCATGTGAGCAGGCTGTTACCGGCCTGTGCATATCCGAGTGTCGCAAGGTTGCCATACAAACCACCCCCATAAAGCTGCATCGAGGCGAAGTCATTTATGCCCTGGCTGTTACCCACCTCACCATAGCTGGCCTTCAATTTCATGAAGCTCACTTTGTTAAGGAATGAATCTTTCCAGAATGATTCTTCAGAGATCGTATACCCGAGAGCTCCACCATAGAAAGTACCCCACTTGTCTTCACCCCATGCCGAATATCCGTCTTGACGAACATTGAACGATGCGAAATACTTCTTGTTGAAGTCGTAGTTGATACGGCTGAAATACGACAAGAGATAATTTTCGCCCTGGAAGTTGCTGTTTACAGCGATGTTGGTGTAGTTACCCTGGAATGACCTGTAGAAAAGGTCGCCGACTGCAGTTCTTGCTGCACCCCAGCGGTTTGTAACAGTGTACTGTTGCTCGCCACCAAGGAGGATTGAGAAGCTGTGCTTATCGACCACCTTGTCGTATTGCAATGTATTCTGCCAGTTCCAGCGCTTGTTGGTACGGAAAACGTTTGTAGCCGAACCACCTGTCGCGAAACCGTCGCCTGCAAGAGGTGTCTGGTAAGCGATGTCCTCGAATGTAACGTTGTTGATACCGAACATGGTGCGGGCATTCAATCCCTTGATGATCTCCCAGTTGGCATAAACTGCACCTTGTATCTGGTTGCTTTCTGACGTGAATTTGTTCTCAGCCAGAATGATGTCGGGGTTATAGTAACCCGTTACCAGGGGAGCAGGAGTCAATGGATTCGAAGTCGGGTTCAGGTTAGCACCTGCGCCGAGGCCAGCGCCATTGAGGTTGTAGTTACCGTCGGGGAGGAAAGCTCCTACGTTAGGAGGCAACACCAGTGGCAAACGTCCCAAACCGGCGGTTGCAAAAGCAGCTCCGGGAAGCGAGCCAGTGCTGGGCGCTTCGTTGTAAGTGTTTGAATAGCTGAAGTTGGTTCCTATCGTAATGTTCCTGGTCAGTTTCTGATCGAGGTTCAACCTGGCAGAAGTACGATCGAAGTCGTTCTTCTTCAACATACCTGACTGTGCCGTGTAGCCTACGGATATATAGTAATTAGTCTTATCGGTTGCTCCCGACACGCCGAGGCTGTTCGAATGCGAGAAGCCGGTCCTGTAAATATGGTCGTACCAATCGGTATCGATCACGTTTCCGTCGGCGTCTAAAGAAGGCTTG
Organism: Cyclobacteriaceae bacterium; assembly: GCA_035318625.1. GTDB lineage: Bacteria > Bacteroidota > Bacteroidia > Cytophagales > Cyclobacteriaceae > ELB16-189. The sequence goes on from DATHEL010000008.1 coordinate 20,914, forward strand.
AAGCTTCCTTCGATCGCAGTTCCGGTCACGGGAGGAGTTCTTCTTCCTGCGTTCGCGTTCAGGTTAGTGATGCCTTCGTTCTTCATCATCATATATTGCTCGGCGTTCAGCACGTCGAACAAACGGAAGGCTTCGGTAGCGCCTACCCACGAGTCGAGGGTAACTTTGGTCTTACCTTGTGCGCCTTTCTTGGTAGTGATGAGGATAACACCGTTCGCGGCACGTGAACCGTAGATCGCAGAAGCTGAAGCATCTTTCAATACCTCCACGCTTTCGATATCAGAAGGATTCAGGTTGGCAAGCGGGTTGTTCGGAGCGTTGTTCGCCGAGTTGTCCTGGGTATAAGTCGGTATACCGTCGATGACGATCAGGGGGAACGAGCTCAAGCTGATGGAGCTTACACCGCGGATACGGATAACAGGAGGGTTGTTCATAACACCATTAGGGATGGAGATATTCACACCCGCTGCACGTCCGCCGAGCGCCTGTTCGAAACTTTGCACGGGCAGGCTGGCAATTTCCTTACCGCTTACCGTTGCAATAGATCCGCTCAGGTCACGCTTCGACTGCGTACCATAGCCAACGACGACAACTTCACTGAGTTGAGTGACGTCTGCCCGCATGTTGATGTCGACAATAGTACGTTCACCGATGGCAAGCTCTTCAGTGGTCAAGCCAATGAACGAGAATACCAAAGTACCGCCGGAGGCGGGAACAGAAAGACGATAGTTACCGTCGGCATCAGTAGTGGTTCCGTTTGTTGTTCCTTTTACAACAACGTTTACACCTGGTACCGCGGTCCCGTCTTCTGCCGACGTGACTTTACCAGTCACGAAACGATCCTGTGCAAATGCCACTCCCGCCACAAGGGCGAGAAGTGTTATCAACACATTCTTTAATCGTAAAATTTTCCGCATAGGTTTAGGGATTATTTAAAATTTAGGTTTGAAAGAGCAACAAATTAAGAGGAAAACCTTGATGCTGCAATAACAGCTAGTACGGCTAGCACTATAAGACAACGCAAAAAAATACCTCATAATACGTTATTGTGATACTAAACTCGCGTGACAGGTCTCGATTTCACCCCTTCAAACGGGGTAATAAACCTGGGTGAGATTAGAAAGGATTTAGTAACGAAAGAGATTAAATCAAGAGCAATTTTCAGCAAGCGGCTACTCTACGATCCTGAATTCGATCCTGCGGTTAATCTGGCGGTTTGTCTCCGAGTCATTGGGCTTAAGCGGGCGCTTAGCTCCATAGCCAACTTCTTTTAGTCTCTTTATCTCCACACTTTTGCTGACAAGGTAATCGCGAACAGCCTTCGCTCTCTTCTGCGATAGCTGCTGATTGTATGCATCCGCACCCTGGTCGTCGGTGTGACCGCCGATTTCCACACGAATGGCGGGATGATCTTTTAAAAACCTGCTGATCTTATCGAGCTCCGTAACCGATTTATCGCTGAGGTCGGCCTTATCGGTGTCGAAGAATATGTTATTGAGTACCACCGTAGCCCCGGTGCTTGCCTTGTCGAGATCGACGTCGATCACAAGAGGTTCAAGGTTTGTACCTACCTCGTAATTGAAGTTGAGGCTTTTGAACAGGTAGCCCGCTGAGTTCACATACAAGCCGTAGTCTGCGCCCTGCGTGAGAACGATCAGGTAGTTGCCCGTCAGAGAATCCGAATTCACGTAAGACACGAGCTCATTCTTCGCCAGCTCGTACAACTCTACCTGCGCCTGCAGAGGTTGTCGCGTTACGCGATCTCTTACAATTCCTTTCACGGTATTGCTGGTGTACTTCATCCGGTACTCTTCCGGAATGGTGAACTCATAGATCTTCGAATCATTCTGGCTGGTAAGCCCTTCGTGAGAATAGTAGCCGCGCTCGCCGTTGGCGGTGATCACAAGAGAATACTGCTCCTGGTAATTGTTGATCGGATACCCGAAGTTTATCGGCTTCGACCAGGTGCTGTCGGCCAGGTCGCTCCAAAAGATATCGTAACCGCCGAAGCCAGGCCTGCCATTGGTAGCAAAGAACAGAGTGCGGCCGTTGGCGTGAATGAACGGCGACCGTTCGTCATACGGAGTGTTGACGTCAGGGCCGAGATTGACAGCCTTCCCCCATACACCTGGAGCGCTCTGAACTGAAACATAGATGTCACCCCTGCCGATACCACCTCTTCTGTCGGAAACAAAATACAACACTCGTCCATCGGCCGAGAGCGACGGCTGCGACTCCCATGCGGGAGAGTTCACTTGCTGGCCTATGTTTTTCGGGATCGACCAGGTATCGCCGGTCTTACGGCTCTCGAACAGATCGCAACGTCCGTTCATGCCGACGCACGAAGTGAATATCAACTGACGGCCGTCGGCGGAAATGGTACAGGTACCCTCGTTGTAACGGGTGTTGATCTTCGGTGAGATGGATTGAGGGGCGGTCCATTTGCCATCCTTGTCCTTTGTGCTGATCACCATGTCTTCATCGTACTCGTCGGTGACGCCGAGCCTGCGTGTGTATATGAGCTGTTGTTCGTCGGCGGTAAGCACGGGGAAATATTGCTGGACGAATGCATTCACTGTATCGGAAAGACTTCGGGGGTTGAACCTGCTCTCATTGCGGATATTCTGAATACTGAATTCAGCGCACGCTTTCCACAACCTGACCTGATCGATCCGTTGCCTGTTGATCACCTCGTTCTGTAAGTACTGTTCGGCGTAGCCGTTGGCGATCCGGTAATCGCCGCGCTGCATGGCGTTTTCCACCAGTTCCACCCAGAACACTTTCTGCCACCGCAGCTCGGGAGTGACGCGGAGCCCGTTCTCGAAATACTCGTGTGCTTTATCGAACTCGTTCATGGACTTGTAGCAATACCCGGCGCGCAGGTATGCTTCGAAGAAATTCTCGTCTTTTTCGATCGCCTGGTTGAGAAGATCGAGGGCTTCAGGATATTGAAACCGAACCCGGTAATTGTCGGCTTCAGTATACAACTCAATGGCCTTTTTGTTCTTCGTACTGAGAATGCCTTGACCGAAGGCAGATGTTACCACGAGACAAAGTCCAAAAAACACTACCCGGATCAACAAATTCATTTCTAAAACTAACGAATATTTGAAACTTCCGACTCCTGGCCCTCTTCACGCAGCATGGCGTTGATGATCTTGAAATGACTAAACCGGGTGAGATCGTGGGGCGTAATTCTTTGTTCAGAGATCCGCTCCGTTTCCAAAAGGTATTGTCTCATGGTCCCGTTCAACAAATATGAATTGGGTGTCACCCATTGGTCGCCTTTACGAAAAATAATATTGGCGTAGGAAGTATCCGTTACAACACCATTTTTAACGATCAGGACGTCGTCACAACTGTCCCGAAGAGCAAACAAGGAGTCGAGCTCTTTTCGATCCTCGTATTTGCGGTCATACATTATTTTGTCATCCACTACCAGCTTCAACGACCGGACAGGGCGGATGGTATAGAGTTCTGTTGCCACCGAGGCCATCGTGAGGCTGTATACCACGCGCACCTTATATATATTGTCGGCAGCCCCGATCGGAGGGGTGGAAACTTCGGAAAAGAGCGCGTCGGCGTCCCATTGGGGCTGACCGCCCAGCGAAGCCAGGATCCGCTTCCTGTGGCGTTCGATATTCTGAAACTTACCGCCGGAAAACCTTATGGTTTCAATGAATCGGGACATATATCTTATCCTGCACCTCCTTGTACTCAGAAATTACGTCGCTTTGAGTGGTAATGCCTCCTCCACTCCTATAATATAGGTGTCCGTCCTCTTGTTCAATAAAACGGATCATGACGCCCGTATCCAGCGTCTGGCCATCGAAAAAACCACAAATACCCGTGTAGTAGCCCCTTTCCTCCCCTTCGGCCTGCCGGATGACCCCCAGCGTCCTCTCTTTCGGGGCTCCGCTGACGGATCCGGCCGGCAGTAGTGAAAGGAACGCGCCCGCAGGATCGTTCGAAAATTCCCCGAGAAGCGTGCCCCGGATCTCGGAGCTCACTTGCAATAGCTCTTTGTCCCTGGTCCTGATGCGGTCGATATACCGGAACCGCGTCACCTGCACATCTTTGGCAATCATGCTCAGGTCGTTGCGAATAAGATCGACGATTGTCACATGTTCGGCCATCTCTTTTTGGTTCGCGAGAATGATGGTCTCTGCATTAGGTAACGATGCATCGATGGTTCCTTTCATTGGATAAGAAAAGATCACTCCATCATGGATCTTTATGAATGTTTCCGGAGAGAAGACAAGGAAAGAGTCTTTCAACCAAAGCTTGTATTTGGCTTTGCTGATATCGAACAGTTGACGAAGGCTGAGATCGCTGTCGATCTTTGTTTTTATCGTAAGATTGGTGAGAAACGAATCGCCATAGAGGAGGCGATCCATTACCAGGTTGAATTTTATTTTGTAGTCTTCGAGCGCGATGGGGTGGGGATTGATACTGGCATTACCCGTTTTACTCATGCCGTTAAAATCGAAAAGGAGCTCGCCGGTATCGACGTCAGAAACCTTCCATATTCGTAGTTTTTTCATTTCGAAATCTATAATAAACACAAATGGCTCTTTCGAAGCCATGTATCCGTTCATTGTAGACTTGAAATCCGCAATATTCATCTGGGTGGCGCGCAACGCCGACAAAATCCCGGTCAGGGGATATTCATGTACTTATGAACCTGCAAGGATATCTGCCACCTTGGGTTTTGCTTCACAAACGCTATAATAAGCGGCAGCATCTCCTTCTCCTTCGACCATTCCGGCTGAAGAAACAGTTTGCATTCATTGTTAACAGCCGCGGCGTGTTGTTCGGCCCACTCGAAATCACTCTTATTATACACGATCACTTTAAGCTCATGAGCCATCGCGGCCACCGAAGGAAGCGGGGCCTTGAACTTCTTCGGAGAAAAACAGATCCAGTCCCATTCGCCCGTCAGCTCGTAAACACCGGATGTTTCGATATGAGTACGGATACCCGACTGATGTAATGCGGATGTAAGATCCTTCAGGTCGTGCATGGCGGGCTCGCCGCCGGTGATTACGGCTATCAGACTTTTGGCATCGACCGGATAACGGGCCATCGTGCTCACATCCACAAGGGGGTGGGCATTGACATTCCACGATTCCTTCACATCACACCAAACACATCCGACTTCGCAACCGCCTAATCTTATAAAGTAAGCAGCAGAACCCTGGTGATATCCTTCACCCTGGATGGTGTAGAAGTGTTCCATTAAAGGTAATGTGCTCATGACTTCCTGTTTTCTTTGCGAAGTGTGATGTGCGGAGTGCGGTGAGGATTCATCTGCCCGGTGTTCCATTCCATATGGAGTTCAGTCGTCGGAATATCGAACACCGAACATCGAACACCGAATGATGAAGTAGTATCGTGTTCACATTCGAACATCCGGTTTCATCGCACCTCGCACATAGCACTTCGCACAATTTATGGGTGACGCAACTCCGTAGCACGGAGTGTATTCAACAAAAGGGAAGCGATTGTCATGGGGCCGACGCCACCAGGAACGGGCGTGATGTAAGATGCCTTTGCGGCCACAGGCGCGAAATCGACGTCGCCCTTGATCGCGTAGCCGTTCTTGAACTCGGACCCTTCGACGCGTGTCGTTCCCACGTCGATCACCACGGCGCCTTTTTTCACCATGTCTTCGGTAATGAGACCGGGTTTGCCAACCGCAGAAATAAGGATGTCGGCTTTAACTGTGAAAGACTTGAGATCCTCGGTATACTTATGACAGATCGTAACAGTGGCGAGGCCCTGCTCCACGAGCATCATGCTGAGCGGCGCGCCGGCCAGGCGACTCGCGCCGACGACAACACAATTCTTTCCCTGCGTTTCGATGTTGTAACGTTTCAATAGCTCCATTATACCAAAGGGCGTAGCGGGAAGAAGCAACGGCTGTTTCGAAACAATGCTCCCGAAGTTCCTGTTCGTGAAACCATCGACATCCTTATCCGGACGAATTTTTTCTGTTATTTTTTCAACTGAAATTCCCTGCGGCAACGGAAGTTGAACGATAAAGCCATCGACATCCTCATCCCTGTTCACCTGGTCGATATGTTTCATCAGCTTGTCTTCCTTGATCGTAGACGAGAAACGAAGCATGGAATAATTAAACCCGACTTCCCTGCATGCCTTGACCTTATTGTCTACATACGTTTGGCTTGCGCCGTCGTCGCCAACGAGGATGATGGCGAGATGCGGAACTTTTTTACCCTGCGTCTTGCGTTCCTGCACACGCGCGCTGATCTCGGCCTTGATCTCGCTGGAGATCTTTCTGCCGTCGATTACCGTGTATGTTGTTGATACTGGTATTTCCATTGTGCCTTATTCAATCTTCAGCACTGCCATGAATGCTTCCTGCGGGATTTCGACATTCCCCACTTGCCGCATGCGCTTCTTACCCTTTTTCTGCTTGTCCAGCAGCTTACGTTTACGCGAGATATCGCCACCATAACATTTTGCAAGCACGTTCTTCTTGATGGCGCTTAACGTTTCACGAGCTACGATCTTCTGACCTATCGCCGCCTGGATCGCTACTTCGAACATGTGACGTGGTATGAGCTCCTTCAGCTTCTCACACAACTTGCGTCCCCATTCTGCCGCCTTATTGCGGTGAACGATTGCCGATAGTGCATCTATCTTTTCATAGTTCAATTGCACATCGAGCTTTACCATGTCGCTTTCGCGCGAATCGATGAGGTGATAATCGAGCGAAGCATAGCCCTTCGAAATCGACTTGAGCTTATCGTAAAAGTCAAACACGATCTCGGCCAGCGGCATCTCGAATGAAAGCTCCACCCGGTCCGTCGTGAGATAATTCTGGTTGATGATGAGACCACGCCTGTCCATACACAGTCCCATCACGGCCCCGATAAAGTCGGCCTTGGTGATTATCTGTGCACGGATAAACGGTTCAAGAATGTAATCGATCGTAGTAGGATCGGGCATCTCCGACGGCGCATTGATGAATATCATCTTACCGTTGGTGAGCTTTGCCTGGAACTGTACCGAAGGCACCGTTGTGATCACGGTCATATTGAACTCCCTTTCGAGACGTTCCTGTATGATCTCCAGGTGCAACAAACCGAGGAACCCGCAACGGAAGCCGAAGCCTAACGCAGCTGAAGATTCCGGCTCCCACACAAGTGAAGCATCGTTGAGCTGAAGTTTTTCCATCGAAGCGCGAAGCTCTTCGAACTCCGAAGTTTCGACAGGATAAATACCGGCAAAAACCATGGGCTTCACGTTCTCGAAACCTTTGATTGGCGGTGTACCGGGATATTCGGCAAGTGTAATGGTGTCACCCACTTTAACTTCCCGGGCAACTTTGATCCCTGAAATGAGATAACCCACATTACCGGTGCCTATCTCTTTGCGCGGATGCTTATCGAGCTTCAGAACACCGATCTCGTCGGCGTTGTAAGTCTGGCCTGTGTTTACAAACTGTACTTTATCGTTGGTGCGAATGACGCCGTTAAAAACGCGGAAGTAAACTTCGATGCCACGGAACGAGTTGAAGACGGAGTCGAAGATCATTGCCTGCAGCGGCGCTTTCGGATTGCCTTTGGGCGCCGGAACCTTCTCTATCACAGCAGTGAGTATCTCCAGGATACCGATGCCTTCTTTCGCGCTCGCGCGGATAACGGCGTCGCGGCTACAGCCGATGAGCTCAACGATCTGATCGGTAACTTCTTCAGGCATCGCCGCCGGAAGGTCGATCTTGTTCATTACCGGAATGATCTCCAGGTTGTGCTCCAGTGCCAGGTAAAGGTTCGAGATGGTCTGCGCCTGGATACCCTGGGCGGCATCGACAATGAGCAAAGCGCCCTCGCATGCTGCGATTGCTCTCGAAACCTCGTAAGAAAAATCTACGTGCCCGGGAGTGTCGATCAGGTTCAGGGTATATTCCACACCCTTGTACTTGTAGTTCATCTGGATCGCATGGGCCTTGATGGTAATGCCCTTTTCGCGTTCCAGGTCCATATTATCGAGCACCTGCGCCTGCATTTGGCGGTCGGTGAGTGTGCCGGTCGCTTCGAGGAGCCGGTCTGCCAAGGTGCTTTTACCGTGGTCAATATGCGCTATGATGCAAAAATTGCGTATGTGGTCCATTCCCGTCATTTCTCGGCTGAAAATAAAGCGCAAAAATAGCCAAAAAAATGACGGTCGGGCCCGAATGAATTACTCATTCTTATACACCACCCCGTCTTTCATGACAAACGTCACCTTCTCCATGGTCTTGATGTTATTCACCGGATTCTCGTCGACCGCCACAATGTCGGCGAGCTTACCGCCCTCGAGCGAACCGATCTTGTCGCCCATACCGAGGATATTGGCATTTACCTGCATGGCGGCCAAAAGCGCTTCGATGGCAGGCATTCCACCTTCGACCATATAGCCGAACTCGCGGGCATTTTGACCATGGGGGAACACACCTGCGTCGGTTCCGAAGGCGATCTTTAAACCTTTCTTATAAGCCTTACCGAAATTTTCCTGGATCTTCGATCCGATCTCCAACGCTTTGGGCACAACCAGGGGATGATAATACCCTTTGATCTTTGCATACTCGGCTGCCGAACGTCCTGCGATGATGGTGGCCACGTGGTAAGTACCTTTTTGCTTCATGAGGTCCATTACTTCATCGGTCATCAACGTCCCGTGTTCGATGGTCGTAATGCCGGCGAGTACTGCACGTTTCATTCCTTCTGCGCCGTGAGCATGCGCAGCCGTGTGAAGTCCGTAGTCTTTCGCCGTTTCAACAATTGCGTTCACTTCTTCCTGGGTGAACTGGGGACCACTTCCATCTTTGGCGACACTGAGAACTCCGCCGGTTGCCGTGATCTTGATGAAATCCGCACCGTCTTTATATCGTTGCCTTACAGCCTTGCGTGCATCGTCGGGTCCATTGATCACGCCGTCCTTCGGGCCTGGATCTCCCATCAGGTCTCTCTTCGATCCGTTTGTGGGGTCGGCATGACCTCCGGTGGTAGCGAGACTCTTTCCGGCGGTGAATATTCTTGGCCCGACTACGATACCTGCGTTGACCGCATTTCTCAGTGAGATGTTTACGCCCGATCCTCCGCAATCCCGAACGGTGGTGAATCCAGCCATCAAATTTTTCCTTGCATACACGGTGGAATTAAATGCGATATCAGCTTCGTTCAATGTGAATTTCTTTAACAACGAATTACTGCTTGTCTCACTTTCAAGATGAACGTGCAGGTCGATGAGTCCCGGCATCACCGTTTTCTTGCTCAGATCGATCAACTTGTCATTTTTCCCGGGCGCTGTAAAACCTTTATTAACAGAAACGATCCTGTTGCTGTCTACAACAATAGTGACTTGTGTCTGGAGTTGTTTGGTCTTCCCGTCGATCAGAGTTCCGCAATGGATGAGTGAGCGTTGCGCGAAACTAAAATTCACACAGAGCGCCAGGAGGGCAACGAGTATTTTCTTCATAGAGAGGTCAGGTTATGGACTGGTGAATGTAATTCGAAACAGCAGTGCCGATCAAGACCTGCCGAGATATTTGGCTGTTAATTTCTTCAAATCTTCTTTTTCGTTGGGTCCCATGACCGACTTCACGTGGAGCATGAGGTCGAACATCACGGCTTCGTTGTAACCGAGCCGGGCGGCCACCTTGGAACAATAGCGGATCTCGTCCTGGTACAATCGTTCGTCGATCTTCATGAGCTGAACGAGGCTGAAGAGATAATTGAATTTCTCATCGATGGTAAGATCATCCGGAACGATCACATCGTGGTCTGTTGTGAAAAGCGGGCGGATACTTTCGGCGGTCAGTCCATTGGCAGACCCGATGTTGTAGATATACTTCTCTTCCTTTTCGCCGACGGCCCCGTCGATTCGGGCGAGATTAATGAGCAGCTTCAGCTTGTTAAGGGCCATTGATCGGAACGATGTTACCTACGGTCTAAAATAGGTGTAAATCGATTACCTTACAACTAATGAATTTCCTGGCGCACCTATATTTATCCGGCGACGAACCCAAGGTGACGGTTGGTAATTTCATCGGGGATTTTGTGAAGGGCCGCAACCTTGCAGACCGGTTTGAACCGCTGGTGGTTCGCGGTATCGAGCTCCACCGTGCTATCGATCATTTTACCGACACCCATAAGATCGTTCAGCAAAGCAAGAAAAGACTTGCGGGAAAGTATCGTCATTATGCCGGTGTGATCGTCGACGTGTTCTACGACCATTTTCTTTCCAGCCTATGGAGTGAATACCATCCTATGTCTCTTGCGGATTTTGCACAGAAAGTATACAAACTTCTTAACGACCACGACGCCATCCTGCCCGAAGAGGTAAAACGAATGCTACCGTACATGATCCGGGGCAACTGGTTGGTGGAGTATTCAAAAGTAGAAGGAGTTCACCAGGCTTTGAGCGGGATCGCGTCGCGTACACCGTATGTCTCGAATATGGAGAAAGCATCTGCCGACCTGGAAGAACACTACGAGAGATTTGCGGAAGATTTTACAGCGTTCTTTCCGCAGCTGAGGGACTTCGCAATAGAGTATCTGCAATCGCGGAATAAGCTCACAGATCGCAGCTTGCCCCGCACGTGATGCGGGGGATCACGCGGATCAGCAAGTGGATTTAATCCGCGCGATCCAGGAGAGCGCCTATGTGCCCTCGTAATACGCCTTGATTAGAACGCCCAGCAAGGGCACATAGCAGTACCCAATTAGGTAATTCATAAGGTACTATGCATTCTCCTATGTGCTCTATGTGTTAAATCTATGTGTTAAAAGGTGCGATCCGTGAGAGATTGCATTATCTTTAGAATCCTAAAACCTCTCATGCAAAACGATCCGGAGCTTAGCGGAAAATACCTGGGCACGATCTCCACGGACTTTGTGAAGGTTTCCGACACGTTGAAGGAATCTTCGTATCAGATCCGGAAAGCCGGGTTCGACCTGCCCATTTTTCCGATCTCGCATGACCCTATTCCCATCGGCCAGCTGCTCATCCCCAAAGAGAAGCTAATGCTCGACTGGAACTACTACGCATCCTTCCTCGATGAGTTCGTTCAACGAGAGCTGATCGGCAGTGAGAACTTAGAAAGTTTCAAACAAACGTATAAGGACCCCGATGAATTCTGTTGTCTTTTTGTGGTGGACAAGGCATTCACAAATTTTGTATTTATCCCTTACCCGGTGGATTAACAATGCACAGGCTCGTCACCCAGGCCATTCTTGTTTTCTTCTCATTCACCGCATGCGCCCAAAGGCTGCCGGATAATCTTTTCTTCGAACACATCGCCGTACCGGGAACCATACAGTCGGCAATGACCGAAGACATCTTCCAGGATCCTTACGGAATGCTGTGGGTGGGAAAAGATGCACTCTACCGTTACAACGGCCGCGACTTCAGGAAATACGACATGATCCTCCCCGACTCGGGTTTGTTCAGCACCCGCGAGATCACGCGGATCACCTGGGACGAGACAAGAGAGCGGCTATTGATCGGAACGCGGAACTATGGCATCGTTCAGTACGACTATCGCACCGACCAGCTGAAAAAACTTCCCAGCCGCGACGGTGTTCCGATCATCAGCGACATCCGCGTGAACGGCGGTGAAGTAATGGCAACGTCATTCACCAGCGGTTTCTTCAAGCTCAGGAACGACACTCTCGTCCAGCTCCACAACTTCTCGGAATTTCACAATCCCACCGAAATGGCTGTAGCCGGAAAAGATACCTGGATCGGTTGTGTCAACCAGGTGATCTCGATCCGGGGGAACACCATCCGCAAGAAAATATCGCTGGCCAGCTACAACGAGTACTATCCCAACAGCATACGTTCCAGCGCGCTGATGTTCGACCATCGGGGATATTTATGGATCGGGACCGAACGCGACGGAGTTCTGGTGATCGACACCACCACACTCAAATCTGTAAAAAGACTGTCGCCACAGGATCCTCCTTTCTATAATTCGATCACAAGCATCGTTCAGGATCATGATAAACTGATATGGATCACCACCAAAGGAGGTGGCATTGTCCTGTACAGTCCGGAAACCGACACGTACCGGCAGGTTCATCGCACTGATGCCGACGAAGGATCACTGACGGGCGAGAACATCACCTCCGCTTGCGTGGATGCAGCAGGAATCGTGTGGGTCGGTACCGTCGGCGCCCTTAACAAATACGACAGGAATAAGATCAAATTCCAGCACTACTATCACAATCCAAAGAATCCGAACTCGCTGAGCGATGATAACATCCGCAACATCTACCAGGACGAACAAGGACTGATCTATGTGGCGACTTCGGCGGGATACGTGAATTCGATCGACCAAAAGACGAACACCATCCGGAGCTACCGTCCAAAAATGAAAGACTCGAAAGGGCTGCTTACCCCTCTCGCCATTGTGTCGTACTCTCCGGACATTTTGCTCGTCGGATCGTCGGAGGGTCTGCTCCAATTCGACAAGCGCACTAAATTATTCAGTTGGTTCGAACCTCTCAAAGAGGCCACGAAGGGCTTGCCTGTGCGACAAATCGTGAGACGCGGCAAGGAATTTCTTGTCCTCGTGAGAGGCAAGGTCCTCTCCTACCAGTCGGACACAAAACAGACAATTACTTACGATGACCCCAAAATAAACATCGCCAGCGCCATGACATTCGACAACCAGAACCGGTTGTGGCTCGGTACGCGCGATGGTGTAGTTTACTCCGACCAGCAACGAAAGACATTCAACCTGATCAGGCTGGAGCACGACAAGGACCGGCCCGACAGCTCGTTTTTCCTGGCGTTGTCGATGCAGGCGATCGGCAACAATCTCTGGGTGAACTCATTCAACAACGCCATCTACATCATCGACCTCACGATCGATCCTCCCCGATGGACTGAAAAGATCTCGTCGGCCATCGGGCTTCCCGACAACACCGTGTACGCTTCGTTGCCCGACAACGATGGAAAGGTCTGGATCAGTCACAATAGCGGGCTTTCACGCTACGATGATCAGACACACCAGTTCGTTCACTTCACCGTTTCCGAAGGATTACAGGATGAAGAGTTCAACCGGCTGGCTTTTTTCCGTTCGCAGTCGGGCGAGATCATGCTTGGTGGTATCAACGGTCTGAACGTTTTCAATCCTGCAACCATCAAGCTTCCCGACATGAACCTGTCGGTGCGTATGGTGGACGTAACCTCATATCAAGTAAAGCGATCCGGACAAGGAGAGGTTCATTCACTTATCGGGGGCAACGATAACCTCGAGCTCGCGTTCGACAACAACTCTCTTCAGTTCGGGTTCTTTGTTCCTGACTACCATCAACCCAGTCGTTACCGTACCCGCTATCGCCTGGAGCCCTTCGATGCGTCGTGGACCGATACGGACAAGCTGACCTCGGCTACTTACTCCAACCTGAGCCCTGGCAGCTACACATTCACCGTAAGGGTCATCGGTCCCTCGGGGCAACAAGCCAGCGATACGGTGAACATCATCGTCACTCCACCCTACTGGAAAACCTGGTGGTTCCTGAGCCTGGCGGCCCTTGTGTGTTCATTCTTTGTTTACTCGATCATTCACTCCAGCGTTCAGTCGACCAAAAGAGAAAAGGTCCGTCTCGAGGAACTGCTGAAAGTCCGGACGCGCGAGATTGAACAGTCGCGGGAAGAGCTCGCGAACCTGAACAAGAAGAAGGATCTCATCTTTTCCATTCTGTCTCATGATCTGCGTTCTCCGCTTACAACTCTGAAAGGTTTCCTGGGCCTGCTCATCGACGACGGCGATGCCCTTTCGAAGGCGGAGCTTCAAAAGTATGCAACGAACATCCGAAACTCGGTAACGACGTCGCTCGACCTCATCGATAACACATTGTTCTGGTCGCTTTCACAAACGGGAAATATCCAGTGTGTTCCTACGCCGGTCCAACTGTCACCTGTTTTTGAAAAGATCAAGGGACTGTACCAGCTCACGGCCGAGAAGAAACATCTCACGCTTAATTTTCCGTCCACCAATGGGCTTACGGTGTATGCCGACGAGAACATGATCTATGTCCTGCTTCGCAACCTTGTGTCGAACGCCATCAAGTTCACTCCGGAGATGAATACCATTCGCGTTGACGCATTTGTCAACGGCGACGAGGTGTCGGTGTCGGTAAAAGATTCCGGTATCGGTATGACTTCAGACGAGATCAACAAGATATTCCTCTTCGATAATCCGATGGTGAAGAAGGGTACGTCGAGCGAAAAGGGGACGGGCCTTGGACTAATTCTGTGCAAGAAATTCGTCGAGGCGAATAAAGGCAAGCTGCTGATCGAAAGTCAGGTCGGTGTCGGATCGGTGTTTACAGTCGTGCTGCCGAAAGCCGGTGATTCTTAATGTAAATTAAAAATGTGTCCACCCTTGTGCTTTCAGCGCGATCACATTTCCCCCTTTGGTAATCAGTAAGTTCTGGCTTGCGTCGTTGTGTACATGTCCGATAAAATGAATATCGGCGTGATTCTTCAGTTTCTCGTGATCGGAAGGAGTTATGGTAAACAGCAGCTCGTAATCTTCACCGCCGTTCAAGGCACAGGTTACCGGGTCGAGATTCATCTCCACAGCGGTCTCGTACGTCTGTGAGTCGATCGGCAATTTATCTTCGAAGACTTTCACGCCAACACCCGACTGCAGGCTGAGGTGAAGAAGCTCCGATGCGATCCCGTCGGAAACGTCGATCATCGATGTGGGGATGATATTACTTTCCGCGAGATCATACACGATATCCATCCGTGCCTCGGGTTTCAGCTGGCGTCCGACGAGGTACTCGTATTTTTCCAGGTCGGGCTGCATGTCGGGGTTCGCCAGGAAGACTGCTTTCTCGCGTTCGAGCACCTGCAGTCCCATATAGGCTGCGCCGAGATCGCCGGTAGCACAAATGATGTCGTTGGGCTTCGCTCCTTTCCGGTATGCGATCCGGTCTTTGGCTACGCGGCCGATGATGTTGATAGCGATGGTGAGGCCGGCAGGGGAAGAGGTTGTGTCGCCTCCGACCAGGTCGACGTTGAAACTCTTACATGCCGCATGGATGCCTTCATATAATTCGTCCACGGCTTCGATCGAGAAACGATTGCTCAGGCCGAGACTGATGGTAATTTGCTCCGGCCGGCCATTCATCGCGGCTATGTCGGATACGTTGACAGCAACGGCTTTGTAGCCGAGGTGTTTCAGAGGAACATAAGATAAGTTGAAGTGCGGCCCTTCGATGAGCATGTCCGTCGACATGAGAAGATACTCGCTGCCGATATCAATCACAGCGGCATCGTCGCCAATACCAAGTACCGTTGTGGGGACTTTCAATTCGAATCGTTTCGATATCCTGTCTATAAGCCCAAACTCCCCTATCTTCGAAATCTCTGAACGTTCCATCAATGGTTATTGGTTATTGGATATTGGTTATTTTTTCTCCGCGCACAATTCAATCAACACTCCATTCGCAGTTTTTGGATGGAGAAACGCAATCGATTTATTGTCCGCTCCATCTTTCGGAGTATCGCTTAACAGTTGAAATCCGTCTTTTTTCTTTAAAGCCATTTCGATTTCAATATTTCCGGTCGCGAAAGCAAGGTGATGAATGCCTTCTCCGCGTTTCTCGATGAACTTCGCGATGGGTGAGTCGGGCCGGGTGGATTCCAGCAGCTCTATTTTGATATCACCGATCATAAAGAAGGACGTACGCACGCCTTCGGATTCCACTTCCTCGATTTTATAGTGTGCGACACCCAGCAATCGCGCAAAAAGGCGGTTCGATTCGTCCAGGTTGGTGACCGCAATGCCGATGTGCTCGAGCTTATTCATATTGACGGATTTGATGCCTTTTGCTTATTTTGTGCGAATTTCTGAAACTTTTCCAGCTTTAAGTAAGTTTTCATTCCGATTATGCCCAAAGTGATGTTGGAGACCGCTAGCGAAGCGCACGTAGAAGCAGCCCGTATTCAGGGTCAGATCACGGAATACCTTGGTTTGAGTAGCAGCGACCTGGTGTTTGAGTACAGTTTTTTCGAAGGTAAGACCAAGCTAGATCTTATCACCATCAACCCAAGGCACGCTCAGTCGTTCCTCTTTCATTCCGACACAGGCGCTGATAAAGTAGATGCCCTTCGAAAGATGTGGGACTACGTTCAGCATTTCAAGGCCAAAGAGAACTCCTACACCATCCAATGGGTAGCCGACGCACAACATGAGCTCAACACCTCATATTTCCGTGCGGGTAACATTCTCGAAGCGCTGGAAAAACTGTACTACGGAAGAGACCGGAACACACTTACCGTGTTCAGTGTTGTTTTGAACCCCGTATCATAATAGTTTCCGAACCATGATCAGCGTAACCGATAAAGCAAAAGATAGAATCGCCCTCCTCCGCCAGGAAGAAGGTCATACTCCCGGTCATAATATCCGTGTTTCGGTAAAAGGCGGCGGATGCTCGGGCCTCATGTACGACCTCGGCTTCGACGATAAGATCAATCCCGCCGATCAGATATTCGAAGACAAGGGGATCAAGATCCTTGTTGACAAAAAAAGTCTTCTCTACTTATTGGGAACCACACTCGATTTCTCCGACGGATTGAATGGGAAGGGGTTTCAGTTTATTAATCCGAATGCGACGAGGACGTGCGGATGTGGGGAAAGCTTTGCGGTCTAGGAAGTAGTAAGTAGTCAGTAGTAAGGAGCCTGACTATTCCGCTAATGCTTGAATGATAGATTGTACGCCGTACCACTTACCACTTACCACTTACTACTTACTACTTACTACTTACTACTTACTACTGGCTACCACCTCCGCAATACACTTCACCTCAATCGCAATCGGAGTCGGCAATGCCCCAACCTCTACCGTTGTCCGGCACGGCAAATTCGTCACAAAATATTCCTTGTAGATCTTGTTATACGTCGCGAAGTCTTCCTTCATGTTCGTGAGAAAAACGGTTACGTCGACGAGGTTTTCCCATTTGGAACCGGAAGCTTCGAGGATGTATTTCACGTTCTGAAAAACGCTGCGGCACTGTTCTTCGATATCGTAAGAGATGATGTTGCCCTGGGCATCGAGCGTAACGCCGGGAATGTCTTTACTGCCTCTCTTTCGAGGACCGACACCGGAAAGGAACAGCAGGTTGCCGACTTTCCTCGCGTGGGGATACGGACCTACGGGCTCGGGAGCTTTGTCGGAGGAGATAGAGTCGCTCATTTTTCAATTCCAAAAACCAGGCTCGCCCACATGCTCTCGTAGTCTATATTTTGTTTCTCCGATTTCACCATCTTAACAAAGCTGACCATCCAGGGACCGGTGTTACTAATGGGAAACTTTACTTTACCGTCGTTTTCCGTGTAGGCATCCTGGAGAAAGGCGCGGTTGCCGATAAAGCTCCAGACCTTCACCATTTGGTGGGGCAGCGGATGGCCGTCGAACAGGATCTCGCATTCAAGATAGTCACCTGACTTGAGCGTATATGGATTCGTGAGCGGAATGATCTCCACTCTAAAACCGAGTTTCCTTTTGAAGACATCGCCGTCGGTCTTGTTGCCCGATTGGACCAATAACTTTGCGTAGCGGCTGTAGTTTTCGCGGGACGGCTTATCGAGCTCGTTGTTTGTTGTGCGAAGGGCAAGGATGTCGTCTATGCCATCTTCCTTCAGGTATTCGTTGAACTTGGCTCCGTCCAACTCGATGTGCGCCACGTTGCTGGTCATCGAAAAAAGGTGAGTGCCTTCGTTCGTCAGCTTGTACGTGAGATTATTTTCTTTGGTGGGCTTCACATCGGCGGTCAGCACTTTTTTTCCGTAGGCGGAGACAACCTGTACAAGCTCTGCCTTGTGCTTCGTGAGGTCCCATGGCTGAC
The DNA here is from genome assembly GCA_035318625.1 of Cyclobacteriaceae bacterium. Classification (GTDB taxonomy): domain Bacteria; phylum Bacteroidota; class Bacteroidia; order Cytophagales; family Cyclobacteriaceae; genus ELB16-189. The sequence continues at coordinate 38,791 of DATHEL010000008.1, forward strand.
CGGTAAAGTTCTCGCCGACGAGAAAGTCGATCTTTACTTCTTCGCCTACGGCATAGCGGAATTTTTTCGGCTGCAGCCAGAATTCGTGGGCGAGGGCCAGTGAGCTTAGTCCAACGACAGTCAGTATCAGAAAAAGTTTTTTCATTTCATCAGGTCTTCAATTTCCTCCACCTCGATCGGGATATTTCGCATCAGGTCGAAGTTTTTATCTTTTTGAATGACCACGTTATTCTCAATCCGGATGCCAAACCCTTCTTCCTGAATATAAATGCCGGGCTCGATCGTCCAAACAGAGCCTGCCTGCACTTTATCGTGCATATTTCCCACATCGTGAACGTCGAGGCCCAACATGTGCGAGGTGCCGTGGTAGAAATACTTTCGGTAGGCGGGACTCGAAGTATCCTGGTTCTTGACATCGGTCTTGTCGATCAATTTCAACTTCAGCAATTCCGACTCCATTAACTTTTCTATCTCTTTTTGGAATTCGAAATAAACGACTGATGGCCGGAGCATTTTAAATGCTTCCCGATGAATACGAAGCACTGCGTTGTAAACATCCTTCTGTCGTTTGGAGAATCGCCCGTTAACGGGGATCGTGCGGGTGAGATCGCTGTTGTAGTTCGCGTATTCGGCGGCGACATCCAATAAGATCAGGTCTCCGTTCTTACACTGCTGGTTGTTTTCGACGTAATGTAGTATGACATTGTTCGTTCCCGACGCGATGATCGGCGTATAGGCAAATCCTTTCGAACGATTGGAGATGAATTCATGAATGAACTCTGCCTCGATCTCATATTCCCAAACGCCGGGCTTTATGAAACCGAGTATTCTTCGAAATCCTTTCTCCGTGATATCACAGGCTTTCTGTATCAGCTCGATCTCACGTTTCTGCTTTACGCGTCGGAGTTCCGACATGATCGGCGCCACCCGGCCATATTGATGAAGCGGATATTTCGCCTTACACCATTCGATGAAGCGAGCGTCGCGTGTTTCAACCACTACATCGGAACGATAGTGCTCGTTGGTGTTGAGAAGAACGGTGTCTGCGTTACCCATCGCCATCATGTGATGGAAAAGTTTGCCGAACTCACTCGTCCAGGCAACGGTCTTCACACCGGAGATCTCTCTCGCCTCTTTCTTGGTGAGCTTGTGACCTTCCCATTTTTCCAGGAGCTCGTTAGGTTCACGGAGGAACAACACTTCACGGTACTGTTCCTGGGGAAACCCAGGGCATACGACAAGGATGCTTTCTTCCTGGTCGATGCCCGTCAGGTAAAACAAGTCGTTGTTCTGATGAAAGGGCATGGTTCCATCGGCATTGGTCGGCATGATGTCGTTGGAATTGAAGAGCGCGAGGCTCCCCGGCTTCAACTGTTTTACCAGCCTCTGGCGGTTGTTCGTGAAAAGTTCTTTACCGATGTTTTCGTACCTCATAACAGATTTGCTACTTTCAATCCCGCCAAACACCTTTTCGAGACGTTAGCGTTGTTCAGTTTGGCGGGACAATTTAAATAAAAACAAAAATGCATCTCTCACGGAATCCACGGAAAACACGGAATAAATACATTGATAATGCTTGCCAAACGAGAGTGCTGCTTATCGCGGTTGTTCTTTTCTTAACGTTCGCGGCCCAGGCCCAGGCTCCGTGGCAATACACGCCCACGCCTGAGAATCTAAAAACCCGGGAATGGTTCGAGGACGCCCGTTTCGGCCTGTTCATCCACTGGGGTGTCTACAGCCAGCTTGGCGACGGCGAATGGGTGATGAACAACCAGAGAATACCCGTCAAGACCTACGAAAAGCTACCGGCTTTCTTCAACCCGATCGCCTTCGATCCCAAAGAATGGGTGCAAATGGTGAAAGATGCCGGGATGAAATACATCACCATCACCAGTAAACATCACGACGGCTTCGCCATGTTCGACAGCAAAATATCGGACTACGATATCGTCGAGCGGACCCCCTACAAAAAGGACGTGCTGAAAATGCTGGCCGACGAATGCCAGGCACAGGGGATCAAGCTATTCTTCTATCATTCACAGCTCGACTGGCATCACCCCGATTATTTTCCCCGTGGGAACACAGGCCAGGGTTACTCTGGCCGCGAAGAGTCGGGTGATTTCAACAAGTACCTCGATTACATGGACACACAACTCACCGAGCTTCTCACCAACTACGGCCCGGTAGCCGGCATCTGGTTCGACGGCATGTGGGATAAAAAAGACGCCGACTGGAGACTGGAGAAAACTTACAAGCTCATCCACAAACTTCAACCCGCAGCCCTCGTGGGAAGCAACCACCACATGACACCGTATTCCGGCGAAGACTTCCAGATGTTCGAGAAAGATCTGCCCGGCCACAACACGACCGGCTTCGCGCCCGAACAGCAGATCGGAGCCTTGCCTAAAGAAACCTGCGAGACCATCAACAACTCGTGGGGCTTCAACCTCCAGGATGCAAGGAACAAGAGCATCAAAGATCTCATCCAATACCTGGTAAAGTCCGCAGGCTACGGAGCTAACTTTTTATTGAACGTGGGACCGATGCCCAACGGTAAGATCCAACCGGAGCACGTGGCATTGCTCAAGCAGATGGGTGACTGGCTGAAAGTCAATGGCGAAACCATCTATTCGACAACGGGCGGACCGCTGTCAGCGCGTGAGTGGGGTGTTGCCACTCAGAAAGACAATAAAGTCTGGCTGCACATTCTCAACTGGCACGACGAAACACTGACCATTCCTAAATTTGGAAAGAAAGTGGTTTCAGCGAAGCTCTTTTCAGATAAGAGCAAGCTCAGGTTTGTAGAGAATGAGTTTGGTATTAGTGTGATCGTACCGAAATCGAAAATGAACGAGATCGACACAATTGTGGAGCTGGAAGTGAAGTAGGTTTAATGTACGATGTAGGATTTACGATGTACGATTTATCCTGGTGGTGTTTAGACAGCCCAAATCGTACATTGTAAATCGTACATTAAAACTCACTTGCTTTCGCCAACCGGATCATTCACATCATCTGTCGTTACCCAGTTGATGAGCACGAATGTTACAAGCAACCCTGAGAAAACTCCTTCCAGCACGACGATGAACGATGCCATGTAGGGGTTCAGGTGAATGCCCATCTGCTCGTTCTGCATCATTACCTCCATAAAACTAGAGTCGATCTTTAAGTAGACGAACAGCAGGGCACCGAAAATGGCGGACCCGACCGCGCCAATTGAAACGCCCGTGACGAGCGCCCGGAAGTAGTTGATGTGATCTTCATGTGTGTCCTTGAATTTCTTGAGCCCGAAAAATATCCCGGCAGCGAGGATAACCAAATTGAGAAGTCTGAGCTCTACGTGATGACCCTTGTCTATAAAGACCATAAGGAAAAAATAGACCGTGAGTCCGCCGGCAATCTTAATACCATAGTTTAATGGAATCTTGTTAGGATCGGTAAATAGGCTCATAGAAATAAGGGTTTTAGATATAACTAATATAGGGTTTTTACCTGACTTGCAAACGTTTGAGATTCAACAGATACCCGCAAAGGTGGTGTAACCTTTTTCGGTTGAGGATGTACCTTTGGGCATGATCAGTAACCTGCGGGGATTTGTCGTTCGCCATACGCGAAAAAACCCATTTTACTTTGCCCTGAACCTTGTCGGTCTCACGCTGGGCATTACGTCCTGTTTCCTCATCGCACTATACGTTCGCCATGAGCTGAGCTTCGACGAGTTCCATTCCAAAAAGGACAGGATCTACCGGGTAAACTACGATATAACCATGGGCGACCGGCAGACGATCTCGCCTTCGGTGCCGGTGTTCGTGGCGCCACACCTGAAAACGGAGTTTCCGGAAATCGAGCAGGCCAGCCGGTGGCTCCCCGCTTACTCCGACCGTGCGATCCGTTACGGAGACAAGACTTTCGATGAAAAGGGATTTGTGTGGGCCGATTCGAATTTTTTCGACGTTTTCGATTTCCGGGCGGCGAAGGGAGACCTGCAACAGGCCCTATCGCAGCCCGCCACGCTGGTGATCTCCTCCTCGACGGCAAGGAAATACTTCGGGGACGATGACCCTATCGGAAAAACGATGACGGTCAACAACGCGCGCGAGTATGAAGTCGTGGCGGTATTGGAGGACATACCGGCCAACTCGACGTTCAGATTCGATTTCGTGACCTCCATCTACAGCATCAATGATCTCGACGAGAGCGTTGTGTGGTCGAACCCGAATTACGTAACATGGCTGGTGCTTCATCCGGGCACCGACGTGAACGCGCTCGCTGAAAAGATCGATCGGTGGGTCAATCCTCCCGAGGCAAATCACGGGTCAGGCAATTCACTTCACCTGCCGCTCGAACCATTGAGCCAGGTTCACTTCAACACCAAAGTTTTCAATTTCGGAGGCCAGCTGGCAATCACCGACCGCAACATGCTGTCGATCTTCATATCGATCGGCGCGCTTATCCTGGTGATGGCATGTATCAACTATGTTAATCTTGCGACGTCGCGTTCTGCCATGCGTGCCAGGGAAGTGGGACTTCGAAAAGTTGTCGGCGCTACATTTCGCAGCCTGGTTGTGCGTTTTCTCACCGAGTCGTTTTTCCTGGTATTGCCGGCAATGTTGGTATCGCTGATCCTCGTTGTTCTTATCCTGCCGTTGGTTAATGACTTCATGGGTAAACAAATACCGCTTGCATTTTCCGATCCGTTGTTCGTTTCCTCGATCGTCGGCGGCTGGATAGCGATCTCTTTGTTGTCCGGATTTTACCCGGCGATTGTACTCGCACGGTTCAAGCCGATCTCAGTGCTCAAGGGAAATTTCATCCAGGGCAATTCCGGCTGGGGATTCAGGAAGAGTCTCGTGGTTCTTCAGTTTACGATTTCTTGCGTGATGATTACGGCTACGATCATTCTCGTGTCTCAGTTGAACTTCATACAATCCAAAAAACTGGGTCTCGACAAGGATCACGTGTTCCTGATCCGCAGCAACAACGACCTTCAGAAAAGTCTTTCGGCATTTGCGGCTGATATTCGCAACGTGGCAGGCGTACAAGACGCTTCCATCACGTGGCGATCGCCGTTCAGCACCGTGATCGGTAACGGGTTGGCCATCGGCGCAAATCCCGGGGACGATGCTCAATGGCTTACAGCCGGGGCGATCTTTGCAGACGAACATTACATCGCTACCCTGGGCATTCAACTAAAAAGCGGCAGGAACTTCGACCCGGCGAAATCGGCCGGCGAGAAAATTGAGAATGAGTTTATCGTCAACGAGACGTTCCTGAACGACTTCGGCATCGATCCAGAGACAGCGATCGGCACGAAAGTAACGCTGGGTGTTGTTGCCAAAAACGGACCCGGCACGATCGTCGGCGTTGTGAGTGATTTTCATACTGCATCTCTGACCGAAAAGGTGGCTCCCGTTATTTTGTTCAACGATCCGTCGTACGCGGGGGGCATTCTTGTGCGGGCTGCAGGTGCACAGATGCCCCAGGTACTTAGTACCATTGAAGACAGATGGAAAGCAATTGTGCCCGCCAGGCCCTTCAACTTTTCGTTTCTCGATGAACAATATGAATCGATGTATTCTGCAGAAATGCGATCGGGTACACTGATCACGTTCTTTGCCATCATATCAATCGGGATAGCATGCTTCGGTCTTCTCGGCCTGTCGTCGTTCACTGCCATTCAACGCGCGCGAGAGATCGGTGTCCGCAAGGTACTCGGCGCCACGACCGGTGGTATCGTACTCCTGCTTTCCGGAAGTTACGTCCGCCTGCTGGGTATTTCGTGCCTGTTTGCAATACCGGTGAGCTACATGGCGATGCATAACTGGCTGGAGCAATTTGCATATCATATCGAACTCAGCCCGTCTTATTTTGTTAGCGGGATCATAGCTGTTATGTTTATTGCATGGGCTACCGTGGGGTATCATTCCGTGAAGGCCTCGATGGCGAATCCGGTAGATTCCCTTAAGTATGAATAAGAGAAATCATTTTAATGCAAACCGCAGAATATCGAACACCGAATGTCGAACCGCAGAAGTTCAAGTTGATGCTATCGGCTGACTTCGCAAGATTTTTCGAAGTCAACGAATAAATGACGCTCAAAGACTTCAAACAATCCCTCGGGACCTCCACGCCTCCTCCAAACCTTCCGGTGGAGCTGGAAGCGTTATGGCACGATGCCAAAGGCGATTGGAACCGGTCGCATGATGTGATCCAGGACGTGAATTCGAAGAATGCAGCGTGGATACATGCCTACCTCCATCGGAAAGAGGGCGACCTTGGGAATGCACAATATTGGTATGCAAGAGCAGGCCATTCTATGCCGCCGGTGAGCCTGGAAGACGAATGGGCTTCGTTGGTAGAATATTTTTTAAAGCCTTAATGATCGCGGACAGTGAAGTTCTGAAGCTTCCATGTTTCAAGATCTTCACGCCGTTGTTTTAATTCCATATCGGTCGGTTCGTAATCGATCAGCTTCTTCAGATCCGGCTGGCCTGCATCGACCCACGCGGTATACCAAAGATTCCCTACCATACGAATACTGCTGCGCATCCTCCGCTCCACCATTCCACGTAGCATCGTGTGATACATTTTCGAATAACGGAGCGAGTAGACTTTGACAGTTTGCTTCGCGCGTGTTTCGAAGGCATACTTCCGTGACATCTCTTTCTTCGAAAGCTCTCTTTCGAAGGCTAAAACAGAATCGACGCAGGCATGCGATTGCTTGACAACTTCCCACATGGCTTTCTGAACGTCGGGGACGTAAGTCGCCCGCCCCACAAAAAAATCATAGTCGCCCGAAAAGAGCTCGGGCAGCCTTGATTCCCACAGACCGTGAATGCCATGCTGATCGGTCTTCTGCCCGTTGTGATTGCTGGTGGTGTGCAACGGCACGTGGGCATCGGCGACATAGTGACCAAGTTCCGACGACACGCGGAGTATGCGCCGCGGATCTCCAAACATGAAAGCTTCGCGAAGCTGGAGGAACATCCGGTGCGTGTGCCACGGGACTATCCCGTGTGCCATTAGCGAATCTTTACCAAGTTTCTCTACCGCATCGTTCCACCTTTCAGGCAGATGTCCCGCACTCTCGCCATAGTCGTCCAGGTCGATGTAGTGGCGCGGGCCTTCTTCGGCAACGGCATACCTGCGCTGATCGGGATACACGGAAGCTTCGACGATGTAGTGAATGTTCTTTTTGTAAAAGACTGTCATTTCGGGAGGAAGCGTGAACACAGAGAGCCTGTTGATGGTCTCGTGGCCGAAAAATCCCCACCCTGAACAAGTAATGACAACTGCAATCAAAGAAAGTTTTAACTTGATGTTCATGAGAATGATATTATTGATACTGGTTGCCACCTCGGCATTTGCTTCAGATCCGTATCCGAAAAATGAAAACATCAGCGTAAGTCATTATGTATTCCGGCTGGAGCTCAGCGATTCAACTGATGCCATTGCCGGCGAGGCCGATGTCACGATCCGTTTCCTAAAGCCTGTGGCTTCTTTCGACCTCAATCTAATCGGCAAAAAGAGCGGCGCGACAGGAATGGAGATTACTTCAATAAAATCATCAGGAAAACCGGTAGAGTACAGTTACAATAACGATCTCATTACAATCAAACCTCCTCAAGGCAACGAGCTGACCTTCACGATCTGCTACAAGGGCATTCCTGCCGATGGGCTTATCATTTCGAAGAATAAATTCGGAGAGCGAAGTTTCTTCGGTGACAACTGGCCCGACCGTGGACGAAACTGGCTGCCGACGATCGATCACCCTGCGTACAAAGCCACGGTAGAATTTATCATCACAGCACCTGCCGAATATGAAGTAGTGGCCACGGGCAAAATGGTTGGAGAAAAAGATCTTGACAAGGGGAGAAAACTCACGCATTGGAAAGAAAGCATTCCTGTTTCTGTAAAAGTGATGACGATAGGTGTTACTAATTTTTCGGTGCAAACATCGGGTGTTGTTACAGGCATCCCGATCACCACATGGGTCTATCCCCAAAATGAAGCGGACGGATTTTCAGATTTCTCGGTTGCACCGAAAGTGTTTGAATATCTGCAAGATTATATTGGTCCGTATCCTTTCGAGAAGCTCGCTCATGTTCAGTCGAAGACTAAATTCGGAGGACTGGAGAACGCCAGTAACATTTTCTATTTCGAGAACTCTGTGAATGGCAAGAACGAAAGAGAAGAGCTGATCGCGCACGAAACTGCACATCAATGGTTCGGCAATTCAGCTACCGAAGCCGACTGGCATCACGTGTGGCTGAGCGAAGGCTTCGCAACATATTGCACGGCTCTTTATATGGAACATGTCTATGGGCGCGAGGAGCTTATTTCAATCATGAAAAACAAACGCACTACGGTACTGGAGTTTGCAAAGAAAAATACGGCACCCATTGTCGACACGACCATTACAGATATCAATAACGTGCTAAGCGCTAACACTTACCAGAAAGCCTCCTGGGTACTGCACATGCTTCGCAAGAAAATGGGTGACGAGAACTTTCATAAAGGCATCCGGGAATACTACGATACATACAAAGGCCGTACTGCTATGACGGCCGACTTCGTGGCTGTCATGCAAAAAAATACCGTTGCCGACCTGAAGCCGTTTTTCCAAAGATGGATCTACACCGGTGGTCACCCGCGCATATCCGGTACGTGGCGGTACGACAAACGCCAGAGCACGGTGTTCGTCGAGGTCGAGCTTACCCAAAACGGCCGTTTCAGCGTTCCGCTGGAATTCCTTGTAGAGACCGGGGCGAAGACGTTTACCGAGACCCTGGTGATCGAGCCCGGGAAACAAACGCTGCGGTTCGTTTGCAACGAGAAGCCTTCGAAAATCACGGCGGATGCCGGCAATTGGCTGCTTTTCGAAGGGACAATTAATCCAAAATGACCCATTTCCCTTTTGCAAATACTCTCAACTTCAATACCTTTGCACTCCTTTTGAACGAAAAACATGGCAAATCACAAATCGGCAGAGAAGAGAATCAGGGCCAACGCGACGAAAACGGAGCGTAACAGCTACCAGCACAAGTCAACCAGGACGGTGGTGAAGAAATTGAAGGCTACGACCAACAAGGCGGAAGCAACGGAGCTTTTTAAGAAGACCGCGGGTATGATCGATAAGCTGGCTAAGAAGAACGTGATTCACTGGAAGAAGGCGGCAAACCAGAAGTCGAAGCTTGCAAGAGCAATTAACGCCCTGAAATAGAGGCGTTTAGATAGATATTGGCCTTACGAAATTGTAAGGTTCTTTTTCCCTCCCTGGCGTTATGCGCCGGGGAGGGTTTTTTATTTTTGGGGTGTGAAAAGGAGGTTTTATGAAGTTAAAACTGTCGGTAGATCGTCCACGGGAAAAGCTCGAACAAAAGGGAGCCGAAACTCTAACAAATGAAGAGTTGATTGCTGTCATCCTTGGTACTGGGACACCCTCGCAAAGCGTGTTCGAAATCGCGCGAAAAGTGCTAGCCGAAGGTCAAAACACGGTTGGCGGTGTTGCAGAACTTCCCATCAAAAAATTAAAGAGAATACATGGCATTGGGCCATACAGAGCAATAAGCCTTAAGGCCGCTTTGGAAATTGCGCGAAGAGCAAAATATGAGAGCGTGCCGCGAAATTTTAAAGTAATAACCTCTCGCGATGCTTACAAGGTTCTCGCACCCGAAATCGCAGATCTTCCTCACGAAGAGTTTTGGGTACTGTTGCTCGACAGGCGTTCAAAAGTCATGATCAAAAGGCGGGTTGGTCAGGGTGGCTTAACCAGTACAGTTGCCGACCCCAGGATTATTTTTAAACTGGCCCTGAATGAAGAAGCCTCATCTATTATAGTTGCTCATAATCACCCATCCGGTGAAACTTACCCAAGTCAAGCAGACATTGATCTCACAAAAAAAATAGCGGGCGGGGCAAAACTTCTCGATATTCAACTTGTTGACCACCTTATCATTAGTGGCAATAATTATTGTAGCTTTGCAGATAGCGGTCTATTGTGACTTTGGACTTTTGAAATGCAGCGACTGATTGTAGTCATTTTTATTGTACTGGTTGGCTCTCTGATTTTTTACAACTACCGCAACCGAGAACAACAACAAACGGAAATCAAAAAAACTGTTGTGGTATCTCGTGTGCCCGTAGGTGCGAAGATTGCTCCGGCTATTACGCTGAGCGAAAACCCGTACTGGAACCAACTGCTCGGCGAGTACGACTCGTATGTGCGTAGCGCGGTGGGCAACGGCCAAGCGCCCGGTGCCGCCGTGGCCATCGTGAAGGACAGCAGTATACTCTTCCTGAAAGGATTCGGACTGAGCGATGCGAAAAATCAGGACTCCGTCGGAGTGTTCTCCGTATTCAGGCTCGGATCCGTTTCGAAGTCGCTTGCGTCGGTGCTCACCGCAGTGCTCGTACAAGACAGCATCCTGAACTGGGACGATAAGGTCATCAAATACATTCCCGACTTCGAGCTGAAAACGAAAGAAGCAACCGAGCAGATCACGCTTCGTCATCTGCTTTCGCATACCTCGGGCCTCCCCTATCATGCATTCACCTATGCGATCGACCATGGTGAAACACTCGATCCGCTCATTTATCATTTGCGCGACCTGACACTCACCAGCCCACCCGGAAAAACTTATAGCTATCAGAACGTCGCCTATAGTGTGATCGGCAAAGTGATCGAATCGGCGACCGGGAAACCATACGAGGTGGTGATGGCTGAGAAAGTTTTCAAGCCGCTTCGAATGAGCGAGGCGTCGCTGACATTCGATGCCATGATCGCCAACAACGACAAAGCGCTGCCTCACGTGCATACGCTTCGTGGATGGAAGCCGACGGCTATTTCGGAAACGTATTATAATGTAGGCCCTGCCGGCGGCGTGAATGCGAGCATCTCAGATATGGCGCGATGGCTCAAGGCCCTCACATCAAATCAGAATCAACTGCTGAGAACGTCTGTGCGCGATGAAATGTTCAAGCCCGTCGTTCGGGCCACCGCCCGCAATCGCTATTTCAGGACCTGGAAAAAATCGAGCGGGTCATTTTATTCGTTGGGCTGGAGGGTTTTAACGTTCCGCGCCGATACCCTTAACTATCATGGGGGATATGTGAACGGATACCGCAGCGAGATTGCCGTGAAAGGCGACGAGGGCATCGGTATCTGTGTGCTGGTAAACTCTACCGGTCAGCTTGCCGATCGTGCCATCCCGGAATTTTTTATCCTGTACGAAAAGTATCGTGAGAAGATCATGGAATGGGAAAAGAATGCAACCCCTACTATCGCCGAGAAATCCAAGAATATCGAGGAAAACTCTTTTTGAGTTAAAAGTTAAAAGTGGTTAGTTAAAAGTTTTGCTGGCGCGCTGTTTAGGTGACGCCAACTTTTAGTTTTTAACTATTAACTTTTCACTTAATATGAAGTCCTCACCCATCATAATCGTCATTGCCGTCGCAGCCGTTGCGATAATTATCTGGTACACCGCTTCGAGCGGTCGCGGTGAGGCGGAATACTCTGCGCAAGTCAAAAAAGAACGTGAGGAGAAAGACGAGTTCATGAAGGGCGGCGAAGGCTCTCCCTTCGAGAACGCCACCGAGCCGTTTACGGGCCTGAAATATTTCGAACCCAACACCAAGTTCAGGATCGTTGCGGACCTGGAGCCTGTCGAAAACAAACAAGTGGTCGTGCTGCAGACCAGCGACGAGAAGGAACAGCGTTACATCGAATATGCACGAGCCAGTTTCAGTATCGACGGAACTCCGTGCAAGTTGCTGATCCTGGAAGTGCTCGACAGCGGGCCGTTCAAAGGCACCCTCTTCCTGGCGTTTGCCGATCAGAGTAGTGCAATCGAGACATACGGCGCCGGCCGCTACCTTGATGTAAAGAAAAACCCCGGCGCTTCGAGCATCACGCTCGACTTCAACGAGGCGTACAATCCGTACTGTGCCTATAATGATAGTTTCTCGTGTCCGTTCCCGCCGAAAGAGAATATTTTGAATGTGTTGATTGCCGCTGGGGAAAAGAATTATCATTGAAAGGTTGTGACGGCGTGACGAAACGAGCTCGATGCGCGTTCGGTACTACGAACCCTCCTATGGAATGTCATGGCACGACTTGTTCGGGCCATCCGGGGGAAGGACACGCGCACCTTGCTTGCCACGGGATTCCCCGGTCAAGCCGGGGAATGACAGCTTCGTAGGGCGGCGTCCTCGCACTTTGCACCTCGCACCTCGCACATTTTTGACTATTTTTGAGGCTTGCCTGAAAGCAACTCATGAAAATCTCGTACAACTGGCTCAAGCAGTATATCGAAATACCCGAATTGCCCGAGGAGATTGGGAAAATACTCACCTCCACAGGCCTTGAAGTAGAACACGTCGAAGAACATGAGTCGGTAAAAGGCGGCTTGAAAGGCCTCGTGATCGGCCACGTGCTCACATGCACCCGGCATCCCAACGCGGACAAGCTTTCGCTGACCACCGTAGACGTCGGCGGGCCGAAACCGCTCGCTATTGTTTGTGGAGCTCCGAATGTTGCCGCAGGTCAGAAGGTTGTCGTTGCCGTTCCCGGCACCACCGTACATCCTGTCAAGGGCACCCCGTTCGAAATTAAGATTGCAAAGATCCGCGGTGAACAGAGCGAAGGCATGATCTGTGCCGAAGATGAGATCGGTCTCGGTGAAAGCCATGCCGGTATTATGATCCTGGATGCTGCCGCCAATATCGGTACTCCTGCTGCGGATTTTTTCGGTATCCATTCCGATCACCTGATCGAGATCGGACTCACACCGAACCGCGCCGACGCGGCTTCGCACGTCGGCGTCGCCCGCGACATCAAAGCCGTATTGAAAAGAGAGCTTAAGCTTCCCGGCGTCGAAGGCTTTTCTACAGATAACCATGATTTGAATATCGCGGTCGTCGTTGAAAACACCGAGGCGTGCCCGAGGTATTCGGCGCTTACGATCACCGGCATTACTGTTAAGGAATCTCCGGGCTGGCTGAAGGACCGCCTTACGGCGATCGGCCTCACCCCTATCAATAATATTGTAGATATCACCAATTTCGTCTGCCATGAATTGGGACAGCCCATGCATGCTTTCGATGCCGACAAGATTGCAGGGCAGAAAGTGCTGGTAAAAACATTGCCCGCCGGCACCAAGTTCGTGACGCTCGACGGTAAAGAAAGGACACTGACCGCCACCGACCTGATGATCTGCGATGCCAGCAGCAAAGGCATGTGCATTGGCGGTGTTTTCGGTGGCATCGGATCGGGGATCACCTCGGAAACGAAGCGTGTGTTCCTCGAATCGGCGTACTTCTCTCCTTCGTTCATTCGCAAGACCGGCATGACGCATCAGCTCAAGACCGATGCTTCATTCCGCTACGAACGCGGCACAGATCCGAACAACACGGTGTTTGCCCTGAAGCGTGCCGCTATGCTCATCCGCGAGATTGCCGGTGGAAAGATCTCGTCGGATATCGTGGATGTTTATCCGAACAAGATCGCGGACGTCGCTTTCACCGTAAAGGTTTCGAACGTCAACCGGTTGATCGGAAAAGAGATCCCGCGCGAAGATATCTATGGTATCCTGGAACGCCTCGACATCCGTGTCTCGAATAAGAAACAAGGTACTTTCGATGTTTCGGTTCCGCCTTACCGGGTGGATGTTAAACAGGAGGCTGATATCGTGGAGGAGATCTTGCGCATTTATGGTCTCAACAACATCGAGCTGGCGAACGAAGCCGGGGCCGATTTCATTTCAGGCTTTCCTGTAAAAGATATGGACCGGTATAAAGAATCTGTTGGGACAATGCTTGCATCGAACGGTTTCTACGAGATCATGACCAATTCGCTGACCCACGCCAATTACATGAAATACGATATCGGTTCGGAAGGCGAACCGGTGCAAATATTGAATAAGCTCAGTGAAGAACAGGCGGTCATGAGAACGTCGATGCTGTTCACGGGACTGGAGGTTTGCTCGTTCAACATCAATCGCAAGCAGAAAGACCTGAAGCTGTTCGAATTCGGGAAGGTTTATAGTAAAGCGAACGGCAAATATCTGGAAAGGGACCGTCTCGCGTTGTATATCACAGGTCAGTATGAGGCTGACAACTGGCAGAGGAAGGGCAGGCCGGTGTCGTACCACGACCTTTCGAGGTTTGTAGCGAATGTTGTTGCGAAGTCGGCAGTGACGAAGGTCAAAATGGAAAAGATCACCGATCCGATATTTGAATACGGAGTAAAAATCATGTCGGACAACAACCAGGTCGGCACATTGGGAAAGGTGAAATCTTCATTTCAAAAAGATTTCGGCATCAAGCAGGAAATTTTTTATGCCGACCTTGACGTAGTCTTGCTTTTCAACGCTGCAAACCCTAAGTTCGACGTGCAGGACGTGCCGAAGTTTCCCGAAGTAAGACGAGACCTCTCCCTTGTGCTGGACAGGCATGTTGCCTACAAGGAAATTGAAGAGCTTGTGAGAAGTACGGAAAGGAAACTGGTCAAAGAGATTATTGTATTCGACGTGTACGAGGGTGATAAGATTCCGCCGGGGAAAAAAGCTTACGCGCTGGGCTTCACGCTTCAGGATGAAGCAAAGACCCTGACTGACGAGGAGATCGACAAGACCATGTCGCGGCTTATTGGGGCATTTGAAACAAAAATGCACGCATTCATTCGGAAATAATCCCGATAAATCGGGCACTAATAAAATATTATGGACCAGGAACTCTTAAAAACAAACCTGAACGGACTGGAGCGAAAGATTTTGGTGTTGCTCAACGAGCATAAAACCCTGAAAGAGGAGGTGAGAAGTCTTAAACTGGAAAATCATGATCTCAAGTCGAGCCTCAGGGGCCGTGACGATCAACTGGTTAATTTTAAGAATCAGATTAAAATCACTAAAATTGCAGATAATATTAACCCGGATGACGGAAGCGTCATTGAGTTAAAGAAGAAAGTGGACGAGTATATTCGTGAGATCGATAAATGCATCGCCCACCTCAGCAGGTAAGCTTGTAAACCCTTGCGAACTGTAGATAATTGATGGAAGAACTTTCAATAAAAATTAAGATTGCCGAGCGCGAATATCCTATGAAGGTAAAGCGTATCGAAGAAGAAAAGGTGCGGGCTGCCGGCAAACTGATCAATGAAAAGTTGAAAAACTACAGGGAGCAATTCGGTATCGACGATAAACAAGATCTTCTGGCCATGGTAGCTTTCGACTGCCTTGTACAGAAGCAGGCTAGCGACGACGACCATAAAGAGATCGACCAGACCGTTTTTGAAAAGGTCAGTCATCTCAGTCAATTGGTTTCGCAGGCGATCCTCTGACCCGCAGTCGTCCGCGTGAAGCGGATGATTTCTCCTTTCCTCCGCATTCCCATCCGGTTGTTTTAACCTAAAATTCTACCACGATGGAAATCGTAATTGGCGCGGCGGTCGGTCTGGCAGTAGCCATAGTGATCGGAGTTATCCTAGGCAATGTTATCTCCCGCCGAAAGGTGGAGAAGAAAGAACATGAAGCCACCGGCAAAGCCGCCCTCATCATCAAAGAAGCCGAGTTACAGGCTGAAAACCTTCAAAAAACCAAAGTCCTCGAAGCCAAAGAAAAACTGCTGAAGATGAAGCAGGAGTTCGAGGAGGAGGCCAATCGCAAAAAGAACCAGATCATCGCCAACGAGCAGAAGATCAAACAGCGTGAAGCACAGCTCTCGAAAGAGCTCGAAACCCTGAAACGCAAGGAAGGCGAGATCGACGAAGAACGTCAGAGCCTCGCACAACAGCACGACCTGGTTAAGAAAAGGAAAGAAGAGCTCGACAAATTCAACGCGCAGAAGGTCGCCCTCCTCGAAGGTGTCTCCAAGCTTTCGGCCGACCAGGCCCGCGACCAGCTCGTGGAGTCCATGAAAGAAGAAGCCCAGACAAAGGCCAACTCTTACATTAAAGACATCATGGAGGCAGCGAAGCTTACGGCCACCAAGGAAGCCAAGAAGATCGTTATCGAAACAATCCAGCGCACAGCTACCGAACACGCCGTCGAGAACTGTGTGTCCGTGTTCAACATCGAGAGCGACGACATCAAGGGTAAGATCATTGGCCGTGAGGGACGGAACATCCGCGCACTCGAGGCCGCTACCGGCGTGGAATTCATCGTCGACGACACCCCGGAAGCCATCATTATTTCCGGCTTCGACCCCGTTCGCCGCGAAATCGCGCGCCTGTCGCTTCACCGTCTTGTGCAAGATGGACGTATCCACCCCGCCCGCATCGAAGAGATCGTCGCCAAGACGAGCAAGAACATAGAAGACGAGGTCGTCGAGATCGGTGAACGTACCGTGATCGACCTCGGTATTCACGGCCTCCATCCGGAGCTCGTGAAGATGATAGGACGCATGCGCTTCCGGTCATCTTACGGACAAAACCTGCTACAGCATTCGCGTGAAGTCGCCAACCTGTGTGCCATCATGGCCACCGAGCTTGGCCTCAATGTGAAACAGGCAAAACGCGCCGGCCTTCTTCATGACATCGGCAAAGTGTGGCCGGAAGAGCTCGAGAAACCTCACGCAATTGTCGGGATGGACCTGGCTGTGAAGTACAAAGAACACCCCGCCGTCTGCAACGCCATCGGCGCCCACCACGACGAGATCGAGATGACCAACATCATCTCCCCCATCGTGCAGGCTTGCGACGCCATTTCCGGCGCGCGTCCCGGCGCCCGCAGGGAAGTGATGGAACAATATATCCGCCGGCTCAGGGAACTTGAGCAGGTTGGACTCAGCTTCGACGGAGTCGAAAAATGCTACGCCATCCAGGCAGGAAGAGAGCTTCGCGTGATCGTAGATGCCGAAAAGGCGAGCGATGAGCGCGCGGGTCAACTAAGTTTCGAGATCTCACAGAAGATCGAGCGCGATATGCAATATCCCGGTCAGATAAAAGTCACCGTCATTCGTGAAATGAGGAGTGTGTCTTTTGCCAAGTAACGCGTTATACTGTAGCTAACAGTTGTAAGTAACCCCACAGATAAGAATGTGGGGTTTTTTTTATGCCAGCGGTGTCAAAATAGTTGCAATTTCGGGCTATTTTTAGGATCAAACCATGATAAAACCCTCGTCGATCGTCGTTGCCCTGCTCGTTCTGTGTGTCTTTTCCGCCAAAGCACAGCAAACAAACGATACTACATTTGTCGTTGCAGCAAAGGACAACGCCGTTCAGTTCTATACGCAAACGATCGGGGTTCAGTCCCGTCTCTTCGAAGGCAGCGACTACAAGGAATACATTGCACAACGCGACGAATTTCCATACCTGAACGACGATGTCGTGTATGGCAGTGTGAAATATGCCGGCGAAGTCTACAAGAACATACCGTTGTACTACGACCTGGAAAAAGACCAGGTGATCACGTCATATCCCTTTGGAAATAAGGTCCAGTTGCTTCGCGAGAAGGTAGAATACTTCGATATAGGCGGCCACAAGTACGTTCTTCTCCAAAACACAAAAGTTCAGGACGGATTTTATGACCTGCTCTACGACGGCAAAATGAAATTCTACGTCCACAGGCAGAAGGTACCGGTATTGAAGGTCAACTCGAATGGTAGCGAGGCTACCCGTACTTTCGAAGAACGCGTGAAGTACTTCATTTTGAAAAATGGTGCATTCCATACAGTTAGAAGCAAAGGGTCCGTAATGGGACTTCTGAAAGACAAGAAAAAAGATCTGAAAAAGGCGTTGAGAACGGAAAAGGTGAGATTCGGCCAGGAGCGTGAGAGATCGATTACTCTTTTATTAAAAAACTACGAACGAATTCAGTAATCGAAAATGACGCGACTGCTTGTTGGTTTAATCTTCGTGGCGTTGCCACTCACTCTTGCCGCTCAACAGCGCGACCGGGTTAATGGCAATTTCAATAACACCCGTTTCCAGGAGTTTGCACTACAAATTGAATCGCAGACCGACTTCCATTTTTATTACCGGCTGCTGGACGTCGACAGCGTATTCGTTACTGTTAACGCCACCAACGACCCGGTTGAAAAGGTCCTCGAACAGGCGCTGACCGGAAGCTCCCTCCAGTTCAATATTCACGAGGCGAACATCTACATCACCAAAGACCATGCGATCATGACGTCGCTTCCCGTTGACTTCTTCAACCAGGGCGTCAAGACGGAAGCGAGGGAGAATTTCGATTACAGCGAATACGAGAAATCGGAAAAGCAACAGCGCGCGGCAGAAGAAAAACTACACCTGATCGGCACAAAGACAGCCGACCTCAGCGGAGAGGCGACACTGACGGGTACCGTTACGGATGAAAAGACGGGCGAGGCTATCATCGGCGCTTCAGTCTATGTAGAGAACCCGACCATTGGTGTGGCCACCGACCCTTTTGGCCGGTACTCGCTTAAGTTACCGAGAGGGCGTCATGAGCTTCTTATCAAAAGCGTCGGCATGAAGCTGACGCGCCGGCGGATCCTGCTCTACAATAACGGCAGGCTCGACGTCGAGCTACAGGAGAACATCATTCCTCTGAAGGAGGTACTCGTGGAATCGGAGCGCGATGTACGGGTGACCGGAATGCAGATGGGCGTCGAGAAGCTCGACATCAAGGTGATGAAGCAGATGCCGCTCGCACTCGGCGAGACCGACATTATGAAAGTCGTGCTTGCGCTACCGGGCGTGCAGTCCGTGGGCGAAGGAACGGTGGGACTTAACGTTCGCGGCGGCGCCACGAGCCAGAACCTGATCTTGTTCAACGACGCGGCGGTTTACAATCCATCCCACATGTTCGGGTTCTTCTCCACCTTCAATCCGGATGTACTGAAGTCTGTCGAGCTTTATAAAAGCGGCATCACCGCCGATTACGGTGGACGTATCTCCTCGGTGCTCGACGTACATTCCCGCGAAGGGAACCTGAAGAAGCTCTCCGGTTCGGGTGGACTTAGTCCCGTTACCGGAAGACTTATGCTGGAAGGTCCGATCCTTAAGGAAAAAGCTTCATTCCTGATCGGCGTACGATCTACTTACTCGGACTGGATCCTGAAACGGCTGAATACCGACCGGCTGCGAAACAGTTCCGCAGGTTTCTATGACCTCACCATGAACCTGAATTACAAGGTGAATGAGAATAATACTATTATCGCGAACGGATACATGAGCCAGGACAGGTTCCAGCTGAATGCCGATACGGCGTATGCTTATTCCGACAAGAACGCGTCGCTCAAATGGAAACATGTTTTCAATCAGAAACTATTCAGCGTATTCACCGGAAGCGTCAGCAAATACAACTACCAGGTTATTAGTGACCAGAACCCGGTAAATGCCTTCAACATGAATTTCAATATCCGCCAGGGAACGGCGAAGGCGGATTTTACTTATTTCCAGAGTCCAAAACATACATTCACGGGCGGTGTCAGCTCTACATTTTATGGACTTCAGCCAGGTCGGTTCCTTCCATACGGCGAGGAGTCGTTGGTGAAACCTGATATCCTTCAAAACGATCAGGGTATAGAGAACGCGGTATACATCGGCGACAATTACGACATCACGACACGGACTTCGCTGTACCTCGGGCTTCGCTATTCGTTGTACCAGAATCTCGGCGCAAAGGACGTTTATCAATACCGTCCCGGCGCTCCCCTGCAAGAGGTTACGATGGTTGATACGGTGCATTTCGGTAAAGGCAAGCCTACGGCAACGTACAGCGGGTTTGAGCCACGTGCAGCAATCCGCCATATACTCACGAAAAGCTCTTCGGTAAAATTGAGCTTCAACAGGCTTCGTCAGTACATACAGATGCTTTCGAATACTATTGCCATTACACCGACCGATGTCTGGAAGTTGAGCGATGCATACATACCGCCGCAGATCGGCAACCAGGTGTCGCTCGGGTTCTACAAGAACTTCAAGGGCAATCTCATCGAAACATCGCTGGAAGCGTATTACAAGACGATCGAAAATGCTACTGACTACAAAAGCGGAGCACAGCTATTGAAGAATCATCACCTGGAAACAGACGTGATCAAAGCTGACGGAAAAGCTTACGGCGTCGAGTTACTGATCAAGAAAAGCCTGGGCAAAGTCAATGGATGGATCAGCTACACGTGGTCGCGTTCATTCCTCCGCACCAACGGCACCTTTGACCCGGAAATCGTGAACCAGGGAAATTGGTATCCCAGCAACTACGACAAACCGCATGCGTTCAACTTCATCGGTAACTTTAAAGTAAGCCGCCGTTTTAACTTTTCGCTCAATACAGTTTACAGTACCGGCCGCCCCATCACCATACCAATTTCAAAATACCAGATTGCCGGAGCGGACCGTGTGTTCTATGGCCCACGCAACGGGAACCGGATACCGGACTATTTCCGGATAGACCTTTCTGTCAACATCGAAGGCAATCATAAGATCAAGAAACTGGCGCACAGCTCGTGGACGTTGGCTGTGTATAACCTTACGGGACGAAACAATGCGTATTCCGTGTACTTCGTTTCCAACAACGGCGTGATCAAGGGGTATCTGCTTTCGATCTTCGCACAGCCAATTCCTACAGTCACCTATAACTTTAAATTCTGATGCGCAGGCTGACGTTTCTTACGGTTTTGCTGGCATCGGCGGTTTCCGCTACCGCGCAGGATAGCGTGCTCACGAAATTCCTCAACTATCGCAAGGAAGTTGTGCAGGAGAAAATGTTCCTTCATACCGACCGGGATGTTTACCTGACGGGAGAAATCATGTGGCTGAAGATCTATACGGTGGATGCCAGTCTTCATGCGCCGATCGACATCAGCAAAATAGCCTACGTGGAACTGGTTGACGCGGACAACCAATCGGTCTTGAAAGAGAAGATCGCGCTCTCGGGCGGAATCGGAACCGGGTCGATCTTCTTACCGGCGTCCATCGCGAACGGTAACTATTTGTTGCGGGCATATACCAGCTGGATGAAGAATTTCAGCGCAGACTTTTATTTCAAAAAGCCGGTTTCCATCATCAATTCTTTCGTAAGGCCGGACGTGGAGACAACCGGTACCGTCAGCGTGAGCAACAACGACGTTCAGCTGTTTCCCGAAGGTGGGACGTTGCTCGCCGGTGTTGTCAATAAGATTGGAGTAAAAGTGAACGACCGCACCGGCCTTGGCTTGGCGTTCAGCGGGTCCCTCGTCAGCGACGGCAACGATACCGTCGCTCATTTCCATTCATCGCAGTTTGGAATGGGCTCGTTTGACTTTACGCCCGTCTCCGGAAAAAAATACCGTGCTGTCGTCCATGTACCCGGAAGTCCAAGGACGATCGTAAGTCTGGCCGACGCGGCTACCGAAGGCTATTCCATGCGCGTGACTGATAATGGCGACGCGTTGACTGTGGAAGTATCGTTTCAGCCTTCGATGCAGTCCGGTCCGGCGATCTTCCTTCTTGCCCACACACGGCAGCAGGTTGCGAAAGCCGAACGTAAGACTGTTTCACAAGGAAAGGCTTCCTTCGAGATAAAGAAAAAAGATCTGAAAGACGGCGTGTCGCATATCACACTGTTCGACAACCAATCGAGGCCCATCGCGGAACGTTTGTATTTCAAACAGCCGGAGAACAACGTCGACATTACTGTTGAAAGTGATAAATCAGAATACCAGACGAGATCGAAAGTCGCACTCCGCATACAGACCGCCGGGGCAGTTCCGCAAATGTCGATGTCGGTTTACCGTCTCGATTCCCTTATAACGTCGCCAGGTACGTCGCATATTGACGATTTTTTTTATCTCACTTCAGATCTCAACGGACGGGTCGAATCGCCGGGATATTATTTAACCAACACTGCCGAAGCCCGGGCCGCGGCCGATAACCTCATGCTTACCCAAGGATGGAGAAGATTCAACTGGACGGAGCTCCTCAAGTCGAAGCCTTCATTTACTTATGCGCCGGAATATCACGGGCACCTGGTCCGCGGGCTAACGAAAGATCTCAGCGGCAATATTGCTCCGTCGCTCTTTGCTTATGTGACCGTTCCGGGAAAGATCATCGATGTGAACGCCTCCCGCAGCAATTCGAAAGGAGAAGTGTTGTTCGAGCTGCAACGCTTTATCGGAAGCAAGAAAGTTCTTACGGTTGTGGATAGCCTTCACCAGGTTGAATTGCTGAGCCCGTTCTCGGACCAACCTTCTACAATTAAGTGGCCGGCGTTGAAAATGAGTCCGTCGATAGAAAAAAATCTTCTCGCACGAAGCGTCGGCATGCAGGTGCAGAAGATATATTATGAAGACAAGTATGTGGCTCCGACTGTCGACAGCTCGGCTTTTTATGGCAAGGCTGACGAAACCTACCTGCTCGACGACTATACGCGCTTCCCGGTCATGGAGGAAGTGATGCGCGAGTATGTGCCGGGTGTATTTGTTCGCAAGCAACACAACAATTTTAAATTCTACCTGGTGGACGTTGTGAACAAAAAACCGATCTACGAAACACCCATGATCCTGCTCGACGGCGTTCCTGTTTTCGATGTTAACAAAGTCATGGCCTTCGATCCGCTGAGAGTGAAGAAGCTCGAGGTGGTCACGAGAAAATTCTACCATGGAATCGCAACTTTCCCCGGCATTGTAAGCTATACGACATATCGCGGCGACCTGGGTGGCTTCGAGCTGGATGCACAATATGTGCAGATCAACTACGAGGGACTCCAACTGCAACGCGAGTTCTACTCACCGCGTCACGAGTATGTAAACGAAAACGAAGGTCGTCTTCCCGACCAGCGATCGCTCTTGTTCTGGACTGGCAGTCTTACGACCGACAATACAGGGACACGCGACCAGCAGTTCTTTACATCTGACGTCGAAGGCACCTACCAGATTATTATCGAAGGCATCACAACCAAAGGGTCGGCCGGTTTTGCAACACACACATTTAGAGTAAAGAGCAAAAAATGATGCCCCGGATTGCCCATAAGACCGCTTTCGCAGCATTCATTTTCTTGATGGGCTGCATAGAACCTTATGAGCCACCTTACTCAGACAAGGATGTCGGTTTTTTTGTCGTCGATGGTTTCCTCGATTCGGGCAACAAAACTGCAACAGTAAAGTTATCATTCGCGGTACCGCTCGATGCGAGTACAACCGCAAATCCCGCTCGGAAAGCAACGGTGAGCGTAGAGAGAGAGGACGGTTCGGTTATTTCACTTACAGAAACTTCCGATGGAGTTTATAAAACTTCATCCGACCTGATCGAAACCGGTAAAAAATTCAAGCTCAGGGTATCGATCAATTCAAAGGAGTATGTATCCGACCCCGTACCGTTAAAAGCATCGCCGGTTCTTGACACTATTACATGGCGGGCCGACCATCGTGGTGTAACGATATACCTCGATTCGCACGATGTGGCCGGCGCCACAAAATACTACCAGTGGTTATACACAGAAACATGGGAGTACGTGGCCAATAGGCTTACGACGATGAGGTGGACGGGCGACAAGGTTGTAGGTTTGAAGCCGGAACAAATGGTTTACACCTGTTATGGTACGAATATCTCCACCAAGGTCCTGATCACGTCAACATCCACCAACACCCAGGACGTCGTCAACGACTTTCCCCTGGCCTTTGTTCCTGCGGGCTCGACAAAACTGAGGCGCCTGTACAGCATAGAAGTAGAACAGCGGGCAATCGATGAACAAGCATACACCTACTGGCTAAACCTGCAGAGAACTACCGAAGGCCTTGGCGGACTTTTCGATCCGATGCCAAACGAGGTTACAGGCAACATACGTAACGCTAAAAATTCATCGGAACGGGTTCTCGGATACTTTTCGGGTGGAGAGATCCAAAAGAAAAGACTGTTTATTAAGAGTGACGACCTCCCAAACGAGGTGCTGTCATGGCCAGCCTATTGCCCCGATTATAACATAGACACGCCAACATTGCGGGCAGACTATACAAACAAGGAGGTTTACCTGATTACCGTTGTTGTCGAGGACCATTATACGACAGCCTCTCCCATCTGTATAGACTGCCGGTTGCTTGGAGGTGTAACTAAAAGGCCTGATTTCTGGCCGGCGCGGTAAATGATTTTCTATTAGAGTAAAAGCAGATGAAGCAGTCGCGAATTCCATATAGTTACATTTTAACGTTGTTTCTGCTGATGTTCGGCTGTGTCGAGCCTTACGACCCTCCGTACTCCGACCGGGAAATAGGTTTTCTCGTAGTCGACGGGTTCCTTAACTCCGGCGACAAGTCGGCAGAAGTGAAGTTGTCGACCGCTATGCCACTCGATACCACGACAACGGACAACCCGGTTCGACACGCTACGGTGCAGCTTGAAGATGAAAATGGTGATATCATCCTGCTTTCCGAAACTGTAAATGGAGTGTACCGGACTATCTCCAACAAATTCGAAACGGGCAAAAAATTCAGACTGCGCGTATTCGCCAAGTCGAAAGAATATATATCGGATGAAGTGGAACTGAGGGCTTCACCGTCCCTCGACAGCGTTTCGTGGCGCGGTGATGAAAAAGGCGTCACCGTTTATGTCGATTCGCACGATGTCGCCGGCAGCACACGCTATTATCAATGGATCTTCAAAGAGACCTGGGAATACATCGCCAACAAGTATTCCACGTATATTTTCGTCAAGGCAACAGGGGAAGTTCGCACTCGTAACGCGGAAGAACAGGTATACACCTGCTACGATACGGAAACGTCGACAAAAGTGCTGGTCACAACCACAAACACTAACACGCTCGACGTAGTAAATGACTTTCCGCTCACTTTTATACCGGTGGGTTCTATAAAAACATCGCGCCTATACAGCATCGAGGTAGAACAACGCGCACTGGACGAACAAGCCTACACGTACTGGCTCAACCTGCAAAAGACGACCGAAAATCTTGGCGGGCTTTTCGACCCGTTGCCCAATGAAGTCACCGGCAACATGCACAACGTAATGGACAACTCGGAAAGGATACTTGGATATTTTTCGGGTGGAGAAATTCAGAAAAAGCGAATATTCATCTATCGCGGTGATCTTCCGACTTCGCTCCAGGTGAACACGGAAGGTTTTTGCCCGGAAGATTTGATCCTGGTCAGCAAGCTCTCCAATTATATCGGTTCCGATCTCTACCTCATTGCGTCCGTGGGTCAGCCGGTAACTATCGGTTACACGTCGGCGCCGGGAGTATGTGTCGACTGCAGGTTAGCGGGTGGAGTCCTCCAAAAACCAGGTTTCTGGCCACCGAGGTAATTAGTAAAGGCAAAAATGAACGCTGCCAGAATTTCATATTCTTCATTTTTCACAGCCGTTATCCTTTTGGCGAGCTGTGTCGAGGCTTACGAGCCGCCTGACGCGCAGCAGGATATCAATTTTCTCGTCGTCGATGGATTTCTTGACTCTGGCAGCAAAACGGCTGAGGTGAAATTGTCTATCGCTGTGCCGCTCGACACAAATACCACATACAACCCCGTTCGACAAGCTGTTGTGCAGGTCGAGCATGAAGATGGGACAGTCATTGAGCTTCCCGAAACAGCAGCCGGAACCTATACCTCCTTTTCGAACAAGATCGAAACAGGAAAAAAATATACGTTGCGGGTATTTATCAATTCAAAGGAATATATATCCGATGGTGTAGAGCTAAAAGCTTCGCCCTCGCTGGACAGCGTTTCATGGCGAGCTGATGCTAAAGGTGTTACTGTTTATGTCGACTCGCATGACGTGGCTGGTAGCACACGGTATTATCAATGGATCTATATTGAGACATGGGAATACAATGCCGCCAAGTATTCAAGCTTCCTGTTCGTTAAAGAAACCGGAGAAGTAATCACCCGTACTGCGAAAGACATGACGCTCACTTGCTACGACTCGGAGCAATCTACAAAAGTGCTTGTCACGTCCACAACCCAGAACACGTCTGATGTTGTGAATGACTTTGCACTGACCCATATCCCTGTCGGCTCCTCGAAGATATCGCGGCTATACAGCATCGAAGTGCAACAGCGTGCCCTGGATGAACAAGCGTACACCTATTGGCTCAACCTGCAAAAAACCACCGAAAATCTCGGTGGACTTTTCGATCCACTGCCTAACGAGGTCACCGGCAACATGCACAACGTCACCGACGGCAATGAAAGAGTGCTTGGGTACTTTTCTGGTGGGGAAATTCAGAAAAAAAGAATATTTATCAATCGCGACGAGCTCCCGGCTTCGCTCGTCACCTCCCCTGAGGAGTGCCCGGGAGAAATGATTCCAGTCTTCAAACTTGTAAACCATATCGGTTCCGAACTCTACCTGACGGAGTCCATAGGGCAGCCGGTACCGACAGCTTACATTTCAGTTCCGGCAGGATGTGCCGACTGCAGACTAGCAGGCGGAGTTCTCGAGAAGCCGGCCTTCTGGCCACCGAGATAATTTTTTTGCGTCTCCTGGTTAAAGTTTTTAGTAGATCTTTACCCATATCTTTGACCACCGTGAACGCTAACCTTCCTGCCCGCCTGGCGGTAAAGATCATTTTCTTCCTTAACGGATTTGCCCACGCCAATTATTACAGCAGGCTTCCGCGCATTCAAGACCAGTTCCAGATCGACAACGGCACGCTTGGAGTAGTGCTGTTGTCGTCGTCGCTCGGAGCGTTGCTAGCGATGCCTTTCTCCGGCTGGTTGATCATCCGCAATGGCAGCCGCAAGATCGGACTGTTCTCGGTGTATATGTATTGCGGACTTGTTCCGTTCATTCCCGCGTCTCCAAACCTGACGTCGTTGCTCACTGTCTTTTTCCTGCTGGGTGTGTCGGCAGGTATGCTGGATGTATCGATGAACGCGCAGGCTGTGATGATCGAACAGAAATGGGGGAAACCCATCATGACTTCGTTCCACGCCTTCTTCAGCATCGGCATGATGCTCGGGGCGCTCGCGGGCTCGTTGTTCAGCGAGATGGACACCAGCCTCCTGACACACTTCGTGATCATCACGGTGGTGAATCTCATCGTGATAACCATTGCACGTCTTTATCTGCTGTACGACAAACCGGAGAAGAAAGGGGAAGAGCCCGCGTTCCGTCTACCGAATGCCGCGATGGTCGGCATCGGTGTCATCGCGTTCTGCAGCATGCTCGGTGAAGGCGCGATGGCCGACTGGAGCACGAACTATATGGAAAACTTCTCGAAGGCGAGTAAGGGCCTCGCGCCCATCGGCCTGTCGGCATTTGCCGCCGCAATGACCATCGGCCGTGTGTTTGGCGACAGCGCCCGTTTGAAGTACGGCGACAAAAAACTGATGGTCGTGTGCGGGTTGATCTCTTCCGTGGGATTGTTGTTCTCCATCCTGTTTGTGGATCCGGTATCGGTGATCATCGGGTTCTTCATTGTCGGCATAGGTCTTTCTACCATTGTGCCGATAGCTTACAGTGTTGCGGGCAATGCAAAGGGACTACCGTCTGGTGTAGCGCTGGCGATGGTGACAACCGTTGGATACTCCGGATTTCTTTTCGGCCCGCCCATTATCGGGTTTCTTGCCGATTTCGTTACACTGAGATTTGCGTTGCTCCTGGTATTATTTCTTTTTTTGGTAATGACTGTACTCGGTTTCAGGTACAAGAAGGTTTGATCATAGAGTCCACATACCGTCCGGTCCCATTTCTCGCCAATGCTCACCTGGAGACCATTGTGCCGTCGGCTTTCCGAAAAGTGAAAGGAGTTTTGTACCAGCGTCAGCGCCTGGAACTGGACGACGGCGATTTCCTCGATCTCGACTGGCTGGTGAACAACGACGTAAGGACAACGAAGCTCGTGATCATCTCTCATGGCCTGGAAGGCAGCAGCGAACGTCACTACTCACGGGGAATGGCGAAGTACTTTCGTCAGCGCGGATGGGATGCCCTGGCGTGGAACTGCCGCAGCTGCAGCGGCGAGATGAACAGGCTCGCGAGATTCTATCACCATGGCGATACCAACGACCTCGACCGGGTGATCACCGAAGCATTCCGGAAAGGCTATGACCACATCGCGCTCACGGGTTTCAGCATGGGGGGAAGTTTTTCCATGAAATACCTGGGTGAACGGGGCGCTTCGATCGACCCGAGGGTGAAAGGCGCCGTCGGCTTCTCGGTGCCTTGCAGCTTGAGCTCCAGCGCTGCCGAGCTCGACAAGCCCTCCAAGAGCTTCTATCGTAACAGGTTTTTAAGAAAGCTCGGAAAAAAGATCCTCGCCAAATCGTTTCTCTATCCCGACAAGATCTCGTACGAAGGTTTCGATAAAATTAAAACCTTCAAGGAATTCGACGACCGCTATACCGCATCGCTCCATGGATTTAAGGACGCGGCTGATTTTTATTCCCGCTCGTCATGTGATCAATACTTGCGAAACATCACCGTCCCGGCCCTTATCGTCAATGCAGCCAACGATCCGTTCCTTCCGCCGGCATGTTTCCCAAAAGACGTCGCGCGCGAACACCAATATTTCCACCTTGAAATACCTACACGGGGAGGACATGTCGGTTTTTCGTTAGCAGGGTATGAAGAGAATTATATGGAACGAAGGGCGTTTGGCTTCCTTAATCCATTTTAAATGCAAACGCAGAATATCGAACACCCAACACCGAACCGCAGAAGATCAGCTAACTCCCGAAGATCGTATGGGTCCACTGATATGATTACCGGTTCCAACCTGCTCCCCTCCCGGATCACAACACGGTTTTCACACTAACCCCAACCTTCTGCGGTTCGACATTCGATGTTCGATATTCTGCTGTTTGCATTAAGAAGTTTTCTTCCATCCCGGTCCCCTCACGACTCTGCCCGGCTTCGCCCCGGTATGCTCTCCCTTGTCAAGCACCTGCGTTCCATTCACAAACACATGTTGAACTCCAGTGCTGTACTGGTGTGGTTTCTCGAACGTCGCATGATCTTGAATGTTAGCCGGATCGAACACAACGACATCTGCACAGAAACCGGGTGCAAGCGAACCGCGTTTCGATATCTTCAGATTTTTCGCCGGCTGGGATGTGAGCTTGCGAATAGCGTCTTCCAGGGGAATAACATTCTCGTCGCGGACGTACTTACCCAGCAGGCGGGCGAAGTTGCCGTATGCTCTCGGGTGATCGCTGGACTTCAGGAAGACGCCCGCTGCGGTGGGCGAGCCGGCATCGGAACCGAAGCTCATATAAGGAAGAGCGATCTGGCGCTTGATGTTGTCTTCGCTCATCATGAAATATGCCGTACCAACGCGCGTGCTGTCGGAGATCACCAGATCCATGGCCGTTTCTTCCGGCGACTTCCCATAGATCTGCGACACTTCCGCCAGCGTTTTTCCTGTGAACTTTTTCAAAGAGTCGTTTGCAAATCCAAGTAACAATACCTGATCCGGTCCGCCCGCCAGAAGGAGGAGGTTCTCCCACTTGTCGGAAGGCTTGCGCATTTCATCCAGGGCTTTCTTCCTGATCTTGGGATCCTGAAGTCTTTTTATCCATTGTTTTAACCCGCCTTCCTGTACCCAGGGAGGCATGGAAGCATCGAGGCCGGTAGCTCCGGCGGGATAGGTGTACATGTCGGCGGTGATCTTCACGCCGGATTTATTCGCTGCATCGATCTTCGCAAGAACACCGTCGAGCTTGTTCCAATTCTCTTTTCCACCCATTTTCAGGTGATATATCTCGGCGGGAAGATTTCCTTCTTTCGCAATACGAATGGTTTCATCGACCGCTTCGAAGATTGCGTTGCCTTCACTGCGCATGTGGGTTATATACATGCCTCCGTACTCGCCGGCGACTTTGCAAAGCTCGATCAACTCTTCCGTGCTCGAATAGTTTGCTGGGGCGTATATCAGCGACGATCCTACGCCTAAAGCCCCTTCTTCCATGGCTGTCTTCACAAGCGCCTTCATTCGTTCCATTTGCTCCGGGTTGGGAAGCTTGTTGGCGGAACCGAGTTCGTGTTCACGAACCGTTGTTGCTCCTACAAACGACGCTATGTTGGGAGCGATGCCGCGACGTTCCATCGACTCGAGGTATTCACCGAGCGTGGTCCAGTCGATGTCGTATTTGTAATCCGGATTGCGGCGCATCGCATCAAGCGCGTCCTGTTTCATGGCGTCGTTGACCGGCCCCATGGAGCTTCCTTCGCCGAATACTTCAAGCGTTACGCCCTGCCTGATATCCGATTGTGAATTGCCATCGAGGATAAGGCTCTCGACAGCCCAGCTCAGCATGTTGATAAACCCTGGCGACACGGCCATGCCAGTCGCATCAACGTCTTTCTTTCCAACCGCTCCGGAAAGCTCGCCGATGAATGCAATGGTGTCGGCATTGATGCCCACGTCGGCGACGACCGGCTTGCTGCCCGAACCATCGTACACATTGCCGCCTCGAATAACGACGTCGTACTCCTGTTTCTTACAGGATGCTAAGGCCATAAGACAGACACAAAAGAGGATCAGTTGCTTCATGGGAGGGTAAGGTTATAGGTTAGTTCCTGAAGGTAAGGAAATGTGGATTTTGGGACAAATGCGCAGTTTCAGGTGGCCGGCTTTTAAAGTACTATCGAAACCAGTAACTTTATCAATTGGCGACTACTTAAGTGTGCTGCAGTTTTTTGAAGCGTCAGGAAATTTTTTTAAACATCCTATAACTGTAACCGCCCCTTAAAACCGGGCAACACATTAAAAAATGAATCACCTCCGAAACGTCGGGGCAGCCCTTATTGCAGCCTTTTTGATCTCCTGTAGTGCCTTCGCGCAAAGCCCGGGGGCGGTCAATACCAATCTTTCGATCTGGTTGAAAGCCAATACGGGTGCCGAAGAAGCTGTCGGCAACCCGGCAGAAAGCGGCGACGCCCTCACCCGTTGGCTGGACCAAAGTCCGAATGGCCTGCACTACATCCCGGCAGCCGGACCTACCCTGCTTGATGATGCCCTCAACTTCAATCCCGCCGTACAAATATTGAGCGGCGGTTTCGATGCGCCGGCGGGTTCCGAACTATCGGCTGACTGGACGGTGATAACCATCTCGCGAAAGCTTGCGTCGGACTTCGACGGACGTGTGTTCGACGGACATGCGGGCAACTTCCTCTGGTCGCATTGGAATGTATACACAAACTCACTCTATCTCAACGCCAATCCCAGCAATCACAACACCGGAATTGCGACAACATCAGGCGTTGTGAACCTGCACCTTCACACATACACGCGGTTGTCGGCTACCGGCGCCCTGGAAGCAAGAGCTGACGGAACAACGCTGACAACATTCGGGTCAAGCAACTCGGCCGTCGGCGTGCGTATCGATATTGGCAACGGAGCCTTCGCTGCGGAAAGCTCTGATGCGCAGATCGGTGAGATGATCATCTATTCACGCGTCCTCACCCCTGCCGAGCTCCTCCGTGTTGAATCGTATCTCGCTGTCAAGTATGGTATGACGATCTCACATGATTACGTTACATCCGCCGGCGCAACGATCTGGAATCTGACAGCCAACAGTGGTTTCAATCACGACATCGCGGGTATCGGCGCGGACGCGGCTACCGGACTCGATCAACGGAAATCGCAGAGCATCAACGCGGGATCGTGGATCAGCATGGACAAAGGAGGCGTATTCCCGGTGAACAACAGCTATCTCATGTGGGGCGACAACAATGCGACAGGCGGCAGCACGAATGTGCCTGCATCCCAATCGGCACGTTCGGCTCGAATATGGAAGACGGCCGTTACCGGAACACCGGGTAATGTTTCGTTCAGTATCGATCTTTCACTGACCGGATTGGCGAACACGGGTAACTCCGCAGATTACTCACTGCTAATCGACAACGACACGGATTTCAGCACGGGAGCCACAGTGCACACTACGGGTGCAAACCTGGTTGGCAACACATTAACGTTTACAAATGTTGCCCTCAACAATAACCAGTTTTTCTCCGTCGCAGTATCAAATCTAAACACGCCCGGTGGCGTCCCCGTGGGGCTCGCAACGTGGTTGAAATCAGATGGCGATGTATGGGAAGCCGCCAGCGACCCTGCCGAAAGCGGTGACGCGATAACCACATGGCGTGACATGAGCGGTCACAATAATGATTACATATCGGTTGCCGGTCCGACACTGCAGGGGTCAACCCTGAACTTCAATCCTTCGGTCGAAATCCTTTCCGGCGGTTTCGACGCGCCGGTGGGTTCGGAGCTCGGGACAGAGTGGACCACCTTCTTTGTGTCGCGCAAACTAGCCTCGGACGTAACAGGCCGGGTATTCGAGGGACATGCAGGGAATTACCTTTGGGCATGGTGGGACAACTACACAAACAGCTTGTTCCTGAACGCAAATCCCTCTAATCATAATTCGGGCATAGCAACTACAGCCGGACTGACAAACCTGCACCTCCACGCCTATAAGCGAAGCGTATCAGGGTCCGTCGAAGCACGGGCAGACGGAACTTCTCTTGCGACCTTCGGTGCAAGCAACAGCGTCAGTGGTGTCCGTATCGACATAGAGAACGGGGCATTTGCCGGCGAATCTTCCGACGCCCGCATTGGGGAGATGATCGTTTACAACATACCCCTTTCGGCTACTGAAGTCCACAAGGTAGAATCCTATCTCGGCATCAAGTACGGGATCACACTCGCACATGATTACATCGCCTCGGATGCAACCGTGCTTTGGAATGTAACCGCTAACGCAGGTTACAACGCCGATATCACCGGCATTGGCCGCGATGACGTATCGAAATTGAGCCAGACGAAATCCACGACCATCAATTCATCATCTGACATTACTTTCGACAAAGGCGGAGCATTGGGAATCGATAAATCATTCCTGATGTGGGGCAACAACGCAGCGACAGGCGTAACCCTCAACGTTCCCACAACGCATAAGATCCGCACCAGCAAGATCTGGAAGGTTGCCGTGACCGGAACACCGGGTGCCGTAAGCTTCACCGCCGATCTGTCTGCCATTGGCTTGCCGGTTACAGGCAATGCATCCGACTACGCGCTGCTGATTGATACCGATACCGATTTCAGTGCCGGCGCGACAACACACATCGCAGGTGCATCGCTGGTCGGCAATGTTCTCTCCTTTACCGGTGTGGGATTGAATAACAACAACTTCATTTCGATCGCCGTTGCCAATCTTTCATTTCCCGGCGGCATACCCGGGCTTTCATTCTGGGTGAAAGGAGACGCTGGTGTTTCAGGAACTACCGATGTAAGCCAGTGGGCAGACCAAAGCGGTTATTCCAATCATGCAGTACAAGGAGTTGTCGGAAATCAACCCGGCCTGGTTACAAACAACATCAACTTTAACCCTTCGATCAATTTTTCCGGCGCCACTGACATTTTCAACCTTACCAATCCGCAGGCTAACCTCAATACAACCGTGTTCACCGTCGGTGCTCCTGCCGTAAACTCACAGTGGCGCACGATGTTTCGCGGCGCTACAGGCGACCATGCGCTGATCGTTGAAACGGGTGCCGTAAGGTTGGGCTACTTTGACGGCGACAATGTCGGCTTCAAGCCCAGCGGATTCAATTGGCTACAGAATGAAGTGGCGGTTGTAGGTCTCGAGATGCGTACAGGGGATGTGAACTTTCGAAAGAACGGAGCCCAGGGAGCTTCGATCAATAGCATCAACCTCGCGAATTTGCAGCTGAATTTTTTCGGAAACTACCAGGGTAACGGCCAGCAGTTCGGCAGGATCGCTGAAACAGTAATATACAATGGGTCGACGCCCCTTTCCACGACGGAAAAGGAAAAGATCGAAAGCTATCTCGCCATCAAGTACGGCGTGACACTCGCACACAACTACCTGACTACCGACGGAACGGTGATCTGGGATGCAACCACGAACGCGGCCTACAACAACAACGTAGCTGGCATCGGACGCGACGACAACAGCGCGCTCGATCAGCGAAAGTCGATCAGCTCGAATACCGGCACCGGCCTCACGATCGACAAGGGTAGTGCCCTCAGTTCCGACAAAGATTTCCTCGTTTGGGGTAGCGATGGCACAGTGGGTACCAGCTTCAATGTGCCCGTTGGATACACGCTACGAAGCCGCTTATGGAAAGCTGCTGTAACGGGAACGCCGGGTACAGTAACGCTATCGATAGACCTCGCATCTGTAAACGTTCCCAACACAGGCAACACAGCCGATTATGTGCTGATGAAAGATACAGACGCCGACCTCTCATCCGGCGCCACTTTGCACACCACAGGCGTGAGCATCGTCGGTAATATTCTATCATTCACGAACGTGTCGTTCGCGCATAACGATTTTTTCGCGATCGCCGTTGCTAACGTCGCGCTGCCCGGTGGGGTCGCCGGTGGTGTGTTCTGGGTGAAAGGCGAAACCGGCATAGTCGGCGCTACGGACGTCAGTCAGTGGAACGATCAAAGTGGTTTTTCCAACCACGCCGTTCAGCCCACTCCGGCCAACCAGCCCACGCCCGTCGCGAACAACATCAACTTCCGGACTGTCGTCAACTTCTCGGCGAGCGCAGATTTCATGACACTTAGTACTCCACCGCCCAGCCTCAACTCTACGATCTTCGCGGTTGGAGCGCCGACTGTCAATTCCACGTGGCGTACGATGTTCCGTGGATCTGTGAACGACCACCCGGTCCTCGTTGAAACAGGCACTACTAACGTCGGTTATTACGATGCAGATAACGGGCTCTTCCGGCCAAGCGGGTTCACATGGGCGCAAAATGAGGTCGCACTTATCAGCACAGAGTTGCGCGCCGGCGATGTGAACTTCAGGAAGAATGGAACGCAGGGATCATCGATAGGCACTATCAACCTCGCTACGCTGGACATGTATGCATTCGGAAATACGCAGGTCGGCACTCAACCGTTCGGACGCATAGCTGAAGTGATCATGTACAACACCGCTTCCGCTATTACCGCCACCGACAAGGAAAAAATAGAAAGTTATCTGGGGATCAAGTATGGGATCACATTGAGTCACGACTACCTATCCGGCAACGGAAGTGTTTTATGGAACGTGACCGCCAATTCAACTTACAACAACAACATCACTGGTGTTGGTCGTGACGACAATACGACACTAAACCAAACGAGATCACTGAGTGTTCACGCGAATGCTTCGGTAATCCTTGAAACCGCCGGTGCCATTGGAAGCACGAATTCGTACGTTTTATTCGGGAACGACCTGGGCACAGGCACCAGCGCCAACGTCCCAGCAGGCTTCGCGCTTAGGAGCGGACGTATCTGGAAGGCCGGTGTGACTGGTACACCGGGCTCCGTAACCGTCAGCTTCGACCTTTTCGCACTCGGATTACCCAACAACGGTACTGCTGCCGACTTCGCCATACTTATCGACAACGACACGGACTTCAGCTCGGGAGCCACTGCACACACCACCGGCGCCACCCTTGTCGGAAGCACACTCACTTTTACCAACCTTGCGCTTTCGAATAATAATTTCTTTACGCTCGCCGCTACGAACGTAGTGTTACCGGGCGGCTTGTTCGGCGGCGCCTTCTGGGTGAAAGGCGACGTCGGTGTGACCGGAACAACCGATGTCAGTCAATGGAACGATCAGACCGGAAATAGCAGGCATGCCGTTCAACCGACCCTGGCCCTTCAGCCCACGCTCGTTACGAACAACATCAACTCGCATTCGGTGATCGACTTCAACACAGCAACAGACATTTTCAACATCACCTCGCCACCCGCAAACCTGAACAGCACTGCATTTATCGTCGGGGTGCCGAAGATCAATACAACCTGGAGGACATTCCTCCGGAGCGCCACGGGTGACCATCAAATGCTTATTGAAGCCGGCGGAACCCAGGTTGGCTATTTTGATCCCGACGGCGGAAATTTCCGCACCGGCGGGTTCACGTGGCTGCAGAATGAAACCGCGATCGTCGCTATTGAAATGCGCGCCGGCGACGTCAACTACAGAAAGAATGGAGCACAGGGAAGCTCGATCAATACCATCAACCTCACAGGTCAGGCCCTGACGTGGCTCGGCAATTACAGCGGTGGCAACCAGGCTCCCGGCCGGATCGCCGAAACGATCATCTTCAATACCGCAAGCGCAATCCCCGACGCAGATAAACAAAAAGTCGAAAGCTATCTCGCCGTGAAATACGGGATCACGCTCGCGCACAATTACGTTACCACCGCCGGTACTGTCGTGTGGAACACAACCACCAACGCACTTTATAACAACGAAGTCGCCGGTATCGGCCGCGACGATGCCACCGGTCTGGACCAACGACGATCGATCAGCGTCAACAACGGCGCGGTTGTTACAATGGATCTGGGAGGGGCATTCTCCGTCGACCGCAGCTATCTCATTTGGGGAAACAATACCGGCGCCATGAACGCGACCGGTGTTACCGATTTGCCCACCGGTGTTATCGCACGACTGGCACGTGTATGGAAAACAGCCAAAAGCGGAACAGTCGGAGGCGTGACGGTACAGTTCAATCTTAACACGGTAGTAGGTTCCAAGACTGCAGCCGATCTAAGGCTCCTGGTCGACAGAAATCTCGACGGACTGTTTGCCGATGAAACCGCCGGCGGTGGTGGCGTGATCTCCGGGGCAACCGATCTCGGGGGCGGCCTCTTCACATTCACCGGTGTGGCACTCAACGACGGAGAGCTCTTCACTGTCGGATCGGTCTCTGTTTCTACGCCATTGCCCGTCACCCTGACGTCGTTCCATGCGAAAGCAACCGACGCCGGCGTAAGGGTCGACTGGAAAACCGAGTCGGAAATAAACAATGATCATTTCACGATCGAAAAAAGCCGCGACGGAGCGGAGTTCCTTGACGTCGGAAGTGTTCCCGCCGCCGGCAGCAGCCACACTCCGAAGTTCTACGAATTCCTGGACGTCTCGCCTTTCGCAGGACGTTCCTACTATCGTCTCAGGCAGGTCGACTTCGATGGCAGACAGACAATCTCTAAAGTGGCGATGGTCGAATATGTACCTGCGTCGACCGTTTATCCAAATCCTGCAACCAAAGAAGTAAGCCTCGACGTAGACGACAGGGAACCGTTTGCCGCGGAAATGGTCAACACTCTCGGTCAGAAGGTTTTCGTAAAGCAAACGGTTACAAACGGCAGAGTAACCTGGAATGTCGAGAGCCTGCCCCGTGGCATCTATTTTATCACCATTCTGAAGAATGGGTTGATGACGACGCAAAAGTTAATCCTGGCAGACTAACAACCCTACTCTTTAGTCTATCTTTGCGACCGGTTATCATGACGCGCAGGGAACACGTTCTAACTATACTCATACTCGGGGCGCTGTCGACCATTAGTCCGTTCTCGATCGACATGTATTTGCCGGGCTTCCCGGCGATCGTCACCGATCTCGATACCAACATCCAGCAAGTCACATTATCGCTTACGGCTTACCTCATCGGGATCGCTGTCGGTCAATTGCTGTACGGGCCGTTGCTCGACCGGTATGGAAGGCGTGCTCCGATGTATGCCGGCCTTGCCGTGTACCTGGCCGCAACGATCGGTTGTGCGCTCTCCCGTTCCATCGACTCGCTCATCATCATGCGTTTCTTCCAGGCGCTGGGCGGATGTGCCGGTATGGTGGCCTCGCAAACACTGGTGCGCGACCTCTTCCCGACAAACAAAACCGCACAGGCATTCTCTTCCCTCACACTGGTGATCGCGGTTTCACCGATGATCGCGCCAACGGTCGGCGGTTATATCACGGTTGCTTTCGGATGGCAATCGGTATTCGTGGTCTTAACGATCGTTACAGTGATCATCCTCATCGCAGTTTACTTCTTCCTGCCGGAAGGGCGACAGGCCGATCCATCGATCTCACTCAAGCCGCGATCCGTGGTCCGCAATTTCCTGACGGTGATCAAAGAACCGCAGTTCATCATCTACACGCTGGCGGGCGGCATAGCGATGTCAGCACCGTTTGCTTTCATCGCCGGTTCATCCGATGTCTTCATCAACGTGTATGGGATCAACGAAAAGCAATACGGGTGGGTGTTTGCGTTTATCGCGTCCGGCATTATCGGCTCGTCACAACTCAATCATATCCTGCTGAAGCACTTCAGTAACTCACAACTGGTTCGTTACCCGATGATCTACCAGACTTTTTTCGGGATCGTGCTCGTTGCCGGCACCGCGTTCGGCTGGTTCAATATGTACTCGCAGCTGGCAGTGATGTTCCTGTTCGTTACAGGGCAGGGACTTATCGGCCCGAATTGCACAGCGCTGTCACTCGCGCCCTTTACAAGAAACACCGGCAGCGCCGCGTCGTTGTTAGGAAGCTACCGGATGACCATAGGCGGTTTGATCTCGGCATTAGTCGGTGCGTTCCACAATGGAACGGCCTTACCGATGGTGATCATGATGGCGGTATGCCCTGTGGGAGGACTGATAATTCTCACCATAGGAAAAGGGGCGGTGAGGTATCACGCACGAAAGAAGGCGATAGAGGGTGAGGATAATTCGGTGTTGATGTGAATGTACAGAGTACAGGTACAGGGTACAGGGTACAGGGTACAGGGTACAGGGAGCTGCTATTGATCGCTTTTTTCGCGGATCATTCTCATCGACATCGCTCCAAGGATCACAACTACAATTGCGATTGCTATCCAGATAATATTCCGGTTTGTGAAGAACGTCGGCGTTGCGGATGCTTCAACGGGGCGGATGAATTTCTTCACGTCTCCCGGCTGTAATACCGTCGGCTTGTCCGGAATGCTGTCGCGGAAGAATTCCAGGTCGTAGACCGGAGCTTGCAGGCTGTCGCTGCCGACCACGATCCTATAACCGTTGCCCGACGGCAGCCAGGCCGTGAGTGAACGCTTGAGCTGCCACACCTTCACGCCTTTGAATTCGAGCCGGGGATTGTCGCCGTTCGACACGCGCAAGACCAACTCCGGTGTCTTCATCGACAACGTCACCGATGCCTGTTGTGTCGAAATGAGATTGAATGACTTCACAGGGTTGAGGTATTCTTTTTTGACCCTTTTCACGTAATAGTGATCTTTTTGAAAAAGAGTAGCGTCCCGCTTATAGAAAGGCGGTCCGGCGATCCCGAATTCGATCTTGTCTACAAACTGGGTGGTGTCGAAATGAATGACCGCCCAGGTAGTCTTATCTTTTACGCTATCGGCCGATGTGATGGTGACTGAGGGAACTTCGACATACACGCCGTAGTCGGTACTTACATTGTAATATCCCGCCTTGATGATATTGAGCGGAGCAGTTGTGGAGTCGTTAATCACGATTTGGTAGTACACATAGTTGCTCAATGGGAAGTCGAGTATACTCAGCTTCGACGTCGCGCGGCTGTTGGAGAAATCACCCAGTGTAAATCGCTCTTTCAGGGCATACCACGACTGCTGGTCGTCACTGCCGCGAAGGGTAGCCTCTTTCGTGGTCTCGGCATTCTTTACGTCGAGAATGATGTTACTGATCTGGTCCTTCTGGTGGTTGATCAGCGTGAGAACAGTACAGCAGTCCTTTTGCCGGGTCTTCTGCATGTTGTATTCGATGAATTCGACATTTGAGAACACCGGCTGATCTGCCTGAATGATGTAAGGAACTTCCATGCCCTTCTCGTCGACTATCCGGATATTGCGCAGGTCTGATTCAAGTAAGGCGGTGATGCCGGGAGGCAGCGGAATGTTGTAGAACCCTGCCTTGTCGACTGCCGGTAGCGGCGCTTCGGCAACAAACTGCTGCGCAAGTCCTATAACAGGAGTCAATAAGAGGAAGCATAAGAGTTTTTTCATGCGGCCGGCTTGGTTTCAGTTTGCACCACCTCAGAGGGGTCTTCGGTCAGTAGTAATTTTTTCAGGCGTTGATACATGAACGACACCGTAAGAAGCAATATACCCAATGATATGAATGCGGCGATCTTTCCTCCTTCCGATATCCCTCTGATATCGACGGCGAACAGCTTTACCAGGGTGACCAGGAACAAGGTCATCGAAATGATCCGCAGGTGGCGGAGCTTCCATTTCAACCCGATAGCAATCAAAAGGAAAGAAGTAATGCCCCACAAGATGGGAAACCCGATCTTA
Source organism: Cyclobacteriaceae bacterium (assembly GCA_035318625.1). GTDB lineage: Bacteria > Bacteroidota > Bacteroidia > Cytophagales > Cyclobacteriaceae > ELB16-189. The sequence goes on from DATHEL010000008.1 coordinate 78,764, forward strand.
TGATTTTGCGTGAAGACATGCTCCATGTTGGTTTCATTGCCCACCAGGAGCAACACAAGGTTATCGAGCTCGGTGCTGGCCAGGAACACAAAGAATATCACATAGAACCACGAATAGGCATTGCCTGTGCTAAGGTTGAATTCCTTTAGTTTCTTTATTCGCATAATTGAGATCGCACACACAGGTATAACCAACGCCACCAGCAGGTAATGCATATTGAAAGCGGCGGAAATGTTCTCGGTCACCAGGTTGTACCGGGAATCCACGACCTGCTTATAGACGCCGGCATACACGATCACACCGAGTACACCGATGAAAGCAAATGCATTGCGCACATTGCCGGGAACCGTAAGCTTGCCTTCAACCAATAAAAGCACAAGGAGGAAAAGCATATTGTAACTGGCTATTGTTATCATCTGAAGCTCCAGGTCCTGTGAATATGCTGTCATCACGTGATAACGAAGCTCGAGCAGATTCATGATGTACACCAGCACGACCGCAGCGACCGTCAGCACATTCCTGTATAGTGAAATACCAATGACGGAAGTTTCCTGTTTCTCATTCTTGAACAGTAACAGGGTACCCACAAAAGAAGCAACCGCAAAAAGACTGGTGAGATAGCCTTTGTTGAATATGATCGGGAGTCCGCCCTCATACTCTATTCCATATACCTGTTTGAGATCCATCATCAGGCTGACGACCATCAATGCCGTGACAGCATAGGAAGTTATTTTCATCAGCTTGATCCCCGACTTCTGCGAGAGCCACAACAGCAACACAGCTTCGGCGGCCCAGAAGAGCGTGATGTAATTCCCTTTTAGCTGGATCGGTGCAGCCAGGCTGATGAACGTGAGGACCAGGCCGATCAACAGAAACACCAGGTTCTTGTCGACCCTGGAATTTTTATACAAACTGTATGCGAATCCGAAGTTGAAGACACCCAGGGCCACCGTAAAAAGTCCACGGAAGTCGATACCCACCGGGTTGTTGAGGATGTACATTCCCGCTCCATAGTAGAAAAAAGTATCGCTCAGTAACATCCCAAACTCCAGCGCCCCAAAAGGCTTTCGCTCCTTCAGGTTGTTGATCAGGTTCATCGCGAAGAATACCAGGTAGAAACCAGTAGCGAATACCAGCGCGCCTCCCATCATTCCCGGCGTCTGGTAGTCGTATCGCGACGACAGCCATGTTCCATACAACAAGATCGTGAGGACATACGACACGATATTGATGATCGGCCACTTCTTATAATATGAAAGCACCAGCATACCCACGTCGAGTATCGTGATATAAATGAACAGCACCACGTAGTTACCCTCGCCGGTACTCACCATCATCGGCGACGCGAAACCGCCCAGCAACGCCACGAGCGCCAACTCGACTTTATTGTAAGCCAGCGAGAACAATACCGCGAAGCCCGTAATACCCACCATCAGCAGGAAAGCCACCGGCGGACTGAACATGTGGTAAACGTGGAACGCTATGTAGATCGTAAGGTATAGTACCGCAATGCCGCCACCGACAAGCACCGAGCTGAACGCCGTGAATGTTTTCCTGAGGCGATGTGCTACGCCCAGTAATATTCCACCGCAGAGAATACCGATGAACACACGACCGATCTCGTTGATCCATTCCTGGTCGATCGCATACTTCACAAAGAAGCCGATACCGATGACCAATATGCCGATACCGATCTTGTTGGCGAGATTTTCACCGATGAATTTCTCGAGGTCCGGATTGCGTTCGAAGAATCCCGGACGCGGCGGTTCTTTAACTGCGACGGCCTCCGGATTGAAGACGGAAGACTGCTCCGTTGGGATCGAGATCTTTTGAGAAAAGACGAGTTCCGGCTTGACTTCCGGCTTCGGTTCCGGCTTCGGCACAGGTTTCGGGGATTCATGTATAACCGGAGGTACGGGTGTGAACACCGGTTTTGCGACGGGTTTCTCTTCGGCTTTCGGCGATGGTGCTTCGATCACGGTGACCTTCGTGGCTCCGGATCGCACCAGCTCGGCCATGCTTTCGAGTCGTTTTCGCAATTCATTAAACTCGGCGTTCATGTTGTTCCGCAACGACGACAACATAATGAGGGTGATAATAGGCGCAGCAATAAATATGATAACGCCAATGACGATCAGGACTTCCATTAAACTAAAAGTTATAAAAGTGAAAAGTTTGGGGCGCGACGAAGGCTAAAAGATAATAGTTAAAAATGAGAAGTTAAGCTCAGTCAAATTCCAACTTTTAGTTATTAACTTTTAGTTTAGATATGCTCTCTTTTAAAACGAAAATATTCAAGCTACAGCATCTTGCCGGCCATTATATCGATATCCCCGCCAGCGTAGTGAAGAAAGCCGGTTGGACCGGAAATCAGCGATTTATTTGCACTATAAATAAAGGTTTGACATGGAAATGCGGGCTTGTCTCGCATGGAGCCGGAAAGGCCTATATCCTTCTGAATAAAAAACTGATGCAATCGGGAAAGCTTAACGTTGGACAAGAGATAAATGTTGTACTAAAAAAAGACGCGAGTAAGTATGGCATGGATGTGCCCGTGGAGCTGAAAGAGTTGTTTGCACAGGATCATATCGGTAAGGAAAGGTTTGATGGACTCGTGCCTGGCAAAAGGAGATACATTATATATTATATCAACCAGGTGAAGAGTGCGGATCTGAGGATTGAACGGGCGGTGAGGTTGATCGCGAATCTAAAAAAGCTGCCGGTCGGGAAGGAATCGTTTAAGGGGCTGTTGGCTAAGTAACTCGTTGCTCGTTGTTCCGTCGTTATTCGGGCTAACGAATGTGACTCGGCTTTGCCGCGATTAACGAATAACGAATAACGAGTAACGAACAAATTCGTAACTTTGCGCCCTGATTCTGCAGAAATTCAATGATTTCAGTAAATAATCTCTCACTCCGGTTTGGAAAACGGGTATTGTTCGACGACGCCAACCTCAAGTTTGTGGGCGGGAACTGTTACGGGGTGATCGGTGCAAACGGTGCCGGTAAATCTACATTCCTCAAAATATTATCGGGCGACATAGACCCCACTCGCGGAAGCGTATCCATCGACACGGGCAAACGCATGGCCGTGCTACGTCAGAACCATTACGCCTTCGATGAAGTGCCGGTGATCGATACCGTGATGATGGGCCACGTACATCTGTGGAACATCATGCAGGAAAAAGATGCCATTTACGCGAAGACCGATTTCACCGAAGCCGACGGCCTTCGTGCTTCCGACCTCGAAGCCGAGTTCTCCGAGCTCAACGGATGGAACGCACAATCCGACGCAGCTTCATTGCTCAGCGGCCTCGGTATTCATGAAGAAGATCATTACAGACTCGTGAAGGAGCTCAGCGGTCATCAGAAGGTCCGCGTTCTCCTCGCTCAGGCTATCTTCGGTAACCCCGACATCCTCATACTCGATGAACCAACCAACGACCTGGACCTGAATACGGTTTCATGGCTCGAAGATTTCCTCCTCGAGTTCAAGAACACCGTGATCGTCGTATCGCACGACCGTCACTTCCTCGACACCGTATGTACACACGTCGTCGATATAGACTTCAGCGCCATCCGGCTTTACACCGGTAACTATTCATTCTGGTATCAGTCGAGTCAGCTCGCATTGCAGCAACGTTCATCTGCCAACAAGAAGGCGGAAGACAAACGTAAAGAGCTTCAGGAGTTCATCATGCGTTTCAGCGCCAACGCCTCGAAGTCCAGGCAGGCTACCAGCCGCCGCAAGCTCCTCGAAAAGATCAACGTAGACGACATCCAGGCTTCGACCCGGAAATATCCTGCCATCATCTTCCAGCAGAAGAGAACTGCCGGCGACCAGATACTCCATATCGAGAACCTAAGCTGTTCTCTTCACGGATCGAGGTTGTTCAAAGATCTCGAGCTCTATGTAAACAAGGGCGACAAGATCGCATTCCTCGCCAAGGATACACTCGCTATTACTTCTTTGTTCCAGATACTAGCCGGCGAGCTTCAAGCGGAGAAAGGAACGTTCAGGCTCGGGCAGACGATAACGCCTGCATTCCTGCCTCTGAACAACGAAGAATTTTTCAAAACAAACGAGAACCTCGTCGACTGGCTTCGTCAGTTTGCCGAAGATGAGAACAAGGATGAAGTCTACATCCGCGGCTTCCTCGGCAAGATGCTGTTCTCCGGCGAAGAGGTTTTCAAAAAGTCTTCGGTGCTCTCGGGAGGAGAAAAGATGAGATGTATGATATCGAGGGTCATGCTGGCCGGCGCCAACCTGATCGTACTCGATGAACCTACCAATCACCTCGACCTTGAATCGATCACCGCGTTCAACAATGCATTGAAAGATTTCCCGGGAACGGTGCTTTTCAGCTCACATGACCACGAATTCATCCAAACCGTCGCCAACAGGATCGTAGAGCTTACGCCCAACGGCTGTATCGACAAGCTGATGACGTACGACGAATATATCGAGAACGAAAAGGTCGTGGAGCAGAAAGCAGCGTTATACGCCGAGGCTTGATGTACGTTCATTTCACCATCAAAGACATCATCCAGGAAACTCCCGACGTAAGATCGTTTGTACTCTCACCCGATAAACCATTCAAGTACAAGCCGGGGCAGTTCCTTACCCTGGTGAACGGTGAAGGTGAAAATGAAGTGAGAAGATCATTTTCGTTTTCTTCACATCCTTCAGACCCTTACCCCGTCATCACGCTCAAGCGGATCCCCAACGGAGAAATATCAAGGTGGCTGTTCGATCACGCACGGATAGGCGATCGTTTGAAGGCCATCGAAGCTTCGGGACTGTTTACATATCCCACAGAGCCCGGCGCGTACGATTCGATTGTTTTTCTTGCCGCCGGCACAGGCATCACGCCGGTACTTTCGTTGATCCGTGAAGCATTGTCGCGCAAGGATGACCTCAAATTGTTTCTGATCTACAGCAATCGCTCACGTCAACAAACGGTTTTTCTCGAACAACTGGAGCAGCTCCAGGTAGAAAACCCCGATAAGCTCAAAGTTCATTTTTATTTCAGCAACAGCATGGACCTTCATAGGGCGCGGTTGAGTCGCCTTGCGCTGGAAGATTTCCTGCATCACAACATGACCATCGCCACGAGGACATTGTTCTACCTGTGTGGGCCACACGTTTACATGCAGAACATCTCAATCACGCTGCTGACAGAAGGCGTCCCGGACGATAACATCCGCCGGGAGATCTTTTTCAACCCCGAACCGCCGGTCGCCAACATTCCGCCCGACCAGGATATGCATACCGTCAATGTCCGGTACGAAGGCAAGCGTTATAGCCTCAAAGTTCAATTCCCAAAAAGCATTCTGAAGGCGGCAAAGGAACAAGGCATCATGTTGCCCTACAGCTGCGAAGCCGGCCGGTGCGGCACGTGCGCGGCGTCTTGTACACGGGGCGAAGTCTGGATGTTGCGCAACGAAGTTCTTCTCGACAAGGAAATAGCGAAAGGCAGGGTCCTAACCTGCACCGGCTTCGCAATCGGAGGTGATGCCGACCTCGAAATTCACAACTGAACACATTTTTCCGGGGATTCGCCCTAATTATGAAGATTGATTGCAACTTTTTGCGGTTTTTGGAGTCTCCACTTAGTACCAAAAAACCGACCGCCGATGATCACCAACCTGTTGCTCACTGCCTGGCGCAGCGTCACCAAGAACAAGTTCTTCGCTACCCTTCACATCCTGGGATTAGCCATCGGCATGGCCGTTTTTTTTCTGATCGCCCAGTATGTTCACTTTGAAAGAAGCTACGAATCGTTCCTTCCCGGTGCGGATAATATTTACAGGGTTGGGCTGCTGACCAAAACAAATGGCGAGCTGACACAGCATACGGCCGAAAACTATCCCGGTGTCGCGCTGGCGATGAAAGCTGAAGTCCCGGAAGTAACTGCGGTGGCAAAGCTGTATAACCTCGGGTACAAGAACAATGCAGTGCTTACTTACAAGGATGCGAAACCGGAGCCGGTCGCCTTTAAGCAGCGGCTCTTTCTTTTTGCGGACTCCTCTTTCCTTCCGATGATGGGCTACCAGATGATTGCAGGCGATGCCAGGACTGCTCTGGCGGAACCTTTCACGGCGGTCGTTTCTGAAAAGTACGCGAAGATGTATTTCGGAAATGAAGATCCCCTGGGTAAGATGTTGTTATTGAATGACGACGACGGCGCCAATGAGCTCGCCAAAGTTACAGGCGTATTCAAAGACCTTCCGGAAAGCACACACCTGAAATTCAACGCCCTCTTCTCGTATAAAACCTTGTTTGCGCGGGGTGACTGGGCGCTGGGAAGATATGATCAAAACTGGCAGAGAAAGGACATGTACACCTTCGTCGCTCTTCGCCCGGGAACAGACCCGAAAGTTGTAGAAGGAAAACTTTCCGCCCTGATCGAAAAATTTAAGCCGGACAACAAGGCTAAAAACGTCGACGAGACATTGTTCCTTCAGCCGTTGAAATCGATCCATCTCAGCTCGAACCTCGCCGAAGAACCGGAGATCAACGGAGACGAGAAGATCGTGAACTTCCTTTCGATGATTGGAATTTTCGTGATCATCATCGCATGGATCAACTACATCAACCTCTCCACCGCGAAGGCGATGGAACGTGCGAAAGAAGTCGGTGTACGCAAAGTGATGGGAGCTTTCAAGTCACAATTGGTCCGCCAGTTTCTCGTGGAGGCAGCCCTGGTCAACCTTATTTCCATCGTTATTGCGATGTTGATCGTTGGCCTGGTTTTGAATTATTTCAATAATATTTCCGGTCAGTCGCTGACATTCGCTCACCTGCTTCAACCTTGGTACCTGGCGCTGGCCGGGTCGCTATGGGTCATCGGGACGGTGTTGTCCGGCTTCTACCCTGCCGCAGTGCTTTCGTCGTTCAAACCGGTTTCAGTGCTGAAAGGAAAACTGAAGAACAGCTTCGGTGGAATATTCCTGAGAAAGTCACTGGTGGTCTTCCAGTTTGTGTCTTCGGTGGCGTTGATCGCCGGCACGTTCATCGTCTTCAACCAACTACGGTACATGATGAACCAGGATCTCGGTATGAACATAGACCAGGTCCTTGTAGTCGAGAGGCCAGGTATCTCCGCCAACACAAGAGATGCAGCCAACAACGCAGTCGATGTATTCCGGAATGAGCTGAAGAAGGATCCTTCCGTAACCAATATTTCGGGATCGCTGACAGTTCCGGGGAAGCAACGGGAATATAAAGGTCTCGTAAAAAAATATGGAACTCCGTCCGACGACGGTGTAACGATACGGGTCAATAGTATGGACTATGAATTCCTCGACGTGTTCAAGATGAAGCTTGTCGCCGGGCGGCTGTTCGATGAAAAATATCCGCTCGATCGGGATACGTCCGTTATCGTGTCGGAATCCGCCGCCAAATTACTCGGCTTCGCAAAGCCCGAAGATGCCGTAGGTCAGACGGTGACTATCGAAACGTTCAACTGGAGTCCGCAGATCGTCGGCGTGGTGAACGACTATCACCAGGTTTCGTTAAAAAAATCGATGGACCCTTCACTGTTCTTTTTCAATAAATACGGCGGCGAGTTCTACAGCATCCGGATGAACACCGGCGATCCGCAAGGTACAGTCGAACATGTACGGCAGGCATGGATGAAGGCATTCCCGGGCAATCCCTTCGATTACTTCTTCCTCGACGATTTCTTCAACCGCCAATATGAGAATGAACGAAAGTTTGGAAAGCTCTTCACTACGTTCTCGATCCTTGCTGTCATCGTAAGCTGCGTCGGACTGTTCGGCCTGTCGGCTTACACGGCCACACAACGCACGAAGGAGATCGGCATCCGGAAGGCTCTCGGCTCGACGGAGAACGGGATATTCATTTTGTTGTCACAGGAGTACCTGAAACTTGTCGGGCTGTCGATCCTCATTGCGTCGCCCCTGATCTGGTGGGTGATGAACAACTGGATACAAACGTTCCCGTACCGGACGACTATATCGCCGTTCGTGTTTGTGATATCGGGAGTGATGGTGTTGCTGGTAGCGTTGATAACCGTTAGTTATCAGACCGTGAAGGCTTCGAGGACAAACCCGGTGGAGTCGTTGCGGTATGAATAATACTGGCCATCCACGGGATTCCCCGGTCCGGCCGGGGAGAGCGAATGCCATCGAACGCGGCACGTTCAGACAGCCAACACCCAACGACGAAGGTGTCATTGCACGGCTTGCCCGGGCAATCCCGTGGAAGACAGTGCGCCTGGACTCCCTCGGGATTCCCCGGTCTTACGCCGGGGAATGACATTCCATAGGAACACGCGTTACGATCAGTTGTTCCCTCTTCGGATAACCCTGCCGGGATAAACACCCTTCGTTCCCTCTTTTGTATAAACCTCCGTTCCGTTCACCCACACGTGCTCGATGCCGGTGGAAACTTTTTGCGGGTCCTGGATGGTACTCTCGTCTCCGGCAGTTTTCGGATCGAAGAGAACAAGATCGGCATAGTACCCTTCCTTGATGAGCCCGCGGCGCTGGATGCCGGTATTATTCGCGGACAACGAGGTCATCTTCAATATTGCCTGTTCCATCGCCAGCGCGCCTGTTTCGCGAACGTAGTGTTTCAGCACCCTGGTGAATGAACCGAAGCCACGCGGATGTCGTCCACCGGACGCGCCATCGGAACAGATGTTGGTGTACTGCCACTGCATCAGCTTAGCCACATCTTTTTCATCCATGCTGGTGGCCACGATGCTGCCGCTACACTCCTCCCCTTTCGTATCGCATTTATCGAGGCGGTCGATCAGCTCGATCAGTGTCTTCGCCGGTGAGAGCTTGAGCTCCACCGCGACGTCTTGCAAACTCTTACCATTGTATTCCGGGTTCGGCTCATAGTTGCTGAAGATAATTCCCTCCGGTGTGGTGATCTCCTTAAGGATCAACTCTGCCTCTTTCACATCTTTGAAATTGCGTGACGGAAACAGCACCCGGATCGTCGACGACCAATATGTATAAGGATATATATCGGCGGTAATATTGATGCCTTCCGCCCGGGCAGCCTCGAGCAACGACAGGGTCGTATCGGACTTGCCCCACAGGTTGGTCATCGCGAGCTTGAAATGACTGACCTGGACGGGGGCTTTGGTCTCACGACCGATCGTAATGATCTCATTCAGCGCCTTCCAGAAATACCGGTCCTCGGAACGCATGTGACTGATGTAGCGGCCTTGATACTCCGGAAGCGTTTTCGCGAGCGTGAGCACTTCCTCTTCGGCAGAATAGATGCCCGGGTCATACTCGAGTCCGGTCGACAATCCCAGTGCACCCGCATCCATGTCTGCGCGCATCAGCAGTACCATAGAGTCGGTCTCTTTCTGTGTCGCCTTCCTTTTGAAATCCTTTCCCAACACGATATCGCGAAGGGTGTTATGACCGGTGTACGAGGCGACATTCACGGCTGAAGGACTGTCGGTCATCAGCTGGAAATAATCTTTCAATGGTGTATTCGATCCGCCGTCCTGTCCGACGACAATGGTGGTGACTCCCTGGCTGACGACAGCGAGAGCATCGCGGTTCTTATTCAAACCCCAATCGTGATGGCTATGTGTATCGATAAAACCCGGAGCGAGAACAAAACCGGGAACATCGTAGCTGTAGGTTGCCTGAACATTCCCCAGGTCGCCGATCATCGCGATGGTATCGCCGGCTATCGCAACATCTGTTACAACAGGCGCACCACCGCTCCCGTCATAGACAGTGGCGCCACGGATAATAGTGTCGACTTTTTTCGGCTGGCAGGAAATGAGTGCGCCGAGCACGCAGATAAAAAGGAGCTTCCTCACTAAGTTTAGGTTTACGGAAAGTTAATAGTTAAAAGTGAATAGTGAAAAGTTGGCATTCAGACCCTGCCCATTAATACAAACAGGGGGAATGACACTTTTTTACGATCTGTTTTCCAGAACGGACTAATTTGGCTCGTGAGCGGCTTGACGGGGTCGGACTTCTGTTGGCTAATATATTTTTGAACAGCCGACCATGTCGAAAGATACCCGCTGAGCTCGTCCAGGGTCCAGTTGAAGGAGAACTCAAACGGTGGAACGTCGATCTTTTCAAATGGAAATTGTACTGTGGAATAGCGATCGTCAACAAGCTTTCTCTCTTTGTCCCAGTACGGCCCGATAACTTCCGTATAAAAATGAGTGAGCACGGGATCTATCTGCGCATCGACACTCAGCAGGCTGTAGCCCCAGACGGCTACGATACCGCCGGGTTTCGAAACCCGCCGGGCTTCGGCGAAAAATTCAGGGATGTTGAACCAGTGAAGCGCTTGTCCTACCGTGATGAGATCGAATTGCCGGTCTGTGAAAGCCGTTTTTTCGGCCGGTGAAACCGAGTAAATGATATTGTCTTTGCGGAGTGCGTTTGAAAGTTGATTCGCGCTGTGATCCGTGGCATAAACGATCCCGAAACGGCCGGAAAGATCTTTTGCAACCTGCCCGTTGCCGCAGGCGCAATCCCACGCTGTCTTGTTGGAGGGGACATGCTTGATGAGGAAATCATAAAGTGCAGTAGGATACGATGGCCTGAAGGCTGCGTATTGCTTCGAATGACCTGAAAACAAATCTTTACTCATATGACAACCTTCGACATTCAGTGTTGAGTGTTCGGTGTTCGATGTTCCGAATATCGAACACCGAACGCTCAACACCCAACACCGAAGTTTTTAATCCAACGGTATATCACCGTCTTTTTCTCCCACCACAACAATCTTCGGCGGAAGCAATTTATACATTACCGGCGTTACCAATCGCGACAGCAGCGTGGAGCTGATGAGACCACCGATCAACACCAACGCCAACGGTGAATACAACGGGTTGCCTTCGATCGCCAAAGGTATCAATCCTCCGATGGCAGTCAGTGAGGTGAGAACGATCGGGACGAAACGTATCTCTCCGGCTTTCTCGACCGCTTCGTCCAGTGGCACGCCGCGTTCGCGAAGCTGGTTGGTGAAGTCTACCAGCAGTATCGAGTTCTTCACCTCTATACCTACCAACGCGATCAATCCGATAACGGCTACGAACGACATCGGGTTTCCTGTGATCAGCAACATGGACACAGCTCCGATCACACCTAGCGGGATCACTGAAAGAACGATGAGAGTGCTCTTGAATGTACCGAATTCAAGCACCAGCACAGCAATGAAGCCGAATATGGTAATGAGAATGATCGTCTCGATACCGCCGAACGATTCCTGTTTGTTCTCGAGCTCGCCCGCAGCCTGGTAACGATAGCCCGTGGGGAAATACAATTGCTCGAGCTCCGTGATCACCTTATCGTTGACAGCTTCGTAGAGAAATCCGCTCTTTACAAAAGCCGTGACGGTAGCATAGCGGGCCTTGTCGTAGTGACGTATCAGGTTGGGTGAAGTTTCGAATTCGACACGCGCCAGGTGACGAAGCGGAATGCCCTGGCCCATCACGGAGTTCACGTACAACTTGTCGAATACTTCGTAGCTGGTGAACTTACCGCGTGGTGTGGTGACGTTGATCAAGACATCGTCCTCGCCTTCCACAGGAGAGAACTTTCCGATGTTCAGACCGGCGATACCCAACCGGATCGTCCGGTCGATCTCGCCAATTGAAACGCCCAACAGCCCTGCTTTGTCTTTATTGATGTGAACACGAAGATCCGTCTGCTGGCTGGCCAATGGATTGTTGACGTAGATCGTACCCGGTGTCTTTTTCAATATCTCCTCCACTTTCATCGACAGGCTGCGCAACGAGTCCAGGTTCTCACCGAAGACGCGGATTGCTACCGGCGCTTCGAGCGGAGGTCCTTGTTCGAAATCCTTCACTTCGATCTTCGCATTCGGGTATTGATGGAACTTTTCCCGGAGCCTGTCGATCATCTCCGTCTTTTTCTCCGGAGTGATGTCGTTCAGCTGAACATAAAACTGTGCGAAGTTACTCGACTCCGAGCGGCTGATGACGTTGTAGTAGATCCTCGGGTTGCCCTTGCCCACGTTGGTGGTGAAATACTTGATGTCGCTTTCATTTTTCAATTCCTTCTCGACAAACCGGGAAATACGATCGGTTTCGTAAATGCTGGTTCCATTCGGTGTCTCGATGTTGACCAGGAACTGGGGCTTTTCAGATTTCGGAAAGAGGCTGAAGCCGACGACAGGGAACAAAGCTAAACTTGCAACGAACAATACGATCGCGACCGACAACGTGATCACGGGGTGACGCAACGCCCTGTGTAGTACACGACTGTATGTACCGCTGATGGCTTTCTTCAATGCACGCAGGAAAATATTTCCATTCCGTGACTCATGATTCTTCAGGATACGGCTTGAAAGGAACGGAACGATGGTAAGCGACACGAACAAAGAGGCGATCACGGTGAAGATCACGGCCATGGGAAGACTCCGGATGAAATCACCGGCAGTCTCCGGGAGGAATACCAGTGGCAGAAATGCGAGGACAAGCGTGACCGTACATCCGACGACCGCCAGGCCGATCTGCTTCGTTGCCTGTATCGCCGCATCTTTCCTGCTTCGCCCAGCCCTCAGGTAGCGCTCGATATTCTCTATCACCACAATGGAGTCATCGACGAGAATACCCAATGCTACGATCAGCCCGACAATACTCAACTGGTTGATGGTGAACCCGAAGAAATCAAGTAAAAACAAACCGGTGAATATCGATAGCGGTATGGAGATCATAACAACAACGGCAGCCCGCGTGCCCAACGGCAACAGCGTGATCGAAACCAATAGGATCGCGATCATGAAGTCCTTCGAAAAACGGGTGAGCCTGTTCGACACGCTCACCGACTGGTCGAAGTTCCTGATCAGTTTCATATTCGATGGAAGGCCTTTCTCGAACTCGTCCAGCACCGGGTTTACCTGGTCGCTCACTTTAAAAATGTTCTGCTCGTCCTTCTGGCTTGCGGTAAGCAACACCGACCGGTAGCCGTTCAGCCTGGTAAGATGAGACTCGTCCTGGTACGCGGACTCCACATCGGCGATGTCGCGCAGGTAAACGATCTTGTTGCCGTTCACAAAAACGATGGTATTCCTGATCTCGTCCACACTTTTGTATTCACCGCTGGTCTTCACGTTGAACTTACGGGTGCTTACGAGCACGCTTCCACCGGGAACATTGAGATTCTCGCTCTGCAACGCATTCAGCACGTAGTTGGCCGGTATGTGCTGGTGCGCCATCTTTTCGAGGTCGAGTTGCACGCGCACCTGCCTTTCGGGATAACCGTGCGTTCCGATCTTCTTCAGACTCTTCACTTTTTCCAGTCCGTCTTCGAGACGTTCGATCTGGCGCTCCAATTCGTGATATGGTGCTGTCTCAGACACCAGTGCCATTTGAAAAATGTTCACATCGGTGGATGAAAATCTCTGGATGTGAATATCAAAGATTTCCTGCGGTAATTCTGCCCGCATCACATTCACCTCGCGGACGATCTCCTGGTATTTGCTCTCCACGTCGCTATCGTGTTTGTAGTCGACACGGATCACAGCAAGTCCATCGTATATGTCGGACGTTACCTTCTTGATGTCGTCGAGCTCGTTGATCTTTTTTTCGAAAGGATCGACGACCAGTTTTTCCATGTCGGCCGGGCCGGTGCCGGGATACACCACCACGATCGAATACGTAGGCGCTTCGGTCTCGGGGTCTTCCCCCCGGGGCATGTTGAACAGCGAGCTCAATCCCAGCGCCATCAGCAGCACAAAGATGATAAGGGTGAACTGGAAATTCTTAACTGCAAATTCTACGATTTTCATAACTCGTGAAATTATTGTGTGACCCTGATTGTCGAAGACTCTGTGAGGAATGCGGAACCAGCCGTGTTCACTTTGCTCACGTTCTCGAGTCCGCCGGAAACAATCGCTTCGTCGTTGGCCAGGTATGCGATGCGCACAGGGACTTTCTTCACCGTCTTCATGTCATCGCCCGCTACGAACACGAAAGCGTCGCTGCCGGATCCTTCCACAATGGCCTCGATGGGAATACTCTTGAATTTTTCAGTTTGTGAAGGAGTGACCTGCACGCTGGCGACCAGTCCCGTCGCGAGCTTACGGCCGCGGGGCGAAACTTTAACTTCCGTCACATAAAGACCGCTTACCGGGTCGGCCGCCTCGCTGATCAGCGAGACCACGCCTTCGAAACTTTCGTCCTGGTAGGCGTCGGTCTTCACGATAGCCTTGTCGCCTTTCCGGATCCGAACCCAATCAACATCGGGTAAACCGATGCGAACGATCCAGTCATTCTCCGCGGCCGAGTTGATGACAAGCACCGGCGAGCCGCCGGTCACCTGCTCTCCCTCGTTCACAAACTTCCTGATGACCTTACCGCTAGCGTTGGCGTGTATGGTCGAATACTGCTTGTTGAACGAAGTTATCCTCCACGATTCGTTTGCAACGTCGTAAGCGGTCTTCACATTCTCGTACTGTTCGAGCGTCGCAGCCGAATCTTTGTACAAGCGTTCTATCCTTTCGAGGTCACGCTTTGTCTTTTCGAGATTGTTCTTCGATTGACCTGACTGGGCATCGATCTCTGTCTGATCGAGCGTCCCAAGCAACTGGCCCTTGGTTACACTTTCGCCTTCGTCCACAAGAATGCTGGTAACGATACCGCCCGTCTTGAACGACAACCTGGATTCGGTGCCGGTAGTGATCAGCCCAGAGCTGATAACGGGCTTACTGTAGGTTCCTTCTTTCACATCGATGACGCGAACAGCTATAGCCGACTCATCGATGGCCGGCTCACTTGCCTGGGCCGGTGCGTTTGTTTTGCTGCATGTGAACAATACCGCCGCCAATAGGACGGGTATCGTTACGGTGATGATGATCTTTTTCATAATGGGTTGGATTTTATTTTATATGGCTGCAATTGTTCTTTGGAGGGCTGCTTCGGCCCTGAGCAGGTCGAACAAGCGTATAGATTGGTCAAGCTTCGCCGTCGTCCATTTATTCTGTGCGTCGAGGTATTCCAGGAGTATAGCCTGTCCTTCATTGTATTTCGATCGTACGATCTGGAAATTCTTCTCCGCGCTTTTCACTCCTGCCTGCGCGGTAGCCCATGCTTGCTCCGAAGCCTGGCGGTCGTAGTGAGATCGGATCACCTGCAGCTCGATCTGGCGGCGCAGCTGTTCCATTTTATTTTCGGCAACCTGGTAGTCGATGCGCGCCTGCTGTGTCTTCGCCTTCCGCTCTCCGCCGCGGAACAAGTCCCAGCTCAGACTGAACTGCACGAGCATGTACTGTTGGCTATTATCGAATTTGTATTCGAAGCCCTGGTATCCAACGTCACCGACGACATTGATCTTCGGTAGCAGCGCACTCGACCTGTTGAGTTCAACCAGGTGATGACTTGCTTCGAGTCCGCCCTGCAGTTGCCGGATCTCCTGGCGTTGCGAAAGCGCCAGCGATCTCAACTCATCCAGGCGTTGGGTTTGCGGCGCACCAGAAACCAGTGTCGAGTCGATGATCACATCGGCGATCAGATCACGGTTGAGAAGAAAGTTGAAGTAGGATTTCGATACTTCGTAATTCCGTGCTCCTTCGGCGAGCAGCTGGTCTATCTTGTTCAATTCGTATTCAGCGCCAAGCACAACATCTCTGGTGGCCTTCTGGTTGGCGACCAGCTTCTGGTTCACCTTTACGAGTTCCACAAGAAAACCACGGGTTTCTTTAAGCACTTTTAGCGCCTCCTCCGCCTGCAGATATTGATAGTATGCCGCCGTGATCGAATACTTCAGCTCATTTTCATAAGCATTCTTCTGCGCCTGTTGAATGGAGATAAGCTCCTTCTGCGCTTTGAAGTTGAAGTAGATGTCGGGATTGAACAAAGGTTGTATCACCCGCACCTTGGTGTCGTGGAAATTATTCGGGAGGAACTGGATACTCTGGTTCTGAAGTTGGGGAAACCCGTTGGAGTCGGTCAGCTTGTTCAGCGTAGTATAGACAGGGTTGAGCAGGTCGCCCAATGGCAATTCGATCTTACGACCGCCGTTGGCCAGCGTGTAGTTTGCATTCAATGCCACCTGCGGCAGGAAGAGGCTTCGTGCAACATTCAGCCCTTCGACGCTCTTCTCGTAGTTGAGCTGCTCCTGTTTGAGCTGAAGGTTGCTTTTCAATCCTTCCTCGATGTAAGTCTCCAGGATGGATTGACTGTGCGCTTGCGTAAAGGCCGCTGAAATCAGCAGGATAATGAGTGAAAGTTGGTTGGTTTTCATTGTTAAAACAATTAACAGTGTTCAGCGATAGGGCAAAAAAATTCTATTTCAAAAGTTCAGGATTCGAGATTCGTGGTTCAGGGTTCAGAGTTTAGAAAGCATGAGTTTGAAAGTCTCGAAGGATTCCTTTGGGATCCGAAGTCCGTCTTCGACGGTGTAGCAGCGAAGGCGCTTGCGAAGCGATAGGCTGCACATGCCGTGCATGTAGCTCCAGATGGAAAAGGCCAGTACGCGCGGGTCCTGGTCTTTGAAACGTCCTGCTTGCTGACAGTCGATCAGGATGTTTTCGAGTGAAGCGAGAGCTTTGTTGCCTTCCTCCCATTCCTCGCGGTTCTCGTCAGAATCCATGGGTGCGTCCATGATGAACATGATCTCATAGTACTGCGGATGGTCGACCGTGAACTGGACATACTTCTCTCCCATGGCGATGAGCCGGGCGAACGGCTCTTGTATGGTAGCGAGCTCGGCCATGTACGTGTTGAATCTCTTGAAAGCTTCGCCGTGCAGGGCGTAGAAGATCTCGTTTTTGTCTTTGAAGTACAGGTATATCGTCGCGGGGCTGTATTCGATGGCTTCGGCGATGTTGCGTATGCTCACTTCTTCGAATCCACGGTCGATGAAAAGCTTGTGTGCAGACTGGAGGATCATTTCTCTCATCTCGGCTTTGTCTCGTTCTTTTCGTTCTTTGACTCCCATGATTTTTCGTGTTTATACGGTAAAGGTATGAACAGTGTTTAGTAAAAGTACAGTGATATGTAAAATATTTGTAAATCATTGATAACTAGGATGTTATTATCGGTAAAAATGGCGGCCCAAAAATGATCAGGTTTACCGTACAGCGTGTTTTTGGGGATTCAATCATGGGAGTGCTAATGTTGTGAAGTACTTAGAATGCGTATGGAAACATCGAATTGGATTACGATAGCCGCCCTGCTTGTCCCCATGATAACGGGGTTCGGTGTGATTCTTAATGAAATCAAATCACTGTCTGCCAGGGTTGGGAACCTGGAGAAACAGATGCGCAAGGTGCTTACTGTGGTCATCACACATAGGGGCAAAATAAAGCGACTCGAAAAAGATGTGGCTAAGCTAAATCGCGCTCCACAATAGACATAATTAAATGGTATGACAACCTCGGACTGGATTACAATAGGATCAGTACTCATCTCCATGAGCTTCACGATAGCTGTGATTCTATTTAGGATGGGAGTCGTCCTTGGTGGAATTGTAAAGACAATGGAAGCGATTTCTCTCAGGGTAGACGAAATTGCCTCTGACCTAAAAATACTTTCAGCGATTGTCAGCCGGATCGAGATCACCCTGACCAAACACGAAGGCAGAATAAAAAGGCTTGAGAAAGACGTCTCTAAACACCGTCGCAGTCGGTAAAACTTCCTCAGTTCTCTGAAAATTTTTTTAACTTAATCGGTGTGAAGCCACTGCTTTCCACCTTACTGCTCCTACTGTCTCTGGAGGTTTCTGCCCAAGTCTCTGTTCAAGGCCATTACGGATTATTACCGTATCCTCGACAGTCTTCGGTCGACTCGCGAGCAACCGGTGCTGACATTCAAAGGAGAGTTGGAAGTGAAGTACATTATGGAAAGTGAGCCTTACAGTTATCTGACGTCACGACATCTTTTTTCGTCAGTAGGCTCAAAAAAACCGCAGGTATCGAGGGTTATGCTCCATGGGTCTGCTCTTGTGCAACATGACGGCCAGATCTATCCGCCGGATGCCATCGAAACGATCGGTTACTGGAGTTGGGAGCTGATGGCCGAGAATCTCCCGTTCGACTACGATCCCGCCGTCGACGCCGGGTTGGTTGAGGAGAACTGATCAGGCCATGTCGCAATCGCGATACGCCTTGATAAGCGCCGCCTCGCCTTCTTTGCCGTCTTTGAAATTACCGTGTTCCATTCCCCATACTCCACGGAACCCCTTATCATAAACATGTTTAAAGATGGTCTTATAATTTATCTCTCCGGTACCCGGCTCCTTTCTTCCCGGATTATCTCCAATCTGGTAATAGGCGATCTCATCCCAGCATAAGTCTATCGTGTTGATGAGGTTTCCTTCGTTGCGCTGCATGTGATAGATGTCGTACAATATTTTGCACGACGGGCTCTTTACTGCTTTACATAGCTCAAAAGTCTGGGGAGCCGTGCGCATAAACAGGTCAGGGTTGTCACTCAGCGGTTCGAGCACCATGATCAGTCCTTGTGGTTCGAAGATCTCCGCCCCGCGACGAAGCATTTCCACGACGTTTGCAGTCTGTATCCCCATTGGCAGTGTTCGGTCAAAATACCCTGGCACCACCGTCATCCATTTTGCATTCACACGTTTCGCCACCTCCACCGACGTCTTGCACGTTTCGATGAATTTATCGGTAAACTCTTTCTTGCCCGTGGTGTACGATACCTTCCAGTTGTCGCCGGCATCCACGACGAAAACACCCATGGTCATGCCGAGGCTCGCCAGCGTGCTGCCGATCTTTTCTTGTTCTGCCTTTGGCCGGGCGAGCATGCCGTTGTCTTCTATGGCACGAAATCCCATGTCGTGCATGTATTTTATCTGGTCAATGAAGTCCGCCCCGGCGTTGTTCTTAAACATATTGTGGTGGGGGGCGAAATTCAGCTTGAACGTCTTCTCGGCGGGAGCAGCATTTGCTTTGGCGCTGATGGCACCCAGGCCGACCGTGGCGGCGGTTGCTGCGATTCCGTTGTGAATAAATTTCCGGCGGTCCATAGAATTGTCTTTGCGATAAAGATAGAGTTTTCCGTTATATCTTAGCTGACTTAATTTTTTCTAAGAACTTGAGATTCACTATTTCATTGGCGGTATTCCTTGTTGTGACCTCAGTTGCAGCGCAGGATCTAAAATCATACGATCAGAAAATCCAGGGCACGACCGTTTCTTTTAAAATGGTAGCCATTCCCGCTGGCAAATTCCAGATCGGCAGCAAAAACCCAATGGCCGACAATGACGAAACGCCGCAAAAAGATGTTGAGCTCTCTTCATTCTGGATGGGTGAACACGAAGTGACCTTCGCCGAGTGGGATATGTACTTCAAAGACAACGCCCTCCCGCAAAGCAAGACGATCGACGGGGTTACACGCGCAACGCCGCAATACATAGACCTTACCTGGGGCATGGGTCGTGCCGGTGAGCAACCTACTAATAGTATGTCGCAGCAGGCTGCAGTGATGTATTGCAAATGGCTTTATACCAAGACAGGATTCTTCTTCAGGCTGCCGACGGAAGCGGAGTGGGAATATGCGTGTAAGGCCGGAACGAACTCTGCGCCTGACCTCAAAGAGGTTTCAGAAGCGGGATGGTCTAAAGAAAACAGCGGAGCGAAATTCCATCCCGTAAAGCAAAAGAAGCCAAACGCGTGGGGATTATACGATATGCTGGGGAACCTGAGTGAATGGACCATTGACCAGTACGATCCGGCATCCTATAAAAACATCTCCGCAAAAGACCCGGTCACGACCCCCGGGGCAAAGTATCCCCGAACAACGAGGGGCGGCTCGTATCTCGACGACGCCACCCAGCTCCGGTGCTCGAACCGTATTCCGTCGGACACGAAATGGAATCAGCGCGACCCGCAAATCCCGAAAAGCCGATGGTGGCTTACGGACGGGATGTTTGTGGGTATCCGGGTTGTGCGGCCCGTCAAACAGCCGTCGGTGGAGGAAATAGAAGCCTTTTACAATACATATTTAAAGTGACCTTCGAAAAACCTAAATTGATGGACGATTTAAGATGTACGATGTACAATTTCGACCATGGATCGTTCGTCAGACAAAAATCGTACATCGTCCTTCGTAAATTTTAAACATCCAGCCTCATGAAAAATACCTTGCCCACTCGCCGAGATTTTATTAAGCAAACCACTTTAGTCGCGGGTGGACTTGCTGCCCTGCCCTTTGCTTCGAAAGCAGGCGGATTCTTTCAATCAAGTCCGGACGACGCAATTAAAGTCGTGGTCATCGGCTGCGGGGGACGAGGCACCGGAGCTGCGATGCAGGCCATGCTGTCGAAACAGAACGTGAAGCTTGTCGCGATGGCAGATGTATTCCGCGACCGCCTCGATGAATGTTACAAGTCGCTGACTGTCGACGACCTTACGGATGTGAACGGTACGCCGGGAAATATCAAGGACAAGATCGCCGTCACTGAAGAAACCAAGTTCGTGGGCTTCGATGCCTACCTGAAAGCCATACCGCTCGCCGACGTGGTGATCCTGACGACGCCTCCCGGCTTCCGCCCTATTCATTTCGAAGAAGCAATAAAACAGGGCAAACACGTTTTCATGGAGAAACCTGTTGCCACCGATCCCGCCGGTATCAAAAGAGTGCTTGATACGGCGATCATCGCAAAGCAAAAGAAATTAAACGTGGTGGTTGGATTGCAACGCCACTATCAGAATTCATACCGTGAGCTGCATAAAAAATACAAAGACGGAAAGATCGGCGAGTTCGTGTCGGCGCAGGCATGGTGGAACAGTGAAGGCGTGTGGATGAATCCCCGCCAGGCCGGCCAGACCGAAATGGAGTATCAACTGAGGAACTGGTATTACTTCAACTGGATCTGTGGAGATCACATTGTAGAACAGCATATCCATAACATCGACGTCATCAACTGGTTCAAGGGAGGATATCCCGTGAAGGCCCAGGGTATGGGTGGCCGGGAGGTGAGAAAAGGAAAAGACTACGGAGAGATCTTCGATCACCACTATGTTGAATTCCAGTACGCGGATGGAAGTATATTGAATTCCCAGTGCCGTCACATCAAAGGCACGATGAGTAAAGTCGATGAACAGATCATCGGAACGAAGGGAACGATCTTTTTCGGCAACATGAACATCGTCGATCGCAAGGGCAATGTGAAGTACCAGTTTGACAAGGAAAAGGAAAACGATCCGTACCAGTCGGAGCACGATGAACTGTTCGCCGCGATAGCGAAGGGTGAATACAAATTTTCGGATACTGAGAACGGAGCGAAGAGCACAATGACAGCAATCCTGGGACGTCTTGCGACTTATTCCGGTAATATAGTCGAGTTTGATGCGGCCCTGAACTCAGGACTTTCACTTCAACCGACGCGCTATGCATGGGATGCAGACATGCCATTGAAGCCGGATGCCAATGGATTGTATCCTGTAGCGATACCCGGAGCGACGAAGTTCTTATAACGAGCCGATCCCATATCTATGAAATTCTCCCTTGCAGTTATACTGCTTCTCGCAATTACTACGTCCTTCGCGCAAAAGAAAAGCCCGGCTCCGGCCATCTATTATCCCGAAAAGGAGACGTGGCTTACTGAAAAACCCGAAGACGTCGGGATGATGAGCGACAAGCTCAACGAAGCGATCGAATTTCACAAACAGCGTGAGTCGAAGAACCCGAAGAACCTCGAGCTGTCGCATTACCAGTCGTTCGGGCGTGAACCGTTCGGTGAAGGTATCGGGCCATTTGCAGAACGCGGACCGGCTACCGGGATGGTGATCAGGAACGGTTATGTCATTGCGCAGTGGGGAGAACCCTCACGCGTGGATATGACCTACAGTGTTACAAAAAGTTTCCTCTCCACGGTCGTCGGGTTGGCTTACGATGACAAGCTGATCGCGAGTATCAACGACACTCTATATAAAGTAATCGCACCGGTCCAGATCTACAATCCCGCACAGGCAAGTGTGAAAGCAGACGACTATGGTAAGCCCGATCTCATCCGGCTGTTCGATACGCCCCACAACAAAACCATTACATGGGATCACATGCTCCGGCAGGTGAGCGACTGGGAAGGAACATTGTGGGGCAAGCCCGAATGGGCAGACCGCCCCGGTGATAAACCTGCGGAATGGATGACCCGTCCCCGCAACAAACCCGGAAGCGTTTATGAGTATAATGATGTTCGCGTAAACGCACTGGCATTGGCTGCACTCAACATCTGGAGAAGGCCGCTGCCGGATGTGCTTCGTGAGCGCATCATGGATCCCATCGGCGCATCTCCCTCGTGGCGCTGGTTCGGTTACGAAAATTCCTGGATCGTTCTCGACGGAAAGATCGTGCAGGCCGTCGGCGGTGGCGGACATTGGGGCGGCGGCATGTTCATCAACGCCAACGACATGGCTCGCTTCGGATATCTCACGCTCAGGCGCGGCAAGTGGAAAGACAAACAACTGCTCTCCGACCAATGGGTGACGTGGGCATTGACACCGACTTCAGCGCAACCGACATACGGTTTTATGAACTGGTTCCTGAATACGGATAAGAAATTTTTAGCGAGCGCTCCGGAGAAAGCATTCTGTCATATCGGGAATGGGACTAATATGGTTTATGTGGACCCGGAGAATGACCTGGTGGTTGTGGCGAGGTGGATCGAGAATGGGGCGATGAATGAGTTTGTGGAGAAGGTACTCGCTGCTATTCGTTAATCGTTAATCGTTAATCGTTAATCGTTAATCGTTATTCGTTATTCGTTATTCGTTATTCGCGGTTTCGATTTACTGTACGTTGATCGCAGATACTCATTCGGCTCTCGCCGAGCCGCGATTAACGATTAACGAATAACGAATAACGACTAGTTGTAGCCCGGTCCTCTCAGCGCTCTCCCCGGTTTCGCTCCCGTATGATTTCCATTACTTAACACCTGCTTGCCGTTAACGAAGACATGTATAACACCCTCCGCGTACTGATGTGGCTTCTCATACGTTGATTTATCATCAACTTTATTCT
Organism: Cyclobacteriaceae bacterium; assembly: GCA_035318625.1. Classification (GTDB taxonomy): domain Bacteria; phylum Bacteroidota; class Bacteroidia; order Cytophagales; family Cyclobacteriaceae; genus ELB16-189. Next base: position 101,733 of record DATHEL010000008.1, read on the forward strand.
TGTCGAAGACGACGATATCGGCGAAGTAGCCTTTTCGCAACTGGCCACGGCGATCTAACTTTAAGTTCGAGGCTGGCAGGCTGGTCATGCGGCGAACGGCTTCTTCGAGGGTGAGAATTTTCTGGTCGCGGACGTAGTCTGAAAGGAGTTTGGCAAAACTTCCGTAGGCACGGGGATGAATGCCTTCGTCCAGGTAAGGCAGTTCGGCGGGATAGGCCGCGGCATCGGAGCAGATGCTGACGAACGGAAGGCGGAGCATCCGTTTCATGTTTTCCTCCGACATGAGAAAAAAGATAGCAGGGATACTGGTCTTGTCGGCTACCAGGAGATCGAGCATGGTCTCGTCTTCGTCCTTGCCATGGAGACGGGCGACTTCGTCGAGGCGTTTGCCTTTGTAGAGGCGGTTGAGGGAGTCTTTCCTGAACCCGAGCAACAGGACATCTTTCGGGTTGGAGTTCTTCGAAGGGATACCCATTTTCAATTCATAGAGAACTCTCTTTCGCATTACCGGGTCGACCAGCCGTTTTCGCATTTCCTTCGTTCCGCCTTCCTGTATCCAGGCGGGTAGTCGCGCGGTGAGTGAAGTACCGCTGGCGTGGTAGGGATAGATGTCGGCAGTGATCCTCAGGCCGGCCTTGCGGGCGCTGTCAATTTTAAAAAGAACGGTATCGATCTTCCTCCAATTGCGATCATGATTGATCTTGAGATGATAGATCTCGGCAGCGATGCCGGCTTCTTTGGCAATACGGAACGTTTCGTTCATCCCCTGGAAGATGAAGTCGCTCTCACTTCGCATGTGTGTGATGTACATTCCTCCATAAGATGAGGCAATCTTGCTGAGCTCGATCAGCTCCTCCGTTTTCGCAAACGTAGCCGGGGCATAGATCAACGACGACCCGAGGCCCATCGCGCCTTCCCGCATTGCCTGTGCAACGAGGCTCTTCATTTGCGTGAGCTCTTTTGTTGTCGGAGCGCGGTCGGCCTGATCGAGAACATACAGTCTGATGGAAGTGGCCCCGACGAATGAAGCGAAGTTGGGGCTGACGCCTTTGCGTTCGAGATACGTGAAGAACTGACCGAGCGTGTTCCAGCGCTTGTCCCTGGCACGCGGCTTTCGTGGACCGGCGCTCAGTCCTTCGCCCATTACTTCGAGCGTGACACCCTGTTTGATGTCGCTCATCGCGCGGCCATCTTTCAAAAGAGTAGCCTCCGACCAGCTGAGCATATTGATGAACCCGGGAGACACGGCGAGACCGGTCGCGTCGATCTCTTTCAACCCTTTGAATTTACTGAGGTCGCCGATGGCTGCGATGGTGTCTTTGCTGATGCCGACGTCGGTAACGACCGGCGGTGTTCCAAGGCCGTTGTAGACTTCACCATGCCTGATAACGACATCGAACGTTTGTGAGGCGCCTGTGAAAGTAATCGTAATCAAGATAAATATGAGTAATGATTGCTTCATGGCTAACGAGCAGTCGTCAAGACCGGCTCTTATTTGCAAAATACGTTTTTGTTCTATGAGGTAGAATTGAAATCACTTTATATTGACGACATGGAAAATAAAGTCATCAATCGCGAAAGCAGTGCTACGAAAATCTTTGACGACAGAAGCCTTGCTGTCGACTACCGAACACTTGTACCGTTTCTGAAAAAGGATTTAAGAATACTCGACGTCGGTTGTGGGACAGGCTCGATCACCAAAGACATTGCAGACCTCACGGGCCCGCGCGGCAGAGTTACCGGTATCGACAATACCGAAAAATTCATTACGGCCGGTAAACTGCAGTTTAGCAACATAAAAAACCTGGAGCTTATTTGTACCGACCTATTCCGTTATGAAACCGACGACAAGTTCGATCTGATCGTATCGGCGCGAACCATGCAATGGCTGAGCAACGTAAGCGAGGCGCTGATCAAAATGAAGTCGATGCTGAAACCCGGCGGCACGTTGTCGGTACTCGACTACAATCACACCAAAGCAGATTGGCAGCCGGAGCCACCGGCAAGCATGCGAAAATTTTACGAGGCGTTCCTGAAGTGGCGGGAAGACGCGGGCATGAACAATCACGTTGCCGATGATCTGCCCGGGCTTTTCAACGAAGCCGGCTTCACGGGTATCCAGGTTTTCAATTCCGATGAACACTACCGGCGCAGCGACGAAAACTTCCCTTTCAGGGCCGCAATCTGGTCCAAAGTGGCGGAGCTCAAACAAATCGCGGAAGAAGGTTACGTTACCGAAGAGGAAAGGCTAAAGGCCATCGCCGACTACAACACGTGGATAGCGGGCGAAGGCCGGAGCGTGACGATGAAACTGAATGAGATACGGGGAATCAAAGGAATCATTTCATAGGTACGGGATCGGGGTCGTAGTCCGCGACTTAGAAAAAAGGTATTTTTATGGAAAGCATCCCATGAAGAACCTCGCCCTGTTGATTTTTATTCTTCCCCTTGCCGTTTTCGCGCAGAAAGCGAAAAACTATTCGACCGTCACCGGTGAGCTGACGACGAAGATCATAGCCACCGCCCCGTCGGGCAAGTCCCTCCACGTAGCTGTCGTTCCGTTCGCCGCCACATCATCGTCGGTGGAGAAAAGCGCAGCTTTCGGCGATTACCTCACGGAAACGATCATCGGATCGCTGACGGGTCAGCCTGACAAGATCAAAGTATTCGAGCGGACCCGGCTCGACGCTGTTCTGAAAGAACAAGAGTTCATACTCACCGACCTGATGAAGCCGTCAGCGGCCCTAAAGATCGGCCAGCTGGTACCGATCGATGCCCTGCTATCGGGTACCTATACCAAATTAAAATCATACATCGACGTGAATGCCCGATTGATCGACGTGGCTACGGGCGAGATCAGCGTAAGCTTCAATGGCAGAATAAAAATGAACAAGAACCTCGCAACGTTGTTCAAACAACAAGGGGCGGACGATAAATATCCGGTGGCGTCTCCAAAAAACGAGAAGGAAGACAATAACAATGTAATTTCTTTGACGACCAGTGATTCGAAAACAAAAGCAGCGCTCTGTAAACAGAAAGCAGAAGAGTTCTCCAACCGCCTTCACGATCTTACTACACCCGAAAAAATTCAGGCCGTGGTGACGGAGGCGAAAAAGACGCCTTTCGACAACACCTGCGGTCAGCTTCATTTCAACATGATGTATTCGTTCACCCGGTATAAGATCGACAACAACGAATACAAGACATTCGTCCTCCGGACGCTCGACACGATCGCGTTCCCGTCGGGTGACGAACGTGCATTGGAGATCGCCAGGTTCCTCGCTGCGGATGGAACCGTCGACGATACAGAGTGGACGACTTCGCTCAGGGCTATGTCGAAGATCGGAAACTACTCTCTGAGCTTCTTCAGCAGTACGCTCCTCGCGAAGCCTGCCTCTCCCGCACAGTCCGTTGTTGAATCGCGCATCGCGAGCTACTTCGCGCTTGCTTCGGCGGGAAAGATCGGTTTACCGCGACCGATCACCTACGACGCGGCTTTCTTCAGCATGCTCGATGCCATGAAGGGCAATCAGCCGTTGCGACAGCATGTGTATGCAACCTATGCTTCGAAGCTTACGGCTGATGATCGTTCGAAGGCAACACTGTTCAGCGCCCTTCACAGCATGTACAAGGAAGAAACTACTCACAAGACCGACATCATGAAGTGGATCGTGGAGTTCATAAATTCCAATGAGTATCCGAAAGCCCCTGAACAACTGTATGATCTCGCCAGGGATTTCAAGCAACTGGACTATCCCGGAAGAACGGAAGAAGTGAAAAAGAGCTTCCCGGATGCCGATCTGAAACAGTTGGTAACGGGCTGTAGCGAAAAATTCTCCAAATATGCACTCCTCTCTCCTTATGAAAGTCAGAAAGAGGATCGTATCACTTTCTGTGTCATTAATGGCATCCCGATCGCCGGTGTGATCCCCACCACGGAAGAGGCCGATGCAATCTTGAAGGGCAACAATGCTTCGGAACAACAACGGATAACGAAAATGCTGTCGTTGATGGAGGAACCGCCCAGGAAACTCGAAAGCAGCCTCGTAACATTACTATCGAAACGAAGCCTGGACGATAAAGAGAAGCTGGTCGCTGCACAAACCAATGCGATCATCATTCTCGGCAACATCAAGACTTCCAACCCGAAAGCAGTGGAGTACATGATCGGCGTGCTGCCGCATTATGGCAACGATACCGAAGCTGCCGAACAAGCCCTGGTGGAGATCGGCAAGCCCGCGGTGCCAGCTCTTGTTGCGAAGCTGGATAAGACCACATTTAATGATGGAGGACTGCAGCACCAGTTGATTACGATTCTTGGTAAGATCGGAAAAGATGCGGCGATGGCAGAAAAGTCGATCACACGCGTGTTGAATTCGACGACCAACAGTGACATTAAATATGCCGCCGAAGCGGCATTACAAGTGATCAGGAATTAAAACAACACTACTTTGGTTTCGCCTGAGAAGTCTTCACGTACTTCATGACATCGACAAACGGTGCAATCCAGATGTCATTCTGATTTTCCTTTAGAAATGCGATAAGTTTCCGGTGTTCTTTCAACTCCACGTTCAAACCGTGTTCGCCTCCGACGCCGTGGAAGAGAAGAACCAGCAGTCCGTTCTCTTTCATGGATCTTTTAACCAGGTCGATCATGTGTTCGCCGGTCTGACCGGCGATTGAAAAACACGATGTGGTATAGGGATCGACCTTTCCATGTTGCATTATTTTGTCCTCGACACCACGTGCGGCCACGAAGTCATCGCTGATCGTTTCGACGTATGACTGTTCGCCCACGCGCATGTCGCCGCACGGATAAGCAAACGTGCGCTCTGTTTTACCATCGACAGACTGGAGGACGACGTTGGTCATTCTTACTTCATCATCGATACGCTTGAGCGTGTATGTGATGAGGTCGTATTCCGGGCGGACCCAGGAGCGATCACTTCCCCCGCGGCACGGGTGGTACATGGTGTGATTACCGAGCTCATGACCATTATCGGCGGCTCTTTTCCACTCGGGCATGCGTTGGGTAAATGCGCCGGAAGATACCGTGAGGTAGAATGTTCCTTTGAATCCTGCCGAGTCCAGCGCGGGGATCACATTATCGAGGTGAACATTCAGTGCATCGTCGTACGTGAGGACGACGGCGCTTTTGTAACCGTTCCATGGCTTGGTTTGGGCGATGGCGGAAACTGAGATCGCAAGGATGAAGACGACGGAAACGGCCCGGATCATATAAGGAAGTTAAGAAGAACACCTAATGTAAATATTTTTCAGCGCTTGAGTACGAAAACGGGGGTATGGCGGTGTCACAGACGCAATCGCCGCCCGAAAGGAAGTTGATCGAAAGGCATATATTAGAGGTTGAATCCGAAGGGCAAAAGAATGGAGCTAAATGAAGTCACAGAGAATCTCCCTCCCCATTTACTACAGTTTGTAGTCGACCAGCCGTACGACGAGTACACGCCGGTAGACCAGGCGGTGTGGAGGTACGTGATGCGCCAGAATTACAACTATCTCAAGAAAGTAGCACATGAATCGTATGTGCAGGGTTTGCACATGACCGGTGTGGATGTCGAACAGATCCCGACCATGTATGGTATGAACAGGATATTGAAAGATATTGGCTGGGCTGCCGTTGCCGTGGATGGGTTCATTCCGCCCGGGGCGTTCATGGAATTCACGAAGTATAATGTGCTTGTGATCGCAGCAGACATCCGCACACTGGAACACATCGAGTACACGCCGGCGCCGGATGTGATCCACGAATCTGCCGGACATGCACCGATACTTGCGGTGCCCGAATTCGCGGCATACCTGAAAGAGATTGGCGAGGCAGGAAGCAAGGCGTTCTCTTCACAAGAGGATTTTGCTTTGTATGAAGCGATCCGTCACCTGTCGATCATCAAGGAAGATCCGAACACCCCCGCTTCGGAGGTTATCATTGCAGAGAAAGAGATCGAAAGAATACAGTCGAACATGGGGCCGACTTCGGAGATGGCGTTGATCCGCAACCTGCACTGGTGGACGGTGGAGTACGGACTGATCGGCACGGTTGAAAAACATAAGATATATGGTGCGGGCCTGTTGTCGTCGATCGGTGAAAGCATGACTTGCCTGGAGCCGACGGTGAGAAAGATCCCATACAGTCTTCAGGCCATGAACTGCAACTACGACATCACCAAGCCGCAGCCGCAGTTGTTCGTCACACCGGACTTCGCGCATCTCACGGCGGTGCTCAACGAGTTCAAGAAGACCATGGGATGGATCATCGGCGGCGTATCCGGGATGAGAAAAGCCATTGCTTCGAAATACACGGCGACGGCCGTGTTCAGCTCGGGCCTACAGGTATCGGGTACGTTTACTGACGTGGTCGACGATGGAAGAAATGCTGTGTTCATCCGGACGACGGGGCCATCGGCGCTGAGCCTGAACAATGTTCAACTTGAAAATTACGGGAAGGAAAAATTCCCGAATGGGTTCTCATCGCCGGTTGGAAAGGTGAAGCTGGAAAAGGTGGAGATTGACAATGACATTACACTCGACTATGAAAATGGAGTGCGGGTGAAGGGCGTTGTGAAGGACATCCTGCGTCACGAAGGAAATATTGCCCTGATCGATCTGGCGAATGCCACGGTGACATATGGTGGGGAGTTGCTGGAACAGGCTCTCTCTTATTCGCTGGCGATCGGTGAAAGAATAATTTCGGCGTATGCAGGTCCGGCCGACCCGGAGGCATTCGAACCCAATGTAAACGTACCGCGGGAAAAAATGCATCAGCCGACATACGATGCGAAGGCGCTTGAGCTTCATGAGCTCTATCGAAAGGTGCGGAATGCACGAAACAAAGCAGCGCTCGTGTCGACGCTTCCTGCGATCTGGGAAGAAGTGACGAAGAAGTTTCCGGGCGACTGGCTGTTATCGCTGGAGATCCTGGAAGTACTTCAAATGAATTCGGTGGAGGAAGAGATCCAGGGTGATATCAGGAGATACCTGGAGGACAAGAAAGAAAGACAGCCGGATTTGAAGAAGTTGATCTCGAATGGATTGATGTTGTTGAAGGATTCGCTTCAGTCGGCCTGATTTAGAAATTCCTTGATGGTCATAACCGGCAACGATGGTAATGCGACTTTCTTTAGTTGCCTGTCTTCTGAAATGAAGAATTGCATTTTGTGATGTAATGCCGTGTAATATTGAATGGAAGTTCATTTAGATATGTAAGGTTTACCTGACACTCATGCACTCCCTCATCCTTGCCAACGTCACCAAGCACATCACTCTCACTGACGAGGAAAAGACCAGCTTCACTTCCAGACTGAAACAGATCTCCGTTCCCAAGAAAGACATTCTGCTAAACGAAGGGCAGGTCTGCCGCGCCATCTACTTTGTGAACGGCGGAACGTTGCGGGCTTATCATGTCGACCGGCAGGACCGCGAGACAACCATCATGTTCGGTGTGGCCGATTGGTGGATCACAGACATGTACAGTTTCCTGAACCAGGTGCCGGCCATCATGCATCTCGATGCGCTGGAGAACAGCGAAGTCCTCGAGCTTTCGAAAGAAAACATGGACTCTCTATACATCGATGTCCCCAAGTTCGAGCGGTTCTTCCGGATCATTGTGCAGAACGCTTACGTGCGCGAGCAGGTGCGTGTGATCCAGAACCTGTCGATGACGGCTGAAGAGCGTTACGAGATCTTTCTTAAAAAATACCCGCAGGTCGTGCAGCGTGTCACGTTGAAACAAATCGCCTCTTACTTGGGGATCACCCCCGAATTTCTCAGCACCATTCGCGCCCGAAAGTGATTTCTTAAAGTACCTTAAGAAACTCCTGCCGGCATAACCCGTTCCTTTGTATAAAATATTTATAAAAATATGATGATCCTGATTGCGGGGCCCTACAGAAGCGGCACCAACGACGACCCTGTCCTTATTCAAAAAAACATGGACCACCTGGAATCGGTGGCCCTGCCCCTGTTCCGCATGGGCCACGTGCCGATGATCGGCGAGTGGGTAGCAAATCCGTTGCTCAAGCTGGCGGGATCGAAGCGGCCTGGCGATGAGCCGTTCCTCGAGATTCAATATCCCGTTGCACACCGGCTGCTCGAAAAGTGCGATGCCGTGCTTCGCCTCGAAGGGACATCGACGGGCGCGGATAACGATGTGAGGATAGCGAAAGAGCGAGGGCTGAAGATATATTACAAGCTGGAAGACGTACCGGGAGGGTAGTCGTATATTGTGTTCTCCGAAAAACGAAAGGATGAACACATCAAGGGAAAAACTCACATGCCGGCTCACTACACCGGAACTCCAGGAGAGAAAGAGAACCGTGGTGGCGGAGCTAAAAAAGTTGATGCTGGAGAAGACGGAAACCTCGACGGGCTACAAGTACAAGTTCAACGGGTCGGACGACGTGGTGGACAAGCTTACGGATTTCATAAAGACGGAGCGGATGTGTTGTCCGTTCTTTGCCTTCACACTGACAGTTGCGGGAGACGAAAGCTATTGCTGGCTGGAGCTTTCGGGGGCCGAGAGTGTGAAGGAGTTCATAGACCAGGAGGTTGAATTCTGACGAAATGGCTATATTTGGCCGCGTTAACTATCCTGGCTCCGTATTTCAATGGATAGAATCTCAGATTCCGATTCTGAGGATGCAGGTTCGATTCCTGCCGGGGCTATTTTTTTTACCGGACTCCGGTAGGAGTCGTGAAATATTTCAGAAATTTCTTTAGCACTATTACATTCCATCGAAGCAAGCCATTCGTTTTGTATGACATTTCCGGAAGGTATGGGCGAAGTTACACTTTCAACGGCCAAGGATATCTTGATTCCATCCGGCTACTTGGCTATTGAAGAATCTGAAGACGGCGGAGGCGACAACTACGGTTTGTATTGGGAAATTGGGAAGGAAAGTAATCCGCCGATCGTTTGCTCGTGGCACCACGAGGAATTTTTATTATCTCCTGAATTCAAAAATTTCGCTGCTTTCCTTGAATGGTTTAAGGATGATGAACGAGTCGGTCCGACAATGAACCTGAATGACCGCGACTTTTTCATCTCTTTGATGAACAAAGGAAAAGTTCTCACAAAAAACGAACGCACTGAAGAAGCAATTGAAAAGTTGGAACGATCAGTATCATTGTTCGGCGAATACGCTGAGTCGTGGTACTGGTTATCGGAAAATTATTACAAAAAAGGACAGAAGGAAAAAGGCGACAACGCACTAATAAAATCCATATCTGCTAATTTCTTTTTTGGTTTGCCTCCTAAAAAGGCCTTCGATAGATTCAATGCGTTAGAACTCTCCGTCAATTTACAAGACCATCCCATGGTCAAAAGAGGAACTAAATGGATTGTGGGCGGTGACTTCGCAACTCCACTTTCTGTGAACTATGAACTTATGCAGGAAATAATTGAAGACCTCCTTAATGCAGGCGACGTTCGAACTGGTATGTTGATGAGTCAGAACTACGGGCTGTTGATGTCCCGACAGCCTGAAGACATCGCGAAACGATATAGTTTCCAATCGACCAAATGGTTTGAGGAATTCTGTATTAAGCTATTTTCAATTTATCCGAACAGGAGTTATTGATTGTTAATCAGTGCTTCTTCAAATGATAGTCAAATTCACAAAATCTGGCGAAATCTCCCGGAAAATGGTTCGATAAATGGCTGCCGGGGCTACTCGAAGCTAAATCGATGTTTTTGCCACTGAATCTTATCATTTCGGTGGCATTTTTCATCTTATTTGGTGTCAAACACTTCCAAACATGCGTATTCAGCTTCTGAACTAGTCACTAATAAGCAACGTAATTAGTATTCTCACACCGACGATACTTTTGATTTGGTTTTACTATTCACAACGGTCAACTCTTTCGAAAGACTATTTTAATGGATTGACTGGTATATATGCTGGTTTCTTGAGCCTGTATACAAGCCAAAAGACGGTGAGACAGTTCACGCGGGAATAGTGTTGAATATTCGAGACGTTGATAGGAAAGGATATTTTAAAGGAGACTTCGATTACGCCGAAACTTTAGAAGGTCAGGAGGTCAAATAAATGAACATTTCTAGACCTTCACTGTCCTGATTTTGGGGAGCTTACAGCCGAATCGACAACGGCAGCGCTCATCTACTTCGTTTACCATCTATTTTGACATAGCCGACGATCTTACTCCCATTGAAAGTAATTCCTTTGAAATTGTTCAATTCAGAAGACCAGTTGCCAGCTGGAGTTGTTATCATAACCGAAATGATCCTTTCTAAGACTGTAAACCTGTCAGGCTTTGTCATGAAACAGCAGGCCCCAAGGTTGAAAGCCTTCTCTTTGTCCTCCCGATTGGATGAGGTTGAGTAAATGACAACAGGGATGTCTTTAAGATGTTGATAGGTTTTTATAATACGCAGGCACTCCCAACCATCCAGCACCGGCATGTTAACATCGAGAAAAATAAGGTGTGGCCTTTCCTTTGAAGAACTGGTCAAAATGTTTAGAGCGTCCTCTCCGTGCTTTGCGACCTCGCAAACGATGGAAGGGTCTACTAAGTTCAATGCTTCACATAAGAGATCTATATCATCTCGATCATCATCAGCGAGCAGAATCCTCTTAATGTTTGTCATCGTAACTTAGGGTGCTTTTGGTAGAAAAATTCTAAACGTAGCTCCCTCGCCAGGCTTTCCTGTGGCGTCGATGGTTCCTCCGTGACGTTGAACCATTTTATAGCACAAGGCAAGGCCGAGGCCAGTGCCTTCATACGTATCTTTTGAGTTCAACCTCGTAAAGGCGTCAAATATTTTCTTTGAAAACTTCTGTTCGAAACCGATGCCATTGTCTGAGATCTCCAGAAGGAAATAATCCCTTCCCCCTCGTTCAACCAATTCTGACTTAATACTAATGAGTGGCGGAACGCCAGCCTTGGAAAACTTAAGTGCATTACTTATCAAATTGTAGAACAACTGGTACATTAATACAGGAGAACCTGACAGGATCGGTAGCCGTGCGGCTCTGATTTTTGCAGATTTTTCTTCAATCACTACTTCGAGGTCCTGCTCAATATTTATAATAAGTACATTCAAATCGATTGTCTCAATCCTACTGTCGTCTGCGTTAACCTTGGAGTAAGACAAAACTCCCTCGATCATCGTGTTCATTCTTTCTACTGCGCTTTGTATTCTATCAATATATGATTGCGCATTGGCAGGTAATTGATTCTTAAATTCGTCCTCAAGGCGATAACTGAATGTTCTAATTTTCCTTAAGGGTTCTTTTAAATCGTGACTTGCTACGTGAGCAAATTGCAGTAAGTCAACATTTGAGCGTTCCAATTGACTCGTTCGGTCACGAACCGTGCCTTCGAGCTGATCATTAGCAAGTTTAGCTTCAGTTATGTCGAAGATAACGCCCATAGTTGATTGCAGTTCTCCCTCGGGGCCGTAGATCGGAGAGACAGATTCCTTCATCCATCTGACTTTCCCATCTTTCCTGGTGACTCGTTTATCAAACTCGAATGCTTTACGGGTAAGTTTAAAATTTTCAAACAGTTTTTTTTCTGATTCGACGTCCTCTTCGAATGTCGCCGACCAAAGGGACAATCCGATCAATTCTTCCCTCGTAAATCCTAACATGGAACAAAACGTATCATTGACAAGAGTGACCATCCGATCAAGATCAGCCTGATAAATTCCAACGGCGGTTTGTGAAATCAATGCCCGGAATTTAGCTTCGGATTTAGCTAATGCCTCTTGTGCTTTTACCCACTCTGTGATATTTCTCGCAATCGTGGAAACACCAATAACTTCGCCTCGGTCGTTTTTGACAGGCGAGAGGACTATCTCCAGGTTAATGAACGCGCCCTCTTTTCGGACACGCACGGTGTCGTAGATCTCAACAGACGTGCTATTTTTTATCCTTTCAATATTGATAAGCAATTGTCGTATGTCATCAGGAAGAACCACGATAGAAAGATTCTTTCCAATTGCTTCATTGCTTGGGTATCCATAGAGATCTTCTGCCGCCTTGTTCCAGCTTGTTATGACACCATTGAAATCAATTGTAACTACAGAATCTTTGGATGAATCGACGACAGCAGCAAGAAAATATCTCTGCTGTTCTATTAAGCCCTTTGTAATATCGTCGTTGATGCCACTCATTTGATCCCCTTCGCAGCCATGTATAGTCGCCACTTATGAAGCAACGAATATACGTCCTTCCTAATTTAAATGCCTGAAATTCGCAAAATCCCGGCTCTATACGCGACATTGGGATACCTGCTCGGGTTCTCGGGGAAAATTCATTTCGCAACCGTCACGATCAGCAAGGGTTGAATTATGGGTCCAGTCTGTGACAACTATACGTTAGAACCTAACGGGAAGCTTCTTCGAACACCTATACCATGCTTCTCTCCCTCATAACTTGCTGAGCATATAGGTCTTTCAAAGGGTTCGATAATCTGTCCGTCGGGTCTATTTTTAAACACAAGTTCCGGCGGGAGTTGCGGAGGATTTTAGCATAAATTGCTATCGGTATCGATCCTTTCCGCGGTGATGTGTACCGTCGGGTTATAGCTTGTAGATTGCAGGAAGGGAATTATTATTTTCCCAGGAACAAACTTAATCCAACGCCAGTGCGCAAACCCGTCCAATCCACGGCGATACGTGTTCCATTAGAAAATCCATAATAGGCGCCGGAGTCATCTCCAATATCGGTGATCTTGCTGTGATATACGTTGATGTGGCGCTTTAAATCTTACTTAGCCCTTATTTTGTTTCCTTTGGCTTCATGGGTCAGCGCAGCAAGTCCAAGCTCTTCCAGCAATGGAGGAATGTAAACACCAAATCGTCCGCGAAGACCTTTTTTCAATCCGTACCAACCTTTTACAGGATTTTTTGAAGAGCGCCCCCACGCCTCTACGGTTCCCTCTTTGGCGGGTTTTTGTTCATCGGTTCCTCCAAGGTCCATCCATTCTCCATGCTTTTTTAGCATCGCGTGCAAGTCAGCCACGCAACGATAATCGTAAAGCAAGGTCGTCTTACCTACAAGGCATACGATCACTTCGGTTCCATCCTTCGTGTCTTTGTACATTTCGTAGCCCGATGTCCCTGGAGGCGTTTTAAGTTTCCAGGGATTTTCTTTTGTGCCGATCGTATTTTTCATTCTCTAAATGGTTACGGGACAATAATTTTTAAATGCTTCCTTTTTTATTCCACCGCTGCCAATTTTCAGTCACTAAAAATTCTTTTAATGAAGTAAGCTGGACAAAGGGAAATGTTCTTTTAGTTTCTTCCATGTCCGCCTGAAAGCCCTTTTCATTGAACCATTTAAACATCAAATACATTTCTCTATCCATCAATAGCTTTACGGCGAACAGTGGGAGCCTTCGGAATTTGATTGGGATGCCAAGAACCTCACTCATCGTTGCGACCACTTGTTCATTTGTCAGTTCGTCGCCTGCAATTTCAATTGTCTTGCTCAAGTGTTTTTCAGGCCTTGCAAAGACGTCCGCAACATACTTGCCAATGTCATCGACGGCAATCATCTGATGTTTTTTGCCCGCCTTTATGGAGTCAAATAATTTGCCTCCCAGTATCCCCTTAAATACCTGGGGGATATAGTAGTTCTCCATGAACTTGACCGGCCTTAGGATAGTATAAGGTAAGCCAACGCTTTTGACATATTGTTCTATTATGTTTTTAGTCTCGAAATGCGGAACTCCGGAACGACTGTCTGCTCCACTGACCGAATTATAGACAAAATGAGAAATATTACTCCTCTTGGAAGCATCAGCCATGTTCTTGCCGTACTGAATTTCATTCGCCTCTCCGCATTCAAAATAATTTTGGATACTGAAAACTCCATCACATCCTTGCATGGCCCTAACCAATGAGTCCGGATCGGCCATATCTCCTTTAACAAGGGCAACGCCGCTGGAAACCAGCCGCTTTGCTGAAATACTTTCAGGTGTTCTTGAAAGTGCTTTAACCGTTAAATTATTTTTCAGTAAGTGGCGAATAACGGCGCCACCCTGGCGACCTGTTGCGCCTGAAACTAAAATCGTCCTGGTCGAATTGTTCATGTTGACTTGAAATGTTATTTAGTATTTATGATTGCCTCAGCTTCTTTTTTTAAGCCACTGGCAAATTGCTCGAATGATGCGTCAAAGGGAGGAATATATTTGGCGTACAGCGGAAACATAAACCCGCCAATTTTTTCGACCATGGAAAAAGTGGTTATTCCTTTTTTATTGTCCGACAATGTATAGGTTCGGCTTCCCTGACCATCTCCCCAGACCAGCTTTTGTTGCGGCTCAAATTCTTGAACCCTTAGTTTAAAAGTTCTCTTTGGGTCAAGGGCGGATTTAAGTTTTATTTTTTCTCCTGGCGCAATGATGCCTTCTATGAATATCACGGATGGATTCCATCGTGGATAATCTGGCGCATTGGTGAGCAAAGCCCATACAACAGCAGGTGTTGACTTAATATCAATACGTATGGAAGTTTCACGACTAAACGTCGTTCTTATGGTAACTGCTTTTCCGTTCGGGATTGCGTGGTTAATTGTCATGATTTCGTCAAGAATTGAAGCGTTCTATTTCTTTGACGATTGACTACGGCAAAACGATAGTCTACATGGGATTCTTTTCTAAATATTTCTCCATAACCTTGCTGTTGTGCTCCAAATGATGAAGTTGCAGTTCGGCTGCATTGGATTCAAATGGGTCAATTCCGCGCACAACCTCCATTCTCAGATCAAATAATCGTTCTTTGTCTGCGTTTCCGGCCTCTCTTGCCATCTCGATTTTTACCAGCTCTTCCTGAATTTTTTGCTTGGGATTGAAAATACCGTTCAATTCAGAGCATTGATCACAAACACCCTGTTTGTTTATCAAGGCGCATCGACCATCGAAGATGCTCACCATCGTTGTTCTGCCTGTGTGGAGGTGGTATTTGACCATCGGTTCAGTTAACTCCAGGATAACCGCTATCTCACGTACTTTAAAATCGTAGATCTCTTTTAATAACAAACAAATCTGTTGCTCCAGGGGAAGGGATTTACCGATGCATGTAAAGCAGAAAGCAATATGCTCCTTAATTTCAAATTGACCCTGCGGAGAGGTCATTCGAATCCTCATTGATTCCTGAAAGAATGTTGGATCGGACAATGCCGCTTCCCTGGAAAGATCAGTCACGTTTTCCACCCAACGTTTCTTCGCTCTCAGGTTATCTTTTGCATGATTTGAGGCAATGGTAAATAACCATGTTTTTAAGGTCGAGTCTCCCCGGAAAGTTTCCAGCTTCTCAAGTGCTTTTATATAAGTATCCTGAACTATGTCTTCCGTGTCTGCAATGCTTGCGGTTATACGGAGGATATAGGATTTTAATTGTCGCCTGATTTCTTCAAACTCCGTAGTAAATTGTTCTGGTGTCATGTTCAACATGTTATCGTGCCCGGGTTTGCGACTTAGGGCCTTGGTGGCGCGCTAAGTTAATTAATTCATACATCCGCTCTGTGTTCACGGACAATTAGTCCAACCGCAAGACATTTACCGGATTGGTTTGTGCTACTCTGGAGGTATGATAGCTAACGGTTAGCACTCCAATAAGCATGACCATCATACCCGGCACAAGAAAAAGCCACAGGGTAATGTCAATATGAAAGGCGTATCCTTCAAGCCACTTACTAATGGCCAGGTAAGACAGCGGCCAGGCAATCAGATTCGCAAAAACAATCAGTTTTATAAAATCTTTCAACAGAAGGCTGATAATGCTGGAAACATCAGCACCCAGCACCTTTCGTATGCCCACTTCTTTCGTACGTTGCACGGCTGTAAAGTAAGACAGACTGAATAAACCAAGGCAGGCAATGAAGATCGCAATAATCGAAAATACGGTGAACATCCTTCCAAATTGCCAATCTTCTTTGTACTGTTGGTTGAAGAAATCATCCAGGAAGAAAAATGTAAAAGGATTACCTGGATAGAGACTGTTCCAGTTTTTCTCGACTTCGTTAATAGTACTTGTCAGGTCGGCATTATTTAGCTTAATGGAAAAGAACCCCCAGGCGGCCGGGTTATAAAAAAAGATGGTTGGAGCAAAGTCATTTTTAGGGGATTGCTGATGATAGTTTCGGGTCACCCCGATAATCTCGTAGACGGTTTTGCGTTCTTCCCATAGTACCGCTTGTCCAATAGCATCCTGAGCATCTTTAAATTTCAAGAGTTTCAAAGCTGTTTCGTTAATGATGATGGATGGCCCCTTTAGTTCTTGTGAAAAGTTGCGACCAGCGACGAAAGAACTTTGATAAGCCTGGAGAAAGTTGGCATCTATCCCGATTACCCGAAACATATTTTTCTCCTTTTCTGTCTTGTTAGCTATTCTGAAATTTTGAATTCTGCCTACTTCTTCCCCTGGGATAGCGGTTGACGCTGCGACGTATGAAACTTGCGCGAGCTGTTGGAGTCCATTTTTGAAGGGTTCAATCCGCGCCCTGAAGGTAGAATCCGAAATTTGTGCCGGGGCTTTCACCACCAGGACCTGATCAATGGCAATTCCTAACTTCTGTTTCTGCATGTGTTTGATCTGCTGGTAAACCGTTATCGTACCGATGATAAGCCCAATCGAAGCGGTAAACTGGAAAACCACCAAACCCCTCTTGAGGAACCAGCCGGTGGGTGACCTTTTTAGTTTACCCTTTAACACACTTGCAATCGTGAAGGAAGAAAGCGCAACGACAGGGTAAGTGCCGGTTAACAAAATTCCAAACAGTAGTATGGCAAGGAGAGTCACCAATACCCTCACATCTTCAAAAACGGCAAGCGTTAGCGGCTTGCCCACCAATACTTCGAGATAGGGCCGGGTAATTAAAATGAGTATTGCTGCCGTGACAATGGCAATACAATTGATCATGACGGTTTCAAAGAAGAACTGTAACGTTATATGACCCTGGCTGGCACCCGACACCTTCCGGATTCCTACTTCTTTCGCCCGATCCAGCGCATTCGCTGAAGAAATATTAATGTAGTTGATCCACGCAATCAGCATAATGAAAACAGCAATAATGGTCAGGAAGAAAGATATTTTGTGGTTGCCATTTACCTCTAATTCACCACCAAGGTCTGAATACAAATGAATGTCCCGGAGAGGTTGAAGGGTGAGTTCCTCAAAGCTGTTGGTGCTTCTCAATGCTTTGCCTTCATACTTTTCAATGAAAGCGGGAAGTTTCGCCTGCAGGTCATGAAAATCGGCGCCTTGGTTAAGCAATACATAGGTATATACGCTTAATTCCCCCCAGTCATTTTGCGTCCAGCCCCACGGATAAGTAGTTGGATAGGAGACCAAAAAATCGAATTTGATGTGCGAGTTCCCTGGTACATCTTTAAATACTCCAACAATTTGCATGGGGGTCGGCTTATCCGTGAACACTTGAATGACTTTGCCCATCGGCTCTTCATCACCAAGGATCCGCCTCGCAGCAGATTCCGAAATCACCATCGTGTTCGGTTGCAAAAGTGCCGTTTTCACATCCCCTTTTACCAAAGGGAACGAGAACATATTGAGAAAAGAAGTTTCTGCGAAAAATATCTTTTTCTCAAGATGTGCGTGGTTATTATAAGTCAAAACAGTTCCATCGCCGAATCCTATAACCCTGGCAGAACTCTCCACTTCCGGATAATCTTGCTCCAGTGCTGGCCCGACTGCACTATAGGTGGAAGCTAAGTTGAATTCCTTTTTTCCATTCTGATAATACTCAAAGCGAATTCTGAATATCCTGTCAGTCTTTGAGTGGAAACTATCATAGCTCCTTTCAAAAAGAACATACTGGAATATAATGACGGAAGATGCCATTCCAATTGCCAAACCGAGGATGTTTAAAAACGAGTATGTTTTGTGACGCACCAGGTTCCTGGCCGACACTTTTAAATAATGTCCGATCATGATGTTATTATTTGAATTGAGAAACCAGCGTTTTGAAAAGGCGAACGGACGGCAGGCGCTGATGACGTCGAACGTGAAGAACAGGTCAGCGATGAGTTTCCCTCTTTTGGCGAGACGCTTACGGTAGAGTTCGTAGAGGTCGCCTTGCAATGTTTCCAGCACTTCTTCGGAGCAAAACCATCGCAGGAAGCGATCTGGCCATCGCGGAGGATCCTGATCTTTCATTTGAAGCCAAGTTTGAGTCCCGGTATCTGTCGCGCGAGTTTCACGCGCATCTCATTTACTTCCTCGAGAGTTCGTATACCGTAAGCGGTGATGCGATAGTATTTTTTTCTTCGCCCTCCCCTTTCGGTGGTGGCGCCACCTTCCCTGGAGACGACATATCCTTTGCTTTCGAGACGGTACAGGGCAGAGTGAAGGGCGCCTATGCTGGGATTTTTACCGAGTTCCTTCTGCAGCGTTTCCTTGATGGCAACACCATAGGCTTCGTCGCCCAGGGTTCCGATCACGAGCAAAACTAACTCTTCAAAAGTGGCTAATTTCATTTCAGGTTCATTTCAAGTCTATTTCTTTCCTAAAACCAAATCAAATTAGGGAATTTTATCGTGATTCAAAATCATATAGTGTTTTGTCGCTACATCAAAACTGAAGCGGCTTTAATCACTAATTTTACTTTATGAAGAAAATAGGATTTTTATCGTTCGGGCATTGGTCCAATAACCCAGGCTATAAGGCCCGGACAGCAAGTGACGCGTTGCATCAATCTATTGAACTGGCAGTTGCCGCCGAAGAGATCGGTTTAGACGGAGCATATTTTCGCGTACATCATTACGCCGCTCAATTAGGATCGCCATTTCCGTTGCTGTCAGCTATCGGTGCCAGGACAAGCAAAATAGAAATTGGCACCGCCGTTATCGATATGCGTTACGAAAATCCGCTCTATATGATTGAAGAAGCGGGAGCAGTCGATTTAATTTCGAGGGGACGTTTGCAACTAGGGATCAGCAGAGGTTCTCCGGAACAGGTGATTGATGGTTGGCGATATTTTGATTATGAACCCGCCGATGGAGAAACAGACGCAGATATGGCACGTCGCAGGGCATTGAAATTTTTGGATAAGCTAAGCGGGAAAGGATTTGCCGAACCTAATCCCTACCCGATGTTTCCGAATCCTCCGGGTCTGTTACGACTGGAACCTCATTCGCAAGGATTGCGGGAACGGATCTGGTGGGGTGCTGCTTCAAATGCTACAGCTGTGTGGGCTGCCGAAAATGGAATGCATCTGCAAAGCTCAACGCTGAAGTTTGATGAGAATGGCAAACCTTTCCATATACAGCAGGCAGAACAGATCAGATTATATAAAGAAGCCTGGAAAAAAGCCGGGCATCAACGCGAGCCAAGAGTGTCGGTAAGCAGATCTATTTTTGCATTGGTAACTGAGCAGGACAGGTATTTCTTTGGTCAGGAAAGTGACAGAACGGATAAGATCGGGTACATCGAAGCCGACAAACGTGCCATCTTCGGAAGAAGCTATGCTGCAGAGCCAGATCAGCTCATAAAAGAACTCGCCAAAGACGAAGCAATCCAGGAAGCTGATACGCTTCTTCTGACAATACCAAATACATTAGGAGTCGAATACAATGTACATGTGCTGTCTTCTATTTTGGAGCACGTTGCACCCGCATTAGGATGGCGTTAGGTCTGTGGGGAACCAACACCGGCCCATTTAGAATACCACCCGGACCAACTAAGAGCACCACAATAAAAACAGCGGATAAAGTATACGTTCGATCTGAATAAAATACGTGAAATGCTGAAAGCCTGAACCGTGTCCGACGAGGGATTGAAGCCCGCTTTAGGCATCATAGTTGAACGTTAAACGTCACAGTAACAAAAAACACTCAATCAGATGAATGTAAAGAGAACGTTTGGGGCTATTCTAACCATTTTGGGTATAGGGGGCCTCATTTATGCCGCTGTTGCGTTCAATACGGCTTCCAGCCAGAATACCAGGTTGCTAATTACTTTCGGAATACTAGGTCTCCTTTTTTTCGTCGCAGGGATAGGCCTGATCCGGAATACAAGGGATGAAGCGAATCCTTAGAATCAAAACAGCGATGCTATGAAAAGCGACAAGAATGATAAAACTAAACCGGATCAAAACAAGCCCAGCGTGTATACCCCGGAACCTCCCCAGATTATGAATCCTTCTGAACAATCAAAAAAAAGTGCGGATGAAAATAAAGCCTCGAAAAGCAAAAAGAATGCGAAGAAGAAGAAAAGTTGATTTGTTGAGCGCGGCTGGCCGTCATGAAGGGATTGCATTCTCATGCAATCCCTTCCTTTTTTGATAACAATTTTCCCCTTGATCTTAACGGAAATAAGCTCATCTTTATAAATGTATATTTTACATTTATAAAATGCTCTATGGAATTATTTATCACAATTTTGTTCGCAGTCTGCTGTGGTCTTAATCGCAGGATTTTTTATCTGTTTTTATTTCGTATACCTGAGTATTTTTTGAGTATCGGCGATTTCCGTACTCACTTGAAAAATCCTGCTGCATAAAATCCAATACCTTGATTTAAATTGGACTCCATAGCGGTGAGCAAGCTGCTACAACTTGTTAGCGTATGATCCATTTAAACAGTAACAACTATGAAAAACGACAGCAATCAATATTCCGCCGACGAAAAAGCAATTCGGGAAAGAGTCGAGGAATACGCGGCAGCCATTCGTGGCAAGGATCTCGAAAAGGTCATGGCGATCTTCGCCCCTGATCATATCTCATTTGATCTCGAGGCACCCCTGCAACACATGGGGGCCGAAGCAAAACGTAAAAACTGGACCAACGTCTTCGCCGCTTACCAGTACCCGTTGGGGTACGAGATCCGCGACCTCACACTCGTCATTGAAAATACGTTAGCGGTCGGACGAAGCCTCAACCGGATCAGCGGACTTCTGAGCAATGGTCGTAAAACCGGCTACTGGGTACGGTGGACTACGTGTTTTCAGAAAAAAGGGGACACGTGGTTCCTGATACACGACCATGTGTCGGTGCCTCTCGACGTGGCGACCGGCAAAGGAGTTCTGAATATCGAGCCTTAATGCCAATATGTTGTTCGCTTAACACAAGTGCTGTGAAGAAGAGTGTAATAGTGCGCATAACACTACCTTTTTCGTCCAGGTCCACCAACGCGAAAAGTAATTTGTTCGAACCTTATACGTGCTCGTCATTTTGGGAATGTCTCTCAAATTTGTCAGAATCTACTCTTGCCTGTGATGCATCAATAAATGCTGCCTGAGCAAATCCCTTCCGTAGTCGTTTCCGTTTGGCGTCCTTACTATGGTATGGATATGATTTCGGGTTGGATCGCGACTTCCCTTGATACCCACCGCTACCTGGTGGTCAAATTCTATCCATATTACGGGGCTGTGTATCCGATAATAGAAAACAGCATTGTCGTCGAGCTGGCCAATCCATGAGAACCAGGTGTTGTTAAAATGCTTTTCCACTTCCTCCATTTTAATCCTGGCATGCCCCTCGTCCATGTTAGAAATATATTGATTCACAAGGCTGAGTAGCTTTTCTTTTTGATCTGCCGTCATCAACGAACCAACTAAACCCTGAAAGTCAAATGTTTTATTGTCGGAAAAGGCCTCCGCCTGAATGCTGTTTTTATTTTTGTCTTTTGACATCGTCGCCTTCCCTTGCTGTTCAATCGAAAGAGACCGCATGAAGTTCAGCCCAATATTCTGTTCGTCTTGAAATAGAATATTGCCCTTGTATTTCCCGGACGTAGTGATGACGGGTTCAGCTCCCATAAAGACAGGTGTCATGATGACCTGGTCATTCAAGATGAAGTAGTTAATAACCAGGTGATGCCCGTCGATCTGCCATCCCCAGGGTTCAGACATGGATGGGGTGCCCATGATCGAGAAAAAATAGAGGTCTTCGTCATAAATCGGGGCGTCATTGTTGAGCTCCCTAAGTGTCTGATCGGTTTTCATGATATCCTTGCTCAGCTGCAGGCCCTTTGCGCTTAAGGCCGCCTGCATAAGGTTGAAAGCCAATACTCTTTGTTCTTTCGACATTTGCTTTAAGCTAATTCCCTGCCGCGCATACAAACCATTGTCGATATTGGACCACTTTTGCCATTCACTATCCAGAATAGGAAATTTGGTTTTCGCGCGTTGCTGCCGGGACAGGGATTCCAAAAAAACCTCCGCTGCTTTCTTTACCGGCTTTGTTGCAACCCCAGTGGAGTTAATTTGAAACACTCCCTCTTGAACTCCATCGGAGTTAAAGAGGCCGCGATAGGGCTGGGCCCAATTTTCGCTGTCAAGTTTGGCAACCCGCTTCTTTATTTCATCAAGGTTTGGCTGCGCTTCCGATTGTTGAACACAGCACACGAATGCCGTGATTATCATCAATACTGTATTTTTCATGCTTGGAATTTTGGAGAGGGTACACGTAAATTCGCTCAATTCCGCGATAACTGCTAGCAAAAGACCAGATCATGAAAACAATCCTCCTTTCTGCACTTATTTTGATCCTGGGATCGTCTTTCGTGTATGCCCAACGTGACTCTGTCGGATATAGCGCCAAGATCTATAAGCACGTAGACTCAACGGATCTCGTGGTCCACATCTTCACACCACCCGCGGCTTTGAACAACAACAAAAATAAAACCGCGATAGCCTTCTTTCACGGAGGTGGGTGGGCTTTCGGGAACCCTGATGAATTCTTCGGAGCCTGTAAGAGATTCGCCGCCAAAGGCATTGTTACATTCTCCTTCCAGTATAGACTGTCGGTTGACAAACAAGGAAATTCGCCTCATCCCGGAATAACACCCGTCGAGTGCGTGATGGACGCGCGCTCGGCACTGAGATGGGTGAAGACGCACACATCCGAATTCGGTATCGACCCGAAAAAGATCGTTGCCGGCGGTCAGTCAGTTGGTGGACACCTCACGCTATCGACCGCGATGATCGATGTAAATGAATCGACCGACGACCCGAAGATCGACCCGACGCCATGCGCCATGCTGTTATACTCCGGCACGGTAAACACTCTGGAAGTCTGGTGCGATATGTTGATGGGAAAACAACGGGAAAAGATATGGTCAATATCGCCGGCACATAATATTAAAACGGGCCTGCCTCCCGCCCTCGCGTTTCACGGTGAGCAGGACCATACCGTGTATCCATGGGTGGTTTTATACTTTCAGCGCGATATGCAAGCCGCCGGAAACGTCTTCGAAGTGCAAACATTTCCAAGGCGGGAACATTACCTTGGTGAAGGGAACGAAAAATATTCCCGGTTATTCGACGAAGAGATTATGGAACGAACAGACGAGTTTTTGAAAAAACTCGGTCTGCTATAGGATCAATTTTTTTGTTCAGAGTTGGCGCGGATCGGATACGATCCCCCATTGATTTCTCTTCAGTCTGATTATTTCATTGCTTTCAAATAGGGCCTTAGCGCGCTCTCCCAGATAACATAACCCTCTTTGTTCATGTGCAGGCTATCCTCGCCGAAGATGTGCTTCAAGACCACTCCCCGCTTGTCGAGCATGGGCGACCACACATCGGCAAATTCAGTAAGCGTTGTCTTAGCAGAATACTTCTTCAACTCTTCATTGAACTTCTCATACTTGGCCTTCAATGCCCATCTCGATGGACTTGGCTTTGCGGCGATAAATACGACTTCCGTCGACGGAAGTTTCTTCGCTATTACATTACGGAATTCAATAGCTCTTTGCAAAACGACGTCGGGTTCCGTTCCGGTGGCGAGGTCGTTGTCACCCTCGTAAACAAACAATTTCGAAGGCGCATAAGGTATCACAATCCGATCGACGTAATAAAGCAGATCCAAAAAATCGGAGCCTCCGAAGCCGCGATTCAAAACGCCGAAGCCGGGAAAACTTTCGTTAATGTCATGCCAGATCGCGATGGATGAGCTTCCGACGAACAGGTTCGACCCCTTTGCCGGCGGATGCTTGATATCCTGTTGTTCGAAATTCCGAATGGTGGACTCCCACCTCGCAGGCCCGGTCACCGTCTGCGCCCTTACGGCCAGGATGGCCAGAATAGATATTACTACAATAAAACTACGCATTGTCTATTTTTTACTTCTTCAAATTATTCACCTCTTCAACAAGCTTTTATTTATCAGGCTCGTCACCCTATCTCTATAATTCCGACTGATCGGCAGCGACTTCGTCCCCACCTTCAATTCATTCCCCTCCACCGATTCTATCTTAGACCGGTTCACGAGAAAAGACTGATGTATCTTAATAAAATCCGCATCCGACAGCTGACTTTCAAGGCTCTTCATCGTGAGGTACGCAATGATCTTTTTCCGCTCAGTGCAAATAGTAACATAATTGCCAAGCACTTCAGCATAAAGAATATCGCTCAGCTCGACTTTTTCAATTCGCTTTTCACTTTTAATAAAAATATATGACGGTGGCGATGCGCTGCCGGACTGCGTCTTCATTTCATAGAAGTCCTTTGCCTTTTGTACAGCCTTGAGGAAGCGATGCAAGGCAAACGGCTTTAGAAGGTAATCGATAATATCGAGTTCGTATCCGTCAAGGGCATATTGAGGGAACGCAGTCGTCAGAATGATCATTGATTCAATATTGGTCCGCTTGAGCATTTGCAAGCCGGATACCTTCGGCATTTCTATATCGAGAAAAATAAGGTCGGATTGATTGCTTTTAAGGAACTCCTCGGCTTTCATCGCACTTTCAAACTTACCCAGCAGATCCAGGAATGGCACCTGTTCAGTAAACTCCTGGAGGATCTTTCTGGCTACCGGCTCGTCGTCGACGATCATGCAGGTGAGTTTCTTCATAGCGTGAGTGTCAGTTGAACCCGGTAAATATTGTTTTCGTCTTTGATATCCAACTGATAGCGATCTTTGTATAATAATTCAAGTCTTCGTGTGGCGTTCGTGAGCCCAATCCCACCTGGCGACGACACCCCCTCATCGTATGTATTCTCACAGATAAAATCTACTTTTCCCGGCTGCTGTTTCAGGGAGATTATGATCCGGTTGACAGACTTTTCGTCTCTGGAAGCATACTTGAATGCGTTTTCTATAAAGGCCATGAAGATCAACGGAGCGACCTTAACGGACCCGTCAGCGTAATTGAAGTCCAGCTTAACTTCCATGTTTTCGTTGCTGCGGGCCTTTTGCAGTGCCACATAGTTGCGGAGGTGTTTGATCTCCTTATCGATTGCAATCATATCCACGTCGGCTTCGTACAAATTGTATCTCAGGAGATCGGAAAATTGGACAAGCATATTTCTAGCGTGGGTGTTGCTGATATCAATAGACCCATATACGGTGTTGAGACCATTGAAAAGGAAATGTGGATTGATCTGTAAACGCAGGTATTTTAATTCTGTCTGAAGCTGATTGATCTGGCTATTTTTAACCTGTTCCTGCTGTTCGGCCCACTTCTGTGTTATGTACAGCATCGACGTAATTACCGTACAACACGTTCCGTAAATAAGGTTATCCCAATACCCGCCGCTGGCCTGAGTCACCTCATCGTGAAAAACAGTCTCGTGGAGGAAACTGTTATAATGGCTCATGGACGTTGCATACAAAACGATCAAACCGACCAATGCAGAGGCATACGCCCCGAAGAATTTTTTCTCTAACAGGTTGGGGATTAAAAATGAACGATTGCCGAAGATCAGGAGACCAAAAAGCAAAAGATGTGTGAAAATCGTACCCAAATAGGAAAAACAATCCACCACAGTCTCACCAGTGTAAACCGGTTTCTCGACTACCAGGGCCCCGATATAGGCTGCACAAAACAGTAAGTAAACGGTGCGTTTGTTTGCGAACATTTGTTTTCCTTCTATGAAGGTATTCCATTGACGCGATAACCGGAAATCTCCCTCTGGTCGTTAACCGGGATTTCTAAATATTTGAGCTACTTATCCTGCGAAATACGCGTGGGGTCAGAAAAATTTGGAAGGCATTAGTTGATAATCCTTCCAGGGTGCCCCAAAAACGTCGAGTAGGCTCCGGAAAATCCTCCTCGACAGATTTCATGGTATTTCGACCGGTTCCGTAGAATATACGTCGATGTATCATTGAATGTCATCAAATGACCGCAACCTCCCTATTTTTATAGAACAAGACGCGATGACCTGCGTTTTAAATATTGAAACCCCACCCCGAATGAAAAACGTAATACAGTTTGGTGAGAATGTACCCGGATATAATATCCCCGTCCTGAATGAGCGCGAAATAAGGGCAGCGGCGGGAATAATGTTTCTTATCATATACACCGCGCTGATGCTCATTATATTTAAGGGTGACTTCAGAATGATCAAGTACGCGATCGTACTTTTTCTGGTTGATTTCACAATCCGGGTGTTTATCAATCCCAAATTCTCACCTTCACTGATCGTTGGCCGACTGATCGTGAGCAACCAGGTGCCTGAGTACGTGGGCGCTCAGCAAAAGAAATTTGCATGGATCATCGGCGTCATCTTATCCGGCGCTATGTTTGTTTTGCTGGTCGTCATCAATGCGACCGGTCCGTTTACCGGCATTGTCTGCCTTCTCTGTCTTGTCTTTTTGTTTTTTGAGTCTGTGTTTGGAATCTGCCTGGCGTGTAAGGTTTACCGGGTAATGTATGGCGAGAAGGCGCAGTATTGCCCCGGAGAAGTTTGTGACGTGAAATCAAGGCAGCCCATCCAGCGTACATCCGGTGCACAATTAGCTGTTGTGTTTTCCTTTATCGTGATATTTTTCCTGATGGTCCGGTTCCTGGCGCCGGTGATCAATATTGCGCCTCACGACCTGTTCGGAGGCGACCCGGCAAAGTCAGCGTCGAAATGACCGCCGGTTCACTGGAAGATTATTTTGAGCCGTTCAGGGAAAACACCGTCGGCCGTGGCAAGAAATTCTGTTTTCCGTCGGGAGAAAAGGAAATAATCTACGCAGACTGGACGGCAAGTGCGCGTGGATACCGGCCGATTGAAAACTGTTTGCTGAATGAGGTAACGCCTTTTTTCGCCAATACCCACACACAGACCACCACCACCGGGACGCTGATGACAATGGCCTACGAAGAGGCCAAAGTTGTTGTCAAAGAGCATGTGCACGCAACCGAGGATGACGTGCTGATTTTCTGTGGTAGTGGAATGACATCGGCTGTCAACAAGCTACAGCGGCTGTTAGGCCTGAGAATAGCGGAGCGATCGGTGGGCTATATGCTGGATGGAAAATCCCCGGAAATAGACGAGGCATTAAGACCAGTTGTGTTTGTGACCAGCATGGAGCACCACAGCAATCATGTCTCGTGGCTTGAAACGATCGCGGACGTAGAGATAATCGCTCAAACGGAAAGTGGTAATGTTGACCTTGAACATTTCAAAACGCTTCTTTCGGAATACAAATCCAAAAAAAATAAGATCGCTGCGGTAACAGCCTGCTCGAATGTAACTGGTATACAAACACCCTATCATGAAATTGCAAAGCTGATCCATGCTCATGACGGCTTATGTTTTGTAGACTTCGCCAGTTCAGCGCCGTACGTCCGGATCGACATGCATCCCGAAGACCCTGATGCCCGCTTGGATGGCATCTATTTTTCGATGCACAAATTTTTGGGTGGCCCTGGTACGCCCGGTGTGCTCATCTTCAATCGAAGAATTTATGACAATGCCGTTCCGGACCACCCTGGCGGAGGGACCATTCTGTACAGCAATCCATGGAAGGCGCGTAAGTATGTTACTGATGTTGAGTCGCGGGAAGACGGCGGAACGCCTCCTGTCCTGCAAGGAATAAAAGCCGCCATGTGCATCCGCCTGAAAGAAGAGATGGGTATCACGAATATCTTTCAGCGTGAGGAAGAGCTCTTGGAAATTGCTTTCACCCGTCTTTCAGAAATGACGAATGTGACAATATTACAGGGCGATGCGAGGAAAAGGCTGGGCATTATTTCATTCATAGTAAAAGGCGCGCATTATAACCTGATCGTCAGATTGCTTAACGACAAATTCGGCATACAAACGAGGGGTGGATGCTCTTGTGCCGGTACATATGGCCACCGGTTGCTGAATGTTGACCGGGAGCGGTCTCACGAGATATGGAGAGCCATTCGTTCCGGAGACCAGTCGTCCAAACCTGGCTGGATCAGGATCTCTATTCATCCTACCATGACGGACCAGGAGATTGAATACATAATGGATGCAATCGAGTCAACCGCTGCCAGGTTCCGCGAATGGATGGATGACTATTACTACGACTCGTCGTCTAACGAGTACGCAATCAGAGAGGGAACGACAAAAGAGAAACATCGCGTGGATGGATGGCTCAAATTCGGTCGTGAGCAAGGCGAGTTCAATCCACTCGCAGCAACCAGCCATTAATTCAATCAGCTGCCACCTTACAACCCTTATTCCGATCTCAACGTCTTCGCGGGATTGACCAGCCCAGCTTTGATCGAATGAAAGCTCACGGTCGCGACCGCAATTAAAACTGGTATGGCGACAGCCAATGCATACGTCCACCAGGAAATAGTGGTGTGGTATGCGAAGGTCTCAAGCCATTTCTTCATTGCGAACCATCCAAACGGAATGGCTACCAGTGTTGAGATCACGACCAGCTTCGAAAAGTTGGTAGTCAACAAGAATACAATACCAGCCACTTGCGCACCGAGTACCTTTCGTATCCCGATCTCACGAACACGCTGCTGTATCATGAACGTTGAAAGACCGAACAATCCCATGCAGGCGATGAGGAACGAGATGCCTGCGAAGATGTAAAAGATCGATGCCATCTTCTGTTCGGCAGCATACTGTTTTTCTAGCAACTCATCGATGAATGAATACTGAAGTGGAACACCGGGTACCAGCTTGGACCATACTTGCGTGAGATGATCAATGCCTTCACGAATGTGCGACCGTTCGACGCGAAGGGAGATGCTGGATCCACCGCGAACGTGACCGATGAGAACCGGCTCGACACGCTTGTGCAGGCTTTCGAAGTGAAAATCTTTCACCACACCGATCACATAACGGGTATTATCGCCGGAGCCGAATGGCTTGCCGATAGCCTCCTGTGCCGATGGCCACCCGACATTTTTAACAGTTGCCTCGTTTATCATGACCGACCTCGTAGAATCTTCTGTGCCACTTTCGAAAGAGCGGCCGGCAACGAGCTCCATTCCGTATGTTTCAAAGTAATCTGCATCCACGCCGAGCCGATAGATGCTTGTTGTTACTTCCTTGCCTTCATTGTTGCGCGTAGTGATCCATCCATTACCAAGTCCGCCAACGGTAGTGCCCGAATGTCTTGTAACTGACGTTATATGTGCAACACCAAGAAGCTCGTTCCGTATAGCCTGATAATTCTTCTGAACAGATTGATCACCGTCGAAGTCCACAGTTATCACGGCATCGGCATTGTAACCGATCGGCATATTCCTGATGAATGTCATTTGTTGGCCGACCACAAGTATGGAGATCAGGAGCACTGTAGATATCGCGAACTGCAGTACTACCAATGTTTTACGCGCATTTCTACCCGCACTGCTCTGTGCAAACCGGCCGCGCAGAGCTGTGATAGGCTGGAAAGATGAAAGTACGATTGCAGGATAAAATCCCGACAACAACGAAAGCGTAAGGACGAATCCAAAAAGAATAAGAACGGAGCTCAACGTGAATGATAACTCATACACTTGTCCCATCCACGCCGAAAGGCCAGGTAGCGAACCCAGCAAGATCAGCAGGGCCAATACAACCGATGTCGACGTAACAACGAAAGTCTCAACAAAGAATTGACGCATGAGCTGACGCCGGGTCGCGCCGGCAACTTTCCGCAACGAAATTTCCTTCGAGCGCTGAAGCGCCGTTGCCGTCATCAAATTAATGTAATTGATGCAGGCAAGTAGTAAGATAAAAACTGCTACCGAAATGAACACACGCACAGTAACGAGGCTGCCGTTATTCCGGGAGTCATACCGCAGCGACGACTGCAAATGAATGTCGCGTACAGGCTGCATGAAATACTGATACGACATCTTATTCTCTTCCCAGTCTTTCTTCGAGAATCGGGCAACAACTTCGTTCACCAGCAATTCTACGTCGATTTTCTTCGAAGCATCGATGATTTCCACATAAGTATGTGGCCATCCTCCGACCCATGCATCACTGAAGTCCGTCTTGTATTGCTCTAACGCTATCTTATGAAGTCGTGCATAAGGCACAAGAAAATCGAATTGAATGTGAGAGTTCAACGGCGGATCTGCAGAAATACCGCTCACGTTCATCGGGTCGTTATCCATCAGGATCACCTTGTTCATAGCCTCTTCTACACTGCCGAAATATTTCCTGGCCATACTTTCAGTGATCACCACTTCATTCGGCGTTCTAAGCAACCTTTGAGCGTCGCCAACCAAAAGCTTGAAGCCAAAAAAATTGAAGAAGCTTGAATCTACAATACATGACCGCTGTTCAAAGAAAGTCTTGTCTTGATAACTGACCTTGGCGCTTCCGTAAAATACCCGGCATGCACTTTTGATCGCCGGAATGTGATGCGGCAGTTGTGCTCCTAAAGCAATACCCGACGGAGCCTGTGAGAATGTTTCACTTTCACTTTTGAAAGTATTCCATATGCGATATTTGCTTTCAACATTGGGATGGAAATCATCGAACGACCATTCCCGTTCTGCCCAAATGACGATCGTCAAACAAGTGGCGACACCAATTGAAATACCTGAGATGTTGAGGAACGGAACCATCTTGTTCTTTAGCAGATGGCGGATAGCGGTACGAAATGCAGTTGTGAACATAAAGATGCGATTGGATCACATCAATTTAGCGAAAACAGCTAAAATCCTAAAATCGCGACCGAGCCCTTTATACTTCCGCCAACTGGTTGCCCAAAGAAAAAAACACGCTTTTCCATGCCTGTTGTACCTTTGCCATTTACATGACTGATTCAAAGCAGGGAAAGATAAGTTTTAGACGAGCGATATATCTGGCGCTGACGGTGCTATGTATTTATTACCCCATTACAATTGCCGCTAACATCCCCTTCGAACATTGGACGAATGTTCAGATCTTTGCCTTACCCGCAATTGTGCATTTCGTATTTTATGCTCTGCTTATCATAGGCATTGATCGCATTATTGACGGAGCCGAAAAATTGGTGGGTCCAGGCATACTTGAGCTGCGTATCGGAACAATTGCTTTGTCCATTGTGGTTGCCGCACTGGCAGTCGTATTATCACAACTTCTTTTCAAGCTTAACTACAAGATCTGGCATATGCTGGCCGAGCCGGCTAGTCAGATGCATACTCGCAAACCTGGTACTGGGCCGCCGCCGTTGTGGCAGGCATTGGGACGAGCAAATTACGCGCTTACTCTTGTCACCTCCATTTCCATTTTCTATCTGATCCTGAATCGCAAGTCACATTTTAGAATGCGCAATATGGAAATTCAGGCGGAGCAACTTATGAAGGAGAATGCCTTGGCCCAATTTGAAGCATTGAAGAATCAGGTCAGCCCGCACTTTCTTTTCAACAGCCTGAGCATACTGTCCTCTCTCGTTCATGTTGATGCGAACCTTTCTGAAAAATTCATCGATCGACTGTCCAGGGCATACCGTTATATTCTTGAGCAAAAGGACAACGACACCGTTGATTTAAAAACAGAGTTGGACTTCCTTGAGTCTTATGCCTTCCTCTTAAAGATCAGGTTTGAGAATAAATTCGATGTAAAGATCACTATAACAGAGCAGGAGGCTGAAAAATATCAGATTGCTCCATTGACCCTGCAACTTCTCATCGAGAATTGTGTTAAGCATAATCGTATGTCGGAAAAAGACCCTCTAATTGTCACGATTTTGATTAAAAACGATTACCTGGTGGTTAGCAACCCCATTAGACCCAGAAGCGAGCTTGAAAGAGTCACATCAACAAAGATCGGTTTGGCTAATATTAAAAATCGATATCGCCTTCTTACCGAAAGGCCCGTACAGATCCAACAAGAGGACGAGCTGTTTACCGTAAAAATTCCGCTGATATGAATGTCATAGTCATCGAAGACGAGCGATTGACAGCTCAACGGCTGATTTCGATGGTAAAAAAGTACGATGCTTCGATCAATGTGCTTGCTCAAATCTCCTCCGTAGTCGAGGCAATGTCCTGGTTCGAAACCCATTCGACTACCCCTGTTGATCTGATCTTCATGGACATCCATCTTGAAGATGGTGACGGCTTTCAAATTGTCCGCAAATTGAATTTAACGACTCCGATAATCTTTACCACGGCCTTCGATGGATACATGATCAAGGCGTTTAAGGTTAACAGCATAGATTACCTGCTCAAACCTGTTAACTACGAGGAACTTGCTGCCGCGCTCGACAAATTCAAGTCTTTACGATCCAGCAACAATGAATTGCAAGCGGGATCAATGCAAGTAGATATCGGAAAGCTGATCAAACACTTAACGCAACAAAGTAGTCCGCAGTTCAAGGACAGATTTATGATAACCGTTGGGACAAAGATCAGGTCGGTCAAAACTGAAAGTATCGCATACTTTTACCTGGAGGAAAAAACAGTTTTACTGGTTACAACAGATGGTGCAATTCTTCCGATTGATTACAGCCTGGATAAACTTATGCAGATCATCGATCCTAAACAGTTCTTTCGTATCAGCAGGCAATTTATTGTGTCTCTGAATTCGATTCAAATGGTACATACGATTTCGGCGGGAAAACTTAATCTGGACCTGATGCCAAAAACAAAACAGGAAGTTGCCGTCAGTGGCGACCGGGCTTCTGACTTCAAGGAATGGCTGGGAAAAGACTGAACTCGCGCCCTAAAAACCGTCATTCGGACCAATCGATCGGCCACTCAGGAAAGTACGTGAGGAATAGCCGGCCTGACACAGTTCAGTTGCGTTACTTTGAGTCATGATCGGAAGCTACATCAAAACGTCTGCACGCAATCTAATTCGCAACAAGCTATTCTCATCCATCAATATCGTTGGCCTGGCCATCAGTATGTCCGTCGGGTTACTACTGATCGCGTTCGTGCTCGATTTGCGTTCGTATGATAAGTTTAATAAGAATGGTGAGAGGATCTATCGCGTCACCAACGTACTGACTTCCAATCGTGAACAAGGCAGCAAGTATGCATCCACATCGACAAAGACCGGAAAGCTTCTCCGGGAGAAAGTGACCGGCATCGAAGAAGTGACTATTGTGCGCAACGACTTTTCGAAGGATGCGAAGGTTGGCGACAATATTCTTCCTGTCAAGGGCTACTGGGCCGAGCCGTCGCTGTTCAGGATCTTTACATTTCCGATGCTGGAAGGCAATCCCGATACGGCGCTGAAAGATCCTTACTCAATCGTTCTCACAGAGACGGCAGCGAAGAAGCTATTCGGCAACGAACCTGCGCTGGGCAAGGCGATCAAGTTCGATACATTCGATTACCAGGTTACCGGTATAATGAAGGACGTTCCCTTCTTTTCACACATCAACTTCGAAGCACTCGTATCGTTGTCGACGGCCGAGCAGCTCAACAAGAAAGACAAGAACTTCGAAAAATGGACGATGATGTCGTCCTACGTGTACCTCCTGCTGCCGGAAAATGCCGACATGGCCTCAATCCAGTCGCAACTCGATGCAATTGCGAAGGAGGAAAATATCGCCGAAGAGAACACCAGGATCCAACTCGAACTTCTTCCTTTATACAACGTCGTGGTCGGCGAAGAATTTCGTCGCTCCGAGGGCGCTCGCTCCACGGGCCCTCACATGTCTCCAGTTGTGCTTTGGATACTCGGCGGGCTTGCACTCGTTGTGATATTGTCTGCTTGCTTCAACTACACTAATCTTTCGATCGCCCGTGCCATGCGCCGCTTTAAGGAAGTAGGTCTTCGCAAAGCTATCGGCGCCGGAAAGAGCCAGATAAGGCTGCAGTTCCTCGCCGAGGCGATCATGATCTCCCTGGCAGCCCTTGTTCTTTCTTACTTCATATTTATCGTATTGCGGCCGGAGTTGATAAACATGGCTCCGGAGATGCAGCGTACCGTCAAGCTCGAGCTTACTCCTTCCATGGTCGCAGTGTTTATCGCGTTTTCGGTCACTGTCGGTGTTATCGCCGGCTTCATGCCTGCAGTATTCTTTTCAAAAGTCAACGCGATCAATGCGCTCAGAAATGTGTCGACGGTGAAAGTATTCAAACACATAACACTCAGACGTGCCCTCGTGGTGATTCAATACACGCTCACACTGATCTTTATAACAACAACCGCAGTCGGCTATGTGCAGTATAAAAGCATACTTGCATTCGATTTGGGATTCAAAACAGAAAACATCCTGAACATTGATACGCAGGGTAACAAACCCGATGAGCTTCTCAAGGAACTGAGCGAGATGCCGGAAGTAACCGCACTGTCCCGTTCGTTAATAATTACCAGCATTGGAAATGCCTGGGGCGGCTATATGAAATACAAAGACTCGCGCGACTCTGCGCTGGTCATGACCAACCACGTTGACGAAAACTACCTGACCCTGCATGAACACACCCTCGCCGCCGGGGGAAATTTTGTCGCACGACCCACGACAGCTGAGGCCGCCACGGAAGTGATCGTCAATCAGCAATTCCTAAAACGATTTAACATAGGTAACAACGACCCCGGGAATGCAATCGGGGAGGAAGTCACGTTCAGTAATTTCCGAAGACATGGACACAAAATGACCATTGTCGGAGTCATGAAAGACTTTCACTACGGCAAGGTCGACAACGTCATCGAGCCCGTGGCACTCATGTTCTGGACGCCGGAAGACAGGGCAGTCATTAATGCCAAAATACAAAGCAATGACATGCCGGCGACCGTCGCCAAGATCGAGTCCGCATGGAAGAAGGTCGATCGTATTCACCCATTTCAGGCTGAATTCTATGACGAAGCGATTGAAGGTGCATACAGCGAATTCTCCACCATGATCAAGATCATAGGCTTCCTTTCATTCCTCACTATTTCCATCGCATCGATGGGCTTGTTTGGAATGGTAATATTCACAACCGAGACAAGACTAAAAGAGATCAGCATCCGAAAAGTGATGGGCGCCAGCTCTGGCAACCTTATATACCTGTTGAGCCGTGGCTTTATAGTGCTGTTGTCGATATCGGCGCTCATTGCGCTGCCGGTAACCTACGTCTTCTTCGAAAAGGTTGTGCTCACTAATTTTCCCTATCACACACCGGTGCAAATTGCCGAGCTGTTCGTTGGCTTGCTGGCGGTGTCGCTGATCGCATTCATTATGATCGGGTCACAGACGATGAAGGCAGCGAGGAGTAATCCGGCGGAGGTTTTGAAGAATGAGTAGGGTTAGTTTCGCGCTATTTCGGTACCTTCTCTCAGGAATACATCGTTTGCCACGAACTCGTCAACATCACAATGAACACTCACCTTCTGCGCCTGCTCATTCTTATCGTCTTCGGGTTGCCTTTGGAACTGCTGGCGCAACAACAGCCCAACATTATCTACATCATGACGGATGATATGGGCTATGGCGATCTGAGCGGTTATGGCAGGAAGGGATATGCAACACCCAACCTTGACAAACTGGCTGCACAGGGTATGAAGTTTGTGAACGCGTATGCTGCCGGACCGCTATGCACACCGACACGTGTCGGTTTTTTGACGGGATGCTATCCTGCACGAACACCCGTAGGTTTGATGGAACCCCTCACAGGTTCAAAGCATGACATCAGCTACGGCCTTACCGACCAAATTCCCTCGCTTGGTACGCTTGTAAAAAATGCTTCCTATCAAACTGCGCTCATTGGAAAATGGCACCTCGGTGTTCAGCCCGAACATAGTCCGGTCAAAAATGGATTTGAATATTTCTTCGGCTTTCGCAGCGGATCCTCCGATTACATCTCACACAAGGGCGACCTGGGAAATCATGATCTATGGGAAAATGATTCGCCCGTCTATCCACAGGGTTATCTGACTGAGCTCATTTCTGAAAAGGCGGTTTCATACATAAGTACTAAACACAGCAAGCCATTTTTTCTGGTGATCAATTTCAATGCACCACATTGGCCATGGCAGGGCCCGAATGACTCCGCCTATCCGGACTCTCTTGATTACCGGGCGGGCGGATCAGCGGAAACCTATGCGGCTATGATGAAAAGTCTCGACGATGGCGTCGGAAAGATCATGGCAGCGGTTGATCGTTACGCGTCGTCAAATACAGTTGTGATTTTCACCAACGACA
This sequence comes from Cyclobacteriaceae bacterium, assembly GCA_035318625.1. Taxonomy (GTDB): domain Bacteria; phylum Bacteroidota; class Bacteroidia; order Cytophagales; family Cyclobacteriaceae; genus ELB16-189. The sequence continues at coordinate 137,942 of DATHEL010000008.1, forward strand.
ATGGTGGAGAGCGCTTCTCCGACAACGGTGGGCTTTCGCAGGCAAAGGGCACCTTATGGGAAGGAGGAATAAGAGTTCCGGCGTTTGTCCGGTGGCCGGAGAAAATCACTCCGGGATCGGTGACGAATCAGGTCGCCGTGACCATGGACTGGACGGCGACAATCCTCGCACTCGCCGGCGCCAAGGCGGTGAAAACATTTCCCCTTGATGGCATCAACCTGATACCTGTGTTAACGAAGAAAACAGGCAACATCGAGCGAACCTTATATTGGAGAACATCTCAGCGCACGAAACAAAAAGCTATGCGCATGGGTGACTGGAAATACCTTCAGGATGAAAAGGGCGAGTATCTTTTCAATCTCGCAGATGATCAGCAGGAAAAGAATGACCTGAAGGAAGAAAATGCAACGGTCTTTTCAAGCTTGAAACAAAAATATGCGGCGTGGGAAAAATCAGTCCCTCAACCTTTGCCTTTGGTGAAGTGACGACAGTACAAGGTACGCGCCTATTCATTCTTCAAACTATCCACCGGATTAGCCACCGCTGCCTTTATAGATTGCCAGCTCACGGTTGCCAGGGCGATCAGGACCGCTGCTAACCCAGCCAAAAGAAACACTCCGGGCCCTATTTTAATACGATCGCTAAAATTTTCCAGCCATTGAGTAGCCAAATACCAGGTGACCGGCGTCGCGATCACAAACCCAATAAATACCAATTTCAAAAAATCCCTGCTGAGCAGCACCACGATGCCCCCTACACTTGCTCCCAATACTCTCCGCACACCCAACTCTTTTGTGCGTTGCTCTACGGTGAACGAGGTTAAACCAAACAACCCAAGGCACGAGATAAACAGCGCGATAACAGCAAATACGTTCACGAGTTTTGCCGTTACTTGTTCACTCCGATATCTCATTTCGAACTGTTGGTCGACAAAAGTATACATGAACGGATAACCCGGATTGAATTTCTGACAGACCGTCATCAAACCTTCGAGCGCTTGCTGTGTTTCCCCGGCCTTAGTACGCACATATAGATTACCAGCGCTTTGGAGATTCAAGCGGATTACCACCGGCTCGATGGGTGAATAGAGAGAATTCATGCTAAAGTTTTTCACAACGCCGACGATCAGTCCCCTGTCGCCATATACATTCAGTATTTTGCCGACCACGTCACCACCGATCATCTTCGCCGTCTCTTCGTTTACCATATAGGCCGTCGAATCGGCGTAAGCTGCGGAGAAGTCGCGACCTGCCACCAATTCCATCTTCATTGTCTTCGCAAAATCGTGGTGGGCGTTAATGATGTAGAAGAGCTGCGTGTTGTCGCGGTCTTTGCCTTCCCATTCCACACCCAGTGTATTGTTGCCGACCTCCAGTGGATTCTGTCCCGATGCCGTTACGCTGACAATACCCGGCTGCAGCAGAAGTTCTTGCGCCACTGCGTCATACCGGTTTACAAGAGCGCCTTCGCGTGCCATGAACAACAGGTTCTCGCGCTCAAGGCCCAGTTCCTTTGTGCGCATGTAGTCGAGCTGGAGGTATACCACTACTGTCGAAACGATCAAGAGCACAGAAAGTGCAAACTGGAATACCACGAGACCCTTTCGGAAGATAGCGGCGATGCCCGTCCCCTGCCGGAAGGTACCGCGAAGCACAGCAACCGGTTTGAACGACGACAGGTACAACGCCGGGTAGCTGCCCGATACAATTCCCACCATCAATGCGACGCCTATGATACATAACAAGAATGTGCCGTTGAGGCTGCCTGGAGTTAGATGTTTGGCCGTCAAATAATTAAACGCGGGGAGCAACGTTACGACCAGCACGACTGCAAGCAGAAATGCAATGAACACCATCGCGACAGATTCGGTGATGAACTGCGTCACTAACGATTGTCGTTGGGCGCCTATCACTTTGCGCACACCTATTTCCCTCGCACGTTGCGATGAACGTGCTGTGGCCAGGTTCATGAAATTGATACACGCGATCAAAAGAATAAAAATTGCCACTCCTGTGAAGATGCGCACGTACTCGATGCGCCCGCCAACAAGCTTGCCGTCACGGTAAAACGAATACAGGTAGATGTCTTCGAAAGGCTGAAGGAATATCTGATGATCATTTGCTTCGGCGTGCCGGTTAAAGAGGTCGCCCAGCTTTTTGTTGAATGTTTCCACTGAAGTTCCTTCCTGTAGCTTAGCGTAAACGTTGTAGGCCATATAATACCAATGCGTCCGCTGCTTGTGGAGGGCAAAATAACCTTCGACAGGCAGCAGTATGTCGAACTGCAACGATGAGTTCTCAGGAACATCCCGCACCACGCCCGTAATGGTATATTCTTCACTGTGATTGACGGTGATACTGCGGCCGACTGCCTTGTGCCAATCATCTCCGAAAATCTTTCGTGCAGTTCGTTCGGTGATCACGGCCGATGTCAATCCCTGAAGTGCCGTTTCTTCGTTGCCGTGTATGAATGGAAAAGAGAACATCTTAAAAAATGTCTCTCCCACGTAGCCACCGGTTTCCCGGTAGTTATTATCACCGCTTGTCACTACCAGCTGCTTATCCATGTAAGTGATCACGGTCGCCTCTACTTCCGGAAACTCAACACCCATTTCATCGGCAATGCCCTTGGGCAGTGAGTTCATAGTGTAGGTTTGTCCACCTGTGGTAAAGTGACGCCATGCCTGAAACAGACGATTACCGTTGGCATGAAACCGGTCGTGGCTGATTTCGTCAATCACCCACAACACGATAAAGAAGCTGCATGCCAGTCCGATGGACAAACCGAGGATATTGATACCCGAATAGATCTTCTTCCTTAGAAGATTCCGGAAGGCTACTTTGAAATAGTTTGTAAACATATCAGCAGAAAATAGTTTAGTACGATAAGTCATTTTGCGTTTGAAGACAGAAGGCCGCATGTACGCCATTACTTCCCTCCAATACATTTTTCTGGCACGCGCCTCCCCTTCTCTTTCAACCCTCCGATAGAATCTTTCATGCAAGTCGCCCATCACTTGTTCGAGCATGTGAGGCGCACAGAAGCGCCGCAGCAGTCTGTCGAGCCAGCGTGGCGGTTGCGGCTTCGGGTCTCGTGTTGACATGCTCAGGTTGTCTTGATCTTAGGCAGCGCTCTGGGGGCGATACGGCTCCAGAGATTGTTCCTGACACCACGTACCTCGTGCAATATCCGGCTACCTGCTACGGTCACTTTAAAAATGCGCTTTCTTCTGCCTCCTCTTTCTGATGTTGCTTCTCCCATTTGCGAAGTGACCATGCCTTTGTTTTCAAGTCTTTGTAATGCGGCATGCACGGCTCCTGTTGTGACAGTTTTACCTGTTTGCTGTTCGAGCTCTTCAGCGATAACCACACTATAGGCTTCCGGTGAGTGCACAGCTACAGCCAGGAGCACCACCTCTTCAAATTCCCCCAAATCACTTCTTCTCATGAGAACTTCAATCTTTTAAATCAGTTACAAAATATTACATCTATTTCGGTATATCAAATACGCCGTCAAAAAAAATGGCTACAACGCGAAAATGAAAACGTGTATATTGTATTTGAAAAGTTAGAATATGGCATTAACCTCCTCCCGCCGTGCAAATCTCCTGGCCATTTCGTGGCTAGCACTCATGGCGATCTCTTCGTGTACCCAAAAAGAAGGGACGTTATCAAAAAATAAAATTGCAGCTGTCGATTCAGTCGTCGCGGCTTTCCAAACAAGAAACAAAGTGCCCGGGATGTCTGTCGCCATTGGCACCCGCTCGGAGATCACTTGGGAAAAGGCTTACGGCATGGCCGACCTCGAGGACCAGACGCCGGCAAAAACAACGACGGTTTACAGGCTTGCTTCAATTTCCAAATCGTTTACGGGTGTCGCCGTAATGCAATTGGTTGAGCGCGGGAAGATCGACCTTGATGCGCCCGTACAAAAATATGTCCCCTCTTTTCCTGTCAAGAAGTTTCCCATCACAACCCGGCAGGTTCTTGGGCATCTCAGCGGAATACATCATTACCTTGGCGCGGATGAGTTTAATATTGTCGACAGAAAAATTTCAGAAGGGCTTGAATTATTCATGAACGACTCGCTGCACGCAGAGCCCGGAACGAAATTTATATACTCATCCTATGGATACAATTTATTGGGAGCCATTGTTGAGCAAGCTTCCGGGGAGGATTTTAACGAATACGTTAAGAATAATATTTTTTCTCCGGCTGGCATGGATAACACCCTTCCCGACAATCCTGTGCAGATAATTCCAAATCGTTCACGGTTCTACGACATTACCAATGGCAAACCCTTAAATGCCATCTACATCAACACCGGGTATCGTACGCCCGCCGGTGGAATGCTATCCACCACGGGAGACCTCGAACGATTTATGTTTGCACTTTGGCGGGGTGCATTGGTGAAGCCGGCATCACTCGACTCGATGACGACTCCGATGAAAACGAGGGATGGACAAAGTTTCGGCTACGGCTTTGGCTTGATCATAGGTCTCGACGAGAAATTTCCGGGCGTCATCTGGCACGGCGGAGTCCAGCCAGGTTGTACCACCTCTATGGCAATGCTTCCTGAAAAGGACATCTCGGTCGTCGTGCTCACCAACGAGGGCACTATGGGCTCCGGGGAAATCGTTAAAATAACCAGCGATCTGTTGACGGTGCTGACGCGAAAGTGACCTGCTTTTAATTAAGGAGTAACAAAGACATTCAAACATATGAAAGTGAATAGCGGGAGTGTCAAACTTATTGCTGTTACGTTCACGATGCTATCGGCGATGAGCTGTCAAAAGAAGGATTCATCCGGCAACATCGATCTCTCTGATATCGATTTACTGAGAGGAGAAATGACCTTGTGCGGAGGTCAGGAATTAGGAGAGGTTGCTTTCACAAATGCCTGCAATGGCGATTCGCGTCAATCGTTTCAGACCGCTGTATCTCTATTACATTCATTTGAATACGAAGAGGCCGAAAAAGCCTTTGTGAAAGCGATGGACATCGACCCCACTTGTGTGATGGCCTATTGGGGAGTAGCTATGAGTAATTTTCATGCATTGTGGATGCAAGCCGATACAGCTTACCTCGTAAAGGGCGATAAGATATTGCAGGCCGCTCAGTCCCTCCCCAAATCGGAACGGGAACAGGACTACCTCGATGCGATACAGGTATTTTACAAAAACTGGAAGACGATCGACCGCAACGAGCGAAAGCAGTTGTATGAAAAGAAAATGGAGGCGGTTTATAAAAAATATCCAGATGACAACGAGAGTGCAATCTTTTATGCACTGGCACTGGTTGCCACCGCCGACCCTGCTGATAAAAATTACACCAATCAAAAGAAGGCCGGCCCGATACTGGAAGCCATATTTCAAACACAACCCAATCACCCGGGGGTCGCTCACTACATCATTCATACTTACGACTGCCCCGAACTGGCATCGCTCGCTTTACCAACCGCCAGGAGATATGCTCAAATTGCACCCGCATCGGCTCATGCGCAGCATATGCCGTCCCATATTTTCATCCGCCTGGGTCTCTGGGATGAATCTATTCTTTCGAATATAAACTCCACATCGTCGGCGCAGTGTTATGGCCAGCGAATGGATCCCGAAGGCCATTGGGATGAGGAGCTGCATGGAATGGACTACCTGGTGTATGCCTATCTGCAGGCCGGCGACAACGATAAAGCGCAGGAGCAACTCGACTACATGAAATCCTTCAAGAAGGTTTTTCCACTAACATTCAAGGTTGCCTATGCGAACATGGCAATCCCCTCCAGGATACTTTTGGAAAATCGGAATTGGAAAGAAGCTGCTCATATAGAACCTCCTTCCATCGGAATAGACTGGAATTCATTTCCCTGGGAAAGCGCCATCCAGCATTTTACGAAAGCCCTGGGTTCTGTTCATATGAAGGACCTTGCATCGGCGGAGCAAGAAATATTGACACTCAAGACACTTCATGCAAAGCTGTTGGATAAAGGCGATAAATTTCAAGCAGGACAAGTGCTGATCCAAATTACAACGGCGCAGGCGTGGCTACATGCTGCGCGCGGCGAAAATGAAAAGGCCGTGGCCATGATGAAGGAAGCTGCTGCGATGGAATACAAAACAGGGAAGCACCCTGTCACACCTGGCGAAGTGTTGCCTGCGGGAGAACTTCTGGGCGATCTCCTGCTGTCCCTGAACCGGCCGGGGGAAGCGCTGGCGGCTTATGAATATGATCTGAGCCAACATCCGAAAAGATTCAATGGCCTGTACGGTGCGGCAATCAGCTCACGGGCAATGGGCAACAAACAGAAAGCCCGCGGTTACTTCGAACAACTCCTTGGCTCAACAAAGAACTCGAAAAGCGACCGGAAAGAATTAAGAGAGGCTATGGAATATACACGCTAGTTATTTCAACGGGCCTGGACCAGCTAACTCAAACTCCAATCATGACCTCGAACACGTCCATTCTAACAATATCATTCCTCCTAACTGGAATCATTTCAACTTTCGGCCAGAAAATTGATTTGACTTTACAACCATGGCACACCGAAATACGCGCCGGTTCCGAACTGTTAGAACGGGACACAATCTTTCTTTATACTTTGGAAGCAGCAAAATCATTTCAGTCGTATTTTGAATTCAAAAAAACAGGTGACTTCCTGTTCTATACGGACAGGAGGTCAGAGTATGATTCATTGATGGGGCTAACGGAAGAATTGATAACACCTTATAAAGGGACATATACGATCAAAAAGAAACAATTGAAAATCGAGTTTAAGTGGCCGCTTGAGTCCACCAGGACTTATTTACTGGTCGTTATCAACAGGGCCACGATCAAGTTGATAGACAACAGCAGCCAACGTTAGAAAGACGCGGTCAGGTTCTCTTTGTAGTTGTTTGCTCTAATTGATACCGCTATAGCTCACGCTTAGCGCTTGTGGTTTGTGCGTTTCTTAAAAATCTCTGCGTGTATCTCTTCTATAGTCTTCCCTTTGCTGGCAACGGCTAACCGGGAATGTTTCTCTTGTAACGGGTCTAAAATCTTTGCTACTAGTTTTTTGTCCGTCTCAGTAAGATCTGCCAGAAAGAATTCCCTGGCCATGCCGGCCTTGGCAAAACACTTTTTCAAGGTGCTCGTTCCGGAAGCTGTGAGTGTCAACAGTTTTGAACGTTTATCATCAGGGTCGACGCGTTGATGTACAAAACCTTTTTTGATGAGGCGATTGAGAATGTCTGTGCCCGTCGAGATCTCCATCATCGCGTGATTGATCACATCGGTCTTGCGGCTTTCACCCAGCTGGAAGAGCGCCGAGCAGACCATGATGTCTTCGATAGCCGGCAGATCAGTGTCTCTCAAAGCTATCCGCATGTAAACCCAAAAAGACAGGGTGCTTCGCGTTACCGTCATCATAAACAGGCTGTCCGTAGTCGTGGGTTTAGGCAACTTAGCGCCCGGCACCTTCGTGGCTTGCTGAATATGGTTGGCGAGGTAAAAACGGCAAAAGTCTGCGAAGTCGCTTTTTGGATGACCCTTGAGGTAATCCGTCCACAGCTGCATCAACTTAATAAATTCTTCCATCAGGCAAATTTGTCATAAAAAAGGAAGTTAATACCACTTTTCTATTTATTACGATACCGGAATAACTTTTGTTGCAGTTGTTACGTAACAGGAGAATATTCCACACATTTAACACCAGAGAATATGCACACGCTTTATCTGATCCTTAAGACATTTCATATTTTAAGCTTCGTTATCATCATCGGGATAACCCTCGCCAACGTTATAGCCTATCATCAGTTCTGGAAGATCTACGAACAGGATCACGCAAAGGGTATTGCAACATTTGCCATTATCCGGGGCTTTTTTAAAGCGGGCATGATAGGCATGATAGTCGTATTGCTAGCCGGTATCAGCATGCTGGCGATATCGGAATGGTCGTTTGTTCAACTGCTCTGGTTCAAGATCAAGCTCGGCCTGATCGGACTGATCTTTGTAAACGGGCTTACTCTTGGAAGAACGTCCGCGATGAAAGTGCAGGCGCTCGTCGAAGGCGGGAATACTACGAACGACCCAGCCGAATTGTCCTCCATACAGTCCCGAACTCGTCTTTTCTTGATACTTCAGCTTTTGATTTTTGTTACCATTATAATCTTAAGCGTTTTCAGATTCACCTGACCATCTCGTCAAAATCCGTGTTTATGAAAAACAATGAAACCGTCTTCGATAAAACAACAATAACACATAGCTATCCTATACTCAATGGCATCCGGTATCATTATGCAGAAGCCGGCGACGGTCCGTTAGTGGTTATGATCCATGGATTCCCCGAATTGTGGTATTCATGGAGGCACCAGCTGACTGCACTTGCGGAAGCGGGATATCATGCTGTAGCGCCCGATCTCCGCGGATTCGGTGAATCGGAAGTATCCGCAAACGTCAAAGACTATAGTCTGTTGCAGCATGCCAGCGACGTGAAGGCCCTGATCGATCATGTCGGTGTGCAAGAGGCAACTATCATCGGTCATGACTGGGGTGCCAATATCATGTGGATAATGCCGATGCTCTATCCTCAAACCGTAAAGGCAGTCGCGTCACTTAGTATCCCGTTTTACCCGGAGCCAAGGGATCCCTCCAGGATCAAGTCGTTTGGCAGTGGGAAGTTCAATCAATTCAGAGAACCGGGAGTTACGGAATCGGAATTCAACGAAGATCCCGCGCGTTTTCTCCGACTGTTCTTCTACGGTCTGTCCGGTGATGCGCCTCCCGGAACTGTCGATACTTTATTCATGGGCAAGTTTCCTGATGACGCAAAATTACTGGATGGATTTCCCGAGCCGGAAAGTTTGCCAGGCTGGCTAAGTCCGCATGATCTGGATTACTACGTGAATGCCTATAAGAAAACAGGTATAACCGGCGCGTTGGGTTTTTACAGGAATATGGCCGATGACTATCCTGCGTTGAAAGAATTGTACCGGGAAAAGATCACACAGCCAGTTCTTTTTATTGGAGGCGGGGTCGAGCCCGCAGTGAAGTACGGAAGTCTTGACCCCATGAAGGCTGCGCTGCCGAATATGAGAAATGCATTGGTCTTACCGGGCTGCGGCCACTGGTTACAGCAGGAACGGCCGGCAGCCGTGAATGCCGCTATCATCGATTTTCTGAACGCGGAAGTAAGAATCACAGATCCTTCACCATCTTCCCTGCGGCCTTGAAAAACAACAGCGTCGACACGGCGCTCACGATCAATAAGCTCGACATCGCAAACCGCAGGGATTCGTTACCGAAGGAGGGCGTTAAGACATCACTGATCACGCCCACAGTCAATGGCCCTAAACCCAAACCTATGAGGTTTATTACCAGGAACAATATCGCCGACGAAAGTGCCCGCATCGAAGTCGGTACCAAACTGTGAACAACGGTGATAGCCGGACCCAGGTACATGCCATACAAGGCGTTACACATACCCATGCAGATCAGCGAAGAAACAAGATCCGACAGGTAGAGGCCGCCCCACAAAAATGGGATCGAGCTAAGGATCGCGTACGCGGGAATTTTCAGGTACCAACGTTTGTCATTTCTGGCGAAACGATCGGTTAGTAATCCACCGGCGAACGTTCCAATGATGCCGCCAACACCTACGATCAATCCAAGGGTAATGCCGGTTTCTGCCTTGGACATCCCATGAAGCCTTTGCATGAAAGAAGGAACCCAGTTAAATACACCATAAATACAAAACGCATGAAGGCCTGCTGCAATCGCCAGATAGACAAACGTGCTCTTCGAAAACAACAACTTCAACACCTGCGTGAATGAATGATGCTCCGTTTGAAGGACGTTCGCATCCATCGCTCCTCTTCGCGGCTCTTTTACAGTAACCAGGAACAATAACGAAAATAGAACACCCGGTATCCCCAACACAAAAAAGGCCATGCGCCATCCGAGCTCCTCGTTCAGGTAGCCTCCCATCAAATATCCTATCAGCATTCCGAAGTATATTCCGGTGGAATAAACCGATAATGCAGTTGCACGTTTTCCAGGCGGGAAATAATCGGAAATCATCGCGTGGGCCGGCGGGCTGCCACCGGCTTCTCCAATGCCAACACCGATCCGGGCCAACAGCAATTGTGCGTAGCTGTTCGCAAGACCACACAGTGCCGTCATCAAACTCCATAAGCCCAATGAAACAGTCACGATATTTCTCCTGTTCCCCCTGTCAGCCAGGCGAGCTAAGGGAATACCCATGGTAACATAAAATATCGCAAAGGTGAAGCCCAATAAAAGCCCGAGTTGCGTGTCGGATAGTGATAATTCCGTTTTTATCGACTCCTGGAGAATTACTAAAAGTTGCCGGTCGATAAAATTGAAAACATAGACTAATGTCAGCATCGCCAGAACGTAATTTCTATACGCCGTTCCGGTTTTGTCGTTATTGCTGGTTGTCACCTTTAGGGGTTTTTCGCTTATCTTTTGTATTGTAAATTATCGAACTAACACGTTATTCCCATATCGCATGAAAGGTTTAATGATGGATTATCAGCTCACGCTTCCGACCATCTTGCGGAGAGCAGAGACCCTCTTTGGCGACAAGGAGATCGTGAGCCAGCTTCCGGATAAAACCACCCATCGCTATACTTATCGCGATTTCGCTAAGCGTGCAAAAAAATTATCTGTAGCCCTGCAAAGGTTGGGCGTACGGCGCGGTGATCGCGTAGCCACCCTATGTTGGAATCACTATCAGCACCTCGAGACATACTTTGCAGTTCCTTGCATGGGGGCGATCGCCCACACACTTAATGCAAGGCTTAGCCCGGACGATCTCACATACATTGTAAATCACGCAGAAGACAAAGTCATTATCGTCGACCAGGTACTGCTTCCATTGTTTGAGAAATTCAGATCCGCAACGGCTATCCCATTCATTATTGTTATTCGTCAAACGAAAAATGGTGTCCCGCCAGGATACCTGGATTACGAAGATATTGTGTCGGGTGGTGATGATACCGTTTTTGAACCGTTTGAAGGAGACGAGTACACGGCCGCGTTGATGTGTTATACTTCAGGGACAACGGGTAAACCGAAGGGTGTATTGTACTCCCATCGATCCATTATGCTTCATTCGATGTCATTTTTGGTAAGCTGTACGGGGATCGGCATTAGCGAGCGGGACGTTGCACTTCCTGTCGTACCGATGTTCCACGCAAGCGCATGGGGATTTCCGTTTCATTGCACGTTCGTTGGAGCTAAACAGGTGCTCCCGGGTCCGCATCTCGATGCCGAAAGTCTTCTCGGACTTTTTCAATCCGAAAAGGTCACTATAACAGGTGGTGTGCCGACCGTCATGATCAACATCCTCAATACTCTGGACAGCAACCCCAATAAGTACAAGCTCGCTTTGCGTACCATACTCGTCGGCGGTTCGTCGATGCCGAAGTTCCTCGTCCAATCATTCGACGAACGCTACAATATTACCGTATTACATACCTGGGGCATGACGGAGATCTCACCGTTAGGCGCTACGGCTGTTGTTCCCGGATACATGGAACATGCACCAAAGGAAGAGCAGTACGAGTATGCGACGAAGCAGGGACTGCCTGTTCCTTTTATAGAGATCCGCGGGAGAAGCGAAGCGGGTCTTATCCCTTGGGATGGACAGACCATGGGAGAGCTCGAAGTGCGCGGCCCGTATGTTGCGGCTGCGTATTACCGCGATCCGGAGCCGGGTGGAAAATTCACTTCCGATGGCTGGCTCAAAACAGGTGATATCGTCACGATCACCAAAAACGGATGTATTGAAGTGAAGGATCGGAGCAAGGATGTAATTAAATCCGGCGGCGAATGGATCAGTTCCGTTGCATTGGAGAACGCGCTCATGGGACATCCCTCGGTGCTCGAAGCTGCGGTAATTGCCGTTCCTGATGTCAAATGGATGGAGCGGCCGTTTGCATACGTGGTGCCGAAAGAAGGCAAAACAATATCGCCCGATGAGCTCAATGAATTCCTTTCGGATAACTTCGCCAAGTTCTGGATCCCGGATGGATATGCGATCGTTAAGGAGATCCCAAAAACTTCCGTCGGGAAATTTTTAAAATCGGCCCTGAGAGATCTCCATCTCAATCGTTGATTGCCTGGTACACGAGAGGCCTGAATGCCTTGTTGGTGGATTCGATATTAGGTCCCCACATTTGCCTGTACAGCAGAACGAGCATCTCCTCCTTCGGATCGACCCAATAAGAAGTTGAAAAGGCACCGCCCCAGGCATACGTACCTGCCTGGCTTGGCGAAAGCCTGCTTCCGTTCTCGGTGGTAATAGCAAAGCCAAAGCCGAATTTATTCTCGCCGGTTGAAAAAAGGTCGCCGATCTGGTTCATGGTCATCATGCGCACGGTGTTGCGTGAAAGCAGCCTGGTGCCGTTGTATTCTCCATTGTTCAACAACATCTGAAGAAAGACGGCGTAATCGGTAATGGTTGATGACAAGCCCCCGCCGCCCGAAAAATAATCGTGCTGTTGGGTGGGGAAATTCATATCAAGGCCACCAAACACCTTGTCTTGCTTCTTGATACCGTTATCACCTTCCTGGAAAAAATTTACAACCATCGACGCCTTTTCTTGCGGGACATTGAAATAGGTGTTGTTCATTCCAAGAGGTTTAAAGATCCGCGTCTCGAAAAAAACGTCGAGTGTTGTGCCGGACCAGATCTCGATGAGGTATCCGAGCAGGTCGGTACTAACCCCATACATCCATTTTTCACCAGGTTGAAAAAACAGTGGCACAGTTCCGAGGCGCGTCATTGCATCGGCTAGTTTTTGATTCTTCACACCGACGCCCCCGGTGATCTTATACTTTGCGTAAATGGCATTTGCTTCCGGCGAGCCGATGGCAGGATAACCTATGCCCGAAGTATGGGTCAGCAGGTCGCGAATGGTAATCGGCCTTTTGGCCGGGATCGTCGTAAAGGTTGTGTCTTTTGCGTTGTAGGTATTTATGACCTTCTGATCGGCGAACGAAGGGATAAATTTGGAAACAGGGTCTTCCAGTGAAAATCTGCCCTCCTCCCAAAGCATCATAGCCGCGGTTGTAGTGATGGCCTTTGTCTGCGATGCTATCCGGAAGATCCCGTTTTGATCAAGAGGCTCTTTTGTATCCAGATCGTTGAAGCCATAAGCTTTGTGAAATACAATTTTTCCCCTTCGGGCGATGAGTGCAACCGAACCATTCACCCAATTTTTCTTCACCCAATCATTCATTCCGGAATCCAGGCGCGCGAGCCGTGAACTTGAAAATCCGCCCGACTCCGGCGTGCCTTGTGTCAGGCCGGTGGCCTTTTTGTCTGCAGGTCTTTCGCAAGAAAGCATCGCGAGCAGAGTGACAATAATCAGGCAGCGGTTCATGTTCTTTAAATTTAGCTTATCAAAAATAAAATTTTACCTTCATAGACCTATGAGACTTAAAGAAAAGATAGCATTAATAACCGGTGGAGCCAACGGGATCGGCCTTGCTACCGCGACGCGTTTTGCCAAAGAAGGTGCAAAAATTATTATGTGGGACGTCACGGACAAGGGAAATGACGTAGTGGAACAATTGAAACAGAACGGCCACGACGCCATTTTCAAAAAACTCTCGGTAACAAATGAAAGCGAGGTGCAAGAGGCAGTCGCCGAAGCCCTTAAACGCTACGGCCGCATCGACATTCTTATCAACAATGCAGGTATTACCAAGGACAGGACGCTGCTTAAAATGTCGAAACAGGAATGGGACGATGTTATCTCCGTCAATCTCACCGGGGTTTTTAACTGCACACAGGCAGTCGCTCCGGTCATGAAGGAACAGAACTATGGACGCATCGTATCGGCTTCTTCCAACGTTGCGATTCGCGGCAACTATGGACAAACAAATTATGTCGCGACGAAATCCGCTATCATTGGTATGACCAAAGTATGGGCCATGGAGCTCGGTCGTTTCAACATCACCGTCAATTGCATTGCGCCCGGATTTATACATACGGCCATGACCGACGCCATGCCGGAGGAAGTACGCAAGAGCAGTATCGCCCAGATTCCCGTGGGCCATTGGGGTGTTCCGGATGACATAGCCAACGGCTATTTGTACCTGGCATCGGATGAAGCATCTTTTGTGAGCGGAATTTGTCTCACAATAGATGGCGGCGCAGCGAGATAGCCTATTCTTACCAGAGTAAATCCACCGGGTTGGCTGTCGCCACCTTAGAATATCTGGTTAAAAGTCCCCTTTATAGCCTTCAGCAAAATTCCTTGCATACATTCCTGTTTAACATTATCTTTGTGACTAAGATATTTACCAAATAAGATATTAAAATGGAAAACGAGCTGGTCACACAAGTAAGAAAACTGAGCCAACAATACGCCTACACCTCTCTCCAGATGCACGAAGCCATCGCCAGAAAGGCAGGGCTCCCCGGCACCGATCATAAATATCTGGGGTTTCTAATGGAAAAAGGGCAAATGACGGCCGGCGAGCTTTCAACTTTAACAGGGCTGACCACCGGCGCCGTTACCGGTTTAATCGACCGGCTCGAAAAGAAAAAACTGGTGAAAAGACAATTCGCCGAAGCTGACAGGCGGAAGGTCTTCATTGAGCCAAACACCAAAAATATAATGGCGCTCATGGTACCTCTTTACAAGGAGTTCAGAAACAAGTCAGAAATGCTTCTCGCGTCATTTTCAGCCAAGGAAATCAAAGTCCTTGAAACCTACTTCTCAAGAGCTATTGAAGTAATGGATGAAACAACAAATAAGCTCAGCAAAAAATAATTCAAGAAATAATTACAAGTATCAAAAAACGAAAATATATGGGTGCGCACATACTTGAATTTCAGGAAATCGATAAAACAAAGATTGCAACGGTGGGTGGAAAAGGCGCAAACCTGGGAGAACTATCCAGGATTGAAGGTGTGCAAGTGCCCGGCGGCTTTTGTGTAACGACCGAAGCTTATAAAGAAGTGGTCGGGCATAGCGAAGAACTTAACTCACTACTCGATCAGTTGACCGTTCTGAGCGCCGACAACAGAAAGAGTATTAGCGAGACAGGCGCTAAAATCCGGAAGCTCATCGAAGAAATCCCAATTCCGAAAGGCATCGAAAAAGAGATTACCCGACATCTCGAACAACTTGGTGAAAGAAATGCTTATGCCGTACGTTCCAGCGCCACCGCAGAGGACCTCCCTACTGCCTCTTTCGCCGGGCAACAGGACACCTATCTGAACATCATCGGGAAAAAAGCGATCCTGAAATCGATCAGCAAATGCTGGGCGTCATTATTTACAGACCGCGCTGTGACCTACCGTTTGCAAAATGGATTTGACCATCGAAAGGTCTATTTGTCCGTCGTCATTCAGAAAATGATCTTTCCCGATGCCGCAGGGATCATGTTCACAGCAGACCCGGTTACATCAAATAGAAAGTTACTGTCCATCGATGCCAGCTTCGGACTTGGGGAGGCATTGGTCTCCGGCATGGTGAACCCTGACATATACAAAGTGTCCAACGAGGAGATTGCTGATAAGAAAATATCCAGAAAAAAACTGGCTATTTATGCTTTAAAAGATGGCGGTACGAAAATGCAGGAGGTGGAACCCGGTAGGCAGAACAGTCAGGCGCTGACGGATGACCAGATCTTAAACCTCGGGCGCCTCGGCAGAAAGATCGAAGAACATTTCGGCCATCCCCAGGACATCGAATGGTGTTTGGTCGATGACACATTCTATATCGTTCAGAGTCGTCCCATCACCACACTATACCCGGTCCCCAAGGCGAATGACCAGGAGAATCACGCCTATGTATCCGTCGGACATCAGCAAATGATGACCGATGCGATGAAACCTTTGGGGATATCTTTTTTCCTGTTAATGACACGCGCACACATGCGTGAAGCCGGTGGAAGATTGTTTGTTGATATCACACCTATACTGGCTTCGTCTGAAAGCAGAAAAACGCTGGTGGATACCCTGGGAAAATCCGACCCGCTCATGAGAGATGCATTCATGACCATACTAGAGCGGAAAGATTTCATAAAAACGCCACCAGACGATTTAAAAGATCAAAGTTCCGGCAAAAGCAAAAACCTTATGCCGGGTTATAACGCACTCATTGAATATGATCCGTCAATCGTTCCGGGTCTGATCAAGCGCAATCAGGATGAAACAGGCGCGTTAAAACAGGACATACAAACAAAATCAGGAGCGGTGCTTTTCGATTTTATTCTCGCAGAGATCGAAAAATCAAAAGGGAATACATCTGGTCCACAAGGCTTTGCCGTGATTATGACGGGCATGAACGCTTTGACGTGGGTCAATGAAAAAATGAACGAGTGGTTAGGTGAAAAAAACGCAGGAGACGCACTTGCTCAATCCGTACCCAACAATATTACGTCGGAAATGGGCTTGGCTCTAATGGATGTCGCTGATGCGATTCGACCGTATCCTGAAGTAATCGGGTATTTACAACATACAAAAGATGACAATTTTTTGGATGGAATGGCTAAACTGGAAGGTGGACAACAAGCCCGGAGCTCTATCTCTGATTTTCTCAGTACATACGGAATGAGATGTGCCGGGGAAATCGATATCACCAGAACGCGTTGGAGTGAAAAACCATTAGCACTTGTCCCTTTGATCCTCAATAACATCAAAAGCTTTGAGCCTGGTGCCGGCAACCGGAGATTTGAGCAGGGACTAATGGAAGCTTTGAAAAAAGAACAAGAATTATTACAACGACTGAAACAATTACCGGATGGTGAACATAAAGCCAGTGAAACCAAACGAATGATCGAGCTGATCAGGAATTTTGCCGGTTATCGTGAATATCCAAAATACGTCATAGTTAATCGCCTCTTCACGTATAAACAAGCCCTGCTTAAAGAAGCCGAACGACTTAAAGAAGCCGGCGTCATTCACGAAAAAGAAGATATATACTTTCTCTCTTTTGAAGAGCTTCGCGAAGCTGTACGCACTCATACACTGGATTACGAGGTCATCAGCAAACGAAAAGACGAGCACAAATTAAACGAGAAACTAACTCCTCCGCGCGTTATTACCTCCGATGGTGAGATTATTGCGGGTAAATACAACCGGGAAGATCTTCCAGCAGACGCTATTGCAGGCCTGGCTGTTTCCTCCGGAGTGATCGAGGGGCGAGCTCGTGTCATTTTAAAAATGGAAGATGCCGATATAGAGGAAGGTGATATTTTGGTCACCACATTTACCGACCCCAGCTGGACTCCATTGTTCGTATCCATCAAGGGCCTGGTCACCGAAGTGGGCGGACTGATGACCCACGGAGCGGTTATCGCGCGTGAATATGGCTTACCGGCAGTTGTCGGAATGGAGAACGCTACGAAGCTGATCAAAGACGGACAGCGGATCCGCGTGAATGGAACGGAGGGATATGTAGAAATCCTGGCTTAAGCCTGGCTATTTGCCATCGGCCTTCGCATGAAAATTATACTTGCCACTCATCACTTCGAACACGGCATACTCGCCCTGCATTTCTTTAAAGCGCACGCCTTCTGACGACGTTGCCTTTCGTTTGGATTCCGTAACGTCCTTCTCACTCTTTGCTGGAATGTAGACGGAAGCAGTACTTCCAAGGGGAACTACAACGGTCACGAAGAACGCATCTCCGCTCTTTTCCCAATGGATCGATGATTCGCCATAAATAGTTTCTCTTCGATAGGATGCAAACTTAAGACTGCCGGCGGGCTGCGGCTTGAAAATGATGTGCTTGTAGCCCGGTTGCGTTTCATCGAACCGCATGCCCGATAAGTTGCGGTAGAACCAGACAAGCGCTCCGCCGAACATCGGGTGATTATGTGAACCCTGCTCGTTCCATTGCTCACGCGTTGTTGTAGAGCCGATCTCTATCCAGTTACCAAAGCCCGGCGCTGTCGTTTTATTCATTGCCTCATAGGCCAGCTCATTCAAGCCGTTGTTTGCAAGCACCTCAAAAAAGTAGCGTGTACCAAAGATCCCGGTATCAAGATGTCCCTTATTTTCCTGTATGTCTTTGACCAGTGCCGCCTTGACCCGTTCATATTGTTCTGCAGGCACACCCATGTACAAAGCAAAAATATTTCCACCCGCTTTTCCATATGACCCGGTCGCCGAATGGTAGAAGCGTTTATAAAATGCCTGTCTTGTTTGCTCTGCCAGTTTTGCATACTCATTGGCTTCAGTGGTTTTGCCTAGCACATGCGCGGTCCTGGCAGTGATGTCCGCGCATTGCCAGAAGTAAAACGTATGCACGAGATCATTGGCCACCAACTCTCCCGGCGGCACCCAGTCACCGAGATTAAACCAGGTAAGAGGTTTCCCGGATGCGTCTGGCCGTTGAGAGAACATAATACCGTCGCTATCTACCCACGTCTTCATGTAGCGAACGTATCCTTTCATGCTTTCATAGTTGTCGCCGAGCATGTCTTTTGCGCCATACTGTAAATAAAATTCCCACGGCATAATGCTGATCGCAGCTCCCCATGCAACTCCGCCGCCACAGCCTGGCTGCCATGGCGCGCCGTTTGGGACATAGCCTGTGGTCAAGTCCTGTGCATCGTGCATGTCCTGGATCCACTTATAGTAAAAATTCTGGCTATCGAAGTTTTGCATCACCGTCGCACAGGCAACTTGACCATCTCCCGTATACCCCGATCGTTCCCGGTGCGGACAATCGCTGGCAATGCCACCATGCATGTTGTCGGTCTGACTTCTTCTCCAGATCTTGTTGATGTCATTAAACAACCTGTTTGATGTCTCGAATGTAGCGGCCACCTCGACATAAGTATTGACCGCTTCTGCGGTAAGATGACTTGCCTTTAATTCACCCGGCCAGTTTTTGATCTCAACGCTACTAAAAACAAACCAATTAAAACGCGGCGCATAGTTCGCAGGACCCTTGCCTCCAAAGGTGTAATGGTTCTCACCTGAGAACTGATTGCTATTGAATGAAATATCAACGGTATGACCAGCAGGGCCTTCAATGCTATTAAATTTCACCCAGCCTGAAATTTCCACACCGAAGTCCACATGATAGTTCCCATTTTCCAGTTTCAGAATGGACACAGGCTCGAATTGTTCAGTGACCTTGTCAGGATGTGCCGTGTGTGCTACAAGATCTCCTTCGGGAGCGTTTCTAATAGCTGCATTCTGCCATGATGTATCATCAAAACCCGGCGCATTCCAACCGGCAATTTCTTTTCGCGCATCGTACGTTTCGCCATAGTATACCATATTCATCAAGATCGGGCTTTGCGCAGCCTTCCATGTTTCATCCGTTACGATCACATCTTCTGTTCCGTCGGTATACGTAATATGAACTTGTGCGAGAAAGCGCGGAGTACCATATCCTTCTGCCCAGAACTTCGCCGGATTATAAAATCCGTTGCCGATGATTCCGCCAATTACATTGTCCCCCTGTTTTAGCAACTGTTTGATGTCATAGGCGAGATACATCACTTTGTACCGGGTGAAGTTATCCTCCACATTTATCAAAGCAGTCGGTAAAT
This sequence comes from Cyclobacteriaceae bacterium, assembly GCA_035318625.1. Taxonomy (GTDB): domain Bacteria; phylum Bacteroidota; class Bacteroidia; order Cytophagales; family Cyclobacteriaceae; genus ELB16-189. Next base: position 157,468 of record DATHEL010000008.1, read on the forward strand.
CCTCGCGTTTGCCGTAGTTGGTTTGATTGGGAACGAGTACATCTGTTCCTACTTTCTGCCCGTTCGCATAAAGCTCGAAGTAGCCAAGGCCGGTAACGAATGCTACCGCCTTTGCGACAGGCTTGTTGACTGCAAATGCTTTTCGCAACAAAGGCGCCGGCGGGCCGACGTTCTCCGGCAACCCCGCACCCGGATTCTTTGGCCTCGGCAATGGCTCATCTCCCTCCCATGGCGCACCGATCCATTTTGCTTTCCAGTCCGCTCGCTGTAGAAGCCCCATTCTCCATTGTGCCGGAGCCGACCATTCCGACGGTTTCCCTTTCTCATCCCACATACGAACTTTCCACCAGCACTCCAGGCGACTCGTGAGGGCTTTACCATTATATACGACTCTGTTGTTTTGGTCAGACGGAACCTTACCACTGTCCCATAGATCTGGGCTGCTCAGCTTCTCTTGTGAGGTGGCAACAACAATCTGCCATGCAGTTTGGCTGCGACCGCGTTTGTCATCCGTCGCGCTGTTAATCCACGACAGTCGCGGTTGCAACACGTCTACGATAGCAGGGTCCGACAGGTACTCGCATGTTAACTTCGATGGCGTTATAGCCCCCTGGCACCATACCAAATGTGGCAGGATAGCAAAAAGAATAAAAGAAATGTTTTTCATAGAAGTGATCATAGAAGTGAATTCTGTTACTTCTTATAACCCGGGCCCCTGATAACCCTCCCCGGCTTCGCGCCCGTATATTTTCCGTCAGCGAACACAACGGCTCCATTTACCAGGACCCACTCCATTCCTGTCGAAGCAGCAGAAGGTGATTCAAATGTGGCGTTGTCGTGGATCTTATTGTAGTCGAAGATCACAATGTCGGCTGCTGTACCCGGCGATAACCTTCCGCGGTCATAGGCCATCACTTCATTCGCAGCAACTGAAGTCATGCGATGTATCGCGCCTTCCAGCGTCAAGACGCCAAGGTCCTTCACATATCGCGAGAGCACGCGCGGGAAAGCGCCGAAGGCCCGGGGATGAGCGGCATCCTCCGCGCGTGTCGGCCCCGCATCGGTATCAAATGATGTAAACTCCTCACGCATCGCTTTGATCTTATTCGCCTCCGACATGCTTTGCGGACCGGCAAAAATATTATGAAGACACAAGTCAAAGAATACATCCCAGGGTGACTTCCCGGTCGCCGTTGCAATAGCTCCAATGCTCTTCCCATTGTATTGGGAGTAACCTGTATTTCCAAGGTTAGCGACGATGATCTTGTTCCAGTCCTTGCCGGCATGTGCATACCAGTTCTCCCATCCGCTCAGCGATTCCATGTCCTTTCGCATTTCAGCCTTGACGTTGGGATCTTTAAGCTTTGCAAGTAATGCCTCTTGTCCATCGGCAGCATATTTTGGATGCAGCAGCGCTCGGATGCCTAAACCGTTGTTGATGTATGGATAGACGTCGACACCAACTTCCTGACCTTCCGCACGTGCAGCCTTTACGCGCGCAAGAGCCAAATCCATTTTTCCCCAGTTACCCTGACCGGCCGTCTTCAAGTGGAAGATGTGTACCGGTGTTCCGGCGGCGGCGCCGATGCGAAGCGCTTCATCGATGGCTTCGAGCAGCCGGTCCCCTTCGTTACGCATGTGTGTGAAGTAGCGTCCTCCGTATTGTCCGGCGACTTTCGTAAGCTCCGTTATTTCCTGCTCGGAGCCGTAGATAGCGGGAGGATAAATAAGTGAAGTCGAAACACCGATGGCTCCGGCCTCCATCGCTTCCCGCACCATTCCGCGCATGCGTTCCATCTCCGGCGCGGTCGCGGCGCGATCTTTATCGCCGATCACGATGGATCTCAATTGCGTGTGCCCGACGGTTTGCACCATATTGATCGGCATGCCCGCGGCATCGAGCTTCGACAGGAATTGGCGCATCGTCTGCCAGCCGCTTTGCTTACCGTCGGCTTCGTTCAATGGCGCATCCGACTCGCCCTCACCTGCATTGATCGTGGTGATGCCTTGTGAAAGGAGGTTGAATGCAAGGTTGGGGTCTTTCAAAAATGGAGCGGCGGTCTGTCCCATCATATCGATAAAACCCGGAGCGACGATCTTCCCCGTTGCGTCGATGGTTTGCCTGGCAGTGGCGCCAGTTAATTTTCCGATAGCGACGATCTCTCCGTCCGTGATCGCCACGTCGGCAATGAACCACGGCGAACCGGTGCCATCAACAATTTTTCCGTTCCGGATGAGAACATCATAAGAATTGACCTGGGCTTCGCTTCGTTGAGTTAAGAATACCAGCATCACCAGAGAAAGGACAATGTTCCTGATGTTGCAGGTGTTGTTACCGCTGACAAATGTGTTCATGGGAAGGATGTGTTGAGGTGGGCGTGAACACCTAAAATCGTTGAATTTCGCAAGATTCGCCAGGAAAAGGTTCGATTTTTCGGTAACTTCAGACCCCTTATGAATCATCTACCGCACTTAATAACAGACCTGGCGCTGATTCTCGCGGTGGCGGCGGTGACAACGTTGCTTTTTAAGCTGATCAAGCAGCCGGTGGTGCTGGGATATATCATTGCCGGTTTTTTAGTGAGTCCTCATGTTTCGCTGGTCCCAACCGTTGCTGATTCGGAGGGAATAAAAGTCTGGTCTGAGATCGGTGTGATTTTCCTCCTCTTCTCCCTGGGTTTGGAATTCAGCTTTAGAAAATTGGTGAAGGTAGGCGGCTCTGCATTCATTACAGCGTTGGTGGGCGTGGCGCTTATGAACGGCATAGGCTTCCTTACGGGATATCTTCTGGGTTGGCGATTCATGGATCGTCTTTTCCTGGGTGCGATCCTCTCCATTTCGTCCACGACAATTATAATGAGGGCCTTCGCTGAATTGGGTGTACGCACCAAAAAGTTTGCAGCTCTCGTGCTCGGTGTTCTTATCATCCAGGATCTTGTTGCCATCCTGCTGCTGGTGATGCTGTCTACATTTAGCATCACACGACAATTCGCCGGGAGAGAGCTATTCGTCCAGGTGTTCAAACTATTGTTCTTTCTGACGATTTGGTTCGTGGGCGGCATATTCTTTGTGCCCACCATCTTACAGCGCGCAAGGAAACTATTGAATGACGAGACGTTGCTGATTGTCTCGATCGCACTCTGCCTTCTCATGGTGCTGCTTGCTGTCGAGGTCGGCTTCTCCGCGGCGCTGGGCGCATTTATTATGGGTTCTATTCTTGCTGAAACGACTCAGTCCGAACGCATTGAAGAATTAGTCAAGTCCGTAAAAAACCTGTTCGCCGCGGTATTCTTCATTTCTGTTGGCATGATGATAGACCCCAGTGTACTCGTCGAACATGCCGTTCCTATCATTGTCATCACCGGTGTGATCATAGTCGGTATGAGTACTACATTTGCCTTCGGCGCGTTGGTATCCGGTCAGTCACTGAAGCATTCTGTTCAGTCCGGTATGAGTCTGGCACAGATCGGTGAATTCTCTTTTATCATTGCCTCACTGGGAGCATCATTGAATGTTACCAGTGCGTTCCTTTACCCGATCGCAGTAGCCGCATCTACATTCACGATCTTTACTACACCTTTCCTCATCAAGGCCTCAACGCCGGTTTACAAAATATTGGAAAGCAGACTTTCCAAAAAATGGGCCGGCAGGATCAACAGGTATAGTACGAGCTCTCAGCAACTGTCGGCTTATAGTGATTGGAAAAAACTTCTTCGGGCATATGGGATCAATTCATTGATCCACACTGTATTGATAGGTGGATTGATCTTCTTTTCACGGAATTTCGTCGTGCCGTATATCCAGCAATCGTTAGCAAATGAGACGCTCGCTAAAGTTGTTTCTGTTGTCGTTACCCTGCTGCTGATGACTCCGTCTATCTGGGCGCTGTCTGTAAGACGAGTGGAAAGAGAGGCTTACACACACCTGTGGCTCAACAAAACTTTGAATCGTGGTCCGCTCATAGCGATCGAAATCGTAAGGATCGGATTGGCCGCGTTGCTTGTTGGCGTATTGATCAATATATACTTCTCAATTACCACGGCCCTTTTCATGACTGTGCTTTTGATGGCAGTCGCAATTTTGTTGTTTAACAAAAATCTGCAGTCGTTTTACGACCGGGTGGAAAGAAGGTTCCTCAATAACCTGAATGAGAAAGAGAACCAAAGAACCCGCGGGTCACAAATTGCTCCCTGGGATGCTCACCTTGCGACGTTCCAGATCCAGCCGGAGCTACCATTAGTTGGCAGGCAGCTAAAAGATCTTCGGCTACGCGAAAAATACGGGATCAACATCGCTCTGATAGAACGGGGAAAGCTTTCGATCCTTACGCCGGGAAGAGATGAGCGTTTATATCCCGGAGATCAGCTGTCGGTCATCGGAACGGACGACCAGTTAGGCAAGCTGAAACATCTTTTCGAGAAGGAGCTCGCCATCAACGTGGAATCCCAAATTCATGACGACCAGATCACACTCCAGAATTTTACGATCTTAAAAGATTCGAAGATCATTAATAAGTCGATCAGAGAATCAGGGTTACGTGAAGTTGGAAAGGGCCTGGTGGTTGGGCTCGAACGGAACGGCCAGCGACTCCTGAACCCCGAGTCCAATATGAATCTGATCGAGGGTGATATCGTGTGGGTCGTCGGAGTGCGTAAAAGTATAGACCAGTTTTTGTCTGAGCTGGAGAATTAAGCGCATTTCACTGGCAATGCCGGAGCGACTCGGTTTTCATCACGAGACAACAACCCGCTCGCTTCCGAACACCATTCCCTGATTCCGGACATTGCCGGACAATAAACATGCAATTAACGGCAATCTTGCCTGATTCTAAGTGGCACGGCTATAAACAGCATGAATGAGAATAGCGACTGGCGATGTCCAGGTTCCGTTTTCGAATTTCATCACGCGCGTTTCGGCTTTGCCGTTGATTTCCACCCCATAATAGAACTCGGTCCGGTCTTTTGAAAAAACAGCTCCGAATTCGAATTGACCTGGCGTAGAGACCTTACCGGGTGCGAATACAGAGGGCGTCATGCCGGGAGGTACCTCGTTAAAATATTTTGGATCGGGCTTCTGTGCATTTAATTCAGAAGTGCAAAGGAGCAACACAAGGATAAATGAGAAAGGATTATCTATTTTATGGTGCATCACCGTTCTTTTGCTCCCAACGCTATCGGATCAACATCGATCAGTTCGAAAGACTTAACCATCTTTTGGGTTCCCGTTTTATATTTTTTGAAATGTGCTGTCTGCAGGTGTGATTGATAAGCTTTCTCATCTGCATAGATCTCAAACACGGTTACACTAGTGGGATCTTTTTTATCGTATACAGCATACAGCATCAGCACACCGGGCTCTGTGCGTACTGCGGCCTCGATCTGTTCCTTCACTGCTATTTTGTAATTCTCAAGCTGCGCCGAATCGATCCTGATTTTAGCAATCCGGATCATTTGGCTCTTCTCCTGGGCGAGAGAATCGAGGGTAAATGTAAACATCGCGGCAGCACCGATAAGTAAGATTAATCTCATTCTGTGTTTGTCGAAGATATGTTTCGCGTTCATAATCAAATCATTTATTTCTCAATAAACGTACCAATGGCTGATTGATATACAACTGATACTTCCCCGCTTGCTCATTTCTCAAAAACCCTTCCTTCTCCAATTGCTTCAGATACCTCGTCGCCGTCGTATAATGTACATCCAGCATCGCGCCCAGTCGAACTGGCGTAACGATCGGCATTGAAAACAGCACCTCCACCAGGTCCGACGAGTAAATTTTCCCGCACTTATTTTTTATTCCCTCTTTATACTCCTTGAAAAGATCCATCACCTTGAACAATTGCTCTTTTGTCTCCCGGGCTTGCAGGTAAATTCCGCGAAGAAGATACTCGATAAACTCACACCAGTTCCCTTTGATGGTCACGTCGCGTAGCAACCTGTAATAGTCGTTCCTGTTTTCATTAATAAAGCCACTGATGAACAGGATCGGATAATTTAACAAGCCCTCCTGAACCAAATATAATACCATAAGTATCCTGCCTGCTCTTCCATTTCCATCTCCAAATGGATGAATGGCTTCGAACTGATAATGGGAAATTGCGCATTTGATCAACGGGTCTATGCCGTCGTCGTCGTGTATATATTTTTCCAAGTTGCTTATCAGCCCGCCAATCCCGTTGGCAGGGGGAGGTGTGTAGAGCACTTCGCCCGTACCAGAATTCTCAATTTTATTTTGCGTGCGCCGGTAGCCGTGACCGCGATCGCCCAACAACTGCTTATGGATGCCAAGGATAAGGCGGTTCCCGATGGGCAGCTTCTTCATGTTCTCAAAACCCCACAGCATCGCATTATTGTAGCGCAGCACTTCCTTGTTCTCAGACTTCTGCTCTGTTTCCGGGAACAACTGCTGCTCCAGGACATTTTCTACCGTTGTGTTGATGTTCTCAATACCCGAACTGGCCACCGACTCGCGAATAATAGCAGAGCTCATCAACAACATGGGGTTGGGCAGAACATGCGAATACCCTTTCAATTCACCGAGTTCCGTCCGCCCCTTCAGCAACCAGGGCATAAAGCGTTCTTGGCCGCAATTGAGCCTTGGGGGCAATTCAGGCAGCGAAAATGGACGGGTTGCGGAAAATGACATATCAGGCGTTATATATCACAAAATTATCAAAAATATCATATATTGCAAAACGCAAATATTTATGATATATTGCCCAAAATTGGTCCCATGTACACCAAAACCTGGCTAGTAATAAAAGACGACTCCAAAAGGACCTTCGAAGTCTGCGGCCAGACCACCAATTCGAATGCATTCACAAACGAAGTCTACGCCATGCAGCGGGCCGGCATGAACATAAGCGGTGCAACCCCACCGATAACAAACAAGGCGTCAAGCAAAGACCTCATAAAAGTAGCAGCCTATAAAAAAGAGGATGGCCTGTACAACAGGCTCCAGCTACAGTACCGGGAAATCGTCATGAAATCCGACGATCATTATTAGTACTCTCATTAAATTGTGATCTTGACCTGGCGCGCAAGCGTTAAGCTGCTGCGGCCTCTTTTCACTCATTCTTCAACACATCAACGGGGTTCATGTTCGCAGTCTTGTAGGTCTTGCCTAAAACAGATAAGGCGCAGGCTACGAACACAATGATACAGGAGACCGCCATGGTCGTCGTCGTGGTTTCCTTGTGGCGATCCCAAACACTGCTCATAAAAACCTCGGACAAGAATTCGCCGGCATAAACTCCAAGGATGCTTGCTATCGTTACAATTAACACAAATCCGGTATTGACGATGCGTAGAATATGCACCAGCGACGCGCCCAGCACCTTCCTCACACCGATCTCCTTCATACGTTTAATGACGTTTAACGATACCAGTGTGAAAAGTCCCGTTACCGACAGGAGCAACGCGGCGCCGCCCAGGAACAGAAACATTACAAGCAGACCGTTGTTTACCATATCAGCCTCGACATCTCCGGAGTTCATGAAACGGGAAGAGTACAAGAGATTAGGGAAGGTTGTTTTCCATTTCTCCTTCATAAAGGCGTCGACTTCCAATACCTTGCCGTCAGTCGCTTTCACCAATACGAAGTTGATATTCTCCGATCCGCTATACCGGAGCATCATCGGCTCGAGTGGCTCCCATACACTGTATACATCTTTGGCCACGCCGACGACAAATAATTTTATGCTGTCCGTTAGAACAATTGTCTGACCGAGAGCTTTTTCCCACCCGTATTGACGCACCATCTCCTGGGTAACAATGACTGACTCTTTTCGATCCGTTTCCGAGTCCTTTAGAAAGTCCCGGCCTTCCGTCAAGGTCATGCCGGTAGCTTTCATGTAGTCATCCCCGACATTCATAATAATGGGTTCGATCACCTGGCCCATGTATGAGACGGAAGCATGATACGTTCCTGACTGAAAGTGATGAGTAGAACCTGAGATCGACACTATGTTTTTGTTACCTGATAATGCGTTGCGGTATTTTTCATAGTCGCCCCTGTTGTCGACATAGGTGATTATCCCTGTATGCTTACTAAATCCGTCATCGAAAGCCCGTTGCCACCTCGCATTTTCGGTGAACGATAGACCGCATACAATTCCACACATGGAAAGAACCAACTGAATGCCGAGGAGAAAGTAGGTCACGAAATTATTGCCGCCGAATTGCAGCTTGCCCCTTAGTATCTGGGTAGGGTTGAATTTACTGACATAGAACGCAGGATACCCTCCCGCCAGAAGACCCGTCACGAAAAGCACGCCACCCATGAAAATGAGAAAGTCAGGCTTGTTCAGATAGTCTACTTCGAGCTTCATGAAGGGCCATAGCTCGACGAACCATGGCAACAGAAAACTTTCAGCCATGATCAGGCCCAGGGCAAGTGCAACAAAACAGATCACGAGGGTCTCGCCGATGTACTGGAAAATCAGTTGTGATCGTACGCTGCCCATGACTTTGCGCAGTCCGATCTCTTTCAACCTTTGTTGCGATAATGCAATCGCGGTGTTGGCAAGGTTGAAGCAGGCTATCAGAAGTATCAGGACGCTCATTACAGCAAGTCCAATGATAGCCGCCAACGGATGACCGGACCGTGTTACTGTCCCTGGGCGATTGGACGCCACGTCGCGTATCGCCATCCCTTTGAAGTTGTCGAGCTTGAATTCCTGTATGAGGAAGTCCTTCCTGACGTTGTTGTTATTTTCCGTGTACGCCTTCATTTGTTGCTCCACGCTGACCAATCGGCTGGCATCCGGGATCGATACAAACAAGGTATTCATGTGTTTCCAGCTTGCGCCGGACTCCAGATCAGATGATATCTCCCAATAGTTATCATAGAGAGAATAAAGATCCTCGTTAAAACTTGAATTGATCTTCGGAAGCGCATACACGCCGACAACTTCAAATTCGCGTTTTATATTATTGTCAATCACGTGAGTGATCACTTTATTGACCGCATTCTCGTGCCCGTAGTATTTCAGGGCAAGTTGATCGCTGATCACGATCTTACTTTTGTCTGTGATAGCATCCGGGCTTCCGTGAATAAAATTAAATGTGAACATCTTGAAGAAGCCGGGATCAACGTAGGCGGAGCGGGTTTTAAAGATCTCGTTGCCGACACGAATATTCATATCCGTGGCGGTGTGGCGGGTGAGCAGCTCCACCTCCTTTATGTTCTGACTGATCGCTTCTGCAAGGGGAACGGGTACAAGTCCGTATGCGTCGGATGATTCACCCGGCATGAGCCCGTACTCAGTAAAGTTTCCCTGGCGAATGGAATTGACCCGGTAAACAGAAGAGGCATCCTGGTGAATGTCGTCGAAAGACGCGTTGAAGTCGTAGTTGAAATACGCCACTACACAGCAACCTATCGCAATGCTCAATCCGAATACATTGATCAGGAAGAACAGCCTGTTTTTAGTCAGATTCCTGTATAGAATGATGAAGTGATTTCTCAGCATAAGTCAGGGTTTGAGGTGAGTCAAGCAAGGGTGGTTTGCGACTTTGCCATTAACGTGCCACGGAGGCCGGGTGGCCTAAGACATCTCCAAAAGCGGGATTTATCTATAAAAAAACAACCGATTCCGAACGAGGTCGTCCGGAATCGATCAAGCTCACTCCTTGTTGGATTATTCTCACACTTGATAACACAGATCACCTTTTCTGTTTCCCTATCAGTTCGTCCTTGCTACCCGCCAGTAGTTCCGATATCCTGAAAACATCTATCAGCTGGTGGGCAATATCGTACGTCCCCTGTTTGCTAGCCTCATCATAGACAATATTTTCGGCAATGGTCGAGTACACAATGATCGTCTTAAGGTCAGAAGATGCATCGATGGCTTGCGGGCCGTCTCCTATTAGATAGTCCCTCGGAACATCCTCCCGTTGAATGGACCGGTCTGCGACTGTGGGTACCATCAGCGTGGCGATGATGTTTTCTGTATTGATGTTCCAAATCCTGATGTTGTTGTGTCCGTCCCACACAGCAGCATAACCCCCGTGCTCGGAAAACCGTATTTTGCTATCGGTACTCCAGTCCAGGTCGAGGCTCTTGATCTTCTTTCTGGTCAATGGATCCCATATCACACAATCATCTTCCGAATAGGTCTCAATGAGCGTAAAAAGAAAACCTTCGGCAGTAAAAAAAGCCAAAGAAGCCGCGTCTTTTTTGAAGCTCAGCTGATCCCATTTTTTTGATTCCGCAGTAAATACCAGGGTATTTTTATCGAACGCCAGAACGGCCAATTTGCCGTCGTTCGTGCAATCAAAGCTTTTAGGTTCGGTGAATCCAGGCTTCGATAGTTCAAAGATCGCATCCGGGCTTTCGTACGCTATTATTGGAGGTACAAGACCATCCTTCTTCATTAACCAGCCCTTTAGGATCACGCTGTTGTCAAAAACATTCTTGAAGCGCATTACGATAAGAAAACGATCCTGCCCGTCGATCTTTTTATATTTTGTACCCACCAGCTCTCCCAGGTAATTGTTGCCTTTCTTTTTGACGATCATGAGCGCATCGAACAGCTTTTCACCTTTCGTAAGATCAATAAAGGAATACAGGTACATCTGTGAGCTGGCGTCCACGCGCTTGTCGCTCATAACCGTGGCAATGTTATGCTGCGATGCCTCGGAAGTCCTGAAATTAAATGCGAGTGGGTCCGTGAGACTTTTTTTCTGCTGTAAACTGTTCGTAAGATCAATCGTTACGAAAGAATACTTACTTAACACGTCTATTGCAGTAAACCCATCCCTGCTGACATGGAGGTAGTGGTTGGCCAGCAGGTCGATCTTAATAGTGGAAGACGGCTTCAAAAAGTCCGCGTTCTGCTGGGCAAAGGCGGGCAGTATACCTGCTATAAAACAGGATATCAGGGCGAAGCTTCTTGTCATGAGTTGGATTATTGTTTTGTGTAAGGTGATTTCGGTGGCGCATCGTTCGTAAGCGCTCCCTTATACACTCCGCCCTTAGGAAAAAAATACAGGCCTTTGGCGCAATGTCCGTCTACAAATGGACCACTGACAAATGCGGTTTCGACCGTGTTCTTGATTCTTTTGATAGACTCGGTGCTCTGACAATTGCCCGAAATGCATCCCTCGTAATCCATATCAAAAATTTCATAAGTGAGTTTTTGCACGGTAGCCTTTATTCCGTCATAGCCATAGCCCGCTAAAATGTCTGCTGACATCAAATAATTGGCATTGTCGATCTTTATTTTCTCCACGAGCTTCCCGTTGATGCTAAACAGGATAAAAGGGCCATAGCGATCAATAGTTATTTGTCGGGGTTCTTCCTTAGACGGCGACGGATTGAATTCAACTATTCTGTTCCTGCGATCGCCCGTTTTATCCTCGTTTGACGATAAGTCGTATTGCCCGTTTTTGGAGACGGTAAAAAAGTAGGTTTGAGTATTCAAACGGGTATTGCTGCTTGCAAGGTCTAAATGAGCTCTCAACAGTGTAAAAATAATCCCAACCTCGCATTCCGGTTTAGACGACCCGATCTCGAAATCCAATGTTATTTTGAAATCAATGCTGTTATTCTCTTCATTCTCCTTTTTATCTGAAAAGAACACAGGATTTGGAATGCCCATGGATGCGCATTCCCGTGCTGTGGACTTGATCTTAATATCCAATCCCTTACTCGTAAGTTTCAGGCTCTTCTGATTGCTGGGGCCCAAGCCACCCGATCTCAACCAGGGCTCCGGCGTACTTTTAGTTGCCTTTTGCTCTTGCGCCATCATCACGTAATCTTTAGTGCCGACATACTTTGACTTTCGTGCCAGCTCCGTGGCCTGGGCAGAAGCGTCTAACTGCCATAGACTGACAATTAGAAGGAGGAATATTCTTTTCATAAAATGCGATATCGACGTTTACTGAATCGTATGCTTTGTCACTTTCTTCTCACCTAACAGGAAGAGACTCTTCCCATCTTGTTTGATGCCATACCTGACGCCTTTCATGTATTCATATTTACCTTGCTCCGTGCCGTCTTTCAGATCGATCGTATAAAGACCATCGTCGTTTGCCATAAAATAAGTGCTTCCGTATTGTTCAGAGTCATTGATATAGGGGTCTTTCGACTTATAGGCGAAGGCCAACGATCCTGAAGAGGTGAACGATGCAAGGCCGCCTTCAGCAAACACGAAAGGTTTCTTATCCCACGCAAACAGGTAGAGTGGCTTTCCTGTCTTGGATCCTTTCATTGGTGAAGAGAAATTATTACTTCCGGTCTTTACGTCCACCGAATACAGGTTGGATGCGTCGGCAACATACAGGGCGTTGTCTACCGGCAACACATTGGTGATCCGGTCATCAAACTTCTCGGTTTCCCAAAGCAACTTGCCCGTTTCACCGTCAAAGCCTTTTAGTCCGAAGGGGCCTTCCCATTCCCATTTGCTAAACACAGCACCGTTGGCTTCACCTTGAAGATTGACATAACCACCGATCTGAGCGACAAGCACATTATTTACCAGGGCAAGACTTGGAATGATCACCTTGCGGCCGGCGACCGGTGTTTCCCAGATCAACTTCCCGGTTTCCATATCATACTTCTTTATTGATTTATCACGACCCGCCTCGAACGAAGCGACATAAACGTGTTTCTCGGTGAAGAACGGATCAGCAACTGCACCGTACATTTGGGCAGATCCGGCGAGTCCGCGGCTAAGGGACACATCATATTCGACTTCCCATACTTTGTTGCCACTGCCCAGGTCGAACACCTTCAGTCCGTTGTACACTACAACAAGCTTGTTGTTGTAAGTGTAAACATCAACCAGCACGTTCGACGACCCAATCCCCTTCTCGACACCAGCCAATACCCAGTCGAAGCCTGTAAATGTGCGCGACGCGTAGCGTTTGATCTCCACAACGCCTTTGAAGGTCGTCTTCCATACCGTAGAAACCTTTTCCAGGTCAATGCAGAGGATGTGATTTTGCAAACCCGACCTGATGGCTTTCAACGAATTCACCTCGTAGCATAAAACAATGAGCTGTTTCTTTTCAGGAAGAAATACCCACCTGCCCGGAACGCCGGTGATACCATCGATAGCGCCTTTCTCAACGCCCGTCTTTGCGTCGATCAAGACAAGTCCTTTCTTTAAAACGACCATAAATGAATTGACTTGCGGAAGGAAAATCACATTGTTAAGATCGATATCGTTGTAATTGGCGTTGTTCCACAATTTTGTGCCTGTCTTCAGATCGACACAGAACAGCTGGTCCTTTTTGTTCTGGCTGCTGATGAACATCAGCATTCCGGCGTCCTCCAGTACTTGCTGAGTTCCGGCTTTGTTAACACCAGTAAGCTCCATGAAGCTTTTGCTCCAAAGCTGTGTACCGGTCTTTCCATCCAGCACACAGACATTTTCCTTTGTTGTTCCGATGACAAACTCTCCATTCAGTGTCGTATACTTCATGTAGTCGGCGTCATTGTCAAACTTTGACTCCCATGCTTTGGGAAAGGTCGACTGCGCTGATAGTTGCGCGACCATCGCGAGTAATAGAAAGATTAGGACCACATTTTTTTTCATAGCGATAGGGTTTAAGGGCGTGAAAATCATGAACCAAATCTCGGCAGGGTCGCGAGCCGTGACAATAACACTTTAGTAGTAAAGTTCTATAAGGAGTGAAGGCGCGATGAAACTGTACTATGGAAGGCGTCGTCGCGGCAGAAGCTATGAAATGCGACATTTCATAGTAGATCGGGCACCTATTCCTTCTGACCGAATACTTTATTAAGCGCTTCGATCGCAGAGTTTACCTGCAGCTTTTCGTAAATATTGCGGATATGCTTCCGGACGGTTTCCGTGCTGAGGAAAAGAGTGTCGGCAATCTCTTTGTAGCGCAATCCCTTCGATAAATGATCGAGGATCTCGCGCTCGCGCAAAGAGAGCTTCTGTAGCTCGGGATTATTGTCCGGCGCGTTGGGATGGAATGACTGAACGACCTTCCGCGCGATATGACCGCTCATCGGGGAGCCACCATTGTGCGCTTCTATTATAGAGTCAAGCAGTTTGGAGGGCTGTATGGTCTTGGTGACATAACCGCTCGCCCCGGCTTTCAAGGCGTTGAAGATCGACGTCGTGTCCTCGTAGGAGGTACACATCAGGAATTGGGTCTGCTTGCAGATGGGCTTTACCCGTGCCACGCAGTCGATACCCGTACGGCCCGTTAAATGAATATCCACCAGTACCACGTCCAGTTTCAGGGAAGGAAGCTCGCGGATCGCATCTTCAGCCGACTCGAATGTATTCTCGCAGCTGAATCCGTCACTACCATTGATGAGGATGGTCAGACTTTCCCGGATCTGCTTTTCGTCTTCTATAATGCCCACCCGGATGTCCATAAGGGTAAAAGTACGTTGTATTGCGAACCTGATCGTACTACTAAAGTAGTATTTGTGATTTCCCCATCTGATTTAAGTTGAACGCAAGAGCGATCCGGGTTCCGGTTCCTTCGCTCATGATGCTCGGGATGCCGCCGATCGAAAGTATGCGACTCTTTATGTTCGTCAGCCCGTTTCCCCCGGAGACCGCGCTGCTGTCAAATCCCACGCCATCGTCATGAACAGAGATGCTGAGTTGGTCGTTGCTCAGGCCGACGGTGATATGAACATGGTTGGCTTTGGAATGCTTGACAATGTTGTTCAGGATCTCCTTGACCGTCATGAAAATATTCCGGTAGACGACCTTTCCCAGTGGGATCCTCGGGATTTCCGCCGGGTAGCTCGAAATCATAGCGATGGGAGTATCTTCCAGGTAATCGGTGCTGTGTTCCCGAATACTGGCGATGAGATTATCTAGTGTAGTGTTTTCGGCGTTGAGCTCCCAAACCAGGTCACGCATATTCTCGATGAGATTTCCGGATATTTCGATAACCGAGGTCATGTTTTTCGTATTGGCTTCACCGGCGTTCTTATAGAGCAGCTCCTGTGAAAGAAAATAGATCTTGGACAGCCCCGATCCAAGGTCGTCATGGATGTCCTTTGCGATGCGGAGGCGCTCGCTCTCTTCGGTTTCCTTGATCGTTCGCTCATGCGTGAGGGCGTTCTTTAACCGCTGCTGCCTATAGAGTACGATTCCCGTTACCGACAGGAGAATCAGGAAAGCGACAACAGCAAAGAGAATGTAGTTACGGGTGACTTGTTCCTGCTGGAACTCTCTTATCTTACTCTCATTCACCTCCGTCTCGTACAGGATCTGGAGCTCGCTGATCTGCTTCGACCTGGTTTCGTTGAAAAGACTGTCATTGATCTGGGTATACGTTATCTGATAGCGATACGCTTCTTTGAAATTGCCTGTCCTCTCATAGCACTTCGAGAGGTATTCGTAGGACCTCCGCTCATAGTCTTTGAAGTTGATCTTCCGGCACAGACCGGCACATTCTAAAAAATACCCGATAGCCTCTTTATAGTTTTCCTTCTTGAAGTGGATCTCTCCAAACGTCATAAGGCTTTGGGCGATGGTGTAGGTGTTGCCAAGCTCTCTTCTTAATACCAATGACTTACTTCCATAATACAACGCCGAATCAAACTGAAGAAGGGTATTGAATGCATCTGCCATATAGTCGAGCGAGTAGGAGACGCAGAGTTTGCATTTATACGCAGTGTAAAGCGACAGAGCCTGCCGGTAGTAGTCGAGAGCAATTTCGGGGTTGCCCTCGATCTCATTGGTTATGCCCAGGTTGTTCAGTGTCGTTGCCAATCCATTGGTATCGTAGGCGATTTTGTATAGCTCGAGCGCACTGTTGATATATGCTTTGGCCTGCTGCATGTTCTTGTTCTTCCGGTGCAAGACCGCTATTTCATTGTAGAGCGATGCTTCACTTGCGGGTTTATTCATTTTTTTATAAATGTCCGCCGACTCCAGGTAAAGCTTCAATGCCTCTTCATGATTACCATAGGTGTATTCGGTCTGACCGATGCGCATGAGAAAATCGGCAAGCCTTTCGCCCGACAGCTGTCGCATGAGCGGCATCGCCTTGTATCCTGCCGTGCGGGCGCGCGTGTAGTTAGTTGCGCTGTACTTGTTAAATACTGCGATCAAAGTTTCGCGCTGAAGAGAATCCGGTTGATTTTTCAGCGCGACGTCCAGACTGTCTGAAAAGGCCGTTTGAGCTGCTGCCGGGAATGACAAGAGTAACAACAAAGGAGCAACGATCATTACCCGGAAACTCATGAGCAGTGTTAGGAAGGGGTTGGCTTCCTAAAGCTAGAAGTTAATTTCGATGTATCTCAGATTGACCGGAAAACGTTAGATTCACCTCAGGTTGAAACCACCCTCAGTCGTGAAAAATCTAATATTATTCATAGCCGCTATATCCCTGGTATTTTCCTGTGGCCCGCAGCGGAACCCTCAGAACGACCAGCGCATTTCCATCGGGAAAAGCGATACGCTTCATTCAAATATCCTCAATGAGGACAGGCCGTACTGGGTCTATGTTCCCCCGTACACACCGAATTCCGGCAAAAAATTTTCAGTCTTGTACCTTCTCGACGGCGACGCTCACTTTCATTCCGTCAGCGGACTGATACAGATATTGGGGACGGGTGTCAACGGTACCACGATTGTCCCGGAAATGATCGTCGTTGCCATTCCGAATACCGACCGCACCCGCGACCTTACACCATCGCATTCGGAATTGATCAACGGCGAAGTCAGAAACTTCCTGAAGTCCAGTGGCGGCGGAGACAAATTTTTAGAGTTCGTTAAGACAGAGCTCATCCCGCAGATCGAGTCCTCCTACCCTACTCATCCCTTTCGTGTGCTTGTTGGCCATTCATTCGGAGGCATCACCGCGATCCAGGCCATGTATACAATGCCGGAAACGTTCGACGCTTACATTGCAATCGATCCGAGTCTCTGGTGGGATAAGCAGCTCCTGTTGAAAAAAGCTGACTCCGTTTTCAGCACACAAAAGATGGAGAACAAATATCTATTCCTCGCCCAGGCCAATACACTCAACCCCGGCGAAGATACCAATGACCATTTCGGCTCGATCAAAGAATATTTGAAAGTCCTGGAATCGCCTGCAAACAATTCGGGCATTCGATGGTCGTACAAATACTATCCTGACGATTCTCATGGATCGGTCCCCTTCATTTCCGAATATGACGGCCTCAGATTTATCTTTCGTGATTTCAATCCAACCTTCGAAAAACTCGGATCCGATCCCGACCTGCTGAAAAAGCATTTCTCACAATATGGTATGACTCCACCTGAAGAAACTGTCAACAGTTTCGGATATAAGGCGCTCGGCCGGAAGGATCCCGGGCTCGCAAAGCGGTATTTCCAAATGAACATCGAGGCGCATCCCGAAAGCGCCAATGCATACGACAGCATGGGAGAGCTCTTGCTGAGCGAAGGCGATACATTGCAGGCTGTGAAGCAGTACGAAAGATCCCTGGAGCTCAATCCGGGTAACGAGAATGCAAAAAAAGTTATCAACGACGTCCTCGCGAAGCGGAAGTAACCGGATCGTGCCCCAAAAACGTTATAACCCACAACCTTTCCCCATCCTTCCCGGATACTACTGACAATACTTATCTCGGAGAATTCGAGGAATTGGTATTGTTGATCGCCGGGGTGCTTTACGAGGACGCTTACGCTGTAGCTATCGCCAAAGAAATCGCAAGCCGGTCGGACCGCTCCGTAGACGTGAGCGCCGTACACAAATCGCTTTACAGGCTCGAAGAGAAAGGAATGCTGAAATCGAAGCTGAGCGAGCCCGAGGCCAAGAGAGGCGGCAAGAGAAAACGGCTGTTCTTCATCACACCTGCTGGTTTATACCTACATGGAGTACGACTACAGCATCGACCAATTCCATAAAAACAAGAACGAGGTGTTCCGGGGCACCGTTAAGTTATTGGTTTGCAAAGGCCTATCTCGATATGCTTTTTGCTTATCCGATGCCGATCGGTTACTCCGGTATTATCATCGCGCTGATCATCCTGGTGTTGGTCTTGTTAGCGGTGATCTCTACTCAAATCAGGAAGGTGTTGAAGCAGAACCCGGTTGTGGGATTGAAGACAGAGTAACGGGTTCATCTTATGAGGCGCCCATTCATCGAATCGGCGAATAAAAGCCATCACAACACACAACATTTGTGGCCATAAAATACCTCTCAACGGCGGTCTTGACCGTTGCGAACGGCAAATCGGACAAATCCACCACCCATCGGAAAACATCGATGTTCAGAAGTCTTTGGCAATGCTTTGGCTGACTATCTCAATTATAGTCGCAGGTATTAAACAAAATCTAAACTGAATATTATGTTATACAAATTTCGCGCGATCAGTATTGTATTGGCTTTAGTAAGTGCCGGATTTGTCATGTCATGTGATGATGACGACGACAATCCTGGTCAAACTACCACCTACAATGCAACCATGAACGGAACAAGTGAAACGCCACCTAACGCCACAACGGCCACGGGTACCGCCGTGCTTACCTTCGATAATACCACCAAGATTTTCACGATGACGGTGAATTACACAGGGTTAAGCGGGGCAGCCACAGCGGCCCACATACACAAAGGAGCCGTGGGCGTGGCCGGCGATCCCGTATTTCCAATTTCAGGCTCGTTGACAAGTCCGATAACTCTTACTTCCGTGGCGCTGACAGCCGCGCAAGAAGCGGACCTCAAGGCCGGTATGTACTATGTGAACGTTCACACAGCTGCGTATCCTGGCGGTGAGATCCGGGGACAATTGACAAATTAGTGATTGTTGTTGGTTTGTAATTATCACCAACACAATTGCTGAAGATTCTCATTGGTGAGCTCAGGCGCAGTGACTCAAAAAGCATTGCGCCAGAGCTACCCTCCCTTCGAGACAAATACGAAGTCACTCGCGGGAGTGAGAAGCCTTGGCTTTGTCCTCCTCCAATGAATTCCTGGCAGCTGAAACGCATCGTAAAAACATACGTAAGAAGCTGAGGTCGAAGTAATCAGTATGAGCTATCGCAATACGCGAGAGGATTTGATTTGATCTGATCAGGATAACCCACCAACGGCTCACTCCCCGAATGCCGACAGCAGCAATCCCATGATCCCTTTGACCGTTGACGACCTTGCGTTAAAATTCCCGCCCGTGAAAACAATCACCGCATCGAGATCGGGAATCACAAAGATCAGCTGACCACCATTTCCATTGGCATAATAATAATTGAGCTTCTTGTCTCCATGCATCCCTTCGACGGTCCACCAGAGCCAGGCATATCCCTCACCTTTATTACCGTACGGTGACAACCGCGGCAGGGTCGATTCGTGAACCCATTCCTGCGACACGATCTGGGCACCATTCCATTTGCCGTTATTCAAATAGAGCATTCCGAATTTTGCCATGTCCCTGGGATAGAGATGAAGGTGTCCCCCGGTATCGGTGTCTCCGTTAGGTATACTCTCCCATTGGTAGTCTGTAATGCCGAGGGGTGAAAACAGGAATGTGTCCGCAAAATCAGGAACACTCCTACCAGACGCTCTTGCAACAATATTTCCCAGCACGACGGGGGAGCCGGTGCAGTATGAGAATCTTGTGCCCGGCTCACCAGCAGCCGGAAGATCAAGAATGAATTTCGACCAATCCCGTTCCTCGTACATTTTTTCTTCATTGCCGGGCGATGCCGATACCTCGTCATTGCAATCCAGACCAGTTCGCATTTCGAGAAAATTGCGGATCGTCATGCGTGTCTTTCTATCATCGGGGTTGGCGAATGATTCCGGTCCGTTGAAGTAACTGTACACAGGAGTATTCGTCCCGGGAATGATCTTTTGATCTATGGCAATGCCCACCAGGCAAGATGTAAAGCTCTTTGTGGCGGATCGAAGATCATGTCTTCGTTTGTCATTCCATCCGTCGAAGTAGGATTCGAGCAACAACTTGTTGTGTCGTACGATGAGCACGCTGTGGATGTGGCTTGGATTGTTGTCCGTAATATACCGGACCGTTCGCTCGAGGATCTCGGGATCGACACCTTGTTCGGCCGGTGACGAAACCTGAAGGCCGTCGTTTTTTAGCGCCGGCGTCGCCAGGTTAGACTCAATAGTAACCTGCGTCTCGTCGGGACCTAACAGCCATGGATCGCATTGCACCGAGCAAAGGGCGATGAAGAGAACGGATATGAGAGACTTCTCTTTCAAAAGTGAAATTTGAATCCGGTAAGTATCTGATTGCCATATGCCCTCAGCGTCCCCTCCGATTGATCTCTTAGCCTTGAAAATTCGTACGAGGCGGCGAAACTAACACGCTGTGAGAGCTTCAGGCTGTATCCGAATTTGCAGCGGAGGTAAGGGAATGGAACAGGAGATGCAATGGCGGCTTTGTTAAAAATCAATTCCAGCGGATGATCCGCTTCGGGTTTCAGATCGACGTTGGCCCCGCCATCAGCAGCCACGTACCTGGTGAAAAGCAAGCCGGGGACAAATAGCTCAGCACTGATACTGCTGCGTGAATTAAGATCCAATTGACCAAGCGCATGCACATAGAGACCATGAATGAACATGGCGCTGACATTGTAGATCTGTTTCTCATCATATCGCATGTAGATCATCGAGCTCAATTCTCCGCCGATGAAAAGGTGAATCTTACTTGAGCTTGTACCGGACTTGAAGAGAGGACGAAGCACGGAGGCCGAGATCCGGTATTGATACATCCGCGAGCTGATGCGCTGGTCGGCGGTACGCACTTTTCCAAACGCCGCATAAAGCCCGGCATGAATGACGATTTTTTCACCGGTTCTCCTGTACGTTGCCTGAAACGCCGGTGTATTGCCTGTAAACTTTAGTTTCGATGCGGTGAATCCTTCGTCGATAACACGGTTGTGTATAGCGCCGGCGTTTATCTCAACTTCGTGCCTCGCCTTTGCCAAACTGTCGGGCGAATCGGCCACGTCCTGCGCCATAAGACAACCGGACAAAATCGTCATTCCGGCAACGAGAAGGTGTCTGGGGCGGGTGATGATCATCGCAGCCGGAATTTACGGCAAGTCTATTCAAGATCATGAATTCTTTTACTCGATTTCTTCCAGGAATCAATCAACTCCGGTAAGGTTCAAAAGGTTAAATTTCAAGAAAATTGCATGACCTAATTTCTGCCACCATGTATAAAGCCCTCCCCGCATTACTTCTGATTCTCGCCCACACCGCATTCTCCCAAAATGAAGAGTACAAGCCTGGTCCCGACTCACAGCGACAGGACGGAGTTCCCCGCGGAACAACCACCACCTACACCTGGGAGAGCAAGATATACGCAAACACAAAAAGGAATTATTACGTCTACGTTCCCGCCCAGTACGATCAAAACAAGAAAGCCGCGTTGATGATCTTCCAGGATGGTCATGCTTACCTGAAGGAAGACGGTGACTTTCGTGCAACGATCGTTTACGACAACCTCATTCACAGGAAAGAGCTGCCGGTGACGATATGCCTGTTTGTCGATCCCGGTTACTGGATGAGGTCCGCGGCCCCGGAGAGCCCATTCCAAAGTCAGAACAGAAGTTATGAATATGACGACCTTAGTGATCAGTATGCATCCTTCCTGATCAACGAGCTGATCCCTGAGATAAAAAAGAAATACAATATCTCCGATGATCCGAAGATGCATGGTATCGGCGGACTCTCGTCCGGCGCGATCTGTGCTTTTACGGCAGCATGGTTTCGTCCCGACTACTTTCACAAAGTGTTGAGTCACATCGGTAGCTATGCCGACATTCGCGGAGGGCACCAGTATCCGACCATGATCCGGAAAAATTCAAAGAAAGATATCAAGGTGTTCCTGCAGGATGGCAACCATGATCTCAACAACAACTACGGTGACTGGTGGCTGGGAAACCTGCAGATGGAGTCATCGTTGAAATTCAAAGGCTACGACTACAAGTTTATTTCGGGAACGGGCGACCACAGCGGCAAACATGGCGGAGCAATACTTCCTGAGTCGCTGAAGTGGCTGTGGAGCGATGTGAAACCGAACTAAATGAACGTACACGAATGATGAGATTGACGTTTTCGCTGGTTGCTTTTTTGCTGATTGCGGGCGTCGCTTGCGCACAGAATATCGTCGAACCGCAAGGTCCCGCCGATTGGACGAAGCCCTACCCACCTTTCAGAATTGTCGGCAACGTGTACTACGTGGGCACCTATGACCTTGCGTGCTACCTGGTCACTACGCCACAAGGAAATATTCTGATCAATACAGGTCTTGCATCGTCAGCAGCCACGATCAAATCGAATGTCGAAGCGCTAGGCTTCCGGATGAACGACATCAAAATACTTCTGACGACCCAGGCACATCACGACCACGTTGGCGCCATGTCGGCAATCAAAAAAATGACCGGTGCCAAACTGATGGTTAACGAAAAGGATGCATCTGTATTAGCCGACGGAGGCAAATCCGACTATGCTTTCGGTGGGAACAACAGCGCGTTTGAACCCATGAAGTCGGATCGCCTGTTACATGATGGCGATACCATTCGTCTTGCGGACACGCAACTCGTGATGCTCGATCACCCGGGTCACACAAAAGGATCATCGAGCTACATGTTGACTATAGAATCCTATAGAGTGCTCATCGTCAACATGCCAACTATAGTTATATCTAAAAAATTTTCCGAAATACAAACATATCCGGGAATTGCAAAAGATTATGCGCGCACCCTGTCAGCTCTAAAAGAATTGAAATTCGACATATGGCTTTCTTCACATGCGGCCCAGTTTTCGATGCACTCGAAGCACAAACCCGGCGACAAATACGATCCGACGGTCTTCATCGACCAAAAAGGATATGATAAGGCGGTGAAAAATTTACAGTCGGCCTTCGATAAAAAGCTCGGAGAAAAGTAATCCGGAAGATCGAATTCATTTCTGGCCGGCGAGAACCATCGCTCCTGCTCCGAAGATCACCACGTCCTGAAGGAAATGTATAAATAAGGCCCACCCCATTCCCTTCGTCTCGATGACAGACTTCGCCATAAACCACCCCATCGTCCCGGAAGCCACTACGCCAAATAGTCCACCCGGAGTTCCGAAAGCGAAATGAGCCATTCCGAAAATACCCGCGGATATCAGGCAAATAACATCTGGTTTCAACTTTCCATATAACCCCGATACAATAACAAACCGGCTGAAGATCTCCTCCGACCATGCGTTGGTCGCAGCGAAAAGCAACACCAAAGGCAGCAGCTCAAAAAAAGATCCATTCATCACACCATGCTGCGGGATCACACGGAAGGACATAAACATCGATGTGCCAATGGTGAACCCTGGCTGACGATTGTATTGTCTGTAGTTGTAATTGTAGTGATGACGCTGGCGTCAGTGATTATCGAATCGTTGCGGGCAGCGCTGGTGAATCCGATCCGGTTTTTGAGGGATGAGTGAGAGCTTGCAACAGGTCGTCATGCGAAAACATGATCGACCGACAGCCCAAATCGTAGATCGTACTTCGTAAATCGTAAATCCTAATTACAGTTTAACCGGGCAAGACCTTCTTGTCCCACCGGTTCATCTTTACGTTTTTCCAGATGCCGGTCGTGCGCGAGTCGCGATGAAAAAGAAGATCGCCGCGATTTTTGAATCGCTTGTTCATGTTATCGTTGATCACCCACAGTCCGTCGATGGCTGCGTCGCCAGCATCGAGCACCACGGTGTCTCCATAGTTGAATTCACCCTTCCACCTTTTCAAAAGGTCCCTCGAGAGCGCCATCCAGCGGATCTCATTACGGCGAAGTTTACCCAAATCGATATGTGAATTGTTGGCCGTGATCAGCGGCGAGTCGTCACACTGACCTTCCACAGGATTGTAGATCGTGAGCGTTTCCAAAACGTGATACCTGCTCAATTCCACAGGTACACCGACGATCTGCGGCACCGAAGAACCCTCG
Source organism: Cyclobacteriaceae bacterium (assembly GCA_035318625.1). GTDB lineage: Bacteria > Bacteroidota > Bacteroidia > Cytophagales > Cyclobacteriaceae > ELB16-189. Next base: position 181,355 of record DATHEL010000008.1, read on the forward strand.
GGGGCAGGAGAAGACAATCCGGCAGTATTCGGGATCATCAGCGTCAGAAGCAGCAAAAAAGCACATGTTTTCATTTCGGACCACGATACGTGGGACAAACCTCTGAGAAAATCCTGTGCCGTTTGAATACGATATGATTGGCCGTGTTTTCACAGACCGGGATGTCATCCCACTGGGGTAGCCTGGGGAATTTTTTCGGCAATCCGAACACTGACCCACGCAAAAACAGGCGCTGCCAAAATGTCAATCGAGTAATGCGCATGCTGGATAAGCAACGACAGCCCTACGATAGATGCGATCGTACCAAGAATGCGTTTAATGAAAAAATTCTTCGATGCCATGGCGAGCATTACAATCACAGAAACATGCCCGGAAAAGAAAAGATCTTTCGTGATCAACCGGTTGTCATAAAATAAAAGATCGACAAACGCATCATTCAATACGACGATGGAGCGATCCGGCTCGAGTGGAAATAAAAAAAGCGTGAGCATTCTCATTAGAGTCAGCAACACATAAGCTTGTGCAGCCCTCAGCATACGATCAGGGAATACAGATAAGTGGATCAAGCCAATGGCGATGGCTCCATAAATGAGTGGGAATATGATCATCGACATATCTTCCGCCGGAAGCATTGCCAGTAAAGGATCATTAAGCAGGGTGCCTTTCACGGATTGCACATACGCGAAGAACCGGCCGATCAATAAGGCGAGAAGAAGAAGGAGAAACATGGTGACCGATAACTGAACGACAAAAGTCCGCGAACCGATAGCTTGCTTCCAGTTATTGATGACGCTCTTGATCATCGCAGGCCTATTGGATCCTCAATATGCCTTAAATAACACCGGCGTTTTCTGACGACTGTCTTCTCGAAGTTCTTCCAGATGTTCAGCACATTCCCGTTTTCCTCGAGCATCGGGTGCGTAATGGCTTTAACAACTTTGTTACGGATCATTTTTTCGCAAAGATCATGCATGAGCATGGAGGTCACCGCCTTGTTCTGAAGATCGGGTCGTACTGCGATCAGGAACAGGTCAGCGACATCGTTTTTCTGCAAGGCCCTGTAGAGATGAAAGATCCCAAAAGGCAACAAGCGGCCTCTCGCCTTACGAAGCGCATCCGACAACGACGGCATCGCTATCGCAAACGCCACCAGCGTATCACCTTGCAGGATAAAGGATACAAAGTCATGACGAATGAATCCAAAGTATTGACTCGTGTAAGTGTCGACTTGCTTCTTAGACAATGGAACTACACTATACAAATGGGAATACGCAACATTGATGAGCCCGAAGACATCTTTTGCGTACGGCAGGAGTTCCCTGGCTTTCTTCACTTTAAGAACCCGTAGACCGTATCGTTGCGCTGCGAGCTCTGAAAATTTACGCACCCGCTCCGGTGTACTGGACGGGATCTTAACTTCATACTCGATCCAGTCGACATCTTTCTTATACCCGATCTTCTCCAGGTACGTGGCGTAATACGCGTAATTATAGATGGTCGACATGGTGCCGGGCTGGTCGAACCCATCGGTAAGAAGTCCCTCGGAGTCGAAATCCGTAAAACCCATAGGACCATGAACTGCGGTCATGTTATTTTCTTTAGCCCACCTCTCGACTTGTTGCAAGAGGGCGCGAGCTACCTGTTCGTCGTCCACAAAATCGAGCCACCCGAACCGTGCATAACGGTTGCCCCATTTCTTTAGATACGTTTCGTTGATAACACCGGCCACGCGACCCACCACCTTGCCGTTTTTGCAGGCCAGCCACAGCTTAGCCCGGCAGGTTTCAAATGCCGGATTCTTTTTGGGGTCGAACAACGCCTCATCGTCAGACAAGAGACCCGGAACCCAATAAGGATTGTCGCGGTAGAGAGTGTGCGGAAACCGGACGAATAGTTTGAGATCTTTTTTGGAAGAAACCTCTTTGATTGTTACGTCCATGTGCGGTGTGCGATCTTACCATGGTGAAGTTAGAATTTTCTGATCGCCCACACCATCAGCAATCCCCACAAAAAATTCGATGTAGAAGTTTCGACAAAATGTATCATTGAAATATCCCAGGGCATGTAGGGGTTGGGTATAAAGAGCAGGCAGGTCGGCAACAGGGCGGAAAAGACACCAACGATCAGGAATTGAGCTACGGGTCTCTCTTTTAACATCCCTACGATCGATACGGTAGCTGCGATCCAGATCACGGCACGGAGAACCTGAAAAAAGTATAGCCCGTTGCCAAACGCGTCTTCTATTCCGCCCAGGTAGGATGACGTAGCAGCAGACGAAGTATAGAACATACGCAGGGTCTCGCTTTGCCATGCAACATAGTAGCCGAAAGTGAAGTAGAGGAATGGATATCCGATGACGGCCAACACCGCCACCAATAGTAGCATTTGTTTTTTATTGTGGTACGGGATCACCAGCGGCTTCGGTACGGAGGGCACCCCGATCATCTTTTTAAACATCAGGATTCCCATCGTTACGGTAAGGAACGACACCACCGCCCCTGCGATAACGATGGCCGTTGCCTGCGCATATCCGATGCCGATCCCCGACGCAAAGAAAAAGGTATCCATCTGCGGCAGCAGGAATTGTATCGCAAACACATACAGGACGAGAGCTGTGCGCCTCCGTGAGCCGTGATAGGCCGCGGTCGCGCCGATGAGGAGAGTAAGGAGGATTGCGTTGAACACACAAACGCCGAGGAATGCGAGTCCCGCGTTAGCCGAGTCGGATGGCGGTGGCGAGGTCTGGGTTATGGCGTTGCCGATCAAGGATCCGACCATCCAGCTAAGGACGATGACAAAGGTCATGGTCAGGCAAAAGATTACAAGTTTGAGCGTTTTCATAAAAGTAGTTGTATATACAACTTTATGGTTATTATTTAAGATTCCTCATTATCCGGTTCAACAAACGAATTCCCTGTTGTAGCTCGCTCCTCGTGGCGCCGGTCATCGCCTTCAGGTAAATGCCTCCCGAAAGCCCGATGGCGCGTTGTTGAATTGATCTTCCTTTAGCGGTCAGGAAGATCAACTTTCCACGGGCGTCCTTTTTATCCGTCACGCGCACGATCATTTTTTTCCGCTCCATGTTGGAGATCACCCGCGTGATGGTCGTCTTATTCCGGTTGAGCCGCAGACTGATCTCCTGCTGGTTGACGCCATCCTGGTAGAAAAGCAGCACCAGTACGGAAAACTGTTCGACCGTTACCCCCACCCCGTTCAACTTGAAAGTGGCCGTTATTACGCCGTGCAACATGTGCGACAGCTCGCCACATAAGAAAAGCACATTTGCATCGAGGGAACGAGGTTCCGGCATTATCAATCAGTTGTATATGCAACTAATTTAGAGAATAATCCGGAATAGACCGTTTCGAGCGTCAATTATTCTTTTACAAACCGCCGGCAAGACCGTGGAACCGGATCTCAAAACCAATCCTACCGTTCCGTTCTACACCCAGATCGGGTATAGCAGGAAGTTTTAGTAAGACGATTTTATACGCGGAAGTCCTTCGGAGTTTACCCGGGGACTTCCGTATTTATTAGTAACAGCCCTGGCCGGCAACTCCGGACACACCATCTATCTTTTCCTCACCTTCACGGCAAAGGCGTTCTTCGGGTTGATCTTAAAAATCTGGTCGATGTCCTCATCCGTAAACCCGCTTACTTTCAGCCTGGGAATAAACACCTTCGCAATACACGTAAACGGCCTGAAATCACCGCCCTTCGGCTCACTGACATGATACCAGCCCGAATCTTGTGACACCAGCACGTGATCGAGCATGTTTGCGGTTTTCATGAACTTGAGATATTCCAGGTTGGCTTCGATCGTACCCGGGTTCACGCCGTCGAATGCAACCCAACAATTCTGCCAGGCTGCATCCGTGAATTGTCTCCGGTCCAATTCATTCTGCGCATGAGTCCATACGCGCGCCGACGGATCGACGCCGACGTCTTTGAGGATAGAAAGCTGTTCTTTCGCTGCTGCGCCATCGCCGGTGTGAACGAGTATCGTCAGGCCGGTCTCCAGGTGCGCGAGCGCCGCCGCGGTGATGATCTTGCGCTGTGTCTTCGTCAACGGTCCTTTGTCTGTGCTTGTCTTTATGAACCCGGGCTTGATGCCGGTGCCGTCAATGCCATTCTTGAATTCTGCGATCCAACGCGCCGCCAGTTGTTCCGGTGTTTCCTTGTAGGCATGTTTGGGAAGGAACTTTTCGTTCACAGCTCCATAGTAGCCAGTGTTCGTTACGATGTTCATGCCGGTTGCATCCGACAATCTCTTCAGTAGGCGGACGTCGCGGCCCAGGTAGGCAGGCTCCGCTGCAAATAAAGTAGAACACCCGCTTTCTTTCAGCGCCGTCAGATGTGGCAACGCGGTGTTGTAAACTTCATCTGCGTCGTACCGGTCCTTGCTTTGCTTCTCTGCGCCAATGAAATCTACCAGTATGTGTTCGTGCGTGAGGGCAAATCCCATGTCACCGGCGGGGATCGGTCCATTTACGGTGATCACCACATCGCTTGACGGAGTCTGTTTTAAATAACCGGGAAGTAAAAACAGTCCGGCCATCGACAGCGAGCTGTTTTTCACAAACTGCCGGCGGCCTTGGGAGAAGCTTTTCGGTTCCATAAGGGGGCTTAGAACAGAAAGATAGTGAGCTTTTAGCCGTTGCCGGCTCCGGCCGGAAGCCATACGGTGAACGTCGCCCCCTCACCCATCGACGAATCGGCAGCGATAAACCATGGTGCCTGCTCACAATGTTTACTTCCGTCAAACCTGCTCTGTCCGCGTGATTGCAAAAACTTCGCCCGGGTTTTTGGGCCAAAACGTGGCTATCTTTCGAAAACACCTCCGCCGAAATGAGATCGTTTTACATCCTTGTCTTCCTGCTTACATCGGCGGCCGTTACAGCTCAAAAACAGGTCTCTTCCCCTGACAAAAACATCCGCGTGACCATCACTGGCGGGAAGTCCCTGATGATATCGGCCAAATACAAAGAAACCGTTATAATTCAACCTTCAGAGATCGGGCTAGCGGTCCGGCAATCGCAGCCCCGCTGGACAATCGGAAAAACCTCGGTGATAAATAAAGACGAGGTCATCGCTCCTGCCGTGCCCGAAAAAAGGAAACAGATCCGGGATCACTACCAACAGCTGAATGTCGACTTTAAATCGAGTATCTCCCTACAAGTTCGGGTGTATAATGACGGTTTTGCCTATCGTTTCACGTCGGCCTTCAAAGATTCTATTATAATAGAGCGTGAGACTGCCCTGTATTCGCTCCCCGGCCAACTGAAGTTTTACGGGTCTGCCGTAAACCCCAGGAGTGACGTCGACCGGTTTCATACAAGCTTCGAAGAGCCATATATAGTAAAGCCGGTCGATAGCATTCCAACAAGTCATTTGTTCTTCTCCCCTGTTATGATTGCATACCCGAATGGAACAAAGGCAGTGATTACGGAGTCGGACCTTGAAGACTACCCCGGAATGTTCCTCCAGTTCAATGATCAAAAGGCGTTGCAAGGCGTGAATGCCGGCTATCCGTTGGAGACGAGAGTAAATCCCGGCGAGTTTCCGGCGGAAGTTGTCACACGCCGCGCGGACTACATCGCACGCACATTGGGCCGAAGAACATTCCCGTGGCGCGTGTTCATGATCTCCGAAAAAGATTCACAGCTGCCGTCGAATGATATGGTTTATCGTTTAGGGTCACCCTCACGCGTGGCCGACACACAATGGATAAAGCCGGGTAAGGGCACGGACGAGTGGATCATCGGCATCAATCTGTTCAACGTACCTTTCACGACGGGCGTGAGCACAGCCACGTATAAATACTATATCGACTTCGCAAAACGATTCGGGTTCCAGCGCATCATGATGGACGCCGGGTGGAGCTCCAACACCGACCTTCTCAAGATCAATCCCGACATCGACATGGATGAGATCTCTGCCTACGCCAGGCGAAGCGGAATATCGCTCAGTATGTGGACGCTCGCGTGGACGCTGGAACACCAGCTCGAGCCGGCACTGAAGCAGTTCAAAAAATGGGGTGTGGATTTCATCATGACCGATTTCATGGACCGCGACGATCAGAAGATGGTCAACTTCTATCATCGCATCGCGAAGGCTTGTGCCGACCAGGAGATCATGATCATGTACCACGGAGCGTTCAAACCGGCAGGGTTCGGCCGCACGTGGCCCAACGCTATCACCCGCGAAGGCGTGCTGGGTTCAGAGTATAATGTGTGGAGCGAGAAAGCCCATCCGGATCACGATCTCCTCCTGCCATTCATCCGGATGACGGCGGGCCCGATGGATTACGAGCCGGGCATACTCGACAACGCCACAAAAAAAACATTCCGGCCTATCGGCGACAAGGTGATGTCGATGGGCACGCGGATGCACCAGGCTGCGATGTTTGTCGTCTTCGAAAGTCCTATCCAGCTGTTCTCAGGAAATCCGTCGCAGGGTTTTATGGAACCGAAGTTTATGGAAATGGTCGGGGGGATTCCCACGGTGTGGGACGAAACGGTCGTCCTCGATGGGAAGGTTGGTGAATATATCGTGACGGCCCGAAAGAAAGATGATGCCTGGTATGTGGGCGGGATGACGAACTGGAGCGGGCGAAACGTTGAAGTTGACTTTTCGTTTTTAGGTGAAGGGGAATACGAAGCGGCTCAAGGATTGGATGGTGTGAATGCGGACAGGTACCCTTCGGATCATACGATCACGAAGAGCACTGTGAATAAGACTTCGAAGGTGACTTATTCGATGGCGAAGGGCGGCGGGCTTGTTTTGGTGCTCAGGAAAAAAAACTGATCGCGGGAAAATTTGGGTGCACGCGCGAAGTTCGACCCGGTAGCCAACAACGTCACTCACTTAAAGCCCAAAATCATCACTCACTCCTCAAACTATTCACCGGGTTCATCATCGCCGCCTTGATCGATTGATAACTGACGGTTAATAACGTTATCACAACCGCCGCGAGGCACGTCAAAATAAACACCCACCACGACGTCTCCGTACGGTACTCGAACTTCTCCAGCCAGAGATTCATCAGGAAATAACCCGCGGGTATCGCGATAAAGCAAGCTACAATCACCAACAACACAAAGTCTTTCGACAACATCTGCCACAGGCTCCCGATCGATGCACCCATCACTTTGCGGATACCGATCTCTTTCGTCCGTTGCTCGGCGACAAAAGATGAAAGGCCAAACAATCCAAGGCAGGAAATGAAGATGGCCAATACAGAAAAAATAGCCGAAAGTTTACCGACGCGTTGTTCCTGGCTGAATTTTGCAGCGAACTCATCGTCCACAAAATCGTAGTCGAATGGGGCTGTGGGGACAATTTTAGCCAGCACCTCTTTGATCGTAGGAATGGCGGTCGCCGCACTTACCGATGGGTCGATGCGAATATGGAGGATGTGATCATTCTGATCATTCTGGTAATAAATAGTTTGCATCACCGGTTCGTACGGCGAGGAAACGACAAGATCTTTTACAACACCGATGATCTCTTTCGACCATTTGAATTTTCCCACTTCATTCACATCGGTGAGCCGCTCTCCAACCGGGTTCTCCAACCCCATGTATTTAGCGGCAGCTTGATTGATGATGATCGCATTGGCGGAGTCTGTCCCGAATTCCCTGGAGAAATCGCGTCCTGCCACAATTTCCCACCCGACGGTTTTGCCGAATTCATAAGTGATGTTGACGTTCGCAAAATCACTTTCCGCATTGGGATCCTTTCCGGGCCAGTCGTATCCGCCGGTCGTGTTCCAAAGGGCAGTTAGTGGCGCCGAAGCTGTTGCCACCTCACTAACGACGCCTGATGCGAGCAGCTCCGTCCGGAGCACGTTCATCTTTCCATCGAATCCCGGGTCGGCTGTTCCCATCGATATCAGTCCGCTCCTGTTGTAGCCCACGGGCCTGTCGCGGGCAAATCCGATCTGCTTATAAACGATCAGGGTCCCGATAATCAGTACAACCGACACGGTGAATTGAACCACCACCAGCACCTTGCGCGGCAGCGTTCCGAAACGGCTCAACCGCAGCGCTCCCTTCAATACCCGCGCAGGCTGGAACGATGACAGGTATACTGCAGGATACAAGCCCGCCATAATTCCCGTCAACACAATGAAAGCGATCACTATTCCCCAGAATTCCACGTTTGCAAACGGAAGGGAGATCTCTTTGTCTGCCAGCTCATTGAACAGCGGCTGTAGTGACACAACAAGCAACATCGAAACCGCAAAAGCTATCGTTACGACCATGAGTGACTCACTGAGAAACTGCAAAACCAACTGGTTCCGTGCAGAACCGATAGCCTTACGGACCCCCACTTCTCTTGCCCGTTTCTCGGAACGCGCTGTACTGAGGTTGATGAAGTTGATACATGCCAGCAATAACACAAACACGCCTACGATCCCAAACAACCAAACAAATGTTATCAGGCCGCCTGCGGGCTCTCCGTTCTCGAATTCAGAATAGAGATGCCATTTGTTCATTGGAACAATCACCGGGTGGGGTTTATACTTTGCTATCGTCGCATAGAAATCCGCCGGCACATTTTTAGGGAACAGGTCTTTGATAGCCGCATTCACTTCCTCCACCGTAGTGTTCGGCTCTAACTGCACGTACGTATTGGTCATCCGGTTGTCCCAATCAGTCTCCTTCCCGTGCAACCAGGCATTCGACGCAATCCACAGCGACCATGGTGCGAAGAAATGAACGTCTCCAAGTTGATTGTTGCGGGGAATAGTCTCAAACACGCCAGTAACTTCCACGTCCATGTTGTTGTTGATCCGCAGACTCTTGTTCATCGGGTCTTCCTTTCCGAAGATCGCGTCGGCCATCGCTTGTGATATCACAATAGAGTTTTGCTTATCTAGACTTCGGTAGCTCCCCTCTTTCATCTTTATCGAAAACATCTCCAGAGCCGTGCTTTCGGCGAACATTCCACGCCTGGCAAATTTTTCTTCTCCACTTGAAATTGAATAGTCTCCCGGCCACCACGCCATCACTACATGTTTGAAGTATTGTGGGTAAGTGTTCTTCAGTGCGGCACCAATCGGAAATTCCAAAGCCAGTCCTCCTTCGATCAGGCCGGTCGACGGGTCATAATTATTGTGCCGTATCTGTCCGATATAGTCATAGTTTTCATGATACTTGTTGAACGACGTTTCGTCGTGGACCCAAAGGCCGATGAATATAGCCACGGTCATGCCGATCGCAAGGCCACCAATGTTGATAAGGGAGTAACCCATGTTACCCGTGAGATTTCTCCAACCGATCTTTAAATAGCTTTTAAGCATAGCGCGTTGATTGATGTTACTGTGGACTTCGACCGGTTTTATGATACCCGGGCGGCATAGCAATACGACGTCTATAATGAAATTAATGTCAGCCCTTCGCTTCGAGACTTTTACCTGTTCGTTGTATACTTCGATCAGATCGCCCTCGATATGACCCAGCAGCTTAGGGTGGCAGTACCATCGAAAGAACCGGAGGAATAAACGGGGCGGTTTTTTCATTTTTAATTTCCAATGTCCAATACCAATGACCAACGACCATTCGTGGGATCACACAGCCTTGAGTTCTAATGCCATCTTGGGGATCGACCTCCACAGCTCGTTGCGAGTATCTTTAGAATACTCCATGGCCTTCTTTCCCAACGCCGTTATCTGGAAGTATTTCTTCGGCCTGCCCGCACGCTCTTCGGTAGCTTCACCCTCGTGCGATTTGATATAACCTTTGTCCTCCAGCCTGACCAGTGCGGTATGCAATGCGCCCATGCTCACCTTACGCACCAGCCTCGATTCGATCTCCTTCCGTATCCCGACGCCATACGCTTCTTTGTATAAAACGGCGATGGTGAGGATAACGATCTCTTCGAATTCGCCGAGCTGGAATTTTTTCATTGGAGTATTTTCCTAAATGTAGGAAAAATATTTCTCACGGAAAGCACGGAAAGCACGGAAAATGCAGGCGCTCTTTACTAAGGGTTATGAAACTTAAAGGTTTGAACGAAAAAAATCGAGGCGCTTTAAGCGAAAAAATCCAAGCGTGAGGCTTCCGTGACTTCACCGTTTTAGCGAAAAAAACACACGCTTTTTAAAAAGCGCTTCCGTGGTTTCCGTGAGAAAAAAAGCAGGCTGTGAGAAAAAAATCAGCCTGTAATCTTATCCCTGACTTTTTTCGGGAGCCCTGCTTTTACCAGCTCATACGACTGCTTCACATAAAACTCCCACTCTTTCTTCGTGAGCGCCTTCGGATTTTCTACCATCACCCATTTGTAGCGGGCGACGTAAGGAGCCGGAATAATACCCGGCTTCGACGACATGTCGCCGAACTCTTCGTCCTTCACCTTGAAAGATGCCGACAGCGGAGGTTCCAGTGACGTCACACAGAACATCTTCTCACCGACCATAAAGCACAGGTCGGCACCCCACTTTACGCCCTCCGTTACAGCTGGAAGTTTTTTGCAGATAGACCGGATGGTATCTAAATCCATGATAAATACTTCAGGGTTAATCACCACATTCTCCACCGATAGAGCCCCTGCCAACATAACCATTTTTGGTAACCACGGAGAAGGTGATCGGGTCACAGCCGGAGTCATAACTGTCGTCGGAAATAAAAAAAGTGTAGGTCTGGCCCGCAACAGCGCCGGCGAAATCTTCGTGTCCCATTATGCCTTGCCGGTCGTCCTCAATAACCGCTTCAAACGCGAAGTCCATGTTCTGACTTGGAGTGAATACGAGCTTATATCTGGCAACTTCCGCAAAAAGCCCCTTGATGCAACTTATATAGCCATTCGCCAGCGTGTCGCCGAAGTGATTGATCTCCGATAAGCTGCTGTCCGTGAAAACGTAGTGCAGAGCAAAGGTTCCAGGGTATTCCGAGGGGTCGAGCCTTTCGTTATTGCTAAACCACTCGGGCTCGCTGTGCGGCTTGTCCTCCTTCGACAGCCAGGGAGTGGCGTCGTCCACAGTAGCATCACCTAGTTTCACACGGCGTACCAGCGACGCCTCGTACTTTGCATCGGTTTTCAACGCCTCGATTTCATTCACGTCGCCATTCGTTTCCTGGTATGCGTCATAAAATGCAAGGTCTGTTGAATCGAGGAATATCCGGATCTCCTCCACATAACCGATAGCGGGTTTACCATCCAACTCATAGATGATCTGTGTCGACGTGCCTTTCGTCTCCCCTACCGCGACGAGTTGCCAGTCACTGAGACGATAACTTGTCGAAATCGTTCGCTGCTCGTCGGCGAATAGCGCCGGGTCGATCGCAGTGTAGTGAACGCCTTTCCGGAAACCCGGCATCACCCAGCCTGCCGGAACGTATCCTGAAGAATCATTCCACCATACTTTGACATAATTCTGATCCATCACCTTCATGGAATCGCTCAGCACGTAGACAGTCTTCAGCGGAGGCAGCATGGCATACACGTTGCCGCTCATGGCCGCGACCATTCCTTCAAACACCGGTGTTGCAATACCTGTCATGGCCGGTTTGCTCAAATCAGGTTTGGAACTGCCGCAAGACGAAAGCAATGCCAGCAGGATGAGCGTGAGAACAGGGGAGATTTTCATGGTCCTTGAAATTACCGATAACACCGGTGCTTTACAAGGACCACTACTCGCCTCACTTCAACTGATTGTAGATCTTTTGAAAGTCGACCCAGTAAATATTACCAGTGCCGTTCAATGGGCTTTGGGCGATGTCGCGGATCGTTTGCACGTTCGATTTGGCGCCGGCAAATGAGACCGGGAGCTGGTGACGCTCGCTGGTTAAGAAAAGTACCTTTCCGTCGGGAGATACGAAGGGACAATAGTCGATCTGCTTCGAGTTAAGGTCCTTCAGATTCCGGGCGGGTTTCCATTTACCGCCGCCGTCTTTTACAGACATGTAAAGGTCGCCGCCGCCTGCGTCATCTTTGCGACCGTACGATGTAAAGAGTATGAATTTTTCATCGGGGTCTACGAAAGCATTGAACTCAAAGGCTTTCGAATTGACCATCGTATCGAGCACGACAGGTTTCTGGTATTGGTTGTCTTTCAACGACGACACGTAAATATCTTCCCGGCCGGGTCCGCCTAAGTAAGCCGCGGTGAAATACAGGTTCCCGTTCTTCGCGACGGAAGGATAGAACTCGTCGGCTTCGGTATTGACGACTTTCCCGAGATTTTCTGCCTTACTCCATCCGTTGCCCACCCGGGTTACTTTCCACATGTCGAAATCTTTCGGATCCGTTCCGCTCGTCGGGCGGTTGGATGAAAAGTAAAGGGTGTTACCGTCGGCGCTGAACGCAGGTTCGAGGTCGGAATACTCTCCGGCGAAGGATGGTATTTCGGGAGAAGACCATTCACCCTTTGCCGATCTTTTTGAGAACACAATTGTCTGAAAGGTCGACTTGGGTGTTGAGATGGTATAAAGGATCTCCGTGCCGTCGGGCGACAACGCGAAGTCACGTTCGTTGATGCCGGTTGAAATGAATCCCTCACCGAGTAACGATAATTTTTCCGGCGGCGCCGAGAACGACAGTTGTTTCGACTGCTGGGCTACCGAAGCCTGCAACAGGAAGAACAGAGCTGTGATCAACATACCGATCCCTTTCTTTGTCATAAATGATTTTTTCATAAAAAAATAGAACCACGAACTAATAAACATGAAGTCTCAACAGATGAGCTCCGCGCGTCAACGAAACGGGAGTTTACATCAATAAAAATTCCGGAGGGTGTAAAGCCCCTCTCGCATCGATTGATCCATGCCCCCCGTTTGTTTACTTTGGGACATGGCAAGGGTCCGGCGGCACATCCTGTTCTGGACAGCATACGTGCTGTTCAAGACCTACCTCAATCTGGCGACTTCCGCAGCCGTCGACGTGCCGCTTTCCGACCTCATCGCGGCGATTCTTGCGCAGTTGACCTACCTGGTCGTGAAGATACCACTCGTCTATTTCTGTTTTTACGTGATCGACCGGTACCTGGAGATGAGGTGGACGTTACCGATGTCGGTTTCAGTACTCGCGATCGCTGTCGCCGTTGGAAGCATAGGCGTGAGTGTATGCAATCATCTTGTCGTGATCCCTTTGATCTACGAGACCTCCAGCGACATTCCGATATTGGCCTTTTCGAGCCTGGTCTACCATTCTTTTACGTTGACGTTTGTCGCAGGCACGGCGACTTCCATCCGGTTGTTCCGCCACCAGTATCAGTCGCGGATGCGCGAGGTCATTCTTCAAAAGGAAAAGACGGAAGCGGAGCTGAAATACCTGAAAGGTCAGATCAACCCGCACTTTCTATTCAACACGCTCAATAATATATACTCGCTGGCACGAAAAGGGTCAGACCAGACCTCGGAGTCCATCTTACGGCTATCGAAAATGATGAGGTTTGTGCTGTACGAAGCTTCCAGCCCGACAATTCCGTTAAAAGACGAGCTGACGCTGATCCAGGATTACATCAAGCTCGAGGAGCTTCGTTACACCAGTCGCCTTGGAGTAACTTACACGACAAACGTCGACGAACCGGAACAGAGGATAGCACCGTTGCTGCTGATCCATTTTGTAGAGAATGCTTTCAAGCACGGCGTCAGCGAATCGAGGTCCGAGTCGTTTGTGAACGTGAACATCGAGCTGACGAAGAAGGTACTCCGTGCGACGATCGTCAATTCCAAACCCGTCGAAGTCAAAAAGAACGGCGCTTCGATCGGCATGGAGAACGTGAAGCAACAATTGAATATCCTGTATCCACAGCACCGCCTCGACGTACGCGATGAGGGGCAGAAGTACGCGGTGGAGCTGACTATTGCATTTAACGACTAACCGCATGAATTGCCTCATTGTAGAAGACGAGCCCCTGGCGACCGATGTGCTGGTCGACTATATCAGGCAAGTTCCTTTTCTCCTGCTGAAGGCCACGTGTTCCGATGCCATTCTCGCCCTCGACGTTCTGCAGCGTGAACAGATCGACCTCGTGTTCCTGGATATACACTTGCCGGGACTAAAAGGTTTGGATTTCCTGAAGACGCTGAAAGATCCACCGGCGATCATACTGACAACTGCCTACCATCAGTATGCTGTCGAAGGATATGAGCTGAACGTGGTCGACTATCTTCTCAAGCCGATCGAGTTCAAAAGATTTCTCGAGGCCGTAAATAAAGTAAAGGGAAAACTGTTGCGTCCACAACGGGAGACGATCGCGATCCATGCCGACAAGAAAACGCTGATCATCCCGATCGATGAAATAATGTATATCGAAAGTCAGAAAGAGTATATCAGGATACAGACCATCCACTCATCGTTCACCACAAAATACGGTCTGTCGAAGATGGAGGAAGAGCTGCGTCCATCGGAATTTCTCAGGGTCCATCGTTCGTTTATCGTCGCCCTCTCGAAGATCAAGGCATACAGCTCGCACGACATAGAGCTCGACAGGAAATCGATACCGATTGGCGGAAACTATCGTGAGCTGGTGGCGACGAAGCTGAAGGGGCTGTTCACGTCGTAGGTCTAAAAATCGTTAGATCTTTAGATCTTTAGCTACCTCACCGACAATCTTCCGGACACCACGCCGGCTTCGCTTCTCACGCTATAAACATACATTCCAGGCTGAACTCTTTTGCCCTCGCTATCCGCACCATCCCAGCTCGCTTCGTGAACACCGGCTTCGAATGAATGACTGACCAGCACATCCACTTGTCGACCCGCGAGGTCGTAGATCACCACGTTGACGGTCGACGCCGGACCGACGACCCGGAATGGAATCGAAGTGTTCGACTCCACCGGGTTCGGGTACGGCAGCAGCTCTTCCGAAGCGAGCATTCTCGCCTCCGATCCCTCAGCTGCTGTCGACTGGCTCCCTTGCCTGGGAGCGGGTTCATAGATTAAAGTCACGGGATCGAAACTATACACATCAAAATAATACCTTGTATTTGGAAGCAGGTAAGTCACTGTGAATGGCGAGCCATCGCCTTTGTTCACGATGATCGTGCTGCTCCCGACTGTAGCGCCTACATTGTAATTCTTTCCATTCACGGGAACATCATTCGGTGACGGATAACCGTACGCCTTCATGAGGGTGATGTAATGTCCCTGCTGCGCGCCTCCGTTCACAACCGTCATTTTTTCGGACTCAACACCGGTGAAGCTCAATGCTGCGACGAAGGCCGATTGACCGACGGTGGTCCGGCTGCCTTCCAGTGGATTGATCGTCAGGTAGTCGTTGCCATCCGCGGTCGCCTTCCAGGAAAAAACATCGAAGTAATAAGGTGTCGAGGGCATGAGACCCGATACCACGAAGGTCGTGTCGCTTCCTGCATCGACCACGATCGAGCTGCTTCCGATCACCTGACCGACACGGTAGGTTGTTCCGTCCTGGGGAACGTCTTCGGGTGCGGATGCCCCATAGGCTTTCATCAACACAACATAGCCGCTGGCAAACGTCGGAGCACGATTGAATGTAACGCGCATTCCTTGCGAGGTCACTTGCGAGAAAACAAGATTCGTCGGCTGCGAAGCGGGGTCATCGCAAGGGCCTTCGGCTTCAATCTCTTCCACGGTCGGATTTCGCTCGTTCCTCTCGATCACCACGCCGCCGGTGTTGTAGCATTCAGGCGATCCGCAACCAATGCCCTTGCTATTGAAAAGTGTGAACAACCCGCAAAACCGATCCAGGGTACCATTGTCGGTTATCACGAGAGATTGCTCGCGTGCCGTGGTGAGCCTGTGCAAGGATGAAAGGCCGTCGATATTCTGCAACGATGGATTGTTCGTGATCTCTACGCTTGCTGAAAAGCCTCCCGTTACCTCCTGTAGTGAACCCAGCCCATCAATGTTTCTTAAAGCGGCGTTGCCGTCGATCGTAAGGCCGGTGGCCAGGTTACCCTGTATCCTGGTCAACGATTGCAGATCGATCTCTTCGAGAACGGGATTAGATTCAATTTGCAGGTAAGATCCCCGTGCATTGCCGATCACGGTAAGTCCCGACAATCCGGAGATATCGCGAAGAGAAGCATTTTTGGCGATCGTGATACCGGCATTCAAAGATCCTTCCTTCCACACAGCTCTGATCGAGGATAGTCCGTTAATATCCGCAAGCGACGCATTACTTACAATGTCAAGGGTACCAGGAATGGTATCGAGGCCTTGCAACCCATTCAGATTTGTAAGCACATCGTTGTACGAGATCGCCAGGCTCATGCTCGACGTTACCCATTGCCCGATCGTATTGAGATTCGAAAGCGCCGCTATGCTCACGAGGGCATTGTTGTTTTCAATGATCACATAGCCCCGGACGGTCTTAAGCGCTGAAAGACCATCGAGCGTCGAAAGAGCATCGTTGCCCAGGATGACCAGACTGGGTCCGATCCGTGTCAATGAATGCAGCCCGTTGATATTTTGTAATCCCGGATTGCCCGAGATGGTTACTCCCCCGGCAACCTGTGTTATTCCAGCTAATCCGTCGATGTTCTCCAGGGACGCGTTGTTGTTGATCTGTAAGCTATATTCATTAAAAGCTCCGACCGCAGTCACGTTCGACAAGCCGTCCAGATTCCACAGCATGGTATTGGATTCGATGTGCACTCCTCCCGAAACACTGGTCAGCGACGATAAGCCGTTCAGGTTTCCCAATAAGTTGTTTCCGGTAATGAGCAGTCCCGTCGAAGAGCATGAGCCCCCTAACGTCGCCAGGTTCGTCAGACCCCCAATGTTGGACAATATCGGGTTGTACTGGATGAGGAGCTGGCCCACCTTTTCCAGCACATAAAGACTGTCGAGGTTGGTGATGTCCGACCCGGAGATCGTGAGACTGCATAACGTGTTGCAGTATTGGGACGGAAAACTATCGACTTCCTCCTGCGAGGATAATATCACTTGAGTGGCATCGCATGGAGATTGAGCGAAGGCGGGTGAGGTAAGGAAAACTAAACTAGCGTTAAAATATATAACGAGGGTAAAAAATCTTTTCATATCATTCTATTCACTTGATCAGGGATTCCGATCAAAGTTAGTTGTATGAAAAACCTAAGTCAGTGATTCACGTCATTGCAATGCGAAACTAAAATCAGAAAAGCTTCAGCTGGCCGGTTGGTGGTTTGGCTTTCCCGAATACAGTGCGGCCTCCGTACTTGTGCGACTCCGCACGTTCCCTCGCAATCACATCGTCGAAGGCCTTCTCATCGGGCACGAATGTCTTCTCCAGCAGGCCCGCGGCGAGTGACAGGTTTTTGATTGCCTGCTGTTTTTCGCTGTCGCCGATCTTTGCTTTTTCGACAGACGTCTGAAGGAGCTGGATCGTCTCATCGTAGGTCTTCAAGGGCACAGGGAACGGGTGGCCATCTTTACCGCCATGGGCGAAAGAGAAACGGGCGGGATCGGTGAACCTCGACGGAGCGCCGTGGATCACTTCACTGACGAGCGCCAGCGACTGTATCGTTCTGGGACCGACACCTTCCATCAAAAGGAATGACTCGAAATTGTGGTGCTGCATGTCGTGCGCCAGTGCCAGAATACTTCCGAGTCTCTTCAGGTTGACGTCCGCCGCGCGCACATTGTGGTGCGATGGCATCACGATCTTACGGATCTCCGGCAGCATGTATCGTGGCTCCTCCCGGGTGATCTTCAGGATCGAGTCTTTGGCGGCCGTTGCCTGAAGATCGGTGAGGTTGAGTATCTGTCCCTGGTTCTTGCCGAAGATGAATGTGTGCGGTTCCTCGAGATAAGATCTCATCTGCGATGAATGCCAGTGATACCGGCGTGCCATTCCCGACAGCTCATTCATCCCTTGCTGAACGACGGACCACTCCCCCGTTTTCGTTACGATAAAAGTATGCAGGTAGATCTGGAAGCCATCGTGTATCGTGGTGTTGTCGACTTTCGCGGTAAGCCTGCTCGAGCGTATCAGCGCGCTCCCGTCGAGGCCGGTTCGTTCGCCGAACGCTGCGAGCTCCGAAGGAGTTTGTCGCGAATGTTTTCCTTTGCCTCCGCAGAAATAGATGCCATACTCGTTGAACTTCGGGTTCATGGCCTTCTTCAGGGCACCCATGACGGACGTGGTGATACCCGACGAATGCCAGTCCATCCCGAGAACGCATCCGAATGCCTGGAACCACAACGGGTCACTGAGACGTGTAAGCGCCTCCGATTGTCCGTATTGAAGTATGATGGATTCGATAATAGCTCCGCCGAGCTTGCTCATGCGTTGGGCAAGCCATGGCGGAACCTGACCGTAATGCAACGGCAGGTCCGCATGACGTACATTATTGAAATGTAATTTCGGCACTGATAATAAACGTACTCAATTATAATGAGCCTTCGTGCTCCTGGCCTTCACCGAGACTTTCCTTGTCGTCGCCGCCCAGGCTGTAACTATTATTTTCCTCGTCCTCCGACCCCTTCTCTTCCTGGTCGTCGTCGAGCTCGGAGCCGGGAACGTCCAGGTCCTTGCCTGCGAAATCGACCGGGCGTGTCCGGTGTTTCAATTGTTCATCTTCTCCCATGTCCATGCTAAGGTCCTTCGGGCCGAGGGCTTCGAGATCTTCGTTTGTAACATCGAAATTGTTTTCCTGGTTCGACTCCGAAGTTTCTGCTTTTTCAGTGTCGTCGGCACTGCTTTCATCCGGTGTCTTCTTCAACTCCTTGTTGTGCTTCACCTGTGTCAGCACTTCATCGTCGAGATTTTCATCGACGCGTTTCGCCCGGCGGGTAATATCCTCGTCGGCGCTGTATTTGGGGTATCCCGGAAACTCGGCATTCAGATTTTCCTCACCAGGGTTAGTTTTTTTTGCTGCTGGGGCCTTGCGACCGGTGGTGTTTTTGGTTGTTTTTCTAGTTGTCATAAGCTCTGTTTTTTTGCGTACTCTTCTTAATTTTGCAACACCAGTGCCAGATCGTTTCCAAATACCGGTGGCCTTCGGTGTCGAGCCCGTGGGAAGGAACTTATACGGGTTGGGCTTGGGTTTCCACATGTCACAGAGAATTTTAATTAGTACCTTCGTTATCAGTGAAAGAAAAAGCAGATAGTCTGTCCGGCGAAAAAATTCAGATCCCCGCAAAGGAAGGCAGCGAGGGTTTTTATCGCCGGATGATCGGCGAGGTAAAAGACTATGCCATTGTGGGGATGGATGTCGAGGGACGTATCGTGGAGTGGAATAAAGGCGCCGAAAAGATCAAAGGCTACCATGGTTCCGAGATCATCGGGAAAAAGTTCAGCCTGTTCTATACAGAAGAAGACCGCAAGTCGGGGCTTCCGGAAAAACTACTGGCCCAGGCCTTAGCGGAGGGATCCGTATCCACCGAAGGTTGGCGTGTAAAAAAAGACGGCAGCCGGTTTTGGGCGAACATCCTGATTACTGCCATCAATGATACATCGGGCAAGCACGTCGGGTTCTCGAAAGTGACGCGCGACCTCACGGAAAAAAAACAAGCCGAAGATAGTCTGCGCCGGTACGCCGAAGAGCTCGAGGTACGGAACGAAGAGCTCCGGCAAAGCGAAGACCGTTATCACAAGATGATCTCGGAGGTGGAGGACTATGCAATTATACTTTTGAGTAAGAACGGCGACATCGAAGACTGGAATGCGGGCGCCGAATACATTAAAGGGTATACCTCGGAGGAAGTCATCGGGAAAAACTTCAGGCTATTCTATACGGAAGAAGATCGCGTTCGAAGACTTCCGGAGTCGCTTATCGATCTGGCGACCAGGAAAGGAAAAGCCCAACACGAGGGATGGCGCGTGAGAAAAGGCGGCACCAGGTTCTGGGGAAGCGTTACGATCACTGCCCTTCACGGCAGTCACAATAATATCATCGGGTTTACAAAAGTTACACGCGACCTCACCGAACGGAAAATCGCGGAAGACAATCTCAAGAACAAAAACTCCCAGCTGGAAGAAATGAACATGGAGCTCAACCAGATGAACAAAGAGCTTTCGTCATTTGCATACATCTCCAGCCACGACTTGCAGGAGCCTCTTAGAAAAATCCAGACATTCTCCAGCCGCATCCTCGAGCTCGACGAAGCTTCGCTCTCGCCCAAGGGAATGGACTACTTCAACCGGATCCAGGTAGCCGCACACCGCATGCGTTTACTGATCGACGACCTGCTCAGCTATTCTCGGGCGAACTCCGCCGAACGTCATTACGAAAGCACGGATATCAACAAGATGACCACCGACGTGCTTAATGATCTTGAGTCTATTATTGAAGAAATGAAGGCCGTTGTCGAATGTGGTCCGCTGCCGGTCATGGATGTCATTCCATTCCAGTTTCACCAGCTCCTGTCTAACCTTCTCACCAACTCACTCAAGTTCGTGAGACCTGGCAGCACTCCATACATACTTATCCGCTCCGCGCTGATCGAGGCTGAGCGGGTGCCGGGTTTACCGAAAAAACTGTCGGCGCAATATCATCACCTATCTGTCGCCGACAACGGCATCGGGTTCAACACCGAACACAGTCAACGCATATTCGAAGTGTTCCAACGTCTCCACGGCAAGGAAGAATATGCGGGCACTGGCATCGGCCTGGCCATCTGCAAGAAAATAGTAGAGAACCACCACGGCGTTATCAGCGCCGAGGGAAAGCTGGGTTCCGGAGCGACGTTCCACATTTACATTCCTGCCGTTATGCCTAAAGGCGATTTGACGACGCCTCCAGCAGGTACACCGTAAGAGACATTATCAGGTATGTTCTTACGATACTTTCTTTAGGACTGAGAAAAATTCCCGTCCCGATGATCAGGGTTACAGCCACTTGGAATGGCACGGCTAGTCCAATCTGGATCCAGCCCGCCCTGGACATGGCCGGCAACAAAATTACAAACGGGACTGCATAGATAACAATAGCCGGCATCCCGCGAGGGGCCTCAAGGCGAATCGCCAGCAACGCAGCAATAAAAAAGAAACATATGACCAGTACCAGGCGGTACTCATAGGGCACCAGCTCAGCCATCATCGGCAAGGTCATACAGACAAATGCCGCGATCGTGATCGCGAGTGTGAATTCATTTTTATGCACTGGGTTGCTTCCGATGTTCCTCCAGGCCAGGGCAATGAGTTGAAGACCCGCACTGTAGATCACAACAACAAGCATGAGCGGAACAAAGAAGTCTTTCATTCCCACGATCCAGCCGGCGAGTTGGTACAAGGTCAATGGCACCAGCAATATCAGCAGGAACCTCTCAATTCCAGGAGTATGCTTCGCGTGCAAATAGGAAAACAGGTTGTTATCGCCCAACACGTTTTTATAAACATAGATGGTGTTAACAGCCATGAAAGCCAACGACACGACTGTCGCAGCCACGATAAGCTCGTCAGCTCCGGGCAGATGAAAAATCTTGAAGCCATATCCGGCAATGAACAGGATCGTCCCACCAACGACACCAAGAATGTTGATTGCTCCCTTCTTCTGCCTGTTCAGGTAAATACCGGAAACGGAACTGGCGATCAGCGCCCCTGCCAGCGCAAAAAAAGAAATTAATACCAGTCCCGAAGCTCCCTGTAAGTGAAGTGTTTTGAAAATAGTCCCCAGGAGCAAGGACGCAAGACCCACGTAGGTGAATAGCTTCGAGAGGTTGAATCTTCTGTTGATAGTTTCCATAGTTTCTTGCTGTATTGATTTAAAATGATCCCTTGGTAATTCGCTGACAGCTTGCTTCAAGGCCTCGTCATACGTCATCCCTGCGTTTATGCGCTCCTCGATATCGCACGCAATATGATCCGTCATTTCATCCAGCAATGGCCGGAACGTGAGGCCCTGCCTGGCCAGATAATCCCGAAGCTCCGCGCGCTGCTTATCGTTCAGGCCGGCCATACCCCAATGTTCATTTGTGGTTTAGGATTGTCGTTGAGAATACTCTTTAAAATCTCGGTGAATCTTTGAAGCTCCGACACTTTGGTCTTCGCGAGTTTTTTGCCCTCGGCGGTCAACGCGTAGTATTTCCTTGCCCTGTTTTCGACTACTTCCGTCGTGGTGACCAACAGCCCATCCCCTTCGAGCTTATAGAGGATCGGATACAATGCCCCGTAAGTGAGCTTAATGTCCCCGTTCGAAAGCTCCTCGACCCGCCGGGTGATCTCGTACCCGTACATGTGCTTTTTCTGTGAAAGAAGCTTGAGAATGAGTGTTTTTACGATGCCCCGGATGAACTCCTTCGATTCCATGTATATTTAATTTTCTTAAATATACAGGATAAAATTAAGGCCGCAAATAGTAGCGGCCCAAATCTTTAGATTTTTAGATTCTTATTTGATCTTCGAAAACGACAGGGGCTTCAGGTATACCTTTTCTATACCCACCAATATCTTTCCGTCCTTTTCCGATGCATCCCGCACCTTTACCCAATCGGGGTCGGCGAGGAAAGCGGCCCATGATTTCGCTGCAGCATCCTCGCTTTTGTGCGCTATCAGGTATACCAGGTCCGGCTGTTTTCCCTCAGGCGCGTCACTGTTAAAGTAGGCTATATTTTCCATGCCGTGGTTCTCGAACAGCTTCAGGGTGTGGTCCTGGAAGCGCTTTGTCAGTGCCGGAAGTTTGCCCGGCTGGCAGTGGTACGTTCTCAGCTCGAATGTGCGGTCAGCGCCGGCAGATCCGCTGTTGATGGCGGGAAGGATGTCGGCGGCATACATGAACACAGATTTTACAGAGTCCACCAGCTTGCCGTTGACTTCGGATTTGCCTTTCGCATCTTTCCATTCCGCGTCGGCGCTAAAGCCTTCCCATGATTTTTTACGGGAATCCTTGTCCGGATAAGCCAATATATAATAGAGTGTATTCTTGTCGTTGGTCACCGGTACCCAATACCCAATGTTCTGCATCCCGTGTTTTTCGAAGATGCGGGTGGTATGGTCGCTAAACCGGGTGATGAGCGCGTCCAGCTTTCCAGGAGCGGCGTAATAGACACGCAGTTCAAAATAACGGGTGTCTTTCGCCGGGGAGAAAGTCATCGCGACAAAGCAAATGAGAAGAAGTGTTTTCATGCACCTAAAGTATCAAAAAAAAAGAAGCCCGCGTATACGGGCTCCTGTTTAAAAACTACCACTGCTTACTTCTCACCTTCTTCCTCTCTTCTTCATCTTCTGATACTGTTCGTCGCTGAGGATGGACTTCATCTTCGTATCGTGTTCTTCCCGCAGCTGTTTCATCTTGCCCATCTGCTCGTCGGTGAGGGAAAATCTGGATTTCATCCTGTCTTCACGCTCTTTTATCCTGCGTTCGTGGCGCTCCTTTTTGTATGTGGTCCATTTCGAATTTTGTTCGGGTGTAAGGACTTTGCTGATCTCGGCCTCTCGCTCTTTGTTGAGATCCTGGTGTTTCTGGCCGTAATTTTTTTGGATCTCCTTGATAGACGCAGACTGGGCCTCGTTTAACGATAACACAGTCTTCATCGATTCTCTCTGCGCAAAGATGAAAGTGCTTATCAACATTGCGCCAACTAACATCAAACTCTTTTTCATAACGGTGTTTTTGTTTTATATATCACTAAGAGTCAAAATCAGGCCCAAAGTTTAAACGCGAGCGGTAGTATTAGACAAACAGGTTAAATGAATCGACGTTTCTCACGGAAAACACGGAAAACACTGAAAAAATGCAGGCGCTTTTTAGAACGTTTCCGCGTCCTTCCGTGCTTTCCGTGTTTTCCGTGAGAGATTGCATTTGGCATTTGTCGCATTCTCCCCTTCCCTTTGTCGCTCTCAGCCATCACTACATTTCAAAACCTGATATACCTTTGTTTCACACAACGCATAAAACACAAAAATATGGACACTAATAAGAAAACCGTAATTACAATTGGAGCTACTGTAAACGCACCTGTTGAAAAAGTATGGCAATACTGGGGCGAGCCTCAGCACATCACCCAGTGGGCCTTCGCCTCTGAGGACTGGCATGTGCCTCACGCCGAGAACGACCTGAGGACCAACGGCAAGTTCAGCACAACCATGGCAGCCAAAGACGGCAGCTTCAGCTTCGAGTTCGGCGGGATCTACACCAACGTGGAAGCCAAGAAACTTGCCGAATACGAGCTCGGGGACGGCCGCAAAGTAAAAGTATCGTTCTCAGGATCCGGCAACGAAACGAAAGTTACCCAGTCGTTTGAAGCAGAAGGTGAAAACCCCTTGGAAATGCAAAGGGCCGGATGGCAGGCAATTCTCAACAACATGAAGAGCTATACCGAAGGCAATTAAGAATTCATTGATCAACTCAGCCTATATAAAGTGCGGCCTGTGTACACCGGGCCGCACTACTTTTTTCAGACGTACTTAAGCCATTGCTTCCCGGGATGCCCCGACTTGTAGCCCAGGTACCACCTCGAAACTACATACAGCAGCGCGACGTCGATCGCGAACACCACATAAAGTATTCCAAGGTTCCACATGTTCTCCGGCGGAACGTTCGCAAACGGCGCCGTTCCATACCAATCCTGGTGTAGCGATCCGAAGAGGATCGAGTTCACGATAAGCGCACTGACATGAATGACCGGTATGTGAGCGAGATAATAAAAGAATGGTACCCTGCCGAAGACCGTCAGGAAATCCGAGAAAGCGCCCCTTGTCTTTTCAGCGAAAGGGATCAACGCGATCAGAGGACCCAGCGTCATCATCAGGTATAATGGTGAGGCTGGATACTTTCGCTGGTTCAATAACCGCATCAGGAACGGCGGCGCATTTTCACTGGCTTCCGAAGTCATGATCAAAATACTTCCTACAATAACAAACGCCGCGATGCACGATAAACCGATGATGTGACAATATTTTCTCATCCGCTTCTCCTCCATCAGAAGTATTGTACCGAAGCCGTAACCCGCCGCCATCACGCCCACCCACGGCACGATCACATACAGGATCGCTATCCACGGCGGTCCGTCTGTACCCGATGAATAAATAAATTCCCAATAAGGTCTCAATGCTTCCGGCAGAATTCCCGGCACATACGCAAACACTCGCTGGAAGAAGATGATCGCCAGCCCGGCGATGCCTACCGTCTTCGCGTCGTATCGAACGAGGAATCCCAACAGGATCATACACACGCCCAGCATCCAGATCACGCCCGCAAGCACAAAACCGGAAAAGTCGAGGTTGAACGTCCAGCCGAAGCGGATGACAGTGAACTCCAGCACCACCAAAAGAAAGCCTCTCGTGAAGAGGTAACGCGCCAGCTGTTTTTTGTTATCGATCTTTACGCCGTACAGGAATGCGGCGGCTCCCGCAAAGAACGCGAAGCCCGGCGCGCAGAAATGAGTGACCCACCGCGTGAAGAAAATCGCCGGATCGGGCCCGCCCGCCGGCACACCGGCATACACCCTCACGTGATCGATCGCCATCAGTACCATGATCAGTCCCCGGAGAATGTCCAACGATTGTATCCTTTTAGGTAATGGCATAAGAGTAATAATTACTCTAAATCTACAATTAGTTTCGTATTTGTCAAATATGAATAATCGAGGAGAAGTAATCTCCTGTGCTTATATTCAACATTCCTAACCCATTCGTTTATGATCAGAAAACTGCTTCTGTCCCTGGTGGTTTCGATTTGCATCGCACCGCTGGCTTTTACACAGTCGTTTACAATAGAGGCTGTAAAAGGCTATCCGTTTCCCACCGAGCTGGTGGCCTCTTCAACCGGATCGCGGATCGCATGGGCGGCCGATGAAGCGGGCAAGCGAAACGTATATGTTGCAGAAGGGCCTGACTTCAAGGCGAGGAAGATCACCAGCTATGCAAATGACGATGGGCAGGAGATCACTTCGCTGCAGATCTCTGCCGACGGAAAGTGGGTGGTGTTTGTGCGCGGCGGCGATCACGGGTCGAACTGGGATGATGGGCAGCCAGTGAACCCTTCGTTCACTGCGGAACAATTCAAAGTGCAGGTTATCAGCGTGCCGTTTGACGGCGGTGAAGCGAAAATGCTTTCGGAAGGAGACGAGCCATCGATATCACCGAAGAGCGACGTGGTTATATTCACTAAAGGCGGACAGGTTTCGACAATTCCGATCGACGGTTCACAGCCTGCGAAGAGCTTGTTCGTAACACGGGGTACGGCCGGCGATCTTCAATGGTCTGACGACGGATCGCAGCTTGCATTTGTCGCTTCGCGCGGAGATCATTCATTGATCGGTATTTACAAGAACGCGACGACCGCCATTCAATGGATAGCTCCTTCGTTCACCCGTGACTACTCGCCGAAGTGGTCGCCCGACGGAACGAAGCTTGCTTTTATACGGACGCCGGGTGCCGGTAATGCACCGGACTCGCTTCTCGCACGTCGTCATAACCCATGGGCGATCTGGACAGCGGACGTTTCTTCGGGAAAAGCTTCGCAGCTTTATAAGTCTCCCCCCACGCTCCGTGGCTCGGTGCCTTCGACTCACGGTAGCACCAATCTACATTGGGCAGCCGGCGATAAAATTGTGTTCCTCTCCTACCAGGACGGCTGGCCTCATCTTTATTCGATCGATGCGAAAGGCGGCAAAGAGCTTCTCCTTACACCCGGCAACTTTATGGCCGAGCACATCCGCCTCAGCCCTGATAAAAAATGGCTGATGTTCAGCGGCAACACCGGTCCGGATGCCCTGGATCTCGACAGGCGTCATGTTGTTCGCGTAGCAGTTGACAAAGCCGGAGTTGAAGTGATCACACCGGGTGCCGGCCTCGAATGGACGCCGGTGATGACGGGTGACGGATCGACGATGGCATTCATCAGTGCGACCGCGCAACGGCCTCCCATTCCGGCTGTGATCTCACTAAGCAATTCAA
Source organism: Cyclobacteriaceae bacterium (assembly GCA_035318625.1). Classification (GTDB taxonomy): domain Bacteria; phylum Bacteroidota; class Bacteroidia; order Cytophagales; family Cyclobacteriaceae; genus ELB16-189. Next base: position 208,110 of record DATHEL010000008.1, read on the forward strand.
AAAAGACTATACAACTGGTCGGGGCCGAAATGATCCCTTCGGATTTTCCGTCGTCAAAACTTGTAACGCCGAAGAAAGTAACATTCAAAGCCAGCGACGGCGTTACTGTTCATGCTGACTTGTTTGAACCGGCAAATGGCTCCGCCAAGAAACCTGCGATTGTGTATGTGCATGGTGGCCCGCCGAGGCAAATGCTGTTGGGATGGAATTACTCCGATTACTATTCGAATGCATACGCTACGAACCAACACCTTGCCAATCTTGGATTTGTCGTTCTGTCGGTGAACTACAGGCTGGGTATCGGTTATGGTTACGATTTCCATCAGCCGGCCAACGCGGGAATGGCGGGCGCATCGGAGTACCTGGACATCAAAGCGGCCGGTGAATGGCTGAGCAAACAATCGAACGTCGATGCCGCCAGGATCGGAGTGTATGGCGGCTCTTACGGCGGATTCCTGACTGCCCTGGCGCTCGGGCGCGACTCCAAACTATTTGCCGCGGGCGTGGATATTCACGGTGTGCATGATTTTGTTGTCGGCAGAGCGGCGCTTAGTCCCCCGACGGACCGCTATGAGAAAGCTCCCGACTTACAACAGGCCATCGAAGTGGCATGGAAGTCTTCGCCGGTTGCATACGTCTCGACCTGGACGTCGCCCGTGCTCATCATTCATGGTGACGACGACCGGAATGTGCGCTTCAACCAGAGCACCGATCTCGTACGTCGCCTGGAAAAGAAAGGAGTTTCCATAGAGGCCATGGTGATCGTCGATGACACTCACCACTGGATGAAACATTCGAATGCCGTGAAAGTCGATGGCGCGATCGGGGATTACTTTGTAAGAAAATTCCTGAAGCTGCAATGATCCGCCTTACGTTACTTTTCGTTCTCTGCGCCGGCGTTTGTTCGGCTCAGAACGACACCATCGCCTACTCCCGTCGTGAGGTGATGATACCCATGCGCGATGGAGTGAAGCTCAACACGTTGATCTTCACACCGGCGAAGAGCGCTCCGGGATTGCCTGTTCTTTTTCTCCGGACGCCATACGGCGTAAGCCATATCGTCTCTCCTAACAAAGTAGCTTACGTTGCAGATATGGCGAAGGAAGGATACATCTTCGCCTATCAAGACATCCGTGGCCGGTACAAATCGGAAGGCAAGTTTGAAATGCAGCGTTTCACCCGCGACAAGAAAGATAAAAAGGCGATCGATGAAAGCACCGACACATACGACGCAATTGAATGGATGCTGAAAAACGTTCCGAACAACAACGGTAACGTCGGCATGTACGGCATTTCGTATGGCGGATGGACAACAATGATGGGAACGATCGATCCTCACCCGGCATTGAAGGCCGTTTCGGAGCAGGCATCTCCTTCCGACATGTGGATGGGCGACGACTTCCACCACAACGGCGCGTTCCGGTTAAGCTACGCCTTCGAGTACGCGTACATGGAAGAGGCCACGAAGGAAGACGCTCATTTCCCCTTCGACCGGTTCGATACGTATGACTGGTACCTCAAGCTCGGCCCGCTATCGAACGTGAATGAAAAATATTTCCATGGAAAGATCCCGAGCTGGAATGACTTCGTCAATCATCCGGACTACGACGACTTCTGGAAAAAACAATCGATGCCTTATCGCGTCGAAGGCGCCGGACCAACTGTTCCCAACCTTCACGTGGCCGGTTATTGGGACCAGGAGGACTGGTATGGGCCGTTGAAAGCGTACGAAGTGCTGGAGAAGAAGGACACCCAGCATAAGAATTTCATCGTGATCGGTCCGTGGAATCATGGCGGGTGGGGAAGAATGGATGGCGACATGCTTGGCAACATCGATTTCGGTCTACCCACGGGTCAGCAGTTCCGTCAACAGATACAGACGACGTGGTTTGCATACCATCTGAAGGGCAAGAACATTCCGCCTTCGCCTGAATCTCCGGCGATGAAGGTCGCTGACATCGGTGGAGGTTCGTTCCCCGAAGCATTGACGTTTCAGACGGGTTCCAACACGTGGAAGTCATATGATTCATGGCCTCCGAAGAACGTAACGGCTACGAAGAACCTGTACTTCGGAGCCGGCGGAAAGTTGTCGTGGACGGCGCCTTCGGAAACAGACGGTTTCGATAGTTATGTTTCCGATCCGTCGCATCCTGTACCTTATCGTAACCGGCCTATCGAAGCGACGTATGGTCCCGGGTCGCGGTGGAACACGTGGCTGACGGAAGACCAGCGGTTTGTTCACAACCGCCCTGACGTGGCGAGCTGGGAAACCGAGGTGCTGGCGGAAGATGTAACGGTTACCGGGAATATTCTCGCTAACCTGTATGCTTCAACCACCGGTTCCGACAGTGACTGGGTGGTGAAGCTGATCGACGTTCATCCCGAAGACAATGGAGATAACCTGAAGATGAATGGATACCAGTTTATGATCGCGAACGAGGTTTTTCGCGGACGTTACCGTAAGAGCTTCGAAAAACCGGAAGCGATTCAGCCGGGTGTCGTCGACAAGTACACGATCGATCTTCATGCGGTGAATCACGTATTCAAGAAGGGTCATCGTATCATGGTGCAAGTGCAGAGCACGTGGTTCCCGATCATTGACAGGAACCCGCAGAAATTCGTGCCGAGTATATTCAATGCGAAAGCTGAAGATTTTCAAATTGCGACACAGAAAATACACAGGTCGGCGGAAGCTCCGTCGCATATTGTTTTAATGATAGGTAAATAGCTTATGCGTTTTATTGCGTTTCTCGTCTTATTGCTGATCTCCATAAGCTCGTTAGGCCAGTCATTCAAGGTAATCGGTTTCTTCACGGCCAAGAACGATCGCGCTCACATCACATTTGTCCACGAAGCGAATAAATGGCTTTACAAAACCGCGAAAGAGAACAACTTTAGTTACGATTCCACGAACAACTGGGACAATCTCAACACCGGCTTCCTTAAAAACTACGATGTAGTCTTATTCCTCGACACCCGTCCAGACTCTGCCGCCCAGCGAAAGGCATTCGAGCAATACATGGAAGACGGCGGCGCATGGATGGGGTTTCATTTTGCCGCATTTGCGTTGACGCCGTCTGCATTCCCGCAGAACTGGGATTGGTATCACAACCAGTTCATCGGCGCCGGCGAGTACAAAAGCAACACCTGGCGGCCGACGTCGGCTGTGCTTCGTGTGGAAGACAAAAAACACCCGGTGCTGAAAGGACTTCCTGCTACGTTCAAATCACAACCCAACGAATGGTATCGATGGAAGAATGACATGAAGCTCAATCGGGATATTACCATACTCTTGTCGATCGATCCTTCCAGCTTTCCCTTGGGAACCGGACCGAAGCAACATGAGATCTGGCACGAAGGATATTATCCGGTGGTGTGGACGAATGCGAAGTATAAGATGGTTTATGTGAATATGGGACATAATGATATTGATTATAAAGGGAAAACGAATCGGCAGCTTTCATCGAGTTTTGGAAATGAGATGCAGGACAAGCTGTTTTTGAATGCTCTGAAGTGGCTGGGAAAGAAGAAGAATAAGAGGTGAGGAAATATCCAATGCCCAATATCCAATATCCAATCTCCAATGACCAATAACCAGTTGTAGGTTGACGAAGCCAGAATGACCTCGATTGGTCATTGGTCATTGGGATTGGTTATTGGATGTTACGTTTGAAGGGATCCCCAAAGGATCTCCACAGGATGAACGGCGACACGACCTGTTCCATCTTTGATTTGATGCCGGCAACTCACCCCCGCCGCCGCGATGATCACATCCTCCGGTTGTTTTCTTACCGTCGGAAATAAAACAAGTTCCCCGATCTGCATCGACAGGTCGAAATGTTCTTTCTCGTACCCAAACGATCCTGCCATCCCGCAACATCCCGAGGGGATCATGTGGACTTCATTGCCGCCAAGCATTGTCAGTATTTTCTTAACCGGCGTCAGTGACGACAAGGCCTTTTGCTGGCAATGTCCGTGAAGTTTGATGAGCTTCTTTTCTTCCTTGAATAATTTCACATCGATACGACCTGAGTCGAGCTCTTTCGCCAGGAATTCTTCGATCATGAAAGTCGATGCGGCGATGCGTTGGGCGTTCACCTTTTCCTTATCCCGAAGCAGATCGGGGTACTCATCGCGGAATGTAAGTATGGCAGAAGGTTCGACTCCCACCAACGGGGTTTCCGGTGTGATCACTTTCTCAAACAACCTAACATTCTTCTCCGCAAACCGGCGTGCCTCTTCGAGCAGTCCCTTCGACAGAAAGCTCCTTCCCGATCCGACGTGCTCTAAAAATCTCACTTCGTAACCTAGCTTATCGAGGAGCTTCACTGAGGTGATCCCGATCTCCGGCTCGTTGTAGTTCAGGAGCTCGTCGATAAAAATGTAGACGACCTTTTCACCTTTCTTCGCCGTGGGTGTGAAATCATTCAGGTACCATTTCTTCCAGGTCTTCGAAGTAACGCCCGGCATACTTCTTTTGGATGCAAAACCGATGATCGATTTCGCGATGCCGCCCAGGAACGTGTTATCGAACACCATGCGGTAAGCCCACGGCATCATCGCCGCCAACCGCATTCCTCCTTCGAAATTCCCGATGAGCCGGGAGCGAAAGGGAACTCCCTTCTCTTTGTAATATTGATACTGCCATTCCTGCTTCAGCTTCGCAAGGTCAACGTTCGAAGGGCATTCGGATTTGCAGCCTTTACAACCGAGACAAAGATCCATTACGTCTTTAATCTCATCGTGAGCGAACGGGTTGACTTTGTCGGACCGGGTAAGCATCTCACGCAAAATGTTCGCGCGGGCTCGGGTTGTTTCTTTCTCCTTCCGGGTGGCCATGTAGCTCGGGCACATCGTGCCTCCGCTGATTTCCGTCTTGCGACAATCGCCGGAGCCGTTACACTGTTCTGCCGTGCGGAGTATACCCATCGTCTCCGAAAAATCCAGCACCGTGTCGAATTGCTTCGTCTCCTGGTTTTTTTCGAAACGCAGGAAGGTGTCCATCGGCGGAGTGTCGACGATCTTGCCGGGGTTGAAGATGTTGTCGGGATCCCAGGTCTTCTTCAGCTCCTTGATGAGCTCGTAGTTGTGCGCGCCGATCATAGCAGGTATGAACTCGCCGCGCAGGCGGCCGTCGCCGTGTTCGCCCGACAAAGAGCCGTCATATTTTTTCACCAGCGCCGCTGTGTCTTCGGCCACCGCACGAAACAGCTTCACACCATCTTCGCGCTTCAGATCGATGTACGGCCTGAGGTGGATCTCACCGGAACCTGCATGAGCATAGTGTACGCTATAGAGGTTATGCTTCTTCAACATCACATTGATGTCGGCGATGTATGCCGGAAGATCATTCACGTCAACGGCGGTGTCTTCGATCACCGGCACGGGCTTCACGTCACCGGGTAAATTCGATAGCAGCCCCAAGCCGGCTTTGCGAAGATTCCACACCTTCCTGATGTCATCACCGCTCACGACGGGGTATGAATACCCGAGATTGCTATTTTTCAGATCTGCGATCAAGGCCGTAGAATCACGGTCCACCTCCGCTTCGGAGGAGCGGGTTAGCTCGGCTACCAGTATAGCCATCGGATCGCCTTGTATGAAGAACCTGTTTTCCTTCTGACCGATGTTTCGTTTGGTCGCTTCGAACACGTAATGATCCATCAGCTCTACTGCCGATGGATTGTATTTCAAAGCCACCAGGTTTGCCCGCAACGATTCGTCGATGCTTGCACAATGAATGCAGACCAGCTTGCGGAATGGCGGATCGATGGGCGACAACTTCAGCTTCGCCGCAGTGATAAAACACAATGTTCCTTCCGAGCCTGCGATGAGACTCGAAAAATTGAAAAGACCTCCACCTGGTTTGAACGGCGCCATTCGTGCCAGCAAGTCGATGGCGTAACCGGTGTTCCTTCGCTGGATGGATGGTTTCGGGAAACCGCGTTCGATCCCGGCACGGTTGTTTGCATCCGACAGGATTGTTTTTGCGTGCGTGTATAGCCTATTCTCAAGACTAAATCCTTTCGAGTGGCTTTCAAACTCTTCATTCGACACTTCGCCGAACGATACCCGGCTCGCATCGGAAATAATAGCTTTCACTTCCAGCAGGTGCTCACGTGTGCTTCCGTAAACCACCGAGTTCGACCCGCAGGAGTTATTGCCGATCATACCGCCAATCATCGCACGGTTGGCAGTCGACGTCTCCGGCGCAAAGAATAAACCGTGAGGTTTCAGCAAATGATTGAGATCGTCGCGAACGATACCCGGCTGAACCCAAGCATATCGCTCTTCTTTATTGATCTCATACACTTTATTAAAATGTTTGGAGATATCGACGACGATACCCGCGCCGACTACCTGTCCCGCGAGGGATGTGCCGCCGGCTCTCGGTATGAGCGAGGTTTTTTTCTCTTTCGCAAAATGTATCAGCTTGACAATATCCCCCTCTGTCTTCGGCATCGCGACGGCATTTGGCATCTCCCGGTAAGCGGAAGCATCGGTAGCATAGAGGCGACGCGTTGTTTCGTCGGTGAACAACTCGCCCTCCAGAATTTTGTTAAGAGCAATAAGGTCAGTGGGGGTCATTTAAATGTACAGGGTTCAGGATTCAGGGTACAGCGGTAATGGTACAGAGTACAGGGTACAGGGTACAGGGACAGCGCTTCCGAAGTATTAGATCCCAAACCCTGTACCCTGTACACTGAACCCTGAACCCTGTACATTACTTCACTAATTGAACAACTTTTTTAATTTTCTCAAGCCCCGTCTTGCACACCTCAAGCGCATCCTGTGCCCAATAATCTTTGTTGAAAAGCTCCAGCGACAACACCTTGGTACCACCCATGTTCGAAAGGTCGGTGAGTATCTGTTTGAACGGAGCCACGCCGTCGCCGGGATACACACGATGACTGTCGTTTTGCTCCGTGCGTGGAACGTTGCCGGGATAGTCGTTGATGTGGATCACGTCGATCAGTTTGCCGTTCACCATCTTCAGGCAATCGAAGTTAGAACCGCCCCGGAACAGGTGATAGACATCGGGAAGGATACTGACATCGGGATCGTTCGCGGCAGCGCATGCCATCAGGGCCTGGCCGAAGTGATAGAACACGGGCGATCCTCCCCAGAATTCCAGCAACGGTTTCACGCCGGTCTCACGGCCGAGGTCGAGTAATTTTTTATATCGCTCGCCAACTTTATATAGATCCAGTTGCGCGTCGGCTTTTACACCCGACGACGGCGCGGCGATCCTCTTACATCCGATCTCTGCCATCAGCAACATCTCCTCCTTCATTTGCGCGAAGCCGGCAGTTCGCTGAGCTTCATCGTCTACCATCCATGGCGCGAAGCCAATGGCGTCTTCCACGGTCAATTTGCTATCGTCAATGAGTTTCTTCAGTGCAGGCATCGATCCACCCTGATCTTTATATGCTTTCACGTCCATCACCCAAAGCTCGAGGCTGTCGAATCCAGCTTTCGCGGCGATCTCGATCGACTTCGTGAGGCTGACCTTCTGACCACGGATGGTGCTGGTGTTGAGACAGTACTTGAATTGGCTGGCGGGTTTTTTTTGCTCATTCTGTTCGCTGGGTTTCGCCGATACCAGTTGCGGGATCATGGCTGTTCCGCTGGCAAGTCCAAGCGCTTTCAGGGTATTGCGTCTGTTCATGGAGTGATTTTCGTGGATGCCAAATTTAGTATATTTCCTAAATGAAAAAGTCCCATCTCATCCTTGCATTCCTCGTTTGTTCGCTGTTTGCGTTCACCGTCGAGACAACCAACAAACCCAAGTGGGTAAGTATCTTCAATGGCAAGGATTTCAGCGGTTGGACGATGAAGGTTGTGGGCCAGCCCCTGGGTGAAAACTACGGGAATACATTCCGTGTCGCGGACGGCATCCTGAGTATCCGGTACGATAACGATGTTTATAAGAAGTTCAACAACCAGTTCGGCGCCTTCTATTATAAAAAGAAACTAACGAATTACCGGCTGAAGCTGGAGTACAGGTTTGTCGGTGATACGGCGACCGGGGCGCCGTCGTGGGGCTTCCGCGACAGCGGGGTCCAGTTCCACGGCCAGTCGCCCGAGTCGGTGGGTTTAACGCAACAGTTCCCGGTTTGCCTCGAGGTCAACTTTCAGGGCGGCGACGGGACAAAGGACAGACCGACAGGCGAGATTTGCCTGCCAGGGACAATCGTTAATATCGACGGCAAACCGAATACATCATTTTGTACGCCACCGACAGTGAAACGCACGTTCCATGGCGACCAATGGGTGACGGTGGAAGTTGATGTGCAAGGTTCGAAAATCGCACACTTTATAAATGGAGAAGAAGTGATGCGATACGAAGATCCACGTTATAATCCCAAAAATGAAAATGCAAAGGCACTTATCGTCAACGGAAACGATAAAATAACCTCCGGGTACATTTCATTCCAGTCGAACTCCCACCCCATCGATTTCAGAAAAATTGAGCTGATGGAATACTAATGTGCGAGGTGCAGTGTGCAAAGTGCGCGGTGGTGCAACCATGTGAGTCTGTCTGAGTCTTTCGATCCAATTCATACTAATTAATTTATTATGATCGGGCATTATTTCACTATCATTTACAGGAATTTCCTTCGCGCGAAAGGGTATTTCCTTATTAATCTTTTCGGCCTGTCTGCGGGCATGATGTGTACCCTGCTCATTTACCTGTGGGTGAAGGATGAGTTGGGTATGAATAAGTTCCACGCCAACGATGCGAACCTTTACCAGGTCATGGAACATCAAAAGTATTCCGACCGGATCATGACCACCAACTCCATTCCGGGTATTCTCTCAGAAAATCTTAAGATCGAATTCCCGGAGGTAGAATATGCCGCCACCACCACCTGGATCAATGACAACACACTTTCCATCAAGGATCATAATATAAAGGCGAGAGGATGGGACGTCGGCCCGGAGTTCTTCCACATCTTCTCGTATAAGCTTGTACAGGGCAGTCCGGAGACTGTATTGAAAGATCAGATGTCGATGGTGATTTCCAGGTCGCTCGCCGTGCGGTTATTTGGTACCGACGAAAATGTTATCGGCAAGACCGTCGAGTTGAATCATGACAAGTCACTGAACATTACCGGCGTATTCGAAGACACTCCTAACACCTCTTCATATCGTTTCGACTTTGTCCTGTCGTTCGAGTTGTATAAGACAGAGAATGAGTGGGTGAAGGAATGGGGCAACAACGGACCGTCCAGTTATATCGTACTCAAAAACGGATCCGACCCGGTCGCGTTCGAAAACAAGATCAAAGACTATATCAAGGGAAAAGAACCGGACACGCACATTACCCTTTTCGTTCAGAAATTTTCCGACCTGTATCTATTCGGATCATGGGAGAATGGCCAACAGTCAGGCGGACGGATCGAGTACGTGAAACTGTTTTCCATCATCGCGATCTTCATATTGGTGATCGCCTGTATCAACTTCATGAATCTGTCGACCGCCAGGGCGACACGTAAGTCGAAAGAAGTCGGTATCAAAAAATCGGTGGGCGCCGGAAGACAATCGCTGATCTTTCAATATATGAGCGAGTCTCTCCTCACTACTTTCCTGTCATTGATCCTTTCACTGGGTGTCGTCTATGTCTTTCTTCCTGCGTTCAACCTCATCACCGACAAACACATCCGGCTGGATCTTACCGATCCCATGTTGTTACTGTGGCTGCTAGGCGTAACGATCGTAACCGGTCTGTTAGCCGGAAGCTACCCGGCGCTGTACCTCTCGGGTTTCAAACCTGCTGCTGTTCTGAAAGGCGACGTGAAGGGATCGCTCGGCGAGCTATGGGCTCGTAAAGGACTGGTGGTGTTCCAATTCTTTCTGTCCGTGATCCTCATTGTATGCGTTATCGTTATCTATAAACAGATCGAATTCGTACAGACACAAAGTCTGGGTTACGAAAAAGACAATCTCATCCGGTTTCCGGCCGAAGGGCAGATCTCAAAAAACAAGGATGGTTTTCTCAAAGAGCTTCGAAGAATTCCCGGGGTAAAGAATGCATCGAGTATCGGCCATGGCCTCTTGGGCCAAAACAACAATACCAGTGGATTGCAATGGGAAGGCAAAGATCCTGACGAACTTATCCTGTTCGAAAACGTCAGCGCCAATGACGGCTTGTTCGAAACCCTCGGGATCACATTCGTAGAAGGCAAGCCGTTTCAAGATGGCACGCTCGCCGACACCAGCAAGATCATCTTCAACGAAGCCGGCATCGAAGCGATGGGTCTCACAGACCCGATCGGTAAGCACATCCGGTTGTGGGAGAGCCACGACATGGAGATCATCGGCGTCGTGAAAAATTTCAACTTCCAGTCCATGCACGATCCCGTGAAGCCGTTGTTCTTCAGGCTAAATCCGCCCAACACATGGAACATCATGGTTCGCCTCGAAGCCGGAAAGGAAAAAGAAACACTCGCTGCTATCGGCAAAATGTACAGTAGTTTCAATCCCGGATTTTCTTTTGAGTATAAGTTCCAGAACGATGAGTACGCGCTACTCTATGCTGCCGAACAACGGGTGGCGACGTTATCGAGCTACTTCGCAAGCATGGCCGTCGTGATCAGCTGCCTGGGATTGTTCGGCCTGGCGGCGTTCACAGCCGAGCGCAGGCTGAAGGAGATCGGCATCCGCAAAGCATTGGGATCGTCATCGACCAGTATCGTCCTTTTATTGTCGGGGGATTTTACGAAGATGGTGCTCGTAGCCGTACTCCTCGGCCTTCCCGTTGGCTACTGGTTCATCGATAAGTGGCTTGCGGATTTTGCTTTCAGGATACCGCTCAGTCTGACGTATTTTGCCGGAGCCGGCGTGGCAGCCCTTACCATTGCATGGCTGACGGTTGCCTCACAGGCTATCAAGGCGTCGAGGGTGAACCCTGTGAAGTGTTTACGAACGGAGTAACCCGGACACCGTCCGTTCCGTATATTCACCCCAATTACAAGCCTATTTTCAATGCTTAAAAAAGTAGACATCCTGAATTTCATTACCGATTCCAGGAAAGCCCCCAACGACATCAAGACCCACCATCAGCTCATCATTCACCTTGGCGCCGGCAACGAACCCACGATCATGACGATGCTGTCGGAGCTCAAAGCACAAAAAGTGGTCAGGGAAGTAGACAAGAATGGCGAGAAGGCCTATCAGGTCATCGCCCGATAGCGCCCGTTAGTCATCGTTTGCGAGACGGTTCGTCTATAAAACCCGGTGGTGCGGGCGACACATCGGGGATTTCTCGTACTTTTGTATCGGCTTCTGCGTTCTTTTTGCTGAAGGATGCCAGCCCGCACTTGATGCGGGGAAAATAGACCGAAATGAAGGTAACTAACCAACCTGCGCCGGCCCGAATGCGCCATTTTTTCTCGATCGCTGCTGTGCTGATCAGCTTCAGTGCCTATGCCCAAGGGGGAGCCGATGAGCACGAGCGGGTGATGTACGATCCTCTTTTCTGGAGAGACGAGCTCAGCCTGAAGACCACCCAATCGAGACGGATCGAAGAGATCAACACCGAGTTCTACGAAAGCATTCGCCTGATGAAGGACGAGGCCGATAAAAACGACAAGCACGAACAACTCGAGCGCGGCCTTCAGCAACGGAGCCAAAAAATCTACGAAGCTCTGATGCCGAAACAACGCCGCAAGCTCGAAAAGATCATTGACAAGACGATGCCCGTAGCGGCACCGTAAGTCATCCGCCGGATATTAGAACATAAACCCCAGCGAAATATCTACCCTCGACGCCGAATCCTTGTTGGCGCCGCGATCGATCATCTTTGTGTAGTTGGTTGTGAAACAGAGGTGAGAGCTTTTGTGCTTCAGGCTTGCTCCCAGTCCGAAGAAATTAGGGTTTTTATATTTTCCCTCAGTCGGCGAAGCGGTGTTAGTCATGCCTCCGGCTTTTCCCGTAATATCGTAGCGTGCGTAAATGTCGATCCAAATATTGTCTGTCACCATTGGCGTCACCATGAGTGAGGGGCCGACGTGAAAATAATAACCTGCGGGATCCATCGTAATACCACCAGCACGTTGCGAGGCAAAAATGTAATCGCCGAAGCTCATACCGGGGGAAATCAACAGCCGGTCTTGAGCGACGGCATTCCAGGTGACATTATGCCATCCGATGAAGCCGCTTCCAAAAGCCTGTTCAGCTCCATTGGAATTCTGGTTCGGCATTTCTTTCCCCCTCACCGTACGGGCAAGCACCCATATCAGATCACCAAGAGTCGGGTTCTCGAAATGCCAGCGCATCCCGCCCTTCTCGTAGTCGTCGGCACGGAACTTCATGGTGAAGGTCGTTCCACCATAGTCGATCGTGTATTTTGTGTTTACCTGGGTGCGGCGAACCATGAGCTCCCAACTCCAGTCGAGGAAAGCATTCTTGCCTCTGCCGGTTTCGAGGTCAGCAAAGGTCTGTGCGCTCACACCGGAGACAGTCACCGTGGCGAGAAAGATTAAAGCCAGTCTATAGGTTTTCATAATGATCTTTTTGGGTGTTTTTGTTTAGTAAAAGTATTTTCATGGCAGTCACCATGTTATACCTACAGACGGGCATTTTCGACTCCGTACCACTACGTAGGGAAATTGGTAATTTGCCGCGATGAATTCCCACCACAAAGAAATCCTCGACATCATTGTAAAAAAGTCGGGTGTGGCAACCCAGCACACGTTCCTCGACAGCTACCTGGGCAACACTCATCCCCGTTACCCGATCAACGCGCCCACCCTGCGGACTATCGCCAAAGACTGGATGCGTCAACACCGTGACATGTCCGCCAAGGATTTTGCAGCAACGCTTACCAGCATGACAGAGGGAAAATCGGGTACCGAAAAAGTGATGGTGGGAATACTCCTCGACAACGCGACGTCCGATCAGAAACAATTCGATCCCAAGTTATTCGATCGCTGGCTCGATCAACTGGAGGGCTGGGCGGAGGTAGATGCAGTTTGCACGGGCAAGTATTGCACGACCGAGATACCGAACCACATCCCGGAGTGGAAGAAAATACTAACTGCATTTTCGAAAAGTAAGAACATCAACAAGAGAAGAGCATCTATCGTGTTCCTTTGTTCTCCCCTATCCCAGAGTGACGACCCACGGCTGGCAGGGATCGCCTTCGCCAACATCGACAGGATCAAGGCTGAGAAGGAGATCATCATCACCCGCGCGATATCGTGGGTGTTGAGGAGCATGGCGAAACATCACCGGAAAGCGCTGGAAGATTACCTGAAAAAAAATGAGAAGACTTTGCCGGCGATTGCCGTGCGGGAGACGAAGGTAAAATTGATGACCGGGAGGAAAACAGGCGCTCACGGATCGCACGGATCACGCGGATAGAGAGCAACGGATCTTGTCGATCTTCTTACTGAACGTACTCTTTTCGGAAGAGGACTTAGCCATCTGACAGGCCTTTTCAAAATGCCTGATCGCTTCGTTGTTGTCGAGACCGCAATACAACTCCCCCAACAATGCGAAATAATAATGATTATCGGTAAGGTCGAGCTTCCTGGCTTCTTCAACCGCCTTCGCCTTGCCATGAACTTTAGATAGTGCGTAGGTGCGATTGAGCGCCGCTATCGGTGAATATTCAATTATCAATAACTCGTTGTACAAGCTTAGAATATTCTCCCATTTCTCCGGAGTGTCGGTCTTATTGGTATGCCAGTAGGCTATCGCTGCCTCCACATGATACTTCGAGAGCTTGCTGCCGGTTGCGGAGCTGTTCAGATAGTGCTCGCCCCGGCGGATGAGGTCGGTGTCCCACCGGGCGGTGTCTTGCTCCTCGTACAGGACCGGCTCTCCTTTTTCGTCGAGACGTGCATCAAATCGAGAAGCGTGGAAGAACATCAGCGACAACAGCGCGTTTACCTGCGGTTTGTTGGTGGACGCATTCTCTACCAGCATCGAACACAACCGGATGGCTTCGAAACACACGTCCTTCCGCAAAGTCCTGTTTTGACTGACGGAATAGTATCCTTCATTGAAGAACAAATAGATCGTCCGGAGTACAACCGCCAGCCGTTCATCGAGCTCGACTGCACCAGGCAGCATGATCTTCACATTCTCTTCACGAAGCTTTTGCTTTGCTCTGAACAACCTTTTGTTGATAGTGTCCTTGTCGACAAGAAATGCGTCGGCGATCTCGTCGATACCAAAACCGCAGAGTACGCGCAGCGACAAGCCGATCTGTGCCTCCACGGGAATAGAAGGATGACACACCGCGAACATCATTTGCAGCTGGCTGTCGTTGATATTTTGCGGAGAGAGGTCGAGCTCGGTCTCCGGAATATCATCTCTGTTCTGTTTAAGGGCCGGGGTGATCTTGTCGTCGAACACCCGGTCGCGTTCGAGGTAATTTATCGCCTTATTCTTTGCGACGTTGTAAAGCCAGGCTGTAGGGTTTGCTGGAAATCCTTTCAGGCCCCATGTTTCGGCAGCCGTGAGGAACGTGTCGCTGGCAATGTCTTCGGCGATCTCGAGCTGATCGAAGCCGAAGCGTTTGGTGAGGACGGAGACTATCTTTCTATACTCGGTGCGGAAGAGATGAGGGATGAGGGCGTCACTCATTTTCGTAGGTCGTTATTAATCGTTGTTTGTTGTTCGTTGTTCGCGGCAAAGCTGAGTCTCTTTCTGACTGGCGATTTGAAGATTTAGTTACAAAACGACATCTCGCGGCTACTCAAGAAAAAAGTTGGAACCGCGAACAACGAACAGCGAACACCGACCCCACAATTACATCGCAATGATACTCCGGACTTCCACAGTTCCACCAATAGTCAACACCGGGCACCCCTTCGCAATATCAAACGCTTCCTTGAGGTCGCCGGCCTTCACGATCGAGTAGCCGCTGACCACTTCTTTCAGTTCGACATAGGGCCCGTCGGTTACAACGTTGCTGGATTTTACTACGCCACCGTCGGAGGCAAGTCTGTTCCCCTGGTCGACAAGCTTTTTCTGAGCAGCGATACCGCCCAGCCAATCCTGCCAGGGCTTCATCATGGCTTGCATTTGTTCGGGTGACGCTTCAACAGAGCCGTCGCGGCGATAGATCAATAAGAAGTCTTTCATTTTTTGTAAGATTTATAAGGTTATGAATGTTATTACACATCCATATCAGGTGGCTGACCGCAAATTGGACATTTTTTTTACCAAAATTTCTGAAGGTGCGACCTTATGCCCCAAATGACACTTTGAAGAGGGTATTTTAGACCGGAGATCCTGGCTGTACATGCTGGCAGGATTTTTCGGGGGGTTATGTTTTTAATAACCTGAAAAATCATGAAAAATTACACCATACAGT
Organism: Cyclobacteriaceae bacterium; assembly: GCA_035318625.1. Lineage (GTDB taxonomy): Bacteria > Bacteroidota > Bacteroidia > Cytophagales > Cyclobacteriaceae > ELB16-189. Next base: position 223,441 of record DATHEL010000008.1, read on the forward strand.
ATGAGCCCGCCGACAAAAACAGCGTGCTGAACCTGATCCGGAACTTCTCGAACGACGTGACGATCGACCATATCGAAGAAGATAGAGTTCGTATCACCATCGAGCTCGACGACGAGGAAGCCGACGAAAAATATGAGAGGCTCCATGAGGAAGTCCGTGAGATGACTGAAGTCCGCCAGAGACATTACACCGGCGACTAGTCCCAAGAACGAACATAGACATATCGGGAGAATAGAATTTTCAGGACTTGTGATACGTGTCCATAAACTTCTTACGTGAAGTTTTCTTAAAAGAGTGCGTCCCTGTGGCGTCCATAAGATCAAGCTTTCGTCGTGAATATATGAATTTGAATTTCGCGACGGTATTCTCGCGATACCTGATGGCGTCATCAATAACAAACGCATAGAAGATGTTCACTCCGCGCAATTGGATCCTGGTGTCGTACGTGCCATAACCATCGACCTCGAAATGAATGTTGTCTTTTGCCGGGGGATTGTCGATCGTCACCGTGGCTGTTCCTGACCGATCGGTTTCTCCAATCAGACGCGATTCGTTGAGTACAAATCGCAAACCGGGAAAGGGTACACCGGTTGAACGCATAGCGTTGACTTTAACGACAGACCGGTTTTCTTTGGTTGGTATGGCCGACTCGGCCTGAAGGTCGAACTGTCTTCTCGCCTGGGCAAAGGCCAGTTCGATAGACCCGTCTTTTATTGAATAATTTCCGTTGCCTAACGCCTTTTCGTTGCCATTGATCCTGAACCATGAGAACTGGCCGTCTTTCCAGAAATAATAAGCTTCGCAGTTACCTGTACCTGCTTCCTGCCGGACAAATCCGCCTTCGAAAGTCTGGGAGAAGGCTTGAAGAGAGAGCGATAAAAAGATAACAGCAAAAAAATTTCTCAGTGCCATTGCAAGGCTCCGTCCCGGTTAGGTTAGGTTTCAAAAGTAACCTTCCGGGAGGCGCCGGGCAAATTTATCGCTGCCGGCAATTGCATTTCACGCTGTCGGGAAGGGCTTGGATCTTCAGCATTTTGGGAATGTCGTGTTTCATGGCCTCCTTAAGGTTATCGTTCATGCGGCCGAGATTGAAATCGGAGATCACCCAATTCATGGGAAGGTCCGGCTCGTCGGCACTGCGAAAGAGGTTCACATCGACCGAGCGGATCTTCGGATCACGTGCCATCATGAAATTCTTAAGTCTTGTATTGTTAACATGAGTTTGTGATCCATACGTCCCCAGGACAGTGATGATGGGTGCGGCGACATCATTGACAAGAGGGTGCATTACGCCGGATTCTTTCGAGCCGAGGCTGCTATTGCTGAGGTAGATGAGCTGAAACTTAAGTTTCCCCAGCAACACAGTATCGATCTCCTTGTTACCCGTGATGTAGACCGAATCCTTATCCATTCTCCGGGTAAGATCCTGCATCATTTCATGTAGAATGCCTGCACCGGTGTTATCGAAGTATCCGCCATCTACAAATGACTTGTTGCCGATGTTGCCGGCCGGAGATACATAAGGGAACCTCGCTCCCATCACGACGCCTGTGCTGAAATTGATATCGGGCCTGAGGGTGTCGGTGCTCGCAATAAGTTTCAAGACGTCGATACGCTCGCTGATCGAGGTAATGTCTACGGAGCTTACGACTGCCGGCTCCCCTTCCTGGACGTTGGTGGTATTGATGAACAATATCGGCAGGCAGCCGGTTGTATCGATCGCCTCGGAAAACCTCTTACTGAATACATCCTCCAATGGACCCTCACCGAACGACTCCATCGCGCTTGCGAGGACGGCGGCGCGGTCATCCGGAAACCAGGGTGTAATGTGTTGCAGGAGGTCGGAAGAGAACCAGCGGCTGAGGACCGGTGAGAGAAAGTCTTCGCGAAGAAACTTTCGGCTCGATTCAAGATAAGTGACATCGCCGCTGAGGTCATTTTTAAGAAGCGAATAAAAGGTTGCGTTACCGACACTTCCGCCCGACGCGCCGGCGAGCACCAACAAGTGCTCGGCAAATGTATTGTTATGATCGATCGAGTCGGTCTGCTCCTGGATGGCAGACAGCACCGATGACACCCAATAGCCGGACCGCGATGCGCCGCCGTCGGCGATCACCAGATATACAGGAAACTCCTTCGAGGCGGCGATCATATCCTTGCGCTTTCGAAGCCAACGTTGGACGTAAGTCTGCATGTCAGGCCGTTGAATAACTTTCCGGTCTTTATCGAGCTTCACAGTAGCGACATCATACGGGTTAAAAATATTTCCGACCACGATCGCCCATATCAGCAAGACGACAAACACGTTGATGCGAATATGGATGGACAGGATCGTGACAACATTCGAGAGCACGATCAACGCGCCGAAAGAAAGAGTGACGATCGCGAGCGGACCCATTACATTTGCAATGCCGGGGAAGAACGGCACGATGGTATACAACAATATTCCGCCGATCGCGATGATGAACATCCATTTGAAAAGATTCTGTTCGGATGACTGCACGTCGAGCGGCACGCGGACAATATTCCACCGGAAGAATCGCAGATGACCAACCGGTGTGTCGCTTGTGCTTTTCGTGATGGGCGCCAGACGTCGTCTACGCCGTACGAATAGATACATGACGACTAGCTGAGTGATGAACAATGCATACGCCGCGATGGCGAGTAACTTCACATGCGAGTCTTTACCCCAGATCACGAGGCTGGCGGCGAGCACGCCATATGCGCCGATGATAACTCCCGACACGAATCTATAACCCACAGGAGCAGGATCCATGGTGAGGATCTTGTGCCTGAAAAAGTACAGACTGTTCAATATAATGATGATGGCCCACACGGCGCCCTGACTGAGATTGCCGATTGTTGGCAGCGCGAAGATTGCGGCTTGAATGCTCACGAGGCTATTGTAGGCGATGAGCCTCGGGAAGTGCGTGTGAAAATCTTCCGGTATACCGTTGGCGGCCTGGGCCAGTGATTTCTCATACCCGACCAGGCGTGAGCTATACCAGCAGAACAAACACCAGATCGGGACACAGATCGCTGTCGTCCAAAAGAAAGGGCCCGGGTATTCGACGATCTGCATGATGACGTCTTGTCCCTGGGGAAGTTTGATGAACACGAAATAACTGATGAGGACGGTGATAAGTCCGGGCATGTACATTTTCGCAGACTTCAACAGGTTTCCGATGCCTGTGAGCTCGCTCCACTGCCACCTGGTTTTGAGATTATGGCGAATGAATTCGGTCAGCACGTAAACAACAATCACGATGAGCAGTCCCCATTTGACGATGGCAGGAATGAAAATGAGCAGCTGTGACTGCGACGCGCCTTGTATCAATGAAGTGGTGAACAAATTTTCGATCACGTCGGCAGCCCCAGCAATCAGGGCGAGGTAGGAGAAGATGATGGTCCGCCACTTTATGACGGGCTCCCTGTCGTACGCCATGACGAAGAAGATCGCACAAAGGACATACGTGAAGATGAAGGCATAATCCTGATAGATGGACACCTGGGCGACGTCGAGAACGTGTGCATCTCTCCATGATCTGATGATGTCATTTGCCTTGCCTGAGTCGGCTGTTAATTCCAGGGAGATGATCTTACAGGGGGCCTCCTCGGTTTTAAGCAGGGCGTTGCTGGAGCCGACCCAGGAGCCCACGGCGGCGGTGAGGGCGAGCGATGTAACGAGGAGGAGTCGCCTGCCGGTGGAGAAGAATTTGAAGAGGCCGTTCATGGGGTAGTGGATTTTTATCAATAAAAAAGCCCTTCTGCTGGGGGCAACAGTTGGGCTCGTATGAAAGTAGCGAAAAGGTGGCATTGGTCAAACGCGGGAACCTATTATCTTTGTGACCCGTTCTTTGTTTTTGGTGTTACCTATTCACTTTTGACTGTTGGTTTTTGTTAGTTGTTATAACGGAGACTACAAACTGGGGCTGACCGGTTTTGACAGGAAGTGTGGAAGTGTATGCCAGCATGCAAGCTCATGAGGGTAGAGCTTTTAAAACTGCTCTCACAATTCACGTGGCGAAACTAAATACGCCATGGCTGCTTAATCTGACTTTACGTTAGATTAGCTTATCACGGGATAAGATCCTGTGAAGCCATCACCGCCCGGACATCTCTGTTTAGCGGATCCGGCAAGGCGGTGTCGTTAGCATAAACTGGGCCGTCATGTGTTGCGCATGACTGTTGAGACAACAGCAACTACGTGGTGTTTTAGGCTGTCGTTTGCCTTGCCATTGCCGACAATTAAATACGACTAAGCATGTAGAACGTACATTGTCATCTTCTCTGGACCAGGGTTCGATTCCCTGCAGCTCCACTGGACAGAAATCAAAGAGGACTAAAAGCCCGAATTCGAAATGGATTCGGGCTTTTTGTTTTTGTATGCATACCAAATAGACCCAAAGAAAGGCACCCCGTAGGCGGACGCAGCGGCGGACAGACTTACTTCGGTAAACTTTCCGCCTATTAGTGCACCGACTCGCCAGACGACAGGTTGTTCACTGTGTGAACATCTTGATTGAAGGCACTTAATAGGCAAACTTCAATTAAAACTAGATGAGTTATGTTCAATGGGATTAAGACATTGTTCTACGTTCGTAAGACGAAAGTGAACAGCGAGGGTATGGTGCCGATCTATTTTCGGGCAACAATGAACGGGCAAAGGTTCGAGACGACTACTACACGTTACGTCGAACTAAGTAAATGGTCGCAACAGTTTGAAAGAGTCTTAAGCAACGCGAAAGACAAGCGCAGCAACGAGATCAATGTTTATCTCGATATGCTAAAAGCTAAAGTCTGGACTATCGAGAAGAAGTTTCTAATGATGGACTCTACTCCTACCATTGAAAACTTTCAGTCAGAATGGTTTGGGATCGAGGAGAGCACTCCAAAGATGTTGATGCAGGTGTTCGCTGAACACAACAGCGAGGTAAAACAATTGGTCGGCAGTCAATATTCGTCCTCGACCTGGAAACGGTACAACACCTCCTACCGACATACAAAGGAATTCTTGAAGGCGAAATACAATCTTGAAGACATTCCTGTGCGTAAGCTCGACTTCAAGTTCATTACTGATTATGAGTTCTGGTTAAAAGCCACCCGGAAGTGCAATCATAATAGTACAATTAAATACCTGACGAATTTTAGGAAGATGATCTACATCTCTTTGCGAAACAATTGGCTGGCCCGGGATCCATTCATAGGATTTAAGATGGCAAAGAAGGAAGTGGAGAGACCATTTCTTAGTGAAGAAGAACTTCAGGCAATGGCGAAGCACAAATTTGAAATTGACAGACTGAACCAGGTCAGAGATATATTTTTATTCTGTTGCTATACGGGACTAGCGTACATCGACATTCAGAAATTGACGCCAGAGGAAATTGTAAGTGGCGTCGATCGGGAGAAATGGATTTTTACGAGACGCGAGAAGACTGAAACCCCATCAAGGATACCTTTGCTGCCACCGGCCTTGGAGATCATAGAGAGATATAAGAATCATCCAGAGTGCGTCATTAAGAACAAAGTACTGCCGGTTCCTTCAAATCAGAAAATGAATGGTTACCTGAAAGAGATTGCTGATGTGTGCGGAATTAAGAAGTATCTCACCACGCATTTGGCGCGGTATACTTTTGCGACAACGGTCACATTAACTAATGGTGTGCCTATGGAAACAGTGTCGAAAATGTTGGGACATAAGAATTTGAGAACAACACAGCACTACGCGAAGATACTGGACTTGAAGGTTGGTGCGGATATGAAGGCTTTGAAAGAACGGATGAGGTTAGAGAATGAAATAAAATCTAAAGTCAATCAATGATGACACCAAAAAAGACATCACTCGAGAAAACGCTCGATAAACTGGCTAAAAGAAATCCCCCTTCACATTGGACCAAACGTTGGGAGTATCGCAAGGAGAATCGCCACTGGCTAAGGATGTCAGTCAAAATAGCGCTGACAATTCTTGACACTCTTGATGACCGTAATATGTCAAAGACACAGTTTGCGAAGAGGATCAAAATGTCAAATCCAAAAATCAGTAAAATCCTGAGAGGCCACGACAACTTGAGTCTTAAAACAATAAGCAGGCTTGAAGGAGGTCTTGGAATAAAACTTTGCAGAGTGCTGGATGGCGATAAAAAATAGAAGGAAGAAATACACCAACGAGGAGGCTGTAAAGTGAACTGTGTCAAAGTGGAAAAATTACCAACTTTGATACAATATGAAAAAGAAAGAAGAGGAATTGAGTGCTGAAGAGCTAAAGAAGAAAGCTTTGAAGCAATTTATGTCAGGAGAATCACTTTACG
>DATHEL010000009.1:0-372546 GCA_035318625.1 Cyclobacteriaceae bacterium
ATCACAAAGATCACAGGCAGTTTCCACAACATCGCCAGGTTCAGGGCTTCGTGGAATGCCCCCTGACGCACGGCGCCGTCGCCGAAGTAGCACATACAGAGATTCTTTGTCTTGTTATATTTTTCCGCGAAAGCGATGCCCGCTCCAAGGGGGATCTGTGCTCCGACAATTCCATGACCTCCGAAGAAATGCTTCTCCTTGTCGAATATGTGCATCGAGCCGCCGTTGCCCTTCGAGCAGCCGGTCTCTTTCCCATACAGCTCGGCCATGATGGCATTGGGGCTTGTTCCCAGCGCCAACGGATGAGCGTGGTCGCGATATGCGGTGATCCAGCTATCGTCCTTCGTGAGTGCAGAAACGGCTCCGGCTGCGCATGCCTCCTGACCTATGTAGAGGTGGCAGAAACCACGGATCTTCTGCATTCCGTATAGCTGACCGCATTTTTCCTCGAATTTCCGCATCAACTGCATGCTCTCGTACCAAAACATGTAGGTTTCCTTTGGGAACGAGGTCTTCTCCTTCGCTTTTCCTTTTGCCTGCGTTGCTGTAGCCATACAAATGTTAATTAGACTGCGAAAATAGGCGGAATAGGGAGGAATTTCCAAACACAGTTATCTGTTACTTTGCGAATACATTTCTCACGGAAAACACGGAACACACGGAAACCCACGGAGGAAGGTTCCTGCGAACCTGGAAAACGAGCTCATGTATTTTTCCGTGCTTTCCGTGTTTTCCGTGAGAAACAAAGCGCATTCTTTGGAGTTAAAAAAACTTAACCTGTTCAATTTCAGGAACTACGGCCAGCTGGCAGTCGGTTTCGAGGGACAGGTACATTGTCTCCTGGGTAAGAACGGCAGCGGCAAAACCAACCTGCTGGATGCCATCTACTACCTGTCGTTCACGAAAAGCTCGCTCATTGCCACCGATACTCAGAACATCAAGACCGGGCAGAACCTGTTCTCGATCCGCGGCACTTTCGATTTCAGCAGCAACGAACAGGAGATCCAGTGTTCGTTCCAGGTGGGACAGAAAAAAGTGATGAGGGAGAATGGTAACGACTACGGCCGGCTGTCGGAGCACATCGGCAAATACCCTGCAGTGCTCATCGCCCCGAACGACATCGAGTTGATATGGGATGGAGGAGAAGTGCGGCGAAGATTTTTCGATAGCCTGATATCTCAAGTGAACCGCGAATATCTCGACCGCCTGATCTCGTATACCGGGCACCTGAAGATGAGGAACTCCCTGTTGAAACGTTTTGCAGAGAAAGGAAATGTCGATCATGATCTGCTCGAGAGTTGCGACCGCCAGTTGATACCATGTGGTGACTTTATTGCGAAGACCCGGCAGGAATTCCTGTCTGTCTTCTTACCATATTTTCAGAAACACTACAGTTTTCTTTCAGGCAACAGCTCCGAAGCTGTGTCTATTGCATACCGGTCGGGCACCGATGGAGAGTCGTTGGCCGATGCTCTTTCGAAAAACCTTCACCGCGACATCACGCTTCAGCGTACCACGCTCGGTGCACATCGCGACGACTTCATTTTTCTTTTGGATGGCTTCGAACTGAAACGTCATGGATCACAGGGACAACAGAAGTCTTTCCTCGTAGGACTCAAGCTTGCCGAATTCGACGTGCTTACGGTGTCGAAGAAGTTCAGGCCGCTGCTTTTGCTGGATGATATTTTCGACAAGCTGGACGACGATCGCATCGCACGGCTGATCTCGCTGGTAGACACCGGTGTTTTCGGACAGTTGTTTATTACCGACGCGAGGCCGGACCGGAGCCGGGCGCTGCTTGGGGCGGCAGGAATCAAAGCGGAAAGTTTCCTGGTTGAAAACAGTAACTTGCGTAGACTTTCCTAACAACCAACGTCCAATGCCCAATGACCAATGACCATTGGTTGGATACTGGGTATTGGACATTGGATATTTATGCCAAAAAAACCTAATCACCACAACGCTCAGCACATCGGCGATGCCATACAGGAATTATTGCGTTCCTATCACATCAAGTCGAAATTCGACGAAGCCACGCTGGTTGCCTCGTGGGAGCGGCTGGTTGGCAAACCGGTAGCAAAACGCACGAAAAAAGTGTCCGTACGGAACAAGGTCCTTTTTGTAGAGCTGGATTCTCCGGCGATGAAGAACGATCTGAATCTTCATAAAAGCCAGATCCTGGCAGTCTTTGCCAAGGAATTCGGTAAGGATGTTATTAAGGAAATCGTGATCATGTAATCCCGCGTGAAATATCTTTAATTCTCCTGATCTGGCACAGGAAATATCGGTAGCCAGGCTGCCATCGGTTCGGAAATCCTGAAACAGACAACAATTCGCTGATCTGACCCTTGTCAAAATGGAAAAAGGGTCTAATTTTGCACTCCCTAATTTTTCGGGCAGTCAAGAAATATGTCTGTCCGTCAGCAAGTTAGGCCCGGCGAAGCCGGATTTCGTTCTTTAAATTTCGATTAAAGTCGTCGGGGAGATACTCAAGCGGCCAACGAGGACAGACTGTAAATCTGTTGACTTATGTCTTCACAGGTTCGAATCCTGTTCTCCCCACACAATGTAAATGCGGGAGTAGCTCAGTTGGTAGAGCGGCAGCCTTCCAAGCTGCAGGTCGCGGGTTCGAACCTCGTCTCCCGCTCGGAAGTGCGAAGTGCAATGTGCGATGTGAGATGAGTATCCTTCGAAGGATTGTCATCGCACATCGCACCTGGCACTCCGCACAACGGAACGCCGTTGTAGCTCAGTGGTAGAGCACCTCCTTGGTAAGGAGGAGGTCGTGAGTTCAATCCTCATCAACGGCTCTCACTCGACGGAGCTTCTTCGACCGCCGGAGCTTTAGCGAAGGAGGTTAGCGAAGGCGAGTCCACGGCACCCGGATGATAACGTTCATCCGACAGAACTTTGAAATATTGAAAATGTAAGGTCTTATACAGATGCGTAGCGAACATCATGAATGTATGAGAGGCTTACATGCCGAAAGGCAAAACCTATCCGAGAGGCTAAAATGTTTAGGGTGTGAAAGCTGAAACTTTCTATATACTATAACTATAACACTATTAAACTTTTAAACCTTTAACTGGGATTTTCAAATATGGCAAAAGAAAACTTCGATCGTTCGAAACCTCACGTTAACGTTGGCACCATCGGTCACGTCGATCATGGTAAAACAACTTTGACTGCTGCAATCACTTCCGTGCTTTCAAAAAAAGGTCTTGCATCGGTGAGAGACTTCTCATCAATCGACAACGCTCCTGAAGAAAAGGAACGTGGTATCACCATCAACACTTCGCACGTTGAGTATCAGACTGAAAAACGTCACTATGCTCACGTAGACTGTCCTGGTCACGCCGACTATGTGAAGAACATGGTTACTGGTGCTGCCCAGATGGACGGCGCTATTCTCGTGGTAGCTGCTACCGATGGTCCTATGCCCCAGACCCGCGAGCACATCCTGCTTGCCCGCCAGGTAGGTGTTCCTGCACTGGTTGTATTCATGAACAAGGTCGACCTGGTTGACGACGTTGAGCTCCTCGACCTGGTTGAAATGGAAGTACGCGAGCTTATGTCAGCATACAGCTTCCCTGGCGATACTATGCCTGTTATCCGCGGTTCTGCTCTCGGCGCCCTCAATGGCGAACCGAAGTGGGTGGAAAAAGTGGAAGAGCTGATGAAGGCTGTTGACGAGCACATTCCGATTCCCGTACGCGCTATCGAAAAGGATTTCCTTATGCCTGTTGAAGACGTGTTCTCGATCACTGGTCGTGGTACTGTTGCCACCGGCCGTATCGAACGCGGTGTGATCAAGACCGGTGATCCCGTTCAGATCCTCGGCATGGGCGCTGAGAACCTTACTTCCACCATCACTGGTGTGGAGATGTTCCGTAAGATCCTCGACAGGGGTGAAGCCGGCGACAACGTAGGTCTTCTCCTCCGTGGTATTGAAAAAGAGCAGATCTGCCGTGGTATGGTTATCTGCAAGCCCAACTCGGTGACTCCTCACGCGAAGTTCAAGGCTGAAGTTTATGTTCTTTCGAAGGAAGAAGGTGGCCGTCACACTCCTTTCTTTAACAAATACCGTCCTCAGTTCTATTTCCGTACGACCGACGTAACAGGAGAGGTGAAACTCCCTGCGGGCGTGGAAATGATCATGCCTGGCGATAACATTTCGATCGAAGTTGAGTTGATCAACAAGATCGCGATGGAAAAAGGACTCCGTTTCGCTATCCGTGAGGGTGGCCGTACGGTAGGTTCCGGCCAAGTAACCGAGATTTTGGACTAAGAGGTCATCCCGCCGAAGGCGGGGCTCCCGAAAGGGTTCGCACGACCTATCAAGGAGCGTTTCCCCGATTTTTCGAGGAAACGCTTTTGTTTTGTGCCTTTTTGTCCTACCTTTGCAGTCCTTTTGAGTTGCGGGTGTGGAAAGGGAGCTTAAAAGGGCCCAGTACAAACCAAAAAACGGAGTAAACCAAAATACGGGTGTAGCTCAATCGGTAGAGTAGCGGTCTCCAAAACCGTTGGCTGGGAGTTCGAGTCTCTCCACCCGTGCTTCCGCCCTCCGAAGCTTAGCGAAGGAGGGCAAAAAGATCGCTGGAAGGCGGTCAAAACATATAGAATAACAGACGCATGAATAAGGTAAAGGACTACATCATGGATTCGATCGACGAGATCCGCAACAAGGTGACCTGGCCTAAGTTCAACGAGCTTCAGAGCAGCGCCATCCTGGTGCTGGTGGCTTCGTTGATCTTTGCGATCGTTATTGGCGCTATCGACGTCTCCTTCAAGGAATTGTTGGCGAGGTTTTACAGTAATTTTTAATCAGCGGGATGGGCGAACTTAAATGGTATGTTCTCCGCGTGATCAGCGGCCAGGAAAAAAAGGTGAAATCCTACCTGGAAACTGAAATCGAAAGGTCTAAGCTCACCGACTTTATTCCCCAGGTGCTCATTCCTTCGGAGAAAGTATATGAAATGAGGAACGGCAAGAAGCGGGTAAGAGAAAGAAATTTCTTCCCCGGCTATGTCCTTCTCTCAGCCGACCTCACAAACGGTGAGGCGTTTCACACAGTGAACAACATCCCCGGAGTCATCGGATTCCTGGGTAACAACGGATCGACCGCATCTTCCAAAGAGCCCGTTGCCCTCCGCCAGTCGGAAGTCAACAGGATCCTCGGTAAGGTAGACGAGATCGATCAGTTCGAAGAGAAGCTCGAGAAGCCTTTCATTAAAGGAGAGTCCGTGAAAGTAATGGACGGTCCTTTCAGCGGCTTCACTGGCGCTGTGGAAGAAATTTTTGAAGACAAAAAGAAACTGAATGTGATGGTGAAGATCTTCGGTCGTAATACGCCGGTGGAGCTCAGTTACATGCAGGTTGAAAAATTAGAATAACGCAGTCATCGCACGGCTATCCCACGGCTTGACCGGGGGACCAAGCGATCCTGAAATAGAAACAGAATAAGTTATCATGGCTAAGGTTATTACAGGTTATCTCAAGTTACAGGTGAAAGGCGGCGCTGCGAATCCCGCGCCTCCTATCGGTCCTGCTCTCGGTTCAAAGGGTTTGAACATCATGGACTTCTGCAAGCAGTTCAATGCAAGGACCCAAGACAAGCCAGGACAGGTGCTGCCCGTGCTCATCACCATGTATAATGACAAGTCTTTCGACTTTGTGATCAAGACTCCTCCCGCAGCAGTTCTGATCATGGAATCGATCAAGATCCAGAAAGGCTCGAAAGAACCCAACCGCGCCAAAGTCGGCTCGATCTCGTGGGATCAGGTCAAGAAGATCGCCGAGACAAAAATGCCCGACCTGAATGCATTCAAAATTGAATCAGCAATGAAAATGGTTGCCGGAACAGCACGCAGCATGGGAGTGACCGTGAGCGGCAAGGCACCCTGGGACAAATAATATATAGAGACATGCCACGAGTATCTAAGAAAAGAAAAGCTGTATTAGCGAAGATCAACATCGAAAAGGAGTATTCCCTCGACGACGCATCGAATCTTCTGAAGGAGATCAGCTTCACAAAGTTCGATTCATCTGTCGACCTGGACATCCGTCTTGGTGTCGACCCGAAGAAATCGGATCAGATGGTGAGAGGGATCGTTTCTCTTCCCCATGGTCTCGGTAAAGTTGTTCGTGTGCTCGTGCTCTGCACTCCCGATAAAATGCAGGATGCAAAAGACGCCGGCGCAGAATATGTAGGCCTCGATGAATATGTTACAAAGATCGAAGGTGGATGGACAGATGTCGACGTGATCATCTGTACACCTACCGTAATGGCAAAAGTTGGTAAACTAGGTAAGGTGCTCGGTCCTCGCGGACTGATGCCTAACCCGAAGTCAGGTACCGTTACCCTTGATGTTGGAAAGGCCGTGAAAGAAGTGAAGGCGGGTAAGGTAGACTTCAAAATTGACAAACAAGGAATTATCCATGCTAGTATTGGTAAGGCTTCCTTCAGCGCAGACAAGATCAAAGACAATGCGTCTGAACTTATCAATATGGTTGCTAAACTGAAGCCGGCATCGGCGAAAGGAACATACGTTCAAAGTATCACCCTTTCTTCTACGATGAGCCCCGGTATTCGGATCGATAAGAGTAGTATTGAAGGTCTGTAATTTTTAAAAACAAAATGACCCGGGACGAAAAAGCGCAAATCATCGATGAGCTGTCTGAGAAATTCACTCAGCATAATCACTTCTATGTGACCGATGCTTCCGGCTTGTCGGTTGAGCAAATCAATGCCTTCCGCAGGATGTGTTTCAATGCCAACGTGGAATACAGAGTGTATAAGAACACTCTTATCCGCAAAGCATTGGAGAAAAACGGAAACAAGAACGTAGAAGAGATCGCGAAGACATTGCATGGATTTTCTGGTGTGATCTTTTCGAAGGAGGCAGGTAGTGCCCCCGCAAAAGTGATCAAAGAATACCGTAAAAAGCTCGAAGGAAAACCTGGCTTTAAAGCAGCCTCGATTAACTCCGACCTTTACATCGGCGAAGAAAATCTCAATGCACTGAGCGACCTGAAGAGCAAGAACGAGCTCATCGGCGAAATCCTCTCCCTGTTGCAGTCTCCTGCCAAGAATGTTCTGTCTGCCCTGTTAAGTGGCAAGCAGACAATTGCTGGTCTGGTAACGGCGCTCGAGGGAAGAGCAAAATAATTGTTGAACCTGTAATTAAACACTTACTAAAATGGCTGACATTAAATCACTCGGCGACCAACTGGTGGAACTCTCTGTTAAAGAAGTTAACGAACTCGCCTCTTATCTGAAAGAAACATATGGCATCGAACCCGCTGCTGCTGCTGTTGCAGCTGGCCCCGCGGCTGGTGCTGCAGGTGGCGCTGCCGCCGCTGAAAAGACCAACTTCGATGTTGTTCTCAAGGCCGCAGGCGCGAACAAGCTCCAGATCGTTAAGCTTGTGAAAGAACTTACCGGTCTCGGCTTGAAAGAAGCTAAAGACATGGTAGACGGAGCACCTAAAACAATCAAGGAAGGACTTCCCAAGACTGAAGCCGAAAATCTCAAGAAGCAACTCATTGAGGCCGGTGCCGACGTTGAGTTGAAGTAATTTCTTGAAGGCGCTGGGTATCGTCTGAAGAAATTTCAGGGGCCCCTATCCCGACTTGTCGGGACTGGGGTTTGCCCGTTTCTACCCACTCGATTTAGTAGGTCCAAGACATTTTAAACTACAAGTACCTTGGTTAAGAAGACGACAGCAAACAACAGGATTGACTTCTCCAACATCGAAAAGGTCCTCGAATATCCCGACTTTCTCGATGTACAGCTTCAATCCTTCAGGGACTTTCTGCAAATAGATACTCCAGCTGAGAAACGCCAGAACGAAGGTCTCTATAAAGTATTCGCAGAGAACTTCCCCATCTCCGATTCGCGCGAAAACTTCGTGCTCGAATTCGTGGATTATACCATCGATCCCCCCAAGTACTCCGTCGACGAGTGCATTGACCGTGGATTGACGTTCTCTGTACCGCTCAAAGCCAAACTGCGCCTCACCTGCAACGATGAGGACAATGAGGACTTTGAAACGATCGAACAGGAAGTATTCCTCGGAAATATCCCGTATATGACCGAGAAAGGTTCGTTTGTGATCAATGGCGCCGAACGCGTCATCGTATCACAATTGCACCGCTCGCCCGGTGTGTTCTTCGCCATGAGCAAGCACACCAACGGTACAAAACTGTACTCGGCGAGGATCATCCCTTTCAAAGGATCCTGGATCGAATTCGCTACCGATGTGAACGCCGTTATGTACGCGTACATCGACCGTAAGAAGAAATTCCCCGTAACCACACTGCTCCGCGCAATCGGTTATGGATCGGATAAAGATATACTCGACCTCTTCGGCCTGTCTGAAGAGATAGAAGCAAACAAGAACACTCTTAAGAAAAGCGTCGGACGTAAGCTCGCCGCACGGGTTCTCAAAACCTGGACGGAAGACTTCGTGGACGAGGACACCGGTGAAGTGGTGTCTATCGACCGTAACGAAGTCCTTCTCGAGCGCGACCATGTTATCACCGCCGAAGACGTCGAGGTGATCATCGAATCGGGTACCAAGTCCATCATCCTCCACCGCGACGATGTGAACGTGGCCGACTTCCTGATCATCTTCAACACACTCGCCAAGGATAACTCGAACTCCGAAAAAGAAGCGGTGGAAACTATCTACCGTCAGCTCCGCAATACAGAAGCGCCCGATGAGCAAACCGCGCGCGATATCATTCAGAGCCTCTTCTTCAGCGAGAAACGCTACGACCTCGGCGAAGTAGGCCGCTACAGGATCAACAAAAAGCTCGGTCTCGACCTCGCGTACGACCAGCGTGTATTGACCACTCAGGACATCATCCTGATCGTGAAATACCTGATCGGCCTTATCAACTCGAAAGCCGTTGTCGATGACATAGATCACCTGAGCAACCGCCGTGTCCGCACAGTGGGTGAACAGCTCTATTCACAGTTCGGTGTCGGCCTCGCCCGTATGGCAAGGACCATCAAGGAAAGAATGAACGTTCGCGACAACGAAGACTTCAAGCCTGTTGATCTTATCAACGCGCGCACATTGTCTTCGGTGATCAACTCGTTCTTCGGAACAAACCAGCTTTCGCAGTTCATGGACCAGACCAACCCTCTGGCCGAGATCACCCACAAGCGCAGGATGTCTGCACTTGGACCAGGCGGTCTCTCCCGCGAACGCGCCGGCTTCGAAGTTCGTGACGTTCACTACACACACTACGGACGTCTCTGTACCATCGAAACTCCGGAAGGTCCGAACATCGGTCTGATCTCGTCCCTCTGCGTTCACGCGAAAGTGAACAAGATGGGCTTCATCGAGACTCCTTACAGAAGGGTGGAGAACGGAAAGGTGAACCGCAAGGACATCATCTTCCTCACTGCCGAAGAAGAAGACACACACAACATCGCCCAGGCCAACGTGAGATTGAAGGCCAGCGGTGAATTCGATTCGGATGAAAAAGTGAAAGCCCGTTTCGAAGGTGACTTCCCTGTAGTGGATCCGAAAGAGATCAAATACATGGACGTAGCGCCGAACCAGATCGTATCGATCGCGGCTTCCATGATCCCCTTCCTCGAGCACGATGATGCTAACCGCGCCCTCATGGGTTCGAACATGCAACGTCAGGCAGTTCCGCTGATGAGGCCCGAAGCGCCTATCGTCGGCACCGGCCTCGAAGGAAAGATCGCTATCGATTCACGTGCGCTGGTCCTTGCAGAAGGAGTCGGCGTAGTGGATTTCGTAGACGCAAAGAAGGTCGTTATCAAGTACGATGTTTCTGAAGAACAGCAACTCGTTCGCTTCGACGACGAATACAAAACATATAGTCTGGTGAAGTTCCGCAGGACCAACCAGGATACCTGTATCAACCTTACGCCTCTCGTTAGGAAAGGCGAGAAGGTAGTTTCAGGTCAGCCGCTGGTACAGGGCTATGCTACTGCCAACGGTGAACTGGCTCTCGGACGTAACCTCCTCGTGGCTTACATGCCATGGCAGGGTTACAACTTCGAGGATGCTATTGTTATCTCTGAGCGCGTCGTTCGCGAAGACGTTTACACGTCGATCCACATCGAAGAATTCGAGCTCGAAGTCCGCGACACCAAGCGTGGCGAAGAAGAACTGACCTCGGAAATCCCGAACGTCAGCGAGGAAGCCGTCAAGCACCTCGACGAGAATGGTATCATCCGCGTAGGCGCCGAAGTTAAAGAAGGCGACATCCTGATCGGTAAGATCACTCCGAAAGGAGAGACCGACCCGACACCGGAAGAGAAGCTCCTCCGCGCGATCTTCGGCGACAAGGCCGGCGACGTGAAGGATGCATCCCTCAAGGCGCCCCCTTCATTGAAGGGCGTCGTGATCGACACGAAACTGTTCTCGCGTCCCAAGCGCGATAAAGACGTGCGTTCGAAGTCGAAGAAGGAACTCGATTCATTGAAGAGCCGCTACAGCAAGCAATTGCTCGAGCTGCGCGCAGAGATGGTCAAGAAGCTCACCACACTGCTCACGGGTAAGTCGAGCCAGGGTGTGAAGCATAAGTTCGGTGATGAGCTGATCAGCAAAGGCGTGAAGTTCTCTGCCAAGGTGATCGAAAGCAACCTCTTCCCCGACAAGAACATCTACCGCGACGAAAGTAATTACAACGTTCCGGAAGAAGTGAACCTGATCGCCGACGTGAGCCTCGAAAGCTGGACCACCGACGATCACGGCAATGACATGATCTCAGATATAGTGAAGAACTATCTCACCAAGAGAAATTTCATAGCCGGTGAATTTAAGCGTGAACGTTTCACACTGGAAGTTGGAGATGAGCTGCCTGCAGGCATCGTACAACTTGCCAAAGTATATGTTGCCAAGAAGCGCAAGCTGAAGGTTGGTGATAAGATGGCCGGTCGTCACGGTAATAAAGGCGTCGTTGCAAGGATTGTGCGTGAAGAAGACATGCCGTTCCTCGAAGATGGTACTCCTGTCGACATCTGTCTGAACCCGCTTGGTGTGCCTTCGCGTATGAACCTCGGTCAGATCTATGAGACCGTACTCGCCTGGGCCGGTAAGAAACTGGGCAGGAAGTATGCGACTCCGATCTTCGACGGCGCAAGACTCGAAGACGTTGCAGCCGAGCTGAAAGAGGCAGGGCTTCCGGAATTCGGAAGGACTTATCTCTTCGACGGACTCACAGGATCTCGTTTCGATCAGCCTGTAACCGTAGGTATGGCATACATGCTGAAACTCGGTCACCTTGTCGATGATAAGATGCACGCACGTTCTATCGGACCTTATTCGCTCATCACGCAACAGCCGTTGGGTGGAAAGGCACAGTTCGGTGGACAGCGTTTCGGAGAAATGGAAGTTTGGGCGATCGAAGCATTTGGCGCGTCGCACATCCTCCAGGAAATTCTCACGATCAAGTCCGACGATGTGATAGGCCGTGCAAAGGCTTACGAATCGATAGTGAAAGGCGAAAATATGAGGAAGCCGAACATCCCTGAGTCGTTCAATGTACTTGTACATGAACTTAGAGGTCTGGCACTCGAAATCACTATGGATTAATGTCGTTAATCGTTATTCGTTAATCGTTAATCGCGGCTAAACGAAAGAAACTCGGCTCTGCCGCGAACAACGAATAACGACTAACGAAAAGATAAAATTTGAAGTACTAACCTGAAAACAAACCAATATGTCTTTCAGAAAGAATAAAAAGATAAACAACGACTTCTCGAAGATCACCATCTCCCTGGCTTCCCCGGAATCAATCCTGGAAAGCTCACATGGTGAAGTGACGCAGCCCGAAACCATCAACTACCGGACTTATAAGCCGGAAATGGGTGGCCTCTTCTGCGAACGCATCTTTGGTCCCGTAAAGGACTGGGAATGTCATTGCGGAAAATATAAAAGAATACGTTACAAGGGCATCATCTGCGACCGTTGCGGTGTAGAAGTTACGGAGAAGAAAGTCCGTCGCGAGCGCATGGGCCACATCGAGTTGGTTACACCGGTTGCTCACATCTGGTATTTCCGTTCGCTGCCTAACAAGATCGGTTATCTCCTTGGTCTTCCTACCAAGAAGCTGGACCAGATCATCTACTACGAACGCTACGTGGTTATCCAATCCGGCGTGAAGGATGAAGATAGCATCAACAGGCTCGACTTCCTTACGGAAGAAGAATACCTGGATATTATCGACAAGCTTCCCCGCGAAAACCAGCTGCTCGACGACAACGATCCTAAGAAATTTATTGCGAAGATGGGCGCCGACGCCCTCGAAATGTTGTTGTCACGCCTCAACCTGAACGAGCTCTCTTACGAGCTTCGTCACCAGGCGGCTACCGACACATCGCAGCAGAGAAAAGCAGAAGCCCTCAAGAGATTGAAAGTGGTGGAAGCTTTCCGCGACGCCAATACCCGTGTTGAGAACCGTCCCGAGTGGATGATCATCAAGATGGTACCGGTAATTCCCCCGGAGCTCAGGCCTCTCGTTCCGCTGGACGGCGGACGTTTCGCTACGTCGGATCTCAATGACCTCTATCGTCGTGTGATCATCCGTAACAACCGTCTCAAGAGACTGATCGATATCAAAGCTCCCGAAGTGATCCTGCGTAACGAAAAACGCATGCTCCAGGAAGCTGTCGATTCATTGTTCGACAACTCCAGGAAAGTGAACGCCGTACGTTCGGATGGAAACCGCGCCCTGAAATCACTCAGCGATATGCTGAAGGGTAAGCAAGGTCGTTTCCGCCAGAACCTCCTCGGTAAGCGTGTCGACTACTCCGGTCGTTCCGTTATCGTGGTTGGTCCCGAGCTGAAGCTGCATGAATGCGGTCTGCCGAAAGACATGGCGGCTGAATTGTTCAAGCCGTTCATCATCCGCAAGCTCATCGAAAGAGGTATTGTTAAGACCGTTAAGTCGGCCAAGAAAATAGTGGACAGGAAAGATCCTGTGGTATGGGACATCCTTGAAAACGTTTTGAAAGGACACCCTGTACTCCTCAACCGCGCTCCAACGCTGCACCGTCTCGGTATCCAAGCCTTCCAGCCCAAGCTGATCGAAGGTAAGGCTATCCAGCTGCACCCGCTCGTATGTACGGCCTTCAACGCCGACTTCGACGGTGACCAGATGGCGGTACACGTTCCCCTCGGACAGGAAGCTATCCTCGAAGCATCCGTGTTGATGTTGTCATCGCACAACATCCTCAACCCTTCGAATGGTGCGCCTATCACTGTGCCTTCACAGGACATGGTGTTGGGTCTGTATTACCTGACCAAGGGCCGTAAAGGCGAGAAAGGCGAAGGCAAAGTATTCTATTCACCTGAAGAAGTGATCATCGCGCACAACGAGGGACGTATCTCGAAGCACTCGATCATCAAAGTGAAAGTGAATGTAAGAGATAAGAAAACAGGCGAACAAGCGAAAAAGATCATCGAAACCGTAACAGGCCGCGTGATCTTCAACGTAGTAATGCCCGAAGAAGTAGGCTACGTAGACGAGCTGCTCACCAAGAAGAAACTGCAGACTATCATCGCAGAAGTCTTCAAGCTGGCCGGTCTCGCGAAGACCGCGAAGTTCCTCGATGAGATCAAGGAGCTCGGGTTCCAGATGGCCTATCGCGGCGGACTTTCCATCGGTTTGAACGATGTGATGGTTCCCGTTCAGAAAGAGAAGCTCGTTGCCAGCGCCCAGGAAGAAGTTGATGCCGTATGGAGCAACTACATGATGGGTCTTATCACGGATAACGAACGTTACAACCAGGTGATCGACATCTGGACCCGTACCAATACCCTTCTCACCAACGCGCTGATGAAGCAGTTGGAGGAAGATCAGGGCGGCTTCAACTCGATCTACATGATGATGCACTCCGGTGCGCGTGGTTCGAGGGAGCAGGTACGTCAGTTGGGCGGTATGCGCGGTTTGATGGCGAAGCCCCAGAAGAACCTTGCCGGTTCCGTGGGATCGATCATCGAGAACCCCATCCTCTCGAACTTCAAAGAAGGTCTCGATGTGTTGGAGTACTTTATCTCTACACACGGTGCCCGTAAGGGTCTCGCCGATACGGCGTTGAAGACAGCCGATGCAGGATACCTCACCCGTCGTTTGGTCGACGTTGCGCAGGATCTTGTGGTCACCGAAGAGGATTGCGGAACACTCCGTGGTCTGAAAGTAACGGCGCTGAAAGACAATGAAGATATCGTTGAGCCCCTGTCGGAACGTATCGTTGGCCGTGTGACAGTACACGACATTTACGATCCGATCACCGAAGAGCTGATCCTTGCTTCGAACGAAGAGATCACAGATGAGCTTGCGAAGAAGATCGAAGACTCGGCTATCGAAGAGATCGAGATCCGTTCGCTTCTCACGTGCGAATCGAAGATCGGCGGTTGTGCAAAATGCTACGGACGTAACCTCGCTACCGGTAACATGGTACAGGCCGGCGAAGCAGTAGGCGTTATCGCAGCACAGTCGATCGGTGAACCTGGTACACAGCTTACACTCCGTACATTCCACGTGGGTGGTGCAGCGTCGAACATCGCAACGGAAGCAAGTATTCGTGCGAAGTTTACAGGTATCGTTGAATTTGAAAGCATTCGTACCGTAGATGCAACAGATAAGGATAGCAACAAGGCCAAGGTTGTCATGGGCCGTACCGGTGAGCTTCGTATCATGGATGCGGACAAGACCCGCGTACTGATCAGCAACCACGTGCCTTACGGAGCGTTCCTGCTGGTGAAAGACGGACAGAAAGTTGAGAAGGGCGACGAGCTCTGCAACTGGGATCCGTACAACGCCGTGATCCTCTCCGAATTTGACGGAGAGATCGAGTACGAAGCGATTATTGAGGGGATTACCTACAAAGAGGAGTCGGATGAACAAACCGGCCACCGCGAGAAGGTGATCACTGAAACACGTGATAAGACCAAGAACCCGGCTATCATGGTGAAGGGCAAGACAGACAACAAGTCGTACAACATTCCTGTTGGCGCTCACCTTGCAGTTGACCAGGCCGAACAGATCAAAGCCGGCCAGGTGCTTGCGAAGATCCCTCGTGCCGTCGGCAAGTCACGCGACATCACAGGTGGTCTGCCCCGTGTAACTGAATTGTTTGAGGCTCGTAACCCGTCGAACCCGGCGGTTGTGAGTGAAATAGATGGAGTTGTGACTTACGGTGGTATCAAACGCGGTAACCGCGAAATATTCATCGAGTCGCGCGATGGTGTACAGAAGCGTTACCTCGTGCCGCTGTCGAAACACATCCTCGTCCAGGATAACGACTTTGTGAAAGCAGGTCAGCCCCTGTCCGATGGTGCGATCACTCCTTCGGATATCCTTTCCATCAAAGGACCTACTGCAGTGCAAGAGTACCTGGTGAACGAAATCCAGGAAGTTTACCGCCTGCAGGGTGTGAAGATCAACGACAAGCACATCGAGTGTATCGTAAGCCAGATGATGCAGAAGGTTGAGATCGTCGATTCAGGTGACACGACTTTCCTGCAAGGCGAGTACGTGGACAAGCTTGAATTCCGTGAAGTGAATGATACTATCCTCGACAAGAAGGTGGTTACGGATATCGGTGACTCGGTCAAGTTCAAGCTTGGACAGATCGTGACGCCGCGCGAGTTGCGTGATGAGAACTCATCGCTGCGTCGCAGAGACCAGAAGCTGGCCGAAGTTCGTGATGCTCTTTCAGCTGTATCGAGGCCGACACTTCAAGGTATCACCCAGGCATCGTTGAAGACTGAAAGCTGGCTGTCAGCCGCTTCATTCCAGGAAACGACCAAGGTGTTGAGTGAGGCAGCTATCCGTGGCAAGGCAGACCATCTCATGGGCTTGAAAGAGAACGTGATCGTTGGGCACCTGATCCCTGCCGGTACAGGCCAGCGCAGACTCAACGACCTGATCGTGGGTTCGGAAGAAGAGTACGAAAACATGGTGCAGGCAACGTCGTCACCTTCCGCTCCAAGGAAGGAACGCGAGTTCGCCGATTAATTTTATAAGCCAATAGCGGGCCGCAGGTCGACAAGATCTGCGGCCTTTTTGTTTGCCGCGAACAACGAACAACGAACAACAAAAATGGCAGAGAAAGATCAACAACAGCAGAGCCAGCAGATCAACATTGAGCTGACTGAAGAGATCGCTGAAGGCATCTATTCCAACCTGGCGATGATCGCCCATTCCAACAGCGAGTTTGTGATCGATTTTATCAGGCTGATGCCGGGTGTTCCAAAGGCCAAAGTGAAGGCACGCGTCGTAATCACCCCCGAGCACGCCAAGCGGCTCCTGGCTGCCTTAAAAGACAATATCGACAAGTATGAGGCGGCGTTCGGGGCGATTAAAAGGACCGACGATCTGCCTAAGTTTCCCTTGAATTTCGGGGGCACGATCGGCGAGGCGTAAGTACTTGGGTGGTCCGAATGCATTGAAAAGCCTGCGCGCCACCCTTAGGGTCACATCATCGTCAGGTTACCGTTCTACTTTTCAGATTGTGGCTCCTGTCTTTCACTCCTTCAAAAAATTTCATCAAAAGCTTTTTTCTTACCACAAAAAGATTGGCGCCAGACCGGTCGGGTAAACCTCTTAAATGAGGAAAATTTGAGGGATTATCCTCAAAAATTCTTTTAAACACCCCTTTGCAGGCACCTTTTCTTTGGATACCTTTGCAGTCCTAATTTTAAAAAGGTAAAAAAGAATTTATAAATGCCTACCATTCAGCAACTTGTAAGAAAGGGAAGAAAGAAATTGACTTTCAAGTCGAAGTCTCCTGCCTTAGATTCCTGCCCTCAGCGCCGGGGTGTGTGCACACGCGTGTACACGACTACTCCTAAGAAGCCTAATTCAGCGCTTCGTAAAGTGGCCCGCGTACGTCTGAGCAACAACAAGGAAGTCAACGCCTACATCCCTGGCGAAGGGCACAACCTGCAGGAACACTCGATCGTGCTGATCCGTGGTGGCAGGGTGAAAGACCTTCCCGGAGTTCGCTACCACATCATCCGCGGTGCGCTGGATACATCGGGCGTGAATGGCCGTCTCCAGAGCCGATCGAAATATGGTGCAAAGAGGCCGAAGGCAGGTGCAGCAGCAGCAGCGGCGAAAGGCGCAGCAGGCAAAGGTGCACCGGCAGGAAAATCGGCGAAAAAATAATCTGACAGAGCAATGAGAAAATCGAAACCCAAGAAGAGATACCTCCTTCCCGACCCTAAGTTCAAGGATACCCTTGTAACCAAATTTGTGAACTACCTGATGGAGCAAGGCAAGAAGAGCGTTGCATACAGCATCTTCTACGATGCCATCGAGATCGTTGAGAAGAAGGTTGGTGGCGAACCCGGCCTGGATGTTTGGAAGCGTGCATTGAACAACCTCACACCCGCTGTCGAAGTAAAGAGCCGGCGTGTTGGTGGCGCCACCTTTCAGGTGCCTGTAGAGATCAGGCCAGAGCGCAAGGTCAACCTGAGCATCAAGTGGCTCATCGATTTCTCACGCGCTCGCGGAGAAAAGACGATGATGGACAAGCTTGCTGCAGAGATCGTCGCCGCTTCGAAGGGAGAGGGTGCCGCTATGAAGAAGAAGGACGATACTCACCGTATGGCAGAAGCCAACAAGGCATTTTCACATTTCAGATTATAACAGCGGCGAATAACTGCATTACTTTTAAATGGCCAGAGATCTTAAATACACAAGAAATATCGGTATTGCCGCGCACATCGATGCCGGTAAGACTACTACCACAGAGCGTATCCTCTACTACTCGGGCGTTAACCATAAGATTGGTGAAGTGCACGATGGAGCTGCGACCATGGACTGGATGGAGCAGGAGCAGGAGCGCGGTATTACGATTACTTCAGCCGCTACAACGGTAGAATGGAAGTATCGCGATAACATGTACCACATCAACATCATCGATACACCCGGGCACGTGGACTTCACCGTTGAGGTGAACCGCTCCCTGCGCGTACTCGATGGTCTTGTATTCCTTTTCAGCGCCGTTGACGGTGTTGAACCTCAGTCAGAAACAAACTGGCGCCTGGCCGACAATTACAAAGTTGCCCGCATCGGTTTCGTTAACAAGATGGACCGCTCTGGCGCCGACTTCCTCGGTGTTTGCCAGCAGGTGAAAGATAAATTGGGCAGCAAGGCGGTGCCGCTGCAGTTGCCTATCGGTGCAGAAGATAACTTCCGCGGCGTAGTTGATTTGATCAACAACCGTGGCGTGATCTGGAACGAATCTGACAAGGGTATGACCTTCGAAGCCGTTCCCGTTCCTGCCGACATGGTTGAAGAAGCCAACGTGTGGAGAGAGAAACTTCTCGAAGCAGTTGCCGAATACGACGAATCGTTGCTGGAGAAATTCTTCAATGATCCTGGCACGATCACAGAAATTGAGATCCTTACAGCGCTCCGTAAAGCAACGATCGATATGAAGATCGTTCCTATGGTACTCGGTTCTTCATTCAAGAACAAAGGTGTTCAAACCATGCTCGACTATGTGATGGAACTCCTTCCTTCACCGCTCGACAAGGATATAATTATCGGTCACGATCCCGATACTGAAGAAGAAGTTGTAATCAAACCTGATGAGAAAGAGCCTTTCGTAGCCCTGGCCTTCAAGATCGCCACCGACCCCTTCGTAGGACGTCTGTGCTTCGTACGCGCATATTCCGGTAAGCTCGATCAAGGCTCGTATGTTCAGAACAGCCGTACTGGAAACAAGGAACGTATTTCACGCATATTCCAGATGCACGCCAACAAGCAGAACCAGATCGATGTTCTTGCAGCTGGCGATATCGGTGCCGTTGTTGGTTTCAAGGATATTAAGACCGGCGATACATTATGCGATGAGAAGCGCCCCGTGCGTCTCGAGTCGATGGTGTTCCCCGAGCCCGTTATCGGTTATGCGATCGAACCTAAGAAACAGGCCGATGCTGACCAGCTTGGCAAGGCTATCTCTAAACTGGTAGAAGAAGATCCTACACTGCGTGTGCATACCGACCAGGAAACAGGTCAGACCATCCTTCGCGGTATGGGCGAGCTTCACCTGGAGATCATCATCGACCGTATGCGTCGTGAATTCAAGGTGGAGATCAACCAGGGCGCTCCCCAGGTTGCTTACAAAGAAGCTATTACCAAGTCGATTGAGCATAAGGAAGTTTACAAGAAGCAGACCGGTGGTCGCGGTAAGTTCGCCGATATCGTATTCGAGATCGGACCGCGCGACGATGGCAAGGATGGCTTCCTGTTCGAGAACGATATCGTTGGTGGTGTAATCCCCCGCGAATTCATTCCCGCTGTCGAAAAAGGATTCGCGCAGGCGATGGTCAACGGACCGCTCGCAGGCTATCCCCTCGACAACATGAAAGTACGTCTGTTCCACGGCTCGTACCATGATGTCGATTCAGACTCACTGTCGTTCGAATTGGCTGCCCGCGTTGGCTTCAGGGAAGCTGCCGGCAAGTGCGGACCTCAGATGCTCGAACCTATCATGGGTGTTGAGGTGATCACTCCGGACGAATATACCGGTTCAGTTACAGGCGACCTTAACCGTCGTCGCGGTATCATGAAAGGTATGGACTCGCGTAACAACGCACAGGTTGTCAGGGCCGATGTGCCCCTGAAGGAGCTCTTCGGTTATGTGACCGACCTGCGTACCATTACTTCAGGACGCGCTTCTGCAACATTGACATTCTCGCATTATGCGCCGGTTCCTAAGAACCTCGCCGAGAAAGTTATTGAGGAATTAAAAGGAGCGGTAGCTAAATAAAATTTTGCCATGAATCAGAAAATCAGAATAAAGCTCAAATCTTACGATCACAACCTGGTCGATAAGTCGTCTGAGAAAATCGTAAGGGCTGTGAAAGCTACCGGCGCTGTTGTAAGCGGACCTATTCCGCTGCCCACAGAACGTGAGAAGTTCACCGTGCTTCGTTCTCCCCACGTGAACAAGAAGTCGCGCGAGCAGTTCCAGCTGTGCACCTACAAGCGCCTGGTGGACATCTATTCGAATTCTGCCAAGACGGTAGACGCGCTGATGAAGCTCGAATTGCCGAGCGGCGTGGATGTAGAGATCAAGGTGTAGTTAAGACCTACCGATATATAGAAGCCCCGGCGTCCAGTCGGGGCTTTTTTTATGTTTTTTTTGATGCCGAAATAGTACATTCGGTAGCATGATTCGGCTGAGCATTGCTTTTATCCTATGCCTGGCATGGTCCTTTGGATTAGCCCAAACCGGCACTGTAAAAGGAAGAGTGATGGACGCGACGACGAATGAACCGCTTCCTTTCTGCAATGTCTTCATTAACAATTCGACTTTAGGAGCGACCACGGATCTCGAGGGAAGTTTTGAGGTCCGTAACGTCCCCATTCCTGGAGTTTACGAGCTCGTCATCTCTTACACCGGCTACGGTTCGTATAGCCAGAAGATCAGCATTTCCGAAGATCTCAGCCTGCGGACGATTTACCTGCAGGCATCGCAGACAGTACTGGGTGCCGTAGAGGTAAAATCCAGTCGCGACAAAGCGTGGGAAAAGAAACTGAAAAAATTCAGTAAGATATTTCTCGGCACGGGCAAACAGGCCGATCAATGCCAGATTACTAATCCGTGGGTAATTGATTTTCCGGAAAGCAAAGACCGGTCGTTTTCAGCTACGGCAAACTTACCGATAGAGATCGAAAACAAAGCACTGGGATATAAAGTCAAGTTCTTCCTGGTTCGCTTCGCGTCCACGACAACAGATTACACTATCACGGGAAAAACATTCTTTGAAGAATTGCCTCCCGAAAATCATGAACAGGCGACGCTTTGGACAGCGGAGCGCGCGCGATCGTATCGAAATTCCCGTCAGCACCTTTTTAAGGCTATCGTCAACAGGAAGATATCGGCGGAAGGATTCAAGTTGTATTCGGAGCTTGATAAAACAACATCACGCCAAAGATCACAGTTCTTCTATACCGAAATCGGGAAATCCGTATTGCCGGCAGACACTGTTAATATGGTTACGGAAGGGTCCATCAGGGGCACATTCGGTATACGAATGAAAACCAGGCTGGAGGTACACAACATGGCCGAGAAGGATAACGCAAGCATTTATCGTGACGTGCTTCACCCCATCAGTTGGATCGAATCCAGGAGCGGCATGATCTCCGTAACCAGCGAAGGTTTCGAGGTTGGTTCCAGCGATGCCGTTGTGTTCGGTACTATGAATCAGCAAAGGGTCTCGCAGCTGGTCCCGGTCAATTATCATCCTCCCGTGGCGACCGAAACTCCACTGGCGCAAGACTACATTGACTTTTTACAGGAGAAGATATATGTGCAAACCGATAAGCCGTACTATTATCCCGGAGAAACGGTGTGGTTCAAAGGATATATTCGCTATCGAACACCATCACTCAGGGACTCCCTTAGCGCCACCGTATACGCAGAACTGATTGATTCCACCAAAAATGTGGCGGCAACAAAGATATTGGAGATCATCGATGGCTCTTTCCAAAATGAATTCTTTTTGCCCGATACGCTCGCAGCCGGCGACTACTTCCTGAGATACTATACTAACGCGAACAGGAATTTTGGTGACGATAAGCTTTTCATAAAGTACATACCGGTCCTCGCAATGCGACAAGCCCCCGATCCAGCTGTCGCGGAACATGACGAGATTGAAAATGCGTTAGTAGCAATCAAAAGTGTTAAGCCGGTTTTCAAACTGCGCGAGAAAATTGAGTTAGATCTTTCCTCCATGGTGAGTGATCCAGCAGTACTCGCCGGGGCTAATCTCTCGATCTCCGTGACGGACGTGCACCAGGTAGTACCGCTGCATTTGAACGCCACAATATCCGATGAGGTTGAATTTGGCGATAGCCCGCCAGGAACGAGCTTTTCTCATCCCGTCGAACGTGGTTTTGGTTTCGAGGCAAGGTTTGACGCTCACGACAAAAAAGAAAAGGACTTAGTTCTTCACGTTTTTCAGTTGCAGCCCAGGTATTACACCCTCGCCCAATCGGATAAGAGCGGGAACTTTAGCGTGAATGGACTCACGTTTTATGATTCAGCGTGGTTTGCGATCGTGCCCAATGGCCTTGACGATGGCGACAACGACCTACGCCTGAAGAAACGTGAGGTCCCGCCGGTTCATTTACCGGCCGGGTATTCGAAACCGGCCATTCAGCAGACGTCCCTGGCTCAACGAGCCGGTGATTATAAGACCGACGCAACGATTTTATTGGAGGAGGTCGAAGTGAGGGCTTCGCGGATAAATTCAGATAAGCAAGTGACGCACTATGGCCGCCCTGATTATGTATTGTTGCGAAAGGATATCAAGGATCAGACCGGGAGTTTATTGTTTGCGCTTCAGGGGAAAATACAAGGCCTCATGGTCCGGCAGGTATTTGTTACCACTGAAGGAACAAGGTGGGTGGTTTACCTTCAACGAAATGCAACAACAGGAAAACGGCCGCCGGAAGTGTTGGTAACAGTGAATGGCAACGTGGTGTCGGGGACGCCGGAAGAAGTGTTGACCAGCATTAAAATCGGTACCGTCGAGTCGGTAGAGCTGAGCCTGAGGAGCGGTATGCAATACGGCCGTAAAGGTACCGATGGCATCCTGGCTGTTTATACGAACGCGGACCGGTCGCAGGAATCACAGGCGACGACGAAGGTACTTGTTCATGGATACAGCAGGCCCCTGGTATTTCCATCTCCAGACTATAGTACGCCTTCTGCACGCGCGTCAACAAAGGAGGATTTCAGGAGTACCATTTATTGGAACCCGAACATAAGACTCGATGAAACCGGCAATGCGAAGGTAGAATTCTTTGCAGCGGACCTGAAGGGGCAATACAAGATCGTTGTAGAGGGGCTCGCCGTCGATGGTACGCCTATACACGCGGAAAAAGTGATTACAATCGTCGACGGGAACTGAGATCAGTAAGCTCTGACAAGCTTTCCTTCCATATAATTCAAATAGCTCTTGTTGCACACCTTGGTCCCGCCGGGTGTCGGATAATTGCCGGTGAAGTACCAATCACCAAGGTGATTAGGAATAGCTTTGTGAAGGTTATCGACGGTCTGGAACACAACCTGCAGGTCTGCCTTCATGTCCGGAGGGCGAACGATGTCGGTGATCTTGTCGGAGATTTCGTTGTATGTAAACTGGTCGTAGAGACGTTTGACGTAGTTGACCGGGTTTTCCTGGCTGATCGAAGCCAGGCACTGTTCGTAAACTTCGCCCAGTAAATAGTCCTTGCCGTGTTCTTTCAGCAGCTGTACTACGGCGCGGAAGGCGACGAAATCGCCCATCTTGCTCATATCGATACCGTAGCAGTCGGGGAACCGTATCTGTGGCGCCGATGAAATGACGACGATGCGTTTTGGCTGAAGCCGGTCGAGCATGCGAAGGATACTCTTTTCGAGAGTCGTTCCGCGGATGATCGAGTCGTCGATCACAACGAGCGTGTCTTTTCCTTTGTTGACCACCTCGTAAGTGGTGTCGTAGACGTGAGCCACCATTTCGTCGCGGTGGTGATCGTCGGTAATGAATGTGCGGAGCTTGACATCTTTTAGGACGATCTTCTCGACGCGCGGCCTGAACGAGAGGATGTCGTCGAGGGAATCAACCGACGGTTTGTTGTCGATGATGATCTCCTTTTGCTTGCTGATCAGGTAGTCTTCAACGCCGGCCATCATTCCCAGGAAGGAAGTTTCGGCGGTGTTGGGGATGTAGGAGAATACGGTGTTGCGAAGGTCGAAGTTGATGGCCTTCAGTATCTGGGGTACCAGCAGGCGGCCGAGTTGTTTACGTTCCTGGTAGATCTCGGGATCGGTACCTCTCGAGAAGTAGATCCGTTCGAAGCTGCACGATTTCTTTTCGATAGGCCGAACGATCTGGTATTGTCCGTATCCGCCGTTCTTGTTGATGATCAGGGCGTGACCGGGTTTGATCTCCTCGATCTGATCGTAATCGATATTGAATGCTGTTTTGATCGCAGGTTTTTCCGAGGCAACTACAACGATCTCCTCATCGGCGTAAAAATAACCGGGGCGTATGCCCGAGGGATCGCGTACGACAAAAGCAGACCCGGAGCCGGTGAGGCCGGCCATAACATAACCGCCGTCGAAGTCTTTGCAGGCGCGGGTGAGTATTCTCTGGAAGTCGATTTTGTTTTCGATGATGTCGGAGATCTCCGCGTTGGTGTACTGGTCTTTGTATTGTTCGAAAGTAGCCTGTACTTCTTCGTCGAGGAAGTGGCCGATCTTTTCCATGACCGTTACCGTGTCGACTTTCTCTTTCGGGTGCTGGCCAAGGCCGACCAGGATGTCGAATAGCTCGTCGACGTTGGTCATGTTGAAGTTGCCGGCCATGACGAGGTTACGGCTCCTCCAGTTGTTTTGCCTGAGGAAAGGGTGAACGTTTTCGATGTTGTTGATGCCGTGAGTTCCGTACCGAAGGTGACCGAGCCAAAGCTCGCCGGTGAATGCTACTTTTTGTTTGAGCCACTGCTCGTCGCGGAATTTTTCCTTGCCTTCCTTCTGAGCTTTTTTGAATTTCTTGCTGATCTTCTTGAAGAGGTTGGCGACCGGCTGCGCTTTGATCGACCTGTATCTGCTGATGAATCGGTACCCTGGCTTCTGATCTATTTTGATGTTGGCGATCCCCGCGCCGTCCTGTCCCCTGTTGTGCTGCTTTTCCATGAGGATGTACATCTTGTTCATGGCGTACGTGGGACCGTACTTTTCGATGTAGTAAGAAAGTGGTTTACGCAGACGGATTAGAGCAATACCACACTCATGCAGGATTTGATCGGTCATCAGCAGTCGTTAAAGCCTAAAGTTACGCTTAATACCCCAGCCTCCCAACCAGTCGAATACAGACGGGAAGAAGAAGAGGGCGAATAGAATTCCAACCAAAAACAGGAGCAAATAATTTGTTGAACGGCTGATTTTTAACGGCTCTTTTTGCTCAGCCTGCCTGAAAAACATGTAGAAGGGGATTTTGAGGTAGAAAAACAGAGAGACGACTGTCGCCACCAGACCGATCACGAAGAGCACGACGAGGATGAAGCCGTGAGTGGCTGCAAATTTGGCCCAAAGCGTGGTAAAAACGAGCAATTTGGCCGTAAATCCGGCGACCGGGGGAAGTCCCACCAGGGACACAAATGCAATCGTTATAGTGACGGCAGGAATGACGGCAGAGTAGCCGGTGCCGGCAAAATCTGTGAAAAGCACCGTGCCGCCCGCCTCTTCTCTTGCCTGGATTACGATGAACACGGCGTAGTTCATTAAAAGAAAGACAAACGCGTAAAAAGCCATCGCGTAAAAGGCATCTGTCGAAGTGAACATAACCGACGCCACACCGGTGAGCAGGAAGCCGGTTTGGGCGACTGTTGAGTATGCCATCATCCGCTTTGCATCTCTCTGCGCAAGAGCGGCGAGCGTACCGGCGATGATCGACAGGATCGCAAATCCGGCGATTACTGCTGACCAGTCGGCCGGCTGTACCGGTAAGTGATAAATAAATCTGGTGACCACCACAAGGCCTGCGAGCTTCGGAACGACCGACAAGTACGCGACAACCGGGGAAGGTGTCGCCTGGTAAACATCCGGCGCCCAGAGATGAAACGGTGCAGCCGTCATCTTGAAGAGCAACCCGGCAAAAGTCATCAGGCAGCCGACGGCCATCATACCCGGGTCGGCTTCGCTAGCGAGACCGGCCAGGCCGGCAGTTCCCGTGGCCCCGAAAAGATAAGACAGCCCGAAGATCATGACGGCAGTAGCAGCCGATCCGAAGATGAAGAATTTCCAGGCGGCTTCAGAGCGCGCCTTGTCGGGATGTGTCCCTGCTACGAGCACGTATGATGAAATCGAAATGAGCTCGATGGATAGCAATATCATGATGAAATGTGTGCTTATCATCAGCAGATCGGCGCCTAAAAGAATGGCGATGATGAGCACATAGTATTCCAGCCGTTGCTGCCTCGACATCAGAATGGTAAGCAGTGCTGCGATGCTTATCATCACCTTGAACCACGACGACCAGGGATCGATCGAGAGCATGTCGGCTACGTTCAATGGTTCGACCAGTACCCGTGCGTTGTAAAGGACCAGAAGCAAATGGATCACAACCCCCGCCAGCGTGATGAGAAAGATAGTCCGACTGGACCGGAACATCGTACATATTACCAACGCGATAATAACTACGCACAACGTCAGCTCTGGCGCGAGGTCAAGGAGTGTTTCCCTGATCCGATCGAGGTATTCGAATTCGACAGTCTGCACGTTGAATATATGAGTTCTAAAAACCTTCGGTCAATATTTCCGACAGCCACACGCTGAACGGATTGATGTAACGGATAACGGTCTGCGGAAAAATCCCGAGTGTAATGATTAGCATCGCCAGCGGCAACAACATGATCTTTTCACGAAGGACAACGTCGTGCATGGGTATGTTGTCGCGCACGGCATATGGGCCGAAGAACATCCTTTGTATCGTCCACAAGCAATACCCTGCACCGAATATCAGTCCTGTTGTCGATACGATCGAGATCCAGCCTGGGATCAACCCCGACCTGAACGCTCCCAGGAACACCATGATCTCGCCGATGAAGCCACTCAACCCGGGAAGTCCAAGCGTGGCGAAGAATGCGACCAGCACGAATGATGTATAGACTGGCATCCTGGAAGCAAGACCGGAGTAATTCGCGATGGTCCTGTCGTGCGTGCGATCGTACAACACGCCGGCGATGAGGAACAGCATGGCCGAGATCAGTCCGTGGCTCGTCATCTGGAACACCGCTCCGGTGATACCTTCCACAGTCGCCGAAGCCAGTCCCAGTAAAACGAAACCCATGTGCGATACGGATGAGTATGCGATCAGTCGTTTAAAGTCTTTCGAAGCAAGGGCATTCATCGCTCCGTAAACAATGGAGAGCATGCCGAGAACAGCAACGGCGACGCTCATTGCGTTAGCCGCATCCGGGAACAAGGGGTATGCCATCCGAAGCAATCCATAAGCTCCGATTTTCAGTAACAACGCCGCGAGCACCACGGAGATGGGTGTAGACGCCTCGACGTGCGCATCCGGCAGCCAGGTGTGCAAGGGCACCATCGGCAATTTTATACCGAAGCCGATCAGCAAAAACAGGAATGCCCAGTTGCGTGCCGGCCACCCGAGGATCATCCACGAGTCTGCGGGGCTAAAGACGGAGTACGACGCAATGTTCTCGCTCTGCAGTAGTTCCGTCAGAACGAATGTTTTCGGATCGGATGAAATATATAGACCGATGAGGACGAGCAGGATGAGTATCGAGCCAAGCAGGGTGTAGAGGAAGAACTTGATCGAAGCGTATTCACGCCTCGGTCCGCCCCAGATACCGATGAGGAAGTACATCGGCAACAGCATGAATTCAAAGAAGAGATAGAACAACAGCAGATCGAGCGCACAGAAGCTTCCGATCACAGCGCCGTTCAGTATCAGCAGCAGTGCAAAATACCCCTTCGACCGGTCGGTGACGTTCCACGAAGAGATGACTGCAACCAGCAACACGAAAACAGACAGGGCAACCAGCGGCAAGCTCAGCCCATCGATGGCCAGCAGGTATTCGACGGTCAGTTTGCCGGTGCCGAGGCTAAGGTCGATCCAACGCGCGCGTTCTTCGAGCTGAAAGCCACCGGAGGGATCGTACTGTCCGAATACCGCCAGCAGCAGCATTACCTGGACGGCACTGACGCCCAGCGCGATCCATTTGTGGTACGACTGGTAAGAGCTTGGTAAAAGCAACAACGCCAATGCCGCAGCCACGGGAACGAATATGAGGAGTGTAAGCAGGTACTGCGACATCATTTAAGAATCCAAAATATGAAAATAATAAGCACGACCGCCGACCAGAGCAGGTATGATTGGATCTGCCCGCGCCCGGTGTGTCGAAGCATGTTGCCTCCTGCGCGGGCAATCCAGGTGACGGCCGATACCGACCCATCTACTACGTAACGGTCTACATAACCCGCCACTTTCGCGAGGGTCACCTGGCTGAAGGCAAACAGGTGAAGAAATCCGTCGATCCCTTTTTTATCGAACCGTGCAAGAGCGTCGGATGCACGGAGCGCCGGACTGAGTATCGCGATGTCGTATGCGTGATCGAGAGAATATTTTTCGGGTAGGGCCTTGACTTTTTTCTTCGTGAACAACCACCAGCCGAGTGCGATCGACAACAAAGTCCACCCGAACGACACCAACGCGATGGTCTTGCTGAACGGAAAGTTGACGTTCCATTGGATGATGGAGAGGCCGGCCATGTCCTTCCGGAAGTGCATGAGCCACGCGCCGGGTCCGGCGGGACTCCACGCGAAGAATATCCACAACGACAGAACGGCGAGGATTGAAATAGGCCATTGCATGACCGGTGGGACAGGAGCGAGGTCGGCGTATGGAAGGGCACGTGGGCCGAAGAATACCGCTGTGTACATGCGATAGGAGTACAACACCGTAAGCATCGAGCATAGGAAGAACACAGCCACATATGCCCACGCGAGCATGTCGGCTGTTTCCAGTGCGCGCCGGAACATCGGGACGATGATCATTTCTTTTGAAACAAAACCCGATAGCAAAGGAAGCCCGCAAAGCGCCGCCGTGGCGATGGTAGTCGCGATGAACAACTTTGGAGTTATTTTATAGAATCCACCCATGTTGCGGATGTCCTGCGGGTCGAACTCATTTTGTTTTGCGACATGATAGAGGCTATGAATGACTGCTCCCGCCGCCAGGAACAAACATGCTTTGAAGAATGCATGGGCCAGCAGGTGCAAGAAAGCTCCGTCTTCACTGCCGGCGCCGATGGCCAGGATCATGAAGCCAAGCTGCGAGATGGTCGAGTACGCGAGTATCTTTTTGAGGTCGTATTCGTGCAGCGCCTTCCAGCCTCCGTATAACGCTGTGATGCCGCCGACGATCGCCATGACCATAGCTGCAGCCGGTACGAGTATGAAGGGGATCCGGAGAATAAGGAATACACCCGCAGCCACCATCGTAGCAGCGTGTATCAGCGCCGATACCGGCGTGGGGCCCTGCATGGCGTCGGGCAGCCAGGTGAGCAATGGAAACTGGGCCGATTTGCCCATTACGCCCGCGAAAAAGCAAAGGCCCGCGATCGTTACCCAGCCGTTCTTGTCCATCTCCGGGATGTCGAACGTCGATGAAAAGCTCCAGGTGATCATCAACCCTACGATAAACAAGGCGTCGCCGACCCGGTTAAAAATAAATGCCTTCGTGGCAGCTGCTCCCGCCAGGGGCCGTTCTCTCCAGTGTCCGATGAGGAGGTACGACGAAAATCCGACCAGCTCCCAGAAACAGAACAGCAACAACAGGTTGCCGCTGATCACCAGACCCAGCATCGAGAAGGTAAAGAATCCGAGGAACGCGAAATATCTTCCGGCATGTTGATCGTCGGCCATAAAGCCCACCGAATACAGGTGGACCAGGAATGATATCAATATCACCATCGACAACATCGGCAACGTCAGCCCGTCGATAAGGATATTGAATTGTATGGTCGTTTCACCGAGGAGGAACCACGGAATGCCGGCGCGGATCTCCACATGCCAGCCCCTGACATACAGTATCGCCGCCAGGATCACCGACGTAAACATCAACAGCGTAGAAACGATCGGCGACAGCCACATGAAGCGCTTGGGTATCATCAGGCACAACACGGCCGATACGACCGGCATCGCTACCGAGAGCAGGGCGAATGTTAGGGTGGATGTTTGCTGGACCTCGTTCAATATTTTTCTTTTAGGTCACTGATCTCGTCCGGCAATGAAGTTCTGTAGAAATGATACACCCGAAGCACAAGGGCAATCCCGACAGCAGCTTCGCAAACCGCTACAACTATGATGAACAGGATAAAAAACTGGCCATCGTTGTTGGACGGATAGAGTTTGCTGAATCCGACGAGGTTCAGGTTCGCGGCATTCAACATCAGCTCGATGCCGATCAGCATCATGATAAGATTCCTGCGCGTAAGCACGACGGTAAGCCCCACGCAAAAAAGGAATGCGCCGAGATACAGAATGGTTTCCGATGTACTTACTGCCATAATTCTAACTTCTCTTTCCCTGTGTGGCCGCGACGATCGCACCGATCAAGCTTACCAGCAGCAACATGCCGGCAATCTCGAATGCGATGGCGTAACGCGTCATCAACAGCGCGCCGATAACTTCAGGCGACAAATCATGAGTTTCCAGTGTCGGTGCTGCAGGCCTGTCGAGTGCGTATACCAGTACTGCAAACAGCAACATCCCGACGATACCAGGTAAGACCATGTTCTGGCTGCCGGGCTCTTCCAGCGGCCTGCTTCGAACAGTGAGCATGATACCGAACACGACGAGCAGGACCACGCCGCCGGCGTAGACCAGTATCTGTACGATCGCGAGGAATTCGGCGTTGAACGTCACGAAGATCCCTGCGATACAGATCAGGCAAATCAAAAGTAAAAGCGTTGCGTGAAAGACTTCCTTGACAAACAGAACGGCGGCGGCGGAGATGGCTGCAATGAACGCGAGGGTGTATGTTACGATGTTCGCCATTATGCCTCGGGCGCCGGTGGCGGTTTTATTTTAGGCTTGAACACGGGTTTTGACACCGGGGCGCCTTCCTTCTTTTGGATCGGAGGCAGAGCGGCTTTCGTTAGCTGATGGACCTCCCATTCCTTCTTCTTCGTGACGATCTCCTGTTCTGTGAGATTGGCGAACGGAAAGTTGTGGTCGCGAATATCCCACACACTGAAGTCGTATGTTTTGGTCATGGTAAGGCATTCGGTAGGACAGACCGTGGTACACAGTCCGCAGAAGCAACATTTGCCCATATCGATATCGAACTTGGCGGCATAGATCCGTTTCGGAGTACCGTCGGATGTCTTCCCGAATTCGTCGGCCGACCGGATGGGTTCGATGGTAATGCAGTTGACCGGACAGATCTTCGCGCACTTGTCGCACACGATGCAATCGTCCATCTCGTTGTACAGCTGGTATCGCCCGTTGTCGGGAACGGGAATGGTTTCGTGTGGAAACTGGATGGTGGTGATGCCGGTCTGTTTGTCGAAATAACCCGGGCTGGTGATGTCGACCGACGTTTTGCTCTTACGCGCTTGCACGATGTGCTTACCCGTAAGCTTCAGTCCCTGTAACAAGGTGCTTACGGTGGTGAGAATACCCGACCAATATGATGATTTGGCAACCATACAATTGCCTCAAAAATAGGTTAAAATGTGCGATGTGCGACGTACGAGGTGCGATGAATGTGCGAAGTGCGATGTAGGGAATGTGCGATGTCTTAGATCCGAGGAATGAGCAAAGTCCGACGGGGCTACAGTGCGTCATCGCACCTCGCACCTCGCACTCCGCACCTTTCAGCACTTTTTGAGGGTGAAATAGAATGTCGACCCCTTGCCGGCTTCACTTTCGAGCCAGATACTTCCTCCGTTCCTCTCCACAAACTCTTTGCATAAGATCAGCCCCAGGCCGGTACCTTTCTCGTTGGCAGTTCCGCGCGTGCTGTAACCGGTGGTTTTCTCGAAGAGTATTTTTTGAACTTCAGGAGCTATCCCCACACCGTTGTCTGAAATCGCCACCTCTATGAAATTGCCGTTCCCTTTGGCTCCGACGGTCACAACACCGCCGACTTCCGTAAACTTGATCGCGTTGAGAATAAGATTGCGGAACACGAGGTTCACCATGTTGGTATCGGCCCTTGCACAGGTGCCTTTCGCGATGAGGTTGTTCATCTGAGTGTTCTTCACTTGCAGCGCGCTGAGCAATTTGAAATTCTCGTCGACCATATCGTGAAGCTCCACTTTGTCTTCGTGGATCTTGAGCTTGTCCATCTGGAGGAGCGTCCAGTCGAGAAGGTTGTTGATAAGCGTCTTGGTATGATTGAACTGCACGCGCAGTTCTTTCGTGAGCTGTACAAACTCATCTGCGTCGAGATGTTTTTTCTCGGCCAGATCGAGGATACCGGCCAGGGCATTCATGGGTGAACGCAGATCGTGAGAGATAATGGAGAAGAACTTGTCTTTTACCTGGTTCAGCTGTTCCAGCTCGACGCTTCGTTTCTTGATCTCTGTCTGGTGTTCCATCAGCAGCCTGTTGATACGGATGCGGCGCTGCCCGCTCCGATAGATGGAGAACAATAAGACCGCGCTGAGGGCCGCTATAACGATCATGATGTTGAACAGGAAATCTTTGCGCTTCATGCTCACTTCCTGTGCTTCTTTTGATTTAGTAAGCGAAGCGATCTCGCTGTCTTTGGTCTCGGTGGCAAATCTCAGCTGGCTTTGATAAAGCTTCTGCACCATTTCCTGACTAAAGATGCTGTCTTCGAGTGCCTTGTGATTCTTGTAGTATCGCAGGGCATTTTTGAAATCGCCTTTCTTCCCCGCGAGCTCCGAAAGTTGTTCGTAGCTGTCGGTTTCAAGCTTGGTTGCATTCAACTGGTGTGCGGCTTCCGAAGTTTGTATCAGGAGGGTCTCGGCCTCCTTGAACTTACCCTGAGCGAGATATACTTTACTCTTCCCGAGATTGGTTTCGGCAAGGCCGAATTCGTTGTCGTGCTTGCGATGCAGCGCGTTAGCCGAATCGTAGTACATCAACGCGCGGTCGTATTCGCCGAGCTCGAATGCAAGTCTGGCAAAGCCGATCAGTGCACGGTGCTCGATGATCGACAGGTTCCTTTCACGGATAACACGCATGGCCTCCGTAAGAGCCTTACGGGCTTTATCGTATTCTTTTTGTTTGAGATACACTTCGGCTTTTTCGTCGAGCATGTATGCCAAGCCGTCTTGGTCGTTGATCCGCTCGCCGATTTTGCGGGCGATGTCGAAGTGCTGGAGAGCGATGTCGTACTGGCCGAGCTCACTGAATACGGTTCCGACATTGTGAAGCGATTTCACCATTCGCAGGGAGTCATGAATGGCCGTAGCTATTTTATGTGATTGCGTGAAGTAATAATAGGCTTCATCGTACTGGCCAAGGTCGTGGTAATCGTTACCGATGAAATTCAACACAGCGCTGATCGCGGCGCTGTCTTCCTGTTCCATCACATTTACGAGATTCGAGTTGTCGTATTTCAGGGCCGAGGTGTAATCACCCGAAAGGGAGGCAAGCAAAGCAAGCTGACCATAGGCTTCGAAGGTTTCATTGCCAAGGTTGTTGTCGATAGCCAGTTTCAAAGCTTCCTCGGCATTCGAGCGGGCCTTTGCATGATTAACGTACTGGTATGCGGATGAAAGGGCAATCAACGACCTGGCCTTGGCGGCATCGTCGGAAGAATCCCGCACGGCCGACTCAAGACTGTCGATCGTGGGGCCAGTTCCGACGGGGTCGGGGCTTACCTGAGCGAACGCCGATGCAGTGGCAAGCATCAGCAGGCATAGTAGTAATGGTATTCGCACCTTTATGATAGCCATAATTTCCAAAATCCGGTAATGATTACCAAAATCAGCGCGGCCGGGGTCAAATACTTCCAACTGAGATTCATGAGCTGATCGATGCGTACGCGGGGATATGTCCACCTTATCCAGATCTGTATAATCGTAAGAATGACGGTTTTGATCACCAGCCAGGCCACTCCCCATACCGGTCCGGTGGTCATGTTGGCCAATTCCAGCGATCCCATATTGGGTAGCGGCGTGTTCCAGCTTCCGAAAAATAGTACGGCGCCAAGCATGCTTACCAGCAACATCATGGCATATTCGGCCAGCATGACGATCGCCCAGCGAAACCCCGAATATTCTGTATGAAATCCGGCCACCAGCTCCGACTCCGCTTCGGGAAGATCGAACGGCGCACGGTTGCTTTCGGCCAGGGAAGAAATAAAGAAGATCAGCCATGCGATGAACAGGAATGGCATCTGTACGACATTCCAGCTAAGAATACCGCCGATGTTGGTGACATCCACGGGGAGGAAGCTGAACAGCCTGATGGCGTCGGGAGAATGTATCCCCTGGGCGACCGATATTTTTTGAAGATCGAGTGTACTGTTGAACATCGCCACACACAACACGGCCAGTGTAAGAGGCACTTCATATGAAATGATCTGGGCGACGGCACGAAAAGCACCGAGGCTGCTGTACTTGTTTCCGGAGCTCCAACCTGCCACTATGATACCTACGACATCGAGGCTGATGATGGCGAGCAGGAAGAACACGCCGGTCTGTAATCCCGATCCGCCCCACGAAGGACTGAGGGGAATGACGGAGAAGCCTGCAAAGATAACGATGAAGATAATGATGGGCGCCGCCTTGAACAGGATGCGATCGGCCCTGGCCGGAACGATGTCTTCTTTCTGAAGTAGCTTAAGAAGGTCGGCGATCGTTTGAAGAAGGCCGTAATAACCGACTTCCATCGGACCAAGGCGATCTTGCATGAATGCCGAGATCTTTCGTTCGGCATAGACCACCATGATCAGGTAGAATATGAGGAAGGGTAATATGAAGAGTAAGGTCGACATTAACGACATCAAAGTTGGGCAGAAGTTTCAAACGAAAATCTTAAAAACCGCCGGAAAACTTACAACGAAGGTTTTACTTTAGTAAGGGTTCTTTAGTTCCAAAGAGGGTGTTTTTCCAACTGCACCTGTTGTCCGAAGAAGATACGGGTTGCTGCTTCGAATGCCTCCGTGTAATCGGAAACATAGAAATGCTGCGCACGTCCTTCGGTATTTAATAACTTCTCGTTTTGCAGATAATGGTGAAGCGCCTGAGCCACGACAACAGACGAATCGAGGACGGTCATTTTCCCGGTTACCTTTCCATCGTAATATCCGAGTATTTCTTCGCGAATGAGAGGGTAATGAGTGCATGCGAGGATAAGCGCCTCTATACCCATTAACGCGGGATCGGATAGATATTGTGCGACGATCTCCTGACTGATCTGGTTGTTAAAGAAACCTTCTTCGATCATCGGTGCAAGAAGGGGCGTGGCGAGTGTCCTGAGCTCGATACCGGCATTGGCTTCTGCGATCTTTCTTCCATAAATGCCCGACTGTACGGTACGCTTGGTGCCGATCAATCCGATATTCCTGTTGGGAAATTGCTGTACAACTGCTTCCACCATCGGGTCGATCACATTAATTATATGTGCATCCTTCTGTACGTACTCGCGGAGCAGCTCGTAAGCGGCAGAGCTGGCGGAGTTGCATGCGATGACGATCACTTTGCAGCCACGGCGGAGAAGGATGTCTGCTATCTTAATAGAGTAGGCCTGGATCGCTGCCTCTGATTTGTCGCCGTAAGGAAGGTGGGCGGTGTCGCCGAAGTAAATGATGTCTTCGGTTGGTAAGAGTTGACGGATAGCGTGAGCCACCGTCAATCCTCCAATACCGCTATCGAAAATCCCGATTGGTTGATTTTTTCTCTCTGTCACAATGTACAGGGTACAACGTACAGTGTACAGGGTTGCTGAACCTGGATGACTCTGTACCCTGTACCCTGCACTCTGTACTTTATTAGTACTTATTTCACGTTCGTAGAAAACTTGGCCAAAACAACTTCTCTCACCTCACGATGCCTGCAATAGTTGCAGCGGAAGTGTTTCAGCAATAAGCCTGTCTCGTCTTGCGTGGGTTTCTTTTCGATCTCTTCACTGTAGATCTTCATGGTGTAATAGCCACACTCGGGGCATTCTTCAGAATGCTGGTAGGCCATATACTTTTCGACCTTCTTATGACCGGTCTTCTCGTCGAGCCACACGTCGTAGTCGACCGAGTGGATGGCGCTCGCTTCTTCGGCGATCTGGTCTGCTTCGAGGTGAGCATCTTCTTCCTCTTCACTCAGGCGGCGCATGGTGTTACCTGCGGGAGAAACACGCGGTTTGGTCCGGATCTTCTGGAGTCGTCTTTCGAGACGGCGCGGGTAGTATATCCGCACGATGCTGCTGAAGAAGAAATAGGCGATGAAGCTCATGCTGACGGTTATGAACAACCGCACCCAGAACCACAGCATTCCGCGATCGATGACGCGGTGTGTGAGGATCGTGTTGGCATAAAAGAATGCCGCGACGATCAACAGGAAGATCGCATACCAGAAGTATTTGATCTCATGGGAATTGACGTAGTCGTATTTGTCTTTATAATCTTTGATCTGCAAAAGGCGGAACTCGTAATAAAGGAATACTAGCGCTCCGAGTACAATGAAGCCCGTGCCAATCAAATACATGTACTCGTTCCAGTCCTGGAATACCTGAGCAAGAGGGTTTTCTGGTTGCATGGATGTAAAACTTAGGTTTTTGGGTGTTAAGTGTTTGAAATTTAACAGTTTTTCTCATACCCGTGAAAATTTATCAGGTATTTGTAATATTGCGCTCATACAGGTTTTTAGGCATTCCAAACAATATTTCACCCGATGGCATACAGCCTCTTAAAAGGAAAAAAAGGAATCATTTTCGGCGCCCTGGACGAAAACTCCATAGCCTGGAAAACGGCCCTTAAAGTGAAAGAAGAGGGAGGGACGTTCACCCTGACCAACGCACCGATCGCCATGCGGATGGGGAAGATAAACGACCTCGCCAAACAATGTAATGCCGAGATCATT
The DNA here is from genome assembly GCA_035318625.1 of Cyclobacteriaceae bacterium. Lineage (GTDB taxonomy): Bacteria > Bacteroidota > Bacteroidia > Cytophagales > Cyclobacteriaceae > ELB16-189. Next base: position 36,586 of record DATHEL010000009.1, read on the forward strand.
CCTGCCGACGCCACCTCAGAAGCCGATCTTACCAACCTGTTCACCAAATCGATGGAGATCCTCGGGGGCAAGGTCGACTTCGTATTGCATTCCATAGGCATGAGCCCCAACGTCCGTAAAAACCGCGACTATGGCGACCTCAACTACGAATGGTTCGTGAAGACCCTCGATATCTCGGGCATGTCGTTCCACAAAGTGCTGCAAACAGCCGAGAAAACAGACGCCATGAACGAATGGGGCTCCATATTAGCCCTCACTTACATCGCCGGACAACGCACTTTCCCTGATTATTCGGATATGGCCCAAGCTAAAGCTGTACTCGAGTCAATCGCACGCAGCTATGGTTATCGCTTCGCCAAGTCGAAGAAGGTCCGTGTGAACACCATATCACAGTCGCCCACAAAGACCACGGCAGGGGCAGGCATCTCCGGTTTCGACGTGTTCTTCGATTATGCACAAATGATGTCGCCTTTGGGGAATGCCACCGGCGAAGATTGCGCCGCCTACATCGTCGCCATGTTCTCCGATTTCACCCGTATGGTAACCATGCAGAATCTTATGCATGACGGCGGCTTTTCGACCACCGGCATCACACAGGATCTTATTGATAGGTTGACTAAATAGACAACATTCAATAGAAACCGCCAACGACCAATACCAATGACCAGGAGGCGACGGCCGATCATTCGATAGGTATCATTGGATAGGTGTCATTGGATAGTGGTCATTGGAATTGAGTGTTGGGTATTTATAACCAGTTGAACCAATAAGCCATTCGTTTTATGATAGTCTTTCCGCCTTGCAAGATCAATCTCGGATTGCACGTTCTGCGGAAGCGAAGCGATGGATACCATGATATAGAGACCTGTTTCTATCCCGTTCCATGGACAGACATCCTTGAAATCATTCCTTCGAAGGAGTTTTCATTTTCCCTTACAGGCAACCCGGTGCCGGGCAACGAGGAGGAGAATCTTTGCGTGAAGGCATACAGGCTGCTCGCGCAGGACATTCCGCTGCCACCCGTGAACATTCATCTTCACAAGATCATTCCTGCCGGCGCGGGCATGGGAGGAGGTTCTTCAGATGGGGCGTGGACGTTGAGGGTGCTGAACGATGTCTTCGACCTTAAGCTCTCAAAAGATGGTTTGAAACAATATGCGTCGAAGCTCGGGAGTGACTGTGTCTTTTTTATTGATGACAGTCCGATGATCGGTACGGGCCGCGGTGAAGTATTGTCTGCGGTGGAGGTCGATCTGAAAGGAAAATATTTGATGATCGTAAAACCCGAAGTGCATATATCGACGCGACAGGCTTACGAAGGGGTCGTGCCTTCGGTGCCTGCAAGGAAGCTTGCCGACGTGATCGGGAATTTCGGGGAGTGGAAGTTTCAATTAAAGAATGATTTTGAAGCTTCGATACTGGAGAAGTTTCCCGTGATCAGAAATATCAAACAAACCCTGTACACTGCCGGTGCGGAGTATGCAAGCATGACGGGGTCGGGATCGGCGGTCTATGGGATTTTTTCAAAAAAACCGGACGTTGACGCAGGAGAAACCGTGCAGTCGGTTGTCAGGTTATAAGATTTTTCTTCGCCTTCAACAACGGGTACGACAACACCGCCCCGAGAATGATTGCCGTGCCGACGTAAAACGACGGTCCCATCACCTCCCTATCCCCGAAGATCAGCAACGCCAGGATGATCCCGTAAACCGGTTCAAGATTCAGCGAAAGCTGGATAACAAAAACGGATATCCTCTTCATGAGTTCTATCCCCACCGCGTAGCCGTATACCGAACACACGAACGCCAGGATCGCGATCCACAGCCAATCGAGCGGTGGAGGGTTGAGATGCAGCTGTCCGTCGGGCGCGACGTTGCTTACGTAGTATGGAAAAAACAGCGCAACGGTAATGGTTCCCCCGATCATCTCGTAGAATGTGATCGAGGTCGAATTGATCCGCTTTACCAGCAAAGAATTGATCACGCCGAAGATCGCGCACGTCAATCCCGACAATATTCCAAAGAATAGTCCAAGCGGATATTGAAAGTCGAACGCAAAAATGACATATAGCCCGCCGACAACCACCATTCCCAGCAACACTTCGATCAATTGTATCCGTCGCCCTTTCACGATCGGTTCCAGGAATGCTGCCCACAATGAACATGTGGCAAACCCAACCAGGCTCGTCGACGGGTTTGATATCCGGCCGGAATAAAAGAATGTGATCCAGTGAATGGCGACAATGCCGCCCGTAAGTAAAAGTTTGACGAGATCGGAATTCGAGACGGCGAAGCTCTCTTTCCAGTATAACATCAGGGCGCCCATGCCCAGCGCTGCGAGCAATGTCCTGTAAAACACCATCTCGACGGCGGGAATCGTGACGAGGTTACCGAGTATAGCGGTAAAGCCCCAAAGAAAAACCAGGAAATGAAGAGTGAGGTAATCTTTCGTCGAGGACATTCCCGGTTTTTATAAAAAAATAGAAAAAATTCTATAACGGAGTGGGTTTTATCGGGGCACATACCGGTACATGAATGCGGCAATGATCCCAAATGTAATATTTGGCAACCATGCCGCAATGAACGGCGGTAGCGCACCGGTCTCGGCAAAAGTCCGTGTCAGTAGAAAGAAGATGAGGAAGACGAATGCAAGGATGAATCCCATCACGATCTGGTACCCCGTTCCCCCGCGGCTCTTTCGTGCCGACACGAGCACGCCCATGAACACCAGCACGAAGATCGTGAACGGCGCCGCGAACCGGATGTGTCTCTCCACCTCGTACGTTTCAACGCCGGTAGCGCCCCGGAACTTTAGTTTCTTGATGTGGTCGGTGAGCTCCGGTATTGTCATGCCGTCGTACTGCCCTTCTATGTTCTCGAAGTCGACGGGTTTTATGTTCAGCGCGGTATCCATGTCGGTACCGGTTGTCCGGAGGTCGAACATACTTGGGTTGTTCCTGGCCAGGAACAGGCTATCGACGAACTTCCTCTTCCAGATCTTGAGATGCCATGTGTGCTTCGTAGTATCCCAGGAAATTTGTTGTGCCCAGAGCTTTTCGACCAGGCGGTTTTTATCGTCGAATTTTTCAAGTGTGAACTGATAGCCTGTGTTGTTCTGATTGTTGTAGTTCTGAATGAACATGATCACGTTGTGTTCGACCTGCATGAATATATTCTGGCGGTCGCCGTAGAACTGTTTTGACTTTAGATAGGTGAGCTCGAACTCGAGACGCGCCTTGTTCGATATCGGTATAACCCAGCCATTGAGCATGAATGTTATCCCTGCGATGATCGTCGCAGCGAAGAAGTAGGGAAGGAGCAATCTCGGGAAGCTGACGCCACTGCTGAGCATGGCTATGATCTCGCTGTGTGCAGCAAGCCTTCCAGTAACATATACGATGGCGATGAACGCGATAATAGGGGAGATCAAACCGGCTATCCACGGCACGAAGTCCAGGTAGTAACCTAGTATGGTTGCTGTCGAAAGATTGTTGGCGGTGAATTTGTCGACCTTTTCCGTCAGGTCGATCACCACGATAATGGCAACGAGGATCAGCAGCACGAAGAAAAACGTGGCGAGTATCTTTCCAAAGATATATTTGTCGAGGAGCTTCACAGCCGTTGTGACACTTTTTTAACCATCCGTTCCTTCCATTCGCGGAAGTCGCCGGCAATTATCCGTTCTCTGGCCGACCTTACAAGCCAAAGGTAGAAAGTAAGATTGTGGATGGAAGCAATTTGCGCGCCTAAAATCTCTTTATTAATAATGAGGTGCCGAAGGTAAGCCTTCGAATAGAACGTGCTCACGTGACCTCCCAGCTCCGGGTCGATCTGTGACAGATCTTCCTTCCACTTTTCGTTCCTGATATTGATAATACCCTGTGTTGTGAAAAGCATTCCGTTACGCGCATTCCTGGTGGGCATCACACAATCGAACATATCGACTCCGAGAGCGATGCATTCCAATATGTTCTCCGGCGTTCCGACGCCCATCAGGTAACGGGGTTTGTCCTTCGGCAGAATGCCACACACAAGCTCGGTGATCCCATACATTTCTTCGTGTGGTTCGCCTACCGACAACCCGCCGATCGCATTGCCCTGCTGGTCCTGGCTGGCGATGAAATTTGCGGACGCAATCCTGAGATCTTTATAGGTGCTTCCCTGCACAATGGGAAACAGCGTCTGCGAATAGCCATATTTCGGAGACGTGGTTTCGAGTCGTTTGATACACCTGGTGAGCCATTGGTGCGTGAGCTCCATCGACTTTGCAGCATATCCGTATTCACAAGGATACGGAGTGCACTCGTCGAATGCCATGACGATGTCGGCGCCGATGGATCGTTGTATGTCCATGGCGGTCTCGGGAGAAAAATGATGGGTGGAACCGTCGATGTGGGACTTGAAGGTGACTCCTTGCGGATCGATCTTACGGTTTTCACTGAGAGAGTACACCTGATACCCGCCGCTGTCGGTCAGGATCGGCCGGGTCCATCCGTTGAAGCGATGAAGCCCGCCGGCCTTTTCGAGCAGCCCGGTTCCTGGCCGGAGAAAGAGGTGATATGTATTGCCCAGGATGATCTTCGCGTCTATGTCGGTCTCCAGCTCGCGCTGATGGACGGCCTTCACCGAGCCTGCTGTGCCAACGGGCATGAAGATGGGGGTGGGTATTTCGCCGTGATCGGTGGTGATCAGTCCTGCGCGTGCGTTGGTGGCGGGATCGGTTGCTTGGAGCTGAAACTTCATAATCAGTAGTAAGTAGCCAGAGCCAGCGGTAAGTGGTACCGAGTCGCGATATCAGACTCCTTGCTTCTTACTACTTTTCTGCCCGCAAAGTTAGGAGGAATAGAGGAACATCTATATTTGTCTCAGTTTAAACCGCGTGGCTTTGTCTGTGATTTTTGGGATTTGTGTGGCCATACTGGCAATCCAGATTATTTATTTCTCTGTCTTCCTGGTTGCTTTCAGCAACCGCAAACGTATTCCCACCACAATCGCTTCACCGGGCGTGTCGGTCATCGTTTGCGCGCACGATGATGAAGAAAACTTACGGCGACTTGTACCGATCCTCCTCGCACAAGATCATCCCGACTTCGAGATCATCATCGTCGACGACCGAAGCAACGACGGCACATTTGATTTCCTTTTGAAAACAACTTCAGCGGATCCGAAGGTCAGAATGGTTACCGTTCGTGAGCTGCCAAGTCACATGACCGGCAAGAAATTCGCGCTCACGATGGGCATCAAGGCAGCCAAGTACGACTGGGTATTACTGACCGACTCCGATTGCCGCCCAGGACCTCATTGGATCTCCGGCATGACGCAGTATTTTCTGAACGACAAGAGCATCGTGACAGGATTTTCTCCTTACGAAAAATTTCCCGGGCTGCTAAACTCATTCATTCGCTTCGAAGCATTTCTCACCGCTATCCAGTACATCGGGTTTGCATTGGCGGGCCGGCCTTACATGGGCGTGGGCCGCAACCTCGCGTACCGGCGTAAGCTGTTCCTTGAGTCGAAAGGTTTCAACGACCACCTCGATATCCTCGGCGGTGACGACGACCTGTTCGTGAACCAGCATGCCACCTCCGGGAATGTAAGCGTCGCGATCGGAGAAGGTGTGGTGGTACCTTCGGTTCCGAAGAAGACATGGAAGGAACTCTTCCACCAGAAGCTGCGGCACCTTTCGGTAGGGAAGAGATATAAGATGTCTGACAGGATCTTGCTGGCCTTGTTTTCCTTCACATGGATATTGACGCCGTTCGCTTGGTTCGCAATGCCGTTTTTTGGAATTCAGTGGACAATTGTCGGCGGTTTGCTGGCATTCCGGCTGACCTTACTCTGTACACTTTTTAATATCGCTCCACGCACCTTGGGGGAGCCGTTTGAGAGCTGGAAAGTGCCTTTTTTAGATTTTATTTACGCGTTTTATTATCTTGTCGCTGGCCCGATCGCGTTAGTCACAAAAAGGGTACGATGGAAGATATAGAAGAAGGCAGGTTCTCATCCAAAGCGCTGGAAGACTTCAAGCTTATCGACACGGCCGTTGGCGGCGATGAAAAAGCTTATGCGAAGTTGTTACAGCGTTATAAGCGGCCCGTGTATCACATGATACTCAAGATGGTTCGTAATGTGGACGATGCCGAAGACCTGACCATCGAATCATTCGCCAAAGCATTTCGCAGCCTCCATCGTTTCAAAAAAGACTTCACCTTCAGCACGTGGCTTTTCCGGATCGCTACCAACAACACGATCGACTTCATCCGTAAAAAGAAGCTCAATACCCTGAGTATCGAGAACACTTACACCGACGACGACGGACAGTCCGTATCGATCGACGTGGAAGACATGAATCTCGATCCACAGGAGGAAACCATCAAAGCACAGAAGGAGGAGCTCATCCAGGTGTTTGTGAACATGCTACCCGCGAAGTATCAGAAACTTGTGAGGCTCCGTTACTTCCACGAACTTTCATACGAAGAAATTGCTAAAGAGCTGGAAGCTCCCCTCGGAACCGTGAAAGCCCAGCTGCATAGAGCCCGCGAGCTGATGTACGAGCTTGTGAAGAACAAGAAAGAGCATATCTGAAAGGGACCTAGTTGTAAAAGACGCACTCGAGCCCTTCCGGCGTCCATATCCTTCTACCGTTTTTAACCTGTGATGCATCCACCTCTTCGAGCGGAGTTCCGGAGCAATCATAATAGGTGATGAACGTGGTACACATCGGGCAACAGTTGTTCACATAAAAGACCACCTGGCCGTTGTAGTCTGCCTCCTCGATATAAAAGTATTTTGCTGAAAATTCTGAATTCTGGATCTCGGCCGCTTTGTCTTTGAGCCACTGCAGCTCGTTCACCGGGTCCTCAACGTCGCAAACCTGTGGCTCGTCCTTGTCTTTACAGGAGACGACGGCCAGTATCGTCAGGAAGAACAACAGTCGGAAAGTCATCGATAGTTATTTGCTATTTAGACACCAGTCCCGTGCCGAAGGTTGGAATTCCGACCACCGCCTCTACGCCTTTCAGGATCTCATTGAACTTCGGATGGGCATTGTTACACAGCATGATGATAGTCCGGTTGACGCCTGTGTATCTTACAATATGTGTATTGTAACCAGGGTTGCTGCCACTATGCCTCACGACTTTTCCAAGCGGATGATCTTGTATGGTCCAGCCAAATCCATAGTTGGATACGGAATCGGAGTTGAGTATCATCGGCGTAAAAGCGTCATTCAATGTTTCGTTCGATACCAGGGTTCCCTTGTAAAGCTCCTGGTCCCATTTCAGCATGTCGGACGAAGTGGAGCTGATGCGGCCGGGACCTTTCCGGTTCCCTAACCAGATCCCGTAGTTGAATTGGATCATGGAGTCGGCCCTGACGTACGCGTTTTTCTCGTTGACCCAAATGTGTCCCCACGCCATTCCGCGCAGCGCACTTTTCTCGTCCTGGGTGCGGATGTCGGTGGTCGTCATCTCCACGGGCGCGAATATTCTTGCGCGGGCAAATGAGATGAACTCGATGCCCGATGCTTTTTCGGCAACAGACGCGAGCAGCATATAGCCGGTATTGCTGTACTCGTACTTCTCGCCGGGCTCGAACAGCTTCGCTGGCGCATATTTGACGAGGTACTCGATGCACTCGGCGTTACCGGCGACTTTGGTCTTATCCCAATGCTGGTCCATGACCGCCTGGTAATCGGGGAGACCGGAAGTGTGGGTGAGCAGGTGTCGTATCGTTATATTCTTGTAAGGAATGATGGGGAGGTATTTTTCGAGCGGGTCATCGTAGCCGAGCTTGCCCTCTTCCTTGAGCATCATGATGACCATCGACGTGAACTGTTTCGACACCGAGGCGAGCTCGAAGACGGATGCGGTGTCGATGGGTTCCTTCGTATCGAAATTCCTGTAACCAAATGCTTTGTGATAGATCGTCTTACCACTGTCGGCGACCAGCAATACCCCGCTGAAATCTTTCACCCCGGCGACCAGCGAGTCCAGATGAGCGCCGACACGGGCATAAGGATCTGCTTTTTTCTTTTCACCACATGAAACGAATACCAGTACGACCAGGAAGAAGGGGAGATAGTGCGGCTTCATGATATAGCTTTTTGTATTTTGGGGCTCTTGTAAGATAAGGATTTCTCATTTTGAACGACCACAGAATTATACAGAAGTACTTCGCGCTTACGCCGGCACAAACCGAATCGTTTGTCGCCCTGGGCAGCCTGTATGCGGATTGGAATAACAAGATCAACGTAATCTCGCGTAAGGACGTGGAGAATATTTATGTCAATCACATCCTCCATTCTCTCGGCATCGCCAGGATCGTTGCATTTCAGAAAGACTGCGAGGTGCTCGACGTCGGTACAGGCGGAGGCTTCCCGGGAATTCCATTGGCCATACTTTTCCCTGAAACAAAGTTTCATCTCGTGGATTCCATCGGGAAGAAAATAGCGGTGGTGAAAGAGATATCTTCCGCCCTGGGATTAAAGAACGTGGAGGCCGAACAGGTACGGGCGGAAGAGATCAAGCGTAAATACGACTTCGTTGTCAGCCGGGCAGTTACGCGTATGAAGGAATTCTACGGATGGGTGAGGGACAAATCGAAGCCTCAGTCGAAACACTCTATCGACAACGGCATCTTGTATCTGAAAGGCGGCGATCTTGATGAAGAAATGAATGAGCTGAAACAGCCGTACAGCCAGCACGACCTGAAAGACTTTTTTTCGGAAGAGTTCTTCGAAACGAAGAAAGTGGTCTACGTGCCTTTTTGATGTGCGAGGGGCGACGTGCGGGGTGCGAGGGTTCGGTGCGAATGCCTGCGGGTCATGTGCGACGAAGCGTTCGATTCGAAACGCTCTCCTATGAAATGTTATTCCTCGGTTGATCCGGGGAATCCCGAGGAAAGTCATGCGGTGCCGCTGGCTTCTGGACTTGCCCGAACCTCGCTCTGTGCGCCAACGCTGAGGCGCTTTGGCGCAAGCGTCCGTCCGCGTGCCGCTACTTCAGCGGAGGCGTGAGCGGCTACGCGAAGGCGACGCAAGTCGAGCAATGACATTTCATAGCGAAAGGCGGTAGGGCCGAACGTTGTTACAAAAGTTTATACCCGAAGAAAGACCCGTTAACGTTAGCGCCGACGGTTAGACCGTCACCCACCAGGCTCACTGTTTGACCAGCTGTCAGCCGGAACATGAGCGTTGCATTGAACCTGTTATTGGCTGTTGCAACGGGATACTTGGTTCCATTGTAAAGAAGGCTGAGCGAAGGATTTCCAAGTAGATAGGAGAGGTTTCCATCTACCATAAAAACATACGTACCTGCAGTAGCAGCAGTAAAATTGGCAGCTCCCACCACGTTGGAGTCGTCAAACGATTCGCCAGCAAGCGGCATTGGTATGTCATTGCCAAGGCTTAAAAGGCTGCTGTATGTAAAGTTCGTTTTGAATGCATAGTTGGCAGAAATACGGGCATTGATCGCATTATCAGCATTATCGACATACAACTTGTTCGCGGCATCGGAAGGGACCGTCGCTGCGCCGAGGTTAGTCAGCCTTTGTCCGCCCGCATCGTTGCCCATCGTCAGTACTTGGGCGACAGTCTGTGTTTCAGGTATGTTCACCGAGTTGCCCAGGCTGATCGAAAGGTTTTTTGTCGTTGTGTTGAAAGCCAGGGACTGCACCTCGTTTGTCTGATCGCTGTCGCCATCGGCCACACTGAAAGTTGCGCCGGTTCCGCCGGAGATGTTGATCGTACGGTTGTTGCCTGAAGGCAAAACAGACAGGCTCTGGCTATCGGTGTTGTCAAGGTACGGGGCCAGGCTCACAGGGGTGGCGTCGCCGGTCAGGCTGAGTGAGTTTACGGCCAGCGTGAGATCCTGGTCGTCGGTATCGTCCATGAAAGCCGCGAGGCTAACGCTGTTGCCGTTGTTGATGGAAAGATTCGTTCCGCTCAGCGCTAAGGTCTGATCGTCGGTGTCGTCGAGGTATGGCGTGAGATCTACAGGTGTCGCGTCGTTGGTCAAGGTCAGACTGTGCGACATCAAAGTGAGCTGCTGGTTGTCGGTGTTGTCGAGGTATGGCGCTAAGTTGACCGGACTCGCATCGCCGCTAAGGCTAAGCGTATTCGTTGCGGCATTCAACGAGAGGTCTTGGGCATCGATCGCCAGGCCCGAGAGGCTCACACTGTTCCCACCCGCGATTGAAAGCGTGGTTCCTGAGAACGTCAGGCTTTGTGAGTCGGTGTTGTCTAAATACGGTGTCAGGCTGACCGGGGTTCCATCGCCGCTAAGGCTGAGTGTATTCGTTATTCCGTTGAGGGACAGATCTTGTGCATCTACCGCCAGGCTCGAGAGGTTTACACTGTTTCCACCGCCGATCGAAAGCGTGGTTCCGGAGAACGAAAGGTTCTGCGAGTCCGTGTTGTCGAGATAAGGCGAAAGGTCGACTTCGGTAAGGCTGTTTGTAAGCTTCAACTTATCTGCCTCGATAGATACGTCTTGTAGTTCGTTGGCGATGTCCAGGTCTGCGCTGGCAAGTCTGGTATCGACGTAGCCTTTTGTCACCGCATCGGTGGCCAGTACCGGTGCTCCAAGGTTTGCGATCTTCTGCCCGTCCGCATTGTTGCCTAATGTCAGTACGCCGCTGAGTGACTGGTTGACGGCAAGGGGACTAAGGTCCACCTCTTTTATTCCACCTGCATCCGTAAGACGCAGTATGCGGTCGGCGCTGAGAGTGAGGCCGGTATTCAACTCGTTGCCTGGATTACTATCGCCATCGCCGGTATTGGTGATCACATTGTTGGTGATCGAGATACCCTGACCGGGCGTGAGTACATTGCCGGAATATTTTGAATAGAACGCATAGGGAACACTCATGAACTGTTGTGATCCCATCAGTTGGAACGAGCTGCCTCCATCCGGATCCATCTCCACGCGAAGCCACTTGTTACCCATTGCCCAGCTGATAAACCGAAAGTCGCCTGACACCACATCACCGTTGCCGATCACAAGAGTGAACAACCCGAATGAATTTGTCTTAAGGGTATGAATTTCTGAATACTCCACGTCGCCATTGTCGCCATCTTTCAGAATATTGATCCTAATGGTAATATCTTTCAGCACCAATGGTTTCCCATCCAGGTTACGGGCGATACCCTGGTAATTGATTCCAGGCGGAGATTGAGCATGCCCGGCGACAACGGACAGGATAAGCGCAACAGACAGCAGTAATGACGGGAGCCGCATAAAAGGAAGTAGGGTCAGTTAGAAGTTTTTACAACGGAGATTGTGTGTACATCCTGGTTGTTTAGTTTTACTTTGATTAAATAAACGCCCTGTGCCAGATCACCGAGGTTCAGTTCGTTGTTCCGGGTCGGTAGGGCAGTTGTCAGCAGCCTTCCCCACAGGTCAAGGATTTCCATTGACTCTATTCTAACTTCACATCCGTAGGCTTCTATTGTTATAAGGTCTTGAGCAGGGTTCGGGTAGTACCGGAACTCCAGGTCGATGCATGGCATGATCTCCGGCTGCAGGAACCCTTGCGTGATAATACTTTCGCTCGATGAGATCGTAGTGATGGCAGGCTCACCGATAGAGGTAGTAATGAAGGCGCCGCTGACCTTCCCGTCAATGCCCGCCAGGTTGTTGACACTAGGAGCAATAGACTCCTGTGCCTTTAGGGAAAAAGGCAGCAAAATGACCGCAAATGCAGCAAAAATGCACTTCATAACTCTCTCAGAACTTGAAACTTAAATAAAAGGCTTCAATCGAAGCATTAAATGCAAGTTTTTCGGAGTTTCTGTCGGCCGATTTTGCAGAAAGTAACTTTTTGATTACCTAGCGATAATATTCCCGAAGTGTGAAGCGCCTTTTTACCCTCTTTATCCTCCATATTTTCCTGCTCAATGTGCTGGGATACTATGGGGTATTGCTGGGCCTGAAGACCGCCTCCGGTAAGGATCTTACCGAAAGGTTAAATTCCGACATGTATGATTTGGGGGCAACTGTGACTTTTAAAGTTCCCCTCGCCGTACCCTACGGAACTGACTCAAAAAGCTATGAAAGGGTTGACGGGGAATTCGAAAAAGACGGAGAGATCTACCGTCTTGTAAAACAGCGCCTCTACCAGGACACACTATATATAGTGTGTATGAAAGACGAGAAAACCACGAAAATCAATAACGTCCTCGAGGATTTCGTGCAGTCATTCGCCGGGCAGGAAGACGACAGCCAGCAGACGACTGCGCCTGGCATGATCAAAGATTATGTAAACACCCAGATTGCTCTCACCTCGTCCGTCAGCGGCTGGGAAGAAGATGTAGTCATGGTGCCATCTGCAAAGATTTTTTTTGACACCTACTTTACGTCGATCGTTCATCCACCTGATCGCGCGTAGTTAGCGGCCTCGCCGCACTCCTGAATTTTCAACAAAGTAATATGCCATTACGGCATCGTTACGATTTTTTCAAAACCCCTTTTAAATAATTATATGAAGAGAAGTTTACTGCTATTGTGTGTAATGTTTGGCGCAACGCAGGCATTTTCGCAGGTCCCGACTGATGGACTGCTGATGCCTGCCAAAACCCTGTGTACGGGGTTCATGTATCAGCATGATTCGTGGGATCACTATTGGGAAGGAACGCTGAAGCGCGATAACCTGAACATAGGAAAATTCACGGGCAACAATGTAATGTGGTACGGCGTGTATGGCGCAACGTCGAAGATCAACATCATGGCATCGGTACCATTTGTGGCCAACAAAGTCAGCATGGGTACGCTGATGCCAATGAGCGGAATTCAGGACCTGATGGTCTCCGGAAAGTATAAGCTCATCGAGACGGTAGCCGGCCCCGGTAAATTCTATACGTTCGCCGTGGCGTCTTTCTCGACACCGCTTTCAAACTACTCACCCGATTTCCTCCCTATATCACTTGGAGTGCACACGACGAATGTAGGCGGAAGACTTACGTTCAACTACACGCTGACCAATGGTTTTTACCTCAATACATCAGGTGGTTACACCTGGCGCAGCAATACGAAGCTCGACCGCCCCGCGTACTACACCGATGGACATTATTACAGCACCGACGAAGTACAGATGCCGAATATGCTCGACTACAAAGTTGATGTTGGGTATCACAAAGGACCTGTCCAGGCGGAGCTGTCGTATATGCAAATGAATACACTCGGCGGAGGTGACATTCGAAGACAGGATATGCCTTTTGCATCCAACAAAATGAATGCACAAAGAGTAGGAGCACTGGTAATGTACTACCTGCCCTGGCCCAAGAATCTCGGTGTGCGCGGCATGGTGAATTACACTGTTGCAGGCCGCAACGTAGGACAGACCACTTCGATCATGGGCGGCATCCTGTATACCATTTATTTCAAAAACAGCAGCAAAGGTGAAACACCCAATCCATAAAGACATGAAAAAGATCTCTACATTATTTATCGCGCTGGTAGTCCTGGTGACGGCCTGTGAGAAGGACGTTTCTCTCGATCAGCAACTAAAGACACTCGCACCTGTCGACATCGATGCAGATGCAGGAACGTGGAAACCGGTTTTCCTGACCGCAAACAACCAGGTAGCGCTTGCAGGTCCTGCTGCGTTAGCGGGGTCGGTCGCCTTTCAAGCAGAGCTCGACGCGATCAAAACCCTCCAGGCAAATCTGACAGATAATCAGAAAAAGGCTATCGAGTACTGGAGCGCCGGTGGCGTCCTCCGCTGGAACGAGATCCTTCGTGGACTTGTAGCACAATTCAACCTGCCCCCGGCTCCGACAAATCTCGGGACCTATCCTGCGCCGGATGCAGAGAATCCTTTTGGCGATCCGAATTTTCCTTTTGCCAATCCTCCGTATGCCTCTCGTGCATACAGCTATGTAGCCGCAGCGCAGTATGATGCGTTGAAGGCTGCTTGGTATTACAAGTATCAGTACAACAGGCCTTCTCCCTACAACGCCGATAGTGGCATACAGGCGTTGATGACAAAGACGACGCTTCCTGGTTACCCGTCGGAAGATGCAGTATTGTCGGGTGTAAGTGCCGAGGTGCTCAAACTGTTGTTCCCCGCTGCTGTAGAACAAATTACTTTGAAGGCAGCCGAGCAGCGCAACGCTGCGCTATGGGCTGGAAAAGCAACAACCAGCGATCTCTCGGCCGGCCTTGCATTAGGAAAATCAATTGCAACAGTATTCACAGATCGTGCAAAAGCTGACGGAATGGGTACTGCCGGTGGGAATCCCACACTTTGGGCTGCATTGAAAACGAATGCAGAGAGCCGCGGTGAAACTGCATGGGCGAGTCTCGAAACACCCGCTCGTCCCCCGATGCTGCCCTTCTTCGGATTAAGGACCTTCAACGGTGCTCCGTTCGGTGCGAAGGCATGGATGATGACCAATACCGACATCGTTAACGAGCGTCCGCTCGCCCCGCCTCCGACAGCGTCGGAAGAAATGGCAAAAGAAGTGCAAGAAGTGTATTACTACACCACGCATGTGACGCGGGAGCGCCTTGCTATCGTGCACAAGTGGGCCGATGGTGCCGGTACTTACACACCTGCCGGCCATTGGGATGAGATCGCTTCACACTACATCGAAGAAGCGAACATGAGCGAAGTTAAGGCGGCTCGCGTATATGCTTACCTGAACATCGCGTTGCATGATGCGGCCGTCGGCTGCTGGGAAACGAAGTTCTTTTATTTCAACCCACGCCCTTCTCAAATGGATCCCGCCATCAAGACGGCTACCGGAGTTCCGAATTTCCCGGCATACACGTCGGGGCATAGCACGTATTCGGGTGCAGCCGGCTCTGTACTCTCGTATTTCTTTCCCTCAGGTGCTAACTTCTTCAACGAACAGGCACAGGAAGCATCGTTGTCGAGATTGTATGGTGGTATCCACTATCGCAAGGACTGCGAAGCAGGATTGGATCATGGCAAGCGCATCGCAAACTACACGCTGACCTTTGCGAAGACTGACGGTGCTGACTAGAACAAGAACTGTACTCTTTGTTGCCATGGTGTTGGGAACGATCACGGGATCGTTCGCGCAGGAAGAAGACACCCTGGCAACAAGGAGACTTAATGAGATCATTATCCATTCACAGAAAACAGGCGGACAGGTTACCCGAATGCGATCCATTCAGGGCACGAACATCTGGACCGGGAAGAAGAATGAAGTGATCCAGGTTGCGAATATGGACGCGAACCTTGCTGAAAAGACAGGACGACAGATATTCGCAAAAGTACCCGGAGTATTCGTCTACGATATGGACGGATCGGGCAACCAGGTGAACATATCTACACGCGGACTTGATCCGCATCGTGGGTGGGAGTTCAACCTCCGCAAGAACGGTGTGATCACCAACTCGGACATGTACGGATATCCGGCCAGCCATTATTCGATGCCCATGGAGGCTGTCGAACGTATCGAGATGGTTCGTGGCACCGGGTCGTTGCAATACGGAGCGCAGTTCGGCGGCATGGTGAACTACGTTACCAAGCGTGCCGACACCACGAAGGCTTTCGGGTTCGAGAGTGTGACAACGGCAGGTTCGTACGGACTGCTGAGCTCATACAATGCCGCGGGAGGACAGATCGGTAAGGTGGAGTATTATGCCTATTACCAAAAGCGCGTGTCGGATGGTTATCGCGACAATGCCAGCAGTAAGAGCGATGCACAATCACTCTTGCTGATCTGGAAGCCGACGAGCCATCTTCGTATCACGGCGGAGTTCGCGCGATCGACCTATTTGTTCCGCATACCCGGAGCTTTGACGGATGCGATGTTCGACGCCGACCCGCGTCAATCGACCAGGACCAGGAACTACTTCAATCCCGATATCTACGTTCCTTCGATCACGGCCGACTGGTCGGTGAGCCCAAACACGCGCGTCACATTAACCACATCGGCAGTGCTCGGCGCGCGCAACAGCATTACGTTCGATAGGCCGGCCGACGTAGTCGATGCCATCAACCCCGCCACCGGTCAGTATGCCGCGCGCCAGGTCGACATCGATAATTTCAACAGTTATACCGGCGAGCTGAGGCTGTTGCATCACTACAGTCTGTTCAACAAACGTCACTCTTTCACGTCGGGCGTACAGGTGTTCAACAACGATCTTCATCGCCGGAATCTTGGCAGGGGAACGACCGGCACCGACTTCAACCTCGGATTAACGGAGCCGGATTTCGGAAGGGACCTGCATTTCAAGACAAAGAACGTCGCATTATTTATTGAAAACAGTTTCAATATCACCGATAATCTGTCTGTCAATCCCGGTCTCCGTTTCGAGACGGGAAAGTCGGATATGAGTGGAACAATCACTTACTACGATCCGGGCAACCTGCCGAATGCCATCACGCACCAGTTTCCTTTGCTGGGATTGAATACGGAGTACAGGGTCAACGCTACGCAAAACTTGTATGCGGGTTGGTCCCAGGCGTACCGTCCCGTAATCTTTAAAGACATCATTCCGGCGTCGACATACGAGGTGGTGGACAAGAATCTTAGAGATGCGAAAGGATCGACATTCGAGTTCGGTTATCGCGGGCACTCACGTGGGTTCAACTGGGATGTCGGCGGCTTCCGGATGTTGTACAGCAACAGGCTGGGATCGCTGGCGGGCCGCGATGCGTCGAACAACTATTATTTATTCCGGACGAACGTCGGCAACTCTGTGACGACCGGTGCGGAGATATTTGTGGAGTACAACATGAATATCGGCAAAATAGAGTTGTCGGTGTTTACGTCGACGGCCATCTTCCATGCGAGATATACCGATGCGTCGGCGAGAGTAGGAGAGGAGAATGTGAATATACGGGGCAATAAGGTGGAGACAGTGCCGGATGTAATCACGCGCAACGGTATTACACTGCGGTGGAATAAGGCGAGCCTGAGCGGGCTTTATTCTTACACTGCCGACAGCTTTGCGGATGCGTTGAATACGGTAACGCCGTCGGCGAACGGTGCGGTTGGCCTGGTGCCGTCGTATGGTTTGCTGGACCTCAATGCGTCGTATGCTTTTACGAAGAATTTCTCTTTGAAAGTAAATGTGAGCAATGTCACCAATGAACAATATTTCACGAAGCGTCCGTCGTTCTATCCCGGGCCGGGAGTGTGGACTTCCGATGGCAGGACGTGGTCGATGATGTTTTCGATCAAGCTCTAGGTTTTAAATTTGGTTTGTCTGAAATTAGATGAGAACAAGGGGAGCTGGTTACTCCCCTTTTTTTATGCTCGTTTTGTAAGGTTTAACGCTCCAAGTCAAAGGAGTTTAATTCGATACGGCCCTATCAAAGCCACGCTGCGTGATTTACTTTCCCAAATACATCCCCATCACCACTGCCCCCACGCACAACACGACACTCACCAGCACATAAACCACCCCGCTCCCGATCGCCTGCCCGTGTATCAGCTGCACCGTCTCGTAACTGAACGTTGAAAACGTGCTGAACCCTCCGCAAAATCCTATCGCCCAAAAGACCCTCGAGTCTGGCGAAAGCGCTTGCTTGTATTCTGAAAACCCGACGATCACCCCGAGGATAAAACACGCCACCACGTTCACGGCCAGCGTTCCAAAAGGAAAATTGATTTGATGGAAACCACTGACCCATCTGCCCAACAGGTATCTCGCTACACTGCCCAGCCCTCCTCCAGCAAATATCAACAGGACGTGTTTCATTGTATCAGCTTGTTGCGGTCTGCAGGAGTCAGGTCCAGGTCTGCCGCCAGGCCCTCCGGCGTCGGACGAAGCAGCACGAAAACGAAGAAGATCACAGGCGCGATCCATAAGAATAACAAGACCTGTGTGACCAGCGCCGCCACACCGCAGAACAGGAACGCCGCCTCGAACAGCGCGGCGCGAACGAGAACTAAAGAGAAATATCGCTTGATCTTCTCCGTCAACGGGAGCTTCTTATCGAGCTTCGACAGCATGTAGCGGAACAAGAAGTACCCAACCGCCATCGCTGCCGGCGCGAAGATCATCAGGATCTTCTGCAGCGTAAGCGCCAGGTCGTAGTTCGCTGCTCCCATCATTTTCATGGAAATGATCGCGTATACCGCAACGCCAAATACAACTTGTACAAGGGCCATGGCCCAATAAACAAGTTTCATCGACCGCATCTGACCGGTGAGGTTCGTAACCGTATTATTATTTGCCAATATTCTTCCGTGTTTTCCGTGAGAAACAAATTACGCATTTGACTCAATCATCTCCGACATCACCCCAAAAACCTTTTCACGAAGGTCTTTCACGTCGGAGAGTGTCAGTCCCGTAGTCGGAATCTCATTGCCGATGAACACCGTTATTTTTCCAGGCTGAATGAATGCTCTTCCCGGAGGCATGATCTTTCCGGCGCCTAGAACAATAATCGGTATGATCGGCTCCTGTGTTTCAACGGCGATACGAAACGCTCCATCATAAAAAGGCTGAAGCGCATCTTTGGTTCTGTTTTGCGTGCCCTCCGGGAAGATCAGCACCGATATCCCCATGTGCAGTATGCGCTTCAGGTTATCGATGCTCTTGCGGCGGCTTTCATTGCTGCTCCGGTCTACCACCACGCACATCACCTGTGCGATCCACCCGAATACCGGAAGCTTCAAAAGCTCTTTTTTGGCGAGCGCCCTGAACTGACCCTTGATGGTGACGACCAGCACGGGTATGTCCATGAAAGACGTGTGATTGCTGACAAATATGTATGAGGCCCCGCGCTTGATCCGCTCGCGGTTGCGGATATCATAAGGAATAAAATTGAGGACGCTGTATATCCATGACCAGCACTTGATGAAGAAATGAGTGACGACTACGGCGCGTGGACCGAACAAGGCAGGGATGAGAAAGCCGGGAAGGAACAGGATCATGACGCCCGTGAACACGAGCAACACCCATACGATGTACAACTTTCCTAACAGAGTCTTAATAAACTAAAAGTTAAAAGTTAAGGTAAAAGTTAAAAACTAAAAGTTAAAAGTTTACTGTGAATAGCGAAAATTGTGACCCCGTTTAACTTTAGTTTTTAACTTTTAGTTTTTAACTTTTTTTGGGACTTATGCCAGGCGAGGCCGTGCTTGATGAGTTTTTTCAGGACGCCGGTATTTACGTCCTCGAGCTTGTTGATATAAATACACCCTCCGCCAACCTTGAACTTACCGAGCTTTTTCAGATCCGCGTCGTGGTTGCCGACAACGCCCATCAGGTACATCGCGATGTTTTGCTTGCGTGGTGCAAATCCCACCAGGCACGCGTCGCCACTATGGCCCGACTCATATTGATAATGCCGGAAACCGAAACCGATAATACCCGGTCCCCACATCGTAGCCGGTTCCTTGCTCACTTCGCCCATCAACTTTGCAATCGCACGGCAGTCATCGCGCTTTGTCTCGGGTTCTACTCCGTCGAGGAATGAGTCCACACTTTGTTCGGTGACGACGGTTTTTGCTTTGTACTTTGCCATAAGGGGCGTCTTTTACTTAACTCCTTTTTCAGGATCCCATGACTTCTGAAGCTTTCTTACGAAGATGATCTGGCCGGTGTGATAGGCATTGTGGGCGTTGATGTTAGCGATCGTGGGCGACCATTCTTTCAGGTTCGCGTCGCTTGCTTCGGCTACGATCTTCTCCAGGTCCACCATTACCTTATTCAACCGCTTCACGAGGTCGTTCCATGTAGCCTTGTCGAATGAGTCGAAGGTCTCTTCATTGTTCCCGTTAAAGGCAGCCGGCTTCTGACCCTTGAACGTCGCGAGCTGATGCTCATTCCAGAACACGAGATGGTACGTCAGCTGGCCCACCGAGTGGTTGCCGCTTCCGTCTTTCCACGAAGCTTGCTCGGGCGTGATGCCGTCCACCGCGATATTCGCCGGAACAAACCATTCCTTGTTGTTATGAGTGTTCTTCAGCTGCTGCAGCAGGACAGACCTGAGGTCTTGTGCGAAGACGATCTGGCATGCGCATACGAGAAAGATTGAACATAGAAATTTCATAGTCCGGAAGTTTGAAACTAAAATATCAAATCCTTTTCAGACGGGCCATGTAAAAACCATCGAATCCCTCCGACGGGGCAATACTTTTTTCCTCCATTAGCTCAAACGCCTTGTTTTCCTGCAAAAAGCTTTTCACCTGTTCCTCATTTTCGCTGGGCAAGAGGCTGCAGGTGGAGTAGACCATCATGCCGCCGGGTTTTAACATGTTGCTGTAATCCCTCATGATATGCTGCTGAAGCTCGCGCACGCGGTCCAGGAAGTCCTGCGAAAGTTTCCATTTGGCGTCGGGGTTTCGTTTCAGCACACCCAGGCCCGAGCAGGGTACGTCGAGCAACAACCGGTCGGCGGAGCCTTCCAGTCTCTTGACAACCTTCGATGATTCGATTGTCCGTGTTTCGATGTTCGCTGCGCCCGATCGCCGTGCACGCTTCTTGAGCTCTTCGAGTTTCTTGCCCTCGGAATCCATCGCCAGGATGCGCCCCTTGTTTTGCATGATCGCTGCAAGATGAAGCGTCTTTCCGCCCGCGCCGGCACAGGCATCGATCACACGCATGCCCGGTTCCGCATGAAGGAACGGCGCGATCAGCTGAGACCCGGCATCCTGCACTTCGAACAGACCTTCTTTGAACGACGGGAGCTGGAAGACGTTCTGTCTCTGGCGAAGGGCGATGGCATCGGGAGCTATCGGCAGCTGTTCCGCGTCGACGCCTTGTTCCCTCAATACTTTTTGCAGATCGCCGCGGCGGATGCGAAGCGTGTTGGCACGCAGCACCACCCGGGCTTCGTCGTTGAGAGCATGAAGCTCTTTCTCCCACCGGCCGCCCAGTTCTTTTTCCCCCGTCTGGTCGAGCCAGTCGGGAATGGATTCGCGGATCTTCCGGATCGACCGGGCCTTGGCCAGCCGATTTTCCCAATGGTCGAATTTGAGCGAGGAGAACTCCGCCCACGAAGGCAGTTCCATGCCCTGCAGGTGCATCCAGGTGGCGAATAGCTTCCAGTAATTAATACTATTATCAGGAATACCTGACATTTCATGGAGAAGCCTGTACCAACGTACAATATTATAGGTCGTTTCGGCGATAAAACGCCTGTCGCGTGAACCCCATTTCGGGTTCTGTTTCAGTACTTTCTCGATAACCTTGTCCGCGTAACGGCCCTCTTCAAAGATCTCCCGCAGCGCTTCAATCACCGCCGTCGACGTACCCCTGTGTAAAACACTACTAGTCATGCTGTTTGATCAATGTGAGCCTGGAAAACCGTAAATTTACGGATTCAAACACCACCTTTTTATGAGATCCACTTTGTTGGGCGTAATCTTGATGTGCCTCCTGATCACTACCACCGAAGCACAGGTAGGTACCTTCCTCAAAGACCGTGTCGAGAAAGGGAAAAAGACCCTCAAAGACAAGGCCGCCAACAAGGCCGACGCCGACCGCGACAAGCTCGACTCAACCGACTACAACTACGCCATCACCGTGATCGATAACAGCGGTATGATGAACATCCGCGATCGCGCAGAAACAATGACGAAGGCGAAATATGCAGCCTCGAACATGTTCCTGAAAGACAACAAGGAGGCTACGCCCGCGCAGAAGTGCCGCGACCTGCTGACCACCGCTCAATTCTTTTACGAAAAGAGACAGTTCAAACTGGCCGAGTTCTATTTCCTCGCCGCGAAGACCGCATACGAAAATGAAAAGCTGACCGACAACATCAATTACAGCAAAACCTTTTCTGACCTGGGACTTCTCTATGCCACGATGGGTAAATTCAACTCCGCCTCACAGTTCACCCAACAAGCGCTCGAAATGAGAGAGGAGTCGCTCGGTCAGGGCAGCTTCGGTTACGCCGCCTCCGTAAACAACCGCGCCGTGCTGTACCAGGATCTCGCCTTCTACAATGAGGCCGAAAAAGACTTCGAGGCTGCAAAGGCAACCGTGAAGAATCTTCTCGGCGAAACCCAGGAGCTCTCCATCGTTCTCAACAACGAAGCCATCCTCTATGCAGAGATGGGACGCAATGAGGAAGCGATCGGCAATCTTCAGCAGGCTACCGCTATCCTCGACAAAGCCCAGAAGAAGAGTGTCAACAACCAGGTCGGCATCCAGTCGAACCTCGCACATCTCTACCAGCGTACCAACAAGCTTCCCGAAGCCGAAGCAATCTATCTCAAGCTCGAAAAAGACCTGGGCTCCGGCAACCCGTACTACGCCGGCGTTCTCAATAACCTCGCGTTGCTCTATGTGCAGATGAACAAGCCCGAGAAGGTTGAAGACTACCTGAAGAGAGCGGCCGCAGTCTACAAGACCAAGTTCGGAGAAGAAAGTCCGAGCTACGCAAAGGTGATCGGCGACCAGGGATGGTATTACCGGACCAAAGAGAGATATACCGAAGCCGAGCCGCTCCTCCAGCGTTCGATGGAGATCCGCGAAAAAACTCTGGGCACCGATCACCCCGACTACGTGAAGTCGCGTGAAGAGCTCGCTATCCTTTATTGGAAAAGTAAACAGTGGGAGAAGGCATACAACCATTACAAGATCGTAATGGATAAGACCATCGACTTCATCAACAAGTATTTTCCGCCTATGAGCGAAGCGGAGAAGACCAAATACTGGGATGCCGCATTTCCGCGGTTCCAACGCTACTACAACTTTGCGATCGACGCCAGCACGTCGTTGCCGAACATCGTGCCGGATGTGTTCGACTACCAGACTGCTACCAAAGCGTTATTGCTCAATGCCACCAGCAAGGTGAAGAATGCTATCGTGCGCAGCGGCAATCAAGAGCTCATCAAAGACTATCTCGCATGGCTGGACCAGAAGGAGTCGCTGTCGAGATATTATTCGTTGTCGAAAGAGGAGATCACAGACCAGAAGATCAACATCGATTCGATCGAGCAGGCCGCGAACCGCATGGAGAAATCACTCTCCGAGCGTTCGAAGGAGTTCTCCTCGGGTTACGCCACTCAGCTCGTAAGCTATAAGACCATCAAGAGTGCGCTCACGGACCAGGAAGCTGTCGTAGAGATCATTCGTGTGAGAAACTACGTGCAGGACTTCACCGGGGATTCACGTTACGCCATGCTGGTTATGACGAAAACGTCCGATGTACCGAAGCTTGTTGTGCTCGACAATGGCAACCAGCTGGAGAACCGCTATTCGAAATTCTATAAGAACTCGATACAGCAGAAGTCTGCCGATGAGCATTCGTTCGTACAATTCTGGTCGAAGATCGAGCCGGCGCTAAGTGGAAAGAAGACCGTTTATATTTCACCCGATGGTGTGTACAACCAGATCAACCTGAATACTTTGAAGAATCCTTCGGGAGTCTATATTCTTAACCAGTATGATTTGATCACCGTCGGCAACTCGAAAGACCTGCTGGCGATCAAGGCACGGAAGCCCGTAACGAAAAAAGATGCGTTTTTGCTCGGCTTCCCCGACTATGGTGGAACCCAGGTGGCGGCGCTCCCGGGCACGAAAGTAGAGCTCGATGGGATCAACAAGATCCTCAAGGCTTCCGGATACCAGACCAAACAGCTCATGCAGAAGGATGCTACCGAAGCGGCGCTGAAAGCGCTCAAGGCTCCGACTCTTCTTCACATCGCCACACACGGCTATTTCAAACAAGACACCGAAGTCGCCGAGAACGGAGCGCTGGGCATCAGCATGGAGAATGCACAGGAGAATCCTTTGCTTCGGTCGGGACTTCTTCTCGCAGGCGCTTCCGTTACGATCAGCGGCACCAACAGCGTCGACCTGTCGAGCAACGATAACGGCATCGTAACGGCTTATGAAGTCATGAACATGAACCTCGACGGAACGGACCTGATCATTCTAAGTGCGTGTGAGACGGGCCTCGGTGAAGTGAAGGCTGGCGAGGGCGTTTATGGATTACAGCGTGCGTTCATGGTGGCAGGCGCCAACGCACTCATTATGAGTCTCTGGAAGGTGGATGATGCCGCTACGCAACAGCTGATGACAAATTTTTATACCAGCTGGGCAAAGACCGGTAACAAACAAAAAGCCTTCAAGCAAGCACAACTTCAGTTGATGACGAAGTACAAAGATCCTTACTACTGGGGAGCCTTTGTTATGATGGGCTTGTAGCCGCTATGAAAATACACTCGCACCTTGATTTCCCGGGGATCGCGCCGCGCTTCGAGAAGGCTGGCATTCCATAGTATTAGGCGCGATGACGTTTCATAGGAGCGTGTTCCTGTCTGACTATGTCCGGCCTCGCGGCTTCGCAAGAAGCTGCGACCATTTTATACCCATCATAATAGAAACCCATCCCAATAGTATCACAAACTCTCCGTATGAACCTCCCACGTTCGGCAGAGTACCCCGCACACGCGGCAGATAGGTCATAAAGAAAATAAACCAGACGTAGTAGAGGTATATCAGTGCAATCTGTTTGAACCTCTTATCCGTGACCTTTTGGTCGTCGTGTTTCTTTTGGATCCAGGGCATCACGAAGATCATCACATAAGCGACAAATCCTCCCGCCACGCGAACAGGCACGATCGGGGTTCCTGAGAAATATAAATATGAGAGCAGCTCCCATAGATGAATACCATGCGCGATCGCAAACACCAGGAAGAATTTGTCCGACAGCACGCGTTTTAAATTCACCACCGGGTGGTTGTGGAAAAGAAAAATGACACTGAAGATCCCGAGCGACGCGCGGCCTGAATATCGTGTCACCGCCTGGAGTCCTTCAAGCGTCCATCCATAGTTGATAACTGCGAGAAGGAGCACCATTGTTTCGGCAAGGAGGATGATAGGAAAGATGTTCCTGAAGGTCATAGCAGTCATCGTAAGGTAAAAATTAATATCTTTAATCAGCTTCAAATACCATGAAAAAACTGACCCTTACCTTTTTCGTGCTGGCATCCGTTACAACGTTCGCACAAAATAAATACGGCCTTAAGGCCACGACTTTTACCGGCTATAAACAAAGTCTTGCATCGTCTCCTGAGAAAGAGCTGGTGAACCTCGAAAAATTCATTCCGGGTATCGTGCTCGATATACGTTACGCCACCACGAATAATTTCACGGGCGAAAAAATTTATAATCTCTCCAGGGCCTATGCCCGCAAGCCGGTTGCTGACGCTTTGAAGAAAGCCCAGGCCGAATTCAAGAAGGCTGGCGTCGGCATCAAGATCTTTGACGCGTACCGTCCGTACAAAGCAACCGTTAGATTCTACGAGGTGTATCACGATACCACTTATGTTGCATCCCCATACCGCGGCTCGCGACACAACCGAGGATGCGCGATAGACATGACCATCGTCGACCTGAAGACGGGCAAAGATCTGCAGATGCCCACGGAGTTCGACTCGTTCAAGAAAGAGGCATGGCCTACCACTCCGGTCAAAGACCCTGTCATTAAAAAGAACCGTGACCTCATTATTTCCGTCATGGAAAGCAACGGCTTCAAAGTAAACGCCTCTGAATGGTGGCACTTCGACTTCGTCGGCTGGAAGAAGTATGAAGTGATGGATATCGACTACGAAGAGCTCGAAGCAAAACAATGATTCCGGGAAACGATAAAGAGATCACACTGCAACAGGCGCAAGTCCTGGTCGACCAGTGGATCAAAACAACCGGAGTCAGATATTTCAACGAGCTCACGAACATGGCGATGCTGACCGAAGAAGTAGGAGAGGTTGCCCGCATCATCGCTCGCCGCTACGGAGAACAATCGGAAAAAGAATCGGACAAGACCAAAGACCTCGGCGACGAAATGGCCGACGTGTTGTGGGTGCTCCTCTGTCTGGCCAATCAGACCGGCGTTAATCTCACCGAGGCGTTTCACAAGAACATGCAGAAGAAGAATGACCGCGATCGCGACAGGCATCATCAAAACCCCAAGCTGAAATGAGACTATTAATTGCATTAAGTGTTATAACCGCACTTATTTCCTGCTCATCTAAAGACCCTGCCGATATCGCAGTGTACGGAAAGATCTGGACCGGCAACGACAAGCAACCATACGCCGAAGCCATGGCGATTTCCGGCGACACGATCGTTGCGATCGGTTCCCGTGAAGAGATCAATGAGTACCTCGCTTCCGGCACTAAGAAAATAGAAACCCTTAATGGCAACCTTGTTGTCCCCGGCTTCATCGACACGCACACCCATTTTGTCGATGGCGGTTTCAGACTTCAATCCGTACAGCTTCGCGATGCAAAGACCCCCGCCGAATTCATTCAAAGAATAAAAGAGTATGCCCGGAATATTCCCGCCGGCGAATGGATCACCGGAGGCGACTGGGATCACGAGAACTGGGGCGGAGAGCTTCCCGACCGGACCTGGATCGACAGCGTCACCAAAGATCATCCCGTTTGGGTCACGCGGCTCGATGGCCACATGTCGCTCGCCAACACGGCCGCTATGAACGCCGCCGGAGTCAGCGAGATCGACCGCGTAAAAATACCGGATATTGAAGGTGGCGTGATCGTGCGCAACAAAGGCCGCATAACCGGAGTTTTTAAAGACAACGCTACCATTTTGATCGAACGCCGGATACCGGCAGCGGGAACTGTACTCGAAGACCGCGCACTCGACACGGCAATGAATTACGTTGCTTCGAAAGGCGTGACCTCCGTGCATAACATGTCGGGTTTTAACGGCGCTTTCGAACGTGCATGGAAGGGTAAGAGACTGAAGACCCGTATCTACGCGGGAATGCCATTGACGGAATGGAAGACACTCGACTCGCTCGTCAAAGTACGGGGAGATGGCGACCGCTGGCTGAAGATCGGCAGCCTGAAAGCCTTCGTCGATGGTTCACTCGGATCGCATACCGCCGCATTTCACAAAGGCTTTACCGACGCGCCGAAAGATTCGGGTTTCTTTGTTATTCCTCCCGACGAGCTGTACAGCATGATCAAGTCGGCAGACAGCGCCGGGCTGCGACTGATGATCCACGCAATCGGCGACCGCGCGATCCATTTACTCCTGAATACGTTCGAGCGGGTGGAAAATGAAAATGGCCCGAAAGACCGCCGGTTCCGGATAGAGCACGCGCAGCATATCGCTCCAGTCGACATACCGCGTTTTGCGAAGCTGGGTGTTGTTGCCAGTATGCAGCCCTACCATGCGATCGACGACGGCCGCTGGGCCGACCGGGTCATCGGGCCGGAACGGTCAAAGACAACCTATGCTTTCAAATCGCTCCTCGACGCCAACGCTATTGTGACCTTCGGCAGTGATTGGTTTGTGGCACCGCCAACACCCCTGGAGGGCATCTATGCGGCCGTCACCCGTCGTACCATCGATGAAAAAAACCCGGGAGGATGGGTTCCGGAGCAAAAAATAACCGTAGAGCAGGCTCTGAAGGCATATACGCTCCATGCCGCTTACGCCTCTTTCGAGGAAGACTTCAAAGGTTCGCTCGAAGCCGGTAAAGCAGCCGACTTTGTCATTCTGGAAAAAGACATCACCGCGATCGACCCCGTGGAGATCAGGAATGTGAAGGTGCTCCGCACGGTGGTCGGCGGCAAGACTGTCTTCGAAGAAAAATGATAGTTTTGTGCCCGAAGTTTCTCACGGAAGACACGGAAAACACGGAAAAGCATAACCGATTCATTTGCGATGGCTATCGTTAACCGCGTTTTTTATTACGGGTTCGTCCTGCCGCTTTCCCTGCTGCCGTTCCCGGTATTGTATGCTCTTTCCGATATCCTGTGCATCCTGATGTACCATGTGGTCGGATACCGGAAGAAGGTTGTTATGGAAAACCTGAAGAACTCGTTTCCCGGCAAATCGAAAGTGGAGCGCACCAGGATCGCCAAAAACTTCTACCGTCATTTTTGCGACGTCACGCTTGAGAGTCTCAAGATGTTCACCATCTCCGACGAGGATGCCAGAAAACGGATGGTTTATTTCGACACCGATATCCCGAAGAAATACGCTGAACAGGGACGAAGCCTGATCGTCGCCATGGCCCATTACAATAACTGGGAGATGGTGGCCGTGACGGTCGACCAGCAAACCGAACAGCAGGCGTTGGCTATTTATAAGCCGTTGACGAATGCTTATTTCGATAAGAAAATGCTCACCTCACGGCAGAAGTACGGACTCCGGATGATCCACAACCGGACTGTGAAAGAGGATTTTGAAAAGATGAAGAACGAGCTGACGGCAACATACTTCCTGATCGACCAGGCTCCATCGATCCATTCGAAGCCGTATTGGATGACCTTCCTGAACCAGGAGACGGGCGTACTGATCGGCACGGAGAAGTATGCGAAGGATTACAACTTCCCGGTCCTTTATCTGGATGTTCAGAAACCGAAAAGAGGCTACTACACCGCGCGGTTTGTCGATGTAACAGGTGATCCTCGTTCGACTGCCGAAGGTGAGATCACGGAGAAGGTGACCCGTATGCTGGAAGATAACATTAAGGAGAAACCGGAGTTTTGGTTGTGGAGTCACAGACGATGGAAGCGAAAAAAGGTAGCAGACGATAAAAAATAATATTATGGATGCCAAGAAAGTTCCTCTCAACGATTTGCATGAAAAGCTCGGTGCAAAGATGATCCCCTTCGCAGGATACAACATGCCCGTACGCTACAGCTCCGACATTGAAGAGCACATGACCGTGAGGAACGGCGTAGGGGTGTTCGATGTGTCGCACATGGGAGAATTCAAGGTGGAAGGGCCGAATGCGCTCGATCTGATCCAGCGCGTGACCTCCAATGACGCCAGTAAGCTTGTCGACGGACAGGCGCAGTACTCATGCCTGCCCAACGAAACCGGTGGGATTGTCGACGACCTGCTCGTGTATAAGCTGAAGGACAATGACTACATGGTTGTGGTCAATGCATCGAACATACAGAAGGACTGGGCGTGGATATCCAAGTTCAACACCAAGGGCGCAACGATGAAGAACATTTCGGACGACATCTGCCTGTTTGCCGTTCAGGGTCCTAAGGCCGGCGGCGTGCTTCAGAAGCTCACTACAGTTAACCTCCCTGCAATACCTTATTATCATTTTAGCCAGGGTGACTTCGCCGGCGTGAAAGACGTCGTCATCAGCAATACCGGTTATACCGGAGCCGGTGGGTTCGAGATCTACGTGCATCAATCCAACGGCGAAAAAGTATGGAATGCGATCTTCGAAGCCGGCAAGAGCGACGACATCAAGCCGATAGGCCTCGGCGCCCGCGATACACTCCGCCTCGAAATGGGCTTTTGTCTTTACGGCAACGACATCGACGACAACACATCGCCGCTCGAAGCGGGACTCGGCTGGATCACGAAATTCACCAAGGACTTCACCAACTCTGCTGCGCTCAAAGCACAGAAGGAGAAAGGTGTCTCAAAAAAACTGGTTGGTTTCAAAATGATCGACAAGGGCATTGCCCGCCACGACTACATCATCCGCGACGCCGAAGGATCTGCGATCGGTAAAGTGACATCGGGAACGGTGTCGCCCGTTCTAGGAGTTGGCATTGGAATGGGATACGTGGAAGCAAATAATGCGGTTCCGGGAAGCGAGATATTTATCGAGGTGAGAGGGAAGAATCTGAAAGCCGAGGTAAGCAAGTTGCCGTTAATACCTGTGAAAAAATAAATTCTCTCACGGAAAGCACGGAAAACACGGAAAAATGCAAGACGCTTTCAATATAGTGTAAAGCTAGTTTGATAACGCTTCCGTGTGTTCCGTGAGAAACAATTCAATGAAAACAATCGAAGTCTGCCTTACCCCCGATCTGATGCATCTCTATGACGTCAGCGAAAAAACCGTCGTGGTCGTCGATATTCTCCGGGCTACTTCGTGCATGGTTACCGCCTTCGCTCATGGCGTGGATTGCATCATGCCTTTCGCCGATCTCGAGTCATGTCGCGCGATGAGCAAAAAGGGCTATACTACTTCGGGTGAACGCAACGGGGAAAAAGTGGAGGGCTTCGACAAAGGCAACTCGCCTTTCGAATACATGGAAGACATTCGAGGGAAGAAGGTGGCGTTCACGACAACCAATGGTACACAGGCCATCAGTAAATCGATAGAAGCGAGGGATGTCGTAATCGGTGCTTTCCTGAACCTCTCCTCTGTTTCGAAGTACCTGGTCGACGGACCCAACAACGTGCTGGTCGTCTGTGCCGGCTGGAAGGGAAGGGTCAACCTGGAGGATACTTTGTTTGCTGGTGCGCTCGTCGCGAAGGTGAAAGAACACATCAGTACCGACTATGATGCTGCTATCGCTGCAAAGTATCTCTATGAAATCGCCCGGGGCAACATGCTCGAATTTCTTAAACAGGGGTCACACATAAAAAGACTGAACCGGCTCGGGATTCATGAAGACATTGTGTTTTGCCTGGCAGAAGACAAATACGACGTCGTTCCCCGTCTTAAGGATGGTATTTTGTGCTGCTGACGTTAACGCTCTACAGCCAGTAACGTATCGACCTGCCTGGTGAGCTCCGCGTGATCGCGTGCTCCGATCAAAGGCTTCAATGACGCCAGTGCATTTCTCGAATAGCCTTCGAAGCCTTGCCGTGCGGATTCAAGTGTGTATGCTTTCCGGATCCTTATCGATGAAGGATGATACAAAAGACCTTCAGCGATCAGGTTGTACGACGTGTCTCCTTTCTTTTGAAAATATTCCGCCGCTGCGATCAAGCCGTCTTCGAAATAAGGATTTGCCTCGCCGAGCCAATGAAAATATTTGTTTGCGTTCGTCGAGTCTCCCGCCGCCTGTGCTGCGAGTGCATCGAAGTACACTTTGTATTTCTTTTCTTTTCCTTTGAAGCCGACCGGATATTGTTGCAATGCCTGGAGCACAATGGATGTTTGGCCCATTCGTACGCGCGATAGCATCTCGAGCAACTGCATTCGCGGGCCAATGGCCGGGTCCGTCAGTTCAAGGCCTGCGACCCGCTGCAGTGATCTCAACGCGGCGCGTGGCTTATCCATCGAATGGAATTTTTGTGCGAGATCAAGAAGGATCTTTGCCTTCACATTGTCGTCCTGAACGGTGGGGACCAGGTCGAAGAACGTGTTTGAATCGGCGGCCGACAACCTGTATCTCGCATACACATATTTGTCTTCATCGCTTAAAGAGGCTGATGGCTGTAAAAGCGCCCGGCGGATACGATTGGCCAGGGCGTTGGTGATCGTGTCGCCGCCAGTGCGAAGGCTGTCCCATGCTGTGATCGTATTTCGAAGTTGTTCATTGCCGCCAGCGGGAAGATTTTCAGTAAGCGCGACAGCATAGGTCAGTTGTGCGGGTGCGTAACGTTGCGACACAGCATAATCGGCGTAGCCCAATGCCCGTTGCGGCTCATCGTTTTCGATCGACCACACCGTAAGGATGTTGTTGTACTTGCCTTGTAGCTCGCTGCCAACCGTCACTTCTTCGAGCATCATGAAGCCTTCCTTCGTCTCACCTGAATTGTAAAGGGAGATGGCCGCAGCGAAAAGCAACGGTTCCTTGAACCCGGAGTTCGAAGGCTTCCGCGCGAGCGACACGATCTTTCTCACGAACGTGGTGTCCTCGCTGTTTCGTTGATTGATAAGCCAGTTGCTGATACCAGCCGCCTGCTGCAATGTCAGCACCGTGTCGGCCGGCAACGCAAACGATCCGTTCGTGGGGTACCCGAGCATGTTCAAAACTGCGAGTCTGTTTGCAATGGCGACGGGATCGCCGCCGGGCTGCGAGGTTGTATCCGGCGGTAAAGAGATCCGGTTGAGCGCCTGCAACCCCAATATGTTTGCAGTCGCAATATCCTTGTATGGCGATGATTTCCCCGAGCTTTCCAGATACTTGATCGCCGAGTCAGGCAGTCCGTTTCGGGCATAAAGCAGGCCCAGCGTATTCTCGATGGCCTTGTGATTTTCGAGCTTGGCGACCCCATCGCTGAGAGTAGCGACAGCTCCGAGATTGTCGTTGACCGACTGATACGACTGTGCCCAGTTGAGCAGCGACATCTCTGTTGGACGGCGGCCGCTGGCTTCGGCATAGAATGTCCGTTCGTCGCTCACGTTGAACAACGCGCCTTCGATGTTTGCCAGCGCATAGTTGGAATGGTGTCCCCGGAAACCGTATGTTCTCGATTCGTCGTAGTAGGCCCGTGCAAGCCTGTCGTTGTTGAGCTTCATGTACAGGTCGCCGATGCCGTTGTAGTAGCCCGACATAGCATTGTGCACCGGCACCTGCCATGCGTTGTAAAACACCAACGCAAGGGTGACGATCAATCCCGCGAGGCGGAATGTAAAGTACGGCATGTTGTTGGGCGAGTACAGCACCTTGTGCACGGTGAAGTTCTGCGCCAGCATACCCAGGAAATTCGAAAATATGTAAGTGAGGAAGATGAAACCGAAACCCAGATGACTGAATATGATGATGTCGCTGATCGCCGATAGCGCCGTGTCGTTGGCGTTGAACATGAACATCGCAATCGTGGCAAATGTAAAGACACCCATCAGGAGGAATGCAAAGACGGCGTACGGATCGCCCTCGATAACCCCTTCGAAAGTTTTCTGACGCTGCCGGATTCCCCAGATGCCCAGTATCGCCGAGATCGTCAGCAACAGGAAAAGATCAACCGTAATGAGATCCCACTTGATAAAACCGAACCGCACCGCATATGCGAGCACGAGGTTGAGGAAATAGATCATCGAAATGATCAGGAAATGATTGAGGCTCTTGCCTTGCCTGGTGCTTTGCGTTACCGCGAAAATAAACCCGGCGATGATCTCGTGCGATACGGTAACGATAAATAGTGTACAGGCGATGAGGCCGGCTTCGGCAGAATAAGTAGCCAAAAATAAAAATGGCATCTCCGTCGCGCTGAGGAAATAAATGATAGCCCATATTGCTACAGTCACAACGGTAAACACCGCTATCCTTGCAATGAACGAAACTGTTGGCCCGAAATAAAAAAGCCAGAAGCTTGGCAGGCAGTAGAATGCCATCATTGTCACGGTAAACGTCTTATTGTATTGCCCCATCACTCCGAGCACCTCGGGACTGAGTGTGGTCACAAACAGGATGAAGATGCCCATGCCAACCAGGTAATAAAATCTGCCTAGTGTGGATATGACGGCCAGCATTCCGATGACGAATACGGCCAGGGTAAACAGGTACGTGTAAGCGACACCAACGCTTGTGGCAAGCGTGCTTCCAAGCTGCCGCTGCAGGATCACATAGTTGTTGCCCTTGACGGTGAAATCGAACGGGCCTTTGCTGAACTGGTCGACCGGTATTTCGTTCAGCTCGGGTTCTTTGATCGTTTGAAGGTAGACGGCAGGAGAGGGCTCGATAAAATAGGCGGCCCACATTTGCGTCAGGGCGGCTGCGAAAACAACGAAAAGGGCCAGTAGGAAAATGCGGTTATCGCGGGGCCATTGTTGCCAGAATCGAAGTGTCCACATTCAGCCGGGTGTTATTCGAGTACCTTGGGAACTCGGAAGAAATCTTTGTCTTTCGCCGGGGCATTTTTGAGCGCATCTTCGTGGCTGAGATGCTCGCCTGGCTCGTCTTCCCTTAGTGAATTGATCTCCTGCGACATGGTGGTGAGGGGTTCCACACCGTCGGTATCCACTTCATTCAGCTTTTCTACAAACGTGACGATAGCGCTCAGCTCCTTGAGCATTTTAGGTTCATCCTGTTCGCTGATCTCCAGTCGCGAAAGGTGCGCGATCTTATGTAATGTCTCTTTATCGATCTTCATGCGATTTTATTTCTCACGGAAAGCACGGAATTCACGGAAGCGCTTTGTAAGAACGTTTTGTAGTACTGCATTATTTCTGAGTTTTGGTTTCCGTGTTTTCCGTGAGAGATTTATGCCATGATCATGGCGGGGCTGTTCTGTTTGGCAAGTTCGGCCGAGATCACTTCTTTCACCATGTCCTTTACTTTTCCGATATCATCCAGAGAATATCCTTTGGTCTCTATCGGTTCGTGAAAGATCACTGTGATCAAGCCCCAGTTTACGACGAACTCTCCGTCGGGCAAAATTATCCAATTGTGCGGAATAGTGACGGGCACAATCGGGATTTGTTTTTCGATAGCAGCCCTGAATGCACCGTCCTTGAACGTCGAAAGGTTGGGCGGCGTGGTCGACACGATGCCGCCTTCGGGGTATAACACCAGGCTCTTCCCTTCGTCGAGCGCCTCCAATGTCCTGACCATGGTAATGAACCGGCTCTTCAGCTTCGAACGGTCGACAGTAATATGAAGTTTGCGGTACATGAATCCGAACAACGGTATCTTCTCCATCTCATTCTTACCGACAAATATCGCGTTGTGAGGATTGAGACCCATCGTAGGAATATCGAGATATGAAAAATGATTCGGGCAGAAGATGTATTGCCGGTCCTTATCAAGCCTTCCGCGGACTTCCACACGGTACGGCAAGAAGCTGAGTATGAAAACGAGCTTCGCCCACCACCGGTTGATGACGCCTACCATACGGAACCCGCGCGGGAAGACGATCGGTATCATCAGCAACGGGAACATGCAGAGGAACACCAAGCTGAACACAACCAATCCGTAACCCGTATGTATGCGTTTCAGCAATTTCATTTTTAAATCGGATCTCTATTTTTTCATTTTTGGCCTGGGCACCAAAATGATCTCCTGCTGCCGGCCGTCGATATACCGGAACCCCTTCTCATCAAAGTACCCGTCCTCTTCGAGCATAATACGGACGTCCTTTTTCCATTCCGGAATATTCACAGTGCAGTTCAGCTCGATCGAGTAACCCGTTTTTAAGTGCATCGGATAATCACCGTTGAACGGAACGCCGTCCTGCGCATCCCACATGCCGATGGTTGTTCCCGCAGCGTGACCGTGGTAGCCGATGGGATGGGTATAGATCGAAGGAGTGATGCCTTCTGCAATCGCCTGTTCGCGTGACGCTTTCAGGATCTCGTTGCCGGTACGGCCTTCTTTAAAATTGGACGTCAGGATATCTTGCAGTCTGTTCCCTTTCTTGAATGCCTCCCGCAAGTATGCAGGCGCTTCGGTCTCGCCGGGTTTAAGGATGTACGCATGTTCCTGCGTGTCTGTATTGAGTCTCAGGTATGTGATCCCAAAATCAACATGTAAAAAATCACCGGGCACGATCACGAGCGGCTGCGGACGTTTCGATGTGATCATCTCGGGTTCGTTGCGTTGCACCGATACCGATGTGTGAAACCATGTATCGAGCTTCATCTCTTTGATCTTCTCGCGGAACCACCATGTGACGTCTTCGGTCGTTGTGATGCCGGGTTTGATCACCTTTTCGGAAAAACCTTCGGCGATGATGTCGTGGGCGATCCGGCAGATCTGTGGGTAGAGGACCATCTCTTTCTCCGAACGTGTTTCGAGCCATGCTACCGAAAGTTTCTCCGCGGACGCGACATTAGAATGAAGCTCCGAAGGAATGACCTTCATCAGGTTGTCGTAGTCGTTCGACGTAAGCCCGTCGGAGTGGCCCCAGTAGGGCGCCTTGTTGATCCCGATCTTTTTCGGTTTCCTGTCGGCTATGACCTTACCGAGTTGGGCCCATTGGTCGGAGTTTTCATCCGGGTTCCAGGCGCGTTTGAAAACTTTCCCGACATCATATCGTGCTACGGCCAGGTATTCCATTTCCTTTCCTTCTCCCGGGTCGAATGCGATCAACATAGTAGTGCGACGCGCCGCCATCCATGTCGCAGGCAGAAGGGTTTCGATGACCGGGTCTTCGTTGTACTCTCTCGAGATCACCACCCACATGTCGAAACCTTCGCGCCTCATCAGCTGGGGGAGTAGATTGTACAGCCGGTCGTTGAGAAGGTCGTCGATCACCTGAGCCTGTTCCCGCTGCGTGAGGATAGGGTATTGCGCACGTGCCGTTAGTGAGATCAGTAGAATATAAATAAACAGGATAAGGCGCCTCTTCATATCGAATATTGGATTATACACCGTTCATTCTTCAGGATATCGGCTGCCCTCGTCACTTCGATCTTCGACTTCGCATCGTCCATTTCTTCCTTCACCTTCGACCGTATCTCTTTCATCCTCATCGATTCGATAAAACGCTTCACCTCTTCATCGTTCTCAAGAACAAGAGGAGGGACCTCCGTCGGCTTGTCATCCTCACCTTTGGCAACCATGGTGAAATAAGAAGAGTTGGTGTGCTTTACCACCGACGTCTTCACGTTCAATGCCTCTACGCGTATTCCGACGATCATCGAGCTCCTTCCTACGTAATTTACCGACGCGTGTAATGAAACCAGCTCTCCCACTTCAACCGGCTGCATAAACTCGACGCGATCGACACTTACCGTCACGCAATAGGTGCCGGCGTGCTTGCTTGCGGAGGCGTAAGCGACTTTATCCATCAATGACAAAATGATTCCACCGTGGATCTTGCCGCCAAAATTGGCGTAGGCGGGTATCATGAGCTCGGTGATGGTCGTCTGCGAACGTCGAACGGGTTTGGGTGTCATAATTTTTTTAATCTGGCGGCGGCGAGTAACCCCATCACACTAAGGCTGTCTGTGATCCTTCCGTCGAGGACCATCTGCAATGCATCATGGAATGGAAGCTTCCACACCCGTAGATCTGCCTCGGTTTCGTCGAGCTCATTCTTTCCCTGGGTTAACTCTTCGGCGAGAAATATAAAACCCTCTTCATCGCCAACGGAGTTCGACAGGTGCGTGCGTTGGATCATATTCCATTTGCCGGCCGACAGCCCGGTTTCTTCTCTCAGCTCACGTTGTGCAGACGCGAGTGGTTCTTCATTGGGGCTGCCGCCTCCTTCCGGAATTTCCCAACTCCATTCGTTGAGCACGTAGCGCCATTGTCCCACCAGCCAGGTGTTTCCCTGTTCGTCGTATGGTATGATGGCTATTGCTTTGTTTTTATAATGCACTTTCCCGTAGATCCCCTGACCGCCCGATGGATTGATGACCTGGTGCTCGTCAATCTTGATCCAGCGATTCTCATAAATTTCACGGACGGAGAGTGTGGTCCAAGGATTTTTTTGATCACTGCTCATTTAGCAAAACTATTCATTTCTCACGGAAAGCACGGAAAACACGGAAAAATGCAAAGCTTTCAATATGGCGCAAAGCTATTTCGATAACGCTTCCGTGCTTTCCATGCTTTCTGTGAGAAACCAGTTTCGTGAGAAGCACTATCTTTCACCCGTGAGGCTTCGTTCGGCATTTACCAAAGATCTCGTTGAGGCCGGCTGCGATGAAGTAGGCCGGGGATGCCTTGCGGGACCCGTAGTCGCCGCCGCTGTCATCCTCCCGAAAAAATTCCGTCACAAAACCCTCACCGACTCCAAACAAATGACGCGGGACGAACGCCTCGAGGTTCGCGATCATATCATGACTTCGGCGCTTGCCTGGGCCATCGCAGAGGTCAGTAATAACGAGATCGACGAGATCAATATTCTCAACGCTTCGTTCAAAGCCATGCACCTGGCTCTCGATCAGTTGTCGGTCAAGCCCGAGTTCCTGCTGATCGACGGTAATCGCTTCAAGCCCTATGGCGAGATTCCCTTCGAATGCATTATCAAAGGCGATGGAAGATATTTCTCAATCGCCGCTGCGTCCGTTCTCGCAAAGATCCACCGTGATGAGCTGATGGAGCGCATGGCCATCCAGTATCCAGGCTATCGTTGGGAGACCAACGTGGGCTATCCCACCGAAGAACATCGTGAAGGAATAAAAAAACTCGGCGTCACGCCGCTGCATCGCATGTCATTCCAGTTGTTGCCCTCGCAGTTAGAACTCTTCGAAGAGGTCTAGCGCGCGCCATCCACTATTCACGAGTACCAGCGCGCGTCAGCACAGCTCGCATCAGCACTTTTAACTTTTAACTATTATCTATTAACTTTCTCCATGTGTTTGATCTTCGCAGCGCTCAACCATCACCCGATCTATAAGTTAATCGTAGCTGCGAACCGCGATGAATTTTATAATCGAAAGACCGCAGCAGCTTCCTACTGGGACGATTTTCCCAACGTCGTGGGCGGCCGGGACCTGGAAGCAGGCGGAACCTGGATGGGAATGTCCACCGGGGGGAAGATCAGCATGCTCACCAACTATCGCGATCCGGCCAACATCATGGTCAACGCTCCTTCACGCGGACATCTCGTGGCCGACTATCTCGAACAGCAAGTGAATGCCGAAGACTACACAAAGTTGGTACGGACAAAGGCATCGCAATACAATGGATTCAATCTCATCATCGGCACCGTCGATGAATTATACTACCTGTCCAACTACCAGGACGAGATCACCAGGTTGAACAACGGCCTCTACGGCTTGAGCAATCACCTGCTTGACACACCATGGCCGAAAGTCGCCCGGGGAAAAATGAAACTCGAGCCGCTCCTGCGCAAGTCTGACCTCTCGTCTGGCGACCTGATGGAATTCCTGTACGATGATCAGGTAGCTACCGAAGGTCTTCCGGATACGGGTATCGGCGCAGAACGCGAACGGGCTCTGTCATCCATGTTCATTAAAACACCCACCTACGGTTCACGATGCTCCACGGTGGTGCTCGTCGGCCAGGATAACCGGGTCCAATTCACAGAACGGGTATACGACCTGGATACATTCGAATACACCACCTCCGCCTTCGAGTTCACGGTTTGACCGATGGAAAAGAAATCAAGGAAGAAAAACCAGACGCCGTTCCTGCTCCGGTTTGTCAGTTGGTTTTTTCCAAAGCTCGAATCCATCGCACCTTCGCTCGCTCATCGTTATTTCATTTATATCTTCAGCACACCGCTTCACTACAAAGTCCCGGAGAAGGAACGGGAGTTCATGAGATCGGCAGGCGAATTCTCCGTCAGGATCGAGGGCAAATACATTCAATGTTATCGTTGGGGCAACACAGGGCCTAAGGTGATCATGATACACGGATGGGCCGGAAGGGCAGGGCAGTTCAGAAAGATGATACCTCCATTGGTTAGCTCAGGTTTCCAGGTGATCGCTTTCGATGGACCGGCGCACGGAAAGTCAGCGGGAAAACAAACAGACCTGTTGCAATTCGGAGATGTACTCAAAAAGATCATAGCGCTCGAAGGCGCCCCGGCGGGAATGATCGCCCACTCTTTCGGTGGGGTAGCCGCCATCAATGCCATCGGCCGCGGCCTTCCGGTTCGAAAGCTGATCATTATTGCCAGTCCCACGATCGCTTCGCAGGTCGTCAAAAATTTCCGCAGGGCGGTCAACGCTTCGAAAGCTGCCGATGACTATTTCCAAAGGTATTGGGTCCGGAAATTCGGTGCGACCTTCGAGGAATTCTCGGCGCTGCACATTGTAACGCACCTGCCCGGTCCCCTCGACCTGATGCACATCCAGGATGAAGACGACCCGGAAGTCGCCACGGACAACGCCACAGAGCTAAAAAAGGCTTATCCCGCGGCCACCATCCTCCTCACCCAAGGCCTGGGCCACACCCGGATCCTGAAAGACGACCAGGTCATCGCCCGCTGCATCAGTTTCCTGAAGTCGTAACATTTCGTGGAATAGAGGCGTCTATTGACCAAAAAGTGGCTTATTTTTGAATTTGCGCCCAACAAACTATTTAGTCTTCACGTTCATCCCTAGAATTAACGCTATCCCTTTACCATGAAGATCATCGAGACCAAAAACATCTCCCGGGAATATAAAATGGGCGATAACATCGTCCGGGCCCTACAGGATATTTCCATTACGATCGACAGGGGGGAATATTGTGCCTTCATGGGACCTTCGGGCTCGGGGAAGTCGACACTGATGAATATCGTGGGATGCCTCGACACCCCTTCTGGTGGCACTTACATGCTCAATAACCAGCTTGTCAGCGAAATGACTGAGAATGACCTGGCTATGGTGCGCAACAAAGAGATCGGTTTCGTATTCCAGACATTCAACCTGCTGCCGCGCGCTTCTGCCCTCGAGAACGTAGCCCTTCCCCTGATCTATGCGGGCTACAGCCGTGACGAAAGATCGGAGATGGCCATGGGTGCGCTTGAAAGTGTGAACCTCGGCGATCGATGGCACCACAAACCCAACGAGCTCTCAGGTGGTCAGCGTCAGCGTGTCGCTATCGCACGGGCACTGGTGAACAGTCCCTCTATCATACTTGCCGATGAGCCTACGGGTAACCTCGACTCCAAGACCTCGTATGAGATCATGAATCTGTTCCAGGATCTCCACGACAAAGGCAACACCATCATCATGGTTACTCACGAAGACGACATCGCTCGTTACGCACACCGTATCATACGATTGAAAGACGGTCTGATCGAGTGGGATCGTGTGAACGAGAAAGTGAACCGCGGTGAGCCGGTCGCGCACTAACGAAACGAGATGACGATGTGACGATGTGAGAGGTGAGGATGTGACGATGCGCTTCTTCACATCTTTCTCTCGTCACCTCGTCCTCTCGTCCTCTCGTCATCTCGTCTTCCAGGGAATCTCTTCGGCATTCAATTCCTTTGCCATCAATCTACAGAGAACAAACAGGTAGTCTGAAAGTCTGTTCAGGTATTTGATGATCAGCGGATCGACAGGTTCCTGGTTATTGAGTGCGATCACTAATCTTTCGCTGCGACGGCAAACAGTACGCGCAATGTGCCCGAACGAAACCGATGGATGACCGCCGGGAAGTACGAAGAACTTCATCGGCTCGAGACTTAGCTCCATGTTGTCGATTTCTTTTTCAAGTCTTGTGATATCGGTCTCGGCAAGCGAAGGCACCTTCACTTTCGTGTTGCCAGGCTCGGCAGCGAGCATAGACCCGATAGTAAAAAGCCTGTCCTGAATTTCTACCAGGATCTCCTGACGCGATCGATTCACATCCTGGTCCCGCAATAACCCGACGTATGAATTCAGCTCGTCAATAGTTCCATAAGTATCGATACGCAACTCAGCCTTGGAAACTCTCCTGCCTCCAAACAACGCGGTTGTCCCGGTATCACCAGTCTTTGTATAAATCTTCATTGTTTCGAAACCAACTTCAAACTATTAACTTTTACCTATTAACTTTTAACTCTTCTCCCAGCCGGTTTCTTTCAAGGCCGGATCATTCTCCTTTTTCAGAAAGTCTGCCTTAGCAAGTGTGTCCGCTTCCCATTCCATGATGGCCTCGTCGGGAACAACATCTACCGGCACCTTCCATGCTGTCGAAGTTTCATTGTATGCAATGTTCGCCTGAGACGAGTAGCATGAAATGATGGACCATCGTGGATGTTCCGAAAGATTTGCCTCCGAACGATGAAGGAGATTGCTGTGAAAGATCAGCGCATCGCCCGCGTCGAGCTCGCAATAGACCAGCGGCATGGTCTTCAGTGCATTCTCTACCATCGTCATATCGGCGCCTACCTGCTCACCCGCAAACCCATGGTTCACGCGGCCGAGCTTGTGAGAACCCTTGATCACCTGCAAACATCCGTTCCCCTTATTGGCATCCGTCAGGGCGATCATCACGCTGATCAGCTGATCGGGAAACATGAACTGGTTCTTGTACCAGTAGCCATAGTCCTGATGCCATTCCCATGCTCCGCCCACACGCGGCTCCTTCTGCATCAGCTTCGAATGAAAATGACATACCGGACTGTCGCTGTCCAGCAGGGGCTCGATGGCCTCGATCATCCTGCGGCTCCGGGTCATGTAACCGAACACGTCGTTACCGGGCGTGAACCAGAGCGACAACCGGGTCTTCTTGCCCGATTGGTCGTTGAGATCCACGGCATTCTTCCGCATCACGTCGTCGGCCAATGCCGTCGCATACAATTTGTTGACTTCTTCTTTGCTAAAGAATCCTTTCAGCACCACATATCCGTCGCGGTTAAAGTCTTCGTTCAATTTCATTTTCATTCTTGTTTATTGTCCCGGACCATTGACTAACACCTGTTAGTTTTCATAAATTTCGGATAAATTACACCTCTATGGTAGCCACATCCAATATTTCTATACAGAAACGGCCCGTATCGCGAATCACCGAGGTCGATTTCAACGATCTTCCTTTTGGCAAGGAAGTTACGGACCACATGTTTATCGCCGACTATAAAAATAGCGAGTGGACGGATCTTCGCATCGTTCCTTACGGAAATATGCAAATAAGCCCTGCCAGCCCGGCCTTGCACTATGGCCAGTCCATCTTCGAGGGCCTGAAGGCGTACAGCGACGGGTCGGGAGATGCGCTGGTGTTCCGCCCGTTGGATAACCTGAAGAGGT
The DNA here is from genome assembly GCA_035318625.1 of Cyclobacteriaceae bacterium. GTDB lineage: Bacteria > Bacteroidota > Bacteroidia > Cytophagales > Cyclobacteriaceae > ELB16-189. The sequence goes on from DATHEL010000009.1 coordinate 78,735, forward strand.
TGAATATTTCCGGCGATAGGATGTGCATGCCGCCGGTGACGGAGGAAGTTTTCATGGAAGGCATGCGTGCGCTGATCAATCTTGATCGCAACTGGATCCCTAAGGACGATGGAAGCTCGCTTTATCTGCGGCCGTTCATGTTTTCCACCGAGGAATATATAGGCATCAAGGCTTCGCTCAACTGGTCGTTCATGATTATTGCGTCGCCTGTTGGAAAATATTATACGTCCCCGGTCCGGGTGAAGATCGAAACTAAATTTACCCGTGCAGTGGCGGGCGGTACCGGCTACGCAAAGGCAGGAGGCAACTACGGCGGAGCAATTTATCCGACGAAACTTGCGTTAGAGCAGGGATACCAGCAGTTGATATGGACGGACGGCGTCGAACATAAGTACGTCGAGGAGTCCGGAACCATGAACCTGATGTTTGTGATCGATGATGCACTGGTAACGCCGGCACTCAGCGACAGCATCCTGGCGGGTATCACGAGGGACAGTGTGCTTCAGCTTGCACGTCGCCGCGGAATGAAAGTGGAAGAAAGAAAGGTGAGTGTAGATGAGCTTGTTGAAGCGCTGACGCAGGGGCGTGTGAGCGATGCCTTTGGAGTGGGTACGGCTGTGACGATCGCGCCGATCGAGCTGATCGGCTACGAAGGAAAAGATCACGTGCTTCCCCCTGTCGCCTATCGCCAGTTTTCGAATGGTATTTTAAAAGAGCTCGAGTCGATACGGAGGGGACAGGCTCCCGATCCGTTGAACTGGGTTGTAAAAATGTGATGAACTTCCACCGATGCGGACGATACTCTTTATTGTTTTCTTATTCTGTTTAGTTCAGTCGTCTGCCGCGCAACAGATGGTTGTGATCAAGAAGGGAAAGATCCTGACCCGTTTTTACCTCGGTGATGAGATCCGGTTTGTTATGAAGGACGACCCAAAGCAGTTACGTCACGTTGCGATCCTTTCGATACGCGAGTTTGAATTCGTGACACTGCAAAAGGATACCATCCAGTTCAGCCAGATATCGAAGCTTAAATTCAGGAATAAGGGCTTGAAGAAATATGTGGTAAGCACGCTGATCGGCAGCGCTTCGCTCCTCGCGCTCCACTTTGCCCTGAAGGGGCCGTTCGGCGAGTCGAATCCCATGGCGGTGAATGGTCTTGCCTATGCCGCCGGCTCCGGTGTCCTGCCGCTCTTGTTTGCAGTCGCGACGAGCCGGAGCTCGATGAGGTTGAATGGGTTTAAGAGGTTGAAGTTTATAAATTATGATTCGCCGCTCTATAAGTAGTAAGTAGTAAGTAGTAAGTAGTAAGGAGTAATGAGTAAGGAGTGGGGCGTACGAACCTTCAAGTCAGGCTCCTTGCTACTTGCTACTTTCTACTGACTACTGACTACTTCCTACTTACTACTTACTACTTACTACTGACTTACTTTTCTTATCTTTGCCTTCAGATTGAACGTGTAACCAGAAGACAATACGAACCCACCATGACCTCCGAACAACTGAAAGACTTAAAGGTCCGCGCCTCCGCCCTAAGGAGGTATCTTTGACTACGATCGCAAGCGAGTAGAGATAGAAGACCAGGAACGCATTTCCCACCAAAACGAATTCTGGAACAACCCCAGGCAGGCTGAAACCATCCTCAAGGACATTCGTGCCAAAAAAATATGGACCGATGCGTACGAGCGCGTCAACAAGATGGTGGAAGATCTCGAAGTCCTCAATGAATTCCATGAGGCCGGCGATGCCAGCGAAGAGGAGCTCGACGTCGATTACAAAAAGACCGCACAGGCTGTCGAAGAGCTCGAGTTCAAGAAAATGCTGAGCCGCGAAGAAGACCAGCTCAGCGCGATGATCGAGATAAACCCGGGCGCCGGCGGGACCGAAAGCCAGGACTGGGCCGATATGCTCAACCGCATGTACATTATGTGGGGAGAAAAGAGCGGGTACAAGGTCACCCAGGTCGACTACCAGGCCGGCGACGTAGCCGGTATCAAGTCGGCAACACTCGAGTTCGACGGACCATTCGCCTACGGAAAGCTGAGAGGTGAAGGGGGCGTTCATCGCCTGGTGAGAATATCACCCTTCGACTCCAACGGACGCCGTCATACATCATTCGCCTCGGCATTTGTTTATCCCGTTGTCGACGATACGATCAACATCGAGATCAACCCGGCCGACGTCGAGCTGCAGACCTCGCGATCGGGCGGAGCCGGCGGCCAGAATGTGAACAAAGTTGAAACGAAAGTCCAGTTGACGCACAAGCCCACCGGTATCGTCATTGTTTGCCAGGTGGAACGATCGCAGCATGCCAACCGCGAGAAGGCCATGCAAATGCTGAAGTCTAAGCTGTACCAGGTGGAGATGGAGAAACGCAATGTAGCCCGCGACAAGGTCGAAGCAGGTAAGATGAAAATAGATTTCGGATCTCAGATCCGTAACTATGTCCTGCACCCCTACAAGCTCGTGAAGGATGCCCGTACTGGCGTTGAACGTACCGATGCACAGAACGTACTCGACGGCGACCTCGATGATTTCATCAAGGCATTTCTTCTCGGCGCACAGGAGGAAGCTGCTGCCAATAAGTGACCGCCGCGGTTCCCATCAAAACCCGTTACCGTTATACGACGCAGTTCTGGATGCTGTGCGGAAGCTCATTGCTGTTTTTCGCGAGCTTCAACATGCTCATCCCCGAGCTTCCCTCATACCTGACCGGACTCCACGGTGGAGAATACAAAGGCCTGATCATTTCATTGTTCACAGTCACTGCGATGATCTCGCGGCCATTCAGCGGCAAGCTCGCTGATAACATCGGTAGAAAACCCGTGATCATTTTAGGCGGTGCAGTTTGTATGATCTGCAGCCTGCTCTACCCGGTGCTCACCTCATTGTTCGGTTTCTTTCTGCTCCGCTTCGTCCATGGTTTTTCGACAGGGTTTACGCCCACAGGCCAGTCCGCTTATGTTTCAGATCTTATTCCGGCCGACAGGAGAGGAGAGGCGATGGGGTGGCTGGGAACCATCGGATCTGTCGGCATGGCCTTCGGCCCGGCTATCGGCGGCTGGGTAACCCGGGAGTATGGTATCAACACGATGTTCTACCTCTCGTCAGCATTCGGTTTTATGGCTGCCGCTATCGTGATCCGCATGAAAGAGACATTACAAACCCGGAAGAGCTTTCGCTTCTCGATGCTGAAGGTTGGCAAAGAAGACCTCTTCGAACCGCGTGTTCTCCTTCCCTGTATTGTGATGGGACTTGCATTTTATGCCTATGGTGTATTTCTTACACTTATCCCGGATTTTGGAGAACAAGCCGGTATTCAGAAAAAAGAATTGCTGTTCACGGTCTTCACGATATCGACATTGCTCATCCGGTTGGTGGCGGGCCGCGCTTCAGATAAATACGGACGCGTTCCGGTGCTTGTCATTTCTACAGGCCTTATTATGATCGCCATGATGACCATCTCCGTTGCAACTACACCCGGGTTGCTGATCGCCGGTGTGTTCCTCTATGGCCTCGCGCAGGGTGGGGTGTCGCCGACATTGCTGGCCTGGGTAACGGATCTCAGTGAAACGGCGCATCGTGGCCGCGCAATAGCTTCACTCTACATTTTCATGGAACTTGGTATCGGCGTCGGGGCTTACATGTCTGGATGGCTGTTCGGACAGACTGCGCCGGATTTCTTCACGCCGTTCATCGTCGGCAGTATTATGGGTGGTGTGGCTTTTATTATCTTACTTGTGAAACCGTTGTTGCAAAGAGCATGAGCTCCCGGAGGATATTTTTCATTTTATTTATAACCGACGCGCTGGTGAACCTGGCAGGTCAGTTTACAGGCATCCAGATCCTTTCCGATGTCACCAAGCCGCTTATTGTCCCGTTCCTCGTCGGCTATTATGTTGCATCGACACCGTTTCCCCGCTCTATTCCTTTAATGGTCGCTTTGCTTGCCTGTTGGCTCGGCGATGTTGCCTTGATGTTCGTGGGTTATGCGGAAATATGGTTTATGGCGGGACTGGCCTCTTTCCTGGTCGGTCATCTTTTTTATATCATCATTTACCGTCAGTTCCGTTGGGAGTCGGTAGAAGACGGACTGCTGCCTGTTCAGAAGGTACGGTTCTCGCTGCCTGTCGTGCTCGCGGGTACTGGCCTTATTGTCATATTGTTCCCGGTATTGGGAGGACTGAAGTTCCCTGTAATGATCTACGCGATCGCGATCATGGTGATGGTGATGAATGCCATCTTCCGGTTCGGCCGGACCAATTCGAGGAGTTTCTGGCTGGTGTTGGCCGGCGCATTGATGTTCATGATATCGGATTCTATCCTCGCACTCAATAAATTTCGCGGTGAAATAGAAATGGGCGGAGTGCTGATCATGATGACCTACATCTCCGCCCAGTATCTTATAGTCGAAGGCCTATCGAGCCATGAAAAATGATTTACGATATACGATGTACGATTTCTTGCCTTCGGCTCCTTCGAAGACCAATCGTACATCGTAAATCATAAATCGTACATTAAAACTTCCTGACGCTTCCACTACCACTTGAATGACTATTCACGTGTGCCGGATTCCCTTTATAACTCACTGTTCCGCTTCCGCTGATATTTGCGTCCAGCTCCTTATTCACATTGATCTCAACATCACCTGACCCCGAGATCCTTACATCACACTTATCGGTTATCATGTTTGCTGCGAGTACTTCGCCCGAGCCGCTGATGGTCGCCTTCACTTCTTTTGCAGAACCCTTTGCTTCCACTTTACCCGAGCCTGAAAGACCGAACACCGCTCTTTCTGCAATCTCTATGTCCAGTTTGATCTTGCCCGAGCCGCTCACGTGGCTATCGAAGTCGCGGCATTTGCCTTTGAACTCGATACGACCAGAACCGCTGACGTTAGCGCCAAGGTCACCCGACGCATCGGCTTCGAGTAAAAGTGAGCCTGAACCACTTACTGAAAGATCCAGGTCACGTGTGGTGAACTTTGTTTCAGCGACCAGGTCGCCCGACCCGGAAACATTGAGGCTCTCGATATTTGGAACGGTGATGTAGAAGACCACGCGGTCTTCGCGGGTGCTAAAGCCCCAGTTGTTGTTCCAGCCGTCGCGGCCGATGATGAACTTGTCACCTTCCACACGGGGATCGAGGTCTTCGATGTCCTCCCGGTTTCCTTCAATTTCCACTTTCTGGGTAGACCCCTGGCGGAGGAATACTTTGCTGCCGGACCTGAGCTGGATGCGGCTAAAAGAGGAGAACTTCTTTTCTTCTTTGGTTTGTGCGCTGGCGAATGCTACACTGATGAGCAGGACCAGAAGGGAAGCGGCAAGGTTTTTCATATTGGTTCATATTATTCTAGGACAGACTACGAAGACGAATAAAGGTTGCACGACGGCAACAATGGCTATGACGAGACAAAAGCCCCGCAGGTTGCACTGATTTGTCCTTAATACTTTAAATTTCGGCCCCTTTTTAAAAAATCAGCGATTATGTCCGAAATCCGTAAGCCCGCTATTATCCTCATCCTCATCACGTTGTTTATCGACACGATGGGTATCGGCATTATCATTCCGGTCGTTCCCAAACTGCTTAAGGAAATGACCGGTGGCGGAACTACAGCCTATGCTGCCCTGATTGGCGGGTTTCTGGCAGCCACCTATTCAGTCATGCAGTTCGCCTGCGGGCCGATCTTCGGCGGGTTGAGTGACCGGTACGGACGACGCCCGATATTGCTCGCTTCGCTTTTCGGCTTTGGAATAGATTATACGGTAACGGCATTCGCCCCTTCATTGGGCTGGCTGTTCCTGGCCCGTTGCATCGCCGGTGTCCTGGGCGCGAGCTTTACCACCGGTGCAGCGTACATTTCCGATATAAGCACTCCTGAAAATCGTGCGCAGAATTTCGGACTTATCGGTGTAGCCTTTGGCCTCGGCTTCATTTTGGGGCCAGTGATAGGCGGACTGGCGAGCGCGTACGGCGAGTCGGTGGGCATAGACGGTACAAGGATGCCCTTCTTTGTGGCTGCGGGATTTTCACTATTGAACTGGGCCTACGCTTTTTTCTTTATGCCCGAATCGCTGAAGCCCGAGCATCGCCGTAAGTTCGAATGGCGCAGGGCCAATCCTGTTGGAACCTTCAAAAGTCTTTTTAAAGTCGAGCTCATCAAGCAACTATTTATAGCCTTGACGTTTGTCTACCTCGCAGCCCATGCGGTACAAAGCAACTGGTCCTTCTTCACGGATGAGCAACTCGGTTGGGGGCCGAAGGAAATCGGCTTCTCATTGGGCGTGGTCGGAGTTGTATTTGCAATTGTGCAGGGAGGACTTATCCGTGTGATCATTCCGAAGCTCGGACAGAGTCGCAGTGTATACGTGGGCCTTGGTCTTTATGCCCTGGGCTTATTGTTGTACGCGTTTGCGACACAGAACTGGATGATGTATGCTTTCACCGTAGTTTATTGTATGGGAGGCATTGCCGGACCTGCCTTGCAAGGGATCATGGCAAGCTCGGTTGCACCCAATGCACAAGGTGAATTGCAAGGAGGTTTTACCAGTATGATGAGTCTCACGTCCATCTTTGGACCTGTTTTGATGAACTCGGTATTGTTCTCCTATTTCACCAGTAGCAGTGCGCCAGTGTACTTTCCCGGTATAGCAATGTTAGTCGGAGCTTTATTTTGCGTAGTGGCGACGATCATTGCAAGAAAGGCATTAAATAAACCTATGGCACAACCGGCAGCTACCTAAGCAAGATCGCCGGTAAGTTTTCTATAAATATTCAAGCACACCCATGCATCGGTGGCTGCGTAGCTGATCTGTTTTGTGTCGAGACGTTCGACTTCCCAGTTGCTGGTCTGGGCGCTCTTCGAAATACGAAAGCCGAGCAGGAGGGCAGTCAGTTTCTTAACGCTCTCCACCCCGAGGCCGGCATTGCGGGCCATGTCGGCTAGCTCGACGAAACCTGCCGGCGTGAATTTCTTTAACACTTGTAATGTCTTGATGTCATCGCGGACACCGACACCTGCTTTCAGTACTTTGTCGTTTTCCAGGAAGGTGATGATCTCCGGTGTCATGCCCGTAAATTTTACCCGTATCAGGAATGCCTGGTCCGGGGTGGCAATCTGCATCAGTGCCACGTTGTGACGTTGCCCCTTCACGAAAACAGGTTTTGTTTCGGTATCGAACCCGACGATAGAATGCTTCGATATCTCTTTGAATACCTGGGGAAGGTCGTCGCGGTCCTGGATCACTTTTACCGTGCCATCGAAGGCATGGAGCGGTAAGGCATTGATCTCATCGTTTGTGATGTTTATTCTGGAGAAAGATGGAGTCCTGGTCATCCGCTTACAACTTGCGGGTTTCAAGTTAATTGATTCAAATTCAAATTTTAGTATTTTGAGCCAGTAACCCCCAGCCTGATGCCAAATTCTTTGCTCCGCAGGAAGTCAGTCGACGCGGCGATGCAAAACGCCAGCTCGGAAAACGACCACGGGCAAGGACTTCGGAAGGTTCTGACGGTTCGCGATCTCACGTCGATGGGAATTGCCGCCGTCATCGGGGCGGGTATCTTTTCCACGATCGGTCAGGCGGCCTACAACGGCGGCCCGGGCGTGGTCTTCCTGTTCCTCATCATCGCGGTAACCTGCGGGTTCACAGCATTGTGCTACGCCGAGTTCGCCGCGCGCGTGCCGGTGGCCGGAAGCGCCTACACTTATAGTTATGTCAGTATCGGCGAGGTGGTGGCGTGGATCATCGGCTGGGCACTCATCATGGAGTATGCCATCGGCAACGTGGTGGTGTCGATATCGTGGAGCAGCTATTTCGTGAACCTCATTGAAGGGTTGGGCATCGACTTCCCTCGCTGGCTCGCTACCGATCCGAAAACCGCACGGGCATTGTACGATACCGCCGTAGCGAATAATCAACCGACTGCACAGATGGCGTGGGTCACCGCGCCGGTCATCGCCGGACAGAAACTGATCGTCAATCTTCCCGCATGTATCATTGTTATCCTCATCACGATTCTTGCGTACATCGGTATCCGCGAAAGCAAGAAGAGCGCAAACTTCATGGTGGGAATGAAGCTCGTCGTGCTTGCGGTCATAGTATTGATCGGCGTGTTTCACGTCAACTCCGACAACTGGGATCCTTTCATGCCGAACGGCATCCGGGGAGTGCTGTCGGGCGTGTCTGCGATTTTCTTTGCCTATATCGGGTTCGACGCGATCTCCACGACAGCCGAAGAGTGCGCCAATCCGCAACGCGATCTCCCGAAAGGGATGATGTACTCATTATTGATATGTACCGGCATCTACGTCGTGGTGACTTTAGTGATCACAGGTATGGTGAGCTATGGAGAGTTCAACCAGGTCGCTGACCCGCTCGCGTATGTTTTCGAGAAGATCAATATGCCGAAGGTCGGGTATGCCGTGTCGGTCAGCGCTGTCGTGGCGGCCACGAGTGTGCTCCTGGTCTTCCAGCTCGGCCAGCCCCGCATTTGGATGAGCATGAGCCGCGACGGACTTCTACCCAAAAAATTCAGCACCATTCATCCGAAGTTCCACACGCCTTCATTCGCCACGATCGTTACAGGTTTTGTTGTGGCAATCCCCGCGTTGTTTGTCGATATCGGCATCGTAACAGACCTCACCAGCATCGGTACATTGTTCGCTTTCGTCCTGGTATGTGCCGGCGTCCTCAATCTTCCGCGCCGCGAAAAAAAACCGGGCGATACCGGGTTCTTTCTTCCGCATATCAACGGCGCCTGGGTTTGCCTTCCACTGCTGTCGTTGTTCATTTACTTTTATCTCGATCGCATCAAGGATGCTTTTGCTTCACCGGCAACGGATCCGCTGTTCGTTATCTTCATCATTCTGGCTTCTGGCATCACCATTGTGACGACGATCAAACGCCTGTCCCTGATACCTGTCCTGGGGATGACATTCTGCCTTTATTTGATGGTCGAGATCCCGACAAAAAGCTGGCTGGTGTTCTTTGGATGGATGGCGCTGGGGTTGGCGATTTATTTTAGTTATGGGTATAGGAGGAGTCATCTGAATAATAGTCGTTAATCGTTGTTCGTTGTTCGCGGCTACGACGACCGATTCTAAGCTTTGCCGCGAACAACGAACAACAAACAACGAACATGGACCTGCTAACCTACGTTCAAAGAGCCAAACGTTCCCCCCTTCACCTCTGGCTCCTCAACGCCTTCTTCGAAAGGATGGTGCCCTTCAACCTGCCGCACAAATTCCGGGTAACCGAGATCGGAGAGGATCATGTAAAGACGCTGCTGCCGTACCGAAGGAAGAATCTGAATCATGTGAAAGGTCTTCATGCCTGCGCCCTGGCGACACTGACGGAGATGACGAGCGGATTTTTACTGGCGATCAAGCTCGACCCAAAGAAATTTCGCCTGATACTCCGGAAGCTGGAGATCGATTATCTGTATCAGGGGAAGATGGATGCGATCTGCGAGTTTCATCTCTCCTCCGAATGGCTGCAGTCCAACATCCACAACCCGCTTACGCGTGCAGACTCCGTAGACATCATTGCGGAGGTGAAAATATTCGACATCAAAGGAAACCAGCTCACATCGGGAAAGGCATACTGGCAAGTCAAAGATTGGGCAAAGGTGCGGACCAAAGCTTAGATGTGCGGAGTGCGGTGTTCAAAGTGCGATGAACGGCGTTCGGAGAGTCATCGCACGTCGCACTTCGAACAGGTTACCGTACATTTTTTTGTAAATTGATAAGATATGAGAAAGATCGATGCTCTTCTGAGTGAATATGGCGAAAGCCATCAGAACTCAACCAACAAGGCGATCCACTGGATCTGCGTGCCCCTGATATTTTTCAGCGTTGTCGGGCTCATCGCCTCCATACCCTCCGGGCCTGTACAAATGCTCCTGGGTGAAGGAAATCCTTATGCCAACTGGGCGACCGTCACACTCATTATTCTAACGGCCTATTACATCACGCTTTCTATCTGGCTCACATTTGGTATGGCGCTGTTCGGCCTAATGTGCCTGATGCTGGTGCAGCTCATTGCATCGACGGGATTGCCTTTGTGGGCGGTGTCGGTCGCCATCTTTGTTGTTGCCTGGATCGGCCAGTTCTATGGCCACAAGATTGAAGGCAAAAAACCGTCGTTCTTCAAAGACCTTCAGTTCCTTTTGATCGGCCCGGCCTGGCTGATGCACTTTATTTATAAGCAGCTCGGGATACCCTACTGATCTTTTGCAGGAGCTTATAATACGTCGCAGCAAGGGCGAAGTCAAGACGGCCGAGGTTTTGCCGTATCTCGTACCATAACCGGCTCCTGAGCGCATCATCTTCACGCGGGCTTTTGTTAAGAGAGAATATTTTCTCGCAAACCCTGTAGGTTGTCAGTTGCTGGCGGCTGCCTCTTTGAAATTGCCTGTCTGACATCGATCCCTCGACCTTTCGTTTGTTGACCAGGACTTCTTTCGTATAAAAATATTTGAAGAGTCTCGATGATCTGATCAAAAAATCGAAGTCTTCGTAATGCAGGGTTTCATCGAAGCCACCCAATTGATCCAGTACACTTTTCCGAATCATTAACGACGCACTGGACACAAAATACCGTTCGACGAGGTCTATGTAGATATCTCCTCCCTTAGGGGCGAATTCTTTGGAATGATGGGTATAAACAATTCCTGCTTCGGTCATGTAAGCCACGTCGCCGTGCTGGACACCGTAAGAATTGTCGCGTGTGCTGAAGTCTTTCACACCAATCGCAATCCTTTCTTTCGGAAGGGTATCATCTGCGGCGAGGTCTATAAAAAATTCGCCTCCGGCCATCCGCCACGCTTCATTAAATGATTTACAGTTGCCCTGGTTCTTTGTGTGCTGAATGAATTTGACTTCCGGATGATCTTTAAGTGTCTCCTTGATCACATTGACACTGTTATCTGTACTGTTGTCATCAACCACGATTAACTCGACGTTCGGATAACTCTGTTCCAGCACCGACAAAATGCTCTCCCTCACAAACCTCTCATGGTTGTAACACAAACAGATGACGCTTACCAGCGGCCCACTTTTCACTTTTAACTTTTAATTTTTAATTTATTTCCTGTTATCATCCCCGGCGATTATGCTCAGATAATTTTCATATCGCGTGATGGCAATTTCGCCGGCTTCGACCGCATCCTTGATTGCACACGTTGGTTCGTTGTAATGAAGGCATCGCGCCCCGAATTTACATTCAAGCCTTCGCTCGCGCATCTCTATAAAATAGTCCGATACTTCTTCGGGCTGCATGTCGACCATTCCCAGTTCCTTGATCCCCGGTGTGTCGATGATGAACGTTTTCTCATCGATCCGGAACATTTCGGCGAATGTAGTGGTGTGCGTGCCCTTTGAGCTAAAGTCCGACACTTCGGAGGTCCTTTGCTGAATGGCATCAGACAGCCTGTTGATCAGCGTCGACTTTCCGGCGCCGGAGTGGCCGGTGACGAGCGTCTTCTTTCCGTCGATGATCTTCCGGAGCTCTTCAGTTCCGTCGTGTAATGCTGAAGTCAGTATGCATTTGATTCCAAGACTGGAGTACATGCCGATCAGTTCGTTTACCCACTGCAACTCTTCTTCGTTTAGCAGGTCTCTTTTATTGAAGACGAGCACTTGTGGTATCCGGAATGCTTCAGCCGTGACGGTGAAGCGATCGATAAAACCCAGTGATGTTCGTGGGAAGGCGATCGTCACAACCAAGAGCGCCTGGTCGAGATTGGCCGCGATGATATGTGTCTGCCCCGATTTCTTTACCGCCTTTCGCACGATATAGTTCTCGCGTTGCAGTATGGTGGTAATGATCGCTTCACGGTCGCCGGAAGGGGAGATGTCGACATAGTCACCGACGGCTACGGGATTGGTCTCGCGAATGTCTTCTAGTCGCATCTTACCCCGGATGCGGCTTGCATAAATGTGACCATCGTCGGCGAGTACGTCGTACCACGAACCGGTCGATTTCATGACGAGGCCTTTCATTTACTCAATACATTCCTGCAGTATTCGGTGATCTTGTCTGTTGCGCCGAGGTGCGTGAGGACATAGTTCCGGGTCACTTCGCACGCCAGCATAAAATTCTCCGGCGTGTTCACCATTTCATATTTGGCCCGCAGATCGGAGAAGTCGTTCACTTCGAAGGCGCCGCCGTGCATGATCAGTTCGTTGGCTTCTGTGAATTTCTGATAATTCCTGTTGCCAAAAAACACCGGGATGCCGTAGCACGCGGCTTCGAGTATGTTGTGAAGTCCTTTCCCGAATGCCCCGCCCACGTATGCAAACTCGCCGTACCGGTAGAGCTTCGAAAGCATGCCGACGTTGTCGATCAGCAGAACTCTCGCTTCCTCGATCTCTTCTTCGTTACTGGCCTTGGAGAATCGTATGACACGTCCGTCGATCGCCCGTTCGATCTCCTGCAGAAATGTTTCCGTGACCTCGTGCGGCGCGATGATGAACTTGATCGGTGTTTCATTGATGAAGGGCACCAGTACCTCCATGTCTTCATGCCAGCAGCTGCCTGCTACCATCACCTTATCGTCGTCCTTGAATAATTCGGCGAGGGGAATTTTTTCAGTGGAGCTGGTGATCTCGTATACGCGATCGAACCTGGTATCGCCGGCAACTGTAACCTTGGTGATGCCGATACTCTGAAGAAGTTTAAGTGACGAATGATTTTGAACAAACAAGTGATCGAAGTTTCTCAGGATCTTACGGAACAATCCACCATACCCCTTGAAGAATAACTGGTCTTCGCGGAAAATCGCCGATGCGGAGACGAGGGGTATACCTGCTTTTCGCAATTCTTCGGAAAAATTGAACCAGAACTCATATTTCACGAAAATCGCGAGCGAGGGCTTGGTTACTTCCACCCATTTACGGGCATTACTGGGGGTATCGAATGGAAGGTAAAATACATAGTCTGCCCCTGGATAATTTTTTCGTACCTCGTAACCCGACGGTGAAAAAAAAGTGAGTAGTAACTTATGATTGGCGAATCCCCTTCTCAGCTTCTCGATGATCGGTCTTCCCTGTTCGAACTCACCCAACGAAGAACAATGTATCCATATCACAGGCGAGGTGTTGGTGGAAAATATATTCCGGACAGTATTGAGTAGATTTTTTCGTCCGGATACTAATGCATGTGCTTTTTGATTGAATAATGACGCCACACGGACACCGAAGATCAATAGATGAATGACTAAATTGTAGAGGAACAATTCTCCGGTAGTTTAATGGCAGGGCAAAATAAACAAACTCCTCTTTAGCTGCCTTTGCTTATCCATGAAAAAAACCATTAATTTTGATCTATAACCCCTTCAATATGAAAAAGAACCGTCTTTTGATCCTCATCTTGCTAGCTATGCCCTTTGCTGTCGCCGCGCAAGACGACGTAGGTCAATTATTCAAAGGCAACGTCGCTGATGCAAAGTACCTCGCAGAAGGCTACATCAGTCCGTTGATGAAGGGCGTGGGTTATGGCCTGAACCAGGGTTGGTATAACACGGCCAGACCTCACAAGTTTCCCGGCTTCGATCTGACGGTTTCGGTAAATCCGGTGTTTATACCTTCAACGGATCAGGTCTTCAACGTCGATAACTCAAAAATGCAAAGCCTGTTCCTTCGCAACGATATGAACGGGAACACACTGGACCCGCTCACCGGAAAGGGTAATGTGCCGACCGCATTCGGAGAAAAGAAGGGAGCGACCTATTCAATGAAATCTAATCCCACAACATCAATTCCCGCTCCGCAGGGAATTGGCATCAAGTTTTTTCCTACGCCGACTATCAATCTTGGCATCGGGTTACCGAAAGGATTCGACCTTAAGGTAAGATTTGTTCCTACGATCGATTTTGGAAAATTATCAGGTGGCGATGTGAGCGGAGAATTCGGGTTGTTCGGCGTTGGCGTGATGCACGATTTCAAACAATGGATACCGGGCATTAAAGCGCTGCCTTTCGACATGTCGGTATTCGTTGGATACACAAAGATGAAGTTTGATATTGGGATGACCGCCGGCGGTGCAAATGGGAAGCTGGAAATGGTAAGCTCCGCAACAACCATACAGGCCTTGATCTCCAAGAAAGTGTCGGTGCTTACAGGCTACGCAGGTTTTGGCGTCAACATGGCGAAAACAACACTTGCCGTTAAAGGAAATTATGACTTTAACGATGACGGAGACACCACTGACGCGAACGAAAAGGATCCTTTCACGCTGGGCGTCGACGCCAACGGACCTCGTGCCACATTCGGCCTTCGTCTGAAGTTCGGACCCATCGCCTTCCACGGTGACTATACTTTCGCAAAGTATAATGCAGCCAGCGTAGGGTTTGGTATCAACGTCCGTTAATCAATATAGCAGATACAAAAAAGCCGGCGTCAGCCGGCTTTTTTGTTTAGATACGCTTCTATGCTTCTGTCGAGTATGTCGAATACATTCTGAAAGTCTTTTTCTTCTCCATAGTACGGATCAGGCACTTCTTCATCGATCCCGTGCGGGTCGAATGAACGCATGAGCTTCAGCTTTGACTTGTGGACACCGGCGACCCTTGCTGCGTTGTTGAAATTGCTTCGGTCCATCACAAAGATCTCGTCGAACTTTTCAAAATCCGCCTCACAAAGCTGGCGTCCCAGGTGATCGATCAGCACGCCGTTCTTTTCCGCATTCCGTATCGTCCGGTGGTCGGGGCGGTCGCCAATATGATAGTTGGCGGTTCCACACGATTCTGTGTAGTACAGGTGCGTGAGATTTTTGGCTTTTACTTTATGAATGAAAATGGCTTCAGCCAGGGGCGAGCGGCAGATATTGCCAAGGCAAACAAAAAGGACTTTTTTCATAGAAAACGGCCAAATTTAACGGTTTTGTGTTGCCGGTTACTACGAAACGGGAAGAAGTATAAATACTCGCATAGCACACTTTTTTATTCGCCTTTTGGTTAGAGGCCCCCAAAACGTTGGGGGCTTTTTTTTTAATGCATTTAAATACATTTTAACACATAGGACACATAGAGATACATCAGTCGCTGGCTCAGCTTTTATCGAAACTTGTCTATGTGCCCTCGTGATGCGCTCTGATTTGAATCTGCATCACGAGGACACATAGCCGGCTTCGATAAAGACGCAGATAATTGACTATAGTATTCTCCTATGTGCCCTATGTGTTAAAATTGTATTCATTTCATCAGCAACTGCAGCGTCGATCGCGACGACTGCTCCAGAATAATCCCTGGTTTCTTTCTGAACTCGTTGAAAGTCTTGTTATCGAAATTTTTGATAGTGATCAACGTAAGCCCCGTGTTATAGTACACTTCAAACTGAGCGCTTAATACCTCGATCAGGTTCAAGATCTTTTGTTCACGAAAGTCGACACAGAACGAAAACGAGATCGCCGAATTCTGCATGAGATTGATCTTCACATCCATCTTCGCCAGCGATTGGAAGATGGCGCTCAATTGTTGTTCATCGATAAATGTATAGTCCGTCACCTTGCAGGAGATCAGGCACTGATTTTCCTTGAACACGATAAGAGGGGGGAGGTCTTTGACAACGCACTCGTTGATCCTTGTTCCGGGTAGCGACGGGTCATCGAAGTTTTTCACGTACAGCGGAATGTTCCGGTTGGCCAGCGGCTTGATCGTCTTCGGGTGGATGACGGAAGCTCCATAGTAAGTCATCTCTGCCGCCTCTTTGAACGGAAGCTCTTCGAACACCACGGCACCTTCGAGACGTTTCGGATCTGCATTCATCACTCCCGGCACGTCTTTCCATATCGTCACCGACTCTGCACCCAGCCCCGACGCAAATACAGCTGCCGAATAATCGGAGCCATCCCTTCCCAACGTCGTGGTTTTGCCTTCAGGTTCGCCGCCGATAAAGCCCTGCGTTACAATGATCTTATTGGCGAGTGTGGACTTGAGCGCGGCGATGGCCTTCTCTGTCGCGGGCCATTGCACCCTGGCTTCACGGAAATTCGAGTTGGTCTTCACATACTTTGTCGCATCGATCCATTCTACCGGGAAATCTTTCGCGAGGAAAGATGCCAGTATGATCGTCGATATAATTTCCCCGTGCGAGACAACCTGGTCATACACCATATCGTAATCACCCTTCTCCGCGGCACCGGCTTTTATCTTTTCAAACTGCTCGTCTATTTTTTTGAAAACGGGATCGTCTTCGGCGAAGAGCTCTTTCATGATACCGAGATGATAATCGCGGAGCTGTTGCCACTGGGCTTCGAACGACTTTCCCGCGCCCGACAATTCCAGGAGCTTTTCCAGGGCGTTGGTGGTCTTGCCCATCGCCGAGGCCACGATCAAGAGCTTTTCTTCCGGATCCTCCGAATATATTCCAACGATCTTCGAAGCGTTGCGAATCGCGTCGGACGTACGTAAGGACGCCCCTCCAAACTTAAAAACCTTAATCTTCATTTATTCAAACGATTGCGTGGTATATTTGTGATCAGGCAAATGTAAGTTACAGCTTTGAATTCGCGTCAGGTAGAAGCATCCAGAATAGCGCAGCCGATTGGCACTGCCTTGGATAGATTCATAAAAAATAATCAGGACCAGTTTCAATACGCCAGCGGGGAGCTTTCACAGCTCCTGCGCGATATCGCCCTGGCTTCGAAGGTGGTGAACCGCGAAGTGAATAAAGCGGGTTTGATCGACCTGGCAGGCGCTCAGGGCACCAGCAACATGGCCGGAGACGAGCAACAAAGACTCGACGTACTCGCCAACATTCGTTTCACGAGAGCCCTGGCCAAAGGCGGCGAAGCATGCGCCGTAATCTCCGAAGAGACCGATGCACGTGTCGATGTCAACAACTACGGCAAGTACGTTATCGCCATCGATCCGCTGGACGGTTCTTCAAACATCGACGTGAATGTTTCCATCGGAACGATATTTTCCATTTATCGCAGGAAGACGAAGGTAGGCAGCGACGTCAGCGATGAAGATATTCTTCAGAAAGGATCGAAGCAGGTTGCCGCTGGCTACGTATTGTATGGCTCCTCGACGATGATGGTTTATACCACCGGCTTCGGTACCAACGGCTTTACTTACGATTCCGGACTGGGTGAATATTTTCTTTCACACCCGCAGATGAAAATGCCCACCGATGGCAGTATCTATTCCATCAATGAAGGACTTGCACATTCTTTCAGCGACGATATCCGTCACTACCTTGAAAACTGTAAGAAAAGAAATTATACGGCGCGATACATCGGCTCTCTCGTTGCCGACTTTCATCGCAACATGCTCAAAGGTGGGATTTACATTTATCCCGCGACAGCGAAATCGCCGAACGGCAAGCTGAGACTGATGTATGAATGTAACGCCCTTGCCTTTATAGCCGAACAGGCCGGAGGAATTGCAACGGACGGGAAGAGAAGGATCCTCGAGATCACACCGACATCACTTCACGAGCGGACGCCGTTTTATGTCGGGTCTGCGAATATGGTCGTAGAGGCTTCTAAACTAAAAGTGAATAGTTAATAGTTAAAAGTGAATAGTTAAAAGTGGGCTGCGGGACTAAACTTTTAACTTTTAGTTTTTAACTATTAACTCTCAGTAAAAAGCTCCGGTACGTACTTCGTTAGAATACCATACCATCTTACGAGTTTCTTCATGTCGGAGACATACACCCGGTCTTCATCGAATTCCGGGAGCACCGATTTAATGAACGCTTTCAACTCTGCGGGATCCGACTCCGAATCGACACCAGGGTCGTTTCCGAAAGCCTTGTGGATCTTCGTAAGCACGTCGCCGAGCGCTGCCGTGCCCTCTTTCGTAGTGGTATAGATGGAGATCTCGTGAAGTATCGAGATGCGATGATTCCCCGTGGCCACCAGTTTTGTCTTTGCATCATCGAGCGATTCGAGGATGAGACCCGATTTGGTCGACGTCACCACCTTGTACAACCCTCCTTTTCCGGATACCGATGCGATTTCAGTCAATTTCATACGCGGCAAAATTAATGCAATCTCCCACGGAAAGCACGGAACTCACGGAAAACCGCCGCTTCAAAGTTCCGTGCTTTCCGTGCTTTCCGTGAGAAATTATTTTTTCAAAATACTCCCGATGAATTCCAGCAGCTCCTCCTTACCGGTGTTTTTCTCCGCCGACGTGAAGAACACGGGCGGCAACTCTTCCCATGTCAGACGGAGCTTCTCTGCCCAGGTCGTGGCGGTCTTGTTCAGGGCGCTCTTCGAAAGCTTGTCGATTTTTGTGAACACCATGCTGAACGGCAGCTCCATCTTACCCATCCAGCCCACGAACTCAAGGTCGTTGGCCTGGGGCTCGAGCCGCGCGTCGATCAGCACGAAAGTGTTCTGGAGGGTCTCTCTTCTTTTGATGAAGTTCTCTATCATCGCCGGCCACGCCTGTTTGGTCGTTTTCCCCACGCTCGCATAACCGTAGCCGGGAAGGTCGACCAGGTACCAGGCGTCGTTGATGATGAAATGATTGATGGTCTGCGTCTTCCCGGGCGTGCCCGACGTCTTCGCCAGATTCTTCCGGCTTACCAGCATATTGATCAGCGAAGACTTGCCAACATTGGAGCGGCCGATGAATGCGAACTCGGGCAAACCGTCAGTTGGACTCAACCCCGGATTGGTATTACTGATAACAAACTCGGCTTTTTTGACAATCATCGGTAAAAGGGGGATGTAATTTTTATGTAACTTATGTATCGAATTCGGTCATTTAGGCGGGCTTCAATTGCCTAAATTGCCCAAATCTAGCTAACCCCCAGGACTGGATATAACTTTTTTATGAGAATGCACAGTATCAGAAGAATACTGATTTTTTCGACTGTCTCATTTGTCCTCTCCATCCCGGTGCTTGCACAAGAACAGGATAAGGAGCAATCGAAAGCGTATATGGAACAGGCCCAGCTGATGATGGACGCCGGTTCTATCGCTTTGGAAGAAATCAGGGATGTTATGATCCAGGCCGCCGAGTTCGACACGACCGCCATTAAGGCAAATTTCGAAGCCGGTCATCTGTTTCTCCAAACCATCAACCAGGAGCAGGCTACCAAATATTTCATGCGGGTTTACCGGCAGGCTCCCAAATACAGGTTCGACCTCGAATACTGGATCGGCCAGAGCTACCAGTACGGTAAAGGCTTCGACCGGGCGATCGATTTCTATACCCGTTACAAGACCAAAGCTTCCAAGGGAACACCTCCCGACAACTCCATGTCGGTCGAGGAAACCGACAGAAGGATTACCGAATGCGGCAATGGAAAGGAATTCATGGCCAGCCCCGGAAACTTCTCAATCGTCAACATCGGCAAAGAGGTCAATTCTGAATACGAGGATTATGCTCCTGTATTGAATGAGGACGAAACCCAGTTAGTGTTCACTACGCGCCGCAAGGACGGTAACATGAATGAGAACGTGTTCTCGGATAACAAACCCTGGGAAGATATCTTTATCACTACTAAGACAGGCAACAAATGGAACCCCGCGAAGAACATCGGAGCGCCGGTTACTACCGCCACTCACGAATCGACACTTGCACTTTCGAAGGATGGTAATACGCTGTTGATCTACAGGGACGACGGCGGTGGCGACATCTTCCAGAGCACACGCAAACCCGATGGCTCGTGGAGCCCTCTGGAACCGCTTCAAGCTGTGAACTCAACCTACTCGGAATCGTCCGCGTCGTTAAGCGCCGACGGTAACTCACTATACTTTGCAAGCGACAGGCCTGGTGGTCTCGGTGGCCTGGATATCTACGTCACTACCAAAGACAGTCGGGGTCAATGGACACGAATCAGGAATCTCGGTCCCGGCATCAACACCGCGTGGGATGAAGAAGGTCCTTTCATCGACTATGAAGGGAAGACTTTATACTTTAGCTCGAAGGGTCGCAAGACAATGGGTGGGTACGATATCTTTAAGTCGACACTTACTGACGCTGCTACCAATAAATGGTCGGAGCCGGAGAACCTTGGATACCCGATCAATAGTCCCGACAACGATGTGTTTTACGTGAGCACGAAGGATGGCCGGAGAGGATATTACTCTTCGGTACGGGGAGATGGGTTCGGCTACTCCGATATCTATCGCATCCAGCTGCCGGACGATCCAAAACCTGAGACGGACTCTGCCGTTGCCGGAGAAAAGAAAAAGATACCCCTCAAGTTCTCTGTAAGGGTATTCGATGCTACCAGCAAGGCGCCACTCGATGCAAAGGTTAGCCTCACGTTGGTAAAAGACAACGTTGTAGTTGACATGGTGAACACCAGGCCAGGAGCCTATGACTTCACGATATCCGATGAAGAGCCCAGAAGCTACCGGCTGTCGATCGAAAAGGATGGATATGTTTTTCAGAACACACCGGTCAATCTTTCAGGTGCATCCGAGCAAGCGAAAACAATGACACGTACCGTGGAGTTGAAGAAGCCTGTTGTCGGCGTTACACAGGTACTTCACAACATCTATTTTGATTTCAACAAGGCCACGTTCAAACAGGAGTCGTTTGCCGAGTTGACCAAGCTTGAGACGATGATGAAGCAGAACGGGAACATGAAGCTTGAGATCGCCGGCCACACCGATAGCTTCGGTCCCGATGGATACAATAAGAAACTCTCACAGGACCGCGCTTCCGCCGTTCGGACGTTCCTTACATCCAAAGGAATCGACACAGGACGCGTTACTGCAGCAGGCTACGGCGACAGCCGTCCGTTGGCCAGCAACGACGATGAAACGGGCGGCCGGGAGATCAACCGCCGTGTGGAATTTAAAATAATTGGTAACTAAAAACGTTATACATTTGACGTTCGTAACCAACGGTTGTTATCGTTGGTTTTCTTTTTTATGACTGTTGTACCGTACAAAGAAGACAGCGCCGGCAAGAAGACCCAGGTAGCCAGAATGTTCGACAGCATCAGCTGGCGATACGATCTGTTGAACCGCATTCTGAGCGTTGGCGTGGACATTTATTGGCGCAAACGAGCCATGCGGGAACTGAAGGCGCTGAAGCCTAAGTTGATCCTTGACGTGGCTACCGGGACCGGCGATTTTGCGATACAGGCTATCAAGTCGCTCGATCCCGATAAGATCATTGGCGTCGATATCTCTACCGGCATGATGGATCTCGGACGTAAGAAGATCGAAGAAAAAGGACTTAGCGGGAAGATCGAGCTACGGCGGGGTGACTCCGAAAATCTGCCCTTCGAAGAGAATAAGTTCGACGCGGTGATCGTTGCCTACGGAGTTCGTAATTTCGAGAACCTGGAGAAGGGTCTTGCGGAGATGCTCAGGGTCGTGAAGCCCGGCGGTAAGATCGTAGTGCTGGAGTTTTCGAAGCCGTATCGTTTTCCGTTTCGCGAGTTCTATTGGCTGTACTTCAAGTACGTTGTACCGATCATAGGGCGAATGGTATCGAAAGACAAAAGTGCATACGATTACCTGCCTGAATCGATACACGCATTTCCCAGGGGAACGGCATTTATAGAAATACTCGACCGGTTAGGTTACAAAAATACTGCATGCAAGCCACTCACTTTCGGCATTACATCGATCTACACCGGAACAAAGTAGTTCTAGCCGGACTGCTTCTCTGCATGACGTTGAGCGCGAATGCCCAGCGATTCAAGTGGGCGCGCGAAAATAATCCCCGTTACGACGAACGATTCATCTCCTACGGTTTCGTGATCGGATTGCACACGGCAGGGTACCAGGTGAAATACGCCAACCAATTTGTAACACAAAATTACGATACGCTTCACTCGGTCATGGCGCCCACATCCGCAGGATTTTCGTTGGGCTTCCTTGTGAACATGAGATTGTTCGACGTCCTCGACTTGCGCTTGATGCCGAAGGCCGGTTTTTACGATCACAAGCTCCTCTATCAATACACCGACCGGCTGGAACAAAAGCAGCTCATCGAAACCACGATGATGGAATTTCCACTCTTGTTGAAATACAAGTCCCTGCGACGCGGGAATGTCCGCATGTATATGATCGGAGGCTTCACGCCGGCGTTCGAGCTATCGGGTAAGAACGACGTACAGTCGAACACCGCCAACCTGTCTGTAAAGAAAACCAACATTACAGCCGATGCCGGGATCGGGTTCGATTTCTATTTCCCGCTGTTCAAATTCTCGCAGGAGATCCGGTACAGCAGGGGAATGACCAACGTTCTGGGTGATGATCCCAGTGTGTTCCGCGATCCGATCAAGAGGTTAAATACAAACACGGTAGCCGTCTATTTCATTTTCCAATAAGCAATGAGTAACAGGATAGTTCTTATAACCGGCGCTACGTCGGGCATCGGGGAAGCGACCGCCAGGCTGCTGGCGAAGAACAACTTTTCACTGATCATATGCGGCCGCCGGAAGGATCGTCTCGGGAAGCTGTCGAAAGAGCTTTCCGCTTTCACCAAAGTCATCGAGCTCTCATTCGATGTGCGCGACCGCGGTGCGGTTACGAAAGCCTGGACATCGCTGCCCGACGAATGGAAGAATGTGGATGTGCTCATCAACAACGCCGGCAATGCTCACGGCCTCGACCCGATCCAGTCGGGCAACGTGGACGACTGGGATGCGATGATGGACATCAACGTGAAGGGCCTGCTTTATATTTCACGGGAAGTGTTGCCCGGCATGGTGGAAAGGAAGGCCGGCCACGTGATTAATATCGGTTCCATTGCAGGAAAGGAAGTGTACCCTAACGGGAATGTTTATTCCGCCAGCAAGTTTGCCGTCGACGCGCTGACAAGGGGAATGCGTATAGATCTGAATGCTCACTCGATCAAGGTAACTGCCATTCACCCGGGGATGGTGGAAACCGAGTTCTCATTGGTGCGCTTCAAGGGCGATGACGCCCGGGCTTCGAATGTCTACAAAGGAGTTGCACCGCTTGTTGCTGAAGATATCGCCGACGTGATCCTTTTTGCATTAACAAGGCCGGCGCATGTGGTTATAGCTGACCTCGTCGTGTTGCCGACCGCGCAGGCGAGTGCGACCATGGTGAAGAGAAACGCGTAGCTACGGAGTGTCATTCCCCAGGCGTAGCGAAGGGGAATCCCCGAAAAGGCAAAGAGGAGAAGATCCTATGAAAAGCGTCGCACGTTGATTTCGCCGGGATTGCCCGGCCTTCGCCGTGCAATGACACTTCGTGGGAAAGCAAGTGCCACCGAACGCGTCTCCGAATTATCTTTTAAACCCCAAGGCACTTCCACCACACTTTGCGCCCGGGTCTTCGAACGTGTACTGGATGTAGTAGATCCCCGTTGCATTGCAGGGGTAGGCGATCGCCGAAATGAATTCACCGTTGACCTTGCTGGTCGCCAGTTTATTTCTCTTGGCATCGTAAAGGCTTACAACCAGTCCGTCGGTAGCAGTTCCACCGGCGCAGAGGTTGATCATATATTGGGTGCCTTTCGTGAACACGTAGCTGAATTCTATCTTATCTTTTGCTCCACCGTCGGAGTCGACTTTGTAGCTCTTCAGGAAATTGAATCCACTGGCAAGTTTAGGGATGCAGGCGTTGCTGAATCCTTCGGAATCGCACTGGCCAGCCAGGTCGGGTGAAACGAAGCTTGCTAACAGGAGGAAAGCGGCGAATACAATTGTCTTTTTCATGTAAAAAAGTGGTTCAGGGTTTTGGGTGTTGTTTAGCCGATGATCTTGTTCCTGATCTCGCTTGTGATGTTCTTGATATTGATGACATCTTCGGGTGTGATGTCTACCGTTGTTGTCGAATTGTCTTTAACAACCACGACGCCATTCACAACTTCCGACGTCGGCGCCTTGTAAGTGGTCGTGATCTTTATCTTTTCGAATGCGGATTGCAGATTTTCCATGTCCTTCAATAAGGATGCCATACTTTCATCGGCTGGGTAGAACTTCAACAGCAGAATGATCTGTTCGAGAATGATCTGTTGTTCGCCGATGGTGTCTTGCAAAACTTTGTTGGAAGGATCCTTGGACGAAAGCTGGCAGGTGATGTGCATCGCTTCGAGCCATCCGCCGGTGAGCAACAGCACGCTCAGGTTCGCGCGGCTTTGTGTGCTGAGATAAAGATTGATATCGTTGAAATTCTTTGTGGTCAGCAATAGCAACGAGTCCAGGTTCTTGCTGTTGGCAGCGAGCCTTCCGATGGTCTCGATCTCGAAAAACTGACCGATGTTGAGACCTTCTGCAAGCTGTTCGATAGGCTGTAAGTATTTGATGCCGTCCTGGTTCTGTTCGTAAATGTTGGTATAGCCCAGGTCGGTTCCATAAATGCCCAGGTTAAGGGCCATCTTGTAGTTGTTGTTGTATTTAGGAAGGTTGTCGGGTGAGTTGAGCATCGTCTGGTCGTATTTGCGGCCGGAATGCTTCAGGAGCACCGAAATTTCAATGGGGCTGGGAATACCTTGGAGAACGCCCGAAATCAGTTCGTCGTCGATGTTGCTGGTGTCGGTTTTTGCGGAGTCCAGGCTATTGAGGAATGCCTGTTCGTCTGTCTTTTTACCCGAGCCGCAAGCAATTATAATGGCGGATAAAACTCCTGCTAAAACGTATTTCATGGACGTGAATTAAGGTGTATACAAAAATAGAAAAACACCCGGCCGAACCAAAATAAAGGAGGATGGGTCGCCTGACGACGGGTTCAGTAATTAAGGCCTTCTGGAGGCGTATTAGCCATATTTGAGTTGACCGAAGAGCCAAACGACCTTTCGGAACAGTTCAAAATAGAGAGTTATGTAGAACAGCAGGCTCATCCCCCAGATCACCAGCAAGTTGAAGGTGAAAGTGCTGATGGGTGTGCCTAAAAAGTTCTTTTCGGGATAGAAAAAGGCGGTCCTGTAGTTGACCGGGTTGGAGGTCGAAGGGTTCTGGAAAACGGGGTTGATCTGCTGGATGATCCTGCCTTTGTACTCCAGCAGCCTTTGTTTGACGGTTACGTTCTTCACCAAGTCGGCCAGACTTTCATTACGATACGTATTTTTCTCATTCGATACATTTCTTCCGCTCTTTTCAATGAATGCCATCTTCTTTTCGATCATCGATGCATTTTCATTAAAGAGCTTCTGGTAATATCGTTTGTATTGGTTGAAATAGGTGCTCAGCATGAGCCCGGTATCTTCCGTATAAGTTTCGGGGCGTAGCGCAGCGTTCACGTCGATTTTTTCGATGCCTTCGCGAAACTCTTCATTGGCTAGCGTGTTACGGATGATCGTCAGCTCGTGGGCAACTCTTTTTACGCTCGAGTCGTCTTTCAGCTTAAAGTTGTCCAGCACAACGTGATTTCTGGCAATAAGATCGTCGGCGAGATAGGCAGCTTTGAAGTCGGCGCTGGCTTCCTTTCGCTCGTAATCGAAGAATTCACGCTCGTAGTCGTTGTTCCTGAACTGGTATACAGCCAGCGCCTCATACGCCCATCGCGATGCCATCAGGTCGGCGACGATCGGCACTTTACCTTTCGTGCTGATCAGGCTGTTCAGCTTTTCGAAGTTGAATAACAATCCACTCAGGATCATCTGCGGTATCAATAGCAACGGTATCATGATGTAAACCGTAACCGCGCTCTTGAAAGCCGACGATATGTTGAGTCCGAGTACATTCGCAAAACACGACGTGGTGAACAACACCAGCCAGAAAGGCAACGTCATTCCCTTTACTTCGAGCAGCAGATTGCCGACCACCGCAAAGGTAAATGTCTGAACGGCCGACAGCGTGAAGAGTATCATCAGCTTCGACAATAAATAACTGTTCCAGCTGAGGTTAAGGAACGATTCCCTGCGCAGGATCTTCCGGTCGCGAATGATCTCTTCGGCGCTCACGGTAAGTCCCATGAACAAAGCCACGATGATCGACATCAGCAAATAAGCGGGAAAGTTCTCGTTGAAACGGAAACTGTACCCCGTTCCTCCCGGAGCGCTTCGATAACGGATGATGAATGCGAGTATCAACGCCAGTAACGGCGCCTGCAACAGGTTGATCAGTAGATATTGTTTGTTACTGAGTTTCGACAGGAGGTCGCGTGTGGTGAATATGAATGCCTGTTTGATCTTTCCAGGTATGTTCAATGTTTTCGGAGGCTTTTCCTTGAGGTCTTCCACCTTCGTCATCTTGAAGCGGGCGCGGAACATCTCATGCCATCCTTGCGGACCGATCTTTCTCTTGTTGGTGGGCTGTCCGTATTCGTCGACAACTTTAGCCTCCATGATGTTGAAAATCTGTTCCGGGTTCACGTTACCGCAGGTTTCACACTGGCCGCGGTTGCTATCGACTTGCAGGGTGGCCTTTTTGAAATACGTGATGGCTTCGACAGGCGGGCCGTAGTACGACGGGTATCCGCCGGTGTCCATGATCGCCATCTTGTCAAACATTTTATAGATATCGGAAGACGGCTGATGTATGACCACGAAGATAAGCTTGCCCTTCAGGGAAAGCTCTTTGAGAAGGTCTATCACGTTCTCCGAGTCACGGGACGACAGTCCCGACGTCGGCTCGTCGAGGAACATCACCGCCGGTTCGCGAATGAGCTCGAGCGCGATGTTGAGGCGCTTACGCTGACCACCACTGATGGTTTTTTCAAGTGGGTTGCCAACCTTCAGGTCTTTTCTCTGATCAAGGCCGAGGTTTTCGAGAACTTCCATTACCCGTTGATTGATCTGCTCTTCAGAGAAATCGGCAAAGCAAAGACGGGCGTTGTAATAAAGATTCTGGTAAACGGTGAGCTCTTCGATCAGCAGGTCATCTTGCGAAACATAGCCGATCACGCCATGTATCTCACTCTTTTGTGTGTGGATATCGAACCCATTGATAAGGATAGAACCCTTGCCTGGCTGTTCGAGGCCGGCGAGTACATTGAGCAGCGTAGTCTTACCTGCGCCGCTGGCGCCCATGATGCCGATCAGCTTACCAGGTCCTTCGGAGATGTTGACGTCGCGAAGACCGACTGCGCCGTTGGGAAAACGGAACTCCTCGATATTGGCATTGAACGACAGCTTGGTGGTCTTGATCTCTTCGTTGAAGTCGCCCACAAGGTCGCTGTAGTACAAGGCGTCGCCGTTCTGTGTTTTGATCGTACTTCCGTGTGAGAACAGGTAGACGCGGTTGGGTTGCATGATGAACCCGTTCAGCATATTAGCTTCCTCCCCCACGTATTTCGAGAAGTACATGTCGACGCTGCTCACCCGCATGAATATCAGGTGGCCTTCGATATGGATATGAGCGTGTTTTTGTTTGTCGGTCGACCTGCTGGAAGCTGAATCCACCACCAGGATGTCGCTGAAATTCATATCCGAAGCGAGCATCGAGATCACGAAGGTCTCGATGAGCTTGTACTCGTCGGCTACAATATGGAAGACCGTCGATACGGTGTTGATAATCGCCATCCGTTGGGGAGAGAGGTGGTTATCGGAGACGACGAGTTCCAACAGCTTGATGAGAACAACAACTTTTTGTTTTTGCGTGAGGCTGCTGTTGATCTTTTTGCAGATGGCAAGGGTTTTCTGGGCGTCTTTTACAGAAGTGAGCTTGTTCTTCTGGCTTTCATCGCCCTGCAGTTTGTAGCCCGACCAGTTGTCGTACAGCTCGAGGTAGCCTGGTATCGATTCCCGGTCAAGCTCCTGCTGAAAGAAATTGATGACGAACTGCCTTTCGTTCTCCGTGACACCGCCATCCTGTTTGGTAACGATGGCGAAGAGTTGCGTCAGGGCTTTAAGTATTTCTTCACTCATGTGTCAGGCCTGGTCAGTATGCCCTCAGCTCGAAGGGTATTTTAACGAGAGATGAGAATTCTTCCCCCGTTTCTTCCATGTCTTCATCTTCATCGTGGAAACACCAGACGACCTTCGCTCCCGGTATATTTTGGGCGATGGCGAACAGGTCGAATAAGGCCTTCGATGACGACGTGTTCATGTATTCCATCTTGAATACGAGGTCCGTCCGGGGGTTGGGGTTTTTGGAATATTCTGTCATCCACGCCACGACGGGCCGGTAAAACTCGATAGCGTTGTCGGTCAGGGACCGTCCCGAGAACTCGAAAACGCCCTTTTCCTTGTTCAATGTTACCTGTGGGGTCTGTTGGGTGCCATCCAGTTGTAAGACTTGCATAGACTAAAAAATGAAAATTTAAGCATTTAATTCTTGATCTTCCTGTAGACTTTTTCGGTGCCGTTGAAGACCTCAAACTTATTGGCGACATCGCACCAGATCAGCGATTCCTTTGCGCCGATGGCCAGGAAGCCGTTCATAAAAAGACTGCGGTGAAACCGGGTGAGCACCTCGTTCTGCAATGTCTGGTTGAAGTAGATCATCACATTACGGCAGAGGATAAGGTTGAATGTATCATCGGGCGCGCCGGTCACCAGGTCGTGTTTCTGGAACTTCACGTTCGCCAGCAACCTGGGATTGAGAAACGCGGTGCCTTTTACCTGCCGGAACCAGGTGTTGAGACTGTTGCCGGTATTCAGTCTGGAATAATTCTTTTCGTTCTCTTCGAGATGTTTGATGGAGAACGTTCCCTCCTGGGCTTTCATCACCACTTTGGGATCGAGATCGGTAGCGAGGATGGTAACGTTGCTGGTTATGTGCATCCCGTGAAGGAGAATGGCCATCGAGAAAACTTCTTCACCCGACGAGCACCCGGCGTGCCATATCTTCAGGGGCTGGCCGGTTTTGAGGATACCCGGAATGATCTCGTCGCGGAGGATGATCCAAAAACCCGGATCGCGAAACATTTCGGTGACGTTCACAGTCAGCTCACCCAACAGCTCTTCCATGAACTGCGGTTGGGTCTCGATCTTCTGCACGAGTGTTTCGACGGACAGCTTCCGGACTTCGAGTACCCGCTGTACTCTTCTTTTGAATGAAGATGTTGCGTAGTTGTGAAAGTCGTAACCGTGGCTCGATTGAACGACGCCGGCTATTCGTTTGAGATCTGCAATGTCGATGTCCTTCGTCACAAACTCTTCTCTGTAAAACCAAAGGGCAGGAGCTCCGATACCGAATGACACTTAAGCCACTTGTTGTCGGGACTGAGCATGATGACCTCGAAGGTTTTCTTCTGTCGGGTTTCAAATTCAAGCATCACCTGTGCGCAGGCGCCGCACGATGTAGCGGAGGTGAGCTCTTTATGATTCTTTTTATGGGCAACCACCGCAAGCTTGGTGATCTTCTTGTTGGGATGCGTGTTTGCTGCGGTGTATAACGCTACTCTCTCGGCACACATGCACAAAGGGTATGATGCGTTCTCCTGGTTCGACCCGGTAACGATCGATCCGTCTTCAAGCATCAGCGCGGCTCCCACGAAGAATTTCGAGTAAGGAGCATAGGCGTGGACTGTCGCTTCTTTGGCTTTGTGAACCAGATATTTCGACTCCGAATCCAGGTCTTCTACGGTCTTGAACTCTTCTACTCCGGGGGCCTTCATAGGTAAATTAAAGATAGCATATATTTATGACTGCTAACATTATTAATATGCCGTCCATTCTCATTCTCGGTGCAGGTCGTTCATCTTCTGCACTGATCTCATACCTGTTGAATTTTGGAGCGGCCAGTGCAATCGATATCACCGTTGGCGACGTCTCTTTGGAGGCGGCCCGGGAAAGACTCGCCGGATCGCCTCACGGAAAGGCGATCAGGTTCGATATCAATAACACCGATGAGAGCCGGAAGGCTATCGCCCAGTCTTCCGTCGTCGTCTCACTCATCCCGGCTCACCTCCATCCGTCCGTTGCAAAGATCTGTCTCGAAACCGGCAGTCATTTACTGACGGCCAGCTACGTCTCGGATGAGATGAAGGGCTTCGATAGCACCGCGAGATCGAAGTCACTTTTGTTTCTCAACGAATGCGGCCTCGATCCGGGAATCGATCACATGAGCGCCATGCAGGTAATGGACCGCATCCGTTCGTCGGGCGGGAAGATCACATCCTTCGAATCGTTTACCGGCGGGCTCATCGCACCGGAGACAGATGTTGAGAACCCGTGGAGGTATAAGTTCACATGGAATGCCCGCAATGTTGTGATGGCCGGCCAGAGCACTGCGAAATTTCTCAGCAACGGTCAGTACAAGTACATCCCATATCAGCAACTGTTCTCGAGGATCACTCCGGTGACTGTTCCCGGGTATGGAGAATACGAGGGCTATGCTAATCGTGATTCCCTGAAGTATCTCGAAACGTACGGACTGCACGATGTGACCACGATGCTGAGAGGAACATTACGCAACAAAGGCTTTTGCGGAGCGTGGAATGTGTTGGTACAGCTCGGTTGCTGCGAGGATACGTACGAGATGGAACAGGTGGCGTCGATGACACATAAAGGTTTCATGAATTCGTTTGTCAATACCGGGAAAGGAGTAACCCTACAGTCTGCCCTCGCAAGAACTTGTGGCGTTGAATTGAGCGGTGGTGAGATCCAACGGCTCACGTGGTCGGGATTGTTCTCGGAAGAAAAGATCGGGTTGGGGAAAGGCACACCAGCACAAATACTGGAACACGTCCTCAACAAGAAATGGAAACTTCAGCCAAACGATAAAGATCTCGTGGTGATGTGGCACCGGTTCGGTTATGAGCTCCATGGCGTTTCAAAAAAGATCGAGGCGTCGCTGGTCGCGAAAGGTCACGACTCGGTGAATACCGCCATGGCGAGGACGGTAGGTCTTCCGCTGGGAATTGCCGCAAAGCTATTGATCCAGGAGAAGATCAAAGAAAGGGGAGTGGTGATCCCGGTATCGAAGGATATTTATGAACCCGTGCTCAGCGAGCTGAAATCCCTCGGAATTGAATTGACGGAGCGGGAGGCTTAAGCTAATGCCGCTTAACACGAATGCAGTTTTAACACAGAGTGCACATAGAGACTAGCTTTAGTCATTAACCGGGTGATTACTATGTGCCCTGGTAATGCGAACTTAATAGGGCGTATTCCGAGGGCACATAAGCAGTTACGATCAGGTACAGCCTTTTGTTACCATGTGTTCGCCTATGTGATCTATGTGTTAAAAATTGTGTTTAAGAATTCGGTTTATAACCCTCATCCACTAACAAATCATAACCACTCGCAGCCAACACTGCAAGCCTGTCGCAGCGCTCATTCTCGGCATGGCCATTGTGACCCCGGATCCAGACAAAACGCGGCTTTAAACGCCGATGTAACGGTATGTATCTTTTCCAGAGGTCGACATTGGCCTTCTTGGCGAAACCTTTTTTCTCCCAATCCCAAAGCCAGCCCTTCTCTACCGCTTCCACCACGTATTTTGAATCGGAATAGATCGTCACCGGTATGTCTTGTCTTTTGATTGCCTCCAGGCCAGCGATCACCGCCATCAGTTCCATACGGTTGTTGGTGGTAAGCTCGTATCCCTGGCTCAGTTCTTTTTCGTGAGAGCCGTACTTCATGATGGTCCCGTATCCACCCGGCCCGGGATTTCCCTGTGCCGCTCCGTCCGTGTATATCTTGATCATACTCCGATCCTCACGTTGTCTTTAAATATCTTTACCGCTATCGCGAGCAATATCACGCCAAACACCCTTCGCAAAATTGCAAACACGGATTTACCCAGCTTACGTTCCAGCCAGCTCGACGATCTCAGGACCAGGTAGACGAAGATAAGGTTCACGACAATTCCTACTAACACATTCGCCTGAGAATAAACCGCCCGTATCGACAGGATCGTAGTCAACGTCCCCGCTCCCGCAATTAGCGGAAAGGCTAACGGAACGATCGACCCCGAACCCTGGGCATCCGGATCTTCCTTGATCAAGGTCATTCCCAGGATCATTTCCATGGCCACGATAAAGATGACGATTGCGCCGGCGACGGCAAACGATTCCACGTCGAGGCCGAAGATGCTCTGGCCCAGGAAGAGGAAGCCCACCATCAATATCGCCGAGATGATCGTAGCCTTTTCGGCGTGTATCCGACCTTCCCGTTTCCGGATAATGATAATGAAGGGGAGTGAACCCAGGATGTCGATGACGGAGAAGAGGATGAGGGTGACGGAGAAGATCTCTTTGATGTCGAACATCCGGTAAATATAGTGGTAAGTCAGTTAAGTAGTCAGTAGTAAGTGGCCAGTAGTAAGGAGTCTGACTCCCGCGGGCGTGCCTCTTTAACTACTTGGCCGCTCACTACTTGCTACTTACTACTTACTACTTGCTACTAAAATAGGATCTGGTACTGCACCACCACCTGGCTCCTCATCCCGCTATCCTTTATAAGCTCCGTTCCAACTGGAGAGTAGGTCGGGCGGACTTGATAATCCAAAGTTATCTTGCTGTTGTTGCCCTTGATCAACCAGTTCATACCTACCGCGTAGACTGTCATTTGCTTGTTGAGGCGGTCATAATTTGCACTCTGGATGGTAGCATATGGCATGAGTGTCCCGTTCTCTCCGAGGAGGTCTCGTCTCATGAGGTATCCTGCTTGTGCGTAGATCACATTGCCGGTTCCAAACATTGGATAGGCATTGCCAAAGCTGCCGCCGGGTGCCCCTGCGATCGTGGTTCCGTTGGTTGGATTCATCTGGCCGTTGTAGCGAAGGTATCCAGGTCCGTAGTCGGTATGGAAATATCCTCCGTAAGCGTTGAATGCGGTTCCCTTTTCACTGTTTACCGGCGCATCGTAGAACAAGGCTACTGACCAAAGGCTCAGGTTGTGATAGGTCTGTGTGACCAGGTCTCCGGTCCACATGGCATCTTTCTGTGAGATAATACCAGCTTCGATATTCAGTACTTTTTTCTTTCCGAGATAGGAGCCTGCCATGTAAGGAGTTGTGTGGGGTTCCTTATCGAAGATGTTCCAGACAAAAAATCCCTGGTATTGCTTGTTGTGATGATTGTACGCGAAGTTGGAATTGGGCCCGATGGCCGCCTGTGCATTGCCATTCGATGTTACCGGAAACGGGTCGGACATTACAAGGCGATAATCGAGACGGCCGACCTGTCCACGGGCATATATGCTCAGTTTCCGCGAGAACTCATCGGTCTGGTCTACGGTAGCCTGAAGAAATACAGGCACGTCCATGCTCATAATGCTACTTACGCTAGGCTGAGTGAACCGGCTGAGACCGTTGGTGATTGTAAGACCGCCACCGAGATATAAGATGTCGCTGTGTTTCTTGATGCGATACTCAGCAAGGGCATCGTGGATGAACACCTGGACCTTACGATTACCGTTATTGGATCCGTTTTGACCGGCTAGCCAGTTGAAGTTGTTCTGACCGAACTGGAAATAGAAACCGACATGATCGGTGAGCTCACCGTAAAGTTGAAAGCGTGTCCTTCGTAATCCGATGTCAAAGGTTTGATCTTTGGGGTCGCCGAGTGAGGTGGTTCCGGGATTGCTTTGGTTGAAACGGAACCACACCTGGTTTGAGAATGTGCCTTTGATATAGTGACTTCCCTCTTCGTTCAGGTTGAGCCGGAGTTCGGTGATTTCTTTTTTGGGTTCTGGTTTCGGCTGGTCTTGCGCAAACGCGGTAACGCAAAAACTTGCCAATATCGATACATGAATCAGGCGCTTCATATCAATGATTTGTTTGAGAAAATATTTTAAAGATAAAAAAAGGGGCCGGGCGCGGATACCCGGTCACCCTTTTAAACAGCTTGCGCCGTTTTTTGCTTTTGATTGATGACCTGCATGAGATCTTCGGAGAATTTCTCCAGGGCTTCGATCGCAGGTAATTCCAATAGATCCCGCTTCATGTAAACGAGCAGTCTGTGCCGGTGGCACTCCACGTGAACTTCATCGTGGCTTTCGAAGAAACGGACGAGATCTTCGGAGAAGAACTCCCGTACAGCCGCTTCATTATTGCCACGCAGGTAGTATTTCTTAGAGAAATCAGGATGGTCGATGAAGTCTATGTCTTTTCCTCCCACCAGTTCCGAGAACTTGGACCATAGTCCTTCCGGCTCCAACGCGAAGTCCGGTATCGGCATGTCTGTTTCGGAGATATGGGCTACCGTAATGTGCGTGTCGCTCTTTGCCTGCAATGCACCTTCGGTAAGAGTCATGTCGGCAACTTCAACTTTCGCCAGGTCGGTATAGCGGCTCAGTACATTTTCTTCGTAGAGGATCCTGGCGCCACCGTTTTGGATCGGGAAGTCCTTGTACTTGAGCGGGTTCCTGACTTTCTGAGGATAGAACGTGTAGTCGTTTGCCTCAGCAAAGCTGCGCAACGACACTTGCCTTTCATTGAGCTCGAGCTGGATAACCCCGGCCACACCGGCAGTAGCTTTTTTCGCAGCCAGAGGATGTGCCGAGAACGCCTTGTGCGCTGTGAATCCTGTGATCTTGACCGTGCCGCCGGTGACATGATAGTCTTCTTCGAAATGATGAAGGGCTTCCTGGAACGTATGATCAACGAGCTTTGCATCAGTGAAGTCGAACACGATCTTCTTGCCGGGCTTCAGACCCTTCCACATTTTCTGATAACCGAGAAGATTCGAGAAGATCGCCGAGTCTTTTACTTTCACGTCGTATACGTCGCCGTGCTCGGCTAATGCATACTTCGCCTTGAACAGGCTTCCCACCGGGGCGCCGTTGGCAATGTGAAAGATGAATTTCACCAGGATGCCTGCTGCCACACCGAGCAGAAGATCTTCCGCAACCGTTACGAATATCGTTACAAGGAAGATCACCAGTTGTTCCGCGCCGATCTTATAAGCGCCGATAAATTCTTTGGGATTCGCCAGCCTGTATGATACGGAGATCAGCATCGCTGCAAGGGCGGCGTTGGGGATCATCTCGATAAAGGGGATGAGAGCCAGCATCGCGACGAGAAGAAACACGCCATGGAACACATTCGCCCACCGTGTACGCGCACCGTAACCGACATTAGCCGAACTACGTGCAACCTCTGAGATCATCGGCAAGCCGCCAAACAAACCCGCCAAGCCGTTTCCGACCGCCAGGGCTTTAAGGTCTGTGTTGTAATCCGACTTGCGTTTCCATGGGTCGAGGCCGTCGATAGCTTTTACTGTTAGAAGCGACTCGAGGCTGTTCACAAACAGGAACATGAAGACGAACTTCCAGAACACGAACGACCCGATCTGATCGAACGTCGTGTTAAAAGTAACATCCTGCCAGAAGTTGCCGATCTTCACCAGCGCGTTCGGGAAGTTTGTTTTGAAATCCAACCCCATCGCTATCGGGACCGCAAGCAATAACACCAGCATCGGAGCGGGAACCTTCTTGAGAGCATTGACTTTCAGCGCGGGCAGACCGAACAACACCAGGCAGCTGATGATACCGATCAATGCTATGTTAGGAGTCGCGTTGGCGATGAACTCGGGGATGTGAAGATAAAGTTGTATCGGGCTGAGACCTTTTGACAATGCCGGATCGACACCCAGCAGAATGGGGAATTGTTTGGCGAAGATGAGCACACCGATAGCAGCAAGCATACCATGCACTGCCGAGTGCGGAAAGAAGTCGCTGAGCGATCCGAATTTAAGAACCCCGAAGAGGAATTGGATAATGGCGGTAACGACGATAACGCCGCAGGCCGCGTGCCAACCGATCAAGCCGCCGCCGAGTCCAATGACCGCGCCGGAACAAACTGTGATAAGTCCGGCGGCGGGGCCCTTGATCGTGAGACGGCCGCCCTGGAAGATGCCTACAACAATACCGCCGATCATCGCGGTGAGAACACCCATCGCCGCGGGGAACTCACTTGCCTTTGCAATGCCGAGACTAAGAGGAAGTGCTAATAGGAAGACGAGGAACCCTGACAGCGCGTCCACGCGCCAGTTTTGCTTCAGGCCCTCTAATCCATCTTTAGGGATTTCAATAGTTTTCATTTGAATGATTAATGCAACTTACCGTTGAGAATTGAACAGAGATTCATTTGTCCCTTTGAACTGTTCAAAAGGGAAATGAGGAACGAGGAACGTTCCGATTGGTAAGCTGATCAGATCAGGTATGAATGGAATAGGGCAAAGAGCGGCTGCGAAGCAGATTTTTTATGCGGCTCTGTCCATGAGGTTTGACGGGTTTCGGCTGTTCCAAGCTGGATGAACACGCGGTCGAAACCGAGATCAACCAAATAGAGAGTGTGCTTGTCTTTAGATTCTCTTTCTTCTTCCTCACCGGTGTTCTCCTCGAAGAGGAGCGAAGAGATCAGATTGGTGGGATGAGTCGCGTTCGTGTAGGACTCGCTTTCGTAAACGTCTTGTGGCTGTTCGGCGGCGGGTATCAACGCCGGCGCGATCATCTCAAACGAGAAAAGCAGGATGGCGAAATATTTCAACACTTTACTTGTCCTCAGATTCATCTGAACGTGGAAAGGTCCCCAAAGGTCTGAATATTTTCGAAAAAAGCTAACTATTTTGTGTGTGGGATGCAATGTGCAAAGTGCGATGACTCCCGGCGTCGCACCTCGCATTTCGCACTTCGTACATCCCTCGGGAATCGATTGCAAAACGCGTTTTCGTCAGGTGTGACGCATCAGGAAACGCATCAGTTTTTGGATCTCCTTTCGGCGTATGGCGGGGAAGTTCGCGATGCGGAACGTGTCTTTTTTCAGGCTCCCATATCCCTCGCCCAGCAGAAAACCGGCAGCCTTCGCTTTCGATTTCAGAGCCGCCATGTCGCCGCCTTCCTTCATCGACACAGCGAGTACTGTAACGGAACGAACGGCTTCGTTCTTCACCAGCGGCTGCAGGCGTTTGCTCACTTTCAAAAGTTTCGACCACGCCTCGAAACGGGAACGCAGCATCGCGTCCGTCTGCGCGATGTTATCGGCCTCTTTCAGCGTGCGCATCAGCAGGTAGATGGCCATCACGTTTGGCGTGCATGGCGTTTGCCATTTGTCCATCATACTGTCAAGCAGGGTCATACTATTATAATGCTCCGCCTCGCCTTTGGACTTGATTTTTTCGATGGCCGCAGGTGAGCACACCATGACCGATAGGCCGGCCGGCAGCCCGAAACATTTCTGCACTGATGCAAACCATACGTCGGCTGAAGAGAAGTCGAGGAATATTCCCGCCATTGACGAGGTGGCATCCACTCCAACAAGGTGTTTGGGATTAGCAGACTTAATTCGCGCAATGATTTCATTGCCAACCTGGGTGCCGTTCGATGTCTCGTTTTGAGTGAGGCAGATAAAATCGCCGTCATTGAAAACGCACGCTTCCGGGTTGAGCGATTCTTCCCGCCCGAACGGATGACTTTGAGCTTCGGGCCGGATCTTTCGGGTGTACTCGAACCACTTTTCACCGAACGCGCCATTATATATATGGTGACTTCCCGTGGTAACGAGTGATTGGGCGATCACTTCCCAGCATTCCGTACCGGAAGAAAGGAAGAAGACTTTATACGACTTTGGTATGGAAAGTTTGTCTTTCAGAAGGGTCACTGTCTTCTCACAAAGTTTCATGAACTCATCGCTGCGATGATTCATCGAGAGAACTCCCTTTTTGTGTGCGGCCTTTACATACCTGGGGATCTCATCGTAAACGCGGGAAGGGCCGGGATAGAACGAGATCATGACCGGTTGATAAATCCGACTGCCATCGCATACCCCTCGAGCCCGAAGCCGGTGATCAGTCCCGCACATTTCGAAGTGATGAGACTTACATGACGAAATTCTTCGCGCGCATACACATTGGAAATATGAACTTCCACAACCGGAGTTTTAATGGACGCGATGGCATCGTGGATGGCAATGGAGGTATGGGTATAGGCGCCGGCGTTCAGTACGATTCCATCGAACGAGAATCCGACCTCGTGAAGCTTATTGATGAGCTCACCTTCGACATTGGACTGGTAGAACTGAATGTCGCAGTCTCCGAATCTTTTTTTCAACTCACCGAGGTATTCTTCGAACCCCTTGCTGCCGTAAACGGAGGGTTCTCGTTTCCCGAGCAAGTTGAGATTAGGGCCGTTGATGATCTGGATCTTTTTCATGTTCGAAATTAGTAATTTGACAACGATCCATGAACTGGAACTCTTACATAAAACAATTTTCAAACTACCTGAAACTTGAACGGTCGCTGTCGGAGAACTCCATCCAGGCATATACCCGCGACGTGGAAAAGCTCAACCAGTTCATGGAAATGAGCCATCCCTCGGTAAGTCCGTTGAAAGTGACGGCCCGCCAACTGCAGGGATTCATCGAATACGTCAATGAGCTGGGGATGAGTGCCCATAGCCAGGCCAGGATACTTTCAGGCATCAAATCGTTCTTCAAGTTCATGATGGTGGAGGATTTGGTCGAGAACGATCCGACGGCCCTGCTCGAAGGCCCAAAGCTGGGCCGCAAGCTGCCCGATACCCTCGAGTATCCGGAGATCATCAAGCTGCTGGAGGCGATCGATCTTTCGAAGCCTGAAGGGGCGCGTAACCGCGCGATGCTGGAGGTGCTGTACAGCTCGGGGCTGCGCGTGTCGGAGCTGGTAGAGTTGAAGAGAGGTAACGTCTATTTCGATATCGGGTTTCTGCGTGTGATCGGTAAAGGCAACAAGGAGCGGTTGGTGCCCTGCGGGAAGGATGCGTTCAAATTCCTGAAGAGTTATCTCGATGAGGTCAGGGTTCATGTGCCGGTACAGAAAGGTTTCGAGAACCATGTGTTCCTCAACCGCCGGGGCAAAAAACTGACGAGGGTGATGGTGTTCCTGATCATCAAAGATCTTGCGGAACGTATCGGCCTGAAGAAGTCGATCAGTCCACACACCTTCAGGCACTCATTTGCCACACACATGATCGAAGGAGGCGCCGATCTGCGTGCCGTCCAGGAGATGCTTGGCCATGAATCCATTACGACCACCGAGATCTATACCCACCTCGACAGGGATTACCTGAGGCAGGTTATACAGGAGTTTCATCCGCGAAGCTGAGCTAAAAAAATCCTATCTTTGGGTATGCGGAAATCGTTCACTTTTCTATTCTTCCTGGCGGGAATGGCGGATTCTTTTGGCCAGGATATCCAGGCGGAATACGACAAGAACCGGGATTTTAGCATCTACAAAACATTCTCGATCGGCGAGGCGGAGATCATTACCCCAAAAGACCAGCGAAAGGTCGACGATCAAAAACTTCACAAATGGGTGAAGGATGCCATCGCGTCCGAGCTCATCGACAAAGGCTTGACACAGACCGATTCACTCGGTGACCTCAATGTCTCCTACATCATCGGGTCGCTCGAACGAAGCAATCTTGAAAGCAGCGGCACGGGCGGCATCGGTGCGGGCGTGGTTACCAGGGACTATGAACAAAGCAGTTTCGTGATCGACATGAACGACAGGAATAACTTTTTAGTCTGGAGGGTCAACGGCGTCACGTCGACAAATTCACCCAATGCAAATACGATGATCGAGGAAGTTGTGGCTAAAGGGTTCAAGAAATTCTCCATCAAGCCGAAGAAGAAGAAAAAATAAGGCAGAATAAAATAAGAATGTATCGGCTCTTTATCCGGCCCCTGTTGTTCCTGGTGGATCCGGAGACCGTCCATCACCTCACTTTTAATTTCCTGAAAGTATGCTGTGCAATTCCCGGTGTCAGGAGTTTGCTTGTTGCGTTGTTCTCGCGGCAGCATGCCGGCCTTGAGAAGAATTTATTCGGCATACGATTCAGCAATCCTGTCGGCCTTGCTGCGGGCTTCGACAAAGACGCGCGCCTCATCGATGAGCTGTCAACTTTGGGATTCGGGTTTATCGAGATCGGCACCGTAACGCCCAAGCCGCAGTCGGGTAACGACAAGCCGCGGCTATTCAGATTGCCTGCCGACCAGGCTCTCATCAACCGGATGGGTTTCAACAACAAAGGAGCAGCCCATGCTGCCGAAAGACTGAAGGAACGCCGGCCTGGCGTCGTTGTCGGAGGTAACATCG
The DNA here is from genome assembly GCA_035318625.1 of Cyclobacteriaceae bacterium. Classification (GTDB taxonomy): domain Bacteria; phylum Bacteroidota; class Bacteroidia; order Cytophagales; family Cyclobacteriaceae; genus ELB16-189. The sequence goes on from DATHEL010000009.1 coordinate 118,538, forward strand.
GCAAGAATAAAGCGACTCCCAACGACGATGCCATTAAAGACTACGAATCGTGTTTCGAGACACTTTATCCATACGTCGATTACTTCGTTGTAAATGTGAGCTCGCCGAACACCCCGGGCTTGCGCGACCTTCAGGAGAAAGAGCCGCTGAAGAAATTGCTGCTCGCGATGAAGATGCTGAGTAACAGCAAACCGAAGGCTAAGCCCGTGCTGCTGAAAATCGCGCCCGACCTTACCCTTACGCAATTGGATGATATCGTAGACATACTCAGGGAATCGGGAACAGACGGGGTGATTGCTACCAATACTACCATTTCACGTGAAGGGTTAGCTACTTCGCAAGACGCTGTTGCTCGGATCGGCGCCGGTGGACTGAGCGGGAAGCCGGTCCGCGAACGATCGACGGAAGTGATCGCTTACCTGCGCGCGAAGCTAGGTCCCGGGTACCCGATCATCGGCGTGGGAGGGATCATGAAGCCTGAAGACGCGGTCGAAAAACTGAAGGCGGGTGCCGATTTGGTGCAGGTGTACACCGGTTTCATTTACGAAGGGCCGTCCTTTGTAAAACGGGCATTGCAGGAGATTACGAGGATGAAGTGAGTTACGACTTTGGTAAGGGTAGGAGATAAATAATAGGATAAGAAATAAAAAAGGCCGGAGATTAGTCCGGCCTTTTTGATTCAGGAAGATCGCTTCGACTCGAGAATGGTGATGCGGCGATTTTGGCTGCTTAGTTCGTTCATAATACGATCGAACTTATCGTCGTTTTCTGCCCATCGCTTCTCCATCCTGTCGAGACTCGCATCCATTTTGTCAAAGCGCGCATCCATTCTATCAAGACGCGCATCCATCTTGTCGAAGCGCTCGTCCATCTTATCAAAGCGCTCATCCATCTTGTCGAAGCGCTCGTCCATCTTGTCGAAGCGCTCATCCATCTTGTCGAAGCGCTCATCCATCTTATCAAAGCGCTCGTCCATCTTGTCGAAGCGCTCATCCATCTTGTCGAAGCGCTCATCCGTCTTGTCAAAGCGCTCATCCATTCGATCAAAGCGTTCGTCCATCTTGTCGAACCTTTCATCCACTTTTTTGAAACGTTCGTCAACTTTGGCGAAGCCTTCTTCCATGCGGGCATCAAGCGAATCAATTCGTGCGTGCACATTCGCGAACCCCCTATTCATGTTTTCATCCAATTTGTCGGTCTTCGAGGTGTACTCAATCAGAAGATCGTAGGCTTTTTTGTTGTAATCCATATTAAAAAAATTAGTGCACCCAAAGTATCTGCTTTAGATGCACTAAAAAACTACCGCACCCGAAACGCGTACGGTAAACCTTACAATAGAATCAATTATTTATTCCCGCCAGGTCCACAATAAAAGAATACTCCTGCGCAATCTCCTTGTAAACCCTGAACCTCCCCGTCGTGCCACCATGGCCCGTCTCCATGTTGGTGCGTAACAACAACTTATTGTTATCCGTCTTCATCTCTCTCAACTTCGCCACCCACTTCGCCGGCTCCCAGTACTGCACCTGACTGTCGTGCAAGCCTGTCGTCACCAGCATGTTCGGATAGCTCTGCGCCTTCACCTGGTCGTAAGGCGAATACTCCAGCATATACATGTACGACTCGGGGTTCTCCGGATTCCCCCACTCGTCGAACTCACCTGTCGTCAAAGGAATATCCTTGTCGAGCATGGTCGTGATCACGTCAACGAAAGGAACTTTTGCCACCACGCCCTTATACAAATCAGGCCTCATGTTCACGACGGCGCCCATCAGCAATCCTCCGGCGCTGCCGCCCTGTGCAAAAAGTTTGTCGGGACTGGTGTATTTTTCTGAAACCAGGAACTCCGAGCAATCAATGAAGTCAGTGAACGTGTTTTTCTTCTTGAACATCTTTCCGTCGTCGTACCATTGACGGCCCATTTCCTGTCCACCGCGGATATGGGCGATCGCATAAACGAATCCACGATCCAGCAAGCTCAGGCGTGGTATCGAGAAAGTAGGGTCGGTGCTTGAACCGTACGATCCATACGCGTAGAGCAACGTGGGATTCTTACCGTTCTTCTCCATTCCTTTTTTATACACGATCGATATTGGGATCTCCGTTCCATCATCTGCCGTTGCCCAGAGCCGCTCGGTCTTGTAGTCGTCGGGATTGTAACCTCCCACCACTTCCGTCTGCTTCTTCAGGGTCCGCTCTTTCGTCTTCATATTGTAATCGTACGTCGACGATGGCGTAGCAAGCGATGTATAGCCATAACGCAACAGATCCGTATCGAACTCCTCGTTGATCGACGGATATACGGTATATGCCGCTTCGCCGAAATTCAGGTAGTGCTTCTGACCGGTAGTCTGATCGACGACACGCATCAATGTACTGGCTCGCGCTCTTTCAGTGACAACCATGTAATTATTAAATATCTCTATGCCGGTCAGCAAGGTATCCGGACGATGAACGATCTTTTCTTTCCAGTTTGTCTTTGCCGTCTTTGAATCCGGCGTCTCCATCAGACGGAAATTTTTCGCATCGAGATTGGTAACGACATAGAATTTGTCTTTATAGTGGTCGATCGAATACTCCAGGCCGCTCTCGCGTTTCGTGAACTGGCTGAATTTCCCCATCGGCGTGTTTGCATTCAGGATTTGGTAGTCATTCGTGAGCGTACTGCCCGACCAGATTACGAGAAACTTATTGGACTTGGTTTTATAAATGCCTGTGTAGAACGTATCGTCCGCTTCTTCGAAGACCGGCGCGTCTTTTTTAGGATCTGCTCCCAGCTGGTGTCTTACGATCCACCTCGAACGCAGCGTGAGCGAATCTTTCCGCGTGAAGAAGAAGGTCTTGTTATCGTTGGCCCATGTCACGTTGCCTTCTGTATTGGCAATCGGGGTATCGATGATCTTACCTGTTTGCAGGTCTTTCACATAAATCGTATAACGTCTCCTGCTCACACTGTCTTCAGCATATGCGAGCAGACGATTGTCTTCGCTCACGTCGAGGCCAATGACCGAATAGTAGCTATGTCCTTTCGCCATCTCATTCACGTTCAACAGAACCTCTTCCGATGCGGTAAGCTCTCCCTTCTTGCGGCAGTAGATAGGATATTCCTGTCCCTGTTCGTAACGGGTGTAGTACCAGTAACCGTTGTCTTTGTACGGAACCGATTCGTCGGTCTGCTTGATGCGACCAACGATCTCGTTGTAGATTTTCTCCTGGAGCGCTTCGGTTTTTTTCATCTCCGACTTCAGATAATCGTTCTCGGCGGTCAGGTAATTGAGAACTTTCGTGGTCTGCTCATCCTTCTGCTCCGCGTTCTTCTGGGTGTCAGACAGTTTCATCCAGTAATAGTTATCCACTCGCGAACCACCGTTCTCTTCGAACGCATGCGGTACCTTTTCGGCAACCGGGGGCGCATTTTCAGACTTCGCCTCTTCCTTGGTGCCGGTTTGACATCCAAATAAAACGATTGAAGCCGATGCAGCTAAAGACAGGATTTTGACAGTTTTTCGGATCATCGGAAAGTTTTTTGTTCAAAGTAGCAATTCAGAACGACTTCAGGTAGCTAAGACTTAGGATCGCCGAACGGTTTTTCTGGGCATTTGTGCTGCCCGGCGCGCTCATGTCTACCAGGCCCAGACTGTACCTGAAATCAAACACCAGGGCACCCGAAAATAAGGCGTATTCCAGGCCCGCCCCGACATTTGGCCCGAAGTCGGCACGGCTTTCACCCGAAAAAGTATAGTCCTCGTTGATCTTGTCGTCGAAGATCTTAGTCTCGTATTTGGCATTCAGCCATCGCGAGAAATAAATTCCACCCGAGGCGTGAGCTTTAAGGTTTGCCAGCTTTGGACTGATCTTCGGAAGATAGAATGAATATCGCAGTGTGAGCGGAACCTCGATGAAAGTGCTGGTGAACTTATCGTAGCACTGGTTGCAGATCTGGTGATTGTAGCCTTTCTGGACGTACATCACGTCGGCCTGAATGCCAATGTTTGTTCCGATGGTGTTCATCATCGTAATACCGGCCGCTACGCCGCCCTTGTTTGACTTGTTGTATTTCGTCTTCACGGTGTAATCGGAAAGCGACACACCGGCTTTGAGACCCAAAGAGAACTGGGCTGCAGCTGGGGCGGCAATAAACATTAAGATGATGAGGTAAAAATTTCTCATAACTCGGGGATTAAAACGTACCTGATCTTGGAAGGGCCTGCTTTCGAGCTGCTGCGATTCAACACCAGCACAAGCTCACGCAGGTCGAATGATTCTATCACATAATTTTCCTGTTCGGGCGAAACACCGGGTGCCAGAACAAGTACGGTCTGGCTGCTCGCAAGCGACCAGCTTCCGGAATCTGGAAACCCTGCGGGCTGCGTGCGTTCATACGCACCTTCTTTTTTCAGATTCAGGCGATAAGCTTTGTAATTGGTCGGCTCCTGCGGAACGTCATCGATGTAAACTTCTTTCACGATCCAAACGCCCTCGAGTACGTCTGCCTTGCTTTCACAATCTTCCAGGTCGGGACCACAGCCCGACATGAATAGGAATGACAGGCTCAACATTCTGATCATTTTCATTTCGAAACCTTTATTGTTTTGAATTCATTTCCTTTTCTGATCCTTAGCAAATACAGACCACGCGCGAGTGAGGACACATCATTGTCGCCCCTCACCAGCTCCTTGATCGGCTTACCGGTTGTGTCGAACAGTCGCGCCTCGTCGACGTCGGCATTCATTACAAGCACTTCCGTGAACGGATTCGGGTACACGATGCTATTCGCCTCCGGGTGCTCGGCAGCAGTCACGAGGTTCACCAACAAAGCCGACGTCGCAGCGCAGTCCGAGAAGTCGGTCACACTCACGGCATATGTGCCATACTGGAATGGGTTGTATTTGAGGAACTGCTTTGTCGCATCGGGTATTTTGAAGTCGCCATAATACCATTGATATGTTTTTGCGGGCGACGATACCAGTACATCGGTTCCAACAGAGATCGTTGGTACCTCGGCCCCGATCGTTACTTCGAAGTCATCGGAAGATTCACTCTTGCAACCCGATGAGTTGACAACCCGCACCGAGTATACGCCTTCTGTTGTCACAGTCAACGTCGGTGTCGTTGCACCGGTTGACCATTCGTAGCTCGCGAAGCCGGCCGGACCTGCAAGGATGATCTGGTCATCGGCCGAGCAAAGTTTGGTCTTGCTTGCATTGATCACAGGCTTTGCCACACTTCCGGTGGTGATCACGATCGGGTCCGACGCAAGACTCTGACATCCGTTTGCATCCTCGACGATGAGCGCATAAGATCCTGCGAAGCTCACATCGATATTTTGTGCCGACGCGCCATTCGACCAGTTGTACGCCGCGAATCCTGCCGGACCTGATATGGTTATAGCGTTCACACCGCACAACATCGTGCCGCCTGAGGTTATTGTTGGTTTAGTGATCGGTGTAATGGCTGCGACAGCTGCCGTGCGTGCGCTGGCACAGCCAGTGACATTGGCTATAGCAGCATAGAACGTGGTAGTTGCAAAGATCACCGGAGTTTGGAATGTACTGTTCAGTTGGCCATTGATCGCCTGTTGCGATGTGGGGGAATCATACCACCGGTAACTGCCATCGGTTCCACCGCTTGCAGTAAGAGTAAGGCTTGATCCCTTGCATGCCGTTGCCCCGGCAGTCACGGGCGCCACGGGCGACGATGCCACGGTGAGGGTAGCCTGGTCGGAGAATTTTTCGGCGGCTCCGTCTCCGGAAACCTTCACGCGATAGATCGCATTGTTCATGCTTGCCGTAATTCCCGAGATCGTAAGCGTGGCCGTATTCACACCACTGTATGTGGCATTCGCGGTGAGATCAATAAACTGGCTTGTCGTTGTATTAAAGGTCTGCCACGTGTGAACGAGATTGCTCGCCCCGGACGCGATCACAGTGTATGTCGTCGCGCCGTTCTCGCACGCCGAAGTATTTCCGGGTTGTTTTGTAAATGAAATATTCGGACCGAGCGGCATCAGGTTTTTGAATACAGTCAGTATGTTGGTCGTTGCTCTTGTAATGATTACCTCGGGCCGCATATCACCATCGATATCTGCTATCGCAAGACCTCTGGGTGAATTCACAGTGGGGTAGTCGACTTTTGGAGCAAACGACGTTGCATCGAGTGTGCCCCCGGTCACCTTGTTTCTGAAAACTGAAAATGAGTTTACACCCGCAGCCTGGTTATTCACTACAAGGTCTACTTTTCCGTCGCCATCCATATCGCCGGCAGCGATCCTGCCCGGTGAATTCGCTGCGGAAAAGTCCTGCCGGGCAAACGTTACGGTTCCAACCACAGAGGTGTTTCTGAAAATCGATATCGATGCGTTCGATGCTGTTGAATTGGTCACCGCAAGGTCCGGCTTACCGTCGTTATCGAAGTCTGCCGCCACGATCCCCGATGGCGATGCTCCTGCTGCTAAATCTACCCGGGCGTTGAAGAGGGCTGACGTCAATGGTGTCGTCTGTTTGGTATTTAGGAATATAGAAAGAGTGTTGTCGGTAGGATTCGTTGTGATCATGTCATTGAATCCATCACCATCGAAGTCAGCAACCACGCATAGTCCGCCCCCCACGGGCCTGGGGAAGGTTGCATGGTCGCCAAAGCTGGGAGGTATTGAGTTGTAATCAGTAAATCCACCGGGCTTTGTTTGATTGGTAGCGGCGTAAGCAAGAGCCAACGCACCTGCGAAAGCAATATCTATTTTTCCATCATTGTTCAGGTCGCGGAAATTACTGAAGTCCGATGGGGATGGGTTTGTGTTATCCCGCCCTATGAATGTATCAAATATGATCGGGTTTGGTGAAGCCGCGTTACTGATATTCCTTGACGCCAGGTGATTGACCACGAGGTCAAACTTTCCATCACCGTCGAGGTCGCCTTTTCTGAACACGGCGCTGGCGGTACTAACATTGTAGCTGGCCGCAAACGTGCTTACGTCGATCACTCCCGGAGCGCCAATGTTACGGTGGACGGCGAGGGCACTATTATTATCTGAAAGTATGTCCACCTTGCCATCGACGTCGAAGTCACCGACTTCCAGTGAGTTTGCGGTTGCCATCGTTCTTTCAAAAGACAGTGCAAATGAACCCGCGGTAAAATCGGATCCCCCTGAAAAAGTAGGCGTGAAGAAGTCGTTGCTGAACACCGTGTAACCGCTCAACGCTACGGATACCTGGTCATACGACGCTCCCGTTGGCACCACCACTTCGAGCGAAGTAGACGTTGCATTGCTTACCGATCCTCTGGCCGTCCCGAACCAAACATGGATGTTGGCTGCTGTCGCATTGAAATTAGTTCCGGTGATTGTGATCGTAGATCCGGGCGGCGCTGCTTTTGGAGACACCGATGTAACCGTCGGTGCCATTGACGTTGCGTTCCGCACAACTGCAACGGTTGTGAAACCGCCGTTGTTTGACACCAGGTCCGGCTTCCCATCAAAATCAAAGTCGGCCACGTCCAGATTTGATGCTGCGGTGCCACCAGCGTACACCGCCACGATCGGTCTGAACGATCCCGAATTGATCTGTCCATCCGGTGTTACATTCTGAAAAACACCAAGTCCCGCTCCGTTTAAACTCGTCACGATGTCCGGCTTACCGTCGCCATTGATATCTGCAATCTTGGCCTGGTTGATCCCGCCCGATAGCACCGTGACGGTGCTGAACGATGCAACGGAAAGACTTCCCGCCGTTGAAATGTTCTTATAGATCTTTACACCACCGGAGGCAAAAACAATCTCAGGTTTTCCGTCGTTGTCCAGGTCACCGAGTGTGGTCAAGGTTCCGCCGTCACCAAGATCGAAAGGCGCTTCGAAATTCAATGTGCCCGGTGTGGAAATGTTCCGGAAGATCCTTGTGTTGCTTTCACCTGATTGAACGATGTCGATCTTACCGTCACCATCGAGGTCTGTAGTTTGATAACGTCCGCCGCAGGTCGAAACACCGGATAGTGAAACTTGTGCGCCGAACCTGATATCTCCGGTCACGCTGATGTTCTGAAGGACATAGACGGGATTTGCCCCGCAACTGCTCCCCCAGCTGAGCAACTCCGGCTTTCCGTCGCCATCCAGGTCCGCCGAATGTGCAGCACTGGTAGTGTAGGGTGGAACGGTGACATCGATGAAAGGACCGAAGGAACCCGCAGTGATCGGGCCGGATGTGTGAATGTTCGGCAATACAACTATCCGTCCCTGGTCGGGGTTGTCGCGTATCGCCACGAAAATATCAAGCTTGCCGTCGTTGTCCAGATCATCGACCCCGATCTCGGCATAACCGAATGCAGCCGAAGGTGAGAGGTCCAGTCGTGGCCCGAATGAGTTCGCATCGATAGTACCGGTTGTACTCGTGTTCTCGAAGACAGAGATGAATCCATCCCTCGACAGGATCATTTCATTTTTTCCATCGCCATTGAGATCACCGTGCGTCATAAAACCAAGTGTACGATTATATTGAGTGTATTGATCGAACGAACCCGTAATGATCGTCGCGCCAGGAGCAGTAGCGAATGTTGGAACGAAATACTTATGGGATGTACTACTGAGATTGTTGGAGAGATTCGTTACTTCCAGTCGTGCATAGTCGGCACTGTTCGGAACCTTAACTATGATTTGTGTAGCACTCGCCGATTCAATAGTGCCTTTCACACCTCCGAAGAACACCAGGTTATTGGCAACGGTTGCTCCGAAGCCTGTCCCGGTGATCGTTACCGAACTGCCCGGTGACGCCTTAACGGGAGTGAAAGAGGTGATCACAGGTGCCGGAGGCGCAGCGGGATGCACATTCATCACCACGTTGTCGATACCACCGGTAATGTTACCTGCAAACTTCCATTGCATGAAGATCCGCATGGTTTGCAGACTGCTTAGAACAGCAATAATCAATTCACGACTCGCGGTCGGTCCGGCCATCGAACCTTGCTTCCAGTTGGCCGTTTCGTCCAGGGTTACAGTGTAATGCGTCCATCCAGGCGCCTGGCCAGGGAGCGGATTAAGCGGTAAGAAAATGGATTGGTTACCTGCATTCGTTAACCAAAGGTCTCCGCCTGCGAGACTGTGTTCGGGGACAGCAGTCGAGGTTTGCAGATCAAATGATAATGTTTCACCGTACGAGGTATATGCACGATTGCCGAGAAACTTCGCCGGGGCATACCAAAAGCGGGGTTGACCATCGACAACCACCGACGAGATATATCCTCCGGCGTTGTGGGTTATGACTCCAGGGCTACTGCCACTGTTATTTTGGTCGCCAACCGCCCAACCGTCTGCATCGCTGGTGAAATCACTCGCGATCTGCGCATGCGATCGGTAGCCGACCATAGTCAGCAATACGAATAGGGTAAAAGTGGCTCTCATGGTCAGGAATCTGATGTAAACAAATATGAGTTTTTCGAAGGGCAATTCTATCCCCCGAATATGTGATGACCATCACTGAAATCCATTAGACTCACCCGGAAACACCGAATTTATCGCTTCAAAGACAGGTAGCCCGTTTCAGATTTCCGGCCATTCTTATATTCGATCCGGTAGAAGTAAGTGCCCGAAGGAAGCTCCTTACCATTATTGTTATTCCCGGCAAAGACATTCGTGGTGTTGTTGTAGTTATTCACCTCGAACACCACGTCGCCCCAGCGATTGAAGATCGTGACTTTATTGTCTCTGGTTTCCTGGATCATATCGATATAGGCAACGTGGAACACGTCGTTCTTGCCGTCACCGTTCGGTGACACGGCGTTGTAGACGAGAATGTCGCCGCTAACCTCGATGGTTATTACCTGTTGAACACAGCTTCCGGCAATGTCGCAGATTTCTATCGTCAGCTCGTCCTGGCCTGCGAAGGAAGTGCCTGCATAGTTGACGCTGAGTTGACCATTTTGGTCAATCGTAGCAGTTGCCCCGCTTTTGGGCTGAACGACAACTCTCAGCGTGGCAAGGTCGAGGTTGTTGTCCGGGTCGCTGATCAGCGGGGTTAGATTGATCGTAGTTGCTCCGTCTATGCCTGCGCTCGACGTTGTCGTAGCGATTGCCGGCGGCTGGTTATTGGCACAATTCTGAATGGTGACCATCAGTGGAGTCCGGGCGCTTTCGCAACCGGAACCGATTCCACTGACGTAATAGGTTGTCGTAGCAGTAAGCGTCGGCGTAGTGAAACTGTCGGCCGTAGAAACCGGCGAGCCTCCGGAAGCCACATCGTACCAGCGGTATGCGCCTGCCGGAGCCCCGGAAGCAGTAAGCGCCGGCGTCGAATTGGTACACCGCGTGATGTTCACAGTCGCCGGCGCGGCAGGGAGGGCGTTGACTGTCGCAATGACCGGCGTCTTCGCGCTTTCACATGCACCACTGACAATCGAAACATAGTAAGTTGTAGTTGCAGAAATTGCCGCCGTGTAAGAATCGTTCACCTCGCCAATGATCGCGGTGCCCGTCGGCGCCAGGTACCACTTGTAGTTCCCGTTAGTCGATCCGGTGGCATTGACTATGATCGCACCGGCACCGCATCGTGCCGTACCGGTAGTTGCCGGAGCCGTGAGTGATGTAACGATCACAAGATCTACCTCTTCCGAAAAAATATCGGTCTCGCCGTCACCCGATACGCGGGCGCGATATGTTCCCGCCCCTACATTTCCCGTTGTGTTTATTGAGAGTGTGGGGGTCGACGCGCCACTATAACCACCGCCATTCGTTACATCGACAAATGTCGTCAGCGCTGTATCGAACTTCTGCCAGTGATATTGAATATTCGCCGCTCCTTCAGCCTCCAACGCGAAATTAGCGGTTCCACCTTCGCAGGCATCGGCCGCTGAGGGCTGTGCGGTTATCGTAAGAGCAGGAGAGGGCGCACCAAGCTTCACCATCGAGCCCGAGAATCCGCTGCCGACAGGTTCCAGGATGAACTCGCCAGGACCCGGATCGTAATCCCCGGCCGCAGATAACCATCCACCCGTGTAGATGTTTCCCGCATTGTCAAGACCGAAGCCCATCAAACCATCTGTAGAGCTGCCGCCCATTTGAACGGCCCATTGAAAGTCTCCGTCTTCGTTCAGCTTCGTGATATATGAATCTTGCGGACCGACTGAAGTAAACGGGAAAACGGCCGCCCCCGGATCCATGTCTGTTGTCAGGCCGAAGCCACCAAACATGTACACATCAGTGCCGTCGACAGCCGTGTATGCGAAACTATTGATAAACCCTGCGATCGTTCGCATCCAAATGAAATTGCCGTTAGGATCGAGCTTGACGGCAAAAGCATCTTCATCTTCGGCGGTATGAATATCAGTTCCTGTACCCGGATCAAAGTCGACCGTTCCCTCGAACATGCCGCCAACAATAATGTTACCGTCGGTGTCGAAGTTTATGGAGAGCCCTTCCTGGTCTGTTCCGGGTTCAAAGAATGTTTTATACCAGACCAGTGCGCCGGTTGAATTCAGTTTCAGGGCGAAAGCATTCTGATCGTCGCTGCCTGTTTCAATTGCTGTCCCAACACCCGGATCGAAATCTGTGCCGTCATAGAAAAATCCTGTCGCGAAAATGTTTCCGGCAGCATCGATCGCGAGATCGCCTACAGATTCGAAATCCGGACCCTTGAGAATTGTTGAGCTGATGTAGTTTCCATTTGGATCGAGCTTCAGGATCAAGCCGTCGGTATCACCTGCCGAGGTGACAGTTGTGGTACCCGTTCCAGGGTCCATGTCGACGGCGCCAGTAAAACTTCCGCCCACATAAACATTACCCGCAGCATCGGTTGCAATTGTGGAAGAGATATCGCCGAGCGTGGGTATGCCGCCGATCCTTTTTGCCCAAAGGAAATCTCCATCCGGGTCGAGCTTGAGAATAAATGTATCCCATGAACCGGCGGAGGTCAGGTTAAATACACCAGGCCCCGGATCGAAGTCTCCGGTCTGAAGAAAATATCCGGCAACGAGAACATTGCCATCTTTATCAACCGTGATTGCATTGGAATCATCCTGTGAGTTACCGCCGACGTGGCGCGCCCAGATCAATCCGCCAGCTGTCGTATACTTCGCTATGAATACGTCCGTGGAACCGGAGTTGGGAAGTGTCGTTATTCCTGGCCCCGGGTCAAAATCACTCATTTGACTGAAGATACCCGTGACATAAACGTCGCCACTGACGCGATCGATGTACATGTCCGCGATCCGGCCGTTAGGGCCAATCGATTCAGCCCATACGAGCTCCGGTATCGGCTGACAGTCTCCAATGAACGCTGTTACTGCCGCCCGTGGCCCTTCGCACGTGCCGGCGTCCCGCGCTACGTAATAAGTTGTAGTAGCCGTAAGCGGCGGCGTGGTATACGACAATCCTGTTGCTCCCGGAATTGGAGTTCCGCCCGTGGCCTGCGTGTACCAATTGAGTTTTACGCCGAACACAAAGAGATCATTTACTTTCAGCGTAACCGGACCAGGCCCGCACCGGGTTGCCGGGCCGATATGGGGAGCGGCAACCACATCGACAAAAACTGCGTCCGACTCGAGAGTGGCAAATCCATCTCCGTTCACGAAAGCCGCAAAAGCTAGTACGGTGCCCGGCGGGAAACTGGAAGTATTGACTGTTAGTGTAGCGGTGTAGATACCGCTATACACAGCGCCATCGATAAGATCGTTTGTAAAGTCCCCTTCGACATCCTGACCTAGCCACTCATATGTGACGTTTGTACCGGTCGCAGCAACGGTGAATGTCACTATGCTTCCCTGGCACGCTACTACCGATTGTGGCTGTGATGTAATGGAGAGACACGGCGAAGGCACGGTGCCGAACTTCAATACGTAAGATGGATCCGTTTCAGGATCAAGGAGCTTGACGCAACCGCTCGGATCCACGTCGGTGGGCATGGAAGAGAAATAGCCTGTTGTGTAAATGTTTCCGGCCGCATCGCCGACGACGCCGCGGCCCTCTTCGTACTCCTCATCGCCGAGTCGCACCGCCCAGTTGAATGCGCCTGTGCCGTCAAGTTTTAAAATGAATATGTCTTTCTGATCTGGCGCAGCGAGTAAATACTCCGCGGGACCCGGGTCAAAATCAACGTCCAGATCAAAGGCGCCCGTTATATATACGCTCGAGCCATCCGAATAAACTCCCGCGCCCCAATCCTCGCCAAAACCGCCAAATGAATGCGCCCAAAGCAATGTTCCCGAAGGATGAAACTTTGCCACGAAGATGTCCATGAACTCATTGAATGAGGTCAGGATCGTTTCGCCGGGGCCTGGATCGAAATCGCTGGTGCCAATGAATGCACCGGTCACATAGATGTTGTTCTGGCTGTCTGCGTGGATCGCGGACCTGCTGTCTGTATCAGTGCCACCGCCAATAGTCTTTCCCCAAACGAATGAACCATTGGCAGGACTCAGCTTTAAGATGAAGACGTCGCGGCTTGCGCTAACGGCATTGAGCATCTCAGTGCCCGCCCCTGGATCGATGTCGAGGGAATTTGCATAAAATCCTGTAAAAATCGGACCGCCGTTGGAATCGACCGTTGCGCCGGCGCTATTGACGGCATCGCCGTTTCCAACCGTTTGTACCCATCCAAAAGTACCATTGCTGTTCATCCTGACGAAGAACGCATCGGTTCCTGTAGCAGTAATCTCCGCCCCACCACTGGTTGGATCGAGGTCAGCTTCCTCGGCAAAATAGCCGGTCACATAAACATTACCCGATGCATCGGAGGCGACACCGGTAACAGCATCGTAGGCGAACCCTCCGAAAATATCAACGGACAGGAAATTCCCATCGGTGTCGAGCTTTAAAACATACCCGTCGGCGTCGGCACTGTTCGCTCCTATGAAATTGTCATTAGCAGCGTCCGGATCGAAATCGACCACATCGTTGAATAGACCACCAAGGAGGACATTGCCCGCCGCATCAACATCGATCGCATTGACCTCATCGACTCCAGGCCCTCCGTAGCTTTTTGCCCAGAGTATTGTTCCGGTAGGATTGATCTTTAGAACAAATACATCGTGATCGCCATTGTTGTTAAGGGCAAATCCGCCATAAGTCTCATTGGTTTCGAGCGTCCCTGCTACATAAGCGTTCCCGGAGGGATCTACATCAATAAACTTCGCGTCGGAGGGAAAGTTGATACCATATTCGAGCTTTGGTGCTTGTGCAAACGAGATAGTGATCCCGGCGATCAGACAAGCGCCAATGCTGAATAGTATTTTCCTCATGTCAGAAGTTTGTCAGCGACCGTTCATGAAAATTGAACACACCCATACGAAGTCCGAGTGTGATCTCATGAGTGGTAAATTTGGGACCTACCGATTTGTTGGTGGGAACCTCGAAGACGTATCCGAGCCTGAATTTCTCCGCAAGCATGGTCTGCAACAGCACACCGAATGCATTGAAGTTCCGGACAAATATCCCGGCCTGATGTATCATGTTGACGTTGAGATTCAGAGCTACGTCGGCGGACAGCGGGGCGCCTTTCACACCACGCAACAACAACGACGGCTTGAACTTCAAGCGCTCGTTAATATTGTACACGTAAGAGCCGAAGAGATAAAAGTGTTGATTATAAAGTTCAAACTGCTGGCCTCCCGAATTGACTTTCGAAGGAAGCATTCGCGGCACCGAAAGGCCTACGATGAACTTGTCGGACATTAACGTTACACCGGTGCCCACGTTCACAGTCGAAGTCCTCGTTGTTCCGTCCGGGAACGCGTCGTCTCCGTCATCACGGATGTTGAGCTCGTTGTTGTCGGTCTTGAATCCTAGAACGCCACCCTGCATTCCAAAGCTGAAGAGCATATCGTTGGGAAGTCTGAGTTTGTAAGCGAAAGCTCCATTGAATTCGGTGATGGTAGTGTTTCCGATCCTGTCCTGCATCAGCGTTGCTCCGATGCCCGCCTTGTTGTCGACGATCGACACGGCTCCGTTCAGGTTCAGTGTCTGGGGTGAAGCATCGAGTCCCATCCATTGGATCCGGTACCCGGCATTCACCTGCATGTTGTTATTGATCCCCGCGTAAGACGGATTGATGATCAACGGATTCATCAGGTACTGGGCGTAGATCGGGTCTTGTTGTGCCCAGGTGGTGATAGAAAGGACTAGCAATAGGAGGGTAAAGATTGATCTCATATGGTGGCGTCTGTGGTAAGCAAATATCCATTTTTCATATCACCTAAACTAGCCTCTCATTAATAGCTTTTGAAACAGCTTCGGTCTGGGAGTGAACCTGCAATTTTTCGTAGATCTTCTTCAGATGGGTCCTCACGGTGTCGACACTGATGTCGAATTCGGCGGCAATGAGCTTGTAGCTGTTTCCCCTGGACAGTGATTTCAAGACATCTTTTTCCCTGGGCGTAAGCTGGTATGGATTGGGAGTGGCGGGCTGCATCGACGCAATAACCATTCGTGCGATACTGGGTGACATTGGTGCTCCACCGGCCAGCACCTCGTCCAGGGCGTCGAACAAACGCGACGAGATGTGTTTTTTCAAGAGGTAGCCCGAAGCCCCGGCACAAATGGCGTCGAAAACATTCCGGTTGTCATCAAAAACCGTCAGCATGATCACCGGCACGGCCGACCCCGTGGCCCTCAGTTTCTTCACAGCTTCGATTCCCGTCATGCCCGGCATGTCGATATCCATCAGGATCGCGTCGGGTTTGTGACTTCCGACGTCTTCCACTGCCGAAAGAACGTTGGAAAAAGAACCGCTCACACGGTATGCGTCGTTCAGGAAAAGCATACTGGCGATGCTTTCCCTCAGCGAATCATTGTCTTCATATAGTAATATTGAAAGCGGCATTGGGTATACCAAGTAACGACCTTACACGCGGATTTCACATACCCTAATTATGTGATAGGAACCTCTAGCGCCACCCGCGTCCCCTCTTTCACACCGGTCACGAAATCGAACCGGGCACGCAACGCGGACGCGCGTGCCCTCATGTTCTTCAGGCCGTTGCCTGTCTTCACCCGTTCGGGCTCGAAACCTCCGCCGTTGTCCGATACGGACAACGAAAGGGTATTGCCCTGCCGGGCGAATATGATCTGCAGGTCGGTCGCACCGCTGTATTTGGCGGCATTGTTCACGGCCTCTTTAAAGATCAGGAACAGGTTCTTCCTTCTCTCCACCGACAACGTGGTATCTTTTAAAGACTCGTCTCCCGTGAACCTGTAGGTGATGTTCTTCGGTTCTAGTATCTCTGCCGCGAATTCCTTCATCTTCGCCACAACGTGTTCCAGCGAGTCGTTGCCGGGCGTGATCGACCACACGATATCACTCATGCTTTCCATCATCCGCCTCGATTGCTCCGCGATCTTGATGAAGTGCTTCGAAGCATTTTCCTGGCTGCCCCGTATGGCGAGCTGGCTCATAATGTTTATGCTCGACAGCGTCGAGCCGATATCGTCGTGAAGATCTCTGGCGATCGCATTCCGCATCTTCTCGATCTCGGTCAGTCGTTTGTTTTGTGATATCACCTGGTAGCGATTGACCAGCAGCAATCCGATAATCAGTATGGATATCAATGCGATGATCACACCGGCCTGGACCGCCTGTTTCCGTTCGAAGTCTGCCGTCTTCAGGTCCTGGTCTTTCTTCAACAATGCCATTTCACGATCGCGCTTTTCGTTAGCGTACCGTTCTTCAAGTCTGTGAAGCTGGTCGTCGACGCTCTGTCCGCGGGTTGAGTCCTCCAGCCGCGCGGAGGTATAGAGGTGCTCGAATGCTTTTTTAAAATCCTTCTCCCCAGAGTAGAACTCTGCAAGATTGTAATGCGAGTCGGCCGTACCGATCTTATCACCCGACTCTTTGTATTGTCCGAGTGTTTTCAATAGCCCCGCCTCTACAAGCTCCTTCGAGTTTCCTTCTTCGAGTTGAAGGATATT
Source organism: Cyclobacteriaceae bacterium (assembly GCA_035318625.1). Lineage (GTDB taxonomy): Bacteria > Bacteroidota > Bacteroidia > Cytophagales > Cyclobacteriaceae > ELB16-189. The sequence goes on from DATHEL010000009.1 coordinate 135,417, forward strand.
GGATTCAAGAACTGCAGCCCAGGACTTATCATTGAGTTGTTTGGCAAACTTCAACGCCTCTTTATAGTACTGTTTTGATTTCTCTTTCTTGTCCATCCGGCGATAAACCTGTGCGAGCTGATTTGCGCCGGTCCCGGCCTCTTGTACAAGAGACATTTCCTTCGCCATTTCATACGCAGTTCCGAATGCCTTGATAGCCGCCGGGTAATCGCCAAGCTCCATACTTACATTGCCCACACCGCCCAGCGCGTTCATGACACCTCGCCGGTCGTTCAGTTGTTCTTTTATCTTAAGCGATTTCTCGAAGTATACTCCGGACTTCGTCCATTGCTGCATCTTCATGTAATCGTTGCCCAGACCCTGGTAGGCAAACGACTGACCCCGCTGGTTGCCGACCCTTTCGAACAACGCCAGGCTGTTGAGATGCCATTCGGTCGCCACGTTCAACTCTCCCAGGTTTACATAGATGTTGCCGATGTTGAGCATCATCCCGGCGCGGGTAGTCGAATCCTTCGTAACCTCGAGGGTCCGTTTCATATGGGTCAGCGCCTCCCGGGGTTTTCCACTGTTCTTGTAATACAACCCGGCTGTCTGGTTAAAGTTGATGAAGGCTCGTTCGTCCTTCGGATCGGATGTACTGGCCGACCGCAGCAGCTCCAGGTAATAACCGGCGCTGTCCATGTTGCCTGTCGACTGTTGCCATAGTGTCATTTGGGCAAGAAAGCCCGCCATCAGGGGTGACTTCAGTTCTTTGCTCAACATCATTCCTTTATCGAGGAACCCGCGTTGTTGCGCCATGTCTTTGCGGCTGAATTCAATGCCCAGCTCGCTCAGCGCCTTCAGCTCGGTGGTGTCTTTCCGGTGGTCCTGCACGATACGAAGCAGGCTGTCGATGTAGGCCGTTTGGGCATTCACCGAAAAAGCGAATAAGAGGGAGGCGATCAGTATGGGAGAGACGCGATTCAAAACAAACGATAGTTTGGGATGAATTTACTATTTTATTAGCTTTACTGTACTTTTTAAACTTTAGATGGCAGAAAACACCTACAAGTCCAACACATTTAAAAAACCCGAAAAAGAAAAGAAAAGCAGAAGCTCCAAATCACAAAGTAAGTTCAGCTTCGCATTTCTTAAAGATCCACGATTCAGACTGGCAATAGGATTCTTTCTCATCATTACGTCTCTCTATCTCTTTGTTGCCTTTGTATCGTACTTATTCACCGGCAAAGCCGATCAAAGTGTGATCGAATCTTTGCAGGGATCGGGTGCAATCGAATCCGGCCGTGAAACCGACAACTGGCTGGGGCTCTACGGCGCACTTACCTCGCACTACCTGATATTCCGGTGGCTTGGTATTTCGGCTTTCGCCATGCCGCCGCTTCTTTTCCTGCTGGGATTCCGCATGGTGTTCCAGCGCGAGCTGCTCCCCATCTTTTCCGTCTTCGTCTTTTCCGTCTTCGCGGGATTGTGGCTCTCGTTGTTACTCGGGTATGTTACTCATAGCATATCGGGTGTCAATGAGGTCAGCTTCCTGAGCGGCGGGTTAGGATACCAGATGGCACGGATGTTCTCCGGGCTTTTTGGATGGGGCACATTTTTGTTTTTGGTGCTCACCCTGTTCGTATTTATTATCTACTTCTACAACGTTACCGCGATCAACGCGTTTCGGCCCAGGCCGCAGTCTGCTGTTGAAGAAGAAGAAACAACGTCATCCGAGTACACGGATGAGCGCGATAAATGGGTAGAGCCCATCGTTGCGCAGCCGGTTCTCACGGTTGACGAGCCTCTCGTCGTCGCCGCTGTCGTGGCGGAGACTGTGAAGCTCGAAGTAGAAATCCCGAAGCCCGAAAAAGAAAAGAAGAAACCCGAGCTCGACCTGTTTATCGAAGAATCGAAGTCCGACAACGATATCATGGCTGAGCAACTCGTGGAGCAACAAGGTGCTTACGACCCTACACTTGATCTCGCCGGTTTTAAATTCCCGCCCCTGGAACTCCTTAATGAGTACGACATGGGCAAGGTTCAGGTAACGCAGGAAGAGCTCAACCAGAACAAAGACAAGATCATCGCAACACTGGTCAACTTCAAGATCAGTATTCAAAGCATCAAGGCTACGATCGGTCCTACAGTTACATTATACGAAATCGTTCCCGACGCCGGTATCAAGATCTCCCGTATCAAGAACCTGGAAGACGACATCGCGCTGAGCCTTGCCGCCCTGGGCATACGTATCATCGCGCCCATCCCCGGAAAGGGAACCATCGGTATCGAGGTTCCCAACAAGAATCGTGAGATGGTAAGCATCCGTTCGGTTCTCGCCTCAGCCGCATTTCAAAAGACAGACAAGGAGCTTCCTATCGCCATCGGTAAGACCATCTCGAATGAGGTGCTGGTGATCGACCTGGCGAAGATGCCGCACCTTCTGGTTGCCGGCGCCACAGGACAAGGTAAGTCGGTGGGGTTGAACGTCATTCTTACATCACTGTTGTACAAACGTCATCCATCGACGCTCAAGTTCGTTCTCGTCGACCCGAAGAAAGTGGAGATGTCGTTGTTCAGTAAGATCGAACGTCATTACCTGGCCAAGCTGCCCAACAGCGAGGAGGCTATTATCACCGATACAAGAAAGGTTGTGCATACGCTCAACTCGCTCTGTATCGAAATGGAAAATCGTTACGAGATCCTGAAAGACGCTGGTGCAAAGAACCTGAAGGAATACAACGTCAAGTTCGTTGCGCGTAAGCTCAATCCCAACGAAGGCCATCGTTATTTGCCGTACATCGTGTTGGTGATCGACGAGCTCGCCGACCTCATGATGACTGCCGGTAAAGAAGTGGAAACGCCCATCGCCCGTCTCGCCCAACTGGCTCGTGCGATCGGTATTCACCTGGTTGTTGCTACACAACGGCCGTCGGTCAACGTCATCACGGGTGTTATCAAAGCAAACTTCCCTGCGCGTCTGTCGTTCCGCGTTACCGCGAAAGTCGACTCGCGCACCATCCTCGATGCAGGTGGCGCCGATCAGCTTATCGGTATGGGCGACATGCTGCTCTCGTCGGGTTCGGATATCATACGCCTGCAGTGTCCTTTTGTCGATACGCCGGAGATCGAAAAGGTGGTGGACTTCATCAGCTTGCAACGAGGCTACGACTCTGCATACATGCTGCCTGAGTTCGAAGGCGAGGACGAAGGTGGAGTTTCAGAGATCGATCTCTCTGAACGCGATGCAAACTTTGAGGAGGCAGCTCGTCTTATAGTACGCCACCAGCAAGGCAGTACATCCTTGATACAACGTAAAATGAAATTGGGATATAACCGGGCAGGAAGACTGATCGATCAGCTTGAAGCAGCGGGAATCGTCGGCCAGTTCGAAGGTTCGAAGGCACGAGAGGTATTGGTGAAAGACGAATTAAGTTTGGAACAATTATTGAATCAATTGAAAGAAAAACACGGACAATCCTAAATTTGCCGTCACCAAACCATGAAAAAACTCGCCTTTTCCCTCGTTTTTGCCCTTTCGACGTTTGCAGCTTTCGCACAGTACGATCCCAAAGCCCTCGAAACACTTGATGCCATGAGCAAAAAGTATAAGAGCATAGAATCCTTCGAAGCTAACATCATTTGTACGATGACAAACGACATCGATAAGGTGAACGACGAGTTTAAAGGAAAGATCACAGTGAAAGGCGAAAAGTTTCGTCTCGTTCTTCCCGAACAGGAAGTGATCAACGACGGCACGACTCAATGGACCTACCTGCCCGAAGCCAAGGAAGTGAATGTCGACAACTACGATCCTTCTTCCGATGATGTAAACCCCTCAAAGATCCTGGACATGTATAAGAAAGGATACAAATACCTTTCGGTCGGCGAGAAGACAGAAGGCGGTGTGTTGTGCGAAGAGATCGATCTCGTTCCTGATAAAAAAGACGCCCAGTATTTCAAGATCAAGATGATGATCGGCAAGAAAGACAAGAGCATTCAGAGTTGGACGATGTTTAACAAGGCAGGCGATCGCTACAAGTATGCGATCACAAAGTTCAATCCCTCCGCCAAGATCGACGATTCGTTCTTTACTTTCGATCCTAAGAAATATCCCGATGTGCAGGTGATAGACCTGCGCTAGTTTTCATTCAGATCATTCATGATCGCACGGAGCTTCGACAACGGTTGTTCGAAGCTCTTCTTATTTTCAGCCTGGATGGCAAGAATGCACGATGCCAGGGAAATGAAGAATGTGATCATCGCGCCTTTCGGATACGCCCGGATCCCTCCGGGTACATAGAGCTCGAATGTCACAAATGTTCCGATCAGCGTGGCCAGCGGCACCAATATCATCTCATAACGTTTTTTAAAAGTGTAAAAACTTCCCAGCAATTCATGCTGCCGAGAGACATATATGTTCATCGAAGCTTCAGTGGGCGAGGTCCTTGCCATACTCTTGAACTTCTTCATCAGCACAAAAGTGAACGGTATAAATAACAGTATTCCAAGGATCCCGGGAATCGTGATCATCGTATCGCCGAAGTTCTTTACGATCACGTGACTCAACAGACTGTAAACTAATATTTGCAAAGTCAGCGAAGCCCAGAAGTATTTGAACGACTCGCCTGTATGTTTCCGTACTCTTGTCTTAATCACTTTGGCAATTGATTGCTGATCGTACGTGCCAGCGTGTTGGTCCTGGTTCCAGTTTGATTTCATTTCATCCAGTGTCATAACCCGGTGTCTTTAATTTTTTCTTTCAGTTTTACTTCCAGTTCTTTTTTGATCCTCACCAGCCTTACGCTAACATTCGATTTTGTAAGGCCCGTGATGGAAGCGATCTCTTCGTAGGTCATGTCGTCCAGGTACAAAAGAATGATCGCCTTGTTGACGGGCGACAAAGTCCCGATTGCCTCGGTCAGCAATTCGAGGGGTTTTTCTTTGTTGACGGGCGACGGCGCCGGTATCTGGTTGTGACCTTTCGTCAGTGACTCGCTTTTGTCGCGATCTGTCTTCTTTCTGTAAGTGAGCGCCGTATTCAGGCAAACCCGGTACATCCACGTCGAAAACTTCGAACGCCCATCGAACCGGTCGTACGAACGCCAGAGCTGGTACATCATTTCCTGAATCACATCATTGCGGTCGTCCGGGTCGCGGAAATAGATGTTACACACCTTATGAGCGATCCCCAGGTTGTCGTTGATAAGCTTCAGAAAGTCAGAATTCTCCGTCATTCAAATCAATTAGTATAGCATCGGCCCGAATAACTACGGTTTTTTTCTGATTTTTTCCCTGTGATCGGTGCGATCCGTAAGAGACCGCTAAATTGCAGACCAAAAAAATGCCCCGATGACGAGACTGGAGCTATTTTCCCAGATAAAGAAAAAGAACTCCTACCTGTGTGTTGGTCTCGATACCGACATCACCAAGCTCCCGCGACATCTTCTCGCCGAAAAAGACCCCGTTTTCGAGTTCAACAAACAGATTATAGACGCCACGCACGATCTCTGTATTGCCTACAAGCCCAACGTCGCATTTTACGAAGCGATGGGGTCGAAAGGCTGGGAGAGCCTGCAGAAGACCGTCGACTACATTCCAAAGAATTGTTTTACGATCGCCGATGCCAAACGCGGTGACATCGGCAATACCTCTTCGCTCTACGCCAAGGCTTTCTTTAAGGAGATGAGCTTTGACGCGATCACCGTCGCTCCGTATATGGGCGAAGACTCCGTGAAGCCGTTCCTGGAGTTCAAAGACAAGTGGGTCATACTTCTTGCCCACACCTCCAATCCCGGCAGCAACGACTTCCAGCTCATGAAGTCCGACACTGGAAGTTTATTCTATGAAGAGGTTATACTTCGTTCCCGGAAATGGTCGACGCCTGACAATATGATGTACGTTGTCGGCGCGACCCGTGCCGACAAGGTCGAAGGCATTCGCAAGCTCGCTCCGGATAATTTCTTCCTCGTGCCTGGCATCGGTGCGCAGGGCGGCAGCGTCGAAGAGATCTCAAAGTATGGATTAAACAAAGAGTGCGGACTCATTATAAACTCTTCGCGGGCAATCATCTATGCGTCACCCGACACCGACTTTGCTTCCGAAGCGCGTCGCGAAGCCCTGAAAATACAATTGGAAATGAAGGCACTGCTGAACAGGTTTTCCTGATTGATTTTACCGCCACCTACGGTTTTATTTTCTTCCTTCCGTCACACATTCGTTCTTGTCATAGTTATCTCCACGAGCTATGCAAGAATCTTTCCTCCACTATATCTGGCAGTTCCAGTATTTCGATAAAAAGGAGCTGCTGACCACACAAGGCGAAACCCTCCAAGTTCTGCGGACAGGCATTCACAACACGGATGCCGGTCCCGATTTCAGTGACGCGAAGGTGCGCATCGGCCTCATGTCGTGGGCCGGCAGCGTCGAGATACACATTGCCTCGTCCGAATGGGAAGCCCATCGTCATCACTACGACCGGGCTTACGACTCCGTGGTCCTTCACGTGGTGTGGATGGATGACAAGCCGGTTAAGCTCGGCGACGGAAGCCTCCTGCCGACGTTAGTTCTGAAAGGACGGATCGATACCCAGATGCTTACCCGTTACCGTAAGCTCATGGGTACTTCGTTTGTCATACCATGTGCGCGCTCATTCGCGAGGATACCCGACATCATCAAGCTGAGCATGGTCGATCGTACGCTGGTAGAGCGGCTGGAACAGAAGTCCGATTCGGTTCTCGAGCTGCTTCAGCACAACAACAACGATTGGGACGAAACAACCTATCAGCTACTGGCGAAGAACTTCGGCTTTAAGGTCAACAGCCAGCCGTTCTTCCAGCTTGCGAGAGGAATTCCTTACAAATACCTCGGCCGTCACGCCGACAATCCCAAGCAGGTGGAGGCGATCGTCTTCGGTCAGGCCGGCTTCCTCGACGAAGCCGTAGCAGAACCATATCATAAACTACTCCGTCGTGAATACAAAATGCTGTCGGCTAAATACAAGCTGCACCAATCCAAGCTGAAGGCATCTCAATGGAAGTTCCTTCGCCTCCGGCCCGCCAATTTCCCGACGCTCCGGCTCAGTCAGTTCTGTGCTCTGATGTGCGAACAGAAAAACATCTTCTCCAGAGTTATCGAGCTGGAAGACTATTCGTCGGCATACAGGTTGTTCCAGGCCGACCAAAGTGAGTACTGGAAATCGCACTACACTTTTCGTCACGGCGAAAAAGCGGAACTGACACGCATGGGCACGTCCAGTATCGACAACATCATCATCAACACCGTAACACCGTTGCTGGTTGCCTACGGCCGGCACCATAGCGATTACTCATTTCTTGATAAAGCTCAGAAGATCCTTTCGGAAGTGCCGGCGGAACACAACCGGATCCTCCGCTCTTGGCTAGCCCTCGGTGTGGATGTAAAAAATGCGTTCACTTCGCAAGGACTCATTCAACTTTTTAATTCATATTGCGTTCCAAGGCGTTGCCTCGATTGCGCCATTGGAGCATCATTGCTTAAACCGGACCAATGACATTTCTTTTTGCGGTTGTCAACCTTGCGGGTATCTCCTTGTTGTCGCGATGGGAGTGGAAGAGATCGGCAGCAGCCGATACACTCACGTATTGGAGTGCCCTGGCGCTACGACTGCTCGGTGGTCTGTCGATCGGCTTGCTCTACACGTATTATTACCAGATGTCGGGCGACACATTTGTTTTCTTTAACGACGCCGCGAAGTTGGCAGATCTTTTTTACTCAGACCTACGCGCGTACCTGGACTTCATCGCTACCGGGGACAACCCGGTGGGTATAGTGACCACCGAGCCCCGATCGATATTCTTCGTCATGATACTGAGTATCGTTAACCTGGTGACTTACAACAATTACTGGTTGTCCTCGCTTTGGTTTTCGTTCTTTTCATTCTGGTGTTCTTACCGCCTGGTTCTCAAGCTTGATTCTGTTTTTCCGGCAGCGCGGTTGGCGTCGCGCATATCGTTGCTGTTTGTGCCGTCGGTTATATTCTGGAGCTCGGGTATTATCAAAGAGAGCATTGCCTTCGGAGCAGTGGCCATACTTGCGGGTCATTTCCTCTCGTTGATACAATGGCAGAAGCTGAAATGGACCGGCTATGTGGGCATCGCCCTTTCTGCTTACCTGCTGCTCAGCCTCAAGTATTACTGGGGCGCCGTACTGATCCCCTCGATCGTGTCGAGCCTCATTGTTCACTGGGTTATGTCGCGAAGGCAGCGAAGCGTGTGGGCAATTGCGGGAGTTTGGATCCTGGTGTTCATGGTCATTTGTGTGGCGGCAAGCTTCACACACCCTAATTTCTATATGGAAAGGTTTCTGTACGTCATCGTCGAAAATCACAATGCTTTCGTAAGCATCTCCAGCCCTGAAGATATTATCAGCTATTACAATCTCTCGGCCGACTGGACGAGTATCTTCCTGAACACGCCGTGGGCATTCTGGTCGGGCCTCTTCCGGCCTATGATTTTCGAAGCGGGATCGGTTACAGGAATAGTGGCAGCCGTCGAGAACCTCGTTTTACTGGTACTTGTTTTCTGGAAACTAAGATCGGTCCGGATGCCGCTACCGGAGAACCGCCTGATCGTGATGGCCACCGTTGCATACATTGCCGTGCTCTGTATCTTTCTGGCGCTATCGACGCCTAACTTTGGAACGTTGTCGCGTTATCGCGTGGGCTTCCTGCCGTTTTTTATACTGCTGATACTGAAAGATCACCCGGTCTTTCGATTTATTAAATTCTGATATTCATTTTATGCAAAATCCAGTCATCATTTTAGGAGCCAACTACCTTGGAAGAGCTGCCAGGGAAATATTCGAGTCAAACCAGGTGGAGGTCTATGGCTTTCTCGACGACAACAAAGCGCTTCACAACAAAGAGATCGATGAGGTGGGTGTACTCGGTTCCACCGACGACGACGGATTCCTGAAACTGATCGGGCGCAAGTGCGAGGCCTTCGTCGCCGTCGACGATAACCGGCTTCGAAAGTCAGCCGTCAAAACCCTGAATGAAGTACGCAAGGTACAACCCATCAATGCCATCCATCAGCAATCATCGATATCCAAACGGGCGGAGATAGGTCACGGGAACTTTGTCGATATCGGTGTGACGATCGCGCCCGGAGCGAAAGCCGGCAGCCATTGTATCTTTCACGCAAAGGCGACCATCGGTGTCGAAGCCGTGATCGGTAACTTTGTGCAGATTGGCCCCGGATCGCAGATCAATACCGGGTCCGTTATAGAAGACGAAGTATTTATCGGCGCCGGCGTAGTTGTCATCTCAGGCGTCACCATAGGCAAAGGTGCAAGGGTAGGAGCCGGTTCGGTTGTTGTAGCTTCCGTAGCGGCAGGCGATACCGTATTCGGCAATCCTGCTACGCAATTGAAAAAATAACCGGCATGTCACGGATTTCCGAAACAGACCTGATACTCAACCCCGACGGAAGCGTCTATCATCTCAGCCTTCTGCCCAAGCATATATCGGAGACCATTATTACCGTGGGCGATCCCGGCCGCGTGTACATGGTCAGCAAGTACTTCGACAAGATCGAGTTCGAGATGAACAAGCGTGAGTTCATCACTCACGTCGGACGATACAAGAATAAAAGGATCACCGTGATCAGTACCGGTATCGGCACCGACAACGTCGAGATCTTCTTTAATGAGCTCGACGCCCTCGTCAACATCGACCTTAAGACCCGCGAGCCGAAGCCCAGGAGGAAAAAGCTGAAAGTGATCCGCATAGGGACATCCGGTGCTTTACAAGAGGACGTGCCCGTCGGTTCGCACCTGGTATCCGACTACGCAGTGGGTTTCGATAATCTGATGAGCTTCTACAGCCTTCCCATGGACGAGACGGAGCTGGCCCTCGCGCAGGACATACAGAAGAAGGTTAAGCTGCCTTTTACCCCTTACGTCGTCCGGGGATCGGTTTCGCTGAAGGAGCAGGTCGGGGCAGAAATGATCTCAGGAAATACCGTAACCTGCCCCGGTTTTTATGCTCCCCAGGGGCGCGCTCTACGGATCCCGATCCGCTACCCGAAGCTGCTGGAAGACCTGAACTACTATCACCGGGATGATTTCTGGCTGACGAATTTTGAGATGGAAACGGCGGGATACTATGCGCTGGCGAGGCTGCTGGGGCACGAGGCCCTCAGTGTAAACGCGATCGTGGCTAATCGCATCAAAAACAAATTTTCAAAAGACCCGAATAAGGTTGTCGACAGCCTTATCCGGAAGGTTTTAGAAAAAGTTAATAGTTAAAAAGTTAATAGTTAAAAGTTGCGGCCGGAGGGCACTTTTAACTTTTAACTATTCGCTTTTAGCTTAAGTTTTAGCTTAAGCGAGTGTCATGCTGTCCATGCGCATGATGTGGCGGGATGCGTTGAACGGGTCGTCGTTGTAGAACCCGGATAAAACGCGGTGCGCGATTTGCTCGACGACCAGCTCGTCGTCTGACTTACCTTCCTTACCACGCCAAAAGACCCGGGCCGGGTGCTTTTTCATGTCGTCGATGTAGGCTTTAGCCTTTTCGTACTGATCATGGGTGTAAGTGAGCGTGAAGCAGGTTTTAACTTTTTGCATTTCCATAAAAAAAATTTTACAAGAGTTGTGCCAATACTTTACACGATTTTAGCGAAAATTTTGTTGTCATGTCAACTGGTATGCCCTTTTCGGGTCCCCCTGTTCGACTATGGGAAAAGAGTCCTCCCGAAAAAAGTTTCTCACGGAAACCACGGAAATCACGGAAGCGCCTTCAAGGTAATACCTGCCATTTTGAAGGTTTTTGCGGTTTTCCGTGATTTTCGTGCTTTCCGTGAGAGATGGATTGCAAATGATCGCGTTTCCCTTTACTTTGAAAACCCAGCAATATGAAAACCCCCGAAATTGTTACGCTCTCGAACGGAATAAGGATTGTTCACCACCGCGTGGCCAATACGAAAATCGTCCATTGCGGCATGATGCTCGACATAGGTAGCCGGGACGAAAATCAGACCAACCAGGGGATCGCGCATTTCTGGGAACACATGGCTTTTAAGGGCACTCGGAAAAGAAAGGCCTTTCATATTGTCAATCGCCTGGAGTCGTTAGGCGGAGAGTTGAACGCATTCACAGACAAAGAAAAAATACTCTTTTACGCATCGCTCAGAGAAGACCATTACGAGCGGGCCGTAGAGCTGCTCACAGACATCACATTTGAATCGATATTCCCGCAGAACCAGATTGACCTTGAAAGGAACGTGATCCTCGAAGAGATGTCGATGTACCTGGACGACCCGGACGATTCACTGAATGATGAGTTCGACTCGGTGGTTTTCGGAAAGCATCCATTGGGAATGAATATCCTGGGCACGGAAAAAACCGTGAATAGTTTCAAACGCAAAGACTTCCGGAAGTTTGTGAAAGCACACCTCGATACACGTCGCGTTGTTTTCTGCAGTGTGGGAAATATCTCGGTGACGAAAGCAGTCAAGATCGCCGAAAGATACCTGGGCAGGATCCCCAGGGTTATCTCCAGGAAAAAGAGGAAGCCTTTCGCCGGTTACAAGGCCCGCGAGGTTGTCGTGAAACGCGACATCAAACAATCACGCGTGGCAATCGGACGCACCTCGTATAAGCTCAACGACGATCGTCGCAGCGGATTCTACATGCTCACGAATATTCTCGGCGGCTCCGGCCTCAATTCACGTCTCAACGTCGCGCTTCGTGAAAAAAGAGGATATGTTTATTCAGTAGGAGCACAATACGTTCCGTACACCGACGTCGGACTGTTCGCCATATCGTTCGGCACCGAACCCAGCCAGATGAAGAAGAGCGTCGAGCTGGTGAATCTCGAGCTGCGCAAGCTTCGCGACGACAAGATGGGCGTGAAGCAACTTGCTGCCGCCAAGGAACAGATCATGGGCAACATCGCTATTGCCGAAGAGAACAATCTTAATTTCATGATGACCCTCGCGCGCGCGGTACTCGACGTTGGCGAGATCACGCCGCTGGATGAGCTGTTCGAACGTATCCGCAACACGACCGGGCAAAAACTGCAACAGCTGGCCCACGAAATGTTCGTCGACGACAAAATGAGCTTCCTGCTCATGGAACCGAAAAAGAACTAAAGAAGAACTAAAAGTTAAAAACTAAAAGTTAAAAACTAAAAGTTAAAAGTTGGGAGAAAGTCAATCGATCACTTTCCGCAAACTTTCAGTTTTTAACTTTTTAACTTTTTAACTTTTAACTCTCTTTTAACTCTCTATGGATTTTATTGATTCGAAAATCGGCGGCTACGCCGAGTCCAATACTTCCCCCGAAACACAACTGTTAAAAAGGATCAACCGCGACACGCATGCAAATGTGTTGAAGCCCCGCATGCTATCGGGTCACCTGCAGGGACGTATCCTGTCGATGATCAGTCATATGATCAAGCCGTCGGCGATCCTGGAGATCGGAACATACACCGGCTACTCGGCCATCTGTTTGTGTGAAGGACTTCGTCCCGGCGGCAAACTTGTTACCATCGAGCGTAACGAGGAGCTCGAGGCCAAGCTCAAAGAGTATTTCAAGGAAGCCGGACTCAGCGGGTCGATCGATCTCAGGATCGGCAACGCGCTGAAGATACTTCCGGAGCTCGACGGGAAATTCGACCTGGTATTCATCGACGCCGACAAGGAGAATTACTCCAATTATTTCGACCTGGTGATCGAAAAGGTCCCGCCCGGCGGATTTATCCTCGCCGACAACGTTCTATGGAGCGGCAAGGTGGTCGAGCCTTCACCCGATAAGGATACCCGGGCTATCCTCGCCTTCAATGATAAAGTACACAATGATCCCAGGGTCGAGAACGTTCTTATCCCGGTTCGCGATGGCATAATGGTCATGCGAAAAGTTTGAAGGGAGGCTTTTTGTAGTAACTTTGTCTGCGATGAGATTTTTTGCAACCACGCTTTTTATTTGCGGAGTTGTTGCCTCAACCGCTCCGACAGCATCGGGACAGGGCCAGACTCCAACTGTACCACATAGACTTCCTTTTGCGGGAATGACCCTCATTATCCGTGAAGACGCGCGTGAGGAGATCCAGAAAGATGTGAACCTGCTGACCCAAAGCCCGAAATACTTCGAAGTAAAAGCTGAACGGGCACGAACATACTTTCCCATCATCGAGAGGATATTCGCCGAAGAGCGCGTTCCCGAGGATTTCAAGTTCCTCGTCCTTCAAGAGAGCGCCCTCATAGCCGACGCCGTCTCGGTCTCCAATGCCGTCGGTTTCTGGCAATTCAAGGACTTCACCGCCCGCGAAATGGGCCTGCGTGTCGATAACGAAGTGGATGAACGGATGAACATCGTTTCGTCGACGCGCGGAGCTGCGAAATACATCAAGCAAAACAACTTCATGTTCAACAACTGGGTGTATGCGCTGCAGTCGTACCAGATGGGCGCCGGCGGTGTACGCCGCGTGGTTGGCGACGACGTGAACGGGTCGCGACACATGGAGATCACCTCGGATACGTACTGGTACGTGAAGAAATTCCTGGCTCATAAGATCGCCTTCCAGGACGCAGTTGAAACTGAGCCACGGGTGAAAGTCACGGAGATCGTCATCTCAGAGGGCGGATCGCTCGAGTCCCTGTCTTCGAATATGTCGATGGACATCGCCGGGCTGCGTGAGTTCAACAAATGGATAAGGGCAGACGCCCTTCCGTCCGACAGGCAATACACGCTCATTGTGCCGGCAGGCAGTGTCGGTCCCGAATTCTCGACGCTCTACACCGCTTCGAATAACAACATCCCACCGGTCCAACCGAAAGAAGTTGTAAAATCGGAAGACGAGATCCTGATCAACGAAGTTCCCGTGGTGCAGGCAAATCCCGGTGAGACACTCACTGCCCTCGCGACACGGGCCGGGCTGTCGACCTCGCAGTTCGTGAGGTACAACGACCTCGACGACAACCATCGGGTGAACGCCGGCGGCTACTACTTCAAAGCAAAGAAGAAATCGAAAACCGAACAGGACTATCATAAGGTAAAGCAGGGCGAGACGCTCTGGCAGATCAGTCAGCTCTATGGCGTGCAGATCAAGCGACTGAAAAAATATAACCACCTGGACGAGAATGTCAGGCTTGCAGCCGGCAACATGATCTGGCTGAACTCGAACAAACCCAAGGACGGGGATACCCCGGATGAAGACGAGCCGGCGCTCGAATTGATGGAGGACAAGGTGTTCGATTGGGGAACGCCCTCAAAGAAAAGTGACGAAGTACCGATTATGAACGAGGAATCGTCGGTGGGAATGATCCTATCTCCGGCCGTTCCGGATGTTGAAACACACATCGTGCAGGCCGGAGAGACTTTGTATTCAATTTCGAAGCAGCATCAACTCTCGGTGAATGACCTGAAGTTGATGAACGATATCGACAGCGAAGGCGATATTAAGCCCGGCCAGGTGTTAAAAGTGACTGTAAATGAGAACGTTGACGCCGTTCCTGCGGCGGAACCGCTCGTTTCCGCCAACGGGGTATTTCACGATGTCAAGCTCTCAGACACGCTTTATAGTGTCGCGCGACAGTATGGAGTGACGATTAAAGACCTGATGGAGTGCAACAACAAGAAAGACTTTTCCGTCTCTTTGGGTGAACGGTTGAAGATTCCCTCGAAGTAAAACGGTTGCGCTGATTTCAATTCGTTCATTTTTCGTCATTTTGCTTGAATTCCTTACGTGGACCCCGATTATCTGGCTCAAAGTTCCTTTTTTAGGGAAAAAAGATAATTTTACGGACAGGGACTTGTCCTAACTCAACCAAATAACGAACTGCTGGTGATGCTGACTGAGGCAACAAAGACCATTGATCTGGTAATGCTGGTCGATGATAACGAGACTGATAACTTTATCAGCAAGCGTATCATCGAGATAACGAAATTTGCCAGAAGGGTGGAGGTGAAGAACTCCGGCAAGAGCGCACTGGACTACCTGAAAGAGAACCAGTCGTCCGCGGACGACCTTCCGAACATCATCTTCCTCGATATTAACATGCCCATCGTCGATGGATTCGTATTCCTTTATGAATTCGAGAAGTTCAGCGAGGTGGTTCGCAGCAAATGCAAGGTCATTATCCTTTCGAGCTCCGACAACAAACGGGATATCGATAAGATCGTCAACAACAACCACGTCATCAAGTTTATCACCAAGCCCCTTACCGAAGTGGCCCTCGACGAGATCAAGCTCAACAACATTTCGTAGTCGTAACCTTGGCTAACCCTTTAGGTTAATTCAGGTTTAGTTAATTTTGTGCACCTGTCTGGGCGTCTTTTTGCTAGGTCAGAGCTAAATCAGTTGGTCATGCAGGCTCGTAATCTTTCCCGTTCTCTTGTCGCTTTAATCTTTGTCTTCATAACATCATACGGCGCCCACGCGCAGGTTATCAGGATCGATTCCTTGTCGTTGTGGCGAAAGGCATTCAAAGCCGGCATCAACCTTAACCAGGCGTCCTTTTCAGGGAACTGGAAGGCGGGGGGTGTGAACTCCTTCGGCTTCAATACATTCCTTAATTTCAAAGCCAATTATAAGAAAGACAAGAACTCGTGGGATAACGAGATCGACCTTTTATATGGTATGGTCAACAACCAGGGCCAGGGATATCGCAAAACGGTAGACCGCGTTTTCCTGGATACCAAGTATGGCCGGAGCATAACCAAGACATGGGACTTCGCGGCTTCGCTCAACTTCCAATCGCAGTTTGCCCGCGGCTATAGTTATGCCACAGACACCACAGGTGTGGAACGGGCGACACTAATTTCCGATTCTTTCGCGCCTGCATTCATCACCTCGGCACTTGGTTTCGAATATCATCCCGTAGAATATTTCAAGATCAGAATGTCCCCAATAGCTCCGCGTGTCACGCTGGTCAGGGACGTGGAACGGTTCGTTACGGTTGACAACCCCACACCTTATGGCGTCATACCCCCGAAATTCGCCCGGTTCGAATGGCTGTCCGCGCAGATACTGGCGGAGTTCAATAAGGATATCATGAAGAATGTTAACCTGAAATGGCGTTACCTCATGTTTGCCAACTACGAAACGCTGAGCCTTCAGACCATTGACCATCGCGTCGACCTGAACCTGACCGCGAAAGTGAACCAGTTCATCAACGTGAGCCTGGGCGGTATCCTGCTTTACGACTACGACCAGGACCCGGGAGCTCAATGGAGCCAGTTATTCTCCCTGGGCGTACTGTACACCTACCAGAACTACGAAGACAAAAAATAATTGTGAAGATCCGCGAGCTTACCGAAGCCGACATTCCTGAGCTGCGAGAGATTGCTATCAGAATAGCGAGCGACACATTCGGACACCTGAACGCTCCGGAAAACATGGAGGCATTCCTGGAAAAGGACTACAGCACAGACAGCTTCATAAAGGAATTCAGGGAGCCGGGGTCGAGGTATTTCTTCATCTCTGATGACGATAGGACCGCCGGTTATCTACGGCTCCGGAAGAGCACGGAGGTGAACCATATCCTGGGAACCAACACCATCGAGCTACATCGTATTTACGTGGACCACTCTTATCACGGAAAGAAGGTTGGCGATCAGCTCATTCAGTTTGCTATCGACGTCGCCAAAGAGAACAAACACGATTGGATCTGGCTGGGTGTGTGGGAGGGCAATCCCCGTGCACAACGGTTCTACGAAAAGTGGGGCTTCGAAAAATTCTCCGAGCACGATTTCTTCATGGGCGACGACCGGCAGACCGATTGGCTGCTTCGCAAAAAGATCTAGCCGATCGTCAGATCTTCAAAGCCTGGATGTTGATGGTAACGATCCCGTTATTGTTATCCAGTTCTGTGGGAAACCTAAGCAGCGGTTCGGTAGCGGGACCTGTTCGTACGGTGCCGTCGTAGTCGAATATGCTTCCGTGGGCCGGACAAGCAATTCCGTCGTTGGTTGTTCCTACCGCATAACTTCCATGCGTGCACCTCATGTAAATAGCATCGTACTGCAGCGGCGATTGTCTAACGAGAAGGATATCGTATGCTGCCTGGGCGTCGCGAACAATGGCCATGTCCGACTCTTCGAAGTTGATGACCGGGACCGTTAGGGTGTTTCCTGAAAACTTAAGATTGTAAACCGGAAGCGTGGACGCGCAAGAAGTGAGTTGGGTGAGGACGGCGGTGGTTAGGCCGGAGCAGAGGAGGCAGGAGTGTTTGAGGAAGGTTCGGCGGGAAGGCATAGGGTGCTCGGAATCAAAAACTGTACCGGGGGAAGTAGTAGCCAGTAGTAAGTAGTAAGGAGTAAGGAGCCTGGCGCAACATGCGCATTTTATAGGTGGAAGCTCCTTACTACTTACTACTTGCTACTTACTACTTACTACTGGTTACTTGCCACTTACTACTGGCTACTTGCTACTGACCAACTTAGTACTGACCCCCACATGATTCATCAAATACTTCTTCGGCGTCACCCCATACTTCTTCCTGAACGCTGCAATAAAATGACTGGGATTCGTGTAGCCGATCTGGTATGCCACCTCATTTACCTGGAACCGTCCTTTGTCGAGAAGAGCCCTCGAATGGTCGAGCTTGTGATCGAGGAGATAGCCATAAACCGTGTTGCCATAGATCTCTTTGAAGCCTACTTTCAATTGGTACTCATTCAGCCCGGCGAACCGCGCGAGCTCCTTCAGACTGGGCGGTGACTCGAGGTTCTTGAGGAGATGTTCCTTGGCGTGCTTGATCTTCCGTACCGTCTCCTGGTCGTTGAGGAAGGGGCAGCTCTCGGTATTGGGCCGTTTTGTCGAAAAGTACAGGCTCAGCAGCTCGAGCGTTTTCGCCTTGTAGTAGAGTTGTTCCGAAGTCTTGCTGATCTGCACGGTAAACAACTGGTTCAGCACCACGTACAGCTGGGCCGGAATATCGCGCTCATCGTAAAAAGTACGGTTTACGTTTTCGGGCGTCAGGAACGGGAGCGCGTCGTGTACAAAAAGCCGGTGAAGCCCTTCCAATGAAATACTCAGGATGATCATCCTGGTCTTGGGGGCGATCTTCAGTGTAAAGGGAAGGTCCTTTTCGGGATTATAGAAAAAGTAGTTCTTCTGTTGCTGGATCTCGCGGCTGTAATGCGGGCCGAATTCGAACGACGCACTGCCCTCTACACAGAAATAGAAATAAACATTCGAGCGGCTGACTTCCGTGGGCCACAGATCCTCCGTTTCATTCGGATTATCGATCGCCAACAGTGATACGTCCTCTTCTTCGAAGAGCGGACGAATTTCACTTTTAGGGGTATTTTCTGAGAACTGTGCGGCGGTTGTTTCCGTATTCATGAATCAAAAATAACGGTCCTTATCATCCCAAACGTGTCAATTAAGCCACTTCGTAACAAAAATACCACTTTTTTTAAATGATATGAAGCCGTAATTGAACAGGCATTAATTATACAAACACGGGTATTTTTTATTTAGAATGATTCTAATCTTTGTGTCCTGTGAAAAAACTGGCTTTCATTCTGATCCTTTCCGCTGCGGTGATGAACAGCGCCTATGCACAGGATACGCCTGCCGACTCCCTCTCTACATTCAATCTTGAAGAAGTGGTGGTCACCGGGCAATATGAGCCCCAGTCTGTCGGGAAATCTGTTTTCAAGGTCCGGACCATTCCTATGGAAAAGATCCAGGCACGTGGGGCCGTCAGGCTGCAAGATGTGCTGAACACGGAGCTGAATATCCGGTTCTCACAAGACCTGGCTTTGGGAACGTCGAACATGACGATACAGGGGCTGGCCGGGCAGAACATCAAGCTGCTGATCGACGGCATTCCCCAGGTAGGCCGTCAGAGCACCGACAATTCATTTAACATCAACCAGATCAATGTCAATTCTATTGAGCGCATCGAGATCATCGAGGGACCGATGTCGGTCATCTACGGTGCGGATGCGTTGGCGGGTGTGATCAACATCATTACCAGGAAGAGTCCCGATGGCAAGCTCGATCTCACGGCCCGTGTTCACGAGGAAAGTGTGGGAAAAGAATATGGTTTCGGGCGCGGCATTCATAACGAAAGCGTGGGCGCCGGTTATGCGCTGAACAAGTTCAACATGCGGGCCGACTTCAGCAGGAATTATTTCGGTGGGTTCAAAGGCGATTCGACCGGAAGAGAGATGAGATGGCATCCGAAAATACAATGGCTTGGAAATGCACTGGTCGGTTATGGTGGCAATAAGTCGCGCGTTTATTACAGGATCGACTACCTGAATGAAGACATCTTCAATCCTGGTAACTATGGACAGGGAGGAGAGGGCGCCGGCATTGCGGTGGACCAGAACTACATCAGCCAGCGTTTGATGCACCAGTTGCAGGGAGCACATACATTCTCCGACAAGCTTTCCTTCAACGGCGCGCTCGCGTACACCACCTATTCCAGGAAGACACAGACAACTACCGTAAACGAAGCCACAGGCGACGTGAGGTTGTCGCTTGGCCCGGGTCAGCAAGACCTTACCAGGTTCGACGGTGCCACCTTCCGTGGAACATTCCAGTACCGGATCAACAACAAGCTGACGTTCCAACCCGGCCTTGACTTCAATCGCGAGGTGGGAGAGGGCGGAAGGATCAAGGAAGGGCAACATCCGATCGGCGACTATGCATTCTTCCTTTCTGGAGAGTGGAATGTAGGGTCGCGCATACAGGTGCGGCCGGGTATCAGGATGACCTACAACACTCAGTATGACGCGCCGCCGGTGATGCCGTCGGTGAATGCCAAGATCAGGCTCACCGACAAGCAGGATCTGCGGGTATCGTATGGTCGTGGCTTCAGGGCGCCGTCGCTGCGTGAGCTGTATTTTGATTTCTTCGATGCGAGCCACTCGATCGAAGGCAACGCGAATCTGAAGGCCGAGACATCACACAGCTTCAATGGATCGTGGAACTGGGAGATTCTCGAGAAGGACGGCGACAAAGTAACGACCGCTGTCGGAAGTTTTTACAACGACGTTAGCGATATGATCAGTAACGGGCTTAAGGCCGGATCGACGATCACCACTTATATCAACGTCGACCGGTATAAGACCAAGGGATTGACCTGGAACAACACGTGGAGGAACCGCCACTGGGATTTGAACGCAGGGGTGGCTTATACCGGGAGGTTTAATCAATTGCACGAAGATGCGGGCGATACGCCGGAGTTCAATTGGGCGCCTGAAGTCACTACGACGAGCAGTTATAAGACATTGAAAGGCGGATGGAATTTTTCGATCTACTATAAGTACACCGGCAAAACTCCCTACCCGGAAGTCGTCACGGTGAACGGCGAGCAAGTGGTGAACATCGCGAAGATGGATTCATACAACTGGGCTGACGCAACGGTTCAAAAGCAACTGTGGAAAGGCTTATCGGCTACCGTTGGTGTTCGTAACCTGTTTAACGTCATCAATGTGGGCAGCACGTCGCTGGCCTCGGCCGGAGCACATTCGAGTGGCCCGATCCGCCCGCTCGGTTCGGGAAGGGCTTATTATCTCAGTCTCTCATACATGTTCAATCAATAATCCAAAATCAATTTTTCTTAATCTCAATCTATATCTCTATGACCAAGTTCTTTCAATTTTCATTTATGGCGATGGCGCTCTTCAGCCTGGTGCTGTTGGCTTCGTGCGAAGAGGATCCTGAGCTTCCTGACAATATCACTGAATTCGAGTCCGATGCCCAGGGTATGGGATCTTCTGATACGGAGCTTACCGTTAACCTCAAACTCGCACGCGAAGCGGAAGCCGATGGAAATATCGTGGTGGCGTTAGAGCCGACAGGCGTTGTCTATGATACTGATTTCAAGACCGAACCTGCTGCGACAGCGAATACAATCACCATTCCGGTAGTTGCCGGAGCAACGAGCGCGTCGTTCAAGATCATTAAGACAAACACGACCGGTTTGAAAGGCGACGAAAAAGTGACTTTCACGCTTCAATCAGTTGCCGACGGACTTGTTCTTGGAACGAAAAATACTTTCACCCTTACATTTTCCGAGATCATCGCTACCAGCGCATCGATGGAAGTGAACGGTGGAGGACCGACTGCTCCGAACATGGTGTTCATCGATCTTAGCGGCAATCGTCAGACGGCAATCGCCAGAACAACCTGGGACCTTGCTTTCTCTTCGACAGCCGACGAGTTCCGGGTTGTGTTGAACTCGCCTAACGGAATGCTGGCCCGTGCTATCAACAAAACCGACCTCGCGACAGTCACGGCCGCAGACACGGTGGGCTTCGGCGCACAGCTCAGCACCAGCGCGATCTTTGGGATCGTGGCAACAACAGAAGTCAAAGACTATCCGGATTGGGTGAGCACATCAACTACATGGATGGATAATCCCGCTGGTGATCTTACCAAGACCGCGATCGCCTCTGTATCTGCAACAGACTCGGAAAACAAAGTATACATCATCAACCGCGGTACCGGTGTAAGCAACGCAGCTCTCGGCTGGAAGAAGGTTCGCGTCATTCGGAAAGGCAGCAACTACACCGTTCAGTATGCCGACATCAATTCAGCGAACATCACTTCGATCGATGTAACAAAGAACAGCGCTTCACGATTCCAGTATGTTTCTTTCGCGACCAACAACGTTGTAACAGTAGAGCCAGAGAAGGCAAAATGGGACATCGCATGGACGGGGTTCACAAATACAACTCCTTCAGGCGCACCTCCTGCCCCGTCTATTCCTTATTACTTCCAGGACGTGATCATCACGAACACAGCCGGCGTTTCGACTTACCAGTACACCACCAGCGCCACCAACACGCTTACTTACGATACATTTGCTGAAGCAAACCTCGCCGGGCTAGTGTACTCGACAAGTCAGATTGGTATCGGTTCGGGCTGGAGAACGACCGGCGGACCCCCTCCGTCGCCTCCGGCAGGTGTGAATGCTGCAAGATTCTATATCATTAAGGATGCTGATGGAAATTTGTATAAGCTTCAGTTCACCGCACTCGCCACAAATGGAGAGCGTGGCAAGCCACAGTTTAAGTTTGCACTCCTGAAGAAAGCATAAGATATTTTTCACGGAACCCACGGAAAACACGGAATGATAAACACAATCAAAAGCCTTCGGTTGATCGGTATCGCCGAAGGAATTTCTTTTCTTGTATTGCTCCTCATCGCGATGCCCCTGAAGTACAAACTCGGGTGGCCATTGGCGGTGAAGTACGTCGGGTGGGCACACGGGCTGCTTTTTATCCTTTACATCGTGGCGGTGTTCGCGGCGATCAAGGCAATGAACTGGGGATTAAAAGGTGTTGCCGTGGCATTGATCGCCTCGCTGCTGCCGGCCGGCACATTTGTTCTCGACAAGTCGCTGAGGAGACGCGAAAACGAATTGAAGGCATCCGTCAATCATTAAAGTAGTTTGTATATTGTCTGCTGTTTGTCTGTTGCACAACAGTAGACGACTGTATGAAAGACTTTAAGAAGTACTACATCATTCCCGCAACTCCCGAAGACGTCTACCTCGCCCTTACCGTCGAAACGACCATCGAGCTGTGGACGGGCGACAAAGCCGTGATGTCGGCCGAGCCAGGTACCGAGTTTTCAATGTGGGACGAAAGTATCCTGGGCAAGAACCTGGAGTTCGAGACGAACAAGAAGATCGTTCAGCAATGGTACTTCGGAGACCAGGAAGAGCCGTCCATCGTCACCATTAAACTTCATGTGCATGAACAAGGGACGTCCATGGAGGTCAGGCACACCAACATCCCGGACGACGATTACGAAGACATCGTCGACGGCTGGACCAATTCCTACGTCGCAGGGCTAATTGAATTTTACGACGAGGACCTCGACTGATCGCCCCTTGTTTGATTCCCGCCTTCTTTAGGGCATTTTCCACATCTTTTTAAGGTCCTTTTGTTTGGATTAATTCTAAATAACTTATTCTTTTGTTTTCTATTTAGAATAAGTCTAAACAATGCAAAAAACCCTGTTTTCAATACTGTTTCTCTGCTTTGCAGGGGCTTGCTTCGGCCAATCAGTGCGGATCATTACCGCCGGCAGCGCGATGACCGAGACGGTATGCGCCCTGGGCGACTGCGGCAAGATCGTAGCGACGGACAAGACCAGTCTCTACCCGGCGGAGGTAACGTCACTGCCGTCGATCGGCTACCGGTCTGGCATCAATGCAGAGGGTATTATTGCACTCAAACCGACTTTATTCATTGTTGAAAGAAAATATGTGGACGATGCTGTTGTACAACAGATACAGTCCACCGGGATCAAAGTGATCGAAGTTCCCCGGGCTTACGATCTGGCTGGAACGAAAGAGCTGATCCGTATGATCTCGAAAGCTTTGAATAAGACATCGCAGGGCGAACAGATCCTTGCGAAGATCGAAAGTCAGCTCGCCGAGGCGAGTGTGATCATAAAAAAAGCAAAGACAAGCCCGAAGGTATTATGTATCTACAACCGCGGCACGTCGTCGTTCGATGTTGCGGGCAACAATACCTTTTCCAACATACTGCCGTTGGTAAATGCCACGCCAGCTGTAACCGGTGTGGACGGATACAAGCCTCTCAATACCGAAGCGCTTATTGCCTCGAACCCCGACTTCCTGCTGATGTTTGAATCTGGTGTGAAGAGTCTCGGTGGCGTGGATGGTGTTCTGAACGTCACTGGTGTAAATCAGACGACAGCGGGTAAGAAGAAGCAGGTGATCGCAATGGACGGCAGCAAGCTGTCGAACTTCGGGCCGCGCCTTGGCGAAGCCGTGAAAGAGCTCGCAGAGAGCCTGTATCCAAATACGCAAGCGAACTAAATGGTAGCGTCGACCATGATCTGGAAGGAACGGAAAGATGTGGTCATTCTCACAAGTCTTGCGATCGCGCTTGTCGTCTTCTTCCTGATCAGTCTTAGCATCGGTCAGATGTTCATCCCTGTGAGCGACATCGCGTTGATATTTCTGAAGAAACTTGGATTGTTCACATCGTACCCTACCGACAGCGTACATGAAACGGTGTTGATGAGTATCCGTCTGCCGAGGTTGGTGATGACGGTGCTGATCGGTGCGGCGTTGGGTGTGAGCGGTGCGGCGTTGCAGGGATTGTTCCGCAATCCGTTGGTGGAGCCGGGATTGATCGGCGTTTCGAGCGGTGCGGCGCTGGCTGTTGTAACGATTATTGTATTCGGATCATTTCTAGCCATGGATCGTCATTCGATGGGGATGTCGATGATCATGTCGGGATGTGCTTTTGGCGGAGGACTGTTGGCGACAATGCTCGTGCTGCAGATCGGAAGGCAGATGGGGCCGTCGACGATCGCTATGCTCATCCTGGCAGGCGTGGCGATAAATGCCATGTGCGGAGCGCTGATGGGCCTGATGATCTTCTATGCCGACGAGAACCAGCTTCACATGTTCACCTTCTGGACGCTTGGCGACCTTGGCGGTGCCAGCTGGCGTAGCCTGATGGTTGCCACACCGTTGCTGGTCGTGGGTACTGCATTTCTTTTGAGGTATACCAATGCCCTGAACGCGATCGCCCTTGGTGAGTCGGAAGCATTTCACATGGGTGTTGATGTTGACCGTGCGAAGAAGGCCATCATATTCTTTTCAGCGCTGGCGGTAGGAACGAGTGTGTCGCTGGCCGGCGCGATCGGATTTGTCGGCCTTGTGGTCCCGCACCTGATCCGGGTGACGTTCCATTCCGACAACAAGCTGGTGATGCCGGGATCTGCTATCGGCGGACCGTTGCTGCTCATCATTGCCGACATCGTGGCCCGCACGATCGTGGCGCCGGCAGAGTTGCCGATCGGTGTGGTGACGGCGCTGGTGGGAACACCATTCTTTATATTTCTATTGATACGTTCAAAGCGAAAAAATGAGATCGTAGGATGATAGCCGCAAAACAATTATCGATCACCAGGAGCGGAAGGAAGCTTCTCAATGGAGTGAGCCTGGAAGTTCACCCGGGCCGGTTCACAGCTATTGCCGGGCCTAACGGCGCAGGCAAGACGTCGCTGCTCAAGGCGATCTCGGGTGAATCGATCTACGAAGGAACCCTCGAGATCAATGGAGCCCCGGCTTCCAACTACAGCGTCGCCGGGCTGTCGAAAGTAAGAGCGGTGTTGCCTCAATCCAGCCACTTACAATTTCCCTTCACGGTAGAACAAGTGGTTGAAATGGGTCGCAAGACCAACGGCGGCTCATCTGCCAAAGGCAGAACGACGATCGGTGATGTGATGGACTTAACCGGTGTGAGCCCGTGGAGAAGCAGGAACTACCTGACACTCTCGGGCGGCGAACAACAGCGTGTACAACTTGCTCGTGTGCTCGCCCAGGTATGGGAAACCCAGGGATATCCACGATACGTATTGCTGGACGAGCCTACGTCCAACCTCGACCTGGCACAACAGCAACTCATATTCAGCCTCGTGAAACATGCCTGTGAACGCAACATCGGCGTGCTGGCGATCGTCCACGACCTGAACCAGGTGGTCCAGTTTGCCGATAACCTTTATTTCCTGAAGAGCGGGAGTATCGTCGCGAACGGAAACCCGAAGGACATTTTTACCAAGAAGATCATCGAAGAGACTTTCTGCTGCAAAGTGAACGTGTATCACGACCCTTGCACAGACTGTCCTTATATCGTACCAGACAAAAACTTATTCACATCACCCCTTAAAACTGTAAACGCATGAGCCAGGTCATTGAAAGCAAAGCAACGGAGCTTCGTTCCGCATGGGAGCAACTGAAGAAAGATAAACCAACACTTCGCATCAGGGATTGTGCCGTCGAGCTCGGAGTAAGCGAGGCAACGCTTCTCGCAACGACTGTCGGCGACTATTCGACCGCACTGGCCGGCGACTGGACCGTTCTCCTGCAAAGGTTCCCTGAGCTGGGACGTGTGATGTCGCTCACACGCAACGAAGCTTGTGTGCTCGAGCACAAAGGCCCATTCCAGAAGATCGACATCATGGGATCGCCTGCACATAAGATGGCGACGGTGATCGGACCGATCGAATCGCGCGTATTCTTCGGGCCCTGGAAGTTCGGATTTGCCGTAAAGCAAACAACATCGCACGGCGTTCAGCAGAGCATCCAGATATTCGACGAAGCCGGCGATGCGGTCACGAAAATATTCCTTCAGGCTCCCAACGGCAACAAGGCCGGCAGCAACCAGGAAGCGTACGATAAGCTTGTAACCGACTTCACTTCCCCTGTCCAGAAACGGGAGATCGAAGTAACGGCGGTGAAATCGGCGCCCACAAAAGCAATCGGCGATATCGACAAGGCGGCCCTTCTCTCTGACTGGGAGAACATGAAGGACACGCACGATTTCTTCGGCATGCTTCGCAAGCACAGCGCCAACCGTCTCGACGCGGTCGTCCTTTCGGAAGGTACGTTCAGCTACCGGTTGAGCAATAAGTCGCTTCAGCCCATGCTCGAGAAGGCGGCAGCAGATCATTTGCCCATCATGGTGTTTGCAGGCAATCGTGGCAACCTCCAGATCCACCAGGACAAGATCATGACCATTCGTGTGATGGACAACTGGCTAAACATCCTCGACCCCGATTTCAATATGCACCTTCGCGAAGACCTGGTCGACAGCGTTTGGGTGGTGAAGAAACCCACGACCGACGGTGTCGTTACCGGCATCGAAGTGTTCGACAAGAACAAGGAAATGATTGCTCAGTTCTTTGGGTTGAGGAAACCCGGAATTCCCGAGCTGGAGAAATGGCGTGAATTGGTGGACGGGTTGGAGCGGGCCTAAAATCGGGTTATTTTCGCCTCGCCTTCGCTGAGCTTCGGCGAGCGAAGCCACCTTTCCTCTATGGTTGAGCTGATTAAATCCCTTATTGACTTCGTTCTGCATATAGACCAGCACCTGGTCGAAATTGTCAGAGATTACGAAACGTGGACGTACCTGATCCTGTTCCTCATCATTTTTGCGGAAACGGGGCTTGTGGTGACGCCTATCCTTCCCGGCGATTCATTGCTGTTCGCCGCCGGGGCGATCGTTGCGAAGCCTGAAGCCGGCCTCAGCATCGGGCTCATGATCGTGTTGCTGTGCGTTGCCGCGATACTGGGTGACCTCGTCAATTATCACATCGGGAAGGCTATCGGGCACAAAGCCTTCAGCGGCAAATACAAGCTGCTGAAAGTCGAATATCTGCAGAAAACGCAGGCGTTTTATTACAAACACGGCGGCAAAACGATCATTTACGCCAGGTTCATTCCGATCATCAGGACATTTGCGCCGTTCGTAGCAGGGATCGGCACGATGACTTATGCGAAGTTTGCTTCGTACAATGTCATCGGTGGAATAGCGTGGGTTTGCAGTTTTCTTTTGATCGGTTATTTCTTTGGGGGGCTTCCCGTCATCAAGGACAATTTCACTTATGTGGTTTTTGGGATTATCTTCGTATCGATACTTCCTCCCATCGTTGAACTTATCCGGAACAGGAAGAAAACCGCCCCGACTCAATGACACTCAGTCAACAACGCTATCTATCACTCGATGTATTTCGCGGCATGGACGTCGCGCTCATGATCGTAGTCAATTCACTGGGAAGCTCCGAAACGTACTCTCCGCTCAATCATGCCGATTGGCACGGGTTTACGCTGACGGACCTCGTATTCCCGACTTTCCTTTTCGTGGTCGGGAACGCGATGAGCTTCTCGCAACGGAAGTATGAGGTGCTCGGCGAGGGGGCGTTCTTTATAAAAATACTGAAGCGTACCGCCATCATTTTCCTGATCGGCTACCTGATGTACTGGTTCCCCTTCGTACACGCGACCGATGCAGGTTGGGAGATGAAGCCATTCTCGCATACGCGAGTGTTTGGTGTCCTTCAGCGGATCGCCTTGTGTTATTTCATCGCGTCGGTTGTGATCCATTATTTGAAAGTCCAGGGTGCGCTGGTGTTTTGCCTCATTGCGCTGATCACTTACCGGTTGTTGCTTGCGGCTTTCGGAGATCTATCGCTCGAGGGCAATGCAGGCACTTTCCTCGACCTGTGGCTTCTCGGACCCAACCATATGTATCATGGCGAGGGCGTCGCATTCGAGCCTGAAGGACTACTGAGCACGCTGCCGTCAACCGTAAACGTGATCGCCGGTTATGTCACCGGACTATATATTCAGCGCAACGGACAGAATTATGAAACGATAGCCAAGATGCTGATGACCGGCGTCGTGCTGGTGTTGCTGGCGATATGGTGGGACTTGCTGTTCCCCATCAACAAAAAGCTATGGACCAGCTCGTATGTGCTGCTCACGGTAGGGATCGATCTGTGCGTGTTGTCGGTGCTGATATTTATTATCGATATCGCCGGTCAGAAGAAGTGGACGTATTTCTTCGAAGTCTTCGGACGAAACACGCTGTTCATATATCTTTTATCGGAGGTCTTCGTGATACTGATGTGGGCGATACCCGTCGGTGATCAGTCTTTGTACCGGTGGATATATCACAATCTCTTCCAGTCGTGGGCGGGGAACATGAATGGTTCGCCGTTGTTTGCCATATGGGTGATGCTTTCCTGTTGGGTCGTTGGCTACCTGATGGATAAGAGAAAGATCTACGTCAAGGTTTAAACCAGCCTGTCCGGAACGATGATCGTGAACGTCGCGCCTTTGTCGACCGCCCCGTCGGCGAGAATGATCCCGCCGTGGTTCTCGACGATCTTCTTGCATATCGATAACCCGATGCCGGTGCCCTCATATTTGTGGCGTGGATGAAGTCTCTGGAAGATCGAAAAGATCTTTTCAAGAAAGCGATTGTCGAACCCGATGCCGTTATCCGAAAAAGTGATTTGAAAGTATCTGTTCGCAGGCTGAAGGTTGTGATGAGCAACGGAAGCCGCGCTCAAATACTCGTGCCGGATGTCGACTTGTGGCGGAATACCCGGCTGCGAGAACTTCAGGGAATTACTGATAAGGTTCTGGAACAGCTGCCTGAACTGCGAAGGGACCACAACAGCATGAGGCAGATCGCTGACGGTCAACTTCGCGTGTGTTTCCTCTATCTTCTGTTCGAAAGTCGGCAGCACCTCGGCCAGTAAACTTTGCAGACTTACTTTCTGGTACGACCGGTCGCTGGTCACTTGCGCGAGCGACAGCAATTCGTCTATCATCCGTTGCATTCGTAGCGAAGAGCTGACGACCTTTTGTAAATACACCTTTCCATCCGGACTCAGGTTCACATTTTCGAGTGACACCAGCCGGTCCGTGAGTGTGCTGATCTTGCGAAGCGGTTCTTTGAGGTCGTGACTCGCGATGAACGCAAATTCTTCGAGGCTCTTGTTGGATTGTTCGAGCTCGGTGGTCTTCTCTACAAGTATTTGTTCGGCCTTGATCTTTTCGGTGATGTCAAGTGAGATATTTAGGACGTTCTCGACTTCGCCGGCGGCATTCCTGCTGAATACCGTTCCGAAAGTATGAAACCATCTGTACTCGCCGTTGGCATGCCGCATCCGGTACAGGAACTCTACGACGGGTTCTTCCTGCTGGTCGCCGGCGTTTTTATTTGCTTCCAGTACTGCCTGTGCATTTTGTTCCATGATCGGCGCCAGGTCGTCGGGATGCATGAGGTCGACGAAGAACGGAACGCCCTTATCGAGAGCTTCCTGGGGAGAATAACCGAGTACTTTTTTCAGGCCGAAGCTTACAAACTGGTACTTCCCCGTTTTGAGGTGATAACTGGTGATGATCGCCGGTGCGGCGTCGGCAATCTTTTGTACAAAATTCTGATTTTCCTCGAGTCGTTGCTCGATCATCTTTTGTTCGGTGACGTCTTGAGCGGTTCCGAAGATCTTCGACGCTGTGCCGTTTGCGTCGTATTCGATTTCTCCACGTGCATGAAGGGTTTTTTCCCTTCCCCCGTCGAAGACGATCCTGTAATAGAAGTTGAACGGCTCACCCGTTTCCAGCGCTCGTGGTATATTCGTGTCGACAATGATGTTGTCGTCGGGATGATTGTAAGTCCGCGCGATTTCGCTGTTCATCTGCGATGTCTTCGGGTCGAGCTCGTAGATGCGCCAGAGCTCGTCAGACCAGGTGAGTGTCTTCGCTTTCAGGTCCCATACATAACTTCCGATATGCGTCACGGCCTGTGCCTGGCGGAACTGCCTGTCGCTGGTGCGGAATTCATCCATGTGTTTCTCGATCCGTTCCTGGAGAATGTTGGTGTAGGTCCTGAACGTTTCGGTGGTGTATCGAAGGAGGTAGTCTTCGATCTCGTCGATGATGGCGAGTATTTTACCGGGGTCGGCGGTGTACCGGGGAAGAAAGGCGTGAAATACTTTTCGTCGCAGGCGGGCAACCAAAGAGATGTCCTCCGCAACGATCTGGTGTTTTTCAATGACCGGGAGCTGATTGGACTTCCATAGGGCGACGGTGCGGGTGATGACCTCTTCCGTTGTGCCGTCGATGAACGCCTGCAGCAACGCCGAATATCCCGGTAAGGCAAGACGCATCAACTCCTCGTCCGGGATTTTCAGGTATCTGAGGACCGGTACGTCCATGTCCTTCGACATCCGAAGGGCTTCACTGGTAAGCTCTTGCAGGTGATTATCAAGCAGGAAGCGCGCGAAACCAGGGAGCTGTTTTTCGTGAGGCTTTTGACTTCCGGGCATGTTGGAAGTTAACAGTAAATGGCGATTTCGAAAAACTTGTGGAGCGTTTAAAGGTCGGGATCCAGGCCGAAACGCTCTTTCATTTCCTTGAGTACAGGATTTTTTCCGGCCAGATGCTCGAACTTGTCCTTGTTGGTGTACGGCTTTTTTTCCGTTTTAATATCGTCGAGTATTTTACCTTCCACCATCAGCGAGCTGCTGCCGGTTCGATCCCGAAGAAAAGTAATTAACGAGGTCTTCATGTTTTTGATCAGCATATCCTCTATGTCGCTGATCAGGGGTACCGTAATGAGATTACCCGACAATACATACTCTCTTTTCAGCACAGCAAGTTCCGCGTGTTGATCTTTTCTAAGACTTATAAAGTCATCCCATGCTTTTCGAAGGACGTCGGTATCGATAGGTTTATCGGGAGTGCGTTGTTCGTTTTTTGCGATAGGTACTTCCTCGGCCGTCTTCGTGACCTTACCGATGTTGCTGAGATTGAATGTAGAACGCAGTCGTCCGTCCTGCGGAGGCAAAACGGGGGGCGGCTGCACTTTAGGCGCGGGCCCGACCAACACTTCCGCAACCTTGTTTATAAGGGGTTCCTCCGGGGGAGGATCCTTTAACTGGGTCTTTAATTCAATTTTTTTTTTAGTCCTGCCGGTTCGGCAGTAGCGTGTTCGCTTTTCCCGTTTGATTGCAAAACGGCATTCACGTTTGCCATTTTCATCAAGGCGAGCTCAACGGTAAGGCGTTGGTTCTTGCTGTTCTTGTAGTTGATATCGCACTGGTTGGAGATATTCAGCCACGACAGAAGGAGAGAAGGGGGTGTAGCCTGCGCCTGCTCTGCGTATTTTTTGCGAATGCTTTCGGGCACTTCCATGAGCTGAACCGTCCGTGCATCCTGTGATACCAGCAGATTCCTCAGGTGCTCGCTGAGCCCGACGATAAAATTCTGCCCGTCGAACCCTTTCCGCAGGATCTCGTCGAGCAGTAACAACGGTTGTGTGGGGTTCTCTGCAAGCAGCCCGTCGACTATATTGAAATAATAATCGTAGTCGAGTATGTGGAGGTTGTTGAGGACATCTTTAAAGGTGACGATCTTCCCCGAAGAGAATGTAACCATCAGGTCGAAGATGGAGAGTCCGTCGCGCAACGCTCCGTCGGCTTTTTGAGCGATGAGATGAAGGGCTTCGTCTTCCGTTTTGATGCTCTCGCGGTCTGCGATCTTCCTGAGTTGTTTGGCTATGTCCGAAACCTGTATCCGGTTGAAGTCGAATATCTGGCAACGGGAAAGGATGGTGGGGATCACCTTGTGCTTTTCCGTTGTGGCAAGGATGAAGATCGCGTACGAAGGCGGCTCTTCCAGAGTTTTCAAAAATGCATTGAATGCTGCATTCGAAAGCATGTGAACCTCATCGATGATGTAGACCTTGTATTTCCCGAACTGCGGAGGGTAGCGTACCTGGTCGATCAGGCTCCGGATATCTTCCACCGAGTTGTTGGAGGCTGCATCGAGCTCGAAGATGTTCAGTGAATTGACCTCGGCTTTTTCTTCGAATCCGTTGATCATGCGGGCTACGATCCGGGCGCAGGTTGTTTTACCAACGCCGCGAGGCCCGCAAAACAAAAGCGCCTGTGCGAGTTTGTTGTTGTCGATGGCATTTTTCAGCGTAGTCGTGATGTGCTCCTGGCCCACGACTTCTTCGAAGCCGAGCGGGCGGTATTTGCGGGCGGAGACAACAAAATGATCCATCGGACGGGCAATTAAAACAAAAAATGTGACCTAGTCACATTTTTTCCATCAGGATCGCCGTAAATGTTTTCACTGCATCGATGTAATTTCCTACACGGATATTTTCGTTTTCTGCGTGTTGATTATTGTCCGGATTTACGGTGGGAACCGCTACAGCGGGTATGCCCAGTGTGACCACAAAAGGCGAGATCGGTATCGAGCCGCCAGCGGTGCGGATACGGATTGGTTCCTTTCCGAATGTCTTCACCATAGCACGCGACAGCCACTTGCCGCAGTCCGAATCGAAAGGTGTCTGAAATGCGCCATACAGCGTGACAGGATGGAACGAAGCAATGCGTGGATATTTCATGCGCTGTTCTTCCGTTGGCGTACCGTCGATGATCTGGTACCCTTGTTTTTCGATGTGTTGTCTCACAAGGCCAATGAGTCTTTCCGGGTCGCTCCCGGGAACCAGCCGTATGTCGATCTCTGCAGTGGCAGTGGCGGGAATGAGTGTTCTCGATTCCTTTCCAACAAACAAAGCATCCATCCCCCGGATGTTCAATGTCGGGTATTGAAGAGATTCCTGGAAGTTCGATCCGATCTTGTCTGGTTCGGCGACACCGAGGAATTTCATGATCTCGGCTTCATCGTCCGGAACCTGTTTCAAAATAGCTTTCTCCTGATCGGTGAGTGTAATGCCGTCGTTGAAACCGGGAAGGATCACGCGGCCGTCGGCATCTTTCATTGAACCGAGTAATTGCGCGAGGCGCATGGCAGGGTTCGGTGTGTAGTTGCCATAGTTGCCGCTGTGTACCGGCACTCGTGGACCAAACACCGTCAGTGTGATCTCGCAGATCCCTCGTGCACCGAAAGTCAGGGTGGGCTGATTGCTGATATGACGCGGGCCATCATAGATGATCAGCATGTCGGCGGCAAGGTCCTGTTTGTATTGCGTGACGGCGGCAGGCAGTCGCGGTGAACCGAGCTCTTCTTCGAAGTCCATGATGATCTTCATATTGTAGTTCGGCGCCACTTTCAATTCGGCAGCAGCATCGAGTGCCGCTATGAATGCCATCGCGGGGCCTTTGGCATCCGATGTCGAACGTGCAAAGATCCTCCAGTCCGGATTAGGGTTGTTGTATAACTTCTCGTATTCGATCGTCCTCCATGTGCCATCGGCCGACTGCTCTTTCAGGGCGGGTAGCCACGGACTTTCCTGCTGCCATTGCGAAGGGTTCACGGGCTGGCCATCGATCTGCAGGTAAATAAGAACAGTACGCTTCGCGTTCTTTACTTTGCGTTCCGCGAGTAACAAAGGGACTGTAGGAGTATTTAAACGTTTCGTGGTGAACCCTCTTTTGACGAATGTCGACTCGCACCACTGAATGTTCTTTTCGATGTCGGCGGGGTTGTGCGCATCGTTGGGGATACTCAGTAGCTCATGAAATTCTTTGAAAGAACGGATCGCCTGTTTGGTCGCAACATCCTGCGCGTTTACAGATATCGTTACAAAAAGTATTAACCACCTCATTTACTTAAATATTTATCCGGCAAGGGAAATCCCATCCCTTCTGCACACCAGAAAATAGTGACGATATAGTATCTCTTTCCGTCATGGAAAAGCTGTATGCTATTGACGCCTCGCGCGATGACGGGTCCACCTTTCTTTTCCCTGGCTTCATACGTACTGAATGCATGCGTTATTGTGCCGTATTGTTCCGTGACACGATGCAATTCCTTTTCAAAAAAACCGACAGCAATCCTTGAACTAAAAGCCGTCACATATTCTTCGGGTGCCATGGCCTGCGTGATCAGTTCTCCTTGCGGACTTTTCCTGGTTGGGATGAGGCGCGTCTCGGGCCGGAAGAGGTATCTGAAGCGGTCCCAGTCGCGGGCTGCTCCCGGTTCACCCGAGATTACATCGTAAACGGCCGCGATGATTGCATCTGCTGACGCGACGTCCTTCGAGTAATCTTTAGCCTGCGCAAAGGCACCCGTTCCAGTTACAAAGAGAACAAAGAGAAGTTGATATGATTTCATAAGTCTGAGTTTGCGAACAACGAACACGAGCAACGAATATCGTATTTTTACCGCAATGCCATCCCCGAAATATTCCGTCATTGTTCCTGTTTACAATCGCCCCGGGGAGGTGGAGGAGCTACTGTCAAGCCTTTGCAAACAAACCTACAAGGACTTCGAAGTCGTGTTGGTGGAAGACGGCTCCAGCATCACGTCGCAGTCGGTCTATGAAAAGTACGCTTCGCAATTAACCATACAGTATTTTTTTAAACCAAACTCCGGTCCCGGCCCCAGCCGGAATTTCGGTTTCACTAAAGCCAAAGGCGAAAACTTCGTGGTGTTCGACAGCGATTGTGTGATACCACCCGATTACTTTCTCATTGTCGACCGGCATCTTTCGAAAGGACATCTCGATGTGTGGGGCGGTCCGGACCGGGGCCACGATGATTTTACTGTTCTCCAGCAGGCCATGGCATACTCTATGTCGTCGGTGCTGACAACCGGCGGGATCCGGGGCAATAAAAAACATGTCAGCTCTTTTCAGCCGAGGAGCTTCAACATGGGCATGTCACGGCGGGCTTATGAGAAGACCGGTGGGTTCCGGTTCGACCGGTATGCGGAGGATATTGAACTGAGCATCCGGGCGGGTAAGCTTGGGTTGAAAGTCGGGCTTATTGCCGGAGCCTTCGTCTATCACAAACGACGGGCGACGCTGGGCCAGTTCTTCCGCCAGGTGTCGAACTTCGGGAGGGGAAGGATACACGTCGGCCGGGCGCACAAGGGCGCGGTGAAAGTCACGCACGCATTCCCGATGATGTTCCTGCTAGGCCTGTTTGCCGTCCCCGTGGTTACGATATTCAGCTGGCAATTTGGAGTCGCTCTTTTCTCGATATATATTGGGTACCTGGTGGCTGTGTTTTTTGATGCCTGGCGGAGTGTGAAAGATTTTCGCGTTGCTGTTTGGGCTGTGCCTTCCGTAGTGGTTCAGATGACTGGTTACGGTTCCGGATTCTTAAAGGCTTTAATCACTAAGTGACCATGAGGATTTTGCTTGCTGCTTTTCTGCTGCTATTTGTTGCAGCGCGGGGTTATTCACAGGAAAATAAAAGAGATTATTTCATTGTGGTGGGTGCGTATGCTCCGGGTAAGGAGTCGTATGCGCACGCATTTATTAAACAGCTTAAGAAGAAAGGTGTAGAGGCGCAATTGGTGGCGGACCCTGAGCGACCCTTTTGGCTGGTTCACATACATCAATACGACGTGCGCCAACCTGCAATACAGGAAATGCTGGCTGTACGCGAAAGGGGCATGTTTCCCGAAGCGTGGGTCAGGATACCAAAATACCCGGTAGCAATCGTGACTGACCCAGCTGAGGCGCCAACGGTTAAAGTATCACCGGCACCTGCCTTGCAACCAACCGAAATTACTTCAACTCAACCCCCGGCATTAGCAGAAGTCAAAGAACCCGAAGAACCCAAACAACCGAAACAACCTGAATCGCAGGTAGACGCTACCACGGTAAGATCAGAACCTGTATCTATTGTTGTACCTGAAAGCAAAACAGTTAAAAGTCCACCGACGCTAAAAGACACTCCCGTTCTCTTTTATCTCTACGATGGCAACGATAACGACAAAATTGTCGCAGGCAATATTGAGATTGTCGACACCCAACGCGCTCGTCTCATCAAGGCTGTCAAATCAGCCGACACCGTTTTGTTACCGAATCCCAACAGCGACAATGGTATGATCTCACTCATCACCGATGTTTTTGGATATCGCAAGGTTCAGCACGAGATTAACTACAAACAACCTGTCATGGATAGCTCGAAGCGGCACTTCGATCTTGAGGGAGATTATTTTGTGGCCCGTTTCGAAATGGTCCGGTACCATAGGGGCGACCTCGCCACGATGTATCACGTGTTCTTCTTCAACGATGCCGCTATCATGATGCCTGAATCCACCCACGAGCTCAACAAGCTTCTCGACATGATGAAGTCAAACACGCATTATCGCATCATGCTTCACGGCCATACCAACGGGAACAGCCGTGGCCGTATCCTCTCCATGGGACCGTCGAAGGAATTCTTTTCATTGAAAGCACCCGATGTGAAAGAAGGATCCGGTTCTTCGAAGGAGCTGTCCGGACAACGTGCGGAAGTGATCAGGGACTGGCTGGTTGCTCAAGGCATCGCTGCCGACCGCATGGAAGTGAAGGCCTGGGGTGGCACACGCATGATCCACGACAAGGACAGCAACAACGCACGCAAGAATGCTCGTGTCGAGATCGAGGTGCTCGCCGAATAGACTCGTGCTGCTTTTCACCGGGATTGCCCGGTCCTCACTTTGCCGAAGCGGCTACGCGAAGGCGAGGCAAGCCGGACAAATAAGTCTGTCAAAATTCCTGAACTACTGTTATTTTTCTGCGTACAACTACCAGACTACCCCGTTCTTAAATGAGCAAAACAGTACTGATAACAGGATGTTCTACCGGAATCGGTAAAACTGTTGCGGCATATTTCCAGGCGATGGGATGGAACGTGGCAGCGACCATGCGTAATCCTGAGAACGAAACCGAGCTGACCGAGCTCGAAAACCTGAAGTGCATCCGACTGGATGTGCAGGATGAAGAGTCGATAGCGAAAGCGATCGATGAAGCCATGATTGCTTTCGGCAATATCGATGTAGTTGTGAACAATGCAGGTTACGGAACCATCGGGCCATTCGAAGCGGCATCCAACGAACAGATATACCGTCTGTTCGATACCAATGTATTCGGTGTGATGAATGTCACCCGCGCTATTCTTCCTTACTTCCGTGAAAAACGCCAGGGCACGATCATCAACATCGCTTCGACCGGTGGCCGGATGACGTGGCCACTCTATACTTTATATCATGCCACCAAATGGGCTGTTGAAGGATTCTCCGAAAGCCTCCAGTACGAGCTCCGTCCCTTTAATATAAGAGTGAAGATCATCGAGCCGGGTTCCATCAAAACAGACTTCTGGGGCCGGTCGCAGGAGGTCGTTGTAAAGAAAGGCCTCGACGCATATGAAAGCTACGTGAATACGGTGGTTCCCAATCTTCAGAAGTCAGGCGCCAATGCTCCAGAACCCGAGGTCGTCGCATCGACCGTGTACCGCGCCGCTACCGACAATTCATGGCAGCTGCGATACCAGTCCGGCAACGGCGCGGGGATCTTCATGTTCCTTCGAAGGATTGTTCCAACGAGGATCTTTAATGCTATCCTAAGAAGGGTGGTCGAACGGAGGGAGGACAGGCTCCGGAAATACGCGGGGGAGAGTTAATAGTTAAAAGTTAATAGTTAAAAGTTAATAGTTAGTTTTTAACTCTCTTTTTCACCTAATGAAAACCAGTTACCCGAATCATCTTTAAACAGTGCCTCGGTTCCGTAGAACTCCTTGGTCGGCGGTTTCATAAACACAACTCCTTTTGCCTTGAGCTCTTCGTAGGTAGCCTGGATGTTCGGCGTTTGGAAAACACCGAAGCCGAAAGTTCCCGCGGCAACGAGCTCTCTCATTTTCCTGGCGCTTTCTTCCGTGAATGCCATTCCGGGCTGGATCGCCATGAGAATGATCTCCAGGTCGGGTTGATCTTTCGGAGTTACCGTCAGCCATCTTGCTCCCGGTCCCATAGGTGCGTCGGTGTGTACGGTAAACCCAAGCTTGTTGACATAAAAATCGTAAGCTGAATCCTGGTCGAGCACGTATATGTTGGCGTGCGACAATTTTGTGATCATAAGATTTTAATTTATGATCAAATGTACTGATGTGCGAGCACCTGCACTTCTTAGAAATTGCTTTTCTCCTTCCACCCGTTCTGGGTTGCGAAGCAGTTGGGGATGGTTCGCAGCGGTTCTTTGAAGCTTATCCTTTTTCTTTCCAGGATCGCTTTCTGCCTCGTCCGCGGCGACATACCATGGATCTTTGTGAATTGCGTCGTGAACGTCCCAACGCTCTCGAACCCGATCTCCAGGCAGATGTCCTGGATCCTCAGACCGGCGTCTTCCATGAGCTTTTCAGCCTCACGCATCCGTAGAGACATCATATATTGGTGGGGGGTGTTGCCGTAGGCCACGCGGAACAGCCTGATGAAATGGAACCTCGAGAAGGAAGCCTCTTCAGCGATCTCATCCAGGTTTATTTTCTCGCGAAAGTGCTCATCGATGAACAACTTGGCCTGGACGATGCGGCGATACAGGTATGCTTTCGGATAGGGATCACTTCCGGCGCTCATCGGGTAAAAGTAAGAAAAAAGACTCCCCGAAATGCGGTAACATTTTGGTAATATTGCCGAACCTGATAAACTATGAAGTTGCTCCGAAGCTTCACCACCATCATCAACTACAAGACTTTCATTGTAACAGTCCTGTCCGTTGTTTCAACCTACCTTTGTTATCGCTTCAACCTCATCGCAAAGTTCCCCGACATGCTGGTGGGTGTTGCCATCGTGTTCCCGGTGGTGTTCTCGATCGGTTCGGCTTACAACCGCCGCGAGGTAGCGCTTCAGAAACTCTCCGACTTCAAAGGTCACGCCGTGGCTATCTACTTTGCGGCAAAAGACTGGGGAGGTCAGCCCGATAGCACCCTGCACCTCAAGGTCCGCGACCTAATCCATAGCATGCTGGTCCTCATGAGACAAATGTTCAAGACAAAAGGGATGACGCATTGGATGGAACATGAAAAGCAGATGTACCTGAGATTCGCGGAGCTTTCGAAACTTACAACGGAGTTGCGAAAGCTCGGTGTTCAGAGCGGCGAGTTCTCCCGCGTCAGCCAGTACGTGAGCAAGATGATCGTTGCATTCGACAACATGAAGATCTTTTACGCTTATCGCACGCCGGTTACGCTTCGTGCATACAGCAAGGTATTCCTCTATATTTTTCCGATCGTTTACGGGCCATACTTCGCCAGCACCGTCCAGGATTATTCCGCAAGCCTCGAATACGTAATGCCCGTGTTGTACAGCTTCATTCTCGTCAGCCTCGACAACATACAAGACCACCTCGAAAATCCTTTCGATGAAGTGGGAGAGGACGACATCATTATTGACGCAGAGGAGACGACCCGCCTTTTATCGTAGTTTGATACCCAGCTCTTTCAATTGCTCTTCCGAGATCGTTGAAGGGGTGTCGATCATCACATCCTTTCCTGCATTGTTCTTCGGGAATGCGATAAAGTCTCTGATCGAATCGGCACCACCAAAGAGCGAACACAGCCGGTCGAAACCGAAAGCGATCCCACCGTGCGGAGGCGCCCCGTATTCGAATGCCTCCATCAGGAAGCCGAACTGTTTCTTCGCTTCTTCATCGCTGAATCCAAGCTTGGTAAACATAAGCTGTTGCGTAGGTCTATCGTGAATACGGATAGATCCGCCGCCGACTTCGGTGCCATTGATCACCATGTCGTAAGCGTTCGCTCTCACTTTGCCCGGATCGCTGTCGAGGAGCGAAAGGTCTTCGCGCTTCGGCGAGGTGAAAGGATGGTGCATCGCGGTGTAACGATTCGCTTCTTCGTTCCATTCGAGCAACGGGAAGTCGAGTACCCAGAGCGCGGAGAACCTGGTCTTGTCGCGAAGGCCCAATTGGCCGGCAACGTGAAGTCGCAGCTCACCCAGTGCCTTGCGTGTTTTGTCGCCCTCACCCGACATGATCAGTAACAGGTCACCTGCAGCTGCGTTGAATTTCTTTGCCCATTCGGCCAATGCAGCGCTGTCGTAGAATTTATCTACTGAAGATTTGAACGAGCCATTCTCTTCGCACCGCGCATATACGAGTCCCTTCGCGCCGATCTGGGGACGTTTTACAAACTCAGTGAGCTCGTCGATCTGTTTGCGCGTATAGCCGGCGCAACCTTTCGCACAAATACCTACGACCAGTTCCGCGCCGTCGAACACCTGGAAGCCTTTGCCTTTGGCGATGTCATCGATCTCCACGAATTTCATTTCAAACCTTGTATCGGGCTTGTCAGATCCGTAGTACTTCATCGCATCGGCATAGCTCATGTGCGGCAGCCTGGGAATGTCGATACCTTTCACTGTTTTAAAAAGATGTACGATCAGTCCTTCGAAAGTGCTCAACACGTCTTCCTGTGTGATGAACGCCATCTCACAGTCGATCTGCGTGAATTCCGGCTGACGGTCCGCACGAAGGTCTTCATCGCGGAAGCATTTTACGATCTGATAATAGCGGTCGAACCCCGACACCATCAATAGCTGTTTGAATGTCTGGGGCGATTGGGGCAACGCGTAAAACTCGCCGTTGTGAATACGGGAGGGCACGACGAAGTCGCGGGCACCTTCCGGGGTGGATTTGATGAGCACGGGCGTCTCCACCTCGATGAAGTTCAGGCTGTCGAGGTATGCCCTGGTCTGCTGAGCCATTTTGTGGCGGAGCTGGATGCTTTCACGGACGGTATTGCGGCGCAGGTCGAGATACCTGTATTTCATACGCAGCTCGTCACCGCCGTCGGTGTTGTCTTCGATGGTGAAAGGAGGGTTCTTGCTGCTATTGAGGACGGTGATCTTTTTTGCCCAGATCTCTATATCGCCGGTGGCCAGTTTGTCGTTTTTGGAGAGACGTTCACTAACGGTACCCTCGACAAGGATAACGTACTCGCGGCCGAGCTGGCGGACCTGGTCGATCAGAGCCTGCTCCGACTTTCCGTCTTCGAGGATGAGTTGGGTAATGCCGTACCTGTCCCGGAGGTCAACCCAGATGATCCCGCCTTTGTCGCGGCTGCGTTGAACCCAGCCTGTCAGCGTTACCTGTTTGTTGATGTCGCCGATCCTTAATTCGCCGCATGTATGAGTCCGGAGCATGACTGAAAATCTCTTTTATTTTAAGAACTTTAGGGTCCGCCTTCGCTACGCGCTTCGGCAGACAGGGCGCGAATTTAAGGATTTTCACTTCAAACGCAGTAATGAATAAACTACTCATCCTCCTTTGTGCTTTAATGATGGTGGCCGCCAGCAACAAGCTGGTCAAAACAAAGGTCAATGATGAGATCACCGTCTCGCTGCCGGCCGACTTCTTTGCCATGTCGCCGGAGGATATTGCCCAACGTCTTCCGTCGGTACGGGCACCGCTGGGGGCATACACGAACCAGGACAGGGTCGTGGATTTCAGTGTGAACGTTTCGGCCACTCAATGGCCCGACGCCAACCAGGAGATCGCGGCCAAGTTCTTCAAATCGGCGCTATTCAATCTCTATGACAAAGTGGATTTGATCTCCGAGGGCATTCAGGAGGTACACAAGAAGAAATTCATCTACTTCGAATTCGAGTCACGTATCAATCCCAACAAGAGGGTAGAGGGCGGCTCCGAACCGCTTTTAAAATACACACGCATCCAGTACCTGGTCGAACAGGGCCGTACACTCGTATTCGCGTTCAGCTGTCCACGCACCATGCGTGAGGACTGGCAGGAAGTGTCGGACGAAATGATGAAAAGTATTCGCATTAAGTAGATCGAAGCATGATTGATCTTTATACCGATGACTATTTCATGCACGAGGCGCTTAAAGAAGCCAGGGTTGCGTTCGATGACGGCGAAGTTCCTGTCGGCGCCGTAGTGGTCTGCAAGAACCGGATCATCGGACGCGCTCACAATCAAACGGAAAGGCTTACGGACTCCACGGCTCACGCAGAAATGCTGGCTGTGACGGCAGCTTCAAATTACCTGGGCTCGAAATATCTCAATGAATGTACGCTGTACGTGACGCTGGAGCCGTGTGTGATGTGTGCCGGTGCGTTGCATTGGGTTCAACTGATGAAACTGGTGTACGGAGCCGATGACATCCAGCGCGGTTTCACGCTCGTGTCGTCGCCATTACTACATCCGCGAACTGAAGTGCTAAAAGGTGTAAAGAAACCGGAATGCAAGACACTCGTCGATGATTTCTTCAGACGAATCCGGGAAAATAATTAGATTG
Source organism: Cyclobacteriaceae bacterium (assembly GCA_035318625.1). Classification (GTDB taxonomy): domain Bacteria; phylum Bacteroidota; class Bacteroidia; order Cytophagales; family Cyclobacteriaceae; genus ELB16-189. The sequence goes on from DATHEL010000009.1 coordinate 177,703, forward strand.
CCGCCATGAGTATGGACATCAAAGGAAAGGTCATTCAGCTCCTAAGCCCACAAACGGGCCAGGGAAAAAAGGGAGTCTGGAAAAAACAGGAATTTGTAATTGAGACACAGAGTCAGTACCCGAAAAAAGTCTGCCTGTCGATGTGGGGAGATAAAATAGATCAGTTCAAGCTGTCGGTGGGAGAGACGGTGACGGTTTCTGTCGAGCTCGAAAGCCGTGAGTACAACAGCAAGTGGTATACGGAAGCCAGGGCGTGGAAGATCTCTAAAGACGGATCGTCTCAAGCCCAATATTCCAATGATATGGGCGATGAGCCTATGAACTCGGGGAGCTCCAGCCCCTCCGGCGCGTCCGACGATCTGCCCTTCTAATAATATTTAGAAGTTAAAAGTGAATAGTTAAAAGCTAAAAGTGAATGCAGGCGCCAGCACTTTTAGTTTTTAACTCCTAGGCATTCGATTTCTCTTTCTTTTTGCTGGTGCCTACGGGCGAGTCGACTTTCTTGCCGTTTTTGTGCTCGCCCAGGATGATTACATCCTTCGTGATCTGGTATTGGCGGGCTGCCTGCATCATTGCTTCATACGTGTCCCTGATAATAATTACACCCGAATTCGCGCCTTTATTGCGGATATCGAGCCAAAAACCATCTTTTTTCTTCTTAGGTAATACAGGAGGTCTTCCCATTTTGGTATTTTTTTTCTGATTGCGAACGCAAAGATAACATTTTGAGGGGGTTAATTGTTCCGGGAAGTAGTAAGTAGTCAGTAGTAAGTAGTAAGGAGGGTCCAGACCTAATTAGAACGGGCGTCACACCTCTAGGACAGGCGTCACTCCTCGAAATCAGTACGCCTTACTACTTACTACTTGCTACTGAGAAGATACCCCGGAATCTCCACTCCCCCCTTCAACTTCTCATCCGCTACCAGCTCCCCTCTCATCATTCGGACCTCCTGCACTCCCGCCCACACATCCAACTCGTAGTCCTCCTCATCATCCTTCGGTCCTCCGGTGCGCACTTTGGCGGAGGCTTCTTCGAGCTCGAAGGCTATGGCCATTGTTCCTTTCCATTCGGTGGCGTTCGGTTTACGGACATCGCTCCATCGGCCCGGACACATCTTGTTGGTAAAGACCTCCAGGCACTCGTAGAGCTCTTTGTCGTCCGTTACTTTCCTGCCTTTGCTGAAGAACACGACCGATCTGTAGTTAACAGAGTGGTGGAACGCGCTTCGTGCGAGAACCAGTCCATCGAGGATCGTGGTAGATATGCAGACCGGTACACCTTCGGCGATTTGCCGCATGTACCCGGCGCCGACCGACCCGTGTATGTATACCGTGTTTCCGATCCTTGCAAAACCCGTTGGGATCTGGAAGGGTTGGCCTTCGTTCACGTAAGCGACCGTGCAGACGAGGGCTTCATCGAGAATAGAATAGACGGTTGCGACGTCGTACACGCCGCGTTTCGCCAACCGGGTGATCTTAGTGTTGTCGGTGATGGGGAATTTTTCCATGACTCAAATTTCGACATCACCGGAAAAATATAACAGATTCAGATTTGTTAAAATCGACCGGATCAGTGATCAGTCAGTTTTCGTCGAAGCGGGGATTTCTTGTTCAAGGTTCAAATATTCGACGGAGCAGTGGGATTTTGCGGACCGTGGAGATGTCATATCAATTAACCAACTGCTTTAGCACAATCATCTCAACCTCATGACCTCTCCATGGTCAGTAAGATGCGTGTATCCGTACCAGCTCCGAACCTTGAACCTTGAACAAAAAAAATCACATCGTTAAGACAATCTTCCCAAAATGCCCTCCATCCTTCATCCGTACAAACGCGTCCTCAACCTTCGCAATTGGAAACGTGCTATCGACAACAGGCTTAATATTTTTCTTCTCAATAAAATCTATCATGGACAAAAACTCATCTCTCGTCCCCATCAGAGTTCCTTGTATCGAAAGTTGTTTGTTGAACAGTACTCTCGGCGGAATGCTTCCGATGTCGCCTGCAGTCCTGCCGAAGACGACGACGCGTCCGCCGGAGGTTGCCGTGTCGAGGAGATCTTTGAACTGGGGACCGGCTGCGCTGTCGATGATGGCGTCGAAACCGCGGGCGGCTTTTTTTGCTTCATCAATCCAGGAGGGTTCTTTGTAGTTGAAACCGGCAGTCGCACCGAGCGCTATCGCTTTGTCGATCTTTTCTTTCGAAGAGGACGTCACGTATACCTTCGCCTGGAACCCGAGTGCCAGTTGCAACGCCCACAGTGCCGTGCCTCCACCGATGCCGGTTATCAAGACTTTCTCCCCGGGGCGTAGCCGTGCTTTCGTAAACAGTGCACGATAGGCTGTGAGTCCCGACAATGGAACGGCAGCCGCTTCTTCTTTCGTGAGATGTTCGGGTTTATCGTGGATGTATTTCTTTGAAACCACAATCCATGGGGCGAACGTACCGTTGTCGGGATAGCCGAGGATCTTGAAGGAGTCGGCCTGGAAGGCAGGATCTTTACCCCATTCGTGACTCGGATTGATGATGACTTCTTTTCCGATCATCGAAGGGTCGCCTTCTTCACCCACGGCTTCGATCACGCCACAGCCATCGGAACCGAGAATGACACCCTGGTCCGGGACTGCAGTTTGTTCGGCGCGAACCCAAAGGTCGCGGTGATTGAGCGAAGCGGCGTAGAGCTTTACGAGAACCTGGTCCTTGATGGGAGCAGGTTTTTTCATATCCCTGATCTCCAGTGGATGATCCTTGCCTTTAAAGAAAGCTGCTCGCAAGTGCCGGTAACGTTTTGGGTAAGACTTCGGGCGTGAGCTGTTAACCGATCACATAGTTCCATTCATGGATGTCGGGAGCTAATCCCAACCGTATCTGGTTGAGCTTCTCTTTCACCCTGTTTTGGAAACTATCCGGTGCAGGAGCCTTCAGGTCGTAGTTAGTACCGTGAATGTTCATACAGCCGATGGTAGCAACGACAGCAGCTGTTCCTGCGCCGAAAGCCTCGGTCAGTGTTCCGCTCTCGAAACCTTCTGCGATCTCATCCACGCTTATGCGACGTTCTTCGGTGGGCACGCCCATGTCTTTTGCAAGGGTAAGGATTGAATCGCGTGTGATGCCGTCGAGGATCGCTGTGCTGAGCTTTGGTGTAATGAGCTTGCCGTTGAGCATGAACATCACGTTCATCATACCCACTTCATCGATGTACTTGTGCTCCTTGTGATCGGTCCAGAGGACCTGGTCGAAGCCTTCCTGTCTTGCGATCTGTGAAGGGAGGAATGCCCCTCCATAGTTGCCTGCACATTTTGCGAAGCCGGGTCCGCCTTCGGCAGTCCTTACGTAGGTGTTTTCTACTTTCAGCCTGAAAGGTTTATTGAGATAAGTGCCGGCCGGTGTGGTCAGTACGATGTATTTATATTCTTCGGCAACTTTTACGCCGAGTCTCGATTCGGTGGCGAAAACGACAGGTCGGAGGTACAGTGAGCTGCCTTCCGTTTTGGGAATCCATGCTTTGTCAAAATCTACCAGTGCGTGAAGTGTCTGGATAAACATGTCCTCACTGATGGTCGGCATGCACATGCGGGAAAGTGACCTGTTCAACCGCTCGTGGTGACGATGGATGCGGAAGATATTGATCCTGCCGTCTTTCATCTGGAACGCTTTCATGCCTTCGAAGACGGACTGGCCATAGTGAAGAGAGAGCATAGCGGGGCTCATGCGCAGATCGCCGAACGGAACGATGCGGGCGGCCTCCCAGCTGCCGTCGCGATAGTCCGAAACGATCATGTGATCCGAAATAACCTTGCCGAACTCCAGGTTCTGAAAGTCAACTTCACCGATCCTGGACTGTTTGGTCTTTTCGATCTGTAAGGAAGGAGTTAACGTTGTCATGTTCATAAAAAGTGAGGTTTGAAGGTAAAAGTTTTAATGATCTTATACTAATCAGGCCAATTGGTTGAGCGCTTCGATAGTGATATTGATGTCGTTTTCCGATGTAAGCCAGTTGGAGACTGCCGCGCGAATTCCGGGCGTACCTTTATATGAGGTAGGCGTGAAGAACACCCGGCCGTCGTCGCGAACCCGGTCTAGAAAGACCTTGATGTCACTCATAGGCTTATCTCCCGCCAGGGTGAAACAAACTACATTCATCCGGACGGGAGCTAACAGTGTATATTTTTCAGACTGGTCGATCCATTCGCCGAGCCGGCTGGCCATCGCACAGTTGCGTTCCACGATCTCGCGATGTCCTTCGCGGCCGTATGCCATCAAAGAGAACCATGCAGGCAGCGCACGAAATCTCCGTGAGGTTTCCGGCGTGTAGTGAAAGAAGTCGGGACTCTGTTGCGGATCACTGAGATAAGCAGCTGCATTCTGGAACACTTTCAGTTGAAGCGCTTTGTGTTTCGTGAACTGCATGGCTGCGTCGTATGGAACATTCAGCCACTTGTGTGCATCGATGGTAATGCTGTCGGCCAGGTTGATGCCGTCGACGAGATGTTTGTACATCGGAGAGATCCCAGCGAAGCCACCGAACGCCGCATCCACGTGAAGCCAGAATGAATATTTCGCCTTCAGTTTGCCGATAGCGAGCAGGTCATCGAAATCTACCGTGTTCACAGTACCGGCATTCGCCACGACGATGACTGGCCCGTGGTGAGATGCCAACGCGTCTTCCAGTTGTGCAATATCTACAGCCTCGCGGCCATCGAGTGTTTTCACAACCGATAGACTCTTTCTGCCGATGCCTAGCATGGACAATGATTTCAGGATGCTCGAATGAGGGGTGCCGCTCAGCACTTTGACCTTCCCGGTAATGCCATCGTTGCTGAAGTCGATGCCTTGTTGTTCGCCGATCCACTGCCGGCCAAGGGCAAGGCCCACCATGTTCGAAACCGTTGCGCCCGTAACGAACGACCCGAAGAAATTTTTATCGATACCCAACAGTTGACGAATGAAGTCGATCGTTTGGTGCTCGATCTGGGGTGCGATGGAGTCGTTACTGCCGCATGCGTTCTGATCGTACGTGCTCACCAGCCAATCGCCCGCCACGGACGCCGGTGTGGAACCGCCCGTTACGAATCCAAAATACCTGGGGCCTGCCGAGTTTGTTATCTGCTTCGCGTATTTGTGCTCGAACTGCTTCAATACTTCGGCCGCACCATGACCTTTTTCTGGGAGAACGGCAGGAAGAAGGTCATCGACCCATTTTCCGGGTGGAAGGTCACTCTGCCCGTCAGCGAAATATCGTTCGGCTACGTGAAGCGTTTCGCGAAGGATATTGGCGAAGGAATCCCGGTCCGACTGTAATGTTGCGTTCATTGGTGCTCCTTAATGATTTCAGATATCTTCAGAATATGATGGTCGTCGTGCTCTGCATCGAAGAACGCGAGATCGATGGGCGTCATCTTCACCTTCAGGCGTGGATGCGTCGAAGCTTTCAAAAGATCAGTTTCAGAGATGCTCTTGTATTTATCCAGGTTCGACTGGCGCGCTTCGCGAAAGAATGCCACTACTTTTTCGATAGGCCACGGATTGTAGTCTTTCGGTTCGAAGACGGCAGGAGAGAGGACTTCGGCGCCTGACTTCATTTCATCGATACGCCTGTTACTGATGACGTCGATTTCGGCCAGATGCCCGATGTTTTCTTTGATCGACCACTTCCCGTTGTATTTTTCCGACAATACGTTGTCGCTGACGCCTTTCACCTTTGCTTCGATGCGGAAGACCGAGCCTTCGAGGCGTTCCAGATAAAAAGGAAGCATCTCCTTCGGTAAACCGAAGGTGAAAATCCTGTCAAACCAGTTAAGTGTTTTCATAGCTTTTAAAAATCCACCTTTAAAAATCCACCATCAACAATAAATAACCTAGCTCCGTCTTTTGTGTAGGTCCGATGTGAGCTCATGTCATCGGAGACTTCGTAGCTCATACCGGCCTTTAGCTCGTAAGTCTGTCCATTCTTCAGTTCAGTGGTCATCGATCCCTCCAGGCAGAAGTTGATATGACCCAGGTTGCACCAATGGTCGGCGAGGTATCCCGGAGAATAATCGACTACACGAATTCTAAGGTTGCCGTACGTGATCGTGCGCCAGGTGGCAACACCTTTTTCTCCACGGTGTTCCGTGGCCGGGATGTGCTCCCAGTCGGTTATATGAAACGGAATGGGAAACATCAGCGGGAGAATTGCGCCCTCCAGAGGTCACGTAGCTGGAAGCCTTTATTCACAATGTAAATCCCAGCCACGGTAATCAGCATGGCAAAGGCGATACGGACATTGAATTTCTCGCCCAGTATGAGCGTGCCGAGTAATACCGCTACGATCGGGTTGATGTATGCATACAGGGAAACAATCGTGACCGGAAGTTTCTTCACGGCATAAGAGAAGCACGCGAATGCAATGATGGACCCGAAGACGATCAGGTACACGAGCGACCATACCGATGCAGGAGTCCAGGACAGCGTTGAATAATCGTCGAACACGAAGCTTGCCATGAAGAGAAATATGCCGCCGAACAACATTTGTAACCCGGCGTTCATAAAGGTGTTCGTGTTGGCATTCGTGCTCTTACTTTTTACCCATACGCTCCCAAAAGACCAGCCCATGTTCGCAATAAAGATCAACGCGATGCTCCAGATGTATTTCGAATTCGAGAACTCACCGAGATTCTCGCTGAACATCAGTATGATGCCGCTCAGGGAGACCGCCAGCCCGAGAAATACCGGGAACGTCGGACGTTCATCGTTGCTGAAACCGAGGTTTATCAACGTAACCAATATTGGTATCATGGAACAAACGATAGCGGTGGCGCCGCTGGAAATATGTAATTCGGCAACACCGATCAGTCCGTTGCCCATCGTGAACAGTGTGAATCCGGCCAGCGCCTGGTTCAGGATCACCCGCTTCGAAGGCAACTGCACCTTGGCGATGACTATCATGAACAGTGTAAACAGAAGACCTGCGATCGTGAGTCGCAATGCGGCGAAAAGGAATGGCGGTATATCCATCACGCCGATGCGGATGCCAAGAAATGTTGTACCCCAAAGCACACAGACGACTGCGAGGGCCGAGTAGGCGAGCCAGGAGCTTCTTGATGTGGTGTTGACGTTCATGGATGCAAATTTGGTCGTATGAACGAGAATAAAACAGTTTCAGTTTTGTTTATTTATACCAGATCAGTTCGCCTTCGGCGAGTGCAAGGTGCAGAGTTGATTCGGGTTAGTTGGCATTACATCCATGGAGACATCATAACAACCAACGATGACTTCGAAGGAAATTTAACACAAATGATGTCTCCCTGGTCGGTGAAATCTGTTAACGCGCTAGGTATCGGCACCCTGCACGTTGCACTTTTTCCCTGTTAAATCGTTAGCACCACTTTCCCGACATGCCTGCCGCTCTCAATTAACCGATGAGCTTCGTCCGCATTCGTTAGCGCAAACGTTTTATAAACCACCGCCCTGATCTTCCCCGCCTCAATCTCCGGCCACACCCACTGTTCCAGATTATTCGCAATGGCCGTCTTAAACGCAACGTCTCTCGGCCGTAATGTCGAGGCCGTGATGGTCAGGCGCTTTCGAAGAACTTTCGCAAGGCGGATCTTCGACTCGTCACCGCCCTGGAAATTGATGATAGACAGTCTTCCGTCGTCGGCCAGCGTATCGATGTTGAGCTGAGTGTATTCGCCGCCGATCATGTCGAGGATGACGTTCACGCCGCGGTTGCCTGTGATCTCCAGTATCCTGTCTTTGAAATTTTCTGTCCTGTAATTGATGGCTTTCGAAGCGCCGATCGATTCACAGAATTTTACTTTCTCTTCCGTTCCTGCAGTCGCGTATACCTCGCATCCCCACGCCTTCGTCATTTGTATTGCGGCCACGCCGATGCCGCCCGTCCCGCCGTGAACCAGGAATGACTCGCCGTTCTTCAACTGGCAGCGATCGAACACGTTGGTCCATACCGTAAAATACGTTTCAGGTAGCGAGGCTGCTTCCACGCTCGAAAGATTTCCCGGCACAGGAAGGCACTGACCTTCGGCGACGGCAACGAACTCCGCGTAGCCTCCACCGGCCAGCAGCGCACAGACCTGATCGCCCTTGCGGAATCTTTTCGTGCTGTTCACTTCCACGATCACACCGGCCACTTCGAGACCTGGAATATCCTGCGGCGCCCATTTGGGTGGAGGATAGTTTCCCTTCCGTTGGGCGATGTCGGGGCGGTTGACGCCGGCTGCTTCGACTTTGATGAGCACTTCGCCGGGTTGCAAGGAAGGTACAGGGCGTTCTTCCACCTTCAGCACCTCGGGGCCACCGGGTTGCGTGATCACGATCGCCTTCATAATACCTTAGCGTACCGTTGAAGGGTCGCGACGAGCAGGTCGAGCTTGATAGGCTTGCTGATGTAGTCGTCCATGCCGGCAGTCATACATTCTTCCCGGTCGCCTTGCATGGCGTTGGCGGTGATGGCAACAATGAACGGCTGTTTGCCGCCCGACTTTCTGATGATGCGTGTCGCTTCGAGTCCGTCCATCTCGGGCATCTGTATGTCCATCAGAATGAGATCGTATTTATTGCGATCCACCTCTTCGAGCACTTCCCTTCCGTTCGAGACGATCTTCGTTGTGTAACCGAGCTTTGCCAACACACGGCCCGTGAGGGTTTGATTGATGAGGTTATCTTCGGCGATCAGTATTCGCAAGGGATGCAGGTTGGCGAAGTCAGCCGACAGGATCTGTTTGTGCGGTTGTTCTTCTTCGACCGGCTTGCCTTGCTTGCGAAGCTCGGCGAGGATCACCTTGCACAGTTGATTTTGTTTTACCGGTTTGGTCAACACGGCGGAAAACATCTGAGACATACGTTTGCCTCTTTCGTCGCCGATGGAGCTCAGCAGAATGATCGGCAGGGTGAGCTTCATGTTCCTGACCTCTGTGGTGACCTGCGCTCCATCCATCTCCGGCATGTTCATATCGGTGATGATGAGATCGAACAAAGGATCTTTCGACAGGATTTCGATGGCTTCGCGTCCATTGGTCGCCAGTACCGGCATCAGCTTCCAGGCTTCAAGCTGCGCTTTAAGGATGCTCCGATTTGTAGAGTTGTCGTCGACTACCAGGATCTTACGGCCTTCGAGACCCGACATGTTGCACGTAAGGTACGTGGGTATCGATGCAATGCTGACTTGCGTTTTGATCGTAAACCTGAACACCGTGCCCCTGTTCACAACACTCTCGACAGTAATGTCGCCGCCCATCAGCTCCACGAGCTTCTCGCTGATCGCGAGACCAAGTCCCGTGCCGCCGTACTTCCTCGTCGTTGACGAATCCACCTGGGAGAATGCTTTGAAGAGCTTTGATATTTTGTCGGAAGGGATCCCGATGCCGGTGTCTTTTACTTCGAAGCCGAGGTCGAGCTGGTCCCTGTCTTTCCGGATCAGATATACGTGAATGAATATTTCGCCCTGGTGTGTGAACTTCAGTGCATTACCGATGAGGTTCATCAGCACCTGTCGCAGCCGCAAGCTGTCGCCAACTACCTGCGATGGAACATCGTAGTCGAGCTGGTAAATGAGATCGAGTCCCTGGCTCGAAGCTTTGCTTGCAAAAACATCGAGTACTTCCTCGATACATCCGCGCAGGTCGAAGTCGCGATACTCGAGCTCCATCTTGCCCGATTCGATCTTGGAGAAATCGAGAATGTCGTTGATGACGCCGAGGAGGCTTTCACCACTGATCCGGATAGTTTCGGTGTAGTCGGCCTGTTCCTGTGTGAGACTTGTCTCTGCCAGCAGCGACGCCATACCGATCACTCCGTTCATGGGTGTGCGGATCTCGTGACTCATCGTGGCCAGGAACACACTCTTTGCGCGGTTGGCTTGTTCGGCCTCTTCGCGAGCTTTGCGTTCTTTTTCAACGGCGACGTCGAGCAGCTCCGTCCGTTCTTTTACCTGTCGTTCGAGCTCGGACTTCTGTCGTTCGATCATGTTGATACGAAGACGGAGGAAAGCAAACAAGGCGCCTGCTATCGCCGTTATCGAAATCATCCGGAACCACCATGTCTTCCAGAACGGGGGGTGAATGCGGATCGTGAGGGCGAGCCTGTGTTCACTCCAATTGCCTTCGTTGTTCAATCCGCCGATGCGAAGTGCGTAGTTGCCGGGATCGAGGTTGGTATATGTAGCCGTACGTTTTGTTCCGATGTAGTTCCAGTCTTTATCGAATCCTTCGAGGAGGTATGCATACTTTCTCTTTTCCTGGTCGGTGGTAAAATTAAGCGATGCGAATTCGAATGAGATCACCGACTGTTTGTAGTCGAGATCGATCTCGGTGGTTTCTGTGATGCTTTTCGAGAGCGGAGATCGTTCGCCGTGGTCCGTACCGATCTCCACGTTACGATTGAATATCTGGAAGCCAGTGAGTACCAGAGGCGGTTCGTATTGCTTCTGCTTGATATCGCCGGGAATAAAACTGTTGAAGCCATTGACGCCACCTACGTACATGCGGCCTGATTTTGTAGTACACACGGCTTTTTTGAATTCGAAGCCCTGCAGTCCGTCATTGATGCCGTAGTTGACGAATTTCTTCGAAGCCGGGGTGAACCTGGACAACCCATTGAAGGTGCTGAACCACAGGTCGCCATTGGGATCTTCCTGGATGCCCACGACGGTGTTGTTGGGCAAGCCGTCTTTGATGTAGTAGTTGGTGAATTGTTGCGTCTTCCTGTCGAAGTTTGAAAGCCCGATAGGTGTACCGATCCACATCCCGCCTTTCGAATCTTCGAAGATGCACAGGATCTCGTCGTTGCTGATGCTGTTCTTATTAGGATCGTGGGTGAATTGTGTGAACGTTTTGGTTTTCTGATCGAATAAATTCAAGCCACCGCCGCCCGTCCCCACCCAGATATTCCCTTCGGAGTCTTCGGTGACCATATTGACTGTGTTGTTACTCAGGCTTGCGGAATTAGAAGCATCGCGACTGAAGCGGATAAACTTGTCTGTTTTTTTATCGAATAGCTGTACGCCTTCGCTATAGGTCGATACCCAAATGTTTTTCTTACTGTCTTCGAAGATGTTCCAGATGTTGGGACTTCGGATGCCGGTAACGTTCGATGCAATGTATGGGTAGTGCTTGTACGTGTTCTTCCTGGGATTAAAAACGGTGATACCATTGGCCCAAGTACCGATCCATAGATTTCCATCGCTGTCTTCTTCCACGGTTAATACGTAGTTACCGCAGATGCTGTTGGGATTTCCGGGCTGATTGAGATAATGTTTGAACTCACCCGTCGCGGGGTCGAAGAGGTTCAGTCCCCCTCCATCGGTGCCTATCCACATCCGTTCCGAAGAGTCTTCGAAAATACAGAGAACCTTGTTGTTGCTCAGGCTCGTGGGAGAGGAGTTGTGCTGGTAATGGGTGAACTTGTTGACAGCATCCCGGTTGACGAAGTTGATACCTGAGTTGAACGTACCCACCCACATGTTGCCTTTCGCGTCGCGAAGGATCGACCAAACAGAATTATCACTCAGGCTCGTGTCGTCAATGTCGTCGTGAATATAGTTCGTGTGGTTTTCGGCGATGGAGTCGAGCACAGTCATCCCGCCATTCTCCATCCCAACCCATATATTTCCAAGGTCGTCTTCGTCAATCGACCGGACGCGATACGACCCGAGTGTGTTCCGTTCATCGAGGGATGCAAAACGTCTGAATTGCCGTGTGGTCCTGTCAAACACATTGAGGCCACCATAAGTGCCGACCCACAGGCGTTTCTTACTGTCTTCCTTTAAGGTCCACACGCGGTTATGTGAGATCGAGGCGGGATTTTTCTCGTCGGAGCGGAAGTGTGTGAAAGTTTTCTGGTCACCGTTCAAAAGGTCGAGACCTCCGAAATCCGTGGCGACCCAGAGGTTGTGCTCGCTGTCTTGGAGGACATCCTTTATCCGGTTGTCACCCAGGCTGCCGGCGAGGGTTTCGTCGTGCGTGAAATAGGTGAACGTCCTGGTCTTCGGGTCGAAGCGGTTCAGGCCACCGCCTTCCGTGCCGATCCACAGTATCCCGCTGCTGTCTATGAACAGGCAGTTGACGTAGTTTTCAGAAAGTCCGCCTTCGACCTGCGGGTAGTGCGTGAATGTTTCTGTCGACGGGTCGAGGCAATCGAGGCCACCGCCGCCCATCGCGATCCAAATCTTCCCGTCAGCGCTTTCCGCGAGATCCATGACGGTATTGTTGGCCAGTGTGTTGGCGTTCTCGAAATCGTTCTTATAGAATGTAAAGTTGTAGCCGTCGTATTTGTTGAGACCATCGCGGGTACCGAACCACATGAAGCCCTTCTTGTCCTGCATGGCGCAAATGACATTGCCATGCGAAAGACCATCTTTCGTACCGATGTGATTGAATTTAACGTTCCCCGTCTGGGCGGCAGACGTAAGGGCGCATACAGTCAGCCATCCCAATATCAGGAAGGGGCGTATTTTCATTTTTGCAGCGAGGAGTTCTTTTTCATGCTGTTCATTTCCGTCTCAAGGGATTTCCATACAGCCTCACCGATGTTGTTCAGGGTGGCAACGTCTGCGAGGAGACCCTTATCATTGGGATCGATCGCGCTGCGCATCGCGGTGCGGACCTTTTCAACGATGTAGCTCAGATCGGCATCGTTCAACATCGAAATAGCCGTGTTTACTTTATGGCATGTTTTAAGGAATGCCTGGGGGTCGTTTTGTTTGAGCGCAGTATCGAGTGATTGTCTCAGCTCGGCGATGTTCTCCATCAACAGCTGCACCAGCTCCGCCTTGAACACGGGGTCGCCATCCGTATGTAGAGCGAAATCTATTTTCAATGGTCTCCGGTCGCCGGCGGGAGTAACGTTGGTGGCAGCAGGCGAATGCGTGTAGATCATGATCTTTTCCTGCAACTCTTCATGGCGGAAGGGCTTGTTCATGAAGTCGGTCATTCCGTACTCGGCAGCCTTGCGCTTGGAATCGATGGTATACGATGCGGAGAATACGATAATGGGAACGTTCTTGAAGTAGGGGTCTTCCATGGCCCTGATCTTCGAGGTACACTCATATCCGTCCATCTCAGGCATGTGGAGGTCCATCATGACCATCTGGAACTTCCTGGACTGAATGGCTACGAGGGCTTCCTTACCGTTCGTTGCAATGGTAACGGATATCTCCCATTTGCGTAAAAACGTTGTCGCCACGAGCCGGTTAATCTCGTCGTCGTCGACCAATAAGATATTTACATCCTTCATTGAGCCGGTTGGAACGGTCAGTTCTAGTACCTAAAATGCAGTTACGGGGGCACTGAAAACTAAAAATACAAACGTTTTCCGAGATCACATAGGCACTTCAGCACTCAAAATGCACCTACTTTGCCCGTAATAAAACAGTTTTAATTTCCGTATTTTTGACCATATCAGATAACGACGCATTATGCCCGAAATCATGACACGCGACCACTTATACCTCGAGGTATCGGATCGCATCGAACAATTGATCGCAAAAAAAGCGCTGAAGGTTGGCGACAAGCTACTTTCCGTACGTGCGTTAAGCAAAGAGCAAGGTATCAGTCTGAGTACGGCATTTCAGGCATATTACCATCTGGAAAGCAAAGGACTGATCGAAGCACGTCCCCAGTCTGGGTATTACGTTCGCTATTCGCCCCAGCACATGCTGAGCATACCCAAGGTCGCCAAGGCCGCGGATGAGGTTGTTCCGGTCAGTATCGACGATATGATCAGTAGTGTCTACAATGATCTCCGGTCCGACAAGCTCCTCAACTTCTCACTCGGGTCGCCGTCGTACGAGCTGTTACCGACAGCCAAGTTGAATAAGTCGGTGGTTCACGCGCTGCGCAGCTCGAAAGACAGTTGCCTGAGTTACGAGCACGTTCAGGGTAACGTCGACCTTCGTAAGCAGATCGCGATACAGTCATTCAACTGGGGTGGGGCTATCAGTGAAGAAGATGTAGTGATCACGGCCGGATGTATGGAGGCGTTGTCGTTGAGCCTGAAAGCGATCACGAAAATCGGAGATGCCGTCGCCATCGAGAGCCCGACGTACTTCGCGATCTTCCAGGTGATGGAAAGCCTGGGGTTGAAAGTCGTCGAGATCCCGACAGACCCCGAGACCGGTGTAGACCTCGAATGTCTCGAGAAGTCGATCCCAAGGTTCGATATCAAGGCCTGTCTCTTCGTATGCAACTTCAACAACCCGATGGGCAGCTGTCTCCCGGACGACAAGAAGAGACGCCTCGTGAACATGCTGTCGAAGCATGACATACCGTTGATCGAAGATGATATCTATGGTGAATTATATTTCGGCAAGACACGTCCCCGCACCTGTAAGACTTACGACAAAAAAGGACTCGTGATCCAATGCGGGTCGTTCAGTAAATCGCTGGCGCCCGGCTACCGCATCGGCTGGACGATACCGGGAAAATTCAAGGAGCGCGTGATCCGCGTGAAGCGAATGAATAACGTGTCAACCAACACCCTCGCCCAAAGTGCAATCGCGCACTTCCTGGCAAACGGAAGATACGAGCTTCATTTGCGCCATTTGAGAAAAGCATTGCACACCAACTGCCTTCGCTACACGCAGGCTATCACCAATTACTTCCCCGATGAGACCAGGATTACCCGGCCACAGGGAGGTTTCGCTCTTTGGCTCGAACTCAATAAGAGAGCGGATGGTTATAAGATACACAAGCAGGCCCTGAAGTTAAATATCGGCGTCGCTCCCGGGCAGATATTTTCCTCACAAGGCCAGTTCGCGAACTGCTTCCGGATCAGCTTCGGCGTGCCGTGGAGTGAAAAAGTGGAAGGGGGACTGAAGCAACTGGGCGACCTTGTAAAAGGTATTCGTTAACCGGTGTTCGGGATTCGGTAATCAGGAACTATATTTGACAACTCAAAAAATAAATATTATGGCATTTACACTACCGGCTCTTCCTTATGCATTCAATGCATTGGAGCCACATATCGACGCAAAGACCATGGAGATTCACCATGGCAAACATCACAACGCATATGTAACCAATCTCAACAACGCTGTAGCGGGCAAGCCCGAAGAGAACCTCAGCATCGAAGAGATATGCAAGAACATATCGAAGTATCCTGCCCCCGTGCGCAACAACGGCGGAGGACACTACAACCACAGTCTGTTCTGGACAATCCTCGGACCCAACGGAGGCAAAGGCCCCAGCGGAGCCCTGGCCGACGCGATCAATGGTGCGTTTGCTAATTTCGGAGAGTTCCAGACAAAGTTTGGCGCTGCCGCCACGGGTCGTTTCGGCTCGGGATGGGCATGGCTTATCAAAGACGCATCCGGCAAGCTTGCGATCACGTCAACTCCCAACCAGGATAATCCCCTGATGGATGTGGCGGAGCAAAAAGGCACTCCGATCCTGGGGCTTGATGTTTGGGAGCATGCGTATTATCTCAATTATCAGAATAGGAGGCCGGATTATGTGACGGCGTTCTGGAATGTTGTTAACTGGGATGAAGTGGCGAAGCGTTTTCGTTAATCGTTAATCGTTATTCGTTATTCGCGGTTTCGATGTTTTTTATGAGTAGCCCCGATAGGCAGCTTGCAAACTTAATCCTATAATCGCTTCTCAGAAAGAAATTCGACTTTGCCGCGAATAACGAATAACGAATAACGAATAACGATTTATTTCGTGGCCAGCAATTTCTGTAGAGCCAAATACTCATCCCTCAACCTCGCCGCCTCCATAAACTCCAGTTCCTTCGCCGCCTTCTCCATCGCCTTCTTCGTCGTCTCCGACAGCTTCAGCAGATCATCTTTACTCATGTAGGCCACCACGGGGTCGGCAGCCATCGACTTCTCTTCGTCTTCGACGTAATAGCGCCTCTGACTCTTCTTCGAGTCGGCAACTTTGGTTTGACGGAATATCTCCTGCTTCGAACGAATGATCGTCGTTGGTGTGATGCCGTGGGCTGTGTTATAATCCTCCTGTATCTTCCTTCTACGGTCGGTCTCGTCGATCGCTTGCCGCATGGAATCGGTAACCGAGTCGGCGTACATGATCACCCGGCCGTTGACGTTGCGGGCGGCGCGGCCGATCGTCTGCACCAGCGATCTTTGGTTTCGCAGAAATCCTTCCTTGTCGGCATCCAGTATTGCCACGAGGGAAACTTCCGGAAGGTCCAATCCTTCGCGGAGGAGATTGACACCCACCAGCACATCGAACACACCCAGGCGAAGTTCGCGGAGGATCTCCACGCGATCGAGTGTTTCGACTTCCGAGTGGATGTAACGGCACTTGACAGATGCGCGCTCCATGAATTTGGTCAGCTCTTCAGCCATTCGTTTGGTCAGCGTCGTCACCAGGACGCGCTCTTTTTTCTTCACTTGCTCGTCGATCTCTTCGAGCAGGTCGTCGATCTGGTTCTTGCTCGGCCGTACATAGATCTGGGGATCGAGCAGGCCGGTGGGGCGGATCAGCTGCTCCACCACGACGCCTTCCGACTTGCGGAGCTCGTACTCGCTTGGAGTAGCGCTCACGTACACCACCTGGTTGACCACTGCTTCGAACTCGTTGAAAGTCAGCGGGCGGTTATCGAGCGCCGACGGCAGCCGGAAACCATAGTCGACCAGGTTGACCTTGCGGGAGCGATCGCCTCCCCACATCGCACGGATCTGCGGAATGGTCACGTGACTTTCGTCGACGATCAGAAGGAAGTCATTGGGGAAATAGTCGAGCAGGCAGAAAGGACGTTTGCCCGGGGTACGACGATCGAAGTAACGTGAATAGTTTTCGATGCCGCTGCAATAACCCAGCTCACGCATCATCTCCATGTCGAACTCGGTTCGTTCCTTCAGACGTTTCGACTCCAGGAATTTCCTTTCGGTATCGAACATCTGGAGCTGCAGCACGAGGTCGTCCTGGATCTCGCGGATGGCGACTTGCATACGGTCCTTACCGGTAACGAACAGGTTGGCAGGAAAGATGGTGATGCCTTTCTCGTCGGCGAGCTTCTTTCCGCTAATGGGATCGATGCGGTGAATGGCTTCGATCTCGTCGCCGAAGAAATAAATTCTGACGGCATAGTCGGCGTAAGCCAGGAAGATATCTACGGTGTCGCCTTTTACACGGAACGATCCGCGCTTGAATTCCGCTTCGGTCCGGCGATAAAGAATATCCACCAGGGCAAAGAGGAGGCGGTTGCGGGCAATGATTTCACCCACATTAAGCACGATCCTGTTCTTGCCGAACTCTTCCGGGTTGCCGATACCGTAAATGCACGATACCGATGCGATCACGATGACATCGCGGCGGCCGGTGAGGAGGGAGGACGTTGCGCTGAGCCTCAGCTTCTCGATCTCTTCGTTGATGGAAAGATCTTTCTCGATGTAGATGTTCGAAGTCGGGATATAAGCTTCGGGCTGGTAGTAATCGTAGTAGGAGATAAAATACTCGACGGCATTCTCCGGAAAGAATGACTTGAACTCGCCGTATAGCTGGGCAGCGAGGGTCTTGTTGTGACAGAGGACGATCGTGGGTTTGTTCACCTGGGCAACGACATTTGCCATGGTGAAGGTTTTTCCCGAACCCGTTACGCCCAGCAGGGTCTGATGGGGCTCACCGCCCTCAAGGCCGGCAACGAGTTGTTCGATTGCTTTCGGCTGATCCCCGGTGGGTTCGAATTCACTTGTGAGTTTGAAATCCATCTGATGATTTACGATTTACGATGTACAATGTACGATTTGCTTAAAAATCGGACGTCGTAATTTGTAAATCGTAAATACCGGCTAATGGTTCCATATCGCCCGATACCCTTATTGTATTAAAAAAAAATAAAAAATTAATTATTCCAGATCGCCCAGGCTTTTTCGGCCTGCACGTGCAGCATCTCCAGCCCGTTTTTGATGTTGGCGCCGCGCATCTCCGCTTTTTGCAGAAACAGGGTACGGGCAGGGTTGTAGATCAGGTCGTAGATATAATGCTTGGGTGTGATGAGCTCGAAGTCGATCGGTACCACCGCATTGTTGTTGGGCGACATACCCAGGGGCGTCGTGTTGATGATAAGATTCGAGCCGGAGATCAGCTTTGACTTTTTTTCGAGGTCTTCGTAAGTATAATCGGCCTTCCCTTTTTCGCGGGAGACGGTCTCGAACGAGATCTGAAGTTTTTCAAGGGCTTCCTGTACGGCCTTTGAAGAACCCCCGGTTCCGAGGATCAATGCTTTAGAGCCTTTGATGTTCGGGAACCATTTCTTCATTGTCTCCTGGAATGCGCCGCTGTCGGTATTGTATCCTTTCAGTATACCGTCGCGGATCTGGATGACGTTCACGGCGCCGATTTTTTTTGCGTCGTTGTCGATCTCGGTCAGGAATTTAAGTACTTGTTCTTTGTAGGGGATCGTTACGTTCAATCCGCAGAGCTCAGGATTTTCCTTAAGCAGGTTGGTGAGCTCGTCAATACTGTTCAGGGGATATAGTTCGTAGTGATAATCGCGAAGTCCGTCGCGAAAGAATTTCTCATCGAAGTATGCTTTTGAAAAAGAGTGACTTACAGTCGAACCGATCAGTCCGAATTTTTTTTCCATTCTCTCAGGTGGTTTTAAAAAAACAAAAAAATATTTCTCTCTTACCGGGGCAGCGACGCGAAGATAAGAAAGTTTTGCACTTCGCTAATCGGCTTCGAAGGGAGGGGCCGAGTTGTCCTTTTTGCGTTCCAGTCCAAGGAAGTGAAGAAATGTATCACCTCTCAGGCCGAGACGGATTGTCTCCAGCGGTATGACTTCATTGGGCGCTATGTTACCCAGATTCACGTTGGCGCCGAGCAGTTTGATAAACCAGACTTGCTGGGCCTTTTGCGGCGCTTCCCAAATGATCTTTTCAAAGGGGATCTTGGTAAGGATCTCCTGCACGAGTCCCGAACGAACTTCGCCCGAGGAACGGAACAAGCCGACGTTACCGCCTTCGCGCGCTTCACCGATCACTTTCCATGCCCCGGCGTCGAGCTCTTTCTGCATCAATTCGATCCACCGGTACGGAGGGATGATCTTGTCTGCATCTTTCGAACCTACTTCAGACAGTACCGTTACCTGTTCGGAAAGTTTCGTAATGTAATCGCATTTTTTGTCGTGGTCCAGGTCTATCGAACCATCCGACACTTCGGCAAACGGCAGGTCATATTTATCGAGCACCTTCCGGTAGTCGTCGAACTGGTCGCGGATAATGAAAGCTTCGAACAGCGTCCCACCTAAGTAGCAGGGGATACCGGCATCTTTATAAACTTTCAGCTTCTCTTTCAGGTTGGGAGTAACGTAAGATGTGGCCCATCCCAACTTCACGATGTCAACATGTTCGGCGGCAATACTGACGAAGTCCTCGGTCTCACGGATGCTCAGTCCTTTGTCCATGGCCATAGTAAAACCAATCTGCCTGGGCTTGGTTGTCCGCTCAGGTAAATTTTTAAGTGTGTAATTCATCAGGGGTTGTCTTTTCTAAACTGTTCGATAATTTTGAACAACGCTTTTTGCGTTTCGACTTTGGGGAAGAAATCGAATAGTGCATTGTGTCCTTCGAAATTCAAAATTAACGCATTTTCAAGATAATTAAAGGCCTCCTTGAATTGTCCCGCTTCGATCAGGTAGGCGGTTATCCTGTAATATAGTTCTGATTCCTCCGGGAGCTCGTCGAGTCCCTGGAGAATAATGTCGACGGCTTTTTCGTGGGCGCCCTGCTCGAAGTATATGAACGACCAGTTTAGCCAGATCTCCTTATCGTCCGGGGTCAGGTGACATGCTTCTTCGTAGGCGCTGATGGCGGAAATGGTGTTGCCGATCTTAAATTCGGCGTGGGCTGCGGCCTTCCAGTATTCTGCGTTGTGGCTGTTGAGCTTGATCGCCTTGTTGAAGAAGTGCAACGCCTGGTACCACTTCTCCTGTTTCTCCATGCAGTTGCCGGCGCCGAACCATGCTTCGTCATACAATGGATCGAGCTTGGTGGATTTCTGATAGTATTTTAACCCGAGGTCGTAATGTTCGAGGTTTTCGTATGCGGCGCCGATGCTGCAATAAACTTCGGGGCTCGGTCCTTCTATCTCAATAGTCTTTTTGAATGAATCCAGCGCTTTGGTGAACTGCTCCAGGTTCATGTAGGTATTGCCCATGTTGAAATGAGCGGAGGCAAAGTTGTCGTCGATGGCCAGCGCGTATTCGTATGCTTCGATGGCGTCGTCGTATTTCTCCAGCTTGTTACAAACAATGCCGAGGTTATACCATGCTGCACTCGAATAAGGATCTTCGTCTATGAATTTTTTATAATAAGCCAGGCTGCTTTCGAGTTGC
The DNA here is from genome assembly GCA_035318625.1 of Cyclobacteriaceae bacterium. Lineage (GTDB taxonomy): Bacteria > Bacteroidota > Bacteroidia > Cytophagales > Cyclobacteriaceae > ELB16-189. Next base: position 198,005 of record DATHEL010000009.1, read on the forward strand.
CCGATGACGTCCAGACAGAAAGCGAGCTCATACAATGCGCCTTCGTGGCTGATATTAAACTCGATTGATTTCTTATAGGCTTCGATGGCTTTGTCGTAGTCTTCAACGCTCTGGTGAGCGAGGCCGATGTTGTAGTGAAGTTCGTCCTGTGCTTCTTCGGCGAATCCAAGAGCCTCTTCGTAAATGGCAATCGCATCCTGGTGTTTTCCCATCAGTGAGAGCACGGAGCCGATGGAAAGAAATATCTCGATGTCGTTCGGGTTGAGTGTACGCGCGCGTTCCAGCAACTCCAGCGATTGGTCGTATTCTTCGAGGTTGGAAAGGATTTGCGCTTTGAGCGGAATAAGCTCGGTAGAGAACGGATATTGGTCGATAGCCTGATTTACGGCTGCTAATGCTTTTTTATGTTTGTTACGATCCAGGTAGTAGTCGATGATCGTCTCGTAGGCTTCCAGGTTAAAAAAATCGTTGGAATTTTTTTTGAGGCTGTCTTCGAATTTCTTGATCAACTCCTCTTCTTCCTCTCTCTTTCTGAAGTGCTGAGCCATTTTTTAAGGGTTTGCCTAAGTTAGAGAAAAATGCTTTTTAAAGTAAAGTGCCGGGTGTGTTTTTGTGGTAAAGGTGCGGGTAAATTATTTTGGCCCCAACTTGCAATATTTATTTGTTTATATTAAACGTTCTGAAGTCGTCGCAGCACCAATCGAGCGTGTTTTCCAACGTTTGAAATTCCATACCGAGAATTTTTTTCGCTTTCGCATTCTCGAATACAACTTCTTCACGCAAGAGTCGTACCGATTGCCGGCTGATCACAGGCTCTCCGCCGGTGATCAAGGTGCGGATCTCTTCCAGCCTTGCTGCTGCTTTCGCAAGACCCACGGGTATGTGAATACCCGGTGCGCGTTTTTTTAATCGTTCGGCTATAAGCTGGAAAACTTTTTTTACAGGAACGCTCCCGGCGTTGGCGATGAATCTCTCGCCGTTGAATTCACCTGAGCTGTCTTTCAGTATTCGGGTCACTATTTCGGCAACGTCACGGGCGTCGACATAGTTCAATTTGAAGTTGGTGAAGAAGGGGCGTTGGCGCCACACATATCCCAGAAGACGAGAGCTGCTCCGCTGTCCGTCGCCGGCGGCAAGCACTACCGATGGATTCACGATCGACACATTTAAGCCTTCTTCCTGCCCGCGATAAACTTCCAGCTCCGAGAGATACTTCGAGTGCGAGTAATCGGACGTTGCAGACCCGGATATCCAACGACTGTCTTCATTGATAATTGCACCCGGCCGTTGTTTGCCCAGAGCTGCCACGGAGCTGATGTGCACCAGCTTATTTGTTTTGTGCACGAGACACGCGTTCACCACATTTCTCGTTCCCTCCACATTGATGTCGAAAATGCGATTCTTCCGTCGCGGGTTGAAGGAAACAAAACCGGCCGCGTGAACAACTGCATCCACGCCGTCGACCGCCTTGATAAGCCCCGCCATGTCCAGCACGTCAGCTTCGGCAATCTCCGTGAGATCTTTCATCGACGAAAGCAAGCCCGGAGTTTTCGCAGAGCGAATGATGCTGCGCGTTTTAATATTCTGCTGAGACAGCTGCCGTACGATAGCGCTGCCGACTACGCCGCTGGCCCCGGTTATTCCGACGAGCATGTTAGAGTGTTGAATTCAATAGAGGCAAATCTATCGCTTTTTTGAATGCGGTCGTACGAATGGCTTTCTCCAAATCCCGGGCCTGGAGGTCATTGTGGCAATCACTCCCGATAAAACTGATCATTTTCTTGTCGATGAGCTTCTCTGCAAGCTTCTGTACAGGCTTCGCATAAAATCCTGACAACGACAACAAATTCATCTGCAACAGCACCCCGCGGTCGACCAGGTCCTGGGCCTTCTCCATGGTCATGTATTGATATCGCTCGGGGTGCGCGAGGACGGGACGATATCCCTTCGACGTAGCCTTGAAAATGAAATCTTTCAGGATATATGGCTCCGAGAGATAGTTGGTTTCGAAGAGCAGGTAGTTGTCGCCAAACGTCATCAGCTTTCCGGGCCCGTCTACTTCCTTCATCGTGTACTCATCGAGATAATATTCAGCCGCAGCCGTCACTTCGACACCAATGCGCTGCGATCTCAGGAACACATTCAGCGATGCCGTTCGTGCCTGGATATCTTCCGCGGTGTTGGGATAACTGTCGCTCATGATGTGCGGCGTGGTGATGAACTTCTCGTAACCGAGATCCATCATCTTGCGAATCGTTGCCAAAGCTTGCTCATTCGATTTCACGCCGTCGTCGATGCCGGGCACCAGGTGCGAATGCATGTCAGCGCGGAAAGGGACTTTCGCAGGTTTGCGGGATGATGAGAAGAAGGAGAACACTAGCCGCGAAGAATGTATTTCCAGCTTTTCTTCAGAGGAGTCTTGTCTTCGTAATAGCCGTAACCATACAACTTGTTGCTCGAAGGCAACGCGTTGAAGACGACCGAGATGTTGCCGATCTTATGCAGCCTCTGTATCCTCTCTATGTTTTGCAGGAAATCTTTTTTAGAATAATTGGCCCTCACCACGTAAATGGTCACGTCGGTTTTTTTCATGGCCATGATGCCGTCGGTAACAAGGCCCACAGGCGGCGTATCGATGATCACAAATTCGTAAAGCTCCTTGAGCCTGTCCAACACGTGTGTGAAGTCTCCATTCATCAATAGCTCCGAAGGATTGGGCGGGTGGGGACCTGCCGGGATGTAATCGAAGTTCTCGAGTCCGGTCGGCACAATACACTCTTCGATCTCGTACTTGCGGATGAGTGCCGTGCTCACACCCTTCTGACTGTCGGGAATGGTGAACGGAATGTTGAGCTTGGGTTTTCTCATGTCAAGGTCGAGCAACACGACCTTTTTCTTCGACATGGCGATCACACCGCCGAGGTTCAGCGCCAGGAAAGACTTTCCTTCACCGCCGATCGTCGAGGAGATCGAAATAGTTTTCGACTTGCCCGTAACGGCGAAGAAGTCGAGGTTGGTCCTCAATGTTCGAATGGCCTCACTCACGATCGACTTGGGGTTATCAAGCACGTGGAATGGTGTCTTCGAAGTATGTCGCGATTCCGGGATAACGGCCAGCACGGGCACGGATGTATTCTTCTCTATCTCCGTCACGTTCGTTACACGATTGTCCGCCAGGTAGATCAACCCGATAAATAGAATACACAGTACAATCCCCGACGATAGCCCGATGCCATACACGAGTGCGCTTTGCGGATAGATCGGAGCAGTAGGCATCGTCGCCGGCGAAAGGATCTTGAAGTCCGGAGTGCTGCCGGCCTGTGCAATCTCGAACTCCGCCTTGGCCTGCATCATCGACAGGTAGAATTCTTCATACAACTTATAAAAGCGCTGGTTCTTGCTGAACTGCGTGTTCTTGTCGGGCATGGATGCGAATCGTTTTTCTAGCCTGTCTTTCTGTTGATTGAGCTCAATCAGAGTCTTGCTCCATTCTTTTTTGATCCCGCTGATCTGGCCGAAGACTGAATTCCTCTGCGCTTCCAGCTCGCTTTGTTTTTGTTTGAAAGCAAACGTGCTTTCGTTGTACGACAGGCCGAGCTTTTCGATATCATGTACCATTAGCTGTAGTGATTCGATCTGCTTGTCGAGGTAGGAGGGGAGATACTGGCGGTTGCTCAGGGATATCGAGTAGTTGTTGGCTGCAAACTGGTCCAGCAGCCCGTTGATATCCGACAGCCGCCGGTTTAACTGGAAGCGTTGCGAGTCGATGGCGTACAGGGCACCGATGGTTTTTCTCAGGTCCGAGTCGAGGTCGCTGCTCTTATTCTGAATCGTAAAGTTCTCGAAGTAGTTTTCGTAATCTTCCATCTTCCCTTCGATCTGACCCAGCTCTTCATTGATCCATCCGATCTTCTGTTTGTTGGTAAGGTTCTTTTGCTCGTTGCTGTAATTGAGGTACATCGAATCGATCTTATTAGCGATGTCGCGGGCTTTGAACGCATTGTAATCACTGAACGAGATCTTTATGGTATTGGCATCGTAATTCAGCGGCTCGACCGAAGCATGGGTGTCGAGGTAGTTGAGAAGGTTTTCCCTGCTATGAAGAATGAAGAAGTAGTTGTCTTCGTGATACAGGCCGTAATAGAATGTCTTGGTGATGAGGAGCTCGATATCGTTTAGCTTCAGTTTTTCTCCAATCCGGCCGGTGACGACTTGTTCCCCGATTTTCAACCGGTATTCTTCCGGGCCGGTGAAATTGAAATCGATCGGCAGGTTCAGGTAGGGGTGAAGCGTGGTGGAGTATTGTACTTTGAACGGCGAAGCATGGTACATCTCGCTGTTGAGGACCTGGCCCACGGAATGATAGCTGACCCAGAGGTCTATCGAATCCAGGACGCGGTTGTAGAACAGCTTGCTGGTGATCTGTTCTATCTCTCCCGAAATAATATTCAGGTTTTGGTTTTCCTGCAGGTTCTTGATACCGAACTCGGTGGCATCCTGCTTTATGTCGAGCTTCAGCTCCGACTCGGCTTCGTAAACGGTCTTTGTGTAGCGCAGATAGAGCCACGAAGCCAGGTTGGTTCCGATCACGATCACGAGCAACCAGACGAGATTCTTCCGGAGTATCATCCGGAGCTTATCGAAGTCGATGGTGTCCGTTCCCTGTGATATATTCTTTCGGTCCTGCATGTTAATTATTGACCAAGTACACGATGATCAGCGTAGTGAGACTCAATGTGAGACCTAACAGCGGCGATACGTCGCGACTGCCCTCAACAAACGGTCTGCGTACGGGCTCAACGTAAACGATATCACCGGGCTGCACGATCATATTCCCTTTCCTCAACCCATCCAGCGTACTGAAGTCGATCTCGTAGACGTCCTGTCCCCGGATCAGCCTGATGTTATGGGCTTTTCCGTCGTTGCCGATACCTTTTGCCAGGGCGAGTACTTCTACCACCGAAATATTCTCATTTGCGAGCGGGATGACCTGCCCGCCTGGCGCTCCCAGCACGATCACCCTTTTATTACTGAAAGTGAGGATAACGTAACACTCTTTATAGTACTTATTGTACTCGGACTGCAGTTTTTGCTCCGCCTCGCGTATGGTCATTCCGAGAACAGCAAGGGGATCGATCATGGGGAACTTTACCGTGCCGTCGACGGTCACCAGGTAAACCGGCTGGACACGGAGTGCGGGATTTTGTACAGTCCCGTTGTTGTCGGTCATCAGCTCGCCGTTGGGGTCGATGATCCGTTCTCCCTTATTGGAGTACACCTCGAGCTTGAGGTAGTCGTTCACCTGTATCACATAGTTCTTTGTTGTCTCCACGGCCAGGACGGCCTGCTTCGAGGCAAAATCGGGAGGCAGCTTGAACATGACGTTCTGTTTATACGAGCCGCATCCGCAAAGCACAACGAGACTGAATGCAGCGAGGAGGGAACGATGTCTGACTAAGCCAAAAAGGGGCATCCTGTGAAATTATGAAAAAATGTGAGATGTACAGGGTACAGCGTACAATGTACAGAGTACTGGCTTCAGTGTTCCGGGTAATGTTGCAAAGGTACAAAAGTACGTTGCACTCCCACACTGTACCCTGTACACTGTACCCTGTACAATTTATGACGCTTTTTTGAAGGGGAGGATTGCCGCGATGTATTTGCGGATCACGATGTCTTCGCTGAATTCCAGTTCCATTTTCCGGCGGCCATTCGTGCCCATCTGCTTTAAGGTATTTTCGTCGAGGCCGGCCATGGTCTTCATTTTTTCGGCCAGGTCACCGGAGTCCTTCATCTGGCAAAGCAGGCCGTTGTATTGGTCGACAACCACGTGATGACATCCGGGAACGTCGGTGGCGATGATGGGCTTGGCGGAGCTGGCGGCTTCGAGCAAGGTGCGGGGAGTGCCTTCGCGATAGCTGGGCAGCACGATGCAGTCGGCTTTATTGATATACTGTCTTACGTCGTCGGTGATACCGAGGTATTCTATGAAGCCGGCGCGGATCCATTCGTCGATGGTCTTCAGCTTAATGCCTCTCTTATGTTCGGGGTCTTTGGGGCCGAGTATCTGGAATTTTGCTTCGAAGCCTTTCGACTTTAATTCTTTCACGGCGTCGATGAACTCGAGCACACCTTTGTCCGTTATGAGCCTTGATATGAGCAGGAAAGTGAATTTTTCGTTCCTGGCCTGAGTGCCGGGAGTGAATCGTTTGAGGTCGACACCCGAACCGGGGATCAGGTCGGCGATATCCGAAGGGACAAGTTTTCGATCCAGGAACAGCTTCCTGTCGTCGGAATTCTGAAAGAAAACCTTCTTCGGGTAACGGAAAGCCCACCTGTAAAGCTTCATAGCTACCACCGATACGAGTCCTTTTTTAAGGAAAACCGTACCCAAACCACAAACATTATTAATTACCGGTATGTTTAGCATGGACGCTGCCAGCGTACCATATATATTGGGTTTAATCGTGTAGTGGAGGATGATGTCGGGTTTCATCTTGCGGTAGATGGACCACAATTCGATGATGAGTCCGAAATCCCGAATGGGATTTGCACCGCGACTGTCCATTGTGACGCCATGGTGTATGCAGCCGGCCAGTTGGAGCCGCTGAGTATAGTCGTCGACGGGGGCTACCGTGTGAACTTCGTGGCCTTCCGCCAATAACGATTTTATGAAGTTCATCCTGAAATTGTAAATGTTCCAGGAAGTGTTCAGTACAATTGCAATTTTCATTTAGGCCAACTAATCGATGGACCAGGGTCCAGGTAAGGTTTTTTTAGAAATAGGACTTAAAAAGAGTAATAGTCAGGGTATAGCAGCTACTTCCTAAGTACTAAATCCCTGAAAGGTACATAAAGTAACATCAAATTTAATAATGAATCACAACCAATCAGGAGACAAAACAAGCGAGAAAAAGGCGATACTGGTGGCCCTTGCAACCCCGGGGATCCACCCCGAAGAAACCGAGGAGCACCTCGCGGAATTAGCCTTTTTAGCGGAGACCGCCGGCGTCAAAACGGAGCGCACATTCATACAGAAACTGCCCCATCCGGACGTGCGCACCTTCATCGGTAAAGGCAAGCTGGAAGAGATCAAGGAATTCGTTCTTGCTAACAATGTTACCAACGTGCTTTTCGATGACGATCTCAGCCCGTCACAGCTGCGTAACCTTGAGGGGGAGTTCAATCCCGACAAGCTCGAGCCGACGGTGAGGGTATACGACCGAAGCCTGCTGATACTCGACATATTCCTTTTGCGGGCACAGTCCGCCCAGGCGAGAACGCAGGTGGAGCTGGCCATGAACCAGTATCTTCTGCCGCGCCTCACGCGTATGTGGACCCACCTCGAACGTCAACGAGGAGGAACCGGGACACGCGGTGGTTCGGGTGAACGAGAGATCGAGACCGACCGCCGGATCATCAAGACCAGGATCACCGTGCTGAAAGACGAGCTGGATAAGATCGACAAGCAACGGCAAACCCAGCGGAAATCCAGGAGCAACGTGGTACGGGTGGCGCTGGTGGGCTATACCAACGTCGGCAAGTCGACATTGATGAACCTGCTGAGCAAAGCCAACGTGAAAGCCGAGAACAAGCTATTCGCTACGGTCGACGCCACGGTACGGAAAGTGGTCATCAACGACATACCGTTCCTGCTTTCGGACACGGTAGGGTTTATCAGGAAACTTCCCCCTCACCTCATCGAGTCGTTCAAATCGACCCTCGACGAGGTCAGGGAAGCCGACCTGCTGTTGCATGTTGTCGACGTCGCTCACCCGTTCCACGACAATCACATCGAGGTGGTGAGCAAGACCCTTGCGGAGATCGGCGCCGGCAATATTCCCGTGGTACTAGTTCTTAACAAAGTAGACCTGCTCGCAAAGAACGATGAACAGTCACTGGATGAACTGCGGGGGTATTATAAGACACATGGGTTTGGGAGTGTGGTGTTTGTGTCGGCGATTACGAAGCAGAATGTGGATGAGTTGAGGCAGGTGGTGTTTAATGAGGTGCGTACGAGGCATATGCTCATTTATCCGAATTTCGTGTCTGCGTACTAGTCGTTAATCGTTATTCGTTATTCGTTAATCGCGGCTACGCTGATGATCCTCATTATAGCCGCGAGTACTATTCGCTAAACTAGGATCCTGCAGTCGCAACCCGAAGGAACTCAACTCTGCCGCGAATAACGAATAACGATTAGCGAGTAACGAAATCAGGTAGCAGCGATCCCACAATATCCGTCCACCCTTTTTCGAAGTTCTTCCTATCGAAATCCGGCAGTTTGGGAAACGTTTCGAGTCCGCGATGAGTCAGCCTGACCTTCGTCTTCCCGCCCATATCGGTTAGCTCCCAGGTTACGACCGATTCGCCTTCGTAGCCTTTGTAGGTCCAGGTGTGCTGAAGCTTTTTGTTTTCGACTATCTCGGTGATCTTGCAAACGTGCGTGTAGGTGCGCCCTTCGTTGCCTCCTTCAAACTGAAATTCGAAGCCGACCTTCGGTTCGAAGCCTGAGACGTCGAAGTACCATTCTTTCATTTGTTTTTTATCGGTGATTGCTTTCCATACCCGGCTCACGGGCGCGTTCACCACTTTTTCTACGATGATCGGTTGTTCGCTCATTTTCTTTTCGTTTTTAATTTTGATTTCCTGCGTGGTTTTTTGTTGATGGTCTTGCGTTCGAGATAGGCTCCGAGTGCATCGAGGCGTGCGGTCCAGAATGAGCGGTATTGCTCTACCCAGCTGGATACCTGTACGAGGGGTTTAAGGTTGGCTTCGCAAAACCGTTCGCGTCCCTGTTGGCGAATGGTTATCAGGCCGCATTCGGTTAGGATCTTGATGTGTTTCGAGATGGCCGGCCGGCTCACGTCGAATTTGCCGGCGACGGCGTTGAGGTTCAGCGACCGGTGTGCGATCATGTTGATGATCTCCCGGCGGGTCGGGTCGGCGATGGCCTGGAAAACGTCTCTTCTCATTTCTGATTAATAGTTTAATGTAACTGATCGGTTACGCAAATATATGTAACCGTTCGGTTTCCTAAAATCATTTTTCGAAGAATCTTTTTTTATTGGTGTTTCAGGCTCTCCACAGGGTTTTTAAGAGCAGCTTTCAGCACCTGGGTAAGGGAAACCACGGCCACCAGCAGGCCGATAATAATCAGAGGCGCCGCTACAAACCAAATTGAAAACCTGATGTGTTGCGGGTATTCGGTAAGCCACTTCGAAGACAGTATATATACTAGCGGGACACTAATAGCGAAGGAGAGGGCCAAAAGTTTGAAACTATCTTTCGTCAATAACATTATAATATTCGCAACCTCGGCTCCCAGTATTTTTCTGATACCGATCTCTTTCGTCCTGGAATTCGCTTCGAACAGGGTCATGCCCATGATGCCCAGACACGCAATGAAAATCGCGATGGCGGAGAACGTCGTGAATACGCGCGAGAAGTGGACCTCACTTTTGTATTGCTGGTCGTAGTGCTGATCCATAAAGAAGTAATCGAAGGGTTTGGCCGGCCATGTTTCTTTCCATGCACTTTCGATAGTCGATACGGTCTTCGAAGCGTCCGTGCCGCCTTCGAGCTTTACGGAATAATAGACCATCTGTCCCTTGTTGCGATGCAGCCGGAATATTCCCGGGTAAGCAGGGGTCTTGATCGACTGGTGCCGGTAGTCTTTCACGATGCCGATGATGGTCCACTGATCCCAGTCTTCTTCCATGAAGAAGATCTTCTGGTTCAATGCTTCCTGCGGAGATTTAAACCCGAGCGCACGAACGGCGCTTTCGGTAATAACGAGACATCCTTCATCGGAAAATTCCCGGGAATAATTCCTGCCCTCCACGAGGTCCAGCCCAAATACCGGGATGAAGTCGTAGTCGATATACATCACCTTATAATGCAACTGCAGGTCGGGATCGCTCATCGAGCGTTTCGCGAGATCGGTATAGGTGAAGCCAATCGGTTCTCCGGGTATCGCCGACGATGTGGTGAGATTCGTTACTGAGGGAATTTGCAGGAGCCTGTTTCGGAACACTTCGTTCTTTTCTTTTCTCAGTGAGTCTTCGAGCCAGGTGTAATTCGCTGGGTTGTACACGGTCAGGATATCCGACGTGTTGAAGTTCATCTTCACGCTCCGCATGAATTCGAGCTGCAGCGATGCCATCACCACAAGCCCCATCAGCGTAAGCGATGCCACGAGTTGGAACGTAACAAGTGAACGGCGGATGACGGTGCCTTGGACGGCTTCTGTCACCTTTCCCTTCAACGACGCAACGGGATGGATGCGAAGAACAGAAATAAATGGATAGGCGCCCGCAAGCATTGCAACAATGGCAAGACCGATGATAGCGTTGGTCCACAATTCCGTTACCTGGAATTGCGGCGTTGATAGCTGTAACCCCGTCACGTCGCCGAAGTAAGGGAATACGATCCATGTGATGACTACCGACACCAGAAGGGCGATCGATGTCAGGCAGACATATTCCGTGAAGAATTTCAGGAACAGGTTCGTCTTCGAGGAGCCAACGACCCTTCTGATGCCGACTTCTTTAAGCCGCCGGATAAACCGCGCGGTTTCGAGATTTACATAGTTTATCCAGGCCACGAGCGTGATCAGGATCAACGCCCCGAACACTATATAGATATTGGTGATGCTCCCCGGCGCTTTAACCTCATCTTCCAGGTTCGACTTTAAGTGGATAGAAGAAAGCGGCTGAAGTGTCAGATTTGCGGAGACCGTTGGATCGGGTAACATCGATGCAACGGCGTGGTTCAGCTTTTCCTGAAGCACGACGATATCTGCGTTTTTGGAAATCCTTATATAAGTCCATACGGTTGTAACCCACTCGTTTTCCGGGTCCGGGAACCACTCGTAAGCATGTATGATATCGGCATCCAAATGAGAGTTGGCCGGTGTTTGGCGGAATATGCCTGTGATGTTAAAGACATGACCTTTCCACCCAGGGTTCGAGATGTCTTTTCCCAGGATGTCTGTAGTTCCGAATGCCTTCAGAGCCAGTTGTTCGGAGATGATAACCGAGTTGAGGCCCGCGAGGCAGGTTTCGGGATTGCCCGCAACGAGCAGGGAGGGGAATACCTTGAAGAATTCTTTATCCGCAATGAGATATCTTTTTTCACTGAAGAGCTTGCCGTTGGCTTCGATCGTAAAACCTGTGGCGGCTGGCCAGCGGTTGACACGAGTGGCCGCCTCTACGTCAGGGAGATTTTCTGTAATCCAGTCGGCGATGCCATAGTAAGCCTCCGCGGTGTTCCGCTCAGGAACGCCGTTCTTCGATTGTTGCGTCGCTATTCTGTACACTTCGGTATGCTCCGGCAAGTACGTATCGTAGCTCAGCTCAAAGTCCAGATACTGAAGCATGAGAAACGCTGCCGACATCGCAACAGCCAGGCCGGTGACATTGATCGTGGTGGCTATCCTGTTGCGGTTCAGGTAGCGGAATGCAGCCTTGAAATTATTTATCATGATTGCTAATGCTGGATCCTTTCCGAATCATATCAACACAATTCGCCATCGCCCTGTACTGGTGATAACAGGCCTTCCAGATATGTCCCTTCATAGCCGTCTTCATCTCCGGTTGTTTATCGAGTCCGCCGGCAAACCAGTCGCCGTATTGATGATCGATGAGATTCACATCGATGTAGTGCCACGACTTTTTAAACTTGTCGTAGAAGGCCGCCGGGTCGTTGGGGTACAGCTCCGACATCATCAACAGGCAGTTCATGCCTTCGGCCTGTGCCCACCAGTTTTTTGTATCGCGGGTGATGGTAATACCCGGCTTGTCTTTGAAGTAATACCCTTCGTCGTAGAAGCTGCCCTCTTCCGGGGTCTCGTCCCATCCGGTGTTCAGTGAATGGTCGACCATCTTCCGCGCGATGCGATGGGTGGTGGAGTCTTTTTTGATGCCTAGCACGTGCGACGCTTCGATCATCAGAAACGCCGTTTCGACATCGTGACCGTACGAGACGTGATCGAGGCTGTGATGCTTCTCGATGACGCTGTCAGGCTTATCGCGGAACGACACCGGTGTCCAGTTGCGTTCCATAAAAAGGGTCAGATAGCCGTCGGGTGTGACCATGGTATCACGAATGAGAAATAACATTTCTCTCAAACGCTCCTTGAGCAACGGGTCCTGCCACACGAGATACAATTCCGTAAATGCTTCGAGGAGATGTATGGAGCTGTTCTGGTCCTTGTATCCTGTTTCCGCGGTCGACGGTGTGGAACGGGCGCGCATCACGGGTGTACCGTCTCTATGCAGGTGCTGGTAATATCCTTTGTACTCGTGATCGTGACTATGCAGCTCGAGCCACATGAATGCATCCTTCGCGAGCTGCAGCGCCTCGGGATCTTTCGAGAATTCATAGTAGGCTGCCAGTGCATAAATTCCGAACGCATTTCCGTAGGCTGTTTTCAAAGTGTCGTCCTTAACCGGCGTACCGTCGCGTTCCACGAGCCAATAGAATCCTCCGTAGGTGCTGTCCCACATGACGTCGCGGAGGAACTTGTATCCGTGGGTAGCGCCTCTTTTGTAGTGATCAACCTTGGGATATCGCAATGCTGCTTTGGAATTTGTCCACACGTGCCGCGATTGGCTAACGATCATCTTGCGCTGGTCGTCGGCCGGTCTGAAATCGAAAGTGAAGGAGCTTAGAAAACCACCATGAACGCTGTCGATCGCACGGGGATACCATGCATCGAGGGTTCCGGTCAATGAATGTTCGATCGAGTCTGCGAGAATCTCTTTCTCATCTTTTTCCTTCGAACAACTGTTAAGAATTAAAACAAAAAATACTGCCAGTAATACTTTTAGATAAGCCATTGATCAAACCATTTAAATGCTTCGTCCTGCATCTTTGCATCGAATTTATGCAAACCGGGGTAGAATGAACACCGGTATTTATCTGCAGAGCCTGCTTTGTCATATACCTCTTTTAATATCGCGTCGGCGCGTTTCATTTCAGACAACGTGAATAACTGATCTTCATTGTTGTTGAGCACTAACGACGACAGCGGAGCGCGCAACCCAAGTATCTCCGGGAAGTCAAGCTCGTTGGGCAATAACGGTATGTAGATCATCCACGTATGCGTATATGATTTGTACAAGGCGAAATCATTCCACGTCGTCATAAAACCGACGGGCACCGCACACTTGATGCGGTCATCGAGCCCGGCGAGATAAACAGAGCGCATTCCGCCACCCGACAATCCACCGCAGCCAATCCGGTTCTTGTCGACATCGGGGCGGGCGCTCAACACATCCAGCGCCTTGATATCTTCCGCAAGCCATACGCCCGGCCAGGTCGTTCCCGCGCTGAACAGCGACTTACCCATAATTTCTTCATGAGCGGATGCCCAGTCGTTGTATTTCGCGATCTCCTCGACGCTCCCGGGATTGGGATCTTTATAATTATGTCTCCGGGCTTCGGGCACGTCGGCGATCATCACACGACGGCTGGCGAACGGAAATGCGTCGGGAACCAGGACGGCGTAACCGCGCTTCGCGAGCTCATTGGCCCAACCTTTTCCTTCGTAGTATGTTTTCTGGTGTTCTTCAATTCCGGCCGGAAGCTTGTCGGACAGACGGACGATCTTACGGCTGCCGTAATATTTATTTCCGCCGTGGTCATGAAGCGCGAGTACTGCAGGCAGCCGACCGGTGGCATTCGCGGGCTTCAGCAAGACGCCTTCGGTCGGCCTTCCATATGGCAGCTGCCATGTAAGCTCTTCGATGTGCAGTCCATCGTACTGGTACTGTTTGTTGACGGTGACCTTGGGAGTTCCCCCAATATCCGGTATGGCCATGCGCTCACGTACACGCTGACGTGCGGCAGACTTCCACTGGTTGAGGTCGGTTAGCTCTTTTTTCCGGAAGGAAAGCGAGGGGAGCCGGTTGGCCGTCAGCGACCGTGCCCATTCACCGTAATTTCCAATGACAGTTTGTTCAGCCATGTTGTAACTATTTTCAATTGAAGGGGTAATTTGGTGTGGGAACGTGTTTGAAAACAGGAATGTACCTAACCCGGTAAATCCTGTTGCTTTTAAAAACTTTCTGCGATTTGGCATCATCTTATTCGTTAGCGGACACCGTCGTCCCATTACCGGAGGCATAATTTACCTGAAATCAATAACTTTTTACATTTGACCTATGATTCGAAATTATATCCTCGTTGCTCTTCGCAACATCAGCCGCCATTCGTCTTATACTATTATTAATGTGCTGGGCCTTGGCCTGGGAATGGCGTGCGCCCTGCTGATCTTCTCGCTGGTGTCGCATCACCTCAGCTACGACAATTTTCATCCGGAGCTCGACCGGATCTATCGGGTGGTTACCGATCAGCACCGCGACGAGATATCGTACACAGGAAGTGTTCCTCCCGCTCTGGGCAAAGCGCTACGTGACGAATTAACGTTCACCGAGAAGGTAGGTCGCATGGCCATCTTCGGCGACCAGCTGGTTTCCGTGACACAAAACGGTGAAGTGCGGAAATTCACCGAACCGGATATCGCGATGGCAGAGCCCGACTTCTTCGATATCTTCAGCATACCGCTGGTGAACAACACCAACCCAAAGACACTTTTCACCGATCCGAACACTGCAATCATTACGGAACGCCTCGCAAAAAAATATTTCGGGAATGACGATCCCCGCGGTCAGGTATTCAAAGTCGCCAACCTTATGGACTTTCGTGTGGTGGGAGTGATGAAAGACCTGCCAGACAATACCGATCTACGTGCAGAGATATATCTCTCGTATGATGCGCTGAAAAATTTTGACGAGTGGCTGGCCAGCGAAGATGCGTGGGGCGGGATCTCATCGAGCCTGCGATGCTACGCGAGGCTAAAGCCCGGTGCGAACATCGAAGAAGTTGAGGAAGCGATGTTTGGCTTTGCTAAAAAACACAGGCCTAATTCAAAAAACGTTCATCACTACAGGCTGCAGTCATTGTCGGATGTTCATTTCAACCCACGTTACGGCGGGGTAATGGAGAAACGTATTCTTGTTGCCTTGTCGGTGATCGGATTTTTCCTGGTGATCACCGCTTGTGTGAACTTCGTGAACCTGGCGACTGCCCGTGCCGTCAGCCGTTCGCGTGAAGTGGGTGTGCGTAAAGTGATGGGAGGCGTGAGAACACAGATATTTCGCCAGTTCATGGCGGAGACCTTTGTCATCACCCTGTTGTCGATCGTGGTTGCTGTTTGTATCGCGTCGATACTGATAGCACCTTTCAACGAATGGTTCCGGTCGCGCTTGTCGCTTGAGCTGGGCGATTGGAAGCTGATGACCTTCATTCCCTCGATGTTGTTGTTCGTGACTTTCGTAGCGGGTTTCTACCCCGGTATCATCCTTTCGGGATTCCGGGTGGTGGAAGCATTGAAGGGCCGGCTTTCACAGAAAACATCGGGTGGACTGAATCTTCGCCGTGCGCTGATCGTCACTCAATTTTCGATTTCCCAAATTTTAGTGATCGTCCTGATCGTGGTGATCTACCAGGTTCGTTATGCGCGCACGACCGACCTCGGATTCGATCGTGAGGCTATCGTCATGATACCCGTGGGATCTCAGGATGAAAAGACAAATACCTTAAAGGCCGAGCTGGAACGCATACCTGGCGTGGAAGCGGCCTCCTTGTGCTTTTCCGCGCCGTCTTCGATGTCGCGCTGGAACACGTCGGTGAAATTCGGAAACAGTACGGAAAATGAAAATTTTTCAGCCACGTGTAAGATGGGCGACCCGGATTACATTTCCCTGTTTGACATTGAGCTGATCGCGGGAAGGAACCTGACCCAATCCGATACTTTAAGAGAATATTTAGTGAATGAAAAATTTGTAGAAAGCCTCGGCATGACTCCCGAAGAGGTTATTGGTCAATCGGTGACCTTCAACGGAAGCTGGAGGTTCCCGATTGTCGGAGTCGTCGCGGACTTTCATTCCTCGTCCCTTCATGAGGACATTCAGCCGGTGTTCGTCGCAACGAATATCGAAATGTACAACGAGTATGCTGTGAAGATGAATCCGGGAACTATTACTGAGACCCGGGAGGCGATCGAAAAAGCATGGACCGCAATGTATCCCGACCTGATCTACAGCTCCCAGTTCCTCGATCAGCAGATCGCCGATTTCTATGCGGCCGAGGAGAACATGATGAAGTTGGTCGAGCTGTTCTCCATTGTGGCGATCGTGGTCGGGTGTATGGGATTGTTCGGGCTCGTATCGTTCATGGCGTTGCAACGGACGAAAGAGATCGGTATCCGCAAGGTTCTCGGTGGAAGCGTCGCTCACATCCTTTGGATCTTCGGAAAAGAATTTTCAGTGTTGATTGTTGTAGCCTTCCTAATCGCGGCCCCGGCCGGCTGGTGGCTGATGGGGCTGTGGCTACAAGATTACCAGTACCACGTTCCGCTCAACTCCTGGATATTCCTCACGGCGCTCGGAGGGACTTTTGTGGTAGCGATATTGACTGTAGGCTATCGCTCGATGAGAGCCGCTACGACGAACCCGGTGACTTCCCTGAGGAGTGAGTGAACTAATAGTTAATAGTTAACTATTAACTATTAGTTCTTTTAACTTATTCTACTCCCTTTACCGCCATCTTGATCACGTACACAGACTCGGATGCGGTGATGAAGAGAACGTTTTTGTTCTTCCCTCCGAAGCAGAGGTTGGCAGTCCAACGCGAAGGCACGTCGATGTGCTCGATCTGCTTGCCGGTGGGATCATAGATCGTGACGCCGTTACCTGCGAGGTAGACATTTCCTTTTTCGTCGACTGTAATTCCATCGGCACGGTCTTCACAAAACACGGTGCGGTTCGTGAGCTTGCCGTCGCTCTGGATGTCGTAGCGGTAGATGAGTTTATTCGCGATCTCGGCAGCATACAGGTGCTTGCCATCGGGTGTTCCTACAACGCCGTTGGGTTTGGTGAACTTGTCGTCGACAACGACAGGCTGCGATGCGCCCTTGGCGAGGTAATATAGATTCTCGCCTTTCATTTCGGGGTCGGCCGATTTACGTTCCCAGTAGTCGCGTTGAAAATACGGGTCGGTGAAATAGATCCCGCCCTTCGGATCGATCCAAAGATCGTTGGGTCCGTTGAGCTGGTGACCCTGAAAGTCTTTCAGTATCACGGTCTCTTTGCCTTTCTGATCGATCGACCAGATCTGACCTTTTTCATCCGCACAGGTGATGAGATTTCCTTTCTTGTCGACATACGTTCCGTTCGAGCGGCCGGCGTTGTCGCGAAAAAGGCTCAGTTTGCCACCGGTGTCGTATTTCCAGATGGTGTTGTTGGGCTGATCGGTGAAGTAGACGTTACCGGCTTTGTCGACGGAAGCGCCTTCGGTGAACTTGAACTGACTCGAGACCTGCTCAAGCTTCGCGCCGGGCGCAATGAGTGATTGAGAGAAGGATGTGGATGTGATAAGGATTAGAAGAGCAAAGGTATTTTTCATAAAACCAAGATATGATTTAAATTGAAAACCTCTCACGGATCACGACGGCTTGCCCCGCACTTGATGCGGGGATCGCACGGATTAGCAATTTCGATCCTTGGGATCTGTGCGTCCGTGAGAGCCTGCATTATTATTATTGACCATAGCCTGACTGTCTATCATACGCATTCCTGGACACCTTCCTTGTCTTGATGTGATCTTCTTTGGTATTGCTTTCGATCATCACCTCACTGAGCTTATTGCCGAGGATCTTCGAGAGGGGTAAGAATCCCCCGATCAGTATTTTTACGAGGTGCCTGATCTCTGCGCGACTGATGTCACCGAAGATCGCCGTTCCGTTGCTCACGAAGTCTTTGGGTTGTCCGAAGCCGGGCTCCCACTCGATCCCTTCGTAGCGCTTGTCCCATTTTTTAACGGCTTTTTTTGTGAAGACTTTTACTGCATCGAGGTGAAGATCGGTTGCGTCGGGTGTCAGTTTGACGATGATCCTGACGTTCGTATAAAACCTTTTAGACCAGTACATCTCCGATCTTTTTCTGAAGAAATCATCCCAACCGTTGACTTTATAAAATCCACCGCGGATCCAGATCTTGTATCGAGCGAGGCGATACAGGTTCACGCCAAGGTTGGTCACCATGAGTATGGTCCAGACGGTCCATGCAGTCACCCACGGTGGTTCCTGTTCGCCGGTCGTCTAGACATCGAGAATGAAATAGACTGCGGCATAAACTAATAAAGACAACATCGAACCGAAGACGAAATTTGCAATGATCTCACCCATGATCTCCCGGGTATACCACGACAAGGGCGTCTTTAGCTGGACTTTCTTCGGTGTCGGCGGAGGAGGGGCGGGTTTTTTCTCCTTTGCCTTCGGGGCATTTTCCCGCATGTACTCTTTAAGTTTTTCCTGATCGCTCATTGAGTTATGAAGATAGATATATGTTCCCGATTTTTTTGTAACATCACGTTATCATGTTACCCCGTCTTCTCCCAGTCTTGTTCGTATTTTTACTATTGGCTTGTGCTCCGGGACAGGAATCCACTTCGACGACCGACTCGCTTGCAACCGACTCGCTTGCAACCGACTCGCTTGCGATCGACTCGACTGTTGCAGTCGCCGATTCAACAACTGAATTCCAATTCGACAACAACGACCTCTTTGTGAAACCACTGCCATTCGAGCTATCGGATGATAAAGTCCTGGCGAAATGGTATCCTAACGGCACGACCATGGACGTGGGATTCGACAAGGAGGATGGCACGCCCTGGTACCGGTACCGGGATTGGAAAAACGAGGAAGTTGAAATCGACTACTATGATTATTTCGACAATGATCGTCAGCGTTTCTATTTCAACGGTATCGTGGCAAGCGGACCCTCGATCGAATTTGCGAAAGGTCTCAAGACAGGGATGTCGAAGGAAGACTTCCTTAAAGCATTCGGACTAAGCGACCCTGCAGCTGCGCTTTCAAATAACATCTGGATCAACCAGGCGCCGGGAGAGCATCGTGTGAACGTTGTATTTAAAGATGGAAAGGTCAGCTATGTCAAGTATATATTCGATTATGGAGAAAGCGCGCCTAATAACATCTATACGTTCCTCGACGATTGGACGCAGATCGACGAAAGTGACGGTGAGGGTGAAACGGAACAGACAGTTCCTTGTGGTCCGCGTGCCTATGGTATTACAGAATTTCAGATGCCTGTTGGAGACCAGGAGGTGGACAGGTACACTCTCTTGGTTGGAATGGTTCAGGATTCCCGGGTCGATACGATTGAATGGATACGCAAGTCTGAAGATGGCTTTATTATTCGCGCACACAATAGCTACAACTCGCAATCCCCCTACGACTTGAGGGTTACGTTTCCGAAGATAGACGACTGGACGGTGGCCGAATGGGGCGGCACTTTGTTCTCGATTAGCAGCCACGCAGAAAACCTGTTTCATTTTCCATGCGACGGACAAGAGCCATAGGCTGCGATCTCAACAGCGTCTGGGTTTTGGCCCGCTTTTTTCCTCATCCTTTACCATGTTACCCATCATCATCATCGGCGCCGGCGCGGCAGGGTTGTCTGCGGCGAACGTATTAGGCAGGTCAGGACGGGAGGTTGTTGTATTGGAGGCCCGTGACCGTATCGGCGGACGAATTTTTACCTCACACGACAAGCGGTTTTCCGTGCCCATAGAAACTGGGGCGGAATTTATACATGGTGACCTTCCGCATACCCACGCCCTGGCGAAATCCGCGCATGCAACGCTTCGCGACGACAGCGGTCGTCAGTGGAAAGTTGAAGGCGGCCAGAAGGAAGAAGAGGAGTTCTTCGATGCGCATTGGGATAAGCTCATCGGGGCGCTGGAGGCGCTCGAAGAAGACATGGCAATTGCAGAGTTCCTCGATCAGGTTTTTCCCGGAAAGCAATATGCGGCGTTACGCGAATCGGTGATACGTTTCGTAGAAGGGTTCGACGCTGCCGATGCAAAAAAAGCAAGTGCACGCGCTTTGCGTGAAGAATGGACGAACACCGACGCCACCAAAGGTTATCATGTGGTGGGCGGGTATTCGTTGCTGATGGTTCATCTTTTCGAACGATGCCGCCTATCCGATGTGATGTTCCATTTCTCGTCGGTGGTGCGTGAGATCTATTGGGAACGTGATAAGGTTACTGTTATTTGTGACAACGGCGCGCGTTACGACGGACAGAAGCTGCTCATCACAATTCCGCCCGCGGTGTTGAGAACCGGATCGATCCAGTTCTTCCCCAAGCCTGAAGAGCATCTCGCCGCTTTGAATAAGATCGAAACCGGTGGTGTGATCAAATTCCTGGTCGAGTTCAAAGAACCCGAATGGGAGAACGATGACAACGACGACTTCCGGCAGTTTCCCGATGCACATTTTATTTTCTCGGACGCATGGATACCCACATGGTGGACCCAAACGCCGTCGCCTACGCCGTTGCTCACGGGCTGGCTTTCGGGACCGGTAATAAACACAATCAAGTTGACCGATGAGATATTGATGGACGAAGCGGTGAAGGCGCTCGGTTACATCTTCGATTGCCGCGAAGACGTACTTCGCTCACACATCCGCGCTGTGAAGGTGATCAACTGGATGGAGGATCCGTTTGCGCGAGGCGCTTATGCATACAAGACCGTCGAGACACCGGCTGCAATCGAAGTACTCACTAAACCCTTGAATGACACCGTGTACTTTGCCGGAGAGGCTTATCATTCGGGTCCTGAGATGGGTACGGTCGAAGCGGCGCTGGTGAGCGGTGAGAACACAGCCCGGAGCATGAACGTGGGCTCTATGGCTCAATCACTTCCATAAACACACGGAAGCCAACGGTTTCATCGGGACCGGAAAAGTTCTTGACACTTTGAATGGTACTCTGTTCGGGCACATCATTCCAGCTGCCGCCACAGGCTTTGCCTTTTTCACTGATCATTTCAGCGACATTGCCGGCTACGTCGTACAGACCGATATTGTTGGGAAAGTAACATCTAACCGGAGCCATCATGGTAAATCCATCGAAAGCAGGGACTTTTGCCGGGCAGATCTTTCCATTTTCAATCCTGAAGTTCCCCAGGTAACAGTTAAATGAATTGAATGCGGTGTTACGATAGTAGTAAACCCAGTACCACGGGTATTGGATCGTATTATCGACCTTCATTTTTTTCTTCTCACCCTTCATCGTTTCCATCGACAAACTGTCTTTGGCAACAATAACCTCAACAGTATTTTCGAGAAGATTCCATGATTGGAACTTGTCGTAACCGAGCGCGGCAATCTGCCACTCGTTCAACGTCGGAAGCCTGAAGACTACTTTATTAAATTTCTTTTTCTTCGGATTTTCGTTGTAGCGATCTGTCAGCCATTTGCAGTACTCGACAGCGGCTTCATAGGAGATGTTCACAGCGGGACAGAAGTTGTAGTTTAATATAGTGTCTCTCCGGTCGCGTCTGCGTTTTGTGTCCCCTGTCGGCCTGTGATATTTTGTATAAAAATCACGGACCGACTTGTTGTAACTCGTCAGGTCGAATTCATACTTCTTCCGAAGGTCGGCCTTGTTGTAATCATCCAGCCAGGCGAGGAAATTGTTGAACTCCGCATTGGTCACTTCGCCATCCATCGCATAAAGGTTGCCACGTATGATCCTGGAGGTACGGTCGATCTCCCGGAGATCCATTTGTCGATAGACGATCCGCACTTCTTCGAGCAGGGTGGTATACTCGTTCAGGATCACATGTTCGACGGATGCGAGTTGTGAGATTGCCTTCTCGAACCGGTTGTACCCGACGTATGTCACCACGAGTGTGTCTTTGTGATAGGATACCGGCACCGATAACCTGAATTTTCCTTCACTGTCGGAAATTGTTTCGTCCGTGCGACCCTTGACACCAACGGTTGCATAGGCGAGAGGCTCTTTGGTGGCGGCATCTTGTACATCCCCGACGATGATCATTTTCGTGTTGCTCTCCTGGGCGAATGAGCTCACGGAAACGAATACGGTAATCAATAACAGGTATTTCATAAAAACATTTGTTATACAAATATAGAATAAACCTATTATATTCACGTTTGTATAACAAATAACATGAAATTAAAAGGCGATAATCTCGGTGAGTTCGAGGAACTGGTGCTCCTGACGGCAGCGACACTTGGAGATCAGGCATACGGCGTGTCGGTCATGCAGTATATTATTAAGGAGACCGGGCGGAGTGTTAATATCAGCGCCGTACACGAAGTGCTGAAGCGCCTGGAGCGTAAGCAATACGTGAAATCGAAGATGGGAGGGGCGACAGCGGAGCGAGGGGGCAGGCGAAAACGATACTTTGTTCTTACCGCGAGCGGCAAGAAAACACTCGATGAAGCGATAAAACTGAAGATGCAATTGTATAAGCGAGTCCCGTCATTTTCACTTAAGATGTTATGAGCGAGCAGCCAATGCCTCCGCGGTGGGCCGATCGTTTTCTGAGATGGTACTGCAATCCCGAATTGCTCGAGGAAATACAGGGCGATGCACACGAGCTTTATTTTGAAAGACGCCGGACGGAAGGTCCACGAGCCGCCAATTTCAAATACATCTGGGATGTGATCCGGTTTTGCCGCGTGTCGAACGTGCGAAGGGCTGAAGAGTTCGGTGAACCGGGTGTGTTCGGGATATTCTGGAACCTGAATATGAAAATAGCCATCCGTAATTCCATGAAGAACAAGATGGTGTTCATCGTGAAGATCTCGGCTCTGGCGATTTGCCTGGCCTTCACTTTCATGCTGGCGGGCTTTGTGATCAATGAGCTTAGCTACGATCATCACCATAAAGACTACGAGAATATTTATCGCATTGGAACGCGGGCGGAAGCACAAGGAAAGGTTTCGAACTACGCAGTGTCGCCGTTGCCGATGGGCAATGCGCTGGTGGAGGAGATACCCGAGATCGAGCGATCGTCGCGGTTCATGTTCACGCAGCAGGTGTTTGTGGTAAAGGACGAAAAGTTCTTTGGGATCACCACCTATGCTGCCGACAGTAATTTTCTACGGATGTTCACGCACGAATACATCCAGGGATCGCCATCGGCGCTCGACGGCCCCGATCGTATCGTACTCACCGAGTCGGTTGCTAAAAGATTATTCGGGGACACCCATGTGATGGGGAGGGATTTGGACCTGGGCTGGAGGAAGGTCGAGGTCACGGCTGTGATCCGTGACCTTCCGCTCAATACCCACTTTACATTCCAGGCATTGCTATCGTGGGATAGCTTTCGGCGCAACGACGTGTGGGATAATCTCAATGCTTATACCTACATCAAGACAATCCCTGATGTTGAGCTGAGCAGGGTCGACACGGCCATTGCTTCAACTATAAAAAGCTATACCAGGCTGGTCTCCGAAGAATACGATATGACAATAGATCCTATTCCACAAAGGATCGACGAGATCCATCTCTCCGGATTTATGGATGAGGATTTCGCCCCGAAGCGAAGCCGTAATTATGTATACATCATTATATCGGTCATTGTATTGTTTGTGTTTACCGGACTGTTCAATTATCTGAACCTGGCTCTCGCCGAGCTCACCGCGCAGGTGAAAAAGATCGCGATACTCCGAACTTTCGGTGGCATCAGCGCTGATCACCGGAAGGTGGCCCTTACCGATGCCATTCTTTGTTTACTGATCGTTGCGCCGCTGGTCGTGTTGATCATGGCGCTTGTCCTTTCGTACCCCGGTTTCCTCCCGGCGATCGACAGCGGTTCATGGACCAGCCCTGCCTTCTTTGGGTTAGCGGGTGGACTGGTCATCACGATACTTCTATGTTCGTCGGTTAACAGCATTGTTATTTCAAAGGGCGAACTTATGTTGTCGTCGCTGAAGGGGAAATCGACGCGTACACAGGGGGGATTTACGGTAAGAAAGCTCCTCGTAGCCGCCCAGTTGTCTTTTTCCATTGTCATGATCGGATTGATCACTGTGATCTTCAATCAGTTCCGTTTTGTGAACGACGCTGATAAAGGCTTCGATGATCACGACGTGCTGGTGCTGACCCGCCTGGGCCCTTATCAGGGCACCCAGGTGCTCGAAGAGTCGATCCGGAAAATGTCGGGAGTAATCAGCGTATCCGGCTCATCGTTTTACCCCGATGGCGGTGTGGAGACGAAAGATATTTTCGCCCTGGAGACGACTGAGGGCATGAAGCAACGGCTCGTCAACTTCATCTTTTGCGAGCGGGAATATGCAACGTTGCTCGACCTGCAGCTGGTAGCGGGACGTTTCTTCGATGAAGAGCATGCGACCGACGCCGGCGCAGCGTATGTCATCAACGAGACAGCTGCCCGTGAATTCGGGTGGGCCGATCCGATCGGTAAAAAGATAGAAGGTTCGATCAACAGCGACGGTAATGTTGGTGAGGTGATCGGCGTGGTGAAGGACTTTCACTTCGAGTCGATGCACACGCGGATCGAACCGTTGATCTTGTTTATCGCCAACGAGGATTGGGGCGTGAACTTTGTTTACGTGAAAACAGCGCCGATGCAGTCTGCCGCCCTCATCACGGATATCGAGAAAGAATACAGGAAGATATTTCCCGAGCTCCCTTTCGACTTCGGCTATCTCGATGCCAGATACCGCGGTCTTTATAAACACGATTATGAGATCCGGGACATCTTCCGTTGGGGGCTTATCATTTCTATTGTCGTATCGGGACTGGGAATTTTCAGTATCTCGGCGCTTCTGTTGTCGTTGCGAATGAAGGAGATGGGAATAAGAAAAGTGGTAGGGGCAGAGAACATCGATTTGTTCGTGAGGCATTTGAGGCCGTTCGCCGCGTTCTTCGGGATTGCGCTGGTGATCGGACTGCCCGTGATGTTTTACTTAGCGGACAGGTGGTTGAATAACTTTGCTTATCATATCGAGGTGAGTACAGGGTATTTTATTCTACCGGGAGTGATAACGATGGTGATAATTTTGATGGCCGCGGGATATCATGCAGTTAGGAATGCAAAGGTGAACCCGGTGGATATTTTGAAGGCGGAATAGCAAAATAAATTCCCAATACCCAATACCCAATACCCAATATCCAATATCCAGTGAGAGAACCTTACAGGGCTGTTAGATTTTGCGTTCAATCATCCACTGATGACCGAATGGATCGAGAAAAGTTCCCTGGCGATAGCCATACTCCCAATCGGTAACCGGGTTGATGATCTTTGCACCGGCTTCTTCTGCGCGCATCACGACTGCATGCACGTCGTCGACGAACAAGCCGATGATGACGCCGGCGGCTTTTGTCGTTTCCGGACTCATTTGATACTTGGCGGGAACTTCTTCGTGGATGTGGAATACGGCTCCGTCGATCTCCAGTTCTGCCACGTGGATGCTGCCATCATCGTTTTTAAAAAGCCGGAGCTCTTTAGCGCCGAAGACTTTTTTATAGAACTCGACCGCAGGGGCTACGACCTGAATGATGAGTTGGGGAGCGAAGAAGGTATTCATAGTTGAAGATATGCAATCGCTCACGGATCGCACAGATCGCACGGATCAAAATTTATTATCTGTGTTATCCCCGCATCAAGTGCGGGGCAAGCCGTCGTGATCCGTGAGAGACTTTTTGATGATCGATTTTAATCCACTATGCGCCATCACCGCCCGGAGAAGTCCATAGCTGTATCGTCCGTTGAGCTTTGAATAAACGTCGCGTGACGAAAATCCTTCCGGCATTTCCTTCAACGCAGACGTGATCTTGTCCACGTCGGTTTCATTCATGAACTTGAAAATGCTGATCCGGCCGATCTCGATCCCTTTTGCCAGGTGGCCTTCGATCGTGCTGACGACCAGGCTGCGTTCTTTGGCGATGGCTTCCACAGTCAGCCCTTGTTCGGCCAACCCGATGGAGATCTCATGAGTGCTTGGCTCGTTGGCGTCTTTTTTCTTTTTGCCGGATTTCTTGGGAGATTTTTCGGATTTTATCGTCTCCATCATGATCCTAGCGCGCTCTGCCGACCGGTCGGCGGTGAGCTTCGCGAAGTCGAAATCCTCCCGTCCTTCGAGTATGCTTTCGGCAAGATGAAAGACCTTGTCGACATCCGCCAATTTTTTGGAGAGGAGCTGGTCGATGTCACCGAGACTGGTAAGATATCCTTTCACGCGTTTTCCGGGACGCATGTCTTCGATATGCTGTGCGAGTAATTTGGACTGATCCCACAGCAACACTTTATAATATTCCCGGCCTTTGGTTATCCTGGCGAGAAATTCTTTCTCATTTCCTGTATCCAAAAGCAACTTCAGTTGATCCCGGAAACGGATGGTGTTACCCGATTCCGTCGAGAGCGCGTCCTTGATCTGTTTCAAAACGGGCTGCATGGTCTTCTCGTCGAACCCTGTATTCCCGTCATCGTCGTCATCACGGACACTGGCGACCTCGCGGATCAATGTTTCGAAGTCGAATGTCTTGTTTACCTGTCGCCGCAGATAATCTGTTTGCTGGACTTTCATTTCAGAGTCCAGTGTTTCAGGTTTGTTGTTCTCCTCATCGAAGGTGACGATCGCTTTGTCGGCGCTCACGATGGCGGGGTCGACCTTGGTGCGGAGAATGAGCCCCTGGATAGAGCGCAGCCTGGAAAGGGCCACGTACACTTGTCCGTCGGCGAAGGCCTGTCCGACGTCGATGATCGCTTTTTCGAACGTCAGGCCCTGGCTTTTGTGAACGGTGATCGCCCACGCGAGCTTCACCGGATATTGCTCAAACGTGCCAACGACTTCTTCTTCGAGGTCTTTCGTGTCGGGGTTGATCTGGTACTTTTTATTTTCCCAGGTAGATTTCGTGAGTGTATAAAGTTTTTTGGAGCCTTCGAGGGCCACGGTGATATCGCCGCCTGAAATGCGTGTGACGGTAGCGAGCTTGCCATTATAATACATGCCTTCTTCGCTGTCGTTGCGGGTGAACATGATCTGGGCGCCTGTCCTCAGCTCGAGCTTCGGCAGTACGGGATACATGCTTTCGGGGAAGTCGCCGGTGATGTCGGCTTCGAAGAAGTTAGAGTCCGACTCCAGTGATCGCAATGCCCGTGAATTCATTTCGTCGGCGCGGTAATTATGCGTGGTAAGTGTGATGACGCCTGTGGTGTCGTACAGGTCTTCGGGGCCATGATAATATTTATTGAGCAAGGCGAGATCTTCATGCGTAGGCCGATTCACGCGAAGATTATTAAGCACATTAATAAACTCGTTGTCGCTCTGGCGGAAGATGCGATCGAGCTCGATGTACACGAAGCCGTCCGTCTGCAGGGCTTTCGAGTCGAAGAACCACACACTATTATAATACTGTTTGAGCCGGCTTTCTTCTTCGCGTTTCACGACGGGTGGAAGCTGGTAGAGGTCGCCGATGAGCAACAGCTGCACGCCTCCGAAGCTCTGCCGGAAGTTTCCGCGGACGGATCGGAGCCTGTAGTCGATGGCGTCGAGGAGGTCGGCGCGGAGCATGCTGACTTCGTCGATGACGAGCAAGTCGATGGCGCGCAGCACTTGTTTCCTTATACTATTGAGAGGATGCCGTTTGCCGAGTACGGTTTCGGTATACCAGTTGGCGCCGTCGGCGGGCGGCTCGGCGTACGTGCGATCGGGTATAAACATGCCGAAGGGAAAGAGGAACTGCGAGTGTATGGTAGTCCCACCGGCGTTCAGTGCGGCGATGCCCGTTGGCGCCACGATGGCCATCTGTTTGTGTGTACGTAGGGCGAGGTTTTTGAGGAACGTGGTCTTGCCCGTGCCGGCTTTCCCGGTAAGGAAGATGTGTCTGCCTGTCCTGTTGATGAACCGCAGGGCGGTGGCCATCATTCCCGTAAACTCCAATTCCTCGTTTGGCTGCATCTTTATTGATTCGAGGTGTGAAAATAAAGAATCGTGGGGGGAGGAGGAGGAAAAAAACCTGACAAAGTTAGGGAGGGTGTTTGGTCAGGGAAAACTATCCTATGAAAATGTCATAGCACGGCTTGCCTCGCCTTCGCGTAGCCGTTTCGACGAAGGGAGGTCCGGGCTCGAGGCGTGTTAGGTCAGGAGGAGCGGCACTATGAAAATGTCATAGCCCGGCTTGTCCGGCCTATCCCGTGGATGGCCGTGTCAGCTAAACTTTTGATTAACGGGAGGGATAAGTGGGTGGAAATTTCGTGGTTGCCGAGGGTCTTTATTTAGGGACGGAATGCCCAATGGGGGCAGAATTTTTTTTAGATTTGCGGCCTATTCGAGCTTTTTTGGAGGGTTGATGATTGAAGCGCGGAGGTTTTTGTGAGCATGATGATTTGAAAGCGTGCTGAACGAAGACCGGAAGGTGGGTGAAGGCTGAAAGGCCTGGAGCCGGCTGATCGCGCGAATCCTAAAAATGGCTTTCCTGGTCCCGTAGTTCAATGGATAGAATAGAAGTTTCCTAAACTTTTGATACAGGTTCGATTCCTGTCGGGACTACAACAGCAGTATCAAAGAAAATCAAAACCGCTTAATCGAAATGGATTGGCGGTTTTCGCATTTATAGCCTATTCATCTTTTTCATCTGAAATCAAAGTTGTGGTGAGTAATTAGGTGAGTTGAGATTTTATGATCTCGTCGTACTGATGATTATGTAACTCAATGTAAATGAAGATGTTCGATTGTTGAACATCTTGATTGGGAGTGATCGCGCACGGAAGTTTGTGGGATTTGTGGGGAGCGATGAAGAAGACATTCAATCAGAATTTCATAATCCGGCAGGTTTCGAAAAACGGTGGGACTACATCGTTGGTGTACCTGAGAATAACCGTCAATGGCAGACGAACAGAGTTGTCATTACAACGTGAGTGTGAGACTGCGAAGTGGGATTCGTCGCGCGGAAGGTTGATCGGAAAGACCGAAGACGTTCGGTCTTTCAACATCTATCTGGATTCAGTGCAAGGGAAGATCTACGAGATATTCCAGGGTTTCATTTCATCGGGAATTGATTTCGATGCGGTGAAGATCAAAGCAAGGTACCTGGGTCTGGATAACAAGCAACCGAAGATGTTCCTGGAAGTGTATGAAGGGCATAACAAGGAATTTGAATTGCTGGTTGGGCGTGGGTTATCGTATCGTTCGCTTCAAAAGTATAGAACAATCAAAGGTTATGTAGCTGAATTCATTTCGAGTCAGTATAGATCAAATGATATTGAACTGGAGAAAGTGGATTATGAATTCATACGGAGCTTTGAGATTTGGATTAAGACGGTGAGGGGATGTTGTCATAATACGACCATCAATTACCTGAAAAAGATTAAGAAGATCATCAATCAATGTCTTGCGAAGCGATGGATTCATGTGAATCCGTTCGCAGGATATAAGATGTCGGTGAATGAGACTCACAAGGTATTCTTGAGTGAACATGAGTTGTCGATAGTCGCCGGCGTGAAACTCACTAATTCATCGCTTGAACCCGTTCGCAATTTGTTCCTGTTCAGTTGTTATACGGGTTTGGCTTATTGTGATGTGATTCGATTGACACCGAAGAATGTTGTAGTGGGTGTGGATGGTAATAAATTGATTTCTATAAACAGGGCAAAGACGAATACGCCGTCGAAGATCCCATTGCTTCCGGCTGCTTGTGCAATACTTAGTAAGTACGTGAAAAGTCCGGTTGTTGAGGTGTCTGGCACTCTGCTACCGGTGATGAGTAATCAGTGATTAATGTTTACCTGAAAGAGCTTGCGGAACAGTGTGGTATTCCAAAAGGGCTAACGTTCCATTGTGCGCGACATACTTTCGCGACGACGGTGACTTTAACGAATGGTGTCCCGATTGAAACGGTCTCGAAGATGTTGGGTCATAAGAGTATTAAGACGACTCAGCACTACGCGAAGATTGTAGATAAAAAGGTGAGTGATGATATGAGGGCGTTGAAAATGAAATTCTGTTGATATAAACCACTGACGATATGAAACGAGCTAAGAAAACCACTAGTAAAGTTCAAGAGCCAGACTTTACTGTTACCCCAAGATTACAGGAGGCGTTTGTGAGATTCCTGGAGTATCATCCAGCGAAGAGATTCAGTGTAAACCTGAGAAGCTGGCTACTCGAATTCCTGATGTACGATGGCTCTGCGGAGGCGGAGTATTTGTATCACCTGGTGATTGATCTGGATGGGTTGTTTGAGTTGCTGGAGGTTGTTCAGGAGGAGTGGAAGGGAGATTGGGTCGATTAATATTACTAAGATCTACCACTTTCTAAAAAGTCATGAAGGTTTGTCGCCGATATTGAAGTCTTCTTGAAAGGTTTAAATGGAGCGAACTGCCTAAATGACTTGAATGGCTTGAATTGTTTGAACGCCTTAAATGGCTCGAAGCGTGGAAATCGTTTTAGTTGCTGTTTCGTAAAACCACATTTCTGTCCACCATGGTCCCATATTATTCCACCTTCAAGCCACCCAAGGTGTTTGCCATTGAATCCGAACACGTTATCACTATACAAATAGGCGACTGGCTTTCCATTCCACAGAAATAGGGTCTTGCCGTCGTTATCCAAATACGCAGTGGCATTTCCATTGGCATCATAAAAAGTCATAAAGACAAATTTAATTCCTTATTAAACCCCAAAAAAAATGAACCCCATCCGGAGGGATGGGGTTATTGTTACTTCTCCTTCCGAACGCCCTTGAAAGGCTGCTCGTTAAATTTCACATCCATAATTCTTCCAGTATCAGCATCGCGCTTTATCCAGTGGCCATTTGGATGCTTAAACTGTGAGCGATCATCTACCGCACCATTGCGGTGACCATCACCAGATTTACCGTTCTTCGCCATATTAAAACACCTCCTTTCAAAATTATCTATCTACGCCCTCCTGTTGAAAATGCCAATACCTATCAAAAGCATGCTGCCCAAAAACAGACGACCCATCCATTTGTCAACATCTTCACTCTGTCGTTTAAGATTGCACGCGATATTGACTAGGGTTTGACAGTTGTAATGTACTGGATGATATTGCTCGCCGCGAACCACCTCCTCTAACGCCTTTCGAATTATCTCTATTGCACCATTCTTAGGAGAATGCGCATACTCTTGAATTGTCTGACCTTTTGAAAAATCCTCTAGAGTAACAATGCTTGGACGGCCACCCTGGTAATGGTTGTGAATAAAATAGGGCGTACCATAAATATCGACACCCAGGTAAATCCCAGTATGTTTAATCTCAGATATCGTGTTGATCTTTGAACGATAGTAAACCTTGCCACTATTTTGATTAAAATAGATCGTAATTATTCGTACTTCATTGAGGTGAATCTCTACACGCGAGTGCGTCAAATGGAATGTCTTCATTTGCCAAATCTCTTTAGGGTCCTTTCAAAATTTTTCATAGCGGCGTTGATATCTTTTATCGCTTTTGCGCTTGAGCCGTTATGATCGATAAGTCGAATGTTTTGCCCGCAACCACAACTTATCTTTTCCTGCCTTCCAACTTGTGAGAGCACGACGGTGTTCGATCTGCCACATGAAGGGCATTTAACTGATATTTTCCTCTGGCCAATGTCAATCATACTGTTATAGTTTTAAAAAATGATCCCTTCGATTTATGAGGTTTCGAAAAATAGTAGTTCGAAATACGGGATTTCCGTCAGAAATGTCAAGTATCATAAACTATTATATTTTAGTTTATTTTGCAAACTGTTTGCGTAATTCGACAGTATGGCATAGTTTTGCATTGTAAACCTCACCATGACTGATAAAGAAAAACAACGATTTTACTCTACAGTCGGGGAAAATATTAAGTCGGTGAGGGAAAATGCTGGTTTTAAGCAGGAGGCATTTGGAACAATGCTTGGCCTATCAAGGGCCTCAGTGGTAAACATAGAAAAGGGACGACAGCATCCTTCTCTACACATCTTGTGGGAAATAGCCACAAAACTTAATATTAAGCTTACAGATTTACTGGAGAACATTGATCGCCCAAAGCGCTCTCAATCTGAACTTAAGCAAATTGAAAAACAGATTTCCGCATTTTTGAAGGATGAATCAGATCAGTCTAAAGAGAAAGTGGCACAATTTATCAAAAACAATATTTCAATTAACACTTAGCTATGACGTACAAAAAAAGGGCTGAAAATGCTGCTAAAAATCTCTTACAGAGAAAAGATATTAGACGCGGTCCGGTTGATGTACTAAAAATTGCGAAGGAAGAGGGACTTGAAGTCAAGGAATATGACCTTGGTGATGTTTCGGGAGTACTTCATATCAACAAGAACAAGGGGATTATAGGATACAATCCCAAACATTCCTCTGTGAGGCAAAGGTTTACGGTCGCTCATGAATTAGGTCACTACATATTGCACCGGCATACAGACGATATTTTTGTTGATAACAATTTCCATCAAGTTCATTTTAGGGATGATCAATCTTCAACTGGTGAAGTCGTTAAAGAACTTGAAGCAAATGCTTTTGCCGCAGCCTTGTTGATGCCCGAGGATTTAATTAAACAGGAAGTGGAAAATCATCATTTTGACCTAGCTGATGAATCAGCTTTTATCGACTTGGCGAAGCTTTTTAAGGTCAGCGTTCAAGCGATGACATACAGGATCTCAAACTTAAATCTATTATAATAATGGAAAGAGTAACCATATTTAAAGCAGCACGAGAGATTGTTAGAAAAGAGACAATCAGCGTTTCAATGAAACAATTCAATGACTATGGACGAAAATCGGGCTCAGAAAACTCTAGCCGAGTTGAAAAGAGAAGTCGCAAAAAATAGATGCTCTACCCGATCTCAGGAAATAAAAGGGATAAAGTAATTACCCACAACCCCAATCACCAAAATGGCGATGATTTTCGTAGCGGATTTCGTAAGGACTTAGCACGCCTTATTCATTCAGCATGCTTCAGGAGATTACAAGGAAAAACGCAATTATTCCCTGGAATTGAGTCGGATTTTTTTAGAAACCGTCTAACCCACTCAATTGAAGTCGCTCAAATTGCGAAAGGGATTGCTATTCATATCAATAATAAGTTTCGAGAGTTTTCTGACGACCAGATAGACTATGATCTGGTCGAGTTTGCCTCACTCGCTCACGATATTGGCCATCCTCCATTTGGTCATAATGGTGAAGCTGCTCTCCACGAGATTATGAAGGAGGATTTTGGGTTCGAGGGTAATGCCCAAACATTAAGAATTTTATCAACACTGGAGAAAAAATACCTTATCGCTGACGGTCTCTTGGATGAAAAGGGTCGTGATACTCGCTATGGTCTAAATCTTACATATCGCGCATTGGCGTCGATTTTGAAGTACGATAGTGAAATCCCTGAAAAGTCCGGTAGCGATCCTATTAAGGGGTTTTATCAATACGACACCCAATTAGTAACCAACATTAAGAAAAAACTCCTAGGTAGTCGTGCTACGACTAAAAAGTTCAAGACAATTGAATGTAGCATCATGGATATCGCTGACGATATAGCATATTCAACATACGACTTCGAGGATAGCCTTAAAGCGCAGTTCATTAATATTTTAGATGTCATTAATCCAGAACTTTCACTGTTTCAAGAAATAACTAAACGAGTTGAAAGAAACGTCAGAAAAGAGGGCATTGATAAAACATACACAGAAGAAGATGTGCATATTATCTTTATAAAGTTGATAATGTCTGTCCTGGAAATTGACGAAGAGTATAATGCCACTAAACTACCATCCAGAAAGAAATCTTTCTTAGTACAAGCCGCAGAACTTTATGACACTTTCAAAAAGATTGCCAGTGATGGTGCTTTAAGAACCAGTTTGACATCCGGACTAGTGAATAGGTTTATAAATGGTGTGAAGGTTGAGTATGATGATGAAAATCCATTTTTATCAAAAGTCTACCTTGACACCCATATCCGAGAGGAAGTCGAGGTTTTGAAGAATCTAACATTTGTCGGTCAAATTGAGTCTTCAAGGGTAAAGGTTTCTGAATTTCGTGGAAAAGAGATAGTGAGAGAAATCTTCAAATCAATTCATGAGACTCCAAATGGTTATAAACTAATGCCCGACGATTTTAAACTGCTTTACACCGGTCTCCCAGAGCATCATAGATATAGAAAAAGAATCGTCGTTGATTTTATCGCGGGTATGACGGATCGATATGCAATTGAATTTTATAGCCGCCTTAAGTCTGAGAATCCGCAAACTATTTTCAAGCCTTTATAGCTTCCATTAACACGACGTTGGAAACAAGCTAGCGGCAGAATAACACAAGTTTTATGTTTAGCATCATGCATTAGTAAGATGTATTGTTGTCAACAAAAATACTTGCAGTCCTCGGAACTCGGATTCTTAAAAGATAAAACGAAGTGATTCCCTGCAAGCCCGTTTCGCGTAGCGACAACATGGCTTGCTCCTCTCGCACCATCTCGTTTTTGCGTAGCAAAAACATTGCTTGCTCCGAATCTATGTCATCTTAAGCTTAGCTATGCTTATGTGTGTTTAAGTGTGGCTAACTATGGCTACCTGTAATAACTTATGGTTACGTGTGGCTAAGTATGACAACGTATGGCTAAGTTGCTCTTAGCGTCTACAAATTGATTTTAAGTGATCTAGTCGTCAATTAAATTCTCATCCAAGCTCCTTCGAACAGGAAAACCCCACCAATGAAAAAAGAAACGCCCTGTCAAATTGGGTGTTATCAATCACTTATCTAAATTGAATCACAATCACACAACGCGCGTGATCTCTCTTTGACATCCGGTGAACAATTAGGTGAGTTAGATTTTCAACGCTCTCGTTACAAACAGTAAGTCAGTGAATTACACTTCACTTTCACTTCCTGTCGGGACTATTTTTTTACCGGACGCCGGCCGGAGTTGTGAAGGAATCGATAAGAACAGTGTCCGAATTCCTTATGTACCAACTTTTATGGTCGCTATCTCTACTCGCATTTAAGTGTCTCTGCCGGATTCACTCTTATAGCTTTCATTGTGTGATAGCAGATCGTGAGAAGGACCACAAGCAGACCTGACAATACACTAAAGCCAAATAATCCCCATCCAATCTGAATCCTGAATTGAAAACTATTCAGCCATTCGTTCATTACATAGCGGGCGGGGAGGGCTGCAACTATAAATGCTATTACCGCGAGCCAGAAGAATTGTTTATTCAACAAGATAAGCAAGTCACTTGTCCCTGACCCTAGCACTTTACGGATGCCGATCTCCTTTGTCCGGTTTACGACGTTTGTGCCGGCAAGGCCAAATAGTCCCAGGCACGAAATTATTATCGCAAAACTGGTTGTCAGGCCCATCAACTTCATCCATTGCTCATAAGACTTATATTGCTGCGCCACTGTTTCATCCAGGAATGTGTATTCGAATGGTTTGTCCGAGGCTAATTCCCGGTATGTCCTTTCAAGTTTCTTGAGGGAGGCAGGAATATCTGTTGCGGAAACTTTGACAAGAATGTACTGGTAATTTCCAAAGGTCTTATCCATCGTCAGGAACATAGGCCCGATCGATCTTTCAAGCGAAAGGAAGTGATGGTCTTTGATCACTCCAATCACCTTGTCGCCTAACCCCTCCTCGAAATGCCAGTTTAGGTGCTCGTTTAGTGGATCGGTCCATTTCATTTCACGTACCATTGTTTCATTAACAATGATTGCCCCCGTCAGGTCTGCGGGATTCAACACGTTAAAATTTCTTCCGGCTACTATCGGTATTTGAAGAGTAGGTATGTAGCTGGGATCAACTATATAGCTCGACGCCGCTTTGGGTTGACCGTTACCCTGGAATCCGAGAGTAAACGTGCCTTGCGTGAAAGGGATTGACGAGCCAGCAATTGACACTATAGAGGGGTCATTTTCAAGCTTCGCACGAAACATCTCAACGAGCCTGTCACTTTTTTGACCAGAGCGCTCCTGCGTAGGAAAATACAACACCTCGTGCTGATTGTATCCCAGATCTTTCGAGGTAATAAATTCCATTTGCTGATACATGACGATCGAACTCATGATAAGAAATGCGGAGATCGCAAACTGCAATACTACGAGTGGCTTGGCAAACCATGCGTTCACACGGGAATTGAAATTTCCCTTCAACACGAGGGCAGGCTTTAAAGCGGATAAGTAAAAGGCGGGATAGGATCCTGCTAGCAGGCCAACGAAAAATGTCAGCGCCAATGCAACTAAGATAATTTCCGCAAAATTTGTCGGGGCGATGAAAAGGTCTCTGCCTGTAAATGAATTTAGTGACGGCAAGAACAGAATTACGAGCAACACTGCGAAGATCATCGAAATCGAGGCGAGAATCATAGACTCCATTCCAAACTGAATAGCCAACTGGCCTGCCCCCGCGCCCGATATTTTACGCACGCCCACTTCGGTGTTGCGCTTTGACGAGCTGGTCAGTGCAAGGGAGATATAATTTATGCAGGCTATTACAAGAATGAGTAACGCAATGCCACCGAGGATCCAGGAATACTTCAGATCACTGGATTTTTCCCATTTAACTTTAGTGTTAAAGTGAAGATCCGGGAGACTAACAGTGGACAGCTCTTCCATTTCAAATTCTTCCGGAATTTTTTCACGCTCCCTGTACACCTTTGCGGCATCGCCTGTATATTTTTTGTTCAGTTTATTGAGATTGTCCTCGAATGATGCAATGTCTGTCCCGTCCTGAACCTGGATAAATGTTGGATAGGAATGACTGTCCCAATCGCTCCTGAACCAGGGAACTTCTTTTATTGGAATGAGTACAGTGTATGAGATACTCGAATTGGCAGGTGGAGCTGAAATCACTCCGACCACCGTGTAGGATTTCTCTTCAGCGAGGTTAAGTGTTACAGTTTTTCCGATCGGATCATCTGTCCCAAAATACTTTTCTGCTATCGCAGGAGTAATGACAATGTCGGTGTTCTCATCAAATAATTTGTCAGAATTGCCAGCAAGGAGTTTGAATGAGAACATCTTGAAGAATCCACTATCAACACCAGTGAATTTCTCATTGAAAACTTTTTCACGATATCGAAACTGTCCATTTACAGGGGCGACATATCTTGTCATGGATTGAACTGCTGGCAATTCGTCGAGCATCACATCCCCGAGTTTTCCATTCTGTGTTACTGTTTCCCCGAATGGTTGTGCTTCACCATTCTTAAATCTCATGAACTCAAATCTTTTGTTAAGGATCAGGTGAATGTTATCGCGATTGCGATGGAATTGATCGAAGCTTTTCTCATCCTGAATAAAAAGATATACGCACAAACTGAACCCGATGCCAATACTTAGACCTACCGAGTTAACGAATGAATACAGCTTTCTTTTGAGAATATTGCGCACAGCGACTTTGACGTAGTTGTATATCATGGCTGATGGGAATTTCTATGAAGATAACAGCCGTTTCGCATCTTTCCGTGGAATTCCTACCAAACTTGACTGCACGCTAACCTGCGGCGAAACCTGATTCGTCTGCTCGGGACTATTTTTTCACCCGACTCCGGCCGGAGTTCAGGATCCGGCCGGCGTTGGCTCGAAGTAAAGCAGCATTGCACCAGACGAGCTGAAGGCCTTTGACTTTATTGCCTTCAGAACAATTCTATCGCTTACGTTTTTAAATAGTGGTAAGCCTTTTCCAAGAATAACGGGGTGGACGCAGAGCTGGAACTGATCGATCAGGTTGAGCTGGGTTAGTTCTGAGATCAAGCTTGGACTGCCGACGAAGATTTCCTTACCGGACTGTTGTTTGAGTGCCAGGGCTTCTTCCTTGAGACCTATTTTTGCCAGTCGCGAATTTTCCCAGGTGACGTTCTTAAGAGTGCGTGAGAAGACGACTTTCGAGACGTTTTGTATTGCGTGCGCAAAGTCGTCAAGGTGTTTAGTGCCGGAGGGGTTCTTTACGAGGGTGGGCCAGAAGTTTTCCATAAGCTGGTAAGTTGTCCGGCCGTACAGGAGATCTCCGGCGCCTCGGAGCAAGTTGGTATAGTAGTCGTGAATTTCTTCATCGGCGACCCCGGCGGTGTGGTCGCAGTATCCGTCGATGGTGACGTTGATGGCGGCGATTATTTTTCTCATTGTATTGTGGGTATGGGCACGTTGTTGAATTTGTACAAATTACGCAAGGCGTGGCGGTGAGACTGCGGGTGTTAGTGCGACAATATAGGTGGTGGAATGCGACAGGAGCTTTTGAAATTGGTGGAGATTGGATTGCATGAAGGTACAAGGTCAGATCAAAAAGTTTATCGCGGGCCACACCGAGCCAGACGTTTCCATGACTGCCGCCTATTCGTGCGAATTCGCTGAATTTGGCGAAATCTTCCGGAAGAACGTTCGATAAATGGCTGCCCGTGCCAGGAATCTTCCCCAACCCCGCCCGGTGCTCTATCGCCTCGAAAAAGTAATTTCTCGGGTCACTGTGAGATATTCATACATTTGAATTGTTCTCACTTCGCGATGCAAATTCCAGTGTCGACGATTCTTTCCACCAGTTTGGTATCATGCGCGACAACTACGCACCAAAAGAGGCCTTCTACACTTTTCGGGATTTGGTCCAACGATTCACGAACCAAAATCAACCATAATTCGCAGCACGCTCAGTCCACCATCGCGTTTCACTGATAACTTACGCAAACTCCCTCAATCGAGCTACCTGATCCTCGTTCTCTGACACCATTACACAAGTTTTTGCAACGCTGAGACACGTATTTTCCTTCCCCAAACCACAATATTTGAAAGTCTTGGTTGGCTGTATTGATAACACAAAAAAACAATTACAGTCATGAAAAAATTTACGTTCAAACATCTTTTCTTCACAGCAATCTTTGCGGTTGCAACCCTCGCGGCTAACGCCCAGATCGGGAACACAAGGTATGGCACCAGTGCATACCCGTCTTTCACGGGCGGCGGTAATTCGGCATTCGGGGCTTATACGCTCAATGCAAACTCGACCGGTAATTACAATACAGCCATCGGAACCACCGCCCTGTACAAAAATACGTCAGGTAGCAGCAACACGGCCGTCGGGAGATGGTCGCAATACTCGGCGACCAGCGCTTCCAATAACACCAGCGTCGGCGCGATGTCGTTGTACCTGAACTCATTTGGTGTCGAGAACACAGCCCTGGGTACAGGCGCCATGCAGCAAAACGGAATCGGAAGCTATAACGTAGCTACCGGGATGAATGCTTTGAGAAATAACAACAGCGGGTTTTTCAACGTTGTGAATGGTAACTATGCGGGGTACGGCAATAGCAATGGAAACTACAATACAGCGTTAGGTACTTATTCACTGTATGCAAATAGTACCGGTGGAGACAACGTTGCTGTAGGAATGTACGCGCTCTATAACACGTCATCAAGCGGCAATACCGGTATTGGTAGCTCGGCTCTTTCAGGAAATCAGGGCGGAAGCTATAATACAGCCGTAGGTTACGGAACCGGTTCTGGCATTTCATCCGGAAGCAATAACACGATTATCGGAGCACGAGTTAGCGGCCTGGCTGCAAACCTGAGCAACACCATTATTTTAGCAGACGGTGCCGGGAATCAAAGACTTATTATCGATAACACGGGTAAGGCCAAGATCGGAAGTCCTTCTCTCACAACTCCCGGTTCTTACAAACTTTATGTCGAGACCGGTATCTTAACTGAAAAAGTTGTTATTGCTCTTCAAAACACTGCTGATTGGGCCGACTATGTTTTTGCGCCTGAGTATAAGCTCACACCACTCAGTGATGTTGCGAAGTTTGTGAAATTAAATCATCACTTACCTAATGTTCCTTCAGCAACTGAAGTTGCCAAGAATGGTATCAACGTCGGAGCAATGGATGCCAAGCTGCTGGAGAAAATAGAGGAGCTTACTTTATACATCATCGAGTTAGAGAAACGTATCTCTACAATTGAAGAAAATAAGTAAGATCCAATTAAACTTTAGTATATGAAGAGTCATTCATTTAAGAGATTGATGCCATTGTTATTGCTACTTGTGTCTTCTTCTTTATTGAAAGCACAAGATTGCTCGACATTGGTATACCTCGAATCACAAACTGTTAAGTCAGGAGATGTTGTATCGTTCGCCGGGGGATCGATCATCAATCAACCGGGCAAGCAGTTTGTTGTTGAAAGCAATGGTAACGCGACATTAAGCGCGGCTAAAAGGATAGAGTTGAATTATGGTTTTAAGGCATTACCCGGAAGTATTCTGCATGCAAGCGTAATACCATGCGATCCCGGGCAGCCCGATAAAGATCATGTTATGGTTTACCCTAATCCAACAGAAGGTTTTCTCTC
Organism: Cyclobacteriaceae bacterium; assembly: GCA_035318625.1. Lineage (GTDB taxonomy): Bacteria > Bacteroidota > Bacteroidia > Cytophagales > Cyclobacteriaceae > ELB16-189. The sequence continues at coordinate 238,204 of DATHEL010000009.1, forward strand.
TATCACATCGTCTTATAAAATTGATGCGGTTCGGTTAACAGACATGAACGGTTCCATTCAATTAACGAAGACCGATATCGGCGACACCTCAGTAACCCTCGACATCTCGAAATTTCATGCGGGATATTATCTGCTCGAGGTTATTGTCGGCAAAACCGTGTCGGAAACAGTGCGAGTAGAAAAGAAGTAAGCGTTAAACAGTTAAGGGGTTTTCATAGATTTAGCAGTCTATGGAAGCCCTTTTTCTAGTTACGATTATGCATTATGGGGAGCTGATAGCTGAAATTTCCTGATATCTTTGATTTTTCCTGGAGGCATGAAAAAAATATTAGGACTCATTCTATTTTCAATCAGTTGCACAAATAGCAATACAGAGACAAGAGAATTTGACTATGGCTCTAATGACGGTCAACAAGTAAGCATTAATAATAAAAAAATATACTTCGAGGAATACGGACAAGGCCCCCCGTTGTTGCTGCTTTCTGGCGGCGGACTCCATAGAAGCATAAGCGACTTTGGAAAATGTATTCCAGACTTATCACAAAAGTATAGAGTTATTGTACCCGATACACCGGGGCAAGGTAAATCGGAGCAAACCGACAGCTTAAGTTACGCCTTGCTGACTGACTTCTGGTCTCAGCTAATTGATTCATTAAAGATTGACAGCGCATATGTGATGGGATGGAGTGACGGTGCGATCGTTTCCCTGCTGCTAGCCGATAAACGAGCGGACAAGATAAAAAAAGTCATCGCAGTCGGTGCAAACAACGGCACTAGAGGTTTCTTTCTCCCAGCTGGATTTCCACTGGACTCTGTAAGGACTCCCACCGTAGACAATTGGGCAGTTTTTCACAAGGAGGATATCGAGTGGTACGAGAAACTGACCCCGAAAAAGGACTGGAGAAAAATGGCTGACAATTTGAACCGGATGTGGTACGAGAAGGAGTATTTTCCGGCTAGTGCCTATGATAGCATAAACATTCCAGTGATGATCGTGCTCGGGGACCACGATGATATTTCAATCGAACATGGACTGGAAATGCACCGACTAATTAAGAACAGTCAATATTGTGTTTTACCGAACACAACTCACGAAGTCTTTGCAGAGAGGCCTGAACTTGTATCCAAACTGGCAATTGAATTCTTCTCAAAATAGCTTGCTGCTTTATGATTATTAATTTAAGGGACTGGCGACCTACATTCGCGATGAGCATAGATATAAAGACACGGAAAGTCACCAACATGTCGACCCACGCTGGATATCATGAGGAAAGAGAAATGGTATTCACTGTATGCAAATCTTTGACAGTTTTGTATCTTTGGGCATGACTTATCTAGAGCTTGCAAAGAAACGACTCCAGCGTATGCAGGAGACTGCTCGCCATATCAAAATTCCTGCGAAGGCAGAGCTGGATAAAATCTCCTTATCCTCGCCGCCCGTTAAGCATTCTAAGAAAAATCTCGATTGCCGGTTCTAACGATTATAGCTGGACCGAACGGTGCAGGTAAATCAACTCACAGCAAAGAACTTTTATCTGAATCCGGAATTGAAGCGTTTGACTTCGATAAGGAGTTTTATGCTATCTGGGGACAATTCAGTTTTGATCCCGCGATCGAGCAGGGAGCTTACAATCGCGCTCAAGAACGATACCTTGAGCGTCGAACGGAAGCGCTAGACCAAGACAAAAGTTTTGCGTTTGAAACAAACTATCATACGGATGACCTACTGCGCGTAATTGATTTGTTCAAATCGAAGGGGTATAGGACAGAATTGATATTCATTTGTCTCGAGACGCCAGAGCTAGCAATCGAACGGGTAAAGCAAAGGGTGCTGAAAGGCGGTCATTTCGTAGACGAGGCCACAATAAAGACAAGGTTCGATTCTGGATTGAGACTTCTTGACAAGACTTTTCAAAAATTCGATCTTGTTACGATATACAGATCTGAACAGAACTTAGTCCAATTGGCTTATGTCCTCGAGCCAGAAAAGAACGCTTTCACGGTACTTTCTGGTATTCCCAGTTCTTTGCGCCCCTTTCTTAATCATCTGTTGGACTTTCCGACTTTTAACTGAACAGCAAAAACGTACGTGATCTTCTCTATAGATTGCCAGATCCAGACTTTGATATGAATCGTCAACCATCGTCACCTTTATAATGTTCGTTTGCGGACCCCAAGGGCTCATCGCCGCATAAGGAATTCTGTCAAAGGCTAATCGAAAGACTATAAAGCGTACAAGCAACTGTTCACTTTTGCACATCACCGCACACAATCGTCCACTTTTCTCTGACCGCAGCGGATACGCCGGCATCCCGAAATTCACTTATCACTTTTTTTACCGCGTTCGTCACATTATTTATGCGGCTAAAGACCGATGAACGAGTATCGCATATTTATTGCTCCAGGAATACATTTTCCTTAGCGCACCATACGTTAATTCTGTATGCAAAAAATTACCCGACTGTTTTTACTGGCTTCAGGCGCCGACCTGAAGATATTGGAGCAATGCCCATCCGACAGAAATAAGTATGCCGGCATTGGCGCCACTATATTTTTCACCGGCTTATTTGCCGCGATGGCTGCTGCCTATGCCTTGTTCACTGTGTTCGATAGTTATTGGATCGCCATTTTGCTGGGTTTACTGTGGGGTTCGATGATATTCAACCTCGACAGGTACATCGTTTCCAGTATGCGCAAAGACTCTCGTCGATACCGGGAGCTACTGACAGCACTTCCTAGAATAGTGTTGGCTGTGCTGATTTCCATCGTCATCGCAAGACCATTGGAGTTGAAGATCTTCGGCAAGGAGATAGAGTCGGAACTGATCGTGATGGAACAGCAGGTCTATGCCAGGCAGGAAAATGAATTGAAAGGCAGATATGATGCAACGTTAGTCCAACTCAGACAGGAAGTGGAAACCCTTAAATCGGAGATAGCACAAAAGTCGTCACAGCGTGATGCGCTGGTTCTCGCCGCCCAGCAGGAAGCCGACGGAACGGGGGGAAGCAAGAGAAGGAACCTGGGACCGATCTATAAAGTAAAGAAAACAGACGCCGACGAGGCAGAGAAGGAAGTACAAAGCCTGATCCAGACAAATTCACGAAGGATAGCAGAGCTGGAAACAAGGATCGATGCGACGCAACATGAAGTGAGCGGAGAAATTGGATCACTAGCTCGAACGAGGCTGAATGGACCGGCGGCGCGACTCGAAGCATTAAGCCGGTTGACGGAACAAAGTCCGGCCATGTGGTGGGCACATATTTTTATCATGATCCTTTTCCTGATCATTGAATCAGCACCGATCCTGGTAAAACTGATTTCCCGAAGTGGTCCGTATGATTCTTTGTTGCATGTCACCGAACACAAGTACCGGTGCAACGAAGTAGAAGCCATTGCAATTGAAACGGCCGAAGTTAAGAAGCGCACGGGCGGGCTGCCGCAGACGGAGCAGGGATATGTGACCCGGAAGCTGGATGCGGAATTGACCTGACGGTAATGTTGTCGGAGCAGATGCTTTAAAGTATATTATCCTTATCGTAGCTCGACAAAATGTCGTTCCTTTAAAAGGATCATGCATGAAGCATTAAAAAAATACTGCCAACAAACCGTTGCCCTTTCCGATGCGGAGCTTGGGCTTATCGACACACACTTTTCCATTAAAACATTAAAGAACAAGGAGTTCCTGCTTCAAGACAACAGCGTCTGTGATTTCATCGCCTTCATCACAGCGGGCACCATCAGACACTTTCACATAAAGGACGGCGTGGAAAAAACATGCGATATTTCGTTTGAGAATTCATGGGTAACAGATTTTCAGAGCTTTACCAATGGTACCGTAGGCAGGATGAACCTTCAGGCTATGGAAGAAACCAGGTTATTGGTCATCGGCAAACAGGATTTATTCAACCTCTACAACGAGTGTAAACAATACGAAACCTTCGGGCGTATCATGGCTGAAAGGGTAGCCCAACGAGCGACTGAGATCGCCATGTCTCTTTCATCTGACAAGCCAGAAGAAAGGTTTCTGAAATTGATCGATAGCAAGCCAGACCTGTTTCAGCGGGTTCCTCAGAAGTACATCGCCAATTTTTTAGGCATCAGTCCTGAAAGCCTAAGCCGGATCCGAAAACGGGTCTTGAGCAAGCAAAGGTCTTAACTTAAGTCATCGTCCCCGCCCGCGCCGCCACCGCACATTTGTATCTCATTCAAACGACAAAAAATGAGACACAAACTAAAATCACTGATTTTTATGGCAACCGCGATGACCACCAGCCTACAGGCCCAGCAATTGGATTTTTCGAAATTAAAGGCTTTTGAACACCAGTTAGATGATGTCATGGAAATGATAGACACCATTGAGTTAAAGAGTAAGCTCAGAGAGGTTGAGGCCCAATTTCAAAATACCCCCACTGAGATCAACAAAGCACGGATTGGTATTATCTACCACGAAGTGGCCTTAAACCTTTCGTTCCTTTCGAAGACCGGGTACAAAGGCTACGCAAAGAAAAGTTTTGATCAACTGAGTGAGCTGTTTAGTTTCCCCTCAACATCCAAAGAGCTGATGCCTTTCGTGGCTTCCTATAGAGCGTCAGCATTATCGTTGGTGAGTGCGGAGACCAAAAAGTTGAGCTTGTTGAGTGATGCCTTTACGTTATTTAATGACGCCGCAGCTAATTATAGTGACGTTAGTTATTTGCCGGAGTTTTTGAGAGGAAGTGTAGCCGAGAACCTGCCCTGGATTTTTTACAAGAAAAAAAAGTTTGCAAAACGCGACTTTCAATCTATCATAACCAGGCAGGCTCAAAATAGTGAGTATGCAAACTGGAAGATAATGAGCTTCACATATTGGGCATGGGCAAAACAGCATCAGGAAAGAAAGTACCGGCCCCAAGCCCTGAAATATCTCGACCTGGCCATAGATCTTGATCCGGATTCCAAAGCCGGACGAAGCCGCGCGGAGCCGTTAAAATTGAAGCTAACCGGTTACTCAAAATGAATATCTTGTAACTATCCCCAATTTCCCGAGTAGCCCATATCCAACGCAATTCCGATATTCCCTACAATTCCCAACCACCATGTTCCAAAACTACCTAAACATCGCCTGGAGAAACCTTCTCAAAAAGAAAGGGTACTCCGCTATCAACATCTTAGGTTTGGCCCTCGGCATCGCCTGCTGCCTTCTGATTTTCATGTATGTCGACTACGAACGATCGTTCGACGGCTATCATACAAATGGCGACCGGATTTACCGTGTCGTTCATGGGCGGAATGAGGACAAGAATTCAATGGAGAGTTATTGGGTGTGGGGCAACGCGCCAATCGGTCAGGCACTCCACGACAACTTTCCCGAGATCGACAAGGTGGTCCAGTTTTCCGGGCGTGCCGATATTCTCCTTACCAATGGCGACGTCACCCACCAGGAAGGTGACGTCTTCTTCGCAGACTCAACTGCATTCGACGTCTTCAGCTGGAAGCTGCTGAAAGGGAATCCGAAAACAGCGCTGGCCGCACCGTTCAGCATCGTGCTCACGGAATCTACTGCCAAGAAGTATTTCGGCAACGAAGACCCTCTGGGCAAATCAATAACGGGCAGCGAATCGGCCGGAAGATCCAACGCAGGCGAGTACACCGTAACAGGCGTCATGGAGGATGTTCCCGCGAATTCACATTTTCGTTTTAATGCACTTCTTTCGATGAGCACCTTCCGGAATTCGATCCCGGACATATTTACAAACTGGGGATACGTGGATTTCTATACCTACTTCCTCACCAACGATCAGTTTGATCCCGCCGGGTTTAGCGCGAAAATACCGGACTTCCTGGCCCGGCAAATAAATGATCCCAAGAGCAAGTACAATATCGTGATCGAGCCGCTCAAAGAAATGTATCTCGGAACCGTCGCGCAAAGACAACCCGGAGAAACAGGAAGTATCGCCAACCTCTATATCTTTTCCATCATTGGTCTGTTTGTCCTTACCATCGCCATCATAAACTTTATGAACCTCTCCACCGCGCGGTCGATGGAGCGCGGAAAGGAAGTCGGGATCCGAAAATCTATCGGGGCTCAGCGCGTGAGCCTTGTGTCTCAATTCATGAGCGAATCGTTTGTGATCGTTACCTTCTCAATGGTAGTCGCCCTGATCGTCGTCGCACTCACCTTGCCTGGAATGAATAACATCACCGGAAGGTCTTTGAGTATGGATTATCTGACATCGATACAGAGCATTGCTATGCTCGTTGTTGCCACAGTCGTGATCGGGCTCGTCGCCGGCTCGTATCCGGCTTTCGTCCTGTCGTCGTTCAGTCCGGCCACTATATTAAAGGGTATGAGCAAAGGCGGGAGGACGGGCGTGAATCTCCGGAAAGGCCTCGTTATTTTCCAGTTCAGTCTCTCTATCGCGCTGGTTGCCGGAACGATGGTAGTGAACCTTCAAATGAGTCATATCCTGAACAAGAGCATGGGTTTCGACAAAGAGCACATGCTTATTCTGGACTACAATTACGATCAGGGCGTTAACAACAAACGCGAGGCATTGAAGACGGAAATGGAATCCATTCCATCTATTTTGTCGGTGGCATTTTCGAGGAGTGTTCCGGGAAGCTATTTTCCCAATGCCTACACTGAGATTATTGGAAAGGACGGAGAGCTATTGGGAATGGCACAGCCTGTCTTCCAGGTAGGAGTGGATTTCATCAACCACTATGGGCTGGAGCTTGTGGCGGGCCGGTCATATTCAAGAGATCATCCCTCGGATACCATCGGAGGGCTTGTCATCAATGAAGCGGCGGCAAGGCAATACGGCTATTCGAATCCGGGTGACATCATAGGCAAGAAATACAAGCAATGGGGCCGCGAAGGGGAGGTGATCGGCGTCTTAAAAGATTTCAATTATATCTCGCTTCACCGGATCATCGAACCTTTGACACTGCCTTACGAGCCATATGCAAGCCGTTACATGTCGATAAAAGTAAAATCGGAGGATATGCCTGCCACCATCGCCGCCGTGCGCGAGACATGGATGCAGCTGGCACCACACCGGCCGTTCCTTTATAGTTTCCTGGACGATGACTTCGGCAGGCAATATCTCAAAGACATGAACTTCAAAACATTGTTTTCTATATTTTCGTCGCTTGCGATTTTTGTCGCCTGCCTGGGACTACTCGGCCTGGCAACGTATACCACCGAGCTTCGCACCAAGGAGATCGGTATCCGAAAAGTGTTGGGCGCCGACGTCAGGAGCGTCGTAACGATGTTGTCGAAGGACTTCATCGTTCTCATTATTATAGCAATGCTCATCGCGATACCGGTGGCATGGTATAGTATGAACCTGTGGCTGGAAGGATTTGCCTACCGCGTGCAGATCCAATTCTGGGTCTTCATCCTGTCGGGACTGATGGCGATTTCAGTTGCCGCGTTGACGATCAGTTTCCAGGCGATCAAAGCAGCAAGGTCGAACCCGGTTAATTCATTGAGGAGTGAGTAGCCGGTAAGCCACTTACATCTAAAGTTTGCTCTTAGCCGACAACAGAGATTCCTGGATCTTCGCAAGATCTTCCTGATAAATATATTGCCGGTGGCCCTGACATTCAAGCGCTATATTCCATGCAGTCTTACTCGGAAACAAGGTTAGTTTGAAACCCGTTCGGGTTGATAATTCGAGCTCGGTATAATTATTTGGAATGGTGCCGGCGATCATTTTCCCCATGGCATCGATGCCCTTAATGACGCTGTCAATTTCGTCGGCATCTAAATACGCCTGCCCGGTTTGCTGGAAGATCCCAATGGACGTTGATCCCCATGAAATCAGCACTCCGGATATCGCCTCTTTTTTTTCGGGCATTAAGGTCATCTTCACAACCTGGATATTCACTGTCCTGGTTCCTGCAACATCAATGTATTCCTTCAGAATCAGGGCGCCACTCCTGTTTTGAAATTCATCAATTTTAGTTTTTGGCGCTCCTGGATCGATTAGCTGTCCGGCAACTTCTAATTGAATAGCCAACAATGCAATTGTGAAAAGAGCATGCTTCATATTTGTAACGGTTAGTGTGACTTCGCGTCAGCAGTTATGGAAAGGTACGGCGAAACGCCGGCCGGATGAAATCTCGGAATCTGGGAAAATCTAAAAGAAAAGGGTTCGATAATTGGCTGGCCGGGATTACTTTTGAAGGGCATTCTAACTTCGAAGTCCAACGAATATTTTACCTTTCATCCACGACAAAGGATCATAATATGGCAACTCCAAACTGGCAAACCTCCATTCAGCCCCTCATCAATAAATATCGCGGCAAAAAAGTCCCTCTCAACTACCGCAACACATACGAGCTCATGGTGATGGTCATCCTCGCCGCCCAGGACTCCGACGCTCACATCAATAAAGTCGCACCCGACCTCTTCAACGCCTTCCCCGACCTAAAGTCCCTGTCCAAAGCAACTCAGGACACGCTATTCCCTCTCCTCAACCAGGTCCGCAACTTCGGCAACAAGACAAAGTGGTTGATGAGCCTTGCCGCGGAACTGAAGGAGGACAAAAATATTCCTCTTACTATGGACGAGCTGACCGCTCTTCCTGGCATCGGCCGGAAATCCGCCAATGTCATTATGCGGGAGTCGGGTGTGAAAGCCGAAGGTATCATCGTTGACCTCCACGTGGTACGGGTAGCGCCGCGCCTCGGCATCGCCACCGGCACCGACCCTAAGAAGATCGAAAAGCAGATGATGGAAGTGCTCGACCCAAAGGATTGGGGCGAAGCCGGCATGGCTATCTCGTTTCTCGGACGCGAGACGTGCCGCCCAACGAATCCCAAACATTCCGAGTGTGTCATGAAAGAGGTTTGTGCTTACTATAAGGAGATAAGCAATTAGCATTCAAGCAAAATGAAAACATTAGTTATCCTGACACTGGCCGTTATCGCAAGCTCATTCATTATAAAACAGAAGAGTGAATACGTATGCACACCGTGCGGACTCGATTGTGACGGCACGGTCCACGACAAGCCAGGCACCTGCAGTGCTTGCGGGATGGCGCTCGTTGAAAAGTCCACAATAAAATTTAAAAATCTTTCCTTCGAGGAAGTCTGTGCCAGACTAAAAGCAAACCCCAAAGCGGTGTTGCTGGACGTTCGTACACCGGCAGAGTTCAAAGGGTCGGGTGAGGTTCCAAGCTTCGGTCATTTCAAGAATGCCGTCAATATCAACGTGGAAGAGCTCCCACGCCGGCTTGACGAAATCGCGAAGCATAAAAATCAGGAAGTGCTCGTCTATTGCAGTCACAGCCATCGTAGTCCACGGGCCAGCTATCTCCTGTCGACCAGCGGCTTCAACAACGTGAAGAATGTTGCGGGCGGTGTATCAACGATAACACAGTCGGATAAGGATTGCCTGGCAACTAACTTCGTCAGTCACGGGAAATAGTGATCAACAAGGTAACGTCTTTTTAACATCACCACACCTGGAATATCTCCCTCGACCCGGTCTGATACATCTCGGTATATCCTTTCATCGCCTCCTGCATCCGCTTCATTTTTTCGGGGTCCGCAGTTTCCCAGCTCTTTTGATAGGTCGTCAGATCATTGAACTTGCTGACAATAATAACGCGGTTATACTGACCTGTCATATCCGTAAGGATGTTAACAGTCTCAGGCTCTCCGCCCATAACTTCCTTGAAAAGCTTGGCGAGCTTGCTGGCGTTGCCTGGTTTGCAAACGAAAGTGTCGTGTACGATTATCATGTTATTTGAATTTAGTTGCTGAATAAAAGCGGTTTTACTTTAGTAAAGGTAAAATAAAAAAGCCTGCTTTTCCGGGGCAGGCTTCGTTAGAAATACGACCGGAATCTACAAGGCCGCCAGGTTCCCCTCGGCGCCAAATGCATGATCGATCAACACTTTCCATGAACCATCGGGTTGGCGTTTCAATAGCTCTATGCCTTTCGCGGCGACTTTGGTTTTGCCTTCGTCGGTGATGCTCCATTCTGATCTGCCAACCGCCACGTCGCCAACTTCCAGACAGTACACCGTTTTGATCTCCATTGTGCCTTTGATAGCAAGAATCTCTTTTACCGCGGCTTCAAACTTTTCTTTACCGCTTACGGGATTCGTTGGATCGGCTACGATAATGCCTGCGGCATCATAGATCTTCATAACGGTGTTGAGGTCGCCGGTGTTGTATGCTGCGGCCAGACTTTTGTGCACATCGTGTGCTTGCATTGGAAGTTTCATATTCGTTTGTTTATTGATTGGTTTATAAAATCGCTGTGAGACTATTTTGTTCGATAACTTTTTTGGCGAGCTCGCGAGCATTGTTGTACACCTTGTTGTGCAGGAATGGCCCCATGCTGACCCGGTTGACGCCTAGCTTTTGCAGCGCATCGATCTCAGGTAGTCCGGGGAGGCACATGACGTTCAGAGGAAGCCTGGTTTCCGCCTTGACCCTTGCAATATCTTGCCCGGCGCTGATGAAGGGAAGAAAGATCCCATCGGCCCCGGCCGACTCATATATCTTCAGTCGTGCTGATGTTTCATTTTCTACATCCTTTACTTTGAGCAAATAGGTATCAGAGCGGACATTAATGAAGAGGGACTGTCGTCCTGCGTCCAGTTTGTTCTTGATGAACCCGAGTGTTTGCGCAAATTCTGTTGCGTCTTTCAGGGTGCGGGTGCCGTTCGCAATGACGGAGTCTTCGAGGTTGATGCCAACAACACCCACATCCAACAGATGCTGCACATTTGCATACACTTGCTCTTTTGTTTTCCCATAACCCATCTCGAAGTCGATTGTGACCGGAATGGCCACGGATGCCGCGATCCTCCTGATGATAACCAGGTAATCTGCGAAAGGCATTCCTTCTCCGTCCTGGTAACCAAGGCTTGCGGCAACGGCGGAGCTGGAAGTTCCGACAGCCGGATATTTGCACTCTTGTAAAATCAGGGCACTCTCTGCATCCCATGCATTAGGCAGGATGAGCAGTTTACTTGCTGCGTGCAGCGATTTGAATGTTGCGAATTTTGATTCCTCCATATCTTCGTTTTTTTTAACAAAGATATTGCGCGCAAAGGCGACTACATTGGACAAATCGGAACTACTTGTTCGGCGAAGCGAGGATCGCGGAAGAATTGTCGGGATCGAATCCCGACGGTGAGAAGCCGGTGAAAGATTTAAATTCCCGGATAAAATGTGATTGGTCGAAATATCCGCATTCGTAAGCGATGGCGGTGAGGGGCTGATCCCCTTTTCCCAGGAGTACCAAACTATTTTGAAAGCGATTGATCTGACTGTACAACTTAGGCGTAAGGCCCGTGTAGTGCAGAAATATTTTCTGCAGATACCTCGATGTTATCCCGTAACGCGCAGCAACGTTATTGATATTATCGAAGAAATCTTTTTTCGTTAGGTCATTCATAACCTGCTGCACCAGGTCGATCCGGCTCAGGGTCTTGGTGTGTGCTGTCAGTTTATGAAGCAAGTATGCATCAACCAGGTTAATTCTGTCGTTGGTTGACCTGAATTCCTGCAGTTTAGCATGCAGCTCTTTGACGGGATTTCCAAGAACGCTCACCAGGTCAAAGACTCCATCATTGAATTCGTTGAGCTCTTCTTTCAGCAGAACCGCAGCGGTCGCAGGGTAAAAACGGATCCCAAAAATCTCGCCCTGACCGGAAGTTTTGAATGTCAACGGCCGCACGATTTGCCCCCAAAGCTCGACCTGCGAAGTCGTTGTGAACTCACCGTTCAGCTTTGTTTGCCATGAAGAGCCGCTTATAGTGAACATCACCTCTATACAGCCGGTGGCGAAAGCTTTGTCTTCGATCAGCACTCCTGGCTCGCACACAATGGTGTAGTAGCACTTGACGTACTTTTCCAGTTCTGAAGATGGCTTGTGCTCTTTGTATTGCATGTTTTAAAATGCTTCCTGATTTCGCCGTAAATCTAGTCGAAGGGATTGAAACGTGAATTGTACGATTCGGAACAAAATCTCTGAAAAGAGACTAAAAAAATATCTGTAGTACCGTCAGCGCGATCGGTATCAGAAGCGCCGTGATCAGCTGCCATACCGTATTTGTATTAAAAGGCCATTCATTCATCTGCTTCAGGTGGGCCTGCAGATCGAAGAGCTCCTTGAGCCTCTTCATATTCTCCGAGGATGGATCTTTCAGAGAACGCTCCATCGCTTCTTCGAGGTGATGCGTGAAGCTCGTTAGCCGGTGAGTTTTTTCGGCAGCCATGATGCGATGAACACCTACTTGCGGCAGGAGAAAAAATCCAAAGATTAATGTAAGACCCCCGGCCAGCCACGAGAGTATAAAAGTGTTTTCGCTCAGGGGAGAAAGGATCACAGCGATCACCAGTGGAATGAACGTAAAGATGATCGATAAGCTCATTTTGAAGTAGCTCGATCCAAGCGCCTGAAGTCCGCGGCCCGACACCTGCGTCAGACTGACCTTGATCTTATACCGTGTAAGCAGGATCGGTATCCGCACGACATTCAGCAAAGCCCAGACACCAACACCCAGGAAGAAGAATCCGGCAAATTCATACGTCATACGAAACGTGTAGAGCGCCGTCCCTGCGGGTGTAAATTGGTGTATGAATGGACCGGCGGTAAAGAGTTCCAGTAAAGCGAAAACTAATCCGAAGACAACCGGAAGAATGCCTTCGTAGCTGCGACGGAGCTGAGCCCGGTACCAGTCCGCGAAACCATCGAGATCCTGGTCGACAAACAGCGTCACGTCTTCGTACATCTCGGTAAGGACTCTGGAGCAGTATATGATCGTACAGCACACCAGCGCAAAAAACAACACCAGGAACCCAAACTCGATAAGATGTTCGTGACCGCCCGGTACATTCCTGCCGATCAGGTAATCGGCCAGAAAAACCAGTTCCCAGGCGATGAGAATGCCGAGCCAGTAAGGCAGCGGAATCCAGCCGAACATGCGCCCGGGATAAGAACGGACAGCAGTGAGAGTACCAACAGACATAGAGGGGGCGACTTTACTTGAAATATAGAAAAGAAGATTATTAATCGTTAGCGCAGATCGAAAATAGCCCCGATATGCCATGAGAACGTTCCACGCTGTAGATATCGATACAATACCTGAATAACATTTTCCTCATAGCTGTCCGCAAACATTGTAGCCGCATTCTCTAATTTTTTTAATGTAGGTTCACAAGCGTTGGATAAGTCGTACGCTCACACTAAGCCACCTTCGGTTATCATATTTATTAAAGTAATAATTGTCGTAATCCGCGATTAATCTTCGTCAGTCGACGACGGTCATTGAACCAGCGCTGGACTTCGGTCGGGCGCTGGTGTTTTGTGTTTTCTAATCACCCTTAAGACTTTCCGTTGGATTCCTGCTGACAACCCTCCATGTCTGAAAGCCTATTGATATGAATGCAAAAACGAATACCGTCGCCAGCGTTGCGATGATAGTCGACAGGCCTACTTCAACCCGCAGATCGAAATTGCTCAGCCAGCGATCGATTCCCCACACCGTGAACGGAAGCCCGATGATCCCTGCAACCAATATCATGATGGCATACTCGTAGGTAAGCAAACCCAGCAGACGGATCTTCGATGCGCCGAGGACCTTGTGAATGCTCATTTCTTTTGCCCGCTGATTGACCGAGAAAAGAGAAAGCGCAAACAGTCCAAGGCACGAGATGACGATCGCTATGGCGCAGAAGAATTGAAAGATGTTTCTCATTTGTCGCTCTCCCTGGAACAAACCCGAGTAGAAATCAGCTAACATGAAAAAATCAAATCCGTTTTCAGGAAAGAATTTATCCCACTCGCGCTTGATCGGCGGGATGGAAGCGCTTAGATCCTCGCTCGCCGCCTGTGTCAATTGCAACGATAGCGTGGAGCCGTTGTTGGCGGTATACACGCCAGGCCCAACAGCCTCCTTAGCAGATCGCTGCCGGAAATCTTCGATGACGCCTACGACCCTGCATTCTTTACCGTCCCAATAGATGGTTTCACCGATGGCGTCGACCGGGTTAACAAGACCAAGTCTTTCGATCGCTGTACGATTAAGGATCAGGGGTTCGATCTTATCGCCAAACCGCCTCCCGGGATAATCGTTGACCTCAAAATTCCGACCGGCCAGCAGCTTCAGGTCGTAACCATCGATAAAGTCCGGGTCGATGATATTGATGATAAAAGCTCCAGCGCTTTTCTTATCCTCCGAGCTAACATCCGCGGTCCAGGCCTCACCGGTTTGGAAAATATTCCCTCCTGTAAATGCTTTTTCCACAATTGATTGTTGTTGCAGGGAGGCGCTGAGTTGTGAAAGGCGGTTCCTGAAAGTAGAGTCGGCGTTCGAAGGGCTTTTGATCATCATCGTCCTTTCGAAGTTGATACCCGGATGCTGCTCACTGAGTAAGCGGAATTGTTTGTTGCACGTAATGACCGCCGTCATCAACGCGATTGCACATACAAACTGGAAGATCACGGAGGCTCTCCGGAAGGTCAATCCTTTGTTGATCGCCATGAACTTCCCTTTTAACACGTTTGCCGGAGATATCGATGCCAGGAAGTGCGCGGGAAGAACCCCGGACAAAAGCATTCCCCCGCAAACCACCGCTATGACAACCCAGCCGGTGATTCCCAGATCGATCCAATACAAACGATCCCAGGGAAACGAGATCCCGACGAAACGATAGAATAGGGGTGATGAAACGTAGACGATGCAAAGCGTTATGACAATGCAGATAATATTGTATAAAAAAGTTTCGGTAAGGAACTGAACGATGATCTGCGGGCGTGTGGCTCCAGATACTTTCCGGATGCCGACTTCCTTTGCACGGGCGAACGACCTGGCGATCGCAAGATTGGTGTAGTTTATCCAGGCGAGCATCAGCACCACGAATGCTATGGCGAGCAATAGATAAATGGTTGTCGGGTCGGTTCGCGGCGTAGGTTGGTCTTCGGCATTTGAATGTAAATGGATTTCGCTCACAGGTTCCATAGCGATGTCGAATCGTTGGCCCGCGTCTACAGGGTACGTTGCGGCAAGAGCGCTGACTTTTTGTTGAATAAGCTCCACGGGCGTATGGTCGTTCGGGACGACATATACATAGCTATCGAGGGGTTTCCGGTTCGGATGGCTATCGGTTGAAGAAAGGGAGAGGAGAATGTCGAATGGAAGATGGGAATTCCCCGGCGGGTCTTTCATAACGGCTGTGACGACATAATCGTGCGTGTCGCTGCTTCCCCGTAGATGCAAGATCTTACCGATCGGATCACTGGACCCGAAATATTTTATCACGGCAGATTCTGATAACACTACACTGTAGGGATCGGACAGCGCTGTTGCCCGGTTCCCGGCTTTTATTTCGTAATCGAAAACATTCAACAACTCGTTATCCGCATAAGCCACGTTCTTCTCATTGAATGTAATCGATGTCGACCTGTCGCGATAAGTAAGGGAGCAGTCGAACCACGAGGCGGTTGAAATGATTTGTACAGAAGCGTCGAGACCAGGAATATTGTTTTTGATTGTCGGCCGCGCATCGACCGGCAACAGGGCGCTATTGTTTTGGAGGACGTTATCCTGGTAGGTAAGTAAATTCAGGCGATAAATATTCGAAACATTGGGATACTGGCGATCAAAGCTCAGCTCGAATCCCGCATACTGGAAAATCAGGAGGCAGGAGACCATGCTCGCCGACAAGGAAAAAATGGTGATGGAAGCAAAGAGCTTGTTCTTGTACATTTGCCGGACAGCGGTCGTGACATTGTTAACAAGCAAGATCCAACGGGGCGGCGTCATTGATCGCATAGATGCTTATATTTTTGTTAAGTAAGCAAAGAGAATAAGTATTAAAATACCGAAAGTTCCTCTATTCGCTGAAGGTTATTTATATCTTAACTAATGAATTTTGATTTATGATGAGAAAAATAATTGTGATTATCACAACAATAATACTGATCTCATGAAGTCAAAACTAAAACTTACATCTCGCACCCGGGAGCTATAGGCATGAAATAAGGAAGACGGAGTATTCGAATTTTGGCCAGACCCGACAAAGTAAAAAAGGTGATCGCCGTGGGAGCGAACAACGGGGTTAGGGCTGTGTTGCCTCCTGGCGTTGATCCAAGCCTGGTCAGCCCGTACCCAATCCACGAATGGGAAAAAAAGAATGGAGCAGCGATCGAAGCGTATGTTAAGATACTGCCAAGGGACTGGAAAAAACTGGTGAACGATCAGAATGAAATGTGGTACCAGGACGAGTATTTTTCAAATTCTATTCTTGAAAGAATTGACATTCCGGTGATGATAGCGCAGGGTGATCGCGACGATATCCGGCTTGAACACGGCGTGGAGATCCATCGACTCGTTAAGAACAGCCATTTTTTTGCAGTACCCAACACCTCGCATGACGTATTCGCCGAGAAGTCCGACCTCATCACTAAGATGGCAATCGATTTCTTTGGCAAGCTTGACTAACGCCTCTAATTCAACAGATTTGCATTTTTCCGTAAAGGCAAACGTATTCAAACGCATTTTTTGCAACTCGATCGGCTATGATCTTAGCTGACTGATTTTTCACAACTCTTAATCACGACACCTTCAGACATCGAAAAACACGGGCCCGTTCCAGCACGCATCTTCGTGCATCTAAAACCAACCTCCATGAAGATGATTAAAAAACTCGCCCTGTTGTCAGCCGTTGTGACTCTTTTAGCCACCACTTTCAACGCACAGGCTCAGCAAAAACCTACTGTGGCCGTAATCGCTATCGACGCCAACGGCATCGCTCAGAATTCAGAGTCGGTAGCCTACATCGTGCGACTGGAACTGGAGAAAGCCAATGTCTTTAATGTGATTGATAAATACGATGCTGCCGAAGCGATCACCAAGAACAAGATCAATATAGAGACATGCTTTGGCAAGAACTGCGTTGTTGCGGCGGGAAAAATTCTTTCTGCAAGCAAGATGATCACGGGCAGCGTCGAAAGGTTCGGAGAAAAGATCGTTATCTCCCTAAAGCTCATCGATGTTGAATCTGCCTCGGTCGAGAAACAAAATGCCACGGAGTACATGAATATTCAGCCTGAGCTTCAGCGAATGATCGCTATGTCGATCAATAAATTATTAGGCCTGCCCGTCGACCAGACCGTTGCCGATCAGCTGATCAACTACGACATGCCCGTACAGAGTTCGAAGACAAAGCTGGCACTCGACGGTCCGAGAATGGGATTCTCTGTATCGACCGGAGAAACAGCGCAGGTGCTCACTTCCCCGGAAGGCGAAGGCGGATATAACATGTACCCGGCTACTTTTCAATTCGGGTGGCAGAAGGAGTGGCAGTACCTCAGTGCCGGCGACTTCCAGGCTCTAATAGAAGTGATCCCGATGATCGGCGGTCTCGAGTCAGGAAAATTTGTCCCATCGCTTACATTCCTCAATGGTTTCAGACTGGGAAGGGGTGGATGGGAGTTTGCTTTCGGGCCGTCGTTCAGGGCAATACACAAAGCAGATGGATTTACCGGTGATGGACGATTCGGCACCGAAGAAGGCAAGTGGTACAGATCAGAGGCCTGGAATGACCTTAGTGTCAACAATCCTTCCGCCCCAGAAAGCAATCCGTACGCACTTAAAAGCCGGTTGGATAGTCGTGGACTGATGACTTTATCAACGAGTCTATTCTTCGGCATCGGAAAAACATTCCGGTCCGGTTATCTCAACATCCCTGTCAATGCTTATGTGTTGCCACGTAAGGAGGGAACGATTATCGGCGCGTCTTTCGGATTCAATATTTATAAGAAGGGCAAGATAGAATAGCCCTTCTTTCCTTAGCTGTGCTCATAAGTGTTTTTTCCAGTACCTTTCAGTATGAACAAACTTTCACGTCGCGATTTCATCGTCAAGTCCAGCGTCCTTATGTCCGCATCACTATTGGCCATCGATACAGCCGCCGCCCCCAGGAAATATAAGATGGGCCTCCAGCTATTCACCATCCGCGCCGACCTCGCCAAAGACCTCAAAGGAACCTTGGCGAAAGTGAAATCTATCGGCTACGAAGACAGCGAGACATACGGATTCAAAGGCGACGAGGGAACATATTATGGAATGAAGTCGGCCGACTTCCGCAAGCTTCTCGAAGACAACAGCCTAATAACCACCAGCGGCCACTACGACTTCCACCCGTTCATGAGCAGGTCCCAGGACGAGCTCGCACGCTACACCGATCAGTGTATTGCAGGAGCGAAGGCCCTCGGTCAGTCATACGTCACCTGGCCATGGATCGATCCGCAATCCCGCACCATCGAAAAGTTCAAGCTTCTGACAGAGAAGCTCAACTTCGTAGGCGAGCGTGTTACCAAAGCCGGGCTCGGCTTCGCCTATCACAACCACGACTACGAATTCACCGAACAGGACGGGCAGATCGGCTATGATATTGTGATGCGCGATACAGACCCGAAGCTGGTCAAGCTGCAGATGGACCTTTACTGGGTGATGCGCGATTCAAAAAGAAGTCCCGCAGAGCTGATCGCCCTCCAGCCCGGTCGTTTCGTGATGTGGCACATTAAAGACATGGATAAGAAAAACCGTGATTACTCGGAGCTCGGCAACGGCTCCATCGATTTCACGCCGATCCTGCCGCTGGCTTCGAAAGCGGGTATGGAATATTATTACATAGAACAAGGAGGGAACTTTCAATACAATCCGATACAGAGCATCACCGACTCGGCTGCGTATTTCAAAAAGAACCTGGAGAAGTATATCGGGTAGTTTCAAATACCGGGGATCAATTTTGTGGAATCCCTGAATTTCATGCATCCATGGTTCAAATTCCGGACCATGAAAACCTCATACTCTATCTCCATCCCAAAACCATGCTCCCAACGATGGGAGAATTTTACCCACACGAGCGACGGCGGCTTCTGCGGCTCATGCAATAAGGTGGTGATCGATTTCACCAGAATGACAGATGAGGAGATCATCAAGTTCCTGAAACAGAAGCCAACACATTCCTGCGGAAGATTCAAGCCAGGTCAACTAAGATCCTATGTAGAGCTCTCTCCGCCAACCGTCCACCTGAATTTCAAGTTTCTCAAAGCCGGCGTGTTAAGTCTCCTGTTGCTCGTGATCGCCCGGCCGTCATTTGCAACGAAACCACTTACGCCCTCGCCGCCAATCGTACAAACGATAAATGATTCCTTGAATGTGGAACCCTCTTTGAAATCGGATTACGTTGTGACGGGAACAGTACGGAGCAGGGATGACAAATCCGAGCTCCCGGGGGTCAATGTCCTCCTCAAAGGTACCGCTTATGGGACAGTAACAGATGAGTACGGAAAATTCAGATTTCCCCGAAGGGTGGAAGACGGCGACGTCTTGATATTTAGCTTCATCGGGTTTATCCCTCACGAGTACACTATCAAAAAAACACAAGGGGACAGCGTCAACGTGGAATTGAAACTGGACTACGATATTACCGGTGAGCTTCTCGTCGATGAGCTTTACACACCTAAAGGACCTCCCTCCAGATACGTCTGGGGACTCGTGAGCTCAGAAGAAGATAGATCTCCTATACCGGGTGCACGTGTTGAGCTGAAAGGGAGCGACATATATACTTCTACCGACGCTGATGGACGATTCGAGTTTCCACGAAAGCTTGAGAAGGGTGACACCCTCATCATCAAGTTTATCGGGTACACGAAACTGGAAATCAAGATTCCCAAAGAGATGAAGAACATACTGGATATCAGGATGTCGTTCGACGTCGGCGTTCTTGGGGAAGTTGCGATCGACGGCGTTTATGAAGAAAAAGACGGAGTACGTGGTTGGTGGTCAAGGCTCATGGCCCGCTTCTGACATTATGAAGCGCAGATTATTAGAGCTTTGGATCTTTCTTTGGCTACTGCTTCCTTTTGGTGCGTATGCTTTTCAGGTATCCGTCGAATTTCCCAAAGCCGACAGCATCGCAGAACAATACCCTCGACATTCACTTGACGACCTCAAGCTCCTTTCAGGCAAGCTCACCGCCAGTCTTTCTACCGACGAAGGAAAATTCAGAGCCATCTACAAATGGGTATGTCTCAATATCGGTAATGACTATACCCTAGCTGAAGCCAACCGGAAAAATCGGGCAAAATTGACCGGGCAGGAATTGGTCGCATGGAATGTTAAGCTCATGCCAATGGTTCACAAAAAACTCATTGGGCAATTTAGCACAGTGTGTACGGGCTACGCCTGGCTCATCAAAGAACTAGCAACTCACGCAGAGCTTCAATGTGAGTTGGTTCATGGTTACGGCCGGACCACGCAAGCTAATATCGGCGGCAAAGGCCTCCTCAATCATACCTGGAATGCCGTGAAGCTGGATGAGAAATGGTATTTGTGCGATGCTACTTGGTCGAGCGGTGCACTCAACATGGAGACAGCTTCTTTCGTGAAGAATTATGAAGATTCTTATTTCCTGGCAAGACCTGAATTCTTCATTCGTAATCATTACCCGGCTGACAACAAATGGGCGTTGCTCGATCAACTGCCGACACTAGACGATTTCCTGAATAATCCCTTGATTTATGTGGCTGCCTTCAAGTACAACATACAGCCATTATCGCCCCAACGATTCATTGTGACCATCGAGAAAGGATCAAAGATTGATTTTCAGTTTACCCGTCCGGCCGGGCAGCAATCCAATGATGTCAAACTGATGGTTGGCTCCCGCGATGTTCGCAAGGCTGTGGACATAGAAAATAGGGGTGACGTCGATGTCTATTCAATCGGCCACACCTTCGCGGCAAGAGGTACGTTCGCTGTGCATATCTTGATCAACGACCGGCCCGTTGTAACTTATGAGGTAATGGTACCATAGAATTCATCGGCGCACGATCGATTCCTATATAACTCATTAGAATTTTCACTCAACTTAACTTCCCCGGCCATGTTCTGTTCACACCACAATTTGTAACGTAAAATTCCGCACCATTCCTGGGAGCATTGGTCTCTCGTGACATGCAGCCTGATTTCAAACTGGCATGAATTTCCTGCGCGATCTGCCGATCAACTAAAATCAATTTTATGGAGACTGAGACAATCAAGAACGGACTAAAAAGCAAAGCATCGGCCGTCAACCCACAGCGGAAAGAGGGACCGGTGGCAAAAGCAATCGAATCGCAGACATCACGACTCCCTTCCGATTTCTTTTTATGGAGCGGAGTAGGGGTCATGGCAGCATCTCTTACACTCAAGCTTTTGAAAAAGGATCATGTAGCGTTGTTCGTTGGGCAATGGGCAGCGCCGCTGTTACTGTTTGGTGTGTACAACAAGATCGTGAAGGTCCAAGGACATGACCAGGAAGATGAGGATCCGGGTTGATGGATCTTATTTTTATTGAAAAGAGTTCCACTTAAAATCGGATGTCCCGGTTTTAAGTGGAACTCTTCATTTGTTCAGAGAGCTGGTTGCTGTAAAGCATCCGCCCAATGCACTCCATAATATTTCCGGAAATTTTCCCGGTCTTGTCGAGATTCGGATTGAAGCAAGTCACGCTCATTCCAACTACTTTGGTGTTAGCAATCATCCGGTTACAAACCAACTCCACTTCTTCAAAGCTCAATCCTCCCGGCAGCCGGTAGTCGACCGCTGGATTCAGGTCATCCGAAAGTGAGTCTGTATCGAAGTGTATCCAATAACCGTCAACATTCATTGTCCTTGTATGATCCAGAATTCCGATGATTGTTTGATCTATTCCATGTTTGGTGATGAATGGAAAGTCAAAACGTTTTATCTGTGTTTGAGCGATGTCCGGTGAACAATACTTCAACGTCTCTTCCAGATCCCGCTGTCCCACATGGATCACATGATTCTCTTGAACGTACGGCCCCAGCTTGTCGATATTGGTAAGCTGTCCCGGACCTCTCCCGCACACCATCGCCAGGTCCATGTCTGCCACCTCGCCAGTAATGGACGCTTCCGGTGAATAGAAATCGGCGTGCGCATCGATGAACAACAGACCGAAGTTACCCAGGGTTTTCAAGCCCAACATGACCCCGATCAGTATGCTGCAATCTCCGCCGAGTATTAAAACGAACGACTTGCCGGTGACAACCGGACGTACCGTCTGCGCAAGCTTTTTTGAAAACTGGGTGATCAGCTGGGTGTTCAGGCAACGCGTGAACCGGTCCCTGATCGGGCTGTAGATGTCATTCAATGTCCTGACTGCCGTCACCGGATTGGTGACATTTAGCCGCTCACGAAGACCGGCCGACAACAATGACTCAGGAAGTTTTTCCACACCTGTCGGGCGCAGGCCCAGAATGCTTGGCGCACTGATAATGTGAATACTTCCTGAGATCATCCTTCCTCACACGCGTCGCAAATCTCAAACCAGAAATTCGACGCGTTCGACCTATTCTCCCTGCAACACCTGATGCACCTGATCGGGCACCAGGCCGTGTGCTTCCTTATGAGCGTTGTAGACAGAAGCTGAATCGCGGGCTTCGGCCAGGCAGTATACTTTACCTTGTGCCTCATCCACCCAATACTTAATAAAGCTCACGTCGTACTTTCCTTGTGTGGCGAGATCTTTTTGATGCGCACCTGCCACGGCGTCGAACGTTACCTTGCCGGGTTCAAGATTGTGTACATCCATGAAGAGATGTTTTCCAGCCGACGCCTGCAGTCCAGATGTCGAAGATGCATCCGTCATATCGTCGCTTTTTTGCCTGTCGCTGCATGCAGTCCAGATCGCGATAACCAGGATGACTGTCATTGATTTTTTCATAGTTTTTTCTTTTTGATTAATGGTAGTACAAAGCAGCGATTGGTTCGTATCATTGTCTACCAGAAACAGATCAAAGAATGGAACAATCTGTTCCACCGGCGTGTTGCAAAAAGTTGCAACCAGATTATCTACCACTATCTGTTCAAATGATGCGACAATCTGTTCACGACTAAAAAATAGTTTTCATAAGGCACAAAAAAATAAGCAGGCGTTCGGACCCCTTCATTCATTTTGTCATAACATTGCATCACAAGATCCTTACCTATGGATGCAACTGAATTAAAAGCGCTTCAGGAACCACTTAAAACAAAGTATAAAGCCGAACCGGAAGCGGCGCTCATTACCCTCAAGGCGAAGTCACAAGTCGGCGAAGGCATCACCTGTAAGATCGAGACAGGCAAGTCCATGGCCGAAGCTGGTCTCCATCCGGCAACCGGTGGCGACGGCCTCTCGGTTTGCTCGGGCGACATGCTCCTCGAAGCGCTGGCTGCGTGCGCCGGGGTTACACTCAAAGCTGTCGCAACCGCCACCGGTTTCAACCTGCAGGATGCCTCCGTCCACACCGAAGGGGATCTCGATTTCCGGGGAACATTATCTGTTGATAAAACGGCCCCGGTCGGGTTCAAAGAGATCCGGATGCGGTTCGAAATACGGACCGACGAACCGGAAGAAAAGACCACGAAACTCATTCAGCTCACGGAGAGATTTTGTGTAGTCTACCAAACGCTGGTGAAGGCCAACCCGATACCAGTTTCTGTCGGGTTGACGAAATAGTCGTAACTTCTGTGCCGTATTATTTCTAATATACTCCTGCCCCGTGCCTCTGTTCATGGACCTACATAAGTTTCCGCACATCACCATCGATGAGGCAAAGCAGGCGCACGTCGCAGACGAACGCATACAAAAGCAATACGGTGTAAAGTACCTCCAGTTCTGGGTGAATGAAGAGGCCGGAAATTTATTCTGCCTCGTCGAGGGTCCCGACAAAGCCACCGTCGAAACCGTTCACCAAATGGCACACGGTCACGTAGCCTGTGCCGTCGTCGAAGTCGATCCCAGTTACTATTCCCTCATCATGGGCAACAACATCCGGATCGACCAGGGCCTGGTTCAACACAAATCTGGATCGGTCGACCCCGGCAACAGGTTCATACTCGCTGTTTCTTTTTATGAGAAGTCGCCTTCCGGCGGCAACGTCTTTGCAAAAACACGGGAGTCCGTACTCAATAAAGTTTCGAAACACGACGGGCGCCAGGTCAAGCTCACCGGCGACGACAGTCTTGTCAGTGTATTCGACTCCACCGCCCAAGCGCTCGCGTGCGCGAAAGAGATACAAAAGGAATTTATCGCCGACCGCCGGAAGAACCCCGTGGTATTTCGTATCGGCCTCAGCGCCGGACAACCGGTCACGGAGAATAATGAATTCATCGAAGAAACGATCCGTCTCGCAAAAAGACTCAGCCTCCTCGCCGAAGACAGTCACATATTTATCTCGTCATTATTTGAGGACCTGTCGCAGGAATATCTTCGAAAGAAGGACAGTAAGAAGCTGAGAACATTGAGTGCTGCCGAAGAAGCATTTCTTCGGGAATGCTTCGGAGTATTGGATAGCCATCTATCCGATGAGAACTTCAATATCACATCACTGGTGAAATCAGTTGGCATCAGCCGGGCTCAGCTGTATCGCAAGATCCATTCGCTCGCCGGCAAAGCTCCCAACAACCTCATCCGCGACCTAAGACTCGAGAAAGCACGGACACTTCTCAAAAGAAAGACGGGAAATGTTTCTGAGGTCGCCTTCGAAGTGGGCTTCAGCAATCCTTCCTACTTCGCCAAATGTTTTGCGAAACGCTTTGGCCGCCTGCCTTCGCAGTGGGAATGACCGTTGCGATCCCGTTTCAAACGACTTGGTCGTATCAGGATCGGTTCTTAAAGCTCATATTCACAAAAAGTCCGCAGGTCGTTTTCCATATCGATCCAAAAACTGCTTGGAAAAGTACGAGCTGTTCTCGAACCCAACTCTTCTCGCGAGCTCTGCAACCTTCGATACCTTTCTTTCCAGCAATAACTTGTAGGCGATCTTAAGCTTGATCTCTTTGATCAGCTGACCGGGTGTCATCCCCGTCAGTGTTGCAGCTCTCCGGTACACCTGCCGTTCGCTCATCGCGAGGTGATCGGCCAGGTCGCCGATACCAAGCGCCGACATTTCCGCGTTACCTTCTACGAAGCCCCTCACTTTTTCCAGGAACACCTGGTCTTCCGAATCAGTAGGCCCAGGCACCGTAGCCTCGTCCGGTTCTAACGGTTTTTGAATCCATTCCTTGCGGATCTCCTGGTTGGTGAGAAGATTGTGAACCCGGATCTTCAGCTCTTTCGCGTTGAAGGGCTTGATGATATAATCGTCGACACCGAGGCTGAGGCCATGCAAGAGATCTTCTTCCGACGCGCGGGCAGTCAGCATCACCACAGGAATGCCCCGCCACACATTCGAGGCTTTCAACTGCGACAGGAATTCGTAGCCGTCCATCTCGGGCATCATTACATCGGAGATCACCAGGTCCGGCATGTTTGTCTTGAGCCATTTCAATCCTTCGCGACCGTGACGTGTTTCGGCAATGTCCGCGTATTCACCCAGGATCTCCTTCAGGTAAAAACGCATCTCGTCGTTGTCTTCCACTACCAGTATCAGCGGTCTGCGCGGGAATGTATCGAAGCGCACGTCGGCAAGCTCGGGTGTCTCTTCTACGGGTTCGATCTTGCCAGCCATCGACGCATCGATCGGGAACTGGACCGTGAAACATGATCCTTCGCCTATGTTGCTGGTGACATTCACATCACCGCCATGCAAGGCCGTAAGCTCCCGGACCAGCGCCAGGCCAATCCCGATACCCTGCGCGTTAAGTTTATCGGTCGACGAGCTTTGATAGAAACGATCGAAAACATACGGCAGCTCTTTCTCCGGAATTCCGATACCGGAATCGACGACCTGTATCACCAGGGACTTGTCTGTGCGAGTCGCCGTCACTTTGATCCATCCGCCTTCGTGATTGAACTTGATGGCGTTGTAGAGGAGGTTGTTGAGGACCTTCTCGAATTTGTCCTCATCAATGTCGATCACCAATCCAGAAAGGGGAGAGGCGTCGTACTCGAGGCGGAGATTCTTTTTAACGATGAGTGACTCGAACGCCATCACGATACGGTTGAGCAACGGAAGCATCTCCTTCGGTTTCTTAGACAGCTCCCACTTTCCACCTTCGAGACGCGACAGGTCGAGTACTTCGTTGATCATTCCATGCAGGCGACGGCTGTTGCCCAGGGCAATCTCCATTTTCTCCGACGTTCCTTCGTGCATCGGGTTCTCCTGCATCAGTTCCAGCATACCATTCAACAAGGTGAGTGGTGTGCGCAGCTCATGCGACACGTTGGCGAAGAAACGCGACTTCGCCTTCGCAGCATCCTGTAATTGTTGAGCCTGCTCCTCGATCTTTTGTTTTTGCGACCTGATCCTTCGATACGACACCGTTGCGATCACGACACCAATCGCCAACACGATAGTTCCTGCGATCAACCCCAACCTGGCAATGCGGTCCGTTTCCAGTTCGGCGAGGTGAACCTCGTTCTCTCGTTCGAGTCTTTCTCTCACGCGATCCTGCCTGGCGATCTCGAAGTTTTTCTCCATCACACCGATCTTCTTCTTTCGGTCGGCGCTGTTCAGACTGTCTACGACCTTGAGATAACGGCTTTGATAATCGTATGCTTTATCGAAACGACGGGTTTCACCATAGATCTTGTAAAGTTCTTCATAGCTTTTTTTGACAAGATCGCCCTGCCCGTTTTTCCGGTCCCACGCCAGGGCGAGCAAAGCCTCTTGTTCTGCATCGCGATATTTTTTCATGCGGCGGTATGCTCCGGCAAGCTGAACACGAACGGCAGCAACTTTGTAGTCATCTTTCAATTGTTCAAACCGGGTAATCGACTCCATATACTTAGCCACACCATCGTCGTGACGGCCAAGGAACGTGAGCGCGTCCCCCACGTTGAGAAAATTATTGGCGACCGAGTACGGATCGTCTACGAGCGGTAACCGTTCTGCAGCCAGCGTCAGATATTTCAACGCCTTATCGTGCTCACCCATCCAGTTGTAAAGAACACCGAGGTTGTTTAACTCGGGAAGATCGGCGCCAGGTGGCACCAGGGGACGTTGTGCAAAAGTCAGCGCTCTGAGAAAATATTGCTCGGCCTGCTTCAGCTCCTGTTCGTCGGAGTAGAGCATGCCGAGGTTGTTGTTCAGATGCGATAATGTCCAGGAGTCCGCCCTTGACGATTGGAGGTAATTGTCTGCGATCGTGTAGTATTCGAGGGCCTTGGCGTTGTTTCCCTGTTCATGATAGGTCACTCCGAGCTCGATGTATCCAATGGCGGTGCTCACTGAATCGGTGACGATTTGCAAATATTTGTTTATATAGAAACGGCAGCTATCGTAGTCCGTAAGGTGCCAGTAATGGATGTTATAAAGTTTAAAGTATATCTGTCCTCGTACTTCTGGCGAAAGGTCGTCGCCGGAATCCATACCACGAGCCGTATAAAGATATTTCCGTGCGAGGTCCTGGTCGCCGTAGTCGCTCAATCGGTCGGCTGCCTCTGTAAGGACTTTAATTACAGTCGAATCATTTTTTTCAGCACGTGCGATCTCCAGAGCCGTTTCAAATATATGTTTCGCGGAATCGAAATCGGAAGCGATAACATACTTCCCCAGTTCCGTCATCGTCATAGCTTTGTCAATGCCCTTCTGGGAAGGCAAGAGCCTGTTCAAACTATCGGCCATGGCCGGATCGACTTTGATGATCCATTGTGCGTGAAGAGTTCCCGCGAGGATAAGCAACAGAAAAAACAATAGAGGTGGTTTCACGGTGCCTTTTAGATAACGACGATCAATTTCCCTTTGTGCTCACCTCTGGCGAACTTCTCAAATGCTTCTTTGATCTCGTCAAGCCGGTAAGGCCCATCGATGACGGGTTTCATCGTTCCATCATTGAACATTGATTTCATAAACTCCAGGTCCTTGTTCGGCTTCAGGGCTACAATGCGAATCCGCTTTCCTACGAGAATCGCAATCCATCCGAAAAGGAAAACCTGTAGCAGCCGCGGTATCATACCACCGACTGTTACATACCGGCCGCCCGGGTTGAGCGCCCGCATGTAGCTGAATATCGATCGGTTCGTCTTCGCGTCGACAACGAGATCATAGCGCTGCCCGTTTTTTGTGAAGTCTTCTTTTTTGTAATCGATCACATGATCGTAGCCCAACGCGCGAAGCATGTCGAGCTTGATCGCACTGTCGACACCCGTTGCCTCGACGCCCAGTCGTTTTGCTATTTGAATGCCGAATGTCCCCACGCCTCCGCCGGCGCCATTGATCAGTATTTTCTGACCCGCTTTCATCCTGCCCACGTCTTTCAATCCCTGCACTGCGAGCATCGCCGCTTGTGGTATCGCAGCGGCCTGTTCGAAGCTCATACCGGCAGGCTTCAAAGCGAGGAGCTTTTCGGCTGCACAAACGTACTCGGCAAATCCACCCCACTTGCCACTAAGGTCACCGAAGACTTCGTCGCCGACTTTCAGATTTTTTACATCCGGCCCCGTCGCTTCCACGATCCCTGCCACGTCCGATCCGAGAATGGTGATCCTCGGTTTCTTTCGTCCATTCATAGCCCGGTTGATCCAGTCCGAGCCGTCCAACAATCCCCAATCCCAGTCGTTGATCGAACACGCTTTCACTTTGATCAACACTTCATTCTCCTTCGGCCACGGCTTTTCGACATCGAGGATGTGGATCATGTCCGGTCCGCCATACTCTTTGTAGACTGCAGCTTTCATGTGCTTGTTATTCACATTGGTAGACAAACGACATATTTGCCTTCGTGTCGTCGTTCTCCCAACGGTTCAAACGGCCGTTGCCGAAAAATGCGAATGACTGCTTCTTCGAGAATATGACCACCGCATCGGAATAGGTCTCCTCGATCATATTGTTCCTGCACCGGCCCCAGTTCGGCGGGTATATCAATCCGCGAAAGGCGAAATTACCAAGGGCGTTTGGAAAGTTATCGTAACGGTACGAAACCTGTATGTTCCAGGTGGTATCGTACGCTTCGAAACTACCTGTAGGATCTGCGAAACCTAATTTGACAAGGTTCCCGTTTTCATAAACTTCAAGCACGTTGTCGAACCTGTAATTGCCGTCTTTGGGTGATTCTACATAATGAGACTTATTCACCCGGTCGGTAAAAATATTTCCCTGTGCCGACTCGATAAAATGTTCTTCTATTAGAGTAAAGTCCGGATTACTATCGTCATAAGTATATTCATACTGCTGATAGTCACCAGGGCCTCCGTATTTTGCTTTTGAAATACGTCCGTCCTCATACCAGGTGAATGTAGCTGTTTCACCAGGCTCATCAGCATACGTTTTGGTGTCCGGGTCGTAAGCATACGATCGCCTTTCCGTGTATTTGGTTCCATCGTGGACGAATACGTCTTTTCCCTGGATGTCGTCCCCGTAACGACGGATGACCTCGCTTACGACGCAATTTCGGGGCTCGTTTTCACCACACCCCAGGGCTAGTGCCAGAATAAAAAGGATGTATGGTTTTCCTGACATATCCACGGTAAGATCGTTAAGAAAAATTTCACCCGCCAGCCCTTTTTTCCTATCTTTCATCTCGTCGCCTTCCATTGAACTATGATTGGATTGTACCCACTCTTCGTCCTACAGGCCTTCTGCCTGTTCCATGCCTACAAGGCACGGACGGAGCA
Organism: Cyclobacteriaceae bacterium; assembly: GCA_035318625.1. Taxonomy (GTDB): domain Bacteria; phylum Bacteroidota; class Bacteroidia; order Cytophagales; family Cyclobacteriaceae; genus ELB16-189. The sequence continues at coordinate 267,760 of DATHEL010000009.1, forward strand.
GAAATGGTATTGGATGATCATCTTCTTCCCATACGTCGGCTGCATCCTCTATATGTATGACGCCTTCTATAGCCGGCGCATGGTCACCACCATCGGCGAAGGCGTCAAACAGGTCGTAAACACAAACTACCGCCTCGAACAGCTCGAACGTGACGAAAAATTCAGCAGCAACATAAAGAACAAGATCCTTCTCGCCGACGAATACATTCTCCACGGCCGCCACGATGAAGCGGTCGCTCTCTATGAAAGCTGCCGCGAAGGCTACATGATCGACGACGAGTCACTGAAACGAAGGCTCATGCACGTTCTCTTTCTCGATAAGCAATATGACAAGGTCATCCAGTTCGGAGAAGAGTTGAAAGGGAACAAGGACTTCCGAAATGCCCTCGAGCACATCAGCCTCGCATGGGCCTACCAGAACGTAGGCCGCTCAGCCGAGGCCGAACGCCACTTCGAAGACATGGACCGCACGTTTACCAACTACCCCCACAGGTTTTCCTTTTGCGAGTTCCTCATCGCTACTGCAAACCCTGCCAAAGCAAAAGAAAAGCTCGCGGAGTTGATGGATGAGATCGAACAGATGAAAGGACAGGAGAAACGCGTCCACCGCGACGTCATCCGCAGTATCACCGACCTCCAGGGCTCACTGGCCGTGTGACCGGCCGACACATTAAACGTGTGTCTTCAAATACTCTCCCGTCAACGAACCCTTCGCCTTCATTATATCTTTCGGCGCTCCTTCAAACACAACTTTTCCTCCCTTATTCCCACCTTCCGGCCCCATGTCGATTATCCAGTCTGCATTCTTGATCACATCCAGATTGTGTTCGATCACCACCACCGTGTTACCCGTGTCCACCAGCTTGTCAATGATCGCCAGCAGGTTCCCGATGTCCGACATGTGTAATCCCGTCGTCGGCTCGTCCATCACATAAATGCTGCCCTTCTTGTGAAGCTCACTCGCCAGTTTGATCCGTTGGCATTCTCCACCCGACAACGTACTCAACGGCTGGCCCAACGTCAGGTAGGTAAGACCCACGTCGTTCATTGCCTGTAACCGTGTCTTGATCTCTTTGATGTCGAAATGTTCCAGCGCCTGCTGTACCGTCATCTCGAGGACATCACTGATCGACTTGCCTTTGTATTTATAGGCCAGTACTTCATCTTTGAATCTCTTGCCTCCGCAAACCTCGCACGGCAATTTCACCTCATCAAGAAATGCAAGGTTGGTGTACGTTACACCCAGTCCCTGGCAGTTCGGGCACGCTCCAGTCGAATTGAAGCTAAACAATGAAGGACTGACTTTATTCGTCGTCGCGAATACCTTTCGGACGTCGTCGAGAATTCCCGTATATGTTCCCGGGTTCGAGCGCGAGTTTGTCCCAACCGCCGACTGGTCGATCAGTATCGAATCCGGATGTTGTTGAATGAAAACATGATTGATAAGCGAGCTCTTTCCCGACCCCGCCACGCCCGTCACCACAGTTAACACACCTGTCGGTATGTTCACAGTTACATTTTGAAGATTATTCAGCCTGGCTTTCGAAACCGTAAGCTTCCCCGTCGCCTTTCGCACCTTTTCTTTTACAGGGACGGTCCGTTTCATGTGTTTGCCTGTTAGCGTGCTTGATTTCAGCAGACCGGCGAAATCACCCGTGTAGACGATAGTCCCGCCGCCACGGCCGGCCATCGGCCCCACGTCCACGATGTAATCCGCTCCCTTGATCACATCCGGGTCGTGTTCCACCACAAGCACCGTGTTTCCCTTGTCCCTCAGTTTCACCAGAAGCTCATTCAGCCTGTGAACATCCCGCGGATGAAGGCCGATACTCGGTTCATCGAACACGTACATCACATCCACCAGGCTGCCGCTCAGGTGCTTCACCATCTTGATCCGCTGAGATTCCCCGCCGGACAGTGTACCGGTCTCGCGATTCAGACTCAGGTACTCCAGCCCGATGTCCACCAGGTACTGCAGCCGTTGAATCAATGTTTGGAGGACCGTCTTCGCCGCCGGTTCTTTGACAGTCTTCACTATTTTGATCAGCTCACTGATCTCCATGGCCGACATCTCCGCGATGTTCATTCCATTGATCTTGCATTTCAGAACAGACTGGTTCAGTCTGGCTCCTTTACACGACGGACACGGCCCCATCGAAATGAATGGCTCCACCATTTTCTGTGTCCGTTCCGACATCGTCTTGACGTCGCGTAAAATGTATTTATTGTAAAATCTTGTCGCGATGCCGTCGAATGTGAAATTGATCTCTTTACCGGCGATTTTTGATTTTACTTTATAGGGTTCACTGTACAGTAGCAGGTCCATTTCTGCCTTAGTGAAATCTTTCAGCTTCTTATTCGTGTTGAACAAACCCGACTGGCTTAGGATATTCCAGCCCCAAGTATCCACCTGGTATTCTGGCAGCAACAGGCCACCCTGTTTGATCGAGAGCGATGTGTCGAGCGCTTTATTAAGATCAAGACCCACTTTACGACCCATACCGTTGCACTCCTGGCACATACCCTGGGGATCGTTGAACGAAAACAGGTTGTAGTTGCCTACGAATGGTTTACCGGCCCTTGAGAACAACAGCCGCAGTACCGTAGAAATATCCGTGATGGTCCCTACGGTCGAGTGAGATCCGCCACCAAGCCGTTTCTGATCGACCACGACCGCCATACTCAGGTTCTCGATGGCATCTGCATTGGGTTGCGGATATTTTGGAAGAAAATTCCTGACGAACATGCTGAAGTTGTCGTTCAGCAAGCGTTGTGCTTCTGTAGCGATAGTGTCGAACACGATCGACGACTTACCTGATCCGGAGACGCCGGTGAAGATCGTGATCTTGCGTTTCGGAATTGTTAATGATACGTCCTTAAGATTGTTTTCGCGAGCGCCGCGAATCTCGATAAACTCCTGCATGATGAACTGCTTGTTTTCGGGTGAAGGTCGGAAGTTAATATTGATATGGATTTGTTTACCTCAATTAGGCTTGAAATCGTTTAATTTTGGATTTTTCAGCCAGTCCGCACCACTTTTGCAAAGTGGTGCGGACTTTTTAATTTACCCTTCCAATCCCTCTAAAATATGTCTCAGGACCACGGAAACAACCCCGACGGAAGCACGAAGCAACTGCCCGCCAAATGCAAATTCCGGGAGATCAAAGTGCACGCGTCAGACGAATGGATGGCCGACGGGACAAAGAAGTACCGGCAGGTTTATGACCGCTACGAAGCAAGCCACATCCGTGTAGAGCTTTCTTTCTACAACAAGCTCTTCGACGAAGAGGATTGGGACGCCAACATCGTGCTCAAATGTTTTTTTGTGAATGGCAGCAGCAGCCGTGAGCTCTGCAAGCTCGAACAGAAACGGAAGATACTCAAAGACGAAAATGTTGTCTACATCCGGGACTCCTGGGGCAACCCCACGCCAGGGTCATACTGGACAAAAGGAAATTATTCATGGGAGGGATACATCGACGACGTTAAGATCGGCGAATATAAGTTCTACATAGAAGACGTCGGTATTTCGAAGCCCGGAGAAAATCTCTTCTTCGATATCCAGCACATCAAGTTATTCGAGGGCGATGCACAGGCGCAATCCGTTACCGAGAAAAAATACCTCAGCAAGTTCAGCTTCAAAGATACCCGGTACGTCTGGGGTGAGTTCTGTTTTACGAACAAAACCAACACCGACTATTATGCCGAGGTGATCTTCAATTTCTTCAACGATGCAGGGCAGCCGAAAGGCCGCAGCGCACGCCTCCAGTATATTCAGCCGAATACAGCGGGGCAAGCCTACTTTATCTATCCCGCGTGGGGCAGCGACACACCCGGCACATGGAAAGACGACGTCTACACCATGGAAGTCGTGTTCATGGATAACCTCATTGCTACCGTTCCTTTCCGTGTCGGCGAGATCGTGGAAGAGGGCACCGTGTCCGTAATAACCGACGTTGAAAAAATGCTCACGCCAACTGTCGCACAGGGCACATCGGCGTCGACTAATAAAAGCCTCGACGACATCCTCTTCGAAAGTCTCGCGGAGCTCAACTCACTCACCGGCCTCAACGGTATCAAGACCGAAGTGAATGAGATGGTAAAGCTGGTCCGTTTCTACCAGGAATCCGGTAAAGACATTGTCAACAAGTTTTCACTCCACACCGTATTCACCGGGAATCCCGGCACCGGTAAAACTACCGTCGCAAGAATTCTGGCGAAGATCTACAAGGGCCTCGGCGTTTTGGAGAAGGGCCATTTGATTGAAGTCGATCGCCAGGCGCTCGTTGCCGGTTACGTCGGTCAGACCGCTATCAAGACCGGCGACAAGATCAACGAAGCCATGGGCGGCGTCCTGTTTATCGATGAAGCTTATGCACTCGCCAACGAAAACGGTGCTCAGCACGACTTCGGCGGCGAGTCGATACAAGTGATCCTGAAACGGATGGAAGACCTTCGTGGAAAATTCGGCGTGATCGTAGCAGGTTACACCGAAAACATGCAGGAATTCATTTCATCGAACCCGGGATTGCGTTCACGCTTCGACAAATACTTTTTCTTCGAAGACTACTCACCCGAGGACATGTTCACCATCGCCCTCGCGATATTCAGTAAAGAAGGTGTTACACCCGAGCCCGCAGCATGCGAGCATTTGAAAAAATACTTTGCATTCCTGTACAGCCTGCGCGACAAACACTTCGGTAACGCGAGAACCGTGCGGCAGGTAGTCGGAGAGGTGGTGAAGAACCAACACCTTCGTCTGGCCGGCATGAAAAAAGAAGATCGCACCAAGGAGATCATGGATGCGATCATCTTCGACGACGTTAAAGAGTTCGAGATCAAAGAAACAAGCGGTCCTTCACGACCTCTTGGATTCCAGGTTCGTAAGAAATAGCCAACCCGCCCTCCTGCGGTTCGATATTCGATATTCTGCGGTTTTAGTCAGCCTCTGCTTCCTTCGCTGAATCCGAAGTATTTCTGCTTCAGCTTGTCGTCCCAGTCATTTCCATAAATGCTGACGCGGTCGAACGTTGCCTTCACTTCCGATTTGTCCAGCCCTTCCAATTCCCGGATGGCCTTGATATAAGTTTTGTCCCTGAAGATCGTAAAGCCAACACCGTAAAGGGTGTGGTTGATCTCCAGCAATTCTTTCGTGAACAGGTTCTGATTGTTGACAGGTACATCGCACACCAGCGCCAGTACCTGGAAATACCCGTATTGAGTGAGATTGCCCTGCGCGTCTTTGGATTGAAAAATATCGGCCCAGATACTCGCCGACCCGAATTTCAGGTTCCACTGGCCTGGGTTTTCGCCACGGGCCGATTTGGGATCAAACTTATAATCACTGAGAACTTCTTCAATGAGCGTGTAATAGTGATCGATAGGGTGCTGCATGGATTTAGGGTTAAGGTGTTAGCTGGAATGTTTTTGAGAATGAAAATTTAGGAAAAATCAATTAAAAACTGAACTGTAAAAGAGCTCCGGAAACCCTAAATCTCGCTCAGCAGCGCCCCGGTCACCAACAGTTCCGCCACAACCTTAAAACTATCTTCCCACAGAACCCCCAGGGCAAATACGTCGATCGTCACCGATGCGATCCCAAGCAGTATCGCGCCCACCAGCAACGTCCGCCCGGTCCGGCGAAATTGCCGCCACAAGACGAATGAGATCACCATCCCAAGGACCGCCCCGCCCATCACCGGCAGTTCGGCAAGCAAATATTGCCTCGCCGGATCTAGCCCATAATGAAAGATGATTTTTGTCTTCAGCGCCTCGTGCAGCATAAATCTTTCGTCGACCGCGAGCACCAGGAAGAATACTGCAACGACAGACCAGGGAAACCACCCACGGCGCATCCCGAAAACAAGGGAGATCGTCGCCGACATCACCAGCAGCGCTCCCGACGCCCACGTCCCCGCCGACGATTCTCCGGCAATGATGTATGCGGGATAATACCGGTTATTCAGGAATGCGATCGTAAAAACAACTACCAGGAATAAGCAAAGTATCCCGAATGCGATGTAATACGATCTCATGTGCAGTCAGGATCCACACCGGAGTCGATAATCCTCCACGCCCCATCAATATTGACAAACCAAAGAACCTGGTTCATTGTGTCGCTCGACCCTCCGGAGAATACACTCGACACAGCGGCGAAATCTGCAACGCCGTCGCCGTTCATATCGGCCGTCCATAACGCCCTGCTCTCCCGGTTAGCGCTCGCTTTGCCCGAAGACATCTCGAAATAAGGTACAAAGACAGCGAGTATGTCCTGGGCATCGATATTTTGATCACACGCGAATTCATAATAAGGTTCATTAGTCGAACATCCGGGTTCCGGTGCGAGTTTTATAGTGACTGAAACGAGCTGAGCCGCAACGAGCCCTCGCTCGGTAATAAAAAAAGCCGGCGCACGCTGTGCAAATTTGTGAATAAGAGAACCGACGCCGTTGATCTCCACGGGATATCCGTAATACGAGCTCAGTGGCGGTCCAAACGTGAGGTCCACTGACCCGCCGGTTTGGTGAAAGACAGAATTGAAAAAGTAGTTCGCGTTCTCCGTTCCTGTTATTCCGTAACGGTTTTCAGGTTTACCATTCGGCCCCTGGACTACTTCTTCATGACGAGAAGCGTACGGCGCCCCGCCCAGGAAAAAGAAATTTCCGTTTGAAAGAAAATCAGACTTGCCTGCCGCGGGAAGAATCTCCGAGGTCTTGTCCTTTTCGCCTGGCGTACGAACAATGTCGGTGAGCTTCGGGAGACGGTCATTCAATTTTACGCCGGCCTTCATTGCTTGTTGGTACGCAACAATTGCCGCATAGGCCTTTTTGGAACGTTGCCCGAACGCAGTGCTGTCTTTTGCGCTCATTCCCTCCGATGAATTTTCAGAAATACTGTCCCTGTACGAAAATGCTTTTCTCGATACCTTAAATATATCTTCGAGTGGCGTGAACGACGCAAGTGCCACCTCGACACTGTCGTCAACCGAACCCCAATAGTCTATGTTTCCTCTGAGTGCTTCCAGGTCTTCCTGCGAATCGTCGTCAACGACGTCTGAAACCGCATCATCTAAAGAGATTGTATCGGTAGCGACTTCAGTCTCGCCGGCCGTTTCGCTTTCTGCAGGCGGCTTGCTGCAACTGAAAAATATCAATAGCGAAAGGATTAGACCCAGGGTGGCGAAGGTGTTTTTCATGCGAGAAGGGGATTCCCAATATTAGGAATTCCGTTCTCCAAAGCTTAAATGTTGAGTCAGATTTTTGACGGGATCACTTTTTCATGATCCTTAGCGACTTTTCGCCGATCCGGAAAATATAGACGCCCGCCGCAAGTCCGCCGGCGTCGACGGTAAAACGGGTGGAAATGTCGCCCCGCAATACCAGCCTTCCAAGCATGTCGACAAGTACCCAGGTATCGCGTGGTGGCCCACTGTACTCCACTTCGAAATTCCTTTGGACAGCTGTCGGATAGATCAGCAACGAACGGTCTTCTTCATCACCGATGCCAGTCACAACGTCAGCGCTGAATAATTGTGAGGTAGGGACGATCTGTTTCACGAGCGTCGAAGTGCTCCACGACAGGAATGCAACTGCTTCCCCCTCGGCTTCATAGTATTCGATCTTTATCGGGTATTTTTTTCTTTCCAGCGCGATCTTGGCGGTGTGCTCCACCGATGCCTGGTCTACCCATTGATCTATTAGCAAGGTCGATCCGATCCATACCCGCACGCCATCGTCGCTTGTAAAATAAAAGGTGAACTCATCGTCGAACTGCGGAAGTATCTCGCCGATCCAACGGACCGTGTACCGGTCGGCGGGTATCGAAGGATCGGGCGAGGCCGTACCCCAATTGAATCCCACTTGCGGGTCGACACGTGTAAGCGAAGGCTGACCCTGAAAAGTTTTGTCCTCTATAAAGTATAAGCCTGTCAGCCCATCACCGTTACCTGTGTCGGCGCTTGTAAATGTCGCCGTGAAAGTCTTGTCGGCAGGCGGCGTGTCAAAAATGATCGCTCGTTCCGACGAAGGCTCCGACCAGTCTTTAAAAATATATAATGAATCGTCATGTGCCTGCGAAAGCAATCCCTCCAGCATGCGGGTCACCCCTACAACACTCGTAAATGAATAAGGTGCCTTGATCGTTTGTCCATCGAGCAGGAATTCAAGATCCGACGGAACAGTATTCACCGTCACAACCGCTTTCTGTGGGAACACATCCTGGTAGACCGTTTTACTCAGTGCCGGTGAGCCATGGTCTGTAGCAGTCAGATAGATCCGGAACCAAACGTTGGAGCTCGTCTCTCCCTTCTTTGGAACAACGCACGACGCCGATGTCACACCCGATGTAGATGGAAACGCAGGATGAAAGTGCGCATCGTGGTGGAAGTTTACTTTCCAGGTCAGATCCGCCGCACCGAGTTCTCCGTCTTCGGCGTCGATAGCCGATCCTGAGAAGCTCAACACTTGACCCCCCTGGTATAGCGTAGCTCCATCCGGAAGCGACCATGTAAACTGCGGCTCAGGCCGCTTGTTACTGGTTACGGAGAGCGTCGCAGCGGCGCTTGTAACAGTCCCGTAGCTGTTGGTGATCACACAACGTACTGTTTTACCGTCATCCGATATTTGGACGTCAGCGACATCGAACGTAGCCGATGTTGCCCCGGAAACATCGACGTCGTTTATCTGCCATTGATAGGTGATTGGCGCTGCGCCATTGGCCACCACCGTGAATGTTGCCGTCTCACCCACCGATGCAATCGTGCTTTGAGGAGACACCGCAACAGTCGGTACACCGAAGCCGGTATAGGTCACTCTCCACAACGTGCCGTCGTTAGAGGCCGTGTTGTCGCTGTCAGAACCGCCACCAAGTCCACCACGAGCGACATAGTACATTGTTCCGTCCGAGGTAAAAAGAATGGCAAGAGGCCTGTCAACTCCGGTAGCGAAAACACTAACCGCGGAAGGATCAACGGGGTCGATATATTTAATGTAACCGTTGCAGTAATCGGCAAAGAAAAACTTTCCATAATACTCTTCGGGAAACTGGTTTGTCTGGGGCATGTACAAAGCTGCGCCGACAATCGCGCACCCGGCATCGATCCCGTTGCCATGAGGATACGCATACAGCGGATCGACATACGGGCCCGGTCCTGGGATGGCTTGGTCTGTCCGGCGCCCTTCGATACTTGGCCAGCCATAATTTCTTCCCGCTTCCACGCGATTCACTTCTTCCCACAAGGCACCCCCAACATCCGATACCATGAGTGCCCCGTTATGCGGATCCATATCCATCGAATATGGATTCCTGAGGCCTAGTGCGTAGATCGCTTTGTTCTTTCCCAGCGCAGACCCCTCAAAGGGGTTATCAGTAGGTATTGTTCCGTCAGCGTTGATCCGAAGAATCTTGCCCAGGTTGGTAAGCAATGAATTCGCCGCGTTGCTGTTTGATCCTTCGCCTGTTGCAATGTATAATTTGCCGTCAGGTCCAAAGGCCATGTCGCCTCCGTTGTGGACGGAGCCCACCATCGGATCGATGTCAAGGATGATTGTTTCACTCGCGGGATCGGCTGTGTTACCGGTGGCTGTGAAACGGCTTACGCGATTGTGGTTGCCTTCTTTTACAGTGTAATAAAGATAAAAGAAACCGTTGGTGCCGAAACCAGGATCGAGGACGATGTGTCCCAATCCACGTTCGTTGAAATTATCGACAGCGCTTTCGATATCGATCAATGGTGTGGTCAGTAACACATCATTCTCCAGGATAACCACTTTACCACTCTTGATCGTGATGAAGATCCTTCCGTCCGGTGTGATCAGTATATCGGTGGGATCGAGCCCTTGTGCAAGGAGCGTTTCAGCAAAACCGGGGGGTAATGTTCCCGCAATAAGCCCGGTTGATAACGTCAGGCAAAAGATGAGAGCGAAGAAGGAGTGTTTCAAGCTAAAGATCGTTTTATCACATGTCGCGGCGTTGCAAACAATGTACCGCTGGCCATTTACTGAACCCATGGTAAGGATTTAGGGACAAAAGGTCGATAGAGAAGTTGAAGCTGTGGTGTCGGGGAAAATATGTCCCCAGTTAGTTTGGCCAATTTCCCCGTTGCGAACGATGGTATTTGTGCCAGTTACGTGTTTTGGCCTTCGCTTTGATCAATTATGCGTAACAGTAATTAAAACGTCTCATTATGAAAACGCAGTTTAAGCTTAATCTCCTTGCCGTTACCTTCCTGTTCACAGGCACAATGGCGGTGGCCGGAATGCAGACCGATCCGGAGGAGGAAGTTCCCGGCGACAATTTCAGCCTGGAAGGCGCCCTGGAGTTGTTCAAAAAGTCGGCTTCGCCGCAGGAATTTGAACAACTGTTGAATTCAGCCGACTCAAAGGTGAATAACCTGGATCTTAACGGCGATGGTGAGATCGACTATATCCGCGTCATCGACCGGAACGACGGCAACATTCACATCTTCACCATGCAGTCCGTCATATCGAGTTCAGAAGCACAGGATATCGCAGTAATCGAGCTCGAAAAACGTTCCGACGGAACAGCAGTACTCCAGATCGTAGGCGACGCCGATATCTACGGCATCGAAACAATCATAGAACCGACACAAGAAGTAAGAGTAAACGCAGGTACCACAACATCCCGCGCAGTTATCAACGTGTGGGCATGGCCCGTTGTACAATATGTGTACGCCCCGTATTACGCAGGTTGGGTGTCGCCGTGGAGGTGGAGCTACTACCCCGGCTGGTACCGTCCCTGGAGGCCCTTGTCGTGGTACGCGTATAATCCCTATTGGGCTCCCTACAGACCTTACTATTCGATGTGTTATTCACACAGGGTTGTTTACGCTCCCAGGTTTTACAGACCATATAGAACAACATCTGTATTCGTGTACAACAGGAACTATTCCCAGATCTCTCATTACCGGTCGAACGGCGGTTCATACGCAAGCGGATATTATCGCAACGACCGGGGTGGAACGACAGGCAGATATAATCGCTACGACAACGACACGAGATCGAGATCTCAAAATCACAACGACAGTTTTAACGGAAGGAGGTCGTCCGACAATACCTCGAGGTCACGGTCGTACAGCCAAGACGGGGCGACGCAGTCCAACAGCCGGTCACGCAATAATACATCGGGGCAAAGCAGAAGTTATTCGAGCAGGAGTGATAACGCGACTCCGGATATTAAGCCCAACGACAACTCTGTAAATCGTTCGAATGACAGGTCACGTAAGTCGTTCTCAACGCCGAGCGACGGTGGCAGTCGTCAGAGATCTTCTCCGGCGCCAAGTGATGGAGGTAGTCGTCAGAGATCATCCTCGGCACCAAGCAGTAGCGGAGGACACCAGAGATCGGTCTCGCCGCCCAGTAACGGTGGTGGTCAGAGGTCGGTTTCGCCGAGTGGCGGGGGTGGAAGAACCCACGGAGCTCCTTCTGGCGGCGGCGGCTCGCATGGTGGCGGAAGACGCACAAGAAACTAAACAAAGGGGTGCTCGAAAGAGCGCCCCTTATTTTTTACGTGCGATCTCCGCTTCGGCGGCAATGAATCCGAAAGCCGCAAACTCTTTTCCCGAGACTACTTTGTTGAAGATATCGAAAGCCGTTGCGGTATCGCCGCTGAAGTAATACCAATTGCCAACGCCGTAACCTTGTGTAGCAAGCGAAAGGTTGTAGTCGCTCGCAGAAGTGTCGGCCTGTAATACTTCGTCCGGTGTAAGGACACCCTTGTAAAGTTTCAGCCGATTGTAGTATGAATCATTTTCTATGATGTCCAGTGAATCACCAACATAGGTTAGGAGAACGGCTGCATTGTCGGACTTATCCTGTCTCTGAAGTGTCATGTAAAGCCAGTCGATCGCAGCAACTCTCGAATCGTCGTTCTCGCTGACGGCCATGCATTTATTCCATGCCTCTTCAGCTTTCATAAAATCACCGACCAGGTAATGAGCCAAAGCCAGGTGATAGAACACGTTGAACTGTGTTGTGGACAGAGGCTTGTTGATCTTGTTGGGAACTCCATCGGGTTCTATTTCAGGAGGTTGGCCGCTCATTAATATCTCTGCTTTCGAAAGATCCGCGATGGCCTCATCAAACTTTCGCAATGAAATGTAACGGTGTCCACGATGTCTTAACAGTTTGTAAGATCCCGGAAACTTTTCGAGCCCGTCTGTGAAGATATCGACGGCCTCGTCGAGGTGCATGAGGTAGGCCGTCCGTCGTCCGTACCAGATGTAATTTTCTTCGGACGGATCAGCATCGAAATTTTTCTTGGCTACGCGAAGATTGCTATCGAGCTGCGATTGTCGTTGTGGTGTACGTTCCGGTTCGTAAAATTCAGTACCCAGCAAAGAAATTACGACAGGCTGCTTTTCCCGCTCAGTGGATAACTTTGAGCCGCATCCTGTCAATGACAGCGCAGTAATCACAACAAATAGCCATCGGCCTGTCATTCGCCGGGTTGCTTCAGAACGAATCCTGCTTTCTGTTTCTCACGGTCCACAATGGCCTTTACATCTGATAACAATTTTTTGGCGTCGTAAATGATGCCGTCCTTGATGGTGTACTTCACACCGCCGGCACGTATTGCCTTGTTGTTATCGTCGAGGCGGACGGCGCCGGTGCCGTACAGCACCTGCAGGTTTTCCAACGGATTTTGATCGATGACGATCAGGTCGGCGAGCTTGCCGATTTCAACCGAGCCGATCTCTTTCTCCATCCCGAGCGCTTGTGCACCGTAGAGTGTCGCCGAACGAATGACTTCCAGGGGGTGGAAGCCGGTCTCCCGCAGAAGCTCGAGCTCGCGAATGTAACCGAATCCATAAAGCTGGTAAATGAATGCATTGTCGGAGCCGGCCGTTACGCGGCCGCCGCGATTTTTATACTCGTTCACGAAAGCCATCCACAACCTGAAGTTTTCTCTCCATGCTACCTCTTGTTCCGTTCCCCAGTTGAACCAATATGATCCGTGCGATACGCGATTAGGCTGGTAGAATGCCCACAGTTGCGGGAGTGTGTATGTCTCGTGCCATTCCTGCCGGCGGGCACGATGGAGGTCGCGGCTTGCTTCGTACGTGTCGTAGGTCGGATCGAGTGTGAAGTCGAGCGAGATCAGTTTGTCCATCACTTCGTTCCATTTGTCGGAGTAGGGTGGAGCAGCCTGTTTCCACAACCTGCCTGCCTGTTCGAAGCGGTCCTGCTCGTTCGCGTAGTTGTAGTCGACCGGATAGTTCTGGATGGTCTTGTCGGTGAACATCGCTTCGGGCAATCCATACCAGTGCTCCATGGTGGTCAACCCGGCTTCGGCCGACTTTACTACATTCCATCTCGCAACATCCATTTGTGCATGGTGACATGCCGAGCGAAGGCCGAGGGCTTTGTTTTCTCTTAACGCGGCATCCATGATCTGCGGAGCGGCTCCAAAAAACTTGATACCGTCGGCGCCTTTGTTTTTGTTTTCAACTACCCAGGCTCTCGCTTGTTCCGGTGTGCTGATGGGCTCTTTTGCACCGGCTCCGAAGACAGTGTATGCTTTGATCCTCGGCGCAGTGATGGTGTTCTGTTCGCTCTTTTTTTTGTGATCGAGAACCCAGGTCAGGCCATTACCTGCCGATGGGTCGCGGATAGTCGTGATGCCGTGAGCCATCCATAGCTTGAAAACATATTCGGCAAACGGCGCCTGTCCGCCACCGATGTGTCCGTGCATGTCAATAAAACCGGGCAGCACATACATCCCCGAAGCATTGATCTCCTTGCCGTTGGCTTCGAGCTTAGGCCGGCTGTTGTCGTTGATGGGAACACCGGGAAATCCGACGTTCACGATGTTGGTGATCCTGTTCTGTTTTATAACGATGTCTACCGGCCCGATGGGTGGCGCCCCGGTACCGTTGATCAGAGTAGCGCCGCGCAGGATCAGTTGGGGGAATGGTCCTTCACCTTCCTTTATCAGCGGTGCAGGTTCTACGGCGGGCTGTGCAAAAGCCAAAACGGCTGAACAAATCACGCCTGTAATCAGTGCAAGTTTTTTCATAAGAAATACAAGGGTACTGTAAGCTAATATAAAAAACTTGTGTGCCTGCAAACTTTTATATATCCTTATTCTTCCTTTATCCAAAAGACCTATGAGATCCTGCGCCTTATTAATGTTCATTCTTTTTGCCAACTGCGTTTTTGCGCAGAAGACGAAAGAAGAAGTTTTCAAGTCAATTGATTCAAAATACGATCAGTATACGAACATAGCCCACCGTATCTGGGAGTTCGCAGAAGTTGGTTACCAGGAAGTGAAGAGCTCCGAGTTGCTGCAAGAGACTCTTTCAAAAGCCGGTTTCAAAATGGAAAAAGGTGTTGCCGGAATACCGACAGCTTTCGTCGCCACGTACGGCAGTGGAAAGCCCGTGATTGCCATACTCGGTGAGTTCGACGCGCTGCCCGGTATCTCGCAGGATGCCGTTCCGGAAGTGAAACCGGTTCCGGGGCGCACGGCGGGACATGCATGTGGCCACAATCTTTTTGGAACCGCTTCATCTGCGGCGGCCATTGCTGTTAAAGACTGGCTTGTTGCCAACAAGAAACCAGGGACCATTCGGATCTACGGAACACCTGCCGAGGAAGGCGGATCGGGAAAAGTGTACATGGTTCGTGAAGGTCTTTTCAACGACGTCGATGTAGTGCTGCACTGGCACCCTGGCTCATTGAACTCTGCAAGCTTCGGTTCTTCGCTGGCCAATAAGTCTGGCAAGTTTCGCTTCACGGGGATCGCCTCTCATGCTGCCGCTTCACCCGAACGCGGCCGTTCAGCGCTCGATGCGGTGGAAGCGATGAACAACATGGTGAACATGATGCGCGAACACGTTCCTTCTGAAACACGGATACATTACGTGATCACACGCGGAGGAGAAGCTCCGAACGTCGTTCCCGCTTTCGCGGAAGTTTATTACTACGTGCGTCACCCGGACAGAAACCAGGTGGTAGCGATATGGGAACGTGTCGTGAAGGCTGCGGAAGGCGCGGCACTCGGTACGGAAACGAAAATGCAAAACGAAGTGACGGGCGGAGTCTACAACCTGCTCGCCAACGAAGCCCTTTCGAAGACGTTGGACGCGAACCTCCGACTGGTTGGTGGGTATACGTACACCGAACAGGAAAAAGAGTTCGCGCAGAAAATTCAAAAAACGTTCACGTCAACTGTGCCGAAGCTGGAGTCGACCAACACGATCATCGATTTCGGCGCTAACGACGACAAGGGTGGTAGTACAGATGTGGGCGACGTGAGTTGGGTTGTTCCAACCGTCGGACTCAGTACGGCAACATGGGTACCTGGCACTCCGGCCCATAGCTGGCAAGCGGTAGCGGCAGGAGGGATGAGCATCGGTTCCAAAGGAATGATGATGGCAGCAAAGACATTGGCAGGCACTGCGATGGATTTGTTTGATAGTCCGGCGCTGATTGTTGAAGCGAAGAAAGAGTTTGGCAATAAACGGCCGGGTGATTTCAAATACCAGGCATTGGTGGGAGACAGGAAGCCGGCTCTCGACTATCGAAAGTAGGGCTTCCGCGAGATTGCCCGGTCCCCCGGTCAAGCCCGAGGATGACCGGGCAATGACATTCCATAGAAGGCTAGACCATCTTCTTAATCTCGTTCCAGAACTTCTCCGGGTTCAGCCAATGATTGCGACTGTATAACATCCGGTACTTCCAGTGCTTCTGAAGCAATGCTCTCGGTATCAACCCGTGTGCCGATTTGGCCGAAGGATTCTCAAAATAATGATCGTCATCCGTGAGCAGCAGTGCCGAGTAGGTTTCGTTGTGACCGACCATAAAGTCGCAGAAGGGTACATTGCTCTCCAGCGAGAAACTGTAATGAATCTCATTCTTGATCACCCGTTTCAGATACCATGATGCCGGCCGGCGATCCACTTCGTACACGGACGCGGGACCTTTCCGCTGGGCAGACTCTTTCGCATACACGAGATAGTCCTTCAGTAGCTTCGGGCCCCTGTTTTTAACGTCGTCAACCTTCAGGTCTTCGGGTTCGATACTGGTAACGATAATGATCTTTTCTTTTGCGCGCGTAACGGCTACGTTGAGTCTGTTCTCGCCTCCGGCAAGGTTCAGACTGCCGAACTTGATGCTCAGTTTTCCCTTCTGATCTTTTGCATACCCGATCGAGAAGATGATGATGTCGCGCTCGTCGCCCTGCACGTTCTCGATGTTCTTTACGAATAGTGTTTCGGGGATCTTCCAGTTGAAGGTCACCGCCGCCTCATCAAGCAGGTCAAGGATGAGCGCCTGTTGTGGTGCGTTGAAGGTGATCACACCGATATCCTTGCCGGGTTGTTCGGCCGAGAGCACGCGGATGAGCTCAGCGATCCTTTCAGCCTCTTCCCGGTTGACATTATCTTTCCACCGGCCGTCGGTCTTGAGGTACTGTATGGCAGGCTGCTTTTCGTTGATCTTATAACGATCAGGCAACACACGAAGCTTGCCCTTATAAAAATGCTGATTCGAGAACTGGATGAGCTCGGGTAGCTGGCTCCTGTAGTGACCGTTCAACGCCACCTCTTGTAAATATCTTCTGCCAAGATCGAGCAACGACAACGCTTCGAGGTCGGGATCCGGGTCGCCTTCATTTTCTTCATCTTCCCATCGCGTCATGTACAGGTCGGAAGGTTGCAGCTGTTGATGATCACCCGCGATCACTACTTGCTTGCCACGATACAATGCCGGTATTCCTCGTTCCGCAAAACACTGCGACGCCTCGTCGAAGATCACTACGTCGAACAGATCTTTCATCGGGAAGATCGAAGACACTGCTTCTGGAGAGGCCATCCAGCAGGGGAGGAGTCTGAAGATCTCGTCCTCGAATTCGCCGATCACTTTGCGGATCGGCCATATCTTTTTCTTCTTGGCGAGCTGATGACCCAGGTCGCGATAGGTAACGCGGTTGTTCAGACGGTTGAACTCGAGGTTGTCGACCATGCGTTCTCTGGCGCGCATGAGAAGGATCTCGGCCCCGATCGCTTCTTTCTCGCCGATGAGGGCTTGCAGCTCCTCTTCCATCTGCTCCACCTTTCCGTTCGAAACAATCCGCAGCTCAGGATGTTTCAACTCGATGTGATCGATCCACGCGAGACACAGGCTGTTGACGAATGTTGTTTCAAAAGATGCTTCCTCCCACTGGTTGTGCAGGTCGAACAGCTTTCCGATGATCTGCTTCTCGTACGGCAGCATGCTTTCCGACAGCCGGTCGAAGTCGCACAGCGCATCAAAATCTTCCAGTATGGACTTCTCCAATTCTTTCCCCCACGAGGGCATTTCTGCCACCTGGCGTATCTGACCTGGCAACAGCCATTGCTTCCACCGGTCGCGGTCGACGGGGAAGCTCTTCACGAGCTCGCGGATCTTGTTGAGCTTGGCGATGTATTCCTGGCGGGTAAACTGGAGTGGGTCGAGTACTGATTTCAGTCCGCGCAATACCAGCAGGTTCGATTTGGCGAGAGCGGCGTTCTGCTGATAGCTAAACCATTCGGTGAGATCATCGGCGGTCTGACATGCCGGAAGGCCTTTGATCCAGTTCTTGCTCCGCAGCTTGGTCAGATTGTGTTCGAGATTGAGTCGACGATCGAGCATTTTCTCGAGCATTCGGAACCCATCACCGCTGCTCTTTAGGTGGTTCGCGAGGAGAATGCGTGTGATGAGCATTTTATCTTTCGAGAACAGTTGCCAGCGGACCAGTCCGAGCAGGCCACGCCGTGATCTCATGCTCCGGTCGAGGGCGCCCTGGAACTTACCGAGATCGGCAGTAGCGACAGAGAGCTCAGGCCCTTCCGTCTCGAAACAGTCGAGCATCATCTTCTCCATGTTCGCAAGCCAGAGTGAGTTGGTCTCTTCTTCGGGTTCGTGAACGATGTATTGAAAGTTCTCGTAGACCTTTTCGTGAGCTAACGCTTCGATAACCTCTCCGATGAGATTGTCTTTTTCCACGTACAGCTCGAACTCTTCCCAGCCGATCGTCTTGCCGGTAAGCTTTTGCATATCGGCCTGGAGGCCTTCGAACCACGGACGTATTTGCGAGAGCGCGTTGCGAATGGACTTCAGGTCGTTGATGGTGTAATCGGAGAACGACCGCCGAACGCGCCACGGGTAATTCTCCTGCATGAACTTCTGTGCGAGGCGCGCGTATGATCTCAGTTTCTTACGGAACAGGTCCACTTCGTTCCATTTGAGATGTGAGAGGTCCTGTTTCAATTCGATGCTGGGCTGAGAGATGTCGGAGTTGACGTACATCTCTTTCACCGATTTGCCGCAGTCGGTATCGTCGAACAGGAATTTCTTAAAATTCTCGAGCTCTTCACAGAGTGCGTCGATCTTCCGGCTCACTTCGAAGAACGTACGTTCTAACTGAATGCTGTTGAGACTGTTGTTGCGCGTCTTGTATTCTTCGATTCGCTCGATCTGTTTCGAAGCTTTTTCGAAAAGCGCTTTACGATCGTCGCGAAAATCATGAACGAGACCGATGAAGTCGTCGATACGTTTTTCTTTCAGACGATTATACACTACGTCGATCGCCACACGTTTCTGGCAAACGACGAGCACACGTTTTTCATTGGCGATAAAATCACTGATCAGGTTACAGATCAATTGTGATTTACCCGTGCCGGGAGGGCCCTGAACCACCAGCGAATGTCCGAGCTTGACGCCCTTAAGGGCATTCTCCTGCCATACGTCGAGCGGGAATATAGAATACACCTTTTCTTCGCGGACATCTTGTAAGAAGAGGCCGTCCGGGTCTTTGACGCGATTGGTACGTTGATAGAAGAAGTCTTCGAGGTCGTGGATCTTTTCGTTCTCGATCAGGTCGAGGTAATCGGGAACGAGTGTCGACCCTGCCTGCGGGAAAACACCCAGCACGGCTTCGGGAATGAGCTTCAGCTGGCCGTCGCCATACAGGGTTTCGAACTCTTCTTTTTTGTAGTCTTTGAATGCGATCAGCTCGTCGCGGAAGTTGTCGGGGTTGAAGTTGACCTCCAGGTTGTTCTTCTGGAGCATTTGATAAACCGATGAGCGGAAAACAGTGCTGTCCTTATCAAAATCGGCGAAATCCTCTTCGAGGAGGGCTTCGTTGGGCTGTACCCTGTTGTAAAAAGAGTAAGCGAGCAGGAACGACTTATTAAAAGTCAGGTCCACATCCGAGCGCAAATGCAGGCTCCACTGACCTTCCTCGAGCTTCAGCTCCGCGGGAAAGTAAAGTAGCGGGCATCGCACCAGGGTGCCGTCGAGGAACTTGCCGTGAACGAACGGCCAGCCCACATACAGGTCGCGCGAGCCGCGCTCATCGAATAGGAACTTGTCGGTTCTTTGTAAAACTTTAAGCTTCCGGCTGGCAACGTTGTTGGCTTCCATCCGGCTATCGACCTCGGCGCAAAGCAACGAGCCCTTTCCCGCTATAAGATTTTCGATGATTGAAAATGAGCTCCGGTTTTTCAGGAACGTGAACGAATGAACATCGATGAATTGCTCGGCATAAAGACGAGGAAGAAATAATGAACGATTCCTTCCCGACAGGTTGGTCAGCCGTCGCAGAAAGTTCCTGAGAAGGTTCTTGGTCGCTTCTTTTTCCAATTTTATGGTACGTTCCAAAGCTACTCTATTGTTATGTAAGGTTTAATGCGATGAAAGGCTTTTTCGTCCACACCGGCGATTTTCGTGAGGTCGTCTACAGCCGCGAAATTTCCATGTTGAAACCGATAATTAACGATTGCACGGGCTAGTTTAGTCCGTATGTACGGATGGCGGGCCAGTTCTTGCTCGCCACAATGATTAATTGGCAGTTTGTTGGGCATAAAACCGGGTGCAATGACAGTTTTTTCCGACAGGCGCCGCACAGTTGCGGAGTCCAATCCCCAGACTTCGTACAGTTGATCGAGCATAATAAAACCACCCAGACTCGACTTGTAGGAGGTGATACGGCGGGCAATTACCGGGCCGATACCATAGATAGATTTTAACTGAGTGGTGTCGGCTAGATTAAGATCGAATTTCTCAACCTGTTTTTTCGCCGGTTTTGATGAGCGATGAATAGTGTTGGATCGTTCCGGCAGTCGTATGTGTGGCACGAGTGAGGCATAAACGTTTGTATCGAGCCCATACATTTTTTTCAGATCACTCTTCGCCTTAAACCTTCCGCCTTTGTTCCTGTAGTTGATGATACCCGAAGCGGTACGCGATGGAATTCC
The DNA here is from genome assembly GCA_035318625.1 of Cyclobacteriaceae bacterium. Lineage (GTDB taxonomy): Bacteria > Bacteroidota > Bacteroidia > Cytophagales > Cyclobacteriaceae > ELB16-189. The sequence goes on from DATHEL010000009.1 coordinate 287,999, forward strand.
GAGCTGCGTCAACTCTTCCTTGGTTGCCGTGTTCGGATCGAAGGCGAACAAGACGACACTGTCCCGTTTTTTCCCGTCGGGCCAGTCCCATGTTGCTATCAGACTGTCCAGCCTTTTTGTATCCTGAATATCACCAGGTTTATTGTACATGAAGTACGTACGGTAAACCGGCTCTGAAATGATGACTATAAACATCAACGGAAGCAAAATGATAAAAGCATTTGTTTCGGTTTGGGAAAAACCGAGCAATAGCCTGATCCAGGCCTTTATTTTTCTCATAAAATTCCGATTAGAAGAGAATCTAATGCGTCCGGATCAGACTTTAAAGATCTCCCGGAGGGCGGCCATCGCAAATTTGCCCTTCGGTAGTCGCCGCATGATATTGATGTCCTCGCGGAACGATGTTTCGTTGTCGAGGAATTTCAATACCGTTTGTACATCGCCATGACGGAAGAGGTCGGTAAACAAGCGTTTTCCTTCAACCTTTTTTCGGTCCAGGACCTGAAGCAGGGTGGAATCATAAAATGAAAACCGGTTGCTTGTGGAGTCGGCTATGACAGGCTGGCCCGAGGCGATCATCGTGTCCACGATGTTCCTGGTGTACTTCTGTATAAACTGGAATGTGTAACCGCTCGAAGGCTTCGTTTGCCCGCCGGCTGTTCCGATGTTCACGATGCGTCCTTCGTAAGGCTTGAACGGAAAGTTGGTCATGGGGATCATACCGAACTCCGATTCCTCGATCGTGTATGGCTCTTTGGTGACATGCGCTTCTATGTAAGTCTTCAGCGCAGTATCATACTCCTCGGGTTTCAAAAGATCCCTGGTGAACAAAGTGTACTCGACCAATGCGGTAGTTTCGGAGTACGGAAGCACGTAGGCAAACGTGGTCCCGTGTTCCTGCGGCGGCCTGAAGTCCATCAACGTTGCGACAGACGGATTGAACACGGGGTTCTCCGTACGGATCACCAACCCTTTGAAATGCTGTTTCAGGAAATAAAATTGTGCCCCGTGCACGGGCGGCGGTCCTCCGAACAGAACGCTGTTGAAACAATAAGAGCCCTCGAATTTCATGCTTCCAATCGTAATCCCGACACCGTCCCTGAGCGGCTCTACCGATGTGATCTTCCCCTCTTTAAGCTCGACATAGGGAGCAGTTTTGATCACTTCGAAACAGTAACGATAGAAGTCGCCGCCACGGATCATCTTGTAGGTGTACGGTGTGATGTTCAGCAGACTCTCGAAATTCTCCCCGTAAAAATTCAGTTCCGTCCATTTTCTGAATACGATTGGATCGAAAAGCCCGTCTTCCTTTTCCCAGAAACACCAGGTGCGGTCGTTGCGGGGCTTTAGCTCACGGTCGATCACCAGGATCTTTTTGTCGGTAAACTTTCCAGAATGGATCATTCGCACCAGCAAGCTCATTCCTGCACATCCAGCTCCGGATATGATGTAGTCGTACCGCATCCTGACCTTAGGGTGTAAACATTTTGTTATTCTCGAGGCATTTTGAAAGACTTTGCCATGTGTGATGAATACTTTTTTTAGAAAGGTCGCCGTTCAACGATTTTCTGATCCGTGTGGACAGGTTGCCCTGTTGAAGAATGGTTTGAATAACCGGGTTGTTATCGGAGAGAGATCCCAGGATCTCGCGAACGGAACTTGGTTTCTTCATATTGAAAACAGCAAGCCAATCGCGATCGGTAACCATAGTATCCATGCCGTTGTAAACGACCTCGTCGAGCTTTGTGGCGAGCGCCTCTGTCGTTATATTCTTGCGATCGACCGTTACCAATTTTTTTAGGGCTGAGATCACAAAACGCTGAATGGCCATGTCCGCCGCTGGGCATTCCTGAATGTCCATGACCCTTATCTCCACCGACCCTCGATCAAACCTGGCCATCGCGCCGCGTGAGTTCACCCACACCGGGTCGAGAATATCGTTTTCGTTATGCGGCTGAATATCGATGGCGATTTTGCTGTATATCTCCTGCTCGTATTCTTCTTTCGTGAACACTGCTTCGGGAACAATCGATCCTGTAATTGACGGAATGGCTTTTTGATTGTGTTTGTAATACCACATCCGTGCATCTAACTGCTCCGTTAATTTTCCATCGAGCACAGTAGAGCTTGCACAGAGCGCCGGCAGTAACGGGAGTATGACCCTGATAGCCGAATGAAGCTTACCGAACTCCTCATCGCCGTTGAAAGGAAGGTTGAGATGGGTGCTTTGGAGATTCGCCCACCCATGTCCACGGCAGTCGAATATTTTATTGTAGATCGAATAGATCTCGTTTTTGTCGTGCGGCCAGAGCTTCGTATGAAGCAATGGGTCCATCGTCGGGTGGGCTGCTGTCGGCAAAAGCATGGCATTCCACTTCGAAAGAATTTGATTGACCTGTTTTATATTTTGGTGGAACGACTGCTCCAGCGCTGCCAGGTCGCTCTCAGGTTTCGTACACTTGAGCTCGATCAGATGCAGCACCAGCTCATTCGACCACGTCACCATTCCATTCTCAAAATCACCCGAGTAGCTTCCCGTCATGCTTTTCAGCAACTCGTCTGCTATCGGCTGTACTTCCAGTGTATCACGATCAACGATCATGTACTCCAGCTCTATCCCGAAGGCTTCGAAAAGATGCAGTGTCATTTCGCTGACTTGATTTTATCGAGAAACACTTCCATGATCGCTGTGTAAAGTTTGTCCTTCAGGATCTTGTCTTCCGTACCCGCATCGATATTCGGGTTGTCGTTAATCTCTATCACGAAAAACTTTCCATCCACCTCTTTCATATCGACACCATACAGCCCCGATCCGATTAGCGCCGTAGCCTTCAAAGCGGTCCGGAGAAGTCCGGAGGGGGCCTGGTCAACGGGTACCGATTCAACCTCGCCGTCCCTGGATTTCTCGTTGGCGCTCCAGTTCACGATCTGCCAGTGCTTCGAAGCCATATAGTATTTGCATACATAGATCACCTGGTCGGCGATGATGCCCACTCGCCAGTCGAACTGAGTGGGAAGGAATTCCTGGGCGATCAACAGGTCCGACTTCTCAAACATCTTCTTACGCACCTGTTCGTACTCCGCTACGTTGTTGATCTTGTGAACTCCCACGGAAAACGCTCCGTCCGGTTGCTTGAGGATGAATGGGAAACTGAGTTTCTTATCGAGATCGTCGCAGTTCTCATCTGTGATAACAAACGACTGTGGTATGGGGACCTTGTTTGAGTGAAGCAGCTCGAAGAGATAGACTTTGTTGGTGCACTTCAGTATCGATCCGGGGTCGTCGATCACAACGAGTCCCAATGACTGTGCTTTTTTTGAAAACCGGAAAGTGTGGTGATTGACGTTCGTTGTCTCACGAATGAACAACGCGTCGTACTGGATGAGCTGGTCGAAGTCGTCTTTGGTGATGAACTCCGTATTGAAGCCTGTCTCTACGGCGGCTTTGTAAAATCTCTTCAGTGCGCGGTCATCGGACGGAGGATGTTTGTCGTCGGGGTTGACGAGTATGGCGAGATCGTACTTCTTTTTGCCGTTGCGGTAATCCCTGCGGCGCTGCAAGTACCGTTCGAGCGAGCTAACCAGGAGCGGCCGGTCCACTTCCGGTACTTCGTTCACGCTGATGGGGCGGATGTTCTGAAGCACCCATTTTGTCTTTTTCGAGAACACCGCGCGTAGCGATGGCGCCTGTACCATCTGGAACAGCTGTTGCGCGAGCTTGTTCAGCACGTCCGACCGAGTCATCCCGAAATAGATGTTGAATTCAACTTTGTCGTAAGGCTCGCTTTTGAAAGTTGTCTGTATCAGATTGTCGAAGTCCATGGAGTCTTCGCGGAGGATGGAAGGAAACCGCAGATCCTGGATTGTCGACACGCCGGGGAGCACTTTATGGCCGCGGGCTTCGGCCAGCAACGACACATAGTAGCCTTCACTCTGGTATTGGTACGACCTGCACAGGTTAAGGACTTTAAGATTTTTGGAAGTCTGGTACGATTCGCCGCTGATATAATTCTCAGGAGAAATGATCTCAACGTCTTCCAGCGTAAAACTCCAGGATTCGGGGTGATCTACGACAATGAACTTCGGCATTCGGAGTGATTGACGTTAAGTTAATAATTAATGTACGAATAATGTGAGTCGGCTTTTTTCTTCGCATTTTTAGAACGTTAAAATTTCTTCCAATGCGCCCTTTATTTACAACCCTTTTGATCATGGTCTTTGTTTGTCAGTCATTCGGCTGGGGGCCAACCGGCCACCGGGTTACCGGTATGATAGCCAGCAATCACCTGAACAAAAAAGCAAAGAAGAAGATCGAGACCCTGCTCGGGCAGGAGTCACTGGCCATGGTCAGCACCTGGATGGACGAGGTCCGGTCGGACTCCACTTACAATTATGCTTCCGACTTTCATTGGGTTACCGTGGAGACCGGCCAGACCTACGAGCAGTCGAAAAAGAACCCCCACGGCGATGTCATTATGACGATCGAACGGCTGATCGCCGAGCTTAAATCGGGCAAGCTCGACCGTATGACGGAGATACAGGACCTGAAATTCCTCGTGCACCTTATCGGCGACATGCATCAGCCGTTACACGTAGGCTGTTGCGATGATTCGGGTGGCAATAAAGTCCAGGTAAAATGGTTTGGCGGGAATTCAAATCTTCACCGGGTTTGGGATTCTGATATTATCGACGGCACAAAGCTCAGCTACACCGAATTCGCACAATCACTGGGTACTCCGGACGAAGGCACCGTCAGAAGACTTCAGAGTGGCACGATTCGCGACTGGGCGAACGAATCGATGAACTATCGCAAACAGATGTACGACATCGGCAACGGAAGTCTCGGCTACGAATATTCTTATAAGAATCTTCCCCTGGTGCGGGAAAGGCTGCTCGCTGCCGGCGTCAGGCTGGCCGGAGTGTTGAATGATATTTACGGGAAGTGATTACTTGTTCGGCCCGGACTTGGCGGCATTGGCTGCCCGGTGTTTTCTGAATTGCAGAATGATCGGTATCGCCGTGATGACGATCATACCAATTACGATGATCTCTATGTAATCGAGAATATTCGGGAAGATGTTTCCAAGCATATACCCGCTCAATACCATGGTGATCACCCATATCGCCACTCCGATAACATTGAAAATAAAAAAGATCTTGAAGTCGATCCGTACCATCCCCGACATAATGGTCACGAATGTTCTCACCACAGGAAGAAATCTTCCCATAATAAAAGCCATAGCGCCGTATTTTCTGTAGAATGCGCGGGTCATGTCCATGTATTCTTTCTTATAAAAGAAATTCTCTTTTCGTTTGCTTAGATACCCATGCGTCCATCTTCCGGTCATGTAGCCCACAGTCGAACCGGCGACAGCTGCGATGGTGACGAGTAAAATGAGTTCCCAGACAGGCACGTCGAGGATCCTGTGATTGGTGAGCAATCCGGCGGTGAACAAAAGGGAATCGCCGGGAAGAAAAAATCCAAAGAATATCCCGGTCTCACAAAAGACGATCAGCAGCAACAGGGTAACTCCTCCGAATCGGATAATCTCCTCGGGACTGAATACATCCAGGAATGTGTACAATAGCATCTTCTGGTCTCCGTAGTTTAGAATTCGGGAACCAATATTCCCATGATGTTAATAGTGGACAATAAGAAGTTTTCAGCAGGAGATTGTGGTAGGACCGTGCGCGCTACGCCCGAAAAAAGCCTCGCTTCACCAAAGCGCGTCGCGCAGGCGAGCCTGAAATGTGAAATCCCGAATTGCATAGCCTCCTAAAGATACCAATATAACCCTAGACGAATGCACGGGAAATATATTTTTTGGCGCCAGGACGGCCGGTTTAATCTCTTTTTAACGACCCTTTCCCTGTTTCATGATTACAGGGATCACACGGACATAGGCTTCCACAGAAAGTGGAGTCTTTCCGTACGTTTCCTCGATGGAACCGGGAGTCTTGTTCACGGTCGCCTGCACACCAAGGGCAGTGCTTGTGCCGAGCCACGCCCCAAGCTGATAGTTGCTTCCCAGCGTAAAGGCATGGATGGGAATGATATCCTCGTTGATCAATGGCAGTTGAAGCTCATGTGGTGACTTTTCCACGAACTCGTACCTGCCGTAGAGTGCGACACGCTTGTGCTGATAATTGGACTCCACCAGAATGGAATGTTCCCTGTGATGACCGCCGCCCTGGTTAAGTCCCCACACTGCCGCGCCGGTCAGGTGACGGTCGTCGTCCAGGCGTTTGGCATAGATGACGCTCAATGTTGTACGATCGACGTTCTCGTCGGGATCGAGCGGCTCGGGGCTCTTGATGAATGCCTTCGAAGCCTGGAGAACAAAGTTGTCCGATGGGGCGAATGACAGGCGATAGCTGTAGCTGTCGAACCGTGGCTTATCGAGATCATAACGGTCTTCGTCCGGCTCACGCCCGGTGAACGATGAACCTTCGAGCTTGAATTTCTTGTAGCGGACGCCCAACGTCGCTACTCCGAAAGTAACGTGGGTGGCATCCTGCCAATGATGACCGAGTGGAGCGTCGGGGTTGTTCAGACTCGAGATCCGGTGCATGAAGGCCGTAGGGCCTATCGAAGGTTCCCCGGGATAGGCTAAGTATAGCGAAACATCGAGATCGTCGTTCACCTTTTGAGTGTAGCCGACCGCCAGCTCCGAAAACAGATCGTGTGGGTGTTGCCTGTTCACCAACGGAACACCGTTGTAGGTTTCTCCCGATTGGAACAACAATGGATATCCATTGCCGCCGACCGTCACGGGGTCGAGCGACATCATTGCACGAAACAAAAACAGTCCGTTGTGCCTGGTCTGGTATTGGGCCATACCCATGATCCATGCCGGTGCATCGAAGTTCTTCCCGCCATTGCGGTAGTTGTTGTTTAAATTCTGAAAGCTCTGCCTTACGAATATGGCGCCGTGCAGCATGTAGCTCCAGCGATCCTTTCCGGTCATCCACGCGTACATGGGAGTTTGATCCGGCAGCCAGCCGGTACCCGAGCCATTTCGGTTCATCGGAAGACTTAAGGAGAAAGCGTGAGACATGGTATGATCCGCGTGATCCATCTGATCTCCGTGCTCCATACCCGCGTGATCATGCTGGGCAAATGCGGTGAAGCCAGCCAACAACATCAATACAAACGATTTCCACTTCAGTGACATGCCTGATTGTATTTCTTCAACTTATAATAGTTATAGGGCAGTGGCGCCAGGAAACCCGCAACCATGGAGACCAACAGCGCTGTCCAGTACATTGGATTTCCAAAAGCGGCTTTACCGCCGGTCAGCATGAAGTCGGTAGAATTCATTACAACTTCCATGGCGACCATCGATATGAATGACATCGAAAAAGCAGTCTGTAGGGCTGCTCTCCAGGCAAACTTTTCGCGCGTGCGGAGGAGTATGGTCTCGAAGGCAACGGACGTCATCAGTCCGGCAATCACGGCGAGACCCATCTGTACCGTCATCGGTGTTCCCGGGTAGTACTTTTGAAGGAAAATGATCATCGCGAAGTCACCGATCGAACAACCGATCAGGCAGTTGACGGTATTAAAAGCAGCACGGCCCCACACGTTGATGTCTGTCCAGACGATGCTTCCGGAAATTGCCGGCACATGAGTCATCGTCATGTCCCCCGACTCACTTAAAACATAAGAAGGATAGGCAGCTAATCCAGCCTGCAGGGCAGGGGTAGCTACATGGTGTTTCATCTCGACCTCCGCCTGCGATTTCTGCAGGTCGATGGTCACACCGGAAACACCCTCGACTTTCTGGAGGGCTTTTTGGACGGTGGCGGCACATCCGCTACAGGTCATCCCGGTGATTTCGTACGTGTGTTTCATATTGTAAAGATACGGCCAACCGTGGGCCCGGATGTACAGAATTTTAGGGAAGAGTTATAAGGTGTAGTTAAACCTTATCTATCGACGTCCGCCGCCCATGCCTGATAGACTTGAAATGACTGGGCGTGAGTCCTGTGACCTTTTTAAACTGGTTGGACAAATGCTGCACGCTGCTGTATTGCAGCTTGTGAGCAATTTCGCTGAGGGACAATTCGTCGTAGGCCAGAAGCTCCTTCACGTACTCGATCTTTTGTAGAATGTGGAACTGTTCGATGGTCACTCCTTCGACACCGGAGAACAGGCTGCTGAGGGTATGATAATCTTTCCCGATCGTCTCCGACAGGTAAGTCGAGAGCTTGATCTTTTTCGCATGGGCGGGACTGTTTCCGCGCACGAGGTCTATAACGGTTGATTTTATTTTCGAGATTGTGCGGGAATTTTTGTCTTCGATCAGTTCGAATCCCAGTGGGGTAATGTTCTGCCGGAATTCTTCCAGGAACTTTTCGTCCGGTTCGTTAGTCAGCTCGATCTCGCCCAGGTCGATACGGCGATAGGGAATCTTCATCTTATCGAGAACCTGTTCGATAGACATACGACAACGGTCGCAGACCATGTTTTTTACGTACAGGGTTCCCATAGGAAGGCGAATATAATATCTGTTGACGTAACTAGGCCGTTTGGACAAAAGTTCAAGGTTCAAGGTTCAGATAAGCACTATGTTGACTTAATCGCTACACCAAGGAGACCTTCAATGGTGTTTCGATCGTCGTGACATGGGTTGACTTTGAACCTTGAACTTTGAACATTGAACCCCGTGAAGAACATTTTCGTATTTTTGAACCCTTTAAATCATTATAGATGACCGACGAAAAAGGCCCAAACTTCCTCGAAGAGATTATCGATGGCGACCTGAAAGCAGGGAAGTATACGAGTGTTGTTACCCGTTTTCCTCCCGAACCGAACGGCTATCTGCACCTGGGCCATGCCAAAAGTATTTGCCTCAACTTCGGACTCGCCCTCGAGTTCGGCGGCAAGACCAATCTGCGCTTCGACGATACCAATCCCATCAAGGAGGAGACCGAGTATGTCGACAGTATCAAGAACGACGTGAAGTGGCTCGGGTTTCAATGGGCGGAAGAGCTGTATGCGTCCGATTATTTCGGAAACCTGTATGAGTTCGCTGTAAAGCTGGTGAAGAAAGGCCTCGCTTATGTCGACGACAGCACCAGCGAACAGATCGCAGCGCTAAAGGGCACACCCACCACCGCGGGAGCCGATAGCCCTTTCCGTAGCCGCTCCGTTGAAACCAACCTGCAGCTCTTCGAAGAGATGAAGGGCGGAAAATATAAAGACGGTGAGAAGGTCCTTCGCGCAAAGATCGACATGGCGCACGCGAATATGCACATGCGCGACCCGATCCTTTACCGCATCAAACACGCCCACCATCATCGTACCGGAAACGACTGGTGTATTTATCCGATGTATGACTTCGCCCACGGCCAGAGCGATGCTATCGAAGAGGTAACACACAGTATTTGTACCCTGGAATTCATTCCGCACCGGGAGCTTTATAATTGGTTCATCGAGAAACTGGAGATATATCCGTCGAAACAGTATGAGTTTGCCAGGCTGAATATGACCTACACGGTGATGAGCAAGCGCAAGCTGCTGCAGCTGGTCACCGAAAAGATCGTCAACGGATGGGATGACCCCCGGATGCCGACGATCAGCGCCGTGCGGCGAAGAGGCTATACGTCCGAAGCCATCCGGGAGTTCTGCGATAAGATCGGTGTTGCGAAGCGCGACAACCTTATCGACCTGAGCCTGCTGGAATTCTGTGTTCGCGAACATCTCAATAAGATATCGCTACGCAGAATGGTTGTTGTGAATCCTTTGAAAGTTGTCATCACCAATTATCCCGACCGAGGTGAAATGGTGAAAATGGAAAACAATCCCGAAGACCCGAACGGCGGTGAGCGGGAGATGCCTTTCAGCCGCGAGATATATGTCGAACAGGAAGATTTCATCGAGATTCCTCCGAAAAAATATTTCCGTTTGTCGCCCGGACAAATGGTGAGGCTGAAGAGCGCCTACATCATCAGGTGCGAGGAAGTGGTGAAGAACGGCGACGGAACGATTAAGGAGCTTCGTTGTACCTATATCCCCGAGAGCCGGAGCGGTTCCGACACGTCCGGTATCCACGTCAAGGGAGTTATCCACTGGGTAAGCGTCGCGGAGGCGATCCCTGTCGAGATCCGCCAGTACGAACGTCTCTTCACCGTGGAGGACATGAACACCGTCGATGATTTTAAAGACAGCATCAATCCTGATTCGTTGAAAATACTGACTGCTTATGCCGAACCGGGCCTGAAGAATGCCACGATGGAAGATCGCTTTCAGTTTATGAGGTTAGCATATTTCTGTCCCGATCCGGATTCGACCCCGGACAAGCTTGTGTTCAACAGGACCGTTACGCTGCGCGACTCGAAGTAGTCTTAATAAATTTCTTGTACCACCACTGGAATACAACCAGTCCCCAGATCCTTGCGTGAACATCGCCGGGATTGGAGGAATAGAGTTGCTGTTTCAACCTGTCAATTTCAGGATAATAGAATATCCCCTGATCCTCGATGGTCTTTTGCGATAGCAGGTCGTCGTTGATCAACGACTTCATTTCATTGCGAAGCCATTTGAGCATCGGGACTTCGAAACCTTTCTTCGGACGATTGTAAAGTTGAGACGGAAGGATATCACGGAAGGTATCGCGGAGAATTCTCTTTCGGACGGTTTTGTGGATCTTGAAATCACCCGGCAGAGAGAAGAGAAAATTCACCACTTCGAAGTCCAGGAACGGTGTGCGTACTTCGAGACAGTTGGCCATGCTCATCATGTCGACTTTCGTGAGCATGTCGCCGGGGAGCACCAGCCTCATGTCGGTCAGCAGGATATCGTTCATGGTCCCGTTCTCCGGGATGGTCGACAGAATGTCTTTGCGCCGGGCTACGTAGTCTTTCAACCAGAATGTTGTGCGGAGGTCGGGATGGAGCAGGTTCATTGCCTGGTCTTTGTCGGCGAATGTTGCCCACCGCCAGTAGCGGTCGGGCTGCGACATGTTCTTCCCCTCGCGATATTTCGCCAGTTGCCGGAATGTGTTTGCAAGACCGCTGTTCCGTGATTGAGGAAACCATTTGGCCATCGGTGCCAGCATCACCGCAAGGTTTTCTGTCATGCCGGGATGCGTCATCCGGTAGAATGCCTCGTGCTTGTTGTAGCCGGCGAGCAGCTCGTCGGCGCCATCGCCGGAAAGGGCTACCGTCGCATGTTTGCGTGTCTCCCGCGCAAGGATGTTCACCGCGATAGCCGAGGAATCGGCGAAAGGTTCATCGATGTAATCCAGTATCGAGGTGACATGGTTGAACAGGTCGGCATTCGTCAACGAGAAGACCGTGTGCTTGGTCTTGAGCTTTTTAGCTACGAGGTTGGCGTAGCGCGTTTCATCGAAAAATTTCTCATCGCGATAACCGATGGAGAATGTTTGAAGGTCGGGCTTGTGCTTGACAGCCAGTGCACAGATGATGGACGAATCGATCCCTCCGCTTAGGAATGCACCGAGTGGTACGTCGGCCACCAGTCGTTTCTTTACCGACTCTTCGAGCAGGGTCTTTAGTTTTTCTTTCGCATTTCCATATGGCAGCGTGTTCCGCTCCGCCGATCCGGCATTGTAGGGAATGCTGTAGTATTTAGAGGTCTCGTGCTTTCCACGTGAGACGGTCATGTAATGCCCGGGCGGAAGTTTCTTTATCGTCGTGAAGATCGAATCGGAACCGGGAACGTAGTTGAGCTGCAAGTAAAGATACAGCGAGGAGTAATCGATGGCCTTCTCGACGCCATAAGCAAGGATCGATTTCATCTCCGACGCGAAAACAAATTTGTCCTCGTCGAACTGGTAAAGGAGTGGCTTGATGCCGAAGCGGTCGCGGGCGAGGAACATGGTTTGATCCTGCCGGTCGTAAATGCAGAAAGCGAAGAAACCGTTTAGCTTATCGAGGGCTTTTTCTTTTTCAAAGATCCAGAGTTTCAGGAGAACTTCGGTGTCAGACTCGGTGACGAAGGCGACTCCCTTCGATTGGAGGTGTTTCCGTAGCTCTTTGTAATTGAAGATCTCGCCGTTGAAGATGATGCAGTACCGTTTCGACTCATCCCACATCGGTTGATTGGCGACAGTGCGCGTGTCGATGATACTCAGTCGTCTGTGGCCGAGCGCCACCCATTCTTCGAGGTGTATATCCTGGAAGTCCGGCCCGCGCTTCTCCATCGCCATCGTGGCGGCGGTGACGTTGACCTTATGGAGTTTCCCGATGAGGTTGAAAGCGAAGATGCCGGTGATGCCGCACATTGGGGCAAGATAAATAAAAGGTGCGGGTTGCAGCCGAGATGTTCTGTATGTCTGGCGATGAAATCCGCCGTGAACATTTACTTTTGTCGACAAACAGATTTGGGATGCGACAAAAATTATTGAGCGAAGGTGCAAGCGAGCTGAGCTACGAGATCCGGGAGATCGCCAAAAAGGCGAATCAACTCCAGTCGATGGGGCTGCCGATTATTTGGGAGAACATCGGCGACCCGATTCAGAAGCACCATAAGATGCCCGTGTGGATCAAGGATGTCATCGCCGGTCTCGTTAGTCAGGACGACACCTATAGCTATTGCCCTTCGAAGGGCATTCTGAAAACCCGCGAGTTCCTCGCTGCCCAGACCAACGCCCTGGGTGGTGCACAGATCACCGCAGAGGACATCTGTTTTTTCAATGGACTCGGTGACGCGATCGCCAAAGTGTACCAGTATATCCTTCCCACCAGCCGGGTGATCGGACCCTCGCCGGCATACAGTACCCACTCCAGCGCCGAAGGAGCCCACGCCAATCACAACCCGCTCACGTATTTGCTGGACCCCAACAACCGCTGGCTGCCGGATCTCGATGACCTGTACCAGAAAGTGAAGTACAACCCGACTATCATCGGTATACTCATCATCAATCCCGACAATCCTACGGGCATGGTATATCCGTTGGAGACGCTGAAAAGGATTGTCGCTATCGCGCGGGAGTTCGGGTTGTTTTTAATTGCCGATGAGATCTACATCAATATTACTTACAACGGTGCAAGGGCATATTCCCTGGCCGAGGTGATCGAAGATGTCCCGGGAATCTCCATGAAGGGGATTTCAAAAGAGGTGCCGTGGCCGGGGTCGCGTTGCGGATGGATGGAGTATTACAATCGCGACAAGGATTCCGACTTCAATCGTTTCTGTGAAGCGCTGGACAATGCGAAAATGATCGAGGTATGCTCGACCAAGCTTCCCCAGCTGGCGATACCCGAAATACTCGGCGACAGCAGGTATAAATCGTACCGGCAACAGACCAACGAAAACATTGGTCGCCGCAGCAAGATCGTGTCGGGCATACTGGGTAGTGTGCCGCAGCTTACTTTTAACGAAACCTACGGGGCCTTTTACAACACGATTATTTTCAGAGATGGTGTGTTAAAGGAAGGGCAGACGCTGAAGATCGGCAACAATAAGATCCGTAGCCTGGTGGAAGGATGGACCAAAGAAAAAATGCCGCTCGACAAGAGATTCGTGTATTACCTGCTTGGCGCGAAGGGCGTTTGTGTTGTTCCGATCTCCTCTTTTTGTTCGGAGTTGAGCGGGTTTAGGGTGACACTGCTGGAAGACGATGAGGAGATTCTTACCGGGACGTTCAATTCCGTTAAGGAAGGCGTTCAGGAATATCTGTCCAGTTAATTCCTGACTGCCCGCGCTATGCGATTATTGAGCCCATCGCAGATAAGGAGGCTTCCGTCGGGGGCAATGACCACATCACCGGCACCGCCAAGAAGGTGGGAATTCTGACCTCCATAAAGAGGGACCACGTTCGCATCCTCGACAGCAACCAACATGCTTCCAGAACTTATCGCAAACAACCTTCCGCTTGCCTCTACCGTTATTGCATTTGCACCTCCGACGCCTGCTATTGTTGTGACCGTATGATTCGCAGAAATTTTTCTTATAAGACTATTACCTTCGTCAGCTACGTAAAATGAGCCATCGGCTGCCAAGCAAATATCAACCGGCCGTTTAAAGCGAGCCTCGCTTCCAACTCCATCCGTTAATCCGGTTGTAGTTGGATTTTGTCCATTTGGTATTTTTCCCGCGATGGTCGTTACATCATAGTCACTCAAGGTCATTCGCCTGATTGCATTATTGTATTGATCGGCAATATAGATGGCATTGTCATTGCCAAGGGTCATTCCGGCGGCATTTATAAAGCCCGCCTCCATTCCTTTGCCATCTTGCATTGCGGGTCCTCCTGCCACAATCGTGGTCTCACTATTTTCAACTTTAATAATGTAACTGCTGGTCGAAAAGTAGATTGCACCCGTGCCGGTTGCGACGATGCCGTTCGGTTCTTGAATGGAGGTTGTACCGGCGGGTCCGCTCCCTACACCATACTGCCCGGTGCCGGCAATGGTCGTTACATTTCCATTCGAGATTTTTCTGATACAAAAGTTTTCATGGTCGGTAACGTACACGTCGCCGTTGGACGCCATAGCGAGACTGTATGGATATTTGAATTTGGCCGTTGCAAGCGGGCCGTCTTCGAGACCCTTTGTGGAGCCCGCAAATGTGGTTACGGTCCAATTTTCTGGTTTCGAGGGATCCTTGCTTTCTTGACAAGACTCAAAGAGCAGTAGGGCGATTAAAATGCAAACAAACCTCATATCTTTCAATCAGAATATCTTTCCGGGATTCAAAATTCCATTTGGATCAAATACTTTTTTGATACCTCTCATCAACTCGAGATTGATCTCACCTACTGCTATCGGCATGAACGGCCGCTTCGCAATACCAATCCCGTGTTCACCGGAGAGCGTTCCGCCAAGACTTACCGTTAGCTTGAAGATCTCACCGATGCCTTCATCGACTTTGGTGTTCCAATAATTGTCGTCGAGGTCTTCTTTCAGGATATTCACGTGAAGATTGCCGTCGCCCAGGTGGCCGAAGCAAACGGTGTTGAACTTGTAACGACGGCCGATCTCTTTGATCCCGGCGATCAGCTTCGGCATGTTGGACCGTGGGACCACGACATCATCCGACTTATTCAAACAATACCAGTGCAGGGCAGGAGATATATTCTTTCGAAGCTTCCACAGCTCGTCTTTCTGGGCCGTGGTGTCCGCGAACAACACTTCGGCGGAGTTGAATTTCTCGACAACGCTCATCACCCGTTCGGCATCGCGCATCAACACCTCTTCGTCGTTCCCGTCAAGCTCGCACAGCAAGTATGACTGCATGCCTTCCGTCACCTTCGTGGTGATCGGACTGTTGAGCACCTTGATGCAATACTCGTATGTTTTCTCCGCTGCCTCTGCCTCGAAGAATTCCACACCCGATGGATTGATGCCTGCTACGAAGATGGCCGCAATCGCCTTGCAAGCTTCCTCATTGGTAGCGAAGGGGATCATCATTAAAACATTTTTCTGCGGATACCCTCTGAGCTTGAATACGATCTTCGTGACGATGCCCAGCGTTCCCTCACTTCCGCACATCAGCTGCGTGAGGTTGTAGCCGGTGGAGTTCTTCAGCACATTCGCTGCCGTCCAGATAACCTCGCCTGAAGCCAGTACGACTTCGAGATTCAGAACATAATCGCGGGTAACGCCATACTTGACAGCCTTCGGGCCACCGGAATTGTTGGCCAGGTTCCCCCCCAAAAAACATGAGCCCTTGCTCGCGGGGTCGGGCGGGTAGAAGAGACCTTTCGATTTTACGGCGTTCTGAAACACTTCGGTGATCACACCCGGCTCCACGGTAGCCTGCAGGTTGAGCTCATCGATGTCGATGATTTTGTTGAACCGTTCCAGCGACAATACAACACCCTGATGAGTAGGTATGGCGCCGCCGGCGAGACCTGTACCTGCGCCGCGTGGGGTAACGGGAACCCTATAGTTATTGCATATCCTTAGTATATCGCTTACTTCCTTCGTAGTGGCGGGACGCACGACGGCAGCCGGCATGAAAAAATAATCCTCGGTCTTATCATGAGCATAGTCATGCTTACGTTGTTCATCCAGGAATATATGTTCATCACCAACAACGGCCCTCAATTGATCGATCATCTCCGGTGCCAGGGTAACAGGAGCGGCCCGCGGAGCGTCAATTTCTTTAATGAATCCCATTTAATGCTAACTTTGTGAAGGTTATGGTTTTACCGAGACGCAAAATTACGCAAATCCATCTTTCCGGTCCTTTCTGTCTTCTTATCATTTTATTACTAACGGCAAGCTGTGCGTCACAGAAAGCCCGCGTCCGCGCCAAGCAGGTTGATGAGGTAATAACCGCAGCCCGCACCTTCATGGGGACACCCTATAAATACGGTGGTACCTCGCGTTCCGGCCTCGATTGTTCGGGCTTGACCATCAATGCATTCCGTTCCATCGATCTTTCACTCCCACGGTCGGCCGAAGACCAGTCTTCGGTAGGAGAGAAGATCAAACAAAAAGATCTTCAGCCTGGCGACCTGGTATTTTTTGCAACCGGCAAACGCCGCCGCAAGGTTACTCACGTGGGCCTCGTTACCGACGTCCGCCGCAGTAATGTAAAATTCATTCACGCGTCGACGTCGCTCGGCGTTATCGAGACCGATCTTTCCCAGGATTATTACGCCAAACGCTACCGGCTTGCGAGGAGGATAATTGATTAAATTGAGCCTTGTCTGCCGGATAGGCAGGCGAAATAAATCGCCCATGAACTCATCCCGTCGCAAATTTCTTCTGGCATCAACGTCACTCGCAGCTTTACCCTTGTCCAAACTGTTTGCAAAGGCGCCGGCCGGCGGACCGATCGTTATCTCTACCTGGCCGAACGTGGAAGCGAACAAGGCGGCATGGGCCGTCCTGTCGAACAGCGGCCGCGCCCTCGACGCCGTCGAAGCCGGTGCGCGTGTGCCCGAAGCAAACCCGAAAGAAAACTCGGTGGGCTACGGCGGACTTCCCGACCGCGATGGCAAGGTGACACTCGACGCCTGTATCATGGATGAGAAGGGAAACTGCGGCTCTGTTGCATTCGTCCAGGGCTATACCCATGTGATATCACTCGCACGTCTGGTGATGGAGAAGACACCGCACGTTATGCTGGTGGGCAAGGGCGCGGAGATGTTCGCCCAGGCGAATGGCTTCAAAAAAGAGAATTTGTTAACGAAAGACTCTGAAAAGAAATACAAGGAATGGCTGAAGAAGTCGGAGTACAAACCCGATACCAGCGTGTTCAATCACGACACCATCGGTATGCTCGCCCTCGATTCGACCGGGGCCCTGAGCGGCGCCTGTACGACCAGCGGGATGGCATACAAGATGCACGGACGCGTGGGTGATTCCCCGATCATCGGCGCCGGTTTGTTCGTGGATGGCGAAGTCGGCGCAGCGACCGCTACCGGTGTCGGCGAAGAAATGATCCGCATCGCCGGTAGCCACACGATCGTCGAGCTCATGCGCAACGGCCGCTCGCCCCAACAGGCGTGTGAAGAGGCGATCAAACGAGTGATCAAAAAGAACGGGGATGCAAGAGCAAAGGAGCTGAGCGTGGCTTTTTTGGCAATTAGTAAGGATGGGGAGTTGGGAGCGTACTCGACTGTCAATGAATTTTCCTACACGATCTCAACGCCCGATCAACAACACCTGGTCATTAAATCGAAAAGCTACTTCAGCTAAATCGTACATCGTAAATCGTACATTAAAAATGAAGCTTGAAGTAGTTGTTTACAACATAGAGTCCGCCCTCAAAGCACAGGAAGGCGGTGCCGACCGGATAGAGCTTTGTGACAACCCGGCCGAAGGCGGCACCACACCGTCGTTCGGGACCATCGAGGTCGTCCGTGGCAATGTAAGCCTCGACGTGTTCGTCATGATCCGTCCCCGTGGCGGCGATTTCTGTTATACCAGCTGGGAATTCTATTGCATGAAGCGGGACATCTGGCAATGCCAGAAACTCAGTGTCGATGGCGTGGTGTTCGGAATACTCACACCCGAAGGCCGGATAGACAAGAAACGCTGCAAAGAGTTGATCGATAAGTCAAGGCCGCTGAAAGTCACTTGCCACCGCGCATTCGATATGACCCGTGACCCCTTCGAAGCGCTCGAAGATTGTATCGAGGTCGGATTCGATCGCATACTCACCGCGGGACAGCAACCGCAAGCTTCGAAAGGAGCAGAGCTGATCGGTGAGCTGATCCGCAAAGCCAACGGCCGCATTGCGATCATGCCAGGATCGGGTGTCAATGAAAATACTGTTGAGCACATCCTTTCGGTTTCGAAAGCAAAAGAGATACACTTCTCCGCAAGCTCGTCACGCCCCAGTCAAATGGAATACAAGAATGCCGACATCGCGGGCATGGGATCCGACGAGGGATCGGAGTTTGTGGTGAGGACGGTTGATCCGGAAAGGGTGAGGAAGATGCGCGGCCTCGCCGAGGCGAAAAGTTAAAGCCCGCCGAAGCGGGCCTTTACCAAAAAATTCAAACCAAATAAAACTGTTGCTGCGCAATGTGCGCACCGCGCGAGTATGCGCTATATTCTGCTTAGTTTCTCTTGGCATTGATCGGGAAGGATCCGAATTGTCCCACCGACATCATGCCGCTCATTGTATTTTCGCTGATCGTTGCCTTGATGGTAACGACGTTCGTATTGCCATTGAAGCTGTTCTCGTATCCAAACGTGATCTCGTTGCCGTTCATTGTTACCGACTTCAGCGGATTCTCGCGATTGAACCTGCTGTTGCTCATCGTACCGGTATAGACTTCGCCTTCTTTCTTGATCACGATCGTGCCCGTACCACCCTGGGGTGATTCGACGGTGTAAGACCATGTTCCAACCGGGTCAACTGCCGCTTTAGGATCTGCAGCTGGCGCGGTGTTGTTCACAGCCGGTGCTGTCGTAACCGGACGTTGTGCGCCGCCGCGATTGCCGGCTTGTTGCCCGCCGGTGAAGCCGCCTTGTCCTCCACCTTGCTGCTGTCCGCCGTCCATTCCACCACCACCGCCTCCGTCGCCGTCTTTCAAGTCGTCGTTATTGATCGATCTTCTGCGGGACGGACGCTGGTCGAAGCTCATCTTCCCTATACGGAAGCTGAAGTTCACCTTGAAGCTCATGTTGTGCATGATGTTGGTGCTGTTCTGCAAGAGTACCGGCGACACGGTTTCGTTCTTTATTTTGAAACCATTGAAGTTGAAGAAGTTCTCCGCTCCGAAGCCGATACTTCCTTTCTTGTTGGCGAAGTCTTTCTTCAAGCTCAGGCTATAGATGCCGAAGCCACCTTGCGTTCCCTGAAGTTGTACCTGGCGGCCGCGATAGAACCCGAAGAACTGCAGACCCCACGTCTTGGTGAAGTTATAGGTTCCAAACATCCTTCCACTGACCACCCAGCCTTCGTTGCTGGCATGATAGACCGGGTCCGGATTGTTGTTGTTAAGCACTGCATAGTAAAAATCCGAACCGCCATTGATCGAAAGTTTTTCAGAGATCGTGATGTTCGTGAAAACACTTGCACCGTATGCATCCTCCTGTCCGATGTTCTGGTAGGTGGTCCGGATCACACTGTTACCGTTAAATGTCGCTGTGTCGCGCACACTCTGAATAGCATTGTTCGTATTCCTGACGAAGGTCGATATATTGAGCGAAGCTCCTTTCATGTAAGTGCTATACGCCAATTCGTAGTTGTTGGTGTATTCCGGGGAAAGGGTCGGGTTGCCCACAGAAATGCTTATGTTGTTCGATGCTTGTGTGTTCGGGTTCAGGTATTGGATCGAAGGACGCTGGATGCGGCGATTGTATGCTATTTTGATCGTACCGTTCTTCAGTTTCTTGGAGAGATTTGCACTAGGCACCAGCACACCATACGAAGGGATGTTGATTTCTTCTTCATCCTTCAGGTTGGCATGGATAGTTGTATACTCGTAACGTCCGCCGGCTTTCAATGAGTAGCCTTTTGGTAAAGTTGCTGTATATGAAAGGTATCCCGCCGTTACATTTTGATTGTAATCGAGATTGTTCGACAGCGAGGTGTTAGGATTAAGCACATATTCTCCGTCGCTCCCTGTAGAGTTGAAATACTGGTACTTGCTCGAAACGGTACGGGAGATGTTCTTGCCACCGATGTCTATTATCTGGTTCTTGCCCAAAGGCGTGGTATAGTCGGCCTGTACGGTTGCTTCCTGGTTATAGCTGTCGTTGTTGTTCTTCAGGCGGCTGATGATCGACTCGTCGTCCAGGTTGAGAATGTTGTTTACAAAGTCATTCGTCCGGTTGTTGCGGCTCAGCGATGTCATGAGGCTGAACTCTTTGCCCTGCTGATCGAAGAGGCGTGTGTAAGTGAGATTGGCGTCGACGTTGTTCGAGATGTCTTTCACGGCAACGTTGCGCAGCGTAGCGGTATCGAGGGCGCTGTTGATGAATGTTTGTGTGAAAAGGGCGTCCTGGTAGTTGCGGCCATTTCGTGCTCCGAAGCGAACAGAAGCAACGAGTGAATTCTTCTTATTGATATCGTAATCCCAACCGAAGTTGTAGTTGCCAAAAAGTCCCTGGCTCCTGGTGTCAGCTTCCTGGCGATTGAGTGATTGAAACGTCCCGGACCCGTCGGTTCTAGTGGTTGTTTGCTCATTCAAATAACTTCCAGTCACGTTATAGTTGCTGCGTCCAAAACCTCCCAATGAGAAACCCATCTTACCGGTCCGGAAATTTCCGTTCAAGCCCAGGTTCGATCCGCGAAGGCCGACGTTGCCATCCACGCCAAGCGTGAATCCCTGCATGTTGGACTTCTTTGTAATGATGTTGATAATACCGGCAGACCCTTCCGCATCGTATTTAGCAGAGGGCGAAGTGATCACTTCAACAGATTTGATCTGGTCGGCGGGGATCTGCTTCAACGCATCGGCTACGCTCGAAGCGGTGATGGTCGAAGGCTTGTTGTTGATTAGCACCCGGATGTTCGAGTTGCCGCGGAGTGAAACATTCCCGTCCATGTCGACCGACAGCATCGGTACGCGACGAAGTACGTCTGAAGCATCGCCGCCCCTGGAGGTGGCGTCATTCTCTGCGTTGTAGATCATACGGTCGACTTTCTCTTCTACCAGGGAACGCTGGCCTTCGACAACAACTTCGTTGAGCTGTGTAACGGAGGCTCCCAATTTAATGGTGCCCATGTCGATAACAGAACGGCGGTCGGTGAGGGCTACATCCTGCGAATAACTTTCGTACCCGATGAAGGAGATGACTACTTTGTAAGTGCCGTTGGCAACTTTGGGGATGTCGAATTTGCCTTTGCCGTCGCACACAGTGCCGTCAAGGGGTTTACCCGTGGCCGGGTCGGTAATTGCTACCGTCGCGAACTCGACCGGCTCGCCGCTTGTTGCATCGATGACCGTTCCCGAAATCTTGCCGTTACCCTTCGCGGGCTCCTGTGCCCAGGCGGTTATAGATAGTATTGTAAGTGAAAGTGTGACTAGTGATGTAAATGATCTCCTCATAACTCTTGGAAAATGCGGTTGCCAACCAGACTAAACTGTAAATTTGCAGAATAGGTTGGGTCCGTGCGCTCTTTTTAGATAGCCGGTTACACATGTTCGATGTTCAGTCCAGATATTCGACAGATCCGCAAATCGCTATCAATCAATACTAAATAGCCGATCAATCGACCACAACGGACAACCGGTCGAAAAGCCAAATGAATGGCTCCATTTTGCCCGGAATCGATTTAGTTTTGTGGCCCCACTCATTAAAAGGTTACTTCACATGGTGGCTTTCAGAAGATTCATAATAAATTGTTAAAATGTACTATTGACTGGGTAATAGTATGAACTCCTTCCTCTATCAGCGTCGCGTTGTTCTCCTGCACGTATCCTTCTGGTGCGTGTACCTGTCGTTCTTTCTGTACAACATCAGCGCCCGGTCGGGCTTTGACTCCGATCCCTGGCTGGCATTTTCGCGTACCGCTTTCCATGTCGCGTTCAGTATGACCGCGGCTTACATGAACTACTTCATATTCTTACCCCGATTCCTGGAGAAGAGAAAGATCGGCCGGTATTTATTGGAATTCGCTATTCCCTTCATCATCCTGTGTACCATCAGGGTCCATTGGCAGCGATTTCTGGTCGACGGCTATACGCACCAGGAGCATTACTTCTATAGCAACATCTATATTGTGCAGATGGTATCCACCTCGCTTTTCGTGGTGGTATTTGTGGGGATGCTGAGATTTGCCAAAGACTGGTTTGAGCTCGAGGCAAAGAAAAAAGAAATGGAAAATGAAAAACTCACTGCTGAGCTCAGCTTCCTGAAAGAACAGATCAATCCCCACTTTCTTTTCAATACACTGAACAACCTTTACTACCTGGCTTACACGAAGTCCGACAACACCACGGAGGTCATCGCCAAGCTGTCGCAAATGATGCGGTATATGATCTATGAGTCGAACTACCAGCAAGTGGAGCTTAGCAAGGAGATCGAATACATGCAGAACTATGTCAGCCTCGAAAGACTGCGTCTCAACGACCAGATCCCGATCGACTTCAAGGTCGACGGCAATCCAAGTGGCATCAAGATTGCGCCGCTGATACTGATCACATTCCTGGAGAATGCTTTCAAGCACGGGGCGAACAGCAGTAACAAGAATGCCTGGGTCAACCTGTCGATCAAAGTAAATGGCAAGAGCTGCGTTTACACGGTGGAGAACAGCAAGGGAGTGAGCACGATCAAAGTAAACGGCGTACATTCGGAGCTCGGAACCAAGTCGGGCATCGGTCTTCAGAATGTGAAACGCAGGCTGGAACTTACCTACCCGGAAAAATACGAGCTCGACGTGAAAGACCTTTCCGACCGGTACTATGTTCAGTTAAAACTGGTATTGAATTGAATATCTCATGCCTGATCGTTGAAGACGAGCCTCTCGCACGTAATCTCCTTACCGAGTACGTTCGCAAGGTTTCTTATCTCAATCTTGTAAAAGCATGTTCCGGGGCGCTCGAGGCTATGGACGTGCTTCGTACGACCAATATCGACCTGTTATTCCTCGATGTACAAATGCCCGAGCTCACCGGGATCTCTTTCCTGAAGAGCCTTCAGAAAAAACCACTCGTGATCCTGACCACGGCGTATTCCGAGTATGCGCTGGAAGGGTATGAGCTCGATATCACCGACTACCTTCTGAAACCAATCACCTTCGAACGATTCCTCAAAGCTGTCGATAAGGCCAACCAGCGCATGTCGGGCGGTGCAGCTCCCGTGGAAAAGCCGGTAGCCGAAGCGTCGACACCGTTTATTTTTGTGAAAGACGGCACCAAGCTGGTGAAGATCCGCTGGGATGATATCCTGTATGTGGAAGGATTGAAAGACTACGTGACCATTCACACCAGGACACAAAAAGTGATCAGTCTTCAGCGCTTAAAGGTCCTCGAAGATCAACTGCCGTCCGACAAATTCATTCGCGTCCATAACTCATTTATCGTCGCCCTCGATGCGATCGACTCCGTTCACAAGGACAAGATCCAGATCGGAAACGCGCTGGTACCGGTGGGAGATACGTATAAAAAAGCCTTTAGAGATTTTATTGAGGGCAGGCAAATACAGTAACTTTTTTATATTTGCAACCTCGAAAAGGGGGATTAGCTCAGCTGGCTAGAGCGCTTCCATGGCATGGAAGAGGTCATCGGTTCGACTCCGATATTCTCCACAATTACTTTGGCCCGGGAGGACAGTACTTCCTCAAATAATCCGAATACAGCTTCGACAGGTGTTCGGTTGTTCCTTCGCCCTCCGAAATACCATGCGTTCTGTTTGGATAGATCATTAGCTGGAATTGCTTCCCGTGCTTCACGAGCTCGTTGATCAGCATTTCCCCGTTGGCATAATGCACGTTGTCATCGCCGGTGCCATGGACGTACAGCAGGTTACCCTTCAGATTCTTCGCATAGGTGAGGGGTGAACCCTTCACAAAATCTTCCATGTTCTCCTGCGGCAATCCCATAAACCGTTCCTGGTAAATGTTGTCGTATGTGAGCTGGTTGGTCACGGCTGCAACTGCGATCCCGGTCTTGTAGATGTCGGGGTACTGGAACATGAGATTCAGGGTAGCCGCACCGCCGCCGCTCCAACCCCAAACTGCTACTCTTTCGGGATCGACAAACTTCCATCGCAGGATCTCCCGCGCAGCGTCGGCCTGGTCCTGTATGTTCAGCAGGCCGATCTTCCGGTAGACGGATTTTCTCCACGCCCGTCCTTTCGGCGCAGGCGTTCCGCGGTTGTCGACAGAGATGTAGATATAACCTTCATCGGCAAGATCACCGTCGAAGAGAAAGTTTTCAGCAGCACCGTACTGATCTTTTACATTGGCACCCCAAGGCTCGGTATACACATAGAATAACACCGGGTATTTCTTCGTGCTGTCGAAGCGGGCGGGTTTCACCATCCATCCGTCCATTTCGACACCACCTGATGTTTTTACTTTAAAGAATTCGACTTTCTTCGATTCTACCGAAGCTGTGTTTGCCGCGCTGGTCAATGATTTATGCTGCGGTAACGATACCCAGCCGTGGCGGGGTTTGGTGGATACATTGGAGAAAGTCTGGTATGCGAACTTTCCGCCGGGAGCAAGCAGATAGTTGTGCGTGCCGGCTTGGTCTGCCGGGGTCAGACGTTCTGCTTTCCCCGAGCCATCGAGCTTGCAGCGGAACAAATACTTTTGCGTAGCGTTGGTTGGCGATGCCAGAAAGTACAGGTATTTGCCTTTTTCGTCGATCAAACGGATGTCCAGTACATCGTAGTCTCCATTAGTGATCAGCTTCGCCGTCCCGTCTTTTGCGATGCGGTATACATGTCTCCATCCGTCGCGTTCGCTGAACCAGATGAATTCCTTACCGCCGTTGATCCAATTGATCTTATGACGAAAGTCGAGCGCATATACATTCTCCCAGGGTGTGTAGATGTCGATCCATGCTTCGTCTTTGTCAACAAAAATTTCTTTCACACTGTTGTCGGTGGTGTTGTACGACAGGATGCGGCTTTCGTTCTGCTTGCGGTTGAGCTGCTGCATGAAGAGCTCGGTAGCCGAATTCCACTCGATACGGGGGAGATAATGTTGTTTTGGGTCGCCGGGTGTGGGAACCCACTTGGTACTGCCGGTCGTAACGTCCACGATCCCGATCCTGACGGGCGATGGAGTTTGTCCGGCGGTGGGATATTCGACCGGTACGACCCGTGAGTACACGCTGTCGGTGTTGTTGATCATGTAGAAGTCACGGATCTTCGTAGCATCCACCTGCCAGAACGCTAGCTGGCGACTGTCGGGGCTCCAGAGGATACCGTCGCGGCAAGAGAACTCTTCTTCGTAAGCCCAATCGAATGTGCCGTTGATGAGCTTCCGTGTTCCGTCCGCCGTGTGCTTCGTGATTTTGCCGGTGGCGAGATCTTCCGTGAAAACATTGTATTCGCTTACATAAGCCACCTTCGAATTGTCGGGTGAGAACTTGGCGAACATCAGCGAGGCTGCAGGCAGTCCATTGCCCAGTTTCTTTAGCTGCTTCGATGACAGGTCGAGAATCCAGTAGTCTCCGCGGGTTTCCAATCTCCATACTTTCTTCGTGTTGGCGAAGATCAGTATCCGCGATTGGTCTGGCGACATCACGAAGTTCTTTACCCCTAGCGGAGCTTTGGCGGACGGTGTCAGGTCGGCTATGGTTGCAACGACGGTCTTTGTCAATTGCGGCAATGTATATTCAACGATCTCGCCCGACTCAACACTGAGGTACTTGTTATCGCCGGTCCAACGGAATTGTTGAGATACACCGATGAATGGGATGAAGAGAAGGATGAGTAATAGTCTGCGCATTTTAGAGGGTTAGACGGCTCCAAAAGTAGCAATATTTAAGAGTACAGAGTACAGGGTACAGCGTACAGGGATATGAACCTTATAGTGATCCGCCCTGAACCCTGCACACTGTACCGCACACTGTACTCTGTACCCTGTACTCTGTACACTGTACATTATTTCTGCACCGGAAAAATGGTCAGTTTCACAAGCTCCGTGTGACGGATCACGTCGATGTCGACCATGGTGAGGATGTCTTTCCGGCTCAGGTCCTTGAACAGCCCGTGAAGGGTATTGACGGTCCGGCCGTTGAATCCTACGATAATGTCACCTTCCCGTATTTGTGATCTCGCGCCGGGAGAATCGGGCTCTATTCCCGTTATGAACAAACCTTTTTCGTTGGAGAGATGATGGTACCGGGCAATCTTTTGATTGAGTGGTATCTCTTGTAAAGCAAACCCGAGATATGCCTTGAAGACCTTGCCCGTCGTGATAAGCTGGTTGGCTATTTCTTTGGCTGTGTTGATTGCTACAGAGAAGCTGAGGCCTTGCGCTCCCTGGATGATGGCCGTGTTTACGCCGACCACTTCGCCTTCGGTGGTGATCATCGGTCCGCCGGAATTGCCGGGGTTCAGCGCGGCATCGGTTTGAATCACGTTATCGACCAGCATACCGGACTGCGAGCGGAGCGAACGGCCCAGCGCGCTCACGACACCGGTGGTGACGGTATGCTGATAACCGAGCGGGTTTCCGATGGCGATTACCAGTTGGCCGATCTGGAGCTGTGAAGAGTCGCCAAGCTTCGCCAGTGAATACCCGTTGGTATATATCTTGAGAATGGCCAGGTCGGTGTCGGGATCTTTACCTACCAATTCGGCTTCGATTTCGTTTTCGTTGAGCAACGAGACCATTATTTTTTCAGCGCCTTGAACGACGTGACTGTTGGTAAAGATCAGTCCATCTGAGGAAAACACGAACCCGGAACCCGAACCTGCCGGCCTGAGCTTCCCCTGTATCGTTTTGTAGACATCGATCTTAACGACTGCATTCTTCACTGCCTGAACGGCTGAGATGATCATGTTTGAATAGGCATCCATAGCGAAATTTCCGAGTTCACATCAAAGGATTGGCCAACGCCGATCTCCGGCAAAAATGGCCGGAACTCAGTGCCGAAAAGTCGGACATTAATTGAATTCTTGCAGTAAAATGGAATTTTTGTAACTTTTTGTCCCCTATAACCCTGGGTTTTTGGATGGCCAAACTCAAGAATATCATCAAGCAGCTGTCGGAAAAAGACTTTAAGTCCATTTACGACTCGCTGATCGAAAGCAATGCGGAAAAATCGGCATACCTGTTAAAGGCTCTACGAGAACGCCAACTCTCTGATAGTAAGATCATGGTAGAGCTGGAAGTGAACGCCAACGCCTACTATACCCTCCGTTCGAGGCTCAACCAGAAGATCGAAGAGCACCTGCTGCAGCAAATGGAAAGTCCCAGGACAGACATCCTGCGCAAGGTCGCTAACCTCAATGAGGTTCTTTTCACCAAAAAGAAGACCATCTCGATCACTACGCTCAAAAAGCTGGAGAAAGAACTGATCGACTACGACCTGGCCAACGAGCTGACCGTAGTGTACAAGTCGCTCAAGAAGATGCACATCAGTACTCCGGAACATTTTAATTATTCGCAGCTGTACAACAGGCATGTGGCCTATATGCTGGCTGTGGATAAGGCGGAAGATCTTCTTGCGGAGTATTTCAAAAAATACGGCGGCTACCTGCTGTCGGGCGACGCGACGGATAAGCTGGGGTTGACCCTGCTGATGAAGGAAATGCAGAACGTTGCGAAGCTGTACGAATCACATCGCCTGTATGTGTACCAGAGCTGCATGCTCATTTATCACCGGCTTTTTGTGGAGGCCGACGATATGCAGCAGGAAGGCGAGTCTATCGAAGACATATTTGCTCACGTACAACGGATATTTGAAACATACAATCTCGACCCGTTGTACTATCACCTTAACCTGGTGTTTGAATTCCTGAAGCTGGAATATTACAATCATTATAAAGTATATCGCCAGGCGGAGAAGTATTTCGAAGAAGTGAACGATGCTGCTTCGAACCTGCTGGTGAATTATCCATACTATACTTTTTCCGCACAGTTCCTCATTTCAAAGCTCGACCGGAGCATTCGCTTGGGTACCGAGAAGGAGCTTTATGCAGAAAACGAAAGTCTCTTCATGGAGTATGAAACCGACACCGCCGATGTTCCCAGGCATTTGATCTACGTGATCTACCGCGCCCTATCGAGCTACTATGTCGGGAAATACGACGAGGCGGCGAAGCTGATCAACAATATGCTCAATGATATGAGCCTGAAGAAGTACCCGTTCGCCCAGATGGAGGTGAAAGCGGTCCTTGCGCTCCAGTATTGTCTTGTAAAAGATTTTGATCTTTTCAACCAGCTGACTAACAGCATACAACGCCAGATCCGGATGTTTGGAAAGGACGCTTGTGAAAACGTGCTGTTGTTCATCAAGGTCCTCAAGATTGCGGTCAGCGAAGCAAAGAAGGAAAAGGGCAAGAAGATCAATGCGCTGATCCCCAAGTTCAAGACGACGCCAGTGAAGTATTTCGCGCCAACGAGCCTGATCAGGATGGATGAGCAGTTTGTAGAGAATTTGATCTCGATCGATGTAGCCTGAGGTCGGGAAATGCAGCCTATACGTCCAGCTTCATGATGCTTTCGTGAGAAAGCGGCTTGTTCAGGTACAGCTTTACATTCGTATACTTCTTCGACCGGTTGAAATCCTGTGGATTGATGGACGAGGTTAGCATCACAATGCTGCATTTCTTTTTCGCCAGGCTCGTCAGCTTTTCGAACTCATCCAGAAACTGGAATCCGTCCATGAGGGGCATGTCGATATCGAGAAAGATGACGTCGGGGAGGACCTTGTCGGCTACGTCGAGCTTTTCCATGTTACGAAGGAATTCAATCGCACTTTTTGCTCCTGTGTGAGTGTAGATGTTCTCTGTGATAGAAGCCGCTTCGATCATCTTCTGATTGATGAGATTGTCGATCTCGTTGTCATCAATCAGCATGACTGTGCGATACTTTTTTACTGCCATGAATGCATAGTTTCACTAAAAGTAGGCCTTCGACCAAGATTTTCCAAGTAGTCTCAAATTTCAAATTTGATTCCTTGTGCGAGTGGTAATGAGCTACCGAAGTTGATTGTGTTGGTTTGACGTCGCATGTATACCTTCCAGGCATCAGATCCTGACTCTCTTCCACCGCCGGTTTCTTTCTCGCCACCGAATGCTCCGCCGATCTCCGCACCTGATGTTCCGATGTTCACGTTGGCGATACCACAATCGGATCCGGAAGGTGAAAGGAACTGTTCCATCTCCTGCATATTGCTTGTCATGATCGACGATGAGAGACCTTGCTTCACTCCGTTCTGATAATCAATGGCTTGATCGATATCCTTGTACTTCACCAGGTACAATATCGGTGCGAAAGTTTCCTGTTGCACGATCTCATAATCATTCTTGACTTCCGCGATCGCGGGCTTCACATAACATCCCGATTCATAACCATCGCCCTTCATCACACCGCCCGGTATCAGCATCTTGCCGCCGGCAGCAGCGACCTTCTTTAATGCATCCCGGTATGACTTCACGGCCTGCCTGTCGATGAGCGGACCAACGTGGTTGCTGACGTCGAGTGGGTTGCCGATACTCAGTTGATGGTAAGCCTTGCGAAGCCTCTCCTTCACGTCGTCATATATCTTGTCCTGGACAATGAGCCTGCGGGTTGTGGTACATCGCTGACCAGCAGTGCCTACCGCACCGAAGACCGCGCCACGGATAGCCATGTCGAGATTTGCATGTTCGGAGATAATGATCGCATTGTTCCCACCGAGCTCCAGCAACGCCTTGCCGAGCCTGGCGCTGACCGCGGCGGCCACCGCCTTGCCCATGCGCACCGAACCTGTCGCCGACAGCAAAGCCACGCGCTCGTCGGCTGCCAGCATCTGCCCGATCCTGAAATCTCCGTTGACCAGGCAATTAACGCCTTCTGGAACTCCGTTCTTCCTGAAAATTTTAGAAATGATGTTGTGACAAGCAATACTGCAGAGCGGTGTCTTCTCCGATGGCTTCCAGATACAGACGTCCCCGCAGACCCACGCGAGCATAGCGTTCCACGCCCAGACGGCTACGGGAAAATTGAAGGCGGAGATAATACCCACGACGCCGAGCGGATGATAC
Source organism: Cyclobacteriaceae bacterium (assembly GCA_035318625.1). Classification (GTDB taxonomy): domain Bacteria; phylum Bacteroidota; class Bacteroidia; order Cytophagales; family Cyclobacteriaceae; genus ELB16-189. The sequence goes on from DATHEL010000009.1 coordinate 318,035, forward strand.
TGCTCGTACATACGGTGGTTGGGCCGTTCGGAATGCATCGTGACGCCATGAAGCTGACGCGACAACCCGACGGCAAAGTCGCAGATGTCGATCATCTCCTGTACTTCACCTAAGCCTTCCTGGTAAGACTTACCCATCTCGTACGACACCAGCTTGCCCAGAGGTTCTTTCGCCTTGCGAAGGGCATCGCCGATCTGGCGGACCACCTCGCCTCTTCGGGGAGCAGGAATTTTTTTCCATTCGTGAAATGCCTTCTCCGCCTGCTCTATCACTTTGGCAAACGATGCAGCATCGCCGCTTTGAACTTTGCCGATGAGCTTACCATCGACGGGAGAATAGGATTCGATGGTGGGACCGGAAGACTTCAACCATTTACTCCCGGTACTGACACCCGGATTTGAGAAAGATATACCGAGTGATTGAAGAGATTCTTTTATTCCGAAGTTTTTCATACTTGACTGTACATTCTTTTTTGAACACCGAACACCAAACATCCAACACCTAATGTCGATGTTACATTCCCGGTTACTTCATTATTCGGTGTTGGTGTTCGTTATTCGATGTTCTGATCACCAGTTCACACCGTAAACGCTCTTTTCTCCATTCTCAAATACACCTTCTATCAACATCCCGCCGCGCTTGATCAGCAATATCCTGTTGAGATCTTCAACGTTGTCCACTTCAACCTTATCGACATGCGTGATGACAAACCCCTCTTTCACTCCGGCTTTATCCCACGAGCCTGCGTCAATCTTCGTGACGCGAACACCGCCATCGATGTTGAGACGATTCAGGTCGCGATAGGGGAGGTCTTCGAAAGTGGCGCCTTCCATTTCATACAGCACGACCGGTTTCTCCACTTCTTCGGAACCTGAAAAGTTTTTGAGTATGGCTTTCACTTCGCGTGACTTTCCGTCGCGGACAAAATTTACTTTGACCGTTTCACCGGGACGGTTCCTGGCTACCCACTCCTGCAGCTCACTCACGTTGTTCACATCGTGGCCATTGATGGCAATGATCACATCGCCGAATGCAATACCCGACTCTTCCGCCGCGCTTCCTGTGTTCACACGGGTGACAAACACTCCCTGTACGCGGTCGAGATCCCGATCTTCGGCCAGACGCGCGTCGACGCTCGTGATCTGTACTCCGAGAAGACCGCGTTGTACCTGGCCATATAACATCATGTCGTCCATGATCTTTTTAACAAGACTGACAGGAATGGCAAAGGAATAACCGGAGTAGGTACCGGTCGATGTCGCTATCGCGGAGTTGATACCGATGAGCTCACCCTGGAGATTGACCAGAGCGCCACCGCTGTTGCCGGGATTAACTGCTGCGTCGGTCTGAATGAATGATTCCACGTCGAGGTTATTTTCCGTCCGAAGGATATTGAGGTCACGGGCTCTTGCGCTCACAATGCCTGCCGTCACCGTTGAGTTAAGGTCGAAGGGATTTCCAACGGCCAACACCCATTCGCCGGGTACGACATTGTCGGAGTCGCCGTATTTCACAAAGGGAAGATCCCGCGATTTGATCTTGATAAGGGCGAGGTCCGTACTCGGATCTCTTCCGATCACCTTGGCAAAGAAACGTTGGTTGTTGTTCATCACGACTTCGAGATTCGTGGCGTCTTCGATCACGTGATTGTTGGTAACGATATAACCGTCATCGGTGATGATCACTCCCGATCCCGACGAGCGGGCAGGCGCGTTGAGGTAATGCTCTAATGGGTTCAGACTGAAGTCACCGGCGCCATACGTAGCGCGGATGTGCACCACAGCAGGGGTGACCATGCGGGCTGCCGTCTGGAAATTCAACCCCGGCGTTCTCCGTCCGGAGTCGGGGAGGTAGCTGGTAAGCCGCAGGTTCTGCCTGTCTTCGATAGACTGGTAAGGAACGGTGCGTTCCACCAGACTTAGTGTCACCAGAGAACCGCCAATGGCTCCGATGAAGGCAACGATGACGATGAGAAGGAAGAAAAGACTCCGGCGCATAACCTCACTGTTTGGACCTTTAAAGTACAAAGGTTTTGGTGTTTTTTTAAGTACAAAAAACAGGGGGCGCCGAAGCGCCCCCTTTGCCCCGCTAGCACAGAGCTTGCACCAAACCTAACCCCACTAGATTGCTGCGCAATGGTTTTGCGCTCCGCGCGGGTGTGCGCTCCGCGCGTTAGTTGACTTTAATAGTTTGCTTCAGCGCCTTCTTTTCGTCTTTGGGCACGGTCACAACCAGGATACCGTTAACGTATTGGGCTGTGATCTTGTCGCCGGCTACCGTTTCAGGCAGCGAGAAGGAACGGCCGAAAGAACCATACTCGGTTTCGAAAGAGCGGAAGTGATTTTCCTTCTTCTCCTTCGAGAGCTTGCGCTCACCACTGATGGTCAGATAATTGTCATTCAGGTCGATCTTGAAATCTTCCTTGTTCATGCCGGGAACCGCCAGATGGATCTCGAAAGCTTTCTCTTCTTCGATCACGTCGACCCTTGGGACGAACGAATACGACGAGCCGCCGGTGCGTGCAACGCTGTCGGCGAAAAAACTGTCGATGAGATGGCTGAAAGATGTCGGTACGAAGTCATTCAGCCTGGAGTTATATTTCACGATGCTCATATAATTTGAATTTTTTGTTTTGTGAGCACCCTATAACGAATACCAGACCACCGGCCGAATCAGTGATTTTTCATGCCATTGTGGCTACAAACGAACCCTTATTAAATAAAAACAGGACAAGATGTCACTCTTGTCCTGCTATATCCTGAAATTTTGGCCTTTTGCTAGTCGAGGCCAATCATCATGAAGGCGCCCCAGTAGATCGGCTCGGGATACTCCACCCGGATCTCTTTTTTAGCGTCGATGAAGCTCTGACGGATGTTCTTGGTGGTGGTCCATTTTCTATAAAAGGTATCGACCAGCTTCTGGGTGGCAACGTCGTCCACTTTGAACATACTCATGATAAGTACTTTGGCGCCGGCCACGAGGAAGGCGCGCTGTAAGCCGTAGACACCTTCACCGAAATGAATGTCACCCAGACCGGTTTCGCAGGCACTCAGCACGACCAGGTCGGTCTTGTCGAGGTTGAGGTTCATTGCTTCGGACGCTGTAAGGATACCGCTCTCCATATTGTAGTTATACTTTGTCTTCGCAAACACGTCGCCTGCACCTTTCAATAACAAGCCGGTTTTCAAGAGCGGGTTCTCGGACATCATTGCTTCGCTCTCCGTGAGTTGATCGATCTCCGAAGGATCGACTTCCGGTGTGTAAAATCCGTGCGTGGCTATGTGCAACACGTTGGGACTGTTGACCTGCTTCACCTGCTCTTCGCTGGCGTCGCCCTCGAGATATTCGGACGTGGCCCAACCTTGCTGTTTCAGCAGGTCATCCAGACCGCGAACTTCCTTGTCAGTGCCGGGCAGCTGCGTGATGGTTCGTTCGGAGGAGGCGCTCAGGTAATACGTGGGATTTCCGAACATCGTTGCGGTGTTGGATGTCTTGCTCGCGACAGTCTTCGCCTTCTGCTTGCGGAGGTAAAGGTCTTTGGTGTTGCTCACGATCACGATGTTCGAATCGTCGATGACATACTTCCCGTCGGGAGTAGGAATGGCTTCGAGGTTGATCTGGTTGTAAACGCCGTCGGGTGAAATGAAGATGGTGGTGTAGGTTCCGACTTCTTTCTGGATGGGTTCCCAGAAGATGCGATAGGAATGTTCGTCGGCGATCTTTCCGATGATACAATTCCGGTAGTACTTCATCCAACGGTTTTCCATGCGGTAGCCTTCTTTCAACATCACCGCTTTCGGTCTGGCGTTGTCGTTCTTCACGTAGAGTGCAACGTAGACCACAGAGTCGGTGAAGGTGTGATTGAAATTCCTGTAGCGGACGATCTCCATCGCTACTTCTGACTTGTTGAGTGATTTCTGGACGTTCTCGTAGGTGATCTTCTTGTTCTCGAAGCCCTGACCGAACAGCTCTGATTTTTCACCGAGTTGTTTTTCGAGAGCTTCCACTTCGGAACCGAGCGCATCGGGGTTGATCGCGTTGTCGGTGAGCTGTTGGGTGCTCATGGAGAGAACGCTGGTCAGGTATTCTTTTTTCTGAAGCCAGGAGTTGTAGAGATTGATGAGCCCTTCGTCTTTGCTGTTCAGAATGCGTTCGCGTGTTTTGATCGACGTATTCAGCAACAACGCTTTGGTAAGTAATTGATAGTTGTACACTTTGCCGCTCAAGTCGCGGAAATCGTCAAGTTGACTGAACGCAAGGGTGTTGTAAAATTCGAAGTCGCCTTTGATCGTATTCCAGTAGTTTGCTTTTTCGCGATCGCTCAGGGCAGGGAAGAATTGCTTAATGAACGTTTCGTAGTTCGCCAAAGCTTCCTCGACGTTACGTTTGGCCCGCTTGTAGTCTTTCTCCATGTAATACACTCTTGCCTGCTTCGACAGGATGCGTACGTACTCGGGGTGATTCTTGTTAAAGAATTTTTCGTACAGATCTTTCGCTTTGTTATAAAACTCTTCGGCTTTCACGTAATTCTTCTGCTGGTAGAAGACGTCGCCTGTGAGTGCGTAGATACTGGCTGCGTTAATGTTGCGCTTGCGGCCTGTCTTTGAACGCCAGATCTGTTCGGCCTGCGCGAGCGAGCTGAAGGCGATGTCGAACTTCTTTTCGGAGATGTAGAGTATCGCGACGTTCTTCAGGATCTCGGCGTACTGGGGGTTGTCTTTGCCCAGCTTGTTACCCATGATCTCCCGCGATTCGAGCATGATCTTTTCTACTTCTTTCTTGTTGTCACCCTTGTAGAATTTGATCAGCGCGAGTTGCGAAAGACATTTCGCTACTTCGATGTGGTTGCGGCCGAACTGTTTCTGCTGGCTCTTCAGTGCTTTTTCGATGTTGTCTTCCGCCTTGTCGTAGTCGCCGATCTGGTAATCGATGTCGGCGAGCAGCTTCTGTGTGGGCGCTGTCTTGGTCGATACTTCACCGTAGATCTTTACGGCGATGTCGTTGGCGCGCAGGGCGATCTTATCGGCTTCGGTGTAATCACCATTTAAAAGTGTAAGACGGCCGAGGTTTACGAGGGGTTCGATCAACCGGAGCGAGGAAGTTCCGTACTGTTTCTCATAGTCTTTGATCAGGTTATTGATCAGGTCGTCGGTTTCGCGGTACCGGCCGAGTTGAATGAGGAGGCTGGAAAGCTCGCGTGCGGTTGCAAGCTCGTCGATGCCCGTCAGTGAGTTGTCTGCCTTGCTGATGATCCTGGATGAACGTTCGAGAGCATCCTGGGCGTCGTCGAACAATCCTTTGATACCGAATAACACGGCTTGTGTTTCGATCGCGTTGATGAGGTAGACTTGTTTAGTCTCGTCTTTACGAACTTCTTCGAGAAGGTTCAGTGCCGCTTGGATATGCTTGTCAGCTTTGTCGTACTCACCCATTTTGATCTCCAGGCGGGCGACGTTGTTAAGCTCTATTGCATATTGATAGTCACGGTCTGTGAATCGTTCGCGCGCAATGCTAACGGCTTTTTCGAGCGTCTGGTTTGCTTCGGCATATTTGTCGGTCATTTCGCGAAGACTTGCGATATGGTTCAGGATATCGATATGGTCTTTTTGTGCCGCGCCGATCTCTTTCTCGACCACACTGGTGAAGCTTTGGAAGTAGATCTTATCTGCATCCGTGATGTTGTTGGTGTAGTCCACCAGGTAGTTTGCATACAACACGCGTGAGAGGTGGGTTTCAGGGGCGTCCTCGCCGTACAATTCTTTCTTGATGTCGATCGCAGACCTGAGGTACAGCTCGGCATTGGTGAATTTTTTCTGAATGATGGCAAGGTCTGCAAGGAACTCGTTGACGTGGATTGTCACTTCGTTGTTCTTCGGAAGGCCCTTCGAGTTGTTCAGCAGGTTTATCGCCGAATTCTCGAGGCCCGACGTTTTATCGCGGCTTAGTTTCGAATCGAACTCGAGGGCTTTCAGGCGGGGACTGTAAATACTGGTAGACTTGAATTCTCTATTGATCAGTTTTTCATACTCGAGCTTCAAATTATAATACCGCGACGATTCATCGCGGAGATATATTCTCAATTGTGCTTCGTAAAGTTTGGTGGCAAGCCAATGTGTTGGTTTGTGATTGGCTTTCAGTTTTGTAAGCAAGCTGCCGTAGTCATCGTCCATGGCATTGGTAAGATTGCCTTCCAGGCCATGGTCGACGAGAAAATTTCCCCAGTGATACGAATTTGTTATGTATTCGATCGAATAACGGTCGAGCGCTTTCCTGATGAGCTCCTGGTTCTGTTTGAACCTCGCATCGGCTTCGTTGTAATCGCCTTTAACTCCGAGCGTTTTTGCGAGCAGGGTAAGTAGTCTCGCGTTTTCAGCAACGCGTTGCTTGTATTCTTCATCACTTAGCTTGCGGCTCTTCAGGGCTCCGTTGTCAATGATGGTTTCTGTCTTATTGGCCCTTCCTGCGAAGAACGGTTGTCTTTCATTTAAGATATCAATAGCCCGCGTATAATATCCTTGTCCCGCCAAAGCTTCCGCGTAAGCCAGATCCCACTTGGCCTTGATCGGATCTTTCATCATTCCGGCAGCGTCCAGCGAAGTCTTCACTCCGTCGAGCAGCTGCCGTGCTTTCAGATAAGAGCCATTCTGGCTCTGGAGATTCGCCCCTTCGATCAGGAGCTCGTACGACTTGTCGGTCTTTTCAGACGCGGTATTGATCGCCGTGATCGCCGATTGTAAGTTTGACTCGAACTCGAGGATCATCCCCGAAGCGAGATTATACTTTGAATAAGTGAGGTAGTAGACCGGGGTGTACGGGTTTGGGGTACCGAGCTTCTTATTGACCTTCTTTCTGAATTTTTCCAGGTACTTGAACGCCTTTGCATAATCGCCCGTAGCGTAACTGGCTTCTGCCTTTCTCAGGAATTTCTCATTCTTACTTTGTGTGATGCCAAGCAACGGCAGACACAAAAACAGGAGAAAGAGTCTGATCTTCATAATAAGAGGGATAAGAGGGTGTTTCGGATTTTAAAAGTAACGATTTAGGGCGTAACAGATCAATACCACAATTATGCGACAGTTTAGGCATAGGTAACCCTATCGGTTGGTTAGAAATGCCTAATAGGAAGACTGATGAGTGGCATGAAATTCCTTAGATGAGTTTAGGGACCCCACCACCCCGCCATACGTCACCTTGCTATAGTCGCTACGCTTTGTTTGGCGGGGCGGGTGGCGGGGACTCGCCTAACATTTTCAGGAGAATGCTTTTGGCGGCTTCGGTGACGGGCGTTCCGGGTCCGAAAATGCCCTGGACTCCGGCTTTGTAAAGGAAATCATAGTCCTGTTGTGGAATGACCCCGCCGGCGACGACGCGAATGTCGGGGCGGCCGATATTTTTCAGCGCGGCGATGAGATCGGGAACGAGCGTCTTGTGACTGGCCGCCAGACTGGAAGCGCCAACCACGTGCACATCATTTTCCGCGGCCTGCTTCGCCACTTCATCCGGTGTGGCGAATAGCGGCCCGATGTCAACGTCGAAGCCAAGGTCGGCAAACCCGGTGGCGATCACTTTCGCGCCACGGTCATGACCGTCCTGCCCCATCTTCGCGACGAGTATGCGCGGCCGCCGTCCGTCGAGTGATGCAAACCTGTTCGACAGCTCCCTGACTTCTTCCACTTCACGGCTATTGTTCATCTCTCTCGAATATACACCTGAAATCGACTTGATGGTCGCTTTGTACCTGCCGAACACCTTTTCCATTGCCATGGATATTTCGCCGAGCGTCGCACGCTTGCGCGCCGCATCTACCGCGAGCTCGAGCAGGTTGGCATTGCCCGCTGCGCCTTCGGTAAGCTTTTCGAGAGCGCGTTCAACTTCCTGGTTGTTTCGTGTTGATCTCAATTCGTTCAATCGACCGATCTGCTCATCACGAACCGCAGTGTTGTCGACCTCCAATATTTTGAAATCAGGTTTTTCGTCCGTCTCATATTTATTCACGCCGACAATCACGTCTGTTCCTTTGTCGATCCTTGCCTGTTTTGCGGCAGCGGCTTCTTCGATGCGCATCTTGGGTAACCCGCTTTCGATGGCTTTCGTCATGCCACCGAGTGCTTCTACTTCTTCGATCAGTCGTGTAGCATCATTCGCTAATTGCATCGTCAGCGACTCGAGGTAATAAGATCCTCCCATCGGGTCGACGACGTTCGTAATTCCGGTTTCTTTCTGAAGATAGATCTGTGTGTTCCGTGCGATCCGTGCTGAATAGTCGGTAGGAAGTGCGATCGCTTCATCGAGTGCGTTGGTATGCAGCGATTGCGTTCCACCCAATACGGCAGCCAGCGCTTCGATGCATGTCCGCGCTACGTTGTTGTACGGATCCTGTTCGGTCAGGCTCCATCCCGACGTCTGGCAGTGTGTGCGGAGCACCATGGACTTAGGATTCGATGGATTGAATTGTTTGACGAGTTTCGACCACACCATTCGTGCTGCACGCATCTTGGCGATCTCCATGAAGAAATTCGTCCCGATGCCCCAGAAGAAACTCAGTCGCGGCCCAAGCTCGTCGATACCGATGCCGGCCTTCAATCCTGCCCGGATATATTCGAGACCGTCGGCCAGTGTGTATGCCAGTTCGATATTTGCAGGCGCGCCCGCTTCATGCATGTGATAACCACTGATGCTGATACTATTGAACTTCGGAAGGTTCTTCGAGCAATACTGAAAGATGTCGGACACGATCCGCATCGATGGGGCGGGAGGGTAGATGTACGTGTTGCGTACCATGAACTCTTTCAGGATGTCGTTCTGTATTGTTCCGGTGAGTTGTTTTTGTTTTACTCCTTGTTCTTCGGCTGCAACCAGGTAAAACGCCATGATGGGGATCACGGCTCCGTTCATCGTCATCGATACGCTCATCTGGTCGAGCGGAATCTGGTCGAACAGTATTTTCATGTCGAGGACAGAGTCGATCGCGACACCGGCCTTGCCAACATCACCTCTCACGCGTGGATGATCGGAGTCGTAACCACGGTGCGTTGCAAGATCGAACGCAACGGAGAGACCTTTCTGTCCACCGGCGAGGTTGCGACGATAGAATGCATTGGAATCCCTGGCTGTAGAGAATCCGGCGTACTGACGGATGGTCCAGGGCCGCACGGTGTACATGGTCGCATACGGCCCGCGGAGGAATGGAAAGAGCCCGGCCGCAGTTTTAGCGCCGTCAAATTGCGAGACATCGTCCGGACTGTATGAAGAAAGGATGTTGATTTTTTCCGGCGATGTCCAGGTTGTGGAACGTTCCACGGGACCCGTTTTACGTTCAAATTTTTTCTTCGATACGTTTTCGACGATCTGTTGTACGAGCGAATCGATATAGTATGAACCGGCAGTTGCGTCGGCAGTTGCGGCAATGCGTGATTCATCACGAAACAACAGCGAGATATTTCGTGCGATGCGGTTGCCGGTAGAGTCGTCGGTTTCGGACTGGACCGTTAAAACGTCGCATCCCCCCAGTACGGCAGAAAGTGCGCGGGTGGTTGACGCGATCATGCTGCCGTGAGGCTGATATGCCTCTTTAACAAATGGCGTGACGTCGGAATGAATGGTCAGCTTTCTTCCTGGTGCAAGCTCGTCGAAGAGTAACCGCAGGGCTTTGAGCTTTGCGATCTCGAGGAAAAAATCATCGGACGCTTCCACGAGCACATTGAGATCGTGGTCAAAATCGACCTCACTAAAGAAGTTAGCGAGCGTGGTGTCCGCCGACTTTCCGTAATTATGGAAATGATATTCGTAAAATGGATCGTTGGCTGTTTGTCCTGTTTCCCTTAAATAATCAAAGAAATCCAGGACAAACTCCGGCTCTACTACTCCGCGGAAGTACACGGAACAGTATGCAAACTGAATATTATCAAGTAATACGGACGCTTTTACACGATGGGTGAGCTCGAACAATATTCCATCGGCACCCGCAAGCAACTGTTGTAGTGCGTTTTTATTGGCCGCTGAGGCATCTTTCACCACTATTAATGGTGCATTCACCCAAGAGCGGGCCCCGAGCCATGATTTGTCCGCGGGAAGCGTGAACGTTTGTTTACCTTCGACGTCAGAGCTGTCGTACCAAGGTTTAACCCGAATATTTCCTTTTGCCGAGGTTAATTTTTCTAAAGGATCCGCTCCATCCAATTCGGCTTTAGCGGCATTCAACCATTGATCGGCAATTTGCATCAGGAATTTATACGAATTTTTTTGCTCACTCTGATCAATAGTGACTGAAAATCTTTTTAGCGCGCTTCGCAACGCCCGCAATCAAAGATCTAATCGAAAAGGAAATCATTTGAAGGATTCTTCACTTCATTTTTTCAATTTTCTTTCCGGAAATCTGGCATAAAAAATTTCATAAAGAACAAGAGGTAGTTTTGTTTTTTGTTCTTCTTTTTTTCTACACTTTTGTCCCCCCACCCTTAGCGGGACTCGGAAAATTTCTTCTTACCCAAAGCTACGTAAATATGGAAGTTGACTACGGAACAACAGTGTGGAACGACTGTCTCGATATAATCAGACAAAGTGTAGACGAGCAAAGTTTCAGCACCTGGTTTAAACCTATCATTCCGTTACGTACCGAATCCGACGTCCTTACCATACAGGTTCCTTCGCAGTTCTTTTACGAATGGCTCGAAGAACATTACGTTCCCGTTTTAAAGAAAGCGATCAATACGATTCTCGGCCCTGCAGGCCGTCTCGAATATTCTGTTGTTGTCGATAGCGGCAATACCAACAACCCGCCCCTGATGGTGAACTATCCCAACACCGGCAATGGTACCAAAAGAATGGGCATGCGCCAGGGTGGTAATGGCGTGAATCTAGATGATTACTCGCCGTTCTCTTTTAAGCCCCTGAATCCTCAAACAGTCAACTCAAGACTGAATCCTGCTTATAGTTTCGACAACTTTGTGGAAGGCGATTGCAACAGGCTCGCCCGTTCTGCCGGATTGGCTGTCGCAAAGAAGCCCGGAGTAACATCTTTTAACCCACTGATGCTTTACGGCGGAGTGGGCGTAGGCAAGACACACCTCGTGCAGGCCATCGGTAATGACATCAAGAAAAATCTTCCCGACAGGATCGTTCTATATGTGGACCAGAACGATTTCACCAGTCAGTTCCTCAACGCGCTGCAAAATCATAAGATCCAGGAGTTCCAAAACTATTACCTGCAGGTCGACCTGCTGATCCTCGACGACGTACAGTTCCTGGCCGGCCGGGAGAAGACCCAGGAGATGTTCTTTCATATCTTCAACCAGCTTCATCAGTCGGGCAAGCAGATCATTATGACCAGCGATTGCCCTCCCCGTGACCTGAAAGGGTTCCAGGAGAGATTATTATCAAGATTCAAATGGGGGCTGACAGCCGACCTGCAAGAGCCTGACTTCGAAACCAAGCTCGCCATCATTCACAACAAGATGGAATCCGACGGTATCGACATACCCACGGACGTTGCGGAATATCTTGCATATAGTGTTGACACGAACCTTCGCGATATGGAAGGCGTGTTGAATTCACTGATCTTCCACGCTACGCTTCTCAAGAAAGAGATCGACCTCGAGCTGGCGAAAGAAGTATTGAAGAACATTGTTAAAGAGATCCAGTCGGACGTCAGTGTGGACTACATCCAGAAGACTGTTGCCGATTACTTCAAGGTTGAGCTCGAAGCCATGAAGGGCAAGATCAAAAAACGCGAGATCGTCATTCCCCGCCAGGTAGCGATGTATTTCTGCAAACGATATACTCAGCTGACGTTAGCGCTTATCGGAGAGAACTTCGGAGGAAGGGATCATAGTACGGTGATTCATGCGCTTGAATCTGTTGAAGATATGATGAAGACGGATCCGAATTTTAAGAACTCGGTGGATGAGCTGACGAAGAAATTGAAGATGAGGATGTCACTCTGATCTTGATCACTCTGATCCTAAACGACAACGAATCTTGTTCAGGGTTTCAAGGTTCAAATATTCTGCTGATTTATTGATCTTACTGACCGTGGACATACCAGCGGGTTGGAGTTGCCGGTTGCATCTACAACTCTATGATTTCTCCTCAATAGCCAGTAATCGAAACCATTCGTTCTCGGAACTTTGAACTTTGAACAAGGTTACCTGAGCATGAACTCGAGAGGCAGTTGTTCCTTCGACGAGGTTAACCCCTGTAATAAAACCCTCCCCTTATATTTCGTAAAGAAATCGATGACTTCCTGGGGATCTTTCACCCGCTGACGATTGATCGCTACGATGGTGTAGTTTTCCGGGAGGCCGATCTTCTGAAGTAGTCCTTCTTTCAACTTGAAGATCTTGACACCGTACTCCACAGCTTCTAAGTTGGCACCCAAATTCGGGTCGCTATAGATCTTACGTCTTACAAGATTGGTGTCACCTAAACGATTGAGAAGCGTGATGGTGTTCGTCATTTGCTTTCCACCGCGGTTATATGTGATGTTCATCTTGTCGCCGGGCGAACGGAAGCTGAGCTTTTCTTCGAAAGCGCTTTCACTGTCGATATCGTCGTCGTCGACACGGGTGATGATGTCGCCTGCTTCGAGACCGGCTGTACGCGCGGCACCTTCCTGGTCTACCTTCTCGACCAGTACGCCGCGGAAGTTCTTGATGTTTGTATCGAGGCCGAACTTGCGCGCATTCTGAAAGTCGTACTCACCGATGGATGCGCCGAGGACGGCCTTTTGTGATACACCGTATTTGATCAGGTCTTCCACCACTTTGCGGGCAATATCGATGGGTACCGCGAAAGCATAACCGGTGTACGACCCGGTGCGCGAAAGGATCGCGGTGTTGATGCCGACCAGCTCGCCGTTCTTGTTCACCAACGCTCCGCCGGAGTTACCCGGGTTAATGGCGGCGTCTGTCTGGATGAATGATTCGATGGGGAACTTATCTTCGACGATGTTGATCCTTCTGCCTTTGGCGCTCACGATACCGGCGGTTACGGTCGACGCCAGCGAGAACGGGTTACCCACTGCGATCACCCATTCGCCTACGGCAAGGTTACGCGAGCTGCCCAGCGTTGCGGCAGGGAGATTGGTTTCTTTGATCTTGAGGACGGCCAGGTCCGTCGATGGATCGGTACCGATCAATTCGGCGTCGTAAATGTTCTTGCGGAATAACACCTGAATTTTTTCAGCCGATTCGACTACGTGGTTATTGGTCACGATGTATCCGTCGCTGGTAAAGATCACGCCCGAACCGCTGCTGACCTGCGTGTGCGAACCTCCACCTCCGAACAACATGTCCCAATAGGTGTAAGACACGCCGCTTTGTGCGATGCTGTTGATATACACGACGCTCGGAGTCGCTTTGGCCGCCGCATCGCTGAAGTCGACGGATGCCATGGTGGAGGGCGGGAGATTGCTGGTTATAGGCGCATGAATGGTTTCGTCTGCACCGGGATTGAAAACGTTTTGGAAAGTGTCTGTTTTTTCTTTCTCCTGTTGCCCGGTTTTCTTTTCTTCAAAAAGGTTGAACGTGTATGCTCCGCCTATTCCTGCCAGAAATCCAACAATGATGGTCGGTATCGCCTTCATTCGTTAATCGTTATTCGTTAATCGCCGTATCGTAAACTGTAGATAACGTGGTAAATTAGTCAGATGTTTGAACACCTGCGTCCCACTTTCTTACATTTGTGTTAGATATGGGTATTCGTTCCTTACTGGCCGGGCCTGTTGCATCCCTCGTCGCCTCCCAGACAAAGAAATGGGCATCCCGGCCGGGATACTATCAGCAAAAGACATTTGAAAAACTGGTTCGTGATGCGCAGCCGACGGTTTTCGGTAAGGACCACGGTTTCGCCGACATTAGTAATATCGATTCGTTCCGGAAGCAGGTTCCCATCCGCGACTACGAAGGACTGAAAGGATATGTTGAGCGGGTGGTTGCCGGCGAGCCCAATGTGACCTGGCCGGGCAAGCCCGCGTACTTTGCGAAGACTTCCGGCACCACGTCGGGCACCAAGTATATACCCATCTCCAAACAGTCATTGCCGAATCATTTCCGGAGCGCGCGAAACGCAGTGTTGAGCTATGTTCATGAAACCGGCAAATCGGCGTTCCTCGATGCGGGCCTGATTTTTCTTTCGGGCAGCCCGGAGCTGGAGACGAAGGCCGGAATAAAAACCGGGCGGCTGTCGGGTATCTCGAATCACGAAGTGCCTTCATACCTTAGAACCAATCAGAAGCCGACTTACACTACCAATTGCATCGAAGACTGGGAAACGAAGCTGGAAAAGATCATCGACGAGACTCTGAACGAAGACATGGCGCTGATCTCCGGAATACCACCGTGGGTACAGATGTACTTCGACAGGATCCAGGCACGAACAGGAAAGAAGATCAAAGACGTGTTCCCTAATTTTTCAGTGTTTGTGTATGGCGGTGTTAACTTCGAACCGTATCGGGCTCGCTTGTTCGACAGCATCGGCAAGAAGGTCGACTCGATCGAAACCTTCCCGGCATCCGAAGGTTTTCTCGCCTATCAGGATTCACAACATCACGAAGGATTGTTATTGCTGTTGAATGAGGGGATCTTTTATGAATTCATTCCCACAGAAGAATACAGCAAGCCCAATGCAAGACGACTGATGATCGAAGAGGTGGAGCTCGGTAAGAACTATGCTTTGATCATCAACAGCAACGCGGGCCTTTGGGGTTACTCGATCGGCGATACGGTGAAATTCGTTTCAAAAAACCCTTATCGTCTCCTGGTGACGGGACGTATCAAGCATTTTATATCGGCGTTCGGAGAACACGTGATCGGTGAAGAAGTTGAAAAGGCAATGAGAGCTGCCATCCAGAGGTTTCCCGAGGCCGAGCTTATCGAGTTCACCGTTGCGCCACAGGTGACACCACAGGATGGGCTTCCTCATCACCAATGGTTTGTTGAGTTCGGAAGAATGCCAAAGGATACCGAAGCGTTTTCCCGGGAGCTGGACGAACAGTTGAGAGGGCTGAATACTTATTACGATGATCTCATCTCGGGAAACATACTTCGTAAGCTTGTCCTTGTGCCGTTGAAGAAAGATTCTTTTATTGAATACATGAAGTCGGTTGGCAAGCTCGGGGGCCAGAATAAAGTTCCGCGTTTGTCAAACGACAGGAGTATTGCCAATGAGCTTATGAAGTATTCTGTTTAATTTAAAATTGTGAAAGAAAAGCGTTCCGTCGCGATACTCGGTTCAACAGGCTCCATAGGCACGCAGGCGCTTGAAGTAATTGAAGCCAACCCCCAGATCTTCGAAGTAGAGGTTCTGACTGCCAACAACAATGCCGATCTGCTTATAGCGCAAGCAACCAAATTCAAGCCCAACGCAGTTGTTATCACCAACGAGGATCATTATCTCAAAGTGAAAGACGCGCTGGCAAGTACCAACATCAAAGTATTTGCAGGTGAAAACGCACTTTCGTCTGTCGTGCAGATGGATTCGGTTGACATCGTTCTGGCTGCCATGGTAGGCTACTCCGGTTTCCGTCCTACGATAAAGGCTATAGAGGCGGGAAAGGCGATCGCGCTGGCCAACAAGGAAACCCTGGTTGTTGCCGGAGATCTTGTCACCCGCCTGGCACATGAGAAGGGCGTTAACATTTACCCTGTCGACTCCGAGCACTCGGCGATCTTTCAGTGCATCATCGGCGAGTTTCATAACCGGATTGAGAAAATAATACTGACGGCCTCCGGCGGGCCTTTCAGGGGAAAGAAGAAGAACGATCTGGAGGCGGTAACACGCGCCCAGGCCCTGAAACACCCCAATTGGACGATGGGAGCGAAGGTGACCATCGATTCGGCCACCCTGATGAACAAAGGGCTGGAAGTGATCGAGGCGCGATGGCTGTTTGGACTGGAACCCTCTCAGGTGGATGTGGTCATACATCCACAGTCAATTATTCATTCTTTTGTCCAATTCGAGGACGGGTCGCTAAAGGCACAACTCGGGCCGCCGGATATGCGTTTACCAATCCAATTTGCCCTGTCATACCCAAACAGGCTGAAGAGCAACTTTCCGCGTTTTGATTTTGCGGCGTGCCCTTCGTTCACATTTGAGAAGCCTGATACGGAAACTTTTCGTAATCTTGCCCTCGCTTTTGAAGCGTTGAAGAGAGGCGGTAACATGCCTTGCGTGCTGAATGCGGCAAATGAGATTGCAGTACAAGAGTTCCTGAAAGAAAGGATCTCTTTCCTGGAAATGCCGGAAATTGTGGAACGATGTCTGGAAAGAATTGATTTTATAGCGAAACCCGTCCTGGAAGACTACGTCAATACTGATAAGGAAACCAGGATCAGGGCATTGGAATTAGTTAACGGTTAGGTAGAAAGTCTGTTTATGCAAGGTTTAATCATGACAAGCCAGCTTTTGCTGAGCTTATCAATTTTGATAGTTGTACACGAGTGGGGCCACTTTATCACGGCCCGTATGTTCAAGATAAAGGTGGAGAAGTTCTACCTGTTCTTCGACTTTCTCTTTCCCCTCGCCAACGTCCTCAATTTTTCCTTACTGAAATTCAAGAAAGGTGATACCGAATACGGTATCGGCTGGTTTCCCCTCGGAGGCTATGTCAAGATCGCCGGCATGGTCGATGAGAGCATGGACAAGGAGCAAATGAACGCCCCGGCACAACCCTGGGAGTTCCGTACCAAACCAGCCTGGCAACGACTGATCGTGATGCTCGGTGGCATCATCGTAAATGTGATCGTTGGAGTGATCATCTTCATCGGGCTCACGTGGGCACTGGGCGATACCTACTTGCCCAACGCATATGTGAACGAACACGGTGGCATCCACTCACTGGAGTTTGGAAAAGAGCTCGGCTTCGAGACCGGTGACCTGATCGTTAAGATCAACGGCCGCAATTTTAAAGACTTCAACGATGTGAACGATCCGGATGTCCTTCTTTCAAAAGGATCTTACTACACGGTTCTGCGAAACGGCCAGGAGGTCACCATACCGATCCCCGGTAATTTTATCGAACACTTCAACAACAAAGAGGCCGCCGATAAATTTATCAAGCCAAGGTATCCTGCAAGGATATTCGCGATAACAAAAGAGGTAGAGGGAGTCAACGAAACCATGGAAACCAGTATCGCTCAGCGCATCGGTCTCCAGGCAGGCGACGTCTTTATAGAGTTCGACGGCAAGCCCGTCACATTCTACGATGATATTCCCGGTGCATTGAAGGCACATAAAGATGCTGACGGCAAACCCCTCGGCGATTCTATCAGCTTCAAGGTGCAGCGAGGCACAGAAGTGCTTTCGTTCAGAGAGCCTTATACCGCAGCCCAGATCGGATTCGCGGTCGATCCCGGTATCCAGAAAGAAGACCTTTCCAGGGTGACTTATAGCTTTGGTGAATCTGTCGCCACCGGAACCGAACGTGCATTCGGTGTGATCTTCGTTCAGCTTAAAGCATTCAAGAAAATATTTTCCGGCGAGATCTCGCTAAAGAAGTCTCTCTCAGGCCCTATCGGCATGGCAAACGCTTTCGGTCCCGAGTGGGATTGGGAGCGCTTCTGGAGAATGACCGGCCTGCTGTCGATGGTTCTTGCATTCATGAACCTTCTTCCGATCCCTGCGCTCGACGGCGGATATGTTGTATTCCTCCTGTACGAGATGGCCAGCGGCCGTCAGCCCTCGGAGAAGTTCTTCGAAGCGGCGCTCAAAGTCGGCATGTTCCTCTTGCTGATATTGATGGTGTTCGTGTTCTACAATGATATAGCGAAGCTGATATCACCTGGGAATTAGCTTAGCGCTTCGTAGCGTTGGGATCGCGGCCGCTTCGTTGTATGACGCATTTCATAGTCTGGGCCGCGATGACTGCGACTCTACTATCTAAAGATATTAAATTCCACTCTTCGGTTAAGCTGTTTATGATCGTCGGATAATTCCTGCGCGATCGGCTTAGAGCTTCCGTAGCCAATAGCATTCACCCGGTCTGGATCAACCTTAAATTGATACGTGAGATAGTACTTGATGGCATCCGCGCGTGCCTGCGAGAGCCTCAGGTTTGCGTCTTCCTTTCCCGCCGAATCCGTGTGGCCCGAGATCGTCAGCTTCAACTCGGGGTGATCGATCAGGAAATTACCAAGCTTGTCCAGGTCCTTATGCATTCCCTCGAGGATGTTGGACTTACCATTTTCAAATTCCACTGACTCGAAAGCAATAGAGCTTTCAATCGGCTCGGCGATCTTGTTGAACGCCATCGGTCCATCGAGGAAGAAGATCTCTTCGATCCGGAAAAACTCGTCGCCCTGGATGATGAGAAGATAATTTCGTTTGTTGATGAGGCTGAAGTCGAACGACCCGTCTTCGCGAATAAACTTGGGCGCAACTTCGACACCTTTGTCGAGGTCGATGATCGACACGATGCCCTTCAGTGCCTTGCCTGTCTTATCTTTTAATGTGCCGGTAATGGGAACGATAGCTTCCGGCTGTGCCTCCATCGGTACGAGGAACGAATACAGGTCGAGGTTCTTCCGGTCGTCTCCGTTCGATCTTGCGTAGTACAGCTCGTGCGACTTCGAGTCGATAGTGAAATAATATTCACTGCCTTCTCCGTTCACCAGTGGTCCGATGTTTTTCGGTTCTCCCCAGTTGCGCCCCTGCCAGTAGGTCTTGTAGATATCGAAGTCGCCGAAGTTCAACGGATGACCGTTGGAGCTGAAATACAACACGTTGAATTTATGATGGAAGAATGGACTTACCTCGCTCTGGATCGTGTTGACGATCGGTCCTGCGTTCTGCGCTTTTCCCCAAACACCTTTGGTATCTCTTATGGTGTAGTAGATATCGTTAAGACCGAACCCGCCCAATCTGTTCGACGCGAAGAACAGCGTGTCGGATGAATGCGACAGGGATGGATGAGAATCCCAGCCGGTGCTGTTCACGTTAAGGCCTATATTTTTGATGTCGGTCCAGGTGCTGTCTGCCTGCATCACGGCGGAATAGAGGTCGCAGCTCCCGAAGGAATCCGGCGAGTTGCACCGGGAGAAGATCATGGTCTTTCCGTCGGAACTGATGCAAGCTGAGCCTTCATTGAAACTGGTGTTTATCCTTTTGAACTCTTTTGCTTGTTGCCAAACGCTGTCGACACGTGTTGTGTAAAAGAGATCTTCGTCGAACACGCGCTGTATGCCGTCGGGATGAACGTTCCGTTTGGATGTGAACAGCATGATGTTGTCGGCGGGACCGATGGTTGGGCCGTAGTCTTCTTTAGAGGAGTTGATCAGATCGCCCATGTTGACCAACACGGACTGCGGAGGACGAAGGGTGTCGATGTCTCTTCGGTAGCTCACCAGCTCATAATAATAGTCCAGCGGCACGTAGTATTTCTTCATGTCTTTTTCGACCGAATCGTGCCGGGCATACACGTCGTTGATGTTAAGGCCTTGCTGGTGGTGTTTGAGGACGAGCTTATACAGAAGGATCGCTTCGCCTTTGGGGCCGTATTTATCCGAAAGCTTTGCCAGCTTCCAGATCATCGGCGCATTCTTGCTGAAATTTTCTATCCCAAAGCGAAGTACATAGTCTTTGAGCAACGGATATAACTTTTCGTTGTCGCCCGCATTGTCGGCCTTCTGAATAGCCTTGATCTTTTCGGCATTGTAGAAATATGCGACTTTGGTGAGGTTGGGGAAATCAAATATGCCAGACTGTCCGTAAGTAGTTACGGAGTCGTTCAGTTGTAAGACGCCTCCTTTTTTAAATTTCTGACGCTCTTTTTGAGCGTAGAGACCCGTCCCCTCGAGGAAAAATAGGGCGAAGAAGGCGTAAAAAACTACGTTAGCGCCAATTTTCACAGATGGTGCGATCGTTCGCCTGATACGAAAGTTGCCGTAAATTTGGTAGATAACCAAAGAACTTCCGCCAGACGGGAATTTAGGGCGTCTTCTGGCATCGTGATTGACCGTAAACCATTCCCCTACAAATGCGTTGTGGGGGAATAGAATTTACGTCAATTTGGCATTAATATCATGTTTAGACCCATCGGCCCCAACGTGCAAGAAGATTCAGAAGAGCTGGTTCAGTTGATCAGTCCTGAACAGGAGAGCGATCTGAAACAGGAAGACCTGCCGTCGGAGATCTCGATCCTTCCAATAAAGAACACCGTTTTGTTTCCCGGCGTGGTAATTCCCATCACTGTCACGCGTCAGAAGTCTATCAGGCTTATAAAAAAGGCGTACCAGGGAAACCGTATCATTGGTGTACTTGCTCAGAAGAACAAGCAGACGGAAGACCCTGCTACCGAAGATCTGTACCGTGCCGGAACCATCGCGAGGATCATCAAGATGCTCGTCCTTCCGGATGGGAACACGACGATCATCATCCAGGGGAAAAACCGTTTTACAGTCAAGGAGTTTATCCAGGAAGAGCCTTACCTCACCGCCAGCTTCGACCTCCAGGTCGAACCGCAGAGCAGCATGCAGGGTAAAGAAATGGAAGCGCTCGTGCAATCTCTGAAAGATGCGGCTTCGAAAATACTGAGGCTCAATCCCGATATTCCACAGGAAGCACAGGTAGCACTCGATAATATTTCCAGCACTTCATTCCTCATTCATTTCCTCGCGTCGAATCTGAACGTCGATGTATCGGATAAACAGAAGATACTCGAGACCAGCAACATCACCGATAGAGGAACGACCCTTCTCCAGCATATGCTGAAAGAGATCCAGATGCTTGAGATCAAGCACGAGATCCAGAAGAAAGTACATACCGATATCGATCAGCAACAGCGCGACTATTTCCTCCGTCAGCAGATAAAGGTTCTGCAAGATGAGCTGGGTTACGACGGACCGGACAAGGAGATCGAAAAGCTCCGCAAGCGCGGCTCGGAAAAAAAATGGCCGAAGCATGCTCTCGAGCATTTCATTAAAGAGCTCGACAAGCTGCTGCGCGTCAACCCCCAGGCCGCGGAGTTTCCTGTGGCGATGAACTATGTCGAGTTCATGCTCGACATGCCGTGGGATGAGTACACCGAGGATAATTTCGATCTGAAGCGTGCGAAGAAGATACTGGATCACGATCATTTCGGACTGGAGAAGGTCAAGAACCGGATACTCGAATACCTGGCGGTCCTGAAATTGAAAAAAGACATGAAGGGCCCGATCCTTTGTCTTTATGGACCTCCCGGTGTGGGCAAGACCTCGTTGGGGAAGTCCATCGCCAAATCGTTGAAGCGCCAGTACGTACGGATGTCGCTCGGTGGGGTTCACGATGAGGCGGAGATCCGCGGACACCGTAAGACCTATATCGGCGCAATGCCCGGCAAGATCCTTCAGAACATCAAGAAGGCGAAGTCGTCAAATCCTGTTTTTATTCTGGACGAGATAGACAAGGTCCGTTCCGATTACCGGGGTGACCCCTCGTCCGCTTTGCTGGAAGTACTGGATCCCGAACAAAACAGCACTTTTGGCGATAATTACCTCGAGATTGAATATGACCTTTCGAAGGTTTTGTTTATCGCCACGGCCAACTCACTCGACACAATCAATCCGGCCCTTCGCGACCGGATGGAGATCATAGAAGTGACTGGATATACAGTGGAAGAAAAATTGCAGATAGCCATTTATCACCTTGTTCCCAAGCAGGTTGCCGAACACGGACTGAAGGCATCGCACGTGAAATTCGGCAAAGGTGCCCTGTTGAAGATCATCGAAGGCTACACCCGCGAGTCGGGCGTGCGCAGCCTGGAACGGAAGATCGGTTCGGTGGTAAGAAGTATCGCCAAGTCGGTGGCCCTCGAAGAGAATTCGCCGTCCACGATCAGTGTGGATTATGTGGTGAAAGTACTCGGTGTGGAAGTGTTTGACGAGGAAATGTACCAGGACAACAGCCACGCCGGGGTGGTTACAGGCCTGGCCTGGACCCAGGTTGGAGGCGACATACTTTTTGTGGAGTCGAGCGTGAGCAGGGGTAAGGGTATTCTCACACTTTCGGGGCAACTTGGGGATGTGATGAAGGAATCCGCGGTAGCTGCGTTATCGTATCTTAAGTCGAACGCGGAGTCTTTGGGTATCGATCACCGTGTGTTCCAGCAGTACGACCTTCATGTGCACGTGCCGGCGGGCGCTGTGCCGAAAGACGGGCCATCGGCGGGGATAACGATGCTCACTTCGCTTGCGTCGATCTTTACCCAGCGTAAAGTAAAGACGAAGCTCGCGATGACGGGTGAGATCACGCTGCGTGGAAAGGTTTTACCGGTTGGCGGGATCAAGGAAAAAATACTGGCGGCGAAGCGCGGCGGAATAAAAGAGATCGTGCTGAGCTCTAAAAATAAAAGAGATATTAGCGAAATTGAGAAGCAATACATCAAGGGTCTTGTTTTTCATTACGTGGATAATGTCGATGATGTGCTGAAGATTGCATTGACCCGCGATAAGGTCAAGAAACCTTTGGATTTTATATTAGAATCTCCCGCTCCCGCCACAAATCATAAGTAATCCAATATTTTTAAAGTGATGGATCCGAAATTCTTAACACCGAGACAGATCGTAGCGGAACTTGACAAGTATATTGTGGGTCAGTTCGAAGCAAAAAGAAACGTTGCCATTGCACTCAGGAACCGCTGGCGACGAATGAACGTGCAGACGGATCTCCGTGGTGAGATTGTGCCCAACAACATCCTGATGATTGGGGCGACGGGTGTGGGAAAGACTGAGATCGCCCGCAGGCTGGCGAAGCTCGCCGACGCTCCGTTTGTCAAAGTGGAAGCTTCGAAGTTCACTGAAGTTGGTTACGTAGGCCGTGATGTCGAGAGCATGGTGCGCGACCTGGTCGAGCAGTCGGTCAATATCGTGAAAGCAAAGAAGCGCGAGGAAGTGAAAGACAAGGCCGCACAGGCCGTTGAAGAGGTCATTCTGGATGCACTCATTCCGCCGTTGCGCTCGGGTGCTCCGCGGCCGGCTATCAGTAATTCCGGAGATCAACAGCAGCAACCTGTCAGCGACGAGGACCTGAATGAGCGTACGCGACAGCATTTCCGTGATAAAATCCGGAATGGTGAAATGGAGGATCGTAAGATCGACATCAATCTCAAGAACGCTGGGTCGCCCAATGTAGGAATGATCGGCGCGGGGATGATGGATGAAGTGTCGATGATGAATCTCCAGGAGATGCTCAACGGGATGATGCCCAAAAAACAGAAGAAGAGAAAGGTGACTGTTTCCGAAGCCCGCCGTCTTCTTCTCGACGAGGAAGTTTCGAAGCTCATCGACATGGATGAGGTGAAAGAGGAGGCGCTTCGCCGCGCCGAAGATTCAGGGATCATCTTTATTGACGAGATCGACAAGATCGCGTCCGGTGGGAAGAAGGGTGGAGGTGGACCGGACGTGAGCCGTGAGGGCGTCCAACGCGACCTGTTGCCGATCGTGGAAGGCAGCACGGTGAACACAAAATACGGAGCGATCAACACCGATCACGTCTTGTTTATTGCTGCAGGTGCATTTCACGCAGCGAAGCCGTCCGACCTGATACCGGAATTGCAAGGACGTTTCCCCATCCGCGTGGAGCTGGATAACCTGACCAAGGACGATTTCATCAGGATACTGAGCGAGCCGAAGAACGCGCTGACCAAACAATACCATGCGTTGTTCGAAGCTGAAGGTGTTTCGATCACGTTCGAGCAGGAAGCCATCGACGAGATCGCACAGACTGCATTTCACATCAATGCCGAGCTCGAGAACATCGGAGCCCGTCGCCTTCATACCGTAATGAGCAAATTGCTGAATGAATTCCTGTTCGATGTCCCGGATAAACTGTCGGCCCCGGCAACAATTGTAGTGACGAAAGAAATGGTAAGAGAGAAGCTGAGTGCGTTGGTCAAGAACAAGGACCTGAGCGAGTACATCCTTTGAGGGGTACGCCGGTAGCAGTTGTATTATTATTGTTGCTGACCTCTCTTCAGCTCGAAGCCCAGCATTCTCCTGATACGTTGCGGGGTAAGCACATCAAAAAGTACCCCGATCATTTTTTTATCTGGCCGGTGATCAAGCACCGGTCGCTGTCGTTCGACATATCGAGCGAGCGGCAGCCTGGCGATGCGCTCAGCTTTCGCCCGAATAATGCTTACAGTATCGGCGTTGGAGCATACCTGTTTGATGTTTCTGCTGAAGTCAGCATTTCGGTCCCGATCAATGAGAAGAGCAGCGGCAGGTTTGGCACATCGGAAGCGCGTGATTTTTCGGCCAGCTTACTGGGAAGTAATTGGGGTGTCGATGCATTTGTTCAACGATACGAACGTTTTTACCTGGAGAATCCGTCGCCGGCGATACCCGCCAACAAGCCTTATCCGCTCCGCCCGGACATCCTCATGACGAATTTCGGGGTCAGTGGCATCTACACGTTCAACAAGAACAGGTTCTCGCTGTGGTCGGCTTATAATTTTTCGGAGCGTCAGCTTAAAAGCCGCGGGTCTGTGCTCATTGCGTGGACGATCAGCAACGCTCACCTTTCGGCAGATTCTGTGATACTGTCGCCGTCCTATCTTGCCAGGCTCAATACAACTACAAACTTCAGTGACGTGCGCTATGCGACGCTGGGAGTGGCACCGGGTTATTCATACAGTGTGATCTGGCGAAGGTTGTTCTTCAATGTGTCGCTGGCCGTTGGTCCGGCGCATCACTGGGTTTACTATGTGAGCAGCGATGGAGTGGCGCATTATGACATTGCGATCAACAGTTTTGTGGATGGACGTGTGGCACTGGGATACAACAGTGACAGGTGGTTTGGTGGGATCACTTTTGTGAGCCGGTCGCGGGCGGTGAAGTTCGAGGAGATCACGCTGGAGACGCAGAGTCAGTCGTTTAGAATGGTTGTGGGCTATAGAATTTCAGAGAAGGGTGTGTTGAAGAAGACGTGGAAAGAGTTTTTTCCGGAGAATTGGAGGCGATATTGGTAGTGAAAATATTTTTTAGTCCGTGATGTAAGGAAAACCGTACGTTATACGGGCGGTTGATTTGACTTCGGGTGTATGAATGAAATACATTGCGAGCGTTAAATTTTTGTTGAAATATGGAAACGTTATTATCTGATCTTTTCTCTACTCTTCCTCAAGACATAGCAAGGAATTTTTTCTTTATCGTTGCTTCGATTTATTTCGCCATCAAGCTTACCCGATTCTATTACAAATTTGAGAAGCAGGAAGAAAAAATTGATGAATTCAAGTTAGATGTGGACCACCGATTCGAGCAGGTGGATCAAAGATTTGATGAAACGGATAAACGATTCGACAAAATTGATAAGAAATTCGAAAAGCTCGAAGAAAAGTTCGATGAGAAGTTCGAAAAGCTCGAAGAGAAGATCGATCAGAAGTTCGGGAAGCTCGAGGAGAAATTCGACAAGCTTACCCTCTACCTTATCGACAATAAACCTGACAACCTTCGCAAAACCAAATAGCCACTACTGCCTTTTCGGGTAATCAAAAAACTCCATCTCCCCGCAGCCCCATTCCATATCCTTCCACCTTTCGATATTCAGTTTACAACAAACAACACCAGCCGTAGGTACATTGTCTATATCCTCCTCCACGAGGCTATTCACAAACTCCGTCAGTCCCGGGTTATGACCAAAGATCATCACCACTTCATTTTCAACCAGCTGATCTTTAAGGTTCTTTAGCACATTCAGTATCACTCCTTCACCGGCGTGGTACAGATCCTTAGAGGTCTGTATTCGTTCTTCCGGGTAACCCAAAATGTCTGCGAACACCCGGCACGTGGTCAATGCACGCACAGCCGGACTCGACACCATCGCGTTTACCGTTATCTCTTTTTCTTTGAATCTCTTCGCCATTCGCGGCGCATCCCTCTCGCCCCGGCTATTCAACGGCCGGTTGAAATCGGACAGCTCCGGGTCGTCCCAGCTGGACTTGGCGTGACGTACGACAATCAATGTTTTCATAGCGGCCTGGTAATTTAGCAACAGTCAAGTTATTCTATATTTGCGGCCAATGGCAGACCGACCGTTTGGTAAGAGGATCAAGTACGGAGCTCTTTACTGGCTCGTGAGGTCCCTCATTTTTATAGCTAACGTTTTTCCCCGTCGTTGGTGGCTCAAGTTCTGTGGTTTTCTCGGTAAGATCGCATACAACGTCGTCCGCGATGCCCGGGACAAAACGATCGTCAACCTGGGTTTTGCATACAGCGGTGAGAAATCCTCACGCGAAGTGCTGAAGATGAGCAAGGAGGTTTTTAAAATGCTTGGCCGCAACGGCGGCGAGATACTCAGGGCTATCAAGATCCGGAACCTCGACGACCTGAACCGCATACTGGTCACGCATGGGATCGAGAATTACGAAGTGGCCCGCGACAAGGGCAAGGGTGTGATCTTTCTCACCTGTCACCTGGGCGCATTCGACCTCCAGATCACCAATATGGCGCTTCGGGGACTGAAGCCTAACATCATCGGAACTCCTTTGAAAGACGAGAGACTGAACGAGCTGTTGTTCAATTACCGCAATGCCTACGGAGCCGTCGCCATCGAAAGGGGTAAGGAGACTTTAAGACTCATCAAGGCTTTGAAAACCGGCGGCTCGGTCGCGATCCTCATCGACCAGGATACGAAAGTGAAAAGCCGGTTCGTGAATTTCTTCGGAACACCGGCCGCCACACCGGTCGGCGCTGCGATACTGGCGATAAAAACCGGGGCCGCCATTATTCCGACCTACGTCTATCTCGACGAAACCGACTGGAAGCAGCACATGCACATCCTTCCGGAGATGCCAACAGTCATCACCGGGGACGACGAAAAGGATATGGTGGAGAATACGAGAATATACACCAGGTTTATCGAGGACACGATCCGAAAATATCCGACACAATGGGTGTGGATGCACGAACGATGGAAGACCCGGCCGGGCGAAGAAGTCGTATAATTCTACTTGACCAGTTTCTTGTACCTGATCCTGTGTGGCTGATCGTCGCCCAAACGTTTCCGCTTGTTCTCTTCGTATTCACTGAAGGTACCCTCGAACCAGAATATCTGCGAGTCGCCTTCGAACGAAAGGATGTGTGTACACACGCGGTCGAGGAACCAGCGGTCGTGGGAGATGATCACGGCACAGCCCGCAAAATTTTCCAGACCTTCTTCCAGCGACCTGAGTGTATTGATGTCAAGATCGTTGGTCGGTTCATCGAGCAGCAGCAGGTTTCCACCTTGCTTCAGTGCAATCGCGAGGTGAGCACGGTTGCGCATACCGCCTGATAGCTCCTTCACTTTTTTCTGCTGATCGTTTCCGCCGAAATTGAACTTGCTGACGTAGGCCCGCGCGTTGTATTGTTTGCCGCCGAGCTCGATAAGCTCGTTGCCGCCGGTGATTGCTTCAAACACCGTGTCTTCCGGTTTCAGATCGTCATGTTCCTGATCGACATACGCGATCTTGACGGTTTCCCCGACGTTGAAATTGCCGGCATCAGGTTTCTCTTTGCCTATGATCATCTTAAACAGCGTGGTCTTTCCTGCGCCGTTCGGCCCTATGATGCCCACAATTCCCGCGGGGGGCAGGGAGAAAGTAAGGTTCTCATAAAGCAGTTTGTCACCGTAAGCTTTTGATACACCCTGCGCTTCGATCACAACGTTGCCCAACCGGGGTCCGGGTGGTATGAAGAGCTCCAGTTTCTCTTCCCGCTCCTTGACTTCCTGGCTCAGTAGTTTTTCGTAGGCGCCAAGGCGTGCTTTGCCCTTTGCGTGACGTCCCTTCGGGTTCATCCGCACCCAGTCCAGCTCGCGCTCGAGGGCTTTTTGTCTCTTGCTTTCGGATTTCTCTTCCTGGGCCAGTCGTTTCTGCTTCTGGTCGAGCCACGACGAGTAATTTCCTTTCCAAGGAATGCCTTCACCGCGGTCCAATTCCAGTATCCAGCCGGCCACGTTATCCAGAAAATAGCGGTCGTGGGTAACAGCGATGATGGTACCCTTATACTGGCGGAGGTGTTCTTCCAGCCAGAGAACCGACTCCGCATCGAGGTGGTTGGTGGGCTCATCGAGGAGGAGTACGTCGGGTTCCTGGAGGAGTAAACGGCACAATGCTACACGCCGCTTTTCGCCGCCCGAGAGGTGCTCTACGTTGGCGTCCGGTGGAGGGCAGCGGAGGGCATCCATGGCGCGCTCGAGCTTGTGGTCGAGCTCCCATGCGCCTACGGCATCAAGTTTCTCCTGGATAGCTCCCTGTTTGGCGATCAGCTTTTCCATCGCATCGGGATCTTCCATCACGGCAGCGTCGCCGAATTTTTCATTGATGGCTTCGAATTCCTTGAGAAGCGCTACGGTTTCGTGAACGCCTTCTTCCACGATCTCCTTGACAGTCTTGGTCTTGTCGAGCTGCGGCTCCTGTTCGAGGAGGCCGACGGTGTAACCCAGGTCGGATACTACCTCGCCCTGATATTCCTTGTCGATACCGGCAATAATCCGCAGGAGCGACGACTTACCTGAGCCGTTGAGACCCAGTACGCCGATCTTGGCGCCGTAAAAGAAGGAGAGATAAATATTCTTGAGTACCTGCTTGCTGGGGGGATAGATCTTGTTCACCCCCGTCATTGAGAAAATTATTTTTTCGTCGCTCATGACACTACCGGTTGTAAAATTCGAGGCGCAATATGGGCAAAATAACGCACAGGTAAAGGCGTTATCGGCACGGTTACTTCCCGGCTGGCACTATCATAAAGGTCAAAATTGATCGCCTGCTCAGGAAGTTTCGCCAGATGACCGTGATAGAAATCCGTTGGGTGTTTGATTTATTCAATTAAATTTTATTTTTGCGGAAAATTAAAGGGGAGGATTAGAACATTATGTATTGGACACTCGAACTGGCCTCCTACCTGGAGGACGCACCCTGGCCTGCCACTAAAGATGAGTTGATCGACTTTTCAATCCGATCCGGAGCCCCTTTGGAAGTTGTTGAGAACCTCCAGGAGCTGGAAGACGACGGACAACCCTACGAGAGCATCGAGGAGATATGGCCCGATTACCCGACCAAGGAAGATTTTTTCTTCAACGAAGACGAATACTGAGCCCGGTCAACCGCCGGACATAAAAATAAATCCAAAATAAAAAGGCTGAACATTGTTCAGCCTTTTTTATTTCCGGGCACTTAAGAGGGCGGAGGCTACGATCAGGTCTTCGGGGGTGGTGATCTTGATATTTTCATAACTGCCTTCGAAGAGAGAGATCACGTGGCCGGCCTTCTCGGCGACGCTTGCATCGTCGGTCAGGCTGGGGTCTTCCGTGGCTTCGTAGGCTTTCCTGATCAGCGCAACGTCGAACGTCTGTGGGGTTTGTATAAGCCGGAAGCGGGACCGATCGACTGCGCGGGTGTTGTCCTGCGTCGCCTTCGCGGAGCCCGCTACGGCGGAGCGAGGGTCGGTCATCCGGATCGACTCTTTGAGGCGCACGGCTGCGACGGCAGAGCGGTGGACGGCGGCGAGGCGGAACGAGGCGCCGATGATGTCTTCGCTGATGAGGGGGCGTACCCCATCGTGTATGGCGACCAGTCCGTCGCCGTCTATTTTCTGAAGTCCGCGTTTTACGGATTGGAACCTGGTGTCACCGCCGGTTTGAAGGACGATGGGTGTGGTGAACTGGTGTTTGTTCGAGAGGTCGGCCCAGGTGTCCATGTCGTCCTCCGGCAGGACGAGAATAATTTTTATTTGTCTGGAGTACCTGACAAATGCATTCAAAGTATGAATGATGATCGGTATTCCGTTCAGTTCGAGGAACTGTTTGGGTAAGGAGCTTTTGATCCTTGTGCCCTTGCCGCCGGCGACGATAATAGCGTATTCTGTTGGGTTCAAATCGAAAGCTTATCCAGATAAAATTAAGTAAACGTTTACAAACGCATAGAAACGTATAAGATACGACTAAGAGAAGTGTGTTCGACGTACTTCGGGGTACGTATGGAAAAGCAAGACTTGCCGGCACTGGATAAATTAAAGGAGAGAATGAGGTTTGAAACCGAGATGGTGCGGTTGGGAACCATTTTCCTCTTAACAGTTGGAGGAGGCGTAGTCTCCTTGATATTGGAGGGTCCTGACCGCGGAAGTGAGATTGTGTTCCTGAGTTTTGGAATGATTCTGTTCGTAATAGCAATAAAGCTTACCGTAGGCACATTTTTGGAAGTAAGGAATCTTATTTATCAAGCATGAAAAAACTTGGTGAAATATTAAGTTGGATAGCAATCTTCGAGGTCGGCCTGGGATTTATGATCGTACTCGGCGTAATGTGGTGGGTGCAAGACGACGTGCACAAGAGTGACAAAAAGAAGAAAAAAGAAAAGGCCCCATAAGGGCCTTTCATATTATTATTATCAACAAGTCTGATCAAATAATCAGCATCGCATCCCCATAAGTCAAAAACTTATACTTCTCCTTCTTCGCTGTCTGATACGCCTGCATGATCAGGTCAAAACCACCAAACGCACACGCCATCATCATCAGCGTCGACTCCGGCTGATGAAAATTGGTGACCATCCCACTGCATATCTTGAACTCATACGGCGGAAAAATAAACTTGTCCGTCCATCCCTCTCGCTCCTTCAGCCTGTTCGTCGCCGACACCGCCGACTCCAGCGCACGCATCGTCGTGGTTCCGATCGCACACACACGGCTCTTGTTGTCCAACGCCTCATTCACCATCTTCACAGCTTCGGGACCGACAATGAAATTCTCCGAATCCATCTTGTGCTTCGTCAGATCTTCCACATCCACCGGCCTGAATGTTCCCAAGCCAATGTGTAGCGTAACAAATGTCATATCTACACCCTTTATCTGAAGTCTCTTCATCAGCTGACGGGTAAAGTGCAATCCCGCAGTCGGCGCCGATACAGCACCTTTATGTTTCGCATAGATCGTCTGAAAACGTTCCTTGTCTTCCGGCTTTACCTTACGCTTGATATACTTCGGAAGGGGAGTCTCTCCCAAAGTTTCGACCACGCGGCTGAAAGCGTCCGAATCACCATCGAAAAGAAAACGGATCGTACGTCCACGCGAGGTCGTATTGTCGATCACCTCTGCCACCAGGTCGCCATCCCCGAAATAAAGCTTGTTACCTACACGGATCTTCCGCGCAGGATCCACCAGCACATCCCACAGATGCATGTCCGCATTCAACTCGCGCAACAGGAACACCTCGATCTTCGCGCCGGTCTTTTCCTTCCGTCCGTACAAACGGGCGGGGAATACCATCGTGTCGTTACCCACCATCACGTCGCCTTCATCAAAATAATTGACAAGGTCTTTGAACACCTTATGTTCGATTTTTCCAGTGGCCTTATGAATTACCATCAACCGCGATTCGTCGCGGTTTTCAGCAGGTTCGAGGGCAATAAGATTGTTGGGGAGGTCGAATTTGAACTCAGATAACTTCATAAGCTTACGGGCTTTGAGCCGCCATTTCGTGACGGATTTCAAAAATTTTAAGGTTGCAAAATTAATCAATGCAGGGCGATATACAAGGTGCCACTGCGGGGCGCTTCGATTTTTAGAATCGACGGCAACCGCGAAATGCAAATTTCGCCAGCCCCGGGCTAATGATTTTAAGAAATTCTACGGTAACAAAACGCTCCCATAGGCGTCATATTTCATGTAATTTCGCAACCAAATAACTGCCGCCCAGCGTTTAACCACCCATGCTATTCCTTCGCCTAATCGCCGAAAGCTTCCAGTTCGCCTGGTCGGCACTGAAAGCTAACCTCCTCCGGACCATCCTCTCACTTCTGGGCGTAACCGTCGGCATCTTCGCCATTATCGCCGTTTTTACCCTGGTCGACTCACTGGAGAAGAACATTAAGGACAGCTTCAATTTCCTCGGCACGGGAGTGATCTACATCGACAAGTGGCCCTACATCCCGGAAGCCGGCAGTGAATTCAAATGGTGGGAATTCCTTCGCAGGCCTACACCCAGCTATGCCGAATACAAAGCACTTCAAGCCAACCTCCAGAACACCAAAGCAATTTGTATCCTCGCCCGCCGGGGCAACCAGGTCCTCAGGACGGGAGCAAACAGTATCGGGCAGATCAGTCTGGTCGGTGGCAGCGAAGGGTATGAAAATATCTATGAGGTCAACGTCGAATCAGGCCGTTATTTCACCAACGCCGAGGTCATGGGCGGCCGCAAGGTCACCGTCCTCGGGTACGAAGTAGCACACGCCCTGTTTCCCGACATGGACCCTGTCGGGCAGGAAGTCAAGATCAAAAACCTCAAATACAAAATCGTAGGCGTCGTGAAGAAGGAAGGTCAGAGTTTCCTCGGCTTTCCCAGCATGGACTATGTAGCGCTCATCCCTTACCAGGCATTCCGCGCACTCTACCAGACCGGTACCGGCCGCTGGAACGAGATCGGATCCAGTATCGGAATAAAAGGCTACGAAAGTGACTTCGGACTGATCGAGCTCGAAAACGAAGCCAAAGGTTTTATCAGAGCCCGTCGCGGACTCAGGCCCGGCGAGAAAGATAATTTTGCTCTGAATCGTCCCGAAGCCATCGCCAAAGCCATCGGCAATCTGTTCGATGTAGTGGGAATCGCCGGTTGGATCATCGGTGGGTTCTCTATCCTCATTGGCGGGTTCGGTATCGCCAACATCATGTTCGTTTCGGTGAAGGAAAGAACAAGCATCATCGGCCTCCAGAAATCACTCGGAGCCAAGAATTATTTCATACTCTTTCAGTTCCTCTTCGAGGCGATCTTCCTCAGCCTCATCGGCGGCCTCGGTGGGTTGCTATTGGTTTTCCTGCTGACGCTCGCGCCGATTTTCGGTTCTATGGACGTTGTACTCAGCGTTAAGAATATTGTGCTGGGGCTCACGGTATCCAGCGCTATCGGTGTGATCTCGGGGATCGTGCCGGCAGCCGTAGCAGCGCGAATGGATCCGGTGCAGGCAATCCGCTCTAACTGATTGTGCGAAGTGCGGGGTGCGAAGTGCGATGAAGCCCTCCGGAGGCCACATCGCACTTGGCATATTGCACCCTGAACAATTATTCCTTTTCTTCTTTCACGGCTGCGTGTCCGCTGGCCAACTTCTCTTTGATCTTCTTTTCAAGCTCATCGGAAAGCTCCGGGTTGTCTTCGATCAATTGCTTGACCGAGTCGCGGCCCTGACCGAGCTTGTTGCCGTTGTACGAAAACCATGATCCGGATTTCTGGATGACGTTCAGCTCCACACCAATATCGACGATCTCGCCGGATTTGGAGATACCTCTGCCGTACATGATGTCAAATTCGACCACCTTGAACGGAGGGGCGACTTTGTTCTTCACCACTTTTACCTTCACGCGGTTTCCGACCACATCGTCGGCCGCTTCTTTGATCTGGCCGATCCTGCGTATATCAAGACGGACGGAAGCATAAAATTTAAGAGCATTACCGCCGGTTGTCGTCTCGGGATTTCCGAACACAATACCGATCTTTTCGCGGAGCTGGTTGATGAATACGCAAGCACAGCCGGTCTTACTGATGGTACCCGTAAGCTTTCGCAAAGCTTGCGACATCAGCCTGGCCTGTAAGCCCATCTTGCTTTCTCCCATTTCTCCTTCGAGCTCGGCTTTTGGCACGAGTGCGGCCACCGAGTCGATGACTATAATATCTATGGCTCCCGAGCGGATCAGGTGTTCGGCTATCTCCAGTGCCTGTTCGCCGTTATCGGGCTGCGAGATGAGCAGGTTTTCTGTATCGATGCCCAGTTTTTCGGCGTATGTTTTATCAAAGGCGTGTTCCGCATCGATGAATGCCGCAAGCCCGCCCTTCTTCTGCGCTTCCGCAATGCAATGCATCGTGAGCGTCGTCTTACCGGAAGATTCCGGTCCGTAGATCTCTGTAACACGGCCGCGGGGAATGCCTCCAATACCCAGCGCTACGTCCAGGCCCAGCGAACCCGTTGAGATGGAAGGTATGTCGTCACTCACACGCTCGTCGCTGAGCTTCATGACGGCGCCTTTGCCGTAGGTCTTCTCCAACTTCTCGATGGTCAGCTGGAGGGCTTTCAGCTTTTCCTTCGTGTCCTTGTTTTCTTTAGTTTCTTTTGTGTCGATCATATAGTGATTGTTTTAAATGCTGATTCCGTATTTCAAAACAAAGCAAATCAAAAGCTGTGACAGGTAGTGTCAAAAAAGGAACCAGTCGGGTGAAATTAGTATTTCAATAAACAAAGGGAAAGCGGGCAGGATTTGTTATGTACGGATTTCCTGACCTATTTTGACTGGTTGTCTGATTTTAGCGTTGAAAAGCCGGAAACGAAAAATTTTTCTAACACTTTTTGCGATCCTCTTGATCGCAACAGTCTATTACTGGTCATTGATCGTATACGGACTCGAACAGGGCTATGGACAACTCAGGATCGTCCGGGGTGCGCGGCCTGTGGAGGAATTTATCACGGATCCCGCCTTTCCAGATTCACTCAAACAAAAGCTCCGCCTCATCGACGAGATCCGCAAGTTCGCCATCGATTCGCTCGGCTTAAAAGACACCGAAAATTACAAGACCCTCTTCGATCAGAAAGGAGAAGAGGTGATGTGGGTGGTGACAGCTTGCGAAGCTTATCACTTCAAGCCGAAGACATGGGACTTTCCAGTGGTCGGCACGGTTCCCTACAAAGGCCATTTCAACAAAGAGAAGGCGCTCGCCGAAGCAAAGAAGCTGAAGGATGAAGGATGGGACGTCGCGGTTCGCAATCCCGGCGGGTGGTCGACGCTCGGTTGGTTTACCGATCCAATCCTCACCGGAATGCTGAACCGGGGTGAAGGAGACCTGGCCAGCCTCATCATTCACGAAATGGTTCACGCAACACTGTGGGTGCCCGATAGCGTGACATTCAACGAAAACCTCGCCTCGTTCATCGCCGACACGGCATCGTATGACTTCCTTCGCGCGAAGTATGGCAAGACTTCGACCCAATATGAAAGATATCTGTACGAGGACCAGGACTATCGGAAATTCTCGGCCTTTATTCTTCGCGCCGCAACACATCTCGACAGCGTTTACGAATCGATGAACGAGTCCGATCCCGCGGAGGAGAAAAAGAAACGCAAAGAAGACGAGATACGCAGCATCGTCGCAAAGATGGACACGCTCGACCTCCGGCTGAACGACAAGCCTTCGAAGCGATACGAGAACCGGTTGCCCAACAACACCTACTTTATGTTATACAGGCACTACCAGGCGCGGCAGCCGGTATTCAAAGAAGAATTCGACAGGAAATTCCACGGCGACGTCAAGGCTTACATTCGTTATCTCGCCGGGAAATACCCCGTTCTTTAATCGCGTATTACGGCAAAAAGAAGTTAATAATTCAAATAGTTATCCTTCATTAAGGAATTGTTAAGAACGTAACACCGGTTTTTTATTGGCTTAATTTCTCTCTAGTTTTGAAATCGTAAAAATCACCTTATGGGTAATAAGCCATCGCAGAAAGTGCTTGTCGTCGATGACGAAGAACCCATTCTTGAGCTGCTTAAGTACAACCTTGAAAAGCAGGGATACGATGTGAGGACCGCCATCGATGGCCAGGTTGCCGTCGACACCGCACGCAAGTTTCATCCCGACCTCGTACTGCTCGATATCATGATGCCCAAGATGGACGGTGTCGAAGCATGCCGCCAGATCCGCGCCATACCCGAGCTTGCAAACACGTTTATTGTTTTCTTGACTGCACGATCGGAAGAATACTCGGAAGTCGCCGCTTTCGATGTCGGCGCAGACGACTATATCACCAAGCCTATCAAGCCACGCGCCTTGATGAGCCGCATCAGCGCACTATTCCGCCGCGATTCGAAAAAGAAGAGCTCTTCAAACCAGATCAAGATCGGCGAACTGGTTATCGATCGCACCAGCTACACCATAAAACTAAACGGCAAGGAGATCAGTCTTCCCAAAAAAGAATTCGAGCTGCTGTTCTTCCTGGCTCAAAACCCTAACAAAGTATTCAGTCGCGACGACCTCTTGCAGAACATCTGGGGCTCCGACGTTTACGTCCTGGCCCGGACCGTCGACGTCCATATCCGGAAAGTGCGGGAAAAGATCGGAGATGACTATATTACCACTGTCAAAGGAGTGGGGTATAAGTTCAATCTCAACTAATACGCTAAACAGGAATGGTCTATAGGGCCCGAACGCTTGCGCTGCTTCTGGCGGTCTCTATCGCTATCATTACCGTGTTGTTTCTTTCACTGCTCGACAGCGTGACAACAACAGCCCTCGTTGTCGCCGCACTGATCAGTTTTTCGGCATCGTATCTTCTCTTTTTCATAACACTCGAATTTCTCTTCTTCCGGGAGATCAATAAGATATACAAGATGATGGAGAAGCTCCGTCGCAAAGAATTTTCGGACCTCTCCGAAGAGAAGACCGGTAAATTCAATCCGCTGGAAAAGATCAACGAAGAGATATTTTCATTTGCCACGCTAAAACAAAAAGAGATCGACGAGCTCATCAAGCTCGAAAACTTCCGTCGTGAGTTCGTAGCCGACGTGTCGCACGAGCTCAAGACCCCGATCTTCGCCGCCCAGGGGTTTGTCCACACCCTTCTCGACGGCGCCGTGAACGACAAGAACGTTCGCAACAAATTCCTGAAGAAGGCGGCGAAAAGTCTCGACGGCCTCGACGCACTCGTGCAGGACCTTCTTACACTGTCGCAGATCGAAACAGGAGATATAAAAATGCACTTCGAGAACTTCGACCTGCATAAGTTATGTGCCGACGTGGTCGACCAGTTTGAAGAGAAGGCGGAAAAGAAAAAGATCCGCCTCTCGATGAACGCCGACCATCACAAGATCACCGTGTACGCCGACAGGCAACGGATCTCTCAAGTGATCACCAACCTCGTCGCCAACGCGATCAACTACACTCCCGAAGGCGGATATGTGTCGATCCATTTTGACGCGGGAAAAAAGAACGTTACTACCTTCATCACCGACAATGGCGAGGGCATTCCTGCTTCGCACCTCGACCGCATCTTCGAAAGGTTCTATCGTGTCGACAAAAGCCGGAGCCGTGAGAAGGGTGGGACGGGCCTCGGCCTCGCCATCGTGAAGCATATCCTTGAAGGGCATCATTCGAAACCGGAAGTGACCTCGGAGGTTGGGAAGGGATCGACGTTTGGTTTTAAGTTACCGAGAGCGGAGTAGAAGGTCAGGAGGCAGGAGGCAGGAGCTGGGACAATAAGTTTCGATTGACCGAATGGCTATCACAAACCGACTGACTCCTGACTCCTGTCTTCTCTTTCCTTAT
This sequence comes from Cyclobacteriaceae bacterium, assembly GCA_035318625.1. GTDB lineage: Bacteria > Bacteroidota > Bacteroidia > Cytophagales > Cyclobacteriaceae > ELB16-189. The sequence goes on from DATHEL010000009.1 coordinate 355,280, forward strand.
TTTTGCCTCCCGATGAAAAGCCGTTTCGATTTCGAAGACTCGATATTATTTAAGAATGAGGACTATGTTCTCATCAACAAGCCTCCTTTCATCTCCACCCTGGAAGACCGCAACGATTCCGTGAATGTCCTCAGCGTAGCCCGCAACTTCATCGTCGACGCGCAGGTCTGTCACCGACTGGATAAGGACACCTCCGGCGTCCTGGCCATCGCCACGAACCCGGAAGCTTATCGCCACCTGGCCATGCAGCTGGAAGCAAGGGAGGTTTCGAAGGTCTATCATGCTATCGCCGAGGGTGTGCACGATTTTAAGGAACAATTGGTTGACGCGTCCATTCTGAAACAAAATGATGGCACCGTGAAACTTGCGAAGACCGGAAAAGCTGCCCAGACCTGGTTTACGACCCTCGAGGTGATGGGAGCTTATACCCTGATGGAATGCCGTCCGGTGACGGGCAGAATGCACCAGATACGGATCCATTTGGCCCGCCTGGGGGCGTCGATCGCCGGAGATGACCTGTACGGCGGGAAACCTGTTTTTCTTTCAAAAATCAAGCGTGGGTTCAATCTGAAAAAATTTACCGATGAGGAGCCGCTGATGCGCCGGATGGCCCTGCACGCATTTTCTTTGGAATTTTTGGGCCTGGATGGCAAAAAGATCAAAGTAGAGGCCCCTTACCCCAAGGATTTCAGGGTCTTATTGAAGCAATTGCGGGAAAACAGAAGGTAGCGGAAGTGCATTTCTCCCATGTTTTCCGTGCATTCTGTGAGAAGCACATTTGGATAATATCATTTTCACACCTACTTTTGTGTCCCTTTTTGAAGGGGTAAAATCGCATTTTCATAGGTTCTAACAGACAATAAAGTGGATCAGAACAGTTTCAAGACGATCTTCATCAATGACGCGACAGCGCAAAAGGGATGGGTGATTGTAGACGCCAAAGACCAGGTTTTGGGCAGGATTGCCAGCGAGGTAGCAAAAGTGCTGAGGGGCAAACACAAGGCAAGCTATACTCCCAACACCGACATGGGTGACCATGTGATCGTGATCAATGCCGAGAAGGTCAGAATGACCGGAAAGAAGTGGACCGACCGTGTCATCTTCAAATATTCTGGCTATCCCGGTGGACAGAAGCTTCTGACACCGACGATCATGATGCAAAAGAATCCTGCGAGGTTGATCGAGCACTCTGTGCGCGGTATGCTTCCCAAGAACACAATGGGCCGTCAGTTGTTCCGCAGCCTGCACGTATATGCCGGCACCGAGCATCCCCACGAAGCACAGCAACCCAAAGAAATTAAATTCTGATATGGAAATAATCAAGACCATTGGTAGAAGGAAGACCTCGATCGCCAGGGTATACATTCAACCCGGCAAAGGTGTGATCAAGGTGAACAATCGTGAATTGAACGATTATTTCCGGTCAGAAATTCTTCAGACGACCGTAAAGCAGGCATTCGCCATCTCGAAAGCTGAGGGGAACTACGATGTGACCGTGAATGTTGAAGGCGGTGGCGTGAAAGGCCAGGCCGAAGCGATCCGTTTAGGCATCGCCCGCGCCATGGTGAAAATAAGTGATGAGAACAGGGCGCCACTCCGTAAGGAAGGCCTCCTTACCCGCGACTCCCGCATGGTTGAAAGGAAGAAACCCGGACGCAGGAAAGCAAGAAGGAAGTTCCAGTTCAGCAAGCGTTAATCTTAATAAGGATATAAGAATATCATGGCAGATAAATTGACAACACAGGAATTGATGGATGCAGGCGTTCACTTCGGGCACTTGACCCGTAAGTGGAATCCCAGGATGGCCGAATACATCTTCATGGAGAACAACGGCATCCACATCATCGACCTGAACAAGACGCTGAGGAGCCTTGAAGAGGCGTCGTATGCCCTCAAGAACATCGTCCGTTCCGGAAGGAAGATCATGTTCGTAGCCACCAAGAAGCAGGCTAAGGACATCATCAGCGAAGAGGCAGTACGTCTCAACATGCCTTACGTTACGGAACGCTGGCTGGGCGGTATGCTTACCAACTTCGCCACGATCCGTAAGTCACTGAAACGCCTTCAGCAGATTGAAAAAATGATGAAGGACGAGACTGTTGAGAACCTCACGAAGAAGGAGAAGCTGATGCTGACCCGTGAGAAGGCAAAGCTCACCAAGCAACTTGGTGGTATCGCCGAGCTCAACCGCCTGCCCGCTGCATTGTTTGTGATCGATGTAAAACGCGAACATATTGCTGTAGCCGAAGCACAGAAGCTCAACATACCCGTTTTCGCAATGGTGGATACAAACTCCGATCCTTCGGATATTGATTTCCCCATTCCCTCGAACGACGACGCTTTCAAATCGATTTCGATCATCACTAAATACGTTGGTAAATCGATCGAAGAAGGCCTGATGGAACGCAAGAAGGACAAGGAAGAAGCAGGTCAGAAGAAGGAAGAAGAAGAGAAGAAAAAAGTGGACGAGGCTGTTCAGGAAGCCTGATTTAGATCGCAATGGCTGAAATTACCGCACAAGATGTCAATAAGCTCCGCTCAATGACGGGAGCTGGTATGATGGATTGCAAGAAGGCGCTCACCGAAGCCAACGGTGACTTCGAAAAAGCAATCGAGATCCTCCGCAAAAAGGGACAGAAAGTATCTGCCTCCCGTTCCGACAGGGACGCGAAGGAAGGATCTGTATTTGTAAAAACTTCGGATGATAAGAAAGAGGCAGTCCTGATCGCTCTCAACTGCGAAACCGACTTTGTTGCCAAGAACGAAGAGTTCCAGAACCTGGGCAAGCTGATCGCCGAAACTGCATTCAATAAAAAGCCTGCCACTACAGAAGCATTGCTCGCCGAAAAAGCCGGCAATCTTACCATCAATGACAAGATCGTCGAGCTGGTCGGCAAGATCGGCGAGAAGATCGAAGTGAAAGAATACGTTTACATGACGGGCGAAGCCGTCGTTCCTTATATCCATTCCGGCAGCAAGCTGGGCGTTCTCGTTTCACTGAAAGGTGTGAATGGCAATGATGTTACCGATGCCGGCAAAAATGTAGGCATGCAGATCGCCGCTATGAATCCCGTTGCAGTCGATGAGAAATCGGTCGACAAGACAGTGATCGAAAAAGAGCTGGAGATCGCCAAGGCGCAGATCATCGCAGAAGGCAAGCCCGAGAATATGATTGAGAAGATCGCACAAGGCAAGCTCAACAAGTTCTTCAAGGAAAGTACCCTGGTTCACCAGGCTTTCGTGAAAGACAGCTCGAAGACAGTAGCTCAGTACCTGGACAGTGTGTCGAAGGGATTGACCGTGGCCGAGTTCAAAAGAGTCGCAATCGCATAATATTAGAAGGGGCCGACGCCCCTTTTTTTATGATAGTCTATCAACTCGAAGACAATCTCTCTGCCGAAGAATTTCGCGAGGTCCTCATTCGCTCTACACTTGGTGAACGCCGCCCCGTCGACGACGTCGAACGTCTTTCAAAGATGCTTCGTCATGCCAACCTCATCCTCACCGCCCGCGACGAAGGGAAGCTCGTTGGTGTCAGCCGTTCTCTGACCGATTTCGCTTTTTGTACTTACATGTCCGATCTGGCGGTAGATGTCGATTATCAGAAGTCAGGTATTGGAAAGGAGCTCATCCGTCTGACGAAACTCGAAACCCCAAACGCCAAGCTTATATTGCTTGCAGCTCCCGCCGCACGCGAATATTATCCGAAGACCGGAATGACTCAGTTCGAGTATTGCTTCGTGCTGGATGATATTACAAAACTGAAGTAGCCTATTTCTTTTGGTCGATCTTCGGCTTCGACGACATTTCCTTTACCAACTGGTATAGAAATTCCTGCCCTTCGTAAAATGACTTCACGCCGATCCGTTCATCGCGTCCGTGTGCGCGAACATCGGTGATGTCGGCAAAAAGACCCGACACGCCGTAGGTGGGAATGCCTGCATTTCTCAGGTATGCTCCATCCGTCGCCCCGGTCGACATGGTAGGAACAACCGGGATGTTCCACATTTGTTTCGTGATCTTTTCGATCGGTCCGAACACTTCGGCGTCGAGCGGGGAGGGAGGACTCAGTTTGGCGGGATTTTTCTCCGTAACGGTGATACTGTTGTCGGCGATCACGGAGATGAGTGTTTCTTTGATCTTCGCGGGGTCTTCACCGGGAAGTATGCGACAGTTGATCGTCGCGGTAGCTGTTTGCGGAAGGGCATTGTCGGCATGACCTCCGTTGATCAACGTTGCCACGCAGGTGGTCCGGAGCATCGCGTTGTAATTCGGGTACACTGAAAGTCTTTTAATGGATTCCGGATCCGGCGTCGGCAGGATGATCTGCTTCATATCTTCGCCAAGCTGACCTGTTTCGATCTTCGACGACCGTTCGAAGTACACACGTGTTCCTTCATTGAGATTGATCGGGAAGTCGAACTTTGCCAGGGCGTCGAGCCCATGTGCGAGCCGATAGATGGCGTTGTCTTTTCTCGGTTGCGAGCTGTGACCGCCGCGGTTCTTTACTTCGAGCTTGAAGCTCTGGTAGACCTTTTCACTGAGCTGTACTGCGTTGAGAACTTTCTTGCCGTCGATCTCCTGACCACCGCCGCCTTCGTTGAGAGCATACTGCGCATCGATCAACTGTTTGTGATTGGCCAGCAGCCACGCAACACCGTTAAAGTCTCCACTTTCTTCATCGTCGGTGAGCGCTACGATGATGTCGCGATCGGGAGTGAATTTCTCTTTCTTCATTCGAATGATATTAGCAACGAAGATGGCCGCCATCGCCTTGTCGTCGCGGGAACCACGTGCATAATAAAAACCGTCGATCTCTTCGAACTTGAACGGGTCGGTCGACCAGTCTTCTCTTAAGGCTTCCACAACATCGAGGTGGGCGAGGAGAAGCAACGGCTTTCGCTTACCGCTGCCTCGCAGTGTGGCAACAATGTTCCCGCTTTTTTCATCTGGGCCGCCAACAAAAATATCTTTTTCGTCGAAGCCGGCAGCTCTCAGCCGGGCCGCCATTGCTTCCGCAGCTTGCGTGGAGCTGCCGGTTGAATTGGTTGTATTGATCTCAATAAGTTCTTTAAATATCTCGCGTGTTAATGCCTGGTCGGGTTGCGCTGTTGCTTCAAAGCCAATCAGGCAAATTGCTACAACTAGAATGGGGTAGGATCTCATGCTATTCAAATAACAAAAAATTTACATCAGTTTGTAAACTTTTCCGCATCTTTACCGTGTACAACCCGTTGTTCGTACAACAAAGCCCGATGAACCTGGTATTATAAATTAACTACGATCGAGGTCCACCTTCCAAAAATGGTGGATGTAGTTAAGTTTATTGGTTACGCGCCAATCCTCTCCGGAACCAGGTCAATCACTTCTTCTTAATTTGTACTTAATGAAAGCGGAAAATCAAGCTAACGACGCTTCTATATTTAGTTTGCTCAAACAGGCAATCCTCGGCACCGAACTGAATTTCACCGAGGGCAGTATCAGGCGTGCGATATTCCTGCTGTCTGTTCCAATGATCATCGAGATGGGTATGGAATCCGTTTTCGCGATCGTCGATATTTATTTCGTAAGTCGTCTCAACGACATCAATGCAGTTACTGTCGTTGGCCTTACCGAGCTCTCACTCACTGCGATCTATTCGATAGCTATGGGGTTAGCCACCGGCGCCACGGCGCTTGTTGCACGAAGAGTAGGAGAGAAGGATGAGAAGGGCGCTGGTATTGCAGGCATACAGGCGATCTATATCGGTTTGTTCTTCGCAGCATCATTTACCGTTGTGGGTTTCATCTGGTCGGGGAATCTCCTCCGCCTGCTCGGCGCTGAAGAAGCTGTGATAGAAACAGGCGTGGGTTACATGCGATGGATGTGGTGCGGTAACCTTACCATCATGATGCTGTTCCTCATCAACGGTATTTTCCGTGGTGCAGGCAATGCAGCCATCGCCATGAAGGCATTAGTGCTGGCAAACATACTCAACATCATCCTGGATCCGATGTTCATCTTTGGGTTTGGTCCGATACCAGCCATGGGTGTCGAAGGGGCAGCGATTGCCACCAACATCGGCCGGGGTATCGGTGTGCTACTCCAGTTGTATGTGCTCCTGGGGGGAACGAGCGTGATCAAGATAACAGCCAGGAACACGGCCGTCAAATGGAATATTATCGGGACGATACTTCGGATATCCGCCGGCGCCACCGGCCAGTTCCTGATCTCATCCGCCAGCTGGGTTTTCCTGGGTACCATTATCGCGCGCTTCGGAACAGCAGCGGTAGCGGGTTATACATTCGGTGTACGCGTGATCGTGTTTACCATCCTTCCATCCTTTGGTATGGCAAACGCAGCCGCAACGTTGGTTGGTCAGAACCTCGGCGCCGGTCAACCCGATCGAGCCGAAGCATCCGTATGGAAGGCTGGTCTTTATAACCTTATCTTCCTCGGCGGTGTGACCGTGCTATTTCTCTTTTGCTCCGAAGCAATCATATCCATCTTCACAAAGGATGCGGAAGTAATCGCTTACGGCACAGAATGTCTGCAAGTGGTTGCACTCGGCTATGTGTTTTACGGATACGGGATGGTCGTGAACCAATCGTTCAACGGGGCGGGCGATACTGTAACGCCAACAGTGATCGCTCTCTTTGGATTCTGGGTTTTCCAGATACCGTTCGCTTACTTGCTGGCTATCGTTCTCGACTTCAAAACAACTGGAGTTTACGCAGCGATCGCAGTAGCCGAGTCCCTCATGGCCGTCGTAGGCATCCTGATATTCAGAAAAGGTAAATGGAAGACGGTTAAGATCTAACCGCCTTCTCTTTTATCGCCGTCCCTTTTTTTGAAGGCCGCCTTCAGAGTTTTTTCCAACTCTTCTCCGGCGCGCTTCAACCCGTCTTCAACTTCTTTCCAACGTTCCTTGTTTGCGGCCTCTTTTCTCAGCCGCTCACCGGAGATCTTCAGCTCTTCGTATTTCTTTCGAAGGTCTCCTTCAACCCTGTCGCTCGCTTCCTTCGCTTCCGACAGAAATTGATCTACTTTTTTGCCAAAATCCTTAAAGAACTTTTCGCTTTTTCCTTCCTGGTTTTCTTCCATGACCTGAATATTTTATTCAATTTACAAAGGTAAAAGAGATTCACCATGCCGGATGAAAAGGACCCCCTTGACCGCATTAAATACCTGCTCGAAAGCAAGTCGACCGCAAAACAGGTTACTTACAAAAACCTGCTGACCGCCTTCGAGAGCCTCCGGAAGGAATCGAGTCGCATCATCACCGAACTCGCCACCCGGGTGAAAGCCTACGACGAAGATGTGACCATTCACTTCCGGGAAGTGAACGAACACGAGTTTGAGGTCAAGCTCGCAGGCGATCTGCTCACATTCGTATTGCACACCAACGTCGTTACGTTCGATCCAGCCAGCGCAGTCATGCAGGATCCATACATCAAGCAGAATGTCGTGAACCGATACTTCGGCCAGATCATGATCTATAACTTTATGGCCGACTCACTCAAGTTCAATCGCATCAACGACCCCGGCTACCTGATCGCACGGCTGCTGATCAACCACGAAGGCCGGTATGTCGTGGAAGGCGATGGCCAGCTGGCCGCCCTGGCCGGAAAGATATCGCCCGCTCCGATCACCGAAGAAGAGCTGGCCATCCTCGTCAAGTTCGTGCTGACGATGGCGATCGAGAATGATCTCATGGCTCCGCCGTTCCCGGACGTGCGGTTCATCACCCTCCATCAGAAAATGGAGAAGACGCAGGAGCTCGGCGCAGGGCAGAAGATCGGTTTTAGAATGAGCTACCAGAACAAGGTTCCCAGCTAAATAGTACCTTTAGGACACTTATCCTGATCATTATCAAGTTGAAAAAGACGCTGTTTTTGTTAATCGTCATCGTGATGGCTTCGTGTGCTTCACATAAGCATAAACCTCATGGGAAATTAAAACCGGGCAAGCCCATTCCCTGTCCTCTAAAGGATTGTTAGCGGACATGAGGCGTATCACCATTGCGATCGATGGATATTCAGCCTGCGGCAAAAGCACAACCGCCAGGCGCGTCGCAGCAATACTCGGCTACCGGTACATCGACTCGGGCGCCATGTACAGGGCGGTCACCCTGTATTTTCTCGAAAATCACATCTCGCTCACCAACCCGAAAGAAGTCAAACGGGCGCTGGACTCCATCCGGATCGCCTTCCAGTTCAACCCCAAGGGAGGCTCCGAAACCTTCTTGAACGGCCTCAACGTAGAGAATGCCATTCGTGAGATGCGGGTCTCCGAAAACGTAAGTCCAGTTGCCACCTTAAAAGATGTCCGGGCTGCCATGGTGGAACAGCAACGGCGCCTGGGGAAGCATAAAGCTGTCGTGATGGATGGACGGGACATCGGAACGGTGGTATTTCCCGATGCCGAGCTCAAACTGTTCCTCACCGCCGACATTCATATCCGCGCCTACCGGCGTCAAAAAGAGTTCCTCGAAAAGGGAGAGTTGATCGGGCTGGAAAGCATCGTCGAAAACATCCAGAAACGCGACAAGATCGACAGCACCCGCGCCGAAAGCCCCCTGGTAAAAGCTGCCGGAGCGATCGAAGTGGACACCTCGTTTGTCACCATCGACGAGCAGGTGGACGAGGTTATACAGATGGCTTTAGGAAGCATATTTTCCACTTTGCCGGGAACATTTAATTGCTAATTTTGCCCCGTTCCAAACTATCCTTGCCAATCGACATGGGCAAATTTATCCGACTAAGAAAAGGATTCGACATCAACCTCTCCGGTAAATCGGCTCCGAAAGTTGTCGAACCCGAACCTGCAGATACGTATGTAATTAAGCCTACTGATTTTAATGGTTTATACATGCCTAAACCATTGGTAAAGGAAGGCGACCCCGTAAAGGCCGGTACGCCGCTCTTCCAGGACAAGCGTTTTGATACCGTCGTCTACGCTTCACCCGTCAGCGGGGAGGTAGTGGAGGTGAAACGCGCTGAGAAACGCAAGCTTCTCGAGGTCAAGGTGCTGGCAGACAGGAAAATGGAGTATGAATCGTTCAGAAAATACACCATCTCCGAGATCGCCAATCTCTCTTCGGCAGATATAAGAGATCAGATCCTTAAGTCGGGCGCGTGGCCCAACTTTGTTCAGCGGCCATTCGGCGTTACTGCCGACCCGACCGCCACCCCCAAGTCGATCCATATTTCAGCATTCGATTCGTCCCCACTTGCGCCGGATTTCGGAATCCTGTTCAAAGGGCAGGACCATTTCTTCCAGGTGGGTATCGATATACTTAAGAAACTCACTTCCGGCCCGGTGAACGTGAACGTTCATTCAACCAGCGAGATATCAACGACATTCTCGCAGGTGAAAGGAGCGGAGCTCAACAAATTCGCCGGGCCACACCCGGCAGGTTGCGTCGGGGTCCAGATCCACCACCTGGATCCGGTCAGCAAAGGAGACATCGTATGGACCATCAGCCCGTTCGGTGTCATACAGATCGGCAAGCTGTTCGTGAACGGCGTTTACGATGCGTCGAGGATCATCAACGTCGCCGGTCCGGAAGTAAAAAATCCCCAGTACTATAAAGTTCATACCGGAGTCGCTATAAACAAGCTCGTGAAAGGAAACCTGAACAGCGAACACGTTCGGTTTGTTTCCGGTAACGTGCTCACCGGTTCAAGAATTACTGCAGACGGACACGTCGGCTTCTTCGACCATCAGCTTACCGTGCTGAAAGAAGGAGATTATCACGAGTTCCTCGGCTGGATCTTGCCGACCACAGAGAAGGTCAGCATACAGCGTTCATTTGGATTGTTATCGTTCCTTTCTCCAAAAAAGGAATACTCACTGGATACAAACATGCATGGAGAGCCTCGCGCATTTGTACAGACCGGCGTATTCGAGCGGGTCGTGCCGATGGACATACTTCCCACGCACCTCATCAAATCTATTTTGGCGGAGGATATTGATGAGATGGAAGAGCTTGGCATCTACGAAGTCATAGAGGAGGATTTTGCCCTCTGCGAGTTCGTCGATGTCTCCAAGCACAACATTCAGGAGATATTAAGAGGAGGGATCGAACTGGTCCGGAACAGTTAGCGGTTTTTAATAGTAGACATTCATTCGCCATGCAGTTTTTGAGAAATCAGCTAGATAAGCTAAAGCACAACTTCGAAAAGGGTGGAAAGCTCGAAAAGTACTATCATGCTTACGAAGCGATCGACACATTCCTCTTCGCCCCCAACACCACCACTCTTCCGAAAGGCGTACAGGTAAGGGACGCCATCGACCTGAAACGGCTGATGATGACTGTTATCATTGCCATGATGCCATGTCTCCTTTTCGGGATGTGGAACGTGGGGCATCAGCATTTCATGGCTATCGGCCAAACCAATGCTTCGTTTGGGCAAAAGTTCTGGATCGGTCTGGTGCAGACCGTACCGATCATCATTGTATCGTACGGCGTAGGTCTCGGCATCGAGTTCCTCTTTTCGGTGCTCAGAAAACACCCGGTGAACGAGGGTTTTCTCGTAACCGGTATGCTCATTCCCCTGGTGATGCCTCCCGATGTGCCACTCTGGCAGGTGGCTATTGCCACAGCTTTCGCCGTGGTGATCGGTAAAGAAGCTTTCGGTGGAACGGGAATGAACGTCGTTAACATTGCCCTTACCGCCCGGGCATTCATCTACTTCGCCTATCCTTCTAACATGTCGGGAGACGTTTGGACGTACATTGGGGAAGGACAGAAGGTCGTGGCGGGATATTCCGGTGCCACCCCCCTGGCCGTTGCTTCGGAAGTGACGGGTAACGTAGTTGCCGATCTGAACCAATTCGGATCTTCCTGGTTCGAAGGAATTTATAGCCTCCCGAATATGTTCCTGGGAGTGATGCCTGGAAGTATTGGCGAAACGTCGACGCTGATGTGCCTGATCGGGGGCGCAATCCTCATTATCACCGGCGCTGGAAGCTGGAAGATCATCCTCAGCGTCTTTGCGGGGGCGTTCGGTATGGGACTGTTCCTGAATGCCGTCGGTACGACTCCGTTTACACAGATGCCCGCCTATTATCATCTGGTTATTGGTGGGCTGGCGTTCGGCGCGGTGTTTATGGCTACCGACCCTGTAACAGCCGCACATACTGAAACGGGCAAGTGGTTTTATGGAATTTTGATCGGTATATTTACAGTACTCATCAGGGCGTTTAACCCCGCCTATCCGGAAGGGATCATGCTGGCAATCCTCCTGATGAATGTGTTCGCTCCCCTGATCGACTATTTTGTAGTTAATGCAAATAAAAAACGAAGATTGAAACGTGCGACAGTCTAATATATACATCCTGCTTTACTCGGCCGCCATCACAGTTGTGTGTGGAGGCCTTCTTGCTTTTGCATCCATCAGTCTGAAAGACGCACAAGACGCGAACATCGCGATGGAACAAAAGAAGAACATCCTTTCTGCTGTAATGACTTTAAAAGAGGAAGACGACATCGTAGGTCTGTACAACAGTAAGGTGAAGTCGTTCGTGATAGACTACCAAGGAAATGTCGTGGAAGGAAAGGCACCCGAACAGGTAGTTGTTGCAGTCGAATATAAAAAGGCTCCGAAAGAACGTCTGTTGCCCGTATATGAATTCCGGAATGAAACGGATCCCAACAAGGTCGACTACGCCGTACTGCCTGTATTCGGTTATGGCCTTTGGAATAACATCTGGGGCTTCGTCGCCGTACGCTCGGATTTCAATACGATCCAGGGTGTGAAGTTCCAGCACGCCGGCGAAACACCCGGGCTCGGTGCAAGGATCGAAAGCGATGAAGTACAGGAGCGTTTTAAGGAAAAGACAATATTTGAGAACGGCGCTCTTGTTTCAGTGAAGTTCCAGAAAGGTGAAGGCAAGGATTACTCCAACGACAAGCACAAAGTTGACGGCTTGTCGAGCGCTACATTAACAGGGAAAGGTGTAAATAATATGTTGGTAGATTATTTAGCATGTTACGAGAAGTATCTGAAGAAGAATTCGAATAATCAATAACGAAGATGGCAACAGAAGCAGCAGTTCTTGAAGAAGTAAAAATTAAGAAACCGGCAGAGGCCTGGTTTTCTAAACCAAATAAAAAGCTCATCACCAATCCGCTTGACATCGACAACCCGGTGACCGTGCAGATCCTGGGTGTATGTTCGTCGCTGGCGGTAACCACGCAGATGGTTCCTGCATTATACATGTCGCTCGGACTTACGGTTGTAACGGCGTTCTCCAACCTGGCGATCTCCATGATGCGTGACACGATCCCTTCACGGATCCGTATCATCGTTCAACTGGCAGTCGTTTCCCTGTGGGTGATCCTGGTCGATCAGCTCTTCAAGGCTTATGCCTTCGAAGTATCCAAAAAATTGTCGGTGTTCACCGGTCTTATCATCACAAACTGTATTGTGATGGGCCGCCTCGAAGCTTATGCCATGGCTAACAAACCCTGGCCTTCATTTCTCGATGGTATCGGCAACGGACTCGGTTACAGCATCATCCTCATCAGCCTTGCTTTCGTGAGAGAGCTTTTCGGAGCGGGATCGCTGTTCGGCTACAAGGTATTCGAGAACATGGGAATTCATTATACTGGCAATGGCATGTTGTTGCTCCCTGCCGGTGCATGTATCCTCATCGGTATCATTATCTGGATACAACGAAGTTTGAACGGACATCGGGAAGCGCATTAACTGTACATCACATGGATAACCTAATTAACATTGGTGTCAGGTCGATCTTTATCGACAACATGATATTCGCCTACTTCCTGGGAATGTGCTCATTCCTGGCCATCTCGAAGAAAGTAAGTACCGCGTTCGGTCTGGGTATCGCCGTCATCTTCGTGATCGGCGTCACCGTTCCGATCAACTGGATCATTCAGAACCATGTGTTGAATCCCGGCGCCCTGGCATTTCTCGGACCGTCGTTCGCCGACATCGATCTGAACTTCCTTCAGTTCATCGTCTTCATTTCGGTGATCGCGGCCGTTACGCAGCTTACTGAAATGGCCGTGGAGAAATTCTCTCCCGCACTGTATGGCACGCTCGGTATTTTCCTTCCGTTGATCGCAGTGAACTGCTCCGTACTTGGCGCAGCGCTCTTTATGGTGGGAAGGCCTTACAACCTCACGGAGGCTACTGTATTCGGACTCGGCTCCGGCATCGGGTGGATGCTCGCCATCGTTGCCCTCGCGGGCGTTCGTGAAAAAATGAAGTACTCAAACGTGCCCGGCCCCCTGAAGGGACTGGGGATCACGTTTATCCTGGTCGGGCTGATGTCCCTGGGATTCCTGAGTTTCTTAGGCTTTATCGTTTAAGTTTCTCACGGAAAGCACGGAAACCACAGAAGCGCTACTTAGAGAGCTCCTGCATTTTTCCGTGATTTCCGTGCTTTCCGTGAGAACCATATGAGAAACATCCTTCGTAGTATCCTTCGCTATTTCTTTGGCGGCATGTTATTCATCGTCCCCATTGTAGCGACAGCTTACTTTATCGTTACCTCACTTCTTTGGCTCGATAGCTTGTTGAAGCTTCCCTACAGGGGTTTGGGGGTCATCATCATCGTGGGTGCGATCACGCTGATCGGCTATCTCACATCGATCTTCGTTTTCAAAACTGCTACCGATTGGTTCGATCACCTCGTTAACCGCATCCCTTTTGTAAAACTGATCTATTCCTCTATCAAAGATCTGTTGAGTGCATTTGTAGGGGATAAAAAGAAATTCGATAAACCGGTGCTCGTCACCATCAACAAGGACAACCAGCTGCACCGCATCGGATTTATTACACAAAGCGACCTGAGCGACCTTGGGTTAAAAGATATGGTCGTAGTGTATTTCCCCCAGTCGTATGCCGTTGCCGGCGATCACTACGTCGTACCGAAAGAGAGTATCAAGCCGTTGAATGTTCCCGGCGCCGCCGCCATGAAGTTCATCATTTCCGGCGGTGTCTCCGGATTCAAGGAATAATATGAAGATCCTCGCGAGGTTCCTCATCGTTGCTTTCGCGCTCATGATCTTCCTCATCAACCTGTTTGTTGATTATGAAGAGCACCACGACGAGAATGCTTTAGTCGAACTGGAGGAAGAATGCGGGGATGCCTCGTTGCTAGATTCGGTTCTCATGGATGTCACTCACAACCGGTCCTGGGTAGAATACATGAAGAACACCGGGTTCTGTTCGGCCTACGCGGTAGCTTATGGTGACGCCAGCCATGCCGAGGTCAGTCGAAACGAACTGAACGTGCCGTACTATGGCCAGGAAGATAATTACTGGATGCAGATCTATTCCAGATTGTATCTCGACAGCAAAGACCATTTACAATCCCTGCAAGATTCACTTGCATCGATTGGTCGCAGCAGAGGTCTCGACCGCGACGACTTCGCGAGGATGGTGGTGTCTTTTGTACAGGATATACCGTATGAGTACGTTATTCCCGACGAATGTACGGGCCAAGAGGTATCGCCCTGTCATGGCAACGTAGCTTACGGTATCTATTCGCCCGTCGAGTTCCTGTATGCGCAGCATGGTGATTGCGATACGCGCACCGTGTTGCTTTACACCTTGCTCCGGAATTTCGGGTACGAGCCGCTGATCATCAACAGCCGTGAGTACCTGCATTCCATGGTCGCCCTGGATGTGGCTTCGTCCGGCGACGACTTCGAATACAACGGAAAACGATACGCCTATTGGGAGACGACAAATGTGGGTTGGCTGGCGGGGATGCTTCCACCTGACATGAATAACAAAGACTACTGGTACGTAGCACTCGACTATGAATTCTAAAATCACTTTGCTCGCGATCATTGAGATATTGTCCGCGATCAGCATCGGCGTCTTTATCCTCGCACTTACTTATCGGTTATTGAAATACATCGGCCGGAAGCGATTCGGTATCGAAGCCGGCAACCTGGCAACGAGCATCTTTGTCGCCAGTGTCCTGTTTTCGATCGGCTACATGGTCAGCGGTGTCATCGATCCGCTCACCTCATTATTCCGGTTACTGGCGGCAAAAGACGCCGGTACGTTCTCCCTCGCCTTGAGCTTTATCGGGACGGGCGCGTTTTACATTGCCCTGGCATTCGTGTCCGGAGTATTGATTGTCTTCCTGAGTGTCATCCTGTACACGTCAATAACGCCGCTCGATGAATTTGCGGAGATCAGAAACAATAACATAGGCGTGGCGTTGATCGTCGGCACTATAACCATTACGCTATCCCTGCTCACACACGATGGAGTGTCGCTGCTGGTCGAGTCGTTCATACCATACCCCGATCAATTTCCGAAATAAGAAAATATTTGCTAACATAGTATGACTAACCCCAACCTGTCTCCCTATGATTATCTACGGAAGCAACTCCCGTCATCTTAAAACTATTCAGCTGCCTCACGAAAAATGCCCTAATTGCGGCACGGCCGGCTCTATGATCGTGAGCGTGTACAACCGGTATGCTCACGTATTCTGGATACCGTTTTTTCCCATCGGCCGTAAGGGCGCTTCACAATGCACGAATTGTCAGCAGGTTTTGGAACCTAAGGCAATGCCAACGTTCCTTAAGCTGCAGTACGACCAGGCGCTTGCTCAAACCCGAATCCCTATCTGGAGCTTTTCAGGCCTCGCCATCCTACTGGCTCTGATAGTATGGGTCTCCTATAGCACTGGGGCTAACAAGGAGAATGAAAGAAAATTCCTTTCCACGCCACTCAGGGGTGACCTGTATCGATTCAAAACAGACGCAGGTTATTCATTAATGAAAGTCAGCGACGTGATGCCCGACAGCATCTTCATTATGTTCAACAATTATGAAGTTGATAAAATGTCCGGCGTGTATAAACTGAAAGACAAGGACTACGATTCGGCCGGGGTGTGGATCAAAAGGGAGACGATCCTCAACATGTATGATTCCAGCACGATCTACGGAGTAGACCGGTAGTTACGAGATCACTCCCGATCCGATCAGCTCATCGCCTTCGTACCAGGCAGCAAACTGGCCCGGTGTAACGCCGCGTTGCGGTCTGTCGAAGACGATGTAGAGTGTGTCATCTTTTTGATGCAGCGTACATTCTTCGAGCGGCTGACGGTACCGTATCCGTGCAGTGTATTTTTTAGATTCACCCGGTTGCAGACTTTGATCGGGACGTACCCAATGAATATCCGCCTTTGGAACGGCCAGCCCCTTGCGATAGAGCCCCGGATGATCGTCGCCCATGCCCGTATAAATGATGTTCTTTTTTGTATCCGTACCAATCACGAACAACGGTTTTTCGAAGCCGCCGATGTTTAGCCCGCGACGCTGACCGATGGTATAGAAATGAGCGCCGTTGTGGTCGCCGACTTCTTCACCCTGTTCTGGCGCCAGGTCGTATGCTTTCGACAATCCGGCGAGGTCGTTCTCTTCGAAACCGTTTTTGAATGTGGCAGATCCTGCGGGGATCTCAACAACTTTTCCTTTTTTCGATTCGAGCCGTTGTTGGAGGAAATCGGGTAGGTGTACTTTACCCACGAAGCACAGTCCCTGTGAGTCTTTCTTTTCTGCTGTCGCCAGGCCCGCACGTTTTGCGATAGCACGGACTTCCGGTTTCAACAGTTCACCGATTGGAAACAATGCCTTCGCAAGCTGCTCCTGTTTCAGTTGGCAAAGAAAATAGCTCTGGTCCTTGTTCGGATCTTTGCCGGCAAGCAGCCTGTACGTCGTCTTACCGTCTTTTGTGATCTCACCTTTTCTTGCGTAGTGACCTGTGGCTACGAAGTCGGCTCCCAGTTTAAGGGCAGCCTTCAAAAATATATCAAACTTGATCTCGCGGTTACACAGAACGTCGGGGTTAGGAGTTCGCCCGGCCTGGTACTCGGCGAACATGTAGTCGACGATCCGCTCTTTGTATTCCTTACTAAGATCGATCGCCTGGAAGGGAATTCCCAGGTGCTGCGCTACGATCATCGCGTCATTGCTATCGTCGAGCCACGGACATTCGTTGCTGATGGTCACCGAGTCGTCGTGCCAGTTCTTCATGAACATACCGATCACCTCATACCCTTGCTCTTTAAGCAGATACGCAGTGACGCTCGAGTCCACACCCCCTGACAATCCAACAACCACTCTTTTCATATATACTAATCCGATAACCTCCTGACTGACTCCTGACTCCTTACTACTTACTACTTACTACTTACTACTTACTACTTACTACTTACTACTTACTACTTACTACTTACTACTTACTACTTACTACTTACTACTTACTACTTACTACTTACTACTTACT
>DATHEL010000010.1:0-261719 GCA_035318625.1 Cyclobacteriaceae bacterium
AGCGGCGACTCCTGAGTTCCGGAGTCTCGCCGCGTGTTGGCGCGAACGCGATCTGCAAGCCTGCGATCCCTTCCCCATGACGGGGGCTCCGATGACGCGGACCTTGCCGCGGGCTCGTCAACTGGGCAGCCAGCGCACGGAAGATCGCGAGAACAACCTCGTCATGATGCGAAGTGTATTGGAACTTGCCAGCGATCTCGAGGTTTGCGGTCTACGTGGAAAAAATTGGGTTGGTGTTATTGATTGCATCGATCGCAGCTTTCGCAATTGCATTTTTATAAAAAAATAAAATCTCCTACCTGTAAAATTGACTAATCATGACAAAGCACTGCATCATTTTAATAGTAGGCCTTCTCGCCTTCACTATTACAAAAGCTCAACAAAATAAAACTACCTTGAAAGATCTAACTGAACGAGCAAAGCTCACATGTAAACTCACTACTCCAGAGCTTCAACAAAGGAAACGAACCGTTATAGCTGAACTGAAGAGTTTAGTAAAAGAGCGAAAGGAAGATGCAAATGCCGTTCGTTACAAATTTGAAACCAGTGATGAAAACATCGACATGGTATCTAGTTTCATTAAGACCGAAAGATTGTGTTGTGACTTCTTCGAGTTCAGCCTTCAAGTAGAGTCTGATTCGGAATTCATGTGGTTGACTTTGTCAGGGCCGGAAGGGGTAAATGAATTTATTCGCGAGGAAGTCGGTTTTTAAATGCCATTTGGTCTTTTCGCCAATAAAAAAGCCATCATAAAATCTGATGGCTTTTGATTCACTTTGATAAGTCGGGGTGAGAGGATGATAACCTGTCTCACAACCCCCTATTTTTCAATAACTTATAAGAACGATCTTTGGCAGGTCACCGAATAGGTCACCAGACTTTTGGCAGACTTTCGATGTGAAAGAACATAAGTAAAGATACGAATTGATTGACTTTGATCGCAATTAGCTATCACTAAAAATGTATGAATTCAAGTAAAAACGTTATTAAAAACCTGCTAGTTCGCCACAAAGAATAAGTTCAAAACATCTGGTTTAGCTTTACTTCGGTCCTCCACACTTCTGGGCATGGAGTAATTCCGTAAATTATACTGTTGAAGTCACGCGGTTTGTTTATAAACAACTGAAGCAGCGCAACTTTACCAGAGCCATCAAGCATACACTTTAACCTCAGGTTAACAAACGCTACGGTTGTTACGCCTCGATAAATAAGAATACAATGGCACGTGTCCGACAAACGAGAACAGCATGGCAGAAAGTTTTCGATCCCCATCCTAATCTTATCCAGTCATTTTCGTGGATTGATCGTCTTCCAGAGCTTTTACATATTTCAATGGCGCTCACCGACAATGACTATCAAATAGTAAAACGAGATTTTTATATAATTGCGGACTTTGTCAATCAAAAATGCACTCTCGACAGACCGTTCCATTTTAATCTGTCGCACACAGTAAAATTGATTCGTATTGAACCATCAATTCTAGAAACAATTAATGAAACCTGTTTTAGGGAGACATTTGAGCAGTTATTGATGGCATATGGAACTCTATTTGACTTAACAAAACATATCAAAAAAGTTAAACCACAGATTAGACGACTTTTAAAGGGGTACAAGCAGATACTGGATGGTCGAGGTGATACATCAATTCTTTGCAAATACATGATGGTTCAGTACGACCATTTTGGACGGGCCGATCCATTCAATATGTTTGCAATGAATACGCCCGAAATAATTTTAGATAACGTTTCTCGGGTAATGTCGATATTCCCTCCTTCCGTAGGCTCCTCTGACAATCTGGACTTAGTATTCTGCAACGAGGTCTGGATGCACAACTACTACTATTTTCCGCAAATGATAAGAACCCAGGATGGTCGAAAAGAAGAAGAACAATATTCAGAGGTGAAGATGGACAATCTTTCAAAAGAGTTTACCGGATTATACAAAAGGTTTAAATCACTAAATCTTTGGGCAATGTATCCACCCTTTATAGCAGAAATAAACATGGGATTAGCGGCCCGGATTAGTGACCTCGCTCTCGACGCTGTTCAATTTGTTAAGGATCATCGAGGTGAGGTTGCTGAATTAGTCTTTAGAACCGTTCTGGAGAATTTTATAGTTGGAAGCTGGCTGCTCAAGAAGCGAAGCGTTGAATTACATTCCCGATTTAGGGAGTTTAGTACGGGAAGAGACAGATTTTTTGGTGAGAAACTGATGCATCAAGCTCCAGATGATGACTTCAAAAAGGGCGCACAAAAAATTGTGGACGATGCAATTAAGGACTCGGGATTGAGAGAGATTGATGTTGCCACTGAGCGTGGCGACATTTTCGACATCCGGCTTGATCAGATGGCAGAAGAAGTATGGGGCAAAGACAACAAGTATTATTTTCTATACAAACGGACATCCGAAGTTACCCATGGACACTGGCGAATTATTGCAAAATATCACCTGGTGAGAAGCGAAAATCCAATGCACAATGGTCTCTATTTTTATGATGAAGATCCTAAGAAGTTTGCCGGGCTCATTCCTGCATTTACATGCCTAGGTGTGGCTACGACATTTCTTAAGACTATACTGAGCGATCTTGAATCAGGAGGTTTTGACACTGTTGCAAGCTTAAACAGCCAAGTCAATGCCCTTGAGGACAAAATTTATGAACAGTGGATCCAGTACTTCAACAAATACATCGAACCCAACGAAAGCCCAGATCCGTCCTCATCGATCTTTGTAAAACATCCTAAAGAGATTGAACAATCGATCCTGGATCAAATCGTGAATTTAGTAGGTAAGGGTGGTGAAGTTCCAAAAACAGGGTTAATCAAGAAAATTACTGAATCCTATTTGATCGCATTTAAAATCGTTGAAGAACAGGTGGTAAGTACTGCGACAATAAAAAACCCAGCTGGATCTTACAGGTCAAAGGTCTTCAATGCAGCCAACTTTAAACAACCAATAAATAACATGAGAGAGTTAGGGTATATCGTCACCCATCCAAATCATACTGGGCGTAAATATTGTCAGGTAGTTGTCAAAAGCTTGCTAGAGAAAGGTAAGGAACCTCTATATGCAACGTCAAGAAATGAATCGATGATTCACATTTTAGAAAAGCTCGGCTTTACCGTTTCTGGGGGCGTATATAAGAAAGACCTAAGATTGTTAGTCAAATTCAAAGCCCAGCGTGACTGAATTTCATCCACACGTCAATTCTTTTTAAACCGATCGGCGATTTCAACCATCTGCTGCTGACAATTTTGATTGTGTTCAACTAACCGAACTATGTCCTCGTCAGTAAAGTCCAAGGATCTCAATATCAAAATGGTCAACAGGAATTGTGCTTGGTGAAAGAGTAACACTATTGCAGGACCTTGATTCGATGATTCGATATCGCCATGCGAAAGTTTATGTCTCTGTGATGTTGCTGCATCTGGAAAGGAATCAAATAATTGAGTATGCCCAAATAGACGTCTTATGATAGGCGAAACTTGATCAATCAGTTCCGCAATTCGCTCTTGCAGGATATAATTTTCCCTCGGTTGCCTGATATTTTTCGAAAGCCAAAGCGCTAGTTCCTCGAATCCACTCGCTAATGCCATGACGTCGCTCTTCATTTTCTCATGCAGGGCTACGTTTTTAATATAGACAGAGTCATTCTTCTTATGATATGACTCTAAACCTTGAATAAGGTTTAGAAATCGATTATTAACTAGAATATGGGTCAGATTTCCTTCCTCTCGCCAATTGTTTGAGTCCAGAAAGTAATCATAGATATGAAAGTATCCCTTATTTGCGAACCACTTCTTAATAACGCTATTAATACGATCAACTTCGAGTTTCCAAGAACTGACCAGCATATAATTTTGATGAAGATCATACTTGTTGATGTCTTCTGCTTTCGCATAGGAGCCAAAGTACTCAACGTGAAGAGTAACTAACCCTGCCCGTTCACCAGCATAATGATCTACTTCTGATAGATTCTCTCGACTGATCGTAAATGTGTAGATTGTACGCAATGCTTTTGCATATCGAGAACTGAAGAAGTTTCGAGAATTGAAGAACATTGGAGAATAATTCATCTAATGACACCGCTTCTGCATATTCCAATTCGAGCAGTTTTTCAAAATTAACTTCGTAGGACACACCGAAACGAGTGTCTCTCTTCTGGTAAATATCGTGGAAGATGAATTTCAATGTCTCTGTGACACTTAATTGTTGGCTTGTAACGGATTTAGACTTCGTGTAATCATCAATCTTAAATGGGCTTTTTGTTCCATCGTACCATTCGGAGAGGTATGGGAATTTGAGTAACGCATTCTTAATTAACAATTGTGACTTGGATGAAAGGAGACCACCATGCAACGCGATCGAAGCGCTGTACTTTATCTCAAATAAATCAAGGCCGAGAGGTCGAACTCCGTGGTAAGAGCAGTTTAATAATGTGATACAGGAGAACGCAGTTTTCCCATGAATTACCTCATGGAAATGCTGATATCCGTCGTTGATGATCTCCGGGTTGAAGGCCAGTCCCTCGATGTAGGACTTTCCATACAACACAAGAATAATAGAACCTTTTGCCTCGTTAACTAAAAGTTCGCCAGGCATTTTAACCGTCGAGCCCGGTAAAAACCATTGTCCGGTTGAGTCCGCGTGTGACATGTCAAAATTGTTAATTATCTCCAACTGAAACCTCGGTAGTATTCCGTCTTGCGCTGCACGAAGAAATCTTGAAGTTCCACAATCCGCCACATCGGCAATTGAGCTGCAAGGTGACTTCGCTTCGACAGGTCATGATGCCACTGATCAATAAATAGGGTGCCATCTGAGTCTGCAACTTCTATCCTGATTTCATTTTCTGACGGTAGATGTTTGCCTGACATGTATTGATCGCAAACTACCAAATCAACGATCTGATGAACCATCATGGTTTTCTGTGCATATGGACTCTGGTCATCAATTTGACTTAGGTCGAATAAAGGGAAACCGACAAAGAAATAATTAGGAATCTGGGTCGAACAATCTATTCCTGCGAGAGCAATTTCTGCTAATGGAAAGATATGTCCAGGTATTCTCAACACTTTTCTCAATTGTCTATTTCGATTGAGCCACTTGACAATATCTTCTCCAAGGACGTTACTCGTTTTCACGTTAAGGTCGTAGAGTTCATTTATAAAAAAGATCAATTCGGTAATTCGCATTTTGTGAGAACCACCAGCGAACCCGTGCCTTTGGGGATGTGCATAATAATTTCTGGTGTTCCTTAATAACTCTGTATCAATCGGAGCAATTTTATCGAGGTAGCCATTCTCAATCAACCAATTAAACAAGTTCTTTAGATCGCGTTTCGGTTCTTTTTTCTTAGTCTTTTTCTTCCATTTCTCGCCTGTCACTTGTTCATACTTCCAAACCATGGCCATCTCCATTAGCATGGCCATTTGCGACGCTGCGATGTCGAAGAATTCATATTCAAAGTAGCTGTACGCTATTAGCTTCCGGATAGCACGATACTGTTTCTTGACCTCCTCATGAACAGTAGGAATCAGATCAACATTGGGTAGGTAGGTTTCTTGGAATGACTCCCACGAGTGGTCATTGAATGCTGACCATTTCGGATCTCTTTCTTGAGGTATAAATCCGTCCATCTCAGTATAACGTTTCTCTAATTTCAACGAGAATCTTCTCTGCCTTTGAAATCTCGGGGGCTTCCGGAAGGTCCGAGACAGAGAACAACTCAGTGATTTTTGAAATCTTGTCTTCAGCTTGTTTTAACAGATCCTCATAGAGGAATTCACCTGCTCTGATCTTCAACAAATACTCACGCTCTGGACGTCTAACATTCACCTGCTTGAATTTTGCAATCTCCTCTGCCATGTTAAGTAACCGGAAAACATGCATCATGTTCTTCGCATCATAATTTTTTCCGTGACTTACAGTATTCTCGTATCGCTCCTTGTTTCTTGACTCGACCCAATCCCAGTAATCCTTATAATCCTTGCAATAGATCGAATACCCATCTTTATTGAAACTCATGATAGCTAAAGGCAATAGTCCTTTGGCTATTGAAGTCAGGGACACGTCATTTGCAGTGATACCCGTAAATATTCCATTGAATGTAGCATTTGGCGCCTGCGAAAGATGAAACAGCGTATAAGTGTCACGCATATGGTCAACCCGTACGAGTCCGCATCCTTCCTGTGCAAATCCCTTCTCTGCTAACCATTGCGAAGCTGGAATAGAACCCTGACCCTGGACTACGTAACAGAAATCAAGAACCGTCTTGCGTTCCTGACTCACCGGGTTTACAATCTTCTTATTGAGGCCTTTCGCCTTTTTGATTTGAGCGAAAGCATACTGCCCAAAAGTCTGGTTACACAGTCTTGAAAGAAAGTCATCCGATCTGACCAAGTCCATAACTGGAAGTCGGTGCAGGATACAATCCTGAGGTGTGTTGAGCAATTCAAGAATATTGGGATTGTTCTTTACTAGCAAGTCGATGAATTTCTTCAACTCGTAGTACATCTCGTCATTCGAGGAATTGTTAACCTGGTCAGTGTAGGTCAACCCATAATATTCAGACTTAGGCAGAATGAAAACGCCTTTCAGGTCTGTGTCAGACTGCGGCAAAGAAAGACCATAGGCGTGGCTTCCGCTTATGCATTTTAGCAAAAGATGTGAATCGTTGCTTTGAAGTTGATCGAGGTTCATTTTAAAAACTGGCGAAATAGATGATTTAATGGCTCACGGTCGGTTGTAACGGGCCTTTCTCCTGGCCTGTGTCGTTCGAAGTCTCCGCACCGGCTAAAAATCCATGACTGGATTAGCGGTG
Source organism: Cyclobacteriaceae bacterium (assembly GCA_035318625.1). GTDB lineage: Bacteria > Bacteroidota > Bacteroidia > Cytophagales > Cyclobacteriaceae > ELB16-189. The sequence continues at coordinate 6,821 of DATHEL010000010.1, forward strand.
GCGACTTAATAGTGAATGTTTCGTCCGTTTTGCCCTTCAACTCAAGCAGATCATCGACTATGGCATTCAAATCGCGATCCAGCAGCACACGCAACTTGCCAAATTCCATTGGTGGGATTTCATTTCTTTCGAGAATCCATTTGCAGGACAACAATGTCCTTAATGCGTAGAAATGCTTTTTAAGTTTTATCTGATCTCCGACAAATTCCCCTCCTTCAGTTACTGTTTTTGCCATACTGAAATAATGATGAAACATTGCGCGAGGATTGAAATAGACAGGCATTAACTCGACGAGCGCTTTGTGGAATGATTCGTTGGCGCTATACACAATGGGCGACTGAAGCCATTCGAATAAGGGAGCATTTGATTTGGCAAAAAGCCGTAAAGTTTTTCGAAGGTCCCAGCCATTGATGTCTAACACATCATTGATCGGCAGTTCTATTACGTCTCGTTGATCATCAATGCTGAGATAGTATTCCTGTGGGTGGACATAAATAAAACGAGCGTCGTAGTCACTGTCTGGAGATGGAAAGCCCCAGGCGCGACTACCGGATTCGGCGGCGAATAGCAGCGTTACCACTGAGCTGCGTTGTATGGATAGGAGTTTTGTCGTGATTACTTCCTCGTGACTCATCATGATTAAGATTTATCGCCTTGAATCTACTTTACTTTTCATTCAAAGATGTTTTGCATTTTATTTTTTGGAATTGTCAAGCGATTTTGGTTTGTTTTGGGTAGGTCTTTTTTCGGTCAGTCCAGCTTTCAATAAATAAAAGGATTCCCTTTGTAATCTTGGTCATATAAATAGTTGCCCCAATTTTCTCCTCCAATGGAATAAATCCATCATGAACACCAACTACTGTGTTTATTGTACGATCCTTACTTTTATCAATTTTAACAGATGTAAATATGTGCTTATCGGAAAAGTGTATAAAAGAACTTCCGGTCTTATAGAGTTCTTTAACCCAACTGAAGTCCCTACGTTTACTGAGCTCATTTGCTAAAAATCCGTCACGAAGTTTTTCTCCTTTGCTGTTTTTCAATTCATTAATTTGTTTCCCACCAAATACTTTCCCGGCGAATTCGTCCACGTTCTTGCCACAAGAAAAAGGAGCAGACAACCTTAGCAAAGTGTCTAAGTGAATTCTTACCAGAGGCGCAGCGGAAAGAAAATTGTTTGACTCAATAAGTACGATATAACCAGCCTGGATGTTAATCGCCCTATTTAGAATTGCACTACAGTAGAGATCAAAAGCATAAATGCCATTATGCGCTTCTATTTGTTCCCTTCCAACGCGGAGAATTTCTTTCTCGAGAGTTTTTAACTCGTTGATAACTTCGGATAGACTTGGTGTTTCTCTATTTGCCATCTTCGTTCATAGTTACAATCTCGGATCAATCTCTTCGCTCTCTAACGCCAGCACCCCAAACACACATTCATGCACTCTCCGCAGGGGCTCCTTCTTTACAAACCTCTCAAGCGCTTCAACTCCCAAGGCAAACTCCCGTAACGCAAGTGATCTCTTTCCGGAAAGCCCCCTGCTCTTCAATCTGTCGAGGTTCTCGTTTGTATTGTACTCAGGGCCGTAAATAATTCTCAGGTATTCCCTTCCACGACATTTAATCGCTGGTTGTGCGAGGTCCCTCTTTCCCCGAGCAATAAAGTTTAGGGGTTTAATGACCATCCCTTCACCACCTTTTTCAGTCAGATCAGTCCACCAGGCAACAGCAGCGTTCGATTCATCCTCATTGCTCGGATCTACAATTTTGTACGGTGTCATCATCAGTAATTCCTGGTCTTCGTTACAAATGGCCTGGATCTCATTCATGTGCCACGCATGATCCTTATCAACATGGACCGCGCCTTCAGAAGCGAGGATGTGAAAAGGGGCCAACTTGTATCCAGCCAAACCATCAACCGGCCAACAGTACCCTTGGTATGCTTTTACAAAATCACTCACCATCTCTCGCTTGTCTGAATACTTGCTGAGCAGTATGTCGATACCGTCAATGTTTCGGATAGTTGTTTCTTCAAGTATCGATACAACATCTCCGATAGCAGCGGTTGCCGAGGCTCCTACAGCCGCATACTGATCTTTTAGCAAGGCCTGCGCTTTCGCGGACCAGGGCATTAACTCCGCATCGAGACAAACCCATTCCGTATTGAACTTCTCCCAGAATCCTGAATTGGTCAACGCTATTTGAAGTCTTCCAATAAATGCGGATTCCAATGCAACATCATTGAAGAAGTTGCGACCGGTTCGCGTATAGCAAACTCCGATGCCTTCATTTTCTATCCCAAATCTGTCGCGTACGACACTCTCGTTTTTGCAAACAATTACAACCGCACGGGAGCCCATATGCTTCTCCTCACAGATAACGCTCGCGATACCTTGTTTATGGAAGTACTGAAGCGCTTCTATTGGATGCTCGAGGTATCCATCGAGCTCACTTGTTTCAGATGGAGACATGGTAGGCGGTAGGTAAATCAACCACTTTGGATTGATGGCAAACCGGCTCATCACTTCCAGCGCTGCGATAGAATTCTCTTCCCTTACCGTAATATTATTCCTCAACCGTGTGCTGATAATGTGCTTACCAATCACATCATCAACATCGAGCAGATCATCATGCTCATGTTGCTGACTTAAGTTGTCGTCCGCCAGCTTCAATGGCCTCACCGGCTCTGAATAGACCGTCTTTGCATCTACAGACACTAATTCCTCTTCGGGATATCTCAAGGCTGTAAGTTTGCCACCAAACACACATCCGGTGTCAATATCTATCGTCTTATTGAGCCATTGTGGTTGAGGAACAGGTGTATGACCATAAACAACCATCGCCTTTCCTCTGTATTCAGCAGCCCAATTGAAACGCACCGGCAAACCAAACTCATCGGTTTCTCCTGTGGTCTCGCCATACATGCAAAATGATCTTACCGCCCCGCTTCCACGACCTTGCATTTCCTCTCGTAATCCAGCGTGCGCGACAACGAGTCTCCCTCCATCGAATACATAGTGACTGACCAGCCCATAGAGAAATTCCTTCACGTCATCAATGAATATTTTAGACTCTGCTTTTAATTGATCAACTGTAAGGGCAAGTCCGTGCTTCAATTGAACGTCTTTACCGTTCAGGTATTTATGAAGTTTCATGTCGTGGTTTCCCGGCACGCAGTACGCCGTACCTCCCTTGACCATGCTCATTACCAGCTTCAAAACTGCGGGAGAATCCGGTCCCCGGTCTACCAGGTCGCCAAGGAACACGGCTTTTCTGTCCGGAGGTGCTATGACATTGAAACCGAAGGACTGATTGTCGCTTTGGTCTGGTGTAATTGTGTAGCCAAGTTTTTCCAATAGCGCAGTTAGTTCAGTGAAACACCCATGAACATCGCCGATGATATCAAATGGTCCTTTGACATCTCTTTTGTCATTATAGAGCTTATCTCTCCTGATATTGATTATGGCTTCGATCTCTTCGGCTGACTCAAATACGAAGACGTGCCGAAAACCTTCACTTTTGAGATGCTTAATAGAACGTCGTAATTGAATTCGTTGCTGACGAATAACGTGCTTGCCGAAGGCCCGGTCCGGCCTGTTTGCATTCCTAACTTCGCACACGCGCTCAGGCAAATCCAATACAATAGCAACTGGCAGGCAATGATATTGCTTTGCAAGTAGCACTAAAGGTTTGCGCGCTTCCGACTGTACATTGGTCGCGTCGACAACTGTGAGTAACCCATTTTTCAATCTCTTTGCCGCGATGAAATGAAGAAGCTCAAATGCCTCGTCGGTTGCGGCCTGGTTATTTTCATCGTCGGAGACTATAGCACGACAACGATCCGAAGAAAGGATCTCTGTTTCTTTAAAATGCTTTCTGGCAAAGGTCGACTTGCCCGAACCGGATATACCAACCAGGACGACGAGTGATAGCTCGGGTATTTTTATTTCTCCGTTATTCATTCTCAATCAATTTGAAGATAGCCATTTGTGATGGCGCACCTACTGTTTCATTTTCTTCGCCAATTCCCTTAAAGGAAACGTTGTAGTTGTATTGACCAGCTACATTGATGGCCCAACTTTCAAATTCAATTCTCGTCCATTCAAACCTGTGATCAGAATGGCGCATCTGATCAACATCCATTGTTTCGAACAGCACATTGTATTCTTTATTCGGCGTCGTCAAAACGATACTACCAGGACGAGCGAATTCAAAGACCACCCGTTCGAACGCCTTTAATCTGTTTGGGTCAAGGTGCTCTATTACCTCTACGATCGCAGCGGCATTGAACCCATTAAACCTTTTGTCTCTGTATGTCAGTGCGCCCTGGATGAGCTCGATTCGTTCCTTTTGCTTCGGAGCCATTTCATGCAAACGAAGTCGCTGACTTGCTTTCTCCAATTCGCGGAAGGAAACATCCACGCCAAGTATTTTCGTGAACTGTTTTTCAGCCAATAGCATTCTCAGCAATTTCCCTTCACCGCATCCAAGGTCTATCACGGAATTTGCTCCAGTTGCGACAAGTTCTTCGGCAACAGATCTTAAACGCTTATAATGCAGGGTTTCCTTTGCCTGACTAACTTCTTCCTGACCGCCAATTTCCAGTGCTTGTAATACTTCATCACCTTCCATAAGCCTGTTCATGGCATTGCGGGCGAGTCCACCAATTCCCTTCAAGTACCGTTTGGTAATTTGCTCCACTTCGGGATGATCTTTTAACCAACCCTTTCCTTTTTCCAGAAGCTTTTCTACTTCATGCTGCCCGACCCAATAATGTTTCTCAGTATCCAACACGGGAATCAGGACATACAGATGCGAAAGAACTTCCTTAAGTGTTAAATCGGCATTCAGAGTAACGATGAAATATTTACTCATTCCCCAATCCTGAAATTTTGCATCAAGGATATGTCTCTCCAACGCGACCTTATAGCCAAGAGGCTCGAACAATTTCCGGATCAATACCTCTCCACCTCTCGGTGCAGGAAGGACAGATACCTTAATTTCAAATGGCATGACCTGACCCACCAGGTCCTGTCTTTTACTACAAGTGCCGTTCATTGCCGTCGAGAAGGCTTTAGCAATTGCAACACTCATTATAGAGGATGCCACGTAAGGGCGGTCATTGACATAGTTCATCAGAAGAAATGAGTCTTCCCTTCCTGAATTCCTGACAAGGCCTATTGGGTCAATCTCAAGCAGCAATGCGACAGTACATTTCTCGTCGGTTGCGTGGGGATAGAATATGTGAGCGAGACCGTTAGATAATTCAACACTTTGCAACTTGTCAGGATGCTTGTGAAGGAGAAAGCTGAGGTCGCGGGCCGAAGGACGTGTGGTAGAAATAGTAAGCAACATTGTATTAGCTCTCTTTAATTATGCCAGAATTTCCACCAAACCTTTTTCGTTACAATAGAAGTTGGTGGTTGTGGTGTCTCCATTCTTTCAAAATTCTTGATTTTGAAATCGGTTGTCGTCTTTTCCTTAAGCTCAATTTCATCCAAAAGCTCCTGAGCGTCAGACTTCAAATTAGTATGTATGTCGGTAAGGGACTGACCCATATACTCGGCATCCTCAAACTCATACATATAATATCCAATTCGGTGCAAGAAGGGATAGTCGCCATAACCAAGGTCGTAATAAAATTCACGAAGTATCCTGTCCCTGGTCTCACTTCCGGCAATCAGGTCTCTGAGATTTGCCTTGATCTTCCAAAACATGAACTCCTCTTCATTAAAGTACTTTATGAAGCAGCTTTTGAATTCGTAATGAGCACCTTTTTGAGTGTAATTAAAGGTAAAGAGGGCGAGGATCAAATCATCGTTGAGAGTCTCCAAAAGTTCCGCCTGAGAATATAGCCATTGCTCAAATTCCTTGAGGGGAATTTGCTCTTCAATAGTCATGAAGATCTTTTCTTTCAATGTGAGTTGTTGCGATTCCATATTCACTTTCGGTTCCAAAACCACCCCTTCATTTCCGGAAGAGGTGGGGCAGCTTTGACCGCGTTGCCAATTGACAGGTCAAAAATGAAGGGTAACTACGCAGTCTTTTTGCGTAGTTCAATAAATTTTTCATTTTTGTGAAACTTTTTTTAGATGCCAGCGAATAGAAATGCCCTTGTTAGGTTCCGCACAATCGACAATTGTCTGCGAAATCGTGGCAGAAAGTGGACTTTGGAGGATTTGGTGCGATGTTGCTCAGAGGCCCTTTATGAATTGGAAGGCATCGACAAGGGGGTCAGCATAAGAACCATCCAGATGGATATTCAACTGATGCGAAGTGATAAACTGGGATACAACGCTCCGATTATTGTCTCAAATAAGAAGTACTACTCCTATAGCGATCCGACTTTTTCGATCACCAATAATCCTCTTTCAAAAGGCGATCTTGACAAGCTCACAGAAGTAATTGACATACTCAGGCACTTCAAGAGATTTTCTCATTTCGAGGAAATGGTGGGCATGATCCACCGACTCGAGGATAAGGTGAGCAGTGCAAAAGGAAAGGGTAGATCAATCGTGCACCTTGAAACAAATGAGAACCTTCGCGGAATTGAATTCATCGACCAGGTTTACCAATCAATTAAAAACCTGGAGGTCCTCTCATTGACGTACCAATCTTTTAAGGCGAGAACGCCGAATGTTTTCAACTTTCACGCTTATCTTCTTAAAGAATACAGAAACAGATGGTTTGTCCTGGGAAGGAAAAGTAGCAAAGAGCCTCTAGTAAATCTTGCGCTTGACAGGATTAAGGGCATCAGCGTTGCTCAGGGAGTGACTTACATCGAAAATCCGAACTTTGATGCAGATGAGTACTTTAAAGATGTCATAGGCGTAACCGTCAACGAAGGAAATCGGCCTCAACTTGTGCACCTGGCTATCGACCGTGCCAATGCACCTTATGTGATTACGAAGCCCTTGCATCACACCCAAAAACTAGTGACTAAATCACCGGATGGGATTGAGGTCACAATCGAAGTTATTCTTAATTATGAGTTGGAGAGGGAAATTTTAGGCTTTGGGGATTCAATTATGGTTTTGAAGCCAAAAAAACTGCGTGATAGAATTGCCTCGAAGTTAGAAAACGCTCGAATGAGATACCTCAATCTCGAGATAACGTCGACAGAACCGAATGCAACGGAAAATTTCAGCGGCAATTTATCAGGTAACTAAAAAATGAAACACTTCACTGAGCCGTCTGGTCGATTCGTAATACAAATTCCGACGGAATGGCAGTATAAAAACGTCGCCGCCGGGATTGGAGAAGTTTCTCCCTTCAGTTTTGAGCTATATGAAAATTCGGTTGGCTGCTTTCAGATCAGTTGTTATTCAAAAGAAGAAAAACCGATCAATACACGAATACGGGTTCAAAAGTTTGATCAGGCGAATCTCGAGTTTCTTACGCAACGGATGGATGGCGGTGGATTCAATATGCATTTGTGGTATGCAACGATTGAGGACCACATGATAATGGCTAAGTATATCTATGAAACTACAAGAGCGGACGAGATAAAAGCTGAACTTCAAAAGGCTGAGGTAGCACTTGCTTCACTTGAACTACTCAGCCCAGAAAAAAGAGCTTTGGCATTAGATATTGATAAATATGAGAAGTTCATGGCATCCCTGGCAGCTTCATTCGATCTTAGGAACAAAGCCATGGAAAGTATGTCGTTAATTGAATTAACAATCATTATTGCGAACCAAATCGATGCTTACCTTCGAATGTCAATTGTGTTGTACAAGCAATTACGAGAAATTTCTGATGCTATAGATATTTCGTTATTGTTCCAAGCGAAGGCCGATAAGCCGATTATGGAAAGAACCATTTACAAACAAGCGAATGAGCTGGGCATCATAAATGGAACTACGTTCGACCGATTGGAAAATCTATACAGTGAAAGAAATAAAGTCGTTCATCGATATATCATTTCAGATTTACGAACTAGCGATATGCTCAATATTGTAAAGGAGTACGAAACCATCTCGGAGTCTGTGAGACTGGAGTTGAAAAAACTCGAAGAAACACAAGCCATACGCGGGCTCGGGATTCACAAAAATGGTCGAAGGTCTCACGACGAATTGACGAGTAGGGATCTGAATTTTTTGTATTCACAGGTTAACGACAAGCATTTGACCAAGGATTTTTACCGCCAAATATCTGACAAGAATTAAGCTGCGCAGGTACCGTCATCGAATCAAACCATTTTTGTCCATTCTGCGTCGTCACCTGCACCTTCGACAACACTTGGGAATTGCGAGTCTCGAGGTCACCGAATAGGTCACCAGCATTCATAATATTCGGAGGCAAATGCAACCATTTGAGCACAAAAAAAACCTTCAACATTTCTATTGAAGGTTTTTGGTCGTGTTTAGTGCAAGTTGGTCGGGGTCGTCCTTTCAGCCGTGGTTGAATTATTATCAAACTAACCGTTTATTTAAAAACGCGCGTCCAGATCCAGTCTTCAGATACTTCTCAAATTCAAATGCTTTGTACTTGTCGCTAAAGGCGCAATATGTAATAATAGCCACAGGCAAACGTGATTTAGTGTAGTGCACTTCTTTACCATTGTGGCGTTTGAGCCTCTCATCCAAATTTGAAGTGCATCCAACATAGATTGTACCGTCCGAACACCGAAGGAGATAAACGAACCGCATAGCCCAAATTTAAATGTGGATATTTAAAGTGGTCCCCGGAAAACCTGATGATTTTGTTTATGATCGGTAGATTGCTTTCGGCATGCAATCTCGGGACCCGCGGAGACTTCGAAGTTTGAAAGTCGGGCTTGCCCCGACGAAGTCCGCTTCACAGAATTTAATCGATCTTTGTTTTGCGAGCCGAAGTCCGCCGTCGCTCGCCTAAACGGCGAGCTATGGCGGACGAAGTCGGGGTGAGAGGATTCGAACCTCCGACCTCTACGTCCCGAACGTAGCGCACTACCGGGCTGTGCTACACCCCGAAAATCCCCTTACAGGGATCGTAAAAGTAATAATTTACCCGACATCCAACCACGTGCGCGCGCGGGAAGATGTCCACGTATAAAAAAAATATGCCACCCTAAGGATGGCATACCACGCAACAGTCAGGCTCCAAATAACCTTCAAGTTTTCAGATCACCACTGCCGCAGTTCGATTAATGAGATACTATAGTCAACACGCCAAGTCATAGACAAATCAAAATCATTCTTACCAGCCCGCCATTACCAGCTCACAATATTGTCAGCCTTGAACGCCGTGTTTTCCTTATGTGTATTGTTGTCCGAAACGGTGAAGATGATGTCGTTAAAGTCAGCGTCTGCCGTATCGTTCTGTGAAATGTTGTCTTCGAAAGCCAGCACCAGCTCGCCGCACGTCTTTTCTTCAAACAGGATGTGCTGCTGACGCTTGTTCGGGTTGAACGCGTAGTCGGTGTAGAGCTTCATTTTGTCGTAGTCTACCTTGCCTTGCCAGCCATTGATGATCAGTACAAAGCCGATCACTGTTCCTTCCGCAAACGGCTCGTTCTGCAGCTTCAGGCGGTTGCCGGGAGTCAGGATGTCCGAGGACACATCGGGAAAGAGGATATGCAGGTCTAGCTGACTACCTGCGGTGGGAGGCGAGTAGATGCTGTAGCTATACCAGGCCACCGAGTTGCGGAAACCCGCGCCCTCGGCCAGGTAGGTCACAAATACCTCCGACGACTTAGTGAGCTCCACTCTCTTCTGGACGGTGTCGCTGAAAAGGGCATTCTGGGAGATCAGGATGTTTTCGGGGAAAAGTTCAAGGATCCGCGCGTACAGCGTCGGACATGGTTCGGTGTCGATAATATTTTCCGGAACCTGGCTTTCAGGTTCGTCTTGTTTACATGCTACAATAGAAAGAATGAAGAATAAACTCCATAAAGCTCTGGTTTTCATAAAGTGATTGTGTTTTTGTCCCCCTCGTAATTCATACCCAAGAAATAGACCCGGAGAAGGTCGTTGGGTGATGCCTTAAGCAATCCCGTGCCAAAATGTTATTCGGGGTTTACAATCAGCCAATCAAAGCGAAAATTTAACGCTGGGTAAAAAAATTCCCAAAGAGATAAACACGTTGCGGAAGAATCCTGCCACCCGTTATTTGAACCCGGGCGCATCCAATTTTTTCGAAATCCGGAATACCGCATTGATCAGCCCCACGTGACTATACGTCTGCGGATAATTTCCCCACTGCGATCCGTCCAGTCCGACGTCTTCACTGAAGATGTTGAGGTGGTTGGCAAATGAGAGGATGCCGTCGAGGGTCTTCGTCGCGTCGTCGATCCTCCCTACGCATGCCAGTGCATCCACATACCAGAAGGCGCACACCAGGAACGTCGCTTCCGGTTTTCCGAAATCATCCTGGTGAACGTAGCGGTAGAACAGCCCCTGATCGGTCTTCAACAGCTCTTCCAGGGCCTTCAGGTGAAGCCGCGCCTTCTCGGAATTCGGGTCGAGATAACCCATGGTTATAAGTTTCAACGTGCTGGCATCGAGGTACTCGGCGCCATAGGCCTGGGTGTAGACTTTCCGCACGGGATCGTAACAACGCTCGATCTTCTCGGAAGCCGTCTGTGCAATCGCTTCCGCCCGCGCAACAATATCCGAGTCGCCCATATTACGTCCCAGCTTCGCCACCGCTTTTGCGCCCGCCCAATGGAACAAGAGCGTGTAGGTGTGTACCTGTTTCACATTTCGGAATTCCCAGAGTCCCGCATCGGGTTCGTCCATGGTCTTGTCGATCCAGAACAGAAGCCGGTCGGCCAGCAGCTTGTAGGAGCTCCTTCCGGGGAACGACAACCGCCTGTCGATGAACAACGGCAGGAGCCCTACGAGAACTTGCCCGTAGACGTCATTCTGAATTTGTAAGTAGGCCTTGTTGCCCACGCGTACCGGTTGATTGCCAAGATATCCCTCGAGGTCGAGGTGGATCTCTTCAATGTCCTTTTGTCCGGTGATCGTGTACAGTGGCTGCATCCGGCCCGTGTCCCGCATGAGCACATTCTGGATGTACTCGAAATATTTTTCGAGCTCGTCGAAGTGACCGAGCTCGTTGAATGCCTTCAGCGTGTAGTAGGAATCACGGAACCAGCAATAACGGTAGTCCCATGTACGGGAGCTCATGTGATGTTCGGGCAAGCTCGTCGTGCCCGAGGCAATGATACCGCCGGTGTCTTCGTATTGATGAAGTTTCAACACGAGCGCCGAACGGATGACGAGATCCTGGTAGATATCGGGCACGTAGGTGCTCTTGATCCAGGTCTGCCAGTGCCGTACTGTCTTATTAATGAAATCCTCGGCGGTAGCCTTCAGAGGCGCTTCGAGGGCTTCACCATAGGTGAGAACGAGGTATTGATTCTGGATCAGGACAAACGGCTGCGCATCCATGATGTGCGACAGGGAGATATCGGTCGTGAGACGCATCTGCATGCTGTAGTCCAGGAAGCGTATGTGATTGCTGGCGGGAACCTTTTCAGGTTTGCGTTTGCCGTAATCGGCCGACGGGTCGCAGATGACTTTGATAACAGGACTGCCGCTGAGGAGCTCGATCTTTCTCACGAACATCAGCGGGCGAAAGATACGCTCGTACTGGAAAAACCGGGGCGCGCAGTCGATCACCCGGAATTTTCCCGTGCTCGTTTCGAATTCTGTACAGAGGACATTCGTATTTGCGATGTAACTCTGTTTGCTCTTGAATTCTCCCACAGGAGTAATGGAGAATTCGCCGCCCACCTTGGTGTCGAGCAGCGACCCGAAGACGAATGATGAATCGAACTTCGGCCAGCAAAGCCATTTCACCGCAGCGGCTTCGTCGATATATGCGAGGTATGAACAATTGCCCACCAACCCCATCCGGTACTGATGATGCTTCATCGGCCTTGGTTTTTTTAATTTACTGAGAGTTTGTCGAGCAACCGGAACGCTTCACGCTGGTTCTGCACGTTGAACTCAGCGGCTGAAAGGTCATTGCCCACTTTTATTGTTACGCCTTTTCCTTTGAGAACATTAAAGATGTCTTCGTCAGTTTTATCGTCGCCGATGGCGAGTATGAAATCCGAGGGGAACAGCTCCATCAGCTTGCCGGTCGCGATCCCTTTATCGATGCCGGCCGCCCGTACCTCGATCACCTTGTGTCCTTCGAGCACGTTGAGGTGTGTGTTGCGTACGAGATGATAGAGATTGTCGAGCAGCTCGCGCGAGCGGATGAATCCCAGGTCGTCGTCAACGCCGCGGTAATGCCAGGCGATCGTATGGTCTTTTTCCTCAATGAAAGCTCCGGGTGCCCGTTGGGCGTAGAGCTCGAATGTATTTTTGACCAGCGTCTTCCACGAGGAATCGATGTCGGTGTAATGCTGCCAGTTCTCGCCCTTCAACCGGAGCGAAGCGCCGTGTTCGGCCACGAGATGTATCGGCAACTGACCAAGCCATTTCTCCAGTATCTGGAAATTTCGGCCACTGATGATGACCACTTCGGTAGAAGGGTTACCGGAAAGTATCTTCAGCAGACCCAGCAGCTCATGACTCGGGTGCGCATGAAGAGGCATCGATTCGATCGGTACCAGTGTGCCATCGTAATCCAGGAACAACAATCGCTTTGTCGCGTGAGCAAACGAACTCTTGATGGTCGCTGTTATTTTATCGTCGATCGGCTTGATGTCCAGCTGCTTTTGCCGGATCTTGATATCCTTCAGCTCTTCGAAATAACGGGCCACCCACCTTACTACGTCGTTTTCTTTCAAGCGGTGTTGCATGATCGCCATGGCGCTCTTTTGCTCTTCCGGTGAGGTCAGCAACGCTGTGTTGATCTTCTTCGCGACCTCGATCTTGTCCGTCGGGTTCACCAGCATCGCTTCACCCAGCTCGTTCGCCGCGCCGGCGAGCTCACTCAGTATCAGCGTACCATCCTGATCGATCCTGCTGGCGACGTATTCCTTCGCAACGAGGTTCATCCCGTCGCGAAGAGGCGTGATGAGCGCTACATCAGCCGACTGGTACAATGCGCACAGTTCTTCAAACCCGACCTGGCTGTACCGGTAAATGATCGGCTGCCATTCGAGTGTCGAATACTTCCCGTTGATCTGTCCGACCTGTTCCTCGATGAGCTTCTTTCTTTCGTTGTACTTCGAAACGATCTGCCGTGAAGGAACGACTACCATAATGAAAACTACCTTTCCTTTCCACTCGGGGAACATCTCCAGCAGCTTCGTGAAGCCTGAAAGACGTTGCGACACACCTTTCGTGTAGTCGAGCCGGTCGACGGAGAAGATGATCTTCACCTCGCCGAACTTTTCACGGATGGAGTTCCTGTGAGTAATCACACCCGCATTGTCGCGTGTGTCGTGAAACTTGTCGAAGTCGATGCCGATAGGGAAGACGTCGGCTTTTACAACACCCTTCTTTTTGAACACCTCACGATACCGGTGATCCAATCCCGACACCATGGTCATGGTTTTGAGGAAATGTTGTAAATATTCGCTGGTGTGAAAGCCGATCAGGTCTGCTCCCAGTAATCCCGTTATGATCTTTTTCTTCCAGTCGCGATGCAGGAGCCGGAAGATCTCGTATGACGGAAATGGTATGTGAAGGAAGAATCCTATCGTGACATCTGGAAGCGCATCGCGAAGCATGCCAGGAAGCAGCATCAGCTGATAGTCGTGTATCCAGACAGTATCGCCAGGCCTTACGATGGAAAGAAGCTTGTCGCGGAAGATCCTGTTTACTTCCTCGTAACACGCGAACGTGCCCTCTTCAAAATCTACGATGCTGGGAAAGTAATGAAACAACGGCCAGATGGTTGCGTTGCAAAAACCATTATAGTATTTATCGAAAACCTTAGGCTCTATGAAAAGCGGCTCGATGATATAAGATGAAGACAGCTTTCCCCCCGAGGAGGCTTTCTTCCACTTGATTTCCGTGAAATCAGCCGCACCCACCCAGTATTTTTCACCGAACTCGAGGTCCGGTTTTTTTTCAAAATAGCTCTTCAGCGCGCTAACTAACCCGCCGTCGCTTTCGGTGAAGACCGTTTTCCCATCCTGTTTAGTGGCTTTGAGCGGGAGACGGTTTGAGACTAAGATCAGACGCGACTTTTTTTCGTTATCCATCAGCTTTTTGGCGTGCAATAAGTGGTCCAAGATGGGACTGTGACGATGGAAACGGGGTGCGTATGTGGTATGACCGGTTGGTTGATTATTTCAACGGCCCATTAATGTCGCTCTTTGAGGAATATCGCCAACGCCTGGACATCATCCGAGTTCAGAACGTCCACACCGATGCCGATAAACTTCGTCCACGCATTCGGAGCATCCGGCGATGCCCAGAACCGCACGGGTTTACCAAGCTTATGAGCTTCGTCGATAACTGTCTTTATTTTTTGCAGATCGCGAGCCGGTATCTCGCCCTTCCCGTTCCACGATGAAACACTGTTGAAGCTGGTGCTGATCAACGTGATCCTGTCAAGCTGTTCCCGGGTGTATTCCATTCGCGGCCTGCCGTCGAAGCGGATATAGTCCGGATAGTTCTTCCATTCGCCAGGTGGAGGATAACTGCCGCTAACGGTGATCGACAGCCCGGGACATGAGGTTAGCATCGGATATTGTTCAAGTACGTTAACGAGCGCAGCCAGTGTCGGTGCGCCTTCTGTTTTCAGATCGATCATCAGAGTCAAGCCGTACAACGAATCATTGCCTGCCTTGACCTTTTCCGATATCGGATCGAGATACATTGTTTGTATAGTCTTAGAAGGGTCGATCTCCAGCCGGGTGTGTGCAACGAGAAGCTTTTCGTCCCGAAGGAAGATGTCGGCTTCGATGTAGGCTGCCTTCAGGTCGAATGCCTTATAGAATGGCTCTGCCTTTATGTAATCGTTATGAGCGAAAATAGATTGCGACAGGCCACAAAAGGCCGGTAGCGTCAAGATGAATATGGATGCGAGCCGGATCATTTGGCTAAGGTAATATTTTGAAAAAATACGATCCAATAAGTGATTTTTTTCGGAAGTTGCCATTTATGGTCATCACTTGTGGCGCCTACCTGTTTTCGACCCAAACGGAAAAACTCCTCGTTTGTCACCCCACGCATTCCCGGTGGAACACCTGGTCGATACCGAAAGGGTTGATGGAACCAGGGGAGGACATCCTCTCTGTTTGCCTTCGTGAGCTGAAAGAAGAGACCGGCATCGATGTAAACAACATCCATGTAATTTCCAGGCATCAACTGCCCTCACGAAAATACCAGAAGCAGAACAAGAGCCTCGAATCAATCCTGCTGGTGACCGACACGGAGTTAACCTCGCACAAATTCACCAGCAACCTGGTGGAAGGCAAGGACTTCCCGGAGATCGACAAATGGAAGTGGATCGACCTGGTAGCAGCTGCCGGCATTCTTCACCAGTCACAGATCGAGAACCTGGTCGTTATTTCAACGATCGTCTTTAATAAGAAATAATAAAGTTTTAATGGTTATGAACGCTCAGGTAGTTGTGCAGCGCGCATTTTTTTTATTTATCACGGTTTTGTCGGCATCGGACTTCGCCAGGTCATACAAACGAGGTCGATCAACATGGACAGTTTATAAAATCAATTTCAACTTATTTTCTGATGGCTCACGCAGACCACTCCTGAGTCGAAAGCGTGTGTTTTAGTCAGTTTGAGCTTTGTAATGTCAGTCAGCCCTTTGAACATCGGTATGCCCTTTCCCAAAAGTATCGGGTTGATAAACAACCAGTACTCGTCAACGAATCCTAACTGTGCCAGCACATGTCCGGCCGAAGGGCTTCCGAAGATCAGTATTTCTTTTCCCTTGCCGTTCTTGATCTCGCTGACCTCCCGTTTGAGATCGCTGCCGATCACCCTGACTTTTTTGGCGGGATCGGATCTCATCGTCTTCGAGAGCACGATTTTCTCCACCTCCTTATACCATTTACTGTGTTCGACCGTATGACGGCTCGGATTTGGCGTGGTTTCGACTGCAGTGGGCCAGTATCCGTCCATCATCTCCCAGGTCTTGCGGCCATACATGGCTGCGTCCGAATGATTGGTTCGATCGCCGACGAAATCAAACATTTCGTCGTTGATGATGATCCAGTCCATTTCTCCGTTTGGTCCCGCTACAAATCCATCGAGCGATACGTGCATGAATTGAACTATTTTTCTCATAGTTATTGATTTAGTGATTAATATTTTTTTACTTTTTTCATCCGCACAAATATGCGGAGCCCATAGTTACGCAATTGTGAGAGTAAAAATTTGTGATTACTTGCCGATCCACGTATTCGCGGACTGGTTGGGAGTTTTGATCACTACCTTGAAGAAAGCCGACTCGCTGGTAAAAGAAACCGGAAAGCGTTGCTGCCGCACAGGGACTTCACCGACCTTCATATAATCGTCTTTGTCGCCTTTCCGGAAACGGTTTGTAACGGCAACATAGATCTCGAGCTTACGATCATCTTTCACATAACTCTTCCACTCGACGTTGATCTTATTTCCTTGCTTAACGGCCTTGAGATCCGAAAACTCCAAAAGCCCTGTAAAAGGTGTTCCGTCGAGCTCGTTCCGGACTTCTTCGGGGATCTTGATGCGCAGGTGATTGCAAACGGACGGAAGGATATCGACGACAGCCGGTGTTTGTTTGAAATGTTCGTTGAGATTTTTGCTATTGGTCACGATCCAGGTCAGCCTTTCCCGGTCCGACTGGCCGCCGTGACCTTTGCCGGTCTCTGCATTGCGTCCATGGTCGGTGGTAACAACGATCATCCAGTCTTCATTGAACGATTCCTCGCGAAGTCTGATAGCCTCCCAGATTTTCCGGATGTTTTTGTCGGCTGCGATAATCGAGTTGTTAAACTGTTCGCTGTCGCCGAACGTGTGGCCCATGTCGTCGGTGTATTCCAGATAGACCCAGGAAAGATCGGGGCCTTGCCCTGCAACAACCTTTGCGGCTTCGGAGACTACGGCGTCATCGATCTTCTTAATGTAACCGGCGGATTTATCATGAGGATAATTGACCGTGTCGAGCTCCAGTCCGTCGAATGAATAATCGAGCTTCACCGATCCTGCCTCGGTGAGTCCTTCGCCGACGAGCTTCGTGCGGTTGTCGGTCCATGTCGAGAATACGGCGGTCTTCAGGGAAGGGTTTGTTTTTTCGGCAATGCGAAAGATGTTCCAATAGTTATAATTAGGTTCGGCGATATCATTGTCCCACACGTTGTGTTTGTTTCCCCAAACCCCGGTAATGAGATTGATGTATCCGGGCGCTGAAATGGTGGGCGTTTGATTGTAGTTTCCCTTTTGTCCACCGGTGTACGACCTGGTGTAACCGCCGGTTTTGGCGATCTCCATCAGGCACGGAGGCTGTAATTTTTCGATCACGTCGGCCGGGATGCCGTCGACGATAATGAAAAGGGCTTTGGGTGTTTTCCCCGATTGAGCAGCGAGGGAAAAAGGCAGCAACCCAAACAGGATGACAAGTCGAACGATCTTCATAGCGCCATAAATTTACTTTATTTTGCCGTCATGCTCTTTAAAAACCTAGCTCGGTTCTATGTGTATCGTCACATTCCCAAGCTGCGGTATCTCTTCCTTCAGTTTGTCTTTAAGATTGTGTGAAATTTCATGACCCGCCTTTACTGTAATGTTACCGTCGACATTAGCGTGTAATTCGATTTGATAGGTCATGCCCGTCTTTCGGATCAATAATTTTTCGGTGGCCGTTACACCTTCAATGGTAGTCGCGACCTTTCGTATCTGTTCTTCCAGCTCGGGATAGGCGTTCTCGTCCATGATCTCGCCCAGCGCCGGGCGAAAGATGTGATAACAATTGTAGAGAATGAACGCCGATGAGAACAGGGCCGCCCAATCGTCTGCCGATTCGTATCCTTCACCCAATATCAGCGCGATGGAGATGCCGATGAATGCCGCGACAGACGTAAGCGCATCGCTGCGATGATGCCAGGCGTCGGCCTTTAGCGCCGAGCTGTGAGTCTCTTTACTTTTCCGCATCACGAAGCGGTAGGAGATCTCCTTCCATACGATAACAACAGCCAGGAACCACAGGGTATACGACTGCGGAAGGGCGTGCGGCGTCAGAATGTTCCTGACGCTCTCGTACGCGATCAGGGAAGCCGAAAAGATCAGGATGCCGACCACGATAAAAGTGACGAGCGACTCGGCCCTTCCATGGCCATATGGATGAAGCTTGTCGGGCGGTTTGCTGGCGTAACGGATGCCCAACAACACCACGATCGAAGAAAATATGTCGGTCGTGGATTCGATCGCATCGGCAATAAGAGCAAACGAGTTACCGAAAAAACCGACGACGGCTTTGAGCATAGCCAGCAACACATTACCTACTATACTGAACCACGTTGCCCTTATAGCAGTATGTGTGTGACTCATTAAACAAAAAGTTAATAGTTAATAGTTAAAAGTTGGAGATCATCGTGTTGTCAGCTTAGACCTTTTCACTTTCAACTTAATTTTGTCTTTTCTCTTAATGTGTTGTTGAGATTTCGGTTGACTTCTCTTTAAATCCGAAAGCAAAAGTTACAGTCACAACCAATGCAAAAATCAGCGGGATGATCCAGAAAGTCTGCCATTGCTGCAAGTTCTGCGCGTCATTTTCATCCATAATGAAATTGAAGATCTTTCCGCCGGCGATCGTACCAAGACCCTGCCCGATACCATACGATATCATGACGAACAAACCCTGTCCCTGCGCGCGTATCGCCGGCGTTGCTTTCGAATCGATGTACACCTGGCTCGCGACGTAAACGAAATCATAACATGCTCCGTGTAGCAATATGCCCACGATCATCATCCACGCAACGGAATCCGGGGCGCTAAGTGCAAACAGTCCATACCGTACCGCCCACGCCATCAGTCCGATCATGAGCACCCACTTGATCCCCAGCTTTCGGAAGAACCACGGCATGCATAGGAGGAATATCACTTCCGACATCTGTCCGAATGTCATCTTGAACGCCGGGTTCTCGATGCCCGCCGTCCTCAGAAACACGGGCACGTACGGGAAGTAGATAGCGAACGGTATACTGATCAACAGCAGCCCCATCACAAACACCAGGAAAGACGTGGAATAAAGATGTTTCAGCGCGTCGATGCCCAATGCGTCACGAATGGAGAATGCCGTCCCTTTACCTCTGGGCGGAATGTTAGGTAATGTAAAACTGTACAACCCCATCAATACGCCTGCCGCCCCGGCAATATACATCGGTAACGCAGTCGTGTCGCCCTGTAGCATATAGCTCACGAGTATTCCTGCACCGATCCATCCGATGGTGCCGAACAACCGTACGATGGGAAAGTCTTTTTGTTTGTCTTTCACCAGGTGGAACGCTGTTGCCGACGCAAGACTCACAGTCGGCATATAACAGAGCATGTGGAACAGCAGGAACGCAAGAAACACCGGGCCGGAGCTTTCGCCGAACAACGGTGCACAGAAGACGAAGATCCCGCTCAGGATGTGCATCGTCCCCATCACCTTTTGAACCGGGAAGAACCGGTCCGCAACCATACCCAGAAAGAAAGGAGACAGAATAGAACCGATCGGACTGGCCAGGTACGCCAGGTAAATAATGTCCGACATCCCGTGACTCTTCATGTAGTTCCCGCCGGTGGCATACCAGGAGCCCCATATGAAGAATTGGAGGAACATCATGAGGACAAGGCGTGCGAACTGCATGTTTTTGCGCGGGGTCGTTAATCGTTACTCGTTATTCGTTATTCGCGGCAAAGCCGAGTCTCATTCGTCGTAGCCGCGATTAACGAATAACGAGTAACGAATAACGACTACCGAAAAAATTATGCGAGTACCTTGGACTTCGCGACCCTCGAATACTTTGCAACCAACCCCTTCATATACACCATCGCCATCTTCGTCGCCCTATCCACTTCCTCAACCCCCACAATCTTATGCTTCCTTATCATCGGGAGGCAATATTCAGAAACGAGATAGCCCTTATATCCGATAGCCTGCAGACCTTCGATAAATGTTTCGTAGTTGATCTTGCCGCCATGGGTCGGAGCGGGTTCCTGCTCGATCTCTCCGTCGGCGTTCTGCCTGAAGTTCCACGCGCCATAGTGAGTATAGGAAATATGTTCGCGGCATTTTTCGACAGCCTCCTTCACGTATTCGCTCTTCTGACGATCGAAGAATAAAGGGACGTCGAGACAGAGCTCGATGTTCTTGCGGTCCAGCTCTTCCAGCATCGACAGTGTGTCTTCGTAGCCGGGAGTCAGGACGGGAGCATGATTTTGGAGCAGAAGCGTAATGCCCATGTCGCTTGCCCAATCGGCGACTTCACGAATACCTTCGATAGCACGGTTCCATACACGGAGGTCGGAGGCGTTGACCGGCTTGAAGTAGTTGCCACGGTCGTACGGAGCATAGGATGCGATCGCCTCCTCGTCGTTGATGATCCCGGGCCACGCTGCAAACACTTTTACTTTGTCGATACCCAGGTCGCGGGCCATTTCCAGCGTAAGCTTCATCATGGCCAGGTTGTTTTCGCGATCCTCCATGTGGCGTCCGCAGAAGCCACTCATGCTTTCGAGCGCACATAGCGCGATGCCTTCGTCGGCGGCTACCGACTTTATCCGTTCGCGTTCCTTTTTTGTGATGTCGACAGGTGAGGCGATCGGCCTTTTTGTTTCGATAGCCAGGGCCTCGAAGCCGAGTGACTTAGCCTTGTGGATCTGCTGTTCGATCGTCATGGCCTTCCCGGCGTAGAACAAGCCGGAATAGGTAACGGAAAGGAGCGCGAATTTCATGTAAATAAGATAAGTGAGGTTTGAAGGTATAAAATCACTTCATCTCTTCAAATTCCTTTTCTTCGATGTTAGCCTGGATTTTTTCTTTCTTGAGATCGGTCCGGAGAAACCCGTAGAGGCTCATGTAAATGTTGGCGATCCATACCACCGCAAAACCGGCGATGACATAACCGACCCAGTTGGTCATCAACAGCTTGTAATCGGTCAGGATCAGAAAAAGAATGGTGACGTAATGACTGAAGCAGTACTCACAGGAAAGAGCATAGAAAAACTTCCGGACCATCACACGGGACGCCCGTTCGCTCCTCGCCACACAATATTCATGCGCCTCGCGGAAAATCTCTTCGTGAGTAATTGTCCACGCGATGCACGCGATCGGTAGCGGGAGGATCAGCAGCCAGAAAAGTTGCTCACTCCACGTCACTAAGCTTCAAGTTCACCTGATTTATCCAACTGACATTTTCTTTACACGGATCCTGTTCTCGACATTCTTCACACCCGATACCAGGTCTGCAATGTCTTCGGCGCGACGCTTCTCAAAACGATCGGGCACAGTTCCGGTCAATGTTACTTCACCGCTTTCTACCGAAACGTCGATCTCCGAAGCGTCCACATGAGCATCGTCGGTCAGACGGGAATTGATGTCTTCACGAATACGTTCATCGGAGCGGATGAAACCTTTCGGACCTTTGCCCTGATGCAGTCCCGGTCGCTGGTAGCGGTTGCCGTTCTCACCCCAGTTGTACGATTCGTCATTACGCTGATTCCATGTTCCCCGCTGATCGCCTGTATGAAACCTGTTGTATTCGTAGTCATCGCCCGTCGACGTATCCTGGTGACGGAGCTCGTTACGATTATAGTTCTCATTGAGACGGTCATACTCGCGGTTGGAAGCATTCTGTGTAAAGCTTGGATTGCCCCATTCTGCGATATCATGACGGCGTTGTCCCATCCTGCGGCCGGTGGCGGGAAGTCCGTATGTGTGGCGATACCACTCTTCGTCCCTTGCGGGCCATGCTTGTTCGTTGTAATAATAATCTCCCGCGTAGCGACGGTTGTCATCACGTGGTGAGCGGCGGTTCCCGTTTGTGCGCCGAGAATGTTGATTTGTTTTGTCCATCTTAATATTATTTGAGTTCAATAAGCGGGAGAGTGACTTAAATGACTCAAATTTTGTACCTCAGGAACGTGGCAAGGGTTGGCGGGTTATGTGTGGACGACATGCCTCATGGAGGAGGATTTGGGTAAAATAATCCATGGGGTTGTTCGAACAAATTACCCCCAGGTAAATTCCGGCAGCTTAATAATCTCTCCCCCCTTCATCGCCGATTTGTGAGCCAGAATACCAACGCAGGTAATATTCGCCGACTGAACCGCATTCGGATACGGCGCCCGCTTATCGGTAAGAGCCGAAAGAAACTCGTGCGCCAAATGCGGATGCGACCCGCCATGTCCCGCGCCCTGTAAGAAAGACAAGTGTTGATTGCTGTCAGAATCGTAGACGCCGCCGGTGGTAAACGGGGCGATCTCTTTCGGAAGGAGGTGTGCGTAGTCCGGAACTTTTACGCGCGAAGGCTCCTCACCAACGTGAACGATATGATCTTCATGTTCCACCTGCGTCCACTCGAAAGATTTTTTTGAACCATAGACGTCGAAGCTCTCACGGTATTGACGCGCAGTGTTGAACAGCGACCGGGTTATCTCGGCAGCGAGGTCGGAGTTCCTGAATTTGATGTGACAGGTCTCGATCGCAAACGGCGAGTTGTACTTCGGTATGAGATGTTCGCTGATCGTGCCCGAGCCCATGCAGCTCACATATTCCGCTTCGGCGCGGGTCAAGGCAAGCACCGGTCCAACGCAGTGCGTAGCGTAGTGCATCGGCGGAAGACCTTCCCAGTAGCCCGGCCATTTCTCCATTTCCTGTTGATGCGACGCGCGAAGGAACTGTATTTTACCAAGCTCGCCCTTTTCGTACATCTCTTTTACAAACAGGAACTCACGGCTGTAGACCACCGTCTCCATCATCATATAAGTCTTACCGGATTCTTCGACAGCCTTCACGATCTCGCGGCACTCCTCTACCGTAGTGGCCATCGGTACTGTGCAAGCTACGTGCTTACCGGCCCGCAACGCCGCGATAGATTGCGCCGCGTGCATGTGTATGGGACTGTTGATGTGAACGGCGTCGACTTTCGGGTCTTTCAACAACTCGTTGAAGTCGGTGTACCGTTGGTCGATCTTGAAACTGTTGCCGATCTCGTCCAGCTTCGATCGGGTCCGCTGGCAGATCGCATACATGTTTGCATTGGGATGTCTCTGATAGATAGGAATAAATTCTGCACCGAAACCCAACCCCACGATAGCAATATTGATCTTACTCATTTAATTGGAATTTGTTCAAAATAGAATACACCATTCTTGTTGCCGATAACAAAATCCAGCAAGCCGTCTTTATTGACATCCTCTGCCTCGAAGTTGATAGCGACACCGGAGTTGTCGTCGATCAGGTGACGGACCCACACCGGTTTGCCCTTGCCGTCTTTCAATAGCTCGTACCAGTACACCACCGCCGGCCCCATTCCACCGGGTCCGTGGCCCTGATGTGAGAAGAACCGCTTGCCGGTAATGAGATCCGGGAGACCGTCGTTGTTCACGTCTTTGAGGACAACGCTGTGTAATTCGGAGTAAGTGCTATCGATCACATGTCTCTTGAACGAAGCATTGTTGTTTTCCTTCACCTGTTCGTGCCACCAAAGCCCGAAGTTATGTGCCGATCCCGATACCACGTCGGCATCACCGTCCCCATCGAAGTCGTAGGTGAGCATTTGCGAGCATGGATAGCCGAGGTTGGCTTCGTGAAATTTCCAGGTCGCAGCCTTCATGTCTTTTGGAGCTTCCCACCAGCCTCCGATGATCATTACGTCTTTTAGTCCGTCGTTGTTGAGATCGCCCCAACCCAGACCGTGAGCGAACATGCCGACGCCCTTTGCCCCGGGTTCGCTGATGGCGTTGCGTTTCCATGTTACTTTTTTCGACTTCACGGAATGACTCCACCAGTTCATCTGACCGGTCTTTTCGTTGCCGAAAACGAGGTCCTGCTTTCCATCGCTGTCGATGTCGGCCATCATGGGAGATTCGTTCGATCCGATCGAGTCGATCAGGTTGCGCTTCCAGAGTACGTCAGCACCGGCGGGGTTCTCAAGCCAGTACACTTCCTCACCGGGAAAATCGAACAGTATCATGTCGACCCAACCGTCTTCGTTCACATCGGTAGCAAAGTTTACGAACGAGTCCGCATAGCCTTTCGTGTAGTCGAACTTCTTGTGTTTCCAGATATCGTGGGCCTTCCATTCGGGAGCTTCAAACCACCGCGCTCCCGCAATGATATCCACCTTGCCGTCTTTGTTGACGTCTGCGATGGTGGATCCTTCAGTATAGAATTCATCCCAGATATGGGTCTTCTTGAACTTGACATCGTTGCCCGGGGTTTGCGCTAAAAGCGAAACAGGGACAATCAATAATACTATTGGTAGTATTTTCATAAAGTCATAAAGTCAATAGTCATAAGGTCAATAAGTAATTCACCAGTAAATTAAAATCTTTTTGATCGATCGTGCTCTCGAAGCTATCCGGCATCAGCGTGTATTTCGACAACTTCTGCTCTTCGATATCTTTGTTGGCCACCGTAAACTCTTTTCCTGTCAGGTCCGCGAACACCTTCGATGCGCCTTCATCGCGGCGGAACAACCCGCTCTTCACCGTACCGTCTTTCAGCTTGATCGTGTAGCTCTTGAATGCAGCCGAGATGTTCCGGTTCGGGTCGAGTATCTTTTCGATAAGTCCTCTCGCGCCGGTCTTGCCGATACCATCCAGCTGAGGACCGACACCCATTTGCCCTCCGAGCTTATGACACACCCCGCAGTTCTGTTCGAAGACAAGCGCTCCCGAATCGAGGCTGATCTTCTTTCTGTCGAGTGACTCGAAGGCAGCAAGCCGCTTTTCGATCACTGCTTGTTTCTCCTCCCTGATGGGACCGAGGTCGGCCGTGAGCTCTTCGAATTCTCTCTGTTGTTGTTTCGAAGCATTCATCATGACCAGCTCTTCGGTACGCGGTTGTGCGAGGGTGCGCGGAAGGATCTCGCCTCTCCGTACTTTCTTAATGATAATGTCCTTGCCTTCCGGCGATCCGGCGAGGGCAACAACGACCACATCCTGTAAACCGGGGGGTATGGAAGTTACTTCATCCAGTACTTTATTGAGCGTCTTGCCCGGGAACTCACCCATCACGGCGCCAATCCTGCGCTGGAATTCGATCACGGTGTCGTTCGCGAGAATATCGGCGCCGATGCGCGCATTTTCGAGATCGATCTTCATCAGAGATCTCAACGCACTACCGCGGATCGTCCAGCCGATCTTATGGCCTTGTGCTAAGAAAAGCTTCAGGTCGGGCTCGAGCGATTTCACTTTATGATCGCCGGCTATGCCGATAGCGATGGTTTGATGCGTATACTTTTCATCAGAATCCGTAAGATCGGAGCCCGGATATTTTTTGAAGAGCTCGGTCGCCAACGCCGGAGCCCATTTGGCGAACAGCTTTGTGTCGGTCTTTCCACCACGCTGTACCAGGCCTTCGAGCATTCCTTTATAGATCAATGACCGTTGATTGAGGTCTGTCTGTTCAGCACCGAGCGCACGATCGACCACCGACTGGAGCTGTGCGATAGGGGTGAAGCGGGCGATCTGCCGGTAGGCCGACGGAACTTTATCGGGTGGCAGCGAGTACTGGCTCATGTAGCCGGAAAGGAATGTTGCCGCAGAGGGCAGAGGCACATCCACCATTACGCCTGCGATGTAACCCGCATCGGTTTCGTCCCATGTTTTTGCGACAGCCTCCTGGAGCACAGCGTCATTGCGGAGGATATTCCTTAACACGAGCCGTGCCGTGTAGAACAAATGATTGTCGGATTCGACCTTCGTTTTGTGGAGAATACCCAGAGCTGCTTCCAGCGACCGGGTGCTGGGATATTTCATCAACAGCTCGGTAGCAACACGCTGTACATGCGGACTGTTGTCGGTGAGCGAAGCAGAGATAAGATCATAGAAAGACGGATCGGGAGCTTTCTCCACAAGCACGCGTAGAGCATGGATCCTGATGAGTGAGTCCTTATGACCAATGGATGCCCTCAGTGTTTCGTCACTGAGTGCGTTCAAACGAAATAAAGCCCACATGGAATGAACGTACTGCCGGCCGGTCGTATTTGCATCGGCTAAAGTACTTTTCAACACCTCCACGGCCGCCGAGCCGACGCGGTCCGTAATCTGATCGGTAGCCGCCACACGTACGGGAAGGTTATCGGCATCGAGCTTCTTGATGAGCTCTTCGGCGCTCATCTTCGACAAGTCGACTTTATCATTCTTCTTGCCTTTGTACGTGATCCTCCAGATACGCCCGCGATGTTTGTCGCGCTTCGGATGATTGAGAGGAACTTCGTAATGACCGATGATAGCATTATAAAAATCGGCCACATACAACGCGCCATCCGGACCAAGCTTGATATTCACCGGCCTGAACCACGGGTCTTCGCTTTTGATAAAATCCACTTCCGATTTACCTACCGGTGACGACCCTTTCCACGTGGCCGAATAGCGGTGGACACGGGAGTTCACCACATCGCCGATGAAAAAGTTGCCGCGGAATTCTTCGGGGAACTGCACGTCGGCGTATTGTGTGATGCCGGCTAACGCCGTTGCTTCATCCACCAGCGATTTCATATCGGGCCCAAATCCCATGATCGGCACCTTGCCGAAGTGAGGATAGTCGCCGCCGCGGATAAGCTGATACAACGGCGAGCTATGACTGTCGGTAGAATAAACATAACCATACAAGTCGAACACGAGACCGAAAGGATTTACCTGTCCGAAAGTCAGCTGTTCGACGCGGCTTCCATCCATACGAAAGCGGAACGTGTTACCAGAAACGAGTCTGATCGTGTCGCCATCGGCGCCGGCAAAAGCCGAAAGGTTGGTGTAGCCATGGCATGCGTGAACCCATCCATCATAACCCCGGATGAAGTTACTCACCATGCCATGGGTGTCCTGATAACCAAACGGCCCGAACATGCGACGTTTGCTTTCGGGAATATCATCGCGGTCTGCGTCCGTCAGCTTGTAAAGGTTTGGAACGCTGAAGCTGATCGCGCCATCGGCGGTTGGAAGGATACCGATGGGAATATTCATCGTGTCGCTGACAACGGTGAACTTGTCGGCTTTGCCGTCGTTGTCTGTGTCTTCTACGATCGTAAGCTTGTCGGTTGATTTGAGTCCGGGCGCTGTAGGGAATGGATATTCGAAAGATTGAGTTACCCACATGCGGCCTTTCGCATCGAAGGTGAGGTTCATTGGTTTATCGATATCCGGTTCGGAGGCAAAGAGCGTTATCTCGAAGCCGTCGGGGACGATGAAGCCGCTTAGCTCTTGTTCGGGTGTGCGCGGTTCGGTAGGGCGGATGTTCTCGTTGAAGGCGGCGCCTTTCGTGTTGCTGTCGTCGGCCGGCTTTTGCTTACAGCCGGACAGGTTCACTATTAATAATAGTATGACGATGTAAAAGAGCGCTCGTTTCATAGGTTTTAGGGTAATTGTCAAATATCAATGCTGGAGGGGTAAGAATCGTCCAGTATTCCGACCAAATCTGACTCTTTTTTGACATTGACTGATATAAGAACGGCAATTTTTTGATAGAAAAGGGTTTTAAAGGGACTGTCGGGCGAGCGGAATCCACGAAAAACATGGAAATATGCAGGACCGCTTTAGTTAGCTTCCGTGCTTTCCGTGAGAAACAATTTTATGCCGAAGAATGATCTCCTACTGAAGGCCCTGGCAGGACAACAGGTCGAACGCCCTCCCGTGTGGATGATGCGGCAGGCTGGCCGTTACCTTCCCACGTTCCGGAAACTGAAATCACAGTACGATTTCTTCGAGCGTGTACGCAATCCCGAGATGGCTTGCGAGATCACTATGATGCCTGTACACCAGGTAGGCGTGGATGCCGCCATTCTTTTTTCCGATATCCTCGTTGTTCCCCAGGCAATGGGCATCGATATAAAGATGATCGAGAGTCGCGGCCCTGTGGTCCCCGTGCCTATTCGTACCAAAGAGCAGATCGACGCGCTGATCACGACCGATATTGCCGGCCGGCTCGACTACGTGACGAAAGCCATTAAGCTCACGTTGAACGAGCTCCACGACACCGTGCCGCTTATCGGTTTCGCCGGCGCACCGTGGACCATTCTGTGTTATGTGATCCAGGGCGGCAGCAGCAAGTCTTTCGACGTCGCACTTGCATTCTGTGAAGAACATCCGGACCTCGCACACGCCCTGCTCTCGAAGATCACCAGCGCCACCATCGACTACCTTCACGCAAAAGCCGGCGCAGGTGTGCACGCCATCCAGTTGTTCGACAGCTGGGCGGGATTGCTGAGCCCAGCCGACTATCAGAAATTTTCTCACCGGTACAACAAACAGATCATCAAAGAGCTGAAGGACAAGCTGCCGGTCATTCTCTTCGCCAGGGAACGCGGCGACGAGCTGGATGTTCTCGCCGACAGCGGAGCGGCAGCTATGGGCATCGACTGGAATACTTCCCCCGAAACCGCAAGGGGATTGACCCAAAACAAGATTACACTACAGGGAAACCTCGACCCATCGGTATTGCTCTCAGACGAAGAGGTTGTTCGGGAGCAGACTCGTAAAATGATCATCAGGTTCGGAACTCAGCGTTACATCGCAAACCTGGGACATGGAATACTGCCTGAAACGCCTGTAGAGAACGCGATCGCATTCGTGGACACAATAAAGAATTTCAAGGTTGACTAACCCCGAACAAATGCCTGCCCCTGCATCATCCCGGCCAAGGGTTATTGTTGCCGACGGACAGGACCTTACCCTGAACGGGATCGCTCTTGTTCTTACGAAAAGATCTTGTGACGTCACCGAGGCCAGGAACTACGGTGAGCTTCGTTTGAAGCTGAAGCATCCTCTTCCCGATCTTTTTATCGTGGATTACAATTCGATAAAAGATTTTTCATTCGAAGAGCTTATTGGTATCCGACAGCAATACAAATCCCTTCCAATCATCGCGATCACGTCCAATCGCGAAAAGAAAATTATTCTGAATCTTCTCGAGAGCGGTATTCATGGCTTCCTGTTCAAAGATTGTAACGAGCAGGAGCTGATCCGTTGTATGGAGGCATTACTTCGCGGTGAAAGATTTTTTTGCACCGAGGTGTTCGATATCTTGATGGAGGCAAGACTCTCGCGTCCGGAACAATGGCCATCCAAGCTCACAACGCGTGAAGTCGATATCATCCGGCTGATCGTCAAAGGTTATTCAACTTCGATCATTGCCGGTGAGCTCAACCTGAGTCCACATACGATCAGTACACACCGGAAGAATATCATCCGGAAGTTGAAGATCAAATCACCAATAGAGCTTGTAGCGCATGCTTACGACCTTGGATTGATCAAAGAGAGTTAATAGTTAGTTTTTAACTTTTTCGCGGAAGACACAATTACTTTAACCCTCAAAATTACTTTTTAAATTGCATTATGTGGAGCTGTCCGATCTGCGATCAGAAATTCGTATGCAATGGCCAAACGCATTCGTGCAGAGATAAAGAACTATCTGATTATCTCGCGGGCAAAAGCGAGCACACGCTTGGGCTCTTCTGGCATTTCATCGAATCATACCAGCAACTCGGTAAGGTGACGGTCCACGCGACGAAATCAATGATCGCCATTGCCGCAAAGACGCGCATGGCCTACATCACACGGTTGGGGAAAAATTTTATGGACGTAACATTCATGTTCGACCAGCCATACAACGACAACCTTTGCTTTACAAAGATCGCCCAGGTACCCGGCACCAATCAGTATAACCATCATTTCAGGATGATGACACCGTCGGATATCAATAAAGAAGTGAAGACGTATATGAAAATTGCGTACAAGAACAACTGCTAGGTTTAATGTACGATGTACAATTTACGAAGTACGATTTGGCTCCGAATGGATTCCGTTGTCCGTACAAAAAAATCGTACATCGCAAATCGTAAATCTCCCTCAGGCTTCGACGAGTCTATTATACTTGTTCTTGTATTCGATCGGCGACAGCCCGGTGATCTTCCTGAACGTAGTGCGAAATGCCTTCGTATCAGTATACCCGACCTTGTACATCACCTCGTTCACATTCTCACGCGATGTTTCCAGACTCATCTTCGCCGCTTCGATCTTTACACGCTGGATGTATTCAACGAGTGTGTTCGACGTAGCTTTTTTGAAACGGCGTTCGAGATTCCTCCTGCCCAACGCAAACATCGACGCCAGCTGATCGACGGTGATCTTATCCTTGAAATTGGTCTCGATGTATTCCTGCGCCTTGCGGATCGGCTCGTCTTCGTGATCCTTCTGCCCGGAGAAGATCATGAAAGGCGACTGTGTCTCGCGGTCGATCTCGATAGCGAATACTTTCGCGCAGAGTATCGACATCTCACGCCCCACATATTTTTCAATAAGGTAAAGAACAAGGTTGAGGTACGAATATGCTCCACCGCTTGAATAGATCCCGCGCTCGTCGGTGATCACACGCTCTGCACTCAATAAAACTTCCGGGAACATTCTTCTGAAATCATTCTCGGCAAGCCAATGCGTCGCGCACTTCTTCCCGTTCAGCAAACCTGTCGATGCGAGGAGGAACGCGCCCATACACAAGCTGGCCACTTCAGCGCCGGCCTTGTACTGCATTTCGATGAATGGTATGAAATCTTTGTTGACCTCTAACGCACTCGCCATATCGCCGTCGATCGCAGGTATGATCACCAGGTCGGTTCTATCCACTTCTTTCAAGAGCAGGTCGCTGTGTATGGTGTAGAGACCACCGCTGATCAACGTCTCTTTCGCAAGACCGATCAGCTGCACGTTGAATGGCGGCGGAGCCCCTTTGCTTTTAAAGAACTGATTCACCTGCGTGAACAACTGGCGCGGCCCCTCTATGCTACCAAGGATAGCGCCCCTTGGAACGAGAATGCTGATAGTCTTCATGGTTTCAAATCTAAATAAGACCTATGTCGTAATCAACCCCGCATAATGGCGGATTCGCACCCCGTGGCGCGGGAAGCTGGAAACTACATTTGTGGAGGGGTAAAAAAGTACAGAGTACAGAGTACAGAGTACAGGGTACAGGGTACTGGGAATAAAGCCCCTGCGAACCTCTCCTACGAAGAACACCCTGTACTCTGTACCCTGTACCCTGTACCCTGAACATTATGAAGAAGGAGATATTTTTCATCCATAGCGCAGGACCACAAAGCGAGCAAGCTGGCAGCACCGGGTTGGTCAAGTATTTAAAGGGATCACTCGGTAGCAACTACGTGTTGCACCATCCATCGATGCCCGACCCTGAGAACCCGCGATACATCGAATGGAAGATGATGCTGCAGGCAACGTTACCGGTAGGAGGGAACAAAGTGGCGATCATCGGCCACTCGCTCGGGGGATCGGTGATCGTGAAGTATCTCTCGGAAGGATTGTGCCAGCTGCCGGTAGCAGGTCTGTTCCTGGTCGGGGTGCCGTATTGGGGTACAAGAGGGTGGGCGGTGGATGAATTTATGTACGGGTCCGACTTCGTTTCGAAGCTGCCCGACATTGATAAAGTATTCATTTATCACAGCCGTAATGACCGGTGGGTTCCGTTTTCGCATGCCGAAGCCTATGCGAAGAAACTGAACGGGTCGGTTGTGCGTAAACTGACCGGTGATGACCATGAGTTCCCTTGCGGGCTGCCGGTATTGGTAAAAGACATTAACGATTTAAGTTTTTGACCTCATGGTGGAAGTATTCAAAACCAATGTTACAAGCAATCTGCAGGCGCGACAGGTGGTGGATATGCTCGAAGATTACTTTGCCGGTTACAAGGTGAATTTCGACCTGGAAGATTGCGACCACATCCTGCGTGTGGAGGCGCTGTCGGATCCTGTGGAGCCGCAGTCCCTGATAACATTGTTGAAGGATATGGGCGTTCGCGCAGAAGTATTAGCCTGATCATCGCCTTACTGTCACCCCTCCATGCGCCCGCCGGTCAGAGATCAACATCTCCTTTGGCGGGGTCCCTGGCTCGCCATCCCCTTAATAATAACATAACACTTCCTTAAACCATAAAGCACCTCTTTGCAAAAGGCTTTTTGTTGTTTCGGCCGTGGAACGGGAAACAGCATATTATCGCCGTAAATTCAATACAGCGCTGGAGCCGATCAAGGTGATGCTGGTGAACAAGAAACGTACTCTTACCCTTGTCACCTGGCTCGCGTACGTCCAAAAGACGAAAGCGCGGGTGATCTCCAGGCCGAGTGAATATTTGGGCGAGGCGCTGCCCCCGGAAGAGCTTACCAATGAGATCGTCGACTCTTTATTCAGTGATTTCCTGAAACGGGAAGCTTAGTTCTCTTAAAATAAGAATGCCCCGGGTCGCGGGGCATTCTTATGAAATCACTTACTAAACGTAAATGTTTACGCGGCGCTTGTTTTCGCCTCGGAAGATTTCATCGAAGTCACTTTACTTTTCTTAGTGGCTTTCTGATTTTTCTTCAGCTGTTTCTTCATCTCCTGCTTCAGGCCTTTTGAAAGGCGGCGGGAGACTTTTTCGACAATCTTCCGGGTGCGTTTGGACGGCGCTGCGATCTCCAGCTGCGAAAGCAGGCCGTTGATCGTATTCTCTGTATTCTGACGGAGTTCTTTGCCCGAGATCTTTTTCATAAGTCTAAATGATGTTAGATATCAAATCTAGATGATGTTATCAGAAGGTTATACACATTCCATAAACTTAACATTGGACTGCTAATAGGCTAAAAAACAGAATGTTAGCGTGGTTATCGGACGTTACGCCCTGGTAATGAATAAATGAATGTGGATATCTTTTTATCCTTCCTCCAGGTCGCTTTTACAGATCGCTTTTACGTATGGTGAAGCTCGATGAAGTTATACCGTGAATGGGGTTCGAACACTCCACATAATGGGAAACATAATGGGACAAAAATTCCCATTTCGGTTCGTTTTTGGAGTTGGAAGCGCGCCGGGTTTCTGACCGAATGAAAAAAATTTAACCCCCGAACCGTTTTAGATGCGGCATTTTCGGCGGTCTATGGGGCGTTGATTATCAGCTGTATCGGACTTTTAAGGCTGGTACGGTACGGTTTTTACTAATGGGGAGACCTTGATTTAAGACGTTTATCAGGGTTACCATGATGTAAGTTTTCGAATTACTTCGAGTCGGAGCGATTATTGGAGATGAGAAGTCGTTATCGGCGGTGAAGTGTAGGGAACGACCTTCGAAGTACAAAAGCGACAGGGATTTATGAGGGGGAGGTTAATTGTTGGAACATCGAAGGTAAGGGTCGTTGACAAGTTGAAAAAAGCCTTATGACGGGGTTGAAAGGCATAAAATGACGCGGAATTTTTCCGCAAACGGTTTAAAACCCGATATCATTTTTTTAGCCCAGTTAATGTAAGGAATTGACGTAAAAATGTGCTAAAATTGACGTGTTGGTTTT
This sequence comes from Cyclobacteriaceae bacterium, assembly GCA_035318625.1. Lineage (GTDB taxonomy): Bacteria > Bacteroidota > Bacteroidia > Cytophagales > Cyclobacteriaceae > ELB16-189. The sequence goes on from DATHEL010000010.1 coordinate 40,196, forward strand.
TGGGGCAAAGGGTCGTAAACCGCCCTCCCAAAGAGAAAATTGTCTATAGGTGGTTTTGATTGCCTCTCACTCTCAAGATCCCTTAAGTAAAGTTTGTAGCTGTTTAGGTCATGAAATGATCTTTCATTTCGTAACCGCGCGTTTGAACGTAGGGGTGTTGATTAAGCCACATCTTTAAGCTTCGTTAAGCTTCCCTACAAATTTGTTGATGTCTATAGGTGGGTTTTGATTGATTCATTTCTTTTAAAGCCTCCTTGTTTATAAAAAGGGTTAATCGATGTACGTGAAGTATGAAGCATGACATTCTTGTCATAGAAAATGATGATGCCTTGGGCTGGCTTCTGGAGAATATCCTGAAGGATCGGTTCCGGGTCATCATCACGAAAGACAGCTTGTCGGCAATGGCCAGAATGGCTAATGGCAATTTGCCCAGCCTTATACTCTGTGACTTCGATTTGCCTGGTATCAATGGGCTGAGCTTTTTGAAGAACCTGACAAACAGTGGAGCGTTTAACGACATCCCGGTTATCATGTTCTCCTCAAGCACGGATGAGAAACTCTCAGACAAGTGCATTAAAGCCGGCGCCAGTGGTTTTCTCAGGAAACCGTTCGATCCGCTGAAACTGATCGAAGCCATTAACCAGGTATTGAAAAAAGGAAATGAAAAAACACTAGTGTAAAATATGGAACTGTCTAAAGTTGAGCTTGATCTAACAAAGAGTGGTAGTGAGAATGAGGCCCTTCATGGCTTAAAGCTGATGGCGTTGTGTACTTCGGGTAACGTGTCTAACCTCACAGAGGTATTCCCGAATGCAGAAGTCATTGACTCGGTCATCGCTCTCGAAGGCCTTAAGTACCGTACCAACTCATTCCGCCCCGATGCGGTTATCTTCCTGGCAGACGGAATCAGCGAATTGTTCATGCAGCAGATTCGTTTCGCCGACAAAAGCCTTAAACAACTGTCAATCCCCCTCATCGTTTTGTGCGACAACCTCGATAAGGATACCAAGCGGATTGTGCTTAAAAACGGCGCCGACGATTGTTTCAGCTCTACGATCCACGCAGAAGGTTTTGCATACTGGATCGACTTCCTGAAGAGATTCAAAAAATTCCAAAAGGAGAAACCTCCCGTTCAACCTGAACCCTACGGATACAAGATCTCGGGTACCAAAAGGATATTCGACATCCTGGTGTCAAGCATCGCATTGCTGATCGCTAGCCCCATCATGCTCGCTATCGCTATCGCCATCAGGCTCGAATCCAAAGGCCCGATTTTCTATATCTCCAAGAGAGCCGGCAGCGGTTATAAGATCTTCAGTTTCTTGAAATTCAGGTCCATGCGCGTTGGCGCAGATGCCGAGCTCGCAAAGCTTGCGCACCTCAACCAATACGCCGCCGACCCAGCTCATACAAGCTCTGTGTTCTTTAAGATCCAGGACGACCCCCGTATCACCAGACTGGGCAAATTCCTCAGGAACACCAGCCTCGACGAACTTCCCCAGCTCATCAACGTACTCAGCGGCGACATGTCAATTGTTGGCAACAGACCGTTACCTTTGTACGAAGCGCAACAGTTGACTAAAGAGCAATGTGCGATGAGGTTCATGACTGCAGCCGGTATCACTGGTCTGTGGCAAGTGACAAAAAGAGGCAAGAAAGAGCTCTCTGAAGCAGAACGCATCGATCTCGATGTTCAGTACGCGAAAGACAACTCCTTCCAGAAGGACATGATGCTCATTATGAAGACATTCCCTGCGCTTACACAGCAAGCTGCTGTGTAAACTAAATTGTCGGATCATCAACTTCTATGGTATCAGGGTGGATTGAAGGTGTCGTACTACTTTATTTCATCTACGTCGCAGGATATACCTTTGTATTCTCATTCGCAGCCCATTTTTACAGGAATCCCCGCGCTAAAAGCGGCAAAATCCACCGGTTTGCCGTACTGATCCCGGCCTATAAGGAAGACAATGTTATTATAAGCGTCGCGGACAATGCCCGCAAGCTCAACTACGACGCGGCCAGCTTTCGCGTCGTCGTCATTGCCGACCAGCTACAAAAGAAGACCATCGACACCCTCCGTGCCCTTCCCGTCGACGTCGTCGAAGTTTCATTCGAGCAAAGCACCAAAGTAAAATCACTCAACAAGGCGCTCCATGACATAGGCGATAACTTCGACTACGCTGTCATCCTGGATGCAGACAATATCGTGCTGCCCGATTTTCTCACGCTCGTCAACGACGTCCACAACAACGGCGCAAGGGCAGTACAAGGTCAAAGGCTGCCGAAGAACATGGATAGAAACATGGCCTTCCTCGACGGTCTCAGCGAAGCGATCAACAACCATATTTACCGGCAGGGCTCGTCAGCGCTCGGGCTGTCGGCTTCGATCAGCGGTTCGGGCGTGTCGTTCGATTACCGCCTGTTCAAGGAATTGCTGTCGGGAATGACTTCCGTAGGCGGCTTCGACCGGGAGCTGGAAATACTCCTCCTCAAACGGGGTGTGAAAGTCGTCTATTGTAAGAACGCCCGGGTGCTCGACGAGAAAGTTGAGAAAGCGAACGTGTTCGAGAATCAACGAAAACGCTGGATTTCAAGTCAGTACCACTACCTCGGCAAGTATTTCAAGCAGGGGTGCCTCGCTTTGCTGAGAGGGAATTTTACTTTTTTCAACAGCGCCGTTCTCCGGAACATACAGCTGCCCAGGCTGATCAATCTGGGCCTAATGACGATTAGCGCTTTTTTGTTGTACTTTATCGGGGATTATCTTTTTTTTGGATACCTAATTTGGCCTCTTTTATTGGGGATAATGGCTCTTTCAATGCTCATTGCGATTCCTCGTGAATTCTTCTCCAGAAAGCTGCTGAAGGCTATCCTCCAGTTGCCTGAAATGTTCTTCCGAATGTTTTTACTTCTTTTCCGTCTGGGAGAGGCCAACAAGAAATTCATCCATACGCCACACGGCTCGTCGATCGACAAGCAGGGAACTTCCAAATAACTATACGGATGCAGGACCGGTATCCCTTAGTTTCGATGATTGCCATCAATTATGATCATCTGAATGATACTATTGAGTTCCTGGAATCTGCGGAAAAACTGACCTATCCGAACGTCGAGATCATAGTCGTCGATAACAATTCGCCCAACGAGAAGCCCACCGAAGAGATCAAGAAACGATTTCCCAAAGTCCGTTTCATCCAAAGCGAAAAGAACCTCGGGTTCGCCGGCGGCAACAACCTGGGGCTCAAGGTGGCCAAGGGCGAGTATTATTTTTTACTGAATAACGACACGATCCTTTTCCCCGACTTTCTCGAACCCATTGTCGAGTTTATGGAGTCGCATCCCGATGCCGGCATGGCTTCGCCCAAAGTTCTTTATCCCGACGGCAAGACCCTTCAGTTTGCTGGTGGCGGGATCATCAATCCATTCACCGGGCGCCAGAAATGCTTCGGTCAGGGCGAAACCGATACAGGGCAATACGATATTTATTATAAGACCGCCATGGTTCATGGCGGCGCTCTCATCATTCCGAAGAAAGTCGTCGAAAAGATCGGCCTTATGCCAGAGATATATTTCCTCTATTATGAGGAGCTCGACTGGTGCGAGTCTGTAAAGAGAGCCGGGTACGCTGTCTATTACCTTGGCATTGCCAAGATCCTTCATAAGGAGTCGGTGAGTACCGGGGCTGAAAGCCCTTTGAAGACCTATTATATGACCCGGAACAGGCTGCTCTTCATGCGGCGGAATTTCTCGGGTGTGCCGGCGTGGATCGGGTTCGTTTTTTTCTGCTTCGTATCAGTACCCAAAAACACGGTCAACTACTTCCTGAAAAGAAAGGCCAACCTGATCAAGCCGTTCTACCAGGGAATACTTTGGAACTTTGCGAACCGAAAGACTGATTGATGATGACGGACCAGCCGCTGGTTTCCATAATAACAGTTCACTACAACCACCTTGCCGACACGATCGAATTCCTCGAATCGGCAATGCAGCTTACTTACAAACCCGTGGAGATCATCGTGGTCGACAACGCTTCGCAAAAGGAACCGATCACCGACGAGGTAAAAAACAAGTTTCCCTCCGTCATATTTCTTCGCAGCGAGAAAAATCTCGGGTTCGCCGGCGGCAATAATCTTGGAATACAGTCGGCCCGCGGGGAATATTTCTTCTTTCTGAATAATGACACCCTTCTGCCGCGTCAGCTGCTGGAGTCGGTGGCAGGTTTCATGACCGCACATCCCGATGCGGGAATGGCTTCGCCCAAAGTCCTTTATCCCGACAAGGTCACCATACAGTATGCCGGCGCCATCGGAATCAACCCGATGACTGGCCGCGGCAAGCGGATCGGACTGTTTGAAAAAGACACCGGTCAGTACGACAAGGATTACAGGACAGACCTCGGTCATGGGGCTGCACTCATCGTAAGGCGGACCGTCGTCGAGCTCATCGGTCCGATGCCCGAGATCTACTTCCTTTATTATGAAGAGCACGATTGGTGCATGAGCGCCCGTCGTCGCGGATACAACATGTATTATGTCGGGTCGACGCATGTTATCCATAAGGAATCGATCAGTACCGGCGGCGACGAGAGCCCGCAGAAGACGTACTACCTCACACGTAACCGCCTGCTGTTTATGAGAAGGAACTTCACGGGCGCGAAGTTTCTCGCTGGCATATTTTTCTTCATGATCTTGTCGATGCCGAAGAATATACTCGGCTTCCTTCTAAAAGGCAGGACCGACCTCGTGAAAGCTTATTTTGACGGTATCGGGTGGAACCTGAAGCCCGCCGGTTAGACCGGCTCGTTAGATCTTCCGAAGTTTTTGGAGGATTTCAAAGAATGACGGCACGGGGTCGCGGAGCGAATAGGGAAGGCTTGTTTCAAATAACCCCACTTTCTCTTTACCACTTTTGAATGCACTCTTCAGTATTCTTGCGATGGGGGATTTACCCATGAAGTAGCGATTCAGCTTATACTCAGGTTTCTCAAAAGTCTCGTTACGGAGTGTCTTTATCGCCAGCAGGGGGAAGTTTACACCCGCATTCTTCGAACCCAACAGGCTTCCCCAATATCGCGCGTTGATCTCCAACACTTTAGGCATATCCTCAATCTGGTCGTACCTCAGATCGATATGCGCCACGCCCGACCAGTTCATTAATTTCATCATCTTCTCCACGATCCGTATCACCTTTTCCTCAAAGACGAACTCGATGCCGACCGCCGCCCGGAATTTGATCTCTGAAAAAACGATGCCTTTTTGAATAGTGTAGGCAAGGATCTTTCCGTTCAGCGCTAACAGGCTGCAATCGATGTCGTAACCCTTTATAAATGGCTGAAGGATGTACTCGTGCTTCTTTTGAGCCTTCAGGAAAACCAGCAGTTTGTCCGGATCCTGGTACAGCTCGATGCCCATGGCATTTCCCTGGTTGGTAGGCTTGATGATAACGGGGAATTTCAGACGTCGTACTTCATCGTCGCTGGTAGCAGCACTGTACCGGATAGTTTTGGGATGAGGCACATCGTGCTTATCTAGAAAACCCGCCAGCTTCCATTTGTCTATTGCTACGGTGAACGTTTCGAAGTCGGGCAGGGGAGGCAACTTGGCAACCTTACTGATCTTATCAGCCGAATTGGCCAGGATGCGGATGATGTGCTCATCGACCGGGAAGATAACGTCGGCTTTTATCTCGGCTGCACGACGAAGGATCGCGTCGGTCACTTGATCCTGCACAGAGGAGTCGTAGTGATGGAAACGGATGAGCTCTGCAAGCTCCTGGTCGGATTCCAGGCCCGGTACAGACGGTGCTGTATAAGGCAGATCGTAGGACTTAAAACTGCTGATCAACCTCGAATGCCTGATATTGGCATTTGGGTCCTTCGACAGAATGTGGACCTTAATATCCTTATCCACGGACAGGCAATGGACGACGTGTTTTGTCAATGTGCTCTCTCCATCTGGAATAAGAACTGAGATCTTAGCCATACGCCGCAATTTCTTCTTTTTGGCGACTATATCAAAGGTTGAACAGGTCGGGGGGAAAAACCCTTAATACCCCCTTGGCACAATCGTTGAAGGCGATTTCCTCAAAAAAATAATAGCCTTTAAGTATCTTGCAGGCTTTCCATTTGCGCATCTTCAGCACCAATACCATTATATATAATAGTCTGTAACCAGGAGTCCTATGTGTGGAATAGCGGGTTTTTGTGATTTTAACGGGAAAGGCAGTCGCGAGATATTACAAGCGATGACCGATGTGATCGATTACAGGGGTCCCGATGACCAGGGTCACTTCGAGCGTAAGGTAAACGATGCCCTCATCGGGCTCGGACATCGCCGGTTGTCGATCCTCGATCTGTCACCGCTTGGTCATCAACCTTACTTTTTCGAAAAGATCACCCTGATCTTCAACGGAGAGATCTACAACTTCACTTCTGTAAGAGATAAGCTCATCGCAAAGGGTTATACTTTTAAATCCAATTCAGATACCGAGGTCATTATCAAATCGTATCACGCCTGGGGTATCGATTGCATCAAGGAATTTATCGGGATGTTCGCTTTCGTTATCCTGGATGAGGAAAAACAAAAGCTCTTCCTGGTCAGGGACAGGGCCGGTGTAAAGCCGCTGTATTATTTCTGGAAGAATAACGTCCTTCTCTTCGGATCGGAGCTCAAATCATTCCATCAGCATCCTGGGTTTACGAAAGAGCTGGATTACGATAGCCTTGCACTTTATTTCAAGTACAGCTACATCCCTGCGCCCTACACTATATTCAAGAACACTCATAAGCTCTTCCCCGGTGGATATCTCGAGGTCGACCTTCGCAGTAAGGACATCAAGACCACGCGTTACTGGAATGTGATCGATGCCTACAACCAGCCTAAAAGTGACATCAGCTACGAGGATGCTAAGGAAGAGCTCGAAGTGCTTTTGAAATCAGCATGCGAGTACCGCATGGTATCCGATGTGCCAGTCGGTGTATTCCTTAGCGGAGGCTACGACAGCTCTGCTGTTGCGGCAATACTCCAATCGGGCCGTACCGAAAAACTGAAGACATTTACCATCGGCTTCGATGAGCCAAAGTACGACGAGGCGCCGCATGCGAAGAAGGTGGCCCAGCACCTGGGTACAGATCACACGGAGCACTATTGTACCCAGAAGGAAGCTTTCGATATCATTCCGACCCTGTCGCACCTTTACGACGAACCCTTCGGAGACAACTCCATCATCCCGACCACGCTCGTTAGTCAGACCGCGATCAAGAAAGTGAAAGTGGCTCTTTCTGCCGACGGCGGCGACGAGATCTTTGCCGGTTATCCGAAATTCAAAATGTCGCTCGACTATACCCGCAAGCTGCCGTTCTGGTTACGGCGATTGTCGAGCCGCGGCATGGGTCTCATCAGCCCCGAACATCTGCCTTTTACGAAGAAGAGCTTCAATTTCGCGACACGCTACAATAAGGTGAAACTGATCATGGCCGACAACGACCCGGTTTACGCCATGAAGATCATCTCCCAGTTTAACACGGAAAGTGAATTGAGACAAAGGTTGAAGTTTCCTTATCGCGATGTGAAAACCGATTTCGATATTCAGGACGAGCTCCATTCTCACAACGACGACGTGAACCGCATGCTCGCGATTGACTACCGTACCTTCCTGGTCGATAACAACCTCACGAAAGTCGATCGTGCCACGATGTCAGTTTCCCTTGAAGGACGTGAGCCATTGTTGGATCACCGGATCATTGAATTTGCAGCCCGGCTTCCTTCGAAATACAAATTCGACAATGGCCGCACGAAGATCATACTCAAAGACATCGTACATAAATACATTCCCCCCGCCATCATGGACCGCCCGAAGATGGGATTCATCGTGCCCATCATGAACTGGTTCAGGCAGGAGCTGAAAGAAATACTCATGCACTATTTGAACGAAGACAGGCTGAAAAAAGAAGGAATCCTTAATTATAAGGAGGTAGTTGTTTTGAGGGACCGTTATATCCGCGGCGACTCGGTCAATGTCCAAAAGTTATGGCACCTGCTGATATTCCAGATGTGGAAGGAACGCTGGAAAGTCTGAACAGGAGTAATCGAAAACGATTTCGGTGGCGTAAAACCCCATATTTAAACGGCGTCGGGTGTTTGTGGAATTTTTGCACGTCTTGAACGCAGGTATTTTATCCGGCTTTTTAGAGTTTTTTTTCTACTTTTAAGGGTTACACACTCCTATAAACCTGTGATAAAGGTGTCTGGGAGTCATAACAAAATCTCTCTAAGCCATGCCCAAGCCTCTTCAATCGATTCGATTCCGATTTTCTATCGTTGTTGTGATTTTGGCGGCTGTATTGTCCGCCAACGACGCAGTCGCGCAATGCGGTTGCAAGGTCACTGTCCCCGCCGGAGCGGGATTTCATTATCTCAACGGTGCGGGCTTGCTTCCCGGCGATGTGATATGCCTCGCAGCGGGAGCCCGCGGAGGTATTCAATTCACCAACGTCCGTGGGTCAGCCACAAATCCGATCATCATTAAAAACTGCGGTGGCCAGACACTCCTCGGCGGGTCTACTATCAACAACGCGATGCTTTTCGTCGGTTGCCGGTATGTACACATTACCGGCACGGGCGATCCGGGTGTTCCGCTTGGTATTAATATAGTCGCCAGCGCACCGGGAACACAAGGTATCGCTGCGGTCGGTCTTTCGTCCGACTTCGAGATCGATCACATGGAGATCGCCAACATCGGGTACGCGGGTATAATGTTGAAGTCAGACCCGAGCCCTAACTGTGCCGACGTTTCAGCAGTAAGACCCAACTATACATTCTATAACGCGAAGATCCACGACAACTATGTACACAACACGGGTGGCGAAGGCATCTATCTCGGCGATAGTTTTTACACCGGCACAACTGTATTCTGCGGAAGCACGCAATACTGTCATGAGGTGCGCGGCGTAAGAATATATAATAACCGTTTTGAATATACAGGTCGCGAGTCCATACAGGTCGGATCGGGTACCGACGATGTGGAGATATATAATAATTCGGTATACAATTACGGACAGGCCAACTTGCCGAGCCAGAACGGCGGAATACAGATGGGGGTCGGTACCACAGGCAGGCTCTATAATAACTTTATCAAACAGGGTATCGGACCCGCTATCGCCATCCAGGGTATCGGTGGCAATTATGTCTATAATAATGTAGTCGTAAGCCCCGGCGAGCAGGCTATCACCATCAACACGCGCGCTACGCCGCTTGTCTCCGACATTGTACCCCTCGGATACCTCGGTGGCGTGTATGTGATCAACAATACTTTCGTCAACGTGGGAACAAAGGGCGTTATCGAGGAATTTATAAACGGCGCACCGGGCAACGTACTATACAATAACTATATCGTGAACTCCGCCGCCACGTGGGACAAAACATATACTTATACAGATTGGAAAAAGGGCAATAACGTCGTTGTCCCTACAATGGCAGCTGCCATGTTCGTCAATGCTGCCGTCGATGATTACAGGATCCAGGCGGGCGCGCCCGGGCATAACGCAGGAAAGGACGTTACGACTTTTGGCGTCATCCACGACTTTGACGACAAAGTTCGACCCGGGGCTTCCATATGGGATGTCGGCGCTTTCGAGATCAGCGGAAACCAGAAACCTTCTGTTTCTGTTGGAGCCAATCAGAACCTGACGTTACCCACCACGGCTACGACGATAGTGGCAACAGCGTCGGACCCCGATGGTTCGATCGCTTCTGTTCTTTGGACAAAACAAAGCGGACCCGCGGCGACATTCGCCAACGAGACAACCAACACCGTGTCATTGACGGGACTACTGGTCGGCAATTACGTATTCAGATTTACTGCCACCGATGACCTGGGTGGAGTGGAATATAAAGACATGCAGGTTGTCGTCACCGATGGCACCGTTAACCAGCCACCGGTTGCCAACCCCGGCGCGCCCAAAGTCATTACACTTCCCACAAACACAACCGTGTTGACTGGTTCCGGCACCGACCTGGACGGATCGGTTGTGACCTATCAGTGGATAAAGATCAGTGCGCTCGGAGCTACACTCGCCAATGCCAACACCGCAGTACTTACCCTGACCGCCCTTGTACAGGGAACGCACACATTCCGATTGACCGTATTGGACGACGACGGAGCTTCGGATGCGAAAGATGTCACGGTGACCGTACAGCCACTATCGGCCAACACACCCCCAACGGCAATCGCCGGCGGTGATAAAATATTGACACTACCTACCAACAGTGTGAACCTTATAGGCTCCGGAACGGACCCAGGCGGAAGTATTGCCACCTATGCATGGATTAAACAGAGCGGCGGTACGGCGACGCTCGGCAATCCGGCTCTCTCAACATTGTCGGTCTCGGGCCTTGCTGTCGGTAACTATGTGTTCAGACTGACAGTGACAGATAACCTCGGCGCTACCGCGTTCGACGATGTCGGCGTTGTCGTTTCCGCAGCTAACACTGCGCCGGTGGCGGATGCCGGACCGATTAAGACCATTCAGTTGCCGACCAGCGCGACCACGATCACCGGGTCGGGCTCCGATCCCGGAGGTTCAATCGCTTCCTACGCATGGATAAAAGTGAGCGGCCCGGTACCGGGAGTGCTTGCAAACGCATCGACGACAACACTTTCCCTGACAAGTCTTGTAGCAGGCACTTATGTTTTCCGTTTGACGGTGACAGACAACCTTGGAGCAACCGGCAGCGATGAAACAAACGTAGTTGTACAGGCGGCGAACATACCGCCCACCGCTAACGCCGGACCACCCGTGACACTGATCCTCCCAAACAACAGCGCTAACCTCGTTGGCTCGGGTACGGACATTGACGGATCGATCTCAACTTACGCGTGGGTCAAGCAAAGCGGTCCCGCTGCAGGCATCGCAGGTGCCAGCACGTCCACGCTGGTACTGACAAGTCTCATCGAAGGTTCGTATACATTCCGTCTCACGGTTACCGACAATTCCGGCGCGCAAGGAACCTCGAATGTGAACGTGATCGTATTTCCCAACACAACCAATAAGATCCCGACAGTAGAAGGTGGAAATAATTTCACGATAACTCTTCCCACCAACTCTGCAAACCTCACAGCGACGGCCGCCGATGAAGACGGCTCAATAGCCTCTTACCTGTGGGAAAAAGTCACCGGCCCGTCCGTCACCCTTGGAGGAACAACCACGGCCAGCCTGGCGCTGACGAATTTGATCCAGGGGGTATATCTGATACGGATTACAGCAACGGACAATGTGGGAGCAACTGCCAGCGATGAGTTCACGATAACCGTAACCAATTCCAATCAGGTCCCGCTCGTGAGCGCAGGTTCCAACCAGGTGATCGTGCTACCGACATCTTCTACGAGCATCACAGCCACTGCATCCGATCCCGATGGAACGATCGTCAACTATACCTGGTCGTTGATATCGGGCCCCGGCGCTCCGTCACTGACCGGTACGACAACTCCGACATTGAATGCGTCTTCGTTAGTGACCGGCGTTTATATTTTCAGGATCACAGTCACGGACAACCTGGGCGCGACGTCTTTCGACGACGTGAATGCAACGGTGCAGACATCAACTAACATTAGCCCCATCGCAAACGCCGGATCGCCCGTAACAATATTCCTTCCCACCAACACGGTGAACCTTACTGGTTCGGCAAACGATGCCGATGGATCAATAGCCAGCTATTTATGGGGACAGGTTTCAGGGCCATCGGCAACCTTGACAAACAATACTTCACCGACCTTGACTGTGGCCTCCATGGTCGCCGGTAATTATGTCTTTCGTCTTACAGTTACCGACAACGGCGGGGCAACAGGTCTCGACGACGTATCGGTTTTGGTCAATTCAGCTTCGACCAATCAGCCTCCTGTAGCGAACGCCGGTCCCAATATCGCTCTTTCCCTTCCTGTGAACAGCACCAACCTCATTGGCTCCGCTTCGGATGCAGACGGTACGATCGCAGCGTATGTGTGGACCAAAGTCAGTGGACCTTCCGTGACAATGACGAACGGAAACACTGCGGTGTTGTCGACCACAGACCTGCTCGAAGGTATTTATGTTTTCAGACTGACGGTAACAGACAATGTCGGCGCCATCACTTCGTCCACAGCCCAGGTTACCGTATTGCCTTCGAGCGTTAACCAGACGCCTCTTGTAACCCTCGGGAATAATGTCACTCTTACTCTGCCTAACAACACACTCGTTTTAGGTGCAACTGCCTCCGACGTGGATGGCAATATCGCCTCATATGTATGGGCAAAACAGGTAGGGCCTACGGCGACATTGAGTGGAGAAACCACCGCTAGTCTTGCCGCGACCGACCTGGTGGCAGGCGTCTATGTGTTCCGCGTTACTGTTGTAGACAACAAGGGATCGGAAGCCTTTGACGAGATCATGGTTACCGTGCAACCGATTGGTACAAACCAGCCCCCGGTCGTAAGTGCCGGCAGCGACAAAGTATTGTTCGAACCAACAACTTCAACAAACATCAACGGCCTTGCCAGTGACAACGATGGCAATATAGCATCGTACTTGTGGGTAAAGATCGGCGGCCCTGCGGCTGCATTAGCGAATTCGAGTACAGCTAGTCTCAGTGTTAGCGGTCTCGTCGCCGGCCAGTATGTGTTCCGGCTGACTGCAACCGACGACGATGGCGCGACCGCTTTCGACCAGGTGAGTATCACAGTGTTCCCCGGAACAGTGAATCAGAATCCCGTTGCCAACGCGGGTTCCAATAAAACTATTGTTGCTCCGTCGTCAGCAACCTCGCTCAGCGGCTCTGGCTTCGATCCGGATGGATCTATCGCCTCTTATGCGTGGATCCAAAAATCAGGACCTGCAACGACCATCGATAACATCAATTCACCCACGTTGCTTGTTGATGGACTTGTACCTGGTGTATTTACATTCCAGCTTACAGTGACTGACGACAAGGGAGCAACAGGCTCCGATATCGCTACCGTAACGGTAGTGCCCGTAGGCGCCAACCAGACACCCGTGGCGGATGCCGGCTTCGACAAAGTCGTGAACCTGCCGACCACAACACTCGACCTGCAAGGTAGCGGCGTCGATCCGGATGGAACCGTCGCCACATATGGATGGGCGAAAAAATCCGGACCCGCTTCCGTAACGCTCGCCGGCCAAACAACTTCGAAGGTATCGCTGAGCGCACTGGTCGCAGGAACTTACCAGTTCACGCTTACGGTAACCGACGACAAGGGAGAATCAAACAGTGATGACGTAAGGGTCACGGTATTGTCGGCCGGTGTAAACAAGAACCCTCTTGTGAATGCCGGAAACGATACGTTCGTGAGGCTTCCCGCAACGTCGGCTGCTTTTACCGGAGTTGCCTCCGATCCTGATGGGACTATCGCATCCTACTTGTGGACCAAGCAAAGCGGACCCGCTGCGGTTCTTGGTCCTGTGAACGGGCCGCTGTTGTCAGCGAGCGGGCTTGATTTGGGCATTTATACATTTCGCCTGGAAGTAACCGACAATCAGGGATCTTCTGCTACCGATGAGGTAACGCTCACCGTGTTGCCGGCAGGTTCAAACAATCCTCCCGTTGTGCTTGCAGGGGCCTCGAAGGTACTTTCGTTGCCGACTACAGCGACCAACTTAAGCGGTTCAGCCTCGGATGTCGACGGTTCGATAGCGAGTATGGAATGGACACAGGAAGCCGGACCTGGTGGTGCGGTGCTTTCGAACACCAGTACCGCTACGTTGTCACTCTCGGGCATGCCTGCCGGAGAATACTTGTTCCGCCTTACGGCAACGGACAATGAAAACGCCAGCGCATTCAGTGAAACCAGTGTCGTGGTTCAGGCCGCGCATCCTATGCCGACGGTATTCGCCGGAAACGACACCACAATGGTGTTGCCCAATAACTTTATTTCACTGGAGGGTATAGCCACACCAGGCGACGGATATATCATCGCCGACTATTTGTGGGAACAGATTGACGGACCTCCGACCGAACTGGTGGGAGAGTATCCCGAGGTTGCCCTTACGGACATGCTCACGGGCGTGTATACTTTCAGGCTTACCGTTATGGATAACTTCGGCGCTACCGCTACTGACGACAGGGTCGTTACGGTTGTGGAAGGCAAGTCCAATCCCATTGGTGCAGCGATCGCCTTCACGCCGAATGGCGACCTGGTGAATGACATTTGGACAATCAAGAATACCAACATGGTAGAAGGTTGTCCGCTATCGATATTCAATAACCTTGGCAAGAAGGTGTTTGAAGCAGAAGAATACTTAAATGATTGGACGGGAAGTACGACGACGGGGCAAAAGGTGTTGGATGGGGATTACTATTTCGTGTTCCAGTGTGACAATAAAAAGACCTACTCAGGGGCATTCAGATTGATCCGTTAAACCAGCAACACCCGTTCGCGAATGAAGTTATTTTTACTCAGGCCCCTCGTTTGTCTTCTCCTGCTTTCAATCGTCACTGTACTACCGGCGTTTGCCCAGAATCCGATTATTTATAGTCAGTTCTTTGCTAATCCTTACCAGTTCAACCCGGCGGCCGTTGCTCAGAGCGGTCACCCGGAAGTAAATCTTTTTTATCGCAAGCAATGGATGGGCATCGAGAACGCACCCGAAGCCGGCGCATTGAACGTTCAGATACCCCTCGGCCGCAATGTGGCAGTGGGTGCCATCGCTTCTTCGAGCAAGACCATCCTGCTTCGCAACACTACCGGCCTGGCAACCATCGGTTACGTGGTCAGGCTTGGATATTTTCATCACCTCAACTTCGGACTTTCGGGCGGAATTGGTCTGAATAACTTCGACATGGATGCTGTCGCCATGTCGAACGACCCCGCCCTTGCAAATTTACTGCAGAAGAATACTTATTTGATCAACCAGTTTGGTATTACCTACCAGTTCAGGAATCTCATTGTGGGCCTTGCCCTTCCGGAACTTCTCGACACCAAGCCAAACAGTATCGAGAGTTTCCAGGAGATCAAGTTCAATCCCTTTCATCAGAAATTCGGTTCGGTACAGTATGCGATGAATGTAACAAGGGACATCCAGCTTCAGCCGATCGCTATTTTCCGGGCAACGAGCCCCAAGGACTTTCAAATCGAGGGGATGCTGACGGCTACGTGGAAGAACACGTTCTGGATCGGCGGCTCGTATCGCGACGGATACGGCATTACGGCATTCATTGGTCTCAAAGCGAGGAACCTTATCAAGGTCGGCTATGGATACGATCGCCCCCTGGGAAAATTATCGAAAGCAACCACCGGTTCGCATGAGATCTATGCAGGTAGCCGTTTCGGAAAGCGCGACCGTGAGGAGGAATATTTTCTTGCCAAGAAGACAAAGGATTCTCTGCACCAGGTAGCAGTACGTGAGAAAGAAGCTGAAAAGAAACAACCCGTTGTTGCTAAACAAGAACCCGTTGTAAAACAACCAGTCGTCGAGCAGCCGAAAGACACTACGACACAACGGGTTGTTGTGAAGGAGCCGGAAGTGAAGCAGCCCGAAGTCGTTACACCGGCTGCGGCAGAAAAAGAACCGAGTATCCTGGACAGCTATTATGTCGTGGTAGGCGCCTTTCGAAGCCACGAGAACGCAATGAAGCAGATCAGGGAGCTTCGCGGGCAAAGTATGTTCCCCGACTTGTTATATATCCTGGACAAAAACTTCTATTACGTATTCCTGTATCACAACGACGACAGGAAGCTTGCCGTGGACCAACTGCAGAAGATACGTAACAAGTATCCGCGAGCGTGGTTGTATGACCCGGCCGGCGCTAAGAAAACGAACCTCGATCGTTAGTCCGCTTCGTACCAGGTAATTTCAAGCGCATTGATGGGGCAGATGCCGCCCGTTGCTGAGTCTGTAAGGGCTACCGGGATGATCGACGCAGCGGATGTGACATCAGTCCATATAAGCACTTCGCTTACATTGTTCGTAACATCGTTGATCGATTTGCTAACGCCTTTCACGGCTACAGTCATCGTGTTCTTACCATCCGGATGGACGACCGTAGTACTGCCGATAACCCTGATCTGGTAGTTGATTGCATTGTTAGCCTGTCGTATCTCGAACCCGCGGGTGATACCCTGATCGGGTCCGGGGACGTACCAGTATTCCCTTAAAGCGTTGTCGGGAAATGCGCCTGAGTTGAGACCGGTGGTCTTACCCAGCGGCTGAGCTGTCAGCGGTGAAGTGACAACAATGGCGAGGTTGGTAACAACACCATCGGAGCGAACAAGGTTGCCCCACGTCGTGCCCGCGTTCGGTGTATCGGAGTAGGCATAGTTCCACTGTTCGTTACCAAACATGGTGGACCCGTTGACGCCGCCGAATGAGACCAGCACCTTTCGCAACGATGGTTCGTTGTCTGTAATGGTGAGGATGTAGACCGTACCGGAGCCGAGACGAACCACCCCGTCGGCCGCCGTCAGTGTGAAGGTAATCACCTGGTGGGCATTGTCGATAACATCGTCTACCGGTGTAATGGTGAACTGTACTTGTGTGGCGTCTTTCGCTACGGGCACGACGATGTTTGCGCCGGCGGGTGCGGGTAAGGAGGTAAAGTCTGTTCCGTAAACCGCGTTGGTGGATGCATAGCTGATTGTAACGCTGCCTGTATTAGAGGCGGGTATCGACAGTGGGATCAGGACGGTGACGGGAGGTCCGGTTTCGGCAATCTGCGACGACGACGCGTCGAAGTTGGCCAGCGATGGCACCTCGTTTTCCTGGATGGTCATCGTGAACTTCTTCGACGGACCGGCTTTGACGGATCCGGTGGTTGCTGTGATCTCAAATACGATCACGAAATCACTATGAAAGTATGAATCGTCTTTTGCGAGGACCGTGAAGCTGGTTCCGGTAGCCGCGCTGGGTACGGTAAGCAGGACATTATTTGCATTCAGTGCAGGAATGGTACTGAAGTTATCTGCAGTAGCAGTATTGGATGCAAATGAAACCGTGAGACCTCCCTCACCACGGGCAGGTGTGGAAAACGGTATGGATACTGTGTATCCAGATGTGGAATTTTCTGCAATCGTTGCCGAAGCTATAGCGAAGTTCGCGATAGCGGGACTTTCGTCGTCGTTGATGGTCACCTCGAATGTGGCAGTTTCCGTTAGAACGAAGCTTTCTGCAGGAACGGGAGCTCCCAGCGTGAATGTCACGGTACGGGGCTGCGCGTAGATGTCGTCCTGGACGGTGGCCATGGAAAATGTCGCGGATGATTGGCCAGGGGCGAGCGGCAGCGTAAACGAGCCGGTGTTTCCGGAGGGATTGGTGTTGTAATCCGACGTGTATTTGGCGGTTCCGCCCAGTGTGACGAGGACGGTACCCTCCTCGACGGTGGGTTTATCGAATACGACGGTGATGTTGATCTCGTTGCCTTCCGTGACCTCCTGGGAGGCTGAGCCGAATCCGATCATGGTCGGAGGGTCGGGTTCTTCCTCGTCGCACGAGGGCAGCACGAACATAAGGCACAACATTAACAACCCTGTAATAACCTGCAGGCAGCGCGTAGCTGCCAAGGGCTTCGGATTCATAAGATGGGATAAAAGGTAAATGGACTATGGAAGATAACGCGAATATATTGCCTCGGGTCAGTGTTTAGTAACCTTTTTAAATTCATGGGAAAAGCCGAAATTCGTTAAGAGACCTAAAGACTTTTAACTCAGGTAGTACTTCCCGCGTACCAAATTTCTTGCCAGAAGGGCGGAAGGCCATTTTTTGGTGAATTTTACATGTAAGGTTTTTACAAAAATTTAATTTTTCAGGTTATCGAAAATAGGCCCCTTTGGAGAGTAAATTTGGGTTACTAATGAGAGTCCCCTCGTACTTATGTGCACGGATTCTCCGGCTTTAATCTAACGTTACATGTCAAAAAGGTGGCTTTTTTCAGGGCTTTTGGTCTGTCTGTGCTCTTTTGGGGCATTTTCACAGGTAACACATACGGAATTCAACCTAAACAGCAGCCACCGGGAGCTCGCCAACGGTACTGTTGATCCCACTATTTGTCCGAATCCTCCGGACGATTGTCATTGTAAACCCAATTCAGGTCAAAGCTGGGATGTCGGTTCCACAGGACCCTTTAAGGAAGGCGCTTATGTAGGCCGGAACGGTGCAGAATGGCCTGAAGAGTTTATGAACTGGCGGATGATCTATCCGACCGGCTATGATGAGAACCGTGCGCTACCTTACCCCATGATCGTGATGCTTCACGGCGCTGGTGAAGGTGGAAGAAAAAGTAGCTGCTGCGGATTTGATTACGCACCTAGTAATGTTTTTTACGATAACAACGGACGAAACATTTCGATCGGTGGACAGGTACACCTGGCCGCGGCAATAAGAAACCCCTCATTGAGCAACTCTTTCCCCGGCATTGTCATATGGCCGCAGTCGAGTTACAATGGCGCATGGGATAGTGGCTGGCAGAATGGCGACATCAGCAGCAACAACCGCATGGTCTCCGAGATCATCCAGTTCATGATCCGCGACAGGAACGTAGACCCCGACAGAATTGCGATGCACGGTCTCTCGAACGGTGCGCAAGGTGTGTGGGATCTAGCAGCCAAGAGGTCTGACTTGTTCGCATCTATCCTGCCGATGTCTGGCGTGGGTAGCAACCAGTCTGAGATGGTTAGCGCGCTGGTCACTACACCGATCTGGATATTTCAGGGTTCAACCGATACAAATCCGGCTCCCTCTGCATCGCTTGACTGGCAGAACGCATTTATTGCTGCTGGCGGTAGTATGACACGAACAGTTTACCAGGGTGTCGGTCACGGAACCTGGAACAATGCATATGCGGAGACAAACTTCTTCCCGTTCATTAAGTCAAAAACAAAAAGAGACATTTATGTATTCGGAGGCATTGCAAGTGTTTGTAGTGGTGGGGGTGGATTGAAGCTTGGGTTCTCGGCGGGCTTTGCGGAATATACATGGACCAAGGACGGTATTGATATCGATGGAAGTAATGATAGAACATTTTTCGCGACGACGCCAGGTACTTACACGGTGAAATATAGAAGGCAGCCGAACGCATGGAATCCAAATAGAAGTGATCAATGGGGGGAAATCGGTGAGTCAAGTCCTCTTGTTGTTAGTGATGCGGGCGCAGCTACTTATGTGCCGCTGCTTACGAACACTGGATCGGTAAACCTTACCATCGACCTGGCTGGCATTGACAACCGCATCAACTTCATTGCGCCTCCCGGTAACCTTCAGTATACGTGGTTTAAGAATGGGGTTCAGATAGCGCAAAGCGCGGTTTCTAACACTTACGAGATCAGTAGCAATACCGGTACGTCGGGTGATGCTGGCAGCTACACTGTGACAGTGCTTCAGCCTTCCGGTTGCGGAAGCCTTCCGTCCAATCCTATCGTTGTGACCTGGAATGCATCCCAACCCAATTCACCCAGGCCGGCTGCTCCTTCTACTACATTGGTTAATGAAAAGGAAGCGAATATTACATGGACTGACTATGGAGCTGAAACAGGATACGAGGTGTGGCGAATCCGATTCGGTTTAGGGCCGGCTGGGTATTCCGGTACGATCTGTTCGACTCCTCCCGGAAAATATTCGCTTCAAAGCTATCAACTGGTGAAGGTTCTTCCGGCCAACACTACCTCTTATAGAGATACGGGGCTGCGTCTTGGTAATGCATGGTACCGATACCTGGTCCGTGCAATACTTCCGAGTGGACAAGCAATCTTCTATAATGATCCGAACCTTCAAGTGGTAACTGCACTTGATACGGCGCCGCCTACGGTCCCTGGTAACCTGGGCGCAGCTAGCGTTACTGCAACGGGAGCTGTTTTATCATGGACGGCATCAACAGATAATGACTACGTATATGCCTATGAGATATACAACGGGTCGACCCTTGTTGCCGCGATCAATGGCGTAAACACCGTTTGCTCTTTTGTGGGTACAATACCACCCGACCCAATCATCGCTTACAGGAGCCGGGAAGCGACGGTTCCACCACCTACAACATACACTATAACCGGGCTCGAGGGCAATGCATCTTATAATTTCAGTGTAAGAGCCTTGGATTGGATGGGGAATTATTCGCCGTTTTCGCAGTCAATTGAAGTTAATACGCAGTTGTTTGCTGGCACTACAAATGGTACAGGTGTGGATTTCAGGCAGTATACCTATGCTGGATCCGTTCCAAGCTTATCTTCGTTCGACTTTACACAGCCGCCATCAACAATCGCAACCTCGACCAACTTCACTGTAACAAGTGCAGATAGGTATGTATCTCAATGGGAGGGATATATTGACGTGCGTTCAAACGAAGGCACCGGAGCATTCATCTTCTCAACACAATCAAGTACCGCCGGTTCGGTTCTCAATCAAGAGCCCAGCCAGATCTACATCGATAATGATGGCACCGGTTACAAGCTCGTCGTAAACAATCCTGGAACCTCCACTGCGGAAATTACAGGAACAATCACGTTCTCAGCAATTGGAAAATATCCGATTAAGGTTCTGTATGCCGAGGGAACTGGAAGTCAAACTTTAACCGTTCGATGGACGACACCACTGATAGGACGGACTGCAATTCCAAATAGAAGTCTCTATCGTCTGGACAGAACGTTTTATTATTTGAAGACTGCAGCTGCTGACCCTACGGTTGTATCGGCATGGGCGACATCTTCAACCGGTTCAGGCGGAACCACGCTCACCAACTGGACGACAGCAAACAGGTACTACGTATTAACTAACCAAACTTCGATTAATGTAAACAATCCCTGGACTATCAGCGGTGCCGGTTCGCGCATCGTTGTTGGTAACGGTAGCTCTACCGCCGTCACCGTCAACGTCAACAACACCATCACCGGCCGACTCGAATCGAATCGCAATGGAGTAGTCGCGTTGAACACCGCAGCAACACCAACATTCGGTACGCTCCACGAAACCTCTACCGTCAACTTCAATGTCGCCGCACCGACAACAATACCAGTCGGTATTTATGGTA
The DNA here is from genome assembly GCA_035318625.1 of Cyclobacteriaceae bacterium. Taxonomy (GTDB): domain Bacteria; phylum Bacteroidota; class Bacteroidia; order Cytophagales; family Cyclobacteriaceae; genus ELB16-189. The sequence goes on from DATHEL010000010.1 coordinate 61,198, forward strand.
ACGTCAATCTTACGCAGGCACAAGCCTACACTCTCCCCATGAACATAGTCGAAGTTCAGGGAAGTCTCGATATAGTGGACGGAGCAACCACTGCGGGTCAATCCAATAACTTCTCAACACTCAAAGTTGGAGGCAACCTGACATTCCATAACACGGCCGGAAATCCGGTCCCTGCTACAGCATCAACAGCGTATGCGCTGACTTTCACCGGTGGTAAAAACCATACGATCGAGTTTGCATCATCTGTCGATCCAATCTTCTTTAGCATTCAAACCGATGTGGACGACGTTGTTACATTCAATAACCCAGGCGGCATCCACACTTATACAATTGGTACAACACAAGGTGGTGGTCTGTCTAACCGTGGTACTATCAACGTTGGTGCTAACGATCTTATCGTCACCGGCCGAGCCACGATCAATACCAATGGTGAAACCGGCGACATCGCAATCAACGGCGGTAACTTCACGTTGAGCTCAACAGCGTCAACCAGCTCTACGCTTTACTTCAACAACGCAAATCACACAGTCAACAATCTCAGTGTGGCCATCCCCACCACCTACTCTGCAAGTATTCAAAGCCAGGTAGATGTAACCAACCTCGTATCCCTCGCCGGCGGTAACATCATTAGCGGTGGTGACGGATATCTCAAGCTGCTCTCGAGCCTGGCCGGTACTGCGCGCATTGGTCCACTCGCCGGTACGTCACGCATCAGCGGACCTATCACCGCCCAACGCTTTATGGAAGGCGAAGGCACCATCTACCGTTACATGTCAATGCCTGTGAAAGGCGTTAAAGTTTCCGACCTCCAAAACTACTTCCCCGTCACCGGTAATTTCACCGGCGCAAGTACAGGTCCCTTATTAAGCGCCAATGCTTCTTTGTTCGATTACAATGAATCCATTGGTTACGTTCAGTTTCCTCCGGTTGGCGGAACCAACCAGGATACACTCCGCTACGGAAGAGGATACTCTGGTTACATCCGGGAAGGACTTAATCCTACCACATGGCAGGTGAAAGGCGTAGCTAACCAGGGAACCATCCCTTTTGTATTGACAGGCGGCACAGGGCCAACGAACGGATGGAACCTTGTCGGTAATCCATTCCCTGCTCCGATCAAATGGAGGGGCAATAGCACCAGCGGCTGGACCATGAGCGGCGTGGGCAGTAACATCGCCATTCGCGAAAACACGAGCGCAACAACCTTCGCGTACCGTTACTGGAACGGATCAGCCGGTGATCCCGCCTTCGCAGGCGTCATCGCTACTGGTCAGGCATTCTGGGTACAGACCAATACTGCGAGCCCGACATTAAGTGTCGGCGAAGCCGCCAAGCAAATAACAGACGGCGCATTTTACAAAGATGGTAGCCCCGAAAATGTCATCGCCATCAAAATGAAATCAGGCAGCCTTGAAGACAATACCTATATCCAATTCGATCGCAACGCAACTCCCGCTTATGAAAAAGCCGTCGACGCGTTCAAGCTGTCGAACAGCTTCTTCAACCTGTCGACACTGACCTCCGATGGAATATCTGTGGCTATCAATCTGACGACCTCCGGCCAATGCGACCAGACCATCAGCTTCCGCACATCGAACGCAGCCAATGGAAACTATCAGCTGATACTCTCTGGTGCGACAAGTCTTGTGGCCGGCGAGCAAGTTATATTTACCGATGCGTTCACGAATACAACGGTGACGTTAGGCGCCGTAGACTACACGCATAACTTCAGCATTACCGCCGCAGCCGCTACGAAAGCCGACGGCCGTTTCAAACTGAAGTTTGTGAAACCGGGCGTCACTTATGCCAATACACTGGCCGCCGATGCAGCATGTAACAACAACGACCCCGTCGTTCTGATCCATAATTCACAACCTGGCGTAGACTACAAAGCGTTTGTAAATGGTACCGCCGTTTCGAATGTGGGAGTAGGCAACGGTGGCAATCTTGAATTGCCTGTCAATCATACCATGCTGCCCTATGGCAAGACCAGTATCCAGCTCACCGCGGGCTTCCTCGGTTGCCAGCAGTACGACCTCACGAACACCGTGAACGTGACAAGAGATACCGTAAATATTCCCCAGATCACCATGAACCAGGGTGTCCTGTCGGCCGCTAACGTCCAGGGTGCCGAATACCAGTGGCTCTTCGAAGGAGAGATCATCGACGATGCCGTCGCCGGTGAGTTTATGCCGTTAGACTCGGGCGCTTATAAAGTCCAGGTCACGAAGGCCAGCTGCGTTCTGACCTCGCAAGCATTCGTCAAGTACCCGCTGTATCTCAATCTTCACCTGAGCTCTGAGAGTGTTTGTAACACGGATGCTGTCGTGGTTGTCCAAAACTCACAGCCTGGCGCGAAGTACAAGGCATTCTTCGGCTCGATCGACGCGTCTTCGTTCGTCGTGGGAACAGGTGGACCGATCTCTATTCCGCTCGATGCCTCCGTGATCAATAGTGGCCAGAAAGACATCCAGGTCCAGGTAGGTTTTGAGAACGACCTTCCTAAGTTCCTCGCAAACAACATTCTCGTCCAGCGCGACGTGCTCGGCACACCTATCGTGGTTGTCGACGGAACGAAGCTGAAGACAAATGTCACTGGCGACGAATTCAAATGGTACCTGAACGGATCGTTGATACCGAATGCCACAGGCAGTGAGATCGATTTCACCGCCGAAGGAGTCTACTCCGTGCAAGTTGCCTCGGGCCTGTGTTCGGCCACGTCAGCAACCGTGCCCCTCAGTTTTACCATCAGGACCGACCTGACAATGAATAGCCAGGCCCAGTGCGACAGCAATTCAATTATCAGTATACAGGCTTCGCAACCAGGTGTAACGTACGCGGCTTATGACAATGGCGTTCTTGTATCCGATGAAGTGGTCGGTACAGGCGAAACGATTACCCTGACAGTCAATACTTCGATCGGATTTGGTCAGAAACAACTGACCGTCAAGGCAGGATACCTCAACAGCGTGAAACACGATCTTCAAAGCGCCATCACGGTGAACCGTCTGTTCCTGGCAACGCCGAATGTTTCTGCGACAGGACAGAAACTGACGGTTGACGTACAGGACGCACAATACAAGTGGTTCCTCAATGGCGAGGAGCTGGCCAATGACAACACTTCCTCTATCGAACCGGCTGAGTCGGGTAGCTACTACGTAGTGGTTTCCAACGGCGTGTGTACCAGGGAATCTGCTCCGGTAAATTACGCAGTGACCGGCATCGGCGACGAGCTTCCCGCTAAACTTGCCTTATCGCCGAACCCGGCGAAGAACAGGATTGTGGTCGTGGCGCCACGTGCGATCGACTGGTCGACCGTGAGGCTTTCGACAGCAACCGGGCAGGGATTCAAGGTGCCGATGTCCAGCCTGAGCGACCGCTCTTTGGAGATGGATATTTCGGATCTCACTCCAGGTTTCTACCTGGTGCATGTAAACGGTGAGGCGATCAGACTGGTGAAGGAATGATGAGGATTTGTTTGCACGCCTGAGCTCACGTTTTGAGGAAAATCGCGCCATCGTTTTGACGATACCATTCGAGGAATTCATTCCACAAGGTTGCTAGTGCCCTAAACAGATTGGGCCATCGTTTGCATCCGGATTTGACTTAGTAAATACCCGCGTCAACGCGGTATTGCTTTAATCAAGTTCAGACATGTCTATGAGATGGATTTTTGTGGGGGTATTAGCGTGTCTATTCTCCCTTTCCGCATCTGCTCAGGTTGCTTCAAAGGTTTTTAGTCTCGATCACAGCCATCGCGAGCTGAGAAACGGTACGATCGACCCCGTCCGTTGTCCAAACCCGCCCGACTGTCACGCCAGACCTTCCGCCAGCCACGACAGCGGTTATACCGGACCGTTCAAAGAGGGCTCTTACATTGGTAGGAACGCCGGAGGAACTACAATAGAATTCATGAACTGGCGGATGTTGTATCCCCCCGGGTATAACGCTGCCAATCCGACTAAATATCCGATGATCATTATGCTCCACGGCGCCGGCGAAGGTGGTCGTGTGTGGACTAACAACTTCAATTACACGCCCGATAGTGTCAGCTACGATAACAACGGACGGAACATCATCCACGGTGGCGCAGAACACCTCGCCGCTGTTAACCGAAACCCATCGTTGAGTAATTCTTTCCCCGGCATTGTTATATGGCCGCAGTCCAGTTACAACGGCGCGTGGGATAGCGGCTGGGAAAATGGCAATCAAAGCGATAACGTCCGGATGGCCGCCGAGATTATCGAGTACATGATCAGGGAGCGAAACGTGGATCCGGACAGGGTCGTCATGCATGGTCTTTCGAACGGGGCGCAGGGCGTGTGGGACCTTGCCGCAAAACGCTCAGATCTGTTTGCTGCCATCGTGCCGATGTCGGGAGTAGGTACGAACGTGCCTGAAATGGTGAATCGCCTGGTGACAATGCCGATCTGGATATTTCAGGGAGGAACCGATAGTAACCCCAACCCGACAGCGTCGCTTGAATGGACGAATGCATTTAATGCAGCTGGGGGTAATATGACAAGAACTCTGTATCCAAACATTGGACACGGAACCTGGTACGGTGCTTACGCGGAGCCAAACTTTTTTCCCTGGATTAAAGCACGGACTAAAAAGGACATTCATGTTTTTGGAGGCAGCGCGCAGGTGTGCCCGGGAGGAACGTTAAAACTGGGTTTCTCGGATAATTTCCTCGCCTACCAGTGGACCAAGGACGGTGCGGATATACCGGGCGCCACTACAAGATATTATGGAGTGACGGCGGCAGGCGCATACCGTGTAAAGTATCAGCGGCGCACCGACAGCTCATGGGACATTTCCAATCCAACGAATGTGATCGCTTCATCAGGGAACGGTATTACACCGGTCCTTACTAACACCGGGTCAACTGCTATTCCTGTGTTGGGAACAAATGGTGCCAATTTGCCTGGTGTGAAGAACTTCGTGTATCTGCGCGCGCCGCTTGGGTTCTCGTCTTATCAATGGTATAAGAACGGCTCCCTGGTGGAGACCAACACGAGCTACGAAAGATTGGTAAGCCAGGATGCTGGAACCGCCGCCAATGCAGGAACGTATACGGTGAAGATAGTGTCAGGCGGATGTCCGAGCAATTTCTCGAACCCGGTCGTTTTAACGTGGACCTCACCGCAGCCGACTACCCCGGCGATGGCAAAGCCGAATGCGACAAGCCTTTCTCCAACCTCATTGAATGTAACGTGGGCCGACCATGGGAGCGAAGTTTTATATGAGCTTTGGCGCTACAGGCATACGCTTACCTACGGTGAACAACCCTGGTCTCTTGTCACGACCCTTCCTGCGAATACAACCAGTTACGTAGATACGGGATTAAGACCACAAGCATATTATAAATACACGGTTCGTGCGGTGCTTGCCAATGGGTCGGCGATCATTTCGCCGGAAGGACCTGATAGCTGGGGACGCCCGGCTGCTGACAACATTCCTCCTACAGCGCCCAGCTCGTTGGCCGTTACCAACATTACGGACGTGAGCCTTACACTGTCGTGGTTGCCTTCGACAGACAATGACCAGGTGTACAAGTACGAGGTGTACAATGGATCTACTCTTCTTCAAACTGTTACCGGGAATATCAATGGTACTCCGGCTACTCCATCTACCGTAAATCTGACCGGCCTCGCGCCAGCCACTACCTATTTCCTGAACGTGCGCGGCATTGACTTTACGGGAAACGTTTCACCTTTCGCGGAAGGGATCACAGCAACCACCGCAGGACCAATGAACGGGGTAGCTTATAAGTTCTACACCTTTACAGGCACCATGCCCGGCAACGCGGATGCCCAATTGGTAGAACCCCGCGCTAACAACAGCTTTGACTTTTCGCAGACGCCCGCAAAAACAGGAACGGTAGCGACGTTCGACATTTCACCGCGGACACAGGACGACCTGTTTGTGTTTGCCTTCGATGCTTATATCGAGATCCTGACTGCAGGAAACTACACTTTCTATACATCTTCCGATGACGGAAGCAGGTTGTATGTCAATGGCGTCCTGGTGGTAGAAAACGACAACGCTCATGGAACTACGGAGGTAGCCAGCAGTCCTGTCAGCCTGACACCCGGGAAGTACCCGATCAGGGCGACTTTCTTTGAGCAGGGAGGTGGCGAAGTCCTCACGGTCAGCTACGCTGGCCCCAGCATCAGTAAGCAGATAATACCGGCAGCGAGGCTTTATCTGAATGGCACTACAATTACAACTTACTATTCTAAATCCAGCGGTGACCTCGCAAGTCTTGGTACATGGGGACCGAATACCGACGGGTCGGGAACGGCTCCTGGTAACTTTACCGCTACGAATGCCACCTATACAATTGCAAACAGGTCGTCAGCCACGCTGACCTCGCCATGGACAGTTTCAGGCAGTGGATCTAAAGTCGTTGTCGGTACAGGCTCTGCAATAACTCTGGATATCAATGCAGCATTTACAGGACCGATGGATGGAAAGGCACTGGTGACTATTAATGTGAACACACCCACGTCGCCACAATTCGGAGTTCTTGCAGCGAATTCGACTGTAAACTTCAATCCTGGCGCTAACCTCGTGATCCCGAACGCGATGTATGGCAACGTCAATCTGGTATCGCCGAATCAATTTACGATACCGACCAGCAATACCATGGTGCAGGGAAATCTTTCCATTGGAAACGGTGTGACGACTACCGGTGTAGCAACCAATACATCACGTTTGGTTGTCGCGGGAAATGTAACTTTCTCGAATTCATCCAATCCGCTTCCGGGAACACCAGCAAATCAATACTCGATTGTGTTCACAGGGGGCGCGATACACACGATGTCGTTCAATACTCCTGTTGACCCGGCCTTTTTCAGCATTCAGGCTGATGTGAATGATGTGGTCAACTTCGTCAATGCAGGCGTCCATACCTACACGGTCGGCGGTCCTAATGGAGGAGGAATCATAAACAAGGGAACGATTAACATCGGTGGCAATACGCTTATCGTCAGCGGTCGCGGTACAATTAACGCGAACAACGAGACCGGCGTCCTCGGCATCAACGGTGGCAGTCTTACACTTAGCTCCACGGCCACACAGCACTCTAACCTTGCATTCGATGCCACGGACAACGTGATCAGCAATCTTTCGGTGTCACTGCCGGCAAACTACAATACCACACTGGCGTCACGTGCTGTCGTTAATAACCTCGTAACTGTCGCTGGCGGCGGTAACATGGTGACGGGTGATGGAAATCTCAAGCTCACTTCAACTCAATCAGGTACTGCCAGAATAGGCCCTCTTGCGAACGGGTCCAGGATCAGCGGCAGCATAATCACGCAACGGTTCATGGAAGGGGAGGGAGCGATCTTTCGGTATATCTCCATGCCTGTGAAAGGCGTCAAAGTGGCCGATCTTCAAAACTTCTTCCCCGTAACAGGTAATTTCACAGGAGCCAGCACAGGCCCCGGGTTGAATAGCAATCCCTCTTTGTTTGATAGCAACGAGCCAACAGGAGGCTATAGGCAATTCCCGCCGGTGGGGGGAACAAACCAGGATACACTTCGCACAGGCCGCGGCTATTCGGCTTACATCCGTGAAGGTGTCAATCCAACAACCTTGGAGGTGAAGGGTATACCCAACCAGGGTACGATCACTTACAGTCTTACTCCGGGCACCGGTCCCACCGATGGATATAATCTCGTGGGGAACCCGTATGCCGCACCGGTCAAATGGACAGGGAGCAGTACCGGCGGGTGGACGATGTCCGGCGTGAACAACACCGTTTCAGTTCGTGAAAACTACAGCGCTACCGAATATCGTTTCAGGACATGGAACGGAACAAGCGGTAACCTGGCCAACGGCATCATTGCCCCCGGACAGGCTTACTGGGTGCAGACAACCAACGGAGCCCCTGCGCTCAGCATCGGCGAAACAGCAAAACAAACAACCGATGCGACCTTTTATCGTGACGGCGCGCCTGAGAATGTAATCGCCGTGAAGATGAAGGCTGGTAATCGTGAAGACGATGCCTACATTCAATTCGACAGGAATGCGTCACTGGTTTACGAAAAGCAACTAGATGCCTTGAAGCAATCAAACAGCTATTTCAATCTGTCAACGCTCACTTCCGATGGCAGGGCAGTTGCTATTAACCTTACGACAACGGGAGACTGTGAACAAATTATAAGCTTCAGAACCACCAATGCAGCCGTGGGTACATACAGTCTTATCGTTTCCGGGGTCACAAGCCTGGTGTCAGGCGAACAGGTGGTCTTTATGGACACGTTTACAAATACAACGCTGACACTCGGAGCCGAGGACTACACCCATAACTTCAGCATTACTGCCGATGCAGCTTCGAAAGCCGACGGACGATTCAAACTGAGGTTCATCAAGCCCGGAGTCAGTTATGATAACAACCTTGTCTCCGAAACAGGTTGTAATGACGGCGATCCCGTTGTCTGGATCAAGAACTCACAGGCCGGCGTTGACTATAAAGCGTTCCTTAACGGAACAACGGTTTCAGATGTAGCGGTAGGAACAGGTACGGATCTGGCGATACCGATCAAACACGGCATGTTGCCATTTGGCAAGACAACCCTCCAGCTCAAGGCAGGATTCCTCGGTTGTCAGCAATTCGACCTGACCAATACTGTTGCTGTCGTTCGGGATTCAGCAACTGCTCCCGAAGTCAAAATGAACCAGGGTGTTATATCTGTGTCCAACTTCCAGGGAGCTGCCGAATATCAATGGTTTCTTAGAGGCGACAGCCTGACTGGTGTTGTCGGTAGCGAATTTACGCCGGTGGATTCAGGCGCTTATACAGTGCAGATGAAGAAAGGCGGTTGTGTTCTGACATCGTCAACAATCGACAAACACCTGCTTAGCCTCGACCTGTCGATGACCTCGGATAAAGTATGTAATAACGACGCGTCGGTGATACTTAACGGCTCACAGGCTGGTGCGACCTATAAGGCATTCTTTGGGTCGATCGGGGCGTCTTCGGATGTAATGGGAACCGGTGGACCAATTATAATCTCGCTGGACCCTTCCGTGATAACGACCGGTCCAAAAGATATCAAAGTACAAGCAGGCTTTGAGAACGACATACCGCAATTCCTGACGCAAAATATTATCGTGCAACGCGATATCCTTGCCACACCACAGATTGTTGTCGATGGAACGAAATTGAAGTCGAGCGTAAGCGGCGCCTCATATAAGTGGTACCGTGACGGTCAACTGATATCCTCCGACAGCGAGATCGATTTCTCTACAGAGGGAGCCTACATCGTGGAGGTGACTACCGGAACATGTTTCAGTACGTCTGTTTCCGTACCGCTCAGCTTTACGGTCAGGACCGATATCGCAACGAACAGCCACTCGACGTGCGACAAATCCCTGGTCACCGTTCAGGATTCGCAACCGGGTGTGACCTATGCCGCCTATTTGAATGGGAATATTGTTTCTGATGAAGTGACCGGTACAGGCGACGACATTACCCTGACGGTCATTGAAGCACTCGGCCTTGGTCAGAATCAGCTGACTGTTAAAGCCGGATATCTCAACAGCACGAAATTCGACCTGAAGGGCACGGTTATGGTAGAACGCATGTTCCTTGCCGAACCTAAAGTTACCGCCGATGGCAACAGGCTAACCGTAAATGTCAAGGATGCACAATACGCATGGTACCTGAATGGCGAAGCGCTCCCGGGCGAAACTTCATCGTCGATAGAGCCGGCAGAAGCGGGTTCATACTATGTGGTGATATCGAATGGTGTCTGTGCAAAACAATCGGCTCCTGTAGAATATTCCGTGACCGGCCTTGGTGACGAGCTTGTTGCGACGCTTACCGTATCGCCGAATCCAGCTAAAAACCGGGTGATTGTCAAGACGCCACGCCCGATCGAACTGTCTTCCGTAAGTCTTTCGACGGCGACAGGGCAGGGTTTCAACGTGCCGACAGCAAGCCTGGGTGACCATTCTATTGAAATGGATATTTCAGAACTCACAGCAGGTTTCTATCTTGTGCACGTAAACGGGCAAACGATCAGGCTCGTTAAAGAATGATCAGATTCGTCAGAATAGCCCTCTACATCATATTATCTTTTGTTGTCGTGCTGCTGGCCGCATGGTGGATAACCGATGCTGCGCAGGAAAGCAAGACGATGGACGATGAAGCCCGGAAAAGTGCACCCGGACAGCTTGTCAACCTGACGGATGGTGTGACCCACTATGTCGAATCGGGTTTGCCCAATGGAAAGCCGGTTGTTCTCATACACGGCGGAGGCATTACAGGCATGGAAGTTTGGGACAACACCGCTCCGCACCTGTCCACAGAAGGGCGCCGCGTTCTCACCTATGACCTCTATGGAAGAGGATACAGCGACCGGGTGAAAATCGATTACACGTCGGATCTTATGAACCGCCAGTTGGAAGAGCTGCTGGGGAAGGTGAATTTTCCCGACACGTTCGATATTATCTGTATGTCGATGGGAGCGATGATCGCAGTCGAGTATGCAGCCACACATCCCGCGTGGGTCGGTAAGATCGTCATGCTCGATCCTTATGCCACGGGTGATTACAGCTCGAGCCGTCTGCTTCGCCTGCCTGTTGTATCCGGTATGCTAATGACCTTTTACTGGCAACCTCGGGCGGTGGAGAACCAACGTAAGGAGTTTGTCAACCAGCCCCTGTTCGATTCGTATGCCGAACGCCTGAAGTACTTTATGTCGTTCGATGGCTACAAGAAAATGAACTATTCGACGTGGATGAAAATGCTGCAGAACAGCAAGATGGATATGTTCCAACGGCTTCCGGAAGGAAAGGTGATGTTGATCTATGGAGCGAATGATCCCTATTTTTCGCCGGCGATCTTACAGTTGTATAATGATAAATACCCCAGCCTGAAATCACATGTGGTGGAGGGTGCCGGGCACATGCCTCATGTGGAACAGCCGGGAATTGTAAATCCGCTTATTTCGGAGTTTCTGCAGTAAGTGTTCAAGGTTCAAAGTTCAGATATCATCATGTTAACGCATCCATCGTGCCTGGAGAGATCTCTCCGGGTTGTGAAGGATCACTTAATCCTACTGATTTTTGAACCTTGAACCTTGAACCGGGTTACTTCCGCTGATTGACAATCCTGAGGATCTCATTCGTCCTGGTCTCCCACGTATTATTCTCCACGAACAGAACTCTCTCTTTCTGTTTTTCCAGTGAATCTTCCGCCAACGAATCCGTGATCGCCTTCGAAAAGGAAGGAGCATCCGGAACCGCCTTGATCACATCCTGAAAATCCATGATGTCGTCGGAGAAAGTAGTGGACACTACGGGCTTGCCCGCCGCGAGATATTCATTGACCTTGAGCGGATAGATGCTCCGGGTGAGGGTGTTGTGCTTGTAGGGTATGATCGCGCAGTGCGAGTGCTGTAAATAGGCGGGCAACTCCTTTATGTTCTTACTCCCTGCGAAGATCATGTTGGGAAAGGACTGGAGCTCTGCCAGCAGCTCCTTCTCGAGCGTGACCGGGCCCACCATCAGGAAGACTTTGTCGGAGTGTTCCTTAACGACGTATTTCAGTAGATCGAAATTGGTCCGGTGCTCCAGGTGTCCGGTGTAAATGATGATGGGTTTCGTGACCTCCGCGATCTCTTTAGGACGTGGCAGGCCGGGAATAAGTGCCGACTTGAACAATGTAACGTCGGCGGCATTGGGCACCACGTAGACTTCTTTTGAAAAGGGCAGTTTTAACCGGCGAAGCTCGCGCGATGTGGTGAATGTGACCTCCGCCTTCGAAACCATCTCCTCTTCGAGCTTCACACCGTGCTTGTTTACGTGAGCAGACTGACTGATATCGTCGATCGTGAGATAGGCGTAGGTCTTCGGTTTGAAGTACGACGGAAAACTACGAAGGTAAAACGGATTGAATGAGTTGATGAACAGAAAATCCTTGATGTTGTGATCCTCGATAAGCTTCTTCAAGGTCGGGAACAGGATGCGGTCGTTGATACGTGAAATACGATCGTACAAGGATGAACCTTGCGGCAGGAAGTTGACCGGGATGGTCATCGGAGGGGTTACGGCAATCAACTCTCCTCCCGTGGCCGGCAGTCTGGTATAGATGTCTTTTCTTCCGAGCAATTGTTTTTTTCTCTTCCTGATCTCGGGGGTGTTGTAATTGCTAATGAAATATTTCCACGTCACGGGGTTATCGATATAGAACACCCGGTGTTTTTTGGCAAACTCTGTGGCTAAACAAAAAGAAGGAGAAGAATAAGCGGCATCCCAGCGTGCAATGGCGAAGAACACAATATCCATCTGATGTACGATTTACTATGTACGATTTAAGAGTTACGATTTGACTTCTAACCCCGGATTGCGTTCGGAGTACCACCGGTCCACGATCTGGAGAAACGCAGGCACGAAGATCAGAGCCTGGGGAACGAGGAACAGCCTGGACTCAACGGCAGCGCTGTAGCACAAGTGTATGACGAACCAGGCGGGTACCACGATCCAGAAATACATGCGGAGGGTGGGAGAGAGCTTGTTCAGGAAGAGCATGACTACGATCGGTAAGAACCCCAGGGTGCCGATCAGATGTATGTACATCCTTTTGAATTTGAGGTTGTAAATAAGAAACTCCATAACGTTGGTCATATCGTTTATACCCATCGCCTCCCGGTATCCATAATAGGCACGCACACTGAAGAACACGACGACGAATATGCCACCTGCGGCAACTCCAGACCAGAATCTTTTCCTGTCGATCAGACGCTCTTTCCAGTTGATAGCCGGTATGATCAGCATCGCAGGGATCAGCGCCGAGGTCTCACGGTTCAACGCCGCCACCAGCATCAGAGGAATGGTCCAGAAATATTTCCCTTTAAGGATCAATAATGCGGCAATGAGATAGAAAGTTATATCGAAATAGGTGTTGATCGAAAGATCGGACGCGAAGGTGCTGTGAGCCATACAGAAGCCCATGATCAGGTTACCCGTCAGGCGCAACCACGGGTTCTCGATACCAAGTCTCCGGAAGTACACTCCGGCGAGGAGAAAGATGGCAATGTTCTGAATGAATCTCAGTCCAAGGAACGCCGTCCCCTTCCCCATGGAAGGAATGACGTATTGTACCGTATTGGCAAAGGCTTCACTGAAGTACGTGCTAAAGACCCGGTACTGCCACGGGTTGAAAAACTCGGAGTTTCCATCGAGCAATCGCTGATGCCGCATGATCTGCTCATCGACGGTGATTGCATCGGCATTGGAGGCCTGCTGGTATACTATATATGCGCTAATGATGGAATAAAGCAGTATTTTTAACCATTCATTGCCTTTACTATAAGACAGTTTCACAAGGGTGATGATAGACAGCTCTAAAGATAATGAACTACGATCTTATTCTTGTCGGAACCAGTTTTGCATCGTCATTTTTTTTGAAAAAGTTTCTCGAAAAGTCGCCCGCTTCGGTACGGATCCTGGTCCTCGAAAGGGGCAAATTCCTCCCTCATCAGGCCCGTCTGGCGAAGGCAAAAAATCTGGCCTTCGGCAACGTCAATTTCGTGTCGAGTGAATCTGATGGACCTCTATACTTGAACAGCAATCAGGAAAAGCCGTGGATATTTGACCCCAGTTTTGGTGGAAGCTCTAACTGTTGGACCGGCTGTACCCCCAGGTTCATGCCGGCGGATTTCAGCCTGTTCTCATCTTACGGCGTGGGCGCCGACTGGCCGATCAGTTACGATGACCTTGAGCCATATTACTGTGAAGCGGAGGACATCATGTCGATAGCTGGACCCGACAAGACGCCATACCCCATGTCGAAGCCCTACCCGTTGCCGTCCCATAAGCTGACAACGATGGACCGGGTGCTCCACAATAAATACGGAGAATTATATATCAGCCAGCCCGCGGCAAGAGCCAGTGTGCCGGGTAAACGAAACCAGTGTTGCAATAGCAGTATCTGTCATCTGTGCCCCGTTTCTGCAAAGTTTACGATCGAGAATGGGTTGCCGGATCTCTATAAAGACGAGCGGGTGACCGTGACTTACGACACCCAGGTTGTTTCACTCGACGTTCAGGGCGGTGCGGTCAAGGGAGTTGTCGCAAAATCTGACGGAAAAGATGTCACTTACGAAGGATCTATCGTTGCCCTCGGCGCCAACGCGATCTTCAATGCACACATACTCCTCAACAGCGGTGACACCAATCAGCACACCGGGCGAAATCTTTCGGAGCAGGTAGGGTTCTACACCTACGTTCACCTGAAGGACTTTGACAACGTAGGTGGAAGCACCATTATCACCGCGAACGGTTTCATGCTCCATGATATTCCGTCGCGGAAAGATTTTGCCGGGTGTATCATCGAAGGTCACAACGACGCATTCGTGAGGGCCGAGAGCGGCAAGTGGAGGATGATGGGTAAATTCAAATTTGTTTTCGAAGACATTCCGCAGCAGAACAACCGCGTCATGAAATCCGACAACCCGCTCGTGCCACAAGTGGTTTACGAAGGGCATAGTGATTATGTGGACAGGGGCTACGAGAATGCAAAGAAGAAGATGCCGGAGCTGTTCAGCGATCTACCGGTCGAAGAAATCCTGTCCGACCAGAACCACCAGGCTTCCGAAGCACATATCCTGGGAACAACGAGGATGAGTAAAGATGCGGCTTCGGGCGTGATCGATCAGCATCTCAAGCATCATCAGTATCGCAACGTGTTTGTATTAGGCGGAGGCGCCTTCCCGGCCATTTCGCCCTCGAACCCGACGTTGACCCTGTCTGCGCTCTCGTTGTGGGCAGCCGACAAAACTTTTTAGACTCAGAATGAAACGGAGAGCATTCATCAAAACCGGTATCGCACTAACAGGAGCTGCTGTGGCTGTGTACATATTCCCCGCGTTCAAAAGTACGGTACGAAGGATACTCACTAAAGACACCGAAGGGCTTCGTGTCAACTTGTCGTCCATCAACCAGTTTATAGACGACGCACAAAGGGAACAGTTCCTGAATACGTTCAGTCGCGTGAAGCGGATACTGATCACCATTCACACCTACGCCGGGCCGTTCCGCGGGATACTTCCGTATGCCAACAAATGCGTTCAGTACAGGGGACAGATCACGGGTCACTTCCTGCTCTCGACAGATTTATTCAGGAACAAGATGGATACTTCGAAGCCTGTGGAGTATACCGGGTTCTATAATCCCTATACCCAGCCCTGTTCGAATCCCTTCTCTTCTATTTATTATCCCGAAACGGCTTGAAGTGTTTTTCGGTGGCTAATGCCAGCATCGGCAGATCGCCTTTCGTATCGCCGTAGGCAACGATCTGCGAAAAATCGGAGAGGGTTAGATGTTCCCGGATTCGGTTCACTTTTTCTTCGCCATTGCAATTACAGCCAGTGATCTTTCCAGTGATCTTTCCATCGACGACCTCCAGGCGGGTGGCGAGTACTTCCAGCCCTTCGCTCAGCGCCCAGGGTTTCATCCAGTCTTGTGCCGATGCAGACACCACAACGATCCTGCTTCCGGATTGTTTGTGAGCGCGTATCGCTTCGGCGGCGGCGGGCCGGACGAAGGCGGCGATACGGGTTTCGGCGAATGTCATTCCCAACTTGTTGAACGCAGACTGATCCATTCCTCCGAAAAAGTGTGTGAGAAAGATCTCTTTGGCTTTCTGTGCTGAAATAAATCCCAGCTTATGCAGTGTCAGGGGCAGAGCCAGAAATGCCATGCCGGTGAGAAACCTCAGGGCTCCGACTGCATCACGGGTAAACAAGAACATGGTGTCGCTCGTCGTGATGGTACCATCGAAGTCGAATAGAACGAGCCGCTTTCCTGACATCGTCAGAGCTTAAGCCGTTTGAAAACGAATTCGGGGATGAACCGGATGATGGTCATGATCAGGAACCATACGGGAAGTACATAGGCCACGTTCTTCTTTCCCTTGATCGATTTCCAGACTTTGTTCGCCACCTGTTCGGGATTGGCCGTGACGGGTTTCGGCAACTTCAGTCCTGCGGTCATCTTGGTGTACATGAAACCGGGTTTAACGGTAAGGACATGAACGCCTTCCTTGAAGAGCCGGTTTCTTAAACCCGACAGGTATGCCGTGAACCCTGCCTTGGCGCTGCCATAAATGTAATTGCTTTGACGGCCGCGATCGCCGGCAACGGAGCTAAAACCGACGATCATCCCGTACTTGCGTTTCGCATAAGCGTTAGCGACAACGTTCAGAACCGATACGGCGCCGGAATAATTTGAATCAATGATTTTTTTGGACTCCTCCCAATCGGATTCCGCTTTGGGTTGCTCGCCCAGGTATCCGAACACACAAACGGTGATATCCGGAACCACAGGCAACGAGTTGAACCAACCTGCGTGATCTTTGAAATCCAGAGCGTCGAATGTGGTCATGTAGGCCGAATCGGACTGGTTCGCGGCTGCGATGCTGGCTACGACCGCTTCGGTCTTACGCGAAGCGAAGATCACATTATAGCCTTTGTCGATCAGCTTCTTTCCCAATGCCAGGCCGACGTCGGACGTTGCACCGAGGATGAGCGCAGTGGGTGCGTTGGGATCCTTGAAATTCGCCGATGCCCTCGTTTGGGTGCCCGTGCCTGTCATGGATAATCTTGTTGAAAGAGATGAAGAAAATTTTTGAAGCGGATCAAATTTACGGATATCATTACTGAATGCGGTGGCATTAGGATATCCTTTCCAGTAGGCTTCGGCAGCCATGCGGGCGTCTTTTACCAGGTATATCCTTCCACCGAGGTCGAGTATGATCTTATCGAGCTTGTCGAGGAACCGGAAGATCGTCGGGGTCACTTTGAAATCCAGCGCGAGCGTCCAGCCGGCCATCGGGAACGAGAGTGTATTGTCACCGGGTCCCATTGCTTTCAATACACTGAGGAATGACGAAGCTTTTTCCCTCGCGATCGCATCGAGTATGGTACGTAGTCCGTGTTCGGCATTTTCGAATGGTATCACGAACTGGTATTGTAAAAATCCTTTCTTGCCGTAAAGCCTGTTCCAGTTCCTCATGATATCCAACGGATAAAAATATGGATCGTAATGAGAGACCAGCTCTTTCTTACCGATCTTATACTTGGTATAGACCAGCGTGTTGAAGATCCAGATACTTAAAGGATTCAGTAAAAAACCCGGCGCGTAGACCGGTATGTTGATCAGCGGATTGCGGTGTACTTTCAGCTTGTTCGCATTCTTTACTTCCGATTCCGTTGCGTGCTCGCCGAGCAGCAACACACCTCGTCCGAGGTCGTTGCCCGTGGCGAGGCAGTCGATCCATGCTACCGAATACGTTGCAGACTCGAACTCTTTCAAACGCTGCATCATCTCGTTGAGGTTGCGGATGACGATATTTTTCTGACGAATGAAAGAGGTCGATATCTTCTTCAGCCTGAACTCGACCGTGAGCACAACCCCCGCCAGTCCGAGTCCTCCGCAGACTGTCCTGAAAAGATGCGTGTTATTATCCGCACTGCAGGAAACGACGGATCCGTCGGCCAGGAGCACTTCGAGATTCGTCACGTAGTGGCAGAAAGATCCTTCGGCGTGGTGGTTCTTCCCGTGTATGTCGCCACCGATAGCTCCGCCCACAGTGACGAACTTCGTACCCGGAGTTACATAAAGAAACCAGCCTTTCGGCACGACAGCCTGGAGGACTTCGTCCAAAGTGGCTCCGGCTTCTGTTTTAATGATACCCGTCGCCTCGTCGAAGGCAACGATCTTTTTGAATTGCTCGGTGGACAGGATGGTCTTAAACAGGGAGGCATCTCCGTACGACAGCCCGGCGCCTCTTGTAATGAAAGAGGTTGATTTGCCGACGTGCTCGATGATACCGGTCCTTTGTGAGGGCGTCGTTACCTGCGCGTCAACGTCGGGATAGTTCCCCCAATTTGAAACCCTCGCCATTGGTTCTTAAAGTAGATAAATAAGGATCGCAAAGCACAATCCCCAGCCTGCAACGGTAATCTGTATGAACGGGTCGGTCAGGAAGATACGGGTAGGGGAGCCGCTTCTCTTTTCGACCATGGTTATCTGGAGGAAACGCATCAACCCCCCGAAGACAAACAGCGCTGTAATATAAATGTATTTGCTTCCCATGTGTCTTACCACTTCATCGGAGATCGTGTACATGATATATGCTACAATGATCACGCCGGTAAGTACGGAAAGAATAGTATTTAAGAATTCGATGGTATAATTTTTCGACGATGCTCTCAGTGGAGCCTGTCCATCCTGAAAAAGGATCAGGTCGTCCCGTCGTTTGGCCATGGCCAGGAAGAAGGACAGGAGGAAAACCATGATCACCAGCCATTGCGATACTTCCACATTTACAAGCCAGCCGCCGGCCAGCGTACGAATGAGGAAACCCGAGGCTACCATTAGCGTGTCGAGGATAGCGACGTTCTTAAGCCCCATCGAATAGAGGATGTTGATCACGATGTAGAGCATTAGTGCGATGCCAAAATTCTGGTTCAGGAACCAACCTCCTGCAAGGCCGGCGCCGGCGCACAGGAAAATGAGCGCTATCGCAATCGGCCGGCCTACTTTATTCGACGCGAGAGGTCTGTTCTTCTTGGTAGGATGAAGACGGTCCTTCTCGATATCCCGGTAATCGTTAATTATATAAACTGCGCTCGCTACCAGGGAGAAACAGATAAAGCCTTCTACCAGCAGCAGAAATGTATCCCAGTCTGTAAGAATCCCCGCGAAAAATGCAGGAATAAAGAGGAATGAGTTCTTCGACCAGTGATGGATCCGAAGTAAAAAAAAATAGCGCATATCTACAGACTTGGCTTAAATTTGGGGTAGAACTACCATGAATAAAAGCACTTTCGGGAATTTTATTGAAAGGCCGAGAAACCTTTATATTATCGATTTTCTGATTGTTCTGCCGTTCCTGGTACTCCCTCTTCTCGTTAAGCTTCCGTTCCGCGTAAACATCTTCCTGAGTTGGGAAGGGGCTTACCGGTTATCCATCGGGCAGGTGCCCTTCCAGGACTTTGGGATGCCCATGGGCTTCGGATTCTGGCTTATTCCGACCCTGTTTTTCAAGATATTCGGACCCACTTTCGCCACCCTCGTAAAAGCCGAAGTTTTCATCAATTTCCTCAGCCTGGCCGCTTTACGCGGAATGCTTTATAATCTGCGTGTAAAACCTCTCATCATCACGCTCGCACTGCTGGTCTTCGCGCTGACATACGTGATCTACAATTTCTGGCCGTGGTACAATCACTCCGTCGTAGTGTATGAAATGATCGCGATATATTTCCTGACATTATATAGTAGCGGGAAATCGACGGGCAAGAACTTATTCGCCGCAATCATGGCCGGTATCTTCACTTTTCTCGCATTATACACCAAGCAGGACGTAGGCGGCATTTGCCTGCTTTTTTCACTTTTCCTGTTAGTCTATGTTTTGTGGAGGGATAATGCATGGGTGCCACTCGTAGCTTACCTTGGTTCATTCGGTGTCGTGGCGTTGTTGCTGATATGGCCATTTGCCGACGACGGTTTCTTTTATTGGTTCAACTATGGTCAGTCTCCGCACGACTCACGGATAACCCTGGGCGCGTTGCTGGACGTGATCTTCGCACAGTCGATCGTAGAAAAAGTTTACCTGATACTTTTAATCGGAGGATTGTTTCTCTCCGTCCCTTCTTTCCGCGAGTTTTTCGCAGACCAGAAGTTATTCTTTGTAACGGCAATCTGCGCGTTGATGATCACCCAATCGATGGTGACCCGCGTCTCGAGCCCCCTTCCAACCGATCACATGACCTACTTCCATGCTTTCGGTTTTGTGGGAGCCGCGTTATTCCTTCCGTGGGATAAATGGAAAGAAAGTGTATTGAATGTTGCTGTTGCCCTCTTGGTTGTAGGGTTCATATTTTCTACCGGAACATGGAAGTATGTCTCTGGTATGATCCCGGCAAAAGGAAACGCCGATGCCGTCCAAGCCCAGCCGGCAGCTGCCCCATGGGTGGAAGGATCTTTGCCTACCTTTAGGCGCGTGCTCATACCGGCAGGAACGAACCAAGGCATCGAAAGACTGATGGCCCTGCCCCTGATAAAGAAAGAAGGACTAAAAGTTCTCAATATGTCGGAGCTTACACCCCTCGCGTACGAAGCCGGCTTCGAACCCGCGACGGGAACACCCTTGTGGTTCCACATGAACGTCGGCATGTTCCAGAAAGAGGTAGATGAGATCAACCAAAGGCTACGCGACGGCTATTACGACATCGTGCTCTTCGAACACATAAAAAGTCTTCCGACTTTTTATCCCCTCGTCATACAGAACGAGCTAAAGAGACTTTACTTCCACTTCGATACGTTCCCTGCACCCAGGAAGCTCGAAGACGGGACCATCGAAGTTTTTATTCGTCCCGACCTCGCCGACCAATTCGGATTGAGAGCGGCCGGTGGTCTGACCACAGCCGATCCTGAATGATCTCGTAGTCGCCTGTCTCCAGTTCCTTACTGACAAAGATGTGGTCTATCCGTACCGGCACCCCCTTGAAGCGATACGTGTATCCGTAACCTTCACCCGAAGTCGCAAATGCATCTTTGAGCAGGCCGTTGATCTTCAGGTATGGGTAGCTCTGCGGTAGCTCGTTGAAGTCGCCGCACAAAACCAGTGAATGTGCCGACTCTTTGATAAACCGTTCCAATAGTTTCGAGTGCCAGCTCCGTGCCCTCAGTGCATTTCTTACCTTTTTAAGATTTTGCCTTATTGAATGCTCATCAAAATCATAAGAAACAAGGTGTGCATTGACAACCCGGATGGTATCGTTCGCGAAAGCGAGGTCGGCCCACATCACACGATTATAGGAATTGAATGCAAACTCGATCTTGTCCTGCCGGATAACGGGAAGTCGGGTGTAAATGAACAGTCCAAGATGGTGGCCTTCTTTGGTAACCTTTACTGAAGACAACCTTGTATACCCGGGGATCTCAAGCGGCTGCTTGTTCACATCGGCGAATTCTTGAAAGCAATAGACATCGTAACCGTTCTTCAGCACCCAATCCCTGAACGCTTCACGGTTAGCGTGGTACGTCGTGGAGTCCCGGAAGTAGCCGAGCGCGTTGGTGTTGTACGAGATCAGCTTAAAGGACGGTTGCGGATCCCCTTTTTCTCCGAACGAAAATGATTTCAATAAAAGGGGCAGGGAGATCGCCAGGGCCGCCAAGGGCAGATACATCCAGCGTGAACGCTTCCATGCGAGAAAGGCAAGGGCAAGAATGTCGAGCGTGACCCACACGGGTATGGTGAGCGCCAGGACACCTGCGGCGTAGAATTCGTCGGGTGCGATCAGTACTGAGCAAGCCGCAGCGATTGAGACAAAAAAAAGGGCCAGGAAAACCAGTCGGAGCCTTCGTGATATCAAGATTGTTGGCGACGTTTTGCGCTATGTTCGTGCAATAATAAGCAATCCCGGGGCTGTCGTAAAAACGGAGGGTAAAACCCCTAAAAACCTTGCAATACCGCCTGCCTGCATTATTTTTGGGACATGGTCACCGACATCAAATTCGAGTACGGAAAGTCACAAGTCTTCACCAGCCCCAGGATGAGGAAACACCCGGCTATCGGCCGGTTTATCTACAAGGTTTTCGGCTACACCAGCATCGGAAACTGGGCCCGAGCAAACGTCTTCATAGACCGGCTGAAACTGCTCCCGATACGCGATTTTAAGAAGATTATGGACCTGGGCGCCGGCCTGGGCGAGTTTACCTTCATGATGGCCGAAGCCATGCCCAAGGTACAAATAACCGCCCTGGAGATCGCCCCCGATCGTATCGCCCTCCTGCAAGAAGTGGTGGCCAAGCAAAAGTATGGCAACGTAACGGTGTTCCCCGACTACATTGCCAATCACACGGAAAACGACGCCTACGATTTCATCTTCAGCATCGATGTGTTCGAACATATCCTGAAGGAACAAATGCCGTTCGAGGAGGCATATAAAAAACTTAAGCCCGGCGGACACCTGATGGTGAAGATGCCTAACGTAAAACAGATCACCATCTTTCCGGATGCCTGGTTCCAGGAACACAACGAATGGCTGGAAGACGAACACATCGGACAAGTGTATAATCTCGACCAGCTGGTAGACCGGTTCAAACAGGCCGGCTTCAGCATCGTACACGCATCTTACTCCGACGGATGGATCTCACGCCTGGGCTGGGAGATCAGCTACTTCTCTGCAAAAGGAGGATCGGCAGTCCAGCTTGCCTTCATACCGCTTGTGAAATTCATCTACTGGATCGAGCGCAATACATTCGGTTCGAAGAAGAATGGAAATTGCATTCAGGTTATCGGACGTAAATAGTCGGGTTTCTTCTTGCCGGTGATCCAGTTGCGAAGGTTACTCGGCCAATCTTTATTCATGCACGGCTTCTCGATCAAAAGGAAGTAGCAGATGCTGAGGAACAGTATCACGGGTCCTAATATCACGAACTGCAACAACAAGTTCGGCCCGAAGTAATTCGTAATCCACACGCCTTTCGTTAGCGGATACAGCACTTCGATGACCGGCAGGTGAATGAGGTATATCGTATAGCACATGCCGCCTATCGCCGTGATCCACGGCAGCGTAACCAGCTTGTTCAGCCACGTCGACCGGAACACCGAATACACTAACATGAAAAGAGAGAAGAGGAACAGCAGCCGGTTTACCAGCTCGAATTTCCAGGACCAGGTTGCAAACAGCGCGAAGAAGGCGATTACACCGATAAAGTTGTAAATGTTCCGTCTCTTGACTCCGTCAAGCCATTCGGTGAGGTAAACATCCGCCAGTACGAATCCCATCAGGAAATAATGAATGTGGGCCAGTATGGTGAACGACGGATGGCCTATGAACCACCTGAAGTATTGTTGCAAAAGCATGATAGTCATAATGACTACGCCCATGACGATCCGTCTCCTGACCACAGATGGAATGCGAAAGAGTCCCATCCCGAGCAGCGGCGCCAGGATGTAGAATTGAACTTCGATCTCCAAAGTCCAGACGGGGGGATTGATATAGCTCCAATTTTCGTAAATGAGACTGTGTGTGTAAGTGATCGTAGCGAGATAGTGCGGCAGCAGGTCGTTGAGCGCACGGCTTCCGGTGATGAGGAGATACAACGCGATCGCGGTGATCACGATGAGATAAGGAGGCTCGAGACGCGTGAGCCGGCGCCAGAAGTAGTTTTTGATGTTTACTTTTTTAGTCCCGGAGATGTAATGAGCCGCGAACGGCATTCCGAGGATAAAACCGCTGATGACGAAGAACAGGTAGACGCCCACCGAGCCGCGGTCGGTCATGAATGTCGCGAAATCCCGTTCGATCCCGGGAATGAAAATCACGGGAGACTTGCGTTCGAGGCGTTCGGCAAGATGCTGGACCACCACAGGAGCGATGGCCAGAAACCGGAGGCCGTCCACTTCCATGATCATTTTCCCGCCCGACGTTACCCGCGCGAGGCGGTTAGGTAGTGTGATAAAAAAATTGCTGAGTTTACTAATCATCATTTCACAAAAACGGCAGCACGGATTAGTTCAGTTTGCTCTCAGCGTCAAGTCGCTTGATCAGGTCATTGTAACCCTCTACTTCCGTAAGGGGCACACCAACGAACGCTTCCAGGGTGATCCTGGCAGTGTTGAATGCCGACTCCGCTTCGAGCACGGTTTCAACCTGGTCGGCATAGGCCTGCACGGCAGACCTATATTGCTCCATCGTCACATTGCCGGTGGAGAATTTTTTCTCGCTTTCGCGATACATCAGCAGGTAATCTTCCTTAATGCTTTCGCGCAGGCGGAACGACTTGTAAGTAAGCTTCAGCTTTTCAAGGTTGGTGAGCACTTCTTCACGCACGGAAAGTTTCTTTTCGTTCACCGTATAATTTGTTTTCAACACGCGCTCTTTCGCGATCTTCGAATTTGCCGACGTGTTGGCAAAAGTCCCGATGCTCACACGAACGCCGAAGTTGTACCGGGGGAAGAACACGTTGGCAGGCCTGTCTCCGGCGGGGCTCAATGTGAATTCGTTCAGGTTACCGGTAGCATAGATATCATCGAGCCATTTCCATTTCACCAGTTTTGCTTCCCTCATCGAGATGTCCACATCTTTTAAGACGAGCTTATTCGAAGGGTGGTTCTTCCAAGCAAGCTGTACGAGCTTGTCTTCGAAGTTATTCGGCTTAATCTGATCCGGCAGGACTATTTTATTATAGTCTACTGTTTGTGCTTTCACCCCGGCGGCGCAGATAACCAGAAGAACGATAACGAATGATTTCATAACGGGCTATTAATTAGTAGACGTTGTATCGAGTTTTTTTAAACGGACCACCAGGGCCATCATGATATAGAAGATCAGGATGGTGGGCGCCTGAATGAGCGCTTCCTGTGGATAGTTCGCGATAATAATACTGAAAATGGCGGCGAGGATGCCGGCCAGGTAGGCTTTCAGCAAAGGATCCTGCATCCGGTAATAGTTCCGGACCCCGACGACGATGATGGTGATGAAGAATACACAGTAAATGATCAGTCCCAACCATCCGAGCTCTACTGCCACGCGCACATACCCGCTGTCGGGCGCAAACTTGGAAAGAGGGGAGTCGGGAGAAAAACGTTTTCCCCACACACCGATGCTTCCCAGCCCGGCGCCGAAAGGATGTTGCTGAATAAAGGGTTTGATGAAGGCCTGGCTTCTTTCCCGCACCTGGAACGAAGGATCCTCGCTCGGGTTGAAAGCCGAACGGATGCGTTCAAGGTTGTTGCTGGTAAGGAAGGGGCCAATGCTCCGTATGTCGGAGAAGATGATGCCTGCCCCCATTGCTCCGAGCACTCCGCAGATGATGAGGGTCTTTTTCTGGAGCGTCAGCAGAGCATAGAAAATGAGGCCGGCCGGTATCATCGCGTAAGCGGTACGCGTACCGGCGTATACCATTGACAGCAGCATGACGGTAGCGCATATACCGAGGAATATTTTATAGCCCATCTTGAACGGGCCGGGGATAAGGGCAATACAAAAAAGTCCCGTGTACGACATCAGGATTCCGAACACAGTCGGGTCGGTGAAGAACGAGAAGATCCGGTAACGTCCCCAGTTGAAAATAAGATTGTAGCGGAAATCGTCGGCGGCGATCCATGCCTTCTCGGCCTCCGACATTCCACGGAATTCCTGGAACAATCCGTAAAGCGCGCCCAGGAGCGTCATAACGATCCAGACATTGATCAGCTTACGGACGTAACCGACGTTGTCCATCGTGTTCAGGGTAATGAAATAGAACGTCATCAGCAAGGCAATACCCCGGATCACATATACCCACGCTTCCCGTGAAGCCATCGGGTTGAAGAATTCGAGGCAGTTGTAAATGATCCACATCCACACCACGTAGCTTATCGGGCCGCCGGACACGGTGAAGTCACTCCGGCGCCACTTGTCGAAGATCAATCCGATGAGGAGGGCGCTGAGGAATATATCCAGACCCACGCCAAGCGGGACACCTTTGATGAACTTACTGAAACCAAGACAATAGGAAAGGCACAACAATGCGATCACTCCAAACTTCGCATTGGCAACTGAATAGATGATCACCGGAACGCCGACGACTACAAGGAGAAAAATGACACCAAACTCCAGCCCGACCACGGACACGCCGACGGCCAGCCCGAGCGAAAGGATCAACAGGATACTGTAGATCAGTACCGAACGCGAGCCTTTAAGTCCCGCGCCGGGATTCCGGAGAATATTATTCTCTCCTTTCGGCAATTGGAATGTTTGATTCTTCTCTCCCATATTGTCAGAATACAACTACGATCAGAAAAAATGAAACGAACAACGCGATGGTCAGAATGGTCAGTACGACTTCCATAGCCCGGTTCTGTATCGGGATCTTTCCTGTCCTATCTTCTGGTTTAAGCAGTACGTCGTCGTCTTCTTCTTCCATAAGGCATCCCCTGGTTATCGCAGTTTAAGGTTCCCTTTTAAAACTTCTCGCGCCAGCGAAAATCCCTGGCGATAATAACCTCCGGTGTTTGAGAAAACGTTCTTCATTTCTACGCCGAATAATTTCACGAGCACCATGTGTCCGGCGATTGAAGTAATGACATACGCAATCAGTGTGCCGTATGCCGCCCCCATAATACCGAAGCTCTGTACAAAGATCACGTTCAACACGATGTTGAGCGCCAGCGAGCCGAGGAGCAACATGAAGTTCTGATTGGGCCGCCCCGCGGAATCCATGATCATACCGAACTGCCTGGTAAACGGTGTGAAAATACCGAAGAGTATGGTGACCCTCAGGATCCCGGCAGACTGGGCGTAATCAGGACCTGCAATGATGAAAATGATGAGATCGGCGAGGAGAAACGTTGCAACCACGATAGGGAACGTGATGGCCATGGTAAGGGCCAGCGACTTTTCATAAATATTCTTCACGGCCGTGTCTCCCGACTCGCTGATGCGGAGCGTGCTGTGCGGGTATACTACCTCCGATACCGAAGTTGCGGGATATTCGATCAGGTTGGAGAGTCGCATCGCCGAGGCGTAAAGGGCCACGGCATTAGGGTTCAGGTAATAGCCAATGCTGAACTGATCGACGCTTTTATAGAAGAGCGATGCAATGTTGGTACCCATGACGTACTTCCCAAAGTGAAATACCTTTTTCGTGATGTTCATATCCCATTCGAATCTGAACGTGAAGAAATTCCTTGCAAGGACAAACGCAACGATCAATCCAATAAAGGTACAACCAGTCTGAATAAGCACCAAATGGATCAAACTGGGGTGGAGGTTCAGGAAATAGATCGAAAGAATTGAAACAAAGAATGTCCCCTGCCGGGCAAAAGCGCTCCAGAATATTCCATTGAAACTGAAATGAGCCTGTTGGAGGTAATTGAACTGGGAAAAAGGGATGAGCAGCGCAAGCGTAAGCCCGTACCACATAAACATAGGCTGGAGCTCCGGCATCCCGAACCCCTTGTTAAACAACGGCGACATGATCGCAATGAGGATAAAAATGATCGCCGAATAAGCGATGTTGATCATCCACGAGCCCGTAACAACCTTGTGGGTGTCTTTCTCCTCGTTCGAATGAAGCAGCTTGATGATGGCATTTTGGATAAGGCCATTCCTCGACATCTCGATGATCGTAGTGATGGTAAGGAACAGGCTCCATGCTCCGAATTCACCTTTGGACAGGAACCGGATCATGAAATAGAAACTTCCGAAGCCGAACAATAACACGCTGAAGCGGGAGCCAATCGAGTAGGCGCCAGATTTTAACCACTGGCGATTCGTGACACTTTTCATCAGCCGGGAAAATAGATCAAACGGACAAGTCCTTGAGCGCGACTTTGTTCAAGACAGAACCGAGCAGTTTGCCTTTTACGGATTTCAGATACTTAATGGACTCTTCGTCTAGTGAGTTCAGAACGGTTTCAGCGCTGAATACAGGTATTACCTTATCGGAGAATTCGATGAGCTCTTTGGTGTCGGAATATTCATTCAGCGACGGTCCTTCCATCAGGATGTAGTCGTATTGCGAAGACAGCTTGGTGATCACATTCTTGAAATTCCGGCCTGCGAGTATCTCCGAAGGAGAATCGTGTCCGCCGATGTTGCCGATGATGTGTACACCGTTGAACTCCGTGTCGTAGATGATGCCCTTATGATCGTCCTGGCCGTTGTGACCGTTTGAATGGCCGTTGCTGTTTGCTTTGGCGTCCTCATCGAACTCGAAGCCCTGGTTTCCGTAGGGATTTTCCTGGGTGCTGTCGGGTTCTGCTTTGGCTTTGCTGCTCTTGTTGCCTTTGTTGGTCTGGCCTTTGGCCTCGGCTTCAGCGTGGGCCTTCTCGTGCTCACCTGCAGTCGACTCGTGGTTGATCTTTTCCTCTTCGCCCATCGATCCTTTCTCCAGCAACTTGATATCCTTCTTCCTTTCCATCAACAACTTGGTCAGTGAATTGTGACGGAAGTTAGTGTCGATGATCAATACCTTTTTGTTGATAAGACTCAGTGTGTACGAAAGGCAAATGATGATAAATGACTTGCCAACGTTCACCTGGGTGCTGGTCACGAGGAATACCTTGCTGTTGGAGGTCTGGACTTCGTACCGGAGCTTGCGCAGGAAGTGCACGAAACGATCTCCCTCTTTATCTAGACTTTTATTGTTGAAAACTTTGTGAAGGTCGAAGCCTTTTGTTTTCACGGCATTGATAGTGCCTATGTTCTTGATGCCCGTCAGTCGCTCGAGTCTTGATGCCACGCGGATGCTGAAGTCGAAATATTCTACGCCAATAATGATCGCGATACAAAGTATCAGGCTACCTGCACCGGAGAGCGCCATCATCAGCAACGCTTTCGAAGCCTCGGGCTCCAGACTGGGTTGGCCACGCAATGTCTGGCGGATAGAGCTACCGATCACGAGCGCCTTGTTCTTTGCAGTGTTGTATTTGTCCTGGACGTTGGCGTAATCTTCGGAAGCAAACTCGACTTCACGTTCCAGGTCGGACAGCTTGGCTTCCTTGGTGGCGAATCCTGATACATCGTATTTAAGTCTGCGAAGAGAGCTTTCGATCGTCTCGAGGTGGGACCGTGATATCTTCAGGTCGAGATTGTACTGGTCGCGTAGTCCCGTTATTTCCTTGATCTCTTCGGCCGTGACACGGGTGTTGATCGACTCCAGCCGGCCCGCTTCGAGCTGAAGGTCGTCGCGTAGCTGATTGAGCTTGGTCTTGTTGGCTTCGGCCCCTGCAGCATTCAACTCGGAGATCTGGCGGCGAAGGTCGATAATACGCTGGTTGACCTTGACGATCTCATCCTGGTTCGACTGGTTAAAACCCTTAAGCTTGATCTCTACGGCAGACAACGACAGATCGAGTCCTTTGATCTTCTTTTCTTCCTCTTCCCTCTGTTGTTCATAGTTGGCGATCAGGTCGATCTTGCTTTCGCTTTCGGCGCTATAGTTGGTAACGTTATTCACCACCTTGTACTCATTGAGCTTGGAGGTCCTGTCGTCAAGGACTTTCTTTTTTTCAAGCACGAGGCTCTCGAGGAATTCGATGGATTCCGAGGACCGGTCGATCTTCAGGGCCTTGTTGTAACGAATGAATTCTTCGCACACGGCATTTACCGTCAGCGCCGAGAGGAACGGTGTTTCAGAAGTGAAATCCACCGAGATAAAGTCGGAAGTTGATACACGGCGGATCCAGAGTTTCTTTATTAGGCTTTCGTAGTCGTATTCGTATCCTTTCAGGATCTCGAAGAGCACACGGTCTTTTTCGTCGCTCGAATTGAGGGGCTGGAAATTCCTCAGCCTTTCCTGGAATTCGGCCTTCGAAGCTGCGAACGTGGCTGCATCGATCTTGATGTCGCTGTCTTTCGACTGTTTGAATTTGCGAAACGATTCCGGCGATTCCAGGTCATGAAGGATCAACCGGTAGGCGACCAGGCTCTGAACCGGGATCGAATTCATCGATTCGATAATGTTGGTGAAGTTGGTGCTTACTTCGAAAGGATTTGAAGAGTCATCGTTCAGCTTTACGGCGTCATCGGTGGTAAAACCGGTGGCGATCTGAGCCGTGGATTTGTATTTTTTATCCATTCGCGACAGCAGCACTCCCGTCACGAGGATGGTTACCAGCGGAAAAACGATCAAGACCCAGGTCTTGCGCTGAAGTATTTTAAGAATGTTTAAAAAGTCCATCAGTCAAAGGCGCAAATTTACGCAAATTTTGGTAATCGGGCCGTTTAATCGGTCATAACGGGTACCCCCGCTTTTACCTGTAAAACATAAGCTTAACAGCCTCGAGATTCCCCTCGTCAATCGATTTAGCCGGCTCTGTACTGAACGTAAAACGGCTGCCTTCGATGCCGAGCCGGCGAAACTCGTCGAGGGTTTTTATGAGCCGCTCTTTGTGTATCTCCAGGTCCTGCTCTCCCTGCTTCGTCAGTGCGATCAGCCGGCAGTATATGTCCTTGTTATTCGAGAGGCCGGTTTTGACCCTGGCGAGCGTGTTTTTCTGGTTGGGGCTCAGTTCGCTGGTGCCCGGCTGGAAATACAGGATAAGCTGACTTCCGAAGGTCTTCAGTACTTCGGCGGGGTCCACGTACTTCAGTGACACAACAGCTGCTTGCTGGACGATGGTTTTTGCCTTGACGCGCGAGCTATAGATGTTGGCCGCCGTTCCCGACCGGTTGCTGGTGAAGTAGCTCACCGAGTCGCCATACATGGAGAAGTAAGCATCGAACTTGTCGCTGTTCACGGGAGCTCCGAGGTTCCTGGGTTTCGTCCACACAGTCCAGCTGTCGTTGTAGAGACGTTCCGATACGAAGATGTCTGCGTCGCCCATTCCGCCGTGGCCGTCGCTTGAAAAGTAGAGTTGTCTGCCGTCGGGTGAAAGGTAAGGCGAGATCTCGTATCCTGCCGTATTGATGGTCGGTCCCAGGTTGAAAGGTGTCGACCAAACTCCGACGGAATCTTTCAATGAAACGTAGAGGTCTTCTTCACCCACCGAGCCGGGGTCGTGCATGGAGATGAGCAATATGTTGAAAGCCGGATTCATGTAAAATCCTATGAACTTGTTCCTGCCGATGTTTTCGATGGGGATAGGCTGGGGGTCCGACCATTGTCCTTCGACCTCTTTCGAAAATGCAATCCCGTTCTTCTTCGTGTATGTATTTAACAGGTAAACAATTTGCGGATCATTGCGGACGCCGACCACACAGTTGTTGTCTTTGTTGTTCCAGGGAAGATCGTTCGTAGGCGGCTGCCAGTTTCCGCGGTTGTCTTGTTTGGCAACCCAGATGTCTATGCCGGCTGTACTACCGCCTGTGTTGGCGGGATGAAATGCGCGGGCGAAGTATAAAGATTTTCCGTCGGGAGAAAGGAGAGGACTAAGCTCTTCGGCATCTGAATTTATTGCGGCGAGCTCTACCGGCGTGGCGAACTCCTGCACCTGGGCATCGACAGCAAACGATGCGGTACAGAGGGAGAGAGCAGCAAGAATTCTCATGATCCTCACCAAAATCGGGTCGGGGCCCCGTACTTGTTGAATAATGTTACTCCCACGATGACCTCATGAACATTCACGTTAAAGTTGTTAAGCTCGCCGAGATATTTATCATACGAGTAGTTAACGGAAATACCGTTGGCGAGATTCAGACCCGCGAGTATGGACAATTTCGAACCCTGACCGGAATAGCCGGCACCCAGGTAAATGAAATCTTTGTAGCGGGCCCGTGCATTCAATGACCAGGCCAGATCGTAATTCTCCATATAAACAGCCCGGAAGCCCGGGGTCAAAACCAAATCTTTACCAACACGCAGAGACAAAAGCGAAGATTGAACAGTAAAATACCTCAACCCCGTTTGATCGACGAGGTGTTCACCACTCACTTCTGACTGCACCAGATTACCCGTTGAAACGCCAATGTTAAATTTATCAGTATAAAGCACGGTTCCAAAATCCACGCGGAAGACTGTCTGGTTGCCCTCTGAGGTCTTCATCAGCGACTGAAAGAAGAGGTCATTGACGTCGTCCCGGACTGTGAATCCCGAGAAATCTATCCGCTGATTCTGGATACCAAGTTTCGTACCAAAAGCCAGGTTGGATTTCCGGCCGAGAGGCAGGTGGTAGGCGTAATTCGCGTTGGCCGCAACGAGGGCGTACGGCCCCAGTTTGCGGCTTGTGACCATACCGCCGACACCATGCTTTCTTCGTACCCGCCTGTCCAACTGCATTTGCGTCAGCTTGGTGGGGTCGCTTAACCTCATCCCGTTCTGGCGGAGCACACCCCGCCGCGAGTTGTTCAGCGACGTATAAGCGCTGACAAAAAGATAGTTGTTCCGGATACCGAAATTATTCCACCCTTCCCGGAAACCCAGCTTCATGTCCAGAAACTCCTCGGTGCCTGTGTACCCAGGGTTGGTCCCTGCATTATTCAGGTAATATTGAGTGTAGTCGACATCCTGTGCTTTCGCGATGAAAGACAGTAACGCGAGACCCAGAACCGGGACGAATATTTTGGCCAACAACCTCATTTCAGAATAGTGACGATGCCTTTGTATTTTCTTTTGCCGTTGTTCAGATCTATCGTGTACGAATATGGTCCGGCGGGCAGTGCATTGCCGTTCCTGGTGCCATCCCACCTGCAGTCGTTCGTGTTGCATTGGAACACCCTTGCGCTGTTGAAATCGTATATGTTGATATTTATGTTGGAGTAAGAATGAAGATTGAGAATATCCCATTCGTCGTTGAAGCCATCACCATTCGGCGTGAATGAGTTCACGATATCGAGCTCCGGGAACACTTCAGTGATGTCGACAGTGCGTGTTGCAATGTTACTGTCGGCAGTACTGTCACGTACGATCATTATGATGTTCTTTTCGGAGATGGTTGCTTCACCAGTCACCGGGCTGCTAAAAACGACCTTGGTCAGAATGCTTTCGTATGTAGCCCTGGATTCCCTCCCTTTCAGTTTCAGTTCACCGGTAGAAACGTTATAGGTGGATTCGATTTTCGTGTTGGTTGTCCCGCCGCTGACTTTCAATTCGTCGCCTTGTGTGTAGTTGGTCGCGATCTTCACGGATGCCGAGAAGATGAAGTTGTCATCAACATCATTGATGATGATCTGTTCGGTAACAGGAACAGCGGGGTCACCAAGACTGTAAAAGATCCTTCCGGATTCGATGTTGGAGAGGACCGGGGGATCGTTTACCGGTTGGACTTGAATATTTACCGTGGCGGGGCTGACGGCGAGGTAGGTGCCATCGAACAGGTTCCATCCGAAGTTGTCGTTACCGGTGTAATTGCTGTTCGAGAGGTAGTAGAAATCCTGCAGTTCGCCGTTGGTCAGGTGAACTTCATCGCCTACATTCACACGCGCTGATCCGTTGAATAATGCGCCGTTTTGCGGAACCGATATTATTTTGATGTACGATATCTTTCCGTTGGGCTCGTCGGTATAGTTCGCTGCGAACAATGCGACATTAAAATTGAAACGTTTGTCTTCATCGGGCTTCACGAGGAAGTTCCTCACAACCGGCGGATTGTCGAGAACGACGGTCAGCGCTCCGGACTGATACACAAAAACGTAATTATCATCCAGCCCACCGGAAACCTCGATCGGGTAGCTACCGGCAGACGATGCAGTGGTTGCCGTTGTCGTTGCTGAAGGCAGTGTGTTGATGACGTCTATAGTTTCATCGTTCATGAAACCGGAATAGCTTATTGTGAGAGCCGGATTGGCAGCGCCCGTGATGCGACTCTTGTCGTCGGCTTTCGCCGTGAGCGATGCCTTACCGATGGTCATCGTCCCATCGTTGTTCACCAGGTCGTAGTTGTTATCCTCACCGCCGGTCAGCGTAACGGTATAATCTCCCGGCGACGACGTAGCAGTCGCCGTAGTCGAGATCGCGGGTGCCGTGTCGATGACAGATGCATCTTCGCCATTCACAAAACCCGAATATGAAACGGTAAGCGGAGGAATAGCCCCATAGGTGGTCACTTTGGGATCGGCGTGTGCCGCCAGGCTTGCCTTGGTCACCGTCAGTGTTCCGGTAGTGTATGCGAAAGTATAATTGGGATCGAATCCGCCGGAGACCACAATGTCATAAGTCCCGGCATTTGAAGCGATAGCAGCTACTGTTGTAACCTGCGGCAGCAAGTCGAGGTCGGCAACCGACTGACCGCTGGTGAACCCGCTGTAAGTCAGTGTGAGTGGCGGATTCACGGCACCGTAAGCTCTGCTCTGGTTGACGGCGGTAATCGTGAGCAGTGCGGGAATGACAGACAGCGTTCCAGTCTGGAGTGTGAGTGTATAGTTGACGGCAGTGCCGTTGCTCAGAACAATGGGGTAATCACCCAGTGGACTGGTTGTCGTTGCTACGGTGCTGGGAGTGGGCTGGGTGATCGAGGTGGGTCCGTCGCTATTTACAAATCCGGTATATGTGATAGTCATTGGAGGATTAGTATCCCCGTAGAATTTTTGCTTGTTGTCGGCCTTCGCGGTCAGAGGCGCCTTTGAAACTGTAAGAGTTCCGGGCGCATACGTGAACGTGTAGTTGTTATCGGCGCCCCCGCTAACGTTGATCGTGTAGCTCCCGAAAGGCGACGCTGACGTTGCAGTTGTAGTTCCTTTGGGAGGCGTGTCGATCACCCCCACATTTTCGTTGTTCCTGAGTCCTGAATAGCTAAGCGTGAAGTCAGGATTGTTGTCTCCGTAGACTTTAGTGCGATTGTCGGCGGTCACGTTGACTGTTGCCTTGGTCACTGTCAGTGTACCAGTCACAAACGTGAAGGTGTAATTCGATGTAGTACCGGAAAGTGTAATGTCATACGGTCCGGCAGGCGAGGTAGGGCCAGCTGTTGTTGTTGCGGCAGGTTGTGTGATCGATAGCGGTGTGTCGCCGGCAACGAACCCGGTGTATGTGATAGTGAATGGGGTAGGATTGTTGCCACCGTACGGCCTGGAATCATTCTGCGCGCGCGCCGTTAATGCTGCCGGTGTGATCGTAACAGCGCCGTTCTGGAGGACGAACGCGTAGTTGGTGGCCGTTCCGCCGTTAAGTGTGAGGTCATAAACACCTACAGGGCTATTGGCGGTAATAGTCGTGCCGTTACCCAAAATCGTCGGCTGAGTGATTTTAGCGATATCTCCGGGATCATCGCCATTGACAAGCCCGGTATAAGTGATGGTGTTTGGAATGACAGCCGCACCATACACTTTGGACCTATCAGTAGCTTTGGCAATAAGCGTCGCTTTAGCAATGGTAAGTGTCCCTGACTGGCGCGTAATCGTATAGTTTGTGGCCGATCCTCCGGTTACAGTAATCCCATATGTTCCGACGGGGGATGCAGGCGTCGCTAAAGTTCCCGCGGTGGCTGGCGAAATGCTGCCGATGCCATCGTCCAACAGGAAACCGGTGTAGGTGATCGCGAACGACGCCGGGTTGTTTTGTCCGTACATCCGTGTACGGTCGTTCGCCCTGGCGATCAGCGGCGCGGCGTCGACTGTGAGTGTACCGCTTTGATAGGAGAAGTTGTAATTCGTTGCCGATCCATCCGACACGTTGATGACGTACGAGCCGACATTTCTGTTCGGAATCGTAGGTGCCGCGGTCGGCACGCTGATGTCCGTTACATCGTCTCCATTTACGAAGCCGGTGTAGGTTATTATAAACGACGCAGGGTTATCCAGGCCGTATTGTCGCGATTTGTTTTCGGCCTTTGCCGTGAGCGTGGCTTTGTTTATGATCAGTGCTCCATTTTGTAATGTCAGGTCGTAATTAGTTGCCGACCCGCCACTGAGGGAGATCGTGTATGTCCCTGCATCACTGGCAGATGTAGCATTGGGCCCGGTGATATCAGGCTGTGTGATTGTGCCCGGACCATCAGTACCCTTGAAGCCGGTGTAGGTGATGCCGTTGGGCGTATTCGGCTGACCATAAGTTCTTGACAGGTTGTTGGCCTTCGCGATAAGGGGAGCCTTTGTGATTGTAAGCGATCCAGGGAACAGGGCGAGTGTGTAGTTCGTCGCCGCACCACCTGAAAGGGTAAATGTGTATGAACCAATAGGACTCATCGTGCCTGCCGATGTCGTAATCGTTGGCTTAGGATTGACGACTGCTTCGGTATCAATGCCCCTCAAGCCAATGTACCGAAACGTCAATGTGGGATTTACATCACCATAAGGCTTGGTGAGATCATTACCAATTAGAACCAGCAGCGCTTTGGTAATAGAAAGCGTTCCGGTCTGAAGAGTGATGTCGTAATTCGCTGCGGACCCGCCATTCAGGAAGCTGATCGTGTAGTTGTTACCCACGGTCGCATTCGTTGCCGGCCCCGGATTGAATGTAGGCTGTATAATGCTGCCGGGGCCATCTGTATTAACAAACCCACTGTACGCGATCGTGTTGATGGGGTTGTCGAGTCCATACTCCCTCGTTTTGTTTTCCGCAGTAGCGATCAATGTCGCTTTGGTGATGGTCAATGTTCCCTTTACATAATTAAATGAAAAGTTATTGTCGACGCCACCGGAGGGCGTGATGTCGAACGTACTGCCGGCCGGGTCGGCGCCGATCGCGGCGCTGGTCGCTGTCGGTGCTGTATCGATCACGTCTGTCACTCCCGGTACGAAGCCCGTGTAAGTGATGGTGAACGTCGGGTTCGCCCCACCATACGCACGACTGGCATTATTTGCCGTTGCGGTAAGTACTTTCTTATTCACGTTGATGTGAACTGTCTTCACAACACTGTTGAAGTTCACAGCGTCATTCGGCGTGAACGTTACGCTTAGTACTTGCGCGGCGCCGGCATTGAGCCGTTTTCCCGGCAGGGTACCGTAGTCGTATTGGCCGGCCACGTTCGCCGATGCGTTGAGCTGTACTCCATTCGTCAGTAAAGTTCCATAGGTGATGTCGGGCGGATCGTTCCACGTAACGACCGGGTTGTCTTTACTGCTTACCGTGATCTGTGTTTGTGTAACCGGCACAATATTATAGTTAGCAGCGTCACTGGGCTCAAACTTCACGCTCAATGTGTAGTTTCCTTCGGATGCAAATGAAGTTCCCGGAAGCGGCGTATAGGTATAATTACCCGGTACGTTTGCAGATGCGTTCAATTGTACGCCGACTGCGAGCGGAACGCCTACCTTGATCGGAAGCGGTGTCGGGAATGTGACAACAGGCGTAGCCTTGTTGACTGTGATAAGCGCCGTAGCGGTCGGAATAATATTGTAATTCAACAGGTCCGTCGGTTCAAACCGTACCGAAAGCACCTGGTTAACTCCTGTATTGAGGATATCGTTGGGCTCCGGGTCATAGTAGAAAAATTGTCCGGGTACATTGGCAGAGGCATTCAATTGAACACCTACGGTGAGCGGAGTTCCGTACGTAATGGCTCCAGGGTTGGGCCATGTGATTACCGGGTTAGCCTTGTTCACCGTAATTGTCCTGGTGGTAACGATCGTATTGTAGTTCGCCGGAATGGCGGGCGTAAATGTCGCTGTCAAAGTTTGATTCGCGCCGGCGTCAAGCACTCTTGTCAACGGCGGATCATAGCTGAATGCTCCAGCAACGCCTGTAGATACATTGTATTGTGTTGCAGTCAACTGTGTTCCGTATGTGATCGGTCCGGGTGCCGGCCATGTAATGACAGGGTTTGCCTTAAGAACATTAATGGTCGTCGAAATACCGGTAACAACGTTATAGCGGGTTTGATCGTCGGGAGTAAACGTGGCAGTTAACGTATACGCACCTGCGTTCAGTACCGTATTTGGAGCATGGTTGAATGCGAACACACCGGCAACGCTGGCGACAGGATTCAAATGCGACGTGGTGTTCAGCGGTGTGCCGTATGTAATGTCGGCAGGAGTCGCCCATGTAACGACCGGTGTCGCCTTAACTACGGTGATCAGCACCTGCCCGGTAACATTGTTATAATTCTGCTGGTCAACCGGTTTCCAGGTTACCTGGATCACCTGGTTAGCACCGACCGGGAGGATGGCGCCTTCTAAAGGTGAATATTCGGGAAGTTGAGCGGGTACACTGAACGTTGAATTTTGTTGAGTGGAACTCAGTGCCGTGCCGTATGGGATGGGAGCAGGATTGGCCCATGTTATTACCGGAGTCGCTTTGTTCACCGTGATAACACGCGTGACGTCTAGAACTGCATTGTAGTTGTTGGCGTTGGGACCGCTGGGGTTAAAATCCACGGTCAAATTATGGTTCCCTGCATTCAGTACATGATTGAGGGGTGGATCGTAAACCAGGTCGCCGGGAGCATTTGAGCTTGCATTCAGTTGAGTGGCACTCAGCGCTGTCCCAAATGTAATTGCTCCAGGATTAGGCCACGTAATGATCGGCGTCTGTTTGATCACGTTAATTATCACCGTCGTTCCGTTCACGGGGTTATAATTGCCTGGGTCGGAAGGAGCGAAGTCAACAGACAACACCTGGTTTGCACCGACATTCAGGACAGTTCCGCCTGCAGGGTGGTAATCGAATGTACCGGCTACATTGGCCGTCGCATTCAATTGCGTTGCTCCAAGGGCCGGTCCATAGGTCATTGTAGCAGGATTCGACCAGGTCACAACAGGCGTAGCCTTTTCAATGGTGAGCATTCCCGAAGCATAGGCCAAAGTGTAGTTGGCAGCGGAACCGCCTGTAACATTGATGGTATAGGTTCCAACCGGTGCATTTACTGCTGCTGTCGTAGACGCACCCGGCGGTGAATTAGGCGCATTGAACACAGTTGTATTATCACCATTCAGAAATCCGGTGTAGCTAATTGTAAAAGGATTCGGATTAGGTGTATTAAAGGGCTTCGTCCGGTTATCGGCCTTCGCGGTCAATGTCGCTTTAGTGATAGCAAGCGTTCCGGCAACAAACGTGTACGCATAATTATTATCAATGCCCCCGCTTACAGCGATCGTGTGGTTACCGACGGGGTACGTCTCGTCGGCAAGGGTAGATGCGGAAGGTTTTGGGTTGGTCGGCGGGTTATCGTCCAGTACGTCTGATGTTTCGCCATTTTGAAAACCAGTGTAGTTGATGGTCAACGGAAGGTTAGCTGAACCATACGGGCGGCTTTGCCCGGCCGCCGTCAGCGTGAGCGGAGCTTTCGTTACCGTGAGAACGCCGGGGACATAAGTAAAATCATAATTTTCGTCGTTCGCGCCGGCAGCATCAATGCTGTAGGGCCCTGCGTTCGAGCTTGTACTGGTATGTGAATCCGTGATGTTTACCTTAGTCGCAATCACGAGCTCTGTTTCACCATTTGCAAAACCGGTATACGAAACCGGGAACAACAGGGGATTTGCCTCGCCATACTTCCTCGATGCGTCGTTTGGCCTCGCAGTGAGCATCGCTTTAGTGACGCTCAGATTTCCCGGTACATACGAGAAATTGTAATTAGGTGCGACGCCATCATTATTAAAGGTAATCGCATAGTTTGTTACCGGCGAAGTATTGCCAGCTGCGGTCGACATAGTAGGCGCCGTTGTGATCGCCCCTGTGCCTGGTCCATCGCTCCCCAGGAAGCCAGTGTAGGTTACTGTAAAGGGCAGTGGGTTCGGCTCGCCATATTTTCGTGTCTTATCAACAGCCGTGGCAATAAGCGTGGCCTTCGTAACCGTCAGAAGGTTTTCAACAAGTATGATATTGTAGTTGTTGTCGCTTCCGGTATTGTCAAGGTCGATTTGATACGACCCGGCAGGCGAGTATTGTTGGGCTGGCGTAGAAATGCCCGGAGGTGTATCGATTTCATTCGGAACATCGTCATTGAGCAATCCCGTGTAAGTGATCGTAAGCGGCGGATTGAGGGTACCGTAAACTTTAGACTTTGCATCAGAGGTGGCCGTCAGAGTTGCTTTCGTGATTGTCAGTATTCCAGGAATATAATTGAACGTGTAGTTGTTATCCAGTCCACCGGAAACACCGATCGTATAGTTATTGCCAACATGAGTTTTGTCATCGATTTGGGGAGGAGTGTTGGCCGTAGGGCGGGTTGCGTCAATCTCCGCCAGAACATCACCGTTCACAAACCCCGAGTAGGAGACTGTATAGATAGGATTAACAGTTCCATAGGGCTTCGTTTTATTGTCGGCCGTAGCATTAAGCACAGCTTTAGTAATGATGAAAGGAGCGGTTACGTATGCGAAATCATAGCTCTCATCGGCCCCACCACCCGGAGTGATCGTATACGAACCCGCATCCTCGACGTTCGGACCTGGCGAAGCGGTTGGTTTTGTCGTAATGTCGTCGAGTGTTTGATTGTTAACGAAGCCCGAATAAACGACCGTAAAGGCGGGATCGAGTGCACCATAAACTTTAGAGTTCGAATCAGCAGTGACTGTCAGTGTTGCTTTCGTGATCGTAAGCACACCTGAAACAGGATTGAACGTATAGTTCGTGGCTATTGCATCATCGATGTCCACATCGATGGAGGAAGCTGTACCCACGGGAGTAGCCGGTACAGCACCCGTACCTGCTATTGGCGCCGTGCTGATGTCGCCCGCATCGTCATCACTTACAAAACCGGTATAAGTAATAGGGAAGAAGCTCTGGTTGGGCGAACCAAATGGTCTCGACGCATCATTTGCCTTCGCGGTAAGGGCGACCTTGGTAATGGTCATCGTGCCCGCGGTATAACCCGTGAAATCATAATTTTCGTCGGAGCCCGTTGAGTTTTGGAGGCCGATCGAATATGTTCCTGCGTTCGATGTTTGGGTGAATCCCGGTTGGATGGTAGGAGGGTTGGCAATGACGTTGCCAAGCTCACCATTCTTCAAGCCGATGTAGCTAATCGTAAACGGCGGCTCTGCTGCAAAGTATGGCCTTGTGTTATCGTTGGCAACAGCGGTAAGGTGTGCTTTGTTGATTGTAAGCGTGCCGCTAACGCGGGTGATTGTATAATTGGCTGCCACTCCACCCGAAACAGTAATGGCTGGATTACTCACCGGTGTTGTTTCGCTTATGCTTGCCGCATCAGCCACTGCAGGGGACGAGAATACACCCGGTGTCGTTGCAGTTTCAGAATTTTTGAATACGGAATATGCCAAAGTGAATAACGGGTTTGCATCGCCGTAAGCTTTCGATTTATTCTCGGCAGTTATCGTAAGAGGGGCTGGTGTGATGGCCAGATTTCCGGCTACTCCCGAGAATGTATAATGATCATCCGACCCAAGAGTCAGAAGGCCAATTGAGTGATTCCCCACAGTTGTTGATCCAACAATGGAATTATCACCGGCAGTCGGAAATTCCTCTATGGCACTGGCATCGTCAGAAAATTTGTAGCCTGTATAGCTTATGGGGAAAGTGGGGTTCGGATCGCCGTATTCTCTCGTAGTATTTCCAACGGTCGCGGTCAGCACTGCTTTCGAAACATCGAGATTGACGCTCTGTTCGGAGAAGAATATTGGAAGAAGGGCATCCGCGACTCTCAACGTGATCGGAAAGTTTCCGACAGCTGGTGGAATGCCGGTCAGCACGGCAGTGCCGTTTCCATTGTCGGTAAAAGTCATCCACGCCGTAGGAACCCCTGTGGCCGAAATGGTGACGGGGCTCGAGTGAGTGGTGGTGATATCATATATATATAGAGTGCCGTAGGTACCAGTCTCTACCGCGGTGCTGCTAAACGTAGGAGTTTGCGCCCTGGCTGCAGCCCCGAAAAGCAATAGGACGGCTAGCACCAAAAGGCACCTCTGAAAATGTCTGTTAAGGCCAACTTTCAACATGACTTCGAAAAAATTGAGGGGGAAAAGACTTGAAATTTACGATTTTTACTACCTCAGAATTCTACTCTAAATTATTAATGTTCTCTAATCCAGCCCTTAACTCAGCACTTCAGCTCGTATTCTGGGCTTCGCTGGGTATTATCATCTACACGTATCTGGGCTATCCTATCCTGCTCGGGATATTGGTTAAGCTCAGGAAAGTTCTTACACCGCGTAAAACCATCTTCTACTCCGACACCGAGCTTCCCGAGGTTACGGTCCTTGTGGCTTGTTATAACGAGGCAGATATCCTGGAACAAAAGATCAGGAACACGGCCGAGTTGGACTATCCGGTTGATAAGAGAAAGTTCTGGTTTGTAACCGACGGATCGACAGATAACAGTGCGGACCTTGTCAGAGGAAACGCTGATTTCGAGGTTTTCCACGAAAATGCAAGGCGCGGCAAGAATGCGGCTGTAAACCGGGTCATGAAAATGGTCAAAACGCCAATCGTGGTTTTCTGCGATGCAAACACCATTCTGAATCGCGAGGCCCTAAAGCTACTGGCCCGCCATTTCAAAGACCCGAAAGTAGGCGCCGTCGCTGGCGAAAAACGGGTTCAGCTAAGCGACGCTGAAAATGCAGCAGGATCCGGCGAAGGAGCATACTGGAAATATGAATCGCTGTTGAAGAAATGGGACTCACAGCTCAACACCGTAGTGGGCGCAGCAGGCGAATTGCTGGCAGTACGAACCAGCATGTACGAGGAGGTACCGCCGGGTGTGTTCATCGAAGACTTCCGTTTGTCGATGAACATTGCTAAAGCCGGTTACCGTGTGATCTACGAACCCGACGCGTATGCGATGGAGACTGCTTCAGCTTCGATAGCAGAAGAGAAAAAAAGAAAAGTAAGAATATCGGCGGGGGGACTGATCGAAGTATGGCACTTCACGCCACTAATGAATTTTTTCAAATACGGCTGGCTGAGCTTTCAATATGTATCACACCGCATGTTGCGATGGACGCTGGCGCCGTTGAGTTTGTTGTTGCTTCTGATCAGCAATGCATTTCTTGCCGCATCCGGCAGTGCATTTTTCCAGATGTTCCTTCTTGCGCAGACATTATTTTATTTGGTTGCCATACTGGGTTATTTGCTGAAGGACCGTAAGATCGGTTTGAGAATATTGTTCGTTCCCTACTACTTTCTTTTCATGAACCTATCCGTGTACCAGGGATTGGGGCGGCTTATCAAGGGAAGTCAGAGCGCGGTGTGGGACAAAGCTGTAAGAAGTAAGTAATCCCGTCAAACAGATTAACGGAATTACTTACGTTCATCAAAGACCGAAAGACCGTTAGGCCTTTTTGCCCCATACTTCTACGGTAGCTTTTTCGGTCGAGTTGGCTTTGGTATCATACCAGAACGTGATTTTCTCGATCACGCGGTTGTTCCCCTTCAGATCGATCACTTTTCCACCGGTCTCACCGGATACAACTTCCGGGAAATCGATATCCTGCTTGTCGCCATTGGCAAAGTGTACAGTGGCTTTGTGCATGTTCAAT
Source organism: Cyclobacteriaceae bacterium (assembly GCA_035318625.1). Taxonomy (GTDB): domain Bacteria; phylum Bacteroidota; class Bacteroidia; order Cytophagales; family Cyclobacteriaceae; genus ELB16-189. The sequence continues at coordinate 103,971 of DATHEL010000010.1, forward strand.
GCGCCACCTTTAACACTTACTCTCAGTTGGTTAAAAGCTTCCTTGCTGTTGTTAAGGGATACAACGTCATGGTCAAGCGTGTAATCAACCACGCGTGTTCCGAGTTGTGTCCAGTCTTTCAGGAGATTATCCTGTGCGGAGACATTGGCTGTAGCTAACAGAAAAAGCGCAACCACCCCGATCATCAATCTATTGAATTTCATAAACGTTATTGTTTAGTTAAAATATGACGTATAGAAAGAAAGAAGTGTACCATAAATGCAAACGTTAACGCAACGCGGGGGAGAGGTTTTTTAACCTTAGTGTGTGGAATTTTTTTTGACTTATAGCATAAAAAAATCCCGAGCCATGAGGCCCGGGATCACCAGAAGGCACGATGATCGGTGGATCACCGTTTGGTTGCCTTTTAATTAGCCAAGATCTTTTTCAAGCTCAGCTATGCGCGCTTCGGCTTCTGTCTTTCCAAGAGAGAGTGAAAGCTTGTAAAGCTCAAGAGCTTCACGCTTTGTGTTCTTCTTCTTCTTGGGTGCGAATTTCGTCCTCTGAGCGGCAGTTTCCAGTGCTTGAGCCTGTGCATAATACAGGTTAGCTACTTTCACTTTAGTTTGCTCATTGATGTCCTTCACCAGACTTTCCAGAGAAGCAATATCCTGTTCGCGCAGTTTGATCACTTCTTCACGGGTGGTGAGCGTCGAATCCTTAACGGTTATATCCGATGCCAACCTTCTATTCTCATCACGCATCTTCTCGATCTCAACCTGGAGTGCAAGTACTTCCTGCGAACGGAGCTCCAGATCCTGCTTGATTCTCTTCAAAGCAACAGCGCTGGATCCTTTAGCAGACTTAACTGCTTTTTCCATTTCTGTGATCTTGTGCTTGGTTTCAGTAATGTGAACGTTGATGTCCTTTAGCCTCTTGATATAATCGGTATAGGATGTTCCCTCTACCATCTGTGCACGCAAGGCCAGGCGATTGGCATCGATCGAGTCGATCAATACGCCTACCTCGGCCATTGTTGCTTCCACCTGTTTACTGGCCTGCAGCTCGGCACTCAGGGAGTCTACCCTGTGCTGAAGCTGTGCCCTTTCCTTTGAGTCGCAACTCATCATGAGGGCAGCCATACCTACGCTTAAAATTCCGATTGTGTATTTCATTTTTGGTCAGTTTTTACCCTAGGTATTCAAATAACAGACCGATGTCGTAAACTGGCAGGAACAACAGTTGAATAGTACACTGTGCCCGTTAGTTCGTTGTATATGGCGTTAAGCAACAGAGTATACTTCAGTTAAAAACTTACCGAAGTGTTTCTTTTGTTTCACAAGATGTAGAGAGAACACTTCAAAGAGTTTTCGTGGGATCAGGCGGTCTTCTTCACCTTGTTGATCACGGTCGAAGAAATACCTCTCAGGAGCGGGGGCACTATCAAACGCGCAAGCCATCCCGCCTTCTTCAGCTTCGAACCAACCAACATGTCGAATCCCAGGCTTGCACCCATCTTCAACAGCGAGGTTTTCGGGTTGGCTTGCGTTCCATTGCCGGAATGTTGCGACTGCCCGGTGAAGAACGATATGATCCTCGTGATCGGTTTGAACCGTTCCTTGATCTCTTCTACATCGGTATTCATTTCCCTGTTCAGCAGCGTCAGCCGTTGCTGAAGACGTTGCTTTTCCGCAGCCAGGTCATGAAGGTTACTGATCTTTTTCATAGATGCTTTTGATAACCATGTCCTGGATCCACGGCAATAATGTCTTTCGGGCAATAAGGAGTACGACGATGAGAAGAAGCAGGAAGACCGACCCCGCAATAAAAAACCCGGCTTTCATATTATTCATCTCTTCGCCTATCCACCAGGCAAGGCCCAGCGCGCCAAAGAGAACGACAAAGCACGAAGTCGCCAGCGATATAATCCCGACGACGCTCACCGATACACCACGCGTAATGTTCTCAACGACCGTCAAGGTCATCAGATCACGGTAGGTTTCGATCATCTGCCCCGCCGTAGCAATAAGCTTTTCGGCTGGCCTTTCCTGCTCTTCCATCACGTCTTCCATCACAAAATAGATTTGATCATCGACCGGTTAATCCTCGATCGGCTTCAAATTCGACTTCACCTCTTCAATTTCATCTTCAGCTGCCTGGCGCAACTGGCGGCTGGCTGTAACTCCCTGGTTCAGGAGCTTCCTTACCTCGTCGAGCCATTTGTTGGCTTCTTCTTTTATCTTCCTTTGAAGATCGCTGCCCTTTTCCGGTGCAAGCAACATCCCAATCGCCGCGCCTGCGACTGCTGCAGCCGCAAGTCCTACTATAACCTTACTTGTTTTCATAATTTTTTTGATCTATTGGTTTACTAGTTTTTCTTCCCCGCTTTCCTTCTTCATTTTATGTTTTCTCTTCAGGAAACTGAGCTTCGACTTACTCGTCTCAGCCGCAGCCGAATTCGACTCGTCATCACCCAGCATAATTCCCCATGGGTTCAGCTCCGGCACCTTGTCGAATACGATTTTGAGGACCGCTATCGACGGAATTGCCAGAAACATGCCAGGCACCCCGCACATCGCCCCGCCAATCAGTACACCGATGATCGTTACAAGCGCGTTGATCTTCACCTTATTGCCGACAATCACCGGCATTCCGAAATTATTATCGAATAGTTGGACCAATCCCAGCACCACTCCAACCCACACCACGTCACTTAACCTGTCGGACGTCAGGAGGGTCGTCGCCATACACAGGAGATTCGCTACGAGGATGCCGACATAAGGCACGAGGTTCAGGATCGCAGCCAATAAGGCGAGAAAAACGGGGTACTTTATTCCTATGATGAGGAAACCGATCACATTTAATGTGAAAACGATCACCGTCTCGATCAACAGCCCGGTCATATATTGTTGCGCCACGGTTGTCGATTCTTCCAGTACTTCATTTACTTTTCTCGTCGACCCGTTTTTGAAAACACCCACGAGAAATTCCTTAATGGTCTTCCGGTAGTACAGCGTCAGGAAGGTGAAGATCGGTATCAGCACCAGGTAGGTCACCACGCCGGCGATCGAAACGAACGTTACACCAACGAGCTTGGGAGCCTGTTCTTTCAGGTTGTCCATGCCCTGCCGGAAATACTGGTTCTGCTTGCGCACACTCATGTGAGCATGCTCGTCGATCCATTGCTGGAGATTGCCGACCAGCTCCGTACCCTTTTCACTCAATGCCGGAACATCCTCCAGGAAATTTCCCACCTGCGCAGACAACAACACCACTATCGTTACAATGACAAGAATTGCAGATACCAGCGGGGCCAATATCGCAAGCGGACGGTTAAAGCGCTTCTTGGTAAGAAATCGTGTGACCGGCAGAAGGAGGTTGGCAAATAGGACGGCAAGAGCAAGCGGAACAACGATCGACTTGCCGTAGATGATAATGAGACCAATCAGGCAAACAGAAATCAGGTTAAACGCTAAACGCTTATAAAAGGGAGAAGAGATTTGGCTCTCCATGTGTGATGGTTTTACCCGGGAGGGTATATTATCGTGCCAAGGCAGAAAAGCCCATCGACTCCTGCATGGGCTCTGACATCCATTGTCGTGGGGTAATGCATCCCCATTCTTTTGATGATTTATTTCCCACTATGTCGTACCGGATCACCGCCGTGCATTTTCTATTTGGGAATGTTTCTTGTTAGCCGCAGTCCGAATGAAACTATTTTTCGCCTCGTCGTGGACTGTTTTGAAGGAAACTGTAAGGGATTTTTTTGAAGACGATTCCTTCAGTTACGCCTCATCCATCGCCTTCTCGACCATCTTTTCCATGCCCGCCATACTGATCATCGCACTTGCGATCGGTTCCACGTTTTATGAGAGGAACGTCGTTCAGGACGAGCTCATCAACCAGGTAGGCAGACTGATCGGACACGATACAGCGAAAGAGATCGAGAACATATTGCTCCAGGCCGCGGTCGACAAGACCGGGTGGTGGGCGAAAACCATTGGTATCATTACACTGGTGCTCAGTGCGACAACTGTGTTCATGTCGTTGCAGAGCAGCCTCAACAAGATCTGGGGGATCAAACCGAAACCAGAACGGGGGTGGTTGAAGTACCTCATCAACCGGCTGGTATCGCTGGCTATGGTGATCAGCTTTGGATTTGTCTTGCTCGTGTCCCTGGTGATCGACACCATACTCGTGGTCTTTCAGGGAATGCTGACCCGGATCATGGAGGGAATCACACTTTACCTGGTAACTGGGTTGAACATCGTGATCTCGCTGACTTTTATCACCCTGATCTTCGCACTGTTATTCAAGGTATTACCCGATGCAAAGATCAAATGGAGACACGTGTGGGTTGGCGCATTGATGACCACCCTGCTTTTTACCGCCGGCAAGTATCTGATAGGATTCTACCTGGGCAACAGCTCGCTCAATTCGGCATACGGCGCCGCGGGCTCGCTGGTCATCATTTTGCTATGGGTCTATTACTCTACCGTGATATTCCTCTTCGGGGCGGAGCTGACGTGCGTCTACGCAAGGATATCAGGAGCGGCAGTACAACCTATACAGACTGCGGTAAAGGTTCGATCGGTTGAAGTGGAAAAGAAATGAGAGGAAGAAAATGAATACAAAAAGAAAAATTTCGAAAAAGTGGTATTGGATAGGCGGCATTTTACTGGTGCTGATTGCAGCCCGGTTGTCGATGGACTATTTCGTAACGCGCTATGTTAACAAAGTCCTTTCAGAGTTGGAAGGATATCGGGGATCGATATATGACGTCGATATTCATTTATACCGGGGCGCCTATACGATCGACAGTCTGAAGGTGTTCAAGGTCAACGGCAACGAGGAGGTCCCTTTCGTGGATATTCCCCGCGCGGATCTGTCGGTCGAGTGGCGGGCGCTGTTCGAGGGATCCGTGGTGGGAGAACTCACTTTTGAAAAACCCAAGCTCAATTTTATCGGTGGGAACTCGAAAACCGATAGCACCGCCAATCAGTCCGGGGAGGACGTCGACTGGACAAAACCCATCAAGGACCTTATGCCCCTGAAAATCAACAGGATGGAAATTAATGATGGGGTGATAAGCTTCCACGACTTCACGACGAAGCCAAAAGTCACCATCAGTCTGACCGAGCTCAATGCGGTTGCCACGAATTTGAACAACGCTTCCAAGCAGGAAGAGCGCCTTCCATCCACTATTTCAGCGACTGCTACGTCTATCGGTGGGGGCCGTTTAATAATAAACATGGGGATCAACGTTATGAAGGAAATTCCCGACATGGACCTTGATATGAAGTTTGAGCAGATAAATATGCCTGCACTCAATGATTTCTTCAAGGCCTACGCGAAAGTCGATGTCGAACGGGGATCGTTCAACCTGTATTCGGAGATCACTATCGACAGCGGAATCGTTGCCGGATATGTTAAACCCATTGCCGTTAATGTAAAAGTACTCAGCCTGGAAGAGGATAAAGAGAAACCTTTAAACCTTCTGTGGCAGGCGTTTGTTGGCCTGGTCACGGAGGTATTTGAAAATCAGAAAGAAGACCAGTTTGCGACCAAAGTTCCGCTTCAGGGCGATCTTAACAATGTGAATACACGAGTTTGGCCCACTGTTTGGAACATTTTTCAAAATGCTTTCGTACAAGCGTTTGATAGGAACACTGACAATACCGTTCAGTTCGCCGATAGCCTGGAGGGCGGCAACGGCGACAAGGCCGGCCCAGGCAAAGAAAAAACCAAGGCTGAGGCCAGGGCTGAACGTAGGCAGGAGAGAAAACAAAAGAAGGAACTGCGTAAAGAAAAAAAGAAGAAGACAACCAAACCGAGTTAAGATATGAAAGTGGAGAATGCAGGTACCGAACGCTTATTTAACAACCCGATCCTGGAGAGATTGACCCGGTCGCACATTTCTGTGCCCGTCTCTTTATTCGGTTTATATGCGGTGGCACTTCTATTCTGGAGTGCCGCGAATACGGCGTTATCGATCGGCCTTACGGTCGGATTGTTTTTCCTGGGATGGGTGGTGTACAGTTGGATAGAATACCTGGTGCACAGATTTCTGTTCCATATACCGACCACCACAGAGGCCCGCACGAAATTTCAATACACGATGCATGGAGTTCACCATCACCATCCGAAGGACAAAGACAGGATCGCGATGCCGCCGCTTCTCAGCATTACCGTTGCAACGGTTTTATTGATCGTCTTCAGGTTCATTCTTGGCGACTATGCCTTCTCATTCACGGCCGGTTTCCTCGTAGGCTATGGCAGTTATCTGCTCGTTCACTACCTGGTTCACATCCACCAACCACCGAAGAATATGTTCAGGCAGCTTTGGATCAATCACAGTATCCACCACTATCGCGACGGTGAGATCATCTTCGGTGTATCGTCGCCTATGTGGGATTACATCTATGGGACCATGGAACGACGGACCCAGAAAGCCCCGGGGCAGAATGTAGAATCGTAGAACCGCCGTGTAGCCCTTTTTCGACGGCTAAAACACGTTAAAAAGGCCTTTCCTGCATAGGAGAGGCCTTTTTAATTAATGGCATGTTTTTGCTGTGGGTGTTCCCCAACCAGAAGAATATTGTCATGAACAAACCCACCCGCAAGCACACAGGACGCAGCGTCTCCAGGAGACACGCCTCCCGCAACGCGACCTCTCGTAAAACCGCTAAATCGATCGGGGACGAGGATTTTTACAAACATGCTGCGGAAGTTGACCGTATTCTCGAGCTGGAGTTCGCCGACGACGATCCTGAAGGGATCCGCCTGGCACACAAATAATTGCAGACGTCACTTGGCCTTAGTGCCCTTATCCTTTCTTCGAGGTAATAATGCTGAGCGCATTCCATCAACGATTGATATCGTCCAAAGATTGAATACTGCTTTGCGCTGATTTCTCTGGACCGAAATTTCGCCCGTAAGCGTCTCAGCATTCTTCATGGCGGTGTTTACCAGCAGTGTTTTGAACGCAGCCACATCGCCTTCTTTTTCTTTTTTAAGGCTTAAGATCCTCAGATTTTCATAGTCCAAACGCAACTGGCCTTGTGATCCGATGTCGTCATACGTAAAGGCGAAGTCCAGGGAGTTCAATTGTCCCGAGGCGATCTCTATGAATGCAATGTCTTTGATAAGAGGGTTTAGCTCTTTCAACGGAAGGTTCTTCACGGATCCTTCTGCAGAGTAACGTTTATTTTTTTCCAGGGGCAGCTTGAACGTAGCATTGACCTCGCCCGTCTTCATTATATGGGCTGAAGCCCGGAGTGTCGAATAACCTGTCATGTTTTTGAAGTCGCGGTTGTTCACGCTGCTCATCGTAGCCTGCAAGTCTTCGAATGAGATGTGTGCCGGGCGAAACCCTTCCACCGGAAACTCTTCATAGGTGATCGAGCCGTCGTGTATCCGTATCGAATCTACCTCGATGCTGATATGCATCGCACGGAACGCCTCCATTGGCAATGGGAATTTATCCTTGCGCGTGAATGGATACCTTTTGTCCTTATAGGCATGTACTGCGGGTCCGTTGATGTCGATCGCCGAAACCATAATGGAGGTGTCTTGCATGTGCACAGCCATGTTTACGCCTTCGGCAAGGATATTACCCACAACCATCGTGGTACGGGTGACCTGGCTTTTCACTTTCTTTCCCCAATCCTTTTTCTCGACCTGGGGTATCAGCTCCAGTGAATCGATGTGGAGCCTCATGAGCTCCTTGTCGAAGCTTATTTCCTTCATTTGGAAAGCATACAGTTCGTCCCAGTTCTCTATTTTCAATTCACGGACGGTCGTCTCGATATTCTTCATCGTGTAGGCCGAAAGGTTGCGCCAGGAGGCCGCGCTGTCGAGAGCGACGTAATGTAGTATCAGACCCGCCTTTCCTGTGCATTGGTTGACGGTGTCTTTCGCGATGCGTATTGCGATGTTCTGGATCGACAGCAGATCGACGTCGAACCCTTTGAATTTGATCGAGTCGGTGCCCGGCGTATCACAAGTCTTGAAGCTCCGGTTAATGAAAACTGAGCCGTTTTCGATCTCGATCTTCCGGACGCTCACCTGGTGGTCGCGGAAGAGTGACATTAAGTGAATGCCGCTAGCGCGTATATCGTGTATAATGACACTGTGTGGGCCCGAGTTCGAGGAATCGGGTTGGCAGATCGGCCGGGCTGCCGGCGACCATTCGAAGTTTTTTATCGTGACCGCGCGCGTGAAGAGATTAATGCTCAAGGAGCCGATCTGCGCATTGGCCGATTCGAGCTTTGCCTTGACTTTCCCGGTAACGATAGCCGAGAGAATAATGCCGGCGGTGAATAAAAGAATGGCAGCACTGACGATAGTGATCAGTGCTGCCTTTAATAGAGTTCTTTGGATGGGTCTCATTTAATAATGTGGACCTCCTGTAGGCCTCTCTTCCTTATATCCTCTCTCCACGTATCAAGCGAAGGAGGATCGCGATCACTGCAATGACCAGCAGCAAATGCACCACAGAGCCCAGGCTGTAAACAAAAAAGCCAAGAGCCCATGCAATGATAAAGATGACTGCAATGGCATAAAGTAGGTTGCTCATATTCTATACGTTTTGTTATCCCTCTTCTCAAATTCGTGCCACCGGCGAAATGGCATTCCGGCATGGGTGGGAGGGGGTGAAAGGCTGAATGTGGGGGATCCACGCCCTAGTTTCTGGGTATTTTTTTCCACACTTTTAAGGTGAAATCCTGCTTCCGGCGCTGGAAGGGCACTGGCATAATTTTTCGCTTGGGCGTGGTCAAACGCAAACGATTATGAAAGAGATTTTGATGCTGCTGGGTGTGTTTGCCCTTGGATACGTTCTCACGATGGGCCTCGTGTTTGCCCTTCTGAAATTGTTCTTTCCTTTTCAACCGGCCGATAAGGCGGGTTTCGACAGTACGGTGATTAAAGTGAATAGAAACATAAATAGAACTCCGAAGGTGTCACGCTTGAGAAAAGTAAGACTTGCAAATGGGTAAAGTCCTCGTCAGGTGTCAAGCTTGAGAAAAGTAAGGCTCGCAAATGGGTAAAGTCCTCGTCGTCGACGATGAAGTCGACATATGCACACTTTTGAAGCTGCATCTTGAAAAAGGTGGTCAGGAAGTGTCGTATTGTCTTACCATCAAAGACGCCCTGGAACGCCTCTCAAAAAATTCCTATGATATGATATTCGTGGATCTGAATCTTACCGACGGATCCGGATATGACTTGATATCTTCTCTGAATGGATCGAACCGTAATGCATCTATTATCGTGATCAGTGCATACGACAGTGAAAAGCAAAAAGCTCTTCAGGCAGGCGCCACTCTATTTGTGCCGAAGCCTTTTACTAATAAATCGATCAGCGACGCACTGCAACGATTGCAGACGCTGAATCAACAACCCTAAAATCTTTTGATAAAAACCGATTCATTATGCTCCCAGTATTGATTATCGACGACGACAAGGACATTTGCCTGGTGCTTTCCAGGTTCCTTAATAAGAACAACTACGACGTCGACGTCGCCAACAACGGCGACGAGGGCCTCAAGCAGCTTCGCACAAAGGATTACTCCCTCGTGCTGTGCGACTACCGCCTGCCCGATATGACCGGCGTTGACGCGCTTCGGAAGATAAAACTGCTTCGTCCGCAGACAGCCGTGATCATCATCACCGGATATTCCGATGTGAAGACCGCTGTAGAAACATTCCGGTACGGAGCCAGTGACTTCGTTACCAAACCATTATATCCCGATGAGCTTCTGGTCACGATCCAGGAGACCATCTCCAAAAACGAAAAGAGAAAGGCTGGTGAGATCCCCGTCAATCAGTCGGAAAACGGTAAGACCGAATCGAAGCGCCATCGCGAAAACGGCATACAGCCTCCGAACGAATATATAGTGGGGAGAAGCATTCAGGCTACGACCGTTCAGCGCCACGTCGAGCTCATCGCTCCTTCCGACCTGTCTGTCATCATTCACGGTGAAACCGGTACTGGTAAGGAGTTTGTCGCGCAGGCAATCCACCGGCTCAGCAAACGTGCAGATAAACCATTCGTCGCTATCGACTGCGGTGCGCTCCCGAAAGAGCTGGCCGGCAGCGAGCTCTTCGGTCACGTCAAAGGTGCATTTACCGGCGCAGTGAACGACAAAGAGGGCAGCTTCGAGCTTGCGGATCAGGGAACGATCTTCCTGGACGAGATCGGCAACCTTTCTTATGAGAATCAGGTGAAGTTGCTTCGGGTCATCCAGGAGCGAAGGATAAAACGCATCGGCGCGACCAAAGACATCGGCATCGACGTGCGAATCATCGCTGCAACAAACGAAGATCTTAATAAGTCGGTGAAGGAAGGCAAGTTCAGGGAAGACCTTTATCACCGTCTCAACGAATTCAAAATACAGCTGTCGCCTTTACGCGAACGCAAGGAAGACATTATACACTTTGCGCATCATTTCCTGGCGAAGTCCAACCATTCCCTGAACAAGAACGTACAGGGATTCTCAGCGGCAGCGGCAGACCTCATTACAAACTACTACTGGCACGGTAACCTCCGTGAATTGAACAACGTGGTGAAACGTTCTGTTCTGCTCACATTAACAGATACAATTCAGCTCGACAGTCTTCCCCAGGAGATCGTGCATGCGAATAATGCACCGGTGAGCACGAACGGTCACGTGGAAGAAGAGAAGGTCGGGCTGTTGAAGTCAATTGCCGGCAGTGCCGAACGCCAGGCGATCATCGATGTGCTCGAGAAGGCCAACTACAACAAGTCGAAAGCCGCGGAGCTTCTGAAGATCGACCGCAAAACCCTTTATAACAAGCTGAAGCTTTACAACATTAACGTCTAGGTTTGAGATGTACAATAAAAAAAGGTATCCCGTTTCCGAGATACCTCTTTTTTTTGTTGCTGCTCTTAGCTTATTCCTGATTGCGATTCAGATTGAGAGCGATATACAATTGAGCAACGGAGTTTTTAGAATTACCAAGGATGTTCCTGGCAGTGTTGCTGTCTGCGATTTGTACCAGGCCGTAGTTGTAACGTGCACCGATTTGCGTAGGTCCGAAGTTGAGGCCGAAGCCGCCTGAAAGACCATAGTCAAAAGTTTTCAGCTGGTCGCGATCAACCCGGTCGGTGCCATTGCCAAAATTGCCACTGTAGTCGATGTTGGCGCTTAACAGGTAGCTGGCATAACCACCGAGATGGATTTCGGCAGAAGGTCCGAGCTTGAACACCGCCAAAATGGGCAGGTCGAGATAGTTAAGGTTATAACGAACAGTAGAGTTGATGATTCCACCGTAATCGGCCTGAGCGCCTTTAGTGGAGAACAACAGCTCGGGCTGAATAGCAAATGATTCCGATGAAAGAATTTGACCGTACAAACCGCCATTGAAACCGAAACGAGCATTTTCGTCGTTCACGTCTTTGACGTACAGATTACTGGCGTTAAGACCAGCTTTGATACCCACGCGTGCAGTTGGATTAGGATCCGACTGTGTTGGGGTAGGATCCGACTGTGCCATCAAGGCACTGCTCGCCATCACGGTAAGCACCGTTAGCAAGGCTGTCAATCCGAAGTTAGATTTTGTATTCATAAGCAATGTTTTTTAAACTCATTAATTTTAGTAAGTAATTAAATCCCAAGATGGTTGACCAATGACCATAAATACTGTTCCAGTTTTTAAACCGTTTGTAATAGGTGATTTAGTAGCTTATATAAAAGGTTGCGAAATAGCACATAGACTTTCGTACACAATTGTAGACGGCCTGCCCCAATGAGTAGAACCTACGTGAGAATATTTTTTTTAGGGATACTGGTAGTATTGATTTCAGTGGCACTGCTGACGTTCAGTAACCTCAACAACTACACGGAGGAGGTACGTTTGATACGCCATTCGAATCGTGTTTTAACAGCCATCCAAACCGTGATGTTTTCCGTGCGCGATGCTGAAACGGGCCATCGCGGATACCAGCTCACCCGCGACACCGCTTATCTCGAACCATATTATGCCTCGTTAAGGCAGTTGCCCCAACAGACCGCTACGCTCGACAGCCTTCTGGCCGGCGACGAAATACAGTCGCAACGAGTCGATACCCTCGAGAATAAGATCGAGAACCAGTTTGCCATCATTAGCCAGATACTATCGAACGCCAAACGAAGCTCGCTATACATGGACCGGTACGAGAGCAGCCTTCTCGCTCACGGAAGGAACAACATGAACCTGGTACGCAAGCTGGCCCAGGATATTACAGACCATGAAGAAGCCAAGTATCGAAACTTGATCTCTAACGAGACCGACTTCCGGACAACGGCTCCGATCGCATTGCTGCTCTATACGCTCGTCGCCCTTGCAGCGGTGACATTCCTGTTCACTCGCGTCCTGGATTCGTTGCGCAGTCGCGACCAGGCAGAAGAACGGTTACGGGAGTCGATCCAGAATCTGAGAAAGGAGGGACTGGCAAAAGAAGAACGGGAGCTCGTGTTGAGCGAAGCCGAAACGCTGGCAAACATGGGAAGCTGGAAGTGGTACGAATCGACGGGCAATTTTGTATGGTCGGCCGGGCTTTACCCGATATTTAATAAAGCCCCGGACACCCAACCCACCTGGGATTCATTCGTGGACCATGTTCATCCCGAAGATCGTAAAGCGGCGACTGAGTTTTTTGAAGCGGTCAAAATAAGGAAGAATCGTCTCGAGATGAGCTATCGTATCGAAGTCAACGGCAGATTCCGGTATGTGATGGTAGTCGCACGTCCCAAAGAAAATCCGGGGACACACCAGGTCGACATTCTGGGTATTGTTCTCGACCACACCGAACAGAAGGTTTACGAGAGCCAGCTGAAGCAGTTTACCGCAGAGCTGCAACGATCGAATCAGGACCTCGAACAGTTTGCATACGTTGCATCGCACGACTTGCAAGAGCCTTTGCGCAAGATCCGTGCATTCGGAGACCGCCTCACCACTAAATATCAGGCACGCCTGGAGGAACAAGGATCCGATTACGTCGCAAGAATGCAATCGGCAGCTGCGCGTATGCAGGTATTGATCGAAGAGCTGTTGTCTTTCTCCCGAGTGTCGCGGCCACTCAACTTTTCCGACAATCTCGACATCAACGAGATCATTGCCGAGATCCGCGACGATCTTGAAGGACAGATCAAGCGAGAGAAAGCTACCCTTGTGGCAGGTTCTTTGCCTGCTATCCGCGGCGAGCGGTCTCAGATTAAACGCCTTTTTCAAAATCTTATCAGCAACGGCATCAAGTTCCACCAGAACGGAAAGGGTACTCACGTTGAATTGACCGGCACAGTCGTTCGCGGCGGCGATGTTCAGAACGAGTTCAATATCCAACTGCCAAAACTTAAATACGCGCGGATCGAAGTAAAAGACGACGGGATCGGCTTTGATGAAAAATATCTCGAAAAAATATTCACCATTTTTCAGCGGCTTCATGGACGCACCGAGTATGAAGGCACGGGCATAGGGCTGGCCATTTGCCGGAAAATAGTGGGGAATCATGGGGGTTTCATTACCGCTCGAAGCGTCGAAAACGAGGGATCGAGTTTTATAGTTATCTTACCAATCGACTAAAATAAAATCGGCATCTATCGGTTCAGCACGGTAGCCCTGCCTAAGTATTAATCAAGTATGGCAAAGACGTCTGTCAAAGTCCTGCTCATCGAAGATGACGAGGACGATGTTTTCTTAGCCCGCGAATATCTGGCGGAGAGTGCGGTTTATAAATTCGAGATGGATTGGGAGTCGCGCCCCGAGGAAGCCCGGAAGAAAATGGTTTCAGGGGGGTACGACATCTTCCTGATCGACTACCGGTTAGGAAGTGAAACAGGTCTCGACCTCATCCGCTTCTCGCAGGAGAACAGCGTACTCACACCGAGTATACTGTTGACGGGGCAGGGCGACTTAAAGGTCGACCTTGATGCCACGCGCTTCGGAGCGGCCGATTACCTGGTGAAAACAGAGCTCAATGCTTCGATGCTCGAACGCAGCATCCGTTATGCGCTCAGTCAGGCAAGGATCATTCTCGAGCTAAACGAAAAGGAAAAAAGATACCGGTCGCTTTTCGAAAGGTCGATCGACCCGATATTCCTCGCCGACGAACACTATAAGATTATAGATGCCAACGAGTCTTTCCTTAGGTTCTTCAAACACATACGGGAATCGGTACTAGGTCTGCATATCGCCGATATCTTTCAGCGTCCGGAAGATTTCGTGCAATTCCAATCAACCATAAAGGCAAATTCACAGATCCGTGATTTTGAACTGGTACTGGTAGCTAAGGATGGGGAAAAGAAAACATGCCTCATCAACTGTACCTTTATACAGGATCTGGGCTCGTCGTTCTGTTGCTATCAAGGTATTATTCACGATCAGACGATGAGGAAGAAGGCAGAGAAAGACATGCTGATAGCCGAACGCCTTTCGATGACAGGAAAGATCGCGAGGACCATCGCGCATGAAGTAAGGAACCCGCTGACCAATCTCAATCTTGCACTCGATCAGCTCAAAGACGAAATGCCTTCCGACAATCCGTCTGTGAAAGTGTATAGCGATATCATCGAGAGAAATGCGAACAGGATCGAACAGCTTATCGGCGAGATGCTCAATTCTTCGAAGCCCCGCGACCTCAACCTCGAGCTTGTACCCGTCAATGATGTGCTCGAAGAGACGCTGATCCTCACCATCGACCGGTTGAACCTGAATCGCATGAAGCTCGAAAGGACGTTTGCTGAGAACCTCCCCCGGATACTGGTGGATAGGGAAAAGATCAAGATCGCACTGTTGAACATCGTCATCAACGCAACCGAGGCCATGGAGGCGGAGAAGGGACTCCTGCGCATCAGCACCGAGCTGCGCGATGGATTCCTGATCATCTCGATCGCCGATAACGGCAAGGGCATTCCAGCTGAAGAGATCGAGAAACTATTTGATCCTTTTTATACTGGCAAGCAGGGCGGTATGGGACTCGGGTTGACTTCAACTAAAAATATCCTCGATAGCCACGCCGCATCGGTGGAGGTAACGAGTGTGCCTACGGTAGGGACGACGTTTACGATTTATTTCAAGATGCCGGATTCTTAATAACCGGTATCCAATACCAATGCCCAATCAACAATTACAGTCTGATGATGGTCATTGGAATTGGTATTGGATACCGGTTGTTTTAAAGAACAAAAAAATAGCCGGCTCTCCCAAGACCGGCTATAACCAATAAGACTCCAACCATTTACATAGTCAGCTTCTCATGGCATGAGTTCAGCTTTACCAGGTCGTTCCGCAGTCCTGGCAGTGCGCTGTTGATCCATGTTTTAAGCTCCTGGTCGCGTGTCTGCTCCCACATGTTTTCGAGCTGTTCGATTGTCTTTTCGTGTCTGTTGGTCAGCTCACGGCACCATTTCTCGTCGAACGACGCGTTGTCGGCGCTTGTGAGGTTCTCCAGCTTCTTCCGTGCATTTTTGTTCTCTTCGATCGGAATGGTGATGCCTCTCATGTTGGCAAACCCTTTCAACTCCTTGATGAGCTTCGCGTGATTTTTCTCTATTATCTCCGCGATCTCTTTTACGTTTTCGTTTTCAGATCTTTCCAGGGCAAGCTGGGAGAGCATAAGGTTCGCATAGTTACCCGAGATCGTTTCAACGATGAAGTCGGCTTCTTTTTCAGATGACTTCGTCTCGAAATTCTTGTCGTTTTCCTTTTTGGCGATCCGCTCACTGTTCTCGTGAGGGTTGTTACAGCTCACGAGAACAGCTAGGCAGACCGGTAGCAAATATGCGCACCGCGCTGTCATTGATTAATCTTAATGATGAACTTCCTTGAACTCGTCTCTACGGCTACGAATGAGGTCGTGCGACATTTTGATCATGCTCATTTGGTCTTCGATGAGATGCCGTACACTTGCAGGATATTCCTCGTTGCGGTCGAGAGCCTGGCGGTATGCTTTCAATGCGGCATCTTCACCATACTCACATGCTTCGAGCATTGCAAGCGCATCGTCGCCGGAGAAAGTAGCTTTAACATCCATCCAGGCATGATAGATCTTGCCGGGCGCAGTTGAGCTGGTAGCGGGTTCGCCATCCAATGCCCTCACGCGATCGGTAAGCTCTTTCTTGTACTCCTGGCTCTCTTCAGCTATCTGATAGAACAAAGTTTTCAACATGACATCGCTTTTGCCGACATTCTCAGCGGCCTTTTCATAACCTTCAATGCGATCATTATTGATCTTGATAAGGTCGTTTAATACTTCTATTGCATTCTTGTTTTCCATAACACATTTCTTTAATGACTCACGTCTTTCGCGTAATCGCAAACTAAAACTGTACCATTCCTGTGTTTTATTGGTTTGCGCAATTACAATTGCATCATTCGTGGTGTGATGTCCACTTGCCTTTACACGTTATGGGGCAATGATTTCCCTCATCAAACAAAACTTTGATTGATGACAAACGTTTGCCTTCCGGATCGCAGATCAGCCTCCAGACGGCCTTCACGCGGGTTAAGTATAAATTTCCTCATTGTGGGCAGGGGGGTTATGTGAATGTGGAAAGATTTGCAACTCCAAAAGTCGCCATTTGCGGGCAGAAACTTTGATTCCCAGCCATTTGGAGGGGCCTATCGGTGGCCGGATAATTGCAAGCCGGTCTTCTCGAAACAAGTGAGGAGATATGGCAACTGAGGAAATTCTTTATACCGACGGACAAGACGTCGTCGTGACTCTGTCTACGCTGCAGGTTAAAGACAGATTTTATCGTCTAAAAGCAATTAAGAAACACGGTATTGCCATACTTCAACCCGTAAGATTTCCGGGACTTATCGTTTTCATCGCAGGCGTAGTGCTATCCATCATGGGATTGGCCAACGCCTTCCACTCACACTTTTCAGCAGACTGGTCACCCACAGGTGAACCCTTGAGTGCAAGCGACGTGGCTCAATGGGTCGGCGTGGTGCTGGCCATGGGCGGACTGATGCTCACCATCGCTCTGCGCGAACGCTACGCCGTCAAGATCGACACATCAGAAGGCGAGAAGCTCGCTGTTGTGAGCACCAAGCGCGAGCAGATCGTCGAGATCGTCAGCGCCCTGAACCGGGCATTTATGGCGATCGATGTCGAAAAGAGTATTGCACAATCGAGATTCAAATAAGATTTCAGGATTCCACACACACAATCACAAACTACCAGTCTTAAACATTACGATGATGATACACAGAAGATTACCTGCAGACGGTTGGAGGATGTTCGCGCTAATAGCAGTGCTGGTAAATGTACTGTTCAACTACGCTTCCATAAATATTCTTTCGCTTCCTTCATTGGAAGATGTTACACACAGGTTTAGCAGCCTGTTCACACCTCATGACTACGCATTCAGTATCTGGGGCATTATCTATTTTACTTTCATCGTTTACGGGATCTACCAGGCAATGCCTGCACGTTCCGACGATCCGCTGTACCGGCATCTTGCAAAGCCATTTGCGCTTGTCAACCTGCTCGCAATGGCCTGGATCATTGTATTCAGAATGCAGTTGATGTGGGTCAGCGCCGGAGTGATCGTAGTAATGCTCGCCCTTTCGATCTACATGTTGATCCTTTCCCGCGACGCTGTTCTCCGCGACGAGTATAGCAACTGGGTATCGGTTCCTTTTAGCCTCCTGGCCGGCTGGCTTTCTGTAGCTACCATCACGAATATTTCTACCGTGCTGGTTTACATGGGCTGGCAGGGATCTGTAATGAGCCAGGTGATGATCACCATTGGTATGATATTCATGGCTGCATTGATCGGCATCTATGTATGTGCTCGCTGCAAGGATTTCATTTTCCCTTTTGTAATTGCCTGGGCTTGCGTGGCGATCTTTGTTTCGAGAAGCAATGATTTCCCGTACCTGGCGGCCGTGGCGCTCGCAACTGCCATCATGCCTCCGGTCTGGATCATTACAACGCTGCTGAGAAGGGTCACTTACCGCCGTCACATATTGGCGAATAAGTTTTCATTCTGAGTTAGTTATTCTACCTAAGATTTAACTAGAGAACTAAACTAGAGACCGAGCACGAATTGCTCTTTGGGAGGCTTGACCGGGTTCACCCAGTCCCTCCCGAGCACGTGTCGGATCACGCGACGGAGGCTATCGAAATCGTTCGGCTTTCGAATGTAAAGGTGTGCGCCGATCTCGTACATCCTGTTGATCGTTCCGGGATGTGATGAAGTGGAAAAAATAACTACGGGAATAGACTTCAGATTTTTATCGGCACGGATCTCATCCAGACATTCCATACCGTTCTTTAACGGCATATTGAGATCAAGGAATAACACATCCGGACGCTCGCCTTTGTACAGGAGATTCATAAGATGCTCACCATTGTATGCAAACGTCAGCTTCGAATCGCGGGAGAATTCGCTGAGGACGTCTGTAAATAACAAACGGTCATCATCGTCGTCATCGGCGAGAAGAATATGTCTTGGCGTGTGAGAAGGTGTGTACATATGCCGTCACAAATCTACATTTTTTAGAATTTAAAATATTCTTACCAGCGTCATTACAGCTTCAATAAAGTTATTTAACTGCGGTTAAGTTTGTTTGTCGGGCGATTACGCAAATGTGATGACCTTTGGGGCACGAGTGGCGTGTTTCTTGCGTTAAAGGAACTATAGTTCAATTTTTCAGTTCTATGACAGGGTTCCACATTGGCTTCCCCGAGATGTATCGACGAAATCGATTTCTTAATGAGGATAGCGGTAATACTTCTTTTTTTCCACTCTATATTAATATCGGCGGTTGTTGCGCAACAGCAACCGAAAAAGGACCCCCCGCAGCAGCCCCAGCCGGTCGACGCACCGCAACAGAACATCACTATCGCGCTGGATACGCCTAAACAGGAGACTCCGTCATCTGTTCCAGCCGGAAATGCGCAACTCTCAGCACCGCAACGATACAATTCCATCATCGGTCCCGGCAGCATCACCCGCGAGGGCATATTTACGGTCCATAAAGTAGAAGACTCCTATTATTTCGAAATACCCGACAGCCTCCTGGGCCGCGATCTTCTCGTGGTGAGCCGGATCGCACAGGGTGCGGCCGGGATCCGCCGTGACTACACCGGTTATGCCGGCGACCAGATCGGTAACACCGTCATCCGCTTCGAAAAAGGGCCAAGCCATAAGCTATTTCTCCGGCGGATCACGTTCGAAGAGAACGCCGGCGACACATCCAGCGCAATGTATGATGCCGTTCAGCGATCGAATCTCCAACCCCTTGTCGCTGCATTCGGTATCGGCGCCT
The DNA here is from genome assembly GCA_035318625.1 of Cyclobacteriaceae bacterium. Classification (GTDB taxonomy): domain Bacteria; phylum Bacteroidota; class Bacteroidia; order Cytophagales; family Cyclobacteriaceae; genus ELB16-189. The sequence continues at coordinate 123,234 of DATHEL010000010.1, forward strand.
ACAATCCCAATGGAAAAAGCAGCCTGGTCGATGTAACAGACTATATCAATGGCGACAACGAGATCCTGTTCTTTAACGCACTCGCGCGTAAGACCATGAAAGTGGGCTCGCTCGTGACCAGCGTGTGTTACATCAAGGACATCGTCTCTTTTCCGATGAACCTGGAAATACGAACGATCAAAACCTACCAGGAGTCCGGTACCGACAATAATTTTACACTCGAGCTCAATACATCCATTCTGTTGTTGCCCAAGAAACCGATGCGGAAACGGTTCTCGGATCCACGGGTCGGATATTTTACGGAGCGCTATCTCGACTACGCCGCCAATCCGCAGGGCGTGAAAACCGTGAGCTATATCAAGCGATGGCGCCTGGAACCAAAATCGGAGGACGTCGTACGGTATATCCTCGGCGACACCGTCGAGCCGACGAAACAGATCATCTACTACATCGATCCCGCAACTCCGAAGGCATGGGTACCCTATATTATACAGGGTATCAACGACTGGCAGATCGCGTTCGAGAAAGCCGGTTTCAAGAACGCCATTGTCGGAAAGGTAGCGCCGGTCGAAAACGAAGCGTGGAGCCTCGAGGACTCCCGCCATTCTGCGGTTGTCTATAAGCCTTCAGCGATCTCGAATGCGTCCGGTCCAACCATCACCGATCCCCGGAGCGGAGAGATACTGGAGACACACGTGAACTGGTATCACAACCTGATGTCGATACTTCAGCAATGGTATATGATACAGTGCGGGCCGAATGATCCCCGCGCTCAAACGATGAAGTTCGACGAGAAGCTCATGGGGTCCATCATTCGTTCGGTGGCCGCACACGAAGTGGGTCATACGCTGGGCCTGACGCACAACTACGGAGCCAGCTCGACGGTAAAGGTCGAGAACCTTCGCGACAAGCAATGGTTGAAGAAGAACGGAATATGTCCTTCGGTCATGGACTATGCGCGATTCAACTATGTAGCACAGCCGCAAGACAGTGTGCCCTTCGAAGGATTGGTCGGAAGGGTAGGCCCCTACGATACGTGGGCCATCGAGTGGGGGTACCGGTGGTTTCCGCAGACACGCAGCGCCGAAGAGGAGCTACCCCTTCTCAACAAGTGGGTTGTCGACAAAGCGAAAGATCACAAGTTCTGGTTTGCATCGGAGTTCTCCAGCAACGATCCTCGCGTGCAAGCGGAAGACATCGGCGACAATGCCATGCACGCCGGTGAGTATGGCATTAAGAACCTGCAGCGGGTCGTTCCGAATCTGATCAAATGGACGTACCAGAAGAATGAGGGCTATCGCAACCTGAACACCATATACTCGGGCGTGATCGAACAGTTCAACTATTATCTCGATCACGTGTTGTCTTACGTCGGTGGAACGTATGAGACCAACAAGTCGATGGACCAGCCCGGGCCGGTATTCGAGCCGGTAGGACAACAGCCCCAGGTGGAGGCGATGAACTTCCTTGCGCGACATGTCTTCAATGAACCCAAGTGGCTGCTCGATACGGCGATCATTTCGCGATTGGGACAGATGCCGGTACAAAAGGTGAACAGTACGTTAGAGACGGTTCTGAACGCCATGACGTCCACGACCACGCTGATCAAACTGGTGGAATCGGAGACGGCGTTCCCCGGCAAAACCTATCCTTTGATGAACTACATGGAGGATATCGACGAGCTGATGTGGGATGAGCTGCGCACCAACGACACCGTTACCACCTACCGCCGCAACCTGCAGCGCCTCTATGTGACGAGGCTGATTGACCTGATCAACGCAGCGCCTAGACTGGATAAATATGCCGGCGATATATCCGCGATCGTAACGGTGAGGCTGGAGGAGGTGGATGCGAGGTTGAGAAAGGCGATCCCGAAGACGAAGGACGTTATGACGAAGTACCATTTGAAGTATCTTCAAGGGAAGGTCTCTGCTGTATTGAAGTCGGATTGAAGACGTCGTTCCTAATGCAACCGCAGAATATTGAACATCGAATATTCTGCGGTTTGCATTAAAAAAGATTCCGTTAACTAAATTCAACTCAAAAAAAAGAGCCTCTTGCGAGGCTCTTTTTCACACAATCCCAAACGATTAATCGTTGATCGGCTTACCATCCTTATCGAAACGATAAGTCTTAGTCATGGTTCCGTCTTGGATTTGGACCACAAAGAGGTCGCTAGTCTGGTTTCTATAGATTTTCGAAGTAGAAGCATCCCAGCCTTTATACTGAGCCCCCTGAAGTGTTTCACGCAGTGTTGCGGGAACTTCAGTTGACTTCACAACAGTCATGTCCTTCAACTTGATACTTTCCTGTTGAGCGGGCTGCTGTTCACTTACACTCGTAGAATCACTCCTTTTGAAGCTCGTTGTGTCCTGAGCTTGCACGGCAACGACACTCACGAAAAGCATCCCTGCAACAATCATCACTAACTTTTTCATAATTTCCTTATTTGGTTAATAGTTTCTAATAGTTTCTGCACATGTTCCTTTAGAAATCGTGCCATGCACGTTGCTTATTCTTCATTGCGACAGAATCACAGACGAATGGAAACTATGTCAGATGAAATGCAGTAAGAGGTTTTCAAACAGAAATCGAAAATGAGCGAAACGCGACTATATTCCCCAATAGGTGCCTTCGTGTGATTGCATTCCACGCACCCGGGTTAAAAATTTACCTTAGTAATCTTTAACCATTTTGGTTGACCGTTTCTGGACAATCACAGTATGAACCTGCTTGTCGTCGACGAGTGTGATCGTATTGTCATGGGCTTCTTTGCCGTCGATCGTAACGGCCGACTCCGACGGGGTCACACCCTGGTGGATCTTGATGTTGTACCAGGTGTCCATGTAGCGATATCGTACGGAGAATGACTGCCAGTCGGTGGGGACACATGGCTCGAACCATAGAACATTGCCATTCCTTTTCAATCCCAGGAACGATTCGATGATCAGTTGGTACATCCACCCCGCGGAGCCCGTGTACCACGTCCAGCCGCCACGGCCCGTATGAGGCTCCACCCCGTAAACATCCGCCGCCATTACATAAGGCTCGGCCTTGTAGACAGCCGCCGCCTCGGGGGTTGCTCCGTGAGCGATCGGGTTGATGAGCTGAAGCAGCTCCCACGTCTTGGCGCGATCGCCCATTCGCGCGAAAGCCATCACCATCCAGATGGCAGCGTGCGTGTATTGACCGCCGTTCTCCCGGACGCCGGGAACATAACCCTTGATATAACCGGGGTTCAGAGCGGACGTGTCAAACGGGGGATCGAGAAGCTGAAGAATTTTCTTACTGCGATTGACGAGATGCTGGTCAACGGCCTTCATCGCCAATGCCACCCTGTCGGGCAAGCCGGCTCCCGACAATACAGCCCAGCTTTGTGAAATGGAGTCGATCTTACACTCGTCGTTCTTTGCGGAGCCAAGTGGTGTGCCATCGTCGAAGAATGCGCGGAGGTACCAGTTCTGATCCCATGCGTTGGCATTGATGTTCTTCTTCAGCTGATCGGCCTGTTCCTGGTAAAGCCTCACGAACGAGGTATCCTTTCTTTGTTTGGCGATGGGGATAAACTTGGCGAGTACGTCATACAGGAAAAATGCGAGCCATACGCTCTCACCTTTGCCTTCGATACCCACCATGTTCATGCCGTCGTTCCAGTCGCCGGAGCCGATGAGCGGCAGACCTTTTTCGCCGAACCTCAAGGCATGTTGCAGCGCCCGCTTGCAATGATCGTACAGGGTTGCCGACTGATCGGAGTGAACCGGAAGATCGTAGTATGACTCTTCTTTCACATTCAAAAGCCTTCCCTGGATGAACGACACCTGCTCGTCGAGAATAGAGGTATCGCCGGTTAACGCCACGTAACGGCTGGTCACGTAAGGCAACCAGACAAAGTCGTCGGAACAGAGTGTACGTACGCCGCGGCCGAGAGGCGGGTGCCACCAATGCTGAACGTCGCCTTCGCGGAATTGCCGTGATGCCGAAACAAGGATCTGTGATCGTGTGAGCTTCGGATCGATGTGGAGGAGCGCTAATACATCCTGTAGCTGATCGCGGAAACCAAAAGCACCCCCGGATTGGTAAAACCCGCTGCGACCCCATAGCCTGCATGACATCACCTGGTAAACAAGCCATCCGTTGGTGAGGATGTTCAGCGAGGTATCCGGTGTTTCAATCTGCACCGACTCGATGGTGTTGGTCCAGAATTCTCTCACTTTACGGAGGGATGTGTCGGCTGCCTTGGTTCCCTGGAATTGCTGTACGAGATCCATGGCTTCGCGGAGGTCTTTGCCGGCCCCGATCCTGAAGACGATCTCACGCTCGCGTCCGCTGTCGAGGTCGAGTGGTACTTGTAATGCCGCACATGGGTCGATACCCGCCCCGGTTTTTCCCGACAACCTCGCCTTATGCATTGCATCAGGATTTTCAAGAGTGTTGTTCCGGCCAATGAACTCTGTGCGATCGGCTGTAAAATGACGTTGGACGTCGTCGGTATCGAAAAAGCCTACGCGGTTGCTGAACTCCGAGTTGTAAGCATTGCGTGCAATCATAGCTCCGGTGGCCATATCGATGTCGGTGACCACGTGCATCATCGATGAAGGACGCAGCGCACCCAACACCCATTCCACATAACCGGTAACTGATAATTTTCTTACACGTCCCGACCTATTGATGAGCTTGATCGACACGAATTTTACCGGCGCATCCTTGTCTACGAAGACCTTGGCTTCCGAATAGACGCCGTCTTCAGAATGTTCGAAGGTGGTATAGCCGAAGCCGTGCCTGATGATGTAACCCGACACGCCGCTGGTCGGGTAGGGCATCGGTGACCAGAACAGACCTGTTTCTTCGTCGCGGATATAAAATGCCTCTCCGCATGAATCGGAAACCGGGTCGTTGTTCCAGGGCGTAAGCCTGAACTCGTGCGCGTTCTCCATCCACGTGTACGACGAACCTCGTTCGGATACAATCGTTCCGAAGTTTTTGTTCGCGATCACATTGACCCATGGAAGTGGCGTAGGTTGCTCCGGTCTTGCCAGGATCACATACTCCCTTCCATCGGAAGAGAAGCCTCCAATGTCGTTGAAGAACTGGAGATCTTGCGGAACCATGAGCCGGTCCCGTGAGAACGTGTAATCTTTGGTAGCAACAAGATTTGGTATGGAGGATTTTCCCGAGGCGCGTTTGTTTACCTGGTCGGCGAGACTTCCGCGGCTGTCGGAAATGATGATACGTGCAACGGTCTCGAACAGGATGCGGTCTTCGGCCGATACCTGGTCTGTAGGTTTCACAAAGATCCTTCCCTGCCTGTCGGTCGTGTTGATGCCGATACCCGCCGCGATCAATCCCTGTATCTGGTCCTGCAAGATCTGGCGATAGCCACTGGGATCTTCGTTGAGTATCACAAGATCTACGGCTAATCCTTTCAGATGCCAGTAAGCTTGAGCTTTGATCACCTGCCGCACCAACGCAAGGTTGGACGTGTCGGATACCTGTAGCAGCACGATCGGAAGATCTCCGGAAATACTGTGGCTCCACAAACCCGATTGCCCGCGTGTGTTTTTAGAGATGACGCCAGGAGCCGCACGGAGCGATGGGTTGTGATAGATCACCGAGCTGGCGAGCTTGCCGAAGAGTTGGGCATCGGCTTCGGTCGCGCCGATCTGCCGCAACACCACCTGGCTGTGTGTCCATGACAGCTCGAAAGCCCGATCGCGCATGTGACGGTCCTGGTATTTGTCGATAAGTCCCTGACAACCTTCGCGTGTCGGGGAGATACCGGTGATAATATCCGCAACTACGACCTCACCGGGAGCTAGTGTGATCGTGTACTGGATAGCTACAATCGGATCGAGTACGGATCCTTGGGAGCCCGACAAAGGCTGCCCTTCCATCACTGCGGGATTGTGGATCGATCTTCCGCGTCCGATGAACTTGTTCCTGTCCGTTTCAAACGACACAGCCCTGCCTTCGGCATTGTTGAGCTTCATCAGGTGGAACATCCACGGCGGCTGCTCTTCATGCGACCGGGGACGTCGCGTGCACCGAATGGCATGTTGACCTTCTGCGATCTCTGTTTGAACAAAAAGATTGCTAAACGCCGGGTGCGCAGAGTCGGCCGCCGGAGCAGCGAGCACTACTTCTGAGTAACTGGTGATCTCGATCGTCCTCTTCGACTTCGACCGGTTGGTAAGGTGAACGCGTCGTACTTCGATGTCATCTTCCGGAGATACGATGATTTCGGTGTACGTCTCCATGTCTTCGTCGCGACGGCGGAACTCAACACGACCTTGCGAGAATATTGCTTCGTAGATGGCGGCTTTTTTAAGGGAAGGCTGATGTGAACCGGACCAGTATTCTCCTTTTTCCACGTCGCGGATGAAAACAAACGATCCCCAGGGATCGGTGGTGCCGTCTTCACGCCAACGAGTGACAGAAAGATCCTTCCACCGGCTGTACCCTCCGCCGGCATTGGTCACCATCACGTGATAGCGTCCATTGGAAAGCAGTTGTACCTCCGGGATCTGCGTATCGGCAGTAGTGATCACCCGCATGTCCGCAGAAGCTGCGATAGGAGTAATGTCTTCGGTATCGGGAGAACCGGTATAGAACCCTGTTGTCTTCGGTACCTGTTCTTGCAGAAGCAGCAACGAAGTCTGGAAGTGAACGTCCGTTTCAAAGCGACGCTGCATCGGTTGGTTCAACAAAAGGTATGCGAGCGAGAGAAAGCTCATACCCTGGTGGTGGGCCATGAATGTCTGGATGACGGCGCGCGACTGATCGCGCGAGAGCCTGACCGGCGTGTGGTCGATGGCTTCGAAAAATCCGTAGCGCCCTTCGATACCTTCTTCCCGCAGTCGCTGCAGGTTGCGATAGCTCTCGATGGGGTTGATCATCAGTGCCATTATCGTAGCATAGGGCGCTATCACCAGGTCCTGACCGAGGCCTCGTTTGAAACCGAGTCCGGGTACGCCGAATGCTTTATATTGATAAGTAAGGCTGTTGTCTACAAGGTTGTAACACGACTCCGATATGCCCCACGCGACGTCTTGTTGTCTTCCGTACTCGATTTGTTTTTCGACGGTGCCGTAGTATGTCTCATCGAGAAGAGTGTTCTCGTAGTTGGGCATTACCAGCAATGGCATCAGGTATTCGAACATACTTCCGCTCCACGACAGCAGCACGGACGTGTCGCCGGTTGTTGTAAGACGACGGCCCAATGCAAACCAGCTTTCTTCGGGGATCTTTCCCTGGGCAATCGCAACGAACGCCGTGAGTCGGGCTTCGGACGCCAGCAAATCGTAGAAACCCTGGTCGCGGTGTCGATCATCCACCGAATATCCGATTGCCAGAAGGTGTTGCGATTTGTCGTACAGGAAGTCATATTCCATGTCTGCCAAATTGAAACACCGCTCGGCAAGACCATGCAAGATCATGATGCGCTCATAGGCGTTGCTCGCCGAAGTCTTTACCGCCTGGCGAAAGGCCTCGATCCATTTTCTTTCGGCAGAATACAGATCGTGTAAAGGATAACGGTCGATCTCTTCTTCGAATGTTGTTTCGATTTTCTGGAGGTCGTTCAGTGTCGGGATGCCTTCCAGTAATTTAAAGTTCTTGAAGCGATCCGGCACAGGCCCGAGGAGGTGCCACGGCGCGAGGAACTGGAGCTCGTTGTACACGTCCTCCATCCGGCTGTGGAATGCATGAACCCACCATCCCGCGTCGGTCAACGGTGTGAACTGCTGGGGATCCGCAAGCTCCTTGTACAACGACATGTATTCTTCCAGCAACTGTGTCACCAGCCGCAGAGAGGACAGCGACATCGGGAATCGCTCGTCGAAATATTTTTGAAATGCCTTCAGCCGCTCCTTTTCATCTTTGGAGACGCTGCTCATCACATTGGCCAGTGTGTCGCGAAGGCCGTGGAACAATGACATGTCGACGATGCGCTTTGAAGGCAATCCGTAGAAGCCCTGACGTAACGTGAGAAGGTGACCGGCGAGATTACCGCTGTCGACCGTCGAGATGTAACGTGGGTTTAAGGTCTTCAGGGTCTGTGTGTCGTACCAGTTGAAGAAGTGCCCGTGGAATCTCTCCAGCTTATCCATGGACTGGAATGTATCGCGTGTGCGTTTTATCAACTGTCCGACCGACGCATACCCGAAGTCGACGGCTGCGAGATTCGAGAGCAACGACAACCCGATGTTGGTAGGCGATGTGCGGTGGGCGATCACGGGCACCGGGTACTGCTGAAGGTTATCGGGAGGAAGCCAGTTGTCGTCGGCGGTAACCAGATTTTCAAAGAAGGACCATGTCTTTCTCGAAAGCGTTCGCAGGTACGACACCTGTTCGTGGTTCAGTTTGGTCTTTTTTATAATCTGTGTCCGGCTGATGAACCATGCGATGAACGGCGCCGTGAACCATGCCAGTAGAAAGGGGGCTGCCCACACAAACGACAGAGGCCGGGAAATGATGATAGCGTAGAACACGATGAGCGCCACCATCGGCGACGACCACATTTTAATGAACGATGTGACCAGCGTTCCCTTTCGCCACCCGGTAAATTCCGATGCGCTCCACTCCAACAGTCTTCGTTTGCTCACATACAGACGCCAGAGTGTCCGAATGATCGCATCAGTGCTGCGGTAGGCTTCATAGGGCAGACAGACCAGGTTGAATAACGACTGAATGATATTCCGGTGTGTTGCGCCGATCGCATTGTTGATATGCTGGCCGAGGTCTACTTCTTTCGGTTTATGAAATGCGTTCCACAAGGAGATCAGGACCGAGGGCAACAGGGTCATGAGCAACACGCTCAACGTCCAGAACCAGGGGTTTTGGAGTAAGGTCCATCCGGCTATGAGCAGTAGCGTGAGCGCCGTTGGAACAAAACTTCTGCGCAGGTTATCGAAGATCTTCCAGCGGGAGAGTGCTGAGATCGGATTTTTCTCCGCCCGGCCCGAGCGTCCGGGGACAAGAGGCAGGAACCAGGGCGCGATCTGCCAGTCGCCGCGGATCCACCGGTGACGACGATCCATATCGGCATCGTAACGCGCGGGATATTCCTCGTACAACTGCACGTCGCTGGCGAAAGCACACCGTACATAAGATCCTTCCAACAAGTCGTGACTGAGGATGCGGTTATCGGGGAACCTGTCGTTGACCGATTCTTCGAATGCAGCGACATCATAGATGCCCTTTCCGATGAACGAGCCTTCGTCGAAGACGTCCTGATAAACGTCGGAAGTTACTTTGGTGTATGGATCGATCCCGGAATCGCTTTCATTGAGACGCGTGTAAACAGACCGTTGTGCGCGATGAAGACTAATGGCGATACGGGGTTGAATGATCCCATACCCGTCGGTAACGATACGCCGGCGGGGATCGATCACGGGACGGTTCAATGGGTGAGCCATGAGACCGACCAGCTTCCAGGCCGATTCGCGCGGCAACTGTGTATCGGTATCGAGTGTGATCACATACCGGACCGATTGAAGCTGCCTCAGGTCGCCGATGACCTCGGAGAAGTGGTCATCTCCTTTGCCAAGGATAAGGTGATTGAGGTTTGCAAGCTTACCGCGTTTTCGTTCGAAGCCTATCCACATCCTTTCTCTCGCATTGAACTTGCGGGGGCGATGCAGCAGGTAGAAGGAACCCGTGTCCTGGTTGTGATATTTCAGGTTGAGCGCCACCACGCCCTTTCTGGCGACGTCCAGAAGTGCTTCGTCTTCCGGTATGGTCTCCGCGATGGCATCACGGAAATCGGTGAGCAACGCAAACAGAATATTCGGGTCCCTGTTGCCCAGGTACCTTACTTCGATGTCATTCAAAAGCCGGTGCACCTGTTTCTGATCGGACAACAGCGTCGGTACCACTACGATGGTTCGCGACTCGGAAGGAATTCCCGAGGCATAGTTCATCCGCGGCAAAGGTTTCGGCACCACAGTCAATGTCGATATCCAGTTCACCAGTGCGATGGCAAGGTGACTTGAAGACAATACGATGAGTATTGCTGCGACGATCTTCAACCATACCGGTTGTTCGGAACTGACCTGCATCCAGAGGCCGAAGGAGATCGCGAATGTGAGAATGAAACCGGACAATGCGTACAAAACCGGTTTGATCTTCCGGCACGAGCGTTTGAATTTTTGAACGAACGTTTCTCGTATCATCGCAAGCCTTTCAGTTTCTGCCGACCCCTTGCCGATCAGCCAATAACCGACATGTCTGTGCTTTTCATCGTCAGGATTTTCTATATAGATCCTACGCGAAAGCTCCAGCGCGATCTTTGCGATCTCCGGTTCTGACAGGTCGCATTTCTTGGCGATCTTCTCCACCTGGTGCCGGTAATTATCGCGGGTGTGGAAATCCATGTTTTGATAGACAGGATCTTCACGCAGCACGTATTCCACGGTGCTGGTGGTCTCAACAAACTCACGCCAGTCGGTCTTGGCCAGAAAGCGAAGACTGCTGATACTGTTGCTTACGGACAACTGGTCGGCAGCTTGTTGCTGATTTTCGGCCAATACCATCGAGTTGATGTTATGACCTGTGCCGGAAAGATGTTGTTCCATCCATGTCAACGGCAGGGTGAGGTCCAGACCTTTCCACTGCAGTCGTCTTGCGAACTCCGCGACAAACGCGCTGACCATGGGAGGCTTCGAGCGGGCCATGTCGGCCATGACGATCACGAGATCCTTCGGATCGGTTTCGACCACTTCGATGATCATCCCGGCCCAATGATTGGCAAGCGCTGCATCGATCCGGTCGACGGCGATGCGGGCGGCAACACGCCGGAGATTTTCCAGCAAGGCGAGCCGCAGCATGATGGGAATAGCCCACAATTCACCGATCGTCAGCTGACTCACCTTCTGGTAGGATGCGATGAAGCTGCTCAGGCTCTCGATGTCGACGTGGCCGTCGCTATGGGAAATGATCTCGATGGCGATCTCGTAAACCCGGGGATAACCCGCGAGTGTTCCACTGCGGAGCTTGGGCAATCCTTTACTATAGCCCTTCGGCAGGTACCGTTTGCCGGTACGTACCTGTTCTTCGATGAGGTAGAAGTTGTCGAGGAGCCATTCGCCTGCGGGAGTGATCGTTTTTTTTTCCCTGACGGTCTCCTGGAGGAGTGTCGTAACCCGGGTTAGAATCTCTTCGTTGTCGGCGAGCCGTTTGAGCAGCTGCTCAGGCGCTTCTTCGTGGGTAACCACATGCGAGGCAGCAAGCTGGATGGCATGCTGGTCCATCTGGTCGGTACTGAAAAGCTCCGACCGCAGCGGGGGTTTGTCGATAACCTCTTCCCGGTTGAAGGTGTCTTTCTGAAAGTATTGTCTTAATGGGGAAAATAGCTCATCAATGGCGTTTGTTTTCACCTTCATATTCAGTTCGCTTCAGCACTTTTTCATTTGAACATCTCAACCAATTCTTCGTGAAGAAAGGGTTTGTACAGTATCCGGAAGGCTGATGCCGATGTCTTAGGCACATCCATGGCACTGATCAGGTTGAGATGGACATTGGGATAGTTAAGGAGTATGTAATCGGTCTTCCCCCAGCCCAATCCATCCGGCAAATTATTATCAAGGAATATGTAGTCAGGTTTTTCTTCCTCTAGAATCTTCATGCCTTCAGCAATGGTGCTGGCGACAAATACCTCGATTTTTTTTGACGTGAAGAAGTTTCTCATCAGGAGCCCGAAATCCTGCTCGTCGTCGATAATGAGTACTTTCTTGGTTTTCATCGCGCAGGATACGTTAAAAACCCTACCAAAAATAAAACTACGATTTACTTGGTGTAAAATAGATGATTTGCGTCAGTGTAGAGGAATATCTACAAATACCTGTGGAAAAACCGGGTTTAGAAGGGATATCCTATGGCAATGTTCAGGATGAGATTCTGTCTCCGCCAATCCTTACTGCCAAAATCAATATCGTCAAACGTCCATCTGTCTCCCGCGGGAAGGAATGGTTTCCGGAGAGGAAACGCCAGGTCGAGTCGGAGCACGAAGAAGTTCAGGTCGAACCGTATACCCGCGCCGGTACCAACAGCCAGTTGCGAGATGAATGTGTCCCGGTCGAATTCACTTCCCGGTCTCTTGGGATCGACATCACGAAGCCAGATGTTTCCTGCATCGGCAAACAGCGCTCCCTTGAATGACCTGATGATATCGAAACGGTACTCGACCGAGCCCTCGAGCTTGATATCGCCGCGCTGATCCACGAAAAATGTCCGGGACTTGATAGTGGTATCGAGCCGTACATTGTAGGATCCCGGTCCCAACGACCTGGCCGGAAAAGCCCTGACACTATTAGAGCCACCCGAAGCAAACTGTTTGATGTAAGGCATGGTCGAGGAGTTACCGTATGCGTGACCAAGGCCTGCGATCACTCTTGTTGCAAGCTTACTGTGCTTGTTGATCTTATAATAATACCGGAAATCTATATCGCCGCGCACGTACTGGGAATAGGGGAGGCCGAAGAATTGTTTTTCTCCTTCGTTTACCTTAGCTAAATTCTGTCCTGCGCTCAATAGATTTCCTGAAAGATCGATCGTTCCGCTGAAATAGAAATCGGATTTTCTTCGGGCCTTCGGATCATACTTCATTTCGATATCTTCTTTCATCTGGGTATTGAGCGTGAACGTGTAATGAGATCCCAGGATGAACTGGTTTTGAAATGAATTCTCCAACGCCGGGCTATCCTTGAGGAGGTCGTTGAAAGCGTCGGAAGTCTTTCCGAGCTTGACAAAGCTTACGTCGACAGGATAAAGCTCGTGTGTCTTCAGCGTTGTTTCACGCCACAAAAATCCATAACCACCGTTCAAGGACGTCAGGCGGAAGTATTGTAAGCGCTGTTGCAGGTTGTAACTCAGCTTGAAGTTTGTTTGTGGCAGATACTTGGCAGAGCGGTACCGGAAAATGCCGAATGGTGTGATGAACCTCGGGATGGACATGCTCGACTCCGCACCGAATTCTATGGCATTCAGCGCACCCGACTGTTGCCGGCTGATCTGTACTTCGTATGCGCTGTTGAGCCTGAGCTGAAATAGCTCGGCTCCTCTGAAAAGATTGCGGTTGGTGAACGTGAGCTCGAAACCAGGACCTACGAAGTTATTCGACTTCGAAATAGCCTGGAGTTGCGCGCGAACGGATTTTTTCAATAACGGTGTCAAATAAATATCCGCGTGGAGCGAGCTCGAGTCCTGTTCGCGAAACTTGATGTTGACAAACTTGAAAGCCTTTAATCCCATCAGGTGACTCAAGGTGTACTCTTCGTCGATCCGGCGATACACACTGTCAGGATGGAGGTTGATGACATCGGTGAGGATGTATGGACGGAAGTTGTGCTGGTTGTCGATGTACGTGTAACCGTTCACATTTACCGTGTCGGCCGTGGTCGCCATCGAATCGTTGGTCAGCTCATAGTTAGGGAAGATGTTGATCGTCTTGACGCGGTATGTTCTCACGGCTTTGTCAGGCATACCGGGCTCGAAGTGCAGGTCAAGGTCGATCCTGCGCTTACCCACCGTACTGTCGGCATCGAATAACAGGTAGCGGTCATCGAAAAAATAAAAACCCTGATTTTCGAGAACCTCTTCGAGCCGTTCCTGTTCGGCCTTCAGTCGTTGGAGGCGGTACCGTTGGTTCTTGCGGATCATGGTATTCTTATCCATGGCCTGCACGATCTTCGGATACTGAAGGCTATCGAACAGATGTTGTTCGATATTGCGAAGGCGAAATGGCGGATAAAGTATGGCTGTGTAGATTACTGTGCTTTCTTTTCCCTTCGTAACGACCTCACTCTGAACAGTGGACTTGAAGTAGCCTTCATTTTGCAGTTCGGCCTGTAGCATCTCCGCAGTCCTTACAGGTTTTATGTCACTCAGCAGCACAGGCGGTCGTCCCAGCTTGGTCTTCATGAAATATTTGAAGCCCTTCGGTTTTTTTGGTTCACCGGCTTTGTAGTAGAACCATACGCCGGGTCGCATGCCGAGAAATTTCTTGTTGGGTTTCGGCGTGATGATCTCCTGGAGATTTTCTGCGATCGCTCCCTGTCTTCTGATGTTTCCCTGAGGCATGAATTTGATCTCAGCTCCTTCATAGAAGCTTTCCCCCGCCGGAACGAACTTCGTGGCCGTGCATCCCTGGATTACCGATAAAATGATGATATAGAAAAACAGGCACAACGGCCTGTTACGGGGTCTCTTTTTCATTTGCTTTGAATAACTCCCGCAGCGTGTTATAATCTTTGATATAAATAACTCCCGCCCCGGTTTCCGTCAACTCTCCGTCGATCATGTCGTAGTTACTGTTCCTGAATCCTGTTACTCTGAATCTTCCGTCCTGGGTCATTTTGTATTCCAGCGCAAGGTCGCCGATATAGTCGCTGACATTACCCGACCCGGCATCCTCTCCCTCGATGTCGACATTGCCCGACAATTTCACGACCAACCGGTCGCCAAAAAGAGTTTTGGAAACGCCAAGCTGTGCTCTGGTCCTTCCTTGTGCGCCCCCTTCAGCCGACGCCATCTCGTACGATTTGATGTCAACCGACAATTGCACGCCCTTCACATTTTGTGACAGGCGATTCAACTGTTCCGACAATACCCGGCTTACACTGGTCCTTGCCGTGTTCGATACCCCTCCGGTCGAACTCTCGAAAGGATTGTCGGCTACGAAGCGCTTCAGGATCAGCAAAGCGAATACCTGTTTGTTGAGGTCAGACTCCCGCGAGTTGATGTCCAGCAGTTTCGAGTAGAGCACGCCCCCGAACGCATTCCGTTTGTCGGCCGGCATGTCGAGCCGGAAGCTGATCTGCGGCGACAACAGCTGACCCTTGATGTTGAGAAATACCAGGAAAGGCAGACGCTGGTTGAAGTTGTTGGCGGCGCTGGGGTCCGAACCATTCACCTGGCTCGACAACAGGTCGAGTGGTGAGGTTTCTACAAGATTGCTGGCGTGGATATCCATCGTAGCATTCAGGGGATCGCCTGCCCATGTGATCGTACTCCCTTTTTCGATATCGAATTTCCTCTTAACCAGGTTGTAGAACGAGATGTTGTACGAGCCTTTGGTGATCTCGTAGCGGCCGGAAAGATTCATGTTTCCGGAGGAAGTCATGTCGAACGTTAGAGTTGAGCTTCCCTGCACGGTGAGCTTATCACCGGTGATCGGGTCGATAACGATGCTTAGGATCTCTTCATCCTGGATTTCGATCACGGCACTGACTTCGATGCCGGCAAACGCAGAATTAATGCTATCAGATGCCTTAATGTTTGCCAGGAAGGGATCTTTGATCGCGTCTTTGTCGACGAAGTTCACAATGCCCTTCGCCTCGAGCACGCCTTTCTCGGAAGTCGGGACGACATAAGTGAAATTTGTGTCGTCGGTAAAACTAAGCTTGAGATCCACTTTTGGTTGTCGGGCGCTTCCGCTGATCCTTGCCGTTGAGTTGATCTTCACCTTTCCATAGAAGAGCTCGTTGTCACGCGCGCCTGTATTCAGCACCTGGAAACTTTTTGTGTTGAGCGAAAGATCGAACTCGGGGTTCCTGTAGTTTGCAATTTTGATGTTTCCCTTGAGTTGTGCCTGGTTGCCGTCGCCGTCGCGTATGATAAAGTTGTTCAGCGAAATATTATCGTTGCGGATCGCGATGGTCTCGTTCTTCAGCTCAAACGTACTGTTGAGATAGGTGGGAACAACACTGACTTCATTGAACGTCAGGTCGCCGGCGAAATCGGGATGTGAAGGTTTTCCTTTCACCTCGATCTTTCCTTTTACGAGACCGGTAGCGCTGATGATCTGACCCATCGAGAAAGCCTGAACGGCTTCCATGTTCAGTTCGGTGATGGTCGCCACAAGATCCAGCACTTCATTTCCTTTCGGGCCTCCATAAGTGCCCGTCGTGCCGAGCCTGGTCCGGTTGCCGCGCAGACCCATGTCAACATTGTACTGGGTGCCTGAATGTTCGAGGGCGAGTGTTAAATCGCCGAGGGGTATTTGCAGCAGTGTCAGTCCGGTAACGGTCAGCTTCGAGCTGAACTCTCCGCTGGCTGCCGTCGTGAACTTGAAGTCCCCGTTCAGCTCACCACTGGCTGGAACAACACCCGAGATAATATGTGTAAGATTACCGAGCTCCAGTTCTTCGAAGCGGATCGTGATCGCCGGATCATTTCGTGTGTCGCCGATCATGCTCACTTTCTGTTTTTGCTTTATGATCTGGAACTGATTGGCGGCGACCACACCTTTCCCGAAGGCAAGGTAGTTGCCGGCCGGAACCTCCCAGGCGGCGTAGTTGAGCATCAGGCCGCGATAGAGGCTGACCCGCATCAGGTTTCCGTCACGGGCAAGGCTGGTTCCGATCGAGTATTTTTTCTCTTCGAGCGAGTCAAGGACATTCAATGTTGTGCGGATCGAATCGTTAGAAATTGTTCCACCCAGGTTGACTTCGTGAACGACGATGGTATCGGCAACGAGATGCTTCACTTTGGTGAAGTACCTCAGCTCGTCATTGTCGGAATCAACCAGCATGATCACCGAGTCTACCGCGGTCCCGTTGTACTTCAGCTTCGGCATCCTGAACTCCAGGTCCAGCTTGTTTTTGCGGCTGTCGAACTCACCCCTGATCACACCGGGTGTGAACGGATCGAGGCCGGGAACAAGCACTTCGGTGATAAGGTCCGTGTTCTTGATCTTCAGATCGAATGTGAAGAATTGCGGAGGCCCTACGGGCTTCGCTTCATTCTTTCCGTCGGAGAAATATCTTTCGAAATGATGCTGCAGCGCTTCAGACACGCTGAAAATATTAAAGCTGCCTTCGAAATCGCCCGTAAGGATATCCGACCGGACAGACATCTTGCACCGGCCTTCCTGGTCGAGCGAAGCAAACAGCATCGAGTCTACCGCATACAATTTCTCGCCGTTGAAGACCGCCACCTTCCGAATGTCGAGCCGGCCGTTCATGATCTTGAAGTCGTTGGTGATCAGATCCACATCGACCGTCAGTCGCGCCTTCAAGGGCTTGTCCGTCATCTTCAACGCAAGGAAGTCTATGTTCTTAAGATCGAATTGTGCTTTGTACACCGGTACATCGCCGTTGTAATCCAGGTCGGCATCGAGCTCGAAGCGGAGGTTTTCGTCATTGAGTGCTGCCTTACCCGAAAAGAGGAATTTATCGAGGGTGCCATTGACAGTGAAGTCGCGGAAGACGTATTCGTTGTAGGCAATATCCTTGATCGCGAGATCCACCCTGGTGTGGATGTCTTTCGTGGTGATGCCCTTTCCGTCTACGGCCAGGTCGAAGTTGATGTCGCCCAACGCAGGTTGGCCAGCAAGTTTACCAGCTTTTATTCCGCGACCGGTGATCTTCGCCTGGTAGGCAGGAATATCTGTTGTGATGTTCAGCCTGCCGTCGGCGGTGATAACACCCTTGTCTGTCGTCACGGTCGAAGCAATGACTGGCTTCAGCACACTTCCGTGTACCTTTCCTTTTACACTCACCCACGATGGAAGGTCCAACGAGTCGGGGAACAGCGTATCGGCGACGATCAGTTTTGCGTCGGCCATGGTGGTATAAAATTCCTTAAGGCTTGCGTCGAGTTTCGAAGTGTTCAGGTCGTGGAGGCCCCGGGCTGTCCCGGCCATCGATAAGAAGGTGCTGTCGAGCGTACGGAGCTCGAATGTTTCAAGAACGGCTTCGGCCATGTCGCCGTGTGCTTTCGCATCGATGTAGATCATCGCATCGGCGGGGACAGTCAATGGCAGGCTGTCGAGCAAGGTCGGTTGAAAGAGGAGGACATCCGAGACGGCGATCTGTGATTTGGTAACCGAGATATCGCCGGCAATACTCGCGAGGTCTGAAGCCGACTTGTAGGTAGCCCGTCCATCGATGAACAAATGGGATTTGCCAAACAGGAGCTCGACCGACGAGAGCTCGGCCACACCTGAATTGAATCGGATGACACCGGATAGTTTTTCAAGGGCCAGACCTTTTTTCTCCATGAAAGACAACGTCTCGAGGTCGATCTTCATGTTGTTCGTTGAATCGTACCGGATGTCGGTTGCGGAGAGATCGATCTGAGAAAGGTTGAGATAGTTCGGGTCGAAGGGTTCCCCGGATTCTTTGGCAGCAAAATTTGCATACCGGATGCTGGTGTTCGTGATATCGAGCTCGTTCAGGGCGACGGATAATGCGAGAGGATCGAACTCGTCGGTATCCACATCCATTGCCCCGATGTTACCCGCCACGAGTATGCTGTCGACATTATCGGTGTAACTGAACTTCACCTGTTCCAACTCCACATCGCCTAAGGAAAATGTCCATGGCACGGCGGTAGTATCTACGGGTAACGTAACGGTGGTGTCGGTTCCGGCAAAGGCCCGGATGATATAATCGAAGTTGAACGCGCTGTCGGGCAGCGTGCGATTGATATTCGCGGTAGTGTTCGAAAGCTCTATTTGCGTCAGCTCGATCTCGTTGCTCAGCAACTTCATCATGGAGGCGTCGACAGCCAGACGGCCTGCGTACAACAGCGTGTCCTTGTGCTGATCTTCGATATAGAGACCCTCAATAACGATCTTCTTCGGGAAGTCGATGACGATACGTTCAAGCTCTACATTGGTCTTTATCTTTTCTTCAAGATATGTGATTGCCTTTTGAGCGATCTTGTTTTGAATGGAAGGTATACGCACAAGGAGTACTGCCGTGATTAACAGTACGATCACAGAGAAGACAACCCAACCAATAATGCGGGAGATTTTGAGAAGTATTTTTTTGAGCATTTTTTTTCGACATCACCACGCTAACTAAAAGCATACCATAGTTGCGCCGGAAGTGCGAAATCTTGACCTGGATAAAGTGTGGAGATTTAGCATTGGTTTGTGGAGTGAATGTGGCGTCCATTCCACAGCTTTTATCCCAAAAACCCCGAAATCAGCGATTTATGCGCGTTTTGGTGGTTGGCGGGCTGTTTGCCAATAGGGAATCAAGAGTTTAAAAAATAGTTGGATCATGAAAAGTTTTGGAGCGATCGTAATAGTACTCGGGATTGTAATGACAACCCTCACTGGTTTTAACATTATCACCAAGAAGAAGGTCGTCGACTTAGGATCCGTCGAAATCAACAGAGAAGAAAAGACCCCGGTTTACTGGTCACCGATTACAGGAGGAGTTTTAATCGTGGTGGGACTTGTACTGGTACTTGCGGGTAAGAAAAAGATTTAAGAAAGAGGGGTGTAGCCGGGTTCCAACCCGGCATGGATAAGTAGTAAAAAGTAATGACGTTACTTCTTGCTACGCCAGAAGGGTGCTGATGCCAATCACGCACCCTTCTACTTTTTTATCCCGTTTGTAGAGCTCCACCCCTTAAGGTTCGCACGCTCGACTCCTGACTCCTGACTACTTACTACTTACTACTATTTACGCTATTCCTTCTTCCTGAACACCCGCTTCAACAACCCTTCCTTCTTCTTTTCTCCAAAATCCCTCTTCTTCTCCTTCCTTCCACTCAGCTTCCTGAAAATATTCCTGTCCTGTTTATATAACTCACAGTTGATCCGTCTTGCTTGTGCTTCCGGCAGAGCGGCGAACTTCGCGTATGTCACCGAGTCGAGTGTCTTGTCTTTTCTCGTTAGCCGTAAAAATTCCCCAACGAGTGGCAATGCCGTCCTCGCTCCCTGGCCCAGCGCTGTGGTGCGGAACCGGATAGCAGGGTCGTCGCCACCAACCCATGCGCCGATCACAAGCTTGGGCGTGACGCCGATAAACCAGCCGTCGGTATTCGATTGAGTAGTGCCGGTCTTGCCGGCGATGTCGTTCACAAGGCCGAACTGACCTCTCAGGCTCGCACTGGTTCCTTCGTTCACGGCTCTCCGGAGCATGTGCAGCATCAGCTGTGCGGTTTCCGGCGACAATGCCTGTGTTGGCTTGTCGGGATGGAAGCGTTCGAGCTCGATACCATCGTATGTGGTGATCGACGTCAGATAGAATGGCTTCACTTTCTTGCCGCCGTTCGCGAAGGATGAATAGGCCGTCACCATTTCTGTTACCGAGATATCGGCCGTGCCGAGTGCCATCGAGGGCACTGCTTCGAGCTCACTGTTTACGCCCATCTTGTGAGCGATACGGATGGTGTTGTCCATGCCTGCTTTTTCCAGTATCCTCACCGAAACGGTATTAACAGAATAAGCCAGCGCTCCCGGCATCGAGAACTTAAGGTCGTAGTTTTCGTCGCTGTTCTTCGGAGCCCAGTCCTCCATATTGTTATACACTGTCTTTTCGGCGGTCACGAATGCACAAGGCCTTACGCCCTGTTCAATGGCCGACGCATACACGATGGGCTTGAAGGTTGATCCCACCTGGCGCTTGGTCGTCGCCTTCACGTGATCGTACTGGAAGTATTGATGATTGACTCCTCCGATCCATACCCGGATCTCTCCGTGACGGGGATCCATCGCGAGCATGCCGGCATTCAGGAACATCAGGTAGTGCTTCACGGAATCGAGCGGACTCATCGTTACATCTTTTTCTCCCTCGTAGGTGAAGACAGACATAAGCAATGGCTTACTCATGATCTCCATGATCTCGTCGTGTGACTTCCCGCTTTCTGACAAGCTTCGGTAACGATCGGATCGTTTCACTGCGGTTTGCAACACAACTCCATTTTCGCCCCAGGGCTCCTTCTTTCCCCAGTGCGTGTTGAACTTCTTTTGGAGGCTGGCCATTTGCAGAGTCACCGCTTCTTCGGCGGCGCCCTGGAGTCGGGAGTCGATCGTCGTATAGATCTTCAGCCCGTCGGTGTAGAGATTGAACGAAGTGTCGTTTTCGGAATTATACTCTTTTACCCAATCGAGCATTTCGGCCCTGATATATTCCCTGAAGTAGGGGGCGAGGCCCTTATGATGAGTGATCCTGTTATACTTCAGGGTGATGGGCTTGGCGGTCAGCGAGTCTTTTTCGATCGCGGTGATCATGCCGTACTTTTCCATTTGCGACAGCACAGTATTTCTCCGGTTAAGCGCTTGTTTTGGATATATCCGGGGGTTGTAAGAGTATGTCGCCTTGAGCATACCGATCAGGACCGCTGCCTGGTCGGGCTCGAGATTTCTGGCTGAGGTGGAGAAAAATCGCTGCGCGGCTGCATCGATACCGAAAATGTTTTCCCCGAAAGGAACGGTATTCAGGTAAAGGGCGAGGAGGTCGTCTTTTTCGTAAACCTTTTCGAGCCTCGAAGCGATCACCATCTCTCTTACTTTATTGATCGGGAGCGAAAGCATCGGATATTTCTTTCTCGGAAACAGGTTCTTGGCAAGCTGTTGTGTTAATGTGCTGCCGCCGCCGGCCGATTCGTTCTGTAGTAGCATGGTCTTGATCGCCACGCGACCGAGACTTCGCACATCAATACCATTGTGCTTATAAAAACGCACGTCTTCTGTTGCAACAAGTGCATCGACCACCGGTTTCGGAATGTCTTCGAAGTCGACATTGGATCGTTCCTGGATGAAGAACCTGCCAAGCAGTACGCTGTCGGAGCTGTAAACTTCGGAAGCCATTGGGTTTTCGAGACGACCCAGGTCTTCGCGGGACGGAAGGGGCCCGGTAACGCCCGAGACCACGGCCAGGTACAGGACGACAAGAAGGCCGGCAAATACAGCGGCAACGCCAGATAACAGAATGGCCACCTTTCGGATTCCGAACGGTGGCCTGAATAGACTACGTATTTTCAAATCGATAGTTATGAATCATTTTTCTCCTCAACATTAGCCGCCGGATTTCCGTGCATTCCACGAATGGCAGCCGCCTGGTGAATAAAGGCGTACGACGACTCGAATTGGTATGCATGCTTGCCGATGATGAGGATCGGTGTCGCCAGCAGGATCGGGTCGTTTGCAAGAAGCTTAAGTGTATCCTGATCTCGCAGGCCCTTCACCGACTCTATCTTCACCCTGTCGGAATAATGGTCGTCCACCAACGACCCGACAGACACGCCGAGTTTGTCGGCTACTTCCGCCAGTTGTGTTTCGGTAAGGCGCTCTCTTTTCAGGTCGAGTGTCTTGATGGCATAATCCTCCAGGGTCTCCACGTATGCCCGTGTCTTCTTGTCTTCCTCCTTGTCGGAATGGAAGATGAGTGTGATCTCGTTTGGCTGATTTTCGATCATAGCCGTTATTTTGCAAGGAATGCACTAAGCATCCAGTGATGTTTTTCGATATGGTTGATAAACACTTTCACCATCTCTTCGGAACCCGAGTCGGATTCCTCGGAAGCCACTTGTACTACATTGAACATATACTGCAGGAGAATGCGATAGTCGCTGAGTAGCTCATGGATCATGAGATCCGACGGCAGATTGGTGCCGGTCTCTTTGATCTCGGAAATCTCGAGGTAGTCTTTTAATATACTGACGGGCGTTTCACCGAAGATCCGGATACGTTCCGCGATATCGTCGATGTTCTTAAGGGCCTCGTTGTACTGCTTCTCAAACTCTTCGTGAAGGTCGAAAAAGTCGGGACCTTTCACGTTCCAGTGGTAATTGCGAAGCTTTTGATAGTGGATGACATAGTTCGACAGGAGTGCATTCAGCGCCCGCGTGATCTTCTCGGTCTCCGCAGTAGTCCAACCCAGCTTAATGGGCTTTGCCTTTGCGTTCCTGTTATCGATCTGTGTCTGAGCTACGTTCTCAGGATGTTGAACTTTGTGAATCATTTTATGTGGTTATTCCCAATGCCCCTCCATGTATTGCTTTCCCCTGGCGGTGGTTACCCAATGCCCTTTTACCCATTTGGTGTGCCGCCTCTTGTTTACCCACTCTCCCTGGTCCCACACAACCATTTTATGCTTACGACTCCACTTCCAGGACCCTGCCTCCCAGTGATAATGAGGTCGTACACCTGCGGGTTCGGTGATGGTGGTTGGCTGCGTCTCCTTGAAAGGAACGCTCTCGTTGCTCTTGCAGCCCGCCATGATAAGGATCATGACGAGGACTGCGAGCAATATTTTCAGCCTTTTCATATCTGACCCAGGACGCCTATTTCTTAAATAGGCTGGCTCCAAAGATCAGGGTAAGGAGGAAAAGTACTATAAATACGAAAAAAAGGAACTTCGCGATAGATGCCGCTCCGGCAGCAATCCCTGTGAATCCAAAAATTGCCGCAATCAGCGCGACAACGAAGAATGTCAATGACCAGCGTAACATAATTTTACTGTTTAAGTGATTAGAAAATTTGAATTGGTATTTGTTAATCTGGTATCTGCTTGACTCCTTGTACAAGTTTGAATTGGAGGAAATTATAGCTGAACAAATTCAGGTATTTGTCGAGCTTACGAAGTATCACCACGACTGCATCCAGGGCGTTAACCTCTGTTTTCAGCACGCGCGAGCCTGATTTCCTATCCTCTTCATACACATCCTCCACCAGCTCATCGAGGTGGATAAAACACTTACGGGCGGGTTTGTTCTTCCTGGCAAAGTTCTTAGCTGCCAGCAGTTGAAGAGGTCCGGGCAGTATTGAAAGCAATTGCCTGGCTTGTTCTTCGTTCAGTCCGCTCTGTATGCGTGAAAGTACATTGTCTACGAGTCTTACTATTTGCCTGGTCGACGGAATCCCCAAGTCTCGCTTCACATGCCTGAAGAAAATCACTGAATTCTCTTCGGGCGAATAATTGTCGATTGGCGCAGTTACCATTTTAAAAAACATTTATAATTCGTTCTCGAACCCTTAAAGCAAATATTAATACCATTTTGAAAAGTGCCTTTTAATGCACGGAATTGTATAATTCACCATTTGTATGGGGAATAACCTCTACTCAAAACCGGGTTTTTCATACACAAAAAATGTCGAGCATACAACGATAAGTGTGATTGCGTTCGACTGTAGGCCTCTGGCATAATCTTTTCTAATAGCCTCACGAAACCGGATGTGCCGGAGAAAACAAAATATCAAAATCATGAATGCAAGAAACTTAATCGGTGGATTTATCGCCGGAGCTGCCCTTGGTGTAGCGGCCGGATTGTTGATGGCGCCTTACAGCGGAGAAAAGTCAAGGAGAAAGATTATGAGAGGATCTGCAAAGATCAAGAAAAACGTAGTCAACTACGTTGAGCAATCTCTGGATAGTATCCGTACGCAGGTGAACGACAAAATAGACAGGCTCGCAAAAGCTGGAAAAGACACATTAAATCACGCGAGCGAGAAGGTGAAAATTTAATCGCCCGGGGGCTGTGAGAAACTTTGTGTCAATCTTTTCGATTTCAATCTTCCTCTTCGTCCTCTGGCGGTGCAACCCATCGTTTGATCAAAAGGACGAAAGGGTGGCATTAGTGGACCAGGTGAAGAAGAGGGACTTGAAGTCGGAGAAACTGAGTGTGGCCGAGAACCTTCGTGAGTGGAGCGACAACATAGACCGTCGCATTATCACGATTGACGAGAATATCAGCAAGGCCGACAATAAGACCAAGTCGTCCCTGCAGGTACTCCGGACCAAGCTCAGAAAAGAGAAAAACAAAGTCGACCGGTCCCTTAAGGACGTCGAGAAGTCTAACGAAGAGTCGTGGGACGGCATTCGTAAGCACTCGAGCGAGATCCTGACCGAAGCCAAGATCGAAGCACAAAAGATCGAAGAGAAGGTGGAGGACCTTATTGACTAAATAAACTATGAAGTATGAAAATGAATAACAGGGCAATATCGTTTTTGACCGCGCTTGGATTGGCGCTGGTAATTATTCTCAGCCAGATGCTGGTGAGCTGTAACGCCACAAATACCACCAAAGGAGGCGCTATCGGCGCAGGTGCCGGCGGTGCAATCGGAGGTGTGATCGGCCACAAGTCAGGTAACACAGCGGTCGGTGCAATTATCGGCGCTGCCGTAGGCGGAACCGCAGGTGCACTCATCGGACGACACATGGACAAGCAGGCGGAAGAGCTGAAGGCCGACCTGAAGGGCGCAACCGTAGAACGTGTGGGAGAAGGTATCTTGATCACCTTCGATTCGGGTTTGTTGTTCGACGTCGACAAAGCCGACATCCAGACAACCACGAAGTCAAATCTCGATCAGCTTTCACAAACACTAAAAAAGTACGACGACACTAACATCCTTGTCGAAGGGCATACCGATGCCACCGGCGAGGATGCATACAACAAAAAGCTGTCGGATCGCCGTGCTGAATCTGTTGAAGATTACCTCGTATCGCAAGGTGTAGGTAACGGCAGGATCACCACCAAAGGTTATGGTGAAGACCAACCGGTAGCCGATAACAATACCGACATGGGACGCAAAGCGAACCGCCGGGTTGAAGTGGCGATCTACGCCAACAAGGAAATGAAGAAGCTCGCTGAGAAAGGTCAGTTGGGCGAATAAGAATTTGAATGCATAACGAACACATGGCCGCCGTTATGGTGGCTATTTGTTTTTTAAAGCAAACGGTATTATGAAGCTTAGATCTCCCGAACCGTACTGGCTCCTGAAGAATGGCCTCGGCTATTCGTACCCGTCCCTTAAAGAGGATGTCCAATGCGACATCCTCGTGGTCGGCGGAGGCATTACCGGGGCTCTACTCGCCTTCCAGCTGTCCGGCGAGGGCCACAGCACTGTATTAATGGACAAAAACGACGTCTCCCTGGGCAGCACGGCGGCTACGACAGCCATCCTTCAGTATGAGCTGGACGAGCCTCTTTATTCCCTGATCGACAAGGTTGGAGAAGATGCAGCCGTCGATACCTATCGTCACGGTATCTCGATGATTGACTGGCTGAGCGACCTGGTCCATCGTCACAATTTCAATTGTGGCTTCGAGGTGAAGAACAGCGTCTACTTCGCGCGTAACGAAGCCGATGTGGACGGGCTTCGAAAGGAATTTGAGTGCCGGGAAAAATATGGTTTCGGCGTGAGCTGGCTCACGGGAAACCAGCTGCTGAAAAATTATCATACTGCCGGCCACGGAGCGATCGTGTCCGACAAAGCCGCGTCGGTGGATGCCTATTCGCTTGCACACCAATTGTTGCATTACTCGGTGACACATTCGGGACTTCGCGTCTTCGATCATACCGAGATGAAAGAGGTTGCTTATGACGGCGCGCACCATTTTGTCCTGACGGATGAGGATTACCAGGTCACCTGCAAAAGAATTGTGTACTCGACGGGTTATGAGACGCAGGCATTTCTCAACGAACCGGTGGCGAAATTGATCAGCACCTATGCGCTCATCAGTGAACCATTACAAGTATTGCCCCCGGCGATCTCGACTTCGGTGTTTTGGGATACCAGCGATCCGTATTTCTACATGCGCTGCACGCCCGACAACCGGTTGCTGATCGGCGGTGTGGACGAGCCTTTTACCGATCCTGGTCATCGCGACTCGCTGATCGAGGAAAAAGAAAGGGAGCTTGTCAACCTGTTCAAGACCGCGTTGCCTGACATGTCGATTACCCCGGACTATAGTTGGGCCGGCACATTTGGCGTAACGAAGGATTCGATGCCATACATCGGTATGCACCCGGATCATCACAACTCATTCTTCGCCCTTGGCTACGGTGGCAACGGCATCACATTCAGCCTTATGGCCATGGAGATGCTTTCGGATACCCTGGCCGGAAAGAAGAACAGGTATAATGAATATTTCAGATTTAATAGATAATTGAACTGTACCAAAAAAATAAAGACATGGAAAATTATGTTGAAAAGTTGAAGGAGCTCACGACCAAGTGTAAGGTCTGTATGCTCGGCACTTTCGAAGAAATGAGAGTACGGTTTCGTCCCATGGCACACGTAGACGTTGATGAAATGGGCAACTTCTGGTTCTTTACTTCCATGGATTCGGAGAAGACGTCACAGATCAGCAACAACCCCAATGTGTACCTGACGTACTCGTGTGAGGGCGACAGCACCTACCTCAGTGTAGAGGGGATCGCGAGCGTGTCAAATATCAATCGCGACAGGATGAAGGAATTGTTCACACCCTTCGTAAGGGCATGGTTCCCCGAAGGACTGGATGATCCAAACCTGGCGCTGATGATCGTACATCCACTGGAGATCGACTATTGGGTTAATAATGACAGCAAGGTGCTCACGTACATTAAAATGCTCTCCAGCGCGGTTACTGGCATGAGGGCAACGGTAGGAGAGCAGGGCAAAATGGTAAGGTAATAGAGGATTTTAAAAACAATATTAAAATGAAAACACAATCAAAAACAGCTGGTACAATGGAGAACGAGTCGCTTGAAACACTTTTCAAAAGCGAGCTCACGGAAGCCTACTTCGCACAGAAGAAGTTGGGCGAGGTTTATCAAAGATTGACGGATGCCGCTCACAACGAGGACCTGAAGAAGGCTTTCGACGCACAGGTGCACAATACCACCCTGCAGGTAAGCAGGATGGAGCAATGTTTCACCCTGCTGGAGCTGAAGCCTGATACCAAATATGCCGACGTGATCTCAGGACTTACGAAGTCAGCTGAGGATGCAATCGCTCAGTTTCCTGAAGGACATGTGCGTGATGCGGCCATGATCGCTTCCGCCCAAAAGATCGAGCATTATGGCATATCTGCTTACGGAACCCTTCGCACCATGGCCACGGTACTGGGCAGAGTTCAGTGTGCCGAGCTGATCGAGGACAACAAGGATGAAGAAGCAGAGACCGACGAGGTCTTGACCAGACTCGCGATAAGCATCAATCAGCTGGCCTTCGAAGGCGCGTGAGAAGTACAGGGTACAGCGTACAGGGTACAGGAGGATCGAAAGCGCGCACCGTGACCCTGTACGTTGAACCCTGAACATGAGAAAAAGACTCTACAAATTTTGTATGCTCTTCTCCACAACACCACCCGGTATACGTTTGTTTTCAAGGTTTTTCGATTGGCAGGTTTTTAGTGTAGGAATACGTGGGACAATGAACCCGACCACGATGGATATGAAACCTCAGACTGACGATTCTACAATGCAGATGCAGACTCTGTCGGAAGCGACCAATAAAGCCGTTGCCAAGGGATTTACCGAATCCTTTAAGGTTGTAGGTAAGGGACTGACAACGGAGACCGAAGAGAAATTTTATGCTCCCGAAGAGTTAAAGATCGCAAACTTTTTTCGCTTCGAGGGTTATTCAGATCCGATGGACAACGCCATTCTGTATCTGATCGAAACCAACGATGGGGTGAAGGGAATGCTGATCGACGCATACGGCGCATACGCCGACGCAAAGCTGTCGAAGTTCATTCGCGATGTGGAAGATATTCAAAAGAAAGCAACAAAGTAATTTCAGGCAGCTGGCCTTATAGTCATGATCACTTCAAAGAAAATAGCAGCATTGCAGTCGGGACTCACCAGGATAATAGAGGTTCCCAAACCGGAACAACCGATGCTGTCGTTCAACAGAATTTGTTTCGGGCTTATGAACAACGACTACATACTGGTCGTGTCGTCGGGTGTGAAGCTGGTCGTCAGCATCCTTCTGTTAGTTCAGTTCAACAGATCGATCTGAAAAGTACTTTAAATGCCTGGAGAGATTAAACTTCAGGGTCTATGAAAGCATTAGCAGGGATTGACACCGCGGACACCAATACAATCAAAAAGCGCAACGGAAAATTATCGCGTTCATTCGAGAAGGTCTCGAACACGGTGACACGGGCAGCCGGCCGGCCGGCGACGTCCATTGCCTCGATGATCCTCATAGTCATCTGGGCTTCCAGCGGACCATTTTTCGGCTTCTCCGAAACGTGGCAGCTGATCATCAACACTTCAACCACCATTATTACCTTCCTGATGGTGTTTGTCATTCAAACTTCCGCTAATAAAGATACCCTCGCCGTTCAGCTTAAATTGAACGAGCTCATCGCGGCAAATCGCCACGCCAGCAACAGGCTGATCGATGTCGAAGATCTCACGGCCGATGAATTGGAATTGCTCAAAAAGTTCTACGTAAAGCTTTCGAAGCTTGCAGAGAAAGAGAAGACCATCTTCACCTCTCACTCCATAGATGAAGCCGAGAAAGTTCACACCAGCAAGCTCAAATCGGAAAAGCCTAAGCATGAGCACAGGAATAACGGCAAACCGCGCCGGTCTAATGGATCCAACAGACCCAAGCCTACTGAAAGACGGCAACCTGGGGCCTGAAGCTCTGCGGAGCGCCGAATAACCTCGGCAACGATGTAGAGACCTGGATCGAAAATGAAGGCTTGAAACCAGCGCTCCCTATATAATAGACCAAATCAACCGATAACGTGGGAAACACCAGGTTATCGTTCAACATCCGAATGCCGGCCTTCAGGCTTGGATAAACGTTATCTTTATTGAACATCTTTTCACTGTCGGCGATCACGTTGAAGTCGGCGCCGTGGTATAGCGCGAATTTGAACCCTAAGTAATACCACGGGGTAAAGTAGATCGTTTCGAAGCCAAGCGTTGCTCTTTTGCTGCCCAGGGGAACAAACCCGCGGTTGTCGCGCCACCCCCGATTGATCGCAAGCGTCTGGTTAATGGTCCGGTTGTAGCCCTTTACGAAGCTGAAGTTCACGAACTGCCGCACCTTGGTTTTACCCGCCCTCAACAGGTTGCTGAAGTAGCGTCCGTTAAGATTCACGATGCCGTCTTCCCATGTCGAACCCGTACGGAATCCACCCACGATTGCTTCGGCGTAAAAATACCCGGTCTTTCGTATGTAACGGCCCATACCCGCATGAACGTCGATATAACGCCGGGTTGAAAAGTTGTTGTACTCCGGCCCGAACGTAGTTCCGAACCAGGTGTTCACCGGCACGTCTTCCGTTTTTCCGAAGCCCTGGATCAGTGACCCTTTGACATAATTCGTCTTGAAGATGGTTAGTCCCCCGAGGATGTAATTACGGTTAAAGAAGAAGTAGTTTGAATCAGTCGAAATAAATGGCCGGTCGATGAACCTGTAATCGTGGGTTCTTACGGCGACGATGAAATTAGTTCGTGTAGCAAGCTGAATGGACCGCCCAAGCCAGGCGTCGATATTTTCCTGTGTGTAAGGCTGGGGCAATGTGTCGTTGCGATTGATTACGTAGTTCTCATGCGTGCGGAAGGCTTCCAGGCCCCCCGCGTATTTCATCCTGGGCGTAAGGAAATCGCGACCGGTAATCACCGACAGCCGGTTCCGAAGATAGTTATCCGTGTACCTGATCTCGCCTTTTATGAAACTGCTGCCGAAGTTTGGCTCCCGCAAGAGAACCTCGTAACCATCGTGAGGCTGACCGTCGATGTTGCGGAAGTATGAAACCTGCAATTGTTTGGCATAACCGAGAATGTTGATGTTGGTTACATCGAGACTGAAGTTATTCAAAGAGCTGTATGATCCCGACGCGCCTATCGAAGCCACATCCTGGGTTACTACCACGACGTCAACCTGGTCGGTCGTCCCTTCCACTGGTTTCAGGTAAATGCGGGCATCGCGGATTGTCTTAAACTGGCGTAGCACACGTTCGTTGTCTGCCAGTTTATATGGATCGACATTATCGCCGGCTTCAAAAAGCAGGTTGTTCCGGACGATAAAATCTCGGGTGTCGATATGCAGCCTGTTCACCAGCTTCCCGACTTTCGAAGATGCCACCAGGACGGTATCGAGTACGGATCCTTCCAGAAGGTCGGCCTTCTTGATCCGGATCGACCGGATGGTCATGCCTTCGTATTTCTTGAAGGAGTCTTCACTTTTTATAATAACGCTGTCTACGACTTGAGCCCGCCGCTGCTTGCGAATGAGCAACTCGTGAAGCTCCCTGGTCACTCTCCTGCGGTCGGCTCTTTCCTGTAAGCTGTCGTAGAATTTCTGAGATTTTTGATAGGGATCTTCTTTCATCTTGATCCTTCTCCCGATGATCACCGTATCGGCTCCCACGACGAAGCTGGTGTCGTCGAGTATGACCATGTATCCTTTGGGTACGTAGAGTGTATCGATGTTGACGACAGGCTTCTCCTGCGCCCTCGCCTGGAACACCAGTAGGGCCACTGAAAGGGAGAGCAGAAAACGTCGCATGATTGGACTGGCGTAAAAACGTGAAGAGGTAACAAAAAGTATGCTACCTCTCCGATTGGAACTCGTTCCAAGTTATGTAAATGCCAGCTTACGGGCTTGCCTTGCGAAGCGCGTCGGCGAAGCGAGGCTGGACCAGCTTACGGGCTGGTTTAAGAAAGATCAGAGAAAAATAATGAGCAGAACAAGGATGAGAATCAGGGCACCGGCAGAGATATAAACACCGCCGCCTATTGCGTTCATCTTTTTCTGGATCTGTTTTACTTCCTTCGCATATTTCCTCTTTTCACTACGCGGCATGTTCTTGTGGTCCATGGCTTTGATCTCTTCGAGCCGGTTTAACATCTGTTGAACTTCAGGACTGGCCGGCGCCGTTGCGGGCGTCGTTACCGGGATTACTTCATTTGATCCGGGAGCTGCGTAGCTGCCAATGCTAAGAATTGTTGCCAGAGCCAGAAGGCATGCTGTAGTTGTTTTTTTGAATTTCATAATGTTCAGAATTTATTTGTGTTTATCAGGTTTCGCTCAAGGCCGTTTATCAATTACTGTTACACTGACGCCGGCCATGACCAGCACAGTACCGATGGCGGTAAACCAGCGGATGAAAGCAATTTCTTTGCTGGCCACGCCCCGATGTACGGTTGACATCGAACGATTATTCTTTGCTACATCGAGCGAAAGCGCTGCGATAAGCGAAATGCCGGCAATTATTAAAATGATCCCAATCCTCTTCATGACATCCAACATTTGATCGAGGGGGTGTCGACAAATTCGATACCGTATTTTACCCGGGTACGGAACCGTTCGCAGAAAGTAGTTGACGGTATGGATCTTTACTTCTGTTGAGATTAATGCCCAATTGTTGCTTAGATTTCTCTACAGATCATGGGATGTGACCAGCATGGTCAGGGTTTTAAACTGGCATGTATTTTCCTATTGCACGTATCGAGGCCGTTGGCTTTATACAATGAAGTTTAAAAAAATTCTCCTCCGTCTGGCCGAAGTGGCCCGTTTCGTCGCTCGTTTTTTCAAAGAAGCCTTCTATCCCCCTTATGAAACGAAGGAAGTTCTGAATCAATCGTTCCGGTTTGGGAACAAGTCATTGTTCCTGATCACATTCACGGCTTACCTCGCCGGAATCGTCTTCACAAAACAATCCCGTCCTTCACTTGCATCGTTCGGTGCGGAGTCGTGGTTGCCGTCCCTTGTTTCGCAGGCTGTTGTCCGTTCATTGGGTCCCCTCATTACCGGCTTGATCTGTGCGGGCAAGCTCGGCTCGAATATCGGAGCGGAGCTGGGCAGTATGCAGGTAACGGAACAGATCGATGCTATGGAGGTTTCGGGAACCCGGCCGTTCGCATACCTGGTGGTGTCGCGCGTACTGGCGGCTACGTTGATGTTGCCGCTGTTGGTCATTTATGCCGACATCGTCGCGCTCCTCGGTTCGTATACGATGGTTTATTTCATCAACCATTCGAGCTTTCTCCTGTATTTCAATGAAGCAACTAACTCTATCACTTTTCTCGACGTCTTTTCGTCACTCATTAAGTCGGCATTCTTCGGACTTACAATGGGGCTCATCGGCTGTTACGCCGGATATCATTCCGAGAAAGGAACATCAGGTGTCGGCCGGGCTGCGAATACCGCCGTGGTGCTTTCGATGATCTCTATTTTCGTGATAGACCTGATCAGTCTACAGGTAACGAGTCTTTTCAGACCAGCATAAAGTATGGACGCTGCCGTAATAGAACATAAGACCGAGACAGCCAACCCGAAGGCCAACAACCAGAAGGTTGTCGAAGTACGCGACCTGCATATAGCATTCGGCGACCGCAAGGTGCTCGACGGATTCAATATCGATCTGTTTGAACGGGAGAACCTGGTGATCCTGGGCCGGTCAGGCTCGGGGAAATCCGTTCTCATCAAATGTATGGTCGGCCTTCTCCGGCCCGACTCCGGCGACATCAAGGTTCTGGGCTACGACGTTCCAAATCTCGACGGTAAAGAATTGAACGAGCTGCGCAAGCAGATAGGATTCTCCTTTCAGCTCAGTGCATTGTATGATTCCATGACAGTTCGTGAGAACCTTGAGTTCCCGATCCGGAGAAATCTTGGCATCGAGAAAAGATCCGAGCTGGATAAGATGGTCAAAAAAGCCCTCGAAGATGTAGGCTTACTTCACACCATCGATCAGAAACCCGTCGAGCTGTCCGGTGGTATGAAGAAACGTATAGGCATCGCCCGCACTCTGATCCTTCAGCCCAAGATCATGCTGTATGACGAACCGACGGCCGGGCTCGACCCGGTAACTTCGATGGAGATCAACCAGCTTATCATGGAAGTAAGAGAAAAATATAATACGTCGTCTATCATTATCACGCACGACATCAGTTGTGCCCGGCAGACGTCCGACAGGGTGGTTGCACTGTTCGACGGCATAGCTAAACTCGAAGGAACGTTCGACGAGCTTAAGGCAAGCAACTCTCCCGACATACACTCCTTCTTCAATTATTAAAAAAGAAATTATGGATCCGAATATTGTAAAACAGAATTTAAAACTAGGCGCCTTCGTATTAATTGGGCTCGTGTTATTCTTCATGGCCATATTGTTCATGGGAAAGCAGAACACTGTGTTTTCGAAAACATTCATGGTGTCGGCTGTTTTCAAGAACGTGGAAGGCCTCAAGGAAGGCGATGCCGTTTGGTTGTCTGGTGTGAGGATCGGCATGGTGAGGGGTGTTCGTATCATCGAAGAAGGAAAAGTTATTGTCAGCCTCTCGTTGCGCGAGCGTCAGAATGAGTTTATCAAAAGAGACGCAACGGCAACCATCGGCTCCGACGGGTTGGTTGGGAACAAGATCGTAGTGATCAGGCCTGGTACCGCCATGCGGATCATTCACGATGAGGACACCATCAATTCATTTTCGCCGACCGACACACAGGAGCTCTTCAACCTGGCAAAAGACGTTGGTGTGAATACGAAGAGTATCACCGAAGACCTCAAGATTATTACCGCGAAGCTCAACAAGGGAGAGGGGATCGTTGGTGAGCTGATCCACGAAGGAGAGTTGTCTACCGAGGTCCGCCAACTGATCTACTCGCTGAAGATGGCGAGCCAGAATACCAATCGCGCTACGGCCGACCTTCAAATGATGATGCACGAGATCAGCTCCGGCGACGGCCTGCTGGCGAAGCTCATCCGGGACACCACCTACGTGCAGACATTTGACAAGACGCTGGCGAATGTGAAGGAGGTAGGGGAGAACTCGAAAGTGATCTCAGATAACCTCAAGCACATCATCACGAAAATGAACAATGACAATAATGCAATCGGCGTGTTGCTGGCTGATACGACTTTTGCGAGGAAGCTTAAGACGACGTTAGATAATGCCCAGTCCGCTTCCGTGAAGCTGGATGAGAATATGGAGGCGTTACAGCATAATTTTCTGTTGAGGGGGTATTTCAGAAGACAGGCGAAGGATAAAGGAAAGTAGAGGTTTTGTAAGGTTTTCTGTCCAAATTGGGGACTGCCAACTGTTTTAGTTGCATGTCACCGCTCCTCAAGAATCTCGAAGCAAAAGAGCTCACCGACGAAAAGATCCGCGATTTCAAGCGGGTCGTTCTCGCCCAGCTCGGCGTACTCATAAGCCTCTTTCTACTCGAACTATTCTCGTGGCTCAAATTTGCTCTATACCTGGAGCTCGCCGAAACAATTTTCTTCCTGGCCATCGGCGTATATGCTTTCCTGCTCTGGGACATGCTTCGCAACTATACCTCCAGCCGCCGCATCGTCGTCCTTAACTTCATTTTCATCATGGGTGTTTTCGTAGCAGGCTTCATCTGCGTGAACCCATTCTGGCCGATGCCGCTCTCCATACCGTATCGCACCATGCTGGTGATCATACAAACCAGCCTTCTCACGGTGGAATGTTTTGTCATCTGGTTTACAATAAGAGAATTCTTCAAACGCGAGCTCGGCCTGCCGATCAAATTATGGGGCGCCGCGGCGATGTACATGATGATCGGCATGAGCTTCGGAAGCATCTACGAGATCCTCTGTGTTCTCCAGCTTGATTGCCTCGGGATCGAAGTTCCCCTTCGCACGATTGCCATGATGAAACGCGTCGGCTTTAGTTTCATGATCCTGTGCGGCATCGACACGCCCTATAATATTACACCGTTGATCAGCTCCCTGACTACCGTCGAAGCCCTTTTTAGCGAGATTTTTATTGTGTTAATTGTAGGGAGATTTCTCGTACGATAACGTGAAACGAGCTTTTATCACACTTATCCTTTTTGCCTTCGCCTGTGATGAGGCCGAAGAAATCATTCCGGATGAACCGGTGATTACTTTTAAAAGCCTCCGGTTCGCCAAAGGAGGCGTTGCTAATGGAAGCCTGATCCATGATACAGTGGCCTTTACTTTTGAGATAACGGACGGAGACGGGAATTTTGGCCTCGATCGTACGAGCCCGGCCCACAATACAGATCCGTTTCAGCATAGATTCTACGTTGTACGAGCGAATGGCGAACTCGTGTCGTCTAGCAAAGTTGAGGACAATGCGGTCGACATTCATACGCTTTTGTCCTACGGTGACCGGTTAACATTTCCTTATGACACACTTCCGTCCATTCAGGAAGGATGTTATTTGGATGTTGCGAACTCAAACAAGGTTGACGAATACCTGTACTATAGGGCCAATCAACACTTTTCGAATCTTCACGTGAAGGTTATGGTCAGAGAGCCCGATGGGTCGTTTCAGGAGTTTATCAATCACTTTCCAAAAGCCTGCAACCTCAACTACAACGGCCGCATCACGCCGATCGCCGACGTTGCGCCCGGAATGAAAATTAGGTCCGGGTCGTTCGTTATAAACATGGAGAGCTCAAAAAAGGGTGTCATTACCTATAATATGTCCGGCCTGTGGATACCGACGGTTAATTTTATCGGCCTAAACGAGATCAAGGTTCTGGCCACCGTTGAGGACCGGGACCTGAACCGGAGCAATACCATCGAGAGTACTCTTATTACTATAGAGTGACCCCGCCCGGCCCGGGAACCCTCGTTTTTCCTTAAATTCCTTTTGTAACCATTTACCCCCCTTCCGGTACTAAACGCGAACTTGACCAAAAACAGGGACCTGATGACAGACGAGCAGATCATGGAGGCCGTGAGGAACGGCGATCTTCAACAGGCGTCCTTGCTTTTTGACCGGTACAACAAACGCCTCTACAATTTCCTGGCAAGGATGACCATGGACCGCGACCTGGCGGAGGACCTCACACAAAATGTATTCTTACGGGTAATCAGGTACCGGAACAGCTACAAGCCCGGTCATAAGTTTCAGTCCTGGATATACCAGGTGGCGCGGAATGTCTTCACCGATCACTATCAGGTCAGCAAGAAGAAAAAAGCGGATCATCATATGGATATCGAAAAAGTAGGGGAATGGGTGGCCGACGACAACGACGGGCACACCATCGACGAGCAGGAGAAACTGCTGCACCGCTCTATGCAGCTACTCAATGAAGATCAAAGAGAGCTACTTATACTCACAAGGTTTCAACACATGAAATACGAAGAAGTCGCCGAAATGATGGAAACAACCGTCGCCAACATCAAGGTGAAAGTACACCGCGCTATATCGAAATTAAGAGAACATTATTTTCAACTGGAAAAGATCTGATTATGGAACGTGAAAGACTTGAAGGATTGCTTATTGATTTTATAGATGGACGCCTGACCGAACCGGAACGGAAGGAAGTTAAAGAGCTTCTCAACAGCGACCCGGATGTCATGGTGCTCTATGAACAACTGAAGCAGGTAACCACTGTCATGGACCGGTCTTCTGAGATCAAGCCCAGCAATAAGCTCTACAGCGGGTTCCAGCAAATGTTGAAGGAAGAGTCTGCAAGGGAGAACGCCCCGAAACAGCGCCAGATATTTTTCACGCCTGCTGTTTTCCGTGCAGCTGCTGCTCTTTTACTGGTCATGACCGGTGTGGCGATCGGCTACTATGTCAATCAATATAACGTTCAGCAGCAACGCCTTGCTCAGATCGTAGAAGAGAACAGGCTGTTGAGGGAAGACATGCTTGCTCAGATGGGAGACCAATCTTCCGCCAGTCAGCGCATGAAGGGTGTGAACGTAGCCCTTACTTATTCGGAAACAGAGCGCGACATGGATACCGAGGTGGTGAGCACCCTGGTGAAGATGCTCAACGAAGACAAGAACACCAACGTGCGCCTTGCCGCTCTCGATGCGCTCAGTAAGTTCCAGCGGGAGCCTGCTGTTCGCAAGGAGCTCATTACTTCACTTTCGAAACAGGATGACCCGATCGTACAGATCGCATTGATCCAACTCATGGTTAAGATGAAGGAGAAGGGCGTGTTGAAAGATCTCAACAGGATCATCGAAGACAACGATGCGATCAAACCTGTGAAAGACGAAGCGTACTCTGGAATTTTAAAATTATCGTAACCATCCGGTCATCGGCCGGTAATGGAAGCAGAATAAATCAAGAAAAGAAAATGAAAAAGTTAGTAGTCATATTATTGGTCTTGATCGCGGCAGGTGCGAACGCTCAAGAGTATAAAGTTGCCAGAAACACTGGCCGTCTCGAGCTGCACATCGGAAAAGCAACGATCGAAGGACACAGCGGTAATGAGATCATCTTCACGACACGTGATCATGACAAGGAAAGAGATCCCCGCTCCGAAGGGCTCGCGACCATCAACAGCCTCGGATTGAAAGATAACACGGGTCTCGGTCTCAATGTGAGCGAGAAGGGCGATGTGGTCAGCGTCTATAATTTGAAGAAGAACAATTCCCCCGACGTCAGAATACTCGTGCCCAAAGGAATGATCGTCGCCTTCGAACATCAGAATGTGAACGGAGGAACGGCGACGTTCAAGAACATGGAGAATGAGATCGAAGTGTCGGTACAATACAACAGTGTGGAACTGGAGAACGTATCCGGTCCACTCACCATCCGGACCATCTACGGACATGTAGAGGCAACCCTCGCGGCTAATGTGAAAGATCCGATCTCAATCGTGTCGGTCTACGGATATGCCGATGTTACACTTCCCTCGGCCACTAAAGCCAATATTCGAATGGAAACGTCTTATGGCGAGATCCTCGTGGATCCCGACTTCAAGATCGATTTTGATAGCAGCGACGGCGACCGTGTAAGCGGCAAGCTCAACGGTGGCGGCATCAACGTCGATATCTCGTGCAGCTACGGTAAGGTTTATCTCCGCAAAAAATGAGAACCCTCATCACCTCCGCACTGATCCTCGCAACCTTCGTAGCGTCGGCACAGACCAGGATCGACAAAACAGTCCCGGTAACGAAGGGACAGACAATCCGGATGTGGTTCGATTATCCGGAACTGGTGAAAGTAAGTACCTGGGACAAGAATGAGATATCGATCACAGGCACTGTGAGCATCAATAACGGAGAGCATGACGATGCCTTTAACCTGGAAGTGAAAACGTCTTCGAACACGATCTCTATCAAAAATGAGATCAAGAACATGGACAACATTCCCCGCCGATACACAATACACGATGGTGAACAGAAGATCGTGTTTAAATCGAAGACCGACTTTAAGAAATACCAGGACGAACATGGAAAGGTGCAGAACGTGAACATGGGACTCGACATGGATATCCGGTTGGAAATAAAAGTACCCCGCAACATCGACACGAACGTGGAATGTGTTTACGGAATGGTCGAGATCACCGAGTTTAACGGACCGCTTTCAGTACAGGCAACATATGGCGGTGTGGATGTAGCCCTTGTAGAAAAAAATGTTGGTGAGCTGATAGCCGAAACAAACTACGGCAACATCTACTCCAACCTCGACATGGAAGTTAATAAAGACCAGGCGCGCGACGAAGACTTTCACGTCCTGGTGAAGGCAAACCCGGGAACGGGACCCAAATACAGGTTTGAATCGCCGTATGGCAATGTTTATCTCAGAAAAGGAAAATAAAAAAACAAATATTTTAGAAATGAAGAAGTTAATACTTGCTGCCCTCGTAGTAATTACAGCCAGCGCAGCACAAGCCCAGGAATATAAGATTGCTAAAAGCACCGGGCGCCTCGAACTAAATGACATCAACAACGTGACCATCGAAGGATATAGCGGCAACGAGATCGTGTTCAGCTCGCTCGACAGTTACCGGGATAAGGACGATCGCGCAAAGGGACTCCGGGCCGTGAGCGCCAACGGAGCGGAAGACAACACCGGCATTGGCCTTGCAGTCCGTGAAAACGGAACGACCTACGAAGTATACCAAATGAAGAAAATGGACGGACCCCGCGTGAAGATCATGGTACCGAAAGGCGTAGCGATTTCGTATCGTCATTCGTCGCCCCACGGAAGCGATGTGAAGCTGAAGAATGTTGAAAGTGAAGTGGAGATATCGACTGTCCACAACAGCATTCGCCTCGACAACGTGACCGGCCCCATCACAGCGAAAACTGCTCACGGCGAGATCGAAGTCACATTCAGCGACAACATCAAAGGCCCGATCTATTTCTCCTCAACACACGGCCTGGTCGACGTTTCACTGCCGGCAGGTATCAAGGCAAACGTTACGCTCAATGCCGGGGGCTATGGTGAAGCTTTCGTCGATCCCAACCTCAAGCTCGAAATACCCAAGTCAGGCGAATGGGTGAAGTACGGAGCCAACAAGATAGAAGGTAAGATGAACGGCGGCGGGATAGAGATCTCGATGGCAACGTCGCATGGGAATCTTTATCTCAGAAAGAAGTAAGTAGTAAGTAGTAAGTAGTAAGGAGTAAGGAGGGCTGCGGACCTCATTTGCACACACGTCACGCCTCGAAATCAGTACTACTTACTACTAAAAAAAGATCAATCATGAAGACCATACTATTCATATCACTCATCCTCTCCAGTGGGCTCTCCTCCGCCCAAACCTCCCTCGAGAAATCCTTCCCCGTTCAATCGGCCAAAGAGCTATCACTCGAATTCGAGCATCCCAATGTGCATATCCAGACGTGGGACAAAAACGAAGTGCTGATCAAGGGAACGGTAAGCATCAACAATGGCGAGAATGACGCCGCCTTTGAGCTTCAGACCTCGAACGAAGGCGGGCTTCTTAGGATCAACTCATCCATCAAGGACAAAGACAACCTTCCGAAGCACATAACGATCAAGAAGGGAGATAAGGAGTATTTTTTCAGGGCGA
The DNA here is from genome assembly GCA_035318625.1 of Cyclobacteriaceae bacterium. Classification (GTDB taxonomy): domain Bacteria; phylum Bacteroidota; class Bacteroidia; order Cytophagales; family Cyclobacteriaceae; genus ELB16-189. The sequence continues at coordinate 163,427 of DATHEL010000010.1, forward strand.
AGGATTTCAATGACGCCGAAGTGCAAAAATTCCTGGCGGAAAACGGACGTGACTACTCATACATGTCGAGCGGCGTACAGATCAATGTCGATCTGCAGGTGTTTGTTCCCAAGAACCTGAAGACTTCGATCGATGCCAAGTTTGGCCTTGTTGAGTTCAAACAGTTCGAGGCGCCGTTGAGGATTGTTGCCAAGCACGGTAAGATCGATGCAACGATACCGCCTACGATAGGAGATATCACAGTCCGTTCCAAGTTCGGAGAGATCCTGAGCAATCTCGATATCAAGTTCGATGAACACCCGATGGAAAGAAGCAGGAAGAGTGATTCGTGGACCGAGATCACGGCCCGGCCGGGAAAAGGACAGTCGTATTTTATTGAATGTAAGTTCGGGACCGTGTACTTGAGAAAGCCCTGAGCGCTAAAGCTTACCAGATACTGCTAGTGACGAAGTTCCTCACGCTGAGAATGATCACAATTGTACCGACCAAAAGGAAAAGCTTCTTCACAGGAAGCTTTTTCGGCAATATGGCGGCGAACGGAGCTGCTGCCACCCCACCAAGGATTAATCCCAGGATGACCTGCCAGTAGGTTTGGATGTTGAGAAACAATGAGAACGTGAAAGCGCTGGCGAGCGACACGAAGAACTCGGTGAGGTTCACCGATCCAATAGTATAAACAGGATTACGTCCACGCGAAATCAACGTCGAGCTAACGATGGGTCCCCATCCGCCGCCGCCGATCGAGTCGAGGAAGCCTCCGACAGCTGCCAATGCCCCAATGCGTTTGATGGGTTTCTTTGTCGAGTAGTTGACGAATACTTTCAGGATGATCTTAAGGCCCAGGTAGAATGTATACACCGCCACGATCGGCTTGATGTAATCGCTATACTCCGACAGCGAGGAGAGCACGTAGGCGCCGAGGATCGCACCGATCACACCGGGGATCACCAGTGTCTTCACCAATTTTTTATTCACGTTGCCGAAGCGCAGGTGAAACCAGCCCGACACGCCGCTGGTGAATATTTCCGATGTGTGAACGCTGGCAGATGTGGCCGCCTGGCTTAGTCCAAGTGATGTAAGTATTGTTGTCGCGCTCACGCCGTAAGCCATTCCCAATGCGCCATCGATCAGCTGCGCAACGAAGCCACCCATCATGGCAATAAAGAAAGGAGAGGTGAGAAGCTCGGTGAATGACAGGCTCCGCCCTTCATATATGGGGAAGAACTGCAAGACGAGGAAGAGCACCATCACACTCAGAAGAATCCCCACAGGTAACAGCAGCGAATACTTATTGTATTCCAGGTTACCGGTAATGACGTCAGGGTTTCTTCTAAACAGCCTCAGCACTCGTTCTCTCATCTTGCAAAAATAATATTTCCAGCCCATAAGTCTATAAATTCTATAGACAAATCGCACAAACCCATAAAAGCCGCTTTTTTATGTTAAAATGTGTGTTTCAAGGTAATACCATAGGTCCGTGGATCTCCCAGCACGCCAGCGTAGTGGCCCGCGTTACCGCCCGCTACCAACAGCTGTTCATAGTAGTCTTTGCCCAGGATGTTACGGCCCCAGATAGTAATGGACGTTCCGGGAGAGGCACGGAATCCGATCCTTCCGTTCAGCAAAAAATAGCCATCGATGTTCAGATATTCGGAAGGAGAAGGGCTGGAAGAGAATTCAGAACGATAATATGTATCAGTGCCGATGAAGAAATTACCCGACTGACGGAAGAAATCGACCGGAGTCGTGAATTCGCCGCCAACGGAAGAGGCCCATTTTGAAATACCCGGCAAAACGCCGCCCGAAATATCCTTGAATGCAACCTGTAAGCCGTCGACCGTCAAACCGGTTTCTTCGAGCGGAAGCGGGGCATTTGTAAACGTAACATACTTGCCTTCGGTGTATGCACCCGATGCGTAGAATGTAAAGTTCTTGCCTGCTCTGAGGTTTGCGTCGAGCTCGAGTCCTTTGACGTTGACTTTCTCGGCGTTGGCGATATAACCGCGATTGACACCTAACTCGGGAGATTGGACGTTCGTCTGGTAGTCATCAATGTCTGTGTTGTGAAACGTCAGGTTCAATGTGAAGTTTGAAAAGGGTGTTGACTTAAGGCCGACCTCAATGTGCTTGACGTACTCGGGTTTGATGATAGCAAGGTCGGTTGCGGGCTGACCACTGATCGTAGGCAGGCCGGCGACGTTTACTCCGACAGGTTTATAGCTGGTGGAATAAGTTGCGAAACCATTGACGCACTCGCTGGCCTTGTAGGACAGGGTAAGGTTATAAGTAAAATTGGTTTCATCGGCACCCGACACATAAGATTGGCTGCTATACACTCCGTTCTTGAGGGCCAGCAATGCAGGGTCCGTCGTTTGCAGGCCACCATAGGCGACCCGGTCGTACACCGCATTCTTCTTGTCGTAATTGTAGCGGATGCCTGGCTGAAAGTGGAGGCCATCGATAATTTCCCAATCGATGTTGGCAAACGCAGCTGCACTGGTAGATTTGATCGATGCTTCTGTAGCGATGCCGTAACCCTCGAAAAGGCCGGGTGTCTTCCACAGGTTACTTGTTGAGCTCTGCGAAAAACGCCACTGTGCATTACCTGATTCTTCAGTACCATGAATGTTGACTTCCTGATCGATGTAGAAAAGACCCACGACTCCGCTTAACCTGTCCGAAAACTCACCGGCATAGCGGATCTCCTGGGACCAGTTCTTGTGCTCGGCGGGGTTTTGGGATTTCGACAACGCCTGCAGGCCGGTAAAGTCACGGTCGTTAGACGGTCTCCATTTCCAATAGCGCCACGCAGTGGTGGATGTTAGCGTTCCGGGACCGGCCTTATAAGCAATGTTGAGTGATACGCCACCCAGGTCATTGCCGGATCGCCATGGTGTGTCCTGGTCGATTTTACGATCGAAGGCGTTGTCACTGGGCAACGTATAATTGAGGTCAGAAATGATCGCATTGAATTGGCGATAGGCAGGGCGTTTTGTTTCTACGACACCCGCCACGACCTGCGCATAGCCATCGGGTTTTTGACTCGAAGCATCTCCGGCTAAAGTAATGGAGAGATCGTTCGACGGTTTAAACAAGAGCTGACCACGGATACCGAGGTTGTTGATGTCGTTGGTATATTTTCCTGTAGCTACATTCTCGATCACGCCGTTGCGTTGCGTACCGGAAAACGACACGCGGGCTGCAAGTGTTTTGGTGAGCGGACCTGTAATAGAGCTCTTCGCCTGAACGAAGCCATAGTTACCGTAGCTTACTTCGAAGTCGGCACCGGGCGTGAAGCTCGGTTTACGTGTGGTGATGTTGAACGCACCGGCAGTTGTATTTTTTCCGAACAAACTTCCCTGGGGACCACGTAGAACTTCGATCTGCTCGATATCTATAAAGTCGAGGGTAGCGGCTGCAGGCCTTGCATAATACACGCCATCAACATAGAAACCTACTCCTGGATCGAGGCCGTCGTTGGTGAGTCCAAACGGTGATCCGATCCCCCGGATATTGATCCCCGTGTTGCGCGGATTGGATGAGTACAGTTGAACAGACGGTATAAGCTCCTTTACCCGGTTCACGTTGAATGCCCCGGTTTGCTGTACCAATGTGCCACTCAGTACGGAGATTGCGATAGGAACCTCTTGTATCGTTTCCTCGCGCCGGCGGGAAGTAACTACGACAGCATCCAGCAGGTTATCGGTAACGACCGTAATTTCCAACGACTCACCATCGAGCTCATAAATTTCAATTTCCTGGACTTTGTATCCCACCGAGTTCACCCGGAGGGTAAAAGGGAGTGTCTTTTGTGCGGCAATACTGAATTGTCCGTTCGCATCAGTGACTGAATAGACAGTCGTACCTTTGATTTGCACGGTAGCGCCGATGACGGTGGCGCCTTCCGAGTCCTTGATCACGCCCTTTATAACATCTTGAGCAAACGCGGTAGTACCAAGGAACAGTATTGGGAGAATTACTCGTAAAAATTGTTTCATCGATTTAAAAGATTAGAGTTTTTGAAGACGCGAAGGCTCTGCCGGGAGATATCCAAAATCTTTGAGGTCGGCCAGGCCATGCTCGACTACCCACCGGATGAAGGCAGTTGCTTCGCGATTTGTATTTTTCTTATCGACAGAAAAATGAATGTATTCTATAGGGACATTATGAATATCCCTGCGGTTGGTAGTGGACAGATGTTCGATAGCATTCGAACGGGTTGTGTAAAATTTTTCATCTTCACTGATCCGGTTGTTGCCGTTGAGATCTACCGGGATCGGAGTTAATCCGGCAACAGGCGCGCCGGTGGATTTGTCATATATAACGGGTGTCGGAAGGAACGATACACCGGTTGAGTCGCGGAGCACTGCTTTCAGCAGATGTTCGTCGGAGCCGGCGATTCCTTTTCCTTTGATGTCCTTCTGTTCGTATTTGAAATAACTGGCAAATACAATCGGCGCCCCTGCCTTCTGCAGACGGGTATAGGTTGTGAAGGGCGCGGAGATCTTCTCTTCTTTATCCTTGTCGGCAAATATGTCGTGGAAGAAGATCTGCCTGATCGTCTGTGTCGTGAGTCCTTTCACTACAAACGTTTTCGCAAAGTCGGATGTGCTATTGGCGACAGGCAGTATGGCGTAGCGACCGATGTAAGTGTATTCGCGTTCCCTCTTGATCTCTTCACTGTGCTCGTACGATTCCACCAGGATATCGTATTGAGAAGGATCCTGCGTGCCTCGCCACTCTATGACGATCTGGACATCCGGCTTCACTTTGCTGTATTGATCGATCCAGTGTTCCACCAGTGGATAGGCAAAGCGTACCCCGGTCATCCGCACGACGGTGGGGCTTTGCGCCACAGCTTCCAGGAAGGAAGAAAGCCCAAGGAGTGCGGCTATAAAAACGAGGGGGCGTAAGGCTGATTTAATTTTCATTTAGGGCTCTTTTGGACAAAAATATCAGGATTCCGATCATTTCTCAACAAAGTCTATAGATTTTATAGATTAATCGGAAAATAGTATAGAATTCGCTTTTATTGCGTTTTCGGCCGAGTGTTTGCGCCACGGTTACGTCACTGGTGCACGCAGCTTTTGGGCGACGTTGGGCACAAGAAACTGAGGCGCATGGCATTGTTAGACGATCACCTGGTGATCAAAAAATCGGTACTCCCTGGTGTTGGAAAGGGGCTCTTCACAAAAGTATTTATTCCAAAAGGCACACGTATAACCGAGTATAAGGGAAAGGTCATGACCTGGAAGCAAGCTCAGGCGTTACCCCAAGAGCATAACGGCTACGTGTTCTGGTTCAGCAACAATCATGTGATCGATGCATGGGAAACTACCGATGGCGTTGCACAGTTCGCCAACGATGCGAAGGGCATTGTTAGAATGCCGGGCGTGGTCAATAATTCAGAATATGAGGTCGAGAAAGGGCGATGCTACATCGTAGCTACCCGCAACATTCCTGCGGACGCTGAGATATTCGTAGGCTATGGAGGGGACTATTGGAGGGTGATCCGTTACAATCTCAGGCACGCCTAGATGTGCGATGTGCGACGTGCGGGGTGCGATGTTCGAGGTGGAATATATCTCCAGGTTGAAGTGATGTCTGAACCTGCAGACATCCGCACCTCGCACATTTCCTCAGGGTTTCAGCGCTTCGTCCATTGCTTGTTTTACTCGCTTCACCTTCACCATTTCCGATTCGAGGTATGCCCTGATCACTTCCGTGTCGGTAGTATCGGCAGGCGGATTGAATTCATGCATCCAGTCTTCCATCAATTTACCTGCAGAATCCACCTCTGCGATCTGCGATTCGAACTGTTTCTTCAGGTCTTCGGAGGGCGCTGCGGCCAGCTTGGCCTGGAGGTCTTTCTTCTTATTATAGAGATCCTCCATTCTGGGCATCACCTCGTCGTGGATGTCCATGACCTGGTTATATAATATAGTGTTGGTGCTGTCGGACTCTATTGCGTTACCGTCATCTTGATGGTGTGCATGTTCAGATTTCTGGCAGCCAACGATTGCAAGGGCGATAATGAGAGAATACAGTGTTTTCATGTGCGTAAAGATAAAAAATACCGGAGTCAGTGATTTCACAACTAACACTAGTTAGCGTCCTTTTTTAGCAAAGTTTTTATAATCTGCTTGTTAGGTTGCGGTTTTTAGGCGTTCTTAGCCCTTCGAAACGAGACTATGGTCAACAAGCGATTTTATTTTTACTATTATTTTTTTACGTCCCAGGGGGGATCTAAGAATCGCTTTGTTGAATAAAAAATAACAACAGAAATTCAGAGAATCCCCCCGAGAAACCGGGGGGATTTTTTTTGTGTACATAGATGAAAAGTAAGAGATCAAAGATTGCAATCCAGGGAATAGCCGCCAGCTTTCATGAAGTGGCAGCCTTCACCTACTTCGGCCAGTCGATCGAAACCATCGAGTGCCTGACATTCTATGATCTGTGCTTGTCGTTGAAGAGTGGCAAGGCCGACTATGCCGTGATGGCGATCGAGAATTCCATTGCCGGCAGCATTCTCCCCAACTACTTCCTCTTACAGGAGTATCATTTCCAGATCATAGGCGAGATATACCTGCCGATACACATGCACTTGCTGGCACTGCCCGGCACGAAGATCGGACAAGTGAAGACGATCGAGTCGCACCCGATGGCGATCCGCCAGTGCAGCGATTACTTACAGCGCCTGAACGGTCAGGTAGAGATCCGCGAGAGCGCCGACACCGCACTCTCGGCAAAGAAGGTGAGTGAAAAGAAGTTGAAAGGTGTAGCAGCGATCGCCAACGAGTTTGCAGCCAAACGATTCGGCCTCGAGATAGTCGAGAAGCGAATAGAGACCCACAAAAAGAACTTTACCCGTTTCCTCATCCTTAGTCGCAACAACGGCTCGCCGGCCGACAGCAACAAGGCGTCTATCAGCTTCGAAGTTGGCGACGAGGTGGGGAGTCTCGCCGAAGCGCTCATGACATTCAAGGCAAACAATATCAACCTCCTGAAGATCCAGTCGATACCTGTTATCGGCAAACCCAGCGAGTATTCGATACATCTTGACCTCGAATGGAAGAACAGAAAGAAATACGAGACCGCTATGCGCGCGATCATGAGGCAGGTGAGAAATCTCAACATACTCGGAGAGTACAAGAAAGGTAAGCTTGAATACAAATGATATCGTTTGCTAAAAGGATCGCCAACGTAGAAGAGTACTACTTCAGCAAGAAGCTGGCTGAGGTACGCAAGCTCGACTCTGCCGACTGGCCTGTGATCAATCTCGGCATCGGCAGTCCAGACCAAACACCGGCTGCCAATGCTGTTGAGGCCCTGGTTCAAACAGCCCGCAAGCCCGGCAATCATGGCTACCAGAACTACAAGGGTATCCCGGCCTTGCGAAAAGCAATTGCCGATTTCAGCAAAAGAACGTACAACTCCGATCTCGATCCTGAAACAATGATCCTTCCCCTGATGGGATCGAAAGAAGGCATCATGCATATCATGATGGCTTTTGTTGATGAAGGAGACGAGGTACTGATCCCTGATCCCGGTTATCCCACTTATGCCAGTGTCGCGAAGCTCGTCGGTGCGAAAGTGCGAACCTATATGATGACGGAAGAGTCGGGTTGGAAGATCAACGTCGATGAATTGAGATCGAATGATCTTTCGAAGGTGAAGGTCATGTGGATCAATTTTCCTCACATGCCGACTGGCACAACCGCCTCGAAAGAAGAGTTGAAGCAACTGGTGGACCTTGCCCGTGAGAAGAACTTCCTTATTGTAAACGATAATCCATACAGTCTCATTCTTAACGAAGACCCACAGAGCATCCTTGCTGTTCCCAATGCTTTTGAAGTTGCTTTGGAGCTTAATTCGCTCAGCAAATCACATAACATGGCAGGCTGGCGTATTGGGTGGGTTGCAGGCAGAGCCGATTATATCGACGCCGTTCTTCGTGTGAAGAGTAACATGGACTCAGGGATGTTTTTGGGTTTGCAAAACGCTGCCGTTGAAGCTCTGAACAATGGTGACGCATGGTTTAGCGCACTAAACAAAGTCTACGGCGACCGGCAGATTGTAGCAATGCAGATCCTCGATGCTTTGGGATGTACTTACGTCGAAAATCAGTCGGGTTTGTTTGTATGGGCGAAAGCCCCGGCCGATGTATTATCGGTAGAGCAATGGCTGGACGATATTCTTTACAGCACCAAGGTATTTATCACACCTGGTTTTATTTTCGGTGAAGCCGGCAAGCGACATATCCGCGTATCACTTTGTGCTACGGAAGAGAAACTCGAAGAAGCTCTTGAACGAGTTAGTAAGTGGGTTGAAAGACAAAAGATAAAAGAAAGAGCATGAAAGTAACGATCATCGGACTGGGATTGATTGGCGGATCGATGGCGCTCGACATCCGCAAGGCCGGCCTTGCTACCGAGCTTATCGGCGTCGACATTCACTCGAAGCACATACAGGAAGCCCAGAGCCTCGGCCTGGTCGACCGTGTACTGCCGGAGAACCAGGCGCTGGAGATCGCCGACCTTGTGATCCTCGCTATTCCCGTGAATACACTCAGCGCCCTTCTTCCTTCGATACTCGATACTATCAGGGATACAGCCGTCGTGATCGATGCCGGCTCGACCAAAGGCCATATATGCCGGGTAGTTTCCAGTCACCCGCGCCGTTCGCAGTTCGTAGCTGCGCATCCGCTGGCAGGTACTGAAAACTCCGGCCCAACTGCCGCTTTTGCGGGATTATTTTCTGGCAAGACGAACATCATCTGTGAGCGCGAAAGATCTTCGGAGCGTTCAATGGCCATAGCCGACAAACTGTTCAATGCGCTGGGCATGAAGACCATTTATATGGAGCCTGACGAACACGATCGGCACGTAGCATACGTTTCTCACCTGTCGCACGTGAGCGCCTTCCTCCTGGGTCATACTGTCCTTGACATCGAGAAAGACGAGAAGAAAATATTCACCCTCGCAGGCAGCGGGTTCGCGTCCACCGTAAGACTTGCGAAGAGCTCACCCGATATGTGGGCACCCATCTTCGAACAGAACATGGAATACCTCAGTCAGGCATTGATGGAATACATTATGCACTTGCAGAAGTTTCACTATCATCTGGTGAAGAAAGACACAAAAGAGATCTATAAGACAATGACGAAGGCCAATGAGATAAGACGGGTGCTGGAAGGAATGGCGGAGCCGGCGACAGTAAAATAATACCCAATAGCCAATACCAATACCCAATGACCAATCAAACCTCGAATAACGATTAACGATTAACGATTAACGAAATGAAAAAAGGACTCCAACTCGAATCAATCACCAAGTGGCTTGGCATCGAGAAACCCCTCATCATCAGCGGGCCCTGCAGCGCGGAAACGGAAGCGCAAATGGTAAGCACCGCGAAACAAATTGCGGCGACCGGCAAGGTGCATGCGCTTCGCGCGGGTATATGGAAGCCGCGGACCCGTCCCGGCCAGTATGAAGGCGCGGGTGAGGAGGGTCTCAAGTGGCTCATCCAGGCGAAGAAAGAAACCGGCCTGCCCGTCACCACCGAGGTTGCGACCGGTGCTCACGTGGAGGCATGTTTGAAAGCAGGTGTCGATATTCTTTGGGTGGGCGCTCGTACGACGGTGAATCCTTTTTCTGTACAAGAGGTTGCCGACGCGCTGAAAGGTGTCGACATACCGGTGATGGTAAAAAACCCCGTGAATCCGGATCTCGAGCTCTGGATCGGGGCGCTGGAGCGTCTCAACCGCGCGGGTATCACGAAGATGGCAGCCATTCACCGTGGCTTCTCATCTTTCGAGAAGGGTCCGTTCCGCAATGCCCCCATGTGGGATATGTCGATCGAGCTCAAGACACGCATCCCCGACCTGGAGATCATCTGCGACCCGAGTCACATCTCCGGCGACAGGAACCTGATCGCGATGGTATCGCAGAAAGCACTCGATCTCGACATGTCAGGGCTTATGATCGAAAGCCACATCAATCCCGATGCCGCATGGAGCGATGCGAAGCAGCAGGTTACTCCTGCCGCGCTGGCCAAGATCATAGACGGACTGGTTGTTCGTACCGTCTCTTCTGAAAACAAATCGTTCAAGGATACTTTGAGTGTTCTTCGTGATCACATCGACCAGATCGACGACGAGATATTCCAAAAGATGTCTGCCCGTATGAAGATCTCCGAGAAGATCGGACAATACAAGAAAGAGAACAATGTGACCATCCTGCAGGTTAACCGCTGGGAAGAGATCATCAAAACCCGTGTAATGATGGGAGTTGCAATGGGATTGGATGAAGGGTTTATGAGGGATTTACTGAGGTTGATACATCATGAGTCCATACAGGTTCAGACAAAGGTCATGAATAAGGTTGAGGAGAAAGTATAATACAAACCGCAGAATATTGAATATCGAACACCGAACCGCAGAAGTTCAAGTTTGCTTCATCAATTGACTTCGCAAAATTTTCGAAGTCAATTAACTCACGCTAACCTGACCTTCTGCGGTTCAATATTCGGTGTTCGATATTCTGCTGTTTGCATTAAAAAAGATATTCGCCTGCTTTATTCACCTTCACTGGTCGAAGTTTCTTCGTCAGCTCGAAATCGCCATAAACCACCTCCAGGTTTTTCCAGAACAGGATAACTGCATCATCCACGCGATTATCTTTCACCAACTGCTCCACAACCCCTTCATTCAATCGTGCAGGAAATATATGCACGGGTATAGAAGTCTGTCCGTTCTCTTTGGATTCGACGGCCAGGATATATAGCTCTTTGATCTTTTCGTCGGTGATAGGAATACAGCCGATGCTGACACAGTTGCCGTGGATGTAGATCGCCCCGCCGGGATGTTTCTTGTCACTCAATTTCCTGTCGGACACATTCGGGTAGTTGATGCCGAGCGACAGATGGAACGTGCTGAAAGGATTGAAGTGATTGATGGAATATACGCCCTCCGGTATCTGGAGGTCGCCCTCTTTTCTTTTCGGGCCGAGCGTCCCCGATGAAGTACAGAAAGGGTAGGTGGTAAGCAGGGTATAACCCGACACTCCTTTTTGTCTGATCCATACTTCCAGGTCCTTCTCTTTTTTAAAGGCCCGGAGAAATAGCTCGTAACCTGTTCCGGCATTCTGGATTTTGAGGAGGTCTTTAACGGCCGCCTCCTTTTCTATATACGCCGATTTCACCCGGTCGAACCTAAGTTGCTGGTCTTTGAAACCGGGAGGGTTCATTGTTACAAGGAGAAATATAAAGAGCAGCAATTTAACCAAGGGGATTTGCAATTTTCGACAATGCCTGCGTTACGAATCTTATAACGCCCCCGGGATCGTAAAGTCACTACGATTATACCCAATACAATAATATTATAATTAAATTCACACTCCTCAATACACCCTAACCTATGACTTCCTTCTCCTGGAAAAAAGTCGGCCTTGGCGCCGCCGTCGTCGCCCTTATCCTTGCGGCGATCTTTTATTTTAAGAATGCAACCAGTAAAGATCCTGCCGCGGTAGCGATCAACCCCGCCTTTGGCGAGTACATTTCCTCGTACACCGCAGGCATCGTGAGCTCGGGAACTGCGATCCGGATCGTTCTGGCGAAGGACGCCTCCGACTCCACCGGTGTGAAGGTGTTCGGATTCAGCCCTGGAATAACGGGAGAAGCCGCATGGCTCGACAGGCGGACGATCGAGTTCCGGCCGGAAGGAAGGCTTAAATCGGGCCAGGTATACGAGGTCCAGTTCTCGCTCGGCAAGGTGATCGACGGAGTGCCATCAGACCTCCGGAGCTTCGAATATTCATTCCAGGTCATCCCGCAGAACTTCGAAATCAGCGTGGTGAACTTCAAGCCGTATGTGAAAACCGACCTGAAGAGACAGATGATCGAAGGCATGCTCACCACCGCCGATTATGCGGAAGGCACGGAGGTTGAAAAAATGCTGACGGCCGAGCAGGAGGGCAATTCACTGAAGTTGCAATGGACGCACAACTCCGAAGGAAAACAGCATTCATTTATCGTACAGGACGTCGCCCGGAAGGAGTCTGCCAGCGCAGTGGACCTGAAAGTTTCAGGTCAGCCGCTCGGCATCGACCAGAATACTGCCGAAAGCGTGGAGATCCCGGCGCTGGGTGATTTCAAAGTAACGAAAGCATGGGTGGAACAAGGAACCGCTCAGACCGTGGTGATACAGTTCTCGGATCCCCTCAATGAGTCGCAAAACCTGGAGGGCCTCGTAACGCTGACGGAGCTTCCCGACCTCGACTTCGAAATAAAAGACAATGAGGTTCGCGTTTATCCTCCCGTACGACAAACGGGCTCGCGGACATTGGAGATCAGAGCAGGTATCAGGAACGTGCTCAACTACCGCATGCCGGAAGAGTCGACCTTCGACCTCGCCTTCGAACAGCTCAATCCTTCCGTAAGGTTTACAGGCAATGGCAACATCCTTCCCGGTAGCGACGGACTCGTATTGCCGTTCGAAGCAGTGAACCTCAAGGCGGTCGATATCAAGATCGTCAAGATATTCGAGACCAATGTCCTTCAGTTCCTGCAGGTGAACACACTCGACGGTAACCAGGAATTACGAAGAGTCGGAAAGCCTATCGTCAGAAAAATGGTCTCCCTCGAAAACTCGGGCGTTACCGACCTCGGCCGGTGGAACAGGTTCTCTATCGACCTTTCCACTTACCTCAATGCCGAGCCGGGTGCCATCTACCAGGTGACGGTGGATTTCAAACGGGCATACGCTTCGTTCAATTGCTCCGGTGAAGAGACGCAGGTCACCGAAGGTGCTTTCGAAGACCAGAGCTGGGATACCGAACCGGAAGAAAGCTATTGGGATTCTTACGAAGACTATTACGGCGACGACTATAACTGGAGCGAGCGTGAAGATCCATGCACGAATTCATATTACGTAAACAAACGCATTTCGCGTAACGTGATCGCCAGCGACCTGGGTATCATCGCAAAGCGCGGTGGCGGAGGGAACACCGTTGTGGTTGTAAACGACCTGAAGACTACCGTGCCGATGACGGGCGTGACCATCGAGCTGTATGATTTCCAACAGCAGGTTATCGGTACAGCCTCTACCGGCAGCGATGGAAAAGTGATGATAGCATCGCGCCAGACACCGTTTGCCGTTGTAGCGAGAAGCGGCAACCAGCGCGGCTACCTGCGCATGTACGACGGCGAATCACTTTCACTCAGCAACTTCGACGTCGGCGGGGAAAGGATCAGCGAAGGCTTGAAGGGTGTACTTTACGGAGAACGCGGCGTCTGGAGACCCGGCGATTCATTATTCCTTTCGTTCGTTCTCGAAGATAAAATGAAAGTGCTCCCGGGAGGACACCCGGTTGTATTCGAGCTCGAGAACCCACAAGGACAGGTCGTCAATCGTTTGGTGAGATCGAATAGTGAAAACGGCTTTTACAATTTCGCGACAATCACTTCTTCCGATGCACCGACCGGCAACTGGCTCGGACGGGTAAAAGTCGGTGGCGCTCAATTCACCCAACCGATCAAGATCGAAACCGTGAAGCCTAACCGGCTCAAGATCAATCTCGACTTCGGCGTAGAGAAGCTGACTGCCGGCAACAACAACATTTCCGGCGACCTTAAGGTTAGCTGGCTGCACGGAGCTCCCGGCAAGAACCTTAGGGCGGAATTTGAAGTAACGCTCGTGAAGGGCGAAACGAAATTCCCGAAGTATGAAGAGTATATGTTCGACGATCCCTCGCGCGACTTCTACAGTGAGTCACAGAAGGTGTATGAAGGCCAGACGGACGAAGAAGGAAATGCGAAAGTGAATGCATCGCTGTCTGTCGAAGGCACTCCGCCCGGAATGCTTAATGCGGTGTTCAGGGGAAAGGCTTTTGAAGAGAGCGGCAACTTCAGCATCGATCGCTTCTCCATTCCTTTTTATCCTTATGAATCGTTCACCGGTATTCGTCTTCCGAAAGGGGACCAGACGCGCGGCATGTTGCTTACCGATACCACTCATCGCGTGGATGTTGTTACGGTTGACGCCGACGGAAATCCTCTGTCGCGCAACGGTATCGAAATGTCCCTGTATGAGCTTACGTGGCAATGGTGGTGGGACCAGTCTTCAACAGGAGGCGTGAACTTTATGTCGGGCACCGATGCCAACCCAATCGCTACAGGTAAGATCCGTACCGTACAAGGCAAGGGCGCGTGGACATTCAAAGTCAAATACCCTGCGTGGGGAAGATATTTTGTAAAAGCATATGACCCGGTGTCGGGCCACAGTACCGGTAAGATCGTGTACATCGACTGGCCGGGATGGGCGGGTCGTGCAAGGAACGAGTCCGACGGTGCGAGTATGCTCAGCTTCGCATCCGATAAGGGATCATACAATGTCGGCGAACAGGCCAACATTGTTATTCCCGGCAGCGATGGGTCGCGCGCATTGGTCAGTGTCGAGAACGGCAGCCAGGTGTTGAATACTTACTGGCTGGAAACGAAAGCCGGCGATAATCCCTTCTCGTTCAAAGTGGAACCGAATATGGCTCCGAATGTTTTCGTGCACGTGACTTTGCTTCAGCCCCATGGCCAATCGAAGAACAGTCGGCCGATACGACTATACGGTGTGATCCCGGTCATGGTGGAGGATCCAGGCACACGTCTGTCGCCGGAGATCGAGATGCCGGATGTATTGGAACCCGGAAAGGAAGTGACCATCAAGGTTTCCGAAAAGAACGGAAAGAAAATGACTTACACGCTGGCGATGGTGGACGAGGGTCTGCTTGATCTCACGCGTTTCAAGACACCGATGTTGTGGAACAGATTTTATGCGCGTGAAGCGCTCGGGGTAAAGACCTGGGATCTGTATGACCAGGTGATGGGCGCTTACGGCGGAAAGATCGAACGGCTGCTGGCGATTGGCGGTGACGGGGAAGCGGAGAGCAAGGAAGATGATCCGAAAGCCAACAGGTTCAAGCCGGTCGTGAAATTCTTCGGGCCCATTACATTGAACAGTGGAAGCAATGAGCATACGTTCATCATGCCGCAATACATCGGTTCGGTAAAGACCATGCTGGTTGCCGGCTACGAAGGAGCATACGGCAGCGCCGACAAGGCAACGCCCGTGCGTAAACCGTTGATGGTGCTGGCAACGCTGCCGCGTGTGCTCGGCCCCGAAGAAAAGCTGAAGCTGCCGATCACATTGTTCACTATGGAGCCCTCCATCAAGAACGTGAAGGTCGAGGTGAAGGTGTCGGGACCCGTGACGATGACGCAGAACACTCAGAACGTCACCATGAACGGATCCGATCTCACCGTTGATTTCGACCTTGCTGTGAAGAGTGAGACCGGTGTGGCGAAGATCGAAGTAACGGCGTCTTCGGGAAGTTATTCATCGACCGATGTGATCGAGATCGAAGTAAGAAATCCGAACCCGCCGGTGACGAAAGTAGCCGCGACAATGGTCGAAGCCGGTAAGACCTGGACGCAGGCTGTCGCCAAAGACGGAATTACCGGGACGAATACCGCGGTACTCGAAGTATCGTCGCTTCCGCCGATCAACCTCGGTCAACGACTGAAATATTTGCTGCAGTATCCTTACGGGTGTATCGAACAGACAACGTCGTCTGTATTCCCGCAACTGTATCTCGATCTTGTGAAGGAACAGAATGATTCAGAAAAAGCAAGGATACAACGTAACGTGAAAGCCGGTATCGACAGGCTGAAGTTGTTCCAGAGAAGTGACGGAGGTTTTGCATACTGGCCCGGAAGCGAGGATACCGACACCTGGGGAACAACCTACGCCGGACATTTCCTGATCGAGGCGGAGAAGAAAGGATATTTCGTTCCCAACGACATGATCAGAAAATGGAAGAAATTCCAGAAGAACAAAGTGACCTCGTGGAGAAAACATCATGAGCAGTACAGCAGTGAGCTCATCCAGGCTTACAGGTTGTACACGCTTGCCCTCGCGGGTGATGCCGATCTCAGCTCGATGAACAGGCTGAGAGAACAGGGTAATCTTCCAATCCAGGCGGTGTGGATGCTGGCTTCGGCTTATGTGAAGGCAGGGCAGCCTGAAGCGGCGAAGACTCTCGTAGCCAAGCTTCCGGTGCTGGTGAAGCCATATACTGAAATGGCGTATTCGTATGGTTCCGACCTTCGCGACGAGGCTATCATCCTCGAGGCCCTCGTGCTGATGGACGAAAGGACGAAAGCATTCGAGCTCGTGAAGACCATCTCCGAAGCATTGAGCAATCAGAATATGTGGATGAGTACGCAAACAACCGCGTGGTGTCTGAAGGCAGTCGGATCGTTTGCAGGCCGGCAGCCGGAGGGCGAGCTGAAGTTCACATGGTCGTATGACGGGAAGGAGACGACAGCTTCTACCAAACTTACGCTTGCACAAGTGGACCTGAACGCCGAAACCGCGAAACAGAATTCGTTGAAAGTGGTGAATGGCGGCAAGGGGCCGTTGTTTGTTCGTGTGATCACGCAAGGCACACCTGCCCGCGGAGCCGAAACCGATGCCGCGAACAACCTCGACATCAGCGTAAGCTACATGGACATGGATGGTAACAATATCGATCCTGACCGCCTCGAACAGGGGACGCAGTTCATTGCGAGCGTCTCGGTGAGCAATGCGGGGCTCCGTGGATCATATCGCAACCTGGCCATCAACCAGGTGTTTCCGTCAGGATGGGAGATCAACAACCTCCGTCTTGATGAAGCGGAAAACAGGCTGAGTGGCGACAAGCCAACTTATCAAGATATACGCGACGACCGGGTGTATACTTACTTCGACCTCACGCCGGGACAAAGGAAGACGTTCCGTGTTCTGCTCACAGCGACTTACGGTGGAAAGTACTACTTGCCCGGTGTGAGCTGTGAGGCTATGTATGATAAGAATATTTACGCGAGGGTGAAGGGCAGGGAAGTGGAGGTAGTGCGAGAGCTTACGCCGTGACGTTTAACAGGAAAAAAATAGTTTTATTATTTATAGTAGCGATCGCAGCTCTATGGTATGTTTTTGCGCTTCCTTCGAAGCTGTTTGATGTTCCGTATTCTACTGTTCTCTATGATAAGGAAAACAATCTCCTGAACGCATCGATCTCGAAGGACGGACAGTGGCGATTTCCGATTCGCGAAAAGATCCCGGAAAAGTTTCGCGACGCCATTGTCATGTTCGAAGACAAACGGTTCGATTCGCATCCCGGTGTCGATCTGCGTGCATTGTATCGCGCTACGGTGCAGAACATCCAAGCTGGTAAAGTGATCAGTGGTGGCAGCACGCTGTCCATGCAGGTCGTCCGGCTTTCGAAGAACAACCCCAGGCGCACTTTTTTCAACAAGATCGTTGAGATCATTCTTGCCACGCGGCTCGAATGGAGATACTCCAAGAACGAGATCCTTTCGATGTATGCTTCGCACGCGCCCTTCGGCGGAAACGTGGTGGGTATCGAGGCGGCTTGCTGGCGATACTTCGGCAGGCAGCCCGACGAGCTGAGCTGGGCGGAAGCTGCGACACTTGCCGTGCTGCCGAACAATCCCTCCATGATCAACCTGGGTACCAACCGGGCAGCGTTGCAAACGAAGCGCGACAGGTTACTCACGCGGCTTCGCGATGCGGGCAAGATCGACAGCCTGGGTTACGACCTGGCCATCTCCGAACCCGTTCCCGATAAACCTGTTGCGTTACCGAGGCTGGCGCCGCACCTGATGGACCGTGCCATACTATCGGGCAAAGGAGGTGAGAAGATCACGACCACCATAAATTCATCGATACAGCAGAGAACGATCGACATCCTGAACAATCACCACCAGCGCTTGAAGGGCAACCAGGTCTTCAATGCTGCGGCGTTGGTGATGGAGGTGCGAACCGGTAACGTGATCGCGTATGTTGGAAATGTAAATGCCGGCGGCGAACATCACGAAAGCGTCGACGTCATTCGCGCACGTCGCAGTACCGGCAGCATACTGAAACCGTTCCTGTTCGCGGCGATGATCAACGAAGGACTCATGCTTCCCAAAGATCTGGTTCCCGATGTCCCTACGATCATCAACGGCTTCAGTCCGAAGAATTTTTCACGGCAATACGATGGCGCCGTGCCTGCCGACCAGGCGTTGATACGATCGTTGAATATTCCCGCCGTTCACGAACTGCGTGAGTATCGCTACGAAAAATTTTACCGGTTGTTGAAAGACGTGGGCCTCACGACACTCGACCAGCCCGCCGATCACTACGGCCTCTCGTTGATACTCGGCGGCGCCGAAGCCACACTGTGGGACGTGACCGGCGCTTATGCTTCGATGGCGCGAACGCTGACCGGCTACTTCGACCAGGCAGGCACCAATCGTTATCGTCAAAGCGACTATCATGCTCCGCTCTTTATTCAGGACTCTACCACGATCACAAACCACAACTTCGAAGAACATTCCGTCCTCGATGCTGCATCCATCTGGCTCACGTTCGAAACGTTGAAAGAAGTTTATCGTCCGGGAGAGGAGACCGGGTGGAGGAATTTTTATTCGTCCAGGAGGATTGCATGGAAGACCGGCACAAGCTTCGGCTTCCGCGATGGCTGGGCGGTAGGCGTTACACCCGAGTTTGCGATCGGTGTTTGGGTGGGCAATGCCGATGGCGAAGGACGTCCAGGACTTACCGGTACCGAAACCGCTGCGCCGATACTCTTCGACATATTCTCGCAACTCCCGCAGAACACATGGTTCGGTAAACCAAACTCCGAGCTGACGAAGATCGCCGTATGTCGCGTAAGCGGTGCCCGTGCATCGGAGTCGTGTACGGCCATCGATACACTTGAGCTTGCGAAGCCGGGTTTGAAAACAGCAGCGTGCACCAATCATAAACGCATTCATCTTTCGGCCGACCGGAGATTCCGTATTCACGCAGGTTGTGAACCGCTGGATAAGATCCACTCCGAAAGCTGGTTTGTGCTGCCACCCGTGCAAGAGTATTATTATCGTTCTCATCACATCACCTACCGGAGCCTTCCGCCTTTGAGAAAAGACTGTGCAGACCCGGCAGAGCTTATTGCAATGGACATGATCTATCCGAAGACAGATTCAAGGATATTCATTCCACGCGACCTCGATGGATCGCTCGGCAGCACTGTGTTCCACGCGGCCCATCGCGATCCACAGGCCACTATTTACTGGCACCTCGACGGGACGTTTATTGGCGCAACATCACGACAACACAGGCTCACGATCTCACCCCCGGAGGGATCTCATCACATGACCCTGGTCGATGAACAAGGAGAGACCCTGGAGAAGGATTTCAAGGTGATTTCCAAATGATAGTATTACTCTTTACCTTTATATAGTATTTTTTAAACCCTTGACATTTTGAAGGCATTTTTTGCAATCGTTACGATTGTTCTTGCCCTTACGAATCCGGTAGTTGCACGCGAATCAAACTATGTAGTTATCGGCGCGTTTTCAATTCGCGACAATGCTGTTCGTCTGGCAGAAAAAGCTAAAGCTGAATTCGATATCAATCCGGCACGCCAGCTCTTTTATGTTTTTGTTCTAAAAACTGAAGATCGCACCAGTGCGTTTGCGGAAGTCACACGACTTCAGAAAGAAACTTCTTATACGGATGCCTGGGTGTTCTCGGGGACGTTGGGTGCGCATGGAAGCGGAAAGGACTTAACCATCGATCCGGTCGTGGAGACTCCGGTGCCAGTCGCAGAAATACAACCGGTTATTGAAGCTCCGTCTACCCAGGAAGAACCGCAGCTCAAAGAAGAGCCAAAGACCGATATCGCTCTCGATCCCAAGGCCCAAACAAAAGACTTTTACTTCAACGTCATGAATATCGATGGTGCGAAGCTTGACGGCGCCGAGATCACCATCGTCGAGCCGAAGAGCCAGAGAAAGGAGTATGTGATGAAGGGTAATGAGAATGTTACCATGAGAGCCATCAATCAATCCGGAGACATCCGCCTGGAGTGCGACCTGGTTGGCTACCGCAAGATCATCCAGACATTCAATTTCAAAGTCCCCGATTCACTCGATGGGTTGACTATCGAGAACAACCGGATCATCGTACCATTTTACCTGGTAAGGCTCCAGAAGGGAGATCACTCGATCCTTTACAACGTATTTTTTTATAAAGACGCGGCAATCATGCGGCCCGAGTCCCGGCCCGAGCTCGACGGTCTGCTGGCGATGATGAATGAAAACGTAGGGTATAAGATCAAGATCCACGGCCATACCAATGGCAACGCTGCCGGCCGGATACTGGAAACCGGTGAGTCGGGTGACCCCTTTTCGCTTTCCGGGGCAAGGGAGGGCAGGGGGTCGGCCAAAAAGCTTTCGGAAAAGAGGGCCGGCGTTATTCGCGACTACCTGGTCAAAAACGGTATCGATGCCGGCAGGATGACTGTCAAAGCCTGGGGTGGTAAAAAGCCTATTTACGATAAGAACCACACACAGGCTTCGGCCAATGTAAGGGTGGAAGTAGAGGTTATTGAAGAATAACAGCCTTTACATCAGTTTTTTTAGCTATTTTCATCTCCCTGTTAATCAGTTATGAAATCCGGAAGATTACTACTCATCGTGTTGCTGGCAGCTCTTGCAAGCACATCTTTTGCCCAGAATCAGGATGCTCCCGGACCGGAGCGTTATGTTATCGTTGGCGTTTTCCGCGTCCTCGACAACGCCGTGCGGTTTACGGACAAAGCCAACAAGGCTAATTTCAGCGCCGGGTACATCCAAAACCCGAGAAACAAGCTTTACTACGTTCAAATATTCCAAACGGTAGAGAGCAAGAAAGCATTCGCCTTCATGATGAAAGTGAGGCTCGAAACCGAATATAAAGAGGCCTGGGTTTACCGCGGATCACTCGGCGCGCCTATCCAGGAATCCGTTGTCCAGAACCCTCCGGAAACACAACCCACTGAAACACCTGCGGTAAAGGAAGAGCCGAAAGAACAACCGCCTGTCGAACAACCCAAAGAAGAACCGAAACAGGAGCCGGTCGTTGTCGAACCGCCCAAAGACTCTGTCGTACATGCGCCCGTGATCGAAACGCCCATCGAAACCCCGGTCGTTGAAACACCGAAGGTGGATTCGGCGGCCACTATGGAGCCCCGGCCGATAGGTAAGCCATTCTTCTTCAAACTGACCAGTAACGAAACCGGTGAGCCCCTCGAAGGCGAAGTCCACGTGTTCGAGACAAACACTAGTCACACAACGTACCAATCGTTCCCGGCTAACACCATCGTATATCTTCCCGCGCCGAAAGACCCTTCGCAGGTTTATGCGATCTCAACATTGGCAGCAGGATACCAGGATATGGAACGCTCGCTGAACTATACCGATCCCTCTTCGTCAGCCGCCGAAGTAGGCACGAACAGCGAATATGTCATTGCACTACCCGTCGTACATGTGAAGATGGGCGATTACATCGAGTTCTCGCTGGTGCGCTTCTATCAGAACTCCGTGATGCTTCAACCTTCTTCGAAAGAGGAGCTGGATGGGCTGGCGGAACTGATGAAACAAAACACGAGGTACAAGGTAAGTATACACGCGCATTGCAACGGCGACCAGGATCGCAACATCGTGGTGCGCGGCAACAACCAGGATTTCTTTTCAACCAACACATCCAATCAGCGACGTACCGTTTCGGCAAAACAATTTACCGAGCTGCGGGCCGAGCTTGTGAAGGACTATCTGGTTGCCCAGGGTGTCGAAGCCAAACGCATCAGCACAAAGGGAGAAGGTGGAAAGGCGTTGATCTATCCGGTGAATAGTACGCTCGCAGGAAGGAATGACAGGGTGGAGGTAGAGGTGAAGAGGGGGAAATAATTCGTTGTTCGTTGTTCGCGGCAGGGCTTAGTTTCTTTTGTTTTGCGATTGCAGGCTTTGTTTAACGAAATTGATAATCGCGGCTACCGAAAGGTCATCGATACCGCGAACAACGAACAACCAACAACGATCAGCGAAGCTGATCCTCTTCCAAATTCCTCGCGATCACCCTCGTAATACTATCCAGATCCATCCCGCAGACCTGCAGTTTCTGGACCAGTATCCGGTCGTTTTCAGGTAGCTCGATCCTTTCAATCAGGTGAAGTAATCCAAGAATGCTGACTACTGGAGCACGAAGCTGGTGAGCGTTGGCATGAGCATACTCCGCAAGCTTCTGTTTCTGCCACGTGAGCCGGCGCGTGCGTTCTTCGATCTTAGACTCCAGTGACTTGTTAAGATCCTGAAGCTGGTTGTTGAGGTCCTGTAGCTCGGCGGTCTGGCTTTCGATCTCTTCTTTCTGGATCTGTATCTCCATCGTCTTCTCTCTCAACAGGTCGTTTACTTCAGCCACACGCTTACGCTGACGGAACAAAACCAAGCCCATTACGGCCGATGCAATGAGAGCTGCGGTTATGGCAATGAGCATGATCTTCTGCGTGCGTATCCGTGCATCTTGCAGGGCATGCATGGCCTTTAGCTGTTGGTTTTCGATATCTCTCGCGCCCGATTCGAACGAAGCCTGGAGCCGCGCAATCTCTTCACTTCTTTCCTGGTGATACACGCTGTCTTTCATGTCCCCGTGGAGCTCGAGGGCGGCAAGGGCTTTTTTGAGATCACCCTGGTTAGCATACAACTTCGATTGCTGCCGGTAGTTATAGATGTGAAGGTCCGGTGCGTCGATCTCGTCGGAGAGGACAATGGCCATATTCACATATTCGAGCGCACGGGAATGCTGACCGAGTGCGAGAAATGTTTCTGA
Organism: Cyclobacteriaceae bacterium; assembly: GCA_035318625.1. Classification (GTDB taxonomy): domain Bacteria; phylum Bacteroidota; class Bacteroidia; order Cytophagales; family Cyclobacteriaceae; genus ELB16-189. Next base: position 186,171 of record DATHEL010000010.1, read on the forward strand.
GAAATCCTGGTAAGTCTGTATAAGAGCGCGGATCTCATGTTGCTCTTTCCACAGCCGTTCTGCTTTCGTAAACCATGCCAGCGCGGTGAAATAATCCCGGTAGTGATGCTTGATGCGCCCAAGGCCGGTATAGGCATACGCGATGGTCCGTGGGTCGCTCTCCTTCAGAGCTTTAGATAGCGACCGGTCGAAATAAGTCGAAGCCGAATCGAAATCACCAAGAAAATAGTATGCTTCGCCGATATTGTACAGGGTAATACTGTAGTTGACTTTGTTGACGGCATCCCAATCCATGGACGTCTGGAGGAAGTCGATGGCTTTCGCGTAGTCGCCCAGCTTCTTGTACACTTCACCCATGTTGTGATAAGATTCCGCGAGACCGATCTTGTCTCTGACCTTTTCAGATTCGCGGGCGGCGAGGTGATAGAAGTTGAGAGCCGATTCGTAGTTGCCGGTAACCCAATACGAGCTTCCCGTTACGTTGAGTGCTCTCGCGATACCGCGGGTGAATTTGATGGCTCGGGAAAATTGGATCGACTTTTCGGCCAGGGAACGACTGATCTCCGGATTCGACTTGAGAAAATCGAATGCCATTTTGTTCAGCCTCGTGATGTAAGAGCTGTCCTTCGGACTTCGATGCAGGAAAAGCTCGACACTATCGGGCAAGAGGATCTCTGCCCGCACTGTCGTAAACATCCCCGCTGCAATCACCAGCACCAGAATCTTTCTCCCCATCCGGTTCTTTAAGAAGTGATGGCTTTTAGAATGTCGTGCTGAGTTATGATGTGCACTTTTTCTTTTTCGTCGCGTACGAGAAGGGCCTTGTTGTCTTTGTTGAGCATCGAAGAGAGCACGTCGAGTGTGCTGTCGAGCCCGACGAAGATCATCGGTTTGTCCATGATCTCGCCGACGGTTTTGTCTTTGAGCTGAGGGTCGGAAATTATTTTGTCCAGCAGACTGGAGGAGGCGATACTACCAACAAACTCGTTGCCTTCGAGTACGGGTACCTGGTCTACGCCTTCGCTGTTCATGATCCTGATGGCATCGCCGAGCTTGGACTGTTTCGAAACGGTGAACAGGCTGTCTTTTCCTCCGCGTGATGTAATGATATCTTTCGCAGTCGCGAATGAACGTTCGAGAAATCCGTGGTCCTTCATCCACTGATCGTTGTAGATCTTATTGAGATAACGGGTACCATGGTCGGGCAGGAGGATCACCATCATGTCGTCTTTTTTCAAGTGGTCCTTCGCATACTCCAACGCGCCGTGCAGTGCGGAGCCGCTGCTCCAACCTACGAATAGTCCTTCTTCGCGGGCGAGACGGCGTGCTCCGATAGCTCCGTCCTTGTCGGTAACCTTGATGAAATGATCGATCACGTCGAAGTTCACGTTCTTGGGAAGAATATCTTCACCAAAGCCTTCGGTGAGATACGGATAGATCTCGTTACGGTCGAACATCCCGGTCTCTTTATATTTCTTGAATACCGAACCGTATGTATCGACACCGACAGTGACGAGGTCGGCTTTCCGTTCTTTCAAAAACTTTGCTGTTCCGCACATAGAACCTCCTGTACCGACAGTTGCGACGTAGTGTGTGATCTTTCCGTTGGTCTGTTGCCAGATCTCGGGGCCGGTTGTCTCGTAGTGAGCGGCTGTATTCGAAAGATTGTCGTATTGGTTGGGGTAGTATGAATTGGGAATTTCCTTGTTGAGCTTGCGCGCGATTGAATAATAGCTGCGCGGATCTTCGGGCTCGACGTTGGTAGGGCACACGACCACTTCGGCACCGACCGATTTCAGGATGTTGATCTTTTCCTGCGATTGTTTGTCGGCCATCGTGAAAACGCACTTGTAACCTTTTGCTATCGCAGCCAGGGCGAGGCCCATACCGGTATTGCCGCTTGTTCCTTCGATGATCGTTCCACCGGGTTTGAGAAGTCCCGCCCGTTCGGCGTCTTCGATCATCTTGATGGCCATCCTGTCTTTGGTGGAGTTTCCAGGATTGAAATATTCCACTTTAACGAGGATAGTGCCTTTGATCCCCTTGGAGACCTTATTAAGCTTCACCATTGGCGTATTTCCAATGGTTTCGATAATAGAATTATAGATCATGTGGGCCGGATTTTCTTAAAAGGACGCAAAGATAGCGAAATGGGTCAAACGGATTTATAACAGAATTGTTATCGCCGAACTGTACCTGTTCGATCGATTGCGGTTGACTACAGACTTTCTCTGATCGGTGGCAGGCCTGCCAGTAAGTAGAGTACCGCCATCCTCACCGCAACTCCATTCTCCACCTGGTCGAGAATGATCGAGTGTCCGGAATCGGCGGCATCGCTGCTCAATTCGACGCCCCGGTTGATTGGGCCCGGGTGCATTAACACAATTTCTTTTTTCAGGCCGTCGAGCATCTTTTTCGTAATGCCGTAGTACAGTGTGTATTCGCGAAGGGAAGGGAAATATTTTATCTGCTGTCGTTCGAGCTGTATCCTGAGCACGTTGGCGACGTCGCACCACTCCAGCGCTTTTTTTACATCGAGTTCCACCTGTACACCGAGACTCGAGATAAATTTCGGAAGGAGGGTGGGCGGACCGCATACCATCACTTTGGCGCCGAGTTTCTGAAGAGCAAAGATGTTCGACAGGGCTACGCGCGAGTGAAGGATGTCGCCGATGATGGCTACTTTTTTCCCTGCAACCTCACCGAGCTTTTCCTTGATGGAGAAAGTATCGAGCAATGCCTGCGTGGGATGTTCGTGGGTTCCATCGCCGGCATTCACGATGTTGGCTTTAACGTGGCGTGAAAGGAAATGAGGCGCGCCGACACTGGCATGACGCATGACGATCATGTCGACCTTCATGGCCAGGATGTTGTTGACCGTGTCGAGGAGTGTCTCTCCTTTTTTTACAGAGCTGTTGCTTGCCGCGAAATTGATGACGTCGGCCGAGAGCCGCTTTTGTGCGAGCTCGAACGAGAGTCGTGTGCGTGTGGAGTTTTCGAAGAAGACATTGGCAATGGTAACATCGCGCAATGAAGGTACTTTTTTGATCTTCCGGTTGATAAGCCCTTTGAAGGAAAGGGCGGTGTCGAAAATGAGCTCAATATCTTGACGGGTGATGTTCTTGATTCCCAAAAGATGTCTTTGACTCAGTGCCGACATAATCAATCTTTATCTTCTTTGTTGATAAGCCAGATCTTGTTCTGTTTGTGTCCCTGCGCCTCGAGCTCTACCAGCACGCGTTGTGTTTCCAATGTATCGACATAGATGCCCACGTAGTCGGCTGCGATCGGAAGGTCGCGCGTATGTTTCCGGTCGACCAGCACCAGTAACTCGACTTTCGATGGCCTGCCGAATGAGTTCATCGCGTCGAGCGCAGCGCGAACCGTGCGACCGGTGTACAGTACGTCGTCGATCAGTATGACATTTTTTTCTTCGATCATGAACGGGACTTTGGTTTCGCTCGCCCGGGGAGGAGTGTCGCGGCGCCTGAAATCATCGCGATAAAAGGTGACGTCGAGATAGCCGAGATCGATGGTACGTTTGCAGGCTGCCTCCACTTTTTTGTGGATCATTTCCGCCAGGAAGATTCCCCGCGGCTGCATGCCGAGGATCACCGTATTGGTGAAATCGTTGTGATTTTCAATTAATTGATGGGAAAGGCGGCTAACGGTGATGTCAAGGTGATCCGAATCGAGGACGAGCTTTTTCCGCATTCACCGCGAAGATAAGGAAAATGTGCGATGTGCGGTGTACAATGTGCGATGAAATATCGTGTTTTGACATCATCGCACCCCGCACATAGCAACTCGCACTTCACTTATACTTTATCTTATTCACAAAAAACACCTCCCTCGACATGTTCACACCGGCGTCGAGGAGATTTCTGACCTGCTGAATTCCCGTCGCGTAGAAAACGTCGTCGTACCAGTATTCGAGTTGCGCCTGTCGCGTATCGCGGTCTTTTATGAAATCCGATTTGAATGCCATGGTCAACGGGTCATACGATTTCCCTTCCAGCACTTCGGCATCCTTGATGATCTTCGAGCGTATCACGTTGTCGAACAGGTATAGCAACGAGATCTTGTCGTCGTGGGGAAGTATCCTTACGAACTGCTGGAGCTGGAAGGTTCTCACATCGTTGATCTCGAAGCTGTTGTCCCATCGAAGGGTGCCGTCCTTATCGAAACCGATCACCACGGCATGGGTGTACTGGTATCCGTCGAAGATAAGGTCGCCTCGATAACCCGGAGTGCCAATGTACCTCTGATTGAACCTGCCTGTCGGCCGGGTCGCGCTGGGGTAGGAGTAATGAGGATAGAATGCCTCGCCCAACATGACAAACTGGTTGTCGCCATAGGGCATCAGCTCGCTGACCAAGACTCTGTAGTTGAACCTTAGTTTCTTACCCCGGATCCGCCGCCTTTCGATGCGTTCCTTGACGCGTTGCTCCCGGCGCGCTTTCATAAAGTTGAAGAAACGTTGCAGATCCGCGAAGTTGTAGTAATTGATCTTATACTCTCCATAAGGGTTGATAGTTGCTATAAAAATTCCCCGTGAATAATCCGTATATCTCCCGTAGACCCCACACACCACCTGTTCGCCGCCGGGTTTGCTTACCGAACGGCCATAGATGAGATTCTTGTCTTCGTCGGGCTGTAGCACGATTGTTTTTACCAGGCTGCCAGTCTTATCATAGTTACGTATCCAAAGACTTCGCCTTTTGGTCTGGTTTTTTCCCGAGACCACCACGTCGATATTTCCTTCTTCGTCTGCGCGCAGCTGATCGAGCTCACCGGCTTCGTTGAAGAAACCGGGAAGGACTTTCGACTGCCCAAGGTTAAAACTGTGATACAATACCAGAGGCCTGTAGTTGAAATGCCCGCCGATCAATGCCGCCTCCGGGGTCACCACAAAATGTGTGGGAATGAAAGGGATCATGGTCTTCACGTTCCGCATCACATAACCGCCGTTCTCGATGTACACCGACAGGATCTGGAATTCGGCCGTTGGATTGAACCTGTCTTTCAGCAACATGTAAATGCGGTCGTTGAGGTAGGTTGAATAATAAAGAACGAGGTTTTTATCGACCTGAATGTAGCCTTTCCACACCTCCTTGAAGGTTGTGTCGAGTCGTATAAGCTCGATCGCGTTGCCACCTTCCGTAATAAATAACCCGTAAATCAGAAGGCCATTCCTTTGAAGGGACATGGTTTTGAAGGGCTCCGTTTGCCTCGGATGGAGAGACATCTCAAAGCGCACCTGGCTGACCTGCGCGAACGCGCCAAAGGACAGTACGATAAGAAGTGGCAGAATAATTTTAGTATGCATCCACCTTAATGATGTAGAAGACGAACCGGGTCCTGTCTTCAAACTTCATCTCCGGGTCTCTTACAGTTTGATATCCCCACACGTAGAACTTGTTGCCGAACCAATGACGTACGCCGCCTTCATCTTCGGTTTCATCACGAACTACGTCCGTGGGTTTTCTCATTAATACTTTAATAGTGTCGCCCGACGTTTCATTATTCTTGAAGCGGGCTTTGACAACCAGTTCGCTTTCTGTTTTGGTGGCGATCACGATCTTATTTCGGTCACACCAGAAATCCGCCGCCTGTTCGAGGGCAGGCTTCCGGTCGTCGTCAACTTTCAGGCTGTGATCCCAGTCGAGCTTACCGTCGGGATTGAATGCCAGCACCGATGTCGACAACATGGAAAAATCGTTGCGGACGGGTTGATTGTAATAATTGTACGGTGAGTTATAGAATCTGGAAGCGTACGGACTGTAGCCGTAAAGACCGTAAGGACTGTAATATGAGTTGTATCCGTTGCTGTACGGGTAAGGGCCGTTGTTCGATGCCGAGACTGTATTGTATGCCTCGGCCAGCAGATAGAAACCTGTTCCCCGTTCTTCGAGTCTTACATTTGAAACGTTCACTTTGAATTCCGGATCCCTGGATTTCTCGCGGAAGCGACGTGAGCTGGCTTTTATCTTGTCGGCACGTTTCGCGTTGAGGTAATCAAGGAAATGATTCAGCTGCGCGAAGTCGTAATAGTGTATGGGCTGTTCCTTGAACGGATCGGCGAGTACTGAAAAGAATCCGGAGGCCATCTTCGAGTTACCAACGGTGTATGTGCCGGCTATCAGGAGCTCGTCGCGAACGAGCGCGCTTGTCAAGCCCGACAATATGGTCTTGTTCTGGTCGATCGGGATCGCGTCTTCCATCAACTGTACTCCCTCCTTGTCGAATGTACGAAGGATGAGTGTTTTGTTCTGCCGAATGGAACGATTGGTGACGAGTGTATTGAACGTGCCGTTCTCGTTGATCCTCATGTCGAGCAGCTCGGTGTCGGATGTGAAGAAGCCGGGAACCACCTTCAGCTGCCTTTCTTCGATGTCGTAAATAAGAATGGCCGGCTCGCGTGAAACATATCCTCCGAAGATCGCATGTCCTTCGAGCACGGTGAAATGCGTGAGCCGGAAGTTGAACTCGTGCTTGATCTCGTACCTCGCGACAGACTTGTCGGCGAGGTTATATTCGACCAGCAACACTTCCGCCGTTTCGCTTTCGGACCCTCTCAAAAGGACGTATATATGGTCGCCGGTATATTCGTAGCCGATCAGTTGCATGCGGGGCGATACACCGATTTCGACGTTCCCTGATTCTTTCAGAAGTGTGTCGAGGGTGAGTATCTGGAACATCTTCCGGCCCTCCAGAAATTTCTCTTTGTCCCGGACAATCGCCAGACCCTTGTCTCTCATCGAGATGACCGTCCAGGCATTGTCGGAAGATTTTTGTTCCATCTCCCATCTTTCGATCTGGTTGAGTTGGGCGTGCGCCACAATAGCGGACAAAATAAAGCAGGCGGCGGCAAACGACTGCATGAATTTCCTGCCCATAAAAGATCCAGCTCGTCCCATTCCTCCCACTTATTTTCCGCCGCTCATTTTTACAATTTTATCGAATTCGGTTTTTTCAACCGGCTGTACCGACAGCCTGGGTACTCTCGCCAGCTTCATTTCTTTAAGGTCGCTCTCGGCTTTGACCTCAGCAAGTGTAACGGGTTTTTTAAGCTTTTTTTCGGGCACCAAGTCCACCACGACCCACTCTGCGTCCCCCGGTTCAGGGTAGGATTCCTTTTCCACGCGGGCGATCCCAATAATCGCCTTTTCGTCGCCGGTGTGGTAGATAAATGCGATGTCGCCCTTTTTCATGGCTTTCAGATTGGAGCGGGCTTGGAAATTCCTTACCCCATCCCAGGTAGCCTTACCTGCTTTTTCAAGGTCGTCCCACGAAAATGTGTCGGGTTCGGTTTTCAGCAGCCAGTAGTTCATTGTTCAGGAAGGTTAATTCAGACCGTGTGTTTTGTTCTTCTAAATTAATAAATGGAAGCCAGGAATAAGATTACATATATTTTGAATTCCATAATATTGGGTCGGAAATGAAGATTCTGCTGCTCAGGTTCTCGTCGATCGGCGACATTGTTCTTACGACTCCCGTAATCCGTACGGTGAAAACCCAGGTTGACAACGCGGAAGTTCATTTCGCCACGAAAGCAGCCTATAAAAGCATACTGGAGTCCAATCCGTACATCGACAAGGCCCACTACCTGGGCGACAGCCTGTGGGATCTCATCCGTGAGCTCCGGAAGGAGAAGTTCGACTTCGTGATCGACCTGCACAACAATCTTCGTACCCGCGCCATCAAGCTCGCGTTGGGAACACGGTCGTCTACTTTTTACAAGGCCAACTTCGAAAAATGGCTGATGGTGACCTTCAAGATCGACAAGCTGCCGCACATCCATATCGTGGAACGGTACCTCGCCGCTGCCGCGCCCCTCGGTGTGAAAAATGATTCCCTCGGCCTGGACTATTTCATTCCTGAAAAAGACCAAGTTCCGCTCGACTGGCTTCCCGAAGAAATGCGCGGCGGTTATGTTGCCTATGCGATCGGTGCACAGCACAACACAAAGAAATTGCCTGTCGAAAGAATGGTGGAGCTCTGTGACAAGATCAACAAACCCGTCGTCCTGCTGGGCGGAAAGGAAGATTTCGAGAACGGGGAGAAAGTGAGGCTGTTCTTCGAGAAAACGCTATCATCGTCGGGTTATGAAAAGGGATTGAAAGAGCTCAATAAGAAGACGATTATTTACAACGCGTGCGGTAAGTTCAACCTGAACCAATCAGCAAGCATCGTGAAGCAAGCTCAGTACGTGTTCACTCACGACACCGGACTGATGCACATTGCGGCCGCCTTTCGAAAAGAGGTATTCAGTATTTGGGGAAATACTATCCCGTTATTTGGGATGTATCCGTACCGTACACGCTTCACTATTCTTGAAAACAATAAGGTCAATTGCAGGCCGTGTTCGAAGATCGGTTATGCCAAATGCCCTAAGGGACATTTCAAGTGCATGTATGATATCGTATTCGACTTCTACCTACCGTAGTTTTTTGTGAAAGAACAACTCGTGCTCCGGAAGTAATTCCGGATGCCCGATCTTTGCGAGGTCTTTCAGGATCAGGTCGGGGCGCATGTATCCCAGCTCCAGGAAGTCATTTCCTCCTTTGGCGCCTTTCCGTGCATTGTAATTATAGATCTGTTTGGATGCGAACGGTTTGAACAGTGCGTAGCGCTTGTCTGCAGCTTTCAATTCTTCGAAGGTCTCGAACGAGCCGACGATCCAGAGGTCGGCATCTTTCGCCTTGTCGTATACCGATTCGAAGCTGATCTCCAGCCATCCCGTGGTTGAATCGCTGCCCCAGAGGTAATTGGTGCCGGCATGTCCCAGTATTGTCGCCGCGTAGTTCTTGCCACCGGGCATGAACCATGCATCGCCGTACACCGTGCCGCAAAGGACCGATGGCTTTTGCTGAACGCCGGCGAGCAATTTTTGTGTATTCCTGTATCCGGATTCTATCATGTTGAAAATGGAGTCGGCAACATCCTCTTTTCCGAAGAACAGAGACGTGAACTTGATCCACTCGGCACGGCCCAGCGGGTCGCGTTCCATGTACTCGCCGTTGATCACAACCGGTATACCCATCTCCTGTATTTTTTTCAGCTGACCGAGGTCGGCCGTCATCGTGTAGCCCATGATCATCGATGGCTTGAGGGTATAGAGCAGCTCCATGTTCATACCCTTGTCGATACCGAGGTCTTTCACGAAGCCTCCGTCGATCCGCTTCCGCGTGGTTTCAGAGCTGACATAGTCCGTCGATGGAAAACCGACCAGCTTATCGGAGACACCCAGGTAATCGAGATGTGGTATGTGAGTGGTGGAGGTACACACAATGGTTTCCAGTGGAACGGCGACTACCTGGACATCGGCAGCGTGCGCGGGTGGGGTTTCGCCTTTCGGAACCAGCAGGTACGTGTAGCCCGTTGCTGCATCGTTGTACGGATGAGTGACGGTGACCCACGTGGCGTTGCCTTCTTTTTTTACCGTAAAGCCCGTCGCATACTTGATGTTAACAGATGGTGGAGCAACTGTTTTTTGTTCGGGTGATTTCGAACAACCGGTTGCTATCAACAAAAGGAACACAATACTGCGATTCATATCTTAACTTTGAATATGGACGGGAAAGATCAGAAGAAAGACGATGAAAAGGACGAAAAACGTGAGGAACCGGTTATGTTCTATATAGAGAACGGTCTCATGGTCTTCACCCGCGAATATCATTTGAAACGCGGGTATTGCTGTGAGTCAGGTTGCCGTCACTGCCCTTACGGTTTTCAGAAGGAGTCGTCTAAAGCAAACTGATTTTTCCGGTACATCCATTGCCCGTTCGTGAAATCCGGGAACTCGACGGTTTCTCCGCCCATTTGAATAGATGATTCCGACAATGGTGTGATGGCGCTCCACGTTACGGCATCGTAAACATCCTGTGGTGTGTTGATCTTTCTCTTCACCGATTCGACGAACGCATTCAGAACGAACCAGTCCATTCCACCATGGCCGGCACCTGAAGCGTCGTTGCCATATTTCTTCCAAAGAGGGTGATCGTACTTGTCGAGCCAGGCCTGGGCATCCTCCCATTGGTGGGCCTTCTGACTTTTTCCTTCAACGTATATCGATTTATTCACGTCCATCCAGATGCCGTTGGTGCCTTGAACCCTGAAGCCCAGCGAATAGGGCCGGGGAAGGTTGGTGTCGTGCTGAAGCAACAGTGTTTCCTCGTTCGCGGTGCGGAGCATGGTTGTTACGATATCACCGAGCTTGAATTTGATCTTTGCGTTCGGGTGATTTTCGCCGCCGCCTTTCACGATGTGCTCGTGAAGTCCGCGGGATTTTGTCGAGTATGAGACGAGCTGTGTGAATCGGTTCCCGCGGTTGATGTCGGTCATCATGGCGAGCGGTCCGATCCCGTGAGTAGGGTAGAGGTCACCGTTACGGTTCACAGAATGTTTCGTGCGCCATTGGGCTTCCGAGAATCCTTTGTCTCCAAACTCCACGCCCTTTCCGTACGCGTCGACGCCATTGTTGAATTTCACCTCACGAAGGTCATGCTGGTATCCGCCCTGAAGATGTACCAGCTCGCCGAAGATGCCCTGGCGCACCATGTTCATCACGGCCATCACGTCGCGGCGATAGCATACGTTCTCGAGCATCATCAGCGGCATGCCCGTCTCCTCGCTGGTGTGAACGAGCTCCCAGCACTCTTCGACGGTCATGCCGGTATTTACTTCGCAGCCAGTGTACTTGCCGGCTTTCATGGAATCGATACACATGGCGGCGTGCCATTCCCATGGTGTGGAGATGATCACTGCATCGATGTCCTTGTTCTGCAAAAGTTTTTTATAACCGTATGGTCCATCCATGATCATGGCAGGCTTTGCCTTTCCGGCGTCGGCAACCATCTTCAGGCTCATGTCCATCATACGTTGCTGGATGTCGCACAGCGCGACGACGTCGACATCGGTTCTTTTAAGCGCAAGCTCGAGATGGCTCTGTCCCCGCAATCCCACGCCAATGAAGCCAAGTCTTACTTTCCCTTCTTTGTCCTTGGAGTGGATCGCGGAAGCGGGAAGGATGGTAAAACCTGCTCCTGCGAGAGCAGCTGTTTTGATGAAGTTGCGTCGTGATGCTTTCATAATGTTATAATTCTTTCATTAATATTTTATAAAGCTCGATCATCGAGTCGATATCTTTTATGTGAACCTTTTCATTCGGCGAGTGCGGCAGGTGCGAGGGTGGTCCGATAAAACACCAGTCGAAGGGGAGGTGGCCACGTTGTAATTCTCCACCATCGCTGGAACCTGCGCCCTCGACTTCCAGTTGGAACGGAACTTTCTTTTTGCTTGCGATCGTCAGGATCCTGTCGAGGAAGACCTTACGTGGAACATTGCGGTCGCGAAGCGATATGGCGACGCCTTTGCCGGGGTCGACGCCTTCGGTAGCCCAGGTGACATCGGAGATCAATGCCTGGCGTACTCCCCATTTGTTGTAGATGTAATCGGCGAGGTAAGGAACCGATCCGCCGCCATGTTCTTCCCAGCAACTGAATACAATCACACCGTTGGTGAGTGTCTCCGCAACTTTCAATGTATTGTAGATACCCAGCCTGTCGTCGAGATATGGCGACTCGATGTAAGTTGGCGTTTGCCTGAAATCGGGTTTATAAGTAAGTGTGGTTCCGCGATCGATCGGTCTGCCGAATTTATAGTAAGCATGGTGGTCACTGTCGAGCTCCAACTCGCATTCAATAGCGCCGAAAGAATCTTCGCCCACCAGCTTTGTTCCGGTACCGGCATCAGGGCTGCCGATTGATACAAGTTGGTTTTCGTAACGGACTGTAAAGCCGATAGAATCCATGTGTGCGAAGATCGCCGTTCGTGGTTTGCCGAACTTCAGGATGAGACAGTCCTGGAATTCTTCTCCTTCCACGATCTGCGGTTTGACTTTCCAGTTTTTCTTTTCTCTCTTGATGTATTTGAGAAGAAACTCCTTCACGGGAGCTTCGGAGCCAGAGGGTGCATGTATGGCACAGAGGTTTTCCAGTAACTTCATAAGATCTTAAACGGAGGCCAATTTATTGGATATTTTTTCCAAATTTAGAATCATGCACTACAACCTCTCAGACACGGATTCGATTGCCAACCAATTTCTCCTGTCCCTGCGCGATAAAGCTCTGCAAACGGACCGGCAGCATTTCCGCAGGAATATGCAGCGGCTGGGGTCGATCATGGCTTACGAGATATCTAAGAAGCTGGCTTACAGGCAGTCATCGGTGGAAACGCCTCTCGGTTCGGCTCAGATCAATGTTCCAAAACAGGATCCGGTGCTGGTAACAATACTCCGGGCGGGTCTTCCGTTCTTCACCGGCTTCCAGGATTTTTATGATCAGTCGGATGCGGGTTTCATCGGCGCCTACCGCCAGGAGGGATCGGGCATTGCTTCGGGCAAGGTTACAATAAAACTCGACTACGCTGCGACTCCAGTGACAGAAGGAAGAGAGGTTATATTGATAGACCCGATGCTGGCTACGGGCCAGTCGGCGATCGAAGCGATAGACCTGATCTTCAAGAGATCACGCCCGCATCACATTCACCTTGCGTGTATGGTTGCCGCCCCGGAAGGATTGAAATATGTAAATGAGAACCTCGAGCGCATGAACGTACCCAACACCATCTGGTCATTTGCAGTGGACGAACGCCTCGACGAACGGTTCTATATTGTACCGGGTCTTGGTGATGCCGGTGATCTCAGTTTTGGAAACAGGATTTGACAAGGTGATATTTTATGCTGGAAGACATATTGAAAGCGATACCGGGCGTTTATCTGCCGAGCATGCTGAAATTTATTCTCGGCCCGCTGGCAGGTGTTGGCCTTGGACTGAACATGTTCATTACAATGATCGCCACCCTGGCGGGAATGATGACGGTGGTGGTCGTCGTTACCTATTCCGGTCAGATCTTCCGTGCGCGCATCGAGCGATTCTTCAATAAAAGGAACAAGGAAGGTAGATTCATGAAGCTTGTAATGAAATATGGGCTGGCGGGCGTTGCGTTCTTCACACCTTTGTTTCTTACACCCATCGGGGGCTCATTGCTGGCGTTGGGATTCCAGGCCAAGCACACAAAAAAAGAGATACTGGTTTATATGCTGATCAGCGGCTCGGCCTGGAGTGCGATCTTCACGGTGGCCATTTATTTCTTCGGCCACAACGTACTGCCTGATATTATCAAGTAGTAGGCTGATCCGGGAGCATCTCGATATCCCGGATGAGAACTTTCTTGGCGATCCGTTGTGCGGTAGGCGTCGCGGCGAGTCCGCCCAATGCAGTTTCCTTATAGCGTGTTTCCATGCTTGCACCGATCTCACCCATCGCTTCGATCACTTCATCGACGGGGATGACGCTTGACACGTTGGCCAGGCCGATCTGGGCGGAACTGTTGGCGATCGCGGCGGCGCTGGCATTCCTGACGACGCATGGTATTTCCACCAGGCCGGCAACGGGATCACAAACCAGACCGAGCATACATTGAACGGTGATCGCTACAGCATTGAAGATCTGATCGGTGTCCCCACCCAGGCAATACACGATGGCTCCCGATCCCATGGCTGCTGCTGTTCCGGTTTCCGCCTGGCATCCGCCTACGGCGCCGGCGATAGACGCTTTCTGTTCCATGATGAGTGCAATGCCTGCGGCAAGCAACATCGCTTCGAGTATTTTTTTATCGGAGACTTGATGGATCTCCTGCAACGTGACCAGCACACCCGGCATGATGCCGCTGGCGCCGGCAGTCGGCGCTGCGACGATACGTCCCATGCAAGAGTTTACTTCTTTGGCAGCGAGAGCCCGTGAAATGAGATTCTGGAATTCTTTCGACAGTACGGGAGTGGGATAATTGAAGACTTTCTTTGCCCCGTTGTTGATCATACCGGATCGTGAAGTCATGTCGTCGCGCAGGCCGGTCACCACGGCTTCTTTCATCACCTCCCATGCCTTGGCGAGGCCGTCCATGGTGTCGGCATCCTTCCTTCCTTTCTGATGACGTTCGTACTCCAGTACCACGTCGGGAAGGCTCATCTTGTTCTTCGCGCTGTATTCTTTCCACTCAGCGAAGGAATCGAACAGGTATGCCATAAGTATCGATTATTGTTAGAATGTATAAAACTACCTAATCTGTTTCTTACAAACTGCTACTACCCCGGATGAGTTCCCCAAAATTGGGTTACAAATCGGCCGTTAGCGCTTTTTTGCAAGTTTATGGCGTATAGATTTCATGTATTTTTTCGATGCGCACACGGAGGAAACGACTATCTTTCTGCTATGCCTAAACTGTTGATCGTGCTGTGCCTCGTGGCGGGCGTGTCGTTTGTTGCCCGCGGACAGAACCAGAATTTCTGGCAGGTGCTTGCGGAGGTAGGGTTCCAGACACGCAAAGATGCAGACGGGACTATCATCGAAACGCCGGTCTTCAGTAAAAATCTCAAAAGTTATAACGGTAAAAAGATCAAGCTCAGAGGCTTCGTCATTCCCATCAATGAAGTTGGCGATCAGGATAAATTTATGCTGTCGTCACTTCCCTTCAACGTATGTTATTTCTGCGGCGCTGCCGGCCCGGAGACTGTTGTCGAAGTGATCTCCGACGAGAACATACGGTTCAATACAAAGGCAATATGGATCGAAGGGTATCTCTACCTTAACGACACCGACCCCGAGCATCACATGTACGTCATCAAATCGGCGCAGCTTACGTCACTCCCTTCATCGTATTCACGGCCGAAGGTCGACGCCAACGCGAGATAATTTTTATCTTACGTCCCGATCCAACACCCAACCCTAACATTCATGAGATCATTAACCCTGGCGCTTCTACTATTTATTGGCGTTTCCGCTATCGCGCAGACGACCGATGAGAACACGATCAAGATGATCTTCGATGCCGCTTTGAGCAAAGGCGAGTCGTATCAGATGCTCGAGCACCTGGCGACCAAAATTGGTCCGCGCCTCTCGGGTTCGCCTGGCGCTGCCGCAGCGGTCGAATGGAGTCGTCATGTTATGAAAGAGTATGGATTCGATTCGGTGTGGCTACAGCCGGTAATGGTGCCGCATTGGGTTCGCGGTCAGAAAGAAGAAGGCCGCATCGTCAATTCGAGGAAGATGGGCACCGTGACAGTCAACATCTGTGCATTGGGCGGATCGATTGGAACCGGTCCCAACGGTGTGGCTGCGCAAGTGATCGAAGTGAAGAGCTTCGAAGAGCTCAAGCAACTTGGCGCATCGAATGTGAAAGGTAAGATCGTCTTTTTCAACAGGCCGATGGACCCTACGAAAGTCAACACGTTTGCCGGATACGTTGGTGCGGTGAACCAACGCGGACAGGGAGCTTCCGAAGCCGCCAAGTACGGCGCGGTGGCAGTTGTCGTCCGGTCGATGGGTTCCAATATCGAGGACTACCCGCATACCGGGGGAATGCAATATGCTCCGAACGTGCCACAGGTACCCGCGGTGGCGATCAGTACCAAACATGCCGAGCTGTTGAGCAAGCTCCTGAAAGACGACCCCGGGATGCAGTTCTATATTGAAACTCATTGCGAGACGCTTGAAGACGCTCCTTCGTTCAATGTGATCGGCGAGCTGAAAGGCACAGACAATCCCGAAGAGATCATTGTGGTAAGCGGTCACCTCGACTCATGGGACCTTGCACAAGGCGCCCACGACGATGGCGCGGGATGCGTTCAGTCAATCGAAGTTCTCAGGTTGTTCAAGACAATCGGCTATCGTCCCAAACGCACGATACGCGCGGTGATGTATATGAACGAAGAGAATGGACTGCGCGGCGGATTGAAATATGCGGAGCTCGCTGAGAAGAACAAGGAAAAACACATCGCCGCGATAGAGTCGGACCGCGGAGGATTTACACCGCGCGGCTTTTCGATGACGGCTACAGATGCGGAGAAAGCGCGCGTTCGTTCGTGGAGGCCGCTGCTGGAACCGTATGGGTTGTCAGATTTCGGACAGGAGGGTGGTGGAGCGGATATTGGGCCACTGGCGAGACTGAACGTTGCGCTGATCGGGTTCTTGCCGGATTCGCAGCGGTATTTTGATTATCATCACGCACCGCAGGATACTTTTGATAAGGTGAATAAGAGGGAGCTTGAGTTGGGGGCCGGGAGTATGGCGGCGTTGGTGTATTTGTTGGATAGGTATGGGTTGAAGTGATTATCTCCGGGGTTTGATACGCAGCTTCGCTACCTGAATCGCAAGTTTATTAAGCCGCGTTTGAAATCGATCCATTTTTGCTTCAAGGCGATCGAGTCTTACAGCAAGAGCAGTGATTGTCTCCTGCATGAAATCCATCCTATTGGCTAGCCTACCCATTTTAAAGATCACGATTCCCAATCCACCCATAATTGGCGTTAACATGATGATAATTTCAGTCCAGTCCATGGTCTATTTTTTTAGTTTAATATTTTGAGAAAGAAATGAGAGTATTTTGTCAACCTTGGCTTCAAGTTTATTTAATTGTGTGTCATGCTTTTCTACCATGGCGACGGTTTTTCCTGTGCGATAAATAAGTATGCCGATACTGCCAAAAATCGACGCGACGACGGCTACAATTCCGACTACTTCTCCGACGGTATTTAGTAATGAATTCATAGACGTTTTGGTTTATGATTCAATTATACGACGGCTTGTAGTAAAATAGATAGCCTTTACACCCCTTCTGCTCAACTTCATCAGGAAAACCGTACACTCCATACCCCTGTCTTCATAAATCCTACTTTCGTACATTAGTTTCATGAAGCTCCTCTTCACAGCGCTCGCCTTCTTCGCTACCTCCGTAGCCTTTTCCCAGGACATCCTCATTCCAGTGAAAAAGGCCTCAAAATGGGGGTATGTTAACACCTCGGAAGCGTACATGATCCCTTCAAAATTCGACAACGCATGGCCTTTCTATAATGAAAAAGCCGTCGTCATCGAAAACAAATCGTTTGGACTGATCGACACGAAAGGCAACTGGATCATCAAACCAAAACCTGGTACCGCAATCGGTGACCTCGCCGGTAAGCGATTGGTTTGCACAAACGAAACCGGTAAATGGGGAGCGCTCGACCTCAAAGGCAACACTGTCGTTCCATTCACTGCCGATGCCATGTCGGCATTCCAGTATGGAATGGCCATCACTGGAACGAAAACTTCCAGCGCAGACCTGATGCGAATCAGCGTCGTCGATACGCTCGGTAAACCAGTCATCACGTTCGATAACATTTACCTTCCGCTGAAATCATTCGGAGCCGGAAAGAAAGTCCGGGAAGGATATGTCAGCGTTTTGGTGGATGGTGATCATAGCAAAGTCCTCATGCCTTCGGGCAACAAGCTCGACGGCCGCGATCTTTACTATGCGCTGCTGGACATCCGGAACCAACGACTCGTCAATCTCAAGATCACATCGCTGCTCGAAGAGGTCCGCGAGGGACGTTTCAACATGGCTATCGACGGTATTTCGTATTCCTGGTCGTTACCGCTCGACAGCGAACCGGTTGTCAGTCAGGCGAAATTCAGTTTCATGTCGCCGGCGATCTATCCGTTCTCAAGTGGTATCGCCGCCATTCAGAAAGATGGGAAGTGGGCGTTTGTCGATAAGGACGGCAGCCTTCTCAGCGAAACCAATCTGCCGGTTACCGATTATGTGAATGAACAGCCGATGTATTCAGGCGGACTCATGATCTTCATCAAAAAGAGCGGTGAAGGAATTTACACCGACGTCAACGGTGTCCAGCGTATCGAAATGGAATTCGATGAGCTGCACCCGTTCCAGCTGGGCGCTGCCGTCGTGAAAACAAAAGGCAAATACGGACTCATTCAAAAAGACGGAACCTGGGCGGTTCAGCCCGTGTATGAAAATTTAAGATATTAAAAAGAATGTACGATTTACGATTTACGATTTACGATTTGGACTGTCGAATGTTCGGAGAGTAAATCGTACATCGTACATCTTAAATCGTACATTATTTAGCATATTCTTCGATAGGCAAACAGCTACACATGAGGTTCCTGTCGCCATAAGCATTGTCGACGCGACTCACACTCGGCCAGAACTTAGCGTCTCTCACGAAAGCCAACGGATAGGCAGCCTTCTCACGGCTGTAAGGACGATCCCAGCTGTCGGCCATTACGATCGCAGCTGTGTGAGGAGCATTCTTCAGAACGTTATTTTCTTTCGGAGCCGTACCTTTTTCCACCTCAGCGATCTCGTTACGGATCTCGATCAACGCATCGCAAAAACGATCGAGCTCTTCTTTCGTTTCACTTTCCGTCGGTTCGATCATCAACGTGCCTGCCACGGGGAACGATACGGTCGGAGCATGGAAGCCGTAGTCCATCAGTCTCTTCGCGATATCTTCTACCTCGATGCCTGCTTTCTTGAAATCACGGCAGTCAACGATCATCTCGTGAGCACAACGGCCGTTCGATCCTGTGTAAAGGATCTTGTAATGATCGGCAAGCCTGTCTTTAATATAGTTCGCATTCAGGATCGCCATGCGTGTTGAATCGGTAAGCCCTTCGCCACCCATCATTGCGATGTACGCATAAGAGATGGCAAGAATGCTTGCACTGCCCCAGGGAGCAGCCGACACGGCATGAATGGCCTTGTCGTCGCCAATCGTTATCACGGGATGGCCGGGAAGGAAGGGTTTCAATTTATCGTTCACACAAATGGGACCCATGCCGGGACCACCGCCGCCGTGAGGAATACAAAATGTCTTATGAAGATTGAGATGACAGACATCGGCGCCGATATTGGCGGGTGATGTAAGCCCAACCTGCGCGTTCATGTTGGCGCCGTCCATGTACACCAGTCCGCCGTTTTTGTGGATCGTCTCGCAGATGTCGATGATGCTTTCTTCGAACACGCCGTGTGTCGACGGGTAAGTGACCATGAGACACGAAAGCGTGTCCTTGTATTGTTCGGCTTTAGCTTTAAGGTCCGCAACGTCGATCTTTCCGTGCTCGTCAGACTTCACCACCACGACATCCATCCCGGCCATCACAGCCGATGCGGGATTTGTTCCGTGAGCCGATGCAGGGATCAGCGATATGTTGCGATGACCGTCGTTACGGCTCAGGTGATAAGCGCGGATGACCAACAGGCCCGCGTATTCACCTTGTGCACCGCTGTTGGGTTGAAGTGAAATGCCTGTAAAGCCGGTGATCTCTTTCAGCCAGTTTTCCAGGTTGACGATCATTTCGCGATAACCTTCCGTTTGTGCCGATGGTGCAAATGGATGCATCTGCCCGAGCTCAGGCCAGGTGACGGGGATCATCTCGGCTGTCGCATTCAGTTTCATGGTACACGATCCCAATGAGATCATGGAATGAACCATGGACAGGTCTTTATTCTCGAGCTTCTTGATGTATCTCAGCATCTCGTGCTCCGCGTGATGAGAGTTGAACACTGGATGCGTCATGTACGATGACTTCCTTACGAGCGCATCTGGCCAGTTGACATCAACGGAGCTGTGTGCAGCTTTCGACTTCGCACCGAATATCCCGAGGATAACGTTGACGTCGTCGAGGGAGGTCGTTTCATCGAGTGATATGCCGATAGTGTTGTCGCCAAAGTACCTGAAGTTTACTTCGTGCTTTACTGCTTCCCGTTCGATAGCCTTCGCGTCGGCAACCTGGAGCTTCAGCGTATCGAAGTATACTTTGTTCAATTGTTTCACTCCGGCGTCGGCGAGTGACTTCTCGAGTATCCTTGCCAGGCCGTGGATGCGCAATGCGATCTTCTTCAATCCTTCGGGACCGTGATATACGGTGTACATGCCGGCCATTACCGAAAGGAGTACCTGTGCGGTGCATATGTTCGAAGTGGCTTTCTCACGGCGGATGTGCTGCTCGCGTGTCTGAAGGGCCATGCGATAGCCGGGCTTGCCGTGCGCATCGACCGAAGCGCCGATGATACGGCCGGGCATCTGGCGTTTGAAGTCGTCGCGTGTTGCGAAGAATGCTGCATGAGGACCACCGAAGCCCATCGGTACGCCGAAGCGCTGCGAAGAGCCTACGACGACGTCGGCGCCCATTTCACCGGGTGACTTTGTGAGCAGGAGGCTCATCAGGTCGGAGCCAGCGGCCACGGAAACTTCCTGTTCGTGCGCTGCGGCGATAAGATTCGTGTAATCGACGATCTCCCCGTTGTTGTTGGGAGTCTGAAGATAAATAGCGAACAGGCCTTTGTCGGTGAGGTCGGCTTTGATCACGTCGCCAATCACCAGGTCGATACCCAGGGGGGCGGAACGTGTTCTCAGCACGTCGATGGTTTGCGGGAAAGTGTTGATGTCGACGAAGAACCGTGTTGCGTCTTTCTTGTTGCCTTTGCGGGAGGCGAAGAGAAGGTGCATGGCTTCGGCAGCGGCTGTGCCCTCATCGAGCAACGAGGCGTTGGCGATCTCCATGCCGGTGAGATCGATCACCATGGTCTGGAAGTTGATCAGCGCTTCGAGGCGGCCTTGTGCAATCTCTGCCTGGTAGGGTGTGTAAGCAGTATACCACCCCGGGTTTTCAAGGACGTTGCGAAGGATGACGCCGGGAGTGATACAATTGTAGTACCCGGTTCCGATATATGACTTGTATATCTTGTTCCTGGAGACTGTTTTCCTGAAGGCATTCAGAAACTCGAACTCCGACTGTGCAGGCGGGAGCTGGAGGTTTTTCTTCAGCCGTATGTTGGCAGGAATGGTTTGCGAGATCAATTCATCTACTGAAGAAGCTTTGATCAGCTGAAGCATCTGCCGTACCTGTTCGCTGTCGGGGCCGATGTGGCGTGACTGAAATTGTTCGCGATAGGAGGAATCTGTCTTCATGGTGTGTGTGCTGGGTGATGTGTGCTGCTTATAACTTGTGCGTAACAATTGTTCGGGGTTCAGGGTTCAAAGTTCAGAGGCAGCTTAGTTCACTGATTTTGCGGACTCTGGAGATACTCATTTGGTCCTTTGCTAAGGACTCAAATGATCTCTCCGACTTTGCATGATCCCTAGACCCGGAAAGATCTCAGAACCTTGAACCTTGAACAATGAACTCCTTAGAATCTTTCGAACTGGGAGAAAAAGAAATTCCCTTCAATCTCCGCATTCGCATCGGAATCACTCCCGTGTATTGCGTTCGCATCAATTGATTTAGCAAACAACGCGCGGATCGTTCCGGGCGCCGCCTTCTTGGGGTCTGTTGCGCCGATCAGCTTGCGGAAATCTTCCACTGCATTTTCCTTTTCAAGGATCATCGGCACGATCGATCCGGACGACATGTAAGCGACTAGCTCCCCGAAGAAAGAACGTTCCTGATGGATAGCGTAGAATTTGCCGGCGAGGTCGCGGCCAAGCTGTACCTTTTTCATTGCCACGATCCGGAAGCCAGCCTCTTCTATCTTTTGAATGATAGCTCCTGTGTTACCCGCCGTTGTAGCATCGGGTTTGATCATGGTAAATGTTTTGTTTCCTGACATTATGTGTGTGGATTAAGGGAATTTTGCGCGCAAAAGTATTAAAAGAACCCCGAATCAGGAAAGGGAAACTCAAGCTTTGCAATCCCCCTCATTTATATCCATTTTTGCCCCTTCCATGAAAAACATCCAGGCCTTCAAAACCCTGATTGACCGCCCTCAGAAGGTAGTGATCGTAACTCACTTCAAGCCTGATGCGGACGCACTGGGCTCGTCCCTGGGGCTGGCAGGTTTCCTGAAAAAGAAAGGCCACCAGGTACAGGTAATTACCCCGAGCGACTACCCGGAATTCCTCACCTGGATGCCCGGCAACCGGGAAGTACTCGCCTATGACAAAAAGCCGGATTCCCTGAAAAAGGTGTCGGGGATCATGGCCGGCGCCAGCATCATTTTCTGTCTCGATTTCTCTAACCTGAGTCGCATCAACGACCTGGCGCAGCTCGTCGCGAATGCGGGAGCCACCAAGGTGATGATCGACCACCATCTCGAGCCCGAAAACTTCGCCGCCTTCGAACAGTGGGACGTGACGGCGGCGTCCACGGCCGGTCTCGTCTTTGAGCTTATAGAACAGATTGAAGAAACGGACCTCATCGATGCCTCCATCGCCAGCTGCCTTTACGCGGGGCTGATGACCGATACCGGCGGCTTCCGGCACAACAACACGCACCACCGTGAGTTCCTCATTGCCGCCAAGCTTGTAGAGCGCGGCGCCGACCCTCATGAAATCGCAAAAGACGTGTACGACACCAACACCCTCGAGCGTTTACGTCTTACCGGGTACGTCCTCTCACAAAAACTGAATGTGCTTCCTGAGTACCACACGGCTTATATGACCCTTTCACAGGACGAACTGAAACAATTCGGCGCTCAAACCGGCGACACTGAAGGATTGGTCAACTATGGCCTGTCAATCAAGGGTGTAAAACTGGCGGTGCTCATGTACGACCGCAAGGAGGAGATCAAGCTTTCCTTCCGGTCGCTCGAAGACTTCTCCGTCAACGAAATGGCGCGTAAGCACTTCCAGGGCGGAGGACACAGAAATGCGTCCGGCGGCACTACGAAGCTTTCTCTTGAACAGACACTTAAAAAATTCCTGGAAATTCTTCCCGAGTATAAAGAACAACTTCAAAAATGAGATCCAATACGATAATTATTATAGTGATCGCTGTGTTAACGTGGTCTTGCAAGGGCGGTGAACAGGAGACTCCGAGCGGTTATAAGTTCGAGTTCGTTAAAAAAGGCAATGGCGATGTTTGTAAGCCAGGGGAGATCGTAGTCATCGATATGGCAATCGTTGACCAGAACGACTCGACCTGGTACGACAATCGCGTTACGGATTACCCGGAAATGTTCAAGATCGCTGAGGAATCGAATAAAGCTTCGGAGAACGGAATAACAGAAGCGTTCAGGATGCTCTCTGCGGGCGACAGTATCCTGTTCCGGATGAAAGCGAAAGACTTCTTCCCCACCGTATGGAGAAGGCCTGCGCCCGCCGGCATGAGCGACGACAATGTGTTCACGTTCCAGATAAAATGCCGCGCCGTTTTGGACGACGCCGGTGCGACCCAATTTCAGATGAGGACCGACTCCGCCCACCGTGCTAACGAGGCCGCCCAATATGAAGAGTTCGCCAAGGAGCAACTCACGACGGACATAGGGTTGATCGACAATTACCTGAAATCAAAAAACATGACGGCCATGACATTGCCTTCCGGACTCCGGTACATCATTAAGGCCAAAGGTACCGGTCCCACCGCTCAAAACGGCGACGTGGTGGTCATGAGGTATGCAGGTCAGAATCTCAATGGCCCCGAGTTCGATTCGGGTGAGTATGAGTTTCCTGTCGGGCAGCGGCGGGTGATCCAAGGCTGGGATGAGATCGCGCTGATCATGAGCAAGGGCACGGCACTCACTGTATTCATTCCGTCATCGTTGGCCTATCGCACGGAAGGACGCGCTCCGGTGATCTTACCGAATGCGGTGCTTGTATTCGACATGGAACTGCTGTCGATTAAAAAATAGTGAACAGTTAGAAGTGATTTTAAAAAAAGTTAGAGGTGTTGACGATATGAAGAGGTTATTGTGGTTCTTAACGTTTGTAGTGATCGGAGCAGGGTGTAGCAAAACCGATGATACCCTTACTGCTGCGGAACAACTGGTCTACGATGTGAATATCATCGATGAATATCTTGCGGAGAATTCCATCAACGCGATCAAGCTCGAGAGCGGGGTGCGATACATCATCACCGAAATGGGAACGGGCCCGAACCCTACAAAGGACCATTGCGTGACTTTCAATTATACCGGTTACGTACTGTACACCGCCGAGCCCTTCGAATCCAATACCGGATACAAGACCCCGCTCAAAGCCAACATCACCGGAATGCAGATCGGTTTGAAACTCTTGCCGGTCGGTTCCAAAGGGTCACTTTTTATCCCGTCGGGACTCGCCTACGCAGGGAACTCAAGTGCAACTATTCCCAGGAATGCCAACCTCAGATTCGACGTTGAAGTCGTATCGATCACCGACTACAATGCACTCGCTGGTTATTGCAAGTAACAACCGACACAAGCTCGAAGAGATCAAGTTCGCGCTTCGCGACCGGTTCGTTCTCAAGACGCTAAAAGATATCGGTTGTCATGAAGAGCTTGCGGAGGACCAGGATACCATCGAGGGCAATTCCCTCCAAAAAGCAGAATACGTTTATAAGAATTATAATGTCGATTGCTTTGCCGACGACAGCGGCCTGGAAGCGGAAGCATTGAACGGTGAGCCCGGTGTGATATCGGCACATTATGCCGGACCGCAACGAAGCCACGACGACAACATCGAGCTTTTGCTCAAAAACCTGGCAGACAAATCCAACAAGCGCGCACGTTTCAAGACTGTGATCACTCTGATCTGGAAAGGTGACGTTCATACCTTCGAGGGTATCGTGGACGGCACGATCCTGTTCAGCCGGCGTGGGACGAACGGATTCGGGTATGACCCGGTCTTTCTTCCCGAAGGTTTTTCGAAGACCCTCGCCGAGATGACGATGGAGGAGAAAAATCAAATCAGCCACAGGGCCATCGCTGTCAGAAAACTTGCTAATTTTCTGACCACGCAATCATGAAGCAGGCTTATACGATCGGCATTACAGGGGGCAGCGGTTCTGGTAAGACTTACTTCCTCAACGGCATCGCTTCTCAATTTACTTCCGACGAGATGTGTGTGCTTTCGCAAGACAATTACTACAAGCCGATCAAAGACCAGCACCGCGACGAAAACGGGATCGAAAACTTCGACCTTCCCGGGGCGATCGATCGAATTGCATTTCACGCCGATGTTCACAAGCTAAAGAGCGGAATAAGCGTGAGTCGTAAGGAGTACACATTCAACAACCCGAAGGCAGCGCCGAACATCCTTGATTTCAAAGCAGCACCGCTATTGATCGTAGAAGGCTTGTTCGTCCAGTATTTCGAAGAGGTCGGGCAGGAGCTTGACCTGAAAATATTCATCGAAGCCAAGCCACACGTGAAGATCGCACGGCGCATCAAACGCGACCAGGTGGAGCGGGGATATGATATCAACGACGTCCTGTACCGTTATGAATTCCACGTCATGCCGGTATACGAGAACCTCATCGAGCCACTCAAACACAGCTCGGATCTCGTGATACCGAACAATGGACATACATCGCGGGCGTTGATCGTTCTGATCGAATTTCTGAAGAGTAAACTAGCTGTTTCTGAATTTTGAACCGGGTACCGGATAATTTCGTAGTATTGTTGCCCATTATGAGGAAAAGGTCTGTTTCGAGGGTTATTATGCTTATCGCGGGATTTATCGCCGTGTGTGCGATCCTGCTTAGCCCTACCTTTTCCCAGGTTAAGGGTAAGGAACAGGTAAAGAGTGAGAAAACAACGGTCCTGGTACAGGCGCCTTCGGACGCCATCCCAGGTAACGCAATCAAGGTTGATCAACCTGCCGTTCCCTTTCTCACGCAAATCGAGGAACAGGAACCGAAGCCGGCTCATCCGATCGTTCGCACAGAACAAGTTGCCCGTTATCTGAAAGTGCTGTTCCGTACCCTTATCGCCCCCAACGCACCCTAGTCCTGGGGTTTCCACAATATCTCTGCCCTTGCATATCCTGGGCACCTTTTAGTTTTTCACTATTCACTTTTAACTTTTATCAAGATGCGTAACAAAGGCGTCGTCATTGTATTGACGATTATCATAACGGCCCTCTGTCTTTACTACCTGTCATTCACGTTGGTGACATATAAAGTAAACCAGGAGGCTATCGAATATGCTACCTCGAAAGATGGTACGGTAGAACTGCAGAGGAAACAACATTACCTCGACTCACTGTGGAACAAGCCCGTGTATGACCTGCTCGGTGCCGAATTCACTTACAAAGAAGTCAAAGACAACGAGCTCGCGCTCGGTCTCGACTTGCAGGGCGGTATGCACGTGGTGCTGGAAGTTTCTCCGTCGGATATCATTAAGGGCCTTGCCGGCAATAGCCCGGACCCGATATTTGTAGACGCGTTGCGGAACGCCCGTGAACGGCAGAAGACAAGCACAGCAAGTTTCGCCGAGCTCTTCCGTCAGGAATTCAAAAAGCTTTCTCCCGGTCAGTCAATGGCTTCTTTGTTTGCCAGTTCGGCCAACAAGGATCGTATTCGTCAGAATGCCGACGACGATGCTGTTGTAGCATTCCTTGACAAAGAGATCGAAGAAGCGATCAACCGTTCTTACACCATCCTCAAGACACGTATCGACCAGTTTGGTACGTCACAGCCTTCCGTGCAGCGCTTGCAGGGATCGGGTGGGATCCAGATCGAAGTTCCCGGCGCCGACAATCCTCAGCGGATCAAGAAGCTGTTGCAGGGCGTTGCCCGTCTTGAGTTTTGGGATGTGATCGAACCCAGCGACCCGGTGATGGGACCTGTGCTGAGTGCGATCAACACAACACTTTTGAAAGAGCAACAAGCCGAGAGAAAAGCGGCCGGCACAACAACGACTGAAAAGAAACCTCAAACCGACCTGTCGGCATTAAGCGCCGATACGACCAAGTCGGACCTTGAAAATCAACTGGCAGCTACCGATTCGTCCCGCGCTGCAAACCTGCTCGACTCGCTTCGTTCGTCCGGCTTATCGCCGCTCATCTCGTTATCCAGCCAGGAAGCTCCGTTCCTCTACAACATTCGCGACACAAGCACGATCAGCGCTTCGTTGAGGAGAGAAAGCGTTAAGAACATTCTCCGTTCGAAGAACATAGGTTGGTTCTGGGATGTGAAGCCCCAGCAGGAAGTAACTCCCGGCACCGAAGACCTGTTCCTGAACTTCGTGAACCTTGGAAGGACCGGCAAGCCGCTTCTTTCCGGTGAGGTGATCACCGATGCACGTGCAGACTTCGACCAGTACGCACGCAATGCGGTGAGTATGAACATGAGCCCCACCGGCGCCCGCACCTGGGCAAAGATGACGGCTGCTGCTGCGGCAAAACAACCCCGCGGCCGTATTGCTATCGTGCTTGATAACTTCGTTTACACAGCACCTTCTGTGCAGGGTGAGATCCCCAACGGGAACTCGCAGATCACAGGAAGCTTCGAAACAGAAGAAGCGAAAGACCTTGCCAACGTATTGAAGGCCGGTTCACTTCCCGCACCTACACGGATCGTGGAAGAAGCGATCGTCGGACCGACGCTCGGTAATGTAGCCGCCAACCAGGGCCTTATCTCGATGGCTGCTGGCCTAGTCCTCGTGGTGATCTTCATGGTGGCTTATTATTCAAAAGGCGGTTGGGTTGCAAACATTGCGTTGCTGTTCAACATCTTTTTTATACTCGGTATCCTTGCGCAGCTAGATGCAGCGCTTACACTTCCGGGTATCGCGGGTATCGTGCTTACCATGGGTATGGCCGTCGATGCGAACGTGCTTATCTATGAACGGATCAAGGAAGAGCTAAAGGCCGGCCGTAGACTGGTCGACGCGATCAATACAGGTTACAAACGCGCATTCGCTTCTATCTTCGACTCGAACCTTACGACCCTCATTACGACGATCTTCCTCTTCGTCCTCGGTCAGGGACCTTTGAAAGGATTCGGTATCACCCTGATGGTCGGTATCGCTACATCCTTCTTCACGTCGGTTTACATCTCGCGCGTGATCGTTGAATGGATGGTGCGCAAAGGCGATCAGAGCAAGCTGTCGTTCGACTCTCCCCTGGCCCGTATGTGGAGCGGTCGCAGGAACTACGACTTCATCGGAATGAGGAAGATCAACTACATCGTATCGTCCGGGATCATTGTGGTCGGGTTTATTTTTATCCTGATCAACGGCCTCAACCTGGGTGTCGACTTCAAAGGCGGGCGTTCATACATCGTCACGTTCAATCAGCCCGTCGACGCCACTTCAATGCGTACTGCGCTCTCGAACTCGTTCGAAGGGGCAGGTACCGAGGTGAAGAACTACGACGGCAACACTTCGCTGAAAGTCACTACCTCGTGGCTGATCGACGATGACACAGAAGAAACGGCCGACAGGGTGAAGACCGCCCTCATCGCGGGTCTCGAAGGAGCTACCGGGAAGCAATACCAGGAAAATCCACGCAATCTCGACGACACGCATTTTACAATCGGCAGTTCCAGCAAAGTAGGAGCGACCGTTGCCGACGATATCAAGGGATCGGCATGGAAGGCGAGCTTGTTCTCGTTGCTCGGTATCTTCTTCTATATTCTTTTGAGGTTCAAAGGACTTTCTTATAGCGTTGGTGCCGTTGTGGCTACCGTTCACGATACGTTGTTCGTGTTCGCTGCCTTCGGTATCGCAGGCGCCCTCGGCTTCGGATTCGAAGTAGACCAGGTATTCGTAGCGGCGATCCTTACGGTAATCGGTTACTCGATCAACGATACGGTGATCATCTTCGACCGGATACGGGAATACCTGTCGTTCGGCGCCAACCACGACAAACACAAGGTATTCAACGAGGCGATCAACAGCACACTGAGCCGTACGCTCATTACATCGGGTACAACCCTCATCGTGGTAGTTGTGCTCCTTTTCTTCGGTGGTGAAGTGATGCGCGGATTCTCTTTTGCGCTTCTCATCGGTATCGGTGTTGGAACGTACTCGTCTATCTTCATTGCAGCACCTGTCGTGCTCGACTTCGACAGACAGGTCGCTAAAAAGAGCAGCAAGACAACGTCAGAACCGAAGCTGGTTACAAAACCGGTATAACGACGTAATGACCTAATGACAAGAAAAGTCGGGGGAATATCTCCCGACTTTTTTGTCTTTCTTTGTTGACTGGGATGAGTCAACAAGAGTCAACGGGTTTTATATCTAGGATAAGGCGGAAAATACTGGAGCGGTTCACCAATCGCCAGTTCCTCTTCCTGGCCGCTATCATAATTGCAATCTGGGCGGGTCTCACCGCCGTCATTCTTAAGATATTTGTTCACTACATCACCCTGGGAATACAGCGGCTGTCGGTCAGCTACAGCTGGATCTATTTCGTAACGCCCGTGGTGGGTATCTTATTAACCGTTCTCTTTGTGCGATACATTGTTCGCGACCGGCTGAAGCCCGGGACGTGGCATGTGCTGCTCGCCATCGCCAAGAAGTCGAGCCACCTCGACCGTAAAGAAACGTACAGTTACGCCGTCAGTAGTGCGCTCACGGTGGGTATGGGTGGTTCGGTAGGATTGGAGTCGCCGATCGTTCAAACCGGGGCGGCTATCGGCTCTACGTTCGCATCGTTCTTTCCCATGGGCTACCGCGACCGGACATTGATGCTCGCTTGCGGAGCCGCAGCCGGCATCGCCGCGGCGTTCAATGCCCCGATCACCGGAGTCCTGTTCGCACTCGAAGTCCTGCTTGTCGACATCAACGTGTCGTACTTCATTCCATTGCTGATTGCCGGAGCGGTGGGGGCCTTGTGTTCTCAGATCATTCTTCACGAGGGGATCGTTCTTTCGTTCACGATGGTAAAAGAGTTCGATTATCACAACGTACCCTTCTACATGCTGCTCGGCATATTGTGCGGGTTCGTCTCGGTCTTCTACGTGCGGTCGTTGCTGAAGACGCAAGACCTGCTGGCCAAATATCTTCCGGGTACTTATCCCCGGCTTTTCATCGGCGGACTTTTGCTGGGCGGATTGATCTTCGTGTTCCCGGCGTTGTTCAGCGACGGCTATACTACGGTGATTGCGCTGGCTGCGCAGAACCCAGCCAAAGTCTTCGAAAACAGTTTTATGGGCCTGGTGGAGGATCGCCAGGTGCTGCTCATCATTACGGTGTTCGTCCTGGCGCTCGTGAAAGTATTCGCCGTTGGTCTCACGCTCGGTTCGGGAGGCAATGGAGGCAACTTTGCGCCGTCGCTCTTTGTAGGAGCTTGCCTGGGATTTGCGTTCTCGAGTTTCCTGGAAATGGCCGGCTTCGAAAGCGTTGCGGTCGCAAACTTTACATTGGTTGGCATGGCAGGAATGCTTACAGGCATATTTCATTCTCCGCTTACCGCGATATTCCTCATTGCAGAAGTCACCGGCGGCTACGGATTGATGATACCGCTGATGATCGTCGCGGCGCTGAGCTCGGCAGCGTCCCGTTTCATGAAACAGGATTCGCTCGACGAGACCGTGCTGAAACGCAACGTAAAGAACTTCCCGTTCGACAAGGACACGCAGCTGCTTTCGAGATTATCGATGAAGGACTGCATCGAATATGATTTTGTTCCTGTAGTGGGCGGCTCCACGCTGCGGAAACTGGTCGATATCGTTTCCCGCTCGAAACGGAATATTTTTCCTGTGATCGACGGGAACAACCAATTGCTGGGTGTGATCGCGCTGGAGGACATTCGGGAGAAGATGTTTAATTCAGCATTGTACGATGCTATTTCGGTCGACCAGCTCATGCACCCGCCGGTAGTGACCGCTTCCGTCGACGAAGAAATGGCATCTGTCATGGAGAAATTCGATAAAAGCAACGTGTGGAATATACCGGTGCTGGATGATGGGAAATATGTCGGGTTTATATCGAAGTCGAATATTTTCTCCAATTACCGCAAGCGACTTAAAGGCTCGGGGTTCTAATCCTTTTCTAACTTACCGATACCAAACATCGCCCGCTATCGTTCGTAATTTTATATGATGAATATCCTGCTGATCGAAGACGAGCCAAAAACTCTGCAGTACATCAAGAAAGGCCTTGAGGAAAATGCCTATCGGGTGGATACTGCGGAAGACGGCAGGACGGGGAAACATCTCGCGCTCCGAAATCAATACAGCCTCATCATCACCGATGTCATCATGCCTGTACTCGACGGCCGGGCCTTGTGTATGGAGCTACGTGACGCCCGGATACAAACGCCGATCCTCATGCTGACCGCACTCGGCGCAACCGAGGAGATCGTCGCCGGCCTGGACAGCGGTGCCGATGACTACCTTTCGAAGCCCTTCGAATTCAACGAGCTGCTCGCCCGCATCCGCTCCCTTACGAAACGTCAGCGCTTGGCTGAAGAAAGCCAGCTGACTGCCGACGACCTGTTGATGGACGTGGAACGCCGTACCGTGAAACGACAGGGCAAATCGATCGACCTGACCGCGAAAGAGTTCGCACTCCTCGAATATTTCCTCCGCAACAAGGGAAAGGTTATTCCCCGCGCCGAACTGGCGAAAAACGTCTGGAATGTCGACTTCGACACAGGAACCAATATGGTCGAAGTCTATGTGAATTATCTCCGAAAAAAAATCGACCGCGACTTTGAGAAGAAGCTCATTCATACTCAATTTGGGATGGGCTATGTCTTAAAGGCCGATTGAGTGCAGATTCGTACCCGACTTACCTTTCAGTTTACAGTATTGGTAACGGCAATCGTACTCATCTCATTTTTCCTTGTTTATTACCTCTGGAGCCAACTCATCGAACGCGAGTTTGACAAGCGTCTTCGCGAAAAAGGCATTACCCTCGCCGTCCTTCTCATCAAGGTAGACCAGATCGACTCCACGCTTCTCACCGTCATCGACCGCGCCAAGGCCGACAACCTGTATCGCGAGAACATCGTGGTGCTCGACAGCCTCGACCGGATGCTGTTTGTGAACACGGAAAACTTCGAATTGAAAGTCGATACCGCCCTTTTCCACCAGGTACGGACTCAGCGTGAAGTTCGTTTTCGTCAGGGCGAATTCAATGTGTTGGGCTTTATGTTCCGCGACAAAGGGAACTACATGGTGATCGCCGGCGCCGTTAACCGCGAAGGACAACAACGCCTGGCTGACCTTCGAACGCTTCTCATCACCTTGTTTGTTGTGATGATCGTATTCGTAGCGCTGGCAGGCTGGGTGTATTCGGGCCGCGCGCTCCGGCCCATTCAGAAAGTAATGACGGAAGTGGAGGGTATCTCGCCTTTGGACCTCAGCAAACGTGTTGCCGATACCGGCCAGCCCGACGAGATCGGCAAGCTCATCGCGATCTTCAACCGCATGCTTTCAAGGGTCGAAGGAGCATTCAGCCTGCAAAAAACGTTCGTCGCCAACGTGTCGCATGAGCTTAAAAACCCGCTCACCAAAGTGACCTCACAGTTGGAAGTGACCTTGTTGAATGAACGCGACAACAGCGAATACCGGTCTACGATCGCCTCCGTACTCGAGGACATCAAGGACCTGAACCAGATGTCGAACAGCCTTTTGGAGCTCGCCCAATTGAGCAGGGGGGAAAGCTCATTTTCGATGACCCCGATCCGCCTCGACGAGATCCTGTGGGAGGTGCGCGAGCGGATCGAAACCATGGAGAACTATCAGGTGAACATCGAGCTTCGGGACCTGCCGGAGGACGAATCGAAGCTCTACGTAAACGGAAATCCACACTTATTGAAAACTGCATTCCGTAATGTCATCGAGAACGCGTGTAAATTTTCTCCCGAGAAGAAATCGCAGGTAGTTCTGACTTGTCACGAAGAGCGGCTGGTTGTTGCGGTGATTGATCGCGGTCCGGGCATCGGCGTGCACGATCTTCAGCGTGTTTTCGAGCCGTTTTTCCGTGCCGACGCCACATCCCGCACGAAAGGATACGGCATCGGACTGTCTCTCAGCCAGAGGATTATCGCCTTGCACCGCGGCACGATCGAGATCGATTCGAAACAGGGTGAAGGGACACTCGTTCGCGTTGCCTTTCCGATTGCTCCGAGGATAGGATGAGGTGACGAGGTGAGGATGTGACGAAAATGACTAATTGCTTCGTATCGTCATCTCGTCCCATCGTCCTATCCTCCCCTCGTCCCTTCGTTTCTAATTTCTTTTTAATTGAAAGATTTTCTTTCCCGGCCTGTCTCTTCGTTCATTTGATAACAGTTTTTTCGAAACCTACACACAGGTTTACCAGCTTAGAATTGGTAAAGTAGGTTTACAGGTTTTTGGTAAGTAGGATTGGCGTGTAATTCACGACCGAAAAATCCCAGGGCCCCGATGTAACAGTCGGGGCTTTTTTATTTCTGAACTTTTTCCACCCGGACACCCGCAGCCAGCACACCATGAAGCGTATCGGTGCGCATGTATTGCTGAAGCCTCACGAAATATTTCCCCGGTGACAACTGCCTGTTTTCAAGAAGTGAAAAACGATGATCGTAAATGTCGCCCAGCCCGCTGTTGCCTTTCGGCTCTCCTGTTTTCACATCGAACAGGTAATTGACGACCAGCTTGGTCGCAAGCACATTGTGCGTTGAATCCTCCAGGGTGTAATTGACAAATATCCTCGAATAGGGGTAATCGAGAGAGTTTCGGACGTTGCATAACAAATTATACGGTACCGGGTCGGTGATCGAGAACTCGAATGCGACGGTATCGGAAACAGACCATGCGCGCCTGTTGAAATCCTTGTTGTCTTCGAAAACCCTGCTGGTATCGCACCCGGATAAAAGAGCCGCCATAACTATCAACGCAACAGCAAATTTCATCCGCGGTTAGAATTGTTAGGATTGTTCGGGTTGTTCGGGTTGTTAGGCTTGTTGGGATTATTGGGATTATTCGGACGGCCCCTGTTCGGATTATTTCCCCGATTCGGATTGTTGCCGGGATTGTTTCCCCGGTTGTTCGGCCTATTTCCCTGGTTGTCACCTCCCTGGTTGTTGCCTCCGGAGTTGTTGCCTCCCGGATTATCACCCTTCGGGCGGTTGCCGCGGTTGCGGTCCTGACTTTTCTTTTTCTTACGTGACTTGTCTTTGAATTTCTTGTCGAGATTTTCCAGGTCACTGTTCAACATGCCAACCGCAGGTTTTTCGGCGAGCCGGTTCTCTTCGAGCGTTGCGGGTTTGTTACCCGATCGGTTGAGGTCAAGGATCTCGTTGACGCGTTCGATGTTGAGCGGATACCAGGTGTTTTCTTCCTTGTAGCCGAACCACATGATCTTGCGGAAGATGTCGGTTTTCTGAAGTGTGGCTTCGCCTTTTTCGGTGAGCAGGGGGGCGTCGATCTCCGGGATGTCTTTCAGGGCCTCCATGTATGTTTCGAGCTCGTAGTTCAGGCAGCATTTCAAGCGCCCGCACTGACCCGACAGCTTGCTGGGATTCAACGAAAGGTTCTGGTAACGGGCGGCGCTGGTGGCAACGTTCTTGAAATCACTGAGCCAGGTCGAGCAGCAGAGCTCGCGTCCACATACGCCGATGCCGCCCAGGCGTCCCGCCTCCTGGCGCAGACTGATCTGGCGCATCTCGACGCGAATACGGAATTCGGTAGCGAGCATCTTGATGAGCTCACGAAAATCCACACGGTCGTCGGCTGAGTAAAAGAACGTAGCCTTGGTGTTGTCGGCCTGGTACTCGACGTCCGAAAGCTTCATCTGGAGGTTGGTCTGCCGGACGATCTCGCGTGTGCGATAGAGTGTGGGAAGCTCACGCTTCTTCACGTCCTCCAGTTTTTCGAGGTCTTTGGTGTGGGCGATGCGATAGATCTTCCGGATCTCGTTGTCGTTGGCGACGTTCTTCTTCTGCATCTGAAGCCTGACGAGCTCGCCTTGCAGGGATACGTAACCGACGTGATGTCCATTGGGAACTTCCACCACGACGGGATCGCCGGTGGTAAGGCCGAGCCTTTCTGTATTTCGATAGAAGTCCTTGCGTCCATTCTTGAACCGGACCTCCACCACGTCGTATTTGCTTTCGCCCGGCATCTCCATATTGGAGAGCCAGTCGAAGACGTTCATTTTATTACAACCGCCTGTTCCACAGGCTCCGTTATTTTTACATCCAGAGACCTTTCCGTCTTTGGATGTTCCGCATGCGCATCCCATAAGAATCTACTTTGTAGACCTTCTTAATTCCCTGGCAGATTTAAGGTTCGGTCTTTTTTTTAAAAAAGGCCCTAATGATCTCTGGCCTCCTCTTCAATCTTCTGCAAATCCAGTCCTATATCATTACGGAAATATAGCCCATCCCAGTTAATGGCGGAAATCCGCGAATATGCATTTTTGCGCGCCTCCGCGAGGTTAGGGCCTTCGCCGGTAACGGAAAGCACCCTGCCGCCGTCTGTAACCACACTTCCTGAGCTCACTTTTGTTCCCGCGTGGAAAACACCCTTCTGATCATGGCCGCTGATAATGTCGCCTTTTTTATAATCTCCGGGATAGCCGCCTGCCACCAGCGAAACCGTGAGGGCATAACCCGGGTGTGCGGCTACCTGGTGACCTTTTAATTTTCCTTCGGCCGTAGCGATCAAGGGCTCGACAAAGTCGCTGCTGATGCGAAGCATGACCACCTGTGTTTCCGGGTCACCCATGCGTGCATTGTATTCGATCACAAACGGATCGCCGTTCACATTCATGAGCCCGATAAAAATGAAGCCACGATAGTCGATACCTTCTTTACGCAGCCCGTTCACTGTAGGAATGATGACACGCGATTCCACTTTCTCCATGAACTCATCGTTGGCAAAGATCACGGGAGAAACGGCGCCCATCCCGCCGGTATTGGGACCCTGGTCTCCATCGCCGACACGTTTGTAATCTTTTGCAGCGGGAAGTATCACATAATCTTTTCCGTCGGTGAGGATGAAAACGGAGAGCTCGATCCCATCGAGAAATTCTTCGATGAGGATGCGTGAGCTCGCTTCTCCGAATTGTTTGTTGTCGAGCATGTCTTTAACGACAGACTGCGCTTCGGTCAACGCAGATGTGATCACGACACCTTTACCGGCAGCCAGCCCGTCGGCTTTAAGGACATAAGGAGGGCTGAGTGTTTTGAGGAATGCGATTGCTTCGGTGCTCGAGGAAAATGTTTTTGCTTTGGCGGTGGGAATATTGTTGCGAAGCATGAACTGTTTCGAAAAGTCCTTGCTGCCTTCGAGCTGTGCGCCGGTCTTTCCCGGTCCGACCATCAAAATATGTTTGAGCGAAGAAGACCTTTCGAAGTGCTCGCGAATGCCATTCACCAACGGTACTTCGGGCCCGACGATCACAAGATCTATTTTTTCATCAAGACAAAATTGTCCGAGCTTTTCAAAATTGTCGACGGGTATGGCAACATTGGTGGCGATAGCGCCGGTACCGGCATTGCCGGGCGCCACAAACAGCTTCGAGCAGCGTTGACTTTGTTTTACTTTCCACGCGAAGGCGTGCTCACGCCCCCCGGACCCAATGATGAGGATGTTCATTGGGTGCGAAATTAGCAAAGTAAAGTGAGTATGAAATACGCTCGTACTTTGATGTCTTCGGGGTCGCGCCGCGCTCTAGCAAAGCCTATCGGCTGTAGCCGGAGGCGCGATGACATTTCATAGTACAGCTCATCAATTGGCGTACTCGCTCAGGAACTTTATCCTCATGAGGCGAAGATTGTCTTCGTTGAAATCCGGGTCTTCATCCTTCAGTTCGCCAACCGCATCTTCGATGCTGTCACTTTCCGAGTTGAGGAAGTATTCAAAAATAACTTCCTGTTTGTCTTCATCCAGGACTTCGTCGATGTAGTAATCCAGGTTTAGCTTCGTACCCGAATAACAGATATTTTCGATCTCTGTCATCATTTCGTCGAAAGAGATATTCTTCGACGCTGCGATCTCGTCCAGGTCGATCTTGCGGTCGATCTGCTGGATGATAAAGATCTTGATCTTCGACTTATTCACCGAAGTCTTCACGACAACGTCGCTTGCTGTTTCGATATCGTTGTCGTCGGCGTACTGACGAATGAGGTCGATGAATTCCTTACCGAACTTATTCACCTTGCCCATACCAACGCCATTGACCGAAGCGAGGTCTTCTTTGGTGGTCGGGAACACGGTCGCCATTTCTTCCAGCGACGGATCCTGGAAGATCACGTAAGGAGGAAGATCTTTCTCTTTCGCAATTTTCTTGCGTAATGCCTTAAGCATCTCGAAGAGCTTCTCGTCGTACGACCTGGCAGGGCCGGGTGTCTTGTCCGACTCTTCTTCTTCGTCGATGGTGGTCGTGAAATCGTGGTCGCGCGCCAGTTCGATAGGGTGAGGCTTTTTGAGGAAGCTCTCTCCCTTCGCCGTAAGCTTCAGGACGCCGACATTCTCAATGTCTTTCTCCAGATATTGGTAGATCATCGTCTGGCGGATAACTGATTTCCAGAAATCGCCTTCCTCGCCCTTTCCGAGTCCGTATACCGGCAGGTCGAAATGACTGTAGCTTTTTACGTATTCATCTTCAACGCCGCGGATCACATGGACGAGATGGCTGATACCGAAACGTTCGTTGGTCTGTTGAACGGATTGAAGGGCGATCTTCACATGGTTGGTTCCGTCGAATCTTTCGCGCGGATGGACGCAGTTGTCGCACATGCCGCATGTGTTGGGCACGAACTCTTCTCCGAAATAGTGGAGGAGCTGCTTGCGGCGGCATACGGGTGACTCCGCATAGAACTCCATTTCCTGGAGGAGTATGCGTGCGTTCTCTCTTTCCTGTACGGACTTGTCTTTATTGAACTTCTCGAGCTTGCTGAGGTCGTTGTGACTGTAGAACATCAGGCAGTGTCCTTCGAGGCCATCGCGGCCGCCACGGCCGGTTTCCTGGTAATAGCCTTCGAGCGACTTGGGAACATCGTAATGCACGACAAACCGGACATCCGGCTTATCGATGCCCATGCCGAATGCGATGGTCGCCACGATGATGTCGACTTCTTCGTTGAGGAAGTCATCCTGATTTTTCATCCGCACATCGGGATCGAGGCCGGCGTGGTAGGGAGCGGCTTTAAAACCGTTCACGTTGATGAGCTCGGCTATCTCCTCGACTTTCTTGCGGCTGAGGCAATAGATGATCCCCGACTTTCCCTTGTGTTCCTTCAGAAAGCGGATGAGCTGTTTCTTGGTCTCTTTTTTAGGACGTACCTCGTAATACAGGTTCTTGCGATTGAAGGAAGAGATGAAGACATCGGCTTCTTCCATCTGGAGGTTCTTCTGTATATCGAGCTGCACTTTGGGTGTAGCGGTAGCAGTGAGTGCGATCACCGGCATGTCGCCCAGTTGTGCGATCATTGTCTTGATCTTGCGGTATTCGGGACGAAAGTCGTGTCCCCATTCCGAGATACAGTGCGCTTCATCGATGGCGACGAACGACACGTTTACTTTCTGCAGGAACTCTATGTTCTCTTCTTTGCTGAGAGATTCGGGAGCGACATACAGCAGCTTGATGGCTCCTGCGATGGCCTCTTTTTTCAGGCGGGTGATCTCGCCTTTGCTCAGTGTTGAATTCAGGAAGCGTGCATTGATGCCGTAAGCGCTCAATGAGTCGACCTGGTTTTTCATGAGAGCAATGAGCGGTGATATGACGACGGCCAGTCCGTCGTTGACCATTGCAGGCAACTGGTAACAGAGCGACTTGCCCGCACCGGTGGGCATGATCACGAATGTATTCTTGCCGTTGAGAATATTCTTTATTACTACTTCCTGATTTCCCCTGAATTGAGTGTAACCAAAAATCTCTTTAAGCTTATCCTTCAGCGAATCTTTTTCTTCCGCCACTAACATAGCAAACGTTTGTGAATGATTGATTTCCTTATCTTTGTCCGGATCGATGCTCAAACGCAGACAGGACATTGAATTTAACAATAAATATCCGACAAATAGCACGCGAAGTGCTACTAAATGAGTCCCGTGCGATCGAAAACCTTACCAATTTCATTGACGACAATTTTGAAAGGTGTGTAAACGACATTTATTCGGCAAAAGGTCGAGTTGTCGTAACGGGCGTTGGTAAAAGTGCCATTATTGCCAATAAAATTGTGGCTACTTTTAATTCGACCGGCACGCCTGCAGTTTTCATGCATGCTGCCGACGCGATTCATGGCGACTTAGGTATGATACAGACCGACGATATAGTCATCTGTATTTCCAAAAGCGGCAACACCCCCGAGATCAAAGTCCTTGTGCCGCTTTTAAAACGCAGGCGGGTGAAACTTGTTGCCCTTGTAAGCAACACATCGTCATACCTTTCCGAGCAAGCCGATTTAACGCTCAATGCAACGATTGCAGAAGAAGCATGCCCGCATAATCTTGCTCCGACAACCAGTACCACTGCTCACATGGCGATGGGCGATGCATTAGCGGTATGTCTTTTACATATGCGGGGATTTTCGAAGTCGGACTTCGCCGAATTTCATCCCGGCGGCGCTCTTGGAAAGCAACTTTACTTAAAGGTATCAGACCTGATGTCGAAGGTGGTCCCCAAAGTGACCAAAGATGCCTCATTGAAAGAGGTGATCATGGAGGTTTCGTCCCGGCGTTTAGGCGCCACTGCGGTACTTGACGATACGGGAAACCTGGTTGGCATCATAACTGATGGCGACTTGCGACGGATGCTTGAAAAAAGGACGAATCTCGAAGGTATCCGCGCTTTTGAAATCATGACCGTTTCTCCCATGAAAATCGATATCGATGAATACGCCGTTGCGGCGCTGCAGCTCATGCAGGAGAAAAGTATCACCCAGCTTCTTGTGATGGACGGTCAAAAATTCGCCGGCTTCGTACATCTGCACGATTTACTGAGGGAAGGTATCGCATAAGTCCAAATTCAGTATTATCTTATCTCTTATAGTGTGCTTTAAATGAATAAAGATCTCTTTGTAGTCCTCATGGCAGGCGGCGTAGGAACGCGTTTCTGGCCCTACAGCCGTAATTCAAAGCCCAAACAATTTCTCGACGTACTCGGAACCGGCAAGACTCTCCTCCAGTCGACCTACGACCGGTTTGCACCGCTGTGCCCGACGGAAAATATTCTCGTCGTCACCAACGATGAGCACGCAGCCATTACTGCCCAACAGCTGCCTCAGATGAAACCGGAACAGATACTCACCGAGCCGATGAGAAAGAACACGGCTCCCTGTATCGCCTACGCGTCTTATAAAATATTCCAGAAGAACAAGAATGCAGTGATCGTGGTATCACCCGCCGATCACCTGATCCTGAATGAGAAGGAATTCCAGGACACCATCGAAAAGTGTTACACCTATGCGCAGGGACAAAACAACCTGATCACACTCGGTATGGAACCCATACGACCGGAAACGGGCTATGGGTATATCCAATATATCGACGGCAACAGTCCGTTGAAGAAAGTAAAGACCTTCACTGAAAAACCTGAGCTGTCGCTCGCCAAGAAGTTCATCGAAAGCGGTGACTTCGTATGGAACGCCGGCATTTTTATCTGGGGCGTGCAGTCGATCCTCAATGCCTTCACAAACTACCTCCCGGAAATGAGTGAAGTTTTCGAAGAAGCCGCTCCGAGCTTTTACACGGCCGGTGAAAAAGACGCCATCCAACACGCGTACTCCCAATGCAAGAACATCTCCATCGACTATGGCATCATGGAGAAAGCAGACAATGTTTATGTCGCCCTCAGTAAGTTCCCGTGGTCCGACCTGGGCTCATGGGCATCTCTTCACGAAATATCCGATCGCGACGGCAGCAACAACGACGTGAAAGCCGATGCGCTGGTTTACGACACACGCAACTCGATCATCCGTGGACCTGACGGCAAGCTGATCGTAGTGCAGGGATTGAATGGATTTCTCGTCGGTGCATTCGATAATGTGGTGATCGTTTGCGAGAAGGATAAGGAAGAGTTGTTCAGGAAGTTTGTGGCGGATGTGAAGTTGAAGGGGAACGGGGAGAAATATATTTAAGAGTTAAAAGTTAAAAACTAATAGTTAAAACTTGGCTCACGCTCCTGGCCGACGCTTGCCGGCCGACACTAGTTTTGTTGACAACCGTTGGCTGACGCTAGTTTGACTGACGCTAGTTCAGCCGAAGCCCGCATAACTTTTAACTATTAGTTTTTGCCTCTTTCTGTCTGATTGCTTCGTAGATGGCTATGCCCGCAGCCACAGAGACATTCAAAGATCCAACCTTGCCTTTCAGGGGAATCTTGACCAGGCCATCGGCGGCCTTCAGTAGCTCGGGTGAGATCCCATCTTCTTCGGAACCAATAACCAGTGCCAGTGGAGATTTGAAGTCGGCAGAATAGATGTCTGCGGTGGTTTTTTCCGTGCAGGCTATAACACGGATGCCGTTGTCTTTTAGTTGTTGGACAAGTTTCTTCAAATCAGTCGCGCGGCAAACGGGAAGGTGGTTAAGGGCACCGGAGGATGTTTTGATAGCGTCGGACGTGATAGGGGCGTTGCCTTTATCGGAAATGACGATCGCGTCGATACCGGCACACTCGGCAGTTCTTGCGATAGCGCCGAAGTTCCTCACGTCGGTGATCCGATCCAGTATCAGCAGGAATGGCTCCTTGCCGTCAGCATAGGCTTTGTCTATGATGTCTTCGACCTTCGCATACTGGATGGTTGCCAGCATGCAGACCACACCCTGATGATTTTTGGAACCGAGATGATTGAGCTTTTCCTGGGGTGTGAATGAATAGGGGACGCCTTTTTGCTTCGCTTCCGAGATGAGCTCTTTGATGAGGCCGTTACTCAGACCTGCCTGCACAAAGATCTTTTCGATTTCCCGGCCCGAACGAATGGCTTCCATCACAGCCCTCGTCCCAAAGATCATTTGTGTTTTAGTCATAGTTTTTAATGCAATCTCTCACGGAAAGCACGGAATACACGGAAGCGCAATAAATAAAATTCCTGCGGCTTTTAAACAGAGCAACTGCAGTTTTCCGTGTTTTCCGTGAGAGATTTGTTTGCTCTTCCTTAATTTCTCGCCACAGAACTAATCTGCGATTTCCTCCACATATCGATCGTGTAATACCACGTCTCGGAAAAACGCTTATTTCGTTCGAGCACATAGTAATCCGGATCGAACACGCTGCCGGTCCGGACGAAGGTGAATTTCGCATTCATTTTCTTGTAGCTCCACACTTCGAACTGCCCGTTTCGGTTGACTTCATCCGGGACACCGAAGATCAAATACATCATGCCCCGGTCGGTCTTCC
Source organism: Cyclobacteriaceae bacterium (assembly GCA_035318625.1). GTDB lineage: Bacteria > Bacteroidota > Bacteroidia > Cytophagales > Cyclobacteriaceae > ELB16-189. Next base: position 227,994 of record DATHEL010000010.1, read on the forward strand.
ATCCTTCTTTGTACGAAGTGAAATAGATATTTGCCAGCTCCACTCTCCGGAAGTAATTCCTGATCAGGTCCTTCGCCCTGTTCTTGTCGTGGGTGATTTCGAGAACCACGCGGTCGAACTTTGTCTTGTCGGAACCGGCTTCGGCCAGCTTGTCGGCCTCCTCCTTGGTAGATATGAATACCAGCGACGTGGAGAGATCTTCGACTTTAGTCATTCTGGGATACGATGCAGGCGATACTCTGAACGCGATTCCACGCGCGGCGTTGGTGTCGGATTGAACCAGGTACAATCCCTCTTTGGCGAGCTTCAACGGTTGTCCGGACCGGATAGAAAAAACAGAGTCGACTTCCATGATCGGGTCGACGGGCTTTTCTTTTTCGGCGAATGGTGGTGAAGCGGCCGGAAACCTTTCGGCATAATGATACACTTTCAGGTCCGGACCGAAGTTATTGGTGATAGTGGCCTCCGTATTGGCAGCGATATGTGAAGCAAACACGGGCTTATTCTTTTGCCAGATTACCCCATCGGGCGGGTAGTTGTTTTCGATGAGGCGGAAGTCCATCCGTATTTCCTGGGTTCTCTTGTCCGTCAGCCGGGCCACAAGCAGCCAGGGCTTCTGGGGGAGGGGAAAGGCCATCCGTCCGTGTGCTTCGGTCCCGGTGACGGTGGCGTCGACGGGCTTGCCTTCGCGTTGCCCGTAAGAGTCTCGGTTTTCCCAGCTCACATCAAAGATGGTCGTGTCGATCTCGAAGTATGCGTAAACCGAGTCGGGTGACCGGACGACCTTCAGGCTAAGCTGTCCCGCATTGTCAGGGTCGTACCAATACCGGAAATTGGCGCTGGAGATGGACTGGGCCACCGTCCCCAGGGACGTCAGTAGTAAGCAGATTGAGAGAGCGACAAACTTCATATATACAGTTTCAAAAATACAATAAAATTGTGCGAGGTGCGATGTGCAGGATGTTGTAAGCCGGTCATCGCACCTCGCACATCGCACCCCGCACATAAAACACCGGGCGCGAGGCCAATTCCCCACATAACCTTTTATTTTTGCGAAGCATTTTAAGATGAGCAAAGTTTTCACCACAGAGATCACTTCGGAGGAAATTCCTTCAGATAACCCTATCCATCAACGACTCCTAAAGGCGTATGTTGTAGCTGCGGACTACATAAAGGGCGACGTGCTGGAGGTAGGTTGTGGTGAAGGCCGCGGTATCGACCTGGTCCTTCCCCGGGCTAAATCTTACTCCGCCATCGACAAGATCGCGGATGTTATCGACCAACTCAAAACAAGGTATCCCACAGGTACTTTTTACAGCGGGAACATTCCGCCTCTCGCCCCGTTCACAGACAACGCGTTCGACGTCGTGATCACGTTCCAGGTTATTGAACACATTCAAGACGATATTTCGTTCCTTAAAGAGATACACCGCGTCCTCAAACCCGGCGGACTTGCGATCATCACTACACCCAACCGGCCCATGTCGCTCTCCCGAAACCCATGGCATATCCGGGAGTACACGGGACAAGAGCTCGGTGACATCTGCAGAAAGATATTTCGCACCGTAGACGTAAAGGGAATTTACGGAAACGGAAAAGTGATGGAGTACTACGAGCGAAACCGTAAGTCCGTGGAACGGATCACCCGGTGGGATTTTTTAAAACTACAGTACCGGCTGCCGGCGGCATTTCTCCGTGTTCCGTATGAGATATTGAACAGGAGGAATAGGAATAGGTTGAAGGAGAGGGCGGATGAGTTGGTAATGAGTATTGGGCATGAGGATTATTTGGTGGTCGAGAGCTCTGAAGGGGCTCTGGACTTGTTGGTAGTTTGCGGGAAATAGTTCGTTACTCGTTAATCGTTATTCGTTATTCGTTATTCGCGGTTTCGAGGCTGTCTGAGTAGCCGCGATTATTCAAATCGTTAACTGAAGCCTGCAATCGCAACACAAAAGAAACTAAACTCTGCCGCGATTAACGATTAACGAATAACGATTAACGATTAACGATTTCCTCCCGGCTCCAAATTCGTAATATGCTTCTGATACATATCCTCATACTTCTGCGACAGCTCCGTCTCCCCATTCTCCAACATAATGCGTTGAAGGTCTCCGATGATAAACATGTTTTTGCGAAGCTCGAGATTCACGCCCATTTCTTTACGAATAATGTACGCCACCATTTCGTCGGCGCGGGTAGCGATCGTGTTGGCTATTTCGAGCGCCTTTTCTTTTTCACCAAGGCGAAACAGTAGCTCGACCGTCGTGGTCATCGTGAGGTCGTAAGGCACTGCCTTGTCGGGCATCTTGTCGAGGCTGAAGTAGACGACTTTTTTCGCTTTCTCTTTCTTGTCTTCAACTACACCTTCTTTCGATATCACTTCTCCGGTGCCTGTCGTCTCTGCTTCGTATTCGTCGACCAGCGCTTCGGCGAGATCGTTCAATGCGCTGCGGTGATTCTGGACGAAGCCGCGATAATCTTCATTGTAATATGCTTTCGGATTGTCGAGACCACGATAGCCAAACTTGTTGATCATGTTGTTGTAAGCAACCGAGGTATTCACGAATTGTTTCTGAGGGTTGGGATTCTTGGCTGGAATAAGTCTTGAAGTCATGCCCTCCTGTATCGCGAACTGATTGAGATCCATATTGATCTGCGAAAGCGACGTAGGATTAAAGTACATCGGACGTTCCCAGTTGTTTGTCACCATCACATCCAGGATAGCGAGATCTTTCTTTTCCAATCCGCCTTTCGTGAGCCTCCATACCATCTGGGGAGTGATGTACGGTTTCTGTTCTTTCGAAATGAAACCGAGCTCTTTCACGCGTGCGGTATCGACCTGTAACGCGAAGTTCCGGCTGGGCAAAATGTTTCCGTCTTCATTGCGAAGGCCTTCGAAGTCTTTGCTCAAAGCATCGATATACTGCTTCGCGTCGAGCACTTTGATCTTATCGTTCGGTGTTAATCGAAGGTAGTCGTTAGGACCACCCTGCATGTATTGTTTCAGCGACAGCGAGTACGGGAATGCTTCCGACTCGTACTGTTTGTGCATGGTCTGGTCGATATACCAGTCGGTGTTGTAGTAGCTTAACACTACCACACGTACGTCGGTGCGGATGCCTTCCACTTCCTGGGCATACCAGAGCGGGAAGGTGTCGTTGTCACCGCCGGTGAATAGGATGGCATTCGGTGCGCACGATTCCAGGTAGTTCCTGGCGGAGTCGACTGAGAAATAACGATCTGAGCGGTCGTGGTCGTCCCATCCTTCGGCGAGCATAATGCCGGGAGCGAGCAGGCCGATGACGGTGGCTGCGATGGCTGCTGCCTTTCCTTTCTTTATCAGTAATGAAAGCCATTCGGCGATAGCCAGTACGGAGAGCCCGATCCAGAAACAGAATGCGTACGTAGACCCGGCATAAATATAGTCGCGTTCACGCGGTTCGACCGGTGGCGAATTGAGATACACCACGATGGCCACACCAAGCAACAGGAAGAGCAGCCCGATGACGGCAAAGTTCTTCGTGTCTTTGACGATCTGGTGGAACATTCCTATGAGACCGAGGATGAACGGTATCATGAAGTAGTTGTTGCGGCCACGGTTTTCTTTAAGCGCTGCCGGAATATCTTTGTCGAACCAGTCCGCGGGAGTGAGCCAGCGGGCGCCTTGTTCGTCGCTTTCACGACCGGCAAAGTTCCAGAAGAAGTACCGCACGTACATGGTGCCGATCTGATGCTGGAACATGTATTTCATGTTCTGGAAGAACGTAGGCGGCACGCCTTCCGCCAGGCCTATGAGGTTTTCGTAAGTAGCTTTATGTTCGGGGTTCCATGCACGGGGAAGTATAGTGTTCTGATCGTAGATGTACTCCAATTTGTGATCGGTGATCTCGTACTTGTCTTTTCCTTTGGTGTACACCGGCGCTGCCTGGTTGATCTTGATCAGGTTTGCCGTGAAGTACGGTCCATACAACCAGGGCCTGCTGCCATATTGTTCACGTTTCAGATACCGCACGAAGCTCATGATATCTTTCGGAGCGTTTTCATTGATGGGCGGATCGAAGTTCGAACGGATGATGATCGTTGCGTATGAACAATAGCCGATGAGGATGAAAGAAACCGAGAGGAGGAAGGTATTCAACAGGGGCCGTTCTTTGTTCTGGCTTGCGCGGATACCGAAAACAAGTCCGCCGATGAGCAACAGGCAGAACACGAGGGCTCCGGTGCCGAAAGGAAGGCCGAGATTATTAACAAAGAACACTTCGAAGCCGCCCGCCAGTGTAGGCAAGCCGGGGATGATGAGGTTGTTGATGAACAGCACTAGTGCGCCGCTTATAGCCAGCACCGCGATAACACCCCAGGTGCTGGTCTTGTATTTCTTGAAGTAATAGATAAGACCTAGCGCAGGTAACGAAAGCAGGTTGAGCAAGTGAAATCCTATCGACAAGCCGATCATGTAAGCGAGCAATATGAGCCAACGGTTTTCTTTCGATTCGTCTTCGATGACATCCCATTTGAGGATCATCCACACAACCAACGCTGTAAAGAACGAGGACATAGAATACACTTCGGCTTCGACAGCCGAGAACCAGAAAGAGTCGGAGAAAGTATAAGCCAAAGCACCCACGGCGCCCGCGCCCATCAATACAAATGTGTTTTGTTCGTTGACCTCCGAGAGTTTATTGTACCCGAAACACTTTCTGCCAAGAAGAGTAATAGACCAGAATAGGAACAGGATGGTAAAAGCGCCACCCACGACACTTAACGTGTTGATCCAGTAGGCTACCATCGTTGTGTCGCCCATGGCCAGGAAAGAGAACACGCGGCCGACGAGCATGAACAGGGGGGCTCCGGGCGGGTGAGACACTTCAAGCTTGTATGATACTGCAATGAACTCTCCGCAATCCCAGTAGCTGGCGGTTTCTTCGAACGTTATCCAATATGTGATCAGGGCTATAGCGAATACAACCCAACCTGTGATATTATTAGCTTTCTGAAAGGTCATTTTGGAAGCATTTGTTTTACGAACAAGGGGCGAAATTAGTTAAAAGTTAATAGTTAATAGTGAAAAGTTGACACTGCGGCCTTCGGGTTTAGCGCTTCACTTTTGGCTTTTAGGCGTTAACTATTAACTATTAACTTTTAGTTTTTCACTTACTTATAAACTACTGTGTAGAACCAGAGCCAGAAGAAAAACAGCAGTACGTACGAGGATAGAACGATGTATATCGCTACGTTCTTTTCCTTGCGGGCGAAGAAATGAACGCCCGAGACGAGCAGGTACCAGTAGGCAAGCTCGAACACGCTGAGAGCCCGTAAAGGGTATGCGTAGCGGGTGTCGATCTCTGAATATTCGAAGAGGCTCATCAGCGAGAGCGGGTAGAACCCGCGGATCTGGTCGTAAGTGGGATCGGTTTCGATAACAAAAAACCAGAAAATTTTGATGATTTCCGGGACCAGGAATATGAATTCCGACACGATGACGATCCCCCAGCATTGGCTATAGGTAACGCGGTAGCCCCACATGAAGCAGCCGACCCAGACCACGAATCCAATAATGGTGAACTTCCAGAGGTAAATTAACGGTACCGAAATAAAACGCAGTGCCGCGATGGCCTGCAGTACCCCGCCTTCGGGCCGGTCGGCCAGGAATTCGAAGGCTGCCGTTTCGTTTTCAATGTAGATGATCTTTATATAGAGGACCAGGTAAGTCACGAGCAAAAGCAGGAAAAAAGTCAGCTTCTTGTCGGCGGAGAAAAACGATTTTGAGCTAAGGGACGTTTCCATGAAAAAATTAAGGGCAGGCCTGCAGATTACGCCGGGCGGAGCCTTTTTTGTTTATTTAGGACGGATTATGAAGTTGACAAAGGTATTATTCGCAAAATGTGCCCTCGTGGTTTCCATTTTTTTCGCAGTGGAAGCTTCGGCGCAGGTACAGCAGCAGCGAAAAGATACAACGATCATCCTCATATCCAACCTGCAGATCCAGATAGAGACCACGCAGGCGCTGGACGACCTCTACAACTTCAAGTTCGACAAGGCCGAAATGCAATTCCAGTGGCTGAAGCAAAAGTACGCGTGGCATCCTCTCCCATATTTTTTGATCGGGCTGGGTGAGTGGTGGAAGATCATGCCCGACACAAAAAACACGTCGCACGACGACAGGTTCATGGCCTACATGGACAGCTCGATCATGGTGGCGGAAAATCTTCACAAAAAACATCCCGAATACCGGATCGAAGCCGCATTTTTTCTGGCGGCGGCGTATGGTTTCAAGGGCAGACTGTACTCCGACGAGGAGAGGGGCAACTGGCGAAAGGCAGCGGGTGCCGGCAAGGATGCCCTCGACTATCTCGAAGAATGTAAAGAGCAGAATAACCTCAGTCCCGAGCTGTTGTTCGGAGATGCACTCTATAATTACTTCTCAGTCTGGGTTCCCGAGAATTACCCGATGGTGAAACCGTTACTGTTGTTTTTCAGAAAGGGCGATAAGGCGTTAGGATTGAAACAGCTGAAGGAAGTTTCATACAACGCGTTCTATACACGCACCGAAGCGATGGTGTGGCTGATGAGGATACTCAACAGTTACGAAAACGATCAGCCTCGTGCATTTCAGATATCAGATTATTTACACAAGACCTATCCCGACAATCCATACTTTCATCGATACTATGCGCGTATGTTGTACAGTCGGGGCATGTATGCAGATCTCGAACGTGAATCGAAGGATATCATCGCACGAATCGACAGCGCGATGACGGGATATGAGGCTACGAGCGGAAGATATGCGGCGTTCTTCTTAGGCCAGATGTACCAGACGAGACGTCAACTCGACGAGTCGAAGAAGTATTACCAGCTTGCGATGAAGTATTCGGAAGAGAACAGCGCGACGGAGACGGGATATTATCTGTACTCGATGATCGCGCTGGGCGAGATTGCGGAGCGGGAAGGCAATAAGGCTGAAGCGAAGAAGTATTTTACAGAGGTGAGGAAGAGGACAGGGAGGAAAGATGAAGCGAATAAGGATGCGAAGAGGAGGTTGAAGGCGTTGGAGAAGGAGGATTGAGGATCTAACAAAAAAATATCTGAGCGTAACGAAATGCCGGACATTGCCGTACATCGATATAGCCCCAGCGACAAAAAGCTCTGGAACGACTTTGTAGCTTCCGCGAAGAATTCCACCTTTCTCTTCATCCGTGACTACATGGATTATCATTCCAGCCGCTTCCAAGATCATTCACTCCTTATATACTCAAAGGGTACTCTTAGTGCTGTCTTCGTGGCCAATGAAGAAGGAAATACAGTGTATTCCCACGCAGGTCTAACCTACGGTGGACTTGTTTTGAAGACCGGAATTCGTTTGGAAGAAGTCATTCGGTTATTTCATCACGTTCTCCGATATTATCATGAGCAGTCGATCGAATGTATGGTATACAAATGCTTCCCTTCATACTTTGCAAGGTTTCCTTCCGACGAAGACCAATATGTTCTCTTTCTTGTGAATGCTGAACTCATCAAACGCGAAACAAGCTGTGTGTTCAGCAGGCAATTCCCCCTGCCATACCGCGAAAGCCGTCGCAAGTCGGTGGACGACTCAAAACACAGGGCTTATGAGATAAAGTCGTCAAATGACCCGTCGCCTTTCTGGAAAACTGTTCTTGAACCGAATCTCAAGGAACGTTTTGACGCAAAGCCGGTTCATTCGGTAGAGGAGATCCGGTTGCTGATGACGCGATTCCCCACGAACATCCGTCTATATGAATATCATGAGAAGGGACTGCTCGCAGGAGCCGTGATCTTTGAAATGGAGAACATAGTACATGCACAATACCTGTCGGCCACGCCGTCGGGCAAGGAAATCGGGGCACTCGATGTCCTGATCGATCGCCTGATCAACGAAGTATATAGCGATAAAGCTTATTTCAGTTTTGGCACTTCTAATGAAGATGGCGGCCGGGTACTTAATCGTGGACTGACGAATTGGAAAGAAGGCTTTGGTGCACGCACACGTATTCATGACGTTTATCGAATTGCTACCGGGAATTATCAGTTACTGACTTCGTATGAGTAACGTAGTGCCTTTTTTTTCGCTCCAACCTCAATTGAAATCAGTTGAGAAGCAATTGAATTCTGCCATGAAAGCAGTGATGTCTTCATCCGGTTTTATTCTCGGTAAGTCGTTGGAGGCATTTGAAAAAGATTTCGCGGCATACACAGGCGTGAAGTGGTGTGCCGGTACGGGCAACGGGCACGACGCTATTTACCTCTCGTTGCGCGCACTCGAAATCGGTCGTGGTGATGAGGTCATTGTGCCTTCCAATACATTCATCGCTACGTGGCTCGCGGTCTCTCTCACGGGTGCAAGGGTGGTTCCCGTCGAGTCCGACATTCAGACCTACAATATCGACCCCTCGCTTGTGGCGTCGGCTATTACATCGAGAACAAAGTGTATTATACCAGTCCATCTTTATGGACAGGCATGCGATATGACCACACTCATGAAGGTCGCACGCAGGGCAGGCGTATACATCGTTGAAGACAATGCACAAGCACACGGGGCCACCCATAACGATATACGTACAGGCAGTTTTGGTATCATCAACGCTACAAGTTTTTATCCGATAAAGAATCTCGGAGCGCTGGGCGATGGCGGCGCCATAACAACCGATAGCCGGCCGCTATTAAAAAAAATCGTATCGCTGAGAAATTATGGAAGTGAGAAAAAGCACATCGCTTCCGAACGAGGTATTAACTCACGGCTCGACGAATTGCAGGCGGCAGTCCTTCGTGTAAAATTGAAAAGACTGGATGCGTGGAATCGCGAACGAATTTCGATAGCAAAATTTTATCGTCGTGAATTGCGGGGTGTTGGCGATTTGGTATTGCCGGCTGTTCAGAGCAACAGTACGCATGTCTATCACCAGTTTGTTGTTCGTACATCCAGGCGTGATCAATTGAAATCGTTCCTCGCTTCCCGCGGCGTAGAAACAATGATCCATTATCCCGTTCCGCCACATTTACAGAAGGCTTATCAAGACCACGGTTTCAAAAAAGGGCAGTTCCCTCTTACCGAGGATATCTCGCGCACCTGCCTGAGCTTGCCTGTGTGGCCCGGAATTACTCAGGGTAGTCTCAAAAGAGTAACTGACTCCATAACTAAATACTTCCGATAATTTGTGACCTTTGGCGTTTCCCATCCCATTATGACGACGCAACCGGAACGTGAACCAGGATCATTTTGGATCAAAGAGAAATAAGTCATGGAACTTCGCGATATCCTGGTTACTCCCTTCGTCGTCCTCTTGTTGTATCTGGTGGCTTACTTCTTAAGACCCAGACTGACAAATGACGAAACCAGGAGTTATTTCTTTCTGGCGTTAACCTTAAAAATACTGGGAGCTCTTGCAGTTGGTTTCCTTTATCAAAATTACTATTCGGGCGGGGACACTTATAATTATCACACCCACGGAAGCCGCATCATTTGGGAAGTCTTTATGGATGATCCTTTGAAGGGGATGTCGATGATTTTTTCGCCTTATGGTCATGGTTTATATAAATACACGTCACGGATCGTCTTCTTTACAGATCCTGCTTCTTTTTTTGTGGTGAGGGTCGCAGCGTTATTTGACCTGGTCACTTTTTCTGCATATTCGGCCACGGCTGTTTTGTTTGCGTTCGTCAGCTTTCTTGGTTCATGGTTCATGTTCCGTGCATTTTATGAATTATTTCCCGAGTCGAAAAAGAAAATTGCTGCCTGCATATTTTTTGTGCCTTCCGTCATCTTTTGGGGATCGGGACTGCTCAAGGACACATTGGTAATAGCCTGCCTGGGATTTGCCACGTACGGGATCAAACGAATATTTATTGATAAAAGAAGGTCTTTGCTTGCTATAGTGATGCTCATCATATCATTGTTCGTGATATTTCAGGTGAAAAAATACGTGTTGCTGTGCTTCCTTCCTGCCGCGATTTTTTGGGTTTATGGTGATAACCTGCAAAGAGTGCAATCGACGATGCTAAGGTTGATGCTCACCCCTCTTATCATAATAATTACGGTGGCGAGTGGGCTCTTTGTAGTGGTTAAGGTGGGAGAGAACGACCCCAAGTATGCGATTGACCGGCTTGCCAGCACCGCAAAAGTCACCGCGTATGATATCGGATTTTACACCGGAAAGAATGCCGGCAGTGGTTATTCTCTTGGTGAGTTGGACGGTTCATTTCAAGGCATGTTGAAATTACTTCCGCAAGCCGTAACCGTATCGCTGTTCAGACCTTACTTGTGGGAATCAAAAAATGCATTGATGCTATTTTCTTCAATAGAAGCATCAGCCCTTTTGATCATTACCCTGATCATATTATTTCGACGGCCTATGCGGTTCATTGCAGCCCTCAAGATACCAACGGTAGTGTTTTGTTTGCTCTTCAGCTTAACCTTTGCCTTTGCGGTAGGAGTATCAACTTACAATTTTGGAACACTCACCCGCTACCGCATACCCATGCTGCCGTTCTATCTCCTGGCGCTTGTCGTAATCGCCGATGGCGCGAACAGGGAAAGAAAGATCGAAGAATTGGAAATGACGGAATAATTTTCTTCCACTGTCTTATGCCCTTCCGCCCCGAGTCGTTGTCTCAAACCTTCGTCTTCGATCAACAGCGTCAGCCTGTTAACCCACTCGTCGTATGTACCACAGAGATACCCGTTGATGCCGTCGCGGACGATGATGGTATTTACACCAACTGGCGAAGCGACAGTGGGGATGCCAAGCGACATGAATTGAAGAGCCTTGAATCCACACTTTCCCTTCGACCATTCGTTGTCGGGCAAGGGCATGACACCAATATCGAGCAGCATAAGGTCATCAATCTCTGTTGACAGGGACCAGTGTAAAAAGCGATACGAGGTAAGCGGAAGCCCGGGATCGCGGTTTGCGATGACAACGAACGTAACGAACGGGAATTTTTGTTCGATCGCGCGGATCACGGGTAGAAGGTCGTCGAGATACTTAAGCGTGGTGTGCGTTCCGGTCCATCCGATCGTCACTCCGTTTTGACGAGGCACGCTTCGCGCGCGATGATGGATGGTGTCGATGGTTGTAGGATTGAGGATCACAGTCGGGTTGTATTTCCGCGCGAAGTCAGCGAGATAGTCGTTACCGCAGCTCACGGTATTTGCAATCCGGCAGATGTAGCGGACTTTCCGTCTCCACCGGAATATCATCGCAATAACACCTTCACTGTTCCGGTCGGTAGACCAAATGGCATCATCGAAATCATAAACGATGGGCTTGCCGAAGACCCGGGCAATCATCCACTCGAATACAGGCGGACCCAAAGGTGACGCTTCGCGATGAATAAACACCAGGTCGTAACCGCTCACTTTTCTCATCAGCAACAACCGGCGCCAGAATCCCCGTGCAATGGCTCCGATTTTTTTAAGATTACCTGGAAGATAAATGGCTTGCCAACCAGGTTCATCCAGAAAACTTTCCACATCGAACGATGCCAGGTTCGACAACGCATTGAAATATTGTTCGAACCGGAATCGCTGCGAAGGTGCGCGACCTCTGGGATAAGGTACCAGAAATAGAATTTTCATAGAATTTGATGCAAAGATGAATATTTCCTTCCTTTGAACGAATGAGTAACGGCCACCTGGAGACCATAATAGACGTAATCGAGCCGTCGAGCCGGGGCATCATTAACATCCGTGAGCTTTGGCGTCATCGCGAGCTTTTCTATTTTTTTACCTGGCGCGACATCAAAATAAAGTACAAACAAACAGTGCTCGGTTTTCTTTGGGCGGTGCTTCAGCCGCTGTTGCTGATGTTGATCTTTTCACTCTTTTTCGGACGAGTTCTGAATGGAGATACGCGCGGTCTTGACTACCCGGTGTACGTGTTTTCGGGTCTGCTGATCTGGAACATCTTTTCGCTCGGTCTGATGGGCGCGTCGAACAGCATGGTGAACAATGCGACGATCATTAAGAAAATCTATTTTCCTCGCCTGGTCATCCCGGTCTCGTCTGTACTCGTCTCGTTGTTCGATTTCCTGATGGCATTCGTGTTATTTGTGCCGATCCTTGTTTACTACCGGCAGTCAGTATCGTGGATGGCGCTCTGGGCATGGCCGGCCGCTACCCTCATTGTTGCACTGGGCACTCTGGGCGTCGGCTGCTGGCTCGGAGCACTTAACGTGAAGTACCGCGATTTCCGTTACGTGATCCCATTCCTGATACAAGTGCTGTTTTTTGCCTCACCCGTAATCTATCCGGTCACACTCATTCAATACCCGTGGCTGCGATTTGTCGTAGCCTCTTCGCCGGTCTATGCAGCAATCGAGTTGTTCCGTATGCCCTTGACGGGCACTCCGCCCGATCCGGTGTTCATGAGCATAGGCCTGGGTTCGTGCCTTGTTTTACTTGTAATAGGCCTTGGCTACTTCCGGAGCACCCAGCGTTTTTTTGCCGACTTTGTCTGACCTCGCCGTGGCTTAAATTCCGGTACGGGGCGGTCCATACAGCATGACCGGCGGCAGTCATTTATTTGCTAACTTGTTGAATTATTCGCGACAGAAAACAGATAATTGACAATGAGTGCGATCGTCGAGGTGCATAACCTAACGAAGGAGTACAAGATCAGGCACCTTACCGGAGGTTATCTAAGTCTGCGTGAACGGCTGAGCAATCCCTTCCGGCGCAGTTCGTCGGAAGAAGATTTCTCCGCACTCGAAGATGTTTCTTTTCAGGTGCAGCGGGGCGAATCGATCGGCATCGTTGGCCGGAACGGCGCGGGAAAATCGACGCTGCTCAAGATCTTGTCGAAGATCACCCCGCCGACCAAAGGGAAGATCATTTGTCGCGGGCGGGTAGCCAGTCTGCTCGAAGTGGGGACCGGGTTTCATCCGGAGCTGACTGGACGTGAGAACATTTTTTTCAATGGCTCACTCCTGGGAATGAAGTCGCAGGAGATCAAGGCGCGTTTTGACGAGATCGTGGACTTCAGCGGTACCGAACGATTCCTGGACACGCAGTTGAAGCACTATAGCAGCGGCATGCAGTTGCGCCTGGCATTTTCTGTGGCCGCTTTTCTTGAACCCGAGGTCCTGATGATCGATGAAGTACTGGCGGTTGGCGATGCAGAATTTCAGAAGAAATGCCTCAACAAAATGAGCGATGTGAGTCACAGCGGGCGCACGATTCTTTTTGTAAGTCACAACATGGCGGCTGTCAAAAATCTTTGCAGCAAGGCCTTGCTATTCAGCGGGGGAAAACTTGTTGAGGAAGGCGACGTCGATAAAGTCCTTAATCACTACCGCGAGCTATTTGAGAAGAACAGTACCGACCGTTATGTACAACTCCGCGAGCGCAGGGAGGCTGCATATTTTCGTTCTATCGAAGCCTGCCTCACGGGATCGCAGCCGTATTACAAACTTCAGCTTGGTTGCGAGATGGTCTCGTCCAGCCGCCATAAGGATATATTCCTGGCATTCGATATTGTCAACTCTATAGGAGTCACCATCATGCAAGCCATTCCGAAGCTCGAACCTTTTATTTCTTATTCTGAGCTGCCGCAACGCGTGCAGGTGGAAATCGATCTTCCACCGCTCATTCCCGACCTTTACAAGGTATCGGTCTGGATCGGTTCACATAACACCGAGACGATTAGTTGGGATGAGGAAGTGGTAGGATTCGAAATACTCGAGACGCCAACGGCAGGCCGGAATTTCCCACATTCATTCAACCATGGATTCATTGTGCCTCCGTCCCGGGTAAGTCATGGCTAAAGTGCTGCTTAAAAAGATTGCCCGCCTGAGCGGCGTTGACCTGAAACGCTATAATAAGGCTATTGATACTTACAAGGCTCTTTTTGGGAGATATAAGGATTTGACGATGATCTCCGGGGAGACGTTTATTGCCAACCTCGAACTGGCAAACCGTTTTGTAGGCATCGATGGCGATCTGGTGGAGTGTGGCGTGTGGCGGGGGGGTATGATCGCCGCGTTAGCGGAAACACTCGGTCGTGGACGCCGCGTTCATCTGTTCGACAGCTTCGAAGGACTCCCTCCCGCAAAAGACATCGACGGCCATGCGGCGCTCGAATGGCAAAGGAATACCGGCGCCGACAATTACTACGATAATTGCACGGCGGAAGAATCGTTTGCACGCAACGCTATGAAACGCTCCGGCCACGAGGATTTCAGGATATACAAAGGCTGGTTTGAACAAACAGTTGGCTCCTTCGATGGACGGCAGATCGCCATACTCAGGCTCGACGGTGACTGGTACGATTCTACAATGGTTTGTCTCACGCATTTATTCCCGCGCGTAGCAAAAGGTGGCATCGTCATCCTCGACGACTATTATCAATGGGACGGCTGCTCGCGCGCCGTTCACGACTACCTTTCGCGCGAAAGATCGGCCAGCCGGTTGCTTCAATGGAGCAACCAGGTGGCGTATATTGAAAAAAAGGATTGAGCCGGCCTTACGTTCATACCGAACAAGTACACAATCTCAACGCGCCGCGCGAAGTAGTGCCTGTCGTGCTGAAACTGTTGCCTGTAAAGAGCGTGCTCGATGTGGGGTGCGGAACCGGCACCTGGTTGAAAGTCTTCGAAGACCATTCGGTGACGGACTACGTGGGCATCGACGGAGATTATGTGGATACCTCGCAGCTGAAGATGCCACCGGGCAAGTTTCTCGCGCGTGACCTGCGCGAATCGTGGTCGTTGTCGCGGCGCTTCGATCTTGTGCTTTCCCTGGAGGTAGCCGAGCACCTGCCGGAAACCAGTGCCGATCAATTCGTGGCTGCCCTCGTCAATCACGGCGACCACATCCTGTTCTCCGCCGCTATCCCGGGCCAGGGCGGGCAAGACCACCTCAATGAACAGTGGCCGTCTTATTGGATGAGCAAGTTCAGCGCACATGGATATTATTTTCACGACGTCGTTCGGCCACTTGTGTGGAACAACGCGAACGTCGAGTGGTGGTACAGACAAAACATTTTCCTGGTGAAGAAGGGACCACCTGTATCTCCCGCGCTTGTGCCGGCGATCCATCCGGCATTCTACGAACTTATGCGAAGCAACGAAGCCGACTACCGTGACAGCGTCGAGAGCGGCAGGCAAGGGATCACCCTGGCAACGAAGGTCTTCTTCAATTCGCTGCGCTACAAGTTCACCAAATTATTTCGCTCCTGATCGATGATGACGGGCGTATCGGTTATCATCTGCTGTTATAACAGTACGCGTCGCATCAATGAAACGCTTCGTCACCTCCGTGCGCAAAGCTCGACGGTTTCCTGGGAGATCATATTGGTCGACAATGCATCGACGGACGGTACTGCCGAGATGGCGAAGAAGATCTGGTCGGAGCAGCCACAACCGGCATCGCTTATAGTTATTGACGCGCCACAACCTGGACTGGTGCAAGCACGTGCAGCAGGCCTTACGGCCGCGGCAGGACCGATCGTTATCTTCTGCGACGACGATAACTGGCTCGACACGAACTACATTCAGCGGGCGCACGAGCTGATGATGGAGTTTCCGGATGCCGGCGTTGCCGGCGGGTGGTGCGATGGTGCCTACGAAGTACCGCTTCCGCCGCATCTCGAGGCAATGCGTGGTGCGCTGAGCATCGGCAAGCAGAGTAACCGGGATGGTGAGGTGACCGCCGTGTTCGGTGCTGGAATGGTGATCCGCAAAGTATGTTTCGAAACGATATCGGGTGCCGGTAAATCTCTTGTCGAAGATCGAAAAGGAAAGGTACTGACGTCGGGAGGTGATACGGAGCTGTGTTATCGTGCGCTGTTTGCAGGCTACCGGGTACGTTTCAGCGATAGCTTGCATTTTATGCACTTCATGCCGAAGGAACGATTAGACGAACGTTATCTCCTTAGTCTTTGTCTTCGTCACGTCGGCCCTACTCTCACCCTTTCGGCATACGATGCTATACTGAAGGACGCTGGTTGCAGCTATAGCCGTTTCTTTTTTCAGTTCATCCTGCGCAGGGTGGGAATGGCATTCCATTACCTGCCAAGGATGCTGGTCGGCCGCCATCGATTTTACAGTGTCGTATTTTTCCTGCAGTCCTGGAAGCTCACGGGCTTGATCCTGTTGCGTTGGGTACATTACTCCGTACAGTTCCGGCGTATTCGCGAAATTCGATCGAAATTAGGAGTCGAAAAATTGTAATGCAGGCGAAGACCATACTTTTTTATACACCATTCAACCTTCGTTCCCGCGATACCGAGTCGCTTATGATCGCCTTTCGCAAGCAAGGACATCGTGTCATCTCTTTAAGCCAGCAACGGGGCGATTTCATTCATCCATACCTGGAAACAAAAGGTATCGAGACCAGGTCGTATGTCGTAGAGGAGTCCGATGCCTTTTATTTTCTCAAACACATTTTGTTCCTCATCCGGTTTTGCCGGGGCAAACGTGTCGATGTGGTCTACAGTCACCTTGAATCGGCGAACTTTGTGGCAGCAGTTGCGCGGTATTTTATCCGGTCTCGTGTATACATATGCCGGCATCATATCAACGAGGCGGCGCTTTACGGCTTCGACCGGTCGCTTACTTACCGGCTTACTTACGCGCTTTCGAAAAAGATCATCGTGGTTTCACGCCGGGCGCTCCAATACATGGTGACTGTCGAACGCGTGCACCGCGAAAGGATTTTACAGATCAACCTGGCGTACGACTTCAGCCTGTATGCCGCGCCGGATGAATCCGAGGTGGCCAGGATACGGAAGGAGTGTGGAGGGTCGCTGCTCCTGATCACAGCCTGTCGTCTTACGCGCTACAAACGACCGGAAGTTTCAATCGAACTGCTACAGGAGCTTCGCCGCAACCACGTCGATGCGCGACTGATCCTGCTCGGTGGCGGCGAAGAAGAGGACGCGATCCGGGCATTGATCGCCCGGATGAACCTTGAGGATTGTGTGATGATGCCTGGCTATGTAAAAAATGTCCCCGACTATCTTGCCGCCGCGGATTTCGTCGTGCACCCGTCTTTGCTTGAATCCAGCTGTGTGATCGTAAAGGAGGCCGGGCTGATTCAAAAACCCGTGATCGCCTGCAATGGAATAGGGGATTTCGACGAGTATATTGTATCGGGTATCAATGGGTTTATCGTGAACGCCGACACATTTGTCACCCAGAGCGCCGCCATCATCAAGGCACACATGAACGACCACGAGAGGCTGGAACGGATTGGCAAGAACCTGAACCGGTCGGTGCACGAGTTGTTTTCGATCGAAAATGTGATTCACCATTATGATGAACTTAATCGTGGATAAAGACTCACCCTTTTTTTCGGTGGTGATCCCGACCTACAACCGTGAGCACCTGATTGGCAAGACGCTGGAATCGATTCTTTCCCAGACATTCACCGATTTTGAGGTGCTCGTGGTGGACGACGGCAGCAAGGATAACACCCGGGACGCCGTGACGTCTTTCCTCGACCCGCGAATTAAGTACTTCAAAAAAGAAAACGGTGAACGCGGCGCTGCCCGTAATTTCGGCGCCAGCCATTCCCGGGGAGCCTATGTGAACTTCTTCGACTCCGACGACATAATGTATCCCAATCATCTACAGACCGCTTCTTCCGTGATCGGCCAGCATCAAAGCCCGGCGTTCTTTCACCTGGGCTACGATTTGACGCTCGCGGACCGTCGGGTGATCACATCAGTGAACAATTTCGATGACAGCACAGCGAGGACGATCCTTTTCAACAACAAGCTGAGCTGCAATGGCTCTTTTGTGAGACGCGATGTGGCTGAAAAATATCCCTTCCGCGAAGACCGTACATTGGCCTCGTCGGAAGATTGGGAACTTTGGATACGACTGATATGCCGTTTTGAATTCATATATTCGAACGAGGTCACCAGTGCCGTTGTGAACCACGATGCCCGTAGTCTTTTCACTATCCAACCTGCCGCAGTGGTGAAACGGGATTTGCTTCTTCTCGAATGCCTGAAGGCGGACCCGGTAGTAATAGAAGCATATGGCAGATCTTTCCCGTTTTTCGAAGCCTCACGGTACACCTTCTTTATGCTGTGCTACAGCCAGCAGCGGCAGAAAAGGGAAGTGATGAAGTGGGCGAAGAAGGCAATACAGGCATATCCATTAATTTTGTTGACCAGGAGATTTTTGGCTTCCGTGAAAAATACCTTTATCTGATGAATCACATCCTTGTAACGGGTGCTGCCGGTCACATCGGCAGCGCGCTGGTCGAAAGGTTATTGTCATTTCCTGAATACCACGTGGTGGCTGTTGATAATTTGCTCAGCGGCCGGCGTGAAAAGCTCCCTATCGAACAACTACCCAACTTTACATTCATCCAGGCAGATGTGAACGATTATAATCAGATCCGCAGGGTGCTGACGTCCTACCAGTTCGACTACATCTTTCACTATGCGGCCGTCGTCGGCGTTCAGCGAACGCTGGAAAAACCATTGTTGGTCCTCAACGACATCCAGGGCATTCGCTTCATGCTCGATCTTTCACGCGAAACAGGAGTGTCGCGGGTTTTCTTTTCGTCCTCATCGGAGGTGTACGGCGAGCCTGTCGAGTTTCCCCAGAATGCGCATTCGACCCCGTTGAACAGCCGCCTTCCATACGCAGTAGTGAAGAATGTCAGTGAAGCCTTTCTTCGTTCGTACCATAAGGAATACGGTCTTTCGTATACGATCTTTCGCTTTTTTAATACATATGGACCGCGTCAGAGCGACGACTTTGTGATTACACGATTTCTCAAACAGGCACTCGCTGGTCAGCCCGTCACGATCTATGGGGACGGGTCGCAGATACGCACGTTTTGTTATATCGACGATAACATCGATGTCACCGTGAACTGTCTTCGACAGAACTTATGTACCAATGATGTAATGAACATTGGAAGTGATGTGGAAATCTCTGTTCACGGACTGGCACTACGCATCATCGACGTGCTCCGCTCGCCGTCGAAGCTCAATTTTCTACCGGCGCTCAAAGAAGGCGATATGACGCGCCGCCTGCCCGATAATTCCCGGATGAAGGAAGTCCTGCGCAGGCCGCTCACGACGCTTGACCAGGGATTGAAGATGACCATTGATAAACGCATGTTCTGATGTGCGGTATCGCCGGTTTTTTTAATGCGGAGGTGGAAACAGGAGTGATCGATAAGATCATCGCCAGCCTTCACCATCGCGGTCCCGACGATCAACAGCGATACGCCGATCATCGTGTCGGAATGTTTCATACTCGTCTGTCGATCATTGAACTGTCGCCGCTCGGTCGCCAGCCTTACCGGTTCGAAGACCTCGTTCTTGTGTTCAACGGGGAACTGTATAACTACAGGGAGGTAAGAGAACAACTTGTCCATAAAGGATACCAGTTTATTTCGAATTCCGACACGGAGGTACTCATCAAAGCATTTCATTGCTGGGGCGAAGATTGTGTTTCGCATTTCATCGGTATGTTCGCTTTCGCCGTGTACCGCGAGTCGACCAATGAGATCTGGTTGTTCCGCGACAGGGCGGGAGTAAAACCACTTTATTACCGCTACGAAAACGGAACTTTGTTTTTTGCCAGCGAGCTCTCTGCGCTCTTATTGTTCCCGGTCGAAAGGCAGATCGACATCGCGGGCCTATCGCTGTACTTCAGGTTTGGATTCATCCCCCATCCGCACACGATCTATACGGGCATCCACAAACTCGAGCCGGCGCACTGGATGAAGGTGTCGGCAAAAGGAGTGAAGAAACATAAATACTGGTCGGTGAACCATCTCGTAGACGACGCACGAAGCGAGAATGACTGGCTCGATCACCTGGAGGCAGTACTTACCTCGGCCTTCCGTTACCGCATGGTATCCGATGTGCCTGTAGGTATCTTTCTCAGCGGCGGTATCGATAGCTCGCTGATGGCGGCCATTCTGCAAAAGCACCAGCAAATTCATGCTTTCACCATAGGCTTCGAAGAAAAAAAATTCGATGAACTGGCATATGCCCAACAAGTGGCCGCAGAGCTTGGGATGCAACACACCCAAAAGACTTTGACCCTTAAAGATGCCCACGCAAAGTTCAACGAGTTCTATTCGGTGTATGATGAACCTTTTGCAGATACGTCAGGCATTCCCGTCGGAGTGGTGACAAAGCTGGCGAAGGATCACGGTATGAAGGTCGTCCTTTCGGCCGACGGCGGCGACGAGATCTTCGGCGGCTACGATCACTACCGCGACGCATCGCAACTCTATCGCAAACTGAATGCGGTGCCCCTTTCGATGCGCCGTGCCATGGCGGGAACGTCGCGCACACTGTTTGCAAAAAGCGTGAGGCAGCGTACAAACTTCCTTAACCTCGAACACAAGGCTTATGCCTTCGAGGAGGTGGCTACCGCCACAACGCCCGCCGGCTTCTATGAAGCCTTCATTGCAAACCAGTCGACTGCCGAGATCGTGAGGATGATCCCAACAGCCTCGTTCCCCGGTCTGCCGTTGGACACTAATGCGACCGAAACGCAGCAGATCATGATGGACTGGGATTTTCAATACCACTTGCCTGGCGACCTGTTGACGAAAGTGGACAGGGCCACAATGTATCAGAGCGTCGAGTGCCGTGAACCGTTTCTGGACCACCGCATCGTAGAACTCGCCGCCCGAATGCCACTGGACATGAAGGTGCGCGGCCGCCAGGGTAAATATGTTCTGCGAAAGTTGCTCGCGCGACATCTGCCCAGCCGGTACTTCGAAAGAAAGAAACAGGGCTTCAGTATACCAATCTTCGATTGGTTCAGCCGTGAAATGGACAGTATGTTCAATGAATACCTGTCCCCAGGATTTTTAGCGCACATGCCATTCATGGATGCAAAAGAAATTCAGCGCGAGCACGACAAGTACCGTGACAACAAAAAGTACCAAAAGCCATACAACATGGAGAAGATGTGGCGGATCATGAGCTTCGCTATGTGGTGGGAAAAATATCATGGGTAGGAAGGTCAGGAACATCATTTTTATCATTCCCGAAATGAGCATGGGTGGGGCGCAACGTTCGCTGGCCACGATCGCCGCCGAAATGTCTGAACGGTATAACACCCGGATCGTTGTATTCAACCGCGACTATGTTCCTGCATACGATCATGTCCTGGGAAAAGCCGAGGTGCTCAGCCTCGATGTGTCTTCGGGCCCAGGGATTGTCACCAAGCTTGTATCCTTTATAAAACGTGTGCGGCGTTTGCGCCGGTTGAAAAGACAGCTCGATACCGATGTTGCCATCAGTTTCCTGGAGGGGGCCGACTACGTCAATTTGTTGTCGCGCGGCAGCGAGAAGGTGATCCTGAGCATCCGGGGATCAAAAGTGCACGACGAGATCATGAGGAAGAAATTTTTTTTCCTGAGACGTCGCCTGATATCCTGGTTGTATCGGCGTGCCGACGCGATTGTGACGGTGAACGAGGGAATAAAGAAAGAGCTGAACGATCACTACAAATTGACACATGTTTGGAAAACGGTGATATATAACTTCTATGACCTCGACAAGATCGATCGACAGACAATGGAAGACATCGATACGTCCAGGGCCGCATTCTTTCAATTTCCTGTGATCGCCATGTCGGGCCGGCTTGCACCCGAAAAGGGACAGCTTATGGTGGCGCAAATCTTTTCGGAGGTTCGGAAGCACATCCCGGACGCCAGGCTTATGTTAATAGGAG
The DNA here is from genome assembly GCA_035318625.1 of Cyclobacteriaceae bacterium. Lineage (GTDB taxonomy): Bacteria > Bacteroidota > Bacteroidia > Cytophagales > Cyclobacteriaceae > ELB16-189. The sequence continues at coordinate 249,675 of DATHEL010000010.1, forward strand.
ACGGCCCGGAACGTGACACGATCATTCGGTTCTGTACACAATCCGGGTGGCGCGTGTCGTACGGTACACCTGACGCAAACACGCCAGACGTGTGGATCACAGGCAGCGAGAAAAATGTTTTCAAGTATCTACGTCGGTCAACAATCTATATCCTCAACTCATCGTCGGAAGGATTTCCGAACGGCCTTGCCGAGGCGATGGCTTGTGGTGTCCCGGTTATGTCTGCCGATTGCCCATACGGTCCCGCGGAAATACTGGCTCCTGGCAGGTCGCCCGGTTCAAAGGACATACTTGTTGAATACGGTCTGTTGATGCCCATGACCGGTACGCAGGAAGCGATCGACACCTGGACAACGTATGTTGTTCGATTGTTACAAGACAGCGAGCTGCGAACCAGGCTTTCAAGGAACGGAAGGAGGCGCATCGGCGATTTTTCAAAGGACATGATCATACCGCAATGGATCACAGGCATTGAAGGAGAAAATAAAGCCAGCGTTAACTTGCGCGTATGAGCAAGCCCCATATTCTCGTTGTCGATAACTCCGTCGCCACGACAGGCAGCATTGTTTCCAGTATACGGGCTTGCTCAGCGCTTTCCGGCCATTACGATTTCATATTTGTCGTGCCGGCGCGTAGCACCATTACACGCCTCGTGCGCGACGCCGGGTTCGCTGTCGAGGAGATACCATACATCGAGATCGGCAGGTCGTGGAAATTGCTGATCTACCTTCCGGTTCTGGCGATCAATCTCTTCAGGTTTCGCCGGATCATTCGGCGGCATAGGCCGTCGCTCATTGTCGTCAACGACTTCTATAATCTTTTAGCGGCGGTCTATCGCTTAACGGGAGGCGCTGTTCCTTACGTTACGTTCGTACGCTTTGTGCCGGAACGATTTCCTGCACTATTGGTAGGCGCCTGGTGCCGGCTTCACTATAGTCTGGCGGAGCGCATCATTGCCGTTTCGCACACGGTGGCCCGGAATCTTTCAGGACCAAACGTAACGACAATACATGACCAGCACCCGGGCGACAGGTTTGGACCGTTTCCGTACGACACAGAGAGTTGCATCATTCTTTACATGGCCAATTACATTCCCGGCAAGGGACAACAGCATGCCATCCGGGCCATGGCCCAGCTTGCACCTGATTTTCCCGGATGGACGATCAGGTTTGTGGGAGGGGATATGGGATTGGAAAAGAACCGACGGTTCAGGATCATGCAGCAGCAGTTGGCTGCAGAGTTGGGTATAGAATCCATCGTGACCTTTGGCGGATCCGTGAACGATGTAGTCCCGGAATACAGGGCTGCCGCGCTGGTACTCAATTTTTCGGAATCGGAGTCGTTTTCTCTCACTTGCCTGGAAGCAATGGCTGTCGGCCGTCCGACGGTTGCAACCAGGTGTGGGGGCCCGGAAGAGATAATCACCCCCGGCATCGACGGGGAGCTCGTTGAAAGAGGTAACGTTCCCGATATGGTTGCCGCGATGAAAAAACTGATGGGCGACCGGCAGCTGCGTAAATTGTACGGTCAACGGGCGGCCGGGTCTGTGAGATCAAAGTTTAATGCAGACAATACTACCGGTCTTCTCGAACAGTTGTACCGGGAGGTGCTTTCATCACATTAACAGGGTTTCCTTTTAATGGATTGTTGCATCTATATTATTTATAGTTTCGGATAATAACAGCGTAAGGGCAGGATGAAGTACGGGATATGTTTTGTGATAAATGTAATCATGGTGTTTGCTTCCATGGCCCAGCCACCGGTTGCCAACTTCATGCTGCAAGCCAACGGCTGTATCGGCGAAGATATCCTGGTCACCAATCAATCGTTGCAGGCGATCCGCTATGAATGGGATGTTTGCCAGGGCGACCTGGCGCTCACACCTGCAGGCGCTGTCGCCGGTGCGATCTCCGGAGCTTCGATTCCGACGGGCGTCGACATAGTGTTCGACGGTACCACATGGCATGCGTTCGTCGCCAGCCGCGACACCCACTCGATATTCCGGGCAACGATGGGTACCGATCTCAACAGCTTCGCATCTCTGCAAAACCTGGGTAATCCTGGCTCCGTACTCAGTCAGCCCATCGACATTAAAGTGGTTTCCGACAACGGCAATTGGTATGCTTTTGTTTTCAACGAAGGCGCAGATATTATCTCCAGGCTGGATTTCGGCAACTCCCTTCTCAACACTCCCACGGCCGTGGTAGTATTGCATACAAATACCGGCCGCTTTGTACAGAACCAGGGTCTGGATGTGATCCGCAACGGTAGCACATGGTATGTAGTGTACACAATGAACACTGGCATCGGTGTGCTGAGACTGACAGACATCGAGGATATTCCCGGTCCGTCGGATCAACTGTTGTCGTCCAACATCGCCGGAAATCCTCCCGTCGGCGACATCACCATACTTAAGGACCAGGGGAACTTCTACGGCTACACTATAAGTAATACCTCACCGGCACTCTATCGCCTGGCCTTCGGCACTAATATCTTTTCAGATCCTGTTCAGACAAACCTGTCTTCCGTACTTCCCGCTGCTTCCCTGAACTACTATGGAATTGCCGGCGCGAACGACGGCGGACGTTATTATCTTCTGTCCGCCACAATACAAGGGAGTATGGTACGCACCGATCTTGGTCCCGACCTGTCGCAGAACCCCGCGAGCTCAGGTGTTATTGGTAATGCGGGAGTATTTGGGAACACAGTGAAGAATGTGTTGGTCAAGAATAAAACTGACTGGTTCAACTTCGCAGTGGACTACACCAACGGCAACTTGTTTAAAGCGGCTTTTCCCTCGCCGACCTGTCAGCTATCGCCGGGCCTATTCACGTCGGAACAGCTGTCCCTCGAATTCCCCGACCAGGGCATCAGGTACGTATCCTTACGGAGTTTCAATGGAGGCGCTTTCGATGAAGTCCACCGTTCTGTTAATATTTCGGCACTAATGGCCCCCGACTTGTCATGGACCAATCTCCAGGTATGCGCCCAGCTTCCTGTATCATTCAACTATTCGAGCAACCTGCCTGTCGCATCGCAGAACTGGGATTTCGGCGACGGACAATCCAGCAACGCCGCATCTATTCAACATACCTATAATTCCGGTTCGTATACGACGAGCCTTGTTGTTCACGCCCAAAATGGTTGCACGAACACTATCATCAAGGATCTTACATTCTACGATCCACCATCGGCATCGTTTATGTTGCCAGCCGGGCTGATTTGTTCGAATACCGGTCTTATGTTTACGAACCAGACCACCGACGACTTCGATGGACACCTGGCGTATCAATGGACTGTTGATGATGCCCCCATAGCCGTCACACGGGATCTTTCGTATGCGTTCCCATCGCCAGGAGATCACGAAGTCACGCTCGAGGTGTCCATTCCCGGGTGCAACGACGAACAGACAAAAACGATTACCGGCGTGCTGACGGGGCCAACTGCGTCGTTCGCAACGAGTGGGATCTGCGAGGGCCTTCCTACTACGTTAACGAATCAGTCTTCCGGCGACATAACAGGGTACAACTGGGATTTTGGCAATGGCCAGACCGGCACTTCACCCGATGCGACGCAGGTATATGATGCTGGCACGTGGAACGTTACGCTCAATGTTTCGTCTTCGAATGGATGCGTTGGCGCCACTAAAAAAGATATTATTATTTTCAGTGTCCCGGACGCAAATTTATCCCTCGACCTTCCCCCGTTTTCTTGTGCAGGAACCCCTTCGCAATTTCACGACGACACTCCACCACCCACCGACAGCAACATAGATCAATGGACCTGGACGTTTGGCGATGGCGGAACGGGAACAGGAAAAGATCCGCTCCATACTTATGTTGCCGCAGGGGCATTCAACGTCCGGCTTGCGGTAACGACCGACAAAGGATGTACTGCATCGAAAAATTTGGAAGTATCTATCGCTCAGTCGCCGGTTGCTGCTTTTACCTCCGATCCCACCTGCCTGAACCAGTCAACCCGTTTCACCAGTACATCGACCGGCGATATTAAGTCTTACCAGTGGAAGATCGGCAATCAGGTGTATGCGTTGGTAAACCCCGTACATGTTTTTGCGGCAACGGGAAATTCATCTGCCCAGCTTACGGTTACCGGCAACAACGATTGCGTGAGCACCATGACAAAACCCGTGGTAGTGCCCATAGTTCCTACACTGGACTTCGAAGTGAAGAATGCGTGTTCCGGGCAGGCTGTAACGTTCAGGGACCTGACTTCAGGTTCGGCGGATCCAATATTCCAGGAAACATGGACGTTCAACGGCTCAGAGACAAGGAACGGCAGTCAGGTAAATTTCAGTTTCCCGAACGGCGGCGCGTATCCGGTGAAGCTCGACGTCAAAAATCAATCGGGATGTGTGTATTCATTGACGAGGCAGGTTACGATCAATCCATCCCCGGTGGCAGGGTTTACAATGTCGATCGATAGCGGGCCTCCACCGTTACAGGTATCGTTCACGAATACATCAACCGGCACGGCATCGTATCAATGGAATTTTAATGACGGCAGTGGGTTCAGGACGGAGCCGTTGCAGGAATACACCTACAACGCCCTGGGCGATTACCCTGTAACACTGAATGCAATAAGCGCACAAGGCTGTGTCAGCATACAGAGTCAATTCGTGCATGTGATCATTCCATTCAATGAGCTCGCCCTCGAAGAATTTTCGGTGGTACAATCCGGGTCCGGTTACCGCGGGTACGTGCGCGTACACAACAACGGGAATTACCGCATCGGTGGATTCAGTCTCACGTACGATGTTGGTGGAGGAATTCTTTTCAGGGAGAACCTGGTCGCTACGTTGAACCCCGGTCAAACGAGCATGATACTTCTATCGAATGAGTTTACGAATCCTGCTGCGGACGGGTACATCTGTGCGGAGCTGCAAAGCGACAATAACCTGGTCGACAACAAAGCGTGTGCGGTCTTCAACGAATCGGTCGTGCTCACGCCATATCCGAATCCCACCGATATCTATCTCAACATTGAAACCGTTCAGCCCGAGGCGGGAACGGTTCGGGTAATGTTATTCAATTCTTCGGGAGGCGATGCCTACGACAAAACCTTCGACGTATCATCGGGGCTGTCGCGCCTCTCCCTCGACGTACAAAATCTTTCACCCGGCATTTACATCGCCGTAATAACAGCGGGGGCCACGACGACCTCGCGCAGAGTTCTTATCCATAGATAGGTTCCCCCGGACGGTACAGCCACATTTTTCCGTGTTTTCGGTGCATTCCGTGAGAAATCCCTATTTTTACGCCAAATTTTATTCTGTTTTTGATGTCAAAGATAAAATTAGATTCTACGGATAAGAAGATCCTGGAGATACTTCAGACCAATTCGAACATTACCAACGCACAGCTTGCCCAGGAGATCGGGCTATCGCCCGCCCCCACATTGGAGCGTGTGAAGAAGCTGGAGCTCGGCGGCGTGATCCGCAGCTATCATGCAGTGATCGACACGGCAAGCGTCGGCATGGGCGTGAATACCTTTGTGATGGTGACCCTGAAAGGGCACAACAAGGACAACATCGAAAAATTCATGAAGGCCGTCCGAAAGATCGACGAGATCATCGAGTGTCATCATGTGACGGGCCAGGCCGACTTTATTCTGAAGATCGTTTGCACCGACATACCCGCGTACCAGAACCTCATGCTCGAAAAGGTTTCGAACATCGAAGTTGTCGACAGCATGCTAACGATGGTGATCCTTTCTACTTTTAAGGACAGCAAAGTTGTTCCATTGCCGGTATGATAGAGAAGAACCTGATACTCACGGGAAACCAGGTAGGTCAGAAGATCAAACGAATGGCCTTCGAAGTCTACGAGCATAACTTCCGCGAGAAGGAAGTTGTATTTGCCGGCATCGACGGGCAGGGATACACGTTGGCGACCTTGCTTGCAAAACAGCTTGAGGAGATCTCGGACATCAAAGCAACTGTCGTTAAAGTCAGTATCGATAAAACGGCGCCCCTCCAGAGCGACATTCATCTCGACATCGAGCCATCGGCTTTCAAAAGGAAATGTATCGTCGTGGTGGATGATGTTCTGAATACGGGAAAGACACTCGCCTACAGTATGAAACCATTCCTTGGGGTAGAGGTGAAGAAGATAGAGGTCGCGGTGTTGATCAACCGCAGCCATTCGACATTTCCGATCCAGCCGACCTATACCGGTTACGGTTTGTCAACAACACTGACCGAACACATCGAGGTCATTCTCGGTAAGAACGCGGCCGTGTATTTACACTAAATCGTAAATCGTACATCGTACATCGTAAATCGTACATCCCCGTGTCTGCAAGTAAGAAACAGGACATCCGCAAAATCACCACGCACCAGCTGCAGGAGATGAAGAATCGTGGCGAAAAGATCGCCATGCTTACCGCATACGACTACAGTATGGCCCGCATCATCGACGGGGCCGGGATCGATGTCATCCTGGTTGGCGACTCTGCTTCGAACGTCATGGCCGGTAACGAAACCACCCTGCCTATCACGCTCGACCAGATGATCTATCACGCTACATCGGTCGTCAAAGGTGTGAAACGAGCGCTCGTGGTTGTCGACATTCCTTTCGGCCACTACCAGGGCAGCTCGGGCGAAGCGCTGCGCTCTTCGATCCGCATCATGAAAGAATCGGGAGCACATGCCGTGAAGATCGAGGGTGGGAGTGAAGTGAAAGATTCCGTGTTGAGGATATTGAGCGCCGGTGTTCCTGTCATGGGCCACCTAGGACTCACACCGCAGTCGATCTATAAGTTCGGAACATACACTGTGCGCGCGAAAGAAGAAGTCGAAGCCAACAAGCTGATCGAAGATGCTTTGTTATTGCAGGAGTGCGGATGTTTCGGCGTCGTTCTCGAGAAAATTCCAGCATCGCTCGCAGCGAAGGTCACCTCGAAGCTTCAGATCCCCGTCATCGGTATCGGCGCCGGCGCCGACGTAGACGGACAGGTATTGGTAATGCAAGACATGCTCGGCATCACCCAGGACTTCAAGCCAAGATTCTTAAGAAGGTATGCCGATTTGAACTCGATAATTACCGGGGCAGTTGGTAAGTATATCGATGATATCAAGAAACGGGCATTTCCCAACGAGGACGAAAAGTATTAATTACTTACACTGCCTCGGAGTTTCCTCATCCTCAACATCTCCGAACCACACTACTCCATAATTCTTGTAGAATCCGATCCCTACTGCTTTCCATTCCATTTTTTCCCATGTGCCGATGTTCACGATAAGTGGATTGTGCCCCGGGCTTTTCTTCCAGCCTTCCAGGCCTTCAACTGCATTGGCTTCAGCACTGGTCCAATAAAGGATCTCGTAACCGTTGCCGGAGTATCCGGCAATCTCATTCGGTTTGATCCACATGCATTTTGCTTCTTTATGGTCGCTCGTGTAGCAGCATGACGTCCATTTCCCCTTGTCTGACCAGCTGTGAGGATTGCAACGACTTCCCTCTTCATAGGTGTAGTTTTCCATCAAATCGCGGACGTGGGCCTGGGCCGTCTTCGTAAGCTTCGCCGACAGGGGTATCGCCTTCAGCTTTTTGCTTTTGCGATACTTCATCATGAGGTCGTAAAGCTTCTTTTCCTCTTCTGAAAGGCAGATTTCCTGGCCAAAAGAAGGGGTCCAAAGCATGGAAACCAAGCAGATAAAAAGGGGTGTGATTGTTTTCATAGGGAAAAGGGCCAGGGATGCATTACTTGTACCAAATTTCTTTCATTCTGAGGTTAATTTTCTAATTTTCGCCCCGCAACATCAAATTTTATAGAGTAATGAGCGAACAAAAGATCAGCATTAGTAACGGTAAACTTACTGTTCCCGATAGCCCGACCATCCCTTTTATCATAGGTGATGGAACCGGAATCGACATTTGGCCAGCAGCCCAATTGGTATTGGATGCGGCCGTTGAAAAGGCCTACAAGGGAAAGAAGAAGATCGTATGGAAGGAAGTGCTGGCAGGTGAAAAGGCATTTAACAAAACGGGCTCATGGATGCCCGACGAAACGCTCACTGCTTTCAAAGAATACCTCGTTGGTATCAAGGGACCTCTGACGACCCCCGTCGGTGGCGGTATCCGTTCACTGAACGTTGCCCTTCGCCAGGACCTGGACCTCTACACATGTCTCCGTCCGGTCCGTTGGTTCAAAGGCGTTCCTTCGCCCGTGAAAGAACCACACAAGACCGAGATGGTCATCTTCCGTGAAAATACAGAAGACATCTATGCCGGTATCGAATTCCAGGAAGGCTCCGAAGACAACAAGAAGTTCCTCGCAGCATTCAAGGAAGCATTCCCCAAGCAATACAAAAAGATCAGGTTTCCCGAATCGTCGGGTATCGGTATCAAACCGGTTTCAAAAGACGGTACGGAGCGGTTGGTACGTGCTGCGATCAAATTCGCCATCGACAATAAGAAGCCTAGCGTGACGCTTGTCCACAAAGGCAATATCATGAAGTACACTGAAGGAGGTTTCCGCGATTGGGGATATGCCCTGGCGAAGTCCGAATTCGGCGCAAAAGATCTCGACGGCGGCCCATGGCAAGTGATTGAAAACAACGGTCACAAGATCGTCATCAAAGATTCCATCGCCGATGCGTTCCTGCAGCAGATACTTCTTCGTCCCGATGAATATTCGGTTGTTGCTACGCTAAACCTCAACGGCGACTATGTATCGGACGCGCTCGCGGCGATCGTTGGCGGTATCGGTATCGCCCCCGGTGGTAACATCAACTACGTTACCGGCTATGCGATCTTCGAAGCAACGCACGGTACAGCCCCAAAGTATGCAGGTCAGGACAAAGTGAATCCCGGCTCTGTGATCCTTTCGGGTGTAATGATGCTCGAGTATATGGGCTGGCTCGAAGCTGCCGACCTGATCTACAAAGGCCTCGAGGCAACTATTGTATCCAAGAAAGTAACTTACGATTTCCACCGCTTAATGGAGGGTGCGACACTGCTGAAGTGTTCCGAGTTTGCGAAAGAGATTGTAAAGAATATGTAAAGGCTTTTACGATTTACGATGTACGAGGTACGACTCGGGATGGTTCCGAAAATCGTACATTGTACATCGTAAATCGTACACCTTGCTTACCAACCCTGCCGAACACTCCCGACTCCTCTCACTCGATTTTCTTCGCGGGCTCATTATGATCCTGCTGGTGCTGGAAAGCACTCAGCTTTATGAGCGACTGTTTGAAGTATCGGAGGGTTACGCGGTGCAGTACTTTTTCGTCCAGTTCTTTCATCATCCGTGGAATGGACTTCGTTTTTGGGATCTCATCCAGCCCGGGTTCATGTTCATGGCGGGCACAGCCCTCGCGTATTCCCTGCAGCGTCAGCAGCTCGAAGGAAAGACGTGGATCCAATCGTTCCTGAAAACACTCAGGCGTTCGGGTTGGCTGTTCTTCTGGGGCGTGCTCGACTATGCTGTTCGTAAGAACGGGCTGTCGTTCGAGCTCTGGGATGTTCTCACACAGCTGTCTTTCACAACACTAGTCGCCTTCCTCATTTACAGGTGGTCGGCCGCAGCCCAGATCGGTTTCAGTGTCGGCTTGCTCGTACTCACGGAGGTGCTTTACCGCTTCACGAATATTCCCGGCTTCGATCAGCCCTTCACCGATCAGCATAACTTCGGCAACTACATGGACCTGGTGCTGATGAACAAAATCAATACGGGAGGATGGGTAGCGATCAACTGTATTCCCACCGCGGCACATACGATCTGGGGAGCGCTTGCAGGTAAGTTGCTGCTCAGCAATAAAACACGACCTGAGAAAATGAACACACTGGTGATCGCCGGCATTGCCGGATTGGTTATCGGCTACCTGCTCGACGTTACTTCCGTTACCCCGATCATCAAGCGGATCGCCACAAGCTCATTCACCTTGGCGTCTGGCGGCTGGGTTTTCTTCGCCCTCGCGATATCTTATTGGTGGATCGACATAAAAGACCATCGTAATAACCTTAAGTTCTTCCTGGTGGTGGGAATGAACTCACTGTTCATTTACCTGTTCATCGAGATCGTAGCGGCGCGTTGGTTCACGGGATACTTCTCTGCGATCACCAACGGACTGATGGAAATGATAAGTGTACCCCATGGGATCATGGGCATCATTACTTCGTTGGCAGTTTTTGGATTGGAGTGGGGGATGTGCTACTGGCTTTACAAAAAGAAGATCTTCTTCAAGATATAATCAACCCGAACTTCTGCGGTTCGTTATTCGATGTTCGATATTCTGCAGTTTGAATTCAGCCAAGCATCTTAACTGCAGTAATTGCGGCTTCTTCGCCTTTGTTTCCGTACTTACCACCCGCGCGTTCGAGCGCTTGCTTTTTATTGAGGGTAGTCAGCACTCCGAAGATCACGGGTTTCCCGGTCTTGATATTCACTTCTGTAATTCCATAAGCCGCAGCCTGGCAGATGTAGTCGAAGTGCGGAGTTTCTCCCTGGATCACACAACCCAGGCAGATCACAGCATCGATGTTTTTTCTTTGTGCCGATCTCAATGCGCCCAACGTAAGCTCGAAGGTGCCGGGAACATTCAACCGTTCTATGTTGCTTTTATTGACACCCAGGTCGATCAGCCCTTGGTAGGCTCCCAGGTATAGGGCTTCCGTGATCGCTTCGTTCCATTCGGAGACGACGATCACAAAGCGTTTCTTAGATAGCTTCTTGTCTTTCCTGATTCCGGCAGCGGACTTGAGGATCCCGGCCATTTTACGACGCTGACTCCAACCTCGCCTTCAGCTTCTTCGCAGTGGTCACTTCCTGTGATTCCCAGAATTCTTTAATGATACGATCGTAGGCTGCGATCGCTTTGTCGTTCTGGGTCAGCTTCTCATACGCCAGTGCTTCCTTCATCAGGTAGGAAGGTGTGAAGTATTTGTTCGGATTGTAAGCGGAAGCTTTGTGATACGCATCGGCTGCGTTGCCAAAATCATTCTGTTCCATGTACGCATCACCGAGGAGGCTATAAGCACGCGCCTGGACCAGCAGATCCTTTACTTTGAAATCTTTGAGATAGAAGATCGCGAGCGGAAATTTTCCCTGCTTCAGGCAGATCACACCGGCGTAATAGTTAGCCAGATTGCCTGCGGGCGTCATTCCGTATTCGTCGATAATGGTTTCGAAGCCCGAAACGTTGGCGGTACCCTTCATGGCCAGGTCAAGGCTGTCGGCCTCGAAATACCGGACAGCCTGGAACATTTCCTGCTGCGCTACGAAGTCTTGCTTGTCGATCCACCAGCGATAGCCGAAAAAGCCACCGGCTGCCAGTATCAGCACAGCTACGACGGCGATGAGCACCTTCGGATTGTCCTCAATCCATGCTTCAGCGCCACCCAGCTTTTCTGCCAGCACTTCAGAATTCTCTATTACGGTCTTGTTTTCTTCCTTTTTAGCCATGTTCCGGGGCGAATTAAAAACCCCGACTTCACCTTCGCGTTAGCGCTCCGGCGGAGCGAGGCATTGTCGGGGCTGCAAAACTAAAAAATTTTGGGGTTTTTTTAAAAGCGCGGTTAATCAGTTATAAACGGATAATCCTCCTGCACATAAACGTACTTCAATGCATCCGACGCCTCCGGGTATTTTGACTCTTCCGCGAACTTCACGCTTTCATCTACCTGCGCCACGATCTTCTGATCGATAGCATCCAGCTCGGCTTCGGTAGCGAATTTCTTATCCAGGATCTTTTTACGGGTCACCTCGATCGGGTCGCGTTGTTTGTATTCTTCAACTTCGTCCTTGGACCTGTATTTCTGGGGGTCCGACATCGAATGGCCCTTGTAACGGTAGGTTCTGAACTCAAGCAGGGTAGGTCCTTCGCCCGCACGTGCCCGCTCGGCTGCCCTGGCGGTAGCCTCGTGCACGTCTTCAGGACTCATGGCATCTACAGGCTCCGACGGCATATCGTATGCGTCGCCCAGGGTATAAAGCTCGGTAACGTTCGAAGTACGCTTCACGGAAGTACCCATCGCGTAACCGTTGTTCTCAATGACAAAGATCACAGGCAGTTTCCACAAC